>NZ_VLPK01000001.1 GCF_007558865.1 Mucilaginibacter corticis
AGCCATTAGGGGCCCGGAATATTCTTTATTTGATGTTGCGAAACAAGATATAGAGCTGGCACGTAAATTCGGACTACCCATCTCTATGCACGTTGGTTGCGGAACATTCGCCGATAAATACAAAGCAGTGCAACAATTAGCCAAAGCAAATTTATTGGGCCCGGATATGAATTTTGCGCACTGTAATTTCCTGATCGGGGAAGATTTCAGGTTGCTGGCAGACCATGGTTGCTCGGTATCCATCACGCCCGAAGTCGAAATGCAAATGGGTTTAGGTTTTCCGGCTACCGGTAAAGCCATTGCAGCCGGCATGGCGCCCTCATTAGGCGTGGATGTGGTAACAGCCGCAGGCGGCGACATCTTTACGCAAATGCGCATCGCGCTGCAAACTGAACGGGCATTGGCTAACAATAGCGTATTGCTTTCAGGTGAAATGCCGCAAAAGATCGGTCTAAACGCTGCTGACGCTTTGACCTGGGCCACTATTAATGGAGCCAAAGCATTGCAATTGGACAAAAAAACCGGTTCTTTAACACCTGGTAAACAAGCCGATCTGATCCTGTTACGCACCGATTTGTTGAATATCGCGCCGGTGGTCATAAACCCGGTTAATTCAATTGTATCACAGGCCAGTTCAGCCAATATTGATACTGTATTCGTAGCGGGTAAAGCAGTTAAACGAAATGGTAAACTGGTTGACCGCGATTTGGCAGCACTCCGTGCGAAAGCTAAAGCATCTTCTGTTTACATCTATGAAAAAGCATTGGTAAATAGCCTTCACGCCGGTTAAAACACGCTTTAACTTTATTTTAGCAAGTAATATTTTATCTTTAAATATGATGAAAGCAGGATGAGGATACTTTTTAATATCGAAAGGCTTATTAATCCTTCGCAGGAGGAAAAAGCAGCGCTGGAGCGTATTGTTAAAACCAGGATGCTTAAAAAGAATGAACATTTTTTAAATGAAGGTGATCTGTGTGAAACGATCGCCTTCATCGAAAAAGGGAGCGTTCGATATTATTACCAGTTAGAGGACCGGCAAGTTTGTAAGGATTTTCTACTGGAGAATGGCTTGGTTTGTTCTTTCGGCAGCCTGTTTTCGCAAGAACCATCAACGATCTATATTCAGGCGCTGGAAGATACCGAACTTGCGGAGATCAATTACGAAGACATACAGCAATTGTGTGAAAGCTATCCCATTTGGAATAAGTTGGCCCGCATTATCATTCAGGAACAGGTGATCCGCGCCGAAAAGCGTGAAGGCGCCTTTTTGAAAGACCTGCCCGAAACCCGATTTCAGTCACTGATTGCTGAACACCCCACCATCTTTAAGCGTGTCCCCCTACAATATATTGCCAGTTATTTAGGCATGACACGGGAGACCTTGAGCCGTTACCGCAATAAATTAAACAAATGATAATCTGTTTGTGATCTGAATCAAATGCAGGCAGTGCTGTATTTGGTTTCTTTGCAATATGGAAACTATATTAACTGTGATACCTGCTGATAAATCAGCAGCCGTTAAAACGGCTTTATTACAAGCATTTCAAACAGAAGAACCTGAAAGCATCGAAATACTGAGCGGTGGCCTTTCTACAGCTTTGGTTTATAAGATAGGTATTCGGGGAAAGCATTATCTGCTTAGATTAGTTATGGAAGTAAACGCCATGAACGATCCTAAGCGACAATTTACCTGCCTGCGTTTGGCAGCTTCGGCAGAAATTGCCCCGAAAGTTTATTATACATCGGTGACAGATGGCATCTCTATCACTGATTTTATCTACACGCAACCGCAAACTGACAAAACCAATCTGCTACATGAACTGGCAACAACCGCTAAAAAAATTCATGAGCTGCCCTTATTTCCGTCATTCATGAATTTCCTTGAGGGTATTGATCTATTTATTGTCGGATTCAAAGCCTCAGGTTTGTTTTCGGCGACAGCCACAGCGGAACTGTTTGCTTTGTATCATAAAATCAGGACAACTTATCACTGGCAAGAAGTCGATCTGGTTTCCAGTCACAATGACTTGAATCCTAATAATATTCTTTTTGATGGTGCCAAAAGCTGGATCATTGACTGGGAGGCGGCTTTTTTAAATGACCGTTACGTGGATTTAGCGATTATCGCGCAATCCTATGCCCGCAAGCCGGAACAACAGCATTTATTGTTAAAGACCTACTTCGACGCAGAGCCTACCGATTACCAAAAAGCACGTTTTTTTCTGATGCAACAAGTTTGCCTGCTCTACTATGGACTGATGATGTTCCGGTTGGTTACCGACCATGTTGTTACTGATACTGACCTTTCTGCACCTTCCCCCGAAGACTTTTATGCTTTGCTTGCCGGTGGTCAGGTATCCCTGAATAATGCTGAGGGACAATTACAATATGGGAAGGTGCTTTTTAATCAGCTTCTGATCAATTTGCGGTCGCAGAAATTTGAAGAAGCATTAGAGCTTTTATCGTAGTCTACAATAAGGTATTGCACTGGTAAGCCCTTGTGACGTAGTTTTTGGTTTACACATTTGATTCAAACTACAACGCCAATTCAGGCAGTGGTTATGGCAGTTCATGCTAATGCTTCTTTCCCGGAATGACGGGGCAACGCAATTTTGTCCCATCATTCAATAATTAAAAGAAAAAAGCAAAACAATGAAAACTCAAAAGATCAATTTAATGGTTAGCTGCCTTGCAGCATTGATGATCAGCTTTAGCAGCTGTTCAAAATCTACAGATGTTAAGCCCGGAGCTAATGGCACAGGGAACACCAGCAATACCGGCACTACAGGAAATCCGGGAAGTACAGGGAACACCAGCAACACCGGCACTGGTAATACTGGAAACACTGGCAACACTGGTAGTACTGGTAGTACTGGTAATCAAGGCAATTCCGGCGGCGGAAAACATGTTGTAGACGCTAAACTGGTAGGTACTTGGTTATGGACGCAGGGCAGCGATGCCGCGTACTATGATGCTAACGGAACCTACGTAGGCGATGCCTACGGATTTGCCACCCAGTTTACAATCAAAGCCGATGGTACCGGCAGTTGCTACATGCACCTGTATTCTTCGCTTGGGCCCGGCTCGACCATCGTAGTGGACATATCCTCTACCGGCTTTTTTGAAACCGATAGCCAGGGACATTTGGGTTACTTTCCAACTGCCGGCACTTATGAATCAAGCAATAGCGGCAGCAGAAACCTGTACCCAAGCGAATTGTATGATGAAGCGAATAAATCAGGCAAGGTATTTCTATACCAGGATGTAAAAGTAACCAGCCAGGGCGGCCGTAACTGTTACACCACTACCGCGAGTGATGGTACTGTCGACACTTATTTTAAAGTCAACTAATGGAAAAGCTATCAGGTAAAGTGGCCGTGGTCACCGGCGCATCAAAAGGGATTGGTGCTTCTATAGCTAAGAGCCTGGCTGCAGAGGGTGCATCAGTAGTAGTTAATTACGCCTCGTCCAAAGAAACCGCCGAAGAAATCGTATCCGGTATTGTTGGCAACGGCGGCAGGGCGATTGCTGTAAAAGGCGATGTTGCTTCCCCGGCGGATATTAGTCGGCTGTTCGAAGAAACAATGAATGCATTTGGCGCGGTGGATATTCTGGTAAATAACGCGGGCGTTTACAAATTCGGCGCTATAGAGCAAGTTAGCGAAGCAGATTTTCATCACCATTTCAATACCAATGTTTTGGGCGTTTTGCTAACCACACAAGCGGCGCTTAAAAGCTTTAATGAAAATGGTGGTAGTATTATCAACATCGGTTCATTAGTAAGTACTATCGCACCGGCTTACAGCTCAGTTTATTCAGCAACCAAGGGTGCTGTTGATGCTATAACTCATGTATTGTCTAAGGAACTTGGGCCAAGAAACATTCGCGTTAACTCCATAAACCCCGGCATGGTTGTTACAGAAGGCACAGTTAACGCTGGAATTATCGGCAGTGACTTTGAGGCGGAAAACATCCGCCTATCACCGCTGGGCCGCATCGGCCAGCCCGAAGATATCGCTATGATGGCCATCTTCCTGGCATCAGAAGAGTCACGCTGGCTAACCGGCGAAACCTTGCTGGCAGGCGGCGGGGTTCGTTAAGCAATAATAGCCAATATTTCGTTTCGCGAAGTATTGGCTATTTGCGTTTATCCTGAAAATGCGAAATTTGTATATTGTAATAAATAGCAAATTTTGGAAGAAAATAATGATCAATCTAACCTGCTGGTAAGTCTGAGGGTATTGAACCAGATAGGCGCATCCATTATCTCTGAACAAAGTATTGAAGAGATGATCGATACCGTGTATTACAATGTTAACCAATTGATAGATGCCTATTCGTTTGCGATTGGTATTTACAACCCGGTTTCAGAGCGGATCGAGTACATAGGCGCAAGAGAAAACAATATAAAGCTGCCTGCTTTTTCCATCTACGCCCATGACCGGGAACGATTTTCAGGATGGATCTTTACACATAAAAAAGAAGTCATCATTAATGACTATGCAACTGAATATGCCTTATATGTACCGCGCCCGGTAACCCCACTGCAAGGTATGGTTCCTGCCTCATGTATGTATGTTCCGTTATTTGTTCAAAAAGAAATTATTGGCATTTTATCTGTAAGAACTATGGTAAAAAATGCCTATTCAGCACGGTCTCTTGAATTTTTAAAAACACTGAGTGTATTTATTTCCAAGGCAATTGAAAACAACCGTGCAAAGTCTCCCCAGCGAGAAGAGGTTCGCAGCACACCGGCTAATTATCACTTAAATCCGCTATCGGGGAGAGAAATAGAAGTATTGAACCTGCTGGCAAAAGGTTTTGCTAATAAGGCTATTGCCGGTGAACTTTTTGTAGCTGCAAGTACGGTAAAAACGCATACCCTGAATATTTATCAAAAGCTGGAAGCTGCCAATAGAACCGAAGCTATTGTAAAAGCAAAACAATACGGGTTGATCAACTAAAATCCACCATTTGGTTGAGAACGCCCCCTAATATCCCCATTAACTTTGTTTCATAATTAAAAAGAAAGATTTATGAACAACTTATTTAACAACACCGCATTACATGTCCATAGCGAAAACATGCTGGAACGCTCCCGCTGGTATGGCCCTAATTTAATGACATTTTTAACTACATCTGCCGAAACCAATGGCCAGTTTTCATTGATCAAATGCGTATTGCGCAAAGGTTTTGAACCGCCACTTCACGTCCATAGCCGTGAGGACGAAAGCATTTTCATACTATCCGGTGAAATAAACTATGAGATAGGCGAGAAAACGGTTACCGCTAAAGCCGGCGATTATGTACACTTACCCAGGTCCGTATAATTTGATGAGTGATACCGCTACATTTATACTCCTGATCACACCCGGTGGTTTCGAAGAAATGTTTCTTCAATTTAGCCGGCCTGCATTGGCTATGGAGTTGCCACCGGTTCCGACAGAAAAACCCGGTCAGGAATTTTTTGAGCGGATGGAAAAGCTTAACAAGCAATTAGGCATAACCGTGTTGCCCGTGTTTTAACCTTCTCTTTGTGATTTGAATCAAATGTCCGGCTTTTTCTGGCGCTTACCTTTGTTCTGAAATAAAAAAAGCATGAAGCGCATTTGAATTTAAGGCATTACTACGATCATTAACCGGGGCCCCGGTTAATTTAAAAGTACCAACTACAATTCAGTCGACAGGAATTACAGTTCATCCATATACACCTATGGCCGGACCGGCCGCCTGTGCACTTTTGTCTAAACTTTAAACAACAGAAAAAACGTCATGAAAAAATTATTATCTATTACACTATTAATTGCGTCGCTGGCCAGTTGCCGGCAAAACAAAACAGAGGTTAAATACCAGGTTAATGAAAACGTATCAAAAGCCTTATGGAAAGGTTCGGCTACGGATCATTTTCACATCGGCTCTTTTAAGGTAACCGGTAATCTAAACGCTGATTTACAAGGAAATGTGACCGGCGGTAATTTTACAATACCTGTGCTTTCGATCCAAGATTTTGACCTAACGGATCCCATCAGGCAAACCTTACTTGCCGACCTAAAAAGCGCTAACTTTTTTAATGTGGCCATTCACCCAAACGCCGAATTCAAAATCACAAAAATTGATACCTGTATAAAAGCAGATACCAACGCGATCGCAGGAGCAAATTATCTGGTGACAGGCAACTTTAGCATGGTTGGGCAAACCCACACCCTATCATTTCCGGCAAAAATCAGCTATATAGCCGATAGCCTGAGAGCCGAGGCGAAATTTAATCTTGATCGCACCAAATGGGGAATGAAGATCTACAGTGATCCTAAACAAAAGTTGTTTATCTATCCTGATGTAAATATTCATTTGGATGTAAGGGCAAAGAAACAGGCAAGGATATCACCCCTGGCTATTCTTGCACCTAATGCAATTCCGGTACAGCAATAATTACCTAAGCTAAATTTAAAAAAATGAAAAAATATATACTATTTATGCTTTGTGTATTGCCTTTAGCCGGCAATGCCCAAGGCTTATTCGGCAGGCTTAAAGAGCGTGCCGCTCAAACGGCAACAGATTTATTGATCAATAAATCTCAGCAGGTTGCCGAGCGAAAGATCGACAAGGCGATAACACCCTCAAAAAATGAGCGGGCCCTGATCGAACAACCGTCTACCAAACACCCGAAGACCATTAACGATAATCCGGCAAATGACTTTAAATTTTATACCCATTATGACTATGTGCCCGGACAAATGGCATTTTATGCTGAGAGTTTTGACAGCGCTAACCTGGGCGAATTACCACAAGGTTGGAATTCTAATGGTAACGGCGCGGTAGTTAACTTAGCGGGCATCCCTGGTAACTGGTTAAAGATGGATCAAAACGCCAGTTTTTTATCCGCTAATACCGCTAAAGCCGGCAAAGAGTTTACGATTGAATTTGACTTAGTATCCAATTTTATAAATGGAAGCTATTTATTGCCTCAATATCAGATAGGAATCTTAAGCAGCGGTAAGGTAGCAGCTAACGATAATTCTTTATTAAAAGATCAGCGTGGCGCTAAAATGCTGGAGCTCGAAATTCGCCCTGGTTTTGATGAACATACTTTTATACAACTTAAAAGCTATAATGCCGGACGGGAGTATTTTGCAGGACCGATAACTGCTTATCCTTCCCTTGAAAATTATAATGGCAAAGTGATGCATGTGGCAATATGTGTACAGCATCAAAGAGTGCGGATGTGGATCAATGGCGACAAGGCGTTTGATGTGCCTAATGCAATAAAAGAAGATGGAGATTTTAATCAGTTTTTCTTCCACAGCGATGCCAGTAATTATAAAAACAGCGATGTCGGGTTTTATTTGGGAAACGTAAAGATGGCTAATGGCCTGCCTGACACCCGAAGCAAGTTGCTAAACGAAGGTGCCTACAGCACAACAGGTATACTTTTCGATCTAAATAAAGCAGAGGTTAGCCCACAATCTTTCGGTGTGCTGAATGAAATAGCACAGATATTAAAAGATAATACCACCCTAAAATTAAAAATAACCGGGCATACGGATGCGGATGGGAAAGATGCCGCTAACAAAATATTAAGTATCGACCGCGCAAATGCAGTTAAAGATCTGCTTGTCAAACAATATGCTATTGAAGCAGAAAGACTGCAAACTGATGGAAAAGGTTCATCCCAACCTGTGGCCGATAATAAAACCAGTATTGGCAAAACGCAAAACCGACGCGTTGAATTCACAAAAATTTAGAAATCCCTTTATTAATAATTCTTAACCCAAAACAACAATGAAAAATCAAATTTCAGTAACAGTAGCTATATTAATGATAGCACTTGCATCTTGCAAAAAAGAAACAGTAACCCACCTTCCTGATCAATTTAAAGGCACCGCGGTGGCCCTGGGTAATGGACACGCATGGTCATGGGTCGAAACAGATGCTCAAAACAAACCTGTAAACGTAGGCATCACTTTTGAAAAAACTGCTTTTTCAAATTTACCTACAGATGGGGATGAGCAGGAGTACATACTAACCATGCCTGCTGAAAAAACCGCTACTCCTTTTCAAATGATAGTTTTAGACTGGAACCCGCACGGCCACCCGCCTGAGCATGTATATGACAAACCACATTTTGATATGCACTTTTATATGATGCCTGAAAGTGACCGTTTGCAAATACCTGATTTTGAAACCGACTCCACCGGGTTTGTTAACTATCCTGCGGCGGCTTATTTGCCACAAAACTATGTTCCAATACCGGGCGGTGAGCCTGAAATGGGAACCCACTGGGTTGATGTTACTTCGCCCGAGCTTTCACAAACCAATCCGCAGCCGTTTACACAAACATTTATATATGGCAGCTATAATGGCAACGTTACTTTTTATGAGCCAATGGCAACACTTGCATTTTTAACCGGCACTAAAACTTTTGAACGTGCCATACCACAACCGGTTAAGTTCAGTCGCGATGGTTATTTCCCAACTAAAATGAGCTTTACCGATAAAGGAACCACATTTGAAGTTACGCTGCATGACTTTATTTACCATTCAAAATCATAATTAAACCAAAAAACACATAACAATGGAAAAGAAAATAGTAAACCCATGGACCTGGCAAGATAACTTTGGTTATGCCCAGGCGGTAGAAGTTAAGCATAACCAGGGCACCCTGTATTGTTCAGGACAAACAGCCATGACCGCCGATGGAAAACCGGCAGGTGGCAACATGAATGATCAAATATTATTAAGCCTGCAGAACCTGGAGAAAGTAATTCACCAGGCTGGTTATAAACCTGCAGGCGTTGTACGCCTTAATTTGTACACTACATCAATAGCCGATTTCTTTGGCGCGTATGGTGTATTAGCCGCCTGGATGCAGCAACACAAAATAGTACCATCAAGCACACTGCTTGAAGTTAAAGCGCTTGCCTTCCCCGAACTCTTGGTTGAAATAGAAGCTACTGTAGTCGGATAATCATCGTAAAATTTCAGAGAGCTCCGCCAATTTAGCGGGGCTTTTTACAATTCATACATCGTTTTTAACAGTTCATACATCATCTTATATAATTAAACACATACAAGTTGGATACTTGTATCATAAAACTTAAACATCATGACAACACCAAGATTTAACGTATTTAATCAAATACACAAAGCCCTGAGGGCCTTAATGTTTAATACCGTAATGCAAATACAACAAACCGACATGAACGACACCAACGCTTCTGCACCGGTTTTAATACAAACCGCATTATTGTTAGAGATTTTTGACGCGCATGCTTACTACGAGGATAACTTTATTCTTGCCGCTGCAGAAAAACATGATCCGGCGCTTGTTGCCGAGTTTGAAAGCGAACACGTAACCGATCTGCAACTAACAGAAAAACTACGTGAACAATTAAGTGCATATGAAATAGCTGATGACAAGCGTGCGGCAGGCAATGGCATTTATTATGCATTGAATGATTTTGTTGCCTTTAACCTGCACCACATGAACAAAGAAGAATCGCTGTTGAATCAAATGCTTTGGGCAAACTACACCGACGAAGAAATAGTAGCTATGGAACATGCTATAACCGCGCACATCCCGGCTGAAAAAATGCCGGTATACTTTGAATGGATGATAAAAGGTATTAACGACCCCGAATTGGCTGCCTGGTTAAAAGCAGTGCAATTTGGTGCACCTGATTTTGTATTTAATGGCTTATTCGAAGCTTGCGGTGTATTTTTATCGGCACCGCGTTTTGACGTTCTAAAAAGCAATATCGCAGCGCCTGTTTGCGCGTAACAAAATCAAAAATTATTTATATTCAGCATAAAAAAAGCAGCCGGATGAAATATTTCAGATTTGCCAGGTGGGATTACTTAGTACTCGTTTTGAGCGTGTACCCTTTTATGATAATAGTGGCCTACCTCATCTTAGGTGATGACTATTTCACACCCGTAACCTTTTTTTATGCTACATTATTGGCATTGCCGGTAAGTACTGCATCCTGGGTTACGCACATCATGACGGCTAATTTCCTGCGTGATTTGCTGCCCAGTCATACTTCAACCACGAAGCGTATACTGATACAATTACCTATTTATTTTATACTTACCCAGATAGGCATTTGTTTTGGTACTTATTTGGTGTTCCATTTGGTACATTTAGCGCACGAGCCGATGAGCTGGCAATCGTTTAAGCCGTTGATTTATGCCGGCTTTATTTTAAACGTGATTGCCACCAGTTCGCATGAAGGTATGATCCTGTTCGACAAATGGAAAATATCGCTTGTAGAAACAGAGCAATTAAAAAAGATCAATTTGCAGCGCCAACTGGATAGTCTGAAAAGCCAGGTAAACCCGCATTTTTTATTCAACAGCCTTAATTGCCTGTCGGCATTAATAAACACTGATCCGCCAAAGGCCAGTGAATTTTTGGATGAAATGAGCAAAGTGTACCGCTATCTGTTACGTTCAAACGATACGGAGCTTACCACACTCACCTCCGAATTGCAGTTTGCCCACTCTTTTTTCCATATGCTAAAAACACGCTATGGCGGCGGCATTGCGCTGCATGTAGACGTAAACCAGGATTATAATGACTATTTATTACCGCCCTTAACCTTGCAATTGTTGATAGAAAACGCGGTTAAGCATAATATGATATTGAAAGATCAGCCATTAATAATTAAAGTATTTACATCAGCCGGCGGTGTTTTAACGGTGACAAATAATCTGCAAAAAAAGAACTCAAAGATCTTGTCAAACAAGGTGGGGCTGCAAAACATAGCTACAAAGTATCAGCTATTGCACCATGTTGATATTGACATTAAAAATGGTCCGGACGATTTTTCGGTGACCGTTCCATTAATAAAAAACCAGGTATATGAAAGTATTAATAGTTGAGGACGAACAACTGGCAGTAGAAAAGCTTACCCAAACGCTGCAGTTGGTAGCACCCAATGCTACGGTAATTGCATCGGCCGACAGCGTTTCTGACTCTGTAAACTGGCTGCGTAATAACCCCGGCAAAGCCGATCTTATCCTGATGGATATTGAATTGGCCGACGGGCAAAGCTTTGCCATTTTTGATGAAGTACAGGTTGATTGTCCGGTAATATTTACTACATCTTATGATGAGTACGCGCTAAAAGCATTTAAAGTTAACAGTATTGATTATTTGCTTAAACCCATACAGCAGGCCGAACTAAAAGGCGCGCTGAATAAACTTCGCTTTTTTAAAGGCGACGATAGCATAGCAGACGACCAGACACTAAAGATAGAGCACCTGGTGCGCGAGCTGCAAAAGCAGTCAGGCATGGTTGAATACCGTAAGCGTTTTTTGGTTAAGCATTTACAAAAATTGGTACCGATAGACGTAGAAACGATAGCCTATTTTTACAGCGACGAGCGGGTTAACTTTTTCAGGTGCTATGATAACAAAAGCTACATTGTGGATTATACCATGGACGATATTGAACAAGTGGTTGATCCTAAGTTATTTTTTCGCCCAAACCGGGCACTCATCGTATCGGTTAATAGTGTAGATCAGATCCAGCCTTACTTTGGCAATCGTTTAGCATTGCGTTTAAAACCTGAATATGAAAAAGAAGCGTTGGTAAGCCGCGAAAAAGTTACCGAATTTAAGATCTGGATGGGGAAATAATTGGTTGGAAATGAAGAAGGGAATTATTGTAGTTTGCGGTGCCACCGGTAACCAGGGCGGCGCGGTGTCACGTAGTTTACTGGCCGATGGAAAGTGGCATGTTATCGCCATAACCCGCGATATTAATTCGGAAAAAGCGAAAAAACTGGAAGAATTAGGGGCCGAGATCAGGTTTGCTGATCTGGAAGATGAGGCCTCATTAATAAATGTTTTTAAAAACGCTTACGGCGTTTTTGGCGTTACACAACCCTGGGCTCCTGATTACAGCAAATGCTACCAGGATAAAGAACTTACCCAGGGATTAAACATTATAAACGCCTGCAAAACGGCCGGCATAAAGCACCTAGTGATGTCATCGGTGATCAACTATGATAATTTGCCAAAAGGAATAGGCCCGTATGACAGTAAGTTAAAGATTGAAGCCTATTTGAAATCCCAAAAGATGTTGTACACCATTGTCCGTTGCGCGCAATTTATGGATAACATCGGTTCACATTTCTTCCCGGTAAAAAATGGCGCGGTAAAAGGCTTTGTCGCACCGGATGTAAAGGTGCCTTATATTGCCTGCAAGAACATAGGGAGTTTTAATACGGTTATATTTAACGACCCTAATCGTTTTTATTGCAGCACCGTTAACCTGGTGGGCGACTTCATTTCCGGCAATGAGATAGCCGGTATTTTACAAAAAATTCGCCATGAGCCTTTTGTATACAGGGCTACTTCAAAATTTATATTGCGCCTCTTCGCGCCCGAATTTCACCAGATGCGGGCCATGTATGAAAAGATTGGACGGCCGCCATATGCCTCAGAAGTAACAGATGTGATCAACCGTTCCATGCTGATGCTTGATGAGCCTATCACGATCAAAGATCACCTGATCGCGGCTGGCTATGCCGCTTAAAAAAAACAGGCCGAAGTTACGCTATACTAAACTTCGGCCTAAGCGGATTGAATCAGTTTGTTAGTTGTTATCAAGCTTCAACAGTATATATCTATCCAAAGAATACCTGCCACCACCGGAAATAATCAATGAAATTGCTATGGCTAAGTACAGTATAAAGTATTCTATACCTTCGCCCTTCTGATTACCAAACCAGTTCATAAAAAAGCCGTATTGAATGTGCGAGGTAAATACAATACCCAAAAGTATCACCATAAACGCTAAGCCTGTAAGCCTTGTGGCTAAACCCAGCAATAAAGCTATCGCGCCAAAAAACTCAATGATGATCTCCAGGAAAGCAATGATCCACGGTAAATGTATGGTCCCGGTAAAAAAGCCCATTGTGCCTGTAAAACCATAGCCGCCAAATAAGCCGAACAATTTTTGCGAACCATGTGCAACCATCACTGTACCCGCAGCCAATCTTAGTACAAGCGGTACGTAATTGTTGTCTGTTTTAAATAAAAATGATCTCATGGTAAAGCTTAGTTAGGGTAAATAAATTGTTCTTTAACAATGAGCCCGTCCTGCCAGAATTGCACAGACACCTGGGTGTAGTTTTTTTCGCCCCACTCGCGGTGTGTGTAATCATAATACCAGATAACCGTAGAAATGTTATCCGCAACGGCGATGCCTTTTACCTCGGCGCTTCGAAACTCGGTAACGTTTTGCAGGAACTCCAGTTCGCGTTCGCGGTTTTTAGCTTTGGTAATAGTAGGCGCAAAATCATTTTCCTGCATCTCTACATTGTCATGGTAATAGGTTTCAAAAGCCTCCATCAACTTGCCATCAAGCACCAAACTGTTAAGGTGCTTTAATGAATTTTCGATTGTTTGTGTTTCCATCTTTGTGTTAAATTTTATATCACAAAGATGCCGGGCAGCAAAAACGTGGACAATCACATAAGGTAAGTAATTACGTTACCATAGGATAACGTGAAGATTAATCTTTTGGGCTTACTAACTGCCGGCGTATACGGCTGAGACTTTGCGGCGTGATGCCTAAAAAGGCAGCTATCTGGTGATTGGGTACACGTTGTTCAATCTGCGGATATTTTTCCTGAAATTCTGCATAGCGCTCCGGTGCAGTTTTTTCTAAGGTGGCGTGCAGTCTTTTGTTGAATGCGATCACAGAGTTACGGTACAGGTCGCGGTAGTAAATATTCATTTTAGGTACTCGCAGGCAAAGCTCGTCAAGCCCGGTACGGGTTATTTGAAGCACATCGGTCTCTTCCAGGCAGTCAATATTATAGGCGCTTGGCTCGCCGGTAAAAAGACTATACAGATCGCCTACCCACCATTCTTCCGGGCCAAAACCAATTACGTGTTCCTGTCCTTTGTCGCTTACAGAATAGGTGCGGGTAAGCCCTTTGGTTACTATAGTTTCGTACTTTACTACATCACCCTGCTGCAAGATATATTGCCCTTTTCTAAATTTCTTTGGCTTAAATAAATCTTGCAGAATGGCTTTTTCATCGTTATCTAAAACGACGCCCATTTTCTCAATATGCAGGTAAAGCAGTTGCCACATAATGACATCAAAAATAATATTTGATTTTTACTTTTAATATAGAGCTATAAGCCATGAAACCAATAATTGTAGAATAAAAACAAAAAATAGTTCTCAACACCATTTGAAATGCTAACATTTTTAGCATTATGTTTGTATATATTTTTTTTAGACGATGATAACAGAGTTTCATATTGATGCTAAACTGGACTGGTGCATGACACCTATTCATATGAAACCTATTACCTATGACCAATGGGATCTTCCTACCTGTTCGCAATTCGAGCTTAATTTTTAACGTAGACTAGTGAGTTAATGGAAAGCAAACAACAGGTGATCAACAAATTGCGGCAGGATATACTAAGCTGGGAAGGCTATAAAGCTCCCACGGCCGGGCGGCGTGCGCAATTAGGGCTGGGCCCGTTGGAATCTGCTTTTCCGCAGGGTGTTTTTCCGCAGCACAGCGTTCATGAATTGGTTTGTGCCAGTACTGAACAGGTCGCGGCTTCGGGTGGTCTTGTGACAGGTATTCTTTCAAAACTGATGCAAGCAGACGGCGTTTGTGTCTGGATCGGTCGGGAAAAGCATTTGTTCGCGCCTGCTCTGGCTACTTTTGGGGTACTACCGCATCAGATCATATTTATCAACCTTCCCAAAGACCGGGACGCCCTTTGGGTCATGGAAGAAGCGCTGAAGTGCCCGGGCCTGACTGCTGTGGTCGCTGAATTAAGAGAAATGGATTTTAAACAATCGCGTCGTTTTCAATTAGCGGTTGAACACAGCCGGGTAACGGGTTTTGTCCTGCGTAACGCCAGTGCTAAACTAAGTTCGACCGCCTGCGCGGCAAGATGGCAGGTCAAATCTTTACCAAGCACCGAAATGAACGGCTTGCCGGGTTTGGGCTTCATGCGCTGGCAGGTGGACCTACTGAAAGTGCGTAACGGGCAGGCAGGAAGCTGGTCACTGGAATGGCAGGACGGTCAGTTTGTACCGGTAGAAGAAAACAGGCAACAAGAAGAAAGGCAGGTAAGTTGAGCGATGCAAAAACGTTTTATGGCGATCTGGTTCCGGCATTTGCTGACGGACGGGCTAACGCGGCGGAGGCAGGAACTAAAGGATTTACCTTTTGTCCTGGCATCACCTGTTAAAAACCGAATAATTATTGTTGCAGCCAGCGCAGCGGCGGAAAAGGAAGGCGCTTTTACCGGAATGGCGGTAGCTGATGCACGGGCCGCGGTATCGGAACTGATGGTGATTGATGCCCTACCGGATCAGGCAGCGGTTTTATTACGGTTGATTGGCCTGGGTTGTATCCGCTATACCCCTTCTGTCGCGCTGGATTTGCCGGATGGTTTGCTGTTGGATATTTCCGGTTGCGCGCATTTATGGGGCGGCGAGCGGGAATATCTCAAAGAGATCGTACTCAAATTACGGGCTGCAGGTTTTGACGCAAGGGCGGCCATCGCCGATACCCCAGGTACCGCCTGGGCAGTAGCCCGATTTGCACTCCGCCGCCCGATCATTGCTAGCGGCGGACAAGCCGCAGCAATTGCGACTTTACCGCCTGCGGCTTTACGTCCCAAACCGGAGATTCTGGAAAATCTGCATAAACTTGGCTTTAACCAGATCAGCCCCTTGCTAGCCATCAAATCACAGATCCTGCGCCGGCGCTTTGGTCAAAGTTTGTTGTTGCGCATAGACCAAGCATTGGGCCATACCGAGGAATATTTGCAGTTTTTAGTGCCACCTGTTCCCTTTACGGAACGCCTGCCATCTCTGGAACCGATACGTACGGTTCCGGGCATTGAGATTGCTATAGAAAAATTACTGGAGATGCTCTGCTCGCGCCTGCAAGCCGAAGGCTTGGGTATCCGCAAGGCTATTTTAAAATGCCACCGTATCGACGGCCGTAAAGTACAGGTAGGCATTACCACCACTAAAGGGTCGCATAGTGTTTCTCACCTGCTACGCCTGTTCAAGTTACAGATTGACAAGATCGAACCGGCATTGGGTATCGAACTATTCGTTCTGGAAGCCCGGCGAACGGAAGAAATGGAAACGGTACAGGAACAGCTTTGGTCGGAATCCAAGGGCCTGGGAGATACGTCGCTGGCAGAACTGCTGGACCGTATTGCCGGCAAGGTAGGTGACGCTGCGATTCAACGGTTTTTACCTGCGGAACATCACTGGCCAGAACTCTCGGTGAAACTGGCCGGTTCATTAACCGAACAGCCCAAAACGGCCTGGCCCGAACTGCCCCGTCCTATTCGCTTGCTGTCCACACCGGAAAAAATTGAGGTGATGGCCCTGGTGCCTGACCACCCACCCAAACTCTTTGTACATAAAAGGAAGCGGCATACGATCGCTAAAGCGGACGGGCCGGAACGTATCGGGCGCGAATGGTGGCAGGATAGCGGGGAACACCGGGACTATTACGTAGTCGAGGACACTGAGGGGCAGCGCTACTGGGTATTCCGTTCGGGGCATTATGATGGCAGCGATGCGACCTGGTATTTACACGGCTATTTTGCCTGAGGGATGGATTTATGGGATATGCAGCTTTACAAGTGACTTCTAATTTCAGCTTTCTGCGCGGGGGGTCACACCCGCAGGAAATGGTTGAGCAAGCTGCTGCTTTAGGTTATTCGGCCATTGCCATCACCGACCATAATACTTTAGCGGGGATTGTCCGGGCACATACCGCGGCTAAAAAAGCGGGGATTCGTTATATTCCTGCCGCCCGCTTAGATCTGAAGGACGGATCCAGTTTGCTGGCTTATCCAACTAATATCCAGGCTTACGGACGTCTGTCCGCTTTGCTGACTTTGGGCAACCTAAGAACGGAGAAAGGCAAATGCGAATTATACAAGGCTGATGTGTACAACTATGCGAAAGGGATGCTATTTGCCGTAGTGCCGCCTGAAAAATTGAATAATCGTTTTGAACTGGATCGTGATTTTTTAGCCGATCTGGCTGAATACCGCGCTCAATTGGGTAAGTCCCTATATATCGCTGCCTCCTTTAATTACATGGGACAGGATACCAAAAGACTATACCGCCTGAAGGAAACCGGGGTTCCGCTGGTAGCTACCGGCGACGTGTGTTACCATAGCCCGGAGCGCCGGGAATTGCAGGATATACTGACCTGTACGCGTGAAAAATGTATGATCAGCAACGCCGGCTTTAAACTACATCCAAACGCCGAGCGGTTTTTAAAACCTACGGAGGAATTGCAGCGTTTGTTCCGGGCCTATCCCGAAGCGCTTACCAATGCCATTGATATTACTTATCGCTGTAATTTTTCACTGGATGAACTCAAATACCTGGCACCCATTGAAGAATACACTGATGGGCTGACCCGGCAGCAGCGGCTGGAAAAGCTCACCTGGGAAAAAGCGCGGGCCTGGTTTGGTGACCCCATACCAGAAAGACACCGCAAGCAAATTGAATTTGAATTGGCCTTTATTGCCCGCCGGGGTATAGCCTGGTATTTTTTGCGGGTTTATAAACAAACTCAACGGGCGGAGGAACTGGGCATCCTGCACCAGGGCCGGGGTTCGGCGGCTAACTCTACGGTTTGTTTTTGTTTGGGGATTACCGCGGTTAACCCGGAACACTCTCGGATGCTGTTCTCGCGCTTTATGTCAGACGCGCGTGATGAATGGCCGGATATCGATGTGGATTATGAACATGAACGCCGGGAGGAGATCATGCAGTTTACCTATGATGACTATGGACGTGACCGGGCCGCTATCGTCGCCACGGTTACCCAACTGCATTACAAAGGCGCTATCCGTGATGTGGGCAAAGCCATGGGACTGTCCGAAGATACGATTGTCCGCTTGGGAGCCACCGTTTGGGATTGGCGCGATGAGGGTATGGATGAAAAGCGGATGCGTGAACAGGGAATTAACCTGAAAGATCCGCATATCCGCAAAGTGTTGGAACTTACCAATCAACTGATCGGCTTTCCCCGCCAGTTGGGCCAGCATACCGGTGGCTTTGTGATCACCGAGGGGCAATTATCCGACTTTTGCCCTGTGCTGAATGCCCGTATGGAAAAGCGCACGCAGTTGGAATGGAACAAGGATGACCTGGAAGATCTGGGTATATTAAAAACTGATGTCTTGAGCCTGGGTATGCTGACCATGCTCCGAAAGGCCTTTGACCTGGTGGAGGAATGGTACGGGCGGAAGCTGACATTGGCCACTATTCCACCAGATGACGAGCAGGTATATGATATGATCTGTGCCGCGGATACCGTCGGGGTGTTCCAGATCGAAAGCCGTGCACAAATGTCCATGTTGCCGCGCTTGCGGCCGCGCAATGCTTATGACCTCACGATACAGGTAGCTATTGTCCGGCCAGGGCCGATACAGGGTGGCATGGTACACCCCTATCTCAAAAGGCGGATGAAATTGGAACCGGTGAGCTATCCGTCCAAAGAGCTGGAAGATATTTTAGGGCGAACTTTAGGTGTACCGCTGTTCCAGGAACAGGCGATGGAAATCGCAATTGTCGCCGGCGGCTTTAGCCCCGCAGAGGCCGATCACTTACGCCGGAGTATGGCTTCGTTCAAGGCTAGTGGTAAGTTGCATATGTATGAGAAAAAACTGGTTGATGGAATGGTGGCCAGGGATTATGACGAAGATTATGCGAGGCGGATATTTAAACAACTACAGGGTTTCGAAGGCTATGGTTTCCCTGAAAGCCATGCGGCTTCTTTTGCCGTACTGGTCTATGCTTCTTCCTATTTAAAATACTATTACCCGGATGTGTTCCTGGCTGCGCTGCTCAACAGTCTGCCGATGGGATTCTACCCGGCCGCCCAACTGGTACAGGATGCCCAAAGGCATGGAGTACAGGTATTGCCGGTTGATGTGAATCATTCGGTTTGGGATAGCTGTCTGGAAAATAAAGGCGGTAAATATTTCACCGTGCGCTTGGGTTTACGCGAAGTGGATGGCCTGCGGGAAGCCGATATGCTGACGCTGGTGACTATGCGGGAACAAGGTTATACGCATATTGATCAACTTCGTTCAACGGGTGTGCCGGAAGCAGCACTGGAAAAACTGGCGAATGCTGACGCTTTCCGTTCGATGGGCGCTGACCGCCGTATGGCATTATGGGAAATAGCAGCCTTAGCTGACCGTCCTATCGGTTTGTTCGAAGGGCAGGTTTCAGAAACGGTACTGGAAGATACCGTGCCGCTGCCGCTGATGACCTTAGGCGAACACGTCGTACAGGACTATATTTCGACCGGCCTTTCCTTAAAAGCACACCCGGTAAATCTGCTCCGCCCGCAATTAACACGCCTGAGAAACATTAAGGTTAGCGAACTTTCCCGTTACAAAGATGGAGATACGGTTAGGCTTGCAGGACTAATCACCGTTCGTCAAAGACCGGGCACCGCCAAAGGAGTATTGTTTATGACCTTAGAGGATGAGAGCGGTTCGGCCAATCTTGTCGTCTGGCAGGCTTTGTTCGACAAATACCGCAAAGAGATCGTTCAATCCAAACTACTGATGGCGGTCGGCAAAGTGCAGATCGGTGATGGTGGGGTAATCCATGTGGTCGTACGCCAGTGTTTTAACATGAGTGTCTTATTAAGAAGTTTAACGGAACGAGATATGCCGCAAACCCTGGCCCGGGGAGATGAAACGAGCAAACCGGTGAATTACGATGGTCGCTCCTCACCACCTACGGGATCGGCTGAGGACGCGTTTTATAAGGGGAAGAATTTTCATTAAAGTAAAATCTGAAATAGCAATAGCTTTGCCGCCTCATTTTCCATTTTATGCAGATAACTATCCATACCAAAAATCAACTTCAGATCGCTGAGTTAACTTCAGATGATATTAATTAAAACACCTGACGACGGCGGGCAGCTCATAGCTGACCTGCATTATCATGGCTTTGAGCTGATCATCATCAAGGTTGCCCAATTAGACCCTGACTTTTTTGAACTTGAAACCCGGCTGGCGGGCGAGGTATTGCAAAAATGTTCTAACTGCCGTATGCGCCTGGTTATTGTCGGCGATTTTACAGCTATAGAAAGCAAAAGCCTACGTGATTTTATCTTTGAAAGTAACAAAGGGAAACTGGTCAATTTTGTCGGCTCTAGTGAAGAGGCTCTGTCCAAGGGCTTAACGGTTTACTTTGCCAGGCTGACCTTCTTAAGCACCTCGACCGCAAATTCCAGATCCTGCTCATTGAGCGAAGCGAACCCGAAGCGAAAAGCGTCGTTTGCCAGATAATCATTTTTCAGGTACGGCAGCCCGATGAGCCGCAGGCCGGAAGCGCTTGCCCTATGCAAAATACCGGCCACCCGGTCCTGTTCTTTAAACTTTAGCCACAAGGCCATCCCTCCCTGCGGTTTGGTGAATTCGACCAAGTGACCGAGTTCCGTGCTAACGAGATCTGCCGCGTAATTGCTACGGTGGCCATAGAATTTGTTCGCCTTCATGATGAACCGGGAGAACTCACCACTCTGCATCAGCGAAGCGATAGTACCTTCCATCCAGGGCATCGCCCCGCATATCGATCAGCATTTTTAGTTTGACCACCTGATTCCAGTGGAAGGTGACAAGGGATTCCGCGTCAAATTGACCACCCGCGAACGAGCAGCTAATGCTGTAGAAGCAACCATCTTTGCGAGGTTTAACATAACCTCCAAAAGCATGGCCAACACTACGATTAGTATGAGTAAGATTAGAAAGATTGGTCATTTTAGAGCCTCGTGGATATTCTGGATAAATTGACCATCTCTTCCGGTAAAGTAAAATTGCATTCCGCAACGCTTTGGTATGTTAAACCACTAATAATAAAAAGTTTTTCTAAGTAGTTGTGTACACAAGTAAATGCTCTGTTTCCCAAGAAATAGAATGGTCAGCCCTCCCGGAATCTCCAATCTGTAATAACTGTATATTCAGAGTCTAAAATATGCTTCGTAAATCGGACTTTCTGACCATTAAGATATACTATCATTTTATCCGATTTCCGATTTGCCTGATCTTTCCCGCTTGTATGCTTATATCAATTGTAATGCCCTAAAATGCTTAAACTATTACTCCCCTCTTTCACTTGACTGCTGGGTATTGCTTAAATTTGTATAGCAAAATGTGTTTCCGTGAATAATCGAATTAAGGTTTCGCACTAATGGAAATATCTATTTGCTTAAAAAACTATTGCATAGCTCCAGCAATTATATTATCAAAGGTTTGATAGGCACATTGATCAAAAACTATTGTTTTTTCATTAATAATGACATGTATCCATCCGTTTAGAGATGGGTACTTGCTATCGTTGACTTTAAAATGGATATATCCATCCTGATTAATTCCGAAGTTTAATAGAATAGTTGAAATTTGGCTAATAGTATTGTAATTACCTGTATAGGGCGTTTTTTTATTAGCCTCAAAAAAACTTAAACCATCACTTGCAAAAAATGCATTTTCAGACATAACAGCTCCTTTACTGTATTTATTTATGCTTGAATTTTTAACCTCAAAGGTTATAATCGGTGATGAAATAGTGGCATAAATAACAGAGTCATTTGCAGCATAATTGTATACGGTACTGGCGCCATATATTGCTTTAAATCTTTGTGTAGTAATATTTATTTTGCAGGCATTGCCATCAATATTTAGTGAAAATGTAACCGTCTTAGCATTAACGATAGGGATTGTGGTATTAATAGGCACTATGAATAATTGTGGTACCATCCCTTCAACATAGGTGTACTTAGTACATGATACAGCAAGGCATGTAACAAAAAGCAATGCCATTTTTTTACAAAAAAAAATTTCATTTATAACGCTTTAAAAATTGTAACAGGAACAAAAATTGAGAATGATATGTAATCTTGTTTAAGTTTAGTATAATTTCCGGGATAGATTACTTCGCCGGCTATAGGATAATTAGGCCCATATTCTACATTAAAACCAATTAAGCTAAATGATAATTTGGCCTCGTAAGAATATACTTTAGCGTTAGCATTTTTCAAAAATGATATGTTTTCGCGATAACCATCCAGTTCTACAAAAGAGTCGTGCGAACCCAAATCAAAGAAAAGCCCTGTCCCATATTTCAATGTGTTATAATTATAGTCTGTAGTAGCTGTTACGTCAACACCCAAAACGGCATCATCTTCAGACATTACACCGCTGCGGCAGGTGTAATCAGCTTTTAATAGAATTTTAAGTTTTCTGCCAAGCCCTAATGATGCACCACCACCATAACTAGTATGATTGCCAGTGCTTCCTGGCGATAATGCATTAAGTCCAAACGTACCATGCGGATTAATTTTGATGTTAATAAATTTATCATTAAAAATTGAAAACAGTAACGAACCATTTACCATGTAGTTATCAGTTGTCATTGGTCTGCTCTCCTTAACAGAACTGTTAGTCAGACGATTAGTCGTAACAGGCAACATTTGAAACCCAAGTCCGAGAGTCCCTTTTAAATAAAGCGATAAATTATCGTCATCATCTTTATTATCTATATTATGATTGAAAAGTTCTGCCATAAATGTGCCGGTAGCGCCTGCTAATGCTCCTAGTGAAGAATTAGATTCATCATCCCTTTTTCGCTGCGCATCTGCCCGGTCACTCATTTGACGGTCATGGTCTGACTCTACATAGCCGGAAGCGGTAGTTGCTGACGGATTGTTTTTTGTTGTATCTGCTTTACTTTTTTCTTTTGCGTTTGTTCTATCTTTTTCCGCTTTTTTATTCTGAACTTCTGTCTGCATCTGATCTACTTCACTGCGCAATTGAGAATTTACGGCCTCCATATTAGTCAAATTATCTTCTGCTGATTGTTGATCACTTTCAGAGAAACTATAATATTGCTTATTTAAGGCGGTAGCCAAACCACCGCTGTATTGTCTAAATTGATTTCTTAATTTATTATATTCTGTCTTATCCACCCCAATTAATGTATTAGCTCTGTCATCTAATGCCATGTACTCTACCATTAATTTTTTTTTTCTATCATCCAACTGTTGTTTTACTTGTTGGTTTGCCTCCTGTTTTTCTTTTAACCATTCGTCTTGATCTTTACCATCTATTAAAATTTTACTAATACCTTTTTCCGTGTCATATTGAACATAATACTGAACCTTTCCAATGTAATAGATAAAATAAGCGGCGACGACTTTTTTGATTGCCAAGAAATAGTGTTCATCATAGCCAGGGGTAATCTTAAACTCGTAAGGTTGAATATCCCCGCCGAAGAAAGAAGCAGACTTCGGTTTATGATCACCCCCAATTCCTGTAACTTTAACCCAAACTCGATGAATGATAATACCCGGATCTCTACTTTTAATAGCGACCCTAGGTTTTCCAAGAATAATCCCATCGCGGTCGTTTATCGATTTCTCCCAAAAAAAGTCTATACCTGCGTATGTGCCGATCCAGCCAGGTTGGGTCACTGTGTGTCCTATGTATAAAGGCAACCATGCAGTTAATGACTGCCACTTAATAGTAAAAGGGCCATCCTGTGTTTGTACTGTTCTTTGATCAGTTTGCGCGTATAAGATACCCGAAGCAATTAATAACAATGTAAGGCAAAGTATTTTTTTTATCATAACAAAATGATTTTTCCAAAAAACATTCTTTAGACGGTATTATTTAGTAACTTCTTTTAAAGAATATAATAGCACTAAATATAGAATCATATTGCAACATAAAACAATCCCCATTTATAGGTAAATTTAATTTTGTATATTGTTAACCAATTACTTATCACAAAGTATTGATGCATGGAACTTGAACTTTTTAATGCCGAAACCAACAAATTATGGAAAACAGCCGCGGGCGGAAAAACTGATGACCAGCTTCAGTTTGAGCTGAACCTTCAAAAAAAACTATTAAACTTTTTCCAGGTGGGCGACTATTATTATTACCTTTTTAATCTGGAGACCCTGGATTTTGATTTGGTAAGTAGCGAGATAAAAACCATGTTGGGGTATCAACCATCGCAGGTAGATATTAATTTTTTCATGGAGATGGTGCATCCTGATGATCGCAGCTGGTTTTTAGCTTTTGAAACAAAAACGGCCGAATTCTTGGCAAGCCTGCCTGTTGAAAAACTGATGAAGTATAAGGTAAGGTATGATTTTCGCATAAGAAAAAGTGACGGTGCGTATATCCGGATCCTGCACCAGGTAGCCGTAGTGCAGCACGACGAAAATGGGGGCATATTGCGAACATTAGGGATACACACAGACATTACACATTTAAAATCCGAAGGAAAACCGGTAGCCTCTTATATAGGCATGGATGGTGAGCCATCATATTTAAATGTAGATGTAAAAAATGATTATGTAAAAAGTAAAGAGGTTTTGACCCGGAGAGAAAAAGAAGTACTCCGGCTTATGATTAAAGGAAAATTAAGCAAGGAAATAAGCGATGCCTTAAACATTAGTAAACAAACAGTTGATTCGCATCGCAAAAATATGCTCACTAAAACTAATCTTAAAAATACAGTCGAGCTTGTAGTGGCAGCGATTAATCGCGGGTGGCTATAATTTATTTAAAGTCAGAACAAATTAACAATCACATTTGCGACAGTTGATAAAAGGGGTCTTAAACCCCATTATTAAATAAAGTGTAGCAAGTATTCAGAAATCTTACCTTGCCTATTATTGCATAAATTTGCGTAATAGGCTCTCTCAACATGAAAAACGATTTTAATCTCCACATAAATGATTTTATTCTTAATCAAAGAAGGGTGAATAGTATCTTCAGAAAAGAGACAGGTTTACACAGAACGCATCTCGAAATCTTATTATTTGCTAATTCGGTACCGACTTTTAACCCATACCAAGTTCAACAACAGTTTGTAGAGATGAACTTACAACAAGTACGATTGGGAATACGGAAACTTGTTAATTGCGGCGCAATAGAAATGTGGTGTGTAGGCGTCCGGAATAAGCCGGCGGTATATTTGATAACTGAAAGAGGAAAACAACTATTAAATACTTACACTAAGTCGTGGCTATCAAACATCCCCCAAAATTGAGTTTGACATTTTAGCCGGACAAATCATGCAATTTGCCACTTTTCATAAATATGGCACTGCTAATCGTTTTCAAATAAACAATCGCTTGAAGCGGCTTTTAGAAGGCTCTACAGCCCCATCATAATGACTTGTTCATGGTAGCCATTCTTTTGTTAATTATACAAAAGGTCCAGTAGGCCTTTTTTTTACATTCCAGCCAAAAAAGCAAGATGGCACCAAACAATATGCTAAAACTACCAATGGAATAGTAATTAATATTACGAAAGCCACTTATCATTAGAAGCAATACCCCTATCAGTGTACACCGAATTAGTATTCTTTCGAAAAGTGTTGTAAAAAATCTTGTTGAGCTTTGGGAATAAATACGTCGATAAACAGCATCAAGAAAGTTGTTTACTTCAGAAATTGGCACCCTGGTAAAGGTATTCGCTAAATAAGTATAGCGCTTTAATTCTTTATTAGTTAAAAGATTTAAAGAAATATCAGCAAATGCTTTTTGAACCGGATCTAACTGAAGAGACGATAATTTTTCCTGAGAGGAACGCGCGTCAGTTAATAACTGATCAACTTTACTGCTGGATAAAAAGCTCCACATAAATAATGTAAATGCCTTAAGTCCCTATCAGCTTTAGTTAAAAAAATTAGCGTGGGACTAAAACCTGTCCGCGACGAGGTACTGGTATACCCAAGGCATAACAAAGTAATAGCCCACGCATAGCGTGAGCGTATCCACTTCGTCCTTTGCCTTTTAAAAATTACCAGTTTTCGTCGCAAGAACTTAGCTTAACGCTAATAAAATAAATTTCTTTGGTGCACAGCACCTGAGGGTAAAAATACTGTTTTTTTAGATAGACTGATTTAATTGCGGAAATACTATTTTATGAAATGATTATATAGGGAAGCACAATTTCAACAATCGATCATTTTCATAATAGCAATTGATTTAGCATTTACATATTCCAATTATTTGTCAACCCAAGGTCGCTAAATTATAGTCAGGTAAAATTCTTTAGTTTGTATTTTTAAACCTCAACTACCTTCAATGCCATTCTACTCCAAATCTCACGCAACTTAACTGCGTGTTCCTTAGGTGTAACTTTTATATATTTCAAAAATGCTTTTTCTGTACAGTGACCGGTAATACCCATAATATTAATCGAAGGCACCCCCATTAAGTGCATATTGGTTGCAAATGAGCGCCGCGCAGTGTGGGTAGATATTAATTCGTTAGTCTCTATGTTTTCCACAATAACCTTTCCGCCTTTATAAAATCTTATTTGCTGCAAATCGTTAAACTTAGCTTCTTTTGCAAGTTCTTTTAGATACTTATTCATGTTGACATTTGATATCGATGGCGGCAGGGAGTTTGGAGTTAAACCTTCATATTTTCCCAAAATAGTTTTAATTGTTTGATGGATGGGGATTACAACTGTCTCTCCTGTCTTTTGAGTCTCAATCTCTATAAAGTCGCCTTGAATGTTTTTAGGCCCTATGGCGTTAAAATCAGAGAAACGGAGACCTGTCCAGCATCCTACTAAAAACAGGTCTCTTACGCGATCTAAGCGGGCATTTTTAGAAAGATCAAGGTTTGTAAGCACCTCCAGTTGTTCACGATTAAGATAAATGTTGTCGGTCTCATTTTGCAGCTTAGTAAAGTGCTTATGATTGTGTTTTTGATTATTGTGCAGTCCTATTTCAAAGCTCTCATTTAAAAATAGCTTTATGTTCTTTATATGAAGTCCAAAGTAATTGTTAGATACTTTTTCCTCATTCAGCAAATAGTCCTTGAAATCATTATAAAATTCCAGGTTAATCGCGTCAAAATCTAATTTGATTTTTACGTGCTTTTCAAAGCGTTCTAAAGCACGTAAAGTATTCTGATAGGCTTTGTGCGAATCAGGCGCGAAACGCTGCTTGGTTTTTGGATTAATGCGTTTACCGCCTTTAGTGTCTGCTATAAGTTGTTCGACAAATTTTAACAACGTAATTTTTACAGGCTTGGCCTCCCAGCCTTGATCGGACAAGGCCATTTTTATTCGAAGCTTTAATTCATCAGTTGTAGGGTACTGCTTGTATTCAGAAATATAGGTACGATAAACTGTTTTAACTGTGGCTTCAATTTCGTCAAGACGCTGATTAAATTCAGGATATTCAGGAAATTGCCTGCTGGCTTTTGCGCGTTGCCTGTCCCCATCCCAATATTTGGGTTTCACAGCTTCTACACTTGATATAACTATTTTTTGATTATTAAACCGAACAACACAGTGAATTGCAGTGTCCTTATCCTTATTTAGCTGATCGCGAAGATTGAAATTAATCTTTACAGGTTTGATATCCTTGATTGCCATATAGATTTGATTACGCAATACAAAGTTAAGTCAATTATTTATATGTTGTCGTTTTTGTTGTCGGTTATTTTTTATCTGGTTTCATTTTATTTTGCTTTATCTTATTTTAAATTTACTTTTTAAGTTCAAATAGCAATTAACTTAACCAATATCGATATTATAAATAACAAAGGTAATAGTCCCAGCGGGATCACTAGAAAAGCCTCTCTAAGCAATTAGAGGGGCTTTTTTAATATAATTGTTATCGAATTTTATTTATTGGGCTAAATTTTTGTAGCGCTTGGCTATTAATTCTCTTGCTTGGGTTGAAAGCGAATCAAGTGGTTTAGGCTTGTCCTGTGGGCGTGATTGCTTTTGGTTTATTTCTCCTAACAGACTCCATTTACGCGTCATTTCTGCCGGTTCTTTTGCGCGAAGCGTATAGTTGGTAAAATCGATCACTTTTGCAGGTGCGGGTTGATCTATATTTTTTAGTAGTGCTAAACGAAAATCTTTATTCATAAACCATTTGATTTCCTTGTCCGCATCAGATCCACCTATGCCCGAACCTTTTTCTACAAACTTGTAATCAAAACTATTGGTTTTGTAATGTGCCCTCCATAGCAAACCAAACTCACCCTGAGTAATCACTTTAACATCAGGCCAGCGTTTTTTTATAGCGGACAGCCAGTCGGTTAATGAGCTAACATCTATCGGCAGTGAAAGTTCCCAGCAATTGGTAACCCAGGCAAAGCCATTTAATTTATAACCCTCGTCAAAGTGGATTGCTGTACTATGCATCATTTCGGCTAATCCCTTTTCCTTTCCATATTTATAAACAGTTTCTATCGGCCCTACTCCCATGCGGCTGTTAAAGCCACCTTCAAACCCTTTTCTTCTGCCGGCAAGGAAATCAACTGTCCAGCCATCTAAATTAACACAATCTATAAAATCATTTTTGTTTTGAGCCGGTTTGCAAAAATGCTCTGTTGAAGGATAATAAGGATAACAAACAGACCCATCACCATCCTGGTTGTCAATACTGAACTGGCTCCAGATATTTCCCTGGCAAACATGTATATTTTCTTTTTCGGCCAAATATTGCTGGTTTTCTGAAGACATAAATCCGGCAACTATACTTAAAGGGCGATATCCGCCGCCTACCATTTTTTGAATGATTTGCAAAGCATCATGCAGGTCTTTATTAACCTGGTCGGTGGTATTGTACGCGTTAGCAAAATATGCACCGGGGATAAAGGTAATATCATCACCATATTGGCGGTGATAGCCCACCACCAGTCTTCTTATCTCCCTGTAATCCGCAGTGGTATCATTCAATGCCAGCCAGCTAAAAGACCAGGTAATTTTTGCATCGGGGATGGCATCGGCAATAGCTTTCCTGAAAGCTATAACCCTTTGGGGTGTATGGTCCTTACGTTCGTCTTCTCCTACATTCCTGTTTCGGGCCACCTCTATCTGGTTTACCCGGATAACCGTGTTAAATGTAAGGAAACGATGGCCCATCAGTGTTGTTACCTTACCTGAAAGGCCACCTTGCCCTTTAGCGCTAAAAAATGCGATCAATAAAAGCGTGATTAATTGAACTGTTGATCTGAATCTCATTTGAATTATTATTAATTAGTTTACAGCTACACTGCTGATTTTTTAAAACAGGCACTTTATATTATTAGGGAGCTTTTTTTAAGCTTTCCCATTTAATTTTCCATGATCCATCAGTTGGCCAGCCCGGTTCTT
Organism: Mucilaginibacter corticis; assembly: GCF_007558865.1. Taxonomy (GTDB): domain Bacteria; phylum Bacteroidota; class Bacteroidia; order Sphingobacteriales; family Sphingobacteriaceae; genus Mucilaginibacter; species Mucilaginibacter corticis. The sequence goes on from NZ_VLPK01000001.1 coordinate 29,204, forward strand.
TTACCCCTTTATCGCCATCCCAACCGGCAGTCATCATGGCTACGGCATAAAGCAGGCTGCCGTTTGACGGAAAATACGGATAAGGGTTCCCGCCACCTATATAGCCATGCTCATCGAATCCAAACTTTGGAGATTTGTCAAGCAAAATATTCACAGCATCGTCCGGACGTCCTAAGCGCGCGGCAGTCATGGCTAACAGGCCAAAATCCCAGCCCCACATTCCATCATATCGCCAAACTGATTGTACCTTTTTAAATGTCTTGTCCATTATGCCGGTATCCACACCGTTACCGGGCAACATGCCAAAAGCTCCTGTCAGTCCAGGGTGCTCATAATTATATTTGGTCCACATGTTTTGAATATTTTCCCAGGATACATATAAACCATCCTGCACGGGCATCGGCGCTAAATTCTCCTGTACTGATTTCCATTTTGGATTCTCCGGTAACTTTAAATCCGCAAACCATTTTTGTGCAGTGGCAAGTCCAAAACGCCAGTAGGCCAATTCAAACATTGGATTAATAGTGGTTTTGGGGTCGTTATTTTCTGAAACTACATATAACGGTGGCCCTAAAACAAATTTATTCCGTACACTGTCATAGTGGGCGTAAGAAGCCATAAAATCGGCGGATGCGCCAACAATGTCCCTCCATTTTAGCAACGTATTTTTGTTGGGGTGTGCCCTGTAGTCTAAATCAGCAAAGAAAATAGGATGTGGTTGCTGCCAGATTAACCAGGCATGTATAGGGTGAGGCCATTCGGTGCCGTTAGGCCCGGTACATTTTGGCCACCGGGCACCTTCATAGCCCTGGCTTTTAGCCCGATCTTCAGACCTTTTAAGATTATCTGCATAAACATGGAGGCTGCGATCAAGGATATCCCATCTGTCCCAAAGTGCGTAATGGGCTTCATGCCACCAATACATTTCGTAATGGAACCTGTTATACCAGTTATTGGTTACCAAACCCGATTCGCCGGGAGGGTAATTTCCACCGGCATTGATCATCATATCGTACTGAGACAGTACGATCCGCCTTTCCAGTTCAAACCAACGCTGATCTTTGCTTTCTGAAAGATCAACAGCCGCCCCGCTTTTCCAAAACGCCGGCCAACGCGAATCGCTTTGTAGTTGCAGTAACGCAAATGTCGGTACGTTGTAGTCAGCCGAGGTAGATGAAAAATTGAAAACGTATTCTGCCTGCGTACTGCCTGTTTTAGCTAAAATTAAATAACGGTGAGCCTTTTCTTTAATAACCCTGGTGCTACCTGTCCATTTACAGGCTACAGAATATTTGGTACTGTCAACAATACGTTTAAAAACAATAGTATTGCTGCCTTTTGTCAGCATTTCTGTTTGATGTGCTAATGGGCTATCATAATCAGATCCGTTGCCAACAGAACCTTTTGCCGCATACGGAAATTCAACAAAAACACTAAGCCGTCCATCTTTCAACAAGTCAGATACTATTTTAAAACCCAGTATATCTTTGTCGCCGCAAACGGTGATAACTTTTACTTTGTGCCCTTCAACTTCAAAACTGCTTTCAACAATTCCGGACCATAAATTGATGTTTTGGCTTGCATGAGTTAAGTCTGTGATCACAGCGGTAGTTCCATCTTTCTTTTTGATCAACAAGCCAATCCGGCCCAAATTAAACTTATGCGGGTTGCCCTCAACCCAGTCAGACAATTGTTTCTGACTTTCGTTTGGCAGATCGTACGGAACCATCCGGCCATAAGTATTTACTAAGGTTTTTTCAAACGAAGCAGCTGTAGTTCCTGCCGGCAATGGGAAACTATGCCAGCCCCAATCAGCCATCGTGGTGAATGATTGGTTAAATGTCTGCATCCCTGTGATGTCAAAATTATAAGCAAAATGCCCGTTGCCTACCTGGGTTGGCCCATCACTTTTTATAGTTGATATTTTAATGTTATGGCGGGTTACTACCAATTTACGGTTAATGGTACCTGCCGGTACTTGCTGGGCAGTTGTGCTTAAACTGAAAAGAATAACAAAAAAAACCGACAGCATAATTGCTAATCGAACATGAATATCAAATACATATTTTAAGCTTTTACAGGCCATCTTTTTAACTTTAAATTTTATAAATATAATAATAGAGAATCCGCCTTTGATAGCGGATTCTCTTCATTTTTAAATTTCAATTATTATACATTTAGCAGGTGCAATATTAAGTTTACCAGCCGGGGTTTTGCGTAAGCGTATGCCCACTTGCCTGGTAAAAGGCAACCTCTTTAGTTGGTAATGGCTGTAAATAATTTTTATTCGGATCAAAGGTACGGCCGGTTTCAGCTATCATAAATCCGTTAGCATCCGTTTTACTTTGATACACTGCCTGACTGTATAGCGGGTAAGTTTGCCAGGTCGACCCCTTGATTTTAACCCCCTTAATATCCTGCGGGAACTCGGTTTCTGCGGTTTTCCAACGCCTTACGTCATCATAACGAAACCCTTCTAATGCAAGTTCAACGGTTCTTTCCCTGCGGATCTCTGTCAGCATATCCAAACTATGAGCCCCTACAAAAGCATTGGTTAAATGCGGCATATTAACCCGGTCGCGAATTTTGTTGATAGACAAGTTAAGGTCCGCATCTCCAATTGAGCCATTTTTTTCAAACGTAGCCTCGGCATATATCAACAATACTTCAGCATAACGGATAAGATGCTTATCATAATCGAACAAACTGGCATCCCCTAACGCGCCGGAGTTATTGGCGATAGGATCTTCTGACATATATTTATACAATATATACCCTGTATTTGGGTTACGCTGCGGTTTATCGGGATAATTAGCAACCTTGGTTGTCGCAAAAAATACGCGATTGGTTAGTGTACCGGGGATGATCATTGTCATTGTCATTCTCGGGTCGCGTTGCTGAAACTCGGATATCATCGTCGCATAACCTTTAAATACAGTACCCGGGCTGGTAATTGGCACCCCGGCAGTATCTAAATACAGATCTGCCAATTTCTTGGTTGGGTTATAACCGGTACCGTCATATTCATAAGGCATGTCATGGCCTATAATATTCCTGGCATACCTGCGGTCAAGAATACATTCTTTAGAGTCATCGCCCGCCTCAATGAAATTGTACCGGTAGCTTTGCGCCCCGCTGCCGGTGTACAAAGCGTAAGTACCGCTGTTTATTACCGCGCTTGAGGCGGTTATAGCAGCAGTTAAATAGGTAGTGGCATCTGCCTGCCCCCTGTACTTTTCCCATGTACCTTCATATAAAGCCACCCTGGCAGCTAAAGACAACGCGGCCCCTTTGGTAATGCGGCCAATATCCGGGCTTGACAGGTCTGATTGTATAGGCAGATCCGCAACGGCATCATTAAGGTCTTTTAATATAAAATCGGCAGTTTGCGACTGGGTTGACCTTGGCGTAAACAAAGCCGGGTCATTAGTACCCAACACAGTTGTAATTAATGGTACGCCGCCGTATAATTCCATCAGTTTCCAGTAGTACCAGGCGCGGAAAAATTTGGCCTCGGCTACATATTTTTTAGTATCGGCGTCGGTAAATGACGCACCATGCGCCAATATATTATTACATGCCCTGATAAATGTATAGCTGTTTGTCCAGGTGCTTGATGTTTCAGAAACCTGGAGTTGCCCGTTGCTGACGGTGTTAGGATTATTGTAGGCGATGTCCGACTGCGTATCTTCAAAGCCAAATCTGTCCAATCCATTGTACAGGTTATTGGCGGCCAATTTAAAATCGCCAGATGTTTTCCAGAATGTAGCGTCGGTAATTGAATCCTGGGAAATAAGGTTAAGTTGTTTTTTGCAACTTGTCCAGCACACGGTTACAATGATCATCATCGTAGCCGCATACACCTTGAATAAAGTTGTGTTATATAATATCTTATTTGATTTCATGGTCATTCTGTTTAAAATTTTATATCTAAGCCCAATGAATAAACCTTGTTAAAAGGATAAGTGCTTTCATCCATATTACCATCCTCCGGATCATAATTGCCGCCAAGCGTACCTTTTGAGATCGTGAACAGATCCTGACCGCTGAAATAGATGCGAGCAGATTTTATTTTGACAGCATTTATAACAGATGCCGGTAGCGTATAGGACAAAGTGATTACCTTAAACCTCAGGTAAGCATCATTTTGCATGGTAAGTGAAGACGTATGGTAATCGTATCCCCTCACGTCATCAAACCCAACACTTCCGGGTAAATAACGCGGATATTGAGCGTTAGGGTTAGCAGCCGAATAGGTTTTGTTATAATAGTAAGCTAATGTTGGCCAAAAGAAAGCGTTCGGCGTAGCTAAAGGACCACCGTACTGTATGTTACGTTTACCAACACCTTGTATGAAAATACTAAGGTCAAATTGCTTATACCCTAAATTGATGTTTGATGAATAGGTATAGCGTGGATTAGCGTTGCCAAGATAAACCATATCACCGTTAAGCCCCTTTGATTTATCGCCAAACTCGGTCAGTTTTCCATCCCCATCAACATCTTTATACATTACATCGCCGATAGCTACGTGTGCCGGCACCCCCTGTAATTTTTTATAATTATCTAATTGGGCCTGTGTTTTAATTATACCATCATACACATAGCCGAAGTATGAATTGATGGGGTATCCTTGCCTGAATTGATTTTTTCCTTCAGAATAGCTATCTGTATTTGCCAATGCGACAAGTTTATTGGTATTATCGCTTAATTGCACGGCAATGCTATACCTGAAATCATTAATATGATCCTTCCAGTTTATCGTAGTTTCAAATCCTTTTGTAGCCAGCTTACCCTGGTTAGAGGTAGGTGCAGTACCGCCGTAAGTTGCGGGTACCGCTATATTAACCAGCATGTCATTGTTAGTTTTGTTAAAATAGTCAAATGAGAAAGTAAGGCGTGATCTCAGTATTTGTACATCTAAACCAATGTTCTTGTTCTCGATGGTTTCCCATGTACGGTTAGCTGACGCAGGATTGGCCGCTGCGCCCGGTACGCTGACATTTGGCGAACCCAAAGGGTAGATATATGGATTATTGTTATTGTTAGGATTGAGCGTTGGTACAGTAATTAATGGAATATAGTCAAAAAGCCCTAAACTGGTGATATCCTGGTTACCCATTTTACCCCACGACGCCCGTATTTTTAGCTGATCAAAAAAGTCAAGTTTTTTGATAAAGTTTTCGCTGGATAAATTATAAGCCAATGCGACTGATGGGAATAAAGAACTCCAGCGTTTATCGGGAGAGAATTTAGAACTACCATCCGCAGGTCCCGTTACATCAATAATCAGCTTTTCTTTGTAAGAATAGCTAAATCTTCCAAAGTATGAATTTAACGTTTCGTCACTTAGATTTCCTGTATAATTAATAAATGCAGCGCTTGTTTTGTCTGCCAGGTTTAAAGTAAAGATTTGGTTACCCGGGAAATTATAACCGGTTACGCTCTGTCCCTTATCGTTGGTTTGTTCCAATGAAGTTCCAACAGTCAGGTTTATTTTATGGTCAGATCCAAATTGCTTGTTATAATCCGCATAAACCTGGTAAAGCCTGTAATTTGTTTGACTGTTTTTGTACGTAGCAGAATTAGGTGTGTTCCGGATATCTTGTACCGCTCCCACATAATTATACCTGGTAAATGTTTTGGTAATGGCATTATCATCAGAGAAATCAAGCCTGATAGCAGCCTGGCCGGTAAGGGTCAATCCATCTATAACATGGTAATCTGCCTTGAAGTTGGTATTGATCCGCGAAAAATCAAAGGTATGTTCGCCACCTTCAGAGAGCGATTGTGCCGGGTTTTCATATCCCTGATAGCCATAAAATTCACCAACCTGGTTATATACGGGCGCATAAGGAAATTGTCTTACCACATTAGGCAGCGCGTTACCAATCATGGTCGGATCTTTGGTTTCGGTTTTTTCAAGACTGGTGCGGGTTTCAACGCTCAGGTTTTTAAAAGGACGAATGTCATAGTTAAGCCGCAGGTTATACCTGTCAGAATAGTTGACACCGTAATTGAAACTTCCGTTATCCCGATTATACCCGGCAGAGATCAGATAATTATTGTTGTCGCCACCGCCCGAAACAGATATGTTATGCAGTTGCTGAATGGAATTTTTGTAAATCACTTTATTCCAATCAGTATAACCATAAAAAGAGGGATAAGAAGGTAAACCATAATTCCAGCCCTTTGTCAGGTCGGGCGCTGCATTGTTCTGAATATTGTCAAATACAGATTGCGGGAATCCCGGAACACCTGCATTTACTAACCCATCGCTCAAAAAATGAGCAAACTGCAGTGTATTCATCATCTTTTTAAGATAGGCAGGGGTTTTAAGCCCGACATTTGCCGAATATTGGACTACAGGTGCGCCTTTTTTACCTTTTTTAGTAGTAACAATAATTACTCCGTCAGCCGCACGGGCTCCGTATATGGCTGCCGCCGCATCTTTTAGCACGGAAATCTCACTGATATCATTAGGATTCAGTGTTCCAAAATCTCCGGGAATACCATCAATAAGTACCAGGGGCACATTACCGTTGATAGACGAATAACCCCGTACTTGCAAATTATATCCCTGGTTACCTGGCTGCCCGCTTTTCCGGGTAATGGTAACCCCGGGAACAGCCCCCTGCAAAGCGTCAAACACGTTGTTTTCGGGGCGGCTTTCAAACACATCACTTTTAACGGTTGATATGGCACCGGTTATGGCGCCTTTTGCCCTTGTACCGTAACCTACAACCACTACATCGCTCAGCTTGTTTTCAGCCTTTACCAATTTGATGTCTAATGTGGCTTGATCATTTACGGTTACCTTTTGGGTTTCATAACCAAGGTAAGAAAACACCAATACTGATGCTGCCGAAGGCACAGTTAAACTGAAGTTACCGTTATTATCGGTATTGGTACCTGTGGTTGTGCCTTCAACGCCGATGGATACCCCGATCAGGGTCTCTCCGGTAGCGGCATCTTTAACCGTACCTGATACTTTTTGCGCCGGGACTATTATACCGGGCATTAAAATTTCAATTTCTGACGGGCGTTGTTTTTTCCGGGTTAGTACTATTACTTTATTTATAACCTCGTATTCAAAAGGCTGTTCCTTAAAGCAGCGGTCAAGCATGCTTTTCAGGTCAAGGTTTTTGGCATTTACCGTAATAGGTTTAGCACCTTCAACGGTTTCGTTGTTATAAATAAAATCGTAGTCTGTTTGTTGTTTTATTTTCGATATCACGGTGGATAACGACGCGTCTTTTACTGACAGGTTAACCTTTTGGGCAACACTTTTTGCCTGGATCTGCAGTAGCACGACAAATAGAAGGACGCAAGTTATTTTCATCTTTAAGATCAGATTGGGTATTGCATAGAAATCCCTCCTGAAAAATAATTCAGTAAATTTTTTGTACATTTGATTATTAGGTTAATGGTTCTTTATTGGTTCGCTTCAATAATTAATTACCTGATTCAGCCTATCATGACTGACAAGCCAGGAGCGCTTCCAACGTTCCTGGTTTTGGTAATCCCAGTGGATTAAGTTTTTTTCTTTCTATAATTTACTCCTTTCGTTTTTTTGAGTTTAATGTTTTGTTTGTTGTATTTTTCGGTTTATTAAAGGATGTGATATGGTTTAAGCCTTAATCGCTTACAATTATTTTTCGCTTGTCTATTTCAAAATGGACCTTCCCGATTTTTTCAAGACTGTTTAAAATATCAGGCAGATTGGTTGAGCGTGAAAACGTACCCCCAAATCTTTCGTTATTGTTTGGATGTTTAAATTTTACATCAACATCATACCAGCGGCTCATGGCCTGCATAATGTTGGATATGTTTTGATTGTCGAATACAAAAAAGCCGTTTTTCCAGGCAACGATCTCCTCGATATTTACTGTCGAGATAGCTATCTTCCGGTTTGTACGGTCTAAATTTGACTGCTGCCCGGGTTTTAAAACGCCGGATTGGCCCGATGAAAGATCTCTTACCTTTACGCTGCCTTCCAAAAGTGTTGTGCTGATGGTCTGATCATCAGGGTAGCTTTTGATGTTAAAGTGAGTACCCAGTACTGCTATTTCCTGCTTGTCAGAAATTACTTTAAACGGGTGTAATTTATCATGGGTTACCTCAAAATAGGCCTCGCCGGCAACTTTAACTATACGCTCATTGCCTGTAAAGGCTGTTGGAAATGTAATAGACGACGCGGCATTCAGCCAAACCTTCGTGCCATCAGACAAGATCAAAGGATAAGGTGATTGTTCTCCACGGGCGGTTTCAAGTGTATTATACGATGTCTTTAAAAGATTTTTTGAAAGGCGGGGCGAATATTTAATGCCGATGCCTTTGTTAATGGCTATGGATGTATTGCCCTGCAAAGCTATCAGCCCCGAAACCGAATTTGTAACCAGGATCTTTTTGCCATTGGCCAGGGTAAGCGTAGCTTGTTTATGCCCCGGGCCGATGGGCGTTGTTTTTACCGCAGCAATTGTATCAGTTTGCGGTTTTTTGCTTTGCATAACATACAAGCCTGCAACAGATAGTGAAATGATCAGTATAGCCGCGGCGGCTATACGATAAAATATTTTTGATGGCTTGGTTGTTCTTGAACTTAATTGCTGTTTAATTTGCTTATGGATCGCTTCTAATTTTTCAACTTCGTTATCAGAGGGCAGTGGTTCCTCAACTTCCTTTTCAAGCTCGGCAGCAACAAGCTCGCGCAAAACAGCGCTATCAGTTGTTTTAAAATAATGAAACAGAGCGTCCAGCTCATCCTCATTACAGGTATTGCTAATAAACTTTTGATAAAGCTGATGCAGGCTGGTTTCCATTTTGCGATCGGTATTTACTACTAATACGCTTGTGGATTGCCTGCCATCTATCCGGGCTGAAAAAAAAATTAAATAATTTTAATTAAGCTGCTTAAGGCTGCTGTTGTTGTGCTAATAAGGAATATTTTATGCGTACTGAACAAAAATGACCTGACTTTTCTGCTGCCTTTAACAATATGGCCGTTTACGGTAGATGTGGATATCCCTAACAATTCACTAACCTCGTCATAGCTTTTTCCCTCTATTTTACAAAGTGTAAAAACCATACGTTGCTGGTCCGGTAAATGATCAATTGCCTGTTGAAGCAATTGGTTGGTTTCTTTAAAGATCAGGCTTTCTTCGGTGTCGTCTGAAATTTCTGTTAAGTGATGTTTCAGGTCTGATTGTAATCTTTTTTCGCGCGCAACCCCACGATAAAAGTCCATCACCATGTTTTGGGTTATTTGCAGAAGATATGCTTTTAATGGTCGTTCCGGATCAATGAGATGCCGCTTATCCCATAACCTGATGAATATATTTTGCAGAAGATCATCCGCAATGATGTCGATCTTAACCAATCTTAATAATCTTCTGTAAATGATCAAACTATAGTTTTTATAGAAATAATCAAACGCAGCCTCTTCACCAGCTTTGAGTTTTGTAAGCTGAATTTTCTCCTGATCAGTATGAATAGCTTTTAGGGGCATTTTTAAATTGGCAATACTAATTTAACGATTTTTAAACGTTAACGCGCATTACTATTAAATAATTAGACTGTATTAATTAGGTTAAAGTCGCCTTCAACTGTGAGTTTAAAGCACTTTTTAATTGAACTTACAATAATAAACATTAAAGTAATTTATGGCATCCTGTACTGTCTGACAGGAAACTTTTAAGCAGAACTTCAATAGCGGTCATTGAGCTTGCACTATCAGGTGCGGGGGTAAGGAATCATATCAAATAGTCCATAAATTATATCAAATAATCTATTTTAGTTATCCATGTTGTCAAATACTTTTGTTTCAGAACGATAACAGAGATTAAGCGATCAGTAAAAGCGATCCTAAATTATACAAAACGTTTAGTTTGTTGTATTATTGACAAATCCAATCATTCCGCTGGCCTAAGCGTAGAGATATTCTAACAGCATATGCCAAGGTTTGACTGCTTTTAAACCAATTAAAAAATATCTAACAATTTTTATATGGAGTCACACAAGGCATTCTGGCTTTGGGAGTTTTTGGGTCGTTTGCATCCGCTGGCAGTGCATTTCCCGGTAAGTTTATTGCTGCTGGCTGCGCTATTGGAGCTTTTTACCGTAAAAAATTACCATTCAAAGTTTCGCCCGGGGATCAACGTATTGCTCATTACCGGCGCGGTTTCCGCGCTGATCTCTGCGTTTCTTGGTTGGTTGTTATACAGCCATGGCGAATACAGCGGCAACACCCTCACTATACACCAGTGGACCGGTTTAATTACCGCGGGGCTTAGCCTGATTGTGCTGGTCCTGCTTTATTTTATCCGCAAAGGCAAGGGCAGTATCCTGGCCTACCGGGCGGTATTATTTATCACGGCATTTGGCGTTGCCGTAGCCGGTCATTTTGGCGCGAGCCTTACACATGGCGACGATTATTTATCAAGTACCCTGCCCTGGGATAAAGACTATGCACCCGCCTCGGCGGCTAAATTCAACATGGCATCATTAGGATCTGATACTGCCAAACTAACCAAAAAACAAGAAATTGAATTGAATACCGACGTACGGGCCATCTTAGCGCATAATTGTTATAAATGTCACAGCGCGGAAAAGATGAAGGGCGGCTTGCGCCTTGATGGCAAGCACCTGGCCTTTAAAGGCGGCGAAGACGGCCCGGTGATCGTAGCCGGCAACGCTGCTGAAAGTGAATTGTTCCACCGTATCTCTCTGCCTGCGGATGATAAAGATGTTATGCCCGCAAAAGGCAAAAAGCTTGCTGACAGGGATATCGCCATCATCAAATTCTGGATAAATAAAGGCGCGCCATGGCCTGAAGATGGCAGTCAGGCAAGTCTTTTCCGTGTAGCCAAACTGGAGCCCCGCAACCCTGCACTTCCTGTGGCCACCGCAGGCCTCTCCAACCCTATCGACCTTTGGACCAACCAGTATTTTAGTAAAAACAAGATCCAATGGGTAAAACCTGTAGATGACCGGTTGTATTTGCGGCGAATCTTCCTGGACATTGTTGGGCTACTGCCCAGCCCTGCCGATCTGGACAAATTTGAAAAAGATCCACGACCCGATAAAAGAGCTATTTGGGTGAAGGCTTTACTAAACCGGGACGACGACTACGCCCAGCACTGGCTTAGCTTTTGGAATGATATCTTAAGAAACGATTATACGGGCACAGGCTATATCACCGGCGGAAGATTTGATATTACTGACTGGTTATATAAATCTTTGAAAAGTAATAAGTCCTACAATCAGATAGTAACGGAACTGATCAATCCTACAGATGCTTCAAAAGGTTTTATAGCAGGTATACAGTGGCGCGGCGTGGTCAATTCAAGCCAGCGCACAGAAATGCAGGCTGCGCAAAATGTATCGCAGGTATTCTTAGGGCTTAACTTAAAATGTACCTCGTGCCACAATAGTTTCATCAGTGATTGGAAACTGAACGATGCTTATGGCTTTGCCAATATATTTGCGGATACCACCTTAGAGGTAAATCGCTGCGATAAACCCACCGGAAAATACGTTGACCCTAAAATGTTATGGGCACAATTGGGCACCATAACCAGCAAGGCCCCGGTAACTGAAAAGCGGAGGCAGCTGGCCGAAAACCTGCTAAAACCGCAGGATGGTCGTTTGTATCGCACTATGGTAAACCGCATATGGGCGCAAATGATGGGGCGCGGAATGGTTGAGCCGGTAGACGTTATGGACAATGCCCCCTGGGACCAGGACTTGCTGGATTGGCTGGCATTTAATTTTTCTGCCAATAAAGCCGATCTGAAAGACCTGATCTACCAGATAGCAACCTCAAAAACTTACCAGTTACCATCAGTAGGGTTTAAGGAAGTAGCGCTCATCAGTAATCCTGACTACAAATTTAAAGGGATGCTGCGGAGGCGGATGTCGGCCGAACAATTTACCGATGCCGTAAGCAGCATTATTTACCCCATGTTTGCAGATTCCAACTTAAAGTACAATCCCTTTACGCATGCTGCAAAGCCTACATTTATACGGGCATCGCTTGTAGCCAATAATAATTATTTAACCGCGCTGGGCCGGCCGAACCGCGAGACGGTGGCTACCAGCCGTGATTCGCAGGCTAATTTGCTGCAGGCGCTGGAATTGACTAACGGAAGTATGTTTAACGACGTGCTGAAGCGGGGCGCTCAACAATGGAAAACAAAGTTTAGTGACCCCGATTTGCTGATCAGGGAGATCTATCAAAGAGCGTTGGCCCGTGAACCGACAGCGAAAGAGTTTGCACTGGCAAAAAAAGCGCTGGGCAAATCACCTGGTGTAGCCGCCATACAGGATTTCTTTTGGGCGGTGGTATTATTACCCGAATTTCAAATTATCTCTTAGCTATTAAATGTTTTATCATTAACTCATAAAAAATGAACTGGAACAGACGTGATTTTTTAAAGAACACAAGCGCGGCAACATTGGCCGCTATGGCAGGCAGCGTTCCGCTCAGTACTTTTTTGTCATCATGTAATCGCAAAAGCCTTCACTCGACAGCAGATACCGTAATTTTACTTTGGATGGCCGGTGGCATGGCGCATACCGATACGTTCGACCCTAAAAAATATACGCCGTTTACAAAAGGCATGCAGGCTAACAGCGTATTAAGCACGTTTAAATCTATGCCGACGATTTTAGACGGTATACATTTTTCTGAGGGGTTACAATCAATCGGGAAAGTGATGGATAAAGGCACGCTGATCCGTTCATATGTAGCGGCAGATATGGGTTCTATCCTGCATTCCAGGCATCAATATCACTGGCATACCTGTTATAAACCACCACAATCTGTAGCAGCACCGCACATTGGTTCGTGGATAGCCAAAGAGTTAGGGCCGGTAAACCCCGTGATCCCGGCGTTCATTGATATTGGCCAGCGCTTCAACGTGGGCGAAGGCCAGGAACTGAAGGCTTTCCACACGGCAGGATTTTTAGGTAATGAATTTGGTCCGTTCGTGGTGCCTGATCCATCATCCGGCTTAGAAAGTGTACGCCCGCCGGTAGGTATGTCGTCCTCAAGGTTTGAGAAACGAAACCAATTGTACAATGACCTGATCAGCAAAAGCCCGATGGGCGAATTTGGCAGCGATTATCAAAAAGAATCGCTAAAAAGGTCAATGGAGCAGGCGTATATGTTGTTACGATCGCCGGAGGCTAAAGCTTTTGACCTGAGTTTAGAACCTAAAGAGAGTTATGATATATACAACACCGGTAAATTTGGGTTGGGTTGCCTGATGGCGCGCCGGTTAACCGAGCAAGGTGCCCGGTTTATCAGCGTTACCACCGAATACGAACCGTTTAAAAACTGGGACACGCACGACAATGGCTATACCCGCCTCATCGACATGAAAAAACAAATAGACGGACCTGTAGCGCAGCTGATAAAAGACCTTGAACGCAACGGACGACTGAACAGAACGCTGGTTATTTTAGCCACCGAATTTAGCCGTGATATGATGGTTGAGGGCCGCCCTGATGCCAAGGTGCCTGAGCAGGTACAGCAGCCTGATGTTATACAGGATATTAAAAACTACGGCATGCACCGTCACTTTACCGATGGTGTTTCTATGCTGATGTTTGGAGGCGGCATTAAAAAAGGCAGCGTTTACGGCAAAACAGCAGACGAACGCCCATGTAAAACCATTGAAAACCCGATAGTGATAGACCAGGTTCACCAAAGCATTTATCATGCACTGGGAATAGCGCCCGATACGCATTATGTAGTGGAGAAACGCCCCTTTTACACAACCCCGGATGGCTTGGGTAAACCGGTGACGGAATTGTTTGCATAAACCATTTCTTGTTTAACCTTACTTTGGCGCATTACAGATTCGCCGGATTTGTAAGTACACGAAAAAGCCCATCCACATTTAGTGGATGGGCCGATTCAAATATCATTTTATTACTTTTTCTGTTTCGATAAGAAATTTACCAGGGATGCCATTTCTTCGTACGACAACGCGTTGGCAAGCCCTACCGGCATCATGGAGGTTTCCAGTTCCTTACGATTGATGATATCGCTTTTGTTAACGGTAAACACTGTACCTGTGAGATCACGCATAACTAAGCGCTCGGCGCTTTCTGCCGTAACAAAACCCATATAGTTTTTATTACCCTTCGCGCTGATCACGTTTGTTGCAAAGCCTTGCGATATTGACGCGCTGGGTTTTAAAATAGATTCGGCTATTTGTTCACGGTTCATAATAGACCCTATCTGGCCCATAAAAGGTCCCTTAGGTTTCTCGCTTTTGTCTAAGGTGTGGCAATTAATGCAACCCTGGCGGCTAAACAGCGCCTTGCCTACTACCGGATCGCCCTCTATCTTAGCTATGGCCAGCATAACATCTTCGATAGAAGATTTACCTACCTGACCCTTTATACTTTTTACTTTGTCAAGGTCGACCTTTGGAGCTTCTGCAACAACAGGCTTTTCTTCTACGCCAAAGGCGGCAATACCCATTCTATCACGGGTATTTAAGTAAGATATGTATTCTTTTCCGCCGGCATCGGCCTTATCCCACTCCCCTTTCAAAAAAGCTTCTATAGCTGCTGATCCGTCCCAGGTAATTGCATTATAATACGGGCCGGGTGCATCAGGGCGTGTGCCCCACCACCATGAAGCATCGTAAGGCGCTTCTTCGCGGTAAAGGCGTGCTATGTTGCCTAATAATTCGTGTTTTAAATTGACATCACCAGTATTTTTATAGGCGGCAATTAAACCGTTAACGGCAGTTTGGTTATGCATATAACGCAATGCCCATAAAGCCAGCGTTGAGTTTTCTGTACCAATTGCGGCCACGCAGGCATCAGTAGCATTTAAAGCCAGCAGAGCACGTACAGCAAGGTGCGGAATAATGATCGGCGAATTTGGTGTGGCGTGCGGCCCTTCGGCTACGTCTTTACCCGGGGCAACAAATGACGCGGGCACTTTGGTCTGCAGCAAGGCAGGGATAGCCGCCGGATAGCCTAAACGGCCAAGCCCTATAATCGCGGCTGCCTGTACACGCAGGTCGGGGTCTTTCAGTCCGGCTAAAAATGGTTCAATGGAAACATGGGGCGCCCATTCTTTGCGGTCTGCTAATATCCGGAGTGCAAACTCATGCATGGCGGGCTCTTTGGTAAAGTTTACCAGGGTTGGTATACTGCTTTGGCCTGCAGCCTGTGCATAGGTATAGAACCCGGCCACGCGGCTTTCTAAGCTCAGGCTTTTATCTTCCGCAATTTTTAAGGCGACAGCGGCAGCCGTTTTTGCCGGGCGTTTTAACAGCTCTTGCGACGCATTTAAACGCGCTACAGCACTTGCCGACTTCAACACTTCTGCCAGTTTCTTTTCAGACATTTTTGGCAGATCCGGAAACGGTACGTATTTCCAGTCGTTGGGTACTACCCTTACCACATAGCCCTTGCCGGGGCTGCCGCTGTAACCGGCACCATCCCAGGCAGATAAATACAACCTGCCCGAGCCGTCAACATCCAGATCGGTAATTTGCGGCAGCTGGATAAATTCTTCATCCTTTTGTGTAAACGTAGGTCCGTCGGGCGTAACGCGGTGAATATAAAGCATACTGCGACCCCAGTCGGCCATCATGGGCACTTTGTTATATTTTGCAGGCCAGGTAGGCTCATCCATATATAATGACCCGGTGCCTGAGCCTCCGCCCACGTCAACCAGGGCCGGTATAATTTCATCTGTAAAATGCTGGAACAACAGCGGGTAACCATACTCGCCCGACTGGATAAAATGCGAGAAGCGTATGTTCCATCCCCCGCCGTCGTTGGTATTCTCGCGCGAGAAGATGTTCATAAAGGGGTCGATGGCAATATCGTAAACGTTACGGGTACCGTGCATATAAATTTCCATTCCGGTACCATCAGGACGCACACGTACCACGCCACCGCCAAGCATGGTTAGTTTTTTACCGCTGCGGTCAACAGCGTCATGGAAGCCAAAATCGCCCACGCCCACATAGATCCAGCCATCAATACCCATGCGGATACCGTTGGTAGCATGATCTGTACCGCGCTCCTGCAGGTACCTTGTGTTACTAAAATTTTCTATCAGCGGTTGTTCCGGTCCGTCTGCCACGCCGTCGCCATTCTTATCTTCAAAAACAACCAGCGCCATGCCGGTAGCTTTTTTGGTTTCTTTTGAAAACGTGGTATGTAATACATAAACCTTGTCACCGCTTACAATAATACCGCGGGGATTATCAACCGCTGCAAATTCGGTTTGTTTATCAGGCTTGCCGTCATGATCGGTATCTATCAGTTTCATGATACGGCCCTTGCCCGGGTCCTTACCCAAAGAGCCTATCATATCCACGCCCACAAACACCTCGCCTGTTGGGGCTACTGCCAGGCAGGCCGGGCTTGGGGTAATTTCAGGTCCGGTAAACCGGGTGATGGTCAGTTCGGGTGGGTTATCAAATTCGGCTTTGGGCTTGTTGAAGAAAAACCCTGAGCTAAAGAAAGCAAAAAGGGCCGAGAAAAGGCTGATGATTACTTTAAACATGATCTATACTGTTTCTGTGGTATTATTATTATTGGGCTGCTACTCTTTTTTGCGACATTAACTGCGCGATAACCTGGTTTAGTTTTTTGGGATCTTTGGCATATTTCTCCAGGTCGATGATCTCAATTTTCCTGAAATCAGTTGGATGACTTTCGGCCTGTATGGAGATACTGCCGCTTTTTAGCAAAGTACCTTCCTGCTGGCCCGCAACCGGGTCGCTTTGCGGTTTTTGATAACGGATCACTTCTTCGCCGTTAACATAATGTACCACCAGCGAATCGCCAAGCACCAGGGCCTCTACCCTAACCCACTGATCGCCGTTATAGGTTTTCGATTTAGAATCTGTACAATGCTGGGTAATAACCTTGCCATCGCGCTCATATTGCGTACCCGGTGTACACACATTACCGGTAGGGCGTTCGCCGTTGCCGCCTCCGCCTAATAGCTGTACTTCGATAGAATTTGGGAAATCCTGGTCCTTCTTCATGGTTTCGGGCGCCTGGCCGTGGATCATGATGCCGTTGTTACGGAAAGCCCAGCCGGGGCCGCCCTTGCATTGTTCGCCAACAAAACGGTATTCGGCTGCTATTAAATAATAAGAATACGGCTTTTTATAAAAAAGGTGCCCGTAGGTTTCATTAAACTGGTCATATTGATCATACCTTACTTCCAGCAAGCCGTTTTCAACCCTGAAGGTGTTTTTGTAATCATCGCCCAGGTCATGATAGCGGATCTTAGGTGTCCAGCCGCTCATATCTTTCCCGTTAAACAGTTGCTCCCATTTTGGGGCAGCGTCATTTTTATGGCGGGTATCTTCAACTTTAAAGGCAAGCAGCGCAATGATGAATAATAAACCAAGATTGCGTAATGTAAAAAATTTAAGCATAGTATAATTGGCAGAATTATCGGTTAATAATTAGTGGGCTAAACTTACGGTTATTTTACAATTTTTTAATATGAAGGGGATATAGATAATATAGATTCATTAGATCTGATGAATAATTGGCTGGATAATTGGACGAGAATTCACCGGTTGAAGTTGAAAATTTGTAATACACCGAAAATACTAGCGACAAAACGTCATTCGAATTAAAATATCTAATTTGACTTTTAGTTAATAATTCTTTACTTTTAAAAAATCCTCAACCAATGCCTAAACATGACCAGCCTGCTGATCTTGCAAAATATGTCAGCGATTATTTTAAGGGGTTAAAAACTTTTAAGCGGCCAAAACCTTCAGCTACTCTACTGACCGATTTATTTAACTGTCTGTATTACGCAAGTATGCAAACAGAAGAAGGAGAACTAACTCAAGTTGCAGTTTGCCTTTACAATCCTGATGAACAAAACGAGGAAGTCGATTTAGATGAAGAACCTATTGATCACTGGCAATTTACAGCATTTAATGAGCCTATTCCTCTAACCACTAAATCCATTGTAAAAATTTCAAAAGCAGCTGATCCTTGGAGTACTACAATTGCAGTTTACTATGATGAGGCGGGGGAATTATTTATACACGGCTTAATCGATCAAGCAATTCATAATCAAAGTTATATCAACTACGAATCAGATGGCGCGCCTGCTTTCCCTGGCGAACTGCAAGTAACAATTCAAGGTATAGGTATTATAGCAGTAACAAGAGGCAGACGACTGCTTGGTATTTTGCGCCAGCATATACTGGTAAAAAGTTTTCTGGACGTTTTAGGTATAGGCCAGTTGTCAGATTTACTAGAGTTAAAATCAAAGTCCTCGTTGCGAAATGTTGAACAGTTTCTTAAAAAAAATTATCCGGAAGAAGAATATGAAGAGGTTGAAGAATTGGTTTTTAATGTTTGGCGCGATACACTTTCTAGACTTTTTATACAAATTAGAAAGTATCATCATGGCGGCGCAATACTCATTACAAAGGACAAAAAAAACCTCGATATTAAATACCCTTTTGTATACAAACGATTATTTTACGCAATGAACCGTTTTGTTAAAGTATCTCTACAATATGAAAACATCAAACGAAAAGTTAGTAGACTCAAAACGATTCCAAAAGATGACTTTGATTTATTTATAAATGTCGAGTTTTGGAAAAAAGAAGTTTCAAATGAGTTAAAAGGGGCAATCCGCTTTATTGCCTCTCAAACCTGTGTCGACGGTCTAATTGTGTTTAACGAAAAGTTAGAAACATTGGGGTTTGGCGCCGTAATAGAAAATATTTCTCCACCAAATGAAGTTTATTATTCTCCTAATGCAGAATATAAGGATGCAAATTTAATAAAGCGGAATCCTCAAGAGTTGGGAACTAGGCATCGTTCTATGATGACTTATTGCGCCGAAAATGAAGGCTCCATCGGAATCGTGATTTCACAAGACGGCGATATTAGAATAATGAGCCTTTTTGATCGTAAGCTAATTGTTTGGGAAAATGTTAAAACTCAACGTTACCTTCGGGCATCAATTTCAGTTTCTCCGCCAAAGCTTTAGTTGTTGCATAACTAATCCCAATACTGGTCGAAGTTTAAAAACTTCGAGCTAAAATATTGCAAGCATTCTGCTTGCAAATAAATAAACGCAAGCTGGAAGCTTGCAACATATCTGGACGAAGTTACGCTGTGCTAAACTTCGACCAGTATACGGTTTAAAACCTCGACCTAAAATATTATAAGCATGAAGTTTTCAAGCATAGACACCAGTTAAAACTTATTACACCCCAAGCCGAAGTTATGTTCCATCAACATGGCCTGTAAAATAGCAATCTAATAAATAATTTTATTTTTATTTCAATTATTGATTATGAATCCACCTGCTAAACTAACAATGATAGAAGTAGATCTTCAAATTAACGAGTTTTATAAAAATTTGATCCCGGCCGAAACCATGTTGAAGGTAGTCACAGACTTGTATTGGCTTTACGGTAATAACCGCTACGAAGCAACTGTTCGAGGGCCAATTTTGCTCTTGCATCGTAAAGAAATGGAGTTTGAGCAACTAACTAAAGAATTTTGGGCAACAACACCCGAATTATTAAAGCATTTAAACGACTACAAGGATCTTACAGAGATCAAAACTCAACTGAACACTCTTGATTATGCAGATGAACAGGAATATTTGTATGAAAGATTTCATATCTATGATAAGGTAAAAGCATCGGTAGATCAACTTGAAACTATAAAAAAAGAAATCGATCAATTTTTATCTATCGTAAAGATCGATGTGGAAAAGCAACGACAACAAACAGGCGCTAAGATCGAAAAATTGCAAAAAGATATACAGAGTAAAGTCAAGAATATTTCATTGGGACGATACTTTTTAAAGTTCACTTTCGTGCTTTTTAGCGGCTGGTTAGCTTGGAAACTCGAAGATACATCTAATTTTATAGAAAGTTATTTTAACAAGCAGCTATGGCTTCCAACACCTTTCAAAGAACACATGGTATTCTTTGTATTGTTTTATCTAATAGATATGGTGTTGGATAAATTGAAGGACTGGCTGTCTACGCGCTTGCAGAGAAATATGCTGGCTAAAAAACTAGGCGAGCTTTGGAAATTAACTATAGAAGATGACGAAGAATTAAAAAAATTCTGCGCCGAGCAAAGCGTTACAAAAGAAGAACTTGAACAAATATTGCTTGATAGGCTTTGGGAACCGAAACTGATACGACCTTAACTATCGCAAGCTGGAAGCTTGCAACATAGCGAGACGATTTACGCTATTGCTAAACTTCGACCAGTATATGGTATGCTAAACTCGGCCAGCATGTGTCCGGAACGAGATTCGAACTCGTACAGCCCATTGAGAGTTCGAGTCTCTCTTCGGGCACATCTCACGCTATCCGATTGTAAATTTTGATGATTATAATTATCTATCGGCTTTACCCGCCCTCGCTGTAAAATTAGGGCAACTGTCATGTGCCGAAAGGTAAAGATCATTGAAGTTGCAGATACCATCGCAGTCACGCACAGATGCATATCCCGAACTCATGATAGCGAGCCCGGGATATGTTTTTTCTATAATGGCCGGATCGTTTTCAAAGTGAACGCAGTCCCGGCAAACCGGTCCTGAATTACCTGATTGAAGCAGATCAAATATCTTCATGTATAATTAATGCGTCACTATGGTAGACCAGTAATGGCCAAAAACAAGTACCGATAGCACATAGCCCAAAACTACGTTCACAATTACACCAACGGTAAAAGCTATTACAGGTTTACTGCCGGCAGATGCCAATTCGCGGAAACGTGTGGTTAAACCGATACTGAAAAAGCTAAAGGTAAAGGCCCAGGTGCGTAAGGCGGTAATTGGGGTTATAAGTGCCGGCTTTACTACTTTGTTGTATTCGGCCAGTGTATTGCCGTGTATAATGATGGACGTTAAGATAGAAGCCACTAAAAAGCCGATCACGAACTTAGGGAAACGGGTCCAGATCTGGCCAACCTGTACTTTTGAGGTAGTTTCTGACGGCTCCCAGTAAGTAACCGATATCAGCGCTAAAGCAAATGCCCAGATGCCTATCCATATATCGCGGCCGATAACTTTTATCAGGGTATAGGCTGCAACTGCCTGGTCTGCCGAGCCGGCAATGCCATGGCTGCCTGCCAAACCACCGTATGATTGCGCTGCGGCCAAACCGGCAGCATCTGCAAACTCTGATGTGCCTATCCATGCACCGCCAATGCCCGCCGGTAACTGAAGCAAGCGGCAAACTACCGGTAATACAAAGATCATAATGATGGCATAGATCACCACAAGGCTTATCGCCACAGGCGGATGTTCTTTTTTAGCCCTGACAGAACCGGCGATAGCTATTGATGCCGACACACCGCAAACGGCTCCGCCTGCACCTAAAACAGCTGCTAAACGGCGGTCAAGCCCTAATTTGCGGCCAACAAAGAAAATAGTAAGAAACGTAGCCAATGACACAATAGAAGCCTGTAAAATGGCTACCGGTCCGGCCCATAGTATCAATGTAAAAGGCAGGGTGGCTCCTAACAGGATAATACCCAGTTTAATATAAAACTCAACCCTGAAACCGGCATCAAGCCAGCGGGGTAATTTGATCAGGTTAGAGATAAGCAGGCCGAGTCCAAGTGCTACCAAAGGCGGCTCAAGCGTATACTTACTGGCCTGTTCCCAGCTGCCAAGAGAATAAACAATAGTAGAGATAACAAAAACAAAAGTAAATGCAGGGATAAAATCCTTTGGTTTTTGACCGATACGTGATACCACAATTGTAAAGAGTATCAATAATACCACCAGCAAGGCCAGGTATTTGATGCCGTTTTTAGCAAACTGTCCAGTCAGTTGTGATAAGGTAGACCATTTGGCCGGCGACACCGCGATCCACGAAATGCTGGAACCCGACAGGTAAAAGATATAGGCCAGGGCCACAATGCCCAAACCAAGCCAAACCGCCCACCAGTCTTCTTTCGACCAAAGTTCTTTCCAGGCAGAAGATCTTGTTGCAGTTGTTTCAGTATCAGTTGTTGTCATAATAAGTGTTTGGTTTGCTAATTAGTTTGGGGTGTTAAATATTGTATTTATAATTTGTTTATGCAATATGGCTTCTGTCAATCAATTAAACTCTGCCAAAGCCGGTTGCAGGGTCAAATATAAATATATCTACAAAACACGTAGATTTTATAGTATTAAATTTATGTAAATTAATTTAACGAGAAATCATAAAATCGCCGTGTCCTTTCGAACGAACCTGAGGGGGACTGCGCTTTGGCGTAAGGAGAAATCTTGTACGCCATGCATTTTCGCCCTGTCTTTCGTAAAAGATTTCTCTTTCACGGGCTTCCCACCGCCCTCCGCATGCTCTATCGAAAGGACAACCTCTATTATTTAGAAAATGCTCTTACTTCGACTGCTCCCCACTGGTTGAATTATACTAATTAAATATATATTATTTAAAGTATTTAATATTTAATTAATTATATTTGAGTAAGTTACATTAATTGAATAAGCTATGAAACCAAACCTACTTATTTTATTCTGTTCATTAATATTTCTCTTTTCTTGTAAAAAGTCGGAAGTTGCCTTAAATACCATCATCGCTACATTTGATGGGTCTACAAAAGCTTTCAGCGGAGATGATATTTACGAATTTAGCGATACTTATGATCCTGATTATATCAGTATGAGTGCGGTTATCAATAAAGAAGGCTTCAATCTTTCAATTTCTTCTTATGAGCCTATAAAAGTTGGTACTTATAGTAATGAAAGCCCCATTAATGGCTACAAGCCCACACAAATCGCATATTTCCCCCCGGACTATGATTTTGATAACAACCCTAATGCTTTTGGTTCTGCCCAGGTCGGTGACCACCCAAGCATAATAACCATTACAGATATAAGTCATAAACACGTATCGGGTACTTTTAGTGGTGAACTTCTTTCAAGGGACGGCAAAATGAAAACTGTATCAGGCAAATTTAATTTCAAAGTTTTTTATAAATAAGGCTATGGTAAAATCAATAATCAGAACGATTAAGATAGCAGTCCTTTTTTCACTATTATTATTTTCGTGTAAGAAAGATGCAAAGAAACCTTCTACAACCATTACTGCCTCTGTTGGCGGCATAACCAAAAATTGTGTAGGTGGAACTGGCTTTACCCCCACTGGTCGAAGTTTAAAAACTTCGACCTAAAATGCAGCAAGCATTCTGCTTGCGCATGTCCTAATAAACATTAATTAAAAAATGGTGGCGCTATACTGTCAGAAATCAAACACCAGAAAAACTACTTATAAGTCATGAAAAGTGTGCCAAACTGTATCATGAAGTCAATTTCACAAAATCAATTTATTAATTATCAATCTGTTACAAAAACAGGTGTATCAAAGTGTATCGCCGGGACACATTCAGTTTGGTACACCGCACCGTGGTACAACAGATCTTTTGGGCGATCAAAACGTCACTCTTTTTAGGTGCTGGTAAAACAAGCGCGTCATTCGTCGGTTTATGATTTACTTTATATGCCTGTTCAATAAATTGAACTAACTTTACTATACTTTTTTCGCAAACCACAATAAGCCATGAAACCCGGGGACAACCAGGATCTGTATAACACAGTGCTTACCGCGCCGATAGGCATTTGCATACTGGATGCCGCCACCCTGGTAGCCGAGATGGTTAATGACAAGTTTGTACAAGTAGCCGGCAAACCAGCCGATGCCATAGTAGGTAAGTATTATTGGGACGCGTTTGCAGAAGCCCGGCAGCGTTATGAAGCAGCGTTAAACAATGTTGTACAAACTGGCCAGCCCTACCATGCCGACGAAGTTGAGTTAATGCTGATAAGGCATGGCAAGCCCGAAACGGTGTTTGTAAGCTTTGTGTACTCGCCCATTAAAAACAGTGAGGGCAAGGTCAACAAAGTAGCGGTTTGGGTATTTGAGAACACCATGCAGGTAAACGCCCGTCAGAAAACAGAGCAGGCCAACAAAGACTTAAAGGCATCGCAGGCGGAGATACTCCATTTAAACAATGAGCTGACAACTAAGAACGAGCAGTTAGCCATAGGCCAGCAAAACATCCGCAACATGATCAGACAGGCCCCTGTCGGTATGTGCCTGATCAGCGGCGAACCCTTGTATGTTGAAGAGGTGAATGATCTGTTCCTGGAGATAGTTGGTAAACAACGCGAGCAGTTTTACAACACCCCCTATTGGGATGTTATAATTGAAGCCAAAGCTATCTACGAACCCATTACCAGCCGTGTAATGCAAACCGGCGAAACCTACCACGCCCATGAGCATGAGATCATGCTGATCCGTAATGGTGTACCTGAAGCAGTACATGTTGATTTTGTTTACGAACCCACCCGTAACATTGATAACAAGGTAACAGGCATTATGATTGTCGCTACCGATGTTACCGATAAGGTATTGGCAAGGCAGTCGTTACAGGAGATCAATGATGAAATGGCCGCCACCAATGAGGAGATAGCAGCATCTAACGAAGAACTGACGGTAACCAACGAAGAGCTTTCCGAAGCCCAAAAACTACTGCAAACCTCGATAGACCGGTTAACTGAAAGCGAGCAGCAGATCCGCGCGCTGGTAGCAAGCGCGCCCTTCCCTATCGCTGTTTATATAGGTCGCGAGATGCGGATAGCCCAGGCCAACCAGGCCATTATTGATGTATGGGGTAAGGGCAGCAAGGTTATAGGCCGCACCTATTATGACCTTTTGCCCGAATTGGAAGAGCAGGATATATACCCGCTGTTAGATGGCGTGTTCACCACAGGCATCCCCTTTCATGCACGCAACCAGCGGGTCGACATAACTATTGATGGCAAACTGACCGTATTTTACTTCAACTACAGCTTTACACCTTTACTTGATAAAACAGGCAAGGTATATGGCGTACTAAACACCGCCGCGGATGTTACCGACCTGAACCTGGCCAAACAAAAGCTGGAAAGGAACGAGCGTAACTTTCGCAGCATGATCATACAAGCGCCTGTGGCCATATGCCTGTTAACCGGCCCCCAACACATTGTTGAGCTGGTAAATACGGCCATGCTCGAGATCTGGGGCAAACCAAGGGCCGATGTTGTAAACAAACCCGTTTTTGACGCCCTGCCTGATGCCCGTGAACAAGGGCTGGAAGAAGTGATGGCAAACGTGTACAACACGGGCCAGGCATTTACCGCCGACGAGCAGCCGGTGTCATTGGTCCGCTACGGGGTGCAGGATACCGTTTATCAGAACTTTGTTTACCAGCCGTACCGCGACCTGGAAGGCCATATACTGGGTATCCTGGCCATATCAATTGACGTGACCGAACAGGTAATGGCACGCAGAAAAATAGAGCAAAGCGAAACAGAACTGTTAGCTACCAAAAAGAAACTCGAAGCTGAACTTGAGGCAGGCAAACTGTTGCAGCAACAAAAAGACGGCTTCATCGGCATGGCCAGCCATGAGTTAAAAACTCCGCTGACCTCGCTAAGCGCGATAGTACAGGTTGCCAATTTGA
The DNA here is from genome assembly GCF_007558865.1 of Mucilaginibacter corticis. GTDB lineage: Bacteria > Bacteroidota > Bacteroidia > Sphingobacteriales > Sphingobacteriaceae > Mucilaginibacter > Mucilaginibacter corticis. The sequence continues at coordinate 54,722 of NZ_VLPK01000001.1, forward strand.
AGCTAAAAAACAGCGAAGACCCGTTTTTGGCAGGCGCTATGGAAAGGGCAAACTCGCAGGTTAAACGCATGAATAACCTGATCAACGGTTTCCTGAATGTTTCGCGGCTTGAGTCGGGACAGATCCTGATAGATAAAAGCGATTTTGACCTGGTGACCCTGATAGATGAGGTGATTGCCGAGCACAGGCTTACCGTATCATCGCACCAGTTTGAATTTGAAGTTCATGAACATGTGGTTATGCACGCCGACAGGGAAAAGATAGGCTCAGTAGTTTCAAACCTGTTAAGCAATGCCGTTAAATACTCCCCTAAAAGTGAAATTGTTAAAGTTAAATGCCAAATAGTTGGCGAAGATGTACAGGTAAGCGTAAAAGACGGCGGTATGGGTATCAAGGCTGATGACCTAACGAAAGTGTTCGACCGCTATTACCGTGTAGAAACCAATCATACCCGCCATATTGCCGGTTTTGGCATCGGGTTGTATTTAAGCGCAGAGATCGTCCGCCGGCATAATGGTAAGATCTGGGTAGAAAGCCAAAGCGGTATTGGTTCTGTTTTTTATTTTAGCCTGCCCCTGGCATATTTGCCCTGATATATGCCTCTAAGCCGGCACATATTATCATAAACCTCTTTCTCAAATATTATATTAATAATATGATGGTGCATCCAAGCCATATTCACGCCAGGAATATCCGTACAACAAACTGTGGCACAAAGCGTCTAATGTATTTTTAATATTAATTATTTATCTATTTAAATACTTTTAATGTAGCTTAGTGGTAACCAATTTCCCTGATTAATGATTAAACCTTTACTATCGCTTAAAAAAGATATGTCTTGGCTATTAACTCATAAATTTATTTATGTAGTAATTGCCTGCTTTTTATTACTGCCTTTTGCCGTTTTCGCGCAAAAAGATGTGTTGACGCAACATAACGATCTGTACCGCACCGGCTGGTATAGCCACGAAACCGTTCTGAATACAAAAAATGTTAAACGGGGCAGTTTCGGTAAAATATTTTCAAGAGCAGTTGACGACCAGATCTACGCTCAGCCACTGGTAAAACTAAATTTAACCCTGCCTAATGTCGGCAAAAAAAATGTGGTGTTTGTTGCTACCGTTAACAACTCGGTCTATGCTTTTGATGCCGACTCGGCAAAAGTTACCGCGCCTTACTGGCAACTTAATTTAACACCCAAAGGGTCGCGGGTAATTGCAAACACCGATATGACTGGAGCCTGCGGCGGCGGGTATCGTGACTTCTCGGGCAATATAGGTATTGTCAGCACCCCGGCTATCGATTCAACTACCAATACCATTTACCTGCTCGCACGCAGTGTGAATACTACTACCAATGTTTATGAGCAATATATCCACGCGCTTGATATTACTACCGGGAAAGAAAAACCAAACAGCCCTAAATTGGTCACCGCGCAAATAAACAGCAATGGTGATGGCAGCATCGGCGGAAAATTAAGCTTCGACCCGCAAAAAGAGAACCAGCGCTGCGGCATATTGCTGTTAAACGGTGTCATTTACTTTGCCTGGGCATCGCATTGCGATTGGGGGCCTTACCATGGCTGGGTAATGGGTTATGATAAAACCACCCTCGCTCAAAAATACGTGTATAATACTACCCCGCAAGGCTATAACGGCGGTATCTGGATGAGCGGTGCCGCACCTGCTGCCGATGAAACCGGCAACTTATATGTGTCTGTTGGTAATGGATCAGTTGGTGTTGGTGCAGATTACTCTGATGTAACCAACCGGTCGGAAAGTGCCATTAAATTAAAGCCTGAAAATTCTACTTTAACCGTACAATCATTCTTTACACCTAATAATATCGATGAGCTGGAACAATCTGACCTTGATTTTGGTGTAACAGAGATCATGCTTATCCCCGGAACAACCATGTGTATGACTGCATGTAAGGACGGAAATATCTATGTGCTTGACCGTGATAACATGGGCAGCTACCATGCCGATGCTAACCAACCGTTGCAAACCATTAACCTGGGTGTAAACGCCCACCTACGATCTTCATTTGCCTATTACAAAGGTCAGAAAAAAGAGCTCACCTATTCATGGTCAGAAAACGGGTTGTTAAAAGCTTTTTTGTTGGATAAGGCTAAAAGACAGTTTAACCTTGACAGCACCATCAGCAGCGGCGCACAGGGGCCGGTAGGTAATAGCGGTGCGTTTCTGTCTATATCCTCAAACGGATCAGTAGACTCGACTGCCATATTATGGACAACCTATGCCGCAAACGGCGATGCCAATCAATCGGTAAGGCCGGGCATTTTACGCGCCTTCTCGGCTACAGATGTCACTAAGGAGCTTTGGAACTCATCATCCGCCCCAAATGATGTTGTAGGTAATTACGCTAAATTTAACTGCCCTACCATTGTTAACGGTAAGGTTTACCTGGGTACATTTTCAAATATGTTGAATGTATACGGACTGGTAAAAAATTCGCTTGACACTTGTGATTCGCCAAACATCGCCCTTAATAAACAAGGTTTTGCTTCGTCTGACGAGGGCATCCCTGAAACGACGGTAGACAAGGCATTTGACGGCGACCTGAACACCCGTTGGGCAAGCGGCGGCATAGATAATCAATACATTTACGTGGATTTGGGCGGGCGTTATGACCTATGCCGTGTTGTGTTAAGATGGGAAGCTGCTATTGGAAAAGCGTTTGACATACAGGTGTCTGATGATGCAAAAGCATGGAAAACTATTAAATCCATCACTAACAATACCGATTTTGACGATTATATTTCCCTAAGAGGTACAGGCAGGTATGTGCGTGTGAATATGGTGGAGCGGGGCAGCCCTTACGCCTACTCATTGTATGAATTTGAGGTATATGGCACCAAGAATGCCGGCGATTGCGACCCGCCAACCGGTTTAGACAAGGTAAATATTTATGAAAACTCGGCGGTACTGAAATGGACATCAACCGGTGCTTCAAGTTATAATGTACAATACAAAGCCGTTGCCGCAACCGACTGGACAACCGTACCTGTTACCACTAACAGCATTACTATACAAGGGCTTTCGTGTGCTACAGATTACTTGTTCAAAGTGCAGGCAGCATGTACTGCCGGCGGCACAAGTGTTTACTCGGCTGTTGCATCTTTCTCTACGCTTAAATGTACTACCGTTTGCGGTGCTTTGCCTACCCGATGGACTACCCAGGACATTGGCGATGTGGGCATAGCCGGATCTGCCTGCTATAACAATGACACATTCGAACTGAACGGATCAGGCAGGAGTAAATCACTTACTACGGATGCTTTGCATTTTGCCTATAAAACCCTGGTGGGCGATGGCGAAGTAAAAGCCAGGGTTGTTACCATGGATCAATCGGGCGCCGCGGCCGGCATCATGATCCGCGAAAGCATGGCCCCTGGTGCTAAATATGCGTTTATCGGTTTGACTGATAACAGCGCTATATTCCAATCGCGCTTAAATACGGATGGCAATAACACCACTGTTACCAATACAACAGTAAAAGCGCCGTACTGGATCAAACTGGTCAAGGTAAAATCGCTTTACACGGCATCCATCTCGCCCGACGGCGTTAACTGGACCGCGGTTGGCCAACCAACAGAGCTTGGTTTTGGCGCTGATGTACCGGTTTACATCGGCCTTTCAATAAGCAGTTACAGCAACACCGTGCTGTCAAAAGCCACGGTTGATAATTACCTTTTCTCGGGCATTATGGAGTTGGAGTTAAAAAGCTTTACCGCCAGTTTAACCCTTAGCAAAACCGTTATGTTGAATTGGGTTACCACGCTTGAAGGCAACATTGGCAGCTTTGTGGTAGAAAAAAGCGCAGACAACCTGCATTTTACAGATGTTGATACCATTGCAGCGGTAAACAAAGGCAAGTTTATGAACACCTATACTTACGAGGTAATGAACCCTTACAAGGGGAATAATTATTACCGGTTAAGGATAGTGAGTTTAGATGGCAAAACAAGCTACTCGGCACCGGCTTATGTAAACATAGGCAATTCATCGGCGCCTACGCTGTACCCAAATCCGGGTAAGGATAAGATCACTGTAGCACAAAGCACAGATCCTATCCGGTCGCTAAAAATATTTGATATTGGCGGCGCGCTGCTCAGAACCGTTAACAATTCAAGCAACGACACCGCAATAACTGTAACCGGGCTGATAACAGGTGTCTATATTATGGAGATCAGGACATCGACATCCATTTTCAGGAAAAAATTTGTGATCATCAATTAAGCGAATGTTTACGATACCAAATGCCCTGCGGATCTATAACCGCGGGGCTTTTTCGTTCAGGTAAAAAAGCTTAACCCGCTCTTTTTATTATTTTATTAAATACTTATATTGCGGAGTATGCATTACCGGGCATAGTCGCTTTCAGCAATTGCCCGAAACAATTAATACAGCCAAAGCAAATCTTAGTATAGTACGTTTAAAACAGTCTGGATGATAAGACCTTTCCTTGTATTGCTTTTGCTCAGCGGGTTTATGGCCCGTGCCCAGTCGACCGTTAACTGGCCCCATCATAAAAAAGCAACCATTGTGCTTACTTATGATGACGCACTGCTGTCACAGCTCAACATAGCCATACCACAACTGGAAGCTGCAAATTTTAAGGCTACGTTTTTTCTTACCGGGTATGTTGATCGTACTACTATCCCACGCTGGCGCAAACTGGCGCGTAAAGGTTACGAATTAGCTAACCATACCATTTTTCATCCCTGCGCACCGGGCAATGACAATACTATGTTATCAGATCGTTACACGCCTTACACCATGATCCACGAGATAGATTACATGAACCATTTCCTGTTTGCTATTGACGGTAAAACAACGCGTACCTATGCCTATCCGTGTACTGAAACCACAGTGGGTAACAATGTTGATTATGCGGATACCTTAAGAAAATTCGGCCTGGTAAAATACGCGCGTGTGGGTGGTGATGTAGATGCCGTAATTACCGACTTTAAAAAGCTGGATAAACTACAGGTACCCTCTTATGGCCTTGAAGGCGGCGAAACCTCAGACAAGCTGATCAGCTTTGTAAAGAGCGTACAAAAAACGGGCGGTATGGGTGTTATCATGTTTCACGGCGTGGGCGGCGATTACCTTACCGTATCTGCCGAAGCACACCAGCAGTTATTAAATTACCTAACGGCTAACGAGGCTGATATCTGGGTTACCACCTTCCAGCAGGCTATGGATTATGCTACCGGGCCTGTAAAATAATAGCGCATCATACCAGCTTTACGGCTTTCTTATTTTCCTGTAAAACAACATTTTATTATCTGAAATATTTTTTGGATATATGTAATAAGTTCTTTACATTAGTATTAACCAATTATAAACCTATATAGAAATACCTGTCGCTCTTGTGCAGGTATTTTACCCTATTTGATCTAAGCTGTTTTTTAGCGTAATTTTTTCTACCTAAACCTATCTATTATATGAAAACGCTGATCAGTTTGCCTGCAAGGATTTGCCTGCTATTTTCCTTATTTGTATTATTTGCTTTTACCCGAAAGGGACAAGAACCCATTGATAAATTGGTAACAGCTTTACAATTCTGGACCGACTCTATCCCGCAGGAAAAAGTGTACCTGCACATGGACAAACCCTATTATGCCCTGGGCGATACCATTTGGTTTAAAGGTTATCTCACCATTGGCAGCAGGCACCAATTGTCGGCGCTTAGCGGTGCGGTGTATGTCGACCTGATCACCGAGCAGGACTCATTGGTGAGGTCATTAAAACTACCGGTGACCTCGGGTATGGTGATGGGCGATTTTATTTTAAGCGATGAATTAAAAGAAGGCAGTTACCGTATCCGCGCCTATACGCAATGGATGCGCAATGCCGGGCCTGAGTACTTTTATGACCATACTTTTGCCGTAGGCGATATCGGTGATAACATCGTCACCAAAGCAGATTATAATTACCATGATGTAAACGGCAAGCCGATACTTACCGCCATGCTTAACTATACCGATAATTCAGGCAAGCCCATTGCAGGCAGGAATGTGCGGTACACACTTATGATCGGTAAGCGGCCTGTATGGTCGCAAAATGTAAAGACAGACTTGTCTGGCAATGTACCGGTAAAGATCGTAAATGACCAGCATGCGAATTTGATCGGCTCTTATATCCACACCAGTATCCAGGGTACTGATAAATTCCCGGTAAGCAAAGATTTTCCGATCAAGGCCGGCCTGATGCAAACCGACGTACAGTTTTTCCCCGAAAGCGGCAGCCTGGTAAATGGTATATCGTCAAAAGTAGCATTTAAGGCAGTTAGTGTTGATGGGCTGGGCACCGCCATAAAAGGAAAGATAGTTGATGAAACCAATAACCAGGTAACAGAGATCAATACCCTGCACGCCGGCATGGGCAGCTTTTTGTTAAAACCTGAGGCCGGTAAAAGCTATACGGCCAATATCACTTTCGCCGATGGCTCTACAAGGGCAATACCCTTACCCAAGGCATTGGACGATGGTTATGTGCTCAGCGTTTACCAGCCTAATAAAGACAGTGTACTGGTGCGGATTCGCGCATCTGCAAATAAGCTGCATAGTAGCGTAAACCTTATTGTACACAGTAGCGGCGAAACCATTTTTGGCTCGCCAATGACAATAGGCAGGCCCATAACTTCTATCTGGTTAGAGAAGCGATCTTTCCCAAGCGGCATAGCCCAGTTTACCCTCTTTGATGGCAACGGCGACCCGTTGAATGAGCGGATAGCTTTTATCAAGGGGGAAGATAAAATGCAATTGGCTATTAGCAGCACTAAAATCACTTATGGCAGCAAAGAGCATGTGCTGATGGACCTGGAAGCCAAAGACGGTAAGGGCAAGCCTACGTTCGGTAATTTCTCTGTAGCAGTGACCGATGAAAGCAAAATGCCGGTGGATGAAAGTGGCGAGAGTACGATCTTTTCAAATATCCTGCTTACTTCGGACATTAAAGGATATGTAGAAAAACCCAATTATTATTTTATCAATGACAATGACGAAACCGATAAAGCGCTGGACAACCTGATGCTGACCCAGGGCTACCGCAGGTTTGAATGGAAGGAATTGAGTAATATGGTTAGCGTTAAACCTACTTTCCCGGTTGAAGGCTTAGGTCTGAATATTTCTGGTATGGTAACCACGCTTAGCCATAAACCTTTGGCAAACGCCAATGTGATGCTGATGGCATTAAGGGCCGGCGCTACCAAAATCACTACCAGTGATGCCAACGGCAGGTTCAGGTTTGACAACATGTTTGTTACCGATAGTATTAAGTTTACCATACAGGCCAGGACAGCGAAGAATAGCGATAAAACCATTGTGACACTCGATAGTGTCCCTAAATTACTATTAAACAAAAATCCTAATTTTCAAGATGTTAGCGCAAATATCACGGGCACACTTAAAACCTATCTTGATAATGAGAAAAAAGAAGACGATATAAACGAAAAATTAGGCAGGCTTGACCAGGTGCACCGGTTACGCGAGGTAAGAATCAGGGCAAAAAAACCTGCACCACCACCATATAAAGACCAGGGCATGTATCAAATACCCGAGGGGCACGCAGACCAGTCTTATAAAATGAATATCCCTGAAAATGCGCCAATATTAGCCATCTATTTACAGGGGCAATTAAAAGGTGTAATATTTACATATGACCCGAATATAGGTGGGTTTATGCCAAATGTAGCAGTTATTTTAGATGGGCGCCCACTAAAAAGCTGGGAGGTTGAACAAGTGTTTAATGATGGTTTAGTAGATGGTGAATCTATTGAGAAAATAGATATGGTAACTACAAATAAGGCATTAATGTCTTACTTAGGCGGCCCGAGCATGCTGATCTACACAAAGAGAGGCTATATCAGAAAAAATTATACTCCAAGTATAACCAATATCATCCCTAAAGGCTTCAACAAAGTACGCGAGTTTTATTCGCCGCGTTATGACCGGCCGGGCAATGCGGATAAGGTACCTGATATGCGCACCACCGTTTACTGGAACCCATACCTAAAAACAGATATTTCGGGCAAAACCAGTTTTAACTTTTTTAACGCCGACGGCCCGGGCACTTACCGCGTTGTGGTAGAAGGTATTAACGCAGCCGGCGAGCTGGGCAGACAGGTGTTCCATTACACCGTGGATGGCAGCCAGGCAGCAATGGGTAACGGTGCAGGTACCGTATTAACGGCTTCGACTGATAAAGGTTTATCGCTTATCACCGACTCGCTGGGTAGCCTAAACAAACGCCTGCCGGCAGAGAAAGTTTACCTGCATACCGACAAACCTTATTACAATACCGGCGATACCCTTTGGTTTAAAAGCTATGTATTGGATAACAACTATCAGCCATCAAAATTAAGCGGAATATTATACGTGGAGTTAGATAATGATACCGCTGAAATGGTTAGGCACATCAGCATACCCATTAAGGACGGAATTGGTTGGGGACAGATCCCGTTATCAAAAAATATCTTCCGCGAAGGTGGCTATACATTGCGGGCATTTACCAACTGGATGCAAAACTTTGGTCAGGATTATATTTTTAGCCAGAGGTTTTACCTGGGACAACCATCGTCCGACTCCTGGCTGGTAAAATCAACCGTATCCATCAATCAGGTAGCCGATAAAGACCAGTTGCAGGTGGAGCTAAAACTAAACCACGCTGATAAATTCTTATTGCCTGTGGCGGTAAAAAAAGTCGAGGTTAAGATCTATGACGGCGATCATTACTTGTTTAAAGAAGATATGCAAACGGGTATTGACGGCTCATTAAAATTCGGCGGTATCTTAAAAGAAAAAATGGATGGTCATCACATCAGGGCACAGATCATTAGTCTTGAAAAAGGCGATAACTTTAAAACTTTACAAGTTCCGCTGCACATAAACCGTAATCAAAAGATCGATCTGCAGTTTTTGCCCGAGGGTGGTAAGCTGGTTGCGGGTTTAAAATCTGTAGTTGGTTTTAAAGCCATTGCAGAAAGCGGCAGCGGGGCAAATGTATCAGGGTCAATATATGATAGTAAAGGCAGCGCGGTAACAACATTTGCCTCATTACATAATGGTATGGGCTCATTTGAATTTACACCAAAAGCCGGCGAGATGTATACCGCCAAGATCGCTCAATCTACTATCAAAAGCTTCAGGCTGCCGGCCATTAGCCCGGTTGGTGCGGTAATGCATGTCAGCAACGCTGAACAAGGTAAGGACATCAAAATTTCAATAGAAGGTGCAAATTCATTAGGTACCGACAGTGCTTGCTATATCATAGGCACATCGCGTGGTATGGCTTATTACTCAGAAAAAATAGCGCCCGGCCAAACGGAGCTTACCGTACCCAAGAAATTATTTCCATCCGGCATGATCCGTTTTGCTTTATTAAAAGGCCGGCGCCCGCTTAACGAGCGTGCGGTCTTTATTGACAATAAAGACGGGCTTAATATAAAAGTATCGCCCAATAAAACGGCCTATGTTAAACGCGATAGCGTTGGTTTAGAGATTGAGGTGAAGGATAAAAACGGCATCCCGGTGCAGGGCAATTTCTCGCTGGCCGTAAATGACGACACGCAGGTTAAGCCTGATAGTTTAGATAATAACGGCATCGCTGCAAGCCTGCTGATCAATTCCGAATTGAAGGGGCATATTGAGTCGCCGGGATATTATATCAACAGGAAAGATAAAGATGCCTGGCAGGCGTTGGATAACCTGATGCTTACCCAGGGCTGGACGGGTTATGACTGGAAAGATGTGTTTACTAAACCAAAAGCAATTGCTTTTAAAGCAGAGAAAGAACTGGTAATTACCGGTAAAGTGGTCAATGTAACAAACAAACCACTAAAAAATGCATCAGTGCTGCTATCATCACAAAAACCGGCATTTATTACTACGGCCAATGTAGACAATAATGGTGTATACGTATTTAAAAATCTGCCACCTATAGATTCGGGGTCATTTTTCATACAGGCCAACAATACAAAAGGGAAGAAAATAAATTTTGGTGCCATAACGGTAGACCGTTTAACCATGCCGCCTATATCCGGAGATTATAAGGAACCGATATTGCCCTGGTATATAAATACAGATAGCACGCAACTAAATAATTTAAAAAGAGCAATAGAAAAAAACGATGAATCAAACCTTAAGCTAACCGGGCGGGTTTTAAAAGAGGTAAAGATTAAGAGTAGAAAAATAATTAAAGGCACCATGAATCCGTTTGGGGCCGGTGAAGCTGACGAAATATATGATGAGGAGGATATTAAAAAATCTGCAACTACTAACCTTTATGAATTGCTGCGTCAAAAAATGCCGGGACTAAGCATATTGGGCACCAGAGTAGTTAATTTTAGAGGCATTGAAATGACACTTCCGATACTTTCATTTAATGGATTAGCTGTCGACTTAAGAATAGACGGAGGGCCTGTATCTGTTGATATAGATACTTTTACAGACGGCATACCTCCGGATATTACTAATAATAAGATTTTTATATACCCAACGCGTATGCAAAAAGACTGGTTTGGGTTTTCACCGATCAGAGGTGATGTAATGGATGCCCTTGGCGACTATAAACTTCCCGGTTTAATAGGCCTTGAGATAAGTTACAGCAGAAAATACACTAACAGGTTGTGCTTTGCCTGCGATCCTTTTGCTGTTGTACAGGTAACTACAGCCAAAGGCATGGGCTGGTACAGGCGTAAACCCGTTGGTGTAGTAAGTTACCGGCCATTGCCTTTACTATATCCGCAGCAATTTTATAGCCCTAAATATAATGTAACATCAAATGTTACCGTGCCTGATTACCGCACCACGCTTTATTGGGACCCCAATATTACCACCGACCAGAATGGCAAGGCGAGGGTATCTTTTTACACCTCGGACATTAAAGATAAATACACCATTAAAATTTCGGGCATTGATACCAATGGCGGCATTGGCGATGGCAGTTTTAAACTAAACGACAATACAAAAGGCCAAACTTTTTAGGCTTGATCCCACACGGGAGGAATGTGGTGGAAAAGTGCAATAGCAGGGAGAGGTTGAGGCGCACGGCCAAACCCCTCCCTGCACCCTCCCGTTGGGAGGGAATCGCTCAAATCCCGGGCGCTATTTTAAAATATTGTCAATTATATTCAACTCTTCCTGGCTGAATTTGGTATTCTCCAGGCATTTTAACGAGTCGAGCAATTGCTCAGGTTTGCTGGCACCTACCAGTACCGAAGTTATACGGTCGTCTTTTAAGATCCATGACAACGCCATATGCGCCAGTTTTTGCCCACGTTGTTGGGCAAGCTCATTCAACTTTTTAACTTTTTCTATTTTATCCGGTGTGATGCTGTTTTCAGTCAGCGAGTCGCCGATTTTTAACGCTCTAGAATCAGCAGGGATACCGTGCAGGTATTTATCAGTTAGTAAGCCCTGTGCAAGTGGCGAGAACGGTATACAGCCTATCCCCTCTTCTTCCAGCACATCCAATAACCCACCTTCAACCCAACGCTCAAACATGGAGTATTTAGGCTGATGGATAATGATGGGCGTACCCATTTGTTTTAGCAGGGTAATGGCTTGTTTAGCTTCTGGCACTTTATAGTTTGAAATACCCACATACAAAGCTTTACCCTGGCGAACGATCAGATCCAACGCTGCCATAGTTTCTTCCAGCGGGGTTTCCGGGTCGGGGCGATGGTGGTAAAATATATCCACATAGTCCAGCTTCATCCGTTTCAAGCTTTGGTCAAGGCTTGATACCAGGTATTTTTTGGTGCCCCAATCGCCATAAGGGCCGTCCCACATGGTATAGCCAGCCTTTGACGATATGATCAGTTCATCACGGTGGTCGCGGAAATCAGAATGCAGGATCCTGCCGAAATTCTCCTCTGCCGATCCCGGCGGCGGCCCATAATTATTGGCCAGGTCAATATGGGTAACGCCGTGGTCAAATGCCGTTTTAAGGATATTGCGGCTATTTTCAAGTTGATCATAATAGCCAAAGTTTTGCCACAGGCCTAAGGAAACAGCAGGCAGTTTTAACCCACTCTTGCCGCTGCGCTTGTAAGGCATTGTTTTATATCTTTCTGGTGATGGTTGGTAAGACATGTAATGTATTCAGTTAGTGTTGTAATTTGCTAATAAGTTCCCCTGTAAAGGCTGTCCGAAGTTTGCAACTTCGGACCACTATGCTCATAGTCTCCGACTATTGTCCGCAATGTAGTTTTAAACCACACGCATAGTCGTTCGAAGTTGCAAACTTCGAACAGCGGGGAATCGCACCGGCCAATGCTCGCCAAACATTTTAATTATTTGTTTCTCCTTTTGATCTTTTAATACCTAAGCACATGATAATTCCGCCTAAAATAGTCAGAAATAAAATAAAATAATTGTTATCATTTTTAGCAGTAGAATACCAAGAAACAGAAATAAATATTAAAGTTCCTGCAAAAAACAAAAATTTATTTCCAATCTCGATTCTATTAAAAACATTCATAATTAGCTTAAAAGATTAGTTTAATCAAATGTCGTATTGCTATTTCGGGTTATTCTTTTGAAAATAAGTATTAAAATACAACAACTGGTAGTTAACCGAATTTGTCCAGTACTCCCAGGTATGCGCGCCGGGGCGTGCGGTAAAATCGTGCGGAATGTTACGCTCTATCAGTTTTTCATGCAGCTCGGTATTTACTTTAAAGAAGAAATCATCTACACCGCAATCAAAAGTTATGGCTAATGAGTTAGGCGTTAACAGGTACAGTAAATTAGTAACCGTATTTTTTTCCCAATTATCAGGGTGCTCGGCATAAGTACCCAGGCGCTTGGCAATATCCCAATTGTTAGGAAACGGCCTGAAATCTACCCCGCCGCTCATGCTGCCCACCGCGCCAAAAACGTCCTGGTGCTTAATGGCCAGGTACATGGCGCCATGCCCGCCCATACTTAAACCTGTAATGGCGCGGCCGGTGCGTTTTTTTATGGTCTGGTAGTTTTTATCAATATAGGCTACCAGTTCTTTTGATATATAGGTTTCGTACCTGTACGATGGGTCAACAGGGCTGTCAAAATACCAGCTGCCGATATTGCCATCGGCACAAACAATAATAATATGGTACAGGTCACTGTTTTCTTTCAATTTAGCGGCGCTTCTGGCCCAGTCTTTATAACCGCCACCATAACCGTTAAGCAAGTAAACAGTTGGATATTCTTTACCCTGCGTGTAACCGTCGGGCGTGTAAACTACCGCCTTAATATCCTTATTCATAGCATCGCTATGGGTTGTAACGGTATCAACCTTTGCTGCTTTAGCAAAACTAACTGCAAATAAAAGGCATGTTACCAGGAATATATTTTTCTTCATTTTTTTATTTATCGAAATTGAAATGAACCTCACGTAAGTTAATATGCTGCCAGTTTTCTGCTACCGGCGTGACAGTAATAGTATTTATACCGGGTTTATCGATTTTTATAAACCCAAAACCATGTAATGTGTAATGTCCATCACTACCTGTATTAAGAATATTTCCGGTTAAAGTTTGGTTGCCAACCTGAATAAAAATTTTATTACCTTCTGACGCAGCGGCTACAGGCGCTGCAACCGCATAAGTTCCGGGCTTAGTTATTTTAATTTGCCATGAAGCAGTAGCTTTCGGATTTGTCCAGTAACCCAGGTTGGGCGGGTTATGTTCTGACTGCACACCGCCTTTGGTATCGGCATCATCAGGATTTAAAACAAACGAACCATCAGCATTGGCCGAAGGAATCACCGTTTCTACGTCGGGTTTACCTTTGATCTGCAGTTTAATAACTGTCGCGTTTTGATCAAGAGCAGACCCATATAACGCTAATGATAAACCTTCATTAACTCCTCTTATTTCTAAACTACTTCCAGTTGCCAATACTGTTGCTGATATCGTTTTGTTTTTTAAGCCCGGCACTATTAAATCATGATTGGCCGGCCAATCAAACACATGCAAATAAAGTATGGTATTGCCATTTGGCAGTTCTTTTGTAGTAACCCTGCCCCATGTCAGTTTTTTGAATGGACTAGCTGTTGTGCCATAAATAGCTTCACTATTCACCTTCATCCAGGCACCCATATCTTTTAAGCGCTCTACACTTTGCTCCGGAAATTCGCCTGTTGATTTAGGGCCGACATTCAATAGATAATTACCTCCTTTTGAGGCAATATCAATTAAATTACGGATCAATGTTTTGCTCGACTTCCAATGATCGTCATAGGTTTTAAAGCCCCAGGTGTCATTCATCGTCATACAGGTTTCCCAGTATCGGCCGGGGATACCGGTAGCCGGTATATATTGCTCAGGCGTTTCCAGGTCGCCTTGAACATCGCCCCCTAAGCGGTTATTGGTAATAATGTTTGGATGATCTTTAAGAAGCGGCGTGATCTTAGCGGCGCGCTCTTTGGTCATATCTGTAGGCACGTCCCACCAAAGCTCGGCCACATCGCCATAGTTGTTTAAGATCTCTTTTATCTGTGGGATAGCCACTTTATCAAGGTAAGTATCAAAGCTGCCATCCTGCTTTTTGTCCCAATGGCCGCCCGCTGCCGCACCGCCCGGATTGTTCCAGTCGTTAGCCTGCGAGTAATAGAAACCCAGCTTCATGCCATATTTACGGCAGGCATCGGCCAGCATTTTTATTACATCTTTACCATAAGGTGTTCTTTTAACAATGTTCCAGTCGCTAGCTTTCGAGTCGAACATGGCAAAACCGTCGTGGTGTTTGGTGGTTATAACAATGTATTTTACACCTGTAGCTTTAGCCAGTTGCACCCACTTTTCAGGATCGTAGGCTGTAGGGTTAAAATCTTTGGCGTACGCCTGGTAAGTATCCACGGGTATCTTGCCATCATGCATGATCCATTCGCCCAAACCGGGCATCTTTTTACCGTCATACACACCCGCAGGAACACTATATACTCCCCAGTGAATGAACATACCGAAACGAGCCTTGCTCCACCATGCCATACGCGAAGTTTCTACAACAGCATGTTTAGCAATATTTTTTTTAACTGCCGGATGTTTTACAGGCACATCGCCATTGGTCATCCCCGAGCATAATATAAAAGCAGCCGAAGCCAATAAGGCGCTGCCTAATCCAGTGTGTTTCCGCATGAATTAATTGATTTGGTTATCGGTTAAATATAACAAATTAAACTTTAGGCGCCCATCCCGGCTCGTAAGTGCGGCTCCATAATTTTTGTGCTTCCGGGTCATTCAATATGTGCGCGTTCTTAGGGTCAAGATGCAGGTCACGGCCTACGCGCCATGAAATATTACCCAGTTGCATAGCCACCACACTCTTGTAACCCAGCTCTACATCGCAATTTGGTTTTTTATTATCGCGGATGCTTTCTAAAAAGTTAGCCACGTGCATGCTGTCCATACCCAAGCTCGGGCTGGCGGTATTACGCCCCTGGATAGAAGCGTCCTCGGCAGGGCCTTGTTTTTTTACCTCTTTTATCATCTTGCCATCAAGGTCATACACCTGGTATTCTTCACCATCGGTATTAATGCTGCCTTTGTCGCCGTAGAAGATCACACCACGGTCCTGGCCTTCGATCTTTTTACCGTTCGAACTGCGGTTTTCCCACATCAGCATCACACGATTTGGATATTCTAAAGTTACAATTTGTGTATCCGGAGTTTCCCAGGCATCCTGGTATTGGTACCTGCCGCCCATTGATGAAACGCGGCTTGGCAGGTCGACACCCAATCCCCAGCGGGCAAGGTCAACCTCATGCGTGCCGTTGTTCAGCGCCTCGCCTGTACCGTAGATCCAGCGCCAGTGCCAGTTATAGTGGATCAACCCGTCCTGGTAAGGCTGGCGCGGGGCTGGCCCTTGCCATAGCTCATAGTTCAACCAATCGGGCACTGCAGCAGGTTTTAAGGTTAGCGGTTTACGGTTATTGGTATACCATGCTTTGGCAAAACCTACCCGGCCTATAATACCGTCATGCAATTCCTGCACGCATTGTATAGCCAATGGTGCCGACCGGCGTTGAGCGCCCATTTGTACTATGCGGTTATATTTGCGCGCGGCCTGTACAGCCAGTTCGCCTTCATGCGGGTTATGGCTCAGCGGTTTTTCAACGTATACATGTTTACCTGCCTGGCAGCCCATTATAGCCATTGGCGCATGCCAGTGATCAGGTACTGCAATATAAATGGCATCGATATCTTTGTCCTGCATTACCTTGCGCACGTCGCCTTCACCTTTTGGCGAAGTGCCACCTGCAGCCGCGGCTACTTTTTTCTGCGTAACGGGTATTGTTCTTGAATCCACATCGCACACGGTATTTACCAGGCAGTTGGGTTGTTTGGCAAACGTGGTACACATGCTGCCGCCACGGCCGTTAAGCCCTATAATAGCTACGTGAATACGGTCATTAGCGCCAATTATCCGGTTATAGCTTTTTGCGGTAAAGCCAAAAGTATGGCTGCCTAAAGCCAGGCCGCCGGTAGTAATTGCCACTTTTTTTATAAACTCTCTTCTCTTCTCCATGAGTGAAACAGTATGGGTTTAAAAGTATATTGGTTTGGATAATAAAGTTACAATTATTTAAATACCCTGCTTAAAAACAGGCCTGCGTGTTTTGTAATAATTTGGATAGTTAGGATTTAGAGATTGCGATAAGAGCTTAGTGATCAGATCGATGCATTTCGTCCCTGCTTTTCTGCCTTTCGTCCCATTTGTTTCAGGGCTGTATAGTACGGGCCTATCTTGTACTAAATTAAACTTAAATGTTATGAAGCCAGTATGTATCTTACCCCTTAACCTCGTGTTGGTTATCTATTTACATCATATTAAAATTATCATTATTTATTTAACCCTATTTAACATTTCAAGGGGTTGACATATTGATGCAATTGTCTACATTCGTTATACATCACAACTATAAACCATCTAAACCTCACAGTTAATGCGTACTATACCTATGTCGTATGCAAACAAGCTGATTGTTTGTATCCTTTTTTCTTTGTTTTCTGCTGCGGCTTTTGCTCAAAGCAAGGCTTCTGTAAGCGGAAAAATTGTTGATTCGGCTTCAAAAGTACCGATAGAACATGCCACGGTGGCGATAGTCAGCGCCAAAGACACCTCGCTGATATCCTACACTTTAACGCAAAGCAACGGCGCTTTCAAACTTTCAGGATTGCCTGCGGGGATAGAAACCAGGCTGATCGTATCGGCCATGGGTTATACCGGTTACAGGAAAGCCTTCGTTTTCAAACCCGGCGAAACTAAAAACCTGGAAACCATTCCTCTTCCTATCAGAACTTTAAGGGAAATTGTTATAAAAGGCGAACGGGTGCCCGTAGTGATAAAAAAAGACACGCTGGAGTTCAGTGCCGAAGCCTTTAAAACCAGGCCGAATGCCGTTGTTGAGGATCTGCTAAAACTACTGCCCGGTGTACAGATCAATATGGATGGCTCTATACTGATCAACGGCAAAACGGTTAGCAAGTTATTGATAGATGGTAAGCGTTTTTTTGGTGCCGACCCTACCATAGGCACCAAAAATCTTGATGCCGAACTGGTGGACAAAGTACAGATCTATGACGACCGTGAAGAAGATCCTGACCATAAACTGACCGACCTTGAAGTAAGTAAGATCATCAATCTTAAAATGAAAAGCAAGATCAAAAAAAGCACCATTGGCAAGGTATATGGCGGCGAAGGCACACGGGACAGGTATGAAGCCGGCGGCATTGTGAGTACTTTTAGAGATACACTCCAAATAAGTGTGATAGGGCTTACCAACAACTTAACCCGAACTGGTTTTTCTTCAAGCGAATTGTCAGGCATGGGTGGTTTTAACCGATCAGGCGGCAGTACGCAATACGATGGTACATTTGGCGGAAACGGTGATGGTGGTATTGAACGGATGAGGTCTGCCGGTATCAACCTCAATAACGATTACGGCAAGAAGCTAAAAACCAACTTCATGTACTTTTATTACAATTATGTAAAAGATTACAACAGCAAATCGTTAAACGAGCAAAACCTTAGCCAGACTTTACTGACCACTCAAAATGCCAACATAAACCAACTAAGGCAAAGCAGGCATACAGGCAGTACATTAATTGAATGGGCGCCGGATACGGTACAAAAGATCAGGTTCGAGGCCCGCCTGGATATTTCGCCAACCAGCAGCGATGCCAACGGAACAACCAATACTTTTAACAGCCAGATACCCAATATAAGCAACCTGTTTACCAAAACATCAAGCATTAGCCAGGTGAACGAGTTTACAGACAATTTACTGTATTACCGCAAACTCAAAAAACCGGGCGCATCGCTTACCATCAATCAATCTTTAGATCTGAAAAATTCAGGGTCTGACGATTATAACTTTAACAACCTGCAATCATTCACTACTGATGTGCAATCATCATTGCTGGACAGGTATGCCAATACCATAGGCACTTATTATGTGGCCCAGCTTTCGGCAACTTATAATTATCCGTTCAGTAAAAAAGTAAGTAACGAGTTGTTGGTGCAATCAAGATATTTCGAAACATCAAGCAAACTGTCAACCTTCGACAAAAGCGCGGATGGTAACTACGATGCTTTCCTTGATGACCAAAGTAATAACCAGTTGAGAAATCATTTTATCGAGAACGTGCGGAACACGGTAAGCATCCAGATCAAAAAATCTATGTTAAAGCTGGGCGTTGACCTTGAGCTGCAGCAGCTAACAGATAATTTTCATAATACCACCACTCCAACATCAACCAAGTATTATAATTACCTGTTCCCCATTATAAGGTTTAACGCTAAGGATTTCTCTATCAATTATTATGAGCAGGCTAACCCGCCCGTTTTCACCCAAATATCGCCTATCACACAGCAAATAAGCCCTACCTATACCTTAACTGGCAACCCTAACTTAACGGCAGGACTTGAGCGTCATTTAAATTTTAATTATTATTCTTATAATAATGATAAGCAATCTTATATCAGCATGTGGGCCAATGGTACTGTGGCCAGCAATAACTCAGTACAGGTGCAAACCAAGGATGATAACGGCTTTGTAACCGCAACCTACGCCAATAAAAATGGGGGCTGGAGGGCATACATGGGCATAGAAGGTGGTAAACAATACAAAAAATCGCAAACCTGGCAGGTAAGCCTTAATACCGGGGCATATGGTAACTATAACCAAACCGCGTTTTACTTTAACGGCGATGGCGGAACCCAGTTTAATTACGGCATAACTGCCGGGCAAAACATCGGTATTAATTATAAATCTATCGCAAACCTGAGTACTACTTATTATTTAACCGCTAACCTAACTAATTATAAAGGGGTTGATTATCCTTCTGTTACTTTTTTACACCATACTGTAACTTCTGTAGCATCTGTAAACTGGCCCAAAAATTTGATCTTTGATCTGCAATACCGCTATAATTACAATCCGCAAATAC
The DNA here is from genome assembly GCF_007558865.1 of Mucilaginibacter corticis. Lineage (GTDB taxonomy): Bacteria > Bacteroidota > Bacteroidia > Sphingobacteriales > Sphingobacteriaceae > Mucilaginibacter > Mucilaginibacter corticis. The sequence continues at coordinate 74,189 of NZ_VLPK01000001.1, forward strand.
CTGCCGGGTTTTCCAGAAACATTAACGTGCTTAACATGGCAGAAACATTTATGTTTTTAAAGCAGAACCGGGCGCAATTTAAACTATCTGTTTATGACCTGTTTGACCAAAACACATCAAACTACCGCTACGCCGCAAATAATTCGGTTACAACAGGCCAAAATCAGATCTTAAAACGGTATTTCTTATTAACATTTCAGTATAAGATCAACACGATTAAAAAGTAATAGTTGATAAAGTTTAGTAGTATACAAAGCAAAAACGGTGCGCCATAAAATTTTTATACCTTTGGCGTTTGTATTACATAAACTGTAATAGATTAACTTTTTTGCCGTTACACTACTTAATTATCAATCTATATCATCAAATCTAAACACAATGAAAACCAAAACACCAAAATTATTTATCACCGTTTTTGCAGCTTTCACTTTATTTATTTGCAGCAACGCTAAAGCACAATCTACAGAAAAAAGCAACCTTCGCTTCGGTATCGGGATAGATGGTTTGTTACCTGTTGGCGATCTTTCAAACACCGAAAATTTTGCCTTAGGTATTACCCCAAGGTTACAATACAGATTGTCAAGCACCGTGTCTTTAACTTTAACCAGCGGTCTTTACCATTTTTTCCCAAAATCGGTAACAATTTTTGATCTTAACAACAATCCTATAGGAACTGCTAAATACAAATCTGATATCATCCCGGTAAAAGCCGGCGCTAAATTTTTCCTAAACGAGAATATTTATTTTGGCGCAGAAGGCGGCGCGGGTTTCCAGGTAGCTGAAGGCGGCGGACCGGTTGCCCTGATCCTTGCACCGGGTATAGGCTATGCCAACAAGAAATGGGACATCAATGCCCGTTATGAAGACTTTACCAGCAACGGCCATAGTTCAGGCGTTGTAGGCTTGCGTATAGCTTATGGCTTTGGTTTGTAAACTAAAGTTATTTCATAAAAAAGGCCAACCGGTGGGTTGGCCTTTTTTATGGTGTTAAGCTATGATATTTGATAGTATGGCCTGTTGTTTAAAACCGTTTCAGCACTTTCCTGCCCAGATCATAAGTAACCCTGAAAACTTCCTGGTTATCATTAAATTGCCCCGGCGAAAAATGGAAACTGGCAACAAACTGCCCTTTTATCCTGTCAAACAAAAATGGTGTCCAGCTTAGATCTATACGGTTATAGGTTGGTTTTGAATAGTACGAATCGCCATATTCAATGGTACTACCCTGCCCGCGGTAAAACTCTTCGTACAGGCCAAATCTATGGTAACCCAGATAGGCGGCAAATACAAACCCTAAAGGTTTTTTAAAGCCATCTACCCCGCGTTCGCGCTGTAATGACATTAAGCCGCCTGCCTCGATGGTCAGCGAGTCTAAAACCGTTTTATGGCTAAAATCAAGCCCTAGTTTCACTTCGCCGCCGCCGTTATCATTTATATGATCATTGGCTACAGTTATCTCCGCACCGGCATCATGCATCAGGAAAAAATAATGCGATACATAAAATGGCCCGTAAGGATTGGGGCTATATTTTCCTGAAAAGCCGAATAAAAACTGCTCGCGCTGTGTAGTGGTTTGCCTGCTTACCCAATCAATCCAGCCGGTTTCTGTAAACCCGGCGGTTTGGTAACGTGCCAATAAACCTTGAATATTTGGGCGATAATATTGTAAAGTATCATTCAACAAAGCCCGCGGATAATCGCTCAGCAAACCCTCACGCGGAAATTCGCCTGCATAAAACTGCCATTTAGCACTTTGAAACTTATAATAAGCAACCGGGTCAACCTTGCCAAAAAACGGGATTGCGCCAAACTCATGCAGTGCATTTGCGCCCACAATAAAGCTGTTAAGGCTATCAAGGTGCAAGCCAAAATCAAGCGTGGTGCGTGTGCCCGAATAGGTGCGTGAGCGGGGCACAAAAGCTTTGTATTCGCGGTTGTCTAAAAACCCCAGACCGTTAAAATTAACATCTAAAGTTTGCTGGGCCAATGCCGCTGTACTTGTAATTACCGAAATAATAAAGAGTAGGTAAACCTTTTTAATCATAGATAAATTATTTAATTTCAAGATCGATGATCCTGCTGTTTTTGCTCCCTAAAAATGGTGTGGTACGTAATGAAAACATCAGTTCATATTTACCTTTTGTTTCAGGAACAATCATGTGAAACTTATAGTGTGTGCTCTCGCCGGGTTTTAAAACAATACTATTAAAATCGTCGCCGCTTTTACGCGCATACATCATCCCTTTGATGGTAAAAAAGCACGCGCCCATAACCACTTCGTTTTGCGCGCCTTTGTTACTAAAATCCACGGTGTAAGGATATGGATTTGCGATGGTTAAATCAATAGCCGTTTCCTCACCCGCAAGTAAATTTAAATGGGTTTGTGCCGTAGTGATCGTTATCTTTTGATAAGTGCGTACATCATTAACCCATTTGCCATACCAGTTACCTGCTTTTATCTTTATGCTATCGGTAATTGTTGGGTTATTAATATTGGTAAGATAAAAGGCACGCTTGTGCTGCATATCGTCTTCAATAGGCCAGATATCGTATTGTGTTTGCCGGTAATAACGCGAATCGTATGAGAATGCTTTTAAACTGTTGGTGTAGTAGTTGTATTTTGACGGATTTTGAAAACCGTTCTCCATGATCACATAATTATCCCCGGCTTTTTGTTTTATAACACCTGCCCACTCTTTAAAGCCATAATAGCTTTTTATCTGTCCGATCTGGGTAATTACCGGCCAGGCGAACAATACCCCCATACGTAAGGTAACAATAAATGCCACATTAATAATGGCTACCGTATTAAACCATTTTGGAACGTTGGCCAATTGTTTAAAACGGATCAGCGCCAGCATAACTAATGATGCAAAAGCGATCAGCGTCCAGTGCGGTTGTGCCTCGCCCCTGAAAGTTGAGAAAAAGAAAAACGCAAAGGTCCCTATCCCGTTTACTAACAAGCAACGGATGAAAGCATCTTTTATCTTGATAGTAAAGGCCGAATAAAACACAAACCAACCGATAACAGGCCCGGCCATTAATAATTGACCCGGGATATATAGGTAACTATTTTCGGGATTATAGATCTTTACCGCCTGCTCATACAAGTGATAATTTACAGACGGGTAACCATGTGCAGCCTGCCATAAAATATGCGGGATATATAGTATCGCCGCGAATATGGCGATTGCCCAGAATGTCGGCCGTTTTAACAATTTGATATTGCTGATCACCGTAAAGCTTATCAGCAGTACAGCATGGTATTTACTGTACAGCATAAAAGCTACTACCACGCCTAATATCAGCGCCAGCGTCCAACTGTCTTCATCAATATACTTCTGGTAGAAATAATAGAACAGCACAGCGGAGAAAAACAAAGGCGCATCGGGCGTGGTGGTAAAGCCGTAAATATGGAATATGAAGGTTCCGGATATTACCAGGATGAATGCCCACACATTTACCGCGTATTTTTTAAGAATGAGCCACAATACATAGATACTCGCGGTACTGGTAAGCACAGTCATGAGCCGCAGCCCCAGCTCGTTGTGCATAATGCTGTCGCCAATGCGGATAAACAGGGCCACCATTGGCGGGTGGTCAAAGTACCCCCAGTCTAAAAACCGCGAATACATCCAGTAATAAGCCTCGTCGGCGTGGACCTCTAATGTGTAGGCTTGTATGGCGTTTAAAATCGTCCAGCACAACAAAAAATACCAAATGGGTTTGTTGGTTTGTTCTGCTTTTTGTGTGGACGATGATAACATTAAACGAATAGATTCAGCCTGCAAAGGTATACAAATAATTGCTGTGCCCTAATAAATGAATTTGCGGATAAGCCTTACATTAGCCAAAATTTTAAATCATGACCAAAGCAATTGAAATTGTGAAGTTACCCCGGGTGCATTTGCTTGATGTAGTAAAAGACCTGAGCATTGAACAGTTAAACCACATCCCCGAAGGCTTTAACAATAACATTATCTGGAACCTGGCCCACATTGTAGCTACCCAGCAAAACATTTGCTACAAACGCGCGGGTTTAGATATCACCATTGAAGAACGATTTTTCACTCCGTTTTTATCCGGCACAAAACCTGAAAAATTTATTGATGCAGCCGATGTAGAGATCATAAAGGGTTTATTCTTCTCCACCCTCGACCAGTTAGAAGCTGATCTGCACAACGGCAAATTCACCAGCTATACATCGTGGACAACCCGTTACGGTAACGCCATTAACAGCGGCGAAGAAGCCGTAGCGTTTTTACCTTTTCATGAGGGATTGCATACCGGGTATATTTGGGCTTTGAAACGGTTAGCCCCCTAACCCCCTGAAGGGGGAATGATAGCGTGTTATATCTTATCCCGCGCGTCATTGAAAAAACGGAACAGAGGGGTATACTCGTTAAAGAGCATAAAGGCCCGCCAATTCGCCGGGCCGGGAGTCTGGCCTTGTGCGGATGAAGCGATCGAATTGGCTTGATGTTTGGTTACTTTGCATCTAAGGTAAAGTAACTGGCCTTAGCGGCCAAGAGCGTCACCAAAAGATAAATTAATAGTTATGTCCTACGTAGAGATTGCTTCGTTCCTCGCAATGACGCACGGATAATAAAAAGCAAAAGCCCGGCATAACCGGGCTTCCATATTTTAAAGTCTCCCCTTCCGGGGAGATTTAGAGTAGACATTACACCCCTAACAACAATCTTGCAGGGTCTTCCAGTAATTGTTTAACCCTTACCAGGAAGCTAACAGATTCGCGGCCGTCAACAATGCGGTGATCGTATGATAATGCTACATACATCATCGGGCGGATAACCACCTGTCCGTTTACTGCTACCGGGCGCTCAATAATATTGTGCATACCCAGGATAGCCGATTGCGGCGAGTTGATGATAGGTGTTGACAGCATAGAACCAAACACACCACCGTTGGTGATAGTAAATGTTCCGCCGGTCATTTCTTCTAATGATAATTTATTGTCGCGGGCCTTACCAGCTAACGCTACTACTGCTTTTTCAATTTCAGCAAGGCTCATGGCATCCGCGTTACGGATCACCGGAACAACCAAACCTTTTGGTGCAGATACGGCTATAGAGATATCGGCAAAGTTACTGTATACCACTTCTTCACCCTCAATACGTGCGCCAACTGCAGGCCAGTCTTTCAAGGCCTCGGTCACCGCCTTGGTAAAGAACGACATAAAGCCTAAGCCAACACCGTGTTTTTCTTTAAACTTATCTTTGTACTTGCTGCGGATCTCCATTATAGGCGACATATCTACTTCGTTAAAAGTAGTCAGCATGGCGGTTTCGTTTTTAACGGAAACCAAACGTTTGGCAACCGTCTTACGTAACGGCGACATCCTTTCGCGGCGCTCGCTTCTTTCGCCCGCTTTTACCGGTGGTGCTACAGGTGCGGCAGCCGGAGCTGCTTGTGCGGCAGCGGCTGCAACAGCCGTGCGGGTTTGCGGATTTTCAGACACCTTATCAATAGATAACGCGTCTTCTTTGGTGATACGTCCGTTTACGCCTGTACCGCTAACGGCGGCAGCGTCAACGCCTTTTTCTGCCAATATTTTTGCAGCAGCAGGTGATGGTGTGCCCGATGCATAATTTACAGCTTTCTCGGCAGCAACGGCAACAGGTGCAGCTTCTGCTTTAGCAGCAGGCGCGGCATCGGTTTTTACAGCTGCGCCAGCGCCTTCAATAGAGCAAACAACAGCACCAATGGCTAATACATCGCCTTCTTTAGCTATTGTTTTTAATACGCCCGCCTTCTCAGCAGTAAGCTCAAAAGTAGCTTTGTCTGATTCCAGCTCGGCAAGGGCTTCATCCATTTTTACGGTATCGCCGTCTTTTTTCAACCACCTTGATAAGGTTACCTCCGTGATCGATTCGCCAACCGGCGGAACCTTTATTTCTAAACTCGTTTTTTGATCGGCTACCGGTGCGGCTTCCGCTTTTGACGCGGCGGCTTCTACAGGTGCAGCAGGCGCGGCGTTACCGCCTTCGTAAATAGCACCAACAACAGCGCCAATGGCCAGTACATCGCCTTCTTTGGCTATTGTTTTTAATACGCCCGCTTTCTCGGCAGTAAGCTCAAAAGTAGCTTTATCAGATTCCAGCTCGGCAATAGCCTCGTCCATTTTTACGGTATCGCCGTCCTTTTTCAGCCACCTTGATACTGTTACTTCTGTAATTGACTCGCCAACCGGCGGAACTTTAATTTCTAAACTCATTTTAGGTTAGTTGTAATTTTTCATATAGGTTATAGTGGCAGTTTGGTGTGGCGTGATCTGCTCGAACCACAACACGCGTCACCCGCCACAGATCAATCAGCCCCGGCGGTAGCCATTTTCTCGGCTGTCGCTTTAACTGCTTCCTTTACTTTTTTGCCTGCCGGCGATTCAAATGCTTTTGATACGATATATAATTGCTGCGCGGCATGCTGTTTGGCAAAACCGGTAGCTGTACTTGCACTTTCATTACGCGATATAATATCAAACTTAAGCGCGTCTTCTGTACGTGACTTACGGTACAGGTAAGGCCATGCGCCCATGTTCTCCGGCTCTTCCTGAACCCAGATAAAGTCGGTTGCTTTGGTGTACCTGGCCCTGATAGCACTTAACTGCTGTACCGGGGTTGGATATAATTGTTCTAAACGAACTATCGCTACGTCTTTACGTTCATCCGCCTGTTGTTTCTCTAACAGATCGTAATAGATCTTGCCTGAACAGAATAATACGCGTTTAACTTTTTTAGCATCCGCGTAATTATCGTCAATAACTTCTTTGAAACCGCCATCGGTAAAATCAGCCAGTGGCGATACGCACTTAGGATTACGCAATAAACTTTTCGGCGTAAAAATGATCAGCGGCTTACGGAACTCACGATACATCTGCCGACGTAATATATGGAAGAAGTTAGCCGGTGTAGTACAGTTAGCTACCTGGATATTGTTATCGGCGCAAAGCTCCATAAAACGCTCGATACGTGCTGATGAGTGCTCAGGCCCCTGGCCTTCATAACCGTGAGGTAATAACATTACCAGGCCATTACCGCGCTGCCATTTAGTTTCGGCACTTACTATATATTGGTCAACAATGGTTTGCGCGCCGTTAAAGAAATCGCCAAACTGTGCTTCCCATATAGTCAAAGCGTTAGGGTTTGCCAAAGCATAACCGTATTCAAAACCCAAAACACCATACTCTGACAACAATGAATTGTAGATGCTGAATTTCTCACCTTCAATACTATTCATTGGTGTATACTCTTCTTCAGAATCGGCCAATGTCAATACCGCGTGGCGATGTGAGAACGTACCTCTTTTAACATCCTCGCCGCTTAAACGTACCGGATGCCCATCTTTTAACAAAGATCCATAAGCCATTAACTCGCCCATGGCCCAGTCAAACGTTTGGGTATCGTTCACCATTTTACCGCGTTCTTCAAAAAGCTTTTCGATCTTTTTAAAGAACACTTTATTTTTAGGCAGTTCGGTTAATTTTTTGCCGATAGCCAATAATTCGTCTTTAGCTACCGCCGTATTAACCGGGGCAATAAAATCCCGTTCGGTAGCCAGGTGCAGACCGTTCCAGGCACCTGCAAACATTGGTGCAGACTCTGTAAACCTATCCTGTGCTTTTGATTCGTCCAGCTCTTTTTGCAATAAGCTGCGGAAATCCTGCTCCATTTGTTTTACTTCGGCATCGGCAACAATGTTTTCTGCCATCAGCTTGTTCAAATAAACTTCGCGCGGATTTGGGTGTGCTTCTATCGCTTTGTATAATACCGGCTGGGTAAATTTAGGCTCATCGGCCTCGTTGTGCCCATAGCGGCGGTAGCATAATATATCTATAAATACATCGTCATGGAAAACCTGGCGATACTCCATAGCCATATTGATCACGTAAGCCAAAGCCTCAACATCATCACCATTAACATGGAAAACCGGCGATAAAACTGTTTTAGCCACATCTGTACAATAGGTACTTGAACGGGCATCAACAAAATTGGTGGTAAAACCTATCTGGTTATTAATAACCAAATGGATAGTTCCGCCTGTGCGGTAGCCATCCAATTTTTCCATTTGTAAAACTTCGTACACAATTCCCTGGCCAGCTACAGAAGCATCACCATGGATCAATATAGGGGCTATCTTGGTATGATCGCCATTGTATTTAAAATCAATTTTTGAACGGGTTAGGCCTTCAACAACCGGGTCAACCGCCTCTAAGTGCGACGGGTTAGGGCAAAGGCTTAAGTGTACTTTCTTACCATTCTCGGCCTCAACATCGGTTGAGAAACCTAAGTGGTATTTTACGTCACCGCCCGCGGTCGAATCTTCATCATAATTTTTACCTTCAAACTCAGAGAAGATCTCTTTGTAGGTTTTTTTCATGATGTTGGCCAGCACGTTTAAGCGGCCACGGTGCGCCATACCTATGGTAAATTCCTGAATGCCCAAAGTTGCCCCCTTTTGGATCACAGAATCCATAGCAGGGATCAAAGCCTCGGCACCCTCTAACGAGAAACGTTTTTGGCCCAGGAATTTAGTACCCAGGAAGTTCTCAAAAATAACAGCCTCGCTCACTTTGCGCAGCATCAGCTTTTTCTCTTCGACAGAGAAAGATGGCTTGTTGCGCTGGCTCTCCATCCTATCCTGGAACCATTTAACTTTTATAGGGTTACGGATATAGTGATATTCGGCACCGATAGGGCCGCAATAAGTTTCTTCAAGCATCTGCGCTATATCGCGCAGTTTTGACGGGCCCATGCCAACCTCAACACCGGCATTAAATACAGTGTCCAGGTCTGATTGCGCCAAACCAAAGGTTTCAAGCTCTTTGCCCGGGAAATATTGACGGCGCTCACGTACCGGGTTGGTCTTTGCAAACAGGTGTCCCCTGCCGCGGTAACCATCGATCATGTTGAGCACATTGATCTCTTTTAAAAAATGATCGGGTGTTTCTGCACTAACCGTTGGTGCCTGAGACCCGCGCCCAAAATCAAACCCCTCGAAAAATTTTTGCCAGCCAAATTCAACCGATTGAGGGTCTTGTTTGTAGGCTTCGTATAAAGAATCAATAAAAGCGGCGTTGTTACTGTTAATATAATTGAGGCTATCCATTGTGAACCAATCTTGATAATGCTACAAAAGTAAGCATAACGTATTGTAAACTTTAAATTAAATTGTAAATGATTTACCACTTTTTACAAAAAAAGTGTGCTTATTAATTAGACAAATCCGATGGGAATTGTTACGCAGTAGGTTTTTTTACTGAAAGATTTTTTTGAGGAAAGTGCCTACATACCCCAGGCCTTCAAAAAGCACGGCCAAAAGGCCAATCAGGATAGTAAATTGTTCGAAGGAGTTCATATATCAAATATACTAAGCAATAACGCCTTGCGTATCATTTTAGTATAATATTTTGGCGGGGATAAAAATCTCTGTTTAAATAAAGTATCACATTTTGTGATACCATAAGATTGGATTACACACTTACCGCATGCCCAACCGTCTCGGGTGCCCAGGTGCTGATAAATTCGCTTTGTGTTTCCAGTTCAGCAGCCGTTTTGGTGATGTTGAAGTATTTGTTATCGCGCGGGTCGTGGCCAAGGCCTGCTACAAAGGCCCAATTGCCCCAGTTGCTGGCCGGCGAATAATCGATCAGTTTCTCTTCAAAATAAGCGGCGCCTTTTTTCCAGTCCACCTCAAGATCGCGCACCAGGTAACCGGCTACCATTTGACGGCTAAAATTACTGATATAGCCTGTCGCGTTCAGCTTATGTATACTGGCGTCAATAAACGGGATACCGGTATTACCGCTCTTCCATTTATCAAAAAGCGCTTCTTTTTCTGCTGATGTTTCTGCGGCCTGCTCATCCGTAGTAAAATATTGTTTGCCGTGCTTTTTAAACATAAACCTGAAGTAATCGCGCCATAACAACTCAAGCTCAAGCATGCCGGTGTTATTTACGTTGTTAGACTGTTCATGCTTAACAACCGCCCAGTATACCTGCCGCATGGATATACAGCCCAACGCCAGCCACGGTGATAACTTTGATGAGCGGTCGACTGTTGCGCCGTTACGCCCTTTTGTTGGCGCTACCTGGCTGTTGTTGGTAAAATATTCTTCCAGCCGGGCAAGCCCTGCGGTTTCGCCGCCTGTAAATTTTATTTTAGCACGCGGGTCATCAACAGGCTCAGTTAACCCCAATTGCTGTAACGTCGGCAATTCGCCGGCGTCTGTTATTTCGGGGGCTATGATCTGTTCGGGTGTGCCAATACACGGGCGCACATTACTGTCGCGCTCTACTTTTTTCTTAAAAACGGCAAAGCTGTCTGGGATATCCTTTATCGGGAAAGGCAGGTCCTCTTTATGATAAAGTGTGTGCCCTATAAAATGTTTTAAGTTAAGCCTCAGGTTCCAGAGTGCGGTTTCAACCTGCTCTGAAATATCTGTTTCTTCGTACGCTACCTCACGGTGATGGTAAACCTCATTTACGGCATATTGGGCCGCAAGCTCAGGTAAAACCTCGGCAGGGTTACCTATGCGGATGATCAGTTCGCCACCCAGGGCCTTTAAATTTTTGCGGAGATCGGCAACAGACTCTAACAGAAATCTTGCCCGTAAAGCGCCTGTTTTGGGGGCGTTATTAATTGTGGTTTTAAAATAATAAGGATCAAAACAATAAACGGGCAGTACTTTATCAGCTTTGCGTGTCGCTTCTAACAATATTTCGTTATCGTGTATACGCAAGTCATTTCTAAACCAAACCAGTATCGTTCTTTCACTCATAAGATTTCAGCCACCCACAAATTTGCAATTTATTTGGTTTAATGTATAGTTTATCTCCAATATTTGACATCCACCCAACATTATGTGTTACCACGTATAAAACATCCGCCAAAATAAAGCGTTAATTTATAGATAAGTATGACATTAGTGAAATTGATTACCGTTAACTTTATCGTATAAAAATTTGTTATGGCAACTACAGAAAGCATACAAAAAGCATATATAGATTACGTGCTGACCGGGGGCGAGCAGCCTAAATCAGTATACATATTTGCCAAAAAGAACAAAATGCCCGAAGAAGAATTTTATAAACACTTTGGATCTTTTGACGCTATAGAGCAAAATATATGGGCAGACCAGGCCAGAAAAACCCTGGCCGAAATAAAAGGACAAGAAGTTTGGGGCCAATATTCGTCGCGCGAAAAAGCATTGTCTTTCTTCTATGCATTTTTTGAGTTATTGAAAAGCAGCCGCAGCTTTGCGGTCTACAGCATAAAAAAGCAACCAAAAGGTTTTACTACTCCCACCATATTTGCCGAACTAAAAAATATTTTTGAATGCTTTGCAGATGAGATACTAAAAGAAGGTATTGAATCGACAGAACTATCAGACCGTAAATTCTTTGCCAAGCGTTATAAAGATGCCCTTTGGGTGCAGTTTGGTTTTGTTTTACACTTTTGGATAAATGATAACTCTGCCGGCTTTGAAAAAACCGACGAAGCGATAGAGAAAGGCGTAAATGTAACGTTCGACCTGTTTCAACGTTCACCCATTGACAACCTGTTTGAGTACGGCAAATTTTTAGCCCAGCACGGTGGTTTAAAAGAAACAATGGGTTTTGGCAACTAAACAGTTCGCGGCAATTTTTGATATGGATGGCACTATGGTAGATAACACCCCCTACCATTTTAAATCGTGGCAGGCCATTTATAAAAAATACGGTAAAGGCGATATTACTTCAGAAACCTATAAAAGCCAGATAAGCGGGGTACCTATTATAGACACGCTGCGCGGATTATTCAGCGATGCCGATGAAGACCGGTTACAAGCCTTGCTTAAAGAAAAGGAAAGCCTGTACAAAGAATTTTACGGCCCCTATGTATCCGCGGTAAATGGCCTGGAAAATTTATTGATCGAATTAAAGGATTCCGGGGTAAAGCTGGCAATGGCATCATCGGCAACGATAGATGATATTGATTTTATATTAAGCCATGTGCCCGTAAGGCAATATTTTGATGTGATTATTGACGGCAACCGTGTTAGCAAGGGTAAGCCCAATCCGCAGATCTTTTTAAAAGCTGCTGCCGATCTGGGTATAGCGCCTGCGGATTGCGTAGTTTTTGAAGACTCGATAGCCGGTATTAAAGCAGCCAACGCTGCCGAAATGAAAGTTGTTGGCGTAACAACAGGGCATCCGTCGGCTAACTTACAACCGTCCAATCTTACTATAAAAGATTTCACGGAACTTGATCCGCAGAAATTGGCTAAATTATTTGAATAGATAAGTGATGAGTGATAACAAAGAACAAAATAGTATCCCCACCTCAAAGGTTGAACGTTCGGCAAAATTTATAAAAACCGGGGTTAAGGTTGGGGGTAATTATATTAAACATTATTCAAAAAAACTGTTTAACCCCGATCTGGACAGAACAGAACTGAACGAGGATAACGCTGCCGACATTTACCAGTCGTTAAGCGAGCTTAAGGGTAGCGCGCTTAAAGTAGCGCAAATGCTTAGCATGGATAAAAACCTGTTGCCGCAGGCTTATGTCGATAAATTTACACAGTCGCAATATAACGCGCCGCCGCTTTCGGGCCCGCTTATCGTTCAGACATTTAAGAAGTACTTCGGCAAATCGCCCGAACAGATCTATGACAAGTTTAATATCCGGTCGAGCAACGCGGCATCTATAGGCCAGGTGCATGAGGCTGAGTTAAATGGTAAAAAGTTGGCCGTAAAAATACAGTATCCCGGCGTGGGCGATTCCATATCATCCGATCTGAAACTGGTAAAACCCTTCGCGTTCCGCCTGTTGGGCATGAGCGAAAAGGAGCTTGACGTTTACATGCGCGAGGTTGAGGAGCGCCTGCTTGAAGAAACAGATTACGAACTTGAAGTACGCCGGTCGATAGAGTTTAGCAATGCCTGTGCTAACTTAAATAACGTAGTATTCCCTACTTATTACCCTGAATTATCCGGCAAGCGCATCATTACTATGGACTGGCTGGAAGGCAAGCACCTGCGCGAGTTTTTAGCTACAAATCCGTCGCAGCAGTTGCGCGATAAGATCGGCCAGGCTTTGTGGGATTTCTATAACTTTCAGCAACATGAACTGCGCGCGGTACATGCCGATCCGCACCCCGGTAACTTTATGATCACTGCTGATGAAAAGCTGGGCGTAATTGATTTTGGCTGTATCAAAGAAATGCCCGACGATTTTTATTATCCGTTCTTCTCTTTAACATCCACCAATTTATTTGAGAATAAAGAAGAAACTATTAAGGCATTCCGCAAGCTTGAAATGATATTGCCTAATGATAATGCCGAACAAATTGAGTTTTATTATACCATTTACAAGCAGATGATCAGCCTGTTTGCCAAGCCGTATATTGCTGATACCTTCGACTTTGGGCGTACCGAATTTTTTGACGAGCTTTTTGGCTTTGGCGAAAAAATATCAAAAATGCCCGAGTTTAAGCAGGCACGCGGCGTTAAGCACTTCATCTACGTAAACCGCACCAATTTTGGCTTGTACAACATTTTACATGAGCTTAAGGCAAAGGTTAAAACCGATACCTATAAGCCGCATGTTGTTGAGCATTTTGAGGTGGATGCAGTATAAACTACTAAGTTTTACGGACGCTTATTCATCATCCAGATCGTCATCATCCAGGTTAAGGGTGTATGATGATTCTGACGCGTCATAAGCTTGTTGCAAGCCGGCAATATCAGCTTCTTCGTCTGCCGCTTCGTATTCAGCGTCCTCATCAAAGCCGTTCGAGTGGATATCCTGCTGGCTTAATTGCTCATCGTCTTCGGTTTCTGAATCGTCAATTGGTAATTCGTCTTCTGGATTAATCATGGTTAGTTTGTTTTTAGTTATAGAACGCTGTAAAGCTTCACTTGTTTTCAATGTAAAAGTAGGCATTTATCAGTTTCGAATTAAGACAAATCCGAAATCGAACATCCGAAATCCGAAATCTAAATCACACCCTCATCCGCAAAACTATAAAACCCATCATTGGTCACTATCAAGTGGTCCAGCACTTTAATATCCAGTAAACGGCCGGCATTGGCTATTTTCTTGGTGAGATCAATATCCAGCTGGCTCGGTTTTAAATTGCCCGACGGATGATTATGCGCCATTACAATAGATACCGCGTTATTTTGCAGGGCGATGTTAAAGATGATCTTCGGGTCGGCCACGGTACCGGTTAAACCGCCCTTGCTGATCAACTCTTTAGCTGTTACCTTGCCGGCCTGGTTAAGCAGCAAGATCCAGAATTCTTCATGATTCAGGTCCATAAATATACGGCGCAGGATCTTGAACGCGTCTTTACTGCCGTTAATGGTATCTAATACCTTAGTCTCAGTTTCGTTGCGGCGGCGGCCTACCTCAAGCGCGGCTATGATTGAGATAGCCTTAGCCTCGCCGATACCCTTAAACCGCGACAACTCGGCTATGGATGCCTTACCCAGGTTATTCAAATCGTTACCGTAATGGTGTAAAATACGTTTGCTCAACTCAACCGCGCTTTCTGTGCGGCTACCAGAGCCTATCAATATGGCTATCAACTCGGCATCGGTCAATGCGCGTCGGCCCTGGGCGCTCAACTTTTCGCGCGGCCGGTCCTCTTCTGCCCAGGCTTTGATACTGATCTTGTTATCGTAGTTTTCCACTAAGATTTATAGGATTAAAAAATTACAGGATTATACTTGGCTAAATATAGCTATCCGATTTTGTTAATGAAAATAACAGGTATACTGAAAACTATAGTCCAACAAAAAAGGCGATAAGTTTTAAACTCATCGCCCTTTCAGGATAAATATTTTTTGGTTAGCTGATTAGCTTAACGTGTTTACAAATTTAGTAAGCTTCGATTTATTGTTTGAAGCTTTGTTTTTGTGGATAACGTTTTTCTTAGCTAAACGGTCAAGCATAGAGATCACTTTTGATAAAAGAGGAGCCGCGTCAGCTTTGCTGGTTGTGCTTCTCAATCTCTTGATAGCGTTTCTTGTAGTTTTAGCCTGGTAACGGTTACGTAAGCGCTTCGCAGCGTTAGCCCTGATCCTTTTTATTGATGATTTATGATTTGCCATTTTAGCTTGTTATTCTATTCGTTATTTAAGGACTGCAAATATAGAAGTTTTTATTTCAATGTCAAACACCTTTTTTAAAATATTTTTAGCTAAGGTTTTTCACATGTTATTTGTTTTCAAAGGTATCCAACAAAGCTTTGCCTTATAGGTTATAAATATTAATATGATAATAATTATTATTCTTAAAATCCTTTAATCTTAAAAATCATAGTTAATTTTACCTACATCCACCATCAACATTATCCTTATGAAACAAAAATTTCATTACGCCACCATCACCGAAGCGATAGAAAAGCTAAAAGAACAAGGCTTTACGCTTGATTTTAACTTGCACCAAAACCGATTTAAAGTTGGCGAACAGGAATACCCTGCTGATGAATTTGAAATTGTCGACCTGTACCGCTACGAAGGCCCGTCTGACCCTGCTGATGAAGCCACCGTTTACGCGCTGGCAAATAACGCGGGTGTTAAAGGGATACTGGTAACCGGCTACGGCGCGTCGGCCGACGAGGAATCAGAAGAAGCGTTGAAACATCTGCATTATAAATACCAGCAGGGCCAGCAATAAACTATTTTTTGATCATACTGTAAAGTAAATTTGGTTCCATTTGTATCTTCGGATCGTCTGCATTTAAAAGTATAATATAAAGTGACTTGTCTTTTTTTATAAAAGCAGTCTGTATTTGTGATAGTTTTTTATCGCCGGTTGCAACAATATCATATGGCTCATCATCGTACCTTATTGAAAACGAATCAAAACTATAGGAGTAGCAATAAACATTACCAGACTCCATGACCGTATTCATAATACCTCCATTAAAGTCGAAATGGACAGTTGATGCCATAATTTCTTTTCCCGCCTTTAAGTTTATCGTCATACTGTTATTTGAGGGCAAGGACGAATAAACCGCATTCATTCGTTGGTTTGAAGTCTCGTTTTTCAAATTCAATATTTGGTGTAAAC
The DNA here is from genome assembly GCF_007558865.1 of Mucilaginibacter corticis. Lineage (GTDB taxonomy): Bacteria > Bacteroidota > Bacteroidia > Sphingobacteriales > Sphingobacteriaceae > Mucilaginibacter > Mucilaginibacter corticis. Next base: position 90,272 of record NZ_VLPK01000001.1, read on the forward strand.
TTAAATTATGTAAAAGGCGCACCTTGATCACAATAACCTGAAATTTATTATCATACACATAAGTTGATACAGGTTCGCGATTCCGCGTTTTTAATGTTCTGTTTATTTGTAATTTGTTTCGGGCTTCTTTGGTAAAGAGTGTATCAAATTCAGGCAATGAAATTTTTGCTGATACAGATTGGTCGCTAACAGCTATATAAATCATATTACCAAATATTATCGCCAAAATAAGCCCTAAAACAATAAGCATTCTTTTCCACGAGCTTGATTTTAATGGCACAGTACTATGATTTCTTTTTATGGTTCGCACAGGTTGATAAGGTTAATTATCTAATTTAGGCTTATTAATTAAATTTTAACATACTAAATCAAATTATCTGATAATGAAAATATCCAGCAGGGTAATATGCGGCCTGTTAACCATACTACTTTGCTCTTCCTGGGGATTTTTTGCGCATTACCGCATTAACCGGCTGGCCGTTTTCACGCTGCCTAAGGCAATGGCCGGCTTTTATAAAGCCAACATAGGTTTTATTACAGAACATGCCATCAGCGCGGATAAACGGCGTTATGTCGATTCGCTTGAGGCACCCCGACATTATTTAAACGCCGACCATTACGGTAAAAACCCTTTCAGACTGATCCCCGAACGCTGGAAAGATGCCGTGGTAAAATATTCTGAAGATACCCTTAACAAATACGGCACGGTGCCCTGGTCTATTCAATACAACTATTATAAACTGGTAAACGCTTTTAAAGCTCATGATACAACGGGCATATTAACCGCGTCGGCCAATTTGGGGCATTACGTTGCCGATGCGCATGTACCGCTGCACCTCACCCAAAATTACGACGGGCAGCTTACCAATCAAAACGGATTGCACGCACTGTGGGAAAGCCGTATCCCCGAACTTTTTGCGGCTAATTATAATTGCTATGCAGGCAAAGCGCGCTATATAGATAATCCGCTGAAAGAAGCTTTTAAGATCTGCCGCACTTCTTTTACCGAAGTTGATTCGGTTTTACGGCTACAGCGGGCGTTAAATAAAACTTTCCCGGCAGGTAAGAAATATGAAACGGTTATGCATGGCAAAAAAGCTATACAGGATTATTCTGTTGACTATTGCCGGGCTTACCAGGTTTTAATGAAAAATATGGAACAGCGGCGCATGCGGTCGGCTATACTGTCGGTGGGTAGTTTCTGGTATTCGGCATGGGTTGATGCAGGGCAGCCCGACCTGAATAAATTGATAAAACAACCTTTAAGTACCGGCGAGATGCACAAAATACAAAAAGAAGAAGCTATTTTTAAGTCAGGTAAAATAGCACCGTTCAATTAACTGATGTTTTATGAGAGCAAAAGCAGCGTCGAAATTAAATGCGGGTGATAGTATTAAGTGGCGCAGCCATGAGCCGTCGCGCATTGAAACCTTTAGCGACGCGGCATTCGCGTTTGCATTAACGCTTATCATCGTATCAATAGAAGTGCCCAAAACCTTTCATGACCTGATGGAAACCATGAAGGGTACATTAAGCTTCGCGCTGTGTTTTGCCATATTGTTCAACATCTGGAACAGCCAGAACATTTTCTTCAGGCGCTACGGGCTGAACGACAAATTCACCGTCACCATCAATGCGGTATTGTTATTTGTGGTGTTGATATATACCTATCCCTTAAAGTTTTTATTTGAATTGCTCACCGCCGACGACGCAAAGCAAAGCCTGATGATAAAAAGTGATGATATCCGGGAGCTGATGTTAATATATAGCGCAGGCTTTTGTGCTATATATATTTTATTTTACCTGATGTACCGCCACGTGTTAAAGTTTATAGACGAACTGCAGCTTACCCCGGCCGAGGTTTATCAAACCAAAACAGTAACTACAATGAACCTGCTATGCGTAGGTATTTGTTTATTGTCGGTAACTTTTGCACTTATATTCCGGTCAATTGCGGGATTTTCGGGCTACATATTTTTCCTTTTCCCAATCGCTTACTCCACCTGGTTTAGCTACCGCGGCAAAAAAAAGAGGGCATTATTTCCTAAAGAAGATTAGCAGGCACTGCTTATTTTTTCCTGCTTCTAATCGCTGCTATTATCGGCGGGATAACCGACACTAAAATTATGGCGATACCGATCAGCGAAAAATGAGCCTTGAAGAAAGGAACGTTGCCCAGCATATATCCCGCAAAAAGGAAAAGAATAATCCATGAGGCACCGCCGACAATGTTGTACAGGCTGTAACGTAAAAACGGCATACGCCCTACCCCGGCAACAAACGGCGCAATGGTACGTATTATAGGCATAAAACGGCTAAAAATTACAGCCTTGCCGCCATGCTTGTCAAAAAACGCTTTGGTTTGCAGGTAGTAATCCAGTTTGAGTACTTTGTTGTTCTCCTTAAATACTTTTGGCCCCAGGTAGTTACCTAATAAATAATTTACCGTATTACCTGAAACCGCGGCACAGATCAGTATCAGTGCCAGCAAATAAATCTCTAATCCTGATTGTCCGCCGGCTATTAAGGCGCCTGCGGCAAAGAGTAACGAGTCGCCGGGTAAAAACGGGGTAACCACAAAACCTGTTTCGGCAAAAATAATGGCGAAGAGTATTAAATACGTCCATCCCTGATACTGGCTGGTAATTTGTACCAGGTGCTTATCAATGTGGATGATAAAATCAAGTATTGCTTTAAGGATTTCCAAGAGATCAATTTTTGGGCAAAAATATAAATATATATGGTAAAGCTACCTGTTTACCTGTTATTTATAATACCCATGCCAAAAGCTACGGAGTCTGCCCCGTTAACTACACCACGGCAATACAGGGTGTATAGTTTGCCATCAACAATAGTCACCGACTGAAAGTTTGAGATAATGGTTGATGTACCGCTGGGCTTTACCTTGAAATTATAATTACCGGCAGGCAACTCAACAAATTTTGAAACACTTTTATAAGCACTTGCCTTAAATGCCAGTGTATCATTAGCGGTTATATCAAGCATACCCGATCCCGGCGAGGCATTAACAAAACGCACCTTACCGCGCCCTGTTGTTGGATTAACCGCGGTGTCGACAGTAAATATTGATGTAACTGTATTAGTGGTTCGTAAACCGGTTACAAACAGTGTATATTTAAAATTTGGCTTAAACACAACGCTATCTATATTTACCAGGTTGACTGTTGAAATAACAGATGAGTATGACCTGATTTGTATAGGCGGATTAATATTGGTGAGCGAGAAATATCCTGATGGGGTTGGATAAGTGAACCCGCCCGTACTTTGCTGGATTAAACCAACATACAAGTTAACAGGCTGCAGATCCGGGCTTAGGTTAACTACCTGCATCAGTATTTTTGCCGATGATGGGGTAACAGAACCCGCTTTCTTGCCGCAAGATGCTATAAATGGCACTACCATTATACCCGCAAAGCATAAAGACAAAAACACCATTACTTTATTTTTTTCAGCCATTGTTTTAATTTTACTGCATTGGCAAAATACGTGCGCCAAACGCGTTGATCCCTGTGCCGCTTAATGTCCCTTTGGTAAATAGCGTATAGTAGGCGCCATTGGTAAGCGTTATACTACCCGAAAGGCGTTTCGTAGTATCACTACCCATTCTTACTGCTAATGAAACTTTGCCGCTGCGTACTACCGCAAATGGTGTTGCCGACTTAAACGGCACTGCGGTAAAATTAGTAGTATCATTATTAATAGCAATATTCAATACATCATCAACCGGTGATGCATTTACAAACCTTACATAAGCAATGTTTTTGCTGGTATCGCTGATAAAATTATTCTCTAACAGAAATACCTTGTCAACAGATTCGCCTGCAATAAACATGGTATAATCGATAGAATCCCTAATGGTAAATGGGGCATCAATAAAGGCGTTGGGGTTACCTGCCTTTTTAAATTGAAACCTTTCTGTACCAACATTAATAGGTATATCAAGGTACTGGCCAAGCGGGGTTAAATTTGAACCGATATTTAAACGCGTACCATTTTGGTAAAAGTTCACCGTATCGCCGGTAGCGTTAATTACCGTGATAACAGTTTTTTTATTGACAATTGGCAGGTCGCTGGCATTTTTATTACAGGCATACAAACCAATAACAGCAAGGGCAAAAAATAAAATTACAGCTTTGATATTCATAAATAACCAGATGTTATATAACTGCTTATTGTCGGTTTTGTTATCAGGGTTAACAAAAAAGTCCGGTTGTTAAGCCGGACTAAAGGTATAAGCTTTTTAATATATGATCAAAATTATGCGTAGCTGTTAAGCATTACCGGCATTACCAGCATCAAAACGTCTTCATTTTCGTCGCCGCCTTGTGGCAATAATAAGCCCGCGCGGTTAGGGGTCGACATCTCTAAGGATACCTCTTCGCCGCTTAAGTTCTTCAGCATTTCAATCAGGAAACGGGCGTTAAAGCCTATCTCCATATCCTCACCTTCGTACTGGCAACCTAAACGCTCATGTGCCTCGTTAGCAAAATCAATATCTTCTGATGAGATATGCAATTCGCTACCGGTAATTTTTAATCTTACCTGGTGCGTGGTTTTGTTAGCGTAAATAGCAACACGGCTTAACGAGCCTAAAAATGCCAAGCGGTCAATGCTTAATTTATTAGGGTTATTTAACGGGATAACCGCTTCATAATCCGGGTAACGCTCATCAATTAAGCGGCATACCAGGTTAATGTTGTTAAATTTAAAAAACGCGCTGGTGCTGTTATACTCTACCGATACATTAACATCATCCGTAGGTAAAGCAGATTTAAGCAGTGTCAAAGCCTTTTTTGGTAATATGAATGATGTGGTCGAATCGGCCTTGGCATCTAACCTGCGGTAGCGTACCAGCTTATGTGCATCGGTAGCTACAAAGGTTAGGTACTGGCTTGACAATTGGCAATAAACGCCTGTCATGGCCGGGCGCAGTTCGTCATTACTTACCGCGAATATGGTTTTGTTAATAGCCTCCGCCAAAACAGATGCAGGCAGGTTAACAGACGAAGCATTTTCAACAGTAGGGATCTTCGGGAAATCCTCGCCGTTTTCGCCGCTTAATTTATATTTTCCGTCGCCTGCATTTATCTCAATGGCAAACGTGGCATCATCAACAGAGAAAGCCACCGGCTGCTCAGGCAATGATTTTAAAGTATCTAACAAGATCCGTGACGGGATAGCAATTCTGCCGCTTTCTTTAGCTTCAACAGTTAAAGAGGTGGTCATGCTGGTTTGCAGATCGGTAGCAGAAATGGTTAAGTTTCCATCTTTTATCTCAAACAAAAAGTTTTCCAGTATAGGCAATACGGTACTGTTGCTCAATGCACCGCTTACAGACTGCAATTGCTTAAGTAATGTTGATGTAGAAACTATGAATCTCATATATAAATTTGGTGTTAATTATTCAAAAGTATAAAATTTAATGAGCATACTTTCGCTTGCGTGTATAATGTTGAAAAATAGCAAATATTAACACTAATAGCAAGGGCAGCGTTGTATTTATAATCTGCCAATATAATTTTTCATTACGTACACGGGCACGGTTAAGCAGGCGCAATTTGATCTCTTTATTACGCAGCGATATCAGGCCCGAGTCGTCGGTCATGTAGTCGGCAATGTTAAGCAGCAGGTTTTTATTGCCAAAGTTTTGGCGGGTATAATGGTCATAACCCAAGGGATACGGCGAGCCATCGGCAGCTACCTGGTTCTTAAATACATCGCCATCGCTTATTACAATCATTTTTGTTGGCTGGCTTTCGTTCTTTATCGTTACCGCCTGGCCAACGCTATCAGGTACCGGGCGGTTTTTAAAATCAGACATGAATTTTCCCTCCAGTAAAACCGCTGTAACCTTCGGCTCGCTTTGGAAAGCTTTGGGGTCAGGCTCCTGCTCAATGGCTTGCAGCGACAACAAGTGCGGGGCTTTTAATTTTTTATTATAAGGCGATGATGCCAGCAATACCGTTTTGTCAACATTACGGGTATCCAGTATATCAATAGTGCTTACAAACTGCCCGGCAATGCCATCAAGGTTTTTCACTATAGGATGTTTAGCCAATGGCATAAATATGGGGTAAAACAGCCAGGGCACCATCTGTATCTGCGCCTGTCCGCCAATGTTACCCGTACTGATGGGGATCTGCGCCGCGCTGATATCAGCTATCAGGTCATAATTAATGCGGATGCCATAAACAAATAGCTGATCATCCAAATTCAACTGTTTGGGGAAAGCCAATTCTTCACCGCCATGACCGCGCAGGCTATCCAGTTCGGCATTAACCTGGTCTATCGTCCATACTATCTTGCCGCCCCGCATTAGGTATTGGTCCAGCTTAAATTTTTCAGCTTCGGTAAAAGGCTTGTTGGGCTTGGGCACTATCACCATCTTGATCTTCATCAGGCTATCAAACGGAATGGTCTTTAGCTCAACCCTACCCACTTCAAACCCGTCGGACAGGGATTTCATGGCATCATTTAATTGCACATCCGTCAGCTCGCCATGCCCGCTGGTGAAGGCTATTTGCGGCTTGCCGCCCCTGGTTACTTTTTTAATGGCCGACGTAAAAGCGTATTCAAGGTTTTGGATAGAATTATTTAAAACCTCGTCGGCCGTAAGGCCCATTTGTGTTTGCTGGTACAATAATTTAACCGGCACTTCTTTGCCGTTAGCTGATACCAAAGCTGCCGGGAAGATGGTCTTTTGCGTTACCCCATCGTCCGTTTTCACACTTAATGCTGTCGGCTCGATACCACGCGATTGCAGATCATTAATGGTTTGGTCCTGCTGCTCGGGCGCTATGCCTTTAAGCGGATCTATAAACTCAAACTGTAGTTTATGGTGGCTGTAAGCCTGCAGATCGCTCAGCATATCGTTGGTTGCGCGTTGCAGGCGTTTCATACCGCCGGTAAGGTCACCCTGCAAATACACGGTTACTTTTATTGGTGCAGGCAGGCTATCTAATATTTTACGGCTGATAGGCGATATGGTGTAGCGGCCTTCTTTTGTAAAATCGATACGGGTAAAAGCAAAATTGGTAAATACGCCTACACAAACTATAATGACCAACGCGTAAACGGTGATTTTTTTATCGATACCTTTTTGCTGTTGTTTTAAAAGCGCGAAGAGCGTTAGCCATAAAAACACCGCTGTAAGCAAAACAAAATAAGCCAGGTCGCGGGTATCTAAAACGCCACGGCTGATGGATTGGTAGTGTTCATTAATACCCAGCGACTGCACGCCAAGGCTCTGCAGCGAAAGTAATCCACTTAGCGAATCAAATCCGCTGTAAAAAAAGAAACAAAGAAAAATAGCGACGGTAAAAGCAATGATCTGATTTTTAGTAATGGCCGACGCGAACAGTCCGATAGCCGTAAACGCGGCACCCAGTAAAAACAAACCTATGTATGAGCCGATAACCGCCCCGCTATCGATATTACCCTGCGGCGTACCCAGTACATAAACCGAATAGTAATAAATAAGTGTAGGCACTAACGCGAAAAGCACCAGCAATACAGCGGCAAAATATTTGCCTAAAACTATTTGCAGGTTGGTTAAGGGGCGGGTAAGTAAAAACTCAAAAGTACCCGCATTGCGTTCCTCGGCTAATGACCGCATGGTGATGGCCGGGATCAGGAACATGAACAGGTAAGGCGCGGTGCTGAAAAGGCTGTCTAACCCGGCATAGCCATAATCTAAAATAGATGAATCGGGGAAGACCCATAAAAACAAGCCCAATGCCAGCAAAAATACGCCGATAGTAACGTAAGCTACTAATGAGCTGAGGTAAGCCGTTATTTCTTTTTTGAGGATATGATACACTACGAAACCTTGAACGCCGAAATTACAATATTATTTGCTAATGCCGTGGCTACAACCTATTGAGTTATTTTAAAAAACATAAGCAATTCTTAAGGCTATTTGGCTAAAGGTAACACCACTTTGTGCCCAACCTTCGTAACGGAGGCCGATATCCGCATCTTTACTAAACCTAACGCCGACACCCGGGGCGTAAGCAAATTTTGTAACACCACCGCTTTGCGCCGCTATTGCCGACCCGGCCTGCGCCTCGCCATAAATTACATCATTAAAAAAGTATTTTAAGCCGGCTTTTAAAGGTATAAAGCCTTCGCCCGAATTAGTTTGTACATACCCTAAGCTTGATATCAGAACATCATTTTTGTAGGGGATATAAGTATATCCGCCCGAAACAGTTACCCATAACTTATTGCATATTGGGTGTTCATATTTTAATGAGCCGCCTATTACAAAGGTTGCTATGTTGCGTAAGTCGCCAACAGGTAAACCCGCGTCAACACCGATGCTGAACTTGCCGCCGTCGGCCTTTTGCGCAAAACTGTTTATAGTTATACCAAGCAATACTATTAATAAGAATAACGTTTTTTTCATTTGGTAAAAGATTAAAATTTTGAGTGCAATTTATAAAAACGTAGTAAATAAAAAAGGCTCCCGGTTTACCGGAAGCCCTTGTAATAATTAAATGTTTAAATTTTAGAAACTGTACGCTAAGCGTGCTGCAATTTGGCTAACTGTACCATTGTGCGACCAGCCTTCATAACGAACGCCAAGATCAACACCACCGCCAAAATCATAACCAATGCCCGGCGCATAAACAAAAGCAGTACCACCACCGCTTTGTGTACCAAAGGCAGCGCCTAATTGAGCTTCGCCATAAAACGACTCGGCAAAATTGTACTTGATACCTGCTTTTACCGGAACAAAACCGGCGTTAGGAACTTTTACGCTTACACCACCAAATGATACTGATTTACCCATAAAAGATGAATAACCAGCCGAGATAGTGAATGCGGTCGCATCTGCTATAGGCTGGGCATATTTTAATGAACCGCCAATAACAAAGTTGTAAGCATCTGAAGCATCACCAACAGGGAGGCCGGCTTCAACACCAATACTAAATTTACCACCATCATCTGATTTTTTCTGCGCAAAACTGCTTACTGAGACACCAGCAATTAATGCTACTGCTAACAAGAATTTTTTCATAACAAACTGAATTTAAGGTTTAAAAATTGTGAATTGTTTAAACAAATGTAAAAACATTATTTAAATCATACTATCTGTACGTTAATTTTACAAACATTTCTTCTAATGTGTTTACATTATTTTTACGCTTTAGATTTTCGGGCGTATCGTTTGTTACAATTTTTCCTTTGTTGATGATAATGACGTGGTCGCAAACCGCTTCCACTTCCTGCATGATGTGTGTAGATAAGATAATGGTTTTTGTTTTACCCAAGTCGAGTATTAACTGCCGTATGCCGATCAGCTGGTTTGGATCGAGGCCCGAAGTGGGTTCGTCCAATATCAATACCTGCGGGTCATGCAGGATCGCCTGCGCCAGGCCGATGCGTTGTTTATAGCCTTTTGATAGCTGACTTATCTTTTTGTGTTGCTCGGGGCCGAGTCCTGTTTGCTCAATAATATCGGCAATGCGTTTTTCCGGCTCATGAATCTGGTGGATACCTGCTACAAATGCCAGCGATTCCTTAACATACATATCTGTGTACAGCGCATTGCTTTCGGGCAGATAGCCTATGTTGCGTTTAACCTCAAGTGGCTGGGTGCTTACGTTAAAACCGCATACTTCGGCCGTGCCACTGGTTTGCGGAATAAAGCAGGTGAGGATCTTCATGGTGGTTGATTTGCCCGCGCCGTTTGGGCCTAAAAAGCCAAGCACACCCGGCCCGGTCTCAAAGCTGATGTTATCAACCGCCTTTTGTTCGCCATAAATTTTTGTTAAACCTGCAACCCTGATACTCATGGTTCAAATGTAGAAATTTGGAGGGATGATTTAAAACATTGCTGATTTAGTGTATTATCATAGTGATATTGTTAGCATGTCCGCTCTTGGCCGCGGATGGCTTTTACTTTTTGCTTGATCAAAAAGTAACAAAAACTAAGCGTAGCGACCTCATGAACACCTCAAAAACAAACAATAGGTGAATAAATCAAGTCAGCAAAGAGGCTTCTTTGCGCTCACGGCTTTTGCCCGGCAGTCCAGGTAAAACCTCGGGCCGCGCCTCTTTTGCCCCGCTGTCGCACCCACAAATCCCATGTTTCAGCAAAACCTGCGAATGCCCGTTCCTACGCACAAGGCCACCATTGTTTTACCTTCCCTCATCCGAAGCTTTTTTGCTGACATTTCGGTTATGAGCAATAATTTGTATCTGTACAAAATTCAAAAAAAAAAGCGCAAAGGCCGGTCAGGGCGCGCGGCCGGGAGTCTGGCCCTCGGCTGATGGCAGCGATCGGCCTGACTTGATTTTTTGGTTACTTTTGGATCAAGCCAAAAGTAACAGCCTTAGCGGCAATTGAGCGCTACAAAGCGACAAGTTGCGCTACAACAACACGTGGTATAGTTTACGACAGAAAAACTGTAGGCTTAGTCCTTCTTCTCTTTTACAATCACAAAAACATCCTCATTATCTTTACGCATGAGGTATTTTTCGCGAGCAAATTTTTCAAGCTTTTGCGGATTGGTGGTAAGCTCGTCAAGGTCCTTGGCAACCTTTGTGGTTTGCTCTTTATAAAAATCGCGTTCCTGTTTCAAATTGCTTACTTCCTGGTGGTACTGGTATTGCGACAACAGATCATTTTTATCAAAAAAAGTCATCCATACCACAAAAGCCACCGTTACCAGGAAAAATTTATTTCTGAAAAGGTCTACCAACCGTTGCATATTGTTGAACACGTAATTTTATTTAAAGCTATTTAAAAAATTTAACTGATGCAAATATGCTTATTAACTTGTTAACAGATTTGCAGAGATTAGTTAATTAGTGATTAGAGATTAGGTTTTATAGCGATGGGTTTAAAACCCATCGCTATGGTTTGCCTAATTATCTGCGTTTCCCGCCACTAAGGTTACCTTCGGCCGAACGGTTATTGCCGCCACCGCCCCCCGGGCGTTTGGGCCTGTCGGCACGGCCAAAGCCGCGGCCTCTTTTTTGTCCGCCGCCTTTGCCTTTTGGTTTGTCCTGGCTTGCGGCATGTTTAGCCACAATGCTTTGCGGACTCATCACATATGGGTGAGCATCATTAACCGGGATGTCCTTGCCTATCAGCTTATGGATATCCTTTAAAAAATCTATCTCTTCGGCATCGCAAAAAGTAAATGCTATACCGCTTGCCCCCGCCCTGCCGGTACGGCCAATGCGGTGTACATAGGTTTCGGGGATATTAGGGATCTCGTAATTAATTACGTGGGTCAGTTCGTCAATATCGATACCGCGGGCTGCAATATCGGTGGCGATTAAAACACGTGTGGTACGGTTTTTAAAGTTGGTTAAAGCCCGCTGGCGCGCGTTCTGCGATTTATTGCCGTGGATAGCCTCGGCCGTAATATTTAACTTATGCAGGTCCTTTACCACCTTATCGGCGCCATGTTTGGTACGGGTAAATACCAGCGCAGTTTTAATTTCTTTATCTTTTAAGATATGTGCCAGTAATGAACGCTTGTCGTTCTTCTCAACATAGTACAGCTCCTGCTGAATCGTATCGGCAGTTGACGATACCGGGGTAACCTCTACCTTTTCAGGATTAGTAAGGATAGAATCTGCCAGATGCTGAATTTCTTTAGGCATAGTGGCCGAAAAGAACAGCGTCTGCCTTTTTGCAGGCACCTTGGCAATTACCTTTTTAACATCGTTTACAAAACCCATGTCCAGCATACGGTCGGCCTCATCCAATACCAGCATTTTTATCTGGTCAAGGTGAACAAAGCGCTGGTTCATCAGGTCAAGCAAGCGGCCCGGTGTGGCAACCAAAATATCAACACCACGGCGCAAAGCATCAACCTGCGGATTTTGCGACACGCCACCATATATCACCAAATGTTTTAAACCGGTATGCCTGCCGTAAGCGGCAAGGCTCTCGTTTATTTGTATGGCCAGTTCGCGCGTTGGGGTAAGTATCAGCGCCTTGATGGTTTTTTGTTCTTTATGCTGCAGCCTGTCCTGGTAAAGCAGCTGTAAAATGGGTATAGAGAAAGCAGCCGTTTTACCCGTACCGGTTTGCGCGCAGCCTAAAAGGTCGCGGCGTTGCAGTACAATGGGTATGGCTTGTTCTTGTATGGGCGTGGGTGTAGTATATCCCTCTGTTTTTAAAGCCCTGAGGATCGGCTCAATTAATTTTAAATTTTCAAATGACATGTATTGTATCTTATAATTATGTGCTAACGCGATTGCATAGCGGATCTGAAGAGTTGTCGGTGATCAAAACCGTAAAGCTAACGGGTATTTATTGGTACAAAGATACGGTTTTTTATTTGGTCTAAATGGTGGATAAAAATTGGTTAGTTATTTCGGTCGCGCGGGGACTCACCCAATCTGCGCTTCGCTGGACCTGCCCTCTCTTCCGCAAGCGGGAAAGAGGGCTTTTTTTTAACCACCCTCTTATTACTTCTATTACTTGCGCTCGTTTGCAACGAGTGCTTAAGCTGGTTTTGAGATTGCATCTCGTCAACCGCATCGCAGATGCTAAAACATATTAAGCACTCGTTGCAAACGAGCGCAAGGTGGTGAACAAAAAAGGCCCTGATAAAATCAGAGCCTTTAACCTTTTAGCTTTTGCCTTTCAGCCTATTTTTTGTAATATTTAAACGCTTTACCTATAAATTTAGCGTTAGCGCCTAATTCTTCTTCAATACGCAATAACTGATTGTATTTAGCGATCCTGTCTGAACGTGAAGCCGAACCGGTTTTGATCTGGCCGCAGTTTAAAGCTACTGCTAAGTCGGCAATGGTAGCGTCTTCAGTTTCACCTGAGCGGTGGCTCATTACTGATGTATAGCTGCTAGTTTGCGCCAGGCTAACCGCGTTGATGGTTTCTGTTAATGAACCAATTTGATTAACTTTTACCAGGATTGAGTTCGCAGTATCGTTATCAATACCTTGTTGTAAGCGCAATACGTTGGTTACAAACAAATCATCACCTACTAATTGTACTTTATCGCCAATTTTTTCGGTTAAAATTTTCCAGCCGGCCCAATCGTCTTCGGCCATACCGTCTTCGATAGAGATGATCGGGTATTTTGCAGCTAGTTCAGCTAAATAATCAGCTTGTTGTTCGCTGGTGCGGATAGCGCCTTTATCGCCTTCAAATTTAGTATAATCGTATTTACCGTCTTTGTAAAACTCAGATGCCGCGCAATCAAACGCAAGGCAAATGTCAACACCCGGTTTGTAACCTGCTTTTTCAATGGCTTTTAAAATGGTTTCAACACCATCTTCGGTACCTTCAAAAGTTGGTGCAAAACCACCTTCGTCACCTACTGCTGTAGATAAACCGCGGTCATGTAAGATCTTTTTAAGGTTATGGAATACTTCAGTTCCCCAACGCAATGCTTCAGAGAAAGATGACGCGCCAACCGGCATGATCATAAACTCCTGGAACGCGATAGGCGCATCAGAGTGTGAACCACCGTTAACAATGTTCATCATCGGGATAGGCAATGTATTAGCGTTTACACCGCCAATGTAACGGTATAAAGGCTGGCGGCTCTCTTGCGCGGCAGCTTTAGCAGCAGCAAGCGATACACCTAATATGGCGTTAGCACCTAATTTACCTTTGTTTGGCGTACCATCAAGGTCTATCATGATCTGGTCAATGCTGTTTTGATCAAACACATCAACACCCTGTAATTCTTTAGCTATAATGTCGTTAACGTTCTCAACGGCTTTTAAAACGCCTTTGCCCATGTAAACGGCCTTGTCATTGTCACGCAACTCAACTGCCTCATGGATACCTGTTGATGCACCTGATGGTACTGCAGCGCGGCCTAAGAAGCCATTTTCGGTTAATACATCTACTTCAATAGTAGGGTTTCCGCGCGAATCAAGGATCTGGCGGGCGTGAACGTCAATTATTAAACTCATTTTTTCGTCGATTTATTCGGTTATGTATCTTAGTGTAAATAGTACACCCAAAACTTTTAGTTTTTCAAAGATACAATTTCCATTAAATAAGTGGCAAAATTGTTTAATATTAACATAAATTTAATTTAGCACCTGCCAAAATAATTTACTCGGAATCCATATCGGTACCGGTAACATCGGTAGCCATAACCATGATCAATTGTTCTTTGCCGGAGGTGATGCCGTGCGATGTGATCCTCACACGGATGGCGGTGCCGTCTTTTTTAAGGTGCGTCCAAACGCCCGAGTCGTTATACGCATTCGTCAGGTTTTTTATGGCCGTGTGTACCACGGCTACATCGCTTTTGGGGCGGATGTCTAAAACGGTCATGTTAAAAAACTCTTCGGGCGTATAGCCGTATTTGGCAACTGCCGCATTGTTAACCGCAGTAAAATTCAAGGTGCGGCGGTTATAGATCCACATGGGCGAAGGGTTAGCTTCAAAATAGCTGCGGTATTGTTTTTCGCTTTCTTCTAAGCGGCTATCATGTTTCAGGATGAGTTTGTAGAGTATAATACCGGTCACCAGCACATAAAAGAAACCTTTTATACTGCTTAAAAACAACACAAAAGAAGCATCCATAGACCCTTTCATCAAGTCAAGCAGCTTATCGCTCAAAATGATCCATAAAAGGCCTGATATGGTGTAAATTACCGCTATCTTAACTGCGCCGGATCTCATTAATCAGGTTAAAATCGTAAAGGGTTTAATCAACTTACGATATTAACAAAAAAAAAGATTGTCCTAAAATTTATGCACTTTTTTGTTGGCAATCACTACTCCCACTTAAAAGTTTTAACTGCGACGGTATAAATTACCACTCCCCAGATTAACATTACCAGTACCTGGTGCGATACATCCATTAAACTTGCACCCTCAAAGGCTACTTTGCGCAAGGCATCATTTAAATAAGTGAGTGGCAACGCCCTGCTGATGGGCTGCAACCAAGCCGGGAAAACATTGATAGAGAAAAACGTACCTGACAATAAAAATTGCGGCAGGGTGATCATGTTAGCAATCGGCGGTACGGTACTTTCATTTTTGGCGATGCCCGACACTACGAAACCGAAGCCCATAAACACGACCACCCCGATGAGAGACAGCAGCAGCATATTGAGCACCGTGACGGCCCCATGCACCAGCGTAAAACCAAAAGCAAACTTACCTATCAGTATGATAAACAAAGCGCCGATCAGCGCGAAAGAGATCCTGGCTATGGCCTCGCCTATTACAATGCTGTAACGTTTAACCGGCGTTGCAAAAAAGCGTTTGATAACCAATGTTATCCGCAGGCTTAAAAACACAAAGGCGGTACCAAATACACCGGTACTTAACAACGCGAACCCAAGCTGGCCCGGTAAAATAAAGTCAATGGTTTTATACTCGCGGCCTGATATGGTTGTTTCTTTTATTTCGGCCACCGGCGGCGGGCCATTAGGGATATGCGCGTTGATCTCGTAAAATATATTATTCAGTGCAGACCTTAAAATATTCTCCTTTTCGCCCGAAGCCTTGCTGTACTCAATGTTAGCTGTAAAATATGGCGCGACGGTATTTTTCTGAATATTGATAATGGCATCAATAGTGCCTTTTTGCAGGTTGGACTGCATTTGTTCAGGCGTTTGATCATGTATAAGCTTTACAATGCTCACCTTTTTCAGCGCCTGGTAAACCGGGTTAAGCGTATCATTGGTTTTGGCAACACCGACATCAACAGATATCACCCCGCCACCGCTGATAAAGCCAAACACCAAAATAAATATCAACGGAAAAAGCAGCGTAAACACCACCGACGACGGGCTGCGCACTATGGAACGGAAACTTGCTTTAGCTATAGCCAGCGTGGCTTTAAAGTTACTGTATTCTTGGTTCATTGGTTCAATAGTTCATTTGTTCATTAGTATCGTACTGCTAATTTGGCAACGCCTTGCACGGCTGCCAACTGCCGACTAAAAACTGCCGACTCACTCCGCCCGCCACTCCTTACCTGTCATGTTAATAAATACATCTTCAAGGCTGGCCAGCTTTACTTCTTTAGGCCGCTCAAAGCCTGATGCTACCAGTTTATCAATAAAATTATCCGGCGTATCCACACCTATAATGTTACCGCCATCAACAAAGGCAACGCGGTCACAAAGTACTTCGGCCTCGTCCATGTAGTGGGTGGTTATCACTACGGTGGTTCCCTGGTCGCGGATCTCGCGGATCAGGTCCCATAAATTACGGCGTGCCTGCGGGTCGAGGCCTGTTGTAGGTTCGTCCAGGAAAACAATGCGCGGATTATTGATCAACGTGGTGGCTATAGAGAACCGTTGTTTCTGGCCGCCTGACAGTTCTTTGTATTTAGCTTTGGCCTTATCGGTTAGCGCAACCTTCTTCAGCATTTCAAGCGGACTGCGCTGTATGCCATAAAGTCCCGAGAAAAGCTCAATCAGTTCTGAAAGATTCAGGTTAGGGTAATAACCCGCCGCTTGTAATTGTACACCGATGCGTTTTTTTATGCTACCGGCATCAGTATCAATATTGAAGCCATCAACAGTTATTTCGCCTGATGTTTTTTCGCGCAGGGTTTCAATGATCTCGAGCGTGGTGGTTTTACCGGCGCCGTTAGGGCCAAGCAGGCCGAAGATCTCGCCTTCATAAACCTCAAAGCTGATGCCCTTTACCGCGTTGAAATCACCGTAGTTTTTTACCAGGTTTTTTACTGTAATTATGGATTTTTTTGCCATGGCGCAAAAATGCTGTAGAAAATTGGATTATCAATGATTTTTTTAACGGATCACTGTAATATTACAGTAATCCGTAATAACATAAGTAGCTGTTATTATTTTACCAAATGACCTACCAGGTGCAAAGCCGCAACCGCGTGCGCAATAAATTTGGTGATAATAAGCAAGGTAGGCACTGTTAATAATGTTGTCATGATCTTGTTATGATTTACAGTACAAATGTGCCTGTAAAATCAAAAATCACACAGGGTTATTAGGTAAAGCGGGGGATATTGTCGGTAAATGAGGGTGGCGGGTGGATGAGTTGCGTAAAACAAGCGTTGTTGTAAAACATGAGATCATCCCTTCATTTACGCAGGTAAAATTTCATAAAATGATGCTTTTTTAGTATTTTTGAGTAAAGCCCGTTATAATAGACCCAGAAAAAAATGAGTGTTAAAAGGAAAATTCAAATGGTAGTCACTCAAGTAAAAATGGATGACGAAGATAATTTGGATGTTAACTTTTGGATGAGCAGAACCGCTGCTGAAAGGCTGGCTGAAGTTTTTCGTTTAAGACAGAATTATTTTACATGGGCCGATGGATCTTTTCCTGATAAAATGGAAAAAATTGTTCATCGAAGACAAATAATATGTTCGAACCCGACTTTATAGATTTTATTGAACTCTTAAATAAGCACGCTGTAGAATATATGGTGATAGGTGCGCACGCGCTTGCTTTTCATGGCCGGCCACGCCATACAGGCGACTTGGATATATGGGTAAAACCTAGTGATGAGAATGCAAATAAACTGGTGGCGGTGCTAGATGAGTTTGGATTTGGCTCGCTTGGACTTAGCGCATCTGACTTTTTGAAAGAAAACTACGTTACTCAATTAGGCTATCCGCCATTGCGGATCGATATTTTAAATACTATTTCAGGGGTTGAATTTAATGAAGCCTATTTAAACAAAATAACCGGAGAGGCAGATGGGTTAAACATCAACTTTATCAACATAAGCGACTTTATTAAGAATAAAGAAACAACCGGACGAGCAAAAGATCTGGGAGATATTGCTTCGCTTAAAAACAAAAAGTAACATCAAAACAGACCCTTCAGACACGGTGCAATTGTTACTTCTTCCCTCTCTTTAACTCACTTTCAGATTTTAAAACCGTAGCACCCGACTCCTGCTTAATTTCATAAGCCGGTTCGTCCTTGCTGGCCTTGCGTTTTACTTTTGTCCCTTTAATGGTTTTCTCGGTGGTATGGGTATGTTCTTTGGTGATCTTGCCCTCGGCCTCGTGGGCTCCCCAGTTCCAGTGTACGGTGTCTCCTTTTTTCATGGCGATGTAATTTAAATTCGTGTAAGAGGCGCTAAGTATCGCGCTTCTACAACTATATGCAAAAGAGCTGCCAAGATCAGGATTGAAATTACAAGTGCTAAAATAACCTATTTAGCCGCCAGCAATTTCTCTATGTCTGATTTTAAAGTGTCGTCGCCCGGGCGTTTAGCATTGGGGTCAAACACACGGCCTTGCCTATCAATCAGCAAATATCGCGGTATCCCATTGATTTGGAATTTGGCAGATATAGCATTGAAATCATTGTTACTAAGCAAAAAATGTTCTCCTTCAATACCCATTTCTGCGATTGCGGCTTTCCACGTTTTTTCTTCACATTGCACACCCAGGTAAAGAAAAACCACATCCTTACCGGCTAATGATTTGTGCAGCACTTTTGAATTTGGCATTTCACCACGGCAGGGGCCGCACCAGGTTGCCCAAAAATCAACATAAACAACCTTACCGGTATATTTAGCCAGTATCTTATTAAATACACTATCGGCGGCAGTTTTAGGCACGATGTTTATTTGCGCCGCGGCCGGCAATTTTAAGTTGTTTAGCAGGTATACCCGGTCATTATAAACTTTTACAATATTGGTTTTAAACTGCGGTTGCACTACTGCTGCTTTGTATTTATCCAAATAAGCTTTAACAACATCAAGAGCACCAGACTGTGTAAGGTTATACAACACATTACTTAATACGATATCTCTTTCTAAGCCCGAAGGTTCTTTTAAAAACAGATCTATTTGTTTATCAATCACATATGACACACCCAAGTTTTTGCGCGTGATATACCTGCCGTATTCATATACATAAGCGCCGTAATTTGATGAAATTGGCCCTTGTATATCTTCAAGATCTGCCTGCTTAATAAAATCAAAATAGCTATCGGGCACTTTAAAATTATTTTCATTTGTTTCATTACGGTATGGATGCAACCATAAGTAACGCAGCAAGTTGTTTAAATACTCATATTTTAAATCGACAGTTAACCAGCGTTTTGCAACCGCGCTCATACGGTGTTGCTTCAAATAATTGGCAAGAAAAATACTTTCTTTAGCATAACGGTCGGCCAAAAACTTTTTGTGTGTAAACGGGTCATTATCTTTTTCAGATTTCTCCATGATTTCATAACGCTTATACTTTTCACCACCGTAGCCCAGTGTAACATCGTTTTCTTTTGCATGCTGATAGGCACGGGCTTCCCGGTTAGAATTTGCACCGTCACCATCAAACGTCATAGCTTCAAGATTATCGGCATCAAAATTTATTTGCATGTGGCTGCCGGGTTCAACTAAAAAAAGCTCAAGCTGGTTATTATACAGCAGCATTACATCCTGGGCACTTGTCTTTAAAAATGAAAGCTTGTAAGTTCCGTCAGGATTAATGTCGGCTAAATAAGTTTGCTGTTTGCCAAATGCAAGGTCATTAACAACAATTCTCAAAGAGGAGGCTTTTTCTTTGTAAGCTTCAAACTTACCTACCTTACCGGTAAGGTAAACAGAATCTGTTTTAAGTATTTTTTGGCCATTAGCCGCTACAGTAAATGACAAGGCCAGGAACGTGATAAAGGTTTTCATTTAGGATTTAGATTGGTAAACAAATATAACCATTAAACTAAGTGGTTAAATATTTATTGTAGCGAACATTAATCATATACATTAGCTTACCCACAATAACGGAGTATATTTAAGCAACCATTTCTTTCCTGGTCTTACATATATCCTTAACTGCCCTCCGGGACTCTTGCCCGATTCAAGGTAAAAGAAACAAACCGTATTGTTTCTTATAAAAATCGGTTTAGTAAAGGCGTAAATTCTATCGTCAAAATCTTTCAGGTCATAAAAAGATTGCCCGTTGTGTTCCTTTTTATACTTTTCTGTCCTTGCTTTACTTACGGCGAATGATCTTTTTACGACATTATCTTTCCATGAAAAATCCTTCATTTTATCAAGTTCATTATTGATAAAGACCTTTTCCGACTGCGTCAAAATAAACCAATCACTATCTTTCAATTTGCTTCTGTAATATCTAAACCCATCATATCTGTATAAGGTATCCTGGTTTATGGTTTCTTTGATCTGATCTATCCAGTATGAACCTACCTTTTCAGTATACAAGATATGTTCCTTACCAATTACAAACCGGATAAATTTTTTATCGGCATGGCTTTGCGCATAGTTTATTTGGGCGACAAGAATTAAAGGCAACAAAAAATATAAATATCTCATGCTAAACGGTTCAGGCAAATAAAGATAACAAAAAGCCCCGCAAATTTACTTTGCAGGGCTTTGAAACTCTTTAACTATTTTTATTGCATCAGCTTAATAAAATCATCAAACAGATAACGGCTGTCATGCGGGCCGGGAGATGATTCGGGGTGGTATTGTACCGAGAATGCTTTTTTATCTTTTACACGGATACCTTCTATCGATTGGTCGTTCAGGTTTACGTGGGTGATCTCTACTTTTTCTGATGCCCGTACCGCCTCTGGTACTACACCAAAACCATGGTTTTGCGAGGTAACCTCGCAATGGTTGATGATGATATTTTTTACCGGGTGGTTCAGTCCGCGGTGGCCGTTAAACATTTTTTTAGTTGGGATATCATTTGCCAAAGCCAGTAACTGGTGGCCTAAGCAAATACCGAACATCGGCTTATCGGCAGCTAAGATCTCTTTTACAGTTTCAACCGCGTACGGCATGGCAGCAGGATCGCCGGGGCCGTTTGAGATAAAGTAACCGTTAGGCGCAAAATCTTTTTCCATTTCGGCAAAGGTGGTTTTGGCAGGATAAACTTTACCATGTACGCCCCTGTCATCAAAATTACGCAGGATGTTCTTTTTAACACCCAGATCTAATACTGCTATACGATAAGGTGCGCCCTCTTCGCCAAAAGTATAGGTCTCTTTTGTAGTTACCTTTGATGATAATTCCAGTCCGTCCATTGATGGTACTTCTGCCAGTTTAGCTTTCAGTTCTTCAAGATCCAATATCTCTGATGATATGATGGCGTTCATAGCTCCTTTATCGCGGATATGGCGCACCAATTGACGGGTATCGATATCAGAAATACCTACAATATTTTGTTCCTGGAAATAATCCTGGATCGACTCGTTAGCCTGTTTACGGCTGTAAGTAATGTTGTAGTTTTTACAAACCAGGCCGGCTATCTGGATATTGCCCGACTCTACCTCGGCATCGGCTATACCATAGTTGCCAATATGCGCGTTGGTTGCCACCATGATCTGCCCGAAGTATGACGGATCTGTAAAAATTTCCTGGTAGCCGGTCATCCCGGTATTGAAACATATTTCGCCGGTGGTGGTACCGATCTTTCCGGCAGCTTTGCCATGAAAAACTGTCCCGTCCTCTAACAATAAAACCGCCGGTAATTTGGTGAAATAAGTCATTTGTTTAAAAAAATTGAATGGTGAAAATTGCGGCTGGTCTGGTGCGATGCGCCGTAAAACTGGACTGGAAAAATGAAGTAAGAAACTCCCTGGTTCACGGGTGCAAAAGTAGAAAAATATTTCGGATTTCGGAAGTTCGATTTCGGATTTTTTGATGCTATCTCTTTTCAATCTCTGTGATAAGCTTCACAAGCTTCTCACGGTTTTTTCCTGCTTTAATCCAATTAGGTAATTTTTCGACCAAAGTCCAATGTGTACGGTCATTTCTTTCCCTTAAATCGGCAGAAATATATTTTTTTAAATATGCTAAGTGCTCGTAATTATATGCCCAAAAACTTTCTCCTCTAAATCCTTCTGACAACCACAGTGGTAAGCCAAAATATCTTTCAGTTGGCTTTCCTTCAACTATTTCTTTGTAGAACCACTCTATTGGTATATTCTTCGGTTTATAGCTATCAGTATTACCACACTGTAAACATCTTACAGCAATACTATCTTTCTTTTCATTTACTTTTTTCATACTCACATTTATTTCTGCAGCACAATGCGAGCAATGACATTTTAATTCAACTTTAAATGTTTGATGCCTTCCTACCTGTGAATAAAAACAATTCGGACATTTTAACACCCTTTTGGAAAAATACGAGGAAGGATCTTCTTTAACTATTGTAGCTCGCTTTTCACATTTTGGACATTTAACAAAGATTTCATGTTCAAAAAAGCTAACTCCCAAATTTTCGTCTTGAAATCTATTCATTGTTATTAATGCTTATAATAGCGTTGAATATAGTATTTGAAATTATAAATCCGAAATTGAACATTCGAAATTCGAAATTAAAATCCGCTCAATTTTTCGTATTTTTGTTATAGTCGTTCCTTCACAGATCAGTTTATTTTTTTCCATACCAAGTGCTTTTGCCGTACAAAAGCGAAATGGGGATAACCCTACCCACAAAATCATCAAATATCTGATAAACAATTATTTACACAGAAATTCTACTACCGGCATAACACCGGACACCCGATAAACGATAAAAATTACTACCGGCAAAAGTACCGATACCCGATAAATGCCCTTTTTTACTACCGGCAAAACCGGGGATACCGGAAAAATTGCAAAAATTACTACCGGCTAAAGCTTGTATACCGGTAATAGCCGGCCTTTAATCTACGAGAGATCAAATCCGAAATCGAACATCCGAAATTCGAAATCAAAAATACTACCTTTGCCTTACTGATAAATCAGATCTGACTATGTCTGTTCATAAAGAAGTTAAAAGAATTACCACCCGCACCCTGCAGGAGATGAAAAGCCATGGCGAAAAGATTGCCATGCTTACCGCCTACGATTACTCGATGGCTACCATTGTTGACGCTGCCGGGATGGACATTATACTGGTAGGCGACTCGGCATCAAATGTGATGGCGGGCCACGAAACCACGCTGCCAATCACGCTTGACCAAATGATCTACCATGCTTCGGCAGTTGTACGCGCAGCAAAGCGCGCGCTGATCGTGGTCGACCTGCCTTTTGGCACCTACCAGGGCAACTCGAAAGAGGCGCTAAGTTCGGCCATCCGCATCATGAAGGAATCCGGCGCACACGCGGTAAAGATAGAAGGCGGTATTGAGATAGCTGAGTCGGTAAGCCGCATCCTTACAGCCGGCATCCCGGTTATGGGGCATTTGGGTTTAACGCCGCAGTCTATCTATAAATTTGGCACCTACACCGTACGCGCCAAAGAAGAAGCCGAAGCACAAAAGCTAAGAGAAGACGCGCTGAAGCTACAGGAACTGGGCTGCTTTGGCGTAGTGTTAGAGAAGATCCCGGCACAGCTGGCAAAAGAGGTGTCCGAGAGCTTGTTCATCCCTACCATCGGCATAGGCGCAGGTCGCCATTGTGATGGGCAGGTATTGGTGATCCACGATATGCTGGGCATCAACAAGGGCTTTAAGCCCCGCTTTCTGCGCCAGTACGCCAACTTGAGTGAGGTAATGAACGGCGCGATCAAAAACTATGTAAGCGACATAAAGGCAAAGGAATTCCCGAGCGAGACGGAGCAATATTAGGTTGCAGCCCATGGTCGATAGTCAATAGACCATGGCAAAAACAACTATGGACTATGGACCATAGACTATCGACTAAACACTATGGCACGACCTGAATTTCATTATACCAGCTATGATATTACCGATAAGGATGTTCTTTATGAGGACAATCACCTTATTGCCATAAATAAACGTGCCGGCGATATTGTACAGGTTGATGATACAGGCGATGAATCGCTGGACGAAAAGGTAAAGAAGTATATCGCCAAAAAATACGATAAGCCCAATGGCGCTTTCTTAGGTGTGGTACACCGTTTGGACAGGCCTGTTAGCGGCGTCATCTTATTTGCCAAAACCAGCAAAGCTTTAGATAGGATCAACAAAATGTTTAAGGCCCGCGAGATGCATAAAACCTATTATGCTGTATTGCGCAAACGCCCCTATCCTGAAGCAGGCACACTGGTGCATTACCTTGTGAAGAACCCACAGAAGAACGTAACCAAAGCCCATGACCGCGAAGTACCAGGCAGTCTGCGATCTGAACTAAACTACAAACTAGCTGGCGAACTGGACGGTTACTATTTAATAGAAGTTGACCCAATAACCGGCCGCCCCCACCAGATCAGGGTACAGCTATCAACTTTAGGCACACCTATAGTTGGCGATAATAAATACGGCTATCCCCGCGGCAGCCTGCGCAAAAGCATCTGCCTGCATGCAAGAAGGCTACAGTTTATCCATCCCATAAAAAAAGAACCGATACTGATAACCGCGCCGGTACCTAAAGACGGATTTTGGGAGAGGTTTGAGGGGATGATGGGGTAGAAATAAATTTGATTTTTATTCGTATTTTTGATTAAGTTACAATTTTAATTTACAGTCATGAACCTGCAATTTATATCAGACAGCACCGGTAAAACAACAGGAGTATATATTCCTATTAAAGAGTGGAATGAGTTAAAAAGCAAGTTTAAGGGAATTGAGCAAGAAGGAATTAATATTCCAGACTGGCATATTAATTTGGTTAGAAAACGAAACGAAGATTATAAAAGCAATCCCGATAACAGTATTAGCTTTGATTTAGCAATTGATGATATTGAGCGCGATTTGTAATGTACAAGGCTATCATTTTACCTCCTGCCAAATTAGATATTAAAGAGGCGGCAACCTGGTATAACGGCAAGCAAAACGGACTTGGTAAAAGATTTACAACCGAGGTTCGTCAAAAAGTTAATCACCTTAAGCAAGATCCTTTTATATCTGTAGTTAGATATGACGATGTACGAACTGCCGTTTTAGAGGTATTTCCATTTATGATTCACTACAGTGTTAATGACAAGGATAATCTAATAGTTATTTTAGCCGTGCTTCATACTAGTAGAAATCCTGATATTTGGAAAGTTGAGCGTGATGTATCTGATGAATAGACTTATCAGAAGCTCTTAACCTCATTCCAAATCCGTTCATCAACCAACACACCCTCTTTCAAATTTCTTTTACGGGTCTTTAAAGTATTCTCGCCGGGATAAGAAACTGCTTTATCAGCATCAGCCAGTTTGCTGCTTTTTGTAAAATTTAAGATCTCTTCGATCAGGCCATCCGTCTGCTGGCCTGATTGTGGTTTAATGGCTATAAACACCTGCGACACGCCAAACTCCATCCCCTGCCCGGTAATTTGCTTTACCGATTTGCCCTGGCTCAGGATAGTTGCCAGCAGGTCAAGCACCATAGTCAGGCCCGAGCCTTTCCAAAACCCGATGGGCAACACCCGCTTTGAGTCGAGAATAGCTGTTGGGTCAGTACTTAAATTACCTTCATTATCATATCCGCCGGGAACAGGTAGCTGTTCGCCATAACTTTGGTACTGTAGTATTTTACCTATTGAGAATTGAGAAATGGCCATATCCAACACCACATGCCCGCCTTTGCGCGGCACTGAAATTACCAAAGGGTTATTACCTAAAGTTGGCGTAGTGCCATCCGAAGGAGCTACATTGGCTATAGTATTAGTAAAGTTAATGCCAATGTAACCGGCATCAGCCGCTTGCCAGCCGTAAGTACCACCGCGCATCCAGTGGTTAGTATTCCGGATAGCTACGCAACCTATCCCGTTATCTTTAGCAAGGCTGATAGCTCTGTCCATACAAAAAAGGGCGTTGATAATACCTGGCGCCAGGTTACCATCCCATTGCTCTAAAGCGCCAAATGCATTTATCAAAGTTGGTTGGTTATGCGCTTTGATCACACCCTCTTTGATATACCTTACAAACGTAGGGAAACGATTAAGCCCGTGCGTATAAACACCGTCGCGACTGTTTTCTGCAAAAACCTGCGCGCATAAGTCAGCTTTATTTGTTGGGAAATCAAGTTTAATCAAGACCCTGTTAAACTCGGCTTTTAGTTCTTCAAAAGGTATCCGCATAGAGCAAATATAGCTGCTAATAAAATAATACTGATTTAAAACAGTTATAATTGCCACAGGTTAGTTATCCATAACCGTTAATTTTTATTTTTGCTGTCAGTTAAATGAAACACAAATCACTATATCTAATTATAACAGCGTTAATATTAACGGGGCTATTTATCAATTCCTGTAAAAAAGACAAACAGGATTCTATAGCAATAACCTTGTCGGCGGGGAACTGGCAATTATCATCAGTAAGGGTAACTACCACTGTTGGTGATACGATAAAACTGGATACAACCTATAATACTGTATGCGATTCGCCCCAAGTGCTTAAATTTAATTTAGATAATACCTGTACCTACAAAAATTTCAATTGTGTAAAGCAGCCAACTGCCGTTGGGCACTGGAGTTTAACGCCAAACCGCCTCTTTTTAAACTGCGATATAGTTTGCAAGGACACAACGGCAACCGGTACTTCAAAGCCGTTTAGCTATGCGCAGATCTTTAACGCGGGCGATTATTCGCTGGTATTAATAACCGGGGATATACAAAACTTTGTAAGCAGCAAAAAGCGTACAGTTTTGCGGTATGGCTTTATTAAGCAAAAAACTGCGGTACAATAGTAATTAATTTTAGTAAAGCTTTATATTTGGGTCGTAACTAACTCTCTTTCGCAGTTTTGAAAAAACGAATAGCCATTTTTGCTTCGGGATCAGGATCAAATGCTCAGAAAATAATGGAGCATTTTAAACGCAGTACAGAAGCTGAAGTAGTATTGGTGCTTACTAACAACGCGCAGGCTTACGTGTTACAACGGGCTGATAATTTTGAGATCCCATCGCATATTTTTACCCGTCAGGAGTTTTATGAAACGGATGATATCATCCGCATGCTTAAAACCCTGCAGGTAGACCTGATCGTACTGGCCGGCTTTTTATGGCTGGTTCCGCAAACTTTACTGGCAGCTTTCCCTAATAAAATCATTAACCTGCACCCTGCCCTGTTACCAAAATACGGCGGCAAAGGCATGTATGGCGATAATGTACACAAGGCCGTTTTAGCCAATGGCGAAGAAGAATCAGGCATTACCATTCATTTTGCTAATGCGCAGTTTGATGAAGGTGAGATCATCCACCAGTCGAAATTTAAAATTGAGCCGGGCGACAATCTTGAAATGGTAAAATTTAAAGTCCAGCAGTTAGAACATCAGCACTTCCCCAAAGTGATCGAGAATTTGCTAAAAAAGATGAAGAGTTAATTGTTAACTCAATAATATATTGATCGTAGAGACACAATACATTGTGTCTCTTTTTGTTTTACCTGTTTATTAAAGACGCAAAGTATTGCGCCCCTACAATCGGTTAAAATAAATATATTAGCCTGCTGAAAGTTAAACCTGTTTACTATTAATCTTCATGCCCCAAAAACCGTCCACCAGCATCTTCCAGCTTGCCGTAATTGTTAGCGCACTTGGTTTTTTTGTTGATACTTATGATCTGTTATTATTTGCAATCATTCGTAAACCCAGCCTGGCTTCGCTTGGCTTAAACCCTGCTGAGGTATTATCAAAAGGCGAATTGCTGATCAGCATACAAATGATAGGCATGGTGATAGGCGGTATCATCTTTGGCATATTGGGCGATAAAAAAGGAAGGCTTAAGGTTCTCTTTGGATCTATATTGCTCTATTCTATTGCCAATATTTTAAACGGTATGGTAGTAACCTTAAATCAATATATCCTATTACGGTTTATTGCCGGTGTTGGCCTTGCCGGCGAATTAGGTGCGGGAATAACCTTAGTGAGCGAATTGTTACCCAAAGAAAAACGCAGCACCGCTGCAGGTTTTATTGCGGGCTTTGGCCTGTTTGGCGTGGTGGCGGCATCAATGATCAGTAAGATGGTTGACTGGCGGGCATGTTATTATGTAGGCGGCGCACTTGGGCTGATATTATTACTCATGCGGATCCAGGTGCAGGAAAGCACATTGTTTAAAGAGGCGCAACTGGGCGAAACAACCAAAGGCAACTTCCTGATGTTTTTTAATGATCGTAACCGCTTTGCAAAATATATGCAATGTATCCTGATAGGGCTGCCGGTTTGGTACATCATTGGTATTTTGGTTACTTTTTCTGATCAGTTTGGTAAGGCAATGGGGATAAACGGAGTTGAGCCGGGCTTTGCTATCATGTATCTTTACATGGCCATTGCCGCCGGAGATTTTAGTGTTGGCTGGCTTAGCCAGCGCTTACGAAGCCGCAAAAAGACGCTATTTATATTTTACGGTATAGCTATGGTATTTACCGTACTTTACTTTTTACAACACGGCGGCACTCCGGGCTGGTTTTACTTTATTTGCGCGGGACTGGGATATGGTGCCGGTTTAAATGTAGTGTACATTACCAGCAGCGTTGAGCAATTTGGCACCAATCTGCGCGCATCGGCTGGGATAAGCATACCCAATATGGTTAGGGGCACGCTGCCTTTAATGATATTGCTGTTTAAATTTACCCGCGAACTTTTTGGCAATTATTTAACAGGGGGATGGGTAACCGGCTTAATTATATTTGTTACCGGTATCACTGCTGCCTGGCTACTTGACGAAACTTATGGAAAAGATCTTGAGTTTACTGAAGTGTAATATTCCACATTAAGTAGATTGCTGCACAATAACGCAAACATGGCTTTTATCAAGCAACGCAAACTCTTTTAAACCCCAGGGCTGTAACTTTACTCGGGATAAGTTGGGATGAAACAATTTTATTTCCTTCGCGGCAAGTTCGTTATACAGCGTGTCAATATCATCGGTAGCTATTCTTATTTCAGGACGATCCTTTTGCGCGTATTCATCATCCTCAACTAAAGAAATTGTCACCCCATCACGGTCAATAATGTAGAATGCCGGTTTGGGTTCACAATATTTCACTTCAAAGCCAAGTACATCTATAAAAAGATCAAGGCCATCTTTAATATCCGAGTAGAATATTTTTGGTATTACTTTAATCAGTTTCATCTTCAATATGATTTGGTTTATCCAAAGTTGGTTAAAGTAATGATAGAATAAAATTATATTTTCAGTGTTAAAGTAAACAATTATACAGGCACAATTCACCGTGATATTAATTGTAAAAAAAGCCCGGTAAAATCAAAAATCGTCGACTTTCATTTTTCTTAAAAAAACTGATCCTCAATCTCTAATCTCTAATCTGTATTTCATACCTTTGCGGCTCAAAATTTTCCCGCAAATGAGCCAGTCTGTTGCAATTAAAAATGCCCTTATTTCAGTTTACTATAAAGATAACCTGGAGCCAATCATTCAAGAATTAAGCCGTCTCGGAGTAAACATATACTCAACCGGTGGTACCGAAACTTTTATCCGCAGCCTTGGGGTTGAGGTTATTGCAGTTGAGGACCTTACCTCTTACCCATCTATCTTAGGCGGCCGTGTAAAAACGCTGCACCCTAAAGTATTTGGCGGCATATTGGCCCGCAGAAATAACGACAGCGACAAACGCCAACTGGTACAATATGAGATCCCGGAAATTGACCTGGTGATAGTTGACCTTTACCCGTTTGAAGAAACTGTAGCTTCAGGCGCGGGACATGATGATGTGATCGAAAAGATTGACATCGGCGGCATCTCATTGATCCGCGCGGCTGCGAAGAATTTTAAAGATGTGGTGATCCTGGCATCAAAAGATGATTATGTTGAGCTTGCTGAAATATTAAAAACGCAGGATGGTGTAACCACTATTGATCAGCGTAAAAAATTCGCGCATAAAGCATTTAACATTACATCAAATTACGATACTGCCATCTTCCAATATTTTAACCAGGAAGAACCCCTGCCGGTATTTAAGCAAAGCATACAAACCAGCAAAACTTTACGTTACGGCGAAAACCCGCATCAACAAGGCACTTTTTATGGTAATCTTGATGCTATGTTTAACAGCCTGAGCGAAAAGGGTAAAGAGCTTTCTTATAATAACCTTGTTGATGTTGATGCTGCTGTAGCACTGATAGACGAATTTACCGAGCCAACAGTAGCCATATTAAAACATACTAATGCGTGTGGCGTAGCCACCCGCCAGTTTATTAAAGAAGCCTGGATAGATGCTTTAGCTTGCGATCCGGTTTCAGCTTTCGGTGGTGTGATCATTACCAATACAGAAATAGATGCTGAGACTGCTGCTGAGATAGATAAATTATTTTACGAAGTACTGATTGCACCTGCCTATACAGATGAGGCTGTGAAAATCCTTACTGCACGCAAAGGACGCATCATTTTGATACGCCAACCGGTTGAATTGCCGCAAAAACAGTTCAAAACATTGTTAAACGGTGTTATTGAGCAAGACAAGGACCTGGTGATTGAAGGCCCGGCCGAGATGAAAACTGTAACTGAGCGCCAACCGAGCGAACAGGAATTAAAAGATCTGTTCATTGCTAATAAGATCACAAAAAACACCAAATCAAACGCTATTGTGTTGGTTAAAAATAACCAGATGCTGGCAAGTGGAGTAGGTCAAACATCGCGCGTAGATGCCTTAAGGCAGGCTTTAGCAAAAGCCGAAGCATTTGGTTTTGATGTAAAAGGAGCAGTTATGGCATCAGAAGCGTTTTTTCCATTCCCTGATTGTGTAGAAATTGCTGCAGATGCCGGCATCACAGCTGTTTTACAGCCGGGTGGATCTATCAAAGATCAGTTGTCTGTTGATATGGCTAACCAAAAAGGTATTAGCATGGTTACTACAGGTATCCGTCACTTTAAACACTAATTTTTAGTGATTGGGGATTAGCTGATTAGAGATTAGTTATCATCAATCAACACTATTGTTACAGGGTTAAGCGTTGTTGTGTATGCGATTGGCATTTTTTTAATATTTTTAAAATAAACCGATCAACTATTTAACTTAATGCAACTTAGTCAACAAATTTTATCAACTTTGCAAATTATTTTGAAGCAAAAGAGAAATGGGCTTATTTAATTTTTTTACACAAGAGATCGCTATAGATTTAGGTACCGCAAATACCCTCATTATACATAATGATAAAGTTGTTGTTGATGAACCATCAATAGTAGCTTTTGACCGCACCACTAATAAAGTCATTGCCATTGGGCGCCAGGCCATGCAAATGGAAGGTAAAACCCACGACAATATCCGCACGGTAAGGCCACTTAAAGACGGTGTAATTGCCGACTTTAACGCTGCCGAGCACATGATACGCGGGATGATAAAAATGATCAACCAGGGCAAAGGATGGTTCTTCCCATCGTTACGTATGGTAATCTGTATCCCTTCAGGTATTACCGAGGTTGAGAAACGTGCCGTGCGCGACTCGGCCGAGATTGCCGGCGCTAAAGAGGTTTACCTGATCCACGAGCCTATGGCAGCAGCAGTAGGTATTGGTATAGACGTAGAAGAGCCAATGGGTAACATGATCATTGATATCGGTGGTGGTACTACCGAGATCGCAGTTATTGCCTTGTCAGGTATCGTGTGCGACCAGTCTATCCGCGTAGCGGGAGATAACTTTGACTCTGATATTGTTCAATATATCCGTCGCCAGCATAACATCATGATAGGCGACCGTACTGCTGAGAAAATTAAGATCGAAGTTGGTGCTGCATTGCCTGAATTGAGCGATCCGCCATCTGATTTTGCCGTACAGGGCCGCGACTTGATGACCGGTGTACCCAAACAGATCATGGTATCATACACAGAAATTGCACACTGCTTAGACAAATCAATTTCAAAAATTGAAGAAGCGATATTAAAAGCACTGGAGATCACGCCACCTGAGCTTTCTGCTGATATTTATCAAACCGGTATATATTTAACCGGTGGCGGCGCGTTGTTACGCGGTTTAGACAGAAGGATCTCTGCCAAAACCAAACTGCCTGTTCACGTTGCTGAAGACCCGCTACGCGCCGTAGTACGCGGAACTGGTACCGCGCTTAAAAATATTGGTAATTTTAAATTTTTAATGCAGTAATTTTAGAAGCAGGAATCAAGAGCCAAGAATCAAGAAGTAGATTTTACTTTAATTATCTTGTCTTTTGATTCTTGACTCTTGACTCTAACTTCAAACCATGCGTAACCTGTTAATCTTCATTACCAAGTACAACGCGTTTTTTCTGTTCATTATATTTGAGGTTACTGCGCTCATTATCTACGTTAAATACAACTCTTTTCAAAAGGCCACTTTTATTAACAGCACCAACCAGGTTACCGGCAATTTATATGCCCGTGTTGATCAGTTAAAAAGTTATATCTCTTTGCGCGAGGTAAATGACAGTCTTTCGCTTGAAAACGCCAGACTGCGCGGACAACTTAAAGCCTCTTATTATGTTGACTCTGTTGCCAAACATAAGGTAAACGATACCATTTACAAGCAGCAGTATGAGTATATAGATGCCGCTGTTATCAACAACTCTGTTAATCGCCGTAATAATTACATCACCATTAACAAAGGCAGCCGTGCAGGCATAGCCAAGGGCATGGGTGTAATTTGCCCGCAGGGTGTTGTGGGTAAAATTGTTTTTGTGGGCGACCATTTTTCGATCATACAATCCCTGTTACATAAAGAAACCATTATCAGCGCGGCTTTAGCCGGCACAAAGGACCTGGGCTCATTTACCTGGAGCGATAATCTGGACCCGCACGCAGGTTTGTTGTATGATGTTTCAAACAGCGCCTCACCAAAATTAGGAGAGATGGTGGTAACGTCTGATCTGTCTTTATTTCCGGCGGGCGTTCCTATCGGCAAAATATCAAACCTGCACTCAAAAACTGCAAAAGGTTCATTCCTGAATATGGATGTAACCATTGCCGTTGATTTTAGCAAACTACAGTACGTTTATGTGGTAGATAACAAGTTTGCTGCAGAGCAATTGGGACTGGAGGCCCAGCAGAAAAAAGATGAGTAGAGTGATCCTCCTTAATTTGCTCAGGTTTATAGCCCTGGTGTTTATACAGGTGTTCCTGCTCAAGAATATCAGTTTGTATGGCCTTTCTACGCCGTACCTGTATATTCTGTTTATTCTGTTATTGCCTTTTGAAACTCCTAACCTGTTGCTGTTTCCATTGGCATTTATTTTAGGTTTAACAATTGATGCTTTTTACGATACACCGGGGCTGCACGCCATGGCTTGTGTGCTACTGGCATTTGTAAGAGTGTTGTTCATTAGCATCACCGTACAAAAAGAAGGCTTTGACAACGAGCCCGAGCCTACGTTCAGTCTGATGGGGTTCAGGTGGTTTTTTACCTACACGCTTATTCTTACTTTATTTCATCATTTTTTTCTGTTTATACTGGAAGTATTCAGGTTCACAGAAATACAGTATACACTTGCGCGTGCGCTGTTAAGTTCAATATTTACCATATTTTTGATACTTATTTCGGGCCTGTTATTTTATAAAAATAAAGAGCGTAAATGAACCAGTATTTTGAACGGAGGTATATTATCGGCGGCATATTCATCACCCTTATACTGGTGCTGCTTGGCCGCTTATTCTACATCCAGATTATTGATGACAGGTATGCATTATATGCTAATAAAAATGTCATTCGCCCGTTTATTCAGTATCCCGCACGCGGCACTATTCTTGACCGTAACGGAAAAATATTAGTTACCAACGCGCTCGTTTACGACGTAAACGTTACACCCAAAGAAGTTAAAGCTTTTGATACATTAGCATTTTGCAAACTGCTGGGAATTGACAAAGCCGAATTTGATAAACGTTTAGCTAAAGCAAGAAAGTATTCTCCAAACCTGCCATCGCCGTTCGAGAAACAATTATCCCCACAATTATACGCATCGTTGCAGGAACGACTATCGGAGTTTCCCGGTTTCAGGAGCGGCCTTCACCCTATCCGCAGTTACCCCGACTCTATAGCAGCTCAGTTTCTTGGTTATATCGGCGAGGTAAATGATAACATCATTGCCAAATCAGGAGGATATTATCATTTGGGAGATTATATCGGCATATCCGGTGTTGAAAAAGCTTATGAAAATGTTTTACGCGGGCATCTCGGTATAAAAAATATGCTGGTAGACTCAAGGGGTGCACAAATGGGCTCCTATGCAAATGGTGCTTTTGATACACAGGTCGTTTCGGGCGAAAAACTAACCTCATCCCTTGATCTGCATTTGCAAAAGCTTGGCGAGAAGCTGATGCAGCACAAGGCAGGCAGTATTGTTGCGATAGAGCCATCATCCGGCGAGATATTGGCATTTGTAAGCACCCCAAGCTATGATCCTAACCTGTTGGTAGGGCATGACCGCAGCGTCAATTATAGTAAACTGAACGACGACCCTTATCAGCCATTTTTTATACGTCCGATACAGGCCAGCTATCCTCCAGGATCGTCATTTAAGCCGCTAAGCGCTTTGATAGCCATGGAAGAGGGCATTATCACACCTCAAACCACATATAATTGCCCGGGCTATTATATAGCAGGGAACCGCCGGATAAAATGCTTTCACGGCGAGCAGCATGGTACAGTTAACCTGGCAAGTGCCATAGCCGAATCATGCAATGGGTATTTTGATATGGTGTTTGAGAAACTGATAAACCGCCTGGGCCCCAAACAAACAGATTCTGCCTTTACATCATGGCGCGATAATGTGGCTAAGTTTGGCCTTGGTAGCAAACTTGATCTTGATCTGCCAAGTGAAGGCACCGGGCTTTTGCCTAAGGCATCGTTTTATGATAAAATGTACCATAAAGGTGGCTGGCGTTCAAGTACAGTAATATCGCTGGGTATTGGCCAGGGCGAGCTGGGTGCTACGCCATTGCAACTGGCCAATATTGAAGCTACTATTGCCAATCATGGATTTTATTACAAACCGCACCTGATCAAATCAATCGGTGAAAGGCAGGTGATTAAATCAGAATATACTGTTAAAAATTATGTGGGTGTTGACCCGCAATACTTTGAACCAGTAATTGATGGTATGCAGGCTGTGGTTGAACGCGGCACCGCTGTAACTTCAAAAATACCCGGTATAATAATGTGTGGTAAAACCGGAACGGCGCAGGTAAATGGCGTAGACAATTCTGTATTCGTGGCATTTGCCCCCAGGGAGAACCCCAAAATTGCTATAGCCGTTGTGGTCGAAAATGGCGGCCAGGGCGCCAGTTGGGCCGCTCCTATCGCCAGCTTTATGGTTGAAAAATATTTGCGCGACAGTATTACTGCTCGTCCGTCAGGGATTGATCCGCAACGTTATATGAATGCCGACCTGATGCCTGATATTTCAATATATATCAAGCAGCAGAAAAAGCAATTGCGCCGGGATAGCATCCGCCAGGCAAGGATTGACTCTATCAAGAAAGCGCAAGCCACCAAATCGGCAACAAACAAGAATCACAAACCTGCCGGAACAAATTATTTGTCAGCGTTAAAACCTAAAGACGATGAGTAACCAGCAACGCAGTTTCTTTTTTAATGTAGACTGGCTAACGGTGCTTATCTACTTGGCACTTTGCACTATTGGTGTACTCAGCATCCACTCGGCCGTGTTTGACCCTAAGAATGCATCTATTGTTGATCTGGACACCAATTACGGCAAGCAGTTTGTATTTGTGATAGTGGCTATTGTGCTGGGCATATTTATCTTATTGCTGGAAAGCCGCTTTCTCTCTGCCCTGGCCCCTGCTATATATGGCATCACTACTGTGTTGCTATTATTAGTACTGGTGGTTGGGCGCAATGTTGGTGGTAACCAGGCGTGGATCCCGCTACCCGGTGGCTTCAGGCTGCAACCTTCTGAGTTTGCCAAATTTGCTACCTGCCTGCTGTTAGCACGATATTTAAGCGGAACTAATGTTAAAGTAACCGAGATCCGATCATTTGCTATCGCGGCAGGGATCATCTTTTTCCCGATGATACTTATTCTGCTTCAGCCCGATGCCGGGTCGACCCTGGTATTTAGCTCGTTGCTGTTTGTGTTATACCGAGAGGGTCTATCGCCTTATTTTCTGATTCTGGAAGGGCTGTTCATCACCTTATTTGTGCTGACGCTTAAACTCAATAACCTGCCATTAATTATCGGGAGCATTATAGTGATTACCATCGCAATCATCCTGCTATTCAGGCGTAACCGAAAACTTATGATGACGCTGCTTATTGGTGCCGGTATATTGATAACCTTTGTTTTAAGCGTTCAGTTTCTTTACACCAAAGTATTAAAGCATCACCAAAAAGAGCGTATAGATATTGTATTAGGTATTGAAAGTGATCCGCATGGTAAAGGGTATAATGTTAACCAGTCAAAAATAGCCATTGGCTCGGGCAAACTCTGGGGCAAAGGGTACATGCAGGGCACACAAACCAAGTACAAGTTTGTGCCTGAGCAAAGCACCGACTTTATATTCTGTACTGTTGGCGAGGAATTCGGTTTCGCCGGATCTGTAGTAGTATTAGGGCTTT
Source organism: Mucilaginibacter corticis (assembly GCF_007558865.1). GTDB lineage: Bacteria > Bacteroidota > Bacteroidia > Sphingobacteriales > Sphingobacteriaceae > Mucilaginibacter > Mucilaginibacter corticis. The sequence continues at coordinate 126,610 of NZ_VLPK01000001.1, forward strand.
ACCTGTTTTTGGTGTTACGGATCATCTACATCGCCGAGCGGCAACGATCACCCTTCTCGCGCATTTACGCCTATGGGGTGGCATCTGTCATATTCTTTCACGTGGTGATCAATATCGGCATGACCATTGGTATTGTACCGTCAATAGGTATCCCGCTGCCGCTGATCAGTTATGGCGGCTCGTCGCTGTTAAGCTTTACCGTAATGCTGTTCATCCTGATCAAACTAGACTCGAACAGGATGGGTATGATCTACGCGTAACCCCCCTGCCCCCTAAAGGGGGAGATTACTAAGCGTATTTAGGATATCACCAGTGTAACTAACCTCTGATCGCTAATTAGCATAGCGCCTTTTCAGCAGTTCAAAAAACTTGTTGGCGGTGTCGGGTTTACTGTCCCAATTATTTTTAACTGTATAGTTTTTAGTCAAAAACCGGTTAGCTTCTTCAAACGAGTTAAAGCGATTCAATATCTCAATAGCTTCGCTGTAAGCAAGGCTGTAACCATTAAACAGGTCTTTAATATAAAGCAGTTTGTCATTTAAAGTAATGGCCTGTTTAAGATTGGCTATGCCCTGCGTACCGGCTTGCTCAGTGATAGTAGCAGCAGCGGCCCTTTGTGCCGATATCCTTTGATTAATGGTTAATACCTCTTCTTTTTCTTTAGCTATCTCGTCGTTTTTTACTACCGGCTTAACAACTTCCATAACCGGCGCTTTAGGTTGCTCAACAGGCTTAACTTCTTCAACTTTTACTTCGGGTACAACCAGTGCCGGCTTTACGGGTTCAGGTGCGGCGGGGGCCGGTTCTTCTATTACTTCTTCGGCTATATCTTCTGTTACTTCTTCGTCCTCATAATCAGACTCATCCACCACCAGTTCATGCCTGATCACTTCGGGTTCTTCTCTTACAAATGAATAACTATCCTTTGGTGTTGTTGCCGAAAGATCAATATGAGCTACAGCTTCGTCATGTGTAGCAGCGTTGGTCTTTTCGGCTTCGGGCTGCGGCTCACGTTTGGGTTGTTGTACTACGGGTTCAAAAAACTTTTTTACTATAGGTGCAGGCTCTTTCGGTTTTTCAGGCTCAACGGGCTGTTTTGGCTCTGCAGGTGGCTGAACGGGTCTGTCAAGCTTATTTCGCTGGTTAAGCTTGCTTAGTATTTCGGCATGGTCTGCCAGAAAATGAGCGTTTGCCACAAACAGCTCCAGTTCAAGATCGTTTAAATTGTCAGGATTAGCTTCAATGTATTTATATTGGTCATTAAGCTCTTTTATTATGCCACCTATTTTATGAAATACCTCTAATTGCTTCATTACAATACTATAGAAAATTTGCTTATCAAAATTAAGCATTAAATTCTGATATTAGACGTTTACAAAAAGTTTACCAATGCAGCTCACCGAAGATATTTTTAGGCGAAAAAATGAAAGCGGTGGTGGTATTGAGGTTATTTGCGGGTCGATGTTCTCCGGCAAGACCGAAGAATTAATAAGACGGATTAACCGTGCCCGCTATGCCAAACTAAGCGTTAAGATCTTTAAGCCAAAGCTTGATATCCGTTATGACGATAATGACGTGGTATCGCACAACGCTACCGCAGCCGCGTCAACTCCCGTAAATAAATCGGCAGAGATACTACTACTTGCCGGCCACGCGCAGGTTGTAGGCATTGACGAAGCCCAGTTTTTTGACAATAAATTGCCTGATGTATGTACAACGCTTGCTAATAAAGGCATCAGGGTAATTATTGCAGGGCTGGACATGGATTTTAAAGGCCGCCCATTCGGCCCCATGCCTACGCTTATGGCCATTGCCGAATCAGTAACTAAAGTACATGCTGTATGCGTAAGGTGTGGCAACCCGGCGCTATATTCATACCGTTTAGTGCCCAGCAAAGAAAAAGTATTGTTAGGCGAAAAGGATAGCTACGAGCCACGTTGCCGCATTTGCTACCACAGCAAAGCTTTTTAAACGGCCGCTATTCATCATATTTCTGTCTTATTGGTCATAATTAAACTAAAATTTACTGTAGAGTAAAACAAAAAGCATATGCTTATTTGTTGTTGTATTATTACCTAACACTACAATGGCCAAAAAGATATTAATAATTGAGGATGATAAAGACATTAGAGAATCTATTGTTTATGTTTTGCAGGAAGATGGTTATGATGTGACCGCTTCGGAAGATTCAAAAATTTTGAGATCTGTAAATGAGCTTGCCCCCGATATGATATTATTGGATAACTGGCTCACCGAGTGGAAAAGCGATGCCAATGGCGAGCAGCTTAGCCGCGAACTAAAAAGCAATCCGGCAACCAGCCACATTCCGGTTATTATTATATCTGCAGTAAGCAACATTAAGGAAATAGCCGTAGCCGGTTTAGCCGACGATTATTTGCGAAAGCCTTTTGACGTAGCAGACCTTACTGCTATTGTTAAAAAGCATATTAAATAACAAAGCGTACGGTCCCTCAAAAATCATTGTTCCATCACCACCACTGCTGATCTTGGCGGAACTTCAACGTTACCATCGGTAGCAGTTTCGTCCTGGTTTTCTGGTGATACCAAAACCAATTTCCCTTGGTTAGGCAGGCTCACTTTGCAGTTAACTGTTTTACGTACAGGGTTAACCAGTACCACTGCTCTTTTCCCGGTTGATGTTGTAAATACCGAATATTTATGATCGCCGTTGGCAGATACTGTCGCGCCTAATGTATCGTGAAATACCCCATCCCATAGATAAGCTTTGTAGCGTTTACGCAACGCATCAATTTTCTTTCCATAATCAAGCGTCATTTTAAAATCAGTAATATGGCCTTTAAAGTTATAGGGTTCATAACTGATAATGTACCGATCCATCAAGATCAGGTTCAGCATTTCGCGGTCGTCAAAACCGTTTACAGCAACTATTAAAGGAGCTTGCGGATCAAGGTATCTGCATACAGGTATTGAACCGCCATTTATCCGGAAGTACGAGGTTGAATAGTACTGCATCAACCAATCCATATGCCCCTCTCCGGCAAACAGAAAATCAGGACTGATCTTATCCGCAGCCGCGCGCAGTTGTGACGCCAAAGGCATATCGCCGCCATAAATATACCCCGGCGCGGTGTAGCCGTGATCTGCGGCAAAACTATATTTAACAGGGCCATGATGGCAGTTCTCATCAAACAACCAGCCCGAACCGCCAAGGTCAAGTAGTTTTTGAAACTCTTTGGTAATTAAGTTGCGATATTCAGGACTTACAAAATCCATTACTGCCCGGCGGCGGGTGTTTATGCCGGCCAATTGCGTAGGTGTGTAGTAACTGTAACCGCCATGTTCATAAGGGATGCCATAAGGATCGGTAGCTGCGTATTTGTAAAGTTCTTTCTTATACCAGTCTTTAGTTTTATCTGCCCAGTTTAGCTTGCCGAACATGATCATTTTAACACCCATCGCCTGAATTTTAGCTATGGATGCTTTCAATTCTTCTTTTGTACCTAATCCCGGGTCTGTGTTTTGACTGGGGTCCCCTCCGTCTTGCCCATCCTCATTCCAGCCTACCAATTGTATGGCGCCTACGCCATTATCAGCACATTCTTTTCCGTATTGAACAATATCCTTGTATTTGACCCTGTAATCTTGTTCAGGCGAGCTGATCTGCAGTTGAAACCACGAATGCACATCGTTTATCCAGCCCGGTGTATGGGGTGCTTTGAACCAGGTATTGCGCCATTGTTTATACATGTCAACACCTGCGTGCCAATCGCCGGTATAACATTTCATGACCACGGGCACCAGGTTAATGTTGGTATGCGGATGGGCAAACACGAAATGGCATGTCCTGAATTCAAGATTTACCGCATGCCCGTCAATCTCATCGGTATTGGGTACCGGTGCGTTAACAGATTGTTCCACACCGGGATTTTGTACGAAAGTAAATTGCAGCAGGTATTGCTGATAAGGGTCTTTCATCTCCACGTACATACCCTGATCAGGTGCCTGGATCAAACAAAATATGCTCCGGTTCGAGTCGAAGGTTTTCATAGCGGTAAATGTGCCCCAGTAACCTTTGTCATTACCAAAATTAGGGAACAGCTCTACCGATTCCAGGTTACCATACCACATCGTTTTTACCTGCATTGGTGATGTGGGGGCCGGCCGGTTAAAATCACCTAAATAAGGATAGTCTATCGTTTCGACAGTAAGGTTTGAATTATTTTCGAGTGAGGCATTAAAAGTGAGTTCACCATTATTTAGTGTTACAATTCCGGTAAATTTCATGGGTAGTACACCACCATGATCGCTTGTAAGTTTATCCCAATGTATCCGTACTTCGTGTTCTGATATTTTTTCTACGTGGGCGGGTTGGCCCTGTCCTGATACATAGTTACTTCTTTGATTTGGCAACGGTACCAACATCCTGAAAGTAGCACCTAATTCTGCACGCTTTTCAATTAACCAATGGGTTGATTTACGTTCCATCCGGACCAGCGCACCATTATTAGCATCAAAAGCAACTAATAGCGAATCGTCCTGTATAATTATTTCTTTATCGCCAACCGGCGCTGCCTTTACACTAATAGTTGCGCATAGCAAAACACAGGCTATTACTAACTGTGATATAATTTTCATGAAAAAGTATTGCGGTTTATAACTTGTAAAAGTAAAGTTAATGATTAAGCTGAATAATCATTATGCTACCTGTTCATAGTACAAACATCAATTAATACCGCCGTAAATAAATATACCGCTGTATTATGCGTACCTTGCGGCATAATCGTAAAGGCATCCCGATTTACCGGGATGCTTTTTTTATTCACTAAAACCCACGTACCCTATGGCTAAATCCCAAGCAACTTTCATGAAAAAACAATTAGAAAAAAATCGTCAAAAAAAGAAAGAAGATAAAGCACAACGTAAACAGGATCGTAAAGACAACCCAACAAGTGGCGACCTGGACAGTATGATGGCTTATGTAAATGAATTTGGCGAAATTACCTCAACTCCCCCTGCTCCACCCAAACCAACCAACAGGGATTAACCTGTTTACTGCTAAATATTTCAGTCGTTGTAATGGCCGCGTTTTATCATATCCTTAAAGACTTTCGTTAAAAATACTTTATCCGTATTGCTTAAATGTCTTTGTTTTTCGTTACCGTTTATTTGGTAAGTAATATCGCCATGGCCATCACGCGAAGCAATTAAAGACTGACCGTCTTTTTCATACTTTGCAAAGCCGTTTGGCGTAATGCGTGTAATTTCGGTGCTGTCGTCACTAAAATAAGTACGGCCCACGTATTCAATTTTAACACCGCCGTTACCATCATCTTCAGAAATAACTACATGCCTGCCAGGTCTGCCGCAAGCTGTTATCATAGCTACAAAGCTTAATAGCGCTACTGTGATCTTTAAATTTTTCATTGTGTATTTTATTAAAATGAGCTAATGTTCAATTATTTAATGCAAACATAAACAATTATTATAGTACTATGCAATACATAATACTATTTATTTTATACTTATCTGCAAATTGTCAATCGTATATCACAATTTATAGAAAACGTTACTTTTGCCCTGTTTTACCCGTAACCGGCAATACGACACGTCATTTTTTACGTTAGTTACCCATATGAAAAAGATATTTTGTTTTTTACTGCTGATGCAATTTGCCGTATGTGGCGTGTTTGCATTGCCCCGTCAACCCATTGTTAACCATTCAAAACCTGCCACCTTAGATACCGCCACCTTTGCTACAGGCTGTTTTTGGTGTACCGAAGTAAAGTTTCAGCAACTAAAAGGGGTTAAAAAAGTGACATCAGGATTTGCAGGTGGCCATGTGGCCAACCCTACTTATGAGCAGGTTTGCACCGGGACAACAGGTCATGCAGAAGCCTGCAATATTGTTTATGACCCGAAAGTGATAACCTATGATGAATTGATCGAAGCGTTTTTTGTAGCGCACGACCCTACCCAGCTAAACAGGCAGGGTAATGATGTAGGCACTCAATACCGTTCGGCAATATTTTATCACAACCCGGCTCAAAAAGAAAAGGCTGATTATTACGTGAATAAGCTCAACGCCGAAAAAGCTTATAAGTCTAAAATTGTGACACAAATTGTTCCATACACTGTTTTTTACAAGGCCGAGGGTTATCATCAAAATTATTATAACCTGAACAGTAGCCAGCCGTATTGCAAATATGTTATACAACCTGAGCTGGAGAAATTTAAAAAGGTATTTAAAGACAAATTAAAGCAATGAGAACCGCATTAATTATAGCCGCCATTTTGTTGGGATCGGTAAGTGCTTCTGTGGCGCAACATCTTAAAACAACCGGCGGGCACGAAAATAATCCATATTACTCGAACACAGACACCAAGCATTTAAAGGTATCAGATGCCGAGTGGAAAAAGATCTTGCCGCCCGCGCTTTATGCTACAGCGCGCGAACAGGCAACAGAGCGACCCTTTACGGGCAAGTTCTGGAAAAGCGATGCCAAGGGAACTTATTATTGCGCGGTATGCGGCAACGTACTTTTTCGGTCGGATGCTAAATTTGCAAGCGATTGCGGCTGGCCCAGCTTTTTTGAACCTGTAAGAAAGAACGCGGTAATTTATCGCGAAGATGACTCTTACAACATGAAACGGATAGAAGTGATATGTGCCCGCTGCGACTCGCACCTGGGGCATATCTTTGATGACGGCCCCCCGCCTACCGGTAAAAGGTTTTGTATGAACTCGGTGTCGCTGGATTTTTTACCTGATGATTTTAAGAAATAAGCAATGATGATTACTTTGGTTTAAAATCTAACGATCATGTCATTCCAGGGATATTTAAATAACATTGAGGCCAAAACAGGTAAAACCGCGGATGATTTTAAAAAACTAGCCGAAGCTAAAGGCTTTACCAAAAATGGCCAGCTTACTGCCCAAACTAAAGCCGGCGATATTGTAAAGTGGCTGAAAGATGATTTCGAGCTTGGCCACGGGCATGCCATGGCTATTTACGCGCTACTAAAGGGTATTAAAAAAGAGGGCGACCAATAAAGGTACCCTCTTAAGTTACTTTCATTTTAATCCATTACCTTAAATTGTGACTTCAGTCGGATATCTGCCGATGAACTGCCAACCAACACATCAATCGGTTCGGGTTCAACCCTGAAATCGTGGATCTTTTCGTCATAAAAAGCCAGTTTGCTGCCCGGAATAGTTAGTGTAACTGTTTTAGTCTGGCCGGGATTTAGGGTGATCCGCTCAAATCCGCGTAGCTCTTCCATCGGACGTTTTAGGCTTGGCGCAACATCATGGATGTATAGCTGTACTACTTCATCGCCGGCCATTTTACCCGTATTTTTCACATCGACCGATACGGTAATGGCATCTGTCGCTTTGATCTGATTAGCCGACAATTTTAGGTTACTATAATTAAACGTAGTATAGCTTAACCCATGCCCAAACGGAAACAGCGGCTTACCGTTAATATACATATAGGTAAAACCTTTGGTTACATCATATTCATCCTGCGAGGGAACCTGATCTGCAGAGGCATAAACTGTCAAAGGCATCTTACCACCGGGATTGATATTGCCGAAGATCGCGTCGGCAATGGCGTTACCACCTTGTTCACCAGGCCACCAGGCCTCTATAATGGCCGGGGCGTGTTCTTTGATGTAAGGTATGGTTAACGGGCCGGCATTCATCAACACCACAATAGTGCGCGGGTTAACTGCCAGTACCGCTTTAACCAATTCTTCCTGGTTGCCGGGTAGTTCTAATGATGTACGGTCCTTACCCTCGGCCTCGACATTTAACGTGGTACCGATGTACAAGATAGCTACGTCGGCTTTTTTAGCGGCATCTACTGCTTTTTGCAATTCGGCTGCTTTATCAAATTCGGGCGCGTTTTTACGTGGTGGGGTTATTTCAGCACCGGCTGCGTAAATAATTTCCGTACCGGGGGCCATCCTGTTTTTAATTCCCTGCATGGGGTTCACCGCATTAATGGGTTTACCGCTGTAACCACCTGCGGTAAACATATCCGCATGCGGGCCAATTACAGCTATGGTCTTTATTTTATTTTTATTTAAAGGCAACAAATGGTCTTTATTGGTCAATAAAACCATTGCCTCTTGCGCGGCTTTTAATGCCAGATTGATGTGCTCAGGGCTGCCAATTACGCTCATGGGTATTTTGCTGTACGGCACCTTTTCCTGCGGATCAAACTCGCCCAGCAAAAAACGATCGCGCATTACGCGCGAAACCGATTCGTCCAGTTTAGCCTGTGTAAGCAAACCCTTGCTTACTGCGATGGGGATATATTGCATAAATTCTTTGTCCGAAAAATCGCAGCCGGCGTTGATGGATTTTGCTACGGCTTCTTCATAACTCATCTGCCCTTTTTCGTGACCGTTCACCATGGTATTAACCCCGCCCAGGTCAGATACTACAAAACCCTTAAAGCCCCATCGGTTTTTAAGGATATCGGTCAGCATCATATGGTTAATATTATTGGGCACCCCGTTGATGGCGTTGTATGATGCCATGATAGATTGCGCGCCGCCTTCAACAATACAATCCTTAAAATGGGGCAGCCAAAACTCATGCAGCATCCGCTCGCTTACAGTTGCCGATCTGCTGGTACGGTCGGTCTCCACATTATTAACCGCGTAATGTTTTAAGGTAGATACCAGTTTAAGGTATTTAGGATCATTACCCTGTAGGCCTTTAACGTGCGCCACGCCTATGCGCCCTGTTAAGAACGGATCCTCGCCAAAACACTCGTTAATACGTCCCCAGTACGGATTACGGCTCACGTTGATCACCGGCGACCGGTAAATTAAACCTTTCTTTTCGCCTTGAAAATTGGGGTCCTGGTGCCAGCCGTTGTAAATGGCACGCGCTTCGTCTGATATCGCAGTAGCTTCGGTATAAACCAATTTGGTATCCCAGGTAGCAGCCATGGCGATAGAAACCGGGAACATAGTTGTTGGCCGCGTCCACACAACACCGTGCAGGCTCTGGTTCCATTTATCAGACTTGATACCGAATTTAGGGATATCCGGCCCAACGTGGTTCAGGTATTCCGCTTTTTCCTCAAGTGTCATCCGCGATAGCAGGTCTTTTACACGTTCGTCTACCGGTTTGGTGTAGTCGAGGTATAAAGGTTTATCTGTGTCCTGAGCGAGTGACCTGTTGCCGGCCATCAGGGCTATCAACAAAAACAACAAGGCTGCTTTTATCGGACTACACTTGCGAGGTTTTAATTTCATTTTAGGATGTTTAATATTGGCGTGGTTTGAAACAATAGTTCTGTTTAACCATCACAAATATATTTAAAACCCACAGCCGCAAAAGCATTTAAACCCCTCAACACAAAATTGTTACCTAAATAAAGAGCGCTTACCTTTACCGGGTAAGCGCTCTTTGTTATGCTTTGGTTTGATGATTATTGTTTCTCCCAGTCGGCCACATTCAGTACATCTGCCTGGCGCGGGAAAACTTTTTCTGTTAATACTTTATGTACTTCGGCATCGCCATCGGCACAGCAATCAGCCAGTACGGTTAAGCGGTAATCCTTATCAGATGCCTCGCGTACGGTTGATAATACTACGCCGCTTGTTGCTATACCGGTTAAGATAAGATGCTGCGCGTTATAAGCCCTAAGGATCACTTCCAGATCGCTACCTGTAAAAGCGCTCACTCGGCGTTTGGCTACAATCACTTCGCCTGCCTGCGGTTTTAAGTCGTCATGTACGTGCATAAACTGGGCCATATCTACACTGGCAAATCTTTCCTTGCTTGCAGCGAACCCTTTATTGTTCATACTGATCTCTGGCGAACCCTCCCTAAAACCAACCACTACATAAATAATCGGGATGTTTTTCTCACGGGCAATAGCTATAGCTTTAGCTACATTGCCAAGAATAGCGGCGCTATCAGGCAGCATAGCTACTATACCTGCCTGCATATCCATCACTAAAAGCACGGTGTTTTTTGTGTTCTGTTCCATTTTGATGTTTTTTATGGTTTGATGTTTAATTAATTTTTTCTGATTCTATTATTTCAGCGGCCATATCAGGCTGGTCGGTTGTTTGAGCGATCCTACTCTTTTTGAAAAGCTGAAAGAATACCAAGGCGATAATTAACGCAATTATCCCTTGGCAAAACATGGTTAAAGGCGCGCCTATTTTTTGCGAAACTGTGCCTATCAACAAGGCGCCCAAAGGCAATACACCGAAAAACGACATGGCCATATAGCTCATTACCCTGCCCCGCATATGGGTAGCTGCCTCCATTTGTATAATGGTGATACAGGTTGACATGGGGGTTAAAGACCCTAACCCTATGATCATGGCAAAGGGCAATGCCAGCGGCAAATAACTTACGCGCGAAAACAGGATTAACCCGGTAGCCAAAACCACAATACTGCCTATCAGGATGGGTTTTAAGTCGGTGCCTTTTTTTACAGACGCCAGCACTAAACTACCAATTATGGCACCCAAACCCACAGAGCTGCTGATGTAGCCGTAAGTTGTAGCGTTGCCTTTGTAAACAACTTTGGCAAATATGGGTTCAGTGGTATCATAAGGTAAAACAAACAGGCTTAAGCTCACCAGCACCAATAGTATTATACCTATGGCCGGTGTTTCCCTGATATATTTAAAACCTTCGGCAAGTTCTGACATTACCTTTTTCTTTATAGTAGGTGGATTAAATTTTGGAAAATTCATTAACAATAGCGACGTGATAACAGCTATAAAACTCACCGCATTTAATGAAAAACAAATACCTGCGCCAAATCGCTGCAGCACAATACCTGATAAGGCCGGGCCAACCATCCTAGCAATATTTACCATGGCCGAGTTTAAAGAAATGGCGTTTGCCAAATCTTCTTTATTCTCTATCAGTTCCAATATCATAGGTTGCCTTGCCGGCACGTCAAAAGCATTGATGATGCCTAACACAACACTTAAGGTCAATATCTCCCAGATAACATAATGCCCGGTTAATATCAAAGCGGCCAGTAATATGGCCTGGATCATTGAGGCGATTTGCGTAACCAGCAGGATCTTATACCGGTCATAACGGTCGGCGACTACGCCGCCAAATAACGAAAGCAGGAACGACGGAAACTGCTGCGCGAAAACAGCAAAGCCAATCATCGAGGCAGAATGCGTGAGCGAATAGATCACCCAGATAACCGCCGTACGCTGCATCCAGGTACCTATTTGTGAGATAGACTGCCCGCCAAAAAATAACGCATAATTACGGTTATTAAACGCCCTGAATGTGCTTGATGATTTACTTTTTTCCATTAGCTATATTTACCAGCAACCATTTCGACATTTTTTGTCACTTTGTCGAAAACGATTCAAATTTTTTTACTTCTTTATCCCGTTCATGATCACGCGGGTAAAGGTCTTTACAACCGACTCGATATTTTCAAAATTATTGTCGATTATCATTTCTCTTTTGATGCCATGTACGCCGCTTAGCAACACAAAAACCAATTCTTTTTTATCCTGCTCTGCCACTGGTTTCAATTCGCCGCGTTCGATACCATAGTTTAAAATTTGCTTTAATAAAGCCCCTTCCTTTTGCATGATCAGCCCGTGATGAATCACTTTGGTTTTGTTAAAATCAGACATCGCGTCAGCATCCATACCCGCGTCAAGCGTATTATAAAATCCACGCCTTTCGCGCAGTATATTCAGCTTGGCAACACAAAACGCATTTATTTTTTGTTCGACAGTTTCAACACTATTTACCGCGACAGCAATAGCGCCTACCAAGTCTCCTATCTCCAACTGCATCACCGCATCGAAAATCTCGTCCTTACTCTTGTAGTAATAGTAAAGCGAACTGCGACCCTTGCCGATAGCTTTAGCCACATCGTCCATAGTTACCTTATAAAGCCCATGCACCTGGAACAGCCGTTTGGCCGCCTGCAGGATCTGGTCTTGTATGGCATCTTCTTTTATGGGGGTGGTTACAGTCATCTATTTAGTTAGAGACACAAAAGTAGATTATTTAAACATTTAAACAAATTTTGTCGAAAAGTTTATAATAAGTGAAGATAGATTTAACAGTTCGCTGACTATTGGCCGTTATTAATCAATTTAATATAGGTATTCAACTTATTTAGAACGATCTCTATCGGGATATCTTCATTAGGGTCTATCAACATTGACTCGTACTGATCTTTTGGCTTTATCCCTGGTGTCACTTCCTGCAAACTTTTATCCAAACAAAAGCCCAGTTTTAGCTTCTTTTTGTCGAGCCATAAATAAGCAAGTTTCTTGTCTTTATAAGTAAAGAACGGGATCTGGAATTTACGTTCATAAACAATTAATGGGTTAACGCTTAAAATAATGTCCCGTAATGCCAGCAGGCAGCTTTGGTAAGGCTCGGGCTTGGATAGATAGTAAGATTCAAGCGTTTTGATCATGAATGTAAATCTTAGCACTAATGTAAAATTTTTCAGAAGGTCCGCGCCGTCGTTTTCTAACCTTTTTATAAACAATGTGCAACAGCAGGACGTTTGCACTTTATGCCATTCAAAAAATACAGAAAATTCTGTCTGCCCGGAATCTTGTTTACCTTACTGCTGATCAGTTTTACCACAACCAAAAAGAAACCTTCATTTTTAAAAGCTGATCCGAAAAATGGCGGTCTTTATCTTCCGGGTGGTTTTGAGGCAATAACGGTTGCGGATAGTTTATCCGGCCGCGCGCGTCATTTAGCGGTAAATGCAAATGGCGACATTTATGTTAAGCTAAGGTTCCCGGACGATACCTCCGGCAACGTGGCGTTGCGCGATACTAATAACGATGGCAAAGCCGATATCATTAAACGGTTTGGCAATTATGAGGATAAAGGCTCGTACGGTACAAGTATGCGCATCCATAACGGCTACCTGTATTTTAGTTCGGAGACAAACGTTTACCGCGAAAAGCTAAACCCGGCAACGCTGATATCAGACGGACCGCCGGAACTGATCTTACATGACGAAAACGGGCAGCATGAGCACGACGCCAAACCAATAGCTTTTGATAATGCTGGGCATATGTATGTGGCCTTCGGCGCGCCGTCAAACGCCTGCCAGGTTGCAAACCGGGTACCGGGATCGTTAGGGATAAAAGGCTGTCCGCTGCTGGCCGAATATGGCGGAATCTGGCGCTTTGACGAAAACCGTGCGGGCCAGACTCAAAAAGACGGCAAGCGCTATGCAACCGGGCTAAGGAGTGTAGTGGCGATGGACTGGAATCAACAGGAAAATTGTTTATACGTGGTAGCGCACGGGCGCGATGATTTGCGGCTGCAATTCCCCGGTAAATATACCGCCTGGCAAAGCGCAGTATTACCTGCGGAAGAATTTTTAAAGATCAGGGAAGGAACCGATGCCGGCTGGCCCTATTATTACTACGACCCGTTTCTGAAAAAAAGAATGTTAAACCCCGAGTATGGCGGTGACGGTAAAAAAGAAGGAAATGGCGCAAAATTTATCAAACCAATTTTTTCATTCCCGGCACACTGGGCTCCGAATGATCTTTTTTTTTACACAGGCACGCAATTTCCGGCGCGTTATAAAAACGGGGCTTTTGTAGCGTTTCATGGCTCAACAGACCGGTCGCCATACCCGCAGGCGGGTTTTTTTATTTGTTTTGTACCATTTAAAAACGGTCAGCCTACCGGGTCTTGGGAGATCTTCGCGGATGGTTTTTCGGGCCGTGATACGGTTGTCAGCGCCAGTGACGCTGTTTACCGGCCAATGGGTATTGCCATGGGTGCAGACGGTTCATTATACATCAGCGAGACAGAAAAAGGCCGCATCTGGCGTATTGTATATAAAGGCGATAAAAGCAAGTTTGGTCAGCCCCAATTGGCAAAAATGAAGCTGAGAAAAAAGCTTCCAAGTTTCAGGACGCCGAATCCTGTCCGCGATAATTTAATGAAGGGAATGCTTAACGGCGGCACCAAAATTTATAATACCTACTGCGTTAACTGCCATCAGCAAAACGGCAAAGGCGACGGCAATATGTACCCACCGCTAAGCGGATCTGAATGGGTTACCGGCGGAAAATACATGGAGAAAGAGCAGTCCATAACCGTATTGCTGCAAGGTCTTAACGGACCAATAAAAGTAAAAGGCCTGCCTTATGATAACACCATGCCGCAACATAGCTTTTTAAGCGATGGGGATATTGCACAAGTGCTTACCTATGTAAGAAACAACTTTGGTAACAACAGCAGCCTGGTTACAACGGATGAGGTAAAGACTGTAAGGAATAGTTTAGGGTTAAGCAAAAAGTAGATCGTAATATACTAAAATCACCTTGCTATAAAACAAAAAACCCGGCGCATCATTACGATCACGCCGGGGTATTAACGTATTATTTGATCTTTTTATGTAGGGCTACGTGCAACGTGCGGCACTTTAACGGTGATCAGGTAAGTTCTTTTCTGGAATACCTAACCGTGAATCTTGAATTGTAGATAGGCCTTGAAGAGCCGGATTACCTGATAGCCGACCTGAACAAAGCCTTAACCAAAGCATCATTAATCGCAAAATCTTTAAGCGGCGTTAGCTAAAGTGGTATAACTATATTATACCACCCTGCCCATGTGCGGATCGCTAAAGCCTGTGCGGCCTGTTTCAACCCGGCCTGCATATCTTTTCTCGAACAAGTCATGACCTTTTACTTTCGCACTGAAATCGTACCAGTTATGGCTTTTGTCCAGGTTTAAAACCAAGCTTGTCTCACCCGACGGAACTACCGTTTTTACGTGGTTGTTTGTTTTATATGAATGATCAATAATTTCGACAACCTGCTGCTTTTTGGTATTATTCTTTATTTTAAGTACCACATTACCGCTAAGCTGATTGCTGGTTAGTCCCTTTTGGTAATCAACATGAATGTCAAGGGCTGGGTCGCTATGATCACCTTTAAACTCGCGGTAAAATCCGTTCGGGCCGTAAACTCTTAAATGATAATAATCATCGCCAAACTCATGCAGCGGCCAGCTATCAGCTAAACTGTCGCCGGCTGTTAACCCGTACGACCAGGTGCGCACATCTTCAAACTGTTGCGGATCGTCAGCTTTAACATATTTGCCCGGAGCATATACATTAAACGGAGCGCCAATACTTTTTTCGCCAAAAACTTTATTACCTGCTGCAAAGCTGATCTCGAAAACTTTTTTATCTGCATTTAGTTTTCCGTCAACATGCAATTCATAAGGCAGAGCACAAGCTGGTTTTATTCCCGCCTCCTGCTTGGCCATGTAAGGCGAGTCACCGGGGTTATGGTTTATAGCAGCGATCTCTGCCGGGTTAAGCAATTTATAAGTTGGCAGTTCCTTAAATTTTGCCTTATGTATGCCTTCTACAAAAACATTACGGGCTAAAAATTCGGGCGTTTCAATTTTTTCCCTATTATATGGCCTGAATGCAGTAGTGAGGTCGCCGCATATTGTACGGCGCCAATCACTAATGTTTGGTTCTACCACTTTTTTACCTGTCTTTTTACTTAAAAATCCCTCTAAAAACTGCAGGGTCGAAGTATGGTCAAATACTTCTGAATTCACAAAGCCGCCTTTGCTCCATGGTGATGCAATTACCATCGGTACACGGAAACCCAAACCTATTGAGCTTTCGCGGTCATATTTAGCCGGAAAACCCTTACGGTCATTTTCCTGCTCGACAGTTACAAACTCTACACGGGTATCTATTCCTTTTGAAGCAGCACCTGTTCCGGTTTTGTGAGAGTGTGGCGCTACAAACGGGGGCACGTGGTCGAAATAGCCGTCGTTTTCATCATAAGTAAGAATAAAGATGGTCTTTTTCCAAACCTCCGGATTCTGCGTCAATATGTCTAATACTTCAGATACATACCATGCACCATACCATGCCGCCGTTGGGTGGTCGCTAAAGTTTTCGGGCGCGCTTAACCATGATACTGTGGGCAGCTTACCGGTTTTCACATCATCCCTGAATTGGTATAATACATCACCCTTAGGTACCTGCACTTCGCGCTCAGTACCATTATCATCATACTTTAATGTGATCAGCTCATGATAATCAGGATCGTTTTTATTGGTACTAAAAGCTTTAAAGTGAATACTTTTTTCCCTGTCAGATAAACTATCAAACTGGCCTGGTTTAATTTTTTCTTTTTCTTTTTTAAAATCCTCCAGGTACTTCTGCATGTATCTCAGTTCAAGCTTCAGGTGATCAATATGCGCATCACCGGCTGCCAGGCCATCTATGTTTTTCTGCTTCTCGGCTATCATGCCCGGCAGTTTTTCTATACGGGCATCCAAGGCGTCTAAATGTTTTTGGTGCAGGTGGATGTTGTATTGCTCAAAAAACTCCAGCGGATTGTCCTGGAAATTTGATAGCCATGCATCCTGCTCGCCCTCAAAACCAACATCAATACTCATTTCGTTCTGGTAGCATTTCCATGAGATCCCGTGATCTTCCAAACGTTCAGGGAAAGTGGCCCATTTTAATGTACCATAGTCCATATCGTCGTTCCATACGTTGGCACGTGAGCTTTCATTTTGCTCTTCCCTTATAGTCCCTGTCCAAAAGTAAAGTCGGTTGGGGTTGGTACCGGTTAACGACGAACAAAAGTTCTGATCACACACGGTAAAGGCATCAGCCAGCGCATAATAAAACGGGAGATCTTCGCGGGTGTGGTAGCCCAGCGTTAAAGGCATGTGGCTGTATTGCTTTATGCTGTTCTTCTTTTCAACAAGCCACTGGTCAAATTTACCGTCGTTGCGGCTGTTTACCTGGTTTGACCATGAGTGCGGCAATGAACTCATCCATGTAGCTTTGGTGTTTTTTATGTCGAGATGAAAAGGCGCATAAGTTTCGCCTTTTTCGTTGGATTGCAGCCATACCTTATTTTTGTTAGGCAGATCGATGGCACGTGGGTCATTATAGCCCCTTACCCCTTTTAATGTACCAAAACAATGGTCGAAAGAACGATTTTCCTGCATCAGGATAACTACGTGCTCGGCATCCAGATAAGTACTGCCTTCAGCCGCGTTAATAGCCATAGCCTTTTGTATTGAGGCCGGCAACACACCGCTAACACTTGCGGCGCCGGTTAATAATGCAGCTTTCTTTAAAAAGTCTCTCCTGTTATCCATCTCTGTTTTTTTGGTACGTTAATATTAAGGATATTTTATTTTCTCGAAGTAAAAAACTCTTCACACAAACCGAATGATAAGGTCATTCCGTTACCGCCAACGCCATTTATTATGGTTACGCCGGGTTCAATTTCTTTGATCAGTTCGGTTTGGCCATTCATCATTTTAGGGTAGATACCATGCCATGACTGTAACAACTGCCAATCCTTAAAATTAGCGAATGTATGTAAGTAGTCTGTTATTAGTGTATTAATAAATTGCTTGTCGAAGGGGTCATGCACCAAGCCATATTCGTGCGAATCGCCGATGGTAAGTTCGCCACTGCCATTTTGCGATACCATTACGTGGATACCCCATTTAAGGTAATCGGCATATTGTTCTTCGTAACGTTTACGCAACGCGGGCAATGACGCGGCAACCTGGAAACCGGGATAATGGATCATGGATAAACCTCCGCATAATGACGGGCCGATACGCCACTCATCCGGCTGGCTTACCAAACGCATCATTTGCAGTTTACATTTGGTGATGTTGGTCTCTAAAAATAATTCCGGGTAAAGCGTTTCAAAATCAGCGCCGCTGCAAACAAATATTTCATCGGCTTGCCAGAACTTTGCTCCCGAGTAAACTTTAGGGTGTTCTATTTTTCTGATGGCCGTATTCCAGTGAAATTGCACACCGTATTTTTCTGCAAGGTATTTAGCTATCTGCCCTACGGCTACTCTTGATTCAACGATCATTTCTTCGCCGCTCCACAACGCGCCTTTCAACCCCTCCGGATTTACAGCAGGCGATTTAAGCAGTGTTTCTGATGCGTTAAGCAATCTGCAATCGCGGTGAGCGTGGTTTATATCTACATATTCTTTAATCACCTGCAATTCATCGTCATGATAAGCCAGGTGTAATGAACCAACCTCATCATGCCAGATGTTGGCTTCTTCGCAAATTTCTTTCCAGATGCTTCGCGATAACATAGCCCTTTCAAATAGCGGCCCTGTTTGCTGCCCAATTGGCCAGATCATCCCAAAATTGCGGATAGAGGCACCTACAGCCTGCTCGTTACGTTCAAAAACGGTTATGCTGTAACCGCGTTTGGCTAATGCGCGTGCGGTAGCAAGGCCAACTATGCCGGCGCCAATTATTATTGCTGATGGTTTCATGCGGTTGCAATATTCATATTTGTAGATTTGCCCTTGTCCTGGTTTCGGGCAATGCTTAAAAAATAAATTAATGACAGTACGGAACACGTGCCCCCTATAACGGCAACGGTTATTACGCCTTCCTGGAAAAAGGTACCCCAGCTGATATTTGGCCTGCCTAATTCTTTAACCAGTAAAACGCTCACACTGCCCAGATAACCCATAGAATCGGCCACGTAGATTAAGAAGCCTACGTTACCTTTAAAATGATATGAAGCCAGTAGTCTTTCAAAAAAGACCGCATTGTAAGGTACGTATCCAAAATAAAGGCCAAGGCCGGTAAGTGTCATCCAGGTCATAGGCCCAATTAATTTAAGGCCGAACAAAATGGTGCTCACTCCTATTAGTATACAGCCACCAATGATGAGGTAATGTATAATGCTGAATGCCTTCAGGTTTTTCTTTACCAGTATCAGCAGGCTCATAGCCACCAATACTATAATTGATATAATGGTATCTATCTGTGTAAATATGGCATTGTTTTTTACACCTAAACTGGCCCAGATCTCCACCTCAAAATTATCACGCACGTCGCGCATAATGGTTAACAGCACATAAATAACCAGGGTAAGTATTATACCCGGTAAAAACCTGGCTAAAAAATCCTTACGTTCGGCCGCGTCCATCGGCAGGCGCTTGGTGCGTAACTGAATATCTTCGGCAGTAGGCGGTGGCATCAGCTCAAGGCAAAAAACAAAGAGCAATAACGGCAATACAAACAGCGCGCCCGTTATAAATGGCATCTGGAATTCTGAGATATGGAACGAACTCATCAGCGTACGTGCAACAGTTTTCACAAAGCCCGAAGCAAATATCAGGCTGATGGAAAGTACCGCCGCCATAAACTCGGTAGACTTACGCCCCTCTAAGTATCCAAAAACCAATCCCCAGATCAGCCCTAACGGAAATCCATTAATGAAAAGGAATATGATATTGTATGGCGCAGGCACAATAGCAAAGCACAATAACGCCAGCCATGCAATACCGATTAATACCAGGATACTTTTAGCACGCTGGCCCGGCTTTAATTCAGATATAAACTTTATACCATAAAACTTACTCATGGTGTAGCCAATGATCTGGGCGATTACCAGCCACACCTTATAATCAATATGAAAATATTGCTGCCCGGTAAAGGTACCGGCAGAATAAGCCTTTCTGAATGCGTACATACAGGTATAAGCACCAAATGATGCCATTGCGGCAAATACCGATACTAACCCATAGGGCCATTTGGCAACCTTAGCGCGCAGCTTTTCCATACTGATAGGTCTATTGATTAATAATATCTACTACGTCGGCTATATCATCAATAATATGTGTGGGATGATAAGGCTCCAGCTCTTCACGGGTAAAGCTACCTGTGGTTACGCCTATCACATACTTACAACCGGCGTTTTGGCCTTCATTTACGTCAACCTCAGTATCGCCAACCTTAGCCACTTCGTTGGCATCGATAATGCCAAATTCGGCCATCATTTTTTGTATCATGTAAGGATGCGGGCGGCCTTGTTCAACCTCGTCTGATGCGATAAGATAATCTATCAACCCTTTTTCTTTCCATTGCAGCCTGTTGATGATGGTATCGGCTATAGCACGGGTAAAGCCGGTATTTAAACCGATCTTTATGCCCTGCGCATGAAGGCGCTCAAATGTTTCTTCAGTATGAGGGAATACCTCGATCTGGGGCGATGTACGATAAAAGTTTATCATGTGCTCCACAAAATCGTTGTGGATAGCCTGTATCAATTCTTCAGTTACACCTGTTTCATTTTTTAACAAGATGCGGATAGCCTCTATCTTTTTATAACCCATTACCAGGGCTATTTCATTAATTGGCGCGTCATAACCATGTTGGTTCATGGTCGACTTAAAAGCATTCATTACACCTATTTCATCTTGAATGGTGGTGCCTGCTATATCAAAAACTACTAATTTTATACTCATTACAAAAGGTTATAATTGTTCAACAATACTAAAATTAGTTTATTAATATTAAACTAAGCCTGTATTAAGAAAAAATTAATTTGTAATGGGTAAAGAGCTTTAAGCTTTCTTTTCTTCAAAGAAATAGATCACAAGTGTAGTCGCAATATCAGATCCCAGGTTTCGGGGAGTATGGGGTATCCTGCCGTCAAACAAGATAGAATCACCTTTTGATAGAACTATTATTTCATCATTGAACCGGTATTCTATTTCACCGGACAATATGTATTTATATTCATAAGCCTCGGTTTCAACCAATGGCCTTTTGGCATCAGGCTCAAGTTCTAATATCACAATATCAACTGTCGACTGCGATATATATTGGGTAAAGATCCGTTGATAATGAAAGCCTTCGGCATGTTCCTTCTCGAAGCGCTCATACTCGTTTTTGCGCTTAACCAGTATAAGCTGCTGGTTAGTTTTGGTATGGATGTCTTTGAAAAATATATTCAGGTCAATATCAAGCGCCTTAATAATATCTATCAACACAATAAGCGAGGGTACGGTACGGCTATTTTCTATTTGTGAAATTAGCCCTTTACTTACATTGGCACGGGTAGCCAACTCTTGTACAGTAATGTTTTTTTCGCGGCGTTTTTCCTTAATATGATTGCTTATCTGTATAATAATATCCTCTTCCATAGAAATAAAGTTGCGGCAAAGTTATATTTTGTTTAAAACCGTCAAGAATAAAATTTAGTTAATTAAAGTTAAATGATAGCATTTAGGTTAAACTTTGTATAGTATTTGTAAAACATATCATATAAATTTAACACTCACATAATCTCTGTTCGGCTAATTTGTTAAAAAATATCATGGCTGCAAATACTAATATAGATAAGGTAAATAAGGTGTTTTCATTATATGAAAAATATGGTGATGAAGACTACATAGGCGAACCTGTATCTCAATTAGAACATATGTCGCAAGCGGCAGAAATGGCCAGGATTGAAGGTTATGATGACGAAGTGATATTAGCAGCATTTTTTCATGACATAGGCCATTTATGTGCGGATGACAACGAAGCCGAAAGCATGGATGGTTTAGGCAATGTTGACCATGAAAAATTAGGTGCTGACTATTTACTTAACCTTGGCTTTTCTGGAAGGCTTGCAGCGTTGGTAAAAAGCCATGTTGTAGCCAAGCGCTATCTTACTTATAAATATCCTGAATATTATAATAAACTTTCTGACGCGAGTAAAGCCACCCTTGCTTTCCAGGGAGGCGTTATGACTGAACAGGAAGCAATAGCTTTTGAAGCTAACCCTGATGCCGATCTAATAATAAAATTCCGCGAGTGGGATGATGCCGCAAAAGAAACAGAGATCCCGGTTAATAACATTGATTATTTAAAATCGATCGCTATCCTGCATTTAGATAGTCAATAATTAAAATAACCCTCCCAAGGTTAATTTTTTGTAAGCTGATTGTAACCGCCCTGTTACTGAAAACCCCAGCTTAATATGTTCTACACGGTTTGTTCAACATAGCATAACATAGACTTAGTTTACAAATAATAAACAAAGTTTAGTATTGCTGCATGAAAAATCCCTTAATAATCCTTATTTAAAATTAACCGATGAAACAAATTTACCAACAATTTACAAAGGTAATGACAGTATTGTTGTTGCTTTTGGCCCCGGCTTTAGCGTTTGGGCAAATCAAGATCGGGGGTGTAGTAACAGACCAGAATAAACAACCCATCCCCGGGGTTTCAGTAAGAATTGGCGGTACGCAAGGCGGCACCATTACTGATATTGATGGTCATTATTTTATTACTGCGCAGGCAGGGCAAACCTTAACATACACTTATGTAGGTTATACAACCGCAAGTGTTATTGTTACTGATAAAACAGTTGTGGATGTAACCTTAATTGGTGACAACAAAACATTAAACGAAATTGTAGTTACCGCCCTTGGTGTTAAAAAAGAAACCAGGGTAATTGGTTATGCTACACAAACTGTAAAAGGAAGCGACTTAACAACCGCGCGCGACCCTAACCCTGTTAACGGATTAATAGGTAAAGTTGCCGGTTTATCAGTGGCGGCAACTTCCGAAATTTTAGGTGTACCTAACGTGACTATCCGTGGTGGTACAGTTACACTGTTTGTAGTTGACGGTTTGCCTATTAACTCGGACACCTTTGATTTGAGCCCGGACGACATCGACAGCTACACAGTTTTAAAAGGCCCTGCTGCAGCGGCGTTATATGGTAGCCGTGCACAAAACGGCGCGATTGTTATCACCACTAAAAAAGGTGATAAAAACAAAAAAGGTCTTACTGTTGATATAAACAGCAGTACGGTAATGAACAAAGGCTTTTTAGCGTTCCCGCGCATTCAGAACAAATTCGGACCGGGTGAAAATACCTTTTACACGTTTGTTGATGGTAAAGGTGGCGCACCGGGTGGCGTGGATAGCGACTATGACGTTTGGGGACCATATTTTGCAGGTCAGTTGATCCCGCAATATGATAGCCCGGTAGTTAATGGCGTACGCCAGGGTACTCCATGGACTGCAAGAGGCGCAAACAACCTTGCAAACTTTTTGCAAACCGGTTATCAAACTAACAATGAAATAGCTGTAGGTGCTAATGGCGATAACTATACCACCCGCGTTTCAGTATCTCAGCAACATCAAACAAGCTATATCCCGTCTCAATATCTTGATATTTTTAACGGTAACTTCTACGCGCAATTTCGTCCAATGCCAAAGTTAACATTCGAGGCAAGTATTGATTTTAACAGACAAACTACTGATAACTTCCCGGACGTTCAGTATGGTCCTAACAGTATCATCTACAACATGGCGATATGGACAGGTGCTGACTGGAATGTTAACGCACCCGATATTAAAGGCATCTGGCAGCCGGGTAAAGTAGGTACGCAATCTGTGTTTGCAGAATATACCCGTTACCATAACCCATGGTTCCTTACAGAGATCTGGACCCGCGGTCATTATAAAAATGATACTTACGGTTATGTATCAGGTAACTATAAAATTAACGACAACCTGAACGTTAGCTTAAAGAACCAGATAGATACCTACAACATATTACGTACGGAAGACCTTCCTTTTTCTGCCCACCCTTATGGCCGTGAAGGTAACCAGGGTGATTACCGTGAAGACCGTCGTGATCTGTTTGAAAACAACACTTTGTTGACTTTAAACTATGATTACACCGTTAATAACTTCTTTAATTTATCAGGTTTAATTGGTAGTAACCTGCGTAGCTTTAAATATAATTCAAGCTGGACATCAACTGATTATTTGATCATACCTGGCTTATATTCATTCAACAACACAAAAAACCCGATACAATCTACAAGCTTCAATTCGGCTGAACGCCAGTTAAGTATATTTGGCTCATTGGACTTGTCATTCGGCAAATATGCTACTTTATCAGGCACATACCGTGTTGAGCATTCTTCAGCATTCTCAAGTGTAGCTTCATATAGATATCCAAGTGTTTCAGCAACAACGGTAATATCTGATTACGTTACTTTGCCTGAAGCTATTTCTTTCTTAAAAGTTAGAGGATCTTATGCAAACATCCGTTCAGATGCTACAACCCCTACTATCGGCCCTGCTCCGTTTAATACTATTTCAGCATATGGAGGGCAGACCTTAAACAATAGCCCTACAAGTGATCCGTTATTTTTGAATCCATTAGGTTATGGCACCACTTATAACAGCCCTTATAACGGACCTAATTATTCATTGAACACGTCGTATTCAACAGCTAAACCCTACAACAATCAAACAGCAGGTTACGGTCCAAATTCGCTATTTCAACCTGGTATAGTAACGTCAACCCGTGTAAATTACGAAGAAGGGTTTGATATTAAATTTATTAAAAACCGCTTAGGCTTAAGCGGAACAGCTTTCCAATATATTGACGGTCCGCAAATTCTGGCTAACCCTATTTCAACTGCAAGCGGTTACACTACAGAACTTTTAAATGCGTTGAAAACTAAAAAAACAGGTTATGAGCTTTCTTTAACCGGCACACCGATAAAAGACCTAAGTGGTTTTGGATGGGATGTATTGGTTAACTGGTCTACCTACAAAGAAATTTATACAGAACTGCCTCCGGGACAATCAGTTTATAACACTTTCTTCCACGTGAACGACAGAGTTGATAAATTTTACGGTACCAAATTTGTAAGAACACCAGACGGCCAGATCATCTACAACTCGCCTGACGCAACAGGTAAAGGTGGTGGTGAACCATTGGTTTCTCCGACAAGACAATATTTAGGTCATCTTGATCCGGACTTTACCTGGTCTTTCTCAAACAGGTTCCACTACAAGAACATAGGTTTGAGTTTCCAGCTTGACGGCTCAGTTGGTGGTGTAACTACAGATTATGTGCACAACAAAACTATCCGTGGTGGTAGTAACGCCATAACAGCGGAAGGTGCGCTTGGTGATGCACGTTACCAGGACTGGCTGCATTACCCTGCAAACAATCAACAGCCTGATGCAAACTATAAAGGAACTTATGTAGCTAAGGGTGTGCAAATCTCAAACGGTGTAGCACCTAATTATGACTCTGCTACAGGTGCCGTTTTAAACTATGGTGCATTGCAGTACAAAACAAATAATACGCCGGTATTGGTGCAGGAGTATTCCAGTGAATACTACAATGTGGACGAGGCTAACCTGATGAGCAAAACATACACTAAACTGCGTGAGGTAACAATTGACTACACTTTCCCTAAAAAATGGCTGGAGAAAACTTTTATAGCTAAAGCTTCAGTTTCTCTTTACGGACGTAACTTATTGTATTTCTATAAAAACCCGGAGTTTAAAGACGTAGATCTGGATCAGTACGCTAATACACGTACTTCACTTACCGGCTTACAATCTCCTTCAGTACGCAGCTACGGGATTAATTTAAAAGCTTCATTCTAATTTAAAATTGGATAATGATTATGAAAAAGATATTTAAAATTTATTTACTGCCGGCGCTTATGCTATTGACAGTAAACAGTTGCAAAAAAAGTTTCCAGCAACTGACAGTAAACAACAACGTACCAACAAGTGTACCGTCATCGTTACTTTTTAACGGAATATTAAACAGTATGGTTGATTTTCCGGATAACTCAAATGAGATATACTGCCAGTATTATATTTACAACTATAACTATTACGGTAACAACACCTACAATTTAGGTTCTGGTGATAACTACTACACAGCCTTAAAAAACGTAACGTTAATGGAGCAACAGGCACTTGCAGTAGGATCGCCGGCGGTTAATCCTTACAGTGCTATGGGTAAATTTTTCAGAGCCTATTTTTTCAGCAAGATGAGCCTGGAAATGGGGGATATCCCAATGACACAAGCTTTAGGTGGCCTTAGTATGTTAAAGCCTAAATATGATACACAAAAGGCTGTAATGATACAATGCCTTGCCTGGTTAGAAAGTGCAAATACCGACATGGCGGGTTTAATAACCGCAGGTGGCAATACACTTGAGGGCGATATATTTTTTAAAACTGACAACCTTAATCATTGGCAGAAAGTTATCAACACCTTCAGAATAAGATTGCTTTTAGAGCTAAGCAAAAAAGCTGCTGATCCGGATTTGAATGTTCCGGCACAATTTGCCACCATATTGGCATCTCCTGCCAAATACCCACTGATGGCAAGCGCTGATGATAATGTGCAATATATTTTCCTTGACCCAACAAATTATTATCCTCAAACTCCGGATAACTTCGGTCAGAATGGCTCAAGACAAAACAGCTCGCAAACTTACATTCAATTGCTTACTACTTTGAAAGATCCAAGGGTTTACGTAACTGCAGAGCCTGCACGTCATTTGGTTGACGACCTGCACCAAAGCCCAACTGATTTTGCATCATTTGTTGGTGCAGACCCGGGTGAGGATTTAGGTGTGATGTATGCTAACGCAGGTTTAGGTGACTATTCGTTTCTTAGCAGAAAGCGTTACTATTCAACCTATACGGGCGAGCCCAGCATCCAGATCGGCTATCCTGAACTAATGTTCAACATAGCCGAAGGCATTAATCGCGGATGGGCTCCGGGCAATGCAGAAAATTATTACATAGCGGGCATACAAGCGTCTATGGCGTATTACAGCATCCCGGCAACCGGAACTTTTACTGCTTATTTTTATCGTCCGGGTTCAAAATCTACGGCTGATCTAACTAACTATGATGCTTTTCCTATTACTACTAACTGGAACACTTATTATGCTGCGCCTACCGTTAAATACACTGCAGGCGCAGCAGGTTTAACTCAGATATTGCAGCAAAAATACCTGGCATTATTCCGTCATTCAGGTTTAGAGTCGTATTTCACTTACCGCAGAACAGGCGTTCCAAACTTTACAACCGGACCGGGTACAGGTAACGGCGCACGTATAGCTTTGCGTTTCCAATATCCTTCAAGCGAGCAGACTGCCAATACGGCTAATTATAAAGCGGCATTGGCAAGCCAATATGCCGGTAATGATGATATTAATGGCAAAATGTGGCTGTTACAATAAAGTTCATTAAACCATATTCTTTTCAACAAAAGCGGGCTTGTCTCGCTTTTGTTGTTTGTAACCTTTGGAAGCGCTAATAATGCGGCACCTACTCCAAAAGGTGTTTAAAAACCAAAAGCTTATTTCTTGAGTGAAATAAGCTTTTATGTTTTGTTCCGATAGAGATATAACTTCCTTACCTCCGCTTTAACTATAAATAATATCACTCAAATTTTCCTCAGCAGCACTTTTAAATAACTATCTTGCAATTATTATCTATTGATTAACTTTTATTTAACATGAAGGAAAATATATTAACAAAATATATATCGTTTTATAAATTCTGGAACAATTATGCTGATTATGTGAAGGGCGTTATGCATGTGCCCGCTAAAAACCAGCAAAGTCATGATCAGTTATCAAACCGTCTTTTTACCCATACCATCATTTATGCATTGCCTGTTGCTTTCCTGGCACTTATTCCGACAACAATTATAGCATTAAATCAAAAAAATCCCTTTTTAGCATTGTTCGGAATAGGTATTGTTCTCGCTGTTACATGTACAGCATTTAACCCATATTGGTCAATGTCTTTACGTAAATTTACCGTTTCGGCCGCGTTAGTCGTTATGGCAGCTGTACTTATAGTTGCCAGGGGCACCTTTTCTATAGGCTATATTTATTTGCTTGCATGCAGCGTTTTTTATGCGCTGCACTTATCACATAAAATTGCAATTCGCGCTGTTTTGGCTAACCTCATATTTTGTATATTATTTTGGTTCATTATTGCTTTCCACCTTATAAAATCCGGTCCGCTTGCTACTACATTAACCTGGGATTGGCTGATACAATCTATTAATTTTCTGTTTATCAATATTGTAATTGTTGTAATGATCCGCTATACGATCGATCACCTGGAACACACTATGAAAGCTGAAAATGATGCTCACCAGCAACTAAAAGATGAACTGCGGGAAAAGCAATTATTAAATGACTACTTGCAGGAATCAGAAAGCAGATACAAAACACTTTTTTCATTAAGCCCATCTGCCAAACTAATTTTCGATAGTAAAAATTTACGTTTCCTTGAAACCAACAAGGTAGCATCTGAAGTATATGGTTATTCTGAATCTGAATTTCTGACTATGAAACTAACAGATATTCACTTAAAAGGAGATCTGCCTGGCTTCCTAATCAAGCATTCTGATAGTAATAATACTAACAATGTAGCATCTCCCGTTCGTTCGCGTCATTTAAGGAAAGATGGGAGCATGATTGATGTGGCACTATTGGGTAATGATATCAACTTTAAAGGTAATCTGGCGCACATTCTTGTTGTTAATGACATTACACGGCAGATTAAGCAGGTAAATGCAATTGAAAAACAAAATGCTAAACTAAGGGATGTAGCGTATATTCAATCGCATTTAGTACGATTGCCTTTAACAAAGATCATGGCGCTAACCGAATTAATTGTTGATGAATTTACAAGCCACGGAGATCAGGAATTATTAAAGGCATTGGCGCATTCATCAGTTGAGTTAGATAACATGATCCGCAAAATAGTATACGAGAGTGCCGATATTCTGGCCGAACTGGATAGACAAGCGGGCGAAAGTTATTGATGACCTATGTTGTTTACGGCTACCGACATTACTTCCAAACAAAAAAGCCCTCAGAAATTAATCTAAAGGCTTTCTGTGGTATCAGCTGGGATCGAACCAGCGACACAAGGATTTTCAGTCCTTTGCTCTACCGACTGAGCTATGATACCGTCCATTTAAGAACTGCAAATGTAGACTGAATATAAGCTACTTATAGCCAACAAACGAAGAAACTAAGGCCAAGTCTAATACTTTACATTGAAAGTGCGCCAAATGAGTACCGAAACACTAAATTACACCGAACCCCAAATCGTAACAAGCAACGACCTGTCAAAGCGTTCGTATATTGAATTCTATTTAAATAACAAAAGAGTTCGCTGATATTCTCAATCAACGAATAAGCCCTAACCGAGCTAAGTCCATTCCTGAGCGAAACGCCTTGCTAAAGTTAGTTATTTTAATTATGAAATTACTGATTCTACTCACTAAGTTAGCTGATACATCAACATACAGCCACTTCGTTTCAAGGTAGTACAACGTAAATATGTACCCCAAAAGGAACCCACCATATTTAGTTATATGTCCACCTTGCCTTAATGCTTCTGTTCAGCAGTGAGCTGTTCGAGAATTCGCTCGACATTAAATCTACTGCAATGACAAACATTAAACACTCGGCCATATTGAGTTAAAAATTTGAAACGAGCTTTATCAATTCACCTTTGTAAACAAAAAACCCGGCGCATCATTACGATCACGCCGGGGTATTAACGTATTATTTGATCTTTCTTATATAGGGTCGCGTGTAACGTGCGGCACTTTAACAGTGATCAGGTAAGTACCTTCCTGGAATAGCCTTACGGTAAATCGTGGGTTAGCACTATATATCCGGGCCGATGTTGGTGTCCAGCCTGCGTCAAATTTTGCAAATTTGCTTGGGATACGGTAATAAATAGTAAACCCTTGCGCAGCTCCCTGGTATGGGAAAGGTGTTATTTCAAAATTACAGGTTAATGATGTATCAGATACAATTACAGGGTGAAACTTGGCAAAAGTTGTAAAGTCGCTTCTGTCACCACGTGTAATATATTCATTATTTTTAGGGTTAAACGGAACACCATTTTCATCAACAATTTTTAAAATAGCCAGTGTACCTTTAGGCGACAGCTTTTGAACCGTAACCGGCGGGTTGCCCGTATCACCATTTGCTGAACTATTATCCTGGAACCAGGCGCTTCCACCTGCATCAATTTCGGCTACATCGCCTTCAACTAAATTCAAGATACCAATATTCTTATACGTTTTTGTGCCGTTCTGGTTTGTAGCGCTGATATCAAATTCATATTTACCTAAAGGAACATTGATAGAACTATTGTAAAAAGTGAAACCGCCTGTATGTTCGTTAAATTCAAACGCAGGTGTATTCACAATCTTACGGATGCTATTAAGTAATGCTAAAGTAGTATCAATATCCGGGTAAAATTGTGATAGAAATACATAACGCGGACGATTTTTATATAAAGAGTCGGCATGCTTGTGCGTAACGGCATCACGAATATCCAACAATTTATAGGTAACCGGGGCACTTGAGCCATCATTATCGACAGCAGATGTCTGCACCACATAGCCTTGTGGAATTGGGATAGGGCTATCACGGTAACGGATCTGTGAACTTAGAAACCCATGTGGCGCTTTAACACAAGCGGCAACGCTGGCTACTGTGAAGACAGCGATCAAAATTTTATAATTTATTTTCATTGTTAGTTTATCTAAAGTTTATTAATTGACTACAGCATCAAAATAGGTAAACGTATGGTTGTTGCTAAGTACATGCAAAATTCCTGTTGTGGTAATTATACCCGTGGTTTGACAAAGCACAGTGAATAATTGTTTAGGATCAGCTGCCAGCACACCGGAAATATCAACGGGCACCGGTCCACCTGGCGTCAATGGAAGCACTTTAGTAAGATATATATACTGTGGATCTGTGGTAAAAATGTTGTTTGTATAATCGGTAGTTGGCCGCAAATTTATCAGCCTTTTTTCACCATCAAGCGCAGTAGCATAAACACCAGTTTGCGTTAAATTATCACGCGTATATTTATCTTTAAACATGTAGGCCCTTAACGAGTCTTTAAGTGATGTAAAATCAAGCGAATCAAACTTCAGTTTAAAATTTTCATCATTTAACTGAATCTGCAATTGCGTTTGTTTGGCCAAAATGTAATTATGGATTGAGTAGTTGGTAAGTGCAAAAAAGGTACCGCTGCTGTTAACATCGTTCTTTAACTGCATTTTATCTATCATAATTACCAGCGTATCAAATGCATGGTTTGTTTTCAGATAATCATACGTGGTCATGTTAACATTAGCCTTAAATAAGTCACCGCCAATCACATAACTCTTTTTACACGACAACAACCCGGTTGCCGCAAATAACAGGAGCGCAAATATTTTTATATTTTTCATTTTACGATATTTTAAAGGATTACAGTTTACCTACCCAGTAAGGGGTTTGTGTTAGCGTCAAATCGTCCTTAAACATGGCAGGGTCAATTGGCCAATAGTTTGCACCTAATGCAAGTTTAGTATCACTAAAGCTTGAATTATATTGATCTATAAAACCTGATAAGGGATTGCTAACTTTTTTGGTACGTACAAGATCATAAAAAGATTGTCCTTCATAAAACAATTCCCGCAGCCTTTCTTCAAGTATGGTTTGTGCAAGCTCATCACCCGATTCTGATGTTATTGAATGAACAAGCGCCCTGTTTCTTACTTTGTTAAGTAAAACTATTGCTTCAGCATCTCTGCCCAAGTGGTTTAAGGCCTCGGCGCGCAGCAACATAATATCTGACAATCTAAAGATGTTCAGATTGTTAGATAATCTTGGGTCGTTTTTTGCAGATCCATCAGCATAAGTAATATTGGCATATTTAATTGTTTGCCCGGCATTCGATTCAGGCTGGAAAAAGTATTTTTGATACCTGATATCCTTTTTAGAATCTGTATCATTAAACAATTGTTTAATGTATACGGTGCTTAACGGCCATTCTAAATTGGATTTACTATAAATGAAAGGGAAGCTCAATGTAGGTGCGTAGCCAGGATTATTAGGACCTGCAAGGGCTATACCTTCACTTTGGCCATAGCTGATATTGATCTCAAAAATACCTTCTGAAGATTTACCAATAAATATCTTACTAAATTGAGACGTATCTTCTACCAACTGGTACTGGCCATTGTCAATTACTTGCCCGGCAGCTACATCACAAGCGGCATAATTGTGCAGCCAAGCTTGTATGTGGGCCTCTAACGCAAATGCGCTTCCTTTATTTGCCCTTACAGCTTGTTGTGACGGATCAGTATAACCAAATACCAGGTCATTTTCTGCAATTTTCAAATCAGCTAAACATTGTTTCAACACATCGGCAGCAGGTGTGCGCGGTATATTTTTTGCCTGGCTTATATCCAGATCAGGCGTTAATTTCAACGGGACGTCGCCCCATATCCGGCTCATGTAGAAATAAGTGAAGGCGCGCAAAAAATAGGCTTCACCAATAATTCTTTGCTTATCGTCCTGGTTTGCAAAAGTGCCAATCGGTATATCAGGAACTTTAACTATGATCAGGTTTATTTGCTGTAGTAACTGGTAGTAGTTTGTCCAATTCCAAAAGCCACCATCTACGTTTAAGCCTGTAAACTCTCCGTTCGAAATATTATAGGCCGCGTCGTCCTGGCCTGAGTTAATGCTAAACTCTAACGCGGTAGCATCACCATACACATGAAATGATGTCTTGTTAAGCAATGCAGAGCGTAAAAGGGCATATGCGCCAGCTATAGCCGTATTTGCATCAATACCATTTGTAAAATAAGCACTGGTAAACGTAGAGTTGTGAGGCTCAAGGTCAAGTATCTTTTTACAAGATGTTGTTACACTTACTAATCCGGCTATCAATAATAACCCGGCAGTGTATTTTAGTTTCTTTATTTTCATTTTCGTTTTTTTTGAATCCACCTGAATAATTATTATAAGCTTAAATCAAGGCCCAGCGTAAACTTTTTAGGAATTGGATAGCCGCTGCCGTTATAAACACCATAAGCATCAACCTCTTCAGCATCAGGCACATTTGATTTTTGAAAGATGTGCAGGTTATCAACCATGCCATATACTCTTAAACGGCTTATGTGAAGACTACTTAAAACAGCTTTATTAAATGTGTAACTAAGCGATACCGTTTTTACGCGCAGATAATCTCCATTTTCAACCCAGGCTGAGCTTACAGCTGCATATTTGTAATGGGTACCGCTTACTGAACTTAAAGAAGGATAGGTAGCATTATCTCCCGGATTTTTCCAGTAGTTGATACCTGAAAGATCAGGGAACGCGCTATGTGTAATGTCATGATACACATCCGGGTCACCGTCATCATTAGGCACAAGGTGAGATAATTTACCTACTAAATAATCATTATAGATCTGACGGCCCAAAGTGAATGTACAGAATATTGATAGTGACCAGTTCTTATAACCAAACACGTTGTTAAAACCACCGGTAAATTTGGGATTAGGGTTACCTGCGGGCACATAATCTGTTGCATCAAGAACCCCATCACCGTTTGAATCTTTCCATATTGGGTCGCCCCCTTTAAACGCGTAACCATAAAAGTTAATTGGCGCGCCGGTAACCGGATTAATTGGTACATCAGCATCTGTTTTATAGATACCTGTTTGTTGGAACAAATTAAACTCATTTATAGGCTGACCTTGCCTTAACAGATATTTATCTAAATAAATATCACGTCCGCCATTTGGCAGGGCCGTGATCTCACCTTGGTCATACGCAATATTGAAGTCCGTTTCCCACTGAAAAGTACTGGTTGGCTTAAAATAATGTGCTATAAATGAAGCTTCAACACCTTTGTTCTGCGTGCCTATTGAGTTAGTATAAATAGTTTGATAACCTGTTGTTACCGGTAGTACTAAATTAAAAAGGCCTTTACTTGTATTCTTAACATAGGCATCAGCAACAAAACTAAAGCGGTTATCAAGGAATGCCAGATCAACACCGATGTTATATTGCTTGGAATGTTCCCAGGTGAGGTCTTTATTACTTAAACCGGCACCAAAATTAGGCGATATAGCTGCCACCCCGTTATATGTGGTAGATAGGTTTTCGCCGGTTTGGGGGCTTTGGCTGCCTGAAAAGCCACCAGCGCCAATACTGTAAGCGTCAAATGCCAGGTAGTCATTCCCCCCGTCCGGCTGCCTGCCTGTTATACCAAAACTGCCACGTACTTTAAACATACTAAGCCAGTTACTTGCAGATTTCATGAAAGGCTCATCACTAACCAACCAACCGGCAGAGATAGACGGAAAGAAACCTACCCTGTTACCAGCTCCAAATTTTGAGGATGCGTCTGCATTCAATACGCCTGATAATAAGTAGCGTTGCTTGAAGTCATAGTTAACCCGCAAGAACTCAGTTGATATGCCGTTTTCAAGCAGGTCTGAAAAAGCTGTTGAGCTGTTTTTGTCCAAAACCTTTACAACCGAGATCTGATCGTTTGGTATGCCGTCTGCCGCGGCGCTGGTTGCCCGGTAGTTGTGATATTCGGCGTTTTGGCCTAATAACACGTTAAGGTGATGGTCTTTATTTAGCGTGGTACTATATTGAAAATTACTACTTACTAAATAATTTTCAGAATTATCAACAAAGCTCGAAGCATATCCATAACCACTTTGCCTTACTGCGCCCGGTGTAAAGGTATCTTTGCGGCTACCGGCGCTTTCATAAGACAATACTGAGTTAAATGAAAAGTGATCAGATATTTTCCAATCAATAGTAGGGCTGATGGTAACACTATTATTAGTGTTATTGTCGGTGTTGTTAACTGTACTGCCAAACAGGTAATCTTTATTAGCCTGTGTTAAGTATAAATTTGATGAGGGCAGCGGGCTATTTGCGTAATAACCACCAGTGAACGGGTTTACGTTACCACTAATGTCGCTAAGCGATGTAGGTCTGTCAACCCGGTAAAAACGTATTTGTGTACTGATCTTAAAACGTGGTGATATGTTTAAACCAACCGTACTGTTAATTGAGTAACGTTTTAGGCCGGTTTTTTTGATAATACCAGATTCATCATAATAATTTATGCCATAGCGATAATTAACCAAGTCATTGCCACCGGTTATTGATAACTCATAGTTATCAACTACGCCGGTTTGATATAATTCTTTCCTGTAATCATTGGCGTTGTTAAATGCAGGATTTAAGGTATCCGTTAAAATTTGAGGGATACTCTCCAGGTTGTTATAGTTTCCGTAATGATCAATAAGCGCAAGTTTTGCTCTCGTCTCTTCTGCACCTGTAAGTACTTTATCTAAATTAGGCCTGCCTGTAACGCCATGGTAGGTTGAGAAATTTATACGGGTTTTACCGGCAACGCCTTTTTTAGTGGTGATAAGAATTACACCGTTAGCGCCTCTTGAACCGTATACGGCTGCCGCAGACGCATCTTTTAATACAACAATATCGTCTATGTCGCCAATAGGGATGCCTGCTAAAACATCAGTACCCGTGCCAGATCCATAATTAATAGCGGCGATATCTTCGGTACTTTGTGGCACCCCGTCAATAACATATAAAGGACCTGATAAGGCCCTCGCCAGGCTGGCTTTACCTGCCTGCGTGCCCGTGTTACTATTAATATCACGGCTTACTGCCGTGTTACCTCTTAACACCACGTTGCTTCGCACACCCGGCTCGCCCGAAAAATTCTGGACGTTCAAACCAGCGACACGTCCTTGCAGTAACGCGTCAAATGTTGGTGCAGGTATGTCGGCAATGGTCTTAGGATCAATAGATGTAATCGCGGCAGTAACCGTTCTTTTCGCTACAGACTGGTAACCGATTACCACAACATCGTTCAATGTTTTTTGATCTGTTTTAAGAACGATTATTAAGTTTGATTTTGCTTCGGTTATATTAATGGTTTGGGGGATATAACCAAGCATCCTGATGGTAATTGATTTACCGGTTGGTACTTTTAATGAGAAAGAACCGGCAACATCGGTAGTAACACCTAATGTTGTGCCTGTTACTACAACAGATGCACCCGGTAGCGTCTCGGATCCATCTTTTACTACTCCCGAAACAACAACCGCCGGACCAGTGACAGGAGCGTCTTGGGCTTTTACAGCAACGGTTCCCAAAACCATTAGGATATTGAGAACGCATGCATAATAAAAGATTTTCTTTTTGTATAAGAATTTAATCATAATTAGAATTTGAATGAGCAGTTAATTATTTTGAATTTTTTCGGCAATGCCGTTAGCGGTGGGGGTTAATTTTAATTTACTTTTTATCCATGCAGTATTATTTAGTTAAAAAATATATTTATTATGATAAAACGTTTTATCAAATGAAGCGCTAAAACAGACCTGCCATAAATCCTCAAATAAATTAAAATCTGGCCTTAAATCTTTTAAATAAGCTGTTTTATATAGCTTATAATCTCTCAAACAGTTGATGCATTATCAGATCAACTATCTTAAAAAAAGTTTCAATGTAGATTTTATTTCAAACTTGTATATACAATTTACTAAAAATTAGATAAATCGTTTTATCAATTGCTACGCTGTACTACTTATTTTGGCAGTAGTGTGATCCAAATATAGAATAGTAAAATGTTTTATCAAACACAAAACCTATGTTTTATTAAAAACACATTAAATTTTATCGTATTTTCAATTTGATATGGAATTTTTTATAAAAATCATTAAAATAAGTTACATAATTGTCGATAAAAATTGACCAACTTGAAAAATATACAATTTTTAAGTAATTATTAAAGCCACAAAATCAATTAAAATCTATTTAAGATTACTTGTAGAACCTCTTTTAACTATTTCAGCGGGAATTTGAAGTTTAATTTTCGAAATATCATATTTTTTACCACCCATTTGCGATAATAACATATCAATTGCTGATTTTGCAATATCATAAGCGGGTTGTTTTACTGTAGTAATACCCGGAGGGTAAAATTCAAAGATCTCGTTTTCATCAAAACTCAGCATGGCCAGGTCATTGGGGATATTCAGGCCAAGTTCGGTAATGCTTTGCAGCCCCATAATGCCCAGGTAATTGGTAGTAAAAAACAACGCGTCCAGGTGTTTTTGTTGTTTGATAAACGCCTTTATCAATTTTACGGCTTTATCCCTATCGGTATCAAAAGGTATTTTTAAGATCCTTTTCTGATCATCATTTAATCCATGGGCCTTAAGCGCATCGGTATAACCCTGCATCCGGTCTTGCAGCTGTATCAATTCAATATCGGCAGTGATCAGGCCTATATTGCTATAACCTGAACTGATCAGGAACTCAATAGCCGTATATGAACTATTATAATTGTCTACCAATACGTGCGGAATATCCAGCCCCGGGAAATAGCCGTCTATCAGTACAACAGGTTTGTCGTTATTAACCAGGTTCTGAACTTCTTGCTCCAGGCCTTTAAGCGGGGTGATAATATAACCGTCAACCTGCTGACGAGACAACATCCTGATAACATCTTTGCCCTTTTGGATATTATTGTTGGTGCTGCAATAAATTACACCGTATCCCTGCTTTTCGGCTTCTTCTTCAATTACTTTAGCCATTGCACCAAAAAATGGCCCGCCAATAGCTTCAACCACAAAGCCTATAACTTTTGACGACCCTGTGCGCAAGCCCACCGCCATGCGGTTAGGTTCATACCCGTTCTCGCTGGCTATTGCTAATATTTTCTCTGAAATTTCTTTGCTTATGCGCCCTTTGCCGTTTAACACAAATGACACGGTTGTTATTGATGTATTGGTAAGTTTTGCAATATCTTTTATCGATATCTTCTTTTTGATCATGACAATTGAGCGCTGAAAACTCAGGGTTAGGGGTAAACGGCTTTATTTATAAATCCATCAATAAGCAAAGCATAGCGATATTTGCTTAAATTTTAATGATAATAACAGTTAAGTTTACGGAATAAAGGCCTGCAAGCCCTTTATGCATTAATTGGTCCTTGGGCTAAATATAATAATGATTAATCGATTTACTATATTTTGATAGGTAAAATAAAAAAATCATCCCGGAGAGGCACCCCTGCATCATGATTTTACCGGCCGATAACTGAAAACGAGCGATAAATTACCAAAATGTCACCTTCGCCATAATTTCCTGACAACAAATTTGTTACTAATGTCAAAATATTTTGACGGGCATAGTTCCGTTTGTACATTTGTTATAAGGCATGTTATATATATTGTTACCCGATACTGCCATAACCAATTTTAACAACTTATTATGGATATTTCATTTATTTTAAATGAACTGGGCGAAGACCGGGAAAACTATTTTAATGCGGTTGCACCACCTATTGTGCAAACCACAAATTTCGCTTTCAACACGGTAAGCGAGCTGAGGGATGCCATGTCTGACGAGTTTGATAGCAATATATATTCGAGAGGGCAAAACCCTACAGTTAATATCCTAAGAAAAAAGCTGGCGGCCCTTGATGGTGCCGAAGATGCTTTGCTGTTTAACAGTGGTGTAGGCGCTATCAGCATTGCCGTGCTGTCATTATTAAAAGCAGGCGATCATGCTATCAGTGTTAAGTCGCCCTATAGCTGGACAAATAAGTTATTCGACAAGATCCTGCCTAAATTTGGCATCAGCACTTCTTTTGTTGACGGCACTGATTTTAAAAACTTTGAACAGGCCATATTAAGCAATACACGCCTGATATTTTTAGAAAGCCCTAATACTTATAACTACCAGTTGCAGGATCTTAAAAAGATAGCTGCCATTGCTCAGTCGCGCAATATTATTACCATTATTGATAATAGTTATTGTACGCCTTTATTTCAGCAACCTATAAAGATGGGGATAGACGTGGTTGCACAATCGGCTACAAAATATATTGGCGGGCACTCTGATGTGGTTGGCGGGGTTTTAACCGGTAGCCGTGCAATGATAAAACGCATTTTTGAAAACGAGTTTATGAGCATGGGCACCACCCTATCGCCAAACTCGGCCTGGCTTTTGTTAAGGGGGCTAAGAACCT
The DNA here is from genome assembly GCF_007558865.1 of Mucilaginibacter corticis. Lineage (GTDB taxonomy): Bacteria > Bacteroidota > Bacteroidia > Sphingobacteriales > Sphingobacteriaceae > Mucilaginibacter > Mucilaginibacter corticis. The sequence goes on from NZ_VLPK01000001.1 coordinate 165,142, forward strand.
TACCCCTCAGATTAAACCGCAGTTTTGAAAGCGCCAAACTGATCACCTCATGGTTAAACCAACACGAAGCCGTTGAAAAAGTGATATGGCCCTTTAGCCCTGATTTTGAACAGGCAGCGCTTGCGGCCGAACAAATGCAAGGCTGCGGCGGCTTATTCAGCATCATTTTAAAAGACTCGTCGTTCGAGAAGATAGAAAGCTTTTGCAATAACCTGCAGCATATACTGATAGCGGTATCATGGGGAGGGCATGAAAGTTTGGTGATACCGGCTATTGCGTCTATGAAAAAAGAAGATTATTGCGCCGATAACAAACAACACCAGTTAATTAGACTATATGTAGGTTTGGAAGATCCAACTTACTTAGTTACAGACCTTAGTAAAGCTTTGAACAAAATATCTTCTGGTACAAAGCTATTAAGCAGCGAACTAACGGAATAATAGCGAGAGTATCTACCTAATAAGAAGGAAAATACATCATATTGCAGTAAAATTAGGCGTTTGTATGCTGCAAGGCAAAGATTATTCATCAATAATTTAGAAGTATTCCCTTGTAAATTTAACGGAAATCAATTCTTATTGTTTCCGTATTTACAATTTACACCTACGACAGTTGACTACAAGGAATCTTAATAACTCAATTTAAAAAAAAGTGTAGCAAGGACACAGATGCGCCAAATCATTTTAAAAATATGATCCTACAACACAGATAGCATTAAAAACAAGAAAAAATCAAAAAATCAATTTAGTGATTAACAGAATTAAAAACCTGCATTTAGAGATTGTAGAGGCCCTTTAAATACAAAAAGGCTTTCTTCATGAAGAAAGCCTTTTATATGCTGTGGTATCAGCTGGGATCGAACCAGCGACACAAGGATTTTCAGTCCTTTGCTCTACCGACTGAGCTATGATACCGTCCGTTTAAGGACTGCAAATGTAGACTTTTTTTTGTTTATCGATAGCTTTTTTTGAAAATTTTTCAGCACATTTTTTCATCAGCAATTAACTGCACAGTAAATCAAACAATTACACCGTATAATTATTTTTTAATCTGGTAAACGCTTGTCGATATTTTTATAGTTGGCGGATAAGTCTATCTTTGATTAAATTACTATGCACGCATAATGATTTCACAGATATTGTTTAGCATTATTTTAATTGCCGCGATTTATCTATTCAGCAAAAACGCGGGCAAGATACGCCGTAATATTTTGTTAGGTCGTGATGTTAACCGGTCTGACCGCCGGGCCGAGCGCTGGCGAGTAATGGCAAAAGTTGCTTTAGGGCAAACCAAAATGGTTAAACGCCCGGTGGCGGCCATAATGCACTTTTTTATTTACGTCGGCTTCATCATTATCAATCTCGAGGTTCTGGAGATCATGATAGACGGCATATTCGGCTCGCACCGCATATTTTCAAAACCGCTGGGGAGTTTATACGGCTTACTGATCGGCAGTTTTGAGGTACTGGCAATTTTAGTGCTGGTGGCCTGCGTAGTTTTCCTTGCACGCAGAAACATTGTCCGCCTGAAGCGTTTTAGTGGGACTGAGATGACCGAATGGCCCAAAAGCGACGCCAACTATATCCTGATCATAGAAATATGCCTGATGACGGCTTTTTTAACTATGAACGCTGCCGATTATAAGCTGCAGGCTTTACACTTTGGCCATTATATAAAAGCGGGCAGTTTCCCGGTCAGCAGTTTAATTGCCCCTTCCCTGTCGGCAAACCCTTACTCATTAGAAATTACCGAACGGGTTTGCTGGTGGTTCCACATTATTGGGATTTTGGCTTTTTTAAACTACCTACCCTATTCAAAGCATTTTCATATCCTGCTGGCTTTCCCAAATACATGGTACTCAAATTTAGAGCCGAAAGGCGAGTTTTCCAACATGGCATCGGTAACCAACGAGGTAAAAGCCATGCTTGATCCGTCTTTTGTGCCTGAAAATAATGGCGAGCCGGCAAGTTTTGGCGCTAAAGATGTAACCGATCTCACCTGGAAAAACCTGATGGAGGCCTACACCTGTACCGAATGCGGCAGGTGTACATCTGTTTGCCCGGCAAATATTACGGGTAAGCTGCTATCGCCCCGCAAGATCATGATGGATACCCGCGACCGCATAACCGAAGTGGGTAATAATATAGATAAACACGGCAAAGACCACCAGGACGGCAAAACGCTGCTTGACGACTATATAACCCGCGAGGAACTTTGGGCCTGCACTACCTGCAATGCCTGTGTTGATGCCTGTCCCGTAAATATTAACCCGCTTGAAATTATAACAGAAATGCGCCGTTATGTGGTGATGGAAGAATCGCAGGCACTGGCAAGCCTGAACAATATGTTCGGTAATGTTGAAAATAATGGCGCCCCGTGGAAATATAGTAATGCGGACAGGTTTAACTGGGCGGAGAAATTGGGCAGTGGGCAGTAAACAGTTTGCAGTTATGACAAAATAAGCAATGGAAAATCAAAATAATTCCGAAATCGAAATTCCGAAATCCGAAATCACGATACCAACCATGGCCCAAATGGCTGCCGAAGACAAGCAACCCGAGATACTGTTTTGGGTGGGCTGCGCGGGTAGTTTTGATGAGCGGGCGCAAAAAATTACGCGCGATATCTGTAAGATCCTGCATCACGTAGGCATAAGCTATGCGGTATTAGGCACTGAAGAAAGCTGCACCGGCGACCCTGCCAAACGTGCCGGTAACGAGTTTTTGTTCCAGATGCAGGCCATGACCAATATCGAAGTATTAAATGGCTACGATATTAAAAAGATAGTAACCGGCTGCCCGCATTGCTTTAACACCATAAAGAACGAATATCCGGGATTAGGCGGTAATTATGAAGTGATCCATCACTCGCAGTTGATACAACAATTGATTGACGAAGGTAAATTAAAAGCCGATGGCGGCGAAAGCTTTAAGGGCAAACGCATTACATACCACGACCCTTGCTATTTAGGCCGCGGCAATAATGTGTACGAAGCCCCGCGTAAAGCTTTAGAAGTGTTAGATATCGAGCTGGTTGAAATGAAACGCTGCAAAAGCAATGGCCTGTGCTGTGGTGCCGGCGGCGCCCAAATGTTCAAAGAACCCGAGAAAGGCAACAAAGACATCAACATGGAACGTATTGACGAGGTGATAGCCATTAACGCGCAGGTAGTAGCTGCGGCCTGCCCATTTTGCATGACCATGTTAAGCGACGGGGTAAAGAACCACGAAAAAGACCAGGAAATTAAAGTTTTAGACATCGCGGAGATAACCGCACGGGCAAACGGGCTGTAAAGTACCTTACAAGTTCTTCATCTTAAAATAATTCAGCGCTTCTTCCAGGCTGTCCAGTCGTTTTGGTTCCATATTCTTTAGCGGGATATTAAGCACATTGGCCATCGAATCTATGTTGCCTTGCCTGTCGTTATACGTTTGCACAATAATGTCGTCGGCTTTTGCTTTTAACTTTAGCATGCCTGTAGTGGCATCGCCTGTATAAGATATGCTGTCCAGTTTTTGCAGTTGAAAAGAAAAGTACTCTTGTTTGTTATTTTGATAGGTTTTACGCAGGCGGATAAAAGAATCGTCGGTTAGCAAAACCTCCCATTTTTTTAGCTTGGGATCTATGGATGGATCAAAGGACTCTGACAGGCATTTATTACCCCAGCTTAGCCAGTCCTGGTCTGTCATGCCGGCAACAAAGCATAAGCTGATCGCGGCAGCTGTAATAAATGAAACAATGAACGCTGATTTTTTATTCTTTAACAGAACTGATTTTAGCATGACAACAAAACTACAGGCCTAAGTTAATAATTTGATAACTTTGTACATGCAATTTTCTGAAAATTCAAGGGTATGGATCTACCAGTCTGACAAAAAACTGACTGACGATGTGGTGCAACAAATACAACAACGTTTAAACGGCTTTACTGCCGAGTGGACCGCGCACAACAACCAGCTTAAAGCCAAAGCCGAAATCCGCTACAACCGTTTTTTAATACTGATAGTTGACGAAACACAGGCCGGCGCCAGCGGTTGCTCTATCGACAAATCGGTTAATTTTATGAAACGCCTGGAACAGGAATTTGGCATCAGCCTGTTTGACCGTTTTAACCTGGCTTACCGCGATGCCGACGAAGTATTATCCCTGCCCCGACATGGCTTTGAAGAATTGCTAAAGCAAGGCAGCATCAACACCAATACCATCGTATACAATAACCTGGTACAAAACCTGTCTGAATTACAAACCAAATGGGAAGTACCTTTTAAAGATAGCTGGCATATCCAGCTTTTCAGGGATTTGGTTACTGTTTAGAAATTCTTAGTCCAAAGTCCTTAGTCTTAAGTCAGATTTTACTTTCGACTTAAGACTAAGGACTATCGGCTTAAGACTATATCTTCCCCAATAACTCCGCCAGTTTATCTTCCAGGTCTGTACCGCGCAGGTTTTTAGCTACGATCTTTCCATTAGGATCAATCAGGAAATTGGCCGGTATTGACTGAACAAGATACAATACAGCCGCTTCGTTTTTCCAGAATTTAAGGTCAGATACCTGTGTCCAGGTTAGGCCGTCGCTTTTAATCGCGCCCTGCCAATCGGCTGTAGCACCGGGCTTATCTAACGATACACCAAGTACGGTAAAGTTTTTTCCTTTATATTTATTATAAGCTTTTACAACATTAGGATTTTCTGCACGGCAAGGGCCACACCATGACGCCCAAAAATCCACCAAAACATATTTACCCCTGAACGAAGATAATTTAACCTGGTTACCGTTTACATCCGGCTGTGAGAAATCAGGCGCCATGCTTCCTATATCGGTGACTTTTTGATCATCAATTGATTTTTTGATCATTTTGGCTATTTCCAAATCTTTTAATGACGGATCAAGGCTATTATACAGGCTTTCTACTTCCGCAGGCGCAGCGCCCTGTCTGCCCAGTAAGTTGATCACCATTAAGCTGATATAACTTGCCGGGTGCGCGGTAACAAAGCCTTTTAAAATTACCTCCTGCTTATCCTGCAGGGTTTTCATCCTGCCGGCTATTTGACGCTGAAAATCCTGCGAGTTTTGTTGGCTTTGCGGTGCGGCATTTTTCTCGTCGTTGACCTTTTTGGCCTCGTCGTTAATTGGCTTTAACAGGTTGGTCAGGTATTTATCATCATCATTAACTGCAGAACCGGTTATTACGCCTTTGCTTACAGAATCCTGGTTTGCTGTAACCGTTGTCGTGCCTTTATCCAGGAAAAAATTAAGCATATCGGGGGTATTGCCTAAATTCTTGTATCCTACTCCCAAATGATCTATCACCAATAAAGAATTTGACGGGGCCGGCACAAAACCGCTGATGGTAAAGCTTCCGTTAGCAACTAACGATGAGTCGACAACCTGGTTTGCACCTATCGAGTAAAATAAATAAGCCCTCGCCGGCGACCCTACATTGCCAACCTTGCCGGTAACTGTAAAATTAGAGGTTGCTTCCTGCGCGAAGAGCGCGGAAGGTAATAGGGCTATGATAAAAAACAATAATTTCTTCATGAACTGTATTGATACTATAAGCTTGATTAACGTATAATCAGGGTATGGATTGTATTCTTAGGTTAATTTTTGATAAGTGCGCCACCAAAGATCAGGCATTTCGCCGGCTACTGCTGTTTTATAATCCTCATGACGGCAGGGAACCAGGTGGAAACGTTCGTTTTTTGAACCACCTGTTGGATATGGCACCTGCATCCACCAGCGGTCTGATTTTTTGCTCTTTACAAACACCAGCTCATGGTCATCATGCCTTAAACTGGTTTTATAGATCAGGTATTGAGATTTTGGACTAAGCGGGAAATCTTTCTTGCGATTATATACCCCATCAATAAAATACCAGATCATTTGTGATAGCAGCATAGCCGTTTGGCCATTACTATCATAAGCCGGGTTAAATTCGTAAAAACCTATCGAGGTTAGCTTGTCATTAAATCCCGCGTAGCGGCAGATCTGGCAAGCCTCTTCACCATAAAAACCGTTTGGCTTAGCGTTGGCATTAGCCGCCGCGTCTGACGAACGGATAGCACCGATATCAAAGCTCAGCATATTAGCGTTGCGGATGGTGGGTTCGGTAACGGCTATATTATTACTTAGCGTACCCAAACGGTGTGCATCGAAATACAATTTATCCATCACCCGTAAACTGTCCTGGCTGGCAAAATAAGTTTGATAACCCAGGTTGCTGAAATTAAACAGGTAATTAGGCTCATGCAGGAATATCTTGCTAAGGTATGATTGCGAGGTGGTTTCAATACCATCATGCAGTTCATCATCCTCCAGGTCAAAGTGCGAATCGATCACTACCAGGTCGACCTTTTGCTCCAGTGTTTCATAACCCATGTATTGCGCGTAGGTAAGGTCCTGTCCCCCGCCTATTATCAGCGGAATGATATCCATCCTTATCAGTTCGGCAACAACGGTTTTAAGTGCGAAATAGGTATCGGTTACCGTATCGCCCTGGCGGATGTTTCCTAAATCGACTATCTGCGTGCTATAAGCGCCTTCATTTAGCTGGTACAGTTTTTCGCGGATATAATCGGGTGCCAACGCGCAACCCGGGTTATTTATAGCGTGCCTGTCTTCCTGTACACCAATAATAGCAATATCCGCCGGCCGTTCCAGGTCGGGAAAGTCACTAACATACAGATCAACCTTGCTGCCTAACTGGCTGGTGTAATAACCGTTTTTAGGTGCAATAGTATCCAGGTTAATGGGTGTAAAGAAATCAGATAAAGACATGTTTCGATGTGCAAATAAGCAGTTACGCAAATATGCAGATAGATGTGCGGATGTGCAAATAGATGTTCGAATATGCACATTAAACAGCACTTGCATATCTGCGCATCTATCCGCACATTTGCACATCTGCACATTTGCAAATTACATGATACTTATAACTGGCGCGACAGGTTTTTTAGGAGCAGAACTGGCTAAACAATTGGCCGATAAAGGCGAAACCATCCGTTGCACAAAACGCGAAACCTCCATTATCCCCATGTTGCTGTTGCCTTACACCCAGATACAATGGGTTGTGGCCGATATGCTGGATGTTTTTGCGCTTGAAAACGCGCTGGATGGCGTAACACAAGTGTATCATTGCGCCGCGTGGGTATCATTAAGGCAAGCCGAAAAGGCCCCCATGATACACACCAATGTTAACAGCACGGCCAATTTAGTTAACCTGTGTCTTGACCGTGACATTAAACTGGTGCATGTAAGTTCGATAGCAGCCATAGGCCAGGCAAAGCCGGGCGAACTGATAACCGAAAATCATCATTTAGATATAGCTGCCGAGAATGATGGTTACGCCATATCAAAGCTTGAAAGCGAAATGGAAGTATGGCGCGGTATAGCCGAAGGACTGGACGCGGTGATAGTTAACCCTTCTTTAATTATCGGCGCAAATGCCGGTACAGAGGGTAGCGGGCAACTTTTTGAAACCGTACGCAAAGGGCTTAAATTTTATACTGAAGGCACAGCGGGATTTGTAGATGTGGAAGATGTTGCCAAATGTATGATTGCTCTGATGGAAAGCGATATTACCGGGCAACGCTACATTATCAGCGCCGAAAACCGTAATTATAAAGAGCTTACTGCCGAAATAGCCAAAGGCTTTAACATTTCACCACCCGCTAAACTGGCCAAACCCTGGATGATGGAACTGGCCTGGCGCGCTGCTGCCGCTTATGCCTACCTGATCCGTAAATCACCAGCCATAGACAAAGTTGCCGCACAATCGGCATCGCAGGTGAAGGATTTTGATAACAGTAAGATCAGGTCGGCAATAGCTATTGAATTTAAGCCGATAAGCAGGTCTATTATCGAGATCTGCGAGCGCTTAGCCAGTTAAAAACTTGTACCTGCACCATTGATGAATTAACCTATAAATTATTAACTTGGTGTTATGGAACAATATGATCATCGTATAGACGCTTACATTGGCAAAAAACCGGCCTTTGCGCAACCCATATTAAATCATTTAAGGGCGTTAATGCATTCCGTATCTCCGCAGATCACCGAGACCATAAAGTGGGGCCACCCATTTTTTGAATATAAGGGGATATTTGCCAACATGGCCGGCTTTAAAGAGCATTGTGTTTTTGGTTTCTGGAACAGTTCAGCACTGGTAGACCCTCATGGTGCCATACTTCGGGGTGAGGACAAAGAATCAGCAGGTAATTTTGGCCGCATTACAAAATTATCTGACCTGCCCAGCGATGACATTTTAAAGGATTTTATTTTGCAGGCCATCGCTTTAAAGGACAGCAATTATCAGCCACCCGCAAAAACAACGGCTGCAAAAGCCCCGAAAGCCGAAATACCCATGCCCGATTATTTTGCCGAAGCATTGGCAACAAATCAGAAAGCACTGGCAACCTACCAGGATTTTAGCCCCTCATGTAAACGCGAATACCTGGAGTGGATAACCGAAGCCAAAACCGAACCCACCCGCCAAAAACGCATTGAAACAGCTTTGGAGTGGATGGCAGAAGGCAAATCAAGAAATTGGAAGTATAAGTAAACACTTATTAAAAAACAAGGGTGTCATGCTGAGGCTCTCGAAGCATGCGGGCCGGGCCTTACGCTCACCCTTCGAGAACCTCAGGGTGACACCCTGATTTGTATTTTTTTTCAGCATAAGACTTACGAAGTTTTAAAAACTTCGTAAGTCTGTTTTAACTATGCTATGAAGCTTTCCAAAATTTTAAAACCACCTTCAGTTTCCAGTTCAATCTTGTCAATTGTTTTTGGTAACAGGATACACTCTCCCATTTTTACAGGATAAGTTTCGCCATTGTAGTTGATGGTGTAGGCACCGGCAAGGCAAACATGGATCACAAACGAGTCCAGATTGCTGTAGTCTTTGCTTGTGCCTTCGGTAGCATCTAAAACACTGGTAGTAAAGTATGGGCAGCTAACCAGTTGTACGGTTTCGTCCTTTTCGGGCGTGTATTTTGTTTTATAATCGCCATAGTAATGATAATCTATCGCGGCCAAAGCTTCTTCGGTATGCAACTCGCGTTTATGTCCGCTGGCATCTACACGGTCAAAATCATAGATCCGGTAAGTAATGTCTGATGTCTGCTGGATCTCGGCCAGCAATAAGCCTGCGCCAATGGTATGCACACGGCCGGCAGGTAAAAAGAACACGTCACCCTCGTCAGCGGTTTCTCGGTTCAGCACATCCATCAAATGGCCGCTGTTAAACTTCTCCAGGTATTCTTCCTGATTCAGTTCTTTGTTAAAACCGGCAATCAGGGTCGAACCCGGATCAGACTCGATGATATACCACATCTCGGTTTTACCGAATGAATTATGGCGCTTTTTAGCCAGCTCGTCATTAGGGTGCACCTGGATAGAAAGGTCTTCGTTGGCATCAATAAATTTCACTAATAGCGGGAAGATATTGCCGAAGTGTTTGTACACTTTCTCGCCTACAAGGTCGGCACCGTACTGCACCAACAGGTCTGCAAGCGACTCGCCGTTTAAAGCGCCGCCTTCAACGATTGAAACATCAGACTTTACACCCGAAATTTCCCAGGTTTCGCCGCAATTTGGCAGATCGCCAAAATCTTTATGCAAATAAGTTTTTATTTTTTGGCCACCCCAGATCTTGTCTTTGTAGATGGTTTTGAATTTTAACGGATATAATGTTGCAGACATATTGTTTTGAATTTGATGCTAAGTTATCAGTAAAACACGAAAAGAGAAAAGTTGATTTGATTTATTAGATTTTGCGTCGAATATCGAACCTAAATAAAAAGCGTTGAATACTTAAATAAGCGTTTTTATTTGTTTAATTAAATCCGGCAGATAGTTTTGGATAACGTCCCAAATGATTTGATAATTTATACCAAAATAATGATGAGCAATTCTATTACGCAGGCCCCTGATTTTGTGCCAATCGATTGATGGATTAGCATCTTTTATTTCGTCCGGCAAGCGGTTGGTAGCTTCGCCAATGATTTCGAAATTTCTTGCCACTGCATCGATAGTTTTACTATCTTCAGTAAATTCTTCAAAAGTCAAAGATTCAGTGTAGCTGATGATCTTTTCAGCACTATCAAGGATATCCTCTATCAAAAGCTTTGGATAACGCTCAGACATAAATAATTTGAGGGTCTATTAAGTCTAAATATTTTTGTTTAATCCCTCCTCTCGAAACTAGATCAACTTTGCAGTTCAGTTTCGCTTCAAGTTCATCGGCAAGCGTGACAAACTCAATGCCTATTCGATCATTAAAATCAACAATAATATCTACGTCGCTTTCAGCAGTAAAATCATCGCGTACAATTGAGCCAAATAATCCTATTGAAGCAATAGGATACCTTTTTACCAAATCGGGCTTTAACCTGGTAAGTAAATCTTTTATGGCAATTAATTCTGCGCTCATATACAAATATAATCAAAACCAATATCGCATTAATAAAAAAGTCCGCATAGAAACTATACGGACTTTCAATATTACGTTAAGACGCAAAGTATTGCGTCTCTACTTACCCAACTTCTTTTTCAAGTTCTCGTCAATTGCTTCCAAAAACTCTTCGGTGTACAGGTAATCAGTACCGTGCTCAACTTTTGGTTTTATGGTAATGGCCAGATCTTTGGTCATTTTACCGCTTTCAACTGTTTCAATACAAACTTCTTCTAAAGCTTTGCAGAAGTCTATCAGTTCCTGGTTGCCGTCAAGGATACCGCGAAACTCTAAACCACGGGTCCATGCAAAAATAGAGGCAATAGGGTTAGTTGATGTCGGGCGGCCGGCCTGGTGCTCGCGATAGTGGCGGGTTACCGTACCGTGTGCAGCTTCAGCTTCCATTGTCTGGCCATCAGGTGTAACTAAGGTAGAGGTCATTAAACCTAATGAGCCAAAACCTTGTGCTACCGTGTCAGACTGTACGTCGCCGTCATAGTTTTTACAAGCCCAAACAAAGTTGCCGTTCCATTTAAGGGCAGATGCCACCATGTCGTCAATTAAACGGTGCTCATAAGTAATGCCCGCGTCAGCAAATTTTTGCTTGTAATCATTTTGATAGATCTCTTCAAAAATATCTTTAAAGCGGCCATCGTATTTTTTAAGGATGGTGTTTTTGGTAGATAAGTATAAAGGCCAGCCTTTCATCAATGCCTGGTTAAAACAAGCATGTGCAAAGCCTTTTATTGATTCGTCGGTATTGTACATGGTTAAAGCAACACCATCGCCTTTAAAGTTAAATACTTCGTATGATTGTACTTCGCCACCATCTTCAGGAGTAAAGGTTACGGTAAGCTTGCCTTTGCCTTTAGTTAAAAAATCGGTAGCGCGGTACTGGTCGCCAAAAGCATGACGGCCAATGCAGATAGGCGCTGTCCAGTTTGGTACCAAACGCGGCACATTGCTCATTACAATAGGCTCGCGGAAAACAGTGCCATCCAGTATGTTACGGATAGTTCCGTTTGGCGATTTCCACATTTGTTTCAGGCCAAATTCTTCCACACGCGCTTCGTCAGGAGTGATGGTAGCACATTTAATACCTACACCATATTGTTTAATAGCGTTTGCAGCATCAATAGTTACCTGGTCATTGGTTTCATCACGATATTCTAAACCAAGATCGTAGTATTTAATATCCACATCCAGGTACGGAACAATCAGTTTATCCTTTATAAACTTCCAGATAATGCGGGTCATTTCATCACCATCCAGCTCAACAACCGGATTGTTTACTTTAATTTTTGACATAGCAGGTGTTCTATTTTTTTATCTAATGGCTTCAAAGATATAAAATAGACTTTATCAATAATTGTATGTAATTGTAAAATAAGTAATAAATTTTAAATAAATTCGAGGCGATATTACTATCGATATCGTTAAACAATGCCGGTGCATGAAAAAACCTTTACTCTTTATTGCAATAATTGCCAGTGTAATTATTGGCTGTAAGCTTGATGAATCTGGCTTTAATAAAAGTTCAGCCCCGGGTACCAACACATCTACACCAAATACAAATGCCTCTATCGTAGGTATGTGGTTTGTAAAAACGCAAATTACAAAGGGCAGCGCCCTGGGTATAGCTATTGATGATACTACTACTACTTTTACGCCTAAAGACTATTTTACGTTTAAGAGTGATAAAACTTTCATTTATTCTGAAGCTGACTCAGCATCTGTAACAACAGGCACATATAATTACAATGCTTCGGCTAAAACGCTTGCACTTACAAATGATGTAGGTACTTTTACTGTCAATAAAGTAACTGCCGACAGCCTTATCCTTGGCACACATATTTCTATACCTGCGTATAGTACAGAAACCGATGTCATTTTAAAATTCACACACTAAAAATGAAATATTTTATAAAAGCTATTTTTTCATTATTGTTTGTTTGTTTACTTGCAGGTACGGCAAAAGCCCAGATAGGTTATAACTATGCCCAGTATGATCTGGGGCTGGGCCTTGATATCAACAAGGTTTATGGCGATGCGCAAACTATTAAAAGTTCTAAATCTGCCCATTTTAATTTTAACGTTAACGCCGGGCCATATATCAACTACATTATTGAAGTGCAAACCGGCGTTTTGCAGGGCGGCGATTCATTAACAACCACAACCGGCAGGCAATTTAAAAATAACTTTAATGCGGTAATGTTTAGGGCACAGCTGCAAATGGGTGAAATTCTTGACTATGCAGATAAGCCCATCCCTAATGCTTTTAAAAATTTATACATATCGTCCGGCGTTGGTTTTGTAGTTAACCATATCACCAATATTAACAGGGAATCTATCCTCACCCCGGGGTTTTATACACCCGGCGAGCTAAACAGCAACGAGATCGTTATCCCGGCGCGCATAGGATATGAATTTAAGGTATACAACAGCTATGATGAGCCTGCCTTTAAAATTGACCTGGGTTACCAGTATAACTTTGTGCTGGGCGACAGTTTAGATGGCTTTACTGCTGGTACTCAAAAAGATCATTATTCGCAATATTCCATCGGCATAAAATTCGCAGTAGGCAGTAAAACATCATATAGAAAACAAATTCCGTATTGATCATTATTTTGATGGCATAATTGATTTTGGCAGGGTTTTTTCTATGTATCTTTAATAAAAGATTTAACCCATGAACACTGATCCATTTGACAACGAAAACGACGACAGGGACAGAACCCTGAAAGACGAACTTGGCGAAACCATTGACCAAGATCAATTAAGGTATAACGCCGATGATAACAGCTATGAGCTTGATGTAAAAGGCGACGATCCTGATTACGACCACCCGGATCCGTATAATACCTCGCAAAAAAACGGTGCTGACATGAACTCAACCTATGATGAGGCTAACCCCTATGATGTGGTTGACGAGTATATCCCGAACGAATCGTTAGAAACAGATGTTGACCAGTTAGGCATGCACGTAGATGACGGCGAAATTGTTAATGTAGACCCGATTGATGCCTTGCTTGCCCATACTCCCGAAGATGACCGCGATGACCTGGATGAAGAAGGGTATCCTAAAAATGACAGGCCGAGATAAAACTAACAAAAAACAAAAACGCCCTTTAATAAGGGCGTTTTTATTTGGTAAAAGTTACCTGGTAGCCTTTATGGTAATACCTGCCATCCAACACGGTCGAGGTAGTATCAAGCGCAACCCAGGTCATTTCTGTGGGTGTTAAGTGCGTAACCCTTACAGTGCTGAATGTACTGTTAAAAAACGGATTTGAAGATAATTCGATATAGAGTACATTATCAGTAACCGACAATTTATAGGTACCTGTTGGTTGTGCGAAAGAATTAACCAGGCCGGTATAACTCACGCTTTTATTCCTGTCATTCAATGTTACGTTAGTAAACAGGTTATTTACATAAGTGCCGGAGATAATAGTATTTGATGTATCATAAAGCTGCAATGTAGTTTGTTTAGCTTTCCATAGGGATGTTAAATAAGCGTTGTCAACCCTTGGCCCGTTTACCACTATTCCTAAAACAGTTTGATCTGTAATCTCTACATCGTCAGCCTTGGGTGCCGGAGGGGGTGCAGGCGAGTCAAGCTTGCATGAGCCGGCAAACATGATGCCTGGTATAACCAATGCCAATAATAGCTTAAAACATTTCTTCACCTAATTTACTAATAAAGCAGTTTGGCTAAAGGTAAGTGTTTGCCGCAATCAATCAAAATCAAGGTTAAAGCGCTTGCGCAGCTCGGCCAGTTGGGGATTTTTAGCAGCCATGTGCTGGTATTTTTCAAGGTCTGTATAGGGGCGTTTGGCCACTACCTGTTTATCAACGCGCGCGTTTACCTCAAGGTCAAAGTTTTTAAGCGTGGTGCGCATATAATTTAAAAAGTCGGCCCTTTCTGCTTTAAAAAGATCTTCCTGCACTTTATTGCCTACAACAATTTCAAAAACATACGGCCGCAGCATAGTAGGTGCTTCGGTTATAAAAACTGGCAGCAGGTTCATTTTGCCTTCGCCCTTTATTTTAGCAGCATAGACGTTCCACTCCCTTAAAAAATCGTTAAAGGTAAAATCCTCTTTGGCATCACCTTTCAGGTAAGGGTCTTCCTCTTCAACTATACTCTCTTTTACGTTACCTATATCTTTTAAAGAAGGGATTTTTATGGAAGTAGTACCGGCATTAGGTATAAATGCAGGCTTTGGTTTTTCTGCAGCGGGCGGCTCTTCTTTTACGCTTTCTGCCGGTGCCTTAACCGGTTCTGTAATTTTTGGCGATGTAACATAAGTTGCCAGCGCATCGCTTACCATGGCAACCTCATTGTTTACAGCAACCGGTTTTGGTGTGCTTACTGTTGAGGTATCAGGTTTTTTTTTTAGCTGCTCGTTAGTATCGGGCATTGCAGTTAGCGGCGTGGTAGCCAGGCTAAACACCGAGAGCAGGTGGCACATTTTAAGCAAAGCCAGTTCGACCTGTAAGCGTTGGTTTTTGCTGAGCTTATAATTAAGATCGCACTGGTTGGCAATATTCATTGCCGATAACAAAAACGACACATTTGCCGCCTGTGATTGCTGAAGGTATTTGGCTTTAATACCCTCGCTTACTTCTAATAATTTTAAAGTGGATGGATCTTTGGTCACCAGTAAATTGCGGAAATGTTCTGACAGGCCCGAGATAAAATGCGCGCCGTCAAAACCTTTGTTCAAGATCTCGTCGAAAAACAATAAGGTTTTAGCCGTATTTTCCTGCAATAAACTGTCTGTTATGTTAAAGTAGTAATCGTAATCCAGTATATTCAGGTTATCAATTACCGCGCGATAGGTAACATTGGCATCAGAAAAACTTACGATCTGATCAAACATCGATAAAGCGTCGCGCAAGCCGCCATCTGCCTTTTGGGCGATGATGTGCAGGCCGTCAACCTCATATTTAATTGTCTCTTTTTGCGCTATTGATGCCAGGTGATTAGCCATATCATCAACACTGATGCGGTTAAAATCAAATATCTGGCAGCGCGAAAGTATGGTGGGCAGTATTTTATGCTTCTCGGTAGTGGCCAGTATAAATATGGCATAATGGGGCGGCTCTTCAAGCGTTTTCAGGAATGCGTTAAACGCAGCCTGCGACAGCATGTGCACCTCATCAATAATATAAACCTTAAAACGGGCACCCTGTGGCGGTATGCGCACCTGCTCAATCAGGCTGCGGATATCGTCGACCGAGTTATTTGATGCCGCGTCAAGCTCATGAATATTAAATGAGTTACCATTTTGGAACGATACACACGACGGGCAAACGCCGCAGGCCTCGCCGCTGGGCTGTAAATTGGTGCAGTTAATGGTTTTGGCAAGGATACGCGCGCAGGTAGTTTTGCCCACACCACGTGGGCCGCAGAATAAAAATGCCTGCGCCAGCTGATTATTTTTAATAGCGTTTTTTAACGTGTTGGTGATATGTTGCTGACCAACAACAGTTTCAAAAGTAGCCGGGCGGTATTTGCGTGCCGAAACAATAAAATTATCCACAGCTACTAAGTTAGCAAGATTTTACTTTACCTGAAAGCGCCGGGACGGATTGTTGATAAAATGAAAATTAAGAAAAATGCTGTCACCCTGAGGCCCTCGAAGGGTGAGCGTAGGCCCGCCCTCATGCTTCGACTAAGCTCAGCATGACACCCCTATTTTAATTCAATATAATATACTATTGCAATTCCTCTTCCGGCAGATGGTCGTCGTCCGGGTCAGGGTTGGTCAGATCATAATCGTCTTCGCCCGGCTCATTAGTGTCATCACCTACGCGGATCTCGTTCAGGTCATCTATATCTTCTGCCTCATCTTCAAACTCTTCGTCGTCAAAATCTTCATCATCCTCATCTTCATCGGTCCAGTTACTTTCTGAAAAATCCTTTTCGCCCGGGGCCTGGAAATAGATGGTATCATACATGAAATTCGAACTTTCTGTTCTGTCGTTGTTAAAGTCGGTAAATTGCATGGCGGTAATGTTTTGTTAATTAATAGACACCCGAACTTAGGCTTATGTTTTGTATTACATGTTAATTTGGTGTTTTATTTTTATTAACAAAGGTTGATTGCCCAACCTCATTAACTACCTGTATATAAGCTGTTATAAAAAACATGCTTTAGTTGGATAAATAAATATTTCTTCCTACATTTGCAGCCCCGAATTGTCGGGTAAATAATTAAAAATTAAAGCAATAACAATGCAACAGTACGAAATCGTGATCGTTCTAACCCCGTTGTTATCAGAAGAGACTGCTAAAGAGGCAATAGCCAAATACAGCAAAACCCTTACTGATGGCGGAGCCGAAATTGTCCAGGAGGATAATTGGGGTTTGAGAAAATTAGCGTACCCAATCCAAAAGAAAACTACAGGGTACTATCACTTAACTGAATTTAAGGCTCCAGGTGAATTAATTAACAAATTGGAAGTCGAGTTAAGGCGCGATGAGCGTGTTTTGCGTTTCCTGACCATAGCTTTGGATAAACATGCCGTAGCTTACAATGAAAAAAAACGCAGCGGTGCTTTTAACAAAAAACCGGCAGCTAAAGTGGAGGAAGCAAACTAATGGCAAACGACCAAATTAAATACGTAACTGCCCCTAAAGTAGAGGACAACCGTAAAAAATACTGCCGTTTTAAAAAGAACGGTATCAAGTACATCGATTACAAAGACGCTAACTTTTTATTAAAGTTTATTAATGACCAGGGTAAAGTATTACCACGCCGTTTAACCGGTACTTCATTAAAATTTCAGCGTAAAGTGGCTCAAGCTGTTAAACGTGCGCGCCACATCGGTTTATTACCTTATGTTACAGACTCATTAAAATAATCAGGAGGTAAAAGACAATGGAAGTTATTTTAAAACAAGACATAAAAAACCTGGGTGATAAAGACGATGTAGTAACCGTTAAACCAGGATATGGCCGTAACTATCTTTTCCCGAAAGGTTATGCCGTATTAGCTACTGAATCTGCACGCAAAGTTTTAGCTGAGAACCTGAAACAAGCTGCATTTAAACAAGAAAAAATACGCAAAGATGCTGACGCTATTGCCGCACGTTTAGAAGGTGTAACCCTTACTATCGGTGCTAAAGCCGGCGAAACCGGTAAGATCTTTGGTGCTATCAACACTATACAAGTTGCTGATGCCTTGAAGAAAGAAGGTTTTGACGTTGACCGTCGCCGTATTACTTTTGACCAGGATCCGAAATTTGTTGGTGATTACACCGCAATTATCAACCTGCATAAAGAAGTTAAGGTACAAGTACCTTTTACAGTAGTAGCAGAGTAATTTTATTTCGAATATCGGATTTTCGATTTCGGAATTTGAATTATAAAATATAAAAAGGTGTTGAGCGATGCTCAACACCTTTTTTATTTACTCCTCTGCCCCACCGACCGTTAAAGCGTCCACGCTTTAACGTATACCCTTAGTGAGCGTCCACGCTCACGATTATTTATGCGAGCGAAGACGCTCGCTTTATCATTCAGTAAAGCGTGGACACTTTACTGTGCGGTTCAGATACAAAATCCGAAGTTGAACATTCGAAATCCGAAATAATTAAGATATTTTCGCTGCATGAAAGGTCTTGGCAAACTTATCTGGCGCTTCGTAAAATTATTCCTGATACTATTTATTGGCATTACCGTGTTTTGGGTAATACTCTACCGTTTTGTAAACCCGCCCGTAACCTGGCTGATGATCACCCGTGGCTTTGAACGCAAAGCCGACGGTAAAGAATGGAAGATAGACAAGCAATGGCGCGACTTTGACGATATTGCCGACCCCATGAAACGCGCCGCCGTAGCCGCCGAGGACCAAACCTTTTTAGAAAATCACGGCTTTGATTTTCATGCCATAGAAAAAGCTATTCAAAAAAACTCGCGCAGTAACAAACTCATTGGCGGTAGCACCATATCACAACAAACAGCCAAGAACGTTTTTTTATGGCCCGGGCGATCTTATGTACGTAAAGCTTTTGAGGCCTATTTTACCCTGCTTATAGAGATCTTCTGGAGCAAACGCCGCATTATGGAAGTGTACCTGAATGTAATTGAAATGGGCGATGGCATATACGGTGTTAACGCGGCGGCGCAGGCATATTTCCATAAAGAAGCATTTGATCTGAACCGCCAGCAGGCAGCGGCTATCGCATCCATATTTCCCAGCCCGCTCAAGTGGTCGGCTACCAACCCTACCGAGTATTTACAGCACCGGCAATACCTGATCATGAAAAATATACGCAGATTGGGGCCAATGGATTTTTAACCTCGCCCCCTACCCCCCTAAAGGGGGAATGTCTAAAGATTTATTTTATTGCAAATACTTCCCTACAATCGGCATGCGCCTGCCCATACCAAAAGCTTTTGGCGATACGCGCAGGATGGGCGGCGTCTGGTAACGCTTATGCTCAGCCAGGTTGATCAGCTTTATTGCACGGTAAACCGTTTGCTCATCGTAACCCATTTTAATGATCTCGGCAGATGAGCAGCGGTGCTCAATGTATTCGGCCAGGATCTTGTCGAGGATATCGTATTCAGGCAATGAGTCCGAATCTTTCTGCCCGGGCCTTAACTCGGCCGATGGCGGTTTGATAATCGAGTTTTCAGGGATGATCTCGCGTTCGCGGTTAATGTACCGCGCCAGCTCAAAAACCTGTGTTTTATAAACGTCACCGATAACAGAGATACCTCCGCACATATCGCCATACAGAGTACCATAGCCCACAGCGGCCTCGCTTTTATTTGATGTGTTGAGCAATATAAAACCAAACTTATTGCACATGGCCATGAGCAATATGGCGCGGCTGCGCGACTGGATATTCTCTTCGGCTATGTTAAATGGCAGGTCCTTAAACTGCGGCTGCAGCGCCGTTTCAAACGATTCGGTAATATCTTTTATAGCGATGGTCTGACTCATGCAACCCAGGTTATCTACCAAGTCGGCAGCGTCTTTTATAGAGTGGTCGCTTGAGAACTTTGAGGGCAGCAGCACCGCCATCACATTTTCAGGCCCCAAAGCCTCGGCAGCCAAAGCACAAACCACAGCCGAGTCTATCCCGCCCGACAATCCCAGAATCGCACGACTAAACCCGGATTTCTTAAAGTAATCGCGGATACCCAGGATCAACGCGTCATGGATCTGCGCGATATCGCTTTCACGTTCGGCTTTTACGGTCGGTGTATGATCAAATGAGATCCCGCCGTTATCATTTAAAGTATAATAGGTTATGCTTTCCTCAAAGTAAGGCAGCTCATCAACCAGTTTGCCGGTATTATCAAATACCAATGACCCACCATCAAATATCAATTCGGTTTGTGCGCCTACGTGGTTTACATAAAATAAAGGCAGGTTATAGCGTGCGGCATTATCTTTTAAAATAGCAATACGCTCTTCGTCATGGTTATAAGCAAACGGCGATGCCGCGATGTTGATCATCAGGTCCGGCTGTTGCTTGATCAGCGTGTCCATTGGCCGGGTAATGTACAGCGGATTCTCAATGGTGTTCCACAGGTCCTCGCAGATGGTCAACGCAATGCGCTTGCCCTTAAAGTCAATGCAATTAAACTCGGTTGATGGTTCAAAATAACGGTACTCGTCAAATATGTCGTAATTAGGCAGCAACGCTTTGTTTACAATTGCCTTAACTTTTCCGTCCTCTATAAAATAAGCCGAGTTATTTAAGTCTTTACCCTCGGTTTTGTTATTGGGGATAGGGATGCCGATGATGCAGGCAATGTCGGTACACTCGGCAGCTATTTCTTTTGCGGCTGTATCGCACTGGTTAATAAACTCGCTAAACTCTAAAAAATCGCGCGCCGGGTACCCGCAAACACATAACTCGGCAAACACAACCAGGTCGGCGCCATTTTGCCGTGCTTTTTTTATGTGCTGGATGATGTGCGCGGTATTCGACTCAAAATTTCCAACGTGATAGTTAAGCTGGGCTAAAGCTATTTTCATTAATATAAAAAATTATCGTTGATGAACCTGTTATGGGCTGTCGCCCATTTGGTTCATAATATATTACAAGTACCTGTTTGCACCTAAATGCAAATAATAAATTAATTTTGCTGAAAGTATAAAAATGATAGCATCCTTATATAAGTTCAAACAAATTTATTTAATTTTTATTATCGGGGCCTTACTAACTGCCTGCGGCCGCAATAAAAAAATTGATGTAAGCAATATACCAATTGATGTTAAGATAGAGCGCTTTGATCATGATTTTGACGGTTTGCGTACAAAACCCATGGCGCAACAAGCTGCTTTCCTGCAAAAAAAATATGGCGACTTTTACCGCGACTATACCAGCCAGATCCTGGAAGCGGGTAGTATTAAAGATACCGGCTATTTTAGCGTGCTGCGGTCTGTGTTTAAAGGCCAGGCATATGTTGACCTTAAACATGATGTAGATGCCCTGTATCCCGGCGAGCTAACCAAACAGGAAACCGAGCTTACCGATGCTTTTAGAAGAATAAAATATTACTATCCGCAGAAAAAACTGCCTAAGGTTTATGCTTACTTTTCGGGCTTTAAAGCGCAAACCTCTATTGGCGATGGTTATTTTGGCATCGGGCTTGATCTTTTTTTAGGGGCTGACTCGCGCTTCTACCCTGCATTGACCGAGGTATTCCCACGCTATATATCAAGGCGCTTCACGCCCGACAATATTACGCCACGTGTTATCGAGGGGTTGGCACGCGAGGATATGTTCCCGGAACCTGACGCGGATAAAACACTGCTGTCAAAAATGATCTATGCCGGCAAGATCTTGTATTTTATGGACCAGATATTGCCCGATGTGCCCGACACGATAAAAATTGGCTACACCACCAAACAGGAGAAATGGTGCAAGGAACACAGATCAGTTATATGGGCCTATCTTTTAGATCAAAGCCTGTTGTACGAAACTGATTACCAGAAAATACAGACTTATACCAACGAAGCGCCGTTTACACCGCAACTTGGCGAGCATAATGAGTCGGCACCCAGGTTAGGCATCTGGACTGGATGGCAAATTGTTAAAGAATATATGGAGAAGCGCCCTGACGTGACCTTGCAAAAGCTAATGGAAAACAGCGACGCGCAAAAAATACTGAACGATTCAAAGTACCGGCCCAGGGATGACCAGTAGGCTTAAAACAAAAAGCGTCCGGTAAGTAATTTACCGGACGCTTTTTTTATATACTGTTGTACAGATTACTTAATGATAGTGAACACCGCTTTAAGGCCCACACCAACACCCACAGCCATAATTACGTTAGCCACAGCCGAAGCATGTTTAAAATCCGCGAAGCGTAAATAAACACCCACCAAACCTATAATTACTGCAATGATCAATAATATGTAATGACGTTCTGAATTTGCTTCTTCCATTGAGCTCATAATGCGTATTTTTTTGTTGGTACAAAAATAGAAATGTTTACCGAAAAAGGAATAGCGTTTTAAAGATTTTAAATATTGTTTCAATCACGCAGGAAAGTTGATATTCTACTACCTGATATCCCCAAAATGCACATGCTCTGTTATCGCGTTAGCATCATTTAATAACTGTATGGTTGTTGACGGGCCAAGGTTTAGCGGGGCGGTCCACGAGCGCAATGCCCATACTACTTTTTTGTCCGGCGTAACTTCAATAGCCTGTACCGGTTGGTTTTGCGGATCGATCTTGCCGGGGCCTTCCCACGAATTAAACCAATTGTTAATTAACGTATTGCCATTGGCCAGGCGGGTGGCTATCTGCGGCTCGGGGAAACTATAGTCGGGAATATCGCTCATCATGTACTCCCACACTATCTCGCCCTTGCGGTTAACTTCCCGGGCGTATGATGTTCTGTGCCCCTCGTGTCCACAGGCCAATATATTATCGTTTTTTAACGGCTCGACAGACCATACGCCCGGCATATCGATAGACAAAAGTTGCTTGCCGTTAATATCATATTCGCAGATCTTGCCCAGGTCCATATGTGCCACCAGGATATTACCATCTTTAGTCAACCTTGCATGACGGAACTGCCCGTGAGTTCCCGTACCTTTTGTAGGCAATATAAACTGGCGTTCTAATTTGTTTGTTTTGATATTCATTACAAATAGTTTGGCAGTGTCGCCATTCTGGATAAAAACTACGTGATCATTCCCGATTGGTTGCGCGGTATGTGTTTCATGATTTTTTGGGGCATCATAATTCCAGAGCACGTTCTTGTTTTTGTCTATCAGTGTAACACCAAACTGGTGAGCAAAAAGAATATTGCCATTTTTCATCAGCACGGCGTCGCTTATCTCTCCCCTGCCCGTAGTATCAATGTATGACCATGTTATTTTGCCGTTACGCACAATATACATTTTACGGTCTTTGGCTTCGCCTGCGTAAAAGAAATCAAATTCGGCAGGGCCCTTACCCGGCAATACCGCGGGAGCGGTTTGTTTTACAGGGACAGTAGTTTGCTGCGCTTTAGCATGATTAATAGATCCGGTTAACAAAAGCAATAAAATAACACGATTTGAAAAAGACAAGTTGCACCTGTACTTAGTTTTTATATGAGTCATAAAGGCATCTTAATTAGTATTTAAAATTACCCAATGATGGATAGCTTATAAAATATATCAGGGTTAAAATGTGCAATCGTTGCCGTTAAAGCTATTGATCATTATGGCTTATCAGGAAATCTACGTCGTCTTTTAATTTTTTGTAATTCATATTAAATGCTTGCTCTTCAGTTACAGTTATAGATTTCCCATCCGGCCCAACATAATTAACAGCAACCGCAGCCCCTTCTTCATCATATTTAACAATTTGCTTGTTAGTTGTTACCATATAATTTGTAGGGTACCCTCTAAAATGTTTAAAACCACCAATGTTTATCTCATGAATATCGTCTGGTACTTGTGTAATAGATGGTACAATATAAATTGCATTATCATACAAAGCAGCAAGCTTTTCGGTTTCCTCCCGGGTGTTCCAAAACAATACTATAAAATCAATTTTATCTTTATAAGCTTTCGTTATTTTGTTTAAAGCGGGAATCTCGGCACGGCACGGGGCACACCAACTTGCAGATACTGTTATTAAAACAGGCTTTTTCATTTTACCAAGGCTGATAGTTTTACCTTTTAAATCCTTGAACTGATGATTACCCAAATAACTGTTGGTGATACAACGGTTGATGGAATCGTAATAAGTTTGGGCCCGCTTTTCATCTTTGGCATCCCAGGCTTTATTACAATCAATAAGGTATTGTTTTACTAAAGGCTCGGTATCAGCAAACATCTTTTTTGGTTGATTGGCAGTTTGCGCGTAACAAATTGTTTGGGCTATACAGCATATTAACCCAATTGCAAGGTTTTTCATGGTTTAAGATTTAAGTTTCCAATAAACGCTGTTAGCAGCAATGTAGTATTCGGTTAAATACATTTAGCGCAAATTTGCCGGCCCACGAAAAAAAATAACAGTAGCTTAATATACTGCGTTATTTAATTTCGTTATTTTGTTGTATTGGGTGTAAGTTGCGCAACTTGTTTGCGGGGCAATATGTTCCTGATCCGAAATAATATATGAGCTTTATTCTGCACCCAATTGATACTGTTGACACCATTTCGCCACAGGATTTTAAAAAAAACTACCTTGATCCACGCCGGCCGTTGGTTATTAAGCACCTCACCGACAACTGGGCCGCACGCGAAAAATGGACTCCAGAATTTTTAAAGCAAACTGTTGGCAATAAAGAGGTGCCTTTGTATGACAACTCAAAGGCCGATCCGTCAAAGCCTATTAATTCGTCGGCTGCAAAAATGCCTTTTGATAGCTATATCGATCTGATCATGTCGCAGCCAACCGAGTTGCGCATTTTCTTTTTTAATATATTTAAACAGGCTCCGCAATTATTAAACGATATTGTTTTGCCTAAAGACTTGATGGGTGGCTTTTTAGAAAGCATGCCGGCCATGTTTTTCGGCGGATCAAACTCGGTCACTTTTTTGCATTATGATATCGACCTGCCGCATATCTTTCATACCCATTTTGGCGGACGCAAGCATATCATCCTGTTCGAGAACAAGTGGAAACGCCGTTTATACTGTATCCCTAATGCTACCTACGCTTTAGAGGATTATGATGTGGCAAACCCGGATATCAAAAAATTCCCGGCCCTTGACGGCGTTGAGGGTATCGAACTATTTTTAGAGCATGGCGATACCCTGTTCATGCCTACCGGCTACTGGCACTGGATGAAATATGTAGAAGGTGGCTACTCATTAAGCCTGCGCGCCTGGGATGCGTCTATGGCCCGCAAAGCAGCAAGCGTATATAACCTGGCCATTAAAGGCGGGGTAGACAGCGTTTTAAAAATGGCTTTTAAAGGCAGTTATGCACGATACCGCGAAAAGCTGGCTGTGAAATGGGCGGATAGAGCTTTAGCGGCGGGGAAACCGTAATTGCTATAATGCTTGATTGAACGCGTCGCAGCGCTCAATTGCCATTGTGCCTTTGTTACTTTCGTTGATGAAAGTAACCAAAATCAAGTCAGCAAAGAGGCTTCTTTGCGCTCTTGGCTTTTGCCCTGCAGTCCAGGTAAAACCTCGGGCCGCGCCTCTTTTGCCCCGCTATCGCACCCACATTGCCTCCGCTTCAGCAAAACCTGCGGATGCCCGTGCCAACTCACAAGGCCACCATTGTTTTACCTTCCCTCACCTGAAGCTTTTTTGCTGACACACTGTTCTAACAATAATTTTGTATCTGAATAAAATTCAAAAAAAGAAGCGCAAAGGCCAGTCAGGGCGCGCGGCCGGGAGTCTGGCCCTCGGGTGGTGGCAGCGATCGGCCTGACTTGATCTTTTGGTTACTTTTGGATCAAGCCAAAAGTAACAGCCATAGCGGCAATTGAGCGTTACCAAGCGACAATAAAGCGTGTAATAAACCAAGGCCACTAACTGGTATGATCACAAACAATCACCCACTTACCATCAATCTTTTTAAACCATAAAGTATAATAACCACCAACATCACCTTTATCCGCTTTAAATGCCAACCGCCAAACACAAAGGCATTTTTAGCGTCAAGCACTTCAACCTTTAAAATATTAAAAGCAAGTTCACCCATTGCGGCTTTGTCGGGATAGCCTTTTTTATAATTATTAAGCGTGTTCTGCCAGCCATAGGTAGGCGCGGTTTTTCCTACAAACATCAGCGAATCCGACTTCCAGTAGCCCTGCATAAAAGTTTCAACATCGCCACGGTTCCAGGCCTGGCGCTGATCTTCCATCACTTTTAAAATGGCTTGGCGGTCTTGCGCATGTAAAACCATGCAGGTGCTTAATAGCAGCAGGCATGAAAGTAAAAGCTTTTTCATTAGTGTTTGATTTGAGGATTTGAAAATGAGCCTAATCGGTTAAATATAATTAATCACTAACAATTGGCTGATGCTAAATCAAAAAAACATTTTAGCTTTGAATTTTAAGTACAGCCTGAATTATGAAGAATAGCATATTGTGTTTTGGTGAAGTTTTATGGGATGCCTTTGGCGAAGAAAAAGTAGCCGGCGGCGCAACCATGAATGTAGCGTTCCATTTGGCGCAGCAAGGTGCAAAGGCTGCTTTTGCCAGCAGCGTGGGCACCGATGCTTCGGGTGCCGAGCTGGCAGATTTTCTGAAAGACAACGGCTTGTTCAGCGAACTGATTCAACATGACTCAACGCTGCCAACCTGCGAGGTTACCGTGCAATTAGACGAACACCAGCAGGCAACTTATATTATCCCCCAGCCTGTAACCTGGGACAATATTAAACCACAACAAGTACTTACCGCATGTGCTAAAAATGCCGCTGCCGTTGTGTTTGGCAGCCTGGTTTGTCGTGAAGACACATCGCGCAATACCTTGCTGGACTTACTGGACGTAGCGCCGGGTCTGAAAATATTTGACGTGAACCTGCGCCCGCCGCACTACACCTTAGAAACCATACAAACCCTGGCCGCGAAAGCTAATGTGGTAAAAATGAACGAAGAGGAAGCCGACCTGCTCATCAGCGATACCGGTGGCGACCTGAAAGATAAAATGACCGCGTTCCGCGAGCAATACAATACCCAGACTATTTGCGTAACCCGTGGCGCGCATGGCGCCATTGTATGGCACGACGGCGAATTTTACGAGCACCCGGGCTTTAAAGTTAAAGTAGCGGACACTGTGGGTGCAGGCGATTCTTTTTTAGCAACTTTTATTGTAGGACTGACCAATAAATTACCTATGCAGCAAGTGTTAGAAAGGGCTTGCGCGGTAGGATCATACGTTGCCAGTAAACGCGGCGCAACACCGCGCTATGTTGATGGTATTGTGGATTTGATGACGAAGTAAATTACGCTAGTAACCGCTCCCATTTAGGGTGCCGTTTCAGGTAAACTTTGACGTACTCGCAATACGGCACTATTTTATCATTGTGCGCTTCAAGGTATTTAAAGGTTTTTTCAACCAGCGCGGCGGCTACGCCCCTGCCCTCTAATTCCTGAGGGACTTCGGTATGGATCAGGAAGAACTTGTCGTCCCTTTGCTTATAGTCAATAAAAGCGCGGTGTCCGTCAACAAAGAGTTCAAAATTGTGGATAGCCTGGTTATTTATGAGTTGTAAGTCTTCGTACATGAAATAAAGGTATAAAACACCTTCGATTTAAAAGCCTGCTTAAACTTTATTTTAACAATTGGTGGCAGCGTAATTGATCGATCAATTTTTAATTTATAATACTCTTATAAACAACTATTTATAACGTTATACAGCATAAAATCACTGACATAAAAGTTGTGCCAAACTGTATCTTGAGATTCACAATAAGAAATTAATTATTTTATTATCAACAGATTGCAAAAACAGGTGTACCAAGTGTTCCAACTGTCACACACTCGCGTGGTACAGCACAGCACTATCCCCGCACATCCCGATAGCTATCGGGACACCACTATTGTCATAGCTAACTAACAATTCAACTTAATACCCCTTCATACCAAACTTTTGCGCAAAATATTCCGTTATTTTATAACTGAAAGGCAAAATATGCGTGGTTTCGGATTTTCGAAGTTTACCCCCAACCAAATCCCGAAAGGCGGATTTGAAGAATTATTAAAACTATTCCTGGAATTGCTCAACTATACCGCGGGCGATGCCGGCGAAGCTTTGGCCTGGCTGAACGAGCTTGATAAACAATACAACATCACCAATGACGATTATGGCATGGGCGATTTTATTGACGAGCTGAAGCAAAAAGGCTACCTGAGCGATGACAACCAGAATGGCGGATTTAACATCACTGCTAAAACAGAACAAAGTATCCGTCAATCGGCTTTAGAAGAGATCTTTGGCAAGCTTAAAAAGTCAGGCAAAGGCAATCACCGTTCGCCGCAAAGCGGGCAGGGCGATGAACGCAACTCAGAGCACCGCGAGTTTGAATTTGGCGACAGCCTTGACCAGATAGACATGACGCAATCTATCCATAACGCCCAGGTCAACCATGGCATCGGCGATTTCATGATGACCGAGCGCGACCTGGAAGTAGAGGAAATGGATTATAAAACCCTTACCTCTACTGTGTTGATGATAGATATATCGCACTCCATGATCCTTTATGGCGAAGACCGGATAACCCCGGCCAAGAAAGTAGCCATGGCACTGGCCGAACTGATCCGCACCAAGTACCCTAAGGATACGCTGGATATTGTTGTGTTTGGTAATGATGCATGGCCTATTACCTTGCAGGACCTGCCTTATTTGCAGGTAGGCCCTTATCATACCAATACCTATGCCGGCTTAGAGTTGGCTACTGATCTGTTGCGCCGACGCAAGACATCAAACAAACAGATCTTTATGATAACCGACGGTAAACCCACCTGTTTAAAGGAGGGCACTAAGTATTATAAAAACAGCATCGGCCTGGATAGAAAGGTGGTAAATAAAACCTTAAATATGGCAGCCCAATGCAAGCGTTTAAAGATCCCTATCACTACATTTATGATAGCTAAGGACCCTTACCTGCAACAGTTTGTGCGCCAGTTTACAGAAACCAATGGCGGCAAGGCATTTTATAGTTCGCTGAACAACCTGGGCGAATACATTTTTGAGGATTACGCTAAGAATAGAAGGAAGAACGTGAGGTAAGCCCCCCCCAGCCCCCTAAAGGGGGAGTAATTGAACAATACTAACTACCTAATGACAAAATGACTAATGACAAATAAGCTAATTAATATAACAACCCTTGGCCAGTTAAAGCAGACCGGCTACAAAAGCGAATCGGTAAAGGATGAACTGCGTCGCAACCTGATCACCCAGCTTCAAAAGAAAGAAGAAGGTGGCTTTGAGGGCATCATCGGTTTTGAGGATACCGTAATACCTGATCTGCAGACGGCTATCCTGTCGCGCCACAACATATTGCTGCTTGGCTTACGCGGGCAGGCTAAAACACGTATTGCCCGTTTACTGGTTAACTTACTGGATGAATATGTACCATATATTGAAGGCTCAGAATTGTTTGATGATCCGCTGAACCCTATCTCATGGTTCGGGCATAACATCGTACAGGAGAAAGGTGATGATACACCTATCGGCTGGATCCACCGCAGCGAGCGCTATACTGAAAAACTGGCTACACCTGACGTTACCGTTGCCGATTTGATCGGTGATGTTGACCCTATCAAGGCCGCTACCATGAAGCTGACATATTCTGACGAACGGGTTATCCATTTCGGTTTAATTCCGCGTGCGCACAGGGGTATCTTTGTGATCAACGAGCTGCCCGATCTGCAGGCAAGGATCCAGGTTTCGCTGTTCAACATCCTGCAGGAAAGGGATATCCAGATCCGTGGCTTTAAACTACGTTTACCACTGGATATCCAGTTCGTGTTTACCGCCAATCCTGAAGATTATACCAACCGCGGATCAATAGTTACGCCGTTAAAAGACCGTATCGAGAGCCAGATCCTGACGCACTACCCGCGCTCTGTTGAAATTTCACGCAAGATCACACAGCAAGAGGCATCGCTTACACAGGCACAACGTACAGCTGTTGAAGCCGACGGATTAGTGAAGGACCTGGTTGAGCAGATCGCATTTGAGGCACGAAATTCAGAGTATATCGACAAAAAATCGGGCGTATCTGCACGTTTAACCATATCGGCTTATGAAAACCTGATCAGCAATGCTGAGCGCCGCATGATCATTAATCATGAGGACCGCACATTTGTACGTATTGCCGATTTCCTGGGCGTTATCCCGGCTATTACAGGTAAAATAGAATTGGTGTATGAAGGCGAATTGGAAGGCCCGGCTAAAGTGGCTAATATCCTGATCGGCAAAGCTATAAAAAGCCTGCTGGTTAAGTTTTTCCCTGATCCGGAGAAAGCAAAAAAAGCAAAAGCACCTAACCCATACGCCGATATCATCAACTGGTTTAGCGATGGCAACAGCCTTGCAGTGCTTGACGACCTGCCGCTTGCCGAATATAAAAAGGTGCTAAATTCTGTTACCGGTTTAAAGGACCTGGTTAAAAAATTCCACCCGCGTTTGGTAGAGAGCCAGCAGCTGATCCTGATGGAGTTTGTATTGCACGGGTTGGCCGAGTTTTCGCAATTGAGCAAGGGCTTTTTAGATAATGGCTTCGCTTTTTCGGATATGTTTAACAGTTTGTTTAATTTGCAGCCTGATGACGACGATCTGGACCTGGACGATGATCGTTACTAAAGGATAAATGCAAAGTCAGTTTTTCATTATTATACTACTGGGCCTCGGCCTGTTATTGTTCGACCAATATTTATTCAGCGGCTTCGCGGCCGCTTTTAAAAAGAAAAAGTGGGCCGGCAAAAAGAGCTTTAAGATCGGCTATACCATATTTTCTGTAGCGTTGATCATCGGCACGGTAGTCAGTATTTATGTCAAGATCCCGGTTGGTATACGTGCCGGGTTTTTAATGGTGTTTTTTGTGCTAATGATTGTTAAGGTCACCTTCCTGCCTTTTGTTTTGGCCGATGATATCAGGCGGTTAATTGCCCGCCTTAAACCCAAACCTGTGGTGACATCCCCTGTTCAGGAAAAAGCGACTATCCCACGTTCAGCGTTTTTAATGAAAGCCGGCTTGATCACTGGGGCGGTCCCGCTGGCATCTATAGGTGTCGGTATATTGGCGGGCGCTTATGACTACCGTGTACGTAACCAAACGCTTTACCTGCCTAGCTTGCCTAAAGCTTTTGACGGGCTTAGAATAGGGCAGATCTCTGATATTCACTCAGGCAGCTTTTATAACAAGAAAGCGGTGTTAGGAGGGGTAGAAATGCTGCTGGGCCAAAAGCCCGATGTCATATTTTTTACCGGCGACCTGGTTAACAGCCGTACAGATGAAGTACGCGACTACCAGGATATTTTCAGCAAAGTAAAAGCACCACTTGGTGTATTCTCTACCTTAGGCAACCATGATTACGGCGATTATGCAGATTGGGCATCGCCGCAGGCTAAAGCAAAAAACCTGCAGGACCTGATAACTACCCATAAAAATATGGGCTGGGATATTTTATTGAACGAGAACCGCCGGTTAAAGGTTAACGGCGAAGAAATAGGCATATTAGGCTGTGAGAACTGGGGCGAACTAAGCCGCTTCCCTAAATACGGCAAAATGGAGCCAACCATAAAAGGCACTGAAGACTTGCCGGTTAAACTTTTATTATCGCATGATCCGTCGCATTGGCGGGCACAGATCTTGCCCCACTACCCTCAAATAGATGTTATGTTCTCGGGCCATACGCATGGGATGCAGTTTGGCGTGCGTGCAGAGCATTTTCAGTGGAGCCCGGTTGAGTATGTATATAAAGAATGGGCGGGCCTGTATAATGAAGGAAACCAGCAATTATATGTAAACGTGGGCTATGGCTTTTTAGGTTTTCCGGGCAGAGTTGGAATATTGCCGGAGATTACGATATTTACATTAAAATCTGCCCATGCCGCTTTAGCCAAAGCATAACAGCAAATGGGCATTTATTCATAAATGAAAAAACTAATAAAGCCTGTTTTTGATTTTATATTATTCAGTAACTTCTTCATGGCCCTATGTGCTGTCGCGCAGGGATTGGTTACCTTCCATTTAATTGGTTCAAAGCAGCCCATTTATACCATACTGGCGCTTTTATTTACTTCGACAATAGGCATTTATAATTTTTCGATCTTGCTGACAAAGCCTGAGTCACCCGAAAAATCTCCGCATTTACGGGTACGCTGGTTCTTCGCGCATCATCGGCTGATGGTTACATTTACTATCGTATCCATTCTTTCGCTAATTCCGTTATTCTTTTTAATATCAACTGAATCAAGAATATTACTGATCTTTTTGGGCGTTATATCAGTTGCCTACAGCCTTCCCTTGTTCACACTTGGCGATCAGAAATTTGGCCTGCGTAATATCCCAGGCCTTAAGCAATTTCTGATAACCCTGGTGTGGACAATGAGCACTGTTTTATTACCGATACTTGAAGCACAGGATATGCACCTCGCCAATATCAATTTGCGTGATACCACTATCCTGATCGCAAAGCGGTTTTTATTCATTGCAGCGTTAACTGTTCCGTTTGATATCCGCGATCTTTTTGAAGACCGCGAATCGGGCCTTAAAACCATACCCGTGGCAATAGGCGAAAAGCGCGCGTACCTGTATTGCCAGTTCCTGCTGGCCGGTTACATTGTGTTGCTGTTTTTATACCGTAACAATGGTTTCAACACCGACTTTTTTGCGCTTACCCTAACCGCTATTTTAGCCGGCTGGCTTATCTTTAAATCAGAGTGGAAGAAGAATGAGTACTATTATTTTTTTTATTTGGATGGGGTATTGATTGTGCAATATGTGATCTTGATAGTGTTTAACTGCATGTCACATGGCATCAAACTATGATAACTCAGCCTGGTTCTATGATAGGCTGTCCCGACTGGTTTACGGCAAAGCGCTAATTAATGCACAGGTATACTTATTGCAGTTTATTAAGCCAAATTCAAATATCCTGATTGTTGGTGGTGGTACCGGCTGGATATTGGAAGAACTGGCGAAAATTCATCCTACCGGCTTAAAGATTACTTATATTGAAATATCAGCAAATATGATGACCCTGTCAAAAAAAAGATGGGTAGCTGATAACCAGGTTACTTTTATTAATAGCGCTGCCGAAGATGTAGCCGCAACTACCCGGTTTGATGTACTCATCACACCCTTCCTGTTTGATAATTTTAAGGAAGAAACACTGCAGAAAATATTTGCCCACTTACATGCCCAGCTCAAAACCGGCGGCATATGGCTCAACACAGATTTTCAGTTAAGCGGCAAATGGTGGCAAAACGTGCTGTTAAAGAGTATGTTTATTTTTTTCAGGCTGATCTGTGGGATTGAGACATCCGTTTTACCGGATATTGAAAAGGAATTTAACTTATATAAGTACAACGTAATTGCCGAAAAAACCTTCTTTGGCGATTTTATACTCTCAATCGCTTACAACAAAAGCTAACTAAAAAACAATGGCAACCTTTTGAGTTGCCATTATATTTTTATCCGGCGTAAGCAAATTTATATCCTACCCCTCTTACAGTTTGCAAATATTGCGGGTAATCAGGGTTTGCTTCTATTTTTTTGCGGAGACGTACAATGTGCATGTCCAGCGTACGGGTGTTTACGTCGGCGTTATATCCCCATACTTCCATCATTAGCTCCTCGCGGTTAATTACCTTGTTTTTGTTTTTCAGGAAATATAGCAAGATGCGGTTCTCCAATATAGTAAGCTCAACTTTACGTCCATCACGAATCAGCAAGTGCGTATTTGGATGGTGCTCCATGTTTGCAAATGTGTAGGTTTCTGATTTATCGTTATTCAGTGCAAATTTTATCTTGTTCTCTATCAGCGCGACCACCACGTCCATATTAAATGGCTTGGTAACATAATCAGATACGCCAAATCCGTAGGCGGATATTTTGTCGATATCCTGCTGTTTGGCAGTGGTCATTATTACCACGCCTTCATAACCTTTTGCACGCAGATTGGTGCAAACTTCTTCACCTTGTTTGCCCGGCAGCATCCAGTCAAGCAGTACAATATCCGGTTGTTCCTCTAAGATCATTGTTTCTGCATCGTCGCCGTTATTGGCTTCCAATACTTTATAACCTTCTGATTGTAAACGCTCTGCAACCAGGAAACGCAGGTTTTCATCATCTTCAACAAGCGCAATCTTAATTTCTTTATTCATATCTAATTTGCGTATGGCAGTGTTACAATAAACTCAGAACCAACATCAACTTTACTCCTGACGGTTATATCGCCATCCATAAAGTTTACCAGTTCTTTGCAAAATGCAAGGCCGAGGCCAACACTTCCGTTTTGATTATATTGGTTTTCTAATCTATAAAATTTTCTGAATATATTATTCAATTCATTTTTAGGAATGCCGATCCCTTTATCGATAAAAGAAAATATAATATTACGCTTTTCAAGCGCTATATCTATAAAAAGTTCTTTCCTGTCGGGGTGTGAATATTTATAGGCATTCTCTATCAAATTCTGGAAAACGCTGCCTAATAACACGGTATCTGTGTAAAAGAATTTGGCATCCTTATCTAATGAATAATCCAATTTAAAATGCGGGTATTTTATTTTAAAAGTATCTATGTACCCTTTCACAAACGAATCGATCTTTACCTTATCTTTTTTTATGGTGATGGATTTATTTTCCAACTGCGTAAATGACAGCAATTTGGTCATCAAATCATTCAGTTTATCGGCCTCTTCATCCAGTATTTTGCCATAGTGCTTACGTTGCCGTTCAGTAAGCTCGTTATCACCTTTAAGGTTTGAGCCCGCAATTTTTATTACGCTTACAGGTGTTTTAAACTCGTGCGTAAAATTGTTGATGAAATCATACTGCAGCTTAAACATTTTAAGGTTGACACTCAGGTTTCGGTAAATGAGCCAGCCTATCAGCATAAAAACCGAATAGATCAAAAACAAGATACCCGCTACCGGTAAAAAGCGGTGATAGATCTCGCCATTCAGGTACTCGCGCGGCGAACTGAAATACAGCTTATAATCGGCAAAAGCACCAGGTAAGGCCACCTCATCAGTAATGATCCTTGAATGGTCAATATCCGGCGGATCATACGTAACAGGTCTGATGTAAATCGCGCTGTATAATTCAGGGTGCACATTTTTTATCCTGAGTTTGTATGGGTCAAGATAAAAGGTCATCATGTTTTGCTTATAAAACGACTCGGAGTTCCCTGCTTTTTGAAGATCATGATAGCTTTTCAGATCTGCCGAAACAGGGATATTTAAAAAACTGACTTTGCCAGGCCTGGTATTGTAAAACGCGGCCTGCTGGTCTGCGCCTGGCCCTTTCAGGGTGTCGTAACGTGCTATGTAGTCGTTTAACTTATCGGCCATCTGCCTGAAATCGTTGACGTTGGCGTCATCATCATTTTTTGATTTATGCACCAGGCGTTTACCGGGGTAATATTCATAAACCGATTTGGCCGTTATCCCCAGGTTACTATTGGTTATACTACCTTGCAAACGGCTGCCCACAACTACCTGGAAAAAAACTATCTTATTTACAAAAACATAGTTATGGAAAACAGAATCGGCATATTTAGCAGCAGACGAATAATCAAGCAGCCCTGAATATAAGTTTATCTCGAAGATCTTATTCTTGTAAAGGTCATTATAAGGGCTGATGGTTTGGTCGGCAACGTTGCTTTTCTTGGATGAGAAATCGCCCTCAACACTTTTTGAAGTTAACTGGTAAGCCACTACCAGGCCCACAATTAATGTTACCGACACCAGCACCAGGAAGGTAACT
Organism: Mucilaginibacter corticis; assembly: GCF_007558865.1. GTDB lineage: Bacteria > Bacteroidota > Bacteroidia > Sphingobacteriales > Sphingobacteriaceae > Mucilaginibacter > Mucilaginibacter corticis. The sequence goes on from NZ_VLPK01000001.1 coordinate 200,484, forward strand.
ATCAGCGTAAAGTTTTTACGATAAACCGTGTTTGGCCCTTTCATGGCTAACGGTGGTTAGGGTTTAACATGCATATTGGCATCAAGAAACTTCTCAATGTCCGCATAGTTTTGCATCCGCCTGTTTTCGCCGCCCTGTGATCCGCGCTCATACTTGTTAAGAGAATATTTTACAGCCGGGTTATGCTTCTGTAATTCACGAATATAATGATTTACTTCGCTAATGTTGGCGCGCTGGTCTTTATAGTCCTGGAAAAACAACAACGGGACAGTAGGCTTTTCAGGATGAAATACCGGCGATATAGAGCGCAGCAGGTCAGCATCCTTTTCCGGGTCGCCAATGGTGGCATACATTTTTTGCAGTATCGGCTTATAGTATGCCGGGGCCGTTTTAATATAGGTAAACAGGTTGATCAGTCCATTTTGTACAATAGCGCAGTTATACATTTTGGGGTTAAATGTAATAGCGTACAAAGCGGAAAAACCGCCGAAACCACGCCCGTAAATAGCTATTTTTTTAGGATTGGCAATTTTATTGGCAATAAGCCAGTTTACGCCATCTGTAATGTCTTGCTGAATTTTACCGCCGACTTCTTTAAATCCTGCACTATAAAAAACCTTGCCGTAGCCGGATGATCCCCGGTAATTTACCTGGAAAACCGCATAACCCCTGTTTGCCAAAAACTGCACTTCAGAGCTGTAGTTCCAAGAGTCGCGCATGCCAAATGGCCCATCGTGCGGTATAACCACTACGGGCAAATTTGTCTGCTGGTCTGTATGGGGCAATGTCAGGTAGCCATTTATTAATGTGCCGTCGCTTGCGGTATAGCTAATTGCTTTCTTTTCGCAAAGCGCGTTCGGATCAATGCCTGAATAGTCGGCAAGTTTAGTAAGCTTGTTATTTATACGATCAAAAAGATATACCGATCCGCGATTACGGTCTGTATAGCTTTGTACAATAAATTTTCGTTCTGCACTATCCCTGTCGGTAATATTTACCTCATAGCCGCTAAGCTGCTTGTATATAGTTTGGTATACCTCTTTAATTTCGGGGTCAAAAAAATGCTTCTTTGGTTTGGCATCATCCCAAGCTACCAGTTCAAGCCGGCTTTTTCCTTTTGAATAATCAACCCTTTGAATGTCCGTATTTTTATCGGCGTAAATTACACGGGTTTCCTGTCCCGTAACAGCATTTATCTCAACAAAGGCAGTTTTGTCACGCCCCACGTTTGACAGTGCGTAGAAATTTTGAGCAATACCGCTAAAAGCTATAGGCCTTACATAATTCCTGAAGTTATTCCTGATGATTGGTTTAAACTTTGCCTTATCATTAGGGCGATATAATATCGTTTCATCAACGCCATCCGTAGCTTTAATCAGGCGGATATTGGCATCAGCATCAACCAGCCACTCTGTAATATTACCCGGGTTTACCAGGTAGGTTTGTAATTCGCCACTCTTAATGTTTAACCGGTAAACATCAAAATTGGCCGAATCGCGTTTATTCAAACTTATGGTTATGATATCAGGCGTTTGCCTGTTTTTATTCAGGATCCTGATACTGGCTTTTCCTTCAGAAAGCAGTACCCTTGTTTTCTGTGTATTCAGATCCAACGCCATCATCGGGTGCTCATCGCCCGGTTTTTCCTGGGTGAAAAGTATCTGGTCATCATAGGTCCATGTGTAATCGCCACGTACAGAGAAATCACTGAAAGATGTCGCCATCATATTCTCCTCGTCTTCAATTGCCTGGATGCAGATATTTTGCTTGCCGTTGTATTTTTTTAAATAAGAAATAAACTTGCCGTCGGGCGATATTTTAAAAGCAGTTTTTTCAGGAATTTTAAAAAACTCACTTACAGGTATTTCTGCCGCCTTCTTCTTAACACACGAAGACAAAGCTGCCGCCACAACAATCACTAATAAAATCTTAAAACTCCTCACCATTTATACCGTTTCAGCTCAGGTTAATTTATAATCAGCTTAAATTATAAATTTAACTTAGCTTTATTAAAAATGTCACTACAATTTTACCCGATGTTAGCGTTATATGATTAACCGTTAACTATTAAATATTTATTTTTATACAATGAAGCAAATACTGGTGATCTGTTTTCTTGTTGCTCTTTGCTTCTCAAAAGCCTTTGCGCAAAATGATGAGCTGTTATTAGCTAAACAATATAGCAGCAACGGCGAATATCAAAAAGCGCTCGACATTTACCAGAAATTGTATAAACAGGATAACGATACGTATTACTTCAACTACGTTAAAACCCTGATATCACTTAAAAAATTTGATGATGCAGAAAGCGCCACCAAAAAGATGATTCGTAAACATCCCGGCGATAACGAATATGTTGTTACCCTCGGGACAATTTACACACAGCATGGCGACGTTGATAAAGCCAACACGCTGTATGATGGCCTCATTAAAACCCTGCCGGCCGATCAAAATACCATAGCTGTCTTAGCCTCGCAATTTTACCAGGGCACCAATGTTGATTATGCCATTAAAACCTTTTTGCAGGGGCGCAAGCTCTTGCATAGCGACGATGTATTTTCATATGAACTGATCACGCTTTACCGTTTTAAAAGAGACAAAGCCGCGCTTACGGAAGAATACCTGAACATACTGCCTCAAAACCCATTATTTATAAGCCAGGCAGAAAATGCATTCTCTACTTTGTTTGAGGGCGATGCCGACTATGATCTATTGCGTGTGGCTTTGTTAAAGCGGATACAAAAAGATCCGCAGCAAGTTGTTTTTGTAAACTTATTAACCTGGCAGTTTTTACAGCAAAAAGATTTTGACCAGGCCTTAAACCAGGCACTGGCATTAAACCGGCGCACCAATAATGACGGCAGCGATATTTTTGAATTATGCCATACGCTGGTTTTTAATGAGGCTTATGATGCGGCTATTCGTGGTTATGAGTATTTGATCAGCAAAGGCAAAGACGAGCAATATTATGTATCTGCCAAAATTGAGTTGCTTAACACCAAAAGCTTAAAGATAACTACAGGAAAATACACGCAGAATGATCTGACAGAACTTGAAAAGAATTACATAGACTTGCTGACCGAGTTTGGCCAAAATAGCTCAACCGCTTTTGCCATGCAAAAACTGGCTAACCTGCAGGTATTTAAATTGCATAAGCTAAATGAAGCCCAAAAGGTATTAGAAGACGCAATAAAGATCCCGCAAGTGCAAACCAATTTGCTGGCCTCTTGCAAACTTGATCTTGGTGATGTTTATTTACTGAACAACCAGCCATGGGAAGCTACCTTGTTGTACAGCCAGGTAGAAAAGGAATATCCCAATACAGTTATGGGGCAGGATGCCAAATTCAGAAATGCAAAGTTTGCTTATTACACCGGCGACTTTACCTGGGCCAAAGGGCAGCTGGATGTTTTAAAAGCCGCCACCTCACAATTAATTGCAAACGACGCGCTTAATTTGTCGCTACTAATTGCTGATAACATTGCTACCGATACCAGTGGTAAAGCCTTAAAAATGTATGCCCGGGCCGACTTGCAGATCTTTGCCGAGCAGCAAGACAAAGCCATCAGCATACTGGATAGTATCAATGTTAAATTCCCCGATAATAAGTTAAGCGATGATATTTTAATGGCAAAAGCACGTATAGCCATTCAGAAAAAAGACTATGCCGATGCCGTGACCGATCTGAAGAAAATAGTAGCCGAACACCCTACCGACCTTTGGGCAGACGATGCGGTTTATATGCTGGGCGATATTTATGAAAATCAGCTTAATGACAAAGAACAGGCTAAAGCCTATTATCAAAAAATCATTACAGATTACAGCGGCAGCTTATATATAAACGATGCCCGTAAACATTTCAGGGCATTACGCGGCGATGCTGCATCTTGATTTAATAAACTATCTTATATTTTGTATTTTTGCACTATATGATAATTTATAATGAAACCATAATAGTTGATGAAGCTATTCATAAACAATGGTTAGGCTGGATACAGAATGAATATATACCCATGGTAATGAAAACCGGCCATTTTAATTCATATAAGATCTTAAACGTACTTGACTCGCCAAATGAAGGCGTTACCTATTGTATACAATATCTAACAGATTCCCGTGATAAATACAATCAGTTTAATAAAGTACATCTACAAAGATTACAGGCTATCCATCAGCAAAAATTCGAAAATCAATTTGTCTTGTTTAACACTTTAATGCAAACCGTAAACTAAAAAATGAAAATTACAGAAACCAGTATTAAGGGATTGATGGTAATTGAGCCGAAAATATTTACCGATAGCCGCGGCTACTTTTTTGAAAGCTACAGCAAAGCAAAATTTGCCGAAGCAAGCATTAACATTGATTTTGTACAAGACAACCAATCATGCTCTAACAGGGGCACGGTTAGGGCGTTGCATGCGCAATCTGCGCCCCATGCGCAAACTAAATTAGTACGCGTGATACAAGGCCGTGTTATAGATGTGGCTGTAGATGCCCGTAAAGATTCGCCTACCTTCGGAAAGTATGAAACCATTGAGCTAAGCGCCGAAAACCAAAAGCAATTTTTGATTCCGCAGGGATTTTTACATGGCTTCGCTGTTTTAGAAGATAACACCATTTTTGCGTACAAGGTTGACAACTACTACAGCAAAGAGTGTGAAACAGGCGTACGCTGGAACGACCCTACCCTTGCCATTGACTGGGGCATCCCGGCCAATGAAGCTATCATATCAGACAAAGACCAAATATTACCATTGTTTGCTGATTGGGTAAGCCCGTTTTAAATCTAACATCAAAACATATAAAAGCGAAAGGCTAACCATAATGGTTAGCCTTTCGCTTTTATGATTCGTTCTATTTTTATTTTGTGATCAGGTTATACAACTCGTCCAATTTAGGGCTAAGCACAATCTCGATGCGGCGGTTTTTAGTACGGGCATCGTTGTTATCAGCCGGGTCAATAGGTTGGTACTGGCTTTTACCTGTAGCGGTTAATCTATGCGGATCTATCTTTTCAACTTCGGTTAAGTAGCGGGTAACAGATGTTGCGCGTAATACGCTCAGGTCCCAGTTATCTTTGATCTGACCAAGGTTAATTACTTTTTTATCATCGGTGTGGCCTTCAACTGCCATATTGATATCCGGTTCTTTGTTAAGCACTTCGGCTAATTGTTTTAAAGCAGCTTTACCACGCTCGTCAATTACAATGCTGCCGGAAGGGAAAAGTAATTTATCGGTTAATGAAACATAAACCTTACCATTCCTGATATCAACAGTTAAACCGTTTTGCTGGAAACCAAGCAGCGCCTTTTGCAGTTTATCTTTAAGGGCATTGGTGGCCTCATCGCGTTTACGCAAAATATCTTCTACTTCTTTTAGGCGCTCTTCCCTTTTTTTCAGATCGCTTGATAGTTGATCCATTTTTGAGTTGGTCGAAGTCAGGTTACTATTCAACGCGTCATAATTACCTTTTAAAGTATTATAGCTTTTGCGTTGGTCGGCAAGCTCGCTTTTCAAACCGGCAATTTCATGGTGCAGGCGCGCGGTGTCACTTTGCAGTTGTGATGATTGTGCTTCTAAATTAGTGGTACGGGTAAAAAGCGAGTCACGCTGTGCCAGCATGGCTTTATACTTTTTGTTAGACAATATCTGGCATGAGTGTAATGTCATTGACAGCAGCAGGGCAAATAGTAAGTACTTTACTTTCATTATGTATCGGGATTTAAGGTTAAACAATAGCGTTGCGTAAAAAAATATTAAGCGGATATATTTTGCTGCACAATTGTGCAATGGTATCAGCGGCCTTATCGCTCATGATCTCTTTATCTGTTAAGCTGTGCATGGCAATAAAGCTTTTTAGCTTTAACAGTTCAATGTTTTCATTATCGGCGGCATAATCGCGCGGTAAGGTTTTTAGCTTGTCCTGCGCCCTAAAATCGCCAAATAATTTAACAAATTCGGGGTTGTCAATAATTACTGTCAGGTCATGGCCATTATAGTCAATTTCCTGGCGGATGGCTTTGAGATGATTGGCCTCGGGCATCCAATAACCGCCGGCGATAAATGATTTGCCGGGCTGGATATGCAGGTAATACTCGGCGCCACCTAATTTGGTACCGGTAGTGGGTAAACTAATGCCGAAGTTATTTTTATAAGGTGTTTTATTTTTGCTGAACCTGATATCGCGGTAAATACGCATCACACATTTTTTAGCATCCAGGTCTGCCGATAAAGCCGGATCTATTTTATGCATCAATTTGATCAGCTTAGCTGTAAAATCGATCACGTTCTCGCGCGCCAGGTCATACCGTTCTTTATTGGCCATAAACCATTCGCGGTTGTTGTTATCAACAAGTTCGTTTAAAAAATCAAGTGTTTGCTGTTGTATCATCTACATCTAAATAAGGCTGATAATGTATTTTTGGCGACAACCAATACAATAGTAATACCCTCGAAGCCCTGAAAATTACCGGAGCAAGTAAAAAGCATCCGCCAATAACAACCCCGCAATATAACCAGGGCGAAGTTGTGTTACGCGTAACCACATAAGTCAATACGGCAATGGCAAATGAGGTAGCGACATTTAAAGCGTAGCTCACATACATTGCGGCATAAAAGTAACCGGGCTCAATTTCAAAGTGCATGCCGCAACGCGGGCAGTCGATATTAATTTTGTTGGTAGCAAGGCTGTAAACCTTACCGCTAAACATGTCTCCCCTGCGACAGCGCGGGCATTTGGCGTGTAACATTGCCCATGGTTTGGATGTTGTAGCCATATTTAACAAAGCCTTGCAGGCTCTTAATAAATTTTAGTTTAAATGAAGTTTTTCGTCGCGCATATTAAGGTTAATATTTTTGCGACGATACTTTTTATACCAGATATACCCCACCACAGCAATAGCGATGTAAGGGGCTGCCAACAGGTACATGATACCATGATTTAAACCCATTGCTGTTGTTCCGCCATTTTTAGCGTTTGCCTCAACAGATGCGGTACACATGGCGCATTGTGCATGCACAGAGGTAACACCGAAGGCCAATAATGCGGCGGCTGTAAATAGCAGTGTCTTTAATATCTTCATTTGTACAAATTTAGCTATAAAATAGCATCAAAAACAGTATTAAATTAAAAATGGTAAAAGGGCTTTATCATTAAATAAACTACTACCCCGCTCGCGGTAACAAATAACCATATCGGGAAAGTCCAGCGTACCAGTTTGCGATGTTTTACTACCTCCATTTTTAACCCGTAGTAAAAGCTCAATAACACTAATGGTAAAACGCCCGCGGCAAGTATGATGTGCGGGATTAATATCGACAGGTAAATTTTGCGCTGCAGGCCATATATAACCAGCTCATCACCCAGCACTTTACCATCGCCGTTTAAATCTCCGTAAACGGTTTCATTACGCATTAAATAATGGAATAAAACGTATGATACCAGGAAAAGCGATGAAAGACAAAAAGTGATAATATTCAACCTTTTATGGACAGTGATATTACCTTGTTTTATAAAGTATAATGATGCCAGTAAAAGCACTGTACAAGTGCCATTGAGCATTGCGTTAAGCATTGGTAAATATGGCGTAAACGCCGGCGCTACAGCAGGCCCGGGTATCATGTGGCGGTTAAGCAGCACAACCAGTAGTATTACAACTACGGTTACAATGGCTACAAAACGAAATATAAATTTATCGGTCATTATTTTTGAGAGTCAAGAATCAGGATGCAAGAATCAAGATCTTATTATTTTATGATTTCATTCAATTAAATTACTCTTGATTCTTGACTCTTGCGTCTTGAATCTCTAATAAAGCGGTTTATCATTCTTCCGCAATTCTTCGGCTATCAATACCTTAATTTCATCATTCAGTTTGGTGATATCCTTTGTTGATGTACCCGAATAGTAACCACGAATGCGCTTTTCCTTATCTATCAATATCAGTTTGTCACTGTAGATAAAATTGTCATTGTCAACCTTTACAGCATCTACCAGGAAGCCTTTACGTGCCAGTGGATAGATAACCGATGTATCGCCGGTTAAAAACAGCCATTTAATGCCCGGCGGCTTGTACTGTTGTGAGTATTTATGCAGTACCGATACCGAATCGCGCTGCGGGTCTACCGTGATGGATGCAAAGCATACCATGTTGTTTTTGGCGTAATCCGACAACAAGGCGTTAACGTTCTTATTTATAATATTGCAAACAGACGGGCAATGCGTATAAAAAAAGCTGGCTACAAATATCTTGTCGTCAAAATTTTTAGCGGTAACAGCTTCGCCGTTTTGATCTGTTAATTTAAAATCGGGCAGTTTGTGGTAGATGGTGTCCGGGATAACCTTGCCATGAAACTTATGGCTGGTTTTAGCCAGTTGCTTTGGCCCGAAAAAAGGCAGCGGCATGTACCTGTTTTTGCCTTCGGCGGTAAGCAAATAATATAAAAATCCCGGTAATGCCAATATCATTACCAGGATCAATACTTTTTTTACGGCGCTTATATTGCTCATTATAACCTCAGCGTAATCCAGTGGTGACTCTCGTTAGTCAATACCAGGATCAAACCGATAATAAACAGAATAGGCACTAAAATAGAATAAACCAGGCCTACCTTTTCAAACTTTAAGTGCATGAAAAAGGCAACAATATAAAATGCCTTGAATAGTGTTAAAACAATGTATACCGGGTTAGCCACATTTATAGGCATATGGCCATTAGGCACCATATAAAGTGCTATAAAAAACTCGACACAAGTAATGGCTGACAGGATAAGAGCCACTTTTATAATTCGGCCTCTTGTCATTGTATCTCCATGATCGCCTTCGGCGTGATGAACTTCTGTTGGTTCTGATGACATAATATATATCAGGTTAAAATGATCAAACTAAATAAAAGAAAGTAAATACAAATACCCAAACAAGGTCTACAAAGTGCCAGTAAAGGCCAACTTTTTCTATCATTAAATAGCTTCCGCGTTTTTCGTAGGTACCTGCAAGCACGTTAAGTGTAATGATGATATTGATGATAACCCCGCTAAATACGTGGAAACCATGGAAACCGGTAATAGTAAAGAACAGGTTAGCAAACTGGTGCGCGGTCATTTGCTGTTGTGCAAGTGCCGGTAAGTTTTTCGGATCAAAAAACTCTTTTAGCGTTTCAGCATTAGGTATTGCAGACCACCAGAAACCTTCGCTGTGTAAGTGGTTCCACTCTAAGGCCTGGCAACCCAGGAACATAAAGCCTCCTATAACTGTAGCTATCATCCACCATACAACCTCTTTTCTTGCCATACGATGACCGGCCTCAACCGCCAATACCATGGTAACAGAACTTAAGATCAGGATGAATGTCATTAAACCTACAAACACCAGCGGAGCGCCATGCTCAATTGATGTACCCGGTACTGACTGGAATACTTCAGACGCTATTGGCCAAGTTGACGCGCTGAAACGTAACGCACCGTAAGATATCAATAATGAAGAAAAGGTAAACGCATCCGACAGGAGGAAAAACCACATCATCATTTTACCATACTCAACATTAAACGGAGATCTTCCGCCCGACCATGGTGTTGTTTTTAGTTCATCAATTTGTGTAACTGTTGCGCTCATTTGTTTTTAGCTATAGCGTTATTAAATTATTGGTTCAAAAGTAAAAAAACATACAGATAAATCCATATAATATCTAAGAAATGCCAAAAAATAGCTGTCATTTCCATTCTATATAAATTCTTTACCTGTGGTATACGTTTAATGCTGCCGCTCAATGAGCTTGCCAACCATATCAGGCCGCCTATAACGTGCAGTAAGTGTGCCAAAGTTATTACGTAAACAAAAGACCGTGTGGCATTAGGGTCAACCAGGTAGATCTTCATTTTATAAGCCAGCGTGTACCAGCCATATAACTGTAGAACTAAAAATGCAATGCCTAGGCCTATGGTTACCCATAACAAGCGTTGTTGCTTATCAAAATCAAGCTGCTTCGCCGCTTTCGACGCGAAGAATAATGTGATACTGCTTATTACCAAAACAATGGTACTGAACCTGAACGACTCGGGCAAAGCTATGCCAAGCCCTTTGCCGCTACCACCAACGTAAACAATAAAGCCGCTGGTAAAGGCCGCAAAAAGCATAAAAGATGTAAATATGAAAATCCACATCACAAATTTCTTAGCTCCCAGGTTTACTTTATCTTCTTGCTGCTGTATCTGCGCCATCATTACTTTCCTATAAAATCAAATAAAAACATCAATTGCACTACCGGCAAATAAAAAAACGATCCAAACATGAGCTTGCGTGCTTCTTTTATTTGCAGGGTGCGTAACAAACCGGCGGCCTGGTACAAAAATATCAAACTGCAAACCAGTGATATACCGCCCACATAATAACCGCCATAATGGTAGATGGTTGGCAACAAACTAACCGGCACCAATATCACTGCAAATATAACGGTGATAACGGCACTTGCCCTGTCCCTGTTTTGGGTTGGCAACAACCTGAATCCTGCCAGTTTATAATCATCATCCAACACCCAGGCAATTGCCCAGAAATGTACAAACTGCCATACAAATTGTATAGAGAATAATATCAAAGCTATTTCATCAATACGGCCATGCGGTTGCCCTGCTACATAACCTATTAACGCGGGTAATGCCCCAGGTATGGCGCCTACAAAAACCGCGATTGGTGATTTCCTTTTTAAAGGCGTATAGGCAAAAGCATATAATAAGATAGAAAATACCGACAATAAACCGGTAAGTATGTTAAGCGTACCTAAAATATAGGTACCGGCGATACCCATACCTAAACCCAGTACCAATCCCTGCCCGGTAGTCATTCGTCCTGCAGGCATGGGGCGGTCCATAGTGCGTTTCATTAATTTATCCAGGTCAACCTCTATCACCTCGTTAAAACAGTTGGCAGCGGCTGTAACTAAAAATCCACCTGCAACCAGTTTCAGCCAGTTTACCCACATGGTTGTGCTGTATAATGATCCCCAGGTATTACCGCCATTTGCTTTTACCGCTATGATAAAAGATATCGATGCCGAAAACACCACCAGGAATGTCAGCCTGAATTTGATCAGCTTTGAAAAATCAGCCCACTTCATTTGCGCCCTCCCTGTATACTCACCGACTGGTATAAATTAAGCATTAAATAATATTGGGCGCCAAACACTAAACTGGCCAACAAAATATGCGCTGCCTGTGCAAATGGTGGTAACGATAAGTATGATAAAAATATACCGCTTACAATTTGCAGGGCGATCATTAAAAAAGTAAAACTCATTATTTGCTGCTGCAAAGAATGGCGGCTAAACGCCCGCCTGATCAACGCATATAAAACCAGGTTGATCAACAGCACCAAAGTTGCCACATCCCTGTGACGGGCAAAGATATCACCCGCGTTTTTAATCCACTCCGACCGGTAACCACCCTGTAAACGAGTAGATACGGCGTCGATCTTTTCACGCACCTCTGTACCAAAAGTAATTTGTAGCACGCTGATGACCAACGCGAATAAAGTAATTATATGCGTCACCGGGTTAATGTTCAGCTTCGGCCTGCCGCTAACCTTTGCCAGGTGATAGGTGGTAATACATATAGCCAATATTGCTAATGCTAAAAGCAGATGCACAGTAATTATCCACGCTACTAAATTGGTTGATACCACTATCGACCCTAACCAGGCCTGGAAACCTATCAGCACCAAGTTAAAAATACTTAAAAAAGGTATAAGCTTATTAACGTCGCTATAGCTAAAAGAATAAACAGCTGTCAGCAATAAGAAGATACCTGAAATTGCGCCTATCAAACGGTTCACGTACTCTGTCCACGTTTTGGCAACATTAAACTCTTCAGGGATCAAAATAGATTTGTCTTCGCGCAGGCGACGTGCAAGGTCGCTATAACCAAATACGTCAAGGGTTTTAGCAAACCGCTGATTTTTAGCAAGACGGCCGGCAACATATTTCTCTTTGTAATTTGCAGGCAGATCAGACAATTCTGTCGGCGGTATATACCTGCCAAAGCATTTTGGCCAATCCGGGCATCCCATTCCAGACCCGGTACTACGCACTACACCACCGGCCAATATCAACACAAAAAGCAGGGCTATACTTAAAAGGTTAGTCTTGCGGAATCTGTTTTTTGATTTTGGGTTACTCATTGGGATGTTTCTAACAAATTAGGGCGCCTAAAGTGAGTGGTGAATTATGAGTATTGAGTTTTGGGTATAATTACACAACTCATTACTCACTACCTGCCACTCACCTCAAACGCCCTAAAAGATCAGATCGGTATTTATATTATTTTACTTCTTCGTTAGCTTTTTGTGTACTTGTCCACTTGTTAAGCGCTTCTAAACCTGCAGGATTATCTTCAAAATCATGCGGAAGGTTTGAACTCATGGTTTGTGAAAGTGGCGTTGTTTGTAATATATAATCCTCTTCAGCACCCGGTTTGCTATAATCATATGGCCAACGGTATACGCTTGGTATTTCGCCCGGCCAGTTACCGTGTAAATGTTCAACCGGGGTTGTCCACTCAAGGGTATTTGCCTGCCAAGGGTTTTGAGTAGCTTTTTTACCGAAGAAAATAGAGCTTATAAAGTTGTATAAGAATGCAACCTGCGCACAAGCCGACATAATTGCCGCCCATGTAATAAACATATTTACTGATAACCAGCGCTGCATTGAAGCAAACTCTGTAAAGGCATAGTAACGACGTGGTACACCGTCAAGGCCCATAAAGTGCATTGGGAAGAATACCAGGTAAGCACCTATAAATGTTAACCAGAAGTGCAGGTAACCTAATTTTTCGTCCATCATACGGCCAAACATTTTAGGGAACCAGTGATAAACACCGGCAAGCATACCAAATATAGCTGCCGAACCCATTACCAGGTGGAAGTGGGCAACAACAAAATACGTATCATGCAAGTTAATATCTAATGCCGCATTACCTAAGAAGATACCGGTGATACCACCAGAGATAAAGAATGACACCATACCGATAGCGAAAAGCATAGCAGGTGTAAACCTGATATTACCGCGCCAAAGTGTAGCCAGCCAGTTAAATGTTTTTACTGCCGATGGTACCGCGATGATCAATGTAGTAATCATGAACACACCGCCCAGGAACGGGTTCATACCCGTAATGAACATGTGGTGGCCCCATACGATAAATGATAATACCGTGATACCGATCAATGAATAAACCATCGCGTGGTAACCAAAGATAGGTTTACGTGAATTTACCGACATGATCTCTGAAGAGATACCCATCGCCGGCATAATTACGATATATACTTCCGGGTGACCCAGAAACCAGAATAAGTGCTGGAACAAGATAGGGCTACCACCTTCAAATGGCATTACCTGTCCGTTTACAACAATGTCTGATAAGTAAAAGCTTGTACCGAAACTACGGTCAAATATCAATAATACCACACCGGCAACTAAAACCGGGAATGATAATACACCCAAAATAGCGGTCAAGAAAAACGCCCAGATGGTTAAAGGCATTTTCCAAAGGTCCATACCTTTAGTACGCATGTTCAATACGGTACTTACGTAGTTGATACCACCCATTAATGATGATGCCACAAAGCAAACCATACTGATCAACCACAAGGTCATACCCAAACCTGAACCTTTCATTGCTGTAGGTAAGGCTGATAATGGTGGATATATTGTCCAACCGCCACCTGCCGGGCCTTTTTGTACAAAGAAAGATGATAACATGATCACACAGGCAGTAAAGAAGAACCAGTACGACAACATATTCAGGAATGGCGATGCCATATCACGCGCGCCTACCTGTAATGGGATCAATAAGTTACTGAAAGTTCCGCTCAAGCCGGCTGTTAACACGAAGAATACCATGATGGTACCGTGTATAGTAACCAATGAAAGGTAGAACTCAGGGTCTAAACGTCCTTCGGGAGCAAAACGGCCTAATAAAGTTTCTAATAAAGGGAAAGATTTATCAGGGTATGCTAATTGGATCCTGAACAATATAGATAATAGCATGGCAATAACTGCCATAGTAATACCTGTGATCAGGAATTGCTTGGCAATCATTTTGTGATCCTGGCTAAATACGTATTTAGTAAGGAATGTATCGTGGTGATGCTCGTGACCCTCTTCGTGATGTGCTACTCCGTGATCGTGAACTGCTAATGTTGACATAATCGCTAATTAATTGTTTAACGCTAACCTATTTTGTGTAATACTCTTTTTCTGATCTGCTGCGGCCAGTTTCAATTCTGTTCTTAACGCAGGGGTTAAGTACGGTTTTTGTTTGGCTAACCATTGGTTGTACTCGCCCTCGGTAACAACACGTACAACTCTTTGCATGTTGTAGTGGCTGCTTCCGCAAATTTTGTTGCAATAAAGCAAGTACTCAAATTTAGGATCATCTACTTTCCTGCGCATTTCCTCAGTAGTAATAGTAGGTGTAAATTTGAAGAAGGTTGGCAAACCAGGTACCGCGTTTTGCTGCACCCTGAAGTGAGGCATATAAACGCTATGTATTACGTCCTGTGCAAATATGTTTAAGCGGATAACTTTGTTTACTGGCAATACCAAAGTATCAGCCTGTAAATCATCCATACTGTTTTTGTCTTTAAAGTCGATACCTAATTTGTTGGCACCTGCTGTTAACCTGAAATCTTTTTTACCTAAAATGCCGTCCGGTCCTGCGTAACGGATCTCCCATGCAAACTGGTGGCCGGTAACATCGATATTGATATCACCTTTAACCGGCGAGCTGTTTTCTACCTCTTGCCAGGTAAAGAAACCAAATATTACCAATACAGTTAAAACGATAGCCGGTATAATGGTCCAAACTTTTTCAATGGTATTATTGTGTGGTAAAAAGTAAGCTCTGCGTTTATCTGAATGTTTGTAACGGAATAAGAAGCTAAACAACAAGATCTGCGTGATCACAAATACAAATAAGGTGATGCAGGTAGTAGTTAAAAACATCGCGTCAATTTTAACACCATGTTTCGATGCAGCCTCAGGCAGGGTCATGCTACCTTGTTCGGTTATGTCCCAAAAGGCAGCACTTAAGCCAACAACCATAAATATCAGGCATATTGTACCCATGATATTATTCCAGTTGGTGCCTTTTTTACCTTGTATCTGCTGGCTCAGGTCATATACTCTTAATATCTTGCCTACTACGCCAATAGCTATTGAAATTAATACAAATAGCAGTACATAGTAACCTACGCTTAACCAGTTAACACCCGGTTTAGCTGCAGCATCGGCAGTGACAGTTTGAGCCATTAGCACGTTAGTGCCCAAAAGCATAAACACTGCTAAAGACGCAAGTAACTTTTTAGAATCTATTATTTTTTTGAATGCCATTGTATTCGTCGTTTGGTATTCTGTATTGTGTTGCAAATTTAACAATTATTATATGTGATGATGTAAGCTCTCTTGCAGGAACGGGTGATTTTTTGGCACCAATGATTTGAATTTGCTTAATGCTGTGAAAAACAAGAAAGTAAATAATCCGGCGAAGCCTAAAAATGTTCCTATTTCCTGTACACCAAAACCTCTGCCTTTAGGGCCTACAGTAGCAGGCATGATCATGATATAATAATCAAGCCAGTGGCCACATATTAAAATGATACAAGCTGTTTTTAGTACAGGCACTGCACGTTTTGAATCGCGGGCCATCAATACTAAGAATGGTGCTAAAAAGTTTACTACTATGTTTAACCAGAACCAAGGTTGGAACTCAGGCTCCCATCTTTTGTAGAAATAAGCTGCTTCTTCAGGTATGTTAGCGTAATAGATCAACAGGAACTGTGCAAACCACAGGTAAGTCCAGAAGATAGAGAAGCCAAACATTAACTGGCCAAGGTTGTGTAAATGATCTACAGTAACCCAGGTAAAGTATCCTTGTTTACGCAATGAAATAAGCAATAAGGTGATCACCGATAAACCGCTTACCCATAAGGCAGCAAAGTTATACCAGCCAAACATGGTTGAGAACCAGTGCGCGTCTAAAGACATGATGGTATCGAACGCGAATAAAGGAACTGTAAAACCAAATATCGCTAAGAAAGCGGCAGAGATATTAAAGCTCTTCTTGTAATTGAACATACCACCCAACTCATCCTCGTTGTTTGAGTATTTTACCAGCATTAAACCAAGTATGCTATAAGCAATCAGGTAAAATGCCATGCGGACAAAGAAGAAAGGGATATTTAAGTAACCAGATTTACCTGCAATAACTGCATTGTAAGCCTCGCTGCCTTTAGTGGTGATCTCTTTCGGAGCCCACTCTTTATAAAGCATTGTACCTTTTATAGTTTGATGGCCTTCTTCTGTAATAACTTGTTGCGGTGTAAAAATACCCAACGCTACAACCAATATTAATATGGCAGCTGCATAAGGCAATACCTTAGCAAACGCCTGGGGCACCCTTAATATTGATGCCGACCATCCTGCCTGCGCTGCATACTGCAGTGCGCAAAAGAATACACCTGCTATACACACACAAGTAAAGTAGTACCCGCATAGCAATAAGTTTGCAAATTCGCGCTCTGTGTTAAGGAAAAATCCTAACGCTATTGCTACAATACCTACAACAATAGCAACCAAGCTGTAAGTTTTTAGCTTACCGCTAAATTCAAATTGTTCGTTAAAACTATTATTAGTTTCCATTAATCTCAATTCTTATAAAGTTTGTAAATGGTGAACATACATTACTACTTTCCAACGTTCTTCTGGCGAAAGCTGTGAAGCGTAAGAACCCATAGCGTTTAAGCCGTAAGTAATTGTATGATATATCTTACCATCGGTTAAATCTTTCATTGCACCACCCCGTGATGATTGTCCTTTAGAGTATGATGGCGGCGCCGGGAAACCATGTGCTACCACTGTACCATCACCTTGCCCGGTTTTGCCATGGCATGGCGAGCAAAAGGTCATGAATAAAGCTTTACCATCTTCAATGTTTTTTGAAGTATTAAATAATATGCTTTTTACCTCAATGCTGGCCTGGTTATATCCTTCTGTAGTTTTTGGATAATCAAATCTTGTAAAACCTACAGGGGTAGTACCTGCCGGTGGTAACTGTGCTGTTTTACCATCTTTAAAATTCGGATTTTTCTGATCCGGATCAAAAGCGATCTTTTCATACATATTGGGGGCATATTCCCATCCGGTGCTTCTCTTATCATTGCATGACGTAGTAACTATCGATGCAGCAATGGTAACAACCGCAATACCCAATATTCTAAACTTATTCATAGCTAACATATTTTCTGTCGTTATGCTTAATTTCAACTGCTCCTGCTTCTTTAAGCAAGCTTGTAATGTCTTCGTGCGGGGTGTTTCCTTTAGCGTCAATAGCTATAACAAACCTGTCGTTAGTTGCCCTTAGGTCCATTACCCTTGGTGCACGGCCCGGGAAAAGATGCGTTGAGTAAAAAAATGTAAAGGCCATACCAAATGAAGCAAATAATACCGACCACTCAAATGTAACCGGGATAAAATCCGGAACAGCGAAGTGAGGTTTACCACCAATGTTCATTGGCCAGTCATGCACCAGGAAGTAGTACACCATGGTAAATATGGTTGTGCCACCCAGGCAGCCAAACATAAATGCCGCATAACCTAAACGTGAATCTTTAATACCTAATTTTGCCTCAATACCGTGTATTGGCATTGGCGTATATACATCATAAATAGGAATGCTATTTTTCTGTAGTTTGTCGATACCGTGCATCATTTCATCCGGATCGTCAAAAAGGCCTAATATATATTTGGTGCTGCTCATAGTTTATACGTTTTCATATACTGATACATCAACACTATCAAATTTCTTCAATGAGTTTTTGTAGAATTCAACCTGCTCCGGATCAAGATGTCCGTCTTTAATTTGTTCCAACTTAGCTTGCTCGCTTTGTTCTTTCAGTAGTAATTTAACCTCGGCCATTGCTATTGAAGGCAATACGCGGATAAATAATAAGAATAAAGTAAAGAATACGCCTATTGATCCGATGAATACTGAAACATCTATCCAGGTTGGGTAAAACATAGCCCAGCTTGAAGGGATATAATCGCGGTGTAATGAGGTTACGATGATCACGAAACGCTCAAACCACATACCGATGTTTACAATGATTGACAACACCCATGACATTGGGATATTGGTACGTACCTTTTTAAACCACATTACCTGGGTCATTAACACGTTACAGCCGTACATCATACATGCTGCCCACCAGTACGGACCAATAAACCTGTTTAAGAATGTATATTGCTCGTATTCGCCGCCAGAGTAGTAAGCGATAAAGAACTCAGTGATATAAGCCACACCTACTACCGAACCTGTTACAAGAATGATCTTGTTCATTGATTCGATGTGGAACATGGTGATATAGTTCTCAAGACCTAATACCTTACGGGTAACCAGCAATAGTGTTTGTACCATGGCGAAACCCGAGAAGATAGCACCCGCAACGAAGTATGGAGGGAAGATGGTAGTGTGCCATCCCGGCTCTAACGAAGTTGCAAAGTCCATGGATACAATGGTGTGTACTGAAAGTACCAGTGGAGTTGAAACACCTGCCAATATCAATGACACGGTTTCAAAACGCTGCCATGTTTTTACTGATCCTGTCCATCCGAAAGAAAGAACAGAATAGATACGACGGTATAAACCTGTTCCACGGTCGCGGATGGTAGCGATATCAGGCAATAAACCTGTATACCAGAATACCAATGATACCGAGAAATAAGTAGAGATCGCAAATACATCCCAGATAAGCGGTGAGTTAAAGTTAACCCATAATGATCCGTATTGGTTAGGTAATGGCAAGCAATATAATGCCATCCATGGACGGCCCATGTGTGATACTACGTAAGTAGCGGCGCAAATTACCGCAAAGATCGTCATCGCCTCGGCAGAGCGGTTGATTGAGTTACGCCATTTTTGACGGAATAACAATAATACCGCAGAGATAAGCGTACCGGCGTGACCGATACCTACCCACCACACGAAACCGGTGATGTCCCAGGCCCAGCCTACTGTTTTATTTAAACCCCATGATCCTATACCAAACCAAAATGTCCAGCTTACTGCAAACACCCAAAGCAAAGCGCCTAATGATGCAAAAGTAAAACCGATCCACCAGGCTTTATTAGGTTTATTTTCAACAGGGCGCAAAACGTCATCCGTAATTTGGGCATAGGTTATATCCTTACCCGTAATTAACGGTTCCCTTATTATTGATTCTTTATGAGATGCCATATTATATAGCTATTGTAAAAATTAAGCTTCTGATTCAGTTGTGTTTCTAACCTTAACCTGGTAACCAATACCCGGCTGTACGTTTAATTCTTCAAGAACGTAGTATGTTCTTTCGCTCCTTAGTGCTTTTGATACTTCAGAGTCCGGATCATTTCCGTTACCGAAAACTATCGCGTTTGCAGAACAGGTTTGTTGGCAAGCCACTTTGATATCGCCATCTTTAACAGGGCGTTTTTCAATTTTAGCCTGTAGTTTACCTGCCTGGATACGTTGGATACACATTGAGCATTTTTCCATAACACCACGGAAACGTGTAGTTACATCAGGGTTCAATACCAATTGTGTATGTTGTTCTGCCAGGTAGTTTTCAAAACGTGAATCGTTCCAGTAGTTAAACCAGTTGAAACGGCGTACTTTAAACGGACAGTTGTTAGCGCAATAACGTGTACCTACGCAACGGTTATAAGCCATGTGGTTTAAACCTTCTGACGAGTGAACGGTAGCTAATACCGGGCATACGGTTTCGCAAGGTGCGTGGTCGCAGTGCTGGCAAAGCATTGGCTGGTGCACAACAGATACATTGTTCACATTTTTCAGCTTGTCAATTTCGTGCTCTTCTGTAACGCTCTTTCCGTCTTCGTTAAAGCTGTAGTAGCGGTCAATACGGATCCAGTGCATCTCACGACGGCGGCGTACCTCGTCACGACCAACAACCGGAACGTTATTTTCGGCGTTACAAGCTACCACGCAGGCACCGCAACCGGTACAGGCGTTCAGGTCGATAGCCATAACCCAGTTGTAGGTAGGTCTATCGTAATTTTCCCATAAGCTCTTGTAATCTTTATGTTCGCCATCCTTACCGCTGTTTTTGTAAGGATTTTTCTTGTATTCAGTAAATGAAGCTTCGCGGATAACACTACGTCCCTCGTATGAGTGGTGAGTTTGTGTTTGAGCAAGGATGATCTGATCGCCTGTCGGAGAAATTTTTGCAACCGCGTTAGTTTGTACCGTACCGTTACGGAAGCTATGCAGCGGGAAAGCGTTTTTACCAATGCCTGATTCAATTACCGCGCCGCCTTTAACACGGCCGTAACCTACCGCTACTGATATGGTTCCTTCTGCCTGGCCCGGTTGTAATAACACAGGTAAAGCTATTGAAGTACCGTTAGCGTCGATAGTGATCACATCACCTTCCTGTAAATTTAATTTCTTAAGGTCGGTAAGTGACATGGCTGCAAAGTTATCCCAGGTAACTTTTGATACCGGATCAGGCAACTCTTGTAACCAAGGGTTATTTGCATGCTTACCATCGCGGATAGCTGAGCTTTGGTATAAATGTAACTCGTATGCTTTATCACCAGAGGCAACTAAAGCTGCACTTTGGGTCAAAATGGTTTGTGCAACAGCATTCAGATCACGGCTAAACGCGTATGAACCTGCCGGTTTAGCGGCTGCTTTAACAAAACCAGTTTGCAATAAAGTTTCCCAGCCTTTTTGGCCTGATAAACCACCTAATGCTAAAATATTCTTGTCCCAGTTATTTCTAACGTAGTCATAATAAGTTTTAACGGCATTGTTGCTCCATATCAATAAGCTTTCTTCTGCCTGGCGGGTATTGTAAACCGGGTTAATGGTTGGCTGTAATACGGTGTGGTAACCTGCAATAGCGCTATCATCACCCCATGACTCTAAATAATGGTGGTTAGGCGCAACAGCGGTGCTTAAAGCAGCTGTTTCGTCAAGACTTGCAGCAAAAGTTACTTTCAAAGGCACTTTAGAAAGCGCTTCTGTTATCTCTTTTGTATTATAGTAATCATAAACCGGGTTAGCGTCCAAGAATATTACTGCTGCAACCGCGCCTGATTTAGCTTCGTTGATAAACTCTGCCAGGTCAGCATCATTACCTTTGTATTGATTTGAATTGTTATCCAGGTCAATAGTAGTACCGTAGCTACCTAATGCAGCGTTGATGGCGTTAACCAGTACCTGCGTAGCAACATCGTTTGATCCGGCTACTACCAGGGCTTTACCTTTTGCTGCAACTAATTCTTTAGCGGCAAGGGTAATGGCATTATTTGTAGCGTTGTCCGCTAATTTTTTGCTTCCCGGTAAAGTAGTACCGGTAATAGCGTTGTATAAGTTAATTAAAGCAACACCTTCTTCAGAAGGTTTTAACGGATAACGGTTATCAGCGTTGGTACCTGTCAGGCTCATACCGGTTTCAAACTGGATATGTCGTGACATTTTCTTAGCCTGCAGCGATTTGTTGTTCCTGTTTGATACGTACTGGCGGGTAAACTCTTCGCCGGAGATCCAGGTACCCAGGAAATCAGCGCCGAAGCTTACAATAACGTCTGCTTTATCAAAATTGTAGTGCGGCAATACCGCTTTACCAAAGCTGTTTTGGTTAGCCTGTATAATACCTGTATAAGATACCGCATCGTACATTACGTGCTTAGCGGTTGGGTATTCGGTAATAAAATCAGCAATTACAGCTAATGTTGAAGGGCTGCTGATGGTTGAAGATACGATAGTTATTTTCTTGCCTGAATCTTTGATCTTAGCAAGCTCTAATTTAACATAATCATCAAGATCGCTCCACTCTTTTCCTTCGCCGTTTAATAATGGGGCTTGTACGCGGCTAACATCATACAGGTCTAATACTGATGATTGTGCCTGCGCGCTTAATCCGCCTTTAGCTAAAAGGTCATTCGGGTTACCTTCAACTTTAATAGGGCGGCCTTCGCGGGTTTTAACCAAAATAGCGTGGCCTTCATAAGTTGAAGAATAGTAGTTGGCTACACCCGGGGTAACCTCTTCCGGCTTAATTAAGTAAGGAATAGACTTATGTACAGGTACTTTCTGACAAGCTGCCAGGGTAACCGCGCCCACACCAAAGCCCACCGCCTTTAAAAAGTCGCGACGAGGGGTTTTTCCTAATAAACCTTCTCCGCTCAAAACGTCTTCAATAGGAATAGGCTCCCCGAATTCGTGTTTATTTTTCTCAACAAATTCTGGGGTGTTGTTTAGCTCTTCTAAACCTTTCCAGTATTTTTTATTGCTATCCATTTAAGCTATAGTATAAACTGTAATGCTAAGTTCTGTTATATTAATAATGGCATTTGCCGCACTCTATACCACCCAATTGCGCAGGTGTAACTTTCACGCCTTTTTTAATCAGGTCGTGAACCGCTATCATATTTTCGTAGTAAGCGTTGCCTTTCATATTAATGTCTGTGCGTTTGTGGCACTGTATACACCATTTCATTGTTAATGGTGAATATTGATAAACCTCTTTCATGGTCTCAACAGGGCCGTGGCATTGCTGACATTTGATACCGCCAACTTTAACGTGTTGTGAGTGATTGAAATAAGCAAAGTCAGGTAAGTTGTGGATACGGATCCATTGGATAGGCCTTGCTTTCAGGCTATCATATTTCTGAGTTGCCGGATCGTAACCCAAAGCGTCATAGATCTTGTGGATCTCAGGCGATTCGGTTTTAACAACCTTGTGGCAGTTCATACAAACGTTTAATGACGGTATTGAAGCATTCTTAGATTTGAACGCGCCCGAGTGGCAATACTGGCACTGGATCTGCATTACTCCGGCGTGCAGATCATGCGGGAATTTAATAGGCTGTACCGGCTGGTAACCCTGGTGCACGTTAGTGTTCCATAAAGCTACCCATGTCCAGCTGCCCATGGCAATGGTACCGCAGAAAATGATAAAGAATACTAATTTTTTATTTTTTAAGATCCGCTTTACCAGCGCGTATTTGTCAGCTTCAACTGCAGCACCTTCAGCAACTACAGCTTCTTCAGGCAATAATCTTTTGCTGCCTAACAAACGCTCTAAAGTTGCTGTAACCCTGTTTAATACCAGGATAATGATCAGCGCGATCACGATCACACCAATCAGCGCGTAAACAACTAAATCGCTTGGGCCTTTATCTTCAGCAACAGCACCACCTGCAGGAGCAGCTTTAGCTTTATCATCCTGGATCTTTTTCCAGTCTGCACGTACATAAGCTACGATATCTGCAACGTCCCCGTCAGATAAACTTGGGAACGATGGCATCACAGACTGACCAAAATCAGTAAATATTTTTACTGCTTTTTTGTCACCTGCTTTTACCAATGCCTGGCTATCGTGTACCCAGCTGGCTATCCATTTGTCATCAGTTTCTGATGCCAGGGTTGGGCCTAATGCCGGACCAGTCATACGTGTGTCTATCTTATGACACCCGGTACAACCGGCAGACTTGAATGTGGCTTCGCCTTTTGCAGCGTCGCCTTGCGCCTTAGCAGAAATTCCCCAAACAGTAAAACAGGCAAGCAGTAAAACTGACCTTGAGAATTGTTTAAAAATTAATGAGATGCTTCTCATAAAGTTGTATTGATGCTAAATAGTTATTTGTATAGTATTGTGAAAGATGAGTTATGGCCTCGGCTTTTCTCTAATTTTTCAGTCACAAAAGTATAATTTATTAAATAATCGCTGACAAATAAATGACAGTAAAACTAATTTATAATTATTCTAAATAAATAAGAATTGGCATTTTATTTGCAAAATTAAGCGGGTTTTTATTACTCTGATAGTCAGTTAAATATTAATATTACAGAAATGACAACCCGTATAAGGTTGTCATTTCTATTTTATCTCTATTATATAGTGTCACAATAACACTTTATGCACCACCCGATGAAGGTGGGATACCAAGGTGGCTTATTGCCCCAGCAACCAGGCAAAAATCAGCGGCGCAACAATGGTTGCATCACTCTCAACAATAAACTTTGGCGTGTGGATATCCAGCTTGCCCCAGGTTATCTTTTCGTTTGGTACGGCACCCGAATATGAGCCGTATGATGTAGTTGAATCAGATATCTGGCAGAAATAGCTCCAGAACGGAATTTCAGGCATTTCCATATCCTGGTACAGCATTGGCACTACACATATCGGGAAATCGCCGGCTATGCCCCCGCCTATCTGGAAAAAGCCAATGCCTTTGCCTGACGAGTTTTTTACATACCAGTCTGCCAGCCATGCCATATATTCGATACCGCTTTTCATGGTAACGGCTTTGATCTCGTTTTTGATCACGTACGACGCGAAGATATTACCCATGGTCGAGTCTTCCCAGCCCGGTACTACAATAGGCAGGTTCTTTTCAGCTGCGGCCAGCATCCATGAGTTTTTAGGGTCTATTTCATAATATTGTTCCAGATCGCCGCTTAACAGCATTTTGTACATGTATTCATGCGGGAAATAACGCTCGCCGCTATCGTCAGCATCTTTCCATATTTTATGGATATGCTTTTGCAGCCTGCGGAAAGCTTCTTCCTCAGGGATACAGGTATCGGTTACACGGTTGTAGTGGTTCTCTAAAAGGTCCCACTCATCCTGCGGACTCAGATCACGATAGTTTGGTACACGTTTGTAGTGTGAGTGCGCAACCAGGTTCATAATATCCTCTTCAAGGTTGGCGCCTGTACATGAAATAATAGCTATTTTATCCTGGCGGATCATCTCGGCCAATGAAATACCCAGTTCGGCGGTGCTCATGGCGCCGGCAAGTGTTACCATCATTTTTCCGCCTTCAAGCAAATGGGTTTCATAGCCTTTGGCGGCATCCATTAAAGCGGCAGCATTAAAGTGCAGGTAGTTTTTCTCAATAAACTGGGATACGGGTCCTTTAGTTGTGCTCATGTCTGTACATTTCTGATTAATGCCGCAAAAGTAGGTATTTTGATGATAACGGAATTTTAAATTTTAAATGTTAACATAGAGGTAGTGACTCAGCCCGATCCCGATAGCTATCGGGACTCCGCTGGTCGGCCCTCTCTTTCGCAAGCGAGAAAGAGGGCTTTGAATGTCTACCATCAATTAACAACCCTCTTTCCGCCAAAGGCGAAGAGAGGGTCGACGAGTGAAACGAAGTCGGGGTGAGTAAACACCACCACCATTTAACTACCAATTTTTTCGTATCTTTAAACAAATCCAAATCTCACAGGCTAATCAGCCTGCCAAAAAATGCGACTTATTTTCACATCGCAAAAAATCAAAATATTACATTCGTTCTTTGATATTTTAAATCAAATTCCTGTTTTACAGCATATTACACAAAAACATTACTACCGGCATTAACCCCGATGCCCGAAAAACAGCAATTTTTACTACCGGCAAAACGCATGATACCCGATAAATGGCAAAAATTACTACCGGTATAAGTATTGATACTTGAAAAACGCCTCTTTTTACTACCCGCAAGAGCAGTAACACCGGTGTGAAAAATTTTTATAGTCCATTAATAACTGCCCCTTTAAGTTTATCTTAGGCCCGTTAAAATACATATGAAAAAACTTTTAGTAATCCTTATCACTTCCCTAATTGCTGAAAGTTTTGTACCGGCTTTCGGGCAGCAGCTCATCCCCAAATTTATCCGTAAAATGTATTTTGAAAAGGATACCAGCAAGCGCAGCAGCTTTGTGGTTTTGCCTATCTTGTCGTCGGCGCCCGAAACGGGTGTTGAGGTTGGAGGTGCCGGGCTGTATTCTTTTTATGCCGATACCCTGCATCACGAAACCCGGGTATCTAACATTTATGCTTACGCGACAGTTACCACCAAGGGCCAAAACAGGTTGAACTTAAGTACTACCTACTGGTCGCCGCAAAATACCTATCACTATTATGCGTCAATTAGCCGGATAGATTTCCCGATAGATTTTTACGGGATCGGCAACAACACCCATAAGGCCGACGCGGATAACCTGGGCCAGAAACGTTACCGCTTAACCCTTGAGGCGCAAAAACTGATTGCCAATAACATATATTTTGGTTTTGTGGGCGGCGGTTATAAATATGATTTTAAAAGCGCAGACCCGACAGGGATTTTTGACACCAGCCCGCTGGTTCAGGATCGTACCGGCGGCAGCTTTGTGTACGTGGGCCCAAGTTTTATTTACGATACACGTAACAACAACACCTACACCACCAAAGGCATGGTTGTTAACGCCTACTACAATATCATGCAGGGCGTTTTTGGCAACAACATCTATCAGGGCGGATTCTTTAACATAGAATATTCGCAATTTTTCCTGCTGGCAAAGAAACTGGTTCTGGGGCTTGATGTGCAGGAACAAAGCCTGACCGGCGGCCGCTCGCCGTTTTATTTATTGCCACAGATGGGCAGCGACGAAATGATGCGCGGCTATTACGAAGGCCGTTACCGCGACCGTAACTACCTTGCCGGACAAGCTGAACTGAGATATCGCCTGAGCGAACGTTTTGGGGTGGTTGGCTTTGCAGGTACGGGCGAAGTGTTCCACTCGGCATTTACCTTCCAGGCCTTAAAACCTGATTTGGGTGGCGGCCTGCGCTACTTCTTTGACGTTGAAAAAGGCCTTAGCCTACGCGCCGATTACGGCATCGGCCAAAAACCAACCGGCGAAAAACGCGAAAGCGGCTTTTATATCGGGTTGGGGCAGGCGTTCTAAATTCCTTAGTTGTTATTTCGATACGAGCCCGCCTGCCGGTGGGCAGGGAACGAGTGAGAAATCTATACACGTGCATGTAGCCAACCTGTCTTGCATAGATCTCTCCCGTTGTTCGAGATGACACGTAGGGATTATCTGCACATCCGCACATTTGCATACCTGCAAATCCACTCGTCAAAACCTGATCACAAAATCCTCTTTAACCTGTCCTTTTCTAAAGTACACCAACCCTATCCAAAACAAGTCGACAGTTACAGTTACCTGCGGATGCGCTTTAATCTCCGCCCAGGCTTCTTTCATACCTTCGCTCCAGTATATATCATCAAATATCAGCAGTGTATGTTCATGTACCTTTGGCAGGCACCATTCAAAATATTTAAGGGTAGCGTCTTTTTGATGATTGCCGTCTATAAACACAAAATCCAGTTTATCCAGTCCGTCAATTACGCCGGGTAGCGTATCATCAAAGTTGCCGGTTATCAGTTCAATGTTATTAAGCGCCGCTTTTTTAAAGCTTTCCTTAGCTATTTTGGCCGTTTCGGGGCAGCCCTCAAGCGTGTAAACTTTAGCAGAAGGCGCGGCTTGTTGCAGGTAAATAGAGGTTGTGCCCAAACAAGTGCCCAGTTCAATAATATTGGCAGGTTGCAAGTCGGCCACCAAGCGGTACAGCAGTTGCGCCAGCCGCGGCGGTTTCAAGGCGTTTTTAGCAATATCGGCTATCCGTTTTTGTTTGTTATTGTTTACATGCGATCCGGCCCCAAGATCTGTTATGGTGATCATTCTATCGTCATTTAACAAACCGTTACGGATGTTTTCAACCGTCTGGTATACTTTTTGGGCATCGAAATCGTAAATAACTTTATCAACCAGGCGATATACAAATGGCGAATGCAGGCCGTGCCTGCTTTTGGCTTTTAGGCGGTATAACAGGTAATCTTTAGCAAACCTTATATTAAACATGGTTGTAAAATTATATAAACCTTTGTATTTTAGCAGTACATAATGATAAATCTGACTGAAGTTAACTCATTGATACGCCTGCTGGATGATCCCGATCCGGAAATATACAGCCATGTTCACGAAAAATTATTGTCGTACGGCATAGAGGCTATAGAGCATCTCGAGTCGGCTTTTGAACAGGCTTTTGACGCCATTCAGCAGGAACGCATAGCCAACCTGGTGCATGAGATCCAGTTTGGTACTGTAAAAAATGACCTTAAGCTTTGGTACCAGGGAGGTGCTTTTGACTTGTTACAAGGCATCCTGATCATCAACCGTTACCAATACCCTGACCTTGACGAGCAAAAGATAATTAACCAGATAGAAGCCATTAAACGCGATATCTGGATCCAGATGATGAACGAGGCCAGCCCGGTTGAACAGATTAAGCTGATCAACCATGTTTTTTATCATATGTATGGCTTTAGCGGTAATACCGCCAATCACCAGGATCCGCAAAACAGCTACCTGAGCCAGGTAATGGAAACAAAAAAAGGTAACCAGATCTTGCTGGCCATTATTTATTCTGTAATTGCGCAAAAGCTGGATATCCCGGTGCACGGCGTAAACCTACCGCAGCATTTTATATTGGCCTATCTTGACGAAAGTAAAGAAAGCGAATTTGAAAGTGGTATACTATTCTACATAAATGCCTTTAACAAGGGCCTTATTTTTGGCCGCCGCGATGTGGATATGTTTTTAAAACAGCTTAACCTCAGCTTCGATAAGCAGTTTTATGAGCCCTGTTCAAACACAGACATCATCAGGCGCGTATTGCGCAACCTCATCAGTTCGTATGAGCATTTAGGCTCGTCAGAAAAAGTTGATGAATTGAATGAACTGTTGCGGATATTAGCATAAAGCAAATGTTGCCTGAGAGGCCGGGTAAAGGTTTCTCATCTTATTATTCATCCCTTTGTTTATTGGTTTCGTCCCATTTGTTTTACCCGTTTGCGGGCATGCAATTATATTGCGCTATATTTAGTCAATATAATTTATGGAAACACCGCAGGCCACATCCATTATCAATAAGATCGAGGTTATTTTAGTAAGCCTGTTTTTGGCCATTTCAGTATTTGATCTACTAAAATACGTTGCCGAATATGACCCAAATACAATGCCGGCCTATGACTTTATCAATAGCGGGCTTACTTATTCGCCCATTAGCAATTACCTCGTACCATCATTATGCCGCTTCCTGGTTCTTTATTTCAGCTACCTGTTGCTGCACTTTGTTATCATTAAAAACATTGCCAACCGGGTACAAATCACCTTAAATATTGTACTTGTATTTTTATTGTTTGTTATTGCAGCTACAGCTTATGGTGTTACCGAAACCTGGTTAAAAGCTTACCTTTTTAATAATATTAATAACCCTACTGATGATCACCAGGCTGTTTATATTAACCTGTTTGCCAAAAACTTTATAAATATCCTACCTTATTTTGCCCTATACTGCGCCTATTGTTCTGTAAAATACAACCCTGACATACTGCTTAAAAACATTGTCGGCCTTGATGTACAACCTGTAAAAGCACTGGCGCTTCGCGATTGCTTTGTGATCTGCATAACCTGGTTTATTGTATTTTCTATTTTATATATCGGGCAATTTTCAAACCCGGTCATGCTATGCTGGAAATATGTAGCATCGGTAAGTATTATGCTTTACGCGTTTTCATCATTAGTACTTATCCCCTCTTTAAAAGCCGATGGTAAAAAAATTCGGCATTATTTTATTGGGATGGGATTGGCTACAGCAATTATAATACTTCTATTGGTTTGGCTATTCCGTTATGTATTCCAAACACCACATTACATTCAATTTATTATACCAATAAATGCAGTTATACAGTTAGGTTTAGTAGCACCGGCTGCCTGGTATATTTATGAAAACCGGCAAAAAAGCACCGCCGAACTGACAGGTTTAAAAACCGCGCTGGGCCAATCATCAGCCAATCTTGATTTCTTGCGGTCGCAAATTAACCCGCACTTTTTATTTAATGCTTTAAATACACTTTACGGTACCGCACTGCAGGAAAACGCCGGCCGTACCGGTGAGGGTATTCAAAAATTGGGCGACATGATGCGCTTTATGCTACAGGAAAACCAGCGGGATAAAATATCGCTTACACGCGAGGTGGAATACCTTAAAAACTATATAGACCTGCAGCAATTACGTGTGCAAACATCGCCGGATATTTTAATAGAGACCATCATTGCCGAACAGTTAAATTACCTGCAGATTGCCCCTATGCTGCTTATCCCTTTTGTTGAGAATGCGTTTAAACATGGCATCAGCTTACAGGAACCGTCGCATATCAAGATCAGCCTGCATACGGATGAAACACAATTATTTTTTGACGTGCATAACAGCAAACATCAAAAAAAGAACAATGACCCAGAGCGCGATAACAACGGTATAGGGTTAGAAAACGTAGCGCAACGGCTGGAGTTAGTTTATCCCGGGAATCATGACCTGGTCATCCATGAAAGCGCCCGGGAATTTTTTATTCATTTAGTTATCAACCTCACAGCGTAAATCACTATTATTGAATATTGATCCTGAACTTTTAAAACCAAATTAAATGTTAACCGCTATAGCTATTGATGATGAACCCCTGGCTTTAGAAGTGGTACGGTCGCATGCCGGTAAGGTACCTTACCTTAACCTGCAAGCCTGTTTCACTAATGCTTTCGAGGCTATTATACACCTGCAGCAACAACCGGTCGACCTGCTTTTCCTGGATATTAAAATGCCCGATATTACCGGTATTGAATTATTTAACAGCCTTGGTAAGAAACCAATGGTAATATTTACTACAGCATATTCTGAACACGCTGTTGAGAGTTTTGAACTGGACGCGGTTGATTACCTGTTGAAACCCTTTTCGTTCGCGCGATTTTTAAAAGCCTGCAATAAAGCTAACGAGATCCATACGCTTAGAAATAACCATTCCGAAAAAAAAGACTACCTGTTCCTGAGAACAGGCTACGAGCAGGTAAAGGTTAATTTTGCCGACATCTGTTATCTTGAAGCTACGGGCAATTATGTAACCTTTGTTCTGGCTGATAAAACCATCCTGTCTCGCATGACAATAACCGAGGTTGAAAATATCCTGCCGGCAGATAAATTTATTCGCGTACACCGTTCATTTATAGCGGCGGTAGCTAAAATTGATAAGATTGAAAGGCACCAATTACTGGTGGGCGGGGCAATACTTCCGGTAGGCAGCACTTATTATCAAAATTTAAATTTGGCTTATAAATCCGTTTCTTAGTTTGATAATTTTATGTCATACTTATGCAAAATAATATTCTGCATGCATAATAAATTTGGTTTTCGGTTGTTAAACATGCTGTAAATTAGGTAAATTGCACTCCCTGAATTATTATAATACACAAAGCAATGACTGATACTCTGGACATCAAAATCACCAAAACAAGCAAATCGCGTTTAGCAGAAACGGATTTTAGCAACCTGGTTTTTGGACGCACTTTTTCTGACCACATGCTGGTTGCTGATTACAGCGACGGCGAATGGAAAAACTTTGAAATTGTTCCTTATGGAGAAATTACGGTCAGCCCCGGTATATCTGCTTTACACTACGGCCAATCATTTTTTGAAGGGATAAAAGCTTACAAACATGCCGACGGAAAAGTTTCCATTTTTCGCCCGGACAAGAATGCGCAACGTTTTAACAAATCGGCAGAGCGCCTGTGTATGCCTACCATTCCTGAAGATGTTTTCTTGCAAAGCTTAGCCGCTATTGTTGACGTTGACCGCGACTGGATCCCAGGCGCGCCGGGACACTCTTTATACATCAGGCCGTTTATGTTCGCTACCGACCAATACCTGGGCGTAGCGCCGTCAAAAACTTATAAATATATAGTTTTACTTTGCCCTGTTGGCCCGTATTTCACTAAACCGTTGCGCGTTAAGATCGAAACGCACTACACCCGTTCGGCCGAAGGTGGTATGGGTTTTGCCAAATCATCAGGCAACTACGGCGGTTCAATGTTTCCGGCTAAAAAAGCAACCGAAGAAGGTTTTGACCAGTTGATATGGACCGATGCCAAAGAGCATAAATACATTGAAGAAATGGGTGCCGCTAACGCGATGTTTGTGATTGACGGAACCGTAGTTACACCACCGGCACTGGATACTATACTTGATGGTGTTACCCGAGACACTGTTATCCAACTGGCGCATGATTTTGGTGTACCGGTTGAAGAACGTAAAGTTTCTGTTGACGAACTGATAGAGACAGCCAGAAACGGTAAATTGAACGACGCTTTTGGTGCGGGTACTGCAGCGACCATTGCCCCGGTAGGTTCGATCTTTGCTAATGGTGAAGAATACTTTTTGACTGCCCCGGAGAATCGCGAGTTCTCACAAAAAGTACTGAAAACCCTTGATGCGATCCGCTACGGCAACGCTCCGGATACACACGGGTGGAATTATTTGGTTAGTTAATTAGAGGTTAGTTAATTAGGGCTTAGGCCAAATAGCTTGAAAAAGACAAAAGCCCTTGCAGATTTTGCAAGGGCTTTTTATGTGCTGATTAATCGAACCTAATCTCTAATTAACTAACCTCTAATCACTAAACTCAATCCACACTCACCGTCAATCCTTCTTGTTGCAAAATTTTGCGGTACACTTCAACCTCGGTGAATGAGCCTTCCAATATGGCGCATTTACCTTCGTTATGTACTTTCCAGGCTATGCGTTCGGCCTGGCTTTCGGTATAGTCAAGGTATTTGATCATGCAGTTAATAACATGGTCGAAGGTGTTATGATCATCGTTCCATAAAATAAGACGATGTAACTCTTTAAATCCCGCCAGTAACTCCTCAAGCGTAAAGGTTTGTTCTTGTGTTTCTGTAGTTGACATGTGTTGATACAAAATTACTTAAAAACAATAATAAATACCTTAAAATGTTGTTTAAGTTTTGTTTAACATCTACCCTATCTTGATCATGAAAATACAATACCCCTATTATGCTGTTGTTGCAGCTATGCAATTATTTTGTTTAAATATATGCAACGCGCAAACATTAAATTTAAAGCCTGCCCCGGCAAAGGTAACCATTGACGGCAGCGCTGCCGAGTGGGGCGACAGCCTCAACTATTTTAACAGCCAAACTCAGCTTAATTATACTTTGGCAAATGACAAAGACAACCTGTACCTGGTTTTAAAAACATCCGACCTGAGAGAGCAGGCCAATATATTATCATGGGGCGTTACTTTGGGTATTGATACCAAGGGACGTAAAAAGTCGTCGTACAGTGTAACGTTCCCTTTCCAGGAAGCAGACAGCCCGGAGTCGCTTGGAGACAACACCGACAAAGAAAAGAAATACGAAGCAAGTCTCACTAAACTTAAAAGAATAAAAGCCGATGGCTTTAAGGATGTAGAGAACGATGTATTTTCACTGCAAAATACTTATGGTTTCAGGGTGGCTATTGATTATGACACCCATGGCGAATTAGTTTATGAAGAAGTGATCCCGCTTTCGTTATTCCACGCCGACGAATTGAAGAAAAACGAGTGGGCGTTCAATATCAAAATAAACGGCCCGCAGCCTATCGCAAAAAAAGAAGGCGAAGGAGATGACGCTCAACAAGGCATGGGTGGCAGAGGCGGCGGCCATAGAGGTGGTGGCGGAGGCGGCGGTGGCCGTGGTGGTGCAGGCGGAGGCGGATTTGGCGGTGGCAGTCGTGGTGGTCACGGTAACCAGGGCAGCGGCGATCAGGGATCAGGCGGCGCGCCAAAATCTGTTGATTTCTGGAGTAAGTTTACCCTGGCAAATACTCAATAAGCGTTTCTATCAGAAAGTATTCTTCCACATCATGCTCTCAACAGGGCGTGTGGTTTTGTTATTGTATTTGGCGTTGTCTTTAGTGTTATACATTGTTTCAACATCCCCTTCAACTACAAAATATATCAATTGGCCAATAGGCATCCCGGCGTAGATCCTAACCGGTTGCGCGCATGATATTTCCAGTGTCCAGGTGTTACAAAACCCTACGTCGCCTTTACCGGCTGTGGCATGTATATCAATACCTAACCTGCCGGTGCTTGATTTTCCTTCCAGAAAAGGGACATGTTTGTGGGTTTCGGTATATTCAACAGTAACGCCTAAATAAAGCGTATTGGGCTGCAATACAAAACCCTCTTTCGGGATCTCAAAATTATCGATCTCGTTATGAGCTTTGGCGTCAAGCACCCTGTCGCGATAGGTGGCCAGGTATTTACCCAGGTGTACGTCGTATGAATTTGTGCCCAGGCATTCCGGTCTGAAAGGCTCAATTATAATGTGGCCTTTATCAATTTCTTCAAGAATGCGCTTATCAGACAGTATCATAAAACAAGAATGGTAATTTGGCTAAAATTAGAATTATTTGCTCTAAGTTTGCGTACTATTTGCAATTTACTTTTATGGCTATAGCTTACAGGCAACGGGTTGATGATGACACAGAATTTGCGCTCTGGAAAATTGAGGAGCAGGCAGAAGACCTGTATAACCAGCTGCAATTAAATGACGAGGAGAAAGCTTTTGTTGAAAAGATAAGTAACGGCAAGCGCCATTTACACTGGCTGGGTACCCGCGTGTTGCTGCGCAAAATGCTGCGCACAGACGAATATATTGATTGCCAGGTTGACATACATGGCAAACCTTACCTGGTATCCCTGCCCTACCATATCTCGTTAAGCCACTCGTTTGATTATGCGGCTGTGATGATCAGCAAAAAATGCCCGGTTGGCATTGATATTGAACAAATAAAAGAAAAGGTTGAACGGATAGCTGAAAGGTTTTTACTACCCGAAGAATTGTCTTTTATACAGGAAGATAATAAGATATCGCAATTATATACTTGCTGGTGTGCCAAAGAAGCTGTTTATAAATGCCATGGGCAAAAAGAGGTGTCGTTTATTGATGATATTTTAATTAAGCCATTCACCTATGTCGGCGAGGGTCAGGTTAATGCCATTTTAACCAAGGGCGATATCAAAATTGACTACACCGTAGGATATTTGCAATACGAAGACTACATGATTGGCTACGTAAAGGGATAAGATGAAGAATAATAAAGTTATTGTGCAGGATTGGGGCCTGATCGATTATAAAGAGGCCTGGGCAAAACAGGAAGAACTGTTTAAGAGTACCGTGGCTTTAAAAATGGAGATCCGTAACCGCCAGCTGGCAGTTGCAGGCGATAGCCCGACTGATGAGATAACTACACCCAATTATCTTGTTTTTTGCCAGCACCCGCATGTTTATACTTTGGGCAACAGTGGCAAGCCCGAACATTTGTTACTGGACGAAAAGGGGCTTGAAGAAAAAGACGCCACCTATTACCACATTAACCGCGGTGGCGATATTACCTACCATGGCCCCGGTCAAATTGTAGCTTACCCGATACTTGACCTCGACAATTTCTTTACAGACATACATCTGTACTTACGCATGTTAGAGGAAGCTATTATCCTTACCCTGGCAGAGTTTGGCATTACTGCAGGCCGTTATCCCGGCTATACCGGCGTGTGGCTTGATGCTGATAACAACCGCGCACGTAAGATCAGCGCTATGGGTGTGCGCTGTAGCAGGTGGGTTACCATGCACGGCCTGTCATTTAATGTAAATAATGACCTGTCTTACTTTAAAAATATTATTCCCTGCGGCATTGAAGACAAGGCCGTAACATCCATGCAGCAAGAGCTGGGTAAAGAAATAGACGTTAAAAAAGTTCAAAAAATCCTTCAACACCATATTTCCGTATTATTCAATATGGATATGGTATCATGAGTGATTTTTTTTCTGCATTGCTGATCTTGTCAGCTTTATCGGGTTGTGCTAAAAAAGTCCCTGTTCAATCAGCTGGTAATAAAACAGGTGTTGTTGCTAAACCAGACTCGCTCAAATATCTTGCCCTTGGCGATTCTTATACTATCGGGCAATCAGTCCCGTTAAACCAGTCATTTCCGTACCAGTTAACCGCACAATTAAATGCCACGTTAAAGGTGGGTGCACCAACTATAATTGCCACCACCGGCTGGACCACCAATGACCTGATAAAAGGCATTAATAACAGCGGCTTGGTCTCACAAACCTATGATCTTGTTACTCTACTGATAGGGGTTAATGACCAGTTTCGGGGCGTCGACCAAAGTGTTTACAGATCAAACTTCATCGCGTTGCTAAATATCGCCATAAGATTTGCAGGCGGTAATAAGGATAAAGTGTTTATTATTTCTATACCTGATTACAGCGTTACGCCCTTTGCAGGTTACAATAGTGCCGGCCAGCTATCGCAGATCGTTAAAGAGATAGACGAGTTTAACGCGATCAACAAAACGGAAAGCAGCAACGAAAATGTGAATTACCTGGACATTACCGATATATCTCGCCGGGCAGCGTCTGACGGCAGTTTACTTGCTCCAGATGGGTTGCACCCATCCGCCAAAATGTACGGATTGTGGATAGAACGGCTATTGCCTTTGGTTAAAGCCAAATTACATGCAAAATAACTTAATAAAAACTTTTTTATCTTAGACAGATGTCGTAAATTTGATGACAGATGTCAAAGTAAAAAGTTATGAGTAAAGAAAAAAAATACATATTCCCCGAAGAGGATAGCTTTGATCTGACCAACATGGTTAGAGAAGGTGTGCCATTTCCTTACTTTACCAAACTATCAAATCACATTCATTTTGATCTTGAAGATTGGTCGTCATACCTGCATCTTTCTGAGCGTACCATACAACGCTACAAAAAAGAGAACAAATCTTTTGATCCCCTCTACTCTGAAAGGATCTTGCAAATTGAGCTGCTTTATAAAAAAGGCATTGCTGTTTTTGGCATAGCCGATAACTTTTATACCTGGATGGATACCGTAAGCCTGCCATTAGGTAATGTAAAGCCTAAAAATCTGTTAGATACCTCATTTGGCATTAACTCAATTTATGATGAGTTGGGCCGCATTGAACACGGCATACTGGCATGATTGTTTACCGGCTTAGCAGGCAGGCTTTTATTAATGATATATCAGGGTACGGTGCTGAAAAAACCGGCGGCCGCTGGAATAGCAAAGGCGTTGCTGTTTTATACACGGCCGCGTCGCGCGCTTTAGCTGTAGTTGAGATAGCCGTTCACGTGCCCATAGGTATCATCCCTATAAACTATTTCATGGCAACCATTAACGTGCCTGAAAACGACATTAAAAAAGTTGATGTCGACGATCTGCCCGCAAACTGGAACACCAATCCTTTTGTGAAAGAGACACAGGCAATCGGTAATGATTTTATCCGCAAAAACGAGCACTTGGT
The DNA here is from genome assembly GCF_007558865.1 of Mucilaginibacter corticis. Taxonomy (GTDB): domain Bacteria; phylum Bacteroidota; class Bacteroidia; order Sphingobacteriales; family Sphingobacteriaceae; genus Mucilaginibacter; species Mucilaginibacter corticis. Next base: position 237,581 of record NZ_VLPK01000001.1, read on the forward strand.
ATTACAGGTTCCTTCTGCAACCGTGGCAGGTGATCATAACTATTTGGTTAACCCCCGGCATCTTGAATTCAAGAAAGTAAAGATCAAGAGCATTGATCCGTTTGTGTTTGATGTAAGGCTGTTTAAGAAATAGCCCTCTCAAATTAACACTCGGGCAAGCTTAGCGGAATATTGATAGCCAGGCCGCCATCTGCTGTTTCTTTATATTTTGAGTTCATGTCCTGGGCTGTTTGCCACATGGTTTTTACCACTGCGTCTAAACTTACTTTAGCGTTATCCGGGTTGGTTTGTAGTGCCAGTTGTGATGCTGTGATGGCTTTAATGGCGCCCATAGTATTACGCTCGATACATGGCACCTGTACCAGGCCGCCTATCGGATCGCAGGTTAAGCCCAGGTGATGCTCCATAGCGATCTCTGCCGCCATCATTACCTGACGCTGCGAACCGCCCAAGCACTCTGTAAGAGCGGCTGCAGCCATTGCTGACGACACGCCTATTTCTGCCTGGCAACCACCCATTGCTGCTGATATGGTTGCTCCCTTCTTAAAAATACAGCCTATCTCTGACGCGGTCAATAAAAACTGGATGATCTGCTTATCAGTATAGCCATCGCAAAAAACAATATAATATTGCAGTACGGCGGGTATAACACCGGCAGCTCCGTTTGTTGGCGCAGTAACCACCCGACCAAACGACGCATTCTCTTCGTTAACAGCTAACGCGAAGCAGCTTACCCAATCTAAAATATTTTGGAAACTGCTGCCCGTTTTACGGATGGCGGTAACCCACTCATCAAAATTACTATATGTATTATTGCCTGCAAGTCGTTTATTAAGTTTTGCCGCGCGGCGCTCAACATTTAAGCCGCCGGGTAACTTACCCCGCGCATGGCTGCCGCGGTACATACACTCGGCCATGGTATTAAAAATATTCAGCACCCCGGTGCGGGTTTCCAGTTCGGGGCGCCAGGCCAGTTCGTTCTCTGTTACTACCTCCGATATTTTGAGCCCGGTTTTCCTGCACCAATGCAGCAGGTCGCCGGCAGTATCTATCGGGAAAGGAAGATCAACCTCGGCCTTGTGCTGGCTCTGTTCGCCCTCTTTTACTACAAATCCACCGCCAATAGAGTAATAGGTTTCTGATATAGCTTTACCTGTATTTAAAAATACCTGAAAAGTTACGGCGTTAGGATGGTAAGGCAGGCTTTCATTAAACAGGAACAGCAGGTCTTCATCTACTGTAAAATTTATTTCATGCTTGCCACCCAAAACCAGTTTATGACCGGTTCTGATCTGATCTATTTTAGGCCCTACCTGATCTACCGCAAAGGTTACGGGGTCGTCACCGCTTAAGCCAAGCAACACTGCAATATCGGTACCATGCCCCCTGCCTGTTTTAGCAAGTGATCCGTATAGTAATATTTTTACACCTGTCACCTCGTTAAGCGAGGCGCGTTCTTCAATAACCTGTACAAATTGCTGGGCGGCACGCCACGGGCCAAGCGTGTGTGAGCTTGACGGGCCAATGCCTATTTTAAACATGTCAAATACGGAGAGTTGTTCGCGTTGCATCAGCCAAATTTACTTATTACAGCCCGTTTCAGCAGCATAAATAAGTATAAAATGAGATTTTTAATTTCGCTTTTTATTAGTATGTTGCATTAATTATCATAAACCTTATAAAACAAAAAACATGAATTATTATTTAGCAGTTCTTAAAAATTACGCGCAGTTTACAGGCCGTGCAAGGCGCAGCGAATATTGGTATTTTGCACTGTTCAGCCTAATTATTTCAATTATTCTTATGGTTATTGGAAAGGCTATTGGCTTTATGGGCTTGTATAATATTTACTCGTTAGCCGTATTAATCCCTTCCATTGCGGTGGGTGTAAGGCGGATGCACGATGTAAACAAAAGCGGCTGGTTTATTTTAATACCTATTTATAACCTTATTCTGGCTTGTACAGACGGCACCCCGGGTGATAATAATTACGGACCAGATCCTAAAGGTAGAGAAGGCTTTGGCGCTGCCGATTATGAGAAGCCATTTGATATTGACCCTGCTAATTAATGTTATTAAATATGATATTTTGCAGCTATTTGAGTGTTATCAAATGGCTGCAAAATAACTTAATACCCTGTCCTTTTAAAAAACTGACAGGCATAGATTGCCCGGGCTGCGGGTTTCAACGTTCGCTGATATTTTTATTACAGGGCAATTTAAAACAAAGTGTTTATATGTACCCGGCGGCTATCCCAATTATAATTACTGTAATTATTGCATTAACTGCAAAAATCGCACCCGCCACAAAACAATCGCCTTTGTTCTTTCGCTATGCATATACGTTTACCGGGGTGCTAATAACTGCTTCTTATTTATTCAAAATAATAAACCGCTATTAGTTAAATAGTATCGATGCCGTTATTGGCAATAAGCGAATTATAATCGTTTAGGACGATCTCTAAAAATTGGTATTCATTTATTTCTTCAGGATAATTAACATTCAGGTATTTTTTTATGCGCAATGCCAGACGGTAAACCAAATTACTGTTACGGGTCATCCTAAAGTTTCTGATCACGTCATGTATCAGTGTAACATCCCTATCTGTCAATTGTACTACTTCTTTATATGTGGGTTTATAGCCTTCTTCAGGGCTGTGAAATACCAGGTCGCTAAACCTGTTTAACGGTGCTGTTTTAATAACCGTTGTACCGGCTACCATATCGCCAATGCGTTGTTTTTTATCAGAAAATGTCACCGTTACAACAGCGGCTGCCCCCATAGTAAGTCCAAAATCTATTATCCTGAAAAACCAACGCAGTAAATACTGGCCAATGCCCGGCCTGGTGCCGTTAAGGCTTATTACCTTTATTTTAACAAACCGTTTACCCAAACTTTGCCCGTTAAGAAACACCTCTGTTAAAAGATCATACAAAACACAAAACCCCAGCCATATACCAATCATTATTACAAATTTGGTAGGCCTCACCGGTCCGCGAGAATTAAGTTGGTCTGAATATACCCCTACTAAAGCGGCTGTCATAACCCCGTATACCGATAAAAAAATGGCATAGTCAATAAATCTTGCAGCAATTCTTTCACTTAAGCTGGCCACAGCATATTCAATATCAATATTTTGTGTGGTTGTTATTTTTACAATTTGCATGTGCAAAAAATATATTTAGTTAATAGAAGTACTTCTGCTTTAAAGATCAAATATTTGTTGCTATTTTAACAAAAAAAATCTACTTAAACCAATGCGTGAGGCTGTATTTATTAAACAGAATACCGAAAAATGGAAGACCTATGAAAATACGCCGGCCATTACCCCGGATGATGTTGCAGAACGGTTTATAATTATTACAGATGACCTGGCTTATTCCAAAACTTTTTACCCTAAATCTAAAACTACCGAATATTTAAATAAGCTGGCTACAGGCTATCACCAGGATATATACAAGAACAAAAAAGAAAACACAAACCGGATACTGTTTTTTTGGAAGTTTGAATTGCCCTTGCTGTTTAAAAAGCACCATAAACAATTGCTGTACTCGTTTTTATTTTTCACCGTGTTTTTTTTGATGGGCTTATTATCCGCCAAATACGACAAAACCTTTGTATCACTTATCCTGGGCGATGATTATGTAAACATGACCAATGCCAACATAGCCAAAGGCGATCCGTTTGGGGTTTATAAAAACGGCGACTCTTTTGCCATGCTTTACGCTATAGCAAGAAATAATTTATATATAACAGTATTAAACTTTGTAACCGGAATTTTTTGCGCCTTTGGCACCTTATATATATTATTAAACAATGGTTTAATGCTGGGTGCGTTTGAATATTTATTTATTAGCAAAGGGCTCGGCTTGCAGTCGACACTGGTAATCTGGATCCATGGCACACTTGAGATATCAACTATAATTATTGCTGGATCGGCAGGCTTAGTTTTGGGTAAAAGTGTATTGTTCCCCACTACTTTTAGCCGTGCCATATCCATAAAAAAAGGCGCGTCAGACGGTATGAAAATAATAGTAGGCATTTTACCGATAGTAGTAATAGCCGCCATATTTGAAAGCTTTGTTACCCGACATACAGAAATGCCGGTATGGCTTAGCGCGGGTATTTTATTAGTTTCATTTTCATTTATCACGTGGTACGTGATATTGTATCCGCTATATCTGCATCATAAAATTTCAACAACAAACAGTCAGAATAATGAGCCAGAAAATTAAGTTAGCTCAAAGCCGTACACAGGGCGAAGTCGTAGACGATAGCGTAATTTTTTTAAAGCAAAATATCTTCCCTTTACTTAAATCGTATTTTTCAATATGCGGCATATTTTGGGTTGCAGGTATTATAATTTCAATTTTAAGTAAAACACAAACCTTTGAATTACAACAGCAGGAAGAATCTATATATACGGTAACCTATTTTGTAACCTTGCTATTTAGTTATATCAACTTCACCCTCGGCATGTTAACGTCCTTATCGTACATAAAATTTTATTTAGATAAAGGCAACCAGCCGCCAACTGTTCAGGAAGTTTGGGACTATGTTAAATATTACTTTTTAAAGGTTTTTGGCAGCGCAATAGTATTGACACTTTTTACCGCGCTGGGTGCATTCATGTGTTTCATCCCCGGCATTTATTTACTGCCTGTAAACTTGCTGATCATAACTGTAATGGTAATGGAGAATGAAAGTTTGTCAAATGCTTTCAGGCGCGGGTTTCAATTGATTAAAAACGAATGGTGGAACCTAATGGGTGTGCTATTAGTTACATCTATTGTAACCATTTCATGTATGGCATTGCTGGTGATCCCGGTAGTTTTAGTTGTAGTTGCATTGTTATACTTAACTAATGTTAACCATTCAAATACCGTAAGCATGGCTGCAACAGTAACTTATCATGCCCTGCAATTTCTGTTTGTTTTCCCTGCGATATCATTGGCCCTATTTTATTTTAATTTGAATGAAAAGCTTGATGATAACGGTTTAATGCAACGCATTGCCGCACTCGGAACAAAACAGGAAAGCAACGATGAGCCAACTACTGAGGATTATTGATAATGCGTAAAATAACAGCTGTTTTTTTATTACTGTTCGCTTTTGCACATACCATTTATGGTAAAGGCGTTACCGTGCAAAAAAAGATAGTTAAACAGTCCGTAGTGATGCAGATCGACAGCTCAAAAGTGACGGTCCGTAAATTTGATACCGCTGCAATAAACACCTACCTGAAACAACCGGAATTTAACTATCATGAGTCGGATAAACCGACTTCATGGTGGGATAGATTCTGGGATTGGCTATGGCATTATTTGGATAGCCTGTTCAGCAAAAAAGATAAAAGCATGCCGGAGAGTCCCGGGTTACCTGTTAAGTATATTTTGATTGCACTACTGGTGGGCCTGGCCATATGGTTTGTTATAAAATTAGCCGGAATTGATAATATATTTAACCGCCGCGCCAAAAAGGTAGACCTGTTGCAAACAGAACTGGTTGAAAACATAAATGAGATATCTTTTAACGAGCAAATTGAAAAAGCGGTAATGGCCGGCAATTACAGGTTAGCGGTAAGATTTCTTTACCTGCAATGCCTTAAACAGTTAAACGATGCAAAACTTATCCATTGGCAAATTGAAAAAACCAATACAGCCTATCTTAACGAATTGACTAACAGCGGGCAAAAACAGCATTTCAAGCTACTTACCCGTCAATTTGAATATGTATGGTACGGCGGGTTTGTGATAGATAAACCACTGTACGAAGAAATCAATACACTGTTCACAAATTTCAACAAAACACTGGCGTGAAAGACTTAAAGATATACCTTTCTATAGCTACTGTTTTGCTGATCTTTTATGTGATGGCATTATACAACCGGCCAAAGGCTCTTGATTGGTCTCAGCGATTATTCGATACGGATAAAACGCCATTCAGCACCTATATTCTTTACAACCGGTTAAACGATATTTTCCCGAATGCCAGGGTCGAAGCGGTGCGTGAACCGGTTTTTAATGTGTTGGACGATGATAGTTTGAAAGGTTGTACGTATATAATTATTGCTAATTACATTAACCCCACAAAGTTTGATTACCAAAAGCTTGAGCGATTCATTAAAAACGGGAATGATGTGTTTATTGCGGCTTCTGGTTTTGGGCAGGTATTAATTAAGCATTACCAGGTTGGTACAAATTCTGAATTTGAAAGCGCGGGTACAAAGCTGGTCAATAAATCGCTTGATACAAATTTTGTTAAAAAGCCAAAAAGAGATCTCAGCAACAATTACTTCTCTGATTTTGACACCTCAAAAATGACCGTACTGGGCAAAAATAGTTTGGGCGATGTTAACTTCTTAAAATGCACTATCGGAAAAGGGAATCTCTACTTAAACGCCAACCCATTACTTTACACCAATTACGCGATGGCAGATCTTGCGACGTTAAAGTATGCGCAATCATCTTTATCTTATTTAAAAAGCGGCAATAAGGTACTGTGGGATGAATATTATACCCGCGGCCGTGCCGGCGCTGATAACCCTTTACGCGTTTTTTTAGATAACGCTTCGTTAAGATGGGCATTTTACTTAACCTATGCCGGTTTATTGCTGTTTGTATTGTTCCAGGTAAAACGCCGGCAACGTATTATACCCGTTATTGAACCGCTTAAAAATGCTACTGTTGATTTTGTAACCGTTGTAGGCCAGGTGTATTACGAACGGCGAGACAACAATGATCTGGCCCAAAAGAAGATCCTGTATTTCCTGGATTATCTGCGCACGCAGTATTATTTAAAAACCAACAAGCTTGATATAGAATTTATTGAAGCATTCTCAAATAAAACAGGGGTAAGTAAAGCTTTTGCAGCCGAACTGGTAAATCACATTAATTACATCAACCAACAAACCAAAGTAAACGACCACGAACTGATTGTATTGAACCAACTGATAGAAAAATTTTACTCTCAATCCTGATTAAAGATATGGAAGACGAAATATTTGAACAAAGAACAGACTTGGGCAGGCTTAGCGCCGCTGTCGAGCAGATAAAGGCCACATTGGCTAAGATCATCGTAGGGCAGCATGACGTTATTGAACTGATCATTGCGGGCATACTGGCCGACGGGCATATTTTAATTGAAGGTGTACCCGGTGTAGCAAAAACATTAACCGCTAAACTTGTTGCCAAAGCTATTGACGCCCAATATTCGCGGATCCAGTTTACGCCAGACCTAATGCCGTCGGACGTATTGGGGACGTCTGTTTTTAGCCCTAAAACCAGCGAATTTGAGTTTAGGCGCGGGCCTATCTTCGGCAACATTGTTTTGATAGATGAGATAAACCGTTCACCTGCAAAAACCCAGTCGGCATTGTTTGAGGTGATGGAAGAGCGCCAGGTAACCATTGACGGGCAAACCTATAAAATGCAGGAGCCCTTTATTGTGCTTGCCACCCAAAACCCGGTTGAGCAGGAAGGCACTTATCGCCTGCCCGAAGCGCAGCTTGACCGCTTTTTATTCAAGATAGAAATTAAATACCCAACGCTTGAAGAAGAGATCAGCATTATTACACAACAACATCAGCAAAACCCTTCGGACCAGCTAAGCCAAATAGCCCCGGTATTATCCATACAGGATGTTATAGCATTAAGGCAGCAGGTTAAGAGCCTGCATGTTGAGCCAAAACTGCTTGAATTTGTTGCCAAAATAATTCACGAAACACGCAATAATAAGTCTTTATACCTGGGTGGATCGCCACGTGCATCGTTAGCTATAATTAACGCGGCTAAGGCTATAGCGGCAATTAAGGGCCGTGATTTTATTACACCTGACGATATTATTTTAGTTGCACAGCCAGTGTTAAGGCACCGTATTATGATAACGCCCGACAAAGAAATGGAAGGCGTTACACCCGATGAAGTGATCACACAAATAATTCAGAAAATTGAAGTGCCACGCTAATACAAGCCGGTGAAAAAACTACAGACATTTTATGCCAATTTATTTTTAACCGGCAGGTTATTTGCTGCCCTGTCATGCTGCGTGGTATTTTTTGTATTGTTGTTTTTCTTTCCGTGGTTGGGCATATTGCCCGAGCTGGCTTTTTGGGTAATTGCTACGTTAATTATTGTAGACATTTTCCTTCTATACCGCACAAATAGCGGCGTTTTTGCAAAGCGCCATGCGCCCGAGCGTTTAAGCAATAATGACGAGAATGATTTAGGCATCTATGTTGAAAACAGGTACTCGTTTGCTATCAACGTAGGTATAATTGATGAGATCCCATTTCAGTTTCAAAAACGTGATGTCTGGTTTAATACCAATTTGACTCCACGGCAAACCAAACTGATCAATTATGTTTTGCGGCCAGTTAAGCGCGGCGAGTATGATTTTGGTGATATCAGGGTTTATGTAAAATCGCCGTTAGGATTGGTAACCCGCAGGTATAATTTTGCGCAAGCCGAGATATTGCCTGTGTATCCATCGTTTTTGCAGATGCGCAAATATGAGCTGATGGCTATTTCAAACCGGCTAAATGAGGTCGGCATCAAAAAGATTCGCCGCCTTGGGCATAGCCTGGAGTTTGACCAGGTAAAAAATTATGTTCCCGGGGATGACTACCGGGCCATCAACTGGAAAGCTACCGCAAGGCAGGGCAATTTAATGACCAACTCGTACACTGAAGAAAAATCACAGCATGTATATTGTGTGATCGATAAGTCGCGGGTGATGAAAATGCCGTTTGAAGGGTTGAGCCTGCTTGACTATGCCATTAACGCCAGCCTGGTGCTGCTAAACGTGGCCCTGCTGAAAGAAGATAAGGCCGGGCTAATTACCATATCCGAGAAAAAAGGAGCGGTTATACCTGCCGACAGGCGCCCTACACAGCTCAACAAGATACTGGAAGTATTGCACAAAGAAAAAACCCGTTATCTTGAAACTAACCTTGAGCTGTTATATAACACCATACGCGGCGTGATAAAACAGCGTAGCCTTGTTATATTTTTTACAAATTATGAAAGCGTATCGGCTTTGAACAGGCAACTCCCCTATTTAAAAAGAATAGCAAAATTTCATTTACTGCTGGTTGTGTTTTTCGAAAACACCGAGTTAAAAAAACTAAGTGAAGAACACGCCACAGATGTTGAAGGCATCTACACCAAAACCATTGCCGAGAAGTTTGCCTACGATAAAAAACTGATCGCGAAAGAACTGACAAAACACGGCATACAATCAATTTTGAGTACGCCTCAAAATTTGAATGTGAACACGATAAACCGTTATTTAGAGATCAAAGCTAAACAGAAGATCTAACCTTACACACCCGGTAGTCTTATTCCGGCGGCGCACATATCTATCAATATCTTTTCATGTAATGCAAGCTTGGCGCTTAGTATATCACTGGGGTTAACCCATACGTTAACCAGGTATTTAACGCCATCAACTTCAAGGGCCGATATGCCCACCCTGTTATTGGTATCTTTTAATATGGCCTTGTTAGTTTTTATAGCGTTTTCAATGATCTTTATTACCTGCTGCACATCGGCTGCGTAGCCAATTTTAATTTCAAAATCAAGGCGGCGCCTGCCCTCGCGGGTCACGTTAACAATCACCTCGTTAAAAAGCTTACCGTTAGGGATGATCACCGTTTTATTATCAGCAGTAATCAAAACCGTGTAAAATATCTGGATAGAAATTACCTTACCATCTTGTCCCTGCGCTACTATACTATCTTCAAGTTCAAAAGGCTTAAGTAATAAAATAAGTACCCCGCCGGCAAAGTTCTGGAACGTGCCTGATAAAGCCAAACCTACCGCAACGGTAAAACCACCTAATACCGCGCTAAAAGAACTGATGCTGGCACCATTAATAGCAGCCACGCCAATAATGAGCAGCACATATAAGGCTGTTAAAGATAAACTCAGGAAAAATGGTTGTAATGATGAATGAACTTTTCTATTGCTCATTCGGCCTCTTAGCCGGGCCCCGATAAATTTGATGAGTCTTAGTCCTATCAACAGGACTATTATAGATATTACAAACGTTGCGCCGTGTAGAATAACCCATTCATAGGCGCTATCGTAAAGTTCGTGGAGTTTGGTATCGCTCAGCTTCATAGTAATGATGCCGCGAAGTTACAAATTTTTACCTTCCGTATATAGATACAAACAGCTCGGGGCCTTTGTAAAATACCCACTCAACTATTGTTGTGCGGATGTAGGTTGTTGTTTCTGTTAGGTGTTTCATGTTTAGATCTATTCAATTGTTGTGCCTTATTATGCCTTTGTGATATTGTATACAAATTTATAGATAATTGTAACCCCAATATTACTTAATCAATCATTTGATTAACAAATGACAGTGCATTTACCCGCCGCTGACAATTGGCTCTGTTTAGTAAACAAAAGCGGTTGTATAAAATAAAAGACAATAGTTTTTTTAGAATTTTTTATAACTTCAATCATGCCTAAACATTGCCTATTATTATTGAGCGGATTGCTCATATTGTTGTTTACCAACGTAAACGCGCAAAACCAACAAACAATTTTCGACAAATATCTAACCGGATATTTATCCTATGACCGTGTGTATTTTCATACAGAGAAAAAATATTTTGTTGCAGGTCAGGCAACTGATTCGCTTAATCTGCAGGTGAATGATGTAAATGAAGTACAACAGATTATTGACGGGGGGTTAAAGAATAAGGTTTACGGCATTGAGATCCTCAATGCTAAAAGACCGGACCTGGCCGGCATTTTCCAATTGCTTTCCGGTTTTCCTAATCTTATTTTTCTTAAAATAAGTGATCCGTTCTTCACTTCAGAAAAAGATCTTAATTATGAATTGCCTGATAATATAAAATTACTACAGCAACTAAAAGGGGTTGAGTTTTTTTACAATGAAAAAATGAACATGAAGGACGCGATCGACAAGATTGCGTCGCTGGCAAAACTAAACGGTATTTCTTTTTCAGGCTATCATCATCCGTTACCTCCAGCCGTAACAAGGTTAGCTGTTTCGTACATTAAGCTTGAATCCGTCAATTTAGAGGATCTTGATATCAGCAATGTTAAGTGGCAATCTGTAGTTTTAAATGGCAGTGCGCCGAAACCCGCCCATGATGCAGCTATATTAGCTAAATTATCAGCAGTAACGTCGTTACGGCATCTGCAATTGGGTTTCTATATGCTGGGCGACGGCAGCTCTTTGACGAGACTGAAACAATTAAACACACTCAGTTTAGGAAGCTGTTATGTTGATAACGGTGTACAAATTTTTCAAAGGATCCGCGGATTAAAAGACCTGACCACACTTTCTATATTGCCCGGGAACGATAGCACCCAAGTTATTAACGGAATTGAAGATTTGACCGCTTTAAAATCCCTGAACCTGTCTTTTTCAAAGTCGCTAGGCAAGCATCCTGAACAATTAAATGCGCTACATAACCTACGAAATTTAGAATCGCTTAAGATAGCGGAAAGCAACTTAGCTGTATTACCTGATATTTTTGGCAAACTCACTAAATTAAAAAGCATAAATATTGAGGGCAATACGCTTACCGAATTACCCCAAAGCTTATTGAACCTGCCACAACTTGAATATTTAAACACGAGTGGTAATAAATTACAACTATTACCTGTTAAACTTGGCTTTAAAAACTTAAAAACATTTCATTTAGAATATAATAACTTAAGCATACTTCCGTCCGCAATTACAAGCTTAACGCAGTTACAAAACTTAGATGTTTCTTCCAACAAGATCAAAACGCTGCCACAGGGCTGGCAAAAATTGACCGGGTTAAAACAGGTAAATTTTAAAGGGAATTTTTTGGCCGCTTATCCTGAGGGGCTGCAAAAACTGACCGGCCTGGAACTCATCGATCTGTCTGAAAACGACTTATCTGTTATGCCGGATATTGAAACCAATAGCTATGCTTTAAAATCATTAAAGCTTGCCAATAACAACTTAACGGCTTTACCTGCAAATTTGGGCCTGTACACCAAATTAGAGATACTGGATGTAAGCGGTAACCTGCTTACCGGATTACCTGAATCTTTAGGGATGTGTCAGCAGCTTCAACAGCTTGATGCGCATTCTGCCAGTTACAAATTTAGGTTTGATGCCGATAAAAAAGGCGAGGCGCGTTTCAATACAGTCAGGAGTGACAGTACTCATGTAAACAACATAAAAATGTTACCACCCGGTTTGGCTTCTGCCGGTCATTTGCAGTTATTACAATTAAGCGGCAACGCGGCAATTGACCAAACAAGTGTATTCAATGTTTTGCTCGGCACACCTCGAAAATCTTTTCGCGTCGACCTGAGCTATGATAATATAAAGCAATTGCCGGCTGATGAACGTTGGGCCGACATGGTTTTTTATGAATTAAACCTTAGCCACAATAAAATCACGACGCTTCCACCTCAATTTGCCAATATTTCGATAGATTTTCAACTCATCATAGATAACAACTTATTAAAAGTTCCGCGCAATTCTTTAGATAATACCATCCAAAACAAAGGCGATATGAAAATATTATTTGATGAGTTAGGCATTGCACTGCCAAACTATAACATATCAAATAAAGAATACGCCCTTGCATTATGCACCCGGGCCAATGCCTTAGGTTACAGCGAAGACTGGGCAAAGGTTGTCGAATTTTCAAATAAAGCCTTCGCTGTAGATTCAGCTGTTTATGTGCATAACATCAGGTGGGATAACACGGGTACAGCGCGTTTTAAAATGAAAGATTACCGGGGTGCTATTAAAGATTTTGACCGGTACCTTCTCAACGAACTAAAAGCATCCATACGCGTTCTTAATTTTATCGAACCGGTTATTCAGTATAAGGCCGAATCACATTTAATGTTGGGACAGACAACAGAAGCTGCTAAAACCTATGAATACGATTACAGAAACTACGGCGGCGCCGGCAGTGGCAGTTTACAGCACGCTGCCATATTGTATAAAGCTGCAGGCAACCCGGAACAATATCGCAAGCTATTAGATACCGCTTTAGCAAACGCGCAAAAAACTGTAGATGCCAACAAGAGATCTGATCACCCATCAATGGACAATGTACTGGATTATGCGGAGCTGCTAATTATTGCCGGAAAACCCGCGGACGTTGTCAGCCTGCTTAATCAGGAATATTACCGACCTTCGGCATCAAGCATTTCTGTAAAAAACTATTTACTGGCTACGGCTAATTATTTAACAGGCAGCCAAACTTTTGACGCTGCAAAAAAGGCGTTAAACCAGGCTATTGCGGTCAATGGTAAAGCAACCAACTGGGACTTTAGCATGTTTAATACCTGGGTTGCAAATTCGGGCTTTTCAAAAGCAAAGCAACAGCAATTGCTTGATCTTGAGAATATCACCAAATAAAACATAACCGGTTTAAATGATTTTTTATAATTTCATACATGCCTAAACCACTTTTTACCTTTATGCTAATTATGCTGGTCTTAGCATCGATCAGCTCCTTTGCCCAGGAAGACGAAAATTATTTTTTTAAATCACCTTATTCCGGTAAATATTATCCAAGCCCATATGAAACACGAAAAGATTATTTTGAGCGGTCAGTAAGCGGGCGCTTCAACATTAACAACGCGGCAGACGCGCAACTCATATTCGATAAAAAATTACCAGATGAAGTTACAGCGGTTGAACTTGGCAGCATCCCCACACCAGAGTTACCCCGTGTGTTTTCACTTCTTGCCCGTTTCCCTAAACTTGTTTACATCCGAATACTCGGAAAGGACGCCTTAAATCAAAACGAAAAAGTTAACCAACTGGTGGCTAACATCAATAATTTGAGGAATCTTAAAGGTATTGAATTTGCCTATACCGATGACATTAATATGGACGATGCGCTGAAAAAGCTCATCCCGTTAAAACAACTGCGGATACTCTCACTTACTGCATATAACCGCCAGCTTCCAACATCTGTTACTTTGTTAACTCAAATTGACAGCGTAAAGTTAAACACGATAAATATTGGCGATAACGATATAAGCGGTGTTAACTGGACCAAAGCATTGATCACTGGCGATCCAAAGTCGTGGCACGATGCGAGTGGCGCTCTTGCTAATCAACAAAACCGCTCATTGGTCAATCTCGCCAAAATTAAATCCTTAAAAAATCTTTATTTATATGCCGATTTAAGATACCCTGATATCATTTCCAGGTTTAGCCAGATAGAAAGGCTGAGCATTTTTTATGAGAACAATCAACTATCCTTGGAACCCTTTATTAAAGCAGTAGGTTCATTAAACCAACTGCAGCACCTTTCAGTAAATTTAGTAACGGATGATCCGGAAGTGAATATTGAGGGTCTACAAAATTTAACACAATTAAGCAGCCTGTTTTTAAACATCAATGGCGAACGACCAATTGCCGGGATAGCGGCTTTGGGGAAATTAATAAACCTGGAGTATCTCGCGGTAGGAAATAGCAAAATCGGTGCTTTACCGGACATTTTTAAAACAATGCCTAAGTTAAGATCAGTGGCGCTTGTTAGTAATGAAATCACTAAAATACCCGCTAGCCTATTTAATTTGCCTTTGCTTGAAAACCTGGATCTTGCCCGTAATCAAATTGAATATTTACCCGGTATTATAGATTATGGCTGTAAAAACTTAAAGCGGATCAATTTAATGGAAAATCGGCTAACTTCCATACCCAAAGCTTTTGAAGGCCTAAGCCAATTGGAAGTTATAAACTGTGCCGAAAATAAAATAGCAACTATACCCGGTGGCTGGGAATATTTTCAAAACCTGAAAGAAGTAAACTTTGCTATCAATCACCTTTCCAGGTTTCCTGAAGGATTACAAAATAACCACCATGTTGAACGCATTGCTTTATTATTTAATAGAATTGAGGATTTTCCGGATGTTGAAGGCGAGGGGTATAAATTAAACTATTTAGGTCTGAGCGGTATCGGCAACTTATTTGAACTGCCTGAGCATATCGGGAAATATACTGAATTAGATACATTGGACGCCGAACAACTAAGCCTGACAACCTTGCCTGAATCATTAGGCGACTGCAAAAAACTTAAAATGCTATTACTTAACAGAAGCATAACTAAAAGATGCAATTTACCCGCAGGCTTAAAAGATGCTAAGGACCTGCAAGTGTTATATTTATATGATAACCCCTTGCTTGATCATCAAAGTATATTCGATGTGATCTTATCGCAACCCCGCGTTGATTTCAGAGTAAATTTATCTTCTGATAATATTGCAGAACTACCATCTACCGAAAAATGGCTGACTATCCCTTTTAAAACCCTTAACCTTAAGGATAATCCTATCGCTACATATCCCAAAGAATTTATTAACAGCAAGGTTAAAGGTGAGGTTACGTATCCTACCGTTGCTAAATAAAAAACCCCGCCTATTACGGGCAGGGTTTTTAATATGTTCTGGAAGCGGGTTGGCTTACATCATGCCACCCATACCGCCACCGCCCATTGGCGGGCCGGCTGGTGCTTCTTCCGGATCGTCAGCTAACACGCACTCTGTTGTTAACAACATAGCTGCAATTGAAGCTGCGTTCTCTAAAGCTACACGGCTTACTTTAGTTGGGTCAATTACACCTGCACCAATTAGGTTTTCAAACTTGTCTGTACGTGCATTGTAACCAAAGTCGGCAGTGCCTTCTTTTACTTTTTGTACGATGATAGAACCTTCAATACCTGCGTTCTCGCAGATTTGGCGTAATGGCTCTTCAATAGCACGACGGATGATCTGAATACCGGTGTTCTCGTCTTCGTTATCTCCTTTAAGGTCGGCTAAAGCAGCTACCGCGCGGATGAAGGCAACGCCACCACCTGCAACAATACCTTCTTCAACAGCCGCACGGGTTGCATGTAAAGCATCGTCAACACGATCTTTCTTTTCTTTCATTTCAACCTCTGAAGCTGCACCTACATATAATACAGCAACACCGCCTGATAATTTAGCTAAACGCTCTTGTAATTTTTCTTTATCGTAATCAGATGTAGTTGAATCCATCTGGGTTCTGATCTCGTTAACACGGCCCTGGATAGAATCAGCTTCGCCGGCACCATTAATAATGGTAGTGTTATCTTTATCGATAGTGATCTTTTCAGCTTTACCTAAATGATCAAGCTCTGCGTTCTCTAATTTATAGCCTCTTTCTTCTGATATAACAGTACCACCTGTTAAGATAGCGATATCTTCTAAAATAGCTTTACGACGGTCGCCAAAACCAGGAGCTTTAACAGCTGCAACTTTCAGTGAGCCACGGATCTTGTTCACTACCAAAGTTGACAATGCTTCGCCGTCAAGATCTTCTGCAATGATCAATAATGGTTTGCCGGTTTGTACTTGTTTTTCAAGGATCGGCAATAACTCTTTCATTGAAGAGATCTTTTTGTCGTAGATCAAAATGTAAGGGCTTTCTAATTCAGCTTCCATTTTGTCTGTATTGGTTACAAAGTAAGCAGACAGGTAACCACGGTCAAACTGCATGCCTTCAACAGTTTTAACTTCAGTTTCAGTACCTTTTGCTTCTTCAACAGTAATAACACCGCCTGTACCAACTTTTTGCATCGCATCGGCAATCATTTCGCCAATTACATCATCATTGTTAGCTGATATAGATGCTACCTGTTTTACTTTACTGAAATCATCACCAACGTCTTGTTTTTGGGCCTTAAGGTTTTCTACAACTCTTTTAACCGCTTTATCAATACCGCGTTTCAGATCCATTGGGTTTGCACCGGCAGCTACGTTTTTAATACCTGCAGTAACAATAGCCTGTGCCAATACAGTTGCAGTAGTAGTACCATCACCTGCAATATCAGCAGTTTTTGATGCAACTTCTTTCAACATCTGGGCACCCATGTTTTCAATAGGGTCTTTTAATTCTATTTCTTTTGCTACGGTAACACCGTCTTTAGTTACAGCCGGTGAGCCGAATTTTTTATCAATAATTACGTGACGGCCTTTTGGACCCAAGGTTACTTTAACCGCGTTAGCTAAAGTATCAACGCCTCTTTTCAGGGCATCTCTTGCTTCAACATTGTATTTAACTTGTTTTGACATGCTTTTTTTAATTTTCGATTTAATGATTTATTGAATTAATGATTTTGAATGAAGGTTATAACTCAATAATCCAATCATTCAATAACTCAATAATTACAGTACTATATAAATATCAGATTCTCTCATTATCAGGTAATCCTTACCTTCAATTGTTACTTCTTGTCCGGCAAATTTACCGTAAAGTACTTTATCACCGGCTTTTACTGATAACGGGATCAGGTTACCTGTAGAATCAGCATACCTGCCCGGGCCAACTGCAACAACTTTTCCGTGCTGTGGTTTTTCCTGGGCGGTTTCAGGGATATAAATACCTGAAGCGGTCTTGGTTTCGGCCGGAGCAGCTTCAACTACTACCCTGTCTCCGATAGGCTTAATGTTTAATGACATACTACTATTATTTTTTGGTTGTTTATAAGTTTATATTCTGCTTGCTGTGCTACATCAATTATGCCAAGCATAAAATTTGACACATATACTGTTGTATTGTCAGATTTACGTAACCCGACAATTTTTAGTTCATTTTAATTTAATCTATCAATGCCATCATGACAGTGTACTTAAGCAAAAAAGGCTTTGAAGATGATCTTCAAAGCCTTTTTGTATCTGTTAATAGGCAAACTTATTTTTTTGCCGGTGCTGCAGGTAATGTCAATGGTGCACTTGTAGGCGCGTTTGGAGCTGCAACCGGCGCTTTTAATGATTTTTGTATTTGATCATTATATTGTGAATCATCTCTTGACGAACCGCCTTTACTTACTACGTTAATTGCCAAAGCCAAAACCATTAAGGTAATTGCCAGTACCCAGGTACCTTTTTCTAAAAAGTCGCCGGTTTTTTGCACACCCATTAATTGTGATGAGCTTGAAAAGTTTGATGACAAACCACCACCCTTAGGGTTTTGGATAAGTACGATAAGCCCTAAAAGCACACATACAATGATCACAATAATTGATAATACTAAATACATTTCTTTATATTAATTTATTTTACTTTCTAACTGTTCAATTTGGCCTGCAAAGTAAAGGCTTTTTTCCGGATATTTCAACATCAATTTTTTATACGTCAATATCGCTTTATGGTAAAGCATTTGTTCGGTATAAATTTTGGCTAAAGTTTCTGTTACCAGCTCTTCTTTATCTTCTGAACTGCGCCTTGCTTTATTTTCATTATTCAGCTTAATACCGCTTGGGTGCTTTATATGCGGCTCTTCCTGTATAAAACGCTCAATTATCTGATCTTCTTTACTGGGGTGACCCGTAGCCGCAGGTTTTTCGGGCGTTTTATCCAAGTCTGTAATCGAGGTGATGTTAACAATATTCTGATAGTATTGCTTTTGAAGCTCGTCAACTATTTGTTTTTTTTTTTCAACCGGGGTGGCTTTACTTACATACGGTTGATATATGTCGGCGTGCTCTTTCCGGGTTTTATCCAGCCACCACAAAAACGTGTAAGGCATTTTTTCGTCATTGTACCTTGATACATTGCTCTTTGGCTTCCAGGTTTTATCAGCAGCTATTAAAGCAGGATATCTGTCTGCCGGCTCTTCAGTTTCGTTTTCTGCCTTTTCGGTTTCAAAAACAAAAAAGCTTTCATTTTCAGGCTTCTTTATTTCAGGCTCTTTAACTTCCGCCTGTTCGTCTGTATTTTCTTTATTAAGCGATGCTATTTGTTCAAGGCCGATATCTTCGATGCTTACAATCTCCTCATAAACCTCGTCATCAATATCCTGGTGAAAATACCTTTCATCGTCATCGTCGGCTATAACTTGTGCTGCCTGCTCATTTTCTTTTGAAGATAAATATGCCTCATACTCTTTACCCAGGATATTTGCTTCGGGATTTTCAGTTTCGGCAAGTTCTGTAGCTAAAGGTGTTGCTTCTGTTTCATGCACATAAGTTTCGTGGGTGGCTTTATCGTCAATAATTTCAGCTTTGGTCTGCGCTTCATCCGCGTGGGCTACGGCGCTTTCTTCTGAAGGGTAAGCGTAAGGATCCTGCTCAATTTCCGCAGGTGCTTGTTCAATATATGCATCTGTTATAGTTTCCTGCTCAGGTTCTGCTGCATTAACTACAGGTGCTTCCGCTACAATTTCTGTTGCCGTAGTATGTACAGATCCGTTGTAATAAATCACCCGTTCAGGATTTACTAACTGCAAGCTTTCGGGTACAGTAGCAATTTTGTGTAATACTGCGGGGTCAAAGTAAGCAGCGGCCTGTTTGGCAAAACGCTTATCGCCGTTCGAGATCTGCAAGGCGCGTAAAACCCCGCTTTGCGGATATTTTTCAACCAGCGATTGTAAATCGCTAACGTACGCGTAATTCGGATCGGCAGGGTTTGCCAATAATTTCCATAAAAATTCGTGCGCTGCGTAATCTACTTGTTCGTTCACGGGGTTAAGCTATAAAATACTTACCAATTATTAAAGGCCTTATTAAAAATATCGTCAATAAGCTGCGTAGTTACTGTTTTAATAAGTGCTTGCTCTTGCGAATTGATATCACCTTTAAAAGGCGCTGTTTTAGTAAATGTTTGCTCAAAGTTAAGTTTTTTGTCGGCATCATAAACAAATTTAACTTTAACAGTGATACTCAATTGTTCAGCGTCGGCAATTGGGGGGGCATTAGGGTTGGTAGCCTGAACCGAAACCGGCGCATATGAATAGCCTACTATTGCTCCGCTCATATTGGCCTTGCCTTCGCCATTTACAATGCTCATGCTTGTGGTCGACCTGACACGCT
Organism: Mucilaginibacter corticis; assembly: GCF_007558865.1. GTDB lineage: Bacteria > Bacteroidota > Bacteroidia > Sphingobacteriales > Sphingobacteriaceae > Mucilaginibacter > Mucilaginibacter corticis. Next base: position 257,401 of record NZ_VLPK01000001.1, read on the forward strand.
CCTTTAATGCTTCTGTAAATGTCTGACTTAAGTTAGCTACCACAATTGGGGCGTCATTTTCAAAGAAACCAATGTTAATTGTCTTCATTTCCTTTGGTATTGCCGTCCCGGATAATGAATAACATCCCGGTGATAAAAAAACCAAAGCACCCAACACTAAAAATAAGCCCAGTAATTTTTTCATTTACCTTATAAATTTAATTCTTTTATTTTTCTATACAGCGTTCTTTCTGATATGCCCAACTCATTTGCGGCCAGCTTACGTTTGCCTTTATGTTTTTTCAGGGCCTTACGGATCAGATCAGACTCTTTTTCGATCAATGACAACGACTCTTCAACCTCTTCGGCTTCGTGTGTTATGTTATAACCATCATTGTTATTAACGGGTTGTTGTATAGTAAATTGTTGCTCGGTATTGCCCGGCATCTCAATATCGCGGTACAACTGGTTTATAGCCTGCGATTGATTGGCAAAACCCGGTGTAACGCCGCCGTGTTCAATAATATCGGCCACCAGTTTTTTAAGCTCGACCATATCGCGCTTCATGTCAAACAATACTTTATACAGGATATCTCGCTCAGAAAAATCTTCTTTGGCCTGATTGCCTATCCGCATTGGTAAATTTTTGCCGTTTGCTTCCTGCGGGATATAGGTCAATAAAGTTTGCCCGGTTATCACGTGCTCACGCTCTAATACAGCCAATTGTTCGGCCATGTTTTTTAACTGGCGCACATTACCCGGCCAGGAATAGTTGATCAGCACCTGCTGCGCCTCATCATCCAGTTGGATAGGCGGTGTACGGTATTTATCGGTAAAATCTGACGTGAATTTTCTGAACAGCAAATAAATATCTTCTTTCCTGTCGCGCAAGGGAGGTATGCGCAAAGGCACGGTATTTAAACGATAATAAAGGTCTTCCCTGAATTTGCCGTTCTTTACCGCGTCGTACACGTCAACATTGGTCGCGGCAATAACACGCACATTAGTTTTTTCAACTTTTGACGAACCAACTTTGATATACTGGCCAGACTCCAACACGCGCAATAAACGCGCCTGTGTACCCAATGGCATTTCAGCGATCTCATCTAAAAATATGGTACCACCGTTTACAGTTTCAAAGTATCCCTTACGCTCGCCTACGGCGCCAGTGTAAGCCCCTTTTTCGTGGCCGAATAGTTCAGAATCAATAGTACCTTCAGGAATGGCACCACAGTTAACCGCTATGAACGGCCCATGCTTGCGCGGACTCATCTGGTGGATAATGTGCGAGAACACCTCTTTACCGCTACCGCTCTCCCCCGTTATTAAAACAGAGATATCGGTAGGCGCTACCTGGTTAGCAATATTTATAGCCCGGTTTAGCAACGGCGAATTGCCGATGATACCGTAGCGTTGTTTAATTTCTTGTATTTCCATGCCCCCTAACCCCCTAAAGGGGGAATAATATAGGTTAGTTTAAGCCCATTACTCAAAAAAGCGAGTTGGGAGTTTATAATTCAATTAAATTGTACCATCCCCGCCATTACTCCCCCTTCAGGGGGTCGGGGGGTACTATCGTCCCCATCAAAGTAGCAGTAGTACATCTTTCAGCCAACACGTTAACATACTGACCCGGTTTATACCTTTCATCAACCGGGAAAACCATCATTGCATTTTGATCGGTACGGCCGGCATAATCGTTTTTTGATTTTTTTGAAAAACCTTCTATCAATACCTTCTGCACTTTACCCAATTGGTTTTGCAAACGGATATGCGAATATTTTTGCTGTAAAGCAACGATCTCTGTCAACCTTGCGGCTTTAACTTCTTCAGGGATATCATCAGCATAACGCTTGGCCGCTAAAGTACCCGGGCGCTCACTGTACATAAACATGTAAGCAAAATCATATTGTACATACTCCATCATGCTTACGGTTTCTTTGTGTTCCTCGTCAGTCTCGGTGCAGAACCCGGTAATCACATCTGTTGATATCGCACAATCCGGGATGATACGGCGGATAGCATCTATCCGGTTAATGTACCACTCACGGTCGTAAGTACGGTTCATCAGTTCAAGCACGCGGCTGTTACCTGATTGTACCGGCAAATGGATATAATTGCAAATATTATCGTATTTAGCAATGGTGTATAAAACCTCGTCGGTAATATCCTTAGGGTGCGATGTAGAAAAACGTACGCGCAGATCAGGGTGGATCAGGGCGACTAATTCTAACAGATTAGCGAAGTTCACCTTGTCAGTACCATCTTCGTTAGCCCACTTATAACTATCCACATTCTGCCCTAATAAGGTAACCTCACGATATCCTTTGTCAAACAGATCCTGGCATTCTTTTACTATCGAGAACGGATCACGGCTGCGCTCGCGGCCACGGGTAAATGGCACCACGCAGAAAGAGCACATATTATCGCAGCCGCGCATAATAGAAACAAAGGCGTTAATACCATTACTGTTTAAACGCACAGGGCTGATATCTGCATAAGTTTCTTCGCGGGATAATAATACGTTGACGGCTTTTTGGCCGCTGTCAACCTGGTCTATCAGGTTTGGCAGATCGCGGTAAGCATCAGGGCCTACAACTACGTCAACCAGTTTTTCTTCTTCTAAAAATTTGGCTTTTAAACGCTCGGCCATACAACCTAACACACCCACAACCATTCCCGGATTTTTAGATTTTGCAACCTTAAATTCTTTCAGGCGGTTACGCACGCGTGTTTCGGCATTTTCACGGATAGAGCAGGTATTGATAAATATCACATCGGCATTGCTGTAATCGCCGGTGGTTTCAAATCCTTTTTCTGATAAAATAGAAGCTACTATCTCGCTATCAGAAAAATTCATGGCGCAGCCATAACTTTCAATGTATAGCTTTCGCCCGTTATTTTTACCTGCAACCGCATCCAGTACCAACGCCTCGCCCTGCCTGCTTTCATCATGTGTTTTGTCCGGAATAACCAAATCCATCATTCTTATAAAAATTTGAGCAGCAAAAATACACAAATTTTATATACCATGTGACAGATTGGCAGAATTTATCATTTCAAAAATAATCCCATTGTAACAATATTCTGCTAAGGAGTATCTCGTAATTAACAAAACGTCCTAATTGTTGTTAACCTATTTTAAAGCAACCAATTAATGACCAAAAAGCATACCCGAAAATATACTATCCGCAAATGGCCCATAGTTATATTGGTACTTATTTTTGTAATAGCCGGCAGCGGCTGGTATATCTATAACAGGTATTTTGCCGGCGACCAATGGAAGCCCTTGTTACAGGCAAAGCTGAAGGAGATCATCTTAAAATCAACCGATAGCCTGTATCATATCGAGTACTCTGATTTTGACCTCAACTTAGCATCGGGCAATGCCACGCTCAGCGACTTTAAACTGGTGCCCGACTCGGCTGTATACCAAAAGCTGGTAGCTGAGAAAAAAGCGCCCGACAACCTGTTTACACTAAGCGTAAAAAAGCTAAGCATTAAAAACGTTGGGGCTAAAAAGGCCTACCAGGAAAAAGTTTTGGTAATTGATAATATCTCTATAGATAAACCGGACCTGACCATTGTAAACAAACGGTATAGCTTTAACGATACCGTGAAGGTAGGTAAGCCTAAAACGCCGTATGAAATAATCAAGAAGATATTTAAACAGCTAAGGATAGATTCTATATCACTTAAAGATATCAGTGTAAAATATATTAATAAAAGCAACCCGGTAACCAAGCTAACTGCGTTAAAGCACCTGGATATAAATATATCCAATATCCTGATCGACTCGCTATCCGCTTTAGATAATAACCGCTTTTACTATACCAAAGGCGTTGAATTTATCTTACACGACTATAAGATAGCTACGCCTGACAGCATGTATTACGCTGAGTTGAAAAAGATCTATTTTTCGACAGCTAAGCGCGAGATCATTTTGGATAAAGTAAGCTTAACGCCGCGTTATAATCATACCGATTTTTACGAAAAGCTGGGCACCTCCGGCGATATCTTCACGTTAAAGTTTAAGCAGATAGCCATTATTGATATCGACCTGCAACGCTTTCTGCGCGATCAAAAATTGTATGCCGGTACAATGGGTATTGACAAGGCCAACGTACAGATCTACAGCAACAGTAACTATAAAGGCAAAAAATCGATTAAAATAGGTAAAGACCCGCACCAGGCCCTGCAAAAAGTGGCGTTGGATATGAAACTAAATAAGCTCAATTTAATTCATAGCGACATTGTTTATTCTGAACTGGACGCCACCACCCAGCAAACAGGTGTAATAACATTCAACACTACTACGGGACACTTTTTTAATGTCACCAATGACGAGGATGTTAAAAAAACCAATCCGTTTATGATCGCGCGGATCAGCACTCATTTTATGAACGCAGGCCCATTACAGGTAAATTTCAAATTTAACCTGAATGCAAAAGACGGGGCGTTTAACTATTCTGGCACATTAGGCAAATTTGATGGAAGGATATTGGATAAATTGGTTAAACCGTTGGCAATGGTACATGTACGAAGTGCAGATGTAGAACGTTTAAACTTCAATGTAAATGCCAGCAATTATGGCGGTAAGGGCCATTTAGAGTTTTATTATAAAAACTTAAATGTAGACCTGCTTAAAAAAGTTGAAGGAAAAAAAGAATTGCAAAGCCAGGGCTTAATATCAAGTATTGCCAATACGCTGATTATTGATAACGACAACCCTGACAGCAAAGGCAGATTCAGGCCGGGGCCGATTGACCTTAAGCGCGAGCCTACAACGTCGTTCTTCAGTTTCTTGTATAAAGGTTTGCTTGATGGTTTGAAACCCAGTGTTGGTTTCACTAAAAAAACAGAGGGCACCGTTAACAAAGTAGTAACTAAAGTAAGTACCTTGGTAGACAAGTTTAACAAGTTTAAAGCCGACAGAAAACAACGCCGGTTAGAGCGGCAGGCAAGGCGGCAGGCAAAGAAAGACTCGATAGCAAATCTTAAAAAACAGCAACAATAACACAGGTAGATGGCGTTAAAGATCCTGAAGCATAAATGGCACAAAGTAACGCTTATCTGTTTCGCAATATTTTTGGTATTACTTTTTGGAGCGGCGTTTTTTCTGAACCGTCACTGGTCGCCTATCTTTTCAGATAAGATCAAAAGCGCGGTATTAACAAGTACCGACAGCTTGTATAATGTTGATTTTTCAGCTGCCGAACTCAATGTGCTTGAAGGTAAGATCGTTATTTATAACATTGATCTTAAAATTGATACCGACGTTTACAATCGCCTCAAAAAACAACACCTTGCCCCAAATAATTTAACTACCGTACATTTAAAACGGCTGGTACTATCGCACATTCATCCTTTTAAATTATATTTTCAGCATAAGCTGGATATTGACCGGATCATCTTTACCTCGCCCGAGATACATACCAGCTACCAGCTTAACCATACCAAAGACACCGTAAATAAAGACAACCGGACCACCTGGCAAAAAATATCCAAGTCATTAAAATATATCCACGTTGGGGATATTTTTTTCAATGACGTTAAATTTAAGTACGACGATTATTCGGGCAATAAGCTGGTGATATCTGAATTGAAGGAGCTAAATCTTCAGGCTAATGAGCTACTGATAGATTCGTTAACTCAAACAGATACCTCCCGAATGCTCTTTTGCAAAGACATTGTAGCCGATGTTTACAATTATAAAGGCAAAACCATGAATGGCTTATATAGCTATACCATTAATCGCCTCAATTTTTCAACCCATACGTCGCAATTAAATGTAGAGGGCGTTACCTTAAAGCCGGTGGCTAACTTTTTTAACAAGAGTACAAAAGAGCGATTTACAGTAAAACTGGATTCGATACAGCTTAATCATTTTGATTTTATAACTTATCATAAATATCGTTCTGTGTCGGCGTCAAGCTTAGTTGTAGCCAATGGCAGCCTTGATGTTTTTGCAAACCCCAACGGTGTTAAAACTACTAACGATAAAATAAAAAGCTTCCCTAACGTTGCCATATACCTGTTAAAAACCGATTTAAAGATAGATAGCATCCGGATCAGAAATCTTGATGTAAGTTATGGTGAATACAATAAAAAGTCGGACCAAAACGGGGCTATTACATTTAACCATACCAATGCTGAATTTTTAAACCTGACTACCAACCAGGCGACCCGGCAAAGAAACAATTGGTTAAAGGCGCATGTAACCAGTCGCTTTATGGACCGCGCCAAATTTGAAACCGACCTTACCTTTAACTTAACCGATAAAGACGCGGCCTATACTTACAAAGGCAGCTTAACGCCAATGGATCTGGGGGCTTTAAATGGCGCTACCGTTCCGTTTGCCATGGTTAAGATCACATCGGGCACATTAAAGGGGTTTAACTTTGATTTTAAGGCAGACCGTAAAGCATCTGTAGGTAAGGTTACCATATTGTACAATGACCTTAAGGTTAAATTATTAAAAAACGATACCGTTAATCAAAAGCTTAAGGGCAAGTTGTTCGCCTCAATGTTCGCGAACATATTTATACTAAAGCATAACAATCCGGACGATCCCGGTGGCATCCCGCGGTCATTTAATGTAAATTTTAAAAGGCCGGTAGATTTTCCTTTTTTTAAAACGATATGGCATAGCTTGCTTTTGGGCATTAAGCCCGCAGTTGGCTATGATGAAAAAACACAAAAAGCCGTTAAAGCCCGTATGGCAAAAGGCGAGATAGATAAAAAGAACCGTAAAATAAAAAAGCAGATCCGCCAGCGAAAAAGAGCCGAACGTAAGCTAAAAAAAGAACGTGAGAAGGCGGCTAAGCATAAGTAAACACATTAATTTTCCTATCATGCCTACTGCAATATCAACTTCAAATTAACCCCGAAGTTGGTGAATGACGTATTGAAGGCCTGCGAGGTAAATGGCTTGGTGAGATTAGAATCATAAAACAGGTTCAGGATAAACCGGTCGCTTATGGTGTAGTCTATCGACGGGCGATAGGTAATATTCTGTGCGCCCGACGAGATCTGCGCTGCGGTAACATCTGCCTGGTATATCAGCGTTTTGTTGTCGCGTAAAGCAAAGTCAAGCTTAAAGTTCAGATCATTTTTAAGGATCAGGTTGTCAAACATCCCGAAAGGGAACCTGAAATTCTTGGTTTTATAACCAAAGCCAAACGTTATTACATTTTCGTTTTGCTGGGTAAGCTGGCTGTTTAATAGGCTCAAGCTAAGAGCACGGCTCTGGCGGTATTCAAAATTAGCCGTTACATTATTTTTAAACCTTACGTCGATACCCAACAATGGAACAAACTGCTCTAAAATGGTGATCTGAGAGAACTGGTACCGCGGCAGGAAATCATTATTGACATCCCTGGCGCTGGAAGCACCGCCGGTTTCCTGGTATTGCAGCAGGGTATTGTAGCCGGTTACCGTATACGCCGACTGGTATCCATGCCTGATATCGAACGAGTCAAAAAACTCCTGGAAAAACGGCATACGGCCCAAACCACTGTAAGTGATCTGCCAGTTTGGTATCGGGATACTGGGGAACTGTGTCAGGCTTGCATTCGACGCATCTTTACCTGTATATGCCGCCAGGAAGGCAGGCACCAATACGTTTTGCGAGTTAGGGCCATAACCATCGGCATAACCGCTGGGCAATAAGGCTGTAGAGTTTGGATTGGAAAGGCCCAGGCGTTTTGAGATCTCGGTACGGTTATCTAAAAACTTCTGGAACGGCGCCGAGGTGTTGTTCACCCCTTTCTCCTTTGAAAAAGCCGTGGCCAGCGACAGGTATGAAACACTATAATCGCCTGTGGTTACAGGTGCCAGGTTCTCGAATGAATTGGTGGTGCTTAAATATTTAAAGTTGGTTTGATAAGTATGGTCTTGTGTTTTAAAAGCACTTAACTGTATCCTCAGGTCTGATATAGGCTCAACACTGGCTTTAAGGTGCAGGTCCTCGCTGACAGATTGCACGTACAACTGATTTTGCAGTGTATCGGTCGAGATCCAGTTGTTGGCTATCGCCCTGTTGCGGATATCTGCCTGGCTGCCCAGCAAAAAGCCTATGCCTGGCGCGTCATAGCTTAAATCCTCGCCAAATAAATTTGAATGTGGTAAATATCCCGGCAAAAACGTACCGTCAGACCGGGTGTACGACGCGTTGATATTTTTAACACTCGTTATGAATCCCACCAGCAAACGGGTAAATAAATCATTTTTAGGATTAGTGCCATTTTTGAAATAAGGGATCTTGTTGTACAAAGTCACAAAATTAAGCGCCGGGTCCAATTGGATCTTACGTGCATTCTGGATGCTGTTACCTACGTTAAATTGCGGGTCGCCAATAGCAAACTCAGGGGCCGCCTGCCAGGTAAAGTTGGTGCTGTAATGGGCCACCAGGGCGGTCCAGTCCATATACGGGATCTTGTTGAGCGGTACGATATAGTTTATGTTAAACGTGTGGTTATAATTGGTGGTACGCCCCAGCTTGCGGATATTTTGCCAAAGTGTATCTATCTTTAATCCGTCCAAACGCCCGTAAGGCTCGTCAACTACCGATAAATTGGTAGCGTCAATATCCATGGTTAATGATTTGGTAAGATTCCACCCTATACCGTAAACACGGGTAATGTTAAAGTTTTTGTTGAATGTTGTCGGCACCAACACGGGGTTATCCGGGTCGTTATTACGCAATGAATTTTCAGAGTAAAAACGATCGAAATTAATACTAAAGTTCAGCCTCGTCGGTGCAAGGCTAAAGTTAATATCCCTGATCAGCGCCAGCGTGTTTTTCTTGATGATCTTGGCAAACGGGCTGACATATTTAGGTTGATTGGCATAATTATAGGCCAATGCTACGTGATACGTTTTCTCCAGATCATTCTCTGTGGTAAAATCATGGTGGGTATATTCAGTATACGCGTAGGTGGCATTAAAATTTTCAACGTCATAAACATGCACAGCAGTTGTGGCGGTAGACCGTTCTTTATGCACATTGGTAAAGTTCACGCTTTTGCGCACGGTATAATCCTCGGCGGCATTTTTTATCGAGTCGCGCTCTTTGGTTGACGTTGCCGAATTAAGCGTTTGCTTCAGTAATATATCAGGCTGTGCCGGATCATACTGCGGCATATTTACCTGGTTTGATACGTTCACATAAGCCGGGATCTTAATGCCCGCTTTAGTCGGGAAAAATCGACCCAGGTCCATATTGGCCGATATATCATACCCCTGGTTATCGCTCAATTGCCTGTCCTCCATTTTTGAGTCGAGCGTACCAAACCCAGCGGTACTTTTATTGCCGGATACGGTGACATTGGCAAAGTCGGCCAGCTTAAAATCGGCACGCCCTACGGCCGCCCAGCCGCCTTTGTTATCAAAATCGGTAAGCCGTAGTTCATCAAACCAAACCGTTGCCGATTTACTTAAACCATCATCCACCCCGCTCGGAGAATTAGCACGGTAAGGGTTACGCACCCCTAGCATAACCGTTCGTAGCCGGCTAAGATCGGGTACCCCCATAATGGTAATTTTATTGCGCCCGTTAGCGTACACAAAAGGCTTGTTCATTGGCCACGGCAAGCCGTTAAACTTGGCCCTGTTTCGGGCCAGTTTGGCATCTGTAAGTATAGACAGGTCTATATCCAGCTGGTTGGCATCGGGCCAGATAGAGTTGGCATTGGTTGTGCCGGGCTGGGTTACCACCAACGGAATCTCGTATTCATAATAGTTATCCTGGTAATCGGCGCCTAAACGGATAAACGCGCTTACATCATTATCCTTCAGGCTGGTCTGGTCGGCCTCGGCGTGGATAAACATTTGCAGGTGTTTGTATTTGCGCAGATCATTATAAAAGGTTTTAAACGCGGCCCTCGAATACCCATCTGTAAGATTGGTTACATTTACAGATAATGATTGCTCATTAAGCTGTGTAGTGCTTTGCAGGTTATTATAATCGCGCTGACGCTCAATGCCCGGCGGCACCACGTAAGGGATCGGCACGCGCTTGCCATTCTCTTCAATATTCACCGTTTCTACATTGATAACCGAATTATCAAGCGGCGCGTTGGTAATAGCCGGATCAGCAATTACATTAAGCGGGTTGTTCTCGGTGTTGTAAGCGCGCCAGTCGCCTTTTACCAGTTGCATCGTAGCGAAGCGCAGTACTGCGGTATCGGCAAAGTTGGTCATGAACATCCGCATGTACCTGATGGCTTTAAAATCCTGGATACCGCCTACGGCAGATTGATAAGCCGTTATAGGTACCCTAAACTGGTACCAAGTTACAGACTGCGTTGTACCATCCGGCAGTTTTATAGCCGATGTAATTTTATCATTAACGAAGTTTTGGCCTACTACCAGATCCTGCGGGCGCATAGACACCTTGTATTGAAAATACTGATCATCCTGGCTCATGTTGTTATCATGGTCAATATCTTCGCCGTCGGGCAATGAGGTATTGGCCGATGTTTGCAAACCCAACAACGCCTGTGATTGCTCGGATGTTTTTGAATTACTTTCGTTACCGTTGTACTTACTATAGCGTTGCAATATTCCAGCCCGCGCGGCATCCTGCGCCGGGCCTAAATAGTACTGATAATCGTCAGAAGACGGGTCGCTGGCAAAAGCGTTACCGGCCTGTGAGTTTACGGTAGCCTTAACCTGCTGCACAACGGTCGAGAATTTTGTTTGCTCATCGGCATCGTTTAAACCATCCAACCCGACGTCCTGTAAAACACGCGATGCCGGGTTGCTGTCAAAAGCGTTTACAACAGGTTGTGTTTTCGGTACCCTTCCCCAGGCGGTTGTGTCAACAGTACTCAAATCGCCGTTAACCGGCAAACCGTTCTCTAAGCTTTTACGGCCATCTTTTAACACGTCTTCAGATATGCTACCCAGGTTAAAATACAGGTCGCCACCTTTTGATGCGGGTTTATAGATGAACGGGTCAAGCACCCAAAACTCAATGTACTCTACGTTTTGTGCCTGGAAATCATTAGTTGAAATGGCGCGGTACATGCCCCCCCAACGCGAAGTTGGGTTTTGTAAAGATCCGTCAGGATTAATACCTGTTGTTGCATAGTTATACGGACCACGTACAGTTGGATAAAAGGCAAGATCAAGCGTTGATATACCCAGCGGCTGACCGGTAACCGACTGCTTGTATGGGAATACCTCCGTCTCCAGGATCTGCCGAGTATAGTGGTTGGATAGCTGGCTGCGTGTAACCCCTGTCGACGCGGTATTGGTATAAAATATCGGGTCGATATTGTAAAAGGCAAGGCGCGCACGGTTATAACCGTAGGCTAAATTATCAAACAGTTGGGCCTCGGGAAATAACTGCGGCGTGCCCGAAATTTGCCAGGCATTGGCGCTTTTAACATCAATTATAGATTGGCTGTTCTCAAAATCGTCAAGGTATGATGTGCCGTTTTTTGAGCCGGCATAATTTAGCACACTCGGGCTGCCGGGCAATAACTGCGCAAACTCGCCGCTAAGGTTTACAGACGATGGCGCTTTGGTATGGATAAACGGGATCTTATCTACCAAACGGGTAAGCAGGCGCGAGTCGGACGCGTAATTAGCATCAAAACCCCAAATGGTATTTGAGATAGACTCCTGCCCTATTGCTTCATTTTGCGATATGGGCTGCTCTGTAAGGTGCATAACCGTTGCACCCAGGGCCAGTTTGGGGCTCAGTTTATAATCAAACCTTGAGCCGTATAGCGATTTTTGCTGCACCCCAAAGATCTCGTTATTTTCCAGGTGGACGCTGATGGGCTGGCCCGACGAGAGTATGGAGGTGTTAATTACATTTAACCGGCCGGCACTATAATCAATGGTATAATCTGTACCCTCAACCAGCTTTGTGGCCCCGGCTGATACCGTTACTGATCCCTGGGGAATATTGACCGCGTTAAGTTGGTATGTGCCGCCACCGCCCTGCGCCGTGTACGTTCCTTTTATGGCGTAACGGTTTAGCGCCGGGAAATACTGCTGCGCCACGGTTTGGGTAGAGTCATATAACTGCTGGTAAACATACCGGCCAATCAGGTCCGTTTCGCCAGGGTTAAATTGTTTGGCCAGGTCAGACCCAAAGGGTTCAATCACCGGGAACATGATCCGCCCATTTTGCGAATCGATGGTGATACCCTCTAAAAAGTCAAAGTACCCGTCAGACTGCTTTTGGTTCTGCTGATCTAAATTATCCAGGCCGGTTAGTTTTAGCCAAAGCTTAGTTTTGGTGTTTTGTCCTTCGTCCATCACCGGTTTTTCAATGCCGGTTTTATCATCAAGGCGCGATATGCTCAGCTTAAAATTAGTCGAACTAACCTGCAGCGCGTTAAGCGAATAGATGTTTTTCATCATCAGCTTCCAAGTTGGCAGATTAGTTTTTAACAGCGTGTTCTTTAATAATTTAAGGTACAGCAATTTCGGCGTAGCCGGGTTAACCGGGACATCGCTCGAGAACTCACCTACCTGGTATTGTTTGCCGTTGTAGGTGTATTGGTAAGCTACGGCCAATACCTCGTCATTCTTTAAGGGATAATTTAGCGATATATAACCCAGCTGCGGGTGCAGCGTAAATTCTTTTGATGTCAGCTTACGGGCATAGGTTAACTTGGCATAGTTATCTGTAGCGCCATGTGCAGCAAAATAACTGATAAGCGAGTTTGACGGATCATTGGTCAGGCGCGCGTTTGCAGGTAAATTGGCCAATAAACTGTTCGACTGATCTACAAAGCCTGGCCCCTGGAAACCGGCAGGTAATCCCGAAAACCCGGCACCACCCTGAATCTGTGCGGTGTTATATGGCGCATTTTCACCCAGGTCAAGGAAACCTACCACGTCGCGCGAGTCGGTAGTAGCATTGGTACGGTTGGTTGTCCATACCTCAATTTTGGTGATATTGATATTTGAGCTGATGATGGGGATGTTAGCCAGCGCCTTGTTATAGTTATTGCGGAAAAACTGCGACAAGAAATAGTGCTTGTTAGCCTCGTAATCAGACGCCATTGCAGAGAAGTTGCCTTGTTGCCCCTGGCTGTTTATGGTGATGTCTTTTGACTGCGAACGCTGTTGCGAAAAGATGGACGTTACATCCAGTTTGCCAAATTTCAGCTTGGTTTTTAAGCCGAACAACGCCTGCGTACCGGTGATCAGCGAAGTATTTAACGGCATACTCACCGTACCGGCCTGGATCTCCTGGATGATCTCGTCAGGGTGGCCCACATAATCCAGCTTTACCTGGTTATCAAACTGAAACTGGGCATCGGTATTATAGTTGGTGGCTATCTTTAATTTATCGCCGATGTTGCCTGTTAAATTTAGCTGGATGTGCTGGTCGAAATTAAAATTGTATTGCTTACGCTGTTTGGTATTAAACAGCGGGTTTTGGTTGCTGTTGATCTGCCCGCTCAATATCGCGTCGGCCGACCCTTGCGGCCGGATATCAATGATCGAGCTGCCGAATATCCGCTCGAACGTTTGGTTATGCACATTTATCTGCGGGATAAAGCCCGGCTGTTGCTGCTGGTAAGAATAATTATCAGCCAGCTTTTGAAAATAATCGCGCTTTTCCTGGGCCTGTTTTAAATAAAGGTATTGGTCAAAAGTAAGATATACCGGTGGGCGGTAAAGCAGGTTGCCTATACGCTCATACAATATGTATTGATTGGTTAGCGCATCGTACTCAACCGTGCGGGTAACACCAAATGGTACCGGGTCAAAAATACCCTCTCGGTTTAAGCCGTTGTTTGTTATGTTGCGCTTAAACGGGGCCTTAACAGTTACAGAATCTTTTTTTGGGGTAGTCGCGGGCGCCTGCTGAGCAAAAGCATGCCCTAATCCGCAAAATGCAGCTAAAAAAAATACACCAATAAAAAATTTATAAGTAAAATTTCCTGTCACATACAACTGCTAAATGCCCACGTAATTATAAACTTTTTAAAGCGAATTTAATAAGCTGTTCAACAGTTACAGTTCCGCCGTTTTTATTTAATTCCTGATCCAATACCTTTTCTGCGGCATTACGGGCAAAGCCCAGCATTACCAACGCGGCAAGTGCCTCATCCTTAACAGAGGCTGCAACCGGCGCCGTATTTAATGTTTCAGAACCCTCTTTACGCAACTTATCCTGCAACTCCAATATTACCCGCTGCGCTGATTTTGGCCCTATCCCCTTAATACGCTGTATTAACGAAACATTGCCATTAATAATTGCGGTCTGTATCTCTAAAGGTGTTATGGATGACAGCATCATTCTACCTGTGTTTGGCCCTATGCCTGATATCGAGATCAGGTGTAAAAACAACCTGCGCTCGCCTTCGTCAGCAAAGCCATACAGGGTATGCGCGTCTTCTTTTACGTGCAGCCAGGTAAAAAGTTTACAACGCTCGGCATCGCCCAGTAATGAATAGGTGTTAAGGGATATATTGATGTGATAGCCCACCCCATTTGCATCGATCACCACATAAGCCGGGCTTTTAAAAACTAATTTACCATCAATATAAGCGTACATATTTTATTTAGGTTAAAGGTAAAAGGCCAAAGCTAAAAGCTTAAACCGGAATATTAAAAAACTGATCACAAATCTGTTCAAATGTTATCTAAAGGCTATGATCTTGTTTCATTCTGTTTCACCATTTTTTATTAATCTGTTTATTTTCAATTAATTAACCAAAAATCTTGTTTCACTTGTTTCATCTGTTTCACACTCGCGTGAAACAAAACAGTTAAAATCTCTAATTAACTAATCACTAATCTCTACTTATCCGCTTTCGCCTGCGCGTCTACCACAGCAATGGTAACCATGTTTACAATTTCGCGAACAGAGCTGTCTAACTGTAATACGTGTACCGGCTTTTTCAGACCCAGCAATATCGGGCCTACGGCCTCGGCGCTTCCTATTTCCTGCAAAAGTTTATAGGCAATATTACCCGACTCCAAATTAGGGAAAATCAACGTATTTGCTGCCCTGCCCTTTAATGTCGAGAAAGGAAAATTGTCTGCCAGTAAAGACGCGTTTAACGCAAAGTTGGCCTGCATATCACCGTCCACTATCATATCAGGATATTTGTCATGCAATAGCTGCACAGCCTCCCTGGTTTTTTCAGGTATCGGCCCCTCGTTCGATCCAAAGTTGGAGTAAGATAAAATAGCCACCCGCGGATTGATGTTGAATTGCTTAACAGACCGCTCTATCAATACCGTAATATCCACCAGTTCCTCAACCGTAGGGTTTACATTTACCGTGGTATCGCCAAAAAACACAGGGCCTTTTTGTGTGATCATCATATACATACCAGCCACCCGGCGCACGCCTTTTTCTGTACCGATGATCTGCAGTGCAGGCTTAACGGTAGTAGCGTAATTTTTGCTCAGGCCGGATATCAGCGCATCGGCTTCGCCAAATTGCACCATGCAGGCACCGTAATAGTTATGATCGGTCATCACCTGGCGGGCTTCAAACAAAGTGATACCCCGGCGCTGGCGCTTTTTAAAATAATACTGTGCATACTCTTCAGACCGCTTGGTACCCAAATGCGGGTCGATGATCTCTACATCACCAATCTCCAGTTCAGTTTCTTTAATGATCTGTTTGATCTTCTGTTTATCACCCAGCAATATGGGGGTAGCAATGCCCTCGTCTTTTACTATCTGGGCGGCACGTAGTATCTTGTAGTTATCCGCATCGGCAAATACAACGCGTTTAGGGTTGCTCTTAGCTATATTAGTGATGTTACGCAGCAGCTTATCATCATCCCCTACTTTTGATCTTAACTCTTCGGTGTAAGCATCCCAATCGGTAATTACTTTACGCGCCACACCCGATGCGATAGCCGCCTTTGCCACTGCCGACGAAACCTCGGTTATTAACCGCTGATCCATTGGTTTGGGGATGATATACTCGCGGCCAAATTTCAGGTTCTTGGCGTTGTAGGCCAGATTCACTGCTTCGGGAACAGGCTTTTTGGCTATACCGGCGATAGCATATACCGCGGCCAGTTTCATTTCTTCATTAATGGCACTCGCCCGTACGTCCAATGCACCCCTGAAAATATAAGGGAAACCCAGTACATTATTTACCTGGTTAGGGAAATCAGAACGGCCGGTTGCAATGATAATATCCTTACGCGAGGTTATTGCCAGATCATAAGCTATCTCCGGCTCAGGATTAGCCATGGCAAACACAATAGGATTTTTAGCCATGGCACGCAGCATATCAGGTGTTACCACATTGCCTGCCGATAAACCAATGAACACATCGGCATCCTTCATAGCATCGGCAAGCGTATCAATACCTTTGCGCTCGGTAGCAAATTGCAGGCGCATTTCGTCAAGGTCGGTGCGGTTTGGTGTGATCAGCCCGTTAATGTCAAACATGACCAGGTTCTCTTTTTTTACACCTAACGACAAATATATTTTTGAGCAGGACACCGCGGCAGCGCCGGCCCCGTTAATTACCATTTTTATTTTATCCAGCTTTTTACCCTGTATCTCGCAGGCATTCAGCAACGCCGCGCCCGATATGATGGCCGTACCGTGCTGATCATCATGCATCACCGGGATCTTCATTTCGGCTTTAAGCCTGCGTTCTATCTCGAAGCAGGTTGGTGCCGATATATCCTCTAAATTTATTCCACCAAAGGTCGGCTCGAGTGCCTTTACTATGGTTACAAATTCATCAACAGATTTGGCGTTTAATTCCAGGTCGAACACGTCAATATCCGCATAGATCTTAAACAGCAGGCCCTTGCCTTCCATTACCGGCTTACTGGCCTCCGGGCCTATGTTGCCCAAGCCCAAAACAGCCGTACCGTTACTGATCACAGCAACCAGGTTACCTTTGGCTGTGTATTTGTAAACATCGTCAACGTTTTCGGCAATGCGCAAACATGGCTCGGCAACACCCGGTGAGTAAGCCATTGTCAGATCGCGCTGCGAGTTGGTTGGCTTGGTAGGGATTACCTGTATTTTACCGGGACGCCCTTTAGAATGGTAGTTTAGCGCGTCCTGTTTACGATTAGATTTATCCACGGTCTCAAATTCAAGGATCAAAGTTAACGCTTTTTATATGGGATAAAGTCGCTTAAAATGTTAAAAAATGATACAATAGAACCAATTTATACATCAACAAAAAACCGGTGACGGACATACTCCTCACCGGTTCAATTCATATCTTTTCTATTAGCTAAAGCTTGGTGATCTTGGCCACAGGGTTCAATATCACTTTTTGACCGGCCGGTAACTGTCCTTCCGGAATATTATTCCAAGCCCTTACATCGCGCACGTTCAACCCGTGGTGGGCAGCAACCTGCTCTAACGTTTCGCCTGCTTTAATTATGTAATATTCCGGGTTAGCCGGTGCAGCGGTAGCCGCAGGTGCAGCAGCCCTTGTCGCCGCAACGTAAGTCGCAGGTGTGTAAGCAGGCACAGGGGCCGGTACCGGGATGGAGGCGGCAGCAACCGTAGGCAACGGTAGCAACAGTACCGGATCATTGATACCGTTTAACACATTGTACAAAGCCGAGTAGTTTCTATGATTAGCCCGTGGGATAATTAAACGGCGCGGCGCACCTACAGCACCATTAATGATCAGTCTTTTATATGCCGGGTTCAACATGGTCAGATCGTTCAGGTTGGTATTAAGCGCCCTGGCTACATTACCCAGTTCAACCATACGGTCAACCATCAGTGTATCTGTAGTGGGGTGAAAATTCAGAATATCAGGAATAATGCTATGCTTCTTACCATAGTTCATCACATATGACATGGCGATATAAGCAGGCACATAGTTTCTTGTTTCGGGCGGTAAATACTGGCGGATGGACCAAAAATCCATTGCCCCGGCTTTTTCAATGGCACGTTCTACACTGCTTTTCCCGCAATTGTATGAAGCTATGGCCAACAGCCAATCGCCAAACTCCTGGTAAGCATCCTTTAAGTAAGCGGCGGCGGCATAACTGGCTTGTATCGGGTCGCGCCGCTCATCAATATAACTATCCATGTTCAAGCCATAGATCTTGGCCGTGGTAGTCATGAACTGCCATGGGCCTGTAGCGCCAACCCTTGATACCGCGTTAGGATCAAGCTTTGATTCAACAATAGATAAGTATTTTATCTCGGTCGGGATACCTGCGTCATGAAAGATCTTTTCATAAATGGGGAAGTAATATTTGGCAAGGCCAAGTACATGGCTCATTTCTTCCTTGTGGCGGGTGTACAGGTCAATATAAGTTTGTACATATTCGTTATAATCCAGCGGCACTTCCTGCTGGATAGAATCCAAACGAAGTTTAAATATGGAACCCGAAAAGGCCAGTGAGTTATTTACAGCGGTGTCACCTGTATTTTTTGGCAGGTTGTTACCGGTACCGGCGGCCGCTATCGAATTAGCTTTTACAATTTGCAGTGATAAGAGGAAAGTGGTAAAAATTACAATTCTCTTCATTCTTTTATTTAAGGGGTACTGCGTATACGCTGTATTATGCGCAAAAGTTTTACTAATCTATTAAATTATTATAGCTCCAGGAAATATTTGGAGAAATTCAACAATTCTTGTTCGTCAAAATGTTTGGCTAATAATTGTAAACCTAACGGCAATCCTTTATTGTTATTGCCCACGGGCAAAGAAATTGCCGGCACCCCGGTTAACGATGCCTGTACGGTAAAGATATCGGCCAAATAGCTTACTACCGGGTCAACCTCTTCTTTACCAATGTTAAACGCAGGCTCTGGCGCGGTCGGCATCAGTATAAAATCGTATTCGGCAAAAATTGCTTTTGTTTTCTCCTGGATCAGCCTTCGTACCTTTTGCGCTTTGGCATAATAAGCATCATAATAGCCCGCGCTAAGCACAAAGGTACCCAGCATAATGCGGCGTTTTACTTCCTTACCAAAACCTTCAGAGCGTGAACGTTTGTAGGTAGATGCCAGATCATTAGCCGATTTGCTGCGATAGCCATAATGAACACCATCAAAACGTGCCAGATTTGATGATGCTTCGGCGGTAACCAATATATAATAAGCAGGCACAAGGTAGTCTAAATATTCAAAAGCTATCGGTTTAACAGTATGGCCTTCGGCGCGTAATTTATCTATAGTTTGTATCAGTACGCTTTTAACCTGCTCGTCAACACCGGGGCTTGATAATGATTCCTGCAAATAAGCGATCTTCTTTTTCCCGGTTGATTTTTGCAGATCAGCACTGTAAGATGGCACCGGCTTGTGCGCGGTGGTACTGTCATATTCATCGGCACCTGCCATTACTTCTAACAATAGCGCGGCATCCTCAACCGACCGGGTGATAGGCCCTGCCTGGTCGAAAGAAGAAGCATAGGCAATTAATCCATGCCTTGATACACGACCGTAAGTAGGCTTTAAACCCACTACTCCGCAAAACGAAGCTGGCTGCCTTACCGAGCCACCGGTATCTGTACCGATTGCCGCAAGGCACATATTGGCCTGCACCGCAACCGCCGAGCCGCCGGACGAACCGCCCGCGACCTTTGTTTGATCAGCATAGTTTTTTACCGGGCCATAGTATGATGATTCGTTAGACGCGCCCATGGCAAACTCATCGCAATTGCAGCGGCCTATAATAATGGCATCTTCTGCCAACAACCGCTCAACTATAGTTGCCGAATAGATGGACTCAAAACCCGATAAAATTTTGGATGAAGCACTTACTTTATGGTCTTTATAACAGATATTATCTTTTATACCGATAACCATACCGGCCAATTTGCCGACTTTGCCCTGCTTAAGGCGAATATCAAGATCTCTTGCGCGTAGTAATGCCTCCTGGCCAAATACTTCGTTAAAAGCATTTAAGTGGGCATTTTGTTCAATTTGACTCAGGTAATTCTTTACCAGCCCTACAACAGTAATTTTACCGCTTTGTAACCCACTCTTTATCTCACTTAAAGAGGAATAAAATTTAGTCATGGGCCGAAAATAAAAAACTTATCCGTCGAAATAGAAATTATTTTAACGGATAAGTATTATTAAGTAACAAGTATACAAATAGTGCCTTATGATTAAGCTTTAGGCTTTTCGTCGTCAGCGGCTTTGCCGTCTTGTGCGTCTTTAAATTCTTTTACGCCTTTACCTAAGCCTTTCATTAACTCAGGTATTTTTTTACCACCAAACAATAGCAATACTACTATCAGGATGACAAATACTACTGGACCATCTAATCCCATAATCTAAAAGTTTAATATAATTGATAAATATTATTTATGTATTGTTTTACCTGCTTCAGATACGTCAGTCGCGGCTTCATGGTTTTCAGAAATACCTTTATAGTGATTATAAAGATGTTCATCACTCTCAGGCGTGCCGTCATAATGTGTATGTCCAACATTATCTGTGGCTGCCTGGGTTTGTCCGGCCGGTATGGTATTAGCTACTTTAGGCGCTTCCGGTTTTACTTCTTCGGTTACATTTTCAGGCGCTTTTCCATCAACGTTATCGGTTGAATGTTCCGCGATCAGGGGCGCTGCTGCTTCGGCAGTGGTGGCCGGCTCTTCCTTCTTTTTATTTTCGTAGTTGTCAATCTGGTTATTTATCTCACGTTTCACACCTTCTGACGCATCTTTAAACTCACGGATACCCTTGCCTAAACCCTTTGCCAGGCCGGGTAATTTATCACCGCCAAAAAGCAATAATGTCACAAATAAAATGAGCATTATCTCGGGCGCTGTAAATTCAAAAAACAAAAAAACTGAACTCAACATATTCTCTCTAATTAAGGGTACAAATATAAACAATTAATATCTTACAAAATCAAATTACCTATCGGCCAGCCAAATCTTGGGGTCAACAGGAGTGCCGGCTTTATATAGTTCAAAGTGCACCTGTGTTTCGCCGGTTACCGCATCCGTAGCTGCAGAGCCCAGTGATTGTTTGGTATCAACCTTTTGCCCTGACGATACCGTTACCGATTTCAGGTTTGAATACGCTGTCAGGTACTCACCATGCCTGATAATTACCAGCCAGGTACCTAACACATTCTGCACTTTTGACACCGTACCTTCAAAAACCGTTCTTACCGACGCGCCATTGTTGGTACGGATATCCAAACCGGTACTTTCGCTTCTTATACCATCGGTCATATAAGCGCCAAAGCCTTGGGTAATTTCTCCGTTGGCCACCGGCCATGGCAACCTGCCGCGGTTACCCAAAAAGTCGCTTGATAGTTTTGCAGCTTCAGGCGTCGCGTTTAATATCTCGCTGTTGGTTTTACGTGCCAGTGGCTTGGTATTAACAGCAGGAGCATCTTTATTTGCCGCTGCGGCTGCCGCTTTGGCCCTTGCCGCTGCCGCCCTTGCTTCTTCTTCGGCCTTCCGCCTTTCTTCTTCAATTACAGCCCTTGCGTATTGGCGTGTTATCTTAGATACTTCCCTTTGTTTTGCCTGGTATTGGCTCCTTAATTGTTTCTCTTGTTTTGAAAGGTCTTTTACCGTAGCCGACTGGTTATTTCTTTCTTTACCAAGCGTTTCTTTTTCTTTCTCCTGGTCTACTAGTAACGTATGTTTCTGCTCCTTAGTTTTATCTAACTCAACTATTTTAACATGAAGGTCTTTTTGCTTACCCTCAATTGATGCCGCCTGCCGTTCGCGGTAGGTTGCAAATTGCTGTAGATATTTTAATCTTTTATAGGCCTGGTTAAAATCTTTGGCGGC
Source organism: Mucilaginibacter corticis (assembly GCF_007558865.1). Classification (GTDB taxonomy): domain Bacteria; phylum Bacteroidota; class Bacteroidia; order Sphingobacteriales; family Sphingobacteriaceae; genus Mucilaginibacter; species Mucilaginibacter corticis. Next base: position 279,081 of record NZ_VLPK01000001.1, read on the forward strand.
AAAAATAAACATCAGCTTATTATAACCGCTTTGGTTGCGATAGGCAAACAACACCATATCGGCATACTTTTTCTTTAACAGTTCAAGCTGGCCCTGCAGGTCATGTACCGTGTTGGTACTTTCCGAGATCTGGCTGTCCAAAGTCCTTACTTCAGAGTTGATCACTGTTATTTTTTGTTCGCGCAGGTTTATTTGCGCTTTTAAGATATTAAGCTGTTTTAGGGTTGATTTTTTATTGTTTTGCGTTTCCTGCAATTCACGATTAAGCTGATCCAGCTCATCATTTATTCTGTCGCGCTGCTTTTTCAGTTCACTACTGCTTTGTGCGTGAACACTTAGCGCTCCGAAAACGCAAATCACCAGGAATAGTACTTTTAAAAATTTCATCCGGTCCAAAAATATTAATTTTTACTCGGCCTGAGCGTATCTTTCCGGAATATTGAAAGGAAAATCTAATTGCTGATCAAAATCCACCTTGGTATATTGCAAATTTGCCTGGATCTTTTTGTCTTTAATGGTCGACAAAATATCAATTTTAGATGGCACCAACCGGTTTGCAGCCTGTATAAAATTGCTGTTATTCACCAGCAAGGCTTGCCCTGCATCATTGTTGGAAAGGTTAAATTGCGTAACATGCATATTGGTACCCAGTACTAAGCTGTACACCAGTTCCTGCAAACTACCAGACAAGGTTACATTGCCCATATCTGTTTTTATGCTGCTGTTTTCTGTCAGCAATTCGGGCATGGCATTGCCTACCAGTAAACATTCAATGGTTTTGTAATTAACCTGCCTGCTGGCATATTTATAAATATAACCGAAAGGCTTTTTAAGGTACAAGCCCTGCAGTTTGTTAAGCACCTTGATACTGTCAGGAGTGATCAATGCGCGGGCTACCTCTATGCCCAGCAGCGCGGTTACGGATACCCAGATCTTTTTATCCTTGCTGATGCGGATATTCAGCGTAACATCATTGCTGTTGCCGTTAATATCCAGCTTGGTGTTTGCCTTGCCGGAGAAGGTATTAAAATTTACCTGGTTGCTTTTTATAACCACCAGCTGATTTTTTACCACATTAATATCGGGCGGGGTGGTTGGCGTGCTAACTGTATTGTTTACTTGCGGGGCAGTTGTAGTAGTCATTGCCTTTTTGCGCGCTTTGCAACTTACCATTGCCAGCAGGCAACAAGCTATTAATATTTTATTCACTGTATTTTTTCTCATTTATTTTACGATCTAAAGCCGGCGAGGTTGAGCCATATTCCTTCGCTTTTTTCCAGTTTTGTACGGCACCTTCCGTATCCCCTAAATAAAACAGGATATCGCCATAATGTTCTGTTTGTACGGCACTTTTATTTTTACCGTGCTGCAGCGCCTTCTCCATCCACACTTTAGCATCTTTATAATTTTTTTGCTTGAACAAGATCCAGGCATAAGTATCTTCAAACGACGCGTTATCGGCTTCCAACTCATTGGCATGCTTAGCCATTGCCGACGCCTTATCTAACTGCTCGCCCCTTACCGACAGGTAATAGGCATAGTTGTTAAGCGTGTATTTATTATCCGGATTAAAGCTCAGCGACTTATCGTATGACACGTCAGAACTTTTATTATCCTGCATGGCATGGTAACAATCGCCAAGCTGTGAATAACTTAATGACAACAACTCCTTATCCTGAAACTCGACAGATACCGTGTTTTTTAAATAGCTTAACGCTTTTTTATACTCTTTTTTTTGCATCCAGGCGGTTCCAACAAAATAGTTCATCCATCCCTGGTTAGGAAAAAAAGACAGGGCGGTTTCACCATCTTTGATCACGCCGTCCATATCGTTATTGCTCATCTCTATGCGCACCAACTGCTCGCGGGTTTCATAAACCTGGCCATTAAGCGCTATCGATTTTGCGTAATTGGTTTTGGCTTCATCATATTTTTCATTCTGTACCAGCACATCCGCGTATAGCGCGTATGCTTTAGCTTCAGTAGGGTGAATATTTACAATTATCCGGCTCAGCTCAAGCGCGCTTGCCAGGGCTCCTGATCTTGCTTTTGGTTCAGAAAACTTAGGGAAATAACCTACCACAATGCGTATTTTCTGATCGATATTCAGATCAGGGTTTGTAAAGGCCAGTTGCAGTTCTTTATAGCTTGCGTCAATATTATTCTTTTCGCGATAATTATCGGCCAGCGCGAGGTGTACCAGCGCGTTATTAGGGTCAACGCTCCTGGCTTGTTCCAAAATTTTTAAAGCTTTATCGCTTGCATTGTTTGATGTATAGATCTCTGCCAGTAACAAATAATATTTTACCTGGCCGGGGTTTGTGGCTATCATTTGCTCTAAACCGGCGGCGGCCTTATCTACCTTGCCTTGCTTTAAATAGATCTTTTGCCGGTTAAGTATCAGGTCGTCGGTTGTACCGCTTATCTTTTCTATCTGGTCATAAACCCCAAGGGCCTCGTCATACTTGTTGCTTAAAAAATAGGCATTGGCTTTATCGTAATAATAATCAACTTTGTCCGGATTGATCCTTATCAACTGGGCAAATACATTATCAAGCTTGGCTATGTTATTGCTTTTCTCATAAACATCAGCCAATGCCGACCAGTACCATTCGTTATCGGGTTTAATGGTTACGGCTTTTTCTAACAGCGGCTGGGCCTCGGTATATTTGTTTTGCTGCTTATCGATATTGGCCAGTTCATAAAGTGCAGCGTCATTAGCAGGATCAATAACCAGGATCTTGTTAAACAGGTCTGCGGCCTGTATCTTATTCTCAATGGTTTTTTCGCGCAGGGCCGATAGGAAAAGGTTTTCTACCGCGTCGCTGTCTACACTTGTTTCAACAGATGTTTTTTTGGGCGATTGTGCAAAAGAGTTTAAAAACAGGCAACAAAACCCAATACATAACAGATATTTCTTCTGTTGTGCTTTCGTTTTTGATTGGCTGTAGCCTCTTACAATCATCCCTTTTACTTTCTTTTAAATATAGCTTTTAGTTCTTTTTGTTCGACAAAATAAGCACCTCCTACAAATAGTATCAGCAAAGCATTACCTACAAGTATATTTCTTTTAAATATGTAGAATGATAAGTAAACGAGTACAACTGAAGAAATGATATACGCAAGATTTTTTTTTAAGTTATAGGGTATTGGATAATTTTTTTGTCCCCATATATACGATAATACCATCATAATGGTGTAAGCAGCAAGCGATGTCCAGGCAGAAGCCATATAGCTGTATTTAGGAATAAAAATAACGTTTAATACAATGGTAGCAATAGCGCCAAGCCCGGATATGTATAGGCCATATCTTGTTTGGTCTGATAGTTTATACCATACAGACAAATTCATATAAACCCCCAATGCTACGTATCCAAACAACAACGGCGGCACTACGTCAAGGCCTACCCAGTATGCTCTGTTATTTACATAATGCTTCAATATTTCGATATTTGCAACTACCCCCAAAAACATCATACACATAGTGATAACAAAGTAATCCATTATTTTGGCGTAAGTGTTGCCTGCATTTTTATTTTTTGCGTGACTAAAAAAGAAAGGTTCGGCTCCCATCCTGAAAGCCTGGTTAAATATGCTTGCAAAAATTGACAGTCTTGCACAAGCCGAATAAACCCCTACTTCATGTTCACTAATATTTGCCGGCAGCAGTTTACCTAACAACAGCTTATCCAGGTTTTCATTTACAATGTACGACAAGTTAGCTACTAATATAGGAAGACTATATATCAACATCTGTTTGGCCATGGCCTTATCAAACTTCAACTGCAGTTGAAATAATTCAGGTAATAACAATAACAACGTTACAAAGCTTGCTATCAGATTTGACAAGAAAGCATAGGCAACCCAACCATGCACATACCAGCTTGACAGCCATTGCCAGCCGCTTAATTCATGTTTTATCCAATAAGGTATGATCAGGATAAAGAGAATATTGAAAAAACAAGTGATAACGATATTAATGACGTTAATAATCCCATATTTTATCGGCCTGCCATCTGCCCGGAGTTTGGCAAAGGGGATAACACACCAGGCATCCAATATTAAAATGGCTATAAAGTACTTTATAAAAAGCTCAAATTCTGATTGTGGTATGTCTTTACCTATTTTGATGAGCCCGGCCAGTGTATGCGTAAAAGGCAATGTTAAAAGCAAAAATGCAATTGTTACTGCCAGTATTACCCAAAAACCATTATTGTAAACCTGTTTTTTGCTATCCGGGTACTTATTCAGATACCTGAAAAAAGTAGTTTCCATCCCAAATGACAGCACAGCCTGGAAGATTGAGGCGTAGCTAAACATGGTACTAAAAATACTATAAACCTTGGGTAAATATGCGCCGGTAAAAAGAGGCGTTAGTAAGGCGCTTAAAAGACGACGTACAATGGTGCTTAACCCGTATATGGCGGTTTGCCCGGCAAATTTTTTAGCTGTTGACAATAGTTAGCGTATTATTTTCCTATTCGTACATAGCGATGGGTTTAAAACCCATCGCTATGTACCGGATCATTTAAACAATCCCCTTTTTAATACTTCAAAATTACGATAGTTTTTTAATTCGCCCTCATTAGTTTCAACAGTGGTTACTTCGGCATCCTGCGGACCTTCATGGCACCAGTCTAAAAACATATCGAGCATGGCGGGTTCGCCTTCGGCTTCAATAAAAACATCGCCATCGGGCTGATTTTTAACAGTACCGCGAATACCCAACTGGTCGGCTACAGCTTTTGTTGCTGCGCGGTAAAACACGCCTTGTACCTTGCCTTTAACCGTAATATCCAGATGCTTCATATAAGGCAAAAGTAAAAATTAAAAAGTCAAAACGTTGGGTGCACGCTATCAGATCAGGCGTCTAACCTTAGTATCGGGCGTTATCGTCATATTATCAAGGCCGGTTATCAGGTTAAGGCCGGGTGTTTTGCCGCGTTCCAGGGTACCCTTTTCTTTATCTATGCCCAGGTAAGTGGCCCCGTTTATTGTCGCCCATTGCAATAGTATTTCGGTACTTAACGACGGGAATTTTTGTTGCAGCGTGCGCATCTCGCTTAGGATGCACAATTTATTGTTTGATGCCAGGCTATCAGTACCCAGGGTAATATTAAAACCCTGGTTTAAAAACAGGTCTATTTTAGGCAGGCTGTTTTCAATATACAGATTTGCATTGGGGCAAAAGCACCAATGGATGCGGCGGTCAAAACGTTTTATAAAATAGATGTCCTTTAAATTGGTACAGGTGTTATGTACCATCAAAATATCCTGTTTACTAGTTAACAGAGGTATTACCGATTGCAGCGAATTACGCGCCTGCGGCTTAAAATAGCTGATATCAATACCGAAGTGGGCATACAGATCATTAAAGCTACCCAGTTTATACCTGTAAAATTTATTCTCGTCCTCGCACTCCTGGTTATGTATACTGATGAGGTTTTTGTTAGGATTGGCGTCGCTATATTTTTTTATCAGCTTAAATAATTCTTTCGATACTGAATATGGTGCATGCGGGGTTACCGAGCAGGACTGCGGCTTAAATTGAGCAGCAAGGTCTAAAGCATTGTTAAATACAGCGTCGGCACGCTCGGGCGTAAAACCAAAGGTTTCAACAAATGTATGATAGTACAGTTTGCTTTTGGCTTTAACCGGGATAGTTACATTGCTGTTTGATATATCGCCTACTGCAACAATGCCGTTTTCGTACATATCATTATCGGCTTTTATTGCCGCGGCCTCTATTTCTTTAGGATCAGAATTACGCAACTGCTGGATGCCTTTTATAAATTCAACCAGGCCGCCGCTTTCAGGGATCTTGCCGTGCAGGTGCGATAGCTCAACATGGCAATGGGTATTTACAAACCCGGGGGTTATGATACCATTCAACTGCTCAACAGGCACAGCATCTGCACCCGCAGGTATTTGGTCTGATACTGCAATGATCTTACCCACATCATCAACAGTAATTACACCATCTTTTATTGGATCGGCACTAATAGGAAAAACGTAATCGGCTCTAAAAATTTTCATTCGTTATAACATGCAAGTTACTCCCTCGTACCTTAATCCATTTAATTAATACAATTAACTTAAAGTTATTGTTTTTAATTCAATAGATTTAAAAAGATAGATTTTTTATTTTTCGTACTTTTGCGGCGTGATTGCCGAAAAAGAGAAAATTGATATCCGTAGCCTGAGCCTGGAAGCCCTGCAAAAGCACTTTATCCAAATGGATGAAAAAGGCTTTAGGGCTAAACAAGTTTATGAATGGTTATGGAAAAAATCATGCTTTTCGTTCGACGAGATGAGCAATATTTCAAAAGAACTTCGCACCAAGCTGGATAACAGTTTCGTTATTAATAATGTACAAATAAGTAATTCACAGTTTAGCGCTGATAAAACTATAAAAAATTCTTTCATTTTACATGATAAGCATTTAATTGAAGGCGTTTTAATTCCGACACCTGGCAGAATGACCGCCTGTGTATCGTCGCAAGTGGGTTGCAGCCTTACATGTAAATTTTGTGCTACAGGATATATGGAGCGTAAACGCAACCTTAATCCAGACGAAATTTACGACCAGGTGGTGCTTATTGACAAGCAGGCCCGCGAAAACTATGGCATCCCGCTAAGTAATATAGTTTACATGGGCATGGGCGAACCTTTGCTGAATTACAAGAACGTAATTGATTCGATAGAAAAGATAACGTCAGAAGAGGGGCTGAACATGGCGGCCAAGCGCATCACGGTATCAACCGCGGGCATTGCCAAAATGATCAAGAAACTGGGCGACGACGGCGTTAAGTTTAACCTGGCACTATCCCTGCACGCCGCTAACGACGAGAAACGCAATACCATTATGCCTATTAATGAGCAAAACTCGTTAAAGGCATTGGCCGAAGCATTGAAATACTATTACGCCAAAACAAAAAACCCGGTAACTTACGAGTACATTATCTTTGACGGCTTTAATGATAACATACAGGACGCTGCCGAACTGGCCCAATTCTGCAAGCATTTGCCTTGTAAAGTAAATATTATTGAATACAACCCCATATCATTTGCCGCCTACATTAACGCCGGCGAGGATAAGGTAGAAGCCTTTGCCGAGCACCTGCGCAAAAACGGCGTTAACACCCACCTGCGCCGCAGCCGCGGTAAAGACATTGATGCTGCCTGCGGACAGTTGGCTATCAAAGAAGGAAAATAAGTTCATTTCTTTTTACTACTTTAATCCCATGAAACTGCAAAACAGTTACCTGGCCGATTTCTTATCACTTCTGTTCCCGCAATTATGCCCCGCATGCGGGAATGACCTGGTAGCTCATGAAAAAATAATTTGTACCGATTGCCTTTATAATTTACCGCAAACCAACTTCCATTTGCACGCCGACAACATTGTGGCCCGGCAGTTTTGGGGAAAGATCAATTTAGAAACAGCCTATGCCCTTTACTACTTTACCAAAGGCGGAAAAGTGCAAAACCTGATGCACCATTTTAAATATAACGGCATGCAGCAAATTGGCAACCTGTTGGGTAACATAGCGGGTAGTCAGCTCAATAAAAACGAAAAGTTTGCCGGAGTCGACTATATCATCCCCGTGCCTTTACATAAAAGCCGTTTAAAGGAACGTGGCTATAACCAAAGCGCCTGCTTTGCGCACGGGCTTGCAGAGAAGCTACCGGCCGTTGTTGAAGAGAATAACCTGGTACGAACCAAAGCCACGCAAACACAAACCCACCGGTCGCGCTTTGCACGGTTTGAAAACATGCAGGAAGTATTTGTGGTAAACAACCCCGAGAGGCTAAAAGATAAACACGTGTTACTGGTTGACGATATTGTAACCACCGGCTCAACACTCGAGGCCTGTGCCATACCGCTGCTAAATATCCCGGGGCTTAAACTAAGCATAGCTACCATAGCGTATGCGGAGTAGGTTAGTGAGTAGAGATTAGTTAATTAGAGGTTAGAGATTAGGCCGGACCGTTTTATAGTTTAGACAAAACTAACCTCTAATCTCTGATTAACTAATCACTAAACTACTGCTTCTGATACCTGCTTAACTTCTCAAACAAGTGCTGGGGCTCAAATGGTTTCAGGATGAAGTCGTTCATACCGGCTACGGTTATTTCGCCAAGCTCATTGCTCAGCATGGATGCCGTTAACGCTATTATGGGTAATTGTTTAAAATAAGGTTCTGCCTTACTGCGGATGACTCGTGTAGCTTCCAGGCCGCCCATTACAGGCATGTGCATATCCATAAGCACCACATCATATTCATTGTGCTCAACCTTATCAACGGCTTGTAAACCATTTTCGGCAAAGTCAATACCGGCGCCCCACTTGGTCAGTATTTTGTTAACCAACAGCCTGTTTATCTGGTTGTCATCAACAACAAGCACATTCATGTTCAATCCGGTTTCTCCCACAGTAATTACAGTGTTCTTTTTAGCGTTAGTTTTATTAAATGTTACGGTAAACCAAAAGGTTGAGCCTTTACCAACCTCGCTATCAACGTTCACACGCGAATCGTGCAGTTCTATCAATCGCTTACTGATGGCTAACCCTAAACCTGTACCGCCATATTTACGGGTGGTGCTTGCCTCGGCTTGTTTAAATGATTCAAATATGGTATTTATTTTATCAGCCGGTATACCAATACCGGTATCAATTATTGAGAAACGGATTCGTGCTGTCTTTTTGGTTTCGTCAACAACGCTTAGTTCAATCTTCACACCGCCCTCATCTGTAAACTTCACCGCGTTGTTGATGATGTTCAGCAATATTTGCGAAAGCCGGGTGCTATCGCCTATTACAGTTTCGGGTACAGCAGGGTCAACCTCTGCTTTAAGATAAATCCCTTTTTCTTTGGTGCGATACTGTAAAGAACCAGCGATACCCTGTACTAAATTTCTCAAGTTGACATCATCTTTTTCCAGCTCGACGTTACCGGTTTCGATCTTGGTAAAATCAAGCACCTCATTGATCAGTTTCAACAAATTATCTGCAGAGAACTTCAGGATGTCTAAATTTTCTTTTTGTGACTCGAGCGGGTTATCATCTAACAACAAGCGCGACATACCAATCACCGCGTTCAACGGCGTACGGATCTCATGACTCATTACCGATATGAACATATCTTTTGCACGGCTAAGCAAAACTGCTTCTTCTTTAGCCTGCACAAGTTCCATCTCCACTTTCTTCCTGGCGGATATATCTATAACTACCTCAATGTACTTATCAACATCACCTGCCCTATTCAGGATAACAGAGTTGATCACCGTTACCCAAATTGGCGTGCCGTCTTTTTTATAGCCAAGCAAATCAACCTCGAATGATTTTTTCATTCTTGAAAGTTCTCTGCCTTTTTCAATAATGGCTGTATCAGTAAGTTCACCCTGCAACAGGTCGCCCAAATGCTTGGCCCTTACATCATCATTATTGTAACCTGTTATCTTTTCAAACGCGTTGTTAACCCATTCAATCTCGCCCTCGCTGTTATTGATAACAACACCACTTGTTGTATTACTTGCAACAAGAGATAACATCTTAAGCTCTGTTTCGACCCTTTTCCGTTCAGTAACGTCAACCATGTTAGTTACCTGCCGGTCAACTTCACCCGCATCGTTAAACAAGGGACTGTTTGACATGGATACCCAAACCGGAGTCCTGTCTTTTCTGTAGATCAGGATCTCAGCCTCGTACGACCGTTTTTCCTGAACCGCCTTCACCGCGTTATGGTATACATCCATATCGGTATCCTCACCCAGCAAAATAGTACCGAACCGCTTACCTTTCATTTCGGCAAGCGTGTAACCAGTTATGCGCTCCATGGCTTCGTTCATCCAAACTACTATACCTGTGGCATCGCGGGTAAGCATACCACTTGGCGATTTACGAGAAGCGAATGATAGTATTTCCAGGTCTTTCTGGGCCGTTTTACGGCTGGTTATATCGGCAATAACGCGGATATATTTTTCAACGTCGCCATTCTCATCATATATCACCGTAGTGATAACCGATAGCCAGATCTGTTCACCATCCTTACGGGTAGCGTATACGTGTACAGAATATGATTTCTTGCTTTGAATGTTAGCGTTATAATCCCTTACACTATCAATGTTGTTACGATCAGGCACAAAAACATCGCGTAAACGTTTGCCCTTTACATCAGCGAAATCATAACCGGTTATCGTTTCAAAAGCATTATTTATCCAGACAACCTTGTCATCAGCGTTGCTTACAGCAACACCGTTTATCATTTTGCTGGCCACTAAGGCTAACTGGTCCTTCTCTGCCGATAGTTGTTTTTGATAGGTAATATCACGGCCGCTGGCATACCATTTACCACTTTTATAGGCACCGCACCAGTCTATCCATTTCTCTTGTCCGTTAAGCCCAATAGTACGGGTCTCAATCTCAAACGACTGGCCTTTTGTCTTTGCCTTTTCAATAATCGCCGCGTATTGCCCGCGGTCGTTCCCGGCAACAAAACTCCATAAAGATTTGCCTATAGCCTGCTCAGGCTCATAGCCTAATACATTGGTTACGGCTTTATTGATCAATTCGATACTGCCATCCCTGCCGGCCATAAAATGGATCTCGGGCGAGGTATCGAACAGGTTAAAAAATTCTTTGTGTAATTGTAAAGAGCCTTCCAGCTCGGTAGTTTTTTTACGCAATACCAGGCGAGACATGATCTCTCGGGCAAGTGTCTGTAAGGCTTCGCGTTGTTCTTCGGTAAGTTTATGTGGTATCGTATCAACCACACACAATGCGCCTAAGCGGTTACCGTCAGGATCAACCAATGGCGCCCCGGCATAAAACCGGATATGCGCTTCGCCGCTAACATAAGGATTATCTTTTAATAATGAATCTATGCTCGCGTCCGGAACTTCATGTAACTCATCATGCAGGATGGTATAATTACAAAAAGCCTCCTCGCGGGTTGTTTCAGAAATATCTATACCGACTTTAGATTTTATCCATTGCCTATCGCTATCAACTAATGAAATGAGCGCGATAGGCACCTGGCATATGTAAGAGGCAAGACGGGTAATAGCATCATACTCTTTCTCTGGCAGTGTATCAAGTACATTGTATGAACTAAGCGCGTCTAAACGCTTAGCCTCACTATCAGATAAGACAGATTGCTTTTTTACCATTTATCACTCTTTATATAAGGGGAACTTTTCGGTTAATTTATGAACCTTTTTACGCACTTTCTCTAACAAATGTTCGTTTTCAGGGTCATTAATTACTTCATCAACTAATTCAACTATGGTTTCCATTTGTTTTTCCTTCATTCCGCGGGTGGTTACAGCAGCTGTACCTATACGGATGCCTGAAGTAATAAATGGTGATTTATCATCGTAAGGTACCATATTTTTATTAATTGTAATATCTGCTTTTACCAAAGCGTTCTCGGCAGCTTTACCGGTTACGTTTTTGTTGCGCAGGTCAATCAATACCAAATGATTATCAGTACCGCCTGATACTATTTCATACCCCTTAGCAATAAATGCTTTAGCAATAGCCTCGCCATTTTTCTTTACCTGCAGGATATATTTCATATAGTTATCAGACAGGGCTTCGCCAAAGGCAATTGCTTTCGCGGCAATGATATGTTCTAACGGGCCGCCTTGTGTACCCGGGAATACAGCCATATCTAAAAGGTTTGACATCATTCTGATCTCGCCTTTTGGTGTTTTTAATCCCCATGGGTTCTCAAAATCCTTACCCATCATGATCATGCCGCCACGCGGGCCACGTAAAGTTTTGTGGGTAGTAGTGGTAACAATATGGCAAAAAGGCAGCGGATCTGTCAATAAACCACGTGCTATTAAACCGGCAGGGTGTGAGATATCAGCCAATACCAAAGCGCCGATCTTATCAGCTACATTACGGATAAAAGCATAATCCCAATCGCGCGAGTAAGCCGAAGCACCGCAGATGATCATTTTTGGCTTTTCTTTAAGCGCTACTTTTTCAAGTTGCTCATAATCAACATAGCCGGTTTCTTTTTTAACTCCATAAAAATGCGGCTCATATAATTTACCTGAAAAGTTCACAGCCGAACCATGTGTTAAGTGGCCGCCATGCGAAAGATCAAATCCTAATATTTTATCGCCGGGTTGTAAGCAGGCCAGCATAACCGCCGCGTTAGCTTGCGCGCCAGAGTGCGGCTGCACGTTAACCCACTCGGCGTTAAACAATTCTTTAGCGCGTTCAATGGCGATGGTTTCAATCTCATCAACTATCTGGCAGCCGCCATAATAACGCTTTCCGGGTAAACCTTCGGCATATTTGTTGGTTGCAACCGAGCCGGCAGCTTCCATAACCTGCTTGCTAACAAAGTTTTCTGATGCTATCAATTCTAAGCCTTCTTCCTGGCGCTGTTGCTCTTCGTCTAACAGCTTAAATATAAGTTTGTCTCTTTTCATGTGATAATTAAAATCGCCGCAAAGTTAATAAACATTGAGCGATTAGAGGTTAGTTGGTTGGAGATTAGTTTGGTATGTGAGTAAATTTGAGTTGTTAACATTAGGGTAACACAACCTTTTCTCAATTACCCCTCGCCGAGATCCAAAAGTTATTATATCCCAAACCAATCTGTATATCTATCAATTCCTGCTGCAGCATCTCCAATACAGCCAGGAAATTATATACAAAATGCACCTTATTTTCTGATTCTTTGGCGATGGCTTTAAAATCCATCATTTTATTGATCCGCAGCAGGTCGTCAATGGCTTTCTTTTGCTTTTCAATGGTGTAGGGATATTGCGTTACCGTATGGGTCACTTCCTCGCTGCGGTTTTGGTAATTGCGCATCAACCGGCTGTAAACCATCATCAGTTTATACAAGCTTACCTCTGATAATTCCTCACCCGGCGTAGCTACGCGTTCGGCTTGTTCAAGGTCATATTGGATATTGCCGCGACGCTCTTGTTTCAACCGTTCTTCTTCAAGCGGACGGATCTCGTCGCACAGCTCTTTAAACTTTTTATATTCTATCAGCTTGCGGATCAGCTCTTCCTTGCTATCAATTTCGTTCTCACCATCTTCGCTTTCATGACGGGGCAACAGCATTTTAGCTTTGATCCGCATCAGGGTAGCGGCCACAAAAATAAACTCGCTGGCAAGCTCAATATTAAGGCTCACCATCTGGTGGATATAATTTAAAAAATCGTCGGTAATACGGGCAATAGGGATATCGTGGATCTCCAGTTCATCACGCTCAATAAAAAACAGCAAAAGGTCAAAAGGCCCCTCAAACTGCGGCAACTTTATTTCAAAGCCTTCCTGCTCCATAGATGGTAAAAATACACGTAATTGATCTCAAAAAGCAAAAAAATGCAACATCTGTCAATTCGGGTCAATATTTGCTGCTAAAAATCCATAAATTATTAATTAAACTTGCTTACTTTGTAAGTTAAATACGCTTATCAATATCAATGCAGGTAAAGGCCGGTGACTTATTAGAAAAGATTAACTATCCATCTGATTTAAGGGAACTTAGCGAAGATCAACTGGAACAGGTTTGCCAGGAGCTACGTCAATATATTATTGATGTGGTATCGGTAAATGGCGGACATTTTGCCGCCAGCCTGGGGGTGGTCGAGCTTACCGTGGCTTTGCACTATATCTTAAATACCCCTTATGACCAGTTGGTATGGGACGTAGGCCACCAGGCTTACGGCCATAAAATACTTACCGGCCGCCGTGAGGTGTTTGATACCAACCGTATTTACGGCGGCATCAGCGGCTTCCCTAAGCGCTCTGAGAGCGAGTATGACACCTTTGGCGTAGGACACTCATCTACGTCTATATCCGCAGCGTTAGGTATGGCGGTTGCTTCGCATTACAAAGGCGAGAAAGACCGTCAGCACGTGGCCGTTATCGGTGATGGATCAATGACCGCCGGTATGGCTTTTGAGGCGCTGAACCATGCCGGTATAGAAAACTCAAACCTGCTGGTTATACTTAACGACAACAATATGGCTATTGACCCTAATGTTGGCGCGCTAAAAGATTATTTAACTTCAATTACCACCTCTAAACCATACAACCGCTTCAGGGACGATATAGCCAATGTATTGCTGAAAATTTCAAAAAGCCCTGATGCACTTACCTATAAAGTAGTACAGAAATTAGAAAAGAGTGTCAAAGGCACACTACTTAAGCGAAGCAATCTTTTTGAATCATTAAAATTCAGGTACTTTGGCCCTATTGACGGGCATGATGTAAAAAATATGGTTAAGGTATTGCGCGATCTGCGCGATATACCGGGGCCAAAACTTTTACATTGTATCACCACTAAAGGTAAGGGCTATGCCTTAGCCGAGAAGGACCAAACCAAATGGCATGCCCCCGGCTTATTTGACAAGATAACCGGTGAAATAAAAAAGACCAAGTACGAAAAGCCGCAACCACCAAAATACCAGGATGTATTTGGCCACAGTATTATTGAACTGGCCGAAATGAACCCTAAAATAATGGGCATTACACCGGCTATGCCGTCAGGATGCTCACTTAACCTGATGATGAAGGCAATGCCAACCCGTGCGTTTGACGTAGGTATTGCAGAGCAACACGCGGTTACGTTTTCGGCAGGTTTGTCCACACAGGGATTGATACCGTTTTGTAATATCTATTCAAGCTTTATGCAACGGGCATATGATCAGGTGATACATGATGTGGCCATACAAAAGCTAAACGTTATATTTTGCCTTGACCGTGCCGGTATAGCTGGTGCCGATGGTGGTACCCACCACGGGGCATATGACCTGGCCTATATGCGCTGTATCCCTAATATGACCATATCCGCGCCGATGAACGAAGAGGAACTGCGTAACCTGATGTTTACTGCACAGCAGGATAATATGGGCCCTTTTGTGATCAGGTACCCTCGCGGGCAAGGTGTAATGGTAGACTGGCAAAAACCTTTCAAAGCCCTGCAAGTTGGCAAAGGACGTAAAATATGCGACGGCGATGAAGTAGCGATATTAACGATAGGCCATATTGGTAATGAAGCTGTAAAAGCTATAGCTGAGTTGAATACCGAAGGCTACAACCCGGCACATTATGACATGCGCTTTGTTAAACCGCTGGACGAAGAATTACTACACGAAGTATTTTCTAAATTCAATAAGATCATCACCGTTGAGGATGGTTGCATAGAAGGCGGAATGGGTAGCGCCATATTAGAATTTATGGCCGATAATAACTACCAGGCACAGGTAGTAAGATTAGGTATCCCTGACCGTGTTATTGAGCATGGCGAGCAGCCCGAGCTATGGGCAGAGTGCGGCTATGACGCAAAAAACATTATCGCCCAGGTAAAAAACCTTGCCGTTAGCCAAAACACGCATACCATTGCAAGTTAGAGGTTGGCCTGATATTATCAAAAATCAAAGTCGATTATAAAATAAAGAAGGGATATGATAAACAATCACATCCCTTCTTTATTAATTTTTGTAATTAAAAATTTTCAATGCGTTTTGTAGCTGGCCAAATCCGTATATAATGTACGGAATGAGCTACGCAACCCTATAGTAATCATAGTGGTCTTATCATTAAATTGAGCATTTTTCTCCAATCTGTACAATCCGCCTAGTTCAATTCGCAAATTATATTTGGGGTTAAGCAAATATGCCACCTTACCTTCAACATAGCTCATTTTTGTTGTAAGGCCCTGCCCTATATAATTACCATCCAGTTTTGCCGGCATGCTCCAAAGTTGAAACGGATCTTTACCATAATTGAGGCCATTCATATCAAGTCCGTAATAACCATAATCAAATTCGCCGCTAAAATCAAATCTTTTATAGCTGTAGTTTAATAGACCAACAACTTCCCTGAAATTAGCTCCAAATGGATGCGCCAAAGGCTCTTCCTGTTCGGCATAATTATTTATATTATCAAATCCTTCAGAGTAAGTGTATGGTGTTGCGCTATTGTATTCTACTAAATAGTTTAATGCTTTTATATTAAACAAATTAGCTCCTTTTACGCCAAGTTGGACACTGTATTTATTCCGGGAACTTCCATCGCCCGAAAAAAAGCTTTTAGCCTCAAATTCATCTAACACAAATTGGCCATAGGTTGTAAGGCCGTCTGATATTTTATACTTGCCCGTAAATCCTATTACCGCATTACCGGGCGAGCCGTTTGACGCGTCAACAGGCCTTAAAAAAATGATAGGGGCAGCATAGGCAAAATCAAACCCGCGGTTATTCCCTGTTGCAGGGTCTATCTTAGGCCAAACAATAGCATCAAAGAAACCCAATGATAGCCTGTTGTTTACATTCCAGTCTAAATAATGAAATACCGCCCATTTGTTCCTGGTGCCAATGGCATATTGATCAGGCCGGTAGCCTGGAGCAACCATGTATGAATACATAACCATGTATTGTACATTACCCAATGTACCGGTAAGTTTTAAAGACGGATAGCTGGATGCAAAGTCAGATAATAGCATTGACCTGTAGCCATCGCCTATAAATGTTTTGTCCTGGCCCAACACAATATTCAGGTATTTTATTGGAGTATAAGATATAATGCCTGTTACGTCTGACCAATCTTTTGTCTGCTTTTCGCCAAATGTACGGTCATACGCCTGGCCCGGCACTACAGCCACCTGGTTAATATAGGTTGTTAAATATTCCGGAAAAACAGCTTGGTTTTCAAACCCGTTAGTATAAAAATAGAATTTTTTGCCAATAGTACCACCTAACTGATAACCCCGTGTATTTAACCAGGTAGTTCTTTTTCCGCTAAAATCTCTACCGACAGTAAGGTCAGGCAGGTAGTCACCAAAAAATGTATAGTCAGGTGTTTTCACATCAAATAGATGTTCGTTAAACAGCTTGCGGTGTACCCAGCTATGTTTTTGATCATCTGCGCCGTAATTCATTAACGAATCATATCGGTGCTGCAAAACACTATCAATTATGTATGATTTTAACGAAGTATGTAAACGTGTCTTTGTAGAATAAACATCTTCATTTAACTTTTGGTAAAACTGATAGGAATAAGGCTGATATTGAGCTTGTGCCAAACCTATTTTAGCAAACAGTAAAACAAGAATTAAACTGCCTAAAAATTTCTTCATGCTGTGAGTTTTATGTTGCAGATAGTTATTCGAAATAATTTAAGGTCTTAAAACCGCCTTTTTTCAAATAATCATCCTTTTTAACCAGGTGCAGATCAGACTCCATCATGTCTTTAACCAAGGCCTGTAAATCATATTTGGGTTTCCAGCCCAACTGGGTCTGTGCTTTTGTAGGATCGCCTATCAGCAAGTCAACCTCTGTTGGCCTGAAATATTTGGAATCAACTTTAACTACGGTTTGGCCCATCTTTAATGATTCTGTATCCAAACCTAATTCTTCGGCTTTTTGCTTGTCAACATCAATAATTACCCCGCGCTCGTTTTCGTCTTTACCGCTAAACTCGATGTCTATGCCCAATTCGCCAAAAGCCATCCTGATAAAGTCTCTTACGGTTGTTGTTACACCTGTGGCAATTACGTAGTCTTCGGCAGTATCTTGCTGTAGCATTAACCACATGGCTTCAATGTAATCTTTTGCATGCCCCCAGTCACGACGCGCGGACAGATTGCCGATATAGAGGCAATTTTGCAGCCCCAAGGCAATTTTTGAAGCGGCACGGGTAATTTTACGTGTAACAAAAGTCTCTCCGCGGATAGGGCTCTCATGATTAAATAAGATACCATTGCAGGCATACATGCCATAAGCTTCGCGATAGTTTACAATTATCCAATAGCCGTACAGTTTTGCAACCGCATATGGCGATCGTGGGTAAAATGGCGTTGTTTCACTTTGAGGAACTGCCTGCACCAAACCATACAACTCAGATGTTGATGCCTGGTAAACGCGTGTTTTTTTGGTAAGTCCCAATAATCTTACGGCTTCAAGTATCCGCAGTGTGCCAATACCATCGGCATTGGCCGTATACTCCGGTGTTTCAAAACTAACCTGTACGTGCGACATTGCACCCAAGTTATATATTTCATCAGGTTGAATTTCCTGAACTAGCCTGATCAAATTGGTCGAGTCTGTCAGATCACCATAATGCAGTTTAAATTTAACATTAGGCTCATGCGGGTCATGGTATAAGTGATCTACACGATCGGTATTGAATAAAGATGATCTTCTTTTAACCCCGTGTACTTCATATCCTTTTTTCAGTAAAAATTCGGCAAGATACGCACCATCCTGACCGGTGATACCTGTAATTAAAGCTATCTTCATTTATAATTTAACAAGAGTTTTACAAGTTGCAATATTATCCAATTTAATTGTAAAAACTAACTAATAATTAGTCTTGAACCTGCATTTATACAGAAAGCTAATTTAAAAATACACCTTAAATAAAATACAGGTTAAATCCCGGCCACCGTATCTTCAAGCTCGCGGTACCATGTCTCGCCGTATTTTCTTATCAGCGGGGCTTTTAAAAATTCATGTACACGTACTTTAAGCTCATCGCCAAATGCGCATGCCGGGCTGCAAATACTCCATCTGTCGTAATTTAAAACATCAAATTCAGGGTATTTGGTAATGCGAATTGGATACAAATGGCATGATATCGGCTTCTTCCAGTCGACAGCACCTTCTTCATACGCCTTTTCTATAGCGCATTTAGTGATGCCGCCCTCCCAGATCACATAAGCACATTCTTTATTTACATCGACACAAGGGGTTGTATAATCGCCCTCAAAATCTGTTACGTAGGTGCCAACTTTTTCAATCGTCTTGATGCCTTTTTCGGTCATGTAAGGTTTTACCTTTGGATAGATCTCGTCCAAAATATGCAATTCGTCATTATTTAACGGCGCGCCGCTGTCGCCCTCCAAACAGCAAGCACCCTTGCATTTAGTTAAATTACATACAAAGTTTTCTTTTACTACATCTTCATGTACTAAAACACTTCCAACTTCTATCATTATATTTTATTTTATTGGATTAAGGGGATATTTAAGCCCTTTGGCTGCCGTTAGTTCCATGGTAACACTGCCTACTATCAGGCCCACATTTGCTTTTACGGGTATCCGGTTATTATCATCAGTGATCCACAAATATAGCTTGCTGTCTTTTTTAAAGATACGACCGGCTATAATTGTGGGGTTAAATTTAAGACAATTAAATTTACCAATAACACTGTTTACCACTTCTTTGCCAACATAGGTAATGCTTAAAGTATAAATACCGTCATCAAGAAAATAAGGTATCTCAAACTTATCGCCGACTTTGATCTTTGAGATATCAAGCCCCCGTGCAAAGTAATAAGCCGATACAAAGTCAAACACTTTTCCTTTTGACTGGTAACCACCTTTAGCTGCAGTTATTTTACCTGTTTCGTGATCAAACTGTACCTTGTCTGTATGTTTCCAGCTGCCCTCACGCCTGTTCTCGGTATACAGATAGGGTAATAGGGTTGTACGGTCCACATAGCTTTCGTACCGGTTACGCACTTTATAAAAAACATCAAATGTACCCGCGGTTTTGCCATCTGCAATAATATGATAGGTAGGGTGCCCGTCAATTTTGTCGCCGTCTTCAACCCGCAAATTGCCTTCGGCACCGGTAAAGAAACCGTATTTGAACTTATAGCTTAGCTGCTCGCCGGTTTTAAAAACAGGCTCGTTAACATCTTTAGTTTCCTGCGCCGAAGAGAATCCGACACATAATATAATAAGTATTACAGTAAGTATATATTTATTCATTTAATACTTATTACAAAAAACAATCCATTAATCTCTTCTTTTATAAATGGGTACTGTAGAGCAAGGTTCGCCAAACATTAAACTTTTCACAACCGGCGTAAGCTTTTTACCTAATTCAACATAGGCAGATACAGGCACGTCAATATCACCGCATCCTTTTATCACCAAACGCTGGTCGCGGTATTTCTCTACGTCCAGCTTGGCTATTTCTTTTACAAACAATGCAGTTTCAAGTACATCAGCATCGCCAAATACCACTTCGCGGGCGTACGGGGCCATCCTGTTAGCCAGCAGCAAATAGGCCCATGCGGGTACTATCGCGTCGGCAGAGCAGGTAACAGCTACGTTTTTGTCCTGGTATTGTGCCCAGTCATGTTCTTTAACAAACTCCCTGAAATCTTTCTCGCGCAATATCAATCCCTGGAACAAATTATCTTTAATATCATATACAACCCTATCACCGGGTGCGTAAAAATCTGCCGGGTCTAAAGTAACCAAACCGCTTTGGGCTACCTTATTCACAAAGTTTTCTTGTATCTCCATTTTGCCGCTAAATAAAAAATCCGGGATTACGAATTAATAACGTTATCCCGGATACAAAATTACTTTAAATATTATCTATAACAGCTTAGCCCTGTTATCTTTTACATTAGCCTTATCATTCAGGGCCTGTAAAATAAGTCCCTGAGACCTTTGCAGCAAGGCTTGGCCTATTTGCTCTTTCTCTCTAACCGCGTTTGTAAGCGGCGCCGGAACGATAAAACTGTTAACAGATACTACATATACGCCTTGCTGACCAATGATTGGTTTTGATATTTTACCAATAGACAAACCAAATGCGGTACCTATAGCTTTATACTCTGCCGATGAACCCGGGATAACCGGATTAGCAAAAACAATGTTTTGTAATGGTAACACTTTGGTACCGGCCTTTTGGGCAATTTGCTCGATAGATGAAGAGCCGCTTGATGCAGCAGCAAATTTATCGCTCAAGATTTTGCCTTTTACTTCATTACGAACAGCAGGCTCGATTTGTTTTTTCACAAGATCAAGCGATAATGTGCCTTTTGGTTTAACCTCGGTTACACGGGCAACAACATACTGGTCGCCAACTGTGAACACCTGGTCAGAAACATCGTCTTTCGACGCCTTGAATACCCATCTTACCAGGTCGCGTGCGTCTGTAAGGCCCGGCAGGCTTGACGCAATACCGGCTATATCATTAGCTTCGGCAATTTTCAAACCGGCCTTTTTAGCCTCGGCATCAAAATTATCCTTGCTTAAAGAAATTAAGAAAGCCTGTGCTTTGCTATATGCTGCAGATTGTGTGTTGCTGCTTGCAGATAACACTTTATCAACTGTAGCTACTTTAACCACTTTTGATGAGCCTTTCTGATCTTCTATCTCAACTAAGTGTACACCAAATTGTGAGGTAACAATTTTGATCTCGCCTTTTTTACCGTCAAATACCGCGTTCTCAAAAGCAGGCACCATAGCGCCACGGCCAAAAGTACCCAATTCGCCGCCTTTGCTTCCTGATGCTTTGTCAATAGAAAACACAGGAGCCAATGAAGCGAATGTAGCTTTACCTGATTCGATCAATTTCTTAAGTGAATCGGCCCTTGCCAATGCTTTCTCTAAGGTACCGCCACTTTCTGTAGGGGTAATTAAGATATGCCTTGCCTTAACAGAGTCAGGGCTCATACGTGCCTCAACCAGTTTACTTAGCTTATAACTGCCGTTTGACAGGTATGGACCGTAAATAAAGCCGGGGTTCTGTTTAAAAATTATGCTGTCAATTTTTGGATCAAGCTCGCCTTTATGCTGGTAGGTCAACGGTGTTTTTGTTTCAGAATTGATCTGTACAAAAAGTGAGTCGTTAGTGCTTTTGCTAAAATCAGGAAGTAATTTGTCTAATTGTCCTTTTACAGCTGCAGAATCGGCAGCCGAAGGGGCTGCATTGAAACTTACGTAGCTAATGTCTCTTGTTTCCTGCTGATTTTTAAATTCGCCTTTGTGCGCGTTATAGTAATTGCTATAGTCTGCATCTGTAAGGGTTACTTTATTATCAGGTATTGAGTTATACTCTAACACGGCATATTTTAAATTAGCCAGTTTGTTTTTCCCCTCATAGCTGTCTTTTGCGTCGAGCGAATTAACGTAAAGGCCATTTGCAACCAATGACATGTATTTCTCGGTTTTTTTACCGTCAATAAGGTTAATTACGAACTCTTTCCAACGTATTTTTTGAGGATCATCTTCTTTTAAACCCTTTATTGCGTTAATGGCATTAAGCAAGTTTTCATGGCTGAATTTGCCGGTTTGCGGGTCAGAAAATGCCTGTATAACCTGCGGACTTGGGTTGTTACCTGTGGTCATTTCCTGCGTTTCATCACCACCCACTGTCAGGCCCAGTTTATCAAACTCTTTTTTCAAAATAGCCTGGCTAACTAACTGGTTCCAAGTATTTTCCTGTATGTAACTGGTTATTTGAGGCGTAATGCGCCCCTGCCCTGACTGTTGTTTAAACTGTGCTGTATTTTGCTCAACACTTGTATTAAACGCATCCAGCAGAATTTTTTCATCACCTACCGATCCCAACTCATTGTTATCACCTTTAAAAAAAGACCCTC
This sequence comes from Mucilaginibacter corticis, assembly GCF_007558865.1. Lineage (GTDB taxonomy): Bacteria > Bacteroidota > Bacteroidia > Sphingobacteriales > Sphingobacteriaceae > Mucilaginibacter > Mucilaginibacter corticis. Next base: position 301,471 of record NZ_VLPK01000001.1, read on the forward strand.
CACTCTTAATTGCCTCAGTAGCAATAAAAGCAAAAAGTGAGAGCCCTATAACACCTGCGACAATTTTACCCATCCGGTCGCGCAGATAACCCATTACAGCCATATACTTATTCTTATATTAATTTAAATTAAAGTCTCAAAAAGAGGGCGCAAGATACAATTTTTAGTAAAATTTTATCATACAATTTTTTATCGCAAAAAAGGGCTACTTATTGGGCATGTCCGTTACATTGAAAATGCCTGTTCCCTGGTTAATTTTAGGCTTTTTCAATTGATCGTCGCTTGTAAAATTTATGCCATTCAATATATCACCGCTTACCAAAACAAATTGCACAGGCTTGTTTGAATACATTGTTTTCTTGCCCTGGTCCCAAATCAGTTGATCAGATTTAAAGGTATCCCCTTTTTGTGTGGTATATACTACGTGGTGATAAAACTCAATTATCTTTTCATTTTCATGATATACTGCAGAGTCGCCCACTATATTGCCATTTTCTTGCACATTCATATCATAGAAAACAACTTTAACCCCTTTGGGCATAATATAATAAGGCAATGACGGATTAAAGCTGTAATGGATCATCAAGGGAGTTAACAATTTAGCCTTAACAATGGCCGAATCGCTGTAAATCACTTCGACACCTTTGGTAGTATCTATAGGTTGGCTAACATATTTTGCCGATATCTCTTTGATCTTTTTTAAATCATTCTCGCACGACACCAACAGCAGCATGCCAAAAAGCAATGCCGGCAAAAATAAGGCTGATACCTGTTTTAACCGACTATGCATAACCTAAATTAATCAAATTTATAGCGTTGGAACCACCTGTCGTTAAGTGTGAAGCCTAAACGGAAGTTTACAAAGTTTTCTTTTACAAGGCCATTAGCCAGGGTACCGCGCTGGCCAATTTCGGCAGCGAAGTTTACTTTATAAAAACTGGTTTGCCCCCCTCTAAGCGGTAAACCCAAACCCAGGGTAACTGATTTGGATTTAATATTTGTAATGCCACCGTTTGCATTAGGTACATTATAATACGTTTGGTCTGCAATGAAACCTAAACGGTAATCAAGCGTTGCAAGGTAGTTGTGCAGCGCGTTAATGTTTGGCGTATACTGGCCGCCTATGTTAAATGTCTTGCTGTTGGCCATTCCCTGGTTAACGCCGTCAATGGTCAGGTTTGACCAGTTACCCATTGAATAATCTGCGCCTATCAGGAATTTAAGATCGCGCTGGTAAGATATACCAAAGTGATTGATACTTGGCAGCCTTATTTTGCCGGAGGTATTTTGCTGGTTGATCACCGAGTCAAGGTCTACGTTCCTGGCTCCGTTGCCGTCATAAGTATACTGGCTTATAATATAACTGCTTTTTGAATTGATCTGTGAACTGGCTGAACCTGAGTACCCAAATACGATGTGCCTTGTCGCCGACAGGTCGATTATATATTGCGCGCCAAAGTCATAACTTAAACCGCCTACAGCATTGCTACGCTCAACGTTTGTATTAAGCGTACCAAAATATGATGGCATTTCAACATCCTGAGTGTGCTTTATATTACCAAATATGTACGATACGTTAAAGCCAAGCAGCAAATTACGTGCTATAGTAAAGCCGTAACCTATATAAGCTTTAGATAAGCCACCTTCGCCGTTATACACATAGTTTACCGCGTTAGTATCAATGGGCGAGCCTGTACCATAGCCGGTTTGCTTTTTGGTATAATTATAACCAACCTGGCTGTAAGGTAACAACCCAAAGCTCAATGCCGAAGTTGTTGTAACCGGTATGGCAAAAGTGATATGACTTATGCTAAAGTTTGTATTTTTTTGCGATGACTGACCAGCCTGGCTTAATGAGTTTGAGTTATCTAAAAAACCAACATCAATTGTGGTAAAGCCTATGGCACCATATGACGCAGGGTTTTGAGGATTGATACTCATATACCTATTAATAGAATTGGTTGCTGTTGATATACCGCCCATTGCCATGTTTTGCGGCAATATCATTGGGGTAAGATTACCCAAGCCATATTGCGAATAAGGCGAACTTGTATTTGCCGTTGTTTGCGCTACGGCCGAAAATGCGATAACTGCAAATAAAAATGTTATAAAGAGCTTGGTATATTTAATCATTATGCTTTTGTGTAGCTGCGTTTAATCCTTTAAGAACCAAGTAAGGTTCATTTTTTATATAGGGGGCAAAGATGCTATTTTTTAACAGGCTATCAAAAAAAATACTGTCGCCCCCGGTCAGTATAATATTCAGTTGTTTTTTATCTTTTATATAGCTTTCAATAAAGCCGTTCAATTCAAATTTGATCCCGTTTTGTACACCCGAGCGGATAGCTGTTTCCGTATCATTGCCGCTATTACTGTCAAACCGGTCATCTTTATTCACTACCGGCAAAACCGCGGTATAATGATTAAGTGCATTATAACGCATATTTAAGCCCGGTGATATACTTCCGCCAAAATAATTACCGGTGGCGTCTACCCAATCATACGTAATACAGGTGCCTCCGTCAATTACCAGGCTATCTTTACCTGGGTACAAATAATTGGCGCCAATTACGGCAGCCAGCCTGTCAAGCCCAAGTGTTTGCGGTGTACGATAATGGTTATGGATGCTTTTGGCCATGCCGGCATTAAAATAAGTTACCGGTATTTGTTCTTTCAGCCCGGCTTCCCAGTCTTCGGTATTTTTTTTTACTGTTGATATAATGGCTTTGCCGACGTTGTATTTATCTAAAAAATCACCCGTAATTTCTGCGCAGGGAGTATTGTAATCTGTAAAGATCAGTTCGTCCCGCTCAAATATGGCTATCTTGGTAAATGTATTCCCTATATCGACAACCAAATTGGCCATCAGGCTTTCACCAATGATAATATAGATTCAAAAATAGCCAGTCCGTCTTCATTGGCCAGCAATGAATCGGCAGCACGCTCAGGGTGTGGCATAAAACCAAACACGTTACGGTTAATATTGGTGATACCGGCTATGTTTTCGATAGAGCCATTAGGATTGGCATCAGGAGTAATATTCCCTGATTCATCACAATACCTGAACAGCACCTGGTCGTTATCATTTAAGGCTTTTAATACGTCGGCATCGGCAAAATAATTACCTTCGCCATGTGCCACAGGTATTTTTAATGCACGCTGCGGATCTATCTGCGCGGTAATTAATGATTTACCTGTTTGCGCCTTCATGTGAATATTGCGGCAAATAAACTTGCGGTTGGTATTATGCAACAAAGCGCCCGGTAGTAAACCGGCTTCGGTAAGGATCTGGAAACCGTTGCAGATACCCATTACATAACCGCCATTGTTTGCAAACTGGATAACCTGCTGCATAATTGGAGAAAAACGGGCTATAGCGCCTGAACGCAAATAATCGCCGAAGGAGAAACCGCCGGGCAGTACAACAAAATCTACACCCTGCAGGTCATGGTCTTTATGCCAAAGGCGAACGACCTCCTGGCCCATTATTTTTTCTAATACATGGATGACATCTTCATCACAATTAGACCCCGGAAATATTACAACTCCAAATTTCATCAGCTACTTATTTTTAGTGGATCTTATAAGCTATACAACAGCTTACAATAATTTAATGGTACAAATCTAATATAACAGCCGAAATTTGAACGAATGTAAAAGTTAAAAAGTGTTAAACTGGAAGTAAACTATACTTACAAGCAATAAAAAAAACAAACTTTCATAAAACCAGCGGGGCGCGGCATATAGAAAATAATAGGCAAAAAATACGCTGACGGGGATAACGCACAATAAAAAATGAGTTAAACTAAACTCTGCTTTTACATAAAATGACAATCCCGCTATCAGGAAAATAATGAACAGTAATTGAAACGCCTTGCGCACCTGCACATAACTCCTGAAAAATATCTGGTTTATTTTTATGATACCCAATACAAAGATCACTATTACAGGCACCAATACCAGGTAATTATAATAGTTGATGTTTACATGCGTAGGGAACTTGGTGGTAAGCGGATCCCAGATGGTAGAAAACAAAGGCAGGTTGCCGCTTAAATAGTAGGCTACGGCCAGAAAGAAAAGTATGGTAGCATAACCCATGATACCTATTACCCACTCGCGCCAGTTAAACGGCCTGAACAGCAGCAAAGCCGACCATATGGCCAAAAACATATAGATGAAAGGAAAATAGATCAATGACCCGATAGCGACGATCATGCCTACATCGTAGGTGATAGAATTTGCTTCATCGCCTTTATAAAGCGCCAGTAATTTATGGAGCATCCATATCAGCAGGAAATTACAGATAAGCGGCGGGCTTAAAACTAAAAACGGCGTAAACAAGCCCGACAAGGTGATATACATTAAAGCCGGTAAAAAGCTGGGCTTACTTAATAAGCCGTATTGATTTACCAGGTAATTAACCAGCAACGCCTGTATAAACACCAATGTACCTGCTAAAAACATATCAAACAAAGGCGGGAAAGCAAACTGGTACTTACCCGGCATTATTAACCGGGCAAAAGGTTCAAGGTAAGTAAACTCCAATCGGGGTGGAGCGTCATAGGCATAACCTAAACGCAATAAAAACAGCAAAATGCCCAGCCATAAAATATTAATAGGATTATAGGTCCTGAACATGTTTATCATGGCTACAATATTAGCAGAAAAAGAGGGGATGTTAAAATTTAGCAGGATTTATAAATTGCTGCCACTAAATAATTCGATACCTAAAATGTTGTTTAATTGAACGCTTGGTGACGCTCATGGCCGCTAAGGCCTAGTTACTTTACCTTAGATGCAAAGTAACCAAACATCAAACCAATTCGATCGCTTCAGCCGCACAGGGCCATACACCCGGCCCGGCGAATTGGCGGGCCTTTACGCTCTTTTTGGGATTTCGTGTAAATACTAAATTATTTGTCACCACCGGAATGTCAGACGAAAAGCTTCGGGTGAAAGCAGGTAAAACAATGTAGGGCAGTGCGGCAGCAAGGGCATTGGTAATTTTGCCTGAAGCGGTGGCATAGTGCAACAACAAGAGGCAAAAGGACCGGGCTCTTGGTTTTACCTGCTTTGCCGGGCAAAGGCCTTGTGCGCAAAGAAGCCTATCGGCTGACTTGGTTTTTGGTTCTTTCATCAAGGAAAAGAACAAAGCCTACCCGCGGCGATTGAGCGGGACTGCTCATTTCAGTTTGCAAAATTTCGTTAAAACAAAAAATGCCTGCTCTTTCGAACAGGCACTTCGCAATGAAATTATTAATTATTATCTCCAATATCCCGGCACCCATGCATAACCTCTGTGACGACGGTCCCAATGGCCGGGTACCCATGCCGCGCGCGGGCGTGGCGCTACTGCCCAGTAGCCGGGGCGCTCAACATAAGTACCGCCTCTTGGTACCCATTCGCTTTCAACCCAAACATGGTTTGCAGACGGGCGCGCAGGCCTTACAACTACTGGTCCGCGGTGATATAGACGAGCTCTTACTACTATTTGTGCATTACTATTTACAGTTGAAAACAGCACTACCGCTGCCGACATAAATAAAATTCTTTTAAGCGTTTTCATATTATATGGTATTGTTAATTATTACTGTAAAGACAGCCGCCAATTAAAAAAGTTTAATATTAGCATCAAAAAGTTTCAGCCTTCAGCTAAGTATTAGCCATTTTTATGAGGGGTAAATTATTATTTTGAGCTGATGGCGCATCGTCGTTAATCAATTTATTATCTTCGCTTCATGTCACCGGCAGAAGCTAAAACACAAATTGAAAATTTATCGGCAGAGCTAAAACAGCATAGCTACAACTACTATGTACTGGCCATGCCTACTATAACCGACTTCGAGTTTGATAAAAAACTGGAAGCACTTGGCGCGCTTGAAAAACAGTTCCCGGAGCTGCTTGATCCAGATTCGCCCACACAACGAGTAGGCGGTTTTATCACCAAGGAGTTTAAAACGGTAAGGCACCGCTGGCCCATGCTGTCGTTAGGTAATACCTATAACGAGCAGGAACTGCTCGATTTCGACCAGCGCATCCGCAAGGCCATCGGCGATAATTTTGAATATGTGTGCGAGCTGAAATTCGACGGCTTATCCATGAGCTTGACCTACGAGGGTGGCAAACTTACACGCGCCGTTACCCGCGGCGACGGTGTGCAGGGCGACGAGGTTACTACCAACGTACGTACCATACACAGCATCCCTAAACAATTAAAACACGGTGACTACCCTGCCGAGTTTGAGATCCGCGGGGAGGTTTTTATGCACCTTAAAGCTTTTGAAAGGCTTAATGAAGAACGTGTGGAGAACGGCGAACCGCCTTATGCCAACCCGCGCAATTTTGCATCGGGCACTATTAAACTACAAGATTCGGGCGAAGTAGCCAAACGCCCGCTTGATTGCTTTTTATACTTTTTATATACCGAAAAACCGATATTTAAAACGCATTGGGAAAGCCTGCAGGCTGTTAAAAGCTGGGGATTTAATGTTAATGAACATAGCCGGCTATGCAGCGATATAGAAGGCGTACTGGCCTTTATTGCCGAGTGGGATAAAAAACGTTTCGGCTTAAGTTATGATATTGATGGTATTGTTATTAAGGTAAATAGCTACGGTCAACAGGAAGAGTTAGGCTTTACGGCCAAATCGCCGCGCTGGGCCATATCCTATAAATTTAAGGCAGAGCAGGTACAAACCGAGCTTTTAGCTGTAACCTACCAGGTGGGCCGTACAGGCGCGGTTACACCTGTAGCCAACCTTAAACCGGTATTGCTGGCAGGCACCACGGTAAAGCGCGCTACCTTACATAACGCCAACGAAATGCTGCGGCTTGACCTGCATGAAGGCGACTGGGTATTTGTTGAAAAAGGCGGCGAGATCATTCCGAAGATCATCAATGTAAATTTAGAAAAACGCGTGGCCGGTGCACCGACCATTGATTATATCACAGAATGCCCCGCGTGCGGCACTCACCTAAAACGCCAAGAAGGCGAAGCTGCCTTTTATTGCCCCAATGACGAGGGTTGCCCGCCGCAGATAACCGGCAAAATGCAGCACTTTATTGGCCGTAAAGCCATGAATATTGATGGATTAGGTGATGAAACTATCGAAACGCTTTATCAGAAAGGGTTTATCCGCCATATCAGCGATCTATATAAACTTTATGAGCATGCGAATGAACTGAAGCAGATGGGTCGTTTCGGCGAGAAGTCTATCAACAACATGCTTGACGGGATAGAGAAATCCAAGCAGATGCCGTTTGAAAAAGTGCTGTTTGGCCTGGGTATCCGCTATATTGGTGAAACTGTTGCCAAAAAACTTACGCATCATTTTAAAACCATTGATAACCTGATGGCGGCAACGCTTGATGAACTGATAGTAGCCGAAGAAATTGGCGAACGTATTGCGCATAGCCTGATAGAATATTTCGGCAGCGAAAAACACCGCGAAGAGATAGAAAAACTAAAAGCTGCCGGTCTACAGTTTATAAGCGGACAAAAAGAAGTGGTACTGCAAAGCGAAGCCTTATCCGGCAAAACATTTATCATATCAGGCACTTTTGAAAGATCAAGGGACGAATTAAAAGACATCATAGAGCAAAACGGCGGCAAAATATTAAGCAGTATATCGACCAAACTTAACTACCTGGTGGCCGGCGATAATATGGGGCCTTCAAAGCTTGAAAAAGCGCAGAAATTGAATATCCCTATTATTAGTGATGTGGAGTTAATGGAGATGATTGGGTGAGTGCCTTTACCCTACCCTAAACGCCTGGTAAAGCGTACTCGCTTTACTGAAGCTAAATTGTAAGCGTCCTCTCAACGCTGTCCGAAGTTTGCAACTTCGGACTAATATGTTTGTAGCCTATGGCTACATAATTCAATCATTGTCTCGTCAATAGTCTAAAGACTATCTGTATAACTGTTCGAAGTTGCAAACTTCGAACAGCGGGGTTATTGCGTAATCAAAACATATACTCAAAATCTTTATCTATAACCAAAACCGACTTACATTGTGATTCTCTGCCTATTTTGAGCGTTTCTTTCAGGAATGTATACAGCAGTGGGCTTGATAGGGATAAGGGGGAATCTTTAATTAATCTTCTGGCATGGCCATTATAGGTTATATCACAAAACAGAAAATCACCGTCAAAAAGTCCATCCGGGTATCCGCCTTCAAACATTTTTTTATTTGCCAGGGCAAGATGTTTCAATATTGGTTTATACACCATATAATGTTCAATGTTTACCGTTATCGAATCCTGGTAACTATGGCGGTATTGGTCCATCTTCTTTAACAACCTGGCATTAAGCATTTGCTTTTCTTCGCTTTTGGGTATTGCATTTTGGTAGTTAACCTTCAGGGCCTGGTAAACGCTGTCTTTGTCAATTTCGGCAAAGTCGAACTTTTCTTTTATGCTATATTTTATAAAAACCGACTGGCCTTTTTTCTCAATATCTATTTGGAATTTGGTGTCGTCCCAAGTCTTGCCACCGGTTAGTTTAATAGAAATGTCTTTACCGTCATCGGTTAGGTTTTGAGCGTGAAGGCTGGCTATTGGTAATGCTAAAAGAAATACAAGCAACAGTTTTTTCATGGTTTATGTAAAGGTTAGGCGCTTACTAAGCTCTTAAATTTTCTGATAAAATCCTCAAATTCTTGTTCATTTTAAAAGCTATCAATCAGGTAGTTAAAAAATCGGTCATTAGATTTTAGCTAAAAAGTGGGAGAAAAATACATCAAAATAATGTTGAAAACTTTTTAGTGGTAAAATGTGTCACAAAGTGGTAAAACTAATTTACTTTTACGTTACCAAAATTGTCTAAGTGTAATTATGTCAAATTTTTTAGGTGAATTTGATTGTAAACTGGATGTCAAAGGGCGTATGATGATACCCGTTGGCCTCAAAAAACAGCTTCCGGAAGCTGTAAGTGAGGGGCTTGTCATCAATCGTGGCTTTGAGAAGCATTTGGTTATTTACACCCGTAAAGAATGGGATAAGATAGTTGAGGACCTGAGTAAACTGAACTCGTATGAGAAAAAAACGCGCGAGTTTATCCGGTATTTCACCCGCGGCGCGTCAGAATTACCGCTGGATAGCGCGGGCAGGGTGCTTTTGCCTAAGTCATTATTAGAGTACGCTGGCATTAATACCGATGTGGTGTTATCATGCCAGTTTAATAAAATAGAAGTTTGGGCCAAGGATGCTTACGATGCGCAGCTGGATGATGAGCCTGAAAACTTTGCAAACCTTGCCGAAGAGGTGATGGGTAATGCAGGAAGGGGAAATAATGAGTAATTATCATAACCCCGTAATGCTGCAGGAGTGCATTGAAGGATTGGATATCCGCAAGGATGGTACCTATGTTGACGTAACCTTTGGTGGCGGCGGTCATTCAAAGGAGATATTGAAACACCTGGGTAAAGACGGCAGGTTGCTGGCTTTTGACCAGGATGCCGATGCGCAGCAAAATTTGATAGATGATAAACGCTTTGTGTTTATCGATCAGAATTTCAGGTACCTGAAAAATTTTTGCCGCTTGCATGGTGCTATCCCGGTTAGTGGGATCCTGGCAGATCTGGGTGTATCGTCATACCAGTTTGATCAGGCCGAGCGTGGTTTTTCTATCCGTTTTGATGCCGAGTTGGATATGCGGATGAACCAGGCGTCTGAGTTGACCGCCAAACAGGTTGTGAATACCTATAGCGAGGCTGATCTGCATCGCATTTTTGGTATATACGGCGAGATCCAGAACGCAAAATCGCTGGCCAATACCGTGGTGACTGCCCGGTTGAACGCCCCGATAGTAACCGTAGCGGATCTGAAAAACGCGATAGCCGACAGGATCCCCCGGGGGAAAGAAAATAAATACCTGGCGCAGGTTTTCCAGGCGCTAAGGATAGAGGTTAACCAGGAGTTGGAAGCGCTGAAGGATTTTTTAATTCAATCGGCAGAGGTGTTGGAGTCGGGCGGCAGGCTGGTGGTGATGTCTTACCACTCGTTAGAGGACAGACTGGTAAAAAACTTCATTGCCAAAGGCAAATTTAGCGGCGAGGTGGAAAAGGATTTCTTTGGTAACGACCAAAAACCGTTTGACGCGGTAAGCCGCGGCGCGATAACCGCCACGGCCGACGAGATAACAGTTAATAACAGGGCACGCAGTGCAAAATTAAGAATAGCAATAAAGAAATGACCAATCGTTTACGCACGGAAATTGAGGAAGAAGAGCAGGAGCGCGAATTGATCGTGGAGGAAAAACCTGTAAAGGAAATTCCGGATAACTTCTTTACCAAATTTTTTACCAGGGAGTTTATCACCACTGATGAAGCTACCCGTGCCTTGCCGTTCGTTTTGTATTTGTCATTGCTGGGAATGATCTATATCGGTAATCGTCATTTGGCCGAAAAGAACATCCGTGATATTGATAAGCTAACCAAAGAGGTTCATGAACTGAACTGGGAATATAAAGTAACCAAGGCCGATCTGGCTTATAAAAGTACATTATCAGAAGTGGCAAAGCGTGTAGATACTTTAGGGATAAGGGAATCTATACAGCCGGCACAAAAAATAACAGTAAAGGAGAATGATGCGCCATGAGTATCAGGACCAACATATTGCTTCGCGTGTACCTGGCCTTTGGCCTGATACTGCTTTTTGCGCTTGCCGTAATGATACAGATGTACCGCCTGCAATTTATACAGGGTAATAAATGGAAGTCTATGGCTTCTAAACTATCAACCCGGTATGAAAATATTGAGGCTACGCGCGGTAACATCTATTCTGTTGATGGTAGTTTACTGGCAACATCAGTTCCTGAATATGAATTGCACATGGATATGTTTGCCGGTGGTATTGCAGACGATAAAGCTTTTTATGGCAAGGTAGATTCGCTGGCGTTTAAACTGGCGCAGCTTTACCCGGATAAATCAGAAAAACAATATTCACGCATGCTGCGCGATGCACGTAAAGACAGCTCGCGTTACCAGCTGATCAGGCGTAAGGTAAGTTTCCATGACCTGAAGAAGATCCGCAAGTTCCCCATTTTTAATATGGGTAAATATAAGGGCGGCTTAATTGTATTGCAGCAAAACAAACGCATTCTGCCATTCCAATCTTTGGCGCAGCGTACCATAGGTTATAAAAACGATAACGTAAAAAATGCGGTTGGTTTAGAAGGTGCTTACGCCAGCTACATCAATGGCGAAAACGGCAAACGCCTGATGCAGCGCATTGCAGGTGGTGTATATGTACCTGTTAATGATGATGAAGACGAAGTTGAAGCGAAAGATGGCGCAGACATTATATCAACCATTAACGTTAACTACCAGGACGTAGCGCAAAAGGCTTTGCTCAAACAACTGGATAGTATCCAGGCTGATTTTGGTACAGTTGTGCTGATGGAAGTTGCCACAGGCGAAGTGAGGGCCATTGCCAATTTTACCCGCACTAAAGATGGCAGTTACCAGGAAAAATTCAACTACGCCATAGGTTACGAGGCCGAGCCGGGTTCTACATTCAAACTGGCATCATACATGGCTATGTTGGATGACCATAAGATAGATACCAGCACCATGGTGGATATTATGCATGGCGGTCCATATGAGATATACAACCCGCGTAACGGGCGTGTGGTATTAAAAATAAAGGATGCCGAGGATGAAGGCGGCGTGGTAAGCGCCCGTCGTGCTTTTGAAAAATCGTCGAATATTGGCGCGGCTAAATTAGTTTACAGGGCTTATGGCAGTAACCCATCGGCGTTTACCGATAAGTTATACGGCTGGCATTTAAATGAGCGGAACGGGCTGCAAATTGCGGGCGAAGGGTTTCCGTTGATTAAAACGCCGAAGTCAAAATCATGGAACAATTTGCAAAGTTTATCGCAGATAGCTTATGGCTACGAGTCTAAATTATCGCCATTGCAAATGCTGACCTTTTATAACTCGATAGCCAACAACGGCAAAATGATCTCGCCGATCTTCGTAAAGGAGATCAGGAGCATGGGTAATACGGTTGAGCATTTCAATACGAAAGTGCTTAATCCGCAGGTATGCTCGCCCGAGGCTTTGGCTAAAGTAAAAGGTTTATTGGAAGGTGTGGTTGAAGAAGGTACGGGTAAAACGCATATTAAAAATAAACTGTACAGCGTTGCGGGTAAAACCGGTACCGCGCAGATAGCCAATGGCAGCAAAGGTTATGGCGAGAAAAACTCGCATCAGGCATCATTCTGTGGTTATTTCCCGGCAGATCATCCAAAATATTCTATGATCGTGGTGATCAGTAACCCGCGTGTGGGTCTTCATTTGGCGGCTTGGGTGGCCGGCCCGGTATTCCGCAAAATAGCCGACAGGGTTTTCGCCAGCGACCTGGAGATCAATCATACCCAGCCTGCGCATCTGGTGGGTAATACCACAATGCCAAGGATCAAACAGGGCAATGTGGCTGCGTTAAAACAGGTGTACAGCAAATTGGGTGTTAAGCCGCTGTACGCATCGGCCAATACAGGTTTAGATACCAGCAGTGGTATCCCGTACGAAGAAAATAAATACAAAACAGGTACCGTACCTACCGTAACAGGTATGGGATTGAGCGATGCATTATACCTGCTGGGTAATGCCGGCTATAAAGTAAGTGTGAAGGGAAGCGGCGTAGTAACGGCACAGTCTGTTACCGGCGGAAGTGTTATACCAAAAGGATCAAAAATTACCATAGAGCTGCAATGAAGTACCTGAGCGACATATTAACCGGACTGCCATTTACCGAGCTACAAGGCGCGGCAGATGTGGAGATCAGCGCTGTGGTGTTTGATTCGCGCAAAGTTGTGCCCGGTTCATTGTTCGTTGCAGTAAAAGGTACACAGGTTGACGGGCATGATTACATTGAAAAAGCCATACAAGACGGCGCGGTTGCAGTAATATGCGAGGAACTGCCCGGCCGTACAGCCAATGAGGTTGATTTTTTAATGGTGGCTAATTCGGCAGTGGCGTTGGGTATTGTTGCCGCTAATTTTTATGATAACCCATCGGCTAAATTAAAGCTGGTAGGCGTAACCGGTACTAATGGCAAAACTACCATAGCTACGTTGTTGTACCAGTTGTTTCGTGATATGGGGTATAAATGCGGACTGCTGTCTACGGTAGAAAACCAGGTAAATGGCAAAGTTATCCCCTCAACCCATACTACGCCCGACCCGGTAGAATTGAACAAGCTGTTGGACGAGATGGTGAACCAGGGTTGCGATTACTGCTTTATGGAGGTAAGCTCGCACGCGGTAGCGCAGCACCGTATTGAGGGTTTACGTTTTGCAGGAGGAATATTTTCAAACCTGACGCATGATCATCTGGATTACCATAAAACGTTTGAAAATTATCTGAAGGCTAAAAAAGCATTTTTTGACGGTTTGTCAAAAAACGCGTTTGCCTTAACCAATATCGATGATAAGAATGGCAACGTAATGTTGCAAAATACTAAAGCCCATAAAAAAAGCTATGCCTTAAAAAGCATGGCCGATTATAAGGGCAAGATCCTTGAAAATCAGTTTGGCGGCTTATTGCTGCGGATAGACAACGAGGAGGTTTGGTTTAAAATGGTAGGCTCGTTTAACGCGTACAATCTGCTGGCTGTTTATGCTGCCGCGATGCTGCTTGACCAGGATAAAGCTAAAGTTTTAACCAGCCTGAGTAAACTATCGGGTGCCGAAGGCAGGTTTGATTATGTGGTAGCACCAAACAAGGTTATCGGTATTGTTGACTATGCCCATACGCCCGACGCTGTACAGAACGTGTTAAGTACGATACATAATATCCGCAAGGGAAATGAGCAGGTAATAACCGTAATAGGCTGTGGCGGCGACAGGGACAAAACCAAGCGCCCGGTAATGGCAAAGGTGGCCTGCGAGTGGAGCGATAAAGTGATCCTGACGTCGGACAACCCGCGTTCTGAAGATCCTTTACAGATCATCAGGGATATGGAAGAAGGCGTGCCGGTGATGAAAAAATTCAATGTGGCAAGCATAGTTGACAGGCGTGAGGCCATACAAACAGCTTGCAAACTGGCACAGCCGGGAGACATTATCCTGCTGGCCGGAAAAGGGCACGAAAAATACCAGGAAATAAAAGGTGTGAAAAATCACTTTGACGATAAAGAAGAGTTGCTGAACCAGTTTAAACAGATGGGATAAATGCTATACTATTTATTTACATACTTATACAAAAATTATAGCATTCCGGGGACGGGGGTGTTTCAGTACATCACGTTCCGGATGGCTATGGCAGTTATCGCGTCGTTAATTGTGACAACCGTTTATGGCCGCCGCTTAATTGATTACCTGCGCTACAAGCAGGTAGGCGAAACCGTGCGTAACCTTGGTTTAGAGGGACAGATGCAAAAGGCGGGTACGCCAACTATGGGTGGTATCATTATCATCATGGGTATTTTAATACCAACGCTGTTGTTTGCCAAGATCGATAATATATACATCATCATGATGCTGATAACAACGGTATGGCTGGGCATTATCGGTTTTTTAGACGATTACATCAAAGTATTTAAAAAGAATAAAGAAGGCCTGGCGGGAAGGTTTAAAATTACGGGGCAGGTAGGTTTGGCGCTCATCATTGGGTTTATTATGTACAATAATAAAAACATCACCATCAGGCAAGAAGTGAAATTGCCGGTGCAGTATGATGCCAAGATCGATTTCCACATGAAGGGTAACAAGCCCATTTTAACGCAGGATGTAAAATCGACCAAAACAACTTTACCATTCTATAAAAACAACGAGTTTGACTATGGCAAAGTCTTGAAGTTTTTAGGTACAGGTTATGAAAGATACACGCTGGTAGTGTTCTTGTTCTTTGTGATCCTGATCATTACGGCCATATCAAACGGGGCCAATATTACCGACGGTATTGACGGGTTAGCCACGGGCACGTCCGCAATAATCGGTATCACGCTGGCTATACTGGCTTATGTATCGGGTAACTATATCATATCCGATTACCTGAATATCATGTACATCCCCAACTCGGGCGAACTGGTGATTTTTGCCGGTGCCTTTGTGGGTGCCTGCGTTGGCTTTTTATGGTACAATGCTTACCCCGCCCAGGTTTTTATGGGCGATACAGGTAGTTTGACCATTGGCGGAATCATAGCCGTATTTGCCATCCTGATCCGCAAGGAACTGTTGCTGCCATTGCTGTGCGGGATCTTTCTGGTAGAGAACGTTTCGGTAATGATGCAGGTAGGCTGGTTCAAGTACACCCGCAAAAAATACGGCGAAGGCAGGCGGATATTTTTAATGTCGCCATTGCATCACCACTATCAAAAAAAGGGTTTCCACGAAGCAAAGATCGTTACCCGCTTCTGGATCCTGGGCATCATGCTGGCGATATTGACATTTATAACACTGAAACTAAGGTAAGCCCCTACCCCCTGAAGGGGGAACAAGAGGGCGCATAAAATATTAATGAATTTAAATTCCCCCTTTAGGGGGTTAGGGGGCAAATGAGCACAAACAACAACATATCACTTCAAAAGCCCCCCATTCAGGGGGCGGGGGGGGCTATAGCCATCCTCGGTGCCGGCGAAAGCGGTGTGGGTGCGGCGTACCTTGCCCAACAGCAGGGATATGATGTTTTTGTGTCAGACTTTGGCGCTATAGCGCCACATTATAAAGAGCAGTTACAGGGCTGGGGTATCCGCTTTGAAGAAAAGCAACATACCGAAAGCGAGATACTGGCTGCTGTCGAGGTGATCAAAAGCCCGGGTATCCCTGATAAGGCGCCGATCATCAAAAAGATAAAGGAAAAGAATATCCCGGTTATCTCTGAGATAGAGTTTGCGGGCAGATACACAGACGCTAAGATCATCGGTATTACCGGGTCTAACGGTAAAACCACCACTACCAGCCTCACCCATTTTATCCTGAAAAACGCGGGATTAAATGTTGGGCTGGCAGGTAACATAGGTAAAAGCTTTGCCTACCAGGTAGCTACCGAAAAGTATGATTGCTACGTGCTTGAGCTAAGCAGCTTTATGCTGGATGATATGTACCGGTTTAAAACAGATATAGCGGTGCTGCTAAACATCACGCCCGACCATCTGGACAGGTATGAGTATAAAATGGAAAACTACGTGGCGTCAAAGTTCCGCATTACGCAGAACCAGACCGCAGGCGATGTATTTATTTACTGTGCCGACGACCCGGAAACCATAAAAGGAATGGAAGGCCGCACGTTCGCGGCAAAGCAGTATCCATTTTCTATAGAGAAAAAAATAACAACGGGAGCATATCTCGAAAACGACAATATTGTCATAAACACACCACAAGAACATTTTGAAATGTCAATTAACGAACTGGCCCTGCAAGGCAAGCACAACATCTACAACTCTATGGCATCGGGCATAGTGGCAAAAGTGCTGGAATTACGCAACGATACCCTGCGCGAAAGCATGGCCACGTTCAAGAATATTGAACACAGGCTTGAGTCTGTAGGTAAGATCTCAGGCATAAGTTTCATTAATGATTCAAAAGCTACCAACGTTAATTCAACATGGTACGCGCTGGAAAGCATGACCAGCGATGTGGTGCTGATATTGGGCGGTGTTGACAAAGGTAACGACTATACCATGTTGAAGGACCTGGTTAAGCAAAAGGTAAAAGCCATAGTTTGCCTGGGTAAAGACAACCAGCGCATTCATGACGCTTTTG
Source organism: Mucilaginibacter corticis (assembly GCF_007558865.1). Classification (GTDB taxonomy): domain Bacteria; phylum Bacteroidota; class Bacteroidia; order Sphingobacteriales; family Sphingobacteriaceae; genus Mucilaginibacter; species Mucilaginibacter corticis. The sequence continues at coordinate 318,182 of NZ_VLPK01000001.1, forward strand.
AGGGTGATGTAGATGTGATCGTCAATACATCATCGGCAGCAGAAGCAGCACAAACCGCCTATCACCTGGCAACAAAAGGCGACACCGTACTATTGTCACCTGCCTGTGCAAGCTTTGATCTGTTCAAAAATTACGAAGACCGCGGCAATCAGTTTAAGGCAGCTGTAAAAGAATTGTAGGCCCCCTTAACCCCCTAAAGGGGGAACAAGAGGGCAAAAAAATAAAATATTAATCAAAAAACTCCCCCTTTAAGGGGTTTGGGGCTAATGAATCAGATACTACACAACATTAAAGGAGACCGTTGGATATGGCTTATCGTCATATTGCTATCGCTGATATCGTTGTTGTCGGTGTACAGCGCTATTGGTACGCTGGCTTATAAGCGCGGTGTGGGGGTGGAATCGATTTTGATGAAGCACCTAGCCATGATCATAGGCGGTATCGTGCTGATGTATATTTCGCATAAGCTGGATTACAGGTATTACTCGGGTATTTCAAAATTGCTGATGTATATCACTATCCCGCTGTTATTTTATACGCTGATATTTGGTAGCCATGTTAATGATGCCAGCCGCTGGATAGCTATACCGGGTACCGGCTTAAGCTTCCAGACATCCGATTTGGCGAAGCTGGCGCTGATCACTTTCCTGGCGCGTTCATTATCGCGTAAGCAGGAAAATATCAAGGACGTTAAGCAATCCTTCATCCCGATAATGGGAGCGGTTTGTTCGGTATTTATATTGATCGCGTTAGCTAACCTTTCAACCGCGCTGATGCTGTTTGGCGTTAGTGTGTTGTTGCTGATCATCGGCCGTATCAGTATCAAGCAAATAGCGGTAACCTGTTTGGCTGGAGCTATATTGCTAACTGGCGTTATCTTTTTGGGCCCGAGGCGTAAAACATATATCTCGCGGATCCATACGTTCATGCACCCCGAGGCGGCTAACCCTGATAAATCGTTCCAGGCAGACCACGCTAAAATAGCCATCGCCACAGGCGGCATATTTGGTAAGGGTCCGGGCAAAAGCAACGAGGTGAATTATTTACCCGAGGCTTATTCGGATGAGATCTACGCCATAATAGTAGAAGAATATGGCATGATAGGCGGTATTATACTGATAGGCATATACCTGTTCTTGTTATACCGGTGCATAAAAATAGTCACGAAGGCGCCAAAGGCGTTTGGCGCTTTACTGGCAGCGGGACTAAGCTTTAGCCTTACTATACAGGCATTTGCCAATATGGCGGTAGCAGTAGGCTTAGGCCCGGTAACAGGTGTGCCGCTGCCGTTTGTAAGTATGGGTGGTACATCCATGTTATTTACCAGTGTGGCATTTGGTATCATACTATCGGTAAGCAGGGATATTGAAGATCCTAAAAAAGTGGTAGTAGGCGAGATAAAAGAGGTGGGGAACTTAGCGACAGCGTAAGCCCCCTACCCCCCTGAAGGGGGAACAATAGAGAAATAATAAAGACAATTAATCGGTGTAATCATAAAATAATAGATCGGTGAAATCTCAAAGTAAAAGAATAATCATTAGCGGTGGCGGCACAGGGGGGCATATCTTCCCGGCTATTGCTATTGCCAATGCTTTGAAAAAGCTTGACCCTAAAACCGAGATATTGTTTGTAGGTGCCAATGGCCGTATGGAAATGGAAAAAGTGCCGGCGGCGGGGTATAAGATCATCGGTTTAAATATCCAGGGCATCCAGCGTAAATCGGTTTGGAAAAACCTGTTGTTCCCGGTAAAAATGTTTAACAGCGTGAGTAAGGCGCTGCGCATCATCAAAGATTTTAAACCCGATGCGGCAGTAGGCGTAGGCGGTTATGCTTCTGGTCCTTTATTATATGCCGCATCATTAAAAGGTATCCCTTACCTGATACAGGAGCAAAACTCGTATGCAGGTATCACTAATAAATGGCTGGGTAAAAAAGCCGAAAAGATCTGTGTGGCATTTGATGGCATGGAGCAGTTTTTTCCGGCAGATAAAATTATAAAAACAGGCAACCCTATCCGTAAGGAGTCGGTAGATATTGCCGGTAAAAGGTTACAGGCGTTAGAGCTTTATAAACTATCGGCCACTAAAAAAACCATTATGGTTACCGGCGGCAGTTTGGGGGCACGTACTTTAAATAACAGCATTATTGCCAACCTTGACAAATTGGTAGCTGCCGATGTGCAAGTGATCTGGCAAACGGGTAAGTTCTATTATAAAAGCATTATTGAACAGCTGGGCGAAAGCTATCACCCAAATGTACTCATTATGGAATTCGTAAACCGTATGGACCTGGCTTACGCAGCGGCAGATGTGATCATATCTCGGGCCGGCGCAGGTACTATTGCCGAATTATGCGTGGTAAAAAAACCGGTTATTCTTGTACCATCGCCAAACGTGGCCGAAGATCATCAGACCAAAAACGCGCTGGCACTGGTACATGAGCAAGCAGCAGTATTTGTGGCCGACAGGGACGCCGAAGAAAAATTAATTGATAAAGCGCTTGAGCTTTTAAACGATAAAGAATTGCAAAAGAAACTAAGCGACAACATTGGTAAAATGGCATTGCCTGCTGCCGATGAAGTCATTGCTAAAGAAGTTGTACAAATAACAATTAACAACAATTAAATCTTAGCGCTGCCTCCTGGTAGGGAGGTAGCGCTTTTTAAAAGGAAAATGGAATTACGCAATATACAACGGGTTTATTTGATAGGCATAGGCGGCATAGGCATGAGCGGCCTTGCGCGCTATTTCAATCATTTGGGCTGTATTGTTTGCGGCTACGATAAAACGCCGACCGACCTGACCGACGATCTGCGGAACGAAGGCATCCAGGTGGTATTTGAAGATAAGGATGGGGGCATACCAAGAAGTTTCCGTGATCCGGACGATAATACTTTAGTGATTTATACCCCGGCTATACCTAAAGATTCAGAGATTCTCGGTTACTTTCAGAGTAAAGGATTTGTATTGTGGAAACGCTCGCAGGTGTTGGGTTTGATTAGCAAGGGTAAGTTTACCATCGCGGTAGCAGGTACGCATGGCAAAACTACTACCTCGTGTATGGTGGCGCATATCTTAAAAGATTCGGGTAAAGATTGCTCGGCGTTTTTAGGGGGCATTGCCTCTAATTATCAAAGCAACGTGTTGTTTGGCCATAATGATATTGTGGTGGTTGAGGCAGACGAGTATGACCGCTCGTTCCTGACCCTGTATCCAAACATCGCCATTGTTACTTCAATGGATGCCGATCACCTGGATATTTATGGTGATCACAGCCAGCTGACAGAATCGTTCAAACTGTTTGCATCGCAGATAAAAACCGGCGGTACGCTTATCCACCGTAAAGGTTTGCCTTTAACAGATGGGTTCACGTACAGCATTAATGAGGAAGCCGACGCGATGGCGATAAATATCCGCATTGAAAACGGCGATTTCTATTTCGATTTTAAACGCGGATCTATTAGCATCCCTAATATTAAGTTAGGCATTGCCGGTTTGCATAATATTGAAAACGCTGTTGCCGCCATTGAGGTAGCCCTGCGTTTACACATTGAATGGGATGCTATAAAAAGCGCCTTAGGGTCATTTAAAGGGGTAAAACGTCGTTTTGAATATATTGTTAAAACGCCGGCCCATATTTATATAGATGATTATGCGCATCATCCTGAAGAATTAAGAGCAGCTATCAGTTCGGTTAAAAGATTGTACCCCGGGAAAAAACTCACAACAATTTTTCAACCTCACTTATTTACCCGTACCCGCGATTTTGTGGACGGGTTTGCAGAGGTGCTGGACATGACCGACGAACTGATACTGCTTGATATTTATCCTGCGCGCGAGCTGCCTATTGAAGGCGTAACATCGGCCATGATCTTGGAACGAATGAAATTGCCCAACAAGCAAATATTAAGCAAGCAGGATGCTATTGATAAAATAAGGTCAGAAAAACCCGAACTATTGTTAACCGTAGGTGCGGGCGATATTGACCAGTTGGTACAACCGTTAAAAAGTGCTTTAGAAAATGTTTAAGAAACCAATTTGGCGCATAGTAATACAAAGTTTCCTTTGGGTGATAACCCTGGGCGGCCTTGTAGCGCTGATGAGTTTTATTGAAATTAAAAAAGCCGAAGTGGTATGCAGCGATGTGAAAATATACATCCCCGGCAGCCAGTATTTTATCGATAAAAAAGAGGTAGAAAAGATCCTGCAGATAAGCAGCTATACCATGATAGGCCGCCGTATTGATAACATTAACCTGCATAACCTGGAGAACAGGCTAAAGGCTAACCCTTTTATTGAATTTGCCAAGGTTTACGCGGATATGGACGGCATCATCATGATAGAGATCGTACAGCGACAGCCTATTTTAAGGATAATGAACCAGTTTGACCAGGATTATTATATTGATAAAAACGGGTTGAAAATTCCGCTGTCGGCAAATTTTACTGCCAAAGTCGTAGCAGCCAACGGGGCAATCGACGAACCGTTTGGCGGTAAGGTAGATACGTTGCGTACCCTGCTGGCGAAGGATCTTTTTAAAACCGCGGCATTTATCCGGAGTGATTCGCTTTGGGACGCGCAGATAGCACAGATCTATGTAAACCCAGGCCATGAAATTGAGCTGATACCAAGGGTAGGTAACCAGCGCATTTTGCTGGGCAATGCAGACTCTATCGAGGTTAAGTTTCATAACTTGTTGGCGTTTTACAAACAGGCATTACCACAGGTTGGCTGGGATGCTTATAAGCTGATCAATATTAAATACGCCAATCAGATAATTGGGGTAAAAAACACCAAAGCAGATTCTTTACGGATGAAGCAGCTGAAAACTACCGCCGATTCAATTAAAAAAGTAACGAAAGACACATCTCTAATTAAACAGTAATATGGACAAGAGTTCGACACAAGAAAAAAGTTCGCCAATTGTAGTGGGATTGGACATTGGTACCACCAAAATTTGCGCAATTGTTGGCCGCCGCAGCAAAAACGGCAAGATCGAAGTACTGGGTATTGGCAAAGCCGAGTCGGCGGGTGTAACCCGTGGCGTGGTTTCCAACATCGACAAGACCGTGCAGGGCATTACCGCTGCAGTTGAAATTGCGGGCACGCAATCAAATGTAGAGATCAGGGTAGTGAACGTGGGTATTGCCGGCCAGCATATTAAAAGCTTGCAGCACCGCGGGTTAATTACCCGTCGCGACCTGCAAACGGAGATAGGCCGTAAGGATATCGATAAACTGATAGAGGATATGTACAACCTGGTAATGCCTCCGGGCGAGGAGATCATCCACGTACTGCCGCAGGAGTTTACGGTTGATAGCGAGCCGGGGATTAAAGACCCTATAGGCATGGCGGGTGTGCGCCTTGAGGCTAATTTCCATATTATATCGGGCCAGGTTACGGCTATAAAAAATATTGTTAAGTGTGTTAACAAAGCACATTTAGAGAGCCAGGAACTGATCCTGGAGCCTTTGGCATCGTCAGAGTCGGTATTAAGCGACGAAGAAAAAGAAGCCGGTGTGGTGCTGGTTGATATCGGCGGCGGTACTACCGATGTGGCCATATTCCACGAAGGTATCATCCGTCATACCGCGGTTATCCCGTTTGGCGGTAACAGCGTGACTGAAGATATCCGCGAAGGTTGTTCTGTAATGCGCAATATCGCAGAGCAATTAAAGGTAAGGTTCGGATCGGCATTGGCCGAAGAAAACAAAGAGAATGAGATTGTGTGTGTACCGGGTTTGCGTGGACGCGAGCCTAAAGAAATATCAGTAAAGAACCTGGCCTTTGTTATCCAGGCCCGTATGGAAGAGATCGTAGAGCATGTGTATTATGAGATCAAATCATCCGGATACGAGAAGAAACTGATTGCCGGTATAGTAATTACCGGTGGCGGCGCGCAACTGAAACACCTGTCGCAAATGGTTGAGTTTGTAACTGGTTTGGATTGCCGTATAGGTTACCCTAATGAGCATTTGGCCAAGAACGAGGTGTTGCCTAAAAACATATATGAAGAGCTGCAAAGCCCAACGTTTGCAACCGGTATAGGTTTGCTGATAAAGGGTATCCAGAAAATGGAATACAACGGCATGGTACAACAGCCTGCCGAAGTGAAAGTGGACAAAACCAAATATACCGAAGACAAAAAATTCGGCCTGTTTGGCAAGATACTGGAAAGCGGGAAGAAATTTATTAAGGACGATATTAAAGACGAAGACTTTTTGAAATAGAACCCGTAATGCTGGGTTCAGGAGATTAAAGGTATACTTTTCAACAACCTTTAATTTTTCCACATTATAGACATTTGTGGAAAAAGCTTGTTGAAAAAGCGCTAATATTACAATGGTGAAATCTAAAATTCGTCAAGTTACACATAGCTGAAAATAAGGATTATGCAATTTGAGATGTTAAAAGAAAAGTCGTCTATCATCAAAGTAATTGGTGTTGGCGGCGGTGGTGGCAATGCAGTGAACCACATGTACAAGCAAGGTATTACAGGTGTAGATTTTATAATTTGCAATACAGATGCACAGGCATTGGAGCTTAGCCCCATCCCTAACAAAGTACAATTAGGTGCAAGTTTAACAGAAGGAATGGGCGCAGGCTCGATCCCCGAAGTTGGTGCCAATTCAGCTATTGAAAATATTGACGACATTAAACAAATGTTAGGCTCAAATACCAAAATGTTATTCATAACAGCAGGTATGGGCGGTGGCACAGGTACAGGCGCAAGCCCTATCATTGCCAAAGCGGCCCGCGAGCTGGATATATTAACTGTTGGTATCATCACCACGCCTTTTTCTTTTGAAGGTAAACGCCGTAAAATGCAGGCCGATGCCGGCATGGAAGAGTTGAAAAAATATGTCGACTCGTTCCTGGTGATATCAAATGACAGGCTGCGCCAGATCTTTGGTAACTTAACCTTAGGATCGGCATTTGCACAGGCCGATGATATTTTGACCACAGCGGCCAAAGGCATTGCAGAGATTATTACTTTACCGGGCTATATCAACGTCGACTTTAAAGATGTGCGCACCGTGATGAAAGACAGCGGTGTATCTATCATGGGCAGCAGCGCTGCCGAAGGCGAGAACCGTGCCTTACGTGCGGTTGAGGGCGCATTATCGTCTCCGTTGTTGAAAGATAATGAGATAGAAGGCGCGCGTTATATCCTGTTAAACATCAGCTCGGGCGAGAACGAAGTGACCATGGACGAAGTAAGTATTATTACTGACTACATCCAGGAAGAAGCCGGCCTTGCTGCTGACCTGATCTGGGGTAACTGCCGCGATGAGAATTTAGGCGATAAGTTATCGGTAACTATTATAGCAACCGGTTTCCAAACCAAAGACGAGCGTGAGAAAGAATACAGCAGCAAAAAAATTGTAAATATGCTGGTTCCTGATGCGCCGTTGGTTAGGCCCGTAAATGAGTTTATTACACCGGTAAATGAAGCCGCGCCATCTGAACTTTATATCAAGGGACAAAAGGAAAAAGAGAAAGAAGAGCAAAAACAAACTGGCCTGTTCGACCTGTTCGCTACATCGCGTACGGAAGAGCCTGCACCGGTAAAATATAACCTGCAGGATGCCGTTGAGCAGCCTGATGCGGATAATGAATCAGACTTGCCTGAATTTACCTTCAAACTTGCAGAACCTGATACAGAGACTATCATTAACCAGGTAGCGGTTGTTGAAGAAAAAGTAGCCGAGCCTGAACCGGTTAACGCGGACGAGCATAAAACTGACGAGTCGATAGAAGAGCAACTGCGTAAATCGCGCGAGCGGATCATGCGTTTAAAAGACCTGAGCATGAAACTACGCAGCGGTAACATACAAGAACTGGAGAATGTACCGGCTTACAAACGTAAGGAAGTAGCCTTACAGGAAACCCCTGCATCAGACGAGAGCCAGATCTCAAGGTTTTCTTTACTGCCGGATAGTGACGGTAAAATAGAGATCCGTGACAGCAATTCATTCTTACACGATAATGTAGATTAATTAAATAGAATCAAGAATTAAGAGCCAGGAATCAAGATAAACTATTCTCGATCCTGGCTTTTTTAATAAAAGACATTTCTGATCTCATTATCCTGATTTTTAGTGATCAAGGTAAATCTGTCTTACCTCTTGATTCTTGTCTCTTGACTCTAATAACGTATATTTGCAATTTGAAAACGATTAATTAGAAAATACCTTTGGATTTATTTGATAAAATAACAAGCAGTATGGGTGGGCCAATAGGGCAGCATCAAAAATGGTCGCATGGCTATTTTTCATACCCGAAGCTTGAGGGAGAGATAGGGCCGCACATGCAATTTAACGGCAAAGAGCATTTAGTGTGGAGTTTAAACAATTACCTGGGGTTGGCCAACCATCCTGAAATAAGAGAAGCTGATGCCAAAGCAGCGGCTGATTATGGAATGGCTTACCCGATGGGCGCCCGTATGATGTCGGGTAACTCAACCCACCATGAAGAGCTTGAAAATGGCCTGGCCGAATTTGTAGGCAAAGAAGCTGCCTTTTTGTTAAACTACGGTTACCAGGGCATGGTATCAATTATCGACGCGTTAATTAACCGTAATGATGTAATTGTTTATGATGCCGAGTCGCACGCCTGTATTATCGATGGCGTACGCATGCACATGGGCAAACGTTATGTTTACCAGCATAATGACCTTGAAAGCTGCGAGAAACAGTTGGAGCGTGCTACAAAACTTACCGAACAAACCGGCGGTGGTATTTTATTGATTACCGAAGGCGTTTTCGGTATGTCAGGCGCGCAGGGTAAATTGAAAGAGATCATCGAACTGAAAAAGAAATTCGATTTCAGGATATTGGTTGATGACGCGCATGGTTTTGGTACCATGGGTAAAACCGGTGCAGGTACGCACGAAGAGCAGGATTGTATTGATGGGGTGGATGTGTATTTCGGTACGTTTGCAAAATCAATGGCAGGTATTGGCGGCTTTGTTGCCGGCGATAAATTCCTGATAGATTTTTTACGTTATAACATGAGGTCGCAGATCTTTGCCAAAGCATTGCCTATGCCAATGGTTGTAGGTTTAAAGAAACGTTTTGAACTGCTTAAATCGCAACCGCAGCTGCGTGATAAGCTATGGCAGATAGCAAGAGCGTTACAGACGGGTTTAAAAGAGCGTGGTTTTGACATCGGTGTTACCAATACCATGGTTACCCCGGTGTTTTTAAAAGGCGACCTGTACGAAGCTACAGCCCTAACCCGCGATCTGCGCGAACGTTGGGGGATTTTCTGCTCTATTGTAGTTTACCCGGTTATCCCAAAAGGATTGATAATTTTAAGATTGATACCAACCGCTACGCACTCTATGGAAGATGTGCAGCGTACCTTAGATGCCTACAGCGAAATGGGTGAAAAGCTAAAAGCCGGCCACTATCGCGAAACAGCGCCTGTGGTTTGATCATAGCGCTATGCATAAAAAATGCCATTCCTTGAACGGGATGGCATTTTTGTTTTTGTGAGCTATTGGATTGCTTTTATATAATATCTTTATAACCGAAACCGGTTAAAATCATTTTATGCGTTTGCCTGATAAAACTATCGTTATTGTATTACTTGTATTGGTAGTTGCTGCACTTGTTAGGTGTAGTAATCCGGCAGACCATAAAGTGTCAAAAAGCGATACCTTATCCTTCAGTAATGAAGATGTTGTTAAGGGGCAATCATTAGCTGCGGCTAATTGCCAAACCTGTCATAAACTGCCTGATCCGGCACTGTTGGACAAAGTAACCTGGCGTGATCACCTCCTTCCTGCTATGGGTAGATACCTGGGCGTAAACTCTGTGGCCTCTACCGGTAAACTGATCTCGCCCACAAGTGATGATTATTACTTGCCCGCAAGACCTGTTGTTGATTCTGCGACATGGGCACGGATAACCGTTTACTACATTACTAAAGCGCCCGAACATTTACCGGTACCCCATGTGCCCGAACCTATCCATAACTTACCTTTTTTCGAGATCCAGGCTACTCCTGCCGAATGGATCTTACCAAAGTCACTAACATCATACGTTAAAATAGATGAAAGCGTAACGCCGCACCGCCTTATCATATCCGATGGAATGACTAACCGCCTGATCGTACTAAATAATAAAGTACAGACATTAGGATCATCTGTTCTGGATGGCCCTATAGTAGATCTTTTGTTTCAAAAAAGTAAGATCACAGCCACCACCATTGGTAATGACCTGTGGGCTAATAATTTCAAGAACGGGAGTGTCGGGGAGATCACAATTAATAAAAAAGGGGTAGCTGCGCTAAAAAGCAAACCTGTTTTTGAAGATTTAAGCAGGCCACTATCAGCTAACATTGCCGATCTGAATGGCGATGGTAAGCCTGATTACCTTGTAGCCCAGTTTGGCAAAATGGTTGGCCGTTTAAGTTGGTTTGAGCAATCAGTAAAAGAGCCTAAAGAACATGTGTTAAGGGATAAGCCCGGTTGTATAAAAGTTATTATTGATCATAGTAAGGGTAAACTGCCTGATGTTTGGGCACTTTTTGCACAGGGCGATGAAGGGGTGTTTTTATACACCAATGATGGCAAAGGCAATTTTGAAGAGAAGGAGGTGTTAAGCTTTCCGCCTTCATATGGTTCAAGCTCGTTTGACCTGGTTGATTTTAATGGTGACGGCTTCAAAGATATCATTTACACCTGCGGCGATAATGGCGATTATAGCCAGATACTGAAACCATATCACGGCGTGTATATCTACTTAAATGATGGTAAGAACAACTTTACCCAAAAGTATTTTTACCCTGTTAATGGTTGTTATAAGGCTATAGCTAAAGACTTTGATGGCGACGGAGACCTGGATATTGCTGCCATCAGCGAGTTTCCGGGAAGTAAAACCCCGTGGGAAGCATTTGTGTATCTTGAAAACAAAGGTAACTTTAACTTCCAGGCTTTTACCTTGCCGCTAAATACGCCATTTCATAACGGAATGACCATGGATGCCGCCGATATAGATGGAGATGGAAAAACCGACCTGTTATTGGGTAACGGTTATGTGCCAACCGGTACGAAAAGCCATGACAAGCAACCGCTATTTTTAGTTCTGAAAAACAAAACCTCTGCGGCTGTTAAACCGTAAAAGGATATAGAATAATAAGCCTGAATTTATTATTGACCCGGCGTTAAAAACGCAGAATTTTTTGTATTTTGTATTTTACTGATGCTTAGGTAATTAGGTGTTGCACCTTAGATTAATATGTGCCTTTTGCTTTATATTGTATCAATATTATTTAAAAGTAAAATTTTATTATAATAATGATAAAATAGTAGCTTTTTAAGTAGAAAAATAAGAAAAAGACAATATTGTAAGTACCTGTAAATGTGGAAAAAAACGACTATTTTAAGCCAAAACGGGTATTTTTTTTTAACCAAAAACATTTTAGATTAGCTAATACAAAAACAAACAGCCTTAACCATACTTAAAAAGGAGAAAATTAAATGAAAAAATTTACTGAAGTAAAGAACCTTATCGCCTCGCTGGAAGCCGATGCAGATAAGTTTTACAACAAGGGTAACAGTGCAGCCGGTACCCGTGTTCGCAAAGGGATGCAGGACCTGAAGAACCTGGCACAAGCCATCCGCCTGGAAGTTCAGGAAGCAAAAAACAAAGCATAGCGATACAGTATGTATCACTGTAAATAAGGCCCGGCTGCACGCAGCAGGGTTTTTTTTATGAAACTTTTTGTTGTTGTAAAACTGCCAGGCCTTGCACTTCTTTAATGATCTTAGCTGCCGTATGCTCGCTCACCTGTACCAATGGCAGGCGTACGGTATCGCCGCAAATTCCCAGTTGTTTAAGCGCGGTTTTTACCCCTGCCGGGCTGCCTTCAACAAAGCATAAGCGGGTAAAGTCAATAAGATCATAATGGCCTTTTTGCGCGCCTTTAAAATCGTAGTTCAGGCATTTGCGGATCATATCTGAAGTTTGGCGCGGCAACGCGTTGCCAACTACAGATATTACACCTACAGCGCCCAAAGCTATCATCGGGAAACTGACCGGGTCGTCGCCTGATATTACCAGGAAACCTTCAGGTTTGTCGCGCATGATCTGGTTGATCTGGTCGAAATTGCCTGACGCTTCTTTTATGCCTATAATGTTTTTAAACTCGCGCGCTAACCTTACCGTAGTTTCTGCACTTACATTGCTGCCTGTGCGGCTGGGTACGTTATATAAAAGCACAGGCAGTTTAGCATTTTGCGCAATAGCTTTGTAATGCTGGTAAATACCTTCCTGTGTTGGTTTGTTATATTGCGGGCTGGCCGAAAGGATAGCGTCATAACCTGCTATATCAAAAGCTTTTATCTGCTCAACAACTTCTGCGGTATTATTACCGGCAATACCGGCAACTAAATTTACACGGCCATCTACTACATCGGCAGTAAATGTAAAAACCTTCTTCTTCTCGTCTTGGCTTAATGTGGCGCTCTCGCCGGTTGTACCTAATGACACGATGTACTCCACACCGCCATCAATTAAATAATTGATCAGGTTTTTTAGCCCGTCATAATCCACTTGCCCGTCCGCGTGAAAAGGGGTAACTATCGCTATCCCGGTTCCGTAAAATTTATTCATGTTCGCAATTAAAGGGTGCTAAGATAATAATTTTATTAGTGATGAATGATAATTTATAGTAAGCCCATGGACAATATTTGAAGTGAATGGGTCCATAGACCATAGTTTATAGTCCATAGTGATTATCATAAACCATCCACTATGGTCCATAGTGGATCGGCTACGGTCTTCCCCCCTACAAACTTAATGAGATCCTTATTGCCGAACGGATATTATTACCGCTGTTGTAAGATTGCCCATATAGTACCCGCAGGTTAAGGTAGCGAATTCCCGCGCCCAGTTCGTAATAATTTTTTAACTCTGGCGATGTCAGGTAATTTACATGGATGATCTCCTGTAGTTTAAGCTTCCTTAATCCCGGGATCTTATTGGTAATAAAGCCTGAAAAGTTATGTTCAAAATGTCCCTCCAGGTATTGCGTACGGGTACTGTAAGTATAATAATCAAGCATTAAAAAGCTGTTAAGCGCTGCGCGGTAAAATAGCGCTTCGTTACCATGAAAGTGGCTGTAGTCGGGATAATAAATACTGTTGGTGTTTAAGAATTTGCCTGCACCAACATAAAAAGAGGTTTTACCATAAACACCCATGCTTATATCCGCCTGCGATATATTTGCGCTGATCTGGTCATAATCAACATCAGACCCAAGGATATTTTTAATGCCCATTGTATAGTTTAAAGCAATTGTAGGATAAGGCGAGGGCAAATAATGCCTGCCGTTGGGATAGGTTTCGTACTTATTGCTGAAATCATAACTGGTACCAAGCATAATTTTGAGCGACTGATTTTTGGGGAACAAAGCCACATTAGCATTAGGTGCCAGTGGGTTGTTTGATGTGTAAATGTCGTTACCTGTAAAGCTGTACGATGTTGTATTGTTTAGCCACGTTCGGCTAGCCCATTCAACAGCCGCGCTGCCTTGCCAGCCGCCGGTTATACGGCCTTTAAAGTCTGCATTAATGAATTGTTTCTGGTAAAATTTTTCAAAATTTTCTCTCGCAAATAAACTATGTACCGTATTAGCGAATGACGAGATCGGTTGCAGGTTGTTCAGGTCTACCACATCCGATCCGCCGTTTACAGACAGCGTAAACCGGTCACCCACCGGTATAGTACCACCGGCTACAGCGTTAAGGCGATGATCTGAAAAACCATAACCCATATCAAGCCCGACCTTAAAATAACGATTATTTACAGAATCAATTTGTTTGGTGAATGATGCTTTGTAATTTAAGTTAAAACCCTGCACGGTGTTAAATTGTACAGTACCAGTTATCGGGTCGAAATGGTAATACTCTTTTTTATAACGGTTACGCAAGTTAATACCGCCGATTAAAAGATTGATAGGCTTGAATTTGTTATTTACATGGTCTATCGAGTCGAGATAGGCTTTTGATTCGTGCTTAATGGCTAAGTCCTCTTTCTTTTTATAATCTGTCTTTTCCTCGAGGGTTAAAGGTATAGGGCGTTGACTATCCCAGTAAGTGCTGTCCTTTTTATTGATGCCTTTGGTAATGCGCAGTACTTCGTTAAAATCCTTTTTATTAAGGGTAGGGTTAAGGTCATAGTTTTTGTAAACCGATATAAAATACCCTCCAAACTTAAACCCGAAGATGCCGCCTGTAAAATCAAAGCGAATAGTTGAGGTCATCCACGCTTTATCATCAACAGGCACAAACTGCTGGTTTATTTTAATGGTATCAAGCACGTTGATGTTGGCCTTTTTTGTAATGTACAGGTTAACCCCAACAAGGCGCCAGCTATCATTCTGAATATAAATATCACCCTCGAAACAAGGGTCATGTGCGCGGCGGGGTATCACCCTGATCTTGTTAATGGTTTTGCCGTTCTCAACGCTTTCGCCCAGCCATTTGTAGTTATAATAAAAGAAAGCGTTGTCGGCTATGGGCGATATCAAAGGCCTTAAACTGATGCCCTCCCAATCTTCAAAATTCTCATAAAAATTCACCTTCAGATCAGTAGCACGGTTAAAGCTGAATGCCCGGTTATTGCCCGATACTTTTGATGATACCATTTCTTCATGCACCTTACCCGGATATAGGTAACTATATTTAGATTCAGATTCGGACAGATAAATGATCCCCCTGCGGTTCGAGTCGAGCCCTATTTGCCGTGCTATTTGGTTAATATCCGTCCCCAGGAATTTCTTTGGCGCATCAAGGATCTTTTGCAGGCCTTTTATATAAACTTCGCAGGTATAGGCTTTAACCTCGTTAAGGTAAGTTTTACGTTTTTTTATCGCTTTGCGGATAATGGCATAGGCAGGATCTATGCCGCCAACCGTTACGCCTTGCAACTGGTAAAACTCTGTGCTTAGTGTGACATTGATAGTCTGGTTCTGACCGGCGTCAACCGTTCGGCTTTCTTGTTTATAGCCTACCGCTTTGTATTGAATTGTGTATTTACCTGGCTTTAGCTGTAATGAATATTCGCCGTCGCTATTGGCAGATGCGCCATGGGTTGTATTTTGAATATACACACTTGCAAACGGAATGGCTTTACCGGCATCGTTAGTAATTTTGCCGCTAACTGTAAATTGTTGTGCAAATATGGGGGTAGTAAACAGCAGGAAAAGTAGACAAGCAAAAGCTATGCGCATGCAGGTAAATGTTTACACGAAGATGCAGCTTATTAGCAAAAGGTTGCGTCACAAAGGTGTTAATTATTGTTAAGGTTTTTGTTAAAGAGGGATAGATTCAATTGTGAAAGCCCTACACAAGTTATATGCTTATCGCTTTATTATCGCTCAATTGTCACTAGTGCTGTTACTTTGTCTTGATACAAAGTAACCAAAAACCAAGTCAGCAAAGAGGCTTCTTTGCGCTCATGGCCTTTGCCCTGTAGTCCAGGTAAAACCTCGGGCCGCGCCTTTTTTGCCCCGCTATCGCACCCATGACCCCACGCTTCAGCAAAACCTGCGAATGCCCGTGCCAACTCACAAGGCTACCATTGTTTTACCTTCCCTCGCCTGAAGCTTTTTTGCTGACATTTCGTTTATAACATAATTTCGTATTTGTACAAATTCCAAAAGCGTGTAAAGGCCTGCCAATTCGCCGGGCCGGGAGTCTGGCCATGTGCGGCTGAAGCGATTGAATTGGCTTGATGTTTGGTTACTTTGCATCTAAGGTCAAGTAACTAGGCCTTAGCGGCCATGAGCGCCACCAAGCGATAGAAAACGTTGCTTAACTTACAGAGATTGCTTCGTTTCTCTCAATGACGATCTTTTTATTTATTTACCCAATCATCTCCATCAATTCCACATCACTAATAATAGGAATATTCAATTTCTGCGCTTTTTCAAGTTTTGAGGGCCCCATATTATCGCCGGCCACCAGGTAGTTAAATTTGGTCGATATGCTGCTCCACGTTAGTCCGGATCTGTGATCTCGGGTTTTAGCAGTAATGGATTTGTAATTCACGAATATGATGTTACTAAGTGGGATTATAAATCCAGACTAATTATAATTGGCAATAACCTTAAATAAACAAAAAGGCTTCCTCTGATGAGAAAGCCTTTTCAATCCAAATATTAAATATATTATCCTGACACCTCGCCTGTTAGCAGGTTTACGGTGTAAGTAGCATTATTGATAATAATTTTGGCGCTGCCGTTGCCCAGGAAGGTAATTGTACCTGAATAATTCCAGGTGCCTGTGGTGCCTGATCCTGAAGTATTGAAATCAGCTGAACCACTGGCTATTACACCATTTGAATCTATAGTAACAGCATGATAGGTATAAGCAAAGTTTTGCGTTGCGGAACCTTTATTGCTTCCTGATGAATAATTATAAGTACCGCCGTAACCTATTGTACCGGCCAAAACAATACTGGTGGTTTTGCTTGATGGAGTAACGGCTGTAATAGTCATATTTTCATTAATCTTATAATTTAATGAAAATGTCGATGTTGACTCAGCTATAGTTAAATCGTCAACAAAACCATATCCTGATAGCACGCCATTGGTACAGGTAAAGGCAAATTTCATATTGCCGCTCATTTTTACTGATGTACCCCCACTATCTTCTGAATAATCCAGCGGCGTTTCAGATGTAGTACCGCAAAGTTCATTACCGTTCGAGTTTACTTGAAGTCCGTTTTGGTTTTTCACCAAACCAAGTGTACTGAGCGAGCCCCAACCATCACTCAGGTTAAATGAACCGAAACTTGTAGATAGGGTTTGGGTAATGTTAAGCGCAACCTGGCTGCTTACCTCTTTAGGCGTTAGCGTGGTAGTAGCCGGTTTACTGTTTGAAGATTTTTTACATGCCGAAAAGGTAAATGCTACCCCTGCCAGCACAGTGATAATAAGGTTTGCTTTGATTTTCATGATCTTAAAAATTGTTCATATATAAAACTTTTATAATTGTTTAAAAACCAGTTTTAGGTTGGCATAAATATAAAAAACATTCATACAATTTACACATTATTAATACATTAAGAAAAAAACAGGAAAAAATTCCCAACTAAATAATCCCATATAACGCCCCACCTGCTTCTGCCATCCTATCCACCAGCTTCTCTACCTCCGGGTCTTTTTCCAGTACCGGTGCATGGTGCGGTTTTATCCGCGCGTCAATTATGAGCGGGCCGTAGCAGCCCCAGTGCTTGTGCTCGGTAAACTCGTTAATGCCATAAATATCGTGCGAGGGGTTGCTGCGGGTAAAGGTTACCCAAACAAAGTTGTTGATGTTTGGGGCGGTAAAGACGGCATCGTCGCACAAAACAAACAGGGGGATACCAGTTAAATCGGTCTCTGCAAAATGCTCCTGTAAAAACTCAATGATCATGGGCATATCGCTGGTGCGGATGTTCTTAGGCACCTCGATAGCCAGCACACCCGGCATTACTATCTGATAATTTACCAATGGCTTAGGCAAGCTGAAACCTGCTGGTACATTAGCCCATAGCTCGCGTTTAATATCGCCGGCAACGGTAACCGCCACCTTACTGCCTGAGTTTAGGCCACTGCCGCTATAGTCGAGTGTGTCAATAGTGGTGCGGGTATGAAAGTGCAGATCGCGGGTAAGGTCAATGCGTTGCAGTATATGGGTGATGAATCCGCCGATATCATTAACATTTAGTTTAGGATCATCCTCCTGCGCGGCAATGAACAGGTATTTGGCCAGGCTAAGCTGGTTCTTGCCCAGTATATGGTTAGCTATGGTAATGATCTCCTGCGGTTTGCGCTCTTTAATGTAAGGCGTATAACGCTCGCTGCCAATGGCGAATAACAGCGGGTGTACCCCCGCCGCGTCTACAGCGTTTACGGCATGCAGCCCCGGGATCTCCTGCGGCAGGGCCGAGCCGGTTATCTCATGGATCAACGCGCCAAAGCTGGTATCTTCCTGCGGCGGCCTGCCCACTACGGTAAAGGACCAAACAGCATCTTTACGGTGATAAACGTTATGCACTTTTAATAACGGGAATGGATGCGCCAGGCTATAATAACCCAAGTGATCGCCAAACGGGCCTTCAGATTTATTGTCGTGCGGCTCTACCGTCCCGGTTATGATAAAATCCGCGTCGGCCGAGATGCAGAAACCTTCATCGTCATAAAAATACCTGAACCTGCGGTTACCCAACGCGCCGGCGAAGGTCATTTCAGACAAACCTTCGGGCAGGGGCATTACCGCAGCAACGGGGTGCGACGGTGGGCCGCCCACAAATATGCTCACCTTTAAAGGCTGTCCTTTAGCGTTGGCTTTAGTTTGGTGCACGCCTATGCCGCGGTGCAGCTGGTAGTGCAGGCCTATTTCTTTATTTAAAATATAATCGTTACCCGCCAACTGGATGCGGTACATGCCCAGGTTAGCATTCATAATGCCGGGCTTGTCGCTATCTTCGGTATAAACCTGCGGCATGGTTACAAAGGGGCCGCCATCTTTAGGCCAGTTAACAATCTGCGGCAGGTCTTCAATATTGCACTTTTCAAAGTTCTTCCTACCCACCTTCATCGGCAAAGCAGATAACGCTGTCAGCGCCACATTGGCATACCTGAACGGGTGCTTTATAGCCTGCATGGGGTCGGTTTTCACATCAACCAGGGTTTTAACCTTATCCAGCGAATCACGAAAAATAAACTCCGACCGCTCAAGCGTACCAAACAGGTTAGATACAGCCGGGAATTTACTGCCCTTTACCTTCTCGAACAAAATAGCAGGCCCGCCCTTTTCAAACACGCGTAAATGGATAGCTGCCATTTGCAGGTAAGGGTCAACCTCCTCTTTTATACGTATTAAATGACCATGTTTTTCAAGGTCGGTTATGCAGGCTTGTAAATTTGGGTAACCCATATCAATTATCTAACAGGGGCAAATGTACAAAAGGCATTTTAATGTAGCGGCGCGTTACTTTTTATCGTTTTAACAGATATTGCCTTAACTTTAAATTATGAAACCATTAATAGTGCTGATAGTAGTATTTGCTTTAAGCTGCCTGGGGTTTTATATCGCTCAGCATGAAGCCAATGTAATTTTGAGCGGGCGCATAGCCATGTCCATCATGTTGTTGTTTACATCAACCGCGCATTTTGCTTTTTTTAACGGGATGCAAATGATGCTGCCGCCTTTTGTCCCGTTTAAAAAGTTCTTTGTCTATTTCACCGGGGTGATTGAGGCGCTGGCGGCTATCGGTTTACTGATCATCCCGACGCATTATGTCACCGCTATTTTGCTGATCCTGTTTTTTATCGTGTTGCTGCCTGCCAATATCTACGCGTCGCAAAAAAGGGTCAACCTGGAAAAAGCAGATTATACCGGTAACGGGTTATCATACCTGTGGTTCAGGATCCCCTTACAATTATTCTTTATTGGCTGGGTATGGTATTTTGCCATTTTTAACTGATATCTGCAACGGGAAATATAAAGAGACACAAAGTATTGTGTCTCTACGTTGTCTATATTACCAATCAAATCTATAGATAAACATTAAAGTAGGTGCTTAAAAAAAGATATGCTTAATTTAGCACGCTAACGTCTATATATCTGCATGTCGGTTATTGAGCTTACTATTATTATCCTTATAGGTTCGTATTTCGCGGGCCTGTTAGGCTCGCTAACCGGCTTGGGTGGTGGCTTTATAATAATCCCCCTGCTAACCTTGGTGCTGCGTGTAGACATTCATTATGCTATTGGCGCTTCGCTTATTTCTGTTATCGCCACCTCATCCGGATCAGCGGCAGCCTATGTTAAAGAAGGAATTACCAATATGCGGCTGGGTATGTTTTTAGAAATAGCCACTACTGCAGGCGCCATGGCAGGGGCTATTCTGGCCATATATACGCCTACCCATTATATTGCTATCCTATTCGGGTTGATCCTCATCTCATCTGCATTAATGTCATTACAGAAAAAAAAGGAACAAACCACCATACATCAAAGTTACCTGGCGCAAAAACTAAACTTAAACGGCAGCTACCCTACTGCCCAGGGCACAGTTGAATACGGTGTAACCAATATTATTGGCGGCTTTTTTACCATGCTGTTTGCCGGGGTAATATCGGGCCTGCTTGGCATTGGCTCTGGTGCATTAAAAGTTGTGGCGATGGATGGTATTATGAAGATCCCTTTCAAGGTATCAACCACTACCAGTAATTTCATGATAGGTGTTACCGCCGCCGCAAGCGCAGTGGTTTATTTACAGCGCGGCTACATTGACCCGGGTTTGTCAATGCCTGTAGTGATAGGCGTATTACTGGGTGCAATGACGGGTTCAAAAATATTGGTAAACAGCGGCTCATCTAAATGGATCAGGGTGATATTTGCGGTGGTGGTAAGCGCGGTTGCCGTTCAGATGATCTATAACGGCATAACGGGGAAAATATAATGAACAAGCTAAAAGATACCGATATACAAGCTGCCATTGGATGGGTGTTACGCACAGGCGTATTCTTATCTGTGGGTGTAGTGATGTTTGGTGCTGCCATATATATTTACCGTCATGGTTATGACGCTACCGATTATCGCACGTTTAAAGGCGTACCTGATTTTGTAAAACTATCAGGTGTGGTAAACGGCATGCTTACTTTGCACGGGAGGGCCATTATCCAGGGTGGTATCATTTTATTAATTGCCACTCCGGTTATCAGGGTAGCATTCTCGGCCATTGGGTTTGTTTTAGAGAAAGATTACCTCTATGCCTTTATCACGTTACTTGTGCTGATCATTATTTTCGCAAGCATGCTTACCGGGCATGCCGGCTGATCAATTTGCTGTAGTAGTGCTTCCGGCTACTCCGCCCGCCCTGTTTTGCTCGTCTTCATTACCCGTACTGTGCTTGCGGTTTACCTTTAAAGATACATTACCAAAATGGTAAGTAAAATTTAACCGCACAACGCGGGTTTCAACCTTATCATAAACCGTCATATTAAGGTTTTGGTAGTTTATACTGCTCCAGTCGCGGTGCGTATTAAAAATATCGGTTATGCCAAGGCTCAATCTGCCTTGATTATGTAAGATCTGCTGACTTAAACCGGCGTCAACGTGATAATCTGCCTTAAATTTGCCAATACCATAAAATTCAGGCGATTCATAATTGCCTGATACTTCGAAAGACAAGGTATTGGTCAGTTTGAGATTTTGCGTACTTGCTAAACTTACAGATTGTGTGCCTTTATTTAAGTTACCATTCCTGGGATAAGCTTTTATGCGCTGATAAGAAACATCGGCAGTAAAGTTTGCAGTCCACCAGTTTGTAAAATTTACCGGCGTATAAAACCGGACACCATAAATGGAGTAAGTACCAAAATTTTGCGTGATAGACCGGTTTACCTTAGTCGAATCGTTTTGCATATAATCCACAAATCCATAAAAGTTAGAAACTACCATGGCGTACAAACTGGTTACCAGTTTCTTGTTATAGGTATGGGTTATCTGTATTTTGTTGGAGTATTGCGGCTTTAAATTGGGGTTACCCTGTTTATAATCATACAGGTCGGCAAAATATAAAAACGGGTTAACTGCATCATAAGCGGCCCTATTTACCCTCCGGTTGAAGCTGATATCAAAATCGTTTTTTTCATCGGCCTGGTAATTTAACTGCAATTGCGGGAACCAGTCCGAATAACTTTTGTTCACCGTACTTTCAGTTATTGCCGACGTACCGTTGCCACTTGTATTGGTTTGTTCAACACGCAGGCCGGCTATTAAATTTACCTTGCCCAGTTTATTGATATAATTCAGATAGCCCGAGTTGATATTTTCTTTAAAAAAGAAGGTACTGCTAAAATTGGGCGAGTTTTGGTAAACACCGTCTACTTTGGGGCCAAAGTCAAGGTCGTTATTGCTTTGAACCCGGCTATATTTTACCCCGGCCTCTAAACGCGATTGCTTGGACAACGGATTAACATAGTCGATCTTTGCCGCCCAGATATGAATATCCGCAGGTGACAGGTTTTGCAGCTGCAACAGTGGCCTATAATCAACACGGGCCGAATTATAGAAGAAATTATCAATATACTCAGACGAATGACGGTCTACATCATTAAATACAAGGTCGGCATATAAAGTTTTGCCCAGGGTATCTAACTTACCTGTGTAATTAATATCATAACTGGTGTTGCTTTGCCCCCGGTTCAGTTTTGATTTTGTCAGGATGGTTGAATCAAGCCGACCATTATTGGTAATATTTAAAACGTTGTTTTTAATAAAATCATCATTGTTTATAGTGCCGCTTATCAGCACTCCAATGGTATGCTTTGGCGATATGGCATAATCTGCCCCAACCCTGAAATTATGGCTATAGCCCTGCTGGGTAGCATAATAATTAACATTGTATTCGCTTAGCTCGTTATTGTAATTGATAAAACGATCAGTAATAAAGGTATGGTCTGTTTTGCGGTAGATAAAATTGTAATTACCAAAAATATTGACCTTATCCTTACGACTATTAAAAATAAGGCCGGCATTTGCCTTACCAAATTTACCATAGCCCCCTCCGCCAGAAACGGTAAAATTTGTACCTTGGTTAGCGCCTTTTTTACTGATGATATTGATCACCCCCGCACCCCCCGCATCATATTTTGCCGATGGATTGGTGATCAGTTCAATTTGCTGTACCGTGCTGCCCGGTAAGCTTTGCAAATAATCGGTCAGGTCCTGCCCCGTTAACCGTACAGGCCTACCATCAACCATAACCAGGGCATTTGCCCGGCCAACAATGCTGATATCGCCTTTGGTTTCGGCATGTACACCCGGCGCCTGGCGTAATATCTCAAAAACAGAATTGCCCTCGGCAATGATACTGCTTTGCACGTTTAGCGTAACCCTGTCGGGCTTAACCTCTACATATGAGCGCTGGGCGGTTATGGAAACTTCTTTTAATTGTGGCAAATGCGGTGTTAGGCTAATTTCATCAACCGCGATGTTTTTCCCGGTGTCGACAGTATAAGGCCCTGTCATTGACTGATCAAAACCGATCTTACTTACCAGTAACAGGTACCTGCCGGGTTTGGCATTGAACTTAAATAAGCCTTTAGCATCGCAAGGGGTTGAACGGATAATAGATGAGTCGGCGGCAGCCAATAGTATTACCGTGGCGGCCTCTGCAGCAATGTGTTTTTCGTCAGAAACTTTACCATGGATGCCTGATACGCCGGTTTGCGAGTAAGCGTGGATACACAAACCGTTTAGGAGCATAATTATTAAGCCCCTTGCTAAAGACCTCATCAATATTATCAGTTAAGAATTAGGCTATAAATATGCTTATAATTAGTGCAATTTTAGCCTTTTTACGGTTTATTTAAAGTAAAAGTTTTTAATGTACTTTCTGCCTTACGGTATGATATGAGTATTGCGGTAATTTTACTAATTTTCGCAATTATTATTACCACCGTGTTGATACCCGATAAAATGAAGAAGACCTGCTTTTTAATACTGACCCTATTTTTTGCGATAAATAGCCTGGCACAGGCAGAACCGACCAAAACGGCGCAAAGCAAATCAGATCCGTCATTGACAGAATCGCCGGTATCGTTGAAAACGCTTAGCGGAACTATCTCGGGTACCTTAACCACGCCTGCTACCATTAATGGAAAGATCCCGGTAGTGCTGATCATTCCAGGCTCCGGCCCGGTTGACCGTGATGGCAACAGCGCCAAAACAAACCTGAATGCCAACACTTATAAATTAATAGCCGAAGCATTGGGCAAAGATGGCATTGCATCATTACGTTATGATAAACGTATGGTTGGCCAAAGCGCCACAGGCCAAAAAGAAGAAAACCTGCGTTTTGAAGATTATGTTGATGATGCGTTAGGTATGATTGGCCTGTTAAAGGACGATAAAAGATTTTCAAAAATAATAGTGCTTGGCCATAGCGAGGGTTCATTGGTAGGGATATTGGCTACAAATTCGTCAGAAGGTAAGGTTAATGCCTTTATTTCTGTTGAAGGCGCCGGCCGCCGTGCCGACGAGATCATGAAAGAGCAGATGAAATCTCAGCCTTCGTACGTATCTGACAGCTTTAAAAAAGTGTTAGATTCATTGATCATCGGTAAGATCCAGCCAAAGGTTGATGCCTCGCTATATGCTATTGCAAGGCCTGCTATGCAAAATTATTTAATGAGCTGGTTCAGGTATGATCCATCGCAGGAGATCAAAAATTTAAAAGTTCCTGTTCTGATCGTACAGGGCACTACTGACCTGCAGGTAACTGTGATTGATGGAGAGAAACTGAAAAAAGCAAGATCCGCGTTCAGCTATCTGCCTGTGCGTGGCATGAACTATGTGCTTAGAGATGCCCCCGCCGACAAAGATAAAAATATGGCCACTTATACTCAGCCCGAATTGCCCTTAAAGCCCGAATTTGTGTCAGGCGTGCTTGATTTTATACATGGTCTAAAGTAGACAAAGCCGTTTATTGTCATTTCGACCAACGGGAGAAATCTATACACGACAGGCGGTTAAGCAGTGTATAGATTTCTCCTCGTACCTCGTTCGAAATGACAACCTTTTATATCATAAAGGCCAATTACCCTGCAACCGCCTGATCACAATGATCTCGCTGGTGTGATAAGCGTTATGATCCGCTATCTGTAAGGCTTCGCGCAGGATGCTTTGCCCGCTGCCGTGGCCCAGCGGTTTATAGATATCTTCTTTTTTAAATAATTCGATAAATTCTTCAAGGTCGCTGTCTATTTGTTTTAACGAGTCGTGCCAGGCAGCGTCATCTTTAGGGGCGGTTTCTTTTGGCCAGTAATCATCCGGCCAGTTTGGCGATTCGTGGTTCTGATCCGCACAAAACTGTACCATATCCCATTGCGCAATACGGATATGCTCAACCAGTTGCCAGATGCTGTAAGGCAACTTCGCGGGTTTATCGCCACGGGCATCGGCGGGCAGTTTTTCAAGCGCGTCTTTTAAACCAATGTGGGCGTTGCCGCCGCGCAGCAATTTCACCACTTCGTCAATAATTATATGATGTTCCTTATTCATATTTTACATACTTTGTTTTATAGTTAATCGCTTTTTTGGGTTAAATGTTCTAAGTTTATCCAACAAAAATATTTCCGGCAATGACGCGTAGTTTATCTTTTTTAATAGCTTTTTCTTTATTTATTATCGGCTGCAAGAAAGACGGCCAGGCCCCGCCGCTTACCCCACAGGGCAACGACTCATTTACCGCTTACGAAACCCACTTTTTAGACGCCTTGTGGAAACTGAACCCTGAATGGGGCACCGATGAAGGCTATCATAAATACGACAGTCTTCTGGTGATCCCTAACGATAAGAACAGGGAAGCGATGTCGCTTTTTCTCAAAAAACAACAGGACTCGTTAGCTAAATTTGAAGTTAACGACCTTACGCCATCAAATAAAATGGATTACCATATCCTGCAAAACCAGCTGGAATACAGCAACTGGAAGATCAGCGTGTTAAAAGATTACCAATGGAACCCAGCCTACTATAATGTGATACCGGCGTTTGCACATATGCTTAATGAGCATTACGCGCCTTTGGCAAAACGCCTGCGCAATCTTCATCAAAAAATGGCCGACCTGCCACTGTATTACAAAGAGGCCGAGAAACAAATAAAAAATCCAGCCCCTGAACTTACCGCGCTGGCCATTGAGCAGCAAACCGGCGGTATCAACATTCTTGAAAAAGAGTTTGCCGACTCGCTAAAGAAATCCATCATCCCAGCGGCAGAGCAAAAGCAAATGACAGATCGCGCCAAGCTTGCTGTCGATGCAATTAAAGGATACATCAGCTGGCTGCAAGCTTTAAAGAGCGATAAACCGCGCAGTTTCCGCTTGGGAAAAGAGTTGTATGAAGATAAGTTTAAGTACGAAACCCAATCGGCCTTTAGCGCGCAGCAGCTTTTTAATATAGCCACCGAGCGCAAAAAACAGATCCATGGCGATATGGTTAAATTGAGTAAAGAGCTATGGCCTAAATATTTCGGCAAAAAAACCATGCCTGCCGACTCGTTAGACCTGGTAAGCCGGGTGCTGGATACGCTTTCAGGCAAACATACCACAGCGGCCGACCTTCCATCAGAAATTGAAAAGCAATTGCCAAAACTTTCGGCCTTTGTAAAAGATAAAGACTTGTTAACACTTGACCCCAGCAAACCTTTGAAAGTACGCAAACAGCCTGCTTATTTTGGTAACGCGGCTGTAGCGTCAATGAGTTCGCCGGGGCCGTATGACAAAAACGGGACCGCGTATTACAATATCATCAGCCTAACAGGTTTATCTGCCGATAGAGCCGAAAGCTACCTGCGCGAATACAACGACTATACATTACAGATCCTGAGCATGCACGAAGCTATCCCCGGCCATTACGCGCAGCTGATTTATGCCAATAACGCGCCAAGCCTGGTTAAATCTATTTTTAGCAGTACCGCCATGGTTGAAGGCTGGGCCGTTTACGGCGAGCAAATGATGCTGGATGCCGGCTATGATACATCGCCCGAAATGAAACTGATGTGGTACAAATGGCACCTGCGCTCGGTTTGTAATACCATACTTGATTTTGACGTACACAGCAACAGCATGACCAAAGAGCAGGCGCTTAAGTTTTTAACCCACGAAGCTTTTCAGCAACAGGCCGAGGCCGAAGGCAAATGGAAACGCGTAGGTGTAACCAGCGTACAGCTTGACAGCTACTACGACGGCTACAAAGAAATTATGGACCTGCGCGACGCTTATAAAGTCAAAATGGGTGATAAATACAAGTTGAAAGAGTTTAATGAAAAGTTCCTGAGTTATGGCAGCGCCCCTGTAAAACTGATCCGGTCGGCAATGGCGGATGGGAAGGATAATTGATACTGCTTTTTTTCTTTTGTCATCCTGAGCGATAGCGAAGGATCTTCCAGGCGGCGATTGCTGAGTTTACAGATCCTTCGCTATCGCTCAGGATGACAATGTGTTTTTTGTTTAATGCTTTAATCCAACAACATGAACAATAACTGGCCCGAATTAAGCTTTGATAAACTGAAGGACACGGTTGCTACCGTGCAGTTATGGACACAAATTGTAGGTAAGATCAGGTTAAAAAGCATGCCCTGGCTTAACCACTCTTGGCATGTTACTTTATATGTATCGCCGCGCGGGCTGTCAACGCATAGCATCCCCTATGGCGAGGGCAGTTTCCAGATAGATTTTGATTTTATAGCGCACTGGGTTATAGTTACCTGCAGCAGCGGCGAGCACCAGTACATTGATCTTTACCCGCGCACTGTAGCGAGCTTTTATAAAGAACTTTTTGAAAAAATGGCATTGCTCAAGATAGAAGTAACCATTTACGCTAAACCCAACGAGCTTGACCCTGCCATTCCGTTTGCTGAAGACGAAGTGCATAAAGCCTACGATAAAGAACAGATGGAACTGTTTTTTAAGGCGCTGTTAACCATCAACACCGTATTCACGCAATTCAGATCTAAGTTTAGCGGCAAGTGTAGCCCGGTACATTTTTTCTGGGACGCGTTTGACCTGGCGGTTACCCGTTTCTCGGGGCGCAAGGCACCCGTGCATCCGGGCGGCGCGCCAAACATGCCCGACAGGGTAATGCAGGAGGCCTACTCGCACGAGGTAAGCAGCTGCGGGTTCTGGCCCGGCAGCGAGCAGTTTCCTTACCCGGCATTTTACGCCTACTGCTACCCTACCCCTGCTACATTTGGCCAGCAGCCAGTTGAACCTGCCCAAGCCTTTTACAGTACAGATATGGGCGAGTTTTTTTTAAAGTATGAGGATGTGTATAATACCGCCGACCCCGAAGGCGCTTTACTTGTTTTTTTAGAAACCACCTACGCCGCAGCCGCCAACACCGGTAACTGGGACAGGCAGGCTTTAGAATGTGATTTTTCGTGGCTTGAAAGATAAATTTTTTTAATATCTTGTCACAGCTAAGACAATAATTACAGATACCTAAAATCACCATATCATGATCATTGTAATACAATGCAGCGACCGGGTTGGCTTAGTGGGCGCAATTGCTTCAGCGCTGGCAAAACAACAACTCAACATCATTACCATGCGCGAGTATGTAGACAAGGTAGAGAATATGTTTTTTATGCGGCTGGAGGTTGAAGAAATTGAAGACGTACCCGGCCTTGAAACCAGCATAAGGGCAATGCTGCCGAAGGGTGCCCTGATCATTATCAACCCTGTCCCGCAAAAAAAAATAGTGGTAATGGTTACCAAAGAGTACCATTGCCTGGCTGATATACTGGTACGCAATTACTTTAAAACTTTAGGCGCTACGGTACAATGCGTAATAGGCAACCATGCCGTACTGCATGATATTTGCAAACGCTTTGATATGCCGTTTTTCCTGGTACCACATGAGGGCAAAACCAAGGAAGAATTTGAGCGCGAAATATCAGATATAGTTTTGCCTTTTGAGCCTGATTACATTGTGCTGGCCAAGTTTATGCGCATTTTATCGCCCAGCCTGGTGGCCAAATTTCCTATGCGGGTTATCAATATTCACCACTCGTTTTTACCGGCGTTTATTGGCGCCAACCCTTATCGCCAGGCATTTGAGCGTGGCGTAAAGTTGATCGGTGCTACTGCGCATTTTGTATCGAACGAACTGGATGAAGGCCCTATCATCGCGCAGCAGATCATCCCCGCAAACCACTCATTTACCGTAACCGATATGGTAAAGGCCGGCAAGGAAATTGAAACCTCCGTTCTGGCCTACGCCCTTAAAATGGTATTTGAGGACAGGGTGTTTGTGCATAAAAACAAAACGGTGGTGTTTGATTAATATCTGCATAATTTATTCATGGGAACAAGCGACACTGTTGAGTTTATACCTGAAGGAGATAAACCATCCCCCAATAAAAAACTGAGCGGCTTTTTATTAATAAATGCCTTTACCATTATTATTTGGTATCTGTTAATGCACAACAAACATTCGTATGATAATGGGATGAGTTGGTTATTTATATGCCTGATTTTAATCCCGGTTGATAGCAGTATCCTGTTTTTTTCTCAAGACCCGGTTATGGTTACACTGTTTAAAGCCGAAGGCACTCTTCAATATGATTATACAGACTTTTGGGGCAATGAAAAAAGCAGGACCATCGATTTAAAAACGGCCTATTATAAATACGCGTTAAGCAGTAATAATGTTGGTGGCGCCATGCGACTATTGATCTATAACAATTATTTTAAAAACCAGGTAGTAATCAGGGCATCTGATAAGATGGGCTTTAATCGTTTACAATTGGATGAAATAGTAGCAGGTATAAAAGAGATACAGGATAACTTGCAAAGTAATACGTAAAAACGCTTGCCATACAGTTGCATATTAGTTAAATTTGATCAACTAAATGCCGATACGTTAATGCCGATACTGCCCGTCTGTTATGACGGGCTTTTTTTTGGCTATATAATTGCAAACAGTGGTACCGGAAGTGATATCGCTATATGGAAGACTACGAAAAAATATTAAGTGTATTGCTGGCAGTGCAGCAAAAGCATGCAGATTTCTTTGAAAAGCAACAAAAGCAGATAACTGACTATGTAGAATTTCAGAATAAAAAACTACCTGTGTTAAAAATAAAAAAAGGATTGCCCGCTCAAATCATTGAAGACATTTATGATGCATTGTAATATTTATGCGACCATACAGCAAAAGCGGCTTTAATTTATCCACATTTTAAACAAAGTTCATTTAATTGTTGTTAACTTAAACGAAATATCAATTATAACAAATGCAGAATAGATACATGATTTTTTAAATAACAAAGTTTTGGATATCAAAGAACAAAACCATGGCAACAACTACGCAACAACCTAACAACTCATCATCAGCCGGTAACGGTTTTTTTAACAAATATTTTTCAGAATTAAACTTTTCGCAACTCATCAGGCGTAACGCTATAGAGGTGGCATTATATGTTATAGTGTTTGTAATTACCTTACTGGCATTTATTTAGACAGATTTAAAACCTTATTGCACCGGTTGGGTTATCTTAAAAGCGATACCTGATCAACTGCATCTACATCTTTTTTTTAGCCCACTACAAAATTTGATTTTGTACCGCCATTTGATATAAAACAAATTTGTTATGGGTGAAATGATCATTATCAACGTTGCCAAACACATGGCACGCCTGGCGTTAAACATTCGCCGGCAACGCGAGCATTTAAATTACAGCCAGGAATACGTAGCCGGCCGGCTAAACATCTCACAAAGCGGGTACAGTAAAATTGAGCAGGGCGCAAGCAGCATCAATGTAGAAAGGCTTTACCAAATAGCCGAGGTGCTTGAAATTACCCCAAAAGAATTATTAGAGGATGGAAAACAAGAGAACGCGGCATAAATTAAATTAGCCAGAACATTGAATTTATATCGTTTATAATCTCGCCGGTGAGCTTGTATCTATCAATTTCAATATCAATAACCCGTGTTCCGGATATGGCAACACAGTCTAATATCTTTAAATTATTAGCTATGAAAAAACCTTCGTGTTTTTTTTCTACTGCTTTAAGGTATCGGATAGCAAATTCCCAATTCATAAGTAATACGCTGCAAAAAGTTAAACATAGTAGCATTAAAAAGCCCGTGCTATGACGGGCCGTATCGGCACTTGACAATCTTTCATCGGTAATCAGAACAAAAATAACCGCCCATCGTATCCATGGCAAATAAACTTTATTCCTTTCAGTTCTAATTATCATGCGCTGATACGCATATCAACCCTTTTATCTCCAAAAAACCGTGTCTATGTCAAACACAATATCGGCAGGCAGGTCTTTATTAATTACCTTGACACTTACGTCGTCCAGCCCGCTAATTTAAACACAATCCAATATGCTGATTTTATTAGCGATAAAGTAAAATTCATGCTTCTTTTCGATAACTTTTAAGTTCCGGATAGCCAGCTCCCTGCTCTGGTACATAATGAAAGCGATTAAATATTAAAATAGACAAAGAGCGGCTTTTAGAAAATACGAATAGATGCGTCAAATACGTGCTAACAACTATTATTGATTGTAATTGTTTGAATTACGAATAAAAAGACCGTTGCGCATCAACACCCGTCATAACAAAATCAATTTGCATGCCTGCATATCCGCACTTTTGCACATTAATTGTAACTTCGTTAAAAATTAACTGACCATTATGCTAAAAGGATTTTTTAATGTCCCCACACCGCAGAACGAGCCTGTATTAAACTACGGCCCACGCAGTTTGGAACGCGCCGCGCTTAAAGCAGCTTTGGACGAAGCCCGCGCCTACAAGATAGATATACCCATGTACATTGGTGACAAGCAGGTACATACGGGCAAAAGGATGGAGATCCGCCCGCCGCATGATCATAAACATTTATTAGCCAATTTCTACGAAGGCGACAAAAGCACAGTAGAACAGGCTATTGACGCTGCATTAGCTGCCAAACCGGCCTGGGAGAACCTGCCATGGGAACAGCGTGCCGCCATATTTTTAAAAGCTGCCGACTTGCTGTCGGGCCCGTACCGCGCTAAGATCAACGCGGCTACCATGCTTGGCCAGTCGAAAAACGCGTACCAGGCCGAGATTGATTCAGCTTGCGAGCTGATTGACTTTTTGCGCTTTAATGTGCATTACATGACCGAGATCTACGCGCAACAGCCGCCTATCTCGCCAAAAGGCATCTGGAACCGTGTAGAACAGCGTCCGCTGGAAGGTTTCGTATTCGCCTTAACGCCGTTCAACTTTACCGCTATCGCGGGCAACCTGCCAACATCAGCCGCTATGATGGGCAACGTGGTTGTATGGAAACCGGCTTACCCGCAAATTTACGCCGCTAACGTATTGATGCAGGTATTCCTTGAAGCAGGCGTGCCCCCGGGTGTGATCAACCTGATCTATGTTGACGGCCCCGTAGCCGGCGATGTGATCTTTAACCACCCTGATTTTGCGGGTATCCACTTTACCGGTTCAACACCTGTTTTCCAGACTATCTGGCAAACAATAGGTACCAATATCCATAAATACAAAACTTACCCGCGTATAGTAGGCGAAACCGGTGGTAAAGACTTTGTACTGGCACATGCCAGCGCCGATGCCGACGTAGTAAGCACCGCCTTAGTACGCGGCGCGTTTGAATACCAGGGACAGAAATGCTCGGCTGCTTCAAGGGCATACATCCCTGCATCATTATGGCCGGCGGTTAAGGCAAATATGCAGCGCGATCTTGCTACCATTAAAATGGGCCCAACCGAAGATTTTGAGAATTTTGTGAACGCGGTTATTACTGAAGTATCGTTTGATAAGCTGGCTAAATATATTGATGCCGCTAAAGCGGATAAAGATGTAGAACTAATCGCCGGAGGCAACTACGATAAAAGCCAGGGTTGGTTTATTGAGCCTACAGTAATTAAAGTAACCGACCCATACTATGTAACCATGTGTACCGAGCTGTTTGGCCCTGTGCTAACAGTTTATGTTTATGAGGACGATCAATTTGACGAGATACTGAAGATAGTAGATAACACCTCTATCTACGCCCTGACCGGAAGCATCATAGCACAGGACCGCTACGCTATTGCCAAAGTGACACAAGAACTGCGTAACGCTGCAGGTAACTTCTACATAAACGATAAACCGACAGGCGCGGTAGTAGGCCAGCAGCCATTTGGCGGCGCCCGAGGATCAGGTACTAATGATAAAGCCGGCTCGATGATCAACCTGCTGCGCTGGGTATCTCCAAGAACTATCAAGGAAACCTTTGATCCGCCGAAGGATTACAGGTACCCGTTTTTGCAGAAAGACTAAGCCCCCTCCGCCCCCTAAAGGGGGAACTCGAATATTCAAAATTCATTATTCGATATTAATAAAAAAGACCAAAGCGATAAACTGCTTTGGTCTTTTTTATTATTTGTAACTTTTGAAATAATAAAGCGTTTCAAAAGCTCCCCCTTTAGGGGGCGGGGGGGGCAAACCTATACACCTCTTCCATATTGTTATTGTCAGTAGCGCTTACTTTCAGATCGGTGATCACACCTGTTTTAAGGCTGTAAACCCAACCATGTACAGATAGTTCCTGGCCTGCTGCCCATGCATTTTGTACAATAGTGGTTTTACGCAGGTTGTAAACGTTTTCTATTACGTTCAGCTCAACCAGGCGGTCGGCACGTTGTTGATGGTCTTCAATCGCGTCCAGCTCGTCTGCATGTAAACGGTAAACGTCTTTAATGTGGCGCAACCAGTTGTCTATTAAGCCAACGCCCTTGTTACCCATAGCGGCAATTACACCACCGCAACCATAATGGCCGGTAACAATTACGTGTTTCACTTTCAATACATTCACGGCATAGTCAAGCACGCTAAGCATGTTCATGTCGGTATGGATAACCATGTTGGCTATGTTGCGGTGTACAAACACCTCGCCCGGCTGGGTACCGGTTATTTGGTTGGCAGGTACGCGGCTATCGGCGCAGCCTATCCAAAGCACGGGCGGATTTTGCCCGTTAGCCAGTTTGTCAAAATATTCAGGGTCAAGCGCCAGGCTTTCTTCTATAAATCTTTTATTACCCGCTAAAAGTCCTTCGTAGGTAATGTGATTGGTATCGTGCAATGATCTTGTAGGCATAATTATTTTGTTTTTTGTGTTGTTAGTTGATTTGATTTATTAAAGCTGAAAATGCGCATTAATTTGTGCAGCGCCAGTTCAGACAGGTCATAGTAAAGTATGGTTAGCAATATCACCGGTACAGCGTAAAATATCGCAAACTCATACAAATTAAAGAAGTATCCGCCAATTAATCCGCCTAAAATATAAAAACCCAATACGGTTAGGCGAATGTATATTTTGTTGCGCACAACTTCGGTCTTGGTAGTTTTGGGGTGCATCCATTCGGCCACCTCGCCGCCAAGGTCGGTAAACAAACCGGTAAGGTGCGATGATTTGATCAATCCCCCAGAAATGGTTGACACCAGGCTGTTTTGTAAGCCCATTGAAAAAAGCAGCACCGCTATCACTATCTCCTTTTCCTGCTGGGTTTCGCGGTAAAAGTGATTGCCGTAAATAGCTACAAACAGCAGCACTATGATCTCAATAACCACGGGGATAGAATGAGCGCGATAATAGCTTTTCCCTTCGTACGATTTGACGATGAAATTAGCCAGGAAGGCCCCGGCAAAGAACATGAATAGCCAGATAATGAAGATAACCATCTCGCCAAAATTTTGCTCGACAATGTGTTTGGATAAATTGGCAACGTGGCCCGTAACGTTCGAGGTAAATACCAGGAACGCCAGCACACTGGTCACGTTTATAATACCTGATACAGCAGCTGTTGACGAAGCCAGCATCAGGTTTTCTTTGAACGTACGGTCAGTTTTTGATCGTTTTAACATATACTTTGTTGTGATATACTAATTAAGAATTAACGGTACCCCGCAGTAAAAGCGAGAACCGTCATGGTTCATAATGCCGACAGGCAATTATAAATTTTATTAAATTTAATGAATATCGATAACATCCCGGTACAAAACGTCCGGGTTATTTAATTATACGTTGGGAGGCGGTGTGGGGACAACCGGATGGAATAGTTGCACCAGTAAAGCGTGCTCGCGGTTGTGCAGGTAGTTTGTTTCGGTTAAAAACGGGTCGAAATGAAACATGGCCAGGAAATGTTCATCAAAAGCTTTCTTTTCTTTAAAAGATTCTTTGCTATTAGTTTCCTTTTCGCCTTTAGTTTCCTGCTCCAGTTGCATAATTACAGCTTTAGCAGTACCGCTGTCTAAAAAAGTAAATAAAGGCACAAGCGATATGCTCATCTTCAGAGTGAAGACGAACATAAATAGCAGTGACATTATTTTCCTGTTCTTAGCGTTCATTACGACAAATATAAAACCTTAACGTTTTTGATTCCGTTTTGTTAACGCCAATTATATCATTTAATTGTTATTTTTATCATCTCACACTATAAATACTACTGTGGACAATAAAATAAAGTTACTAAAACATAAACGCAGGCAGGCGTTGGCAGGTGGCGGCGAGGCCCGTATTGAAAGTCAGCATAAAAAAGGAAAGCTTACCGCACGCGAGCGGCTGCACTTTTTAATGGACGAGGGTTCTTTCCAGGAAATTGGCATGCTGGTTACCCACCGGTCTACCGATTTTGGGATGGAGAAAGAGAAATACCCGGGCGACGGCGTTGTTACCGGCTACGGCACCGTGAACGGCAGGCTGGTTTATGTTTTCTCGCAGGACTTTACCGTATTTGGCGGCTCGCTGTCAGAAACCCATGCCGAAAAGATCTGCAAGATCATGGATCTGGCCATAAAAAATGGCGCGCCGGTTGTCGGTTTAAATGATTCGGGCGGCGCACGCATCCAGGAGGGCGTAGTATCCTTAGGCGGCTATGCCGATATTTTTTACCGCAATACCATGGCATCCGGTGTGGTGCCGCAGATCTCGGCTATTATGGGCCCTTGTGCGGGAGGCGCGGTGTATTCGCCTGCCATTACAGATTTTATTTTAATGGTCGAGCATACTTCTTATATGTTTGTAACCGGGCCTAACGTGGTAAAAACGGTTACCCACGAAGTTGTAACATCAGAAGAGCTAGGCGGCGCTAATACGCATGCCAGTAAATCGGGGGTTACACATTTTGCCTGCGCTAACGAGATCGAAGCCATTCAGCATGTTAAAAAACTGCTGAGCTATATGCCGCAAAACTGCGAGGATAAAGCCCCGGCATTACCATACGAGCCAACAAATGAGTTACGGCCCGACTTAAACAACATATTACCCGAAGCCGCTTTGCAACCCTATGATGTGCGCGAGGTGATCACCCATTTAATTGATACCGATTCGTTTTTAGAGGTACATAAAGATTTTGCCGAAAATATTGTGGTGGGTTTCGCGCGATTGGCAGGCCGCAGTATTGGTATTATTGCTAACCAGCCCGGCTTTTTGGCAGGCGTGTTAGACAGGCACGCCTCAACCAAAGGCGCGCGATTTGTGCGCTTTTGCGATAGCTTTAATATCCCGCTGCTGGTTATTGAAGATGTACCGGGCTTTTTGCCGGGTACCGACCAGGAATGGAACGCTATCATAACTAACGGAGCCAAACTTTTATATGCTTTCTGCGAGGCTACCGTTCCGCGGATCACTGTTATTACCCGTAAAGCTTACGGCGGCGCTTATGATGTGATGAACTCCAAGCACATTGGTGCCGATATGAACTTTGCCTGGCCATCTGCCGAGATTGCGGTTATGGGCGCCAAAGGCGCTGCCGAAATTATCTTTAAGCGCGAGATCAACTCCGCAGAAGATAAAGAAGCCAAATGGAAGGAAAAAGAGCAGCTATACAGCGACACCTTCGCCAACCCTTACCGCGCCGCCGAGCGTGGCTTTATTGACGAAGTGATAGAACCATCAGAAACCCGGCTAAAACTGATCCACGCCTTTAAAATGTTGGAGAACAAAGTGGTTAATAATCCGAGGAAGAAGCATGGGAATATTCCTTTGTGATGTCGGATTTCGGATTTTCGATTTCGGATTTTAAAAGCCAAGCCTCGTGCGATTCCCTCCCCACGGGAGGGTGAAGGGAGGGGTTTGACAAAGCGGTAAGCAAATGGCTAAAAAGATAATTCCATATAATCCTCATTTAAAGAAGTTTGCTCGTAAGCTGAGAAAAGACATGACTTTTGGCGAAGTCCTATTATGGAATGAACTTAAAGAAGACAAATTGTGGGGTTTTGATTTCGACAGGCAAAGATGTATTGACAATTACATAGTCGATTTTTATTGTAAGGAATTATACTTAGCAATTGAAATAGATGGCATGTATCACTATTCCGAAGAAGCCTCATTAAAAGACGATAAAAGACAAGAAAAATTAGAAAGCTTAGGTATAAAGTTTATCAGATTTAGTGAGCATGAAGTTAAATATGACATGCAAAATGTTTTAAGAACCATTGAAAGTAAAGTAATTGACTTAATTAAAAATGATCCTTCTGTAAAACTGCCAGTAGGCTTTGATGTTTCGATATTGAATAGTTAGCTAAACCCCTCCCTGCCCCTCCCGTGGGGAGGGAATCGCGCTTGACCCTGCTCTTAGAGTTAATAAAAAAAACCTTTTCACATTAAATCTTTGGCCTATTACCTCAAACTAACTATTTACTCCTCCACCACAATTTGCGATTGCTGTATACCTAATTCTTTCAGGTATCCAATCATGGCCTCGACGAATGGGTCCGGGCCGCAGATATAGTAGTTGGCCTGGCCATTTAGGTATTGTTTGATCAGGTCACGGTCAATAGTCTGCGCGTGGGTTTCCGGTAACTCGGGGCTGCTTATAACATTGATAAAATTTGAACCAAGCATCTCGTTTAGCTCATCCTTTAATATAATATCCTTTTCTGTATGATTGGCAAAAAGCAAGGTATTACCTTCCAGTTTATTATCGGCTTTTAACTGCCTCAAAATAGATATAAAAGGAGTAATACCCGCCCCGCCCGCAATAAACAGGCCCGGTTGTTTATAATTTATCACACCAAAAACATCGTGTAAGATCAACTCGTCGCCGGCTACAATTGTCCCTAACTTTTCTGTAACACCATGATGGTCCGGATATATCTTAATGGTAAATTCTAAGTTTTCGCCGCTGTTAAGGCCGGTAAAGGTAAATGGCCTTAATTCGTTTTCAAGACCGGGTTTGTTTATGGATACATCAGTAGCCTGGCCTGATATAAAAGTATACCCTGCCGGTCGCTCCACAACAAAGTGCCTTACATTGTGGGTAATAAATTCTGTTTTTAAAACTTTAACCTTATGCATATTCTTTAATTTTCCGGATAATGGGTTATAGTTTACTACATAATTCATCAACAAAGGTTCTATCTTTATTTAAAAATGATATACATCGAACAGATCCGCCCTGAACTTACGTGGAAGCTGCGGCAAAAAGTACTTTACCCTGCCGAACATCTGAGCCGTATGAAAATGGACGAGGATGACAACGGTTACCATTTCGCTGCTTTCCATAATAATTATATCGTAGCTATTGTGTCGCTCTTTATAAAAGGTGCCGACTTTCAATTTCGCAAGTTCGCGGTTGATGAAACCATGCAGGGCCGGGGCGTGGGCGGGCAATTGTTAAGCTATATTACAGATTTTGCCATCGCCGAAGGCGCAACACGCCTTTGGTGCAACGCGCGGATCAGCGCTATCGGTTTTTATTTAAAACACGGTTTTGTGCAAACCGGCACCTTGTTTTCAAAAAATGGCTTTGATTACGAGATCATAGAGAAAAAACTTTTTGAGATGAAAGGCTAAAGGCAGAAAGGTAAAAGCTAATACAACTTAAAAAACCTTTCACCTTTAGCCTTTTACCTTAATTACGACAACCTTTTACCTCACTTTATCCTTTAACCTTTTACCTCAATTACTATATTTGCAAAAGGCCGTTTAAATAAGGCTTGAAAACAACGCTATGTCTAAAAAAAAATCTGATAAAAAAGAGCATGTTGCTGTAGTGACCGATAAATCGCTGTCTTTTCTTGAAAAATATATCAATAACGCCTCGCCTACCGGCTTTGAATGGAAGGGCCAGGAGTTATGGCTTGATTATATAAAACCTTATGTTGACGATCATTATATTGACAATTATGGTACTGCCGTAGCGGTGATCAACCCTAAAGCCGATTATAAAGTAGTTATCGAGGCACACGCCGACGAGATCTCCTGGTTTGTAAACTACATCACCAGCGACGGTTTGATCTATGTGATCCGCAACGGTGGCTCAGATCACCAGATAGCGCCATCAAAACGTGTTAATATCCATACTGATAAAGGAATAGTTAAAGCGGTATTTGGCTGGCCTGCTATCCATACCCGTATGGGCGGCGAGAAAGAAGAAGCACCGTCACTTAAAAATATCTTTTTAGACTGCGGCGCAACCTCAAAAGACGAAGTAGAGAAACTGGGCGTACATGTAGGCTGCGTGATCACTTATGAAGATGAGTTTACCACCCTGAACGACCGCTACTATGTCGGCCGCGCGTTAGACAACCGTGTTGGTGGCTTTATGATTGCCGAAGTTGCCCGTCTGCTTAAAGAAAATAAAAAGAAATTGCCTTTTGGCTTATATATTGTAAACGCGGTGCAGGAAGAAATTGGCCTGCGCGGTGCCGAAATGATAGCCCACCGTATTAAACCAAATGTGGCTATTATTACTGACGTTACGCACGATACTCAGACCCCAATGATCAGCAAGATCACCCAGGGCGACTTGGCTTGCGGCCGCGGGCCGGTAGTGTCATACGCTCCTGCTGTACAAAACAACCTGAACAAATTGTTGATGGATACTGCCGAAAAAGAAAGCATTCCTTTTCAGCGCCAGGCATCGTCACGGTCAACCGGTACAGATACCGATGCCTTTGCTTATTCAAACGATGGCGTACCATCGGCATTGATCTCATTATGCCTGCGTTATATGCATACCACTGTTGAGATGGTGCATAAAGAAGACGTAGACAATGTTATCCGCCTGATTTATGAAGCTTTGTTGAATATTAAATCAGGACAGGATTTCAGGTATATTAAATAAACCTTTTTACCTTTATAACGTTAAACGGGTACAAATACTTAAACATAAAACACTCACTCAAAAACAAACATGAAACCTACCCTACTAATTTTAGCAGCCGGCATGGCGAGCCGTTATGGCAGCATGAAACAGATTGATGGCTTTGGCCCCAATGGCGAAACTATTATCGATTACTCTATCCATGATGCTATAAAAGCAGGATTTGGCAAAATTAGCTTCATTATCCGCGAAGAGTTTTTAGATTCTTTTAAAGGGATATTTGAACCTAAATTAAAAGGAAGGGTTGAAACCGATTACGTTTTTCAAAGCTATGACCTTAAGCCTTTTGGTATAGATAAAGTTATTGAAAGATCAAAACCATGGGGTACGGCCCACGCGGTATTAGCTGCACGCAACCAGGTACATGAGCCTTTTTGCGTTATCAACGCTGATGACTATTATGGTTATGATGCTTTCGAAAAAATGGTTCAGTTTTTAACTACCGAGGCATCTGACAGCCAATACTCACTAGTAGGTTACCAGATAGATAAAACTTTGTCTGATTACGGTTCTGTATCGCGCGGTGTTTGCGAGGTTGACGACAAAGGCAACATGACCGAAGTGAACGAGCGTACTGAAGTCTACTTTAAAGAAGATGGCAGCGTAGCATATAAAGACGCAACAGGCGAGCATCCGCTACCTAACGACAAACGTGTATCGATGAACTTCTGGGGCTTTACACCTGCTGTATTTAAACAAAGCGAAGAAATGTTTAAACGTTTTGTTGAAGCAAACGAAGGCAACCCTAAAGCAGAATTTTTCATCCCACTTGTGGCTGACGAGTTAATAAAAAGCGGTACCGCTGCATTTAAAGTGATCCCTACCGCTTCAAAATGGTTCGGTGTAACTTATAAAGAAGACAAACCTATTGTACAGGAAAGCATCTCTGCACTGGTAGCTAACGGAACTTATCCGGCTAACCTTTGGGGATAATTTTTTAGATTTCCATTATAAAACAACAAAAGCCGCCTAATTGGGCGGCTTTTGTTGTTTTATAACTACGCCTGTTCAAGTGTCTTCACTTGAACATTGAAACCTGCAAGCGTCTACGCTTGCGTCAAGATTAATCGTGGACGCCTGAACAGGCCATATTATTTACCACCTTTCCCAAACCAAAAAATCATTACGCTTGTTCTACAAGCATGCAGATAGAAATATTAGGTAATGCCGAATCCGTAGCCGAACAAAACGGCGCTTTAGTGATAAAAACCCAACAAGCAGAGGCGCGTGTAATGGTTTACAGCCCTACCATCATCCGGGTTTGTATCAGCAAACACTTTAGCGCGGTTGATGAATCATTTGCCGTGATTGAAAAACCGCAGGATGAGTTTACCTGGCAAAAACTGCATGACACTATCGAGTTAACCACGCCCGCGCTTAAACTGGTTATTAACAAATATCCGTTGCGCTTTAATTTTTATACTACCGATGGCAAACCTTTAAGCGAAGACGACCCGCGTTTTGGCACCAACTGGCAGGCAGAACGGGTGATCAATTACCGGAAACTGTACCCTGATGAAAAATTTATAGGCCTTGGCGAAAAGGCAGGCGACCTGGATCGCCGCGGCTGCAACTATGTAAACTGGAACACTGATGCCGCCATGCACACGCCTACTACCGACCCGCTTTATAAAACCTTCCCGTTTTTTATTGGCCTGCATAGTGGTTTAACCTACGGTTTGTTTTTTGATAATACCCATAAAAGCTATTTTGATTTTGGCGCCACTACCGATGAGCAAATGAGTTGGTTCGGCGCCGATGGCGGCGATATGAATTATTTTTTTTTCGGTGCGCAGGGTATCCGCAACATCCTGCAGGATTATACCTGGCTTACCGGCCGCATGGAAATGCCGCCACTATGGAGCCTGGGTTACCAGCAATGCCGCTGGAGCTATATGAGCGCAGAAGAGGTGTTGGAGGTAGCTACAAAATTCAGGGAGCGAAATATCCCTGCCGATGTTATGTATTGCGATATCGATTACATGGACGGCTACAAGATCTTTACCTGGAACAAAAAAACATTTCCTGATCCCGAAGGGATGATCGATCAATTGAAAGCCATGAATTTTAGGCTGGTTACCATTGTGGACCCCGGCATTAAAATAGATGATAACTACGCCGAATATAAAGAGGGCGTAGAAAAACATTATTTTGCCACCTACCCCAACGGCGAATTATACACGGGCAGCGTTTGGCCCGGCCGCTGCCACTTCCCTGATTTTTTAAATGAGGAAGTGCGCGAATGGTGGGGCGCGTCTTTTAAAGCTTTGTCCGCACCGGGTGTTGAAGGTTTTTGGAACGATATGAACGAGCCTGCCGCCTGGGGGCAAAATATACCATGGATGGTAAAATTTGGCGAACGTTTTATGCCCGAGATCCGCAACGTTTACGGTATGCAAATGGCTCGGGCCACTTATAATGGCACTAAACGCATTTTAAATAACAAGCGTCCGTTTATACTTACCCGAGCCGCTTATGCCGGCACACAGCGTTATTCGGCCGTGTGGACGGGTGATAATGCCGCCACAGATGAGCACATGCTGTTCGGCCAGCGGTTGGTGAACAGTTTGGGGCTGACAGGGATGTCATTGATCGGTGTAGATATCGGTGGTTTTATGGGCAACCCTACGCCTGAATTGATGGTGCGCTGGAACTCGTTAGGAGTTTACACACCGATGTTCCGCAACCACGCGGCTCTGGGCATGAGCATGCGCGAGCCATGGCAATGGGGCGAAGCTTATGAGCAGATCATTAAAAAAGATATTGAGCAACGCTATAAATTGCTGCCCTATATCTATTCGGGTTTTTATCAGTCTACCCAAACCGGGTTACCGTTAAGCCGTACACTGGCTATTGACTACACTACTGACGAAAATGTATTCGACATCAAATACCAGAACCAATTTTTATTTGGCGATAGCATATTGGTTGCCCCCGTTATAAGCACCGCAGAAACTGCAGAAGTTTATTTGCCAGCCGGTGATTGGTACCGCTTAAACTCGGATGAAAAGTTTGCCGGTAACCAGGTGGTGAATACCCCAGCGCCATTAACCGACCTGCCGGTATTTATTAAAGCAGGGGCCATTATCCCCATGCAAAACATTATACAAAGCACCAATGAACCGGGTGACGGGGTCTTATTAATAAACGTATGGAACAGCGACAAACCCAGCAGCTTTGTTTATTATGAAGATGACGGGGTAACGTATAACTATCAAAAACGGGCCTACCATAAAAGAACCATAACCTTTGATCCGCAGAAAAAAGAAATTGTTTTTGGCGAGGCTGAAGGCAATTATCAGTCTAAGTATTCAAAAATTCAGGTTGTGGGGCACGGGTTTGGTGATTCGACATTGGACAAAATAACAAACAATAGCAATAGCTCTTTTAGCATAGCCTGGTAATGTTATGAGCGCGCGAAATGCACCCTGAAGCCCTTGTTGCAATAAAACAAAAAAGCCCTGCTTCGATAATCAAAGCAGGGCTTTCTACTAATATATATTTGAGAAATTATTTTACTTCTTCAAAGTCAACATCAGTCACCGTGTCAGAGTGGTCTTGCTGACCTGCACCTGGTTGGCCTTGTCCGCCAAACGGATTCTCAGCACCTGGTTGTTGTTGTCCGGCTTCGGCAGATGCTTTGTACATCTCTTCAGAAGCTGCGGTCCAGGCAGTGTTCAATTCGTTTTGCGCAACTTCTATATCAGCAAGGTTTTTAGAAGCATAAGCTGCTTTCAGTTTAGTTAAACCTTCTTCAATAGGTGCTTTTTTATCAGCTGATATTTTGTCACCATACTCTTTCAACTGTTTTTCTGTCGAGAAGATCAGGGCATCGGCGCTGTTTAGTTTTTCAACTTCTTCTTTTGCCGCTTTGTCAGCATCAGCATTAGCTTCAGCTTCGTCCTTCATCTTTTTGATCTCGGCATCAGTTAAACCTGATGATGCTTCAATACGGATCTTTTGCTCTTTACCGGTAGCTTTATCTTTTGCAGACACGTTCAATATACCGTTAGCGTCGATATCAAAAGTTACCTCAACCTGTGGTACGCCACGTGGTGCAGGTGGTATTCCGTCTAAGTGGAAACGGCCGATGGTGCGGTTAGCTGATGCCATTGGGCGCTCGCCTTGCAAAATGTGGATCTCAACAGACGGCTGGTTATCAGACGCGGTAGAGAATGTTTCTGATTTTTTAGTAGGAATGGTTGTGTTTGATTCGATCAATCTGGTCATTACACCACCCATAGTTTCAATACCTAATGAAAGCGGGGTAACATCTAACAACAACACATCTTTAACTTCGCCGGTTAATACACCGCCTTGGATAGCTGCACCGATAGCAACAACCTCATCAGGGTTAACACCTTTTGATGGTGCTTTACCAAAGAATTTTTGTACCGCTTCTTGTATAGCAGGGATACGGGTTGAACCACCTACCAAAATAACTTCGTCAATATCTGAAGTGCTGTAACCTGCATTTTTCAAAGCAGTTTTACAAGGCTCGATAGTACGTTTGATCAAACTGTCAGCCAGTTGCTCAAATTTAGCACGGGTTAAAGTTTTCACTAAGTGCTTAGGCATACCGTCGGCAGCAGTGATATATGGTAAGTTAATTTCTGTTTGTGCTGAGCTTGATAACTCGATCTTCGCTTTCTCTGCAGATTCTTTTAAACGTTGCAAAGCCATTGGGTCTTTACGCAAGTCAATACCTTCGTCGCTTTTAAATTCGTCTGCCATCCAGTCAATGATAACTTGGTCAAAGTCATCACCACCTAAGTGAGTATCACCGTCGGTTGATTTTACTTCGAACACGCCATCACCCAACTCAAGGATAGATACGTCATGCGTACCACCACCGCAGTCAAACACGGCAATTTTCATATCCTTGTGTGCTTTATCAAGGCCGTAAGCCAGCGCAGCAGCAGTAGGTTCGTTAATGATACGGCGTACTTTTAAACCTGCAATTTCACCGGCTTCTTTAGTAGCCTGGCGTTGTGCATCGTTAAAATAAGCCGGTACGGTAATAACCGCTTCTGTAACTTCAGTACCCAAAAAGTCTTCGGCAGTTTTCTTCATTTTTTGAAGGATCATTGCAGAGATCTCTTGCGGGGTGTATTTACGATCGCCGATTTCAACACGCGGGGTATTGTTGTCGCCTTTTACCACTTTGTAAGGCACACGATCTGCTTCTTTAGTAACCTCGTTAAACTGGTTACCCATAAAGCGTTTAATAGATGAAATAGTTTTTGTAGGATTGGTAATAGCCTGACGTTTTGCAGGAT
Organism: Mucilaginibacter corticis; assembly: GCF_007558865.1. GTDB lineage: Bacteria > Bacteroidota > Bacteroidia > Sphingobacteriales > Sphingobacteriaceae > Mucilaginibacter > Mucilaginibacter corticis. Next base: position 363,145 of record NZ_VLPK01000001.1, read on the forward strand.
CTCCTACTTTACGCTCGCCGTTGTCGATAAAAGCTACTACTGACGGCGTAGTACGTTTTCCCTCGCTGTTTGCTATAACTACAGGCTCGTTGCCTTCCATTACAGCTACGCAGGAGTTGGTTGTTCCTAAGTCGATTCCGATTATTTTAGACATATGATTATATTGTTTCTTATTGATTGTTTTATTTACAACATATTATCAATGCCTGTGCCAATTTATATTTGGCAGTTTTTTTAGGCAGAATACCAAAACCTAAAAGCCGAAACGCAATTTCAGTCAGAAAGCTGTCTTATTGTGGTGACAGGTTGGCAGAAAACGCGAGGTAGAGACGCAATATTTTGCGCCTCACTCAACATTTATCATATTTACATTAGTGGAAGAAAAATTCAAAAGTAAATATCGCATACCATCATCTCGGTTATCTAATTGGGATTATGGTTCGCAAGGCCTGTATTATATTACTATTTGTACCAAGGACCGTATAAAATACTTTGGAGATATTTGTAAAAATGGTTTGGAGACGCAAAATATTGCTTCTATACGATTATCTGATATTGGTGAAAAAGCGAATAAAAACTGGCTAGAAATCCCCAATCATTTTGCATTTATTGAATTGGATGAATTTGTAATTATGCCAAATCATATCCATGGTATCCTGTTCATTAACAAACCTGAAAAAGAATTATGGGAAATAAATAAGTTTGGAATACAAAGTCAGAATTTGGCGTCTGTTATTCGTGGATTTAAAGCATCAGTAAAAACTTTTGCCACAAAAAACAATTTGGAATTTAGTTGGCAGCCTCGTTATCACGACCGTGTTATCAGAAATGAGCAAGAATATTTAAATATTCGCGAATACATATTTAACAATCCCGGGCAATGGCTGCTAAAAGGAGACATTGATGATCATTTATATGACCTGTAAGGATATAATATTTGCGTTTTAATAATATTTGCATGGAGACGCAAAATATTGCGTCTCTACATTTTGTATATTAACAAAAAACGCCCCACTCAAACCGAGCAGGGCGTTTTTAATATTGTAGCGACGCAATACTTTGCGTCGTAGAGATTACTCTCCTTTTTCTGCGTTTTCTTCGTCGGCAGCTGGCGCCTCAGGAGCTTCTTCAGCAGCAGGTACTTCGGTTGTAGCTTCAGCAACCGGTGCTTCTGCGATTGCAACTTCTTCAACCGGTGCTTCTGCAACAGCAACTTCGTCTGCTGGAGTTACCGCAGCGGTGGCAGCAGGTGCCGCAACTTCAGTTTTGCCTTTACCAGAACCACCACGACGACGTGTTGATTTCTTAGCAGTTTGTGCAGTATCAGCGCCGTAAGTAGTGTTATAATCAACTAACTCGATGATAGCCATTTCAGCGTTATCGCCTAAACGGTTCTCTAACTTAACGATACGGGTATAACCACCCGGACGGCTTGCAATTTTCTCAGCAATTTCGCGGAACAGGATAGTTACCGCTTCTTTGTCTTGCAGGTAGCTAAATACAGTACGACGTGAGTGTGTAGTGTCATCTTTACCTTTAGTAAGGATAGGCTCTACGTAAACGCGTAGTGCTTTTGCTTTTGCTAAAGTTGTAGTGATACGCTTGTGTAAGATAAGCGATGTTGCCATGTTACCCATCATCGCTTTGCGGTGACTTGTGGTACGGCCTAAGTGGTTGTGTTTTTTACCGTGTCTCATTGTTTTGTTTGTTGTGGCACGTGCATACCGTTGGGCGGCTTTTCAGTCAAGCCCGCGGAATTACGCGTTATTAGTGATTAGTTAATTAGAGGTTAGAGATTAGTCACTATCCTTTCTCAAACCTATTTCTTTATAAAATGAAAAGAGGTTAGCGATTAGTCCTAATAACTAATCTCTAACCTCTAATCACTATTATTCTTCGTCTAATTTAAATTTTGACAAGTTCATGCCAAAAGATAAACCTTTTGATTTAACCAGGTCCTGAATTTCAGTCAATGATTTTTTACCAAAGTTTCTGAATTTCAGCATGTCTGCTACGTCATATGATACCAGGTCAGCCAAGCTGCGGATATCAGCTGCTTTTAAGCAGTTTAATGCACGTACTGAAAGGTCAAGATCAACCAATTCGGTTTTAAGGATCTTACGCATGTGTAAAATTTCCTCGTCAACTTCTTTAGTTTCTTCTTTAGCCTGTGCTTCTAACATCATGTTTTCGTCGCTGAACAACATAAAGTGCTGGATCAGGATCTTAGCAGCTTCTTTCAGCGCGTCTTCAGGATGGATAGAACCATCGGTAGCAATATCCAATACCAATTTCTCGTAATCGGTTTTTTGCTCTACACGATAGTTTTCAATAGTGTATTTTACGTTTTTGATAGGTGTGTAAATAGAGTCGATAGCTATTACACCAACATTCGCGTCCGGATTTTTATTTTCTTCGCTTGCAACGTAACCACGGCCTTTGTTGATCGTGAATTCGATTTCAAGCGTTACTGATGAATCCATGTTGCAGATAACCAAATCAGGATTTAAAACTGTAAAGTTATTTGAGAACTTGGTTATATCACCAGCATTAAAAGTATCCTGACCATTAATGATCACGAAAACTTTTTCACTGTCGCCAGACTCACCTGTCTTTTTAAACCTAACTTGTTTTAAGTTTAATATGATCTCGGTTACGTCTTCAACAACCCCTTTTATAGTTGAAAACTCATGCGTTACACCTGAAAAACGTACAGAAGTAATTGCATAACCTTCAAGCGATGAAAGTAATATACGACGTAGTGCATTACCAATGGTTACACCAAAGCCTGGTTCTAACGGACGAAATTCAAACGTACCCTCAAAATCAGTAGACTTTTGCATGATAACCTTGTCTGGTTTCTGAAATGCTAATATTGCCATTTATATCCTTTGTTTATTGTTTACTTAATTGGATTGATTTAAACCACAAAATGATTGACATAATATGCCAACCATTTTGTGTCTTAGTATCGTTATTATTTTGAGTATAACTCGACGATCAGATTTTCCTTTATGTTTTCAGGAATCTCGTCACGGTTTGGATAGTTAAGGAATTTACCTGTTAAGGTATTAGCGTCCCATTCTAACCAGCTATATTTATTTACTTTGCGGCCTGCTACAGAGTTTGCAATAGCCTCTAAAGTTTTTGATTTCTCACGTACTGCAATAACGTCGCCGGCTTTAACCTGGTAAGAAGCAATATTTACTACTTCGCCGTTTACAGTGATATGTTTGTGGCCAACTAATTGACGGGCACCTGAACGTGTAGGGGCGATACCTAAACGGTATACCGCGTTGTCTAAACGTGCCTCTAAAAATTTCAATAAGTTCTCGCCGGTGATGCCTTCTTTAGCAGAAGCACGGTGAAACAAGTTCTCGAACTGACGCTCTAACACACCGTAAGTGTATTTAACTTTTTGTTTCTCCATTAACTGTACCGCGTACTCAGATTGCTTTCCTCTTCTTTTAGAAGCGCCGTGCATACCTGGAGCGTAGTTTTTTCTTTCTAACGCTTTATCCGGACCGAAGATCGGCTCGCGGAACCTACGCGCAATTTTTGATTTTGGGCCTGTATATCTTGCCATTGTTTGTGTGTTTTAAAGTATCATGCAGCCTGTAGCTGCTGAATCTTAGCTTTAAAAATCTGTTAATTAAACTCTTCTTCTTTTTGAAGGACGACATCCGTTGTGCGGAAGCGGTGTGATATCTTTTATGGTAGTTACCTCAATACCGGTAGTTTGCAAAGTACGGATAGCCGACTCACGACCAGAACCCGGGCCTTTTACAAACACCTCAACTTTACGCAAGCCTAAATCATAAGCAGCTTTACCGCAATCGGCAGCAGCCTGACCGGCAGCATAAGGAGTGTTCTTTTTAGAACCTTTAAAACCCATTTTACCTGCAGACGACCATGATACAGCTTGTCCGCTTTTATTGGTAAGGGTGATAATGATATTGTTAAAAGTTGCGTTGATGTGTGCTTCGCCTACAGCGTCAACAACTACAATACGCTTTTTGGTAACTTTTTTGCTCTTAGCCATTTTTTCTTTTAATTATTGATTTAATGGATTACTGAATTATTGAATAGTTCGGACCCACTAATCGATTTAATTTTTTATTCCTAATGATTTTTAATTGAAGGTTTAACTAACCTCTAATCTCCAATCACTAATCACTACTATTTAGTAGCTTTTTTCTTGTTAGCTACTGTCTTACGTTTTCCTTTACGGGTACGAGAGTTGTTTTTAGTACGCTGACCACGTAACGGCAAACCTTTACGGTGACGTGTACCACGGTAGCAACCAATATCCATTAAACGCTTAATGTTCAATTGAACTTCAGAACGTAAAGCGCCTTCAACTTTAACTTCGTCATTGATGATACCACGGATAGAAGCCAGTTGATCATCATTCCAGTCTTGTACTTTAGTGCTAAAGTCAATACCAGCCTTAGTTAAGATCTCTTGTGCTTTTGAGCGACCTATTCCGTAAATGTAGGTAAGACCTATCTCACCTCTTTTGTTTTTTGGTAAATCAATACCTGATATCCTTGCCATATTTGTTTTGTTTTTTAAGTAAGACCGAACGGCGGGCCACCGTTGTACGGATCTTTACAATTTTTCTAATTATCCCTGACGCTGTTTAAACTTAGGATTCTTTTTGTTGATCACATAAAGTTTCCCGTTGCGGCGGATGATCTTGCAATCAACACTGCGTTTTTTAATGGATGCTCTAACTTTCATCTCGTTTATTATTTATATCTGTATGTTATTCTACCCTTTGTTAAATCATAAGGGCTCATTTCCAGTTTCACTCTGTCACCAGGTAATATCTTGATATAATGCATCCGCATTTTACCTGATATGTGCGCTATAATCTCGTGACCATTTTCCAACTCAACCCTGAACATTGCGTTTGATAACGCTTCCCGAATTGTGCCGTCTTGTTCAATCGAAGATTGTTTTGCCATATTTTACTGATTATTACTTGATTATCCGCCCCTAATTGGGGACGCAAAATTAATAAAATATTTTTAATTAATTTATTTTTTCTTTTAAAACATTATCAACGTACGAAAAAGAAGAAAGGATATCTGCTTTACCCTTTTTTACAGCTACCGTATGCTCATAATGAGCAGATGGTTTATGATCAATTGTTGATACCGTCCAGCCATCGTCCCAAAACTTAACTCCCGCGCGTCCTGCATTGATCATCGGCTCAATGGCAATCACCATTCCTTCCTCTAATTTTATTCCTGATCCGCGTTTACCGTAGTTTGGCACTTCGGGCTTTTCATGCAGCTTTAAACCAACACCGTGGCCTACCAGTTCTTTCACTACGCCAAAACCATGCTTTTCGGCATGCTCCTGCACCGCGTAGCCAATATCGCCGATGCGGTTACCAACTACTGCTTTCTCAATACCCAGATCAAGGCACTCGCGCGTTACACGCATTAATGTTTTAACTTGGTCGCTTACCTCGCCAATGGCAAAAGTAAAAGCCGAGTCGCCGTAGTATTTATTCAGTATTGCGCCGCAATCAACAGATACCAGATCGCCTTCTTTCAAAACATAGCTTCCCGGAAAACCGTGAACCACCTGGTCGTTTAAAGAAATACAAAGCGAGTAAGGGAAACCTCCGTAGTTTAAAAAGGCGGGAATCCCGCCGTTATCACGTATAAAAGTTTCTGCAAGTTTGTCTAATTCTATAGTCTTTACTCCCGGTGCGATAATTTTGGCTATCTCTCCATGTGTTTTTGCCACAAGTAATGAACTTTCTCTAATCAGCTCTATCTCTTCGGCAGACTTATAATGAATTTTTGACATTCCTTATTAAATTGCTGTCGGCGTTGTTCCGGCGGCAGCAGGTATTGATGTACGGCCAGTAATTCTGCCTGTTTTCATTAGGCCATCATAATGACGCATTAACAAGTGGCTTTCTATCTGCTGTAAAGTATCTAAAACAACACCCACAAGGATAATCAATGATGTACCACCAAAAAACCTTGCAAATAATGTATTAACACCTACCAAACTCACCAGTGCCGGTATAATAGCTATGATAGCTAAGAATATTGAACCAGGTAAAGTGATCTTTGATATTACATCATCAATATAGCTGGTAGTAGCGTCGCCCGGTTTAACACCCGGAATGAAACCGCTGTTGCGTTTCATATCCTCGGCCATTTGTTTAGCGTTAACAGTAATAGCTGTATAGAAGTATGTAAATACAATGATCAATAAAGCAAACAACAGGTTATGCAACCATGAGTTAGGGTTAGCCAGCATGATCAAAATACCGTTTGAGCTTGCATTAGGGAAAAACGATTGCAAGGTTGCCGGTATAAACATCAATGCCTGGGCAAAAATGATAGGCATTACACCCGCAGCATTTACCTTTAAAGGGATGTACTGGCGTACGCCACCGTATTGTTTGTTACCTACTATACGTTTAGCATATTGTACCGCTATCTTTCGTGTACCCTGCACAATCAATATGGTAAACATAACCACACCTATCAAAGCAACAAGCTCAACAATAAATGTAATTAAACCACCACTACCTGTTGTACGGTTTTGAAACTCTGCCACAAATGCACCCGGTAACTGGGCAATAATACCTACCATGATGATCAGTGATATACCGTTACCGATACCTTTGTCTGTGATCTTCTCGCCCAACCACATTACAAATAATGTACCTGCTGTTAATACAAAGGTGTTCATTATTGTAAACAACGGGTTAGCCAGCAACATCTCATCAGGGGTTACCTGCGATTTAAGGTAAGCGGCAGCCTGTACAACTGTGATCAGGATTGTAAGATAGCGTGTCCACTGGTTAATTTTGTTACGACCGCTTTCACCCTCTTTTTGCATTTTAGCAAAATAAGGCACAGCTATACCCAACAACTGCATCACGATAGATGCAGAGATATAAGGCATAACACCTAATGCAAAAATAGAGACCCGTGAAAACGAACCTCCTGCAAACATATTCAGTAATCCTAACAATCCTTCTGCCTTGCCTTTTGATGCGATAGCATCACTAACTCCCGGCAAACGGATGAAAGAACCTACACGATATATTAAAAGAAATAAGAGTGTGTTGGTTATACGCACTCTTAAATCCTCGATTTTCCAAATATTGGATAATGTGGTGAAAAACTTCTTCATTTATATATTATAGCTTAACTATAGTACCACCGGCTGCTTCAATAGCTTTTTGCGCAGTAGCTGTAAATGCATGTGCTGTAACTTCCAATTTGGCTTTCAGTTCGCCACGGCCTAATATTTTTACCAGGTCGTTTTTTGACGCTAAACCATGTTGAATTAATGTTGCAAAGTCAATTGTCGTAAGTGCATGCTTTTCGGTTAGCTCTTGCAATACGTCAAGGTTAACACCGGCATACTCCACACGGTTAGGGTTTTTAAATCCAACCTTAGGCACACGGCGTTGCAAAGGCATTTGGCCACCTTCAAAGCCTATTTTACGGCTTGTACCAGAACGTGAGCCGGCACCTTTATGACCGCGTGTTGATGTACCACCTCGGCCAGAACCTGTACCACGACCAATTCTTTTTCTATTTTTTGTTGAACCTTCTGCAGGTTTTAAATTACTTAAATTCATGATATTAGATATTTTCTACTGCTACCAGGTGGTTAACTTTTCTAACCATACCTATAATAGCCGCAGTGGCTTCAACTTCCACACTGTGGTTAATTTTCTTCAAGCCCAGTGCTTGCACTGTTCTTTTTTGGCGCTCGGTCCTATCGATCACGCTCTTAATCTGGGTAATTTTGATCTTCGCCATGATAATTATCCGTTAAAAACTTTACCTAAACTAATTCCGCGTTGTTGAGCTACTGTATGCGCATCACGTAATTGTGATAATGCAGATACGGTTGCTTTAACCACGTTGTGCGGGTTTGATGATCCTTTTGATTTTGCAAGTACGTTATGTACACCTGCAGACTCTAATACCGCACGCATCGCACCACCGGCAATTACACCGGTACCGTTTGCAGCTGGTTTTAAGAATACAAAACCGCCCGAAAATTTACCTATTTGCTCATGAGGTATAGTGTTGTTGATAATCGGAACTTTAACCAAGTTCTTTTTAGCATCATCAATACCTTTTGCAATAGCTTCTGTAACCTCTTTTGCTTTACCTAAGCCGTAACCTACAACACCGTTCTCATCGCCTACTACCACAATGGCAGAAAAACTGAATGTACGGCCACCTTTGGTTACTTTGGCTACACGCTGTATGCTTACCAAACGATCTTTTAATTCGATCTCGCTGGTTTTTACTCTTTTTATGTTGATTGTTGACATTTCTCTTTTCGATTAAAAGTTTAACCCACCTTCACGTGCACCTTCGGCCAGTGATTTAACACGACCGTGATACAAGTATCCGTTCCTGTCAAAAACTACATCCTTAATACCTGCTGCAATAGCTTTCTCTGCAACCAGTTTGCCTACGGCTACTGATTGATCTGACTTGGTACCATCAGCAGTAAACTCTTTTGATAAAGATGATGCCGATACAATAGTTTTTCCTGTTACATCGTCAATGATCTGCGCATAAATACCTTTATTGCTTCTGTACACTGACAAACGAGGACGGGTTGAAGAACCTGAAAGGCGCTTCCTGATCCCCATCTTAATTCTATCTCTTCTTGATAATTTTGCTCTAGCTGCCATGACGATTATTTTTTAGATGCTGATTTACCTGCTTTTCTTCTCAATACTTCGCCAACAAACTTGATACCTTTACCTTTGTAAGGCTCTGGCGTACGTAACGAGCGTATTTTCGCTGCCACCTGGCCAATCAGTTGCTTATCGTTTGACTCTAAGATGATAGTTGGGTTTTTACCCTTATCAGCAGTAGTTGAAACTTTAATTTCTTTTGGTAATTCAAATACATAGTGGTGAGAGAAACCCAACACTAAATCTAATGTATTACCCTGGTTAGTTGCGCGGTAACCCACACCTACCAACTCTTGTTCTATTTTGTAACCTGTTGTTACGCCAACAACCATGTTGTTTAACAATGCGCGGTATAAACCGTGTAATGCTTTATGACGTTTTTGATCAGTTGGGCGTTGAACCAACAGTTCAGCACCTTCCTGTACAACTTTTATATCTTTATCCACCGCTTGTTGCAGCTCGCCTTTAGGGCCTTTTACAGTAACTAAATTATCTTCAGATACAGTAATAGTAACGCCTGCCGGTACTGGTATTGGTGATTTTCCTACTCTTGACATTGCTTAATTCCTCCTCTGATTAATAAACGTAGCATAAAACTTCGCCACCTACATTTTGCTGACGCGCTTCTTTATCGGTCATTACACCGTGAGAAGTTGACAGGATAGCGATACCTAAACCATTTAATACGCGTGGCATATTAGCTGTGCCTGCATATCTTCTGTAACCAGGTCTGCTGACACGGTCTATTGAACGGATAGCAGAAATTTTAGTGATCGGGTGGTATTTTAAAGCAACTTTAATTGTGCCTTGCGGACCATTTTCCTCAAACTTGTAGTTTGCAATGTAACCTTTGTCAAAAAGAACCTTAGTGATCTCTTTTTTCAAGTTAGATGCAGGAATCTCAACAACCCTGTGGTTGGCTTTAATAGCATTTCTTACACGGGTAAGATAATCTGCGATTGGATCTGTATTCATTATTTATTTGTTGTGATGGTGGTTTCCTTCCCCGACCCTTCGGGGCGACCTTCCATCGGTTAATTCTTTTCTTATTTCGAATATCGAATGTTCGATTTCGAATTTAGCAGGGGCGAATATAAAAATTTCGAAATTGAAATTCCGAAATTCAATATTAACTTACCAGCTTGCTTTCTTTACTCCCGGGATCTTGCCGGCCAATGCCATTTCACGGAATGTAACACGTGAAATACCAAACTGGCGCATGTAACCACGAGGGCGGCCTGTTAATTTGCAACGGTTGTGCAATTTTACAGGCGAAGAAGCTTTTGGTAAAGCATCTAAAGCTGCAAAGTCGCCGGCTGCTTTTAAAGCCTCTCTTTTTTCAGCATATTTTGCTACTAACTTAGCACGTTTTACTTCACGCGCTTTTACACCTTCTTTAGCCATTGTTAGTTGGAGTTTGATTTTTAAATGGTAAACCAAATTGCTTAAGTAACTCTAATGCTTCAACATCGTTGGTAGCAGAGGTTACAAAGGTAATATCCATACCCTGAATTTTGTTAATTTTATCAATATTGATCTCAGGGAAGATAATTTGCTCGGTAATACCTAAAGTATAGTTACCTCTTCCGTCAAAACCTTTATCGTTGATACCTTTGAAATCGCGGATACGTGGCAGAGCTACAGAGATCAAACGATCTAAAAACTCATACATTGTATTGTCACGTAAAGTAACACGTACGCCGATAGGCATGTTTTTACGCAATTTAAAGTTTGAGATATCTTTCTTAGAGCGTGAAGCAACTGCTTGCTGGCCGGTAATGGTAGTTAACTCGGTGATTGTGTTCTCGATCAATTTCTTATCGGTAGTAGCACCACCAACACCCTGGTTAATTGCAATTTTCTCCAGTTTTGGAACTTGCATTACGCTTTTGTACTGAAATTTATCTTTCAGGTTAGTGCGTATCTCTGTTTTATATTTCGATTTTAATCGTGGTGTGTATTCCATTACTTAATTTCCTCCCCTGATTTTTTTGCTACCCTTACTAATTTACCGGCATCATTCAATTTACGGCCAACACGTGTTGCCACGCCTGATTTTGGATCAACCAATGCCAGGTTTGAAATGTGTATAGCTGCTTCTTGTTTAACAATACCACCGTTAGGGTTAGCTGCGTTAGGTTTGGTATGTTTTGATACCATGTTAGCACCTTCAACAATAGCCCTGTTTTTAGCCACTATTACTTCAACTACTTTACCTTGTGATCCTTTTGAATCGCCGGCTATAACTTTAACTAAATCACCTTTACGGATCTTTAATTTTGCTTGTGTTTTCTTTTCCATGTTACAATACCTCCGGTGCTAATGATACAATTTTCATAAATTGTTTCTCACGCAATTCTCTTGCAACAGGGCCAAAGATACGTGTGCCTCTCGGCTCATCCTGGTTGTTTAACAAAACAGCCGCATTATCGTCGAAACGGATGTATGAACCATCTTTTCTGCGGATCTCTTTTTTGGTCCTAACCACAACGGCCTTTGATACAGTTCCTTTTTTAACGTTACCAGATGGCAGCGCACTTTTTACAGTTACTACAATCTTGTCGCCAATTGAGGCATATCTTTTACCGGTACCGCCTAACACACGGATCACTAAAACTTCTTTAGCGCCGCTGTTGTCAGCTACATTTAATCTTGATTCCTGTTGTACCATCTTATTTAGCTCTTTCTAAAATTTGAACTAATCTCCAATTCTTGCTCTTGCTCAGCGGACGAGTTTCCATAATCAATACGGTATCACCAATACCACAAGTATTAGTTTCGTCATGTGCCATAAACTTGGTAGTTTTCTTAATAAACTTACCATAGATCGGGTGCTTCACCTTCCGCTCCACAGCAACCACAATAGATTTTTCCATCTTATTGCTAACTACCAGGCCGGTACGTGTTTTTCTTAAATTTCTTTCCATTTTCCTCGACGCGTAAAAAATTAATTCTGTTCAGAAGCTTGCGCTGCCTTACGCTTTGTTAATTCAGTATTTAAACGAGCAATATCCTTGCGCACTTTTGTGATACGGGTAGGATTCTCAATCGCTGAAACCGCGTGTGCAAATTTTAGCTTGGTAAGATTTGCTCTTTCCTCACCTATTTTTGCAACCAACTCTTCAGTTGCGAGGCCTGTAATTTCTGAGTTCTTCATTTCTATTATTCTATTAGTGTTTGAGTTTTTAGTTCCAAGCTCACTTATCTGTTACTGATAACCGCAAACTCAAAACCGCTAACTTATTTATGCTTCTACGTAATCTTTACGTACAACAAATCTTGTTTGTACCGGCAACTTTTGGGCTGCAAGGCGCAGGGCCTCTTTTGCAATTTCCAAAGGCACGCCTTCTGCTTCAAAAATGATCCTTCCGGGGCGAACTACCGCTACCCAATATTCAGGAGCACCTTTACCTTTACCCATACGTACCTCTGCAGGTTTTTTAGTTACGGGTTTATCAGGGAATATCCTGATCCATACCTGGCCTTCACGTTTCATGTAACGTGTTACAGCGATACGTGCAGACTCGATCTGGCGGCTGGTTATCCAGGCGGCTTCGAGTGATTTTACACCGAAAGATCCAAATGACAGTTCAGCACCACGGGTGGCTAAACCTTTCATTCTGCCTTTTTGCATCTTTCTGAACTTCGTTCTTTTTGGCTGTAGCATTTTCTTACGCTTTTATATCTTACGATATCTTAATCTAAATCTTGTTATTATCTTTTTGATGGTCCACCCGGGCGGTTACCACCACCTCTGTTAGGGCCACCTTGTCCGCCCGGGCGATTACCGCCGCCACGGTTGTTAGGGTTACCACCTGGTTTGCGGTCGCCTCTGCGCTCGCCACCACGTTCTCCGCCTCTTTCATTACCACCTCTGCGGTCACCAAAGCCTGCGGATGCACCTTCAGGACGGCCACCTTTACCGCTGGCGCTGCTTGTACCACCAATGTTTGGTGACAGGTCGCGTTTGCCATAAACTTCGCCTTTGCAGATCCAAACTTTAACACCTATTTTACCATAGGTAGTTAAGGCCTCGGCCAATGCATAGTCAATGTCTGCACGGAAAGTGTGCAATGGTATTCTTCCTTCTTTATATTGTTCGCTACGTGCCATCTCAGCGCCACCTAAACGGCCTGATGTCATTACTTTAATTCCTTCTGCACCCATTCTCATGGTTGAAGCAATTGTAGTTTTCATGGCACGGCGGAAAGAGATACGTGCTTCAAGTTGTTTCGCTATACCTTCTGCAACTAATTGTGCATCAAGCTCAGGGCGTTTGATCTCGAAGATGTTGATCTGAACTTCTTTCTTGGTAAGTTTTTTCAACTCTTCTTTGATCTTGTCAACTTCAGTACCACCTTTACCTATAACAATACCCGGACGGGCAGTGTGTATAGTTACAGTGATGCGTTTTAAAGTACGCTCGATAACTATTTTAGACACGCCACCTTTGTTGATACGTGCTGATAAGTATTTGCGGATCTTTTCGTCTTCAACTAATTTATCGGAGTAGTTGTTGCCACCGAACCAATTAGAATCCCAACCTCTGATGATTCCTAATCTGTTACCTATTGGATGTGCTTTCTGTCCCATTGTAATTAATTGATATCGTTTTTACTGCCCACAATTAGCGTTACGTGGTTTGAACGTTTACGGATACGGTATCCACGGCCTTGCGGAGCCGGACGCATCCTTTTGTTTTGACGACCACCGCCTACTGATACTTCTTTTACAAATAAAGCGCTGTCTTCAACACGTTGTCCTTCATTCTTAGCTTCCCAGTTTTTGATAGCTGATACCAAAAGCTTCTCCACACGAATTGCAGCTTCTTTATTTAAAAATTTCAAAGTGTTTAACGCTTTTTCAACCTCAACACCGCGGATAAGGTCAACCACCAAACGCATTTTGCGTGGTGAAGTTGGACAGTTCTGCAGTTTTGCAACAGAAGCGCCACCTTGCTGAGCCTTCTCTTGCTCTTTGCGTTGTCTGATCAATACAGACTTTTTGATTTTAGTTGTTGCTTCCATTGCTTATTTTTTCTTTTCTGCGTGACCGCGGAATGTACGGGTTGGAGCAAATTCTCCCAACTTGTGACCAACCATGTTTTCTGTTACATACACAGGTATAAATTTGTTACCGTTGTGTACCGCGAATGTATGACCAACGAAATCAGGAGAAATCATGGAACGACGTGACCATGTTTTTACAACCGATTTTTTATTTGATTCATTTAATACCAAGACTTTTCTGTCAAGGTTATGATCAATATAAGGTCCTTTTTTAATTGAACGTGCCATTATTATTTCTTCCTTCTTTCAATGATATAACGATCAGACCCTTTTTTCTTGTCACGGGTTTTGTAGCCTTTAGCCAATAAACCTTTACGTGAACGTGGATGACCACCTGAGGCTCTACCCTCACCACCACCCATAGGGTGATCTACCGGGTTCATGGCTACACCACGAACTCTTGGCCTGCGGCCTAACCAGCGCTTGCGGCCGGCTTTACCTAATACTTCGTTTTGCTTCTCGCCATTTGAAACTGTACCGATAGTTGCTAAACAAGTAGCAAGGATCATACGGGTTTCGCCTGAAGGCAATTTGATAACGGCATATTTACCGTCGCGTGCCGCAAGTTGCGCATAAGTACCGGCAGAACGTGCAATGATACCGCCTTGACCAGGGTTCAATTCAATGTTATGAATGATAGAACCCAATGGTATTGATTTCAATTGCATGGTGTTACCCACTTCAGGAGCAACTGCTTCGCCTGACAATACTGTCATGCCTACAGTTAAACCTTCCGGAGCGATCATATATCTTTTCTCGCCATCAGCAAAGTGTAGCAACGCTATACGTGCAGAACGGTTAGGATCATACTCAATAGTAGCAACTTTTGCAGGGATGTCAAACTTATTGCGTTTAAAGTCAATAAGCCTGTATGCTTGTTTATGGCCACCACCCAGGTAGCGCATAGTCATTTTACCGCTATGGTTACGACCGCCTGATCTGGTGTTAACCGATACTACCAACGATTTTTCAGGAACGTTTGTAGTAATGTCCGAGTTATCAGCACCAACCCTGAAACGGGTACCCGGCGTAACGGGTCTAAATCTTTTTACTGCCATCTCTCTATTTATATATTGCTATAAAAATCTATTGTTTCACCGTCCTTCAACGTGATGATCGCTTTCTTTACTGTAGCTGCACGGCCTGAAACAGGACCAGCTTTAGTGTTACGACTTTTCAGTTTACCTACGTATCTCATTGTATTAACAGCAGTGATGTTAACGCCATACATGGCTTCGATTGCTGTTTTGATCTGAATTTTGTTAGCTCTCGGGTCAACAATAAAAGCATAACGATTTAGCTTTTCTGTTAACTGAGTTACTTTTTCAGTAAGTAAGGGTTTTCTTAAAATTTCCATATTACTTAGCTAATGCTTCCTCCAAAATTTTAACAGCACCGGTTGTTAACACCAGCTTACCAGCGTTTAACACGTCATAAGTGTTAATTTGGTCAACTGTAATAACCTTTGTTTTTTTAAGGTTTCTGCTTGATAAATACACATTGTTATTTGCTGCAGGTAATACTAATAATGTCTTAACATCAGTAGCTTTTAAATCTGCAACCAGTTGTATGTAGCTTTTGGTTTTGATAGTATCGAAACTAAAATCTTCCAAAACTATTACGTTACTGTCTTGAGCTTTATAGGTTAAGGCTGAGTAACGTGCCAGCGTTTTAAGTTTCTTGTTTAATTTGAAACTGTAATCGCGTGGCTGCGGACCGAATACACGGCCACCACCATTAAACAATGGTGATTTTACACTACCTGCACGGGCACCGCCTGTACCTTTTTGCTTATATAATTTGCGGGTTGAACCTGCAATTTCATTACGCTGTTTTGCTTTATGCGTTCCCTGACGTTGGTTAGCTAAAAATTGCTTAACATCAAGGTAGATAGCGTGGTCATTGGGCTCGATACCGAATATGGCTTCAGGAAGCTGCACCTTGGCACCTGTTTCTTTACCTGATACGTTTAATACTTTAACTTCCATCTTATTTATCCACTATAACGAATGAACCCTTAGCCCCTGGGATGGAACCTTTAACTACTAACAGGTTTTGCTCTGCGTATACTTTCAAAACCTCTAAGTTTTGAATCTTTACACGCTCATTACCCATTTGACCTGCCATACGCATGCCTTTAAATACACGTGAAGGCCAAGATGAAGCACCTAATGAACCCGGAGCACGTAAACGGTTATGCTGACCGTGAGTTTGCATACCCACACCACCAAAACCATGACGTTTAACCACACCCTGGAAGCCTTTACCTTTTGACGTGCCAACTACATCGACAAAATCACCTTCGGCAAAAATCTCAACGGTAACAGTGTCACCAAGAGCTTTTTCGTCTTCAAATGTTTTGAATTCAACAAGTTTACGTTTTGCGGTTGTTCCGGCTTTTTGGAAATGGCCTTTTAACGGGGCAGAAGTGTTTTTCTCCTTTTTCTCGCCATATGCTAACTGTACAGCTGCATATCCGTCTGTATCAACAGACCTTACTTGTGTTACTACGCAAGGGCCAGCTTCGATAACTGTGCAAGGGATGTTCTTCCCTGAGTCGTCGAATATGCTGGTCATTCCTACTTTTTTACCAATTATTCCTGACATTTCTTTATGTTGTTTGTGCCCATCGAAGCAGTAGGGCTTCGTTCAAGGCATATTATTCCCCCCGAAAGGGACGGCAAAGATAGCAACTTTACTTTAATTGTCAAATAGTTACCAAGTTATTTTTTTATAAATTTTTAACGCAACGTTTATTATAACCCTTTACAGCTGTTTCAGGAGAGAATAGGTTGATATTTAGGGGTATTAACGATGTCAAATAGGCAATAAACCCCTGGTTTGAGAACGTGTTTCGTTTTATACGAGTATTGACCGTGTTGTACAGGTGCGGATGAAATAAGATCCATGCCTTTTATTTATGCCAACCCGATCAGATCATCTATAAATATCCTTAACTTTATATCAACCTAAATAAAACCAATGAAACGTTTTCTCGCCCTTATCGCGTTAGCTTGCCTAAGTATAGTATGCTTGGCTCAAAAACCTATAGTTATTAATGTTGAAAAGCTTAAAAAGCCAGATACACTTTTGCCTGTATCTAATTATGATGGAATACTAAAGGACTTGATCAGGCGCGATCATCATGTCTGGGGCTTTCCACCGGCAAAGCAAGCCGTTCTTGACCCTAAATTTAACATCGTAGCTAAAAGTGCCGTCGAGGGAGATTTGGTTTACTATAACTTTCATCCTTTCTTTTCAGGCATGTATCAGGCCTATGCCGATCACAGGCCATTTACCCTGTCGCCAGACATGATGTGGCTGTTAATTTGCCAGGGATTTGCCAACCATGTAAATAACAATGCCGAAAGTTTGCGCAGTATGTTTGTTAATTTTAGCGGCAAAACCACTTTGGTTGTACAAACCAATAGCATCACGCTTGACAATCCGGACAGCCCCTGGCAGGAGATATTTCCAGAATTTAGCAGACAGATCAGCAACTATACGGGCAAAGAGCTTACCGATGCTTTGACGGCTGATTTTAGCACTAGTACACCGGTTACTAAAATGGCATCGCAAATTACAGCTTTGTATGCCATGAAATCATATTTTGACTTTATTGTATTGTACATAGGATGCGGTATCCCGCAGGTTACACTTGAAGGCACGCCTGCAGATTGGCAAAAAGTGTTAGACAAAACTGAAGCGCTGCGTAAATATCAGCTGGATTGGTGGGTTGATAAAATGGAGCCCATTTTAAAAAAGATCATAAAGGCGTCAAAGGGAGAAAAAGATAAAGAGTTTTGGCAAACCATGTTTAAATATCACAGTATAAAGAGATATGGTGCAAAAAATATTATAGATGGCTGGATGGTAAAATTTTTCCCGTATACCAAAAACGGACAACGGTTAGGGCTTGACTCATTATCATCAGGATCTGAATTGCCGGACGAAGTTGTTAAAGTTAATCTTAAATATATTGCAACGGATGGTACAGGAAATACTGTAACAACGCCCCTGGAATTATGGGCGGGCTTTATGGGATTAAAGCAAAATGAAAATAATTTTAATTTAAGGCCTGAGATAGGTTGGATGATCCGCAAAAAAGATGCTGATGTTGAAGACAGGAATATGAAGATTCTGCGCCGTTCGGCAACTGAACCTATTGAGGGAATCAAGATCCGTGCAAATGCCGTACCCGAAGAATTGATGGATATTGGGCCAATACATTTATTGACCATTGAGTTTACTGACAGGATAAATATCCCCGATGACTTAGCCAAAGTCCAGATAGACAAACTTACATTGAAAGGTGTTATTACCGATGACGAAATAAAACGGATCAGGAAGCTGTTCCCGAAAACCAAACTGATTATTAATAATCAGGAGGTGCCTGAATGACTTGCAGATTTCTTACCTGATCATGGCATACTGCTTATATTTAAGCTGATATTCTGTTGTACATTTGCGCCATACATACTACAACATGAATTTTTATACACGCAAATGGGTAAAGCCCGAAGATTTGAATGCACATGGCACCCTGTTTGGCGGCCGCCTGCTGGCCTGGATTGACGAAGAAGCAGCTATTTATGCCATCATACAGTTAGGCACACTTAGCTGTGTAACCAAATATATGTCTGAGATCAACTTTGTAAGCTCTGCCCGCCAGGGGGATATTATCGAATTGGGCATTAAGGCGGTTGTATTTGGCCACACCTCGCTTACCCTTACCTGCGAGGTGCGTAACAAGATCACTCAAAAAACCATCCTTACAATTGATAAAATTGTATTTGTAAGTGTTGACGACAGCGGCAAACCGGTTAAACACGGCCGCACAGAAATTACTTATACGGATGAATGGTTAAGGGAATAATTATCAAACAAAAGCCCGGATAACTTTTATATTATTTAGCTTTCAGTTTGCGTACAGCATCCCAGATTATATCGCTAATCAGGTGCATGCCTTTATCGCCCGGGTGTTGTTGTACAGCCGGGTCGGTATATAAACCAAAGGCAAAGTTACTGCTGTCGGTACTTACTGCCGATAACGACACATAGGGTGTATAAGCCTTAAACACGTCGTCAATTTCGGGCACGCTCCACAACGGGCCTGCACTCAGTATAGATAATTTGCTGTTGCCGGCCGTAAGATAGTTTACAAAAGCCTGGTATTTGCTTTGAAATACCGCCTTATCAAAACGGCTTCGATCTATGTTCTCTCCTATCCTAACGATCACCAGGTCGGGCAGGCTGTCTTTTACACTTTTTAAATTGGCGTCAAAATTATAGGTGGGATAATACGCTTCAAAATCATTAAAGGCCTTGACGGTAACTTTACATTTAGGGTAGTACTTCCTGAAATGAACAATAAGGTGGTGCACGTAGTCTGAGTCGGCAACCGATGCAGCCATGCCCCAGGTATTATACCAGCCAAACTGCGGGCTAACGGGAGTAAGCGTAATACTGTTGCCCAATATTACCACATTTTTAAAGATCACCTGGGGTGCTAATAAGTCGGGCTGAACGGCGACAGTGTCGGTTTTTTTAGGACTAACAACCGATTGCGACTTTTTACACGAACTAATGATTACACCTATTATAATTAATGTGATAATATACCGGCAGGTTTTCATAACTCTACCAAATATATTAAAACCTATGATAACTTGGGTATGATCGGATAAGGGAATAATGGTTGGGCAATTTATTTAATATTTTGCAAACGGATAAGAATCTGCTCTTCAGCTATAGTACTTATGTCAGATTTATCATAAATAGATACCAGGAAAACCTTTTCGTTTACAAACTTAACATGGGTAATTATCCGTGCCCCTCCGGACTTACCTTTGCCTTTTGAAGAAATACTCATGCGTATTTTATAGCAATCATTGCCAATAGATTCGCCGGCCTGTGGATTCTCGGCTAATTGATTGATGAGCTTGTTCAAGTCATCCTTTAAAGACCTGTGTTTTTTGTAAAGCTTTTTAAATTCCTTTTCGAAAAACGGTGTGTAATTAATATTAAAGCTCATTTAACAATTGTTCAATTGATTTAGCTTCAACTTTACCTTGCTGGTGTAATTTCACAAACTCAATTGACTCGTCTAATCCCTTCAAAAACTCTTTCTCTTTTCGGGATAATTTTGAATTGTCCTTAAGCTCTTTCTTTTTGTTCTTTGAATCTGTAGTGATAACCTTACCACCTAACTGTTCAATTAAATCAGCCAGTGTTTTTTCGACCTTATCCGGAATTTCTATCGTAAGCGTTGTCATATAACAAATTTAAACAATTTTTATTTAACTATATGCGTAACAAAATCATCCAAAAGACAATGTTGGCGTAGATAAATAAATCCGAAATTACTCCGTCATCAACCTTCTTATCAGCTCGGCACTTTGCTTGTTACCTTCCTGCAATCGATCTTTGAAAAAGGCCTGCACATCATTAAAGTGTTTTTTGTACCCTTCCATATCGCCGTAGCCAATAATCGCCGACCACTCTCGCACAGCCGAATGGAACTCCAAGTCGTCGCCGCGGATGGTTTTGTCGTACAGCGCTGCCTGGATAGATTCTTCCAGCAGTTCTTCGTCTTTAAACAGGTATTCGGCTATGCCCAATCGCAGGCGAAAAGGCGGTGTCTGGCAGATCAGGTTATCATAAGGGTTAACGCCTAAATGGTACCAGGCATCAACCATACTTAATATACTTAGGTGCGAGTTTGGTTTTTGCTTATCATGGTTTTGCGATAGCCTGAACTCTTTCATCACCTTATCATTTAACATAATAGGCTTGCGGCTTTCATGAAAAACAAAATCGCGCGCGCGGTAAAGCCGCTCGCGAAACGCGGCTTCTTCTTCCTGGATCATCAGCTTAAACAATTCAGACTCTGATACCGCGTATTGCCTTACCTGCTGCCTTGCGTATGGATTCAATATAGCTAAACCGGCATATACGTGCGCCTTATAGCTAAATATGCGCAGCGTGGTAAGGATCTTTACATTATCTATGCCGCCGATGTACGACGCGTTTTCCCAAGGGAAAAACCCGGCCGATTTCCAGGCGGTGCCCATGCTTTCAAAACCTACGTGGGTTACGGCCTGTGTATCGGCAACAATTTTATCATGCTCGTGGTAGTCGGTTAGTTCAACTATCTCTGAGCCTATGGCAGTAAACAGATCCAACATCTGCTGCCGGGCGTTTTCATCGGCACGATGAGGGATCAATATCAGCGTTTGGCCCTTTGGCTCAAAGCCCGGGCCGTGCATCCCGTGAAAAGTAATGATCTGTGCGCTTTCGGGCAGGTATTTTTCAAACGCCAGTATCTCGGGGGTTTTAACAGAAGTTTGACCCGCAACTATAGCGCCCGGTTTGGTGTATTGGGCATTTTCGGCAACTACCTTAGCCATTTTCTCGGCCTCGACAGAGTAAATGATCAGGTCGCTGGTTTCTGACACCTCTTTACCGCTATCCAAAACTTTGATATGGTAAGGTGCAAGGTCCTGCTGCAACTGTTGCTGGTTTGATGGCAGGTCGCACCCGGTTACAGTATACCCTGCTTTAGCAAAAGCTTTGGCGTACAAGCGCCCCATATCACCCAGGCCTATAATTCCGATATTCATTCTACTAATATAACTATGTGCGGCAAAAATGCGTATTAAGGTTTACATTAGCTGCGCTATACCGCTTAAATGGCCAACAAAACCCACTTTTTACTGTTTTTTTAATAGATGATTGTCTAATTTTACAATTATGAAAAACTATTTCATGTTGAAACTATCGCTTTTAATGCTGATGCTGACCGTTGGCTCACTATCAATCCATGCGCAGGACAGTGTTAAACATACCGTAGTAAAACCTGCGGCGGGGCATATACCCATCAATCCTAAAACAGGCAGGCCTTACAGCAGGTATGGATATGGCGCTTACGCCAAAACCTACAAAGCCCAGCTTGCTGCTGATAGTGCAAAGAAAGCTAATACTGCAGCTTCTCCTATAAAAGTGCCGACAACCACCATAGCTACTACCCCGCCGGATATCAAGCCCGACACACAGGCAGCACCTGTTAAGGTTGATAAAAGCCTGCATGGTCAATATGAATACCTGCAAACCAAAGTATATAATTACCAAAAGCCTTTTGTTGACGCCCTGTACAAAAACTTTATGGATACGCTGAAAAGCAGCCGCAACAAACTAAAGGATGTACAGGATAAAGTGGCCGACCAGGCTAAAACCATCACCGGTTTACAGGCCGACGTTGCAGCAAAAGATCAGGCACTGACAAAAACAGATTCGATCAGCTTATTGGGGATATCCTTAGCAAAATCGACTTACAATATAGTAATGTGGAGTTTGGTACTGATCATTGGCGTTATAGCCGCTGTCGTTATCGCGCGTACAGGCGGATACAGAAAAGAAGCTGTTTACCGCACCTCATTATATAACGAGTTGGAAGAGGAGTTTAAAACCTTTAAAGCCAAAGCCAACGAGAAAGAGAAAAAACTGGCCCGCGAGCTGCAAACCGAACGCAATAAACTGGACGAGTTAACCGGCAGAGGTTAGCCCCCCAGCCCCCTGAAGGGGGAGCAATAAACGATGGCAAAATCCTTAAACATTGATAGTCATTCCCCCTTTAGGTCCGAAGGACTCCTACGGAGGAAATTAGGGGGCAAAGCCTACCTGTTTGGCTGGAACCCCATTAAGTTTGAGTGGGCCGATATTGATGATGATATCAAAAAATTAGCCGACACGGGTAAACTGGAAGATAACTGGAGTGTCGCCAGCCATAAAACTATCAAGCCCGGCGACCGGGCTTTTATCGTTCGCGTGGGTGTTGAACCGAAAGGTATCTTTGCATCGGGTATTATCGCGTCAGAGCCTTACCTGGCTTTCAGAAAAGGGCGGCATTACCACCGCATCACTATTGCCATTGATGTATTATTGAATCCTGATAAAGAACCCATACTTGGTTTAGACATCCTGAAAACCGGCAACCTGGCCGCGCAGACATGGACACCGCAGGCATCGGGTATCTCCATTAAACCCGAATTGGTTGATGAGTTGGAAGGTGTATGGCAGGATTTTTTAAATCCGGAGCTGTAGAGACGCAATGCATTGCGTCTCTACGACGGCGAATTTAAATTTCATGCGATTTAATTTTAATTTCACACATGGTTGTTCAGATAATCATTTATACCATATTGCTGTTAGGTTCAACCCTAAGCTATACCGCCAAAAAGCTTACACTGGCCGGCGCGGCCACGGGTGCGGTGGTTGGCTTGTTAATGTACAAGAGCGCGGGGTTAATGGGTTTGATGATACTGGCGGCTTTTTTTATCAGCGCCATATGGGCAACTAAATGGCAGGTGGCCAAAAAAGCAGCTATCGGCGCAGCCGAAGAAAACAAAGGCCGCCGTACCGCCGGGCAGGTTCTGGCCAATGGCTGTGTAGCGGCTTTGCTGGGTGCAGCTACCTGGCTCTTCCCCGAAAATATAGCTGTTATTAAATTAATGATAGCCGGAAGCTTTGCCGCCGCTACCGCGGATACGCTATCGTCTGAACTGGGAATCGTTTACGGTCGTAACTTTTTCAATATCTTAACATTCAAAAAAGACCAGCGTGGTTTGGATGGAGTTATAAGTTTTGAGGGGACACTAATAGGTGTAGCAGGCGCAAGCTTAATCGCCTTAGTTTACAGCTTGTTTATGGGATGGAGCATATCTTTCCTTTGGATCATCCTCGCCGGCTTTACCGGTAATGTGGTCGATTCGATTTTAGGTGCATCGCTTGAGCGAAAGGGGTGGATTGGCAATAATGTGGTTAATTTTTTGAATACGGCTGTTGGGGCGGGGGTTTGTTGGGTGTTGATAATGTTTTGATTCTTCACCTTTGAATATTCCCAGATCAATTACCTATCGCTTCCTGGCCTTTTCCCACTTGGCTTGCCCCGCTCAATAGCCACGGGTAGGCTTTGTTCTTTTCCTTGATGAAAAGAACCAAAAATCAAGTCAGACGATAGGCTTCTTTGCCGCACAAGGCCTTTGCCCTACAAATCAGGTAAAACCAAGGGCCCGGTCCTTTTGCCTCTATTGTCGCACAAGACTGCCGCTTCAGGCAAAATTACCAATGCCCTTGCAGCCGCACTGCCCCACATTGTTTTACCTGCTTTCACCCGAAGCTTTTCGTCTGACATTCCAGTTTTTACAATAATTTCGTATTGTGTAAAATTAAAAAAAGAAGCGCATAGGCCGGTCAGGGCGCGCGGCTGGGAGTCTGGCCCTCGGGTGGTGGCAGCGATCGGCCTGACTTGATTTTTGGGTTACCTTTGTATCAAGACAAAGGTAACAGCCACCGCGGCAATTGAGCGGGGCAAGGCATGCGCGTAAAGCCTATCACACTGCAATCGCCCACCCTTGTATGTCAACAAAAAAGCCATTCGAAACAAATCGGATGGCTTTTTATATTTTTCGGATCTTCCGGTACAGTTACACCTTGATCTCAACTTCAACACCGCTTGGCAATTCAAGCTTCATTAGCGCGTCTACAGTTTTTGAGTTTGAACTGTAGATATCCAATAGCCTTTTGTAAGAGCATAATTGGAATTGCTCACGTGCTTTTTTGTTTACGTGTGGTGAACGCAAAACAGTGAAAATTTTCTTTTCGGTTGGTAACGGAAGCGGTCCGCTAACTACAGCGCCTGTTGGCTTTACTGTTTTTACGATCTTCTCAGCTGATTTATCAACCAGATTGTAATCGTAAGATTTTAGTTTGATTCTGATTCTTTGGCTCATTTTTGTTTTTGTTTAAATTACCCTAAGAGCTATTTATTAGAGTAATTATTGATTTATTGAATTAATGAATTATTGAATTAGATTTTTTGTTATTCACTCTCCCGATAGTTATCGGGACACTAATTCAATAATTCAAACTTGTTTGTTAGTCAATTGCAACTTGTTTTCTGCCTTTTGATTTGGCAACAACCTCGTCCTGTACGTTACGTGGTGCCGGCTCATAGTGGTCAAACTCCATAGTTGAAGTTGCACGGCCTGAAGTGATAGTACGTAATTGCGTTACGTAACCAAACATTTCAGAAAGTGGTACCATTGCTTTGATAACCTGCGAACCGTTACGGGTGTCCATACCTTGCAGCTGGCCACGACGACGGTTCATGTCACCGATAACGTCACCCATGTTTTCTTCAGGGGTTAAGATCTCGATCTTCATGATAGGCTCTAACAATACCGGTTTACATTTTGGCAATGCCTCGCGGTAAGCCGAACGGCCTGCTATCTCGAAAGATAACGCGTCCGAATCGACAGCGTGGAATGAACCATCAATTAAACGTACTTTTAAGCTGGTTAAAGGATAGCCTGCTAACACACCATTATCCATTGCTGATTTGAAACCTTTCTCAACAGACGGGATGAACTCACGAGGAATAGAACCACCAACGATCTCATTGATAAATTCAAGGCCTTCTTTACCTTCTTCTCCCGGAGAAATAACAACCTGGATATCGGCAAATTTACCACGACCACCGGTTTGTTTCTTGTAAGTTTCGCGGTGTTGTGTTGAACCTGTGATAGCCTCTTTGTAAGCTACCTGCGGAGCACCCTGGTTAACCTCAACTTTGAATTCGCGTTTTAAACGGTCCATCAAAATATCAAGGTGTAACTCGCCCATACCGCTGATAACGGTTTGGCCGGTATCCTGGTCAGTTTGTACGCGGAAGGTTGGATCCTCTTCGGCTAATTTACCCAAAGCGATACCTAATTTATCAACGTCGGCCTGAGTTTTAGGCTCAATTGCCAAACCGATAACCGGGTCAGGGAATACCATCGATTCAAGAACCAACTGGTGTTTCTCGTCGCAAAGGGTATCACCTGTTTTAATATCTTTAAAGCCTACTACCGCAGCAATATCACCTGCACCTACGTTAGGGATAGGGTTTTGCTTGTTAGCATGCATCTGGAATATACGGCTGATACGCTCTTTGTTTTCTGAACGCATGTTGTAGATGTATGAACCCGCTTCAAGATTACCTGAGTAAACGCGGATAAAGCATAAACGGCCTACAAACGGGTCGGTAGCAATTTTAAATGCTAAAGCTGCAAACGGCTCTTTAACATCCGGCTTAACAACGATCTCTGCACCGGTATCAGGGTTAGTACCTATTACACCTTTTGAATCAAGAGGCGAAGGCATTAACTCCATCACGTAGTCAAGCATGGTTTGTACACCTTTGTTTTTGAAAGATGAACCGCAAGTCATCGGAACGATCTTACCGGCCAAAGTAGCCTGGCGTAATGCGTCTAATACTTCGCGCTCGGTGATAGTTGCCGGATCTTCAAAGAATTTCTCCATCAAAGAGTCATCAAACTCAGCTACAGCTTCTAACAATTTCTCTCTCCACTCAGTAGCTTCTTCTAACATATCGTCAGGGATAGGCACTTCTGTAAAGGTCATACCTTTATCGTGCTCGTTCCAAACAATACCACGAAAGTTGATCAAGTCAACCACACCTTTAAACTGGTCTTCAGCACCGATAGGCAATTGCAACGGAATAGCTACGCTACCTAACATTTCTTTAACCTGTTTTACCACGTTAAGGAAATCTGCACCACTACGGTCCATTTTGTTTACGAAACCAATACGTGGCACGTTGTAGTTGTTAGCCAAACGCCAGTTAGTTTCTGACTGTGGCTCAACACCATCAACCGCGCTGAACAAGAACACCAAACCATCTAATACACGCAGCGAGCGGTTCACCTCAACGGTGAAATCCACGTGGCCCGGGGTATCAATGATGTTCATGTGGTAGTTGTGGTTACGGTATTTCCAGTTAACTGTGGTAGCAGCCGAAGTAATGGTAATACCACGCTCCTGCTCCTGCGCCATCCAGTCCATGGTAGCCGCACCTTCGTGTACCTCGCCTATTTTGTGGCTAACGCCCGCATAGTAAAGAATACGCTCGGTAGTGGTGGTTTTACCGGCATCAATGTGGGCGGCAATACCTATGTTTCTTGTATATTTAAGATCTCTTGACATATTAATTATTGAGTTATTGAACTATTGAATTAATGAATATTTAACGTTCATTGAATCTGCGAAGTAATGAATTACTGATTAGTATGATGTTACCAAATCAATAATTCACTAATTCAATAATTCATTAATTAGAATCTAAAGTGAGAGAACGCTTTGTTAGCCTCGGCCATTTTATGCGTATCTTCTTTCTTTTTCACTGCTGCACCTTCACCTTTAGCTGCCGATATGATCTCGCCTGCTAATTTCTCCATCATGGTTTTTTCGCCACGACGACGTGCATAGCTGATCAGCCATTTCATGCCCAAAGCAATTTTACGCTCCGGACGAACCTCTGTAGGTACCTGGAAGTTAGCACCACCAACACGGCGGCTTTTAACTTCAACTGCAGGCATAACATTGTTTAAAGCCTTTTTCCAGGTTTCTAAACCACTTTCGTTGGTTTTCTTTTCAACAATGTCAACTGCGTTGTAAAATATAGTATAAGCGGTAGATTTTTTACCGTCAAACATCATGTTGTTAACAAACCTGGTTACCAAAATATCATTGAATTTTGGATCAGGAAGAAGGATTCTTTTTTTTGGTTTTGATTTTCTCATTGTTACTATCCTCCTTTAATTATTTCTTTTTACCTTTTGTTGGCGCCGCAGCTGCTTGTCCCGGTTTAGGGCGTTTGGTACCATATTTTGAACGACGTTGGTTACGGCCGGCAACACCAGAAGTATCTAACGCGCCACGGATGATGTGGTAACGTACACCAGGTAAGTCTTTAACACGACCACCACGGATCAACACGATCGAGTGCTCTTGCAAGTTGTGACCTTCACCAGGGATATAAGCGTTTACTTCTTTACCGTTGGTTAAGCGCACACGGGCAACTTTACGCATTGCTGAGTTTGGTTTTTTAGGGGTAGTGGTATACACACGGGTGCACACTCCTCTTCGCTGTGGACAGCTGTCCAACGCCGGCGACTTACTCTTGTCAACCAGAGCTACTCTACCTTTTCTAACTAATTGATTGATAGTAGGCATTCTTGCTTTCTTGTTTTGTTTTTTTAAGTCCCGCTGCCATCCTACATTGGCGGGCAGTTTTCGGGACTGCAAAAGTACGGAGTTATTTTATGATATTCAAGAGGTTATGTGAAAAAAGTTTTTGCATGATAACAGATCTGTTATTTCCTTTAGACCAGCTTCAACAAAATAGCAGGTTATTTATACCTTATCAAATGCTATAGGCGGTATGATGGATGGTTTTGGGAATTTGAAAAACTCCTTCTCTGTCATTTGACAACGAATATAAAACGAAAAAGGACAACCATCCGGCTGTCCCTTTTCAAATTCCAACTATTGTTCCCCCTTTAGGGGGTTAGGGGGCTACGCTTCTACGCTTTCGCCCACCAAATGTTTAGCTACCAGATACTCCGCAATTTGTACCGCATTTGTTGCAGCGCCTTTGCGCAGGTTATCGCTCACTATCCAACAGTTCAGCGTATTTGACTGGCTCTCATCACGGCGGATACGGCCTACAAATACATCGTCTTTATCGTGCGCGTCAAGCGGCATTGGGTATTTCAGGTTGGCAACGTCGTCGGTTACTACAACGCCCGGCGCTTTGCTTAGTATTTCCTTTACTTCGGCCAGATCAAAATCATTGGCAAACTCAATATTTACCGACTCTGAGTGTCCGCCCATAACCGGGATGCGCACGGTAGTAGCCGTAACACGGATACTGTCGTCGCCCATGATCTTGTTGGTTTCTTTAACCATTTTCATTTCCTCTTTGGTGTAACCGTTCTCGGTAAACACATCAATATGAGGCAATACGTTCAGGTCAATTTTGTATGGGTATGCCATTGGGCCGTCAATGCCGGCACGCTCGTTCATTAACTGGTCAACAGCCTTAACGCCGGTACCGGTTACCGACTGGTAGGTTGAAACCACCACGCGTTTAATTTTATATTTATCGTGCAGGGGTTTTAAAGCCACCACCATTTGTATGGTTGAGCAATTTGGGTTGGCAATAATTTTATCTTCGGGCGTTAATACATCGGCATTCACTTCGGGCACAACCAGTTTTTTGGTTGGATCCATGCGCCATGCTGATGAATTATCAATTACCGTGGTACCTGCAGCCGCAAAAAGCGGGGCCTGGGCCAATGATGTGCTGCCACCTGCCGAAAAAAGCGCTATGTCAGCCTTCTGTTTAATCGCATCCTCAACAGAAATTACCTTATAAGCCTTACCCTTGAAAGTGATTTCCTTACCTACACTTTTCTCTGATGCGACTAATAATAAATCTGTAATGGGGAAGTTGCGTTCTTCAAGAACCTGCAACATTTTGGTGCCAACTAATCCTGTAGCACCTACAACTGCGATCTTCATTTTTTTAAATGGTTAATTAATAATTATTTATTGGGCGGTAAATATCGACATTTTTTTATTGACTGAATATATTTAATGCAAATGTTATCAGGTGTATAACAATTAAGGCCACCATTAATGAAATAAAAATTACCATAAGTTGCTTGTCTGCCTGGTATTGGCGGCAAGTTTACTCACCCCTATCCCGATAGCTATCGGGACTTCGCTCGTCTGCCCTCTCTTCGCCTTCGGCGGAAAGAGGGCTGTTTAAAACCCTCTTTGCCGTTTACGGCAGAGAGGGTGGTCCAGCGAAGCGCAGACCGGGTGAGTAATTGATGGGCTATAATTTGATTTAAGGGCACCATTAATGCCGAAAATTTTTCGTATATTGTTATCACCTCATCAATATCAGCCCTTAAAATCCATTACAAAAAAACAAGTATCTGATTTATCTCAAATCTGTCCATGTTCTTTGAAATTTTATGTAAGATATTAATTATCAATATTTTATTTAAAAACCCTACTACCGGCATATCCTATGATACCCGATAAATGGCATAATTTACTACGGGCATAAGCATCCACACCCGATAAACAGCAAAATTTACTACCGGTATATATGCCTTTACCCGATAAATGCAATTTTTTACTACCGGCATTTATCATAACATCGGTGTGAAAATCCAGGCCAATCATTTCGCCCAAATTTTTACCTTTGGTGCAACTGATACTCAATATGACCGAAAAGATAATTGTGATTGGCTCTAACGGCCAAATCGGCACCGAATTGGTAATGAATTTGCGTGCAAAATATGGTAACGAACAGGTGGTGGCATCTGACATACGCCCGACCGATAACCCGGTAATTAACGCCGGCCCCTTTGAACTGGTTAACGTGCTCGATAAGCACAACATGTTCCATTTGTTTGAAAAACATCAGCCTACGCAGATCTACCTGCTGGCTGCTATCCTGTCTGCCGTAGGCGAACAAAAGCCAAAACTGGCCTGGGACCTGAACATGAACGGCTTGATCCACGTGCTTGACCTGGCGATAGAATTTAAAGTCGCCAAGGTTTTCTGGCCAAGTTCTATCGCGGTTTTCGGCCCGCACTCGCCAAGAGAGAACACGCCGCAGTTTTGCATTATGGACCCAAATTCGGTTTACGGTTTCAGTAAACTGGCCGGCGAGCGCTGGTGCGAGTACTACTATGTTAAATATGGTTTGGATGTACGCAGTATCCGCTATCCCGGCCTGATAGGCTGGCGGTCTGAACCCGGGGGCGGCACCACAGACTACGCGGTTGATATTTTTCACCAGGCTTTGGCGCATGGCAAATATGAAAGCTTTCTTTCTGCCGATACCGCCCTGCCCATGATGTATATGGAAGATGCCATACGCGCCACCATAGAACTGATGGAAGCACCATCCTATAAATTGAGTATCCGCTCATCATATAACTTAGGTGGTATCAGCTTTACACCAGCGCAGCTATCCGCAGAAATTAAAAAACATCTGCCTGATTTTGAGATCAGCTACGCTGATTTTGATCCGCGTCAGGCCATTGCCGATAGCTGGCCAAAATCCATTGACGACACCTTCGCGCAAAACGACTGGGGCTGGAAGCAAAAGTTTGACCTGGCCAATATGACGGCTGATATGTTGGAGAACCTGAAAAAGTAAAAGTGATTTATAAGTTCGGTAAACAATCAATTTAATATACATTATTCATTTTTTGTATATTTGGATATGACGAAGCAAGCAATTATCGAACATACAATTGAAGTAATTAATCAGCTTCCTGAAGATAAGGCTGTTGAAATTGCGGATTTTGCCGATTTTCTGATCAGACAGCAAGATGAACTCTCTTTTAATAAAGATGTGCAAGGTCTTGCATCCGGTCAGTCGTTTGATTTTTTAAAGGAAGAAGAAGATCTCTATGCTGTAAGCGACCTGAAAGAAGTTTATGGCAAAAGGTGATATTGTATTGGTTACTTTTCCGTTTACCGATCTTTCAGCAACCAAATTACGCCCGGCAGTTATTCTTGCTGAAACCAATATGGATATCACCGCAAGCTTTATTACTACCCAATTGCAATGGCGTGAAGCTACAGATGTTTTATTAAATCCGTCTAATACAAACGGGCTCAAAAAGTCTTCTTTAATCCGGACGGGGAAAATTTGCACTTTAAGCTTAGATTTAGTTCAAGGACTTTTAGGTGAGTTGACAACGATTGAACTTGAACAATTAAATCAAAAGCTAAAAACACTGTTACAACTAAAGTGACAGATGTTCTATTTTCAAAAGTTGCACTAAATACATAAACATTATATTTGTCCCCACATTCTATGGACTATCGACCATGGACTACTGACTAAATAAAACAATGGGAAGAGCATTCGAATTCCGTAAAGAGAGAAAATTTAAGCGTTGGGCCAAAATGGCCGTACAGTTTACCCGTTTGGGTAAAGAGATAGTGATGGCCGTTAAAGCCGGTGGTGGCGACCCTAATACCAACTCGCGTTTACGTACCGCCATACAAAACTCAAAGGCGGTAAACATGCCTAAAGACCGTGTTGAGGCTGCTATAAAACGTGCCTCAAGCCGTGATGAGAAAGATTACGAAGAACTGGTGTACGAAGGTTATGCCGCACACGGCGTTGCCGTACTGGTTGAAACCGCTACCGATAATATTAACCGTACCGTAGCCAACGTACGCAGCTACTTTACCAAATACAATGGCGCGCTGGGTAAAACCGGGTCACTTGATTTTATTTTTACCCGTAAGGCGGTTTTTACTTTTGTTCCCGGCGACCGCGACCTGGAAGAACTGGAGTTTGAACTGATAGATGCCGGTTTAGAAGAAATTTTTGTGGAAGCTGATGAAGAAGGAAACGACATAGCCGTACTTCATACCGCGTTTGAGGATTTTGGTAAAATGCAAAAAGCGTTGGAAGAATCAGGTATCGAAGTAAAATCAGCAAAGCTGGAACGTGTTGGGCAATCATTTAAAGAGGTAACCGAAGAACAAGCCGTTGACGTATTAAAACTGATAGACCGCCTTGAAGAGGACGATGACGTACAAGCGGTTTACCATAATATGGCGGAGTAAGTTAGAGATTAGTTAATTGGTGATTAGAGATTAGGTAAATTCTGTAATCTTTAAATCTTAAAAATCATAGTTCAGACAATATGCCACTATTCACCACACGTAAGCAGGAAAAGAAAGTTAAAATAACATTTAACGATACATTGCTTGTGGTTGAGGCAGAGGATGGCAAGCAACAGGTTTTTCCGCTTGCGTGGTTCCCTAAATTGTTAAATGCTACTGACGAAGAACGTGAGGACTGGGTGCAAACAGCAAAAGGGATCCACTTTAATAAATTAGATCTGGACGTGGCTTTATAAGAATCAAGAGACAAGAACCAAGAGACAAGAGTTTATACTCGATCTATCTTGATTCTTGATTCTTGATTCTTGATTCTATCAAAACATGACTTTCGAAGAGTTTTTTAAAAAGAAGAGAATTGACCTGGCGGCCTTACAGCAAGGCGAGCCGGCGCTGTTTTCTGAATTTAAATTACACTACGATCAAATGGGCGAAAAAAGTTTCGACCATACCAAGAAATACTGGTTCAACAAAATTCGCCGGCAATACAACTTACCGCCCGAAGTAAAAACCGAAAAGCCGAAAATTGATAACCCGCTGGCTGAGCAAACTATTAATGAAAGTTTGAGCGAACTGGCTTCACCCAAACCCGGTTTTACCCCGAGGTTCAAGGCTGCCGTTCCGCCAAAACCGATTGAAGAAGTTGCTGAAGATAAAAAAGCGGAAGCCCCTGCGGAGGACAAACCTAAAGTTGGTTTTACGCCAAGATTCAAGGCCGGTGTAACCAAGCCGACAGATCCGCCATCAGAAGAAAAGAAAGAGGACGCACCTGCCGAAGATAAGCCAAAGGTTGGCTTCACGCCGAGGTTTAAGGCAGGCGTTACTAAACCTGCGGAAGCGTCCGTTGAAGAAAAGAAAGCAGAAGAACCAATTGCAGAAGAAAAGCTCGGGGAAGACAAACCAAAAATGGGTTTTACTCCAAGGTTTAAGGCGGGTGTAACCAAACCTGCTGAAACTCCCGTAGAAGAAAAGAAAGCAGAAGAACAACCTGTAGAAGAAAAGCCTAAAATGGGTTTCACACCAAGATTCAAAGCAGGGGTAACAAAATCTACCGATGCACCCGTTGAGGAAAAGAAATCAGAAGAGGCACCTATAGAAGAAAAACCTGCGGAAGACAAACCTAAAATTGGCTTCACGCCAAGATTTAAAGCCGGTGTAACTAAATCTGCCCCGCCTCCTGCAACCGAAGAATAAAATTTTCCTGTAACATTTTTTAAATAGCGGTATCTAAGTTTTGTAATCAAAACTTAGGCTCATGAACTGGAAGCTAAATTTTAAGAAAAATCCCGATACCGTTAAACCAAAAAAATCTAAAACCCGCGAATGGGTTGATGCCATTGTTTTCGCGGTGCTTGTTTCAACTGTTATCCGTGGATTGTTATTTTCGGCTTATGCTATTCCGTCGGGGTCAATGGAGGGCACTCAGCTTACCGGCGATTACTTGTTCGTTAGTAAACTTAGCTATGGCCCGCGTATGCCTAACACGCCTTTGTCTATCCCGTTTACAGAGCCTGTAATGTATGGGATTAAGACATATTTCGGTGCTTTGCAGTTACCCTATTTCAGGCTGCCGGGATTAACTACTATAAAAAATCGCGATATCGTGGTATTTAACAAACCCGACGAAGCCGGGCCCGAATACAATATCCCCGTAGACCAACGCACCTGCCTGATCAAACGCTGCCAGGCTATCCCCGGCGATGTATTAAAAATTATTGACGGACAAGTTTACATAAACGGCAAGGTCGCGCCAAACGCGCCTAAACAGCAAACATCATACGCCATAGTAACCAACGGGCAGGATATTAACGTAGATGCCTTACAGGATCTGCATGTTACCGTGCGTCAGCAAATATCACCCGATTCGTACGAAATGGTGATGCCTGCTGCGGCTGCGGCTATTATCAAAACGTATTCAAACATAAAAAGCGTTACACCAGTTGTTGCCCGGGCCAGGTTTTATGATGCCGAGATCTTTCCGCATAATGAAAAGTTTAAGTGGAACCTGGATAACTTTGGCCCTATCAAACTGCCTAAAAAAGGCTGGACCACACCGTTAAATGATTCTACCCTTACCCTTTACCGCAGGGCTATAGAGGTGTACGAAAACAACAAGGTAACCGTAAACGGCAAAGACATATTGATAAATGGCAAGAAAGCCGACACCTACACCTTTAAAATGGATTATTACTGGATGATGGGCGACAACCGCCATGATTCTTTAGATTCAAGGTTTTGGGGTTACGTGCCCGAGGATCATATCATCGGCAAAGCTATGCTGACCTGGTTCAGTACAGATTCTACCAAAAACATTTTTAACCGTGTAAGGTGGGACAGGGTATTAAGACCGATCAACTAACAAGTATCTAATAGCTATAAAAGCAAAACCCCGGTGTACAATGTGCGCCGGGGTTCATTTTTATAGGTAGACTCTATTTCTTATTTAGGCCCGTAGGTTACAATCGGGATGATCATTTCTTCTAACGAGATACCTCCGTGCTGGAAGGTCTCGTTATAAAAATTAACAAAGTGGTTGTAGTTGTTCGGGTAAACAAAGTAGGTATCCTCTTTGGCAAACACAAAGCTTGAGCTTACGTGCAGGCGCGGCAGCATGGCATCATGCGGGTTACGGATATGGAACACATCCTTTGCATTAAAGTTAAGGTTGCGGCCCTGTTTGTAGCGCAGGTTGGTATTGGTGTTACGGTCGCCAATTAGTTTGCTTGGTTTTTTAACACGGATGGTACCGTGATCGGTAGTGATGACTACGCGCACCTGTTTCTGCGCCAAAAATTTAAGCAGGTCAAACAAAGGCGAGTGTTCAAACCACGACAGCGTTAAAGAGCGGTAAGCCGCATCATCGCTTGCCAACTCGCGGATCATCTGCATATCTGTACGCGCGTGCGACAGCATATCCACAAAGTTGTAAACGATCACGTTCAGATCATTCTTCATCAGGTTGCTAACAGAATCATTCAGCGCCCGGCCTTCGTCAAGGTTCAATATTTTGTGGTAGGAGTGTTTGCAATCTTTACGGTAAACTCGGCTGATCTGGTCGGCAACAAAGTCCGACTCAAACAGATTCTTGCCACCTTCATCCTCGTCGTTCTGCCACATTTCAGGGTAGCGTTTCTCCATCTCTAAAGGCATCAGCCCTGAGAATATGGAATTACGTGCATACTGTGTAGCTGTCGGCAAAATACTGTAATAAGTATCCTCTTCTTCCAGTTTAAAATATTGCGATATGATAGGGTTAATAATCTTGAACTGATCATACCTTAAGTTATCTATCAGGATAAAGAAAACCGGCGTTTTATTATCCAACTTAGGGAACACCTTTTTCTTAAACAACTGCGGCGAGCTGGTTGGCGCGTCGTCCGGGTTTTTGATCCAGTTTAAATAATTACGTTCAACAAATTTGCAAAACTGCATATTGGCTTCGGCCTTTTGCATGGTCAAAATTTCATGCATGCCCGCATCTTCCAGTTGCTGTAGTTCAAGTTCCCAGTAGATCAGTTTTTTATATACATCAACCCATTCCTGGTGGCTCAGGTTATCATTAAGGGTGATCCCCAGGTTCCTGAAATCCTGCTGATAGGCCATGGTGGTTTTCTCGGTAACCAGGCGTTTGTTTTCAGTCAGCTTTTTAATGGTAAGCAGTATTTGCTTGGGGTGTACGGGTTTTATCAGGTAGTCGCCAATTTTTGAGCCGATGGCATCTTCCATCAAATACTCCTCCTCGTTCTTGGTGATCATCACGATAGGCACATCGTTGTTAAGATTTTTGATCTGTGCCAGCGTTTCAATACCGGTGAGGCCGGGCATATTCTCATCCAGAAAAACCAGGTCGAAATAGTTATTTTTAAATGCCTCGACAGCATCGTTACCGTTGGTAACGGTAGTTACTTTATAGCCTTTTTCGTTTAAAAAAAGTATGTGTGGTTTTAACAGGTCAATCTCGTCATCAGCCCATAGTATAGTGGTATCCTGCATGTTGTATCTAATAATATCAGTAAAAAAATATCGTTCGGTAATTTAGGCTGTAACGCACAATTCAAGCCAAACATAGGCATATAACCCTAAAGCAGACTATTTGTTACACATTATGGCACACTATTAACAAAAATTAACAAATAGAAGGTGCATTGTTTATCATAAATTAACACTTTTGCAGTGTATAAACTATAACTTGAACAAAAAGAAAATTATAAACGATCCGGTTTACGGATTTATAAGCATCCCGACTGACCTGGTGTTCGACCTGATAGAACATCCTTATTTTCAGCGGTTACGGTACATTAAACAGTTGGGCATGACCCACCTGGTGTACCCAGGCGCGCTACATACCCGTTTTCATCATGCCCTGGGTGCCATGCACCTGATGAAAATGGCTGTTGAGACGCTGCGCATAAAAGGCCAGGACATTAGCACACACGAAGAAGAAGCCGTTACCATAGCTATTTTACTGCACGATATAGGCCACGGGCCGTTCTCGCACGCTTTAGAGCATACCATCGTTAAAGGTGTATCACATGAGGATATTTCTATCCTGTTAATGAACAAGCTGAACGAGCAATTTAACGGGCAGCTTACTACCGCTATCAGTATTTTTAAGGGGACGTATGCCCGCAAGTTTTTGCATGAACTGGTGTCAAGCCAGTTGGATATGGACCGGCTGGACTATCTTAACCGCGACAGTTTTTTTACCGGCGTGTCTGAAGGGGTGATCAGTTCAGACCGCATTATTAAGATGCTGAATGTTCGTGATGATCATATTGTTATTGAAGAAAAAGGCATCTACTCGGTAGAGAAGTTTATCATTGCCCGCAGGCTGATGTACTGGCAGGTGTACCTGCATAAAACCGTAATAGCGGCCGAGCAACTGCTGGTTAAAATACTGGAGCGCAGCCGCGAACTGGTGCTACGGGGCGAAAAACTATTTGCCACCCCGGCGCTTAACCATTTTTTAACCGAAACCATAAACCGTGAAGAGTTTATAAAAGACGGCCATTTAGATACTTTTACTAAGCTGGACGATACGGATATCCTGTCGGCAGTAAAGGTTTGGGCCGTGAGCGATGATTTTGTTTTGGCCAAGCTGTGCAGTGATTTTGTAAAACGCAAGCTGTTCCAGGTAGATATTACCGCCGAGCCGGCCAACCCAAAACACGTGGCTTATTTAAACGCTAACGCAATTGCCAAATACGGCATAAAAGAAAGCGAAGTGCCGTACTTTGTGTTTACAGATTCGATAAAAAACAATGCTTACCGTGTAGGCGATGGCAACATCCGCGTACTGATGAAGGATAACAGCGTTAAAGATATTGCCGCCGCCAGCGATTATTCTAACTTAGAAGCACTGGCTAAAACCATAGAGAAGAATATACTTTGTTATAGTAAAGACCTGGTATAGTGATTAGTTAATTAGTGATTAGAGGTTAGTTGGTCTGAAGATAACGCGCTGTTATTAACAAGGCCAAACCGCTAATAACTAATCTCTAATCACTAATTAACTAATCACTAAATAATTAATAAATTTGCCCGATGCAATTTACCGCCGAACAAATAGCTGCACTACTAAACGGAACTGTTGAAGGTGATCCGTCTGTAGCGGTTAGTCAGCTTGCTAAAATAGAAGAGGCCGGTCCGGGCTCGCTATCTTTTTTGGCTAATCCAAAATATGAGCAGTACTTGTATGGTACCAATGCCTCGATAGTTATTATAAATAAAGACCAGCTGCTGGCCAGCGCCGTTAAGGCAACGCTGATCCGTGTAGAAAATGCTTACAGCGCGTTTTCCGTATTGCTTGAGGCTTACAACACCATTAAGTTAGACAAAAGCGGTATCGAGCAGCCCTGCTTTATCCATCCATCGGCACAAATTGGCGAGAACGTTTATATAGGCGCTTTTGCCTACATAGGCCCCGGTGTAAAGCTTGGTGATAAAAGCAAGGTATACCCCAACACTTATATTGGCGATAACGCGGTGATCGGTAAAAACGTTACCCTGTTTGCCGGTGTTAAAGTATATTTTGACTGCGTACTGCAGGATAATGTAATTGTACACTCGGGCGCGGTAATTGGCAGCGACGGCTTTGGCTTTGCCCCTACTACCGATGGTAACTACCAGAAAATAGCGCAGATAGGCAATGTTATTTTAGAGGAAAATGTCGAGGTAGGCTCAAACACCACGATAGACAGAGCTACTATGGGGTCCACCATTATCCGCAAGGGCGCTAAGATCGACAACCTGGTACAGATAGCCCACAATGTTGAGGTGGGCGCCAATACAGTTATTGCCGGGCAGGCAGGCGTATCAGGCAGCACCAAAATAGGCGAAAACGTAATGATAGCCGGGCAGGTTGGTTTAGCCGGGCACTTAAGTATTGCTAACGGCACCCAGCTATCAGCAAAAACTGGTGTAAACAGCTCTATTAAAGAAGAAGGTAAAGCATGGGGTGGTACACCTTATATGCCTTATAAAGATTACTTACGGGCACACTCAAAACTAAGGCAATTGCCCGACCTGGATAAAAAGGTATATGAGCTTGAAAAAATAATTAATGAATTGAAAAATAAGTAATTAGTGATTTGTGATTAGTTAATCAGGCGATCAGCCAAAAATGACTAATGACCCAATGACCAATGACAAAGAAATAAATGAATATTAAACAAAGAACTATTAAGGCGCCCGTATCTGTTTCGGGGGCGGGTTTACACACCGGCGAGCGGGTAACCATGACATTTAACCCGGCACCTGAAAATCATGGCTACAAATTCAGAAGGGTTGATATTGACGGCAAGCCCATCATTGATGCCGATGTGGATAACGTTACCGACACATCGCGCGGTACAACCATATCGCAAAACGGTGCCAGTGTAAGCACAATAGAACACGTTTTAGCGGCTTTGGTAGGTTTAGAGATTGACAACGTGCTGATAGATATGGATGGGCCGGAAACGCCTATCATGGACGGTAGTTCTATCCAGTTTGTGGAGGCTATCCGCTCCGCGGGATTTACCGAACAGGAGGCCGACCGCGAATATTACCATATCCCATACAATATTCATTACTCGGAAACTGACCGCAAAGTAGAGATGGTGGCCATGCCGCTTGATGATGATTACCGATTTACCTGTATGGTTGATTATAACTCGCAGGTGTTGGGCAGCCAGCATGCCAGTATCTCGTCTATCACGGAGTTTGTTGATAACATTGCGTCATGCCGTACCTTTTGCTTTTTACATGAATTGGAAATGCTGTTAAAGCATGACCTGATAAAAGGCGGCGACCTGAACAATGCCATTGTGGTGGTTGATAAAGATGTTGACGAGGAAGAATTAGCCCACCTGGCTAAACTGTTTAACCGTAAAGATATAAAAGTAGCCCCGCAAGGGATCTTAAACAATATAGAACTGCGCCACCAAAATGAGCCGGCAAGGCATAAACTGCTGGACATGATAGGTGACCTGGCGCTGGTTGGCGTACCGCTGCGCGGACACATTATGGCGGCAAGGCCGGGCCACGCGGCAAACGTAGCCTTCGCTAAAAAAATAAAAACGCTGATAAAAAAAGAGCGCAGCCGTAAGCACTTTAAGATCTATGATCCTAATATGAAACCGGTTTATGATACCGTACAGATCATGGAGATATTGCCGCACCGCTACCCGATGTTAATGATAGACAAGATCCTTGAGTTAACAAAAAGCCATGTGGTTGGGTTAAAAAATGTTACCATGAACGAGGGTATCTTTATGGGCCATTTCCCGGGCGCACCGCTGTTTCCGGGTGTGCTGCAGATCGAAGCTATGGCGCAAACAGGTGGCATACTGGTTTTAAATACCGTGCCCGATCCGCAGAATTATATCACCCTGTTCCTTAAAATAGAAAATGCCCGCTTTAAAGACAAAGTAGCGCCGGGCGATACCGTAATATTCCATTGCAATTTGATTGCGCCGATACGCCGCGGCATAGCCCAGATGAAGGGTATTGGCATGGTAGGCGACCGCGTAGTAGTAGAGGCCGAGCTAATGGCACAAATTGTTAAAAAAACAAAAACTGAAGAAGCATGATCCAGCCTTTAGCATATATACATCCGCAGGCCAAAATAGCCGACAACGTAGTAATTGAACCATTTGTTACCATACATAAAGACGTTGAAATTGGCGAAGGCACCTGGGTAGGCTCAAACTCGGTAATTATGGATGGTGCCCGTATCGGTAAAAACTGCCGCATTTTCCCGGGCGCAGTAGTATCCGCACCGCCACAGGACTTGAAATATAAAGGCGAACCAAGCACCGTTACCGTTGGCGATAATACCGTTATCCGCGAATGCGTAACGCTTAACCGTGGTACCGCTTTAGATAAAAACACCACCACCATAGGCAGCAATTGCCTGCTGATGGCTTATGTACACGTAGCGCATGACTGCGTTATAGGCGATAATGTTATTGTAGCTAACTCTGTACAGCTGGCAGGCC
This sequence comes from Mucilaginibacter corticis, assembly GCF_007558865.1. Taxonomy (GTDB): domain Bacteria; phylum Bacteroidota; class Bacteroidia; order Sphingobacteriales; family Sphingobacteriaceae; genus Mucilaginibacter; species Mucilaginibacter corticis. Next base: position 403,977 of record NZ_VLPK01000001.1, read on the forward strand.
ACATTAATGTGTATGATTTTGCCTTTATAGGCGGTGGCTCACTGGTGCACCAATTTGTTGAGATTGGCGCGCATAGCATGATATCGGGCGGATCACTGGTACGTAAGGACGTGCCTCCGTTTACAAAAGCGGGCCGCGAACCGGTATCGTATATCGGTATCAATTCGGTTGGCTTACGTCGCCGTGGTTTTTCAAATGAAACGATCAATGAGATCCAGGAGATCTACCGGATCATCTTCCTGAAAAAATATAACATGACCAAGGCGCTCGATATTATCGAAGCCGAATTTAACCCAACAATTGTACGCGACGAGATCATCAACTTTGTACAAAACTCGCAGCGTGGTATCATGAAGGGATTTGGGAATTCATAATAAAAGCGGGTGGACCGCGCGATTCCCTCCCACGGGAGGGTGTAGGGAGGGGTTTATGCATTTCATTAAACCCCTCCCTGCCATATCACAAGCCAACCGCACCCCTCCCGAGGGAGGGAATTCAAAAAGCCAACACCATTGAACAAAATGCAAATCACCCTTGAAAACATCGGACGTCGCTTCAACCGCGACTGGATCTTCAGGGGGATTGATTATACCTTTAAATTTGGCGAAACCTATGCCATATTAGGATCTAACGGTTCGGGCAAGTCGACTTTGCTGGCAGTTTTAAATGGCAGCCTGTCGTCATCATCCGGCACGCTTACTTATTCAATTGACGATAAGCCTGTGCATGTCGAGCAGGTATTTCAATACCTAAGCCTTGCTGCCCCTTACCTGGAAGTGATCGAAGATTTTACGCTGAGTGAAATGATCGACTTCCATTTTAAATTTAAAACCTACAAACCGGGGATAGACAAAGCAGCGCTTATAGAACTGTTGAATTTACCCGGCAACCAGAATAAACTGATCCGTTATTTTTCGTCGGGCATGAAACAGCGCCTTAAACTGGCACTTGCTTTTTGTGCCGATACCCCCATCCTGATGCTTGACGAACCAACCTCAAATCTGGACAGCCAGGGTGTCGACTGGTATTTAAGTCTTGTAGAGCAATTTGCTAAAGACCGCTTAACCATTATCTGCTCAAACCAGGAGCATGAATATAGCTTTTCCCAGCATAGGCTAAGCATTGCTGATTATAAGTCATGATGCTACTTGTTTACGCCATTATAATAAGTGTAATATGGATTGGGGTAATAATCTACCTTAGCGTCGGTCTAAGCAGTATAAAACAACTTAAAAATCAGCCTTTAGCTAACAACCAGCCACCGCTAGCCATTGTTGTAGCGGTACGCAATGAGGAAGAAGACCTGGAAAAGGCCCTGCAAAGCCTTTGCAATATCAACTATACCAACCATCGGCTTATTGTTGTAAATGACAGGTCGACCGACCGTACTGCCGAGATCTTAGCAAGATTTGATCATCCTAAACTCACCATTATTACTATTGATACCTTGCCCGATGGATGGTTAGGTAAAAACAATGCGCTGTATCAGGGATATAAAAACAGCACCGAAGAATGGATTCTTTTTACAGATGCCGATGTTGAGTTTCACCCGGATGCCATTAGCCGGGCATTCGGCTTTGTAGAAGAACGCAACCTTGACCACCTGAGTATCATGTTTGATGCACGGTCACGCTCAATGCTGTTAAATAGTGTGCTGCCTACGGTCATGATGATGTTGATGATGGTTATACGCCCGTGGAATGCAAAAAGGCCCCGCCGAAGCGGCACAATAGGTGTTGGCGCTTTTAACCTCATTAAACGTGCAGCTTATGAGCAGGCAGGCACGCATGTAAAGATCAGGCTACGGCCGGACGATGACCTTAAACTGGGCCATAATATAAAACGCGCCGGCCTGCGCCAGGATGCTTTAAAAGGTAAAGATTATATCTGTTTAGAGTGGTATAAAAGCTTGGGGCAATTTGTAAACGGGCTGATGAAAAACAGCTTTTCAGTGGGCAATTATAACGTATTCAGGTCTATAGCTGATATTTTAGCCACGCTATTCCTCGTGGCATTGCCACTGCCTTTGATGTTTATTTTTGGAGATACCAATATCCGGCTAATGGCTGTATTGATATTGGTTATTCAAATTGGCTTTATGGGTATAATAACAACCAATAAGTGGTGGTGTGCGCTGATGATAAGCTTCTCGGGTTTTTTAATGGCTTATATTGTCGCCAGGTCAACATTTATTACACTAAAACAAGGCGGCATTTACTGGCGCGATAGCTTTTACTCGCTGGCGATGTTGAAAGGCGAAAAGGAATAAATCACCGCGGATACATTGTATTGTCGGCTAAAGCAGCAATTTTATATACCCCTTCTTCTTTTACCATCCCGACATCAAAAATTGCTTTCAACTCTTTGACCTTACCAACACTTATCGGTGCAAGGTAAGAAACAATATAATGACCCGTTTCAGTGTGGTCCTTTATAACATTTATAGTCTTTGCGCGCAAGCTGTCAGTATACAGATCACTCACGATGAAATCATGTTCTACATCCTCGCCTTTTAAATTACTGATACGCAAATCATTGTAAAGCTTTTTAGTACAATACTTTTTCCGCACCAAATCTAACTTTGCCTGTAAAAGCATAAAATTCATTTTCTTAAAGTTGGTATAAAAGGTTTTATTATAAATGGTATAAAACTCTTTCAGCCTTTGTATAGCTTGATTATCTGCGGGGGTGTTTTGCGCGCTCGAGCTAAGCGTAACAGTTAATAGTAAAATGAGGACAAGCAGTATTTTTTTCATGTGATAAAGGTTGATGAATTAAAAGTAGGCTTTGTAAGCTAACAATAAAAGGAATAATAAAAATCTAATAGGTTTTGGCGGCGCTATTTTGTCAGTTTTTGGATACCCCAAAAATGACTTATAGGTCAGAAAAAGTGTACCAAACTGTACCATGAGATCGATTTGACAAAATCAAATATCTGATTGACAATAATTTACAAAACAAGGTGTACCAAAGTGTATCATTGGGACACACTCAATGTGGTACAGGCGAAATGGGCATCCGCCCCACAGATTCGGCGTCCCCGAGACACAAATATTGCACAAATGAGACAATAGCAATTAAGTAAAACAATACTTAAACTATTACCTTTAATCATTCAGTAAACTCACCAAAAACTACTATTTATGATACCAGTAAAAGGATACGCGGCGCAGTCGCCAACCACAGATCTTGCCCCATGGGATTTTGAAAGACGCGAAGTTGGCCCGCACGACGTACAATTTGACATTCTATTTTGCGGCGTTTGCCACTCAGACCTTCACCAGATCAAAAACGACTGGTTTGAAGGGATATTCCCCATGGTGCCGGGCCATGAAATTGTTGGCCGCGTAGTAAAAGTTGGCGACCACGTAAAGAAATTCAAAGTCGGTGACCTGGCAGGTACCGGTTGCCTGGTAGACTCATGCCGAGTTTGCGATAACTGCAAGCAGGACCTGGAACAATATTGCTTAAACGGCGGCTCGTTCACCTACAACGGCGTTGAGCAGGACAAAAAGACACCTACTTACGGCGGTTACTCAAACAGCATTGTAGTACACGAAGACTTTGTGCTACACGTGTCAGATAAATTAAATCTTGCTGCTGCTGCACCGTTGTTATGCGCGGGTATCACCACATGGTCGCCGTTGCGCCACTGGAAAGTAGGCAAAGGCCATAAACTGGCTGTGTTAGGTTTAGGCGGCCTGGGCCACATGGGCGTTAAGTTTGGCGTTGCCCTTGGCGCGGAAGTTACCGTATTAAGTACCTCGCCCAAAAAAGAAGCTGATGCTAAAAAGTTAGGCGCGCACCATTTTGTGGTAACGTCTGATCCGGCACAAATTGAAGCAGCCAAAGGTTCATTCGACTTCATCCTTGATACCGTCTCGGCCCCGCACGACTTCAATATGTACCTTAGCCTGCTAAAAACAGACGGCACCCACATTTGCGTAGGTGTTCCTGCTGACCCGGCAAGCATAGCTGCATTCAGCATCATAGCTGGCCGCAAAAGCCTTGCAGGTTCAAGCATTGGCGGCATAGCCGAAACTCAGGAAATGTTGGATTTTTGTGCAGAACATAACATTGTATCTGATATCGAACTGATAGACATCAAAGACATCCACGCTTCATACGACCGTATGGAAAAAGGCGACGTACGTTATCGCTTTGTGATTGATATGGCTACATTGTAAGGCTGACAGATAAAAGGTAAAAGGCGAAAGGTAAAAGGTTTCGGCATACGGATTTGTATCCGGTCAAAACCTTTTACCTTTCGCCTTTTACCTTTAAACCTTAGCTCTTGCAACTTTGCCTTTAAGTGCCTAAGTTTGCGCCTTCAATAATATTACTATGTCTAAAGCATCTGAAGTAAAAAATGGTAACATACTGCGCTTTAATGGCGAACTGTTACAGGTAGAGGAATTTTTACACCGTACACCGGGAAATTTGCGTGCCTTTTACCAGGCCCGTATGCGTAACGTAAAAACCGGCAAGCTGGTTGAATACCGTTTCCGCACAGACGAGGATGTAACCATTGCCCGTGTTGAAACCAATGATTATCAGTACTTGTATGAAGATGGCGAGTCATTAGTGATCATGGATAACACCACTTACGATCAGCATAATGTGCCTAAAGCATTATTTGGCCCGGCCGTAAAGTTTTTAAAAGAAGGCATGAATGTTATTGTAGCATTTGAAAGCGAAGAACCTATTATGGGCCAGATCCCCGGATCAGCCGAATTAGAGATCACTTATACCGAGCCTGCCGTTAAAGGCGACACCTCAAGCGGCGCGCTTAAAAAGGCCACCGTTGAAACCGGTGCAGAGATCAACGTTCCGTTATTTATCAATATTGGCGACAAGGTAAAGGTTGATACCGCCAACGGCGCTTATGTAGAGCGTGTTAAAGGATAATCCCCCCTATTCCTTAAGTGGGAGTTTTTAACGTATTACTATAAAACAAGAAAGCCTCTGATCAGAGGCTTTCTTGTTTTATATAGCTAATTATCACGAGACAGACATCGGCAATTACCGCTATTGTTCCCCCTTCAGGGGTTTAGGGGGCTACAGAGCCAACTCAATCGCCGGGTCCCAAAACACGGTTTTAAAATCCTGTACCTGGTCATCTTTGACTTTTACGCCCTCGGCTTCAAGCAAGCGCTGCATGGTATCGCCGCCAAAATGAAACTTGGCTGTCAATAATCCCTGCCTGTTAACTACCCGGTGTGCAGGTACCGGCGGCTGCGCCGAACCACAAGCCTGCATGGCATAACCTACCATTCTTGATGAGCCCTTAGTGCCCAGATAACTGGCTATAGCGCCGTAAGATGTCACCCGTCCTGCAGGGATTTGCCGGGCCACATCATATACGTTATCATAAAAATTATAATCAGGCATAGTCCGTTTATTGAAATGAGAACTTTAGATAGTTGATGTTTTTATTATCCTTCAGATACTTCTTTTCGTAATAAGTTTTGATAGATAAGACTTCATCGGCATATTCCGACTTATACAAGTCGGCCGTGTTGATGTGTTCTTTCAAATTTAGCTCTTTTATTTTTTCGGCAGTGTACGCGTAAAAACCATCATTGTCTGTTTTAAGGTTAACGCAGCCACCCGGCTTTAAAACTTCGGTATACATATTTAAAAACCGTGGCGATGTTAACCGTTTTTTCTCGCGGCTTAACTGCGGCTGCGGATCCGGAAAGGTAATCCAGATCTCATCGATCTCGCCCGGTGCGAAGAACTCAGTAAGGGTTTCTATCTGCATCCTGATGAAGGCTACATTAGATACACCATCTTCTAAAGCGGTTTTTGCACCACGCCATATACGGTTACCTTTATAATCTATCCCGATGAAATTCTTATCGGGGAACATTACCGCAAGGTTAACCGTATATTCGCCCTTACCGCAAGCCAGCTCTAAAACTACCTGTTTATCATTCTTAAAAAATGTTTTGCTCCATTGGCCTTTATACGGCTTCCCTGCATCAAGTTGTAAAACGTTGCTGAAAGTTTCTATTTCGGCAAAGCGTCTTAATTTGTCTTTTCCCATACCCCTCTAAATCTCCCCAAAGGGGAGACTTGAAATTAAAATTTAGATATAATGTTATTAAAGCCTCCCCTTCGGGGAGGTTGGTGGCGACTTTATTTTATCCCGTAATGATCTGCCATCAAACCTTCAAATACACCACCCGGTAATACCTTTTTTAAAGTAACCGCAATGGTTTGGCCTATTGCCCCTACCAGGTATTGATGCGCCGGGCTGCTTTTTTCAACTATTTTAACCAGTTGCTTACCAATAGCCATCGGATCGGCACCGGCGTTTTCATCTTTTTCAATACTGGTTACCGCAATCTCATAGTTGGCCTTTAGTGTGGCATTGTCAACAGTAAAAGGTATTTTTTCTCGGCTGCCGGTAAACTCTGTTTTAAAATCGCCGGGATTAATGGTTGTTATTTTTATACCCGTCTTGCGCAGTTCCATACGCAAGCTTTCAGAATAACCCTCAACCGCGTATTTAGATGCTACGTACATACTCTGATAAGGCAAGCCAAACAATCCGGCTAATGAGCTTATGTTTACCACTATACCGCTGTTATTTTTTAGCATCTCTGGTATTACTGTGCTGCACATACGCACTACTCCAAAAAAGTTAACTTCAAACTGTTGCTTAGCTTTATCAACAGGCATAGCATAAGCCGGGCCGGCAATACCATTACCGGCGTTATTTACCAATACGTCAATTTTGCCTTCGGCTTTTATAATTTTTGCTACAGCTGCTTTGGCAGATGCATCGTCGGTTACATCAAGTTCAATTAAATTAAAAGGTGCATTTACCTTTTTTGCAAGGTTACGCGTGGTACCGTAAACAGTATGTCCGGCTTCGTGCAAAGCAGTGGCGCTGGCCAGCCCTATGCCCGATGAAGCGCCTGTTACCAAAATTACTTTTTTCATTTGTTATTAAAATAATTAAATGCTGAAGGTTAATGTGAACCCAAATATAAATAAAGCCATGACAATGACAGGATTTTATTAGAGAATGTTAATCGATCCACACCGGCATATTTATTTTTACCGGTAGTAAAATAAGCCCTTTTCCGGCATGGTTGCCATTACCGGTAGTAATTTTTGCCATTTTTCAGGTATCCGATGTTTTGCCGGTAGTAATTTGGGGCGTTTTCCGGGCATTGTGGTTTATATCGGTAGTAGAAATTTAATTCAAACACCTATCTATCAATTACTTAAAAATAATTCAAAGAAATCTAAGTTGATTTTTACTGATTTTAACGCATCCAAAATTACAGTACTTGTCCGGTAGTGCTAAACGGCTGTCGCTACAATATACGAAAAAATTCAGGATGATGCGCTGACAGTGATTATCTGCGTATCAATAGTTAACAATTTCACTTTGACCGGCGAATGTGTTATTTTTGCATCTCAAAAAAAACAAAACGCTATGTCATCAGTAGAGACCGCTTACATTAAGTACAAAGTGAAAGACATTTCTTTAGCCGAATGGGGCCGTAAAGAAATACAACTTGCCGAAGCAGAAATGCCGGGCCTAATGGCTTTACGCCACGAGTTCGGATCTTCAAAACCATTAAAAGGCGCGCGCATTGCAGGCTGCCTGCACATGACCATCCAAACCGCTGTGTTAATTGAAACACTGGTTGAATTGGGTGCCGAAGTTACCTGGTCATCATGTAACATTTTTTCAACCCAGGATCACGCCGCCGCCGCTATTGCTGCTGCAGGTATCTCTGTTTATGCCTGGAAAGGTTTAAATGAGGCTGATTTTGATTGGTGCATTGAACAAACCTTGTTCTTTGGCGAAGACCGCAAACCGCTAAACATGATCCTTGATGATGGCGGCGATTTGACCAATATGGTATTTGACCGTTATCCTGAATTAGTTGCAGGCATTAAAGGTTTATCAGAAGAAACTACAACCGGCGTACACCGCTTATATGAGCGTGTTAAAGCTGGCACATTGCCAATCCCGGCTATCAACATTAACGACTCTGTAACCAAGTCAAAATTTGATAACAAATACGGCTGCCGCGAATCATTGGTTGACGCTATCCGCCGCGCTACCGACGTAATGATGGCCGGTAAAGTGGGTGTTGTTTGTGGTTACGGCGATGTTGGTAAAGGATCTGCAGATTCATTACGCAACGCGGGCGTACGTGTTATTGTAACTGAAATTGACCCTATCTGCGCTTTACAGGCAGCTATGGAAGGTTTTGAAGTTAAAAAATTAAGCACCGCTATTGCCGAGGCTGACATTGTGGTTACCGCTACCGGTAACATGAACATTGTTCGCGAAAGCCACTTCCGCGCTTTAAAAGACAAAGCCATAGTTTGTAACATTGGCCACTTTGATAACGAGATCGACATGGCCTGGTTAAACAGCGCTTATGGCAATACCAAGATCGAAATTAAACCACAAGTTGATAAATATACTATCGACGGCAGCGACGTTATCGTATTAGCCGAAGGCCGTTTGGTAAACTTAGGTTGCGCTACAGGCCACCCAAGCTTTGTAATGAGCAACAGCTTTACCAACCAAACTTTAGCACAATTAGAGCTTTGGACAAACGCCGGTGCTTACGAGAACCTGGTTTATACTTTACCAAAACACTTAGACGAAAAAGTTGCCCGTTTACACCTTGCTAAAATTGGTGTTGAGCTGGAAGAACTTGACCAGGACCAGGCTGATTACATCGGCGTACCGGTTGCAGGTCCGTTTAAACCGGAGTATTACCGTTACTAAGCATAAAGCTTAAAGGCAAAAGCTAAAAGCTATTAAAAAAGGGCTTGATTTTAGGATCAGGCCCTTTTTTGTTATGTTAAGTTTATAACTATCCGCGGTTTGTTGGGTTATAACCAAAATGCTTTTTGAAAGCGAAAGAGAAATGCGATAGGTCCTCAAAACCCGTATCAAGATAAACTTCCGATGGCTTTCTTTTTTGTTCAAGGATTTGATAGTGGGCCAGTTCGAGGCGCTTTTGTGTTAACCACCTACCCGGTGTAATTTTAAAAGCGTTTTTAAAATCTTTTTTAAAGGTGGTTAAGCTTCTGCCTGTCAGGTATCCAAATTTTTCAAGCGGAAGATTGAACATATAGTTCCGTTCCATAAAATGCACCAGGTCTAACTTTCCGGGGGCTTCAAAGTGTGCCAGCAGTCCATCCGTAGCAGGATCAATGGTTCGCAGCACGCGGATAGCTTCTTCAACTTTAAACGCGGCAATATCCGCCGGCAGCGCATCGGCCAAATCAAAATAAGGCTGTAACGAGTTAAACAAACTTTGAAGTAAAGGATGGTCCTGGTAAACTACCGGCTCACGCCTAAGCGGTATCGAGGGTTTGATATCGTTATAATATCGTTTTAACCTATCTTGATTAAAAAGTATAGAAACTGCTACACAAGGCACACCGTTCAAAGGTAACTTACTCATTCGGCCAAGTTGGTCGCGCGGAAACAGGATAGTATCACCTGCGAAAAAACGGAAACTGCGATCTGCAGCAGCAATTCTCACCTCGCCCGAGATAACGCGCACCAGGGCAGGTTGCTGCAACGTTAACTCGCGGCTGTAATGAGCCTCTTTTTTACAGGATACAAATACCTCGGCAATTTCCATAATGCAATTTACAATAAATTCAAGCTGATCAGGCTTTCGGCAGTGGCCAATATAGCTTCTTCTGTAGTATGCGGCGACCAGCCCAACAACGCTATCGCCTTGGCGCTGGTTGTGTTCATGATAACATCAAGCAGCGGGATCATACTTTTAATCTTTGGATCTTTTAGCGCAGCCATCCTTAACAATGTGTTAGATAGTTGTTTCACCTTAACCTTTGCAGCAGCCTCGCCCAGGTTTTGTTTTAAAATCCTGGCTACTTCAACTAACCATATACTTTCCCCTGCGGTGGCAATAAAACGTTGCCCATTGGCAGCCGGGTTGGTCATGGCACGTAAGTGCAGGTCGGCCACATCGCGTACATCTACAAAGCATGAATTGATCTTTGGGCATCCCGGCATCTGTCCTGTCAGTAAATTTTTAATAATATCTATAGAGTGCGAATAGTCTGATCCTAAAACCGGCCCCATTACCCCTGTAGGGTTTACAGCAGCCAGTTCCAGCCCGTTGCCTTCTTGTTCTATAAATTCCCAGGCCGCTCTTTCTGCCAGTGTTTTAGACTTCTGATAGGCAGGCGCAGTTGTGGTATCTGTCCACGTTGTTTCGTCATAAGGTGCGGTTTGGTTAGGATGCCCGTAAACAATTGCGCCAATGGCCGATGTTAATACCACACGTTTAACGCCGGCATCCCTGGCGGCGCGCAGTACACGCAACACCCCGTCGACGGCAGGAATGATCATTTCATCTTCGTGTTTAAAATTCAACTTAGGTGTTGGCGAAGCTACGTGAATCACATAAGCACAACCACTTACCGCTTCAGCCCAATTTTCATCGCTTGATAGGTCTGCTTTGATAAATGTTAAACGGTCGCCAGCATCAACACCACCTGTTTTTAACATTTCCCTTACTTTCGCTTCGCGGTCTAAAGAGCGTAATGTTGCTCTTACCTGGTAACCCTCATTTAAAAGTTGCAGTATGCAACGCATGGCGATAAAGCCGGAGCCACCGGTAACAGCCACTAATTTTTCGCTATTTGAATTTGTGTTCATATTTATATTTTTTTGATGAACCAAAATTCGCGCTAAAAGAGGCTTGCCGTTTTGTTTAGAAGGCGCAATGTGCTTTGTTTAAAAGTCGCGATAAGTAGATTTTATACGTTAGCCCGGAAAGGATGATCAAGCATTGGGGATTTATTTAATTTACGTCCAACACATATCGCTACAATAGTAAGCATACCAATAAGCACTATTTGGGTAACAATAATTATTAATGGCATTTTCTGAGCAACAACAGCCATATTAGCTATTGGCGGCGCAGAGGTGGGGATATTCTTCTGGATAAGGTCGCCTGCTTCGTTTGGCAGGTTTTGGGCTAACCCTGCTAAACTTTTGCTCATTTGCTGCATGCCGGTAATGAGCATGCTTATGGCATTAAACATATAGTTTAACGCAAACAAAACTAAAATGGCAAGGAAACTACTAACCATGCTGATATAGTTTTGCAATTGTCTTTTAAAACCCTGTATTGCTTCTTTTATAAAGTAAACCAACGCCAGTAACACCAAAAATGTTGGTATAAATGCGCCTTGTCCCTCTATCTGAATTCCGGTTTCGTTAAAGCTTAAATTTAAAGTAGGCAGAAAAACATGTATGGGTTTTATGAAAAAAATTACAGCGATAAAATTGATCAAATAAGCGCCAATGATCCAGGCAGCTTCGGTGAAGACAGTTTTAAATTTCATTATCCGGGTTTCGGTTGATGTAGCTAAAATAATAAAACTATCAGTTAAGCATGAAAGGATAGTCATACTATTTTTAAAGACTTGAGAAATAAGAGTCAAGAATAAAGATTGAAAGGGCTTGATCTTAGGATCAGGGGCTTTTTTTTCGTCCAACCCAAAGGTCACCAATTCGTTTGATATAGAAATCACCAAATTCGTCAGATTGCTTTTTCACGTAACCATCTGCAATAATCTCCTCTTTTGTAAAATCAGCACAATCAAAATCATCTTCAAAATAGACCAAATCTTCATCCGCCAAATACCATTCAAACTCATTGTTATTAATACTAAGGCCAAATTTTTTATCGGGAAATGATTTATTTATAAGTGATTTTACAAATCGAGTTTTTAATTCAATTTGTTTATCTAATCGGTAACATATTATTTCAGACCACATATAAGATGGGTCATATAGCCATACTTGTAGATCATACGGTTGACCAAGCTCTTTGAAAACCATATCCCAATTGTAGGCTGCAGATACTAATTTATTCAAAATGAGTTTGTAAAACCACAGGGGTGGTTGCCTTTTGTCGAGTTTATAGAACGGATAAAGTGTACACCTTTCATAAGTGTAATCGCCTGGCTGATTAAAATTCCCTAAGTAAGGATTCATAATACTCTCGCCCCAGTAATTTATTTGTTTTATACGCCGTTTCCATCCTCGTATTTTATTACGATTTCTATTGTAAGGCATTTTTACTTTCATATAACATCGTGTATTCTTATATCAAATTAATAAAGCTCTCAAAGCTTTGCAACTCAATCTCAGCACCCCACATCTTCCCAATCTCCCCATAAACATCTTCCGCAGTCTTCCCCTGATCACGCAGATATTTAACAGATGTTGCCCCGGCAGATTTGGAAAGCTTTTTATCGCCGGCTTCCATTAATAACGGATGGTGGTGAAAAGTGATATTTTGAAAGCTACTCTCGCCTAAAACATCAGCCAGGTAATGCTGCGCGATGGTTGAGGGGTAAAGATCTGCGCCGCGTACGATAAGGTCGACACCAAAATGGGTGTCGTCTATTAAAGATGTTAATTGGTAAGCCGGGTAGCCATCTTTCTTTTTCACCACAAAATCTTTCATTTCGGCAGGTAGCTGGGTTTTTAATAAACCATCTTTAAGGGTTTTAATGATCACTTCCCGCTCATCGATATAAAGCCGCCATGCAGTATCAGGCGTGTCTAAAGGTATGGACCGGTTACGGCAGTTACCCGGGTAAGTATTGCCCTGTAATTGTGAGCGCGAGCAACGGCAGGCAAAAACGTCGCGCTGGTCTTCTAATTGTTGCAGCGCTTCGTGATACAGGTCCATGCGGCGCAATTGCGACCAGTTGGTTTTATAATCTTCCAAATCACGCGGGCCTTCATCCCAAGGGATGTCCAGGAAATTGAGCATATCGAAAATATCCTGTACGTAATCATCATTTACCCGCGCTTGGTCAAGGTCATCTATCCGCAGTAAAATTTTTGCACCGGTTTTGCGGGCAAGCGCGGCGGTTAATGCAAATGACAATACATTACCCAAATGTAAATAGCCGCTTGGGGTTGGGGCTATCCTTGTTTTAGCAAAATGTGTTGTGGTATTGAGCATCTGCATCAAAATAAGCTAAATCAGCTTAAATAAAAAAGGGTCCCGAAAAATCAGGACCCTTATTAACATATCTGGATTGTTGTTTTTTAATTGATACCGGCCGCTTTAGCCACCTGGCTATAATCATTTACATTAAGGCCGGGGTTGTGCAGTTTTAAATTAGTTAATGCAGTACCGGGGATTACAACTATCCTAATATCAAGCCCTGTTGACGCGAAGTTTGATTTCAGATCAACATAACCTACCCCATACGATTGTAAGGTAAGCGTATTACCGGCTTCGCTATAAGGTAGCGGATTCCATGAGGTAGTAGCGCCGGTGTTTCTAAAGTATGCTAAAACAATACCCTTGTCAACAATATCCTGGGTAATTGCAGGCACTAAGAAACGCGTGTTTCCCACCAATACAACGCTTTGGTTTTTAAATACATAACTGCTGATATCGGCATTACCGCTTGCGCCTGTCGCTCCGGTTGCACCAGCAGCACCTGTAGCCCCGGTCGCTCCCGTTGCACCTGTAGCTCCGTTAGCACCGTTACTGCCATTGGCCCCTGCTGCTCCGGTAGCTCCTGTCGCGCCTTTTGCGCCGGTGGCACCAGTCGCTCCGTTAGCCCCATTGCTGCCGTTTGCACCCGCAGCGCCCGTCGCTCCGGTAGCACCTGTTGCGCCTTTTGCACCTGCTGCTCCGTTGGCACCATTACTGCCATTGGCCCCTGCCGCGCCGGTTGCTCCCGTAGCGCCAGTTGCGCCTTTTGCACCTGCTGCACCATTGGCACCATTACTGCCGTTTGCACCCGCCGCGCCGGTAGCGCCTGTGGCTCCTGTTGCACCGGTAACACCTGCCGCGCCATTAGCGCCGTTGGCTCCTACTGCACCAGTTGCTCCCGTGGCACCTGTTGCGCCGGTAGCTCCCGTTGCGCCTACCGGACCACCTGCAGGCCCTGTCGCGCCCGTAGCACCTGTTGCACCCGCCACACCCTGTGGACCGCCTGCACCGGTAGCACCGGTACTGCCGGCAGCCCCGGTATTGCCGGTTGCACCGGTTTCGCCTTTAGGCCCCGGTGTGGTTGATTTTTTACACGCATTAAGACTAATGACGCTTAGGCATAAAATAGGTAGTAAATATTTAATCTTCATAAATATGGGTTTATATGGTTTATAGTATCGAACAATTTAAAGCAATAGAATTATACGCAATGTATTTATTTTAGTTTCAATTATTTGTTATCAGGTAATATAATTTCGTTTAGGTACATATATTTAACATACATGAGTTAAATCTAAAGTTAAGTAATAATTAACAACTGTGTACAAATAGAATTAACACAGTTAAAACTTATGGCATTTTATTTCGTTAAGATATTAAATATTTAACTTATGAACAACATACGCAGCCTGCACACGAAAGTGCACAACTGGATAGATGCTATTGGTTTCAGGCTAAATACATCGCAAACAGATAAGAAAAATAAAGTGACCACCAATCACTATTTTTTTGAGACGTTTAACCTTTTGGAGCGCAATAAGGATGGCGATACCCGTAATTCTAAGTTCTTATGTTTTGATATGTATGGCGAAAAGATAAATGTGCGGTCGCTGCTTGATCTGCAAACCGCGTTTTTCGAAAACATCAGCCAGCTTAAATAGCATTGGTTAAACCCGGCGCTTTAAGGTCATGTGTATAGTTAAATAGCTATTGTTTCTGTAGATCAGTAAAACAAATGGCCTGCCGTCCCTTGATTTAAAAAGATCATCAATTTGTTGCAATGACAGATCAACTACCGAGTATAAATTGATCATCATTATTTCATCGCCCTTTAATAAGCCGGCCGTACTCGCGGCAGATCCGGGTGCTACATTGTCAATGATAATGTGCTGCGCCGCATCACGGGCAGTATAGTAAGTTAGTCCGCTCATGTCATGTTCATCATGACGTTTATACCAAAGCGAGGGCTTTAAATAAAGTGCATTGTTTGGATAGTCGATAATCAGGTTAAACCTCCTGAGCAAACCAATACCAATATTGCCATCCCTGGGGATACTTTGTTTAACAGTATCCTTATCCGGGAAAGCCGAAACAATATCCTTTAGCTTATATTTACCAAGCTCAACTTCCTTGATCCTGCTTAGTGTGCCGCTTATAGGGCCGTTTATACCCATCCCTAAATCAGCATAGATATAGCTTTTTTGAAGCTCATTTTTATTTTTTATATTCTCCATTGATAAGCAATGTCCGGCACCCAGATCTACAATCAGCTTACTTGGCTTTTTATCGCAATTGGCAAAAGTTATATTGGTGGTTATATAGGGTTTCCGGTCTTCAATATTCATGGCCAGTTTTGTGCCGCGCTTATAATATCGCATATGTTGCGGCAATGATACCCTGAGCGTACTGTCAGAAAAATCAACCTTAACAGCAAGATGATTAAAAAATTCATATCCCAATAAGCCATGGATCGGGATACCGGCATAGTCAGACAAACCAAAATTATCCTTTGTAAACAATGCCGCGTTTACGTTGTAACTTGTTAAGCCGGGGATATCAATGTTTAACGGATTTGTTATATAAGCTTCAAAATCATTACCCGAGCCAAAGCCATGAATCTTAACCATACGTTTGTTGCTTACCTCTACCGAATCGACTAATGACGGTTCGGTAATGAGCATATAGCCCACCCCCGTATCAAGCACAAAGTTATACGGGCCTTTACCGTTGATCTTTAGTTTTATTACCACAAGATTACGTACCAGCCTGAAGCGAATAACCTGCGTGCTGTTAGGATTTTTTGGGGTAAAAAACTGTGCATTTGCCGACAGGCAAAAACAACACAGCACGCTTAACAGAGCGGCATTACAATAACGTTTTATATGTACTACCGGTAACAACAAGGCTTTTAATAATTGGATATTAAAATTAACAAATTATTACAATTAATGCTGCAATAATTTGTTAATCAACTCCAATTACGCTTTCGCTGCCTTTTCGGGTTTTTCAAGTTCGCCTTTCAGTTCGGGGTTTTGTGGTGGTAAGGTTTTTACATCATGTTCAACTTCTGTTTGCATAATGTGTACCGCATAATCAGCTGGTTCAATTTTGCAGCCTATGGCTTCGGCATATACCTGCGTAAACTCTGCACCTATGTATAATATGGCCGCGGTATAATAGATCCATAACAGTAACAGGATGATAGAACCCGCCGCGCCATAAGCCGAGCTTTGCGCCGAATATTGCAGATAGATACCAATAGCATACTGGCCCAGCATAAACAGCAAAGCCGTAAAAATAGCGCCTGAGCGGACATCCTTCCACCTGATCTTAACGTCAGGCAGTACTTTAAATATGATCCCAAAAAGTACAGAAATTACAATTAAGGTGATACCCAGGTTAATGCCTTTGATGAGCAAATTAGTTACATAAGGTAAAAAATGAAGCAGCTTTTTGCTTAAAGCGTCCATTAAAAAGTTAATTACCAACGATACTAATAATAGAAAACCCAGGCTGACAATCAGCGAAAAAGACAAAAATCTGTTTTGAAGCAGTTTAAGCCAGCCTTTTTTAGGCTTAGCCTTTACCCGCCATATTATATTTAGCGAGTCCTGTATCTCTATAAATATACTGCTTGCGCCTACTAATAAGGTCGCTACACCAATTACAACTGCTATCCCGGTTTTACCTGACAGGGCCAGGCCTTTCAGCATTTCCTGTATTTGTGTTGCCGCCTGCGCGCCTACATATTGCGCAATTTGGGGGTATAATCTGTTGGCGGCTGCATCATTACCCAAAAAAAGGCCGGCTAAGGATATCACTAAGATCAATAGCGGTGCCAATGAAAATACAGTATAATAAGCTAAAGAGGCGCTTAATTTTAAGCCGTTATCATTAATAAAACCGCTAAACGTGGCTACAAGAATTTTCCAGATCTTTTTGAGGTAGGCTTTACTAAAAATACTCATTGCTAAACAATTATATATTCACACACGCCTTAATAACAACGTGCTGTTATTGTAAAAAACTAAACTGTTTTGTTCTTAGCAATTTTGATGCCTTTTGTCGGGATGGTTGTATATTAAATTTATTTCCTAATGAATAAATTGCCTTAATGATGCGATACGATCAACAGGTCAAGGTCTTTGCATGGCAGTGAAAAACGTTCGCCGATATGTTTATTGGTAAGATGTCCCTGGTAAATATAAACCGCCTCGCGAATGCCTGATTTTTGCCAGATCACATTTTTTATACCACCCTGCTCGCCAATTTCCAACAATATCGGTGCAAAGATATTGGTGAGCGCGTAAGTAGCGGTACGTGCCACGCGAGATGCGATGTTAGGTACGCAATAATGGATCACGTCATATTTTCTGAACACCGGGTGGGTATGGTTGGTGATCTCTGATGTTTCAAAGCAGCCGCCCTGGTCAATACTCACATCTATGATAACCGAGTTAGGTTTCATTTTGCTTACGGTCGACTCAGAAACTATACAGGGGCTGCGGCCATCTTCTGCGCGCATAGCACCAATGGCAACATCGCAGGTGGTTATGGCTTTCTCTAAAACAATAGGTTGCACCACCGATGTAAATACCCTTGCGCCGATGTTATTTTGTAGACGGCGCAGTTTGTAGATCGACGGGTCAAAAACCTTCACTTCGGCACCCAGGGATATGGCGGTGCGCGCGGCATATTCGCCTACGGTACCGGCACCCAGTATTACTATCTCTGTAGGCGGTACGCCTGTTATGCCGCCCAGCATCAAGCCTTTGCCATCAAATACGTTGCTCAGGTACTCGGCAGCTATAAGTATCGAGGTAGCGCCAACTATCTCGCTCATTGCGCGTACCACGCTTAACGAGTTACCCTCGTCGCGCAGGTGCTCAAAACATAAGGCTGTTATTTGTTTTTTAAGCAGGGCATGCAGGCACTCGGGTTTTAAGGTAGATACCTGTAAGGCCGATATCAGTATCTGCCCCGGTTTCATAAAGGCAATTTCTTCTAAAGTAGGCGGCGCTATTTTTATAATGATATCTGCCTCGTACACCTTTTTGGTATCGAAAACAATTTGAGCGCCTTGTTCGGCATAATCCTTATCTAAAAACTTGGCTGCCTTGCCGGCATTGCTCTCCAGCATTACCTCGTGGCCGTTATTTACCAATAAAGCAACGGATAAAGGAGTAAGAGGGATCCGGTTTTCCTGGAAGGATACTTCCTTTGGTATGCCGATATAAAGTTTATTCTTTTTGTTTTTAACCTCAAGCATCGACTCCTGGGGTTGCATCATTGCCTGCTTTGCAACGTCTGAAAACCCACTGTATTTCCCTGAACTCATACTGTTTTGTTATGGACTATGAAGATATGAAAAATAGATCAGTTTTTTTCAACAGATATTTGCCGCGCGCCATCGGCAAGAACTTTTATGCTTACGCTGATGTAGTGTAGGGGCAGCATATCCGGGATCTTTTCAGGCCATTCGATAAAACAATAATGGCCCGAATAAAAATACTCTTCGGCCCCCATGTCCAAAGCTTCGGTTTGGGTTTTGAGGCGATAAAAATCAAAATGATAGATCTTATCAGCAGCACCGGCATATTCATTTACAATGGCGAATGTCGGGCTGGTTACGCCATCCTTAACGCCCAAAGCGGCACATATTGATTTTATAAAAGTAGTTTTACCGGCGCCCATATCGCCATTAAATAAAAAAATACGGCTGTTGCCGGCATAGTTTATTAGTTGCGTTGCCAGTCCGGGTAGGTCAGAAGCAGATGTGGCGGTTAATGTCACGTGGTTATTTTATTGCGGACGTAAAATTACATTAATTTGTTTGCTATTAAAACGCCAGTTCAAGCAGTACCGGGCAATGGTCCGAATGTTTTGCTTCGGGCAGGATGGCCGCGCGTTTGATGTTATCCTCCAATTCCTTACTCGCCAGGGTATAATCGATACGCCAGCCCAGGTTCTTGGCGCGGGCATTGGCGCGGAAACTCCACCATGTATAATTATGCGGTTCTTTATTTAAATGACGGAAGGTATCTATATACCCCGACTCCATAAAGTTTTCCATCCACTCCCGTTCCTCGGGTAAGAAACCCGATGAATTGGCGTTTGATTTTGGATTATGGATATCGATAGCGCGATGGCAAATATTATAATCGCCGCAGATAACCAATTTAGGATGCTCAACCTTTAACAGAGTGAGGTATTTGCCAAACTCATCCAAAAACCTGAATTTAAAGGCTTGCCTGTCATCGCCACTTGAGCCCGATGGGAAATAGACACTCATCACTGATACTTCATCAAAATCAACCCGGATGTTGCGGCCCTCGCGGTCAAAATCAGGGATACCGCAGCCGTACTCGATATGATTAGGTGTACGTTTGGTTAAAATAGCCGTACCGCTGTAACCCTTTTTCTCTGCCGGGAACCAGTAATGCTGGTAACCTAATGCCTCAACCAGGTGCAGGTCGGTCAGCACATCGGGTGTGGCTTTAATTTCCTGCAGGCAAACTACATCTGCATCGGTAGCCTGCAGCCAGGCCAGCCAGTTTTTGTTCATCGCAGAGCGGATACCGTTAACGTTGTATGTGATTATTTTCATGCCCCCTAACCCCCTAAAGGGGGAATTTTTTGTTGTAAATATATAGTGAATAATAAATAAGCTATCAATTGCTCCCCCTTCAGGGGGTTGGGGGGCTAAGAATTTTATCCAGATCCTTACACTCACCTTTTGAAAGTACGGTAACCGTCATGGGTACATTTTGCAGCGGGCGGTCGCGTTCATCTTTTTTTACGCCGGCAATGCGGTCAACCATTTCTATGCCTGTTACCACTTCGCCGTACACGGTGTAGTTTTGATCTAGGAACGGCGTGCCGCCAACTGTTTTGTAAACCTCGCGCTGTGCCGCAGGTATGGCACGTCCCTTTAAACGGCCCTGCACCAATTTATCCAGATCTTCATCTGTAAGGCGTTTACCTTCTACAATATAAAACTGGCAACCGCTTGATGCTTTGGCCGGGTTATCATCGCGCGCGGCGGCAAGCACACCGCGTTTGTGGTACAGGCTGTCATTAAACTCGGCCGGGACGGTATAACCAACATCGCCGTTGCCCAACTCCGCGCCTGGTTTGTTCTTGCTAGTATCCCTCGAGTCCGGGTCGCCACCCTGGATCATAAAATTTTGTATCACCCTATGAAACAGCGTACCATTATAAAACCCTTTTTTAGCCAGTTTTATAAAGTTATCGCGGTGTTTTGGCGTTTCATTATACAGACGGATAATGCAATCTCCATAGCTTGTACTGATCCGTACATATTGGTTTTTAGGCGGTTTTGCAAAGGCGGTAAGCGTAGTCAGTAAAATAACCAGCGTAAAAAGTCTTTTCATAGGGTTAATTAATTTCTTCCTCAAAATAGTTAATTATCAACGATTTTATCAGCAATTCCTGCTCAAGCAACGTATAATTGGGGATGGTCTTTATCAATTTCCAATGCGGCCAACCGTCCTGGTCAAGCCCTTCCAGCTCATAAAAACCCATCATGCTAAACAGCTTGCAGTTGGCAATATGCATCAATTCTTCTTTTTGCCGTTTGCTGAATTTGCGCGGCCCCTGCCCTAACTCCTGCACGCCAATTAAAAACAACATTACCTTTACATCGGGCTTATCGCTATCAAAATCACGTGCTATGCGGTCTTGCAATTCATTCCATTTCTTATTGATCTCTGCCGGTGTCATGCAGCAAATATACGCCGTGGGTTGTGCTATTTATAGTCGAAATACAATTACTATTGCAACTATATTGCTTTTGAGTGCAGATTTTACTTTTTTATGCTTAATTTTGCGCAAGATTAGTAAAACGCGCTACCGGTTTTGAAAAGGAACAAAGCAAATATTTTTTTCTCGTGGCTGTTATTGATCTGCTTTATAGCGGGACAGGGAATGATTTATGCTCACCAGCATAAAATCCTTGCCGGCGACAACTATAAAACACAAAGTACCGCAAAGAACCAGGCACGCACCATTGTGCAGGAAAAATGCTCTATGTGCGATGCCATGCACCACACAAACGCGGTAATTAACCACTACACTTATTTTAGTCCCAATATTGTTACAAAGCATTTTTACCGTGTTTATAATTATGCTTTTATCAGTATTGCGCTGATACTATCAGCCGGGCGCGCTCCGCCGGTTTCTGCATCCTGCTAAATTACACCGGCCGTTTACGGCTCAGAAACAAATCAACTTTAAGAGCAACAGGTATGCAGCAATTCTAAAAATTACAGGAATTGCCATACATAAAAAACATAAACCCCAAATGAAGTATCATATAAAATTAATAGGCCTGTTATTTATTCTGCTGGCAAATACTGTTATCACAAAAGCAGACAATGCCATAGGTACGCTATCAGGTAAAGTAACCGACAAAAAAGATGGCTCGCCAATTATAGGCGCCACCATAAGCATCCCCGATCTGAAAACCGGTACCGTAACCGACGCGAACGGTAACTTTGTATTAAATCATTTATCAAAAGGAATTTACCTGGTACAGGTTAGTTACGTGGGATACTCGACCGTATCACAAAGAGTAGATTTTTCAAAAACAACCGAGCTTAACATCCAACTACAGGCTTCATCTATCGAGGCCGGCGAGGTAGTAATAACCGGGGTAAGCCGTGCTACCGAACTAAAAAAGAGCCCGATACCCATGGCCGCGGTCGGCAAAGCGTTCATCGACCAGCGATCTGCAGCGGGTAACGTTATCGATATGATAGCCAACCTGCCCGGTGTAAGCGCGGTAACTACCGGCCCAAACATTTCAAAACCATTTATCCATGGACTGGGCTATAACCGGGTTATTACTCTGATGGACGGTATCCGCCAGGAAGGCCAGCAATGGGGTGATGAGCATGGCGTTGAGGTTGATCAAAACTCGATAGACCGCGTGGAAGTGATTAAGGGCCCGGCAAGTTTAACTTACGGATCGGACGCTATAGGCGGTGTTGTGAACTTAATATCGCCGCCACCTGTGCCTGAAGGCACCATAGCCGGATCTGTTATGGCAACCTACGGCACTAATGAAGGCTTGTTCAACAACTCGTTACGCTTACAGGGTAATAATAATGGCCTGGTATGGGGAACCGTACTATCAGCCAAAGAAGCTAAAGATTACCAAAACCAGCATGACGGCCGCGTTTACGCCACAAACTATAAAGAAAAAGACGCGCGTTTAATGGTAGGCCTTAATAAATCATGGGGATACTCTTATTTCAACGCGTCATTGTTTGACGACCAGCAGGCCATCCCTGACGGTAGCCGCGATTCGATATCGCGCAAATTCACCAAACAAATAACAGAGGATGACGCTGTTCGGGCTATAGTGCCAGCGTCTGAATTAAATTCATATAACATCCCGGTTCTGCATCAGCACGTACAGCTTTACCGCATTTATAACAACAGCAATTTTATATTGGGTAACGGCGCAAACCTGTTTGTTAATTTAGGCTACCAGTTTAGCCACAGGCGCGAGTTTACCCACCCGGAAGACGCGGATATTGCAGGCCTTAACCTGCACTTAACCACCTATACGTATGATGTTAAGTATAACCAGGCTTTTGGCGATGGTTATGAAACTACCTTCGGCGTAAATGGCCAATACCAAAACAATACCATTGGCGATGCTACCGATTTCCCGATACCGGCTTACCACCAGTTTGATATCGGCCCTTTTGCTATGTTAAAAAAGAGTTTCGGCAAGCTTGACCTGTCTGCCGGTGCAAGGTATGACAGCCGTTCGTTTAACGGACAGGCAGCTTATATCGATACCCTTAGCGGCAAATATCCGCAGTTATATACCGGCGGCAATACATCTGCCGCAGGCGTAATAAAACAGTTTGATGCTTTAAACAAAACATTCAGTGGTTTCTCGGGCAGTTTTGGTGCTACCTACAACTTCACCGACGAGTTTTTATTGAAAGCCAATATATCACGTGGCTTCAGGGCGCCAAGTATCGCAGAGTTATCGGCCAACGGCCCCGACCCGGGTTCGCAGATCTACCATGTTGGTAACAGCTCATTCAAACCAGAGTTTAGCGTGCAGGAAGATATCGGCGCATTCCTGTCATTGCCTAATGTATCTGCAAGTGTAGAGTTGTTTAACAACAATATTGAAAACTACATCTACCAGCAACAGGTATTAAATACCGATGGCAGCCCGGCGGTTAACCCGGCATTTCCGTTGTATAACATATTTACTTACACCCAAAGCAAGGCCCGCATTAACGGCGGCGAGTTTAGCCTGGATATCCACCCTACCTCATGGCTGCATTTTGAAAACTCGTTAGCTTTAACCTACGGCACTAACCTGGGTAACGGCGGCAAAGTTGCCGACAGCTTAAAATACCTGCCGTTTATACCACCATTGCATACCCACTCAGAATTGCGCGGTACGTTTGCTAAAGGCTTATCATCCATTAAAAACATTTATGCCTTTGTAGGTTTTGACCACTACAGCGCGCAGAACCGCTTTTTTGCTGCCTACGGTACAGAAACTTATACCGCAGGCTATAACCTGTTAAGCGCGGGCTTAGGCGGCAACCTGGTTAATGCTGCCGGCAAAAAGATAGTTGAACTATTTATTGAGGGTACTAACCTGGCTAATGTAAACTATCAATCAAACATGAGCCGTTTAAAATACTTTGATAACCAGTACACCGCACCCGGTGTACAACGCGGTATTTACAACATGGGCCGTAACATAAGCTTTAAGGTAGTGGTACCTTTTGATCTGTCGGCACATGCCGCGGCAACTACAGCCACAAACTAATACAAAGAGTGTCATGCTGAACTTGTTTCAGCATCTTAAAGAGCCATGCCCGAAAATAATTCGGCATGGCTCTTTTACTATAGCGCATAATCCACAGATTATGATTATGTTAGGTTCATAATTTACTTAACATGAACCTGCTTGCCGAAACCCCTAAAAAGCGTATAGATTCAATCGATATATTGCGCGGCCTTGTAATGGCTATTATGGCGCTTGATCATACCCGCGATTTCTTTATGTCGCTGCCTTATGAGCCAACTGATCTTACCCGCGCGTCGACAATATTATTTTTAACCCGGTTTATTACGCACTATTGCGCCGCTACGTTTGTGTTTCTGGCAGGTACGGGCGCGTTTCTGTCGCTCAAGCGGGGTAAAACCAAGGGCGAGGCTTTTAGATTTTTGCTATCGCGGGGCTTATGGCTGATTATACTGGAAATAACTGTTATTAGCGTCGGCTGGGGCGCCGGCGAATTTTTACAGGTGATATGGGCAATAGGTATCAGCATGATGGTTTTGGCGTTTTTGATATACCTGCCGGTACCGTTAATAGCCGCTTTTGGATTGTTGCTGATCTTCGGCCACAACTTATTCGACCATGTCAATACCGCCGGCTTCACTCCCGCCGAAAAAACAGAATGGACATTATTGCATGTACAGGGCTTTGTGCATTTAGGCCCGATCAACTTCTTTGTACTATACCCGCTTATCCCGTGGATAGGTGTTATGGCTGCGGGCTACAGTTTCGGTACTTTATTTACCATAGATGCCGCCAAACGTAAAAAGATCCTTACAGTACTTGGCCTGTCGGCAATTGCGTTGTTTATCGTGATCAGGTATTTTGCCTTTTATGGCGATGCTACTACCTGGACCTACCAGGGTAATATCCATCGTACCATACTGTCATTTATCAATGTAACCAAATACCCGCCATCGCTTGATTATTTATTGATCACCCTTGGGCCGGGCATGTTGTTCCTGGCATGGGTTGAGGGCAAAAGCAATAAACTTACCGACATATTTGTGGTTTACGGCCGCGTGCCGCTTTTTTACTATATCCTGCATTTATACCTCATCCACCTGTTAAATATAATCATCGGTTTAATAGTACCCTTGCCGCAGGGGTTTTTCGGCCCGCAAAACCCGGGGCTGTCCTTAGGATGGGTTTATGTAATATGGCTTAGCGTGGTGTTTATTCTTTATTTCCCATGCAGATGGTTCATGAAATATAAGCGTGAGCACAAGCAGTGGTGGTTAAGTTATTTGTAAGCTTAGGTTATTATTTCAGTCAGGTATAATAAATATCAATATCTGTCGTAATTAGATTATCATTAACCTTATTACACTATGAAATACTTAACCACACCGGCTATTAACGCCAAATTAATTAAACTGATCTTGCAAAAAAACTTAAAACACTGCCTGGCAATTTTTTTTGCAGCAATAGCTTTAACGTCCTGCAAGAAAGATCATAACGAATCCCCATCAACAGCTATATTGACTGTAAACAATGTAAGCTATCAATGGGGTGAACTTGCCATCAATAAAAAATATGTATCTGATTCGATTAAATACAACAGCGCATGGAAGATAGATTCTATAATATCATATGATGAGAACGGACAAATAACAAACCGGATTGGCTTTACCTACTCCGGCAGCGAAATATCTTTAAACTCTCCTGTAAAGGACAAATATACTTTGGATAGTGAAGGGCGTGTAATAATGCACACTATAGAAGAAATACAACATGGAACTGATTTTATACAAACCCAACGCTACAGCTACGACCCGAACGGTTATTTAAGTAAAGTTACCATGTCGCTCAACGTAGTCGGCAACCCGGAGACTACGTTTTCTGTTATTAATTACGAGGTAAAAAATGGCAATTATACAAAGTACGCTCTATCAAATACAGCAGATGGGGCAATAACCCGGCAATATGATTTTAGCTATAATACGGCCGTTAAGATCAACAGCCCTGTTTCATTATTTGCTCCTATATTTTCAAACAATACAATTTCAAATATTGATAAGTACTTAAATTATGGTAAAAACTCTGTGAATTTGTTAAGCAGTGTTAACTATACCATGATCAACCTGGATAAAACAACATCAACAGGCACACTTACTGCAGAAACAAGTGTAAACTCTGATAAATATCTTACGCAATTAACTCTTAACGGCGCTACCATAACTTCATTCCCTTCTGACAATATATCGCCATTGCCAAGGAGTATTAAGTTTTCTTTTAAGAAGTAAGTGACTTTAATTAATTGAATTTAATAGTACGATGCTTAACAGTGTCAACACGTCATTTTGATTTGTAGGATGTTATCTTATATTGGAAAGTAAGCATAAAATAACGTTTCAGGATCTGCTGTTCTGATGTGCTGACAGAGTTTTGCCCGGCATATCGGTATATGGTGATATTCTGGTCGAATAGGTCATAAACCGATAGCTTAAACTGCCCGCGATCTTTGTTAAATGTCAACCAGGTTGCGGCCAGGTCTACAATATTACTTGACCGTTGAAAGCCCGGCCCTATCTGCGGACGATAGTTGTAATTGTATTTGGCATCAAAAATAAAATGTGCCGGCCAACGCAGGCTGATGTCACTGCCAACCGTGTGCGTTAATGTATTTACCGCAGCATATTTAACCTCTTTGTATTGGGTTGATGAGATATCGAACCGGTAATTGGTGTTAAAGCTAAGTATCGATCCATAGTTAAAGTTTACATTTTGGGTGGTACTGAAGTTATAGTTGTATTGTAGCCCTTCGTCCGCATTCAAAAAGAATGCTGATTTATAAATACCGCCATTAAAATTATTACTCAGGCCTATCTGCCACTTTTGCCTTGCCTTAAACTGCTTGCCAAAGCTGCCCCCAAAATAACTGCTTATTCCATTGTCGCGGTTTACGTAATTGGTTGTTTGCACGCCCACTGCATCAATAGTAGTTTTTGATATCATTGCGTTTTGGGTCAACGTCATGCCGCCGTAAACATTATAATTAAGCTGCTTGTCATTGTTGTATTTATAATAATTGATCCTGAAATCATGCTTTCTGCTCGGGATCAGATCGGGATTGCCGGTCACCCTGTAAAACGCGCTATAGATCCTGGTTATAGGCACCAGGTTGTCAATAGAAGGCACCTCATAATATTCGGAGTAGCTTGTAGAAAAGCCTTTAATGTTAACCTCTAACGATGGGAATAAAAAGTAATACTTTTTATTGATGTTGCTTACCGTATCAATATTAAAGTAGTTGGTTATGTTTTGAATTTCAAAGTCAAGGCCAAACTTTACGTTGATGTCGTCCTTGAATTTATAGGTAAATACCGGCTTAATGTTTTGCAAAAACCAATGCCGCACAAGTCTCTTGCTCAGCGTATCGTTAAACAAACTGTACTGGCCGGTGGCGTTATCTTTGCCAAAAACAGATGCGTTGCTGCCTACTACCAGATACCTGCTGTTGGTATTTAGCTCCACTATGATTTTTTTGGTAAAAGGATGATAATAGTTAATGCTCATACCGAAGGTATTGTTCAAGGTCCGCTCGCCATCATACCTGTCCAATAACTGTGTCGGTACCGATGACACATATGACCTGACATCCTGCAGCGAATAACTGTAAGGGTTATCATTACTTAAAGTTATTGATTGGTTTATGGTGATAGACTTGCCCTTGTGCCCCAGCTTATGATAAAACATAAAGTTATGGCTAAAGTTCTCCCCGCTTGAACTACCTGACTGGCTAACGTTAGACGAGCTTATTGGCCCCTGTAAGTTAGCCGAACTACCGGTATACAGATAGTTGCTTGGGCTGTTTTGAAAATTTACCGATGGCGTGTAAACGATCCGCATGTTGGTATCGGGTTTCCATTCTATGGTAGCGCTTATGGCCTGTTTCCTGTTGGTGTTTTTATTATTACCCTGGTATTTAGAGTCGATTACGGTTTGATCTGTGGTTTGTTCCGTTTCGCCTTTATTGGTATTAACCGTGTTGGTGCCTGTATAGAAATAGGTAAAATTCATCCGCAGCTTTTCGCCGTAGTCATTGTTAACATTTACCCCGCCTGATGTAATACTTTGTATCCCCCCGCCCCAGTTTTGTCCGCCAAAAGTACCGTCATAGTATTGGCCGGTTTGCGAGCGGTTAAACCCGCCCATGGTATACAATTCATCCTGCGAAAAACCTGTCGAATTAAGATTGTTTGACAGGCCTATCAAACTAACCTGCAGCGTATCCCTGAAATTGCTCAATATCCCGCCTATCTGGTGCCTGTCGCGCGTACCTAAGCCGCCGTAAATTTTCCCCAAAGTGCTTTTCTTGATCTTGCTCTTCATTTTAAGGTTGATCACCTTGCCTACATCTTTGTCGGCCAGTTTATGGTCGGGGTCATCCTCACGGTCATCATAAACCTGGATCTTATCCAGCATGTCCGCGTCAAGGTTTTTGGTGGCTACTTTGGGGTCGTTGCCAAAAAAGCGCTTACCATCAATTAACAGCCTGTTCACCTTTTTGCCATTTACCAGGATGGTTCCGTCATAATTAACCTGTACGCCGGGCAATAAGCGCAGCAGGTCTTCAACAACGGCGTTTGGCCGGGTTTTAAAGGCCTCGGCATTAAACTCTATCGTATCTTTTTTTACGGCGATAGGGGTACGTTCGCCTTTTATCACAACCTCCTGCAAGCTTTTGGCGCTTAAAGCTATTTGCCCCAGATCGGTCATCACATTGGGCTTTAGTTTAAGCATTTTGCGGTAAGTGGCATACCGCATAATGGATATGACCACCCGGTTACTTATGTCAACAGGTAGTGCCGTAAGTTTAAATGTACCGTCTTTTTGGCTTAGCGTATAAGCCACCAGCGAGGTATCTTTTGCATTCACAATGGCGATGGTTGCATGCTCTATAGGTGCCTTGGTTACAGAATCCACAACCATACCCTTAATTGAGCCGCGTTGCGCCAATGCCGATAAAGAAAAAGACAGCAGGAATAGTACCAGTAAAGAAAATTTGTTCATAAGGTATGCCCGTATAAACGGACTCAGGTAAATGTGTTAAGGTATTGATGTAATGGTAGGCTAAAATATATAATTGGTTTGATAAGTCCGCGTTAAAAACTGTTAAAACAGGGTTTTAAAGTGTTAAAGTTTAAATCGTACGAAATTAAAAAGATCCGGAAATTTGAATGTTGCGGCGAGCACAGCACGATTGCTGCCGGCTGCTATATATCTTTCTAAATTTGCGGAGTAAATGGGCCCCATCAGAACACTTACTATTGCGGGGAGTGGAAGGGTTTGCAATCCCTTCGAATAGATTTGATAACCAATATCTTGCAGGTGAGATAACGGTTTACATACCCAATTAAGCACACTTTTTTACTATAAACCTCATGTTTCGGGCAGCAGCCTAAAACATGAGGTTTTGTTTGGATGAGTGAAAAGATCGATCAGCTTAAAACCCTATTTTTTCTCTGATTGCTTTAGGCACTGCGTTTTTGTTCAATAAAAAGTTAGTGGTTTTGTAGCGTACATAGGCTTTGGTTACATATAAGTAGCCCTTGTAGTCATTGCTTGGCCCCCATGAGTTTTTTACCAGGTAATATTCTTTACCATTCTGGTCTTTTGCAAGGCCTACAATGTGCATACCATGATCATCAGTTGTAGTGTAGTTATCGAATGCTTTTTCGCGAATTTCAGGCGTAATATCCAATTCAGGTTTCGGGCCGTCAAACATAGTATTACGCTCTTCTTCGGTCATCGCGTCACCCTGTTTTTGAGGAACATAAGCTACTCCGTTTTTCCAACTAAAGTATTTTTCAGATACATCAGCCGACCACTCTACCGTATAACCATTTTTCAGGGCATTATCAATTACATCGGTAACATCATTAAGCGGCAGGTTATACACCGAGCCGAATGCCCAGTTATCAGGCACCAACAATACAAATTTCTGATAGTAAGGATGATCAGTTTCAGAACCGAACTCCACATAATCATCAGGGTTGATACCCACTACCTGTTGTGCAAAGGTTTGCGGGTTATAGGCTTTACCATTATATGTAAATAGCGCAGGCACCTTTCCCAGGTAGGCATCAATGGCGCCTGTGTAAGCCTGCAACCAGTTAGGCGTAAGTTCGCCATTAGGGTTGGTTACTACCGCTTTCAGGATGGATTCCATAATGGCACTCAGTTCGCCAAATTTGTTAGTTGTGGTTCCATAATTCAAACCTGAATAATCAGCCTTAGGTACAGCACCATATTTGCGGTACATATTGATCACGTCATGAGGTTCGCCGCCGTCGCCCAGGCTCACCGCACCGTGCATACGTACGTAATTGATGCCTTTTTCTACATAAGCACAGCGGGCGGTATATATCTCAGACAGTTCGACCGGTTGTTTACCCATGCGGATCATCTCCGACTCCAAAAACGAATTGGTTGAATAACTCCAGCAGGTGCCTGACGAGCCCTGGTTTTTTACAGAGGTATTAGCAAGATCAATTACATTAGTAAAATGAAAGCTTTGTTTGCTACTATCACTTTTATTGTTTTTAAGGGAATTAACAAGATTGTCCTGTGCGTGAAGGCTCATTACCGGCATAGCAGCCGCCAGTATCATTACGATAGATTTTATTTTCATTTTTCAATAGTTAACTAAGTTTGTAAATTTAAGGTAACTACACTTATCTGCAACTGTTATTTGCGTGTACACGCGTAAATAATCAGTTACCCAAAAAAACAAGGCACTGAAATTTTCTCGCCGTTATTATATGCACAAACTATGTTTGGCAACACCTTAAAACAAAATGCCCGGCTACGCCAGGCAATAAAATCGATTTGCGGAGAGGGAGGGATTCGAACCCTCGATACACTTTTGGCGTATACACACTTTCCAGGCGTGCTCTTTCGACCACTCAGACACCTCTCCGTATAAGTGGATTGCAAAGGTAAAATAATATTGCATGCCGCCCATAAAAAAAGCGAAGCACCCGTTAAATGCTTCGCTCATATAAAAAATAACCAAAAACTATATTACCACTTAATTACGTCGCGGTTGTAATGTCAGTGTATCAATATGAGTGTTTAAACGCAAATTGGTTTAATTGCCGTCAAAATTTTTATGGTGATAAATGCAGATAAAGTTTTTTAGCTTATGTTTGCTGCAATTACCAAACAAAAAGTTTGGCTTATAAAAAGTCCGTGCAATTTTAATGTTGAGCATCAACGAGATCAAAAAACCCATTGCTGCTGATATTGACGTTTTTGAGGAGCGCTTTAAAGCCTCTATGCAAAGCTCAGTACCGTTGCTTGATCGTATTACCCATTATATTGTTAAACGCAAAGGCAAACAAATACGGCCGATGTTCGTCTTTTTTTCGGCAAGTATTTGTGGCGGTATCAATGAGGCTACCCACCGTGGCGCCGCTTTGGTTGAGCTGTTGCACACCGCTACCCTGGTGCATGACGACGTGGTTGATAATTCATACCAGCGCCGTGGTTTTTTCTCTATCAACGCTTTATGGAAAAATAAGATAGCCGTTTTGGTTGGCGATTATCTGCTGTCCAAAGGCCTGTTACTGTCTATCGATAATGGCGATTTTAAATTGCTTAAGATCGTATCAGAAGCGGTAAAACAAATGAGCGAGGGCGAATTACTGCAAATAGAAAAAGTGCGCCGTATGGATATCGGCGAGACTGTTTATTACGAAGTTATCCGCCAAAAAACAGCATCATTAATTGCTGCCTGCTGTGCCTGCGGGGCGGCATCGGGCGGGGCCGATGATGAAACGATAGAAAAGATGCGCCTCTTTGGCGAGAAGATAGGTATCGCTTTCCAGATCAAAGATGATATGTTCGACTTTGGCACGGATGATGTTGGTAAACCTTTGGGCATAGACATCAAAGAAAAGAAAGTTACTTTACCGCTTATCTATTCATTAAACAATTGCAGCGCGGCGGATAAAAAACGGATGATCAACCTGGTTAAGAACCATAATGACGAACCGGAGAAAATTGCCGACATCATTAATTTTGTAAATACAACCGGGGGCCTGCAATATGCCGAAACCCAGATGAAAAAATACCGGGACGAAGCTTTTGAGATATTAAATACTTTCCCGGATAGCGACTCGCGCCGGGGATTGGAACAACTGGTTAGGTTTACCACAGAACGCGACAAATAGTGACAAACGAACTCTTATTTATTGCCGGATTTTTAGTCTTCATTTTTATCATGATGGCTGCCGACCTGGGCTTGTTTGGCAAATCTGATAAACCGGTTAGCCTGAAGCAAGCCGGGTTTATGAGCGCCGTATGGGTTGCCTTCGCGCTTGGCTTTTATGTACTTATCTTAAATTTTGGCGATCTGCTGCACCATGTGGACAGCTTTGCGGTGTTAAAGGAAATAAACGAAAGGCATTTTCATCACCTGCAATTAAACCCCAATGATTTTGCAGGCAGCCTGGCGCTGTACCGTAAAAACCTGGGCCTTGAGTTTATTACCGGCTATGTGGTTGAGTATGCTTTATCTGTCGACAATATTTTTGTGATGGTGCTTATTTTTACCGCGTTTTCTGTTAACCCTAAATACTACCATAAAGTATTGCTTTGGGGGATAATTGGCGCGGTGGTAATGCGGTTCCTGTTCATTTTTGTTGGCGCGGCGTTGATCGAGCAGTTCCACTGGATCTTGTATCTGTTCGGCGCTTTCCTGGTGTATACGGGCGTTACCATGTTCATCAACCGTAACCAGGAAGAACAGATAGACCCCGAAAATCATAAAGTAGTAAAACTGGCTTCAAAGTATTTTTCGGTCCACCCAAAATTTGAGGGCAATAAGTTCTTTGTTAAAATCGACAAGAAAAAA
Organism: Mucilaginibacter corticis; assembly: GCF_007558865.1. GTDB lineage: Bacteria > Bacteroidota > Bacteroidia > Sphingobacteriales > Sphingobacteriaceae > Mucilaginibacter > Mucilaginibacter corticis. Next base: position 436,684 of record NZ_VLPK01000001.1, read on the forward strand.
CTGATCACTCCCCTCTTTTTAGTGCTGCTGATCATTGAAGTGACCGACCTTGTTTTCGCGGTTGATTCTATCCCCGCAATATTTTCAGTAACAAAAGATCCTTACATCGTATTCTTCTCCAACATATTTGCCATCATGGGCCTGCGTTCCATGTTCTTTTTATTGGTGAATATTATTGATAAGTTCCATTACCTTAAAGTGGGGCTCGCGGTATTGCTTGCCTTTATTGGGCTAAAAATGCTGGCCGCTAATTATGTGGACCAGATAGGCTTAACCACGGGCCGCTCATTATTGGTAATATTAGCTATCTTAGTGATCAGTGTTGTAGCATCGCTTATCTTTCCGAAAAAGAAAGAGGCATAGATCATCATCATATGGAAAACAATAACAAACCAGCGGTACCATCATTGTTTGAATGGGCCGGGGGCATGGCCGTTTTCGAAAAACTGTTTGACCGGTTTTATGACAAGGTGCTGGCCGATGATATTTTAGAACCGGTATTTAAACATATGTCGCCACAGCACCGGCTGCACGTAGCACATTTTGTTGCCGAAGTTTTGGGCGGGCCTAAGTTATACAGCGAATCAGAAGGTAGTCATTTCCAAATGATACAAAAGCACTTGGCTAAACACTTAACCCAACAGCACCGCAAACGCTGGATGGAGTTGCTACTTGAAACTGCAGATCAGCTACAACTGCCAGATGACCCTGAATTTCGGTCGGCGTTTTTGGCTTACCTTGAATGGGGTACGAGGATAGCCGTACTCAACTCAAATTTAGACAACGTAGATGAAGACCCCGATATGCCCATGCCAAAATGGGATTGGGGTGTACCGGGCGGCCCTTATCTGGGATAATTGCTATAATACGTCACTGTTTCTGAATACCGAATTGACATACAGGTGTCAAGAGCTATTTTCGTCGTACATCCCGCATCCAAATCTCGCATCTAAACATTAACTTCGTGAATGCACGGTTTAGACTTCAGCCTTTTTAAAATTACGCTACCTAACATCCTGGATATCCTGCTGGTAGCTTTTATCATATACCAGCTTTATAACCTGATACGCGGTACCATTGCCGTAAATATCCTGATAGGGATGGGCATAATCTATGGCCTTTATTTTATAGTTGAGGCGCTGAAAATGCGAATGCTTACCGAGATCCTGGGTTATTTCAGGGATGTCGGGGTAATTATAGTCGTGGTGGTATTTCAGCAGGAGATCAGGCGTTTTTTATTATTGGTAGGCAAAAACGCATCGCTGCAGCGCAATAAAGCCTGGTGGCAGTACTTTTTTGGTAAAGCCCAGGCAGAAAAGAATAACTATGCCCGCATTAAACCTATTATTGATGCCTGCAAGATCTTAAAACAGACCCGCACCGGTGCTTTAATTGTATTTGCCAAATATTACGACGAGCAGTTTTACCAAAACAGCTGCGAGGTACTTGAAGCTAAAATATCAAAACGTTTATTAGAAAGTATCTTTCAGAAAACAAGCCCGCTGCATGATGGCGCTGTGGTTATTGCAGAAAACAAGATCAAGTCGGCCAGTTGTATTTTACCGTTGACGGATAAGGTTGACCTGCCCCCTCAATTTGGATTGCGCCACCGGGCCGGCATTGGCGTTACCGAGGCCAACGAAGCTACCGCGATCATCATATCTGAAGAAACCGGCGAGATCTCATACGCCAAACAAGGCAAGGTAAAAATGAATATCAGCTTTGCCGAGTTAGAGAAATTATTGAATAAGGATTTCTAATATCTGCTTACGGCCTGACGTTCTGCTGAACAATAACTTCCTTAGGTTGCTGCATGTAATATATTGAAGGCTGGCTTTTACCCGCTACCGGCATGGTATAAGCCGTTCTGTCTGTTTTGACAATAGGCATACCCGCGTCTGTATTATTCAATCTGGCTACAGGCATGTTGTCCATATTGTTGCTGTAAAAATTGATAGCGGTGGTTCTTGATATGTTTGGTTCTATTGCGGGAACTGCGGCTAACGTAAGCGGCGATGTAAGGTCGCCTTTAAATAGTTTATTGTAAGTGGTATCCAGCTTAAAAATATTTTTATCTGCCGACAATTTATTTTTTGGCGAGATAGTCAATTGCTGGGCATTAGCCGACAATAAGCCGCCCACCAGCACTAAAGTTAAAACAAGTATTTTCATATTATCCAGGTTGATATACTAAGTTAAAACGCTGATCTGTTGTTTCCTAATTATTTAACACATTTAACAAAAAAAGGGATACCATCCCGGCATCCCCTTTTTTTGATATCTGTTAATTATTATTACTTATTGATCTCTTTTATAGCATCGTCAACAGCAGTTGCTGATGCGGTATCTCCCATTTGGGTGCGTTGCGTTTTTATTCCTTCAAGCATGGTAGTAAGCGGGTCCGCAACGCCATACATTTTGTATTTTATGGCGGCGTCTTTTATGGCCGCTATACCTTGCTGTGCATACTCCGGCTTTTTAACAGCGCCTGTCATCCCTGCAAATTCCCTGATTATGGCAAACTTATTCTGGATGCCCGCATCTGTAAATTGTTTGTAAACAAACGGCCATTCGGCATCACCACCGGCAGTTGCATAAGTGTGGATCAGCGCGATGGTAAGGGCACCTTTATTGTCTTTTTCAAAACCTTTAGCAAGGGTCAACGCCTCTGCAGGTTCTTGCATTGAAATAGCTGTTAAAGCTGCACCCTGTATAGCATACGATTCGCTTTTTACCGCTTCTTTAAACGTAGGCAGCATGCCCGCTGCTTTCAATTTACCTAATACGCTTATCGCGGCAGCACGTACCAAAGTGTTCTCATCACTTTGCGCTAATGATAATAATATCGGCTGAGCGGCATTACGCACATCATCATTGGTCATATCTAAACCACGGATGGCTTTTATACGCAGGCCATAGTATTTATCCTTTAAAGCTGCCAGCATTACTTTGCGGGCACCGGCATCGCCTTGCTCAGGGGTGGCTTTGGTTATCGCTTCAAAACGGTCAAGGTATAGCGGCGCGTTAAAGTATTGAAAAACGTACTCAGGTAAAGTTTTGCTGTCGTTCTTTTCGGCCAGTAAAACTTTGTCGCCGTCAACATTTACCAGGTCAGGCTTTACTGCCGATGCAAAGGTCAGCGTGTCGGCTTTATCATTCATCCAAACGTTGTGGCGCACTTTTTTACCGCCGGCATAAATATCAATAGCCATTGGCAGTTTGAAACCATCGCCATCCTGGGTTTGTTGCAGGTAAACGGTTTCTTTTTTAGCAGCGTCATCCCAGTTATAGCTGATCTTTAAGATCGGGTTGCCATGGCCGTAGTACCATTGGTTAAAGAACCAGTTCAGGTCGCGGCCGCTGGCTTCTTCTAAAGCCAAACGCAGTTGTTGCGCCTCGCCTGCTTTAAAGGCGTTAGTTTTAAGGTAGATGCCTAAGCCTTTATAAAAAGCGTCGTAGCCTAAATAGTTACGCAGCATGTTCAGAATGCGGCCACCTTTTTGATAAGTAACTACGTCAAACATATCTTCCTTATCGTTATAGTGAAAACGCACCAGGTTCTTTTCTTTGTTAGCAGGGTTAGCCAAATAGTTCATCATAGCGGTGTAGCTATGCGCGTCTGCCTCGTCCTTGCCATATTTATGCTCGGCCCACATCATTTCACTAAAATCAGCGAATGATTCATTAACCGTCAGGTTACTCCAGCTTTCGGCAGTAACCAGATCGCCAAACCATTGGTGGAAAAGCTCATGCGCGATAGTGCTGCGGCCCTGGTCATAGTAAGCATCCAACAATTCGCGGTGTGTTTCCTGCACATATTCTCCATGCAGCGTAGCCGATGTATTTTCCATCGCGCCGCTCACGTAATCGCGCACAACAATTTGTGAATATTTATACCAAGGGAAATCAACCCCCAAGGTTTTAGAATAAAACTCGATCAGCTCTGGTGTCATCCCAAAGATCTCTTTGGCATAAGGCGCGTATTTTGGCTCCAGGTAATAGTTTACCTCTTTATCGCGCCATTTATCTTTGTAGATCTTAAAATCGCCCACGGCCATCATAAACAAGTATGGCGAGTGCGGCAGCTCCTGTTTCCAGGTATCGGTACGCGTTCCGTCGCCGTTAACCTTTTGTGATGCCAGCCTGCCGTTTGACAGCGTAACATAATTTGCAGGCACGGTCATGCTGATCTCGTCGGTAGTTTTTTGCTGTCCCTGGTCAATAGTCGGGAACCATGCCGATGAGCTTTCGGTTTCGCCCTGTGTCCAGATCTGCGTAGGCTTATCTTTTTCGGTACCGTCAGGATTGATAAAATACAAACCTTTGGCATCGTTTATGGCCGCGCTGCCTTTAACGTGCAGTTCGTTAGGTTTTGAAGTATAGTCAATATAAACGGTATAGCTTTCATTGTTATAATATACTTTATCCAAGGTAATAGCCAAACTCAGGCTGTCCTGGTACTTATATTTAAGCGGGATATTCTTGCCGTTTTTTACAATGGCGATGCTTTTAATATCCATGCCCTTGGCATCAAGCCTTAAGCTATCGGTTGCATAAAAATGAGGCTTTAAGGTAACCCATTCCTTACCGTAGAGGTAGCGCTTTTTGTAGTCGAACCGTACATCCAGTTTGGTATGTACCAGGTCATTGATACGGGGTTGGGTAGCCCTGTAGATCTTCATTGCCGGATCGTCGGCCTTTGGTGTTGTTTGCGCCATTACCGGGCTTAGCGCGCCGGCAGTAATGACCATACCGGCAGCTATACCGGCGAGTGTGTTTCTTTTCATTGAAATGATGAGTCAGTTGATAAGCGAAATTAAGATTTTTTACTCAGTATCTAAGACGCGGGATCGGGGGAAATGTTACAAGTTAGAGATTAGAGGTTGGTGATTAGAGATTAGGCTTGGGTGATTTACAAAAACAAAAAAGCGATAAGGGTTACTTATCGCTTTTTAATTATCTTTTATACGATATAGCGGACCGGCAACTAATCTCTAATCACCAACCTCTAATCACTAATTAGCAATATTGCTCAAACGCGCCTACCAGGTTATCTGCTATCATTTGTGCAGGGCGGCCTTCAATTTGGTGGCGCTCTATCATGTGTACCAGTTTACCGTCTTTAAACAAAGCCATAGCAGGCGATGACGGCGGGTAAGGCAACATATAGTTACGGGCAGTATCAACAGCCTCTTTTTCCATACCGGCAAAAACAGTTACAAATTTATCAGGATGCTTTTCATTTTGCGTAGCCATTCTTGCAGCAGGGCGCGCGTTAGCTGCAGCGCATCCACAAACAGAATTAACCATTACAAATACGGTGCCTTCGCTTTCAATAGCGTTTTTTACCGCGGCTGCATCTTTTAACTCCTCAAAACCAACTCTGGTAAGTTCTTCCCGCATTGGGGTCACTAAATATTCAGGATACATCATAATGTGTCTTTTTTCAAAATTACAGATACAAAAATAATAAATAGGTAACAGTTACAACCCAAAATTCGTAATAATAACACCTTGCTGACAAAGCCATACAAAGCAAATGTTAAAATGTTTAAAAAATGTTGTTTTGTATTTGGCTTTTTATAACTTGCAAGCCCTAATTGTAATAAGTATAAATGAAACTTAAGCCAAAGGATGTAAGCACCATTGTTATTTTAAACAAAAATAAACAAGGCGCTAAAACCATACAAGTGCGTACCCGGCACATTAATCACTTAAAATATTACGGAATTGGGTTATTAGGTATATTGACATTACTGGTAGGCACCATTATATTTTTGCGTAACAAAAGCCAGCAGCAAGAGGCCGAAAAACAATTGCTGCTTAGCCAGATAGTAAGCCTTAAAGGCAAGATCCCTGCCGAACTGCAAAAAGACGGTTCTAAAAATAACGCCCAAAGTTATATCCAATCCATTGAGGCGAAACTGAAAAGCATTAACGATTATTTAAGAAAACGCGGACTGAAAGGCTTCCAGACCAAATCTGTAGGTGGCGATAACAATGCCGCAGGCGCCAAGCTTTCTGACAAAGAAGTTTACATGGCCTATAACGATTACCTGTCGCACCTGGTTAATGCAGTGGGCTTTACGCCGATGGGTTATCCGCGCATCAGCTCCATGACATCAAGCTTTGGCTACCGCAGTGATCCGTTCGACTCAGGCCATGCCGAGTTCCATCCCGGTATTGACTTTAAAGGTCACCGCGGCGACGTAGCTAAATGTACCGCCAATGGCCGTGTAGTAGCTGCCGGATGGTATGGCGGTTACGGCAAATGCGTACGTGTGGCGCATGCCAACGGCTTTGAAACCCTGTACGGGCACCTGTCGCGCATTACGGTTGAGGTGGGGCAAACTGTGGCTGTAGGCGATAAGGTTGGCGAGGTTGGATCGACCGGCCACTCTACCGGCACACACCTGCATTACGAAGTACGTAAAGACGGCAAACCAATTAACCCGGTGAAATTTTTAACCCTGAACAACTAATTAACAGAGCATACCATGGGTGTTTTTTCTAAAAAAGATAAAGTAGCGCTTGACCTGCAAACCATATCGACTTTAATTAGCGAAGGCTGTACTATAGCCGGTAATATCAACGCCCCTGCCGTGGTGCGTATTGACGGTGAAGTAACCGGCGACGTAGTGGTAAGCGAAGGCCTGATACTGGGCGAAAAAGGGATCATAACCGGCAACGTTACCACCAAAGAACTGATCGTTTACGGCATCATAGCGGGCAATATCAAAGCCCAATCGCTCGAGATAAAAAGCACCGGCAAAATAACCGGGGATATAGACACAGCCGCCTTACTGGTTGAAACCGGGGGCATCTACAACGGCCGCCTCACCATGGCAACCGGCGAAACCAAACAGATCAAAAAGATAGCGTAACAGCGCTACGCCCAGCCCTGATATTTACTAAAACCCAGATTTTGGAAATCCCGCTTAAAAAACTCCCCTCTTGAGAGGGGGCGCGGCGACTGTGCGGTTGCAGGGGTGTGTTTAAACGCGCGACAGGACACACCCCTTCACCCCTCTCAAGAGGGGAATCGCACAATCCCACCGCTTTTTTACGCTGTCATCTCGAACGATAGTGAGAGATCTATACATAGATAGTTATCCGCCTGAGCAGTGTATAGATTTCTCCTCGTTCCTCGTTCGAAATGACAATCTTTTTAATTATGGTGTTACGTCACCCAGCCCACGTTACACACCCCATGCAGTAAGCATCAGGTTGCGGGCTTCGCCGTAGTCGCGGTGTTCGCACAGGTAAATGCCCTGCCAGATACCCAGCGCCAGGCGGCCGTTGCTGATGGGTATGGTTACCGAACAGCCCAGTAGCGCAGCTTTAAGGTGTGCCGGCATATCGTCGGGACCTTCGTCGTTATGGATATAATCAGGATCATTTTCGGGCACGGCCTTGTTAAAGTAGGTTTCAAAATCGCGGCGCACGGTAGGGTCGGCATTCTCATTGATGGTAAGCGAAGCCGAGGTATGCTGAATAAACACCTGCAATATGCCGCTTTTCAGTTCGCGGATCTGCGGAAGGGCATCCAATACCTCGGCCGTGATCAGGTGAAAGCCCCGTTTACGCCGGGATAACCTGATCTGCTGCTGGTAAATTTTCATGTGGGTATAACAAGGGGTGAGGTTAAAAGTTCAAAATGATGATTGAGTTTCGTTTTTTAATTCGTAATGACTATTTCTGGCGCATCGCCCCATGTTTTAATTTTGCCGGTAGTTAGTATATTGAAAGGTTCAATCGTGCCGCCCAGTTCTCCGCAATATTTACTAAATACCACATGTGCTATTTTTTGATGCCTGATAACGTACGAACAAAGGATACAAGGCTCAACATTAGAATACAATGTTGCTCCCTCGCATGAGCCATTATTTTGTAAAGCATCTAAAATTGCTACCACCTCCGCATGCCGGGTTACATCTTTTAAACGGCGGCTTTGTTCAAAACCTTCGCCAATAATTTTCCCATCCTTTACAACTACGCTGCCTACCGCGCTTTCCCCGGCTAATGCCGCTTGTTGTGCCAGCTCCAGGCATCGGTTTAAATAAAGCTTATGATCTTCCATAATTTGTTATTACAGGTAAATATAGATTTTGATAACCACTTCACGCAAAAAACCCCATGCCTGTTTAGCAGGCATGGGGTGCAGAAATTTCATTCTTAATTTTTAGCGCCAGTTTTCTTATCCAGGAAATTACGGATAATGCCGGCTATTTCATTACCGTGGCTTTCCAGTGCGAAATGGCCGGTGTCAAACAAATGGTATTCAAGGTTTTTTAGATCCTTTTTATAAGCCTCGGCACCCGATGCCGGGAATATATAGTCATTTTTACCATACACTATCAGCATCTCAGGGTTGTACTTTCGGAAATATTCCTGCCATTGGGGATACAGATCAACATTGGTACGATAATCATAAAAAAGATCAAGCTGGATCTGCGCGTTCTCAGGCCTTTCCAGGTGGCGCAGGTCTATCTCCCAGTTATCCGGGCTGATCAGGCCGGTATCAGGCACGCCATTGGTGTATTGCCATTTAAGTCCGTCGGCGTTGTGGAATGTTCTCAAAGTGTCCTCTGCGGTTTTATTGTTGCGGTCTGCCCAATAAGCCTTGATTGGGTCCCAGAACTCTTCCAGGCCTTCATCATAGGCGCAGCCATTTTGCACGATCAGCGTTTCAATTTTTTCGGGCGCAGCCGATGCGATACGCCAGCCTACCGGGGCACCATAATCCATTACATACAAGCTGTATTTGTTAATGTTAAGTTCTTGCAGCAATGTCTTTACGATAGTTGCAAAGTTTTCAAAAGTGTAAGCAAAATCGGCAATGGCAGGTTGTTCGCTGCGGCCGTAACCGGGATAATCAGGTGCGATGAGATGATAACTGTCAGACAGGTCGCTGATCAGGTTCCTGTACATATGTGATGAGGTTGGATAGCCGTGCAGTAATACCAGCGTGGGTTTGCTTTTATCACCGGCTTCCCGGTAAAAAATGTTTACTCCATTAATTTTGATAAAGTTGTGTTGCGTTTGTGTTTTCATGTTTATTTAATTATTGATTTGTTAATTTATTTACCGAACGTTCGGTAAATAATAAGATCATATTTATTTTCTTTTTTATATCTATTAAAAAAATAATTGCTTAGTTGGTGGTCTGTAAAAATTGCCCTATGTTATCCAGGCAGTTTTCAAAGTGCGAATTATCGCCTGTCGCACCAGATAACACCAGTGCCCCTTGTAATAAAGGATTGATTAGATTTGCTTTTTTCTTAGCCTCACTTCCAGGTAAGCCTGCTTCAATTAAAAGTTCGGTAAAGCTTTGGGTGATCAGGTTAAAACAATGGGTAACCGTCTCTTTGAAAATGCCTGCATCAGGGCCGATAGACAAGGTGCGAAGTAAGCAGTTATTAGCCCCATTGTTATATAGTTTACCCAGTGAACTGATTGCCTTTTTAAGCCGGATGGAAGGGCTGATAGCCTTATCTGCCAATACAGTTACAATATTATCATTGATCCACTGCTCTACATTTTTTAGCACATGTTGTGCCATTTCCTGTTTCCCGTTTGGGAAACGGTGATACAGGCTGGCTTTTTTTAAGCCGGTAGCTTGCGAAAGCGATTCCATTGAAGCACCGTCATAACCTACGCTGCGGAATATTTCAAACAGCTTTTGGTCTACATTTTCAGGATCAACTTTATTGTTGCGCATCTTATAATTAATTTATAACGGATAAAGCCATATTACTTTCGTTCCAAATCACGATACAATATTACCAAACGTTCGGTAAATTAAAAAATATTTTTATTTTTTTTCCTTCTTCTCAACGGGAACCCTTGCGATAGCATATTTTGTTAAACCATGGTGGCGCTATTTTGTCAGTATTTGTCCTTGATTTATCCTGAAAAACATCAATAAATCTGTGCCAAACTGTATCATGAAAGCAATTTCACAGAATTAGTTTATTAATTATCAAACAATTACAAAAACAGGTGTATCAATATGTATCACCGGGACACCTTCAGTTTGGTACACCCGTTACGCTAAGGCGACGGTGTCATTCGGACCAGCAGCAAAGGATATTGTCAGCCCCTATCGCCGCTTTAAGATCCTAAAACAACCCGATAGCCATCGGGACAGGATGACGGCAGGGGTATAAGGTATGCCCAACTAACTGCTTTATACAATAAATTTAAAATCCTCGTTGTTTGTTACTAATATTACACCATGAAACAATACGGGCTTATTGGTTTTCCGCTGTCGCATTCATTTTCAAAGAAGTACTTCACCCAAAAGTTTGAAGACGAGAACATAAAAGACGCGGTATATGATCTGTACACGCTTGAGCACATTAAAGACCTGCAGGACCTTTTAGACGCTCACCCCAATCTTTGCGGGCTTAACGTTACCGTCCCGCACAAAAAGAATGTGTTAAAGTATTTAGACTGGGTAGAGCATGATGCCCGCAATGCCGGCGCGGTAAACTGTATCCGCATCACCAAAGAAAGCCCGGTACTGGCAGCCTTTAACGGCGAAGTAGGTGTTGAGGGCCATGATTTCAGGCTTGAAGGCTTTAATACCGACCTGTATGGTTTCGAAATGTCATTAAGGCCGTTATTAAAAGAGCAGCATACCGATGCCCTGATATTAGGCGACGGCGGCGCGGCGCAAGCCGTTAAATGCGTGCTGCAGAACCTGGATATCGCTTACAAAATTGTCACCCGCAAGGCAATTCCCGACAACCTGACGTTCGACGAATTGAAGCCGCACCATATTAAAAACCACAAGCTGATCATCAATACTACACCGCTGGGCACCGCCCCAAAGGTTGACGAATGCCCGCCCATACCCTACCAGGCCATCACCGACGAGCATTTGCTGTATGACTTGGTGTATAACCCGCCCGAAACGCTTTTCTTAAAAAAGGGCGCCGAGCGTGGCGCTACCCCTAAAAACGGCTATGAAATGCTGGTACTACAGGCCGAAAAATCGTGGGAGATCTGGAACTCAAAAGAAAAACATCCATGAGGATCATCCCTATACTGATCATTGGACTTCTGTTGTTCGCAGCTTGCGGCAATAGTCATGACTATTCGCCAAAACCGCGGGGGTACTTCCGTATCGAGTTGCCCAAAAAAGCATACCGCGAATATGTGTCTGATCATCCGTTCACGTTTCAGTACCCTACCTACGCGGTGATAGAAAAGGACACCCAAACACGCGTGGCTCATAGCTTACTGAATATGAACCAGCTGCTAAATATGCAGTTTAAACAGCTTAACGGCACGCTGCATTTAAGCTATGAAAGCATCACCTCAAAAAAAGTATTCGACGAACTGGTTGAGGACGCGCATAAATTCGCCTTTAAAAACACGGTAAAGGCTACGGACATAGACCAGGGCAGCATCAGTATCCCTGCGCATAAAGTATATGGCATTTATTATACCATTGGCGGCAACGCGGCATCGTCCGTCCAGTTTTTTCTAACCGACAGCGTGAAAAACTATATGCGCGGCGCTTTGTATTTTAATACCGAGCCGCGGCTTGATTCTATCCAGCCCGTACTTAACTTTGTTAAGAAGGACATAAACGTGATGATAGCAACCTTTAAATGGAAAAAGTAATACCGATATCGGATTTCGGATGTTCGATTTCGGATTTGATATATGTTACCCAAAATCCGAAATTCAAAATCCGATATCCGAAATAAATAAAACATGGCTTCAGTAAAAGTACTCCCCAATAACCCGTTCCAGGAAAACACCTATATTTTATATGATGAAACCTGCGAATGCGCTATAATAGACCCCGGAATGGATACCTCTGCCGAGCAGAATGCGGTAGTAAATTTTGTTAAAGACAATAACCTGAAACCGGTTTTATTGCTTAACACCCATTGCCATATTGACCATGTGCTGGGCAACAAATTTATATTTGATATGTTCGGCATTAAGCCCCAGTTTAACAAAGGCGAGTTGCCGGTACTGGAGGCCGTTGTGGGTTATGCGCCCCAATATGGCTTCCGTTATGAGCCATCGCCTATACCTGACGTTTTTTTAGGCGAAACGGGAACGGTGAGCTTTGGCAATACTACTTTAAGTTTGATCTACGCGCCCGGCCACTCGCCTGCTCACTTATGTTTTTATGACGACGAAGCCAATTACCTGATAGGCGGCGACGTACTGTTCAGGGGCAGCATTGGGCGCACAGACCTGCCCGGCGGCGATTTTAAACAACTGATAGATAATATCGAGCAAAAGCTGTTATTACTGCCTGATAGCTGCGTGGTATATCCCGGCCATGGGCCCGAAACTACCATTGGTTTTGAAAAGCAGCATAATCCTTTTTTAACGTAGTACGTTAGGCATCGTTGGTTTTACGTATTTTTACCACGCACGGCATATTGTACTAATGTAAACCGTATAAACTTCATCAGCATAAAATTGAATACCTCTATCTACATAGCAAAGCGTTACCTGGTTTCGGGCAAAAAAATGCATGCTGTAAATATTATTTCGGGGATATCCATGCTGGGGATTCTGATAGGCACCGCGGCGCTTATTATCCTGCTGTCGGTGTTTAACGGGCTTGAAAAAATAATATTCGCGCTTAACAGTAACTTTTCGCCCGAGCTGCGCATCGAAGCCAAACTTGGAAAGACCTTTGATCCGGGCACAGCTTATTTTAAGATATTGCATAAAGATACAAGATTGCTGTCATATACAGAAGTTTTGCAGGATAACGTTGTAATTGAATATGGCGGCAAACCAGTTATAGGTAACATAAGGGGTGTTAGCGATGAGTTTTTAAAAAACCCGCGCCTGGACAGCACTATCCTGGATGGATCGTTCACCTTACGGACAAACGATAGCCCGATGGCCGTGATTGGTGTTATTATTCAGAATAATCTTTCGGTCAACGTTAATAATACTACCACTCCCATGCAGATCTATGCCCCGCGACGACGCAGCGTAGTTTCCATGAACCCGTCAGACGAGTTTATCAGCCGCAGCATTTATCCATCAGGTGTATTTTCTATTCAGCAGGATGATGACGACACCATTATCGTCCCGCTTGACTTTGCCCGCGATTTGCTTGATCTGCCGGTAACGGTTTCGTCCATCGATCTTAATTTTAAAAAAGGCAACGATATTGCCGCTTTACAAGAAGAGATACAAAACAAATTAGGCGAACAGTTTACGGTTAAAACACGCCAGCAACAAAATACATCACTCTACAAAACGCTTAATACCGAAAAATGGTCGGTATTTATGATACTGGCTTTTGTGATAGTCATTGCCGCGTTTAATATTGTAGGTTCATTAACCATGTTGGTTATTGATAAACGTAAGGATATTGCCATCCTGTCAAGCTTAGGCGCCAACAGTCGGTTAATACAAGGTATCTTCTTTTTTGAGGGATTGATGATATCATTAATTGGTTGCATTATTGGCCTTGTGCTTGGCTTTGTATTTTGTATCTTGCAGCAACGGTACGGCCTTATCCAGGTAGGCGGTAAAATAAGTACACCAAACAATGCCTACCCTATACAGCTTAAGGCCGATAATTTTGTCCTGGTGTTTTTAACGGTTGCTGTTATTTCAATTATAGCATCGGGCATTAGTGCCAGATTAAGTATAAAAGGATTGGACGATATTAAACAAGATTTATAAATTTGACACATGCGTTTAATTAAAGGCCAACTATTTTTTGCTTTACTGGGGATAGTAACTATAGCCGCCTGTAACCATGGGCCTGATAAAAAAGCCGATCAGGAACAAGGTCAAACTATAGCCAAACCGGATATAACCCCTATTACATTAAAGGGATTATACAGCTTTGCGCCCGGTGCTAAAACCTTTCAGGCATGCGGTAAACAAACCGAGCTTTGGGTTACCGACAGCTCGACGCAGTTAGAGCTTCAGTACTCGCAGGCTATCAGCTTTGAACAACAAGGCGACCAGGTGTATGTTGAGGTTGAAGGCAGGAAAGTGAAGTCGACAAAAGGTGGCCCGGGTGCCGCTTATGATAGCACACTGATCGTAAAAAAACTGATAAAGTTAACTAAAGATATACCTGCGGGTTGTAAGTAAACTTTTAGTACTATATTGTTAAATATTAAAAATCTAAACTCATTTGCCTGTTTGGCGTTAATTAAATAATTATGGAATCAAAACGTCAACAAAAATTTGCCGGAGTAATACAAGAGGACCTTGCCGCTATTTTTCAGCGCGAGGGGATGAATTATTTACCAAATACAATGGTAACCATAACCAAAGTAAGGGTTACACCCGACCTGGCAATCGCGAGGGTGTTTTTAAGTTTTTTTAATAATACCAATACCACGCTGGCACTTCAAACCATAAAATTGCACGCGTCAGAAATAAGGTATAAACTTGGTGGCCGCATTAAAGACCAGGTAAGGATAATACCCCAGCTTGAGTTTTTTATTGACGACACCAGCGAGTATGTTGACCGCATGGAAAAGATCTTTGATAAGATCCATCGCGAAGAAAAGCAGCCGGATACGGAATAACGTATATAATGCTTATTAAAAGATCCTGTCTGCTTCTTCAATGACTCCAACCGAAAGATTGACCGCCTACCTTAATACGCACCCAGGTGCAATTGGTAAAGTTGTTGATTTTGATGCCGCTACAGACCACCTTTACCCTTTTGATTTTACCGCTGCCAATACCGAATTGGATATTGAAGTACTGATAGACACCGACCAGTTTTGTAAATGGATAGACGCACGGCTTGCAGCAAGTGGTTGCCGCTATGGTATTGGCGGGTATATGGAACATCGCACTTTGTATGCCCGCAGCCCCTTGTTCAATTCAAAACATGAACCGCGCCGCCTGCATTTGGGTATTGATATCTGGGCCGCAGCCGGCACGCCGGTTTATGCACCATTAAATGGCATCGTTCATAGCTTTAGCGACAACAATAATTTTGGCGATTACGGCCCGACGATCATCTTAGAATACGATCTTGACGGGTTGAGGCTTTATAATTTATTCGGCCATTTGTCGCGCGCCAGCCTGGCGGGGTTGAGCGTTGGGCAACCGATCAGCAAAAACCAAAAAATAGGCGAACTGGGTACCACCGACGTAAACGGCAACTGGCCGCCACACCTTCATTTTCAATTGATGTTTGATATGCAAGGCAAAACCGGCGATTATCCCGGCGTGGGTAAATTCTCTGAAATAGAGCAATGGCGCCAAAATGTTCCTGACCCTAATTTGATATTGCGGTTTCACATATCACACGCATAACCACCCGTTATAAAACAGACGAATTGTGCAGTATTTTGATTAAAAGATACTATCTATTTGATTTTATACGGTTTTATTGCCTAAATTACCTGTTACAAATACATCTATGAATGTTTAAATTTCTAATCCGGATCACATTGTGCATTTGCCTGGAATTTATTTTGGTAAATTCTACTTTCGCCCAGGCAACCACAGATAGCCTGGCTGATACTAAAGCAGCACAAGTTTATGCCAATGCCGAAAACAATTTCAATAAAGCATTAGGGCCACAATCAAGGCTTTATAATGGTTTAGCTTACTTACCTTACAATAATTCTATCAAAGGCAATCCTTATTTTATGGATGTTACCTCTGCAAGTACTGGCAATATACAATATGATGGTTATACTTATAAAGATGTTAAACTATTTTATGACCTGAACAAAGACCAGTTAATAACCTACTTATACAATAGCCAATTAATGATGTATCTTATCGCTCAAAAAGTGACATCTTTTGACATCCTTGACCATCATTTCATTTTCATAAAGCCGGACGCTTCTTTATCCAATCAGGTAAAAGAAGGCTATTATGATGCACTTTATGATGGAAAAATAAAGGTTTTGGCTAAAAGGACAAAAACCATACAGGGCGAGAGCAATTTAGGCCAGGGTGGCATTTCATCATACTTTACCAATACAGCAACCGATTATTATTTGTTTAAAAACAATACCTATTATAAAGCAAACAGTGAAGGTAGTTTTACATCAACGCTTAAAGATCATGCAAAAGAGATCAAGCAGTTTATAAAGGATAAAAAAATAAAGTACAGAAAAGATAAGGAAGGCGCAATGACTGCTATAGCTACTTATTATGATCACCTAAACCAATAATATGAGAAAAGCTTTCCTTTTATTTGGTTTGATATTTTTTGCAAAGTTTGCAATTGCCCAAAATGGCAAAAGCATTAGCGCAGACTTTGACAAAGCTACTATTACGCAATTTGTTTCTGATCTGAAAGCCAGAACAGGCTACCAGTTTTATGTGGATACTACCCAATTTGACAGTCTAAGGATTACGCTGCATATTACAGAACAACCACTTGCTGCGGTGTTAGATCAGGCCTTTAAAAACACAAATTATCATTACACCATAGTAACGGATCAGCAACAGGTTTTCTTAACCAGAGGCAAACAGATCGAGTCGCGGATAGCAACAGGTTACTTTAGTAACACTAATTCCGAAAAAAATCCGGCAGCTGTTACTAATAATGTACCTGAAGATTTTAATCTTGATAAAGAGCGTCCTGCCACAGAGGCTACTGTCGAAAATAAATTATACACTATTGGTACAGCGTCAAACGCTGTCAAAGGTAATGTAATACTATCAGGCTATGTTAAGGATATCAAAACAGGCGAGTCGGTTGTTGGGGGCAGTGTAACTGTTGCAAATACAAAAACCGGGATAGCAACAGATCAATACGGCTATTACACGCTTACCTTGCCACGCGGACGCCAAACACTGATCATACACGGTATAGGTATGCGCGATACCAAAAGGCAGATTAACCTATTTGGCGATGGCCGTTTGAACATTGAAATGCAGGAGCTGATCACTTCATTAAAAGAGGTTAAGATATCTGAAGATAAAGTGGCCAACGTGCGCAGTATAGAAATGGGCGTAAATAAACTGGACATAAGAAGTATCAAGCAGGTGCCCGCCGTTTTTGGCGAGGCTGATATTTTACGTGTGGTTTTAACCTTACCGGGCGTGCAGTCTGTCGGCGAAGCAACAACCGGCTTTAATGTGCGCGGTGGCTCGGCAGATCAGAACCTGATATTATTAAACGATGCTACAATTTATAACCCGTCGCATTTCTTTGGGTTTTTCTCGGCGTTTGACCCGGATATTGTAAAGGATGTTGAACTGTATAAAAGTAGCATCCCTGTAAAATATGGCGGTCGCCTTGCTTCAGTACTTGACGTTACTGACAGGGAAGGAAACAAGAAAAAGTTTACAGGTACAGCAGGTATAGGTTTGCTAACCAGCAGGCTTAATATTGAAGGCCCGATTGACAAAGACAAAACATCATTTATTTTAGGTGCGCGCACCTCATATTCTAATTGGCTGCTCAGCCTTTTGCCAGAAGAATATAAACATAGCAGCGCGTCATTTTATGATGTAAACTTTAATGTAAGCCACCAGATCAATGAGAAGAATAACCTTTACTTAACCACCTACATGAGCCATGACGCGTTCAGGTTAAACAGCGATACAACTTATAGTTATGGCAATAAAAACATCAACCTAAAGTGGAAGCATAACTTTAATGATAAGCTATACAGCGTGTTGATAGCCGGTTATGACAGGTATCAGTACCAGGTATCAAGTAATACTATCCCTACCAATGGCTATAACCTTAACTATAACATCAATCAGTCAAACCTTAAGGCAGATTTCACCTATTATCTCGACCGTAAAAACACCATTAATTTTGGTTTAACTTCTACTTACTACAAATTACATTCAGGCAATTTTGAGACTTACAGCAATCAATCACTGATAGCACCTGATATTGTACCGGCAGAGCAGGCACTGGAAAGCGCACTGTATATAGGCGACAAATATGACCTGACCCCAGACCTTACTTTTGATTTTGGTGTACGATATTCTATTTACAATTATTTAGGGCCGCAAACTGTAGATCAATACGCCCCGAATTTACCAAGAGAAAGCACAAATATTATTGACAGTGTTACCTACGCAAAAAACCACATTATCAAAACATACCAAAGCCCGGAGATAAGGGCATCGTTACGTTATAATGTAACCGGCGATTTTTCTTTAAAAGCCAGCTATAATACGTTACATCAATACCTTCACTTGCTTTCAAACACTACGGCCATATCCCCTACTGATGTTTATAAGTTAAGCGACCCTAACATCAAGCCGCAATCAGGCGATCAGGTATCTTTTGGGATCTATAAGAATGCAAATTCCAACACTATCGAAACATCTTTAGAGGTATACTATAAACGCATTAAAGACTACCTGGATTATAAGAGCGGCGCCGTGCTATTGTTAAATGATCATATAGCGCAAGATGTACTTAACACCCGGGGAAAAGCTTATGGAATAGAATTTTTGATCAAAAAAACCGAAGGGCAATTAAACGGCTGGATGAGTTACACCTATTCACGTACCTTTTTAAAACAGGATGACCCTAACGCCGGCGAATTGATAAACGGCGGCAATTACTATCCTGCAAATTATGACAAGCCGCATAGTTTTAACCTTACCGGTAACTATCGTTTTACCCATCGTTACAGCATTTCATTAAATGTAGTTTATAGCACTGGCCGCCCTATAACATTGCCTATAGGAAAATATTATTACGGCGGATCAGAAAGGGTATATTACGGCGACCGGAATGCCGACCGTATCCCGGATTATTTCCGTTCAGATTTTTCATTTAACATTGAGGGTAATCATACGGTACATCAGCTTACACATAATTCATGGAGCATTGGTGTATATAATTTAACCGGGCGGGCAAATGCTTATTCAACCTATTTTACCGAACAAGGTGGAGCCATTAACGGGTATAAACTCTCCATTTTTGCTAAGCCTATACCTTTTATAAATTATAATATCCGATTTTAATGATGAAGGCCATGACAACAGGGATAGATAAGATAATTTTCATGATTGCAGCCGCAATACTTATTATCGGTTGTAAAAAACCGTATAATCCGTCTTTAGCAAAATATAAAACCGGCGAACTGGTGGTTGAGGGTTTTATTAACCCCGGCAATGACACTACAAGATTTAAGTTGAACAGGATAGTTAGGTTAGATACAGCAGTAACCGCCCCTGTTAATAACGCGCAGGTAATTGTAGAAGGAGCTGACAACTCAACCTACAAATTAGAGGGCGATACAAAAGGGAATTATACAGCGGTGCTGAGCTTAAACAACAGCCAAAAATACCGGCTTCATATCATAACTACCGATAACAAAAATTATGTATCAGATTATGTTGAAGTTAAAATAACCCCTGTAATTGACGCTCTCAATTACAGCATAAAAAACAATGGTCTGCAAATAAATCTTGATACGCATGATGCCGCTAATACTACAAGGTATTACCGGTGGGACTATATTGAAACCTGGGAATTTCATTCTAAATATGAATCAACTTACTACGTAATAAACAATGATATTCAGCCAAGGCCGCTTGATAAACAAATTTATTACTGCTACTCAAGCGCTAACTCTGCCAATGTTTTACTTGGCTCATCAGCCAAACTTACACAGGATGTTATTGCACAAGCCCCGGTTGCATTTGTACCTTCCTCATCAGAAAAGATCGAAGTTGAATACAGCGTAATAGTTTACCAGTATGCGCTTACCAGTGATGCATTCAATTTCTGGCAAAATTTAAAAAAGAATACTGAGCAACTAGGTAGCATATTTGATGCGCAACCATCAGAAATAACAGGCAATATACATTGCACTACAGACCCTACAGAAAATGTTGTGGGGTATATTAGTGCCTCTACTGTTCAGTCAAAAAGGATATTTGTTAAAAATGAGATGCTGCCACAAAGCTGGAAAGCTACATATCCTTACGATTGTGAAGCCGACAGCATTTTTGAAGATATCACAATAGGTGGTAAATCTGTCAACCAGGTGGACCAGCAAATTAAAGGCAGCGGTGTGTTTTTACCGATAACAAAGATCAATTCGCTTTCTCATGGGCAAGGCTATTTGGCCAGTTCGCCCATTTGTGTGGATTGTACTTTACGCGGAACTATAATAAAACCAAGTTTTTGGCAATGATAAAAATAACTAAAACTGTATATTTTGTACTTGTTATTGTCATTATGCCGATAACAAATTTATTGGCACAGGTATTACCTGATGTGCAAAAAAGCTTTGAGCAATATCACTCAACCCAATTGCAGGAAAAACTTTTTGTGCATACTGATAAAAACACCTACACGGTCGGCGAATTGATGTGGATTAAAATTTACTGTGTTGATGGTATTGCGCATAAACCGCTTGATTTTAGCAAAGTAGCCTATATTGAAGTTTTAGATGGGGAACACAGGCCGGTATTGCAGGCGAAAATTTCAATGCAAAATGGCACAGGCAACGGATCGGTATATCTGCCTGTTACTTTACCATCCGGTAATTTTTCATTACGGGCATATACGTCATGGATGAAAAACTTTAGTCCTGATTACTATTACAATAAACAACTTATTATCATAAACCCATTAAAATCGCCTGATAAACAAGTTGCAATTTCATCAACAGATTATGACATTCAGTTTTTCCCGGAGGGCGGTAACCTGGTAAACGGCATAACCAGTACTGTTGGTTTTAAGATGGCTGACCAGTGGGGAAAAGGCCTGCCTTTTGTAGGTGCTGTTATCGACGAGAAAAATGATACCGTTGTAAAATTCAAACCTTTAAAATTTGGAATAGGACATTTTTCTTTCAAGCCAAACAGCAGCAAAACTTACAAAGCAATTATTGATATAGGGGGCAAGATCATACAAAAAAACCTGCCGGCAATTAACAGCAACGGCTACGTAATGTCGGTTAAAAACGATGGCAATGATATTTTATCCGTTACCGTAAATACCAACTTACCCACAGAAAACGTGTACCTGTTTACACATACCCACAATGTAATCAAAGAGGTTGATGCCGCAACCACCGATAACGGTGTTGCCCATTTTAATATTGCCAAAAGCAAGCTTGGCGATGGCATTTCGCAACTGACACTATTTAACAACGCACGGAAACCGGTTGCAGAGCGGTTATACTTTAAACGCCCGGCAAAAACATTGGCTATCAATGGCGGTACTGAACAGCAACAATATGCCGTACGGAAAAAAGTCGCGGTAAACATAAACGCGGCGAGCAAAAATGGTGATCCGGCCATGGCGGATCTTTCTTTATCTGTTTATCGCCTCGATTCATTGCAGCATCCGTTTACTGATGATATCAGCAGCTCTATATGGCTAAGCAGTGATCTTAAAGGTTACGTAGAATCGCCTGGATATTATTTTCAGCAAGCCAGTGCAGAAAATGATGAAGCGATTGATAACCTTATGCTTACCCAGGGCTGGAGAAAGTTTAATTGGAATGATGTATTGACAAATAAACAGCCTGCCTTTAATTTTCTGCCTGAACATAACGGCCCTATAGTAACTGCACAGGTTACCAACAATACAAACAAGGCCGCTCAAAATGTATTAGCCTATTTATCCATACCCGGCAAACGAATACAGTTATACACATCTGTAAGCGACTCGTTGGGTCGTTTGATATTTAACATGAAAAATTTTTATGGTCCGGGCGAACTTGTTTTACAACCAAACACAACTATTGATACAACGTATCATTTTGAAATTAAAAGCCCTTTTTCTGATCAGTATGACAAAATAAACTTGCCGCCATTCACAGTAACGGCAGCAATGCAACCTCTATTTAAAGAGCTTAGCCGTAATATGCAGGTACAAAATATTTATAATGCTGCAAAAGCCAGGCAATTTTACGATCCGGAGGTTGACTCAACGGCTTTTTTCGGGCCGCCATATAAAACTTATTTACTTGACTACTATACACGCTTTGCAACAATTGATGAGGTGCTACGCGAGTATATCAGTGAGGTAAATATCAGGCACACAAAAAACGACGCGCATATCATGATCCATATGGGGACGGAATATTTAAGCCCTTATAACCCGATGGTAATGCTGGATGGTGTACCATTTTTTAATATGAAGAAAGTATTTTCTTTTGACCCTTTTAAGATATATAAATTGGAAACCGTGCCCTATACTTACTATTACGGCGCGACAGACGAGGACGGGATATTAAGTTTCAGCACATTTAAAGGCGACTTAGGTGGCACAGAAATAGACCCACATGCTGTTATAGTGGATTATGACGGGCTGGAATTACAGCGCCAGTTTTACTCGCCTCAATATGATACAGAAAAAGCATATAATAGCTTAATGCCCGATTTCAGGAACTTACTTTATTGGTCGCCTGACGTAAAAACAGATGCACAGGGAAAGAATAATATCAGCTTTTACACTTCTGACTTACCAGGCAGATATATTGGCATTATTCAAGGCTTTACTGCAAACGGAGAAACCGGAAGCCAATATTTTATGTTTGATGTCACTAAATAGCTTACTCATCATTAGCTGATTACCATACCCGGTTTTCTTTGTGATACTCGCGCTCGATACCTTCCAATACGATATCATGCGTAACATGTGACGCTTTTCGCGCCAGCATTTGCAGGCAGGCAAATTGCACTACGTTGAGTATCCCCGAACCACTAAGCTCATATTTACGGGCAATCTGTTCAAGGTTAAGGTCGCCGTTTATTTGGGCCTTGGGCGGGAAAGATTTTTTCCAGATGATGTGCCGCTCTTCGGCATTTGGTAATGGGAAATGCACCACCGACTGAAAGCGACGCATAAAAGCATCGTCAATATTGTTTTTAAAGTTTGTAGCCAGTATTACCAGCCCGTCATGCTGTTCAACCCGTTGTAGCAGGTATGATGCTTCCTGGTTGGCGTACTTGTCGTGTGCATCTTTTACATTGGTACGTTTACCAAAAAGCGCGTCGGCTTCATCAAAGAACAAGATCCAGTTTTTGTTCTCGGCTTTCTCAAATAAATGCGAAAGATTCTTCTCCGTATCCCCAATAAACTTAGACACGATCATAGAAAGATCTATCCTGAAAACCGGCTTGTTGGTGTACTTACCCAGCAACGACGCGGTGAGCGTTTTACCCGTACCAGGCGGGCCGTAAAACAGTGCGCGATAGCCGGGTTTAAGCTGGCGCTGCATCCCCCACTCGCCCATTAACTGGTGATGATGGTTCACCCAGCTTTCCAGCTCGGCTATCTGTTTTTTAGTCGAGCTGTTCAACACCAGGTCATCCCAATTAAAAGCAGTTTCTAAATATTGCGCCGGGAAATTCATGCTCAGCTTTGGTGTCGATTGTTTGCCGGTTGTTAACAGCTCAATGTATTCGGCCTCTAAAATAATACGGCCGCATAATGCCGGTTCGCCCTCGGGCACATCTTCAAGATGCAGGATATGGTTAGTGCCAAATATATGGTGATGATGAAAGAGCGCGGTAACTTCAAGGCTCTTTTGCAGATCATTGCCTGTAATAATAAAAGCGGCGGTTTGCCCGGTTGGTAAAAAACTGCGCCCGTTACGGCTGCGCACCCCGCCAACCTGCTGGTAATCGCCAGACTCCTGCATATAAGGCTGAATAACCTGGTCAAAAACATCGAGCTGTAAATGCGGTGCCAAAGCCAGCATCAATACGATGATCTCGCCACTGTTTAAGTTATGTTTTTCAATGAGCTGATCTATGGCGCTGCCGTTAACATCCAACCGCGGTAGTAGGGGCGGCAAATACGTACCCTGCTGGCCAAATACGGTTTGCAGGCGCGCCTCAAGGCACCCCGCCACATATTGTAAGTAGTTTTTTAGCTGTTTGATATTTGTAGCCATCATTATTTACGCGGACCATTTTGTTGTACCACATGTGTTAATTCGTGTGCCAGCAAGGTCATACCCGCTGTACTTTCAGGGTCAAACTTGGCGGCATTGAAGTAAATATCATTACCATGTGTAAACGCCTGCGCTTTCGACAGGTTACACATTTCAATTGCTTCCTGCCCGGTATGGATCCGCACCATTTCAAAATTGGCGTTCATCTGGTGTTCTAACTGCGTACGCACCTTGGCGGGCAGCGGGCTGCCACCGTCTTTGCTTTTGTTAAGCAACCTATCAAATTTATCCTCGTTGCTTTCATGCTTTCCCTCGGTCTTCTCGCCGGCCCCCTCGGGCTTATTTTCCTTTTTTTGAACAGCAGCAGCTTTATCATCCTTTTCATCAGCCTTCTCTTTTTTCTGCGGCTTACCTTCATCTTTTTCGTCCTTCGCTTCTTTCTTTTGTAGCTTGGCATCCTTCTTTTCTTCGTCGTCCCCTTTTTTCTGCGCTTTAGCGTCGTCCTTTTCGTCTTTCTGTTCCTTCTTCTGTGTGCTCTTGGCGTCTTTTTCTTCTTCGGCACCTTTGGGCGCTTCTTTTTTATCTTCTTCCTTTTTTTGTACCGGCTCGTCCTTTTCGTCCTTCTTCTCTTTCTTTTGCGCCTTGGCATCCTTTTCATCGTCGGCACCTTTTTTCTGCACACTCATCTGTCCCATACGCTGTGCCGATTTAACCGGCGCCTGTTGCGCCATAGTTACCTTTTGGGCAACTGAGTCGGCCTCGTTCTCCAAAGCAGTATCCTGGTTACCATCAATTTTTTTCGCCTGGAAAAAAGCATTGTCGCTCTGTTTGTTTTTTTCGCGGTTGCCGCCGAAAAAAGGTTTGTCAGATTTATCACCGGTGCGCTGTGTATGCAGCGGCTGGCGGGTATGGCTTGATTTCATTATCGGTTAATTTAAATTGTTCAGTAAACTCAATTGTTTTTTGGCCGGCGCGGCCCAATCGCCGGTTTTATCCTGCATCAGGTCTTCAAAAACTTGTCGGGCTTCGTCTTTTTTATTGAGCGATACCAGGGCGATCCCTCGATATAGCTTCGCTTTATTTTGACCGGGATCATTTTGCAGCACATGATCAAAATGAGCCAGTGCATCATCCCAACGGTTAAAGCTTAGGCAAAGCACGCCGGTATTAATGCGCACTTCGATGTTTTCAGGGTCAAACTTCAATATCGTTTCATATTCTGCCGCTCCGGCCTGCAGATCGCCACTTTGCAGCAATGCTACAGCAAGATGGTTCCTAACAGCGGTATCACCGGCGATCAACCCTAAATACTGCCTGAAATATTGAATAGCCAGCCCGTAATTTTTCAGCATAAAGTGAGCCAGCCCGGCAGTTTGCAACGCCTTTGTGTTTTGGTGATTTTGCGTTAATACGTACTGCGCCAATTCAAGCGCATCGACAAACTTATTACCCGACAAATAAACCTGTGCCAAACCCAATAATAATTCAGGTTTACCAGGGCCCATGTCTATGGCGCGTTGCCAGCAGCTTTCGGCACTCGTCATATCATTGGCCAGCATGTACAGTTTTGCCAGGCCCTCCCAGGCTTCAAACTGCTGCGGCCTTAGTTTCAGGCTTTGTTTGTACGCGTTGAGTGCTTCTTCGCCGTTGTTAAGTAGTACCAGCGTATTGGCCAGGTTAAGCCAGCCGGTCGCATTATTATCGTCCAACTCAATAACTTTATTAAAAATAGCCTGCGCTTCTTCGAAATTTTGCTGCTGATAAAAAAGCATCCCACGGTTGTTTAACAGCGTTACATTTTGCTCATTGATTGCCGATGCTTTGGTATAATACATTTCTGCAACATCAAAATTACCCTGCATTTGCTGTATAGCCCCCAGGTTGATCAGTTCTGTAAGTTGATTATCGCTACTCATCATATTATCGCATTACTTATTTGATTTGCTAAACCGCTCGCCATTTGCGGTATATCTATATGCGGATAAGTCACCTGGATATCGTCTGTCGAAATATCGAATGGTTCGCCGTCTTTATAATGTACCGGTAACGAAACACCAAGCTGAATATCCGGGCCGTAACTAAATGCCGCCAGGTTATGCCGCCATTCTTTTGAAAGGCTGGTAACACCCAGATCAAGTGATGCGCGTAACAAGGCATTAACATCAAAAGTAAATTGAGGATGCACCTCTATCTGGCCAAGAGCGTTAAACTCAAAGCCCGATGTTGGGGACCATGACAGATCAGCGCTGGCGCTTGCTTCGCCCTCTAAACCTAAACCACCACGTATCTCGATACCGCCTGTAACACTTGCAGCGGCTACGCTTAAACCTATCCCCAAATCGGCATGGAGGGTAATGCCTGCATGTGCCGGGATTACAAACTGCGCACCGCCCGAGATCCGGGTATCTTCAGGATGTGACGGGTTAAATTCTATCTGCCCGAAAACATTACGCAATTGGCCGGGGCCAACACTTGCTTCAAAATCTAAGCCGCCATTGATGGTAGCCACCAAACCAATACTGCGCGGTCCAAGCGGAATGGCAAATAACGGGATCTGGATAGTCGGCGCGGTAAATAGGTTTTTGTTAATCGCCTTCTGCGGAAATACATCAACCGATGACGGTAATTCAAGGCGGCCAACCACCTCAATTTCTCCGGCCGGGGTTACCCGCACAGTGGCCGTAGCCTGCAGCCAGTCGGTCACCCTTAAGGTTAACGAACCTGAACCGTAAGCAGTAAAATGATCACCTGCCGGGCCCGACGGAGTACCGTCTGCACCGATGGCTCGGTTAGTAGCACCTACCGTTACATTACCCGAAACTCTGTCGGCAGTATAAGCGGCGGTACCTTCAAGCGTAAGCGCACCGTCATCATAATTAATAGATAGCGAAGTATTGATGTGCGGGATCCTGGGCACTGCTGTACCGCTTGCAGTTACATGGTATATGCCATCGGCCCCTCGCGTTAACTGCGCTGTGCCATTACCGCTTTGGATGCCGGGTATATTTTCATCAAGTACAAAACTACCGCCTATCACCAGTTGGTTATTACCAAATGATACGTTAAGTTCAGCACTTCTTATACCTTTAATATCTGGTTCGGCTGTACCGGTTGCTGTAAGCACATCGTTTTCATAACTAAAGTGAAGGCTGGCGCTTTTTATTCCCCTTATCTTTCCGGCTCCTATGCGGGCATTTCCCTCAACTGTAAACTGATTATTGGCGTAGGCAACAGTTATGTTTGAATCAAAATAGCGCGGATCTAACTCAAAAGTTCCCCTAACGGCAAAACCTTGCCCTGTTGAGGCCGAAGCAGTTACGCTACCCCTGCCAACATTGCTTATTTCAAACTGCAGGTTACCTTCAGCACCCAAACCGGCTGCCGAATCAACAAATACCTGCAAACTGGTGTTTGTCACAGAAAACGGTGGTGGCAGCCTAATTTCGCTGCCATTAAATATTTTCCGCAAACGGACACTTGAGCCGTTGATAACAATATCTACATCAGCGCCTTCAAACAGTCTGATAGTGGGCAGCACTTTACCAACACCGCTGATGCCATTTTCATCAAACGAGGCTTGCTGCAACGTTATAGGGCTCATGCCCCTTAATCTAAGAATGCTTGCCACCTGCTGTTGAACGCTGGCCTCAGATACATATCCACCATAATTAACATTTCTGCTTTTAATTACCTGAAATGTTAATGATGCGGGATCAACCAGCGCGGGTCCTTCAGGATCACGAAAAGCTATACCAGTAATAGAGCCGCCGCCCTCACCACTAATATCATAGTTTACATTGGTTACATGAAAGTTTTGCCCGAACCGGAAGCTTACCTCCTTCGAAGTATCCCCATCATTCCATGGAATGCGCTGAAGGCTGCCCCCTGTACTTTTAGACATGATGGTAAGCTGCGTAACGGTGCCGCCCGTGCTTCGTCCACGCAAACCGGCAGCCTCTATCTGTGCGGCTGTTAAAAGGTTTAAACCATCAAGCGGTAAACCACTGGTTACCTCTGACGCCTGCCAAACGTTTTCGGGGTTACCGGTAAAAGGCAGGTTGTAAGTAAACTGGTTTATTTTTATTTCAAACCCCTGCTTTGCAGCTGGCAGATCGGACGGTAAATTGCTTTCATTAATATTGGCCCGTGCGGCGGTCTTGAGTGCCCCGAAAGCACGTACAAACTCACCATTAATGTTTCTGCCCGAGCTTTGATTCGCATCTGAATCAAAGAGCCAAAAATTTTCAAAAGCATTAAGGCCGCCTAATTGCAGTTCTCTTTTGTGATCGACATCATAACTTACCTCGCTGCCGCTTATATTCCACGAAGGCACCATGGCGGCATTCCTGATATCTGCGCGCGAGCCTATAGCATAATTATTGGCACGTTTTAGCTTCATATAATACAACGGCGTACCGCTTGTGCTTCTGATGGCAGGCGGGTTTTCCCGTTGAATTTTTGCATCAAGCCTGGAATTAAATTCGGCTTCGCTTCTAATTCCGGCTCTCCAAACCGACACCTGGTTATTGGGTCTGTCCTCGCCTGTTGCGTTGCGGGGTATAATTAGGCCGGGCTGATGGTACATACGTTTAAAGGCGGGCACTTTTAACGTTGCCAGTTCAATTTTTCTGGCATCGATATCAATAGATCCAATCGCGGGGTCTGAAAAAACTCTATCAGACGCGGCCGGTGCAGTGGCGGGCGCAGCGCCTGTTGTGGCAGCTTCGTCACGTTGTATGGAAGGCATTTCCTTACGTTTTATAGCACCAGCCTGCTGCACTGTATGGGTCAGTTCATGCGCCAGCAAATGCCGGCCCGACTGGCTTTGGGTATCATATTTACCCTCCCCAAAATAAATATCGTTGCCATGCGTGAAAGCCTGCGCCTGTAGTTGATTGCTCAGATCGGCAGCTTCATTGCCATGATGTACCCGTACCGCGCTAAGGTCAGTGCCCATGGCGCCTTCCATCTCTTCGCGGGTATTGGCAGGTAGCGGTTCTCCACCGCCTTTACTGCTTTCTATGCGGTGTTGGGTTTGCGGCGAAACATCAGGCGCGGCAGATTGACTGCTGCGCTTTAAATTATCGCCTTCGTTAGGGTCGGCATCGCTTTCAAAAATGGGTTTGCGTTGTACTTCTTTTTCGCCTTTATTTAGCTCTTTCTCTTTTTTATCTTCTTTCTCGTCGCTTTTTTTCTGAACTGCGACAGGCTGCACAGGTTTTGGCTGGCTTATTTGCTGCACTACCTTGTCGGCAACGTGGTCAGCCTGTTTTTCAAAATGGTCTCCGGGCTCATTCACGGTCATTTTAGCGCGAACCTGTGCCGCTTCAAAAAAGGGTTGCTGCACCTCATTGGCAGAAAAAAAGCCATTCTTAGCAACGTCCTTCTGCGATGCAGATTGCGCGTGTTGGGTATTTGCCGGTGCCGCCTTTTTTCCTGTCGTCATTGCCATTCCACATAAAAAGGTTCACGCATCCAAGGCAGTTTTACCACACCTATGCCCCAGGGCAAGGTGGCAAGCAGCACATCCATATCTTTCTTTTCAATGATCAACCTTACGGGGTTTTCACTTTCTATCAGTTTACCATTGCGGCATAAAAAGCCCTCGCGCAAGCCGCCCGGCGAAGTATTTTTCAGCGCCCTCCAATGCCTGATAACCGCAAGCAGCATATTATCAGCTTCATCGCGCATTAGTTGCGGAATGTCAACCTCCCGTTCGATCACCGCGTTTGCCGGCCAGCAGCAAAAAAACTTCTCGAAATACAGGTCGTATTCAAAAGCGTTTATCTGTCCTGTAGCAAGGTAATGCAGTAAATGCACACCGAGCTGCCTTGCATGGATATCAACAAAATCATCGTTCTGGATCAGCCCAAAATCTTTAAAGAAATATTCAAGGAAAGGGTGCAAAATCACCAGCCCGGCCTGGCTCACAAATATGCCGTCGGCCTCGGCCTGCTGTTCATCTGGTGTTTTATCATCGCTGATATTGGTTTTGCTGGTTTCTGTTGATAATAACGCGTCAACTATCTTCAGGTCGTCAATTATCGTGTTTTGTGGTTGATAAGGGATATAGGTTAACTGCTTTTGTAAATGAGGCAATGCCAGTATTTGCCGGTCTGCAGAGCGCAGGAATATCAGTAGGACAATCTTTTCAAAAAATGCGAACGTTTCGGCAGTTGTAATAGCCTCATCGGCAACATATAATTTCACCTGCTGATCAATAACCCGGTCGATATCCGCGATAGCTAAATCCAGTAAGAGGATAACAAGTTGTTTCACAACAGACCTGCGAAATTGCGCAAACAACCTGCCCAAAACCACAGGCTTGCTGATCAGTTTTAGCAATTCGTTTTTTGCGGCCAGATCTGCTTTTAGTATCCCGTAAATTTCATCAAGCCATGCATCTTCATTTTGCAGTACAGATAAAGCATACCAGGGCAAGCGCCCGTTTTCAAGGAAATAAACAAATGTCTTAAAAGCTTTGTGCGGTTCGGTTAGCCGGGTAAAAGCAGCCTCATCCGCATTATCTCCAGGCTTCTCCAAATCAATTGCAACCGACTGAAAAGCTTCAATCAATTTCTCTTCCAGTCCGATAGGCACATCATCTTTTAAAATAATTCTACCAAGATCAAGGTCCATCTTATCGATTAACAGGTGACTATCTGTGTCGATACTATCCAGGATCTCTTCAATCCGTTTTAATAATACTTGTTCAAAATAACTTTTTACTGCATTTTCGGCACTTTTTGCCATACCACGTCCTGATACCTCAATGTTCAGTACCACACGATGGATGATATGGGTGCCTTTTGCCATAAGCTATCTGTCTGTTATGATCATTCTTTATTAAGGTTAAGATCTGTTGAGCCCGTAGTTGGGATATGCGTAATTATTGGCCTGGTTGGCAAACCCGGCAACGCAACTGTAGTCCTCACCATCGCTTTACAGGCGGTGTCTTTTTTGTTTGTGGCGGTTAATATCACTTCGATATTACGCCCATGCGGATAATCAGTCATATTAAAACCAATTGTCGGGCTTGCGTCGGTCGATTTATTTTCAGTACCAAATGCCCAGGTATAGCTAAAGCTGTCAACATCAGGTGTAGTATTGTTAAAATGCATGGCTACAACCCGGCCTGCCGCCGCGCCTATGATAACTTCTTTATTTCCCGCTTTTGGAAGTTTGCTAACATCAACCTGTTCAGGCTTAAACGATGGTTTTGGATGTTCATGTATCACGATAGAACAATTGGCTACCGCGTCGCCATTCACCGTAAAGTCGCTTATAGTTGTTTCATAAGGACCTTTAGATGGGTCAAACACCCATTGTGTGCCTACCAGCTTAACAGCAGCACCCGCTGTTTTGGATGCAACTATGCCGCCATCAGGTTTAACTGTGGTGAAATTGATCGTACCCGCGTCCGAACAAACTTCGGTCTGCGCCAGCACCAATATCGGCTGTTGTTTCGGCAGATCTATTTTTACCGAACAGGTTTGTGTGTTACTACAATTTTGATTAGTCGCGGTTAAAGTAAATTGCAAGTTTCCTTCGACATTCATCTTCCGTATATCATCGTAAGAATACAGGTGTTCCAGTTTTGGTGTGGTCTGGCTTGGAGCCACGGTTCCGTCGGCCAACTTCCAGCTGTAAGTAAATACATCGCCGGTAATTTGATTGGTGGTTGCATCCAGGGCTATTACTATAGCTATATCCGTATTTTTACCCGCTTTTGCTGTCGGTGTAATAACAGGGTGCTTAATAATGCTGATGATACAATCTGTCGTCTGGTCGTTTAAGGCAAACTGGATAGCTTTACCAAATGAGCCGTCAGTAACCTGCGACGGATCAAAGTAGCTGCTGCCATCTTTTACCACAACAGTTTTTTCAAACCCTGACGGTGCTTTTACCACCCCGTCTGACGGACTTGCTTTGAACAACATTAGCGGCTCGTCTGAGCATGCTACTGCTTTAGGCAGGCTTAATGCAACCTTAGGTTGCGGCATTATAAACGCTACCGGCGGACAGTCTGAACAGCACAGATATGGCAAACAAAAATCGGCAAATACAACGCTGGTTGGCACAGCGGTAGCTGCAGCCTGGGCAGCGCTTGCCGCACGCTGTTTAGCCACGGCTTCAATTTCCTGCAATATGGTGTTCTGTTTTGTAGGTGTGTATTTGCGTCCGGAGACCTGCTGATAACGTGCTATAGCATCTTTGGCATCGTCTACCGTTATGTTATCGCCAATGTATTTAACCGCGTCCTCATCTTTTTCAAAGCCGGCAACAAAGTCCTGGCTGTTCTCTAATGCTTTAAGCCGCGCTTCTTTGGCTTTGGCAATTTCATCCTTTGTCTGATTTGTAGTAGTTGGGTTAGCAACTACATTTGTAGTGGCATATACCATTACAAATGTACCGCCTGCGGGTACGCCTGCCTTATGTTCTAACCCCGGGTGATTAGCCGCATAGGCAGAGAAGGTTAACTGTTTCAACAGATCCTGCTTACGTTGTAATATTTGCTTTAGTATCACTTCAAGCGCTTCGCCGGCACAGCAATTTTCTGACATTTGCCATAGGGTCAATTCATAATCCTGCTCGTATCCTTTTTTCACGTAACCGCTTTTATTAAATACAGCTCGGCTATTTTTCAACGCGGTTTTTACTTGTGCGCATAGGTCGGCAAGCTTGGCTGTGAAATTATCTAAGGTGTCCTGGTCAATATCAACCAGCCTGTCAGGCAGCCATTGGCTGATATTGCGCGTACCGGCGATAATCCTAACCGGGATATCAATAGCAATGGTTTTCTCGGCGTTGCCCAATTTTGACGTATCGATAACCCGCGCCGCGGCATCGGCATAATCGGCTATAGTTAAGGCACCGGTATCCTTGCTGATGTTGCTGAAGTAATAGCCAATTGTGTCTTTTTCGGTGATAATGTTGCCATCAATAACATCAGTACCCGACAATATTTTATAATTACTATCTGATGCTTTGTAGATTCCCGCATCTGTAGCGCCAAGCTGTGTATAAGCAGGTGTCGGCGCAGCTTTTGCCCTCGTTACTTCGGTTTCTGCCGATTGGGTACCCGCCGCCTTTTCAGCAGCTGATGCGCCGGCAGTTGAACCTGTTTCGGTCATCGTTATTGCTTTTGCTACTCTAAGATCCATCTTGCGGTAAGCTACATCGCTTAGCGCCAGATATTGATAACCGGTAGTGGTATTAAAGTTTGAAAAGAACTGGCTAACCTCTGCATACAGACAGTTTTGTTCAGCTTTAAAAGCGTTCAGTATCGCTTCAAGATCGTTAAACTGGCAGGCATAATCATCAAGATCTATATCATCAAGGGTAAGCGCGCCCTGGCGAATGGCTACCACATCAAACGGTAAATTAAAGTTTTGTTTAATAGTGATCACTTCCTGTAAGGCGTCGGTATATTTTTTACCGATATGCCCCTCTATCCTGAAAAAATCATTGGCATCAATTGAATAATTAAGCGGATTGATCACCATGTCATTACTGGCAGCATATACCGACGAATTATACCCTAATACCTGTTTTTGTGTACCCTGCAACCAACGGCCATAACTCCATTTTTCAGCCAAAGAGGCAGGGTCGTTATAATAAAATGGCATTGCCCTTGCGCCAAGCGGTTGGTTGTTATTTACAGATGGGGTGATCTTTACCGTAGTGCTATTAGCCGATATGCCAAAGTTTTTTATCAGCAGCAAGAACCGCTCGGCCAGGCTTTCGGCATTATGCAGTTTTTCTTTATTCTGTGTAACGGCAGGCGACTGGTAAAAGCGATGGCGATAAGGCGCAGGCCTGGCCGAGTTACCATTTACATAACCCAGCATAAGATGCTTAGGGAAAGAGTAAATATCAGGGCAGCAGATGTAAACAATGTCCGCCAGTAAAGCGCGCAGCTCGTTATACGTTGTTACCAGGTCTTTATAAAAATCATAAAAATACTGCGCCTGGTAGGTTGACGGTGTTTTTGTTAGCGCCGCGTTCAAACTGCTTAATATACCGGCTATGTTATATTTTGAAGTGGGGTCTATCACAAACTTAAACGTATCATAAAGTTTGTTTATGGCGTTTACAAGGCTACTTGCACCGGCATTAACCGCGCTTACATAAGCGCTGGCCAACCCTGTTGGTGATGCGGTAGCCGCCGAATTTAAAAACACACGGCGCGCGCCAAGGGTTACCAGGTTATAGTAATTCTGATAAGCGGTGTAATAATTTTTAAAAATATCATCAGCTATAACTTCGGTATTGGTGCGGTTGATGATCTGCTCCATATTGGCTTGGCTTACCAGTAATACCTTTGGCACGGCCACCTGCTTCTTTCCCTGGTTGTCGCAATCAATCGCGGTACAGGCATCGGGTTCTTTTTGATAATATTCCAGGTAAAGTAAACCGATCATACTTGTAATATCGCTGCTTGCTTTGTCTTTAAAACCGGTAAGTGCTATGCTGTCAACCGGTAATTGATTGGTCGTCGCATCCGGCAGTACCAACTCCCATAATGCCATCTGGGCCTGGTCTGTCCCTAAGGGATAGAACGGCGGATATTTTATGAGCGAGTTATCATACGGCCTGAAATTGGCATAAGTAGTTTGAGGCATATACAGCAGGTCGCCATCGGTTGTTACGCCGCAACCTTTGCTTACCGTAATGCCCGTTGTATCACTGGTAATATTTAAACCGCATACCAAACCAACCCCTATCAGCGTGGTACGGGTTAATCGCTGCTGATCTTCAAAAAACTCAACAATATCGTTCAATTGCTTAGCGGTAAGCACCTGGCTGTCAACAAACGAATTATATTCTAACGTAATGTCGTTAAGCTTTATGTTGTTTACTGTTGGCATGGCTGTATGATTAAGGTTAAATATTGTTAATGGTTCCGCCCTGTAATGTGCCAAGGCTGCTTTGGTTCAGTATGATCGGGTTTACATCCGGTGTATCGTCGTCACAATCGGCTAACTGGCCTGCCTGGTAAACGGTGTACAGGCTTTCAAGCAGGTTTATAAAATTTGTATTAATGGTTACATCCATTGGTGTATTGTTGTACAGCGACGTTTGTTTCGCCGTGCGCCATTGGGCGTACAATTTTTCAAAATCAACCATCTGATCATGGCCAATAAAACAAATACGTGGCAAAATATGGGCGGGCGTTTCCATCCTGATCAGCCGCTCGGCATAGGCGCGGAAAGCAATATCACGCAACCTTACGCTATAGCCCGGCAGTACCACACAAATGCGGAAAGAATACGGATCAAGCGGTTTACAATACGTGCCGTTAGGGTCAATACATACCGGCATAAACTGGTGATGGGTGGCATCATCGCCGGTATAGTCAAATGGGGGCCGCAGCAATATGTTTTCAACCACATATATTCCCTCCATTTTAAAATCATTGCGCATAAAATCAATGATGCCGCTTAGTGTAGCCTCGGCCGTATCGGCATCAATTTCCATATCATTAAATGTATGGTGGTTGCCTTTCGAGTCGACAATATCATAGATCACCTTGCCCGCTGTAGGCCCGGGTTTCAGCACATAATTTTCCCTATCCCCTGCCAGGATCGACACCAAACCCAGGTCTTCATAAGCATCAATCTCTTTCAGGTAGTTGGCTAATCCTTTAAATATCACTACCGCGCTTTGCGATATATTCCAGTTATAATAAGTGGCATCCGCTTTAAACAGCAGATAATCTTCGGTGCTTAAACTTTGCAGCTTATAGTTTGTAAAACCCAGCAGGCTTGAAATGCGCTTTTCCATGCCGGATACATTTACCGCTTCCTGACCGACGGTTTTAACATTATATATGTCGCGACCGCTACCACGGCAAGTGCTCATCTGGTCGTAATTCTTCAGGAAATTAACCTTGTTACGGATAATGTTGCGCTGGTAATCATCACCATAAATGCGGTACATTAAAAAAACGTACTCGTTAAACTGCTCGGCAAAACGGGCCAGCAGGTGGTCAAGGAATTTATTTTTCCTTACGGGATAATTATCCAGGCTGGTAGCCTTTATTACATCATCAACGGTTTGCAGCCATTGGTCTGAATCGTCAAGCAATTTATCAGCATCGCGAATGCTATTAACAACATTGCTGAAATAGGTTTTACGAACATTATCATCGGCAGTTAATAAAATGCGTGCGTTTGATAGCTGCGCAAAATAATTGGCCAGCACCTGGTCGAAAAACAGCAGGTAAGCTTTAAGCTGTAAGGCCAGCGATCTTTGTTCGGTAGTAGCGGTGTCAGGCAAGCCAACCGGCGAGATCCCATAGTTTTCAGGGAACTGGTTTTGTAGCGTTTCGTAATGTGCTATATCGCGGTAATCGCCTTCGGGGATGGTCAGATCCACAATGATTTTTGATTCTACGTTATCCTGCCAGGCTTGGCGCAATTGGTTAAGATCTGCCTGGGCCTCTAATTTTTTAAGTTCGACCGGGATCACGTCCTTATAAAAAGAAAACGACGAATTATTCTCGCACAATACCGGTTTGCTGCCCGGCTGCACGCAAAGCAGCCATTTATTGTCGTTATATATTTTGTTGGCGACAACGGACGATGGTTCATTACAGCCGCAAAAACCAAAAGCAATGCGTTTAACCAACTTTACCCCGTCAATTTCCATAATGATGCGGTAAATGTCTGACAGGCGAACCTCAGTGCGCAGTTGTGAGGCGGCAAGTTCAGAAGATATAATAAAGCCCTGTTTGGTAAAAGTTGCTTCAAGGCCTTTTTCGGTAGCGGCATTAATGGTCGCGAAATCGAATACCGGCCCTTCAAAGATCTCGTCGGGCTGCATGCCTTTATCCAACAATTCTTTCAGCGAGTAAAAATTAATATCGGGCGTAAGATATTGCTCTATATTAAACATGATCTGTGCCCAAACCTGTTCGGGGTCAGCAGTTGCCTGCAATTCAATATCGGCGCAGATCACTATTTCCTGTTGATCAACAGCCTTGATCTGGTCAAGGTCCTCACACAGGCTCCGGTAATAATAATAAACTGATTTGATCTCTTTGATGATCGCATCCTGTTTGGCCTTGATCTTTGTGGCATCTCCGCCAAGCTCGGGGAACTCTTCAAAATCTATCAGGATATTATTGATGCCTTTCAGGTCAAACTCTATTTCCTCATTAGCTACCGGGGTTTCGCCGGAAGTGGCATAATGTAATAGCGGTTTGCCATCAGGCTGTTTATAATTGGCAATGATGCTATGTGCCGATTTGCTGATCCACGCATTCCTGACACCATCAATCCGTACAAACAGCTGGCGGTAATCGTCGGGTGTTACCGGGTAACCGGGCAATATTTTAATGGCCGACAAAAACTGTTCGTGCATATTGTCGGTATTATTCTTCTCTACAGCCAGTATGTTTTCTACAGGGAGTGCTAC
The DNA here is from genome assembly GCF_007558865.1 of Mucilaginibacter corticis. GTDB lineage: Bacteria > Bacteroidota > Bacteroidia > Sphingobacteriales > Sphingobacteriaceae > Mucilaginibacter > Mucilaginibacter corticis. The sequence continues at coordinate 473,934 of NZ_VLPK01000001.1, forward strand.
ACGATAGTTAAGATCTGTAAGCGCATAACACAACATCTCCAGCGTGGTTATCCCCGGGTCATGAACGTTATAATCGGTCCATATAGCGCTGGCCAGCTCAAGAATATGCTGCATACCTTCTTCCCTTAGTTTGCTAAACTCGGGCTGAAGCGCATCTTCAATTTCTTTCGATATGGTTAAAGTATCACTCATCAGCAAACGGGTATATTTTTTGTATCAATAAGATGTTGCTTTGCCGATACCAGGATTGCTTTCGAGTTTTCGGGCGCTAAGATATCCGGATCAGCTACACCGGTTTCGGTGAAATACATTTTAAAATCAGCTATATAATCCACATAGGATAGCTCTTCGATAAAGCGGATCACTACACTTTTATATAAGGTACCGCCAAAGTCAATATCCGCGTTTCGGTTAAATGCCCACGGCGACAGGTAATTGATCAGGTCGGTATTAAGTTGTATGGCATAAAGATTTTCATCATACCCGGCATAAAACTTCACCTTAAAGTCAAGCTTGATCTCTTCATAATCGGGATTGATCGTGTTCAGATCGACGTGCATGCTATTAAGACCGGCCAGGTAATTTGTTATCTCACTTAATAGATTCTTGCTTACCCGGGGCTGAAAGGGATCAAAACTATTCTGGTTGCGAATATCCGGAATCACCACAACCCTAACACTGCCGGGCGCTACTTCACAATCATCATTGGTATGGTTAAGGCACTTAACCCGGTACACTTGCGGGAACTGCCCCATTACCAAATGCTCATAGTCCCAAATGTCAATAGCCCGGTGTTTATGCCTCAGGCGCTCGCTTACACGAAGCGTAAATGCCTGATCATTTTCGGGCAGGCTGCCGCCGAACGAAGCATAAGGCTGGGTAACAGATTTTATTTGCGGCAAGCGGTTCACCAGTTTACTGATAGTGGCCGGCGGTAACCCGTTTTGCAGGTGCGATAGTTCATTACCATTATCGGCAAACTGCGCCTGGGCGGCCTGGATATGTACATTTATAAATTTACAAACCGAATCGACACTAAAACCGGCGGGCAGTTCAACCGCCAGCCAGGTAAGTCCCTGGTTTAAAAATGTGTTGCTTGTTGTAGCCGCATCAGGGATCAGGAACTTAATGATACCCGACCTTAACAGGTTGTTGGTATCATTACTGATGATGTTGTTTTTACTAAAGGGCAGCCATTCGTTCCCCGAAAGGAAATACCATACCGGGAATAAAGTATCGGTAAAGGATGGTGCCATAGCATCTTCACTTCCCTCGGCCACCTGGAAAAGAATACTCGCGATAGAACCTGTAGGGATATTGGCGATACCGATGTAGAACCCGGCAATATCCGGCGCCTTTGGCAATAACGTAATTGTGGTATCGATCAATCCTGAATATTGATTCTTCAAAAAAACGTGCTGTTCAGACTGCCCAAAAGGTGTTTCATGGAAAAACTGCACATCGCGGCTGATATAATCGTTCAGTAGATTTGAACTGGTAGCGCCGGTAAGCGTACTTACATCATTTGTTTCTGATGCTTTGTAGTCTACGGTCAGGGCTGCAATTTCGGGGGTGTAGGGCGCTTTAGGTATCAGGAAACTTTTTCCTTTACTCATTGCTACGGCAAAGATCTGCGGGAAAAGGTCATGCAAAAAATCCTGCTTTAAACTAACCCTGATATAGTTGTCCTTAACCCCGGCAGAAAAATTTGCTGTTTGGGTTTGGACGTTTGAAGTTATGCCCGAAAAGCCGGAGAAACCCAAAAACGGCGTGGACACCTGCATCGGCGTTACGTACTGCTGCACCACCGCCTTTTGCGCCTGTGTACTGTAACTGTATTTAGCCGAAGAAAAATAAACGTATTGGTTAACAAAATACGAATACCCTGATACAGCCTGGCTTACACCATCCGGCTTTAGCGTAAATGGTGTGGTGAATATTTTTATCTCGCTATCGGCAGCACTGGTTGGGTACCACGCGCCGTCACGCAAATAAGTAGCGGCGGCGGTAAAACTATCTGAACCGGTAATGATCAATCCGCCATCAGTACTATCATTAAGATCAGGTGGATTGTCCGTTTCAGTTATATCCGCTTTCACCGTCGCAAGGTGATAGGCTACCTGGCTAAAGGTTGGCAATAAATAATCTTTACGGTAGCAGCTATAGTGTTTTTTAAGATCATCTGGTAAGCTTTTCCATTGGATATTGGGGATGATCTCGCTCCAGTTTTTTTGGAAGATCTCAGCGCTGCCAATGTATAAGTTCGACCCTACCTTAGGCTGCGGACCAAACGCCAGGAATGGTTTTGAAGGATCGAGCTTGCCGTTATCATTTTCGACAGCAAGGTTTTTCATCCCCTTAACATCCACATCGATCTGCACTTTGGTAACCACCACTTTTGACAGCGCCTGGTAAATAGCAAATGATTTATCATCCTGCACGTTCATCAGCAAGCGCACAACCGGGCTGTCTGTCTGGTAATTTTCTTTATGGATAGTTTGGTTATAGGGCACTACCGCACCGGCCTTGACGGGTAAACTTACTGTAACAATAAGCTGGTATATCCCGCCCGACGAGGTAATTTGAATTGGCGTTGTCGCGGCAAAATCTGCCTGCAGCCAATCCTTATCTGATGTTAAAAAGACCTTAAACGCGGTGGCAAGATCATCAGGCACCAAAGCACCCGGCGAAGCATTGAAACTTAAGGTAAGCGTTATGGTGCGGGTCCCCTCGCTTAACAGTAACACTTTTGATGCAAACGCGAAACCGATAGCCGCCGTCGGCCAAACTACTTTGCCGTTGGTATCTTTATTACCAAACGGATTCCATTTAGGTATTGGATCTTTGAAGGCTGTACCTAATCCATCCGCAGAGAAAGTAACATCGGCATAATAAATTTTCTTATCAGCCGCCGACTGGTAAAAGCTCTTCATAGCCGCTATGGTGGCACTGTTAACCGCAAGTTCGCTGTTGGTTTGGTAAACAAGCGGCAATGGCTTGGTACTATTGTCTTTTCCTGCATCCAGTGTTGTGCCGCCGGATAAGCCAAAAAGCTGCAGGTTACGGGCAAGCTCAAATATTACGTGAACTTTATCGGGCACTTCGGGCCGGTTGCGCAATTTCAACACTTGCTTGTAATAAAAATCAAGGTGTCGCCCTGTAAACAGGTTCAACGCGTCTTTTGAGTGTTGCAACAACAGGATAAAACACATGAATAAAGCCAGGTGCGGCTCTATATCCGATTGGATGGATGAGTCCGGGAAATCAATTTGCGCATTTTTTATTTTTAATTGCGCCTGGGCCAGGAATGTTGTTATGGCATCTTTGTCCTCAATAAAAAACTGGGCCCAGTCGCCTTGCGGATGCTCGCTGTCCGTCAGTCCGAAATAATTAATGTCTTTAGCATAAGCCGCGGCAAACGTTAGCCACTCCTCCATCCCCAATTCATCAATCGGGGCATTGGCAGGATCAAGCGCGTTTAAAAAACGCTGCGACTGGCTTGAGCCATCACGTTGAAGCGGATTTTTTTCGTTGCAGGCCATTATTTAGCGGTCAATATGCTTGAAGCTTCGTTTTTATAAAAAGGGAACACATAATTATAGCGCGAATTAGTCGTCCGCACCGTATAATCCAGTTTGATCAGCAGTAAGCCTTCACTGTCCCTGCTGCTGTCAATATCCGTATTGTTTAATGTTATCCTTGGTTCAAAATAAAGTATAGCTGTTTCAATCAGGTCTTTCAGGTACGTTTTAAGGGTAAGGTTAACCGCCTCAAAAACTATGTTCTGCATATCGCAGCCATAAGTTGGCTGCATGATACGTTCGCCCAGTTTTGTGGTAAACAGTATGGTAAGGCTGCTTTCAATATCGGCTTCATCAACCAGCATTTCAACCTTGCCTGCTGCCTTATCAAAATGTGGCGGAAAACTCCAGCCACGTCCAATAAAAGGTATTTTCTGATCCATCTTTAATTAGCCTCCTATAATTACTGTAGGGCAACCTAATATAATTACGCCGCCATGCGCGGTACTGTCGCCCATACGGGCCGCAGGTTTGCCGCCTATCAACACTGTAGACGATCCCATAATGATCGAATCTGGCGGGCCGGTACAGGTACACATATCGCCGACACATACCGCCGGCATACCGCCTATAAGTACTGTTGGCACACCCGGGCCTATCACCGGTCCGCCCACGTGTGGCACTACCCCGGTTACCATCGGGCATGTATGCATATCGCCTATTCTTGCTGCTGCCGCCATTTAATTTAATTGTACTACTGACCCTTTTACAGATGTTGACCCTGTTGATTTGACCTCTGCACTTGCCGACCCTTCGGCCGAAAATGCCGTATTTGCTTTTAAACTCAGGTTCATCCCCTCCGCGCTAAAATCTTGTTGTGATTTCAGAGTTAGTTTACCCTGGGTTTCAATGGTTATACCATCGCTATCCATTTTAATGGAATTGTTATTTTCGTCCTGCATTTGTATCACACCGGCGTCCTCATCCATCGTTATTTTTTTACCTGCCGGAGTTTCTATAGTCAATGATTTTTTATCATCGTCAAAGATCATTTTCATGTTGCTGCGGGTCACAAAACCCTTTTGATTGTTGGCGTCGGCAGCAGTTAACGGAGCTACTTTGGCACTGCTGTTCAGCATACCCAATACCACGGGCTTGCGCGGGTCGCTGTTTAAAAAGCCTACTATTACCTCATCCCCAACTTCGGGCAGAAAAAAACTGCCGCGGTTATCGCCTGCATCAAGTGTGGCTACCCTCGCCCAAACGCCCTGGTCATCGGCACTGATAATTGGTTGCCGTACCAGTATCCGGCACTCGCCATCAGGGTCATTTTCCAACTGCGTTACTACGCCTATTTGTAAGCCCGGCACTGCCTGTATCAAGGCTGATGCGGGTTTTATACTCGTTTCAAATTTTTCGGTGAACCAGTTCGGATCGAGGCCAAACTGTACATCCAATTGCCAGTCGCCTGCGGCTATATAATGATGGATGCTGCTTACAAAGGCATTGCCGTTAAAGCGGTCGCTTAAATTATTCAGCTTAATGATCATCCCCGGTTTTACCGTATGGATTCCCTTAAACTTTACCCTGCCTCTTACTTTCGACAATACCTGTTTTAGTTTAAGCGCTGTAGCCCATGATTCCAACTCGGGCTGTGGCAATTTACCGCCATGGTTAAGGTGCAGATCATTAACAGAAAACACACCTGCCAGGTCATCAGAACTCAGGTTGCCGTTTAGCTCGCCCGAAGGAGAATTGGCATCGGCTGTCTCAATTTCTTGTGATGACGGGTTCCAGGTTCGGCCGGTAATTGCCGGGAATTGTAAGCGGGTATCAATTTCGGCATCCAGCTCTAAAATGGTAGCACCGAACGAAAGCTCTACAATGGCTTGCTGACCGATATCAGGCGCTTTAATTGAAAGCGTACCATCATCAGTATATACCAGCATGCCGTTAACCTCTGCCCTGCCGGTTATAAAATCCCAGTCGGTAGCTTCATATTGCACCAGGTCGTCGGTTGTTACGGGCATATCAGCGATATCGGTTTGCAAACCGCTGTAGGCAGATGCTATGGTCGATATCGCGTCACTGTCTTTAATGCCTGCACCAAAGTATTTACTGTGGCGCGCCAATGTCATGGCTATTGCGTTGTCGCGGCACTCCAAAACCAGTTGCGAACCGCTGCCACGCAATTTTATACTGTGTTTTATAATTACCCCTTTAAACAAAGTGTAATTGTCAGATTCATACCCACACAATACCTCTACATTTTTCCCGGGGATGAATAGGGCGCCATTACTGGCATTGAAACTTTGCTCGGCAGCGCTGCCGTCTATGATAACCAATTTGGCCGTTGCTATCCTGTTTACTCCTTTATCAATAATAATAGCCTCTACCTGCAAAGTACGCGGTATTTCTGTGCCCTCTATTTTAACAATAGGGGTTACAACGGTACTGGGCCTGGTGGTGGATATGGTACGGCTATCGGGCATTTTTATATTAACTTGCTAATGGCGGAAATTTAATTTTTGTACCTGTTTGCAGGTACCTGAAATCATTCAGGTTGTTGGCCTGGGCTACTTCTATATAATATTTCGAGTCGCCGTAAATTTTATAACAGAGCAACGGTAAGGTATCTCCTTCCATAACAACCCTCACTTTGGTCAGGTCCGGCGATTGCGCGTTTTCCTGGGCTACCCGTTTTTTGTCTTCAATTGAACCGATGAACGTTGCTTTAACAACCGCCCTTAACGGTGCGCCCTGGGCGTTAAACAGCTTATAGCTGATGTCCATTGTTTCCAGCGCGCCGTCAAATTTGAGGGTGCCCCAGTAGAGGCTCACAAACCTTGGGCGGTGCTTGTCCCCCTGGTACTCAATGATCAGTTTTTGCAGGTTGTCAATGTCTTCGTCCACGCCCATCTCGCCGGCGGTCGCTCCGTTAACAACCCCTGTGCGGTCAAACATCAGCTCAAAATCCATTTTCTGCGGCTCTATTTTTGAGAACTTGGGCAACTTGCCCGATGTTCCCTGTGCCTGGTTATCAGAATATTTGATCTCGATCTTCTGGCTGTACGTTTCCGGGTTGATCTGAACGAACATAGAGCCCTCTTCCGTCCGGCTTTCCGGATCGGACCAGGCTACGATCTTCATTTTTGATACATTGTCGGCCATCAGCGTTCGCTTTTATTCTTTAATATCTCCATGATCTGGTCTACGCATTCAGCGATGATCTGGTCTTTATCAGCACCGCCCCCCTGCGCACCACCACCGCCGGCAGGCGAATCTTGTTCGGCCGGGCTTTGGTTTACGCTTACGCGGATATTCAATTCCCTGATCTCAATTGGCATGGCCTTAAGTTTTTAAAGTGTAATACTGGTACTGCAATTCAAAACTTTCAATAGCAATGCTGTTCTGCTCGGCGTTCAGATCGCTGAGACTCCATTTTTTTGGCCACGCTTGTACAACATTCCAGGTTAACAGCGGTTCATGGTCTTCGTTCAGCAGGTTAACGGTGAGGTCTTTGGGCTCGATAATAAAATTATTGAACACATCATTACACCATTTCATCAGCAGGTCAGACTGTGTGATCAAACCCCGTTTTAAAACCAGCGCCGGAAACTTGGCCCTCACCGGTAAAGCATGCTCAAAGCGATTCTCGCCGCCCTCTTTCTTTGCCTCGGTTTCCATCTCCATGGACAAGCCCGAAACATTTTGAAAGCGGCTGTCAATATCCTCGCTGCCTATGCCGGTAAAAACTACCTTGAAATGAAACCCCAGCGGCGGATAACCCGATTTTGCATCAAAAGGCATAACTGTTAACCGTTTTTAATGGTCAAGCCTTCATGTGCAACTTCAAGCGTTTCAATAGCAGCCTCGTTAGCATCTGATTTCAGATCAGCTGACTGAATCTTAACCGGGAACGCGTTTTTAACGGACCAGGTTACTACCGGCTGGTGCTCTTCGTTAAGCAAGTTGATAGTCAAATCGCGACGCTCTATGGTGCTTAGCTTAACCGTATTCATCCAGTCGTAAAACTCGTTGTCGTTTGCAAATGTTCCGCGCTTAAGCGTGATGTTACCATATTTGCGCATACCGGGCATTTTAACTTTATTATACTCTTTGCTACTGCCTTCGCGGTACTCGATCACTTCGGTTTCGATCTGTAATCCGGTTACTTCCGTAAAACCGATACGTGTGCCACCCCAGTCAACCTGGAAATGGAATTTGGGTAGAGGATAATTTGCCATTGTTTTATTTTAAATTATAAAAGGTTCAATTAATTAACTTTCCTGCATTTTGTGACTAAAGCGCAGTATGATAAACTCGGCAGGCCTTACTACAGCCATACCAATTTCTACTATCATGCGGCCTTCCAGAATATCTGTGCTGGTCATGGTTTCATTAAGGCCTACGTTTACAAAAAACGCGTCTTCGGGTTTAGCGCCCTGTAATGCCCCGGCACGCCACTGCAGGATCAAAAAGTTCTGCACCATCATTTTAAGCTTGGTCCACGTATTGGCATCATTGTTTTCAAACACAAACGGGAAGGTTGCCTTCTTTACCGATTCTTCAACCATAATAAAAAAACGCCTTACCGGAATATAGCGCCATTCGTTATCATTACCGGCCAACGTACGTGCGCCCCAAACCAGTGTGCCTTTACCTGTAAATGCCCTGATAGCATTAACAGATTTGCCCGTTGGGGTAACATTCATATCATCCTGGTCGCTGTTATCAATTTTTACGGCCGGGCCTATCACATTATTCAGGCTTACATTGGCAGGGGCTTTCCAAACGCCGCGAGCGTTATCAACCGCGGCATATACACCTGCTATCGCGCCTGACGGCGGGATAGTGCGCATTTTAAGTATTGCGGCCGAGTCAACATTGCCAAAAAAGGTATTGCCGGCAAATAATGCCTGCTCTGCCTGACTTTCGTAAAACAGCACGCTGTTCAATATCGAGCCAAAGTATGACAGTAGCGTTGTAAGCGTTGCCTGTACGGCAAAAATGGCTTCAAGTGCCCCGGTATGATCATTTGAAAATACACCCGCATTTACCACTACATCTGCATAGGCTTCTTTGTTAAGCCAATCGGTACCGTCTAAGGCCGCATATATGGCGCTTGGGTCGCGGGCGCCCATCAGCGTTATCAGGTCGGCATTTTTTTCAAGGCCCACCAGGTCAACAATAGCGTTGGTAAGCTTGGTATCTGCCTTTGCCCGTTTTATATCAACATTTAAGGGCGATGTAGCTACAAGCGAGGTTTCCAGTTTCTGAAAAGAATTGGCCATTGCCGCCAATAAATTCATGTAATTAGTTAGCTGTGCTTCTACATTAACATCTTTGGCTACATCTGTGGCGTAGGTGGTCAGGTAATTACTGATCTCTGCCGTGCCGTTCAATCGCAATAAATTCTGATCTGCTGTCGCGCTAAAAATTTCTGATAGAACCAGGTTGGTGTCTGTAATATTGCCTTGCAGGGTGGTAACCAACGCGGCTTCTGTGCTGTTTTTAGAAAACGTTGTATAGTCATTAATGGCCACTGCGGGGCTGCTGTTATCCTGGAATGCCAGTTGCCTGAAATCAACATTGATGGTATAACTGGTTACTATCCATGGATAATAAGCAGCGCCATAATTCAGGCTGTTTATGCCTGTGGCATTGCGGAAATTATCTATCGGGTTTAAGCTTGGACTTGAACCCAGATCACCCTGCAACACATCAAATATGGAAAACCTGTCCTGCATTTTAGCGCACAGCGCCAGCGCCTGGTTTTGCAACTGGCTAAAGTTAACCAGGTCAGGCGCGTTGGTTGCGTCAACAAGCTCAACGGCATCCGGAAACAAGATAAGTGTTGGCTCATCGTAAGCGCTCAATGATGCGATGCCGTCCGATATCGGCTGGAATGTTATAGCATCTGTATATGATCCTACAGAAACGATATAGCATGGACCACCGCCATTATCAAAGTACTGCATTAATGATGTATGCAGCAGAAACCGTTTATCCGGCTTTATATCCAGGATATGGTTTGAAACCGGGTTTATGGTTACAGTAAAACTTTTCTGAACATATTCTACCCCGAAAAGGCTCTCAAACTCTAATAATGAGGTTATGCGGGTTGGTATGTCGGATAATGATTTACCATCGGTCGTTAAGGCAAATTGCGTATACCCTATAAACGCCGGTATAGCAGTTTCTACTTCGGCTACAGATGGCGGGAAAAGTGCTATTTCCTGCACATATACTCCGGGTGTTTTATAAGCCATGATCAGTATTTTTAAGATTGAACCATTTTATGACTAAACCGCAGGATGATAAACTCGGCCGGCCTTACTACGGCCATACCTACTTCTACTATCATCCGTCCTTCCAGGATATCCAGTGACGTCATCGTAGTACCTAAACCGACATTTACGAAAAACGCATCTTCGGGTTTAGCACCTTGTAAGGCGCCCGCGCGCCATTGCAGCGTCAGGAAGTTGGAGATCATACCGCCAACCTTCGACCAGGTAGTGCCATCATTCGGTTCAAATACGAAAGGCTGGGTTGAGTTTTTAACTGATTCTTCAACCATATTAAAGAAGCGCCTAACCGATATGTATTTCCATTCGTTATCATTACCTGCCAATGTACGCGCGCCCCAAACCAGCACGCCTTTACCCGAAAATGCCCTGATGGCATTTACTGATTTACCGGTGCTGGTAACGTTCATATCTTCCTGGTCGCTGTCATCTATTTTAACCATTGGTGCCGATACCATATCAAGGCTCACATTTGCAGGCGCTTTCCAAACGCCGCGTGTGCTATCAACCCAGGCATATACCCCTGCTATAGCCGATGCCGGCGGCAAAATAACAGCAAACTGATTGATCTGCTGTTTAATGGTATTATACAGGTCGCTGTTAAGATGATACAATGATTTGCCGGTGTTATTATCATCACGCAATACTGTTGCGGCGGGAAAATCAGTATTTGTTACCCCGGTACCCTGAGCCACGCCTTGCTTACTTTCGTCCAGGTAATAAGTAAGCGTGGTTTGCAGCCATGGATAATAAGCGGCACCATAACTCAGGTTATTTACACCAATGGCCGTTCTGAAAGCATCTGCTAAAGTTGCAAAATCACTTTTGCCTTTATTGGCCGGTGCTATGTATGGGTCAATCAGTACTACCCTGTCCTGTAAAAAAGCGGCCTGGCTAAGCGCATCGGTGTATAAACCATAGTATTGGCTGGCATCGGTCAGATTTACCGCGTCGGTATATAACAAAATGGTAGGCTCATCCTCCTTTTGCACAGCTACTAAAGCATCGTGCAATTTGTCATTGGCCGGAGTAACTGCCGATCCGGTTTGCCCTGCCGACGAAACGTAGCACGGGCCGCCGCCGTTGGCAAAATATAGCTGCAGGCAATAATACATCCTGAATTTCAGGCTGGCATACGGGTCGGTAAGAGCGGTATCCAATGAAAACGTAGATCCGCTTTTGTTGATCTTGATTCCGGTACTGCCGGTGGTAATAAAGGTGGTATTCTCGGCAAAACCAAAGATCTGTTCATACTCTTTTAACGACTTGATCCTGGTGGGATTGTTTAACAATGACACACCGTTATAGGATATGTTTTGCGTATAACCAATAAATGCGGGTATAGCCGTTTCAACTTCGGCCACCGATGGAGGTAGGAGTGAAATCTCTTCCACATAAACACCTGGAGTTTTGTATGTTGCCATTTTGTTTTACTTATTGTTACATATATATTTCTGAAAAAATCTGGTTTGTTTCGGGTTTTATCATTGCCGCCGATGGGTTTGGCAGGTCATCCGTAGTATTATTGCCGCTTCCATCCTGTACCTGCACTGATATAAACCCCTGCCGCGTAAGCGGCAAAGAATTAGCACTGACAGATGCCGCGCCAAACGATCTGCCGATGTATCGCCAAAAAGTGGCCCGGTTTTTAAACCGCAGGCTAAACACCGGCGACACCAGTGAACCATCGGGGCTTATTAAATTATAAGCTGTATTGCCGGTTGTGGTAACGATATCAATAATCGCCCATGCTGACGAGTTTTGCGAATAATAAAAGGCGAAATCGTCTTTATAACTATTATCGGCTGTGGCTACGTGAGCGTAATACAAACCTTCGGGCAAAGCGCCAAGGTCGGCTTTTAGCTGGTTGAACTCACCTGTTTCTATTACCGTAACTAGATTGCTTATGGTATTACCAAACCGGTCTTTTATAGTTAGCACAGGTAATTTATCTGCAACCGTTACCTGGTAATTAAAGATCCGCCCCATACGGCGTATCATGTCCGGAGCACCTGCGTATAGTAATGGCTTTTTATTTACCAATGGGTCTGTTATCCAGTTACCGGTATTGTCAAGAGCAGGGTCAACGCTGTTCTTTTTCTGCGCGATATATAATTTTGTTGGGGTCGGCTGTTTATCAACCAGCATATCGCCGGGATAATAATCTGTGCTGCCTGCATAAACAGCCGGCGTAGCGGTTATAAACGGAAAGATCCGTTTAGAAAATGCCGTATCATTGGTAAAATAATATACCATGCCGATGGGCAGTTGCAAAGGCAAAGCGCTGTAGTTGGCAAAAAGGCCGTCAAGCACAGTAATGTAAAAGCTGAAAACAGTGGTATCGTCCGGTTTTATTTCAGGCAGGTTAAGCGGGCCGCTTTGTGTGTAACGCATCCCGGCTATTAACCCGGTTGATGTTGCTTTGCAAACCGCATGGTAATTGGCGAATATGTTACTTGTTAAAGCAGATGGAGTTATGCTAAAAAAATCAGAAACGTCATATTTGTTTTGCAACGCAAACTGCGCGTCAGCGCCAAGCGTATCAAACAATTGCGCACCGTCATCAAGATGGTAATGATGACGGATACTGATCTCGAATAAGGTTTCGTAACTTAGTTTTAGCATTATCGGGTTTATTATTTTATAATTATCACCCGCACTTATCTCTAACTTAACTTTTCACTCAATTCTATCTGTTTAATAACTCCACGGCTCTCTGTCACATTATCTCTTAAAATTTCAACCAGCCTTACGCGGTACAATACGTAAGGAAATTGCTTGCCGCCCAATGTGCTCCACAGGTAATTTGCCTGCTCAAACGTAGGCGAATAAATATCCAAGATCAGCCTGAAATCCTTCAGGCTGGTTTTTGTCTGCGGGCTATTTTGCTTTGTAAAAGTGTTCTTCCCCTGAAAAAATTCAACTATCCATGACAGGTATATCAGCGACTTATCGTAGTTGCTTTGGTTACACGCTGAAAAAAGCACATATAGGTTTAAATTTAAGGGCGCGTTGCGGTAATTGATGTTATCGCCCTCGCGCACATAATTGGGATTATTCTTTAAGGTAAACTCTTCGGATATGTTTACCAGGGTAACCAAAATATTATCAAGGTTCTTTATTTCTTCGTCTGTAAGGTGCGCTATATTTCTAAGCTGCGTAAAAGTTGACGCTAACGAACCATTACCTTCTATAGTTTTAAGATAGTTATTAAGCTGCTCGGCTAAAAAGCTGATCGACTGGTATATCATGATAAAACTTTTAGGTGTAAAGGTTTAACTATGCGTTAAGAATACAACTAAATTACAATCAGAACAGTAAAATGCAAGCAATTAAATCAAAATATTTTTATTGAATAATACTATCATAAAGGCGGTTTTTATACCGATTTTGAGAAAAGTATAATTTTGGCATTGCAATAAGATCCTATTATTCTGCCTAAAAAACGCCAACTATTTAATTAGGTTAAAAGAAAGCGAGTTATCAATCAGTAAAACATATTAAAAAGCTAATAATGTATAAGTTACAACATATATCAAAATTCATTTTATGCGTAATCTAAGCTTATAAAAAGTCGTATTACACTTAAAAACGAGCCGTAAAAATACCCATCAAATTAAATGGCTAAACAGCTAATATTATCATATATGATTTTAGGATTAACAAATAATAAATGCATCATTAATATATAATATATTTTTAACTGTAAGTTTACCTGCATCTCACCAAGAAACATGATCACAGCAAGCAAATCAATTACATTGTTTAATTTCAGATTGATAAAAAAGCCTATCATTTTGAAACTGTTGCAATATCACTTTGCCATGCGTATAAAATAAAACACCTCTATTACAGCAGTTTACACAAATCTTTTTATTAAGGCATTCTTTTGGATAATGGCCTTGCATGGAAACTAAAATACAACCATCTGCAAACGTGCTCATTATTGATGATGAGCAGGGGCTTGCAGGTTTAATAGCAAGAATATTAGAACTGGAAGGCTTTCATCTTTTTAAAAATTATACTGCGAGGGAAGGCTTAAAAACGTTAATGCTTGAAGATATACACGTTGTGATCAGCGACGTTAAGCTGCCTGACATAAACGGCGTAGAATTGGTTAAGCTGATCAAAGAAAAAAAGCCTTATATCGAGATCATTAACCTTACCGCGCACGGCACCATTGCCGATGGGGTGCAATCTATCAAAAACGGCGGCTTCGACTATATAACCAAAGGGGATGATAATGATAAAATCATCCCTTTAGTATTTAAAGCTGCAGAGAAAGCGCAATTGCAATTAAGGGTATTTAACCTTGAAACCCGTATAACGGGCAAATACAGTTTTGATCATATCCTTGGCCGGTCAAGGGCGATAACAGAGGCCATTGATATCGCCAAAAAAGTAGCGCCTACTGATACCACGGTATTGCTGCTTGGTGAAACAGGGACCGGTAAAGAAGTATTTGCCGAATCGATCCATTATGAAAGCACCCGGAAATTACAGCCATTTGTAGCGGTTAATTGCAGCAGTTTTCCCTCTGAATTATTAGAGAGCGAGTTATTTGGCTACAAGGCCGGCTCATTTACCGGGGCATTGAAAGATAAAAAAGGCCTGTTTGAAGAAGCCAATAACGGCACTATATTTTTAGATGAGGTTGGCGAAATGAGCCTGGAACTACAGGCCAAGCTATTGCGGGTGTTAGAGAGCCGTACCTTTATTAAAATAGGCGACACACAAACTACCAAAGTAAATATCCGCATACTGGCAGCCACCAACCGCGATCCGCAAAAAGAAGCCGAGGCCGGAAATTTCAGGCTGGATCTGTTTTATCGCCTATCCGTATTTACTGTTACCCTGCCCTCATTAAATGAGCGTAAGGCAGATATTGAGTTGATAGCCAAACATTACCTTAAACAATTTGCCGATAAAGTAAATAAGCGAATTGAGCGGATGAGTGATGAGTTTATCCATGTACTTACCCAGCACCAATGGAAAGGCAATGTGCGTGAGCTTAAAAATGTGATAGAGCGTGTAGTGATCCTCGCAGAAAAAGGGGTAATTGGTGTCGACCTATTACCTATTGAATTTAGAACAGTTCATGTTGACGCTGATGCGCTTGATCTGGAATCGATAGAAAAGCAACACATCTATAAAGTACTGAACCATACCCACGGCAACAAAACAGAAGCCGCGCGCTTGCTAAACATTGGCTTGACCACCCTGTACCGCAAGCTTGAACATTATACCATTGCATAACAACCATCCATTATGATAAAAAGACCCTTCCATTTTGGTAGGTTTTTTTTGTTAGCGTTTTTTTTGGCACACGCAAATCAATCACAAATAACTATAAATCAATTAATTATATACATGACAAAAGTAATGGCATCAACTTGGTTAACCCCTTAGAAAATTAAATTACTATGGATCTTATACAAGTCGCACTTTATGTTTTAGCCTTTATTGTCACATTCTGGCTGTTCTTCAAATCTGTTAACTACTTCGAAAAAATTTAATCATCATGGTAGCACTATTCATTGTTGCAGTGGCCGTGTTTATCTACATGGTATACGTACTGCTTAAACCCGAAAACTTTTAATTACACAAACTATGAACACCGAATTAGCAGGCATAATTTTTACCTACGCGCTTACGCTGGCAATTGCCATTCCGCTGGGCAGGTATATTGCACGCGTTTTTAAAGGAGAAAAAACGTGGCTTGATTTTATGGCCCCTTTTGAACGTTTTATTCTCCGCATCAGCGGGATTGATACCCGTAAAGAAATGAACTGGAAGCAACATTTATTTGCACTGCTTACCATTAACAGCGTTTGGCTGGTTTACGCTTTCTTCTGCCTGTTGTTCCAGGCGCATTTGCCTTTAAACCCTGATGGTAACCCCAATCAAACGCCCGACCTGGCATTTAACACCGCCATCAGCTTTTTAGTGAACTGTAACCTGCAGGATTACTCGGGTGAAAGCGGTGCCACTTATTTTACACAGCACTTTGTATTCATGTTCCTGCACTTTGTTTCGGCAGCGACCGGGATTGCCGCGCTGGTGGTATTATTCAGGGCGATGAAAGATAAAGTAACCGATAAACTGGGCAATTTCTGGGATTATTTCCTGAAAACCATCACCCGTATTTTATTGCCGATATCTATTGTTATCGCTATCATCCTTTCATTTAATGGCATGCCCACCAGTTATAAAGGTAAAGACACCTTAATAAGCATGCAGGGCGATACCGTACATGTATCCCGCGGACCGGTTGCTGCGTTAGTTGCCATTAAGCACCTCGGCACTAACGGTGGTGGCTGGTTTGGCGCAAACTCTGCACACCCGTTAGAGAACCCTAACTACCTTACAAACATTGTTGAAATGGTAGCGCAATGTATCATCCCCATCGGGTTGGTGTTTGCTTTAGGGTTTTACCTCAACAAGAAAAAATTTGCCTATGTGATATTCGGCGTGATGACGCTGGGGATGCTCTTATTACTCATTCCCACCATGCAGGCCGAGGTTGGCGGCAACCCGGCCATCGCACGAATGGGTATCAGCCAGCCTACCGGCGCTATGGAAGGTAAAGAAGTTAGGTTTGGGCCTGCTGCATCAGGTTATTGGAGTATACTAACCACCATTATTTCAACAGGTTCTGTAAACTCTATGCACGACAGCGCCATGCCGGTATCAGGCTTTATGATGATGATGGGCATGATGATCAACTGCTTTTATGGTGGTTGCGGGGTAGGGTTTTTAAACTATTACATCTTTATCATCATAGCTGTATTTATCTCGGGATTAATGGTAGGCCGTACACCCGAATTTATGGGCCGGAAGATAGAGGCCCGCGAAATGAAGATAGCTTCGCTGATAGCGTTACTCCACCCTTTTATCATCCTGGTAGGCACAGCCATATCGTCGTACGTACTGGTGCACATGCCAAATGCTGATTGGGCTGTTAAACCATCCGCATGGCTGGCCAGCCCGGGCTATCACGGCTTTTCAGAAATGCTGTATCAATATACCTCAAGCGCAGCCAATAACGGTTCAGGTTTTGAAGGCTTGGGCGATAACAATATCTTCTGGAACGTATCTGCCGGGTTTGTAATGATACTGGGCAGGTTCCTACCTATTATTGGCCCGATAGCTATTGCCGGCATATTGGCCAACAAGAAATTCATTCCAGAATCGGCCGGTACGTTAAAGAGCGATACCTCAACCTTCGGATTAATGACGTTTGCTGTTATCGCAATCATTGCCGCGTTATCATTCTTCCCCGCACTGGCCCTTGGCCCTATTGCCGAACACTTTTCACTAATAAAATAACGAGTAAGAAAATGAACTCAAATCAAAATACGCTATTCCAGGGAGACCAGGTGAGGGCTGCCTTTAAGCAATCATTCATTAAGCTTGATCCCCGCATGCTGGTGCGCAACCCGGTAATGTTTACCGTGGAGATAGGCACCGTAGTTATGCTCTTCGTTACCATCTTCTCTTTTGCCAACACAGGCCAGGGAAGCTTCATCTACAACTTCATCATATTTTTTGTACTGTTACTAACTGTGTTGTTTGCCAACTTTGCCGAAGCTATTGCCGAAGCCCGTGGTAAGGCACAGGCCGAGAGCTTACGCAAAACCCGTGAAGAAACCCCTGCCCGTTTAATGGTAAACGGTAAAGAACAAACCATCATGTCATCGCTGTTAAAAAAGGGCGATATATTTATCTGCGAAACCGGCGACACCATCCCTACCGACGGCGAAATTATTGAAGGTATCGCTACCATTGATGAATCGGCCATTACCGGCGAATCTGCACCCGTGATCCGCGAATCAGGTGGCGACAAATCTTCGGTAACCGGTGGTACAAAAGTATTGTCAGACCGTATTAAGGTACAGGTTAGCACCCAGCCCGGCGAAAGCTTTCTGGATAAAATGATCGCTTTGGTTGAAGGGGCGTCCCGCCAAAAAACACCTAACGAAATAGCGTTAACCATCCTGCTGGCTGGCTTTACGCTGATCTTCGTGATCGTATGTGTTACGCTTAAGCCTTTCGGCGATTATGCCAATACGCCCATTACTATAGCCGCGTTCATATCGTTATTTGTGTGTTTGATCCCTACCACTATAGGCGGTTTGTTATCTGCCATTGGTATTGCGGGTATGGACAGGGCTTTACGTGCCAATGTGATCACCAAATCAGGTAAAGCAGTTGAAACTGCGGGCGACCTTGACGTGCTGCTGTTAGACAAAACCGGCACCATCACCATTGGTAACCGTAAGGCCACCAACTTTTACCCTACCGCCGGGGTAAATGAAACAGACTTCATTACGGCCTGCATCTTAAGCTCATTGGCCGACGAAACCCCCGAAGGTAAATCAATCATCGAACTGGCCGAGCAGGGTAAAACCCAGCTATCGGTTAAAGCGCCTGCAGATTCGGTATTTATCAAGTTCACCGCCGAAACCCGTTCAAGTGGTTTGGATACGCCTGCCGGTTTACGGATCCGCAAAGGTGCTTTTGATGCTATCCGTAACATGGCGCTTAAAGCAGGTCATGTGTTTCCGGACGATGTGGAGGTTAATGTTAAAACCATTGCGTCAAATGGTGGTACACCATTGGTTGTGTCACAAAATGAAAAGGTATTGGGTGTTATCGAATTGCAGGATATTATCAAGCCCGGCATTGCCGAACGCTTTGAGCGCCTGCGCAAAATGGGCGTAAAAACCGTAATGGTTACCGGCGATAACCCGCTTACCGCCAAATTCATAGCTAACAAAGCCGGGGTTGATGACTTTATTGCCGAAGCCAAGCCCGAGGATAAAATGAACTATATTAAAGCCGAACAACAGCAAGGTAAACTGGTAGCCATGATGGGCGACGGTACCAACGACGCCCCTGCCCTTGCCCAGGCCGATGTTGGTGTAGCCATGAATAGCGGTACGCAGGCAGCCAAAGAAGCCGGTAACATGGTCGACCTGGATAATGACCCTACCAAACTCATTGAGATTGTGGAAATTGGCAAACAATTGCTAATGACCCGCGGTACGCTCACCACCTTCTCGATAGCTAACGACGTAGCAAAATACTTCGCTATTGTACCGGCCTTGTTTATGGTATCAATACCGGCTTTGGGTGCATTGAATATTATGGGTCTGCATAGCCCGCAATCTGCAATATTATCGGCTGTAATATTCAATGCCATTATCATTCCGTTGCTTATTCCGCTGGCATTGCGCGGGGTTGAATATAAGCCCATCGGCGCAAGCGCCCTGCTCCGAAGAAACCTGTTGATCTACGGCTTGGGTGGCGTAATTATACCGTTCATCGGCATAAAGGCAATTGACCTGATCGTAGGGATTTTAATATAAATAGTAGATGTGAGACGTGAGATATCGTCGTTTCGGTCTCACATCTCAATACTCAAATCTAAAAATTAAGAAAATGAAAACATATCTGTTCCCCGCCATAAAGCTTACTGTTATTTTAATAGTTATCCTGGCCGGGTTGTATCCCCTGGCTATAGCTGCTGTAGGAAAATTTACACCGGGCCACGGTGATGGTGAAACCCTAAGTTATAAAGGCCGCGTGGTTGGCTATGCCAACATCGGTCAAAAATTTACTAAAGACCAGTACTTCTGGTCACGTCCGTCGGCGGTTGATTATCACGCTGACGGCTCGGGCGGTTCAAACAAAGGCCCGTCAAACCCTGATTATTTAAATAAAGATGTTAAGGGCCGCATCGATACCTTTTTAAAACATAACCCGGACATTAAAAAAGAACAGATCCCTGCCGAACTGGTTACT
Organism: Mucilaginibacter corticis; assembly: GCF_007558865.1. Taxonomy (GTDB): domain Bacteria; phylum Bacteroidota; class Bacteroidia; order Sphingobacteriales; family Sphingobacteriaceae; genus Mucilaginibacter; species Mucilaginibacter corticis. The sequence continues at coordinate 493,570 of NZ_VLPK01000001.1, forward strand.
GCGTCAGGCAGCGGACTTGACCCTGATCTTTCGCCTGCGGGTGCACAGGTACAAGTTGCGCGTATTGCGCATGTGCGTGGCATTACTACAGAACAGGTAAATAATATTATCAGCGCCAATACTGTACAGCCTTTATGGGGATTGTTCGGCCCGGCAAAGGTAAATGTGCTTAAATTGAATATCGCTTTAGATGAATTGAAAAAATAAAAAACTGTTGTCATTTCGATACGAGGAACGAGTAAGAAATCTTATACGCTTTGCTAAGCCGCTTCTATAAGATTTCTCCCGTTGGTCGAAATGACATAGGATTAAAGCAACAAAAGAAAATGCATGTCCTATTATTTGAGTCGAATTTGTTGATTTGATCGATTGCTACAACGGTTCATGCTGAGGGGGTGCTGTGATTTGCATCCCCTTTTAGAGGTTTAAAAAGATTATGGCTACAGACAATAAAGAACAACCGGTTGAACATTTCCTTGACCTGATAAAAAAATCGCGCCGGGGAAAGTTTAAGATCTATATCGGTATGAGCGCCGGCGTAGGTAAAACCTACCGGATGCTGCAGGAAGCCCATGCCCTTCTAAAAAACGGTGTAGATATACAAATAGGTTATATTGAAACGCATAACCGGGCAGAAACTCACGCTTTGCTGGCAGGCATACCCGTTATAGCGCGTCGTAAAATATTTTATAAAGGTAAAGAGCTGGAAGAAATGGACCTTAAGGCTGTTTTAAACCGCCACCCCGAAGTTGTAATTGTTGACGAACTGGCGCATAGCAATATCGAGGGCAGCAAAAACGCCAAACGCTGGCAAGACGTGCTGGATATACTGGAAGCCGGAATAAACGTAATATCTGCAGTTAACATACAGCACCTTGAAAGCCTTAACCAGGAAATTGAAGAGATAACCGGCATTGCTATTACAGAGCGCATCCCCGACAAGGTGCTTGAAATGGCAGATGAAATAGTGAACATCGATTTGACTGCCGATGAACTGATCACCCGGCTGAACGAGGGCAAGATCTATGATAAAGAGAAGGTGGCAAGGGCGTTAAAAAACTTTTTTCAAAGCGAAAAGATCCTGCAATTGCGCGAAATCGCTTTAAAAGAAGTAGCGCATCATCTGGAGCGCAAGATAGATATCGAGATACCCAAACAGATCAAGTTACGGCCCGAAAAGTTCCTGGCTTGCATCTCATCAAATGCCGAAACATCAAAGATAGTGATCAGGAAAACGGCCCGGCTGGCATCATACTACCGTTCGCCCTGGATTGTTTTGTATGTACAAAGCAGTAACGAAAGCCTTGACCGGATTAAACTGGACAAGCAGCGATACCTCATAAATAACTTTAAATTAGCTACCGAACTTGGTGCCGAAGTATTAAAGGTAAAAAGCGATGAAATTACCCAAACCATTATGAAAGTGGCCGAAGAAAGAGAGATAACAACCATTTGTATTGGCAAGCCGCATTTAAACCTGTTCCAGGTAATTTTAAGGACCACCATATTTAACAGCCTGCTTAAAAAAATAGCAGCTACAGAAACTGATTTAGTAATACTATCATGAAAGTAAAAAATAAACTCCGCTTGGGCTTCGGCTTTTTGTTTGTCGTCGTCTTGTTTTTTGGGTTGATATCTTTGTTCTATATCAACGAAATATCCAACAGCGCCAAAGTGATCTTAAAGGATAACTATGAATCTTTAAGCTTTACCAGGGATATGCGCACCGTGCTTGACGACCATGACCTGCCGTTGAGCGCGCAGCCCGCCGCCGACTTTGACAGCCAGTTAACCAAAGAAGAACATAACATAACAGAAGCCGGCGAATTGGATGCTGTGCAAAATCTGCGCAGGGTTTTTAACCAACTCAGGGGTAAAACCACCTCTGCCGGACAATTAAAACTTGCCGAGCGCGATGCCCGTAAATACCTGCGCACCATAGATATGGTGAACATGAAGGCCATTGTTATTAAAAACGACAAGGCACATGAGTCCGTAAAAAACGCCAGCATATTTTTGGGGTTTGCAGGTACGTTTACTTTTTTAATCCTGTTTAGTTTCAGCATCAATTTCCCGGGGATAATTTCGGGGCCGTTAAATTCTTTACTGGCAGGTATCCGTGAGATAGCGCAAAAAAACTACACCCAGCGTATCCATTTTGATAAGAATGATGAGTTTGCCGAAGTGGCCAATGCTTTTAACGACATGGCGTTTAGATTGGATGAGTGGGAGAACAGCAACTTGTCGAAGATCCTGTCAGAGAAGATCCGCATCGAAACCATCATTGAACAAATGCACGATGCTATTATCGGTATCAATGAAAACCAGGAGATCCTGTTTATCAACTCGGCTGCTAAAAATATCCTTGGCCTAAAAGAAAACAGGCCCGAGGGTAAATCCGTAAAGACCATTATTAGTGAGAATGATCTGTTCAAATCAATTATTGAAGGCGAAAAAACAGGCGTACCATTTAAAATATTTGCGGATGGCAAGGATTCGCATTTTCAGTTAGAGACCCGTGAAATTTCAGTGCCTAACCTCTCGCCTGACCATGCCTCGCCGGTTGTAAAGGCGCAAAAATCAGCAGGAAAAGTTTACATACTGCGCAACATCACCGAGTTTAAGGAGCGCGATGAGGCAAAAAGCAATTTCATAGCGACCATATCGCACGAATTGAAAACACCTATATCAGCCATTAAAATGAGCGCTAAGCTGTTAGCTGATGACCGCGTAGGTAATTTGAACGAAGAACAAGGCCAACTGGTTGAACACATTACCGGCGATGCCGAACGCTTGCTTAAGATAACCTATGAACTGCTTGACCTTTCGCAGGTGGAAACCGGCAATATACAGCTAAACTTTGTACCTACCCGGCCGGACCAAATTATTGAATATGCTGTTAAAGCTGTCAAGTTTGAAGCGGACCAAAAGGGACTGATCATTGAGCAAAAAATTGCCGCTGATGTACCTGAGATAAGCGCCGATGTTGAGAAGACGGCCTGGGTAATGATCAATTTCCTGTCGAACGCGGTACGTTACAGTCATGCAAAATCAAAGATCGTGGTTGAGGTAAGCGGCCACGATAATATGGTAGCTTTTTCTGTTAAAGATTTTGGCAAAGGTATCGAGTCGCAATACCAGGAACGGCTTTTTGACCGTTATTTCCAGGTTCCTACGGATGGGCAAAACAAATCGGGTTCGGGTTTGGGCTTGGCGATATCAAAAGAGTTTATTACCGCGCAGGGCGGTGATATAGGTGTAGAAAGCGAAGTTGGCATAGGCAGCAGGTTTTATTTTCATTTACCCGCACTGCCTGTTACTATTTAAAATAAAAATGGAATGAATTTTAAACCATCAAAAAATGTTGTTACTTATTTTAAAGATAGCCGTACTATTAGCCGTTATCATTATACCACTAAGACCCGATAAAAAGAAAGCGAAGAAAAGCGTTCCCTTAGTTATTGATTCTGACACCAGCGATGCCAGCTACGCCATTAATGAAAACGGCGCGCTCGAAAAGATCCGGAAACATAGCCTTACGGATAGCTAAAAAAGCAAGATAAACACCGAGCCTTCATTCTCGACAGACTGTACCTGTATGTTGCCTTTATGCAGCATCATGATCTGCTTGCATAGGCTAAGCCCTATACCACTGCCCGATTTGCGGGTACTGAAAAAAGGGATAAAGATCTTGTCAACCAGTTCGGGCGGCATGCCTGTACCATTGTCGGCAATTTTAACCAGCGGCTTATTATTGGGCGATAGCTCCGCGCTTAAGGTTATGGCCGGTTCAGGCCTATCCTTAACCGCCTCGATAGCGTTAACAAGCAGGTTGATCAATACTTGTTCAACCAGGTTAAGGTCTATCTCTATGGCCATTTGCGTATCGCGCAGCACAATATTAAGTTCGATGTTTTTTTGAGCCAGGGTAGGCTGCATTAAACTGTTCAGGTTCTCAAACAGATCGCGCACCAATACCGTTTTAAGATCAAGCCGGGTAATTTTATTCAGATTACGATAGCTTTCTGTAAACTTAAGCAGGCCTTCGCTGCGACGTTTTATGGTATCTATCCCCAGCTCCAGATCATCCAGATCCGTATTTTCGCTATTTTCACGACTGTAACTTTGCAGGCGGTTTTTCAACGTATCTGCCAATGAAGATATCGGCGCCACCGAGTTCATGATCTCATGCGTCATTACGTTCAACAGCTTTTGCCAGGCCTTTGATTCCGTTTCGTCTAATGCCTCGCTGATATTCTGAAACGCGAGCAGTCTGTAGATCTTATCATCGCTGCGCATAACGCTAACGGTAAGCAAAATTTTGATGAGCTGCTTGTTGCGCGATATGGAAACAACCTTGCTATCACCGGGTTTTAGCTTCATCGCTTCGTTATACAATGCCTCGTCCCGTTTTTCAAGCGAGTATATGGTTTTAAGGTATGGTATCCCGAAGATCTTCTTGAAAGATTCATTCAACCAGCCTATATCGCCGGTTTCCTGCTCGTAGGATATGATGCCGGTATCAACCAGTTCAAGGATCTTTTGCAGATAATGGTATTGAGTTTCGCGTTCGCGGCTGATGGCTTTAAATGTGGTGTTTATCTCGTTAAATCCCTTGCGCAAGGGCTTAAGCTCTGTAGGTGCACGACCCACGTCAAAGTGCCGCGAAAAATCACGATAGTGCACCGATTCGGCAAACTGTTCAACCTCTCGCTGTGCCTTTTTTTGAAAACGCAAAAAATCAGCCATCACCGCAATAACCAGCGGTACACCAATAACCAGGTACATATACCGTTGGATAACTATAATTACGCACAGGCCTAAAAGCGTTAAAAATAACAAGGCCACACGTAGCAGAATGCGTAATTCGTAATTTTTAAATATCATATTTACTTAACCTGCGGTAAAGGGCAGTACGGGTTAAACCAAGTTCTTTGGCTGCACGGGTAATATTGCCGTTATGTTTTTCTATAACCCGTAAAATGGTAGTTTTTTCTAACATGCTTAATGGCATATCGTCCAAAGGCTCCTGCTCTGCAGGGCTTGATTCTATAGATGAAAATATCAGGTCGCCGGCACTCAGCATATTATTGTCGGCCATAATGATGGCCCGCTCCATGGTGTACTGCAGCTCGCGCACATTGCCCGGGAAATGATAACTGTTCAACTTATATAACGCGCTTTCATCAAACGTGATAGCGGGTTTTAAATATTTGGCGGCGTATACGCCGGCAAAATGTTTAGCCAGTAAGATCACATCGCCGTCGCGCTTGCGTAAAGGCGGCATGGTAACCTCTACGGTATTGATCCGGTAGATCAGATCCTTTCTGAAACGGTCGTCGTTTGCAAGCTCATAAAGTGGCAGGTTAGTAGCACATATTAAGCGGATATCGATATCCGTAGGCTTATTACTGCCTAACCGGGTTACCTGCCGGTTTTGTAATACGGTAAGTAATTTAGCCTGCTGCCGCAGGGATATATTCCCTATCTCATCCAAAAAAAGCGTGCCACCGTTGGCATCTTCAAACCTGCCCGACCTGTCTTCGCGCGCGTCAGTAAACGCGCCTTTTTTATGCCCAAATAACTCGCTCTCAAATAGCGTCTCCGTAAGCGAGCCAACGTCTACCTTAATAAATGGTTTGTTTGCCCTCAATGAGCGCTCATGTATGGATTTTGCTATCAGGTCTTTCCCTGTTCCGTTTTCGCCCAGTATCAGGATATTGGCATCCGTAGGGGCAATTTTATTTACTTTCAGAAAAATATCCTGCATCAACTGCGACTCGCCATGCAACGTGGTTGTCGTGCTGTTATTTTTTGCCGATGATGTTTTTGCAGATTTATCGCTGTCTTTTTTATCAAGCAGGTCCTTAATGACTTCTATCAATTTATCGTTATGCCATGGCTTTACCATAAAATCGGCGGCGCCTTCTTTTAAAGAACGTACCGCCAGGTCAATATCGCCGTAGGCGGTGATCATGATCACAATGGCGTCGGGTTTCCATTCGCGCACCTTGCGCAGCCAGTATAAACCCTCATTGCCGGTGTTAATGGCGCTGTTAAAGTTCATGTCAAGCAAAATAATATCAACATTATTTCGCAATAACTGGCTGTTAAGGTTCTCCGGGTTCTTTTCGGTAATTACCTCCTGTACTTCTGTTTTAAGCAAAAGTTTAACCGCGGTAAGTACATCCGGGTCATCATCAACAATTAAAACGGTGGCTTTTTTTAATAACATACGATATGTGAAAATACAATTAAATATAATAAGTACCTTAAGTGGTTTTTGGCAATAATATAACCATAAGTGTAAATAACTGTAAAACAATTTTTTGTAGCAACATACTTCAAAATAACTGTATCGAAACCGAACACTTGTTGTTTCATAAGCGAACGGAATATTTTAAAATATCAAAGCATTTATTTGATTTACAGCCATTTATATTATGGCACGTTGTTGTATAACCTTGTACAGATAATAAATCTGAATTTTAATACTGTGGATAGAAAAATTGAAAAGAAAAAGTGGAGTACCAAGCGCCTGTTAACTATAGGCGGCATTACTGCTATAATTTTATTAATTGCCGGGAGTATCTATTTTACCTCGGGCAAAAGCAAGCTCTCTGTTGATACAGAACGGCTAACCATAAGCGAAGTTACAAAAGGGCCTTTCCAGGTTACCATACCTGTAAATGGTATTGTTACACCTATAACTACCATTTACCTTGACGCGGTTGAGGGCGGCCTTGTAGAAGCACGTTATGTTGATGACGGTACTAACCTTAAAAAAGGCGACAAGATTTTAAAACTGTCTAACACCGATCTTGAGCTTAGCCTGGCAAACCAGGAAACGGCCGTTTACGCCGCCCAGACACAGATCCAGATCTCGCAGAACAATGCTTTATCAAACACCATCAATAAATTAAACCAGATGGCAGATGTAGATAACGCCTTTAAAGAGGCCGAACGCGTGTACAAATTGAACAAACATCTGTACGAACAAAAGGCGTTGAGCCAGCAGGATTACCAGGTAGCAGTTAATACGTACGAATACCAGTTAAACCGTAAAAAACTAACCACCCAAATTTTAAAGCAAGATACCGCGCTCATTAAACAGCAAAACATGCAAACCCAGGAGCAATATGTGCAAATGAAAAACACATTAAACCTGATGCGTAAAAAAGTAGCCGACCTTACCGTAGTAGCACCACGCGACGGCCAGTTAACCTCAATGGACGCGGAAGTAGGGCAAAACAAAAATAAAGGCGAGCGCCTGGGTCAGATAGATGTACTGTCAGGCTTCAAGGTGCGTGTTGATGTAGACGAGCATTACCTGTCGCAAGTGTATAACGGCTTGACTGGTACATTCTCATTCGCGGATAAAAACTACACTTTAAAAATTACAAAGGTATTTACGCAGGTAACCAACAACAGGTTCCAGGTTGATATGCAGTTTGTTGGGGCCATACCTACCGGGATAAGAAGAGGCCAAACATTGCAGATACTATTAGCGCTAAGCGATGAAAGTAAACAGGTACTGTTGCCTAAAGGCGGCTTTTACCAGCAAACCGGCGGCAACTGGATCTTTAAAGTTAGCGAAGACGGAAAATCAGCCTATAAAGTTGATATCCAGCTGGGCCGTGTAAGTACAGATTATTATGAAGTATTACAAGGTATTAAACCCGGCGATAAGGTAATAACATCAAGTTATGAAACTTATGGCGACATACAACAACTGATATTAAACAAGTAGAAACCAAAAACTAACGCGCCCTTAAGGGGAGGAGGCTCAAATGATAAAAATTACCGAACTACAAAAGTACTACCGCACCGAAGAGGTAGAAACCATTGCTTTAAACAAATTATCCATCGAGGTTAAAGAGGGCGAGTTTGTTGCCATCATGGGCCCTTCGGGATGTGGTAAATCAACTCTGCTTAACATATTGGGATTGCTTGACGACCCTGATGGCGGCAGCTATTTATTTAACAACATTGAAGTGGCAGATTTTAACGAACGCAAACGCGCCGACCTGCGCAAGCATAATATCGGTTTCGTTTTCCAGAGCTTTAATTTGATAGATGAGCTTACCGTTTTCGAGAACGTTGAGTTGCCGCTGATCTACACAGGTGTGCCATCGTCAGAGCGTGTGGGGCGTGTTGAAAAGGTTTTGGACAAAATGCAGATCATGCACCGTCGTAACCACTACCCGCAACAATTATCGGGCGGTCAGCAGCAGCGTGTGGCCGTGGCCCGCGCAGTGGTAAACAATCCGAAATTGATATTGGCGGATGAGCCCACCGGTAACCTGGACTCAAGCAATGGTAATGAGGTAATGGAACTTTTAACCGACCTGAACGAACAAGGCACTACCATTATCATGGTAACGCACTCTGAGCATGACGCACGTTACAGCCACCGCATTATCCGTTTGCTGGATGGACAAACCGTTATGGAAAATATTATGATCTAAAACACACCTTATCATTTAGTTTATAATTAGTTAGTTGCTTCATGGCTCTTTCCGCTTGCGGAAAGGGCCAATGGAAGTTTAAAACCATTCAAATCATGATCAAGAATTATTTTAAAATAGCCTGGCGCAGCCTTTCAAGAAATAAAGGATTTACTACGCTTAATATTTTAGGATTGGCCCTTGGTCTGGCAGCTTGCTTGTTGATTGTTTTATATGTGGTTGATGAGCTAAGCTATGATCGTTACAACGAAAAAGCCAGCCGCATGTACCGCGTAAATGAAGACCTTAAACTTGGCGACAATAAAATGCAATTTGCCGTTGCCATGCCGCCCCTGGCCAAAACCTTAAAGCATGATTTCCCCGAGGTTGAGAATACGGTTAGGTTAAGGCCAACCGGCTTTCATGTAAAAAAAGGAACCGAGTCTATTCCCGAACCAGATGTTGTATTTGCAGATGCATCGGTATTTGACGTATTTACTTTGCCTATGATATATGGCGATAGATCATCTGCCTTAGCCGAGCCTAATACTGTTGTATTATCAGCGTCGGCAGCATTAAAATATTTTAACAAATTAAATGTAGTTGGCCAGACCTTAACTATTGAAAACAACCAAATCCTTAAAATTACAGGGGTGATCAATGACATGCCCAAGCAGTCGCATTTTCATGCTGACTTTTTGGAGTCGCTGGCTACCCAGGACGGCAGCCGATCAAATAACTGGATAAGCAGCAATTACAATACCTATATTTTATTTCGCGAGGGTGCCGATCCTAAAAAACTGGAAGCACAGTTTCCGCAACTGCTGCGCAATTACGCTGCTGCCGACATACAACACGCCACCGGAGGTGATATTGATGCCTTTGAAAAAAGCGGCAGTCATTTTAGGCTCAGTTTAACGGCGCTAACAGCTATACATCTGCACTCAAACCTGGTTGGCGAAATGGAAGCCAACAGCTCGGCCCAATATGTTTACATATTTTCGGCGATAGCGTTGTTTATTTTAATTATTGCCTGCGTAAATTTCATGAACCTATCTACCGCCCGCTCCGCCAACCGGGCGCGAGAAGTTGGCGTACGTAAAGTATTAGGGTCAGCGCGCAGCTATCTTATCGGTCAGTTTTTAACCGAATCGATATTGATCACGTTGATAAGCGCAATTATCGCTTTGGTAATAGTGATTATAGCTTTACCTGCATTTAATAACCTGTCGGGCAAAAATATCACCTTAAACATCGGCGTGTTAACCTGGCTTATACCTGCAATATTTGTTGGTGTGTTAGCAATTGGTAGTTTGGCAGGATTATACCCGGCGATATTTTTATCGGCATTTAACCCTATCAACGTATTAAAAGGTACTTTGGCAAATGGCTTTAAAGGCAGCAACCTGCGCAGCTCTTTAGTGATATTTCAGTTCGCTATATCTATTTTCCTGATCACCGCTACCCTGGTTATTTATGGTCAGCTTAAATATATCCAAAACCGCGACATCGGTTATAACCGTAACCAGGTACTTGTAGTTAAAAACAGTTATGAGTTGGGTAATAAGGCCCGTGCTTTCAAACAAGAAATTAAACAAATACCTGAAGTTGCGAACGCAACGCTTAGCGGTTTTTTACCCACCTCTGGCGCACGTGCTGCCGATGCAATATTTAAAGATCAATCAAAAGATCCTAAAAAAACTATTATGCCGCAGCTATGGCAGGTTGACAATGATTATATAACAACCCTGGGCATGAAAGTGGTTGCAGGTCGTAATTTTTCTGACAAGATGCCAACCGATTCGGACGCGGTTGTAATTAATGAAACGGCTGCTAAATTTTTAGGGTATGCTAACCCTGTAAACAAAATATTGTACAGACCAGCAGACAATAATTCATTAAAAGCATTTACCATTATAGGCGTTGTTAAAGATTTTAACTTCAGTTCGCTACGCGAAAATGTTACCCCTGTAGTCATGTTCCTGAACAGGAATAACGGGAATTTAGGTATCAAAGTAAATACAGCCGATATTTCCGGCCTGCTTTCAAAGATCGAAAACAAATGGAAGTCATTTGCTCCAGCCATTAAGATCGATTACTCTTTTATGGATACCGACTTTGATGCTATTTACCGCACCGAACAGCGTATGGGTAAGATCTTTATCATCTTCACAGTGCTTGCCATTGTGATTGCATGCCTTGGGTTGTTCGGGTTATCTGCCTACGCTGCCGAGCAAAGGATCAAAGAAATAGGTATCAGAAAAGTGTTAGGTGCCAGCGTGTACAATATTGCGCAGATGTTGTCCCTTAATTTTATAAAGCTGGTTTGTATTGCTGTGTTGATATCATCGCCGGTTACTTATTATATCATGCAAAAATGGCTGCAAGATTTTGCTTATCGCATAACTATCCAATGGTGGTTATTAGCCATATCCGGTTTATCGGCTCTGCTAATAGCACTTATTACTGTAAGCCTGCAAACCATTAAAGCAGCGGTTGCCAATCCCATAAAAAGTTTACGTACAGAATAATAAACCATAAAGCCATGATCAAAAATTATTTTAAAATAGCCTTCAGGAATATCAGCCGTAACCTGGGTTACACGTTTCTAAATGTTTTTGGTTTAACGCTTGGCGTAGCAGCATGCCTGGCTATTTTCCTGATCGTGCTTAATGAGTTGGGGTATGACAGCCACAATAGCAAAGCCGACCGCACCTATCGTGTTACGCTGCATGCGCTTGATTACAATGCTAATGTGTCCATGGGTATCATCCCTACCATGCGTACGTATTTTCCTCAACTGGAGCATGCCACGCAAGTTTTTTATCAGAAGGATGTCAATATTAAGATAGGCGAAAATCGCTTTGCCGAAAAAAACCTGTTAATGAGTGATAGTGAATTGGATAAGTTATTTGACTATCAATGGCTGGCCGGCAATCATAACACCGCATTGTCTGATCCGAACAGTGTAGTGCTAACTGAAAGCCTCGCTAAAAAATATTTTCCTCACAATAATGCAATGGGCCAACTGATCAACTTTGGCGACAAAAACGCCAAGGTCACCGGCGTTATTAAAGATGTGCCGGCTAACACCAGCCTGCCCGTGGGAATGATCCTGTCATTAAATACCTACCAGGATCAATTTAAACGTATGGCAGCCCATTTCTGGAATATTGCAGGTGGCAGTTATGCGTATATCGTCATCCCTCAAAACTACTCCATCCACACGCTTGAAAAGCAGATGCCTGATTATATTAAAAAAACCTGGGGTAAAGATGTAGGTGCCGATGTCGTGATGCCGTTGCAGCCTTTAAAAGACGTCCATTTTGACCAGCGATATATTAACAACATCATCACCCCTACTTCAAAGGATACTTATTATGCCTTGATCGGTGTAGCGTTATTGATCATCATCACGGCTTGTATCAACTTTATTAACCTGGCCACAGCACGCGCTATTAAACGTGCTAAAGAAGTAGGTGTACGCAAAGTACTGGGCGCAAGCCGCCCGCAACTGATCAACCAGTTTATGGGCGAAATAACCGTGATGGTGCTGATATCCGTTTTGCTGGGCGTAGGTATCTGTGCCTTATTCCTATCGCAGGCAAACGCCTGGATGTCTATAGATATTTCTCCGGATCAGATCTTACAGCCTGAAGTATTGAGCTGGATTGCCGCGATAACTATAATCGTGATCTTGTGCGCGGGCCTTTACCCTGCCTTTGTACAATCGGCTTTTCAACCGGTAGACTCATTCAAGAATAATTCGGGCGTTACATCAGGCGGCTTAACCTTACGCAAGGGTTTGGTAGTAATGCAGTTTACCATATCGCAGATGTTGATAGTAGGTACGCTGATAGTAGCCAGCCAGATGGACTTTTTTCGGAACCAGGACCTTGGCTTTAATAAAGATGCCGTGATATCGGTTAACATGCCCATGCCTGAAAAACGTGAGGTATTTCAACAAGAGTTAACCAGTTTGCCGGGGGTAAAAGAATGCAGCATGTCGTCAGGCGCGCCGTCATACAACGATTCATGGTCGCCTTTCTCTGCCGCGGCCCTGGGCTTTCCGAAAAACAATGTTACCGAGATCAAATTCATAGACGAAAAGTATACTGATATGTTCGGGCTTACTATGCTGGCCGGTCAAAAAATCACCCGTAAAGCAGAAAGTGACACCCTGCATAAAGTAGTAGTGAACGAAACCCTGATGCATGACCTGGCCATTCAGGATCCGCAAAAATTGATCAACCAACGCATTAATGTAAGCGGTGATATGGCTACGGTAATTGGTGTGGTTAAGGATTTTCAAAGCGAGTCAAAACATAAAAAAAGAAGAGCCTGCGTTTTAGAATATGTACCCCGCGGATTTTTTAACGCCAGCATTCGCCTGCAAGCCAAAAATATGCCTGCTACCATAGCGGCAATAGGTAAACAATGGCACCAGCTTTTTCCGGATAATATATTCAAATACGAGTTCATATATGAGCACATAGCGGCCATGTATACGCAGGAACAGAAGGTTTATACAGCATTCCAGCTATTCGCGGGCATTGCCATACTGATAGGTTGTTTGGGATTATACGGTCTGATAGCCTTTGCCGCATCGCAACGTACAAAAGAGGTGGGCATACGCAAAGTGCTAGGCGCGCCGCTGCACAGTATAGTCGGGTTATTTACCCGCGAATTTGCCTTGCTTATTGTCATCGCTTTTTTAATTGCCGCGCCATTGGGTTATTTTATTATGCATAAATGGCTGCAAAACTTTGCTTATCACATCAGCATAGGCCCATCTATATTCTTTGTGGCTATTGCGTCGTCATTGGTTATTGCCGCGTTTACCACTGCTCATCAAACCCTAAAAGCAGCATTGGCAAATCCCGTTAAAAGTTTAAGAAGTGAATAATATGGTGAGTGCTGACTGGTGTATAGTTAATGTTGAGTAGTGAGTCATTTAATAGATCTATAGTATGATAAAGAACTATATCAAAATAGCGTGGCGCAACCTGGTAAGTCAGCGGTTGTTCAGTTTCATTAACATATCAGGCTTGGCAGTAGGCCTTGCCGTTTGCATGATGATCATGATGTATGTGGCCCATGAAATGAGCTATGACCGTTTTCACGAAAATGCCGACCGGATCTTTATCCCGCAGCAATCTTTTACCATGAATGGCAATACCATGAACATGGAATACATGAGTTATGCTGCCGGAGAAATCATTAAACAACGCCAGCCTGTTGTAAAAGACTACACACGCACCATGGCTTATTTTAAACCGGTTATTGCCAGTAACCCCGAAAAACCGGACGCAAAGTTTTCTGAGAAGAACCTGCTATTTGCCGATGGGAATTTCTTTAGTTTTTTCTCATTCAAGCTACTATCAGGCAGTGCACAGCATGTGCTTGACAGGCCGTTTACAGTGGTATTATCTGAAGATATGGCTAAAAAATATTTTGGCGATGAAAATCCCATAGGTAAAACTATCGTCCTGAAAACAGACAGCGCATTTACTTACCAGGTTGCCGGCGTAGCAGAAAACAACCCGTCAAATTCATCTATCAAATATAGCTTTGTTACCTCAAATCAAAGCCTGCTTCAAATGAAAGAGGCTAAACTGTATACCGGTACAAAAGACATCAGCTTTGGTAATTTTTTACCTTATCTTTTACTTAACCATGCTTCGGATACGGCGACATTGAGACGCAGCCTCGACCTGATGGCAAAACAGGACAAAACATTTGATAAAGTTCATTACTCGCTTTCTGCCCTATCCACCACTCACCTTAAAAGCAATTTCGGCGATTCATCAAATTTAAAATACCTTAAAATATTCCCGCTGGTTGCCGTATTGATATTATTACTGGCATTGGCAAACTATATGAATCTTTCGACAGCAAGGGCAACTTTGCGCGCAAAAGAGGTTGGGGTACGTAAAGTATCAGGCGCAAGCCGTAAAACCATCGCAGCACAGTTTTATGTGGAATCGGCTTTATTTACTACGCTGTCATTTGTGTTAGGCTATGTGCTTTGTTACGCGTTTAAGCCCTGGTTTTTAAATGTGCTTCAACTAAAAATTGATAGCTCTTTTTTATATAGCCCAATGGTATTAATACTGTTGGCTGTTCTTTTCATCATCACCATTTTAATTGCGGGAAGTTACCCTGCAGTGATACTGTCTGCCTTTAAACCAGTAGCCACCCTGAAAGGAAAAATGAGCAAAGCTACCGGCGGCGTAGCTGTGCGTAAAGTATTTACTACGCTGCAATTTGCGCTGTCTGTAGGGCTTATCATTTGCGGGATAGTAATTGACCGGCAGTTATATTTTTTCAGGCATAAAGACATTGGCATAAACCGCGACAACGTGGTAATGATCCCTGTGCACAACACCTTTGGCAACAATTATAATGCATTTAAGCAAGATGTAGCGCAATTAAGCGGCATTGAAAATGTGGCAACCTCGCACCATAGCATGTTTCACGGCTATGATATGGTTTCCATCAACGGCAAAACAAAAGACGATATAACTATGGTCGCTTCCTGGATGGGAGACGATCAATTGATAAAAACTCTTGGCTTAAAATGGAAATACGCCCCAGCGACCGGCGAAAGACTTGCCGGCATGGATCGCTTAGTGATCAACGAAGCAGCTATTGCAAAACTTCATTTACCGGTTGATCCTGTTGGCAGCTATCTGCAATCGGGCGATCAAAAATTTAAGATCATTGGTGTATTAAAGGATTTCAACTACAGTTCATTACAGTCAGAAATATCGCCGTTGATACTATTTACACCACCTGCCAAATTTCCTTTTTTTAAGAGAGATGGCTGCAACCTGTTCGCCAAAATAAAAGCCCATACCAACTTACCTACTTTACTGGGTAAGATACAGTCGCTTTATAAAAAGTATGATGCTGATACCCCATTTGATTACACTTTTATGGACGATGCTTTTAACGCGCAGTACCAGGCCGAAGACAGGCTTTCATCCATATTCAGCGTGTTTACCTACATCACCATAGCGCTGGCGAGCTTAGGCCTGTTCGGACTTGCCGCGTTTACCATAGAACAACGCACAAAAGAAATTGGGATCCGTAAAGTGTTGGGGGCAAGTATAGGGTCTATCAACAGCTTGCTGTCTGCCGATTTTTTAAAGCTGGTGATATTATCCATCGTCATCGCGTCGCCAGTAGCGTGGTGGGCCATGCATAACTGGCTGCAAGGCTTTGCATATCGCATAAATATATCGTGGTGGATGTTTGCATTTGCCGGTATGACCGCCATTTTAACAGCAGTGGCTACAGTAAGTTATCATGCACTAAAAGCCGCGTTGGCAAACCCCGTTAAAAGTTTACGCAGCGAATAATTTAATTATTATGATCAGGAATTACATAAAAACCGCCATCCGCTCTTTGTCAAAGAACAAAGGATTTACAGCTATTAATGTTTTAGGCTTATCGTTAGGCCTGGCTGCGTGCCTGCTTATTGTATTTTATGTATCTGACGAATTAGGCTATGACACTTACAATAAAAACATCGATAATATTTACCGCGTCAATACCGACGTAAGGTTTGGCGGTAATGAAGCATCGTACGCTGTGGCACCGGCGCCCACTGCCGCTGCGCTGAAAACCGATTTCCCAGAAATTGAACAAGCGGCAAGGTTTAGGGTAAAGGGCGGCTTTAAAGTAAAAAAGGGTAACCAAAACATCCAGGAGGATATGATGGTTTATGCCGACCCTAACATATTTGACGTATTTACTTTACCCATGATATACGGCAATAAGGCCAATGCTTTAAAGGAGCCGCATACCGTTGTTATCACCGAAAGAACAGCCGAAAAATATTTTAACAGCACCAATGTTGTTGGCCGAACACTAACGTTTGACGATAACACACCTTACAAAGTAACCGGAGTAATTAAAAACATACCACACCAGTCGCATTTTAATTTTGACTTTTTTGTAGCCATGCCGGGCCTTGACGAAAGCAAAGAAGACATGTGGTTCAGCAATAACTTTCAAACTTACATATTACTAAAAAAAGGTGCGGATGCTGATAAGCTAAACGCCAAGTTATCAAGCTTTATGCGCCACCGGGCCGGGCCGCAATTGCAAAGCATTTTACATTTAACCTTTGACGATTTTGAAAAAGGCGGTAATTACTACAGGCTAAACCTTACACCGCTTAAAAAGATACACCTGTATTCAAACAAGCTTTCAGAGATAGATGCTAACGGCAATATCAGGTACGTCTACATATTTTCGGCTATAGCCATATTTATATTGCTGATTGCCTGCGTTAATTTCATGAATTTGTCTACCGCCCGTTCTACCAACCGGGCCCGCGAGGTTGGCGTGCGTAAAGTTTTAGGTTCGCCGCGTAAATATCTTATTGCACAATTCTTAACTGAATCTGTCATTGTAACCCTTGCAGCGGCTGTTATCGGCTTGGTAATGGCCTGGTTATTTCTAGCCCATTTTAATCAAATTGCAGGTAAAGAACTTACTGTTACGCCGCAAATATTAGGCTGGCTTGTTCCGGTTTTGTTTGCCATGGTTATCATTATTGGCGCGCTTGCGGGGTCTTACCCGGCGTTGTTTCTTTCAGGTTTTAACCCTATAGAAGTCTTAAAAGGCAAACTTGCAGCCGGATTTAAAGGCGGCAGGCTGCGAAGCTTTTTGGTAGTGTTCCAGTTCGCCATATCTATATTTCTGATCATAGGTACATTGGTTATTTATAATCAGCTAAAATATATTCAGAACAGGGACCTCGGTTATAACCGCGACCATATTTTATTGGTAAAAAACGTGTCCACGCTTGGCAGTAGTTCACAGGTATTTAAACAAGAGATCAAACAATTAACCGGTGTACAAAATGCTACCCTGACCAGCGCGTTGCCAACCGGGGGATTTCAGAGCAGCACCAGCTTTTTTAAAAGCCCGGTTCCCGATCAAAAGAATGGTATACTTCCGCAACGATGGCCTATAGATGCAGACTACATCCCTACCATGGGAATGAAAATTATATCCGGCCGGAATTTTTCTGATCAGATGCCTACCGATTCAAACAGCGTGATCATCAATGAAACTGCTGCCAGGATGCTTGCATTTTCAAACCCTGTTGGTGCAAAAATGTATGAACCCGAAGACAACAAAATGACACGCCTAAAAGAATACCATATTATTGGCGTAGTTAAAGATTTCAATTTTAAATCGTTACGCGAAAATATAACGCCCATGTTTTTAATGCTTGAACCTAATGATGGCACTTTAAGTATCCGTTTCCGTTCAGCCAATATTCCCGCCTTATTAGCGCAGGTAAAAAACAAATGGGCCCAACTATCGCCCAACCAAGAAATCAATTATTCATTTATGGATAAGGATTTTGACTCGATATACCGTGCAGAGCAACGTGTAGGCTCTATCTTTATGATTTTCACCACATTGGCAATAATAATTGCCTGCCTGGGCCTTTTCGGCCTTGCAGCCTACGCAACAGAACAGCGTACTAAAGAAATAGGCATCCGCAAGGTATTAGGCGCAAGTCTGTCAACCATTATAGGCATGTTATCTGCCGACTTTGTAAAGCTGGTTATCATCGCCATTTGTATCGCCTCGCCGGTTGCCTGGTGGGCCATGAATAAGTGGCTGCAAGACTTTGCCTACCGCGCAAATATCCAATGGTGGATAGTGGCACTTGCCGGGGCAGGCGCGATATTGATCGCCTTTATTACTATAAGTTTCCAATCAATAAAAGCCGCGCTGGCAAACCCTGTTAAAAGTTTAAGAAGCGAATAAAACAGTGAATGGTGAGTAGTGAATAGAAAATAGCGAATTACTTAATGAGCATATATTATGTTAAAGAATTATATCAAGATCGCCTGGCGAAACATTATTAATAAGAAATTATACAGCGCTATAAATATTATAGGGCTTACGGTTGGTTTAGCTGTTGGCTTACTGATACTGCTTTGGGTGCAGGATGAAACCAGCTATGACAAATTCAACACTAAAATAGATCGTATTTATAAAGTAAACGCATCTATTGGTGCCGGCGCAAGCAAACAGGTTTGGGGTGGCGTGCAACCACCTGTAGCTTTTTATGCCTTAAAAGAAGTACCTAATATAGAAAGCGCAGTAAGAATTATCGACGTTTGGAAATACAGTAAATTCACTTATCAAAACAAAACAATAAGGGTAAATACCCCGATGAAATTTGTTGACAATTCTTTTTTCACCATGTTCGATTACCAACTATTGAAAGGTGATGCAAAAAAGCCTTTTCCTAATGATCAGTCTGTAATCTTGTCCGAGAGCGAAGCAAGGAAATATTTTGGCGACACAGACCCTATTGGTAAAGTTTTAACAGCCAATAATAAAGATCTATATACAGTATCGGGCGTTATTGAAGATATGCGTGCCAACTCATCAATCCAGGCGGGTATGCTTTTCTCCATGAAAGCTAAAGCGAAAGAATACGATGGCAAAGGCATGTGGAAAGCAATGGACGAAGATTGGGGTAATTACTACACCCAAACTTATCTGCTGATCAAACCTAATGCGTCAACCACATCAATTGCAGATAAACTAACCCGCATACACATGAAGCTTCAACAAGGCATCAAACCTACTGACGGGGTTTATCAATTACAATCTTTGGCCGATGTGCATTTGTATAATCCTGACGGAACATCCTCTGGGGCGCAGATCGTTAAAATATTTACCATTGTAGCCATATTGATCTTATTGATCGCCTGTATCAACTATGTCAACTTATCAACCGCCAGGTCAGTATTACGCAGTAAAGAGGTTAGCGTACGCAAGATCATCGGTGCAGAACGCAAGCACCTGTTTTTTCAGTTCGTTTTTGAAACAGTTTTATGTTTTCTGATCGCCCTAGCTCTGTCTTTCGCACTCATTTATGCTATCATGCCGGTATACAATCGCATCGCCGGTAAAGAAATGCAGTTTAATTTATTTAGTGCCGGCGTCTGGAAGGTAATAGGAACTACCATTGTGGCTACATTGGCTGCGTCAAGTATTTATCCTGCAGTTCTGTTATCGTCATTTCAACCCATTGATGCTTTAAGAAGCAGAAGTACTGCTGTTGGCAGCGGAGCATTTAGAAAAGTGCTGGTAGTATGCCAGTTTGCTTTTTCAATCGGGTTGATCATTGGTACACTTGTTATTAACCGTCAGCTTAATTTTATCCAAACCACGCAAGTAGGTTTTGACCGTGACCATGTTTTTTCAGTAAATATGGGCGATAACATGTTCCCGCATCAGGAAGCCGTTAAAGCAGAATTGCTACGCCATCAAGAAATATCGGGTGTGGCAGTTGGCGACAACATCGTTAGCGGCGGTTCATCAACCGGGGATACCGATTGGGATGGCAAACCTACAGATGCCAGCATGATCATTCATCCCTTTTTTATCGATAAAAATTTCATCAATGTATTTAAAGTTCAATTTGTAGCGGGTGGTAATTTTACCGGCGAAAAAGCAGACAGCGCTCACTTTATCTTAAATGAAACCGCCGTACGCCAGGCCGGCATAAAAAACCCTATCGGCAAACGTTTTAAACTATGGCAAACCGATGGTACCATCATTGGCGTGGTTAAAGATTTTCACTTTGCATCATTAAAACAAGCCATTGAGCCGGCCATATTTACATATACCGCAAAATCGGGCCAACTCTTTGTACGGACCACCGGTAAAGATGCAGCGGTTGCCATTAAATTAGTACAAGGCTACCATGAGCAATATAACCACGGCGACCCTCCTTTTGAGTACAAATTCTTAGACGAAGATTTTAATAACATATATAAAACCGAGCAAAGCACCAGCGCGCTGTTCAACATCTTCGCGGGCATTGCCATATTTATTTCATGCCTTGGCTTGTTTGGCCTGGCAACCTACACTGCGCAGGTAAAGGTTAAAGAAATTGGCATCCGTAAGGTATTGGGCGCAAGTGTTGTAAGCATAACCACCATGTTGTCAAAAGATTTTTTATTGCTGGTGATCATATCATTGGTGATAGCAGGGCCAATAGCCTGGTATGCTATGAATACATGGCTGCAGGATTACGCGTACCGTGTTTCGTTAAGCTGGACCATAATTCCGTTTGCAGGCATATCAGCTCTGTTGATCGCGTTGGCAACCATCAGTTTCCAGGCAGTTAAAGCAGCTTTAACAAACCCGGTAAAAAGTTTAAGAAGTGAATAAGACTATCTCATCATGATCAAAAATTATTTCAAAATAGCCTGGCGAAACATCGTACGTCACAAAGCTTACTCGGCAATTAATGTGGCAGGTTTAGCTATTGGTGTTGCTGCCTGCCTTTTAATATTTGTAGTGATACAATTTGAGTTAAGCTATGATAAGTTTCAGCCCAACTACAATAAAATATACCGGGTTGTGATGCAGCAAAAATCAGGCGATGTTACAGAGTTTTATCCGGGTATTCCTTACCCAATGTCTGAGGCCTTGCGTGTTGATTTCCCGGGTTCAAAATTTGCAACCGTACAGACAAGCTACGGTAGCCAGATAACCGTTCCGGCAAATACAAACAATACCACAATTAGCAGTGCTGATAAAAAATTCACCGAAGACATGGGTGTATTGTTTATACAACCACAATTCTTTGACATTTTTAAATACAAATGGCTATCCGGCGGTGCCGATGTGTTGGAAGCTCCAAACACGGTTGTTATTAACCGCAGCACAGCTAACAAGTATTTTGGCGACTGGAAAAATGCCGGCGGTAAAGTTATCCGTATGGATAACCGGCTTACTTTAAAGGTTGGGGGTATTATTGAAGACGTGCCGTCAAATACCGATCTGCCCTTACGTGTATTGGTGTCTTACTCCACATTAAAATCGCACTTAGCAGAATATGATCTTGAAGATAGCTGGGGAAATAACAGCAGTAACCATGAGATCTTCATGATGCCGCCAGACAACCAATCTGTAAGTACCATAAATACGCAGCTAAAAATATTTACTCAAAAACATTACGGGAAAAATGAGGCCAAAACAAGGTTTCACCTGTTACAACCTTTGTCTGATATGCATTTTGATACCCGCTTTGGCAACACCCTTGGCGATCATATCACAAATAAAGCTACTATCCGTACGCTATCATTTATAGCCGTACTTATCATTTTAATGGCCTCAATTAACTTTATCAATTTGTCTACCGCGCAATCGGTTGGCCGGTCTAAAGAGGTGGGTATCCGTAAGGTATTAGGCAGCAGCCGTGTGCAATTGATCAAGCAATCAATAGGCGAAACGGGATTAATTGTGATTTTCGCACTAATAATAGCGATAGGTATAGCCAAACTGGCCCTGCCCTATTTAAAGAATATCGCAAGCGTGCCTGATGATATTAACCTGATATCAGAAGGATCCGTTATATTTTTATCATTAATGACACTTGCCATTGTACTGATATCAGGCATATACCCGGCGTTGGTTGTATCAGGCTTCAGGCCGGTGCTGGCGCTTAAAAACAAGATAACTGCCGCATCTGTAGGCGGTGTACCATTGCGCCGCGTGTTGGTGGTAACGCAATTCTCTATCTCACAATTGCTAATTATCGGCACCATAGTGGCAGTTAAGCAAATGAACTTTGTAAACACCGCCGACTTGGGCTTTAATAAAGAAGCTGTGTTAATTATTCCGGGCAGTACAGATAGTATCAGCTTGCAAAAGTCGGCCAGTTTTAAACAAATGTTTTTGCAAAATCCAGGTGTAAAATCGGTGAGTTTTATATCAGACCAACCCTCATCCCAAAATAACTGGTCGGCAAACTTTTACTTTGATAATTCAGGCACAGACAAAAACTATCACTTGTACATGAAATTTGGCGATGCCGATTATTTTAAAACCTTTGGCCTGCGCTTTAAAGCGGGGCAGCCTTATTCGCAAAAAGACACCACATCGGGGATTGTCATCAATGAAACTTTTGCAAAAAAACTGGGCATACAAAATGCCAATGCCATTATAGGTAAAACAATAAAAATAGGCGGCGGTAAATGGCACCCTATTGTTGGCGTTGTTGAAGATTTTAAGACCAACACCTTACGCGAAGCCGTTAAACCAACAATAATTATACAGGACAAGAAGGAACAAGGCGAAATAGCGGTTAAATTAAATACCCGCAATTTATCGCGCACGGTAGCCTCTGTACAAAAAGCTTGGGAAACAACTTATCCTGAATATGCCTATAATGGCTATTTCCTTGACCAAAACATAGCAGACTTTTATAAACAGGAAAACCAACTGGCATTGATCTATAAAATATTTGCCATGATAGCCATTTTTATTTCATGCCTTGGTTTATATGGGCTGGTATCATTTATGGTGGTGCAGCGCACCAAAGAAGTGGGTGTGCGCAAAGTATTAGGTGCGTCTATAAGCAGTATTGTTTACCTGTTCTCAAAAGAGTTTATGGCACTCATTACCGTATCTTTTTTAATTGCTACACCGCTTGCTTATTACATGATGAATAGCTGGCTGCAAAATTTTGTGTTCCGTATTCCATTATCAGCAACTGTATTTATACTGGCCATAGCGGCATCAATAATAATAGCATGGTTAACCGTGGGTTATAAGGCCATTACCGCCGCCCTGGCAAATCCGGTTAAAAGTTTAAGAAGCGAATAAAATTATCCCGATCATGATCAAAAATTATCTCAAAATAGCCTGGCGCAATTTAAAACGCAACAAGGCATACGCATTTATAAGTGTAACAGGCTTAGCGCTGGGTGTTACCTGCGGCATATTAATATTTACGCTGATAAGTTATCATTTAAGCTTTGATAATTTTCATAAAAATCCCGACCGGATCTACCGTTTTTATACCGAATGGCATGACGGAACCGTAGGCATGGCCAGCGCAGTACCTCAACCTTTGGGTAAAGCATACCGGGCTAATTTTAATTTGTCCGAAAAAACTGCACGGATCATTAGTTATTCAGGTACCCTTATCTCACTACCCGGTAAGGACATCAAAAAGTTTGAAGAAAAAGACGGTGTAGCATTTACCGAACCTGAATACTTTGATATCCTGAATTTCCCGCTGATACAAGGCGATAAGAGAAATATCCTCGCCAAACCCAATCAGGCATTAATAACCGAAAATATCGCCAAAAAATATTGGGGCACAAGTGATGTTATAGGTAACACTATCCGCCTGGACAATAAGATCAGTTTTACCGTCACCGGAATATTGAAGGACCTGCCGGCAAATACGGACCGTAAGCAGGAGATCTATGTATCATACGCTAATTTGGACGAGTACACGGATAAACGTCATGAAGATGCCTGGGGTGGTGTTTACAGCGGAAGCCAGGCATTTACCCTGTTGAAACCCAATGTAAGCGTTGAACGGGTGAATGCCGCGCTGGCGCAACTCGTAAAAATGAATTTTAAAGGCCGCGACGCTAAAGTGTGGAACTTTAAAATACAGCCGCTTTCTGACATCCATTTTAACGCCGATCTGGATGGCTATGCTGACCGTAAATATTTATGGGCATTGTTTTTTATCGGCCTGTTTTTAATTATAACTGCCTGCGTAAACTTTGTTAACCTGGCTACAGCGCAGGCGCTTAATCGGGCTAAAGAGGTAGGCATCCGCAAAGTATTAGGTAGTTTGCCGCGTCAGTTATTCTGGCAATTTATAGCAGAAACTGCTTTAATCACATTGGTGGCTACTTTCTTCGCGGTAATACTGGCCGAAGTTTCTTTGCCGCTGATCAATAATCTCTTCCAGTCAAAGATGCAGTTTAACTGGGCATTACTTGCGCCGTTTATTTTTATTATCATCTTGATCGTGGTTTTTTTATCAGGGTCATACCCAGGCTTGGTGTTGGCGCGGTTCCAGCCTATTTTGGCTTTAAAAAGCAAATTATCACAAAAACATATCGGCGGCTTTTCCTTGCGCAGGGTGCTAGTTGTTGTTCAGTTCTCTATTTCGCAGGTATTGATCATCGGTACTATTATCGTAGTGGCTCAATTACATTATTCCCAAAACACAGACCTCGGTTTCAACAAAAATGCCATTGTAATGGTGCCGCTGCCAACTGATGATCTGTCAAAAATGAAAACATTGTTAAACAGGTTTAACGAAGTAAACGGTGTCGAAAAAGCAACGCTTTGTTACTCGGCGCCCGCATCGCAGTCAAACAGTACTACCGGTGTAAACTTTGACCACCGTGCCGAAGATGAGCATGGGGGCATAAATGTTAAAGCCGGCGATGTTAACTACTTGTCATTATTTGGGTTAAAATTGGTAGCAGGGCGTAATTTCTTTGCAGCTGACACCACCCGTGAATTATTGGTAAATGAAACTTTTGTCAAAAAATTGAACCTGAAACCAAAAGACGTGATCGGTAAGATTTTAAGTATTGATGGCCACCATACTACCGCGCCAATAGTTGGTGTAGTTAAAGATTTTTATAACTATTCTTTTCATACAGAAATTTCGCCGATCTGTATCTCGCCTAACTATCATAGCTATTCAAACGTTGCTTTAAAGATCAATATGCACAGCGCAAATTCGTCGCTTGCATCCATCGAGAAAATCTGGAACAACACTTTCCCGGATGAACTTTATTCTTACAGCTTTTTAGATGACAGCATAGCTAAGTTTTATGAAATGGATAACATCTTGCTTAAACTGATAGAAGCATTTGCCGCGATTGCCATATTAATAGGCTGCTTAGGCTTATACGGTTTGGTATCATTTATGGCCGTACGCAAAACAAAAGAGATAGGCGTACGCAAAGTTTTGGGTGCTTCCATACAACATATTCTATGGCTGTTTGGCAAGGAGTTTTGTAAGCTATTGCTTATAGCATTTTTTATAGCTGCGCCAATAGCCTGGTGGGCCATGAATAATTATTTAAAAGATTTTGTGTACAAGATCTCTATCGGCCCAAGTATCTTCTTATTGTCAATAGCATCCACATTTATTATAGCGGCCATAACTGTTGGCTACCGGGCAACTGTCGCGGCAGTTACAAACCCGGTTAAAAGTTTAAGAAGCGAATAAACATATGTAAAAATCAAAGTCATGATAAAAAACTACATTAAAACAGCCTGGAGAAATCTCTGGAAAAACAAGGTTTTTTCAGCCCTCAACATTGCCGGCCTTGCAGTGGGTATGGCCGCCTGTATTGTTATTATGTTATTTGTTTTTTTCGAAAAAAGCTTTGATAATTTCCATACCAAAAATATTTACCGCTTAAACGAGGTGCAAACCTTTCAGGGTATGGCCGCTCAAAAAGTGGGGCTGTCCATGTCGCCTATGGGCCCTACCTTAAAGCATGAGTTCCCACAGGTAGAAAATTTCACCCGGGTAAGATGGCTCAATAAATTTGCCTTTACATACAACGACAAGAAGCTGTACCTTCCACAGATCTTCGCAGTAGATTCGACTTTCCTGCAAATGTTTGATTTTGCCTTGATCAGCGGCGACCGCAAGACAGCGCTTCAAAAACCCAACAGCATCATAATTACTGAAGCTACCGCGAAAAAACTATTCGGCACTACTGATGTATTGGGGAAAACCCTTCCCCATTATGGCGACAATAAGGGCGATACCATCAATTTTGCAATTACCGGCGTTTTAAAGGATGTGCCAAAGAACTCGCAGATGCAATTTGACGCGATTTATCCAATCAGCACCAGTGCCAAACCTGCCGATCTGATGGCTAACTGGGGCGGCAATTGGCTGGATACCTACGTAGAGCTTGCACCGGGTACCGATATAAAAAAACTGGAGGCTAAGTTTCCTGCATACCTGACCAAATATTCGAACGATCAAAACCTAAAGAAAGTTATCCAACTGTTTCTGCTTCCCTTAAAGGATATTCATGCCGGCGCTTCTGATATCGGGCTTGATTATATCAACTTCAGGAAGTTTGATCAAAAATCAACCAACCTGTTCGCCATTATAGCCTTTATTGTTTTGGCTATCGCCTGCATAAATTTCATGAACCTGTCAACCGCGCGCTCAGCCGAGCGGGCCAAAGAAGTGGGCGTACGTAAGTCGATCGGTGCCGGGCGTTATGAGTTGGCTATTCAGTTCCTGAGCGAAACGGTTTTGCTGGCAGTTATTGCCATGGTAATAGCCTTGATCATTGTTTGGGTATCCTTACCCTATATCAACCAGTTAAGCGACCGTGAGTTGAGCCTTAACTTTTTGCAAAATCCCTTGCAGGGTGTTTTTATTATTGGTTTTACTATCGTAGTGGGTTTGATCTCCGGAATTTACCCGGCTATTTATCTTTCATCATTCCAGCCAATTAAGGTATTAAAGGGCGGTGTTGAAACGGGTAAGAACAAGGGAACATTCAGGAACATATTGGTTGTAGGCCAGTTCACCAGTGCCGTATTTCTGATGATAGCAACCGTTTTTGTAGTGAAGCAATTGCATTTTATGCAAAAACAAGATCCCGGCTTTACCCGTGAGCAGGTAGTTACCGTTCCGCTAAATGGTAATACCGATTCCAAGTATGACCTTATCAAACAAGAGCTATTGGCCAACTCGTTAATAAAAGATGTTACCGCCGCGCAGGATGTGCTGGGCAGCCACCTTGATCAAAGCGGTGTAACCTTCAGGCCATCAACCGGCCCGGCTAAAGATTTTGGGTTAACCCGTTTAATAGTTGATAACAACTATCTTAAACTATTTGATATTAAAGTATTAGAAGGGCGCAATTTTTCGACCGAAAAAGGCGCATCGGGTCGTGAATATATTATTAATGAAAAATTAGCGCACGAGTTGCTAAAAGAGATGCCGAAAAACACACCGATGTCGGCATTGATTGGTCAGCGCTTTGGGATGGATTCATTAGGGACAATTACCGGGATCTGCAAAAACTTCAACTTCAATTCGCTGCATTATAAAATAGAAACCTTGTTTATTAACTACAGGCGCGAATGGGGCTATAGCCAGTTATCGGTAAAAATAAATGGCAAACGAGCAAGCGAAGCTGTTTCCTTTATCCAATCGGTTTGGAATAAAAATTTCCCCGACAGGCCATTTGAATATCAATTTCTTGATGACCACTTTAATGAAGTTTATAAAGCCGATAACCAAGTAAGCAAAATTGTGGGCATACTGGCCGGCTTGGCTATCATGATATCATGCCTGGGCTTGTTTGGCCTTGCCTCCTACTCGGCCGAGCAAAGGGTAAAAGAAATTGGCGTACGCAAAGTACTTGGCGCATCAGTACAAAATATTGTACTGTTATTATCCGGAAATTTCTTAAAACTTGTTTTACTGGCAAATTTACTGGCCTGGCCATTGGCTTGGTATACCATGAATAAATGGCTGCAAGATTTTGCTTACCGTATAGATATTAAGCTAAGCGTTTTTGTTTTTATAGCTGTAACATCGGTATTCATTGCAGTAATTACCATAAGCTTTCAATCTGTTAAAGCAGCACTGGCCAATCCTGTAAAGAGTTTAAGAAGCGAATAACTCACAAAACCCATTGATCATGATAAAAAACTATCTCAAAATAGCTTGGCTCAACCTTTTAAAGAACAAGGCATACAGCCTTTTAAATATAGTTGGCTTATCGGTTGGGATGGGTGTGGCACTGTTGATCGGTTTGTGGGTGTTCAATGAATATTCGTATGATAGGTTTTTGCCGGATACCGATCAGCTTTACCAGGTGAAAGTGAATTTTACCAGCCAGCATACGGGCAAACATACACAAGATGCTTTGGCGCTACCCTTAGCCGAAGTTTTAAAGAAAGAGTACCCTGAGATCAAATATGTGGCCCAATCTGACTGGAACGGCACTCACGGATTAATAGCGGGCAATAAGAAGCTTTACATGGACGGCTCAACGGTTGGACCCGACTTTTTAAAGATGTTTCAGTTTCCGTTGATCAAAGGAAATGCCGGCACGGTTTTAAAAGACACTTATTCCATTGTCTTAACCCAATCAACAGCCAAGGCTCTTTTTGGCAACACCGACCCAATTGGAAAAGTTGTCAAAATAGATAACCAGACCAACATGAAGGTTACAGGCGTATTGAAGGATCTGCCTGCAAATTCTTCTTTCAGCTTTAAATACTTAATGCCGTTTAGCTTTACAGAAACACAAGAGGGATGGGGTAATACCAGCACCAATTGGGGCAACAACTCTTTTCAGCTATTCGCGATGTTACAACCCGAGGTAAGTTATGAAAAATTAGCGCCTAAAATTAAATGGATCATACGCGACAAGGGGGCCGTAATGCGTCCTTCCAAGCCTGAGGTGATCATGCAACCCATGAAAGACTGGCATTTGTACTCGGATTATAAAAACGGGGTGCCTGTTGGTGGCTTTATTGATTATGTGCGTATGTTTAGTATCATCGGTATTTTAGTATTGCTGATAGCTTGTATCAATTTCATGAACCTGTCCACCGCCAGGTCAGAAAAACGCGCCCGCGAAGTTGGGGTCCGCAAAGCAATGGGTTCGCAAAGAAGCTATCTGATATTTCAATTTTTAACCGAATCAGTTTTAATAGCTTTCTTTTCGTTTGTTTTGGCTGTAGTATTGGTGCAATTGGCCTTACCGTATTTTAACCTGCTTACCGGCGACCTGATAACCATCCCTTACAACAATCCTGTCTTTTGGCTGGTAATGATCAGTTACATATTGTTAACGGGTTTGCTGGCAGGCAGCAGGCCTGCTTTTTATTTATCCTCATTTAATCCTGTAAAGGTTTTAAAAGGCACTGCGCAGGCGGGCAAAACGGCAACGCTGCCGCGCAAAATACTGGTGGTAGCGCAATTTAGCTGTTCGGTAGCCTTAATTATAAGCACTGTAATAGTTTACCAACAGATACAGCACGCCAAAGACAGGCCGGCGGGTTACGACACCAATCGTTTAGTAATGGCCGATATGAGCGATGATCTGAACGGCAATTACGATGCGCTGAAAAATGAGTTGATGCAAACCGGTCTAATTGAAAACATTGCCAGGGCATCAAGCCCGGTAACTGATATTTACAGCCATACATCGGTAACAAACTGGCCACAAAAAACCGCGGGCGATGAATCAATTAATATAGCTACCATCCGTATATCTGATAACTATTTTAAAACAGTAGGTATGCCGATCTTACAAGGGCGTGATTTTTCGTCATCATGGGCGAATGATACCAGCAACGTATTGGTAAATGAGGCAGCCGTAGCCAGGATGGGTTTAAAAAACCAAATTAACCAGGAAATAAGCTGGAATACTGCTGTGGGTAAGGTAAGAATAATTGGTGTGGTAAAAAACGCTTTAATGGCATCGCCTTTTACACCTGTAGAGCCTGCTATTTTTAGTCATGCCAATCGTGGTAACCAGGCGCTTTACCGCCTAACCGCAAACGCAAACACACATACGGCCATGCAAAAGATCGGGAAGATATTTGATAAATATAATCCGGCCTACCCTTTTGTTTACCGATTTGCTGACGATGCCTATAATCAAAAGTTTAACCTGGAGGTATTGGTTGGTAAACTGGCCGGCATATTTGCAACATTGGCCATATTTATATCGTGCCTTGGTTTATTTGGCCTGGCTGCTTATGTTGCCGAGCAACGTACCAAAGAGATCGGAATCCGTAAAGTACTTGGCGCATCTATAACACAGGTATGGGCCTTATTGTCGACAGATTTTATTTTACTGGTATTGATTAGTTGTTTGATCGCGTCGCCAATGGCTTATTACTTTTTACATACCTGGCTGCAAAAATATGATTATCGTATCAGCATAGGCCCGGGAGTGTTTATACTATCAGCAATAGCCGCTGTCATCATTACCTTGTTTACCGTTAGTTTCCAGGCTATCAGGGCCGCTTTGGCTAATCCTGTAAAAAGTTTAAAAAACGAGTAATTTAACTGTATCAAAACCGTACACTTGCCGTACAATAGCGAACAAGCGCATTTTTGAACAATAGTCACATGTAGCTATAAATCAGCTATTTAAACCTTTGGTACACTAATTACTATACCCATACCATGTTATCACTAAAAAATATCTCTAAGTATCACAAAGCTGGCAGCTTAAAAACTACCATCTTACAAAACATCAACCTTGACGTTGATGCAGGCGAATTTGTGTCCATCATGGGCCCGTCAGGTTCTGGTAAGTCAACGCTGCTTAATATCATCGGCATGCTTGATGAGCCGTCAGAAGGTTACCAATACTTTTTGAACGAGCCGGTTCATCAATTGAAAGATAAGCAGCGCTCGGCGCTTTATAAGGCCAACATAGGCTTTGTATTCCAGGCTTATCATTTAATTGACGAGCTTACCGTTTATGAAAACATTGAAACCCCTTTGCTTTACCACGATATCAAATCCGGTGAGCGTAAGGCTCTGGTAGCCGATATGCTTGACCGTTTCCAGATAGTAGGTAAAAAAGATCTTTTCCCTTCACAGCTTTCGGGCGGGCAACAACAATTGGTTGGCATTGCCCGTGCATTAATTGTAAGCCCTAAACTATTGCTGGCCGATGAGCCTACCGGTAACCTTAACTCAAAACAAGGCGACGAGATCATGGAGTTGTTCAGCAAGCTGAACAAAGAAGAAGGCATGACCATTATACAGGTAACACACTCCGAGAAAAATGCGGCATATGGAACCCGAATTATCAATTTGCTGGATGGTACAATAGAATCATCAAAAAATATTTAAGATGTACAAAATGTTAAAGCGGTTCTTTATAGTTGCTGTAGTGTTGTTGGTTAGCGAAGTTGCATCTGCGCAGCAAATGATTACCGACAGTGTATTAACCTTGCAACAATGCCTTGACCTTGGCGTAAATAATAATTTACTTGTTAAGCAAACCGAAGCCCAAATGGAGGCGAGCCGTATTTATTGGCAACAGGCACGCGAGAATTTACTACCATCCATAAACGGATCTGTAAACCACAGTATCAGCGAAGGTCGCAGTATTAACCCATTTACCAATGGATATATTACGCAACCTATTACATCGGGGAATTATAATTTATCCGGCAACCTGATCTTATCAAGCGGTTTAACGCTTCAAAATAATATCAGGCAAACATCATTGGCTTACCAGGCCGGGAAGATGGATTTTGAACAGGCTAAAAACGATCTGACACTGCAACTCATCATTGCTTATCTGCAGGTGCTGAGCAGCGAAGATCAGCTTACGCAGGCTAATACACAGGTATTGGTAACGCAAAATCAGGAAGATCGCACCGAAATATTAAACAAAAACGGTGATGTGCCACCGTCGCAATTATCTGATCTTAAGGGCCAGCTGGCCAGCGACCAGATAGGCGTTATAAATGCTCAAAACTCGCTTGACATTGCCAAACTTAACCTGTTGCAATTGATGAATGTCAATTATCGTAAAAACATCAGATTTCAACGCCAGGCTGTCGATTTTGTAACTACCACCTATAATCAAACTGCCGACCAGGTGTATGATACTTCATTAGCAAACTTTGCTTTGATTAAGGCAGGTAAATTACGCCGTGAAAGTGCCGAAAAAGGGGTGCAGGTGGCTAAAGGCGCTTTACTTCCAACACTGTCATTATCGGGCGGCATAGCCACTAATTATTCAAGCGTGGCGCAACGTTCGGTATTTGTAGATTCTACAGTAGTTCCTACAAACCAATTCATACAAACGGCTACGGGCAGGCAACCTGTTTTTGCCGTACAGCAAAACTATGCCGGCCAGAACATTAGCTATGGCGATCAGTTCAGAAACAACTACAGCACATCAGTTAGCCTGGGCTTGAATGTGCCAATTCTTAACGCTTTTCAAAACAGGAATAAAATAAAGCTGGCCAAATTAAACCTGCAGACCGAGCGGTACAACGAACAGGCCAACCAGGTGCAATTAAAGGTTAACGTAGACCAGGCTTTTGCTAATATGACAGCCGCTTACGACAGGTATCAACTTTTATCAAAACAAGTAGAGGCATACGGTGAATCTTTCCGCATTGCTGAGATAAAGTTTAATGCAGGCGCGTTAACATCGGTAGATTTTATAATTGTTAAAGGAAACCTTGACAAAGCCAAAACAAGCCTGATAAACGCACGCTATGATTATTTGGTACGTACCAAGATCTTAGACTATTACCAGGGAAAATTAGCTTTATAAGTCGTTTATATAATTATCAAAAAGGTCATACTGGGCGCTGTACCATGTATCCATGTAAACAGCTTCAGTATTAAGGTCTTGGCTAATGTTTGTCCAGATCAATTGTTCGCGGGCAAAGGCGTTAGTGGTAACCATAATGTTCCTGTAGTTTTCTATCCTTGCGTTAACTGTTGTTTTACTTAACTGGTTTTGTTTAAGTGCAGCCCAGCGAGTTTTTAGCAAGCCTTTAAAATTAGCGACGTTTAATTGAAGTAAACGAGATAAAAGATTATTGTTAAACCCATAAGTTAATTGATTTGAATAATAACCGCCATTAGCATTTCTCCCAAATGTTCCGTCTAAATCCCATGGCGAATAAAAGAAAGCCCCGGCATCCCGATAATCGTAAAAACTAAAGTACGTATTCTTGTTCTCGTTATCGGGTGCACCAAGAACATTAATAAAGATAAAATAGTCAACCATATTATTAATATCAACCTTACTTTGAATGTTGGCACTAAAATCAGCATCAGATGATGTAGCTATGTAATTAACTTCGTTGTACAAATAACCCCAGTTGGGAGCAGGCACATCACCAATATCCGGATATTCCAATTCCCAGCCACCCCAGGTATCAATTGTATTATCATACGGTATTACGCTGGTAAAATCAGATTGATTAGTCCAAAAATCTGCCTTATACATGTTACCGTATTGTTTATTTATCTGCAACTGCTTTCTGTCAACCTTCTCTGTAAGACAATAAATTCCTTGGTATTTATTATTTAAAAATACTTCGGTCATGTACCCGTGCGTGCCATTAAGTGCCGTAGGCTCTTTAGCAATATAGGGTACATTGTTAAATGTATTCCACAGGTCTGTACAAACCCGGTTACGCATCCGCGACTGATCAATGTACATGGCATCCAGTATCCAACTATTATCGTTGCGTAACCCTAATAAAGAAACATCCTTATCATTACCTCCATTATCCACTACGTGTACCGCATATGAGCTCTTAGGATAATATCTTGACGTGGCGCCCCTTAATGCTATCATAATATTGGATGATATATCCAGCTTACTTTTCTGCAACTGGTAATCCGGATCAACCAGATCAAATGAAGCACTTATCTCATTATCGCCTATTGCAGCATTTGTTTTTAAATTCACCATAGGCATGCCGGTAATTATTAAACCATATTTAGTGGTTACATTAAGTGAATTTAGCGCATAAACATCTACCTGCTGGTTAGTTTTAAGTTCATAATTTACTGATGCACCATTAGTAATACGTGCGTTATTAATGGTTATAGCTACAGCTTGTGTTGTATCAAAACTAACGGTATAATTTGTAAGCGATGTTCCGGACGATAACGGGTAATAATAAGAGTTTGTGAGCGAATCAAAAGCGCAACTAACGCCGTTTATTTTAAAATTTGATAATTTTGCTTCAGAGGTTATTGGTACTACCGGATTGGTTTTGCCTTCGGCCCCTTTACCGGCAGAAGATCCTGTTGTCGGTTTATTAACAGTGTTTTTTTTACATCCGGCAAAAATTGATGCCAATAAAAATATTGGAACGCAAAAAGAGTAAAATTTTTTCATAAGGCGGAAGTGCCTCATTCAGACTTTAAGAAAAGTAAATGGTTTAATAACTAAATCTGTTTTATTAATTAGTTATCAAAGCTTATCCTTAAAGCGAATAAATTGTGTACGCTATTATTGCATTTTTAGCAAAATAAAATTACAGTAATCATTATTTTTTAGTAATTCTAAAAATACTCCGTTAAAAGGATCAGTGACTTATATTTCATTTTAATTAAAAAGTGAATAAAATAAATACACATACAAATCCTTTTTTGCTTTATAATTATGTAATATTTCTACCACCCTAAATTAAAACCATTATAAACTAATTACATTGCAAAATCTTGCAATGTAATTAATAACTAAACCTTATTAAACCGAATTGCTATGCCTAAATATTATTTTGATAGGCTTGATCATCTAAACAGCCTAATTAGAAAAAAAGCTACCGGTACACCGGAACAATTAGCGAAAAAATTAAATGTAAGTGAGCGTACCACATTTGAGTATTTAGATATCCTGAAATCCTTGGGTGCCGACATAAGATACAGCCGTGAGCGCCAGTCCTATTATTATACTTTGGATGGGACTTTTGATTTTCACTTTAAGCAAGGCAGCCAAGTACGTGGTTAGCTGTCATTTTCTTTGGCCTTTGGTTAAATATGTATAGTGCAATTGATACATTCTAAAAGTCTTTTAATTTAAAAAATACTAGGCGGAATGACATTTTAAGTGGTCCTGATTTTCTTTCTTTGTTAAACTTTTCGTCGGCTTTAACAGCGTTAGGAACTCCGATTAAGAAATAGTCACCATATTTTGCCAAAACCATTGAGCGGGACCTAAAGGTTGTATCCTTCTTGCTTCTAAATTCGGTAACCTGTAAGACCTTTCCCGTTTTTTTAGAATAAAACACGTTCCTTGAATGGTGCATAGACATAAAATCATATCTGAAAGACACCCAGTCATCAGTTATAAATAAAGAACTTAAATTATATAACAACTTATACTTATCCATTGTCTTCCAATAATCGAAATGATCTTTTGCAACTTTCTTTTCTTTTATTTCATCAGTTATTTGATTTTCTTCGGGTACCTCAATCTGATATGCCGGTTTCGCGCTATTAAAGCCAATATTGTAAATATTATAATCTAACAGTGGCAAAAAATATATCGAGTCTTTATAAACTTCCAATTGATGAGGAAATACAATATCTAAATCTGTTATTAAAGGAGGCGATGTAAGTCCAGGAGCATGAAAACTAAGCATGTCGCCATTTTTTTCATAAATAGATAACCTGCTAATGGCCTTATTTTGGTCGTTACGGGGTGCGGTAGTTACGTACATTTTGCTGTTTTTTGCAAATACCATCCCTAAATTTTCCGGATTAAGAATATCAGTAGTTTTCAAAAATCGACCATCGGTACCAAAAACAAAAATCTTTGTTGAAGTCTTATCCAATATATTTATTTGTTTTTGATCAGCATCAAACCAAACATCAGTCATATCCTGAAAATCTCCGAAGTTAGATCCCCTGTGGCCTATTCTATTTATTAGATTGCCTTTTTTATCATAAATAAAAACAGATCCACGTGCACGGTCTCCAATCAAAATTATACTGTCTGTTACAAAAAAATTTGTAGGCATAACCAAAGTGTTTTCTCCACCATTTTCTAAATTAACAACCGACACATCTTGTGCAATATCTTCAAGAAACACCGTAGATGTGTCCGATAGGTTAAGTTTAATTTTAGGCACATTATAACTTGTTTGGGTTTTTGAGCAAGAAATAAATAAAAAAACGGAGATAAAAAAGAAAGTATATTTCATAATGGTATATAATAAGGTTTTAAAAAGAGTTGCTATGTTGAAATAATAGCAACTCTTTTAATTAATATTTAGAAAGGGCCGTAACCTGTATAACCGCCTGGGCTGGTGGTATAGTAGGGGTATGGATAAGGATTAGGATGAGTATTGCCTCCCGGCGAATAAAGTTGCGTGTAACTACCAGTACCTGATGGGAATATGTCTCCACAGCAATTCGAACCATACATTGTAACTGTGGTTCCGCTTGTTTGTTTGTATATCACATCCGGTGCGCATTGTCTGCCATACATAGGGTCATACGTAAATTTATAAAGGCCATGTTCATACCCATAATTACCATAAACCTGATAAGTTAATATTGACCATGTACCAACATGAAGCGTAGTATCACCAGAATTACCGCACCAATGGCCACTTCTGCCACCGTGGCTGGTGCCACTCCAATCAGCCAATGCTTTTGGCGAACTTTTCATACCGCCGCTAAAAATTGCATATTCTAAGTTGCATATTAACGTTATAACTAAAGCTGCTATACCTGCTATTTTTAATACTTTTTTCATAATTATAATTTTTAATTGAAATAATTTAGTTTATCTAATAAAGTTTGCGCGTTTAATTATGTCCCCCCTTTTGGGGGTTACCAATGTTGTAATAAAAACCGGCCGGCCAATTCAGTTGACCGGGGATATTGGCAGCAAACCATATTATTTTCAGTTTGTATTATTTGGAATAGAGCTGTTCTTGTAGCTGGATCCTGTAAATAACTTCCGGAGCCAAGTCTCTTTTTAATTTATCGCTATCATGCCACATGCGGCTATGTTGGTTAGCGTAAATAGCAATTGTTGTCAGGTAAACAAAGCCAACTACTTGCACCCAATATTTATAATATTGTTTATCAATTACTTGGTTAAAAAAATAGGCCATTAAAAAAAACACGCCTATAGATGCCAGGTAAACATATCGGTCTGCCATGATGGCAAATCTGTCCATAGGTACAATGTGTAATACCATAACGAGATGAATAATGAAAAACGATATGCCAAATAATACCCATTTCTGTTTCCAAAAGTTAAAAAAACTTACAATGATTATAATAATACAAGCAGGATAAATCCAAAACCTGATTGGTACTTCCTGTCCTACTGCGTTAGGAAACAGATATATATATTGCAGTTTTACCGGGATTAAGCATTTAACCAGATATTCGGTAATAGTGTAGCATGCAAATATGACATTTTGGTAAAATGGGTAGCGTAGTTGCCGAATGTGTAAGTCACTTGGTATTGCTTTATGAGATAATAAAGTTATCGAAGTAAAAACTACAGCCAATAATATTAAAGGTAGTTTTTCGTACCAAACTACCTTAGATCTAATATCTCTTTTTAATACATAGTCAATTAGCAAAAAGCAAAAAGGTAGTATAACCGCTTGCTCTTTTGCGCCAAATGATAACACGAACAAGGTGATAATGAGCAAATAATATTTGACATGCTTTGATTTGACATACTTGACATAAACATGTAAAGCTGTTAGGTAAAAGAACGCATAGATCAAAACTTTTGACGCAGCAACCCAGGCAACTGATTCAACAAGAAATGGATGCACAGCCATTAACAAAGCCGTAATAAATGCAATGCGGTATGTAGATTTATCATCAAAACCCTTAGCTTCTGTAAGCAACAATTTAATGAAACTGTAGGTTAGTAATACATTGGCCAAATGAATTAAAACGCTAAACAAATGAAACCAAAATGGATTATAGCCAAATATGGAATAAATTATGGAGTAATATAATTGATTTACGGGTGCATACTGGCCGGCATAAAATTGCGTGAGTATCAGCCATAAATTATCAACACGTAACCCACCGCCTGTATAGCCGTTAATGACTATTACCTGGTCATCCCATCCAAGCTGAAATTTGTTTGAAAGTACGGGGATATAAACAAGAAATACTATCAGTGAAAGTGATATGCTTATGATTAGGCTTAGCTTGGTTTTAGCAATTTCTCCGCTTATGGAAAAACCCTTTTTTTGCATAATACTGCTATTCATATTATTCAGGTTGTTACTTAGGTGTAATTGATACTAACTAAGCTACAAGTTGTCGATGCAAAAAATCGGCAGTATAAAATAAAAGCAGGGATATTTATAATTATTTGGTTATAATTTTTAAGTAAACATCCACCACCTTTGGTGGTGGCTTTAATTGTCAAGTGGGCAATTCTACCAAACTATTATATCAGCTTAAAAACTAAGCTTACGGTTTCTGGCATAACCTCCACCCTTGACCTACCGCCTAGGCGGTGGTTTAGTTACTACAATAAAAAACCCCGGATCTTTTGGATCCGGGGTTTAAGTGATATCATTTTATATTCTAATTATTTATACAACCTAAATTCGCCCATTTGGAACGCACCGGCTGTTTTAACAACGCGCCACCTGTACCAGATATACGCCCCACGGTTAGCTTCGGGTATAGGGTAATACCAGAATTTCCAGTAAGTACGGTTTAGTACATTGATGTCATTTGTATCTTTCAATCCTAATGCTATCGCCATATCATAAAAACCTTTGGCAAGCGTAATATGATCCAAAACTACATAGCTGGCGTTGCTGCCACCAGGATCATTAGATCCTTCAATATACCACTCCAGCGGATCACGACCGCTACCTGTATCATTCCCGTTTTCCACGCCATAAA
Organism: Mucilaginibacter corticis; assembly: GCF_007558865.1. Lineage (GTDB taxonomy): Bacteria > Bacteroidota > Bacteroidia > Sphingobacteriales > Sphingobacteriaceae > Mucilaginibacter > Mucilaginibacter corticis. Next base: position 532,255 of record NZ_VLPK01000001.1, read on the forward strand.
GGGTCACAGTTACCGGTGCCGGGAACTGAAGCGCGTAGAGCAACGGTGTAGGGAAAGGAGCATAATACCCAAATTTAGTAGTTATGTTGCCATCAATTAATTTATCTTTACCTTCATTTGGATTATTTGTATTATTATCTAAATTAGATGTATAAGTTGACCGGCTTGGAGTAATATCAACCGCTAGGCCTGCAGTTGAAACGTTCTTAGAAATAGTTACAGACGAACCTTTGTCTGTAGTAGCAGTCACAGTAAAGTCGTTGAAATCGCCTGGCGTTTGTGTTATAACCGGGGTTACATCAGTATATTTTTTATTTGTTGTCAGGGCCGGACTAACTTCATCAAATGACCAGTTGGCCTTAACTACAGTACCTTTTATTTTTAATACAAACTTATTCTGGTTTGCAACCCCGGTAGGTACAAGTTGTACCTGCATAACATTATCAGGCAACAAGTCAAAGTCAATCTGCTTTTTTGAGACAGTACCTGTTGATGAAGTCACTGCTAAAATTGCGTGGTATGGATTGCCACCGGTGGAAGTAGCAGCATATGTATGCGTCGGGCTTTCTTCAGTACTTACTGAATCGTCCCCAAAACGCCATTGCAGCGTTTTGTAATTTTTTGATAAATTTTCAAATTTGAATGTAAACGCGTCTGATGAATCAGCAACGATCTTGAAATCTGCAACAGGGTTTACTATGGTTGGGTCAACTATCGAGGTTCCAACCTTTTTTGAACAAGAAGCCATAAACCCCAGGCAAAGGATCAATCCTATTGGCTTTAATACTCTTTTCATAATTTTATATTTCATATTAAATTTCTCCTTTATTTTATTCTTGTAAGAATAGTGCCTCTATAATCGTATTGAGCGTGATTCCAAAATACCTTATAAATGTGGTAGCCTGCAGTTAAATGCAATGTTGTTGAATTAGCTTTCTGATTTCTATAGTCAGACGTATTTTGTACCGGCAACGGGCTTGGGTTTTGCAGTACACCATCCACATATATTGAGTAAGTGGTATTATCAGCACCGCTACCCAAATAAGTATCTGCCTGGTAATCACCAGTTTGTTCAACATTTATACTATAGGTCAACCACTCACCATCGCTAGTCCAGCCTACTACTGTTCGCGGGGTATAATCGCCGTTAGCGTCAACATCATCAGGCACTCTCCAGTTGGTATCCCCGTCCTTATGGTTATCGTCATGATATGCTACGCCCTCGCCGCCAAAGTCATAATTAACCGCGTAAAATATTGGAGATGCCGTGCCGATAGTACCATTAATTTCAAACGGTTTGCCAAAATATGGCCTGAAATAATTAGGATCAAGTTTAACAAATACTGTTTTGATTTTTGTCTTGGTAATTTGATATCTTGACGGGTTACTTATGGTAAAAGCCACAGTAGGAATTATAACTGTAGGTACAGCCGGAGCCGGCTGTACGGCAAGCAAAGTATTAAGTGGTACGGTAAAGGTTAAATAAGCGGTATTTGTATTTTCTAATATTTTTACCTGCGGCGTAGATAGCGAAATTTTGCTATCGGGATAAAGCACGCTGTTAGTTAATGTACCATTATTGATATATTTTGTTACACTATCAGGCGAAGAGGCCACATTCACAGTAAAGGCCGATCCCGGGTCGCCTTGCAAGACGATAGGTATTTTTACTTCAATGCCTGTCGATGTTTTACCAAAATAAGCACCATTTGCTGATGGTGTAACAATATTTGACGGCGTACCAATTGCTATATCATGGATTGTATTTGCGTCGAACAATTGTTTGGTATGTACAATCAACACCGTATTGCTACTGCCGGCTGTAATCTTGTTACCCTTTGTAGCGTTTGATATCTGGAGCACCGCGGCCATATCGCCAGGATAGCCTAGCTCTAATGACGAGCGGCTGATAATGACATTAAAATTAATAGATTTAACACCGGCAGGAACATTTACCTGTGGTGCTACCGCTGCTGAGCCGTTGGCAAACGCGATAGTACCTTTTGGCAAAGCACCTGAAGACACCAGACTTGCTATTGTATCTACATTAGATTTTAAATCGATTGTAAATGTAGTAGTAGTAGCTGATGAAAATGTGATAGCGACAGGAACGGTTAAAGCCGCGCCGTCTAACGTATAGGTACTGCCTGTGCCAATTTCCATCTTGGCAGTTACTGACGCGGTAGCCGGTGCAAAGCTCTGTGTTTTTATCGCATCGGCCACTTTCTCGCTCTTACAAGACGACCCCATTACGATAACCAAGCCCAAAAGGCCCAGCTGTAGATTAATAAATATTTTTTTCATTTCCTTTTGAAATTAAGTTTTATATCCTTGAAGGACAAGGACTTGTTTGTTTAAAAGCCCTTGTCCTTAATCATTTTAGTTGGAAGTCCAAACCTTGCCGTCAAGACTCCATGCCGACCTACGGGCGATGTTAAAGAAAGCCAATATTTGCGCAGGCAGATCAGCTCCCTGAGGTACTTGTACACGCAGGTTACTTGCCGCCGGCGAACAGATCAGGTCTGAAAAATGGTTCCATGTGTATCCATTAGCCTGAGCCTGGCTCAATTTCATATCGCCGCCAATCGGGCCTTTATCATGCACAACAGTACCTGAACCCTCGTCAAACGGCCAATAACCTAGTATATAAGGATAGTAAGGGTTACTTGCATCCAGCGTCTGGTCGCAGGCATATTGCTTAACATCTACCTGGGTCATAGCAGCTCTAAATATTTTTAATTCTTTAATTTCTACATCTATTTTACCAAACGTATTTCCTGAATTACCACCATCCATTTCGCCCGGGGTAAAACCTACGCGCATTACAGAATTATTATCCAAATTGAAATCCGCACTTAAAGATTGGTTAGTGTTGTAAATATCATATGAAACTGCACCTGGCGAAGTCTCGCTGTAACCACGGTTGGCTAAACCTAAAACACCATCAGTATAAACAGAAATGATAACGTGGTTGTCAGTAGGTCGTCTTACAACAGTCGCTGTAAGGTCATGCCAGTTCTCATCTTTAAAGTCTGGGCCGGCAATTTCATCACCAGCTTGATATCTGTTGATACCGCCTGGCATAAACCTCCATCCATTATAGAATAAACAAAAATCCCATCCTGGAGATCGGCCATTACCATCTCCCCAGCCGGTTTCTGGTGTATTATCTGTAGGACTATGACCTTTTTTACCAATAAAGCCCGGCCACTCGTAATAGTAATCACCTCTAGATACGTTAACAGGGTTTTTATGTTTCTTTACCTTTACAGAAATGGTAAAGTTACCGGTATCTCCCAAGTTATAAAAGTGTGACAAACTGTCGCTAACTTGGCCTACGCCCTTTTGAGGGTCGCCAAGGAATCTAACAGAATTACCTGTATAAACATTACCCACAAATGGTTTAGCTATAAAAGTCTGGTTATAACTCGGGTTTGAAATAATAGTAAAGGTGTTCAGTGTAGGGTCGCTAAATATGGTCTTATCATCATCAGATGCCTTTAAGGTAAAAGCGCCCCCTCTGTTTGATGTTACAATAACCAACCAGTTTTCGTTAGCGTAATTTGGGCGACTTGCAATCGATGCAAGCAATGTGCCTACTTCGGTATCAAAAGTACCTATAGCGGCTTTATAAGGTGCATACGAAATATCAAATCCTGAACCCGCAGCTTTCCCGGCGGCCTCAATACCGCTAAATTCGCCTACAACAATTGACGCGGTATCTGTTTTCAAAAAATCAGCCATTGTGCTGGTTAGCGTCGCGTCATTGCTAAGGTTTTGGGCAACATCAGTACCACCTGTTAAGTTAGCATTGAATGCTGCCGACGTAGAAAACGAGGCTATGCGCATATTTGGCACGATAGATTTGATCCGTGTAAATATGGTTGGATAATTGGTCTTGTCATAGCCCGCGAAATCCTCTGACAAAACTTTATGTTTCGCCCTGGTTACACCGGTAATCAGATCGGCCCAGTTGGTAGCATCATTACTGCCGGTATCGGCCAGCGATGACCAGGTGTAAATTGAATTTGGCAACAATTTTCCCTTAATGTTCGGGATGTCCGCATCGCGCACAGATGTTCCCCTAGCGCCGTCAGCTATGATGTAAAGCACCTTTGGAGTTTTGTTCACTATCTTGGCGCCGTTAGGTTGCGATGGTGGTAAAACTTTATCAAACTTGCTGTTACAAGCTACTAAAGTCAATACAAAAAGCGGCACACCAAATAGCTTGGCTTTAAAATTTCTCATATTAATATGTATAATTTAAGTTCGTTAAATTTAATTGGTACGTTAATGCTGTTACACAATAACTTATATTTTTATTAACGCTAATATAATAAAAACATTATTCAAATGTTACCCTAATAATATTATTATGTGGCTTGCTATCAAAACTATAGAATGAACCCATAAGTAATAACGCCCGTTTATTATCTGCGGTTTTAGTATCATAAACATCTAAAAGCTGTCCTGATATACCACCAACGTTGTTATAATTATCTGCAAGATCGCCGGTTGGGGTCAAAACAGCCAGTCCGTTTCTCATAATCCCACCATATGATTTGAAACTACCGTTTACAATGATCAAGCCATCATCCAGCATTTTAACAAAAAATGGCAGGCCACCGTCAAATGCCTTTGGTTTAAAGGTATTATCAATAGATCCATCATAATTTAGCTGTACCATGTATTTACTTGCCGTACCATTATAATTATTAAACAAACCTACTGCTATGTACTTATTTTGTACAGCGTTATAACTCATCCAATTGATAACGAAATCAGCACCTGTGCCGCCTGGATTAAATGTCGGGTCAATTAGACCACTTACTGAATTTAACCTTGTAATGTTGCTTACAGGGGTACCGTCAAATGAGCTAAATGCACCATAAATAAGGATATTACTGTTTTTATCCATGATAGTACTCATCGGACCATTAGCTGCATCGGGTGTTCTACCCGGCCTGTTTTTATAACCTGGAGTTTTGGTATTAAACCTCCAGGTGGTATCAAGGCTACCGTTAAGATTTAAACGGATGATTTTGCGTGCATATGTGCTATCAACAACCGTACTATCTTTAAAATTGTAGGTATTGGCATCATATTTTCTTTTGGTGTAGTAAAGAAAATCACCTGTAATGATCATTTTGTTGTTGCCTACGGGATAAATGCTGCGCACCCCGCCGCCTGCTACCGCACCGTTAAAAGTAGGTACATACGCAAGGTGTTTAAGATAAGTGGTAACCTGCGTGGTATCAACTTTTCCATCGCTAAAAATCCTGGTGATCCCGTTCATGTTACCCTGCTGCGCGTAACCTGAAAACTCACCTACCGGGAAAAAATACCCGCCTATTTGCGCTATATCATAAATAGTATTGTTAGCGCCGGCACCCGAAGCGAATGAACGGTCCCACGCACCGTCAGATACGGCCACCCTGGCAATCCTGTTGATTCTTCTTACAACCCCTTTATTATCGTAGTTTGAAAAGCTACCCAAGATTAATAAATTACTTGATAAAGGAATCGGGAATGCTTTCCATACCGCATTATCAGCTCCATAGGTATTTTCGTAGGTCGGGTCAATGTTCATCTTTCCGGTAACACTAAAGATGGGGCCAAAAACCAACTCGCCGTCTACAACAAACGAAGTAACACCTGAGCTGGCGTTATTAGGCACCTCTACTTTAATACCGGTTGATGTTATCTCATCGATCTTTGCATCCAAGCCATTAAACAAGAAATGCAATTTACCTTTGTATTGTTCAAGCCCGGTAGCGGTGATAGTAACTACAGTGCCGGCGCCGCCTGATGCCGGAACTGGTACTTGCTGCTGGTCTGTTACTATGCTCAATGCCGATTTACCTCCCGAGTAAGGGTTAGTAAAAGAAGTTTGCTGCTTCTTGCAACCACTAATGAGCAATCCGGCTAATGCTATTAATAAACCTGTATATTTAAGTTTCATAACGTTTATTTAATTTTCAAAAGATCTTATTTAACTTATTCATATTAAAGCTAATAATAACTTTTTTGTTTACACTATCTATTTAAAATAACCTCCTGAAAAAAATCGGGATATAATCCAAAATCGTCCATAAGTATCTCGCTAGCTCTCATAAGTTTATCGGCACCGTTATAATATGTATAAGCAGCATCATAAACAGCCAACACATGGACTACTCCGTTTGATGCCTGGATATCCGATGTAGCTACCGGTGCAGAGACATTATAAAAATTGCTCGGATTTGAGGGGTCAACAATACTGGCGATACATAACTGGCGGTAACCGGCATATCTGATAGTAGTAGTGGTATTATTGCTTGTATTTTTATTTATCACGCTATTATACACAACACCAATAGCATCAAGATCACCATTATAGCCATAATAATATCCACCCGGGTACTGCGGCCTCAAGTCAAAATCCAGTTGAGGAAAATCCTTTAACAGGTATTTTCCTTTCAATACATAGCGCATAAGGTATTTACGCCATGTTGCTTGAGGTATTTCATCAAGCGTTTTTATAGTATCTTTGTTTAATTCAAATAAGGACTGATTTAGCCCACCTGATACATATGGAATATTACTGTTAACCAAACCTATGGTCCTTCTGATAACCTCGTCAGTAGGTGCGAAGAAAGTAATATCTTCTTTTGATAGGATATCCTCCATGCCAGCCAGTTTTACAATCTGTGCTATCGTATCAAACTTAGGGTTTGATTGAAGATATTGCAAAATACTACCATTAAAGTTAGCTTTTGCAAGTCCTCCATCTTTATAATAATTATCTTTTTTACAAGAACTTACCGATACGGCCAGTAAAACTGAACATATAACGAGTGCAAGGTATTTATTGAGATTAGTTTTCATGTTCTTAATTTTTTATTATTATAAACCTCTGCCAGACGTCCAGTATTGATTAAGAGTCATATATGGATTATTTTTACTCAACACCGCTGGATCAATAGGCCATGTCCAGGCGCCACGATCAAATTTATCGCGGGTAAGCGGGTTATCGGTATATTTCTTACTCAATATCCGCTTGGTACGCACCAGATCAAAATAATGGGTGCCTTCGCCAATCAGCTCTTTTGCTCTTTCGTAAAAAATCGCATCGCCCATAGTGGCATAACCTGCATCAGATCCCTGTCCGACACCACTCCATAGCTGAGCTTCTGCTCTAAGCCTTACTTTATTCAGCGGAATAGCTGCAGCTTCTTCGTTACCAAGATCACTCTGTGCTTCTGCTTCCAATAACAAAGCATCGGCGTAACGCATAATCAAGTAGGTATTATCCGGGTTAGATTGATTATTAGGGTCGTTGGTTACGTCAAGATTCGTATTTCCGGCAAATTTCAACATTTGGAAAGTTTCAGCATTTTGATTATATGCACTTTCGAACCAGATAGATACCCTTTTATCGCTAACATCAGGGAATAATTTTTGCATATATTGCGTAGTAAATACGCAAAAACTTGCGCGCGAATTGTACTCAGGCAACTTGTAGGGAAAATGTATAAATGATACACCATTTGGGGCGAACTGGAATACCGGTGAGGTATTATTATAATTCACGGTACTAAAAAACTCAAACAAGCTTTCTGTAGAACGGCCTTTGGTTACGGTGTTCCACTCGGCAATTGGCAATAAGTCAAACGCTCCGCTGTTTCTTAGTTCTGCACCAAGTGCAGCGGTTTTAGTATAATCCTTAGTAGCATTAGCGGGGTCAAAACCGGCGTTCCACATATACATATTCATCAACAAGCCAATAATGGCTCCTCTTGAAGCACGGACACCTCTTTTGATAGGGTCATTGATAGCTACCGGTAAGTCATTTTTTGACGGCTCAAGGTCGGCAATACAATTATTAACCACTGTAACCATATTCATTCTTGGCAGTGGGTCTTTTTGGTAAGCTGCGGTATAATAAACAACATCTCCGTACAAGCGAACCATAAAGAAATAAGAATAACAGCGGATAAACTTAGCCTCGGCTATATATGCCTTAGTTTGATCTGAAGTTAAAGCAGGGATCCCCTCTTGAAGTTTGCTGATCAAAATGTTAACGCTCTGTATCACCTGGTAATATTCAGACCACTGGGTAAGGTGATAAAACTGGTAACGCACCGGATGCCCTAGATAGTTGGCATTTTGAGTCGCTGCAAGAAACAGGTTATAGTCATCAACCGCGGTATTGGCTATTGTTTGGGGGCCTACATCAAGGCCTGAGTTAGCCACCGTACGCGTATGCCCTCCTACTAAAGCCGCGTCTATAAATTCACCTCCCCAGTAATCTGTGGTTTGAGTGTTGCTGCTGGGGATCACCTCGCCAGACCGCATTTCTCCCGTTCCGCCCGCCGTGTTTGTCTGCACGTACTTTTCATATAAGCGACCATACTGGTCATTAATGAAAGCCTCGACATCATTGGCCGATTGGAAGTAATTGTTTCCGGTAAGCTTATCAATCGGTGTGAGGTCAAGGAACTTCTTACAGCCATATTGAGAAGCAACCATCACAACTAATAAGCAAATAATAACTTTTTTCATATCTTATTTTTGTAATTAAAATTAAAACTGAACATTAAATCCAAGTGTGTATGTACGAGGATTTGGATATGCCCCATCAACATCCTTACCTAAAGCGTTAACGTTTTCAACGTTAGGACCTGAGTAAGGTGTAAATATCGCTAAGTTACTTGCTGAGAAATATGTCCTTACTGAATTTAGTCCTATACGCTTAGTAAAGTTTTTAGGCACGTTATAAGATAATGTAACCTGATTAATTTTAAAGTAGCTACCATTTTCCTGGAACAGTGTTTGTGATGCTCTAAAGTTGCTCATGTATTGCTCGTGAGCATAATCATACACGTTAGCAAATTTAGCTGTAGCATCACCTGTACCTTTCCATATTCTCAGATCACTTGCTGTAGGAACTGAATTTGAACCGAACGGATCGCTAAGTAACAATAAACGCTGTGCTAAAGAAGCATTGATTACTGACCGTACTGCTGTGTATGAACAATATATGTTCAAAGAGAAGGCCTTATAACCAAGTGTGTTACTAAAACCACCAGTTAACAATGGCTGCGAGTTACCGCTTACCTGCCTGTCACGTGCGTCAATTACATAATCATGATTAGCATCCTGCAAGATAGCATCGCCACCCTGGTAAGAATATAAAGGGTTAAGTGCGGTGCCGCTGTTAGTACCGCTAACAACGCTGCGTAACCTTAAACCAGTAACAGGGTCAACCGGTACATTGGCAGTAGAAGCATATACCCCCTGGTTAATAAACAACCAGTTAGATAATGAGTTCCTGCCCACCCTGTACACAACATACTGTTTGGTCAGCTCGGGAGAGGTAACGTCCTGATCTGAATAAGTCTGCCCGTTATATTGTGAAGGCAATTTCAGCAAAACGTCATAGTTTAACGCGCCGTTAAGGTTTATGTCCCATCTAAGTTTACTTGTTTTACTTAGTGGGTGCAATGTTAATGTTAACTCATAACCATAATCAGATAGCGCAACACCATTGCTGTTGTAGTAGTTAAATCCTAACGTATTATCTAAGAATATTTTAAACAATTCGTTATCAACCTTTTTGTAATAAGTATCAAAGGTAACATTAACCGCTTCATGGAATAAAGATACGTCAAAACCTAAGTTATACTGGATAACGCTCTTTGATTTCAGGTTAGGGTTAGGTATCTCATCAAAATCAACACTAACGCGTGATTGGTTGTCATAAAACCCGTTAGAGTTATATTTACCGTAAATATCCTTTAACTCGCCTACCGGGTAGATATTTTGGCCGGCAGTTAAACGAAGGTCAGCCTGATCTAACCAACCCTTTGTCCTGTTTGAAATCCAGTCTTCATTAGTAAGGTTCCATTTGAAACCAACTGAAGGGTTCTTGGTATACAGGTTGTTCTGACCATTAACTGACGATCCGTCAACACGATAGGTAAAGTCAACTACGTATTTCTTTTTATAATCATAGGTGAAAGCGCCTGCAAATGATGCGGTCCTTAAATTAAGGAAGTTATCTAAAACACCACCACCTGTACTCAATGCACCATTGTACCCATATGGGCCTTCATAAGTATCATTTGGCGAACCAAAGATCCTGGTATAGTTTTCCTGGTTGTTTTTAATGTAAATTTCGTTAAATACACTAAAGAATAAATTGTGGTTGCCAATTGGCTTGGTATATGAAATATTATTACGGTTATACAATTCTGAATAATAACTATAGTCATTATTCATTAATGTAGTTTGACCGTTAGCGGCAGCCGGTAAAAAACTATCAGTATTATCTGTCCTGTAAGTATAGTTTGTAGTTGTACCTAATACTAAACCTTTCAACAGCTCATAACTGGCGTTTATGTTCGCATCAATTTCTTTAGGGCCTGCATTATTACGGATATCAAGTGACGATAATACATCGCTTGTAGCTAACAGGAATGAAGGACCGGGCAGCAAACTAGATTTACCAGCGCTATTGTTTACAATAGTTTGCAAAACCCCTGTACCGCTACCTGCTTGTACTTTACCTAATGATGACCTGATAGAGCCAAAGAAACTCAATTTAGGGCTTGGCTTAAATTGCATGTTCATATCCAGGCTATAGTTTTCAAATCCTGTATTGGCAATCAAACCTGATTGAGAAAAATACTTTAAGTTAGCTTTATAGTTGAATTTCTCATCACCACCATCCATCTCAACGTTGTGGGTAGTGTTAAACTTATCTGAATAATAGATACCTTGCCAATCGGTTGAATTGTTATAATAAGCATTTAAGCTATCCGATAGCGCGGGTGTATTTGAAAGTAAATATTTATCATTATTTATACCATAAGTTTGTATTTGGTTAATTTTAAAATTACGCTCATTGGTACCGCCGTATAAAGAACGAAGTTTTGGAACCGCAGACACGTAAAAGTTGGCCGTGTACATAACACGCGGGATTTTAGATTTACCCCTTACAGTTGTAATCAAAATTACACCATAAGCACCTCTTGACCCATATAACGCAGTAGCCGTAGCATCTTTCAGGATCTCCATACTGGCTATATCTTCCTGAGGGATCAATGACAGCGGACTTACTCCTGAACCCTGTTGGTCAAACCCGTATTGCGAAGCTTGATCTGCTGTTAAAGGAATACCATCAATAATATATAAAGGCGATGTTGGCTGTAAATAGGCATTATCACCGGTACCTGTTATGGCTATGGTAGACAGACCACGAATATTAACAGACCCACGCATACCGGGAGCACCTGTGTTATTCTGAATATTCAAACCTGCAACCTTACCTTGTAATAGCTGCTCAACGTTACCTACCGGGTTATCCTGCACTTCCTTACCGGTAATAATATAAGATGAACCTGTTTGCTCATCACGGTTACGCTTAACATAACCACGAACTACCACACCATTAATCTCATTTGCTGACGCTGTTAAGTTAATGTTTAATGCAACCTGTCCGGGTCTTAATTTCACAGTTTGTGACACATAACCAACGTTAGTAAATACAAGTGTTGCCCCATCATCAACAATTACGCTGTACTTACCATCTACATCAGCTTGTGTTAAACCCTTACCCGGTGTACCTATCGTCGCTCCCGTTAATGGCTCTTTCGTTGCTGCGTCTAAAATGATACCCTTTACGGTTATCTTTTTAACTTGTGCCATCAAATTCTGGCATAGAAACAAGACACAGAAGAAAATTGACGGCCAAATAATTTGTTTTCTCATTGTATATTAGTTTTAGTCATTAGGGTTTTCTAATCGTTATCAAACTTAGGGTTCTCCGTTTTAAAGTGGAACACGATCTCCCAATCGCCTGGTTCATAAATGTTAAAATCCTGAAGGATTACTCCTGTCTTTCTTATCCCGCCCTGTGCTACGCGTGAATAGCTAAATTCAACGTGTGCGCTGCCTCCGCCGTTAATATTAGCGACACCTCCTGATGTATATTTTGTAGGTATTTTAGCAAGAGGGATCGGATAAGCCACATTATATTCTACATAAGTATCTGTAAAATCAGGCCCCGGAGCTCCGTCAGCTGTAAAACCATGTACCTGCTCTAACCATTTGGTAGCAGAAAACCTTTTTGGGTTTATCTCTAACGAATCCTTATTAAGGAATTTAAACCTTAACCTGTGGCCTGTAGAATCGTCACTAAATTTGCGGATATAAACGTACACTAAACTAGATGCAGCATGCGGATCTATATTCGTGCCTGTAGTCTCGCCGTCTATATTGAAAAGTTGGGCAAAAATGTGCTGTATCTGATGCGAGTTAGGGGTACCTGTATTAGGTTGGCCTGTATAGATATTATAGTCATCAACCGGAGAGTAGGGCTGATCTACCTGCGTTGTAACAGTTAAATCTTTTATTGTCCTTGAACCCCCGCTATTGGTAAGCTTAACATCAAAGTATCTTTTTTGCTGTGGATAAACAACGGTATCAATAGTGGCCGCATCAAATGTTCCTCCGCGAATCTTACTTCTAACGTTGTTCCACCACATAACATCACCGTTACCCCTTATTTCCAGCGGAGAATGATTTTCCAATTTTCTCTTGGCCGCAATTTGCGCTAAACTGGTTTCCTTTCCTGTATATTCTTGGGTCCAAACTAACGTCGGTATTTTTTTCAGCATATCACTGGCATCCCGGCCATCACCAAACCTCGGGTTTGTAATCGTAAAATCAATCGGGAATGTTGAGTTATCTGAGTTAAATACTCCATTGTATACATAAGTCCGGCCCAGTATAAAAGAGAAATCTTTTTGAGCGTAAGTGGCTTGTGTACTCAGGTAACTTTTTTCGGTAGGCAGGTTAAATATTTTTCTGCACCCCGAAAAAGCCACCGCAGCTGTTAATAATACAAAAGCTCTATATTTTATTTTGTTTTGCATAATGTGTCTACTTTAAGCTTTATATTTCTTATTGATTAGGGTCTTGATAATTCATTGTCCACTCAGAAATCTGGAATAGTTGATCCGGAGGATTCAGACCGTCACCGGTTTGAAGTAAAACCAGGCGGTATGCCTTATAAGCCACCGTGTTATTAAAGTCCCAGCGTCTTAATTGATAGTTCGAACTCCAGTTCTGCTCTTGGCGCACATCTAAAGTTACCCATTGTGCATCAGGGACTTTATCGTTCGCGGGATCAGCAAGCGTACCTTGTACCCTCCAGGCTCTTCCGTTACGATTATATTGTTTAGAATCGTTGGCGCTGGTCATCGAGTAACTATTTACAGGTGTAGGCACTTTAGGTTTCCAATACAATGTAGGATACCAGTTGTTTTGAACACTGATGAAACAGATAAACTTTGTACCCACGGTATTGTCAAAAAGATTTTTGTATATCTCACCAGCCGATACTTGTCCGTCAGTATACCCAGAACCGGCAGGGAAAACAACCCACAGACTATCTGTTTTAGGGTTAATAACATCAGGTGGGGCAGGTATCAGCGTCATCCGCGATACAAACGAATCGAAACCAAATACGTGGTCATTATTCATCAGGTTAACAATGGCGTTTTTTGTCTTAATATCAACCGATGATGTTCTGCTTTTTGACCAATTGGAAACAAATAAGCTCCTTTTAGTATCGGCATATTCAATCAATGCTGCACCTCCGCCTACATGACCTTCGGCATCCCCGTAAATCCGTTGACCATGCATAGGGTAATTATTACGAACGGTGGCTACAGACTGTCCGTCACCAACCGAGAAATCTGTAGACGTGTATTGGTTCCGCAGAATATACATCGAAACCATGGTATCTAACTGCGCTCTGTCGCGATTAGCCTTATTCCGGGCCTTAGGGTCAGTTATACCGTCACCGCCCTTGGCTAGCTGGGTCAAATAAACAGGGGCTTGTCCAAGACTTTGGCGGATAGCGTTTAAGTTTGAAATGGCGATTTTAAAACTCTGGTTAGACGGTGCAAATACCGTAACACTACTGTCAGTTAAAGTCTGTTGGTAACCTAAAGCGTTAACAACTAATAATAGCGAATCATAAATTCCTGGCTTGCTTTTTAAATACTCGTAAGCGGTTAAGTTTCCTGAACCTGCAACAGGCGTGCTGTCATAGTAGCCTTTCTCTTTTTTACAGCCTGTTTGGACTATAAGCGCAATTGCTACAACTGCCGCAAAGTATTTTCCGAATAAAATTGATCTTTTCATGTCTCTATTCTCTTTCTTTTTTTACTTCCAATATGAATTTTGTGTCAGTAAAGGATTTTGCGCTAAAATATCACGTGATATTGGCCAGTAAATACCGCCTGAACTGATTAACTGCAGGAATTGTGGATTAGTTTGTTTAATTTTCTCCATCCGGATCCTGTCATACCAATGATCGCCCTCGCCCATAAACTCCTTTTGGCGCTCTCTGAATATGGCATCAATCAGCGGGCCGCTTGTATTTGGGTCATAAGCATACACTATACCACCTGACTCACGTCCGTGATCATCCACCGTATATCTTTCCTGCCTAACGACATTCAAATCGCTAATTGCTAAATTATCTTCTCCTAATACAGCATAAGCCTCTGCGCGTAAAAGATAAACATCTTCTAACCTTGTTAATACAATGGCACTTGAGAATAGTCTGAATGAGGGATCATTTACTCCACCCATTATACACCTGATCTTAGCGAAAATTGGATACTTTCCGAGAAAGTTTGAAAAATAACCTTTAATTGAAACCGCATTAACCGCATCTGAGTGTGTTATGCCTGTGGTATCAATATTGAACCGATTGTCTGACACCTCTTTAAAGATAGATAAGATGGAATCTTTAGGAACATAAATATCTGGTATATTTTTGTTATCGACAGGCGCTGCCAGCGCTAACGACTCCATATTACCGGTAAATGCCGACTCCTGATCACCCCATATAAATCCAAATCCAAACAATTGGTTATCATTGCCACCGCCGGGAGCCTTGGTATAAAAGAAACCGCTAGGTGAGGTTAAAGTATTTGTACTTGTAAGTGACAGATCATCGAGCGTATTATACTCGTTCAGTACCTTTTGGGTATACCTGATAACATCTGTATATTTACCTTGCCAGGCAGCCACATGGGCAAGCATAGCGTACGCGCCAAGTTTTCTAACTAAAACACCACTCCAATCAGCCCTTTTCCTATTATAATAATCACCTGGTTGCTGTATGTCACCATTGCTATATTCATATGGCAGGTCAGTTGCTGCAGCTACCATTTCTGTCTGCACAAACTCCAATATAGCTGATTGGCCAGATCTTGGCTGATTTTCAAAAGTACCCTCTCTTGATGAGGTGATAAAAGGCACATCGCCCCATATCCTAACCATATAAAAATATGCGAAAGCTCTTAAAAAACGAACCTGAGCCACATCAACAGTCATGTTATTTGCTGTATAACGCAGATCTTTGTCTTTAATCTCATGAATCCGCTCTAAAAAGATGTTGGCCGCGTTAACAATCGCATAAAACCTTCTCCAGTTAGATAATTCATTTAATACAGGGTATGCAGCGTTAAGGTTATTGTTTACAACCGCTTTCAAATCCTGACGGGTAGGGCTTACAAAGTTACCCATCCTGACATCACCATATATCCAATGGCCATTGTCATCGGCAAGAGCCGCCCTGGTTAAGCCATACACCCCCATAATCGCGGCCCGGGCGTCTTCTATTGTGTTCCAAGTGTTTGTCTCATTTACTACACTTGTTGGTGTAACGTTAAGCGCCTTCTTACAGCTATCAGCAACAAGAGTAAAAAAGATAAGACTCAGTAAAATTATTTTTTTCATTTCATCTTTATTTTAAACAGTATTCAATTTTTGTCTATGCTCATGAATTTAAAAATCCAGTTTTACTCCTACTAAATAAGTCCTCGGAATTTGCATGCCGTAACCATTGTCGTAGCCGGTGTAATCTACCAGTTCCGGGTCAGGACCTGTATATTTAGTTAAGGTAAACACGTTATTTACACTGGCATAAACATAAAATCTGTGAAGGCTTGAAAAATGCTTTTTCATTTGCGATGTCAAATCATAACCTAACGATACAGTACGCAGTTTGATAAATGACGCATTTTCTAAAAATAAATCCTGATTAACCTGGTAAGGGTCTACACTACTTGCAGGGTTATAAATAGGATATTTTGAATAATCGCCACGTTTCTCCCAATAAAAGATCTCTTTTACAGAATTGATATCATTGGCGCCGTCGTTGTTATAAAAATCAAACCTGTTTGCCATTTCCTGATTCAATACCTTACGACCCAGGTTATAATAGAAATCTAAATTCAAGCTCCAATTTTTATAAGCGAAGTCGTTGCTCCAGCCACCTGATACAGTAGGTAAAGCATGGCCCTGTAAGGTTTTATCGGCATTGGTTATTTCATTATCGCCGTTAATATCTTTCCACTTAGGGTCACCTGTTTTTAAGGTAATACCATTGTAAGTCATTGTCTTACCGTTAGCTACCGGAACTTCAGCATCTGTGTTATAAATACCTTGATTTGTTAATAACCAATAGCTATCAACAGCCGAACCTACTTTAAGGAGCGTATTATCAATTGCGATCTGATTCAAGCCGCCAGGTAAAGCGGTTAACACGTTATGGTTTAAATTAACATTTAAGCTTGTCCTCCATGAAAATTTATTATCTGATGGCAAGATAACACCGCTGATAAGCGCGTCTAAACCGGTATTACGGATAGCCATACCATTTTGAATAACAGAGGTATATCCATACTCAGCCGCCGAAGGTACGCCCAGCAACATATTTTTATCATGTTTGTAATAGGCGTTTAAGCTCAAATATAAACGCTTCTTTAAAATCTCAGCATCTAAGCCTACGCTAGCCTGATCGGTATAAGCCCATTTTAAACCATAAGGAACATAACCTTGTGAGTAAGGGCGGGTCATGGTTGAAAGTCCGCCATAACTCGGGGTAATTAAATTACCTGTATACCCAATAAATGCGGTGTATTGAGGGCCCTGAGCATAGTTGTCAAAATTTTCATAGCGACCCATTCTGCCCGCACTTAAATGTAAATTAAGTGCTGATACATCATTCTTTTCAGCAAAGAATTCTTTTTTCATGTCCCATCCCGCGCTAAATATAGGCGAGTAGAACCAACGGTTTGTAGGTTGTTGGTTAGAAGAAGCATCTGCTCTTAACATAGCAGAAAAGTTATACTTATCTTTTAATGAGTAATCTACTTTACCATAAAATGCTACCTGGGTGTTTTTTGTCTTATCTAAGAACTTATAGATCAATTGTTGCTGAAATACCTGAGAAGTAAGATAATTTCCATTGTTAGGATCAGAATTTAACAAATTTATCTTGATAAAGTCAGTGGTTCCTTTGTATGCATAATCATAAGTGTACCTGTAGGTATCATATTCAAATGTATTACCTAACGAGAAGTTAAATTTGTTATCGTCGTTTATTTTATATTCGTAAGTAGCCAGGTTGTTTACAGCTGTACGAATATTGTATCCAAAATAATCAGACGCATAGTTGGTAGTTTGCAATAAAGTCCTTGGATAGAAAATATCGCGGTAACCTTCGTTGTAATCAATGTTATAAGACGATACAAATTTAAAGTTACCCAAGTCGATAGCCGCTTTAACATATCCTGCAAATAAGTTGGTTTTGTTTTTATCAAAACCGTCGCGGAACTGGTCTAGATAGTCGGCATAGCTATCCTTATTAGGAGCAAGCGGCGTACTCAAATCCGGCAAATAGTTAACTTGTGCCAGACGGTCGCGAACATTCTTGTTCCTGTCTCTCAAAATTTGGTTAGCAGTAACCATAGCGCTGAATGTAAACCAATCTAACGGTTTCATATTCAACAGGAAGCGGGTATTATATCGATCCATGCCTGTCTTGTCAGCAACTCCCCCGTTCTTAGTGTCGCCTAACTGAAAATCAAAGTTAGCGCGCTCATCGCCACCGCTTATACTGGCATTTACGCTGTAAATTGCCTGGCTGCCATAATACAAGTCGTTCCAGTTAGCCGGACCATAAAATGAGTTATTTAAAGAGTCACTTAAAAATAATGGCAAAGCATCAAGGTCTGAAAAGCTTCCGGTAGCAGTATATTTATTATAAAACTGCTTTCTGAAATTATTTTCAAACTGACCGTTAATAGTAGTAACAGATTTAGGTGTAGCTACACCTGCATAAGAATCAAAAGTGATTCTTCTTTTTTTGCTGGCGCCTTTGCTGGTTAATACGATAGCGCCATTAGCTGCTTTTGGGCCGTAAATACTGGTAGCGTCTAACCCTTTCAAAACCTGCATCGATTCAATATTATCCATATTTACAAACGCAAGCGTATTGGTTGCAGGGCCAATTTCGTTGTATTTATATTGCTGGATATCAAAAGCAAAAGGATGATCTGCGATCAGCTCAACACCGTCTAATATAACCAGCGGCTGTGTTGAATAAGCTTCACGTGCAGATAATAGGGGCTGTGATGTACCATGTATAAACATGTTTTGAACAGTCCCGGGCTCGCCGCTAGGTTCATTCACATATAAGCCCGCAGCTTGTCCTTTTAAGTACTGCTGCAAAGAAATCCACGGACCTCTTGCTGTTTTGTCAGGGTTAACATTATTGGTCTCAGACTGGAGTCTTTTCGCAATAGCGTTTTTAAAGGGGGCAGTGATAGCGATAGCCGAATCATTCGATATCGTATCTTTTTTAGCTTTGACAGCAGTGTCTCTCCCAATTTTATGAACATACTTTAAAGGGAGCCTCCCTTTTGATGTAGTGTTGTTTGAGACACGTGCATACATAGCCGTATTGCCATAGGAGTACGTTGTTGTACATAGCACACCCAAGAAAGTTATAATTGCAATAATGCGCATAACAGATAATTAAGTATTAACTGATTAAAAAACTGTTTATTAATTGTTTGTGTAGTAGGATATTTAATATCAGGCACAATAAAATTAGTCAATCAATAAAGAAAGATTAATTTATTATACCGGAATTGAAATACAGAATCTCTTTAGCTGGCTTAGACTATCAAAATTTAGCCGAAAAAGAATCAATACTAACACCCGTCAGTAGGTTCTTTTCCAGTAATTGATAGTAAGCAGTGCCGGGAGGATTCACTCCAAAGGGTTTTTGTAAAATTTTGATCATAGCTGGTTTATAATAGTAAATAAATTGATTTGTATTGGGCAACAAAAATGTAATTGGTATACTTCTAATTGGTTCGAAAATAGGCAACCGCTCTTGCTATCTGCTATTCTCTTAGACAATGATACAAATAATAATTTGATATGTTCCAAATAAATTTTAAATTATTCTTAAAAATTCTTGAAAAAAGGGCAAAAACTATGGTTTTGTATAGAAAAGTAGAATTATCAACTGTGCGCCTCTCAAAAATCAATCTAAAATGCGTCTACAAATTAGTACACGACACTATGTGTTAACTACTTAGGCACAAAACCGCTGTTTTTTAAACCGTGTAAAATCAGTTTATTCAAAATCAAAGTTTACAAGTATCTGGGTAGTCTAATTTGATAGCCATATTATTAGTTTGCTTATATAAAATAGCTCTTAATAAAATTCTTTCCATTATTATTTTTTTTCTATCAAAAAATTTATGTTTTTTTACAGTATTAACCTAATGAAAAATTACAGACGTGTTACCCTTGGCATATCTGTGTGACCTATAACTAACCTATTACCTACATTATGAAATTAAACAAGCTTTTTCTTAAGATCGGACTGTGCTGTTCGGTATTGTTATTTTTTGCTTTTATCCCTAAAGGCGATGATCCTGTTGACAAATTAGTTGCAGCCTTACAAAAGTGGACAGACTCGTCTCCGCAGGAAAAAGTATACCTGCATATGGATAAACCATATTATGCACTGGGTGATACTATATGGTTTAAAGGCTATGTAACCGTAGGAAGCCGGCACCAGCTTTCTGCTTTAAGCGGTGCTTTATATGTAGATCTGATCACAGATAGGGATTCTTTAGTTAAAACATTAAAGCTGCCTATAACCACCGGCATGGTAGAGGGGGATTTTATTTTGGACGATGATTTAAGGCAAGGCAATTATCGCGTACGCGCTTACACCCAATGGATGCGTAATGCCGGGCCCGATTATTTTTTTGATAAAACTTTTACAGTTGGCGACCTGGCAAGTAATGATATTGTATCAAAAGTAAATTATCAATATAAAGGCACAGAAAATAAACCAGTTTTAATTGCCTTGTTAAACTACACCACACAAGATGGCAAAGCACTTGCCATCCGTGATGTACATTACGACATAGTAATTAACAATAAATCTGTATATACAAGAACAGAAAAGACCAATGCCTTAGGAACGCTGCAGGTTACGGTTGAAAATGACCACCATGTTGATTTGAACGGGTCATACATAAGAACGATAATTACAGGAGACGACAAACAACCTGTTACGCGGGATTTCCCTTTAAAAGCTGCACTATCACAAAGCGATATACAATTCTTTCCTGAAAGCGGCAACCTGGTTAATGGGGTATCATCACATGTTGGTTTTAAAGCCGTTGGGATAGATGGCCTGGGTGTGGCTGTTAAAGGCACAGTGGTTGATGAGGCAGGCAATGAAGTTGCTACCATTGAGACCCTGCATGCCGGCATGGGTAGTTTTTCTTTAAGACCAGAAACCGGAAAATCATATAGTGCCAAGATCAGCTTTCCTGATGGCAGCAACAAAACATTTGCATTACCAAAAGCAATAGATGATGGTTTTGTATTAAGCGTTGCCCAACCCAATAAGGATAGTATACTTGTAAGAATAGGCGCATCAGCCAACCAGGTAACACAAGCGCCAACACTAAGCTTTATTGCGCAAACCAGTGGTGAAGTAATTGTAGCGTCACCGGTAAAAATAGGCAGAGCAAGTACTTCTATCTGGTTAGAGAAAAAACTGTTTCCAACCGGCATCACGCAGTTCACTATTTTTAATGCTACAGGCGAACCATTAAATGAACGTGTGGCTTTTGTTAAAAGCAATGATATCATGAAGCTTGATGTTAAAAGCCCGAAAAACAGCTATAACAGTAAAGAGCCTATAAAAATAGATCTTGAAGCAAAAGATAGTAAGGGCAAAGGCGCCTTTGGCGGAAACTTCTCTGTATCAGTAATCGACGAAACCAAATTACCTGTAAATGAAAATGATGTAACCACAATTTTTTCAAGCATCTTGCTTTCTTCTGACTTGAAAGGCTACATTGAAAAACCGAACTATTATTTTGCGAATGAGGGCGAAGACGTTGAAAAAGCTTTAGATAATTTGATGCTGACCCAGGGTTATCGCAGGTTTACCTGGAAAGAGATAATTAATCCCACAAATAAAAACCCGATTTTCCCTGCAGAACCATTGACTGCAACAATATCCGGAAGTGTTACCACCCTTGGTAATAAAATACTGCCAAATGCTAATGTTAGCTTGCTGTCAATGAGAGGAAATCTTGCTGAAACCGCTACTACTGATGCAACAGGGCATTTCAAATTTGATAAAATATTTTTACGTGACAGCCTTAAAGTTACCGTTCAGGCCCGAACCGCAAAAAACAGTGACCATGCAATCCTCACTTTAGATACACTTCCAAGGCTCAGGATTAACAAAAATAAAAACTTTCCTGATCTGAGTACTGATATTGATGGAACGTTAAAGGCCTATCTTGAAAACGGCAAGAAACTGGATGACATTTACGAAAAATCAGGCCAGTTGAATAAAGTACAAAGATTACGCGAAGTACGTATCAGGGCAAGAAAAACAAGGGAAGATGCCAATATCACGCCGCAAGGCATGTTTAAAATACCTGAAGGATCCGCTGATCAGGTAATAACAATTCAGGATGCTTCAGATTATATCAACCTTGGACAAGCCCTGGAAGGCAGATTACCCGGCATAAGCATTGAATCTGTGCAAGGCTACAGTACTATTAAACTTATAGGTTCAACGCTGGGTGGCAATGTAGTACAACTTATTGTTGACGGAAGAAAAATCACTACTGCGGATGAGGTATCAGAAATATTAGAAGGCAGTATTCTGCCGGAAGACGTAGCGAAGATTGAGATGGCAAGAACAAATCAGGCAATGGTGAGCGTTTTAGGCGGGCCATCAATTCTTATTCTTACTAAGTTAGGTACTGCACGTAAACAATATAATCCAAGTGTTATAAACTTTTCGCCAAAAGGCTTTAACAAGGTGCGTGAGTTTTATTCACCTAAATACGGAACTTCGGGAAATGACGATAAATTGCCGGACTTACGTTCAACTGTTTATTGGAACCCAAATTTGAAAACAGATGTTAACGGTCAAACATCGTTTAGCTTCTTCAATGCTGACGGACCAGGCTCATACGCTGTTGTGGTAGAAGGCATCAATGCCGCCGGCGAACTTGGCCGTAAAGTATATAACTACACCGTCAAGTAAAAATACCGATAGTTATTAAGCTAAAAAGGGTGCAAAAAGTTTCATTTTTGCGCCCTTTTTAGCTTAATAACTTAATAATAGAGAATCAAACTATAACTATTGACTAATAATTTCATGAATCTGCATCGGTGTTTTTGAAGCATCTATGAACGGGATATTTTTTTCTCGTGCCATTTGTTCGAGCCATGCACCCCATACAACAGGACCATTATCGTTAGCACCCATAAGCGGATTAGGGCGTAACGGGCTTTTCAATCGTTCCATTTGTAATTCAGGGTCAATTTTAAGAAAGTATACCTTATCAAACAGCTCAAACATGTCTGAAACATTGCCTGATCCGCCAAATACATATACCTCAGAAAATTCTCGTAAAAAATTATCCAGGAATTTCCTGCTCCATAAAAAAGAGTAACTGTTGCTTATAGCTTCGTTAGCCGTATGTGGTGCAGCAACTTTTTTACCGCTTTTATCATACCAGTTTGATAACCTTCAATATCATCAGCATCAAAAGCATTTATTTCTGCTTGTTGAAGTGCTTTAGCCACAAACGTTTTACCTGAGCCTGATGGCCCAATAATTAAAACTTTCATATGCAATAATATTCCAGGTAATTAATCAATTATCCATAACAACACAAGCGCCTTATAATTTAAAATAAGACGCTTGTGATTTATATCTAAACAACTGTATAATTAAGCCAGTAATTGCGGCTTCTTTTTATAGGTTTCCCATAAAAACTCGCCAAATAATGTATTTGCCCAGGCAAACCATGGGCGGCTAAAATGCTTAGCGTCATCTTTATGGAACGACTCGTGCATAAAACCAGTACCTGCATTGCTGCTTTTCAGCATAGCTATACAATGCTTAATTTCCTGATCATTAGTACTGGTTAAGCCGCGCATAATAATACCTAATGGCCAGATCATATCTTTACCGGCATGTGGGCCGCCAATACCTTCGCCGGCTTTTCCTTTAAAAAAGAACGGGTTATTTAATGACAGCAGCATTTTACGGGTATTTTGATACACCGGGTCTGTTACCGGTACAGCATCAAGATAAGGCAACCCTAAAAGACTTGGTACGTTTGCGTCGTCCATTAAGTTGAAGCTGCCATAACCATTCACCTCATAAGCATAGATCCTGCCGTAAGAAGGATGATTAATGATAGCATATTTTTTTAACGCGGCATCCACTTCTGCAGCAAGGGCCCTAAGCTCAGCCGCAAGCGCTGCATCTTTACTAATGGCACTCACCATCTCTGCGGCATGTTTTAAGCTCACCACGGCAAAGAAATTGGACGGTACGAGGTACATATAGATCGTTGCATCA
Organism: Mucilaginibacter corticis; assembly: GCF_007558865.1. Classification (GTDB taxonomy): domain Bacteria; phylum Bacteroidota; class Bacteroidia; order Sphingobacteriales; family Sphingobacteriaceae; genus Mucilaginibacter; species Mucilaginibacter corticis. The sequence goes on from NZ_VLPK01000001.1 coordinate 556,043, forward strand.
TCACTTGGGCGAAAAGCAGAGCATATCAAACCATTTGGCTTTACAGGGTAGCCATACCCGTTCATGGGTACGCCATCTGTAGCCCATGCGGTTTTACGTTGAAAGCTGTATGGCCCCTGGTTTTGTTTACGCTGTTGCTCCTTAAAGGTTTTTAAAGTAAGCGCTATGGCCGACTTCCATTTTGCATCAAACGGAGTAGTATCACCAGTTACTTTCCAGTATTTGTAGGCAAGCCTGATAGGGTAGCATAATGAGTCTATCTCCCACTTACGCTCGTGCAGGCCCGGCTGCATTTTGGTTTCGTCTTTTGACCACTCTCCTACTTTGTTAGGATCATCGTAAAAAGCGTTTGCATAAGGATCTTTCAATACGCAGGTAGCCTGGTGATTAATAACACCGGCAACTAATTGTTGCAGCTTTTTATCCTGCTTTATAAAATCAAGATATGGATATACCTGCGCGCTGCTATCGCGTAGCCACATAGCATCAATATCACCGGTTATTACATAACTATCTGGTTTGCCATCTTTTTCCGTGAAAGTTACCGTGGTATCTAAAGTATTAGGAAAGCAATTGTTAAAAAGCCAGGTTAATTCTTTATCCTTTACATTTTTGCTAAACTCTGTAATAGCTTTTTCTACAGACTCGCTGCTAAAATTTCTTTTAGTAGTCCTTACCACCGGGTAGCCGGTTTCAGTAGCAAATGCAGGTATCTTACTAAGCACTAAAGCTGTGCCCAGCAAGCCGGTGTTTTTCATGAAAGTTCTTCTTTGCATAATTATTTAAGTTGAATACTAAGGTTATAACCGATGTGGGTAGTAATCTTTGTTGTATGGCAAACTAATTTACCATAACAATTGAAGCAGCCCGGCATGCAAATTATCAGCCTTTTATTTACAGACTATGATTTAAAAAGTTATTTTTAGGATTTTGGCCTTGGTTAGAAATTCAAAAACTCTCCAATACTAAAAACTTTACCCCATTAAAGCAAATTATATTTAATCTATAGAAAGCATGTAAAACCAAGCTTAGTGAAGCATTAAACAACAAAGGCCTTAACTATATAGATTAAGGCCTTTGTTGTTTAATATCTTGATACTTATTGCAGTAATATATTTTTGTTGATGTCGAGCTGCTCATAAGCAGAGTTCTTACTAATAAACTCCGGAACAATCTCCTTCATTTTAGTAACAATAGCCATTTCGCTATCTTGTTTGATTAATTCTAACAACTCGTCGATATTATCTATCACTTCTTTGTATGGATATGTTATAACTTTTGATATTCTTATCTTCTCATGATGGGTAGGCATGGTGCTTTCGCCATCATTTAATAGTTCTTCATACAGCTTTTCGCCCGGGCGTAATCCTGAGAAAGCTATCTTTATGTCTTTATCAGGTTGCAATCCGGCAAGTTTGATCATTTTGGTAGCCAAGTCTGTAATCTTAACCGGCTCGCCCATGTCAAAAATAAATATCTCACCACCTACACCCATTGTACCGGCTTCAAGCACTAATTGCACAGCCTCCGGTATGGTCATAAAGTACCGCGTAATTTCCGGATGGGTTACAGTAATAGGCCCGCCTTTCTGTATCTGTGCCTGGAAACGTGGAATAACCGAGCCGTTAGATCCTAATACATTACCAAATCTGGTGGTTATAAAGCGTGTATCTGAGGTGTTTCTTAACGCCTGAATATAGATTTCAGCAATTCGCTTTGTAGCACCCATAATATTCGATGGGTTTACAGCTTTATCTGTTGAAACCATTACAAACTTTTTGGTACCAAATTCAATAGCAAGGTCGGCAACATTTTTAGTCCCCATCACATTAGCACCAATAGCCACTGAAGGATTTTCCTCCATCATTGGAACATGTTTATAAGCCGCAGCGTGATATACCACTTCAGGATACAGCTCACTAAATAATTTGTACATACGCTGATGATTGCGCACGTCACCTATAAATATTTTTGTAGTAATATCCGGGAATTTTTCTTCAACAAAAAGTTGCATATCATGCAACGGAGATTCTGCCTGATCGCATAATATTACTAATGCCGGTTTGTATTGTAGTACTTGTTTTACTATTTCTGAACCGATAGATCCCGCAGCGCCTGTAACCAATACTCTCTTACCATAAATATCCTTTGAAATACTTGTAGTATCTATCTTAATAGGTTTACGCTGTAAAAGATCTTCGATCTTAAGGTCCTTGATCTGACTAAGGTTTAACTTACCGTAGATCCATTGATCAGCTGGTGGCACAGTTAAAACTTGAATACCCAGCACTAAACATTCTTCAAGAGCAGCTTTCTTATCAGCCTCACCAAGTTGTTTATTGATCGTTATCAATTTTTCTACCTTATGCTTTTTCATCAGCTTAGGCAACTTAGTGAAATTATAGATTTTAACCCCACTAATTTCTTTATTGATCCTGTTAGTATTATCCTCAACAAAGCCAATTATCGAGAAATTAGAATTGCTACTATTTTCAAGGGCCTGTTTAATTAAAATAGCTTCAGTATCAGAGCCATAAATTACAACGGCTACTTTTTTACCGTTAGAATAATTGGTGATATAAGAGTAAGTGCTTTTTGCGGCTGCCCTTAACAATATGAGTAAAGTACTTGATACAGAGAAATTAACTAAAGTTATCGAAGTAATATTTACCGGATTAGCCGTATAATGAGGGATGATCCATACATAAGCTACTACCATGTATATCACACTGCTTATAAATGCTGAACCAAATATCCGCAGCATGTCACGGGTATTAGAATAGCGGATAAGGCCGGTATGTATGCGCATTGCAAACATAACTACAGCTGCAATTGTAAGATATGAAGTTGTATATATAAAGAAATATCCCCTTAAAATATTAACAAATTCAAAACGATGAACGATAAAATAAGACGTTGAAAATGACCAGGCAACTATAAAAAGGTCAAGGATCATGATCATCCACCGGGGTATAACCTTATTAAAGAGTAAATAATCTTTCATAAGTGAGACTTAATGTTTTTAGTTTAAAACATTTAACGCAAAGGTATATCTTTTTGTTTAAAAAATCTTTAATATTACCAACAACTCTTTGGTTAACAGTAATTTAATATGATGCACATCACAGAAAAATATTGTAAATCATTGTTTTAAAGACAGTTATAATAGCATCATAAATTTTATATGTAGCTAACCGCTTGGCGAAATATTTATTAATATTTATTAACATTTATTAAAATATATTAAACAGCAGTATAATTTAACATATTAAAAACACTAATTCTACCTCGTGGTTAATGCTGCTTAATTATGACTACTGTTGCTGAAAAACATTCTTTATAATATCAATTACGCGTTGAACTTCAACTTCGGTAAGATTTGATCCGGAAGGAAGACACAATCCTTTGTTAAACAACTCTTCACTTGTACCGTCAATATATGAAGGGCAATCTTCAAATACGGGCTGTAAATGCATCGGTTTCCATAATGGCCTTGACTCAATATTATCTTTTTCTAATTCCAGCCTTATAGTTTCTCTTGTGATGCCATCCGACTTAGATGGATCAATTAAAATAGTACTCAGCCAGCGATTGCTAAAATAACTTGCCGGTTCAGGCAAAAAAGATATTGCAGCTATATCGGCTAATTGTTCTGTATAAGTTTTATAAACGTTCCTGCGTTTTGCGATATGGTCTTCTAAAACCATCATTTGCCCACGCCCAATGCCGGCACAAACATTACTCATTCTGTAATTATATCCAATTTGCGAGTGTTGATAATGTGGTGCGGCATCACGTGCCTGGGTTGCTAAAAACCGAGCCTTTTCAACAAATTGTTTATTATCAGATATTATTGCACCACCACCGCTTGTAGTAATAATTTTATTGCCATTAAATGATAATATACCTATCGCACCTAAAGTACCGGCTGCTTTTCCGTTTACTGTTGACCCCAAAGCTTCAGCAGCGTCCTCAATAACAGGAATATCATATTTGGCTGCAATTTTACTGATCTGCTCAATTTTAGCCGGCATACCATAAAGGTGTACGGGTATAATTGCCTTTGGCTTTTTTCCTTTATTAATCCTGTCAATAATAGCCTCTTCTAAAAGCCCCGGAGACATATTCCATGTTTCAGGCTCACTGTCTATAAATATAGGTGTTGCACCTAAATAAGCAATTGGGTTTGCCGATGCAGAAAAAGTAAAACTTTGACAAATGACTTCATCCCCGGACTGGATGCCCAGCATGATCAATGCAAGGTGTATTGCAGCAGTACCCGAACTTAATGCTGCCGCATACTTGCTTCCGGTAAAAGCTTCAAGATCATGCTCAAAGTTATTTACATGAGGGCCCAAGGGTGCTATCCAATTTGTATCAAATGCTTCCTTTACAAAGTTAAATTCCTGGCCGCCCATGTGTGGGCTGGATAACCATATTTTGCTATTCATTTTTAATCAACAGATTTGTTATACTTAATTATTTTACCCGGATTACCTACTACAATCGCATAGTCCGGAACGTCATTAATAATCACCGCCCCGGCTCCAATAGTTACCCAATTACCAACTTTAACTCCTGGTATTATGCATGCCCCAATACCAACATGAGTACCCTCGCCTACATTAACATTGCCGGCAATAGCGGCATTAGGTGATACATGAACAAAATCACCTATTACACAATCATGGTCTATGGAACAGTTGGTATTTAAAATGACGTGCCTGCCTATTGTAACCTCGCTGTTTATTGAAACCCCTGCCATAACAACGGTACCCTCACCTACGAAGATTCTTGTAGAAATGTTTGCCGAGGGGTGCACGGCTGTAGTGTATTTTACATGTAACTCGCTCGCAATTTTCTTCCGTATACCATTATTACCAATACTTATCACAACCTCTGTATCATCCATAAAAAATGATTCTTGAAACGATGAATAAACAGGATAATCAAAAAGTTTAGTTATAGCAGGATTAACATCAATCAAGCCTGAAACAATACGTTGTTGTTTTTCAAAAAGCTCAATAATAACTTTGGCATGGCCACTTGCGCCGTATAAATAAATCATACCAGGGTTCCCTTAAATTTTTCAACAGTAACATGCCCCTCGGCACTTATGCCTTCTGATTTGAATACTTTTATCACAGTCATCCATAATATTTTTAAATCAAGGGCTAAAGATAAGTTATCCACATACCATACATCATATTCAAATTTTTGTTCCCAACTGATAGCATTACGTCCATTAACCTGTGCCCAACCTGTAATGCCTGGCCTAACCAAATGCCTGCGGCTTTGGGTTGAGTTATATAAAGGCAAGTACTCAACTAATAATGGCCTTGGTCCAATTAGGCTCATATCGCCATTAATAATATTTAGTAATTGGGGTATTTCATCTAATGATGTTTTGCGGATAAACTTACCAAGTGCCGTGAGCCTGTCAGCATCGGGCAATAGTTTTCCATCGATGCCGCAGCGGTCATTCATTGTTTTAAATTTTATTACTTTAAAAAGTCTGGTATTTTTTCCGGGACGGGCTTGCAGAAAAAATGGGGCACCCTGATTTGCGATTGTCAACAAGAGTAAAACAATCAAAAGCACCGGAAGCAATAATATCAGACCCATCAAAGCCACAGTAAGATCAATGATCCTTTTAAATATAATCCTATACATTGTCAAAATGCCGTATTATAGTTTGATATGAGTTATTAACCGAATAATGTGATCTTAAATATTCAAAACCGTTATTACCCATGGTTTTCCAATTATCTTTAGCACCACATAGTTGACTTAAATTGTAGTTAAAAGCTTCTAAATCTCCGCTTTGACACCACAGGCCAAAGCTGTTTTCCATTATTATCTTACCCATATCAGTATTCAGGTCAGTAGCAGCCAAAATGGGCATTCTATATTCCATATAGGAAAGTATTCTTGAAGGAAAATTAGGGATCGTAAATCTTTTATCTAAAAAAATCAGGCCAACATCGCAACACTTCAGTAAATCGTCGTACTTGTTTTTAGGTAAATTAGCTATCAGTTTTGAATTTTCAGGGCTGTTTAAGGTATACCAGGTTTGTAATTTAGAGAACTCTGTGCCTGAACCAACAATAAGAAAATAAACATCTTTATTTTTGATATTTGACTCAAGAATGCTGATTAGAAAATCTATACCTTGCGGCTTGCCAAGGTTACCACCATAAATAAACAATGCAGCTTTTTCCGGAATTTTATATTCCCGTTTAACCTTTTCCTTGTCAGCAACGGACACCCCTGCTGTAGCTATAACCTCTACACTATTAGGATTTACTTCTACTATACCGGGATTTATATGTTTATTGTGGCTGATAACAAAGTCTGCATTTGCTGGAGACATGCAACCTATATGATCTGAAATTTCATACATTTTCCGCTCTTTTTTTTCAAAGAACCTGTGTATCAAAGAATTCTTTTTAATTAATCCCAGATCAACTGCATTTTGCGGAAAAATATCTTTTAAAAGTAGATATGACTTAGCTCCATCGCGTTTTTTAAAGAACCTAACAACTTTTGTAAACGTAATTGGCGGCGTGGAGTAAAGCACCAAATCAAATTTGGTGTCCTGATAATACTTTATGGCTCCCTTTAAAAACTGCCGCCCCAGCATTAACGTTCCAATCCCTTTTTCAACAATATTTGTTTTTTGGAGATTTAGTGTATTTATATGCAATACACTTATACCATGATCAATTTTTAACGAAGTCTTTTTCTTATGTCTTCTTTCTGACGGACATATTATGTGAACACGATGCCCCTCATCCCTAAACTTTCGCATAAGGTCTGTGTACAATCCGCGTTCAGCAATATCAGTGAGATTTAATATGGTCAGGAAAAGAATATTCATTACCTACTTTCGCTCCAAACTACCCTTTTTATATAATCAACATAGCTAATAATTATTCTGACTACTTTTTCAGAAACATTTGGCATAGAATAATCAGCAACGCGCCTAAAATTTCTTTCCGAGCCCCTTTTTTGGTATTGTACCTGAATTAGGCCTTGCATAATACGTTCTGTGTTCATCCCAACCATCATAACTGACGCTTCTTCCATCGCCTCTGGCCGCTCATGGGCATCTCTAAGGTTTAATGCCGGAAAATTTAAAGTTGATGATTCCTCAGATATAGTACCACTGTCAGAAAGCACAGCGTATGAATGCATCTGAAGCGCATTATAATCATTAAAACCCATTGGCTTTAAAAACTGAACCTCAGGCCTCATTGCTATGTTTTTAGCTTCAATCATATTCCTGGTACGTGGGTGAGTACTTACTATGATGGGATAGCCATACTTTTCGGCAATTAAGTTTAAACTATCCATTAAACCCTTAAAGTTTTTTTCGCTATTAATATTTTCTTCTCTGTGAGATGAAACCACAAAGTATTTATGCTTTTCAAGCTTTAAACGCTGCAGTATATCAGAGCCCTCAATATCCGGCAAATAATGATTCAGCACTTCAAACATCGGTGAACCTGTTTTAATTATTCTATCCGCCGGCAATCCTTCACGTAATAAATACTCCCGGGCAATATCGCTGTAAGTCAAATTTATATCAGACACATGGTCAACTATCTTTCTGTTTGTTTCTTCAGGTACGCGCTGGTCAAAGCAACGATTTCCGGCTTCCATATGGAAGATAGGAATATGGCGTTTTTTTGCCGGAATGGCGCATAAACAGCTATTGGTATCACCCAAAACCAAAAATGCATCAGGTTTTTCTGTTTCCAAAAGTGGGTCAATCTTTATTAATATCTGACCTACCGTTTCTGTGGCTGTTGCACCGGCTGCGTTCAAAAAATGATCCGGCTTACGAATATTAAGATCTTCAAAGAAAATCTGATTCAACTCATAATCATAATTTTGGCCTGTGTGTACAATGATATGCTCAATGGCATCAGACGTATCAAGCGCCGCCATGACTCTTGCTAATCTTATAATTTCAGGCCGTGTACCTACAACGGTCATTACCTTTAATTTTTCTTTCATTATATTAATGTTGTGAATTTTAATTATACGTTTTCAAAGTAAGTGTCAGGATCATTGGGGTCATAAAATTCATTGATCCAAAAGTTAGTATATAATTCTTCCTCGCCTATATTTTTAATATTGTGTGTGTACCATATTGGCATATCAACATAAGCGGGGTCATTGCCATCCAGATAAAAATCAAACACCTCATCTGTGCCTATTTTTCGGAGTTGTATTAAAGCTTTGCCCTTAATTACCGCAAAGCGTTCAATCTTACGTGTATGATAATGATTTCCTCTGGTTATCCCCGGCACTGTGGTAGAAAATGAAACTTGACCTCCTACATTTAACCGAATGATCTCAACAAAAGCGCCCCTGGGATCTGTATGCTTAATAAACTTAACCGGAAAATGATTCTTATTATCTATGTAGCTTCTAAATGTGTTAAAAAGGTTAAGATCAAATGAGTTTGCCAATTCCGGGATTATTCCTGATTTTAAGTATTGTTCTTTATAAATCTCAAGCAGTGCCAAAACTTCAGAAACTTTACGTTCTACAGTGTGTGCAATTGTTAATAGTCCATTACCCTTCTTATTTCTAATCTGGCTGATTATGCTCTTAATTAATTCATCCACGTAAATAAGTTTTACTGAACCATCTACGTCAATTTTAGGCTGTTCGTTATGACAAAGCTGATGGGAAAACGTTGCGATGAACGAATTATAATATGGGTTACCAAATGGACCAAACACATTAGGAATAATCATGCCTGTAAATGTGCCTTCATTTTTGTTTGCCCACTCTATAAGTAATTCACGCCCTTCCCTTTTACTCTTCCCATAAAGATTATCCCGCTCTTCCTGAGACGAGGATGAAAATAGCACATGGGCCTTACTTTTGGTGATTTCTAGTGCGGATACTAATTGTTTTATTAATCCAACATTGTTATCATATATTATCTGTGGATCATTATGCCTGTTCATAGCCGCCAGATGTACAATGACATCACACTGGCTTACAAATTCAATAAGTTGGCGTTCGTCTTTAAAAAAATCACGCTCAAATTGTATACGCTCAAATTCATCCGGAAATAAGCCTAATGTGTTATAAAGATGTTGCCCTACAAATCCGCTCTGCCCTGTTATTCCTATTCTAAGTTTCATTATTATATATATTATGCTTCAAAATAATCTTGTGGATATAAAAAATCGTCCTTTGTTGCATTTTCAATCCCGTAATCAGCAAATACTATTAGTTTGGACTTTTCAGATATAGCTTGAATTGAACTGCCATATCCAACTGGGATAGATAATACCTGATCTTGATCCGCAGACAATATAAACTCTTCAACAGGCAAGTGTTTATCAGGATTTTCCCAATTGTCAATCTTTACTATACGTATCCTGAATGCACCATCGGATACATAGAACCATCGCCTTTCAATACGATGGGCCCGCCATCCTCGGGTAATTTTAAGATCAGCGTTTTGTATAATGTAAAATCTTTTTACATCAGCCATATCAAAATCATTGACAAAACTCAACGTCCCCCTTTGATCTGTATGATGGCTGCCCTGGATCAATGCTGGCTTCGAATTCGTGATCATCCGGGGTATTGTACGGCATTTAAATCACCAAATACTTCTCTTTGCACATACGGCTGTTTAGACAAAAGCGCTTTCATCCCTTCAACGCCCAATTGCTTGGTGTTATGAGAATGATAATCTTCTATTGCCGATAGATCCGTTTCACCCTCAGAAAAATACCGGCTGTAATTTAAATTTCTATTATCTGCCGGTATTCTATAAAACTCGCCCATATCTTCAGCTTTTTGCATTTCTTCACGGGTGCACAGAGTTTCATACAATTTCTCGCCGTGCCTTGTACCAATAACCCTAATTTCGTTATTAGCATTGCATAATTCTTTTAAGGCCACAGCCAAATCACCAATAGTACCTGCCGGTGCTTTGTTAACAAATAAATCGCCTTGGTTTCCGTTAGTAAAAGCAAATAAAACAAGCTCTACAGCCTCTTCTAATGACATCAGAAATCGCGTCATTTTTGGATCAGTAATAGTTAGTGGGCCTCCCTCTTTTATTTGTTTTAAAAACAAAGGTATTACAGAGCCTCTTGATGCCATAACATTTCCATATCTTGTTAAGCAAACTTTAGTGTTGCCAGTTATGTTTCTTGAAGCTGCGATGGCAACTTTTTCCATCAAAGCTTTTGAGATACCCATTGCATTAATTGGATAAGCAGCTTTATCAGTACTCAAACAAATAACTTTACCAACATTGTTGGCTACTGCAGCATTAATGACATTCTGTGTGCCAAAAACATTAGTTTTTGTAGCCTCTATCGGAAAAAACTCGCAAGATGGTACTTGTTTTAAAGCAGCAGCATGAAACACGTAATCAACTCCATGCATTGCCTGCTCAATACTATTATAATCTCGTACATCACCAATATAAAATTTGAGCTTTTCATTTTTTAGCTGATTGCGCATGTCGTCTTGCTTTTTCTCATCGCGACTAAAGATTCTAATTTCTTTAATGTCGGTATGTAAAAAACGATTCAATACAGCATTACCGAACGATCCTGTGCCACCGGTAATTAAAAGGGTTTTGTTTTCAAACATTGGTATATTTTTTAAGCATTAAATATATTTTTTCACTTTGCCTGTGTGCAGACTTTTCATTTAATATAAATTGCTGAGCCTTTGCGCCAAACTCATATAGTTCACTTTTATCCTTTTCGCAAACGTAAATCAAAGTTTCATATAAGCCTTCAAAGTCTTGTTTTTCAGCAACAAAACAAAAATCAAAATACTCTTCCGGAATACCTTCAAGCCTATGGAGAATACAAGCTGTTCCTGATGCCAGATATTCCATAGTTTTAGACGGAAATGAGTATTTAGTAAATTCTCCTTCAGAGGTTCGGGGATTGACAAGCACAGTTGCCTTTTTTTGCAATTCTAAAATTCTTTCTCTTGGTAGCTGCCCCATAAAAATTATTCTACTGTCAAGCTTTGCCATAGCCTCAATATCAGATTGAGCCTCTCCTGCGCCACAAATAATCAATCGATAATTTTTATTTTGTATTTTCTTAAATGCATTTAACAGGTTTACTATACCATATTGTTTTGCCAATGTTCCTGAATAAAATATATCTTTAGTTTCGGGAAAAACCTTCTCTCCAAAATCAATACTACCAGCGATACCTTCTACACAGACCCAAGGCCTTGCACCAATATTTAAGGCTTCTTTCATGTGCTTTGAAAGAATTACAAAAAAATTTATTTTTAACAGAGCCTTGTCAATAAAAACCTTTTCAATTTTTTTAAATATTGTATAAAATATATTTTGGCCTCCTCCCATAAATTCAGGTAGGTCAGGTACAACTAAGCATATTTTTAAATTAGGATTATTCTTTTTTAATGCAACAGCTGCTTTAATAAAGGGCAAATGCATTGAGTATATAACTACAACCTCATTACCTTGCGTAATTTTTTTCTTCAATGCTTTTTTAGCGTTGATATATCTTGAGTAAAGCTTGTATAAAGATAAATTATTAAAAGCAACATTTATATCATTGGCCCCGGGCTTGTGTGAAAACTCAAACCCCGAAGTATTAATTTCTTTGTACCTGGTAGGGTATGATCCAATATAGGGTAAATTGACAATTGTTAAATCATTTACAAAATCGTCCAATCCCCTTATCATATTCCATTGCAATGCATCCGCAGCATATTGGATAACACCGCTGCTTTTCTGTTCTATTTCTTTTCTATACTTGTCCGGGAAAAGGCCGCCAAGAAATATTATTTTCATTTTTTGTTATTAATATTTTACAGTTCAAATTCAATTATTGCTTATAAGCATACGTTTGCCAATTAGTAACATTAAAATAAATTACTTAAGAATAAGAAGTTACCCTGCGCCTATTATTGTGATATATGTATTCTGCTTTCTTATTTTTTATTATGCCTGATAGTAATCCAACAAATGCGCAAAACAATAAAAACATTAAAAACATGCCATCAATTATAGGCTCGACACTGAATTGTAAAATGAAACTACAGAATATAATAATTACAACTGTTTTAATAAAAACATCATTTCTTAATATCTTAATTGATTTTAAGAAAAGCTTTATAGATGATATAGTATAAAAAACAAGAAACACCATAGGTATAACTCCTGCAGCCCGTGCAACATCCAGCCATAAATTATGCGCATACCCAAATCTGTTGAGGTCCCACCCAAATGGATCTGTTACAATAGAACTTAAAGCCCCAAACCATCTTTCTGTTCTGCCTCCAAGCGTATTGATACCAACACTGTCATCATTTAATCTGTCCTGGTAGAATTTAAAAAATTCAGAAAGCTTATCTAAATTATACACAACTACACCAAGTGCTATTATAAGCACAGATATGATTATGATATTATTTTTTACAGATTGTTTTTTAAAATTCAGGATGTAAGATATTATTAATGATGCTAATGCAATGCCCAATTGCGTTCTACTTCCTAAGCGCAATACGCATACAAGTGACAGCATGAACATAACTATGCTGGCATAGTAAATTCTTTTTTCAATAACTGTATTTTTTTTGATGTTTATTAAACCTATAAAAGGCATATTTAAAACAAAGTAACCAGCCAGGCCTGTCGCATTTAATTCTGTACTGCTATCCCAAATCAAATACATACTCCTCGTTCCTTCAGTAAATCCATTTTTTAAAATTTGGTCCAAAATTGAGATTAACGGGATTATGGAAAATGAAAAGCTGATAAAAAATATAAAGAATAATCTTATTTGATTAGATAAATAACTACAGCTTATATATTTCCCTGTTAAGTACAGTATCGATGGTAAAATTGCATTTGTTAAGACAACTATTGGAGATTGGTTTAAGATACTAGGGTGCAACGCTGAAAATATTTCATACGATAATCCAAAGAATAACAAGTAAACTACATTTCTGTCAATATTCTTCAAAAGAAAATTTAAATTAAAAAAAAGAAAAACTACTAACGTTAAAGCAAATCTATACCCATATAAAAATGGATTTATAAATACTATAAATACAATTAGCAGTAAAAAAAACTCCCTCTTTATAAAAGACTTTACGATGTTCATTTATAGTTTATCTTCATTCTTAAACAATAGGATGGCTTTTTTCAATAGCCTTTTCAAAAACTTGAATATCTTTAAACAATTCTGAATTTTGTTTTATCCACTCTGGTGACCTATTCCACCATTGGATTTTATTTAAAAGTTCTATTTGTTCAGCATTAAATCTGGAGTTGATAACCTTAGCAGGAACACCACCGACAATATCAAATGCCTTAACATTTTTTGTAACTACAGACCCTGCTGCTATAATGGCGCCATCGCCAATTTCAATACCTCCCATTATTAAAACATTGGTACCTATCCAGACATCATTGCCAATCTTAAGGTGTATTTTTTTCTCTCTATCAAAAAATAACTCTTCATTAAATAGTTGTTGGGTTGTATAAGTAAAGCCTGCTTGTTTTAAAACCGAAAAAAAAGCAGGATGAGTAGATACAAAAGTTGATGATGGGTGAGTATAAGGCAGCACTTCAACATTATTTGCTATTGAGCAATAAGCACCAACATGAGTGTTTGCTAATTTGCTTTTTTGCCCTATATAAGTACCATAACCTATAGAACTGTTGGCAACAACAACCTTTGAATGAATTGTACAGTTTTCAGAAAGAAAGGTGCTTCTTGACAAAACAGCACTTGCAGATACTTTTGCCTTATATTTAAAGTAAATGTAAGGCTTGTAAAAAACCATAAATAAATACCGCAAGAAAAACTTTACTTCGTTCATAACATTTCTTCCTTACTGAAAGCAGGTGTTCTTTTCAACTCAAAACCTTCCTTAAAACTTCAACCTGATAATTGGGGTTATACTTCTCATCTATAATTGCATATGCTGATTGTCTGACTTTTTCTCTTTTTGGAAGATCAAGTGATATCCAATCTTTAATTTTTTTACATAAATCGGTGACATCTCCTTCTTTGAAAAAGCCGCCATTTACATTTGATTTTATAACTTCAAATTCAGGCATTTGATTATGAAAATTTGAATGTGTTATTACAGGTGTACCATAAGCAAAGCTATGTACAGCTGTCAAACCAACATTGCCTGGAGAAACGCAAACATCGGCATTGTATAACAGCTCAGCAATTTCTGCCTCATCGTAACTTGGTCCGTAAAACCAAACATTTTTCTCCAAGTGTTTTTCTGATACAAGGTTATTAAGATTAACTTGTTCTTTATCTTCACCAACTATTACAAAATTACAGTACACTCCTTCTTCTTTAAGTAAAGCCATAGCTTCAATAACCAAATCAATTTTTTTTGACTTTTGAATTCTGCCGATATAAATTAAAACGGGCAAGCTATTTTTAAAAAAATCACTATATATATTAGACGATTTTACTTGTTTTCTAATTACAAGTTGATTTTCATAATCAAGTGAGTTATATATACAAACCATCTTTTCTCCATCTCTGCCATCCTTGATCATAAAGTCTCTGGAAAAATTACCATATAATAACACTTTAGTAGCCATGCCAAAAAATGGATAAGTCATTAATTTTTCTTTCCAGCTTAATGGTCTTTTATAGCCATGTGTCCATAAATACGTCTTCTTTCTTAAAATCTTGCATAGTAAAACTATAATCCAATTGGATATATAACTAGTATCACCATATAATATAAAATGTTTGTAATTTTTAAAGACAAGCCCAATTGCGCCCTTTTGCCATGTAAATTTTCCTCCTAATAGTTTTATATTTTTTATCTTTTTTTTAAAGCCTTTTAATTCACTAACATTCATTTCTTTTATATCTGGTGCCCAATATAAATGGTCGCCAAAGTAAAAGTCAAAACCCATTTCATTATCCATTTTTTTAAAAACAGAAGCCCTGTAGTGTTGAGCAAAATTATATATCAGGCAATAACTGGTATTTTGTTGGTTCATGTCAGGTTTGTATTGGGTACCTTTATTAAAAGTTTTACTTTATTTAACAAAATAAAAAACTCTTTTATTCGAAACACATAAAGTGCACTCAGATATACCATAGCTCCAATTACAGGGGCAACAAGAATTTTTATTATATTTTTATCTATAACAACCATTGTTGCATACATACTTATTACCATAAGCATGCTAATTAAGAAAATAGGCATCAAGTCTTTTATCTGTTTGACAGCACCATACTCTAAAATTTTGCCAGGCGAATAACAGTTTATAAAAAAGTGTATAATTGTTGACGACAGTTCTGCCAGCGCTATATAGAAAATGCCAAATTTAAACGAGATCATTAATAATGTTATTCTCACAATAATCTTCACATAATCCTGCTTTAAAGTTAAGTCCGTACGCCCTAGCACATATAAAATATTAATATTTATACCCGCTATTATGGTAATGAGCCTTGCTATACAAATTATTTGCATAATAGGCACTGCAGGCAACCATTTGTCTGTTAAGAGGGTGCTTACCAGCGGATTCGCTATAGTTGCTAAACCAATCAAAACAGGAGTTGATATTAATGCTGTTGATTTAATTACAAACCGCGTCATCCCAACTAAATTTTCTTTTTCATTTTGTATTGTTGAAAGCCCTGGCAACAGTACACTATCCAATACTGAATTAAATGTACCAAAGACAACATCTGCAAATTGGGTGCCGCGTGTATAGTAACCCAATTCTTTGGCGTTAATAAGTTTTGCTATAAAAAGTGCCGAAATATTATTTACCACCATTGACAGAAGGGCTGATAAAACATATTTGGATCCAAATCCATACATTGTTTTTAAGGCCTGTATAGAAAATACAAATTGGGGCTTCCACTTTATTTTGAGCCACATTAATATGATTGTAAAGACTGATCTTCCAACAATTTGAAATGCTAAAGACCATACACCAAAGCCTTTATAAGCAGATACTATACCTATACCTCCACTCAATATAATTGATATCAGATTAATTTTCGCTATCGATTTAAAATCGATTCTAATTGTCAGGATAGTTAACGGTATAGCAAAAAATGCATTTAATATCATTGAAAATGATAAAAATCTGGTAAGGCTTGTTAAAATAGGCGCTGCATAAAAACGAGCAATGAATGGGGCAGCAATCCATAATACTATGTAGCAAACAACACTTATTAATATGTTGAAGAAAAAAATAGTTGATAAATCCGTTTCCGTCCTATTTTGTTTTTGAATAAGGGCTTTAGTAAAGCCGCTGTCTATAAGTACTGTAAAAAAGGCAATAAAGACAGCTAATAATCCTATAGTACCGTATTCAGAAGGAGATAATATGCGGGATATGATAATACCAATTATAAATTGCACAAGTTGCACAGAAAGGCGTTCAATCGTACTCCAAATTGCCCCCTTAAACATTGAACTACCTAAACTTGATACCATTAATCTTTGTGGTTATAAATAAAATTATAATTTGTTTGTATAGTTAATTTGCGGTTGTAGGCTGTTCTTAATAAGATATAATTTTGATTTGATGATTTTTATAGCCTTGAATCAACTAAGTCGCGGTCTAAAAAACCTTTAGAATCAAAAATAATCCCATTTTTATTTAGCATATTTCGATAATCAAGCCTTAAAAACTCATCATGAGCCACCGTTAATATAATTGCATCATACAATGTCAATTCTTTTATTTCATTTAAAATAGCAATTCCATATTCATCTTTTACCTTCCGGATATTAGCCCATGGGTCGTAAATTGTCACAGACATCCCAAATTGTTCCAACTCATTGTAGATATCTACCACTTTAGTATTTCTTGTATCCGGACAATTTTCTTTAAATGTTATACCCAAAATCAAAGTTTTACACCCGGCAACCTTGTGGCCTTTATTTATTAAAAGTTTTACCACCTTACCTGCAATAAATAAACCCATGTTATCATTTACCCTTCGGCCTGATAAAATCACTTGCGGATGATATCCCAATGACTCCGCTTTGTGTGCCAGATAATAAGGGTCAACTCCTACACAGTGCCCCCCTACCAGTCCTGGTCGGTATTTTAAAAAATTCCATTTAGTACCTGCAGCTTCTAAAACATCATTGGTATCAATACCCATTTTATCAAATATTAATGCAAGTTCATTAACAAAGGAAATATTAACATCTCGCTGGGCATTTTCAATAGATTTTGATGCTTCTGCAACCTTAATACTTGGTGCTTTATGCGTACCTGCCTTAATTATTGAGGCATATAGGTTATTAACCAATTCGGCAATTTGTTCGGTTGAGCCTGAAGTTACCTTTTTTATACTAGTTAGTGTATTGACTTTGTCGCCGGGGTTTATTCTTTCCGGCGAATAACCTACGTAAAAATCATCATTATATTTAAGCCCTGAAAATTTTTCCAAAACAGGCACACAATCTTCCTCTGTACATCCGGGGTAAACTGTAGATTCATATATTACTACATCATCTTTTTTTAAAATATTACCAAGCATTTTTGATGCTTCTAACAAAGGGGCAAGGTCCGGTGATTTAAACTGATTTATAGGCGTTGGCACTGTTACTATAAATACATTAAATTCACTCAACTTTTCAACATCGTAAGAAAATTTAAGGCCAGTTTGATTACCTTGTTTTCCATGCGTTACAATATTCAAGCTTTCAAGATCAGCTTCTTTGGTACTGTCATTACCCCTGCTTAATTCATCTATCCTTTTTTTATTGATATCAAATCCCAAAACATCATATTTTTTGGCAAATTCAATAGCCAAAGGCAATCCCACATAACCTAATCCAATAATGGCTATCTTTACATGATTAAGACCATTTAAATCAAATTGATTGTTAGGGGCAATGTTGCTAAAAGACATTTCTTATTTTAAAATTGATAATGACGATAAAATTTGATTCCTTATTGAATCAGCCCTGGTGATATCATCAGGTGAATTAATTACACTTTCCGCCATTAACTTTGCTTTACCTATGCCGCTCTTTTCGGCGTACAACTTCAGTAATTTAAAGTCCTCAATACCTTCACTAAATGCTTCCCATCTTCTGCTTGCTATAAAGCCGGGTCCAGAACCTCTATATATAACTGAATAATTTGTGTTATTAACCCCATCAAAACTATTTAAATTAAGCTTATTGACTGACGGATTGTTTATATCAGCATAATTCCAAAAACCAACGCCATCCATATTATATAAAAAGGCCTTCCAGGATATTAAACGATAATATGTATATGGTGATAAGGATTCTGCATTAGGCTTAGTGTCATAAATCCAAACATCATTATGTGCACTACCATTAATTTCATCTATCACATCTTTGCTATTGATGACTTGTGCTATAGATAGCAATGGCACTATTTTTTTAATAGAATTAATTTTGTCGATAGTTGCAAATGTATGTATCGCAGGATAATTGCTTTTTATCCAGGCCAAAAAACTATAGAAATCGTCAACATCTTTAGCCCCTATTTCGTCATATGGATATAAATATATTTGAGATTGAGAAAATCCGTAAAGTTTTGATGATGCTAGTATCCCATTGTACCATTTAATAAAACTTCCTTGCCATTCTGCCGACATAAAGGAAGTTCCCTTAAAGTTGTTTTTATTATTAAAATTTACAAAAAGGAATAGTTTCTTAAATGATTTAAGCTTTGAGATATAAGATTCATAGCTTTTAAAATCTGAGCTGCCAATTAGTGGTAATGCTGTTGGAGGAATTACCATTGTATTAATTCCATGCTTAAGTAGGTCATTAATTGCTTCTTCTGACCTATCACTAATAAGCGGATTATTTAAGTATGCCCAATTTACAGCGTTTATTGAATCCTTATTTAAAGAATTATTACTCCATACAGTATTATCTACCTGTAAGTTTGTAACGAATGTCTCTGAACTTATTTTAATTGTTGCGGTTGTTTTACCAGCAGATTTACCCAGTACAGTAAATAAAAACATTTTTGACTCACCCGGTACTAAAACCACTGGGGTATTGTAAACTAATAATGGATCTGCAACTTCCTGGCTTTCTTTACCAGACATCACAAAAGGTACTGTGTACAACTGTAACCTGTTAACTGACAATGCTGTATTATTAATCACGCAATTAATTGTGCGAGTAGCATTTGACAAATTAGTTACCACAAAGGCACCATATGAAGTACCATTTACCGGTGTATAAAGCCTGTATTGATAATCATTCGAATTTATTGGCTTATATGGTGTTAATAAATTTGTCCAGGGGCTAACCTTATCAACTATAAGCTCTTTTTTATATTGTTCCTGATACGAATGCAACCTGTCTGCCTTTATCTGTTTTAAGTTTTCGCTTATTCCGGCGTTTAGCGCATAATTATTCCTTTTTAAATCACTTCGATATCTTGTAATTGATAAGAGTGAATTGACGTAACCATTAACATCGTCAGGTTTAATGATATCAGGCGAACTTTTGCCTATTTGGCTACCTTTAAAAATTTCAATTTCATCACAAAAAACATAATATCCTTTAGGAATTATGATTAGTTTTACATACTGTGCTTTTTGTTTTACAGCCGGTAATGTAAACTTTTTAACCTCATAATTACTGCCAGAGTTAGAGGTATCAGAAATAGCATCACCAAAATAGCTGTAATCAAGCTTATTAATTGAACCGAATGCAAATATATGAGCAGGAAAATGCACATCAGAATTGTTTCCTCTAGCGGTGTTAAACGCAATATTGTCAATTATTGAAACTTGTTTAAGGTCAATATCAATTACAATTCTTTGAGTGTTTTGCCAACCTACTGTTTTATCAGACACCCAAAAAGGATTGCCAGAACTGTTAACTCCATCTGTTAAAATAGTGTTATTGACATCCTTTGCTGATAAAGAGTAGTTTGGTGAAGGGGAAACACTATATGGTTTGCTTAAAGCAATATCTTGTGCCTCAACCTTGTACCTGCAAGAACAATATAATAACAATAAAATGTTTAAAATTACTTTAAATTCCTTCATCACAGTCCTTTTATTAATACACTAATTATTTTATATCGTTTCTGCAGGAAGACTATTTTTTACCCTTTCTAAATAACCCACTAAGCCCAGACAGCCCACTTTTTTTAGTGTTATCTTCCTGATAATAACCACCGTACCCATAACCATATCCATAACCGTACCCATAACCGTACCCATTTTTTACATCAATAGAGTTCATAACAATATTTAAATTGCTAAACTTTTTGCCTTTATAAAGATTGTCTATTAAATGTATTTGAGCTTTTGCGGTATAGTTATGCCTTACAATAAAAATAGTTGCATCCGCATACCGCCCTAATATCTGTGCATCTGTAACAAGGCCTACAGGTGGAGCATCTAAAATTATATAGTCAAAGTCTTGCTTAAGCTGAATTACTAATTCATTTATCCTGCCATTTACTAATAACTCTGCCGGGTTAGGAGGAATAGGGCCACTAGTTATAAGATAATAATCCTGTTGCAATGATATTGGCTTGAGTATGTCTTTATAATCGGCTTTACCTATTAAATAATTAGACAGACCTTTAGCATTTTCAATATTCAGACCGGTGTGAAGTTTAGGTTTACGCAAATCAAGTTCAAGGATCACTACCTTTTTTCCTGACATTGCTAAACTTGCGCCAAGATTAAGAGAGACAAAGGACTTTCCTTCGCCACTCATATTGGATGTAAAAAGTATTACCTTATGACTTTCATCAGGTATAACAAATTGCAAATTAGTACGAAAAGCCCTGATCTGTTCTGCAACCATTGAACGTGGTTTACTAGCAACCAATAATGGGCTCGAATCATCAGAATGAGATATTTCGGCCAATATTGGTACGTTTGTAAAGCGTTCAATATCTTGCCTTCTGCTAATTTTAAAATTCAATGCCCCTCTTAAATAAATAATTATGGTTGGTAAAATAAGCCCCATAAGCAAAAAAGCCAGGTAAATGATATTTTTTACCGGTTTAACGGGATACTTGCTACTTAAAGCAACATCTATTATTCTACTATCCGCCACACCAGATGCTAGCTGCATTGCTGTTTCTTCTCGTTTTTGCAGCAGGTAAGTGAATAAATTATTTTTGATTTCCTGTTGCCGCATCACGTCCAACAAACCCCTTTCTTTTGAAGGGACTTGCGTAATAACAGATTCAAACTGGTTATTTTTAGATTGCAATTGTTGTTTTGTTATTTCCAACCCACTTTTTAAATTAACTGCAGATTCCTGTATCGCCCTTTTTAGTGAATTTATTTGATCGGTAAAGGTTACCACTAAAGGGTTGGTTTCAGGTACTGTTTGTAATAAACTTTGCTTTTTTAATTGTGTCTCACCAAGTTGCGAAACAAGCCCTAATAAAGTCGGGTCATCAATACCTAACATTGATGGCAAAGACGATGCCTGATTATTATTTTGATTTAAATATTCTTGTAAATTTTTTAGTATACTAAGTTGAATTAAAACCTTATTTAATTCCTTATCATTGTCTTTTACAGTTTCTAAGAAAGCTTGAGATTGCGCACTTATATCAGTAATTCGATTACTTGATTTAAAACGCTCTACATTTTTTTCTACAGAACTTAGTTCTGAAGCTATACCACTTAAACGGTCATTAATAAAGGCTAGTGTTCTTGAAGTTTCTTTATTTTTATCTTCTAAAGCCGCTCCATTATATTCTTCAACAAGCCTGTTCAGAAAATCCTTGCCTCTTTGTGGTATAGCATCTTCTAAAGTAATTATTAATGATGTTGCTTGTTTACTAACAGGATCTACCTTTAATTTATCGCTGTAATCATTAATTATGTCCCCCATTTCATTAAATTTCACATCAAGGAGTTGACTCAATTCTCCTTTGCCTGTTGGTTTAATCAAAATTATACCTGCTCCGGTTTCAATGGGTGTATTAACTGCATATGTCTTGCCATTTACCATTACCTGGCTAGCGCTTAAAAGTTTTACAGTGAGTTTTATCTTGTAAGCATTACTATTAGGCTTTAGCAACGTTGCTTCAAAAGGTAAGTTTACATATACCTCTTCCTCTCTTATTCTACCTTCAAAAATGTATGAAGTTTGCAATTTTAAACCCTCTGCCACCTTTTGCAGTAAAGTTTTGGACTTTAGGATTAATATCTCATTATCAATTATTTTATCAGACGTAAATAAGTCAAGGTCTTTTAATAAATCATTCTGCCCGCCTTTAGTACCCTTATTATCCTTAATAAGCAAATCTGTCTCAATTTTATATAGAGGCGTTTGAAACTTTGAATAAACATAGCCTAACACCAAAAAAAACAAAACTGACACCACAAACCATTTCCAATGTTTTAAATAAGGAAATAAAACTTCGCGTAAATTAGGCTCGTTATCTTTTTCAATAAATCCTTCGGTATTCTCGTAGATCATTTTGGTAAATCGAATTTTGGCTATTTGTGGCCGTAAATAACAATAATAGAAATAAGCGATAATGCACTTAATATCACAGGTAATATTTGATAGATCTTATCCGTTTGCGCAATCCGGCCTTTGCCTGGTTCTACATATACAATGTCATTAGCATGCAGATAATAATATGGAGAGGTATAAACCTCGCGCGAGGTTAAATCTATATGGCCAAATTGCTTTTTACCATTTTCATCACGTATAATCAGCACATTTTCTCTTTTACCAAAAATGGTCATATCACCAGCCATACTTAAAGCCTCCGGTAATGTAATACGTTCATTGGGTATTACATATACTGATGGTCTTGCAACTTCGCCCATAACAGATATCTTGTAATTTAAAAATCTAACATTTACAGTCGGTTCTTTAAGATACGTTTTAAGTCT
Source organism: Mucilaginibacter corticis (assembly GCF_007558865.1). GTDB lineage: Bacteria > Bacteroidota > Bacteroidia > Sphingobacteriales > Sphingobacteriaceae > Mucilaginibacter > Mucilaginibacter corticis. Next base: position 578,932 of record NZ_VLPK01000001.1, read on the forward strand.
ATTTTTTATCGTATCACGAGCTTCAGAAGTATTAAGACCAGCAATTTTTAATGATCCGATAAGAGGTAACTCAACAGTTCCTGATGGATCTACTAAAAATCCCTGTGCGGTAGATTGCGATGCCGCCGGGGCTATACCCGCAGATCCTATAGCAGAAACGCCATTGGCTGCGCCCGATGTGTTATCAGAAATTATTGGAGTACTTGAGTATGGATTAAAAAAACTACTTGCAACAGGATTTAATGACCCAACGTTTATAGCAAGAATATCGCCAGGTTGTATCTTAGGTACGTAAGCTTTTGCTACGGCCATGGTGTCTGACCCATTAATACCTTTTTGAAAATAAGCTATCTGTTTTTGATTAACACACGAAGAAAAGAGTGCAATGAATATCAATAAGACCAGCAGGCTTCGTTGTAATGTTTTTTGCATTTTATATAACTAGGTACTTAATTATTGGCAACAAAAGTAGTTTTTTTTTATTAACTTCATATCATATTCGATTAACTTAACGTCAATCGTTTATTAACTTTTAGTAGAATGGCTTATAAATTAACCCATTTTTCAACATTATACAGGTGTTTCTTATACTCACCTTTTCTTGTAATATTTCCTTTACCATTTTGCCAGCCTAAGGTAAGTATATTATAATTACCGGCCTTTTCATAGTCAAACGAAGTCCCATCATCCTCGAAAAGCTGGATTGGACCTGCCGTTTTTCCGTACACCAAACAAGTAATGCTAAATATTGTTTTAGAAGAAAAAATAAATTCAACAGGTTTTGCAATTGGCAATATTGATCCTTCCTTGATAAATATAGGTATTTGATCTAAGCCTGTAGCAATTTCATAGCTCTGCCCGCCGACATATAGTTTGTTGGTATTATAATCATACCAGTTGCCTTTTGGCAAATACACTTTACGAGTAGAGGCGCTATCGGCTAAGGGGGCGGCCAAAACGTTATCGCCTATAATATATTCATCCCATACATCATAAGTGTTCTTATCGTCGGGATAATCAACCACAAGTGCTCTGAACGGCGGCACACCCTCCCGGTTATATTTGGCAAACGCTGTATACAGATATGGGATAAAGCTCATCCTGAAGTTTAATAAGGTACGGATGTGCGTTTCGGCCTCTTTGGCGTTTGGCAATAGTTCGCCGCGGTTGTTCTTATCTCTGTCATACTGCAGCCAAGGCGGGCTTTTTAAATACCAGCTGTTAAATACCGTTTGTGATGACAATATAGCCGTCTGCGTACGGCGGCATAGCTCCGTTATAGAGGCTGATTCCCTAACCTCTGGCGACCACAGCAACCCTGAAAACCCGGCATTGCTGATCATCCGGATATACTCTTTATGCACATAGGTATCGCTGTATAATGATACCGGGTATGATGACGCGAAACCGTTCAACGACCGGATATTGAAATACGAACGCTTGTTGGCCTTTTTGTACAGGTTATACATGGTTTGAAAATACAGCGTACCAAACTGCTGGTGCATCTGCTCGCCGTCGATACCCGACGGGAACTGAGACATCTCCGGGAAGGCCCAGGTTTGATCGCCCATGGCGATGTTTGAGTTATCGCACTCGTCCATTTTAAAGGAGGCGATGCCGTGGTCTACAAAGGTCTTTTTATGGTAATCGCCAAAGATCTGTGACGCGGTCTTTCCGGCGAAATCAGGCACCAGACCGTTCCAAACCTTGTAGTCGCCAGCGCTGCTTGCTAACGACGCGTAGATGGGCGATACCGGCGAAGTGTAAGCATGCTCCCATAAGTTAAGATGAATGCCCTCGCCCTGCATCTTATCGATCAGTTCTTGCGGGGCCGGGAAATGCTCGGGGTTCCACACGTATGAGCAGGAATACGCAGCCGTTTGCCATTGTGGTTCTAAGCCAAAGACATCACAGGGGATATGGTTAGTTCTGAAATAGCCGGCCATGTTATATACATCCTGCTGCTTGCTATCAGCTTTCATGCGGTATTGCACGCCAAGGCCCCACATAGCAGGCAGCGCGCCGCCGCCTGCAAACAAGTTGTACCGCTGTAAGGCGTTTTTCAAGGTAGGCCCGTTAAAAATGAATACATCGCCCCCCTTGGCGCCCGGGATATCCACGATCACTTCGCCCGATTGGCTACCGGTATTCTTGTAAAGGTCGGCTACAGATTGCCCGTTACCGTTGCCCGCGCCTGTGTTGATATTGGCGTTGCCCTTTACCTGTTTATGCGTACCGGTGTAAAAGGTAGTATAGCGCGAAGTATTAATGAATATGCCATAGCCTTTGTTGGACAAGTAAAAAGTAGTGGGCGCATGCGTATAGCCCAGATCATTTAACGGGTTATCATTCACGATGGGCTGCCTGCGCATGCCGCGCTGCCTGAACGAGTTCATCTGCAAACCAAAGCCATACAGTTCCTCCTTATCATCAAGCGGGATGTGTACTACTGCGCCACGCGGGGTAAGTTCAATGCGGATAGCTTTCGGATCGATCTCTGCACCGGGTGCAGGTAACTGGTTTAAGGCGGCAAGCTTGGGCTTTTCCTGCAGGATGTTGTAAGGCGAGAACTTATCGGTTTCGCCCAGGGTTACCCGTGTAATACCGGGTGCCATTTCCTGGATTTGATTGCCTTGCTGTGCCCTTGCCGTCAGCCCGAAGCAAACACCAAGCATTACTATACTCCACGTGAAATTACGGATCATTTTGCGCTATAATTAAGCCCGTAATTTACATGATTGAGGTGATAATAAAAATGCCCTTTTTGGGCGACGCCTGTTCCACGCGAATGTGTGACAGATGATTCACTTGATACACCCGTTTTTGCAATTAATTGATAATAAAATAGTTAATTTTAAGCTGCGGGTTTCATGATACAGTTTGGTACAAAATCACTGCTTTTCAGGCGATTTTTGATGATGTATTTAATGACAAAACAGCGCCACCATTATTGACTTAAAATTATTATATTAACGCAAGCAGCATGCCTACTTGAAAAATTCAAACAATCTAAAAATTAAATATCCCTAAAGGAGATTCATCAAGACGAAATTTAATGTAGCCATTATCTACTTTGTGAACGGTACCGTCATGCTCAAATAAATTCATCGAAAAACGGGCTTCCAGCAAATACCCATTGGTTTCTTTTTGAGAGTTTATAATTTTAAATTGCGCTTTTTGCTGAGCATCAGCATTTACAACAACCGGGTAGCCTGGCGCTGTTTGATCATAAGACGTCAGTCTTATATTCTTAGAAAGTGCAATAGCAATACCGTCATGAGCGTTTATTCCGCTATAGTCTAACGGAAACCCGTAAGTTCCCGCCTTAAATAAATCGCCTTCGTCGGTTGGCATAAGTACGCCGTAACCAATAGGCTCATGACTAACAATTAACTGCTTTGTGGCAAATCTTTTAAAAAAAGCAAACGAAATTTCTCCTGATTTACCTTTCAGTGAAAAAAGTCTATAAAACTGCAAGGTATCCGGGTCGTTAGAAATATAACGGTGCCCGGTTTTATCAATAGAATCAACCTTCAGGTTAGCCTGGTTATTGCCAGTGCCTATCATATCTACGTCGTTATAGCTATAAAAAGTTCCGTCAAGATTAAGTGAAACAGAGTCTTTAAATGTTGCTAAGGGCGGATCTATTTGTTTTTGAGGAGATTGCTTATTATCTTTTTTACAAGCGGCAAATAATAACGTAACGGCTGCTGCCATTAAAACTTTATTCATTTAGTTTAGGTATATGTTAACAGCCACGAAAATAATAAAACTATTGATAATTATAATTTCAAATAGCAAAATTTTGCGGGCATTTTTATTCTGCCCGGTAAAGCGTCCACGCTTTACTGAAAATGTTTTTTTGGCCAGCGAGCGTAGACGCTCGCAATTTTATTCGTTAAAGCGTGGACGCTTTAACGGGCGTATGCTAGGCAGTTTCTTATCTCTTCAAACTCTTCCAGATCACATTAAACACATCCGTTGGCTGCACTTCTTTTTGTACATCATCGGTGATCAGTACCGCTTTATATTCATCAGCAATGTTGGTACGGCCGTGCGAGCCTTTAATTAACGTGGCATCCAGCGGGATCACGTCCATCACATATCTGAAACCGGCCAGCTTGCGCAGTAATTTATAGGCTGCGCGGCCCTTCGAGGTCATAAACATTTCTACAGGGTCATAGCCCGGTTTTTTGTGGATATCCACGCAACGCGCGTAATCCGGTGCTACGGCATCGTCCAGCCAGAAATAATAGGTGAACCAGCTTTTTTCATCGGCCACAACCACAATATCGCCCGCGCGTTCATGGTCTATATGGTATTTCTTTTGCGCTTCGCGATCAAGTATCAACTCTATCCCTTTAACACCTTTCAGCAAAGCGATAACCTTTTCAGTAACCGATGTGTCATTGATATAAATATGCGCTATCTGGTGATCGGCAACAACAAAAGCCTTTGACGCGCCTGCGTCCAGCAACTCTAAGCCCCGCTCTACACGGATCTGCAGCAAACCATTCTCGCGGAACAAACGGTTTAAATGTACCGGGTTATTTACCGGTGCAATGCCGTATTCTGACAGGATAATAATTTCGGCATTCTTCTTTTTATAAAATGTCACCAGTTGCTCAATAACCGTATCTATCTCATTCAGTTCCTTGCTAATCTTTTCCAGGTCCGGGCCAAACTTTTGCAGACAATAATCAAGGTGCGGCAGGTATATGGTGGTCAGAGTTGGATTATGCAGATCGTCATTAAGCATGCTTGCATCCGCAATCCACTGGGTTGATTTGATATTGGCACCCGGCCCCCAAAACTGAAATAAGGGGAACTGACCCAGCTTTTCCTGCAATACATCACGCAGGTCGGCAGGTTCAGAGTAGCAATCGGGCATCTTACGGCCATCAGCCAGGTATTGCGGGCGCGGGGTTACCGAATAATCGGCGGTAGAATACATATTGTACCACCAAAACATATTGGCGCTGGTAAAAGCCGGGTCTTCTTTTTTACCCTTATCCCAGATCTTGTCGCCGTTTACCAGTTTGTTCGATTGTTTCCAGAATTTCACTTCCAAGTCGGTACGGTCATACCAGCCATTACCTACAATGCCGGTATCCGTTGGCCACTTGCCGGTAAGATAGGTTGACTGTACCGATGTAGTAACCGCAGGTAAAACCGGCTCGATAGTAGTTAAATGCCTGTTGGCGATATATTTTTTCAGGAACGGCGTATGCTCGCCTATTACAGATTTTGATAAGCCTACAACATCTATTACAACCGTTTTCTTCATGATGGTAAATTTTATAATTGATCTTTAACCCAGTTCAGTTCGCGGGCTATCGAATCGTTAATTGGTAATTTTTTAGCATCGGGCAAAACACCCCAGGTATAGGTTTCTACCTCTAAATGATTGGTAAACGATTTTGCTTTCTGAATAGCCAGCACATCTACAATGTCCGACTGTGTTGATTGCACCAAACCGTACTCGCCGGTAAATATAGGCACATGAAAATGCGCGCGCCATTCTTCAACCATTGGGTTATCAATATCGGCCAAAGCCTCGGGCAGGTCGGGGTAACGTTTTACATGGCCGGTAACTTTTTTAGCTACAACCTGGTGCAGATAGGTAGGCTCATCAAACCTGTCAAAAGCGGCCCTGATCTCACTCCTGTCGGCGTCTTTGGGCAGATCGGCTTTAAGTGCAGCACTGATCTGTATTTTACCTATCTCTATACCCTTCTCGGCCAGTTCATCAATAATTTGCTGATGCGGCTCATATCCAACGGCAAAATGGCAAACATCATAACATAAAGTGATGTGCTGTTTGATCAGGTTTTCGGCTTCGTCGGCATCAACATCAAACTGCTCGGCAATCTCTTTTCGGCCCATTGGCAAAAGCACCCGCTCATACCAGTTAATAAACTCTTCGCCGGTTTCTAAAATACCATCAGGCTCCGGTTCAATATCCAAGTGCATGATCACACCTGTTTCGCGGTATTTCCTGATCAGCGCGGCGGCAACCTGTAACATATTGTGAGTGCCTATGCGGGTGGCCTCCTGTAATTCTTCAGGCGTGCTGTGCCAGTGGCGATAGCTTATCGGCGACGTAGAGATACCGCCATCCATGCCTTTTGGCAGCAATTGGTACAGAATGCGGAACATACGCTGCGTGTAGTCAACACGGCGGTTGGTTGTCCAGTCGGGTGCGTGAACCTGGTCTTTTACCACGGTATGATGAAAATCGCCATAAGGGAAACCGTTCATGGTAAACACATAAGCATCGTTGTCGGCCAGCCATTGTTTAAATTCAGTCAGGTTAGTAAACTGATCCAGCTCGGTGCTGGCTACGTTAGATAGCCGCAAGCCGATACCCATAGGACCATCAGGCGATAATTGTTTTTTTATCCCCGGAAAATTCTTTTTCAGCGCAGCAAAGTGCGACGGCCAGTTTTCGCCGGGATGAATATTGGTACAGTATGTTAAATGTCCGGTTGATGTTTGCATAATACCTCTCCCCGACCCTCTCCCAAGGAGAGGGGGCTTCCTTATTTATTTATAATTCTATTATTCAAAGTCCTCTCCTTTGGAGAGGATTTAGGTGAGGTCATACCGCGCTAAGCGCGTATTCCGTCTTCAATATCTCTCCCGCGTGTTTAATCAAAGCGGCATCCATTTCATGCACCTCTACTCCCGTGCCAATTTGGGTTAGCAGCATGATGGTCAGTTCGCCGCCCAGGTGCTCCCTAAACTCCTGCAGGCCTACCAGTATCGGGCTGTCATTGTTGGTTACTTCAAGTAAAGGGTGCGTAATTTCAAAGCCGACCTTCTTAATCAAATTGATCACACGGTGTGTTTCGTCTGTTGATAAGCGGCCCGAAAGATTAGAATAAACCGTATCCAGTGCTATGCCCATAGCGACCGCCTCGCCGTGCAATACTTTGAAGTTGGTCAGTTGTTCTAATTTATGCGCGCTCCAATGCCCAAAATCCAGCGGGCGCGATGAGCCTTTTTCAAAAGGATCCAGCCCGGCAATATGGTTAAGGTGCAGTTCGGCACAGCGTTTTATCAGGTAGTTCATGGTATCCCCGTCACGGGCTACCAATGCTGTCACGTTGTTTTCAAGCCATTCAAAAAATTGAGCGTCCTTGATCAGCGAAACCTTAATGGCCTCAGCTATACCCGAACGATAATCGCGATCGCTCAGTGTCAGCAAAAACCGGTCGTCGTTAAACACGGCTACCGGCGGAACGAACGTACCCAGGAAATTCTTTTTACCGAAATAGTTAATACTGTTTTTTACCCCAACACCCGAATCGTTTTGCGACAGCACCGTAGTAGGGATACGGATATGTTTTACCCCGCGATGCGCAACCGCGGCTGCATAACCGGCCATATCCAACAACGACCCGCCGCCGATGGCCGCTACATAGCTATGCCTGTCGATATTGTAATGGTTAATGATATCCAGCAATTTGCTGAAATAGCTTTCGTCGTTCTTGATGATCTCGCCTCCCGGCATAGATATGATCTCAGGAATAAGCTGGGCAGCCTTGTAAGTTGTGAAATAAGCTTTGATCTGACCGGCAAGCGCAGGGTTGGCTTTAAGCACATCCTGGTCTGCCACGAACAATATCTTTTTTACTGAGGTCGATGTTGAATCGGCTTCTAAAAAATCATTAAAACCGGTATTGGTTAATTCAAAAAGGCCTGTAGTAAAAAATACCTTGTACTCAAACTTTACACTAAACGACTGCTGCAAAAATTCCATATCTAAAAGCGAATATCTAAAACATAAAATTAATATCCCCTATCTAACCAAAATTTGACGAAAATATTGAGGTAGGATTAGAATAGGGTTAAACATTGCAGTTGGTAATGGTTTTAAAGCTATCACTATGGAACCCTAACGCACGAGGCTTGCCCCGCTATGGCCGCGGAGGCCTTTGTTCTTTTCCTTGATGAAAAGAACCAAAAATCAAGTCAGCAAATAGGCTTCTTTGCGCTCTTGGCCTTTGCCCGGCAGTACAGTTAAAACCTCGGACCGCGCCTCTTTTGCCCCGCTATCGCACCCACAAATCCCACGCTTCAGCAAAACCTGCGAATGCCCGTTCCTGCGCGCAAAGCCACCATTGTTTTACCTTCCCTCACCCGAAGCTTTTTTGCTGACATTTCGTTTTTTAACAATGATTTTGTATCGGACCTAACATAAAAGAGCGTAAAGGCCCGCCAATTCGCCGGGCCGGGTGTCTGGCCTGTGCGGATGAAGCGATCGAATTGGCTTGATGTTTGGTTACTTTGCATCTAAGGTAAAGTAACTGGCCTTAGCGGCCAAGAGCGTCACCGAGCGATAAATTAGTCGTTATGTCCTACATAGAGATTGCGTTCCTAGATTTTTACGTAACCGCAAACACCTTAGCAAACCGCATAGAGACAGGCAGTAAACACGCAATAAACACAGCGGCCCATATAGCGCCAAAAGCTGCTGCCCATGCAGCATCCATTAATATCAGGGAGATAACTCCGGCTTTAACGGCTTTGCCGATATTGGGGCCAATGGGATTTTTGATAGCATTAGCCAGCGGACGATATATCATCCATGCAAATGGCAGTAAAAATGCGATAGCGGCCGGTTGTGCCTGGTTAATGGCGAAGAAAGTTATAGCGCAAATCACGATGGCGTAAAGCACCCCGCCGATGTATAAATTACGTTTATTACCGCCATGAACTTCACCCTGGCTGATCATGGTGATAGAGAATATGTAAATAATTGGCACTACTGCCAGGTAATAAAAATGCTCAAGCATAGGTACCGCAATGCTTATCCCCAGCAATAAATTTAAACCGCGGCATAAGCCCATATTCAGCGGACCAACAAATGGGTAATGCTTGCTTACCTTGTTGTACAGCAATGCAAAAAAAGCAACTCCTGCAGCTAAAGCGCCCGCATGGTTACTATACGAAAAAGCGAACCCGATACCCCACAATAATAAAAATGCCCCTAAAAATGTCGCCTCTTTCAGACTTACCAAGCCGCTTGGGATGGCACGTTCCGGGCGTTCTACTTTGTCAAGTTCGGCATCAAAAACATCATTAAAAACTATGCCGCCGCCGTATAAACCAATGGTTGACAGACATAGCAGCAAAACAGGGTAAAAGCTGTTGGCAGTAAAAGTAAGGTGACTAAAATAACCGGCTATAGCAATGCCCGCCAGCACATCCGCAACCGAAGTTACGATGTTTGCCGGGCGCATCAGCCTTAAATAAACGGTTAATTTACCCGCCATGTTAGCTGATGATAATAGATGATTTATCTACCCGTGGTTGCTGGCCACCACGTAAAATGGTATTGCCTTCAAATTTCTGGCTTTGATCTATAGTATTGCTAACCGACGCAAAATCTGCTTCATCTATTTGTCCGCTTTGCGCAAAAGCGGTGATGGTATTACGGTAAGTGATCAGTTCGATATCTGCGTCGCTTATACCGCGGATCTTCATCAACGCGGCAGTTTTTGGCACAGCCAGCGGGTCGCTGATACCCCAGTCGGCAGCCGAGTTTACCATAATCCGCTCCGAACCATATTGTTTGGCGATCTCTACCATACGCTCATTACCCATTTTGGTGAACGGATAGATGGTAAACGCGGCCCAGAAGCCACGGTCTAACACCTCTTTTACAGTTTCTTCATTGTTATGATCTACGATCACTTTATAAGGGTCGAGGCCATGCTCTATGGCAATATCCATGCTCCGTTTGGTGCCGCCTTTTTTGTCGCGGTGCGGGGTATGGATCTGCACCGGCAGTCCCGATTCTTTTGCCAGCTCTAATTGCAGGCGATAATATTTTTCTTCGGCGGCGGTCTGATCGTCAAAGCCTATTTCGCCTATACCTACCACCCCTTCCTTGTAAACAAACAGCGGCAGTATCTCCATTACTTGTTCGGCTAAAGCTTCATTGTTCGCTTCGCGGGAGTTTAAGCCAATAGTGCAATAGTGCTTGATACCAAATTGCGACGAGCGGAAACGCTCCCAGCCAATCAAACTGCTGTAATAATCGCGAAAACTATCTATACCCGTACGCGGCTGCCCCAGCCAAAAGGCAGGCTCTATCAGCGCTACCACACCGGCATCGGCCATGGCCTGGTAATCGTCCGTCGTGCGCGATGTCATGTGCACATGCGGGTCAAAAAACTTCATGCCTTTTATGCCATCCAGGCTAACAGCCGGCGAAAGCGGCTCGTTCTTTACTTCTTCAAACGAATGGGTACAACACATATCTTTTCTGTATTTATTGGCCGGTTAAAGTATCCCAGCTTAATTTTTGACTATCTATAGCTGTTACCAGCTCGGGGTATTTATTCACTAATTCTTTTGCAGGCGGGTAAGTCGATTGGCTGATGGCCAGCGCGCCGGCCTTACGGTCGACAAGCGTACCATCGTCAAACAGGCGTTGAATGTCTTCAAACAGTTTATCGTCAATAAACGGACCAACCAATCGCCATAAATTAGGGTTCACCTCGCGTTTCGCGGCCCAGCGCTCGTGCGCGTAATCGCTCAATATGTAAGCCAGCTCTTTATTGGCACGGGTATCAATACCCGTTATCTTGCCGATCTGCTTATCGGTAAAAAACGCTTTCAGCACCAGTTGGTTCCAAGCACTTTGATCCAGGTTTTGCGCAGGGTAAGGGTTGTGGTACATAATGGCCTCCAGCACGCTACCAATATTACTGCGGATCCCTTCAGAACATCTTTTCACCCAGATCTCCGGGTAAGAAAGTAACGGCAATGCAGAATATAAAGCTACTAGCTCGCCCATTTCGGCAGCCAAAAACAGCGCTTCAATAACCCGGAAGTATTCGTCTTTATCTGTTGCGTCAACATTTAGCAACAGGTAAGCACGGCCCAAACGGTCTATGCTCCAGCCGTCAACCGTAAAACCCGGTATGGCGGCGCTTATTTGCACGTTTTGTTCGGCAGTAATGTTGATAGTAGCCTTACCTGTTTTGCGGGGCAGTAATACAAAGGCGGTATTTAGCGGACGTTTTTCTTCCAGCCAGGCAAAAACATCAGGCGTGGTATTGGCCCTTATAATTTCTTTTAATATCGATCTGATCTCTTCCACTTTGTATTAAATATGCATCACCACAAAATAATCAATGATCAATGCTGCGGATATGATCAGCAAACCAAAAAACTCGCGGGTATTTTCAATAAAAGGCTTTTCGGCCTGCATGGTTTCAACCAGGCTTGGGGTACGGTATTTAACTATCCAATCCTTAACGCCATCTTTCTCAAAGAAAAGCTTAACCGCGTAAATCAAATAAAAGGCAGTAAGCCCAAGGTATACATTAGGATAGTACATGCCAAAACAAGCCAGTCCGCAGCAAGCCGCTACTGCTACGTATATCGGCACCCATAAATACCAGTCAATATCATTCAAATTCAGGTAGGCAAATACCAGGAACGACAGGCAAAAAATCACATTGATAATAATAAAGGCAATCATGGTAAATTTTTAATAAAGATACAGCAGGGTTTACAGACGGGACATGACCGCCGTCACAATTTGTAAAATTAATACACTAACGTGCAATTATACTAATTTAATGCAAGGCTTATGTAAAAAAGCAATTACGGCGTGGCAAAACCTATTTTTTACTGCGGATACGATATTTAGCCATCCTGCTGCGCCTTTGTTTCTGCCTGCGCTGCTCGGCTTCCGCTATACTTTCTGCTGAAGATTCATCATCAAAGATCTTGGGTACGGCAATGCGTTGCGAACTGTAAATGCCCGATTCACCACTGAAAAAGTAAGCGGTAAAACATGCCACCGCGAAGAACAAAGCATACTCGCTGCCAAAAAGCTCTACCCCCATTACGGTACTGGCCAGCGGTGTATTGGTAGCACCCGCGAAAACTGCAATGAAGCCCAGTGCGGCAAACAAACTTACCGGGGCATTCATTAAACCAGATAAGGTATTGCCCAAAGTTGAGCCAATATAAAACAGCGGCGTCACTTCGCCCCCTTTAAAACCGGTGCCGAGTGTGATGGTAGTGTAAACCGTTTTCCATAGCCAGCTTAGGGGATGTGCGCCGCCCGGGTTAAATGAAGAAGATATAGTTACAGCACCGGGGTATGGCGGCTTAACGCCCAGGCCCAAGTAATCCGGCTTGCCAATGATCAATGTTAAACCTATTACAATAAGGCCACCGATGAACGGGATAAGCCATTTTTTTGATACCAGGCTATTAAATACCGTTTTTACACCGTGTACAGCTTCGGCAAACAGATAGCTGGTTAACCCAAAAGCTATGGACGCTACAATAACCTTAGCCAGCAACAAAATATCAAGCGGTAAATAAACAGATAATATGCTGCTTCCGGCAGGGACAATAGCGATGTGATAAGTTTCGTGGTGTACACCCCAGGCCAATACGGTAACGTCACCAACAATAGCCGCGACCAGGCAGGGCACCAGCGCCGTATATTGAATGCGGCCGATGGTTAAAACTTCCATGGCAAATATGGCACCGGTTAACGGCGTACCGAATACAGCGCCAAAGCCCGCCGCAATACCCGCGGTAAGCAGTACCCGGTTATCATTATCATTTAATTTGAACCACTTGCTGAACATCTGGGCAATACTGCCGCCAATTTGCACAGCCGTACCCTCGCGCCCTACCGAGCCGCCAAACAATTGGGTAACCACCGTCGAGATCAGGATAAGCGGGGCCATGCTTTTAGGCACACCACCACCGGGGTTATGGATCTCGTCCATAATGAGGTTATTGCCTTTGGCGGCTGTTGTACCCCACCATTTGTAGGCAAAGTAAATAGCAATACCCGCTAACGGTAAAAAATAAAGCACGTACTGGTGAGCAAACCTGAAGTTAATGGCCAGGTTTAACAGCCATAAAAACAGCGTGATCATACAACCAATCACAAAGGCAATAGGCACGGTAATAGCCGTCCAGCGGATAAGGTGTTTTAAAGTTGCTAAATGAGATGTGTTGAAGAATTTGTTTTTCATGATATATCCTACAAAAAAATAAGCGCAGCAAATACTGCTAATTAATTAGTTTTTTGTAGGCGCCATCAGCTTTTTAAGGCGGTTAAATCGGAAGACACCATTTCCGTTTTTGTCGAGCCCAAATGTAGCAATTAATGCGCGGATAAAAAATGAGATTTTTATAAAAGGGAGATCAACCCTTTACCGGTTTTTAAAAGGGCAATAAAATGCCTATAATTGACCCTTTAAAAAACAACCGCGTAAACAGGATTTTCCCGTATGATAAAGCATATTTTATTGAGATTGATAGGATCGTTAGAGATCAGGTTTAACTTTCATGTATTGAAGAAAAGAAAGCTGACTATTGGCTCATCTAAAATAAAGTTGGGGAAAGAATGGATATTGTCTGAATACGACGCGCTGGATGCCAGCAAAGCGTCAGACTGGCAACGCCTGTTTGGCGATCAACGACTTACCAATATCCTGGCCGAGCACGTTTGGGAGCACATCCCCGACGAAGAAACCCGCCTGTCAAACCAAAACTGTTACGACTGGCTTCAAAAAGGCGGCCGCCTGAGAATTGCTGTGCCCGACGGCAACAACCCCGATAAAGAATACATTGAATGGGTACGCGTCGGCGGTACCGGTGTGGGTGCTGATGATCATAAAATACTCTACACCTACGACGTAATGAAAAGCCGGCTTGAAAAAGCAGGTTTCAGGGTGGAGCTATTGGAATATTGGGACGAGAACGGCAAATTTAACTACACCGACTGGACACTTGACGGCGGTATGATCCACCGCTCACGCCGGTTTGACCCAAGAAACCAGGATGGAAAGTTGGGTTATACTTCGTTGATTGTGGATGCAGTGAAGGATTAAAAGGGACTCGCAAATTCACGAATCCCTTTAATCTATTTCTATTCTACAATCTGATCTTTATCCCGCCGTTAACTACAAACCCATCCAGTGGCGCGTAGATGTCCTTAAACTCGGGGTTGGTGATGTCGCCTGTATATATCGGGCCGAATTTGGTTTGCCTGGTATCGGTTAAATTTTCAAAGTTGATGAAGATCGAAAACCTCTCCCAGATCTTTTCGGCCATCAGGCCTGCCAGCCAATAGCCACGGCCGGTTGTGCCATCATTTAACTTTTGCGGGCTGAAATAGTAAGCTTCGGCACCTATTTTAAATTTATCCTCTACCTCGTAAACCAGTACGTTGTTCAGCCTGTTTTTTGATACCAATTGGTACGCGCTGATCACATTATTAACGTGCTGCGATACATCAGCCAGGGTATATCCCAGGAACAATTTAAAATCGTCATAGGTTAATTTGATGTTTGTCTCCATTCCTTTAGTGTTCAGGTCGCCGCCGGGCTGCAGGTATTGCAGGTTGCCGTTATTAAGCGTGGTAAGCAGTATCGGGTTTTCTATCCGGGTATAAAAAAACAACTGGTTAATGCTAAAACCAACCAGCCCGTTAAATAAACCGGTTCGGTAATTCAGGTCATAATTTGCCCCGTATGATCGTTCTGCTTTTGTATTTGCAACATCAATTGGCAATACATTTCTAAACTCAATACGTTCCGCGTCCTCGGTAAATACCGTCGGCGCCTTATAGCCCAGGCCACCGCCTAAACGGGTAGATAAATGGCTATTGATCTTATAAAGGCCGGATATGCGCGGCAGTACAAAAGTGCCGTACTCGTTATGATGGTCAAGCCGCAGGCCCGATTCAAGGATCAGCTTATTTGTAGCGTTCCAAGTATTCTGCACAAAACCGCCTACGGTATGGTAATCATAACTGCGCAGCGGGAAACTGCTGTTCCGGTCTTCATTAAAATGATCTGTTAAATAATTAATGCCTGCCACCCAGTCGGTATTTTCACCATTGTATGCATAATTGGCTTCGCTGTAGGTTGAGGTTTGTTTACCTGAAAAGCGATAATCGGGCAAATTGATACTGCGGTCGAAATAGCTTACACTATTTTTCAGGGTCAGCTTTTCCTTCGCGTTAAATTTATGATCGAGCTCAACCTGCGAACTATAACGCCCGGTTTTATTCAATTCGTAGTAGGAATGCTGCGCGCCGCCGTTACCTTTCAGGTATTGCATATCACCGCCTATTCTGTTTTCTATAGTTGAATTAATACCGGTTATTAACGTTGTCTTGTCACTTAAATAAAAGAACAGTTTGGGGTTTAACGTATATCGATTGTACCTCGGGATGGCAGACAGGCCGATATTTGACGGATCATAAGGTGTACCATGATTATAGCCGCCATACAAGGTGATGCCCAGCTTTTTAAATTTCTGCGAGTAAAAACCGGTTGCATCCAGCCCCAGGGCAGACGTGCCGTTTAACAAAAAATCCAGGTGGCGTTCATCTTCCGGCGTTTTAGAAACCAGGTTAACCAGTCCCGCAATTGCCCCGCCGCCATACAGCGTAGAAGACGAGCCTTTAATTACTTCTACCTGTTTCAGGTCAAGCGGGGCAATTTGCAGCAAACCCAGGCCGCCCGAAAATCCCGAATACAAGGGGAAGCCATCACGGATGATCTGTGTGTACTTGCCATCAAGCCCCTGTATGCGGATACTTGAATTGCCGCTGGTGGCCGAGGTTTGCTGTGTCTGGATCCCGGTGCTTTCGGCCAGCATCATGCGGATGTCCCCGGGTTTCATGTTGCCTTTTTCGTCGAGTTCATCGCCGGTAATAACCTCAACACGGGTAGGCGTGTTGGTTATTGTACGGCTGCTGCGTGTGGCGCTAACAACTACAGCGTCAAGTTCCGCCCCATCACCTTTTCCAACGGCATTAAGCATGATAAATTCAGGGCCACTTTGTGTAAGCGGAAATATTACCGTATCCAGCCGGGTTTCATAACCTATATAGCTGTATTTAATAATCTGTTTGCCATCGGGGATTTTAAACAGGGTAACCATGCCTGCGGTGTCTGCAACTGCACCCATGTTTGTACCCTGAACGGATACGGTTGCGCCGATCAGGGTTTCGCCGGTCTTGCTGTCTTTTATTATCGCTTTAAAAGTATTTTGCGTATAGGCTATTGCACTATAAAGCAGTACTGTTAAAAGCACGAACGTTTTTTTCATGAATTTATGGTAATTAAAGTTAATACAAAACATCAGCCTAAGCTGTAAAGGGTATTAACTTAATTGAGGGGGCTGCCAGATAGAAAGCGGCACATGCGTAACATGCGGCTGTTGGTAATCGGCATAAATTTTTGCGGGGCTTTCGGCAATCAATTTGAGATCAAGCGAAAGAGGTTTAGCTACCACAAAACCCACGCAGGTACCGCAGGTAAAAAATGGTGAGCAACCTGGGCACTCTTTACTTTTGGAGGGCAGTTTGCCGGCTTGTTCTGTTTTTGTAGCCTGTTCTGTACGGCAATCATCTGCGCAACACGGCTTAACAGTAAGCACGATGACGTAAACAGACAGAATGAAACAAAGCAAGCGCATGGTGCAAATGTACAAAATGCGATTGTTATATCTATTTATATATGCCGGCGCAAGTATGTCGGGCAGCCAAGCGGGCAAAGGCTACTTGTGCCTTCAAATTATACAAAAGGCACAAGTACTCCCTGCTAATGCCGTCGCTGCATACTTGCGCCGGCATTAAGAAGAATCCTATCAAGCTTTAGGGCAAAGCGTATAAGATCCTTCGCCATGCTCAGGATGACAAAGTGTGTTAAGAGAAATTACAACTCCTGCGCCGTAGGTCTGAACAGTATTTCATTAATATCCACATCTTCGGGCTGGCTCATGGCAAAGCTTACCATACGAGCAAATGAAGCTGTGGGGATGGCAACCTGGTCGTAAAACTTTTTAATATTATCTGCCATATCCTTGTCGGTTACACTATTGGGCAATTCGCTTTCAACCGCGCCGGGCGAAATAATGGTGGCGCGGATATTATAAGGCTTAACCTCCATTCGCAAGCCCTCCGAGATCACACGCACCGCATGCTTGGTAGCCGAATACACCGCCCCGCCCGCGCGCACCTTATGCCCCGCTACGGATGATACATTAATGATCTGCCCTGACTTTTGCTCTTTCATGTAAGGTAACGCAGCAGCAATGCCGTACAACACGCCTTTAATGTTTACATCTATCATGCGGTCCCAATCCTCAATGCGCATGCGTTCAAGTAACGAATGGGGCATCAACCCGGCATTATTAATGATCACATCTATACGACCAAATTCTTTAACGGCCGCGTCAACCAGTGCTTTTACCTGTTGGGCATCGGTTACGTCGGTGGCGATAGCCAAAGCTTTAGCGCCACTGGCTTTAAGGGTATCAGCCAATGCCTCGATGCGGTCAGCACGCCTGGCACCTAATACTACGGTAGCGCCTTGTTCTGATAATAATTTGGCGGCAGCTTCGCCCAGGCCGCTGCTGGCGCCGGTAATTACTACTACTTTTCCTTCTATATTATTCATATGTGTTTGCTTTATATGCCGGTCATTTTTTCCTGTGTTTCAGGATACCTGTCACCAAGGATCTTTATTTCGGCCGCGGCCTTATCAATTTTTTGCAGATCGTCTGCTGTTAATTCAACATTTACCGCGCCTATGTTTTCTTCAAGCCGCGACAGTTTTTTGGTACCCGGAATAGGCACTATCCATGGCTTTTGAGCCAGCAGCCAGGCCAGGGCGATCTGCGCCGGTGTGGCATCTTTTTCGGCAGCAAACTTACCCAGCAATTCAACCAAAGCCTGGTTAGCCTTCAAAGCTTCCGGTTGGAAACGCGGGTTATGGGTGCGAAAATCATGGCTGTCAAATTTAGCGTCGGCGCTGATAGCTCCTGTTAAGAAGCCCCTGCCCAGCGGACTAAACGGCACAAAACCGATACCCAGTTCTTCAAGCGTTGGCAATACGGTTTCTTCGGGCTTTCTTGTCCATAACGAATATTCGCTTTGCAGGGCGGTTACCGGTTGCACGGCATGCGCCTTACGGATAGTTTGCGCGCCCGCTTCTGACATACCGAAATGTTTTACTTTGCCTTCGGCGATCAGGTCCTTCACCGTGCCGGCTACATCTTCAATAGGGGTATTGGGGTCGACCCGGTGCTGGTACAGCAGGTCTATAGTTTCAATATTCAGTCTTTTAAGCGATGCCTCAACCACCTCTCTGATATGCGCGGGCTGGCTGTTTACGCCGGCAATTTTTCCATCCTGAAAGTTAAATCCAAATTTGGTGGCAATAACTACCTCATTTCTGAACGGGGCAAGCGCTTCGCCTACAATTTCTTCGTTGGTATAAGGGCCGTATGCTTCTGCTGTATCAAAAAAGGTAACGCCTTTTTCAACCGCTGCACGTAATAAGGCAATGGCATCTTTTTTCTCCATCGGCTGCCCGTACGAGAAATTTAAACCCATGCAACCTAAACCCAGGGCCGATACCTCAAGCCCGCTATTTCCTAATTTTCTTTTTTCCATGTCAGTATTTTAATTATTTGGCAGATGTGTATTAATGAACAGCACAAAGGTGCGGCCTGTTTTTTATTTAAGGCTTATACAGATTACGGTATTCCCTACCATAATTACTGATGCGCTTCCGCACCCATAAAACAAGCCGGTTTATGCCCTATCTTTGATCAGCAAATAACCCAGCATATGGAAAATTTCATCAGCTTTGATACCATCAGCCAGTACAGTGCCTTTAATAATACTACCACGATGCACCCGCTGGTTAACGTGGTAGACCTGTCAAAAGCATTGCCGCGTACGCAAGGCCGTTATCGCTTTGGTTTTTATACCGTGTTTTTAAAGGACATTAAATGCGGCGACCTGCGCTATGGTTGCAACTATTACGATTACGAAGAAGGCACGCTGGTTTTTGTAGCACCGGGCCAACTACTTGGCGGCGAAGGCGACGGCAAACAATTCCAGCCGAAAGGCAGGGTATTGGTGTTTCATCCCGACCTGATCCGCGGCACATCGTTAGGTAAACATATCCAGGATTATAGCTTCTTCTCGTACGATGTTCATGAGGCGCTGCACCTGTCAGAAACCGAGCGAAAGATCATCTTTGATTGTTTTGATAAGATAGAGTTTGAATTGCAGCACGCTATTGATAAACACAGTAAAACGCTCATCATCTCAAACATTGAGCTGTTCCTGAATTATTGCACCCGCTTTTACGACAGGCAATTTATCACCCGCGAAATTCCGCATAAAGGGGCTATCGAGCGCTTTGAAACCTTGCTGAATGACTATTTCCAATCTGACAGGCCGCAAACCCTGGGGCTGCCGTCGGTTGGTTATTGTGCCGATGAACTAAACCTGTCTGCCAATTATTTTGGCGACCTGATCAAAAAAGAAACCGGCAAATCGGCACAGGAATATATCCAGTCGAAACTGATAGATACCGCCAAAGAAAAGATCTTCGATCCCAATAAATCAGTAAGCGAAGTGGCGTATGAGCTGGGCTTTAAATATCCGCAGCATTTTACACGCCTGTTTAAACAGCGCGTGGGGCATACACCGCAGGAGTATAGGATGTTAAATTAATTCTCTATCTGCTTATCCTCACTATAAACCTTTTCTTTCAGCAAAGCGATATCCTGCGCCATTTGCTTATTTTGCTTGTGCAGTTTTGAGGCTACTATGCTTAAATGCAGCAGGTAGATCAGTATAACGAAGATGCAGGCTGTAAATACCAGGTTAGGCGCTTCGTAAACGCCGAAGAGCTTTGACATTACCTCTAATCCGCTGCGCCAAAAGGAGAAGATCACCAGTATCAGCGTACAAACGCACCAAACAATTGAGTACTCTTCGCGCAGTTTGCCTTTTATGATCAGCCTTGAAATATAAAGCAGGAACAGCAAACTGATAATGATGGTGATGATTTGGATCCGGGCCATAGCTATTGGGTTTTACGTATCGCTGAAAAAAGCATCGCGAGGGTAACTTTTATACAATAATACAAAGAAGCAAAATTTCTGATAGATGATTGACCACCCATGCGGCCGGCCATTATTACCGGAGTTTCGCTGATGCGCAAACCGGCCTTTGAGAAATGTACCAGCGATTCGGGTTCGGGATATTCGTCGGGGTAATAGCCGGTAGCCAGTTCAATTGCCTTTTTATCAAACAAACGAAAGCCGGATGTGCTGTCAAAAACATGAACGCCGGTCAATATCCTGGTTAGCCAGTAGAAATAACCGATACCCAGCCTGCGGGTAAATGACGACTGAAAGCCCTCCTTCTCAATAAACCTTGAGCCGATAACCAGGTTAGCGCCTGTAGCCTCATTATGGGCCAGTAGTTTGATCAATTCTTTTGGAGGATGCTGCCCGTCGCCGTCCATTTGTACTGCAAAGTCAAAATGATATTGCCCGGCGTATAACAAGCCACTTTGCACCGCGCCGCCAATGCCCAGGTTAATAGGCAGATCAAGCACCTTTGCGCCATGTTGTTTGGCAACCGCGTAAGTATTGTCTGTTGAGCAATCATTAACCACCAGCGGGGTAAGCTCATAGCCCGGGATTTGCAAGCTACCCACGTTTGCCAGTAAAGCCGGTAATGATGCCTGCTCATTATAACATGGAATGATGATCAACAATTGCTTCGGCATCGGCATTGTAATAAAACACAAAGAGACACAAAGTATTGTGTCTCTACAAATTTTTTAAACACCCTCCAGAACGCGTTGATAGAGACGCAAAGTATTGCGTCTCTACAGCGTATTATTTCCGTTTGCCGTTCATTTCTATCTCGCGGTCCATTTCAAGGATATCAACAGGTTGCGAGTAGTCGCCTAAAAGGTGTTGTACAAAGTAATCGGCCTTGCGCCAAAAGAAGTATTCGGTCATATCGCCGTAGGCATGTCTTTGGCCCGGTAACAGCACATAGTCAAAACGTTTATTGGCCTTTATCAGCGCGTTGATCACACGGATGGTATTGGCCGGGTTCACATTGTTATCAATATCGCCAGTAGACAGCATTAAATTACCTTTCAGGTTTTTGGCGATGTCGGGGTTCTTGTCAATCGTGTATTGGAAGGTGGTATCGCCTTTGGCGGTCACTACCTCTTTAACCCCGTTATGTTTTTCGCTCCACCAGCGGTTATACACGCTGTTATCATGGTTGCCCGATTCGGATACTGCCACTTTAAAGAAATCAGGGTACACCAGCATAGCCGCGCAGCTCATAAAACCACCACCCGAGTGGCCCGTAATACCCACCCTGGTAATATCGATAAAGCTAAAGCGGTCGGCCAGTTGTTCTACAGCGGCTTTTTTGTCGGCCAAGCCGTAATCACGCAGGTTGCCGTAACCATAGTTATGGTACCATTTTGAACGCTCGGGGCTGCCGCCACGGTTACCTACGCTCACCACAATAAAACCTAATTGCGCCAGGCGGTCAACATAGTTCATGCTTGAGGTGAACGACGCGTTGATAGCCTCGGTTTGCGGGCCGGGATACACGTACTCAATAATGGGATATTTGCGGGTAGCGTCAAAATCAAATGGCTTATACATTACGCCATACAGATCGGTAATACCATCATCAGCCTTGATCTTAAACGGCTCAGGGAATTTATACCCTGCAGCCATTAAGCGTGACAAATCGGCTGTTTCCAGGTCCATAATTTTGCGGCCCATATTGTCATACAAAATCGATTTAGGCGCGGTATTAACCCTCGAAAAGTTGTCGACAAAATAGCTTGGGTTATCATTCAAACTGGCGCTATGGTTAAACGCACCGGGATCTAATAGTTTCAATCCGCTGCCATCTAAATTAATGCGGTACAGGTGTACGTAGTATGGGTTCTCGCCCGGCTCACGGCCCGACGCGGTAAAGTACAGCACCCGGCTCTTTTCGTCTATCTTCACAATATCATCGCAATGGAAAGAGCCCGATGTGATCTGGTTCTTTAAATTACCTGCATCGTCATATAAATAAAAATGCGCCCAGCCGTCGCGCTCGCTCCACTCAACCAGTTCCTTGCCTCCGTTGATCAGGCCCGGTGTGGCTATCTCCACATAAGTATTCATGCGCTCCTGGGCCTGCACTTTTACGTTGCCTGTATTAATGTCGACACTGCATACATCAATGCGTTTTAAATCACGCGCGGTACGGTAGAAATAGAATTTGCTGTTGGTACCTAGCCATACCGATGGCGTAAACTCGTCGTCACGATTCTTTTGCAGGCTTGGCGCGCGCCAGATACCCAGGTCCTCATCTTTAAATAAAGCAGTGTTTAATTTCTTATAAGTTTTGGCGCCAAAGTCAAACAGCCACATTTCATTTAACGGCGATTCCTTTTCGCCCGGTAAATGGTATTTGTAGGTTTCCAGCGTAGGGCGCGGGTCGGCGATGCTGTTGATCACCCACATATCTTTCACCTTACGCTCATCCACCCGTTCCATGGCAAAATACTTCGAATCCGGCGACCATAAAATCCCCGCCGGCCGCCTTTTCTTTTTGGCTTTTTCTTTGTCCAAATTGGTCTCATCATCGCCCCGCGAACTGCCGAAAGCATAAAACTCCACGCCCTCTTTAGTTAACTGGTGATCGACAATGGTACTGTCTTCTTCGTTCTTAACTGCCTTTTTATAGTTCTCTTTATCCATCCAATACAGGTTAAAGTCTTTAGAGAAGATAATGGCCGAACTATCCGGCGCTATAGATGCCCAATTGGGTTTTGGTTTTACCTTGTTAAAATCCTTTAATTCGGTAAGCTTATTGGTTTGCAGGTTATACGTGAAATAGAAAGTCTTTTTTTCGAGCGAGTCGGCCGCCTTTTTATCCTTACGGTCTTTCTTTACTACGTCGATGGTGCTCTTCAGTTCAAACTGTACAGACTTTTCATCCTTGGTGAATTTCAAATTCTCTATCGGCAGGTGCTGCGCATCAAAGGGGTCCTTCACAATTAGGGTGATGGCAGCGGCTAACTTGTCGTTATCAAAGATCCGTTTTTTCGAATGCATGGCCGGGTCAACCACGTACCAGCTTTTGATATCGCTGGTTTCATACACGTACCAAAACCGGTTGGTGAGCTTTAACCAATGCGGGTCGACCGCGGTGGAGAAAACCATTTTCTTTATTTTATCGGCCGAGAATTTGGATGCCAGTTGATAATTGCCTTTTGCGGGTGCAGGCGCAACTGCGGGAGCTTGTGCCTTAACCTGTACAAGGGCCAAAGCAAACAGCATAGAGAAGTAAAATTTCTTCATAAATATTAATAGCGTATTGAGAGATCAGCAGCGATTTTTATTTCGCTGCCTAAATGTATAAAAAGATACCCTAAACCAAAAGCCACCCGGATGGATAGCATTTGTTTGACAACTTTATAGCAGAGAAGTTACACACCCAGACATTGTGCTTAAAATGATTTTAGAAAGTTGAATAGGCGCACAACAAATGCAACAATATTGCGTTAATAAATAAAACCTGAATTATTAACCAGCCTTACGGCACAAAACCTAAATTTATGGCAGAGTTAGAAACCAAACCCGCCGCTGGCAATAACAGCGGCCGTGTTAAAACCAACAAAAAATCAACCCGGGTAGATCTGACAGCTATGGTAGACATGGCTTTTTTGCTGATCACCTTTTTTATTCTCACCACCACCCTGCAACGGCCGACCGCGATGGACCTTACCATGCCAGACAAAGGCGATGTTATGCCGGTGCCTGAAAGCCGCACAATGACGGTACTGTTAGGTGCCAAAAACAAACTGGAATGGTATATGGGGATGCCCGACAAACCTTTAACGCAACCCACAGTTGACAATTTTGGCAAAGACGGAATAAGAAAAGCATTATTTGAACAAAGCGCACGCATAAAACAGCAGCAAGGCAAAGAAATGATGGTACTGATAAAACCCAGCGACAGATCAAACTACAGCGACATGGTAAGCATGATGGACGAATTAAACATCACCAATAACAATATCCGTGCTGTTGTTGACATTACTCCGGCTGATGTGAGTTTGTTGAAGCGGGATCATATTTATGAGCAGTGACATCTCCCCAACCCCTCTCCAAAAGAGAGGGGCTTAATAACCAAATGATTTATAATCTGCATCGAAAGTCCTCTCCTTTGGAGAGGATTTAGGTGAGGTTTTTAGTAGTTTTGCATCCATCATGACGATCAGTGCGGGTACTCCTTTTACATTATTTAACCAGGATCTTTTACTATTACCACAACGGGCTATTTACTGGCAACAGGAAAATGCTTTGATTGCTGCTGATGTACATTTGGGCAAAGTGGGCCATTTCAGAAAAGCTGGCATTGCCGTTCCGCGTGATATGGAGCAGGATGACCTGGCCGTATTATCAGACCTGATCCATGAGTACCGCCCAAAAAAGATCATCTTTCTTGGCGACCTGTTCCATAGCGATATGAATGCCGATTGGGAATGGTTTGCGCTGTGGCGGCAGCAATTCCCAAAACTGGAGATCATATTGATAAGGGGAAACCATGACATTGTGCATGATGATCACTATCATCAATTAAATGTGCAATTACACACATCGCTATCAGTAGGGCCATTTATCATGCTGCATCATCCGCAAAGCGAAGAAAAATTGAACGGGCTTGATGGTTATGTATTTTGCGGGCATATCCACCCCGGTATCAGCCTAAAAGGCAGGGGCCGTCAAAGCTTGACGTTGCCCTGTTTCGCATTTGGTAAACAGCAGGGCATATTGCCCTCGTTTGGTAAATTTACCGGGCGCGTAGCTATCCGCAGCCTTGAAACCGACCGCATTTTTGCCGTACTGAAAGATAAAGTAATGGCTATTGATTAATGCTTTTTTAAATAGTCATCAACAGCGGCGGGTACATCAGCAAAATCATTAATGCGGCTTACTATTTTACCGTCGCCATCTATTAAGTAATAAGAAGGTATGCTTTTAATGCCCCAGGTTGGGCCGTTGGCAGAGTCGTCGCCTTTTAAGTCGGTTATTTGCGGCCAGTCCATTTTATCGGCAGAAACCGCCGACAACCATTTTTCTTTATCCGTGTCGAAAGATACGCTCACTACCCCAAAACCTTTGTCGCTTAACTGTGATAGCTGGGTAATGATCTTTTCGTGATTATCGCGGCTTGTACCATCGCTTGAGCGCCAAAAATCAAGCAGAATGATCTTTTTGTGCATGGCTTTAAAGTTGATGTACTTACCGTCGTTGGTCATTCCATCGATATTAGGTGCCGGGCTGCCGGGTGCAAGTTTTGATAGTTGCTGTAGTTTTTCGTCAAGTTCCTTGCCATCATCACTGCTTTTGGCAGCGTCGCTAAATTTCTGGAACAATTGATAATAAGCTACCGGGTCATCCTGGTAATCTAATGATTTCATGATGTGTGCAGCTACCTCGTTATCAGGGTATTTGGCCATGAATGTTTTAAAACCTTCCAGCTCATCAACCTGGTTTGCCTTTAGCTCTTCTTCCTGCAGCTTACTGATGGCACCTATGTCAGACGTTGCTTTAATATCCTCGCCATTAATACTCTTCATTTTATTATTAATAGAGATCACCTTTTGGCGCGACTGGTGGCGCATAGTATCTATAATAGTATAATACGCGCTCAATTGAGTTTGTATTTGTGAAGATGAGGTGATGGTTGGATAATCGTTGATCTTTTTCTGATCGATATTAACAGTATAAGTGCCGGGCTCAAGGTACACTTCTACCTCGCGGTTAGTACCTTTTGTAGCGCTTGACGCAAACAGAAATTTATAATAACCCGAGTATTGTAAAAATTCCTTTACTTTAAATTTACCGCGCTCAATATCGGTCCTGAAGACGTTTGTATTAGCCTGATCCCTGATAATTACGTTACCAAACGTTACGCCATTTGCAGTGCCTGTTATCTCAATATCACCCTGTGTTTTCTTACATGAAGCAAATAATAATACAAGTAATACGCAACTGATATATTTCATACTAACGCAAATAGATTTTGGTTGCTACTAAAGTAATATAATTACTGTTATAAGCAAAACCGGATCCGAATTTACACTTTTAAGCGGGCTAATTTTAGATTGTTTCTAAATAGCCAATTCACTGCTATTTAATATCAAGCATTTATATCTTTTGGCTTTTAATAAATACTTTTGCGTAAATATTCATTTATAATAAACCAATGAGCGAAATTAAACAAACCTTTAACTCATCGCTGGGCAAAAAGCTTATTATGGCTTTAACAGGCTTGTTTTTATGCACCTTTATCATAGTGCATTTGGGCGGCAACCTGTTCCTTTTTAAAGATGATCAGGGTTACGGCTTTAACGTGTATGCCAATTTTTTGACACATTTTCCGCCGATAGAAGTTATAGCCTATTTACTGTACCTGGCTATTATAGTACACGCCTTTTATGCGCTGATCCTTACATTAAGCAACAAAAAATCAAGGCCGGTGGCTTACGCGTCGCAGAGCAAATCGCCTGCATCATGGTCGTCAAAAAACATGGGGCTGCTGGGTTCTATCCTATTGCTGTTTATTGTGATACACATGGGCGATTTCTGGTATAAATACAAATTTACCGATACCGTAGGTTTTAAAGAATACCGCACCAATGTTTTAACAAACCAACGTACGGTTGCAGATTTTAAACCTGTTGACCCAACTTTCGAACATTCAGTTACCACCGTAAATGACGAAGAAATTGTACGGGTTAAAGACCTGCATGCCAAGGTTGCTACAACCTTTAGCTGCTGGTGGTATGTGCTTATTTATGTAATTGCTATGGTTTCGTTATCATTTCACCTGGTGCATGGTTTCCAGAGCGCGTTCCAAACCCTGGGCTGGACACACCGCAAATATACCCCGGTAGTTAAATTCATTGGCACCTGGTTTTTCGCGGTCATCATACCATTAGGATTTGCATTGATGCCGGTAGTTTATTTTTTTCAAAGTATAAGTAAGTAGTAGAATCAAGAGGTAAGAATCAAGATTCAAGACAAAAAAATTAAAGACATAGGGAAGCTAAAACCAAGTCAAAATATCTTGACTCCTGGTTCTTGACTCCTGACTCTAAAATAAAAAATATGAGTTTAGATGCTAAAATTCCGCAGGGCCCATTAGCCGAAAAATGGAGCAAGCATAAATTTAACTTAAAGCTGGTTAACCCTGCCAATAAGCGTAAATACGACGTAATAGTTGTAGGTACCGGTTTAGCGGGCGCATCAGCAGCAGCATCGCTGGCCGAGTTGGGTTATAATGTAAAAGCATTTTGTTTCCAGGATAGTCCGCGCCGCGCGCACTCTATTGCTGCGCAGGGTGGTATCAATGCAGCAAAAAATTATCAGAACGACGGCGACAGCGTTTACCGCCTGTTTTATGATACCATTAAAGGTGGTGATTACCGTGCCCGCGAAGGAAACGTTTACCGTTTGGCAGAAGTGTCTGTAAATATTATTGACCAGTGCGTTGCACAGGGCGTACCATTTGCCCGCGAATACGGCGGCTTGCTGGATAACCGTTCGTTCGGTGGTTCGCAGGTGTCGCGTACGTTTTACGCGAGGGGACAAACAGGACAACAATTATTGTTAGGTGCCTACTCGGCACTGAACCGCCAGATCCACAAAGGCAAGGTAAAAATGTATACCCGGTCTGAAATGTTGGACGTGGTTACTATCGACGGCCATGCAAAAGGCATCATTACCCGTAACCTGGTTACAGGCGAGATTGATACACACAGCGGCCACGCGGTGTTATTATGTACAGGTGGTTATGGTAACGTATTCTATTTGTCTACAAACGCCATCGGATCAAACGTTACTGCCGCCTGGCGCGCGCACAAACGCGGTGCATTTTTTGCCAACCCATGCTATACCCAGATCCACCCAACCTGTATCCCGGTAAGCGGCGATCACCAGTCTAAGCTAACCCTGATGTCTGAATCGTTACGTAACGACGGACGTGTTTGGGCGCCAAAAACTGTTGAGGTAGCGGCAAAACTGCGTAAAAAAGAATTAACTGCCGACCAGGTAAAAGAAGAAGACCGCGATTACTTTTTAGAGAGAAAATATCCATCATTCGGTAACCTTGTTCCGCGCGACGTTGCATCACGTAACGCTAAAGAAATGGCTGATGAAGGCCGTGGTGTAGGCACATCGGGCTTTGCCGTTTTCCTTGACTTTGCCGACGCAATAAAACGCCTTGGACAGGAAGCAGTAGCTGCCAAATACGGTAACCTGTTTGATATGTATTACCAGATCACTAATGAGGATCCGTACAAACAACCTATGCGTATTTACCCTGCCGTACACTATACCATGGGCGGCCTTTGGGTTGACTATAACTTAAGCACCAACGTACCGGGGCTCTATGCTTTGGGCGAATGTAATTTCTCTGACCACGGCGCAAACCGCCTAGGTGCCTCGGCATTGATGCAGGGATTGTCTGACGGTTATTTTGTGATACCATATACATTAGGCGACTATTTAGCTACCATCGGCCCAAAACCGGTTGATGCCAACCATCCTGCTTTTGCACAAACTAAAAAGGATGTAACCGACCGCATTGCTAAGCTGCTTGCGCTGAAAGGTACCAAAACAGTAAACGAATATCACCGCGATCTTGGTCATATTATGTGGGAATACTGCGGCATGGCGCGTACTGAAGAAGGCTTGACCAAAGCTAAAGGCATGATCCAGGCCCTGCGTGCCGACTTCTGGAAGAACGCTATTGTGATAGGCGCTAACGAAGAAGTAAACGCGTCGCTTGAAAGAGCCGGCCGTGTTGCGGACTTCCTTGAACTGGGCGAGTTAATGGTTGATGATGCCCAGATGCGTAAAGAATCATGCGGCGGCCACTTCCGTTTAGAATCGCAGACCGAAGAAGGTGAAGCCCTGCGTAACGATGATGTATTTGCGTTTGTAGGTGCATGGGAATATAAAGGCGACAATCAGCCTGAAGAATTACATAAAGAGACATTAGAATTTGAATTTGTTCACCTAACACAAAGGAGCTACAAATAATGAGTGGTAATATGAATTTAACCCTGAAAGTTTGGCGTCAAAAAGATGCTAACAGTTCAGGTAAAATGGTAAGCTATAAGGCCGAGAATATCTCGCCTGATATGTCTTTCCTTGAAATGCTGGACGTGGTGAACGAGAGCCTGATCCATAAAGGTGATGAGCCCATACATTTTGACCATGATTGCCGCGAAGGTATCTGCGGTATGTGTTCATTATATATTAACGGGCGCCCGCATGGCCCTAAACGTGCCATCACTACCTGCCAGCTGCACATGCGCAGCTTTCATGACGGCGAAACCATCACCATAGAGCCATGGCGCGCGGCAGCTTTCCCGGTAATAAAAGATCTGGCGGTTGATCGCTCGGCGTTCGACAGGATCCAACAGGCGGGTGGCTATGTGTCGGTAAATACCGGTGGCGTGCCTGATGCAAACATCATCCCTATCCCTAAGGTTATTGCCGACGAAGCTTTCAACTCGGCCACCTGTATAGGTTGCGGTGCTTGCGTGGCGGCTTGTAAAAACGCTTCGGCAATGCTATTTGTATCAGCCAAGGTATCACAATTGGGTATGTTGCCACAGGGACAGCCTGAGCGCTGGAGCCGCGTGCAAAGCATGGTAGCCCAAATGGACGAAGAAGGTTTTGGTAACTGCACCAACACCGGCGCATGCGAGGCCGAATGCCCTAAAGAAATTACGCTGACCAACATCAGCCGTATGAATAATGATTTTTTTAGTGCAAAATTATTCCGCGAAGAAAAGGTACATGACCACAGTGGCGGCGGCGAATAGTTTGTCATGACCAAAGTATATTTATTATACCATACACATTTTGACAAGAGGCTTATCAGCGGCGAGGATGTTAAACTGATAGGTGTATATAGTTCGGAAGAAAAGGCAAAAGCAGCGCAAGCAAGAACAGAAACGCTCCCAGGATTTAAAGACGCAAAAGCAGGCTTTGAAATAACTATCAATATCATTGATAAAGACGAATGGACAAGCGGTTTTATAACTGCATAACGATAATTAACTTACAACAATTGTAAAAGGCTTGGGAATAATCCCGGGCCTTTTTGTTTGACGGGTGTAAAGCCATTTGCCCGTAGTAAAAAACATCACTTTTCAGGTATCATGCCTTTTACCGGTAGTAAAAAAGGCCGCTTTTCGGGTATCGGGCATTATGCCGGTAGTAAAAAGTGGCATTTTTCGGGTATCAGGCCTTATACCGGTAGTAATGTTTCGATTTAACATATTGACAATCAATGCATTAAATAAAATCCTTCAAAGAACTAAGCAAAAAGATATTTGAAATAATTGTGTTGATTTGCGCGCAGAATGCGAGCGCCGGGTGTATTCAAAGATACGAAAATTTGGAGAGAGGGGCAAGTAAGGGTGTAAGCAATTGTAAATTACTATGCCCGGGGATGGTCTTCAGCCTTTTTAATATACATCATCGTGAGTACCGATGTCTAATAATACTATATTTTCGATACTGCTATCATTAAGGTCCTTTTCAATAACAAAGATTATACGGCAATCATAACCGCATGAACATGCCAGGTAGGCAGCTAATTTCCCGCTTAATTTATGCGTTCGCAAAGCCGGGTCATAAGCATCCTTTTGTAATTTGATTAACGCTTTCGCGATAGATGCTTTTAGTGACTTATTCTTATTGGTGAACTTTTGATAGGATTTTTCAAACGTTTTTGATAAAACCAATTTCCGCTCTGAAGGCATGGCGTGGTTACAGCGAGTTTAGTTTTTTAACCACTTCATCAGCTGTTAAAGGTTGTAGTTTTCCTGCTTGATACTCCTTTAAAGTTTGACTGGCCGTTTTAGCCATTTTATTACGACGAGCTTCAACCTGTCTTTTTTGTAATATCTCCAGCAAAATCTCTCTCGACTTAAAGTCAAGTTCCATAACGCTCTCTAAAGCAGAATCTATAGTTGTCATTTTTCGCGATTGTTATTCAAAAATACACAATAAATATAAAAGTGCATTTTTAACTTCGAACTATTCTGCAAAGAAAGGGCATTTGACCGCAGCGGTGGCGGCGAATAATACTTACAACAGTTGTGGAAGGTGTGGGTGATCCGAGACTTTTGTTTTTTACTGTAGTTGCAAACTACCGGCATAGTCATCCGAAGTTATAAACTTCGAACAGCGGAGAGACAAGTAAGGGTGTAAGCAATTGTTTTACTGTAGTTATAAACTTCGGACAGCAGTATAAATAAAATTATTTTTGTAAAAAAAAGAAATGATACTTGAAGATTTAATAAAGGTTATTGATGATGTTGACGACAAATTTGTTATTTTTCAAAAGAGTGAGCTATCTATCAATTCTGAAATAGCCTTATTTGAAGGAGAAGATAGCGCCAACGTATCGATACAAAAAAATAATATCAATTATTTGTATTTATTGGAGGTTGACATAGTTAAAGAATTTTTAGATGGTTGGCTTAAAAGGATAGATATTAAACCTAGCGCTCAAGAAATTGCTTTGAGAGTCTTTCAGTATGCAATAAATGATGCATAGCGGTTGTGGTGAGATGTAGCATTAAATAAGCTTCAAACTTACCCGCTGTCCGAAATTTATAACTTCGGACAGTGGTAGCCTTATCAACTACCCTGAAAATCTTCAAAATCTTCAAAGGTAAACTCCCCGTTATCTTCCTGCATCCGGCCGGCGTTGAAAGCCAGTTCTTCTAAGTTTGCGGTCATATTGGTAATAACCTGCGCCAGGTTTTCAATTTCGTTATCAAAATTGGTGTCGCCTTCGTTTTGGAACGCAATTACAATGTTGTTTTTTAGCAGGTGTAGTGCTTCTTTTATCAGGTCCTTAATATCGGTTTGTTCCATAGTTGCCATTAAATGTACGGCAAAGATCGCTGTTTAATCCCTATCTGTAAACAAACACCGTAAAATCCTCGGTATCGTAATCATCTACCAGTACCACATTATCGCTTAATGTGCGACAAGATGCAACTATATCTTGGGGATCATAGGCTACCAGCAAGCCTTCATAAGGAACTTTGCGCAATAAATTAAAGCCAATACCGAACCGCGACAATTCAAACAATCTATTGATAGCTTTATAAATGTAAGCAGGGTCGGCGCTTGCGTAGTTTAGCGATCCGCTGGCCAGCACGTAATCATGCACGGGCAGATCCGGCGACATAAAGCTTACCGGCCAAAACGAGGCTGTTGGCGATGTAAAACGGCTGCGCGCGGCAGTGATCATCTCGGGGATAAAATCAACACCGCAATAGCCCATTATATCCGGATAACGCTCCAAAAGAAACGCAAACAAGTCGCCGTGGCCGCAACCGGCATCCAGGATGGTTTTCCCGTTCAGGTCGGCAATGGTTGCCAGGGCATCAAAGCGTATCAGCTGGCTATTACGGTCGCGCCAGCCAAGGGCAAGGCTGTTGTCCCGGCCGTATTGCTTTAACATATCACGGTGGTACTTAAAAATCCACGACGAATCCATAACCTTAAATTAACAAATTTTAAACTTACCTGCCGTGCCTGTTCTAAATTGCCTTACCAATCGTCTGTAATAATAGACGAAAACATGCCCTAAAGTTAAAAAATGCCCTTTAAAGGGCCTGTGGCATAGTTTTAGTAATTATCTCGATATAAAATTTACCATTATGCAAAACACAGACATTATCGCCACTTTATTATTAAAGGCATTAGACATTGAGTTAAAAGAACTGTTGATGCAAGACTTAGAACAATTCAGGTTAAAACAAGCTGCCTAATCTATAAAACGAACACATATGCAATATTACAATCAAAACGCATCGGTTATATATACCGACGACAGGGGGAGAAAGATCGATACGTTCGTGATATTTGACACCGACCAAAAAACCGGGCTTACCCATATCAATCATGAAAACTTAAAGGTCCCGGCAGATACATTGGTACTGCATGAAAAGACTGTAGGTAAATATCATTTACCCATTAGTGATGCCTTTAGTTTTGAGATGATCAACAAGCTACGCGAAAAATATGCCGAGCGCGACAGGTTGCCACGCAAAAAAGCTTCGGTTGCAACACCGGCTGTTCCGGGAATGATGTTGCTGGCAAAAGCGTCTTAAATAAAAGCTGGTCATACGCTTACAAACTCATATAGTTTGTAAATATCATTGCCCTGCCCGTTTGTACACTTAAGCCAGTTTTGCATGGCAACGTGTGGCGAGCAAGGCCCATAAGTATAGATCCTGATGATACGTCGTCGGGATTTTTTGTTTAGCAGGCTTATTACCTCCTGCAACATTTGCCCCTGAAAAGGTGTGTACATGAAAAATACGTTACCGGCAGAGTAATCAACCACACGGGCATCCGCATTTATAAATTCAACATTGGGCAGATTTAGCTTTGCAGCGCAGTTTACGGCATATTCATGGCAAGCAGTTTCAAATTCAACACCCTTGGCGATAATGCCGCTGATCAGATTGACCAGTAAAGGAACCTGCCCTAATCCCGAGCCAATATCAAAGAAAACATCCCCGGGTTTTAATTGCGCTATTTCGATAAGTTCAAATACAACCCTCGCCGGCGTTTTCTGGTAGAATACCATTTCAGGTTCAAGCTCATTTACAGGTCGGGGAATAGTTGCAGCAGTCAGCAAACCGTTAATAAAAACATCCAGGTTATCATAACCGGGTTGTTCATAGCTTTTATTATCGGGCTTTGTATAGGTATCGATCACTGTTCTGAACGCCGTACCATTACACGCTCCTGCCCTTATCTGTTCACGAAGCCCGGCAAATAAATTATTGTCGATCTGCTCGAGTTGGGTTTTAAGGTTTTCGGCCTGTTGTTTTAATAATCGTAGTTCTTTAATTATTGCCGACTGCTGTATTAAACTATCAATACGGTCGATGATGTGAAATTCAATAAAATCTATAGCGTTTGCACGGCTATCAAAGTTGATCTCCTCAAACAGCTTTGCATCGCTTTCAATAGTTTGGATATCAGATCGAATTTCAGCTATGATCATTGGCTATAATTTGCCGGGTGTCATGCTCATCCATGGAGTAAAAGCACCTACCGCATGCGTTTTAAGCTTACGCTGATAGATTTTATCGCCGCAAAAGGCAAACAGCATATCCATATCCTTACCACCAAAACACATGCCCGTAATCCGCTCGCCGGGTGATGGCAAGATAACCTGTAGCGGCCCGTCATGCGTGCAAACCTGTACGCCTGATCGGGTTGCCGCGTACACATGGCCCTCTTTGTCATAACAAACAGATTCTGCGCCGCTGTCATCATCCCAATCCTGTACAGAAAGCCAAAACAGGCGCTCCTTGTTTTGCAGCTTGCCATCGTCGGCAATGGTATAACTATACACCCAATGCGAATCGCGGTCGGCCACAGCAAGCAGCCATTGGTCGGGCGCCATAGCAATACCACTGGCGGCTTTAAGGCCTGCGTCAACTACGGTCTTTTTACCATCTTTTATCAGCCAGACTTTTGAGGGTTCACCGGTCGTAGCTGCCGTAGTTGCATACAACCCACCGTTTGGTCGGGCCAAAATATATCCGGCCTTAATATTTTGCGCATATAACGTGGCTTTACCATTATCAGTATACCGCATAATTTTGCCGGCGCTTTTAGATGCAGCATATAACCCGCCATCGGCACCAAACGAGAGCGAATTACAATGCCCTGTATTAGCCGCAAATACCGACAGCTTGCCATCATTGCCAATACGATAGATCTTATCATCGGCCGGGTTAGCAAAAAACACCTCACCGTTTTTATTGCAGGCAGGCCCGTAAACCTGGCTAAACCCTGACTTAACCAATTGCCAGCCCTCGCCCGGCAGAATAATATCATTTACACGTGGCGCACCTGTCTCTGCTTTAACCGGCTCGGGCCAGCCTTTCCAGAGGTAACGCATGGCGGCGGCAAAATGCTCGCGGTAGCCCGTAACATGGCCGCCATTTAGTAAGTGGAACTGATAATCGTAGCCCGAAAACTTCAGGGCCTTATCCATCTCCTGGTTGATCAGCGTCCAGTCGCCGGCGCAGTTTTCCATATCATAAGTACCGGCCGTCATATAAAACCTGATTGGCTTAGGCTCTGTTTTCCGCACCAGGGTTGGGTACTCATTACCGCCACGAAAAGAAACAAAGCTGCCGCTGTTGCAATACACCCGGCTAAAAACGTCAGGACGTTGCCAGGCCGTGTTAAAGGCCGAGATGCCCCCGCTGCTGGCACCGGCAATACAATGGTCGTTACCGCTGTCGCTAAGGTTTAATTTGTATTTAGCTTTAACATAAGGGATGATTTCTTCTGTTAAAAAACGCACATAATTATTGCCCACGCCGTCATATTCAAACCCGCGGTTAGGCCGCCCTATTGTTTTTGGGTTTGCGGGATTAACATAACCGGACTTAATAAAAATGCCTATGGTTACCGGGATCTCTTTATGGGCTATCAGCGTATCCAGGATCAGATTAAAGCCCGAGTTTGGGTCAAAGCCATCCTGCTGAACATACAGGCAGGCAGGTTTCGTGGCATCTATCTGCTCAGGAATATAAATATCAACCTGTCGCTGCGTGCCGGGGAAGATCTTACTTTCGGTGTAAATAAAATTGACCATCCGGCCGTGCGGTATACCGGCTGCAGCTTGCCCGAAAGATGATGTGGCAATAAACAGGCAGCTTATTACCATTAAATAAAGGCTTTTCTTCATTGGTTTGATCTTGGTAAAATAAATATACGCAGCAGATCATATTATCCATGGCAATTGAAACAAAACAACATTAATTTTACTTGTATGTTAATGCAATTACTCAGGCCCTTATTATTTGCTTTGATTTGCCTTTCGGCGATAAAAGTGTCTGCGCAATCGCATCCGGCAAATGATTCTGTTTACACTTACAAAACCGCCTCGCCGGATGGTACAGGCAAGTTTTACAAAGGCCGCGAAATTGCACAGGTAATGGGCTTTGAAGGGGCTGCCTGGCTTGAACGCAACACGCGAGATAAAGAAGAAAACACCAAACTGGCCATATCAAAACTGCCTATTACAGCCAATAGCGTAGTAGCTGATATAGGCGCGGGCACAGGTTATTATACTTTCCCCATTGCGGCCAAAGTACCGCAGGGCAAAGTTTACGCGGTAGAGATACAGCAAAGCGCGATAGATTATTTAGAAAAGCGCAGCAAAGAGCTTAAACTGAATAACGTCATCGTAGTAAAGGGTGCCGAGAAATCGCCCAACCTGCCCGACAATACCGTCGACCTTGCCATGATGGTTGATGTGTACCATGAGCTATCTTATCCGCATGAAATGCTGCAGGCTATTAAGCGCTCATTAAAACCCGGTGGTAAGATATTATTATTGGAGTACCGCGCCGAAGACCCAACCATAGATATCAAAGAATTGCACAAAACCAGTATTTCCCAGCTAAATAAAGAATTTAAGGCCAACGGCTTCCACCTGGTTACCGATGGCGAGTTTTTACCGATCCAGCATTTTTTGATCTACCAAAAAGATAAATAGCTTCATAATCCCTCATCTTAAACCATGTACTTTGTTATTGTAATACCTGTTATCGCCCTTATAGCCTGGATCATTTTTCATAAAAGGAATAAGCCAAACCCATCGGTATTACAAAAGCTGGACAAATCACTTATTTCTATCCTGGATAGCCATGTCAACTATTACCATAAGCTGAGCAAAAGCGAAAAGAAAAGGTTCGAGTCGCAGGTGTCTGTCTTCCTGCAAAATGTAAATATCGAAGGTGTGGGTACAGAGATAACCGATGTGGACAGGGTCCTTGTTGCATCGAGCGCGGTGATCCCGGTTTTTGGTTTGGGCGATTGGGAATACAGCAATTTAACCAACGTGATCCTATACCCTGATACCTTCGATCACGAGTACCAGTTTGAGGGCGGCAGCCGCAATATCCAGGGCATGGTTGGGACAGGTTATATGAATGGACAAATGATCCTTTCACGTCCGTCATTACTCAAAGGGTTTTCGCCCATGTCGGGCAAGGAAAACACGGCCATACATGAGTTTGTACACCTGGTTGATAAATCAGACGGGGCAACAGATGGCGTACCCGAACAACTAATGGAACACCAATATGCCGCACCCTGGCTTAGCCTGATGCACCGCGAAATGCACCGGATAAGAGACGGAAAATCAGACATTAACCCATACGCCATTACCAACGAGGCCGAATTTTTAGCCGTAGCGTCCGAATACTTTTTTGAGAAACCCGAACAGTTCAAACAAAAGCACCCCGAACTTTACCAACAACTGAGCCTTGTTTTCAGGCAAAAACCGGTATAAATAAATTCTATTAATTCAGTAGATTTAACCCGGATTTTATATCCGTGACAAAAATCTACCTGCCATGAAAAAAACTATCCTGCCTGTTATCGTAATCGCCGCTATCGGCTTAGCCTCGTTAGGCTACACACCTGCCAAAAAGCAAGCTGCCAAACGCCCCAATGTTATTGTTATTTATACCGATGACCAGGGTTATGCCGATATGAATATCTACGGATCAAAAGATCTGTACACCCCTAATATGGATGCACTAGCAAAAAGCGGTGTAAGGTTTACACAATTTTACGCGGCGGCGCCTATTTGTTCGCCATCGCGGGCCTCGCTATTAACCGGCAGGTACCCGCAACGGGCGGGACTGGCGGTAATGGCTTCATCCAAAGAAGGCGAGGCAGGTATGCCCGGCTCGCAATATACCATGGGTGAGTTATTTAAAGATGCAGGCTACAAAACCGCGCACATTGGTAAATGGCACGTAGGCTATACCAAGGAAACCGAGCCAAACGCGCAGGGTTTTGATTATTCGTTCGGGTTTATGGGCGGATGTATTGATAACTATTCGCACTTCTTTTACTGGGATGGCCCTAACCGCCACGACCTCTGGAAAAACGGCGAAGAGATCTACGAAGCCGGCAAATATTTCCCTGACCTGATGGTTGACGAAGCGGACAAGTTTTTAACCGAGAACAAAGACAAGCCTTTCTTTTTATATTGGGCTATTAACAATCCGCACTACCCGTTACAGGGCGAAAAGAAATGGCTGGACTACTACAAGAACCTGCCATCGCCGCGCGATAAATATGCCGCCAGTATCTCCACCATGGACGAGAAAATAGGCCTGTTGCTGAAAAAGCTTGACGAACTGGGTTTGCGTGAAAATACCATCATCGTTTTCCAGTCGGACCAAGGATTTTCAATGGAGGAACGCACCTTTGGCGGCGGCGGTTCGGCAGGGATTTTCAGAGGATCAAAGTTTAGTTTGTTTGAAGGCGGAGTTAGAGTTCCGGCTATCATCAGCTGGAAAAACCACGTACCTGTTAACCAGGTACGCACACAGGTGGCTACCAATATTGATTGGTTCCCTACCCTTGCAGCCTATTGCAATATTAAACTGCCGGCCCGTAAAATTGACGGCGAGAGCCTGCAGCCCATCATTAATTCCGAACAGGCAAAAACACCGCACCATCAGTTTCACTGGCAAAGCCAGGGCGGTAAAAATAACCCGCAATGGTCTGTACTTGACGGCGACTGGAAACTAATGCACAGCCCTTTTGAAGCAAAAAAAGAAGAACTAAACAGCCAAAACTATTTCCTGGTGAACCTGAAAGACGACCCATCAGAAAAACATAACGTTGCCGACCAGCACCCGGATATTGTACAGCGCTTAGAGGCCGCGCATAACCAGTGGGTGGGTGAGGTATTGACGCAATAGGCAAAAAATGAGCCTGGGCTGCGCGATTCCTTCCTTGGGGAAGGAGGAGGAAGGGGTTTAATAAAGCCGCTAAACCCCTCCCTGCCGCCGCTACGCCCTACACACCCCTCCCAAGGGAGGGAATTGAACGTGTGAACATAAATCCACCGCAAACGTGTGCGTACTTTTTAAGTTACAAAAGGCGTTTTTTATTTATTTTAATAGATATTTGATTTAGGCCGGGTTCACATACCGGCACAAAACCAATTAATCAAATATCTTAACCTGTATGGAAAAATCCCGTCGTACTTTTATCAGGCAGGCATCAATTGCCGGTGCCGGTGTAATGTTTGCCAAAACCGGCTTAAGCGCTAAAAGTTATAAACGTGTTATAGGCGCTAACGACCGCGTAAGGGTGGGTGTGGTTGGCTTTTCAGACCGCCACCGCAGCTCGCATATCCCCAGCTTTATGAATCATTACAAAGAGCTTAACTTTGAGGTGGTAGCCGTATCAGATATCTGGAATAAGCGTCGCGAAGAAGGGGCAGCCATCTGGAAGGAAAAGATGCAGAACGATGTAAAGGCGTACCGCAATAATGAGGAACTATATGGCAGCAAAACCGTCGACGCCGTGTTTATCAGTACCGCCGATTTCCAGCATGCTCGCCATGCCATTGAGGCTGTACATGCCGGCTGCGATGCCTATGTAGAAAAACCCTTTGCCGAAACTATGGAAGATGCGCGTGCAGCGCTTAAAGCGGTGAAAGAAACAGGCAAGATCGTACAGATAGGTTCTCAACGCCGCAGCGGGGCAAATTATCATGCGGCTGACGATTTTATAAAATCAGGCAAGTTTGGGCCGATAACCATGGTTGAGTTGACCTGGAACGTTAACCAACCGGGCCGCTGGCGCAGACCTGAACTGCTGAACGTTTTAAAAGAAAAAGATACCGACTGGAAACGCTTTATCATGAACCGCCCTTACGAGCCGTTCGATGCGCGTAAATATCTGGAGTTCCGTTTGTTCTGGCCATTCTCTTCAGGCCTGGCGGGGCAATGGATGAGCCACCAGATAGACACTGTACACTGGTTTAGCGGGTTAAAACATCCGCGCAGCGTAGTGGCCAATGGCGGCATTTATATGTGGAAAGATGGCCGTCGCAACTGGGATACCCTGATGGCCGCGTTTGATTACGGCCCGCTGGATGATCCGTCGACAGGTTTCCAGGTGACGTTTGGCTCGCGCATGCACAACGGCGACGAGAACCCTGCCGAGATCTATTACTCTAACGGCGGCGAACTGAACCTGATCACCAACAAGATCTCGCCTGTAGGCGGACTGACAGAAAAAATGGCCGCGCCAATGGGTATGAAGGCTAATTTACTGCCAGAGATCAGCCTGAAAAATACCGAGCATGTAGTAGCATCTGCCAATACAGGCGGCGATGTGCTGACCTCAAACCACGTACGCAACTGGATGGAATGCGTACGCAGCCGCCAGCAACCCAACGCACCGGTTGAAGCCGGTTACAGCCACTCGATAGCCAATATCATGACCAACGCGGCTGTGCATACCGGCTACAAAGCCACCTTTGACGAAGCAACGCAGGAAGTTATGGCAAACGGCAAAGTGTTTAAGTGGGGAGATATTAAAGCGTAATTTCATTAAAAAACGTTGTCATATTAAAAACTATTGTCATTTCGACGAGGAACGAGGAGAAATCTTATACAAGCGATCCTTAGTATATCGTATAAGATTTCTCACTTCGTTTCGAAATGACATGGTTAATTAAAAAAAATAACCATGAACAGCAAACTAATAACTCTCGGAATTATGCTATTGGTATCAAGCATGGCATTCGCACAAAATGTTACAGTTACCCCGTCAGCAAATAATAAAAAAGTGGATATCGCCATAGGCGGCAAACCGTTCACCAGCTTTTTATACCCGGATAATTTAGAAAAACCTGTTTTGTACCCTATTCGCGATGCCGCCGGCACTGTGGTTACCCGCAGTTTTCCGCTGGATAAGCGCGACGGTGACCCTACCG
This sequence comes from Mucilaginibacter corticis, assembly GCF_007558865.1. Taxonomy (GTDB): domain Bacteria; phylum Bacteroidota; class Bacteroidia; order Sphingobacteriales; family Sphingobacteriaceae; genus Mucilaginibacter; species Mucilaginibacter corticis. Next base: position 619,682 of record NZ_VLPK01000001.1, read on the forward strand.
ACCATCCGCATCATATCGGCCTGTGGTTTAATTACGAGAATGTTAACGGGCTTGATTTCTGGAACAACAGTTATGCTATCCCCGCCGCTAAAAAGAGCGGCTACGGCTGGATAAAAACCGATAAGGTATTAGAAACTAAAAGCGGCAAAACCGGGTTGTTAGCTTACCATGCCAACTGGACAAACCAAGCCAACGATGTGCTATTAGAAGAGACCACCCAATTTGAATTTAGCGGCACGGCTAATCAACGCATCATAGACCGCACCACTACCCTGAAAGCAAATACCGATGTAAAGTTTAACGATGCCAAAGACGGCATGCTTGGCCTGCGCTTGGCGCATGAGCTGCAGATCCCCACCAAAGAGGATCAGAAATTCACCGACGATAAGGGCATTGTAACCGTTGTAAAAGGCGGTACTGATAACCTGGCCAATGGCAACTATTTAACCAGCGCCGGCAAAACCGGCGACGATGCCTGGAGCACCCGCGGCGTTTGGTGCAAGGTATATGGTAAAATAGGCGCAGATTCGGTGAGTGTCGCTATTATCGATCACCCTAAAAACCCTAATTACCCTACCTTTTGGCATGCTCGGGGGTATGGGCTTTTTGCAGCCAATCCACTGGGCGAAAAGATCTTTACCAATGGTAAATCCGAAAAAAACTTTATGTTGAAAAAGGGCGAATCTGTTACTTTTAAATACCGCATCGTGATCAATAATAGCAGCACACCATCGGCTGGTCAGCTAAATAAAGAAGCTACCGAATTTGCTAAGAAATAATAAATATATGTCTACAATTATATTAAAGAAATTGTGGCTGTGCGTAATACTATTAACATTCACAGTTTATGCGCATGCACAACACAAATTAGACGAAATACCTTTATTAAAAGTTGAAGATTACAAAGGTAAAATTCCGGAAAATGCGCCTTTCCCTATTTATACAAATTCAAGGGTGTATTTCAGGATAGATACTGTAATACAAAAGGATCCTCATCAATTCCAGGTTGGTATTAAAACAAAGGTAGAAATGTATCAACCCGGTAGCTTTTGGAATACAGCGCTTGTACCTGAAAACACAGTACAACGCATGTTAAAGCACGAACAGGGTCATGTTTACATTGCATACATTGCTGCTAACCTAATAGAAAAAGAAATGCTGACATTTACCTTTACGGATAACTGGCGAACTGAGGTTGGGCAAAAGTTCCATGAATTGACTCAGAAGTACGGTAAAATGGATGGCGACTATGATAATGAAACCATGCATAGCAGAGATCTTGCCGAACAGGAGAAGTGGAATAAAAAATTAGTGAATATGCTAAAATAATTCTCTTTAATCTTTAGCCAACTCCCTGATATCCTCAATCTCCAAAACAGATTTAGCATATCCTTTGGTAACGCAATTGATCATGGCCTGCCCCACTTCGTTTAATGTAAGCGTAGATTTTGGCGCAAAGAAATGTACCACCGGGTACAGCCAGATAAACCAGCGATAAGTACCTTTCAGGCTTTGCTGTGCGTCTACAGGTTTCATAATACCGGGGCGAAAAGCATAGGCTTTTTTAAAGGGCAATTTGAACAAAGCATTTTCGGTACGACCCTTTACACGTGCCCACATGGTCGATCCTTGTTCGGTACTGTCTGTACTGCTGCCCGATACATAGGTAAATACCATATCAGGATTTAAGCCCGCGACAGTTTGCGCGAAGCTGAGGGTGACATCATAAGTGAGATGAGTATATTCAGGTTCTTTCTTACCTACAGAAGTTACACCCGCGCAAAAGAAACAAGCATCATAACCTTTAAGCTGATTGGTTACTTTAGTCAGATCCATAAAATCGGGTACCAGCAGTTCTTTTAGCTTAGGATGCTGCCTGTCGTAATGTTTGCGGTTTACTATCAGCACCTGTTCTACATCCGGGTTATCCAGGCAATGCAGCAGTACGCCTTCGCCTACCATACCTGTGGCCCCTGTAATAATTACTTTAATTTTCATGATCTCTTGTTATAAGTCGCGCGTCTTTATTTAGGTAGACGATCAGCTATATAAAACATTTTAAATTATTTTGTTTGCGTCATAATTTCGGCACATCCTAATTTAGTGATGGGCAATACCATTTGTTGCCTACCTTTGCCGCTTCTAACACACACCGCTTTGAAAAACGCTAAAACCGGTTTTTGGTTCGTGGTATTTACCACCAGTCTGGCCTTCGTGGTATCGCAACTGGATGTCTCTATTGTTAATGTTGCTTTGCCGCAAATAGGCCGGGCCTTTACCGCGGGTATCAGCACGTTGCAATGGATAGTTGATGCGTACACCATAGCCTTCGCGGTACTGATGCTATCCGCAGGTGGCATGAGCGACTTGCTGGGTTCAAAGCGCTTGTTCCAGTTAGGACTGTTGATATTTGGTATTGCTTCTGTTGGTTGCGGTATCGCATGGAGTCCGGAAGTTTTAATTGGCTTTCGGGCTTTGCAGGGTGTGGGGTCTGCTATCATGATCCCCAGTTCATTATCCATCCTTAACAACACCTTTGCCCACGAACCAAAGTTACGCGCGCGTGCCGTTGCTTATTGGACTGCCGGCGGCGGTATCTCTATCGCAGCCGGACCGGTATTGGGCGGCCTGCTTATCCACATCAGCAGCTGGCGGTGGATCTTCCTGGTTAACATCCCCATTTGCCTTGCCGGCTTGCTTTGCAGCATCTATTTAATGGACAGCAAGAAAAACGAGAAGCGCGGATTTGATATCCCAGGCCAGTTTATCTGGATGCTGGCACTTACCGCCTTTATAGCAGCCATTATCGAGTGGCATAACCTGGGCGCGCAGTCGCCTTTTATTTATGGCGGGATCATATTCAGCGCCGTAATGCTGGGGTTATTCTTATGGCGCGAGTCGGTAGCCGAATCGCCCATTTTGCCGCTCGACCTGTTTAAGTCGACCAATTTTAACGTGTTTATTGGTCTGGGGATGGCCTTTAACGGCGCTTACTACGGGACGGTATTTGTGCTGAGCCTGTATCTGCAGGAAGTATTGCATTACTCGGTAATTGAGGCCGGGATGGCATTTCTGCCTTTAACCGGTGGCTTTTTAATAGCCAACATTACCAGCAGTTTTATTATGGATAAATACGGTATCCGTGTGCCTATTCTACTGGGGCTATTGGTGTTCTCTATCGGCTTTGCCAGCTTGCTTTTAGCCAAACAGGGTACGCCTTACTGGCAACTGCTGCTGCCCTTTTTTGCCATGCCGCTGGGGATGGGTGTAGCCGTACCAGCCATGACTACGGGAACCTTGGCAACAGTTAAAACCAACCGGTCGGGCATTGCGTCGGCGGTATTAAATACCACAAGGCAGGCAGCCGGCGCGGTAGGAGTTGCAGTGTTTGGCACCATGGCGAGCGGCGGCCCGGATCATATCATTAAAGCGATAACAGAAATAGCCATTATCGCCGCCATATTTATGTTGTTTTATGCCGGGGTGGTGTTTAAGTATTTGAGGGATTTGTAAGAGAATCATTAACAAAAGTCACTGCTTATGCAAGTGGTTATCTGATAACTCTAAGTATATTTGTTATCATTAATAATGCATATGTTTTGGACTCCATTTAGATTAATGCTACTTATTTTAGCTATGAGCATTTTTACTTTATGGCTAATTTATTATTTTTTTAGCCATGTGGGATGTTGCTAAACTTATAATTAATCTTTTGGTTCCCAAAGCTCTATAATATTGCCTTCGGGATCAAGGACGTGTACAAAATTGCCATAGTCATACTCAGCAATTTCATCGACTATTTGTACACCTTCTTTTTTTAATTCTTCTACCAACTCTGCCAGGTTTTCTACCCGGTAGTTGATCATAAACGGCTTGTCCGAAGGGTTAAAATATTTTGTATCGCTTGCGAATGTACACCAGCTTGTCGAACCTGTTTTTAAAGGGTCGTCGTTTTCCCGCCATTCAAATGTTGTTCCGTACTCGCCGCTTGGCAGGCCCAGGTTTTTGGCATACCAGTCGTTCATTGCTTTCGGATCGGCGCATTTAAAAAATACGCCTCCAATACCCGTTACTTTTTTCATAGTGTTTTTCAATTAGTTATGACCTAAATATCAGTAAAAATTATTACATGAAGATTTAGTGAATATGAAATATTTGATGATTCATGAAAAGTGTTAATGGTCTAGTTGATGATGGCGAAGCTGTTGCTGGATTTGAATATATTTACAAATAAATCAGACTACATACTTACTATTCATAATAGATTGGCAAAAAGAAATTGATTATCAAATATCAGTGCCACTTAAAACATATATAAAGTCTTTAAATTGTTTTTGTTTCTCTTCCGTTAAACCGAGCAAGATTTCTAAAGAATATTTAATAAACTGTCTTTTGTCTAAATCATTATTTAATGTAGAAAGAAAATACTTCAACTTAGTTTTGAAACCAACAAGCCCTATTGGGTTATTCCCTGTAATTTCATCTACGAAAAAAGTCGCTTTTTCTTTTAGATATACAACACGATCAAATGCCATAGTTTTTAAGAATAGAAAATTCTAATTTAACACCTTTTTGTCAGCTTCCTGAAATAAAGCTTTACAAGCGCTACTTCCCATCCACAAACACATTCTTTATAGCATTTAAATAGCCGTAACCATTCACATTGTCAGGTTGCAGATAACTAGTTTCTGTCCATTCGTTCCAGCTGTTAATGGTGATGAGCGGGGCTTGTTTAGGGTGCGCGTCAACGTAGGCTTTGGCCATTCTCAGGCCTTTTTCAAAGTTGTCGGGCGTGTTGTTTTTAACTACCGCGCTTTGGCCGGTACGTGGACTGTTGTCCCAACCTACGCTGATGTGCGGGTAATACGGGATATCAAATGTAGCGTCTATATGGTCCCATTCCTTTTTAACATTGTTCAGGATGTTGAGGTAATCGTCGTTCACATTTACAAAGTGTGCAAACTGGTAATGGGTTGAACTGGTAAAGCCTAGTTTTTTAACAAAGTCGTTCTCAGGCCGGGTGGTTTTGCTGCCGTCAAAGCCGCTGTAATTAAGGTTGATGCCCCACATGGTCAGTTGTAATTCAAGTCCCGGAAAGCCGGCGCGCTTAGTTTCTTCTTTAAACCATTTAAGCGCGGCGGTGGCTTGTTCTATCCCGCCGAGGCCGTTTATAAACTGCGGGATATCATAGATCATATACACCGGTTTGCCGTTGATCTTATAATAGTTAGGCTGCTTAAAATATTTTTCGATGGTACGTTTAGCTATTTTTTCAAACTCGTCGCGGCTTACCCTGCCTTGCCAAATCACGTTGTTCTCGTTAAACTTATTTAAGCGGGTATCCCAGGTGTTTACCACATCGTGGTTGGCCCACATCAGGTAAAACTTCATTTTATTGTTGTTGTCGGCCTTTAAAAAGCCGTTATCCAACGTGGTTTCCATAAACGGGCGGCCATCATACCAATACCAGTCGAAAATAAAAACATTAACCCCATGTTTGGTAGCCTCGTTGATCTCCATGGACATGACAGCCGGGTCGGCTTCATTAATGGTGCCCCAGGTAGGTCTGCGGTTCCAGTAAAAACCGGGGAAGCGGTCCTGCACGCTGGTCACGGTTTCCCATTCGCCAATGCCCTTTGGCCAGAAAGGGCGAAGACGCGGATCGTCATTCACATAAGCAGGGTACAAAAATGCGGCTATATCATATTTCTGGCCTCCTGCGGGTTTGCTTTGCGCTGTTACGCGATTATCGGTTAATACAGCAATAAACAACACAAACAGCAGGGCATATTTTATTTTCAGGTTCATATATTATCAGGTCAATTGGTTATTGATGTTTCAAATCTGTTCTTTTTCTTTTATAATGCTGTCATGTACTGTCTGATACCCCTCCCAACCCTCCCTCAAGGGGAGGGCTTAACAATACGAAAAATTAAAGTCTCCCCTTGGGGGAGATTAGAGGGGTCTTTACTAATTTTGCACCATGCGGCACAAACATTTCTTCATGCTGATATTTCTATTGTGCTACTGTCTCGCGACATCAGCGCAGCAAACGGCAAAACCCTTTCCGCAGCATACATTATATTTTAGTGGTTCGATCAAGCCCAATCATATCAGTCAAACCAAACTGGATAATACCGTGCGCGATTTTTATGTACAATGGAAAAATCGCTATATAAAAAACGTACCGGGTAAACCCCAAAGCTATGTTTGGTTTGAGGGCAAGGGCGGCAAGCAATGCGTATCAGAAGGGCAGGGATATGGCATGGTTATCACCGCCTTAATGGCAGGGAAAGACGGCAAGGCAAAAGCAATCTACGATAACCTCTACCGGTACTACAAAGCGCATCCCGGCATCCGCAACAAGTACCTGATGGCCTGGGCGCAAAAAACAGACGGTACAGACCTGGACAGAAGCTCGGCATCAGACGGCGACATAGACATCGCCTTTTCGTTGTTACTGGCTTCAAAACAATGGGGCGATAAGGGTAGCATCAATTACCTGCAGGCTGCTAAACTGATGATCGATGCCATTATGCAGGACGAGATCAATCATAAAACGTGGACGGTGCTGATCAGCGATGCCATTGAGAGCGAAAGCAAGGATTATTTTACCACTCGGTCGTCTGATTTTATGCCGGCACATTTTAAGGCATTTTTGCGCGCTACAAACGATGTTCGTTGGACCAAAGTTATTAATGCCGGGTACCATTTGTTCGACTATTTGCAGGAGAATTATAGTCCCGATGCCGGCCTGCTGCCTGATTTTATAATCAACCTGAATAAAGAACCCAAACCTGCCGGCCCGCATTTTTTAGAGAGCCAGTATGATGGCGAATATAACTACAACGCCTGCCGCGATCCATGGCGCATAGCTACCGATTATTTAATGACGGGCGATATGCAATCAAAAAATATCGTCAGTAAAATAAACCACTGGGTGCGCGAAACTACCAATAACGATACCTATAACCTTTCGGCAGGCTACACGCTGGCCGGTAATGATATCAAAGATCGCTATTTTGAGGCATTGAGCTTTGTCGCGCCGTTCGCGGTGTCGGCCATGGTCGACAAGAAAAACCAACAATGGCTAAACCATGTTTGGGATTATCTTAACGGCTTTAAGCTAAAGGACTATGACTATTACGATAACAGCATCAAGCTGATCGATATGATCATCATATCCGGCAATTACTGGCAATAAAAGCAAATATGTTGCAATTTAGGTTTTAGGCCTTGTGCAAAATCATTATCTTGCCGGCTATGTTTGATATCTGTTGCGTAGGGCACATTACTTCTGATAAAATTGTTAACACCCGCAGTACCATGCACATGCCTGGCGGCACGGCACTTTACTTTTCGTGCGCGGTAAATAAACTTGATGTAAAATATGTTTTGGTGACGGCCCTTGCCGAAGCCGAAATGGAATATGTCACCTACCTGCGCGGCAAAAACATTGAAGTGAGGATCCAGCCCAGCAGGCATACCGTGATCTTTGAAAACATTTACGGCGAGAACCAGGACGAGCGCACCCAAAACGTACTGCAAATTGCCGATAGTTTCACTATGGACCAGCTACAGGATGTTGAGGCAAAGATTTTTCACTTAGGCCCATTACTTGCAGATGATTTCAGTACCGATCTGATAAAAACTTTATCGGCCAAGGGCAGCATCGCGCTTGACGTGCAGGGCTACCTGCGCAAGGTGATCGATCAAAAAGTTTACGTTACCGACTGGCCCGATAAAAAAACGGCCCTGCAATACATAGATATTTTAAAAGCCGACGTAGCCGAACTGGCGGCGCTTTCGGGCTATGACACCGTTGCCGATGGTGTTAAGTTTTTGGCCGACCTGGGTGTAAAAGAATCGGTAATTACCAATGGCAGCCAGGGTTCTGCTATTTACAGCGATGGCATTTTACACCAAATCCCCGCTTATCACCCCGAAATGGTGGTAGATGCAACCGGCTGCGGCGATACTTATATGGCCGGTTATTTATATCAGCGCGTTAAGAAAAATGCCCCCATACAACAAGCCGGCGAATTTGCAGCCGCCATGGCCGGGCTTAAAACCATGTTACCGGGTCCTTTTGTTGGTACCGAGGACGAGGTGATGCACTTTATGGCATCCCGGGGGATTTAATTCAGCTGTTTATTTCAAGGATCTTTTTTGCAGCTTCGGCTCCGCTGGTTAGCGCGGCTTCTACCGTGCCCATAGCAGGGCCGTCATACAGGTATTCGCCGGCAAAAAACAAGGTACCGTCAATCGGTTCGCTCAAGATCTTACGGGCGTCTGCCGATGCTACCATATCATAAGCGTACGAGCCACGGGTGTATGGATCGGCGGTCCAGTTGGCACAATTGAATGCTACCAGTTTATCGCGCAAGTCCTGAACATCTTTCTGAAAAATATTTGCAAGCGACTGTAAAGCCAGCTCTAATATTTCTGCGTCGGCTGCCTGCTGTTTTTGTGCAGCCGGCGGTCCGCCGAGCCAACCGGTAAGTACCGTGCTGCGGTTTGGGTTTTGTGTCCACCAGGTGGGTATCGCTTCGTCCGACAGTAAAAAACTCATTTCTTTAGGGTCTTTTCCGGCAAGTCGGGCAATATCATCACCCTCCCAAAAAGGCGAATCAAATTCAAGCAGTAGTTTTATAATGGCGCCAAAGCCAATGTCTTGAAAGGCCTGCATTTGTTGCACCGGTAGCGGATGAAATTTAACAACACCCTCACCTGATGCAGCTTTTAATACGCCAAGCGGCAAAGCCACCACTAAATGCCGTGCGCTGTAAACATCGCCGCCTGCAACTTGTGCCTGCACTTTGCTGGGTTCATGCTCAATATCGGTTACCACAGCATTAAGCATGATCTCGCCGCCATGTGCTTTACACTGGGTCGCTAAATAATCTATCATTGCAGCGTATCCGCCTTTTAATCGGTGCTGCGCGTCATCATCTTCATTTTGCCATTCGCGGCGCAATGCAAAAGCGCTGGCATCGCGGGTGTCGGCCGAGTCATAGCCGGCAACAAAACGCCTTACCGAGTTACATAATTCTTTATGTTCATCACCGTCAAATTCACTTTGTAAAAAGTCTTCAATATTCAGGTCTTCCTGCAGTTGATCAAGCCGTTCCATCAACAAACCCCAATCGGGCGTAGCCCCATGTTCGCTATTAAACTTTCCATCCGCGAAGCGCCACATTTCGCCCGACGCAGGTTCTACCCCGATACCTGCTGTTTTAAGCAACTCAAGCGTAACCGGCAGGTCGCCGTGGATAAATTCGGCGCCGCGTTCGGCCTCTTTAAAGAAATTTTCGTTTTGTAAAGTATGGATGCGGCCACCCAAACGCCCCCTGGCTTCAAGCACTATCACGCTTTTGCCGGCTGACGATAATTTATAAGCCGCCATTAACCCGGCAGCACCGGCACCAATAATCAATACATCGCAATTCTTCATGGTTTATGCTGATAAAACATTGCGCCGCCAAGATAGTTTGTTTGGCTAAAAGCTATGCTAAGATGATGTTAATAATGTGTTGGCCTTAATTTAAATCCGGCCTGACATGACCTTAGCAATATTAAATTTATAATAACCATTACACACAGCTAAACTTTATTAGCCGTATTTTTGTTATCTTATCATCGCATCTATTAACCCGATCGGTTTTTATCATTATTTAAAAGAGAATTTTTTGAAATAAGTCAACAATCAGTTTCAAAAAATTATCCTTTATTTTAATAATCTTCGTATCATTTAATATAGAATATAAAAAAATGGTTGAAATTCATCTATTTTATGGCGAATTTTATAAAATAGGTTATAAATAATTATAAATTTTTCAAAAAAACTTGCAATTATTTAAAAACAGTTTCTATATTACGTCATTATAACAAAAAACGGTTATAAAATTAATTTTAACCTAATATTTTCATGCAGGAATCAGCTTATTTTGATAAATACAATCCGATTGGCGGCGTTTGGGACGAAATGTATGGGGCTGATGCCAATGTGCGTGACCATTACCGCAAGGTAATAGAGTACATTTCAAATGAGTCGGCTGACGATCTGAACAAAAAAGAAGAGCTGGCTAAACGGCTTTTCATGAGCCAGGGTATCACTTTTACGGTTTATAACAGTGGCGAGGGTATTGAAAAGATCTTCCCGTTTGATATTATCCCGCGTATTATTACCGCTGCCGAGTGGGCCTTTGTTGAGAAGGGTATTAAACAACGCCTAACCGCGCTTAACCACTTTTTAAAGGACATCTATCACAACCAGTTTATCATCAAGGATGGTGTAATACCTATTGATATTATCTACTCGTGCCCGCATTTTTTGCGCGAGATGTACCAGTTGCAGGTGCCTTATGATATTTATGTCCATATCTCGGGCATCGATTTGATCCGCGATCATGACGGCACGTTTTATGTATTGGAGGATAACCTGCGCACCCCATCGGGCGTAAGTTATATGCTGGAGAACCGCGAGATCACCAAGCGTTTGTTCCCAGACCTGTTGCCGCAATGCGGCGTACGCAGCGTTACGGAGTACCCGACCATACTTTACAAAAACTTACTGGCTTTATCGCCGCGGCAAATTGCCAACCCTAATATTGTTTTGCTTAGCCCGGGTATTTACAACTCGGCTTATTTTGAGCATACTACGCTGGCCCGTTTAATGGGTGTCGAGCTGGTTGAGGGGCGAGACCTGGTGGTGAACAACCATAAGGTGTATATGAAAACCACCATCGGCCTGCAACAGGTAGACGTGATCTACCGCCGTGTTGATGATGAATACCTGGACCCATTGGTTTTTAACCCAAGCAGTATGCTGGGCGTGGCAGGTATCATGGGCGCGTATCGTAAAGGCAACGTAGCTATTGTAAATGCCATAGGCAATGGCGTAGCCGACGATAAGGCGGTTTACACCTATGTGCCTGATATGATCCGTTATTATCTGAACGAAGAGCCTATTTTAAAGAACGTACCTACCCACCAGTTAGGCAATGACGACGAGCGCGAGTTTGTATTCAAAAACCTGAACAAAATGGTAGTGAAACGCACAAACGGCAGCGGCGGCTACGGCATGCTGATGGGCCACGCGGCATCTGAAGAAGAGATAGACGATTATAAAAAGGAAATACTAAAAGAGCCGCGCAACTTTATCGCGCAGCCAACCATTAGCCTTTCGGCGGCGCCGTGTTATATGCAGGGCGAGCTAAAACCGCGCCGCATCGACCTTAGGCCATACGCTCTGTGCGGGCCTGACGGCATCGAGATAGTACCCGGCGGACTAACTCGTGTAGCGTTAAAAGAAGGCTCACTGGTGGTAAACAGCTCTCAGGGCGGCGGCAGTAAGGATACGTGGGTGCTGGCTTAAGCCCCCCGACCCCCTGAAGGGGGAGTAAACAAACAAAACAATAAATGATAAGAAGCAATAAAATAAGTATTCATTATAACTCCCCCTTTAGGGGGCTGGGGGGCATATGTTAAGTAGAGTAGCAGCAAGTTTATATTGGCAAAGCAGGTATATTGAACGCAGTGATGGTATGTTGCGGATGCTTAAGATAAACTACGCGTCGTCGCAGGATGCCATACAGGAGTTTACCTGGGAGCCGGTTATCCGCATATTTGCCGGGCTGGATGATGACGAGGGCGAAAACCTCGGTAATGACAGCCGCGCCGTATTAAAATATATGGTGATGGGCCGCAACAACTCCAACTCGGTATTGAACATTATTACCCTGGCGAGAGAGAATGCCCGCAGCGTACAGGAACACATCACCAAAGATCTGTGGCAGTGCTTAAACGAGTATTACCATACCGTAAAAGACAACAAACTGGAACGCGCACTACAGCGCGAGGACCCCATTAGCGTACTCGACGTTTTAATAAAACAGGTAATGCTTTATTACGGCACTGTAGAGATCACCATGGAACGCGGTGAGGGTCGCAGTTTTATGAATATCGGCAAATATTTGGAACGTGCTATCCAGTCGGTTGATATATTGGATACCAAATTTGGCTCTATCAGCGACAATCCCGATCTGTTGACCGATACCACTTACTGGAAGCATTTATTGCTTTCGCTGGGTGGATATGAGCTCTATTTAAAGACTTACCGCGAAGGGTTTGAAGCCGAGAACGTATTGGAACAGGTAGTGTTAAACAACGATTTCCCGCGCTCGGTTATCTACTCGGTAAATAACATTCAGCGTTATTTTGAGCGCCTGCAAAACGACAGTAACATGGACGATTTCAGGGATATGATCTTTAAGATAGGCAGGCTGCAAAGCCGCATTAAATATAGCTCGGTAAAAACCATCAGGCAGGAAGGATTGCACGCTTTCCTGACCCAGATCCGCGGCGAACTATACGGCATAGCCGATGCCCTGAACGAACATTATTTTGCGAATAGTTAACAAGTAGTTGATTAGAGATTAGTTAATTAGTGGTTAGTGAATTATTAAAAAAGAATACCAATGCCCGAATTTGAGATACAACATATTACCCGGTATATTTATGACAGCCCGGTGCGTGATAGCGCCAACCAGATCATTTTGTTCCCGATAAAGGACGAGTACCAGGATGTTTTAAAGCAGGAGATCATTGTAACAGGCCATCCGATCATTGACAGCCATATTGATTATTACGGCAACGAAGTGGGTAGCTTTACTTATAGCGACCCTCACTCATTATTGGTTATCAACTCAAAGATATTAGTAAGCACCAGGCACCGCCCCTACCCGGTTAATGATATTTTCCCGGCTCAACAATGGGAAGACTTGAAACCTTTACAACACATGGTGCCTTATATCGACTTTTTAAGGCAGGAATATTTTGAAGGGTTTGAAGAGTTGAAGGAATTGGTTGACAAATTAAAAGGTCATGACGATATCCCCTACCAGGTTGCCTTACGCTTTTGCGAGTATGTGTACAAAAACTTCAATTACATAAAGGGTGTAACCACTGTTGAAACTACCCTTGACGAGATCTGGAAGCTCAAAGCCGGAGTTTGTCAGGATTTTGCCCATATTTTAACAGAAATGCTGCGCATGATAAAAGTGCCGGCACGGTACGTGAGCGGTTACATCTGTACCGACAAAAACGGCATGCGCGGCGAAGGCGCTACCCATGCCTGGACCGAAGCTTATATACCTGACTACGGCTGGCTTGGCCTCGACCCAACCAATAACATCATCGCTAACGAAAACCATGTACGCCTGGCAGTAGGCCGCAATTTTATGGATTGCTCGCCGGTTAAGGGTGTTTACAAAGGCTCGTCTGGCCACAGGCTTGAGGTTGCTGTAACATTTGGCGATGATGGGTTATTATTACACAAAGAGGAAGTTGCAGACACCCTTGCGCCGCAACCGGTTCCTGCTGTCAATACAGTGGTTAAAAACAGTTATCAGCGCCATATGGAGTTACTTCAACAGCAACAACAGCAGCAGCAACAATAGTTGGGCAAATTAGCTTTTCTTACTGTCGGCGGCTTTTACGGCTTTTACAATATCGTCAATATCAGGTGCTTTTCTGAATGATTGAACAAGTTGGCTTTTGCTGTCATAAACGGCTATGTAAGGCGTGGTTTCTATCTTAAAGTATTTTTGCACCAGGTAAGTATAACCCTCTGTGCCTATGGTGATATTAGGATATTTAGCCAGGCCATAATCTTTTACAAAAGCTTTGATAGCCCTGATATCGTAATTATTTGACCACGTTATCATCAATATCTGGGTATCGCCAAACTGTTTCATTACCTTTTTCATTTCGTTGGTAAGGTGCTGGCAATGCGGGCAATCGGGCGAGAAATAGATCAGCAGCGTCCTGCGGTGCTTTAAATTAGCAGGCGTAGCCCAGGTACTATCCGTTTTAAGAATTTTGTAAGGCGGTATAGCAGTTGGCTCTTGCGCCTGGCTGCAGCCGGCAGCTATGATCAGGCAAAAAAATAAAATTAGTTTTTTCATCATTGGTAAATATTAAGCCTCAAGCAATTCCATTTGCCAGGCCATGTGTTCTTCAGTTATCGGATATAACGCGTTTTTACGGATAGAATGATAAACCGCGTAAAATAAATCAGCATATGCGCCTTTTACAGACGGTATAAACTCAATACTCTTTGTCCCATCGGCACCCACGGTAACCAGTTTGCCTTCCATACCTGCCGGCTCAATACCATAAGCTTCGTCGGTTGGCAGTACGCCGTCAATTAACTGGGCTTCCTGCACATCGCAACGGTATTTAGTATAAGTGCCAACATATCCATTCACGGTAAATGCAGGCAGCGGATCGGCAATTAACAGTCCCGATGTTAAATATACAATTAATCCTTCAGGGTAAGTTAAGCGAAAGTTCACATAATCGGGCACTACAGAATTGTCGCGCTGTATGGTGGTCAGCTTATCAAAACTCAGCGGCCTGCCAAATAAATGGATGGCCTGGTCTATCAGGTGCGGGCCCAGCTCATATACAATGCCGTTTATTGGCGTTTCCTTTGTTTCTTTAAAGGGCTTTACATTAAGCTGCGGCTTGTAGCGGTCATACCTGAAACTTACTTCGGTTAGTTTACCCAGTCGGCCGCTTTCAATTACCTCCTTTACCGACAGGAAATCGCTGTCCCAGCGGCGGTTCTGATAACAAAAAACGTGTCGGCCAACTTTGCGCGCCAGGTCAAACAGTTCTTTGATCTCGGCAACGTTTCCTGCGGCTGGTTTTTCTATCAGCACATGCTTACCCGCGTTTAACGCCTGCTTGGCAAAATCAAAGTGCGTAAAATTAGGCGTATTAACTATAATGAGTTCTATCTCATTGTCATTCAAGATCTCATCGACCGAATCATAGCTCACAATATCGGGGTAATGCGCTACCATTTTTTTTTGGTTACGCTCAACCACCGCCTTTAATTTAAACTGCGAATTAGTGCTTAAGAACGGCGCGTGAAACACCCTGCCCGACATTCCGTAAGCCAATAAACCGGTAACAATAGGTGCTGACATGGTAGTTTATCTATTAAAGCGCCAAATTATTGTTTTAATCAGGGTTATGCAAAAAATCCATACTCATAAAATTAAAAAATGTCATTTAGATGAGCCCGCCTGCTGGTAAGAACGAGAAGAAATCTATACCCTACATCCTAAACACATTTTCCCCGCTCTTTAACACCAATGTTTTGCCCTTCCAAACAAATATGCCGGTGGTTTTGGGCGGCAGGGTTAGCTTGATGTTCCATATATTGCCGTTAAGCGCATAGTCGGCGGTTACTTTGCCGTTAGGATGGGGTATTTCTCCCGAGGCTATCTTCAGGTCGCCCAGGTGGGGTTCTATTTTTATTTTAGCGAAGCCGGGGGTGTAGCTGTCAATGCCCAATATCGTACGGTAAAATTCTATGTTAGGGCTGGCTCCCCAGGCATGGCAGTCGCTGCGGCTACTGGCTACGTCGCTCATTTCGGCCCAGGTGGTCAGGCCCAGTTTGATATCTTCACGCCATTTGTTAAGCCATTTCAGGTAGTCATTACCCATGCCGGCCTGCACAAGCGCCAGGTGCAGGTAGTATTTAAAGTAAATGGTACATTGGGTAAGCGTGGCGTCGGTCAGCATCTTTTTGCCGATAGCAGGGGCCTGGGTTTTGCCTGCCACACCGGTCAATATCGCCAGCGAATTAACATGCTGCGAGAAGCTGTTCTTATCCTCGTTATCGGCATACAGTTGTTTTGTCGGGTCCCAATATTTGGTTTGTATGGTGTGCTTTAATTTTGCGGTCTGCGCGCGATATAAAGCGGCATAGGCCGGCATGCCCATTTTGGCTTCCATATCGGCAGCCTGCTGGTAAGCCGTAAGCAATTGCAGATCGAACATAGCTGAGCCGCCCTTGCTGCCTATCGGGGGTACGCCATTATTCCATTGGTCGGCCCAGTCTACAAATGTCCAGTAGGGCGTACCTTTTAACGAGCCGTCCGCTTGCTGATATTGGTTAAAGAAATCAAGCACAGCGCGCTCGCCCTGTAGTTTGCCTTTTATAAAAAGACTATCAGGCCGGTACATCCAGTAATCATGTAACACCCCAATGTACCATAATGAAAACGTAGAAATTATCTGCGGACTAAACGACGGGTGCCTGCTCAGCGTCAATCCTTCGCCAATGCGCGAGTGGTCCATCAGGTTAATGGCATTGCGCATCAGGCGGTCGTCGCCGCTGTTGTAGTAGCTCACCATGGCCTGTATGCGGGTGTCGCCAATGTATTGCAGCTGCTCGTAATAAGGGCAATCCATATAGGTTTCAATAGCATCCATGCGGGCGGTGCGCCAGCCTATATCCAGCATTTGCTGCATTTCGGGATTGTCGGTTTTTAGTTTAGCGTTGAGTTTAAACGGATAACCTGTAGCTGTACCATAAAGGTCGTTAATCACTAATGACTCATCCTTTGTATGCACAATCAGCCTTACATAGCGGAACGTGCGCCAATATAACGTAGTGAAAGTTTGCCCGTCGGTGCCATCGGCAAGCAGGCTGTCTTTGCGGCCACCAAAATCTTTGCCCTCAACCGCGTTACGGTCGCCTTTGCGGTTGCCGTATTTTTTCAAATTGTCAAAAAGCGATTCGGCATAAGTGAGCGAAATACCCGCGCCGCTGCCCTTGTTAAAATTTAAGGTAACATAGGCATTAGTTAAATAAGTTTGATCCAATATCAACGTAGCGATAGTATTGGCGGGGATGGTTAACGCGGTCTTCGTCCCCGGGAAACCCATAGGAACGTCAATCCCTACAGCCTTGCGCACCGTAGGGATACGCTGGTAAACCCGTTCCATCTGCGGGATCTGCGATGGTACCAGCATCCAGCCGAAAGCATCTGTCATGCCTTTGGGTTTACCGTGGTCAAGATTGGCGGCAGCAGGCCAGGCGCCATCATCCAACGTAGCCGACGTGGCGTTTTTTATCACCTTGCTTTCAGTTATCATTTCGCCCGGGCCTGCAACATAGTAAGCACCATATCCAAGGTTTACGCCGAGAGGCTGATAACCATTATCGCGCATAACCTTCCAGCTATTGTTGGTATTCAGTATCTCTTCGGCGGCGGTTGCCCCCTGCAAAATAAAAGCGGTACGCAGGCTTATCTGTGCTTCGGGCCTTGCTTCGGCCTCGTTCCATACCTGTGCGGCTACCACGTTTTTACCTGCTACAAGGTAAGGCGCCAGGTCTACGTGTTCATAGTTCCAGAAATAAGTATCGCCCCGCGCCGGGCCTAACGACACCAGTTGCCCGTTCACAAATAGTTTATACCGGTTATCTGCCGATACATTGACGAAAAACGTAGCCGGTTTGGCAGGCAGATCAATGGTTTTACGGAAGTAAAATACGCCGTAATCTCGTCCGGTTTCGTTACGGGCATTTATCCAAAAAGCGTTCCATGGTTTGGCAGCTAAAGGCAGGTCTGCCCGTTGTGCAAAGGCGCTTTGGTTATACAGCAAAATGCACATTAGTGCGAAGGTGGTAATAATTAGTTTCATGCAGGTATATACAAGTGGTGATTAAAGATAGACTAAGATTTTCAGGATTATATCTATTGTAGGATTTTTTCTCTCAAATATTGTCAACTGCAAACTAAAAACTGCCTACTGAATAATGGCGTTTCTTAATAGGGTTTTGCGGATGAACTGTCAATTATGACAAAAAATAAAAAAAATCAAACTAATTATTAAACCTTTGCGTTCTAATTGCATCACAGAGATGTATAAAACAATTATGACTATGAAAAAAATCTTATCTATCGCTTGTATAGCCCTTGTAGTAGCGGCTTTAGCTTCTTGCAAAAAAACATATGTAACCAACGTAGTAGCTAATCAAACATGGATCTCAGACCCAATCCAAACAAGTGACTGGACGCAAACTGCGGACGGAAAAGCAGACTCTGTTGATTTAGCGGTTAACGGGAGTTACAATTTTTTCGATAATAAAAGCGATGCTACATTGGTTTATTTCTCTTTCGTTTCAGGTGTTTATGAGCAAATACCCGAAGTTTATAACGGCGTATCTTATAGCTATTTTCACTATTCCGACAATCAGGGAGCACACATCGTATTGTACTCACAGCCTGTTAACGGAGGTACGCCGGTAAAGCCAACGTCTTCTGTTAGTGTTAAACTGGTGTTAATACCTTCTGAGCTTCAGAAATAAAAGAAATTATATTTTGGAAGAGGCCAGCCTTTCGGCTGGCCTCTTTTTTTGCCGAATACCAGGAAATAAAAAGACGCAAAGTATTGCATCTGTACTTGTTTGGCAACAAAAAAGGCCAACCCTAAGGTCAGCCTTTTAAAAAATCCGATCCCGATAGCTATCGAGACGAAAATCAAATATTATTTCTCCATCTGCTCAATTACAGCCTGCGTTACCCCGGTAAAAGAGAAACCGCCGTCATGGAAAAGATTTTGCATGGTAACCATTCTGGTAAGGTCAGAGAATAAGGTAACTACGTAGTCGGCACATTGGTCGGCATCCGCGTTACCCAGCGGGCTCATTTTTTCGGCATAGTTGATAAAGCCGTCAAAGCCTTTAACGCCCGACCCGGCAGTAGTGCGGGTTGGCGATTGTGATACGGTATTGATCCGCACTTTTTTCTTTGAACCATAGAAATATCCAAAGTTACGGGCAATGCTTTCTAATACTGCTTTATTATCGGCCATGTCATTATAATCAGGGAACACACGTTGCGCGGCAATGTAAGTTAACGCTACTACTGATCCCCATTCGCTGATGGCATCCAGTTTCATAGCGGTTTGCAGCACACGGTGCAGGCTTAACGCCGATATATCAAAACCCTTATGGGTAAACTCGTAATTGTTTTCGTAATAAGGAATGCTTTTGCGCACGTTAATGCTCATGCCTATCGAGTGCAGAACAAAATCCACCTGTCCGCCAAAATGTTCCATGGCTTGGGTAAACAGGTTTTCAATATCCGCGGCAACAGTAACGTCGGCAGGGATAACCGGGGCCTGGATCTCTTCGGCCAGTTTATTTATTGTACCCATACGCAAAGCGATAGGGGCGTTGGTTAATACAATCTGGGCGCCTTCTGCGTAGCAGTGCTGGGCGGTTTTCCAGGCGATAGAGTTTTCGTCTAATGCGCCAAAAATTATTCCTTTTTTGCCTTTTAATAAATTATAAGCCATGTGTTGATTTTTGTTTATAATGTGGGCAAAGGTATGATTTTATTGAATTACAATTAAATATAAAAACAGCGGATACCACTGTAAAGCAAGGGCTAATAATTACCTGTCTGCCAATATTATTTATCAAAGAGTTGCCAACACAGCTATGAAATGCTTTCTTTGGATCACCAATTATTAAAAATGAAAAGATCGTTTACCCTTATAGCCGCGTTAGTGGCCTGTTTTAACTTTGCCCGCGCGCAGGATTATGTTAAATATGTAAACACCCTGCAGGGTACCGATTCAAATTACGGCCTTTCGTACGGCAGCACCTATCCTACCATTGGCTTACCATTTGCCGAGCATTTTTATTCGCCGCAAACCAATAAAAATGGCGAGGGCTGGAAATACCAATATGATGCTCATGAGATCCGCGGGTTTGAGCAGGTACACCAGTGCAGCCCCTGGATGGGCGATTACGCGGTATTTTCGTTAATGCCGGTTGAGGGCGAACTAAAAGTTACCGACGACGACCGCGCTGCCGCTTTCAAACACGAAAACGAAATAGCCAAACCAAGCTATTATAAAGTAAAGTTTGATAACGGCATGGCTGCCGCCGTAACGGTTACTGAACGCGGCGCAAACATGCGTTTCAATTTTACCGGCAAAGCGGACAATTATATAGTTTTTGATGGTTACAGGGGCGATTGCCAGCTACAGATCATCCCCGAAGAACGAAAGATAGTTGGTTATGTAACCAACGGCACTTTCATCCCCAAAGGGTTTAAAAATTATTTTATTATACAATTCAACCAGCCGTTTACCGCGTTTGGTACCTGGCAAAAAGAGAATAACCTGATAACCAAAGGCGAAAAGACAAAGAGCGGCAAAGCCATTGGCGCTTACTTGCAATTTAAAAAGGGCGCGGTGGTTGAGTGTAAAATGGCATCATCTTACATCAGCAGTGAGCAGGCGCAGTTAAATTTTGACAGGGAGTTAAAGCCATTTAAAAGCTTTGAACAAACACAGGCGGCAGCCACAAAAATATGGAACGATATGCTGGGCCGCGTGGCGGTTGAAGGCGGCACGGAAGATGAAAAGGCGACTTTTTATTCTTGCCTGTTCAGGGCCAACTTATTCTCGCGTAAGTTTTATGACCTGGATAAGGACGGCAAACCTTACTACTACAGCCCGTACGACGAAAAGATCCACAACGGCTATATGTACACCGACAATGGTTTTTGGGATACCTTCAGGGCACAATTTCCATTAAGCAATATCCTGCATCCAGAAATGGAGGGCCGCTACATGCAAAGTTTGTTGGACGCGCAGCAGCAATACGGTTTCTTCCCTGCATGGTCAAACCCGGGGATGTCTGGCGTAATGCTGGGCAACCACGCTATTTCATTACTGGCGGATGCCTGGGCGAAAGGTATCCACACGTTCGACCCTAACCAAGCGCTGGCCGCCTACCTGCACGAGGCTACCAATAAGGGTTTTTGGGGAGGATCAAACGGGCGTGAAGGCTGGAAAGAATATTTCTCCTTAGGTTTTGTGCCTAAAGGCGAGGTGTATGAGTAT
Source organism: Mucilaginibacter corticis (assembly GCF_007558865.1). GTDB lineage: Bacteria > Bacteroidota > Bacteroidia > Sphingobacteriales > Sphingobacteriaceae > Mucilaginibacter > Mucilaginibacter corticis. The sequence continues at coordinate 640,406 of NZ_VLPK01000001.1, forward strand.
GGCGCCAAAACACTGGAATATGCTTATGATGACTTCTGTGCCTATAACCTGGCCAAAATGACCGGCAATACTTTTTATCAGCAGATCTTTGCCCGCCAGATGTATAACTACAAAAACCTCTACGACCCAGAAGTTGGTTTTATGCGCGGAAAACTGCGTGACGGCAACTGGCTGCCCGATTTTGATCCGATAGAATGGGGTGGTCCTTTTACCGAGGGTAACTCGTGGCAATATAGCTGGTCGGTTTTCCAGGATGTGAATGGCTTGGTAAAACTAATGGGCGGCGAAGAGAAATTTGCCACCAAACTGGATACCTTTTTCACCACTAACAGCAATGTTAAGGTTGGCACCTACAAACAACAGATCCATGAAATGACCGAGATGCAGTTAGCAAAAATGGGCCAGTACGCGCATGGCAACGAGCCGGATATGCACGTGCCCTACCTGTACAACTACGTAGGCCAGCCATGGAAAACACAATACCGTGTGCGGCAGATCATGGATAAATTATACAATGCCGGCCCTAAAGGCTACCCCGGCGATGAGGACCAGGGGCAAATGTCGTCATGGTACGTCATCAGCGCGCTGGGGCTGTACAGCGTGTGCCCCGGTACAGATCAGTACGTAATAGGCAGCCCGGTATTCAATAAAGCTACCGTTAGTTTAGAAAACGGAAAGAAATTTACGGTGATAGCCAATAACAACAGCAAGGCCAACGTCTACATACAATCAGCCACGCTAAACGGTAAAACGCTTAATGCAAATTATATTACTTATGCGGATATCAATAACGGCGGCACACTGGTACTGCAAATGGGCGACAAGCCTAACACAAGCAGAGGGATTGGTGTTGAGGCCAGGCCTTTTTCATTATCAGCACAAACGAAACAGTAAAAATCAGTACCCGGCGCTATTGTTCCCCCTTCAGGGGGTTAGGGGGCCTAGAAGCTCCCTCGCATTTTGCAATGCGCTTTCGCCGGGCTTATCGCCGCTTAGCATTTTGGCTATTTCTAAAATGCGTTCGCCGTTATCCAGTTGTTTAATGCGGGTGCGGGTAGTGTCGGCCTCGTCATCTTTGTAAACAAAGTAATGACTCTGGCCCTTGCTGGCAATTTGCGGCAGGTGGGTAATGGTGATCACCTGCAGGTTATTGGCCAGTTGTTCCATGATCTGTCCCACTTTGTTGGCTACCTCGCCGGATACACCCGTATCGATCTCGTCAAAAATAATGGTAGGCAAGGCCGTGTTTTTAGCGATGAGCGATTTAATGCTCAGCATTAACCGCGACAACTCACCACCCGATGCTACTTTGCTCATCTCAGCCAAAGCATGCCCCTTGTTGGCGCTGAAAAGAAAACGAACAGCATCTACACCATTCTCCCCCAAACCCTCTAAAGGTGTGTTACGTCCTACGGTATGGGCGTTGGTCAATTCAATTTTTAAAGCCGAATTACTCATCCCCATTTCTGCAAGTGTCTGCAGCACTTCGGTTTCAATAACGGGAATAGCTTTTATACGGTTGGCGGATAATTGTCCGGCCAATTGTTCAAGCACTTTTTTGTCGGCATCCAGTTGCTGTTGCAGCTTTTCGATCACTTCATCGCCAAAAACAGCCTGCTGAATCTTGTCGGATAGTTCGTCCTGTAATTGCAGTAATTCGGCATTGCTGTTTACGCGGTGCTTTTTCTGCAGGTTATAGATGGTGCTTAAACGCGTATTCACATCGGCCGCGCGCGGCTCGTCAGTATGGGTACGTTGTTCTATGGCTTCAATTTCGGCGGATATGTCTTTTAGCTCGATGATGGTGCTGCTCAGGCGTTCTTGTAATTCTTCTATCTGCGGGTTAAACTTAGCCAATGACCCTAATTGTTGCCCCGCCTCGCGTAATTGCGACAAAGCCGCCGCATCGCTATCTTGTACCAGGTAGTTGGCGCTTAATAAATTACGTTTTATCTCTTCGGCATTGTTTAGCGCGTAAAGCTCCTGCTCCAACTGCTCCTGCTCATCGGCAGACAGGCCGGCTTTCTCCAGCTCATCATATTGGAACTGGTAATAATCAAGGTCGGCTTTGGCCTTATCGCTTTCTTCGGTTAATTGCTGTAGTTTGGCAACAGATTTTTTATAAGCGCGGAATTTAGTTTGATAATCATCCAATAACTCCGGGTGTTTGGCTACCGAATCGACCACCAATAACTGAAACTCCGGGTCGTTAATTTCCATGGTGGCATGCTGCGAGTGGATATCGATCAGCTTTTCGCCCAATAGCTTCAACGCGTTAAGATTTACCGGGGTATCGTTCACAAACGAACGCGATTTACCATCGGCAGAGATCTCACGCCTTAGTACAGTTTCGGCTTCGTAGTCCAGGTCGTTATCCTCAAAAAAGTCCTTTAACTGAAAATCAGTAATGCGGAAAGTACCCTCAATCACACATTTTTTTTGCTGGTTAAAAAAGTAACGGCTCTCTGCCCGCTGACCCAATATTAAGGATAGCGCCCCCAGGATAATTGATTTACCCGCGCCGGTTTCGCCGGTGAGGATATTCAGCCCCTTATCAAAACTGATCTCGAGGTTATCAATTAAAGCGTAGTTACTTATACTGAGTTTTTGAAGCATACAGGTACCAATGGTGTTGGGGCTAAATTACGAAATACACCTTGTTATCGGCACAAAAGTATGGAAAAACAAAAAAGAGGGTTACCCCTCTTTTAACTAACTCAATAAACTATACTACTATTGCTTTTGCGTATTTGCTGTGCTATCGGTAACTGCTTTTTCTTTATCAGCGTTTTTCGATCTTTCTTCAATAATTTGTTTCTGCGCCTTTTTTGCTATTTCGAGAGCCTGCTTCTGCATTTTCACCAATTGTTTTTGCCCTTCGCCCGACTGGTAATACTTACCCATCTCTACCGCCTGTTTTTGTATAGCTTCTAATTGCTTTTTGCCTTCGCCGCTCTCGTAATATTTACCCATTGCTTCCCCCATATCTTCGCCATATTTCGCCATGGCGTCAAGTTGTTTTTTACCCTCCTCGGTTTCAAAATATTTACCCATAGCTTCTCCAGATTTCTGGATATCTTCTATCTGTTTTTTGAACTTGGGGCTCTGGTAATATTTAGACATTTCTTCTGCCTGTTTTTGTAAGTCAGCTAACTGTTTTTTACCTTCAGCGCTGTCATAAATTTTGCCCAGATCATCTGCCGACTTATCAACGTCCTCAGAATGTTTTTTAAATTCAGGGCTGTCATAAAACTTCGCCATATCCGCGCCCGATTTAGCCATTTCAGCAATATATTTTTGCCATTGGGCATCGGTGGTGAACTTTTTAGCCAAGGCTAATGATTGTTCAACCATCAGTTTTTGTTGCTTTCTAAACTTTTTGCTGTTAAACTGCCTGGCAAACTCGGCGGATTTCTTTGCCATATCTGCCTGTTGTTTTTTCCATTCAAGGCTGTTAAAGTGTTTTGCCATTTCGCCCTGTTGTTTTTTCATTTGTTCGCCAAACTCGCGCATTTGTTTGTTAAAGTGCGAGGTGTCGCCAAACAACACTTTCATATTATCCAGGTTGGCATCTTTTAAAAAGTCACTCTTTTCATCAGCAGGCAGGTCATTTACCGAGTTATACTCGTTTTTTGTACCATTGTCGTTTTCAATTACGATCTTGTATTTCTTGTGCTTGATGGTGGTATCATTCAGCTTAGCCTGGCGTTCAGTATCAGGCAAAAACTTAATGCTGATGTGTTTTTTATGTCTTACCGGCGGTACAGGGGCCACCGGCGCGGGTGCTACAGGCGCAGTAATAGCCGCGGCAACCATGCGGATAGCCGGCGCGTTTTTAATGATCACCTTACCATTTTTGATCTCCGGGTTTAGCCAGGCAATGCTGCTTATGGCGCAGGTAAGGGCCAGTACCGTAACCAGTACCGGGCGTATATTTACGGTGTGTGTTTTAGTTTTCATGATGCGTTCAATTCGGTTTAATAATTCATACTTTTTTCCGGTAGCGGCAAGGGCCAGTTGCCACTGGGTTTGTTTATTTTCCTCGAGTTTTAACAGCGCTTGTGCATATATAAACGGACTGCCGGTGACGCGCACAACCATATCGTCGCAGCAGTTTTCTCTTTCTTCGTTAATCAACTTATTGATCAGCCTGGCGAAGGGATTAAAAAATAAAAGGATACCGATAACCTGCTGAATGAAATTTAACAGGTAATCGTTTCGTTTTATGTGGGCCAGTTCATGAAGCAGTACCGCTTCAATTTCTTCGGTAGTGAGGTAACAGGTTAACGTTACCGGTAATAATATAATAGGTTTAATAAAGCCGGTTACGCAGGGCACGTCAACCCATTCGCTAAAGGCGGCTTTAACAGTTTGTTTGATATGAATTGTTGCCGACAAACGCTTAACCGTTTGCGCAAACCCCGCGTCGCTGATATTTTGGCGGATGCGGTAAATATTGTTCCACGCAAATGTAAGCCGCAGCGTATTAAAAACCAGGCCAACAACATACAACATGGTTAGGTAAGGCATATAGCCTGATATGGTAAAGTAAAGCTTATTTGCCGGGGCGTCAACATCTTGCATAACCGCAGGCAGGGCCAAAGGCGGCAGCTTGAGCGCAGTGGTTGATAGCCAGTCGTAATGATCAAGTTCTTTAAACAATGTTACCACAAACCAGCCCAATGTAAAGGTAAGCGCAGCATAGCTAACCCAATATTTTACCACAGCCGACCTTGCCGGGAAGATCAGCATAAACAAGCGTAATGCTATAAATACTATTAACCCCTGCCACAACGAGTGGATAATGGTTATACCTAAAACCTGGCTGATGTTGTATAACAGATTTTGCATATTATTAATGTTTACGGCACTAAGCCTAATCTTAAATCTTTAATAACCAATCTTCAACACTAATCCCTAATTTTTACTTTCAAACTGCTGCAAATACTTCTTTATCGCGTCGATCTCGTCAGACGATGCGCGGTGTTGGCCCAGCGCCTGGATCACCAAATCGGCGGTCGAGCCTTTAAATACCGTATCGCGGATCTTGTCCAGCGCGCTGTTCTGCGCCTGCTCACGGCTGATCACCGCGGTATACAAATGCGTTTTGGCGTTGGTATCACGTGCCACTAATCCTTTATCAGCCATGATCTGCATCAGTTTAAGCGTGGTGGTATAACCGGCTTCTTTATTTTTTATCAATTCTTCATGCACGTCGCGCACGGTGCACCGGCCCAGTTTCCAGATCACCTGTAATATTTCCAGCTCGCTTTCTGTCGGTTTTAATTCCATCTTTTTCCTTTACTACGAATATCTTCGTACAAAGATGTACGATAGTTTTCGTATATGCAAGAGTTGTGTTAATTTTTTTTTTTAAAGTTGTTAATCAGCTTGATGCAGATAAGAGATTGAAAAAGCAAAAATGTTACAGTGATATCTAAAAGTCTCTCATCTAAGAATTAAATCTCCTGCGAACTTATTTTATAAAAATGGGTTATCTTTATTCATAACCTGCTTATAAACCAAATGCAAAACCTAAAATCATCAGCCAAAAACATTATTTGTTCAATAGCATTAATCTTATTTTTTACGACCCTTTGCCGTGCGCAGGAAACCGTTGCCGGCTGGGTAAAATATGATGGCAACCCGGTTTTGGGCGGCAGCTTCGGGACCATATTTGATATTACCGTTCTGCGTGAAGTTGGTGGCTACAGCATGTGGAGTTCGTGGCGGCCGCAGAAAAGTATCGCGCTGTCCACAAGTGCCGATGGATTAAAGTGGACCGACCCGGTATCGGTACTTACCCCAAATGCGGATAACAAATGGGAGTCGGACCTGAACCGGCCCTGCGTGGTAAAAAAGGACAGGCTGTACCACATGTGGTATACCGGCCAGGCCGATGGTAAGTCATGGATAGGCTACGCTACAAGTGCTGACGGAAAAGCATGGACGCGCATGAGCAAAACACCTGTACTATCTGCCGAATCGCCATGGGAGAAAACATCGGTAATGTGCCCGAGCGTGATTTGGGATGCAAAAGCCGACATCTACAAAATGTGGTACTCGGCCGGCGAACAGTATGAGCCCGACGCGATAGGCTATGCCACCAGTACCGATGGCATCAACTGGAAAAAGAATACCGAAAACCCCATCTTCAAAAACGATCCTTCAAATAAATGGGAACAGGCAAAGGTTACCGCCTGCCAGGTAATTAAACAGCAGAACGACTACCTGATGTTTTACATAGGCTTCAGGGATGTTGATTACGCGCAGATAGGGCTTGCCAGGTCGCCAGACGGGATCCACAATTGGGTGAGGCATCCGCAAAACCCCATCATTAGGCCCGGCAATGGCTGGGACGCAAGCGCGGTTTACAAGCCTTACGCCATATTTGACGGTAAGAAATGGCTGCTATGGTACAACGGCCGTAAAGACGGTAAAGAACAAATTGGCGTTGTATTGCACAAAGGCCGCGATCTGGGGTTTACCGCAAGTCCTAACTAAACAAAAAACTATCCATGTCTAAACTATCACAACGCCTGCTTGATTTTAATGCCGGTTTATTGCCCGAAATGGTGCAGCTTAAATATGAAGCAATGGCCGAAAACCCTTTCCGCTTTTACCGGGGAACCTGCCACCTGTTTTATGAGGACCTGCAAAAAGCAGAACTGCCGCTGTCGCCACATACCTGGATCTGCGGCGACCTGCATATAGAAAACTACGGCAGCTTTAAAGGCGATAACAAGCTGGTCTATTTTGACATGAACGATTTTGACGAGGCCTTGCTGGCACCGGCAAGCTATGACCTATTGCGCATGCTGACCAGCATCTTCATTGCTTTTGATTCACTGGGGTTTGAGAAAGAGAGGGCTTTGAAAATGGCGCGGCTCTTCCTGAAAAGCTATTCGACCACGCTGGCCCGGGGTAAGGCCTTTTGCATTGAGCCGCGTACGGCCAAAGGCATTGTCTGCGATTTCCTGACCCGCGCCGACCAGAATAAAGGCAAGGATATCCTTAAAAAGCGCACCATCAGCAAAAATAAAAAGATCTTCCTGTCCTTAGAGGACGAGCGGCATACCAAGGTAGATAAGAAACTGAAGGCCGAGCTCTCCGCGCATATTAACCAGTGGATCAGTACCAGTAATGACGGCCCTTACAATTACGAGGTAAAAGGCTGTGTGTTCCGCATAGCCGGTACGGGCAGCCTGGGGTTAAAGCGTTACCTGTTCCTGCTAAAAAGCACCAACACCAAAAACAAATACCTGTTGGTGGATATGAAGCAGGCGCGACCATCGGCAGTGGCGCCGTATGACCCGGTTAAGCAACTGGCCTGGCAAACCGAGGCCGAACGGATCACCACCATTCAGAAAAGAATGCAGTATGCTTCGGCGGCATTGCTTAGCCATTCGTTGTTCCGCAATGAATCGTATGTTATACAGGAGTTGCAGCCGGTAAAAGACACCATCAAATTTAAACAGCTTGAGGATTACCGGGATATGTACCAGGTGATAGACGACATGGCCGGCATACTGGCCTCGGGGCAATTGCGCAGCGGCGGCATCCAGGGTTCTTCTATCATTGATGAGCTGTCTGCATTTGGGCAGTCGGCAGACTGGCAGGACGCCTTGATTGATTATGCCCGCAGCTATAGCAAAAAGGTTAAGGCCGATTACCGGCAGTTTGTGAGGGATTATAAGAAGGGCGTGTTTAAGTAAGATGAGACTAAAGCCCCGGCCTTGCGGTTCCCCTCTTGAGAGGGGTGTAGGGGTGTGTCCTGTCGCGCGTATAAACACACCCCTGCTACCACTCCGGGCTAACCCGCCCCCTCTCAAGAGGGGAACATATAGCGGCGTGCCTGTTTACTTGATCGTAACAGGGGTACCAAACTGAATGTGTCCCAATGATACACTTTGACACACCTGTTTTTGTAAACAATTGATAGTTAGTAAATTGATTTTATAAAATCAATTTCATGATACAGTTTGGCACACTTTTTCTGACTTATAAGTAGTTTTTGGTAAGGGTGTTTAATGACAATGCAGCGTCACCATATTTTTAATTAATGTTTACTATGGCGCATGCAAACGATACAGGTATCTAAATTTAATTTATGGCTGAATCGGCAGGTTGAATGTACCATTGGTGATAGACTTAATAGTTCTGTCCGGCCCTGACCATTCGAGTTGACCATTAAAAGTACCCTGAATATTGGTACTGGTAATTGAAGTGACAGTAACGGTACAGGTGTTATATTTACCTAACTCCGTACCGTAAAAATCGTACTTGGTAGGAGTGTTATCAGGGGCAGTATATACTATTACGAGTTGAGTGTTTAGGTCGTTATGATATGCCCCTTTGGCAATTGTTGAATTTGATTGTACTGTGAGTTCAATTTTTTCAGGGCTATTATCAAAGTAGCCTACAGCAAACATAGTTGAAGATAACGTAGCAGCATTTTTTATTTGCACAGCAGCTACAGGAAAGTTTTTCTCTACACCATCGAAAGTAAAATTTATTCCAACTTTCGGAGTGGTCATATTACTTTTCTTTTCTGATTTTTTACAAGAGAAGAAAAAAAGGGAAAAACAGAAAGCGATAAATAAGGCAGGTTTCATTTGCAATTGTTTTAGCCAAATATACCCCGGATCATTTAATTATTGCGGAATATCGAAATTGAATTTGCCATTATCAACATTTATAGTTGTGTTGTCATCTCTCATTAACTGAGCACTGAATGTCCCCTGAATATTAGTTTTACTTATTGATGTAATTGTTATTGTACTTTTATGAGTACCACCTAAATCAGTTACATAAGCTTTCGGCCCGAAAATATTAAAATTAGGTACGAAATAAATAATAGTAAGATACTTATTACTCCCATCATTGTAATATGTACCTTTTGTAAGGGGTGAATTAGCTTTAATTTCCAGTTGGAAACTGTCTCCAATGCTTTCTTTATTACTCGCAGCAGTAAGTATGATATTTGAACCTTTTGCTTCACCATCATAAAGGTTTGCATAAGGAAATACATTATAAGATTTATCTGCACCATCGATAGTTACAGATATTCCTGATGGTTTTTTGACTTCGGATTTCCTATCGCAAGAAAATAAGAAAAGCGAAACACAGATTACAGTGAGTAAGGTTTTTGTCATTTGGTTTTAATCGGTTGAACCAAATATAACAATTTCCTATAAGACACCCGGAATTTAAGGCAGTGCTAAAACTCCGGCTGGGAAGTGGCCGTTTTGCTCTCCAAACCGTCATCGCGAGCGATAGCGTGACGATCTCTACATAAGCTAAGCAACTGGTAAAGTCACGACGACTGTGGCATAAGCTGTATACTCACGCTAGCTGATGTGGGGAAACACTAACCAACGGCTAAACAACCCAAGAGCGCTACTGACTCATTACATGGAGCATATAAGGAAGTGGTACGGTGATAACACCGACCACAGGCTGAATGTAGAATTTATCGTCATCTGCTTTCCAAATTGCCATCAACTTTAGGCTACATAGTGTCCAAAACGTATCAAATTAAAACCCGCGCTTGTGGTTTACCCAGCATTATTTAAACTATGATAAATAGCTAACCCATGCCCGTGTCCCAAGCCGAAATCGGCTTTTAGCCAGGCAATAATTTCAGCAGCTTTTACAGTTGGTTTTAAAACGTCGTTTTCAAAATAGCCTTTGTTAATTGCCAGGGCTTTAAAGTCAGCAGGGGTTTTACCTGTTTTCTTTTTGATCGTCGCGTAATAAGCGGTTAGATTGATCTGGTTCATTGGTTAAATTGTCTGAGATGGTGATCAATATGTTTGTAGGCCATTTGGCCGGCCTGTTCTGCGGTTAGCAGTCCAAAGAACGGGTGTATAAAACCAACAGGCGTTTTGCCGTTATGTTCGCTTATTAAATTCAGCCATTCTTTTTTGGTCGCAGCCACATTTCCGTCACCGTTGACCTTAAAAGAAGGAACAGTTGGTAAATTGTGTTTTAAGGGTTCATCCTTCATCATATCTTTTAGGGCAAATTTGCCAACAATGCGGCCCAGCAATGATTGCTTATAGGTTGTTTTACCTAACAACATATCTTCCCATTTTACACAATGTTTGATCATTTGGTAAACCGTCATTTTACCCCACTGTGCCTTGCTCTGCTCATCAAGTTTATTAATCCGGGCAACAACCTCGGCTCTGGTTTTATCATCAAACAGAGTTTTCATACGGTTACAGGTGTTAATTGCGCTAATGAGAACCAGTTGCCTGAGTCATCCTTAAATAAAGCTTCTGTTCCGTAAAATTCCTTGGTAGGTGGCTTGATAAATTCAACTCCTTTAGCTTTTAATTCTTCATAAGTGGCCATGATATCTGTACAGGTAAAAATCCCCACGCCAAAAGTGCCTTTTTTAATCAGATCGCGTAACGCTTCTGCTGTATCTTTAGAATGCAGGATGCTCTCATGGACTGGTGTCAGGTTAATTTCAAAACCGGGCTGTTCAGTCGTGCCGACGGTAAGCCAGCGCACTTCTTTGTTCATCGGTGCATCGATAATGACTTTCAGCCCCAACTTATTAATGTAAAAGTCAAGTGCGCTGTCCTGGTCCAGGACATAGATATTCATGTGGGTCATTCGTGTTATCATAACACAAATAAACAGCTAAAAGATCAGATTTTATTTGTCTGAAATTGCTCTTTTTCGGTCCAGCCATATTGGTAAGCAAAGCAATGCGGTACCAATGTTAAGGGCGCCTCTGTGATTTGTTTTTGAATGTATTTGTGCCGTTGCAAATAAGCTGATGGGTTAATACCGACTTTGCGTTTGAATAATCTGCTAAAAGAACTCAACTCCTCAAAACCTACAGCTTGGCATACGGCAGCCACAGACATTCCAGAGGCAAGTAATTTTGTTGCGTTTTCGAGGCGGACTGAGATCAGATATTGGTGCGGCGTTTGCAGGTAGACATCTTTAAATTTCCTGGAAAAATGGAATTTGGAGTAATAAGCCTCGTCAGCTATATTATACAACTCTATGTTTTCGGCGAAGTGCTGGTCAATAAATAGCTTGGCCTGAACGATCCTTCGGTAGAAATAAAGCTTCGGGTAGGCTTGCTGCTCCATATACAAACTTAATAATTTATACTTTAGCCACAAGATAAACCTCAACCCTACTTTATCCCAATGTTGGCGCAAGTATATCGTGTTAGTGCCGCGCAAATGCTACCTGTGCCTTTTTGCACCAACCACAAGCTAATACTAAATCTATTTGAAAATATTTGTTTTTATATACCCCACGATCTGCGCATTCGCACCGTAGTTAAGGTATATAATCATGAAAATATTTTTTGTATTGCTGGGCCTTATAATGGCATTGACATTCCTACTATTACTGGTGCTGATGATAGGATATACCTTTTTCAATGACGTCCGTTTTTTGCCATACTTACGGATATTGTTTTTAGTATTTATGGCCGGTATCCTCCTGTTTATTGGGGTGCTTACAATTATCCCTCACGGAAAAATTAAAAAAAAATGAAAATTCGGTACCGCCTTGCCACAAGCGGGGACGCTTGCGGTAGCAGATAGTATCCTAATATCCCACACAAAAAAAGCCGCCCCTTTCGGGGCGGCCTTCGCTGATCAACTTAACAACAAGTATTTTAGAATAATGAGAATTCAACCCTGCGGTTTTGCTGACGGCCGGCGGCGGTTTTATTGCTCGCGATAGGCTGGTTAGGGCCGTAACCTGTAGCTTCAATGGTTGAAGCGTTAGCGCCTTTTGATACCAGGTAAGCTTTTACAGCCTCGGCACGGTTTTTTGACAGGGCCAGGTTTAAAGCCATTGAACCTGTATTATCGGTATGGCCGGCCAGTTTCAGGCTAAAGTTCTTTTGAACCAGCAGGTCTGCAACACGGTCAAGCGTTGGGTATGATCTTTCTTTGATGGTAGCTTTACCCAATTCAAACTCCAGGTTTTTGATCGCTTCGCCCACTACCTTGCGGTCGGCTTCGGTAACGATCACTTTTTCACGGATCACCGGTGCCGGAACTTTTAACGGGCAGCCTGCGCCGTCAACAGTTGTATTGGCAGGTGTGTTAGGGCATTTGTCAAATTTATTGGCAACACCGTCACCGTCGTCATCACCCATATCTTTGGCTAATTGCGCTGCTGCAGCCGCGCTGGCGGCTTCGTCGGCTAAACGTTTCTGTTCAGAAATGGCTAAACGGGTGCGCAGCTCATTACTTTCGGCAGCACTTTCTTCGCGCAGCGCGGCAATGGCGCTAAAGTTTTGCAATTGCGAGCTTTTCTTTTTGCCTAAAGCTATCTCGATACCGGCATGAGCGTATGAGTAACGATCATTCAACGGACCAACTACGCCATCAAAATCACGCGATTTCATGAACGAAACGGTATAACCAAAGTCAAGATTCACCACTTTTGATAATCCCAGTTTAAAACCTGCACCTACCGGTACAAACCAGTTATTGTGGTAATTGGTATTGTTACCTGCCGGTACATTATTTACATGCGCGCTTGACGACATATAGCCGGCACCCGCGGTTAAATAAGGGGCAAGGAAACTGCGTTTTTGATTAAGGCTTACATTGGCAACCGTAAAGTTTGCCGCCAGGTCTGCCGACCATTGTATGCGTGTTGCATAGCTGCTGTTAAGCTGCGCTGCCGAACCTGAAGGCAATGAATTGGCATTGGCGCCTTTTATTGTACCGGCCAGGAAATCTGCCTGGATACCAAAGCCCGGTAAGATCTGTTTTTTAACATAGCCGCCATATCCCCAGCTAACCTGCGGGCTTTTAAAATCGCCGTTATCGGTACCGTTAAACGGGGTGTAATGGCTCAGGATACCGCCGTTAAGGCCAATTGACCAGGTGCGGAAATCTCTTTTCTGAAAACGGGTGGTTGAATCACTGCTCATGGTTTGAGCAGACGCTGCTGCTGACAGGCTTACTAAAGCGATAGTCGACAGCGATTTTGTAAAATTGAAATTCATAACAAATTATTTAATACCACCGCGATCATACGCGGCAATGCGGTACTTTCAATAACCCTGCCCTGATGGCTGCAGAGGCCAAAAGCATAAAATAGCGGAGTATGCGGGCTGTAAAACATATAACTATTTTAATTAGAACCAAAAAAATTGTTGTATTATTTAACAGACACCCTGTTTTGTGGTTGCGGCAGAAAGCGGATATAAATCCGAAGGTTTCGACCTCATTATTCAGAGTTGAGGACAAGCCGATGTTTTACAGGCAATATTAATGGCTAACATATGTTAAATATTGTTAAATGCCGATATTGTAGCTTTATTTAAAATATTTTTGTTTGGGATAATCGCCCTATTAGCATAACCAGGTTGAAAAAGAGTAGCATACGTATTATAATTGGCTTAATGAGCTTTGCACTGATAGGTGTGGTTGCTATGCAACTGTACTTTCTGAAGCAATCGTATGATATGCAGTCAAAGATCTTTGACCGTTCTGTTAACGAGGCGCTGGATGTTGTGGTAAATAAACTAAGCCTGCAGGATGCCGATAATTTCCTGAACCGTAAGGCCAGGTATCGCAACGCTTTAAAAAGCCAGGTATACAAAGCAAACAGCGTCAGCGAAGCAGCCTACAAAAATGATCCTGAAGAGAAAAGGATCCTGATAGACGATTCTGCAAAGAAACTAAAGCTTAAAAAGCACCAGACTTTACGCGAAAAGCAGCTTGCTTTGCTACGCGATAGTTTAAGGCGGATGATCAACCATCAACGTATGGACGACGCGCTGGGCTCGGTTAACGTACAGGTGCGCATAGAACAGTTTACTGACGAATTTGGCGAGGTACACCTGCGCTATATCCCCATTTTAACAAACAACGTTATCAACAGCAAACACAAGCTGCAGAAATATGACACCCTGCGCTACTACTACCAGGACCCGCAATTTGGCAACCAGGTAATGTCGCAGATCCGTATTAACCCGCTTTGGGTGGCCGATCAAAAACGCAGGCAAAAGGAAAGGCAAATGCAGCAGGTAAAACAGTTACTGATGGCGGATTCTATCCAGAACTTACAGGCCGGCAAGCCTACGGTAATGAACAGCTTGTTTCAGGAATACCAGAAATCGGGCGAGCCGTTGCGCAAACGCCTTGATCCTTTTTGGGTAGATTCTTTACTGCGTTTCGAGCTGCATAATAAAGGCATCTATCTGCCCTTTAGTTACGAGGTAACCAGCGCTAACAGTGATTCTGTTATCTACTCGAAGGCCATGGACCTGAAAGGCGACAGGCCAACGTTTACCCAGGAAGCCAGTTACCAGACCCCTATTTTTACCAAAGAGGTTATTAACGACCCGGGTAAGATCAGGCTTGCTTTCCCGCAAAAAAACTCGCTGATATTAGGCCGTATGGGTGCCGCCATGGGTATTACCGGCGCTTTATTATTGGTGCTTATATTTTGTTTCGGGTATACGCTTTTCTCTATCATCAGGCAAAAGAAGATCTCTGAAATGAAGACCGACTTCATCAACAACATGACCCACGAGTTTAAAACCCCGGTATCAACCATTATGATAGCAAGCGAGGCTTTAAAGGACAGTGAGGTTGCCATTGACAGGGGCCGCATAGCACGACTGGCTAACATTATCTACGAAGAGAACGAACGCCTGGGCAGCCACATAGAGCGGGTACTTAACATTGCCCGGATAGATAAAAATGATTTCAAGCTGGACAGGAAACCGCTTGACGTAAATGAAATGATAAGCGTAGTGGTTGACAGCATGGCGCTAAAGCTGCAAAAGTGTAATGCCAACTTAACGTTAGATCTTGAGGCCGAGAACGCTGTTATCAGCGCGGACGAGCTGCATTTCTCGAACGTGTTATACAACCTGATAGACAACGCCATAAAATACAGCGAAAACCAGCCGCAGATCACCATAAGCAGCTCGAATAAAAACGGGCATGTTATCATTAAAGTAGCCGACAAGGGCATAGGCATGAGCCGCGACCAGCAAAGCAAGATCTTTGAACAGTTTTACCGCATCCCGACAGGGAATGTACACAATGTTAAGGGCTTTGGGCTTGGCTTAAGCTATGTTAATACGGTTGTGAAAAGATTAAACGGTACAATAAATGTACGCTCAGAAAAGGATAGAGGATCGGAGTTTGAGTTGAAGTTTCAGGGCGCATAGTACAATTACCATTGCATACGCTTTATAATAATATATACTACATACACCTCTTCCTATGAAAAAAATATTACTGGTTGAAGATGATCCTAACCTGGGCCTGCTGCTCCAGGATTACCTGCAATTAAAAGGAAAGTTTGATGTGGTTTTATGTACCGATGGTGAGGAAGGTTTACAGGCTTTTACCAAACAAAGCTATGACCTGCTGATACTGGATGTGATGATGCCTAAAAAGGATGGCTTTACTTTGGGTAAGGATGTCCGAAAGATAAACCCGCACGTACCTATAATTTTTGCAACCGCCAAAGGGATGATCGAGGATAAAACCGAAGCATTTACTTTGGGAGGAGACGATTATATCACCAAGCCATTCAGAATTGAAGAACTGTTATTGCGCATAAACGCTTTGTTAAAAAGAACGGATAACGCCGAAAAGAAAGAAGAGCAGCAGCCTACACAGTTTAAAATAGGCCAATACGATTTTGATTATACTACCCAGCTCATCGGCATTAATGGTACACAGCAAAAGCTGTCGACCAAAGAAGCCGAACTGCTGCGCCTGCTCTGCCTTAAAAAGAATGAGGTACTAACCCGCGAAGAAGCGCTGCTGCATATCTGGCATGACGACAATTACTTTAACGGCCGCAGTATGGATGTGTTTTTGAGCAAGATCCGCAAATATTTAAAAGATGATCCGTCTGTTGAGATCATTAACGTGCACGGTAAGGGCTATAAATTGCTGGTCAATTAATTGATCCGGAGCAATAGTCTATACATCTCCCCATTTACTTTGTAACCTTATGAAAACCGAAAAAGAAAAAATGCTTGCCGGCGAGTATTATATAGCTAACGACCCGCAATTATTACAGGAACGCACAGATTGCAAGAAGCTTTTGAAACAGTTAAATGTTGATGAGTTTGTTGTAAGCGAAAATACAGACCAAATCCTGCGTAAACTGATCCCCAATGCGCCCGCCAGTTTATACATCGAGCCGCCTTTTCATTGCGATTACGGTTATAACATTACCTGCGGCGAGAACGTGTATTTTAATGTTAACTGCGTTGTGCTTGATGTAATGCCGGTAAAAATAGGCAACAATGTATTCTGCGCGCCCGCGGTGCAGATCTACACGGCATCGCACCCGTTAAACGCGGAACACAGGCGCAGTAAAGAAAATGCTGAGGCTGTAACCATTGGTAATGATTGCTGGATCGGCGGTGGAGCCGTTATATGTCCGGGTGTTACCATCGGCAATGGTTGTGTGATAGGCGCAGGCGCGGTTGTTACAAAGGATATACCTGATAACTCTTTAGCAGTAGGTAATCCTGCCCGCGTAATAAGAAAACTCAATGAAGACGACAGATTAGCCTGAAACCGGAATACCTGTTATAAAAAAGCGGCCTCCCCATTTGTATGAAGAGGCCGCTTTTTTGCATTAATAAGATTGCTTATTTATGCTTCGGCCCCATGAAGAAGGTGATCTCGCCGCCGTTCATAATATCGGCATGACTTAAAAACATTTTGTCTAATGGTTTGCCATTAAGTACGATCTTTTGGATGTACACGTTTTTAGCGTTTTGGTTATTTACGTGGATAGCAAACGTTTTGCCGCCGCCAACCTGTACGGTAGCGCCATCAACAGCCGGACTGCCTATAGCATATTGGTCTGATGCAGGTGCTACCGGGTAAAACCCTAACGAGCTGAAAATATACCACGCGCTCATTTGGCCGGTATCATCATTACCACCCAAACCATCAGGAGTTGGTTTGTACATCTTAGGTAATATCATACGGATCTTCTCCTGCGCTTTCCAGGGCTTATCGGTCCAATCGTACAAATAAGCTACGTGATGCGATGGCTCGTTACCATGCACATAGTTGCCAATGATACCGTCTTTGGTGATATCCTCAGTTTCGGCAAAATATTTATCCGGCAGGTTATAGCTGAATAAGCTGTCCACATAAACAATAAAACGTTTGTTGCCACCCATCAGTTTGATCAATGATGCCGGGTCGTGCGGAACGTACAAAGTATAGTTCCAGGCGTTACCCTCAATAAAGCCCTGGTTGATGGTAGTGAACGGATCAAAGTTTTTGCGGAATTTGCCGTCGGCAGTTTTAGGGTGCATAAAACCCGATTTAGGGTCATACACGTTCTTATAGTTTTCAGATCGTTTTATAAACTCGTCGTAAATGGCAGTATTACCCAATTTTTTCGCCATTTGTGCTATGCACCAGTCGTCATAAGCATACTCCAGGGTTGATGATACTGAGTTGGCATCTTTCTCGTCAGGGATAAAGCCCATGTCCATATAATAACCTATACCCAGGTAATCTTTATGGCGGGCGGTGGTTACGCAGTCTTCTAACGCCTTATTGGCATCAAAAGGCGCGTTGCCTTTTACAACGGCATCAGCAAGTACAGATACGCTGTGGTAGCCGCTCATGCACCAGTTCTCATTAGCCGAGTTGCTCCATACCGGCAGCATGTGTTCAGGGCTTAGGTCAAAATGCGCCATCATAGATTTTACCATGTCGGCATTGCGCTCAGGGTCAATGATGTTAAACAGCGGGTGCAGCGCACGGTGCGTATCCCATAAACTAAAAGTAGTGTAATTGGTAAAACCATCAGCTTTATGGATATTCTGATCTAAACCTTTGTACTGTCCATCCACATCCATGTAAACCGTAGGGTTGATCATGGTATGGTACATGGAGGTATAGAAATTCTCTTTTAATTCTTTATTGCCCGATATGGTGATCTTATGCAATTCTTTTTCCCATTGAGCCTGGCCATCGTTTTTAACTTTGTCAAAATCCCAGGTTGTGGCTTCGGCATTCATGTTGGCCACTGCCCCATCCATGCTTACCGGCGATATGGCGAATTTGATCTTGATCTTTTCACCCTCTTCGGTCTTGAAATCAAAGTATGCGCGCAATTGCTTTCCGGCTATTTCAGGGAAATCTTTGGTTTGGTTAAACTTGCCCCAGAAACCGCCGTACACCTCGCGTTTTGAGTAGTTTTTATACCCGTGGGCTATAAATGGTTTTGAAAAGGTCATGGCGAAATACAAAGCACGGGTACGTGCCCAACCATTGGTTAAGCGATAACCTACAACGTGCGTATCATCAATAACACGCATATAGGTCCACACGTTTTTATCCGGGTAATTGTAAATGCCCGACATCAGGTCCAAAATAATATGCGCGCTGTCTGATTTTGGGAAAGTATATTGATGAAAGCCCACGCGGGTAGTGGTGGTCATTTCTGCAATAATATTATGCTCATCAAGCTTTACTTTATAGTAGTTAGCTTCACTTACCTCGTTAGCGTGCGAGAAAGGAGAGCGGTAACCACTATGCGGTTTATCTACTGTACCCGGGTTAAGCTTTAATTTACCTACGGTTGGCATAATTAAAAAATCGCCAAGGTCTGAGTGGCCTGTGCCGCTAAAGTGCGTATGGCTAAAACCCACAATGGTTTTGTCTTCGTACTGATAGCCTGCGCAATACTCATAAACTTTAGGGTTATAGTGGCCGTTAAGGTCATAGCTTGCGGTATCGGTTTCGGGGCTTAATTGTACCATCCCGAACGGCACGGTAGCACCGGGGAAAGTATGGCCCATACGTTGCGTACCTACAATAGGCTTAACGTACTGGACTAAGTTTTCGGTTGATTTTTGCGCGTTGGCAATAAAAGCCGTGCAAATAAAAAAGACGGTAAGTAATTTCTTCATGTAAATAGAAAGCAGTTAATTAATTTACCGCAAATTATAAAATGTAATTGATTAATTGATTTAATTTATATTTACCTAAGGCAATTGCCACAATGGCATACAAAACATATTTTGTAACAACGGTACACGTTTTGCGTTCTAATCATTAAAATAAACAAAAGCAAAAAATGAAAAAGCTATTCACAGCAATATTGGTTATTGTGGCAGCAATGTCATTAAGCTCATGCAGCTATAACAGCATGGTGCAAATGGACGAAAATGTTAAGGCCAAATGGGGAGTTGTACAGGCGCAATACCAACGCCGGTCAGACCTTATCCCTAACTTGGTAGCGTCTGTAAAAGGTGCGGCTAATTTTGAAAAAAGTACGTTAACCGCTGTTATCGAGGCCCGTGCCAAAGCAACCTCTGTTCAGGTTGATCCTACCAAACTAACCCCCGAATCTATAAAAGCCTTCCAGGCTGCACAAGGTCAATTAGGGTCGGCTTTAGGTAGACTGATGGTAGTGTCAGAACAATATCCGCAGTTAAAAACAAACGAAAACTTTTTGGGCCTGCAAGCGCAGATAGAAGGCACTGAGAACCGCATTACCGTAGCACGCAATGATTTTAATAGTGCGGTGCAGGATTATAATACCAAAATCCGCTCTTTCCCGGCAAATATCACGGCTAAGATGTTCAGCTTTACCGAAAAGGGATACTTTGAAGCAGAAGCCGGAGCAGACAAAGCGCCGAAGGTGCAGTTTTAAGATAGAGATTAGAGGTTAGTGAATGGAGATTAGGTCCAATCACTAACCATAGTTAAAACTAATCTCTAAACTCTAATCACTAATCTCTAACCCATGCCCATATTTAACGACGAAGAGCAACAGCGTATCCGCGAGGCAATTGCCACTGCCGAGAAACATACATCGGGCGAATTGCGGGTTTGTATTGAAAAAACCTGCAGCGAGGATGTGCTTGAACGGTCAGCCAAATATTTTTACCAGTTGGATATGCACAAAACCAAGCTGCGCAACGGTGTACTGATATACGTTGCTGTTGTCGACCGTAAGTTTGCCATCATTGGCGATGCCGGTATAAACCAGGTGGTAGCTGCTGATTTTTGGGATAGCACCAAAGAGGATATGCTGAGCCATTTTAAAAACGGCGATATTATTGAAGGCATTGTTACCGGGCTTAAAATAGCGGGCGACCAATTAGGTAAATACTTTCCGCACGGCCAGGATAAAAACGAACTGTCAGACGATATTGCCTTTATGGATGGCGATTAAACCAAATATCATGTTCAAAAAAATTATATTGTTTGTTGGTTTCGTGCTGGTGCTTGTATCAGCATTTGCGCAGCAGTTGCCTCCAAAATCAAACACCTTAGTAACCGACTATACCAATACTTTATCTGCTGATGAAAAGCAAAAGCTGGAAAATAAGCTGGTTGCTTTTAGCGATACCTCATCAACCCAGATCGCCATTGTAATGATCCATTCTATTGGCGAATACGATGTAAACGAATATGCTCAAAAGCTGGGCCGTGCCTGGGGCATAGGACAAAAGGGCAAGAACAACGGCATCATTATATTAGTTGCTTTAGATGACCGCAAACTGTCTATACAAACCGGCTACGGTGTTGAAGGCGCCTTGCCGGATATTATTACCCAACAGATCCGTGTAAACGATATTAACCCGCGCTTTAAGAAAGGCGATTATTATGGAGGATTAGATGCCGGCACCGATGACATTATCAAATACACCAAAGGCGAATACAAAGCCGAGAAAAAAGCAAAGCAAAAAGATGATGACGGTGGCGGCCCTATCGGCTTCATCATTATCATCGTCATTTTTATATTGATCCTGGTGTTCAGAAACCGTGGCGGTGGTGGCGGCCAGGTTATAGGCAGTCGTGGCGGCGCCAGTCCGTTCTGGTGGTTTTTGGCAGGCTCGGCACTTGGGCGTGGCAGTAACGGCGGTGGCTGGGGAGGCTTTTCCGGTGGTGGTGATAATGATAGCGGCGGTGGCGGCTTCGGCGGATTTGGTGGCGGCGATTTTGGCGGCGGCGGATCAGGCGGCAGCTGGTAGTTCATTTAACAAATCATTATGTATCGACGGGATATGGTTATTGACGAGATGCGCCGCATGGCGCTGATCATTGCCAAATTATTGGGAATAAAAGCTACAGGCACCAATCTTGAATTAGAACAGGAATTTAATAATATCCTGGAGAGCGAATACAATACAGAACTTGAAAAACTGCTGGGTTTAAATGAACAGGATTTAATAGCCTCATCACATCAGACCAATACGGCCCTGAAAAGTTAAACGCGCTGGGCCAGATGCTATACGTGTTTGCAGAACCTTTTAACCAGGACAATGAAACTCAATTATTGTTAAAAAAAGTCATGGCAATTTTTGATGTTTTGGAAGAAAAATACCACTTTCAGTCTTTTGATAATATTAGTAAAAGAAATGCCATATACAGGTATTTCAACATCAAACTATGAGCGATAATTTAAAATGGACCACCATCGGTTCAGAATACATACATAAAGGCCCATGGGCAACATTACGGACCGACAAATGCCAAATGCCTGACGGCCGTATAGTAGATGCCTATTATGTATTAGAATACCCTAACTGGGTAAACGCGGTAGCGCTTACCACAGAAAATAAAATTTTGATGGTGCGCCAATACCGTCACGCGGCAAACATCGTATCGCTTGAAATACCGGGCGGAGTAATAGATGGCGATGAAGCGCCCATAGATGCCGTACGCCGCGAATTGCTGGAAGAAACAGGTTATCAATTTGACGATATCGAGCCCATCTGCACCATCTACCCTAACCCTTCTACTGCAAATAATCAAACTTTTTGCTACCTGGCAAAAGGCGGCATTAAAGTACAAGGACAATCACTTGATGAGCACGAAGAAATAATAGTTGAAGAATATACTATTGACGAGGTAAAGCAACTCTTGGCCGATAACAAGATACCGCAATCATTGCATTGCACCGCGCTGTTTTACGCTTTGATAAAGTTAGGTGCGCTGTAAGTATTCTAGCCCCGCATCTCTGATAGTCACTTACCTTAAATCAGTAAAATAGAAATCGCCGGTAAAACTTAAATTAATATTTTCCGATATTTGCCGCGCCCATCTAAACTATTCAATTATGGCCAGACTAAATCTATTGGAAGAAACCAGGTACGAAAAACTACCGGTAACCGTTTATGCAAACCCTGCTGCCGGCGCTGTAGCTGTAGCGCAACGTATTGCTGCCCTTATCCGCAGTAAACAAGCCGATGGCGAAAAGACCGTGCTTGGCCTGGCTACCGGTGTTACCCCAATTGCTGTTTATGCCGAGTTAATAAGGCTGCACAAAGAAGAGGGTTTGAGCTTTAAAAATGTGGTCACCTTTAACCTGGATGAATATTATCCTATGCAGCCCGGTTCTGTACAGAGCTATGTGCTGTTTATGAACCAAAACCTGTTTGACCATATTGATATAGACCGCGATAACATTCATATTCCGGACGGCACACTGGCCGAAGATGAAATAGCTGCTTTTTGCCTTAACTACGAACGCCAAATTGAAGAATTAGGTGGGCTTGACCTGCAAGTTTTAGGGATAGGGCGTACCGGCCACATTGGCTTTAATGAGCCGGGATCGGCACCAAATTCGGGTACACGTTTAGTAACCCTTGATGACCTGACCCGAACCGATGCCGCCCGCGATTTTGGTGGCAAGGAAAATGTGCCTACCAAAGCCATCACCATGGGCGTAGGCACCATATTTAAAGCGCGCGAAATTATTTTGATGGCCTGGAGCAAGAAAAAAGCGCCCATCATTAAAAAGGCTGTCGAGGGAGAGATCTCCGGCGATGTGCCGGCTACCTTCCTGCAATTGTCTGACAATGTAGAATTTATATTAGATGAGCCTGCCGCATCAGAACTTACCCGCTTTGATACACCTTGGCTGGTAAAAGATTGTATTTGGGATAATGACCTGAAAAAGAAAGCGGTGATATGGCTGGCAGGCAAGGTTAACAAACCTATCCTTAAATTAATTGACGAAGATTATAACAACAATGGCATGGCGCAACTTGCAACAGAGCAAGGGCCGGTTTACCAGATCAACATAGATATTTTCAGTCAGATACAGCATACCATAACCGGCTGGCCCGGCGGCAAACCAAATGCCGACGACAGCCACCGGCCAGAGCGTGCACAACCTGCTAAGAAACGTGCGGTAATATTCTCGCCACACCCTGATGATGATGTAATATCTATGGGTGGTACGTTTATCCGCCTGGTTGACCAGGGGCATGATGTGCACGTGGCTTATCAGACATCAGGCAACACAGCCGTTTGGGACGATGATGTATTACGCTACGTAGAATTTGCTATTGATTTTAATAAAAGCATAAACGACGACAGCACCAAGCTGCAGGGCATACATAATGACATGCGGGCGTTCTTTGCTAAAAAACAGCCTAATCAAATTGATGCCCCTGAAGTACGTGCAGTAAAAGGCTTTATCCGAAAAAGTGAAGCCATTGCAGGTGCGCGTTATGCGGGCTTGCATGACGACCATATCCATTTTATGGCGCTGCCATTCTATGAAACAGGCAAGGTCAGTAAAAATTCGGTAAGCCAGATTGATGTGCAAATGACTGTTGACCTGCTGCAAAAAATAAAACCTCACCAGATTTTTGCCGCAGGTGATTTTGCCGATCCGCATGGTACGCACATTGTCTGCTTTAACATCATATTAGCCGCGTTAAACCAGCTTAAAGAAACCGAAGACTGGGTAAAAGACTGCTGGCTGTGGATGTACCGCGGTGCCTGGTTTGAATTTGCTACGCACGAAATTGAAATGGCGGTACCCTTATCGCCTGATGAGGTATTGCGCAAGCGCTACGCCATATTTAAGCATCAGTCGCAAAAAGACCCTGCCGTTTTCCCGGGAGAAGACTCACGCGAGTTTTGGGTACGTGCCGAGGACCGCAACCGCGAAACCGCCGAAAGCTATGACCAATTGGGCTTTGCAGAATACGCGGCAATGGAAGCATTTAAAAGGTATTTTTATTAGGATTTTGATAGAGACGCAATGTATTGCGTCTCTACCGACGTAACTCCGCTGTTCGAAGTCTCTGACTTCGAACTACTATGCAAATAGTCTTTAGACTATTGATTAATAAAATCCATAATGTAGTCGCAGACTACAGGCATAATCGTCCAATTTGCAAACTTCGGACAGCGAAAATCATCCAAAACTTACCTCTGTAACTTGTTTGTAGCAGTCGCCGGTTTGTTACAAAAATGACCATGCTTATCGGCAGTTGCCAAGGTCTTAGATTGTAAATTTACATTGAAATTAACACATCTAAAACCATGAAAAAGCCTTATTTAATTACGCTTATATTAGCGTTAAGCACCTTATTTGCACAAGCCCAAAACAGTACACCGCATCATTCGCAGCCTGACAGTCTTATCAAATTAATACCTGTCGGCGAAGGTAACCATTCATCCTATTTATACACTATTGGCGGCAAACTGCAAACTCCCGAAGATGTTAAGATGAAAATATTGGCCTATGCACCATCAGCCCTGGAATATCGCGCGGCTAAAAAAAGCGCGGTGTGGAGTTGGGTATCTTTGGGCGGTTTCGCTGCATCGGGCACAGCCGCAACCATTGAATACGCCACCCACAATAAAAGCGCGGGCGAAACAATTGGTGTTGTTAACGGTAAACCGGAGTTCATCTATCAGCACCATAACCTTACCGGCGCATATATTTTTACAGGATTAGCCAGCGCGTTCCTGGTATCTACAGTAATAAATTTTGTTAAGGCAGCCAGGCATGGTAAAAAGTCCATAAAATTATATAATGCGCAATATGAATAAGCAGAAATCGCATATCCAGAACAGCGCTTTTCGGCCGTTGTTGGTGTTATCAGGTAACTATATAACTGTCAGAACAAGCCTATCAAAAAGTTAGGTAACAAAAATTATTGAAGTCTCGTAAAACATAATGGCCGTACAGATATAATTTTTTGCCAATCCCCATGCCCGTCATTAGTGACGGGCTTTTTTCTTATCTAACGTTCGGCAATACAATCAATAAGTATAAATGTTAGAAGTAAATGCCCCGTCAGTATCGCGCATAAAGGGCATTCCCCATTATTTTACCCCCGCTGTTCGAAGTCTCTGACTTCGAACTATTATGCAAATAGTCTTTAGACTATTGATTAATAAAATTCACAATGTGGTTGCAAAATACAGGCATAATCGTCCGATTTGCAAACTTCGGATAGCGAAATAGTTGTCATATAATCCTGCATTTTGCACCTTAGCATAGAATAATTACTTTAGGCGATTATAAATCGCCATGCCGAAAAAAGTAAGATCATCCTCACAAACTTCACGCCTCCTATCGCTCGATGTATTTCGCGGGGCAACTGTGGCAGCTATGATACTGGTTAATGATCCCGGCGACTGGGAGCATATTTACGCGCCGCTTGAACACTCCAAATGGAACGGCTGTACCCCTACCGACCTGATATTTCCGTTCTTTTTGTTTATCGTTGGGGTATCTATAGTTTACGCCATGGAGCGCAAGGCGCTTAACCCGGCCAACCACGCCAAAATGTTGTGGACTGCATTGCGCCGCGGCGTAGTGCTGATCGCTATCAGCTTGGCTATACAACTGATATTGCATCCCGGTTTTGAGCACCTGCGTTTCCCCGGGGTGTTGCAGCGCATTGGCGTAGTATTTTTTATTTGTACGGTGTTGTATCTAAAAGCATCGCAAAAAGTGCGCGACTGGCTGTTTGCAATTTTATTGATTGGCTACTACCTGCTGATGACTTTTGTACCCGTACCTGATACCGGCGTAGCCAGCCTGATACCCGAAACCAATATGGGTGCCTGGGTTGACCGCATGGTTTTTACAACCAATCATCTCTGGAACGAATCGCACACCTGGGACCCTGAAGGCTTATTGGGCACATTGCCTGCTATTGCCACCGGCTTGTTCGGCATCCGCGTGGGCAACTGGTTAAAACGCCCCAATCGTGAGGATAGCGTTAAGGTAAGCTGGATGTTTATCTACGGCGTATTGGCCGTGGTTGCAGGCCTGATCTGGGATCTGTTCTTCCCCATCAATAAAGCACTTTGGACAAGCTCATTTGTGTTATTTGCCGGCGGCTGGGCAACCATCGCGCTAGCATTTTCTTACTGGATAATTGATGTGCAGGGGCATACGCATTTCACAAAATTCTTCTTGCCGTTTGGCGCTAATGCCATTACGGCTTACGTGTTGTCAGATTTTGTTCCGCATTACATCAACAAGATCCGGATCGGCGGCTCGTCGCTATACCAGATCCTTTTTCAGCCCTATTATTCGCCAAACAATGCCTCTGTTGCCAGCGCTGTTGTAATGACGCTGCTTATTTGGGTACTGATGTGGATACTGTACGTCCGCAAGATCATCATCAAGGTATAAGTTGATGTTAAAGTATTAAAAATTAGCTTATAAATAATTTTTAACTAACCTTTGCGTTTTTGCATCTTAGCGAAAATATTTTCCAGGTACTAAACATGAATTTTAAAAAGACCATTTTTTTATGGGCTGTAACCGCACTTGTTACAACAGGCGGCGCGTTTGCCCAGGTTAAAAAGAAAACTGCCGCGCCTGCTGCACGTAAAACCGCCGCGGGCGGTAAACAACAGGCAAAAGCAGCAGCGCCAAATGTATTGACCATTGACCCAAACGTTAAGACCGGCAAATTACCAAATGGGCTTACTTATTATATCCGCGCTAACAGTCAGCCTAAAGGCAAAGCGCAATTAGTATTGGTAAACAAAGTGGGTTCTGTAATAGAGACCGATGCGCAACGCGGCCTGGCAAACTTTATACAGCACATGGCATTTAAAGGTACCCGCGATTTTTCAAAGAGCCAGTTGAATAGCTACCTTACCAAGCTGGGCAATCCGTTTGGCCCTGATACCAGTGCCTTTACAACTTATGATGAAACCGTTTATCAGATAGCCGTACCAGCAGATGCCAAAGAGCTGAACAATGGCTTTAACCTGCTGGCTAACTGGGCGGCGCGCATAACGTTTGATCCCGCTGCCGTAAATACCGAAAAAGATCTGCTTGCCGCTAAAGCTGCAGCAGGCGGCACAGCCGACGATCGTTTACAATTGCAAACTTTACCTGTGGTACTAAATTCGCAATATGGTAACAGGTTACCTATCGGGACAGAAAGTGCTATAAAAACATTTACAGCTGCTACCGCTAAAGGCTTTTATACAGAATGGTACCGGCCCGATCTGCAGGCTATCGTCGCCGTTGGCGATTTTGATCCGAAACAGGTAGAGGAAATGATAAGAAATAACTTTGGCACATTAAAAAATCCTGTACCAGAGAAACCGCTGCCACAATACACAACACCTGCAACGCCGGGCACAACGGTTAAGGTAGTTACCGAAAAAGGTTTCCCGTACACACTTTTCCAAATTATTGTAAAACATCCGCAAACTATAGTAAAAACACCATCGGATATTTTGCAATCTATCCGCATCAATATATTTAACCAGATAATTGGCGCGCGTATCACTGATCTTACAAAGATCCCATCGGCCCCGATAACTTATGGGCAATCATCTTACACCGAATTTACCGGAAAACAGGATGTTTTCTCAACTGTTGCTGCAACAAACGGCCCACAAGGCCTGGAAGCCGCGGTAAAAGCCGTTACTTCCGAATTAGAACGGGCACGCAAGTTTGGTTTCACCATAACAGAGCTTGAACGGGCCAAGCAAAGCGCGCTTGAACGGATGTCCGGCGAGTATAGTGCAAAAAACAATATACCATCGGGCAACTTTGCCGGCGCTTATGAGCATAATTTTTTAACCAAACAGGCAATCCCGGGTATTGATTATGAGTACAATTACTATGTTAACAACATAGGCAAAATAAGTGTTGAAGAAATGAACGCGCTGGCTGCCCGTTTGATCACCGACCAAAACCGCGTGATCTTGTTAGAAGCTCCGGATGCTGAAAAAGACAAGTTGCCATCAGAGCAAACTTTGCTAAAATGGATGACAGAAGCCAGTAATGGTCTGACGGCGTATGTTGATGAAAGCGAAACACCGTTTATGGCGACAAGGCCAAAATCCGGGCAAGTTGCCGCCTTAAAAACAGACAGCGTAATAGGCGTGGCAAATGTTACCCTTAACAATGGTGTAAAAGTAATTTTAAAACCTACCCGGTTTGCACAAAATCAGATCTTGATCTCGGCTTATAGCCCGGGCGGTACCTCACTGGCAAGCGACCAGGATTTCGTATCGGCAAATTTTGCAGCGCAGGTTATCGGCAACAGTGGTGTGGGGTCATTTAACCAGACACAGGTTGTTAAGATGATGCGCGACAAATCTTTTAGCATCACCCCATACATCGGCGACGTAACTCAGGGTGTTTCGGGCTACTCGGTTCCGGGAGATCTTGAATCGGCTATGCAGATGTTAAACCTTTATTTTACCAATCCGCGTAAAGACGCCGATGTATGGCAAAGCTATATCAGCAAAGCAAAAGCCGGTCTGACCAGAAGTAAATATGATCCTGCTGTAATATACCAGGATACCGTACAGGCAGTGTTAAATGGTTATGCCCCACGCGCCATGCCGTTAACTGAAGAACAGTTAAATGCCGCCAGTCTTGACAAAGCCTACAGCTTTTTTAAAGACCGCTTTGCCGATGCCAGCAACTTCACCTTTACTTTTACAGGTAACTTTACCGTAAATGAAATAGTGCCTTATATAGCTACCTACCTGGGTAGCCTGCCGGCCTCGCATAATGCAGAAACGTTTAAAAACTTAGGCCTTCGCCCACCTGCCGGGCAAATCACCAAAACTGTTTACAAGGGCACCAATGATAAAGCTACTATACAGTTGATATACAATGGCAGCTATGATTTTAACGAAGCCAACAATATTCAATTAGATGGTTTAGAAGAGATCCTGAACATCCGCCTTGTTGATTCGCTTAAAGAAGGAAATGGCATCTACTCGCCAAACGTACAGGTAAGCTATGTTAAAAATCCCGAGGGAAGATATAAAGTTACCATAGGCTTTTTAGCCGATGCCAATAATGTAGACAAAGCTGTAGCCACCATGGTGGGCGAAATAAACAAGATCAAGCAGAACGGCCCTGTATCAAAAGATGTTCAGTTATTTATTGCACGCGATGCACGTAACAGGCAGGCGCAGTTTAAGCAAAACTCATTTTGGGAAGTTTCATTAAATACAACGTCGCAAAATCAACAGGACCCAGACAAGTTGCTGACCCGCATACAGGAGCTTAGCCAGGTAACCGATCAAAGTATTAAAGATACAGCCAATAAATATTTAGGCAATAACTTAATAAAAGCCATACTGATGCCTGAGAAGAAATAATCAGGTATTTATCAGACAAACTAAAAAGTCCTGCCCTCAAAACGGCAGGACTTTTTTATTTCAATCACAAAACATTTATTATTTTGTTAGTTGAATAATGATAACGCCCGGGCAAAAGGTTATACAGCAATGGTACAAGCAAAAAAACTGGCACCAGTTTCCGTTTCAAAAGGAAATGGAGACGGTTTATTTAGCCGGATTTTCGGGCTTGCTTAATGCACCTACCGGCAGCGGTAAAACCTTCGCGCTGTTTCTGCCTTTCCTTGCTGATTTTATCAACAAGCATCCCGACTATAAAACCCGACAGAACAATGGCCTGCAAATGCTTTGGATAACCCCGTTGCGGGCACTGACCAACGATATTCGCAAAGCGATGCAGGAGGTCTGCGACGATCTGCAGATTCCCTGGAAAATAGCTACCCGCACCGGCGATACCCCTGCTGCAGAAAAAGCTGCCCTGAAAAAGAAACTGCCCGAAGTACTGCTCACCACCCCCGAAAGCCTGCACCTGATGCTGGCGCAAAAAGAATACCCTAAGATCTTTCAAAGCCTGCAGGTTTTAGTGGTAGACGAATGGCATGAACTACTGGGCACAAAACGGGGAGTGCAGGTGGAGTTGGGATTGTCCCGCCTCAAGGCCCTTGGGGCAGTGGGCGGTGAGCAGTTTTCAGTTGGCAGTTCTCAGGTTGCAGTAGGCAGACAGTCTGCAGTGGGCAGTAGGCAGTTAGCAGATAGCAATGACTATGAAAAAAGCCAACTGGAAACTGCCAACTGGAAACTGCCAACTGAAAACTGCCAACTAAAAATCTGGGGTATCAGCGCCACTATAGGCAACTTAGAGCAAGCAGCAGAGGTGCTGTTAGGTACCGACTTCCCCCCGGATAAAATCAAAATGGTGCGGGCCAATGTGGATAAGAAACTGGTTATCGAGTCTATCATCCCGGAGAATATCGAAAACTACTCCTGGGCCGGGCATATCGGTTTAAAACTGCTGCCGCAGGTGATGGAGATCGTGGCCAAAAGCAAGACCACGCTGATATTTACTAATACACGGTCGCAGTCGGAGATCTGGTACCATGCTATTTTAGACAACTACCCCGAATATGCCGGCATCATGGCCATGCACCATGGCTCGCTGGATAACGAGCTGCGTAACTGGGTTGAACAGGCCCTGCACGCCGAAGCGCTGAAGGTAGTGGTCTGTACCTCGAGCCTTGATTTGGGTGTAGATTTCAGGCCGGTTGATACCGTGATACAGGTGGGCAGCCCCAAGGGGGTCGCAAGATTTATGCAGCGCGCAGGGCGCAGCGGACACCATCCCGGCGCGGTATCAAAAGCCTATTTTGTACCGACGCATTCGCTTGAACTCCTTGAAGGCGCGGCACTGAAGCAAGCCATAAAACAAGGCATTTTTGAAAGCCGCGACCCTATGCTGCTGGCTATGGACGTATTGATCCAGTATATGGTTACGCTGGCCGTGTCAGACGGTTTCAGGGCAGACGAGTTATATAACGAAGTTATCACTACCTATGCCTTTGCCGACCTGCGCCGAAACGAGTATAATCAACTACTGGATTTTATTACCAATGGCGGCAAAACACTGGCACAGTACGACGAGTTTTTAAAAGTAGAAGTAGAGAACGGTTTGTTTAAAGTATTTAGCCGGCGCGTGGCCATGCGGCACCGCCTAAGCATCGGTACCATAACCAGCGAGATGAGCATCAGGGTTAAATGGCTGAGTGGCGGCAGTTTGGGTACGGTAGAAGAATCATTCATATCAAAACTAAAGCCCGGCAATACCTTTTGGTTTGCGGGGCGCAGCCTTGAATTTGTAAGGATAAAGGAAATGACCGCCTACGTCAAAAAATCGAACGCCAAGAAAGGTATGATCCCCAGTTGGAACGGCGGGCGCATGCCCTTATCATCGCAGCTATCAGCAGTGTTCAGGGACAAACTGGACGAGGTGGCCCATGGCATTGAGAAAGATATTGAAGTGATTGCCTTAAAACCACTATTCAATCTGCAGCAGGAACTATCACACCTGCCGCAGAGCCATGAGTTTTTGATCGAATCGTTCAAGTCGCGCGAAGGGCATCACCTGTTGTTTTATCCTTTTGAGGGGCGGCTGGTGCATGAGGGTATGGCTTCGTTACTGGCTTACCGTATTTCGCGCGTTAGGCCTGCCAGCTTTTCCATTGCCATGAATGATTATGGCTTTGAGTTATTAACCGATGAGGACGTGCCTATTGAACAGGTACTGGAAGACGCGGATTTTTTTTCGATAGACAACCTGCTGGAAGACATCCAGCATAGCCTGAACGCCAATGAGATGGCACGCCGTCGGTTCAGGGATATAGCCCATATTGGCGGACTGGTTTTTACCGGCTATCCCGGCCAGCAGGTAAAGAACAAGCATTTGCAGGCATCATCATCGTTATTGTTTGATGTGTTTAGCGAGTATGAACCGGATAACCTGTTGGTGCGCCAGGCCTATAACGAAGCGCTGGCTTTCCAGCTAGAAGAGTTCAGGCTGCGCGCGGCTTTGCAACGCATTGCCAAACAAAACATCATCCTTAAAGTGATAGAGCGCCCCACCCCCTTCGCGTTCCCGATCATGGTAGACAGCCTGGGCCGCGAGCGACTAACTACCGAAAGCCTGGAAGACCGCATAGCTAAAATGGCCCGCCAATACGGCGCCGAAGGTGTTGCCGGTAATGAAAATAAAAAGGTGCGTAAGGTTGGCGTAACCAGGAAGAAAGGTTTTTAAGCACTGCAGGTGATCCACATGAGAATATGAACCACTTGAATCACCATTTTTAGTTAAATATCTGATAGCAAATGCTTTGACAAACAAAATCGGCAATGCACTATGTGTATTTAATTTAAAGAAATTACGCTATCGCTTCATTAAAATAAACAATCTCCTAACATAATATTGACAAAAGCATTACACCGCAATAATGTTATGTTTACCCCAACGCCCGTTGTTTGCATAGAATAAAACACAGAAAAACCTTCATTTCCATGAAACAAACCTTTCCCTTTTTAAACATGCGTGCGGTTGCAGCTGTTGCTTCAGTCGCTCTTTTAAGCGCCACATTTGTTGGCTGTAAGAAAGACAAGGGCTCAACTACCCCGGTTAAAAACTCTATTAACGATGTAAAACACGTAGTTGTAATTTATATGGAGAACCACAGCTTTGACAACCTTTACGGTTCGTTCTCAGGCGCTAATGGTTTATCAAACGCAACCGCTGCCAACACCACTCAGGTTGACGCTACCGGAACACCGTACACCGTTTTACCGGCCATCCCTAATTCGCCGGCATTCCCTACCAACCTGCCTAACACTTATTTCAACATCGATCAGTATGCTGCCAATAACGTGTTAACACAGGATGTATTACATCGTTATTACCAGGAGCAAATGCAGATCGATGGTGGTAAAATGGATAAATACTCTGCGTACAATACCTCATTCGGTTTAACACAAGGTTACTATAAAACCAGTTTATTGCCTATGTTGCCATTCGCTCAGAAATATGTGCTTTGCGATAACTTTTACCACAGCGCATTTGGCGGATCATTCCTGAACCACCAATGGCTTATCGCTGCAGCAAGCCCTACTTTTCAAAATGCACCTGCAAGTATGGTAGCAGTATTAAATGCTGATGGTTCAGTTAAAACCGACGGAGCTGTTACTCCTGACGGCTTCGTGGTTAACACAAGCTACACCGTTAACGCGCCTCACCCGGCAACTGCTGTAGTGGCAAACCTTGTTCCTAACCAAACCAATCCAACTATTGGCGACAGGTTAAGCGACAAAAACATTTCATGGGCCTGGTATTCAGGTGGCTGGAATGACGCGCTTGCAGGTAATCCTGATCCGCTTTTCCAGTTTCATCACCAGCCGTTTGCTTACTTTGCAAAATATGCAGATGGCACACAAGCTAAAAAAGATCACTTAAAAGACGAAATTGATTTTATTGCTGCTGCTAAAGCAGGTACATTACCGGCTGTATCATTTGTTAAGCCTATTGGTAAATATAATGAGCACCCGGGCTATGCTAATCTGGCTGATGGCGAGAACCACGCTGTTGAACTGATCAATGACGTATTAAACGGCCCTAATGGTAAAGACGCGGTTATTATTGTTACTTATGATGAAAACGGTGGTTTCTGGGATCACGTTGCTCCGCCAAAAATTGATGCTAAATGGGGTCCGGGTACACGTGTTCCGGCTATCATAGTTTCTCCGTTTGCAAAAACAAGCTATGTTGACCATACACAATATGAAACCGTTAGTATCCTTTCTTTCATAGAAAAAAGATGGGATTTAGCGCCGCTTGCTACACGCGATAAAAACGCAAACCCGTTAAACAACGCGTTTAATTTCTAATAAAACATACAACCTGAAAGCTTTAGCAACAGGTTAAATATGAATACAAAAGGGAGTGGCCAAATAGCCGCTCCCTTTATGCGTTTTTGCAGGATTGGCCTCAAAACTATCCCAAAAGCCCGATGCAGATAATTATTTAATGAAGAAACTTGTTTTTATACCCTTACTGATCTTTGTTGTTACAGGATACACTATCTACTCCTGTAAAAAAAGTATCGCGCCCGAAAAAGCCATCGCCCAAACTGTGGCTGCACAGATTGATGACTTTATTGATGCTACGGGCAAACTGCTGGATAGAGCGCAAAGCGGCAATGCCGATGAAAAAGCTTTACAGAATCAGTTTCTGCAACTGCGCCTTAACTATAAAAAATTTGAATGGGCTGCAGAATACTTTAATTCGGGCGTAGCACGGTTTATCAATGGTCCGCCGGTGCAGGAGGTTGAAGTAGCCGACGGTGCGATATTTGAGCCTGCCGGCTTACAGGTTGTTGAGGGGTACCTTTTCCCCAAATATAATCCTGCTAATAAGAAGGATCTTATCGCTCAAATAAAAACACTGCAGGACAACGCACGTAAGATCAAGCCATTTTATACCAATATAGATATGTTTGACTGGCAGGTATTTGATGCCGGTAAGCAGGAAATTTTCAGGATACTGGCGTTGGGTATAACCGGCTTTGATAACCCGCTTACGCTTAAAAGCTCGGAAGAGAGTATAGCAGCCCTGAATGGCGTAAAAGCGGCTATGGCTTATTATGAGGATAACGCCGGCGATGAAAACCTGTCTGCAGAGTTTACCGCGGCGGCTAAGTATTTAGCCGAAAACACCGATTTTAACGGGTTTGATCGTGCCGCGTTTATTACAAAATACGGCAACCCCATTACCACCGGGATCACCGATCTGCAAAACAAGCTGAACATTCATGGCGCGACTTATAACCGCCTGCTAAAAATGGATGCGAAGACCCTTTTTGATAAAGACGCTTTCAACGTAAATGCCTACGCGCCTGATTTTAACTCGTTTGTTACCGAAAAGAAAACGGCTTTAGGCCGGCTGCTGTTTTCTGATCCCATTTTATCAGGCAATGGCAAAAGAAGCTGCCAAAGCTGCCACCAGCCGGATAAGGCCTTTACAGACGGATTGGTGAAGAACATCGTCATAGATGGCAATAAGCCGGTAAAAAGAAACACGCCTACGTTACTGAACGCGGCGCTGCAATCATCGCAATTTTATGACTTGAGGGCGGCTACCTTAGAGGACCAGGCGCTTAGCGTGGTACAGAACAAAGACGAGATGCATGGCTCGATGAAAGCCGCCGCTCAACGCCTTTGGGAAAACAAAAGCTACAGGCAGCTATTTACAGATGCCTTTAAAACTAAAAACCGTACCGGCATAGATACGCTTGAAGTAATGAACGCCATCGGGTCATACGTGCGCAGCCTTGTATCATTAAACAGCCGGTTTGACCAGTATATGCGTGGTAATAAAGCGGCCTTAAACCAGGAAGAAATTAACGGGTTCAATATATTTATGGGCAAGGCCAAATGCGCCACCTGTCATTATATGCCGCTGTTTAACGGGGCTTTCCCGCCAATGTATATTTTGAATGAGAGCGAAGTAATTGGCGTACCGCAAACCATTGCTAAAACAGCCATCGATACCGATATGGGCAGGTATAATATCCTGAAGACAAATTCATTTAAGCACGCGTTCAAGATCTCGACCGTACGCAATGCCGCCCTTACAGCGCCGTATATGCACAACGGTGTTTTTACCACGCTTGAGCAGGTGATGGATTTTTACAATAAAGGCGGCGGCGCGGGCTTAGGCTATAAAGTGGATAACCAAACCCTATCGCCCGATAAATTAAACTTAACGGATAAAGAAAGTAAAGAAGTGATAGCGTTTATAAAAGCGCTAAACCAGGGTAGTTAGCAAGCAAGATCATATACCTTCAAAAAAGAAAGCCCGGTAAATCGCCGGGCTTTCTTTTAAATATTATTTTTTTAATATTTAATTATATGTTTGCATATAATCTACTACACCTATAGTCTTTATATAATATGAAAACATTAAGATTTTCCAGCGCGATAGTTTTACTTGCCGTACTTGCAACGTCCGTTATAGCATGGCGCAATAAACCTGTACATCCGGGTCATAAACAAGTACAACCGAAACGCCCCAATATCATCCTGATCTTATCTGATGATATGGGATATTCTGACCTTGGCTGTTATGGCGGCGAGGCCCAAACGCCCAATTTAGACCAACTAGCCAAAGAAGGTCTACGTTATACGCAATTTTACAACACGGCAAGGTGCTGCCCGTCACGCGCGTCATTAATGACAGGTTTAGACCCGCACCAGGCCAACATGGGCTGGATGACCTCGGAAGATTTTAAACTACCCGGCTACCGCGGCGACCTGAGTCATAACGCGGTTACGATTGCCGAAGTTTTAAAATCGGCAGGTTATGCAACATATATGACGGGTAAGTGGCACTTAAACCTTGACCCATCCCTAAACAACGCCAGCAAAGAGAACTGGCCGCTGCAGCGCGGGTTCGACCATTATTACGGTATCATCTTAGGTGCCGCAAATTATTATGATCCGGGTTATTTATGCCGTGATAATACCCAAATCAACACAACCAACGACCCTGAATACAAACCTGCCAACTACTATTTTACCGATGCTGTATCAGACAACTCGGTGAAATATCTTAAAGAAGTTGATAAGCAAAAGCCATTCTTTATGTACGTGGCCTACACAGCGGCACACTGGCCAATGCAGGCACCCGAAGCTGCAATTGCCAAATACAAAGGCCGTTTTGATAAAGGCTGGGAAGCTTTGCGTAAAGAGCGTATTGAGCGCATGAAAAAGTTAGGCGTTATCAAACAAGACGAAGACCTGTCGCCGTTTGATGGTAAACCATGGGCAGACGAAAAAGAGAAACCTGCCCTACTGCGCCGCATGGAAACTTATGCAGCTATGATCGATATTATGGACCAGGGTATCGGCCGCATCATCAAACAACTAAAAGCTAACGGGCAGTATGATAACACGCTGATCTTCTTCTTACAGGATAACGGCGCCTGTGCCGAAATTATAGGCGATGGCGAAACCAAACCCATAGCCCCCGATCCTGCTCATGTGCGCAAGCTAACGCCTGAATCTTTGATCTACTCGAATAAACCGGTTACCACCCGCGATGGTAAACTGGTAATGCAGGGCCGTAAAGTAATGGCCGGTCCGGCGGATACTTATGTATCTTACATGCAGGAATGGGCAAACGTATCAACCACGCCTTTGCGCAAGTTTAAACACTATGTGCATGAGGGCGGTATTTCTACCCCGCTGATCGTACATTGGCCTGATGGCTTAAAAGCTAAAGGCGAGTTACGCGCGCAAGCGGGCCATGAAATGGACATCATGCCAACCATACTGGACATTACCAAAACGCCATACCCTAAAACCTTTAACCAGCATGACATTACCCCGGTTGAGGGTATAAGCCTGGTGCCAAGCTTTGAGAACAAGCCCCTGCAGCGCGAGGCAATTTACTGGGACCATGAAATGAACAAAGCCGTCCGTATGGGTAACTGGAAACTGGTAAGCGAGGCCGATCTGAATTTTAAAGCTAAAACCTATACATCGGCACCATGGGAACTATATGATATCAGCACCGACCGCAGCGAGTTGAACAATGTGGCGGACAAACACCCCGACCTGGTTAAAAAGATGAATGATATGTGGGAGGCCTACGCCAAACGGTGCCAGGTATACCCATCACCGTGGACGAAATTGAATTAGGTTTACGGATGATAAATGAATGTCATCTGGCTCATGTGAGTGTGAGCCAGATGAGTCAGTGTTTTTGGCCAACTTATTTAAAATAAGTGGCTTGCAAAAAACAGATGAGCCAAAATGAGCCAAATCATTTCCTTTGGTTGTCAATATATTCGAAAGCACGCTGCAATGCATTGTCTGCAGTTGTTTGGATGTCGGGAATTACGCCGTGCCAGTCCTGCTCAGCAGCACCTGCGTTATAATATAGTTTGCTAGATATAACGAGTTTAAGCTTTGAGTTAGGCAAATATACCGGGACAATGTCGCCGTAGCTTTTAACAAGTCCGCCGGTTTCTTCGCCAATGATAATTCCTCTTTTATAATATTTGAAACACTGTGCAAAATCAGCAGCCGACGAATAGGTTTCAATATTGGTTAACAAGATAACCTGGCCATTATAGCGCAATGGATTTTTGCGGATAGCTATTTTATCACAATACACTGTGTCAACCGACCCATTAGGTTTAGCCAATATAGTTTTGTCTGCATCGCTAAATACTTTTCCTTTACTATGGTCGCGCAAGCGATTCTTTAAAGGTTCGCTGTTTTTTTCAAGTATTTTGGCATACTGGGTAAAGGGTGTATCTAAAAGGTATTGAAAAAACTCATCACCTATATCAGAATCGCCGCCCCCATTGTCAATCAGGTTAATGATAAGATGCTGAATGTTTTTTTCTTTCAGTTGTTTGAAAGTCGTGTCCATAAATTGAGGAAAGCCCTCCCAATCAAAACTTTTGAAATTGATAAGTGCGGTTTTATTTTTCGTCAAAAATTTTGCTGAATAAATCGGCTCAGCCTTTTCATTGGTTGCTTTTTCGTTTTTGTGCAGTGCATCAAGTCTCGATTTACGTAACCCATGTATGGTTACAGTTTTAGCCGTTCCACGTATTTTATATTTAATGTGGTAAATTCCATCCAATTTATAAAGGGCCTCGAGATAAAAATCAAATTTCGAAGCACCAAACTCAGCCCTGAATAAACGGTTTTCGCCGGTATTCACATTAACAATATCATTAACTATTGTTTGTGCCGGTATAGTATTGATACTGATAATCTCAGCCCCTGCAGGTAACTGTGATTGTATAACAGACGAAGCACTTTTGCAAGTTATAAAAGGCTTTTTAGTAGACAATTTAACATTATAAGGAAATATAAAAGGATCTGAATCATAGTAATCAACGGGGAACGCCAGGTCCGTGTGTCCGTCTTCCAGATGCCCTAATAATGACTCTATCCGAAGGTAAAGGTCAATTTTATTAAGGCTTCCGGTAAAGCCTGATTTAACAAGTTCGATGTCTTTTAAAAATTTATTTTTAGGGTATCGGTAAAAAGGATTTGGGTGCACATCTTGCAAGTATTTAACCAGGCTGTCAATATCCTGGCGCATTTCCGCCGGTGTATATTTTGTTTGCGCAAAAGAGATGCTGGAAAGCAAAACGAAAAGCGTTGCAAGGAAAATTTTTTTAGTCATAGGTAAGGTCTACGGTTATAAAGATATAATTTAAACCGAACCGACACAAGTCAAGCATTTACCCAATCCTTCCCGCTAAGACTTGCGCTATGTTAGGTTGATGACATTTTTTTCAGATCGGTTTATTACCCAATTTGAACACCATTTTTCCAATAAGTTTGACTTGTCACATTACCATTTTTATCCCATTCGGTAAATGTGCCTTCAAGTTTATTAAACCAAATGGTATACTCTTCTTCTATTTGACCTGAGGAATAAAAAAGTCGCTGAACACCTCCGATATGACCATCCGTAAACTCGGACTCACCGACTACAATCCCGTCAACAGTTTCCCGAATCATACCTGTTAACGGAAAGCCTTTGTAGTAGTATATAATTCCTCCACCAGAGTCTGTTCCTCTCTGTTGAACATCATCATATGTTACGATTAAACCCATTCTACCTTGAGCTCTCCACCGTATAAACAAAGCTATCGGCTTTGTAAAAACCAACGTTGTATTCAATGGGGCGTTCGCCGTGGTCGTATACAAAACGCTTGCGGAACAGCACCGGGCTGCCTGTGGGTATTTGTAATTTGTTGGCTATAAAACCATCGGCGGCTTTGGCGCTGATCTCTTCTTTAGATAGTGTGGCAATTACCGAATGCTCATGCTCCAGCATTTCATACAAGGGCATTTTAAAATCTTCCTCGCCGGTTAAACCTACCCTTGGGTGAAAGTAGGATACAAAATACACAAATGGCTCATCGGGCTTGCCGCGCAGTTTTTCCATTTTCAGCACCTGGCGTTCGGCTTTTATTTCAAAAAAATCGGCCACCTCATCATCAGGCAAAACCCATGACACCTGCGTTTCAAAGTTTTTTATGGTGATGCCACGCAGCTTCATTTCCTGCGAAAAGCTAAGCCAATTGTTCGATTTCGAGCTGACCACACTTTTGGCAACCTTGGTACCACTACGCTTTTTGCGCACCAGCAATCCTTCAAAAACCAGTTTATTGATAGCCTGCCTTAATGTTGAGCGCGATATGGCAAGCACCTTGGCCAGTTCTATCTCGTTAGGGAAAACTTTACCGTTCTGGTATTCTTCCTCACTGATCATATTACGCAACAATTGCTCGGCCTGGGCGTGCAGCGGGATTGGACTTTTATGATCTATGGCGTGGCGCATGTTCTGTAATAATTTACAATAATAAGTTTTTGCGTGATTTGGTTGATAAAAAATAATTTATATGTTTGTACATATTATAAACAAACCAGCCAAATATTAATTTTTCATGTATAAATATCCCCTAACCCAATATTTACAAGTGGCAAATAATATGTACATACATTACAACATTTAAAATGAATAATTCTTCTGCCTTTTCCCCGGATACCCTAACCCCATTGCGTAAAACAACGCAGTATTTAATGCCGCCCAAACTAGCTGATTTTAACGATGGCGAGTTTTACAATATCTACCCCGTCACCAAACTCGCCGCAGGCAAAATATTTAACGGCTATGCCTCATTAGCACAATGGATCATCTCACAAAAAACTGTGGTTATTGAAGGCTATGCAGGTGTTCTATGGGATTTGGTAAAAGATGCCTTACAGGCAGAGATCGAATCCGCGGAACTAAAAGTAAACTTTATTGAAAGCGCCAATTACCTAAAAACATCCGCAGAAATTGAAGAATTGGTACAGTCATTTTTAGGTACGTCAACGTCGGTATGGGGCACAAAATGTACGCTTGAGTTAAAAGATCTGTATAACATGGATCGACTTACCGCGCAACAACCTGATCACAAATACGACATTAATATAATAATAGGCACAGGGGCCACGCTGGCCAACTGGAATGCGCCGATAATTTATATCGATGTACCTAAAAACGAGATCCAGTTCAGGATGCGGGCAGGTGCGGTAACCAATTTGGGCAGCAATAAACTACAGGAACCCGCACAGATGTACAAACGCATGTATTTTGTTGACTGGGTATTATGCAGCACGTTAAAGAAAAACATCCTTAATCAAATCAGCATCATTGCCGACGGGCAATGGGGCACGGATATCAACTGGATGTTTAAAAATGATTTTATCGATGGCTTAAACAAAATCAGCCGGTCCGTTATCCGTGTGCGCCCATGGTTTGAGCCGGGCGCATGGGGCGGGCAATGGATCAAAGAACGCATCCCGGGCTTAAACAAAGACGCGGTCAATTATGCCTGGTCGTTCGAGCTGATCGTACCTGAAAACGGCCTCGTATTTAAAAGCGATGATAATCTATTAGAG
Source organism: Mucilaginibacter corticis (assembly GCF_007558865.1). Lineage (GTDB taxonomy): Bacteria > Bacteroidota > Bacteroidia > Sphingobacteriales > Sphingobacteriaceae > Mucilaginibacter > Mucilaginibacter corticis. Next base: position 681,766 of record NZ_VLPK01000001.1, read on the forward strand.
GTATCTTTCGATTACCTGATGTTCAACAACAATCAACAGGTATTGGGCGATCACGCGACTACCTTTGGCGACGAGTTCCCTATCCGCTTTGACTTTTTAGATACTTATGATGGCGGCAACTTATCTATCCAGTGCCATCCGCATTTAAAATATATTCAGGATAACTTCGGCGAAACCATTACTCAGGACGAAACCTATTATATCCTTGATTGCAAGCCTGACGCGCAGGTGTACCTTGGTTTCCAGGAAAGCATTGAGCCTGTCGCATTTAAAGAAGCATTGGTAAGCAGTCAGCAAAACAATGTGGCGTTAACTATTACCGACTACGTACAATCGCACACCGCCAAAAAGCACGATCTGTTCCTGATCCCTAACGGCACCATCCATAGCGCCGGGGCTAACAATTTGGTATTGGAGATCAGCGCAACACCTTACATTTTCACTTTTAAAATGTACGACTGGCTGCGTCTTGATCTTGACGGTAACCCTCGCCCAATAAATATCGATCATGCCTTTAACAACCTGGTGTTCGACCGTAAAGGCGACAAGGTACAGCAAGAACTGATCTCAAAACCGGCGGTGATTGAAAGCGGCGATAATTACCAACTCATCCACCTGCCAACACACGCCGAGCATTTTTATGATGTGCACCGTGTAGATTTTGACGGCACAGTAAGCATTGAGAACAACAACAATTGCCACGTAATGATGCTGGTCGAAGGTAATAAAGTATTACTGGAAACGGCCGATGGCACCCAACATGTATTTGCCTATGCCGAAACATTTGTAGTGCCTGCGGCGGCACAAAATTACACGCTTACCAATTTGGGTAACAGCAAGGCAAGGGTTATAAAAGCATTTTTAAAAGATCTATAAATGACAACAGAAACAACAAAACAAAGCGGCACCTACCTGTATTTGGTTTGCCTGGTAGCCGCGCTTGGCGGGTTTTTATTCGGGTTTGATACTGCGGTAATATCCGGTACGGTAAGCCTGGTAAAAAAAGATTTCAACCTTGATGTATTGCACGAGGGCTGGTTTGTAAGTTGCGCTTTGCTGGGCTGCATCATCGGTGTAAGTATCTCGGGTAAATTGAGCGACAAATACGGCCGTAAAATTATCCTGATCCTGTCGGCAGTATTGTTTTTCGCGTCCGCCTTGGGTTGTATGCTGTCAGGTTCATTTACCCAGTTGATCACCTTCCGCCTTATCGGCGGCCTGGGTATTGGCGTAGCATCAATGGTATCGCCATTGTATATCTCCGAGTTTTCGCCGTCAAGGTACCGGGGCATGATGGTATCTTTATACCAACTGGCATTGACCATCGGCATCGTACTCTCCTATTTCTCTAACGCTTACCTGGCCAATCATGTAGGCGACACCTTCAGCAGCGATGCTCTCCATAAGATCTTTTCGGCCGAGGTGTGGCGCGCCATGCTGGGTTTGGGTACAATCCCTGCGGGGATATTTTTGCTGTCGCTATTTTTAGTGCCCGAGTCGCCGCGCTGGTTATTATTGCAGGGGCAGGAAATTAAAGCCACCAATATTTTGGTAAAGATCGACGGCTGCGATGCCGCGACGAATGAAATAAAAGCATTTAAAGAAACCCAAAGCGCCGAACAGGATACTGACCTGAAAGAACTGTTTAAGCCGGTTTACCGCAAGGCTCTCTGGATAGGTTTGCTGCTACCCTTCCTCTCGCAAGTGTGCGGTATCAATGCCGTTATTTATTACGGCCCAAGAATTTTAGAACAGGCAGGTTTTACCCTGAATAGCGCCCTGGGCGGGCAGGTTACCATAGGCCTGGTAAACGTAGTATTTACTTTTGTAGCCATTTTTACGGTTGATAAATGGGGCCGTCGCCCGCTGTTGTTTGTGGGGATAGGCGGCGCGGTACTGGCATTACTCATAATTGGGGTGTTGTTTGCGTTGGGTATCACATCCGGCCCGTGGATCCTGATATTTATCTTGTTGTTTATTGCCTGTTTCGCGTTTTCATTCGGGCCGGTTTGCTGGGTGGTTATCGGCGAGATCTTCCCTAACGCCATCCGCGGCAAAGCCATGGCATTGGCTACCCTATCGTTATGGATAGCCAATTTTTTGGTGGGACAATTAACGCCCTTAATGTTAGAGGACCTGGGCTCATCCTTCACCTTTTGGATCTTCGCCATTTGCTGTTCGCCGGCCTTATGGATCACCTGGAAACTCATCCCCGAAACCAAGGGCCGGTCACTTGAAAATATAGATAACTATTGGAAAGAAAATTATAAAGGCGCTCATTAATCATAACATAGCTCATGAAAACAGCCATCAGATCAGGTTTTGCTATCGCGATATCTTTTGTATCCGCAGGAAAATTAATGGCACAGGACCTGCTAAAATATGTAGATCCTAACATTGGCACGGCGCATAGCCGCTGGTTCTTTTACACCCCCGCCGCGGTGCCTTACGGCATGGCAAAGCTGGCGCCGTCAACCAACGGGCATTACGGCAATCCAAGCGGCTGGGAGGCTGTTGGTTATGATACCCGCCATAATTCGATAGAAGGTTTTGTACATTTCCACGAGTGGCAGGTGGGCGGCGTGAGCGTGATGCCTGCAACAGGCGAGCTAAAAGTAAAACCCGGCGAACTGGAAAAACCCGGCAGCGGTTACCGGTCGCATTTCGACCGTAAAAATCAAATAGCCCAGCCCGGCTATTACAAAGTATTACTGGATGATTATCACATAACTGCCGAACTAACGGCTACCAAACACGTAGGTTTTCACCGGTATACATTTCCTAAAAATGACCGGTCGCGTTTAATCTTTGATATCGGCAATACCCAGGGCGAAAGCGGCGACGTTACCGACGCGGGCGTTAAAATGACCGATGCCACCCATTTTGAAGGTTATGTTGTCACCTATCCAAAATATGTAAAGAAGTATGACGAGGACGGCAAGGTAGCCATGTATTTTTATGGCGAGGTGAGTAAAAAGCCCTTGTCGGTTGGTTCATTCACGGCAGAAGGGATAAAAGAAAACACAAATTCGGCAAAAGGAAAAGGCGCGGGTTTGTACCTTAATTACAAGACCCAACAAAACGAAGCTATTGAGTTAAAGATCGGCTTATCTTATACTTCGATTGCTAATGCCAAAATAAATTTATCTGCCGAAGCCACCGGGCTAACCTTCGAAAAAGCAAAACAACAGGCCCAGGCCACCTGGCGCGCCGAACTTGGCAAAATTGCCGTTCAGGGCACTGATCACAACAGTAAAGTTAAATTTTATACCGGCCTGTTTCATGCCTTGTTGGGCAGGGGCATTGCCAATGATGTAAATGGCTCATTCCCTAAACATGACGGTACCATTGGTGTGTTGCCGAAAGACAAGCAGGGTAAATTCAGCTACAACTTTTACAATACCGATGCCATCTGGGGCGCTTACTGGAACCTTACGCAACTTTGGGCGCTGTCTTACCCAAGCCATTATAATGATTATGTACATACCCAATTAGAGATCTATAAAGAGCGCGGCTGGTTTGGTGATGGTATTGCCAACAGTAATTTCGTATCGGGCGTGGGTACTAACATGGTTGGGCTGGCTATTGCCGGGGCTTACCAAACCGGCATCCGCGATTACGATACGCAACTGGCCTACAAGGCTATCCGTGCCAATGAACTGGATGGCAAAAACCGTAAGGTTGGTTCAGGCAAAATGGATGTGGAGGCATTTGTTAAATATGGCTATTCGCCATTTATAGATGGAGATAAGACCGACTCGACAGGCTCGCAATTCTCGGCATCGCATACTTTAGAGTATAGCTTCAGCGCCTTTGCTGCCGCGCAAATGGCCAAAAGCATGGGTAAAACGGCCGATTATCAACTGCTCATTAAAAACTCTAACGGCTGGCAGTATATCTTTGATAAGGACCAAAAACTGATGCGCCCAAAACGGGCCGACGGCAAATTTATAGACAAGTTTGACCCTAACGAACCATGGCGTGGTTTCCAGGAAGGTAATGCCATTCAGTACACTTTTTTTGTCCCGCAAAACCCTAAGGGCTTGATAGAGGCTACCGGCAAGGACGAGTTTAATAAACGCCTGAATGAAATTTTTGAAGCATCGGAAAAAGATGGCTTTAGCGGTGGTAAAACCATTAACGCGTTTGCCGGCATCAAATCGCTTTACAACCAGGGCAATCAGCCGTGTTTGCATGAAAGCTGGTTGTTCAACTTCTCGGGCAAACCATGGCTCACCCAAAAATGGACCCGCGCAATCTGCGATGAATTTTATGGCGTAGAACCCATTCACGGCTATGGCTATGGCCAGGATGAGGACCAGGGGCAACTGGGCTCATGGTACGTAATGAGCACCCTCGGCATCTTCGATGTAAAAGGCTTTACCGACCTGAAACCGATTGTTGAGTTAAGCAGCCCGGTATTTAACAATGCAGCCATTACTTTGGGCGATGGTAAAAAGCTTACCATACAGGCAATCAATAATTCAAAAACCAATGTTTATATCCAGTCGGCCACGTTTAACGGCAAACCGCTAAGCAACTGCTGGCTGTACCGTGATGAGTTGATGCGGGGCGGTAAGTTGGTGTTTACTATGGGTAGCAAGCCAAATACTAACTGGGGTGTTAAGGTTGCGCCGCCTTCGGTGCAGTAGGGTAAAGAAAAGGATGGAGGGGTGTCACCCTGAGGCCCTCGAAGGGTGAGCGTAGGCCTTTGCCCGCATGTTTCGAGAGCCTCAACACGACACCCTTATGTGCTCTACAACCTATCCAACCTAAAATACCCCAAATGCACCTCATCCTCCGGCAAGCCGGGCGACGGAGTTATTTCAATATGGTATTTAGCTTTTTGGACGGGCGATAACATTTCGGCTATTTCATAAAGATCATCCACGTCAATGCCGTATTTATCATCGATGTGCGCCCGGGCTTCGTTGGTGTCAACGGTGGTACTTGTTTTAAAGAAGACCGTGTTCTTGGCATCCTGTATGGCCTGTGCCCGGTTTTTTCTGACACTTAAGATCACGTGGTGCTGCTCTTCAAGTTTCCCGGCCTGGTAACCGCCGAGATTGATAAAGAACAACCGCTCTTCTGTTTGGATATTGGTTTCATCTTTCGGCACAACATTTATCCGGTAGCCATCGACATTAGCAACTTCGCGATAACCATCGATATGGATATTACCTGCCGCGCCGCGCCAGAATTTTTTAATATCAGGTACCAGTTCTTTGAGTTCAGTAGCTATCCCAAAGAAAAAATCATGCTGCTCAACATGCCGGCCCGGCGCTTTTGAGCCTAATAGCAGCATATAGAGTTTTAGCGGTTTTGATGGCTGGTCATTCATATGCTAAAAGTATTAAAAAAATAGTGACTGATAACTTCTATAGGCACCTCATAAAAATTAAATGTACTAATGTTTTATGCAAACGTTACCAATGTAACATATTCAAAACATTGACCCGTAAATTTATTTTTATACTCAATATTACCGTAATTGCCCACTGATTACTTATTTAAGCGTCCCCGTAATGAAACTATTTTACCTACTTGCAACTACCGTTTTATTAGTAAATGCAGACTTAAGCTTTGCACAGACAAGCGGCATAACTTCCGGCGGTATCTATTCGCTAAAGTCAAAGTCAAGCGGTAAAATGTTGGATGTAAGTAATGCCTCGGTTGATAATGGCGCTGCGATAGACGGCTGGACCGATACCAAAACCGATGCAGAGCGCTGGATAGTAAAACTCATCAGCAAAAACACTTACACCCTCACCAATGTGGGCAGCGGTAAACTGTTACACGCAGGTGCCAGCCCTGCCGATTCTGTCAAAGCAGACCAGGCCGATACCAACAGCGATGATGTTAAATGGGTGATTAAAAAAGCCGGCAGCGGCGCTTATTTTTTGCAGTCGGCAGCTAACCCGGCCTTTGCCCTTAATCTAGGCGTGGGCGCGGTAGATGGCGCTAAAGTTACCTTTGCCAAAGCCGGCAATGCAGATGCACAAAAATGGATCTTTAAAAAAGAAATAGCGCAGGAAACTGCCCCTACACTCGCCACCGCCGAAAAAGCTTTTGACGATTGGTACAACGGCTACAAAGTTGAAACCCTTAAAGGCTTCTGGGGCCAGGCCGAAATGATGGAAGTAGTGCTTGACGCTTACGAGGTAACCAAAGACCCTAAATACAAAAGTAAATTTGACGCCCTGTACACCAACTTTATCCAAAAGAATAAAGAGGACTGGATGTACAACAATTACAATGACGATATTTCATGGGCGGTGCTGTTTTGCGTACGCGGCTACCTGCTTACCGGCAACAAAACCTACCTTGCAAAAGCAAAGGACCAGTATGATAAAATGTATGCCCGCGCTTTTAGCAATACCTACGGCGGTGGTTTGATCTGGTTCCAGACCAAGACATCAAAAAACTCGTGCATTGAAGGTCCAGCCATGGTAGCGGCCTGTTACCTGGCACAAGCCACCGGCGACAAAACTTATTATGATAAAGCCATTGCTTTGTACAGCTGGTCTAAGATCTATTTATTCGACCCGGCTACGGGCAAGGTGAATGACAATGTGGACCTGAACAAGAAAAGTGAAAAACTGAGGATCAGTAACTGGAGTTCCACCTATAACCAGGGCACTTTTATGGGCGCCGCGGTAATGCTGTATAACTATACCAAAGAATATACTTATTTGGACGAGGCCGAAAAGATAGCCCAATACAGCCGCGATGTGATGTTTAAAGGCAAAGTGATGGATAACGAAGACGGCGGCGATGACCTGCCCGGTTTTAAAGGCATATTTGCCCGTTACGCGCATAAATACACGGTAGAAACCGGTAAAACTGAACTGGTAGACTGGCTGGCCCTAAACGCTAAAGTAGCTTACAATAATCGTAACTCTGCCGGTATTATCCATACCAAATGGGCAACCCGTACAACAGAGGACGCGGCAAAACCAAAAGGCAGCTTCGGCGCGTCGACAGCAGTATCATTGCTGATCAATTCTTATTCGTTAAAGAAATAGATAGAAGTATTATTAAGCGCTGGTTTTAGTTTTTTCTATTACCTCTCTGTAATAATTCTCGTAAACAGGTAAGATCTTAGCCAGGTCAAATTCTTTGGCGCGGGCAAGGGCGTTCTCTTTAAATGTCGCCAGGCGTTCGGCATCTTCTAAAATATAGATCGCACTTTCGGCCATACCTTTTACGTCGCCAACATCTTTCAGGAAACCGGTTACACCGTCCACATTCAGTTCGGGCAAACCACCGGCGTTCGAGCTGATCACAGGTACTTTGCAGGCCATAGCCTCTAACGCAGCCAAACCGAAGCTTTCAGACTGCGATGGCATCAAAAACAGGTCAGATACGGACAGGATCTCTTCGATCGCATCCTGTTTACCTAAAAAGCGGGTGTCGTCTCCCACACCCAAGTCGCGGCACAGCTGCTCGCAATCGCTCCGCTCGCCGCCATCACCAACCATTAACAGTTTTGACGGGATCTTTTTACGGATCTTCGCAAAGATCTTAATTACATCCTCAGTACGTTTAACCTTGCGGAAGTTTGATGTATGGATCAGTATTTTCTCGCCCTCGGGCGCTATGGCTTTTTTAAAATGATCTTTAGCCTGCAGGTTAAAGCGCTTCAGATCAATAAAGTTAGGGATAACCTTAATATCGTTCTCGATATCAAAAAACTCATAGGTATCTTTCCTTAAATTCTCTGATACCGCAGTTACACCGTCAGATTTATTGATAGAGAAAGTTACTACCGGCTTATAGGTACGGTCCTTCCCTACCAGCGTAATATCGGTACCATGCAGAGTAGTTACTACCGGGATATAAATGCCGTACGTTAACAAAATTTGCTTGGCCATAAAAGCGGCCGAGGCATGAGGTATGGCGTAATGCACATGCAGGATATCCAGTTTCTCAAACCTTACCACATCAACCAGTCGGCTGGCCAAGGCCAGTTCGTACGGCGGGTAATCAAATAAAGGGTATTTAGATACAGAAACTTCGTGGTAAAAAAGATTTTCTGAAAAGAAATCCAGTCGGGCCGGTTGGTTATAGGTTATAAAATGAACCTGGTGGCCATTGTCGGCAAGCGCCTTGCCTAACTCTGTGGCTACAACCCCGCTACCACCAAAGGTTGGGTAACAAACTATTCCGATCTTCATTGAAGTAGGTTTCTGCTGCTGTGATAATTAATTGTGCAAGTTTAACAGCAAATTATGGAAATAGTGTTTGCATTTTGTAATATTAATTTCGAGGCAATAAATCCTAAACCACTCTTTTTACCGTTATTAAATCACATCTTTAACAAATGGAAAGTGCAATACATTTAGACATCAAGGCCATACAACATATTGGCATACCCGTAACCAATATTGTAATGTCGGCATTGTTTTACAGCAAGCTGGGATTTGCCAATGTGATGGAGAAGCCGTTTGACCATAATGGCGAGCAAGGTACTTGCATTATGATGAAACGCGGCGATATGATCATTGAGCTTTACCAGATGCCCAACAGCGTTTTGCCGGAGATAAGCGCACGAAAAGACGGGCATGTAGATCACGTTGCGTTTGATGTGGCCGACATTGACGAAGCCTACGCCATTGTAAAAAAGGGTGGCTTCAACATCATTGAACCCGAACCTGTATTTTTAAACTTCTGGAAAAACGGCTGCAAATACTTCAACATCACCGGGCCTGATGGCGAACGGCTGGAGTTTAACCAAGTGTTGTGATGTCGGATTTCGAATATCGGATGTCGGATTTATATTATTGATCGAAATATTACGCAATCAAAAAAAAGAAAATTCGAAATTGAACATTCGAAATCCGATTATACAAGAAAACCAAATCCGAAATCGAACATCCGAAATCCGATATCAATTAAGTCCTTTCGCAATAGCTTTATAGATCACATCCTGGATGCGTGGCCTGATGTTCAGGCTTGAAAGTTTGCTGCTTACCTTTGGATAGGTGCGGTTTGATAAAAATATGTACACCAGGTTATATTTAGGGTCAACCCAAACACAGGTGCCTGTGTAACCCGTATGCCCGTAACTATCCGGCGATGCCAGTTCTGACGGGTAATGCCTGTCGGCTATCGGGTCCCATTTATCAAAGCCTAACCCCCGGCGGCTGATAGGCGATTGTTTTGAGGTGAACAGGTCGACCGTTTCAGGCTTGATAAACAAATCGCCACCGTATGATCCTTTGTTTAACAACATCTGGTAAAGTATAGCGATATCATTGGCGCTGGCAAAAACACCGGCATGCCCCGCTACCCCACCCATTAACGCGGCGGTTGGGTCATTTACATAACCAATCAATTCTGAATGACGGTATTCCTCATCATCTTCAGACGGAACGATCTGCCCGGGCTGAAAACGGTAAAGCGGCAAGAAGCCCGCTGTTTGCATACTTAACCTATTGTAAAACTGTTGCTGAACATAAGTATTGATCGGGGTGCCACTAACTGCCTCTACCACCTGTTGCATAAAGATCATACTCAGGTCGCTGTATACATATTGCCCACGGGTTTTAAGCGGTGAGTTCAACATAGCAGGCAGCATTATATCTTTGAAATAATCTTTCCGCAGATAATAGCCGTTATTCACTTTTATAGGATACAAAGCAGATGAATCGGCGGTATGGTCCGTTGCTTTTATTTTATCAAAGGTGGGGATATCGGGGATCAGCCCTGCCTGGTGGGTTAGCAGTTCGCTGATCTTGATGCTGCTTTTGTTGGTGTTGCGCGTAACCGGCAGGTAATAACTCAGGGTCGAATCGATATTTAACTTCCCCTCGTCTTTAAGCAACATGGCAGATACGGTGGTCGCCGAGATCTTGGTCATAGACGCGATATCAAAAATATCGGTTATTTTATCCGGTACATCAGCAGCATAAGTATGATAACCGTATGCCTTATTAAATATTACCTTTCCGTCTTTAGCTACCAACACTACGCAGCCCGGCGTGGCATGGGCCTGCATGGCTTCGCGGGCTATTTTATCAATATCCTGCAGGTTGTCGGCATTAATACCAACAGCCTCGGGTACGCTGTATTCCAGCCGGGTTTTATCCGTTAAAAAGCCCATGCCATACCTGTACCGCTGGGTAATAGTGCCCGTTAGTTTTTGGGTGATAGCAACCCCGCCAAAAATAGCCTGCGCGCTAAAGCAAGCCGCTATAACCGATCCGCGTTCCGAATATAATATCGGCGCGGTAACGTCATTCAGTTTGTCAAGTGCCGAACCCTTACCAAAATAAGCGACGATCATGTTTTTTATTTGCTGGTTGTCTGTTATAAATTTAACCAAACCGGCATTGTTCAGGTCGGCTTCATTAAGTTGTACGATGATGGTATTGTACAGCCGAAGGTCTGCCGAGAGATTACTGATACGTTTACCTGTGTAATCGGCCGCGTTAAATGATGTTACTTTGGCGTATTTGTTGAGCAGGCTGTCAAACTGGGTAGCGAAAGTGTATGAAAGGTGAATACTGGCAATTTTAAGGTTACCAACATTTCTTAACGGGATAAGGTAATTGGCGTTATTTAATAGCATGGTTGATTTCTCAACCAGTTTTTCTTCTTTTATAAAAGCCTGACCGGGGCCTTGCGCACATGCAGAATTAAATAAGGTAAATGCCAGTAAAAGTAACAGAACCCAACGGGTCTTATTTTCGCTCATATACCTTCTCTCCGTTTATATAGGTTTTTAATACGTTAACTTTTGGCAGCGCGTTAGGCTCAACTTTCATCAGGTCCTGGTCTGTTATTACAAAATCGGCGTATTTGCCTACTTCAATGCTGCCTTTTTCTTTCTCTTCAAAATTAGCTTTTGCCGCCCAGATGGTCATTCCTTTCAGGGCCTCGGTCCTGCTTAGCGCGTTTTCCATCTGGAAACCATTTGCCGGGAAACCTTTCAGATCTTTACGCACCACCGCAGCATAAAATGTATATATCGGGTTGATATTTTCAACCGGGAAATCTGTCCCTAATGGCAGCCACCCGTTTTGATCTAATAACTCTTTTAAGGCATAAGCCGATTTTAAACGCTTGTTACCTAAACGTTGCCCGGCCCAGTACATATCAGAAGTAGCATGCGTTGGTTGCATAGACGGAATAATATTGTACTTGCCAAATAGGGCTACATCTTCGGGTGCTACCACCTGCGCGTGTTCTATCCGCCAGCGGCGATCATTTTTACCTTTTAACACACCGGCATAAATTTTTAGCATCACCCGGTTTGCCGAGTCGCCAATGGCATGGGTACACATCTGGAAGCCTTTCTCGGCTATTTTCTTTGCCACTTCCTCAAAATGGCTTGGGTTACTTAATAAAAAGCCGTTCCAACCCTTTTGGTCCTCATAGGGCTTTAATAAACAAGCACCTCTCGAACCGAGCGCACCGTCGGCATAAACCTTAAATGCACGCACATTCAGGCCCGGTGTCTTAAACACGCCGCGTTTAAACAGGTAATCATAGTTCTCCTGCCTGTCAGCCAGCATTACGTACATCCGCATTTTTAAAGAGCCTTTGTGCTGCATCTCGGCAATGGTATTTACCATAGTGTAGGGTAAACCGCAATCGTCAACAGTGGTGAGGCCCACAGCAAAGCAGTTGGTTTGGGCACTCAATAAGGCATTTCGTACCAGCGTATCTGTAGGATCCGGAATTTTACGGGTTACAATGCCTACCGCGTTATCAACCAATATACCGGTAAGCTTGCCGTTAATGGTTTCAATTTCGCCACCTACAACAGGCTGGCCGGGTTTAATACCTGCAATGGTTAAAGCTGCCTGGTTAGCTATAACCGCATGGCCATCAACCCTGTTTAGTATTACCGGCCTTACCGGGAATATAGAATCCAGCTTTGCCTTGTCCGGGAATTTCCTGCCGGCCCATAAGTTCTGGTCCCAGCCGTTACCAATTATCCAACCTTCGGGGTTACGATCGGCGTAAGCTTTAACGGTATCTATAACCTGGGCCCAGGTTTTTAAGCCTTTTAAATCGACTTGCTGCAAGCCCATCCCATACTCGTAAAAATGCGCGTGAGCATCAATAAACCCCGGATACACGCTTTTTCCCTGTGCATCAACAACCTCGCGGGCATGATATTTATCTTCTAAAGCAGCGGCATCACCAACAGCCAGGATCTTCCCGCCACTAACTACAAATGCGTTGGATGTAGTGAACGCGCTGTCAACCGTGTAAACCACCGCGTTTTTCACTAAGAGGTCGGCATTATACTCTTTTTGCTTACAGGCTACTACAAAAAGCAGCAAAATGGGCCATAATTTTTTCATACGATGTGGCTGTAAAGATATCACAAAGTATATACAACTTTCAAATGATAAAGTTGGGTGTGCCCGCAAAATATCCGTTTTACAACTGCAGGCTATTCTTTATTAATGGTTACTTTCCGGGTATTGCCGGCGTCGTCTTTCAATGTCAAAACCGCGGTTTCTTTACCATAAAGCGGCGGCTTGTTATTTACCAGGTCGCAAATAGTAACGTTGCTGTAGTCGGTATTATCAATAGCTGTTATCTGTTCGCCCTGCTTTACCAGGCCATCCGCTTTCTGCCATATAACACCGGCTATGAGTTTATTACCGGCAAAGGTTGTACGTAAGGGCCATTGCTTTTCGCCGACATCGTTCACAGGAGTATTTGCATCAAAATAAAATTTAGCGTTTATAAAGTCGAGCGTAACTGTTCCGTACTCCAATAACTTACTGCCTATGGCCGGGATGGCGTCTTTATTGCTTTCTGCAATTAAATTATTGAATATGCCATTACCTACGCTAAAAGAAGCTACCTTAAACAGGTACTTATCAGCAGCAGTTTGCAGCCCCATCAGCCCAATAGTGCTGGCACCGTAACCCGTGGTCAGAGTATCAAAAATTGCGTATTGTGTAAGGGATGAAACCATTTTATCATTTATCCGCAAAAACTCATTATCGCCGGTATCAAAGGGAATAGTAAGTGTAACTTTTTTATTCATCACAATTTTTATCTGCGGGTCACTTTGATATCCCTCTTTAAAAACCAGGTCGGTGCTGTATTTTGATTTGAGGTTAAGTTTGTTTTTCTGATCAGTAAATACAATAACGTGTTTGGTATTATTAATGCTGATGATAGAATTACGCAGCAGGTTACTGCCAATTACACCATCAATATGATAGCAATTATAAAAATCAGGAAACAAGGTAATGGCCGGGATATGATTAAAGCTAAGGCTGCCTAACTTCAGATCATTCAGCTCGACAGTAGTTACCGAATCGGTATGCAAAAAGGTATCATCTATTATATCCTTATGAAGCACTTTGGCATTCAGCTGCAGAGCCAGCTCTTTGCTGATGGCCACAGGTGCGCCGGTGTCAAATAAAAAACGGTGTTTTTTACCCGCTATCTCACCCTCCAAAAATATTTTTCCGTTAATGTATTCGTAGGGGATCTCTTCATAATAATTCTTTGAACTGGTGCCACCCTGGTTAAATGTGAAAACCTGGGCAAAGCAAACCGGCGATGCTAATAGCAATAAACAGGTAAGTAGTTTCATAAGCAGGATTTGATGATGTAAAATACGGAATTAATAACGCTATTATCTGTTCAAAATTCTTTCACAGGTAAAGGAATTTAACAATCATTTATTCCCCTCTGTTTTGGAGTGGAACCTGGAGAGCCCGCAAAAAAAATCAAACTTGTGCTGTCAAATCTTTAATTTAGCATCGAAAACGAAATTGAAGGGAAATTTTATAAATGTCAGATATAATTCAGCTTTTACCAGACTCCGTAGCTAACCAGATCGCCGCCGGCGAGGTGGTGCAGCGGCCTGCATCTGCGGTAAAAGAACTGATAGAAAATGCTATTGATGCCGGTGCGGATAAGATCCAGTTGATCGTTAAAGATGCCGGCAAATCATTGATACAGGTTATTGATAACGGCTGCGGCATGAGCGGTACCGACGCGCGCATGAGTTTTGAGCGCCATGCCACCTCAAAAATTAAAAAAGCCGAGGACCTTTTTGCTATTCGTACCATGGGTTTCAGGGGCGAGGCTATGGCATCCATAGCGGCCATAGCGCAGGTCGAGTTAAAAACGCGCCGTCATGAAGATGAACTGGGCACACAGATCTTTATCGAGGCATCAGAAGTAATGAAACAGGAAGCCTGCTCGGCCCCTGCAGGAACTTCGATCTGCGTAAAAAACCTTTTTTACAATATCCCGGCACGTCGCAACTTTTTAAAAAGCAACCCGGTTGAGATGCGCCATATTATCGACGAGTTTCAGCGCGTGGCACTGGCCCATCCCGAGATATTTTTCACGCTGCACCATGACGGGCAGGAGGTTTACCATTTACCGGCCACTACCTTAAAGCAGCGCATTATCCACCTGTTTGGCAATAATTATAACCAGCGCCTGGTACCGGTTGAAGAAGATACCACCATTATTAACCTGCGCGGTTTTGTAGGCAAGCCCGAGTTTGCCAAACGCACCCGCGGTGAGCAGTTCTTTTTTGTAAATAACCGATTTATTAAAGACCCTTATTTAAACCATGCCGTACTAACCGCTTTTGAAGAGCTACTGCCTGACGATACTTATCCACTGTATGTGCTGTTTATCGATATCGATCCGTCAAAAATCGATATCAACGTACATCCAACCAAAACTGAGATCAAATACCAGGACGAGAAGGCCATTTACGCCATTATCCGCTCGGCGGTTAAAAGATCATTGGGCAGGTACAATATTACGCCAAGTTTAGATTTTGACCAGGAGAACAGCATTGAACACCTGATCACGCCGAAACCTTTTGAAGAGATCGTGGCCCCGTCTATTGCATTTAACCCCAATTTTAACCCATTCACAAAAACCGAGCGCGAGCTGCCGTTTTTACGGGATACCGGCGGAGGCAGCAGCCATAGCAACAGGACCAATCCTATCCCGAGCAACTGGGATACTTTATACGAGATCAGCAAAAGGGAAGAACCCGTACAACAGCAGATCCACACGGAAGAAACCGTAGCCGTTAACGAGCAGGAAATAGCCAAAACCAGCGACAGGCAGTTTTTCCAGATCCATAATCGGTTCATCATGTCGCAAATTAAATCGGGCTTTATGCTGATCAACCAGCAGGCCGCACATGAACGGATCTTGTACGAACGCTTTTTGCAGCAATTGCAAAACCACTCAGGCGTAAGCCAGCAAAGTTTATTTCCGCAATCGCTCACACTAAACAGCAGCGATTTTGAGTTATTGAGAGAGCTTTTGCCTGATATCAGGGCGCTGGGCTTTGATATCCGCGAGTTTGGCAAAAATACGGTAGTGGTTGAAGGTATCCCGGCCGACCTGAACAACGTAGGTGAACATGAGCTTTTGGAACGCCTGCTTGAAGGGTTTAAAAATAATCTGTCGATATTGAAATTAGACAAGCGCGATAATCTGGCAAGGTCGCTGGCGCGTAACGCGGCCATAAAGGCCGGCACTAAACTATCGTCAGAAGAGATGAATTTATTGACGGATCAGCTCTTCGCGTGTCAAATGCCAAATGTTGCTTTAAATGGCAAGCCTGTAATTAGTACCTTTACATTAAATGAATTATTAGAGCGGTTTGAAAAATAACCGGTATATTATACCACTATGCAATCACCTTTCGCAAATTTACCCCCGGTTGTAAAAAACCTGCTTATTATAAATATTATTTGCTTTTTGCCCTACCTATTGTTTAAACAGGGCATGGTCGACCAGATCTACAACCTGGTATCCGCACATTATTTTGATTCGCCTTATTTTAAACCGTGGCAGCCTCTCACCTATATGTTTTTTCATGGCGGGTGGATGCACATTATCTTTAATATGTTCGCGCTTTACTCGCTCGGTGCCATTCTTGAATATCATATCGGTTCTCAAAAATTTGTAGCATTTTACTTTATCTGTGGTTTAGGCGGTATAGCCTTACAGTTAGCTATACAGGCTTTTGAGGTACACCAAATTATTGGCTCTTTCACCACACCTAATATTGATGCTACACTAAATTTATTACCTGCTGCGGCACAGAGCAAGCTTGCAGGGATTTATGTTTCGTCAATGGTGGGTGCATCGGGGGCAATCTTCGGTTTGTTTATCGCCTTCGGTATGATCTATCCAAATGCCGAATTGATGATCATGTTTATTCCTATCCCGGTTAAAGCAAAATATGTAATGCCGGTTTATGTTTTGGTTGAACTTTCATTAGGCATAGGACAATTTGGGGGTGATGATGTGGCGCATTTCGCGCACCTTGGCGGCGCCATTTTAGGTTTTATACTGGTAAAGGCTTGGCGTTTACAAGGCCCGGGGAATTACATTAATTAAAACGTTTTTAGAGGATATATGACGTTCTGGGAAAATTTAAATTTTAAGGTATTCCGCTCAGGTAGCAAGCTTTACCTGCTTATCGGTATTAACGTTATTGTCTTTTTCACTATCGGCATACTCTCGGTATTTGAGAAGTTAGTATTCCGGACAACCATTGTTGATTTTTACAGCCAGGAATATCTTACGCTACAAGCCTACCTGCCTAAACTGGCTGTCCGTTTCTGGACGCTGTTTACCTACATGTTTATGCATGCAGATATCTGGCACCTGCTGTTTAATATGCTGTGGTTTTACTGGATGGGCCAGATCTTTGAAGAGTTTTTAGGAAATAAACGTATTTTAGGACTATACTTACTGGGGGGCTTATCGGGTGCGGTGCTATATGTAGTTAGCTTTAACATCTTCCCCCTGTTTTCACGGGACCAAGCACTTTTGTTGATACCGACATTAGGATCCTCGGCAAGTGTGATGGCTGTTATTGCGGGTGCGGCCACCATTACGCCCAACTATACCATCATGCTGTTTGGAGTTATCCCCATTAAATTAAAATGGATAGCCATTTTTTATGTGGCGATGGGATTTTGGGGCATAACCGGCCCTAACGCCGGCGGCGAGATAGCACACATAGGCGGCGCGTTATTTGGATTTATATACGTAAAGCAATTGCAAAACGGGCGCGATATGATAGGTACCATTGCCGGCATTTTTAAGTCCAGGTCAAAATTAAAAGTGGCGTCAACCAACAGGGATAGGCCCGCGTCTGACGCGCCAAGACAAGAAGAAGTTGACCGTATTTTAGATAAAATTTCAACAACAGGATATGATAACCTGAGCAAACAGGAAAAAGAGACGCTATTTCGCGCCAGCAAAAAATGAAGGCTAAAAAAAGATTACCTTTTATTGATAAGGTGTTTTTGTGGATAAACTGCGGTTTATGCCTGGCTTTGCTTACCAGTTATTTTGCCCCAATAACCGATCCGAACAAATACTGGATAATAGCTTTTTTTGGTTTAGCTTACCCGCCCTTGTTGCTGGTTAATATCATCATGATAGCCTACTGGCTGTTACGTAAAAAATGGCTGGCGCTGTTATCGGTATTGACCATTCTTTGTGGTTTTAGTGTTTTAAAAAACAATATCGGTTTTAACCCGGGTAACAGTAACATCATTAAGCCGCAAGGCGACAACGATGTACGGATGATGACCTATAACGTACATGAATTTAATAAATACGGTTACACAAGTGACATATCTACCAGGGATGAAATTTTAAATATCATAGCCAAAGCGCAACCTGATGTTATAGCTATTCAGGAGTTTTTTACCCGTAAGCGCGGACAATATGCCATGATCGATTCTGTAAAGAAAAGGATGGGGTGTACTGATTTTTATTATGAATGTTTTGTCGGCACTAAAGAAGATGGTTTAGGCTTGGCTATATTTTCAAAGTTCCCGATAATTGCAAAGGGGCTTATCCAATTGTCGGCCATGACAAGCGATAACCAATGTTTATATACCGATATCAAAAAAGGTGCCCACGTGATCAGGTTATATAGCGTGCATCTGCAATCTATCAATTTTAGACCAGAAGATTACCGTTACATAGATAGCGTTAAACAAAAAGGAAAACCTGATTTTAGCTCGACAAAACGTTTAGGCGGAAAATTGAAAAAGGCGTTCATGAAACGTGCCGATCAGGTTGCCAAAATTAAAGAACACGCAAAACAATGCCCTTACCCTTATATCATAGCCGGCGATTTTAATGATACACCAACATCATACGCAGTAAATCAAATGGCAAAGGGATTGAAAAATACGTTCCGTGAAAAGGGCTTTGGCCTGGGGCGCACCTATAATGGCGATTTCCCTAATTACCAGATAGATTACATTATGGCCTCGCCGCAGTTTGACGTTGCCAGCTATACTATTACTGAAAAAAAGCTGTCAGACCATTACCCGGTGTGTGCGGATTTGCTGTTGAAGTAAGTTTGTGAGTTGGCAGTAAGCAGTTTGCAGTGGGCAGCCGATTTGGTTATCAACACCATATTTGTTTACGTTTCATTCACTACTAACAACTCCCTACTGCCAATTGCCCACTGCAAACTGCCAACTCACGACTGCCCACTCACTTATTCACCAATCACTATTCTCCATTCACCTGAAAATCGTAAGTTTGCCGCTATGGAGCAAAATTTATTTGTTTACAACACTTTAACACGTAAAAAAGAAGAGTTTAAGCCACTTAATCCGCCGCATGTAGGCATGTACGTTTGCGGCCCAACCGTTTACAGTGATGTACATTTAGGTAATTGCCGTACTTATATATCTTTCGACCTGATATTCAGATACCTTACCCAAATTGGGTATAAAGTACGTTATGTACGCAATATTACCGACGCGGGCCACTTAGAAGGTGATGCCGGCGATCAGGGCGAAGATAAGATCTCAAAAAAAGCTAAGCTGGCGCAGCTTGAGCCAATGGAAATTGTTCAAAAATACACCGTTGGTTTTCGTGATGTGCTGCATACCTTTAACACTTTACCGCCAAGTATTGAGCCTACGGCTACCGGCCATATCATTGAACAAATTGAGCTGATAAAAATAATGCTGGACAGGGGTTATGCCTACGAAGTGGACGGCTCTGTGTATTTTGACGTTGAGAAATATAATGCCAACCATGATTACGGCGTATTGAACGGCCGTAATTTAGAGGACCTGCTCAATAACACCCGTACGCTTGGCGGCCAGGAAGAAAAACACGGCAAACTTGATTTTGCCTTATGGATAAAAGCCAAGCCCGAGCATTTAATGAAATGGCCTTCGCCATGGGGTGTCGGTTTCCCGGGATGGCATTTGGAATGCTCGGCTATGAGCCATAAATACCTGGGCGAACAGTTTGACATTCACGGTGGTGGTATTGACCTGGTACCAACACACCATACTAATGAGATAGCGCAAAACTTTGCCTGCTGCGAAAAAAATCCGGCCAATTATTGGATCCATACCAATATGCTGACCGTTAACGGGCAAAAAATGTCAAAGTCATTAGGTAATAGTTTTTTACCGCATGAGCTGTTTAGCGGCGAGCATTCTATACTTGACAGGGGCTACAGCCCAATGACGGTGCGTTTCTTTATTTTACAGGCACATTACCGCAGCACGCTCGACTTTGGCAACGAAGCCATGGAAGCGTCAGACAAAGGCTTTAAACGCCTGATGAACGCGGTTAGTTTGCTTGATACATTGAAAGCATCAGCCACTACAGATGTTGACGTGGCACCGCTTAAACAACGCTGCTACGACGCCATGAACGATGATTTTAACAGCCCGGTTTTAATTGCCGAATTGTTTGAAGCAACCCGTATTATCAACTCGGTGCATGATGGTAAAATGAAGATAGATACCGCTAATCTTGAAATTTTAAAAAACATCATTAAAACTTTTGTGTTTGATGTGTTGGGTTTAAAGAACGAGCAGGCTGCCGACGATGATTTGCCAAAAGTGCTTAATCTGGTGGTTAATTTACGTAACGAGGCTAAGAAAAACCAGGACTATGCCACATCTGACAAGATCAGGGATGGCTTACAAAAAATAGGTATCCAGCTTAAAGACAGCAAAGAAGGAACAAACTGGAGTAAAATTTAATTCATAAATCAGCGTTATTAAAAACAAAAGCCGAAACTTGACCCAAACTATTTGGATATTAATTAATCATCAAATCTCCCCCAAATCACAGAAAATGAAAAAAATTGCATTAGCTACCCTCTCCCTTATTTGCTTTGCGGCTACTACCTATGCCCAGATGCCTGCTAAGGTTAACACTGTTGTTGAGGCCGAGGATAACTTTAATAAATTAGTTGCACGTAAAGGTATCAAGAATGCCTTTTTAGCAGTTGCCGATGTTGACGGCATTGTATTTAAACCCAAAGTGGTTAAGATAACCGATTTTTACAGCAGTGTTGAAAAACAACCCGGCACACTGCAATGGCAGCCCAAATTTGCCCGTATATCTTACAACGGCGACTTGGCATTCAGCGCTGGCCCTTATGTATACCTTAACGGTAAAAACGAAGATGATAAAGTTTACGGCGATTACGTTTCTATCTGGCGCGCTGATCCGGACGGTAAGTTAAAACTATTGATCGACCTGGGCATACAGCACCCTGAGGCCGAAAAAGAAGCCCCAATAGACTTTAAAGAGCCGGATGCGAATAAGAAACCGGTAATTAACAAAGATCCGTTTAACGGCAAACTGGTTATTCTGAATACCGATAAATCATTCAACCAGTCTTTAACTTTGTCGTCATTAGGCGCATACAAAGAGTTTTTAAGCCCTGAAGGCCGCTATTACTTCCCCGGCTTTGAACCTATAACAGGTACAGACCAAGTATTGAAATTTTTAAATAACGAAGCGATAACTATATCGGCCGAAAACATCAGCGGTGGCCGCTCAACCAGTAATGACCTGGCCTACACCTATGGTCGTGCCCGTATTAAAAAAGGTAACGTGGTAAGCAACTATAACTACGTACGCATCTGGGAATTAGACGCGTCGCACAAATGGAATATCCTGCTGGAAGTTTTCTCGTCGATTGAGAATTAGGCATTAGTTGATTAGAGGTCAGAGATTGGGCCTGTCAATCAAAATAAAAAGGGGCTTGTCGATTTGATAAGCCCCTTTTTTATGCGTTAACCTAATCTCTAATTAACTAATCTCTAACATCTAAAACAACTGCTCAATAATATCATCCGTCGATAACCCTTCTGCTTCGGCATGATAGCTGCGTACAATACGGTGGCTTAAAATAGGTTTGGCAACGGCACGTACATCTTCAATATCAGGCGAGTATTTACCGTGGATAACCGCGTGGCATTTAGCGCCTAAAATTAAAAATTGCGAAGCCCTCGGGCCCGCGCCCCAGTTTAGCAATCTTTTAACCTGCGGGGCGGCAAACTCGCCGTCAGGGCGTGTTTTGGCTACCAGCTTTACGGCATATTCGAGCACATTATCTGCAACGGGTATATTTCTTACTAATTGCTGAAAAGCGATGATCTGCTCGGCATTTAAGATCTTGGCGACACTTTGATTTAAAATACTGGTAGTATTTTTTACGATCTGCAACTCCTCTTTAAACGAAGGATAATTTAACGACACCTTGAACATAAAGCGGTCAAGCTGTGCTTCGGGCAATGGATAAGTACCTTCCTGCTCAATAGGGTTTTGCGTAGCCAGCACAAAAAATGGCTGCGATAGCTTGTGGGTAACGCCCGCCGCAGTAACTGCTTTTTCCTGCATGGCCTCTAAAAGCGCTGCCTGGGTTTTAGGAGGCGTACGGTTTATCTCGTCAGCAAGGATAATGTTTGAAAACACCGGTCCGGGAATAAACTTAAAATTGCGGTCTTCGCCCAATATTTCAGATCCGATAATGTCTGATGGCATCAGATCGGGCGTAAACTGGATCCGGTTAAAATCAAGGTCAAGCACCTGTGATACGGTTTGCACCAGTAACGTTTTTGCAAGACCTGGTACACCCACCAGTAAACAATGCCCGTTGCTGAAAATAGATATCAGCACAAACTTTACAACTTCGTCCTGTCCAACTATAACATTGCCTATCTCTTTGCGTATTTGCTCATACGCGTGTTTTAAAGCATCGGCGGCCTCTACGTCAGATCGGTGTTGCATAGGTTGTTAGTTATTACGGTTTGGCCTGGGCTGTAGGCGCTTCAGGCACTGGTGTAGACCAACCTGTTAATACCGGGCAAGCCTGGTATTGCGGATCGATCTTGATATACGTTTGTTTTCTCTTTTTTGCAAACCACTCGCTAATAGTACGGTTGGTTTTATCCTCGGTAGCATAAGTCTTTATTTTCGGAAAATCCTGCTCCAAGTTAGCTTTATGCGCATCGGTCACAGATTTTAAATGATATATCCGGTAGCTTTTTTGTCCCCTTTGGTCAGTATATAAAACAGGTTTTGAAATCCCGCCGGCTTTCATGGTATCTACAACCAGTGCAATTTGCGGATCAAGTTTATCTGTAGGGATACGGGTTGTTCTTACCTCAACATTCTCGGGATTCAATATTAAACCGCCGTTATACTTGGTTTCCTTATTGTCAGAATACAACGATGCCGCACTCGAAAAGAAATCAACCTTAGTGTTTTTTATCAACAGGTTATAAACGGTATCGGCCTTACCCTTTGCGCGGTCTAAACTTTCGGGCGTTACAGGCGGGCTGATCAATACGTGACGGGTATGTACCTGTTCGCCGCGACGCTCCAATACCTGCAAAAAGAAGAAACCAAAATCCTGTGTTTCAAACACAGGCGAAAACTCGCCGGCTTTCAGTTTAAATGCCCAGGCTATAAATTCTTTTACATAACCATTATTACGGTCATAAAAGCCGTCGTCGCCGCCTTGCGGCGCTGTTCCCGGATCCTGAGAATAAGCTGTAGCTAACGTAGCAAAATCCTCACCTTTCTTTATCCTGTCAAGCAGGTCCTGCGCTTTTTGCTTATAAACCTCTTTCTCCTCTTTGTTAAGTTTCGGCTCAAATACAATTTCGGCTACTTCTACCTCTTTATTAAAAGTTGGCAGGCTGTCTTTAGGTATCTTGTTAAAATAATCTCTTACATCCTGCGGTGTAGTAGTTAATTTTTCAGTAATATGCGATTGCATCTTCTGGGCAACCAGCATCTCTTTTATATCACCGTGGATCTCTTCTTTATACTGCAATATAGACCGACCCAAAAACTGCTCCAGTCTGTCCTGGCCACCTGCACGTTGGGTCATGTTGCGCATCCTTCGGTCTATCTCGTTCTGCACCTCATCTTCCTTTACATCAATACTGTCAATAGCCGCCTGTTGTATCAGCAACTTCTGTGTGATCAGGTTTTGAGCAAGCGCGCACTTATCAGGGTGCATATTTTGCATCACATACTGCGCATTCATCAATTCAATATCTGATTGCAGTATAACACTGTTACCAACCACCGCTATAATCTTATCCAACACAATTTTCTGCGCGTTAGCAACAGATGCAAATAAAACAATACCTAAAACTACTATCCCAAACTTTCTCATTTATGCTACTTAAATAAAACAGGCAGTGCCTGTAAAAACGCCCGAATTTCGGTAAAAAATATCAATTATAACTGCATATCAAGGTCTTTTAATGTATGCGGTTTTATAATTATGCGAATATGCCAATAAAGCTTCAAACACTTTAACTATTTTTGGTTAAAATTTGTTAAAGTGAGAGCAGAGAACCCGGCAGCGTTACGATTTATTTTACAGGATGATATTTACCTGTTAGCAAACGATAAAGCATTTATCAGATCGGCCGCTGACAACCCTGTTGCCGAGGTTATTCCTGAACCTGCTTCGATACCTAAAACTGAACCCGTTGCCTCGTCCGTAACCGAACCTGTTGTAGAAACGCCGACAATATCATTTAATTACCTGGGCAGCAACAAAAAGAAATTTTTAATAACCACTTACTATACCAACCAGGAATTTATTGCCGACGAGCATTTAACCGCTTTACAAAATATCCTGAAGCGTAAAGCGTATGATATTGATGACGTGGCCATATTAAATCTTGCCAAAAACCGGGCGAACAACTTCGATGAGCTATTGACGTATTTTAAACCTGAAAAGCTGTTGATATTAGGTAAGGAAGCTATTCCGGCAAATATGGATGTCCTGATGCTTAACCAGCCCAAGCAACTGGCAGGCAGCGTCACACTGTATAGCTTTAGCTTTGACGAAATGATGGACAACACCGACCATAAAAAAGCTTTCTGGGAACAAATGAAAAACTTGTAATACATGCAGCAATTAGTATTTGCCACCAATAATGCCCATAAATTGGAAGAGGTCGACGCTATCCTCCGAAAGACTCAGGATGACAGACAGGCTCAGAATGATAAACGCATACAGTTATTAAGCCTTAATGATATTAACTGTCATGATGATATTGCCGAAACCGGTACTACCTTCAACGAGAACGCTTCTATTAAAAGCCATTATATTTTCAACAAATACCATGTTAATTGTTTTGGCGATGACAGCGGGTTAGAGATAGATGCCTTAAATGGCGAACCCGGCGTTTACTCGGCACGTTATGCAGGCGAGCATGGCAACCATGCCGCCAATATGGCTAAAGTATTAGAAAAGCTGACTGACGTAAGCAATCGAAGGGCCCGTTTTCGCACTGTTATTTCATTACTGTGGGACGGCGAGGAACATTTTTTTGAAGGTACTATAGAAGGCACCATTCGCACCGAGCTGAGCGGCACGGCAGGTTTTGGGTATGATCCGATTTTTCAACCCGATGGTTACGACGTTACCTTTGCCGAAATGACACTGGCAGAAAAAAATAGCATCAGCCATAGGGCAATAGCGGTCGACAAACTGATCGTGTTTCTTAATAACATATAGCCAAGTATATTTTACTTCGGCTTTAAGATGATCGATTTTTTAATTGCCGAGGTGTCTTTGGCTACACTATCCTTTTTCAGTTTAAGATTAGGCGGTGGCACAGCTAAACTGTCTTTACCT
The DNA here is from genome assembly GCF_007558865.1 of Mucilaginibacter corticis. Taxonomy (GTDB): domain Bacteria; phylum Bacteroidota; class Bacteroidia; order Sphingobacteriales; family Sphingobacteriaceae; genus Mucilaginibacter; species Mucilaginibacter corticis. The sequence goes on from NZ_VLPK01000001.1 coordinate 706,700, forward strand.
GTTTTTATAACGGGTAATGGTTTAGTAAGCGTATCGCGTTTTAAATTAAGGGTAGCCGGTTTGTTAGTGGCCGTATCTTTATTTAGTTTGATATCATGAGGTTTACCTTTAACCGTGGTATCTTTATCCGCTTTTATGTTACCGGTAGTATCTTTTTCTACATGCGCATGACCTGATCCGCCGCCTGTACTATCCTTACCTGTGCCGACGCCACCCGGTTTCTTGGACAACGGCTTACCCGATTTATCGGTAGCTGCACTATTTTTACTTTTTAAAGCTTTTTTCCGGTTATATGAGGATAAAATCGACGCTTTTGATACCGGCCTGTCTTTGGGTTTCCAGATAAATCCTTTCAGGATCTTGTTGTCTTCTTTAACCTTAGCAATGGGCAGTCCTTTGGCCTCATATTTTTCTACAAAAGCATTACTGGCTATTTCGCCCTTATCAAAAGTAAAATAGGCCTTGCCGCTTAACGTTCGCGACATATCTGTTACGACGTTTTTAACCGTATCCCGTTTAAAATAGATGGTTTCCGCGTTGCCTATAATTACAAATGTGTTTAGCTTACCATTTTTAAACGTGCCGTGCATTCGCTTGCCCCCCGCCTGGTTAAACACCGTCGAGTCATTTTTTTCGATATTCACGATAAAGGCGGACGGGTACATATCCAGGTTATCCAGCTTTCGGTTCTTCATCTGAAGGTTCACCGTATCGCCAGATAGCTGCGACGACTGTGTCCAGATCATTGGGTTGGTATACATACGGATGGTCGAGTCGCTACTGGCATAAAACATCGAATCGGCCTTTGCCTGCAGGTCTGATTTATATATTTTGGCGTTGTTATACGCGTTAACTATCCTGATCCTTGCTGTATCACTCAAACCTTTTGGCGCGTGCAACGCAAGCGAATCCAATCGCTTCTGCTTTAAAGAATCGGCAACCTGTTTCTTTAACAGGGTCGCTTTTTCTGCCTTGCTCAATACTTTAGGTTTCGGAGGATCGGGCTTACCAAAATAATCGCGGTGGTAAAAGCTGGTATCAACCGGCAACTGCATTGGCTCATACTCAATAAACTTTGGCGACTTGGTATAAACAATGGGCGCGGCTTTTTTTACTACCTTAGTTGATGTATCCACGTGCGTAGCATCATATTGCTTTTGTTTCAGGATCTTTAGATCCTTGTTGGTAATTATCTGCGTTTTTAAAGTATCGGCCACTAAAAAAAGCGAGTCGTAATGAATATTGGGCCGGGGTTTTTCTATTTGCTTTAACGTGTCTGCAAACCTGTAAACTACTTTATCAAACAATATGGGCGGTGGCGGTGTCCGAGCAGGTACATTAACCGGCACATGGGCATTGGCAGCAGGCTTTGCTTTTGCAACAACTTTTGGTTTGCCCGATTGTGAAATGGCCGGCTGTGGCGTTTTTACAACTTTAGGGGGTGCCATTTGTTTGATCAGGGAGTCTGTAATGCCTTTTACCGAAACATTATTTTTAAGGGCATCTGCCTGGTTGGCAATTGCCGGTAATTGTTTGGCGGCCGCAGGCAGTTGTTTGGTAACAGAATCTGTCACACCTTTTAAGGTCAGCTGTTGATCTTTGGACTTGCCTTTATTTATTGCCGTCAGCTTTTTATTCAGGCTGTCCGCACCTGTAAGCGCTTGTTTTTTTATTTCTGCTACGGTGTCAACCTTTTTCGCGCCTGCTTTTGTTGCTGTGCTATCTTCCGTCACAAATATCATATAGGCATTTTGCGTTACAACGGCAAGTTCATTCTTCTTAAAATATTCGCCGAGATCGCCTTTTAACGTTATTTTCTGTTCGCTGTCATTAAAGGTTACGTGTTTAACCGCCTTGCCATAACCTTTTAAACGATCGTAAAATAAGCTGTCGCCCCTTAGTGTTTTGGTTAGCTGTGTATATAAATTCCTTTTGCCGAAAAATGCCTGTTCGGTAACGGTGTTATAAGTGCCGTTTTCGGTATACAAGTTGTCTTTGTCTTTACCTAATATGATCGTGGGGCCGTAAAAGTAAGAGATACGGGTACCGGAGTTGTAACGCATGGTATCCGTTTTTATAACGGCATCCGGCGTAGTACAGATCACATCGTACTTAAAATAGGCGTCGCGTGTAAAGGCAAAATAATAGCCATTTGTACTGGTCAGCGTATTCCCTTTATTTACCAGTTTACCACCATCGGTATAGATCCCTATTCTTGTTGCGGTATTGTAAGTAAAGTTATCGGTCGTTAACGTGGCGTCTTTATCAACCATAATAACATGATTGGTTAAAATGGCAATTTTGGTATTGCCGTTGTAGTTTAGTTTGTCTGAATAAATATGCACGGTATCGCCCTGGTTTATCACCACATGGCTAAACGCGTCAACCATGTTCAGATCAGGGTAAAAATAAGCGCTGTCTGATGTCAGCGTAGAATAATCCTGTTTAAATACGCCATTGTGTACCTTGATGATCCGTTTACCATCCGCGCCCGGCATTGACTCCATTGTGGTCGAGCTAATCAAGTTCACTTTTGATTTGCTTTGGCCCCAAACAGACACCGTTACCAGTAAAAACAATAAACTTAAAACGTATTTATTCACTACTGCAAAATTAGTTTTTTGTCGGGGTTATTAAATTAATAATTTTGATGATGCTCCCGGATAAAAAATTTGCCGATTTTATTAACCAAAACAAGCTGTTTGAACCTGCAGACACTATACTGACTGCCGTAAGTGGTGGTATGGATTCTGTGTTGATGGTTCATTTATTAAAATCATCCGGCTATAACTTTGCTATTGCGCACTGTAATTTTCAGCTACGCGGGCAAGAAGCAAATGCCGACCAGGAGTTTTGTAAAGCGCTTGCCAACGCGCACCAGGTACCTTTTCACACCATAAACTTTAACACCCAGCAATATGCCGAAACCAATAAAATATCTATCCAGATGGCCGCGCGCGACCTGCGGTATACTTGGTTTGAGCAAATAAGGCAACAATATAATTATACCGCCATCGCGCTTGCGCACCACCAAAACGATGCAATTGAAACAATATTGTTAAACCTGGTACGCGGCACAGGTATTGCCGGGCTGCACGGCATTTTGCCAAAAAACGGGTTATTGATAAGACCGTTGCTGTTTTTAAAACGAGAGGAGATAGCGCAACTAGTTAAAGATAATGGCTATAATTATGTCGAGGACAGCTCGAATGCCTCGGTAAAATATGCGCGTAACAAGCTAAGGCATGAGGTGGTACCAAAGCTTAAAGAGCTTAACCCGCAGCTGGAAAAAACTTTCGAAAATAACCTTAAGCATTTCAGGGAGTTGGAAACATTGCTTGAGCTGCGCGTGGCCGAATTAAAAGCACAATTATTTACCTATCGGGATAGCGATGCGTTTTTACAGTTGGATGCGGTCAAGGCTTTGAATCCATTAAGGCTGCTTTTATTTAAACTATTGCAGCAATATGGATTTAATGAAACTACGGTTGATGATCTGATATCGGCACTAAATAAACATTCGGGCAAAGTATTTGAAGCAGCCGGTTTTAAACTGATACTTGACCGCGATCAATTGATCATCACCCCAAAAAGTAAAACCGTATTTGAGCCGTTGAGCATAGCCACTACCGATCACAGCTTAAACTTTGGCAATTATAAATTAACCGTATTGCATGACGATACGCCCTTGATCATTAAAGACAATCCCATGGCGGTTTCTGTTGATAGCGCTAAACTGGTTTACCCGCTAAGTATCCGGGCGTGGCAGCAAAGCGACAGCTTTTATCCGCTGGGGATGAAAACCCGCAAGAAATTGAGCGACTTTTTCATCGGCCTTAAAATACCTTTGCATGAAAAGGATGAAGTGCCTTTATTAGTAAACGGCAACGGCGAAATTATATGGGTAGGTGGCTATCGCCCCGACGAACGTTACAAAGTATCTGAAAACACCAAAAAAGTAACTATCTTCGAATTGTATAAGATATGAGCGAGAAAACAATTTACACCGAGAAACAATACCTGGGCCGGGAATTTATCCCGCTTTCTATACGTTTGGTATTGGCTATATTTTGTTTTGCAGCCTACGCTTTAACCGATCCGGGCGATAAAAATGGCGACCTGCTTGCCGTAGTTGGTTTTGCTATCCTGATCATATCTATCATCATGGGGTTCCTGTTACATTTCAGGACACGGGTTGAAAACAAAAGCATTTTTTTGAACGGGCTGTGGACCACCCGCCTGGTAAAAATAGACCTGAACAGCATTGTTAAAGCCGAGATTGCCCCGTACAGCCGTTATTTATTTAACAACCCCGTTTATAACCTGCATAGCAAAGGTACCATACGCTTTTTTGCCGCCGGTAAAGATGCCCTGCACCTTACAGACCGTGATGGCCTGGTTTACATCATAGGGTCGCAACACCCGCACGAGTTACTGCGCGCTGTAAAAGCCGAAATGAGCGGCAAGTTATAGTGCTTACTAAAAACCGTGCTTTTTAAACGGTTCTGTAAAAAATTTATCTACTAATTTCTCAAACTCATCCTGGTGTTCATAAAGCGTGGCATGGCCCGAGTTGGGTACTATCCATAAAAAAGCGTTAGGTATGTTTTCATAGATCTGTACCGTGTGGTGCACCGGGATCAGGTCATGGTCGCCGCCGATAATGAACGATGGGGCTTTGATAGCGTGCAAGGCACTTAGCGGGATGTTTGGTTGTACCCAATCCAGCATAAATATCTTGTAAGTGTTTTTATCGCCGGCTTTGGTTAAAGGCATCCGCTTTTGCCAGTTGTTGTAGTCGCGTTGTTCGCCTTTCCAGTACGATGGAATAAGCCCGGTAGAATCGGGCCATAAATTAGCACCGGTTGATGCCAGTTTTATCACTTTATCAGGATGCCGCATGGCCAGCACAATTGCGTTGATACCCCCATCGCTCCAGCCCAAAACATAAGCCGAATCAATATGCATCGCCGTAAGCAAAGCGTCAAAATCATCAGCCATCTGTTCAAAGCTTAACGAGTCGCGGTCGTCTTTACTGCGGCCATGTGCCCGACTGTCAACCGCAATAACTTTGTATTTTTTAGCGAAATAAGGTATGATACCGCCAAATGCGCCTATGCTGCCACCATTACCATGGATCATTAACAGCGGTTTTCCGCTGCCATAAACCTCGGTGTACATTTTAATGCCGCGCACACTGTAAAATTTGCCCACGCTATCATTACTACCATAATTGATCTTTTTAGACTGACAAAAAGCGACAGATGTAAAAAACAATAATATCCCTGAAAATAAAGTGATCTTTTTAAGCATTACTCTTTGGTGTTTTTAATAATAAAAGAAACTATTTGTGCAGGGTCACGAGGCGTTTTCGGAAAATGCCCTTCGCCGGGGATGGTGATCACCGTCATACTGCCGCCAAGCGCTTTGTAACGTTGTTCGGCCACGCGGGTATCAGTTGCCAGCCAGGGATCGTTAGCGCCGCTTACGTGCAGCGTTTTAATACCTGCTTTTGCCAATGGCGCCAGTGTATCTATAGGTGCTTTCTTTTCCATCAGGCTGCGCATAGCCACATTATCTGTATAAATGCAGGATACCTTATCCGGGTTATAGATGGCCCATTCGTATGCCTCGCCACCATAAGCGCTGGTACCCATCATCACCGGTTTTTTTGAAAACCCTTTACCGATAAGCGTGGTGTAAATATTATCCCAATCCTTACCTACCGGACCAGACTGCGAAGTGATAGACGGAATCACAATGTAATATCCCTTAGCCAACAATGCCTGCTCTACGGTTGCATCGCGGCCAATTGTCCTGTCGGCCCTGAAAACCCAGGGATTACCCGCGGCAGGTTTATTGGGCGCTATTATCGTCAAGCCTTTAATACCGAATATAGCCTTGATCTTTTGCGTGTAAACAGCGTAGGTCGGTGTAAACCATGGCCCGCGTACGGTGGCGTACGTATTTTCTTCTTTAAGATATTGGTATTGGTTCTCTAAGTTGTAGTAATAAGTTTTTTCATAGACAGCAGTATCTGCAAACAACGGGTCGTTTACTGCCGGTTTTATATTTTGCTCCACCCAATCGGCAATAAACTTAGAGTTACGGATGCTATGCGGATGGTGCGGCGTACCTTCCTTGATCATCATGGTCATGCGTCCGCCAAACCGCAGGTAAGCATCTTCAATAGGCAGGGTATTGGTTGGCAGCAGAAAATCCTCAGTACCTACCAAACTCATTACAGGTATATCATACTTGACTAACACGCTTAATTTAGCGAAACTCTCCGGGCGGATAGCCGGGTTGTCGGCATACAGGCAGGACACCTTGTCGGGGTGTGTCGTGGCCCAGGCATACTCATTAATACCGCCCCGGCTCATGCCGCTAAACGCAGGCTTTTTTGATAAACCATGTTTGGTAAAGAAATCATACCAGGCATCCCAGTGTTTATCGGGGTCGATATTGATGTAAACCACATGAAACCCGCGCTTAAGCAGTTCAACTTCTGACTGCGATTCATGATCCCAATAAAAACCACGCCAGGTGCAGGGGTTACCGGCAGCAGCAGTTTTAGGCACGATCACAATACAGCGGACCATTCCCTTTGGCGTGTTGGCATCGTTCATCCCTGTGCCCTCCTGGGGTGTGGCCTGTATGGGTTTAATGGTCATGGTTTCCATATCCATCAGGTAATCGTAACGGTCAAACCCATGCCAGCTGGATTTTTCTCCTTCGAACGTGGTAAGATTTTGTGCCGATATTTTATCCGTAATTAAAAAAAGCAGGCAAAGCCCTGTTAATATAGCTTTGAGGTTGGTCTTCATATTTAGGTTTATAATTGGAATACCAATTTATTAATACGCTCATTACTAAAGTTAAAGCATTATTGCGATTTTATAATCTATTTTAACAAAGGCAACGCGGGCCAAATTTTAAACGTATTGTTTAAACATTAAACAATAACCCTTTGCCTTGAAACAAACGTTAAGCAATATTTTAAACATACTTGAACAAAAGGAAAAAACAAAGCTGGTTAAGCTGATTGCGTTTGACCTGGTGATGGGAATACTTGACGTAGCCTTCCTTGCAGCAATGCTGGTGGTGATCAATTTTTATACAAAAAGCCAGCAACCTGCCGCTATTTCTTTTCTGCCGGCGGCTTTGTTAAACCGCGACTCGTTATTATTAATTACCGTTTTCCTGCTGATGTTCGGTTTAAAAAACTGGCTGGGCTACCTTAATACCAAAGAGCAGCAGCATTTTTTTTATGACATATCCTCAAGGCTATCCGATCGTAACATCCGGAATTATTTGAAAGACGATTACCTGCGCTTTGTCAATATCGATTCGTCCGTATTGATCCGGCGGATCAGCCAGCAACCTATCGAGTTTAGTAATTATATCCTGACCAATGTACAACAGGTAGTATCACAGAGTATCCTGATCCTGGTAACGGTTATTGGTATTTTGCTTTGGCAGCCGGGCTTGTTTTTGATGCTGTTTTTATTGCTGACACCACCGGTAATATTGCTTGGCAATTTTATCCGCAAAAAGCTGCAATCAATCCGTAACAGCACGCAGGTTGTCAGCCAGAAAACCATACAGCATTTGCAGGAGTCGCTGGCCGGATATATAGAAAGCAATGTTTACCGCAAGGATGATTTCTTTGTAAAACGATATAATGATCAACAGGTTCAGCTCAATAACAATATCGCCACACAACAAACCCTGCAGGGCCTTACCTCACGCCTGGTGGAGGTTTTTGCCATATTGGGCTTTTTCATTTTAATAGCTATCAATAAACTATCGGCAGGGACACCATCCGTTAGCCTGATCACCATCGGCGTTTTTATGGCCGCCAGTTATAAGATTATACCCGGCATTGTTAAAATACTGAACAGCACCAGCCAGATAAAAACCTACAAATTCACCATTACCGACCTGCAACCTGCCGAAAAACCGATCACTATTGTTGATGAAACCGTACCGCTTACATCCATACAATTTGAACAGGTAAAATTCAGGTATACCGATCGCAAGATCTTAAACAATATCAACTTCGAGATCCGCGCGGGTGATTTTGTGGGACTGTCGGCGGCATCGGGCAAGGGTAAAACAACCATCATACACCTGATGCTGGGTTTCCTGAAACACCATAAAGGCAACATCCTGTTTAACGAAGAAAAAACCAACTGGATAAAAAGGCAGGGCTTTTTAAGCCGGGTATCTTACGTAAAGCAGCAATCGTTTATCATCAATGATACTGTACTTGAGAATATTACTTTGACCGATGGCTATTACGATGCCGAAAAAATAGATGAAGTATTGTCTTTTTGTGGGTTGGAAAATCTGGTAGACCAATATCCTGACGGCATAAACGAATTTATAAAAGAGAACGGCAAAAATATAAGCGGCGGCCAAAGGCAGCGCCTCATGCTGGCAAGGGCTTTATACCATGATTTCGACCTGCTGATATTAGACGAGGCATTTTCTGAAATGGATGAAAAGTCAGAACAGCTTATCCTTTCAAAATTGAAACAACTGGCAAAACAGGGTAAGATGATCATCCTGATCACCCATAACAATGCCAGCCTGAGTTTTTGCGATAAAGTAATTTCATTTGATGTGGCTTATGCGTAAAACACTGGTCATACTAACGCCCGGTTTCCCCGAAAATGAGGCCGATACCACTTGTATCCCCGAAAGGCAGATCTTTGTGCGGGTTTTAAAAGAAACCTATCCCGAGTTGAATATCGTGGTAGTGAGCTTTCAGTATCCCAATCAACCGCGTGAATACCGTTGGAACGGTATTAAGATCATAGCCCTCGGCGGAAAAAACAAAAGTGGCCTGCATCGCCGCATGACCTGGATAGGCGCCTGGCAAAAACTAAAAAAGCTTAATAAAGACCACGAGGTTATCGGGCTGTTAAGTTTCTGGCTTGACGAATGTGCTTTTATTGCCAACAAATTCTCTAAAAAGTACGCTGTAAAACATTATAGCTGGCTGCTGGGCCAGGATGCACGGCCGGATAACAAATATGTTAACCAGATCATGCCCGACGGCGAAAGCCTGATAGCATTGTCCGACTACCTGGTTGATGAGTTTGAAAAGAACTACGGGATAACCCCAAAACACGTAATTCCCGGTGCTGTAGATATTACTTTGTTTAAACCTCAATCTACACAGAGGGATATTGATGTATTAGGCGTGGGGTCGTTAATTCCTTTAAAGCAATATGGCTTATTTATCGAAACCATAAAGTTTTTAAAAGAATCTCATCCTGATGTTAAAGCCGTTATTTGCGGCAAGGGGATAGAAATGCAAAAGCTTAAAGACATGGCGGCACTTTACCAATTAGAAAACAACATAACCTTTAAAGGCGAATTGAGCCATCCGGAAATACTGGAACACATGCAGCGGTCAAAGATCCTGCTCCACCCTTCAAGGTACGAGGGGTTTAGCACGGTGCTGCTTGAAGCGTTATATGCCGGGGCACACGTGGTTTCTTTTTTCAGGCCCATGAAGGATGTGTTTTTACACCATCACGTGGTTAACAATATTGATGAAATGAATGCTAAAACCCTGACCCTGCTAAACGATACAGGCAGGGGCCACGACCCGGTTTTAGTTAACAGCATGACCCAAATGGCCGATAGTGTGGTAAAATTATTCGGTAACGAGCTTTACAGGGAAGTGGCAATATCCTGAATTTTACGTGCGATAGCTTTAAAAGACAAATTAGCTTCGAAATAGGCAAGCGCCTTGGCCCGCTCTTTTTGCAGATCAAGTTTTTTGGCTTGAATCAGGGCATCAAATAACTGTACATCATTTCCGGCTGGGTACAGCAGGCCAATGTTGCCGTTATTAGTAATCATCCTGAAAGAAAAAATATCCGTAATAACAGGTACACACCCGCATGACATGGCCTCGCAAACCGCCGTGCCGCTGCCTTCATAATGCGAACCTGAAACTACAAAATCAGCGCTGTTATACCAGTAAAGCATTTCTTCGTTGGGGATTTTACCGATCAGTTTTATAGCGTTGGAATTGGGCGTGGTACTTAATAGCTGTTTAATTTGAGGCAACAATTCTTCTGTATGATAGAGCATATATAAGTATGCACCCGGGTTTATTGCGGCAAACTTCAGGAAAGCTTTGATAACCGTTAACGGGTCTTTATTTTGATCTAAGCGGCCTACCCATAAAAACACCCGTTCACCCTTAATGTTAGTTTTTGCTCGCGCGATATCCCTGTCGACAGGGTAAAAAGCCGAAGACATTTCCATCACCTCATGAATTTTATCCGGTGATCTTAAATTCCCGTTGCTTACCCATTCCATCCCCATCGCTTTTGATGCAAACAGGTAGGCGCCAACATATCGGTCAGCAATTTTCTGTAAAAATTTTCTTGGGCCATTAGCTGGCTTTTCGGCATGGTGTTGCACAATGATCTTTACACTTTTATTAAGGATCAATCCTAAGTGGATCAACTGCAACGGCACATGCAGGCCATGAACCAATACAACATCAGGTTTCAGGCTTTTTACATACTGGTTAATCCGGTAAGAAAAATAGGGTTCTTTACTATTAAAGTTTACAAAATGGTGGTGTATCCCGCTATGCAAATATTTCCCCTGGTAGCTGATCTGTTTTATGCAGATAACCGTATTGGTTTTGCCCAGGCATTCCAGCAATCCGTTATAACTACCGGTACGCTTTAACCACGCTTCGGGTGTGGTATAATCGGGCGAGTAATTATAACTGATAGAAACAAAGACCATGCTGTTGGCAATTTAATTTTTCTGATGGATAAGCGGCACTACTGTAAGCAACCTTAAATGAACTACACCCGTATTTGAAATAAACATACGTAACATATACTTGTAACTAAGCGATGGGGTTGTCTGTAAAAAATATATTTTTCAAATACACGGATATAAAGACCTTTTTTATAACCCGCCTTACCGAAAGCCAGATAGCAGAAAAGGTTTTGATAAAAAAGGGCAGCATAGTTATAGATGTTACCCAACGTCAAAGTATGATCTGCCTTGATCCGTTTTGCATTTCTGTTTGGTTACCTTCAGCGCAAACAGGCGCCTTTAATGCTGGTGGGGCGACCTTATTTTTTAACAAGGGGGGCAAAACCACCGCATCCCTAAAACTTAGCCTGATAGAAACAGTACCCACAGATAACGGAACATTGCTGCTGTATAAAATTGAGCAGGTAAAAAATCACCAGTTAACGTTGATACACCGGGTAGCTTTGCTGGGCTATTTGTTACGCTCAAAGAAAAACACTTACCGAAGCCGAAGAGTGATCAGCGCATTATATTCGTACCCCCGTAAGATCATCATTGTATCCTACCAGGACAGCGAATATTACAATATTTTCCCGATGGATATCCAGGGCTACATTCCCGAAGAGGATATTTATATATTAGGTTTGCGCACCACCAATGTCACATTAGATAAGATCCTCGCCGCAAAAAAAGTAGTGATATGCGAGAGTGACGAAATGGATATTGAAACCATTTACAAACTAGGTAAGCATCCCAGTACATCGCCCACAAAGAAAGAGGAAATGCCTTTTGGTATAACAGACAGCGAACTGTTCGGTTTCCCGGTGCCGGCTGCCATAGGGGGGTATAAAGAGGTTGAGATATTTTATAACCGCAAAATGGGCTATCATATGTTGCTGGCAGGTAAAGTGGCAAATAATAAGGCGATTAGAAAAGAGCCTGCATCACATTATCACGTAGGATTTTTGCAATTTCAAAAAAGCGAATACCAAAGCATCGAGGGCATTTATTAAAGCCTTTCCTCAAAATATATCTATATCGGCAAAAGTAAATTTGATGTTTTCTATGCTGATACCTGCTCCCAGGTCTTTAAACCCGATAGCATAAGACGGATGTGCAGGATAATGTTTGCTAAATAATGAATACAGTTTGTTTTGCGGGCTTACCTGGAAATGAATTTCCCCTATACCCAGTTTACGGGTAAGCGAAATCAATTTCTGCATCGTATCCTCAAAATCATCGCCGATATTTTCTATATCGCCTATATGCAGACCGTTTTGCAGTTTGACCCATAGAAGAGCTTGCCCAATCCGAATAACAGAAGTGCCTGTAAACGTTTTGTATTTTAAATATCGAGCGTCGCGATATACGCCGTTGTAGCCATCATCTAATACAGAATTGGCGATACCATGTTGTGGTACTAAATGGTCTTTCAGGATCCACTTCTGGTAATGCTGATAAATAGGCTTTACTACAGTGAATTTATTGGCTATCCTTTCCAAAGGGAACCGCGTTTTAACCGGAACTTTAAAGCGCAGCATTACTTCAGGAAATTGCCATCCTAATTTGTTAGCTAAGCCCGGGAATGAGTTTTGGTTTGGAAAGCCAAATATTAATCGAATCCCTTCCGCCCCACAGATACGGTAAGTTTGTTCGGCGAGTTTTACAAATAAGCCCAATCCCCGGTAATCCGGATGCGTCATCGTATCGACAGATTGCGCTGCCAGGATAGTGCCGCCTTTATACCAAAGCAATGTTGGGACAAGTCCGTAGAACGCAATGGGCAAATGCTTTAAATTATAAGCAATGAAACCAACGTGGCTTGTGCCGGTATAAACCGTATCATACTTTTTTTGAAAAAACCCTAGGGGCAATTCGCGCCCGTAAACCGCCATGTTCAGTACAGCAAGATCGGCTATATTGCTTACGCTTAGCCGCTCAGTTGTATAGGTTTTGGCGGCGTTAGTCATATTTACGGGTAATGGTTGCGTATAACTGGTTAACCGGCGAAATGAATGGATTTACAGTAAAGCGTTCGCGCAATGTTTTATCTGAGGCATCGTTAGCATTGTAAAAGTCCATTGCCAAAAGTTGGTCATACCCTGCTTTTTGGGCCTGATGTATTACCTGCTGGTCATAGCTGCCATAGGGGAACGCTATCCTGTTAACGGGTTTACCGATCAAATCTTCCAAATATTGCTTTACTTTCTGTAGCTCATACAGGGCGTCGCAAGGCGTTATTTTAGCCAGGTCATTATGGTAATACCCATGTGCTCCTATTTGTGCAAATGGCGACCGGGCTAATTGTTTGATCTGCTCGGATGTCATTTGCAGCCAAAAATCTTTGTCGGCCTCCTTGTTTTTAAATGGTGAGATCCAATAAAGATCTTTCATCATCCCTGCCTTATCTTCAAAGCCGGCAGCACGCAATTCGTCTTTGAGGGCGGTGCCATTATCGACAGAGAAGTATTGATCGAACCGGCCTTTATAGTACGCTTTATTTTTATAGGTAATGTTTTTGGGACCATACTTACTGACAATGCCCAGGAAGTCATTCCACAAAATATCATCACCCTCATTGGCTATCCCGGTAATGAAAAAGGTAGCCGGCATCCGGTACTTTTCAAGCAGCGGCAAGGCATATTTATAATTATTGGCAAAACCGTCATCAAATGTTAGGCAGACGTTAAATTTTTCATCGCTTAATTTCCCGGCGTAAAAGTCATCCAGCGAGACTACGTTACAATGTTTCTCATAAAGCTTGAGGTGCGCCTCAAATATTTTTGCAGTTAAGAATATGGGGTTGAACCGGGTATGATCTTCTTTACAAATGCCATGATAGATCAGGATCCTGCTGCCCCGCGCGTTTTGGTAAAAGGACTTATCTAAACCTAAAAAATACGACATATCACGCTTAAGCCCTTTAAACTCCCGGGCCAATTTTGCACGTATTTTTGAATAAAGGGCCATACAGATTTAATTAGCCGTTACCGGGAAGTTAGCTGCCGGATAATATGATTTTACCTGCTTTATTAACCCCGGCAAATCGCCCTGTACATATTTATGGGCACCGTTTACCGAAATTTTGCTATATCTATCCAGATTGAGATGTTTAAGCTGGCCGAGCATACTATCGTCAAACAAACGAATTTCATTAGCATGCACCACCAATAATATCGCAGCCGGGTCGGTTCCGTAAAAAGAATCGAAAGCCGATTGACCTTCTTCTTTTTTGGCGACTACAATAGTCCCGTTATTTGTTTTTTTACCAGCTGTACTGCCTGAATGTAATGAATCGTATAATTCGGCATCGGTAAGCATGTTTGTTTTGCGTGCCAGGCGGATATGGTCCCAGATATTCCAGTCACCGGTAAGTGTAGAATCGGTACCGAACAAAATGGTGGTATATTTTTTAAGGTGATTGGCAGGCGCGGTTTTATTCAGCAAAAAATAGTTCGACTCGGGGCACCATACCAACGCTTCAAATTTTTTTGCCTGCGACGGGCTCATGGCAACCCCATGTATGCCGATCAGTTTTTTATTGATCAGGTTCCAGTTCAGCAACTGGTCTATTTCATTTTTCGACGATTTATCGCTGCCTTCGCCCACATGGATCACCGCGGGTACCTTTCTTTTAAACGGGTTGTTAAGCTTGATCTTCCAAAGTTTTTCAAACTGTACCGAATGGATGCTGTGGCATTGCTCTACATTAATTGGTGCGTTAACGATATCCAGTTGTTCGCCGTGGTTTACCACCGTAGTAACACCACAGAGCAGGTTTTTAAAGATCCCCCAGTTAACCCGCAGGTCAAGCGGCACCTTTAAAACGGCTGCAATTTCATCCTTATAATTTGCGTGGATATAACTACCCCACTCGGTATAGTTGTTGTATACCCTATCGCCTAACTGAGGGAACAAATTAAAATCTAAATGGTCATGCCAGTTAACCAAGCCCGGAAAAGCTATTGCATCTGTAAAATTTAATTGCAGTTCGCTCACCGCATGTTTATCGGCAGGTATAATTTGCCCGTTCTTTAGTTGAATATTTACCGGGCCGTTACTGTTAATGGTAGTAACATTATTTAAGATCATGGCTTCTTCTAAGATGTATGCCATAAATAATACGCGAATCTTTAAATTTCTCGTAAACCGGCAAAGCGTTTTTAGCCTCGTAATAATGCTTTACAGATTCGTCAATTTTCTTTTCCAACTTATTCACTATCTGGAACCCTTTTTTTAACAGGACCCCTTCAATATCATACACATAATGCACAAAGTTTTGTATGGCAATACTGCTGCTGTTATGCTGAAAGGTCCGCCTGCCACCAAACGCCAAAGCGTTAGGGTGAAAATCGGTAATAATGATATCGCTGTTATATTTTAAAATGCGGCCCCATGCCTGTAGGGCCTCGTCAATGTTTTCAATATGCGCCACGGTAAGCGTCGATACGATCACATCATAAGTAGCCGCTTCAATATCAGAGAACAGGTTATCGGTGATCTGGTTGGTCTTTGCTTCGGGGAATTTTTGTTCTAACCGTTTCAGCATGCCGGCAGAAACATCAAAACCTGTAATGCCTGCCGGTTTGGCGTCAAACATTTTTGGCCAGTGCCTGCCTGTACCGCAACCAATATCGGCAACCTGTTTACCTTCTATATTAATTTCTGAAAGTAGTTCGGCAAATACTTCTTCATCCATATCCAGCATCAAATTGCCGGGTTGCGCATCGTAATTTTCTGCCCAAAGGTCGTACGCTTCAACCGACTGTTTTTCTTTTACCGGGTTAAAAAAACGGTTCTTAAAAGCAGCTACCAGGCTGCTAAACGGGTTGGCGGTTGCAATGGCGGTATTCATAATTCAGTATTTTTTAAGGGCATACATAACAATTACGGCCTGCTATTTACAAAGGTTGCCCCGGCAATTTATTTGATTTAGTGGGCAACCTTTGATTAAAACAGGGCGTAACCCTTTTGATAATTGTGTAATTGTTGATTAGTTCATTTTTAATAGTGGCGGGTTTAGGGTTCCTGCCACTATTAAATTTTTGCCGCTGAAAAAACTGAAAATGAATAAAATACTGTTGTTTAATCCCAAAAGCGCTAACGCCAAGTACAGGATCCCGAATTCTATTCTAAACATCGCGGCCTCGATCGAAGGGAAATATGAATGGGTTATTGTTGATGGAAATTGCGAGGCCGATCCTTTAAAAAAGATAGAATCATACCTGGACACCGGCGAATTTAAATACCTGGGGTTTACCGTAATGCCAGGTCCGCAATTGAGGCAGGCCATAACTGCGGCAAAAACAGTTAAGCAAAAATACCCTTTTACCAAAATGATCTGGGGCGGTTATTTCCCGTCCAATCAGCCTGATGTGGTATTGTATTCAAACTTTGTAGATTTTATTATAAACGGCCCCGGCGACCACGCGTTCCCGGCGCTGATAGATGCCTTGGAAAATGATCAGCCTTATGAGTTTATTAAAAACCTGATCTACCAGGGCACAGATGGCCGCATTGTAAAAACCGCTAAAGAGGACCTGATAGAACAAGACACATTACCGCCACTACCCTACAATAAGCTGAACGAAATGTACCCTATCCCCAAGTTTTTAGGGAAAACCTACCTGGGCGAAAAAACACTAGCTTATCATTCCAGCATTGGCTGCCCATTTACCTGCTCATTTTGCGCGGTGGTACCTATTTATGAAGCACGATGGAAAGCAAAATCGGCACAGACCGTTTATAAAGACGTTAAATATATCAAGGATAAATGGGGAGCTACCGCCGTTGAGTTTCATGACAACAATTTCTTTGTATCAGAAAAACGCGCGGTCGAGTTTTCAAAACTGATGGAACCCGAAAACATGACCTGGTGGGGCATGGCCCGCATTGACACCATGAGCAAGTTTAAAGATTCGTCGTTAGAAGCTATCCGCCGCGGCGGGTGTAAAATTATATTCTTCGGGGCCGAAAGCGGTAACAATGCCATACTAGAGCAAATGGACAAAGGCGGCACCCAAACCGGCGACCAGATCTTAGAGTTTGCCGAACGTTTAAAGAAATTTGACATCATACCTGAATATTCATTTGTATTGGGTACGCCCGCGCCGACAGCTGAGCAGGTAATGGCACAAATTGATTTTGAAATAGATTTTATTAAAAAGGTAAAAGCCATCAACCCCAAAACAGAGATCATTATTTATACCTACAGCCCGGTACCTACCGAGGGGTCTGAAATGTATAAGCAGGTTTTGGCCAGTGGCTTTAAATTTCCGCAAACGTTAGAAGACTGGATAAGCCCGGCCTGGGAGAATTTCGACCTGCGTAAAAACCCGCTGACTCCCTGGTTAACCGCCGAGATGATAGACAAGATCAGGAATTTTGAAACGGTGCTGAACGGGGTTTATCCTACAACAACTGATATCAGGCTGAACGCTTTGAAACGCGCGGCCATAAAGGCTGTATCAACCTTAAGGTATAAAATTAATGTATATAAATATCCGTACGAGATAAAGCTGTTGCAAAGGGTATGGAAATATCGCCAGCCCGAGATACAGGGATTTTAAATAGATTGACCGTTGGACCTGAGTATTGAAAATAAAGCATTAAGACATTCAAAACGCCGCAAGCCGGATTTTGAAGAGCTTTATATTGCCGTAAGAGAGCATGAAAAAAAGGTATACACCGACGCGCAGTTACAATCATTACCAGATTTTGACAGCCACTCGAAAGAGTGGGAAATAAGAAAGCACTCATGCGACCGGCTGTTTGCTTATCTGCTTAAAAAAGATAAGTTTTTACGCATACTGGAAGTAGGATGTGGTAATGGCTGGCTCTCGGCAAAAATGGCGGCATTGCCTGAATGCTACGTTACCGGCCTTGATGTGAACATGGCAGAGATCAGCCAGGCCAACCGGGTATTTAAAAAGCCAAACCTTGAATTTGTGTACGATGCCTTTAACGACAACACGTTTGAAAAAGAGCGGTTTGATATCATAGTTTTCGCGGCATCGTTACAATATTTCCCATCGGTGGTGAGTGTTTTACAACAGGCTGCGCGGATATTGAACCGTGGCGGCGAGATCCACATTATTGATACACCGTTTTATAACCCTATGGAAGCCGCCAGGGCCGCGGCCCGTTGCCGCAGCTATTATGCCGATATGGGTATTCCTGAAATGGCCGATCACTATTTTCATCACGACATAAGCGAGTTTTGGGGCTTTAATTACCGGGTATTGTTTAACCCGGCGGGCCTGTTAAACCGCCTGTTTAAAAAAGATCCGTTTTACTGGATCGCTATTAATAAATAATAGAATAGATGCAATCCATAGCACATACCTACAAACGTTACCGCACGCTGCAAACGCACCGGATCTCGGCCCTGCCAATAGTAATCCTGATGCCGCATAGCGCCTGTAACTGCCGTTGCGTGATGTGCGATATCTGGAAGGACAATAAAAACCTGAAGCAGCTAACCGAACAGGATGTTACCGATCTGTTGGTATCGCTTAAAAAACTCGAAACCAGGCGGGTGGTTATGTCGGGCGGTGAAGCATTGTTGAACACCAACTTTTTTAAGCTTTGCGAGATCCTTAAAAACGAAGGCATCAAGGTAAGCCTGCTTACCACAGGACTGTCCATAAAAAACAATGCAGACCAGCTTTTAAAATGGGTGGACGATATGGTGGTATCCTTAGACGGCGACGAGGCCATGCATGATGCTATCCGTAACATCCCTAACGCTTTTAAAAAATTAAAAGAGGGTGTTGAACATATCAAGGCTTCGGATCCTACATACCGAATCACGGCGCGCACAGTGATCCATCGTCTAAATTTCAGGAATTGGCCGGCAATAATTGATGCTGCTAAAAACATGGGGATAGACCAAATAAGTTTTTTACCTGCAGATGTAAGCAGCCATGCCTTTAATCGTCAAACCGCCTGGAGCGAACCAAAACAGCATGAGGTACTGGTACAGGAAAAAGAACTGGGCGAATTTGCCGAGATCCTGATCAAACTGATCAGCGATCATGTGGATGATTTTGAAAATGGTTTTATAGCCGAGTCTGTTGATAAAATTGAGGATATCTACCATTACTATGCGGCATTTTACGGGCTAAATCCCTTTCCATACAAACGTTGTAATGCGCCGTGGGTATCAACCGTAGTTGAAGCCGACGGCAGCGTACGGCCCTGCTTTTTCCATGATACTATCGGCAATATCAGGAATAGTTCACTGGATGACATTTTAAATACCCCGGAGGTTATCAACTTTAGGCGGACGCTGGATATGAGCGCTAACCCAACCTGTGTAAAATGTGTTTGCAGTTTAAATTTATCACCGCTTGCATCATTATAGGATATGAATAATATACTTTTTTCACATTCCTATTTCTTACGGTTCGATCCTAAACAATGGTCGATAGGCCAACCCTATGCTCCGCTGGGTACATTATATGCAGCGTCATTGATGCGCGAGAATGGTTACAACGTGTCTTTATTTGATACCATGTTTGTTGCCGACCCAGCCGAGGTTGAATCGGTATTGAAAGAGCTTGCGCCTGATTTTTTTGTGATATATGATGATGGCTTTAATTACCTGACAAAAATGTGCCTCACCAACATGCGCGAGGCCGCTTTTGATATGTGTAAAATGGCAAAAGCCAGGGGCTGTACCGTAATTGTTTCGAGCTCTGATTCGACTGACCGTTACGAAGAATATTTAAGAGAGGGCGCTGATTTTGTGCTGATAGGTGAAGCCGAGCAAACTTTATTAGAATTAGTTAATCATATTAAAGCGGGTGATAAGGATACCGAATTTATCCCCGGGTTGGCTTTTATTAATAAAGCAAGTAAAGTACAAAAAACGCTTGCGCGCCCTGTTTTAAAAGACTTGGATAGTTTGCCCCTACCTGCCTGGGACCTGGTGAATCTTGAACCCTATCGCGATAGCTGGCTAAAAAACGCGGGCTATTTTTCTATCAACATGGGTACTACGCGCGGCTGCCCTTTTAAATGCAACTGGTGCGCCAAACCTATTTACGGCAACCGGTATAACTCGCGCAGCCCGCAAAATGTGATCAAAGAATTGAAGATGCTCAAAGAGCGTTACCCTATTGACCACATCTGGTTCTGCGATGATATTTTTGGTTTAAAACCGGGCTGGGTATTAGAGTTTGCTCAATTAATTCAACAGGAAAATTTGCGGACAAGGTTCAAGATCCAGTCGAGGGCCGATCTGTTGATTGAAGAAGAATTGGTTAACGCGCTGGCCGCTGCAGGCTGCGAAAATGTTTGGATAGGTGCCGAAAGCGGATCGCAAAAGATCCTGGATGCCATGGATAAGGGTACAACTATCGAGCAGATCCATATCGCTACAAAAGCCATGAAAAAAGCCGGTATTAAACCATCCTTCTTTATACAGTTTGGTTACCCCGGCGAGGAAAAGGCAGATATCGCGAAAACCATAAAAATGATAAACGAACTGTTACCTTTTGAAATTGGCATCTCGGTATCATACCCGTTGCCCGGAACCGTATTTTATGACCGCGTGAAAGCCGACCTGAAGAAAAAAACAAACTGGACAGATTCAGACGAAATGGCGCTGATGTTTACCAATACTTTTGCCCCAACCTATTACAAGCAATTGCATAAATACGTGCATAAAAACTATCATATGCACCTGGCAAAAAACAGCCTGATTAAACTGATCAAAAATCCATTGGACATAAGTATAGTTGGCTTAAAAAAAGCCTTATCTGTGTTTTACTACACCCCGGCAACTTTTATTGAGTGGCTAAAACTTAACCAGTTAGAGAAAGCGTAATGGAAATGGTTGCGAAAAACATCAACGAGCAATATGCAGCCGAAGCATTCTCGGCGCAATCGGCCATATTTGATGAGATCTATTCGGGCAACACGATAGTAAATTACAAGCGTGACAGGGTGCGCGCGCATGTTTTGAAATACCTTAGACCTAATGCATCCATCCTTGAACTAAACAGCGGCACCGGCGAGGATGCTACATTTTTCGCAGGGCTGGGCCATCATGTGCATGCCACTGACATAGCCGAAGGCATGCAACAAAAACTACGCGAGAAGGCTACTAAACATGGCCTCGATAGTTTAATAACTACCGAATTATGTTCGTTCACAGAATTGGACGGACTTAAAAAAAGGGGGCCATATGACCAGGTCTTCTCCAATTTCGCAGGGCTTAACTGCACCGGCGAATTGGATAAAGTTTTGCTTTCTCTCTCCGGTTTGCTTAACAAGGATGGGATAGCCACATTGGTAATCCTGCCTAAATTTTGTTTATGGGAATCGTTATTGCTGTTTAAGGGTATGTTTAAAACAGCTACCCGCAGATGGTTCAGCAAAAACGGGGTAACGGCGCATGTAGAGGGTACTTATTTTACCTGCTGGTATTATGATCCGTCGTACGTGATCCATACTGTCAAAGAATCATTTGACGTATTATCGGTTGAGGGCTTGTGCACCATTGTGCCGCCATCATACATCGAACATTTTGCCGAAAAGCATCCCAACAGCTACCGTTGGCTAAAAAAAATGGAAGACCGTTACCGCTTTAGCTGGCCATGGCGTTTTATTGGCGATTATTATATTATCTCCTTAAAAAAGAGATAACGTAACCTATTTATCCAAAAAGATCAGTGCTTAAATACCTGTCGCCACGGTCGCAGCAAATAAATACAATTACGCCTTCTTTTAACTCGCCGGCTAATTTTACAGCTGCCGATAACGCGCCGCCACTGCTCATACCTGCAAATACACCCTCTTCGCGGGCCATTCTGCGGGTCATATTTACGGCGTCTTCTTCAGCTATGTCCATAACCCGGTCAACCATTGATGGATCAAAGATCTTAGGCAAATAAGCCTCGGGCCATCTGCGGATACCCGGGATTGACGAACCCTCTGTAGGCTGGCAACCGACTATCTGGATAGCCGGATTTACTTCTTTTAAATATTTTGAGCAGCCCATAATGGTACCGGTAGTACCCATGGCGCTTACAAAGTGCGTAATTTGCTGATCAGTATCACGCCAGATCTCAGGCCCGGTACTTTTGTAGTGCGCCATGTAATTATCATGGTTTGCAAATTGATTCAGGATAAAATAGCCTTCTTTTTCAGCCTTTTCTTCAGCATAGTCGCGAGACTTTTCCATGCCATCGTGCAGGCTTACCTTAGCTCCAAAAGCCTCAATAGCAAGAACGCGTTCTTTAGTGGAACTTGCCGGCAAAGCCAACTCAATCTCCAATCCATATAAACAGGCTATCATGGCTAAAGCGATACCGGTGTTACCACTGGTAGCTTCAATTAACTTGCTGCCCGCTTTAATATCACCACGCTCAAGCGCGCTGCGGATCATATTCAACGCCGCGCGGTCTTTTACACTGCCACCGGGATTATTACCTTCCAATTTGCCGTAGATCTTAACGTTTGGGTTAGGGTTAAGCCTTTTGATCTCGACCAACGGCGTATTACCTATAAGGTCAATTAGTGTTGCCATGTTATTTGCTGTTTTTTAGAACCTTTATCAACGGCGAATGATAAACCGTAGAATAGGGCTCTACACTCTTGGTTAACCACACGTTACCCCCGATAACACTGTTGTGCCCTATTACGGTTTCGCCGCCCAATATGGTAGCGCCCGAGTAGATCACTACATCATCCTCAACGGTAGGGTGGCGTTTGGTATCGGCCATATTTTTTTCAACGCTTAGCGCGCCTAATGTTACCCCCTGGTATAGCTTTACATTCTTGCCTATCCGGCTGGTTTCGCCTATAACTATCCCAGTGCCGTGGTCTATGTAAAAATATTCGTCGATATCCGCTGCAGGATGGATATCAATGCCCGTTTTTGTATGCGCGTATTCGGTTAAGATCCGTGGCAGCAAAGGCACATCAAATTGCCATAAGCTATGCGCCAGTCGGTAAAAGGAAATGGCGAAAAATCCGGGATAAGTGCGGATCACCTCAAACTCGCTGCGCGCGGCCGGGTCGCCCCTAAAAATAGCCTGTATATCGGTATTTAGTATGCGGTATAATTCAGGCAATTGCTCAAAAAAGCCTTTTGCCCTGTTCTTATTGTCGCAGTCAACACAAGCCTTGGTAGCATTCATAATATGCAAAAGCTCATCCTCCAGCTTTGCAAATTCGTCCTGTAATTGCCCTATAGAAATAAATACTTTCTTAGACTGTTCGGGGAACAATAGGCGAATTACCTGCATAGCCCAGGCAGTAATTTCCTTGTTAGAAGGTACGGCTTCTGCCAGTTGCTGCTTATTTAAAATTTGCCGGTAAAATTCGTCGTTCATCTTATTACAACAGCTGGTTACCTGTTGAACTGCAAGTTTATATAAAAATTTGTTGTCTGGATGTAAAAAGTATCGGGATTTTGTGGATGCAGGTGATTAATAACTTAACAACCGTTCCATCGTCTCATCCAGTCTCGATTTCCCCAAGAACTGATTTTCCAGGCCTTTATCCATTGGTACCGGCGTATCAAGGCTTGCGCAGCGCATAACCGGGGCGGTAAGTTCTTTAAAACAATGCTCGGCAATAACGGCCGCTACTTCAGCGCCAAAACCACAGGTTAAGGTATCTTCATGCAATACCAACGCGCGGCCAGTTTTTTTCACACTGGTTATTACTGTCGCACTATCCCAGGGCTGCAAACTGCGTAGATCGATAATTTCAACAGACAGTTCGGGGTGATTATTCAGATATTCAAGCGCCCAATGCACCGCGTAGCCATAGGTTACAATAGTTGCCTGCGTGCCTTTTCTGACAACGCGCGCTTTACCTATTTCAATGAAAATCTCATCCTCGGGCACCTCGCCGGTTAGGTTACGGTATAGGTATTTATGTTCAAAATACATCACCGGGTTCGGGTCGGCAATGGCCGACATGAGCAGGCCCTTTGCATCAGCCGGGAAAGCCGGGTACACCACTTTTAGCCCGGGTGTTTTGGTAAACCAAGCCTCATTACTTTGCGAGTGGAACGGCCCGCCTGCCGTACCTGCACCAGTAGGCATACGGATCACTAAGTCAACATTTTGCCCCCAGCGGTAGTGGGTCTTGGCCAGGTTATTTACTATCTGGGTGAAACCGCTACTCACAAAATCGGCAAATTGCATTTCAACAACTGCTTTGTAGCCATTTATAGAAAGCCCCATGGCCGTACCCACAATGCCAGATTCACAAAGGGGCGTATTCCTTACCCTGTCCTTACCAAACTCCTGCACAAAGCCTTCAGTCAGTTTAAAAACGCCACCATAGTCGGCTACATCCTGCCCCATAATAATCAGGTTGGGGTACTTACGCATAGCCAACCTTAAACCATCGCTTATGGCATCAATATACCTCACTACCTTTGATCTTTCCGAAAGCTTAAATGCCGGCCTTGATGACGGTTTGTAAACATCTGCCAATTCGGTGTCGATATCAGGCTGCAGATCCGGTTCGTTCAATACCGACTCAATAATGGGTTCTATTTGTTTTAAAAACTGGCTGCGCAGGTAAGTGATCCACTCGGGTTTAAGCGCTTTCTCAGCGATCAGGAAATTCTCAAAACAGGTTATCGGGTCTTTATCCTGCCATTCGTTAAGTAGTTCCTGCGGCACATATTTAGTGCCCGATGCTTCTTCATGCCCGCGCATTCTGAAAGTAAGGCATTCCAGCAAAACGGGCCTCGGGTTTTGGCGGATCTCTTTGGCTATCTCGCTGATGGTATGATAAACTTCCAGTACATTATTACCATCTATCTGCCGGCCTTCCATTCCGTAGCCTATTGCCTTGTCAATTAAATTCTTTGCCCCGTATTGCTCGTTGGTTGGAGTGGATAGCGCATAACCGTTGTTCTCTATTAAAAAAATTATGGGCAGGTTCCACACAGCGGCAATATTTAGCGCTTCGTGAAAATCGCCTTCGCTGGTGCCGCCCTCGCCGGTAAATACCAGGGTAGCTTTTTTATTCCCGGATAATTTATCTGCCAACGCGATGCCATCGGCCAGCGCCATTTGCGGCCCGAGATGCGAGATCATCCCGATAATTTTATGTTCCTGCGTACCAAAGTGAAACGACCTGTCGCGGCCTTTGGTAAAACCTGATGCCTTGCCCTGCCATTGCCCTAGCAGGCGGTTAAACGGAACGTTACGCGTAGTAAAAACACCCAGGTTACGGTGCATGGGTAAGATATATTCGTCCGGCTGCATGGCCATTGCCGCGCCTACGGCTATGGCCTCCTGGCCTATGCCCGAAAACCATTTACCAATGCGCCCTTGTCTTAACAGGATCAGCATTTTTTCTTCGATGACACGCGGAAAAAGCAATTTTTTATACATCGCTACCAAAGCATTATCGTCCAGGTTTTTCCGGTCAAAGATCATATACTAAGCTACAGATTATTTAGGTTATGCGTAAGCGATGCTAATTTAAGGACGATAGTTGCTGATCTAATATACTGAAATCAAATTTTGGTTTGATAACATATTTAAGCTGCACTAAGCCACTCGAAAAGGTTTCTGTACCTAACAGCAACAGGTCAAGTTTTTCACGGATCTCATGAAACAGCGGCTTACCGCCACCCAGTATAACCGGGTGCACCGATATTACAAAATCACTGATCAGTTTATGGTTGATAAAGCTGGACAACAACGCGGCGCCACCAAACAGCCAGATGTTCTCGCCCGGTTCTTCGCGGATAGCTTGTACATCTTTCAGGAAATTTTTGCTGGGAACAACCTTGATATCATGATCCTGGATCAGGAATGGTGAATCTGTAAACACATAGATCTGCTTGCCGGCAAATGGGCTGGGCAGACCATCTATCATGTCATAGCTTTTGCGGCCCATAAATATGGCATCGGTACTGGCAAAAAATGCCTCCATACCGTAGTCCTGATCGGTTAAGCACCAATCTGTTTCGCCATTTGGCCCTTCAATGAAACCGTCAAGGCTTACCGCCAGGTTTAAGATTATTTTTCGCAAAGCTTATTTATTTTCTGTTTGATTTTTTTCCTTCCACTGCTGCGCGAATGATTTTTCGGCAACCTGAGGCATCTCTCTAAAATGGCCCCATGTTTTCTGGAAAAACTTACGCATGAAATAGTTCTTTGTCTTACCACTGAAAAAGTCTTCCAGCTTACGGCTCAGCATCCCTTTTTTCCAGATGGCCCAGCCCCATTTTTCTTTGGTGGGTACTAACCCATCTTTAACCGCGTCGCGGCGGTTAAGCAGCAGCATTTTATGGATATCTATTTTTACAGGGCAAACCTCGGTACATTTACCGCATAGGCTTGACGCGTAGCTTAAATGCTTAAAGTTTTCCATGCCCTGCAAATGCGGGGTGATGACAGAACCTATGGGCCCGCTATATGGTGCATTGTAAGTATGGCCACCCACATTTTTGTAAACCGGGCAGGCATTTAAACAGGCCCCGCAGCGGATACAGTATAGTCCCTGGCGCTGTTCTTTTTGTGCCAAAAGATTGGTACGGCCATTATCCAGCAGTACCACATACATTTCCTCAGGGCCGTCAGTTTCATTAGCCTGGCGTGGGCCGCTTAATATGGTATTATAAACCGTTAAGTTTTGCCCGGTACCATGGGTTGACAACATGGGCCAAAACAGGTCGAGGTCGTTTATTGAGGGGATGATCTTTTCTATCCCAACTATGGCGATATGTATTTTAGGGAACGAGGTACTTAACCTGGCGTTGCCTTCATTTTCGCTGATGGCTATACTGCCGGTATCGGCTATTAAAAAATTGGCGCCGGTTATACCTACATCGGCTTGTACATATTTATCACGCAGTAATTCGCGCGCTTTTTGCGTAAGCTGTTGCGGGGTCGAATCTATCGGCATACCAAAGCGTTCGTGGAAAAGCTTTGCGATATCCTCTTTTGAAAGGTGCATGGCAGGCGTTACAATATGGTAAGGCTTTTGCCCCAGCAATTGCACAATGTATTCGCCTAGGTCGGTTTCTAATGATTCAATTTGGTTATGCTCCAGGAACTCGTTCAGTTCGATCTCCTCTGTAACCATCGATTTGGATTTTACAACAGTTTTGGTGCCTGCTTTTTTCAGGATGTTCAGGATCTCCTTTTTCGCCTCATCGGCATCATTGGCCCAGATCACCTTACCGCCGCGTTTCTGAAAGTTGGCTTCAAACTCAGGCAGTACCTTGTCCAGGTTCTCCATCATCTTCCACTTAATGACGTGGCCCTTGCGTTTGGCGTTCTCCAGGTTTTCAATTCTTGACAGTCCGCGGCTAACAGCGGCATCGTATTTACCAATGTTGTAATTGATAATTTTACGATGGCCAATGTCAAAAGCCTTATTCTCAGCGTCGACTAAAAACTCTTCGGCGATACTTGTCATCCTGCTAATTTAGGGAATTACATTAACAAAAAAGCGATGGACTAAACCCATCGCTTTTTTCAACATATCTTGAATGTTATTGTTTGATCTACGCGCAAGCTATCTTACCCACACGCCTTGCATGCCTACCACCTTCAAACTCGGTATTAAAAAATATCTCTACAATTTTTTTAGCCTGCTCAAGAGTTACAAAGTTTGAAGGGATGCACAATACATTGGCATCGGTATGGCTGCGGGCAGGTTCTGTCACCGCTTCATTATAGCACAATGCCGCGCGGATACCCTGGTGTTTATTAGCCGCAATGGCTACGCCGTTAGCGCTGCCGCAAAGCAGGATACCATAATCAAACTCGCCACTTTCCACCGCCGAAGCAACAGGGTGGGCAAAGTCGGTATAATCGCACGAGTCTTTTGAGAATGTCCCGAAATCCTTTACGTTCTCGCCCAGGATGGTTAACAGGGCATTTTTCATTTCGAAGCCGGCGTGGTCCGCTCCAATGGCAATTTTTAATCCTTCTATCATGCTGTAAAAACTTTATGAATTCATCAGGTCGTCATGCGCTTTTGCACGTCTTCTTTCCACCATCGATGCCACAACAATTCCCACCTCATACAAGGCAAATAACGGTATAGTAGCTATCATGGTAGTTAAAAAATCAGGCGACGGCGATATGATGGCACCAACGATCAACAGGATCACTACTGAATAACGGCGTGTCTTTTTCATGAATGTGCCTGTTAATACACCTAACGATGCCAGGATGAAGATCAATATGGGCAACTCGAAAACAATACCAATAATAAGCGTTATGGTTGCCACCATTGATAAATAAGAACTTATGGTAATTGTATTTTTAATGGTATCGCTTATGCTGTAAGTAAGCAGGAAAGAGATAGACTCCGGAGCAATAACATAATATCCAAACAAAATACCTATCAAAAACAGTAATGATGCATAAAACACAAACCCCCTGGCCGCTTTTCTTTCCCGTTCAAGTAAGGCGGGCTTTATAAAGCGCCACAGCTCCCATAAAATATACGGGATACCAGCAATGATGCCCATCAATACAGATGAATTGATCTTCAACATAAAAATCCCGGCAACATCGGTATTAATTATAGTAGCATTGATATGTTGAACACAGAATCCATCACCCAGCTTACACAACATCCGGTAGGTCCAGAAATCGGTATGCATGGGCCCCATGATGAGTGTGCCGAAAATAAATTCATATTGCCACCACGCAATGCCCGTAAAAACAACAACGGCAATAGCCGATCTGATCAGGTGCCACCTTAAAGCCTCCAAATGGTCAAAGAATGACATTTCGGCCTCAAGGTTTTTGCCCTTATCCTTTATTGCTTTTACTAAATTGTTATCGCTCATTGTTTTTTATCCCGGTATCAATCCCGGAATGATAAGTACGTTTTATTGTGGTCAGGCAGTTTTAATTATTCGGCGTATTCAAACGTTTCCATAAACTTGGTAGTAAAGTTACCGGCACGGAAGTTTGGATCTTTCAATAATTTTAAGTGGAATGGTATGGTAGTTTTAACCCCTTCAATAACAAACTCGCTCAGCGCGCGCTCCATGGTGCTCAGGGCTTCTTCGCGGGTTTGTGCCACGCAAATTACCTTGGCTATCATCGAGTCATAATTTGGCGGGATGATATAGCCGGTGTAAACATGGGTATCAATACGTACGCCATGACCGCCCGGAGAATGGAAGTTGGTTATTTTACCCGGTGACGGGCGGAAGTTGTTAAACGGATCTTCAGCATTGATACGGCACTCGATGGCATGCATAGTTGGCTCGTAATTTTTACCGGAGATAGGGATGCCCGCGGCAACCTTGATCTGCTCTTTTATCAGGTCGAAATTGATCACCTCTTCGGTAACCGGGTGCTCCACCTGGATACGGGTATTCATTTCCATAAAGTAAAAGTTGCGGTCTTTGTCAACCAAAAACTCTACTGTACCGGCACCTTCATATTTTACAGCTTTAGCGCCTTTAATAGCAGCCTCGCCCATTCTTTTACGCAGTTTTTCTGTCATAAAAGGTGATGGGGCTTCTTCTACCAGTTTTTGGTGACGGCGCTGGATAGAGCAATCACGCTCTGACAAATGGCAAACTTTACCATACTGGTCGCCTACTACCTGGATCTCGATGTGGCGCGGGTCCTGAACATATTTTTCAAGATACATGCCGTCGTTACCAAAGGCAGCGCCTGATTCGGCACGGGCAGAATCCCAGGCGTTTTCAAACTCTTCATCTTTCCAAACTATACGCATACCGCGGCCACCGCCACCCGCAGTAGCTTTAAGGATTACAGGGTAACCAATTTTTTTAGCTATCGCGATACCTTCTTTCACGCTTTCTAACAAACCGTCAGAACCCGGAACAATTGGTACGCCGGCTTTTTTCATGGTATCTTTAGCCGAAGCTTTATCACCCATGGAATTGATCTGATCGGCAGTAGCGCCGATAAATTTGATACCATATTCTGCGCAGATGGCAGAAAATTTAGCATTCTCTGACAAGAAACCGTAACCCGGATGGATCGCATCGGCATTGGTTAACTCGGCAGCTGATATAATGTTGGGGATATTTAAATAAGAATCTTTACTTGCAGGCGGGCCTATACAAACAGCCTCATCAGCAAAACGAACGTGAAGACTGTCACGGTCGGCAGTAGAATATACAGCAACCGTTTTTATACCCATTTCTTTACAGGTACGGATTATTCGCAGTGCAATTTCACCACGGTTAGCTATTAATATTTTTTTAAACATAGTATTGTTAAGATTACACCGATTATTTTAATGATTGCACTGATTTTAAAAGACAAATACACCGATTTCTTTCGATTTCACTGATGATAAAATCACCTGTCTAATCAAATTATAATCTGTGTGATCAACTCATAAATCTGTGAAATCTAAAATTAAATAGGTTCTACTAAAAATAATGGTTGATCGTATTCAACCGGCGATGCGTTATCAACCAGTACTTTAACAATGCGGCCTGATACTTCTGATTCGATCTCATTGAACAATTTCATCGCTTCAATGATACAAACCACGGTACCGCTTTTTATTTCGTCGCCAACGTTAACAAACAATGGCTTATCAGGCGATGCAGAGCGGTAAAAAGTACCGATCATTGGCGACTTGATGGTCACATAATTTGTGGTATCAGCAGCGGCAGGTTCTGCAGCAGCGGTGGCAGGCAACGCGGCCGGGCTGGCAGCGGCAGGTGCAGCTACGGTTTGTACCGGTACTGTTGCCTGGTAAACAACCTGCTCCTGGTTGGTTGTTTTAATAGTGATCTTAAAATCTTTTTGCTCGATTGCTACTTCGTTTACGCCTGATTTGGAAACAAAGCGTATAAGATCTTGTATTTGTTTAATATCCATTGTTGCAGATTATAGGGTTTTTGGATAGTGTGTTTTAATCTAAGTTATCGGTTAATATGCAGATGTGCAAATGTGCAGATATGCAGTTTGATTATTAATGATTTAACGTGTAATGCGCGGTATGGTTTTTATTTTTTAATGAGCGTATTGAATATTTGCATATCCGCATATCAGCACATTAGTAAGCCCATTTTAAGTAAAGAGATCCCCAGGTAAAGCCACCACCAAAAGCGGCTAATATCAGGTTATCGCCTTTTTTAAATTTGCTTTCCCACTCCCACAAACATAAAGGTATGGTTGCGTTGGTGGTATTGCCATAGCGTTCAATGTTTACTATCACTTTATCTTCGCTTAAACCTGTACGGGCAGCGGTAGCATCAATAATACGTTTATTAGCCTGGTGCGGTACAAGCCATGCAACATCATCGGCAGTAAGGTTATTGCGTTCCATCACTTCGGCGGCAACATCGGCCATGTTGGTAACGGCAAACTTAAATACCGCTTTACCTTCCTGGTAAGCATAATGCTCGCGCGCATCAACAGTTTCATGGCTTGCCGGTTTTATAGAACCACCAGCTTTCATATGCAGGAACGGAATACCCGAGCCGTCGCTTTTTAAAACAGAATCAATAACGCCATAGCCATCATAATTAGGTTCTAATAAAGCAGCTCCGGCGCCATCGCCAAAAATAATACAGGTAGCCCTGTCCTGGTAGTCAATTATCGACGACATTTTGTCGGCACCTACTACCAATACTTTTTTATGTTTTCCGCTTTCAATAAACTGTGCGCCGGTGGTAAGGCCAAATACAAAACCTGAACAAGCCGCCTGCAGGTCAAAGCCCCATGCGTTTACCGCGCCAATTTTATCGGCAAAAAGGTTAGCCGTTGCCGGGAAAGGCATATCCGGCGTTGTAGTACAAAAAATGATCAGGTCAATTTCTTCGGCACCTATACCGCGTTTTTTTAATAAGCCCTGCACGGCAGGTACTGCCAGGTCTGATGTACCCAGGCCTTCGCCCTTTAAGATCCTGCGCTCTTTAATACCTGTACGGGTGGTTATCCACTCGTCATTGGTATCAACCATTTGTGACAGCTCATGATTAGTGAGTACATAATCAGGTACATAACCATTAACAGCCGTAACGGCTGCAGTAATTCTACTCATAGTTTATAATTGTTTATTGAAAGGCCTGCGTTATTTTACCAACCAGTTCGCTTTCAACCATATCTTTTGATAAAAGTACCATATTTTTTATTGCCTCGGGGTTTGAAATTCCGTGGCCGACAACAACAGCGCCGTTTACACCCAAAATAGGGCTGCCGCCGTATTGCTCATAATTAAACCTGTCGAAAAATTCGTCCTTTAACCCTTTTTTGCGGGTTGCCACGTAAAACGATTCGGCAAGTTTTAAGATAATGTTCCCCGTAAAGCCATCACACACAAAAACGTCAGCATTGTCGCTAAACAGATCGCGCCCTTCGGCATTACCCACAAAGTTAAAAAGTGAAGTTTCTCTCATGAGGGGATAAGTAGCTTGGCAAAGCAGGTTGCCTTTTTCCTCTTCTTCGCCAATGTTCATCAGCGCTACGCGGGGATTATCGATATTGTAAACGTTTTGCGCCATTAAGCTGCCAAGTACGCCAAACTGCACCAGTACTTCGGGCTTGCAATCAGCATTGGCGCCAACGTCCAGCAAAATACCCAGGCCTCCTTTTAGCTTGGGTACAATAGTGGTAATGGCCGGGCGAAGAATGCCCGGTATGGTTTTAACGCTAAACATGGCGCCAACCAGCATAGCGCCGGTATTACCTGCCGATGAGAATGCCTGGATCTGGCCTTCTTTTAATAGTTTAAAACCAACGCTGATACTTGAATCAGGCTTTTGAACAACCGCTTTGGTAGGGTGTTCGCCCATGCCAATAACTTCGGTGGTATGAATATACTCGAAGTTATCAGGGTTAAAGTTGTTTTCACGAAGAATGCTTACAGCCGCGTCTTTGTCGCCTATAAGCACCAGTATATGGCCCGATAAAACCTTATATGCTTCGATAGCCCCTAAAACAGTTGCTTTGGGGGCGTAATCACCGCCCATAATATCTAAGCCAATCTTCATGTTAGAAAATTAGTGTTAGGCTACTGCTTTTTCTATCAGTAATTTACCGTTGTAGTAAACGTTACCATCTACAGTATAAGCTCTGTGCGGCAAGTGTACAGCACCGGTAACTTTGCAGGTAGTTAAAGTTGGAGCGATAGCCTTATCATGCGTTCTACGCTTGTCTCTTCTTGATTTGGATATTTTACGTTTTGGATGTGGCATAACTTGTAGTTATTATTATTTAATTTTTTTGAGCGCGTCCCACCGTGGGTCCGGGTTCTCATCTTGTTCATTATTAGCCGATAGGTCATTCAACTTATCCAGCATTTCTTTATCACAATACGGGGTGTTACCCTCGTCGCCGCAGCTCGCTATAAACGGTACTGCAACATTTATGTATTCGTAGATCAGCCCTGCAAGCACTATTTCATGCTCATTTTTACCCAGGGCAATGATCTCGTCATCTTCGTCTATTGCCTCGTCGCTAAACTTGGCTATCTGCTGTTCATGCACATCCAGCTCATGCGGATATTGCGACAAACACTTATCACAGGTGGCACCAATTGTACCGGTGATATGAAAATCCAGGATCATCATAGTTTCCTGTTTTTCCATTTCGACCCGGCATTTAAGGTCTGCCTTTTTTACAAGCGAGTATTCAAACTCATCAAAAAAAGCATCGTCAACATCAAATTCAAAATGATGCTTTCCCAGTGCCAAGCCAGTAAAAGGAATCGAATAATTTCTTAGCGATTTCAATGAGCAACAATTAGCCTGCAAATGTAGAGAAAAATACTAATACGGAAAAGGGTTTTTTTAAAATGGTTAAATGAGTTCAAAACCCTGTCGAAATCTGACCGGACTAAGGTCCTTTAATAAGGACAAGTCAATTGGAGGATGCCTTATATTTTCAACTTGATATTCACCTTTTCAAGCAATCCCGTAAGCCAAACCATGGCAAAAGCAAATACCAGGCATTTAATTAAACCGCCCGTGCCCTGGCTTATATAGCCCGGGTATTGCAGGTTGGTCATTTCAAAAAGCGGGTAAAACAAACCCGGGATGATATAGCAGGTAAACGCGTTGGTACCCGCCGGCTCAATGGGCTTGACCCAGTTGTATTTCTTTTTAAAATCAACAATAAAGATAAACACCGCGTACACTACCAGGCTTATAGCTGTACAGATCAATACCCATGACGGCGTATCCCTCATTTTTGATATGCCGCCGCTAAAGTAGCGTACTATAAAGCCCAGGTTAAATAGTATCACAGCCATTAGCAGCATGCCTATCCAAAGCAATTTAAGTTCGTCGCGCTCGCGCAAACGCATGTATAACACGGCCACAAATACCCCCGCCATGGTGAACGATTGCATGGCCCCGTTGCCCGACAGCCATACATAATCGCGCAGCGGGTTCAGGAAATCAAGCATCCCGAAATGAAAATCGATATTGAAGAACATGAAGAACATCCACGCCGCGGCCTGGATCCAAAGATGGCCTTTGGAGTAATAATAGATCAACGCGCAGATCAGGTATGACCAACCTATCAGCCCTAAAATTTCCCACCAGGTAAAGTGCAGCCAATGGTGCACGGGGTCCTTACTTTTATATAACAGTGATAATACCAGCAGCAGCGCAACCCCAAAGCCCTGTAGCAGGTATTTTTTTAGCGCAGATGTGTTTTTACTATAATTTAAGAAGATAAAGAAAAAGCTGAATACCATTAAGCTTTCCCAAACCGGTCGGGGTAACAGGGCAGTCGCTTCGCTGTAGCTATCAACGTTCGAGAAAAAGAAGCCCATAAAGATCAGCGCGAACGAGCGTACTACAATACGCAGCGGGGTATGGTAGTCGCCGCGGATCAACCGGTTTTTAAACGCGAAGGGTATAGATAACCCTACGATAAATAAAAAAGCAGGGAAAATAGTGTCGGCCAGGCCCAGCGCATCAGCATTTATTTTAGCATGATGGATCCATTGCGGGGTATTGGGCACATCATCAAGATCATTCACAAAGATCATCAAAAACATGGTTACGGCCCTAAAAGCATCAATTGACCGTACGCGGCTCGGCAAACTATTCATTGAATAGTTAATGCCTGTCAGTTAAAAATGTTTCGATTAATTTGTTAATTTTTGTTAAAACTTACGTTAAAGGCAGGCAGACAGGCAGGCATTGTAACTCATTATTTACCTGATAAATTGGTAAAATATGTTGCGCCTTTAAAAATTGTTGTAGATTTACCCTAACCATTTTATTTAAACATGAAAAAAATACTTTTATTAAGTTTTGTAGCATGTATTGCTATAGCGCCTGCTGTTAAAGCTCAGGACAACACTTTAACTAAAAAAGAAATAAAGCAAGGCTGGAAATTGCTTTTTGACGGCACCGACCTGAAAGGCTGGCACTCATGGCATAAAGATGCCGCTGCTGCTAACTGGACAGTTAAAGACGGCCAGATCCAATATGATCGCGAGCATGACCGTGATGGTGATGACCTGTTAACTGATGGCGTTTACGAAAACTACGAGTTGCAACTACAATGGAGAATAACCAAAGGCGGTAACAGCGGTATCATTTTCGACGTGCAGGAAGACCCTAAATACAGCGCTACTTACCAAACCGGTGCAGAGATGCAGGTATTGGATAACATTGATGCCGACGACAATAAAAAACAAAACCACCTTGCAGGCTGCCTTTATGATATGATAGGCGACGCTACCGTTTCAAAACCGGTACCTGTTGGCGAGTGGAACCAGGTAAAACTGATTCAAAACAAAGGCCAGTTAACTTTCTGGTTAAATGGTATCAAAACTGTTGACGTTAAAATAGGCAGCCCTGAGTGGGATGCAGCAATTGCGTCAAGCAAGTTTAAAGACAAATATTTTGTGGACTTCATGAAAATACAAAAAGGCCACATTGCTGTGCAAAAACACCCGGGATCAAGCGGTTGGAAAAACATCAAGATCCGGGAGATAAAAGACTAAGTTATTTTGACTTATTAAAAACCCGTTACTGCAATGCAGTAACGGGTTTTTTGTTGCTTTTTAATCACAATAAAATTATACAGATTTGTACAACATGAGCACGGCAGCAAAAGGTAAGATTTTAATTATTGACGATGAAGACAGGTTAAGGCAACTGCTTGCCCGCATTTTACAGTTAGAGGGTTACGATTTGCTGCAAGCCGCCAATGCCAAAGAGGGCTTACGCTACCTGGATAATAACGTTATTGATGTAGTAATCTGTGATGTTAAACTGCCCGATGCTAACGGAATAGAACTTACCAAAACTATAAAGGCAAGCCATCCTGCTGTAGAGATTATTGTGCTTACCGCCTATGGTACCATTAATGACGGTGTCGCGGCTATTAAAAACGGGGCTTTTGATTATATAACTAAAGGCGACGATAACGAAAAGATAATCCCGCTGGTAAGTAAAGCGATGGATAAAGCCATTTTACAGCGCCGGGTGCTTGAACTTGAAAATAAACTGAATTTAAAATTCGGTTTCGAACGGATAATTGGTAACTCGGCGGGAATAACAGCGGCAATAAAGCTGGCACAAAGGGTATCAGCAACAGACACCACCGTTTTGCTATTAGGCGAAACCGGCACAGGCAAAGAAGTTTTTGCAGAAGCCATTCACCAGGCCAGTCCGCGAAATGCTAAGCCTTTTGTCGCCATAAATTGCAGTGCGTTTAGCAAAGAGTTGTTAGAAAGCGAATTGTTTGGGCACAAGGCAGGCTCATTCACCGGGGCGGTTAAAGATAAAAAGGGGCTGTTTGAAGAGGCCAATGGCGGCACCATATTTTTAGATGAGATAGGCGAGTTGGACCACGACCTGCAAGCCAAGTTGTTGCGCGTGTTGGAGTCGCAACAGTTTATCAAGATAGGCGATACCAAGACAACCCAAGTGAGCGTACGCATACTTGCAGCAACCAACCGCGATCTGCAGGAAGAATCAGCTAAGGGAAATTTCAGGTCTGACCTTTTTTACCGGCTATCAGTATTCCAGATCATATTACCCCCGGTGCGCGACCGCAAAAAGGATATCGGATTATTAGCCAATAGTTTTATCCAAACCTTTGCAACCAAGGTAAACAAACATATAAAAGGCTACACTCCTGATTTTTTAGAAAAGTTGGAGGCCTATAACTGGCCCGGCAATATCCGCGAGCTAAAGAATGTGATCGAGCGCGCGGTAATCTTATGTGACGGAAATGAGCTTGACGCATCATTATTGCCCTACGAAATTGAGGCATCGGCCACAAAAAATAGTAATGCTGCTTCGGCTTTTGACCTTGCTGCCATAGAGCAGCAACATATTATCCGTGTGCTTAAACACACGCAAAACAATCGTGCTGAAGCCGCCCGGCTTTTAAATATCGGCGTAGCTACACTTTACCGTAAGTTAAAAGAATACGGGTTAGAGTAATTATCCCAAATATTCATTTTGATAAAACCCTATCAAAATGATATGGTGTACTTTTTACACCTTTTATCCATAACATATTTAAACTATTATTTATCAACCAATTACGGCCAATTGCCTAATAATGGCACTTGATTGGCAATGGCGGTTTCATTTACAATTAATACTATAATGACTCCCCACTTAAAAAAGATCACAGCCGCAGGCATACTTGTAACACTCGGAATAATTTTTGGCGATATAGGTACTTCGCCGCTATACGTTTTTCAAACATTGCTGATAGAGGGCGGAAAAGTAAACCAGGCATTGGTGCTTGGTTCTATCTCCTGTATCTTCTGGACGCTTACCCTGCAAACCACTTTTAAATATATCTTCATTACCCTGCAAGCCGATAACAAAGGCGAAGGCGGGATCTTTTCATTATACGCGCTGGTTAGGCGCTATGGCAAATGGCTGGCCATACCTGCTATAATTGGCGCGGGCACCTTACTGGCCGATGGTATTATCACCCCTCCTATCTCTGTAACTTCGGCTATTGAAGGGTTAAATAACGTTCCTGCACTATCGGCTGCATTTGTACCGGGCAATAATTTGATCCTGGGCATTGTGATCGGCATTATGTTGTTGCTCTTTTTCTTTCAGCAATTTGGCACCAAGGTGGTAGGTACCGCTTTTGGGCCGGTAATGCTACTATGGTTTTTAATGATAGGCGGCTTAGGCCTGTTGCAGGTAATACATGACCCGGGCATTTTTAAAGCATTGAACCCATATTATGGCATACGCTTATTGATAGACCACCCTAAAGGTTTCTGGTTATTAGGCGCGGTGTTTTTGTGTACTACAGGTGCCGAAGCGTTATACTCAGACCTTGGGCATTGCGGCCGCAGAAACATACAGGCAAGCTGGATCTTTGTTAAAACAACCCTCGTGCTTAACTACCTTGGGCAAGGTGCCTGGGTATTGATGCAGCCTGCAGGATTCGATTTTAAAGGCCTTAACCCTTTTTACCAGATAGTGCCTAACCCGCACTTATTTATGATCCCCTGCGTGGTATTGGCTACGTTGGCAACCATCATTGCCAGCCAGGCATTGATCAGCGGGTCATTTACCTTGATCAGCGAAGCGGTCAGTATGAACTTCTGGCCGCGCATTACCATCAAATATCCGTCAAACATCCGCGGGCAGATCTATATCCCCAGCATTAACTGGATCCTTTGCTTCGGCTGTATTGCGGTATCGCTATACTTTCGCACATCTGAGGCTATGACCGCCGCCTATGGTTTCTCTATCACCATAGCCATGCTCATGACCACCATCCTGATGTATTACTTTATGCGTTATGTTAAGCATTGGCCGGTATGGTTAGTCACCATCATCTTATGTGCTTTCTTAACCGTAGAATTCTCGTTCTTTGTGGCCAATGCAGTTAAGATCCTGAAAAGGCTGTTCTTCCTGGTGTTTGAGTTTGGTTTGATATTTACCATGTACATCTGGCACAGGGCCCGCAAAATCAACAATCGTTTCCTGAACTTTGTCGACCTGCGGGAACACATCCCCTTGCTTAATGCATTAAGCGCTGACGAGAGCGTTGCCAAATATGCCGGGCAGCTGATCTACTTAACCAAAGCCAACAACAGCAGGCATATAGAAGAGAAGATCCTTTACTCTATCATGAGCCGCAGTCCTAAACGCGCGGATACCTACTGGTTCATCCATATAGATACTACCGACGAGCCCTATACCATGGACTACAGCGTTGAACAGATTGAAAAAGGTAAGATCATCCGGGTTGATTTCCGCTTAGGGTTCAGGATACAGCCGCGGGTAAATGTGCTGTTCAGGAAAGTGATCGAGGATATGCTAAAGCGTAATGAGCTGGATATTATCAGCAAGTACGAATCATTAAACAGGTTTAAGATTGTGTCTGATTTCAGGTTTGTGATCCTGGAGAAATTCCTGTCATACAACAATGTGTTCAGCCTTGCCGAGTCGTTTATACTAAACAGCTATTTCAATATCAAAAAGCTGGCCCAGTCTGACGCGAAAACCTTTGGACTGGATACCAGCGAAACACATGTAGAGAAAATACCGATGGTGGTAAACCCGGTAACCAGCTTTAAATTAAAACGTATTGATCCGCACAGCGGCGAGGTTGTTCCTGAATTGGTACATGCATAGTTAATAATACCCCTATCTCATAATAAGCGGGCGAAATTGTTTTGCCTGCTTATTTAAAATAGTTGACCACATAGCCCACCACTTCTTTGGTATAAAACTCCCAATTATACAGCACATTC
Source organism: Mucilaginibacter corticis (assembly GCF_007558865.1). Taxonomy (GTDB): domain Bacteria; phylum Bacteroidota; class Bacteroidia; order Sphingobacteriales; family Sphingobacteriaceae; genus Mucilaginibacter; species Mucilaginibacter corticis. The sequence continues at coordinate 746,162 of NZ_VLPK01000001.1, forward strand.
GAATCAGGCAGGAAATTCATTATACCGAAGCTGACATCGATGCCAAAGAAATTGCAGGGATAAGGCACTACGTCTATTCCCGCTTTTTTAAAGATCATAGATGCCCTGCGCATATGAAAGGATGATGTAACCAACAAATACGGCGGGGGCAAATGGCTTTTAGCTAATACTAATTTAGAGAATTGCGCATTCTCAATCGTGTTCTTCGATTGGCTTTCTGTAAGGATCAGGCTGTCGGGGATATTGAATGCAAGCAGTTGTGTTTTTACCCATGTAGCTTCCCTAAACTGGCCGGGCATCAATATGCCGTTACCACCGCTGATCAATATGTGCGATGCCTGTTTGGTTTCAACCAGCTTAACGCCTTGAATAAACCTGTCGGCCGAGTTATTAAAATGCCCTTCAGCATCTGTTGCGCCTGATGAAAACCCACCTAGTACTATGACACAGCTATACTTCTTGTTGCTATCAATAGTATAAGGCTTTACATCCCAGATCTTTTGAAAACATAGCAGAAAAAAGGGTGCGGTAAACACATAAGACACCAGAATTGCTGCTATAAAGAACCGCCTCTTCCGCCTACGGTTTTTGCTTAGCACGCCAATAATTACCAAAGCCATTATCCAATAAATTGGCAATAACATAAAAAGGAATACTTTCGATACTATAAAATACATAAAGGCTTATTACATTAATTGTCTTTACCTGCTCGCGGGCATATACCCGCTTCTGCAAAAGTGCAAAATAATACTTAAGAGTGTTTATCGAAAGCGGTTTGTCGCATAATCCTGCTACCGCAGGGACAAAAAAGAGACGCAAAGTATTGCGTCTCTACAACAAAACAAAAGCTTTACGGATTAAATTACCGCTACCAGTTATCTGTCCTGAATGGTGAAGCCGGCAGATTGGCTGCATTGAATAGATTTGGCCTCGGCACAAACTTCCATGCAAAGCGTACGGCCACCGGTTGGGTAACATCCGGGCTTGATACAATGATGGCATCACCATCTATAGTAGCAGTGGCAGGTACAAACTTTTTATCGGCACCGGCAATAGTAAATTCCTTTAGCGCACCGTTTTGCGCGTTAAGGCCTTTAGCAAACTTAAAGTAGATCTTTACTTTATCGCCCTGCGTTTCCATTTTTTCATAGATTGGACCTGAGTAATCAATACTACTTTGATGGTAGGTTTTAACCAAAGCCCACGCAGCCAAACGTTTGCCTACAATTTCCTTATTACGCGGGTGGATATCCAAAGAATCAGCAGCATCGGTAATTACGGTGATACCGGTGTTGTTAACATTTTTATAGGTATAAAGCTGCGCATCCCGGACATCCGGTGAGACCACTACGTGCGGTGCCACCTGTACAAAGTAAAATGGCAGATCACGATTCCACAACTCACGCCAGCTTTTGATAAGCGCCGGGAACAGGGTTTTATATTGCTCGGCACGCGGTGAATTTGATTCGCCCTGGTACCAGATAACGCCTTTTATTCCGTATGGAGGCAAAGGAGCGATCATCTGGTTATAAATCTTAGCGGGTTTAGTCGGATTAGTTATTGGGTTCCATGGTTCGCCGGGTTTTTGAGGCAATGCGTTGGCTGGTTTACCAACAGTATCCAGCTTCCATTTGACAAGATCTTTTTTATACTGTTCAATTTTTGCAGGGTATTCGCTTGCTTCCTTGTCGTACGTATCAATCAGTTCGGTTTTTAAGTTGGGATAGCTTTGCAACACATCCCGACTTACCCATGATTCGGCTGGTGTACCTCCCCATGATGAGTTGATTATGCCTACAGGATAACCCGTGGCCTGGCTCACTTCCCGCGCGAAATAATAGGCCACTGCCGAAAACTCGTACGAGTTTGCCGGGATGCAGGTTTTCCATACACCTATCAAATCTTGCTGCGGCGTTTGCGCAATATTTTGCGGTATTTGGAACATGTGAATCTTAGGGTTGTCTGCTTTGGCTACTTCGGCTTCATAATTGTTTACGCCGGTGCGCCAGTCGTGATAACTGCCCAGGGTAAACTGCATATTTGATTGGCCCGAAGCCAGCCAAACCTCGCCTAACAAAACATTTTTTATATCGATATGATTTTTGCCTTGCACGCTTATGGTGTAAGGACCGCCGGCATTGCCGGTTTTGAGCCATAATTGCCACTTGCCATCAGCACCGGTAACGGCGCTTACTTTTTTGCCATTCCAGCTGCCGGTTATGCTGATGTTTTCGCCCGCATCGGCCCAGCCCCATAATGCCACTTTCGATTTTTGCTGCAGTACCATATTATCGGTAATGATGGCCGGTAATTTGACATCGGCAACTGCCGCCAAACAAATAAAGCAAAATGAAACAAGTAAAAATATGCGACGCATAATGGATTATTTAGGTGTGTTTTACAAACATATCTAAAATATTAAAACGCAGGTATGTTATCCATTATACAATTTGATCAATTTGAAAAGAAGCTGTCATGCTGAGGAACGAAGTATCTGCCGGGCGGAGATTGCATAGTTTGCAGATCTTTTAGTTCCCCTCTTGAGAGGGGGCGTGTTGAGTGTGCGGCTGCCGGGGTGTGTTATCACGCGAAAAGGACACACCCCTCCGCCCCTCTCAAGAGGGGAATCGCACTACCCCACGCTTTCAGGGTTCAGAATGACAATAGCTTTAAAAAAACACCTCACCCTTTCCCCTCATAAAAATCATTCACCGCCTTGGCGCCTCCTGCTATGTTGGGCAGTTTCATTTCAGAATATTTACGGGCGAAGATGATACCCTGGGCACCGGCCTTTAGCGCGGTCATGGTAGAGCGATAAGCATCTTCAGGAGTGGTTTGTTTGTTCTTGGCAGCGTTAGGGATATCAATATCCAACCCAGCGTAGATCTTGCATTTGCCTTGTACACTGTCTAAGGCGCGCTTGGTTTCTTTGGCGACATAATCCTGCGGCATTCCTTCTTTACCTAATGTTGCCAGGTCCATATCCTCATAATTCATCAGGCGGTTATTCAGTTTCAGGTATTCTTCTTTGCTCAAATCGCCAAAAACGGTCGACGCGTTTGAATTGATATAACCGGCATATCTTGAACCGCCTACAATGTTATAGATCACTGGTTTAATAAAATCGGCATAAGCTAATCGTTCATAAGGCATTTCGGCTTTGGTGAAGGGGCTAAGACTGTTGGAGTGCCAGATATGAAACCCCGCCTGGATATTAGGTTTGACAGCTTTGGCCGAATCATATACATTGCGATAAGTAGCATGGTTAGCATCTGTCCACAGTTTTTCGTAAGCCAGTATCTCCGGATAATCGGTCATGATGCGCCAAAACTGCGCGAAATAGCCATCAACCGGGCGCTGTCCAAGTGTCGACGCCTTGGTAAAATCAACCAGTTTATGGTAGCCTTCTAATGCCCGGTCTACATCAATACCCCGTTCTTTGGCAGCTTTGCGATGGTAGGGACAAAAACAGGTGATCCTTGCCGAGGGCCGCTCTCCTTTAAACGGTGCTATGGCGTTATTAAACGGCCCCTGCCTTTCAGAACTCCACATCAGCCCGTCAATATCATAACTTGAGCAGATATCTTTGGTCATACCGCTTACAAAGTTGATGTAATTGGGGTTCAGGTCGCAGCAGCTTTCTACATGCTGTCCATAAATACCGGTTTCCTGTAGTTTGGCAATGTTGGGCACATCTTTATGCCAGGTAAAACTATCCTGGTTGAAAACATAGGTTTTAAGTCCGCGTTTTTTGGCTTCTGGTAATACGGCGGCCAGCATATCCCAGTCGCCATGATCCGGCGCTTTGGTGTCTTTTAAAATGGTGTTCTTGTAAAATTGCGGATGCGGGGTAGCAAAGTTGCCGCCTTTAAAATCAAGATACTCCTGTTTGCCGTGATCAGGAAAAGGATAGCCCGGTATCTGTCGCCCGCCAATGCCTGTATCATAAGTAAACGTAGCCAGGAAAAGCGTATTGATAGGCCCGGCAGCCTGTATATTATCCAATACCTGGTTTACCCCCTCGTCAATAAAAGAAATAGCGCCAACCTGTATGCCGATAACATTGTCAATTTTAGCAGAAGGTTTAAGCATGGCTGCCTTAGTTAAAGCCGATGGGATCATAGCGGCTGCGCCTAAGGTCAACCCTCCTTTAACTATATCACGGCGCGTAAAATTGCTGTTTATTTCTTTTTCCATAAATTAATTGAAAACGATGTCATCTCGACCGATAGTGAGATGACAATTTTGTTTTGTTAATTAGCCACACAATCCTTCACCAGCCACATCTTACCATTCGTCTTTGCCCAGATGTACAGCACATTGTCTTCGCCAAGACCAAACCGAAGGTCAGCTTTTTTATTTTTTACCATGTCGCAAAAGGTCGATTTTTGATCACCAAACTGCAGGTCGAATTCTTTGATAACCGACTGCTTACCTAATTTCAGGTCAGCATTTTCAACGTAAAAAACACGCCCTTTTACAATATCGCCAAAAACATATTTGCCTTTTAATAATGGGATATCGCCGGTATAAACAAAGCCGCCGGAGATGGAATTGCCCTCGTCATGGTCATACTCGGCAACAGGGTAAGTATATTTTGGGTCGTCATGTGCAGGCAGGTGATAGATGCCGCTTTTCTTTCCGTTAAAGTTTAACAGGTACGTTCCTTCACGCGCGGGCCAGCCATAGTTAAGGCCGGGTTTAAGGATATTGATCTCCTCAACATTACTAAAACCGATATCTGATACCAGGATCTTACCGTCAGGCGCCCAGGTAATTTTATTGGGGTTACGGAAGCCCCGCGCGTAGACCTCGCCTAAAATTTTCGAATCGCCGGTTTTAGCCCAGGGATTACTTGCAGGTATGCCATATTTACCGTTACGGCTGTTCCTGCCCATCGGGTCGATGCGCAGGATAGAACCGCGTGGGTTTGTTGAACCATTACATAACCATGGATATCCTAATTCGCCCGAACCGCCATCGCCAAAGTCAAGGTATAGTAATCCATAGCCCGGCATGCCCGGTTTAAGCATAGGGTCAAATATAATTTGCTGCATACCATGCATGGCAGAGGGGTTATTCATCCTGATCAATTCGCGCGGGGTGGCTTCAAAAACCGCCGCGGTTGGGTCTTTAACTTTCCATTCGGTAACTACCCATTGTAAAGCCACGGGTATCGAATCGGCATAAGCAAAGTCAGCCGGTGCCGAGCCCTTTTTTTCGGTATGCGTGGTGTACATCAAACCATTCTTTAAAAAATCGGGATGAAACGCGAACGCTCCCCATCCTGTCCCAAGTCCTGGTTCATTAATAAAGTTTTGCTTCAGTTTAGCCATATCCATCACCACGTTAAACTGCTTGTTTTTTATTTCATACAGCTTGCCCCGCAGATCAAGCATGAACATGCGGTTACCTTGGTCTGTCTTTAAAATAAATGTCTGGTTAATGCGCGTTAACGGGTTTTTTGTGGATGTTGCCGGGGCGGTTGCCCATTCTTCCAGCTTTAAGGTAAGGCCGGCTTTAGCTATTTTGGTTGGGAAGGGATCTGTTACAGGCTCGCCCAATCCCGCGGTATTATCTGCAACCTCGGCCACTTTTTTATGGGTATTGATAAAAGACAAAAGCGCTTTCAGATCGCCGGGGGTAAGCTGCGGATGAGCGGGCATAGGCACCTTATATTCGGCAAATAAGGCTACGGCCCGTTTATTGCCGCTTTTTATTACCTGCTGCGAGTTGATAATGAATTTGCTCAGGTATGTATATGATGCATCGGCGGTAACCCCGGCCAGGTCAGGGCCTATCCCCCGCTGCCTGAAGTTGTGGCACTCGGCACAATTTTTCTGGAACAGCGCGTCCCCTTTTTCAATTACCTGCTTATTGGCCGAATAGGTAGCCGCGCTTTTTTGAGCGAAGCTATTACCCGCTAATAAGCACAAAAACGCAACTGTATAACTACAAAAAGCCGGCAAAAAACTATTCTTTTTTAGCCCCATATAAAAGATAATTAAGTGGTTTTAATTGGTATTGCCCCTTACTCCATCTAAGATATGTAACAAAGAATGCTTTTTGAGTTTCGTATCAAATTAAATACATTTTCGAGCTATTTTATTGGTGATGACGGCGGCGGCGAATCGGTCATTACCACCGGCACAATTGTACCATCGGCATTGTAGATCAGTTTTTCAATAGCTACCCTTCTAACTCCACGGAACGGGCCTTTCTCGTCTGTTCTGTCCCAGCGGTGGTAAATAATGAACCATTCTTTGGTTTTAGGGTTCATCACAAAAGCATGATGCCCCGGCCCTTTGTGTGTTGCATCACTCACTAAAATAGCGCCCTTATAGTCCCATGGCCCCAAAGGCGATTTTGACATGGCATAATGCACCGAATAGGTAGCATTGTTGTAACTGCCATGGCTGTATGATAAATAGTAAATACCATTACGCTCGTGCATAAATACCCCCTCGGTAAAGTGCGGCGGCTGGTCTACTTTTATTTCATGGTCTATCTCCACCATGTTCTTCTTCAATTCGAACACCCGCAACGTTGATCCTGCACTGCCGCCGGTATAGAGGTATGATTTCTTAGTTTTCGGGTCGTCATAAACCATCGGGTCAATGGCCTCAAAATGATCTCCGCCGGTAAGCAATGGCTTGCCCGAGTCTTTAAAATCTTTGTTAGGGTAATCAGAAACAGCAACACCTAACCTGCTCGGCTTTGGATTTTGCGGGCCGACAGAATAGTATAAATAAAACTTGCCCTTATGCTCCAGCACATCGGGCGCCCAAAGGCCGTGGTTTTTTACGCTGTCGTCTTTTATCCAGCTTATATCTTTGATATTGATCAGCTCGCCGCGGTTTTGCCAGTGTACCAGATCGGGCGATGAATAGCCAAAGAAACGGTCGTCCCTGCGGAACCTCCCCGTGTCTGATCCATTGGTAGGATACACCCAGTACTCTTTACCTATTGTAATGGCATCCGGGTCAGCACCGGTAATAACCGGGTTAACCTGGGCATTGGCTTTTAAAAAAGATATGGCTATCAGTGCAGTTAAAGCGGCTGATTTGATCAGTAGGTTCTTCATGATATGATTGTTCAGTATTGTTATAATGAGTCGCGCGATGTTACTTTAAACGGAATAGCTATATGCTCTTTGGTGTTATTCAGCGCCATCTCGGCGGCTTTTTCGCCCATCATTTTAAAATCGGTCGATATCGTGGTGATACCATTCAGGATCACCTTTTTTAATGGGGTTTCGTTATAAGATATCACACCAATGTCCTTCCCTATTTTTAATTTACTGCTGATGATCTTTTCAACCAGTTCCACCAGGTCATCTTCCATCAGGTTAATATAAACCGTGCCCGGCGTTAAGGTTTCCTGCTGCAGATCGTGGATGGTTTCATACTCAAAAGCGTATTGCCTGCAAAAACTGATGAAGCCTTTTAATATCTCCTTAGAGTAATAGCTATTTTCCGGAAAAACGATCTTGAGCGTATGATATTTGCTTAGCTTATCTAAAAGTTCTGTTAAGGCATCATAAATATCCTGCTCAAAGTTTTCATACACAGCGCCAAAGTCACCGGTTATATTTTCCAGGAGTTTATCCATCAATATCAGCTTTTCTTTTGGCAGGTCGTTTATGATCGCGCGGGCCGCGTTTGCCGGGTTCTCAATAAAATGAGGTATGATGATCAGTTTTGAATAATGATCGATATTGCCGGTAAGCAGCTTTTTAAAAAAATTAAAGTTGTTGTTGTAGATATAAAAATCGATCGCGGCGTTACTGCCCAGCACTTCGGCAAAGGCATCATAAATAATCTTTTTATGGCTGCTTAACTTATTGAACAGCAGCAAAACTTTAACGGGCTGGTCAAACTGCGTGTTGCTGATAAAGTAACCCTTACCCGCAACCGAATTAATGACATTGTATTTTTTAAGCTCTTTATAAGCCCGTTCAATGGTGTTGCGGGCTACCTCAAGCGCGATGCTTAAATCATTGATAGATGGTAAAATATCTTCTTTTTCAATTTTTTGTTCTTCAATACCCCTTAGTATCGAATTGCAGATCTGCAGGTACTTTGGCGTAATGGAGTGCTCATCAATTTGAATTATTTTGAGATAATTTTTCATCGCTTTATTAACATGCTCTGGGGACTTAAGTTTTACCAACTCTTTACCGCTTTCGCGAAAAGAGGGTTATTACTTAAGACAGTAGGGGACGGTTAACCAAAATCATTTTCGTTAACTTGCCATATCCAATTATACATTCTTTTTTAGTAAACAATGAGAAAAACCTTCTTTTTATTTATCGCCTTACTTGCCGGACAGCTCTGTTCTGCGCAAATTAAGGTGCAGCGTTTAATGACCGAAAACCTGGTAAACCCTGTGGCTATTGATGCCTTGGGTCCCCGTTTTAGCTGGCAGCTGGATGGCGGCCAGACACGCGGGGTAATGCAGACAGCTTACCAGATCAAAGTTACCGATGAGGCCAACCACGTGGTTTGGGCACCTGCAAAAGTAAGCAGCGACCAATCCATGTATGTAAACTACCAGGGTAGCGCTTTAAAATCGGGCCAGAAATATACCTGGCATGTTAAAGTTTGGGACAACCACGGCAAATCGGCAGAAAGCCTGCCGGCAACCTTTGGCATGGGCTTGCTAAAAGCCGACGACTGGAAAGCGCAATGGATAGGTCCCGCCCGGGAAGAAGCATCAAGGCCAAGCCCTTTGTTAAGAAAAGGATTCACTGTAAATAAAAAAGTTAAAAAAGCCATAGCCTTTATCACCGCGCATGGTTTATATGAGGCACACATTAACGGCAAACGCGTAGGCGAAGATTACCTGACCCCAGGCTATACCAGCTATAACAAACGCATTCAATACCAGGCCTATGATGTAACCAACTTATTGCAGCCCGGCGCTAATGCTGTTGGTGCAAGCCTGGGCAGCGGCTGGTACCGCGGCGTTTATGGCATAGGTACGCGCCATGAAATTTATGGCAAGGATATATCGCTGCTACTACAGATCAACATCACTTATGCTGATGGCAGCACTGCAACTGTAGCAACTGATGATAGCTGGAAAACATCAACCGGCGAGATTCGTTATGCAGAAATATATATGGGATCGACCACCGATGCCCGCAAGGAACAAAAAGGATGGAGCACCGCCGCGTTTAACGATAGCGGCTGGAGCAAAGCTGTAATTGGTAACTATCCAAAAGACGACCTGGTGGCTACCGTAAATGAGCCGGTTAAAAAACACGAGATCTTTAAAGTGGTAAAAATGTTCACCACACCTAAAGGCGAAAAGGTGCTTGACTTCGGCCAAAACCTGGTAGGCTGGGTTAAATTTAAGGTAAGTGGTAAAGCAGGCGACAAGATCGTGATCTCACACGCTGAGGTGATGGATAAAGCCGGTAACTTTTATACCGATAACCTGCGCGACGCAAAAGCGCAAAATACCTTTATTTTAAGCGGTAATGGCGTAGAGACTTTCGAGCCGCAGTTTACCTGGCAGGGGTTCCGTTATATTCGCATTGAGGGTTACCCGGGCGATATTAAACCTGAGGACTTTACGGCAACTGCCGTTTATTCTGACATGGCCCCTACCGGTAGTTTTAGCTGCTCAAATCCAATGATCAACCAGTTACAGCATAACATTCAATGGGGACAGAAAGGCAATTTCCTGGATATCCCTACTGATTGCCCGCAGCGTGACGAGCGTTTAGGCTGGACCGGCGACGCGCAGGTATTCTCGCGCACCTCTACCTTTAACATGAATACGCATAACTTCTTTGCTAAATGGTTAAAAGATGTTGCTTTAGATCAGTTTAGCGACGGCAGTTTGCCACACGTTATCCCTGATGCTTTTGACAACGGTCGCCCAACCGGCGGTGGCGGCAGTGCGGGCTGGAGCGATGCTACTACCATTATCCCGTGGAATATGTATTTGGCCTACGGCGATAAACAGATCCTGGAAAATCAATATAACAGTATGAAAGCCTGGGTAGGCTTTATGAAAAGCCGCAGCCATAACAACCTATGGAACGTAGGCGATCACTTTGGCGACTGGCTGTTCTATACCCGTAATGATGATAACGATGGCAGCGCGGCTATCACCAGTAAATACCTGATCGCGCAATGCTTTTATGCACACTCAACGCAGTTATTGATCAACGCCGCTCAAGTTTTAGGTAAAACCGATGATGTTGAGACCTATACCAAATTATTAGCCGATGTAAAAGGCGCTTACCTGCGCGAGTATGTTACGCCAAACGGCTTGATCTCGTCAGATACGCAAACTGCTTATGCCGAGGCCCTGGAGTTTGATATGTTGCCTGAAAATTTAAGGGAGCAAGCGGCAGGCCGTTTAGCAGACAATATCCGTCGTTATGGCAATCACTTAACAACCGGCTTCTTAGGTACACCTTACCTGTGCGATGCCTTAAGCAAATACGGCCATGCTGATGCAGCCTTCAGGTTGTTATTGCAGGAAGAATATCCGTCATGGTTATACCCTATCAAAATGGGCGCTACCACTATCTGGGAGCGTTGGGATGGTATCAAGCCTGACGGCGAATTAGAAGTTCCATCAATGAACTCATATAACCACTACGCTTATGGCGCCATTGGCGACTGGATGTATCGTACCGTTGCCGGTATCGACACCAAAAGCGAGCAACCGGGTTATAAAGGCATCACTATAAAGCCGACCGTTGGCGGTAACTTTACACAAGTATCTGCCGATTACGAAACGCCTTATGGTAAAGCCAGCTCGCATTGGAAAGTTGAGAACGGTAATTTTGTTTTGGATGTGGTAATACCGGCCAATACTACAGCTACCGTTTACATCCCTACAAAAGGCGACAGCGCGGTTACAGAAGGCGGCAAACCGGTTACCAAAGCAGCCGATCAAATTGCGGGCTATACAGCCGTTAACGTAGGTTCAGGAAATTATCATTTTAGTACATCAATGTAATTTTAAAAAAGATGGAAGTAATTTTTGGAGTAATATTTCACTTTATCGGCGGCTTTGCCTCCGGTAGTTTTTATATCCCTTATAAAAAAGTTAAAGGCTGGGCCTGGGAAAGTTTCTGGATTGTAGGCGGTATCTTTTCATGGCTGATCGTTCCGCCTGTTGCGGCCTGGTTAACCATACCGCATTTTATGGAGATCATTAAGGCAACCAACGGCGGCATTTTAGGCCTGACCTATTTCTTTGGTTTATTATGGGGGATTGGCGGTTTAACTTATGGCTTAGGTGTGCGTTATTTAGGCGTTTCTTTAGGCAGTACCATTATGCTCGGCCTGTGCTCAGTATTTGGCGCTTTGGTTCCAGCAGTATATTATCAATTTTCGCCACAGGATGGCAAAGATAGCATTGGATTAATGGCTTCAACAGAATGGGGCCACTATGTATTAATAGGCATCATTACTTGTGTTGTTGGTATCATCATTTGCGGTAGAGCGGGGACACTTAAAGAACGTGACCTTTCTAAAGAAGGTGCCGCTGCTAACGAAAACAAAGATTACCGTTTTGGGATGGGCCTTTTGGTTGCGATAGTATCTGGTGTATTAAGCGCTTGTTTTAATTTCGGACAGGAAGCAGGCAAAGTTATGGCCGATAATGCCAACCACTTATGGCAAGTAGCACACCATACTACTGATAGTTTCCTGTTTCAGAACAACGTAATATATGTTGTTATACTTTGGGGCGGCTTAACAACCAATTTTATTTGGTGTATGATACTAAATGCACGTAACAAAACCTTTGGTGATTATTCCAACAAACAAACACCATTATTAAAAAACTATATCTTCTCGGCATTGGCCGGCACAACGTGGTTCCTTCAATTCTTTTTTTATGGAATGGGAGCCAGCAAATTAGGAAATGGCGCAAGCTCGTGGATATTACACATGGCGTTCATTATCCTGGTAGCCAATATCTGGGGGATAGTTTTAAAAGAGTGGAAAGGTGTTAGCAAAAAAGCGCTTACAACTTTAATAATAGGTATAGCTGTTATTATTCTTTCCGTTTTACTGGTAGGACGTGGTAATTACATTCACGATCAGCTGAATACCCCGCCTAAAACAGCGCAAATTGAAGTAAATAAATAATAAATACGATCAACACAAAAAGTACAATAATGTCTATCAAAGAAACAAATTTTAAGCATGTAAGCTATTTATGGGACGATGCGGAAGCTGCAAAGCTTGCCGGTGACGAGGTCGCCCTGTTAATTTATCGTTCAAACCTTTTAGGTGCCGATCTGCGCTTAACCAATTACGGTGGTGGTAATACCTCATGCAAAGCAATGGCAAAAGATCCGTTAACCGGGCAAGAAGTTGAAGTAATGTGGATCAAAGGATCTGGCGGCGATATTGGCACTTTGAAAAAAAGCGGCCTTGCTGCTTTATATGTAGATAAATTACGCAGCCTTAAAAACGTATACCGCGGCCTGGAACATGAAGACGAAATGGTAGAGTTATTTAACCATACCATCTACGATCTTGCTTCAAAAGCGCCGTCTATCGATACACCGTTGCACGGGTTTTTACCGTTTAAACATATTGACCACCTGCACCCCGACGCGGCCATCGCTATCGCGGCAGCAAAAGATGGTAAACAGATCACTGCCGATCTGTTTGGCGGTACTATTGGCTGGGTTGAATGGCAAAAGCCGGGCTTTGACCTTGGCCTGCAGTTAAAAGCCTGCTTAGATGCCAGCCCGAATATTCGCGGTATCATGTTAGGCTCGCACGGGTTATTTACCTGGGGCGATACGGCTTATGAAAGCTATATCAACACTCTTGAGGTAATTGAAAAATGCGCCGAATACCTGGAGCAAAACTATGGCAAAAAAGGGCCGGTATTTGGCGGCGCCAAAATACAAAGCCTTGATGAAGCCGGCCGTCAAAAACAGGCTATAGCTTTAGCACCTATATTGCGTGGTTTCTGCTCGTCAAAACAAAACATGATAGGCCACTTTACTGATGACGTGCGCGTATTAGAGTTCATCAACTCGAATGACCTTGACAGGCTTGCACCATTAGGTACCAGCTGCCCCGATCACTTTTTACGCACCAAGATCAGCCCGCTGGTGTTAGGGTTAGGAAAAGACGAAGACCTGAGCGATGTTGCAGCACTTAAAGCACGCCTTGCTCCTGCTTTCGATGCTTACCGCGCCATGTACACTGAGTATTATGAAACCTGTAAACATCCAAACAGCCCTGCTATTCGTGATGCCAATCCAGTAGTTATTTTATACCCGGGTGTGGGCATGTTCACCTTCGCAAAGGACAAACAAACCGCCCGTGTAGCTGCCGAGTTTTATACTAACGCCATCAACGTAATGAAAGGTGCTGAGGCAATATCTGATTATACTTCATTACCGCGCCAGGAAGCATTTAATATTGAGTACTGGTTGTTAGAAGAAGCTAAATTACAACGCATGCCTAAGCCAAAAGCTTTATCAGGCCGCATTGCCTTGGTCACAGGCAGTGCTGGTGGTATTGGCAAAGCTATCGCCAAAAAATTCGCCGAAGAAGGTGCCGTTGTGGTATTGAATGATATGAATGCCGAACGCCTTGAAGGTGCCGGCGAAGAGTTTAAAAAGCTATTCGGTAAAGATGGCTATACTACAGCTATTCTTGACGTTACTAAGGCAGACCAGATTGCTGATGCTATTGGCAAAGCAACACTGGCATTTGGCGGTGTCGACCTGATCGTTAATAACGCGGGCCTGTCTATCTCAAAAACCATAGCAGACCATACCGAAAAAGATTGGGACCTGTTATATGACGTACTGGTGAAAGGCCAGTTCCTGGTAACACAAGCTGCGGCCGGCGTAATGCAAAAACAGGATATCGGTGGAGATATTATCAATATAGTAAGTAAAAACGCGTTGGTGAGCGGGCCAAACAATGCCGGTTATGGCAGTGCCAAAGCCGCGCAGCTACACCTGAGCAGGCTAAACGCTGCCGAGTTAGGCGCAGACAAGATCCGTGTTAACGTGGTTAACCCCGACGCGGTGATCAGCGACAGCAATATCTGGGCAGGCGGCTGGGCAGAGGGTCGTGCCAAAGCTTATGGCATTACCGTTGCAGAATTACCTGCATACTATGCTAAACGTACTTTATTAAATGAAATGATCTTACCTGAAGATATAGCCAATGCCTGCTTTGCTTTTGCAGGTGGCTTATTAAATAAATCTACAGGGAATGTGTTAAATGTTGACGGCGGTGTTGCAGCTGCATTTGTAAGATAATTATATGGAACAGTATAAAATTGATGAGTACAATCATCAGCATATTAATGACCACCAGCGCAAATTTAATTTTGTTGCCGAATATGTGGCTCAATTAGACGATGTACTGCAAAAACTGCAGGCCTTTAATATTGCTATACCAAGCTGGGCATTAGGTACCGGCGGTACCCGTTTCGGGCGTTTCTCGGGTGGCGGCGAGCCGCGTACGCTCGAAGAAAAGATCTCTGACGTAGGTACTATCCATGCTTTAAACAGGTCAAGTAATTCCATCTCGTTGCATATCCCCTGGGATATCCCCGAAAATGCAACGGCTATAAAAGCGCATGCCGCGCAATACGGCCTGCATTTTGATGCTGTAAATTCAAACACCTTCCAGGATCAGAAAGATGCTAAACTGAGTTATAAATTTGGCTCATTGCACCATACCGACAAAGCGGTGCGCGACCAGGCTATTCAGCATAATATCGACGTTATAAAATACGGCGTTGAACTGGGTTCAAACGCATTATCGGTTTGGCTGTCTGACGGATCAAACTTCCCGGGACAATTAAACTTCCGTAAAGCTTTTCAAAATACACTGGACAGCCTGCAGCAGATCTACGCGGCATTGCCCGACGATTGGAAAGTTTGGATAGAATACAAACCATTCGAGCCAAATTTTTATTCGACCACTATTGGTGATTGGGGCCAATCGCACCTGCTGGCATCTAAACTGGGCAAAAAGGCGTTGACCTTAGTTGATCTTGGCCACCACCTGCCAAATACCAATATCGAGCAAATTGTTTCTTTATTGCTGATGGAACAAAAGCTGGCAGGTTTTCACTTTAACGATTCAAAATATGGCGATGATGACCTGACCGTGGGCAGCATCAATCCGTACCAGTTGTTCCTGATATTTAATGAACTGGTTGAAGGTATGGATGCCCGTGGCTTAAACCACGCCACAGGTATAGGCTGGATGATCGACGCATCGCACAACGTTAAAGATCCGATAGAAGACCTGATCCAATCTGTCGAAGCTATAAAGATAGCGTACGCGCAGGCTTTACTGGTTGACACCAAAGCATTGGTTGAAGCACAGCAAAGTAATGACGTGGCTAAAGCGCAGGAAATTTTACAAGCGGCGTACCGAACAGATGTGCGCCCGCTGCTTGCTGAGGCCCGCTTACGCGCGGGTGGCGCTTTAAACCCTATCGCTTTATACAGGGAATTGGGTGTACGTGATACTTTAATAAAGCAACGCGGTGCAAAAACCGTAGCAACAGGTTTATAGCATGAACCCTATACCAGTTATCGCGGTTTTTGATGTAGGCAAAACCAATAAAAAGCTTTTCCTTTTTGATGAGAGCTATAATATTGTTTTTGAACGCTCGGCAAGGTTTAATGAAGTTACCGACGAGGACGGATTTGCCTGCGAGAATTTAGACGCACTGAAAAAATCAGTTTTTGATTCGCTGAACGAGGTTAAGCGCTTAAAGCAATTCAGGCTTGAGGCGGTTAACTTTTCAGCCTACGGGGCAAGTTTTGTATATTTAGACGAAGATGGGAATACGATAGCGCCGTTGTATAATTACCTGAAACCATATCCCGAGGTGCTTAAAAAGCAATTTTATGATACTTATGGCGATGAAGCGACAATAGCTTTTGAAACTGCGTCGCCTTCATTAGGGAGTTTAAATTCGGGATTGCAGCTGTACCGTATTAAATACGAGCAGCCCGAGTTGTTTAAGCGCATTAAGTACGCGCTGCATTTACCGCAGTATTTAAGCTACCTGGTAAGCGGCAGGCCGTTTTCTGATTGCACCAGCATTGGTTGCCATACCGCTTTGTGGGATTTTAACAAGAACGATTACCACAATTGGGTGAAGAAAGAAGGATTGACTAAGATCCTTGCACCCATAGCACCATCAAACGGTGTGGTTGAACCGAAAACCGAAGGTGAGCTTTACCAGGTAGGCATTGGCTTGCATGATAGTTCCGCAGCGCTGATACCTTATTTAGCCAGCTTTAACATGCCATTTGTGTTACTGTCGACGGGCACTTGGGCTATTAGCCTTAACCCGTTTGACAGTTCGCCGCTTACGGTAGAAGAACTGGACCAGGATTGCTTAAACTACATTCAGTACCGTGGCAAACCGGTTAAGGCTTCACGCTTATTTAGCGGGCATGAATTTGATGTGGGTATAAAAGCCATTGCCGAGAAGTATGGCGAGGACGTGATCAAATACCGCAATATCCCTTACAGTACAGAAACACCGAAGGAAGAAGACGTAGCGGCCTATTATGACCTGGTACACGAGATCATTGGCATGCAGAAAAAAGCGACAGAACTGGTACTACGAAACACACCCGTAAGGCGCATTTTTGTTGACGGCGGATTCAGTAAAAACTCGGTGTTTATGCACCTGCTGGCAAAAGCCTTTCCTGATGTTGAAGTATATGCGGCTTCCATGGCACAGGCTACGGCGCTGGGTACAGCCCTATCCATCCATTATAGCTGGAATACCGCACCAATACCTACCGATCTGATCAACCTTAAATATTACTCAGCCATACAGCCAGCTATTTATTAGGCTTGTTTATACCGGCTTTATAGACACAGGCGACGTGCCTGTGTTTATAAATGCCAATATTACAGTATGCTGATGAAACGGCAAAAACAACTCGTTTCCCCGGCAGATATACCTATTTTGCCGCTAACGGGTTTGGATAATTATCGCTCTGATCTTCGATCACATCATCCAGGCATTGAAAATCTTTTTCTATCAACAGGTATAATTCACCGTCTTTGCCATCAAATCCTACCCGGTCAGTTTGCGCCAGCTCGGCCAACTTAATAACCGGAATTGTTACTGTAATTATATTATCTGCAAATAAAGCCGTCAAGCTATCCTGTTCTGCCGCTTCAAGCCTGTAAATTAATTGCCGGTTGCCAAAATTTGTACTATCCTGCAAATACTGATTTTTATAAAATAAGTCTACATCCGTCTTAGTCAAACGATAGCGTACGAAATTGCCTTTGATCCTGATCTTCATAGTAAATTGCGTTTAAACAGATAGATTAGTTACTCCGCCGATGATTATAATAGCCGGATGTTTTAATTGTTTGCTATCGGCCATAGCTACCAGGTCTTTTACCGCCCCTTTAACAGATTTTTGTTGAGGCAAAGATGCGTGCTGAATAATGGCCGCAGGCATATTGCCATGCCCGGCATCTAAATATGTAGCCGCTATGGATGCCAGTTGTTTCATCCCCATATATATAACTACAGTAGCATTGCTTTGCATGGCCAGTTTTAGATCGGCCGATAATGAGCCGTCCTTTTTAGTACCGGTTACGGCCCATATGCCTTCGCTAATGGCACGATGGGTTAGCGGTATATCTTCTAACCCCGAAGCCTGCATGCTGGTAATGCCGGGTATGTATTGGGTGTCAATACCTTGCTCGCGGGCAAATAGTATCTCTTCAAAGCCACGTCCGAAGATAAACGGATCACCACCCTTTAACCGGATAACGCTCCCCTTGACAAATGCGAAATGTTTGATCAGGTTATGGATCTCTTCTTGCGAAGTGTAAGCGCCATAAGGCTGTTTGCCTACGTAAATATGCTCGCAATCTGCTGGTGTAAGGTTTAGCAACTCTTTATTGGCCAGGTTATCGTACAAAACTACTTTTGCTTCTTGCAAAAGGCGATATCCCCTTACTGTTATCAGGTCTGCACTGCCTGGCCCGGCACCTAAAAGATATAATATAGGTTTTTTTAAACTATCTGACATTATTTTTAGTATATATTTAAAATATCTGTTCAAATAAGTGATTAAATAGATAAATTTTTAATTGATTTTAGATTTTTTACAAAAATTATAATCATTAATGATGCAAATTATGTTTTTTAATCTATTATTATGTACTATTTAACAAAATATATGACCAATATAACAATAATTATTTGATTTTTCAGATTAATTTATTTATAATTGCTATTGTAAATGCAATATAGGTCGCACTTTAATTGAATTTACTTAATAAAAACGCTTTAACAAACAAAAACGTCATGATAAAACCTACCATTATAGTAGTTGGCAATGGCATGGTTGGATACAAGTTTTGCGAAAAGCTTGTATCCAAATCGTCAGGGTTCAACATAATCGTATTTGGCGAGGAGCCACGCCAGGCTTATGATCGCGTACACTTGAGTGAATATTTTAATGGAAAATCGGCAGATGACCTGTCCATGTCAACCCGCGAGTGGTATGATGAGCAAGGTATTATGCTGCGCCTTGGTGATCCCGTACAGGAAATAAACCGCACCACAAAAACCGTTCATTCATTATTAGGTGTCAGCATACAATATGATTATTTGGTACTGGCTACAGGTTCATCAGCGTTTGTTCCGGATATTCCCGGGATAGAGAAAGACGGCGTTTTTGTTTATCGCACTATAGAAGATCTGGAACTGATAAAAGCCTATGCCGCTAATGCCAAAACCGGCGCGGTAATGGGAGGTGGCCTATTGGGTCTTGAAGCCGCCAAGGCATTAATAGACCTGGGCATTGAAGATACACACGTAATTGAATTTGCGCCGCGCTTAATGCCAAGGCAGATCGACTCGGCAGGCAGCGGTATGCTGCAATCAAAATTAAAAGAGCTTGGACTGAACGTGCATTTAAATAAAAGCACATCATATATAGGCGGCACGCACAAAATAGACGCGCTGCATTTTAACGACGAAAGTTTATTGCCTGTCGACATGCTGGTTATATCAGCGGGCATCCGTCCGCGCGATGAAATAGCCAAACTTGCCGGCCTGCAGGTTGGCACACGCGGCGGCATTATGGTTAACGACAAAATGCAAACCAGCGACGAAAGTATTTTTGCCATTGGCGAATGCGCCTTATACGAAGGCATGATATACGGCCTTGTAGCGCCCGGCTATGAAATGGCCGATATTGTGGTATCGCAATTAACCGGGGGCAGTAAACTGTTTTACCCCTATGACATGAGCACAAAGCTCAAACTAATAGGCGTTGATGTTGCCAGCTTTGGCGACGCGTTTATTACCGAGCCTGATTGCCGCACCATTGTTTTTGAGGATACCCACAAAGGTATTTACAAACGTATTAACATTACCATAGACGGCCAATACCTGTTGGGTGGCATTTTAATTGGCGATGCGGATGCCTATAATATGCTACTGCAAACCGTTAATAACAAACTGGTATTGCCTCCTAACCCGGAAGACCTGATCTTAGGCTCAAGAGGCGGCGCAGAGAGCGAAGGCGCAGGCATCATGAGCCTGCCTGACGATGCACTGATCTGCTCATGCGAGGCGGTTAATAAGGCTACCATTTGTTCATCTGTTACTGATTTAGGCATAACCGATATTAACGGCATAAAAAAATGCACTAAAGCCGGCACCGGTTGCGGGGGCTGCGTGCCGTTGGTAAAGGACCTAATAGCCGGCACCATGAAAGCCAACGGGCAATATATTAAAAACGTATTATGCGAGCATTTTGAATACTCCCGCCAGGAGCTTTATGACTTGGTCAAAATCAATAATATAAAAAATTACGATCTGGTACTTGATCACTTTGGCCACGGCGATGGTTGCGAGGTGTGCAAACCTGCAGTGGCAAGTATACTGTCAAGCCTTTGGAACGATGTTATTGTTAAACAAGATACTATCCAGGATAGTAATGATCGCTTTTTGGCGAATATTCAAAAGGGCGGCACATATTCTGTAGTGCCACGCATTCCGGGTGGCGAGATCACCCCGGATAAGCTGATTGTGATTGGGCAGGTGGCTAAGCAATACGGTTTATACACCAAAATTACCGGCGGCCAGCGGATAGATCTTTTCGGGGCGCATTTAAATGATCTGCCCGATATTTGGGAGCAACTTATTGAAGCCGGTTTTGAAAGTGGCCACGCTTATGGCAAGGCTTTGCGCACGGTAAAAAGCTGTGTCGGCAGTACCTGGTGCAGGTTTGGGTTGCATGACAGTGTATCGTTCGCTATTGAAATTGAGGATAGGTATAAAGGTATCCGTGCGCCGCATAAATTAAAGGGCGGTGTAAGCGGCTGCATCCGCGAATGCGCAGAGGCAAAATCAAAAGACTTTGGTGTTATTGCTACCGAAAAGGGCTGGAACCTATATGTATGCGGTAATGGCGGCTCAAAACCGCAGCATGCCGAGCTGTTCGCGACAGATATTGACAAAGAAACTTTGGTTAAATACCTGGACAGGTTCCTGATGTTTTATATTAAAACCGCCGAGCCATTATCGCGCACAGCTACATGGCTAAATAAAATGGATGGCGGATTAGCCTATTTAAAAAATGTGGTGATCAATGATAGTTTAGGCATTTGCGGCCAATTGGAAGAAGAAATGCAGGCCTTGGTAAATACCTATCACTGCGAATGGAAGGAAGTTATTGAAGACCCCGCCCTGCGCAAACGCTTTACACATTTTGTAAACGCGCCCGAAGAAAAAGACCCTTCAGTACAATTTGAACCGATGCGCGAGCAGGTAAAAGCAAAATGGTAACCTTATTATTTAAACAGACAAACACATGGAAACATTAATAGATAACTGGGTACTGGCCTGCTACGTTGACGATGTGCCCGAAAACGGCGGCGCCTGCGTAAAGTTAGGCGATGAACAAATTGCGGTTTTTAATTTTACGCGCCGGGGCGAGTGGTTTGCAACGCAAAATCTCTGCCCCCATAAACAACAAATGGTATTATCAAGAGGAATGATTGGCAGCACAGGCGAAAACTGTGAACCAAAAGTAGCCTGCCCGTTTCATAAAAACACCTTTTCGCTTTTAAGCGGACAGTGTTTAACTAATGAAGAATTGTCAATTAAAACGTATGGGATACGGGTTGAAAACGGAAAAGTATTTATAAGCATTTAAGCAGCGTCTTCTGTTAGCTTTGAAAGCTTCTCGAAGTTTGCTATCGAGATCCTTTTGCCTGAAAGCACCAACAGATTTTCACTGATCAGTTCGTTAATAACCCGGAACACGGTTTCATAAGTAGCGCCCGAGAACGAGGCTAGATCCTGGCGGCTCAGTTCAATATTAATATAACCGTCGTCGGTTAGGCCAAATTGGTCTTTTAACATGATCAGCGCTTCGGCCACCCGCCCCTTTACCGGCATGTGCGCCACATTACGAGTTTTCCGTTCAGACACCCGCAGGTCATAAGCCAAGAACATTAAAAGCTTATAGGCAAAATCGGTGTTTACTTTTAGTGTTGTTTCAAAAAACTCCATATCCACGTAGCTTACAATACCCGCCTGGATAGCGGTGGCAGATATAGAATACACACCATCGCCACCTAAAGCGCGGTGGCCAAATACCATTCCCTCGCTGGCAAAACGTAAAATAAGTTCTTTATCTGCACCCCAGCGTTTATGCACTTTTACAATTCCATTATTTACAAAGAAAATTCCCTTTACAGGATCGCCTTCCTTGAAAATAATCTCTCCCTTTTTTACTTTGTAGTTCTTTTTATGTGCCAAAATTGCCGGAATCCACTCCTTAAGGCAGTTTTTGCACAAAAAACAGGTTTTCTCTTCGTCAATTATAGCTACTTTTTTCATTTGATCTAATAAAATCAGTTAATAACACAATATTACCCAATTTTATACTGATTTACATCATGATATTTATAACATTTAGCACAATTAAGTAATTTTTTGATTGTATTTAATATAATAATTGATAAAATATAACAATTTAATGAAAAAATCAGCAGTTATTTTTTAGTAAAATCATATTAATCACATTTTATATCATCTTATATTTTAATATTTATCAATAAACTGAATAATCAATTATATAAATCATAAAAATCACTCAAAATTCAAAGTAAAAATCAAATATTACATTAAATTAAATATATTTATCCTAAACAAACAGCAACTAATTTGAAAAACAAAAAATATGGAGAAAAATAATTAAGAAAATATAAAAAAAGCCTTGCCGGGAGGTCGCATTCCCAAACAAGGCCAAGTAGTTTTATCGCTTTAACAACTCAAAAACTAATCAAATGTATAAAAATCAATTAAATCAACGTATAGTTGCGTTAATTCTATTGTTTTCGTCATGCTTTTTAACCAAAAAGTTAAATGCGCAAATAATAAGTGCGGCTTCCCCGCCAACTTATGCCGATGCAAATACCAATAGAAAGACCAACCCCTCCTTATTAGATGAGACCACAACCGTAAAGCCTGCAGCAACAGACACCACCTGGAAACCCATAAGACGTCTTTGGGGATACGCATTTGGCGATTTTTACTATAATGCCCATGCCGACGCCGGCAACCGGGGCGCAGAAACCAATTATAACGGTGTACCTACCTACAGGAACGCGTTCCAGTTCAGGCGCATCTATTTAGGATATGACTATGATATTGACCGTAAGTTTTCTGTAGAGCTTATACTTGCGTCAGAGCCCAATGCCAATACCGCCGTATCCGGCACCACGATTGTATCCAATGGCGATAACCTGGCCGACAACAAAATGGCCTTCTATATTAAAATAATAAACTTACGATGGAAGAACATCTTTAAGGGAACAGATTTTGTAATTGGCCAAATGTGGACCCCCGGCTGGCCCTTGTTAACCGAAAAAATATGGGGGTACCGCTTTATAGAAAAAACAGTTGCCGATGTTCACAGAAACAATCCTTATGATTTTGGCGCAGCTTTACAGGGAACCTTTGACCCGGCCACTAAAAACTTTGGATATAATGTAATGGTTGGTGATAATACCCAGGCCAGCTTACTATCTGCCGCGAATGCCAACACGGGCTTTTTTAAAGCATTTTATGGTGATGTGTATGCTAAATTCCTGGATCAAAAATTAATTTTCGACCTGTATGCAGATTACATGCAAACCGCAAGCAGTGCAGGAACCATTGGCCAGCAGGCCCGTAATATGGTTAAAGGATTTGCAGCATACACTACGCCAAAAATCACTTTTGGCGTTGAGGCATATACACAGCAAATAAAAAATGGTGTAACCAATAAAACCGCCGCTTCTGTTGCAAATGCAACGGTGAACGCCATCTCGGTTTATACCCATGGCGCAATAACTAAGGATAAGCTTGGCTTTTTTGCCCGGTATGATGGCTACAATCCAGACAATAGCTTTAACGCGGCGGATATTTACACCATCAATACTAACCTACCGGCATATAGCCCATACACAAAAGAGCATTTTGTTACAGCCGGTTTAGATTTTACACCAAACAAAAGCGTGCATTTTGCACCCAACATCTGGTTCATACAATATAAGGATCAGCGCGATCCATCCACAACCGGTTACATACCTGATAGCCACGTATTAGTTTACAGGGCAACTTTCTTTTACACTTTTGGAAAATGATCTTAAAGGAAAAAATCATGAAAAATCAACTTACCAAACTCAACATATTTTCATTAAAAGGTGTGCAAATGCGCACTTTCCATACCACCTGGCTTATGTTCTTTGTGTGCTTTTTCGGATGGTTTGGCCTGGCACCGCTGATGCCTACCATCCGTGCCGAACTGCACTTAACGAAGGCTCAGGTTGGCAATACCATCATCGCCTCTGTAGCGGCAACTATTATAGCCCGACTGCTAATAGGCAAGCTTTGCGATACCTGGGGGCCGCGTAAAACCGCTATCAGGCTATTACTCATCGGCTCAATGCCAGTGTTCCTGGTGGGATTGGCACATGATTACACATCGTTCCTATTGTTTCGCCTCGCGATAGGTGTGATCGGGGCATCGTTTGTAATTACCCAGTTCCATACATCCATGATGTTTGCCCCTAACATTAAAGGCACGGCAAACGCGGTAACCGGCGGCTGGGGCAACCTGGGCGGCGGGGTAACCAATATGGTTATGCCTTTAATATTCGCGATCATAGTGGGCTTTGGCTATACCAAGGCCGAGGCCTGGCGCTATGCCATGATCGTTCCTGGTGTAATGATGCTGATCATAGCGTTCTTGTATTTTAAATATACCAAAGACACCCCTGAAGGTAACTACGACGAGATAGGCTACACCAAAGCACAAGCCACAAAAACAGACTGGTCGGTACTGGCCGACTGGCGTATCTTGGCACTCACCATGGCCTACGCTATGTGCTTTGGTATGGAACTGACTTTTGATAACGTTGCATCATTACACTTTGTAGATACATTTCATCTTAACCAAAGCGCTGCCGGTTTCTGGGCAGGCGTATTTGGTTTTATGAATTTGTTTGCCCGTGCATTAGGCGGTATAGCATCAGACAAAGTGGGTAAAAAATTCGGCATGCGCGGTAAGGGCCTATTACTTGCCGGAGTATTATTATTAGAAGGATGTGGCTTGATATTGTTCGCGCAGGCAGGTTCATTGTTTATGGCCATTACCTGTATGTTAACCTTTGCGTTATTCTTAAAAATGTCAAATGGTGCTACGTACGGCATAGTGCCTTTTGTTAATGCAAAAAATGTGGGGCTGGTAAGCGGCATTGTTGGCGCAGGCGGTAATTTGGGCGGCATGCTGTTTGGTTTCCTGTTCAAATCAACTTCTATTACCTACGTACAGGCTTTTACTTATATAGGTTATACAGTGATGGTGGTTTCAGTAATTGTGCTGATCACCCGTTTTCAGAAACAGCCTGCAGTTGATGAGAAATTAGAAAGCAGCAAACTGGCCGGGGCCTTATAATCGGTTAAGACATGTCAAAACCAAGGCACGCCACCAACCAACTAAGCACCACCTGCTGTTATTGCGGGGTTGGTTGTGGTGTGCTTTTGCACAAAGAAAAAAATGGTTCGGTAACCCTTGAAGGCAATAAAGATCACCCTGTAAATAAGGGCGCGCTTTGCAGTAAGGGTCTTAACCTGCACCATACCGTTAATGACAAAACCGACAGACTGCTTTACCCGCAAATGCGGTATAACAAAAGCATGCCCATGCAGCGTGTTAGCTGGGACGATGCGCTTGACCGCACCGCTGCGGTCTTTAAAACATTTATTGATAAGTATGGACCGGATTCGGTAGCGTTTTATGCATCCGGGCAATGCCTCACCGAGGAGTATTATGTGATCAATAAACTCATGAAAGGGTTTATCGGCAGTAATAACATCGATACTAACTCGCGTTTATGCATGAGCAGTGCGGTTGCCGCCTATAAGCTGGCTTTAGGTGAGGATAGCGTACCGCTTTGTTATGAAGATATTGAGCTGGCCGATTGCTTTTACGTAACCGGTGCCAACCCGGCCTGGTGCCATCCTATTTTATGGCGACGCGTTGAGGCACACAAGGCCGCCAACCCAAACGTAAAAATAATTGTAGTTGATCCGCGTGTTACCGACACCGTTAGCGTTGCCGACCTGTACCTGCAATTAAACCCGGGCACGGATATTACCCTTAACCATGCTATTGGCCGTGTGCTGATCGAGAACGGGGATATCGACCTTGATTTTACAACCAACCATGCCGAAGGCTTTGACGCTTACAGCAAACTGGTATTTGAAAAATCAGTGAGCGAAGCCGCGGAGATCTGTGGTGTTAACGAGGCGGATATTCGCCTTGCGGCAAAATATATAGGCGAGGCAAAGGGCTATATCGCCATGTGGACCATGGGCCTGAACCAAAGTGCCATAGGCGTAAATAAAAACCTGAGCCTGATCAACCTTAACCTGATTACCGGGCATATCGGTAAACCGGGATCAGGGCCATTATCACTAACCGGTCAACCCAACGCCATGGGCGGCCGCGAAGTTGGCGGATTGGCCAATTTATTGCCTGCTCACCGCGATCTGGGTAACCCGCAACACCGCGAGGAGGTACAAAAGTTTTGGGGCGGCACTACCATCAGCCCAAAGCCGGGCCTGTCTGCCACAGAAATGTTTGCCGCTTTAAATGACGGAAGGTTAAAGGCGATATGGATCCTCTGCACCAACCCCCTAACCAGTATGCCCAATGTGCGCTTGGTTGAGGATGCTTTAAAGAAAGCCAAATTTGTTGTGGTGCAAGAGATCACCAATAAATCTGAAAGCCTGGCTTTTGCCGATGTGATACTGCCTGCCGCTGCCTGGGCCGAGAAGGAAGGCACCATGACCAATTCAGAGCGCCGTATCAGCTACCTTAACAAAGTACTTGACGCGCCGGGCGAGGCTTTGCCTGACGCCGAGATTATTTGTCGCTTCGCGCGAAAAATGGGTTACAAAGGGTTCGATTTTGAAAACAATGCCGCCATTTACGCCGAACATGCGCGCCTAACGGCTAAAACCAATATCGACATCAGCGGCTTAAGTTATGAACTGTTAAAGGAGCATAAAACGGTGCAGTGGCCCTACAAAAAGAAGAGCCCGCCTAAAGGCACGCCCCGCTTATTTACCGACAGGAAGTTTTATACCCCTTCGCAAAAAGCGATCATCCACCCGGTGCCGGATACGCTTACCAGCGAAAAGCCCGATACCGATTTTCCATTTATCCTTACTACCGGCCGTATCCGCGACCAGTGGCATACCATGAGTAAAACCGGCAAGGTAAATAAGCTTAACCAGCATTATGCCCAGTCGTTTTTAGAGATAAACCCGGTTGATGCAGGCAGGTTAAATATCAATGAAGGCGATGTCACCGTGATCACGTCAAAACGTGGGTCGGTACAGGTAAAGGCTAAAATATCGCCCCAAATAAAACAGGGTGTTGTGTTTTTACCCATGCATTGGGGCAAGATACTGGGGAATGACCTTAACCGCGCCAATAATATTACCAGTGATAAGATAGACCCGATATCAAAGGAACCCGATTTCAAATTCTGCGCGGTAAATGTGGTTAAGTTTAAAAAGCCTTTTCAGCGTATTGTGGTTATTGGCGCAGGTGCCGGTGCCTACGGTTTTGTTAAATCATACCGAGAACTTAACCAGGATGATGAGATCACCATCTTCAGTAAAGAAAACTATCCGTTCTATAACCGGGTAATGCTGCCCGACTACATCAGTGGCGAGCAGCAATGGGAGCAGCTGGTAAAGATGAAGGATGAGGAAGAACCTGAATATAAAATAAAGATGCTGCGCGGCGTAAGCATTGAAAAGATAGACCGCGAAAACAAGCAGGTGTTAGATTCGAGAGGTGTTAAAAACTCTTACGATGTTTTGTTGATAGCCACGGGCAGCAGGGCCGCGATACCCAGGCACGTGCCCTCGCTCCCTGGCATTTTTACCATGCGTAACCGTAACGACGCGGATAGCTTTAAAAAGCACATCCCGCCGGATGGGCATGTAGTTATTGTGGGTGGCGGCTTATTAGGGCTGGAGATGGCTGCATCTTTACGCGAGATAGGTAAAAAAGTGACCATCATACAGCGTACCTCGCGTTTCCTGAACCGCCAATTGGATGCATTGGGCAGCCAACTGCTGCACGAAGAAATGGTTGATCAGGGTTGCGACATTTATTATGACGACGAGATCCAATTGTTTTACGGTCGATCAAAACTGACCGGCATAGGCCTGAAAAGCGGTCGCAAAATTAACTGTGATGCCATGATACTGGCCATTGGCACTACGCCCAATCATGAGATAGCCAAAGCCTGCGGGCTGGAATCCCGGCGCGGGGTAATTGTTAATGAGCGTTTACAAACCAGCGACCCTGATATTTATGCCATTGGCGAAATAGCCGAGTTTGAAGGTACACTATACGGTATTACCGCCGCCGCAGAGCAACAAGCCCATGTGGTGGCTACCTACATGAACGGCGATATAGCCAGTTATTACAAGGGTAGCCTGTTTATGAATATCATTAAGATCCACGGGTTTGACCTCTGCAGTATAGGCCTGTCTGAATGCCCTGATGATGTTAACTATGAAGAGGTAGTATTTACTGACAAAGCCAAACGGTACTACAAGAAATGCATTATACACCAGGACAGGCTTGTAGGCGCCATACTGATAGGCGACAAAAGCGAGTTCCTCGAATTTCGGGACCTGATAGCCAACAAAACAGAACTGAGCGACAAACGCCTGCAACTGCTGCGCAGCGGCAATAAAGCCGACCCGGTTTTGGGCAAACTGGTTTGCAGTTGTAACAACGTAGGCAGCGAGAATATCCGCAAGAAAATAGAAGACGGCAGCCATAACCTGAAAGATTTATGTGCAAACAGCGGTGCGGGTATGGGCTGCGGATCATGCCGTCCCGAGGTAAAACGGTTACTGGAAGAAGCATTGGATAATATGGCTAAAGCAGTTTAATGATGGCGCACCTAATAAAGATCAATTTGCCGGGGGGCTTTGTGTCAGCCGGCGACCTGTATGAGATCCTGCTGATAGCGGAGAGCGCCGGCGCTGCACACATCCGGTTCGGCAACAGGCAGCAGTTGTATTTTACCATTACCGATGACCGGTTGGAGGACCTGGAACTGGATATGCTGAAATCAGAGATCAGCTATGAAGTTGATGAAGACCGGCACCCCAACATTATCAGCTCGTACGTGGCAGACACCATCTTTAATCACCAGGAAGGCTGGCTGCGCGAAGGAGTTTACAAGGATATTTTCGACCAGTTTGATCATCAGCCGCAGTTAAAGGTAAACCTGGTTGACGCTAACCAAACGTTTGTTTCTTTTTTTAGCGGCAACATTAACTTTATCGCATCAAGCACTAATAATTACTGGTTCACGTATATCCGTTTTCCAAAGACGGACCAGTTATACTGTCTCCCGGTATTGGTTTATTCGGAAGATATCCCGGCTTTGGCTAAAGCGGCCGAGGGTGTGATCTTGCGGGCAAAGGAACTGTTTTACAACAGGCTGGATATAGACGAAGACCTGTTTTATAACACTTTGCTGAAGGAAGTAAACGTTGCCTTTAAACCGGTGATCGAACCTTTAAAACTCCCCGATTTTTACCTGCCCTATTACGAGGGTTTTAATAAGTACAGCAACAAATACTGGCTGGGCGTTTACCGCCGCGACGAATTGTTTTCGCTGAGATTTTTAAAAGACGCTTGCCTGCTGTGTTTAAATACGCGGATAGGGCAGATCTATACTACACCCTGGAAATCTATCATCATTAAAGGTATTGAACAGGCCGACCGTAACCAATGGGGGGCTATATTAAGCAAGCACCGCCTTAACGTGCGCCACGCGGCCAACGAGCTTAACTGGCAGATAGAAGATATCTGCAGCGAGGGACTGGAATTAAAGCAACAATTGGTGCGCCGGTTTGAAGATGCCGACCTGCGCACTTACCAGCTTTCCTTCGCCATTAAAACGCAGCCCAAAACCGGTTTGCAGGCATCAGTTATATTGAAAAAGCGCGCGGCGGGTTTATATGATATTTCGCATACGCGCGATTTCAACCCTAACCTTAAAGATGAAGTTATATACAAAAAAAGTGTTAAACCCCGCGATCTGGGGAAGTGCTTAATCACATTATGTGATCAGTTTTTTGACGGTAAAAGCAATTTATTGCCTGCAATTGCATTGCCTGATGATCCCGCCGTACAGGAAAAAGCGGTTATTTATCAATGCAACTGTTGCCTTACCCGTTACGATAAAACTTATGGCGACCCGGCAAATAACATAGATCAGGGCACCGATTTTGAAACCCTGAAAGATTACACCTGCCCCGTATGTGATGCGCCAATGGCCGAGTTTAGCCTTGTGTAAATTCAGAATCTATTTGCCCTAATGTAACGTTTTGTTTCACGTGAGTGTGAAACAGATGAAACAAGCGAAACAAAATTTTGAGATAAAATACTGTAAATAAACTAATTAAGAAAAATTAGTGAAACAAAATGAAACAATATCACTGATCAATCTGATTCCCACTCTTTGTTATTAGGGTTGTTATAGTAACGTTTATCGATACCTGTGAACAAGCTTTTGGAATAGATAGCGCCTGCCAAAATTATAAGGATACCACATGTGCCTATTGTATTATTCAACCAGTCAATTGGTGCAACACTAATTATTGCTAAGGAAAACATAACAACTCCAATTATTATAAAAATCAAAGTAATTATTTTTCGATGGAACTTAGTCATGTATGCCGTATAACACTAATATACAAATGTTTGAATTATGCTCTTTGCAAGTTGGCATCCCAAAATCTATTTCGAATATTTATCTCGCCACGCAGATTGCTCCTCAGGCGACAAAAACGTCCAGGCAATAATGCGCGAGTTTTTTTGCCCGTGCGCCATATTGATGGTGCGTACATCTGTTGCCTTTACCCAGCGCAGGGTGCTGTAGGTGGTTGGCAGCGTATCTTTTTTTGATACCAGCGAGGTAAACCATAATACCTGCTTACCAAATTTGGCGCTTTCTTCTATCATCCGGCGTAAAAAACCGGCCTCGCCGCCTTTTGTCCACAATTCATTTTTCTGGCCGCCGAAATTAAGCAGCGTTGGTTTGGTCATCACACCCAGCTTTTTCCATTTGGTGGCAGTTACTTCTTTGGCATCTTTAAATGAAGCATGGAAAGGCGGGTTGCATATGGTTAGGTCATAGTGTTCGCCGGGTTTAATAATACCGTCAAATATTTTACCCCAATCATGCTGCATTTTGAGTTGAATGCGGCTTTGAAATTCTTTGTTGGCAGACAGTATCTTATTGGCATTCTGTAAAGCGGCCTGGTCAATGTCCGATCCGGTAAATTTCCAGTTGTACACACTGTTACCTATAAGCGGATACACCAGGTTGGCCCCAACACCAATATCAAGCACTTCAATTTGGTTGCCTTTAGGTATCTCGCCACTGTTAGTTTCAGCCAGCAGATCGGCCACGTAATGTAGATAGTCAGCACGGCCGGGAATTGGGGGGCATAAGTAGCCTTCGGGTATATCCCAGTCGCGCACCCCGTAATACTGCCTTAGTAAAGCTTTGTTTAATGTTTTTACCGCCAGCGGATCACTAAAGTCTATCGACTCTGTATCATATTCGTTTAAGCCGACAAACTCTTTCAGTTCGGGCGTAGCTTTGGTTAGCTGTTTAAAATTATAACCGTCGCGATGGTTGTTACGGGGATGCATGTTATCTTTCGGGGCGGGCTTCTCTGGCGTCATTTTGCGAAGGTCGGCATTATTAATTAAAAATAGCGATGTGTGATTTTTAGTTGATTTGTTTTACCTTGTGTTGTTAAACCTTACACCTATGTACAAATCCTTGCCGGCGATTATTTTATGTTTTTTACTTGCTTCATGCAGACAAAAAGAAAAATTTGATGAGAGCAGGTATCGAATTGTGTTTAAAGAATGGAATTGGGCTAAAATAGACCTGAAATCACAAACACTAACCGCTAACTTTTACGATTTAAAATCTATTGATACCCTTGATTTTACACCGCTTGAAAAGCAAAAAATATCCAGATCATTCAGTGAAAGTGATTTAGCTGATTTAAAAGGAACTTTTAAATATGAACCCTATACTACTATTGAGCCGCCCTTTTATACTACAATCGAAATTTTTAAAGACGGTAAGCTTAGTTCAATGTTAAAAATCAATAACCAATGTAACCGATCTGATCCAAACATCTTAGTTTTTGGTCAAGGATATAGGGCAATTCAATTTCGTGATGTTATTAACAACATATTAAAAAAGAATAGAAAATACATAAAAGCCCATGAGCTATACTTGAAATATCTAAACGACCATCATATAAGTTATCTTTAATTGTTGCAACTATTAAACCTTCCCGTCCTTATATGCCTTTTGATACACCTGCGGTGTTTTACCGGTAACCTTTTTAAAAAACTCGTGGAAGCACGAAAAGCTGTTAAAGCCGCTTTCATAACAAACCTCTTTAATGCTTATTTTATTGGAGATTAATAGTTTGCAGGCATAACCCACGCGGATCTCGGTAATAAAATCTGAGTAGGTTTTACCCGTATGGTTTTTAAAGAACCGGCAAAACGAATTAGAGGTCATGCCTGCAATTTCAGCAATCTCGCTTTGCTTTATCTTTTTCTGAAAGTTATTGAACGAATAATTATAGATGGCGTTAATGCGCTTGTTCTCTGATTCGGGGAAATCATATTTAAAACCGATGGACGACAACAGACGCGGTTCTTCGCAAAGCGCTATTTCAGATAAACAGGTAATTAAGGCTATAATTTGATTGATACCTTCTGCCCGGTATATATTTTCTACCAGGTTGCTGATCCTTGCGGCTACTACCCCCTTAAACAATACGCCCCTTTTCGCTCTTTCTAACAAAGCTTTTATGTGCCGGGTTTCGGGCAGGTGCAAAAATCGTTCGCCAACAAAGTTTTCAAAGAAATGGATAACGGTAGAATATGCCCCTGTGCTTTCCTGGTCATGGTAATAAACATCATCATACTTCCAGAAATGGGGCAGGTTACAGCCTACCAACACCACATCCCCCGGTTCAAACTGCGATATATGGTCGCCCACAAACTGTGTTCCAGACCCTTTATGAAAATGGATCAGCTCAATTTCGGGATGATAATGCCACCTGTTATTGATATTGGGCATCATTTCCTTACGCACGCCAAAAGAATGGTCGGGCGTGTAAGGTATTTTAAGCAGCTGGGGTTTCATAATTACTCACAATTTAACCTTATTGTTTGATATAAAGGTAAAATACCGCAATAAACGGATACTTTTTTTATCCTCCAATATTTAAAAACGCTTTTATTTGATTAACCAATTAATTACGCTTAACAACAAACGGGATCAAAAAACTAACCACACCATTATGAAGCTATACTTAAAGCTAATTTTAACCGGGGCCGCCGCAGTAAGCCTTTCGACCGCAAAAGCGCAGGATCTGCCCATTAACCCCGGACCCTACAAACCCACCGAAGAATCACTGAAACAATACAAATACCCTGAATGGTTCAGAGATGCCAAGTTTGGCATCTGGGCGCATTGGGGACCGCAGGCCGTACCACGCCAGGGCGACTGGTATGCTCGTAACATGTATGAGCAAGGCAGCCGCCAAAACCTTTGGCACGTGGCCCATTACGGCCCGCCGTCAAAATTTGGCTATAAGGACATCATCCCGATGTGGAAAGCTGAGAAATGGGATCCTGAAAAGCTGATGGCGCTTTATAAAAAAGCCGGCGCTAAATACTTTGTAAGTATGGGTACCCACCACGATAATTTCTTTTTGTGGAAATCAAAACTGCATAAATGGAACGCATACAACATGGGGCCGCATAAAGATGTAGTAGGCACATGGCAAAAAGCGGCTCAAAAAGAAGGGCTTAAATTTGGCGTGTCTGAACATTTGGGCGCCAGCTATACCTGGTTCCAAACCGCGCACAGAGCTGATAAAACCGGCGATTTAAAAGACGTTCCTTATGATGGAAACGACCCTCAATATGCCGACCTGTACCATCCAAAAGCCGCACCTGATGATCACGACTGGCTAAGCAAAAACCCGGAATGGGCCAAAGAGTGGTATGGCGAGATCAAAGAACTGGTTGACAATTACCACCCCGACCTGCTTTATTCTGATAGCGGTTTTCCGTTTGGCGAGGTGGGCCGCAGCATGGTTGCCAATTTTTACAACGGCAACATCGCACATAACAATGGCCAGTTAACCGCTATTTACAACTGTAAGCAAACATCAAACGGTACCTGGGTTGAAGATCTGGAGCGTGGTGTACAGGACAACATCAACCAATATCCATGGCAAACAGATACCTCAATAGGCGATTGGTTTTACCAAACCGGGCAAAAATATAAAACCGGTACCGAGGTGATCCAGATGCTGGTTGATATTGTGAGCAAAAACGGCAACCTGCTGATCAACATCGTTCAAACCCCTGAGGGTGACCTTGAACCTGATGTGTTGAAGATAGTACAGGAAATTGCCGACTGGATGCCTGCAAACGGTAAAGGTATTTACGGAACACGTCCGTGGAAGATCTATGGCGAGGGACCATCAACCATTAAAGAAAACCTGCAAAAAGGGCCATTTTCCGGGATAAGCGATACCCGCCCTTACCAACCAACTGATATCCGTTTTACTACCAAAGGCAATAACCTGTACGCGTTTTGCATGGAGCCGCCACAATCTGAGATCCGCATTACTTCATTAGGTAAAAACTCAAAACTTAATGATAAAAAGATAACCGGCGTATCAATGCTGGGCAGCACCCAAAAACTAAAATGGGTACAGGAAGACGACGCGCTGGTAATTACCAAACCGGCAAACATACCCAACTGGAACGTTGTAGGCTTAGAGATAGCCATGAAGTAGTTTATAGTTAGCCCTGATATATTTTAAACTTGAAGAGCCCGTTAATTAGCGGGCTCTTTTTTTTCTTCTGCCGGTGGATCTTTAGGCTTTTCGGGATGCAGATGGGGCATATGCTGTAGTTTTTCACGCATCCAGTGTGTAAGCTTATGGTGCATGGGCACTAATACAGAGGCCAGCGCTACAAGTATGACCAGTTCGAGCAATGGCAGGTGGTTGCTTATGCGCAGCACAAACGGGTGGATAAACAGGTTAATAAACTCGAACGTAAGCAGTAATGAAAGCACGCTCATAAAATCGATCACCTTACGATGGGTGCGGCTTTTGTTAAGCAACAATATCATCAGGAAAAAGAAAGGTATAAATATGGCAATCCCTATCAGCTGCAGGTTAATGATCCTTGTTTCTTCTTCATGATGCTTTTCTTCGGCAATTTCTTCCTGCCGGGCCGCCTCGTTAAAGCTCAGCTTTTGGATCTGCTTAACTTTTTCGGCATTGAACATGCTGTCTTTAGCCGCCAGGGCAATCTTTAAGTAAAAGAGTTCAAAATGATCGTCCTTGCCCTGGTAAACGTTGGTAAGCAGGTTGCTGGCGTTATAAATACCTTCGGGATACATGGCGGCCTTTGCCGCGTTTAATCCTTTGGTAGCATAGTAGATACTTGAATCGGCCATGCCTTTATGCTTATACAGTTTACCTATGCTGTTGTAAGTGTCGGAAACTCCGCTTTGGTCGTTATTTTTTAAGGCCAGGTTTATGCTTACGCGATAATAATCAAGCGCTAACGCTTCATGCCCCAAACTATAATTAATATCGCCAAGAATAGATAACGTATTGGGCAAAGTGCTGACATCATTGATAGTTTGCTGGATGCCATAGGACTGCATGACATAATAAAGCGCGGAGTCGACCTTGTTTAGTTTGATATAGCAGTTACCAATGTTTGAAAGGATAATGCCGAGCCGTCGTTTTTCATGTAACTGCTCAGCAAGTGTTTTAGCCCTGAAATGGTAAGACAACGCCTTTGTATTATCCATCTCGTCGGAATACACGATTCCGATATCGCTTAAACTTTTCAGCATACCCAGGCGGTCATTGGCCTCCTCCCTGATGGCTAATGATCCCAATAAAAATGAAAGCGCGCGGTCATATTTACCATTTTTCCATAGTACCACACCAAGCCGGTTCATGCAATCGGCTTCGCCCCTTTTTAAAGAATGCTTCCTTGACAGATCAAGCCCCTGCTGGGCATAGATCAAAGCACTATCCGGCCGCATAGCCTGCGACAGGCGGCTTAACTGCAACAACAAGTCAACACCTGTAGTATCGTTTTCATGCTGCGCAAACTGAGCTTTTAATTGAGGGATGGTGATTTTTTGGGCAACCGCAATCGTCGTAATAAAAATCACCAGGTATACACTAACAATCCCTTTAAGCATACAGGTTAGTACGTATTAAGCCCTTACAGGACTATGTAAAATCTATTTTAAACTAAAACAATAACGGCGAATTAGTTTTGCGTTGCCGTTGTGTCGCTGGTATCGTCAGACGATGGCGGGTTGATTATTTCTTCGGCGCTGTTTGCAGCTTCTGAATCTGATTTACCCATAGAAATGTTTTTGTCAGGCACCGCTGCTGTAGCGGTTGCTGTACGCCCCATAGAAACATTTTTGTCAAGCGTAGTTTTTGAAGTAGCCATGGTTATAATTTTTGTGGGTTAAATAAGGGTTAATTAGCTTAAATGTACACAATATATATACCTGATAGCTAATAATTTATAAAATATTTCCTTGAAAGAAATTTAATAACACAGCCGTTGAAATGAATAACTAATAAACTACCCGGCATCCCAATTTAACACACGTAAATCCAGCTTTATAAAATATCAAAAAGTACAAAAAAAACTGCAACGCGTATACTAAACACACAGCAAATGGATTGTACATTAGCTATTATAAACCAATTATGCTAATTTCCGTTCGTAGTTAATCCGAAACGGATCATGACATTCGGGGCCAAACCAATAAACGTTTATGAAAATTAATTTTTTAAGATTTTTATGCTTCGCGATTTTCACATCGTTTATTCTGGCGCGTCCCTTCATCCTGCAGGCGCAGGTCAATAAATATCCGCCGGTATCAGGCCATGCAACAGGCGCGACGGTGGCACTCTCACCCGATCCTATTGTCCGTATGAGATGGGCAAACACGACCGCTGCAGACGGCCTGGAAAGCTACCCGCTGCGCCCGGTTAAGTGGACCGTTTCTGATCCGCGGAGCTTTAACATGCAGCAGTTTAAATCTAAAAACAGTATTGAAGTGACCGGGAAAGGCGAGATCCGTTTTGATTTTGGCCAAATCAATGCCGGCTGGCTGGAATTTGATTCGGACGATCTTACTGACAGCGTTACCATGAGCATCAGCGAGTACAATGAACCCGCCATTGTAAACACCGGCGCGGTCCATCCTGTAAAGACATTACCGCCCGTAAAATACGGACATACCTACCGTTTAGAGTTAAGCCCCGATCTTTATGAAGGTGTACGCTTCGGCTGGATCCATGTGTTGTCGCATCAAAAAAAATGGCATATCAAAAACCTGCGCCTGGTTTGCCAGATAAAACCTGTTAACTACAACGGGAGTTTTTCATGCAGCGACCCTGAATTAACTAAAATTTGGTATACCGGGGCCTACACCGTAAAGTTGAACCTGCAGAAAGATTACTTCGGGGCGATACTGATGGAGCGAAGCGACCGCTTTTCGTGGACGGGCGATGCTTACCCCTCGCAAGCCGCGTCGATGGTGGCGTTTGGTAATTATGATTTTGTAAAAAAGAACTTGGTAAACACCTCTAAATTAGATAATGGCATTGCCAGCTACGCGCTTTACTGGGTGCTGAGTGTTATTGATTATGTTAACTATACAGGCGACATTACTTTTTTAAAGGGTTACACAGATAATGCCGCGCAAAAGTTAGACAACGCCTACAAAAACTTTGACAACCCCAACAATCTTGGCTTTTACGGCTGGGACGAGCGTTTAGGTGCAGGTTTTGAAAACCCTACTAACCCTGAAACACGGCACGCTTATACCATGCTTGCCATAAGAGCCTGGCTTGAGTTTGGCAACCTGCTAAAACAAACCGACGACGAAAAGCTGGCCGATAAATACTTGCAGTATACCCAAACTAAAATGGATGAGGAAAGAAAAAAAGGCACCTGGCTAAATGATTTTGGCCTCCATGCTTCGGCAGACGCGATCAATACAACACTTACCACAGCACAGGAAAACACAACATTTTATAAACAGAATTATACCGACAGAGTAAACCGTATATCTTACTCGCCTTTTAATAATTATTTTATCATTGGCGCTTTGGGTAAAATGGATAAGTACGACGATGCGATAAGCGCGATAAAAGATTGCTGGGGCGGGCAAATCAACTATGGCGGCACCACGTTTTTTGAAGTGTACCGCCCAAGCTGGAACCAGATCCTCGGTAAAAACGACGCGCCTGTAAATAACCAATGCGGCTACACCAGCCTAACCCACCCCTGGAGCGCCGGTGTTGTAAAGTGGTTGTCTGAAGAACTGTTGGGTATAAAACCGACCTCGCCGGGGTTCAAGACATTTCAGATCGTTCCGCATTTAAGTGGTGGCCTTACATCTGTAAAAGGCGCAACCCCTACTTTATCCGGGAATATTTCTGCGGATTTTAATGAGCTATCAGGCATTTCTACGATTACCATACCTCAAGGTACCGTAGCCGAAAAAGTTGCTATCCCCACAGGTAAAAATGCAGTTGATAAGATCAGCCTGAATGGCGTGATAGTATGGAGTAATAATGCAGCTACCGGGAATAGATCTTTTACCCAGCATATTGAAAACGGCTATATCGTTTTTGAACATTTAAAACCCGGCAAATATAATTTCAAGGTTACTTACAAATCTGCATTTAAACGGTCTATAGCAAAGCAATTGCCCTGGAAATATGTCATCAATCAATTTAAACAGGATAGCCTGACTGGTGGCAAATGGACCGGTAAATACGGCACTGAGGGCTATATGTTGTTTAACTATTTCAAAGCCGGTAAGCACCTGCAAAAACTGCCCGCTTATGTTGATTCGGTGGTACTAACACGCGGTAAAAATGTTTATGCTGATCTGCCCGCCGCCAACAGTACATTAACAGATACCGCAGGCTTAAACAAACCTTTAGGTGCCATTGCAACGCAAGACCCGATGGCCTGCCTGCAAACCATGACGATGGATCTTCATGCCTCGGACAACTCGGTGCACCAGATGGCTTTATATTTTTTAGATTGGGACAATAAACAACGACGATCGGCTATTGAGATCTTTGACCTGAAAACTAAAAATCTGCTGGCGCCTGTACAATTGGTAAAAAATTATACAGGCGGTAAATACGTAATTTTTAATTATTCGGGCAGCATCCGCATCAGGATCAACCAGGTAAGGGGCGAAAACGCGGCCGTAAGCGGCATCTTTTTTAAATAAGATCATTAATGCTAAACAACTACTTTAAATATTTAAACATCACACCGACCGAGGAACGCTGGGGACTGTATGTGACCTCGGTTGGCTATTCTAAAATTGAGCCGAACGACCAATACCCCAACCAGGTACACCCGCAAAGCCACCATTTAACCTGGAACAGGGGCCGCATTTTAAATGACTATTACGTGGTTTTTATCTCCAAGGGAAAAGGGCTTTATGCCTCGGCATTGACCCAGCCCTTTGAGCTGAATGCAGGCACCTGTTTTTTTCTTTATCCGGGTGTGCTGCATCGCTACAAACCCAACCCTAAAATAGGCTGGGAAGAATACTGGGTAGGCTTTAATGGCTATTACGTTGAGCAGCTAATGAACCACGGATTTTTTGACCGCCAGCATCCGTTTATTTATCTTGGATTGAATAAAGATATTCTCATACTCTTCCGGGAACTGATCAACGCCGTACAAGCTTCATTAACCGGCTACCCGCAGCAAATTGCCGGGATAACTTTACAAATATTGGGCCTAATCAACAATATTGCCGAACACCATGAATACAATGATGACCCGGTTGGCAAACTGATCTCGAAGGCAAAATTTATCATCCAGGAATCTTTTGAAGATAACCTCGATATGGAGAACCTCGCCCGCGAATTACCTATGGGTTATTCGGCTTTCAGAAAGGCGTTTAAGCGCATCACCGGCGAGTCGCCTAATCAGTACCATCTCAACCTCCGTCTTGAACGGGCTAAAAACCTGTTAGCCACTACGGTACTTAACATTAGCGAGATCGCTGATCAGACTGGGTTCGAGTCGGTATTTTACTTCTCTAAGCTTTTTAAAAAGAAAAACGGTATCTCGCCTAATACTTTCCGTAAAATGATCCCCAATCAAGAGATCTGATAACGCTGCCTGAGCAAATCCTTCATAAAACAATTTACCTGGAACTGATCGGCTGCGGGTGTGCCGGTAAACGGCAGCACAGGCATATAAGGCGGCGGGCCAAATTCGGTTGTGATGGTTAAAACCGACCGGTTAATTTCCTTGTTATGTGCCACTATCCTATCCCACCATCCCAGGAAATGATCCAACGCGTATTTCCATTCGGGTGCCGATGGGTCTGCCACCTGCGGTCCTTCTTCAAAGCCAACACGGGCATGAATATGCCGTGCTCTTGGTATCGCTTTATTTAAAATACCCGTAAAGTTCTCCAACATGCTTTCAGTAACACAAACCCAGTGTGATAGGTCGGCAGTTAGTAAAAGTTCTTCTCTAATATCCAAAAATTCATCTATCATTTGGGGGCAATACCCAAACCGCCCGCGGTGGGTTTCGTGCGCTACAATGATCCCGGTTTTTGCGGTAAACTCTTGCGCTATATCTATCAGTTCAAGATTTTGCTGAAACGAAAAATAATCCCTGCCGGTATGCGAGTTGATAAGCAGCGGGCCGGGTTCTGCACATTCATATAGATTGGCTAAAAATGATTGTTTAAATTCCTCAAACGTATTGCCATGTGCGGCGTGCTGATGGGTTACGATATGAAAGCCGTACTGCTGCAAGTAATCAAATAATACCTTCTTGTCATTTTTATCTGTAGGTATCCAGGTATCAATACCGTCATAGCCAGCCGGCCTGATCTTTTCAAGAAAAGTTTCCAGCTTAAGGTGCTCATGGCCCCATAAGGGGCAAAGGATCTTTATATCCATTTAAAATGAATTTAGAACAATATGGTCAGGCGCTTTTTGTTACCACAAATTTTGTGATTGCGGCACATTGCTGCTTTATGATAAGATTGCCTGCACTGTCAGACTTTATGTTTTTTGATACATTATTGATCTCAACCTTATAATTTATGCCAGGCTGCAAACTGCTGACGGTAAACTGGTAACTATCGGCAGATGTCATTGTCCATGAATATGCGTTGGGTTTCCATGAATTTATTTGCATTTGTATCCGTTTTTTTGGTCCGGCATTTACCTGTAACCCTTTATCGTCTTTATTGCCCGGGTAAAATGTCAGCACATCAGCGTGTTTACTTGCACCAAAACCTTCTTTGCTTTTTATGGAAAAACTCGAAGTGCTCATGGTATAATCATTTACACTTAATTTAAGCTGATATACCGTATCCCTAAGTGTGTATGAAAACGCTGCACCGTTTAATGAAGGCGATAGATTAGGCTCAATACCCATCCGGTTCCATTTTGGGCGGATACCGTAAATATCGCGGTATAGTGCAGTTATGGTGGTTGATATGCCTGCTAAGATATCATCGCCCTGGCCGGTTTGAGTAACGCGGTCATAACGCTGCGACGATAAACCGTCCTTTTTGTATTGCTTCAGAATGTTATTGATGTATTTAAGCGCAACGCCTTTATCGTAATTAGCATAAGCCCTGATACCCAGATAACCCCAGGTTGGAAAAATATCGCCGTTTTCATATCTTGGGAACGGCCAGTTGCCGCCCGATACTTCTTCTTGTTTAAACGAATCAAAACAAAGCGGCCAGTGAAACAAATTTTCTTTTACTGCCCTTGCTTCTATCTGATCCAATATCTGTGCTATACGTTGCTGATCATCGCAAAGCCCAAACGCGATAGCCGCGAAGTTCACAGGCGTAACCAAGTTATCGCCATGCACAGAACCATCATCATCGCGCCAGTAAACATATTGCTTTTTCTCGGGCGACCAGAATCCGCCTTCGGCGATCGGCTTGTTGAAGGCATCCTTCAGGCGTTTGGCCACGCCTGCGTAGTAGGTTGATTTCTCCTTGTCCCCCAATACCTTTTCACAGTTTGCCCATAGTGTTAACGCTTCATACATCTGCGCGTTAACAAACGAGTTTTCATAGCTGGCCCAAACAATGTCCAGC
Organism: Mucilaginibacter corticis; assembly: GCF_007558865.1. GTDB lineage: Bacteria > Bacteroidota > Bacteroidia > Sphingobacteriales > Sphingobacteriaceae > Mucilaginibacter > Mucilaginibacter corticis. The sequence continues at coordinate 788,035 of NZ_VLPK01000001.1, forward strand.
CAGTCGCTGGCTTTTTTTTCTGAAATGTTGTTATTCATCATTTCAAAGATGCCGTTATGGTTGGCATCACGTTTTATCAGCCAACCGAGGGCTTTTTCGCAGGTGGTTTGATGCGCCCGCAGCCATTTGGTGTCGCCACTCAGATCAAACTGCTCGCTTGTGTTGATGACAAAATCAGGCTGCGAATCAATGGTATAACCCCACATGGCTTCATAATACCCGGTTTTGGCATTATAGGTGCCGGCTATTTCATCACCCGGCACATTATGCCAGCGTGATAACACACGGCCGCTCGGCAAAACCGCTTCATCACGCTCCTGGTCGAGCGTTGACGCCATATTTTTTGTATAATTCTTATCGTCAACCGCCATCCCTATCTGGGCAAAAAAAGGCTCATGCAGGCATTTCCAGTTAGATACCCAGCCGTTAGCGCCTATGATGTTGTTGTCCACCACACCGTATCTTCCTGTTGTATTCAATAATTCGCGTACAGCCACCGCGTCTATTCCGGGTAAAGTGCCCCGCGAATAGGTTTTAAAATAATCGATGTATTCCAGGTCAACCTCCAGTTTAACCGTACCTTTTTTAATTTGAAAAGGTGCAAATACATCGGCCCTGCCCGATACAAAGCGGCTTAAATTATACCGCTGATCTAAGGGGTTATCGGTAACATATTGCGTGCAGGTAAACTCGTTATTGGGGCTATGCGAGTATTTTGTGGCGATGTTGTAGCCCTTGTCTGTTTTGGTACTGATGCGCAGGGCATTGCCTGATTCGGCATTCCAGAAGGTAACGCCGCCTGTATGTACCCCATAGGTGTCGTTTACCTGCTTAAGGTATTTGCACCAAACCATCCCGCCATTATCTAAAATGCCGCCCTTCCATATGGATAAATTGGCGAAGTTGTATTGCGGCATAGCCATTTCTTCAAGGCTGGTAGTGTTGCTGTAATCGCGGATGATATTCCAGTGGATCTTACTGCCTGTTAACCTAAATTCCCAGGTTTCAGCAACGGTAATTGCACCATCGCCATATTTTAAGCCGGATAGTTTGATTATCCCATTATCTTTTGTCAATATGATACCAGCTGCTTTGCCATTCGATAAAAACGCGCCGTCTTTGGTTTTGATCCAGGTGTAAATCCCGGCAGGGGATAAAACATTCTGCCCTTTAATATTTAACTGTTTGATCAGGTATCCTGACGAGTAATCGATCACGATGGACAAATTTTTATCCGGCGCGGAGATGGTAATTGTCTTTGCCGGCAAATCATACTTTATATCATCAGCCAGTACCGGTTTCGCGCAAAAAATCGTCCCGATAAAAAAAAAAGTAAAAATATTCCGAAGCTTAATTAAAGGCATATCAATAAATAAGGTTGACCGACAATGAATTTAGGTATTATTTTTTACTGTAGATCAACGGGGTAACCGCATCATCATTTAACAGATCACCAACCTTTAGATTTGCCAATATCTCTTCCGACAAAATATTGGGTGTACCGTTAAATGTATTTCCATCGGGCATGTAAGCGCAAGTCATGGCCCTGCGGAAACCCGGTGTCATATTCGCGTGGGCACCGTGGATAGTCAACCCGTTGTGGAACGAGCAGCTACCCGCCTTCATAGGCGCAGCTATCGATTTATGTGTTTTAAATTCAGGGTAAGTGGTGAATATCGCACCCATATTTTTACCGATCCCGGGATTTTCGAACGTGGTTTTTTGATAAGATTCAGGGATAAAAAACAGGCAGCCGTTTTCATAAGTAGCATCATCCAACGCTACCCAGATGGATATCGCCCTCCTGTCGCTAAACGACCAGTATGGTGTATCCAAATGCCATGACGTTGGGTTTGCCCACGGCTTTTTTATCAACGCCTGGTCATGCCAGATCCTGATGCCATCAACACCGGCCAGTTCAGCAGCCATTTTACCAAGGCGTTCGTCTAGCATGATCTGTTTGATCTTTTCATTATCCTGCCAAAGGTTGATGAGTTGGTCAAAAACATTATCGTAATAAGATTTATCACTATCATCACCTTTACCATAAACTTCTTTGCGGTCAGGCATTTTGTTGCCACCCCTTTTCTTTACGGCCTCATCCAGCGCGGTGCGCCAAAAGTCCAATTCATCGGGCGATAAAAAATTCTCAATTACTAAAAATCCGTCACGGCGGTACTGTGCAATTTCTTGCGGCGATAGATCACTATTCATTTTGGGTCTTCTTTGGTTTATATTTCAAAGCTATCTGTAAAACCGTTAAGCAGTTATAACAGGCTTAACTATTTTTTGTACTTTTTGATATATAATACCAATGACCAAACAGAAGATCTGTCTAACTATCTTTTAAAAAGGTCTTTTTCTATCCGTTCCATTACTGCATTCCTGTAGCTTTTGCTTATCGGCAGCATCTTATCAGCTACCAATACTTCATAACTATCAATACTGGAAATGGCGCTTACTGCTACTATAAATGATTTATGGATCCGTAAAAACGAGTCGGGCGGCAACTGGCTTTCAATACTTTTAAAGCTCATGTAAACAATATGCTTTTTGCTTTTGGTATACAAGATCACATAATTTGACATGGCCTCGATATAAAGGATCTCATCGATATTTATTTTTTCAAGCTTTTGGTTGGATTTGATGAAAAAATAAGAGCCTGCTACAACAGGGGTTTCCTGTTTTCGTTTCAGACTGAGTTGCGCCTGCGCTTTATTCACAGCCATAAAAAACCGATCGAAGCTGATGGGTTTTAGCAGGTAATCCAACACATTAAGCGTATAACCTTCAATAGCATATTCAGGGAAAGCGGTTGTAAATATTACCAATGGCGGATTGGCCAGGTTTTTTAAAAAACTAACCCCTGTAATTTTAGGCATCTGGATATCTAAAAATATCAGGTCAACCCGGTTATTTTGTAAAGCCAGGCTGGCCTCTATAGCGTTTTTGCAAACATCAACCGGGTGCAAAAAGTCTATCTGCTCTATGTATTCAAGCATCCCGTTGCGCGCTATAGGCTCGTCATCAACTACCAAACAGTTAATTATCATATTGTAATTTAAGGGTGGTTTTATAAATATCCTCGTTTTTATCTACAAGCAACTCATGTTTGCCCGGATATATCAGTTCAAGCCGTCTTTTCAGGTTTTTCATGCCTAATCCGCCAGATTCAATCAAATATTTCTGCCCGCTGGTTTGGTCATAGGTATTAATGGCTTCAACTACAAAAGTGTGATTACCGTCTTCTTTTATTGCCAGGAACACTTTATTGGCTGTTGGGTCTTTATAGTTGGATATATGCTTAAAGCTGTTTTCAATAATTGGCAGTATGAGTAGCGGCGCTATCATAAAGGGCTTGATCTGTTCATCTATCAGCAATTGGATATCGGTATCTTTTTCCATACGCAGCGTTTGTATAGCAACGTAATTTTCTATGTAATGCAGTTCCTTATCTATCTGTACCCTATCATCTGTACACTCATAAAGCTGGTAGCGCAGCATTTCAGAAAATTTTTCGACAGTTAAACGGGCATCTGTGTTTTCTTTATCTATCTGGAAATAGATGGTATTCATGATGTTAAACAAAAAGTGCGGGTTAACCTGCGAGCGTAAAAAATTAAGTTCGGTACTTACCTTTTCTTTTTCTATCTCCAGCATTTTCTGCTCCATAAAAAAGCGGTCGCTTATTATTTTGACTATACAACTTATTATGATCAGGACGATATCGATAAGCAGGGTTTCAACCAGTAATGCGAAAATGTAAAAGGCCGAACGGAAGAAAGGATGGCCACTGATTAAGTGATAAATATATAGCGCGATTACCGTGGTTAGTAAAGCATTTATTACGGCGGCTAAAAACAAATAAAGTATAAAACGCCAGATCCTGCGCTTATATAAATAGTGTGGTGTAAGCGTATAAGCGGCATAATTACATACAGGTATAGCCAGGCCTGTTAATACCAAAAAACCTATCCATTGCGGAAATATGGGCGTATTATAATCGTAGCTGGTAAACATTATCAGGAATGAAACTATCATCCATGCTATAATGTAAAAGATCTTGTATCGATTAAAAAATTGCGAAATGCTTATACTCATCAAACGGCGTTAATTTATAAAGGCAATTTACAATCTAATCCTCGAGTTGCAATTTCCTGATGTCAAGTATTTCAGGCACTTCGTCACGTTTATAACTCCTCTTGTATAATCTAAAAAAATCGCGTGCCGCGCAACTCTATTTTAGAAGAAGAAAACAAAAAATTATTGTTTTCAGCACCCTGCAAAACTTGCTGATAACATATAAACAATTAATTATTTAAAACAAACCATTAAAAATTAAGATCATGAAAAAACTCAGACCTATCCTTATTGCATTATTGATATGCACATCAATGTTTGCTGCTAAAACGGCCCACGCCCAATTTACCGTTGGCGCGCGGGCCGGTGCAAACTTCGCTACCGAGCCTGTTCCTGACCTGTATCATGTTTTTTTAGCCAGGCCTTATGCCGGCCTGTTTGGCCAATATAACTTCAGCGGGCTGGGCATCCAGCTAGGTGTAAACTACTCAGGCGAGGGTGCTAACTACAGGGACCTTTCAACAGAAGATATTTATCATATCAGGCATTCGTTTCTGACCATTCCTGTTTTGGTGTCTTACAAATTTGGTTTTGGCGGATACATTGAGGCAGGACCGCAATTTGGCTTACTACTATCTGCAAAAGAGCAGGATGGCGGCGATCCGTACATGGATACCAAACAATACTACAAAGGAACTGATGTAAGCGCCGGCGGTGGCTTCGGTTATGATTTCAAGGAGACATCGGCCCTTAAAGGTTTCGGCCTTAGTATACGTTACATGCGCGGCCTTACTAATTTCAACAAAGAGGTTGTTGGCAATAATGTCGGGATAAAATCAAGAGTATTGAGCGCGGGCCTAACCTACAAGCTGCCAAAATTATAATCATTAAGCATATAAGATCCGGTTTATGAAAACATTAAAGTTACTTGCTGTATTGGCCGCTTTTACCGCTTTTGCTTCTTGCTCTAAAAAAGACAACGGCCCGGCAAAAACCACTGTTACTGACACTACAAAAACAACCACTACAACTACCGGCACGCAGGATGTATATGTTGCCGGATACCAGGCAATCGGGATCATTGACGTGGCTACGGTTTGGAAAAATGGCGTGGCAACCAAGCCTACTGACCCGGCAACAGAGTACGCTCATGCTAATTCTGTTGCAGTTGTAGGGTCAGACGTATATGTGGGCGGCGACCTGTCAAAAACCGGCCAGCAAATGGCCGTGATCTGGAAAAACGGTACGGAGATACTGCTGACAGACGGAACAAAAAATGCTTCAGTAAACAGGATCTTTTGTGTAGGCAATGATATATATGCAGCCGGATATGAACAGAACAGCACCAGCAGTAATGTCCTTGCGGCAAAACTGTGGAAAAATGGCGTTGCCGTTACCATAACAGACGGGATCCAGTTTGGCGCTGCAAACGCTGTGTACGTATCAGGTACGGATGTGTACGTTGCGGGTTATGGTTTTAGTGTGGACAGAACCATAGCCAAATTATGGAAAAATGGCACGTCCACTAATTTTAACGTCGACGGGGTGAGTTCTTTGGCTACCAGTGTTTTTGTTTCGGGCGGTGTAGTTTATGCTGCCGGTTCTGAAAAATATGGGAATATCAACACGGCCAAAATATGGAAAAATGGTGTTTCGACACCGCTAACCAATGGCACTTATGATTCAGGGGTTTTTGATCTGTTTGTTTCCGGCAACGATGTATATGCTGCTGGCTATGAATATAATGCTAATAATAAACCGGCAGCGAAATTATGGAAAAATGGTACCGTATCAGCCCTTACCGACGGGAGCAATTATGCCTCGGCTAACTCGGTTTTTGTTTTCGGATCAGATGTATACATAGCTGGTTATGACACTAACGGTAACAAAACTGTGGCAAAGATCTGGAAGAACGGTGTAGCTACTGCTTTAACTGACGGAACGACGTCAAGCACTGCTAACTCGGTGTTTGTGGTAAACCAGGTAAAGTATCAATAAGTAGCATCAGTCGAAAGTAAATGCAATTTTTAAACTAAACTCAACAGGCATTTTAAAATGAAAACAATTAAAAACTTACTGTTCATACTGCCAATAGCAGCTTTATTTGTCCTTACATCGTGCTCTAAAAAGAAAGCTATCGCTCCTGCTGTTATTGATACTGCAACCACTATCGGTAATTTTTATTATGGTAGTATCCTTGGATCTCCAAACACCATCATAGGCCCCGGGAATGCAATTTTATTAAGGAATAATGGTACCATGAGAGAGTATGCCAACGATTATTATTCTTTAGGGACAAGCATTGCCGCAAAAGACACCGCGAGCGCTAAAATAAAGATCGATGGTACTTATACCGTTACTAAAATAAACGGTGTTACTACAATTACCGCGATCTGGTACCTGACAACCGGTTCACCGGCTTTAACTTATACACTGGTAGGCGCGGTTGCCGGGCATAACCTGACAGGCACCATTACAGACGTGGGCACCGGGATAAGTACTACCGCGCAGTTTTCATTTACTGATACTGCGCCAAGTATATAAATTTTTACTTTTTATAAAATAACCCTATATGAATAAGTTAAAATTATTAATCGCTGTTTTGGCCTTTGCGGTTATAGCATCGTGTTCAAAAAACAAAGCGGTATCACCCAATACTGTAGACAACCAGGCTGTAAATGTTTATGTAGCCGGTGTTGATGGCAACGTAGCCAAACTATGGAAAAACGGTGTACCTATTGCATATACAGATGGCAAACAGCCGGCCGGCCTTTCATCAGTATTTGTGAGCGGTACAGATGTTTATACAGGAGGATTTGAAGGTAATTTCGCCAAAGTCTGGAAAAATGCCGTGCCTGTATCACTAACCGATGGTAAGTACAGCGCGGTTGTAAATTCTATCTACATATTAGGCAGCGATGTTTATGCTGTGGGCAGTGAGGCGTTAAGCACCACCAACACTGTAGCAAAGATCTGGAAAAACGGCGTGGCAACCTCACTTACAGATGGCACCCAAAACGCTTCTGCCAGCTCGGTATTTGTTAGCGGAACGGATGTATATGTTGTGGGTTTTGAAGCTAAAATTGCCAAACTTTGGAAAAACGGCACGGCAACTAACCTTACCAACGGTGCCTTTGCCGCAGAGGCAAATTCAGTAGTTGTATCGGGTAATGATGTTTATGTAGCAGGCGATATTTTAAATGATGACGGCAATGAAGTGGCTACACTTTGGAAAAATGGTGTACCTAATGCCTTAACCAGTGGTTTGTACACCGCCAGCGCGTCTTCTGTGTTTGTATCCGGCACAGATGTTTATGTATCTGGCACCGAAAGCAGTGATACGCCTTTTGGGCCATCAGACGTTTATAACAGCATTGCCAAGATCTGGAAAAATGGTGTACCTACCACATTGACAAACAATACAAAAGCTACCGGTTTAGGCGGAGTATTTGTTTTGAACGGTGCAGTATATACTGTAGGTTTCCAGGAGTCAGGTGATGTAAATACCACTGCCATGTACTGGAAAAATGGCGCTTCAAACGCGCTGACAACCGGCACTACAGAAGCGGCCGCGATTTCTGTATTTGTAAAATAGGATGACTAGTTAATAATAGATCAGTTAATAGAATGCAATGGGGCCGTACTTTTTAGTATGGCCCTTGCGCTATTCTGAGAAGATTAATTTAAATGCTATGATTTTAACAACTAATTCATAATTTTATGACAACCTAAAAAACCTATTATGAAAAAACTTACCATTATCGCAGCATTACTTTTTACAGCCTATTGTTCAAACGCTCAAAACACAGATTGCAGCAAAATTAAAAAACACGTAAACCCGGTGCAAGGCACAACTGAGTTCAGGTCGCCGTCAAAAGATGTAGGCTTGATATTTTATAAAAAAATCTCAAAGGCCGACACCACTTACCAGGTAGAAGCTTATGGACAAAGCCAAAACGTAAATTATAAAGCAAAAGGCATATATATTGAATTAGACAAAGGCGATTTTATAATGGATGAGATCCTGCCGGCAGAATTTACCGCCCTTGATTCTTATACCCATCAGTATACCGCTACATTAAAGCTAAACAAAATGGAGTTAGACGGATTAAAACAATACAAAATAGTCAAATTTGGTATTGCAGGTATAGATTATGATGTAAGCCAAAAAGATGCTGACAAGTATCAGAACTGGGTTATATGCTTGCTTGGTGATTAAAGATCAAGCCGGGCATTGCTGTTATTGAAGCTAACACTGATACAAATTTATTTCCTATTTTGGCGGCATTGATAATTTCAAATTATCGCCGCAATTTATTATAAAAACAAATATGCCTGCATTCACGCCATCTGTAAGGAAAACCCTTTTGCTGTTTTCTGTTTTGCTGATAACTTCTTTGCACACGGCGATGGCACAGTCTAAGGACATGTGGATGCTCACTTATTTCCGTCAGCGTTACCCTACACGGATAGAGATTGACGCGCAGGGTAAGACCATCGAGGTGCCCCTACCCAACCCCATGTTGGTAGCGCAGCTGCATATCGCTTTATCAACCGATGGCCGCCATTGGACACCATTAAACGACAATAAGCCCATTTGGAATCAGCAAATGCGTGATCAGTTTATCCATAAAGGACCTGATGGGATCTGGCGATTGGTAGCGACAGGTGGCGGCAAAGACGTTCCTGACCATAAACAGTTTGGGCCAAGCTGTATCTATGCCACATCAAAAGACCTGATCCACTGGCAGTTTGAAAAGTACCTGCCGCTGATGAAGGATGTACGTGACAGTACCGGCGCAATGGTAAAAAATATCTGGGCGCCCGAATATTTTTATGACGATGCTACTAAAGAATACACTTTACTCTGGTCGTCTACCTTTAAAAGCGAGGGTTGGCAGGAAAGCCGCTTGTGGTATTGTAAAACAAAGGACTGGAAAACATTTACACCAGCCAAAGTGCTTTTTGCGCCTCCATATTCTGTAATAGATGGCACATTAATAAAACATAATAATGTTTATTACCTGTTTCATAAAGAAGAAGAGTTTGGTGCAAAAACCGGCGAACGCCGGGGCATCAGGGTAGCGACATCTAAAAACCTGGAAGGCCCCTACACTGTTTACCAGGGGCCACTAAACAACGGGCAGATAGCACCAACAATTACCGAAGGGCCAAGCGTTATGGCCGATCCGGTAAACTCCAAGGGATGGCTGTTGTATTATGATTACCCAATGGCCGATGATTACGGTATTTCATCATCGCCCGATCTATTTAACTGGACAATTGAAAAGGACGTAACCCTGCCACCCGACGCAAGGCACGGCAGCCTGTCACGCTTAACATCTGCAGAAGCAAAGGCTTTGCAGAATGCTTTTCCGAACAGCAAATAATAACCAGCTTATTCGCCATCCTGTACTATTTGGTATATAGCAATATAGTGTAAAAGAAGTTAACAGATCTTTACTAACCCTATTGCTCTTTTTTTAAAGCAGTTTCAATTATTGTGTAGTCTGCGTCTGATACTTCATGCAGACTTAGCGGATTTGATGTGATGTAGAATATCTTTATAAATTTGCTGCCCGACTTTACGCTGTCAGCATAATTCACCCGGATACAAACAAAAGAATTACGCGATATAAACCCTTTATGTTTTAAAGCCGCCGCCTGCAATAGTTTTGTTTTCCCTAACGGATTTATAACCAGTGTGCTATCAGTATCTAAGGGTGGAATTGACGAATCTATATATACTTTTTTATGCTTTAAGTGCCCGTAAATGGTTTCGTCATGGATATGAAAGGCTGATGTATTACCATAGTTGGCTAATTCATAAGTTACTTTGACAGAATCGCCTTTTGCTGTTTTTGAAATTACCGGGTTAGGCGTATTTGGCACCGTCCATAACCCTAGTGAAGAAAATAATGCCGGGCGTTTGTCCTGTGTGACTGTATCAGTTTTCGCATTAGTTTTACGGGCTGCGCTGGCACTTTCCTGCATCGCGGCGTTATCGGCGATTTCATCAAGGTACCCTTTTGCCAGGTCATAAACCCCTCCGCCGGATAAAGCAATAAATCCCGTTATCAGCAGGGTTTTGTACCAACCCCACTTTTTTTTATTGTACCAGTCCCTGATAAAGGCGACAGTAATCACTCCGGCTCCGAAAAAAAACAAGATTATAGTAAAGGTTAAACTCATTGTGAAGGTAATTGGCACAACAATATAATACAAAAAGTCAGGAGATTACAACCCTTTTTAAAATTTACAAAATCATAATCTATACCTGATTTATTTTTTAAATTATAGCTTTAAGGAATAACGAGGCGCTAATTATCTCCATAACAGTCAAACAGTTGTCTTCAAGATGTTTTTATTTAACAATCTCCATTTACTATTAATTAACAGGCTGTTGCGGTATTATTAAGCATGAGCCGACAATCGCTAACCAATTGAGGGCAAGCAGCATTAGTTTTAAAAGTTCAAAATTATTGGCCTGCAGCTTTAATGAGAAAAGTCAATCCATCATCAAATCCTGAAAAATCTGCTTTGAGGCGTCGCGATAGGACGTTCAGATCATTACCATCCCTGCTAATTTGTAAATAATGAAAAGCCGGTTTATAATTCGGCGAAAGGTCATGCATTTGCTCGTTATTCGCCTTTAATGGCTGATGGAGGCCGCCTCCACCACCTATCACCAGGAAATCTTTTCCCAACACGTTGAATTGCTCGAAATTATGGGAATGACCTGACAGGAACAGCACCGCTTTTTTTGACTTGATAAACGGCGGCACGAAATATTTCCGTACATTTTCAGAGGGCTGTACAATGGAGCTATTGGTGTACGGCGAATGGTGGCAACCAACAACAATCATTTTTATAGCCGGGTCATTATCCAGCCTGCTAAGTTCGGCCTGGTACCAGTTGTTTTGGCTGGTTATTTCAGCGGAAGACATGGCTGCAAAGTTGGAATTAACCAGTACCACAGCAATCGAATCAACTACCTTCATATAGCCCTTAGGATCATAATCGGGGAAGCGCTTTATAAAATTAAGGGTTCCACGCCGGGCATTAAACATCACTTCGTGATTGCCCAGTGTGGCATAAACGGGTATGGAATCTTTGGTCGTACGGGCTATATACTTGTCGATATTTTTCCAGCTATATTTACTTTTTCCAAGCGAAACAACGTCGCCCAAAATAAAGAGCGCTTTTGGCCGCAGGCTGTCCACATCGGTAAAGATCATTTTTGTGGCCAGAAGATTATGATTGGGTTTAAGCAACAGTTTTTCTACCCACATTGGTTCTTGGGTATCGCTGGCAAATGCAATGACCGGCTTTTTACTTTGCGCCATGAGCAACTGCGAACAGCACACAAGAACAAGGAATAACCGGCAGGGAAATTTCATTTTGCTTTTAAAGATTTACCGAATATTTTAAAGACCCTTTAAAATACGGATAGTTTTTAAAAATATCCGGGTAATGCCGGTATCTGCCCGATAAAGAATAATAACCAGGCTCGCCGCATATGGAAAGGCCTTTTACAAACATGTAACTTAACTCGCCCGATACTGTGTGCAGAAAATAATGGGAAGCATTACCATTTATGGTAGACAGCCATCCTCCCCTGTAATTCAGGTTGAAAAACACTTTACCGGCTAAATTAATAGCCGCGCTGCCATTAATGCCCAGGCCCATGGTGTAATCATAATCCCTGCCGTTTGGCGTGATGTATTTATCGGGCGCGGCACCAAGTATGATAGGCCCCATGCCGAATGTAGTGTTGATGATGCATTTTTTTGAGATATCATACTCTGATAAAAGGTTTATACGCACACTTTGGCCGCTGTAAAAGAAAGCCACGTTACGGATATAATCATAATTGGCAGACAATACAGCCAAGTGTTCTACTTTTTCTGTCGACTGGATCTCCCAACCTGCCAGTGAACCGTAAACACTGATCACATTTACCTTGGTACTGTCGTCCTTACCTATCTCGGTATTGATCAATATATTACTGAACGGAGTTTGATAATCTTCATAAGGATCGCCGTAATAAATCTTTACGTGGCCATACCAGCCACTATGCCACTGGTTATTTAGTTGGATATTCCTTATCCCGCCATTAAATTCGGCCATTATTTTTGTGGAATCTCTTAGCGATGTGTTTGGCGCTAACTTACCCCATTTGCCGTCAAGTATCCGTGAAAGCCCGTTCATAGGGTCAACCAATGCCCCAAATACTTCATTAACCTGCCTTTTAAATCCAACAAGTTGATTGTTGATGATCCTGTTTGATAAGCGATAGGTCATCTCGCCTAAAACGGCCCCGCCAAAGCCGGTATTAATAAAATCATTTGGCGCAGGCGGCTGGTTTTCGGCATAGGTTTCCCAGATATAACTGCCTGCAAAACTTGCAGTGGCCGACTGCCAGAAATTATAACCGTTTGTACGGAACGAGTTAAAAAAGTAGCTGCCATGGTAAGGGTGTCCAAACTGATTGGTCTGAAGCGGGTCATTATCAAACTGCCAGCTGCCCGGGTTCAGGTTATGGCCAACCGTTTTAAACGATATCTGGGCGTAATCTTTCTTGGTTACAAATTGGTCAAGAAGCTGGGGCATTATTTCGGCCAGGCCAAACTGTAGCGCGGCATGGCCAAATCTTTTCTTCGTAAGCGAAGTATCAGGAAGGATAACACGTGAGCTGTCCTTCACCGTCTTCTCGATAATGCGGATCTGTGTTTGCGCTGACGAAACAAATGAATAAGTTACCAGGAATACAAATATCAAATTTGGTATAAGTAAAGATTTTTTCGGGGTATGTAAAGTCATTTTGTGTACAGGTATATCATGAGCGGCTATTAGATGTTAAGTAATTATTGAACATTCATTAATTAATTTGGTTTTTAGCAAAAATCAATAGATACAAGTAGCATAAATCCGACTCATAACGTATAACCAAGAGAAACAATCACCGATTTCCCCTGTTAAATCCATGCTAAGGAACTTATGATAAAACATTGCTTGTGGGTTGGGGTATCCGCGTTATTACTTATTGCCGGCTGTAGCCTGGTAAAACAACTGGGCAGAAACCCCAGGGGCGAGGAACTTGCACGGCTTGACACGCTACCTAATTACAAAAATGGCAGTTTTGAAAACCTGGCAGAAAGTTCTAATTCGGCAAATAAGCACAACCGCTGGCTTTTTCTTCATAAGCGCCCTAAAACGGTCAGGCCCTCGCATGCGCTGCCTTGGGTTGAAACCGATCTGAAAAAACTGGCGGCTCCTGCGCCTACTATTGTTTGGTTTGGGCATTCATCATTGCTGATAAAAACCGGGCAGGGTAATATCCTGATCGATCCTGTTTTTAGTAATCACGCCGGGCCGGTACCGGGTTTGGTTGAGGCATTCCCCGGCACTACCAATTATCACTCGCCGGATATGCCACCCATAGATGTGCTGATCATATCGCATGACCATTATGATCACCTGGATTACCGTACGCTTAAAAAATTAAAAAGCCAGATTAAAATGGCTGTTGTGCCTATGGGCGTTGGCTCAGACCTGGTATACTGGGGCTTTGACCCTAAAAAGATCATCGAGTTAAACTGGAACCGGTCTGTCACGCTGAATGGCGGGCTGCAGATCACAGCTACCGAGACACAGCATCGCAGCAACAGGTCTTACAGCAACGAAAACAAAACACTCTGGGCATCATATGTAATACAAGCCGGCAATTACAGGCTATTTTATGGCGGCGATGGTGGCTATGGCACCTATTTTAAGCAAATTGGAAAGCAGTACGGCCCCTTTGATCTGGCATTGCTGGAATGCGGGCAATACAGCCCCAACTGGCCCTGGACACACCTATGGCTGGGGCAGGCTGCACAGGCCGCCGTCGACCTGAATGCCCGGATGCTACAACCTATTCACTGGGCCAAGTTTGTTGAGGCCGACCAGCCGTGGAACGAACCTATAGAAAAACTGTTGCCTGCCGCCGAAAAGCTGGGTATTCCGGTAAACGTTCCGCAGATTGGCGAACCTTATACCTTAGGTGACCCGCCAAAGCAGAAAGTTTGGTGGGATTTTTAATAATGTTGAGTTAATGGTTACTATTTTGTTTTATAACGATATTCATAAGGGTTTACAAATTTTAAAGAGCGTTCCTTTAAAATGGGCCGGCTGTATTTACCTGCTTTTATTTAGCTTAAGCACCGCCGCTCAAAAAGCCGATACCGTTACTACCATTAAAGGCCAGGTTACAGATCCCGTAACCGGCAAGCCGCTCATCTACGTTAATGTAAGACCTGAAGGCAGTGCTAACGCGCTGGTCACAGACTCGGCAGGGAAATTTAACTTTAGCAGACCCGGCGCTTTTGCAAAAGTAACGTTTTCGCGTATCGGCTACCAGGCCGTGGTAAAGACTGTAAAGCCTGGCCAGGTTAACGATTTGCATATCAGTATGCACAATAACCAAAACCAACTTAAAGAAGTGCTGATCACATCTAAAAAACAAAAATACCGCAATAAGGATAACCCGGCAGTTTCACTCATTCAGCAGATCATCAATCATAAAAATGAGAACCGCATGGAAAGCGCCGCATACCTGCAATACGACCAATACGAGCGGATAGGCCTTTCTTTTTTTAACCTGCCGCAAAAATTTATTAACGGCAATTTTTTCAAAAAGTATCAATTCATGCTGGATACCATGGTTGATGCGAATGGTAACAAACAAACTTTGCTACCAGCATTGCTGACCGAAAAGCTATCGGAAGTATATTACCGCAAGCAGCCTGAAAAGACCATACAGATACTCCACGCTGAAAAAGGGATTAACATTATTAAGTTTGTTGACACTGCCGGGGTAAATGTTTATTTAAACCAGCTGTATGGCAATAACCTGGATATTTATGAGAATAACATTTTTATCATCTCCAACCAGTTTTTGAGCCCCATTGCTGATCATTCGCCCAATTATTACAAGTTTTTTATTACGGATACCATAAGCACACCTACAGGAAAACAGGTTGAAGTATCATTCGTACCCCGCACCAAAGGCGACCTGCTTTTTGAGGGTAAACTAACCGTAACGCTTGACGGGCATTATGCCGTTACCGCCTGCCAAATGGATGTGAATAAGCAGATCAACGTTAGTTTTTTGCGCAGCCTTAATATCATGCTGAATTTTACCCAACAGGCAAACGGCAGGTACCAGTTGGCCCGCAGCGATGTAAAAGCCGATTTTGGCCTTTCGAAGACAAAGGGCTGGGGCGTTATCGGCCAGCGCACGGTGTCCTACAGTAACTATAAACTTGACACCCCACAATCCGAAGCTTTTTATAACGGTAAATCACTACAGGTTGCACTGCATGGCGGCAAAACAGATACGGCTTATTGGTCAAGCCATCGTACCGATACCTTAAGCAAACAACAGGCGCGGGTTTACAGCAATTTGCACAAACTGGAACAAATGCCATCCTACAAACGTACCATGTGGTGGCTGTCAACACTTACCGGCGGTTATGCCGATTCCGGGCCGGTGCAGATAGGGCCTATCGGCCAGTTTTTTTCATTCAATAGCCAGGAAGGCCTGCGCTTTGAGGGTGGCGCACGTTCAACACCAAAATTGGACAGTACATTTTATTTCCAAGGCTATGCAGCCATCGGCACAAAAGATAAAAAAGCTAAAGTTGATGCCATTACCTATATCGCTTTAAACAAAACCGCGCCATATCGTTTCCCGAATGATTATTTCAGCCTGAGTTATTTGTATGATGTAGATGTGCCTGGGCATACTTTTTCGATCACTAACAAGCAGGCCGCTTTCTCATCTTTTCAAACAGGCAAAACCAACTACTGGCTATACAGCGGCATTTTCCAAGTAAAATATGTAAAGGATTTTGAGAATCATTTTTCATATAACATCACCTTTAAAAACTGGAACCAGTCGCCGGCTGCGCAATTGGTTTACCAAATGAATGATGCTGCCGGGACGCTTGTGAACAATCTTACCACCAGCGAAATAGACCTGCACTTGCGCTACGCCCCGCACGAACAGATTATCCAGGGTACTGAAGAGCGGCATAGCATCCACAATAAATATCCCATCTTTGATTTTCAGCTTAACCGCGGTCTCAAGGGATTTATGAATGGCGCTTACACCTATACGGATGCCGGTCTGAATATTTATAAACGGTTCTATTTTTCGCAGCTCGGCTTTGCCGATGTGACCGTTATTGGTGGATACGTGCAGGGTAAGCTGCCGTTCCCGCTGCTTAATATTAGTCCGGCCAATCAATCATTTGCTTATAACCGGGATGCCTACAACCAGATGAACTACCTCGAATTTGTGAGCGACCATTACGCGGGGATCAATTTCACACATACTTTCAATGGCTTTTTGCTGAATAAAATCCCGCTGATACAGCACCTTAAATGGAAGGAGTTTATATCTGCAAAAATACTATACGGTGGGCTGCGTGCGGAAAATAATCCCGAACTGACTAACGGCCTGTACCGCCTGCCGCCTGCTACCAACGGTGCTTATGGCACCTACGCGTTAGGAAGCACCCCCTACGTTGAAGCTGGCGTTGGGATAGGCAATATCCTTCACTTTTTAAGAGTGGATGTGATCAGGCGCTTCAACTACCTGGACCATCCCGGCGCTTCGGCATATGGGGTGAAGTTTAGCTTTCAACCTGAGTTTTAGATGATGGGGAGGGGCTGCGCGGATGTGTTTTTTCATGAGGTGTGAGGGCGGGATCGAACCGCCGTTAGAAGTTTTGCAGACTTCCGCCTAACCACTCGGCCACTCCACCTTATTGTTTAAGCGGCTACAACCTGGTATATCACGGCCAGCTTTTCTATAACCTGGTCTATATCTTCCATGGTATTAAACCGTGAGAAAGAGAACCGGATAGTTGTCCTTTTGGGATCAGTCCCCAAAGCCTGTAAAACTGAAGATGCAGCCCCCGTACAACACGCGCTGCCACCAGACACCGCAATGCCTTCTGTATCCAGGTAGTTAATTAAATTAATGCCACCGCTGGCAAAACTTGCACTTAATACGGTGTAAATGCTCTTATCAAGCGATGCTGAGCGGCCGTTAAATTGTACCTGGGGTACCAGGCTAACCAGATTGCTGATCAATTTATTTTTAAGTTGTTGTATGTGTTGCTGGTGGGTATCGCGTTCAGCATAAGCAAGCTTCAGCGCTTTGGTCATGCCAACAATTCCGGCCAGGTTTTCTGTTCCCGCCCGTACTTGTTTTTCCTGACCGCCGCCATGGATCAACCGGGCTAAATGTGCCCCTTTTCTACAATACAAAAAGCCAACGCCTTTGGGGCCATGAAATTTATGCGCTGATGCAGCCAGGTAATGAATGTTCAAGCCTGAAAGATCAAACGCTACATGGCCCGTGGTCTGCACAGCGTCTGTATGAAACACTGCCTGATATTTTTCGCAAAGCCGGCTTATTGCGTTTATATCATTAAGATTACCTACCTCATTATTGGCGTGCATAATGGTAACCAGGTTACGGGTATTGGTGCGTAGTAAGTATTCAAGGTGATCAAGGTCAAGATCGCCAAATTCATTGTACTTAACGTAGCTTATCCGGGTATGATATTGTTTACTTAACGACTTTAAGGTTTGTAACACCGCAGGATGTTCAAACGCGGTTGTGATCACATGATCAATTTTTTCGCAGGTT
Organism: Mucilaginibacter corticis; assembly: GCF_007558865.1. Taxonomy (GTDB): domain Bacteria; phylum Bacteroidota; class Bacteroidia; order Sphingobacteriales; family Sphingobacteriaceae; genus Mucilaginibacter; species Mucilaginibacter corticis. The sequence continues at coordinate 805,820 of NZ_VLPK01000001.1, forward strand.
ACTGCCGATACGATAGCCAGGTTATCGGCTTCTGTTCCGCCTGAAGTAAAAGTGATCTCTTCTGCATCTGCCCCGATCAGGCCGGCAATGGTTTTACGGCATTGCTCAAGTGTAGCTTTTGCTTCACGCCCATACTGGTGTTGCGACGAAGGGTTGCCAAAATTAGCTAATAAATGTGGGGTCATTGCTGTAAATACAGCCGGATCCAGTGGCGTAGTAGCCGCGTTGTCTAAATAGATACTCATGCTTTTTTATTTTACTGTTTCTGCCAGAAAGCACCATGCGGCGGCTCTTCTTATTTAGCTTATCTTTCTCTTTTACAGAGCAGGATTTGGCACCTTTTAATGTAGTTAACAGTACAGGTTGCCAAGACGTCAAAGGGCCTTTCCCTCGGTCTTTCTGGATAAATTTTGTTAAAGAACTGGGGCAAATATACAATTAATCTATAATTCCCATAGAATTTATAGATTTTTTTTGAAAAGAGAAAATTATGCTTTACGTTTGTGGTGTTATCATTAACAAGATGTCGAAAAATAGTATTTCTAAGCAGCCCCCGTTAGCCACTTCAACTATGAAAGTGCCGGCTTATTGTTGTTGTCGATAAGGCTCATCACCGCCCCTGTCCTGTCACAAAGCACGTTTTGTGCAAAACCACATTAAGTTCTGTTTATATGAAATATAAAAAATCAAGCTATTTACTGTTTCTGCTGATGCTTTTAAGCACGGCGAATATTTTCGCACAACCCGGTCAACGCATCCTGGCAGTAATAGCACATCCTGATGACGAAAGTATATTCTCAGTCACTTTATACAAACTGGCTAAAGAGCAGCATGCCACGCTTGACCTATTTGTGATCACCAACGGCGAGGCCGGTTATAAATATTCGACCTTGGCAGAACAGTATTATGGTTGCAAACTGACTACCGCCGCTGATGCAAAAAAACGCCTGCCCACAATCCGCAAAAAAGAATTACATGAAGGAGGAAAAGTAATTGGGATATCCAATTATTATTTTGCAGATCAGTCTGACAGCCACTACACGCTTAATGAACGTGAGCCTTTAGATACAAGCTGGCAGGTAATAAAAGTTAGAAAACAATTGCATGAGTTGCTACTACACAATCATTATAATGAAGTATTCTGCATTTTACCTGAAGCTGAAACCCATGGCGGACACAAAGCCGCTACACTTTTAGCATTAGACGAAGTTGCTGCACTCCCTGCGGATAACAGGCCGCTGATCTTCGGCGCGGCCCTGCACGATAAGGGTGATACTGCCAGAAAATTCAGTGCATTAAAAGGATATTCGTTAACTAAAACTACGAGTTCACTCCCATCATTCGTGGTAGACCGCACAGTAAGTTTCAGTTATCTGAACCGCATAAATTATAAGATCATTGCTAATTGGGAACTGGCAGCACATAAAAGCCAGGGAGCCACACAAATGACAATGAATGACGGTGACCTGGAAGAGTTTTGGTCCTTTAACATCAATACCGTTAACAAAAAAGATGAAGCGGACAGTTTATTCGCAAAGCTCAATCAATCGCCTTATAAAACTGATGAGCCAAAGTTGGTTAACCCGGCACTGGCTTTACAATTACAGCAAAAATGATTTTAACATATAAAGAAACACCGCGTTACATTTAACAACTATTAATTCGCTCTCTTCTATTGGTTTATATTGGTTAGTAAATGCCCCTGCCCATCAGGGGCTTTACTTTTATATCAAAGAAATATAAGCCCAAAGAAATAAGAATAATTTACAAACAAAAGCCCATCACAAAGGACGGGCTTGAATCATTTACCTATATCAAAATGCTTTAGCTTAGTTTACCGTAAAAATCAGGCAGGGGATTAAGTTTGGTATTTTGCCGCTGGTGCCAGTACGGGTAAATTGGGTCGCGATTGCTGGCCGCATCCAGTTTTTTTACCTGGTCAAGAGTCAGGTTCCAGCCTACCGCAGCTAAGTTCTGTTTCAATTGTTCTTCATTACGCGCGCCAATGATCAGGTTAATCACGGTTGGTCTTTGCAGCAACCAGTTAAGGGCCACCTGCGCAACGCTTTTCCCGGTTTCTTCGGCTACTTCATCCAATGCATCCACAATGTTGTATAAATGCTCAAAGTCCGTAGCAGGGCCATGGGAACCACCCTGGCTAATCCGGTTGTCTTGCGGCAACTCCACGCCCCGGCGGAACTTTCCGCTAAGCCTGCCTGAAGATAAAGGACTCCAAACGATTGTGCTTACCTTTTGATCTACACCAACCGGCATCAGTTCCCATTCAAACTCCCGGTCAAGCAATGAGTAATATGCCTGGTGGGCAACATATCGCGCCCAGCCATAACGTTCTGAAGCGGACAAGGATTTCATTAAATGCCATCCGGAGAAGTTGGAGCAAGCGATGTAACGGATCTTGCCTGCGGTTATGAGGTCGTCCAAAGCATGCAATGTTTCTTCTACCGGTGTATTGCCGTCAAATCCGTGCATGTGGTAAATATCAATATGGTCGACACCCAGGCGTTGCAGGCTGTTCTCGCATTCTTTAACCAGATTATACCGTGATGAGCCTACGTCGTTCGGGTTATCGCTCATGGGGAAGGTTGCTTTGGTAGAGATCAGTACCTTATTTTGTATGCCTTTTATTGCCTGGCCCAATATTTCTTCGCTGATGCCCCGCGAATAAACATTGGCCGTGTCAAATAAAGTAACACCGACATCCAGGCAAAGATTAACCAGGCGTTTAGCCTCTGTCACATCCGTATTGCCCCAGGCTTTAAAAAATTCATTACCGCCGCCAAAAGTGGCTGTGCCAAAGCTCAATACCGGTACGTAAAAGCCGGATGCGCCCATTTGTCTGTACTCCATAATTTTGATAGTTGATGATAATCAAAGATATTGATCAGGTTACAAGGGCGTTTCACCCGGATGTCATTTGTTGAAGGCTGCCAAACCTTATTTACTAAAAAAGCCTCCAGATTTTCATCTAAAGGCTTTTCAATAATCTTTCCTATGCCACTCAAATGGATAGGTGTAAGTGGTCCCGACGAGAATCGAACTCATATCTAGAGTTTAGGAAACTCCTATTCTATCCGTTGAACTACGGGACCATTCTGATTTCGTCCCGATAGTTATCGGGATCGATTTTTCAATTATGTGCAAATGTGCAAATTATCGGCGAGTTGTCAAAACCATTTGCACATCTCCATATTTGCATATCTGCACATCAACATTATCGCACTACCGATCCGTTGTGCAGATCGTCAATTGGCGCTACAAAGCTTAACTTGCCTTCGCTGTTCTCGGCCATTAGTATCATGCCTTGCGACAGGATACCTTTTATTTCGCGCGGTTCCAGGTTAACCAGTATGCTTACCTTTTGGCCTATAATGGCCTCGGGCTCATAAAACTCTGCAATGCCCGATACTACGGTACGTTGATCAATACCGGTATCAATGGTAAGTTTTAACAGTTTTTTTGTTTTGGCAACTTTTTCGGCAGTTAAAATGGTGCCGGTACGAATATCCATCGCGGCAAAGCTTTCGTAGTTGATATTATCCTTTGCCGGGGTAATTGTTATTTCTTCCACTACCGCGTTGTCTTGCTTTTTGTTATTCAGCTTTTCTATTTGCTGCGTAATTACATTATCTTCTACCTTTTCAAACAGCAATGCCGGTTCATTAAGCTGGTGGCCGTTTTCTAAGGTTATTTCAGCCGCAAAGTCAAGCTCTGCAGGTAAGTTTACCATACCGAAGATCTTTTTGGCAGTGCCCGGTAAAAACGGCTGCAGGCAGGTTGCCAAATGCGCAATTATGAACAGGCAGTTATGTAAGGCGTCTTTAGCTTCTTCCGGGTCAGTTTTAATAGATTTCCAAGGCTCTTTTTCAGTCAGATATTTATTGCCCAAGCGTGCAATATCCATCACGCTCTGCAGGCCCTGCCTGAAACGGTAGTTTTCCAGGCTGCTTTCAATGCTATCGTAAAATATGCCTAACTCATCGTTCAGGTAACCGTCTGTCAATCGGATCTTACCGCTTTCACTCTCCACCTTGCCGGCATAAAACTTATGCATCAGTATCATTACGCGGTTAACAAAATTACCCAGTATGGCTACCAGCTCATTATTTACTCGGGCCTGGTAATCTTTCCATGTAAATTCGCTATCGCTGGTTTCGGGCAATATCGAGGTTAGTACATAACGCAACTCATCCTGCTTACCCGGAAACTCTTCAAGGTACTCATGTAGCCAAACAGCATGATTACGTGACGTTGATAGTTTATCACCTTCTAAATTCAAGAACTCGTTTGCAGGGACGTTTTGCGGTAAAACATACTCGCCATGCGCATGTAGAATAGAAGGGAAAGTAATACAGTGGAAAACAATATTATCCTTACCAATAAAATGGATCAGGCAGGTATCGTCAGCCTCGTTCTCTTGTTTCTTCCAGTATAGTTTCCAGTCCTTACCGTTATCAAGCGCCCACTGTTTGGTGGCCGATATATAACCTATCGGTGCATCCATCCATACGTAAAGCTTTTTACCTTTTGCTTCTTCTAACGGCACATCGATGCCCCAATCCAGGTCGCGGGTCATTGAGCGTGGTTGCAGGCCTGATTTTAGCCATGATTTGCACTGGCCAAAAACATTTACCTTCCAACTGCCTTCTTTTTCATCTATCCATTGTTCAAGCCATGGCTGATATTTATCCAAAGGCAAATACCAGTGCTTGGTTGGCCTTAAAACCGGCGATTTGCCGCTTAAGGTAGATATCGGATTGATCAGGTCCGTTGGATTCAATGATGTACCACAACGCTCACACTGATCGCCATAGGCGCTCGGATTGCTGCAATTCGGGCATGTGCCTGTAATGTATCTATCGGCAAGGAACTGGTTAAAATCCTCGTCGTAATATTGTTCAGAGAAACGCTCTATAAACTCATCCTTCTCATACAGGTTCAGGAAAAACTCCTGCGACAGGTCATGATGAATAGGTGATGACGTACGGTGATAAATATCAAATGCTATCCCAAACTCTTCAAAACTGCTCTTTATCTGGTTATGGTATTTATCAATGATGGCCTGCGGAGTGGTCCCCTCTTTTTTAGCTTTAATAGTGATAGCCGCGCCGTGCTCGTCAGAGCCGCAGATGTAAACTACATCTTGCTTTTTAAGGCGCAGGTACCGCACAAAAATATCGGCAGGTAAATACGCCCCGGCTAAATGGCCTATGTGTAGCGGGCCGTTGGCATAAGGCAAAGCCGACGTAATGGTATATCTTTTAAATTTATTGAGTTGTGACATAATGGATTTGGCAAAGATAAGCTATTTGCTTATAAAGTCGGGAAGCAGGTAAAGCGTAAAGTCAGAAAGTTTTTATAATATTGAATATGCATAAAGCTGATCACTCATCTGCCATACAACCGCCACATTTAAAACCTGGCGATAAGATAGCCATTACCTGCCCGGCCAAGAAATTACCTAAACCTATGACAGATGCCATAGCGCTACTTGAATCATGGGAGTTTGAAGTTGTTTTGGGCGAAACTGTTAACGCCGGCTATCACCAGTTTGCAGGCGACGACGAATTGCGCGCCCGCGATATGCAACGCTTTATTGATGACGACAGAATAAAGGCCATTATTGCCGCCCGCGGTGGTTACGGTACTATCCGGATGATAGATAAAGTCGATTTCAGCCGGTTAAAAACTAACCAGAAATGGCTCATCGGGTTTAGCGATATTACCTTGCTGCACGCGCACTTATACAACAACTATAATTTACAAACCATTCACGGTCAAATGCCGGTCAATATTCCTGATGCTTCAGCCAGGTCATTGCAGACGCTTAAAGATGCCTTGTTTGGTAATGAAATAACTTATACTATTAATCCAAACCACCTGAACCGCACCGGCAAAGGCGAGGGCGTATTAATAGGCGGTAACCTAAGCCTGTTAATTGCGTCATTATGTTCTGTATCCGATTTTAATTATGACGGTAAGATCTTGTTTATTGAAGATGTAGGCGAATACCTATATGCTGTCGACCGTATGATCCGTACCCTCGACAGGGCAGGTAAACTAAAACACCTGGCCGGGCTAATTGTGGGTGGCTTTACCGATATAAAAGACAACGACATCCCATTTGGGCAAACCGTGTCTGAAATTATTATGGATGTGGTAAAAGATTATAACTACCCTGTTTGTTTTGATTTCCCGGCGGGGCATTTGCCAGATAATTGTAGTTTGATTTTAGGGCGAACACTTAATCTCTCGGTTTTAAAAGCTGTAACAGCTATTAATTACAAATAATTAATAGCTAACAAAAAATGCCCAATGCAGTAATTGCACCGGGCATTTTTATTATTTATCAACCGAGATTAATGATCATCCTGAGCAAATCCGGTTCGCCTGTAGCCTTTTGCTTTTACTGTATTATGCGTAACAACGCCTTTGTCAGTAGTGTCATAAGTCAATGTAAATGATATTGCATCAGCCTTATCACCTGTACCTGAAGCAGTGGTTCCGTTTGGAACAACTTTACCATCAGTTAAAGTAAAAGTCGTTATACCGTCATCGTACAGGCAAGGTGTATTTGTAATGGAAAAAGTTAAAGCAGATGGATTACTAAGTACCCGCCCTTTTAAACCTAGCACTGATTCGTTATCATCAACCCATAATGAATCATTGTTGGCTGCAGTGTTATATAAGTTAAATGAATAATAACCATCGCTGAAACCTGTTCCGTCATCAAGCTGAACCCAATATTCGCCGGCAAGTTTTTCAACTTTGGTGCCGCCATTTTTATAGTCCTTCTTACAGGCACCTAATGATATTACTAACAGAATTGATACAGCCGTTAGTAAAGAATATATGTTAAATTTTTTCATCATGTTAATTTTTATTGTTTTAACCAATTACGTAACCTGGCAGTAATACCCTGATCCGGCAAGTTTAGTGTATAATTTAACGCGCTACCTGAAGTTGATCCAAGAAGTACTCCTGTACCGTCCAATTCGCCATAAGCTGTACTTTGCGAAGGTATAATAATGTTTTTACCGTCTACAGAAATCAAATAAGCCGATATGGTTAATGAACCTGAATATACATTTGAAGCATAATAGAATCCGGCAGCTACTTTGGTAATGGTCGCATTAGGACTTGCCCCGCCAGCTTTATAAGTATAAGCACCTGATATATTTGAACCCGCTACTTCTGCAGAAGGCAGTACTGCTACATACCTGGTAGCCGTACCGGCAAAACCATCTACGTTTGTGGCAGAATAGGTTATGGTATATAACCCTGCTTTAGTTGGGTCAACACTGCCGCTACTTGTAACTTTAAGCGGCGAAGTACCTTGCAATGCAGTTGCGCCGGGGTCTGTATAACTTCCGCCTACTACTATTGATGTATCTGCTCCGCCCGTAATAGTAAAGTCTGGGTAATGCGTAATTTTAGATATACCTACATATCCATCTTTATAGTTAAAATTGTCTTTCTTGCACGAGAATAATAACACCCCTGCAAGCACCAATCCAACATATTTTATATATTTTTTCATGATTTTTCTCAATTAAATTGTTAATTACTTGCTACCGCCTATGCCCCACCAAACAGGTGTTGTAAGCGGCACCAGTGTAGGTGTGTTTTTATTTGTCGTATACTCTGATTCAGGGAAGATCAATCTTTTTGGGAATGCCTTACCTACGGTAACGCCGTTAAGTGAATATACCCACTCGCCCGGAACATAATTAGCATTTGTAGTATATACCGCGCTGTTTTTAGGATACCCGGTACGCTGTTGATCAAAGAATGATTCCAACGCATGACAACCCTGGGCATTAGCCACCCATTTTTGCATAATAATAGCTCCTATCTTAGCATCTGTGGTTCCTGCTGCAGGGAAAGCAACAGCGGATGTGGCTGCAAATGTTGCACCATCACTGGCCGAAAGTCCGTTGGCTGCGAAAGATGCAGACACACCGGCCACGTATTCAGCAGCTGCATTACCTGCCACACCATATCTTACAATTGCTTCTGCCTGTAAAAAGTGAGATTCGGCTGCCGAAATGAACCAAACAGGGTCAGTTGGGCTTTGGGCCGGGTTAGTAGCCTTAGCATAAGTAGCGTCGCTACCATTATAGTCACCCTGGTTAATTCCTACTACCGGGCTGGGACCAAACAGAGGAGTTATCCGTGGATCTTCGGTAGTAGTAAGATACAATAGAAAAGTTGTACTTGCCTTAATGTTAGTAGTAGTGTTTAATGACCTTTGGTTATACTCAAAAAAAGGATTATCCTTATTAGGTGTATTACTAAAAGTGCTGCTTGGTATACCTGCATCAACATTTAAAAACCCAAGGCCATTAGCGAATAATTTAGTTACCCCTGCCTGTGCATCAGCCGGATAAGCGTTTACCATACGCAGATACAACTTCAACTCAAGGGTGTTAGCAAATTGAGCCCATTTGGTCATATCGCCATTAAACAGAAAATCTGTAGCAGCGTCTGCTCCTGCAAGATTTACATTATAATTAGCAGCCAGTGCAGCATCAATTTCTTTTATTAAACCTAAATATACATCATGGCCTTTATCAAAAACCGGTTGCGTAACAGTTGCACCTTGCAAAGCTTGTGTGTATGGCACTTGGTCATATAAATCAACCAACACTCCATAGGTGTAGGCTTTCATACAAGTGCTCATTAGCACATAATTGTTTAAGCCTTTAGCTTTTGCCTGGGTGATAGACAATTGATAATCTTCTAACGCTCCCTGAAACAACTCGTTCCAATTGGCATTCAAGTCATTTTGAGTTAGGTTATAAGAGTCAATATTTCTAAATTGGTTAGCAGTTGTATACTGTGTATAATACTGTGACCAAAACCCTCCCAATATCTGCAATTCGCCTCCAATACGGCCGGCGCTTGAAGCTACGGCAGATGGAAATAACACCTGTGGCGTCGCCGCGCTTAAAGGCGGGTTATTGGGGCTGGTATTTATATTCGTGATCTTCTTACATCCAAACGCAATAAACGTTAATGCAAGGATCGCTATCGTTTTTAAATTATTTTTTTTCATGATGTTAATTCAATTAAAATACAACATTTAATTTGGCGCCATAAAACCTCACTGAAGGGCCTGCAGCATCTTCGCCCATCTCGCCTCCAAGGCCGGTGCCGTAAATACCCTGGGTACCAATGTTACCTACCATTTCCGGATCAACATATTTGTTTGAAGCAGGCAACCATGTGTAAAGGTTTCTGCCAAATACGGATACCTTTACAGAAGAAGCACCGATATGACGGGCAACTGAAGCCGGTAGTTTATAACCTAATGTCGCCTCACGTAATTTAACGTAAGTTTTGGTAAGGATCAGGTTCTGAAAAGATGTTGCAGGGTTATCAGAAATGTTGTAGTATGAATAATAGTTGCTATGGGTTATAGGCGTTTGGTTTTCAACATAACCACCATTACCATCAGATTGTACTGAACCTGGAATAATGAAAGGATTACGATCATTATATTTAGTATCGGCAGCGGCGCCTATAAAGTTTAGCAGGTAAGCTGTATTTGAATACATTTTACCGCCTTGTTGGTAATCAAGTGTAAAGCCAAAATCAAAGTCTTTAACTACTAAATTACTGCTAAGACCCATGTGGAATTGTGGTTGAATACTGCCAACAAGTGCCTGATCAGGATCCTGAACCGGTAAACCTTGTGTATTAACAACGGTGTGTCCGTTTTCTATCAAAGGCTGAGGTATTTCAAACTCGCCCAATGGATGATTTTTTAGCGCGTAAAGATTTACACTGTAAATGTCATTTAAAAGTATTTTGCTTGCTCCGTCAGGTAAAGACAATACCTGGCTTCTGTCTTCGGCAAACTGGTAGCTTAAGTTCCAGGTGATATCTTTAGTTTTAACCGGTGTTACACCAAGAGATACCTCGATACCCTTGTTTTGTGTTTTACCAAAGTTTATTACTTCGCTTGCATAACCGCTAGTAGCCGCAATTGGAACTGCCAATATCAGTTTATCACGTTTTCTGTTGTAGAATGTCGCATCTAACGTTACGCGATCATTCAGGAACCTGAACTCACCACCAATTTCTGTTTCGGTAATTTGCTCTGGTTGTAAAGCCGGATTATACAATGTATTGTTAACACTGTAACCAGCTACGCCATTAATAGGGAACAATAATGAACCGAAACCTAATGGAGAGTTAGTTGCTGATAAAGTGTTGCTGGTTTGGTATGGGCTTGTATCACTACCTGTACGACCGTAAGCAGCACGGATCTTAGCGAAAGTTATACCAGACTCAGGTGTTAAACCCAATGCTTGTGATAATACAAACGATACGTTTGCTGCAGGATAGAAATAACTGTTATTTCCAGAAGATAATGTTGAGGTAACATCATTACGAGCTGTAACAGTAGCATATAAATAATCTTTATAACCTACAGTTGCTGTACCGTAATAACCAAATTGCCTGCGATGAGAATCAGTTTCTGTACTGGTTGCAGGCGCTAAGCTATTGTTGATCTGGTAAAAACCCGGTATTGCCAGGTTAGTAATATAAGTACTTAGTTGGCTATACCCCCTGTCATTGTAGGTGGCACCTACTATACCGTTTAATGAGAAATCAGAGCCGAATTTTTTATCAAAAAGGGCCTGTAATTTGGTATCATATTCGAAGCTATTATACGCTTGCTCATAATCACTACCGGTATCGTTAGCCCTTATGGCGCTTTCTACGTTATTACCGGCGTTCCAGCTCCCTGCAGTTGGTATACTTACATTACTCCATCTTTTGTTATGTTCTGCAGTAACATCAGCACCTTGCTGGAAATTAAGTTTCACCCAATCAGTAAGTTTATAAGTGACATTTAACTGACCAAATGTGTGGTTATTAGTGTAACGAGAGCCGTTTTCTGCCAAATCATAATAAGGATTTTCTGCATACGGCGTAAAATAATTATCTGTATTAAAGAACACATTATTGTAATCCCTTAAATCTTTGATCGGAATATCAGAAGGGATCTGTAATAATGATCCGTAAAAACCATTACCTTGTGTTGTATTGTTACCACCACCAGATACCGGAACAGAGCCTGTTCTGGCCGAATAGTTTAAAGTACCGGAGATCTCAAGATTTTTATATGTGGTTGATGCACCAACTGAAAAACTGTTCTTTTTAAAGATGTCATACGGACCTGGTAAAATACCATTACTATAAACATTGGTATAGCTAAAATTGTATTTTGTAGTTTCGCTACCACCACTGATCCTAACGTTGTTATCCATTTCAAGACCAGTGTCATAAGTATTTTGCACATTATCCTTAATAAAAGAAAATGGTTTTATCAACTGCATGTTACCAAGTGTAGCACCTGTTGCGCCCCATGGCCTTAATACGCCATCATATTTAGGACCCCAGTCGCCGTTTTCACTTAATATGAAAACGCCACCCCAGCCTTGACCAAATTCGTCCTGCGGAGTGTAAGTAACTGATGCCTGCGTCGCTGTAGTAGTTGAGTTAAATTCAACTACTGGTTTACCGGCCTTACCTTTTTTGGTAGTGATCAAAATAACACCGTTTGAACCACGATTACCATAAAGCGCAGTAGCTTCCGCACCTTTCAAGATACTGATGTTATCAACGTTGTTGTTGTCAACGTCATTGGCGTTGTTACCAAAATCATAATAAGCATTCTGGCTTGGTGTAGAGTTATCCAAAGGCACACCATCAATAACATACAAAGGCTGGTTATCACCATTGATCGAACCGTAACCCCTGATAATTACTTTGGTAGTAGCACCAGGAGTTGAACCTGTTTGAGATATGTTAACACCGGCAACCTTACCCTGGATACCACTTAAAAGGTCAATTGGCGATGACCGGGTCATCGTTTCGCCTTTTACAGTAGTTTGTGAATAACCCAATTGTTTTTTTGACTGGCTAATACCCAATGATGTTACAACAACTTCGTTTAGCTGTTTGGTATCAGTTGATAGCGCTACGTTAATAACATTGCTACCTTTTAAAGTAACCTCTTGTGTTAAATAAGAAATGAAGGAAAATACAAGTGTTGAGCCTGCCGGCGCATCTATCGAGTATTTACCATTAGCATCTGTCGGAACCACGCCAACACTTGATCCTTTGATTTTTACTGTAACTCCCGGAATGGGTAGGCCATCATCTTTGGCCGTAACCGTCCCAGTAACAGTACGGTTTTGTGCAAATACTTGTGTTATACATAACACCAGAAAACACAAACTTACTAGTAGAAGTTTTTTCATGTTTTGTTAATAATAAGATCAGTTAATAGTTAATTAATTATAAAAGTACTGTTCAATTGTCAAACTCACAAATAAAATTAACTAAAAACAAAAATATTTTTTCTGAAAAATGGGTTTTATTCTCAATTTTAATTTTTTTTAGTACTATGTATTGCATAATACAATTTTAAACATATATCTTTGTTTTATGATCGCAGAAAACACTCAAACACAAATGCGTAAGGGTATATTAGAGTACTGTATACTATCCATCATCGCCCGCGATGAAACCTACGCGTCTGATATAATTGCCGAGCTAAAAAAGGCGCAACTGCTTGTAGTTGAGGGCACATTGTATCCCCTATTAACCCGTTTAAAAAACAATGGGTTGTTAACTTATAACTGGGTTGAATCAACTTCAGGCCCGCCACGCAAGTATTATGCGCTGTCTGACGAGGGCCGAAAAATGCTAGAGCAACTGGATAAAACCTGGCATGAACTGGCGTTTGCCGTGCAAACAGCTACCGGAAAAAAGAAATAATACCCAACCTCAAAAAAATCACATCATGAACAAAACTATCATCATAAATATAAACGGCACCGTCTTTCACATAGAAGAAGATGCTTACGAAGTGCTAAAAAATTACATGACGGATGTAAAACGTCATTTCCTTAACTCGGCCGACAGCCATGAGATCACAACCGATATTGAAAACCGCATTGCCGAAATGTTTACTGAAACATTGATCAGCGAAAACAAACAGGTTATTGTTGAGGCGGATGTAAAAAAAGTTGTTGAACAAATGGGCACCGTCGAGGATTTTGAAAATGCCGAAAATGGCGACGACCATACATCCGCCAACAGTAAATACAACTATTCAAACACAGGCACCCGCACGCTCTTCCGCGATCCGGACGACCACCTGTTAGGCGGTGTTTGTTCAGGCCTTGCCAATTACTTCGACATACAGCCCATATGGGTGCGGTTATTATTTGCAGTAGCTGTAGCATTTTTCGGGGGTGGTATATTTCTATACATTATATTATGGATAGTAATACCCAAGGCCGTTACGCGGGCAGACCGTATGGCCATGAAAGGTGAGAAGCTAAACCTGCAGGGTTTTAAAAATAACTTAGAAGAAGAATTGAGCGCGGTACGCGGCCATCTATCTGATCTGCATAACGAAGCAAGGCCTATGATCTATAAATTCAGGGACTTTGTAGGCGAACTGTTTCACCACCTCGGCGAGTTTTTCAGAGGCGCCGGCCGGATCTTAATTAAGGTTATTGGCGTTGTTATATTATTGGCCTGTTTAGCCGCCTCAATAGGGTTAATAGTATGCCTGGCAATGGTAACTATTTGGGGCGATACACATACCCATATGTTTCCTTTCGGTATAACAACCAGCCAATATGCAAACAGGATCTTTGTAGCCGGCTTTGTTGTGGCGTTTATACCGGTTCTGGCGCTTTTTATATTAATTACTAAAGCCATATTTAACGCACGCTCTGTAGACAGGTCTGTTGGCTCTGTGATATTTATTATCTGGTTATTTGCAGTAGGGGTAGTTACCTATTACGGAACAAGGGTAGCGGCAGGCTTCAGGTCGTCGGCCAGTTTTGACCAAACCATCAGTTTAGTAACCCCATCAAAAAACACCTATTATTTAAAATTGAATGATGTAAAATATTTCAGTCATGATGACAGTGTGCGCCTGAATATGAAATCGAATTTTAAAGGCATGGTTGTTACCAATGATATTGATTATGGCGATTACGAACACAATAGTGTTTCTGTACGCATAGAAAAAAGTGACGTTAGCCAGCCTGTATTGGTTGAAACCTTTCGTGCAAAAGGCAACGAGTACGAAGATGCTTTGTTGAATGCCCGTAATACCAAATATATATTTTCACAGCAAGATTCGGTTTTAAAGTTTGACCACTACCTGCAACGTCAGCCGGGCGCCTTTTGGCATGATGAGGAAATAGAGGTTACCTTAAAAGTACCAATGAACGCAGTTATAGTGATCGATGATAATATGGCTGATTTTCTACGGGATGGTATTGACATCCATCAGTGTAAAGACAAAAACAAACAACCAGATGCATCGTCAGCGTCATTTATCATGACGGCCAATGGCCTGGAGTGTAAAGTGGATACTCTTGTGACATCAAAACCCGATACCACAAAAGCTTTAAAAGTAAAATAGTAAAGGCGTTTGCTATATATAAGGTATATAAGTCTGCCGTTATGCGGTGGGCTTATATTAGCCTTATGTATTTATATACTTGCCGCTAAACACCCCAAAATCAATACCGCCACTACAGAAAAAGAAATGGCTAACAACCCTGCGCCAAACGCTTTTTCAATTTTAGATGATGTAACGGCAACCTTTATCCCTTCGCTAAAAAATGCTATACCGTGTAACCTTTACCGGGTTTGTGGCATCTTAATACCAATAGCTTAATAATACTGATCGCTTAATTTTCTTTGACCGTGGTATAGTTTGTTTTACCGACTATTCGCCCCCGTTCCCCGATTTGTATGGCGAACGGTTTTAATAACGCACCTACTTTTATCGTATGAAAACAATCTTTACCAAAATATATTACACCGCCTCGCTGCTGTTTATTGGCTTAAGCAGCACATTTGCACAAAGCCAGGCCACCATTAATGGCAAGCTATTGAATGAACAGGGAGCCATTGTTGACTACGCTTCTGTAAGCTTATTAAAAGCTAAAGACTCGACCATAGTAAAAGGCACCTTAACTAACGACAATGGAGCCTATGTGTTCGATAATATTAAACCCGGCAGCTACATTATTAAAGCAACTAACGTTGGTTATGCAACTACAACAAGTGCTGTATTTTCTGTAAGTGGCGATAAGAACAGTTTTTCTGTACCCGACCTAAAAATGCAGATCAGCAGCAAAACACTCAACACGGTTACCATTACATCAACCAGGCCGTTAATTGAACGCAAGATTGACCGCACGGTAATGAATGTTGAAAACAGCCCGCTCGCTGCCGGAAACACAGCCATGGAGATTCTGGAACGTGCTCCTGGAGTTACCATTGATAAAGACGACAATATCAGTCTTAAAGGCAAACAGGGGGTAACGGTTATGATCAATGATAAGTTAACTTATCTATCTGCCCAACAATTAGCGACCCTTTTACGGTCGACAGACGGCAGCACCATACAGTCTATCGAAGTAATCACTAACCCTTCAGCTAAATATGACGCGGCAGGCAATTCAGGTATCATCAACATCAAACTAAAAAAGAATAAACAAAGCGGCACCAACGGCAGTATCACCGCCGGTGTGGGCCGCAGTAAAGGTACAAGGGATAACATGAGCCTTAACCTGAACCATAAAGAAGGCAACCTTAACGTATTCGGTAGTTTTAGCCATGGCGACAACCCCAGCTATCGTGTGATGGACCTGCTACGTAAAATTACCCAGGGCGACACAACTACTTATTTTACCCAGGCCACCCAAATGCCGCAGACTTATCATTATACTAATTTCAATGTCGGCGCCGATCTGGATATGACCAGCAAAAACACCCTTGGTATAGTAATAAATGGCAATACCAATAAGGAATTTGACCGAAATTATAATCAAACCAGGATCGGCTTGTTTCCGGGCGCCGTTGATTCGTCGCTGAATACCAACTCAAACATCGACCAAACTTTTAGAAACTTTGCTGTTAACCTTAACGACCGTTTAAAGCTTGATACCTCAGGCCAAACCATCAGTGTCGACCTGGATTACTCCAAGTTCAATAATAATAGCAAAGCCAATTATGTGACCAACTATTTTTTACCAAACGGGGATATGCAGCACGACCCGGAGTTGCTGCGTAACGAAACACCTTCTGATATCGAGATCCACTCGTTTAAAGCTGATTATGCCAAGCCCTTATCTAAAACTATAAAACTGGAAGCCGGTGTAAAATTCAGCAGTGTTAAAACGGATAATGATCTGAGGGCCGAGAAAGCAATTAACGGCGTATACGTTAATGATACTACCCGCTCCAACCGTTTTATTTATACCGAAAAGATTGATGCAGGTTATTTAAACCTGAATAAAGAATATAAAACAGGCTCTGTACAAGTAGGCCTACGGGCCGAGTACACCCAATCAAACGGGAACCTGGTTGGCAGCACACCGGTTGATCGCAGCTATCTTAATTTCTTCCCAAGCTTGTTTGTTAACCAAACTTTGAGCAAAACAAGCGAGCTTAACTTTTCATACAGCCGCCGGATAGACAGGCCCAGCTATGGCGAGCTAAACCCATTTGTATATTACTTGGATCCGTATACTTTTAACAAGGGTAACGCTTTTTTAAAACCTCAATACACTAATAATTTTGAGTTAGGTTACGTCTACAACAAAACTATAGATATTTCCTTTGGATACAGCCGTACTTCTGACGCCATAACCGAGATTATTTTAACACAAGGTGATAAAAGCTTTCAGACTAACCTGAACCTGGCTACACAAACTAATTATAACCTAAACATCTACACACCATATACCATTACCAACTGGTGGACAGGCAACGTCAACTTTAATGGCTTTTACATGGGCTTTAAATCAAGCGATGTAAATGGCGGCAATATCAACAATGGGCGTAAAGCATTTGTATTGAAATCAACCCAAAACCTTTTGTTTGCAGGCTTTAAAGGTGAGGTAAGCGGCAATTACCGTTCTGCGTTAACCTATGGCATTTATGATATCCATGCCAGGTATAATGTAGATGCCGCGATTAGCCGTTCATTTACAAACAACAAATTCAATGTCAAATTTGGTGTGGACGATGTGTTCAACCTGTTACGTAACAATATAGACAGCCACGAATTAGGCAATGATTTTAGCATCAGGCAAAAAAGAGACACCCGACTGTATAAATTAAATATAACCTACAACTTTGGCAGTGCCCAGATCAAAAAACGCGAACACCGTGCCGGTGCCGAAGATGAAAATAACAGGGTTGGCGGAGGTAATTAACCCTCGCCCCCCAGCCCCCTAAAGGGGGAGTTGATTAGCATATTTTTAAACGCTAAACTGTTATTGGTGTGATCCACTTGAAAATATGGATCACTTGGATCACCATTTTTAGTCAATCTATTGAAAATAAACAATTTAACAAATTGGGTGAATCACTTTGGATCACCACTAAAAGTCAGGATTGTTTGAGTATATCAGTTGGATAAAATACTGGTAGTCAAACTGATGAAAAAAGACTGTTTTCTGATATTTTTTGATGTGTGGATCATCAAAAGTGGATCACCTTTTTAAAATTTATTGGGATGTTTTGGTTAAACCCTCAACTTTTGTAATTAGTGCTTATTAACATTAATTAAAAAGTTCCCCCTTTAGGGGCGGAGGGGGTTTACGGTATCATAAACACCGCGTTGCTAAACAATAGCTTGCCATTTTGCCAGAAACTGCGGAACAGCGGGTCGTCCACCATATAGATCACCGCCCCACGACCCATTGGCTGGGCACCTAACAGTAAGCCGTCTTTTATTTTGGCTTTGCTTTTTTCGCCTACAAAGCCTGCAACATAACCATCTTTTTTTATCGTGCCTATGTTCCAGTTGCCATCATCAAACAGGGTATAGATATCATCGCTTAATTTAAGCGTATAATAGTAATCAGGATAACCAAATCCAAGCGGGTGGGTGTTATCCAGGTTCATTTTATAAATAGCGCCTGCAACGCTGCTTTTTATCGCGTCGCGGTTACGCGCTGCGTACGATTTTACCGACGGTTTGATCTTTGTCGAGTCGACCTCTTTTGCTTTGATATCAAACCCCTTTTTGCCGGCCAGCTGCGAAACCGCGCCTTGTAAGGCAATTAACTTGCCGCCGTCCCTTATCCAGGTTTGCAACCTGTCCGACGGGAAATCGTCATAGTTACCATCCGGGAAAATGATCACATCAAAATCGCCAAGCTTGGTACGGTTTATATCATTATAATTAACCAGCGTAACCGGGTAACCCAACTGTTGCTCAAAAAACTGCCAGATCTCCCCCATACTTTCAGACGAAGCGGCATCGCCGCTCACCAATAGCACATTTGGCGGCTTGATATAATGTATAGAGCCCGAACCCAAGTCAACCCCCTTATCTACAAAGCCTGTTGTTAAAGGTGTAAGTTCCCGGTTGGCTGTGGCGGCCGCATTGTGCACATCATCATCAAAGCTTGCCCCGGTATTGCCCGCCCTGGTAATGATCAATGAACCTGCCCCAAACTTTTTACCGGCTGCTTCAAAAGGCATTTCGGCATAGCGAACTTTAAGGTTTTTCTTAAACAGCTCAACCAAAAACTTAACATCATTTACAGACTGCCACTTGGCTACGTAGGCATAAGCATGTTGTTTTGTCGCAGCAGGCGGCGGTGTAAGCGTTACATCTGTAATTTGTTTGGCATCTGATTTTATGCCGTCCTTAAGCCCGTAGGCCTGTAAACCATAAGCATAAGGAAGTGCCCAGGCGGTAATATCATAAGTGTTCGAATCAGTAACAAAGGTTTTTGGCTCCATCAATACGTGCATCAGTACTGATTTTGGCTGATAGGCGCTGATCACCATATCATTGATACCGATATCTACCGGGTTGCTCTTTTTAGTGACGTAGTTATAGCCCGTCACGCTGCTTTTAATACCGAAACGGTATTGAATCCCATTCCGGGTCAGTAACTCGGCCAGCATATTGATATTATCCTGGTTATCATTTTTGATCACATAGGCTTTGTACTCGCCATCTGGGTTGGCTCGGCTGTTATCAAAGTATTTTTTAAACTCCCCTACCGCTTTTTCCGCATTGGCCGACACGGTTTCTATCGTGCTTAAGCTATTGGAATGATGATGAGCTATGCGGTCCTTCAGCGTCAACGTATCGCCATTGCGCAGCTTTACTGCCAGACCCGCACCAATGCCGCCCTGCTCATACGTCATCCCTATCGAACCATTGTAAATTGGATAAGTATCGCCGTATGATGGATACAACAGATCAAATTCTTCTTTGGTAAAGTACAGCCAGCCGTTCTGATCAAAGTATTTGGCATTGTTTTTACCTATAATGGTTTGAAACTCTTTTTGCCATTTGGTAATATCCTTATGCATTGGCTCGGCAGCCGGGGCGAAATAGTACGGGGCATTATACCCTTGTTCATGAAAATCAACATGCACCTGCGGCAGCCACGAGTTAAAAAGGCCAACCCTTGCCTGTGTTTCTTTTTGTGTTTGCCAAGCCCAATCGCGGTTCAGGTCAAAACAGTAATGATTAACGCGCCCGCCGGGCCATGGTTCCGAGTGCTCGCGCGATGATGGATCAGCATCGGGCTCTGCCCCTTTTACCGAATTATAAAAATTGACATACCGCTCATGCCCGTCAGGATTAAGGCAGGGGTCTATCACCACCACCGTGTTTTTTAACCATGCTTTGGTTGCAGTGTTTGCAGGGTCAACCATATCAAATAAAGTCTGCATAGCAGCCTCGCTTGAACATGGCTCATTACCATGCACGTTGTAGCTTAACCAAACTATTACCGGTGTACTTGTTGTGGCTGTAGCGTTGCCGTTTAAACCGGCCAGGCCTAAATTATTTTTGCGAATGTCTTCCAGCCGGGCAATGTTTTCATCTGACGCGATAAACATAGCCATTAAAGGGCGGCCCTCGTTTGTCGTGCCGTATTGTATCAGCTTTACATTTTTAGCTTCGGCTGCTATATATTTAAAATAATCGGCTATGCGATACTGGTAGGTAAACTGCGTACCTAACTGATAACCCAAAAATTCTGAGGGGGACTGGATTTTTTGTGCGAATGCCGAAAAGGCAAAACAAGCAGCGATAAGGATCAGTGGTAATTTTTTAAACATATAAGAGTGAAGATAATAATAATCTGATTATTAGCCGTCACCGCTCATCTATTTTACAGGCATGTTCTTCCGTAAAATGAGTTCTAATGACCGCCGGTAAAGCTATTCAACCATGTTTTTCCATTTTAATGTAGTAGTTTTCAAAAAGATAGCCCGTTTTTTACAGATATTATCTTTTGATGAAAACTCTTTCTAATTTTGCGCCTTTATTATAGACACGACTATATTAGTGAAAGACACGACTAAAATAACAGCGGAGATCACCGCGATAGGGGGCTTTGTACCGGAAACAGTATTGGATAACAAAGCGCTTGAGCAAATGGTTGATACTTCGGACGAATGGATCATTTCCAGGACCGGGATACAAGAAAGGCGCATTTTAAGCGACAAAAGCCTGGCAACTTCTGATATGGCCGTTTTTGCTATTCAAAATTTACTGGAGACTTCTGGTTTAAATGCTGATGAAATAGAATGCCTGGTATTGGCTACGTCAACTCCTGATCATGTACTTGCACCGGCGGCAAGTATGGTGGTTAATAAGGCAGGTCTTAAAAATGCCTGGGGCTTTGATCTTAATTCGGCTTGCAGCGGTTTTTTATACGCTTTGTCTATTGGCTCAAGCCTGGTTGAAAGCGGCAGGCATAAAAAGGTTTTGGTTGTTGGTGTCGATCAGATGAGTGCTATTGTTAATTATAAAGATCGCAATACCTGTATCCTGTTTGGCGATGGCGCCGGCGCTGTGCTGTTAGAACCTGCGCAAGGCGATACAGGCATAAAAGATCATTATTTTAAAACGGACGGCAACGGTGTCAATTACCTTTCTGTTCCGGCAGGAGGTTCGTTATACCCGGCATCGCAGGAAACGCTTGACCAGAAAAAGCACTATGTTTTCCAGGATGGTCGCACGGTTTTTAAAGCTGCAATAAAAGAAATGAGCAATAGCTGCCTTGAAATTATGCAGCGCAATAACCTGGCATCAGACGATGTGCAATGGCTGGTACCTCACCAGGCCAACCTGCGCATCATCAGCGCCGTTAGCCATGCTTTAGATTTCCCGATAGAAAAAGTTAAGATCAATATACAGCGTTACGGCAATACCACGGCAGCTACTATACCATTATGCCTGTGGGATTTTAAAGATGATTTTAAACCCGGTGACAACGTACTGCTAACCGCTTTTGGCGCAGGCTTTACCTGGGGATGCACCTATTTACGCTGGGGCAAACTAAGAAAAAAATAACCGGACCTTTTTTTAAAGATCCGGTTATCCGGTATATTTGGCGTTTGTTATTTCTCTATCCTGACGGTTAAAACCCCTTTTGCCGGTATTGTAAAGCTGTTGCTTAATGGAGTTCTCTTTTCTTCGTTCAGATCGCTCTCCCATATTTTTATGGCTGGTACGGTTTGCGGGCTAACTGTTATTTGGCTCTCCTGCGTACCGCTGTTTACCAGTTGCGCGATAACGCCATTGCCATCATCCGCAGGTTTTATTTCTTCTACATATAAATTGCTGCCGGTGATCTTGAAAAACAATTTGCCTTTCCCATCTGTCGAAGCGGCGGCAACAACTAAAGGTTGATGATTGTTCAGTCCTGTTTTATTGGCCCCGAAACTATCATAATCATTAGCATGTGCCTGGAAAATATAATGGAAAGTAGCCGGGCCTTCCTCCTGCTCTGCCCTGAAATTGGTATGCCATAAATTATTCATCACCCACGAATACAAGGTTGACGATTGCGGCGTAAAATTGATCCACTGCGGTGCATGGTGCAGACCGCCTAAAAGATCGGCCGTGGTGATCTTTCCGATCTCGAACAGTGGCGCGTCAGGGCTTGACCATGTTACACCGAACGAGTTATTTGACACATCGACCCAGCGTTGCATGGTGTACCAGTTACGGTTGGCATTGGGTAATTGGTCGGCCTCGGCAGTCATGCTTCCCCATGGGATGTTGTAGCGCACCTGCGCCCCCGGCACTTTAAACGGAAATGCAAAGTGAACGCTCTCTTTACTGCGGATAGCTTTTTTATCGATAGTATTGATCAGCTCAACCTTGTCAATACCGCTTACCAGCCTGATTTCGCGGGTAATACCATTAGTACCATAAGCCGCTGATTTAGCAATTAAACTAACTACCAAAGGCCCTTTTTCTTTTACGCTAATGCTTGCAGCCGAGCTTGTTTGCAGTTTTTGAAGCGAGTCGCCGGGCATATACAGGTATTTGTTAAAACCTGTAGTATCTACCAGGGTAATACTTTTTCCGTTTTGCGTTTTTATTATCCTACTGATATTACCCGATTGCTTATCTACATTAATAGCATATAAACCGTTGCTCAAACTGCCGCCGGTAATTTTTGAGACACCTTGCACATAAGCTTTGCCTGCATTAATAGTATATGTTCTTTTACCAAACTCGGGTACATCAGCAGCTATGAATGCGAGTTCGCCGGTGCTTAAACGCTGCGATGGTACTTTTACACCTGCATCCGTTTTAACCAGGTCGCCGGCTTTGCTTAACGTTGCAGGTACATAAACCACATCGGTACGCGGCCATGACAGTGTGTTGTAAACATCTACGGCATTGGGTTTGGTTGCAGCAGCTGCCAAAACCTTCGCAGTTATAGTATCGGTTAATCCCTTAGCATGTAATACATAACCTTTTTTAACCGCCCATTCGCTTTTTACTTTGTCGTTATCCGGGTCATCGGTACTGTTGTAAGCTCCCCAGGTATGTTCATTGTACAGTAACAGGTTTTTCCATGTTTCATCAAAATCAGCAACAGGGTAACCCGCTTTGTTTCTAATAGCCCAGATGGCATCAGCCTGTTTAAGCTGATCGGAAGTTTTGCGGCTTAATGCGGTTTCGCACGCGGCTGATGAAACACCGTCGGTCCAGTATTCGGTATAATCACCTGTAAAATTCGGGATCTTATCTTTGTATGAAGCCTCAAAATCAGCAAAGAATTGTTTGGTTGAGGTAATGATCAGTTTCGGCGAGGCATAGCGTTCATTCCATGCTTTTACCGCGTCAGGTAGTTCAGGGTCTATCGGCGCGTTGTCGCTCATGGCCCAAGTCAGTATAGACATATTATATGGGAACTTGCTTTGCTCCAATCCCCCCAAATAGTCAAACAGGTAAGGATTTAAAAAATTATCTGACGGATGGCCGGTATAATACGGCTTAGGGTCTTCCATCGTAAAAAAGTTAGGAATTTTGTCGCCCTTTAACGCGTAGCCTATTGAATATGGCTGACATTGCCAGAACAACAGCTTTTGTTTGCCTGATGGCGATAACCAGTAAAAAGGCTTGTCCTGCCATTTGGCAAGATTGCCTATCCTGTCAGACGCGTTCGGTCCCGACAGGAAATATTTAATGCCCGTTTGTTCGCTTTGCGCGGCAAGGCCCCATGAGGCCCCCGGTACATCACCCTGGAACATAGTATGGATTTCAAGCCCATGCTGTTTAGCCAGTTTCTGCGACATAGCAAACATTTTCATCAACTGGCGCGAATCGGTCATACTGGTATTGATGTTACCATAAGCACCGTCAAGATTGATCCATCCTTTTTTAACGGCATCCCAAAAACGTGCTTTCTTGGCTTCATCGGCCTGCTTTAAATAATTATCAACCACCCAAATGGCTTCGGTGGTCCATTTATATTGCGCTTCTTTTGGATAATCTGCTGTTTTCTTCGCCAACTCTATTGACTCGTCAATATTATCCATATGCAATTTTAAAACCTTAGCCTGCACATTGGTATAACCGATATCCACATGCGAATGCGGCAGGATATACATATGCCAGTTGTTCCTGGCCGGCTCTACAATACAGCGCGCTACATAAGTTTGCCCGTCGACATGCAGCGTAAGAGTTGCCTGTGTGGCTACGGTTACAGGGGCACCGGGTAAGCCGATTTCCATATTATCCGTTCCGTTTTTATCAGCCGGGATCTTGATCGTTTCCGTTTGCCCGTTAAAGGCTATTTGCGCTTCGGCATCGTTAAAATTCTTACCATCTTTAAATACAAGCCGCACCATTCGTTTGTCGCCATTGCTGCTTTTCAGGTAAGCAATGGTAGGTTGCAAAGTAATTGATCCGAAATGGTGGTCGGCTTTTTGGGCGTTGACCTTCGAAAAAATAAAAGAGACCAATAAAAATGGAATAGCAAATAAGCGCTTCATAGATAATTTTAAATGTAGTATTGTATGAACATAATATTTCTGCTAATATAGTTCAAGTCGGTCATAAATTATACCCGACTTGATGTTTTAATTAAATTATTACTTACTTCTTCCCGGTTTTGGCAATACCATATGAGTATTGGCCCACAAATTCCATAAGCTATCCAAATGTTTTACCTTGTCAGGATATTGATCTTTCAGGTCCTTGGTTTCGCTGCGGTCCTCGGCCAGGTTAAACAAATGCCAGTTATGGTCGTTGGTCGATACCAGTTTCCAATCGCCTACACGCGCATAACGTGCCTGGAAATGCTCATTAAATAACTCATCATGGCCGGCAACCGCCTTGCCTTCAAACGCCGGGACCAGGCTTGCCCCCGGCGTCGGCGGGATGGCATGACCTTTATAGGTCTTGGGATAGGTCGCACCAGCCAGTTCGGTAAAAGTGGTCATAAAATCCATTACGTGGCCAACCTGTTTACTAAAGCTTCCTTTTTTTGCAGTAATACCTTTTGGCCAGAAAGCGATCATTGGCGTATGCACACCGCCCTCGTACGATTCGGCCTTCCATAACCGGTAAGGCGTATTTGCCACATTGGCCCATCGCTGCCCTATCGACGAATAAACCAGTTCTGACCCCGGGATATTATCTTTCTTTAAAGAGTAGCTGATCTTGCGCCCGTCGCGGGTTTCGTCGGGGCGGTCAAAGCCCGGCCCGTAACCAGGCGCGCTTTCCGCGCTGGCTCCGTTATCAGACAGGAAGACGATCAGCGTATTATCCAGTTGCCCCGTTTGCTTCAGCGTGTTGATGATACGGCCTATGCCCTGGTCCATGCAATCAATCATAGCGGCATGTACAGCCATTAACTGCGCGTCATAATCTTTATCCGGGTTATTTTCCCATTTCAGGTTATCGTTCCAGCGTTCAGACAGTTTAGTGGTAGCCGGGTCTATCAATCCCAGTTTGATCATTTTTTGATACCGCGCTTCGCGGATGGCATCCCAGCCTCCTTTGTAGGTGTCTTTATATTTGGCAATATCCTGCGGCTTGGCCATTAAGGGCCAGTGCGGCGCATTTTCGGCAACATATAAAAAGAAGGGCTGCTTACTTTTGGAGAAACCTTTTATATAGGCTACCGCGGTATCGTTAATGGCATCGGTATGGTAATAGTTTTTAGGTACAGTAGCAATAGGCTTCGTGCCACTCACCAGACTAAAGGGATCAAAAAAATCAACTACGCCCCAGATCGTCCCAAAGAATTTTTCGAAACCACGGCTGGTTGGGTATTGGCTGATGGGCGAAAACTCAGGGTATTGTTTATGATGATCCAACCAGGCCAACTGCTCTTTTGGGTCGGGCTGCCCGTTAGTATTTGACACATGCCATTTGCCCGACATAGCGGTATGGTAACCTGCTGATTTTAAAACTTCAGCAAGAGTTACGGCATTTTCGGTGATATGGCCCAGGTAGCCGGGCTCGTCTTCTGCATCCGTCATTTTACCAATACCGGCTTGATGGTTATACAACCCGGTAAGCAATGAGGCCCGGGTTGGACAGCAACGCGATGTATTATAAAAGTTAGTGAACCTGATACCGTTTTGAGCAAGATAATTGATATTAGGCGTATTGATCTCGCCCCCGTAGCAACCTAAATCGCTGAAACCCATATCATCAGCAAGGATAACTATAATATTGGGTCGCTTTGGCGAAGGTTGAACCGGCTTTGGTTTATTTTTCCAGGCCAGTAGGCCTGCGGTAGTTAAACCTGCACATAATAAAGCGGTATATACTTTATAATTTTTCATTTTATAACATGAAGCTTTTTACGTTATTCTCTATCCCTTTAATTATTTTAAATGCGGAATGGTTTTCCACCAGGCCATCAGTTTATCTTTTAACTCATCAACCTTTTTAGGCTCATTAGCTGCGAGGTTTACAGATTCTTTTTTGTCTTTAAGGATATTGTAAAGCTGGATATCGGTGCCATCGCTATTCATTAATAATTTCCACTCGCCCGAGCGCACGGCCAGGTTAGGGCTCTTGTCAATTGGCCTTGGGTAATTAAAGGCGATATTGTTACGGCCGTATTCCCAAAACAGGTCTTTGCCTCTTAATGATGGTTTGCCCAATAGCGCCTCGCCCCTGTCCATTCCGTCGCCCTTATAACCTGCCGGTAATTTGATGCCCGCAAACTTGGTTAATGTAGGTAGCAAGTCTGTCGAGCTTAGTTCTGAACTTTCATCAACTGTACCCGCCGGCACATGCCCCGGCCAGCTGATGATGAATGGCATACGTGTACCGCCTTCATATAAGGATAGTTTTGACCCGCGTAAACCCATCGCCCGGCTCCCCCTAAAACTTGGCAGCGGGCCGTTATCGCTGGTAAAAATAATGATGGTGTTTTTATCTTGTCCCATTGCTTTAAGGCCGTCAAGCAGGCGACCTATTTGTACATCATATTCTTTCAGCACCAGTTTAAACGCAGCCTCCTCTTCAGGGTTCATGGGATATTGGCCCGTATATTCAGTCACCTTGCGCGGCACCCAAGGTGTATGCACATCATCGGGCCAAAGGTTAACAAAGCACGGCTGGCCCTGGTGCTTTTGCATAAAGGCCAGTGTTTTATCTACAAAGTATTTGCTGCGGTCCCAGCGTTTAATACTGTCCTTGTCAGACCAGATCCAGGCAGTAGCCGTTAACAGCGGATCAGGGTCGGGGCTTTCGTAAGTGCTATTGTGTTCGTCTATCCCATAGTTTTCAAAGCCCGGCGCGTTCTTTACATCGCGGCCACCGCCCATGTGCCACTTGCCAAAATGCCCTGTAGCATAACCCGCGTTTTTAAAAATACGCATAATTGACGGCGCGGCAGGGTCCAGAAAATCTGCCTGTTCTGCATTCTTATTGTGTTTACGGGTATCTAAAAAGGTAGAGAAATTCCACCTTGCCGGGTTCATGCCGGTAAGCATGCCCACTCTTGAGGGCGAGCAGATTGGTGCAGCACTGTAGTACTGGGTAAACTTACGCCCGTTTTGCGCTATGCGGTCGATGTTAGGCGTGGGCACAAAATTACCGCCAAAACAGGCTACATCGCTAAAGCCCATATCATCCGTTAAAATAATTATAATATTGGGGCGTGCGGGTTGCTGTTGTTTTGCCGGTTTGGGTTTGGCTTTAAAAGCTGATAATCCAAAGGCTGCGCAAATGATCAGCACAGCTAACAAGCTCAATTTTTTCATAGGATGTAGATTTATTACAGGTAGCGCCCGGCAGGCTTTGCTAAATTAACTATTCGTTATGTAATAGCTGCATCAATTTTACAGCCTGCACCGCTTCTTTAACATCATGAACCCGCAAAATGTTGGCGCCTTTTGTAAGCGCTATAGTATTTAATACTGTAGTACCGTTTAAGGCTTCAACGGCAGTAAGGCCTAATTGATCATAGATCATTTTTTTGCGGGATACGCCAACCAGTACCGGCAAACCCAAGCGGTTAAATTCTTCTAAACGGTTTAACAAGGCATATCCGTGCCCGGGCTTTTTGGCGAAACCAAAACCGGGATCAAGTATCACATCATTAACCCCAAGCTTTTTTAACTGTAGGTAACGGTCAGTAAAATAGTCAAGCACCTCGTTAAAAACATCGTCATAAGTAGCCAACTGGTTCATGGTTTTAGGATTACCTTTCATGTGCATTAAAATATAGGGCACCTGTAAGCGGGCGACTGTAGCAAACATGGCATCGTCCAATTGCCCGCCTGATATATCATTAATAATATGCGCGCCTGCTTTTATAGCTGCTTCAGCAACTTGTGCCCTAAAGGTATCTATAGATAAAACCGCATCGGGAAATTGTTTCGCTATTGCTTTCACAACAGGCAACAGGCGGTCCGTTTCTTCCTGCACAGAAATATCGTCCGCCCCGGGGCGGGATGAGTAAGCACCCAGGTCAAGAAAGGCAGCACCATCGGCCAGCATTTTTTCTGCCTGTTGCAGTGCGTCGGTAACCGCCGGTTGGCGGCTGTCCGCATAAAAAGAATCAGGCGTAAGATTAATTATACCCATCACCTTGGGAATGCTTAGGTCAATGAGTTTGCCGCCTGCATTAAGCGTTACCTTTTTATGAAAAAATGTATCTTTAGCCATCGATTGTTGGAAGGTTGCAATGTTTTAAAGTTGTAAAGTTACTTTAGAATTTGTGATTTATATTGCACCCGCAAAACCTTGCAACATTTCAAATTAAAACGTTACAACATTTTGAACAACACATCAGCCGAATACGAAGCCGTAATTAATGTTTGCAGAAACCTTTTCATGAAAAAAACGCATGATTATGGTACGGCCTGGCGCATTCTTCGCCTTCAATCCATCACCGACCAGATCTTTATCAAAGCGCAGCGCGTACGTACGCTCGAAGAAAAAAAGATCTCGAAAGTGGGCGAAGATATCACCGGCGAATATATTGGCATTGTCAATTATTGCGTTATTGCTATGATGCAGCTGGAGTGCGATTCGGCAACAGCGCTTGAGTTGGCGCCCGACCATGTAGGCCGTATGTTTGATGAGAAAGTAAAGGAAACAAAAGAACTGATGTTTGCCAAAAACCATGACTACGGCGAAGCATGGCGCGATATGCGCATCAGCTCGTTAACAGACCTGATATTGATGAAGTTGCTGCGTGTAAAACAGATCGAAGATAACCAGGGGCTAACCCTTGCATCCGAAGGAATAAAAGCTAATTACCAGGATATCCTGAATTATTCGGTATTCGCATTAATAAAACTTGGCGTAAAATGAAAAACGGGTTACTGTGGTTCTGCAGAATTGGCGTAGGCTTGCTATTTATTTTCTCGGGCCTGATCAAAGCTAATGACCCGCTCGGTTTCTCTTATAAGCTCGAAGAATATTTTGAAGTTTTTCATATCACCTTTTTAAACGGACTTGCATTAAGCCTTGCCGTATTACTTTGCGCCTTAGAAATGATTTTAGGCTTCGCCCTGTTGATTGGTGTCCGCGGTAAGCAGGTAGCCTGGGGCCTGTTGCTCATTATTATCTTCTTTGCCTTTTTAACTTTTTACTCGGCATTTTTTAAAGTGGTGCAAACCTGCGGTTGCTTTGGCGATGCTATTCCGCTTACCCCATGGCAATCGTTCAGCAAAGACCTGGTGTTGCTATTGCTGATCATCGTTATCTTTAAAAACAAGGACCAAATTAACCCGTTATTCAACGCCAAAACCGGTGAGCGTTTGCTGATAGCTTCTGTTGTCGTATCTGTGGGTTTCGGGCTTTTTACGTATAACTTTTTGCCGATAATTGATTTTCTGCCTTATAAAATTGGTGTGAATATCCCGGACGAGATGAAAACACCACCCGGTGCCATGCCCGACCAGTTTGAGCTGACCTATAATTTAAAGAACAAGAAAACGGGCGAAACCAAATCCATGACCGATAAGGAATATCTTAAAACGGGCATCTGGAAAGATAATACCTGGGAGATAGTGGGTAACCCCGAAAGCAAACTGGTAAAAAAAGGTTTCATGCCTAAAATAGCCGATCTTACCCTTGAGGATGCTCAGCGTAATGATTATACCAAAGAACTGTTAAGCAATCCGTTTTACAGCCTGGTAATTGTAGCTTACGATCTGAAAAAGACCGATGGCGCGGCCATAAACTGCTTAAATGCTCTGGCTACCAATCTTACGCAAAACTTTAATATGCGTACCATATTGCTTACTTCGGCATCGCCGGCAGATGCAGGGGCTTTTGCCAAACAATACCACCTCATCAGCGAAATATTTTACGCCGACGGGGTGCCGCTAAAATCAATGGTTCGCTCAAATCCGGGTGTTATCCTGCTTAAAAACGGCACTATCGTCAATAAATGGCATTACCATACCGTGCCGGATTATGACCACCTGGTAAAAACATATTTGCAACAGCAATGATCAGCTATCTTGTCCGCAAGTTCTTTTATGGCTCGGCAGTAATGCTGGGTATTGTGGTGGTGGTATTTTTTCTGTTCAATGTTTTGCCTGTCGACCCAGCCCGGATGACACAGGGCCAGCGCGCCGATGTGCAATCACTACAGGCCGTGCGTAAAGAATTTGGTTTGGATAAACCCTTGCCCGTACAGTTTGCTTATTATATAAATGATCTGTCGGCCATTGGCATTCATTTAAATACACCGGCCGAACGGTTAAAGTATCACTATATACCTTTGTTTTCTATTTCGCAACAAAAGGTAGTGGCCTTAAAGTGGCCCTATTTAAGGCGATCATACCAAACCAGCAAAGACGTGGTATCCATGCTGCTGGCAGTTGTGCCCAATACCTTAATATTAGCAACTACTGCCATGATCTTTGCCATTGTGATAGGTGTGTTTTTAGGGATATTGAGCGCGGTACATAAAGACACGTGGATAGACCGATCGGCATTGGCTTTTTCAACACTGGGTATCTCTGCACCGTCATTTTTTGCGGGCATCATCATCGCCTGGATCTTTGGATTTGTGTTAAGTAAATACACCGGGCTCAACATGTCGGGCAGTTTATATAGCTATGACCCGTTCAAGGGCGAGGTAATTACCTGGAAGAATTTGGTGTTACCTATGATCACCCTTGGTTTCAGGCCGCTTGCCATTATTGTGCAGCTTACCCGCAACGCCATGCTTGATGTTTTGGGGCAGGACTATATCCGCACGGCAAAAGCAAAAGGTTTGAGTAATTATACCATTATTTATCGCCATGCTTTAAAGAACGCGCTTAATCCGGTAATTACGGCCATTGCTACATGGTTCGCGTCGTTATTGGCGGGCTCTTTTTTTGTTGAGTACGTGTTTGGTTACAACGGTTTAGGTAAAACCACGGTTAACGCGCTGGAGATGTCAGATTTCCCGGTAGTAATGGGTTCCATATTATTTATTGCTTTTATTTTTGTGGTGATCAATATTTTGGTTGATGTTGTTTATGTTTGGATCGATCCAAGAGTAAAATTACAATGAGGCTTTTTTTTATAGGATTTATGGGATGCGGCAAAACCACCTGGGGCCGCAAATTGGCTAACCACCTGGGTTACGAGTTTATGGACCTTGACCACGTGCTTGAAGAAAAAGCCGGCATGACCATAGCCGAGTATTTTACCGCGCACGGACAAGATGCTTTCAGGGAATTAGAATCATCCATATTAAAGGAAACCAATTACCCGGAGAATGTTGTTGTATCAACAGGCGGAGGATTACCGTGCTTTTTTGATAACATGGATTGGATGAACGCCAACGGCAAAACGCTGTACATAAAACTATCGCCAAAAACACTGGCAGAAAGATTAGATAAAGGTAAAACTACCCGCCCTTTATTACACGGCCTGCATGGCGAAGAACTGGTAAGCTTTATTGCAGAAAAATTAGGCGAACGCGTAAGCTTCTATGAACAGGCTACGCATATTATTAATGGCATTGACATGACGGTTGAGGGCTTGGCCACAACTGTAAACCAATAAACAATTTATTGCTGAACGGTAGTTTTCCGCTTATAATCTTTAAGTGCACTTACAATTACCTGTACAATTTCATTTTGTCCATCCTCTGATGTCAGGTAATCTTCGTCGCTTGGGTTGTTTATAAAGCCTGTCTCTATCATCACCGCAGGCATGGCGCTGTGGGCCAATACCAATATTCCCTGTTCCTTTACGCCTATAGTTTGGCGGTTCTGTCTTTTAAATTCGTCATTAAGCAGGTCGCCAAAAAAGATACTTTGCTTACGGTATTTTTGCATGTAAGCATTTAACAGGATCCGATTTACCGGATCGTCCTCGTCGTAACTTTTGTATTTGGTCTTATAATCCTTTTCGATCATGATAGACGCGTTCTCGCGGATAGCCTCTAACTGTTCCTTAACCCTGTGAAAACCATAAACCAGCATCATGGTGCCTTTTTGTTTATGATCGTTATGGCCGGTACCCTCGGGTGATGAATTGCAGTGGATTGAAATAAACAGGTTACCGTTATGTTCGTTCGCTATGGCCGAGCGCCTGTCCAGCGGAATAAAGGTATCGTCTGTGCGGGTCATTACTGTTTTTATGCCCGGCATCTGGTCTTCTATAGCGGCACGTAATTTCCTGGCGATGGACAACGCGACCGTTTTTTCGTTAGAATGTAAGCCATGTGTACCCGGGTCCTTGCCGCCGTGCCCGGCATCTATCACCACAGTTTTAAACCTGAAAAGCCCTTCGCCTAAGGTGTCTGAGTTTTTTGAAGAATCTCGCGGATTAGTAAACGAGCTTAATGCGAAGATCAGAGCCAGCAGTACACTATTTAGGGTAAGTAACTGTAAGCGTGTAAAGGTTTTGTTCATTTAACCGGGGTGGTATATTATAATTTTTTATTGACGCATTTTGGGCATAATCCCGTTGCGCTGAAACTCAGGTTCTCTAATTTAAAACCCGACGGTAATACAATAGGCGGCATATCCAGTTCATCAAGGCAATAGACGTTTTTGCAGTTGGTGCAATTAAAATGCAGGTGCTCATCATGGTGGTCATGCTCGTCACAATCAGACGAACACAGCGCATAATTAGCCGTACCATTCAGGTCGAACACTTTATGGATGATGCCTTTTTCTTCAAACGCGCTTAGTATGCGGTATAGCGTAACACGGTCTACATCGCCAATTACGCCTTCAAGATCTGGCTGTGAAGTAGCCACTTTTTTATCAGCCAGCAAAGAAAGTACACGCAGCCTTGGTTCTGTGCGTTTAAGCTGGTGCTTTTTTAATAGATGCTCAAAATGTTGATTGTGGTTCATCTTATAATTATGCTCACAAAATTACTAAGAATAAGTGAGTTTGTTTAACAATTAATAACTTAGCAATGCCATGGTAAGTTATAATCGTTTAACTAAATGTTTTTTGGGGTGATTATGTTTTAAATGAAAAAAATGATCGGCATTGGTACATGCACCCACATATTTAAAATTGATGAAATGCGCTAACGCTATGGTCAGGCCTCCTATAGGCACAACCACAGCTTCGATCCATCCTTTCAAATAAACATGGCCGGCAATTATGATTATAAACCCGGTAACCAGCAAAACCAATGGCAAGGCCCTATGATGGGTTCTGAAATAGGAAAGAAAGATGGATGAGACGCCAAGCAATAATGCCAAAATAATCATGCCCCATTCAAATAACGGGTTAGCCAAAAACCCAAGACCGGCTAATGGCAGGCAGGTAAGTAAAACAGGCACTACCGCGCAATGTATCGCGCAAAGTGTTGATGCTGTCATGCCAATACTGTCTAATCTTGAGCCGCGTTTTTTTGATACCATACGCAAATATATAAAGATGCAACATAATTGCGTTTTTATTTACTTAATATTACACTCTTTTTACAGTATTTTTCGTGAAACGAAATAAATGATTGTCCTGCGTTTTTATTTGTAATTCTTACTAATATTTATCTAATATTGTTTGTATATTTCAGCTTAATAAAAGACTTTTGTTTTTCCCTGCTCCTACAACGTATAGGAATATGGTATTTTTTGAAATATCGAGCCAATATTGATCTATGAACCCTGATAGTAAACCAGTTAGTATATTATTAGTTGATGATGATGAAATAAACAACTTCATCTCTATTAAATTAATAAAGAAAGCTTTAGACAATACAAACATATCTTCGTGTTTAAACGGAAGGTTTGCGATTGAGGAGCTTGTAGAAATTCAGAAGAATAACCCCTCTTTATTGCCCGATTTTATCCTGTTAGATATCAATATGCCCATTATGAACGGTTGGGAGTTTTTAGACGAATACAAACGTCTGAACCTTGATCCGCTGGGTAAAAGCAAGATCTATATTATATCGTCATCGGTATTTAGCAATGATATTAACAAAGCACGCTCATACCCGCTGGTAAAAAACTTTATTTCAAAACCTTTAAGTGTTGAGAAAATAAAAGAAATGCTTGCCGCCAACTCCAACTAACAGGCCTATATCTGATTTATTGAACCGGGATGATCGTAAAATGATCTCCGTTATAATTGATATTACCCACCGGGTTTGTTTTTGCATGATAAAATAAACAGGTCCACCCCTCTGCCGCCGCTTTCTTGCCATATATATCGCGCAATTCCATCGCTTTTTGGGCGTCAAAATCATATTTCGCTTTAAACCTGCGAATCAGTTGTTCAGGCTCGGGCAATTCATCGCCGCCAAAAAAACATTTATCTTCACCATCTTCTATCCAGAAAACCTGGTGGTATTGACAGTGGCCTCCTGATAATTCATACTTTATACCGGGTTTAAACTCGCCCGATCCTTCTACAAAAGTAATTTGCGCCGAGCGCTGCAGCGAATCGAAGATCTCCTGATGATACGATGATGACCTGCCGCTGAAAGCAGTTTCCCATTCGCCGCGTTGTATCACATGCTCTGCACCGGGGAAACTTGGTTCGAGCTTACCATTACGTTCAACCACCAAACCGCCTGAATGATCATAATGCAG
The DNA here is from genome assembly GCF_007558865.1 of Mucilaginibacter corticis. Lineage (GTDB taxonomy): Bacteria > Bacteroidota > Bacteroidia > Sphingobacteriales > Sphingobacteriaceae > Mucilaginibacter > Mucilaginibacter corticis. Next base: position 840,667 of record NZ_VLPK01000001.1, read on the forward strand.
GTGTGACATCAATACCAGCGTAACATCCTCCGGGTCAAACCCGGCGCTGCGGATATGCTGGTGCAGGAATAATTCGTCGCGCGTATCTTTATAACCCAGTCCGCAATCAAATAAGATCAGATCTGTAGCGGTTTGCACCAGGAACGGGTTAACATGTATAAATAATGAACCGGGGCGGTCGCGGTAGTTATCGATCTGCGGATCAAAAGGAACAAATTTTTTAGAAGCATCTACCGAGTAAGAACCCTCGCCAAGTGGGAAAATTTTCATACGAATTTATAAATGTGCAGATATGCACCTATATTTACTGTTTTAAGCAGCAAAGATATGAATAAACGTTGGGCGATAAGGGAAGTACCGGCAATTGATGACATAAATCATCTGGCTACGGGGCTTAACATTGACCCGGTTTTAAGTACTTTGCTATTGCACAGGGGCATAAAAAACTACGACGAAGCCAAATACTTTTTCAGGCCAGATATTCGTCACCTGCATGATCCTTTCCTGATGCAGGACATGGAAAAAGCTATCGATCGCATTGAAACCGCCATCGCCGCAGGCGAAAAAATAATGATATACGGCGATTACGATGTTGACGGCACCACAGCGGTTGCTGTGGTATATAGTTTCTTTAAAAATCACCATAGTAATATTGAATATTATATTCCCGACAGGTATAAAGAGGGTTATGGGATCTCAACACAAGGGATAGATTATGCAAGTGCCAATGGTTTCTCGCTGATCATTGCGCTGGATTGCGGTATAAAATCAGTAGATAAAATTGCCTATGCCAATAAGCTAGGTATTGATTTTATCATTTGCGATCACCATACCCCCGGCGAGGAACTGCCGGACGCGATTGCCGTGCTCGATCCCAAACGTGCGGATTGCGGTTATCCTTTTAAAGAACTGTCGGGATGTGGCATAGGCTTTAAGCTTGCTCAGGCTTATGCAGAAAAGAATGATTTACCTTTTGAAGACGTTAGTCGGTATTTTGACCTGGTAGCCGTAAGTATTGCCTGCGATATTGTACCCATAGTTGGCGAAAACCGTGTGCTGGCCTATTTCGGTCTGCAAAAATTAAACAGCGATCCTTGCATAGGTCTTAAAATTTTGATGGGAGTAGCAGGTAAAAGTATCAGCTATACCATATCAGATATTGTGTTTTTGCTGGGGCCGCGCATCAATGCGGCCGGCCGCATTGATGATGCCAAACACGCGGTCGAATTATTAATTGCCTGTAATGACGAAGAAGCCCAGATCAAAGGTGATCTGATCAACATAAAAAACACAGAACGCAAGGGCCATGACCTGCAAATAACCGACGAAGCTTTGGGGATGATTGGCGACAGCCAGATCCTGATCGACCGGAAATCGACCGTGGTATTTAATGAGAATTGGCATAAAGGTGTTATCGGCATAGTAGCCTCGAGGCTTACCGAAAAATATTATCGCCCTACGGTGGTCCTCACCCGATCAAACGGGCATGTAGCCGGGTCGGCCCGTTCTGTTTTGGGGTATGACCTTTACGAAGCCCTGTGCGGTTGTAGTGACTTGCTGATCCAATTTGGCGGGCATAAATATGCTGCCGGCCTGACTATGCATCCGGAAAATGTGGAAGCATTTATGGATAAGTTTGAGGAAGTGGTAAGCGCTACAATTACAGCAGAACAATTAATACAACAGATACAAATTGACGCCGAATTACGTTTAACACAGATCGAACCTAAGTTTTTTAGAATATTGAACCAGTTTGCGCCGTTCGGCCCGGAAAATATGTCGCCGGTGTTCCTTACCAAAAATGTGTATGTTAGCGGCAATCCGGTACTGGTTGGCCAAAATCATATTAAAATGACGGTAATGCAGGAAGGATCGGCATTGTTTGATTGCATTGCCTTTGGGCAGGGCGAACAACTGTCGCAAATAAAAAAGGATGTACCTTTTGATATTTGCTACAATATTGAAGAAAACGTATGGCGCGAAAGGCGTACCATACAGTTAAATGTAAAAGGAATTAAGGTTAGTTAATTAGAGATTGGTGATTAGAGATTAGCCGGGTAATCCGCTAATCCTAAAAACCATAGTTCAAACTAAATGAATTTAAGAGCAGAAAATTTAATTAAGAAATATAAACAGCGCACCGTTGTAAGCGATGTATCGTTCAATGTGTCGCAGGGCGAGATAGTTGGGTTACTGGGGCCAAACGGCGCTGGTAAAACCACATCGTTTTATATGATAGTAGGTTTGATAAAACCTAACGAGGGCAAGATCTTCCTGGATGATGAAGAAATAACTACCGACCCGATGTACCGCCGTGCGCAAAAAGGCATTGGTTACCTGGCGCAGGAAGCTTCTGTTTTTCGTAAACTGACTGTCGAGGATAATATTAAAGCTATCCTTGAAATGGGGCCTATGCCTAAAGATAAACAGGAAGAAAAGCTGGAAACATTGATAGATGAGTTCAGCTTACACAAAGTACGCCGCAATCGCGGCGATCTGTTGTCGGGTGGCGAGCGCCGCCGTACAGAAATTGCACGTGCCCTGGCAGCCGAACCCAATTTTATTTTGCTGGATGAACCATTTGCAGGGGTTGACCCGATCGCGGTAGAGGAGATCCAGTCGATGGTGGCTAAGTTACGCCACCGCAACATAGGGATATTGATAACCGACCACAACGTACAAGAAACTTTGTCGATCACAGATCGCGCTTATTTATTGTTTGAGGGGAAAATTTTAGAGTCGGGCGTGCCCGAAGTGCTGGCAGAAAATGAATTGGTGCGCAAAGTATATTTAGGTGCCAACTTTGTATTGAAAAGGAAAACTTTTGCCCAGTAAATTAGCTCATGACAATTTTTAACTCTGTTTTTACCTGGTTCATGAAAAAGCGTATCCACCAGATAGAGCTTTTCATGAAATACCCCAACGAGGTACAGGAAGAATGGTTTGAACAATTGATATCAAGAGCAGAAAATACCGAGTGGGGTAAAAAGTACGGTTATAAAAGCATTACCAATTTAAGCGAATTTAAAGAGCGTGTACCCATACAAAACTACGATACGCTAAAACCTTACATAGAGCGGATGCTTAAAGGCGAGCAAAATGTGCTTTGGCCGTCAGAGATCCGCTGGTTTGCCAAATCATCGGGCACAACCAGCGATCGCAGTAAGTTTATTCCCGTTAGCGAGGATTCACTGGAAGAATGCCACTTTAAAGGCGGCAAGGATCTTTTAACCATCTACTTTAACAACAGGCCCAATGCCAAGATGTTTACTGGCAAGATCTTAACACTTGGCGGCAGTCACCAGGTTAGCCAGTTAAGCCCCGATACTTCTTTTGGCGACCTGTCGGCTGTTATCATGAAAAACCTGCCGCTTTGGGCCGAATTTCACCGCACCCCACACCTTGATATTGCCCTGCTTGAAGATTTTGAAGAGAAGATAGAAAAGATGGCTTATGCCACCAAGGATGTAAATGTAACCAGCCTGAGCGGCGTACCCACCTGGAACCTTTTGCTCTGCAAACGCATTCTTGAAATAACGGGTAAAAACAATCTGTTAGAGGTTTGGCCAAACCTGGAGATGTATTTTCATGGCGCGGTTAATTTTACACCCTACCGCGAACAGTTTAAAAAGCTGATCCCGAGCGACGATATGTATTACCTGGAAAACTACAACGCGTCCGAAGGTTTCTTCGGGATCCAGGATACGGTAGAGCCTGGTGAAATGCTGTTGATGCTTGACTATGGCATTTTCTACGAGTTTTTACCTACCGAGAATTTATATGACGAAAACCCGCAAACATTAACGCTTGACGAGGTAGAACTGGATAAAAACTACGCGCTCATTATCAGCACCAATGCCGGTTTATGGCGCTACTTAATTGGCGATACCATCAGGTTTACCTCGCTTGTACCCTACCGCATCCAGGTTACCGGCCGTACCAAGCATTTTATAAATGCCTTTGGCGAGGAAGTCATCATTGATAATGCCGAGCGCGCATTAGAAGAAGCCTGCAGCCAGACAGGTGCGGTTATCCGCGAATACACTGCCGCGCCGGTTTATTTTAACGGCGACGAATGCGGCGCGCATGAATGGCTGATAGAGTTTGAGAAAAAACCTGCCGAGTTTGAGCGCTTTGTCGACCTGTTGGACGAAACTCTGCGCCGCATCAATTCTGATTATGATGCCAAACGTTTTAAAGACATGGCCCTGCGCCGGCCACTTGTACGCAAAGTGCCCGAAGGCACGTTCTTTAACTGGATGAAGGAAAAGGGTAAGTTAGGCGGTCAACACAAAGTGCCCCGTCTGGCCAATAACCGCGAGTATGTTGATGCTATTTTAAAAATGGTTGAATTAGTTAGTTAATCTTTACCCCATGAAAAAACTGTTACTTATTGCCGTATTATTTATTACCTGCACTGCATCTGCACAGGTAATTGTCCCTAAATTCAAATCCAATTCGTCAGACAATCCATTCACCGCGATAAAAAACTATGACCTGCTTATTGCCTGCCGCGCGTATGATAACGTGGCGCACAACATTACATTTAATGTAATGGTTTTAAAAAGCGGGCACTGGCATAAACTAACCTATAAACAAGATGTACCGTCTGCGCCATTATCGGTTACAGAACCTCCGCTTAAAGATGCGGCCGCTACTGATGCACAATGTCAGTCTGTTTACAACGATTTGGTAGCCGGTAAACTTTTCACCATTGACGACGATAGCAACCTGCCCAAATGCAATGAAAGCACAGATAAGGTTGATGGCCAGGAACAGAAAGTTAGTCACTCTACAGAAGACGGATCAGAATACCGCATCTGGATGATCACACCGTCAAAAACAAGATATCTTTATTATTATGCCCCTGAATTTTTTGCCACTTTTTGCCCCGATAATAAAGAAAGGAAAGAGGTAGTGAAAATTATAGGTTTGTTGAAGTAATCTCTACCCCCCAATACTCATCATAAAATCAATAGCCGCAGGCGAGTGCAGCGCTTCTGTTGATACCAATGTATCTGCCGCTGTTTCAGATGCTCTTGACCGCATTTGTTGTTCATAGGCGCTAATTGCCGAGTGGATATCGGCAAAAGAATCATTCAGCAAACATTCGCTTAACTCAAGCGCGTCAAGCATGGCCATATTAACACCCTCGCCCGCAAATGGTGGCATCAGGTGGGCGGCATCGCCCAGCATGGTTAAATTAGGCTGCGCTTCCCAGCATTGGTCAAGCGGCATGCAGTATAACGGGCGGGGTATAAAATTACCCGTACAGTTTTCAAATAACTCGATCCAAACCTCATTCCATCCTTCGTATTCGTTTTTAAACCAGGCCAATACCTGCGTTTTATCTGTAAAATCTATTCCGCTTTGTTTTACCCAATGTTCGTTTGTTTTAAAGCTGGGGTAAAACACCAGGCTGCCGTCACCCTTCGAGCTTACAATTAAACTTTTACTATCGCCAAAGGCGAAGATCTTGCCGCCGTTTAATAATTGGTGAATTTGCGGGCAATTAACCGCCGAATCATAAACTGCCCCTTCCAAAGCAGTAACACCCGAATAAAAAGATCTGATAGGCGTAATATATGGGCGGATCTTTGAGTTTGCCCCGTCTGCCGCTATTACAATATCTGCAAAAGCTTCAGTGCCGTTTTTAAATTCTAATTTCCATACATGGTTTTGTTGTGTCATGGATATGAAATGGCTGTCCCAAACAACCGTACCCGGCTGCAATGATTTTAACAATAATTGTTGCAATGGCCCTCTGTCAATTTCGGGGCGCGACGTATCATTTTCTCCTGCTACGCTTTCTTCCAATAGTGAGTTGGCGTGTTTGTCCATTACATGCATCAGATCCGCACCCGGACGATAGTTAGCCCTGAAAGCATCCATTAACCCGGCTTCGCGCAAAGCTTTTAATCCCGACTCATCATGCAGGTCCAGGGTGGCGCCTTGCGGGCGTATACTGCTGTCCTTATCACGCTCGTAAACATTCACATCCGCGCCTTTAATTTGTAAAAGCCGGGCAAGGGTTAAGCCGCCCGGTCCGCCGCCTACTACGGCTATCTTTTTGTCTTGTAAGTTATTCATACTACTTGTATTAATAAGGCAGACGATCAGGAAGCAGAAACATTTTAAGAAAGATGAAAAAATTATACATCAATGTCTGTATTTCCATATAGCCTTCTATTTCTACACTTTGGGGTGTAAAATATACACTTACTTGCTAATAAGGTTGTTAAGATGAAAATATTCGCTATTACCCAACATGGTATCATTTTTGAATAGGTGCTGATATAAGATTAACTGGAAAAAAATTTATCACATGAAAACAACAACTACCTCTCAAAAAGCTAACTTTTCTTTAAAGACCATATACAAAGGCAAGCAAATGGACCTGAACATTGTTGCCAGCGACGATAAATACAGCGTTTTAGAAAACGATAAAACCATAGGCCACATTAAGCTGGGCAACGACAGGCATACCTGGATAGTTGTTGATAGCTTTTATGTGGCGCCACAACTGGTAAATGAAATTGCAAGAAGCATAGCTGCTTAAGCAAAAGCGTACCTGATTGAATACGTTAGGGTAATTTGCTATATTGCATCTTGCAAAAAAGTAAATGACCGCCAAACCTTTTAATCGCCCCATAAGAATTTTAGTAGCCAAGGTTGGGCTTGACGGCCATGACCGCGGCGCACGCATTATTGCCACTTCGCTGCGCGATGCCGGTATGGAGGTGATCTATACCGGGCTGCGCCAAACAGCCGAAATGGTTGTCAATACTGCGCTGCAGGAAGATGTTGATGCCATTGGCATTTCTATCCTGTCTGGCGCGCACATGACGGTGTTCCCCAAGATCCTGGCCCTTATCAAAGAGAAAAAGATGGATGATGTGCTGGTGACCGGCGGCGGTATCATCCCCGAAGAGGATATGGCTGCTTTAAAACAGCTTGGGGTCGGCGAGCTCTTCCCGCCCGGGACCAATACGCATGATATTGTAAAATACATCACCGCCTGGGTGCATGAGCATCGTAATTTTTAACTTTGCGCTATGGTGTACCAAAATTTACTCGTCGAAAACAGGGGACGGATCCAATATATAGTTATTAACCGCGAAGGCAAACTCAACGCCTTAAATAAAGACACCCTGTTTGAGCTGCATATTGCGCTTGCCGATGCTTTGCACAATGCCAAAGTAGGAGGCGTTATCATTACAGGGGCCGGCCCAAAGGCATTTGTTGCCGGGGCAGACATTGCCGAGTTTGAAGGACTTGATATAGAAACTGCCCGCAACCTGGCACATGAAAATCAAAAGAACATTTTTAACTTCATAGAGCAATTTAGCAAACCTGTTGTAGCTGCAATTAACGGTTTCGCGTTAGGTGGTGGGCTTGAACTGGCTATGGCCTGTCATATCCGCATTGCGTCTGATAACGCCAAGATGGGTTTACCCGAAGTAACACTCGGCCTTATACCGGGTTATGGCGGTACCCAACGCTTAACCCAATTGGTAGGCAAAGGCCGTGCTTTAGAAATCATCATGACCGCCGATATGATCACCGCGGCAGAAGCTTACCGGTTCGGGCTTGTAAACCATGTAGTTAGCCAGGACAGGCTAATTTCAAAAGCAGAAGATATCCTGCAGAAAATTTTAGGCAATGCGCCGCTGTCCATTGCCGCTGCCATTACCGCGGTTAATGCCGCCGGGCAAACTGATATCAATGGATTTGATGTGGAAATAGATGAATTTGCCAAATGTTTCGGTACCGAAGATTTTAAAGAAGGCGTTTCAGCCTTTTTAGGAAAGCGCAAATCTGCCTTTAAAGGTAAATAGATCACATTTAATTACATTAAGCTGACTAAAATACCCATATGGTCAAAAAAATAAATTACTGTTAATCAATCGATTGAATAATCGTGACATTTGGATGAAAAATCGTATTATATTTCTGTTGTTACTTTGCTGCGTGTTAAACAAACACACAACAAATAATATATACAACTATGAAAAGTACATTAAAAATCACAGCACTTGTTTTAGCCTTAGCCGGTTTTACCTTAGGCGCTAAAGCACAAACCAACCCTACATCTACCAAAACAACAACAAGCGGCATTCGCTTAAGTATCGGTGTTGACGCCGGTATCCCTACCGGAAAATTATCAGACAATTATAACTGGAACCTTGGCGGTTCTGTACAGGCAGACATCCCGGTAGCTTCTCAACTATTTGTTACTGTTAATGCCGGTTATAACAACATCTTCGGTAAAGACGTAACTGTGGGTGGCGTAACAGCTTCTGCTACAAACATCCAGTTATTACCTGTTAAAGCCGGTTTAAAATACTTCCTTGTTAATAAACTGTATGTACAAGGCGAAGCCGGTGCAGCATTTGTTTTAAACAAAAAAGATATTGGTGCCGATAACTCAGCAGCATTTATCTGGGCTCCACAAGTTGGTTACCAATTCCCTATTGGCGGCAGCAGCTATATTGATGCCGGTGTACGTTATGAAGCAAGCACTAAATTAAACAGTGGTATTGACGACAGCAAAGTAAACTTCTTTGGTTTACGTGTTGCCTACGGGTTCTAAATACAGATACTCACAACTACCTATAATGAAATGGCCCGCCCACAAGCGGGCTTTTTTTATGCGCTGATCGTTGTGAGCAATGCCATAAAATTTAACATTTTTTTACATCCGTTTATAATGAGTTATTCAAAAGGGATATTAGCTTTGCACAAATTAAGTTTTACCGATAATTTGCGGTGAATTATACGTTGTTAACTCATTGAACGTTTTAACACATTAATCTAAACAACAATTATGAAAATAACCGTTAAAGCGTTTATCTACTCGTTTCTTTTTATATGCCTTGGTTCGGCGGCACATGCACAGATCAACATGCCCGATAGCGTCCGTGTAGGTTTGGGTGCAGAACTTGCCTCGGCAACTGGTACAGGCTTTGGTACCGGTGTAACTACTGATGCCGGCGGTACTGCCGCTGCAGCCTACAGCTATGGCGTGGGTCTTGTTTTAAGAGGCGACATACCGGTAATGTCGCATTTATATGCTACAGCAACTTTAGGTTATATCAGTTTTCTTCCTACAGGAAAATCATCATACAGCCAGCAAGCCATATTAAAAACATCATTGCCTGATTTTAATACCATCCCTATAAAAGTGGGTTTAAAGTGGTTATTAGGTAACAGGTTTTACGTGCAGGGCGAGATCGGTGAAACCTTTTTAGCAAATAAAAAAGAGTTGTATGCTTTATACGGCAACTCGGTTACCTGGTCACCGCAAATAGGTTTGGTATTGCCGCTTAAAAAACGCCATACCTATATTGATGCCGGCTTACGCTATGAGCGTACCGAAAGTTTTTACAACGATTCAAATCATAATACATTTTGGGCACTGCATATTGCCTATGAATTTAATTTATAGTTGGCTACCCCTCTGCTTATTGACAGGTTAATATCACAGAACGCAAATCTTAACTAATACTTTATTTAGAAAACATTAGTTGGATTAGCAATTTTGTGTAACTTAACATTTTAAAATTTGCCGGATAAACTATAATTCCTTTATGAAGAAAATCCTCATCATAGATGATGAAGTAAACGTTGCCTTATTACTGTCAAAATTTTTAGCGCGCAACGGATTTGACGTAAGTACCGCATCAAGCGGCAATAGTGGCCTGGAGTACCTGCAAAACAGCGAGTTTGACCTTGTACTATGCGATTATAGACTGGAAGACACTGACGGCCGCGAGATACTGCGCAAGATCAAGACCCATTACCCCAAAACAGGCGTTATTATCATAACAGGTTACTCAGACATTAAAATGGCTGTTGAACTGATAAAGATGGGCGCGTACGATTATATCAGCAAGCCCCTTTATCCTGACGAAATATTAAATACCATTACCAAAGCCATTGAAACGCGCCAGGCGCTGATGGAAGATGAGCCGGTAGTTGCGCCCCCTGTTAGCAAGCCGGGTAAAAAACCGGTTTTACCGCCTGATGGTATTGTTGTTGGCTCAAGCCGTGCATCAAAAGACCTGGCAAGGCAGATTGAACTGGTTGCACCAACCAATTACAGCGTAATTATTTTAGGCGAAAGCGGCACAGGTAAAGAAGAAGTTGCCAAAAGCATCCACCTGCATAGCCACCGTAATAATAAGCCCTTTATCGCTATGGATTGCGGGTCGCTAACCAAAGAGCTTGCAGCCAGTGAGTTTTTCGGGCACGAAAAGGGATCATTTACCGGCGCGCTGGCTACCAAGATAGGCCATTTTGAAATGGCTAATGGCGGCACCCTGTTTTTAGATGAAGTAGGTAATTTATCCTACGAAATCCAGGCCGCTTTATTACGGACCGTACAAGAGCGCAAAGTAAAACGCATAGGCAGCACCAAAGAGATAGATCTTGATGTACGCATAATAGTGGCTACCAACGAAAACCTGGTTGAAGCCATACAACGCGGTCGTTTCCGCGAAGACCTTTATCACAGGTTTAATGAGTTTAGCATTTACATGCCGCCATTGCGAGATCGCGGCAGCGATATCATATTAATGGCCGAACATTTTTTACAGGCCGCTAACCAGGAACTGGGCCGTAACGTAACCCATTTCTCGCCGGAAGTGATAGAATGCTTTATGAACTACAGGTGGCAGGGCAACGTTCGTGAGCTTAAAAACATTGTACGCCGTGCCGCGCTGATCACAGAAGGCGATGAAATTACCACTAAAGCGCTGCCGCTTGAGGTCTCCAATTATAAGATGCCTGCATACGATTATGGAAACCAGGCAGGTAATCATAATCAATCCAACAATTATAGCCCCACAACGCAACAACAAAATCAATCTGACGTAAAAGAACCTCGGCACGATCTTAAAAATGCGGCTTTAGAAGCTGAGTACGAAACCATTTTAAGAGTATTGCGCGAAGTTAATTTTAACAAGACCAAAGCAGCAGAGATCCTAAAGATCGACAGAAAGACGCTTTATAATAAAATGAAAGCAATCAACCTAAAATAGGCATATATGAGCAATAACCCGGTTGATGCAGAAGCTATACGTATGTTCAGGCACGAGGTCAGGAACCAGCTTTCGGGCATCCACCTGGCCTTAGAAGCGCTGCAACGCGAAGCCCCCGAGAATGCAGAAGATTTTAACTTTTGCCTGGAAACTATTTTTAATAGTGCCGAAAAAATAAACGACCTTTTGAAGGACCTCGGCTAAAACTATTCAGGGTTACTTTGTTATAGTATTATACACCCGCAAATGTCCATTTTTAATTATAAACAGCGTAACACCATTGTACTGGTCAGCATTGTTGTGCTGGGTTGCTTTATATTATATGCGCTGAGCGGTTTGTTTAGTTCAATACTGGGTGCAATTGTGCTGTTTACCATCTTCAGGCCGTTTTATTTATACCTGGTCGACAAAAAGAACTGGAACCGGTCTATGGCCGCCATTAGCATTATCCTGATATCGCTTATCGTTATCGTTTTACCATTTACCGCTTTAAGCTTTATGGTGATAGGTAAGATCTCTGAGATAAATATCCATACATCAGAAATACAACAATGGTTACAGAAGATAGATACCTTTGCCGACTCTAATTTTAAGCAGCCCCAATTTGCAGAGAATACCCTGCAGAAACTTGGGGACTATGCCACTGGCCTTTTCCCGTCATTAATTGGCAGCGCGGCCAATATTATTTTAACACTGCTGGTACTCTATTTTCTGCTGTATTTTATGTTTGTGCAAAACCGCGAGTTTGAGGCCGGTTTGTTACGGTATGCGCCATTTAGAGAACAATACGCGCTTAAGTTTGCTATAGCGTTGCGCAATTCAACTTACTCGAATGTATTGGGGCAGGGCATAATCGCTATTACTCAGGGTATTTTGCTGGCCAACGGTTTCTGGATCTTCGGCGTTTCCGATCCAATATTTTGGGGAGTTGTGGGAGCTTTTATTTCGTTTTTACCGGTTGTGGGCGCACCTACGCTTTGTATACCCGCAAGTATTGTGCTTTTTGCAAGTGATCATACAGTAAAGGGTGTCTTACTTTTAGCTTATGGATTATTGTTTATCGGCAATATTGATAATGTGCTGCGCATGATCATTAATAAGCGGGTGGCCAACACCCACCCGTTAATTTCAGTAATAGGTGTGTTTATCGGTTTGCCCCTGTTTGGGATATTAGGTTTGGTATTTGGACCTTTATTACTATCTTACTTTTTATTACTGGTTGAAATTTATGAAACTAACAGGATGGCTGCCGACAGGTTAAACCGGATCCAGTCAAGCAATGAAGATTGACCTGTTAGCTGAACAGTTTTGAAAACAATTAAGCCGAAATGTCAGTTCTAAATAAATTAATTACAGGTAAATTAATACAAAATATCCTATTGGCTATATTTGGCAGGATATTTAACCGTTATATAAATCATTGTGCAACTTAAAAACTTATTTTATATGAATAACAACACAAAAGTAGTTGTGGCCCTGCTTGCAGGGTTGGCAGCTGGAGCGGCTTTGGGAATTTTATTTGCCCCGGACAAAGGCGATGAGACACGTGATAAACTGAGCGAATCATTAAAAAACTTAGGTGATTCAATTAAAGAAACCGCAGCAGCCGAAATAGATAACCTGGTTGGCTTTAAAGACAAAGTGGTTGAGAATATCAAATCAAAAATTAAAGGTGCTGAAGAAGAATACCAGGATGACCTGGAGCACGCATAAATTTAGCCCTAAGTCTTAGGTCCTAAGTCTATTGACTATAGGACTTAAGACTATAGACTTAAAACCAACCACATGGAAGAAGCCAAAAAAGAGCCACAACAACCATTGATCGAGCAGCTTAAAGAGTATGCCGAAATTCGCTTTAAACTAGCGAAATACAAGGCTGTTGACAGCGGTTCAACAATTTTTGCCAGCCTTATTGCCGATGTTGTTGTTGTAATAAGCATGGTGCTGGCTTTTATATTTGCCAGTTTTACGCTTGCATTTTATTTAGCGCATGTGCTTGATTCTGACTGGGAAGGATTTGGCTGTGTAGCTTTACTGTATTTACTGATTGCCATTGTTATAAAAGTTAATAAAGGCGGCATTGAAAAACCACTTGCTAACGCATTTGTGAAAAAGATATTTAAAAATAAAAACAGCAATGACGGACCAGCCAATATATAGCCACACCGACCTAAAAAACGAGATATACCGTTTACAGGGACTTGAGCGCGAAAAAGGGCTTGAGCTGAAACAACGTTTTAGCAGCCCGGGAGCTATATTTTCAAGCATATTTTCGCTATTTAGTGGCAATGATCATGCTGATGCCAAAGATGGTGGGATATTTAAACAGGACTTTTTAGGCGTGCTATCGCGATTTGCCCTGCCTTTTACGTTAAACAGGACGCTATTTAAAAATTCAAATTTTATAGTGAAAGCATTGGTGGGCCTGGTATCACAAAAAGCCTCGCATTTTATCTCAGAAGATTCGGTTGAAGGCGTATGGGATAAGGCCAAAGGATTATTCGGCAAGGTTACCCACCTGTTTGATAAATCTGACAAAAAGACCAAGCCTGAAGTTACTTCATTCAGGAAGATCAAGAAGGATTAAGCTTTTAGTTGGCAGTAGTCAGTTCTCAGTTGACAGTTTTAGATTTATTATTCTCTGCAAACTGCCAATTGCCCACTGCAAACTTACAAGTCCAGGAAATGATCAAACGTATCGCTCCTGATACCTAATCTTAAAGTTTCTAAAGGGATCATATCCGCCGGGGCTATATTACCCAGGTTTACGTTTGCGCCTATCAGTTTGATAAACCAAACCTGCTGCGCTTTTTGCGGCGCTTCCCAAATAATGGTCTGCTCAGGTATCTGCGTTAATATCTCATCAACAAGCCCCTGCCTAACCTCTCCCGAGTCGCGATAGATGCCTACATTCCCGCTTTCGCGTGCTTCGGCAATCACCTTCCATGAACCGGCTTCTATTTCAGCCTTCATCAACTGGATCCATTTATAGGGGGCAAAGATCTTTTGCACGTCTTTTGACCCTACTTCTGATATTACAGTTACCTGTTTTGCCAGTTTGCGAATGTACTCGCATTTCTCATTATGACCTATTGTGATAGATCCGTCTGATACTTCGGCATGTTCAAGCTTATACTTATCAAGTATACGGCAGTAATCATCAAACTGCCCGCGAACGATCATCGCTTCAAATAAAGTACCGCCAAAATAAACAGGAATCCCTGCGTCCTGGTAAAGTTTTATCTTGGTATCAAGGTTAGGGGTAACGTATGATGTTGCCCAGCCCAGTTTAACAATATCTGTGTATGAACCTGATACTTCCAAAAAATCTTCCACCTGCCTTAAGCTAAGGCCTTTGTCCATAACCATTGTGATTCCGCTTTCCCTTGGTTTCTGCGTACGCTCCGGAAGATTATTGATAGTATAATTCATAAATAACTTTAAAGGTAGTAATGGCTGTAAAAGTCATAAAAAAAAGCTAAACCGTAAAACGATTTAGCTTTTTTAACACTAAGTTAACTGTTACTTAGAGTATCGGTTAATAATATCCAGTATTACTTTATTTTCCTGCAACTGGGGCAAATAGTCAAAAAGTATGTAGTGCTTTTCGGGGTCTGCCGACAGTGCCAGCTCCAGGTAATTCAGCGCTTCGTTGTATTCGCCTTTGGCAAAAAGGTAAGCAACCATCCTGTAATACAGTTCTGCAGCTTCAGGATTGTTCTTTATCGCCTGCGATATGATCTCGATAGCGCCGGTAAGCCTTTGCTGCTCATAAAGTATTGATGAATAATCCAGCCAGGCATCAATATCCATCGGGTTAAGTTCTACCACTTTTTCGTAAGCATCTTCTGCTTCCTGTATATGGCCCAGTTTATATTCGGCATCTGCTATGGCAAACCAATAATCGGCATTGGTCAGGTCGATATCTAAAGCTTTTTTATAAAAATGTAATGCCTCAAAATAGCGTTCTTCAAAATCAAGCGTCACCCCTATCCCAAACCAGGCATCGGCCAGCTTAGGGTCCATCTTAACCGATTTTTTGTAGAATGCCCGCGCATCATCCATCTGCTCCAGCTTTTCATAGCATTCGCCAATGGCGCAATAGGTATCTGCGTTTGGCTGCTCGTACTCGAATGTATGACGGTAAACCTCAATAGCCTCGGCATATTTCTCCAGGTTAACCAGCGCGTTACCCTTGTTAAAGTAAGCAGATGCGAAACTGTCTTTGATCAGAATGGCGTAATCATAAGCATCAATAGCTTTTTCAAACAGGCCCAGCTTGGTAAAAGCGTTACCCAGGTTATACCATGCGGCATAACTGTAAGGTTCGGTATCAATATATTGCTGGTAAAATTGTACACTTTCTTCCTGGTTGTCCAATACGTCATAGCAAAAAGCCAGCTCGTAAAGGGCATCCTGGTTCTCCATGTTTTGCTTTAAGCAAAGCTTAAGGTAAGTAATAGAGGTTTCATAATCGCCCATGTTCTGGTAAACGTAGGCAATGTGTAAAAGGATCTCGTCGGTTTCTTCGGCCAGGTCAAGCGCCTTTTCGTAGTTCTCTAAAGCCTCGGCATAGCGTTCCATGCTTTCATACATATTACCACGGATAATATATATGTCCGCGTCAGACGCTTCAAGCATAGCCGCCTTATCCAGGGCGGCAAAGGCCGCGCCGGTATGGTTGGTTATAGCCAGCAACTGGGCTTGCTTAATTAAAAATACTGCGGCAAAGGGATGTTGATTAATGGCATACTCGGCTACCTGCAGGGCCTTGGCGGGGTCGTTTTTTTCGATGTAATAATCGATAATGTTCTCAAACGCCTGGGCATCAAAAAAGTACTGGTCGTGATTCCTGATCATTTCCTCGTACCGCTCTACCGAAAACTTTGGATCTTCGGTAAAACCAAATTCAAATTCTTCTTCCATTCATTAGTGTTTCAGAACATTGGTTTAACAATCTGTTTTTTGTTAGACTATTAAACTTTAGCTGTGTTTAAATTACAAGTAAAAGTGCCCATAAAGCAATTAAGTTTTCAACATACAAACATTTTAAACATCGCTATTTGCAAAGCATTGATTATTAATACAAAGCGTTTGTGGGGCGGTGAGATGAGTTGACAATAATTGCCTTAAAGATTTTTACCTTTGATATACAAATGTACGATTATGCGCGTGGATATCAGCAATACCCTAAAACATTTACATATAGACAACATAAACCAGGCTTACAGCACAGGCAACACTTGGGGCGGAGGCAAGGATAATGTTGTAAAAGAGATCATATCGCCGGTTGACGGGCAAAAGATAGCATCGGTAAAAATAGCGACGGTAGATGAGTATGATTTAGTGGTTGAGCAAGCTGCCACGGCTTTTAAAAGCTGGCGCACCGTACCTGCGCCAAAGCGTGGAGAGATAGTGCGGCAGATAGGCGAAGCGCTCCGCGAAAATAAAGAGCACCTGGGTAAACTGGTATCGTACGAGATGGGCAAGAGCCTGCAGGAAGGCCTGGGCGAGGTACAGGAGATGATCGACATAGCAGATTTTGCAGTCGGCCTTAGCCGCCAGTTGTATGGCCTGACCATGCACAGCGAACGGCCCGACCACAGGATGTATGAGCAATACCACCCGCTGGGGATTATAGGCATCATATCGGCCTTCAATTTCCCGGTTGCGGTTTGGAGCTGGAACGCCATGCTGGTATGGGTTTGCGGCGATGTCTGTATCTGGAAACCGTCAGAAAAAACCCCCTTAACGGCAATTGCCTGCCAGCACATTGCGCAGCAGGTATTTAAAAAGAATGATGTAGCCGAAGGCGTATCGTGCTTAATTATTGGCGACCGTAACATAGGCGAACTGATGGCTGCCGATAAACGCCTGCCACTGATATCGGCCACTGGCTCAACCCGAATGGGCAAGGCCGTAGGCGCGGCAGTAGGCGCAAGACTGGGCCGTAGTTTGTTAGAGCTGGGCGGCAACAACGCTATTATGATCACCGAAGATGCTGACCTGGATATGGCACTGATAGGCGCCGTATTTGGTGCGGTGGGCACTGCCGGGCAGCGTTGCACCAGCACGCGCAGGTTGATCATTCACGAAAATGTTTACGAAGCATTTAAAGCTAAACTGGTAAAAGCTTACGGGCAAATCAAGATTGGCAACCCTTTAGACGAAAACAACCATATGGGCCCGTTGATAGATAAAGACGCTGTCAGCCTGTATTTAAACGCTATTAAGCAGTGCAAAGCAGAAGGTGGCCGGTTTGTAGTTGAGGGAGGAAAACTGGAAGGCGAAGCCTACGATTCAGGCTGTTATGTTAAGCCTGCTGTGGCCGAAGTAGAGAATAATTTTAAAATTGTTCAGCATGAAACATTTGCGCCCTTACTTTATCTAATAAAATATAAAACATTAGACGAGGCTATAGCGTTTCAGAACGATGTGCCTCAAGGTTTGTCGTCGGCCATTATGACGAACAATTTACGCGAGGCCGAAACGTTCTTATCCGGTGCCGGTTCTGATTGCGGTATTGCCAACGTCAATATTGGCACATCCGGGGCAGAGATCGGCGGCGCTTTTGGCGGCGAAAAAGAAACCGGCGGCGGCCGCGAATCAGGCTCTGACGCGTGGAAGGTTTACATGAGGCGACAAACTAATACAATTAATTATTCAACTAAGCTGCCGTTGGCACAGGGGATAAAGTTTGACCTCTCCTAAGGAGAGGACTTAAGAAGCAGGTTGAATTGGCGAATTTTACGACATTGGCTAATTAAGCCCTCTCCTTTGGAGAGGGTTGGGAGAGGTTTAACACATTACAAAAAACACATATACATGATCAATATCCGCAAATACGTTTTCGGCTCCGCAATATACGGGGCATTATTTTTTAGTCTGAATGCATCGGCACAAACTGCACCGCCGGATGCTATGCCCGATCTGCCAAAAAACTGGCACCAATTGGATTTAAAAGCTGACGGCTTTTATGGCATCAGCCTTAATAATGCTTACAACTTTTTAAAAGGTAAAAAAAGCAAAACAGTGGTTGTAGCTACTATTGACAGCGGCATTGACACCACGCAAACCGATCTTAAAACTATTTTATGGGTAAACCCAAAAGAGATCCCAAACAATGGTATAGACGATGACCATAACGGTTATGTGGACGATGTACATGGCTGGGATTTTTTAGGCGGCCCGGGCGGCAAGGTTAATTATACCGAAACAACCGAAGAGATCAGGGAATACAATCGCTTAAAGCCGAAATATGAAAGCATAACCACTGCACCGGCAGGCGGCGAAAAGGAATACGCTTACTGGGTAAATGTAAGGTCGATCCATGATTCTACCTATGCAAAGTCAAGCGCCGAGTTACAGCAGCTTAGCCCTATGATGAACGCGCTGATGGTGACCAGCGGCTACATTAAAAGAGAACTTAAATTAGCGCCCGACGCCGGTTTTGTTAAAGCCGACCTGGATAAGATCACGAATCCATCAAATGATACTATCGCCCAAAGCAAGGGTTTGTGGGAATCAATGTTCGCGCAGATCAATGGCGATAACAGCAAAGTTATAAAGGAACTGAGTGACTACTTAGCCAAGCTTAACAATGATGTAAACCCCGACCTGTCGGCACGTAAAAATATTGTAGGCGATGATCCTAATGTACAAGACGGCAAGCCTTATGGTAATAACGTACTGAAGAACCCTGACGCTTCGCATGGTACGGGTGTAGCCGGACTTATCGGCGCTGTCCGTGGTAATAGCTACGGTATTGACGGCGTGGCAGATAATGTGCGCATCATGAGTATTAAAGGGGTGCCTAACGGCGATGAGTATGACAAGGATATTGCTAACGCGATACATTACGCGGTTGATAACGGCGCCAAGATCATCAACATGAGCTTTGGTAAAAAGATCTCGCCGCACAAAGATTGGGTTGATGAGGCATTTAAATATGCAGCAAAGCATGACGTATTGCTTGTACAGGCAGCAGGTAATGACGGCGAGGATATGGACGTTAAACCGCAATATCCAAACGACACATTTATTGATGGCTCGTCAAGCGATGCCGATAATGTGATCGATGTGGGCGCATCGGCTGCAAAGGTTGACGAGAACCTGGCTGCTACTTTCAGCAATTACGGCAAAAAAAATGTTGACGTTTTTGCACCCGGTGTAAAAGTAACCTCAATAGATACCAATGCCGAATTTAATACTGCCGACGGCACCAGCTTTGCATCGCCAATAACCGCGGGTATTGCCGCTTTGGTTTTAGAATACTATCCAAACCTGAGCGCTAAGCAATTAAAGCAAGTTATCCTTGAATCTGCAACACCGGTGGCTAACACCATGGTGCTTAAACCGGGAAGCAAAACAGAAAAGGTTGATTTTGCCAGCTTATCAAAAACAGGCGGTATTGTAAATGCTTATAAGGCGGTGCAGATAGCTTCGAAATTGAAAGGCGAGCGGAAGGATAAATAAGGATATTATTCAGATTGCAATCCGCAAAATCACATAAGTGAGATATAAACTTAGCGATGACAAATAGCGCTGGATTTAAAGCCCATCGCTATTTTTTTTTAAAGATGGCTTATCTCAACGCATCAATACTGGCGGTCATTTTATTCTCAAAATCTTCAAAATACCCCGGCTCAGACCAATTGATCCGGCCTTTTTTATCGATCAGATAAAAGGTTGGCCCGGCGCTTACATGATATAATTTTGAAACAGCCTTTCCATTGATATAGATCGGGCTGTTTACTTTATTTCTTTTAATAAAATCAGCCACATCGTCTTTGCTGTCTAAAAAATTTACCGAGACAATGGCAACATCAGAGCCATCATATTTTTTATGCAACTTTTCAAGCGATGGCAGCGCCATCATGCAGGCAGGGCACCCATTAAAGGTAAATTCCAATAAAACAACTTTACCTTGCATATCATTTAATGCGAGTGCTTTTCCTTCTGTTGATGTCAGTGTCCATTGTGGTGCTACGGTGCCATTATCTAAAAGCGGCAGAGATTTTACAGGCGGTTTAAACCCTTGAGGAATAACCAGTTTAACAGGCTTGGCAGAATATGTATTTGAGATATGAATATCCGAGTAAAGATATGATACATCCATACTCATCACCCCTCCTTTAACGCCTCCTTTTTCAACCGTTCCCTTGGTCTCATCCCTCGAGGCAAGTATCAGGTTGTTTTTCTTACTGATAAATAAATGATACTTAAAATAAGACTCGTTGGTAGCATTTTTTGTGGCAAATAAAACATGATAGCAATGCTCTTTATTGATGGTGCTATCGGTCAGCATAGTGATATTATATCGGTCTTTCTTTTTATTTAATAATTCTTCTGCATTCAAGGCAGCCTCAATGAGCGGTGTTCCTGAGGAATTTTGCTTACGCTCAGGCAAAAGCACGTAGGTGCTGTCTTTAAAATATAGTTCAACCTGTTGATTGCCGTCGTCTATATAGCTTATTTTTCCGCTGGGAAATATCTGATCTATGTTATAAAACTCATAATTTCCATTGGCCTGCCTATTATAAAGATGAACGTTCGTTTTAAGATGAACCGCCCCTCCAAACTCCTCGCCGGATATAGTTGCGGTGTAACTTATGTTTTGGGCTGATTTTATTTTATCAATTGCCTTCTGAACGATCTCCTGCTGTGCCTTTGCTGTAAAAGCGGTTAACGAACATAAAACTAAGGCGAATATTTTGAAAAATGATCTGGTCATAATAAGGTCTTATTGAACCAAATATAACCTTGGTTGTTTATAAAAACTAATGCGGCTGCAGTTTTAACATTTGCCGGCTGATTGTAACATAAAACATTACAATCAGCCACAATTGCATTTAACACATTTGTACTTATATTTGCGCCTGCAAAAGCATCATTTATTTAAAACATACGATGAGAGAAATACAATTCAGAGAAGCACTTCGTGAGGCGATGGTCGAAGAAATGCGCAACGATGAAAACATATACCTGATGGGCGAAGAGGTTGCCGAGTATAACGGTGCCTACAAAGTTAGCCAGGGCATGTTAGACGAGTTTGGTGCTAAACGTGTAATAGATACGCCTATATCTGAATTAGGTTTTGCCGGTATCGGCATTGGCTCGGCTATGAATGGTTTAAAACCTATCATCGAGTTCATGACCTTTAACTTCTCGTTAGTAGCTATCGACCAGGTGATCAACGGCGCTGCAAAGATCATGTCAATGAGCGGTGGCCAGTTCTCTGTTCCCATTGTTTTTCGCGGTCCTACCGGTAACGCGGGGATGTTAAGCTCACAACACAGCCAGTGTTTTGAAAACTGGTATGCCAACTGCCCGGGCTTAAAGGTAGTTGTACCGTCAAACCCTGCAGATGCTAAAGGTTTATTAAAATCAGCAATCATTGATCCGGACCCGGTTATTTTCATGGAGTCGGAATTGATGTATGGCGATAAAGGACCTGTTCCTGAAGAAACCTATTATATTGAAATTGGTAAAGCTGCCGTAACCAAAGAAGGTACTGATGTTACTTTGGTTGGTTTTGGTAAAATAATGAAAGTGGTTAACGCTGCCGCTGCCGAGCTTGAAAAAGAAGGCATCAGTGCAGAGGTTATTGACCTGCGCACAGTACGCCCTATCGATTACGAAACGGTGATCAATTCGGTTAAAAAAACCAACCGTTTGGTATTGGTTGAAGAAAGCTGGCCTTTAGGCTCGATAGCTACCGAGATTGCATTTAAAGTACAAAAAGACGCCTTTGATTACCTTGACGCTCCTATCCTGCGCATTATGGGCGGTGACGTTCCGTTGCCTTACGCGCCAACACTGATCCAGGAATACCTGCCAAACGCCGAAAAGGTGGTTAAGGCCGTTAAAGAAGTAATGTACGTTACAAAGTAATTTACACACCATAATATTTGAAAGCCTCCTGGTAAATCAGGAGGCTTTTTTGTTGGCTTACCGCCCGGAATGATGGCGAAGGTGTATCAAAGTGTATCATGAGCCCAGAGTCGGCAAATTAATTATTTAATTATCAGCATTTTGCAAAAACAGGTGTACCAAGTGTTCCATTTGTTTCACATTCGCGTGGAACAGCGCGCACTCTTTACTATATTGCGTTACCAATTATTACCAGTCATGAAGATCAAGGGAACCCTACTGCTGATAGTCTCTATTTTAGTAAGCAGCTTTACCATCTTTAACGCTAAACGCGATGTCAATATCGTTTTCATCGGCGATAGTATTACCTATGGCGCAGGCCTGCCTGATGCTGCCAAACAAGCGCCCCCGGTTATCTGCGCCAACTATTTAAAAACGCAGGCCAACATTGGCTCGGTTGACTTCTCGAACCAGGGCCACAGCGGTTACACCACGTTAGACTGGCTGCCGGGCACAAAAGCTTTCATTGATGCAGAGAACGCGGCTAAGGCATTTGCCAACCAGCAGGCACAATTGGTGTTCTCCATAAAGATTGGTACCAATGACAGCGCCATGAAAGGCACACATGGTGCGCCGGTAGCGGTTGATGATTACAAGGCAAACCTCAAAACGATCATCGATCAGCTCTTAAAAGATTTCCCCGGAAGTATGGTGGTGATTGAGCACCCGATATGGTATAGCCCTAATACCTATAACGGCTCTATGTATTTGCAGGAAGGGTTAACCCGCTTACAAACCTATATCCCGGCAATGGATCAGCTGGTTAAGGAGTATAAGGCTACTAACCCTAAACGTGTGTTTATTGGCGATACTAAAGCCTTCGATTATTTTAAAGCGAATGCAGAGACCGATCTTCAGCACGAAGATGGCAGGCAAGGTGTTTTTTACCTGCACCCTAATCCAAAAGGCGCCGTAGCATTAGGCGAGTTTTGGGGTAAGGCCATAGCAAAGGTCTTAAAGTAACTAAAGCAGTTCCACCAATCGTTCTAAAGCCATCCCCCTTGATCCTTTGATGAGGATGGTTGAGTCTTTAATCGGATCGGCTTTTAAACCGGCTATAGCGTCTTCCGCAGTAGTGTAGACGGTAGTTGATGGCCGATGGCTGATGGTTTCAATAGCTTTGGCAAAGTCCTTCCCGATAAAGATCCGCTCATCCACTTCTGTAGCCAATGCTTTTTCGATGATAGCTTTATGCTCTTCAACCGACTCTTCCCCTAACTCGAACATATCGCCCAGGATCAAAACTTTACGCGACGCGGTTATTTTACCGATATTCTCTATAGCCACCGCCATACTGCTCGGGTTGGCGTTATAGTAATCGCAGATCAGCGTATTAGTAACGGTCTGCACAATTTGCGACCGGTTGTTTTTAGGTTGGTACCCCTCAATACCGGCATTGATCTCGGCCGGTGTCAGTTTAAAATAAATGCCGATGCTTATCGCCGCTAATATGTTATCCAGATTGTAAACACCTGTAAGCTGGGTTTTAACATTATGGCTCTCGCCTGTGCTGTTGTTGGTCCATTGCAGGGAGAGTAATGGTGCGTTTTCAGTGATCTCGCCGCTAACCAGGTCGTCAATAGCGTCGCCATAAAACACCGGCGGAACAGCAAACTTGCGCGCGGCCTGCATAGTCATCAAAATAGGATTATTACTGTTAATGAAAGCGACACCATTCTGTGACAGGAAATCGTATAACTCTCCCTTGCCTATCTTCACTCCCTCAATACTGCCAAAGCCCTCCAAATGCGCTTTACCAACATTGGTTATCATGCCGTGTGTGGGCTGTGAAATACTACATAGCAGTTCGATTTCTTTAATATGATTGGCCCCCATTTCTATCACGGCCACCTGGTGCGATGCATTAATGTTTAAAATGGTTAAAGGCACACCGATATGGTTATTCAGGTTACCCTGCGTAGCCAGTGTTGTAAAATGCTGTGACAACACCGCGTTGATCAATTCCTTGGTAGTAGTTTTACCGTTAGTACCCGTAAGCCCCACAACGGGAATGGTTAATTGCCTGCGATGGTGGCGTGCCAGGTCCTGCAAAGCAGTTAATACATCGGCCACTAACAGGCATTGCTCATTAACCTGATATGCCGGGTTATCTATTATAGCAAAAGCAGCACCCTCTTCAATAGCCTGCTGCGCGAATGTGTTGGCATCAAACTTATCGCCCTTTAAGGCAAAAAACAAACTGCCTGCCGCTATTTTACGAGTATCGGTACTGATAACCGGGTGTTGCAGGTAATGTTGGTATAATTGTTCGGTAGTGGTCATGTCCATTGTGTATTTGGCTGTCATCCTAAGCTCGTCGAAGGATGCGGACGAGCCTTTACGCTCACCCTTCGACAGGCTCAAAGTGACACCCCCTTATTAGTAAACCAAAGTTATTGATTTCTGTTTATCCAACCCAATACGGCCTTTATTTCGCCGTAACTAAAATCGGGGCCTAAAATTTCTTTTAGCGGGGCAAGACGCTCGGCGCCATAGCTTTCAATGGCATCTTGTATAGCAGGCATCTTATCCGGCGATACCATTTCCGACACGTCCAATTCGCCGGACTCAACAAAAAAACTTAAATGGCTTTCGACAGTAGATACGTTAAGTCCGCGTTCCGCGGCAATTTCGGCAATGCTTTTATCTTTTTTGTAAAGCTCGAGGCTCGCCCTGCGGGTATCGCTGCTACGGGGTGTAGGCGTTCGTTCCGTTTTAGGTTTACGTTCTCGTTTTCGGCTTTTATTAGCGATCCTTGAGTTTAAACCCCGCTCGTGAGTATATACCTTTACGGGATTAACAAATTCGCGACCATATCTTGCCAGTTTAACATCGCCAAAGCCGGAAATAAAGCGCAGTTCGTCTAAGCTTTGTGGCAGGTATGTAGCAATCTCCATCAGCGTAGCATCTGATACGATGACGTAGGCCGGTACATTCTCATTCGTAGCAATATCCCTGCGGATGTTTTTAAGGATACTGAACAGCTGGTTTTCAAACGGCAACGTTTCAGTAGGGCCCTCTTCCATGGTTTGCGTAGCCACCAGATCTACCTTTTGCAAGCCCTTTAAAACAGCCTCGCTTTTTGAGGTGAGGGTCAATACCGGGTATTCGGTTTCTGTAAACTTCAGATAGCCCAGCGCAACCAGCTCGCGGATGTAGCGCTGCCAATCGGCTTTGCTGATATCTTTACCCACGCCATAGGTCTTTATTTCTTTATGCTCTTGGCGGATCTTCTCGTTTTTTGATCCACGCAAAAAATCGATCACGTAAGTAGTGCCGAAGCGTTCTTTTAATCGGTATACCGCAGACAATGCCTTTTGAGCTATCTCCGTTCCATCGAACGTGGTGATCTCGCTCAGGCAAACATCGCACGAGCCGCAATGGTCGGGTGCTTGCTCATCAAAATAGTTAAGCAGGTATTTACGGCGGCATGTGGGCAACTGGCAATACTTAGCCATATCGTTCAGCTTGCTCAGCATTACCTGCGTTTGTTCAGGGTCGCCATCAATAGCCACAAAACTTTTCAGCTTGATGGCATCGCCTGGCGAATAAAACAGCAGCGCGGACGATGCCAAACCATCGCGGCCCGCGCGGCCGGTTTCCTGGTAATAGCCCTCGATGTTTTTAGGCATATCCATATGCACCACGTAGCGCACGTTTGATTTATTAATACCCATGCCGAAAGCTATGGTAGCCACAATGATCTTTACATCATCGCGCAAAAATGCTTCCTGATTGCGAGCCTTTGTGGCGTTATCAAGGCCTGCATGATAAGCCTCGGCCGAGTAACCCTGAGCTTTTAAGTCTATAGCCAAAGCTTCAACAGATTTACGCGACAGGCAATAAATAATACCTGATTCGTCTTTCTTATCTCCTAAAAAATCAAGTAGCTGGTCAAAGCTATTTCTTTTTGGGTTGACCCGATAGGTAATATTGGCACGGTTAAACGAAGAGATGAATACAGCCGGATGTTTAAGGTTCAGCTTCTCAAGGATATCCTTTTGCGTTAGCTTATCAGCAGTAGCGGTAAGAGCTATTACCGGGATATTCGGAAAATGATCTTTCAGTCCTGCCAGCATCAGGTACTCCGGACGGAAATCGTGCCCCCAATGCGAGATACAATGTGCTTCGTCAATAGCTATTTGCGCGACCGGAACCGGCAGCGACCGTAAAAAATCAACCAGTTTATTGCCTGACCCAAACAGCCGCTCGGGCGCCAGGTATAAAAGTTTAATATGGTTACTGTTCAGTTTGGTAATGATGCGACTTTGTTCGTCAGGGCTTTGCGACGAATTTAAAAACGCCGCCGGTATACCCGCTACGTTCAGGCTATCCACCTGGTCTTTCATCAGCGCGATTAGCGGCGAGATAACAATAGTTAAGCCGTTTAACAGCACAGCAGGTAACTGATAGCATAATGACTTGCCGCCACCGGTAGGCATCAGCGCCATTACATCGCCGCCGCTTAAAACATGTTCAATAATAGCTTTCTGCTCGTGTCTGAACTCACTGTATCCGAAATATTTTTGCAGGGCCTGCGTTGGTGTCATGTTTGATATGAAGATATGCAAATGTGCGGATTTTTGTCCAGCCCAACTCAAGAAAGCAGTAGATACTGTCCCGAAAACTCAATTCATTCCTGAATATGAGAATAATTACCGGTTATGATTTGCTGCCCATTGTTTTAACTGCCCTATGGCGTCATATAACACCCCGGCCTCGCCCCTGAAACTGCCGGAGCCGCTTGGAGCACCAGTTTGTACATTATACCATTCAAAAAAGCCGTTGTTTTTAATCGTACGATCCGTCATTGGGGTAAGATCCGCATAGGCTTCTTTGGCCAGGTTGTACTTTAACAATGCTTCGGGCATTCTGCCGCCAAACCAGGTCCAGTCGCCTGCGTTTTGGTAGTTGTAAGGCGGAACGTTAGGATATAGTTCTTTTGGGTATGGCGGGTAAACCGTCATGCCAATGGTAGCAAATTTTTCTTTAGCCGCAGCGGCCAACATTTGCCTGTTGATCTCAATTACCTCTGCTTTGGTATTGAAACCAGCCAGGATCGCACAGATGGAACCGCCTGTATACAGGATCTCATTTTCATTAAACTCTTTAGGAAACGGGCTGCCTTCAAGGTACAGGTGCGGGATATACTTGTTTGTCGCAGGCTGCCACAAATACTTACGCACATTGGCTTTGAGCGATGCGGCAACGGCATTCCAGTTCTTGTCGGTCTTGTAACCTTTGGGTTTAAAAGCTATAAAATCTCTTATCGCCATAGCGAACATGGCATTGTCATAAATATCAATGGCCCATTTGGTTTTTTTGTTAATGGCGACGCCCCAGCCACCATCGGCTTGCACATCGCCCCAGTCAATGGTAGTCGCGCCGGTAACCAGTCCATATTTTGCCGACCAGCGGTCTTTCATGATATAATTCAGCGCATCTTCTATCCTGCTGATCACGGATTTACCGCCTATCTGCTCATCAAGGATGGACACATCGCCGGTAACATCAATATATTTACGAATGGCCTGAACCAAAGATGATTCCTGGTCAGTCTCCACTGTGTTTTTATGTGCCTGCCAGCCCGGCAGCAGGTCAGAATGTCGATAATCATAGCCTACATTTGCCTTGGTGGTTTCAACTACACCGTCTACAATATTGCCGTCATCTCCCTGGATCTTAAAAAACATCAGCAACATTTTTTTTACCTCTTCTTTTGGATGTGCTTTAAGCGACCCTTTGATAAACGTATTAAAATCGCGGATCCAAACCTCGTTATACGACGTACCGGCCGAGAAGCCGGACAGCAACTTAACTGCCTTTACCTGCACGGTATCGAAATCTTTATTGGTTAAAATTGTTTTTGCAAGTGCGCGGTCGGCGTTTACTTGTGCAAGGGCACCTGTATTAACTATAAATACAAGGAGAAAAAAATAAAAAACTGATCTGATCATGGCTTATAGGCTATAAACATAGCAATAAAACAGCTAAACCGGAAACCGGTAAGCAATGTTGTCATTTCAAGCTCTTAACTTCTTGACATCCAATCAACACTCTTTTTTTGTTTTGTGCTTATCTTTGTGCGTTAAAGATTTTTATATATCCTTTCTACCGCAGGCACCAACTATTTAGTTGAAATCTCTCAGAGAATCATTTTGTTTTCCGCGCATTCTAAGGCACTGAATCTTTATCATTCACTTAAAATATTTCAAAAAAATGAGGCAACTTAAAATAAGTGAGTCGATCACCAATCGTGAAACAGCGTCATTGAATCAGTATTTGTCAGACATTGCAAAGATTCCAATGATCACACCACAAGAAGAGGTGACACTGACTCAAAAAATCAGGGAGGGCGATATGGCTGCGTTGGAAAGATTGACGACTGCAAATTTGCGATTTGTGGTTTCTGTTGCAAAACAATACCAAAGCTCCGGTCTGACGCTTGGCGACCTGATCAATGAGGGCAACCTTGGCCTGGTTAAAGCCGCAAAGCGCTTTGACGAAACAAAGGGATTTAAATTTATATCATATGCCGTATGGTGGATCCGTCAGTCTATCTTGTCGGCAATAGGTGAACAATCGCGAATGGTGCGGTTACCGTTAAACCAAGTGGGTGATCTTTCAAAGATCGCAAAAGCCGCTTCAAAACTGGAACAGGTTTATGAAAGGCAGCCAACACCTGAGGAATTGGCAGAGGATTTAGAATTGACCGTTGAAAAGGTGAGTAATTCATTGTCGCATACGGGCAAACATATTTCGTATGACAGTCCGTTTTCAAGTGATGAAGACAATACCTTACTTGATGTACTGCAAAGTGCCGAGCCGGGAACAGACAAAGAAATGATGAACGAATCGCTTAGCATTGAAATATCTGATAGTATGCGTGTACTTGGCGAAAAAGAAAGAGAAGTTTTAGAATTGTTTTTCGGTTTGAAGAACCAACACGCGCATAGCCTGGAAGAAATCGGTGATAAATATAACCTTACCCGCGAACGCGTTAGGCAAATTAAAGACAAAGCTTTGGAAAGATTACGTCACAGCACCCGTACAAGAACGTTAAAAACTTACCTGGGATAATAATTAGGTCAGCCGCCTGTCTTTTCAATCTTAAAGAAGATCGCAAAATGTTATAAAACGTAAAAAGCCTTACTTTTCAGTAAGGCTTTTATTTTTTAGCGGAATGGACGGGACTCGAACCCGCGACCCCATGCGTGACAGGCATGTATTCTAACCAGCTGAACTACCACTCCGTTTGGGACTGCAAATATAGCCTTCATTTGTTATTCCACAAGCTATTTTTTTAAAAAAATATTAAAATACAAATAATCAATGTTTTATAGTGTATTTTAATTAGTTAGCTATGCATTACTATCACTTACTTTTAAGTGCAATGTGCTTAAAACGGCACATTGAATGTATACAATAGCAGAAACCTGTATAGTTTTTATGCAGTGATTTGCCCGCATTTTAATAGATACCTCTGAAAAATCCGGATAAAGAGACATCAA
Source organism: Mucilaginibacter corticis (assembly GCF_007558865.1). Taxonomy (GTDB): domain Bacteria; phylum Bacteroidota; class Bacteroidia; order Sphingobacteriales; family Sphingobacteriaceae; genus Mucilaginibacter; species Mucilaginibacter corticis. The sequence goes on from NZ_VLPK01000001.1 coordinate 870,152, forward strand.
AGTAATAACAAACCTTGCGCAGGGTTTCAATACGTATATCTATTTTACCCGATTCAAGCCGGGCAATGTTAATGTTTGTGTCAGAATAAAACTTCTCCTGTGTAACCTGATTTTGCCTTCTTAGTCGTTTTATTTGGAGCGAAATTTTGCGTTTAAATGCATTATCAGAGTTATCCAGGTATTCAAAATCAGTTAATAGCATAGTTTATGGCAATTTTAAGTTTACTATCTAATAATAATTGGGCCTTTCGGGAAAGCTAAAATAATAAAAATTGCCAAACTTTTATTTTCAAATTCTGACGAATAAGTCATTGTCGTAATGATTTAATGGCAATACATTTGTTCATACCGTTTGGCCCTGCATATACCTATGAAAACATATCAAGGCGGTAACATATAAATATTGAATTCTCAGACACCCAAGCTGAGGTTTTTTGTTCTTTGTTTTGGGTTTAATCAATAGTTTAAATTAATTAGGGGAAAGGGAGCTTCAAAAAAAGCTCTCTTTTTTTTGGCCTAAACTTTTGCTATGCATGCATAATAATCAATATATTTACTTTATATAACCTATATAATGTATTTCGAATTTTCCGAAGAGCAATTGATGATACGCCAGGCTGCCCGTGATTTTGCCCAAACCGAGCTGAAACCCGGCGTAATAGAACGGGATGAGCACCAAAGATTCCCGGCAGAACAAGTTAAAATGATGGGCGAACTGGGGTTTTTAGGCATGATGGTTTCGCCTAAGTATAGTGGCAGCGGCATGGACGCTATTTCATACGTATTGGTAATGGAAGAGCTTTCAAAGATAGACGCCTCTGCATCTGTTGTGGTATCGGTTAATAACTCGTTAGTGTGTTACGGCTTGGAGAAATATGGCACCGAAGAGCAAAAGCAGAAATACCTGGTGCCCTTAGCTAAGGGAGAGGTGATAGGCGCCTTCTGCTTATCTGAACCCGAAGCAGGCTCGGATGCTACGGCACAATCAACTACGGCTATTGATATGGGCGATCACTACCTGCTTAACGGCACCAAAAACTGGATAACAAACGGCAGTACCGCGTCAACCTACCTGGTAATGGCGCAAACCGATGCAAGCCAGCGACACCATGGCATCAACGCTTTGATCGTTGAAAAAGGCATGCCCGGATTTACGGTGGGTGCTAAAGAAAATAAGATGGGCATCCGTGGGTCAGACACGCATTCGCTGCATTTTAATGATGTTAAGGTGCCCAAAGAAAACCGGATAGGTGAAGAGGGCTTCGGGTTTAAGTTTGCCATGACTGTTTTAGCCGGCGGGCGTATCGGTATAGCGGCGCAGGCTTTGGGCATAGCTTCGGGAGCTTATGAGCTGGCTTTAAATTACGCTAAAGAACGTAAGGCTTTTAGTAAAACCCTGAGCGATCTGCAAGCTATCCAATTTAAACTGGCCGATATGGCTATCGAAATTGAGGCCTCTCGCCTGTTGTGCCTGAAAGCGGCATGGTTGAAAGACAAAGGTCTGCCCTACGCACAGGCAAGCTCAATGGCTAAGTTATATGCATCGCAAACAGCTATGAAAACTACGGTTGAGGCGGTACAGATCCATGGCGGATATGGCTTTGTAAAAGAGTATCACGTTGAGCGTTTAATGCGCGATGCCAAAATAACCCAGATCTATGAGGGTACTTCAGAAATTCAACGCATTGTCATATCGCGCGAAGTGCTGAAATAAAGCGACCTGTTTTCGTTAATTTTGATGTGTATAAAATCATCTATCATGAAAATCAGATCGCTGTTTACCTTACTTTTACTCATACTGGCTTTTAACCTGGCATACGCACAGGCAACACTTAAACCAGGCATCTGGCGCGGTGTAAGCAAAACAGCCACGGGTGTCGAGATCCCTTTTAACTTCGAGGTAAGTACTGTTGCCGGGCAAACCCGTCTGGCTATTATTAACGGTGCCGAACGTTTTAAGGTGACAGATGTAAAATATAAAGGCGATTCTGTTTTCATCCACATGCCTTTGTTTGATTCCGAGTTCAGGTTAAAACTAAGCGCGGGTGTACTTACCGGTAAATGGATCAAGAATGGCGGTACCAAGTTTACTATCATGGACTTTACCGCTACCCCCAATACGCCATGGCGATTTAAGACCCCGCAAAAACCTGCAGCCAATATCACCGGCAGATGGTCCGTTCCCTTTGTGAGTGATGGCAAAACGGACCTGACTGTGGGTGAGTTTAAGCAAGTTGGCGCAAAGGTTACCGGCACATTCCTGTCAACCACCGGGGATTACCGCTTTCTGGAAGGTGTTATTACCGGCCATGAGCTGTACCTGTCCACTTTTGACGGTGGCCATAACTACCTGTTTACCGCTAACATTACCGGCGACAAGATAACGGGCGGAAAGTTCTATGCCGGCCTTACCAGTGTTGACGACTGGAGTGGTGTTAGAGACGCCAATGCCAAATTGCCTGACGCCTTCTCGCTGACCGCGCTTAAGCCCGGTTACAAGAAACTGGCCTTTACGTTTAAAGACATCAACGGCAAAAAGGTGTCGTTAACCGACGAGCGTTTTAAAAACAAGGTGGTTATCGTGCAGATATTGGGTTCATGGTGCCCTAATTGTATGGACGAAACCGCTTACATGATCAACTATTACAAGAAGTTCCATTCAAAAGGGGTTGAAGTTATTGGCCTGGCGTATGAGCGCACTACCGATTTCGCAAAATCACAGCGAACGTTGCAGCAACTTAAAACCCGCTTCAATATACCTTACCCTTTATTGATCACCGGCTATACTCCTGCTAATGGCGACCCTGCCAAGAGCCTGCCCATGATGGCAAAGATCCTGGGGTTCCCTACTACTATCATGATCGACAGGAAAGGCGATGTACGTAAGATCCATACCGGTTTTAGCGGACCCGGCACCGGCGAGCACTATACCGATTTTATCACCGAGTTTGAACGCCTTACCATCCACATGCTGGAAGAACAGGGCTAAAAGCATGGTGAACTGTTCCACGTGAATGTGATACAAGTGGAACAGTTGGTACACCTGTTTTTGCAATAAACTGGTAGTGAAATAGTTAATTTATTGATTTCCGGCTCATGATACATTTTGAAACAAAGGATAAGTCAGTAAACTTACAGCCAAAAGCCCCACAAACAACTGTTTATCAGATTATTGAAAATTCGATAATTTAGAATTAATAAAAATGTCATTTCGATAGAGCTTGAGGAGGGACTTGGGAAGGCCGCGAAAGAGAAATCTTTGACAAAATACAAGGCAAAAATGCATAGCGTACAAGATTTCTCCTCACTCCAAAACTCCACGCTCCTTGGGTTCGTTCGAAATGACATCGCAGTTTTCTTATGCCGGACTCACGTTAACTAAGCGATGTGTTACTTTCTATTTTGGCGGCTGATACTCAAGCGGCACCTTATCCCCCAGCCTGCTCATCCCCCAATCGCCGGTAATGCTCATGCCCTCGTAGTCTTTAAAAACTCCTTTACGGTCAATCGCCGTCTCGTTCCCCGGAAAGCTTATTAAGGTACTTTTACCAGTCATTGTTACTCCTTTTAACGAAAAAAGCTCCTTTCTGTCCACAATTTTTGCGGCTTGTTTCGGGTCGTATCTTACCAATAAGGGTATGGCTTTAAATGTCAGGAACGCGGTATCTACTACGTTAAAAAGGCTGTCAAATTTTACAGGCCGCGGGTCAATATATACCAGGTTATCATTGGCATTTTTGGCTGGTTTAGGGTATGTTTTGTAAACCAGGAAACCTTCTTTAAGTACCGTATTTGTATAAACAGCCCTTAAAAAATGCACCAATGATCCGTTATAAGCTTCAAGGCGCTTTTTTGCCCATTTCTGTTTCATTTTTTCTGTGCCGGGCATTTCCTCAAATAAAGCGTCGCCACTATAATCTGTTCTGTCAGTAGCCGCGTTGTACCAAAAACTCTTGAGCATGTACCTGATCTTATAACCTAAATTTTTGTTTTCAACCACCAGGAATTCGTCCGCGTCGGCCATTAAAAACTCTTTTTTTGTGCTGAAGTTTACCGCGCCGGGGTTTAGCAGAACACAAGCCTGTCCATTTTCGGTCGCGCCTAAAAACTGCTGTTTAAAAACCCTCATAAAAAGGTCTTTACTTTTGGATTTACCTATAACTACCTCTTTTAGTTGATTTGTTTTTACCTTTAAGGATATGTGCAGGTCGGCAGGTTTGTCTTTGATCTCGATGTTTTGCGAATAAGGAAGGTAGCCTAACATTTTTACCGACAGGTTGTAATACCCGGGTAGTATGGTATAAAATGTAAACTCGCCGGCATCATTGGCCGAGGTTATTTTCTGCGACCCGCTGATGAAAATGGTAGCACCTTTTACCGGTTGGTTGTTCTCGTCCTTAATCGTCCCTGAAATTGCATAACCCTGTTGGGCCATGGCATGCGCATTTACAAAGACAAATAAAATAAGCAGTAAGCGGCAAGCCAATTTTTTCATTTAGGTATACTTGATATTTTTTACGATAGCTGTTTATTCCACACTGTATTTATACACCTGTCTGCCCAACTGCCCATCAGCATTGATGCCCTCCACCACTACCTTGTAAGTTCCGGGCCCATCGGCATTAAAAAAACTGAATGAAGTTTTACCCGACTCATTGGTTTTTAAATAGGGGTTCCAGTAAATAGTGGTGCGCAGGTCAGGCAATTTGTTTTCTTTACCCGGCGTGTATCGCGGCGAGTAAAACTCGCGTACTTTATTAAAGCCCTTAGGGGTTATGTTAACAATGCTTGGATTATATCTTCGTCTTATCATGCCGCGCTTAGTATAGATCAATATAGTGGCTCCACCAAATGTTGATAATAATGCCTGGTTAGTACGTATAACGTCAATTTTAACAATATCTTCCGGTTCTATGATATTGTCATCAAAAAAGTCTCCCACATCATGCATCTTCATTACAATGTTTCCGTCAATGATTAATTTCATTGGCCCCATGCCGTTAGTTTGACGGCAAAAGGGATAATTATTGTAATGGTAGGGAAAATCGTCTTCTATAAAGTCGTATGGTTTAAAAACTACTCCAGGTAATGCTCCCTGTAAACAAATCCCCAATGTTGCACAGTTTTCAGGGTTTTTTACTATGTAAGTAAAATCAGAATGGCCCTCGGGTACTCGGAACATTCCTTGCGCAGCATAAGCAGGCGGCGCAATTTTCTGCGCCCTGATCTTAACTTCACGTAACTTGTGTACCTGGTCAAGCCTTCCCAGTTTTTCATTGATTTCATCTTCTTTTTTCCCATTGTCGAGATAAGTTTTTAAGGTTTGCGCAATGTTTGTATTAACATCGGGCAGGTTAAGATTTCTGCTCATCTTCACCGCAGGAATGCTGTCTAAGGAGATGATCACCTTATCGCTATTCTTAGCCGTTCTGGCCTGAAGTGCAAACTTTACACTGTCCAATAAAAATATTTTATCAAACTTAAATCTACCTGTAGCATCTGTTGTGGCTGATTTGGCTATGCCTGCTTTAACCGATACCAGGTTTACCATAGCATTTGGCAATAACTTACCACCCAGCGTAGTTACCTTGCCTGAAATAGAAGCCCCGAGGCCCTCTGCATCAAAAACAGGTTTGGTACTAACAACATTGTTCAATTCCTTCCATTCAAACCTGCGGTAGCCTTGTGTCAGCATCAGGTTGTCCAATGCTTTATCTGTTTCTTCGTCATTATCCTTTATAAAATAATAGTTGGGCTTTTCTACATAGCCTTTCAGGTCGGAGGTGAGGAGCAGGTTTGAAAAGATGGTACTCTCGGCACTTTCATCAATGGGTACTTTACTTTCATCAATTACCGCGACACTAAAATTGCCCGCGGTGGGTTTGCCTTTGCTGTCTTTTACTTCCATATCTGCCAGTACAGCTTCTTTACTGCTGTAGGTGTTTTTGGAGGCTTTAAGGGATAACTGCATGCGGTCATCATTCCTGATAAAAGCTATCCGCTCATTCAATGGTTCGTTATTGGTATCGAAAATGGTGAATTGCGCTATACCGGTTGGGAACAACTTTTTCTGCAACCAAACCGATGTAAGCGCGTTTGCTATCTTTACCGGCGCGGCAAATATCACTTCGCCATTGGTATGGGCTACCAGGCTGATGTTACTGTTTTGATTTTTTGGTGACGCGTGGATCCGCACCAATACACTATCCTTATTGGGCTGGTAAACACTGAGAACATAACCTTCATCTGTCGCTTTGGGCAGGGGAATAGCTTTTGTAGTACCGTCAGCAAAAGTAATATTGGCCGTGTAGGTTTTACCCGCTTCGGGTTTGAAGGGGAAACTGCCCATACCGGCATGCAGGGTGGTAAATTCGGCCTGCTTTTTATTTTCATTATCGGTTACGATTCCTTTAATGTCTAACCCTAATCCGTCAATGCCTACCGCCTTAAAGGCAACTCTTGAGGATATGCCGTTTACCAGGTTACCGCTTTCAGGGAAGAACTGCACATCGCTTTGTGAAAGCATGGCCTTTATCGGGAAATCACGTTTTACAGTATTTTTATCGCTTCCGTCTAATTCGGTGGTGATGTAAGCGCCTGTAAGGTCGGTGTTTTTGGGGTTTGCAATCCTTACCGGCATGTTACCCTGCGCGTCCGTCTTAGCGTTGGCCGACCACATGACCTGTTTATTAATTACGATCTGGTAGTGTATGTTTTTGCCTCCGATGGGTTTACCATCGTCATCTGCGTAATTAAGCATCGCGGTAAGCACAGGCTTGCCTGCTTCGTCTTTATACTGATAATCCGCCTTAGTTACAATGTTATTGCTCAGCAGATCGCCAACGGTAAAGGTATGGTCATAGAAATATTCAGGCCCGGCATTGCGCATCCATTGGGTATAGGCGCGGATACGGTAGCTGCCTGCTTTATAATTATCCCCTAAAATAAAATCGCCCATCACCATGCCCGAGGTTACCGGCAATTTGAGCTGTTGAATAAGCGAGTCTTTCTCGGTGATCAACTCTACATACATTGCCCCGCTTAATGCCGAAAGCTGGTGCCTACTGCCAATGGTGAGATAGCCTTTAAACCAGATGGTATCGCCCAGAGCGTAATATGGTTTATCCATGTGCAGGTATACTTTTTCCTGCGGGATGCTATCCGTCCAGCGTTGTAGCATTGTTACCAGTTTATCAACAGGTTCGTCCTGACGGGGGATAAAAGCAAACAGTGATAAAAACAAACAGAACACACCAATTTTAATTGGCAAAGAGGCAAGTGTTTTCATGATAGACTTAGGTTTAGGGTAAGTCTAAGTTAACAATAGTTTTTTATTATTTAGCAAGCATTATTTTAAGTTCAATGCTCCCCGTCAGTCTAAATTAAATTGTTCAATAATGCTTTGTGCCGATTCAGGGTGAACCGGCACAAAGCCTATCGATGCCCGCTTATTTGGCGGCAGTTACATCAGTTGTTTTCATCATATTTTTTGTGCTTTCCGCAAGGCGGATAAACTCGGCCCGGTAGCCGTCGTCGTCCTTGCCCTTAGCGCTTTTAGCCATAGTGATCAGCTGATCGAACTTTGAGTTTTGTTTAAACTCCGATTCGCGCAACAGCATACCATATTCGGCCACTGCCGCGGCAAACCTGAAATCGTCGGATGTTTTATCCGTCGGATTATCGTTAACTACTACTGATTGCATTTTGCTTCGATCAGAATCGGGGTTTTTGTACCTGAACTTAATGGTCATGACCTCGTTCGAGTTGTTATTGTGAACAGACGCTGGCGTTTTCTGGTATTTTAACGGATCAACACTTGCCGTAAAGCTATCCTTAACGCCAACAGGTATAATTTCATACAAGGCGGTAACCGTATGCCCCACCCCCATATCGCCGCCAAGCTTGGTATCGTTGTTAAAATCTTCCTTCGCCATCAACCTGTCCTCATATCCCAACAAGCGGTAAGACTGTACTTTGGCCGGATTAAATTCAACCTGTAGTTTTACATCCTTTGCTACGGTAAATAAAGTACCGCCAAATTCGCTCACCATTGATTTTGTAGCTTCGGTAATGTTATCAATATAAGCATAATTACCGTGGCCCTTATCAGCCAGCAGTTCCATTTTGCTGTCTTTGTAATTGCCCATACCAAAGCCAAGTATCGATAAGCTAATACCTGTTTTACGCTCTTCTTCAATTAACTGCTCCATATCCTTATCGCTTGACGCCCCGACATTAAAGTCGCCATCGGTTGATAAAATGATGCGGTTATTACCTTTTTTAATAAAGTTTTTCTGGGCCACCTCATAAGCCATCATTAATCCCGCTCCGCCTGCTGTACTGCCGCCCGCGCCTAACTGGTCAATCACCTGTTTGATCTTATCTTTCTGATCGCCTGGGGTCGATTCAAGTTTCACCCCAACTTCGCCGGCATAAACTACGATTGCTACGTTATCAATAGGTCTTAGTTGATCAACCAGCATTTTCATTGATGTTTTAACTAAGGGTAATTTATTAGGCTCAAACATTGACCCTGACACATCTATCAAAAACACAAGGTTTGACGGCGGTAATTTGTCGGTCTTTACGTTTTTTGCCTTTAGCCCTATCCGTACCAATTGGTGTTGAGGGTTCCAGGGCGCGGCAGCAAGTTCGGTCTGAATTGCTACCGGATCGCCGCTGGTTGGTTCAGGTAGGTTATATTTGAAATAATTGATCAGTTCTTCAATACGCACGGCGTCTTTTGGCGGCAGTTGTCCGCTATTAATAAACCTGCGAACATTAGAATATGACGCGCCGTCAACATCAACAGCTAAGGTTGACAGCGGCGTAGTTTTAGGGTCAATAAATTGATTTTCTGCAATACCGGCGTATGACTCATTACCCGGCACGGCACGGTTGTTATAACCAATAATTCCCTGATCCCTAATGCCGGACGGCAATCTTTTCAGGGCTTCGCCGGCATTGCCGCCATTATATTCCTTGCCGTTAATTTTAGATTTTTTGTCCTTTTTAGCATTTGGGGCAGCTACCGCGTTATTGGCAACCGGATTATTCCCGGTGATGATGTATGATGAACCGGTCTGTTCGTCGCGATTACGTTTAACATAACCACGTACAACCACTTCATTTAATGCGGTTTCTTTAACTATCAGGTTTATATTTAGTGTAGTTTGCCCGGGCCTGAGTTGTATAGTTTGATCGGTATAACCAATGCAGGCAAAAGTCAGCGTTGTTTTTTCTTTCACCTTTATCTTGTACTGTCCATTAACATCAGTCCGGGTTATTACTTTACCGTCTACAGAAACGGTAGCGCCGACCACTGCTTCGCCCGACATAGCGTCGGCAATTTTACCCCTTACGGTTGTTAATTTATGGCCACGGGTATGGGTCGTTCTGTTTGATTTTTCGGCTGGCGCTGCAAAGCCGGTAAATGTTACCAGGGCTAAAAGCATGATCAAATAATTTCTCATAATTATTTTTTTAAGATTTATGGATTTTGCAGGTATGATGCATCCTATTGATGATTTCCATAAATCATTTAAAAAAATTATTTTGTAGCTCTGCATGAACTTCTTAAAAAGCCAAGCCACCATAATTGATTTAGCCGACGAAAGGCTATTACTGGCGTATAAGCAAAACGGCGATTTAAAAACGCTGGCATCGCTTTATGAAAAATACATGCACCTGGTGTATGGCGTTTGCCTTAAATATCTGCGCGACGAGGAATTGAGCAAAGATGCCGTGATGCAAATTTTTGAAGAACTGATTGATAAAGCACAGCGGCATGAAATAAAAAACTTTAAAAGCTGGCTGCATGTACTAAGCCGTAATTTTTGCCTGATGCAATTGCGCTCTGATAAAAAAATGCCTACCGAAACTTTGCCTGACTTTATGGAATTTGTTGATGATACGCATCTGTATGAGGAGCAGGAGGGCGACATGCAATTGCTTGAGCGCTGCAAAGAAAAGTTACCATCGGCACAAAAAATAAGTATCCAGTTATTTTACCTGGCAGAGAAATGCTACAAAGAAATTGTTGAAGAAACAGGGTATACGCTTAATGAGGTTAAAAGCTATATCCAGAATGGTAAACGAAATTTAAAAATTTGTGTGGAGAAGAACCGTGAGCGATAAGAATAACAACATACAACAAATTGACAAGTACCTTAAAGGTAAGCTTGATAATAAGGCCATGCACCTAATTGAACGAGAAGCACAGGACGACCCTTTCTTTACCGATGCCCTTGACGGCTACGAAAAAGAAGGCGTTTTCCCTGCTCAGAGCTTTTCAGACCTTAGATCAAGACTAAATGAACGCGTCGCCAAAAAGCAAAGAAATAAGCTATTGCTGTGGCGCATTATACCTATTGCGGCTTGTTTATTGCTGACGGTAGGTGCAGGTTACTGGTTCTCTGCTCATAAACAAAAGCAGCTTCAATATGCAAACAATGTTCCGCCGGTTACACACAAAGCCCAACCACAGCCTGTAACCCCTGCTACAATATCAAAAGACACAAGCAAAGCTATACTTGAAAAACCTGCATACATTGCTAAGAGCAAATCTGTTAAAAAATCTGCGCCGTTAGCTGACATCCTGAAGAAGGTACAGCGTATAAAAGTTGACAGCGACGGAAAAATAGCTGAAAAAGGTGATGCAAAGTTAATAGCCCGGGTTAATGCTAAAGAATATAAAGGCGGCAGCGTCAGTGATGCCTTGAAAAAATTACCACGCGACATTGCAGAAAATGAGCCGGCTAAGGGATCATCGTACCCAATCACCGGTAAAGAAGTTCAGGATAATCCTATTGGAAATAAAGAACAGCTTTTACAGGGTAAAGTTGCGGATTTGAACATTCAGAACGGCAGCAAATCAACAAATGATCTGATAACAATAAGCGGCATAGTTACCGATAACAACGGCAAAGCAATAAGTGGCGCTAACGTTTACAACGGAAGCCGTGGCGTTGCCAAAACCGATACAAATGGCAGGTATCACGCCTTGGTTAATAAAGACTCTTTGATAACATTTACCAATCTTGGATACGGGACGCAATCATTTAAGGCAGCTCACGAAAAGTATAACGTAGTAATGCAAGAGCAACCTACCAGTCTTGCCGAGGTAAACATTCGCGGGTATGTTAAACGTAACCGCGACGAACAAACCGGTTCATCTTACATCATAACCGGGAAAGCCAATCCATGCAAAGAAAACGCGCACTTTAAACGCAGGTTCTTTAAGAAGATAGCTATTGCCGAAAAATATGTAACAGAACACGCCAATAAGGATACATTAACTATAAGTGACGGTAAGTTCTATCGCGCCTTAAAGTTTATTACTAAGCATGCCCCATCAACCATTAAGGCCGACAAAGCCGGTAATGCGGGTTATTCCGATCTTAAAATATTCGAACTAAATAAAACCGGGTGGCTAAACTGGTATGAAAGCAATAAGTGTAATAATTTGAAATAGGTAAGTCAAGTTTTCATTTCGATACGAGGAACGAGTGAGAAATCTTATACATGCGATCCGCAGCATGTCGTTTAAGATTTCTCACTTCGTTTCGAAATGACATTTTTTCCTGTATAAGAGAGGATTAACTCTTCTCTTCCCAAATAGTGCTTAAATACAAAATGGTTTCAACCGCTTTCTGCATATCCTGTACAGATACCCACTCCTGCTTGCCATGAAACGCGTGTTCGCCGGCGAAGATGTTGGGACAGGGTAATCCCATGAATGACAGCCTTGAGCCATCTGTGCCGCCGCGGATACTGCATAGTTTGGCATCCAACCCGGCGCGCCTGATGGCTTCCATACCGTATTCAACAATCTGCGGATGCTCATCAAGCACTTGTTTTATGTTGCGGTATTGTTCTGTTACCTGCAACTCATAGGTCGAGTTGGGGAAATCTTCCAACACCTCTTCGGTTGCTTTCCTGATCTCGTTGGCGTACCTGGTCAAATTTTCCGCATCAAAATCACGGATTATAAAATCAACCGTAGCCTGCTCAACATGCCCGCTGATGCTAACCGGGTGAATAAAGCCCTCCATCCCATCCGTATTCTCCGGCGACAACTCAAACGGTAACATCGCCACAATTATCGATGCTATTTTTATGGCGCTTTCCATTTTATCCTTAGCAAAACCGGGGTGCGAGCTCACCCCGTTAATGATCAGCCTGGCACCATCGGCGCTAAATGTTTCGTTCTCCATGTTGCCGGCACTTTCGCCATCAATAGTATAACCGGCATAAGCGCCCAGCTTTTTAATATCCACCTTATCAACGCCACGGCCTATCTCTTCATCGGGTGTAAACAATATCCTGATGGTACCATGTTTTATTTCGGGGTGATTGATCAGCTGATAGCAGGCATCCATAATTTCGGCTACCCCTGCTTTGTTGTCAGCACCTAATAAAGTTGTCCCGCTGGCGGTAATAATATCGTTATTGAGCTGGTTTTTCAGGTCGGGGTGCTCGCTCATTCGCAGTACCTGTGTAGGGTCGTCGGGCAATACCAGGTCCTGCCCCCGGTAATTTTCATGCACAATTGGCTTTACCCCTTCGCCGCTGCAATCGGGCGAGGTATCCATGTGCGAGCAAAAGCAAATAACAGGTACATCCTTTTTTTCGGTGTTGCCGGGGATGGTGGCATACACGTAACCAAACTCGTCTAAATGCGCGTCATTTACGCCCATGGCTAATAATTCTTTCACCAAAAGCGCCCCGAGGTCCTTCTGTTTTAAGGTTGACGGATACGTTTTTGAACCGGGATCTGACTGTGTATCTATAGTCACATAGCGCAAAAAACGCTCTTTTACAGTAAATTCTATCATCGAATTTAAGTTCATATCTTTGAAATTATTATCTTGGTACCTTATTAGCTAATTAATGCGTATAAAGATTGATTAATATTTGGTTTTGAGGAAAGCTTTACTACTTTTTATTTTAGTTTTTTCAGGGCTGATATCAAGGGCCCAGGATAGTTACAACTACACTCCTTACGGTGTTGGCTTTTTTGGCAGTTTTAACACACCTTACGACGATTTGAAGAAAGCAAACAACGGCATCACCGTTAACGCTACCGGGTATTATAACGCTTCACCATACACATCACTTGGCCTTGAATTGCAGGCCGGCGGCCTATCGGGCGGCAGCATCGTTACAGACCCTAACAGGCGGGAATACAATAACCATTACATAGCACTTGCTTTACATGTTGACTTTGCACTTGGCGAAATAATTGATTACAGCCGCAGCGATTTTTTAGACGCTGTAAAAGATTTTTACATCGGTTCCGGTGTTGGCGTTATCAATAACAATATGGCGTTTATACAACGTACAAATTTACTGCCTACCGGCTATCCTGTCGGCGGCTACGTCTTTCCAGGTAAAAACAGCAGTTTAAATTTCATGGTACCTCTGCGTTTCGGGTATGAGTTTAAGATCTATAACGAATGGGCCGAACCTTATCTTGGCATACAGATAGGTTATATCCACAATTATACTTTTGGCGAGGGCCTGGATGGTTATGCCGATCCGCCGAGCAAATTCAGGAACGATTCGCCCGATCAATACCGGCAGATCTTTATCGGCGTAAAGTATAACTTCGGTAACCCTACGTCATACATCAAACGGATAAATTAAGCGTTGAACATAGAAGAATTGCGTGATCATTGCCTGGAAAAACCCGGTGCCACCGAAGGGTTCCCCTTTGGCGAGGATACTTTGGTTTTTAAGGTAGGCGGCAAGATCTTCTTAATTACAGGCTTACAAGAAGGCGACCGCTTTAATGTAAAATGCGACCCGGAACTGGCCGTTGAACTGCGCGAACGCTACACCGAAGTGCAACCGGGTTACCACATGAACAAAAAAATGTGGAACACCGTTTTTATGAACGGCTCTTTAACACACAAACAACTGCTTGAAATGGTCGACCATTCTTACGACCTTGTGTTTAAAAGCCTTCCTAAAAAAACACAGGCAGAAATAACGGGGTTAAACGAATAATACATCCTATAACGGGACATCATCTTTTCAAAATCATTTATGAAAACAGGAATACTGGCGCTATTTGCCTGCTTAACCGTTGTTACAGCCAGGGCACAATTAACGCCGTTTGAGTTAAGCAAGGATAAAAATTACAGTGCCACCTATCCCGAGGTGATCAGCTATTATACCAAGCTGGCGCAGGCCAACCCGCAGATGAAGCTGATCAATTACGGTATGACGGATATTGGTAAGCCCTTAACACTGGTGGTATTATCGCGCGATAGGATTTTTGACCCAACGTTGATCAAAAAACAAAACAAGCGCGTGCTGCTCATTAACAATGGTATCCATCCCGGCGAACCCGAGGGCATTGATGCCAGCATGATGCTTGCCCGCGACCTGCTAAAAAAGAACACGTTGCCTAAAAACGTGGTGATCTGCATGGTAGCGCTTTATAATATTGACGGCAGTTTAAACCGCGGCCTTAGCCGCATAAACCAAAACGGGCCGAGCGCTTATGGCTTCAGGGGCAACTCGCGCAATTTAGACCTGAACCGCGATTTTATTAAGGCGGATAGCCGCAATACGTTGGCCTTAGAACAGATCATTAATACCTGGCAGCCCGAGATCTTCCTGGATAACCATACCAGCGATGGTGCCGATTACCAATATGTAATGACGCTGATAGAGACACAAAAGGACAAGCAAAACCCCATCCTGGCTGAATATACCTCAAAGACATTATCGCCCGAGTTGTACAAGCGCATGAAAAAAAGCGGGTTTGAAATGACCCCTTATGTGGAGAGCGAAGAGAACACACCCGACTCGGGTATTGCAAGTTTTTTGGAGACGCCACGGTTTGCTACGGGTTATACATCGCAGCATAATATCATCAGCTATATTACCGAAACCCATATGCTCAAGGCGTTTGATAAGCGCGTTTACGCCACCTATGATTTTATGCAGGCCCTGGTAGACATTAACGAACGCGATGCCAAAATGATTGGCGAGGTAAAAGCCAAAGCCGATGAGCAGGTAAAAAACCAAAAGACATTTGCCCTGAACTGGACACCCGACACTGTTCATTATGACACACTGAACTTTAAAGGTTTTACCGCCGCTTATAAACCCAGCGAGGTGAGCGGTTTAACCCGCCTATACTATGACCGTAGCAAGCCTTACACCAAACCCATAAAGTATTTTGACAATTATGTAGCTATCGCGACAGTAGATAAACCCATAGCCTACATCATTCCGCAGGCCTGGGGCAAGGTTATAGACCTGTACAAACTGAATAAAGTAGCCATGCGCCCGCTTGCGCATGATACCACCTTACAGGTGCAGATGTATTACATAGCCGATTATAAAACGGCCAAACAACCCTATGAGGGCCATTATCCGCATACCGGGGTTAAGCTTACACCGGTTAACCTAAACATCAAATTTTACGCCGGCGACTATGTAGTTTACACCAACCAGGCGCTTAACCGCTTTATTGTTGAAACGCTGGAGCCGCAGGGTGTCGACTCCTATTTTGCCTGGAACTTTTTTGATTCAGTGTTATCCGAAAAGGAATATTTTTCATCTTATGTTTTTGAGGATGTAGCTGCCGACCTGCTTAAAAAAGATCCGGACTTACGTAAAAAACTGGAAGACGAAAAAGCGAAGAACCCGGCAATATCCAAAAGCGCTGAGGCGCAGTTATATTTTGTATATCGCAATTCGCCTTATTTTGAAAAAACATATCTTCGCTACCCGGTGGGCCGCTTAATGCAGCCTGCTAAACTTGATCTGAAATGATAGAATATATAACATTTGCGCCAGTCGCCTCATTTATTTTTGCATTAACTATCGGCGCGACTTTGTGGGTATTTAGTAATGAAGATCTGTATGGCAAATTAATGATGCACCCTTACAGCGTGTACCGCAATAAAAATGTGTACACGTTACTAACAAGCGGGTTTATCCATAAAGACTGGATGCACTTGTTTTTTAATATGTTGTCTTACTATTTCTTTGCCTTTGTATTAGAAACCCGCATAGGGCACTGGCAATTTGCAGTATTGTACATAGCCAGCCTGATATTGAGCGATCTGCCATCTGTAGTAAAACATAAGGATGATTATTATTACCATAGCCTTGGCGCATCGGGCGCGGTAAGTGCTGTTATTTTCAGCTTTATCTTATATGATCCCATGACCAAGATGATGATCATTCCGTTCCCATTCCCCATCCCGGCAATAATATTTGGTGTGCTGTATCTGGTTTACTGCCATTTTGCTTCAAAACACGCGCGCGACAACGTTAACCATGACGCGCACTTTTTCGGCGCGTTATGCGGAATTTTTATAACTGCGATTTTGCACCCGGATGTATTGGGTCAGTTTATTCACTCCCTTAGCGGGCAAGCTCGATAGAGGCGGAATCAACAAAATTGCCGTCGGCGTCAAATAGAAAGCTCATGGGTTCTTCGGGATTTTTAATGATCTCTAACAATAGGAAGCCCCAGTTTTTCCAGAAGTTTTCAAGCACCTGCCCGTATATTTTGTTTTGCCAATGGTCAAACATCGGCTTGCTGCTCATGCCGCGTAAGGGCATGGCTTCAATGTATAACTCATCAGCAACGGGTAAAAGATTATATTCCGGCAGGCGGTTAAACAGGTAGGCCGAATAAAAAACCCGCCCGCTAAACTCCTCAAACTGTATAGGGTGTAATACCTGGCCAGCTATCTTATCTAAAATCTCGCGGTGATATTGCTGGTTGGCGCCATTATCCTGGAAACAGATGATCAAACCAAAATCCTTTATCCGCAATGAAAACGTAAGCGTATTGATCTCATCGCGATAGCCAAACTCCTGCTCGTTATTATCAACCCTGAATAAGAAGATGCTGTAGGGCTTAAAATCTTCAAAAAACACCGGCAGGTTAATGCTTTGCAGCATTAAATGCAGGTTGCTGAATTTATGAATGATAGACTGCGAAATATTAAACTCCTCGCCCTGCGCAAATTGCTGACGGATACCGGCCTGGATCTCGTTAAAGATGATCCCGTATAACAACTTGCCTGCCCACTGAAAAAGTTTAAGTTCGTCTAAAGCTTTAACGGCATCATATCCGCCGTTAAACGCCGCCGAGATCTCTGCCTCCAGTGGTTCTAAATAAACTTCATTAACTGTCGCCGAGCAGGGCAGCTTGATATCCTTGTAAGTGGCCATGCTCTCGTCCAGCAGCTTAAAAGGCTTTTCCTCAAGATCATAAAGGCTCATTAACCATTGCGGAAATACCTGGATCTTTTCTTCTTCGCTCTTAAGCGCTTGCCCGGTTAAAAAACAGGTTTTATTGCTAAAGTTTGAGGTTTCGAACGGGGCGTATGGTTTTACAGGCATATTTTAATGTTTAGTGCGCCGTTTTATTTTACTCACCCCGATCAGCGAAGCAAAGACCGGGTGAGTCAACTGTCACGCGCAATAGGCGGCAAAGATAGCCATCATTTTAAAAAGAATAATTTAGCTTTGAGATTTATGTTTTGGATATGACTAATTCGCTTCGTGAACTTTCAGATAATGAACTGCGGCTATCGGCAAAATCGGTTTTTACTTATGCTCACGCCGGTAATGTGTCGCCCGAAATTTTGGACTCTCCCATTTTATTTGCTGATTACAGGTCTCTCCACAACCAATACTTAAGTTTATACAATACCAGCGATGACGACACGGTTAAAACAGAGGCTTTAAAAAGGTTGATCTTTTTAAACTGGTATTATTTGGCCGAGCCTAACCTGTTAACCAACATTCCGCAACTGGATGATGAAACCATGTTTGAGGCTTACCGAATATTGAACGATTTGCTAAAGGCAGGCACACTTGATGATGAGTTTAATTGGATGCTTGCCTTTTACAGTAAGTGGGATTATACCATCCTGCAATTTGCCGAAGATGGATTGGATGAATTGATGACTTTTGTAAAAGACAACCGCTGGGAGATCAGGCGGCCACCGGCTAAAGAGTGGATAACAGGCAAGATGGATAACCGCGGGCAAATGGGCAAATATTTAACCGCGCTGAGCGAAACGATACTATGAAGCTGACTTACCAACCGTTCGAGCTTGAATTAAAGCACCCGTTTACCATAGCCAGGTTTTCGCGTACCTCAACGCCCATTATGTTGGTACAACTTGAACATGAGGGCCACATAGGCTATGGCGAAGCATCTATGGTGCCATATATGGGCGAGAGCCATGAAAGTGCCGCTGCATTTTTAAACAAGGTAGATCTTAACCAATTTAAGTTCCCATTTGATTTTGCAGGGATCATTCATTACCTGGACGGCATAGCGCCCGGCAACCCTGCAATTAAAGCCGCTATAGATATTGCCCTGCATGACCTGGAAGGTAAATTGCTAAACAAACCCTGTTGGCTGCTGGCAGGCAGTGATCCTGCAAAAATGCCTGTAAGCAGCTACACCGTAGGGATAGCCGAACCCAATATTTTCCTTGAAAAAGTAAAAGAGGCCGAAGGCTTTAAGGTGATCAAAGTAAAGCTGGGGCGTGATAACGATAAAGAGCTGATCAAACTTATCCGGTCGGTTACGGATGTACCTATTTATGTTGATGCCAACCAGGGATGGACAGACCGGCAGCAAAGTCTGGATATGATCTGTTGGCTGCACGAGCAGGGCGTAGTACTGGTTGAGCAGCCCATGCTTAAAACCGATGTGGCTGGTAATGGCTGGTTAACAGAGCGCAGCCCCATTCCCATTATAGGCGATGAAGCCGTGCAGCGTCTCGCCGATGTGGACAAAGCCTTAGGCATTTATCATGGCATTAATGTAAAGCTCATGAAATCGGCAGGAATGTATGAAGCAAAGCAAATGATTGCTAAAGCAAGGGAACTTGGCTTAAAAGTGCTGATAGGCAGTATGAGCGAAACCAGTTGTGCATCGTTAGCCGCGGCAGCCCTTGCCCCCCTGTGCGATTGGGCAGATATTGACGGGCCATTTTTAACCACTAACAACCCCTATAAAACACCCGAATTTAAGGACAGTAAATATGTGTTAAGTAATGCCCCGGGCTTAGGCCTATTAACCAAATAAATTTAAAGTTAAATTTTTATCAAAGCCCAAAAACAGGTTAATTTGTATAGATGTCCTTATTTGTAGCCTCGTTAAATTCCGGAAGCAATGGTAACTGCTATTACGTTGGTAATGAGCACGAGGCTGTGCTGGTTGATGTAGGCATCTCCTGCCGCGAAACAGAAACACGTATGGCGCGGCTGGGTTTATCCATGCGTAAGATAAAGGCCATTTTTATTTCGCATGAGCATTCAGACCATATCCGTGGCTTAACCGTACTGGCAAAAAAATACAAGCTACCGGTGTATATCACCGCGCTTACTATGCAACACGGCGGTTTAAGGTTAGAGGACGAACTGGTATCAGAATTTATTGCCGAACAAACCGTTCAAATAGGTGATTTGCTGATTACCCCCTTTATCAAGCTGCATGATGCCGCGCACCCGCATAGTTTTACCATAGCCTGCGGCGATATCAAGGTGGGCGTATTTACGGATCTGGGCGCTGTTTGCGAGAACCTGATCCATCATTTTCAGCAATGCCACGCGGCTTTTCTTGAAGCCAATTATGACGAAGAGCTATTAGAGCGCGGCAACTATCCCTACCATTTAAAGCGACGCATCCGTGGCGGCAAGGGGCACTTGTCCAACAAACAGGCGCTCAATTTATTTATGGATTATAAACCGGCTTACATGAGCCACCTGTTTTTGGCCCACTTGTCGAAAGATAATAATGACCCTGATCTGGTACATAACCTGTTTACCACCCATGCACGCGGTGCAGAAATAATTGTCGCTTCGCGCTATCATGAAACGGCGGTATATCATATCAGCGGGGCTGATGTCCCGGCTTATGCACCCTTGGCAAGCCTGCAGACCAGTTTATTTTAGACAATAGATTTTTGTCTTATTTGCACAATTATTTACTTCAAGTTACAATATTTTTCTATAAATATTTGTAGTTTTATTCCTGAGAGGGGTTTAAACAACTCTTTTCGCCCTAAAATTAATTTAAACGGTAAACCCCGCTAACTTTTTACGCGTATTGTAAATATGAAGTTATCGCCGCAACAGGATAATAGAGAACGAGTTACGTCCCTGCTTAACGAAGCATACAGCTGCAGGACCAACAATTTAAAGCGAAGTATAGAACTGGCGAACCAGGCACTAACCATTAGCCGGCAAATTAACGACCCTGCTTTAATTGCAAAAAGCCTGAGCAATTACGCGCTATTTTCCATGATCATTGGCGAACATGAGCGGTCGCTTAATATGTCGGCAGAAGCTATTGAGCTTTACCGGGTTTTAAATGATGACAAAGGCATTGCCGATGCCAAGTATAACATTGCCGGCGTACATTATAAAACCAATAATTACCATTTAGGACTGGTTAACCTGGTTGATTGTATCAATACCTACCGCAGGCATAACGATTACCATAACCTTGCCCGTTCGCATAAATCATTAGGTACAGTTTATGAATATTTTGGCGACGAAAAAAACGCCATTATCACCTATGAGGATTCTATAGCCGCAGCTAAACAAGCCGGCGATCTTAATCTTGAATCTAACGCTTACAACCCGCTTTCAGGCATTTATCTTAAAAAGCAGGACATTGCCAAGGCTGCAGAACTGATAGAACGGTCGATGGCAATAAAAACACAAACCGGCGATATCCGCGGGTTGGCATTTGCCTATTATGGCCGGGGAAAGGTACATACCGCGCAAAAAAATTACGCACAGGCCGAAGACGATTTCAAGGCATCGATCAACATTCACCTCGAAATGGGTGAAACGCTGGGATTAGGCATGGCCTATCATAAGCTGGCTTCATTGTATGTTGAAATGGGGCGGCTGTCTGAGGCTAAAGTAATCTTGCAAAAAGGCATTGACCATAGCACAGAATACCGGGTTTCCATGGTGATGTTTAAGTGCTACCACCTGTTTTACGATATTTACAAGATTGAAAATGACCCTGTTAACGCGCTTAGGTTTTTGGAATTATACCTTAAAGAGCGCGAAAGCGTAATCAACGCCCAGACACTAAAAGTTATTGAGAATTATGACCTCATTAACAAAATGGAAACGGTTAAAAAAGAGGCGCAACTACAGCTGGAAAAGGCCGAGATCATTGAGAAAAAGAACCATGCCGAGCAGGCCGCTATTGTTAAGCAGGAGTTTTTATCGACTATGAGCCATGAGATCAGGACGCCGCTGAACGCGGTGATCACCATCTCCGCATTGCTGGCAGACAAGGCTGATAAAGAAGAACAGGAACTGATAAACGCGCTCAGGTTTGCATCAAACAATTTATTATTGCTGATAAACGATATCCTTGATTTTACAAAACTCGAAGCCGGCAAAAGCAAGCTGGAACCAAGGCCTGTAAATTTCAGGCAACTGCTGGATAATATCCGCAAGACGTATGATAACCTGGCCCGCGAAAAAGGCCTCGCCCTGAACCTGGTGATCGGTGAAAAGATTGCGGAATCATACGCGCTTGACGAAACCAAACTGGCGCAAATACTGGGCAACCTGATCACTAATGCCATAAAATTCACTTATTTGGGCCGTGTGGATGTGTTGATTGAAAAAGTGAGCACCATAGGGCCGTTTGACGAGATCAGGTTTAAAATAAATGATAGCGGTATAGGCATCGCATCGGCATACCTGCAGGATATTTTTGAAAGCTTTTCGCAACCCGAGTCCATCACTACACGCAAGCAGGGCGGGTCGGGGCTTGGGCTGGCCATTGTTAAAAAGCTGGTAAATCTGCACGGCAGCGATATTGAAGTAAGCAGTACTGAAGGTGCGGGTTCAAGTTTTCATTTTGTGCTGAAGCTTAAAAGAGCCGAAAATCCCAACAAGAAAAAAACTACTTATGTAGATAACCTGGAAGGTAAAAAGATCCTCCTGGCCGAAGACAACATGATCAACGCCATGGTGATCAGCAAGTTATTATCCAACTGGAAAATTAATGTGGTGCATGCAAAGAATGGTGTCGAGGCTGTAGAAAAATCACGGCAATGTGTGTTTGATTTCGTGTTGATGGATATCCACATGCCCGAGATGGATGGCTTTGAAGCTACCCGGCTTATTCTTTCAAATGCTGATAACCCAAATTGCAAAACACCAATATTTGCCCTTACGGCAGATGTTACGGCCGAATACCAGGATCAATCGCAATCTTTATTCAATGGGTTTTTAAGAAAACCGATAGAACAGGATAAATTACATGAAGCTTTAATGGTTTCTTCGGGATTTAATGCAGGGGTGCATTAAATCGCGGTTATGCCTTTATTAAGAGTAAGAGCGTTAAAAAAGGAGAAGTCCGCTAAAACTTCTCCTCTAAAATTAACTGATCTCATTATTCTCATAAAGAACGAATTGGTTTAGTCCGATTGTAACAAGGCTACAAATGTAGAAATTTCTATATACTAAGTAGAATAAATTTTAAAATAATTTTTTTTCTGATTTGCCAAATGTTATTCTGCAAAGCTATCGCAAGGCAAACTATTAGTTGTTTTGCAATTTTTTCAAAAATTAGCCAAAAAATTAAAAAAGCGTACAGTTTAGCATTTTGCTACCCCGTACGCTTTATAAAAAATATAATTTCAGCTTATTTCATGCCGGCTTTAATTTTATTAATATGATCTAAGTGGCCTTTAATGGTTGGCAAAGTTTTATCAACAAATGCTTTCAGATCCGGGTCTTTTAAACTTTTTGACGCGCTTTCAAACATATCAACGGTCGCTTTATGGTCGGCTACCATCTTATCTACATAAGCTTTGTCAAAATCTGCGCCTGATTTTGCAGAAAGATCTGCTATCGCCTTCTTCGAATCCGCGTTAACTGAATCAGGCAGGGTGATGTTCTTGGTTGTTGCCACAGCTTTTAACGAATCGCCTGCTTTGGTATGATCCGTGATCATCATATTGGCAAAGTCCTTTACTTTGCTATTAACAGCCTTGGTAGTTGCAAGCTGGCTTAACTGGATCTCTGTCATACCACCGTTTGCTGCGTCTACCGCGAATTTAGCGTCGTCTGCTACTACAGCTATGCCCGTTTTACCGGTTGTAGTAGTGTCTTTTACCGCATTTACACTATCTGCAGATGAGGTGCTATCCTTTTTGTTGCCATTGCAAGCCTGCAGCATTAGCCCGGCTACTGCTGTGATCATTAAAATTGAACTTAACTTTTTCATAGGTTTACTTATTTTCTTTCTAAGTAAACCAACTGTAAATTAATATGTTTCAAGAAAATTATTTATTTACAACATTAACCGGTTGCCCTGCTATAAATGCTTTCAGGTTACTGATGACCGTATCCATTAAGCGGGCACGGGCCTCTTTGGCGGCCCAGGCAATATGCGGCGTTATAATGCAGTTTTTTGCAGAAAAAAGCGGGTTCCCGTCAGTTGGCGGCTCTTTTGATAATACATCGATACCCGCACCGGCAATAACTTTATTATTTAACGCATCGGCCAGGTCGGCATCGTTAACAATAGGCCCGCGTGACGTATTGATCAAAAACGCAGACGATTTCATTTTCTGCAGATTACCGGTGTTGATCAAGCCCTGGGTTTCGGGGGTTAACGGGCAATGGATACTGATCACATCGGCCTGCTGCAGCAATTCATCCAGGTTTACCCATTTAAAACTTTTGCGTTGCGACTGACCTGTTTGACGTCTGCCCGTAGCGATAACGTTCATATCAAAAGCCATTGCAATATCCGCCACCTTTTGCCCGATGGTGCCAAACCCGATAATGCCCAGCGTTTTCCCGGCAAGCTCTATCAGCGGGTAATCCCAAAAACTAAAATCAACAGAGCGGGTCCACTTGCCATCAAAAACGGCATCACTGTGTTTTTGCACATGCAGGCAAAGCTCTAACAGTAAAGCAAAAACAAACTGGGCCACCGCACCGGTACCATAACCCGGCACATTACTAACCACAATCCCTTTCTGTTCACAAACAACCGTATCAATGATATTATAACCCGTAGCCAAAACACCAATATATTTCAGATTGGGTAGTTGGTTCAGGGTAGCTTCGTCAAGCGGGGTTTTGTTGGTGAGCACTATTTCAGCGCCGACACAACGCGGGGCAATATCCGCGTAGGGTGTTCTGTCATATAAGGCAACATCGCCTAACTGGTTTAACGCATCCCATGACAGGTCGCCGGGGTTAAGCGAGTATCCATCCAATACTACTATTTTCATCGTTTTATATTGATCTTTTTTTACCTGCTATTTTAAGCAGGCTAATAGAAACGGCTATAATCAAACCGGTAATTATTAGCCAGGTATATCCCGGTAAACCGGCATTTAAAGTTACATTATTTAAGGGCTTTGTCGCTTGCATAGCAACCGGGACAAGATCTTTTAACCAATAAGCCTGTGCCAGCACCAGTAAACAGATAAAAAGCAAAATAAAAAAGCTGTGCTTAACGGTAAACCTGAACAATGCCGACTCCCTGCCCACCAAATTACCCGCAGCCGCGGCAACTGCTATCGACTGTGGCGAAATCATTTTACCCACTACCCCGCCCGAGCAATTTGCAGCTACCGTAACTACAGGAGCTACCCCAATTTTAGTGGCTGTTACATATTGCAGTTTGGCGAACAAAGCGTTTGATGCCGTGTCTGATCCGGTAATAAACACGCCCAGCCAGCCCAGCACAGGGGCAAAGAACGGGAACAGCGGGCCGGTATTTGCCAGCAGCAAAGCTATAGTGGTAGTGATGCCCGAGTCATTAACGATATAGGCAAAACTTAAAACCGACATGATGGTAATAATTGGATATTTAAGCTGTTTCAGCGTATCGCCAAATACAATTACACCTTGCCGATAGTTTAAACCCACAACGGGTATAGCTATAAGCGCCGCAAAAAACACCGCCGTACCAGCTGCCGATAAATAATTAAACTTGAAGATATGTGGTAGCAGAGTGCCTTTGGCATCGGCTATGGCATTGTGCAAGCCCGGGAACTCAAATTGTACCTGACCTTTGGCATTTAAAAATTCTTTTACCGGCGGCAATCCCCAGGTTAAAATAATTAGGGTTAGCAGTAAAAATGGCGACCATGCGGTAATGACCTCATTCAGCGTGTAAGCGTCTTTAACCACCGTCAGCGGGAAACGTTCGTTTTTAAAACGCCAGATAGTTTTTGGTTTCCAGAACTTAAGGAATATTACCAATGTTATGATAGACCCGATACCGGCAATGATATCAGGCAAAGCCGGCCCCACAAAATTTGAAGTTGCAAATTGAAGGACAGCGAACGAAGCGCCTGAAACCAGTATAGCCGGCAAAACTTCCATTGCTTTTTTAAAACCCGACATCAGCACCACCAGGTAAAGCGGAGTGAACAAAGATAAAACAGGCAGTGTACGGCCTATCATCTGCGAAAGCTGCATTTCTGACAAGCCCGAGACCTGCGATGCTACTGTTATAGGTATCCCCACCGAGCCAAAGGCTACGGGTACGGTATTGGCAACAAGGCACAGGCTTGTGGCGTACATCGGGTCGAAATCCAACCCTACCAGCATAGCCGCAGTTATAGCCACAGGTGCGCCAAAGCCGGCCGTACCTTCTAAAAAAGCACCGAACGAAAAGGCGATCAATATGGCTTGCAGTCGCCTGTCGGCAGTGATGGACGCCATAGAATGTTTAATAACCTCGAACTGCCCGCTTTTAACGTTCAGGTTAAATAGGAACACCGCGCTGATCACTATCCAGCAGATCGGGAAGAAACCATACAAAGCGCCATTAGTGGCAGATAGCAAGGCCAGCTTTACGGGCATTTCATAAATTACTAAAGCTATGAGGATGGCGGCCAGGCAAGCCATTAAACTTGCTTTATATCCTTTTGTTTTTTTGATGACCAGCGCCCAAAAAATTACCAATACGGGTACCATTGCAACCAGTGCAGAGAGGGGTAAACTATTAAGCGGATCGACAGGCTGTATCCAGGTCATGGTGATTGATATTATAAATTTAATGGATTAATTTATAATACAAACCCAAGCCCCTTAATGTAGCATTATCTTTACGCCGTTGTTATTTATCAGCAATAAAAAAGCCTTCGGAGAAGGTCCGAAGGCTGTACATATATGCAGATCCCTGAAAGGGAAGTTTAATTGCTCTTAGTTAAAATTTACCTAAGGCGCATAATACTGTTAAGGCAGGGATGGCCAATAAAATATAAACTCGCCCCATTTGCTGATTGTTAGCGTTGCCTATTACAAATACGTTATATAAGTCGTTTTTTAAATTGTTGATTTTAGTTTTCATAGCCGTAAAAATTAAATTGTGTTACGTTGTAATTTGTAGTTATGACTATGAAAAAATGCCGTAGTTTAATGCACGGGGACTAATTTGTTTTTATTGACGGATCTTCTTTTACGGGCATGCCCAGCTCGTCCATTGTAAATGATTTTTGGCGCGATTCCAGCTTTTTACGTTCGTTCATCACATCTTTAGCGGTAACCTTATCGCCTTTGTTTTGCCATGAGCGGCGCACAAAATTCATCACTTGCGCCAGATCGTCATCTGTAAAATCTTTGTTATCGGCAAAGCCAGGCATCTCGCCGCCAATTTCGGGCGCCTTATAAACATGGCCCGCGATCTTAACCGGCCCGTTTAAGCCTTTCAATAAAATAGAGATCATCACGGTTTTATTACCGTTTACAATTTCCGACTTGTTTAGCGGCGGCGCCAGTGATGCTACCCCGTTACCATCTTCGCCGTGGCAGGTTTTACAAACGGTACCAAATATGGCCACCCCTTTCGGGTAATATTTGGCCATCAGTTTTGGGTCGCTGTTTAGTTTGGCTTCTTCTATGGCGGTAACCACGCGGCCTATACGTTTGTTAATAGTAAGGGCAGTATCAGGTAAGTAAGCCAGCATTTCTTTTTGAAATGCCTCTTCCCTGCCCTGCAGGTTTGAAACTATGGCATCAGACACGAATATGTTTTTAGGATATTTCTTAGCCAGGCTAAACAATAATTCATCTCCGGTTTTTTTATCAAATTGCTGGATGGCATCGGTTACATACCCAACATAAGGCGCCGCGGTAGTATCGTTGTTCGCGACCATTTGCTGCAGCACATCAGCAAATTGACGGTAATTACTTTTGTTGATCACTTCGGGCGATGCCGTCAATGCCTGCATCCTGATGTTCCATTGCTGCGCTTTAAGTAAAGTCAAAACTTCGTCGGCCTGTAAAACACCAAAACCCTCAAGCGTCCACAAAGCATGTGTTACCAATAACGGATTGGCCGATTGCATAGCCTGGCGCAAAGCCGGAATTGCCTGCTGCGGTTTACCGTCAACCAGGATCTGCTGCGCTTTGTCGCGCACGTAACCGTTAGGGTTTCCTAACAGCGCAACCAGCTTTAACGGGTCGTTAGGAAAAGTAACGCTTACTAACTTTTTTCCTTCGGGATATACTTTATATAATCTGCCGCATGACAGCGGCTGGGTCAGTTTGCGCTTATCTATCTCGCCGGCAAGGTATGGTGTCAGATAGGTTTTATGCTGAATGATCCCGCGGTACATATCCACAACATATATAGCGCCATCCGGTCCGTCATACAAGCTTACCGGGCGAAAACGTTCATCAACACTGGCTAAAAACTCGCGGCCGTGGTAGGCTTCGCGACCTTTAACCACGTTGCCTTTTTCTGTAAGAATATCGCGCTTTATCAGGTTGGCAGATGGCTCGGCCACAAAAGCGTTAAACGCGTAATCAGGCCCGAACAATGCACCGCGATAGATCATTGGGCCACAGGCAGCAGTAAAGTTTACCAGTCGCAGGCTATCATCCAAAACACCCTTCATATAGCCCCGGTTAACACCCGGCGTAGGCCTTATGGGGAAGGTACGATTATCAGCAACCGTGCGCTCATTAAACCCGGCCGGGTCGCGCAGGTTTTTGTTGGTAAGCCCCAGGCTTGGCGGGAAATAATCGCCCTGCAGGTTGGTCGAATTGTCGTTGGCGTACATGCGGCCCTGGTCGTCCTGGCTTATGCCCCACTGCCCTTTTTCATGCGCTTTTTCTATCAACCATTGGTCGCCTTTTTTACGATAGCGTTTGTTTGAGTTAGCATTGTAGATCCAGTTATCCAATGCGCGGTACAAACCATTAGGCTGGTGTTCAACATTACCGCCGTCAGTGTATTTGGCATCAACAAGGGTACGTTTTACAGCCTTGTCGTTTACCAGGTCGTAATAGTAAAGGCGTGGAGGTTCGGCCACCAATATGCCGTTTTCAACCAGGCAAAAAGCGCGCGGCATCACCAGCGAATCGATCACCACCTTGCGCTCATCCATTACACCATCCTTGTTTTTATCTGTGAGGATGACCACTTTGCCATTAGGTACATTTTCACCGTGGCCTGCGGTGTCAGGCATATAATCCTCCATCTCAAGCGCCCAGATACGGCCATTTTTATCAAATGTGATGGCTACCGGCGTGCTGATCAACGGCTCTGAAGCGATCATTTTTATCGCCATGCCGGGCTCCAGTTTCATTTTACTGATGGACTCATTTGGCGGCACTACCGGCGACGAATTGATATCGGCCTTAGGCGGGTTATTGTAAGTTGCTAACAGTTTATGTGTCGTACATTGGTATAAACCAGCGACGGCCAACAGTAATAGAAATATATAACTGTACTTTTTCATGCATTATAGGTTATTGACAGGTAAACAAAACAGAGTTCCTTGTCAAAATAATTTATAAAAATGGTTCTATTTTATGAGTTAAATAGAAATGTAACTAAGAAATTAGCTTCGTAATAATTATTTTACTTTAAAGCCTGTCATCGAAAAAATGGGCAGGCTGATTTATTTTACCGACATTTAGACCGCTAAACCCAAACTATAACCAATTTAAAATGAAAAAAATATCGCTGTGCGCCGTTGCTTTACTATGCGCCACACACCTATTGGCACAAACAAAAACCCCTGCTGATTATGTAGATCCTTTTATTGGCGCCAGTACAAGCGCCGCAGAGGCAGGTGTTTTTCATGGCCTGGGCAAAACATTTCCCGGCGCGGCAACGCCATTTGGCTTGGTGCAGATAAGCCCTAATACCATAACAGGCGGCGATAATGGTCCGGGCTACAGCTATGAAATGCAATACATTGAGGGTTTCGCGTTTACACAAATGAGCGGCATTGGCTGGTATGGCGACCTGGGAAATTTTTTAGTTACGCCAACAACCGGCCCGCTGCATGTAGTTGCAGGCCGGCATGAAGAGCTGCCGGGCTATCGCTCACGCTACAGCAAAAAGGACGAGGTTGCCAAAGCGGGTTATTACGCTGCTACCCTAACTGACTATAAGGTGCGAACAGAAGCTACCGCGGCCACACATAGCGGCATCATCCGTTTTACCTTTCCTGAAAACAAACAATCACGCATACAGATTGACCTGGCGCGCCGGGTTGGCGGCACCTCTACAGAGCAATATATTAAAGTAGTTGACGACCATACCATTGAGGGTTGGATGAAATGCCCGCCCGAAGGCGGTGGCTGGGGCGATGGCGCGGGTAAAGCCAACTATACCGTTTACTTTTACGCCCAGTTTAGCAAGCCATTAAAAAACACCGGCGTTTGGAGTGCCGAGATCCCTAATGGCATATCAAGAAAAAGCGAAAGCGTTACCAGCTTAAAGTATGATTCGTTAATTGCAAAAGCGGCTATCCTGCCAAATGTTAAAGAAAAACAAGGTAAACACCTGGGCTTTTATACCGAGTTTGCAACCAAACCCAATGAGGTTGTTTTGATGAAATCTGGCATTTCTTTTTCAAGCATTGCCGGGGCCAAACTTAACCTTACCAGCGAGATACCTGCCTGGGATTTTGACAAAACCCACGCGCAAGCCAAAGCATTGTGGAACAAGAGCCTGTCGGCAATCAGCGTTACAGGTGGCACAGAAGACCAAAAGAAGGTCTTTTATACCGCGCTATATCATACCCTGATAGATCCGCGCGCTACCAGCGACCTGGATGGCACCTATATGGGTGGCGATATGAAACCGCATCATACCAATAAGTTTATCAAGCGTTCGGTTTTTAGCGGCTGGGATGTGTTCAGGAGCCAGTTCCCCTTGCAATCTATCATTAACCCTACGGTGGTGAGCGATATGATCAATTCGCTGGTTGAGCTTGCCGACCAAAGTGGCGAGGGTTATTTAGAGCGCTGGGAGTTTTTAAATGCCTACTCGGGATGTATGGTGGGTAACCCGGCACTACCGGTGATAGCTGATGCATACACCAAGGGTATTCGCAATTTCGACCTGCAAAAGGCTTATAAATATTCGCATAATACAGTCGAAAAGTTTGGTAATAAACCTGAGCCGCATGATATGGATATATCTACCACTTTAGAATATGGCTTTGACGAATGGTGTATGTCTAAACTGGCCGTTTGGCTGGGACATCCTGAAGATGTGAAAGTGTATGCCGACAGGGCGCAAACCTATAAGCAGATCTTTGACCCTGAAAAGGGCTGGTTCAGGCCTAAGAATGCCGACGGCACCTGGAAGTCATGGCCCAAAAGGGGCCGCCTGCAACAGGACTACGGCACGGTTGAAAGCAACCCCTACCAGCAAGGCTGGTTTGTACCGCATGATATTGACGGCATGGCCAAGCTAATGGGTGGCCGCGAAAAAACCATTGCCGACCTGAACTCGTTTTTTGAAAACACGCCTGATAACTTCTCATGGAATGATTATTATAACCATGCTAATGAGCCGGTGCATTTGGTTCCGTTTATGTTTAACAGGCTGGGTGAACCTTGGCTAACCCAAAAATGGGTACGCAAGATCTGCGCGGACGGGTATAAAACAGGCGTTGAAGGTTTGGTGGGCAATGAAGATGTCGGCCAGATGTCGGCGTGGTATGTTTTGGCTGCAAGCGGCCTGAGCCAGGCTACCCCGGGCAACCCGCGTTATGAAATATTCAGCCCTACCTTTAACAAAGTGGCTATCCGTGCAGGGGCCACCGGGAAGATCTTTAATATCGTAGCCAAAGGTAATTCGCCGACTAATGTGTATATCCAGTCGGCTAAGCTAAATGGCAAGCCTTATAACAAATGCTATATCAGCCATCAGCAAATATTAAATGGCGGTACATTAGAGTTTGTAATGGGTCCGCAACCTAATAAGAAATGGGGGATATAAACGTCATAGCCTTGCAGGTGATTCATATTAAAATGTGAATCACCTGAATCACCATTTTACTCTATCATTTTGTAAATAAGCTATTTACGGATTTTAGTGAATCACTTCTGAATCAACATATAAGTCAAGATTTTTATACTTAAAACCTATCTAACTAATTGGCAATCAAAACACTCAAAATCAATGACTTTTGACCCTTTTTGGGCGAGTGAATCAGCAAAAATGAATCACTCTGAATCAATGTTTTTTATGTAAGCTTACAAAAATATCAGCTTAAACAACAAAGGCACAACAATAATACCTAAAGAAATTAAAGCATATAAGCGGTAAAGCTTACCTTTTCTGTCGCCATAAGTTTTTGCTATCTGATTGTATTTGTTATTATAAAAAATCAGCAGGTAATTAAGTATCACGAAGGGAAGAAAATAAGTTATTAAAACTGACACCCCCGTATTAAAGCCGGGAACATTAAAAATATGTACCGGGAATAAAATCAAATACCGCCCCTTACTCAACAACCTTAATAAAAGCAATACGGCCAGGAAGTTAATTCCCTGCAATACCGACATAGCGGTAATCAACATTAATTGCCAGCCGCTCTCCCGTCCCTTTTTTGACCGTGCCTGTATCAGCGCATCTGCCCATATTTTGTAATAGAGACTTATCATATTAGAATAACTGCAACCGGCCTAATTGGTTTTTATTAAATCGAATCAAGGCAAAATCATAAAATCAGTAAATAGTACCACAATCGCCACAAACAGTACCACTAACAGGAATAAATAGTATTTATCTTTGGGTAATGAAAACGGCAATACCTATATACGACATCTGTAGCCTTACCCAAAGGCAGGATGATTTGTTGATCAGCCGTTTCGCGCCATATTTAAAAAGTCATCGTAACTTACACCTGGCGCATAAGCATTCGTTTTATCACTTGGTGTTTTTTACCAAAGGCGATGGTTCGCAAACTATCGATTTTCAGCAGGTACCGGTAAAGCCCTTCCAGATCTACTTTATGATCCCCGGACAGGTGCATAACTGGGCTTTTAAGGGCGAAGTTGACGGCTATATCATCAATTTTTCGGTGCCGTTTTTCCAATCGTTTTTGTTGAAAGCCAATTACCTGGAAGAGTTTCCATTTTTTACGGGGATAGTTGACGACGCGGTTATTGACATCCCTGCTGCATCGCAGCAGAAGATCATTAGCCTTTTTGAAGATCTGATCCGCGAAAGCGAAGAACCAAATGTTTTGGCAGATGATATGGTAAGGGCTATGATGTTACAGTTATTCATCAGCGTTGCCCGCTTAAGCATGACAACAGTAAATAAAACCATACCGCCTTACAATTACACCCTGCTGCGCAGTTTTCAGAAGTTGATAGAAAAAAATTATACACTGATCAAATTGCCTAAGCAATATGCCGAGCTGCTTTACATCACTCCCAACCATTTAAACGCGTTGTGTAATGATGTGCTGGGCATACCTGCCGGCGAAGTCATCCGTAACCGGGTTGCGCTTGAAGCAAAGCGCTTATTGATCAATAATGACCTTACGGTATTGGAGATAGCCAACCAGTTAAACTTTGCGGATAACTCTTACTTTACCCGTTTCTTTAAAAAACAGGTTGGTTTAACTCCAGAAGAATTTAGAAAAACAACCAATAATCATGAACACTCTACACATAAATAATACAACCATGGTACCATCACAATTATCAGCCGCCGTACATGCCAAATGCCCAAAATGCCGCCGTGGCGATATGTTCGCCAATAAAATGTACAGTTTTTCATCGCAAAAAATGAATACGCAATGCAGTCACTGCGGATTTACGTTTGAAATTGAGCCGGGCTATTTTTATGTAGCGATGTTTGTGAGCTATGCCTTTAACGTGGCACAAATGGTAAGCATGGCCGTAGCTATATATGTGCTAACCGGCAGCCACAACCCATGGGCTTATGTGGGTGCATTGTTAGGTGTATCGGTTTTGTTATCGCCGTTTAATTTCAGGTATTCAAGGGTGGCATTGTTGTATTGGTTAACACCAAACTTATATTTTGACCCGGACAGGGCGAGGGATGATTATAAGAAAATAGGATAAATCAGTTTAAAAGCGCAGCTACTTCTGATTGCAATACGGGTAGGTATTTAACAACAATAGACCAAATAACTTCATCAGATACGCTATCATATCCATGAATGATCCTGTTCCTGGTGTCAATGATTTTTTTAATGTCGGTGATATTGATATCAGGTTGTTGCTTTAAGATTCTATTGGCTGCTTCGCCAATTATTTCCATGT
This sequence comes from Mucilaginibacter corticis, assembly GCF_007558865.1. Classification (GTDB taxonomy): domain Bacteria; phylum Bacteroidota; class Bacteroidia; order Sphingobacteriales; family Sphingobacteriaceae; genus Mucilaginibacter; species Mucilaginibacter corticis. The sequence goes on from NZ_VLPK01000001.1 coordinate 903,710, forward strand.
TTCGCTCTATAGCCCTTTTGGTCTTAAGATCTTTTTGAAAAAGGAAAAAGTCTTTTTTGTCTGGCAAGAAATCATTAATCTCATTTATTGCCTGCCGGATATCTGACAACCACGTCTTAATCTCATCTTCCATAAACAAGCACCTTGGTATTATCAATTTGTTGTTTAAGGAAGGGGTTTTTTATGGCTTTGTCTTCTAAAAGGTCTATCGGTCGTTTTAAAATCCCTTCCAATTGAAATTTTAAAGCAAAATAGTTGTCCGTATAATTAATGGGATCATTGTTATCAATATCGACAATCAGATCGATATCGCTGTCAGACTTTAGTTTCCCTGAAACTACAGACCCAAAAGCAAAAAGAGATCTTACATCATGCGCGTTACATAACTCTTCTATCTGCTTTATATGGTCTCTTAATTCTTTCACAATAATCAAAGTTAATAAAATTAAGACAAAGCAATTATTGTTACTTATCGGTCAACATGATAGGGTTTTTACCCCCCCCCATAATAATGATCTTGGTATTTGGCGATAGCGCGATCTCCTTTTGGGCGCGGATATATTCGTACTGCAATTGTTTATCAGACAAGCCTGTAGACAATATCTTTTGATAATCGGCAATACCCTGCGCTTCTACACGCTTAACATCGGCTTCCTGGCGGGCTTTGGCCAGTACAAACTGCATTTTCTGCGATTCCTGTTCAGCCTGGATCTTTGATTCGATACTGGCACGCACCGTTGCCGGCAGCGTAATATTCCTTACCAGGATCTGCTGAACTTCTAAACCGTTCTTGGCAAAATTATCGCTGATGGTTTTGTTGATCCTGCCTTGAAATTCTTCCCGTTTGGTGGAATACAGATCAACAGCAGCATAGCTAACCGCATTGTCACGGATGGCAGTACGGGTCACCGGGCGAACGATCTTATCCACATAATCATTACCGATATTTTGTAGGATGTACGGCGCTTTTGCCGGGTTTACCTTGTATAAAACAGACAGATCTATGGTAACCTCTAACCCGTCTGACGATAGAACGCGGATAGCGTCGTCACCTTCAACAGGGCCTTCGCTGCTTTTGGCGCTCATAGTATAATTTTCGGTTTGGATACTGAACGTGGTAATTTCAACCAGCGGATTAATGACATGCAGGCCACTCTCCAATGGCTGATCCTCAACCTTGCCAAACAGAGTTTGTACGCCAACCTTACCCGGCTCAATAACTTTAAATGCCGACGACAGCAGCCCTAAAACCAGTACTACCGCGCCAACAATGGTGACTGTACCGGCAAACTTGTTACCAGGCTCGGGCGAGCGTTTAAGCACCGCGCCGACCACCAGCACAATGACACCTAAAATTAAAATGACCATTTCGGTTTTGGGTTAAGGTTTAAGCGTGCCGCGTACTTCTTTAAGCAGCCTTATTTTAAGCACCACAAATATCACCCCGCCAAATACAGCGGCCGCTATATATTCGTAACGCTTGTCGGTAATGCCGGTGTACGCTAATACCAGGCATCCAAAAATGCACAGGGTATAAAGCGTGTTTAGTGCAATTTTACCTTTCATAACTTAATATACAGAAAGCTCCGGATCTATCTCTGCTGCCCAGGCCAATATACCGCCCTGCAGGTTTGATAAATTAGTATAACCCAATTGCTCCAATTGCATAATGGCAGCTGCGCTGCGTTTTCCGCTACGACACATTACTACTACCGGTTTGTCTTTGCTTATTTTATCTGCCTCAATTACAATACCGCCAAGGGGTATTAACTGGCCGCCAAGATTTGAAGTTTCGTACTCAAAATCTTCCCTAACGTCTATCAGTTGAAAATCTTCTTTGTTGTCAAGTTTCTCTTTAAGCTCTTGTACAGTTATTTCTTGCATTGCTTTATTTTTTGATATGTCAAATGTAGTTTATTTAAATATTAAATATCGTCTGTTAAATGTAACTTACAGTGTGCAAGTTTATAGGGATAATATTTTTATCCCTGATAAAAGGCATTTCGTCACATCATCTGCATTAAATATAAAACATTCTTTTATTTTGTAACAATAAGTGGCTATGTGCGTTTCATATATGTTTCACAAAAATTAGACAATAATAAATGGATAAAGTTACCCGGTTTTTTTGGTTCTGTTCGGGCGCACATGTTGATACTTTAAAAAAATATCCTATAGAGCATAATAAGTATGTCGGTATCGGTGCAACCATATTTTTTACCGCGCTCTTTGCCTCTTTATCAGGCGGCTATGCCATGTATTTTGTTTTTAACGGCGATGCTTTCGCGGTAGGCTTTGCCATATTATTCGGGTTATTATGGGGTACGGCCATTTTTAATATGGACCGCTATATTGTATCCAGTATTAATAAAGAAGGCAGTACCAACCAGCAGATCCTGCAGGCATCGCCCCGTATTTTATTGGCTATAATGATAGGCATCGTTATCTCCCGTCCGTTAGAGTTAAAAATATTTGACAAAGAAATTCGCCAGAAATTAAAGACCGCCTATTTAAAAGGCCAACACAGTAAGATCGATACGCTGCAGAAAACGTATAATCAAAAATACACCATGGAGCTGGGGAAAACGTCAGACCTGAAGAAGGAAAAAGATTCCCTGGAAAAAGATATTAACCGCTCAAGGGTTCAGCTGAATGAAGAGGTATTTGGCGAGAAAAACAACCAAACATCGGGCATTGTAGGTTACGGCACCTACGCCAAACAAAAGCAGGGTATTTTGCAGGAAAAAGAGGCCCGCCTTAAAACGGTTACCGACAATGCCGACAAGATGGACCAGTACCTTGCCCGACGAAAAGAATTTGAAGGCGTTAATGACCTGCGTTTGTTTACTGACCATCAGCTGGACAGCCTTGCAAAAATTGCCGGTTTTGCCGATCGCAACTGGGCATTGGGGCAGCTTACTTACAATGAAAACGGCACCCGCGACTTGGATACTTACCTGGCCATATCATTTATCGGCTACCTGTTTATTTTGTTTGAGTGCTTGCCGGTATTTGTAAAGTTGATGTCGCCTAAAGGGCCATATGATGTGGCGATGGCAAAAACTTATGAAGCTAATATACACTTTGCTGAGCGCGATAAAGAGCGGGATATCTCTGTTATAGACGAGGTTTACAGAGATCATGTGGATGAGGACGTGAGGCGGCGCCGAAACACGCTGGCCAATCGTACTGACCATGATAAGGAAAGGCATAGATACGACTAAGGGCAACCTTAACATTGATCATAAAAACAGCCGGGCTAACACAATAGCCCGGCTGTTTTGCCTTTGTTTATATTTAATCGTAATTTGAGCACGATTAACTTATCTCATGAAAAAACTATTCCCCGGCATTGTTAGTGCTTCATTATTTGTGGGTGCAGCGTTTGCGCAGCCTTCTCCCAAACCTATTTACTACGCTATTTCTTTCCCTAACGCAGTACACCATGAGGCCGAAATTGTGATGACGGTACCACAAGCAGACGGCCCATTGCGCCTGCATATGAGCCGGTCGTCTGCCGGCAGGTACGCGACGCACGAGTTTGGTAAAAATATTTATAATGTAAAAGCATATAATGTAGACGGCACGCCGCTAACTATAAAACAAACAGAGGGCGATGTATATGAAATTGCAGAGCATGGCGACGTAGTAAAAGTAAGTTACACACTTTTTGCTAACTGGACAGACGGCACCTATGCTGCTATTGACCCCAGCCACGCGCATTTAAATATGCCGGCTGTTTTTATGTGGCTTGTCGGTGCAGACCAACGCCCGCTAAAATTTCAATTTGATGACCTGGATAAATATGGCTGGAAAGTAGCTACACAGTTAAAGCACGAAGGCGCTAACATCTATTCGGCCCCCAATATGCAGTACATGATGGACAGCCCTACAGAGCTTTCGGCTTTTAAAGAAACCAGTTGGGATGTGACAAATGTCGACGGTAAAAAGCAAAAGATCAACCTGACCATACACTCGTCTGACGATCAAAGCACGATAGACAATTTCGGCAAAATGGTGCAAAAGGTAGTGCAGGAAGAGAAAGCGGTTTACGGCGAATTCCCGACATACGATTACGGCGAATATACTTTCCTGGATGATGTTTACCCAACCAACTCGGGGGATGGCATGGAGCACCGCAATTCTACCTGTATTGTTGACGAGTCTGAAAAAGTTGCCGGTAACGAGATAGATCTGTTAAGCACCTTTTCGCACGAGTATTTTCATAGCTGGAACGTTAAACGCATCCGCCCGAAATCATTAGAGCCGTTTAACTTTGACCATGCCAACATGAGCAACGAGCTTTGGTTTGCCGAAGGATTTACGCAATACTATGGTGAGCTGTTGTTGGTGCGTGCCGGTTTTCACACGCCTGAAGAGTATACCAGAATATTAGGCGGGCTGGTTAATTCCGTTTTAAATACACCCGGCGCGGCAAAATACCCGGCGACTGAAATGAGCCGCAAGGCTGTATACACTGATGCCGGTGTAGCCATTGATCCAACCAATTATACCAATAACTTTACTACTTATTATTACTATGGCGGCGCCATTGCACTTGCGCTTGATCTGCGGTTACGGAGCGAGTTCAATTTAACGCTTGATGATTATATGCGCGCCGTTTGGCTGGCACGCGGCAAGGTAATGAAACCTTATACCGTACCTGATCTGCAAAATGACCTGTCTAAACTGACCAAAAACCCCAAGTTTGCCGAGGAGTTTTTCAGCAAATACATTTACGGGATAGAGAAAAACAATTACGAACAATTGCTGGCCAAGGCCGGGTTTGTTTTACGCAAAGCGCAGCCTGGTAAAGCCTGGATAGGTTTGTCACAATCTGCGGGCCGTAACCGTTCGGGACAATCGCGAGGCGTTGGCGAGGGGCTTACTATTAGCTCGGCTACATTAATGATCTCGCCGCTGTATAAAGCAGGTATTGATGCCGGCGATGTGATAAAAAAGGCAGACGGTAATATTATAACTGATGCAGCATCATTTACCGCTGTATTGGCCAATAAAAAACCGGGTGATAAAATTACAGTTGATTACACCAACCGTACCGGTGCTCACACCACAACGGTAATAGTAGAAGAAAGTCCGTATCTTGAAGTGGTAACTGCCGAAAAAGCCGGCAGCCAGCCTACGGCAGAGCAATCAACATTCAGAAGTAACTGGTTATCGTCAAAAGTAAAATAAACACCATGAAAAGATTTGTAACGATACTTGCCTTTTTAGGCGCTGTAAATACCGGCTTTGCGCAGGATGTTGACAAACTGATAGGCCAGGATGATGTGACGCGGATAATCAAAACTTTATCTGCCGACGATATGCAGGGCCGCGCCACGTTTACACCAGGCATTGAAAAAGCGGCAAAATTTATCGAGAATGAATATAAAACCATCGGCCTGCAACCCATGGCCGGTAATAGCGGTTTCAGGCAAAACTTTAGCATGATCAGGTCATCGGCAGTGAAAACATCTGTTAGTATAAATGGCGCAGATGTTCCCACCGATAATTACATTATGGCATCGAACACTTCATTTAGCTGGACCAAAGCAGAAGACGCCACGGTGGCTGTTATAACCGCGGATATGGACTTTAGGAAAGAATACCGAAAATATCTTTCAGCGGGCAAAAGCACTTTAGTTATTGTCGACCCTAAAAACGAAGTCTTTTTTAAGCGATTGCAAAACTATCTGAAAAGCAACACTTCATTTAAAGATGAGCCAACAGCGCCACCTTTGGTTTTTATCCTGGGTAAGTATGACGAGGTAAAATCATTTAACGTTAGTGATGAAGTTAAGCGCGAAGAGTTGCCGTTATTCAATATCGCCGGCATTATCCCGGGTAAAACAAAACCAGATGAGTTTGTGGTGTTCTCAGGTCATTATGATCATTTAGGAATATTGACAGGAGCAAATGTGATGCAAGGCGATAGTATAGCCAATGGCGCTGATGATGACGCATCGGGCACAACAGCGGTGATCACATTGGCCCGGTATTTTAAAAAGCTGAACAACAATGCCCGCACACTGGTATTTGTAGCCTTTACTGCCGAAGAGATCGGCGAGTATGGTTCGGCCTATTTTGCCAAAACCGTTAACCCGGATAAAGTGATGGCCATGTTTAATATTGAGATGATAGGTAAAGCCTCAAAATGGGGGATCAATTCGGCATTTATAACGGGTATTGAAAGGTCGGACTTCGGCCCTATCCTGCAAAAAAATTTAGAGGGCACCGCGTTTAAGTTTTATGCGGACCCTTATCCCGAACAAAACTTATTTTACCGCAGCGACAACGCGTCATTAGCCCGGGTGGGCGTACCGGCGCATACCATATCTACAGACCAGATTGATAGCGACAAGCTGTACCATACGGTAAAAGACGAGTTCAGCAGCCTGGATGTTGCCAACATTACTGCGACCATAAAGGCCATAGCTTTAAGCTCAAAAACAATTGTTTCAGGCCAGGACACACCAACACGGGTAGCCAAATTAGAAAACTAACCTAAAAAATATGGAAAACCAACCAAACCTTATCCCTCGTATAGCCATAACCAGTATTGCAAGCGGACTTATTTTGATGGCCTTTTTTACCACCATGTGGGCCGGTATTGCCAGCGGCAGTTTACACGCAATGGAAAAAGGGATTGAAATAGGTTTCTTTGGGGTATTAGTTATCGCTTTCATAACCTTTGCAATTTATTTCTTCTCTGTGGCCAAACGTTTCCCTAAAATAAGTACGGAAGAAGATAAAGCGCGCGAGAAAAAGGAAGGCAAATGGTTCGGGATAATTTTTGGCGCAGAAGGTTTGGGTATTTTTTTAGGGATAAACATAGTTGTTAACCTTGGGCATCCCGACCTTACCATCCCGGTAATTGCTTTGGTGGTAGGCCTGCATTTTTATCCCATGGCCAAAATATTCAGGCGCACTATGGATTACTACGTGGCCACATGGTCAACCATTATTGCTATTTGCAGTATTGTGCTTACCTTAAATAAAACCATGACTCCTGCTAATATTATTTTGTTTTTGGGGATAGGTATGGCACTATCTACCTCATGCTATGGTTTGTATATGATCCGTACCGGGCGGGGTTATGTTAAAAAAACGCCTATTGATGTGCAGGCAGCAGTATTATAATTCTTTTTGCATGATATAATCATTCAGAAAATATGGGCCAAAAGGGATATCCACCACTTGTACAATTTTGAAGCCCATTTTTTCATAAAACCCTTTAGCCGGGTTTAACCGGTGTACATTTAGCTCGAGGATGTTTTTACCCGCCGCGAGTACGCGCTCATAAATGGCGTTCAACAGCATTTTGCCAACTCCTTTGCCCTGGGTAGCGGGTAAGCTATATAATTTATGCAGACGGTATATATCAGGATTAATATTATCTGGTGAAAAAGCAGCGAATGCAACAGGCGACTCATCGTCCAATACTATTAAATAAATCTGTTCATTTTTTTTTATCTGGTTAGACAATGTTTCGGTAGCATACCGGTCCGCCAGCATAAATTCAATCTGGTCATTAGCTAAAATTGGCGAGTAAGTAGGTGGCCAGATCTTATGGGCCAATTGATGGATGGTTTCAGCGTCGTTTACAGTTGCTTCTTTGATGGTATACATGAAAGGGTATTGGTATTAATGATTCTCTTCCGGGTCAATATTTAACTCTGCAGATGCAGGCGGCTCAATAGAATTGCCGATAGCAAAGTATGCTTCCAGTTCGGCAAGGGTTGATGAGTTAGTGGCAATATCTTTAATGATCTTCCCTTTTTCCATCAGCAGTATCCGGTCGCAAACATCGGTTACATGGTTAAGGTCATGGCTTGATACCAGCGTGGTCACGCCCTTTCGGTTAGCGTCTTTAATTATATTCTTTAACCTGAATTGCGTTGTGGGGTCAATGTTTGCAAAAGGCTCATCAAGCATTAACAGTTCCGGGTTTTGCAGCATACATGAAGCTATCCCAACCTTTGTCTGGTTCCCTTTTGATAGATCGCGGATATATTTGCCGCGCTTTAAGATCTCGCCGTTAAAAAAGTCGCCATAGCCTGCCAAAAAATCATCAACATGGGCACGGGTTTGCTGGTGCAGGCCGCCGATAAAATAAAAGTATTCTTCAGGCGTAAGATAATCTATCAGGAAACCTTCATCCAAATATGACGCGGTGTAATTTTTCCAATGCTCGTGCCCGGCTACCGGTTCATTATTTGATAAAACTTCGCCAGCTTCGGGGCGGATCAAGTCCAACATCATGCGGAACAGGGTTGTTTTACCCGCACCGTTATTACCCACCAAGCCAACGCTTTCACCTTTTCTGATCTCAAGTTGTGGTATGTTTACCACAATAACGCCACTATAAACTTTTTTAAGCTCTTTTACCTGTATCATCTTATTTGTTTCTAAAACCCTCCAATATGGTGAATTTACGTTTGTAAAAATCGGCTTCCAGGAATTTTACCCAAAAGCTGCGGGTAAGAATACCCGTTAAACCAATAGCGCCTATTAGCGCCAAGCCAACATCCTCATATTTAAAATATTTAAACGGAATATAAATAATGAGCGGTGGTAACAACAACAAAAAGGATAGCATTAATTGTGTCGCGCCCACGCCCTCCCAGTTAAATGACGCGCCCTTGCTCAGATCTATTCGCTTTGCGTTGCGGTTGGCAAAGTATAATACCACGTTTACGGTAAAACCTAAATTCCACAAATACATGATAAAATGAATAAGCAGCACGCGCCAGCCAAAATATACGTAAGGTATGGTTAACAAAAAGGCCACGGTTGATGCTGTGGTGAACAGCAAATATTTTCCCCTCAAAAAATCGGCAAAATTTACCTTACTTACCATCAGCCCGTCAAAGTGCGACGCCTGCCAGCTAAACATAAACTGCCCGTAGTTAATAATAAAAATACCTGTCATGAACATGCCTACAAATATTTTAAAGCCCTCATTGCTACGTAATGCCGGGTTAGGGTAAAAAAACAATCCGTAAAGCAAAAAGAACAATGACATAACGAGCGCGGACCGCGGACGCTTGTTACGCAGCACAAGTTTTATCTCGTTAGCCACCAGGTCGCCTGTCGAACCGAAATAACTTAAAATGGGGTATTCCGTGCTGCTTTTAAACTTGTCTTTTTTGGTGCTTAATTCTTCCAGGTAAAGGTTCTTTTTTAAATAGGTAAAGTTTAAAAAATACATACCCGCGCCCAATAACACAGGTAATAAAGCCAATACCGGGTAACTCATTAAATGGCCAAAAAACAGGTAAGATATATTACGGATGGATATAATGTGCCATTTAAAATCAGATAAACCTATCAATATCATTATGGCTGCGACAATTAAAAAGATCCAGCCGTTTAAATTGGCTTTACGTTTAATATACAGGGCCAGGTAATTGTTTAAAACGGTTATCCCCAAAATGGAAACTATAAATGCCAAAGCGGTTACCAGGCCGGCGTCATGTAATACCACTTTAAATATAAACGGGAAAAACAGCACTATTGGCCACAAATTAAATACTGAAAAAAGCGCGGTTAACGCAAGGTAGCCTACGATAGTATTGCGTTTTATAGGTAATTGCAGGTAAGGCTGCACCCGTAAGGTAGGCAGTTCCTGCAGTTGTAATCGTGAAAACAATTCGCCCAGGAAATAGATCAGGATTATCCCGCAAAAAGAAAGGATCAGACCATCATGCGGAAAAACACTTTTCAAAACATTGTCCATAAAAAAACCTATCACTACTACGTTAAGCAGCAGGTATAAAATTAAAACAGCCATTACTATGCGCACGGCTAAATTTTTACCGGTATTTTTTGAGCGCCAAAAGGCCTTTAATTCATGCTTTAGGAAAGTTGATATCATACGCCGGCCTTTGTGGGGTGTTGTTTTCTAATTATGGTTAAATTTAATTAAACCTCGCCAAAGGAGAGGACTTTTTCTGTCAAAGTCTATTCCCCCCTCTCCTTTGGAGAGGACCGGGGAGAGGTCTAATATTTATACCTGTCGCCCCATAATTTCTTTAACCGTTCTTTTGACTCGTGTTCACGTGCGTTGTTACCGGGTTCGTAAATTTTTGTGCCTTTTATGGCGTCGGGTAAAAAATCAAGGTCTACAAAGTTGTTTTCAAAGCTATGGGCATATTTATAATCTTTGCCGTAACCAATGTTCTTCATCAGTTTAGTTGGCGCGTTGCGCAGGTGCAGCGGCACGGGCAGGTCGCCGGTTTGTTTTACCAGGCTCATAGCAGCCCCAATTGCCGTAGTGGCCGAATTACTTTTAGCCGAAGTTGCCAAATAAATTGCTGTTTGCGATAAGATCAACTGCGACTCAGGCATGCCTATTACATTTACCGAGTTAAAACAAGCCTGTGCCAGCAGCAAGGCGTTGGGATTGGCATTGCCGATATCTTCTGACGATAAGATCAGCATGCGGCGGGCGATGAATAGTGGGTCTTCACCTCCTGCAATCATCCTGGCCAGCCAGTAAACCGCACCATTAGGGTCGCTGCCCCGCATGGATTTTATAAAGGCCGATATGATGTCATAATGCTGTTCGCCCGCTTTATCATACAGCGCCATATTTTGCTGTACGTGGTCAAGCACTACTTTATTGGTGATCTCTATTTTTTTGCCCGAAATAGCGTTTACCAGTAGTTCAAATATGTTGAGCAGCTTACGCGCATCACCGCCCGAAAGGCGCAGCAATGCCTCGTACTCTTTAATATCAATATTTTTTTTGCTGAGGACCACATCTTCTTTCCGGGCTTTGTTTAACAAATTCACCAAGTCCTCTTCGGCCAATGGCTGCAGGATATACACCTGGCACCGCGACAACAAAGCCGAGATCACTTCGAACGACGGATTTTCTGTAGTGGCACCTATCAGGGTTACTATACCCCGTTCAACCGCGCCCAGCAGTGAATCCTGCTGCGATTTTGAAAAGCGATGGATCTCATCAATAAACAACACCGGCAGGGTGTCACCTTCTTCTTTTAAACGCGACGCCGTTTCAATAACCTCACGCACATCCTTTACGCCCGAGTTAATGGCGCTTAATGAAAAGAAGGGCCTGTCCAGCGTTTGCGATATGATATAAGCCAGCGTTGTTTTACCCACACCCGGCGGCCCCCAAAATAACATTGACGGCAGCGCGCCGCTCTCAATAGCCTTACGTAACACCGCGCCGGGGCCAACCAAATGCTGCTGGCCGACATAATCGTCCAGTGTTTTGGGGCGCATACGTTCTGCTAATGGCGGCAAATTGTTCATGTAGTAAAAATCCGAAAATAAAAGCTAAATCCTAAATTTTTTAGTATTTTTAAATAACAATTAAATGATCAACAAGTTTACCCACGCCAATTTTCACGCCATCTGCGATGAGCTGGCATCCGCCGATGCAGATTTAGCTACAATCATAAATGCATATGGTTATCCGCCATTATGGTCACGACCCAACACTTTTGAAACCCTGGTGCATATTATTTTAGAACAGCAGGTATCGCTGGCGTCTGCGCTATCAGCTTTAAACAAACTACGTGAGCGGGTACAGGAGATCACACCTGCACGGGTATTATTACTAACCGACGAAGAATATCGTGCCTGTTATTGCAGCCGGCAAAAAACGGGCTATATCAGATACCTGGCAGAAGCTATACTAAGCGGACAAATTAATTTGCAGGCTTTTGAGCATATGGAAGACGACGAGATCCGCGCGCAAATGGTTACACTAAAAGGCATAGGTAACTGGACGGTTGATGTTTACCTGATGTTTGTATTGCAAAGGGCGGATATATTTCCTGCAGGCGATCTTGCCGCAGTCAATGCTTTAAAACGGGTTAAAACCCTTCCGGCAACAACTACAAGAGAAGATGTTATAAATGTAGCAGCAAACTGGCAGCCCTACCGAACCGTATCTACCATGATATTATGGCATTACTATTTATCATCGCCGGCAAAAAGGGTAACCAAACAAAAAGAGCAACCTTTTTAGTGGTTGCTCTTGTATAATTTGAATCAGTAATGATTATCTGAATGTTACGCTTGTTTTACCCATGGTATAACCATCAGCATATAAAATGATGGTGTACATTCCTTTTTGGAAAGGTGAGGCATAAACCCAGTCTACAGTATAACCAACACCATCATCTTTAAAGTCGATTGATGTTTTATAGGTTGATTGCAGGTCCTGGCCATCAGCATTAAATGTTCCGCTATCAGTACCGGTTATCAGGTTGCCTATCGGATCAATAATGCGGATATAAATATCATGTAAGCCTTTTGTAGCTATCGCGTTGCTGGCAACTGTAAAGTTGATCTTTAATTTATTTACGTTTTTGGCTTTGGTTTCGTCAACCTCTTTGCCGTTCTTTTTAACCTTATACCCGACGACACTTGTTGTCGCGACTTTTAGCGCCGACGCCACCTTTACTTTCGAATCAAGGTCCTGGTTTTGTTTTTCAAGCGTGGTCGCTTTTTCGCTTACCGCGCTCAGGTTAGTTTTTAACGTATCCCTTTCGGTAGTTAATGATTGATTTTCTTTTTTCAGCTCATCAATGTCAGCAGTGTATTTGGTAACAAAATAGCGCAGTTGTTTTACGTCTTCCTGTGCTTTGCCCAATTCGGCAGCTGTTAACTTGCCTTTAGCCAGCTCGCTTCTTAAAACTTTGATCTTAGCTTTAAGCGAATCGTTTTTTGCCTGCATTTCAGCAGATAGCTTGGTTTTACCCAGATTTACCTGCTCTATTTGTGCTTCTAAGCTATCAAGCTCTGTCTGTAGCTTTGTTTTTTCGTCATTCTGGTATACAATCCTTTGGTCAGAGTTGCTTTTTTTCATGTACAAATACACGTCAGTGCCTAATAACGCAATAATCACAACAACGAGGAAGTAGATGACGTTCGAATTTTTTTTAGGCTCTTGTGTTGGTTGGTTCTCCATAAAAATTAACTGTTTTGGTGCTTTAAATAATAATTAATCCGGCAGGTGTCTTAAAAAAGGTTTGACTTAAATTTTTATCCGCATTTATTATTGTTAACTATTAACATATACGTAATAATGTAAATTTTATGATAATGTTTTACAAAGACGATAAATATTTGAATATAATTTTTATAAAAGTATGTACAAATTGATTAAAACGCAATTATTATTTGTCATAATAAAGCGTCGTATCAATGAGTTTATATCTTTGCAGTTCCTTAAAGAAAGACGTTTAATGCTACATCTTCGCCATATTATATTCCTGTTTACATTACTGAGTTTAACCAAAACATACGCGCAAACAGATACCCTTGAAGAGGTAAATGAAGACCCGAAACGCGAGTTTAGGGGGGTATGGGTAGCTACAGTAGGTAATATCGACTGGCCCAAGCCCGGCTCAACGCCCGATCAGCAAAAACAGCAGCTTGTTAGTATATTAGACCAGCACCAACGCACCGGCCTTAACGCGGTAATGTTCCAGGTGCGCCCTGCTGCCGATGCTTTTTATGCCAAAGGCCGCGAGCCATGGTCAAAATGGTTAATGGGCAAGCAGGGGCAAGCCCCAAACCCGTTTTACGATCCTTTAGAATTTGCCATTACCGAGGCACATAAACGGGGGATAGAACTGCATGCCTGGTTTAACCCCTATCGTGCTACTACCGATAACCGGTATGCTGCTTTAAGCCCTGACCATATCACCAACAAGCACCCTGAATGGTTTTTTACCTACGGCGGAATGAAAACCTTTAACCCCGGCATCCCCGAAGTGCGCGAATATATTGTACGCGTTATTTTAGATGTGGTTGATAATTATGATGTAGACGGGATCCACATGGATGATTATTTTTACCCGTACCAGATTGCCGGGCAAAAAATAAATGACGACTCAACCTATCACCAGTATGGTGCAGCTTTTAGCGATATACGGGACTGGCGCCGAGATAATGTTAACCAGCTGATAAAAATGCTGAGCGACAGCATTCATAAACATAAACCATACGTTAAGTTCGGTATTAGTCCGTTTGGCATTTGGGCAAATAAATCTCAAAACCCTGAAGGGTCTGATACACGCGGTGGTGATTCTTATTATGAATTATATGCCGATTCGCGTAAATGGATAAAGGAGGGCTGGCTTGATTATATCAATCCGCAAATGTACTGGCCTATCGGCGACAGGCTTAACCCATTTGAAAAGCTATTACCGTGGTGGAGTGACAATACATATAACCGGCATTTATATGTGGGGCATGCGGCGTACCGGATCAATGAGCGCAAGATCAGTGGCTTTAAACAGGCCGCAGAAATGCCTGACGAGATCAATATGTTACGCGCTAATCCACGTGTACAGGGCAGCGTGTATTTCAGTTCACAATCATTAACTGATAACAAATTAGGTTTTACTGATTCTTTGCGATTAGATTACTATAAGCACCCTGCTTTACCCCCGGTAATGTTATGGCTTGATTCTATCCCGCCAAATATCCCGCAAAATATAAAAGTAACCCGGGTACCCAATACCAACAACGTTCAGCTGAATTGGGAAGCGCCGCCGCCGGCAAAGGATAATGAACTGGTTTACGGTTATGTTATCTACAGATTTGAGGGCGACGAGGAGATTGATATTTCAACCGCTACCAATATCCTGCATATCCAGTATAATAACACGCCGCAGTTTACTGATACTACTACTCAAAAAGGCAAAACTTACCTGTATGTAATTACGGCTATTGACAGGTTGAAGAACGAAAGCGACCGGTCGCCTACAATGGCTATTACCATACAATAATACCTATTTGCTATATTGCTGATTGATTATTCAAAATGAGAGCAGTAATACAACGCGTTTCTGAAGCAAGCTGTAAAGTTGACGGCGAAATAACCGGGCAGATAGGTTTGGGCTTTATGATACTATTGGGTATTGAAGATGCCGATACCGACGAGGACCTGCAATGGCTGGCCCAAAAAATAACCGGCCTGCGTATTTTTGGCGATGAGAACGGCCTCATGAATAAGGCACTGGGCGATGTTGATGGCAGCATTTTATTGGTATCTCAATTTACGCTCTTCGCTCAAACCAAAAAAGGCAATCGTCCGTCATTCATCAAGGCGGCCCGGCCGGATAAGGCTATCCCGCTATATGAACAGATGATAGATAAGCTCAACAATCTTACCGGCAAAAAAACCGCAACAGGCATATTTGGCGGTGATATGAAGATAAGTCTGGTGAACGATGGGCCGGTAACCATCATTATGGATACGAAAGATAAAGACAATCACTAAATATTATGGAATTAGCCGAAGCACAAAAACTGGTTGACAACTGGATCCAAACCACAGG
Organism: Mucilaginibacter corticis; assembly: GCF_007558865.1. Taxonomy (GTDB): domain Bacteria; phylum Bacteroidota; class Bacteroidia; order Sphingobacteriales; family Sphingobacteriaceae; genus Mucilaginibacter; species Mucilaginibacter corticis. Next base: position 919,042 of record NZ_VLPK01000001.1, read on the forward strand.
TATCCGCTATTTTAACGAACTCACCAATACGGCTATCTTGATGGAAGAGGTTGGCGAAGTCGCCCGGATCATGGCGCGGCAATATGGCGAGCAATCTTTCAAAAAATCAGATACAGAAGTTAACCTGGCCGATGAAATGGCCGATGTTTTATTTGTGCTCATCTGCCTGGCCAACCAAACCGGTATCGACCTTACTGATGCCCTCCTAAAAAACATGGAAAAGAAAAGCATCCGCGATGCCGACAGGCATAAGAATAATGATAAGCTAAAATAAGTTGTGGGCCTGGCAATTAAAGAAATTAATATCTTTATATAATTGTCATGAAAAAATTAGCCCTAAATTTGGTTGCGATTGCATGTTGCCTGGGATTGATTTCCTGGAAAACACCAGATTACCGCCCCGCTTTTGCAGCTACTCAGCGTGGCCTTACCGATTTGACTAAGAAAGGGCTGCTTAAGTTAACTGGTAATCAAACATTGACATATTTGGGAACAAAACTAAGTACGGCGGTATTAGATACGGTTAATAAGTATGTCAAACCTATCAATAATTTTAAAATGTCCAGGCCTTATACCGTACAGGACGCACAAAAGGTCGTCAATCCATCATTTTTTGCAATTACCCGTTTCGAAAAAAAAATTTCAAATACAAAACTTAACAACAACCAACGGGTATTTGCTTTAAAAGTGCTGATAGCGCTGAAAGCCGGCTTAAACATGCCCTTACAAGACGTTGGCGAACTACCTCCGCGGGACACATTTATCAAACACGATATTTTTGTCGAGAGTGAACAGTTAAATCACAAAAGTGTAAAAATCAGATCTCCTTTCCCTTACCGCGCTTATTGGAGTGGTTTACGGGTAGCCCAGGCTAAGGGCGACGCCCGAATAGTTGCTTATTATATGAACCAGGCTTATGAAGAGGCCGGCGAAGAGGTTGCCGGTAAATTAAATGATATATTTTTTCAACTGGCTTATCCTGCACCACCGGGTAGCATAAATGAACCCTTGGGCGATGATGATTATGATCCTGTTCCACCTGGCCAGGAACGGGTTTATAAATTTGGTTATGCACAGTTTCCCGGAACGGATATTGAGATGAAAAAGTTTTTTAACGATCATTTAGTTTACCCGAAAAATGAATGGGAATGGGGTATGGAGGGCTTTGTTTACGCAAGTTTCATCGTGGAAAAAGATGGCTCGATATCTACTATTGAAGTTAAGCATGGAATCTCGCCGGATATAGATGCGGAAGTAATCCGTGTGCTAAAACTTTCACCCAAATGGCGCCCTATGGAAATGGAGGGCAAAGGTGCCGTCCGTTCAGAAGCTGCTGTGCGCTTTTATTTTTTAATCTATGTTGATGAGCAAAGAAAGCGCAGTTTAGTATTTGACGGACTTAAAAAAGTTTTATGTTCAAAAACGGACTGATATCTACGGCGCTACAACTTCACCAATCTCTCGCCATCCAAAACAGGTATCGCGGTAGCAATATCCACATTCAAACAAAAAGCGATATCGGCTTCAATACCCAGTTTTTTCAGGCGTTCGCTGTGCGATGTTTTTTTCAAGTAGCCATCCAGGTCGTCTTTGGCCAGTTGGTAAAGGTCATTAGCCGCAATAGCCGAATCATCAATCACGAAACCACTGTTTTTGAGCTGCTCAACCACCGCGCCTGCAAATAAGGTATCTTCCAGGTTAAAGTTGTTCTTCCAGCCCGAGCATACCAGTAAAACGTTTTCGTTTTGTTGCTTAAGCCAGTTGCAAAGGCTTGTAATGTTAATAAAAGCCCCAAGAACTATTTTTTTTGCGCTGCGCGAAAGGTGTAAAGCATGTGTGCCGTTGGTAGTAGTGAGCACAATGGTTTTACCGGCTACCTTTTCCTTAGTGTATGAGAACGGCGAATTACCAAAATCAAACCCTTCGACTACTTTACCGTCACGCTCCGCCGCCAGCAGGTAATCAAACCCTTTTTCATGGTAAGCGCTACATTCTTCAACCTGCGATACCGGGATAATAGCTTCAGCACCGTTTTCAATACCATAGCAAATAGAAGTAGTTGCCCTGAAAATATCAATCACCACCACAATATAATCCTCGACCTTATAAAGCGGGATCAATGCAGGTGTAAGGCAAACTTCGAGTTTAACGCCCCCCCCGCCCCCTGAAGGGGGAGCTGAATGCATATTGATATTTGAAATCATTTCTTTTATACGTTTTATTCCCCCTTTAGGGGGTTAGGGGGCGAACTATTTGTAAAATGGTGGCTTAACTATTTTAGCTTTTACGCTGTTGTCACGAATTTTAACAAATATCTCTGTGCCTTCTTTGGCAAACTCGGTTTTTACGTAGCCCAGGCCTATCGCTTTTTGTAACGACGGCGATTGTGTACCAGAGGTTACTTTGCCAATTACATTACCTTCCGCATCAACTATTTCATAATCATGGCGCGGTATGCCGCGGTCTATCATTTCAAAGCCAACCAGCTTTTGGCTAACACCGGCAGTCTTTTGATCCTGCAAAGCGGCCGAATTGGTAAACTCTTTATTAAACTTGGTTACCCAGCCTAAACCGGCCTCTAACGGTGACGTCTTATCGTCAATATCATTACCATACAGGCAGAAACCCATTTCAAGGCGTAAGGTGTCACGGGCACCTAAGCCTATCGGTTTAATACCAAAAGGTTCGCCTGCTTTAAATACAGCGTCCCAGATAAATTTAGCATGCTCATTATCAAAGTAAAGCTCGAACCCACCAGCACCGGTATAACCCGTTGCCGAAACGATAACATTATCAATACCTGCAAACGTTCCTTTTTTAAAGGTGTAGTATTCCATTGAGCCAAGGTCAATGTCTGTTAAGCTTTGCAAAGCCTCGGCAGCTTTAGGCCCCTGTACCGCTAATAACGATGTACGGTCAGAAATGTCTTTCATCACCACACCTTCGGTATTAAACTGGCTGATCCAGTTCCAATCCTTTTCAATGTTCGACGCGTTTACAACCAGCATGTATGTTTTTTCGTCAATGCGGTAAACCAACAGGTCGTCAACTATGCCGCCATCCTTATTAGGCAGGCAAGAATATTGCACCTTGCCGTCATATAATTTTGAAGCATCATTACTGCTTACACGCTGGATTAAATCAAGCGCGTTATCCCCTTTTAAAATAAATTCGCCCATGTGGCTAACGTCAAACACGCCTACGCCTTTGCGCACGGTTTCGTGTTCGGCATTTATACCTGCGTATTGTACGGGCATGTTGTACCCTGCAAAAGGCACCATCTTGGCGCCGGCTTTAATATGGACTTCGGTAAGAGCTGTATTTTTCATCAGTTAATTTGTTTTTACATTGCTGAAATTTGACACCACTTTTTGTTAGCGGCAGATGATGTCAATCTCGCACAAAATTATATTTGGTGTAAAAGTAATAAAAGGAAGCCAGTTTAGGCGTAATCAAAAAAGGAAAAAGCGATAGTTTGAGTGCTATCGCTTTTTACATAAGTCGGGATAGAAAGCTGTCCCTTTTATACCGTTATTTAAATAACTGATGTTGAAAATCAGCGAGCTTATTTACCTTGCCCCATCATCATTATTTATACCCCTCCTGGTTTTCTTAATGGCATCTTTCAACTTGCCAAAATTATAGTTCAGGCTAATGGTATAACTTCTGAAATAGTTTTGGTTGATAATGGTTTGTGTAAAATCTGTACCCGATGTTTCGGTAATGTTATTCCTGTATTTGGTGAACGGGTTACGTACACCTGCGGAGAGGGACAGTTTGTTTTTTATCAGTTGCTTGTTCACACTTAACCCGGTACTGACCACCCCGTTTGACGAACCCTGCAGGCCAGTTGGGTTACGCCCGTTAATATCTACATTGGCATTAATACGCCAGCCTCCATCTAAGGCATAACCCAGCGATGGATAAATACCGACTGTCACAAAGCTGATATTTTTCATCACACCATCAACCGGGCCATCCAGCGTAAAATACATGATGTTGCTATTTACGCTAAAATTCAGGCTTTTGGTAAAAGGATAGCTGAAGCCGATGAAATTACCAATGCCCGTTACCTTACCCAAGTTTTTATAGGTAGAATAAGTGATGTTTGTGGCTTTATCAAAATTGCTGACCAGCAGGTCAAGGTTACGGCCAAAATCATAAAACACTGCCACGTTTAAGCTGGCTTTGCCGGATAGGTTGTAGCCCAGCCGGATATCGCTGATCAACACACGTCCCAGGTCTGGGTTACCGTATGATTGAAAGTTAGGGTTTGACCGGTCGACAAACGGATTCAATTTATTAATGCCCGGCCGTTTTAACCGCTGTGAAAAACCCAGGTTTAATCCGCTGTTTTTATCAACCAGCATATTTATGGCTATTGACGGAACAATATCCAGGTAGCGTTGATGCGCGGCAGAAGCGGTCGAAATAAAGTCGGCATCAGTAATAGTTTGTTCAACGCGCACCCCGGCTTTAATGGTTAATGATTTTGTGGCATACTGCCAGGTATTATAGGCGGCTAATATATTCTGGGTGCTGTTGTATTGGTTAGATAACGAGCTATCCCGTTCAAATTGATTGGCAGCGGCATTAAACGTGTTGTATTGAAAATCACTTTTATTATCCCTGAAAATGCCTTTAACCCCCGCCTCGACACTCCATTTTTTAAAAGATTGCACAAAATCAAGCTGTACGGTTTGCTCGGATGCGGATGTAATATCATCCTGGTCGTAATCGGGCGCATCATAATTTACCCTGTCCGTGGTTTTTAAATATGCCTGGTTCCTATTATCATATTTGTAGTATCGGTAAGAGAATGTCAGCAGCTTTGATTTATTGTTTTTAAAACCTAGTTGGTAGTTTAATGCTGCATCAAATCCTTTTCCATGTCCGTTATTGGTGTTGGTAAGGTCATAGCCGGTTATATCATCCGCAGGCCCGGCAAGTATCGATTGCTGTGTACTGTTGCCGTTTGATTTGCTGCCGTTGATATTAAATTGCCCCGATACCAGGTTAAGCGAATCTATCTCGTAGCTTAACTCCGTCCCTAAATAACCATTGTTGCCGTTTGATCTTGACGTACCTTGTTGGTTTAGATAAGTAAGATCAGTACCCGTTGTGTTACGGACATTTAAATTGGTAGTTAACGGGCTATTGGAAAGACTACCGCCGCCAAATGCCGATAAACCAAATTTGCCCGATTTAACCGAAACAGAGGTACCAAATCCCGGGCCGGAGGGAGTGCGTTCATTCAGGTCTACGGTTCCGTTATAGCCATCAACTATCTTTTTGTAGGTAATGATATTGATGATACCGCCCAGCCCTTCTGCATCATATTTCGCGGGGGGTGTGGTGTAAACCTCTATCCGCTGTATGGTTGATGCCGGGATGCTGCGCAATACGCTTTTGGCATCGCGTTCCATCATGCTTGATGGTTTCCCGTTGATCAGGAACTTATAGCTGCTGTTTCCTTTCAGCAGGATGTTTTCATTAGCGTCTAAAGTAACAAATGGCACTTTGCGCATCATTTCAAGCACGTTACTCACTTTGTTTTCCGGGTCGGCCTGCAGGTCGTAAGTAATCCGGTCTACTTCCTGTTTAATAATCGGTTTATCCGCTTTTATAGTAACTTCTTTTAAATTTTTACTTTTCGCGGTATCGGCATTTTTTGTTTGCGCTATTAGCTTTGATCCCGACAGGATCAATAAAGCAATCAATAAAGTTTTATAGTTTATGGAGATCTGTTTCATGGTGATTTTTAGGCAAAAGGGGTCTGGTAAGCAGCTAAAAGCTGCCTTTAAATAAGGGTTATTAAAAATTCAATTAAGCCCCTGAAAGAACTTTCAGGGAAAAGGGACGTGATTAGTTAGCGCTGCTATTCTTTTTATTATGGAGTATAAAATAGCTGATGATAAGGCTCAATCCGCCAAACAAACAAACCATTGACAGGTAGCCGGTGGCTTCGTCAACCCCGCAATTGTTGTATAACACCCATCCCAATAAAAAACCTACGGAAATGCCAACTAAAAAAAGTCCGTATTTCAAGGTTGATGCCCCGTAATTGGCGCGCGGAAAAGGTGAGGTGGTCAGATTTTTCTCCAATATGGTCATCCGCTCTCTGTGGCGGGTCATTAAAAATACGTACACCATGCCGAACACGGCGGCAAATGCGGCTAAGGATACTACGGCGTCTCTGGTAACTTCTTGCATGATTTCTATTTTTTAAATTAAAAGCCATTTTTAACGGCTTACCCATATGACAGGCTTTTTTTGAAACCGGATACAAAATATTTAAAATAAATTTATTGTAACCAATCCGTCGATTTTTCACTCTCATGTGTAATGGTGCATACAGAAGATCTTTACTATATAGATAAAGTAAAAAACGGAGATCACGCTTCGTATGCTTTCCTTGTTAATAAGTACAAGGATATGGTTTACAGCATAGCCATGAAAATTCTGCGCGATGCCGATGATGCCAACGACATTGCCCAGGATTGTTTTATAAAAGCTTATCAGCAAATTCATAAATTTGAAGGAAAGTCAAAATTTTCAACCTGGTTATATACTATTGTTTACCGTACCAGTGTAACCAAGCTTAAAGAGAATAAGGTTGAAACCGTTACCATGGGCGATGAGATCAGCGAAATTTCTGATCATTTACCCGGTCAGTTTGAACAATTACAGGCCCGGCAGGTTAAACAATACGTACAGGCAGCTATACAAAAGCTGCCACAGATAGATGCCTTGTTGGTTACCTTGTATTATATCAATGACCTGCCGGTAAAAGAGATAGAAGAAATTACAGGGTTATCAAAACCTAATATAAAGATCAAACTATACCGTGCCCGTAAAGTGTTAGAAAAAGATTTAAAGTTTTTGTTGGACAGTGAAATGAAAGTTGATCATGAAAGCTAATAAAAAAGATGTTTTTAAGCGCGTTTTAAAACTTGCCCCTGCTGACAGGCCCGCTGCTGATTTCACAGGATCGGTAATGGAGATGATTGAGGCTGACGCAGCACGTGAAGCGGCGCTGAAATCGCTTTTACAACAACCAACAACAGAGGGCCCTGCATTTAATTTTACCGCCTCCGTTATGGCACAAATAACTGCGAAGAATCAGCCGGTTATTTTTAAGCCCATTATTACCCCAAAAGCCTGGTACGGTATTGGTGCTGTCGCGATGCTTTTTTTATTGCTGATAGGACTGTCTAATTCGCCTGCGCACACCGTTACAGATCAAAGCCGGGTAGCCGACCTTTTAAAACAGATCGATCACCTGCCGTCAATATATTTTATGGCTATTATTGCAGTTGGGATGTTATTATTTATAGATTACTTGTTTACCCAGCGCACAAGCAAAACAAAAGCAGTGTAGTTATTCTACCGGTATCATTTTTAAACAAACAGCCGACTCCATCACAACGCTCCTGTTATGGTTTTGTATAAGTCTGCCTGTTTTTTTGTCAATCCTGAATACATTAACACGGGCCCTGGTACCAATCAATATGAAATTGCCTGTCGGGTCGATCACAAAGTTACGCGGGTTGTCGCCGTCTGTCTTGGTACGGTCAACGTAAGTTAACTTGCCGCTCTCCTGGTCAATAGCATAAATTACAATTTCGTTGGCGGTACCACGATTGGTAGCATACAAAAACAACCCATCCGGCGATACATGGATATCGGCTGCGCCGTTTATGCCTTTAAAATCGTCGGGCATCATTTTAACGGTTTGCAATTCTTTAAGCGCGCCATCATCATAACTAAAGGCGGTAATAGTAGCCGTCATTTCCTGTACGTTGTACATGAATTTTCCATTCGGCGAGAAATCGCTGTGGCGAGGACCTGAGCCGCCCGCTGTACTTGTAAAAGCAGGCGTGGCAGGTGATAACGGCGGTGTTTTCGATGCGCGATAGCGGAACACATTTATTTTATCTGTACCCAGATCAGATGCAAGTAAATATTTATCATCAGGCGACAAAACAGTCGAGTGCACATGCGGCTGTTGTTGCCTCAATTTATCAGGCCCGGTGCCGCTATCCTGTATCGTTTGGGTTGATGCACCTAAGGAGCCGTCTTTGCCTATCGGGAATACCTGCAAATTACCCCCGCCATAATTGGCGATGAATATATTTTTTTGTGCTTTATCAACCGATACATACGCCGGTGAACCGACAGATTTCTGTGTATTTATTTGTTCCAGCTTCCCGGTAGCTTTATCAAACTTAAAAGCGGTTACTCCGCCGGACCCATCCGGATTGTTTTCATTTACGGCATAAACATATTTGTAATCCTGGGTTATGGCCAGGTATGAAGGGTTTGACGTTTCAATTTCGCTCAAATAAGCAAGCTCACCACGCTCGGCATAAAAGCGGTAAACATATATCCCCCTGCTGCCATTGGCATCGGGGCTGGTGTAAGTACCAATCAGCACATCAAATACTTTAGGACCGCCCTTGCCTTTTTTCTGCGCGAAACCACATACAGGTAATGCAAGTACTATCAGGAATAATAACTTTTTCATAGCATCAGGAAATTTATTAAACGCAAGGTAATAAAATCCATAAAAAAACGCCCCGTGATCGCGGGGCGTTTTTTGTGTAAATATTATTTTATCAAATGCTTTAACTGTATAACTTCCTTCTCGTCAAGGAAACGCCAGCGGCCGCGTGGCAGGTCTTTTTTGGTAAGGTTGGCATATACTACCCTGTCCAGCTTTACAACCTCGTAACCCAGATGCTCAAACATACGGCGAACAATGCGGTTTTTTCCGCTGTGGATCTGTACACCAATTTCTCTTTTTGATCCGCCGGTTACATAAGCTACCGAGTCAGGTTTTATCGGGCCGTCTTCCAGCTCGAGGCCAAATTGCAATTTATTCAGGTCGCCCTGTGTTAAGCTTTTATTCAACTCAACCTGATACAGCTTAGTAATGTTGCTACGCGGATGCGAAAGTTTATCTGCAAGGTCGCCGTCATTGGTCATTAATAATAACCCTGTCGTATTACGGTCAAGCCTGCCTATCGGGTAGATCCGCTCGCGGCTGGCTTTTTCAACCAGGTGCATTACTGTGCGACGCTCCTGCGGATCTTCTGTTGTAGTAATATAGTCTTTTGGTTTGTTTAGCAGTACGTAAACGTTCTTTTCGCGTTTCAGGGTTTCACCGTTGTAACGGATCTCATCCTTCATCGGGTCAACCTTTAAACCCAGTTCGTTCACTATCTCGCCGTTAACAGATACCACGCCTGCAATGATCAGCTCATCAGCCTTACGGCGCGAGCAAATGCCTGCGTTAGCAATGTAACGATTAAGACGGATCAGCCCGTCGTCCTCTGCTTTTTTTGTCGGCTTTTTGGCGCGTAATGTCTTTACCGGCGCATCCTTGTCGCGGGTTATTTTATCATAAACCGGTTTGTCACCAGTTTTGCGGAATGGTTTATCACCGGTTTTAAACTCGCCCCTCGACGGTTTTGCGCTGCTAAACTTACGCTCGCCCGCGGGTTTATCATTGCGGCTAAAACTATCCGGGTTTCTTTTTGGCTTATCCCCAAAATCAGGTCCTGTTGGTTTCCTGTTTCTTGGGGCATCGCTGCCAAAGCTCTTTTTGGGGCGATCATCACTGCCATTGTCGCGGGTACCGTATGGTTTGCTACGCGGTGCAAAAGAATCACCGCCACCCCTATAGCTATCGGGGGATTTTTTCGGGCGATCATCGTCATTACCAGATGACCTTCCACTATATGGTTTGCTGCGGGGCGTAAAACTTTTCTTTTCGCTTGCTTCGCTGTTACCGTAAGATCTTTTTGGCTTTTCTTCGCCGCCGACGGTCGGTCTGCCACTGTAAGGTTTACGCGGACCGAAACTTTTCTTTTCGGCTGCGCCTGATGAAAAAGAACTGTGCTCTGCAGCCGGGCCGCTTGAGTATCTTTTTTTCGTGCTGTCGTTACCGGGTTTATCTGTCTTTCCTGAAGACTTTCCGCGAGGGGAAGAAGATCGTTTATTGTCGCTGTTTTTTGAAGGCCCGTTTGATCTTCCGTTCCTGTCTTCGCGACCGTTTGTTGGTCTTTTAAATACCATAGTTTTTAAGTTTGCGCTTTCGCAGCGTGAAGGTCAAAAGTACGGTTTTTCGGTGGTTTATCCGTTGTTTTTTCTTTTTTTTTCATCGGTTCAAAAACCTGTTTTAAACCACTTTAAACGCTGATTTGCAGGTTATTTTCAAATACTCAAAACACTAAGCCTGTGTTAAGTGTTTGACAATCTGCTTAATATACCATACCTTTGTACAACATTTACCAAAATGTATGTTCTATGAATAGAAAAAAAATGATCAACAAACACTTACTTACGTGCTCCGTAATACTGGTGCTGGCCATCATTTTCAAGCTTAATATCTGGAGCACAACAGTGGCTAAATCGGGGCCAAAATCAACACAAAAAATCTCCCGGTTTATCGCTTGCGCTGATGTTGCATCAACAGATTACAGCTTCGCTAATGAAACTCTTCCTGCTAATAAAAAAGTGTACCGCAAAATGCAGTACTCGCTGAATAAGCATAATTACAGGACCATACAATCGCATATACTGCAGATCAAAGCCGAAAAATTATTTCCGATAATTGAGCCAATTTTAAGAGCTTACGGTATCCCCGAAGATTTTAAATATTTGCCATTGGTTGAGTCAGGTTTGAAAGAGGGCACCTCAACAAAAGGCGCGGCGGGTTTATGGCAGTTTATGCCGGGTACCGCGCGTACGTATGGCTTAAAGGTAGGACATGGCATTGATGAGCGCTTAAACGTTCGTAAAGCAACTATTGCCGCCTGCAAGTACATTAAAGGCTTGCATAAAGAGTTTAACAGCTGGACACTGGCAGCCGCCGCTTATAACAACGGCTCGATCAAATTAGCACGCGCCATTAATAAGCAAAGCGAAGACAATTATTTCAGGATGAAACTAAACCGCGAAACAGGCACCTATGTGTATAACCTGATAGCGATGAAAGCTATAATTGATCATCCGCAAAATTATGGCTACAGACAAAGCCTGGCTTATTTACAGCCTAAAGATCAACTACTGACAAATAGCACAGTACTGTAAATTTTTATTACGGAGCACCAAACGGCCCGACCTGTCCAGATGGCAGATCGGGCTTTTTTATTTATCTTTGCGCGCTGTTTAATGATTGAATTAGTGAATTATTGAATGAGTGATTAACAGGTACTTATTAAACCTGTCTGTCGATAATTTCTCATTCAATAATTCACTGATTCGCTCATTCACTAATTAAATACATGAGCGAAAAACATATAGACCTGGGCGAACAAAGTGAAGTTGAAGTTTACGGCGCAAGGGTACATAATTTAAAAAATATCGATGTTTCTTTTCCGCGTAACCAGCTGGTAGTTATTACCGGGCTGAGCGGCAGCGGTAAATCATCCCTGGCATTTGATACCATTTATGCCGAGGGTCAGCGCCGTTATATGGAAACATTTTCGGCTTATTCCCGCCAGTTTATGGGGGGGATGGAGCGCCCGGATGTAGATAAGGTATCAGGCCTTAGCCCGGTTATCGCGATCGAGCAAAAAACAACCAGTAAAAACCCGCGGTCGACAGTTGGTACCATTACCGAGATCTATGACTTTATGCGTTTACTGTTTGCCCGTACCGGCGACGCATACAGCTATGTAAGCGGCGAAAAAATGGAGCGCATGAGCGAGGACCAGATCCTAAAAACCATTTTTGAGCGTTTTGACGGGCAACCTGTAAATATCCTGGCACCGGTAGTTAAAGCCCGAAAAGGCCATTACCGCGAATTATTTGAGCAGATCCGCAAGCAGGGTTATTTAAAGGTTTGGATAGATGGCGCCATTGCCGATGTGGAGCCTAAAATGCAATTGGACCGTTACAAAATCCATGATATCGATATTGTAGTTGACCGCCTGGTGGTAAGCGAAGCTGATAGTAAACGCCTGTATACTTCTATTCAATCTGCATTAAAGATAGCCAAAGGCATTATCCGCATAGCGGATAAAGATAATAATGTAGCCTACTTCAGTAAATATTTGATGGACCCGGTTTCGGGCATCTCGTACGACGAGCCACAGCCAAATACATTTTCTTTCAACTCGCCTTACGGCGCTTGTGAGAAATGCAACGGCCTGGGTTATATTTTTGAGGTAGATGAAGCTTCGGTTATCCCTAACCCAAAGCTAAGTATCCTTAACGGCGGGCTTGCACCGCTGGGTGAGTATCGCGAAACCTGGATCTTCCAGGTGTTGAAAGCGCTGGCTAAGAAGTTTGATTTCTCGTTATCTACCCCGTTAGAAAAACTGGAAAAAGAAAAGCTTGACATCATCCTGAACGGTACCAATGAAATGGTGACCGTATCTGTTGAATACAACAAATGGAACGTACAGAGTTACCAGATCACCTTTGATGGTATCATCCGGATGCTGGAAGAGCAGCAGGAACGCCGTGGCGATGAAGGCATGGACGATATGGAAAACTATCGTGTGCTGAAAACCTGCCCGGTTTGTGATGGTGCAAGGCTGAAAAAAGAGTCGCTTAACTTTAAGGTTGACGGTAAAAATATCTTCGAACTGGCTACAATGGATATCAACACCTTACAGGATTGGTTTGAGAACCTGGAAGACAGATTATCCGAACGCCAAAACGTCATCGCCAAAGAAATTTTAAAAGAGATTCGCGCGCGCATTGTGTTTTTGATGGATGTGGGATTAAGTTATTTAACGCTTGATCGTACGGCAAAAACGCTGTCGGGCGGTGAAGCGCAGCGGATAAGACTGGCTACACAAATAGGATCTCAATTAATGAACGTGATGTATATCCTTGACGAGCCAAGCATAGGCCTGCACCAGCGAGATAACGAACGTTTGATCAATGCCCTGAAAAACCTGCGCGACCTGGGTAATACCGTTTTGGTGGTTGAGCACGATAAAGACATGATCCTTGAAGCTGACCACGTAATTGACATGGGCCCGGCAGCAGGTGTACATGGCGGCGAGGTTGTTGCACAAGGCACGCCAAAAGAGTTAATGGCGCACCATACTCTTACTACCTCATACATTAATGGTGAGCGCGAAATTGCAATACCAAAGAAAAGGCGCGAGGGCAACGGCAATGTATTGTCGCTTAAAAAAGCCACCGGCCACAACCTGAAAAAGGTAAGCGTGGATTTTCCTTTAGGTAAACTAATCGGTATCACCGGGGTATCAGGCAGCGGTAAATCCAGCCTTATCACCGAAACGTTATACCCGATATTGAACTATCACTTTTTCAGGGCAAAGAAGCATCCGCTGCCTTATGATAAAATTGAAGGCCTACAGCATATCGATAAGGTAATTGAGATTGACCAAACAGCCATTGGCCGTACACCACGGTCAAACCCGGCTACGTATACCGGCGTGTTTTCTGATATCAGGAACCTGTACGTAGCGCTGCCCGAGTCGAGAATCAGGGGCTATAAACCGGGGCGTTTCTCGTTCAACGTTAAAGGCGGCCGTTGCGAAACTTGCCAGGGAGCTGGCATGAAAGTTATCGAGATGAACTTCTTGCCTGATGTGCAGGTGCCTTGCGAGGAATGCGGCGGCAGGCGCTATAACCGCGAAACCTTAGAAGTGCGTTATAAAGGAAAATCAATAAGCGATGTACTTGATATGAGTATTGAAGATGCCGTTCCTTTTTTTGAGCATATCCCGTCTATCTACCGTAAAGTAAAAACGTTACTGGATGTTGGCCTGGGCTATATCCGTTTAGGGCAATCGTCGACTACACTGTCCGGCGGTGAAGCACAACGCGTTAAACTGGCTACCGAGCTTTCTAAAAAAGATACGGGCAATACCTTCTACATTCTTGACGAACCTACAACCGGCCTGCATTTTGAAGATATCAACGTACTACTCGGCGTTTTATATCAATTAGTTGATAAAGGCAACACCGTACTGGTTATTGAGCATAACCTGGATGTAATTAAGGTGGTTGACCATGTTATTGACCTGGGCCCTGAAGGTGGTTCGGGTGGTGGAAACATCCTTTTTTCAGGCACGCCCGAAGGTTTATGCAAAGTTAAGAACAGCTTTACCGGGCAGTTTTTGAAAAAGGAAATGGGGTTGTAATAACTCGCCATTAAAACAAAATAAAATAAATTTTGTAATGAGATATCGGGCAAGCCAATGGCTTGCCCGCTTTTTTTGTAACATTGCACAAATTTTACCCTATTGCTAACCACCATCGCCAAGAAATTTTTTTCGTACCTGCTTAAGGCTACCATATTGGTACTGGCTTTTGTCTTTATTTATCACCAGTATCTGATAAAAGGCAATAATTTAAAAGAGTTTCAGAAAGCTGTAAACCGGCTAAATCATCAGCAGGTTACTATTATTATGTCGGTTGTTGTGGCATTAATGCTGGCCAATTGGCTGGTTGAATGCCTGAAATGGCAGCATTTAACAAAAAAACTGGTTAAAATAAGCCTGTGGGAATGTATTGAAGGCGTTTTTTGCGGACTTACCTGGGCCATATTTACCCCAAACCGTATTGGCGAATACGGCGGCCGGGTGATGTTTCTTCCTCCACGCAAACGCATCCATGGTGTTTTTGCCATGGCGGTAGGATCTTTCGGGCAGAACGTAATTACCAATGTGCTGGGCGCGGCGGCACTGATCTGGTTCTGCTTTACCTTTTTGCATTTGAATGGCTGGCTGCTGGCCGGTATCACAGTATTGGGGATAGTCTTTATGACATTGTTTTTAGTGTTGTACTTCAATATAAAGTGGTTGGTGCGGTTGCTAAACAGCATATCCTTTTTAAGAAAGTATCACCGCTTTTTTGATATCATGGGGGCCTATAAGTTTACCGACTTGGTAAACATCATGTTTTTTTGCCTTACTCGTTTCTTCATCTTTTCATTCCAATACTACCTGGTTATCCATCTGCTGGTGCCCGATATTCCGTTTGTTGATGTGATACTGATGGTGTTCATCGTATTCTTTATCCAGTCGGCTTTACCATCTCTTGACCTGCTGGATGTACCGGTACGTGCCACGGCTTCTGCTACCTTATTTGCCTATGTGACACATCAGCAAATAGCCATAATTGCGGCATTTACGTCTATTTGGCTTATAAATCTAATTATTCCCGCTATTTTAGGCTCCTTGTTTATTTTTAACCTTAAGTTTTTTGATCGCAACGTATAGTATAATTTGTTTGGTGCTTACAGGTATTTACCTGTTCCTGTTGTCGTATTTTATTAAAGGCTGGGCTAATTTAAAGCGCTTTAATGTCAGCGTTGACACTTTCAGCACCAAAGTGACCATACTGATAGCGGCCCGTAATGAAGCCGAGCGAATCCATCTTACCATTGAAGATATCCTGGCGCAGGATTACCCTAAACACATTACAGAAATAATTATTGTTGACGACCACTCGACCGATAACACGGCCGCCATTATCAGCAGCTACGCGTCAAGGGGGATCAAACTTTTGCAACTGAATGAAGCCGAGCCACTGAACTCTTATAAGAAAAAAGCGATAGCCAAGGCCATCGGCATGTCTACAGGAGATTTGATGGTAGCTACTGATGCCGACTGCCGAATGGGAACAAAATGGCTGTCATCTATTGTTGGGTATTATGAAACAGAACATCCGTTAATGATCTCCTCGCCGGTGACTTACTTTGAAGAAAAATCATTATTTGAGCGGATGCAAACCCTGGAGTTTTCCTACCTGATCGGCATAGGCGCATCGTTCATTGGTAATAATCGCGCGTCAACCTGTAACGGCGCTAACCTGGCTTATCGTAAAGATACCTTTTATGAAGTCGGCGGGTTTGCGGGTATTGATGACCTTGCATCGGGCGACGACGAACTGTTGCTGCAAAAAGTGGCCGAGCGTTTCCCAAATCGCATCGGTTTCCTGAAATTGCGCGAAGCTGTAGTGTATACCCATGCCAAACCTAATTTAAAAGAGTTTTTACAGCAGCGCAGGCGCTGGGCATCAAAATCAACCAAGTATAAAGATAAAAAGATAGTGCTGCTGGCCGTTTGTATCTGGTTGTTCAATGTATCTTTACTGGTAAATGCGGGCTTAAGCTTTTTTAGCGGCAGCTTCTTTTACCTCTTCCTGCTGCAGTTCTTCCTTAAATATACGGTAGAGTTTGTCTTCCTGCTGCCCATCACCCTGTTCTTTAAACGACAGCAGCTGATGTCTTTATTGATCTTGCTGTCGCCGGTGCATATTTTATACTTTGTTTATGTGGGCCTGATAGGTAATACCAAAAAATACATGTGGAAGGGCCGAGTGGTTAGATAAGCACTAACCGGCAGGCTAGATGGTGGGCTTTGTTATCATAATCTCATAAATCCTGAATTTTAAAAGACAGGCATTGTCAATGCTCTTTAATTAAGCGATATTTAGCCAAACGGAATAGCATACACTTGGCAGAACTCACCCCCGCACAACGTACCTGGAAGATCTTTAAACGCAATAAATTTGCCGTTGCAGGTATAGTGTTTATTATGCTATCGGTAATTGTTGCCGTACTTGGCTACCTGATCATGCCCGACGACACGCCGCTTGCCAATAACCAGACCATACAATTGAGCATTAAAAAACCGGGCGTTAAATTTATGATGCTGCACTTAAAAAAGGCAGAGCATATTGACACTGTTAACCTGTTGAGCAAAATGCTTTTTGGCCAACCCGCTTTTTACCGCGATATCCCCATAACAAGCTACACGCCCTTAAAAAATGGCGTACAGGTTTCCGAATATATCGGCGATGAGGATAAGCCGGAAAAGAAGACATATACGCTATCCTCCGAGCTGATCGCTAAAGGGCCATCAGCATACATCACACATAAAATTTTTTTGCTTGGGACAGATGTTTACGGGCGCGATATGCTTAGCCGTTTGATATTGGGTGCGCGTATTTCATTATCGGTTGGTTTAATGGCCGTGATCATCAGTTTGCTTATTGGTGTAACCATCGGCGCCGTCGCCGGTTATTTTGGGGGCTGGATAGATGCCGCATTAAGCTGGCTCATGAATATCCTGTGGGCATTGCCTGCCCTGCTGCTGGTTATCGCTATATCTTTCGCGTTGGGTAAGGGCTTGTGGCAGATATTTATAGCTGTTGGCCTGTCTATGTGGGTTGAGGTTGCCCGCCTGGTACGCGGGCAGGTAATCAGCGTTAAACAAACCGAATATATTGAAGCGGCGCGTTCATTGGGCTATAATAACCTGCGCATAATCCGCCGGCATATCCTGCCAAACATTGCCGGGCCTATATTGGTAATGGCTTCATCTAACTTTGCCTCGGCCATTTTACTGGAAGCAGGGTTAAGTTTTTTAGGCTTTGGCGCACAGCCGCCCATGCCTACCTGGGGCAGCATGATCAAGGAGCATTATGGTTATATTATCATGGATTCGGCCTATTTATCCATAATTCCGGGGCTGGCAATTATGCTAATCGTTTATGCGTTTAATCTCGTAACGGTTGGATTAAGAGACGCTTTTGATATAAAATCGCAAAACACTCTCATTTAAATTATATTTTTTATATAAATTTAGGCTCTCTGAGCCCAAAGATGCAAAATCAAGATCATTCTTCAGAAGAAGAGGAAGATGAATTAATACGGTTGCTGCTAAAACGGCAGTCCGAGCTAAACTCTTTACTTGAGGTTACGCGGGCTATCAATAAGAATGTGGCTACGCCCGTGTTAATACAAATGCTGGAGGTAATTTTGCAGAATTATCTGCAGGTTGGTGTTTTTCGTTTCTTAATTGAAAAGAACGGCACTTTTGCCTGCGTATCAAAATATGGCGGCGAAGTTGAACCAACAAGCGCCCTTAACCGCGCATGCGCCACGCTAAACAAAGTAAAGTCTCCTGAATCATTGGCCGGCAACACCAATGATGTCCTAAAAAAATACGACTATTTTATCCCTATATATGTTAAAAGCAAGGCAGTAGCTTTCGCGCTGATAGGTGACTTCAACACATCGGGCGAGATGTTAAACAACGACCTGAATTTTATCCAAACCATGATAAACGTTGTTGTGGTGGCTTTAGAGAATAAGAAGTTGTTCCGCGAGCGTTTGCAGTCAGAACGTTTACGCCGAGAGATGGAACTGGCCGCCGAGGTGCAGAATATGCTGATCCCGCTCAGGATGCATAAGGACGAAAGTGTTGAGATTGATGCCAAGTACCTGCCACACCAGAACATCGGCGGCGATTATTACGACTTTATGCGCCTTAACGACCACGAGTTTTTATGGTGCATTGCCGATGTATCCGGCAAAGGAGTATCGGCGGCATTGCTGATGGCTAATTTCCAGGCCAGCCTGCATGCCTGGGTGACGGTTGAGGATGACCTGACCAACATTATCCACCGGTTAAACCAAAAAGTGATTTCTGACACCCAAGGCGAAAAATTCATTACCCTGTTTATTGCCAAATACAACGAGCAAACCCGCAAACTTCACTATATCAACGCGGGGCATAACGCCCCTATTTTATATGCCAATGGCCAAACCATGCCGCTTAAATTAGGCACCACCATGATAGGCGCCTTTGAAGAGTTGCCTTTTTTACACGAAGGCGAAGTAGACATAGAACCCGGCTGCCTGTTGGTTAACTACACAGATGGCTTGCTGGATATTGAAGCCTATGGCGATAACCTTTGGGACGAGGACGAACTGATGAATTTTGTGGCAATGAATGGCGAGCTATCGCCGGAAACTTTTAACCATGACCTGCTTGACCATTTAAAAACCCAGGTAAAAGGCAAGCCTATTGATGATATTACGATATTGACCTTGCGGATATTTTAATTACATCCTTTTAATTTTTTAATTAATAGTAACTTAACGATTGGCACGGTGTCTTATTAATATCTTTTTCAGAACCGGTCTATTACAATGTTATATAAAAAATTTCTTCCGATTTTAAGTTTTAGCTTCATTATTCTGGCTTTAGCCGGTAAAGCCCAACCTGTAAAACCTGCCGATCACGGGTTAAAAGAATTTACTTTGAAGGATGCAAAACTTGGTTTGATCAGGTTTTATGTAGACACTGTAAATATTAAAAAGAAACAGCCGCTATTTATTGAAATTAACGGAAGCGGCGGACTGCCATTATGCATTTTTATTAAGGGCAAAGGTTTTGGCAGTATATACAACACATTAAATGAGCAGCTTAAAGCAGTAACTCAAAAAGATTATCATTATATTATTTTAGGTAAACCGGGTACGCCTTTTTGCGATACCATCAAGACTAATGATGATGCTAAGCATTTTGACGCACATAAGCTTATTGACAATTACAAATACTCTGCCGAGTACACCCGGCAACTTAGTTTAGGCTGGCGCGTTAATGCTACAAAAAAAGTGATAAGCTACCTTATTAGTCATGACTATTGGGACGGGACAAAAATTGCGGCTTATGGCTATTCTGAAGGAGGCCAGGTAGTGCCGTCTTTGGCTGTTGCCGATAAACGGATAACGCATGTTATTGATGTGGTTGGAAGTGGCTTAAATCAATTTTATGATAATATTATGGCTTGGCGATTGAAAGCGGCAAAGGGTGAGGTTTCTTATCAAAAAGCGCAAGACAGCATTGATGTTGAACTTAAAAAGATCAAAGAAATTTACGCGGACCCCACTAACACCCAACTGGAATATGCGGGTCATACCTATAAAAGATGGGCCAGTTTTGGCCTTAATCCGTCGTTCGAAAAGTTACGATTGCTAAATATTCCTATTTACATGATTGTGGCAACTGCCGACGAGAATTCGCCTATTTATGGGCTTGATTATGTTCCGCTGGAATTTATCAGGCTTGGAAAAACAAATTTAACTTACGAACCATGTGTTGGCTGTGACCATTATTTGAATAATGTTGATACGGCCAAAGCAAGTGTACATGAAAACTATAATGCTAAAATCTTAAAGTGGCTGGCTCAATAAAGTCTGCATTGTTAATAAATCACTAAAAACACCATCCCTCAAAATAATAATTTTGTAACATACGTTTGAAGGCCAATGTTATTAGCAAGGTACCAGCATGAATTAATTGAGGCCGGTTGTGATGAAGCCGGGCGGGGCTGCCTAGCCGGGCCCGTGTTTGCCGCCGCCGTAATACTGCCACATGATTTTGAACATGAGCTCTTAAACGACTCTAAACAAATTGCCGAAGGGTTAAGGTATGCCCTGCGCACGGAGATCGAGCAAAGGGCAATAGCATTCGCGGTGGCATCTGTTGATAGCCTGGAGATAGACGAGATCAACATCCTTAACGCGTCGTTCCTGGCCATGCACCGGGCCATTGAAAAACTGCATTTGCAGCCGCAATTCCTGATCATTGACGGCAATCGCTTTAACAAACACCCCAGCATCCCCCATGCCTGCATTGTAAAGGGCGATAGTAAATACCACAGCATAGCTGCGGCATCCATCCTGGCAAAAACCTATCGCGACGACTATATGAAGCAAATAGCTGCCGAACTCCCGGAGTATGACTGGCATAACAACAAAGGCTATGGCACTTTAAAGCATCGTCAATCTATCTTAAAGAACGGGTATACGCCTTATCACCGCAGGTCTTTCAGCGTAAGCCTTGAAACAGATGGTGTGATGATCCAGGTGTTATAATATTACTTTTATATTATCATCGCCTTTGCGCCGTTTCTTGATACTCTAACCTGAGAATAGTATTTTTGGTAAAAACCCACAAACTTTGAAGATCTTAATACTAAGCCATCGTGTTCCATTTCCGCAGAATGGCGGATACGCGATTGTGGTAGCCAATACCATAAAAGGCCTGGTTAATAGCGGTCATGATGTTTCGCTGGTTGCTCTCAACGCTAAAAGGAACAGTCATGCCAGCCGTCTGCCCGACGAAGACCTTATGGGTAAAATAAATTACCGCGCTTATGATATCGATACTACAGTTACTGTTTTTGGTGTAGCGGTAAACCTGTTCAGCAAGACCTCTTTTAATATCGACCGTTATTATGACCCGGAATTTGAAAAACTGCTGATCCGCGAGTTGCGCAACAGCGATTATGACATCATCCAGTTTGAAGGTCTATATGTTTCTTTATACCTGCCTGCTGTACGCAAACATTCTAAAGCGAAGCTGATATACCGGGCTCACAGTATCGAGAACCAGATCTGGCAGCGCCTGTCGCAGCAAAAGGTTGATCCGTTTAAAAAATCATACCTGCGGATGCATGCCCGCCGTATAAAAAACTACGAACAGCAGCAACTTAATAAGTTTGATGCCGTGGTAGTATTTACCCAGCAGGATAAACTGACCTTGCTTGAATATGGGATAAAAGTACCAATTGAAGTTATCCCCGTAGGGTTACGGCTTGACCAATATGTGGCCGATGTGAGTAAGACAGAGTTTCCAAGTTTGTTCTTCCTGGGATCACTCGACTGGCTGCCAAACCGCGAGGGCATGGAGTGGTTCCTGGATACTTTTATTAAAGACCTTACCGACGGCGACCTACCCGTTAAACTGTATGTTGCCGGCAACGATATCCCCGAGCGCTTTGATGATTATGAGGCATTAGGGAAAATATTTATACAGGGCGAAGTTGATAACGCGCTCGAGTTTGTAAACAGCAAATCCATCATGATCGTACCTCTGCTATCCGGAGGTGGTATGCGCGTAAAAATTGTTGAGGGGATGGCGATGCAAAAGTGTATCATATCTACCTCATTAGGTGCAGAAGGTATCAACTTTACCGACGGCCATGATATCTTGATAGCGAATGATAAGGACGAGTTCTTTGATGCCATAACCCGCTGCATAACCGACGAGGAATTCTGTATACAGTTAGGCAAAAACGCCCGCCTGCTTGCCGAGCGCGAGCATGACGTAAATGTGGTTATTAAAAACCTGACCTGTTTTTATGATGCCTGCTGTAATGGGCTTCAGGCTGCTGTTAATAACTGATACAGCGGTTGGATACCCTGTTTTTAAAGCCATATTTTATTAACTTGCATTATAAACCAATTGTCCCGTTTTATCATGAAGAAGTTATTGCTTGCAACATGCCTGCTATTCCCTGTAATTAGTTTCTCGCAAAAATCCGTGCCACATGCCAAAATCTATGACCTGTTACTTGGCGGCTATACCGGACCAAATGCAACCAAGGGCATAACCGTATACAGGTTTAATGCAGAAACAGGCCAGGCCACTTTATTAAACCAATTGGACGGTGTTGAAAACCCTGATTTTTTAGCCATTAGCAATAACCACAAATTTGTGTATGCCTGTAATGTTGATACCAAAGGTGGTGAAGGATCTGTAAGCGCCTTTAAGTTTGATTACTTAACCGGTAAGCTTGAACTGATCAATAAACAACCCGGCGGCGGATCAAACCCTGTACATATTATTTTAGACAAAGGCGATAAAAACGTATTGGTATCATTTTATAGCAGCGGCAGCTTAACGGTATTGCCGGTAAATAAAGACGGATCACTAGGAACCGTATCTCAAACTTTACAATATACAGGCTCCGGTCCGCATAAAAATCAAAAAGGGCCGCATGTGCACGCGTCACTGTTTTCGGCAGATGGCAGCAAATTAATGGTTGCCGATCTGGGTACCAATAAAATAGATCTGTATAACTATGATGCCGCTAAAGTGCAGCCGCTCACACCCGATAACCCTGCTTTTAAAATGACAGCGCCCGGCGATGGCCCGCGGCACATGGAATTTTCGCCGGATAAGAAGTTTTTATATGTGATACAAGAGCTAAGCGCATTTGTACGGGTGTACAGTTATAATGACAACAAACTCGCTTTTGTTCAAACTATTGCCATGATGCCCGATGGTTATGATAAAAACGGTGCTGCCGATGTGCATTTAACGCCCGATGGTAATTTCTTATATGCGTCGGTACGTGGTAATGCAGACAAAATTGTTTTATATAATGTAGACAAACAAAGCGGTAAACTAACGTTTGTTGAACGCTACGATGTAAGCAAAGCACCACGCGGCTTTACTATTGACCCTACCGGTAGCTTTCTGCTAAGTGCCGGGCAAGATGGCAATACCATTAATATATTTAAGATCGACAAAGCAAGCGGCAAGCTTACCTTAACGGATAACAAGATAGATATCCCGCAGATAACCTGTTTAAAATGGGTCGCGGTTAAATAATAAAATAGTTTAAAATATTTTTGGCTGATAATCGTCTGCCTTGATATGTACGCAACCTTATTAGCTTTACACTCATTAACCCGCTGGCTGGTGTTGACCAGTTTATTGTTCGCCATCTTTTGGGCCTATCGTGGCTGGCTGCTTAATAAGCCTTATTTACGGTTTGATGACGGCCTAAGGCATATTACTGCCACCATCGCACACATTCAACTTACATTAGGTTTATCGCTGTATTTTATCAGCCCGATAGTGTCGTATTTCTTGCATAATTTTAGCACGGCGGTGCATGAACGGGCTATCCGCTTTTTTGGTATGGAACACATTACCATGATGCTGATCGCCATCACGCTGATCACTATCGGCTCGGCCAAAGCAAAACGAAAATCAATCGACAAAGAAAAGTTTAAGACAATGGCCATATGGTTCACCATAGCGCTATTGATCATTCTAAGCTCTATACCATGGTCGTTTTCGCCGTTGATAAGCCGGCCCAACTTCAGACCGCTTTTTTAATAAGAAGCGGATAGCCAGACCCTAAACCAGCTACCCGCTAAACAATTAATATACAATCTCCGTCAAGCAATCATATAGCAACAGCATTGCCCATTTTGCTATTGCAAATACTTAGCTTTAAAGGATATAGTAATAACGTAATTAATTCCATTTTAGTTGCCCGGCCTGTAAATCAGGCACATCTAATGGATTTATAAACAAAAAAAGCGGGCAGCCGACCCTAAACAGCTACCCGCCAAACTATACAACAATTACAATGCGGTAGTATTGTTATTTACAACTTTCCAGATGGCCGCTCCCGGTGTAGGGAAGCTGATGCCTTTGGTATTACCCCTGATAGCTTGATCCTGGCCAAACTGGTATAATGGGTGCCCCTTATATACCAGTTGTGTTTTGCCAAATACGGTAATGGTGGTAAACTGAGTTTTATCTAAAACAGTGGGGATACTTGTTACTGCTGTAACCTCATCCACCGGCCATACGGTGTTATTACTCAGGTCGGCCTTGGTAAAGGTGTTGGTGTTATGCGTATCCTTACTAAACATATACAGCGTACGGCCTGCCGGATCCGTAAAATATTGCGAGACTACGGTGCCTGCAATACCCTGATCGGTGTAATTGGCGCCATCCAGACCTACAAGTTGCGCATTGGCAAACATCACCGCATAATCTGCTTTTGCTATGGCCCAAAAGTTGGCAAAAGCATCGCCCTTGGTGTCACCAGCATTAACATCGAGCGAATAATAGTATAGCGGCCAGCCTTTATAGGTGGTTTGCTGAGTACCGTCGGTTCGGGTTATCACACCAAAATCCGTGGCGGACAATCCGGTACCCAGCGTTGGGTTTGCCTGGTAAAATGGCGGCCAGGTAACCGCGCAGGCCCCTACACATGCCGAAGTGGCCGCGGCATCCTTCGAGAAGAAATACACAGACCTGCCTTTGTTATCGGTAATGATATTACCCAACGTGGCATTGGCGGTTAATTGTAACCCGGTAACCGCTACAGGCGTTGGCGTAACCGGGTTTTTACTCTTTTTGCACGAGGCACTTAGTAATGCTATCGCTACAAGTGACGCGATAATGAATTGGTTTAATTTCATTGTTTTCATAATGTCAGTATCTGGTTTCTGAATTAGTTTGATACTATTCATTACGCAACTCAGTTGTAAGCCGTTGCTTTACAAAGAAAATATTTTTTATATGTATCTAATAATCAGCACAAAACAAAAAGAGGCAGCCGATAACGGCGGCCTCTTGTAATTTATCCCTGCGGACAATTTTATTATTCGGCAAGTAACTCGTCCAAATTTCCAAGCCCCATAGAAAACCCTTCTTTGAAGCCCATTTTAACAATTTGTTCAAGATCGGCCTCGCTATCAAACGAAAGCTCAATTTCTACTTTTGATCCTGACATTGTCGGCATAAATTGATTATGCCAATACATCGGCGGGAAGTTTTTGTCTATGTTTCCATCCTTGTCGCAAAAAGTTGCGGTGGCATCAAAGCTTTGGCCGTCATTGATAGCGGTAAAGTCAACCCGGCACCATGCTTTTTCGCCATTGGGGCCGGCCATACAATAAAGCCAGAAACCGCCTACTTTAAAATCCATAGATTTAGTGATAGCCTTCCACGGTTTTGGTGCCCACCATTTGTCCAATTGTTCAGCCTCGGTCCAGGCTTTCCATACTTTTTCAACCGGCGCGCTAAACTCGCGGGTTATGTTTAACTGTTTGTTGTTAGCGTCTTTTAAAATTTCTGTTGTGTGTGTCATGATGATTGTTTTAAAGGTCATTTAATACGTTGTCTAATTGGTCAAAGCGGTCCTCCCAGATCTTGCGGAAGGTATCCAACCATTTGTCTATCTCTTTCATTTTATTGGCGTTTACATGGTAATATATTTCCCTGCCATTTTGCTTTTGCGTTACTGCCTCGCACTCGGCCAGGATCTGAATATGTTTAGATACGGCCTGCCTGCTGGTATTAAAATGTTCGGCCAGCGCGTTAGGGGTCATGGCACCTATGGCCAGTAACGCCAATATGGCACGGCGGGTTGGATCGGCTATCGCTTGATAAATGTCTCGTCTCATCTTATTTGCAACTGATTGATTGCAAATATATACGCAACCGATCAATTGCGCAAATTTATTTTAAATATTCTATCAAAGTATTGTTACAAAGCCAGGTGCATCAGGCGGATGTTAATTAAATTTTATGGTTACTTTTAATCAACCAATAAAACCATGTATACCTATTATGCCTGTACTGACCCGACAAAAACTGTTTAGCCTGTTTGCTACCGCGATGTTAATTGCAGGTAATGCCAACTTATCCATTGCACAATCCGCAGTAAACTTGCAGGGCTTTGATAAAAAAAGCGGCGTTACCATAAAAACAACCGGTTCAAAAATCGACCTAAGCTGGCCTACGGGTACTGCAGAGCATGGCCGAGTAGTATTCGACCTTGATAAAAACAACCCGCTGTTTAAAAGCATCGGCGCAAGCAGCAAAGGCGTAGATAAAGAGGTCGCGGCAAACCTCGATCCTGAGTTTATACTCACTATTGGTAAGCGTGACCTGATCTCGCAAAACGGCTGGAATATCTTTTTCGACCGGGTACCGCTAAAACCATTCAAAGCATACCGGGTGCAACTGGATAAAAAATCCGCATCTGTAAAAAGCGATGGCTCACGCACCATTGTGAGTATTAGCGGTGTACATGCAAGTACTTTTACAGGGCATATAGAGGTTACTTTTTATAACAACAGTCCGCTGTTTAACGTCGCCGCGGTGATGACCACCGGGGTTGATTCGACCGCTATTGTTTACGATGCCGGTTTGGTAAGCGCAAAACCTGCCTGGAGTAAAATTGGCTGGGCTAAAACCAATGAAGAGTTTACTACCACAGCCATCACAACTGCTGATACGGCTAAAAACGTGGCGGTAAAATATCGCACCATTATTGGGCAAACTGTAGGTGGCAGTCTCGCCATCTTCCCCGCCCCGCACCAATATTTTTATCCGCTTGATGAAGCTTTTAACCTGAAATTTACATGGTACGGTACCAACTACCGCAACATGATGCCGGGTTATGGCATGGGTATCCGGCAGGACCTGTATGGCGACCACCGTTACGTACCATGGTTCAACGCCCCGCCGGGGACCCAGCAAAGGCTAAACTTTTTCTGTATGGTTAGCCTGACCGATGGCAGCAATACTTTAGAGAAAATAAAACAGTTTACGCATGGCGATAAATTTATCCCGCTGCCCGGCTATAAAACTATGGCCAGTCATTTTCATAATGAATACACTCAGAAATTGTTAAGGGGCAAAGGTGAAGCTGGTGAACCCGAATATGTAAGCGTATTTAAAAACCTTGGCGTTAACATTGTACACCTGGCCGAGTTTCATGGCACCGGCCACCCCAAAGGGCCGGATTCTTTAAGGCTTAAGGAATTGAACACTTTGTTTAAAGAGTGCGAAAAAGAATCTGGTAAAAACTTTATGCTGCTGCCCGGCGAGGAGCCCAATGAGTTTTTTGGCGGCCACTGGCTCGAGTTCTTCCCGAAACCCATTTACTGGGTGATGTCGCGTAAGGATGGTGTGCCGTTTGTCGAACAAAACAATCAATACGGTAAGGTTTACCATATTCGAGATAAAGATGATATGTTGAAGCTGTTGGAAACCGAGAACGGGCTTGCGTGGACAGCACACGCCCGCACCAAGGGGTCAACCGGCTACCCTGACCTGTATAAAGATGAAAAGTTTTATAAATCGGATCACTTTAATGGCGCGGCGTGGAAGAATATCCCGGCCGATCTGTCGACCGAGCGAATGGGCAAACGTGTATTTGACCTGATGGACGACATGAGTAACTGGGGATTGAAAAAGAAAGTATTAGCCGAGTCGGATATCTTCAGCATCACCCACGAAAATGAAATGTATGCCCATGTAAATATTAATTATTTAAAGCTGAACACCCTGCCCGAATTTAAAAATGGCTGGCAACCTATTTTAGATGTCCTTAAAAATGGTACTTTCTTTTCGACCACCGGCGAGATCCTGATCCCGACATTTAAGGTGAATGGTGCTGAAGTCGGCTCAACAATCGAGACAAACCAAAGCACGAAGCCCGTTTTTGTTGATTTTTCTGTAAAATGGACCTTCCCGCTCAACTTTGCCGAACTGGTAACCGGTGACGGCAAGAATGTTTACCGCCAGCGCATTAACCTGAAAAACACTACGGCATTTGGCGGGCAAAACTTTCATATCCCCGTAAATTTAAAGGGCAAAAAATGGATCCGCCTTGAAGTTTGGGATGCCGCGGTTAATGGGGCCTTTACGCAGACGGTTTGGATAAATTAATCGTATCCTGATTTATGGAATGATCAGAAATTAAGCATCTATATAAGTAATTAAGTTTGCTATATTAGATCAACCAATTAAACCAAACCTACACAATGAAAAAATCCTGCTTGTTTAAATTGCCCTGCGTTTTTGCACTGCTATTTTTCAGTCCGGATGTTTTTGCACAAAATGCCCGGCTTTACATGAATAAGCAGGAGATTGCCCCGCAATCAGTTCATTTTTTAGAAGCTGCTACGATAGATTCTATAAATTTTTATTCCGGAGCCGAAGCTCATGAAAAATTGAACCTGCAAACTCAGGGTGTTGACAGTGTTTTTGTGATCTTTAAAAAGGATTTATCAGACGTGGTATCTTATTATCAGTTGCTTGATCTGTTTCATTTAGATAAACGAGCACGTAAATTGCAGTTACATTGGGGTTCTCCCAATCACCCATACGTTAATGATCCACAATCGATGGTGTTTAACATGAAATTCGTGCGGGATGTAACGGTCATAAAGCAAAATGCCAATACGGATTGTGTAAGTATGTGGTGGTTAGGAAGAAACCCCTATTATACTAATGCAGGTAAAATGCTTACCTGGTTGCAGGGCTATTTTGAAAACTTGGGTAACAATCCTTATTATCGAAATTTTAAGAGAAAATGAAAAAGACCATAACCATTTTTTTTAGCCTGTTAATAAGTGCAATTGTTGTAAAAGCACAGAGCGCTCTTTTTAACAGGATAGACTCTCTTGATAGAAGGCCATTGGTAATTATAAACGGTAAAACAGTCGACCCTTTATCTTTTTTAGCATTGGATGAGCAAGACTTTCAGGACGTAAAAGTATTTACACGAGAAGAAGCTATGAAAATTTTTGGTGATTCTCGCGGTAGGTTTGGTGCAGTAAAAGTCACTTTGGTTAAAAATGCTAAAATTTTTACCTGGGCTGAATTGGTAAAACGATTTTATTTTATCCCCAGCCAGGTCCCAAGAATAAATGCCAGGCTCAATTACCTGGACTTTGTTGATCCGTTGCAATTTAATGACTCGCAATCATTCATAACATCACTATCAACAGTAACTGGTATGGGGATCTATATGTGGGGTTATCCCGATTGCCTGCCAGATAATCCCATGATTTTGGTATATCTTAAAAGCAACATATTGTATAAAAAGGACAAGACGCCTGGACCTTTCGACAAGGAAATAGAAGCTATAAAACAAAATTTTTATAATGAAAGCTCAAAAAGGCAAGAGATCAGATCCGCAAAAACTACAATAAGAGGATGATACTTATTTTAACCAATACTATCACACAAACCAAACCTAACCACATGAAAAAACTTAGCTTATTAATTATCCTGTTTTTTACGGCAGCTATCAGCCATGCTCAAACAGCAACTATCGACAGCACAGATGTAAAATTTAAAAAAGTACTTGATGACGGGCAAATGGTTTTTACTATGCCGCCGGGATTCGGCGCTACCCCAATAGTAAAAAACCGCCAAATGCATTATGAATTTGCTATAAAATCTATTGATAAACCTTATGAGATCCGTTACTCGATTGCGCCAATGACTATTAAAGCCTTAGCCGATATGTATGCCAGGGATAAAAGCAAGGAAGAACTTACTGCTAAAACATTATCCATGACAGTGGCGCTTAATGTCGGCGGTGGTGGCTGGGACCCAACGATGGGCTTCGGCCCATTTCCACCGCAATCTGTTAAAAGTGAATTTGGTGCCGATTGGGGTGGCACCTGGTTTATCAACGTTAAAAATAATTCTTTTGGTACCGAATATAAATATTGTGGTATGACCACACTCCATAAATCCGGCGTTGCCGACGCTTATATCATGTATTTATGTAACTCGAAAGAAGATCTGATTACCCTGATGAAAGAAAACATGAAGATAGACGGCCTTTTTTATGCTCTTAAATTTAAACAGTAGCACTATCTGTGTAACAATTAACTAACATATAGCGGTTTATGTGCCGGGGATATTGTGTTTTAAACCCGTGATAGCGTAAATTGGTATTAAACCAAATATAACCGCTTTACCGTCATGACAGAGAACAATATCCCCGCAAACCAAACGGGCTATGACTATGATGCCGACCGCCGTAATTTTTTAAAAATTATGGGCATCACTACGCTTGGCTTGCCTCTTGCCGGCTTTACAAATTTTAGTGCGCAGGGCGTATCTATCATTGTTGATCCGAAGGATGGACTTGCTGTATCAGCCAAAGTACAATGGGCGGTTGCCGAGTTGGAAAACGCGCTTAAAGAAAAAGGCATTACGGTTCAACATAGCGCAGGTATAGATAAAGCGTCTACAGATAATCTTGGTATTCTCGTTTCCGGACCAGCGGCAGCAAAAGCATGGCTTACCAAAGCAGGTGTAACTATCCCATCGGTTCCCGAGGCCACCGCGCTTATTCCCGCTATGCATGGCGTTCGCCCGGTACTGATCTCAACCGGGTTTGACGAGCGCGGCCTGATCTATTCGCTGCTTGAACTAACTGACAGGGTAATTTATTCGGCATCGCCTTTGTCGGCTTTACATATTTCAAAACCCGTAATTGAGCAGCCGCTAAATAAAGTGCGGTCTATCAACCGTATGTTTTGTACTGACATAGAAGACAAACCCTGGTACAATGACCGTGAAATGTGGCCGAAGTATTTGACCATGCTGGCCACCCAGCGCTTTAACGTTTTCAATTTATCGCTGGGTTTGGGGTACGATTTTTTAAACGGGGTAACCGACGCTTATTTTCTGTTCGCCTATCCGTTCTTGATATCTGTACCCGGCTACAACGTCCACGTACCGCAATTGCCGGATGCCGAGCGCGACCGGAACTTAAAAATGCTGCAATACATCAGCGAACAAACTGTGGCCCGGGGCATGGAGTTTTACCTGGGGATTTGGATGCATGGCTATGAGTGGATAAACTCGCCCGACGCCAACTATACCATTGAGGGCTTGACAAAGGAAACCCACGCAGCTTATTGCCGCGATGCCATTAGCCTTTTATTAAAAGAGTGCCCTGCAATAAGCGGTGTAACCTTACGCATTCACGGGGAAAGCGGGGTAACAGAAGGCAGCTACGAATTTTGGAAAACCATTTTCGGCGGGGTAGCAAGTTGTGGGCGCATGGTGCCCATTAACCTGCATGCAAAGGGCCTCGACCCCGAAATGCTGAACAATGCCTTGGCTTCGGGCGTACCTGTTTCTGTTTCGCCAAAGTACTGGTTAGAGCATATCGGCATGCCTTATATGCAGGGCGATATCCGGGCTATGGAAATTCCGAAGCCTGATAAACGCACTTCAAAACTGATGAACCTGAGCGAAGGCTCTCGCAGTTTTACCCGCTATAGCTACGGCGACTTTTTGAAAGAAGATAAAAAGTACCAGGTAGTTCACCGCATCTGGCCGGGTACGCAACGCTTTTTATTATGGGGCGACCCGGTAATGGCGGCAGCGCAGTCAAGGGCATTCAGCTTTTGTGGCAGTTCGGGGGTTGACCTGATGGAGCCGCTGTCATTTAAAGGCCGAAGAGGGTCTGGCGTACCGGGCGACCGCTGCGCATACGAAGATGTCGCCTTAAGGCCGCGCTGGGACTGGGAGAAATACCTGTACAGCTTGCGGGTTTTCGGTCGTACTTTGTATAATCCTGATACGGATAATGAGGTATGGCACCGGTTTTTAGCTAAGGATTTTAACGCAGGAGCTACCGGCGCGCAACAGGCGCTGGCGCATGCAACGCGCATATTGCCCACTATACTTACCGCTCATGCCGAGTCGGCGGCTAATAATGCTTACTGGCCCGAGATGTACAGCAATATGTCGATAGTGGCGGCCGTGCGCGACCAGCTCGGCGATACACCTTCGCCGCATGTGTTTGGCACGGTTAGCCCTGCCGATCCGCAATTATTTTTAACCATAAATGATTTTGCCAAAGAGTTGTTAAGCGGTAAGCACAGCGGAAAATACACTCCGCTTGAAGTGGCAAAATGGCTCGATGATGATGCTGATGCCGCTGAACGGGCTTTACAATCGGCAGCAAAAGCGACCAGCAAAACCAAGCCTGAATACCGTCGGCTGGTAGTTGATGTAGCGCTGCAAATAGGCTTAGGGCGTTTCTTCGCGGCTAAATTCCGCGCAGCGATATTATATCATATTTATGAACAAACTACAGATCATACTGCGCTTGAAGAAGCGCTTAAGCAATACAAGCAGGCCCGAAACTTTTGGGAAAAACTGGCAAATACCGCCAAAGGCATTTATATGAAGGACGTTACCGCAGGCGAAAACCCGTGGCTACGCGGCCATTGGCTTGACAGGCTGCCGGGAATAGATAAGGATATTGACCGCATGGCTAAAATATTGGAAGAGGCAAAACCGAACGATACCCGGCAGTCGATAGCTGTAAATGCGGTAAACAGTGTGCTGGCCCCTGTTAAACGAATGGCTGTTAATTGCATGCATAAACAGGTAAAGACATTCAGCCCGGGTAACGATATTAATTTGCAGATAGCATTTGAAAAGCCCCCCACTTCGGTACGGTTGTTTTACCGGCATGTAGATATGGCCGAGCGGTACGAGGTTGTAGAAATGATGGCTACCGGCAATAATTATAAGGCTACTATTCCGGTGGCGTACACGCAATCGCCCTACCCTTTAACTTATTATTTTGAGGTGGCAGAAAGCCCCGCGTCGGTTACGCTGTACCCGGGCTTTAATGAGCTGCGCGATAACCAACCTTATTTTGTGATCAGGCAGGCATAAATGAAAAAGCTCTTGCTAATATTGCCATTATTGCTGCCGATAATTTGTATGGCACAGGGTAATAGCAAGATCTATGATCTGGTTATGGGTACCCGCACCCGTGGTACAAGTGATGGTATCTACGTGTACCGTTTTAATTCAGAAACCGGCGAGGTATCCTACCTTAACCATGTCGACGGTATAATTGACCCAACCTATTTATGTATATCTGCCAATAAAGGGTTTGTTTATGCTGTAAGCGATCAGGCCACCGGCAATGGCGGCGTATATGCCTATAAATTTGATGCTGTGACAGGCCGGCTCGACTCGGTCAATAACCAGCCGGCTTTTGGCGGCCCGCTTTATTTATCGGTTGACAGGGATCAGAAAAACTTGTTCGCGGCGCATTATTTAGGCGGTAATCTGTCCGTTTATCCTATTAATGCCGATGGTTCATTAAGTCCGGCATCGCAGCTTATACATGATGAAGGCAGCAGCATCAACAAAGAACGGCAGGAAGGCCCGCATGTACATACGGCAATGCTGTCGCCTGATGAAAAGTATTTGATAGCTACCGATCTGGGTACTGACAAATTGTTCATTTATAAATTCGATCCATCACAAAAACAGGTGTTGACGCTTTTTAATACCGTGAACGTCACACCCGGCAACGGACCAAGGCATGTTGAATTTTCTGCCGATGGAAAATATTTGTACCTGCTACAGGAAATGGCCGGGTTAATAACCGCCTATCAATTTAACGGTGGTAAACCAACCGCCCTGCAAACCATAACCATGCTCCCCGATAATTTTAAAGGAACTATACAGGCTGCCGATATTCACTTGTCGCCCGATGGTCGGTTTTTGTATGCGTCCAATCGTGGTACTGAGGATAAAATTATTCAATACGCGGTTGATAAAAGTACCGGTAAGTTAACTTTTATTGACGGATATAGCAGCATGGGCAAATCGCCCCGTAACTTTGTGATCGACCCGACAGGAAATTTCTTATTCATATCTAACCAGTATTCAGACAGCGTAACGGTTTATAAAATTGATAAGTCAACCGGTAAACTTACATTGACTCAAACCGCCATAAAGATCGATGGGCCAATGTGTATCAGATTTGTGCCGGTTGATGAAAGCAAATAGCTAATTTGCATCATGAACATCCTCATCGCCCCAAATGCTTTTAAAAACAGCCTCGATGCGCAGTCTGTAGCTGAAGCAATAGCTTTAGGGCTGCAGCAAAGTAAAGCGGATTGTAAGTGCCAACTTTTCCCTGTCGGGGATGGCGGCGATGGCACCGGAGAACTGTTAGTTAAACACCTGAACGGTGAAAGAATAGAAGTACAGGTACACGATGCTTTAGGCAGACCCATCACATCGCACTTTGGCTTGGTTGATGATGGACGGACAGCTATTATTGAAATGGCTGATGCTTCAGGGCTTCGCTTACTAAGGCCCTCGGAGTTAAACCCTTTGTACGCCAATTCTTATGGTACCGGCGAGCTTATCAAAGCCGCGCTTGATAAAGGTGTTAATAAGATCATTGTTGGCATGGGTGGCTCTGCTACAGTTGATGGCGGAGCGGGTATTTTGCAGGCGCTGGGTATCCGGTTCATAAATGTGGATGACGAGGTTGTTACCGGCGGACCTTCATCGTTTAGTGAACTTAAACATATTGACACAATGGGTTTAGACAAGCGTATTCTCAATTGCGAGATCAGCATTTTATGCGATGTGGATAATAAATTAACCGGGCCGGAAGGAGCTGCGGCAATATTTGGTCCCCAAAAAGGAGCCGACCAGATAGATGTGATGTTATTAGATTCATTGCTTTTATGGTTCGCTACTATACAGGCTCACCAAACCGGCCGCGACATCATCAATTTAAAACACGGTGGCACAGCAGGCGGCGCAGCCGCGGGTATGTTTGCATTTCTTAACGCTAAGCTGATACCCGGCGCTGATAACTTTTTAAAGCTAGCCCATTTTGATGAGGCGCTAAAAAATGCAGACCTGGTTATAACCGGCGAGGGCAGCATTGACGAACAAACATTACATGGTAAAGCCCCTGCGGCAGTTGCAATGGCGGCTAAACAAAAGGGCATAAAAGTAATCGGAGTAGCAGGTAAGGTTCCTGAGGATACCAGTGCCGCATTAAATCAGTATTTCGACAGGCTGATCTCTATCAATAAAGCACCTGTCGACCTGGAAACCGCGCTTAAAAATACCCGTCAAAACCTCATTGCTACAGGTAAAGAAATAGGCGATTCTATAGCTGATGCTTGATCAATTTCCTTCATTCGCCGCCCAGATATCGCGGATAGTATCTTCGTCACCATGCCCGTTGGGTACGGCTTCGCTTTTGTTATTGGCATAATACCAACGTTTTTTATCAAGCGGCGATGTTGTTTGGCGGCCACCCGGCATTTCAACATGTCCGTTAGGGTCGGTTTTCTTCACCCAATCGTACGCGTAATGCAGCCAGTTTTGGCGGTACGGCGCAGGCTGATGAGCAAACCAGCTTATCTCGTCATAGCCCCAAACCCATATAGTTAGCCCGGCCGCTTTTGCCTGGCTGGGTTGTTTGCTTACGCCATAATTGTCAAACTCAACCAAATAAGGCAGGTGCTCGCAACTCCAGCCGCTTGGCGTAATTCCGCCCTTGCTACGTAGAAACAAGGCATCGGTATGGCCAACTTCCAGTTTTGCTTCTTCGGGTTTATCAGGGATCTCCTCTATCCTCAGCGGAAAAGCATGCACATCCATCAACAACTTACCATCCTTTACAAAACCGCCGCTTGGCACATGCGAATCGCAGATCACCATTTTACGGCGGGCATGTTTATGCGCGTAATCGCGGATCAGGCCTAAGATCTGCGTATAATGGTCAAGGTTCTTGTCATTCTTATTCATCAGCTCTACCTGCCCAAAATGC
Source organism: Mucilaginibacter corticis (assembly GCF_007558865.1). Classification (GTDB taxonomy): domain Bacteria; phylum Bacteroidota; class Bacteroidia; order Sphingobacteriales; family Sphingobacteriaceae; genus Mucilaginibacter; species Mucilaginibacter corticis. The sequence continues at coordinate 954,808 of NZ_VLPK01000001.1, forward strand.
AGGCCCTCTATACCAGCGTCAATGTACGATGCGCCGAGGTAATAAAAAAACAGCTTGGTTTCGTTCTGGCTTACATCAGGTACTGAACCCCGACCCCATTGCCCTTTAAATTTTCCATCGGGATACAGCATGGCATCATAACTGAAATTCCGTTTTTCAACTGGCAGATTTAACGCTTTAAAAGCCCAGTCGGGTACGGTCAACTGGTTAACCTGCGGGGTTACGATCTCAAATATGCAAGCCTGTAAAATGATATCGGGGTCTGCCGCATGCACTTTTTCGGCCAGTTCTTTTTCTTGCGCCAGGTTTTTGGGGATATCGGCTTCCTGCCCCCACTGGCATATTGCCCTGCCGATAAACTTGGCACCAATATTTTTGATCATCCTTAAATTATCATCAAAATTACCCTGGCCTACCAGCAGGCTTTGCATGGTAATGGCACGGTCAAGATAATTTTCCAGCACCTCGCGGGATATAGTGGTTTTAAATTTATAGTTCGGCTTTTTTATAACAGGTACAGGCGTTGCCGCAACTGTTAAAGCTAAGCTAAATAAGCAAACCGGGGTAAGTAACAGGTTCTTTAAGGCTTTCATATCAAAGTAGTTGAAAGGTTAGGTTTTGGGTGCCGTTCATCCAAATATTAATTCCAAGCGATTTAAGCAAATCCATGTCTTCATCAAAAACTTTAGCAAAAATATTACAAGCGTCAAGGCCTTTACCCTCGCCATAATAAATGCCCATACAGTTTGAGGTTTTTGCCCGTTTAGGATTAAGCGGCCCATAAACAACCTCGCCTGGAAGGGTAAAAACTGAAGCGTTTTCCTGGATAATATCCAGTTCGGGCGCATCATCAATCCAGATCTCCTGTCCTGATATACGTGCATGCATAAACGTCCGGTTAAATGGCAACAGCTCGGTAAACGCCTTACAGGTAACCAGCGCTTCTTCGGTATAAAATTTAAAGCGGACAATATTGTTATCAGACGTAATTAACTTAAACCCTTGCATAAAACTAAGTTAGTGCTTTTTGATCTGTATCCCTGTTTAACTCAAACCAATAGTGCGGTAGATCATGGTGCGTAAATGTTTCTTTACACACAAAGCCAACTTTGCCTAATACCTTTTTTGAATTTTTATTTTCCACATTGGTCATTGCATATAGCGTAGGCTGATCAAATTGTTTAAACCAGTAATCACGGCATGCAATAGCAGACTCGGTAGCATAACCTTTACCCCAATATTTCCGAATAATACGGTAACCGAGGTCATAAAAATCTGTATGGTTATTTATCGTATCCCTAATGAGTTTAAAACCGGTCCATCCCATAAAATTACCGCTTGCTTTTTCAACCATTGCCCAACGGCCAATGCCGTTATCCAGGTATTGCTGCCGTACCATCGCTATAATTTCGCGGCTTTCTTCGATCGTTTTTACAGGCGAATTACCCAGGTAACGGTGCACTTCGGGGTCGGCGTCAAGCTCGAACATGGCCGAGTCGTCCGTCGGCAACAATTCACGGATAATAAGCCGTTCGGTTTCAATAAAAATCTGCATGTTATTGGATGATAGACTATACCTGGCGCACTAAATTAAGTATTTAAGTTAAATAATGTTAAAAGCGGCCCGGTTTGGCGGCTACGCCTAATCACACATACTTTTTATAGCGATAATTGCGTCTGTAACAGACACAATCAGACCTTTAGTATATTATGGTGTTTAGGCGCATAAAAATTGTTCCGCTTGTTGAGGTGCTATTGCACATTCTCTTCTGGACATTTATTACCCTGCTGCCTATCTTAACCAGGCCGCCTGCATCGGGCTTCCGCATGCTGCTTTCACCATGGCACCTGGTGTTTATCAATTCTTTGTTTGCCGCGCATTTTTACCTGAATACATTTCTACTTATTCCGGAATTTTTAAATAAGCATAACCGGCCGTTTTTGTATTGCCTTTTATTAGCCCTATCACTTATCGCCATTGATTTTTGCATTGTACACGCGCAGCCACCAATGGGTATGTTTAATCGTCTGCACCGTTTTGGGCCGCCGCCGCTAATGGCACATTTTAATTTGCTGCCCATGGCTGCCATTACAGCCGCAAGCTTTGCTTACCGTTACCTGGCCGACAGAGCCCGGCTGATCAATAACAACCGCGACATTACCAATTCGGCATTGGTATCAGAGCTGGCCTTTCTTCGCTCGCAGATCAGTCCGCATTTTATTTTTAATGTGATCAACGGCGTGGTAGCCTTATCCCGATTGAACCCGCCTGCTGTTGAGCCTACGCTGATGCAGCTATCACAACTGTTGCGTTATATGCTTTATATCACCGACGAGGAAAAAGTAACCATGGGGCAAAAGTCTGATTACATGGGCAGCTATATCGATCTGCAAAAAATGAGGTTTGATGATCAGATCATAGTCGATTTTATATTTGACATTACACATCCCGAAAAAACGATCGAGCCGATGCTATTGGTTCCCTTCCTGGAAAATGCCTTTAAATACGCCGGCAGCATTGATTCAAAGCCATATATAAAGGGCTATTTAAAAGTAGATCATCGTATGGTCAACTTCAGCGTCTCCAACAATTATGATCCTGCACACACACATACCGACGAGCACCATGGCATTGGCTTAAACAATGTTAAACGCCGGCTTGACCTTCTATATCCGGGCAAACACAGCCTTGAAATAAAACAGGACCAAAATAACTATACCGTTAACCTTCAAATACAATTTAAATAATGATGCAATGCCTGCTTGTTGACGACGAACCACTAGCGCTACAGTTAATGGAAGATAATTTAAAGGATGTTAGCTACATTAAAATTATAGGCAAATGCCGAACAGCAGCCGACGCCCTCACCATTATGCAGCATGAACAGGTTGATCTTTTGTTTTGCGATATACATATGCCCGGACTTAACGGGCTGCAACTGGTAAAAAGCCTGATTAGCAAGCCGCTTGTAGTATTTGTTACCGCCTATGAAAAATTTGCCATAAACGGTTTTGAGCTTGAAGTGCTTGACTACTTGGTGAAACCCGTGCCGCAGGAACGCCTTTTAAAAGCCTGCCAAAAGGCCTATCAGTTTTTCGAGCTTAAAAATACCACAGCTGTAATACCGCCAAGCCTGTCAAAAGCTTATTTCTTCGTATCGTCCGATTATATGCTGGTTAAGGTTAATTTTAACGATATCCAATATATACAAGGGCTTAAGGACTATGTAAAGATAGTTTTGAACAATAATCAAAAACCCATACTGTCAAGAACCAGCCTTAAAGCGATAGAAAAACAATTGCCGCCAAGCCTTTTTTACCGCATCCATAAGTCATACCTGATAAATGTCGATTATATATCGCACATCAGGCGCGGAAAAGTGGTAGGCGTAAATGTTGAACTGCCGCTAAGCGATAACTACAGGTTAACCATCAATAAAATGATAGGCCGCGAGTTAGAGTAGCTACAAATTAGGGCGCTTCGTCTGCATTCTGGTCGCTTTTATCTCATTTATTTTCTTTAGCAGCCGCCGTGGTGCAACTTCGGCCAAATAGCTATAGATAAGAATGAGAAAATTGTTACTTGCAATTGTATTTACGGGATTAGCAACCGGGTTATTTGCACAGCAAACCCAAAAAACATTAAAGAAAATATACATCACCAAGTTCTTCACCTGTTCGCTTGATCAGTTGATGGATACCCTATCCACAGACTATCATTTAAAGATAGTTTTTGAGCGCGACTCGATCCGCAAATATGACGTGGTGGATCATTTTTTAAATGAGCCATTAAAAAATGTACTTGACCAGGTTTGCCGGAGCAACAGCCTGCACTACTGGATCGAAGCAGACGGTACCATCTATATTTTACAAAACACCGACGACCTTGACCGGTTAAAGAAACTTAATACGCTCAATACAATAGCCAAAGCATCAAATTTAAAGCGGGTGGCGCCGCCAAGCGGGCCACCCAAACATTTCAGTTTTTCCATCAGCGGGAAAGTGGTCGACCAAACCACGGGCGAAACGTTACCGTCTGCAACGGTACGGATTCTAAACAGTTCGCTTTCTGTATCTACCCGGTCGGACGGATTATTTGTATTTTTCGATGTACCCTCAGATACCTGCGTAGTCGAAACCAGCTATTCTGGCTACCAAACAGACCGTTTCAGGTTAACTGCTGACATGATCAAAAAACCTATCACTGTAGAGTTATTCCCGTCGCTAAACACACTTAATGAAATTACCATCCTTGGTAAAAAAAGCGGGGTAATGAATACCGATGTGAAAAAAGTAGGCGTATTGCAGTTAACCCCGGCCAGTTTGGATAAACTACCTACCATGGGCGAAAAAGACGTGCTTAAAGCTTTCCAACTGATGCCGGGTGTAAGCGGCACCAATGAATCATCGTCCGGGGCCTATGTACGCGGCGGTACTCCCGACCAAAACCTGGTTGTTTTTGATGGTTTTACTGTTTACCAGGTTGACCACTTATACGGCTTTTTTAGCGCCTTCAATGCCAATGCCGTAAAGGATGTACAACTTTACAAGGGTGGTTTCTCTGCAAAATATGGCGGCCGCTTATCCAGCGTAACCGAGATCACCGGCAAGGACGGTAACAGCAAAGACGCTACTTTTGGTGTGGACTTGAGCTTGCTAAGCTTAAACCTATATGCAGAAACCCCGGTTACTGATAAATCGTCATTGCTGGTAGCCTTTCGACGCTCATACCAGGGGCCATTGTATGATAAGATCTTTAAACAATTTAACGCGACCACCATACCGGGTGGCGGCGGCGGAGGTGGTGGTGGATTTGGCGGCGGCGGCGGACGCGGCGGCTTTGGCCAGCAGGTAACCCCGGCATCGCACTTTTATGATGCTGACTTACGCTATACCTATAAGCTGAATACAGACAACACACTTGCTCTAAGTTTTTATACCGGCACCGATAAAACTGATAATAGCAGGGACCTGCCTTCTTTCAGCTCGACCGTGGTGAGTGATAAGATCACCGATTATACCAAATACGGTAATTTAAGCAGCAGCCTTAAATGGTCTTCATCATGGAGTAAAAACGTGCACTCAAACACTTACCTTACTTATTCATCTTACTTTAATGACCGCAACCGGGGCAACTCGGGCGTTAATGAAACCGATGGCGTTGATGTGGCTTTCAACAACGGAACGGTAGAAAACAATAACCTGAAAGACTTAGGCTTCAAATCTGACTGGGAGTGGCAAATAAGTAACTCTTTCAAATTGTTGTATGGCGGTTTTGGCTCGCACCAGGAAACCAATTACACCTACACCCAAAATGATACCAGCAAGCTGATTGACTCGCACAACAAAACATTTTTAGGCGGAGGTTATGCCGAGCTTGAAATTGACCCTACCAGTAAGCTACACTTACAGCCGGGCATCCGCGACACATGGTTTCAGCCTACAAGCAAAGCTTATTATGAGCCCCGCTTCTCTGCCAGTTACACGTTAAGCGATCATTATACCTTAAAATTTGCCACGGGCCAGTTCTATCAATTCATCAACCAGGTTACCCGCGAGGATGTATTGAACGGTAACCGTAATTTTTGGGTGATATCGGACGGTAATACCATACCTGTAGGCATGGCCCGGCATTATATGGGCGGTATCAGTTATGAAAACAAATTGTTTTTGGTTGATGTGGAAGGTTATTATAAAACCCTGTCGGGCCTTACGCAATATACTGTTAAACAAGAGGGTTTCGGCCCGGGCAGTGCCAGCGCTACCATTGAGCAATCGTTTTATACGTGCAATGGTACTGCTAAAGGTGTAGAAGTACTCATCCAGAAAAAGATGGGATTGTACACCGGCTGGTTAAGTTACACTTTGGCTAACGCGCAAAACCGGTTCGCGGTTTACGGGCCAAATTATTACCCGGCCGATCAGGATGTAACGCATGAGTTTAAATCCATTAACATGTACCATTATAACCGGTGGAACTTTGCCGCGGTATTTATTTTCAGTACCGGCCATCCGTATACAGTGCCTCTATCAAGCTACACCATTACATCTGCAGATGGCAATAATACTACGGCATTTAACGTAGGCGCCAAGAATGTTGAGCGCCTGCCTGATTACCACCGGCTTGACCTTTCTGCCACTTATGATCTGCTTAAAATAAACGGCAACAAAGTGGGTAGTATAGGCTTATCGCTATTTAACGTATACAATCATAAAAACATTTGGTACCGCGAGTACCAGTTACAAAACAACCAGTTAATTACTACAGACGTTACTTACCTGGGCTTTACACCAAACCTGACACTTAGCTTAAGATGGAAATAAGAAAATACCTGCCTGCAATTATTTTACCGGTATTTATAGCCATAGCTATGCTTACCGCCTGCACGAAAGAAAATACCGATAATAAAACAACCAGCCTGCCGGTCATCCAGTCATACCTGGTACCGGGGCAACCTATTTCTGTAAAGCTATCTACGCAGAAGGCTTTAACAGATACCGCTACTTATGGTTCACCCATCACCGGGATAAGCCTTTACCTGTCAGATGGTTCACAAAAAGTACAATTAACAGAATCGACTCCGGGCACTTATACCTACGCCGATCAATCATTTTTGGTTACGGGTAAAACATACAGCCTGCAGTTTACTTACCAGGGTAATGCGGTATCGGCAAGTACGGTAATGCCTGCAAAGCCGGTAAATTTTAGTTCGCAATATACCGGCGTAACAGTAACAACCGGGGGTGGCCCGGGCGCTGCAAGTACTGTTTTAAATACTTTTGCATGGTCAAACCCCGACTCATTAAATCATGTTCTGGTATTTAAAGCTATAAATGCTACGTACGCTATTAACAGTTTTGGTGGTACGCGACCGGCAAACTCGCAAACAAATACCAACCGGGGATCCACATACAACGTCACGGAAAACAGCTTTTCTTACAGAGGAACTTACCAGATCATTTTGTTTAGCGTAAATCAGGAGTACATTAACTTATTAAACAACAACGCCAGGACATCATCGCAGAACCTTACCCAGATACCTACCAACATAGTAAACGGGTTTGGCATTTTTACAGCTATGCAAGCCGATACACTGGCCTTTACTGTTTATTGATATTATTTATGCCGCCACAACATCAGGGGGTTAGGGTCATGAAAAAAACCATGCAGCGAGGTTATAATACTTGGCAATTTGTCTTTGCCAATTAATCCTACTTTTGAGTTGAAGCCTCCTGCTGCATAATCCGGGTATTGGGTTAATATCTGCTGACGCCAGTTTAAGCCTTTACCATCTATGTTATAAAAAATGCCTAACTGTTGTTTGGTTGCGCTGCCGTCCTTCCTGTCTTTGCTTTGGTCTTGTTGGGCATAATTCACATCAAGGTGCCCATCCCCATCAATGTCGGCCAGTTTAATGGATGAGGCATGCACCCACGCTACAGAAGCGTTGATGACGTGCTTGATCCAGTTTCCGCTACGCGGATCAGCGGGGGCCTCATACCAAACCAACCCATCACCTATCTGGCGGTTATTATCGCCCTCGCCGGGGCCTTCGCCCTGGCTGGCGCAAACCAGGTCAATTTTACCATCTCCGTTAATATCACCTGCGGTAAAAGCCATGGTGGTCATTTCAAAATTGCAAAGATCTCCGCCCGGATTAGAATCAATAACATGAGGAACCCATTTACCGGTTAACGGGTTACCGCCTTTATGCCCCGGGTTTTCAAACCAGGCCACCTTATTTGTTTCTCCGTCTATGTATAGTGCTATCACATCGCTGTAGCCATCTTTATTGTTTAGTACATTGGCCGCAAAAGTTCCCTGGCCTTTTCTCCCAATATCAACAAAGGTCCATTTAGACGGATCAGCTCCCTGTATATAAACGCCTGTGGTGGTTATAATATCCGGTTTGCCGTCGTTGTTAAGGTCGGCGATACAAACCTCGTGCGAGAAACGTTTGTTGTCAACCACGAATAATTTCCATTTGGTAGTATAAGGATCAAACCCCTGCCCTGACGGATTTTGCGCCCAGATCACCATATTGCTCCAGCCGCCAATAACGATATCGTTCCAACCGTCGTGGTCTATATCGGCTATTTGCGCGTCTTCAAAGCCTCCCGGATCACCCGGGCTAAATATGAGGTAAGGTTTCCAGCCTTCGCTGTAGCGGTACAGCTTAAACCCTTCTTTATCCATACTGCCGATATCATTGTAAGGATCTTTTGAAAACTTACCCAGCACTTTAGGCTTGTGCGACCCAAATTGGGCGACACTATCAATCACGATACGTTGAAATGCCGGCATTTTTGCCTTTTTTTTATTTGCAGGCGATTGTGCCGCCGCTATTTTAACGCCACATATAAGCACCAACAGCCCTATCCATAATGCTTTCATTTAAAACCAGGTTATTTGTTTATAGGTTGATTATCAACAATTATACTATTTATTTTTTCGAATCGGGCACCTAATAACTGGTCGTTTTTTATATGCCGCCTTTAATTATAAAATGTATTTTTATTGTTGACAATACCTGCGTTAACCTATATGAGAAAAATCACCTGCCTGTTTTTCTTTCTTTTATCATTTACGCTGACCAAGGCACAGGTGCCGGATCAAAGCTGGTGGACATTTTCTTATCCTGTTAACCACGGATCAGACAGCAGCTTGCTTGATCTGCGGTACTTGAATGAGCGGTTTGCAGGCGAACATGGCTTTATCCGCTTAAGCAAGGATGGAAATTCGTTTGCAAACGGGCAAAACCATGAGGTCAGATTTTGGGCCTGTAATGGTGGCAGCCTGGCCAGTGGGTTTGATGATAAGAAACTGGATAGCCTGGCGCGTTTTCTGGCTAAAATGGGGGTTAACCTGATACGGTATCATGGCGCTATTAATCCCAAAGGCAAAAACACAAAAATTACCGATGTAGACACCACCGAAGCCCGTAACATTTGGCGCTGCGTTGCCGCGATGAAAAAACAGGGGATTTATACCGTAATATCGCCCTACTGGGCAAGTAACGGGCATATGGGTGGCTGGATCCCAAAAGAATGGGGGATTGATGGGTATAGCGGCGAAACTGATATGTGGGGAGTCATTTTTTTCAATGACAAATTAAAGAATGCCTATAAAGCCTGGGTAAAATACCTGTACACCATACCTAATCCATATACCGGTGTCGCGTTAAAAGATGAGTCGGCGGTGGCGGTTATACAGGTGGAGAATGAAGATTCTGATCTGTTCTGGACCATGAGCGCCATAAAACCCGAACTGGCAAAAATGATTGGCGCACAATACTCCCGATGGCTTAAAAACAAGTACGGTACAACCAAAGTCATTAAAGACACCATGGCGCTTTTGCCCATGTATGAGCTTACTTTACCACCCGGCCGCGCTAACCAACAACAGGTTGATGACCAGGTAGCTTTTTTTGCGGATGCACAACGGTCTTTTTATGATGACATGGTGCATTATTACCGTGATATATTAGGCTGTAAACAGTTGATTAACGGCAGCAACTGGCGTACCGCGTCGCAAAGCCGATTGCTTGACCTTGAACGCTGGACGAACAGCGGGGCAGATGTTATTGCGGTAAACAAATATTTCGATCCACAACATAAAGGGCCTAATGACGGCTGGCGGGTAGATCCCGGTGATTTCTACGGAGCACCATCGGCGCTGAAGAATCCGGCAGATCTGCCAACAAACCTTAAACACGTTGATGGTCACCCAATGATGGTTACCGAAAGCGGCTGGAATCTGCCCAACAAATATCAAACTGAAGGGCCTTTATTGGTTGCCGCGTACGGCGGGCTAACCGGGCTTAACACTTTCTTTTGGTTTACGCCTACAGCTGTGAATTATGCCCAGCTACCCTACTTTACCTTTTTGAATATACAGGGTCAGCATCCCATGAATAGATGGACGACCTCAACACCCGGCGAAATGGGTATGTTCCCGGCAAACGCGTTGATACAGCGGCTTGGCTACGTACAGGAAGGCCATGCGGTAGCCGAGGAGCGGACCATGAGCAGTATGCTTAGCAGATCTATCCCCCCAATTTTTGAAGAGCAGCCTTTTGACCCCAACCGCGATTTTGTTCAACGCAACAATAATGACGAACGTAAACTATCGGCCCTTACTTTTTTAACAGGTAAGGTGTCCACCACATATCGCGCTAAAAAAGACACGGTTAAATTATTGGCTGATCTGCAGGCATTGATAGATACGAAAAACTCCAAAATAAGATCCGTGACAGGCCAGCAGTTACTGAATTACCGCGATGGCCTTTTTACATTAAATACGCCGAAGGCTAAAGCTGTTACCGGGTTTTTAAATACTCAAAAGGCATTTAAACTGAGTGAAGTAACAATCAAATCTGATAACGATTACGCAACCATTGAATTAGTGAGCATGGATGGCTTGAATCTTGACCGATCAAAGAAAATATTATTGCAGGTAGGCACCGTGTTCAGGCCTACCGGTTGGAAAGAAGAACCGGCGACTATTACGGATGATCACAAACAACTTACAGGCTTTAAAATATTAAATACCGGCACAATGCCGTGGCTGGGTATGCCAGCCAAAGGTAGTATCAGCCTTAAAAACAAAGCGATCAAAAAAGCAATACAGTTGGATGTAGCAGGTTACGCCATAAAGCAATTAAACATAACGCATACAACGGACGGTATATCCTTACAGCTGCCGACTGATACCTATTACATCTTATTGGAAAATTGAAAGCAACGCAATTCTTTCTCCAAGTATGCTAACAACCCCAGGACAATAATTTTTAGTACCCCCTGTGCCAGGATGCTATCCCCAGATAAAAAATCATTTATAACCAACTAAAAACGAAGACAATACGGTTATATTTTCTTGATCTGTTAAATTATACCCGGTGCTTGGCATACCAATTGTGAGTTGCCAGGTATCATTTACTTAATTTAAAATATCATGAAAAAGTTTACTTTCCTTTTCCTGTTGGCGTTTTCTGCAATAGGATTTACCGCAAATGCCCAGATCCAGAGGGGCAATGTATTGGTTGGCGGCGACATTGCCGGCTTAAATTTCGGGCTAAATTCGCCAAATGTTTTTAACGTAAATATTTCGCCAAAAGCAGCCTGGTTTGTTGAAGACAATGTTGCACTGGGTGCTGCTGTAAACCTGGGCCTTCAAACCGCAAAAGGCCACGGTACCACTACTACTTATGGCGTTGACGCATTAGGGCGTTATTACACCGGTAATGACGTCAGCGTTTTAAAACACGGACGCTTTTTTGGCGAGGGAACCGTAGGTGTCGGCGGTGTTAATATCAGCGATGGTGGCGGCAATACTAACGGGCTTGACTTTAGCTTTGGCCCCGGTTTCGCTTATTTTATTACGCCAAATATTGGTTTAGAAACGTTATTAAAATATAATGGTGTTGTTGGCTTTGGCAGCCAGACCTATCAAAACAATTTGGGATTGACCTTTGGTTTCCAGATCTATCTGCCGGGTAAAAGCACCGCGAATAAGGTTAAAAGCGATATGAAATAACGTCTTATCAGCATAACAAAGAAAGCCGGTTAAAACTCAGCCAGCTTTCTTTGTTATTAACGGATCAGTAGTTTGTTAAATGCGATGCTATCCCCTTTGAAGGTGTCAAAGTCCACATCATGGTTAATGCCGTTAACCCTCGCTTTGTCCGAGTGTTGCCAGAACGACCAGTTTGCCGCTTTATTAATGTCCGCTTCGCGTTTGTAATAGTGTGCTATCCAAATAGTATAGTTATCATAATACCCTTTCAGGTTATCCTGGTAAAAACTTAAGCCCGAATAGATAATGGGCGTGATGGATGTTTTCAGGCGGATATAAGCTATAAAGTCATTTAGCGTTTGGTGTAGTTGGGCCGGGGTAGCTTTATCCAGCGTTTCCACATCTATCACCAATGGCAGATCGCTGGTTTCGGGCTTTACTGTCTTTAAGAAGAGTTTTGCCTGTTCTTTACCATTTTGTTCGGGCCTGAAGAAATGGTATGCGCCACAGATCAGTCCCGCTTTAGCTGCTTCGCGCCAGTTGCGCTGAAAATAGGTGTCGATCAAATGTGTACCTTCGGTTGCTTTTATAAATACAAAGCTGATGTGCACGCCATCGTCATTCATGGCTTTTACTTTTGGCCAGTCTATTTTGCCCTGCGCATAGGATACGTCGATCCCGTGGATGCTATATTTCTCTGAAACATAAATATTCAGCTCGCGATAATGCCGGTAATCAGGGTCCTCGCCCAGGTCAATCACCCAATGCCATGCAGCACCAAATCCGCTTAACACATATTTATAATAAAATGGAGAAAACAGCACCAAAAGAATCCCGGCCAACCCGATCTTCCAGCTAAACCCGCGCTTCGGCTGTTTCTTTGCCGGCGCACGTTTTTTTGCCGGCGCCTTTCGGGCCGTTATGGTTTTGGCGGGCAATTTTGCTTTAGCAGTTGATGAGTGTTTGCGTACGGTGGTCACGCAACAAAAGTACTAATAGCAGCAGGTATAAATCTACTGAAAACAAAAAAGCTGAGGGTTATTTGTAAACTTCAGCTATAATGTCCAGCATTTTCTGCGCGCTTATTTTTAGGGACAGGTTGTTTACTACATATGCTCGCGGGCTAAATTTGCCTTTCTCTAGCTGTTGCCAAAAAACATCTACCTTGTTTAAGAAATCATCCTGATCCTTGAAGGTCATACCGCAACTTTCATCAAAAAACGGCACCGAGGTAGTTTTAATAACCGGGTCATTCCATGAAAAACGGGCAGGGTCAAGACAAAAACCCTGATCCCAGGCAAAAACCGGCACATTTGCCGACATGGCCTGGCACAAGGCAAAACCCTGTGTTTCATGCGCGCTGATGTAAACCATAGCCCGGCACTGTTTAACCATTTTAAAATAATCTTTCTCTTCGTACCGGCCATAAACCACTTCGCGATAGGTTAAACCCAACGCGGTAAGCTTTTCGATAATGGCGGCTTTCATGTCCGCATAAACATGGTCTGTATCCCAGCGGATCTTATCATAGATCAGGACATCAAATTTCTTTTCTGATTCAGTGCCCGGGGTCCATTTGTCGGTTTCTACTCCGGCTGGCCACTCTACACATACATCCTTACCATAATAGGGAATAAAAAGATCATTTGCCCAACTACAGTGCTGCAGGTATTTGGCAACGGGATATTGTTTAAGCAGGTCGGGCCATTCGGCAGGGTGGGTCATCAACGCTATACCTGCTATAACTGGATTAGGTTTATCATAGCCCTTTATAAACTTTTTACTATTGTAAAGTTCGTCGCCCAATATAATTACGGGTTCACCGGGCTTGATATCTTTAAACGGCGGATTTTTGGTGTAGGTCACACCTAAAATGTCAAACCCTGCACAAAGGTTCAGAAAAACTTTTTCAGCGCCATTTACCGGCCTTATATTTAGCAGGCTCTTTAAAAAACGGGCTATATGCCTGTCACCGGGGATCAGCTTATAGCCTATAGGATATTTAAAAAAGTAAACGTTTATATTATTCACCGTTAATACGTATGCTGTTTTAACTGTTGATCTCGTCTAATCGTTTTTTCAATAAATTTGCCAACTCCTGGTGATACGGTGCATCAAACATGGTGTTATGACTGCTTGAAACAGGATATACATTTACACCCTGTAAAGCGTACTTACGCCAGCCTAAAAACTCCGGATCGTCCAGGTAATACAATTTATTGCCCGAAAAGAGATCAATTTTAACATCGTAAGGTACTATAACATATTGATCAAATGCGTTTTTTAGTCGAAAAATAGTTTGCTGCATGTAATCGGGCAAACCATAGGTTTCATGTTTGTGATAAAACCCTTTTGCAAACTTCTTACCGTACACCGCTTTTATGTAGTCTATATTTTCTTTCGGCTGTTTCAAAAAAGACGCTATCCTGAATTTCAATTTAGGAAGCTGCCGCATGCTTTTCGCCCAGATCTTTTTAAGCAAAGGATATTGATGGGTAGGGATCTGTATAGCGGTATCAAACATAATAAGCAATTTAACATCCTTACCGGCGGCTTTAAGCTGCTTTACCATTTCATAAGCAATTACACCGCCTATAGAGTAGCCGGCAATTACATACGGCCCGGTTGGGTTCTGTTTAATGATCTCGGCATTGTAAAACTCGGCTGTTTTTTCAATGGTGTTTAATGATTCCTGTTGCCCGCCCAACGATACTCCCTGTAACCCATAAATAGGCTGATCTGGGCCAAGATCAGTAGCCAGCGTCCTAAAATTCAACACATTTAAACCAATACCATGAACAATATACATCGGTATTTTTGAGCCCACGGGCTGGATAGGCACTAATGAATGATAGTTATCTTCTGTAAAATCATCAATAGCCAAAGCCAATTGTTGTATGGTTGGATATTGAAACAGGACAGACGGCGACAACCTTTTGTTGGTAATTTTTTCTATTTTGATCTTAGTTTTAACCGCTATCATAGAAGTACCGCCAAGTTCAAAAAAATCGTCAGTAATGCCAATATTTTTAATGCCGATGTATTCTTCCCAAATCTCCGCAAGCATTTTTTCAATCCGGTTAGTTGGGGCAACAAAGTCTTGAGTAGTTTCCTGAATATTGGGCTTAGGTAATGATTTTACATCCACCTTGCCACTGGGTAATAACGGTATCTCTGTTAAAATTTCATAATTAGTTGGCACCATATGCTCGGGCAAGACTTTTTTTAGCCCTTCCCTGCAATTGTTAATAATGGAGGCGGTGTCGCTATCCGATGTTTTAAGTGTCAGGTATGCTATTAACCGGGCGTTTTTTACGCTATCCTCGTACACCGTAACCAGCGCATCCTTTATGTTTTCCTGTTGTTTTAGCTGGTATTCTATTTCTTCTTTTTCAATACGATAACCTCTTAATTTTATCTGGTTATCAACCCTGCCTATAAATTGGATCTCGCCATTTTTAAGCAATCTTCCCAAGTCGCCGGTTTTGTACATTTTCCTTCCGGAAACAGGCGAGAATTTATCATCAATAAATTTTTCGGCAGTTAGCTCTTCGCGGTTGATATATCCTTTTGTTACACCTACACCACAGATATAAAGCTCGCCTTCGGCGCCGGGCATAACTTTGTTTAAATGCTCGTCTAAAATATAAACGCCGGTATTGTCAATAGGCTTGCCTATGGTTATAGGCTCATTACTATCGGTTATTTTTTTAACGGTAGTACATATGGTGGTTTCGGTAGGGCCATACATATTCCAAACCTCACGGCACCGACCTAATAATTTTCCGGCCAGTTCATTGGTCATTGCCTCACCACCACAAAATGCTTTGATGGGTAGTGGCGTGTCCCAACCTGATTCCAGCATCATTTGCCAGATATATGGCGTGGCCTGCATTAACGTGATCTGCTGGTTCTTAACAATTTCAAGCAGCGCACTGCCGTCGCGGGTTATTTCTTTGTCGACAATAGTGAGTAAAGCTCCGCAGATCAATGGCAGGTATAACTCTTCCTGCGCAATATCAAACGACATGGTAGTAAGTCCAAGCACATTATCATTTGCATCCATACCGGGCGAGTGCAGCCTGTACTTTAAAAGATTGATCAGCCCTTTGTGCGATACGCCCACCCCTTTTGGATGGCCTGTTGAGCCTGATGTATAAATGATATAAATCAGGTCATCCTCACCCGTTTCAACAGGTACAAAATCTTCAGGATAATCTCCCCGGTTCAGCCAGGCGTCTTCAAAAATGATCTGGCTGCTGTTGTGATTTATAAGATCACGGTATTTTTCAGATACGATCACCTTTTTTGCGGACGAATCTTCCAATAAATAGGCAATTCTTTCTACAGGTAAATTAGGGTCTATAGGTAAATAAGTGGCTCCGGCTTTCATAATTGCCAACAGGCACACCGCCATATGGATAGACCTATCCATAGCTACGGCAACAACATCGCCAAATGCAATGCCTTTATCCTGCAATAACGCGTTTATCTGGTTGGTACTTACTTCCAGATTGCTGTAGGTAATGCTGTCTGCATTATGTTTTATAGCGATGGTGTAAGGCGACTTATGTGACTGCCAACGGATGAGCTCATGGATACTTCCATGTTCAGGATTGTAATATTCCGGATTACGCGCGTCAGATCTTAAAGCCATGAAAAATATTAATAGTTTAAATATTTAGTATTAGGTTTACAAAATATACTAATGCTATATACGAACTTTATACGAAAAACTATGCCATTAAGTTTTTCGTAGATTTGATTGTAAAGCTTGGTACAACTTTTGGTTATGCGAATATTAAATTTTTTACCCCTAAATTAATTTGCTTTGAGTATAAACCCCGCATCTGACATATCACTTTTTAATGTCGGCGATGTTGTTTTTAATAACATACCGCCCGCCTACAATGCTTACAAACAACACTTATTGGGTTTTGGTAATTGGGTCAACGAGTTCCTGGCGAAGCCGAATCCGGGCCTGGGCCGTACTGGTGCCGTGTGTCCTTATATTCAATATTCAAAGGAACAGCAGTTTTTTAAGGTTGGTGTATACACAGAACCACACCCCGAACAAGACCATATTATAAATATGATCAGGAACCTGAAAGACAGGTTTATTGAGATGCTGCCGCTTGACGAAAAAGATAAGCGCTTTAAGGCCATAGCCATTCTTTTCCCCAACCTGGAAGACAATGAGGTTGTCAAAATAATTGACGAGGTGCAACTAAAATTAAAACCCGAATTTGTGCATCTTGGGCTGATGATAGGTCAGTTTCACGAAAATTGCCAGCAACCGGGACTGCGAAATGCGGATTTTAAACCCCTGCAATCGCCCGTACCACTTTTAGCTATACGATTTATGGTAGAAACCGACTGGCCTTTTTTAGCCGGCGATCCTATATTAGAAGAGGCTTATTACAATAATTTCGGAACGGTAAATTTCGGCAAGAAAAAGAAGGCCCTCGATTAATATATGCACGCTAACGTTTCTAAAGTTTTAAATGAAAACGGGATCACCTTTCGAGAGATAAGGCATGATTCGTTTAGTTTTGCAATTACTTCACCGATGGATTTTGCGAACGCGTTGGGTTACAGCCTTGACCGGATCACAAAATCCGTTTTTTTGCGCTCAAAATCAAGGGACAAATATGTAATGGCCGTTTGCTCCATGAGCCGGAAATTAAACTTTGCCGAACTTGCCACATTAGCCGGCGCAGCAAAGCTTGAAGTTGCCGAGAAACAAGAACTTGCAGAATTGGTTGGCTATCCCGTTAACGGCGTATGCTCTATCGGTTTGTCACCCGCGATACAGGTATTCGTAGACGAGGCCTTGCTAACTTTTCCAACGATATTGGTAGGATCAGGCGAGGCCGCCGTCGAGATCGAATTATCCCCGGCAGACCTCGCTGAAATATCAAAAGCTACTTCAACCAATATTAGCTTATAGCGGTTTTAACTCACTCAAAATAGGCTTTGTTAAGCCCGATACTACATTTTGATCTGTTTTGATCAGCTCTAAAATCTCAATTTCGTTATTACCTGCTTTCAACCATTCGGCAGGGAGGTAAATGGTTTGCTGCGGGCCTATACCCCAATAACGCCCCAGGTTATGGCCATTAACCCATACAATGCCTTTTCCCCAGTTTCGCAGATCTAAATAGGTATCCGCAGGCTTTTTGATGTTGAAAGTGGCCTTTTTAATTACCGGCTTGCCTGAGCCTGTTTCAAGGGTCTTACCGGATAAACTTAGCGTGTTTAATGGCAGACCATAGCTGTACCAGTTTTTAAGCTCGGTATTGTTAAACAACACTTTACCGGTAATACCTTTTTTATTTTTAAGTAGGTACGGGCCAAAGTTGATGCGGCCAAGGTTTTCCACCAGGATCTCAATTTTCACTTTGCCTTTAGGCAGCACCAATTGCATACTGTCCTGTTTCAGGCGACGGTCAAGTATGCCAACGCGTTTCCCGTTAATATAAATAATTCCATAATCGCGCAGGCCATCTATTTTAAGAGTTCCTTTTTTGCCGCCATTCACTATTGTCCTGTATAATACAAAACCATAAGCCTGGCTAAGGTCTTCAAATGTTTGGGGACGCGCACTTAGCTTAGCAGCCGGTAAATGATCAAAGAGCCCAAATGTTTGCGTAAAATGGATAGCCGGTATTTCCATCGCCGGTTTAGCGGCCGGTACTTCAGGAAGCGTTTCACCTGCCGGGAGGTGCTTTTTGATCACCGCTCTAAACTTCATAAATTTATCGGTGGCGTTACCGGCTTCGTCTAAAGGGGCATCATAATCATAGCTGCTTACCTGTGGCTCATAAGGTGCCGAATCGTTATAATTAGCGCCATTCATAAAGCCGCGTGTAGTACCTCCATGAAACATATACATATTGATAGAAATACCTGCCGCTAAAACAGAATCAAGTTTTGGCAAATATTGTTCGGCAGGCACGGTATGGTGTTTTGTGCCCCACCAGTCAAACCATGCGGGATACCATTCGGCTATATAATACGGGCCTTTTCCGCCATGGTTTTCATTGATGATCCGTTTTACTTTAGCAACATTATCCACTCCGTTAATAGCCGGCAATAAGCCGGGTAAATGGCCGTCTTTAACAGCTACGTCCGGGTCGCAAGTGTATAATAAACCATCAAAGCCGGCCTCGATAAACATTTTGCGGTTAAGAGCAAGGTATTCCTTATCGGCACCGTATGACCCGTATTCGTTTTCAATTTGCACCATCAGGATATTACCGCCATGGTTTATCTGCAGCGGCGCCAGTTGCTTGCCCACCGCCATAATGTATTTGTGATAAGCCTCCAGGTACTTAGGCTCTTTACTGCGTACCTGTAAACCCTGTTCTTTTTCAAGCCAGTAAGGATATCCTCCAAACTCCCATTCGGCACATACATAAGGGCTTGGGCGAAGTACCACCCATAAGCCTTCTTCCTTTGCAATCTTTACAAACTCGGCAATATCATTATTGCCGGTAAAATCATAATGGCCTTTTTGCGGCTCATGCACGTTCCAAAAAACGTAGGTACCAATAGTATTAAGACCCATCGCCTTGGCCATTTTCATCCGCTGGCGCCATGCTTCACGTGGAACACGGGTATAATGCATTTCGCCCGAAATGATCTGGAAAGGTTTGCCATCAAGCAAAAATGCGTTATCACTCAGCGCGAAGGTGTGTTTAGCAACCTGCGCATTTATTGTGCCCGCCATAAATAGCGCGACAACAAATACAAATGATCTTATTAGTTTCATGTATTGGGTTTATATGATTGGTTATTTGATAATTCCTGTAAAAGTAGTGACCGACCTGGCAGTAATTGTGGCATCATCCCCTGATATATTGCCGGCTTTAAGGTCTTTATCTGCTGATGTTATATATACCTTATCGAACTTCACTTTAGCGGCGTTGGTGTTCAAGCGGAACTTAACATCCTCTGCATTAGGGTTAATAATAACTACTGTTAAATTTACTCCATTTTTAAACGCCGAAACAAGAACTGACTTGTTTTCTGCGGACGATTGCACCCGGGCATCTACCCTTAACGCGCCCGGCTTGATGAACCTGCTATAGTTTCCCAAAGCCCAAAGCATTTTGGCGGGATAGTAATTACCATCGGTTTTATTTTTATCGATATAGATCAGGCCATCTTTATAATCAGACACAGAAATAGCCGTCCACCATTGCCATGCGGATGCATTGGCGACAGTGAGGTCTGTATGAATTACCGAGGCCATGTACAGCGCCGAAGTCATGCCCAGATCGCGTTTACTTCCGTTTATTTCGCCACTGTTATCGCCCAAGATACAGTATTCAGATTGCCAGAAATTAAGCCCTTTTATCGTGCTAATCGTATTGGCCAGATCTTTACGCCTCCTTACTGCTTCCTGTATCGGCGATGTTGTAAAGTAACTATGCGACGTTATGGTATTACTTACATTAGGCAAGCCGCCGATATAATTCGCACCGCCTGGACTAAAAAAATCTTTTACCTGGTTTCCCTTCGCCGGCTTATTACTTTTGGCATACAGGTAATCGATCTGCCCGGATTCACCGATAATGATCTTTGAAGAGATCTTGTTGCTGACAAACGTCTTGCTGATGGATCTTACCAAACCCGCTATTTCCGTATTAGTATAAGGGCAGCCTTCCTGGCCGCCGTCACTCCAGTCCCATTGGGGCTCATTTACCGGGCTTATGTAATCAAACTTAATGTTGCTTACCTGCTCAACTCCTTTTACAACATTGGCTAAGTAGGTGCCAAAGTCATCATATTTATCAGCGGCTATATTTGTTTTGCCGCCCGTCGCGTAAGCTTTACCGTTGGTAGTAAACTGCACCGGCGGGCTATTACTAAAACCTAAAAACTGTTTTACACCACGCTTTTTAGCAGCCTTTAAGAACCACATTTGCCCGGCCTGGTTTTGCCAATTATATGTACCTTCAGTATTTAAAAATGACTCAGCCCGGCGCCATTCATCCCTGATTCCACTTGCATTGCCTTGTTGTGTACTGCCCGCGCCGATATTGAACCGCCATAATGTTAAGCCGATTCCTTTAGGTGATCCATCCTTATCAATATCACGGCTAAAAAGCAGATCGGCTATCTGATTGCGTTTAGCATCCGGCCAATTACCCACAAATTGACATTCCCAGGCATCAGAAGCTCCGAAGTTGTCAATAGTTTGATAGGTTTTTGAAAGATCAATATCGATAACCACATCCTTAACCTGTGCTTTTGCAAAACGGACCGTTGATACCACACAGAAAATAAGCAGAAGGGCTTTTGTTAAAGTAAATCGCATTATCATAATTGAGGACGATACAAATGTAAATCTATCCAACCATCAGAAACTATGCGATATTATCTATCTAATTAGATATATTATCTTATAAAACAGAGGAATAATGATAATAACGTGATTGAAATTGTTTAGCTTTATTTTTAAATAATCCTAAAAATCACGATCAAACTATGGCTGCAACTTCCCCGGCTGATGATTTTCAGCAAACCCCTACCCGCTTGTATTCATTAGATGCCCTGCGTGGCTTTGACATGTTTTGGATAATGGGCGCCGAAGAGATCTTCAGCAAACTGGCCGAAACAACCCATTTGCCCATTTTTGAAGGGATAGCCAATCAGCTTACCCACCCGGCATGGAACGGTTTTCATTTGTATGATCTGATCTTTCCGCTGTTCTTGTTTATGGCGGGGGTATCTACGCCGTTTTCAGTAGGCCGTGACCTGGAGAAAGGTAAATCGCGCAATCAACTACTTTTACGGGTTATTAAACGCGGTATTATCCTGGTTTTACTAGGGATTGTTTACAACAACGGCTTAAACATTAAACCCATTGCCGAGATCCGTTTTGCATCCGTATTAGGGCGCATTGGCTTGGCTTATATGTTTGCCAATATCATCTTTCTGTATGCTTCTGAGCGGATGCAGATCTTTTTCTTTTGGTTCTTTATTATTGGGTATTGGCTGTTGCTTAAGTTCACCGCGGCACCGGGTTTTCATCCAGGCGATCTGACTATGGAAGGCAATTTTGCATCGTATATGGACCGTTGCTTTTTACCGGGCAGGCTTTACCTGGGCATACATGACCCTGAAGGCTTATTTTCCACCATCCCGGCAATCAGCACCGGGTTGCTGGGCATTTTAACCGGCACCATGCTAAAAAAGACCGGCCTTAGTCAAACCAAAAAGGTGCTAAGAATGGTTGTTATTGGGGTTATTTTCCTGGTGCTGGCACAGATCTGGAATCTTGATTTTCCCATCAATAAAAACCTGTGGACAAGCTCGTTCGTGCTGAATGTTGGCGGCTTAAGCCTATTGCTGATGGCTTTGTTCTATTATATTATTGATGTGCTGGGTCACCAAAAATGGGCATTCTTTTTTAAGGTGATCGGCATAAACTCTATCCTGATCTATATCTCCGGTAAGTTTATTAATTGGGAGTACGCCACCGGGGGATTTTTTAACTGGCTGTTTCAGTTAGTTGGCAATCCGTACAATGTAGTGGTGGGCGCGGTTTGTTATGTGATGCTCAAATGGCTGTTTCTGTATTTTATGTATAAGAAGAAGGTGTTTTTGAGGGTGTAGTTAAACAGTCCTCGTTAATCTGGCGGCAATAATAGGCTGTAAATAAAAAAATAGCTAATTTTATAGCAAACAGCATTTTAAGTCGCCATGCCTAAACAGGATCAGAAAAATGTTTCATCATTAACCTGGGTTATCATTACCGCGTTAGGCTTTGTGCTGTTTGTCGCAGCGGCTGTTGTGCTGATGATCTTTAGCGATAAGGCCGCTAATTTAAGCCCGCAGGTTTACTTTTTTTTACTGGTATTTGTCGGGCTGATAGCGGCGGGGTTTTTGTTTGGTGCCTTAAAGGCACACGCAAAATATAGCGGCAAGTTTTATGGCGGCACCCTATCGCTGGGCGGGCCTGCTGTAATTTTATTTCTGATCATTTACTTCGGGCTAAAACTTGCGCCAACGGCAGGCTCATTCGACGCTAAATTCATGGTGTTTGGCGATACAACCAAAAACGAACTGGTAAGCGGCGGTTTACTCAAAGTATTACTTAACAAACCCGATTCGGCAAGGATTGAAAACGGCGTAGTGACATTTACTGATATATCAAGCGGTTTATTGGGTAAAACCGTTACCGTTATACCATCTGTTCCGGGTTATTATAAGATCAGCCAGCAGGTAACGTTCCCTGCTGACGGCCATAGCCCTATCGAACTCCACCTAAAAAAACAAGCCGACTCGGTAACCGTGCGGGGCAAGGTGATCGATATAAAGGGACAACCTGTACCAAACGCCTTGATTGTACTGGCCAACGGGCTTTATAAAACCAATACAGACCAGTTGGGCTTTTTTAGCTTTAACCTGCCTGTAAAGGATGGCACCGAGCTACCGGTGAACATTTACCGGGATAACAAACTGCGCTACAACAATACACAGATCTTTTCGCCCAAGGTACCGCTTACCCTTCAGCTGACCAGGTTATGAGAGCGATAGCCGGCATACTTGGTTTTTGTATGGCTGCCTTAAGCGGTTACGGGCAAACTATTGTTTTTACCGGGCAGCTGTTAAACAACAATACCGTAGTTAAAAACTATACCGTCATCATTAACGGCAAGCCGGCCACAACTAATGATTCGGGCGTGTTTACCACCGCCATCAGCAGCAGCGCCACACAATTAGATATCAAGGCATCCGACAAAAGCTATATCATAGCTTACCCCACAAACGGCAGGGTGTTGGTGCCTAAAGATCCTTCACTGTTAACCCAGATCGTGCTGGAACCCTTTCAGTCAAACGGACAGCTCAAGAATTACCTGGCGTCTGTGTCAGGCCTAAAAGAAGCTGCTAAAAAAGGGCAATCGGCAACCAAGGCTTTGCAGGCAAAGATCGACTCGTTAGCCGCCAGCCTGATAAAAATCGGTTACACTAATGACGACTTGCGTGCAGAACGCGAAAGGCAGGATGGCATTGACCTGTTTTATCCCGAGATCAGCAGTGCGTTGCAGGATTATATTTACCAGGGCCAAATGTTAATGAGTGCGTTTAAAACTATTAGTACAGATGCTTTTAAAAATCCAAGTGCGCTTACACAATACGGGCAAACACAAAACTCATTTAACCAGGCATATGAAAAATTGTATTCTAACTATCCTACTTATTCAAAAAAAATGGATGATTACTGGGGGGACCCGGCACTCACTGCAGAATTTGGAGGCATAGTTGATACATTATTATACGGTATCGGCAAAAACAAGATACAACCGTTAAATGATGTTAAAAATCAGGTTAATCAGTATTTTCAGAGCAAGCTATCTAATAAAGACAAGAATAATCTTAAAACTAAAATCCAAGCCCAGATTACAGCACAAATTCCAGGGATTACCAATCAGCTAAACGTGACGGATCAACACATAAAACAATTTCTTGACAGATTAAAGAATTAATATTTGTTAAATTTAATAACACAGATTATGAAAAAGCTAAACGTCTCATATTATATCATCTTAATAGCAATTGCAACTTTCTTTATTGCAGGTTGCAGCAAAGACAGCGACAGCGGAACAGCTATTTTTTTAGGCGATCTTGCTGGTTTCTGGCAAAGCGGCAATGACTCGTTTACCTTCCAGCAGGATAACGGACAGCTTGATGGCTCCGGTGAGATCGGCGGCAGAAGCGGTGAGGTTACAAACGGCGTATTCAGCAAAACAACAGTTACTTTTAACCTGGTATTTGATGATGATAAATCGGTTAGAAGCTACAAGGGTACTATTGACAAAACCAAGAAGATCTTAACGCTAACCTCATCAGCCGGTAAAAGTACGTTTACCAAGCAGTGAGTTGATGTGTTATTTCTTTAGTTAGTTTAAGCCCTTTGTTGTGATAAGATAATCCATCTATACAGCAAGAATGTCCATTGGGTATTAACAATTGGTTTACCAGTTTTAGCCTTTGCCTAATGCCTGTAACCATTAAACCAATTGTATCCCGATGAAGAATCTTATCTTTTGTTTTGCAGCAGTGCTTTTTGTTGTGCCCAACAGTAAGGCGCAAACAACCATCTCATTAAATGCGAACGATAACGGGCGGGTTTTTGAAGGCATTGGCGCGGTAAGTGCCGGGGCGTCCAGCCGTAACCTGGTTGATTACCCCGAAAAGCAACGTGCCGAGGTGCTTGACTATTTGTTTAAACCAAAATTTGGCGCAGGATTTCAGCATTTAAAAGTTGAAATAGGCAGCGGCGAAAATTCAACCTGCGGCGCCGAACCTTCGCATGCCATAACGCGCGACGAGTTGCTTGATCCCAAACCCCGCGGCTATGAATTTTGGTTAATGGCCGAAGCGCGTAAACGGAATCCGCAGGTGATACTGGATTGTCTTCCCTGGGGTTATCCTGCCTGGGTGGGTAACCGTTTTTCGCAGGCATCTGCCGATTGGTTCGTGTCGTTCCTTGAAACTGCAAAAAAACACTATGGGCTGGATATTAACTGGATATCGGCAGCCCAAAATGAAAACGGAACCGATCTGAATTGGATAGCCAATAATTTGCGCCCTGCTTTAGATGCACACGGTTTTTCAAAAGTAAAGCTGCAGGCGCCAGATGATGACAGCGAATTTTGGCAGGTATTTGATAAGTTAGAAAAAGACCCAAAGCTTGACAACCAGATCAGCGCTGTAGGTTATCATTACGTGGATGGACGTGAGCCCTGGGAAATAGACCAAAAGACCGGCCATAACGCCACTGAAAAAGCCAAAGCCTCGGGCAAACCGCTATGGGCAAGCGAAGAATGGAGCCAATCGGGACAGGAATGGGGCGGCAAAGGCGCGCTTTACCTGGCACGTGTGATGAATAAATTATATACCCGCGACCGGATCACAAAATTTGAGATCTGGTGCCCTTTTGATGGTATTTATGACCAGATCATTTGGGCAAGCACCGGTGCGCTGCAGGCCGACTCGCCATGGAGCGGCCATTATACCGTATGGCCTTCGGTATGGACCATTGCACATACCACACAATTTGCAGAACCGGGCTGGGTGTATATGGATAATGCCTGCGGACAATTTGACGCGGCTACCTGGCGCGGCAGCTATGTTTCTCTGCGCGACACAAAAACCGGCGACTGGTCGGTTGTTATGGTAACCGGCGAAAAGAAAAAGGTAAAGCTAAATATCGGCAAAGGGCTTAAAAACGGCACTGTCTATTTATGGAAGTCAACCGAAAAAGAGCAATTTATCAAACAAAAACCGCTTAAGCTAAACAAGGGCTCTGTAGAGGTTGAATTGGATGGCGATGCGGTTTATACCTTAACCAGCACTACCGGGCAAACCAAAGGCACATTTGGCACACCGCCTGCAAGCAAGCCGTTCCCACTGCCTTACAAAGATGATTTTAGCAGCTATAAACCCGGCGAAACACCTAAATATTTTTCAGATCAGAAAGGCACATTTGAAACTTATCAATACCCCAACGGCGGCATGTGTTTGGCACAAGTGGTACCGGCCCAAGGCATTTTATGGTATGGCAACTGGTTGCTAAAACCGCATAGCTTATTTGGCGATATCAACTGGAAAAATTACAGCATTGAAGGCGACGTTTTACTTGATGGCGGTGATGTTGAAATAGGCGGGCGCTACGCCGAACGCGATAAACTGGGTTTTCGCTGGATCCTTACCCGCGACGGGCGCTGGCAACTTAACTGGCAATACACCACCCTGGCATCGGGGCAGATAGCAAGCTTCAATCCGGCAGACTGGCACCACCTGCGTTTAGAAATGAAAGGCGACCAAGTTACCGGCGTGGTAGATGGTAAGAAACTGGCATCTGTAACCAATCAATCAGGAGCAAAAGGTATGGCCTTTATTGCCAGCACCTATGACCATAACCTGTTTGACAATATCCATGTTGAGCCGGCAGAATAAGGGCAAGTAGTTATGCAATATTTATCACCATTAACTACCAACTGTTAGCCCTTCGCTGGGTGCTTTACCGAACCGCTTTTTAAATGAATGCGAAAAGTGCGACAGGCTTTCAAAACCCAGATCAAGATAAATGGCCGATGGCTTTTTGTTCTTGTCCTCTATTAAGTGGCGCGCCTCGGTTAGTCGTTTTTCCTGCAACCAATGCCGCGGCGATGTGTCAAACATTTTTTGGAAATCGCGTTTAAACCCGGCCAGGCTTCTGCCTGTTAGCTGCGCAAATTTTTCGACAGGGATGTTGAAATGAAAATTGCTGAGCATAAATTTTTCCAGGTCTATTTTATACGGTTCCGAAAAATCAAACAAGAAATCTTTCACTTCAGGCAGGGCGTGCAGCAGTAACAGCACCGCTTCCCTCACTTTAAGTAAGCCCACAGTATTTGCTATTGTTTCGTCAGAATGGCGCACATAAGGGAGTACGGATTGAAAGAATGCCCGCAGAAAATCATTCCCCGGGATAAGGATATTGGGCGGCCCGCTATATTTTTTACCGGCTTCTATTTTTTCTTCCAGGGCTATCTGCCTCAATAGGTCTTCCTTTAGGCAAATAACAATAGTTTGATAATCCTCGCCGTTCAGGGGTGTTTTGGTAATTTCTCCCAGTTGGTTCCTGCGGATCAGCAGCATTTGCCCCTGCTCCATTGAAAAGGTTTCGTTGGCAGTCTCCATAGAAAAGCGGCCCGAAACCTGCATTACCAGCGTGCTGTGTTCTAAAAAAGCCACCTTATCTTTTCTTACCGACGAATGATAAGAGTAAAATACAACACCCGGAATTATTTCAGCTGGATTGATCATTAAGTAAAGATATAAAAGAGGCGGGGCTAATTTGTAAGCCCCGCCTTATATTATCGTTGCAGGTAAGTGCCGCCCAGTATGGCGCCCGGCGCAAATTCCGTGTTCAGCGTATTCAGCTCTTCTGGGCTTAAAATTACTTCCATCGCCTGTATATTCTCCGGCAAACGCGGCCTGCGGCTCATGCTTACTAATGGCATAATATGGTCGCCCTGCGCGTTCACCCAGGCAATGGCCAGCTGGGTTGGAGTCAATCCTTTTTCTTTTGCCAATGCTTTTAACACTTCAACTTTCTCCAGGTTCTTGATCAGGTTATCGCCCTGGAAGCGCGAGAAATGGTTATGGTAATCATCAGCCGCCAACGGCGCTTTCATGTCGCCGGTAAGTAAGCCTTCGGCGGTATTTGCAAATGCAACTACGCCAATGCCCAGTTCTTTTGCTGTGGGAAGCAGGTCGCTTTCTATCTGGCGGTCGGCCAGCGAATAGCCGATTTCCAAAGCGCTTACCGAGTGTATGCTATGGGCTTTGCGGAGTTGGTCGGCTGTTATTTCTGATACACCAAGATAACGCACCTTGCCCTCTTTGATCAGGTCGGCAACGGTACCTATCACATCTTCAACCGGCACGCTGTTATCCAGTCGGCAAGGCTGGTAAAGATCAATGGTATCAATACCTAATCGCGTTAGCGAATAATTGATAAAGTTTTTAATCGCGATAGGGCGCAGATCCAGGCCCAGCCATTGGCCGTTGTAAAAAATAGCGCCAAACTTTACGCTGATAAAGGCATCGTCCCTGCGGCCTTTAATGGCTTTGCCCACCAGCATTTCGTTGTGGCCTGCGCCGTAAAAATCGCCTGTGTTTAAAAAGTTAATGCCGTTGTCTAAAGCTGCCTGTATGGTGGCAATGCTTTCACTTTCGTCATTAGCCTTGCTTCCCCATACTGACGACATGCGCATACAGCCCAGGCCAAGTTTAGATACAAGCGGGCCATTATTACCCAGATTTATTTTTGTTATATTTTTCATAACTGATATTTTGTCTTTTAACAATACAAAGATCAGCCGTTTTGTTTAAGCGCCATATCTTTCACGGCTCAATTTACTTGCTTGTATGGCTCAATGAGGAGGCGTTTATTTTGCGCTGTCAGCATAAACCAGCGCCTCGTCTACACCTTTCGCATAGTTTTTAACGGAATAGGCAATAGGTACATCCGGCCTGAGCGGTCCGTCATAGCCTTTCCAGTTTTCCCAATAATGGGTAGAATAGCCGATTGCAATTTTTGTATGGGGCAGATTGAAACCCCTAACCTCGCCGTAATGGTTAACTGTGCCACTGGTAGGCTGGCCCAACAAAATGGCGTTGGTGTTCCGTTTAAATTCTACCGCGTTCATTAGTGCCGATGAAAAGGTTTGTTTGCCGATCAGCACAAAAAACTTCCCGTCAGTGTTCAAATAGCTTTTTGTAATGCGCTCGGCAAATGGAGTTAAAACACCCGAGTTGCCGCCGTCATTATCCCGCAGGTCAACAATAAGGCGTTTGGGCTTATTGTTGTCGATGACGTTAAAGAGACTATCGTTAAATTTCGCGAACGGGCGCCCATCCTGTTCCTGGCAGTTGTTGTAGTTAAAATAAAGTGTGCCGCTTTGCGGATCATAAGTGTACCAATAATTTCCTTTGGATTGTTGAGATGTCAGTTTGTTTTTAGATACAAGCGTGAGATTTGCGGCATCATTGCCGTTTACGGATCTGATAACACGTTTAATTGTTTTACCATCAGGACTTGTCAGATCAAAAGTGGTTTCGTCAATGCTGCCGCTCAACCGCAGGCCTTTCAGCATAGCCGGATTATTGATAAAATGCAGGAACCTTGAATCAAAGAATGAAAGGTTTTCGCTTTGGATAATTTCTTTAAACCGGCTGATCACATCCGTTATGGGATGACCGTTTACGCCGGTCAGCTTATACAGCAGGATATCGGCGTTGGCACTGTCTGTCGCTGTAACATAGATCCCTTCGGTAAATTTGTTAAACCTTACGGGGGCTATTTTGGTAAAAACCGGCTCAATATGCGTGTGCTCATCGCCTATGGCGACAACAAGTTTAAACAGCTCAACTGTAAATGTTTCGTAATCAGGGCTGGATAGACGGGAACCGATCTCATCGATCTTTTTATCAAAATCAGCCTTCGGGATCTTTGCATATAAATTAATATGCCTTTTGGGTAAAGTGTCTTTTAAATATTGCAGGTCTGCCAGGTAATCGGCCTTTGATAATCGCTGGCAAAAACCCGGCACACTGCTCATAAAGATCAAACAAAAAATGAGCGCTTTTTTCATAGTATACCTGCAAGATACTAAACAAGTTAAATACTAACAGCCAACATTTAAATAAACACGCTCTCTAAGTTTTTGCAGATGACGCAACTACCAGCTTACCTCGCCGCCATCTTTAAAAAACTTCGCGGTGGTTCCCGGCAGTGGTTGTGTAGCCAGCTCAACTATCGGTATCGCGCCTTGTTCTATAGTTTTTGCACCCTGGAACTGGTTAAGGTCTGTAGCGGTGTACCCCGGCGTGACGCTGTTAACACGGATACCGTCATTGTAAAGCTCATTGGCCAGCATTACCGTAAACGCGTTCAGCGCGGTTTTTGAAGCGCCATAGGCATTGTATTTATCCCTGTTGGTGTTTCGCCCAGCCTCGATACGCAGGGCTATAGAACCAACCTCGCTGGAGACATTGATAATAGCGGCTTCCGTGGATTTCCGCAGCAGCGGCAAAAACGCGCGCGTGGTTTGCACCGTACCAAAAAAGTTGGTGTCGAAGATGTCGCGCAGGTTTTCCATATCGCCGTTAACAAAATCCTGAGGCATATTGCCTGCAATACCGGCATTGTTGATCAAAATATCTAAAGCGTCGATCTTTGTTTCCAGCTCTTCTTTAGCCTGCTGTACCGAGTTATTATCGGCTATATCAATTACAAGCATTGCGACATTGGTAATACCCTGCCCATTCAGTTTTTTAACGGCATCAAGTCCGTGTTGTTTATCGCGGCTGCCTAAGTATACAAAGTAATTAAGTTGCGCCAGTTGTTTCGCGGTTTCAAATCCTATACCCTTATTGGCGCCGGTTATCAATACTGTTTTCATGGTTATTATTATTTCAGGACAAAGAAACACGATCAATGCCTATGCCACAATGCACTATCAAGGGTAAGTATTGGATTAATCGCCGGAGTTTACCTTTCAGCGGCTTTTGATTATATTTAGGCATTAATCGCTTTGCTATGAAAAGACTTTTGTTGGTATCAGCATTTATCGCTACGTTTTTGCTGGGATATGGATTCAGCCGTTTAATCCATGTTGCAGATAACCGCCCGCGGGTAACGGGCATAGGCGGCATCTTCTTTAAAGCTAAAGACCCGGCGGCACTCAGGGCATGGTATACCAAATACCTGGGCATCCGCACCAATGCTTACGGCGCCAACTTTGAATGGCACCAAGGCGCAGACAGTACTAAAAAGGGCTTTACAACCTGGACTCCGTTTAAAGAGACCACCAAATACTTCCAACCGTCTGACAAGCAATTCATGATCAATTACCGGGTAGAAGGCCTGGACCAGCTACTGGCCAATATGAGAGCCGCGGGTATTGTGCCCACAGACAGCGTGCAAAAAGTAAGCTACGGCAGTTTCGTCCACATTATGGATCCCGAAGGCAACAAGATAGAGCTTTGGGAACCCAATGATGTGGAATATGCTAAAATGGGTACGGCAAATACCAAATAGCTATTCTTTCGACGCCACCACAACAACGTCCTTCGCCCTGATTGCCGGTATCACCTGTAAGTTTGATAGCTTACCTTTTTCAACATGCCCCGCCACGGTGGTGTTGCCCGGCGCGTGCAGTTTAAAGTCGGCGGTCCAGTCGGCAGGCCATGCCGGGGTTAGCTGGATGCGTTTGCCGTCGCACTGCATCAGCATGTTTTGAAGCGTGATCATACCCGCGCCGCCGTTATCAAAATCGGGGATCCAGTCATGGCTGGTGCTCCAAAACCATGGGAAAAGTTGGTTGCCATAATTGGTAAACTCGGCAATGGCGGCTTTCTTTGCCACGTTGGTTAACCCTAAGATAGATGCCTGGGTACCGTCCTGTCCCCAGCAGGTGTTTTGCGGGAAGATGCGGGCGGCAAATGTGTTAAGCGCCAGTTCAAGGTTTGGTTTACCTACACCGTATATCCGATAAGGGAACGCTACATATAGCTCGGGGTTTTCACTGTTCTCTGTTTTACCATACTTTTCAGAAGGCAGAATAACGGTCTTGCCGTCCGCGTCACCTTCGCCGAAGGCGGGAGATTTGCCCCTGACGGTTTTACCCATCGGCAACGGCGGCAGGTCACGTAGTACGCGCGACCAGTTATCGCGCTGTTGTTGGGTAGTCAGCTTATGCGGCAGCGCCAGTAAGCGCGGGATGACACTCATCAGCCCGGCAATGTCCGGAGTTGGGTTTGCGGCGGTAAGCTGGTAGGTCTCTAACGACTGTATGGGCGACATATAGATCTTGCCCTTGGCATCTCTTTGCCAGTGTTTATCATAAAAGGTAATGATGGCATCGGCAAAAGGCACTGTCGATTCTTTTACAGCCGCTTTATCGCCATAGTAATCATATTGGTCAAGCATCTCGGCAATAACCTCAAGCGTACCCTGGATATGGTAGCGCTGCCAGCGGCTGTCTATCTGATTGGTTGGGTTGTTCGTGCCAAAATCTTCCATTCTTGGCACCCCAAAGAACTCCATTGTTTCGGGGAAGCTTGCGCCGCCATGCTGGTAATATACACGGTTACGTGCTATGGCAAAATCCAGCCGCTTCAGGTACATGCCAAACCAGGGTTTAAGCAGGTCGTTGTCGCCGGTCATTACCAATGGCCAATACAGCAGGCGGTTGTTCTGGTGCCAGTAGCTCTCGCCCCACTCGCGGAAATCGGCGTTGTGCTCTTTAGCACTTTGTTTAACGCCTTCGGCCATATCATGGCCTACGGTAAACAGGCCGCCGTTAAACTTAACAGCAGATTCGCCGCGCGATGATGCCGCCATCATATAACGCTGCATGGCATAGCCCTGCGATACCTTTTGCGCGTCGCCGGTGCCGGTTACGTGGATCCAGCTGCGGTTCCAGAAGTTGGCCCACCATTGCTCATGCGCCTTACGCAGGCTACTGATATCCTGTTTTGAGATGGCATCAGTCAGTGTATTGACCTGTTTGTTCCAGTCGGCGGGCGATGCTGTTTTGGTATCGGCAAGGGCCACAATATCAAGCCGTAGTTGTTTTGCGGCTTTTGCCGATTTTAACGTGCGGTCATCTTGTTTAACAAGCCCCGGGCCGTTCATCAGGGCGCCAAAGCAACGCTGATAAAGCGGATCAGGGTATTTACTGATCAGGCTTTCCAAATGCTGTTGCTTCAGCACGTAAGGGTAATAACTATCGGCATTGTAATGGCACCAGGCTATGCGGTTTTGTTTTACCGGGAAGATAACATCGGGCTTTAGTTTCGGCTGGCGGTCGCCGGCCATTATGGCTGCAAGGTCGGGCCCGGTGGCCGAGAAATCCGCGGCGGCCTCTGTCTTGCGCCAGATCTCGGCTGCGGCAGTAAGCGTGCCGGCACCGGAGAGACTGGCCTGTACGTGCACCACCGGGTGATTAGCGTCTATCCATACCCATACCTTATTGTTGCCGCGTTTAAGTTCAAGCATGCCGCTTTCCAGGCGCAGCACGTGGGTAAACCCGGTGCTGTCTGCAAAGGGGTTGGGGCTTAACTTTACCCTTACGCGGCCTATTTTAAGGAGATTGCCGGTCTCTGCCCAGGCGTTTGATTTAGCGATGAGCAGCAGGATATCGCCGTTCTTCTCTGTCCAGACATTGGCGGCGATGTCGCCATTACCTAAGGGCATCGAGCTGTTCTCGTCATTGCCAAGGCTATGCCATTCTACATTGTTTGACGCGGCCATGGCTGTAGCCGAGGGCTGCCTTACCTGCGCTTGCGACAGCGTGGTTTTAATAAGAAACAAACTCAATAACAAAGGCACAAATTGTCTGTTCATGGCTGAAAAGGTAAATGGGTTTATACTGTTAAAGGTGTTATGTTAACACCAATTGGTCAATACCAAAAATAGATGATTTATAAGCTGTTATTGTTGCGGGGTGCAACAATTTTGACAATTATTTATGCTAAGTTATAAGCAACTTTAACATAAACAGTAATGCAGCATGCAAATAACACAGCCCTGCAGCAGGTGTACCAAACTGAATGTGTCCCGATGATACAACTTGATACACCTGTTTTTGTAACGCGCTGGTAATTAACAAACTGACTTTTTGAAATTGCTTTCATGATACAGTTTGGTACAGATTTTCTGACTTATAAGTAGTTTTTGGCAAGGACGTTTTCTGACGAAATGGTGCCACCATAAATTTGGAAAATGGTGTCTGAAGCGATCATCATGTAAGCCAATCCGGGGCGTTTAGGCGTTTGCGCTCTTGGCTTGCCCCGCTATGGCCGCGGAGGCCTTTGTTCTTTTCCTTGATGAAAAGAACCAAAAATCAAGTCAGCAAAGAGGCTTCTTTTGCCGCACAGGCCTTTGCCCGGCAAAACTGATAAAACCACGGGCTGCATAATTTTGCCGCAGCCACTCTTGCCCAACGCTCATGGCAAAAAGACGCTATGCCCTTTCCGCCCGCAAGCCCAAATGTTTTATCATTTTTCACCCGAAGCTTTTTTGCTGACACTTTGGTTATGAACAATAACTGCGTATTTGTACAGAATTAAAAGAAGCGCAAAGGCCTGTCAGGGCGCGCGGCCGGAAGTCTGGCCTGTGCAGTGGCAGCGATCGGCCTGACTTGATTTATTCACTTGTTTTTTCTTTTTTTAAGAGGTGTTCATGAGGTCGCTACGCTTAGTTTTTTGGTTACTTTTTGTATCAAGACAAAAAGTGACAAGGCCTCCGCGGCCATAGCGGGGCAAGCCAAGCGCGCAAGATAAACTGATAAGGCAGGCTTTTGCCCGACGTGCTTGCGTCGGCTTGGGTTTATTCGTTTACTATTAATCCCTTGTTTTGCGCTTTAAATAAATAAGAACATTCCGATTTATTAATTTCATCTTTCTTTTCTTGGTATACCGACAGTACGCTTGCAGATACGCCGATGGAGCCAACAATAAGCCCGGCGATCGGTTTAATTGGAGTGGTCACAGCGCCAATTAAAGACAAGGATTGAAATAATTTTGGTGTTTCTAACTTTAGCAATGATTCGAAAGAACTTAAAAATGTCTTTATTTTATTACGATGATATAAAGCATTAAGCGTATTCAACTCCTTTTCAATATGTTCTTTTAATTCAATCTGATATTGTAACGCATCTTGCTGAGATTCGGATTTTTTGAGCTTGTCTTGAGTGACCGTCAGTAACTTTCTAAATTCAATTAAATCGTTTCGATGAGCTTTTTTGAATTTAATAATTTCTTTTAGTGAAGTTCCCGGAACTGGCACTGGAAGGCAATTACTCAGTATAAAATTCATCGCGGGGATTTTTTGCCCGGTAGACTGAAATGCAATATCCTCATATGTTTTTTTGTCGGTAGAAGGTATGACCAATGCGTCTTTGGTCGTTTTTGCTACGTACTGCGCAAGTATCCCCATATAAAAAGTCCCAACTATTTCGTCTGTTACAATTGCCCCATTGGTTTGCTTAGTTATAAACCCCTTGTCTTTTAAATGTTGCTGGATATTGTAGGTTAGCTTTTGATTGTATAGCTCATAATATCGCTGGTCCGAGATATAACTAGGCCGAACCATCCGACGTTCAAACTCAATAGAATTTGTAGTATCTATAAAAAATCTCTCAAATTCTTGAAATTCTTCTGTGTATTGACTTAATAATTGCTTAATAAAAACCGGCTTATATTGCTTTTCATCTATTAGAAACTTAAGTGTATCAGTAAATCGCGTATCATTAATCCGCTCATAAGGAACAATAGAAGAAACTGTATCTGTATACAATAGCGCTGAACATAACCAATTGTCTGTAGGAATATCTATTGTGGGATAATACAATAATGTTCGGTCCATACCTAAAAGTGATTCGGTTAATGATTTAATTAATTGTAAATCTAAATAAAAACAATATAATTGCTCATCGAAAACTCATCAAGGTATTAATTAAATTAGTCTTAACTAAATTTCTTATTTATGAATATCGATGATAAAATATCAGTGTTTGTACCAAGAAGCAAAAAACTACTCTCAACGTAACCACTAATGAGTAATTCAGACTAATAAGCTGTAGTCTATGGCTATCAAACAAAAAACCCCTCAGAAATAATCCGAAGGGTTTAAAAATGTGCTTATATAACCTATTTTATGGCTATTTCTTCGCGATCTTGTATAATTTGCCGTTATCTGTAGCTGCATAAATAGCTCCGTCTTTGCCGGTGGCCATGCAACGCCAGCGTTCGCCTTTATCAGCCAGTAAACGCTCTTCGCCTACTACTTTATTGTTTTCAATAACCAGGCGCGCAATGTGGTTACCGCTCAGGCCGCCTACAAACATGTTGTTTTTCCACTCGGCTATATTGCCTGTATAAAACATCATGCAGCCCGGGGATATTACCGGGTCCCAATAGTAAACCGGCTGTATGGTGCCTTCTTTTTGTTGGATACCATCGTAAACCTTTTCGCCACTGTATTCAATGCCGTAAGTAACATAAGGCCAGCCGTAATTACCTCCCGGTTTAATTAAATTAACCTCGTCGCCTCCGCGTGGGCCAAATTCTGTTTCCCACAGGTCGCCGGTAACGGGGTTAATAAAAAGGCCGTCCGGGTTACGGAAGCCATAAGCATATATTTCAGGTTTGGCATCAGCCTTTCCAATAAAAGGGTTATCAGCAACCGGCTTTCCTTCTTTGGTGATGTGGATCATCTTACCGGTGGTAGTACCTAGGTCTTGCGCCTTAACCCGGATATCATTAGCCTGGCGGTCGCCTGAGCTTACAAACAGGTTACCCTGCTTGTCAAACACCAACCTCGACCCAAACTGGCCAGCACCTTTATAGCGCGGGAAAGCTTCCCAGATCACCCTTACATCTTCCAATTTAGTTTCATCGGCAGATAATTTTCCTTTTGCTACGGCCAGCGTTGCGCCTTCGCCCGGTTGGGCATAGGTCCAGTAGATCATCCGGTTTTTAGCAAAATCCGGATCAATATTTACATCCAGTAATCCGCCCTGGCCCTGAAACTGTACCTCGGGGAAACCTGTAATGGTTTTAACAATTTGCCCTGCGGTAGTTACAATCTGCATTGTCCCCGGTTTACTGCTGATCAGTAAACGTCCGTCGGGCAAAACATGCATGCCCCAGGGACCCTTTAGCGTGCTGTTGATAACGGTAACGGTATAAGGTGTTTTGGTGGTGACGCTGCCGATACGGGTTTGCCCCTCGAAAGCAGGTTTATAGTCGCTGTTAGCTTTGTTTTTTTCTACCGGTTCGCCTGTTTGGGCCGAGGCCGCAAGAGTTGTTAAAACAAGCATGGCCCCTATTGACAAAGGCTTATAAATTTTTGATAGCATAAATGATCTGATTAATGTTCAACGTAATTTACAATGTTGAATGGTATATGTTTGATTATCACCTTTTTTTTACAAATAGCGGATATTGGTTAATAAGGTACATTAGCTTTTACACACAGGCTTTTGCCCGACATCCTTGTGCCGGCCTGGGATTATCAACTGAGGTAAGCTTAGTTAGCCCCAAATAGTAAATAAGTTGTTGGTTGTTAATTAATTATCTACCTTGTGTATATTCAATAAACCAATATCTTATGAAACCGCAACATCACTTATTCCTATTGATGGCATTTGCCATCTGTGTACAATCCTGTAAAAAGAGTTCAAAGAACAGCGGGCCTTCTACCGCTAAAGTAAAGTATCTTACGCAAGCAATCACTATTACAACTTCATCTAATGGCCCTACTTACAATTCGATAACTACTTACACATACAATGATAAGAAACGATTGAGCACGACGAAGCAGGCAGTCCAGGGAAGCAATGGACAGATCAATATAAGTACTTATACTTACAATGGGGATCAACTATACTCGATCCACGTGACATATAATGGGATAGTTTCAAGTGATAAAGTATTCGCTTACAATAATGATGGTACGCTCAAAACAGTCATATTAACAACCTATAGGAATGGCTCAGTATTCAATACTGTGGAGTACGGCTATGTTTACAAGGATGGGAAGGTTTCCGAAAGGCATCACGAAATGAATTATGAGTTATTTACCTATGACAGCAATAATAACCTGATCAAATCGGATGGCCACGGACAATTCAGCATAGTTGTTACTTACACCTATGACAATAAGAAAAGTTTGTTTACCGGTTTGACTACCAAAATGGAGTTAGGCGGTATAGACATAGACCCTGCAGGCGATCGTTATAATACCAATAATGTAGTGCAGCAATCTATAACCGTTGATTCAGGGACCACTAATACCAGTAGTTTTGTTAACCTTGTTTATGACAGCGATGGCTACCCAACCGGTGGCACCACAGGTGACGCAACCAATGGCAGTAAGATTAGTTATACCTATAGCACACTTGACTAATGCGCTAAATATCCCTGCTGTTCGAAGTTTTTCAACTTCGAACGATTATGCCTGTAGTCTGTGATTACCGAAAACAAAAAGCCCCTCAGAAATTAATCTGAAGGGTTTTAGCCCGGCAAATCGTGCCGTTATTTATCGTACATTTTTTGATAGTATTCGTCGGCCATTCGTGCTGCTTCAAATGCGGGCGCTACATCCGCGGCAGCTTTTTTGACTATGTTTAGCCATTGCTGCTGATCATGGTAATACATAGGTATAACACCCTGCTCCAACATATCCATCAGGCTTTCGTTTTCCAGTTTATCCGCATCGGGCGATCCCTTAGGCGCGGGTTCAATAACAAAGCAGTTTTCTTTGTCTTTAGCAAATTCTGGTACCCAGCCATCCGGTAAAGAAAGGTTGATAGCGCCGTTCATTGCCGCCGTCATCCCGCTGGTGCCTGATGCCTCGCGATACATTCTTGGGTTATTCAGCCAAACATCGGTACCTCTTTTTAATAATGCCGAAAGCTCAAGCTCATAACCAACCAATACCGCACAGTTAGCAATGGGTTTTGCCCGTTCTATAATATGGTTAAACAGGTCGATAGATCCATGATCCTCGGGGTAAGGCTTTCCGGCCCAAATGATCTGCACCGGGGTTTCGGTGTTGTTTATCAGTTTTAAAAATCGCTCCCAATCATACATGGCCAGGTCGGCACGTTTATAGCCTGCAAAACGGCGTGCCCAAACAATGGTAAGTACATCCTCATGAAAAAGTTTGCCGCACTGGTTGGCCACCTCTTTAAACAATTGTTTTTTCAGCTCCTTTTTTCGGGTGCTTATTGCTTCGTCGTTACCGGCTTTAATAGCATCATCTAACAGGGTATCTTTCCAGTATTTTTTATTTTGCGCATTTGTTATCGCTATGATCTCGCAGATGCCGGGATAACTGCTCCACATTTCTCTTGACACCTCGCCATGTAATTGCGAAACGCCGTTAGCTCTTTTGGCAAATTTGAGCGCGGCAAGCGTAAAGTTAAAGTTAGGGTCGTTCATCCCCAGCAAAGACCTTACCTCATGTTCCTGCAGGTGGTAAAAAAACGACATGGCGCTTAACTCGCTGAAACCATGCTCTTCGTTACCGGCCATCTCGGGTGTGTGGGTTGTAAAAACTACGCGCTTTTTGATCTCATCCAGGTTTTGATATTTAGCATACAGGTAAAAGTTAAGCGGTACGGAATGCCCCTCGTTCATATGATAAATATTTGGTTGGATACCAAGCGCGTCAAGCAACATGGCGCCGCCAATACCCAATATCATGCTTTGCGCCATGCGGGTAGGCTGATGCGGATCATACAAGTGCTGGGTAATGGTGCGCGACAAATAATCATTCTCCGGGATATCTGTGCTCAACAAAAACAACGGAGCCGAGCCAAAGGTGTCCGGTTTTAAAAGATAAGCCTTAACGTGCACCGGCGCGTTATGCACCTGCACGGTAACCATAATCCCGGTATCTTCAAGAAAAGCGTACTCCTTTTCAACATAAGCGGGTTTCATCAAGGCGTTCTCGTCGCGTTCCTGGTCGTAATAACCATATTTCCATAAAATGCCCACCCCAATCAGGTTTTGCTTTAATTCATAAGCACTGCGCAGGTGCGAGCCGGCTAAAAAGCCCAGGCCGCCGCTATAAATTTTGAGCGCCTGATCGATAGCAAACTCCATGGAAAAGTAGGCTACGGCGGTTTTGTATTTAGGGTCGATGTTATAGGTAAAAATAGCGTCTTTACTGATCATGAGTTTAGATTTTAATACCGGTAAGATAACAGCAGATCAATAACTGGCGATTGGCTGTATATTATGATTATATAAACAATCCATTTAAAATAACAGACGCCGAACAGCGTATTTTGTTTTTCGGAATAAAGCAATTTAAAACCCTTCAGATATGACCTGAAGGGTTTTAAATTGTTGGAGCTACCGGGTTAGAACCAGTGGCCCTCTGGCTTGTTAACGGATAAGCGGGGCATCTACCCGTCTACATCTGGAGTATCTTCGCAACTTTACGGTCTTAATTGATAAACTGAATAATAAACCCGCCTTTAACCGGTAGCGTGTATGACCAGGCCGAACTGACAGGATACGTTTGCACGTTAAATTCCATCAGTTTATCTTTTCCTTCTGATATTAATCTGAATTTAGAAAAGCCCTTGCCCCATTTTTTGAGATCAAGTTTAATAGCTTGCGCGCTGTTGGTGCCGTTTATCCCCACAATATAATGAAGCGCGTCTTTTTGCCGGTAAAGCACTACTGATTTACCAGGGTCGGCTATGATACATTCTGTTTTATCCCAGGTGGCAGGCATGTCTCTGAATAAATTTTTAACCTCGTCAGGGAGTGCATCAAATACCTCTTTTGAATCCGCAAAATGAATTATCCCTGATGTATAGATCATGGCCATAGCAAGTTCATGCACGGCAGTATTTAAACGTGGAAATTTTCTTATGGTTAACGCAAATGGTGTATAGTCAACCGGGCCTGCCACATTCCTCGTAAAAGGCAGTACTGTGTTTTGCTCTGCAGCTTTGTCCGGGAATCGTGGTTCATAAAAATAGCTTTCTGTACCCAATATGGCTTCGGCCGTTACATAGTTTGGCCATGTTCTTTGCCAGCCCCTCGGGGCGGTAGTGCCATGAAGATCAATCAATAGGTGTTCATTGGCGGCGTCTTCAAAAACGGATTGTATAGCGGCCATTACTTCCTGCCTGTCTGAACACCAGAAATCTATCTTAACCCCAACAACTCCCATTTCAGCCAGCTGTTTAAATCTTTCCTTCCTTTTTTCCGGATCAAAATACTGCGATGAATAACCCCAAACCAATGGTTTAACCCCTTTAGATAAAGCATGGTCAATAATCTTTCCCTCTTTGTTAGCTTTTTCCCACCCGGCATCAAAAAGCGTGTACTTAAAGCCATATGAGGCTGAGAGGTCTGTAAATTCATTATAAATTTTTGGCGTAAAATCATCGGGGTGAGACCACCAAGACCATGCGGCTTTACCCGGTTGTATCCATGAAACATCTTTGATTTTTGAGGCAGGCGCCAGATCTGTGATCAATGTTGACAGCAATATATCTCCGGCCCGGTCGCCTATAATAATAGTCCGCCATGGCATGGTCCATGGAAGGGTTGACTGCGGATAAGCATGTTCTTTTTCGGCTAAAGGAAGGGTATACTTCTCATCCTTTTCAGCAAATGCAATCCGGTAGATCCCGCCTTTAGAATCCGGCTGTAAGTGGCAGCCGGGGAATGAACCATCCGTACCTGATTCTGAAATCAACACCCAGCTTTTATGATCATTTACATTAAACAGAGCAGGCATACACCAACCAACTGCAGGGTTGCGTGAGTTAGCAACGGGGTCGCCCGAATTTACAGGCAGGTAAAAATCTTCATATCCCGGTGTATATGGCCCCGCCTTATCATAGGGTTCCATCCAGCCATTTGAATTTTGTGTTATATGAAAACCTGTAAGCTCATCTTTTATTGACCTCATGTGTTTTTCCGCATCCTGAAACCGGTAACGAAAAGCTACACCTTCTTTTCCGGCAACAAGATCCAGTATCATCAACGCCCCTTGTGCGTTTTTTAAAGTTATACTTCTGTGTTCAAGAACATGGTCTACACTTTTGTTATTAGCAACAATTAATTGATAATGCTCTCTTGTTTCTTGAACGGGCGAAACTTCAACTACTGACAATGCCGATGTAAAATCCTGATCGTCGCAACTTAAACCAAGCGGGGAGTCGGCAATTATTATTTTATTTCTTCGGGTTACGTTATAAGACAACTTTCCGTCTGTGGTTAGCGACAACGTAATTTTATTAAGGTGATCTTTAGACGCTAAGTACAGCTCCTTTGTTTGTGCAAAGCTGTTTGCAGTTAAAAAAAATGCTTCAAGCGCTAATAAGCAATAAATAAATTTGTTTT
Organism: Mucilaginibacter corticis; assembly: GCF_007558865.1. Classification (GTDB taxonomy): domain Bacteria; phylum Bacteroidota; class Bacteroidia; order Sphingobacteriales; family Sphingobacteriaceae; genus Mucilaginibacter; species Mucilaginibacter corticis. Next base: position 996,776 of record NZ_VLPK01000001.1, read on the forward strand.
TCATATGTTATTATCAAAGCGAATATTAATCAGGTTTATCTAAATAATGAAGCGATGAAATTATAGAATTGCCATTTTAAAAAAATGGACGATGTAACTAAATCCATGGACGTTATTACCATGGTAAACTTTACGTGAAATTGTTTCATCCTTTGACCGGTGCTATCCGTAACGATATAAACAAAAAACCCCTTAGAAATTGATCTGAAGGGTTTAAAAAGTGTGGGAGCTACTGGGTTCGAACCAGTGACCCTCCCGATTATAAATCGGGATGCACTGTACCAGCTATTTTTGTTCTTTTATTAATTTTTCAATAATCTTACGGCTTTTCCATCCTTTAATCTGGCGCTCTCGTTTTATTGCATCACTCTTTGTTGGATGTTTTTCGATCCATTTATTTCCCAATCCAACACACCACCCGTAAAACCCTTGTGATTGGTGTTGTGTTTAATAAGTCTTTTAGCAACATCCTCACAGGAGCCTACGTAATATTTGTCTTTTGTGGGCGAATAGATTATGTAGACGAAATACATGTTGAGAAAAAGATTTAAACAGAAAAGCCTGACATTTCTATCAGGCTTTTTGTGGGAGCTACTGGGTTCGAACCAGTGACCCTCTGCTTGTAAGGCAGATGCTCTGAACCAGCTGAGCTAAGCTCCCTTGCTTTTGGGACTGCAAATATAGGCGGATTGCACAATTCTTCAAAATAAAAATTAAATAATAATGCTATTTGTTGATTTACAGGCATATACATTGCATTTATTGATCATTGTTTAACCAATCGCACTACCTGCCCGCCCCCGCAACCAAGCGGAGCAGTTAAAATATCCCCGTTTTTAAGTGTACTATTTTGTTTGGTGAGGTGATTCGGGTCTTTAGTGGTTTCGTTATCATCCTGGTAAACCTCTGCTTTGTAGGTTCCGTCAGGCAGGAAATTTAACGGGATGGTTAATTTACGCGGCTGGCTGTTATTAATGGTGCCTATATACCAGTCGTTACCATGGCGGCGGGCAAGGGTAAGGTATTGGCCGGGTTCGGCATTTAAAACTTTGGTTTCATCCCAAACGGTCGGCACATTTTTCACAAAATCAAAGCCGGGCTGTCCTTCATAAGCCTGCGGATAGTCGGCAACCATGTGCAGGTAACTTTCCATCACCACATACATGGCCAGCATATGGCAGCGCGTACCAATCATCATCGGCCTGATAAAATGTGTTTTAAAATCGTTGGGCGGTACGGCCCTGAAGCCCCCTAAATGGTAATCTGTAGGGCCGGCCAAAAGGCGGGTAAAGGCAATATCCAAATCATGCTCTGGCGAAATACCTGTTGTGCGCCATTTATTGTTCTCGTAATTATAACTTCCTTCGCGGGTAAATTCGTTGGGATATGTCCGGCTTAAGCCGGTTGGCTTATAAGCACCATGAAACTGAATGAACAAGTGGTGCTGTGCTGCTTTCTGCAAGATCTCTTCCTGGATCTTTACCATCAACTGATCGTCGCGGTTTAAAAAGTCAACCATCATGCCCTTTATACCCCATTTTTCAAATTGAGTAAAAGCGCTGTCCAGCTGCGGGTATAGCGCATGCCAATGTACCCAAACATGAATACCTACGCCTTTCTGTTTTGCATAATCACAGACCCTTTGCATATCCAATGAGCCTACGGGTTTGGTCACATCGGCGTAAGTACCAGGTTCGCCATAGCCCGGCCAGTTATTGCTGTACCAGGCAAACCCGCCATAGCCAATTACCGAATGATATTCGATATGGTTACGCGCGCAAAAATCAATGTAGTATTTGTTAGTCTCAAAATTTACGCCCGGCATAAATGAGGTGTCGGGCAATACATCCCCATTCCACCAGTGAAACGATGTTTTACCGGGCTTTATCCATGATACATCTTTAATTTTTGAGGGCTCGTTTAAGCTGGTCAGGATATTTGACTCTATCAGCGCGCCCACCCTGTCGCTGATCATCATTACCCGCCACGGAGTATGGTGCGGGATGATAGCCTTTACCTTAATTTCCTGCTGCCCCGGCAATGGCGAGAGTTTGCTGATCAGTCCGTTATTGTGTTTGCCTAAATACATACCGGAATAATCGCGCAGGTTGGCTTCGGTAACAGCCATGTACACTTTACCTGGAAACTCGAACAGGGCCGGCAGGTCAACCAGTTTATTTTCTTTTAGCTCGTTAAAGGACATTTTATCATACAGGCCCTCGTGGGCGCTGATATAATTATCAAATTGCAATACACGTAGTTGCGGGTTGCCTGCTATATTAAACTCGGTGTTCTCGTCGGTTAAGGTATAGGCAGTCCAGTTTTTTTGCTGCGGAAACTCATAACGAAAAGCCAGCCCGTCATTAAATGCCCGCACTACTATATTGATGGTTCTTTTAGCCGCTGCTGACTCAACCAGCGGAATTGTAACTTCCTGGTAGTTGCTGTTAACGTGTTTGGTTTTGCCCAGCACAAGGTCATACTGCTCGTTGCCGGTTTTATAGATTGGTTTAAGCATATTCAGACCGGCAGCAAAATTACCGCTGTCTTTAAATGCCAGACCCAGGCCGGAGTTTTGAATGAGTTGCTTGCCTTTATAGCTTACCTGGTATACGGGCTTCTGTTTGGTTACCGTAAATGAAAACAAGATGTTTCCATCCGGCGATTTAAGCGTAACACGCTTTTGCGCCATAACAGGCAAGCTTATAAAACACAGGGCAACCCAGTACAGATTTTTAAACAACTTCATCAGGAAAAATATAATTGGTGGTTACGCTAATGTATCAAACAATTTTAACGTGGCGAAATTGTATATACAAGTTCAGGCTATAATTTGCCTCCTGAACAGGGAAAGCATTTATATTGAAAAACTTTTATATCATATTGTCTGTCTATGACGTTTCATGAAGGATTTTAAATATGTTTGTTTCCGCTAAATCATCATCCTTTTGTAACAAATTTAGTTTTTTGTAAAAAATTGGTGATATAAACCCTTAACTCTCAACAAAAACCTGTTTTTATTGCTATCTTTCCAATCAAATGTTATGCGTAAACGTTTTTTACTTTCAGGCTTACTAATAGCCGCTACATTTTTAACAGCTTCGGCCCAATCAACTGTTAAGCCCGAGGACAACCGCTTTACAAAAGTGGTACTGGCTCAACGTATAGAAGAGCCTATGCAATTTCAAATTTTAAAAGACGGTAAAGTGATCTATGCCGAGCGCAAGGGCAAGCTAAAATTGTATGACCCGGCCACTCAGAAGATCTCTATCATCCATGAATTTGCCGTGAGCACCAAGTATGTAAGCCAAACCGGCGAAGTAAGCGAGGCCGAAGATGGTTTGCAGGGTGTGATCTTAGACCCGGATTTTTACAAGAACCACTGGATCTACATTTACTACTCGCCTGCCGGTAACGACCCTAAAAACTCTTTAGACAGGTATACCTGGGATGGTAAAGGCCCGCTGGATGAAAGCTCACGTAAACACCTGTTAGATGTTGTTGTACAACGTTACGAATGCTGCCACGTTGGCGGCGGTATGGTGTTCGATAAAAACAAGAACCTTTATTTAAGTACAGGTGATAACACCTTCTCGCGCGCGTCTGACGGTTTTAGCCCGCTTGATGAGCGCCCGAACATGTCGCCTGAGGATTCGCAAAAAGGCGCGTCAAATACTAACGACCTGCGCGGAAAAATCCTGCGCATTCACCCGGAAGCTGATGGTACTTACAGCATCCCGGCAGGAAACCTGTTCCCGAAAGGAACACCAAAAACACGTCCCGAAATTTATACCATGGGTAACCGTAACCCATGGCGCTTAACTATAGACAGTAAAACCGGCTGGTTATACTGGGGCGAGGTTGGCCCGGATGGCAGTACCGACGATTTTCAAAACCGCGGCCCGCAATCATACGACGAGTTTAACCAGGCTAAAAAGCCGGGCTTTTACGGCTGGCCATATTTTGTTGCCGATAACCTGGCTTACAACCATTATAACTTCGAGACTAAAAAATCGGGCGAGTGGTTTGATGCCGCGCATCCAAAAAACACATCTCCCAACAATACCGGTTTAACAGACCTGCCTCCGGCAACTCCGGCCTTTATTTATTATTCCAAACAAAAAAGCACCAAGTTCCCGCTGCTTGAAAGCGGCGGTGACAGCGCGGTTGGCGGCCCGATATTTCATGCTGATGATTTTACAGGCGCGCCAAGGCCGTTTCCATCATACTATGAAGGTAAATGGTTCATTACTGATTGGGTGCGTGGCTGGATAAACGTAGTGAGCATTGACAAGGATGGTAATTATGTGGGTATGGAACGCTTTTTACCTGATTTTAAATTGCGCGGCCCTATTGATATGAAGTTTGGCCCAAGCGGTGATCTTTATGTTTTAGAATATGGTAACGGTTATTTTAAAGATAACCCCGAAGCAGAACTGATCCGCATTGAATATAACGGCGGTAACCGCAAACCACAGGTACAGGCCGCTGTTGATAAAACTGCCGGTGGCGTACCGCTTAAAGTTAGCCTGTCATCAGCAGGAACAACAGATGCCGACGTAGGCGACAAACTAACTTACTCCTGGAAGATAACCCGCAATGGCGCTCCGTTTAAAACCATCGCGCAGGCAAATCCATCGGTAACATTTATCGCGCCGGGTACTTACAAGGCCCTGCTTACTGTAACCGATTCAAAGGGCGCTAAAAATAGTAAATCTGTCGAGGTTAAAGCGGGTAATGAACCGCCTGTGGTTAAGTTTAACATTACGGCAGGTAACTCAAGTTTCTTCTTCCCGGGCAAAACGTTAAGCTACAATGTAAGCGTAGTTGATAAAGAAGACGGCAGCCTGGCCAACAAACGTATCGCGCCGGCAAAAGTAGCGGTAACTGCCGATTATCTTTCTGAGGGCTATAACATGACCGCCATTGCCTCTAAACAAGGCGCTGCTGATGCAAATGCCGACGCATCCGGCGGATGGGCTATCATTGCTAAAAACGATTGCCGCTCATGCCACTCGGTAACAGAAAAAGTATTGGGGCCATCATTCACCCAGGTGGCGTTGAAATATAAAGACGATGCCGGTGCCCCTGACAGGCTGGCTAAAAAGATAGTAACCGGCGGCTCGGGCAACTGGGGCGACGCGATGATGCCTGCACACCCCGGCTTGTCTGACGGTGACGTGAAATCTATTGTAAAATATGTATTGAACCTGGCTTACGCACCGCCAAAAGCCAAACCGCTACCGGTTAGCGGCACTTATACTACTACCGTTCCCGAAGGAAAAAACCAGGATGGAAGCTTTATACTCCGCGCAGCGTATACTGACCGTGGCGCTAAGGGCATGCCGGCACAAAGCGGCGAACAGATAGTTGTTTTAAACGCGTCGACATTGCCGGCAAGCAAAGCAAGCGCATCAAGCGGGGTTAAATTTGTTGAAAACAATGCCAACATTAAAGGGCAGGGCGCATGGTTAAGCTTTAACCGCACAGATCTTACCGGCATTAAGCATATAACCTTTGTTACCGGCGGCAGCAGCGGCGCGGTTGAACTGCGTGCAGGCTCTGCACAGGGCAAACTGATAGCAACAGGCACTTATGAAGGCGGTATAAGCATACCTGCCGGACAAGGCATAAACGACTTATATTTTGTGTTTAACGGCCCACCGGTTGCGGTGCGTTCCATTAAATTCAACGACGATAATTGATAATACATTAACATTAAATTTTGAAAACAATGAACAAGCGTAGGGACTTCCTTAAAAACATGGGGGCATTAGCCGTAGGATCGGTTTTGTTATCCTCTTATAAATTTGCACCAAAATCTGTTAGTAACCCGGGCATACAGCTTTACACATTTCGCGACGAAATGCTGGCCGACCCAAAAGGCACATTGAAAGTAATTGCTGACCTGGGCATTAAACAGGTTGAATCGGCAGCAAGCAGCAAGGGTTTATTTTATGGGTTAACACCACAGGAAATGAAAAAAACCTGTAAAGATTTAGGTTTGACCCTACGCAGTGCTCATTGTACAATTGACGATAACTGGCAAAAAACAATAGCCGCAGCGGCCGAATCAGGACAAGAATACCTGGTATGCTCTGTAATTCCATTTGCAGGCGATACAGTTGAGAATTACCAAAAAATAGCCGAGCGCTTTAATAAAGCCGGCCAGGAATGTGCTGATGCCGGTTTAAAATTTGGCTATCATAACCACGATTACGAATTTAAAACCGATCAAGGCCTGGTATTATATGATGTATTGCTTGCAAATACAGACCCTGAACTGGTACACATGGAAATGGACCTGGGCTGGGTAGTTGCCGCCGGTAAAGATCCTTTGGCTTACTTTAAAGAGTACGGTCAGCGTTTCCCGCTATGGCACTTAAAAGACATGAAAGGCAAAAACAGCGTTGAGTTTGGTAAAGGCTCATTAGATATAAAAGGTTTATTGGATCACAGCAAAGAAGCCGGTATGAAATATTTCTTTATCGAGCAGGAAGAGTATCCTGCAGGCTCGGCATTAGCCAGCATGAAGTTAAATATGGAATACCTTAAGTCTGTTTAAGGCTTAATTATTAATTACATTGCTACACTATGCCCGGGGCGTGGGTCCTCGGGCAATATTTCCATATCCGGGTATTCAATATAGTCGGCATACCATTGTATAGCGCCTACCACATCAAGCGCGTCTTCTGACGAGATATCTATCGTTTCAAAAGCATACAACTTGCTGTGCGCATACCCAAACAATTGGATCTCGTTAGGGTTAGGTTGAAAACTGTCTTCACTCAGGCAATACACCCTGATTTTTAAATCTGTGTCCCTTGAATGAATTACATCTCTGCACGGGTTATTCGGATCGGTTGCTAACAGATATACATTGTACTCCATAATCATTTAACAACACTATTATGCAATAGTTTGAAGTTTCTGTCTTTTTGACCAGCTATCAATTATTTGGTATTTAGTATTGCTTAATATTTCCGGCTTAATTTTGCTTTTGGGGAAATTTTCTGTTGCCTTTTCGTGTAAAATTCTCCATCAATGGGGAAATTTTTCTTCATCAAAATTTTTATTAGGAATTAAAATATCTTTTTTTACCTTTATGTAACAGCCGTGTTACAATTGGCATTTCTTTTGACTAATCAATAGTAGCCCTCCCAAAGGGTTGTTTTTCATAGGTAGATGTAGGGTCGAAATACTGCGAGAGTCTTTCGGCCCTTTTTTAACCAAATGAGGACATTTTTGGAATAAATTTTGCCCCTAATTAATATCCACATACAGAAAACAAGGCCGCATATAACAATGCGGCTTTGTTGTTTTTAATTAACCTGTAATATTACTCCGCGTTGTTTAATTGACTGAAAGTGGTCGACCTCCTTTTCTCTTCGGGGATCTTTAAAAAGTCCTGGTAGCTTTCGTTGATATAAAGGCTTAGATTAAATTTTTTGTCGTAATAGGTTTTGATATCGGGCGTGTATTTAAATATGAAGTTGCTTAGCTCCTGGCCGGTTATGGGCACGTAGTTCTTCAAATTTTGCGCATTAAAGACTTCCCTGATCTTTCTGTCTTTTTCGCCATCACGTTCCAACCGTTCAATCTTCTCCCGCTTTTTAGCGTCCGAATGCGAATCGAAGATCTTAATTGTTACTCCGCCGCCTTCCTGGTATTGTACCGTATGGCTGCCCAACGGGCCGGTTGTTACAATATGTCCGAATGACCCCACGTTTGCATCACCCGTACTGATCTGCACTTCGTTAAGTTGATTGAGTTTTAACTGCAGCAAAATTACCTGGTATTTCAAGCTGGTTAAGTAAACCGTATCGGTCATATAATTTAACCCGGAGAAACAGAGCAGGTCGCCTTTTTTTGCTTTGATCAAAAAGTTGCCATGTGGATCGCTGTAGGTACTGATATTTTGGGTTTGATTTTCAACCTTAATACCCGATAGCAAGACATCATTATGCAGCTCCATAACACGTCCTTTCAGGATGCTTTGCGCATGGGTTAAGCCTGTGGTAAAAAGAAAAAGTATAGCAAGGGCTGTTAAACGCATCTGTTTCGATAAGACTTGATTAAGCTTAGCTAAAATAACGCATTAAAAACAGCCCCGGTTAAGTTTAACATATTTTAACCTGTACGTATTTTAACACTTAAACCGCATGCACCACCGGCGGTGCAACTGCTTCAAGCTTACGCTTGGCTTTTAATTTTTCGCGGTGCAGGTAGCGCCAGTGCAGCATGCCTATTAACAGGGCTGCAATGCCTTCGCCCATCAGGGTGTCGGTAGTTCCTACCCATTTTGATATAGCACCAACCAGCAAGCCGCCCAATGGCTGCATGCCGAAAAATGCCATGGCGTAAAAGCTGATCACCCGGCCACGCATATCGGCTGCGACAGTAGTTTGAATCAGTGTATTGCTCACCGTTATCTGCGACATCATACCAAAGCCGGCAATAGTGACAAACAACAGCGCGAGCGCGTAGTTATGCTCATGCGAAAAAAGCACCAGGCCGGTACCAAATACCAGCGTATTAATGAATAAGATCTTTTTAAGGTTGGCGCCCGTTTTTTGCGAAGCCAGGAAAATAGCGCCCGAAAACGCGCCTAAACCGATAAAGCTGTCGATAATGCCAAAGGTTGTCGCGGTGCCTTTAAAAACGTCTCTTGCGTAGTAAGGGATCAATGTACTGAACGGCAATACCATTAAACTGATCAATGCCAGCATGATCAGCACAAACATGATGGACGGCGTACGTTTAATGTAGGCAAAGCCTTCGCGCAATTCGCCGAATACATTTTTGGGGTGCGGTTTATCTACATATTTGGGCAAGCGCATCATCAGCAATGAGCCGATAACGGCAATAAAGCTGATGGCATTACCGATAAAACAAGCGCCGTCGCCCAAACCTTCCAACACCAAACCCGCTATGGCCGGGCCTATCAGCCGCGATAGATTTACCATGGACGAGTTAAGCGCCAGTGCATTCGGCAGATCGCTCTTATCCTCTACCATCTCGTAAACCAACGATTGCCGGGCGGGTACATCAAACGCGTTAATGATCCCCAGCATAACGCTCAGTGTCAATATCTCCCAAACCTCGTAATGTTTCAGTAAGATCAAGGTGGCCAGCAGCACGGCTTGTATCATGGATGCGATCTGGGTCATTAATAAAACCTTATACCGGTTATATCTGTCTGACACCACGCCGCCCATCAGCGAAAATAAAAACGACGGGAACTGGCTGGCAAACAGTGTTACACCTAACATGAAGGTAGAATGGGTAAGCGTATAAATAACCCAGCTTACAGCGGTTTTTTGCATCCAGGTACCAATTAATGATACGGATTGCCCTGTAAAATATAGTCTGTAGTTGCGGCTTTTAAAAGCCCTAAAGGTAGTGATGTCCATTTCTTTCTCTTCTTATCGCCCGCTCAAACCGGGTTTACTCAAATTCAACAACTTTGGTAAGTATGCTGATTGATGTTTTTAAAAATTCTTGTTCTTCGGGTGTGCAGGTAGCGGTAATGGCCTGGGTTAACCAGTGATCGCGCTCACTGCGCATTTGTAATAATATCTTTTCGCCTTCGGCGGATAAACTGATGTTTACCTTTCGCTTATCCTGTTCAGAGGCGGTACGGGTGATAAAGCCCAATTGCAGCAAATGCCTTAAAATATCAGACATGGATTGATTGGTGATCTTCTCCGTAGCAGCAAGTTCGCTTGGCAGCATAGATTGATACTGGTAAAGCAGGCCCATTACCGACCGCTCGGTTAAAGAGAGCAACTGCGCCGTCTGCGACTCTTTGCGGAGTTTTTTTATTAACCGGCCCACAACAGTGCGCAGGTCCGAAACAAATTCTAAATTATTGTTATCCATTATAGTAAGATAAACTAATAAGTTTACCTTACAAATATAATGCAAGAATTTAGGAGGTTTATCACACGACGGTAAATTTGGTTATTATGAAGTTGTTTTTAACCCGGTCATTCACGGCCGTTTCTTTTTAGGCGAAACAGATTTGGTAACGGTTGTTCCTTTTGGTGCTTTGTGCACGTCTTTGGCTTTATCAACGCAGAATTGGTAAGCGTTAGCCATAAGTTCCTTAATGTATTGCTGTGGAAGGTCTGCCTTTTCTTTAATACGGACATAGCGGTATTGGTTACCGTCGCCTAAAAGAATTTTCTGCGGGTCGGCAATATGCGCGCCCCAGTAAAAGCCAAAATGAGTGGTTTCGTTACTATAAACCCCTATTGAACAAAAGGTGTCGCCCAGCTTATGCGATAACGACCAGCCAAAAGCCAATGCGTTGTAATTATCATAGATGAGCTCATTGCAATCAAGATATTCATCCCAGACAAAATCACGCAGCCACAAAGCCAGTTCCTGCATTCGCGGCGAAAATGGGCGAAGGAAAACTAAAAGATCGGTATTGTCTGCTTTTGCCATTGTACTAAAATTTAATACTATTCGGTGGGCCCTTGCCATTCCCAATGCTCACCAAAAAATCCGGCGCTTACTACTTTTCCGGGATGCACGGCGTCAGGCGGTGTATTCAGGTCAATTATCGCCCAGTCGGGCAGCATAGGGATCTGTTTTGAATTGTTTAAATACGCGTCTTCTCTAAAAGTGAACCCACTGTTTAAAACAATATAATGCTCTTTATTTAAAGGGTTGGGATAGATCATTGCCAGGGCATGGTCTTTAGCCGGGTATTTATATTGCTTGTTTAGTATGATTTCGGTATTGTTGATAATAAAGGGCAAGTCGTACTCTTTAAATTTAGCTAAAAATTTATTGCTCTGTTTATCACCAAAAACTATCAGGTTCGATTTCATATCTTCAGTCGTGATAGCGGTGTCCATTTTTACAATAGCATCACCTCTAAACTGTGCCCGCCATTGCTCAATAAACCGGTTCATTTCGGCCTTGCTCCATTTATCAAACAACGCGTTGCTGCTGGTGCCCGATGGCTTAACCACAATAAATGCCGACATGAAGGCGTCGTCTATCGGGCCTTGAAGATTATGCCTTTTAGCAAGTTTAGCTATTGCCGGTCCCTGTATCCATTTCCCATGTTCCACGTGGAATGATAATTCAGCATCTTTAAACGCATTAATTTTCAATGTCTCATCATCTATTTTCAAGTCGAATGATCGATTGTTTTTAAACGACTCCGGTAATTGCTGATTGATTAAACTTATAGCCGCTACGTTCTCTGTTTTAAGTGTAATTGTGTTTCCTTTAATGTTCCCATCCACTCGTGCTTTATTCCAGTGCTGACTCAGCGCGTCCAAGCGCAGCCAATACAAGCTGTTATACTTCAGTGTATAAGTGGTAAAATGAATTTCTGCCGGTGGCGGATTTTTGCCTTTCGCCTGGTCTATGGCCAGCAGGCTATCCACAGTTTTAGCAGCGGCTTTGGTATATCCATGGCCCATATCTTTACCCCAGATCCGGTTAAGCTTTAAACCTTCCTTTTTCATGGCAACTTCCATAATATCCGCCGCTTGCTGCTGCGGGTCTTTGTCGCCATTGTAGGCATAAAGCGGAAGGTTTGATAAATTACTTGCATAGTCGGTGCAATCATACAAATGCCATAAGGTTTTTTCATACCCGGTTGGGTGTAGCTCTTCATGCCCGTATTTCAGCATAAAATCAAACGTTTCAGAAAAGCCGGCACCGGGATTTGCTGCCAGCCACATGTCCTGGTAATGCACGGCAAACTGCCAGGCCGCAGCTCCGCCCATCGAGAAGCCGCGGTCAAACAATCCGTTTTTATTGATTTTATACTTTTTTTCCACATCGGCCAGCGCTTCCAGCACATCCACCTCGCCGGCAAACTTAAAGGCATTGCAATAACGGCCGTAGGGATAAAGCATAATGGTGTTTTTCATAGAAGGCATTGATCCCGTAAAACCTTTGCCATCGGCAATAAAATTTACCTCGCTTAGGTTCTCGCCTCGCCCGTGAAACCATAACGAAAGATCGAACGCCGGTCCATTTGCTTCGTAATTATCCGGCACGGTTACCCCGTAAGGTTGCACCGATCCATCTATCTTTGAAATATATCCCCTTACCACTTCGCCTTTCTGCGTGGTCCACGGCGCTTTTTTGTCCTTAAGCGCGGCAGCCCTCTCCAAGCCCTCCTGCAAAAGCTTCTTCCCGGAAATAACATCCTTAGCTGCAAAAAACTCCTGGTATTTGAGCGCGTAGTCAACCGCTTTGAAGTAGATAATTACATCAGGTAAAAGCGAATTTATAAACGGATCTTTTCTTTGCTTAAGCGAATCAATTGCCTTACCTAATTGCAACAGGCCGACGCCCAATTCATCACGATCGTTATCGTTTATTATAATACCCTCCGGCGGAATGCGTCGCACAGCCTGTGCAGCAGTTTTAAGGCAAAGCATCGAATTAAAACATAACACTAATACGATCAAAAAAGCGTTGGATCTGTTCATGGTTGACGGTTCATCTTAAAGTAAAAATAGTGCATAAATTTGCCTTTATTCTCTTTTAATTTTTGCTTATATTAGTTTCGTCTATAAATCCAACAGCCCAATATTTCAGGTGAGTTTATTAGTTATAAGTTAATAAATGCTATTTTAGCGAGAATTTATGCATTCGTCAGAAAATTACGACGTACTTATCGCCAAGATCAATACTTTCATCAGGAAGTATTATCTGAACAAGCTTTTGCGGGGGCTGATATTTTTGTGCGCGGGACTGTTTTCTGCCTATGTTGTAATCACTTTAAGCGAGTATTTCGGCAATTTTAATTCGTTTTTTAGGGGGGTACTTTTTTACGGATTTATCCTGCTTAACCTGGGTCTTATCGGCTGGCTGGTCATCCCATCTTTAATGGCCTGGCTAAAAATGGGCAGCACTTTAACACATGACGAAGCCGCTGAAATTATAGGCAAACACTTTGCCGATATTAATGACAAACTGCTTAATACACTTCAACTCAAAAAACTGGCCACCGAAGACGAACGCCACCGCCTGCTGATAGAAGCCAGTATAGACCAAAAGATAGAGAATTTAAAACCGGTACGCTTTCCATCGGCCGTTAACATAAAGGATAATTCAAAATATTTGAAGTGGATCCTGGCCCCGGCGGCGGTTATTATCGTTATCGGCCTGGCCGCACCGTCTATCCTTACTGAAAGCACAAAAAAGATCATCAGGCATAACGAATACTTTGCGCCGGTAACACCCTTTCAGTTTGTGGTGTTAAACAGCAGCCTTTCAACCGTACAGGGCGATGACCTGAAACTTGACCTGAAACTAACCGGCAACCAATTGCCTGCTGATGTTTATGTAGAAACGGCCAACAACACGTTTAAGCTGGATAAAGAGAATGTAAGCAAATTTCATTACCTGTTTACCAACCTGCAGCAAAACACCGGTTTCAGGTTAGTTGGTAACGGCTTTACATCGCCGCTGTATGAAATCAAGGTAAACTTACGCCCGTCTTTACTGCTTTTTGATGTCGAGCTTAAATACCCCGCTTATCTGCATAAAAAAAATGAAACGCTGGCCAATGCCGGCGATCTGACCATCCCGGCAGGTACAACGGTTAGGTGGTTGTTCCACACGCAGAATGCAACCACTTTGTCTTTTGAAATTAATAACCGCCGGTATGAGCTAAGCCCTGCGGGCAGTGATGTTTTTGAACATACCGAACAGGTTAACAAGCCATCGGTTTACAAGTTAAACCCGCAAAACGCGGTGGTTAAAAAAACAGATTCGGCATCATACCGTATCAATACCATTGCCGATGAGCCGCCAACCATCAATGTTGATGAAAAGCCCGACTCGGTTAGCCACCAGGCATTTTATTTTAACGGTAAGATCCAGGATGATCATGGTTTTTCGTCACTCACCTTTCATTACAGGATCGGTGCGCCGGGCGATAAAAACGCAGAGCACGACTTGGTTAAACCGGTTAAAGCAAACCTGAACCAATCGCTGTCTGATTTCTTTTATTTCTGGAACCTGAAAGAACTGGGTATAAAACCCGGCGACCAGGTGACTTACTTTTTTGAGGTTGCCGACAATGACAACGTTAATGGACCTAAAAAAGCCCGCAGCACCGAGCGCACCTTACATGTGCCGGATGCCAACGAAATGCGGGCAGAGTTAAACGCAGGCACAGCCGGTGTTAAACAAAAAATGCAATCGGCTATTAAACTGGCCGACCAGGTAGAGCGCGACGCGAAAAAAATGGACCAGATGCTGTTGAATAAAAGCACCCTGTCATTCGATGAAAAGAAACAGGTAGATGATCTTTTGCAAAAAAGAAAAGAATTAGAAGATCTGGTTAAAGAAATACAGAAAGAAAACAGAAACAACCTTTATAATAGGCGCGAGACCGAGCAGCAAAACAAGGAATTGTTAGACGAGCAAAAGCAAATTGAAAATTTGCTGAACAATGTGCTTGACCCTAAAACCAAAGAATTGCTGCAAAAATTACAGCAACTGATGCAGAACGAGCAAAAAGACGGCACCCGCAACGAATTATCCAAAATGCAGATGGATAATAAATCGCTTAAAAAGGAGCTTGACCGCATGCTTGACCTGTACAAAAAGCTGGAATTTGATCAAAAATTAAATCAAAACATCAACCAGTTAAAAAAGCTGGCAGAAAAACAGCAAAAATTAGCAGAAGACAGCAAGCAGGCCGACGCTCAGCCCAAAACAGGTAATGATAAAGAACAAACCGACAGGCTGCAGCAGCAACAGCAAAATCTGAATAAAGAGTTCCAGGATATTAAGCAGAATTTAAAGGACCTGGACAACGCCGAGAATAAGCAGGATTTTAAAAATCCCCAGAGCGAGGAAAAAAATATTGAGGATAATATGAACCAAAGTTCAGATCAATTGTCTAAAAATAATAAATCAAAAGCGTCGGAGTCGCAGCAGGAGTCGGCAAAACAAATGCAGCAGCTTGCCCAAAAGATGGAACAGGACCAGGAGGACCAGGATTCAAAGCAAACCGAAGTGGATGTAAAACAACTGCGAGAGTTGTTAAAAAGTTTAGTGAACAGTTCTTTCAGCCAGGAAAAAGTGATGGAATCTTTTAAAGGGCTTGGCATGGCAGACCCTAATTATGTAACTTTAACGCAAACGCAGAAAAACATAAAGGATAACCTAAAGACCGCCGAGGACAGTTTATTTGCATTGAGCAAGCGGATCCCGCAGATCCAATCGACCGTTAATCGTGAAATTGGCGCAATTAACACGCAGATTGATAACGCGATAGATAATTTAAGCGACAGGCGCACGGCCGAAGCAAACCGCAACCAGCAGTATGCCATGACATCTATGAACAACCTGGCTTTGATGCTAAGCGACGCTTTATCGCAGCTGCAAAATAAAATGAACTCGAAAAACGGTAAGGGTAAATCCAAGCAGATGTCGGTTTCGCAGTTAAGGCAAATGGAAGAGAAGCTTGGCCAGAACATGCAGAAAATGCGCGACCAGATGCAGAAGCAGGGCAACACCCCGATGGGGCAAAGCCAGCATGGCCAAATGAGCGAACAACTGGCAAAAATGGCCCGCGAGCAGGAAATGATAAGACAATCTTTACAGGAAATTAACAATGATTTAAGTAAGGATGGCGGTGCCGGGATCAAGGATGCTGATAAAATATCGCAACAAATGGAACAAACTGCCAAAGATATCGTAAACAGGAAAATAACCGATGAGGCATTAAACAGGCAAAAGGAGATCCATACGCGCTTATTGGAGGCCGAAAAAGCCGAACAGGAGCGGGAACAGGATAAGCAACGGGAGAGCCATGTGGGAACGGATATGCCGCCGGGTTATATTAAAGCGCTGCAGGACTATCAGCAACTGAATGAAAAACAAACAGAGCAAATTAAAACCGTGACCCCGGGTCTTAATTTGTTCTATAAGCAAAAAATAAAATCGTATTTTGATCAACTTAATGCCAAATAACATGGACCCGGTACCTATTCAATCAACCGACTTATATACTTTGCAACTTCCTTCTGTAAGGGAGAGTATTACGGTATTGGAAAACCTTATAGAAGAAATTGCTGACAAATATCATGTTAGTGACGATATCTTTGCCAATATGATGACCTGCCTTAATGAGGCGGTTACCAATGCTATTGTGCATGGTAATAAACTGGACCCTGCTAAACTGGTAATTGTAAACGTTGAGGTTGATCCAAAACGATCTACCTGGACCATTACAGACGAAGGCGAAGGCTTTGATTATAACCACCTGCCCGACCCAACCGCCGAAGAAAATCTTGAAAACCTGACAGGCCGCGGTGTTTTTATTATTAAACACCTTGCAGACCAATGTGTATTTAACACCAAGGGTAACGAGGTTGAACTGCTATTTAAATTATAATGCCCTCTGTACAGTTTTTTGAAGAAGATATAACCTACAAGCTTAAAAATAAAATAAAGGTACGCCAATGGATCAATGACACCATTGTTGCCGAGGGTTTTAAGCTGCAGGATCTAACTTATATTTTTTGTTCGGACGCTTATTTGCTGCAGATCAACCAGCAATACCTTGATCATGATACTTATACGGATATCATCACCTTTGATAATTCTGAATACGAAGGCGAAATAACGGGTGATATCTTCATTTCTATCCCCCGTATCCAGGAGAACGCAACCATCTTTAAGGTGCCTGAAACAGACGAACTGCACCGCGTTATTATCCATGGCGCATTGCACCTGCTGGGCTACACAGACAAGTCGCCGGCCGACAAGAAAAAAATGACAGAAAAAGAAGACTACTATTTGGCTAAACGCTTATTTATTAGCTAATTTTACTGTATTCAAATCTGAAACCCAATTTTATTACTATGAAAATATTAGCAATTTTTTTCGCGCTACTGTTTGTCAGCGCGCCGGCATCAGTTTATGATTTTAAACTGAAGACCATTGAAGGCAAAGACTTCTCTTTGGCCAAATTTAAAGGTAAAAAAATATTAGTGGTAAATACCGCCTCAAAATGCGGATTTACGCCACAGTACAAAGATTTAGAGCAACTGGCCGAAACCTACAAAGACAAATTGGTTATAGTAGGCTTCCCGGCAAATAACTTTGGCGGGCAAGAGCCCGGTACTGATGCCGAGATCAAAACTTTTTGCTCAGACCTTTACAAAGTATCTTTCCCCATGAGCACCAAGGTAAGTGTTAAAGGTGATGACATTGCACCACTGTTTAAATACTTAACCACTGCAGAAAACCCTGATTTTACAGGCGAGATCAAATGGAACTTTGAGAAATTTTTGTTAGATGAAAACGGCAAGCTTATCCACCGCTTCCGTTCTGCGGTAAAACCAATGGACCCGGCTATTACCGGCAATTTGTAATCACGTTTAACATACCATATAATAAGAAAGCCACCTTTTCGGGTGGCTTTTTTGTTTAGTCCTTCTTCGCATTCTTATCGGCTTCTTTCTGTGCTTTCTTTATCGAATCCTGCCGGGCCTTTTCGGCTTTCTTTTTCTTGTTGAAGAAACCTTTCAGCAGGAAATTATGCTGAGCCGCGGTTAAATCTTCATTTAGCGTGCTGGTGGTTTTATGTACCGTTTGCATGGTTGTTTTTGCCTGGGCTACTGTCTTTTCCATTTCGCGGGCCATTTTATCATTATTTAACAAACGACCAATGCTGCCTTTACCGCCGTTTACTTTAGCTACAATTTGCGATAATCCGTCAATCAGCGAGCCTGCATTATCGGCCATTTTGGTAAACTTGCCTATTATCTTATCCACATCAACCGGGTTCACAGAGCCTATCTTGTCGCCGTCTTTAACCATATCTGTGGTATTAGCGCCACCCGGCATCAGCACGATCAGCTTATCACCCATCAAACCATCGCTGCCAATACTCATTTTTGCATCTTTTTTAATGAACTTTTTAACATCATCATCAATGGTAAGTATAACCTGTACAGTAGTATCATTAATTATATTGATATCATTCACCACACCTACGTTTATACCGGCAAAGCGTACGTTATTGCCTACCTGTAAGCCGTTAACGTTTTTAAAATTTCCGCTTAGCTTAATGGTGGCGCTAAACAGGCTTTTTTGGTTACCGATGAAAAATATGGCGGCTATCAGTACCAGCAGACCAATAAATGTAAATAGTCCTATTTTCCATTTCTGCGATGAAGTTGTTTTCATGATATATCTTTAAAAAATGACTGTACAATTTTGTTCTTTGATTTTTGAAGGCCGTCAAACGAGCCCTCCTCAATATATTCGCCATCGTTCATTACTACTACCCTATCCGCAGTGATGCGGGCGCATTCCATATCATGGGTAATGATGATAGAGGTTGTTTTATATTTCTTTTGCATGTTCAGGATCAGCTCGCTGATCTCGCGCGAGGTTATCGGGTCAAGTCCTGTTGTTGGCTCGTCATACAGCATGATTTCGGGTTTGATAATGAGGGTTCTTGCCAGTCCGGCGCGTTTGCGCATACCGCCTGACAGGTCAGACGGCATTTTATCGATAGCATCCGCTAAACCAACACCCTCCAATACCTCTTCAACACGTTTATCTATCTCTGCCTGGTCTTTTATCTTTAATACCCGGGTAAGCGGAAACTCCAGGTTCTCGCGCACGGTCATCGAATCATATAAAGCCCCGCTCTGGAACAAAAAGCCGATCTTTATCCGCAGTTCTTTTAATTCTTTCTCTTTTAAACCGGGCACTTCTTCGCCAAATACTTTTAAAGTTCCGTCATCAGGTGTCAGCATACCAACAATACATTGTATGGTAACAGATTTTCCCTGTCCCGATTTACCCAGCACCACCACGTTTTCGCCGCGATGCACAACCAGGTTAATGTCCTTTAAAACATCCTTATTGCCGAATGATTTCTTGAGATGTTTGATCTCGATAACCACCTCCTGTTTATCATGGGTTTTCTTTTCTTTCGGCTCCGCAGTTGTTGCTTTCTCTTCCATGGCCTATTTATAAAATAATATACTGGTGATCTGTACAGCAATAGCGTCTATCACGAAGATCCACAGCGAGGCGGTTACTACGGCCGAGTTGGCGGCAAGGCCTACGCTCTCTGTACCTTTGCTTGAATGGAAGCCTTTGTAGCAGCCCACAAAGCCAATAGCCAGGCCAAAGAATATGGTTTTAATAAAAGCGGGTAAAAAGTCGGTATAATCAAGCGATGAGATCACTTTAGTGGCATAAAGTGATATGTTGATATGGTCGCGCAGGTTAAGGGCCAGGAAGCCACCAAATAAGCCTATAGCATCACCTATTACCGAAAGGATGGGCACCATTACTGTTGTAGCCAAAATACGCGTTACAACCAGGTATTGCAACGGATTAGCGCCTGATACATCCATAGCATCCAGCTGCTCGGTAACTTTCATACTGCCCAGCTCGGCGCCGATGCTTGACGCTATCTTGCCGGCACAGATTATGGCAATGATCACCGGGCCTATTTCGCGGATAAAAGATACTGAAAGGGTTTTGGGCAGCATGCTTGCCGCGCCAAAACTAACAAGGGTGGGCCTTAATTGTAAAATTAAAACCACACCCATGATAAATGATGTTATACCAACCAACGTCATTGACCGGTAACCTATTTCATAACATTGCCTTACAAACTCAGACCATTCAAAACCGCCCGCAAAAATATTTTTGAAGAACCGGATAAAAAAAGATACTTGTTCGCCAATGTCTTCCAGCCATTTTTTCCAGCCGGGTATAGTGATCTCTTCTGCCATAGGTAGTGATATTAGTGTACTAACAACAAATTTTTTATTAATTGTTTTTAGCCCTCAATACACCATCCCGTGGCAGCAGGTTCTTATTATTGTAGCATCGGCACGTCTATGATGAGTAGGCGGGTATCTGCCCCGGTTTCAATGGTAATTGATTCAGTATCATAAACACCCAGCGCGTCCTTTTTGTTTAAAAGCTCATTGTTTATTTTAACCGAGCCATCCAAAACAAATATGTAGGCACCGTTACCGGCATTTTTAATATCGTAGGTAATTGTCTTTCCCGCTTCAAACTCGCCCATAGAGAAGGTGGCATCCTGGTTTATCCATAAAGCATCAACGTTTTTATCGCCGGTTACCAAATTGGTTAACTGGTTAAGTTTAAACTGATCTTTATAATCACGTTGATCATAACGTGGTTCAATGTTCCGCACCTTAGGGAACAGCCAGATCTGCAGGGTATTTGCTGCCTGAGTTTTTGAATGATTATATTCAGAATGCTCAACACCTGTACCGGCCGACATTACCTGCACTTCACCTGCGTGGATCACGCCAATATTGCCCATGCTGTCTTTATGTTCTAACGCGCCTTGTAATGGGATAGTAATAATTTCCATATTATCATGCGGATGTGTGCCGAAGCCCATACCTCCGGCTATGATATCGTCGTTTAATACCCGCAATGCGCCAAAATGAATTTTATCGGGATGATAAAACCCGGCAAAACTGAAGGAGAAATTGGCTTTTAACCATCCGTGGTCGCTTGTGCCCCGCTCATTGGCAGGATAGAATATACTTTTCATATCATCAAATTTATATGTTTAAACACACAATATTTATTCCACTAATTATTATTATGTATTTTTGCCGGGATAATATGTTCATTAATGACAAAAAAAGCAATAATTGTAGGAGCAAGCGGACTAATTGGCAGTAACCTGCTTAGCATCCTGCTTTCGCACCCCGATTATAGCGAGGTTTTAATAATAGCGCGTAAGAAAACAAAGTCGACCAATTTAAAGCTAAAGCAGATCATTACTGATTTAGATCATCTGGATGAGCATGTTGATGAAATAAAAGGCGATGTGATATTTTGTTGTATAGGCACAACAAAAAGCCAGACACCTGACGAAGACGAATACCGGAAGATAGATCATGATTACCCGGTGAAGCTGGCAGAGATAGCCTTAAAAAACGGCATCACAGAGTTTCATTTGATCTCGGCTATCGGCGCCAATGAAGCTTCGTCAAACTTTTACCTGAGAACCAAGGGTGAAACAGAGCGCGATGTTAAAGCTGTTGGGCTGCCGGTAACGTTTATTTACCAGCCTTCTGTACTGGATGGCCGAAAAGTGAAGCAACGCCTGGGCGAAGAAATAGCAGTGGTTGTTTTAAAAGTGATAGGCCCGTTATTATTTGGCCGATTTAAAAAGTACCGGGCTATAAAGGCAAGCGATGTTGCCAGAGCAATGTTTAATCAATCATTAAAAAACAAAACGGGTGTATTTACTTATACATCTGATAAAATAAAGAAAAGAGCGTGAGCACTTATATATCTGTAGAAAACCTGGGCCATTCATTCCATGACAACTGGCTGTTTAAAAATATTACACTTGGTATTAACCGCGGCCGGCGCGTAGCGCTGGTGGGTATTAACGGCGCGGGTAAATCAACTTTATTAAAATTACTGGCCGGGCAGTTTTTACCCACAGAAGGCAAGGTGGTACAAACTAAAGACCTGCGCATGGGCTATCTTGAGCAGGACCCCGGGTTTAAAGATGCCGTCACCATAAGCGATTATATTTTTCATGCCGATAACGTGCAGCAGCAAGCCATTCGTAAGTACGAAGAATTACTGGAGAATGACCCTGATAATACCAAAGCGCTTGACGCGGTAATGGAAGAGCTAAGCGAGGTTGATGCCTGGGAGTATGAATATAAGATCAAGACTATTTTGGGCCGGTTGGATATTCACCATCTTAACCAAAGCATCACTACCCTATCGGGCGGGCAAAAGAAAAGACTTGCGCTTGCCAAGCTTTTAATTGAAGACCCGGACCTGTATATTTTAGATGAGCCTACCAACCATTTGGACATTGATACCATTGAGTGGTTAGAGAAATTGCTGACAGAGGGCTCAAAGACCATCCTGATGGTTACGCACGACAGGTATTTCCTGGATAACGTATGTAATGAGATCCTGGAGATCGACCGCGGGAAGATCATCCCCTACGTTGGTAACTACGGCTATTATTTAGAGCGCAAAGCCGAGCGTGATGCTTCAGACGAAGCTACTTTTCAGAAAAACTCTAACCTGCTTCGTAAAGAGTTGGAGTGGATGCGCCGTCAGCCAAAAGCGAGGGGAACAAAATCTAAAGCAAGGATAGATGCTTTTTACGATCTGGAAGCTAAGACACAAAATGGCGGGCCAAGACAAACCGTAGAACTAAGCGTTAAAACGGCGCGGCAGGGTAACAAGATCATGGAGATTCATGATATCAGCAAAGCTTTTAATGGCAATACCTATATAGATCATTTTAACTACGTATTTAAAAAAGGCGACAGGATAGGCTTGGCCGGCAAGAACGGCGCTGGTAAGTCAACGCTGCTAAATATGGTTACCGGGAATCTATCCCCGGATAGTGGGCATATTGAAAAAGGCGAGACTACCGTTCTGGGCTATTTCCACCAGGCGGGTATAACCTTTAAAGAGGATGAACGGGTAATTGATATTGTAAAGAACGTTGCGGAATTCATTACCATGGCCGATGGCAAGATGATCTCTGCCTCTGCCCTGCTTACCTTGTTCTTGTTTCCTCCTGCCAAGCAATATGGCTTTATATCCAAGCTAAGTGGTGGTGAGAAAAAGCGCTTACAGTTGATGAGCATCCTGATGAAGAACCCAAACTTCCTGATCCTGGATGAGCCGACTAATGATCTGGATATTGATACCCTGAATGTATTGGAAGAGTTTTTAACCAATTACGGCGGCGTATTGATGATCGTATCGCACGACAGGTATTTGCTGGATAAGCTGACCGAGCAGCTATTTATTGTGGAGGGCAAGGGCCATGTGCGTATTTATAACGGCAATTATTCATCTTATCGTTTAGAGCAGGAAGACCAAAAACAGCAAGACCGTGCAGATAAAGCGGCGGGTGTAACACCAGGGACAACACCGTCTGCGCCGAAAAACAAGCTGAGCTTTAAACAGCAAAAAGAGATGGAAACACTGGAGAAGGATATTACCGTTATAGAAGATCAACTCAAAGAATTAAACAAAAAGCTGAACTCCGGAATAGACAATAGCACTATTGTAGACACAGCTAAAAAGATAACCGACCTGACCAACAACCTGGATGAAAAAAGCCTGCGCTGGTTAGAACTATCAGAACTAAAAGAGGCCTAATGAAACTGTCAGACGTTATTGCATCAGTAGGCGTTATTATATTATTGATAGCGTTTTTATTAAATTTATATAAGAAGATACCGGCCAACAGCCGCACCTATTGCTTCATGAATTTTGCAGGGGCAGCACTTTGCGGCTTCTCGTCATACCTGATCAGCTTCTACCCTTTTGTGGTTTTAGAAAGCATTTGGGCGGGATTTGCACTGGTATCATTCTTTAAAGTTCCACGTGGAACATCAGAAAAAGTGCAATAAATTCATGTTCCACGTGGAACATGGTGAATAAAGAAGAAGAATACATTAGTGTTCCACGTGGAACATGGAGGTTAAAATGTTTAGGAAATACGATGTAATTGTAGTGGGTGCCGGCCATGCCGGATGTGAGGCAGCAGCAGCAGCGGCTAACCTTGGGTCGTCTGTTTTGCTGATCACTATGAATATGGGCACCATTGCACAGATGAGCTGCAACCCCGCTATGGGTGGTGTTGCCAAGGGACAAATAGTGCGTGAGATTGATGCGATGGGTGGTTATTCGGGCATAATAACTGATAAAACATCTATCCAGTTCAGGATGCTAAACCTATCAAAAGGCCCTGCTATGTGGAGCCCCAGGGCACAAAGTGACCGGATGCGCTTTGCAGAAGAGTGGCGTTTAGCATTAGAAAAAACGCCAAATGTTGACTTCTGGCAGGACACTGTTAATTCCTTATTGATAACAAATAACACCATTAAAGGAGTCCGGACATCGCTCGGGATAGAAATAGAAGCCGATGCGGTCGTGTTGACCAATGGTACTTTCATGAACGGTGTGATCCATATTGGTGAGAAAAAGTTTGGCGGCGGCCGAGCAGCAGAGAAAGCAACAACCGGCATAACCGAGCAACTGATCACCTTAGGATTTGAATCCGGAAGGATGAAAACCGGCACTCCCCCACGTATTGACGGCCGTAGTTTAAACTACTCGGTTATGGAAGAACAATGGGGAGATGAAGAACGCGAACGTTTCTCCTACACCGAGGTTGAGCAAATACAAGAACAACGTTGCTGCTGGATCACCTACACAAACACCAAGGTACACGAAACTTTGAAAGAAGGCTTTGAAAAATCGCCTATGTTTACCGGGCGTATCAAGGGGCTGGGGCCACGTTATTGCCCGTCTATAGAAGATAAGATCAATCGCTTTGCGGAGCGCGATCGTCACCAGATCTTTGTAGAACCGGAAGGATTAAATACCGTAGAGATCTATGTAAACGGTTTCTCTACCTCCCTACCCGAAGATGTACAATACAAAGCATTGACCCAAATACCGGGTTTTGAAAACGCGAAAATGTTCCGTCCTGGCTATGCTATAGAATATGATTACTTCCCGCCGACCCAACTAAGCCTGACCTTAGAAACCAAATTGATAAGCAATCTTTACTTTGCCGGGCAAATAAACGGAACTACCGGTTATGAGGAAGCGGCATCACAAGGTTTTATTGCTGGCATTAACGCGCACCAAAAACTGAAGGATAAGCATGAGCTGATCATGAAAAGATCAGAATCATATATCGGTGTATTGATAGATGACCTGGTGACCAAAGGCACAGAAGAGCCGTACAGAATGTTCACCTCACGGGCAGAGCATCGCTTACTACTGCGTCAGGACAACGCGGATATCCGCCTTAGCCCTATCGGACATCAGTTAGGATTGATCAGCGATGAGCGTTTAGAAAAGGTAAACCAGAAAGTAAAAAACTCTGACGCCATTGTAGCCTATACACGCACACGGTCTATTGATCAGGCCACCATTAACCCACTCCTGGAAGAATGGGGCACTTCGCCGGTATCACAGGCAACTCGATTGTTCAATTTATTAGGAAGGCCGCAAGTGTCAATTATCGACTTGCAAAAAGCTGATAACACGTTTGGAGAATATCTTTCAAACTATGATAAAGAAACTATTGAGCAGGCTGAAATAAAAATCAAATATGAGAGTTATTTTGAAAAGGAAATGGATATTGTTGAGCGAATGAAGAAAATGGAAGACAAAGAAATTAATCCGGATTTTAATTACCAGCAAATGCAATCACTATCAAAAGAAGCACGTGAAAAATTGATGAAGATAAAACCACGTACTTTAGGCCAGGCATCCCGTATTTCGGGCGTGTCGCCGTCTGATATCTCCGTTTTAATGGTTCACATATCAAAATAGAATTTAAATTACTGTTATTCAAGCATTTATAAAATATTAATTTTAAGCCATTATTTTTAAATCTGAATGATAATCTTCATAAAAACAAAAAAATCGTTTATTTCGCTTAAAAATGACGTTAAATAAAAAAGGCTGGTTTTTTCATAAAAAATATCTGTTTTTAATGCTGGTTTTACTGGTTTTGGGCTGCGCGGTACAACAAAAACCGCAAGGCGGGCCCAGGGACCGCAATCCGCCAAAATTATTGAAGGCTACCCCCCCCAACCTTACCCACAATTTCGCGGCAAAAGAAATACGGCTTGAGTTTGACGAATATTTTAAACTGAACAACCCGTTCCAGGAAATTACTGTTTTCCCGGCACCCGATAAAAATCCGGATTTTAAAACACGTACGAAAACTTTGGTGATCACCTTAAAAGACACCTTATTAAAAAACACCACCTACGTAATTAATTTTGGCAAGGCCATTGGCGATGTTAATGAAAACAATATTTTAAAAAACTTTACTTACGTCTTTTCAACCGGTAGTCATATCGACTCGCTCACCATGTCGGGCACGGTAACCAATAACGATACGCAACAGAAAGAAAAAGAGGCAACTGTTATGCTCTTTACTTTAAAGCAGGATTCGATGCTGTTTGGTAAAAAGAAACCGAGCATTTATACCACTACCGATTCGGCAGGTAATTTCAGGCTGAGCAATTTAAAAGAGGGCGTGTACAAGATCTATGCACTGAAAGAACAAGCGCCCAACAAGATCTATGATAATGATAATGAGCTGATAGGTTTCTCAACAAAGCCCATTAAGTTCACGCATGATACATCAACCATTAATTTAAGAATATTTAAACAGGAGCCGGCTAAGATCCGCTTTGTTGAAAAGAAATTTACATTGGATGGGGCCATGTCATTCTTTTTTAACAAGCCTATTGAAAAACCATCCGTAAAGATCCTTTATCCAAAAGGGCTGGACGAACAGAAATTAGTTGATTTTAATAAGACCGGCGACTCGGTAGTTGTCTATTCGAAAAATATGGATTTCGATTCTGTGCGGTTTGCATTTTACAGTAATAACAAACCGCTGGATACCACTTACCTGCGTAAGCAACGTAAAGAGTCGTTTACGCGCACGCTCGGTTTTAGATATGGTTTATCTGTTATGAACGAATTAAAACCCGGCACCGACCTGCATTTGTACACCAGCCTGCCCATTGATTCGTTTGACCCATCATTGATAACTTTAAAGGAAGATTCGACTGTTGTAAATTATACTTTAGTAAAGGACACCGGCGCGGTATCAAAAAACTTTACGATGAAATACCGATGGAAGCCAAAAGCAGTATACCAGCTAACCATTGAAGATGGCGCGTTTACTACCATATATGGTGACAAAAATAAACGGCAGTATAAAAAGTTCAATATTGGTAAGCCTGAAAATTTCAGCAATTTAACGTTAAGTGTTTCTGTGCCCGACTCTGCTAAAATGTACGTAGTTCAGCTCTTAAACGAACAGAACATTGTGTTAAGAAGCGATGTGATCACCAAGAAAACAAAAATAGCTTATAACAATTTTTATGTTGGAAAATTTACCGTCCGTGTAGTTTATGACGACAATAAAAATGGTAAATGGGATTCAGGCAGTATCAAGGAATTAAGGCAACCGGAGAACATGTGGGTAAACCCCAAGGTGATCACGCTAAGGCCAAACTGGGATTCGGAAGAAACAGTAGATATACCCAAAGAGGTTATTGTCCATTAAACCAGCCGGAGTACATTACATAATTATTGGGTAATTTGTCTAACATGGCGCGCTGTTCGTCGGTTAAGGGTTTTATCTTTTTGGCGGGTGTGCCGGCATATAAATATCCCGACTCGCATATAGTTTTCTCTAATACCACAGAACCCGCGCCTATAATTACATATTCTTCAATCACGGCATTATCCATTACTATAGCACCCATGCCTACCAGTGTATGGTCCTTTAAAACGCAGCCGTGTATCAGGGCGTTATGGCCTATTGATACATAATTACCAATATCAGTAGCCGCGCCATTATACGTACAATGGATCACTGCACCATCCTGGATATTTGAATTATTACCAATCCGGATATAATTTACATCTCCCCTGATCACCGCGTTAAACCATACCGAACATTTATCACCCATACTAACGTCACCAACTATAGTAGCGTTTTCGGCTATGAAACAGTCTTGTCCCCATACAGGGCTTTTATCTTTAACAGGTAGTATTAATGGCATATGCTAATTTGATTTTGTAGTTTTTAAATTTACTATATTTGATCAAACCTGCCTTAATTATGAAAAAGTTTATCACTATACTTTTATTTGCGCCGCTTGCTTGTTCTAGCTTATTCGCACAGGAAGTTATTCAGGCTAAAGATACTTCTGCTTCAAAAAATACGCTTCCATTCTTAGCCAAGCCCGATGCGACAAATAAATATAATGTTGCCGTTTTGACACCTTACTATTTGCATAAACTGAATAAAGACACATCAGATTTGGCAAAAAAGCAGCTTTATTTTTATAAGATTGATGGAAGTGACAGAATTTATACTGCTGCAGCGTCGATAAATTTAGTAGACCAGGGAAGTATATCGGCCATGAATTTTTTGAAAGATAAATCTGCAACCGATCAATTTGGCCCCAAAGCAACAAATGGCGTCATTATCATCAGCTTATTGCAAGGAACAGATATATTACAAGCAGATCAGCTTTTAGATAAATATAAGATTGCCAGGAAAGACAGAAACCTACCTTTATATATAGATAGCTGCCTTAATAGAAATTCAGATAAACTATTTTATCCTACAAAAAGCATCAAATCTGTAACCATTGCTGCAGAAAAAGAGACCGGGATGAACTATATCAGTATCCTGACTAATAATGATAAAATAAACCACTAACTTAACTTTAAAATATGAAAAATATAATCCTTTTACTCTTGTTGTTTTTAGTGACAACGTACTATGGTTTTGCTCAGCAAAATAATCCATATAAAGATTCGATTATACAGAATATAAGCGGGAACCCGGGCCTAAGGCATCAAGCGAAACCATACAAAGGCCGGGTACTTTACACCACCGGCAATGGTTATCGCCAACAGGGCAAACTTTTAAAGGATACAAACAGATTTTCGTCAAAGTCACCCTTTTACCTTATAAAATTAAACGATCAGACCATTCCCTACTCGGCCTGGTCAACTCTTAGTCTAATAGGGCCTGAACAAATTTTCGATATGAACATTTATTCAGGAAAAAAGGCGGATTCATTGTATACGGGGAGTGGTGAAAAAGGATTGATCATTATCCGAATAAAAAAAGACCTTCCAGCGTACACAAGAGCAGACTTTTTTAAAAAATATAATATAAAAAAGAAATACGATAACCTTCCTGTTTATATTGATAGCGCCATTGCTTATCATACGGAAAAATTCATTTTCTCCGAAACTGCTATTAAGAGCGTAACTATAGCAAAAGACAAGGAAACAGGTTTTAAGTTTATTAATATATTAACAACTTTCCCCTACATAAAATATAACCCAAATGAGTTGTATATTCGTGGCTTAGCCTCAACGGGAAAATAACTAAGAAATAAGCGGAAATAGCTCAGCTGGTAGAGCATCAGTTTCCCAAACTGAAGGCCGCGGGTTCGAATCCCGTTTTCCGCTCGACCTAATTTTTTATGTCATTTCGAAGCATAGCGAGAAATCTTTAACAATTGCTTAGTAGTATGATGTATAAGATTTCTCACTCGTACCTCTTTTCGAAATGACATGTAATATAAATATGTGATCTAAAATACCGTATCCTCCAAAACATCCTGGTGTTCAGCATAATCGGTCGTGTAATGTAATCCCCTGCTCTCCTTACGTATCATAGCTGATTTTACAACGATATAAGATACCTGGATCAAATTACGCAACTCGCAAAGTTTTACCGATAGCTTGGTTTGTTTATAGAATGATTCTGTTTCTTCATATAATAAACCCAGGCGGCGCATGGCCCGTTCCAAACGGAAATCAGAACGGACAATACCTACATAGTCGTTCATCAATTTCTGCATCTCGCGGATATTGTGCGTAACCAGGATATCTTCGTTTGACAATTTTACGCCATGTTCATCCCAGTCGGGTATATTTTCGGGGATAGTAATAGTATTAAATTGTGCTATGGCGCTTTCATAAATGCGGTGCGCAAATACCAATGCCTCTAATAACGAATTGGAAGCTAAGCGGTTAGCACCATGTAATCCTGTTGATGAACACTCGCCGCAGGCGTATAACCTGTGGATAGATGATTGCCCATAATGATCTACCATTACACCACCGCACATATAATGACATGCCGGCGAAACCGGGATCATATCCTTGGTCATATCAATGCCTATCTCTAAACATTTTGCATAAATATTGGGGAAATGTGTTAGCAAGTCTTTTTTGCTACGGTGACGAATATCCAGGTAGACATAATCTTCTCCTGATTTTTTTATCTCGGCATCAATAGCGCGGGCGACAATATCACGCGGAGCTAATGATTTACGTTCATCATATTCCTGCATAAATTCTTCTCCGTTAGTACGCTTCAATATTCCTCCAAAACCACGTACGGCTTCAGAGATCAGGAAAGACGGATAATCGCCGGGGTTATATAATGCTGTAGGGTGAAACTGGATAAACTCCATATTTCTTACCTTTCCTTTAGCCCGGTATACCATGGCCACACCATCGCCGGTAGCTATGGTTGGGTTTGTAGTTACCGAATAAATATGCCCCGCACCACCCGATGCCATAACTGTAACCTTCGAAAGAAATTTTTCAACCTCGTTAGTGACTGTATTTAATGCATAGATACCATAGCAAGTAATGTCGTCAGATGATTTATCAACAAACTCTCCCAAATGGTGTTGAGTGATCAGGTCTACCGCAAAATAATGCGTCAATATCTCAATATTGGGGTTTTGATGGATCTGCTCTAATAAAGAGCGCTCAATTTCAAAACCTGTAATATCTTTATAATGTAATACCCTGAATTCTGAATGACCACCCTCTTTTGCCAGGTCATAAAGTCCTTCATTGGTCTTGTCAAAACTGGTTCCGTAATCAATAATTTCATTAATTCTGTCCGGTCCTTCCTTTACCACAATTTCAACAACTTCCTTGTCGCATAGCCCATCGCCGGCAATTAAGGTGTCATTTATATGCTTTTCAAAAGAATCTTCTTTTTTATCCACAACCACCGCGACACCACCCTGGGCATACTTAGTGTTCGACTCGTCTTCATTTGATTTTGTAACTATCAGTACCTTACCATGCTTTGCCGCTTTTAGTGCAAAACTTAATCCGGCAATACCAGAACCAACTACCAGGAAATCCACAGATTTGGACATAGAATATGTGTTAGATGTGTAAAATTATAAAGTATGTTAACAATAGCGTTCAAAGATGTTAATTTTGTGTAAGCAAAAAACTAACAAGTAATTAATTAGTGGATAACCTTACTTTTTAGTGATAATGGTAACATTTTTTAAGCGACTTTTGCGCCGTTTTAACAACGAAACTAACATTAAAATCACTAAGAAAATATTAACAAATAAGTTTTTAAAATAAATATTGATTTACAGATTATTCTAATTATCAGTTAAATGATTAATCAAAAGTATCAGCAGTTTGTTAATAAGTAATTAGAAAAAATATTTTATAAAAAACTTCACCTTATTTTTAAACATAATTAACACACCAATAACAATAGTTTCTTTTTATATAAAAAAATGATTGTTATTAATTGAATTGTTGAAATGGATATCTTCGAAGAAATAAATCTGAAAGGCTACGCCGAGGAATATATAGACCCAACGCTTGACCTTTTTGACGAAATAGAAAAACTTAAAAAAGAAAAAAATGCGGTTATACTTGCTCACTACTATCAGGATGCTGATATACAAGATATTGCAGATTATATTGGCGATAGTTTGGGATTATCGCAGCAAGCCGCAAAAACTGATGCCGATATTATCGTATTCGCCGGCGTACACTTTATGGCCGAAACAGCCAAGATCTTATCACCAACAAAAAAGGTTTTACTGCCCGACGCAAAAGCGGGGTGTTCATTAGCCGACAGCTGCCCGCCACATTTGTTTAAAAAGTTCAAGGAGCAATATCCTGATCACCTGGTGATCACCTATGTAAACTGTACGGCCGAACTAAAAGCTTTAAGCGATATTGTTTGTACATCAAGTAATGCGATACAGATTGTTGAAAGCCTGCCGCCCGAGCAAAAGATAATTTTTGGCCCTGATAAAAATTTAGGAGCTTATGTTGCTAAAAAAACAGGCCGCGACCTGGTATTATGGAACGGCGCCTGCATGGTGCATGAAATTTTCTCAAGAGAAAAGATCACCAAACTAAAAGAAAGGCATCCGGATGCTAAATTGCTGGCGCATCCGGAATGCGAGGATGTAATACTGGAGATGGCTGATTACATAGGATCCACCACAGGGATATTAAAATATGCCACAAAAAGCGATGCAAAAGAATTTATAGTGGCTACAGAGCCGGGAATTATTCATCAAATGGAAAAAGATAACCCCGCTAAGGTATTTATCCCCGCCCCGCCGAATAATAATTGCGCTTGTAATGATTGCCCCCACATGAAAAGAAATACGTTGGAGAAGCTTTATTTATGCCTTAAAAATGAGTTGCCGGAAATTGAAGTTCCTGAAGATATCATAGTAAGAGCAGTAAAACCGATTGAAAGAATGCTGGAGATCTCGGCTAAGTTAGGCTTGTAAATGATTTCACTGATTTTAGAAAAGATTCCACCGATTAATATTAATCGGTGGAATCAATTTTTAAATCTGTTTCATCTGGATAAATTATATACCCGCATCCTTTTTAACCTCTATTGCATCCTGAATATTTTGGGGTAGATTTGATAGTAAGTTATAACCTGTTGCCGTTTCAATATCACGCACAGAAACAATGTACTTTGTCCAGTCGGCATCTATTGAATTTACGTTTGGCGTGTTTACTGCGATAACTCTTGTTGCAGCGGTTATACGGCTGATATCGCCTGTACCTGCAGGTATAATAACTGCCACTTTCCAAACATTACTTGGTACATTGATATGCGCGCTGCCTGCCGTTATGTAGTTAAACTGGCCTGTCGCACCGGTACCGCCTGTACCATAGCTACCCATAATGATGTAAACCTCATTTCCACCGGCAACCTGTTCGCGTAAATAGTTTTCTAAATTGGCCCAGGTATGTTCATTATTATTAGGTGCCTGGGGTATCATATTGGTCATTAAAAATGTTGAAGAATTGGCATCTGTAGAGCTGGTTCTGTCTGCAGATGGGCAATTATGTCCCCTGTCAAAACCATAAGTAGCAAAACTATAGCTGTTGCTTTGTACAGCAAAAAAATCGGGCGGCAAGCCGCTAAAAGCAGCAAAGTTGTTCAAACGATCAACAGATCCAATATTACCGGCATCCAGATGCCAGCTTACCCAGTTAGGTTCGTCTTTTGTGCTGTTGTAAGATTCTACGTAATAACCCTGGTCTATCAAATAGTTATCAGCAAAGGTAATTGAAGGAGTAGCGTTTGATGGATTACCTAAAAATAAGTTGCTGTTTTCGCCGGTGGCGGGTGGCGCATCCGGCCCGACAGTAACACCACGGGCTGATGTAGGATTAGAAGTAGCAGTAGTATCCGGTCCTGTAGGACCGGTAGTGCCGCCACCTACAGTTATACCAGGATCACCCGTTCCTTTAAAAATAATGTCGTCAATATTAACACGCGTTGTGCCAACGGCTTTTTTAATTTCAAATCTTACTTTACCGGTTACCGTTACTTTAAATGAGTCGGTTACCAGTGTTGTGCCGGTTTCGCTGATATCGGTGCCTACCTGTGTATAAGTAGTACCACCGTCGGTAGACATTAATAATTGCCAGGTTGAATTGGCATCGGTACCATATTTTGCGTGTTTAATACTGATTTGGCTTAAGCCACTGATATCAAAGTTCATGGCGATATCGCCGGTACGTAAGCGTACAGATTTTAAACCATCTTTTACATCAGGAGCGGTGCTGCCAATTAACGCGTCATTAAAATTCCATGATCCGGTAATTAAGTTGATATCCGCGGCAGCATAAGCGGTTTTACTGCCTGCCTCAAAATCCTCTGTTATAGTGTAAGGAGTTGGTGTTGTTCCTGTGGTTCCGGTTGTACCCGTAGTTCCGGTACTGCCGGTCGATCCTGTGCTGCCATTATTGGGTGTAGATTCCTTCTTACAACCAACAGTAATTATCACGGATGCGAAAACTGTATAAATAAGTAATTTTCTGATTTTCATAAGTAAATGTTTTTTGAGTAAAGGTCGACCCTAAATGTTAATTGTATATTAATATTTTAAACCTTAATTAAAATGTTACAATGGCTTTAATATAATGTTTGCTTAAAAGATTGTTTAGGCAGTATTTGAAATAAGCTTTCGTATTTTTGTTGGATTAAGATTACACTGGTTTTTAAAGATGATTTCACAGATTGATGATGGTCATTTATAAATCTGTGTAATCACAAAAAAATCGGTGTAATCCAAAATAAATATGTTCGACAATAAAGAGAAAACCAATATAGAAGCCCTGGGCGAGTTCGGCCTGATCAATCATCTTACAAAAAATATTGAGCTGGTACAAAAAAGCACTATAAAAGGTGTGGGTGATGATGCTGCCGTACTTGATTTTGAAGGTAAACGGATGCTGGTATCAACCGATATGTTATTGGAAGGCATACACTTCGATTTGGCTTACACACCGTTAAAGCATTTGGGTTATAAAGCTATACAGGTTAACCTGAGCGATATCTACGCTATGAACGGTACCCCTACCCAGGTAACGGTAGCCATAGGTATGTCGAGCAAGTTCCCAATTGAAGCTGTGGAAGAAATATATGAAGGCATTTATATCGCCTGCGAAAAATATGGTGTAGATCTAATAGGCGGTGATACTTCATCATCAAAACAGGGGTTGGTATTAAGCGTAACGTCTATTGGTTATGCCGATGCGGAAGATGTGGTTTACCGTAACGGCGCGCAGGAAGGCGACCTGATCTGTGTATCCGGCGATCTGGGTGGTGCTTATGTTGGTTTGCAATTGTTAGAACGCGAAAAACTGATATACCTTGAAAACCCCAATATCCAACCCGACCTGGAAGGTAAAGACTACATAGTTGAACGCCAGTTAAAGCCCGAGGCACGTAAAGATGTAATTGACCTGCTAAAAGAAATTGATGTTAAGCCTACTGCGATGATAGATATATCGGATGGTTTGGCATCAGAGATCATGCATATCTGTAAGCAAAGTAGTAAGGGCTGCAGTATTTATGAAGAAAAAATTCCGCTGGACCCGATGACCTTTGAAACCGCACGCGAATTTAACCTTGACCCAACAGTTTGTGCCTTAAGCGGCGGCGAAGATTATGAACTGCTATTTACCGTAAAGCAGGCCGATTACGAAAAGATTAAATTTAAAATGGATATATCCATTATCGGCCATATTACAGAACCTGCATCGGGTTGTAACCTGATCACAAAATCAGGTAATGTACACCCGCTTAAAGCGCAGGGATGGAACGCTTTCCCAAATAGTGAATCTGCTGACAAATAAGTAAGTTTTAATAATTTCTGAGGTTATCAGTAACATTTACCATAGATTTATATCAAATTGTAAACGTCTAAACCTATGAAAAAATTTACCTACCTGGCAGCTTTAATGTTATTTTCTGTAACAGTAAACGCTCAAAAATCCATTCTTTTTAAATTTAGGTACCTGCCTGCGCATACCTACAAATCCAACATAAAAATGGATATGGACATGCACATGGATATGAAAAACGACTCGTCAGCCGCCGGTAATTCGCCGGTTAGTCAGCCTGTAGATATGAAAATGGATGCTTTAACCGCTGTTGAAATAAAAACAGGCGCTTTAAAACAAAATAAAACCTTCCCTTTTACCATGACACATGGCGATGTACATTCTGTTATGGTGATGAATGGTAAAGAAACCCCGACGCCAAAAAACCCGATGGTGGGTAAAAGCATATATGGCCAGTGTACTGCCGACGGAAAGTTGCATATAGATTCAATGTCGTTCAAAGGAATGCCGGAACAATTTAAAGCGGTTATGACTGAGATGATGAATAAGGCGCAGGGACAAATAAAATTCCCTGAAAAACCATTAGCCATAGGTCAAACCTTTACACAGGAAATACCATTTAGTATGCCTGCCGGCGGTATAAAAATAGATATGAAGATCAAAACCATTTACAAACTTATAGCTGTAAAAGATAACCTTGCCTATTTTGATACGGATATGTCCCTGGGCTTTGATCTGGATAGTGAAAAGAATGGCACCAAAATTACGGGTAAAGGAACCGGGAAAGGCACAGGTAAATTAACGTTCAGCCTGGTAAAAAGCTACCCTGTAGCTATGGCAAGTAATTTTACCATGCAGTATACCATGAATGTAAAAACCATGAGCATAGCCGCTAACATGAAAATGGTATCTGATGTAAAAAATAATATTAGCACCAACTTAAAATAAGCTTGTTTGCTTGCCGCCTTTTGGTGTAAATAGCGTATAATCATATTCCGGCATTTCCCTGCCTGCTAAAAAACGGTTGCAGGCCATTTTATAAAGCTGATGGATAGATTGTGCCACCTGCCCTTCGCCACGCATGCGGCGGCCAAAATCACTGTCGTTCAGTTTGCCGTCATGGCAGGCCCTGATCATATTCAGCACCTTTTCGGCGCGGTCGGGATAAGCTTTATGGATCCAGTCTGTAAATATTTCGCCAATGCTGCCGTTTAACCTAACTATGGTAAAACCGGCTGATCTTGCACCCCTGTCGGCAGCGGCCTTTATAATATCGGGGATCTCGTTGCTGTTTAACCCTGGTATAATAGGCGCTACCATTACCCTAACCGGGACATTGAGTTCAGACAATTTCTGAATAACCGCCAGCCTTCCACTGGCCGTAACAGTGCGCGGTTCCAGCTTTTGCCGTATCGATTCGTTAAGGGATGTTATAGATACGTTGACATGCACCAGATTAAGTTTGGCCAGCTCAGTAATAATATCGAGGTCGCGGATAATAACATTGTTTTTGGTGATGATGCTTACCGGGTTTTTATATTGCAAAAACACCTGCAGCAATCCCCTTGTTATTTTAAGCCTCCGCTCGATAGGCTGGTAACAATCTGTATTGCCCGATAGCAGGATAGACACCGGCTGGTAATTTTTCTTATTGAAATACTTTTCCAGCAGCTCGGCGGCGTTACGCTTTACAATGATCTTACGCTCAAAATCAAGGCCGGCGCTAAAGCCAAAATATTCATGTGTATTACGGGCATAACAATAAATACAACCATGTTCACAACCCTGGTAAGGATTTATAGAGTACATGTGGCTCAGGTCGGGGCTGTTTGATTCGCTCACTATCTTTTTAGGCGTTTCTTCAAACAGTTGCGTAGCCGAGTTTTCCAATAACGGCTCATCCAACCCCTCAATATGATCAAGCACATATTTGCGCTTTAAAAACTTGTTATCCGTATTAACCTGCGCTCCGCGCCCCTTAAAAAACTCCGGATTCTCCTGATGTGCCATAAATCAAAATTGCTAATATTTTTAGCAAATAACAAAAGTGTTGATTAATTTTTATTGTTTAATTTCGGGGCATATTTCGTCCATCCATGAAAAAATACGTCTCCAAATTCCATTATCTCACGCAGGACCTGCCCAATCGTACGCATATCGAACAGGCACAAATTGCCTGCGAAGCGGGGGCAAATTGGATCCAGTATCGTTGTCTTACCAAAAGCGATGAAGAACTGATCGACGAGATCAATCAAATTGCCGGGATCTGTGACGATTGGGGCGCTACATTGATCATTACCAACCATTACCATTTACTGCATAAAGTTGATGCACAAGGTGTACATATTGAAGATTTTAATGCTGATTTCGTCGGTATCCGCGCAGAAATAGGTGAGGATAAGACCCTTGGCGCATCGGCCACAAATATTAAACAACTACTGGCAAAACAGGCAACCGGTGTTGTTGATTATTGTGGCTATGGCCCATTTGCCCATACGGATACTAAACCTAATGACAAACCCTTATTGGGTTTTGAAGGATACCGGTTATTGCAACGCCACCAGGTAGATCTGCCTGTTATAGCTGTAGGAGGAATCCAATTAGCTGATGTTGAGCCGCTGCTGCAAATAGGTATTTATGGAATTGCCGTATCGGCCGCGGTTAATTTAGCTGCAGATCCGGGTCAGGCGTTTAAAGAAATTTATAGGAAGATATATTGATAAACATTGCAACTAATCGCTAATCTCCAATTAACTAATCTCTAACCACCATGTCATCACATCATATCGTCCGCGAAAAGCAAGAGCCCGCCCTGTTGGTACTGGGGCTGGACGGGTTTGATGATGAGCAACTGGGGCAATTACTGGAGTGGAGCCCAACAATAATAACCACACCCATTACTGCGGAGAAACTAAACGTACAGGGGATTAAAATAGACTGGATCATTACTGACGAAACGGATGGCGACCTGCAATCGGATATTAAACATTTGCCTGTTGGCGATAAAACCATCATCGCGGCCGCGATGGATCATTTGATAGAAAAAGGCTATCCGGCTGTTAATATAGTGACGGACGAGTTTGAACTTGCAGAATATCTCCCCTTTGCTGATAAAATAAACCTGGTGATCTTTTACCGCCAGCAAAAAATATATGCGGTCCCTTCGGGCTTTAACAAATGGAAACCGGGAGGCGAGGAAATCCGGATCTTATCTTCAACCGATCAGCTTAAAACAGCGGGCCTTGAAAAATCAGATGCTGATGTTTATATCACATCTGCTGACGGGTTTTTTAGCCTTGAATTTAATGAGCCGTTCTTGTTTATTTCTGAAAAGCTGTAGCCTTTTGGTGGTTAAATACGTTTTACTATTTATATTTGATACTGCAGGATACGTCAGAACAGCAATGATTAAACCTTTGTATCTTTGTTAGTCTAAAATATAACAAGCGGCATTAACTATGCCGGCATATCATAACCAAAACATGAAAAAGATATATAAAAACGTAATTGGGCTTGCCTTTAGCACTATATTGGGCTTAAGTGTGGCGCTGCCTGCAAGTGCGCAAAGGGGCAGTGATCATAGCGATAACAAATCTTCCCCACCGCCTGCCGCTCCGCAGCGCCAGTCGGCACCCGCGCCAGCTCCGGTACAGCGTTCTGCTCCCCAACAGCAGGTGCAACGCTCTGCTCCGCAGCAACAACAACAGCAACAGGTACAACGCGCTACTCCACAACAGCAGCAACGCCCAGTTCAGCAGCAGCAAACTCAATACCAGGGGACGCAGCAACAGAATAACTCTTATAACAGGCCGCAAAGAAACCCTAACGCGATAGGTTCTAATACGCCGCCATCTGCGCCACGAGGCATACAACACAGTACACCGCCATCTTTTGGCCGGGAAAGTCAGCAATCGCGCCATTTTCCGGCTATCGGACAAAGGCCTTATACCTATACACCAAGAGGAAATGGAAATTCATACAGTATCGGCGGTTACCGCAGCTATCCGGGCCTGCCATATGGAAGAAACCATATAACTGCAAGGCCGCAAGGCTTTTATTACCGTAACCGGGGTTATTATGCAACGTATTACAGGCCGCAACTGGGCTTTAGCCTGACTGTGTTGCCTACCGGGTATTATCCGTTTTACTTTGGCCCCGACCAATATTACTACAGCGACGGCCTGTACTACAGGCAGGAAGATGATAACTATACAGTAGTTGAACCACCTGTTGGCGCAACCATAGACAAACTGCCATCCAAAGCACAGGCCATCGCCATAAATGGTATGCAGTATTATGAGTTGAACGGGGTTTATTATCAGCCGATAACAAAAGATGACGGTACCCTGGTTTACCAGATCGCGGGTAAAGACGGCGAGTTAAATACCGATGATGGCGGAGCTACGGCATCACAGGATGACCTGCCACAGGTAGGCGACCTGGTTGATAACCTGCCTGAAGGCTGCAAAATATTAAAGCTGAACGGTCAAAAATATTACGTATCGCAGGAAGGCTATTACTTCCAGGACGCGGTTGATACCAATGGCGACAAAGTATTTAAAATTGTTGGTACCCCAACCGAAGAGCCGACAAATTAAGAATAACCGGTTTGTAAGAATTTTAAGGGAGAGGGCATTAGCTTTCTCCCTTTTTTGTTTTTTAATAGTATTTACCCTTAAGGATATGGCACTATTGTTTTTAATAATTCGTTTATATTTATAGCTTAAGTTTACTTTATGAATTTCAGAGCCTATTTTGCCGGTCCAATCAAACGCGTTTCTTTACTGCTGAGCTTTTGCCTTTTCGCTTGCATGGCGTCTTACGCCCAAAGTTTAAAGGTTGCCGCCGCAGCCAATCTGCAATCTATTATAACCGTTCTTCAAAAAGATTTTAAACAGAAAACCAACATCGATATCGATCCCATCGTGGGTTCGTCAGGTAAATTGGTGGCACAGATAAAGAACGGAGCACCGTTTGATGTTTTTTTGTCCGCAGATATGAGTTTCCCTGATGCTTTGTATAAAGATGGGTTTTCGGCAAAAGCGCCGGTTGTTTACGCTTTAGGCAACCTGGTTATTTGCAGTGCTACAAACATCGGTTTTGAAAACTGGGAGCGTACCATGCTGACCCCGCGTATCAAAAAAATCGCTATAGCTAATCCATCCGTTGCGCCTTACGGCCTTGCAGCTGAAGAACTTTTAAAGAAAAAAGGGGTATTAGATAATGTAAAAAGCAAAATGGTTTACGGCGAAAGCATATCGCAGGTAAATACTTACATCACTACAGGTGTGGTCGATGTTGGCTTTACCACCCAGGCGCTGGTTAAAGACCCGGCCAATAAAACAACGCTTTTCTGGAAACTGATCGACCCCAAAACATACACCCCTATACAACAGGGAATGGTAATTTTAAAACACGGGGAAACAAACCCTGATGCCGAAAAATTTTACCGCTATATTTTAAGCGAAGACGCTAAGAAGATCTTTGAGCAATATGGGTATCGTGTTCAATAAACCCCAGCCAACACATAACTGATGGACCTGTCACCAATTTGGCTCACCTTAAAGCTGGCTGCAATTACAACATCGTTGTTATTTATTGCGGGCTTACCTATTGCCGGGTGGTTGTCAAAAGGGCGGTCGTTTTTTAAAACCATTGTCGAGGCCATTATTACTATGCCATTGGTTTTGCCGCCATCGGTATTGGGCTTTTATTTACTATTGGCTTTTAGCCCGCAGCACGGTCTGGGCAAGTGGCTGCAGGGCACCTTCGATACGCAATTTGTTTTTTCATTTAAGGGATTAGTGTTAGCCTCATTCATTTACAGTATGCCGTTTATGACGGGGCCGATTAAATCGGCTTTGCAGCAGTTGCCTGTTTCGCTGACACAAGCATCTTACACATTGGGTAAAACCCAGTGGCAGACATTTAAAAGCGTTTTAGTACCCAATATCAAACCTTCATTGCTTACCGCTATAGTGCTGACCTTTGCCCATACGCTGGGCGAGTTTGGCGTGGTGCTGATGATAGGCGGCAATATACCCGGGGTAACACGCGTGGCATCGATTGCTGTATACGATTCGGTAGAGCGGATGGATTACGCGGCGGCCAATGCCTATTCGCTGATTTTGTTCGGCATCACCTTCGTGATGGTGATAAGTGTGTTTGTTTTTAATAAATACCAGGCTAAATCCCCCTTAGAATGATAGACCTGTCGATAGAGAAGAAGCTAAAGGTTTACCAGGGGAAACAGGTTTTAAAAATAAGCCATCAGTTTGACCCCGGTAGCATTACAAAAGTCTATGGGCCGTCGGGAGCGGGTAAAACCACGCTGTTAAAGATCATTGCCGGGCTGGTATCACCCGAAAAGGGGAAAATAGTGGTGGATAACAAAACATGGTTAGATACCGGTAACAAAATAAACCTGCCGCCACAAAAAAGAATGCCGGGTTTTGTTTTCCAGGATTATGCCCTTTTTCCAAACATGACCGTTAGAGACCATCTGCAATATGCCACTACCGACGTGGATTGGATAAAACGTTTGCTGTTTTTAGGTAAGCTGGATACGCTGACGGATCATAAACCCATCCATCTGTCCGGTGGACAACAGCAACGATTAGCCATATTAAGGGCATTGGCCATAAAACCAAAATTGGTTTTGATGGATGAACCTTTTTCGGCACTGGACTCGGATATGAAAACCGAATTAATTGCCGACCTGAAATTGATATTTAAAGAATTAGGAGCAACTGTTTTAATTGTAAGCCATAACCCGCAGGAGTTGGAAGGGTTGGCTGATGGGGAGTTGTATATCCCCTAAAAAAAAGTGTCATTTCGACCAACGGGAGAAATCTTAAACGCATTGCAAATGATCGCGCGTTTAAGATTTCTCACTCGTACCTCGTTTCGAAATGACAATTTTACGGTTATTGAGCTTACAATACCTCTGCAATAGATCTTATTGACGGGCGGTTACGGTAATCTTTGTCAAAATGAACAAAGATCAGTTTGCCGGTTTTGTCAATAACATATGTGGCGGGAACCGGCAGCACATGGTCTGTATTGCCATTGTTTTGCTCAAGATCAATGCCGTAGCCTTTGTATTTGGTTACCATATCCTGGTCCATCACATAGTTGACATCGTACGCCTTCATTATTTTATATCCTTTATCCTGTATTATAGAAAAAGAGGCGTGTGTTTTACCAACGGTTTTACTTATATTTTCGCTGGTTTCGGGCGTTACGCCAATAACGTAAGCGCCTTTGCCGGTGAGCAATTGAAGCGAATCCTGCAACCGCTGGATATGTTTGTTGCAATACGGGCACCATTGCCCGCGATAGAAAAATAATACCACTGATTTATTGGTTTTTAACAACTTTTTCAAATCAAGCGCTTTGCCGTAGTTGTCTTTGCCCGTAAATTCAGGGGCCTGTTCGCATTTCTTTAAGCCCGCTTGTGCAAATAATGAAGCAGAGCCGAACAGTAAGAAAGTTATAAGTATAAATTTTTTCATTTTTGTTTTATGTTTAAATTAAGCGGGAGGACAAGCCTCCCGCCCTGTCAAATTACATTTTGCCCATTTTACCGGTGTCTTTTGCCATTTTCTTGGCAGACATTTTTTTGTCCATCTTCTTTTTATCCATCTTCTTGTCCATTTTAGACATCTTGGACATTTTACCCATTTTGCCGGTATCGGCTAATGACGGATGGATTGGGCCGGCCAGTACGTTTAAAGAAAAGGCGGCTACGATAGCACCTGTTACCAGGATTTTTGAAATAATTGATTTCATCTTTGTTGTCGTTTTAATGTTTGATTTCAGGCTTAGTCGCACATCTAAAACAAACCTTACAACAAGATCAATTTTTATTTAATTCATCTTCAATACGGTGCTGCAGCTCCTGTTTAAAGTTGTCGTCAAGGTGTGCGCCGTCGTCTTTAGGGGCCTTAAAAAGCTGTTGAACCATTTTATTGATCAACGCGCTTTGTTTATCAAATACCCGGCACACCGAGCAACCAAACAGGTGAATGCGTAACTCCATTTTTTCGCGCAGGGTAAGGCGGTCAATTAGCTTTTTCTCGATCAGGAAAGTAGCTCGCCGGCAGTTGTATATGATCTTTTTTAGTGGGCCCATTTTAAATCCAGTTTTTTTGAAGGCAAGCCCTCAGGTTAAGTTTAGTACGATGAATGATCACCCAAAAATTGGCTGACGAAACTTTCAGCTCGGTACAGATATTTTCAGTCGGCTCATCTTCCATGTGTTTCATTGTAAAAACAGCCAGCCATAGTTTCGGCAGTTTTTTCATGCACCGCTGTAGTACCTGGTTAAATTCTTTGTTATGAAGCGGATCGGTATCTTCAAAGCCTAATTCTTTTGGCCAATGCTCTTCGCGCCAGTGCCCGTCTTCATAAAAGAAGTCCTCCTGCTCTTTTTCGGCAACCTTAACAGCATTGTTTAATCCTGATGAGCGTTTACGATAAATATCGATGATCTTATTTTTTAATATTGCGGTGAGCCACGTTCGCTCGCTGCTTTTGCCCTCAAATTTGTCGGCTTTCTCTAAGGCCGCCAAAAAAACCTCCTGCACCAGGTCGCGCGCCTGCTCGTCGTCGCTTATCCGGCTTATCGCGTAAGCATAAAGGTAATCGGCATGATTGTCAACCCATTTATGCGGGTTTAATAATGAGGTGGCTAACATTTATTTGATATCATTTAAATAATCTTAGTCGCACATACGCGCGAAACCTTACAAAAAATGTCAGATCAAATAAAATTATTAAATTTATTGTAAGGAAAAGCCCTAAGCCACGACCAATTGCGTATATAACTTATTAAACGTTTTGTAAAATGAGAACGATCAAAATATTTATACTGTCGCTGTTTATAGCAGTAATTTCTTTTTCGACATCAGCTTTTATCAATGCTAAACCAACTAAACATAACAACACTGTTGCCGGAAAAGGCTTTGCCGTTATCGAACTGTTCACGTCCGAAGGATGTTCAAGCTGCCCGCCAGCCGATGAGCTGGTGGCAAAGATCCAAAAGGAATATAAAGACCAGCCCGTGTATATCCTGGCTTTTCATGTAGATTACTGGAACCGTTTGGGATGGAAAGACGGGTTTAGCAACGCGGCATATTCGGCAAGGCAAAACGCTTACGCGCAATACCTGCACCTTTCGCAGGTTTATACGCCGCAAATTGTAGTGAACGGCAAAAAAGAATTTGTTGGATCTGAAGAAGGTACTTTACGTAACGCCATTAAATCAGGGTTACAAAAACCATCATCGGCCCAAATAACATTGAGCGATTTAAAGGCCGGCCCTAATAAAGCAACTATACATTACCAAACAGACGGCAATGCAGCAAACAGCGTACTGCTGCTGGCATTGGTAGAAAAAGCCGCCAGGACCAGTGTAAAAGCCGGCGAAAACAGCGGTCGCAATTTATCGCATGTACAGATCATCCGCCAGTTTCAAAGCAGTGCTTTAAATGATAAAAAGACCGGAACAGAAAGCATAGCTTTACCTAAAGATTTTAACAGTCAAAATTGGGAAGTCATTGCTTTGATACAAAACACGCAGACCGGCGAAATTACCGGGGCCGCCAAACAAGATTTCCCATCAGCCAGTTAATCA
Source organism: Mucilaginibacter corticis (assembly GCF_007558865.1). Taxonomy (GTDB): domain Bacteria; phylum Bacteroidota; class Bacteroidia; order Sphingobacteriales; family Sphingobacteriaceae; genus Mucilaginibacter; species Mucilaginibacter corticis. Next base: position 1,041,447 of record NZ_VLPK01000001.1, read on the forward strand.
TAATATTTTTGACCAATGAAAGAGATCAAAGAAAAGCATTCCTTAGCCATGCGGTGGTGTCATTGGGTTAATTTCCCGATGCTGAGCATCATGATCTGGAGTGGGATGCTGATCTATTGGGGCGATGATGAATATAAGATCAAACTCTTTGGCCACACTTATTTTGTGTTTTTCCCCGAGTGGTTTTACAAATTCTTTAACATTACCCACCGGTTGCAGGAGGGCATGGCTTTCCACTTTTTGTTCATGTGGTTTTTTATTCTTAACGGGGTATTTTATGTTGCCTATACCCTGATCTCGGGCGAGTGGCGTGAACTGGTCCCGCAACGAAAGTCATTTAAAGAAGCCTGGCTGGTTTTACTGCATGACCTGCATATCCGCAAGATGGCTCCTCCGCAAAAAAAATATAATGCCGCGCAGCGGATAGCTTACACCGCGATAATCGTAATGGGCATAGGCTCGGTAATTACGGGGTTGGCTATTTACAAACCGGTGCAATGTTATTATTTAACCAGGCTGTGCGGCGGCTATCATTTCGCGCGGATATTGCATTTTGTGCTGACACTGGGTTATGTTTTCTTTTTTGTGATCCATGTGGTACAGGTTTTCCTGGCGGGATGGAAAAATTTCAGTTCGGTGATCACCGGGTTTGAGGTTGTTAATAACAAACCAAAGCCCATTATTGAAAAAGGACATGACGAAGAAGCAAGCTAAAAAGCCCCTCACTACCGAGCAAAAAATTAACCGGCGCACATTTATTTCGTTTGGAGTATTTGGCGCGGCCGCGATTGGCGGCGTGTTTGGGTGGAAATGGCTCTATAACTCGCCCGAAGAGGTAACGGCAATTACCGGGGGCACCCGTGTACCATTGCGCCGGGCACTAAATAAAACCGAGATTGCGGTACGCCGCCTTTTATACAGCGAGAAACATTTGGTAAGGACCTATCCAAAATCAATGGCGGCCAAAAATGTACGTCAAAATAGCGATGTAGGCGTTGAAAGCCCGATAGATCTTGCAGCCTGGAAACTTCAGGTAACCAAAGGTAACGGAGAGAAGTTATTGATCGGTATTGAGGACATCAAGGCGCTGCCGAAGACCGAGATCGTTTATGACTTTAAATGCGTTGAGGGCTGGGACCAGATCCAATACTGGGGTGGCCTGTCTTTTGTTGATTTTGTAAAACACTTTAATCTTGACTCCGAAACCAAAATGGACTACGTAGGCATGGAAACCCCTGATAAACTATACTACGTCGGCCTGGATATGGATAGCGCCCTGCACCCGCAAACCCTGCTGGCTTATGAAATGAATGAAAAGCCGGTGCCTTTAAACCACGGCGCGCCGCTAAGGCTGATCATCCCGGTTAAGTATGGCGTTAAAAATTTAAAACGGATAGGCTCCATCAGCTTCAGCAACCAACGCCCCCGCGATTACTGGGCCGAGAAAGGGTATGATTATTTTTTGGGGTTGTAATTGAAAGGTTACGGCTTCGTTACCGCCGACAAAAAATGCGTCACAGCATAAGTTGATAACTGTCCGCCCGGTCCGTTTAAGTTATAATCGAAACCATGTGTTGCCCATGTAAGTTTGAGCCAATAGTGCGCAACACCTGCATCATTCAGTTTATTGTTCAATTTATCGCTGTGCTCATAAGCCACCAGCACATCGTTTTCACCGTGGATGATCAATGTCGGCACAGAAGACTGGTCGACAAACCGAATGGGTGAGCTTTGCTCATAGTTTTGCGGCACTTTTGTATACGTGCCCCCAAGATAAGCTTCCATCACGGCACGTGAATTCAAAACCAATGGGTTTGCCGGGACTGAATACCCCCAAACCATATCGGCAGGGCCGTAAAAATCAATTACACCTTTAATGTTTTTATTGCACAGGGTATAAGCAGAAAGCAGCGCAATCTGCGCCCCTGCCGAGCGGCCCAGCAAAACAAAGTTGTTGGTGTCTATTTGTAATTCGGCGGCATGTGCGGTAAGATACTTTATGGCGTTCTGAACATCCTCGCGTGGCGCAGGGTCCAAATGCTTTGGCGCCAGGCGATAATTGATGGACGCCACGTTATAGCCTTTGCCGGCAAGATAGCTGTTTAACTCGGGCAGTTGTTTGCTGTTGCCACCGCTCCACGATCCGCCATGGATCACAACCACACATGGCTTTTTTCCTGCAATTTGCGATGGGTAATAATCAAGGGTTAAAGCCGTGTCGGCATAAGTGATATACGTTAACGATTTATTGTCCACAACCATATTACCGGCAAACAATTTTGAAAAACTGAACGGTGGCTGGTTGTCATTTGTATTCGTATAAAATGCTTTGTTCAGGTCGTTTTTAAGATCATACCCAATAAGGTAAGCCTTAATTACCGGTGATAAAAAAACAATGATGGTTACAATCCCTGCTATAGTGCCTGCCAATTGATATTTTTTTACCCAAATACCTGATATGGTCAGCGCCGCGGTAATCCCCGCAAAAATTAAGGGATACTCTGTAACCAGAATTGCCAGCAGCCAAAAATAATAAGCCGGGGCCTTAAACACAGATAACAGCGATACTACAAAAAAGAGAATGATCAATAAGAACCTGGTCATATATACCTGTGTTATTAATAAAGTGCGGCTTTACAGCCATTTAAATTTATAATTATACGTGTTTTTAACCAAATCCAAGTGATTTGATGAATATTATACCATTGTTAGCAACAACCGGTTATCCTTCTACCAGTTCAACTTCGGCAACGGGGCTAAACAGATAAACACGTTTGGTTTTTAGTTCGGTGCATTTGTAGCGCTTGCGCAGCTTTTCTTCCTTTCTGAAAACCCGTCCGTCTTTCAATTTAAATACCGCGTTAATGGGTAATTTCTCTACCGTGTGGATATCCTCTTTTGGCGCGTCATACTTGCGCAGCGAGCGGTACAAGGTCAAATCAGAACAGCTGGATGCCGCCGGGTTGTTCAAATAGCTTACTATGGCATGCTTAACATCAGGCGGAAAAACGTCCTTTTCAAAAAAAGGCTGCATCATTTTTTTGAAATTGTTTTTCCATTCGGTACCATGCGGTTTGGCTTTATGCTTATGCTCGTTCCAGGTATGCAGGTGCGCAAACTCATGTACGGTAGTTACCAAAAACGCGTAGGGGTTTAAATCGAAATTAACAGAGATGCGGTGCCCTTTGCCCTGGTGCGGGGCCCGGTAATCGCCAAACTTGCTGCCGCGATTGCGTGAAATCTTAAACTCACATTTAAAGTAATCTATCCACCGGCCTATCAACGGGGCGGCCTCGGGCGGAAGATACTTTTCTAAAACTTTTACTTTGTCCAATGCTTACCTCTGTATCAAAGATAGCTCTTTAAGGGAAAAGGTCAAAGGTTAAAGGCGAAAGGTTTGTGAATAGTTGAAGCGATATATCTAAAATTTGCGACAATGCCTTTTAGCTTTCAGCTTTAACCTTTTACCTCAATAAATTATACGCCACAAAGCTGGCCACATAAGCCAATACCGTCATATAGGCAAATTGTATGGCCGGCCAGCGCCAGCTTTTGGTTTCGCGGTAAACTACAGCTACGGTACTTGCGCATTGCATAGCAAAGGCATAAAACATCATTAAAGAAAAAGCTACAGCCAATGAAAACACCGGCTGCCCGGTTTGTGTATTTTTGGCATCGCGCATTTTTTCCTGTACCGATTGCATATTATCCGCATCGCCGTTTACGCTGTATATGGTGGCCATGGTGCCCACAAACACCTCGCGCGCGGCAAATGATGTGATCAACGCTATCCCGATCTTCCAGTCGAACCCTAAGGGGCGAATAACCGGCTCAATAACATGACCCAGTACCCCGGCGTAAGAGTTTTCCAGCTTTTCTGAAGCGATATCTTTATTCACCTGGTCCGCGCTAACACCTTGTGTATATTGCGGCTGTTTGTATTTAGCTTCAATTTTTTCAAATCGGTCGCCCGGCGCGTATGATGCTAGTACCCATAATACGATGGACACCGCTATGATCACCTTACCCGCCTGTAAAACAAATGATTTGGAACGGTCATACATAGAAAAGGCCACGTTGTTCCACCTCGGCATACGGTACACCGGCAGCTCCATGATAAAATAACCACGCTCGCGGCTCTTTAAAATAAACTTGAATACCCAGGCCACTACTACTGCCGATATTAAGCTGAACACATACATGCCCGTTAACGCCAAACCCTGCAGGTTAAAGAACCACCAGATATTTTTATTGGGTACAACCAAAGCTATCAATAAGGTATAAATAGGTAGGCGGGCAGAGCAGGTTACCAATGGCGTAACCATAATGGTGATCATGCGATCTTTCCAGCTCTCAATGGTGCGGGTACTCATGATCGAAGGTACCGCGCACGCAAAACCACCGATCAGCGGTACTACAGATTTTCCGTTTAACCCGACTTTGCGCATCAATTTATCCATCATAAAAGTAACGCGCGACATGTAGCCGGTATCTTCCAATATGGATATAAAAGCAAATAAAATAGCTATCTGCGGTATAAACACCATCACACCACTTAAGCCGGCAATTACACCATCAACCAACAGGCTAACCAACGGCCCGGGCGGTAATACGTGGTTCAGTGTGTTTTGTATCCACACAAAAGCGTCGGCTATGCGGTCCATCGGGTAGGAGGCCCATGAAAATATGGCCTGGAACATGAACAGCAAGACGGCGAAAAATATAATAAAGCCAAAAACCTTATGGGTAAGGATCTTGTCTATCTTATTGCTTAATGTTTCATCATGGGCTGTAACCGGCACCTTAACCGTATCATATAACAACTCGTTAATAAAGCTGTACCGGGCAATGGTTTCGCTGCCCTGCGCTTTTTGCGAGTGAAAAGAATGTTCCTTTTCAAGTTCTTCTATCCTGTCAGACTGTTCGGCCGATAAAAACTTTAAGGTTTCATGCTGATGTGCAAGCTGTAAGGCAAAGTAAGGGTTTTCAATACTTAGCTCATCGCTGATGCTTGCTATCAGTTGCGGGGCGATAGATCTTACATCGATACTATCTTCCTGTAAAGCAAACTTATTAGCGTATGAAATGGCGGTTTTGAGCTGATCTATCCCATCTAATTTACGAGCGGCGATAGGCACTACCGGAACACCCAGGCTCTTTGAAAACCGGTCGACATCAATAGCTATCCCTGACTTTTTGGCCAGGTCCATCATGTTAAGCGCTATGATCACGGGGATCTTCAGATCGGCAACCTGGCTATATAGCAGTAAGTTTCTTTTTAGATTTGTGGCATCCAGGATAACAACAACCAGGTCGGGCGTTAATGGGTTATGCCTGTCGGCCAGTACAGAAAAAACGATGGATTCGTCCTGACTTTTAGGGTAAAGGCTGTAAGTGCCCGGCAGGTCAACTATTTCTGCGGTACGGCCATCCGGAAGTTTGGCATAGCCAACTTTTTTATCAACAGTAACCCCCGGAAAATTTCCTATTTTTTGATTTAGCCCGGTTAATACATTAAAGAGTGTGGATTTACCGGTGTTTGGATTTCCAACAAGCGCAACTCTTATATCAGCTTTCAATTACTTAGTACTACTGCAATATAATAGTTGAAGCTTCGCGTTTGCGCAGGCTCAACTGGTATCCTGATACGTTTATGGCAATGGGGTCGCCAAGGGGGGCAATGCGGTCAACTCTGATCTCTTCGCCGGGTAAACAACCCATCTCCATTAATTTAACGGACATTTCAAGATCTGTGAATTCTTTTACAATACCTTTTTCTCCTACTTCAAGTTGCGAAAGCCTCATATAAAAACGTTAACCTAACAAATGTATGGCTTATTTAAATTAAATCCAAATAAGCATAATAAATTAATGTAAAGTGCTGACTTATTGTAAAATTTACACCCATGCGAAAAAAAAATTGCATGTATAGACAACTCTTTGTTAAAAAATTACGTTCTTTGTATATTATCTGTAAGCTCACGCTTACAATGTGATAAGGTTTAGGTTGAAAGCCCCCAAACAGCGAGTGTAAGGGGGCTTTTATTTGCCCTATAAATTTTACATTTACACCGTGAGCAAATTAAAAGAAGTTTTATTCCGGCAATGCCTTGATTATGTGCAAAAACGCATGGATGCCGCACAACAGGGAATTGATGAAGCGCAACAGGCATCAAAAGAGGACACCAAAAGCAGCGCCGGCGATAAATATGAAACAGGCCGCGCCATGATGCAACAGGAAACCGACCGAAATATGGCCCAGCTTAATGAGGCCAATAAATTAAAGGTCGCTTTAAATGCTATTACCACAAATCTTTCGTCTAAGCAGATAGAAAATGGCAGCGTTGTAGTTACCAACAACGGCAATTTTTACCTGGCCATAAGCGCGGGTGCTTTAGTTGCCGATGGCGAATCTTATGTTGCGATATCGCCGGCATCGCCAATCGGGTTAAAGTTGAAAGGGCTTAAAGCCAATGATCAGTTTGCTTTAAACGGCAAGGATTATAAAATAATAAGCATTTTATAAGTTTATCGGCAGATAATGTTTGGTATTTGATATTAATCTTGTTTCTTTAGCTACCAAACAAACCAATCATTTTTTTACGATGGATACTCCGCAAACCCTGCCCGTACTGGATGCTGTAGAATTACGTGTTTTAGGCGCATTAATTGAAAAAAGCAGAGCTACACCCGATTATTACCCTATGACGCTTAACGGGCTTACTGCGGCCTGTAATCAAAAAACATCGCGTAAGCCGGTGGTGCAGTATGATGATAACACGGTAATAGAGGCATTGAATACGCTAAAAAGGCGGGGTTTAACTTCTACGGCGACAGGTGGGTCTATCCGCTCGGTTAAATATAAACATAACTTTGCTATCGTGTTCCCGCTTATCCCGTCTGAACTGGCAATTATGTGCCTGCTGATGCTTCGCGGCCCTCAAACCCCAGGCGAAATCAACACAAACGCAGGCAGGTTATATGAGTTTGAATCGATAGAAGAAGTACAGGAGATGCTGGATAAACTGGCCGGCGGCGATATGCCTTACATTGTGCAGCTACCTAAGCGCCCCGGACAAAAAGAAGCCCGTTATGCCCACTTGTTATCAGGCGTACCTGAAATAAGTGATGATGATTTTGATGACCAACCCACCGGCAGATCAGACAGTGGACTTGAAGCGCGTCTGTCAAAAGTTGAGCAGGAACTGGCCGAGCTTAAGGAAGCGTTTGATAAATTGATGCAGGAACTATCTTAATCAGCAGGGTAAAAATCGGCATAAAAAAAGCGATGGGCTTTCGCCCACCGCCTTCCCCTAATTATAATTGTTGTTAATATATAAAGCTACCATCGCCGCGGCGCTGCATATTGCGGCCATTGCGTTGCGGCGTACCGCTCCATTTTTGCAGGTTAATACGCAGCCCTACCATAAAGTAACGGCTTAGTGTGTTTGACAAGGTGTTTGTAACCCCGGTAGATGTGACAGTTTGCTGGATATAATTGTTTTGGTGTAAGATGTCATAAACATTAAAGGTTAGCACCAGGTTTCTTTTAGCCAGGAACTCTTTTTCAAACCCGGCGTTTAAAATGAGCGGTGTTGTGTTACCGCCGCTTATCCCGGTGATATATTTCTTGGTAGCATCATAATTTATTTGCCATGTTTTTAAGAAATACATACGTCCGCTAATGCCTAAAGAGGTTGTTTGCAGCTGATTTGACTGCGCATTTAACAGTGTAGTAAATGATCTCGAAATATCATAGCCAATAAATGGATTGATCTCGATGTTATCATTAGGATTTATGCGTGGGCCAAAACGTTCGTCAAAACGCCAGGTTGTTTGGTGATACAGCTGGTCATTACTCTTGGCCGGTGTATAGGTATAACTTACGTTACCGTTTAAAGCAAGGTTTACCGTACGCTCGTTTGATTGTTTTGAGATGGAATATCTTCCTACTATCGATTTTGCCCCGTTTATATTTTCATATTTAGTGGTGTAAATGTTTTTGTAGCTGTTATTATGCGAGTTTAAAGAGTCGATATGAATAGGGATAGCGGTTTGTATGGTGTTCTGCGCTATTGAGTTATCGATCTCGCTTGCGGTTATACCAAACGAAAGATTAAATTTAGAATTAGCAAAGTAATTATTGTATTGCGCGGTTAGGGTGTTTGTGAATGATGGCTTTAAATTGGGGTTACCTATAACAATGTTGGTTGGGTTCGACCTGTCTGTAAAGGGTTGTATTTGTGTAAAACTTGGCTCCTGGTTACGGCCGGTATAGTTCAAAGTAAAACGTTCTGTGCGCGACCATGAATAGGCAAACCTAAAGGCGGGTATTATTCTAAAGTCATACCGAGATGTTGATGCATTCTCACCAACCGCGGCGTTAAGCTTGGTCCCGTCCAGCCAGAAAGGCACCGCCGCGGCGCCAATAGAAACGTTAACTTTTGTGCCGGCATACCTGTAATCAACAGTAGCCCGGGTATCTGTTACATCATAGTTATAAATACTGCTGTAACTGGCAACCGGGTAAACCGTACCATTAGCCGAAACAGTATCCTGCAAAGACACCGAACTGTTATTCCGCTGGCTCAGATTTCCGCTAAATTCCAATAACGAAAACTTACTTAGCGGCTCAACATAGGTTACTGTTGCCTGGTAGTTGGTTGTAGTATTTGTTCTGTTATTAAGTACATGTGCCAGTGAATCTACCGGTGTTCCGTTTTGTGTCGAATCTGGGTAGTTTAAAAAATGGGTGTTTTGTTCACCGTTTGCTTTTGCAGTGGTACGGGTAACCCCTAATTGTATAGAAAAGTTTCTTTTGGGTTTTTTAAACAAATGCAGGTAAAAAGCGGTCATGCCATAGCTACTGCTGGTATTTAGATTGGAATTCGTTCCCTTGTTAACCACATGCTCAAAACCGGTGTCGTAATTGTTAATATTGTCGCTATAAATATTATTAAAGCTTGTAGCGCTGCTGTAAGTAAAAGATGGGTTTACCTGTAAATAATTGGCGCTATCAAGGTTAAAATCCAGTTCATAGTGAAACGTATGTGATTTACTGTCGTTTTCTGATGTGCTGTTACTTTTAAAATCACTGGTACCATGGCTGGTATAACGTTGGCCGTAACTATCATTTATGGCATTGTTGTCGCTAAAGTTATAAGCATAACTGCCCACAACCTGCACGTTTTTGCTCCACTGGTCGCGATAGTTAAATGATGGCGACCCCGAACGTGTTGTACCCGGGCTGCCCCCACTGCCGCTGCCTCCCCTGGCATTGGCCCCGACACCAGTACCCCCGCCGCCATCGTTTGTAGCGCCGCCTTGTATCCCTGTTGATGCTACCCCGTTAACGGTATTGCGTAAACCGCCAATTATACCCAGTTGCTGGTTGGCGTTAATGCGTTGTATAAATAGTTGCGCGTTGTACCGGTCGTCGCTGCCGTATTGCGTGGTTAAACGACCGGTTGTACCGACAGAGCGATCGGCTTTAGTTGTAACGTTCAGCACCTTCTGCGGATCGCCGTCTTTTATGCCCGTCCTTGCAGCCTGGTCGCCGTAATCATCAACGATCTGTACCTTTTCAATAATATCCGCGGGCAGGTTTTGAATAGCCTGCGCCACACTGCCGCCGGCGTATTCCTTGCCGTTCAATTTAGCCTTCACTACCTGTTGCCCCTGGTGGGTTAAAGAACCATCGGTGCCTACTTCCATCCCTTCCATCTTTTTAAGTAATTCGTCAAGGGTGGCGTTTTCGCGAACCTTGTAATCGCTGGCGCGATATTCGACCGTATCTTCTTTGTAGGTTACACTTGGCGTACCGTTAATATTTACAGTAGCCAGCTGGTTTGATTCTGTTTTAAGTACAATAGGATCAAGTACAACGTTTTTCTTGGTGTCGCTAAATGCGTATTTCTGCACAAATAACTTTGATCCCAAACTTTTAACCGTGATGTTAAATGTATTTTGCTTAACGCCTTTTAAAATAAAGACCCCATCGGCATTTGTCGACACGCTCATGGTGTCTGACTTTGATTTCAAGGTCACCAACGCACCTATAACAGTTTGCCCGCTTTCGTCTTTTACAATGCCGCTCACATCCCTTGACGGAAGTGGCGGTGGCAGCGGCACCTTTGTTTGCTGCTGACGGTTCATTTGGCCCTGCCCGCCCCCTTCGCGGTCGCCTCTTTGGGCAAACAGTTGTGCCGAAAGCAGGATCAAAACAATTAGCGTAAACAAGTTTTTCATAGTATGTAAGTCATAGGTAGATGTCGTTATTGTTTGGCCAGGGTGTATTTGGCCCAAAAATCGCAGGGACTTACCAGGTCCTGGAAATCCAGCGCGTTGCGGCCACCGCCTCCTCCGCCACCACCACCGGGTGGCCCTCCGCCGGGGTTGTTTAGCTGCAGGCCATTTAGCTTTATGTTATAAGCCATCTCTTTAGCGTCGTCAACAGAAATATCGAGCAATGGCAGGGGAACTTTCAACTCGTAAGTGATACCGTCATTGTCAAAATTTATGGCGGCTTTTATCCCATGTTCGTTGTATATAGAGATCAGTGTATCTGTAATGCCCTTTACTCCCAGTACCTTAATTACTTTGGCTGCATTTATGGTCCGTTCATGTACGGCTTTCATCATTTCAGAATCGGCACCGGCGTTTCTTTGTTCAATACGGTTGCCAAAACCACCGCTTAATCTTTGCGGGTTCTCAATTACCGGGAAAGTGAAACTATAAGCATCCTTCTCGCTCTTCTTATCCTGTTTGTTTAAAGCTAATGTCACACCGCCCGCAATGATCTTGGCGGTAGTGGTAAAGTCGGTCGACTTTACAGCGAGGTAAAGGTTTTTATCATCATTGGATATGATATAAAAGATCCGTGTGTTTTTATTGTAGGCCTGGAAATTGCCGTTCCACTCGTTTAACTTGCCGTCAATTTTTATAGGCGATGGTGCACGCATGTTGATAAGCTGTACTGTCCCTAATTTTTTAGGGGGCGATACCTGCGCCAACAAAGCAGTACCCGCAAGCAAAAGTAAACCCGGTAAAAGGATAAGTCTTTTCATTTTAAGTAGCTAAAATAGCTGCGGCCCTTAGTATGGCACAGACAAGGTTAATAATTGGTATGTAAAGTAAGAAATAAAGTATACCAGTAGCGTATTTGTAGCGACAAATTTACGCATTGCAGCGACCACAGAATTGGGTTTAACTGCTTAATTAAAGCTTAGTTAGACAGGTTGATAACCAGGCTGATGGTGAATGTATTGTTATCATTTGTGATATCAAGCTCGTGTTTATTGGGGTACAAGATAACCAGCCGACGTTTTACATTGCTTATGCCTATGCCCGAGCTGCTGTCCTTTGAAGCGTCAAGCGGGCTTACCTGGTTTCTTACCCGGAAAATTAACGCGTGGGTTTTTTCATCTATCGTTATGGCGATATCAATAACAGGTTTATCGATCATCCCTATGCCGTGTTTAAAAGCATTTTCAACAAATGGGATCAGCAACATGGGTTCAATGGCATTAAAGTCTGTGTTGCCATCAATATCTAGGTTTACGGTAACATTGCTGCCGTAGCGGAGCATCTGCAGGTTGATATAGCTCTTCAGGTAAACTATTTCTTTGCTAAGTGGCACCCGGTGATCATCGCTTTCATAAAGCATATAGCGCATCAGTTGCGACAGGTTCATTAAGGCAGGTTCCAGGTCGTCAGACTTTTTACGGGCCAGCGATACCAGGTTATTCAGCACGTTAAACATAAAATGCGGGCTGATCTGCGAGCGTAAAAAAGTCAGTTCTGATTGCAGATGGACATTTTCGCGCTCTTTTAAAAGCTGCTGCCGTATGCGGTTGTCCAGGATAACCCGGTAACAAATACTGCATAAAATAGCTACCAGCGGAGACAACACCGGGATAAAACCAACAGTGCCAAATTCATAGCCACGCCAGCGCGGGCGATTTCTAAAAGGTTCCCTGCCCGGGATATGGTTTTGAAACTGACCGCCGTGATGTGGCTCGAACCTGACAAATTTCCAGCAAAGCCAATATAATCCTAACGTTGCCAATAAAAGTAAGATGTACCAAAGCCACTTTTTATGGTTGATAAGCGGGTATAACAGGTAGGTATGGATGTAAAAAAGGCAAAGCAGCAGGGAGTTAGAGATGATCACATTGATCAGAAACCGGTGATGGATCTCTTCGGGGATATTGTTGTAGGCGCTGGGTAAAAAAGGCAATACCAAAAGCATGAACCAGATCACCAGTGGCATGGCAAAAAGAAACCAACGGTTATCTATCAGCTTTTTCATTGTACAAATAAAGACAGAAATAAGCACATTGTAACATCAATGAGACAAACACCCGCATTGTTGCGACGAATGCGAGTTACTTTATGACAATAACTTAGTAATATTGTATAGCCACTTTATGAACTGTATAATAATAGACGACGAACCCCTTGCCCTCGAACTTCTTGAGGATAATATCCGCATGGTAGATAGCCTTAAATTGGTGGCAAGCTGCCAATCGGCAGCGCAGGCCATACAAGTATTGCAGCAACAACAGGTCGACCTGGTATTTTGCGATATACAGATGCCGGGTATCAGCGGGCTGCAATTTGTGAAAAGCCTTACTCAAAAACCCATGATCATTTTTGTTACGGCTTATGAGGAGTTTGCGCTGGATGGTTTTGAGTTGGATGTGGTTGATTACCTGCTTAAGCCGGTGGCTGTTGAACGGTTTTTGAAGGCATGCAATAAAGCGATGGCAATTTTTGAGCAGGCCCAGCGCCATCCAGAGTTTGATACAGACAAAAAACGGAAGTATGTATTTTTATATGCCGACTACAACCTGATCAAAATAAACCACGATGATATTACTTACATTGAGGGCTTAAAAGATTACGTAAAAATTTACCTGGCAAGTTCGCCCAAGGCGATCGTATCAAGAGTAACTATTAAGTCTTTAGAAAGCCAGTTGCCGGCTGATGAGTTCTTCAGGATCCATAAATCTTTCATTGTTAACCTGGAGCATGTAAACTCCATCCGTAAGGGGAGAATAAAAGTAGCTAATGCAGAGGTTCCCTTTAGCGATAGTTATAAAGACACCATTACCCGTATGACGGGCAGATTGACCTAAGGTGTCACGCGGCTAATTGTACCGCCACCATATTTACCAATGAATCTACATCAAATGGTTTATGCAATACATCGTCCGGCGATTCCTGGCGTTTTATGCTTAATCTAAAGTCTTCATTACCCGTGCATAAAATTACCGGCAGGTTTTTAGTTTCCCGGTTTAGTTTTATCTCTTTGCAAATATCCCTGCCGTCGGCATCCGGCAATTGCATATCCAATATCACCAGGTCCGGATGATCGGTTCTGATATGATCTATAACGGCATTGCCTTCGTACAAAGCAATAACGTCATATCCTTTATTGAGTAATATATGGCTCATTACCTCAACCATAAACTCGTTATCATCAACAATTAATATCTTCTTAGTCATGACGTTACATTTTACATATTGTATTACAATAGCCATGCCGCTTTAACAATCGGTCAAAAATATTACGTAACAAAAAAGCGATAAGGCATTTACTCCCTATCGCTTTCAAACTTAAATCTACTTTTAAAATATTATACGTGTATAAACAGTTCTTCTTTTGGCCTGCGTACTTTGGCTGCCTTGCTCAAATGGTCATCTTCTGCACGGAAACCAATAGGCGCAATTACAGATGTAGTCAAACCTAAAGCCTTTAATCCTAATATTTCATCAAAACTGCCGGCTTCAAAGCCTTCCATCGGGCAGGCATCTATACCCAGATCGGCAGCGGCGCTTAATAACACACCAAGGGCAATGTATGATTGTTTATGGTTCCAAACAATTTTAACATCCTCGGTCATTAAGTTAATGTTGTGTGTAATATTTTTTTCGAAAGCCTCCAAATTAGCACGGTCGACACCACGGGTTGCGGCAATCCGGTCAATATAGTTTTTCACATATTCGCTATCCAGGTTTGTTTCGGCAGCAAATACAATAACATGCGATGCTGTGGTTAATTGTTGCTGGCCGCGTGCGGCTTCGCGTAATTTTTGCTTTACTTCAGGGTTTTCAACAACGATGATCCTGTAGGCCTGTAAGCCAGCAGATGATGGCGCAAGCTGAACAGCGGATAACAATTCATACAGTTGCTCCGGGCTGATCTTTTTGTTTTCGTCGAATTTTTTGGTGGCGTAGCGCCAGTTTAATTTATCAAGAAGTGACATTGTGTTTAATATTTAATTTCACCACAAAATTAAATGTTTAAACACGCATAATCGTCACGGCGGGGTAATTATAGCAATCCCTGGTCCTTTAACGCTTGTTTTTTCGCCTTGATATCATCTTTAATAGCCCGTTTTTCCTGCCTGATCTGTTTGTTTGTCTTACCTGTCGGGTCTATCGCATTTATTCTTCTTTCTTCCTCGTCTTTTAGTTTTTGCTCAGTTTTTTGTTCGGTAGTATCTTTTTTGCCGAATAAACGCTGAAAGAATGTTGGTTTCTTAACCGGTTCAGGCTCCTCAATAATTGGCATAGCCGAATCAACATCATCATCGGTAGGTGCGTTAAGGATCCTGTTAGCCGAAGCAGAGTCAACAGGCGCAACCCTGCGCCGTAAACTCGCTTTTAAAGACACCGTATAAAAGCCATAAGAACTACTGTCTGCCTGGGCAAATCCTTTACCCATCATCATCCGGCCGAGCGAGTTAAAATAGCGCTCCATGCCAGGCCTCAGGCTGCCGTCGGGCAGGAAGGCATATAGGCCAGTCTTGGGCCTTGGTACAATACTGGCCAAAAAGATACTTTCGCCCAAAGTTAATTCAGACGGTGCTTTGTCGAAATAATAATGTGAAGCTTCGCTGATACCGTATATGCCCGGACCCCACTCGATAATGTTAAAGTAAACCTCCAGCATCCTATCCTTGGTCATGATATTGTTATTCTCCAGCATCCATACGATCAGGATCTCCTCGATTTTACGGCTCAAAGTTTTTTTCCTGGTCAGGAACGAGTTTTTAACCAGCTGCATAGAAATGGTACTGCCGCCGCGTTTAAACTTATGGGTTTTAATATCGGTAACAATGGATTGCCTGATGGCTTTTTCCACAAAACCGTGGTTCTTATAAAACGTAGGGTCCTCGGCCGTCATTACCGCGTTACGCAGGTATGGCGACATTTCTTCCAGCGGAGTATATTCCGGGTTTTCAGGGCCTATGATATGCGGTTTCATTGGCTTGTCATTCTCATAAGGCGTGTAAACAAATGGTTTGTTTAAGCGGCCCAGGTCGGTTTTGCCATAACTTACTATCCTGAAAGCGGCATCCTTATCCATCCGCGAATCAAATTTCAGGCTATCCGGATTACTTTTGTCCAGGTAAAAGTTTAAAGAGTAATTAAGCTTACCAGCCAATTTTATACCTTCAAGCGACTCAAACACGCCCGAAGGAAAAGAATCAAAAATATCCTGCGCGTTTAGCCAGCCGGTATTTAATTTAAGTTCATAGATCTTTACCGGGTTAAGCGTGTATTTTATAAAAGGGTGCGCGCTGATCTTTTTTAAATGGATAACAGAAGAACTATCTAACGACACGTAATTTTTGCCCACAAAAACGTTGGCCGCTATTGAACCATCCGGCACCACAACGTCGTTGCCCGCCAGCCCCGGCTGGTTGATCAGTAAATTATGCGCGCTGCAATAGGTTTCTATACGGGTTTCGCCATCGCTGTGCTTAACGTTGTTGAGCTTTACGGTCAGGTTATCAAAGTTGACCGTAGCATGAAACCGCTTGCCAATGAATGGGATCTCCACCTTACCCTTATCCGCGTAAAGCTTAATATCTATCTGCTTGTCGCTGGGGTGCATGGTCCCGGCAAAATGCCAGGTAGCCAGTGTATCATTTATTTTTATAGTCGATGTGAGGTCGCCGTTGTCAATTTTAGCTGTTTGTGTAAGTACCTTTAGTTGGGTACTATCATTGGTGAACGATACCAGGAAATTATTTACCACCAGGTTATCGGGTATTTTGTACAGCACCTGTTTGATCAGGTTGTTTGACAGCTCGCTCAGGTCGACCTTGGTATGCGTGTCTGTCGAATCTTTTTTCTTTTTGAACAGGAAATCAAAGTTCTTAACGCCTTTCTGGTCCGTAAGGTTAAGGTGGCCGTTAAGCAGGTCGACATTAGCCAGCTTGACATTGCCAAACAAAAGCGGCCATAGTTTTATGCTGATATCAAAATGTTTGATGGTAAGCAGGCTGTCCCGGTTTTCAGGAACGATAGAAATGTCGGTACAGGTAACTGTAGTTAACCCGGTAAAATGTGCCGAGCCGATCTGCAAATCTAAGTGATAGCTTTTTTTAGCCTGGGCTTTGGCTTTGGCAATTTCGTGCTGTAAAATAGCCTCGCGTTTGGAAAATGCAATGTATCCGCCTATAAGCAGTATAACCAGTAAAACAGCAACTATAATACCCGCTACGCGGAGATATTTAGGATTAAGGCGAAGCATCAAAGAATTTTTATCCAAAACTAAACTAATTTGTATGGATACAAAACGTTACTATCAGTAAAATGTTCTGTGCCTTTAATGCATCGCCTTAATTTTAACCCGCTTGGCTTACATATCCATCATGGCTTTCATCTTCATCAGCGCCGGGTTTATGCGCAGGTAAACCTGGAATCCGATAGGCGCGGCACCATAATAAGTTTTTAAAGCCGATGGCGACACATTTACCGTGCCCTGCACGCCTACAGTAAGATTAGTGTTTTTAACCGTACTGATGATATAATTTGTACCTAAAGTAATAGCGTTGATATTAAAGTTAGGGTTTGACGGGAAAGCGGCTTGCATGTCTATCTCTTCTGCATCTTTTTGTACAAACTCGTAGCGGCCATATATGGCTACTTTGCTAAACTGCAGGCTGTTCTCTAACAATACCGATGGCTGGGTTTTACCATTGTCAGAATAATGATTTTGCCCGTAAACCAACGTGGTAGAGATATAACTGTCATCGCCCAGCATTTTAGTACGGATGGCCGACGCGGTAAACCGGTTAACATTTTGCTGCGGTTCGGCTTCTTCAGGGCTGTGAATGTAGCCGTCCGAAACCTGCAAAGCCCACTCCTTTGACGGGTTATAAGACAATCGTGCCGAATACGAATCGAACTTCATTTTGTCGAAGTTATACCGGAACTCGTCCGGTTCGCGACCGGTAAATGCCGAGCCTTCCAGTTTAACATCTTTGTACCTGAAACCCAGGGTAGCTACACCGAAGGTAATATGCGTGGCATCCTGGTAATGATGTCCCAACGGCGCGTTAGGATCATTCATTGCCGATAAACGGTGCATAAATACCGGTGGTCCCAAAGCGGGTTCGCCGGGATAACCAAACGAAGCCGAAATGTCCGCATCTTTAGCCACACGCTGGGTATAAGCTACGCTTAACTCGGCAAATAGGTCATGCGGGTGCTGACGGTCAACCAATTTATGCCCTTTGTAAGATTCGCCTGTTTGATACAGTAGCGGATATCCGCCAGGGCCAACTAAAAAAGGATCGAGCGAGAACATGGTGTTAACAGAGAACAGGCCGTTGTTGCCAACTTTGGTCTGCGTCATGGCCATAACCATATTGGGTACATCAAATTTCTGGCCTCCGCGATTGCCGGATTTAAAGATATCCTGGTTATTATAACGGGCAAAGAAACTGCCGTGGATCATGGTCATCCATTTTTTACCGTGGATCATGTAAGCATACATCGGCGACTCGTCAGGCATCCATGAAGTACCTGAGCCATCACGGTTCATGGGCAGATCAAGCGAGAACTGGCTGTTCATCTGCATGGAGCCGCTCATGTCCATGTTCATCATATCCATGTCGTCCATTTCCATGCCGTTCATCATATGGGTGTGTTTTTTGTGTTTGGTGGTATCCATTTTCATTTGCTGTGCAAATAATGGAGCAGACGTGGCTAAAAATATAGCCGCGATATATATCGGGAGAAATTTCATTTTTGAATCAAAAAAATAATCGTAAAAAAGTAGACACACGGGAATAATTATCACCGTGAAATAATGCGGACGATTAAATGATGATCAAATACGTAACGTGCAGTTTTTAATATACTGCGCCTCTTTGCCGGATGGCGGAGGCGGTGGTGGCGGAGCCGGGGTTGATAGTTTCTCTAAAAGCGATTGTTGTGCCGACAGGATATAATCGCCAAAAGGGATCTTTGAAATTTCAAAGCCAAACAACTTGCCAATAATTGAAGGCGTTTCTCCCTGGTGGGCATCCTTAACCTTTACATCAATTTGTTTGTCTTTGCAGCATTTTCTTGCAGTTATCGGCGATAATTTGCAGGTTTTTGCGGGGCCTTCAATTTTTACTGCTGCCAGTACCCCGCCACAATAATGAAGATTCAATGCAAAGCCAAGCGCGGTAATTAAATATACCTTGGCCAAAAACATCGCTGAATACTTCTTTATCATTATACAAAGCTAATCTTTAGCATTTTAAAAAACAATACCCCGCCGGTTATCGGCAGGGTATTAAGTCTTCGTAAATAAATTTGTCTCTTAATTGCCTTGTGCGGCTTGTTGTTTCATCTGGTCGTTAGCTACAATCGCTATCTCTACCCGGCGGTTTTGTGCACGGCCGTCTGCTGTACTGTTATCTGCAATTGGTTCAGACTCGCCTTTACCAACGGTTGTTAAACGAGACCCGTCCACATTGTTAGCCACAATAAAGTTTTTAACGGCTTGTGCCCTTTTTATAGAAAGGCCCATATTAAGGTCGTCGCTGCCGGTATTGTCAGTATGGCCCACAATGGTAATATTGGTTTGCGGGTTTTTTTGTAATGAAGCGGCCAGGTTAATTAAATTAGTTTGCGCTGCGCTTTTCAAGTCGGTTTTGTTCACGTCAAATAATATCCCCGAGTCAAATTTTACCACAATGCCTTCGCCCTGCCTTACTACGCTGGCCCCCGGTACGGTCTGTTTGATCTCAGCAGCTTGTTTATCCATTTTATGGCCGATAAGCGCACCTGCTGTACCACCTACGGCACCGCCAATGATGGCGCCCAATGCGGTATTGCCTGCACTATGCCCTATCAGCGCACCTATTGTGCCGCCGGCACCTGCGCCTATGGCCGCGCCTTTTTGCGTTTTATTAAATGAACTGCATCCCGCGCCTAATACACTTATACCAATGGCTACGGCTACAATGCTATTTCTTATTGCTTTCATGTTATGTTATTGTTATTTTGATGCAATAATAAGGCAAAGCGAGTGCCAACTGTATCATCAAATGTCAATATTGTCATATATCGAACCAATAGAAACTTTAAAAACATTTTTTTAATATTCACGAAAGCATCAGGCATTAAATAATAAAGATTGTTGGCTTGTTTTTAGTACAAGACCCATACTAAAATGATCTTCTCCATACCAATAACCGCCAAAAGACCTCGGCGCTAAGCAGGGCGCAAATAGCAAACAGGGCAGGCTTAATAGTTTCTGCGGATGAGGAGAATGCCCCGCCAAGCGCAATGAAATATACCGATGCCGGTAATACCAACAGCAAACAAAGCCCGGTAACATTAAGTGGGATTTTAAATGGCCGTGGCGTATGCGGGTTGCTCATGCGGAGTTTTATTAGTGAGATATATTCTAATGATAAGCCCGCACCGTACACGGTAACGTCAATGATCAGCAGGTCAGCAAAGGTCCACAGCACCATCAGACTGACAATTACCGAGCAGATAATGATTGATACATACGGTGTTTGAAAACGCGAATGCAATTTATTTAGCCGTGCCGGTAATAAACTATCCTCAGACATTACCTGCGGCACACGCGATACGGACAAAAGCACCGCGGCATAAATGCCTAACGTACTTGCCATGCCACCCAATGCCAGTAACGCGCCGAGCCAATGCCCCCCTATCATCGCGCCCAAAGCCGGGAAGCCCTTATCGGTCAAAACCGTGGGGCTGATGCCGTACAACTGCGCTATCCAGATCACCAGGAAATAAATAACAATAACCATCGCGAATGCAATAAACATGGAGATCAAATATGAGCGTACCGGTTTTTCAACCTCCTCAGCATAAGTGGTGGTATTGTCCCAACCCAGGCAGTTCCACATGACGGTATATAATGCCATTCCAAAGGACTGAAAAGCAATGTCTTTTAATGACGGTGAGGGAATAGTCAGCCCCCCTGTATGATGGTAAAAAGCCAGGCCGAAAAGTATAATAAACGGCGTAAGCACCGCCGCGCCCAGGATCAAAGAAACCCGTCCTACGGGAACAATCCCAAGTATATTTAAACCGGCAGATGCCCAGATGATGATCAAACAAACGGGTACTTTATAAACCTCAAGTCCGGGAAAGAAAAAGGACGCGTATTGAACAAACAGCACCGGGTAAATGGCCAGGTCGACAAAGGTGTAGAGCCAGGTCCACCAGCCCTCATAAAAACCCCAGCGCGTACCTAAAGCATATTTTACCCATTTATAATAGCCGCCGGTTACGGGCATCATGCTGTTTAATTCAAGCACGGTAAAGATCGCGGGAACATCCCACAACAATGGCGTAACTAATAATATCAACAATGCGCCATGCTGCCCCGCATAATCCAACAAAGGCTCTAAACCATAAGGCCCGCCGGATACCGTAAAAAAGATAACAGCGATAAGCTGTACAGGGCGAATCTTTTTAAGGTACTTGGTTGATGGCATACGGCCTTAAAAATAGAAGTTTATCTTTTAATTTCAAGGTAGGTAATGTCAATATGGTTTACCAGATCGTTTTGCGGTCGACTGTTGATTTGATGTTTGTAAGTAACCCACTAAGCCTACATACAAAACAAGTTGCCGCTCTCAATTTCCTGCCACGATTCAATCTTTCCGCAACCCGCTTCGGTAACCTGGTAAAACGAATAACCCATATCAGCTAAAAACTCATAACAGTTTTTTATGTCCTGCCCGGTCCTTGCCCAAAGCGGGGTGTCATATTCAAATATGAGCCGGGGTTTGTGTTTTTGTAAAAGACCTTTCATTCCACGCAATACCTGTAACTCGAAACCTTCCACGTCTATTTTAATGAGGTGCAACGCTTGCAGGGTAGATAATTCAGGCAGTAAGTCGGCAATTTTAACATCGACCCTTTGTTTTTCTGCCCCCGGGCCTGTATCTGCCAGGCTAAATGTGCCCTGGTTATCGCCTCCCGGATCAATCGTAAATTCGGCTGTGCTTTCGGTATCCGACAGGGCCAATGGTAGTAATGTTACATTAGCTACACGGTTTAACGAGATATTTTTTTTGAATTTTTCCTGCAGGTAATTTAAGGGCTCAAACGAATAGACCCTGCCGTTGTCCCCTACAGCCTGCGACATACGGATACTTTGTAAACCGATATTGCCGCCAACGTCAACAGCAATGTCACCATGTTTTAAAGAGATCCGGATCAGTTTATTGATCTCATCCTCGTATGCGCCCATGCTGGCTACCTGCCATTCAATGAAACTGTTTGGGTCGGCAAATATGGCAATGTCTTCGTTGGTTAACCATGCGATGTTGCTTTTGGCGGACGCGTTTTTCTTGTAGCCCTTGAGCAAGTATGACGATAGCCGCTCCTTTCCCGGTAATTTCCAGTTGCGGGTAAAAACAAGCTTGATGCGGTCGCGACGGTTCATTGATTATTGAATTATCAGGCAGATAAAAATACGTTTTAATTTGAAAGATTACCCGGCCCAGCCTTCCCTGTCTAAACTCCTGAACTGGATGGCCTCGGCCAAATGCTCTATCTTGATCTCTTCGCTTCCTGCGAGATCGGCTATGGTGCGCGATACTTTCAGGATGCGGTCATAAGCACGGGCAGACAGGCCCAGTTTTTCCATGGCTTTTTTAAGCAGATTTTGTCCCGCTTCGCTGATCTTGCACAGATCACGCACCATTTGCGTACTCATCTGGGCATTGGCATGCAGGTCGGGCTTTGTGCCGAAACGGGCTATCTGTATCTCTCTTGCTTTTATTACGCGGTCGCGGATCTCTTCACTTTTTTCGGCCAGTCGATCTGATGCCAGTTCACTAAAATTTACGGGCGTTACCTCAACATGCAGGTCTATACGGTCTAACAACGGGCCAGAGATTTTGCTCAGGTATTTCTGTACCATTCCCGGTGGGCAAATGCATTCTTTTTCGGGGTGGTTATAATAACCGCATGGGCAAGGGTTCATACTGGCCACCAGCATAAAGCTGCTGGGGTAGTCCACAGTAAATTTAGCGCGAGATATGGTTACACGGCGTTCTTCCAACGGTTGGCGCATCACCTCAAGGGCGCTGCGCTTAAACTCGGGCAATTCATCTAAAAACAAAACACCATTGTGCGCCAATGAGATCTCACCAGGCTGCGGATTGCCCCCGCCGCCAACCAACGCCACGTCAGAAATAGTATGATGCGGCGACCTGAACGGCCGGATAGTAACTAATGCATCAGCCGCAGAAAGCTTACCCGCTACAGAGTGGATCTTGGTTGTTTCTAACGACTCATACAAACTTAGTGGCGGCAGTATGGATGGCAGCCTGCGGGCCAGCATGGTTTTACCTGCTCCCGGGGGGCCAATTAAAATAACGTTATGCCCGCCTGCGGCGGCAATCTCTAAAGCGCGCTTTATATTTTCCTGCCCTTTTACTTCGCTAAAGTCACTGTCGTAATTGCACAGGCTGTTATAAAATTCTTCACGGGTATTAACTACCTCACGCGGCAGCTCTATATCGCCGTTAAAAAAGCCGGCTACTTCTTTTATACTTTCTACCCCGTAAACTTCAAGGTCATTAACAATAGCGGCTTCGCGGGCGTTTTGTTTGGGAAGGATAAAGCCTTTATAACCGTCTTTCCGTGCCTGTATAGCCATTGATAATGCACCTTTAATAGGTTGAAGACTACCATCAAGAGAAAGCTCACCCATTATGATGTATTTATCTAAATTCTCGCTCGAAATTTGCCCTGACCCGGCGAGTATTGATATTGCTATAGGTAAATCATATGCCGAACCCTCCTTGCGTATATCAGCAGGCGCCATATTCACGATTATTTTTTGGCGAGGCATGCGCAAACCATTAGTTTGCAACGCAGCCTCAATACGTTGTATAGACTCCTGAACTGCTTTGTCGGGCAAGCCCACGATAAGGTAGAACGGTTTGCTGCCGCCGCTAATATTAACCTCGACTGTAATGGTGATGGCCTCTATGCCATAAACGGCGCTGCCAAATGTTTTAACTAACACTAATGATAAAGTTTTACAATAGCGAAAGATATAAATTTATAAAGACAACGCGCAACTTATTGCTAAATCGAATAGCATCAGTTTATTACAGCGAATATTCTTTTGAACTGTCATCAATCACCAACACCCAATCGTTGCCATAGCCCGATGATGGCGGGGTATATTTTTTACTCCCATGATTATCCGCTTCTCCTGCAGGTGTTGTTTTACCGCTTCGCGGATCAAACCATGTTGCTTTAACTTTGTCACCACTTATTTTACCCATAATTACTGTAAAGGGTTTTCCTTCTGATGAATAGATAAAAGCATAATCCTTTCCTCTTGTCGCTTGGATGCGCGACATAGGCGGCAAGTCGTTTTCTACAATAATGCTTTGATCTGGTATTCTGTCAAGCATCGGGTGCGATTCTATCAACCGTCGTACAAACTGCATTTGTTTTGCCCCGGGCAGATCTAAAGCCTTTTGCCAAAAAACATGCGGTCCGTTTACCGGCTCGTTTTTAGGTGAATACATTTGCCACACATCATGACAACCATAAGTATGCCCGAACGCGCCGGAAAAAAGGTCGGTATAAGCATAGTGCCTTACGTCGTAAGCGCTTGATGTACCCAGGTCGGTTACGTTAAAACAAATTGGGTGATCCTCGTAAAGTGGTTCGCCATCTATAACCGGTTTTAGCGGCTGCGCGTTATACGCGTCAAATACTTTTCGGTAATTGTCATTATCGCGGCAATGCCCGTTTTGAAACATGTTGAAATCAAACCAGCTTTCATTCCTGAACCATTGCGCCGACCCTTGTTCATTGGGCTGACAATGGTAGGTGATCAGCGCTTTATTGTCCGTCGCCTTTTTAATAGCCAATCCCATCGCCCGCCAAATCGCGATATCCTTTTCATCGCGAGGGTTTCTGTCACCGCCTAAGATCCAGATGATGTTTTTCCGGTTTTTGTAGCGTTTAGCCAGCCATTCGGCATATATCGCCGCGTTTTTAACGTTAAAGATTTCAGGCCCTACACCCCATGAGCTTTTATTTATTTTATCGCCCCAGGTTGGCAATAAGGCAACGGTTAAATTGTATGATGCCGCTTTATCTATAATATAATCTACATGCTTAAAGTAATTCTCGTTAGGCGTTGCCGGGTCGTTATTAATCAAAGGGATGTCGCCATAGGCATTAGGCTTGTCTAAGCCGTTAAATTCAGCCAGCGCCACTGCCTGGATCACTGTGAACCCCTGCTCGCTGCGGTGTTTTAAATAGAAGTCAGCATCTTCCCTTGTCAGCCGGTGAAAAAGCTCCCATGCCGTATCGCCCATCCAAAAAAAGGGTTTTCCGTCTTTAAGGATATAATGTTTATCAGGGCTAACGGTAAATTGCGCGAAGGCATTTGCCCACAGCGCTAATAAAAAAAGGCTTAGCAGATACTTTCTCATCATTCGGTTTTTTTGTATAGAGAAAGGTAATAAAAATTATTTATTGGCTCGTAACCGCAAATGTAGCCAGTAAATTGACATTAGGGTCGACAGTTATAACAGGCGCTTTTTTGCCGGCCAGAAAATGCCCTGTTGCCGATTGACCCGTCATCGCAATACTGTGCAATTCGCCATCTATGCTAATCTCCAACGGGAAGGTATACAAATTGCTTTGTTTCTGATCAACCTGCACATCAACCATTTGTGTTTTGGAGTCATATTTCCATTTCACATTTAAATCAGGATGTCCCGGTGTTTTTAGCCATTGTTTAAAAAAGCCATCCAGTTTTTGTCCGCTAATCTGTTCCATCACTACCCTAAAATCAGTAGTGTTGGCATTGCTGCCTTGATACTTATCAAAGTAAGTGCTGATGCCTTTCCAGAAAATTGCGTCGCCCAGTTTGCGGCGCAGCATGTGCAACGCCCAGCCACCTTTTTCATAACTGTTGGGGTTAAGTAGCGGCATATAATCAGTAGTAACTGTGCTGTCGACAATGGGTGTAAACCGAATCTTTTCAAACTTTAATACTTTAGTCCGCTGGTCGGCCATCCGCTTTTTCAGGGTATCCTGCCCGTATTTGCTTTCGAGGTAATAGTTTGTTAAATAAGTGGCAAAGCCCTCGCTGAGCCACAGGTGATGAAAATCTTTCTCGCTAACCGCATCGCCAAACCATTGGTGCGCTATCTCATGCGCCATTAGCTCTTCAATACCCTTGTCGCCTACCGAGTTTTCAAAGTAGAAAATAGCGCTGGCATTCTCCATGCCGCCAAAAATGGTTTTTGACTGCACGTTGGCCAGCTTTTTATAAGCATAAGGGCCTATATTTTTAATATAAAAAGGCAAAATATCGGCAGCTATTGCATAGCTCCTGAAACCGGCCATTGCATTCTCGGGAAATACATAGGTATAAACAGGGATGTTGTTAACATCTTTAGGATGGTCAACCGCGAAATCGGCAACGCCAATCACCATCACCTTGGTGGGCAGTTGCGCGGTTTCAGCCCAATGCGTTGTTTTTAACTTGCCGGGTAAAGCGGCTTCGCTAATCTTTAAACCATTCGCCACCACCTGGTAATGATCGGGCGCGGTAACTGTAAAATCAAGTGTCGCTTTATCGGCAGGGTTATCTACGCAGGGGATCCAGTTATGCGCGCGGTTGGGCCAGTTGTCGCCAAAAAAGGTACGATGGCCAAATTTATTTGTTGATATGATCAATCCATCGGCAGGCACGCCCTCATAAATTACGGTATAACGTTGCAGCTGATTCTGAATGGCCTTGGTATAAATATTTACGCCGTCGCTATCCTGTTTAAACTGGATCTCGTGGCCGTTGGTCAGCACGCGGCTAACCAGCATACCCTTGCCGGTAGTGTTTTTCTTAACCAGGTTAACCCTAAAACTTGTTGCCTTTTTTAGAAACAGCACGGTGATATCGGCTTTGCCTTTTATCAGGTTAGTGCTGTCGCTCAGCTGGATATTGAAACCATAATGTTGTACATCAATTACAGCGCCCGGGGTTTGCGCTTTTACAGCAAAACCAAGTGCGAGAAGCCCTACAGTAAAACATGCCCGAAGTTTATTCATAGCGTTACTATCTTACTGTAATTATAAGTTAAATTGTTCAAAATAACAAAGCCCTGAACACTCGTTCAAGGCTTTGCAATATTTCTCCCCCTTCAGGAGGCCGGTGGGCTATCTCGGCATCCGTTTCATCATGCTGGCCATA
The DNA here is from genome assembly GCF_007558865.1 of Mucilaginibacter corticis. GTDB lineage: Bacteria > Bacteroidota > Bacteroidia > Sphingobacteriales > Sphingobacteriaceae > Mucilaginibacter > Mucilaginibacter corticis. The sequence goes on from NZ_VLPK01000001.1 coordinate 1,067,971, forward strand.
GCCGCAGGGTTACTCATTTGCTTCATCACCTTACGCATATCTTCAAACTGTTTTATCAGGCGGTTAACCTCTGCAAGGTCTGTGCCCGAGCCTTTGGCTATACGGTTGCGGCGGCTTTGGTTTATCGAGTCGGGGTTTTCCTTTTCGCCCGGGGTCATGGATTGAATAATGGCTTCAATGTTTTTAAAGGCATCATCCTGTATCTCCACGTCCTTCATCATTTTACCTACGCCCGGTATCATGCCCATCAGATCCTTCATGTTACCCATTTTTTTGATCTGCTGGATCTGGCTGTAAAAATCGTTAAAGTCGAATTTGTTCTTGCGGATCTTCTTTTGCAGCTCGGCGGCCTCTTTCTCGTCAAACTGCATCTGCGCGCGTTCAACCAATGATACCACGTCACCCATACCCAGGATCCGTGATGCCATCCTGTCCGGGTGGAAAACATCAATGGCTTCCATCTTTTCGCCGGTACCAATAAACTTGATCGGCTTATTTACTACCGACTTGATAGAAAGCGCGGCACCACCACGGGTATCACCATCCAGTTTGGTTAAAACCACCCCAGTAAAGTCAAGGCGTTCGTTAAACACCTTTGCGGTATTCACAGCATCCTGGCCGGTCATGGAGTCTACAACAAACAAGATCTCGTGCGGGTTAACAGCGGCTTTTACCTGCTCAATTTCCACCATCATGGCTTCGTCAATAGCTAAACGGCCGGCGGTGTCAATAATAATTACGTTATTGCCGTTTTGCTTTGCCTGTGCAATACCTTCTCTTGCTATCGCGATAGGGTCTTTCGACTCGCGGTTAACATATACCGGTACGCCAATCTGCTCGCCCAAAACCATCAGCTGGTCAATAGCCGCAGGGCGGTAAATATCATCGGCAATTAATAAAGGCTTTTTGTTTTTTTGCGTCTTTAAGTAATTTGCCAGTTTACCGGTAAAGGTGGTTTTACCCGCACCGTTAAGGCCCGCAATTAATATAATGGTAGGGTTGGTACTAACATTAAGATCGGCAGTTGTGCCACCCATTAATGCTGCCAGCTCATCTTTCATGAGTTTGGTGAGCAACTGGCCTGGCGAAACCGCGGTTAATACATTTGCGCCCAGTGCTTTTTGCCTTACATCGTCTGTAAAGGCTTTGGCTGTTTTATAGTTAACGTCGGCATCCAGAAGGGCTTTTCTAATTTCCTTCATGGTTTCGGCCACGTTTATTTCTGTAATAGTTCCCTGGCCTTTAAGGACCTTAAACGCCCTGTCAAGCTTATCCGAAAGATTTTCAAACATGTTTACCTTGTACTTTAATTAATCTTTTTGAGGTTACAAAGGTATGATTTTGTATGAATTATGCCTTAACCCGAGTACCCAGATCGTCAGAATAAAGAAAGAAATTTGATAAAGCCTTAATTAGGGAAGCGGTAATTTATCCCCATACCCAAACCTTCGGATCCCTGTGGCCCCGGTTTTTGGCTTTTGTCGTAAATAAAGGTGCTGTTAAATGACACACCGAACAAACGGGTTACCTGTGCAGTCAATGTACCATCTATACGGTGGCTGGTAAATTTGATGTTTTCCTGGTAGGGTACAAATAGCTGATAGCGTACGTTGATATTGATCTTGTTCTTTTTGTCAAGCGGTTTAATTACCGTGGTAACCAGCTGGAACGCAAGATCATTGTGGAAGGTTTTATGAATAGGTACGTTGTTGTTATTGCCGCCATTGTTGTGGTAAACAGTAGTATCTATCATAAAGGTTTGGCGGGCGGTACCTGTACCTATACGCAGGTCATACCAGTTATTGGGCTTGTATTCAAAACCGAGTGATTCTGTTAAATAGCCAGGTGCCAGGAAACGCGATATTAAAGCAGGCTTCAAACCAGACAAATAATCTGGTGCATCATAGTTATAACCTTTATCAAATTGTGACTGAAAGGTCAATGAACCAAAAAAGAACCAGCTTTTCGATAATTGGGTAGCTACTTTATTATCGAAAAACAGGTAATCATCAGTTTTTCGCGGGCCTTGCCCTTTATTTTTTGATTTGGCGTATCGAAATACCAGGTCAGGAACATAATCAAAGCTGCCTTTATGATATTCAGATTTATATTCAAAGAAACCGTTTACAGCAATCGCGTTAGCGCCACCCGCGGCAAAATTATTACTAAAGGCCGATTGATTGAAATTTATACTAAGCGTGATCCACTTGCGCCAGTAGTTCATCTTATAATCGAGCAAATTAACCGGGATGTTTTCTCGGTCAATTTGTATAACACGTGTACGTACCGGTAAGGAATTTTTTTTAGGCTCTATATGGTACCTGTTAAGAATAGCGGTGTCAATCTTTACGCTGTCTTTTTTCAACGAGTCAGCCTTTTGCGCAGCGGCAGACATCGCTGTCATTAATAATACTAATAAGAGATATCCGGGTACGTTTCTACTCATAGATAGACAAAGAAAAGCATTTTTCTTTTTACTATTAAGATTTTTTATTCACCATTTGGTTTAACCGCTGTAGAAGTTTTTTGTTTTTTCGGATCGTCCAACGGTGCCAAAGCATGAATAGCAGGGTTTCGCAGGTATCTTTTTAAGTTGGTACGGATAGATGTAATGAACTCGTACTCGGTAGCGTTCGACAGGAAAAAGTAGCCCGGCCTATACCTTCGCATAAAATCTGTTAATGCGGGGTCTTTTAACCCGGTTATCCGGCCCACCAGTGTTTTGTTAAAACGGTAATCTATCACGTCCTGCCGGTAATCGCCTTCAATGGTTTCGCGCAGGTGCGCGGCGTTGCGCCCGCTGCGGCTAAGTGCATTATATATGGCGTCAATACCCAAACCAACGCCAAGGCCGGGTGTAAGCGACAGGAAATCATTGCTCGCCAATGATCCATATGCTTTGCTATAGTCGCGCTTTTTGGCTTCCATGCGTTTTGCAGGGTCCATCAGCGTATCAAAAATGTTTACCTGTTTAAGCTGTATAGCAACCCGTTTTAAGTAAACCGCAAGGGGTACGTAATTTTGTACTTTTATAGTATCTGGATGGTGCTCCCATTGAGAAAATACCAGTTTATCGCCGGTTTTAGCATCAATGTTAAAGACCCCGTTTATATTGTTGTACACATCCACGCCGGTGGTCAGGTTCTTTACATTAACCCGCGACAAACGGTCTTTGCTGTCGGCATCAAATATAATACCGGCAACCGATGTTTCCTGGGCAAACAGCTTCGAGCAACATAAACAGAGAAAAAATAAAACTAATAAAGGTCTCATTAAAAGCTAAAACTAAACGTTTGCTTAGGTTGGGGCTTGATATTTAACAATAATTAACAAACGCTTATTTGGCAACAACCAGTGTCTGGCCTATTTTAATGGTATTGTCGGCCATGTTGTTTAATGCCTTAAGCTCATCAACTGTTAAACCAAAACGTTTAGAAATGTTGTATAGTGTGTCGCCTGTTTTAATGGTATACAATTTACCTGGCGGGGTGTTTTGCACCAGCGAGTCTTTTACGGCCTGGCCTATGTTTTGATTGATCTGCGCCAGTACCCTGTCTTCGCGCTTAATTTTTTGCACCTCGCCTTCCGGACGGTCATATTGGTCAAGGTGATATTTTTCTATAACGCCTATTATCAGGTCGGGATATTTTGGGTTGGTAGCGTATCCTGCCTGCTTTAAGCCGTAGGCCCAGCCTTTGTAGTCATTCTTATCCAGCTCGAACAAGGCTGCATATCTTTTTTTCTTTAAAAATTCAGAATGGTCACGGTATGAATCTTCCGGCCGGTCATAAACCCTGAAACAATCATTACCCAAGTCATCATCTTTATAATATGATTTGCCTTTCCAGTCGCTGTTGCATTTAATGCCGAAATGGTTGTTGGCAATTTTAGCCAGGTCGCCATTGCCGTTGCCCGATTCAAATAAGCCCTGCGCAAGGGTAATACTGGCCGGGATGCCGTATAAATTCATTTCCTGTATAGCAATGGTTTTAAAACGGTCTATATAAGAGTAAACGGTAAAGGGCGTATAATTTGAAATAGCTTCGCTGCGCGATTTTTGTATCGCTTCGTTATTTTTTCGCGCCTCGCGGCTTGAAATAAACGGGTTGCTGGTAAGGGCTGCACGGTGCGCGCTGCACGAGCTTAGTAATACCGCGGCAATAAATAAACAGCTAATATTTTGCTTTAAATTAAAAGCGCGAAAACTGGCATAAATCATTCTGCCAAAATAAGTTTTATTACTTTATTACTTTAAATAAGTACCAATAGAATCAGGTTGTGCAACCTGCGCGGTTTGAGCCGTTTCTGCAGGAGTTTGATCAAGGTCATTAAGCTGATATTTGTGGATAATGCCTAACACCTGCGATGCCCATTTGCGGCTGCTGGCATAGCCGCTGCGCTGGATGCCTTTAACCCATTTGGTGTAGTCATACTGGGTAAGCTGGTCTGATATGCGGCCCAGTTGCTGGCGCTCGGTAATGATGCGGGCAAAATCCTCGAAAGAGTCTAAAATAGAATCGTACTTTTTATAAGACGATCTTACTTTCTTTTTATGTTTATAAAATACAGCGCCGCCGCCGCCTTTTACACCAAACTGGTTATTTAAATTTTGAGCGATAGTGCTGTTGCCGTTGCCCGACTCGTGCATGGCTATACCTAAAATGATGCTGGCCGGGATACCGGTTTCATGCATAATTTGTATGGCATTATCTTTGAACTGTTCAATATACGATTGTGAGGTGTTCTTTTGGGCGAATGCTGCAACAGATGATATAAGCAGCGTTACAATCAGTAAGGTTTTCTTCATAATTATTTTTTTCTGATGATCAGTATGCCGTCGCGCACAGGTAAAATCAGTTTTTCAACCTTTGTGTCAACAGCGATCCTGTCATTTAGTTTGCGAAAACTTTCGGTATCGGCATCTTTTTCATCGCCATAAACCTTCCCTTTCCACAAAACATTGTCAATTATTATTAATCCTCCGGATCTGACTTTGTCAAATATTAAATCAAAGTAAAGTAAATTATTCTTTTTATCCGCATCAATAAACACAATATCAAACATTTCGGCGCTTAAACCGGCAATTACCTGTTCGGCAGGGCCAAAATGAGGCCTTATCTTTTTTTCCACACTTGTTAGCGAAAAATGTTGATTTAGCATTTCCTCTAATTCGCGGTTAACCTCAATGGTGTGTATGATACCGTCTTCAGTAAGTCCTTCTGCCAGGCAAATGGTTGCGTAGCCGGTAAAAGTGCCTATCTCCAAAATGCGTTTTGGCTGCATCATTTTACTCAGCAGGCTTAATACCCGGCCCTGGTAATGCCCTGATAGCATATTGGGCTTTAGTACCTTTAAATAGGTTTCCCTATTGATAAATTGCAGGGCCTCCGGCTCGGGGTCGCAATGGTCATTAAGGTACGATTGCAGGTCGTCTGGCAGAATTTCCATGCGGCAAAGATAGGCATTTTGAAATAAATGGGTTTTAAAGCCGCTTTTCACTAATTTAGGCAGACATAAATACCCTGCAAAAACATGAAAAATCTGCTTTATAAATTACTGATCGCCACGTTGATATTCGCGCCGTTTATTGTTTCTGCGCAGGTTGTTAAAGTGTCAGGCGAAGTGGTAACACCATTAGAGATCGATGCCGCCGCCCTGCACCAGTTTACGCAAACTACCGTAATACGTAAAGACAAAGACGGCAAAGTTGACCACACCTATACAGGTGTTACCTTATCAGATATTTTAAAGAAAGCGGGCGTTACCATGGAAGACGCGCTGAAAGGAAAAAACCTGACCAAATGTGTACTGGTTGATGCCGCAGATAACTACGAAGTAGCCTTTGCATTGGCCGAACTGGATAAAAACTATACCGACCGCCTGATCATACTGGCCGACACCGTAGACGGAAAACCATTACCCGCCGGCGAAGGCCCCTTCAGAATTATTGTGCAGGGCGAAAAAAAGCCCGCCCGTTGTGTAAGGCAGGTAGTTGGTTTGAAGGTGTTGTTTCTAAAATGACCGTTTATTTTTTTAGCTGATTCTTATTGGGGCTATCTATTTTCTTTATGCTTTCCTCGGTCGGTAACTCTTCGGGCATCGTGCCACCCAATTCAATAATTGTCTGCCTAACTTTCTTTCCAACTTCAAAATGTGCCTGATTAGCCTTCAGTTTTCCTTTAATTTTTTCGCGTTTAAGTTTTTCTTCTGTTTGTGTGGCCCGAAATAAGTTTGCGGCTAATTCTGTACTCCCCATGTGATCCAGGATATTTTGGCTCTTTTTCAGCCCTTTTTTAGCTTGAATTTCTTTTGCACCTAATCCATTATACAAACCCATGTAACCATGGTTTTGAAATATCGCGTATTCCCATGGTTGAATAACTCCTGCATCTTTTGCCGCATCAGCTAAATGCTTATTGTGTTCGGCCATTTCCTTTCTCAGAAAAATACGCTTTTCGTCTTCACTATTTAGTTGTTCAAATGCTTGTTCTAACACCTCTTGTTTCCGTGTCTGTACAGCAAAGTATGTTTGTCCAAAGGCAACTACTTCTTTTGAAGGGTCTGCATTTTGTATTACCAAATAACACGCATATCTCGATAGATGTAAATCCCCAATATCTCTAACAGCACCAGATCCTATTTTCACCATTTTCTCCACCCGGGGAAAATGGTCATCTGGTCCTTGACCTGAGTTTTTACAAGCCTCTTTTGCTTTATCTATGACATTTAAGAATTTGTCCCATTTTATATACTCTAAAACCTTAAATAATTCCCGGGCGCTCCAATATTCCTGGCCAATGTCATTAATATGTTTTATCTCTTCAAATTGATTTTTAGTAGTCATATTTTTTATATCAAATCGAATATACTAATAAATTTTTTTCTCCATCCAGCTCTGCAACAAGATCACCGCCGAAATATTATCAACCAGCTCTTTGTTCTGGCGCGCTTTTTTGCCCATGCCGCTTTGGGCAATGGTGGCCGATGCCATTTTTGATGTAAAACGCTCGTCGAACATTTCGACCGGGATAGCCGGAAAAGTTTTTTTTAGCAGTTTAGCAAAGCCTTTTACATGAATAGCCGATTGCGACGGGGTATTATCCATCTGCTTGGGTTCACCGACAATAAAGCGCTCTACCTGCTCGGTTTGCAGGTATGCTTTTAAAAAATCCAGGATCTTATTGGGGTGAACGGTATCCAGTCCTGTGGCAATGATTTGCAGCGGATCTGTCACCGCTATGCCGATACGTTTGGTGCCGTAGTCGAAGGCCATGATCCTCATGGTTTCGCAGAGATTAGTGATGAGCGATTAGAGATTGGTCCTGTCATAAGGCAAATATAGGTTTATTGACCTGCTTTTATTGTCAAAGCCGCCTAATCTCTAATCTCCAACCTCTAATCTTTTAAACATAATTATTACCTTGCACCAAATGCAGTTTAAACAAATAGTAGGGCAAGGGGCCATAAAGCAACGGCTGATCAATTCGGTTAAGGATAACCGGGTTAGTCATGCGCAATTGTTTTTAGGGCCTGAGGGATCGGGAAGTTTGGCGCTGGCAGTTGCTTATGCGCAATATCTATCATGTTTGGATAAGCAGGCCGATGATTCGTGCGGCGAATGTTCGTCTTGTCGTAAATACCAAAAACTAACCCACCCCGACCTGCATTTTTCTTACCCGTTTTTTGCCAAACACAAAGACGATACCGCGATAACTTTTATAGAACAATGGCGCGAGGCTTTTTTAGCATCGCCTTATCTTAACCTGGACATATGGCGCGGATACCTTGATGCCGAGAACAAACAAGCCAACATCAATATTGCTGAGTGCCACCAGATCATTAAAAAACTAAGCTTTAAGCCATTCGAGTCTGATTACAAGATCATGATCCTTTGGCTGCCGGAGTACCTGGATAAAGAAGGCAACGCGCTGCTTAAGATCATTGAAGAGCCGCAGCCAAATACCTTGTTTTTGTTAGTCGCCCAAAACCAGGACCAGATCCTAAATACCATCCTGTCGCGTACGCAGCTGATCAAGATCCCGGCTTTAGGGTATGATGAAATAAAAGATTACCTCATCAGCCATCAGCACCAGACAGATCATGCCGCCGCCGAAATTGCCTACTTAAGCAACGGTAATTTAACCGACGCGCTGATTATGCTGCAGCAGGACAATAAAAGCTACCATACACTTTTTGTGCAATGGCTTCGCTTTTGTTTTGCCAATAAGGGGATAGAGCTGGTTGGGTTTGTCGACCAGCTTTCTAAAATGGGCCGTGAAAACCAGAAGAACTTTTTACGCTACGGTATCAGTTTTATCCGCGAGTGCTGTTTGCTAATAGCCGGCGCCGGCGAGCTGGTGCATTTACCGGCAGCCGAACTGGAAACCGCGCAAAAAATGACAGCGGTAATGACGGTTTCTATGAACCAGGCCATAATAAACGAGCTTGAAAAGGCACATTATCACGTAGAAAGAAATGCAAACCCTAAAATTTTATTTTTAGATGTATCTTTACAAATTATAGGTTTTTTAAAACTTAAAACAAGCCCGCAAGGGAATCAATATATAGCGAATTAATTATGGGATGTGGAAGTTGCTCAACGGGGGGCGGATGCTCGCCGGCAGGCTGCAAAAGTAATGGGTCATGCCTTACCAACGGTTGCAGTAAATTAGATGTTTACGACTGGCTGTCGCACATGGATATGCCGGTAAATTATAAACCGTTCTCAATTGTTGAAGTAAAATTTAAGGGCTCGCGCAAAGAGTTCTTTTTAAATAACGATAACGTTTACCTTGAAAACGGCGATCTTGTTGTTGTCGAGGCTAACACCGGCGGCTATGACATTGGCCACGTATCTATCACCGGCGAACTGGTGCGCATGCAAATGACCAAGCGCCGTGTTAAAGAAGAGGATGTTTTAAAGAAGATCTATCGCCGCGCTACACCTGCCGATGTGGACAAGTGGAAAGCCGCCAAGGATATGGAATGGGAAACCATGCACAGCGCGCGCAAACTGGCCCTTAGCCTTAACTTATCTATGAAGCTAAGCGATGTGGATTACCAGGCCGATAAAAGCAAAGCCACATTTTATTATACAGCCGAAGGCCGCGTTGATTTCAGGGAACTGATCAAAAAAATGGCCGAAAGTTTCCGCATAAGGATAGAGATGCGCCAGATTGGTATGCGCCAGGAAGCAAGCCGCCTGGGCGGCATAGGCTCATGCGGTCGCGAACTTTGCTGCTCAACCTGGTTAACCGATTTTAAAACGGTGTCAACATCCGCTGCGCGGTACCAAAACCTGTCATTAAACACACTAAAACTGGCGGGACAATGCGGCAAGCTAAAATGCTGTTTAAATTATGAGCTGGATACCTACATGGATGCCTTAAAGCATATCCCTGATAATGTAAACTACCTGAAGACCTTAAAGGGCGACGCCCGCCTGCAAAAAACGGATATCTTTAAAAAACAGATGTGGTTTAGCTACCCGCGCGAAGAATCATGGATAGCCGTGCCGTTGGCCCGCGTTAAAGAGATCCAGCAAATGAACAAAGACGGCGTTTTACCTGATGATTTGCTGGTATTTGTTGAGGTGGAGAAAGAATTTGTTAAAGCACCGGATTACGAAAACGTTGTTGGCCAGGACAGCCTTACCCGCCTGGATGAGCGCAACCGTAATGCCAAAAAGAAAAACAAGAACCGTAATAAAAATAAGCCGAACCCTAACAATCAAAACGGCAGCCCTAATAATAACCAGCCTAAGCCGGCAAATGTAGCAGCGCCGCAAAACGCGGGCGTTCAGCCAAAGCAACAGGGGCCAAAGCCGGAGGGCGGCAACAATAACCCTAACCGCAACAGGAACCGTAATAACCGTAATCGCAACAGGCAAAACCGCCCGGATGGCAATAGCGGCGGTGGCGGCGATCAACCAAAACAGTAGGTAATGAAGGTGGCTTTTAAATATCTATGCATCGGCATTGCGGCTTTAAACTTGCTGTTATGGGCGGGTTGTAAAGATGCAAATACCGTGGTTGACCAGAATGTAGAGATCATTAACAACAACTGGGCCTATACCAATAAAATAAAGCAGGCTGTTAATATTGATAACGAGCAGGTACCATATAACCTGTACCTTAACCTGCGGGTAACTGCCGATTATAAGTACTCAAACCTGTTTGTGCTGGTCCGTCAAACCAATCCTGACAAGAAATCATCGGCTACCCGGTTTGAGTTTAAGCTGGCTAACCCGGATGGCGAATGGCTTGGCCAGGGTTCGGGCAATTTATACAGCTACCAGATCCCGTTCAGGTTAAACTATAAATTTCCTGCTAAGGGCAACTACACTATCGAGATAGAGCAAAACATGCGCGACAACCCGCTGCACGAAATAAGCGACGTAGGCCTGCGGGTTGAAAAAGCAACTGATAATTAAAGGCATTTAGTTTTACCCGGTTATTTTAAAAAAACCTCTGTCGTAAGTTGATGTTATCATATCAAAGCCCTTGATATGAAAAAGTTATTTGCCGTTTTGCTGGTGCCTTGCCTCTGTTTATTTTTTGCCTGCCATGGCGATATCCATAAAACCGGGGACGACCAGCCGGATACCGGCTCGAAGCACGGCGCATCGGGCGCTTCTGATACCATAAACGGATCCGCCGCACCATTTGCCGAGTCGACCGCTGGTACGGATACCAGTACAAACGGGCAACCCGTTGACGCGCCGCTGGTTGATACCACACATCCCCAACCTGTTAAAAAACATAAGTAAACGGACAGGCGCAGGCATATCTGTACATCTGCCTATTTGCACATTCGTACATTTTATCTACCTTCGTTTTGCTAATATTTTTATCAAAATGACCGTTGCCGTTTTAGTTGCTTCCCTTGTTATATTATTAATTGCAGTATTTCTTTTTTTAAAGAAGCCGGCCGCTGCCGATGGTATTTCGGCAGATGAGGTTGCGCGATTAAAGAATGAAAACACTGCGCTTAATATTTCTTTGGCCAAGGCCGAGGAACGTGCTTTGGGTTTAAGCCTGGAACGCGACAAGGCCGACAAACTGCTGCAGGACGAGCGCGAACGTTACGACGCGGCCACCGCTTTACTTAACCAGGAACTGGTGACCGAGAAAAACCGGATGGCCAAAGCCGAAGAATCATTCAAGGCGCAGCGCGAACGCCTGGGCGAACAGGAAAAAAGTATCCAGGAGATCCAGCAAAAATTTCAGAAAGAGTTTGAGAACGTAGCCGAGAAATTGCTGAAAGAAAAATCGAAAGAGTTTGTTGATGTTAACCGCAATAACCTCGATACCATACTAAGCCCGCTAAAAGAGAACCTGAAATCTTTTGAAGAGAAGGTTGATAAAGTTTATAAAGTTGAATCGGACGAGCGCAATTTATTGCGTGGCGAGTTAACCCAGCTGATGGCGTTGAATAAACTGATCAGCGAAGAGGCCAGCAGCCTCACCAAAGCGCTTAAAGGCGATAATAAAAAACAGGGCAACTGGGGCGAGGTTATTCTTGAGCGGGTACTTGAACGGTCGGGGCTTGTGAAAGACCGCGAATACCGCCTGCAGGCCAGTTTAACCGGCGCAGATGGCAGCCGCCTTCAACCCGACGTAGTGATTGACCTGCCGGATGATAAGCACCTTATTATCGACTCAAAAGTATCCCTGATAGCTTACGAGCGCCTGGTAAATTGCGAAACGGAAGAGGAGCGCAAACTATTCTCTAAAGCGCATGTCGAGTCTATCCGCAGCCATGTGCATGGCCTCTCGTCAAAAAATTATCATGATCTGTACCAGATCAACTCGCCGGATTTTGTATTGCTTTTTATCCCGATAGAATCATCGTTCAGTTTCGCGGTACAGATAGACGCCGAGCTGTTTAGCGATGCCTGGGACAAGCGGGTAGTAATAGTCAGCCCGTCTACCCTGCTGGCTACATTGCGCACCATTGCCAGTATCTGGAAACAGGAACGCCAAAACCGTAACGTGCTTGAAATTGCCCGCTTAAGCGGCGCCATGTATGATAAATTTGTAGGCTTTGTTACCGATATGGAAAGCATCGGCAAAAACATTAAGCAAAGCCAAAGTGCCTACGATAACGCCATTAATAAACTAACCGAAGGCAATGGTAACCTTACCAAAACCGCCGAAAAAATAAAAAGCCTGGGCGCCAAAGCCAACAAGCAACTGGATCAGAAATATATTGAGGCCGGGGATGATGTTGAACCTGAAGTTTAAGCTTCAATTCAAACCGAACATTGAGTGTATCACAAGCGAACACTTAAAAGGCCTTAATGCTTCATAACTAATTTAAAAACAGCTGTTTATGCAGGCGGCATATCGTTTGAATATCGCCGGATATGAAAAGGCTAATCCTGATTTTTTCTTTGTTGGTGTCCGGTGGTATAGCTGCCGCGCAGTCGCTTAAGGTCGATACATTTATTAACCGGTTTACCGGTAAGAATAACTTTAACGGTACTATTCTTATCGAACAGCATGATAAAGTCATTTACAAAAAAAGCTTTGGGTTTGCTAACCTGGCGTTTAAAATACCCAATACTCCCGATACAAAATATAAGGTAGCATCCATTACCAAGGCGTTTACTTCCGTGCTGGTCCTACAATTGGTTGAACAGGGAAAGATCGACCTTGATAAGCCATTAATTAATTACTTGCCCGATTATAAAGGGAATGGCGGCAGTAAAGTAACCGTGCGGCAACTGCTGAACATGACATCGGGCATGCGTAATTTTGATGAAAACGCGTCGTCTTTAGATGCTGTTTTGAAAAAAGGCATCCCGCAATACCAGTTGCCTTATACATCTGATGAGTTGCTGACTAAATTTTGCAGTGATCCGCTGGTTAAAGAGCCGGGTAAAGAGTTTGATTATAACAATGCGGATTTTATTATCCTTGGGAAGATTATTGAAAAAGTAAGCGGAAAAACTTACGAACAGAATTTGCAGGAAAAGATCCTGCAGCCTTTGCAAATGAAAAATTCGGGCCTTTTATCGCAGACAAAAATTACTGATAATTTGGCGGACACTTACTTTTACAGGGACGATATCAAAGCATTGGTAAGTGACCTGCCCGTGTATATGGAAAATTGGTATGCCGCCGGTGCAATGTATTCGACCGCCGATGATATCCTTAAATTTTCGGACGCGTTGTTTAAAGGCAAATTATTGAAACAGGAAACATTAAAGCAAATGTTTACATCCGGACTGGGTGAATACGGCTTGGGTGTTTGGGTTTATTTAAAGTACGATATCAACCATAAAATGTTCACCATTGTAAAAAGGCCCGGTTCTATCATGGGCGCGCAGGCCATGCTGTTCCATATCCTGGAAGATGGATCGACAATTATAATTTTGAGCAATACCGGCACGGTAAGCCTTGACGATTTTGCCGCAGAAATTGCAAAACAAATTATTCAATAAGCAAGTAAGACATAAGATAATACAAACCGTTTTATTCTAATATGGGATTTTACCAGCCTTGTAAAGTCGGTAAAAGAACAAGGCAAAAACCAGGCACAACATAATAAGATAGTACCCCATCTGTTTATTAAACTCTCTTTGTTTGACGTACATCTTATTACCTTTTTGCAGGAATTGTAAAAAACGGTTTATTCGCTCATCATGTGTATTATCGGTTTCGTAATAATAAGCCGTAACCATATCTCCTTTTTTTAAGCCGTCGATAAGCGGATTTTGATCGTCATTATAAATCTCAAAAGGGTAAGGGTAATTTTCAATGATAAGATAACGATAGGAGCCATAATCACTGTAAGGCAATTTTGGGGTAAGCCTTTTTGTTAATGTCAGTATTTTACCGGAGGCATGTGAGTAATCGCTTTTAGTGCCATTGTTTCTTATTATGAGCCATGTACTGATAATGATCATCACGGCTAAAAACGCAAGCAGAAAGCGTAATTGATGGGGTACATGTACATGCATAAAAGACAACTATTTTATATAGGTAATTATAATTATTTGTAAACAAGAAAAGCGCCTTTTGGGCGCTTTTCTGTAAAATATATATAATGCTTAATTAGGCGGTAGCGGTTTCGGCTTCTAAAGCCATTTGCTCGTCTATCAGGATACGGCCGCAATGCTCGCAAACAATAACTTTTTTGCGTTGACGGATATCAGACTGACGCTGAGGCGGGATCTGGTTAAAACATCCTGAGCATGAATCGCGCTGGATGGTAACAACAGCCAAACCATTTTTAGCATTTTGACGCAGGCGGTTATAAGCAACCAGTAAACGCTCATCAATAGTTACAATGGCTTTCTCTGCTTGTGTGTTTAATTCGTTTTCGTCTTTTTCAGTTTCGGCAGTAATTGTACCTAACTCGTCTTTCTTGGCATCAAGGTCGCTTTTGCGGGCCTCAAGGTCGGCAAGCGCTTTTTCGTAAACCTGGGTTTTTGATGTGATCTCAAAACCATACTCACGGATCTTTTTCTCACTCACCTGTATATCCAAACCTTGTATCTCTATTTCTTTTGAAATAGCGTCATACTCGCGGTTGTTCTTTACTTCGTTAAGCTGAGCTTCGTATTTTTTTGTATTGGCCAGCGCGTCTTTGATCAGGTTTTTGCGGGTAACAATATCGTCCTCCAAATCATCAAGCTCGCTTTTAATTTTTTGTATACGGGTTTCCAAACCTGCAACATCATCTTCAAGGTCGGCAACTTCCATAGGTAATTCACCTCTTATCTGGCGAATTTTATCAATTTTAGTGTGGATGGTTTGTAATTCGTATAACGCTTTAAGCTTTTGTTCTACGGTTTGTTCCATTATTTTGACGGGATTTATACTTGTTTCTTTTTATAATAAACGGATGGCAAAGATACAACTTTTTTAAATTATTTTATAATAGTATTGTAAATTGCTGTTTTTCACCGTCGTAAAGGCTGCCATTTGTTGAATTTCTGCAACAAAAAATTGCCACGGATAAATTTTTTAACTTAAAAATCGGCAGATTTTAAGAAGGCTTTCTTGCTACTGCCGCTACCGGTTTTCGATTAAAAATTGAATAAATCTGTGCCAAACTGTATCATGAGATCAATTTTACAAAATCAATTTACTAACTATCAGTTGTTTACAAAAACAGGTGTACCAAAGTGTTCCATTGGGACACATTCAGTTTGGTACACCTTACACCTGCGTTAAGCAAATAGCTGTTCCTTAAATCATTTGATCTGATAGCCATAATTCAAACACCTACCCATAAAAGCGCCATCAAAAAGTCATTAGTATGACAAACCATGTCGGTTGGTTTTAGTAATTTTGTTACTCGTATAACGTGTCATGACCATTACAAAAGAACAAGTACTGCAAGCATTAAGCAATGTTGAAGAGCCCGATCTGAAAAAGGACCTGGTTACCCTTAACATGATCCAGGATATCGTGATCGACGGCAACCGCCTTAGCTTCTCGGTTATCCTGACCACACCTGCCTGCCCCCTTAAAGCGCTGATAGAGAATGCCTGCCGCAATGCCATAGGTCATTTCATCAGCAAAGAGATTGAGGTGAGTATCAACATGACATCGCGCGTTACCACACAAAAGAACACCGGTGTGCCGGGGGTTAAGAACATCATAGCAGTGGCAAGCGGCAAGGGCGGCGTAGGTAAAAGCACCGTAGCGGTAAACCTGGCGCTTGGCCTGGCCAAAAGCGGAGCCAAAGTGGGCTTGATCGATGCTGATATCTATGGTCCGAGCATCCCCATTATGTTTGGCCTTGAAGGCGCCAAGCCGAGGGCCAGTAATGAAGGAGGCAAAACCCGCATTGAGCCTATAGAAAAGTATGGTATCAAACTGCTGTCGATAGGTTTCTTTACCGACCCTAACCAGCCCGTGCCATGGCGCGGGCCAATGGTATCGACTGCGGTAAAACAACTATTTAATGATGGCGATTGGGGCGAACTGGATTACCTGGTGGTTGACCTGCCGCCGGGTACCGGCGATATCCACATCACCATCACGCAGACGTTCCCGGTTACAGGGGCGGTAATAGTAACCACTCCGCAGGCTGTAGCACTGGCCGATGCCAAGAAGGGTATCGGTATGTTTTTGATGGAAAGCATAAACGTACCACTGCTGGGTATTGTGGAGAACATGGCCTACTTTACTCCTGCCGAGCTGCCTGATAACAAATACTATATATTTGGCCAGGGCGGCGGCAAGAAGCTGGCCGAGCAGTTGGAGGTTCCGTTTTTAGGCGAGATCCCGCTGATAAAAGGCATCAGCGACAGCGGTGACGCTGGTAAACCCATTGTATTAAATCAAGAACATGAGCTGATGGTAAGAGCCTTTACCGAGATGGCAAACCGGGTGGCGCAACAAATATCCATCAATAATGCGCAAGTATTATCTGGAGATATTATAAATAATTAATAACTTTACTTATAAATTAGTAAAAATGAGTTTATTAGAAAGGGTTGAAGCAGCGTTGGACACGATAAGGCCATATCTGGAAACAGACGGGGGCAATGTATCGATAGAAGAGATAACACCCGACAATGTGGTTAGGTTAAAACTGTTAGGATCATGCGGGTCTTGCCCCATGAGTATCATGACACTTAAGGCTGGTATTGAGGGTGCTATACAAAAAGCTGTGCCCGAAATTACAGGTGTTGAGGCCATCAACTTAACCGACATTGATGATCCGGACGCTGTATTGCCGGAGAACATGCGCTAAGTAATGTTAAGTATTGTTAAATCGTTATCCACATAGCGGCAGTACTATTTAGTTTAAAAACTAAAAACTATTTTTACCCGTTGTTAGTAATTATAGCAAAGGCTTAGTAGCATAATGAAATACCTTTTTGGCATATTATTTTTGTTGATATCTGTAACAGCGTTAGCGCAACAAACAGAGCGCCCGCTGGTGCAGTTTAGCGGCGTTACCCACAATGCAGACAGTGCCCGCGTTATTGTGCCTTATGTAAACATTACCAACCTTACTACCCACAAACAGGTTTTTATATCCAATTATGAAGGCTATTTTTCCTTCGTAGCGCATGAGCAGGATACCATCCGTTTTAGCAGTGTAGGCTATAACCCCGTTACTATTGTTTTGGATGCTAACGTACTTTCAAAAAGTATAATAAAAGACATTTTACTTAAACCGCAGATCATTAATCTGCCGGTGTTCCGGGTATTCCCATGGGCCACCACAGATGAGTTCAGGAAAGATTTCTTGTCGATGAAGATAGCTGATGACGACCTGGAAATAGCCCGTAAAAATCTTACACCTGCGTCTATCCGAGCGTTAGAGGCTTCTATGCCGCATTATGGTAACGAGGGTATCAACGTGCAGGATATGCATAACAACCTGGTTAATTCGCACTCTATCACCAATCCGTTGCTTAACCCTTTTGCCTGGGGGAGTTTGATCAGGGATATCTCTGCCGGCGATAAAAGCAACGCGGGTAATTAGTTCCGATCTTTATCGCAAACTGCTAACTAACAACTGCAAACTAAAATCTATCGTCCTTTTTTAACTGCCGGGAATTTCATTTTATAGTCCACGTCTACAATACCTTTAGAGATATCGTTCAGCCTTTTTTCAAGCAGGCGCTTGCGCAGCGGACTCAATTTATCTAAAAACAATTTGCCTTCTATATGATCGTATTCGTGCTGGATAATGCGGGCAGCCATGCCTGAATAAGTTTCTTCATGATGTTTCCAGTCCTCGTCATAATAAGAGATCTTTATGGTAGACAGACGAGATACGTCTTCACGGATATCAGGGATACTCAAACAGCCCTCGTTAAAAGACCATTCTTTACCGGTCTCTTCCAGGATCTGCGCGTTGATAAAAACCTTTTTGAAATCTTTAAGTTCCGGTTCGTCATCGTCAAAAACCGAAGCATCTATTACAAACAAACGCATGGATATACCCACCTGCGGGGCGGCCAAACCAACGCCACGGGCGGCGTACATGGTTTCAAACATATCCTCACACAGTTGTTTGATATGCGGATACTCGGCAGGCTCAATAGCTGTTGCTTTTCTTCTCAAAACCGGGTCGCCGTATGCAATAATAGGTAGTTTCATGAATACAAAATTACAGCTTTATTGCTTAGGCTCAAATAGCAGCGTCATCATTTTACTTTCATCAAATATTTCATTGCTGATGTCAAGCAGCTGATTGGCCGTTACATTGTTAATTTTCTCGAATAATTGCGGCAGCGTATCCACATAATTAAAGTCTACCAGGCTTTTAGCCATAGATATGATCAGGCTCATGCGGTTCTCTTCGGCCAGGGCTATCTGGCCTATAAACTTTTGCTTGTTTTGATGTAATTGCAGTGTGCCCAGCTTTTGCTCGCGCAGCTTCTTTAATTCTTTATGCACCAGTTTTGCGGCCTTCTCCGCCTTTTCGGCATCGGTACCAAAGTAAATGGAAAAGATACCGGTATCGGTAAGGGCAGTATAATTTGATTCTATGGTGTAGGCAATGCCATATTTCTCCCGGATCTCCAGGTTCAGGCGGTTGCTCATGCCCATGCCACCAAGTAGGTTATTTAACAACAGCAAGCCGGTTTTATTTTGGTGCGATGACGAATAGGCCTGGTTGCCAATAATGCAATGTGTTTGCGAAATTGGTTTATGAATGATCTGGCTGCCGCCGATATTGGCATTGGGCGTAACCCTGTTCTTTTTATTATAATTAGGCGCTATGCCGCCAAAATATTTATCGCCCAGTTTAGTCACCTTTTTAAAATCATAATCGCCTATGACGGCAAATATGATCTCGTTGGTGTTGTAATTGGCGGTTATAAATTGCTGCATATCATTGCGGCTAAGCGCGCCTACGGTTTCAGTTGTGCCTAGTATGTTTTTGCCGATGGGGTGATCTTTAAACAGCAGTTCTTCAAAATCGTCCTGGATAGCTTCTTCAGGCTGATCAAGGTATGAGGCTATTTCATCCTGTATCACGCCGCGCTCTTTTTCCAACTCATCTTCGGGGAAGGTAGAGTGAAACACAATATCCTCAAACAGGTCAATAGTACGTTCAAGGTACGGGTTTAAAAACGATGCGTGTATACAGGTATATTCTTTAGTAGTATAAGCGTTCAGGTCGGCACCTACAACTTCAAGTCGGTTAAGGATCTGGTTAGTGTTGCGGCGCTCGGTTTCTTTAAACAACAGGTGCTCGATAAAATGAGCCAGACCTTCCTGTTGAGGCAACTCATCGCGCGAACCGGCGTTAACCAGCAGGCAGCAATGTGTAACCGCCGAAGGCGCGTATTTATACATTACCCGGATGCCGTTAGATAAGGTGTAGAGCTGGTATTCCATCATTGGGTGGCAAAGATAGGGAATTAATAAACAGCTAATCATCAGCTATGAATCATAATAGCTTCGCTTAAAATAAATACATTTAATACTTTAATTTAAAATATAGCTTAGGTAATATTATATTTAAACTTAACTATCAAGTAACAAAACAAGTGTCCGGTTTGTCCAATATGACCCGGTGATTACTGGGCTACACCTTAATAATATAACGATGAACATAAAAATAGCCGATTTGGAATTTGAACCATTAATAACTGCCGAAGAGATCCAAAACCGGATCAAAGAAATTGCTGCCGAACTTAACGCTGATTATAAAGATAAAACACCCATAATTGTTGGTGTTCTTAACGGCTGTTTCATGTTTATGGCCGACCTGGTACGCCATGTAAATGTGCCTTGCGAAACCGCTTTTACCAAGCTATCGTCATATCACGGCGGTACCACCAGTTCCAGAAAAATAAGCCATGATGTTGAGCTGATGGTTGACATTGCCAATCGCCATGTTATAGTAGTTGAAGACATTGTAGACACCGGCAACACACTCGACTATTTTGTGGACAGGCTTAAAGAGCGCAAACCGGCATCGGTAACGGTGGTTGCC
The DNA here is from genome assembly GCF_007558865.1 of Mucilaginibacter corticis. Classification (GTDB taxonomy): domain Bacteria; phylum Bacteroidota; class Bacteroidia; order Sphingobacteriales; family Sphingobacteriaceae; genus Mucilaginibacter; species Mucilaginibacter corticis. The sequence goes on from NZ_VLPK01000001.1 coordinate 1,087,897, forward strand.
CTACTCTTAAAACCCGAAGCGGTTGAATATAGTGTAGAAGAACTGCAACATGTAGCTTTCCAGATCCCTAACGAATTTGTGGTTGGTTATGGTTTAGATTATATGGAGTTGGGCAGGAATTTGGACGGGATTTATAAGCGGGTGGTATGAACCTCAAAAGGTTCTTAATCGCGAGTTTTTTGATATACTGTGCTTTTATTGCTAATGCACAGATACCTAAATTGAAGCCAGATACAACGGCTTATTACATTGAGCGCTCACCTTTTTACAAAGAATTTGCCGGTAAATATGACCTGGTAATCTCACATCATCATGAAGGTGGTTGGTCAATGGATGAGTTTTATTATACGATCCTGGCGTTTAAAGGTAAAAAGCGTTACAAAATTGTATATAGTCTGCGAACAAATTTCAGTAACGACCCACCAAATAAGCCTCAAATTAAAAAGGAACTAATCAATAAGTACACGGCAGATAGCATTCTATCTATTTTTAGCAGCAATAATTTCTGGGGCTTAAATAACGACACACTTGCTATAACCAAATGGGGGAAATACTATGACGTTGATGCTCACCAATATTTAGATAAGGAATTTTATATCTCTGATGGAATTAGTGATGTCTTTGAAACCATTACCAGAGACGGATACCAAATGATATATAGTTATGAGCCCGAATATTATTTTCACAATTTGCCACAAATTAAACAACGCGGCCGGTTATTAAACGCCAAGAGAGCATTTCTATCCCTTTTTCCTAACATTTGGCAGCCGCCAACAAAACAGTAATGCTCAACTTTCTCTATTTGCGGCGTCAGGCAATAGAACGAGGCTTAGGCTTCCTCTACTTCCAACATCCCGCTCAACAACTCCACGGCTTCATCAATACCTTGTACCCCTTCAATACTTAAACGAAGCGTGTCTTTCACTTCTTTTAAATTGGTGCGGCGTGGGTTGGCCTGCACAAAATTGAGTACATTGCGGAAAGCGGCCGTTTCAAAGTACGGCGATTGCTGATTGGTAATAAAGTAGCCGCGCAGTATACCCTTTTTTAATGAGATCTTCTCGAAGCCGATTGCCCGGCCAATCCATTGCAGGCGCATGGTATTTAACAGGTCGTTTACTTGCGGTGGTATCGGCCCAAAGCGGTCATGCAACTGTTGTTGAAACGCCTGTAGCTCGGCCTCGTTTTCGAGTTTTGACAATTCCGAGTATAGATTATACCGTTCTGATAAGCTTGTTACGTATTCGTTAGGGATCAAAATTTCCAGATCGGTGTCTATCTGCGTGAACGCCACGAACGGTCTTGGTTTATCATCAGGGAACAGGCCTTTAAACTCGTCGTCCTTTAATTCATGGATGGCTTCATCCAATATCTTATGGTACATCTCGAAACCTATCTCGGCAATAAAACCGCTTTGCTCGGCACCTAACAGGTTTCCGCTGCCGCGGATGTCCAGGTCGCGCATAGCCACGTTAAAACCACTGCCCAGGTCGCTAAATTCTTCGATGGCGCTCAGGCGCTTACGGGCCTCGTTGGTAAGCGTTGATAGTGGCGGACTCAGCAAGTAACAATATGCCTTTTTGTTGCTCCGGCCCACGCGGCCACGCATCTGGTGCAGATCGCTCAGGCCAAACATGTGGGCGTGGTTAATGATGATGGTATTGGCGTTAGGGATATCCAGTCCGGCTTCGATAATGGTGGTGGTAACCAGTACGTCGTACTCGTTATTCACGAACTTTAACATCACGTCTTCCAGCGCGTCGCCTTCTAACTGTCCGTGCGCTATACCCACGCGCGCACCCGGCACCAGCCTGTGGATCATTCCACCCAGTTGGGGTAGATCGCTCACGCGATTGTGGATAAAGAATACCTGACCGCCACGTTCCAATTCGAACTCTACGGCTTCTTTTATCAGTTTGTCGTTAAATACATGCAGCTCGGTAACCACCGGTTGGCGGTTTGGCGGCGGAGTTGATATGATAGATAAATCGCGCGCACCCATTAACGAAAAATGCAAAGTACGCGGGATCGGCGTAGCGGTTAAGGTAAGCGTATCTACATTGGCGCGCATTTGTTTAAGCTTCTCCTTGGTGCTTACGCCAAATTTTTGCTCCTCATCAATGATCATCAAGCCCAGGTCCTTAAACTTAACGTCTTTACTCACCAGGCGATGTGTACCTATGATGATGTCTACCTTACCTTCTTTCAGTTTTTCTAAAGTTTCCTTGATCTGCTTGCTTGATTTGAACCGGTTAACATAATCAATATTGCAGGGGAACCCTTTTAAACGTTCGCTAAACGTTTTATAATGCTGTGCTGCTAAGATAGTAGTCGGCACTAAAATGGCCACCTGCTTACTATCGGCAACAGCCTTAAACGCCGCACGAACGGCCACTTCAGTCTTGCCAAAACCCACGTCGCCGCAAATCAGGCGGTCCATAGGGTGTGGCGCTTCCATGTCTTTTTTAAAGTCGGTAGTAGCTTTTTCCTGATCGGGAGTATCCTCGTAAATAAAGGAAGCTTCCAGTTCGGTTTGCAGGTAACTGTCCGGCGAAAAAGCATTACCCTGCTGCGATTTACGCACAGCATAAAGCTTGATCAGGTCGCGGGCTATGTCTTTAACTTTTTTTTTTGTGGTTTTTTTCAGCTTCTCCCAGGTGTCGGTACCCAGCTTGTTCATTTTTGGGATGGTACCCTCCTTGCCGCTGTATTTTGAGATACGGTTAAGAGAGTTGATATTGACATATAACAGGTCGTTATCGGCATAAATGAGCCGGATCATTTCCTGCTGCTTGCCGGCAACTTCAACTTTTTCAAGGCCCGCATACTTGCCTATGCCGTGGTCTATATGGGTAACGTAATCGCCGGGCTTGAGTTCGCGCAATTCTTTAAGCGTAATAGCCTGCGAGCGCTGGTAACCTTTTTTAAGCTTGTATTTATAATAGCGGTCAAAGATCTGGTGATCAGTATAAGCAGCCAGTTGCTGCTCGCGGTCAACAAACCCTTCGCGGATACTGATGCTGATCGGCGTAAATTTTACGGTTTTATCCAGATCCTCTAAAATGGCATACAAGCGCTCCACCTGTCGTGCCGAATCGGTGAGGATATAATTCTCGATCTTCTCGGCCTCGTTATTCTTAAAATTGTGGATCAGCAGGCTAAAATCTTTATTGAACGATGGCTGCGGGCGCATGTCAAAGCTCATGGTCGCGTCGGGCTGGTAAAAGAATTGCTTGCCAAACTCAACAACGGCATAGTCATGCAGTTGGTCGGCAATCAGTTTCTCGTCGGTAAAGCCAAATTTAGGGTCTATCCATTCGGGGTTTTGGTTCTTTTCGTCGGCCGATAACGCTTTCCATAACTGGGTAGCCTTTTTATAACCTGACTGGATAATATCGAACGTAAACTGTACGTCCTTTATCCAGATCTGGGTATCGTCGTCGATATATTCAAGCAATGAGATATTGCTTTCGGTTAAAAACTTCGACTGTACGTTTGGTACGATGGTGATACTTTTAACCTGCTCTACAGACAGTTGGCTTTCGATCTCGAACGTGCGGATCGATTCGATCATGTCGCCCCAAAACTCAACGCGATAAGGCAGTTCGTGCGAGAAAGAGAAGATATCTACAATGCCCCCGCGGATAGAAAATTGCCCGGGCTCATAAACAAAGTCAACCCGTTCAAAATCATACTCCACCAAAAACTCGTTGATAAAATCAATGCTGAGCTTATTGGTAACAGCTATCTCGAGCGTGTTTTTTTCAAGTGATGCACGGTCTATTACTTTTTCGGCCAGCGCCTCCGGGTAAGTTACAATGAGCTGTCCAAACTCTGATGAGTGGTTTAACTCATTCAATACCTCGGCGCGCGCTAAAACATTACTGCTGTCGGGCTGGGTAAATTCAAACGGTTTGCGGTATGAGGAAGGGAAAAGCAGAACTTCTTTACCGGTAAGGTTTTCCAGGTCGGCCTGGAAATAGCCGGCTTCTTCGCGTTCTGGTAACACAAACACCATGTGCTTGTGCTGCAAAAAATACAATGCTACCGCCATGGTCGCATCACCCGATCCGACCAAACCACGAAGCTGTATCCTTGGATTTTTTGACGCGTTAAGAGCGGTAGCCAGCGTCTTTATCCTGTCATCAGCTTTATATCTTTCTAATATATCACGGATGTTCAAAACTGCCGCAAATATACGCAAAAAGAGTTTGATACAAGCCTGTTGTTACCTGCAATATCTTGCCAGGCTGGTTTTAGCCCCCGAAAATCCTACAGAGGCTGCCTTATTAATATCGGCGCATGCCCCTTTTTTATCGCCAAAAAAGTATTTTGCTATACCGCGGTTGTTATATGCGTTACCATAATTAGGATTAAGTTTAATAGCCTCATTATACCATTGTATGGCCGTGCCATAGTTAGCCGCAAAGTTGTATGAGTTTCCTAAGTTTAAGAACGCAACCGCATCGTTTGGATTCATAGCAATAGCTTTTTTAAGATCAGCAATTGCTCCTTTATAATCTTTGTGCTGATTTTTTGCGACACCCCTGTTACTGTAGGCTATAGCCAGGGTGTCTGTTATGGAGATAGCTTTATTGCAATCAGCAAGAGCGGCATCAAAATCGCCCTTATAATTTTCTGCAAGTGCCCTGTTGGCATACGCTTCGGCATTATTAGGGTTTAGCGCAAGCGCCTTATCAAAATTAGTCATCGCATCATTAAAGTTTCCGGTCGAGGCCAGAAGGGCTCCAAGTTTAATATATGCGCCCTGGTGTTTTTCGTCCAAGGCAATGGCCTTATTATAATCAGCAACAGCACCCGACAGATCTTTTAAATCAGCTTTCATTACACCACGATTGTAGTAAGCATCAGACCTTTCCGGATCTTCTTCTATAGCTTTTGAAAAATCTGAAATAGCACCATTTTTATCGCTAAGTTTTACTTTTAATAATCCTCTCAGTAAATAAATATCTGCCCTGGGCTTTAATTCAGCGAGTTTGTCATAGTCGCTTATTGCTGCAGGATAATCTTTTATAAATTGTTCAGAATTGGCGCGGTTAAAATAAGCATCGACAAAATCCGGATTAATTTTGATAGCATGATCGTAATCCTTAATAGCATCGCTGTAGTTTTTAATTGCCGCTTTTGTTGTCCCCCGGTTATAATATGCTACCGAATTGGTTGAATCTAATGCTATTGCTTTATCATAATCTGCAATAGCGCCGGGTATGTCATTAGCGTAACGCTTTGCGCTACCTCTGTGGTCAAACATGATCGAGTTGTCATTTTTAATTGAAATGGCCGACGTATAGTCTTTTATAGCGCCCTGGTAATCTTTCAGTTCAAAACGGGCAAGGCCGCGGTGATAATAACTGTCACCGAATGACTTGTCGAGCGCAACTGCCTGGTCATATAATTTTATGGCTTCTGTATAGTCTTGTTTATCAAACTTTTCGTTTCCCTGCCTGACGTAATCTTCAGCTTTTTGGGCGGATGACAATAGGGGCAGAATTAGCAGTAAGAACAGTATTTTCTTCATGGGGATAACCTTATTAGATTCAATAAATTTAAAAGCCTTTTCTTATACCACCAAAAATATCGGCAGGTTAAAACAATATGCTGCTTTAATTCCTTTTTATGATAGTTTAAACAACGTATCATCATACGGGTACGTATTTAGATTAAACTCACAACTTTTAACCTAAATATTAATAAGATGAAAAATGCATTAACATGGGGCGTGGTAATTGGCGTCCTGAGTGCCATCTGGCTATTTGTTACACACGCGCTGGGCTATGATACTGTAACCGAAAAAACAGCGCCGTTTGAGTACATTTCAATACTGATACCAATAATAGGTTTGTTTTTGGGGATTAGCAACTACCGCGCTGTTGATTGCAAAGGAAATATGGGATTTTTAGAAGCGCTGATACAAAGCTTTAAAATATTGTTATTCGGTGGTATCCTGGCGGTTTTTGCGGGGATAGTTTACATTAACTATATACAGGTGGCCAATAATTTTGCCGTATTCTCCGGCCGTATGTTCGCTGCTTTGTTAATTGGATTATTATCGGCTTTAGCAGTATCTTTGATACTGGCAACAAAGTCAAACAAAGTTGATTAAGTTTTTAAGAGCAAATTTCGAGCTTATATTCTGGGTAACGGCCATCATAGCGCTGGCCGTTGCCGATCCTTCTATTGAATCGCAATACACCCTATGCCCGTTAAAATTGATGGGTATAACCTGGTGCCCGGGCTGCGGCATAGGGCATGCCATATCGTGGTTGCTGCATGGTAATCTTGCCAAGTCATGGCATGCGCACTGGCTGGGCGTACCGGCGTTGGGTATAATTGGTTACCGTATTTTTGTTTTGGGGCGACGTTTGTTTGTGCCAAAGCAGGAGTATAAATTTGATGTATAACGGCTAATTCACCGATACCTCTAAATAATCTAACCGTTTTCACCGTCCAAATTCCTTTCCTTACCGATTTGTTAGCTCACCCTGCCCATTTTGCGTAGGCCGATATTTAATACTATCTTAGTTTTGGGGTATAAATAATAAACAAATCACTCAAAAAAACTAAACTATAGAAATCATGGATATGAATCAAAACCCGTATATGAGCCTTTCAGGCATTTCATCTGAAGAATTAGCTCTGTTACAACAGGCTACTGCCGGACTTAATGACGAACAAAAAAAATATTTTTACATGGTTTACTCCGGTAAACGTAAAAGCCCCCAGGATATGCTGATATTCTGTATCATCGGCCTGTGTTTGGTACCGGGCCTGCAAAGGTTCATTACCGGCCAGATAGGAATGGGTATACTTTACTTGTTCACTGCAGGCTTATGTTTTATCGGTTCAATTGTCGACCTGGTAAACCATAAGAAACTGGCTTTGGAATATAACCAAAAACAAGCCTTTAACAGCTACAACATTGCCAAAATGAGCAGCTAATAACCTGTAGGGGCGCATGCCTGCGCTTCGATCTATCATATATTCGAAACTGTAAAGACGCAAAAAGACCTTGCGTCTTTTACTTGTTTAAGGATTTTTGATACTTTTATAAAACCATCTATGCAATCAAAAATCAGTCTTTTTAATCCTTTCAAATGAAACTATCCCAGCTCATCGCTCACCTTGAAACTATCGCCCCGCCTGCTTACCAGGAAGATTATGATAACGCGGGCCTGATCGTAGGTAATCCCGACCAGGATATCCACCAGGTACTGATCTCGCTGGATTGTATCGAGGCCGTAGTTGATGAGGCCATTGCCACCAATTGCCGGGTGATTGTATCGCACCACCCAATAGTTTTTAAAGGCTTGAAACGTTTTAACGGCAAAACCTATGTGGAACGGGTGGTTGAAAAAGCTATCAGGAATAACATAGCGTTATATGCTATACATACTAACCTGGACAGCGTGCTTGATGGTGTAAATGCTAAAATTGGCGAGACTTTAGGATTAGAGAACCTTCGCATATTATCGCCAAAACACGGTATTTTAAAGAAACTGGTTACCTATGTACCTACCAGCCATGTAGACCAGGTACGCAACGCTTTGTTTCATGCCGGGGCGGGCAATATTGGCAACTACAGCGAATGTAGCTTTAACGGCGATGGTACCGGCACATTTAAAGGCAATGAAAACAGCGACCCCTACGTTGGCGTACCCGGCGTGCGCCATACCGAAGAGGAAACCCGGATAGAAACCGTTTATCCCGCCAACCTGGAGAGCAAGATCCTGGTAGCGCTGGTATTGGCGCATCCGTATGAGGAAGTAGCTTATGACCTGTATAACTTGACCAACCAGCACCAGCAGGTGGGTTCGGGCATGATAGGCGAACTGGAACACGCCATGGATGCCGAAGAGTTTTTGTATCACTTAAAAGAAAAGATGCATGCCCATGTGATCAGGCATACCACGTTTACCGGCAGGCAGATAAAACGTGTCGCAGTTTGCGGCGGGGCGGGCGGCTTTTTGTTAAAGCAAGCCATCAGCGCGGGCGCGGATATTTTTGTTACAGCCGACTATAAATACCACGAGTTTTTTGATGCTGAAGGCAAAACCATCATAGCTGACATAGGCCATTATGAAAGCGAGCAGTTTACCCAGCAATTGTTATATGATCTGATCCGCAAAAAGTTTACTGATCTGCCCATGCGTTTAACCAGTGTTAACACCAACCCGGTTAAGTATTTTATGTAATGTTTTGATCGAGCAGGACTGTTGTTTTGATATTGGGTACGATTCTAAAGCAAATTGTTAACAAGGGTAATAACGTCATATCTGAACTTCACATTTGTAATATTTTTGTACGGCCGACCATCTCCCTACGCATTCCTGATCAATTAATTTACCTTTAGCCATGCGGATAAAGATCTGGTACGTATTGTTTGTAATACTCGGTTGCAGTTTCTATGCTGCAGCGCAGCGACATAAAAAACTGATCCGTGTGCTTATCGTCGATGGGTTTAGTAATCACGACTGGAAACAAACCAGCGCGTTAACCAAACAGATCCTCGAAGAATCAAAGCTTTTTACCGTGTCTGTATCCACAACTCCGGGCACTCCCGATGATCCCGCCTGGGAAAATTGGGATCCGCAGTTTGAAAACTATGACGTGGTGATTCAAAATACCAATAATATTCAAAGCCCTGCATTAAAATGGCCGGTGCGGGTACAACAGCACCTGGAGCGATATGTACGGGATGGCGGCGGCCTTTATGTGCTTCATTCTGCCAACAATGCCTTTCCGGACTGGCCGGCTTATAACGACATGATCGGCCTTGGCTGGCGATCAAAAGATGTTGGGTATGCTTTGCAATTTGATGCTAATAACCATATTGATTCCATCGCGCCCGGACAGGGCGAGGGCACCAACCACGGTGAACGGTTTAATGCTGTCATCAATATAATCAACAGGCATCCCATCAACATGGACTATCCGCAAAAATGGAAAACTGTTTCTATGGAAGTGTACAGGTACGCGCGTGGGCCTGCAAAAAACTTAACCGTACTGTCTGTAGCTACCGATAGTGTAACACATAAAATATGGCCGGTTGAATGGATTGTTAAATATGGCAAGGGCCGGGTTTATGCGTCCAGCATGGGGCATTTATGGCCCGGTGACGTATACCCGCCGGCATACCGTTGCGTCGGCTTTGAAACTACCATGATCCGCGTAGCGGAATGGCTGGCAACTAAAAAAGTTACCTATGCTGTCCCGGCTAATTTCCCAACTGCAGCAAATATAAGCTTGCGCCCTGAAACCGATTTCCCGCTAAAGAAAAACTAGTCTGACGGGATGCTTGTCTTTGCGATGGGCGCAAAACTTAACAAAGGCTTAGGTATAAACCGGGCGATGCACCGCTTGCATTGGGCCATAAAAATAATGTTTTGTTTCACTCGAGTGTGAAACAAATGAAACATGTGAAACAAGATGTTAAGCTAATCGTTTGGTTATTAGTCTTTTAAAAAAAGACAGTGAAACAAAATGAAACAACTTATAAGTCAGTAAAATGTAAGTTAAATGCCGATAAATATCTGATAATAAAAGCATTATAATGAAAACTCTTGCTTTGCGGATCTCTCGGATAGGAACTGCGGGACAGCAATATAGTCCGTTGGTATGGATAAATGTTGGTCATCCCCATCCTTTACTAGCATATTTAAATAATTACGGAAAGTTTTCTTTGTTAAATATTTATCTATATTTGCATTGTCTATAAGAACTATAGATTTAATATAAATTGATAAACGTATTATTAAATAGAACGCTGTTCACTACCCGAATGTCCTTTTCTCAAAAGGTCATGTGTAGCTGTTGTTGTTAAATTTTTAAGCAAGGCTATACCCTATCAGCCCTGCTGCAATAACAATCGAGTTTTCTATTTAATAAAGTTTCCATGTCAACGTCACATCGTCAACCATCAAAACGGTTGATATCGCTCATAAATCACCCCCACAATAGCTTAAAAAGCAACCTGGTATTGTTAGTGTTCATCGCAGCTGTCACCCTATTATTTAGCTCGTGGGGCAATGCCAGGTATAGCATGGGGGGCTATAATGCCGGGCAGTTGGCTATAACTGATCATGTGCTGCATACAGGCAAAAACGTTTTAAATTATAAGGCAACAACAGGCTATATGCCACTTGTTGATAAGCAAAGTAAACCGCTGGCCAATATATTTTATGTGGCTTACACGGCAGGTAACGCTACAGATAATACCCGCCCGGTAACCTTTGTTTTTAATGGCGGCCCTGGTTCTGCGGCTATCTGGTTACATATGGGATCCTTTGGGCCGGTGCGCGTATTGTTTAAGAATGATAAAGGCGATGCGCCCGAAAAATCAGAGGCCTATGCCGATAATCCGTATTCGTGGCTGGGCTTTACCGACCTGGTTTTTATTGATCCGGTGGCTACCGGTTACAGCCGCGCGCAGGAAGATGTAAACGTTAAACAGTTTTATAGCTATAAAAATGACGTGGCATCTATAGGTGAATTTATCAGGCTATACTTAGAAAAAAACAACAGACAAAACAGCCCTAAGTTTTTAGCCGGCGAAAGCTATGGTGCCGTACGCGCTATTGGCCTGGCCGAATATTTACAGGATAATTATAAGGTAACATTAAACGGCATTACGCTTATTTCGCCGGCGCTTAACTACCAGCTCATTAAATTTAATGATACCAATCAGCAACCTTATAGTTATTACCTGCCATCATACGCGGCAGCGGCACAATACCATCACCGATTAGCACCGGCACTACAACAATTGCCTGTTCAACAATTGGTTGCCAAAGTAACGGCGTTTGCCCGGGGTTCTTACAGTTTGTTTTTAAGTGAGGGTAATTCTGCGCCGGAAAGCCTAACCAATAAAGTGATCGATTCGCTTCATTATTTTACCGGGTTATCTGAAGAAACACTTCGCCGTGCACACGGTCGAATTACTGATAACCAGTTTTGCCGGGCATTATTAAGGTCAGACAGTTTGACGATAGGCACATTTGATAGCCGCTTTACAGGTGCTGCCGCTAACGCAGACCCCAGCGAAAATAACTTGCGCGGTTTATTTACCCACGCGTTTAACAATTACATTGTCAACGGCCTGCAGTATCAAAATAACCTGCCCTACAAAGCAACGGTCGCAATTGGCGACTGGGATTATGGTACCCGCAAAACAAACAGTTACCTGGATATTTCTGAGACATTAAAAAAGGTGATGGTCCAAAATCCCCTGCTTAAAATAAATATAGCTGCCGGTTATTATGACCTGGCAACACCGGTTAACACAACCGCTTATGTGATAGATCACCTGGGGTTGTCGCCTCAACTACGCGGCAATATCAGCATAGATCACTATGAATCGGGGCACATGATCTACATCAGCAAAACGGCTAATCATCAGTTCAGGCAAAATGCCGAAAAGTTTTATCAGACCGCCTTATAAATAGCTAAGCAAATCATCTTAAACAGCCGACGGTATATACACAAAGAAACTTGAACCCTGTCCCGGTGTGCTTTCAAAGCCTATACTACCGTTTTGCCGCTCTATAAACTCTTTGCATAAGGTAAGGCCCAGGCCAACCCCTTTTTCGTTATCTGTACCAAAGTCGGGCTGGGCAGTTAAAGAAAATATTTTGTCCTGTTTATCAAGTGCTATCCCCTTGCCGTTATCGCTGACGGTTATCTTACAAATCTGCCCCTCCGGTTGCGCGGTAATGTTGATCATGCCATTGTTGTGGGTAAATTTAATGGCATTACTGATCAGGTTACGTACTACCAGTTGCAGCATATTTACATCAGCAACTACCACCAGCGCCGGGTCAATTTCGTAGTTCAATGCAATGCCTTTTTTGTTAGCCTGCATAATACCCATGTCTAATGTGCTTTTCATGATTTGCAGCAGATTTGTAGGTGCCAGGTTAACCATCGGGCCTTCCATTTGCGATTTAGACCATTGCAGCAAATTGGTAAGCATATCCATTGTGCTGTTGGTGGCGGCAAGCAGGTCCTGTTCTATCGCTACGCGTATTTTGCTGTCTAAATGATTTCCGTTAAGCAATTGCAGGTAACTTTGAATGTTATGCAGCGGTGCCCGCATATCATGCGATATGATGGACATCAGTTTATTCTTTTCGGCATCGCTTGTTTCTATCTGCTCTTTTTGAAGTAATATTTGCCGGTTCTGGGTTTCAATAGCTATGGCTTTTTCTTCGGCTGCTACGCGCTCTTTATCGTAGTTTTTGCGCAGGTATTTAATAACGATGTAGATGGTTATCACCGGCATCGGGAAAGCTGTGATCCTGTCAATCAGTTCCCCTTTTCCGGCAGTGAACGGGTGCTTTACCCACATAGGGTTACAGTAAGCCACCAGGTGTAAAACCAGGAAAAGCACAATGTAAGCAAGTAACCACGCCAGGTGCTGACGGTAAGGTGAAATGGCAAACACCAGCAGCAAATAGGCCGGCCATATAATATCAGTTGAGCCATTAATGCCCGAATTAGCAAAATAATTAATTGAAAATATGACTATCGCTGTTATGCCGAATAAAATGCTGCTGTGGGGGTTTTGCTTAAAACGCGAATTGTAGTATTGATACAAAAAGATCAAACTAACCAAAAGCGCGGACAAGGCAGCCACATAAAGACCGGCGAAAAGATTATAAGGAATATAGAGCGCAGCCAGCACCATTAAACCCATGCTAATGGAGTGAAAGATCCTGCTTTCTAAAGAAAAAACCGACGAATTACCTATTAGCTTAGCCCAGGCCCCATTTATTGTTTCAATCATAGTCTAATAGAAGCGTCTAAATTAATGATTTCATTTTTAAACACGCTCCTTATGCACTACGCAGATATGAATATATTAATTGCCTCGAATGAAGAAAATAATTCCATCGCCTGCCCTTGATTATAGAAAACAGGTAACCATATACAAAACAGGCCTTTCAGATCATCTCTGAAAGGCCTGTTGGTTTAAAGCGATTAAAAAGATGCTTTAAGCCTTATCATAAGCCTGTTGCAGCGCGCCGGCATCAACCTTTGTCATGCTCATAAAGACTTTCAGGACACTTTCTACCTGCTCACGGTTGCCATTTTTCAGCGCATCAAACATTACTGTGGATGCAACCTGCCATGATACACCATATTTATCTTTCAGCCAGCCGCATTGACCGGGTTTACCCCCTTCTGTAAGCGCCGACCAGTAGTGATCTATCTCTTCCTGTGTTTCGCAGGGTATCAATAGCGATACTGCATCGCTAAATGCAAAACCGTGTGGGTGAGCGCTATCCATAGCGGCAAGCCATGTACCGTTTACATAAAAATCAGCATACATGAGTGTTCCGGCTTTGTCAGGCCCCATGTCTTCAGGGCGCGGAGCGGTGGTGCCGCGCTTGCCGTCTTTAAATACCGAGCAATAAAAGTCCATTGCCTTGCCTGCATCGCCGGCTACGTCGCCTGTAAACATCATACATGGAACTATCACCGGCCTTTCCTCGCCCGTTGGGTTGGTAAGAATCAATTGCCATGATACGCCGTATTTATCAGCCACCCAGCCATAACGTTCGCTAAATGGATAGCGGTCAAGCGGCATCATTATATTTCCGCCTTCGGTTAATTTATTCCATACTTCATCGATGCGTTTTGCGGCATCAGGATCGCGCGAGGGGTCGAAGTTGATCATGAATGAGATAGAAGGATCTATTTTTAGCCCCTGTCCGGCACTTATCCCCAGAAAAGGCTGGCCCGCAAGGGTAAATTCCACTATTTCGCATTCTACGCCGGGTCCCGGGAAATGGTTAACATAGTCAACCGCCGAGCCGGGCATTAGCGATGTATAAAATTCAGCTGCTTCTTTAGCTTTGTCCTGGTCGAACCAGATGTGTGGTTTAATGACTGCCATAAGTAATTGATTTATTATTCAAATTTAAACGAATAAGCAGAAAGCAGTCGGGGGTATACGGGACATTTAAAGGGTTAATTGCGACAAATGCAATAATTCATATCTGTATGGCTTAATTTAGATCTGGAAAAACAACAAGCCATGGAAGAAAAGCAAATACGCGAAGCCCTGAATGCACACTGGCATGCATCTGCAGCAGGAGATATAAACGCGGAACATGATATTTACGATGATGGCGTGATCTGTGATTACCCGCAATCGGGAGAGCGTATCATGGGAAGAAGCAATTTACAGGCATTACGGAGCCATCACCCGGGAAAGCCATCGGGTTTTAAGGTTAAGCGTATTGTGGGTCAGGGTGATGTTTGGATTACAGAGTATACCATCAATTATCAGGGTCAATCAGCATATACAGTAAGCATTATGGAGTTTAATAACGGTAAGGTGGTGCATGAAACACAATATTTTGCAGACGCTTTCGAGGCGCCAGCCTGGCGAAGCCAATGGGTTAAGCGGATGGATTGAGAAGATAAATTGTAATACAATAAACAGTAGTGCCTTATGAAAACATTGGCAAAATTTAAAGAATCATTGAGTTTGGCACAACCGGATAATGGCCTATCCGTACCGCTAAAAAGCCTTTGGTATGATGGCAAAGGCGATTGGCAACGGGCTCATGCCCAAGTTGATCATTTAACAGACCGCGAATCGGCATGGGTGCATGCCTACCTGCACCGTAAAGAAGGAGATATATGGAACGCTGATTATTGGTATAGCAAGGCACATAAAACCCGCCCTAATGTGTCTTTACAGGAAGAATGGGAGCAATTAGTGCTGCACTTTCTATGATCGGCTTTGGGCTTGTGTTTCTTTTCAGAAATACCTTGTCGCCATTTTTAGACAACAAGATAATTTCTGAAAAACTTGAAAAGGTTTAAGGTGATAATATCTATTTATAAGTGTACGTGTAGTTAAACGAGAAGTGCGTAGTAACAGCGGTAAAATAAGTTTCTTTTGATGGGCACAAAGAAACAGGAAGCGCCGAAAAAGTACTTACGATTTTGTTGCAAATGCTTTTGATTTTGTTGCATTTGAAGGTAATTTTTGGATGTTTTTATATACAAACCACCTTAACGCAAAAAGCCACCAATTGAAAGATTGATGGCTTTTGAATATCACTGTCCGTAAGTAATTTTAACGATAGTTGTTTTTACTTCCTGGTTAGTTTGTATCGCAGGTGCGTTGTCAGGTCAGACGGTATTACCTCTGCAATTTGAATGTCGTATTTGTCTTTGTCAATACCTTCAAACAACCGGATACCGATCCCTAAAAAAACAGGGGCAATGTGAATTAGAAATTCGTCCACAAGCCCGGCATTCAGGTATTGTTGAATAGTATCTGCACCACCCTGTATCCTGATGTCTTTGCCTTTGGCCGATTGTTTTGCTTTCTCTAATGCGCTTTCTATACCGTCATTAATAAAGTAGAAAGTTGTGGTTCCTTTCTGTACCCATGGTTCCCGTTCTTCGTGTGTTAGTACATAAACATCCGTTTTGTACAGATCTTCTGCCCAATGTACTTCGCCTTCTTCAAACATCCGTTTCCCCATAATGTATGCGCCTGTCCTTGCAAACACATCGTCAATTATTACGCTGTCCGCGCCGTATTCTTCACCGCGGCCATCCATATTAATATTTTTCCAGAATGCCTTTTGTTTAAACATCCACGTGTGGATTTTTGGCGAAACGCCGCCCATCGGGTTGTCCGGTCCCCTGTTATCACCTGCAAAAAAGCCATCAAGTGAAATTCCGCTGTCAAATATGATCTTGCTCATTATGTTACTATGGTTTATTAAAGTTAATGTTATTTGCCGGTATGGCTTTGAATGTTCTTGGTGCAAACTTAAATAATACCCCGTACAGATATGCGGGCCACGCGGGACAATGTGCAGGGGCTAACAGGACTTAGCAATATATGTTGGCAGAAACGGCACAAGTATCGTATCAGAATAAACAATCCACTTAATACGAAAAGCCTCTGATCTTTTGATCGGAGGCTTTTAATTTGGTAGGCGCAGGGCTACTGTATAAACTTGAATTGTCGTTATAACCCCTTTACAATTGCCAGGGATTTTCCAACATGGTCTGTAGGCGAAATGTGATCGGTTGCTGATGAAAACACAGCTATGATTTTACCGTCTTTGCCGATAACATAAGTAGTACGGGGGATAAAACCGTGATTAACCTCCAGGCCTTGAACATCTTTCATTCCAATTTTGGGCGGCGACATCACCAATCCATAGGTTTGTGCAATTTTGCCCCCCTCGTCTGATGCTACCGCGAACTTGCCTGCACAATAACTCGGGTCAGAAGAAAACTTATTCAGTCGTTGAATATCATCTCCGGATACACCGATAATGGTAGTTCCGGCAGCGGTGAATTTTTCTTTTTGTTCGGCAAATTCGTGCGCTTCGGCATCGCAGCCACCAGTATAAGCCGACGGATAGAAGTAAACTACAACCGGCCCTTTAGCAAGGGCTTTCTTTAATGAAAAGCTAAATTCGCTGCCGGCCAGGCTGGCCTTGGCGGTAAATACAGGTGCTGCATCTCCCTTTGTCAGCATCTTTGTTTGGGCAAAGCCGGATTGGGTAATCAGTAGTGAAAAGCCGATAACTAAAAGCAGCAGTTGATAATATTTTTTGATCATGGCAGATGGTTTTAATTTGTTAATGTTGTTGTTATCAAAGCTACGATACTCTGCAGGATTAGGTTGTCTGTCATTAAAATTTTACCGGGGGTAATACAATAGCATTGAATCCATGCAATTTACCGCCGGTTACCTCCGCGTCACCGTTTTTATGACGCATTTCGCCGATAATTTATTTGCTTATGATCTGGCTGTGTGTACATTTGGATCATAAACTCAAAACTATCGACCACGTTATCATCTGTAACATTAACCGCGTAAGCAACTCTAATATTCAATAAACACCTACCATGAAAAAAGCTATAGCAGCACTTTTAATCTCGGCAACAGTTTTTGCCGTTGGCTGTAACCAGGATCGCCCTGCACAAAACAACGTCACCGTAGAAAGCAGTAATACACCGGCTGGTTTTGACGTAAACAAACTGGCACAACTGGTAAAAACCAGCACCGACCCGCAAACTTTAGAAAAAGGTATTAACAACCCATCAAACCATATCAATAACCTTGACCTGGATAAAGACGGCAATGTGGATTATCTGAAAGTTGTAGAGGGCGACCGTAACCGTTTAGACGTAATTGATAATGTAAGCAATACAGATTCGGTAACCATTGCACGCATTAAAGTTGACCCAAGCGCCGACAATAATACGGCCGATCTGAGCGTACGAGGTAACCCTGATTATGTGGGCTATAATAACTACTACCACTCGTCATTTACCTTTACAGACTTTTTATTGTTAAGTTATTTGATGCGCCCGCATAGCTATTATATGCCGATGTATCATTACGGTTATTACCCATCCTATTATACCCGTACCCGTACCATTAGCACATTCAGGCCAACTACCTCATCTGCTATGTCAACAAGAAGTTTCCGTGGTAGCTTAAGCAACCCGGGCAGGTCGCAACGGTCGTTCGGTGTTCGCAGCAGCGGTTCCCCGGTACGCAGTGGTGGTTTTGGCAGCAGTTCAAGGCGTTCAAGCGGCTTTGGTAGCAGCAGTGGCTTTGGCCGCAGAAGCTTTGGCGGCAGCCGTGGCGGATTTGGCCGCAGAAGATAATTTTAATCAGCAGTAAACTTTAAAACACATATAAAAATTAACACAATGAGCATATTTGATAGACTATTCCGCATAGGCAAAGCAGAAGCTAACGCCGCGGTTGACAAAATTGAAGACCCTTCAAAAATGGCCGCGCAGATTTTACGCGAACTACGGGAAAACTACCAGCAGGCAATACAGGGCGAAGCCGAAATTAAAGCGCTTGCCTTACAACATCGCGCCAGCGAACTGCAATACTGTAACAGCGCTGCCGACTGGGAAAAGAAGGCAAACGATTTGTTAGACCGTGTTGAAAGCAAGCAATTGGATGAAGCAAAAGGTAACGAGCTGGCCATCAAAGCGGCCGAAGCACACCAAGCCGCTTTAAACGAAGCCGACCAGTTTGCAAAAATGGCCGAGAAAGAAGAAAGCGCCGTAGCGGTAATGGATCTGAAGATAAAACAAATTAAAGACCAGATAGCCGAAACCGAAAACCGCGCTCAATTGATCAACTCAAGGGCAAAAACTGCCGAGGTATCTGAAAAGATAAACAAAACGCTTTCTGATGTAGACACCGATGGCTTAATGGCAACCTTGAACCGAATGGATGAAAAGGCATCGGCGCAAGAATTCCGCGCGGCTGCTTACGCACAGATAGATGATTCAACTTTATCTACTGAGCAGGAGATCAATAAAGTTTTAAATAACAGCAGTTCATCAAGCGCGCTTGATGCAATTAAAGCTAAAAGAGCTCAGGCACAGAATTAATATACAGCACCATCATGTTTTTAACAGACGATAATAAAAAGTCATTTAAGGCCATTATCCTTTTAAATGAGATGATCAATGGCTCGCATAAATTCCAGACGGTAGGCAACGGCGATGACAGCGTACTGGAGCCCTTGTTTATTGAATTGATGAGTAAGGGGTATGTACAAACATCGGGCATGTATTACCAGCCTACAGCCAAAGGCCAGGATGTCTTTGACGTTTTTATGAAACGTTATACAGAGTATCTGAAGGTATATGATATCTATTCGTACGTTGACCTTGAAAAAGGCGAGTTTGCTTTTGCCCGTTTTTTTGATTTTGACACCGACGAGGCCTGGTTTGATTTTGCCGGCGCAGAGCGTTTTGACGATCTGCGTATAGCAGTTGCCTTGTTTAAAAAAGTTGACCCGGCCGAGATCGTGTTTATGTCGTTCATTAATGAGAATAGGTTTGACACCACATCAAACGGGTGGCAAATGGACCTAATATCAGACAATGGATGGGACGAGATAGAAGAGATTTGCAGAACTGCCATCAAACCCGATGAAGTTGGCGAGGATGCCATGGTTGACATGATAAGCCAGGGATCAGACCTGATGATAAAACTACTGGAAGAGGAAAGGCAACAACAGCAAAATGACGCTAATTACAATAATAACAGCGGCGAAATAATAGAAGAAGAAACCGTTGAATATTACCAACCGTATTACGACCCCTATTATGTATCGCCAATATGGTTGCTGCCATTGTTTTTGTGGTAGAGTGATTCATCGTTTTGAATATAATCACAAAGCCTCAGTCGTAAGATTTGAGGCTTTGTGATTTTAGTGTGCCAATACTGATCGAGGTTTTTAAACTTTGACCAGTTGAAGCGATTATTTTTATTGGAAATACTAATATATTTATTGACCAAGCCCGGAATACTAAATTTGAAACGAATATCCTTTTTATCGGCTATACAAAGACTAAAAATTAGCATAACCTGTTTTTTTGGTACAGTTCTTCTTTCGATAGGTTTAAAAGTTAATGCACAACAAATAAATAATCGCATAAATCTTCCGGACTCATTAATCGTAGAGGCTTATGAAAAAGCGGCAGATCAAAACATTTTGGCCGCGGTTAATCCAAAAATTTTCTTCGGATATTTTTCTGTTTGTGCGGATGGACAGGGCTTTGGTTATGGTAATACTTATCCTTCGCTTGATGGTCACCAAATGAGCGATGCATTATTGTGGTTAAACCGCCCCGATGTTGTAAAAGCCAACTGGGCCTACGTCAAATCGTTTCAGAAAGCAAAGGGGGAATTGCCTATCGCGATCATGCCAACTATGGCCGGAAAAGAGATAGGGCCAAAAGGTTTTGAAACCAAGGTTGACGGCAATGGCGGGCTTTATAAACATTGGGTGCCGGGCAATCCGCTTAGGGCCCTGGCAGGAACAACTTATATTCAAAATGCTGATGTGATTTATCGTTTCACACAAGATAAAAATTGGTTAAAGAAACAAATTTCATCGGTCAATCTATCGGCCGATTATTTGAGCAAAATGGTCACCAAAGAAGGCCTCGTCGGGGGAGCGGGGTATTATTTGGAACGGCCGACGAGGATAGAATTTGACGGCGTAGCGCAATGTCATGTGGCCGATGCGTTTTTTCGTTTGTCTGTGCTGAATAAAGTTGTAAAAGATGATAAGAGCGCTTTTAAATATAAACGGATAAGTGATTTGATACGAGCCAATTTTAGAAAAAGATTTTGGGTTGGAGATCATTTTGCGGAATATATCAACCCGGATAAAGGCATTGTGTCAAATCATGGCCTGACAGATTGCGATTGGAGTGCAGTGGCATTTGGACTTGCATCAAAGCAACAGCAGCAAATTTTATGGAAGCTATTACAGCACGAGAAACAATTTTATTATGACGAAATGCCTACTGGTATTGCGACAAAACCGGATAGCTATGAAAAGTGGGAAAGCACTTATTCCGACAATCAGGATTTGGCAGCTATGGGCAGGGTTTGGTACATTGAAGCTTGTGCAAGAGCAGCTATGAACGATCCGGAGGGGTTGATCGAAACATTACTTATGGTAAGTAAAAAAGGCGAGGCTAACAATTGGTATTGGCGAGAGCGTTATAATAAAACCGGGGGATACGGTGCTGAGAAATACAATGAATATCCTGCTAACCTGGTAAGAATTATTCAGCGATTTGTTTTTGGTGTAAACTTTGATGTTAATGGTACTTTAATTATGGCACCAATTGCACCGGAACGATATTGGCAAAAAGGGTTTGGCCAAACATTATCATGGAATAATAGATCCATTACTTATATGCTTTCCAAAGACAAGATCCAAGGGTCATACGTTGGATCGCAACCACAAAAAATAACGATAAGGTTAAGAAAAAATATAACTGCTGACAAACGGGTATATGTTGTTATAAATAAAATAAAACACTTAACCGAGGTCAAAAACGGCTGTATTTCTTTCAAGCTTCCCGGCGGAACATCCGGTAAGCCATCTTACTTTTATGTTATTCGTTCTTAGACGCGCTTGGCATCAGGTTGCATAATCGGTGCAAAATATACCTCCGATCTTCGAAGTTTTTAATAATTCGGATTAAAATAAACCTTTAGTGGCCGCAAGTCCAGGAAATAGATAAATCCGAAAAGGTACTTCTCTTTCCAAACGGTTGGGTTTTTGGTAAGAAGCATTATGTCAATATTTTATTTACAAAGTTTACATTAACATTTACAATCCAGATTCGTCAGGCTGAAAGGTATCAAAGTAGATTCGCTAAATAAATTTTAATAGATATGAAAAATAAAAGAAATGTTTTGTATAGCCTGGTTATCATGCTGGTTGGCGTAATTTATTTTCCCGTAAAGGCTCAGCAAAAAAAGGATACTCATCGCGCTAACTTTTCCGGCGAATGGAAAGCTAAAGAGTCGATAAGCATGGGCGGAAATATTGTTTGCACATACGTCGAGGGGGATCGTATGCTATATAAAACGATGAAGATAGCACAGCAGGCAAATTTTCTAAATATACAGGTATCTGATCCGTCTCCCCGCTATGGTCCGGCTACAAGCCAGGAAAAAATTATCTTTAACAGTAAAGCAAGCGACATAGATCGTGGCCACAGTTTCGGAAAAAAGTATACCGTAAACTGGTCAGATGATGGCCAAACCATGACCGTGAACTCAATTGTACGTTTGGTGGCTGCTCAAAAACCAGCATTTATTTACGTAACAGAGGTTTGGAAGTTGATCAATAATGGCAATTCTATTGCTGTTCAAACCAATGCAAGATCTGGCTTATTGGGCCGTGACCGTGAACGTTCCTGGACGACCGTATTCGAGAAAGCCAGCTGGTATTCAAAGTTTTTGTAAAAGCCGGACCTGGTTAGGGCATAGCCGTTGTTTGGTGTTATTTACATACTAGTATTAAAGCCTATGCAAAATGTTTTTAATCGTCGTCATCCTTGAACTGCGGGTCAATTTTCAGGCCGAGCGCTTTTAAACCTTTTCCATGCGGCCCAAAATACGCTTTTGGAAATGGCAGATCGCCATGGACCGTCGACCATAGATACTCGCTAAATATCAACGCGTCTTTATCATTAAGATCGGGTTTTGAAAAGTCCATTCTCGCTGTTAACGGCGCCAATTTTAAAGTGTTTTTACTTGTTATTTTCTTCTTTGGCAGATTCATCTCGTTTATGGCAATAGCCGGCGTTAAAGAAGTATAACCAGTATAATCTGGGGAGTCTTTAAAGCACTCTGTCATTAAAGGCGCCATTGCCACTAACTGATTCATGGGCTGTACGCCAAAAATCTGGCAGATTGTATGCAGCACAGACGATTGGTTATAAAATTTGTTAATAACGGTATGGCGTTTTACATAAGGCCCCGCCACAAAACAAACCGACCTGTGTCCATCTACATGGTCAGTTCCGCTTTGCGGGTCATCTTCATTTACAAATATGGCCATGTCTTTCCAAAAAGGGCTTTTTGAAAGCGCCTGGATGACCCTGCCCGTTGCCTGGTCATTATCTGCTACATAGGCGCGTGGAACAGGCAGATGCTCGTCATACCCGCTGGTGTGATCGTTAGGCAGATAGATGATGGTAAAATCAGGAAAACTGCCTTTTGCTTCGTACTCATTCAGCGCTTTAACAAATACATCGGCCCTTATCTGGTCGGGGATAGTTAAGTTCCAACCCGGGAAACGCAAGTCGCTGTATTTTTCCAGGCTTTTTACCTGGTATCCACACTTATACCATGTAGAATCAGTTTGATCTTTCCATCCGTTGTATAAGTCCGTCCAAGTTTTACCTTTTGTTACATCTGCCAGATCAAACTCCCCAAAATTTCTGAAAGATATCCCTTTACGCAACAGGTGATTCCAGATAAAACCACAACCTGCATAACATAAAGGATCTGTACCAAAGTCATACGCGCACCGCCCGTTTGAAAAATCTTTTTCGTGATAGGGCGAAGATATGCCCTGGGTTGCCCATTGATGGCCGTCACTTGAGTTAACCCCATTACAATAATAATTGTCCAGTAACACAAATTGTTCTGCAAGGCTGTGCGCGTTGGGAGTTACCGGTTTGGCATATTCAACGAGTGCCGAGTCGCAATTTCCTTTACCAAAATCGCCTAATTCCTGGTCAAATTTTTTATTTTCCCTGATGATGTATACAATATGCTTGATTGCAGAAGGCTCACCTACGTTTACCGGAACCGGCTTTGGCCTGGCGTTTAAATTCGCTTCAGCCTGCGCTCTCAGCATTTCGATAAAATGAAAGCCTTTCTCTGCTTTTGCAGTATAGTTGTCTAATTGAGTTTTATTGGCGGGCAGTACAACCTTTTGTAAAGAACCCTGCTTCAGCGGAGTTACATTACCAATAAACAGGTCATGCGTTGTAACACACACCGCGCCCGGAAATCCGCCACCGGCAATAAACCCATACGGACCTTTTTGCGGCTGCTTAGGGTCAATAAGGGCAATTGAATTATTACCGGCATTGGCTGCATATAACACTTTGCCGTTTGGGCTAAATGCTAACCCTGTTGTAAGGCTTCCGTAAGGAAGTGATGGATCAGGTTTGGTATCGATGGTATGTAACACGCTGAATTTTTGGGCATCTATAACACTTATACCGTCACCGCTATCGTCGGTTACATAAAGTAAGTTGCCGTCCGGCGACAAAACCATTGATTCAGGGTAAATGCGGGTTTTTATCTCATGGATTACTTTTCTTGATTGAATATCTATTACCGTAACAGACCCTCGCAAAGCTACAGAACAGTCATCAACGGCAACTTTTGTTCCGGCAGATTCTTCAGTTCTGTCTTCTTTTTTAGGGTTGGGGCCGCCGAAATTGCTAACAAACGCGTACCTTTTGTCCTTGCTGATAACGATAGCGTAAGGGCAAACGCCTACCGGTATTTTGTCCAGCACTTTACCCTTATCAATAGCCACAACAGCAACCTGGTTTGGAATTGCAAGCGCTACATAAGCAATATGATCATCAACTAATCCTATTCCTAAAGGTGTTGTTGTTTTCTTGTCAACAGATAAATCAATTTCTTTTGTCAGTTTAAATCCGCCGGATCTGCTAATGTTTCCTATATATAAATTTCTTTGTGCACCGGTGAAGTAAACTGTCGAATCGTCGCTGCCAACAGCCAGGCCGTACATTGAACCCGATTCGCCTTTTTCATATTCAAACTGATTAAGTACCTTAAAGTTGTCGGCATTGATAACAGCCAGGCCTTTGTTGCTTTTTGAAATGAGCAATTTATTTTGGTAAGCTAATTCCAGATTCAATATTCGGGTTCCTTTGGCTAAATCCAGGCTTAAACCTGCCGGATTGAAGATCTGGCTGTTCACAAACATTTTATCACCTGCAGAAAGTTGGTTCCATGAGGTGTCAGCCGGTGCTTTAACGTCTTTTCTTCGCTCTGGTGTTGCTGGCGCCTGGGCTGCCAGGTATTGACTAAACAAAAGTAAAAAAGGCAAGCATAAGCTTTTTGTCAAAAAAGATTGTGGAACTTTCATATCTATCAGATGAATACATAAATGTAGGTAGTAATTTCTACAATCAAATAATTGTAAATACGTGGATTAAAATTTATCGGTAATGCGTTTTCTACGTGATGCCCGCAATTATAAATTGGGGACGAATATGCCGGCACTTTTCCACTAAAGAATATAAACAAAAAAGCCTCAAATCGAAAGATTTGAGGCTTTTTTGTTTCGGTAGCGGGAGCAGGACTCGAACCTACGACCTTCGGGTTATGAGCCCGACGAGCTACCAACTGCTCCATCCCGCACTATTTTTGTTGGTATTACATAACGGTCATAACATCCGAAATGTTGTTTCCAATTGTAAAAAAGCAATTTGTGCCTCCTTTTAATTGGACTGCAAAGATATAATTCGTTTCTTTGCAGTCCAAATATTATTTTAATTATTTTTCAATGGGTCATAAAGCAGGTTTTGTAAGCATAATTGGTAAGCCAAACGCGGGTAAGTCAACTTTGATGAACGCGCTTGTAGGCGAAAAAATGTCTATCATTACCCCTAAGGCCCAAACTACCCGTCACCGTATCCTGGGTATTGTTAATACAGACGATTACCAGATCGTTTTCTCAGATACCCCCGGCATCATCAAACCGCATTATGAACTGCATGAGCGCATGATGCACCAGGTGGAAGGCTCGATTGAAGATGCCGACCTGATTTTACTGGTTACCGACATTTACGAGGAATATGACGAAGAGGATGTAATTAAAAAACTGGCCGGATCACAAGCGCCGCTGTTGGTACTGATCAATAAGATCGATCAAAGCGACGAAGAGACAGTTAAGAAAAAGATAGAGTACTGGCAGGAAAAACTAAACCCTAAAGCGGTTTTTGCCATATCTGCCCTGCATGGCCATAATGTTATAGCGGTAATGAACTTCGTGATCGAGCACCTGCCTGAGCATCCGGCTTATTATGAAAAGGACGCGCTGACAGACCGTAACGACAGGTTCTTTGCTTCAGAAATGATCCGTGCGCAGATACTGAAACAATATAAAAAAGAGATCCCGTACAGTGCCGAGGTAATTGTGACCGCTTTTGTTGAGGGCGAAAAACTACACCGCATCAGCGCCGAGATCATTGTTGAGCGCGATAGCCAAAAGAACATTATTATTGGCGAAGGCGGTAAAATGCTCAAGATAGTAGGCACTTATGCCCGCAGGGATATGGAAGATTTTTTTCAGCGGAAGATCTTCCTGGAGATGTTTGTAAAGGTTATACCCGACTGGCGCAGCAAGAAAAATTATCTTAAAAAATTCGGGTACGAGTAAGAGAGTCAAGAATCAGGATTTAAGATTCAAGACACAATAATTTATAATAAACGTATATTAGAATTAAGAAATATCAGGGCGGCAAATGTCTTGGTCCTTGTCTCTTGATTCTTGCATCTAATAAAAACATGAGTAACATAGTAGCCATAGTTGGCCGCCCCAATGTAGGCAAGTCGACCTTATATAACCGTTTAACCGAAACCCGCAAAGCCATTGTGGACGATTTTAGCGGCGTAACCCGCGACCGTCATTACGGCACATCCGAGTGGACACACCATGAGTTTACCGTTATTGATACCGGTGGCTACGTAGCAAACTCAAACGATGTGTTTGAGGCCGCTATCCGCGAGCAGGTGGTTATAGCCATTGAAGAAGCCTCTGTTATTTTGTTTTTGGTGGATGTTACTACCGGTATTACTGATCTTGATGATGAGATAGCGACCATATTACGAAAAGGCAACAAGCCTGTATTTGTGGTGGTTAACAAGGTTGATAACAACAGCCAACAGTCGGACGCTACGGTATTTTACAGCTTGGGGTTAGGAGAGATCTATAATATCTCATCTATGACCGGCTCGGGAACTGGAGAGTTGCTGGACGAAGTAGTAAAACATTTCGACGAAGAAAAACTGGAAGAAAACACCCGCCCAAAATATGCTATTGTGGGCAGGCCTAATGTGGGTAAATCATCCATCATCAACTCTTTAATTGGTAAAGACCGTAACATTGTAACGCCTATAGCAGGTACCACGCGCGATTCTATCCATATCCATTATAATCAGTACGGTCATGATTTTATGCTGATAGATACTGCCGGGATGCGTAAAAAAACCAAGGTTAAAGAAAATATCGAGTTTTACTCGGTAATGCGTACCATTAAGGCTTTGGAAGAAGCCGATGTGGTTATCCTGATGATCGACGCGGTTGAAGGGATTGAGTCGCAGGACATCAATATTTTCCACCTGGCCGAGAAGAATAAAAAAGGCGTCATGATCGTGGTGAACAAATGGGATCTGATCGAAAAAAACAATAAAACCACCAAGGTTTTTGAGGACATGATTCGCCAAAAGATAGCGCCGTTTACAGATGTGCCTATCATCTTTACATCAGTTACCGAAAAACAACGGGTACTAAAAGTGATTGACGTGGCAAACCAGGTTTATGAAAACCGCGCCCGTAAAATTTCTACCTCTAAACTAAACGAGGTGATGCTGCCTATCATCGAGCATTATCCGCCGCCATCGTTAAAAGGCAAATACGTTAAAATAAAATATATCACACAAATTGCAGGCTCATCGCCCATGTTCGCATTCTTTTGCAACCTGCCGCAATACGTTAAAGAACCGTACTATCGCTTTATAGAAAATAAACTAAGAGAAAACTTTGACTTCAGCGGCGCGCCAATACAGGTGTGGTTTAGGCAGAAGTAGGTTGATGTGCGGATATGCAGATGTGAAAATGTGCAGATGAGATTTGTAAATAGATGCTTAGATGACTTGATTGACAGGTTAATTTATCATCTGCACATTAATTAACCGCCTCTATTGCTTTTTTCAACGCGGGGTCATTGGCGTTTACGGTTTTAAAGTAGGCTTCGTCGCCCCATTTAAAACGTGCGGCATAGGCTTTAAGCAGCGTTTTGATGTTCTCTTTGGCTACAAATATCTCTTTCGCATCCATATCTTTTACAGTATGTGACGAGTATAGAATAAAGTTGCCAAAGTCGGCATCAGTAACTGTGTAATGATTACAAAAATCATCGGCATTGTACTTGCCCAGCACGGGTTGCATATGGTCGATCACGTAGGCCGAAAAAAGCTGTTTGCTGCTTAATACGCGTGCCACATACGTATTTTGTACGGTATCCTCAGGTACAAAAATGTCCGGCATTATGCCGCCACCACTAAATACTTTGCGGCCCTGCGCGGTATGAAAATTGGTCGGCTTGTTAAAAGCGCTATCCTTTAAGTTACTTTCTTCAGAAAACAACTCGCCTTTTTGCATCCGTTGTGCAAGTTCATTACGGTAGCTCTCTGCGCCCTGGCTGTATGATTTCTGGATTGACCGTCCTGATGGGGTGTAATACCTCGCCACGGTTAGGTTTATCGCGGAGCCATCACCAAACGGAAACTGCTCTTGCACCAAGCCTTTACCAAACGACCGTCGGCCGACGATAACCGCGCGGTCAAGGTCTTGCAGGGCACCTGCCAGGATCTCACTTGCCGATGCCGAATATTCATCTATCAGCAAAGCCAGTTTGCCTTGTTGAAAATTACCAGAGTCGGTAGCAAAATAATCGGTTCGTGGTTCGTGTACGCCTTTGGTATAAACTATCAGTTGTTTTTTGGTTAAAAACTCATCAGCAAGCGCTGTTGCAGTATTCAGATACCCGCCGCCGTTGCCACGGATATCAAGCACCAGTTTTTTCAGGCCGTTTGTTTTTAGTTTGCCTAATGATTTCCTGAAATCGGCATCAGTGGTTGATGCGAATTTGCTTATTTTGATATAACCCGTGGTTGGATTAAGCATATATGCCGCGTCAAGGCTGCTCAGGTCAACGTGGTCGCGTTTTACATTATAAAATTTGGTGATCTTGCTGCCAGCCGGGATAATGGCCATCAACAATTGCGAATCTTTCGCGCCCCTGAACGCTTTGCCCACCTTTGCGACGGTCAGGTGTGTGCCGGCAAAATTTTGATGGTCCACCCCTATCACCTTATCTCCCGGCCGTATGCCGGCTTTATAAGCCGGTCCGTCATAATTAGCCTGGGTGATAACCAGCGTATCGCGCAGCAAAATATATTCTACACCAATGCCGGTAAAACCACCTTCAAGGCGTTCGTTGATAGATGTTGCCTGTTGCGCAGGCAGGTAAACAGAATGCGGATCAAGGTTTTGCAGCAGGTTGTTAACCGTTGAGCCTTCAATGCTATCTACATTTACCGAGTCGACATAGTTATGCCTAACCAGGTCTAAAACCTTGGATACCTTACTTTGGTCAAAATCGATATGCTCGCCAATATGATCACCACTTATGACCAAGCCAATGGTGATACCTGCCAAAACAAGTATAACAGACCTGAAGATTATAGCCGTCGCTTTTTTCATAAATTATGATCACACAAAGTTACTGATTTGCTGCGAGAGCTTTACGCCATTTTGTAAATGTTGTTAAGAGTAACAACCAATAATTAATCACTCTCAAATATTTTACCGATTTTTGCCAAAAATTAATTAAAAATGCAAACCACTACCGAAAAAGAGTCGCATTACAACCACCTGGAGCAGATGAGCGTATTGGAGATCCTTCAAAATATTAATAAGGAAGACCAGACGGTTGCGGTATCAGTAAATAAAGCCCTGCCGCAGATAGAAAAGCTGGCCACGGTAGTTGCCGAACGCATGAAAGCCGGCGGGCGCTTGTTTTACATAGGCGCCGGCACCAGCGGTCGTTTAGGCGTAGTTGACGCCTCAGAATGTCCGCCTACATTTGGTGTGCCGTTTGACTGGGTAGTTGGCATTATTGCCGGTGGCGATGGGGCTATCCGCAAGGCGGTAGAGTTTGCGGAGGACGATACCGAACAAGCCTGGAAAGACCTTTCGGCATTTGATATTAATGATAAAGATGTGGTGGTAGCCATAGCTGCATCGGGCACTACGCCATACGTTATTGGCGGATTAAAGGCAGCCAATCAAAATAAAATAGTTACCGGCTGCGTTGTTTGTAATAGTGGCAGCCCTGTAGCCGCCGAAGCCAATTATCCCGTAGAAGTAGTTACCGGCCCTGAGTTTTTAACCGGCAGTACCCGTATGAAAGCCGGTACCGCGCAAAAACTGGTATTGAATATGTTAACCACCGCGGTTATGATCAGGCTGGGCAGGGTTAAGGGTAATAAAATGGTGGACATGCAGCTGTCAAACAATAAACTGGTTGATCGCGGCACCAAAATGGTAATGGCCGAAATTGGGGTTGACGAAGCTACCGCCGCCGACCTGCTGAAGAAAAACGGCAGCGTAAGGAAAGCCGTAGATTTTTACAATCAAAATAGATAGCCTTAACGGCTTTTTAATTTTGACTTTTTAATTTTGAATTGAGAAAATGCACGAAATAGAACCATATTATAAGTGGCGGGATGACTACATAGCAGCAGAGGACGAGTACTCGCCTTTTTATGCTACGCAGTACAGTGAGTTTGAATTTGATAAACAGGTTTATAATTTTCTGCTGCACCCGCAATGGGATTCGTTCGGCTCAAATACTTTATACATGAAAGTATTGTATGCCGACTACGACCGGTCGTACGCCATTATTGAGTTTATAGGCGAGTGGAACGACGCGATCAATAATGACATTATGCTGTTAAAGCGCGAGATCATTGAATTGATGGTTGACAACGGGATCACCCAATTTATCCTGATAGGTGAAAATGTGCTGAACTTCCACTCATCCGACGATTGTTACTACGAAGAGTGGTTCCAGGATGTAGAGGATGGCTGGATTGCCGGCATTAATTTCAGGCCGCATGTTATCGAGGAGTTTAAGCGCAACAATATTGATTATTATATCAATTTTGGCGGCGAGCTGGACGATCTGAACTGGCGGGCCTTAAAACCTTTACAGCTATTTAAAAAAGTTGAAGAGCAGTTAACAAAGAGGTTGAATTAGTTTTGAGATTCAGGATATAGGTTTGAATTTGTAACATTTAAACTATTTCTCAAGTCTCATGTCACAAATCTCATATCTATAAAGTAAATTCGTATAATTATTAAATTGAATAAATAAAAAATGGAAAATAATAATCCAAACTACGTTTACGAAAACGTAATACAAATCAATGAGGCCGATTCGTCTCGTAAATTTCTTGCCAATGTATTTTTATGGATGTTTATAGCTTTAGGTGTATCTGCATTTTGCGCTTATGCTTTTGCTACCACGCCATCATTACTACAACTAATGATTGATACTACCACAAACCAACTTTCTACATTTGCATACGTTGTTATGTTTGCACCACTGGCGTTTGTGCTTTTAATTCGTTTTGGCCTTAATAAAATATCTTACCCAATTCTTGCGCTGTTATTTGTGGCTTATGCAGCCGTAACAGGTATGAGCTTAAGCTTTATCCTGTTAATTTACACAGCGGGATCAGTAGTAAGCGTATTCTTAACCGCATCTTTATTATTTGGTGTAATGGCAGTTGCCGGTTATACAACACACCAGGACCTTACAAAATTTGGTTCGATCATGGTGATGTTACTGATAGGGATAGTAATTGCCAGCCTGGTGAACATGTTTATGCACAGCAGTGGTTTAGATATGATCATCGCTTATGTAGGTGTGGCGGTATTTGTGGGCCTTACAGCTTATGATGTGCAAAAGCTAAAACGTATTGGCGCCGGTATTGAATACGGAGACGCGTCATCTAAAAAAATGGCATTAATGGGTGGCTTAACCCTGTACCTTGATTTTATCAACCTGTTCTTAATGTTACTGCGCGTTTTCGGCAGAAGAAGATAATAATCAGATAACTCATTATTAAAAGCTGCCTCCAAAAAAGGCAGCTTTTTTTATTACATAAATAGGATATTAGGGCTTACATAAGCTATTGCACTTTACAACTTTATTACGCACCTTTGCACTGCTTATAGAGAAAGACGGAGGGATTAGACCCTGCGATGTCTTAGCAACCTGTTACTTAACAAGGTGCTACATTCTACTCGGGCCGCTACAGCCACCCGGGACAGATAAGTGAAAGTCAATACAACACCCGACTTTTCGAAATAAGCTTTTTTACAGTTTGCAGTTTTAAGTACGCAGTTTGCAGTTTTTTGCTATTTAAAAAGACGGTTGCTGCCAACTGAAAACTGGCTACTGCCAACTGATGCAAATGAACATAAAAGAAGAATTAAAAAAACGCATTCTTATTATTGACGGGGCAATGGGTACCATGATACAGCGGTACCAGTTAACCGAGAAGGATTTTCGTGGAGAGAGATTTAAAGATCATCCGTCAGACCTGCAGGGAAATAATGACCTGCTTAACCTGACGCGCCCCGACGTGATCAAGGCCATCCATGCCGAGTACCTTGATGCCGGCGCGGATATTATTGAAACCAATACATTCAGCACACAGGTAATTTCATTGGCCGATTACCACATGGAAGAACTGGCTTATGAAATGAGCTACGAAGGCGCGCGCATTGCCCGTGAGGTTGTAGACGAATATAATTTAAAAACACCTAATAAACCGCGTTTTGTGGCCGGCGCTGTTGGCCCTACTAATCGTACCGCTTCGTTATCGCCTGATGTGAATGACCCGGGTTACCGTGCCGTTACGTTTGATGATCTGGCCAATGCTTACTATGACCAGATCCGTGGTTTGGTTGATGGCGGATCTGACTTGTTACTGATCGAAACCATTTTTGATACGTTAAACGCCAAAGCAGCCTTGTTTGCTGCCGACAGGTATGCCCAGGAAAGCGGCAAGCACTTACCTATCATGATCTCGGGCACTATTACAGATGCATCAGGCCGTACCCTTTCAGGGCAAACGGTTGAAGCATTCTGGAACTCTATCCGTCATGCTAATTTATTGTCGGTAGGTTTAAACTGTGCCTTGGGTGCGCGCGAAATGCGCCCGCATATCCAGGAGCTTTCTGAAAAAGCCAATGTGTTTATTTCGGCTTACCCTAATGCCGGCTTGCCGAACGAGTTTGGCCAATACGACGAAACCGCGCACGAAACCGCGCACCAGGTTGACGATTTTATGAAAGCCGGACTGGTAAACATTGTAGGTGGTTGCTGCGGTACTACGCCTGATCATATCCAGTGTATTGCCGAAAAAGCCGCTAAATATCCGCCGCGCCCTGTCCCTGAAATTGAACCGTACATGCGTTTAAGCGGACTGGAAGCAATAACTATTACGCCCGAAAGTATTTTTGTGAACGTGGGTGAGCGTACCAACATTACCGGGTCGCCAAAATTCTCAAAGCTGATACTGGCCGAGAACTATGAAGAAGCCTTGACCGTTGCACGCCAGCAGGTGGAAGGTGGCGCACAGGTTATCGACATTAACATGGACGAGGGGATGATCGACTCGGAAGCGGTGATGGTGAAATTCCTGAACCTGGTAGCATCCGAGCCGGATATTTCAAAACTGCCCATCATGATCGACTCGTCAAAATGGACGGTTATAGAAGCAGGATTGAAATGTATCCAGGGAAAAGGTATAGTCAACTCCATCTCGTTAAAAGAAGGCGAAGAGAAATTTAAAGAATATGCCCGTAAAATATTAAGCTACGGCGCTGCCACAGTGGTAATGGCTTTTGACGAAACCGGCCAGGCCGATTCATTGGAACGCCGTAAAGAGATCTGCGAACGCTCCTACAGGATCCTGGTAGATGAAGTTGGTTTCCCTCCGCAGGATATCATTTTCGATCCGAATATCCTGACTGTAGCAACCGGGCTTGAGGAGCATAACAACTACGCGGTTGATTTTATTGAGGCAACCCGCTGGATAAAACAAAACCTGCCTTACGCTAAAGTAAGTGGCGGTGTAAGTAATATATCGTTCTCCTTTAGGGGGAATAATGTTGTTCGCGAAGCGATGCACTCGGCATTTTTATACCATGCCATTAAAGCAGGTATGGATATGGGTATTGTTAACGCCGGGATGCTGGAGGTTTACCAGGAAATTGACAAGCAACTACTTGAACTGGTTGAAGACGTATTGCTAAACCGCCGCGACGATGCTACCGAACGGCTGGTTGAATATGCCGATACTGTAAAGAGCAAAGGCAAAGAAATTGTGCGCGACGAAGAATGGCGCAAAGGGCCGGTTGCCGATCGTTTATCGCACGCGTTGGTAAAGGGTATCATTGAATACCTTGATGCTGATGTTGAAGAGGCTAGGCAGCAATACGCCAAACCGCTTGAGGTGATAGAAGGCCCGTTGATGGACGGGATGAACATTGTAGGCGATCTGTTTGGTGCGGGTAAGATGTTTTTGCCACAGGTGGTAAAATCTGCCCGGGTAATGAAAAAAGCGGTGGCTTACTTACTGCCATTTATCGAGCTGGAGAAACAACGTGTTATTGACGCAGGCGAAGATTCGAGCGGAAGCCGTGCCAATGCAGGTAAAGTGTTAATGGCGACTGTTAAAGGCGATGTGCATGATATCGGCAAAAATATAGTAGGCGTGGTACTGGCCTGTAACAATTTCGAGGTGATAGACCTTGGGGTGATGGTACCCGCGCAACGTATTATTGAAGAAGCAAAGAAACAGGAGGTAGATATCATAGGATTAAGTGGCTTGATCACACCATCCTTAGACGAAATGGTGCATTTTGCCAAAGAGATGGAACGCGAAGGTTTTACTATTCCGTTGATTATTGGCGGCGCTACCACGTCACGGATCCATGCCGCGGTTAAGGTTGCGCCAAACTATTCGGGCGCGGCAATACATGTGCTGGATGCTTCAAGAAGTGTTACCGTTTGCAGTAACCTGATGAACCGCGATACCCGCGATAGTTACATACAGGGCATTAAAGACGAATATGAAAGAGCCCGCGAGGCTCATGCCAATAAAAAATCAGATAAAAGATTTGTAACATTAGAGCAGGCCCGTGCTGATAAGTTTAAGATAGACCTGGATAAGATAGCGCAAAAACCTGCTTTTACCGGCACTAAGGTTTTTGAGGCCTATCCGCTAGCAGAATTGGTTCCATATATCGACTGGACACCTTTCTTCCACACTTGGGAACTGCGCGGCAGCTTTCCAAAAATATTTGACGATAAATTTGTAGGTGTTGAGGCTAAGAAGCTGTATGACGACGCGCAGGTACTGTTAAAAGAGATTGTAGATAATAACCTGTTGCAGGCAAACGGCGTTATCGGTTTCTGGCCGGCAAATGCGGTTGGCGATGATATTGAGTTATATACTGACGAGAGTCGCACGCAATTATTATCCCGCATTCATACCCTGCGCCAGCAATCAGAAAAAGTAAAAGGCGAGCCCTATTACGCTTTATCTGATTTTGTTGCTGATAAAGAAAGCGGCAAGGCTGATTATTTCGGCGGATTTGCCGTAACCACAGGCATTGGCTGCGATGAACTGGTTGCCCGGTTTGAAAAAGATTACGACGACTATAACAGCATTATGGCCAAAGCTTTAGCAGACAGGTTAGCCGAAGCATTCGCCGAAAAAATGCACGAACTGGTACGTAAAGAATACTGGGGATATTCAAGCAACGAAGCCTTAACGGTTGAAGAATTGGTGAAAGAAGAATACCAGGGCATCCGTCCGGCACCGGGTTATCCGGCTTGCCCTGAGCATACTGAGAAGATCACACTGTTTGACTTGTTGAAAGCCGAAGATAACGCGCATATGCACTTAACAGAAAGCCTGGCCATGACACCGGCAGCATCTGTTAGCGGGTTCTATTTCGCGCATCCCCAGGCAAGGTATTTCGGCCTGAACAAGATCAGCAAAGACCAGATAGAAGATTACGCGCACCGCAAGAGCATGAGTGTAGAAACAGTTGAGAGATGGTTGGGGCCAAATTTGAATTATTAGCCCTCGACCCCCTAAAGGGGGAGAAAAAGATCAAAAATTTTATAATATTTAACCATTAAACCAAAAATTCCCCCTTTAGGGGGTTAGGGGGCATGAAGATTACCGAACATATAGCAAACGCCAAAGGAAAACCTCTTTTCTCGTTTGAGTTATTACCACCAATTAAAGGCCAGGGCATCCAGGGGATTTATAACGCCATTGACCCATTGATGGAGTTTAAACCGCCGTTTATTGACGTTACCTCGTCGCGCGAGGAACCTGTTTATAAAGAGCATGCCAACGGTTTGCTTGAGAAAGTGAGCTACCGCAAGCGCCCCGGCACTGTTGCCCTTTGCGCCGCCATTATGAATAAGTATGGGGTCGACGCCGTACCGCATTTAATTTGCGGTGGCTTTACCAGGGAAGAAACAGAATATGCTTTAATAGACCTGCAGTTTTTAGGTATTGAAAATGTGTTAGTGCTACGTGGCGATGCCCGTAAAACAGAATCGTCTTTTGTGCCTACCCCCGGCGGCCAT
Organism: Mucilaginibacter corticis; assembly: GCF_007558865.1. Taxonomy (GTDB): domain Bacteria; phylum Bacteroidota; class Bacteroidia; order Sphingobacteriales; family Sphingobacteriaceae; genus Mucilaginibacter; species Mucilaginibacter corticis. The sequence goes on from NZ_VLPK01000001.1 coordinate 1,123,777, forward strand.
AGTTATGCAACAGACCTGTTAGAACAGGTAACCAACATGAACAAAGGTAAATACCTGCATGAAGACCATGAGGCTGTAAAGTCTGATTTTTGTATCGGTGTTGCGGGTTACCCCGAAAAACATTTTGAGGCGCCAAACCTGAAAACAGATTTTAAATACCTGAAACAGAAGATCGACAACGGTGCGGACTTTATTGTAACCCAAATGTTTTACGATAACAGCAAGTACATAGAGTTTGTTAAAAATTGCCGCGATAACGGCATCAACGTACCTATCATACCGGGACTTAAACCTATTACGTCATCAAAGCAATTGATCAACTTGCCGAAGATCTTCCACATAGATATTCCTGATGCTTTAAGCGATGCGGTGCATGCCTGCAAATCAGAAGCGGACGTAAAAGAGGTTGGTATTGAGTGGATGATCAGCCAATGCAAGGAACTGATCCAAGCCGGTGCACCGGTAATGCACTTTTACACCATGGGTAATCCCGGCCCGACGAAACGGATAGCAGAAGCGATATTTTAAAAAACAGTTATTTTGGGGTGTCACCCTGAGGCCCTCGAAGGGTAAGCGTAAAGGCCGGCGCACATACTTCGACAAAGCTCAGTATGACACCCTTTTCTTTGCGCCTCTACTTTTTATCGGTATGCTCGTAGATCTCAAACTTTGTAACCACTGAGTCTTTGCTGAAATATACGATCAGGCTTTTCTTGTGAGCCGGTTTCTTACGGTTAAAGTCAAAGCTGTCATCCAGGATCTGGTAGGTAAACTGTAGTGAATCCCGTCTTTGCGGTCTGCCCAACGAATCGATCACCTGCCTGTAAGTAAGCCCTTTGATATGATGGTTTTTCATTAGATCGTCTACAATATCATCGCGCAGCGGGTAAGTAAGGCCATCGCCATAACTCCATTTCTGGCGGTCAAACTTACTCCCGCTTAAACTGCAGCCGGCTAAGGCTATAAACAACAGAAATAGTAAATATGGCTTCTTCATCATGGCGCTAATTTAAGCCAAAACTAACAAAGCCTTTTGGATGGCTCAAAAATTAATTTTGAATCACCTTGTTGTACTGTTTATGGGACTTTGTGCTTAGAGGGATTAAAGCGCAAGAAAGATCTCATTTTTAATTTCCGGTATTATCCTCTTCTCCAAAGCGGTGTCAAATAATAGCTGTATAGCTTTCCGGCCCTCGTCGCCTAAGTCAACCGAGTATTTGTTTACATACAACTCAATGTGTTTATACATCACTTCTTCGCTCATTTCCTGCGCATGCTGACGGATAAAGTCGAGGCCTGATTTAGGGTTGGCAAAGGCAAATTCTACAGATCTGCGTAATACCCGGTTGATCTTATGCTGAATATCCAACGGTAAATTACGATTGGCTACGATACCACCCAGCGGGATGGCGCAGCCGGTTTCTTTCTCCCAGTAATCGCCCAGGTCGATGATCTTCTTCAGGCCCTTATCCTGGTAAGTGAAACGGTTTTCGTGGATGATGAGCCCTACATCCACCCTGCCCTCTAAAACCGCGTTCTCAATATCAGAGAACATAAGCTCTACCTTGTTGGTAGCGTTAGGGAATGCCAGTCCCAGTAAAAAATTGGCTGTAGTGTATTTGCCGGGGATACCGATCTTCAGCTTGCAGTTTTCAGTTTTTAGTTGTTCCTGTAATTTTTCGGGATCGTCCTTGCAGATCAGCATCGGACCCACACCGAAGCCCAGCGCGCTGCCGGCACCCAGTAAAACATATTTATCTACAATGTAGGCAAAGGCGTGATAGCTTAGCTTGGTAATATCCAGTTCGCCGCGAAATGCCTTTTGATTAAGCGTTTCCACATCATCATAAAACACCTCGAAATCCAGTCCTTCGGTATCAATTTTATGGTGAATTAAAGCGTCGAAAATAAAGGTATCATTAGGGCATGGCGAAAAGCCGAGGGTTAGTTTCATTGGGTCAGAGATTAGTGGCTGGTTGATCAGAGATTAGGCTTAAACATTCACTAATTCGCTCATTAATAAACGACCTATAACTCCCTGATCAGTTCCTGCGCAAATGTATTCAGATTTTTAACAGCAAGCCCTATCTGCCAGTTATCGCGGTTGCGTTTTTCTACATAATTTGACACTGCCCTGATCTGCACACAAGGCACTTTAAGGGTATGGCAGGCATAAAAGAAAGCCGCGCCTTCCATACTTTCCAATTGCGGATTAAGGCGGTTGGTAATTGCCGCTATATTGGCCTCATTGCCATGCACTGTATTTACAGTAATGGCTGATACCTTATTCAAATTTATTTTTCTGGTAAAATGTGCAAGGCTGCCGGTGGGTGCAAAGATCCCTGCGCCTAAACCTAATTGTTCAATGCTGATAAAACGGGTATCGTCTTCGGCCCCAAGTTCGGCAAAGGTGTCTTTGGTTATCTCTACCACGTCGCCCAGTTTGATATTATGGTCAAAACTGCCAGCAATACCCAGGTTGATCACCAGGTTATACACGTTATGCGGTAAATGCCTGCCCAAGGCGAAAGCCGTAGGTACCATTCCTGCCCCGGTTATCAAGACCGAGCAGTTAGCTACCGACGCATGCCGCGGTACAAACAGGTTATCGTCTTCGTCAGACTTTTGCATACCCAACGCATCCATTAAAGGCTGTACTTCGGGCTGGGTAGCGGCAACAATTAGTATGCGCATGTCATTTTTTGTTTAGGCTAATATACTATTTTAAGTTTGCAGTGGGCAGTTTGCAGTTTACAGCAATGTTAACATTCAATCCTGCAAACTGTTTATTACCTTCTGCAAACTGATCCCTGCCAACTATTAACTGCAAACTTAAAATAAGTATATTTGCATCCATTAAATATTATGATGATACACATTACGCGCAAGGAACATTTTAATGCAGCCCATAAAATGTACCGTGATGAATGGAGCGCAGAGAAAAACGCCGAAGTATTTGGCAAATGCGCCAACCCCAATTGGCATGGCCATAACTATAACCTGTTTGTAACCGTAAAGGGCGAGGTTACACATGCCACCGGCTATTTGATCGATTTAAAAGAACTGAAAATTATCATAAACGATTACGTGATACAAAAGCTTGATCATAAAAACATTAACCTTGATGTTGAATTTATGAAAGGTAAAATGGCATCGACAGAACTGCTTTGTATTGAGATTTTTAACCAGCTAAAAGCACCTATTGAAGCCTATGAGGGCGTGTTTTTACACTCGGTAAGATTACATGAAACTGAAAACAACTCGGCAGAGTATTTTGGTGATTAAACCTGCACAATGATCTACGACGACGACGACAACATTCCGGACAGGAATGAAGACATTAACGGTTACGAAAAAGTTGACCGATACAATCCACAGCTTATTGAAAATCTGTCGGGACATTATAAAGAGGTACTGAAGCAACTAGGCGAAAATCCGGAACGCGAAGGTTTGTTAAAAACCCCCGAGCGTATTGCCAAAGCTATGTTGTACTTAACGCATGGTTATGACCTTAATCCCAAGGAAATATTAAACTCGGCTTTATTTAAAGAAGAATACAGCCAGATGGTGGTGGTTAAGGATATAGAGGTATATTCTATGTGCGAGCACCATATGCTGCCGTTTTTTGGCAAGGCGCACATTGCATACATCCCTAACGGGCATGTGGTTGGGCTAAGCAAGATCCCACGAGTAGTTGATGCTTACGCACGCCGTTTACAGGTTCAGGAACGTTTGACCAATGAGATCCGTGATTGTATCCAGGATGCACTGCAGCCCGTTGGCGTTGGTGTGGTAATTGAATGCAGGCACCTTTGCATGTGCATGCGTGGCGTACAAAAACAAAATTCGGTAACCACAACGTCCGCATTTTCGGGTGGGTTTTACCATGAAAAAACAAGAGCTGAGTTTTTACATTTAATTTCTTCGAAATTAAGTTAGGCCCCCCGGCCCCCTAAAGGGGGAGTAATGGTGGCTAAAAATATTTGATTATAAACTTTAAAAATTCCCCCTTTAGGGGGTTAGGGGGCAACATGAAAGCATACATTTTTCCAGGACAAGGCGCGCAGTTTGTAGGTATGGGTAAAGACCTGTACGAACAGTCTGACAAAGCACGCCAATTATTTGAGCAGGCAAATGATATTTTAGGTTTCCGTATTACCGACATAATGTTTAACGGTACCGACGAAGATCTTAAGCAAACCAACGTAACCCAACCGGCTATTTTTTTACACTCGGTTATATTGGCTAAAGTACTGCCTGATTTTGCGCCGGATATGGCGGCAGGCCATTCTTTAGGCGAGTTTTCGGCTTTAACAGCTGCAGGTGCTTTATCTTTTGAGGATGGTTTACGCCTGGTTGCGGCGCGTGCCAATGCTATGCAAAAAGCCTGCGAGATCCAACCGTCAACTATGGCTGCAATTTTAGGTTTGGATGATTTTACTGTCGAGGATATTTGTCACCGCATAAGCGACGTAGTAGTACCTGCAAATTACAACTGTCCGGGGCAACTGGTTATCTCGGGTACCATATCAGGTATCGATCAAGCCTGCGAATTAATGACTGCGGCCGGCGCTAAAAGAGCCTTAAAGCTGAATGTTGGCGGCGCGTTCCATTCTCCTTTAATGGAGTCGGCCCGTGTTGAGCTTGAGCATGCCATTGTGCATACCACCATTAACCAGCCTGTTTGCCGCATTTACCAGAATATTGATGCCAAACCTTATACAGATCCTGAGCAGATAAAACACAACCTGATAGCGCAGCTTACAGGCCCGGTAAGGTGGACCCAAACCGTGATGCATATGTTAGAAGATGGTGCTACATCATTCACCGAAGTTGGCCCGGGTAATGTTTTACAGGGGCTAGTTAAAAAGGTAGACCGGGCAATGCCCACGGCGAGCGCCTCACTACAACAATAATTTTTAAAGCCGCAAACTAAAGCGGCTTTTTTTTATTGTAAGTTTACATAAGTCTATTATACACATTTGAGTTACGCAGGAAAAATACGTATAATGCTGGCGTTACTGGGCGCCAGTTTATTATTAACGGCAATAATTGTACGTTCAACTTACACACCTGCTAACAACCTGGCCCAAACTGCAAAAATCCTCGAAGACAATCTTCAAAAAAAAGAAAGCTACGTTGGCCGTGCCATCGGTACCCCTGAGGGCCTTTACCGTTTCAGAAGCCTGGATAATAATGATGAAGAGGCGCTAAAGTGCATTGAAGAATTTACGGTTGACCATAACATTAAGGTATTAACCTATAAAAAGGATACCCTTAAATTTTGGAGCGACATATCTTATATCCCTGATAACCCCAAAGCAATAAAGCTTGGGTATTCATTTATTAGAGGCAACAATGGCTATTATGAGGCTATCAAGCAGGTAAAGGATAACTTCTGTGTGATCTTTCTCATCCCGGTAAAGATCAATTACAGCGTCAAAAACCAATACCTGCAAAACACTTTTGCCAAGGACCTGCTTGAGGATAACAATATTGAGATAGCAGACTTTACCGATAAAAATACCTACGCTGTTCACAGCGTTGCAGATACCTATCTTTTTTCTGTTAAGGTAAAGTATAATGAGGTTAATTTTCGGTTCTTTTATTTCGAGCTTGTTTTATGGATCTTAACGCTGATAGTTACCTGTACCCTGGTACAAAACATATCCAACTATTTAGCCAATAAGGGGCAAATAGTTTTGTCACTCCTTTTACTTGCTTTTTTTATAGTAGGTGTACGGTTTGTTAACCTGTATTATAACTGGCCCAATTTTACTTACAAGCTGGCTGTTTTTAAACCAGAGATCTATAAAGCAAGTGATGTATTTCCGTCATTAGGAGATCTTTGCATCAACATACTGGCGGTAAGTTGGTTTGTGGCATGTCTTTACCGGCAGCGTTTTAAGCTGCTTAAATATGCGCCGGGCCGGGTTGCAAGCTATACTATTGTTATTTCTTGCATAGTGATGCTTATTGCTACATCAACAGCCTTGCTAAATGTGTTTTACGGGCTTGTGGTTAAGTCGCAGATCAATTTTGATGTAAATAATGTTTTAAACCTGTCGGGCTACAGCTTATGCGGCATTTTAATGCTCTGTTTTAGCTTCCTGATATTCTATTTACTTGACGAGGTTTTTTTAACCTTTTGCAGTAAGCTGGCAGTATCCGCCAGGCACCAGTTTTTATTACTGGGCGCTGGTGTTTTACTGGCAACAGTTTATTACACCTTTTATCGTGGCGAACTTATCCTTTTTTATATATTGTGGTTTTTCATAGTCCTGATTAGAGGGTATGCTTATTTTTACACCAACGCCCGCATCACCACATTAAAATTTGCTGCCATCCTTTTTATTTGCTCGGTGATATCTTCAGTAAATCTCAATCACTTTGAGGATATTAAAGAGCGAAAGATCCGCAAATTGCTGATAACCAAACTGGAAAAGCCTGACGATAAAACGGCTGATAGCTTATTTAGAGAACTGGAAGACCAGATTGCTAAAGACCCGCTTGCTATCAGGTACTTTAATGATACTGTACACAATGATGATTACCTGAAAAACCATTTCCAAAAGCTTTATTTTGATGGTTACTTGTCTAAATACAATTTAACGATCCATGAGTTTAACAGCTTCGGAAAGTCCATCTCAAACGATAAAAATGACTTGTTGGACAACTTTAAAGCCATGGTGCTTTTTAGCTCCATCAAAGTATCCAAATACTTTTACCGGGAAAATGAATCTTTTGGTTTCCAGAATTATTTCGCCATCCTTCCTGTTGTAGACGGCAATCAGCTCCGAGGTTCAATTGTTATCGAGTTAAAGTCAAAAACACTTCAAATTGCCAGTCATTTCCCTGAATTATTGATGGATGGCGAGATAAAAAATGATGACGAGTTAAAAAACTATTCGTATGCCTTTTACTCTGACGATAAATTAGTGGCACAAAGCGGCAGTTTTGTCTACAAAATAGTAAGGGATAAAGACACTACAAAAAAGTTTTTGCCTAAAACCTACAAGTTTAAAATAATACCCGTAACTAATGCCCCCTGGTACCACCCTTTTCAAACTTATAGTCATTTAATTTATAAACAAAGCAGCCGTAACATCATTGTTATCAGTAAAGAAGAGAATACCGTTTTTTACAGTGTAACTTCTGTTACTTTCTTTTTTGTAATACTGCTTGCATTTAGCTTGCTCACTTTAGCAGGCAGTTGGGCGTGGCTGCGCATTAAAATATTAACCATTACAAACAATAAAATTAAGTGGGGTTTTAAAATAACGCTTGATAAGATCCTTTATAAAACCCGTATCCAGTTTTCAATGGTTTTTGCTGTTGTGATCACATTGATATTGGTGGGTATAATCACCTATATATCAATAAGTACACAATACCAGACACAGCAGGAAAGAGGAATCCGTGAAAAGCTGATCAAGATTACCGACGCTTTTGAAAGCAGTCTTTTTGATAAATACATGGTCCACATAAACGAGCAAAGCCTGGTTACATTTGATGCGTTAGCGGCCTCTTCATCGTCAGACCTGGTATTATTTGACCGCGAAGGCAATTTACTGATCACCACACAGCCTCGGATCTATGGTTATGGCCTTATTGCCAGGCGTATGAATCCCAAAGCGTTTGTTACCCTGCATAGCCAGCTACGTTCAGAATACGTTAACGATGAAACCATAGGCAGTCTTAATTATAAAACCGTTTATGCGCCTATAAGGATCAAAGGCCAAACAGTAGCCTTTTTGCAGCTTCCCTATTTCTCGAACGAAACGGATTACCGCGAGCAGATTGGATCATTGCTTAACATCATGATCAATATTTATGCACTGATATTTATAGCAATTGGCCTGTTTGCAGTGGTAATTGCCCGCCAGATCACCTATCCTTTAAACTTTATCCAGGAAAGCCTGAGTAACACCATTTACGGTAAAAAGAATGAGCCAATAACTTGGGATAGGGACGATGAAATTGGTTCGCTGGTAAAAGAGTATAACAAAATGATAGCCGCCCTGGAAGACAGCGCGACCCGCTTGGCCCAATCAGAACGTGAAAGCGCATGGCGTGAAATGGCCAAGCAGGTAGCCCATGAAATTAAAAATCCGCTTACACCGTTAAAGCTTGGTTTGCAGTTGCTTGAAAAATCATGGCGGGAAAAAGACCCACGGTTTGACCAGAAATTTGAGCGCTTTAGCAAGTCATTTGTCGAGCAGATTGAAAGTTTATCGTCCATCGCGTCTGAGTTTTCGGCTTTCGCTAAAATGCCGGACACCCGCATGGAACGTTTTAACATTTTTGACGTGATCGACCAGGCGGTGATCATATTTAAGCAAACAGACAACTTTAATATCATCTATAAAACACCCGGCCGGGCATTTTTTGTCAATGCCGACAGGGACCAGTTATTACGGTGCTTTAACAATCTCTTAAAAAATGCAATTGAGGCTACCCCGCCGGATAGGTTTGGTCTATTAGAGATAAAAAATGAGGAAACTTACAATAACATACTGCTTACAGTTAAGGACAACGGTAACGGCATACCTGAAAATATGCGCGAAAAAATATTCGAGCCCAATTTCACCACCAAAAGTTCTGGCACCGGGCTTGGCTTGGCCTTTGTGAAAAACTCTATTGAAAATGCCGGCGGCAAAGTCTGGTTTGAAACGGAGATAGGCCGGGGAACTACATTTTTTCTTAGCCTGCCTGCTGCTAATAGTTAGATTAATTTTTTAACTTGCAGATAATTACCTAAACATACACATACTATTCGTTAAAATATATCGTTATATTTGACTTAATTAAAAAAAATAAAAAATCTTGATGAGATTTACCCTGCTTTTTATTTTGTGCTTTGTAGGATTGACAGCATCTGCACAATTGCAATTACAATTCTGGAAACGCAAACCGAAGCAACCTGTGGTTTTAACGGCAGTACAAGCCCTTCCCTCACAAATAAATATAGGCACCACAAAATTACCTAATACGTTACCCGCTCAAAATTTAGCTTATTCTTTTTTTTCCATAGAAATTGCCGAGGACGCGCTTTTGGCAGAAGCAAAACATAATATGCGTTTCAGGATCTACAATATGGCCAGTTATAATTTTAGTGACCTGGCTGCTTTGTATCTGAAACAAAACAGATTTTCTGAAGCTAAATGGTACCTGCTGCAAAGCAATACCATAGCACGCGAGGCAGGCAACTACAGGCATTTGTTAGATAACTTGTACATTCTGGCGGATATAAAAAGCAAAATAGGCGAAGTGCCTTTGGCGCTTGCCGACCTGCAGGAGGCACATGACGCTGCCGTTGATAAGGGCATGCTGTCAGACCTGACCATCATCAACAAAAAAATAAAGTATCTGCAAACCAATAAGACCCTAACTACTAAAGCCGAACTGCGTTATGCCGACGCGGTAGAGGCAGCTAATAGTAAAACCGCAGTAAATTAGCCTCTGTTTATAACAATTACGTAAAATACTTGGTGTATTAACAAAACAGTAAAACATTATTGTAATATTGTTACTTGTTATTAGTCTTACAGTATAAGCGACAGATATTTTGCTGTCGCTGATTTTTTTATATTAGCAATTTACAATAAGGCACAAGTATTGATGTACCCAATAAAAACACCCGAATTAACGTTAGTAAAAGATATGTTTAAAAGATTTTATTTTGTGTTGGCTGTTGGCGCAGCACTTGCGTGTAAAGCCGCCCCTTCAAAACCGATAAAAGTACCCGGCTCAAACGACCTGCAGCCTACCGAGCAGCAAAGTACCGTTTGCAAAACCGTAGCTAAGTTTATATCTCAATACAACTATAAAAAAGTTGATCTGAACGATTCGTTGTCGGCAGTGATATTTAACCGTTACATTAAAAGCCTGGACGAAGGCCATAATTATTTATTGGCAACCGACATACAGGATTTTGATAAATATAAAAGCGCGTTGAGCGACGATATCAAAAACGGAAACCTTAATGATGTTTATTACATGTTCAATGTGTTTCAAAAAAGGTACGAAGAGCGTGTAAAATATTCTATTGCGCAATTGGATAAAACATTTGATTTCACACAAAAAGAGTCTTTCACTTATGACCGTTCTGACCTGCCATGGGTCGCCAATGAAACAGCGATGAATAATGAGTGGACCAAGCGTGTAAAATACGACCTGCTTAACTTAACGCTGGCCAGCAATGACGTAGCCAAAAATAAAGAAAAGCTTAAAAAACGTTACGAAGATCTGTTATCACAAAATTCAAAATTGAACACTAACGATGTTTTCCAGATCTTCATGGATGATTTTACCGAGGCTATTGACCCGCACACCAATTATTTTGATCCGTTCCATGCGGCACAATTCAATATGGAAATGTCAAGGTCATTGCAAGGTATCGGTGCTACGCTTGAAAGCAAGAACGAATACATCTCTATATCCTCGCTGGTTGCCGGCGGCCCTGCCGACAAAAGCCACCAGGTTAACAATGGCGACAGGATCCTGGCAGTAGCGCAAGGCAAAGACGGCGAGTTCCAGGATATTATAGGCTGGAGGATAGATAATGCTATCAAATTGATCCGTGGTACAAAAGGCACGGTAGTAAAACTTAAAATATTGCCGCAAGGCAAAGCGGTTTCTGATCAGCCTAAAATAGTTGAACTGGTACGTGAAAAAATTGTATTGAAAGATCAATTGGTTAAACAGGAAGTAAAAACATATAAAAACAATGGCAAAACCTATAAAATAGGGGTAGTTAACGTACCTGCTTTTTATGCTGATTTTGCAGCTTACCGTGCCGGCGATGCCAACTATCAAAGCACTACGCGCGATATGAAACTGGCTATTGATACGCTTAAAAAAGCCAACGTTGATGGTATTGTTATCGACCTGCGCGAGAATGGTGGTGGTTCATTGAACGAAGCTATATCATTAACCGGCCTGTTCATTAAAACCGGCCCTGTTGTTCAGGTTAGAGATACCCAGGACCAGATAGATGTTAATAAAGATGAAGACCCGTCGGTAGCTTATGCCGGGCCGCTTGCCGTATTGGTTGATCGTTTCAGTGCTTCGGCATCTGAGATCTTCGCAGGTGCTATACAGGATTATGGCCGCGGATTGATCATCGGTACGCAAACTTACGGTAAAGGTACTGTACAAAGCGAGATCGACCTGGATAAAGTGATCACGCCGTCAATTGCAGAGAAGTTAGGTATAACTTCAAGCGGTGATAAAACTAAGCAGGTATCAACCGGCAGTGAAAACCAGTTTGGCCAGTTAAACCTGACTATTGCTAAGTTTTATCGCATCAGCGGTAACTCAACCCAGCATAAAGGTGTAATTCCGGATATTCAGTTCCCGTCATTGATCCCATTGGATAAATATGGTGAAGATACAGACCCGTCTGCATTGCCGTTTGATATTATTCCAAAAAGCGATTACGTAAAAGCCGGCGACTTTGCAGCCGTTATACCGCAATTAACCAAATTGCATGAACAGCGCATGGCCACCAGCCCAAGCAATAAAGCCTTTATGGAAACCATCGCTGATTACAAAAAGAGTGAAAAAGAGAAATCGGTGACGCTTAACGAACAGCAGCTTAAAAAACAACGTGATGAAGACGAGTTAAAAACGCTTAACCGCGATAACGAACTACGGGTTGCTATGGGCTATAAACCTTTAAAGAAAGGCGAGACAAAACCTAAGAAAGAAGATCTTGATCCGCTGAAATTGGAAGCTGGCCAGATCCTGATAGATTATATTAATTTGGATAGCAAGGTTAGCCGCGTAGGCACAACTATTAAATAAACTATTTATATAAAGATTAACAAAAGATCCCGGTTACAGCCGGGATCTTTTGGTTTAAAACCAATTTGGGTTATAAAGGTTTATCTATCATGGCTAAGAAACCGTTGCTTGAATTTACCGACAGGGGCATCTATTGCGATAAGGGCAAATTTTATATTGATCCCTGGAAACCGGTTGACTATGCCGTAATCACCCATGCCCATGCCGACCATGCTTACTGGGGGCACAAGCATTACCTGGCACACCATTTATCTAAAGAAGTTTTACTGTACCGTCTGGGCGAGATCCAGTTGCAAACGGTTGAGTACGGCGAAACCGTGATGAAAAACGGCGTGGAAATTTCGCTTTACCCTGCCGGGCATGTTATTGGTTCGGCGCAGATCCGGGTTGCTTACCAGGGCGAGGTTTGGGTAGTATCAGGCGATTACAAAACGGAAGACGATGGCATCTCAACCCCGTTTGAGCCGGTAAAATGCCATCACTTTATATCTGAATGTACCTTTGGGATGCCTGTTTACCAATGGAAGCCGCAGGTACAGATTTTTGACGAGGTAAATAACTGGTGGCGCAATAATGTAAACAACGGTTTGGCTACCGTTATTGTGGGTTACTCGTTGGGTAAGGCGCAGCGCATCCTGCAAAATTTAGATCTGTCTATCGGCAAGGTTTATACCCATGGTGTAATTGAAAACACCAATGAGGCGCTACGCCGTAACGGGGTTATTCTTAATCCCACTGAAAGGATCACCCAGGACACCCCAAAAGACGAGGTGCGTAAGGGCATTATCATAGCGCCGCCTTCGTCTGTAGGTACGCCGTGGATGCGCAAGTTTCAGCCTTATAGTTTCGGGTACTGTTCAGGATGGATGGCTATCCGCGGAGCGAAAAGAAGGCGAGCCGCAGACCGCGGATTTATATTATCAGACCACGCCGACTGGGACGGGCTGATCAGCGCCATAGATGCTACCGGGTGCGAGAAAGTGTACCTTACCCACGGCTACACAGCCAGCTTTACCCGCTATTTAAATGAAATAGGGTTTGACGCGCACGAGGTGCATACTTTATATGGGGATGATGAGGCATTGGAAACAGTTCCAACTGAAGGACCTGATGGCCAAAAAGTCTCCCCCTTGGGGGGAGATTTAGAGGGGGTGGAGGCCACATCATGAAAGCTTTCGCCCAACTATTCCTCTCGCTCGACGAGACCAACAAAACCAATGAAAAGGTTAGGGTCTTAAAGGACTATTTTAATAGCGTACCCGATACCGATAAGATGCACATGTTGGCACTGTTTACCGGGCGTAAACCTAAAAGGGTGATCAATGCCACGCAGATCCGCACCTGGGCTACAGAGATAACCAATATACCGATATGGCTGTTTGAAGAAAGCTACCATGTAGTTGGCGACCTTGCTGAAACTATGGCATTATTGATGCCTCAAAATACCAGCTCGACCACCAATAAAACTTTAACCGACTGGATCGGCGAACTCAACAGCTTAAATGATAAAACCGAAGAAGAACGTAAACTTTGGCTCATTGAATCATGGGCGATGCTGGATACGCAGGAACGCTTTGTATTCAACAAGCTGCTTACAGGGAGCTTCCGTGTGGGTGTGTCGCAAAGCTTGGTTATTAAGGCGCTTGCCGATATTACTAAGCTGGACGCGCCTACCTTAACCCACCGGATTATGGGTAACTGGATGCCCGAAACCTATACGTATGAGCAGTTGGTGCAAGAACAGGGAGCGTCTGATGATATCTCGCGGCCTTACCCTTTCTTCCTGGCTTACCCTATACAAGAGACGTCAGAAAAACAAAAATCGGCAGACGACCTGAAAAGCGCCTTGGGTGATGCAGGCGAATGGCAGGCCGAATGGAAATGGGACGGCATCCGCGCGCAGCTGATCAAACGTGATGGCAAGATCTTTATCTGGAGCCGGGGTGAGGACCTGGCTACCGAGAAGTTCCCCGAGTTGCACCCGTTTTTAAATGCGCTGCCTGATGGTACCGTGCTTGATGGCGAGATACTAAGCTTCCAAAACGGTTTACCTATGCCCTTTAACGTTTTGCAAACCCGCATAGGCCGCAAGAACTTAAGTAAAAAGATATTGGAAGAAAGCCCGGTAGCACTGATAGCCTACGATTGCCTGGAATACGCCGGCGAGGATATCCGCGCCAAAACACAAAGCGAAAGGCGGGTGATATTAGAACAGTTGCAGACGGGAACAGCATTTCCTGAGATCTTCCGCATTTCAGAGTTAATAAAGTTTGATAACTGGGATAAGTTGGCCGGTATCCGCGAACAATCAAGAGCTATGGTAGCCGAGGGCATTATGCTTAAACGCAAAAGCGCCACTTACCAGGTGGGCCGTAAGCGCGGCGACTGGTGGAAATGGAAGATAGACCCGCTATCGGTCGACGCGGTGATGATCTACGCGCAGAAGGGCCACGGCCGGCGCGCCGACCTGTACACAGATTACACCTTTGCCGTTTGGGATGGCGATAAGCTGGTGCCGTTTGCCAAAGCTTACTCGGGCCTTACCGATGCCGAGATCAATAAGGTGGATTATTTTATTAAACGCAACACGCTCGAAAAATTCGGGCCGGTACGCACCGTAAAACCCGAACTGGTTTTTGAAATAGGGTTTGAAGGGATCAACCGTTCTACACGCCATAAATCGGGCATAGCGTTGCGGTTTCCGCGCATACTGCGCTGGCGGCATGACAAGCCTAAAGAAGAGGCAGATACATTGGATAATTTGAAGGCTTTATTGGGTGATTAAGTGTGCAGGTGATCCACTTAAGAATATGGATCACCTGGATCACCATTTTTATCTAAGCTACTGTAAATAAACGTTTTGGCAAAATGAGTGAATCACTTTTGGATCACCATAAAAGTCAGTGTGCTTGTGTGTGAAATTGAGCTATCATTTTGATAATCAATTCATTAGAAACCGATCTTTTTTGGATCTCTTTTTAGCGAGTGGATCACCAAATTGAATCACCCCTAAAATAAAAAGGAGGCTACTTTTTGAGTGCCTCCTTTTTGTTATCAGAATTAACGGTCAATTAAATGCCGCTAAGTTTCCATGGTGCTCTGTACTCGCGTTTAACATACTGGTTGATCTCATCAACGTTTGTAACTTTCATATTAGCAGCGTCATAGATCAGGTCGATGTATGCAGCAGGATTTGTATTACGTGTATGTTTATTACCGTCTCTGCCTGTTACTTCCTTGCTGGTGGTTAAATTAACGCCCCTGATAGCCAGGTTACACATCAGCATAGCTTCGGTTAATAAAGCAGCTTCCTCAAATGGCGAGCTGGTTTTCATATTACCGTAGCCTGCTAAACAAGCCTCAACCCATTGTGCATAGTGGTTCTCGTCTTTAACACGTGCGTATTTTTCAGGAACGTTTACATCGTCCATTCTTGATACAGGTAATAAACGAGCACGTGATGCGTAGCAACCGGCAGTCATTTTACCTTTTGTACCAATAAACAACATACCGCCGTCACCTTCTCCCCAATGTTCAGACGGATCCAGTTCTTCAGGACGAGGAGGGATCATACCGCCATCAAGCCAATGTACTTTTACCGGGCCGCTGGTTTTATCAGTTTTAGGGAATGTCATGGTAGTGAAGCTTGATGCAGGGCCTGTTTCCAATGTGCCGCCCTGGCCAACGCTTGTTGATACTTTCTCAACATATTTAAGGTTCAGCACTTTCATTGGGCCATGCAAAATATGCGCACCCATGTCGCCTAATACACCGGTTCCGTAATCCCACCAGCCTCTCCAGTTAAACGGCAATACTTTTATGCCACCCGGGGTGTCTGTTGTTGCAGGGAACGGTTTTTCTTTAGCGGTACCTTGCCATAAGTCCCAGTTAAGGGTGCTTGGCGGGGTAGCGGTTTCTTTTGGCCAGCGTAACCCGTTAGGTGTGTTAGCACCGTACCAGCCTTGCGGCCATACCGGGCGGTTGGTCCAGCACCAAACCTCGGTAACGTCACCAATAACACCGGCATCATACCATTCCATCATCTTTCTAACGCCATCGCTTGATGATCCCTGGTTACCCATTTGGGTTTGTACTTTATATTTATTACCCATGTTGGCCATCATACGTGCTTCATACACATCATGCGCCATTGGTTTTTGTACGTAAACGTGTTTTTTAAGAGACATTGCAGCCGTAGCAACTACCGCGTGGGTATGGTCAGGCGTGGCGCAATGCACGGCGTCAAAGTTTTTATGCTCTTTATCCAGCATCTCTCTCCAATCCACATACTTTTTAGCATCCGGATAAGTGTTGAAAACGTGAGCCGCGTAATCCTGGTCAACATCACATAAAAATGCAGATTTTGCTTTTCCGCTTTTCACAAATGCCTCAATATCGCTTGTTCCTTTTCCTCCCAGTCCCACACTCGCAATATATAAGGTATCGCTTGGCGCGCGGTAACCTTTACCTAATACAAACCGGGGTACTATGGTAAATCCGGCAGCAGCAAGGGCACTCGTTTTCACAAAATCTCTGCGTGAAGGAGCGCTTGCCTTTTCTTCATTTTCTTTCATGTTAATAGTTTTATTGTTTGGTTTTATAGTTTTTTATTCAGTATCTCTTGCTATGGCGTATCGGTCAGATCTCTAACTTAATGGAACGCGTTTTATGCAGTGGTAAAATTGGCTTTATATTTCCTGCTATTGTTCGATCACGATCAGACAAAGGTTGAAATTATAAAATTAAATACGAATAACTAAAAAAAATCAGCTAATAAATCGTAACATTTTTAATATATATTTACAACACGTATATACAAGCAGGTTTTTGCCCGAGCTTGTTTTTGTAATTGATCAATGCTGTAAATCAGCATCAGACCGGGAATGAGTGGCAGGGCCTTGTTTATTATAGGTAGATATGTTAACAAATTATGATTTTTTCGTGTCGGTTTAACACTTAAAGGTCAAAAAATGCCCCATTATGCAGTATTAAAGCCTTTTAGTCTACATTGCCTGTCAACTATCTGTTGAAATACCTTATATATTGACCAAAAGATTGTTATATATTACAAAATACATATTACTTTTGCCGTCCATAACAATTTATGAGCAAAGCATCTCCACAACTTAAAGTCCTTTCTATTGACATAGGCGGATCGCATATAAAGGCCACAGTTTTAGATAATAATGGTGCGCTTTTAGTGCCTTATTCTAAAGTAGAAACCCCGCAGCCGGCTAATCCTGATAATATTGTAAAGGCAATAAAAAAACTTGCTGCAACACTTACCGACTTTAATAAGATCTCGGTTGGTTTTCCCGGATATGTGCGCGACAGTATTGTTAAAACCGCGCCAAACCTGGATAATGCCGCATGGGCTAATTTTAACCTGGGCCAAAAACTGGAAGAAGAGTTAGGCCAGCCTGCACGTGTTGTAAATGATGCCGATATGCAGGGCTTAGGCGTGGTAAACGGCAAGGGACTTGAACTGGTACTGACATTAGGTACAGGATTTGGTACTGCTGTATTGCTTGATGGTAAGCTATTGCCCCATTTAGAAATTGGCCAAAGCCCTATTACCCGCCACAACAGTTATGATGCCTATGTAGGTGACAAAGCCTTTGACCAGGCTGGTAAAAAGAAGTGGAATGAGCGCATGGAAAAAGTTTTGCAAGTTTTAAAAACACTATTCAATTACGACTATTTGTATATAGGCGGCGGCAACGCCCGCGAGCTTACTTTTAAGCTTGACAGTAATGTGAAATTAGTAACCAATCAAGACGGTATAAAAGGTGGTGCAAGGCTATGGTCAACAGACCCGGCACCTGAATCAGATATGCCATCATCATCAAAAAAAAGTAAATCATCTAAACATTCATAAAAAAAGAGGAAAATGGATTCAAATAGTAAAAACATCGAAGAATTAGCAATTGATACGGTAAGAATATTGTCGGCCGACGCTGTGCAAAAAGCTAACTCGGGCCACCCGGGTACTGCCATGGCGCTTGCGCCTGTGGGCCACGTACTTTGGAAAGACTTTATTAACTTTAATCCTAAAAATCCTGACTGGGCAAACCGCGACAGGTTTATTCTTTCTGCAGGCCACGCTTGTATCTTACAATACAGTTTCCTGCACCTTTTAGGTTATGATCTTTCTTTAGATGATATTAAAAACTTCCGCCAGCTGCACAGCAAAACCGCAGGTCACCCTGAGTACGGTTTGGCACCGGGCGTTGACGTTACCACCGGTCCGTTAGGCCAGGGTTTCGCTAACGGTGTAGGTTTCGCTATCGCGCAAAAACATTTGGCAGGCTATTATAACAAACCTGGTTTCGACCTGTTTAATTACCATATCTACGCTATCTGCAGCGATGGTGATATGATGGAAGGCGTAACTTCAGAAGCTGCTTCATTAGCAGGCCACTTAGAGCTGGGTAACATCATTTATTTATATGACGATAACAAGATCTCTATTGAAGGCAGCACCGATATCGCCTTTAATGAGAATGTTGACGAGCGTTTTAAAGCATACGGATGGCATGTACAATCTGTTGACGATGCCAACGACATCCATGCTTTACACCAGGCATTAGTTAACGCGAAAGCCGAAACTCAAAAACCATCATTGATCCGCGTACGCTCATTAATTGCTTACGGCAGCCCTAATAAATCAGGTACCGCAGGTTCACACGGCTCACCACTTGGTGCAGATGAGATCAAACTGGTTAAAAAATTCTTTGGATTTGATGAGGATAAATCATTTTACATACCTGCCGAGGTTGAAAAATATTACCATGAAATTGGCTCAAGAGGTATAGCTTATGAGCAAAAATGGAATGAGCTATTTGATAAATACAAAGCTGAATTCCCTGAACTGGCTGCCGAGTATGAAGCTGCTATTAAAGATGAATTACCGGCAGGCTGGTTAGATAAGATCCCTACATTTAAGGCATCTGATCCTAAAATGGCTACCCGCCAGGCATCTGGTAAGGTATTAAATGCTATCGCTGATAGCTTCCCTCACCTGATAGGTGGTGCTGCGGATTTGGCCCCATCAACAGAAACTAACCTGAAAAAATACGGTTCATTTACTTCAGAAGATCGTAACGGCCGTAACTTCCACTTCGGTATCCGCGAGCATGCTATGGGTTCTGCCCTGAATGGTATGGCTTTGACCAAAGGTATCAAACCTTTTGGTGCAACATTCCTGATGTTCTCTGAGTACATGCGCCCGCCAATCCGTTTGGCTGCTATCATGAAAGTGAGCCCGATATTTGTTTACACTCATGATAGTATAGGTTTAGGTGAGGACGGTACTACCCACCAGCCTGTTGAGCAACTGATCTCTTTACGTTCTATTCCTAACATCACTGTTATCCGCCCCGCTGATGCTAACGAAACAGCACATGCATGGCGCGTAGCTATCGAGAAAAAAGGCGGCCCTACTGTATTGGTATTTACCCGCCAGGGCTTACCTATCCTTGACCAGGATACTTTGGGCAGCGCAAGCCAGTTAGAGAAAGGTGCTTATATCTTATCCGACTCAAAAGGCACGCCTGATGTTATCCTGATGGCGACAGGTTCTGAAGTTGCTTTGATCATGGATGCAAAAGCTAAACTGGAGGCAGAGGGTGTTAACGTACGCGTGGTAAGCTTCCCGTCATGGGAGTTGTTTGAGAAACAAGACGCTGCCTACAAAGAAAGCGTGTTGCCTAAGGCGGTTAAAAAACGTTTAGCTGTTGAAATGGCATCGCCACTGGGCTGGCATAAATATACTACTGACGAAGGTGATACTTTATGTATGACTACTTTCGGCGAATCTGCTCCGGCTGATGAGCTGTATAAATACTTTGGCTTTACTGTTGATAACGTAGTTAACAAAGCGAAAGCCTTGTTATAGAGACCAGTGGTTGGAGAATAGTGATTAGTTGTCTATTCATTATTCTCCAATCTTTAAACTGATCTCTAATCACTGATCACCAACCACTACCTCACAATGAACTGGAACAGCGACATCATCAAAAACCTTAGTTGGGCGGGCAACATCAGTAATGTAGCCGGCAAGCAAAAGGTGGCCGATCAAATTGTTGCCAAACTGAAAGATGGCGATGTGATAGGCGTAGGCTCGGGCAGTACTGTTTTTTTAACACTGTTTGCCATTGCCGAGCGCATTAAAGCCGAGCGACTAAATATCGCTGCTATTCCGACGTCTATCGAAATATCGCTATTCTGTACCAAGCTGGGTATCCCATTAACAACTTTATTTGAGCATAAACCTGATTGGTGCTTTGATGGTGCCGACGAGGTTGACCCCAATAAAAGCCTGATAAAAGGCCGCGGCGGCGCGCTGTTTAAAGAAAAGCTTTTAATAAGCAGCAGCCCGGTAAGCTATATTATTGTAGACGATAGTAAACTGGTTGACCGCCTGGGCTCAAAGTTCCCGGTGCCGGTTGAGGTGTTTCCGCAGGCATTAACGCATGTTGAACAGGAATTAAGCCTTTTAGGCGCTACATCCATTCAATTGCGCCCGGCGGGCGGTAAAGACGGGCCGGTGATCACCGAGAATAATAACTTGCTGCTTGATGTTAAATTTGACAGGATAGACCTTGATATGGAACGCAAAATAAAGTCGATAACCGGTGTAATTGAAAGCGGCCTGTTTATAAACTATAATATAGAAGTTTTAGTAGCGGCAAACATTGTTTAATAGTAATATTGTATGACAATTATAGCAATAGGTGGTACACTTATTGCCGACAAAAAGATAACCAACTCACAATAATAAAATTGATATTAAAAATTAATTATAATGGAAACTAATAAAGTAAAACAAATACACAGCTTCGGTCAAAGCATCTGGCTTGATTTTATTGATCGCGCGTTTATTGGCAATGGTAAATTAAAAGCACTTATTGATGATGACGGTGTTAGAGGTGTAACTTCAAACCCTGCTATTTTTGAAAAAGCTATTAGCAGCAGCGATATGTATGATGCTGATATTGCAGCATTGTCTGACGGTAAAAGAACCACAGAGGAAGTGTTTTTTGGTTTAGCTATAAAAGATATCCAGGATGCTTGCGATCTGTTTAAAGATCTTTATACCGAAAGCGAAAAAGGCGACGGCTATGTAAGTTTAGAAGTTTCTCCGTTTTTGGCTTTGAAAGGTGAAGAAACTTTTGAGCAGGCAAAATTACTTTGGAAACAAGTTGATCGCGAAAACGTAATGATCAAAATCCCGGGTACACAACCTGGTTTAGATGCTATTCGCAAATCTATCGCGCAGGGCATTAACATCAACGTTACTTTATTATTCGGCTTGCCACGTTATGAAGAAGTTGCTTTGGCATACATTGCAGGTTTAGAAGACCACCTGGCAGCAGGACACGAAATTGCGCACATTTCATCAGTAGCAAGTTTCTTCCTGAGCCGTATCGATGTTTTGATCGACCCGATATTAGAAGAAAAAGGTTTAGGCGAATACAAAGGCGAAGTAGCTATCGCGTCAGCTAAAAAAGCTTACGAGATTTATAAAAGAGTATTCAGCGGTGAGCGTTGGGAAAAATTAGCAGCTAAAGGCGCTAAACCACAACGTTTATTATGGGCAAGCACCAGCAGCAAAAATCCTGCGTTTAAAGACACTAAATATGTTGAAGCATTAATTGGTCCGGATACTGTTGATACCGTTCCGTTAGAAACTATCGTAGCATTCCGTGATCATGGTATCGCTGCCAATACTTTAGAGCAGGATACTGACAAAGCAACCGAGATATTGGATAAAGTTAAAGCTGCCGGCATTGATATCGATGCGTTGACTCAGCAATTAGAAGACGAAGGCATTGAGAAATTCAACCAGCCTTTTGAAAAATTATTACAATCTATCGAAGCAAACAAGGTAAAATAATTCCGGACGATGGAAGCTAACAACCTTAAGATCCTTTTCTTCGATATTGGCGGTGTGATGCTCAGCAATGGCTGGGGTCATGAAAGCCGTGAAGAAGCAGCCAGAAAATTCGGCCTCGACTATGAGGAAGTAAATGGCCTGCACAATTTCATATTTAACGTTTATGAGATAGGTGGCGTTACGTTAGACGACTACCTGGACACGGTGATCTTTAATCACCCGCGTGATTTTACACGAGAGGATTTTAAGGAGTTTGTTTACCAGCAGTCGGTTGAGTTGCCCACTTTAGAGTGGTTAAAAGAATGGAAAAAAGATTGCGGCTTCCGCATCATTTCTGTTAACAACGAGGGTAAGGAACTGAATGATTACCGTGTAAAAAAATTCAAACTGCACGAGTTTTTTGATGCCTTCGTATCGTCGTGCGAGGTTGGTTTGCGTAAACCCGACCCGGCTATCTGGAAACTGGCTATGGGTATAGCCCAGGCACAGCCAAACCAGTGCGTGTATTTTGACGACCGTATTATGTTTGTTAACGCGGCACAAAACTTGGGTATCAGAGCATTTCAGCACAAAGACCTTGAATCGACCAAAAAAATATTACAACAACTAAAAGAGGAAAACCACAACAAATAACTATGAGCACACCAACTAAATATGATTTCGGCATGATAGGCCTTGGCGTAATGGGTCGCAGCCTTTTGTTAAACATGGGCGACCATGGCGTAAAAGGTGCCGGATTTGATAAAGATGCCGAAAAAGTTAAGGCATTGGGCGACGAAAGCACGACCGGAAACCTTAAAGGGTTTAGCGATGTAAAGGAATTTGTAGACAGCCTGAACAAGCCGCGTGCCATTATGATGTTGGTGCCTGCCGGTAAAATTGTTGATGATGTTATTGAAGAGCTGTTACCACTGATTGACAAGGGCGACCTGATCATTGACGGTGGTAACACTTATTATACCGATACCAATCGCCGTTTTGATTACCTGAACAGCAAAGGGGTTCACTTTTTTGGTATGGGTGTATCAGGCGGTGAAGAAGGTGCGCGCCGCGGCCCAAGCATGATGCCGGGCGGCGACGAAAAAGCCTATGAAGTTGTAAAACCAATCTTTGAAGCTATCGCGGCTAAAGTTGATGGCGAGCCTTGTGTTACTTATTGCGGTACCGGATCGGCCGGTAACTTTGTTAAAATGGTGCACAACGGTATCGAATATGGTGTAATGCAGTTAATTGCAGAAACCTATGAGATCCTGAAAAAAGGTTTAGGCCTGAATAACGAAGAAGCAGGCAAGGTATTTACCGACTGGAACAACGGTC
This sequence comes from Mucilaginibacter corticis, assembly GCF_007558865.1. Classification (GTDB taxonomy): domain Bacteria; phylum Bacteroidota; class Bacteroidia; order Sphingobacteriales; family Sphingobacteriaceae; genus Mucilaginibacter; species Mucilaginibacter corticis. The sequence goes on from NZ_VLPK01000001.1 coordinate 1,146,800, forward strand.
GCCTTAAATCATTTTTGTTAGAGGTTACCAGCGATATTTTTCAATACAAAGCACCGGGTACAGATCATTTATTATTAGATGATATTAAAGACGAAGCCCGTGCTAAAGGTACCGGTAAGTGGACATCGCAAGTGGCTATGGATCTTCAGGCACCTATCCCAACGGTAGACTCATCGGTTGCTATGCGCGATTTGTCAAAATACAAAGAAATGCGTGTTAAAGCCGAAGGTATTTATGGTGGTGTTGCCGCGCAGCTTGATGTAAATAAAGAAGAGTTTTTGGCCGCTTTAGAAAATGCCTTCTACTTCAACATGATCATCAGTTACGCGCAGGGTATCCATATGTTAACCCGTGCGTCTGTCGAGTTTAATTACGGCTTAAAGCTTGCAGAGATCGCTAAGATCTGGAGAGGCGGCTGTATCATCCGCTCACTATTCTTACAGAATATTTACGAAGCATTTACCGCTAACCCGGCCTTAGAGCACCTGTTGTTAGACGGTGGCGTAGCCAATGAGGTTAAAGGCTCTATAGGCGGCGCACGTACTGTAGTATCAGCAGTTACTGCTGCCGGTATTGCTGCGCCATGCTATGCTGCTTCATTAAGCTATTTTGATGCTTTCCGCAGCGGCCGTATGCCATCAAACCTGATCCAGGCACAACGCGATTATTTTGGCGCGCATACTTATGAGCTGATAGGTAAAGAAGGAACCTTCCACACCCAATGGTCAGCTAAAAATTAAAACTTAAACAAGAAAGTTTAACATAATAAATTATGTCAACAATAAAATCAGAGCCTACCGTATTTGTTATATTCGGTGGCACAGGCGACTTGAACGCGCGCAAACTTGCGCCCGCGTTATATAACTTATTCCTTGACGGATGGTTGCCAAAACAGTTCTCTATCATTGGTACAGGCCGTACCCAGCTTACAGACGAACAATTCAGAAAAAACCTGAACGAGGACATCAACAATTTTTCACGCAGCGGAAAAGCTGATAAAGAGAAATGGGCAGAGTTTCAAAAGAATGTGTATTACCAGGTGTCGGATGCAAAAGATGCTGAAACTTATAAAGAATTTGGTAAACGTGTAGAGGCCCATGCTGCCGAATGGAAAGTTAGACCTAACGTTATTTACTACCTGGCGGTATCACCTACCTTCTTCCCTATCATTACTTCTAACCTGGCTAAGGCTAAATTAACAGATGATGTTGAACACGTACGTGTGGTAATTGAAAAACCATTTGGTCATGATCTTGAATCTGCTAAAGAATTGAACAAATTACTGGCAGGTTTATTTGACGACAAACAGATCTACCATATTGACCATTACCTGGGTAAAGAAACCGTACAGAATATTATGGCGTTCCGTTTTGCCAACTCTATTTTAGAGCCGATATGGAACCGGAATTACATAGAGCACGTACAGATCTCTGTTACCGAGCAATTGGGCGTTGAAGATCGCGGCGACTATTATGACGGATCAGGCGCTATGCGCGATATGATCCAGAACCACTTGCTGCAATTGTTATGCCTTGTGGCTATGGAAACCCCGGTTAGTTTTAACGCCGATGAGATCCGTAATCGTAAAGTTGATGTATTACATGCCATGCGCAGGTTCTCACCTGAGGATGTGCGTATGTCGGCTGTAAGGGGCCAATATGCTAAAGGCTGGATGGAAGGTAAAGAAGTACCGGGCTACCGCGAGGAAGCTAAGGTTGACCCTAACTCAAATACGGAAACTTTTGCCGCCATAAAATTCTTTGTAGATAATTGGCGTTGGCAAGGTGTGCCGTTTTACGTACGTACAGGTAAAAGGCTGCACCAGTCATCATCAGTGATCACTATCCAATTTAAGGATGTGCCGCATAAAATCTTCCCTACCGAAGCGGCAGAAAGCTGGCAGCAAAATAGGCTGATCATCAGTATTCAGCCGGAAATGAGTATCCGTTTACAAGTTCAGGCAAAACGCCCGGGATTAGATATGATCCTAAACACCGTTGATATGGTGTTTGACTACAAAGGCACTTACACTAACCAGGCACCAGAGGCTTATGAAACCTTATTGCTGGATACCATGCTGGGTGATCAAACCCTGTTTATGCGTGGTGACCAGATAGAAGCTGCATGGGATCTGATCATGCCAATACTAAGCACCTGGACCAACAAAAAGAGCTTAAACTTCCCTAATTATTCTGCATACTCATGGGGCCCTGAAAGCGCCGAGGCATTAATTGCCCGCGATGGCTTTACCTGGTTCTCATTACCGTTGAAGAATACAAAGAAGTAAATATTAAATAACAAACAGGGGTGTCGCCCTGAGGCACTCGAAGGGTGAGCGTAAAGGCCCAACCGCATGCTTCGAGAACCTCAGCATGACACCCTTTGTTAAAACACGTTACCCATGACATTAAACATTTTTGACACCCCAGACGAAGTAGTTGACGGGCTGGCCCAATACTTTGTTAAAATAGCTAATGAAAGCATCGCGGCGCACGGTAAATTCTCTGTCGCGTTATCAGGTGGCAGTTCTCCTAAAAAGTTATATGAACTATTGGCTTCAACCATTTATGCCGACAGCATAGACTGGACCAAAGTTTATTTCTTTTTTGGCGATGAGCGTAACGTACCGCAAACAGACAGCCAGAGCAATTACCTGATGGCTAAGAAAGCTTTGTTTGAGCCATTGTATATTGATGCCGCTAATATTTACCCGGTAGATACTACGTTAACACCCAAAGAAGCCGCGCAAAAGTATGCTGAAACCATTGCCGAGTTTTTTGATGATGATGAAATGAGCTTTGACCTGGTGTTGTTAGGTCTGGGCGATAACTCGCATACCGCGTCTCTATTTCCATATACACCGGTGCTGCATGATGTAACACCATCTGTTAAAGAAGTTTGGCTGGAAGACCAGCAGGTGTATCGTATTACCCTTAACGCCCCATTAATTAACGAAGCTAAAAATATAGCGTTCTTGGTATACGGCGAAGGCAAGGCAGAAGCTGTGCATCATGTTTTAGAGGACGATGAGGATATTGAAAACTATCCAGCCCAGCTTATTGATTCAATTACGGGCGATGTGCAATGGTTCCTGGATGAACCGGCAGCGGCTAACCTGGAAGAAGAATATTAAGAGATACAATTAGTATTGTAAATAAAAAGGCTTCATCAGAGGCCTTTTTTCGTTTATAGGGGTATCAGTACAGGAATTAATAACCCGTTTGTTCTACAGGCGGCATATAGGCTAATCTGCGCTGAAAGTAAACATCCCAGCTATGCTGTTGTGCAACATCAAGCATATGCCGGGTATCGGCATCATAATTGGCATTTAGTACCTGGTATTTGGCGTGGATTCGGTTAAACATGGCGCTGGCCTCTGCCTGGTAATTGTAGTCAAAGCGGGTACGGGCGGCGACACGCAATATTTCCTGTTGCTCCATGTAGGCTATATTATAATGACCCTGTTCATGTTTCAATACTTCGGCCAGCATTTTTTGCGATGTGATGCGGCTTTTATCCATCCATGACCTGTCGCGGTTCATAGTTAGCGGCACATCAAAAACAAGGCGGTACACTCCATTTTCATGATACGCCTGGTAACGAAAATGAATAGAGCAGTTGGTGTAAGCAATGGCATTATCCCCATTAACATGAGGTGTCCCCATAAAGTCATCAGCAGTAAGCCGGCGATAATTTCCATCTTGGGCCAAAGCAAAATTGCTGCATAGCCATAAGCAGGCAGCGGCCATCCCTCTCACAAAACTTACCTTCATTTCATATTAATGGTTTAATCCTTTTTGCCTTTGACTTTGTCAGATTGCAAAAGGTTTAAACTCATCATTTCTTTCATGGTTTGGTGCATGGCGTCGGTTGATCCATCAAGGAAGATCACGTTGCCTTCAGAGTTTTCGGCGAAGTGTTTTATAGATTCTGTCCACATGGTAAACAATATTACCGATGTATCCATATGTGCGGTTTCCATTTCTTTAGCAGCTACGGTCATACCCTTGGCCACCTCCTGCCTGAACAGTGCCACACCCTGCCCGCGTAACTGCGATGCCTGGCGCTCGGCCTCGGCAGAAATTTTGATCGCGTTACCTTCGGCTTCGGCAGCCTTTGTTTTGGTGATCAGTAAGGCCTGGCCTTCGTTCTCGGCAGCGGCTTTTAAGTTATTTGATGCCACAACCTGGCTCATTGATTTCATGATCACATCGTCAAACGTAATGTCATTCAGTTGCAGGTCCTGCAGGTGATAGCCCCAGGTTTCCAGGATCTGGTCAAGCTGCTCTTTTACATGCTCAACAATATCTCGCCTTAATATCAATACCTCTGATTGCCTTTTGGTGGCCACAAAGGCGCGAATAGAGCCCTCTACCGTACGAATAAGCGCTTGCATAAGGTTACGTTCATCAACAAATTTAAAGGCCACGTTCTTGATGGTTTCTTCCTGCTGATCTAATACCGAGTACAACAGCATGGCCTTAAAATACACGTTGGCCTGGTCGAACGTTACAGCCTGGAACTCCAGTTCGACAGAACGGTTCTGGATAGATATTTTAGAATAGATGGATTCAACAAGCGGGATCTTGAAATTCAAGCCCGGGGTTAAAATGCGACGGTATTTACCAAATACGGTAATTACAGCAATAGTGCCTTGTTTAACCGTCACAAATGACGATAAAACAACTACTAATAAAATGAAAACTATTAAGAATGTAACTACCTGAGCTGCCATGAATGGTGATGTTTATATGTTGATAAGATTTAATAAATATAGGGCTATTTTTTTGGCGGGAATATTTGTTTTGCTAAAAACTAATTGTAACTTCCCCGTTACAATTATGCCCCACCCGGTGTGGATTTATGGGGACGTTTTACACAGTAAACGTTTCTTTTTATAACCTATTTATACACGTTTTTGAACTTAAATTAAGCTTATACACGCAATGGTGTGCTATTTGTATATATGATATTAACTAATTAAAAACTATTAAACTAAAGATGAACACAAAATCAAATTCTGGGCTTTCATTAACCGTTATCGGTATTAACGGTGTAACTTTTTCTACAGCAGGTTTATTAACACACGCAATAACTAAAGGCTTGTTTGAGGGGATAATATTGGCAAGTGTGGTTGTACTTGTTGCGGGTATAGCTATTTTACGCGGAGAAACAGCACATTCCTAATTTATAATTGATTAATATAGTTTTTAAGTATCCGTTCCTCTAAGACGGATACTTTTTTATTGCCCTGTTTTTTCTGCGGATATTATACCGGCCAGGTATAAGGTGATATTGCAATAGTGCCCTGTTTTACAGTCATAAATGCTGAGAAAAGTATTATTAATACTATGAATAATAATATTAAAGTAGTTATCTGGCCTTGCATTTATATATAATTTAAGTTATAGGTTAGTTGTTAAGGTTAATTGGATTGTTATTTGTTCTAAAACTAACGGATAACTTTTTAGAAATAACCTATGAATGTAAAACGAATATTTGGTACAATACTTACAATTTTGGGCATTATTGGCCTTATTTATACCGGCATAGTAATTATACAGCGCGAAGGCAATGCGATAAATCTTACTGTGATAGGCGCAATAAGCCTTATCTTTTTTTTAACGGGGATTAGCCTGGTGCGTAACACCAAGGACGAGGCTTAGCTAGTTTATAAAGGTAAGCATTCCGGTCTCTGAAATAGACAACTTATTATCCGGAAAATCAGTTTCGGTAAGCAATTTTATTCTTGCTGCCGCCCTGTCAAGGCTGTCTATCAGTAATCCCGTTTCATGCGATTGTTTAACAGATATGATCTGTGCTTTCAAGAACTCTCCTTTCCGGTTAACATGCACCTTTAATAAAGGCGCTATACCGCATATGCTGGCAATGCTTACACATTTATAGGTGCAAAAGTTCCCCAAACTGTAGGCTATCAGCCGGTTTTTGTATAATTCCATAGCCCGGCTAACATGCGGCCCGTTCCCGAAGATCAGATCTGCACCATTATCAACAGCATTGTGGGCAAATGCGTAAACATTGCCCCGTTTTTCGCCGATGTATGATTCATGTGCTTTTGTAACATGCTCAAAAGCGGGTCCCTCGCCGCCGCCATGAAATGAAACGATCACAATATCGCATTGCTGCTTCAGGTCGCTGATGATCCGCCCTGCTCCGCGCAGGTCAAAGATGGATACGGTATTACTGTTGGGCGCAAATGCGCAGAAGCCATATTTAATTCCTTTTACCGTAAATATCACAGATGGGTGATCCAGCAATCCGGCGTAGTGTATGCCGCAGCTATCTAAAGTAGCGGTGGTACTTATGCGCCCTGTTTTGTCAAAATCGTTGATATGATTATTGGCCAGGCTCAAAACATTAAAACCGGCATCCTTTAATACCCGGCCGTTATCTACCGGCATTCTGAATAAGTATGATTTGGATCTCTGATGTAATTTAAAATTGGCGGGTAATCCATTATTGAGCAATACACCCTCTAGATTACCAAAGGTAACGTCTGCGCTTTGCAGGTATTTAACCACATATGTAAAGCTGTTTTTACCGCTGTCGGGTTGTAAGGTACTATTGGTAGGATAAGAAGTCCCCAGCATAATGTCACCAACAGCCGCTATGCAAATAGAATCGGGCACTACTGGCTTGTAGGGTATCTCAATATATTTTTTAGGAAGTTGTTTTTTAGGAACCTGGTTTATAGCCCCGGTCTCGTTTTGCTGACATGACTGCGATGCAAACAGTAATGTTATTATAAATGCAGCAAAACGTATTTTCATAGCAAAAAAAAATCCTCTCATAAAATGAAAGGATCTGTTTAAATTCTTTATTCTGCCGGTGGCGTGTCTCCATTGTCGGCCGTCGTCGGCAGGTCTTTCTTAAAGGCTTCCAATACGCGGCCGCCTTTGTAAAAATACCTGCTATAATAAGCGTCGTCAAGGTTGCTGATGGCAACACCTCTTAAAGAGGCATGTGCAAACCTGCCATCGCCTAAATAAATACCAATGTGCGATATGCTGCGGCTATGGATCTTAAAGAAAACCAAATCACCTTCTTTCAGGTCGTCTTTACTAACCGGGCTAACCATGCTGAAAATATCGCGCGAGTTACGTTTGATATCAAGGTTAAAAACCTGGTCATATAGCTGTTTTGTAAATGCAGAGCAATCAACACCTTTTTTTGAATTACCGCCGAAACGATAAGGGGTGCCTATCCAGTCATAAACAAAACTAAAAAGTTTCATGTTTGATGTTGCCGATACAGCAACGTGCATAATTTGCGAGAGGTAATCTTTTGCTAAGCTTTCTTCTTCGTCCGGTGCCTTGTCAGTAGCTTGACTTGGAACGGTTTTTGTTTGTGCCTGTACGGCTAAAACGCTGAAAAATAAGGCTATTGCCAGTATTGTTTTCTTCATCTAATCCTTGTTTCGTTCTCGTTTAACGGACAAACTGTCCATTATGTTACACATATTCGATAAGGCTGGTCACAAAACTATCCATTTTTTTGGGAAACACAAATAAATGTCATTTTTTTATTGCAAAAGTAATTCTCCACTGTTGATAACAAAATTGTAGCGCAATGATTAAAGATTTGTATAACAGCTTAAGTTTAAACGTTGAAAATCAGGCGCGAAGTGTAATGCCCACTATCCAAAACTAATGCATTTAATCAGTTATTCTAACCAATCATCAACCTTTGATCACTAATCTTTAAACACTAAATAAAACTTTAGCAACAAATCCGTTCATGTTTCGATAATTTGCAAGATATAATTAGATTTGCGCATTCTACATAAAAAGATTGTTTGACAAATGAGTTCAATCGAAATAAATAAAGACACCTACTTAATGTGGTACGAGTCTATGCTTTTGATGCGCAAGTTCGAGGAAAAAGCAGGACAATTATACGGTCAGCAAAAAATAAGGGGCTTTTGCCACTTATACATTGGCCAGGAAGCCGTATTGGCCGGCGCTATGTCTGTGTTAAAGCAGGAAGATAGTATGATCACTGCTTATCGTGATCACGCCCATGCCATCGCCAAAGGCGTAACCTCAAAATCGATCATGGCCGAGCTTTATGGCAAGGCGACTGGTTGCTCAAAAGGTAAAGGCGGTTCCATGCACATGTTTAGCAAAGAGAAACACTTTTACGGTGGCCATGGTATAGTAGGCGGCCAGATCCCTTTGGGTGCTGGTATTGCCTTTGCAGAAAAATTTAAAGGTACCGAGTTTGTTAACGTTGCCTACATGGGCGATGGTGCTGTACGCCAGGGTGCATTGAACGAAACCTTTAACATGGCCGCGTTATGGAAATTGCCGGTAATATTTATTTGCGAGAACAATGGCTACGCTATGGGTACCTCGGTTGAGCGTACTACCATACAAACTGATATTTATAAACTGGGCTTGCCTTATGGTATCCCTTCATCAGCTGTTGACGGTATGGACCCGGTAGCGGTACACAACGCGATGGACGAGGCGGTACAACGCGCACGTAAAGGCGAAGGCCCTACCTTCCTTGAAATGCGTACTTACCGTTACAAAGGCCACTCGATGTCCGATCCGCAGAAGTACCGTACAAAAGAAGAGCTGGAAAGCTATAAAGCCAAAGACCCTATTGAAGCCATTAAATTAGCTATCGAAAAAAATAAGTATGCTGATGAGAAATGGTTTGAAGAGATCGAAGCTAAAATAAAAGCCGAGGTTGACGAAGCAGTTCAATTTGCAGAGGAATCACCATGGCCGGAAGCATCAGAATTATATACTGATGTTTATGTACAAAAAGATTACCCGTATATCAGGGACTAATTTTAGCCAATTATTGAATTAATGAATTGTTGATTTATTGAATTAAATCACGGAAACCAGGAAAACATCCCAAAGCATCATTATTCAATAATAGTTTAATTAATCAATAACTCAATAATTAGATAATTCAATAACTAATATAATGGCCGAAGTAGTTAAAATGCCAAAAATGAGCGATACCATGACTGATGGTGTAGTAGCGAAATGGCATAAAAAAGTTGGGGATAAAGTAAAATCAGGCGATGTGCTGGCCGAGATCGAGACAGACAAAGCCACCATGGATTTTGAATCGTACCAGGATGGTGTATTGCTATACATCGGCGTGGAAGAAGGAAAATCTGTACCTGTTGATGAAGTAATTGCTGTTTTAGGTAAAGAAGGCGAAGATTATAAAACTGCTTTAAGCGCTACAGCTGCGCCTGCAGCAGCCGAAGAAAAAGCGGCGGCACCTGTTGCTGATAAAGCACCTGCTGCAACGCCTGCTCCTGCTGCCAAAGTTGATACATCAAACATCCCTGCAACAGTGATCCGTATGCCGGCACTGAGCGATACCATGACCGAGGGTATCATTAACAAATGGAACTTTAAAGTTGGCGATAAAGTAAAATCAGACGACTCGTTAGCTGACGTAGAAACCGACAAAGCTACCATGGAAGTGGTAGGTTACGAAGCCGGTACACTATTATATATTGGCCCTAAAGAAGGCGAAGCCGCTCCTGTTAACGGAATTATTGCTATTGTAGGTAAAGAAGGAACTGATATTACCCCTTTATTGCAAGACGCCCCTGCCGCGACAGAAGCTAAACCTGCTGAAGCAGCAACATCTGCACCTGCCGCCGCAAGCGCTCCTGTCGAAGAGGAAGCAGAAGTGAGCCACAGTGATGGCCGCGTAAAGGCATCGCCGCTGGCACGTAAAATAGCCAAAGAAAAAGGAATAGATATCAATGCGGTTAAAGGCAGCGCCGAAGGTGGCCGTATTGTTAAAAAAGATATTGAAGACTTTAAGCCGGGCGAAGCAAAACCTGCTGCAGCTGCCGAAAGCGCTCCTGCATCAGCACCGTCTAAAGCGGCTGCCCCGGTAACTTTGCCAACCTTTATAGGCGAAGAGAAATTTACCGAGAAACCGGTTACCCAGATGCGCAAGGTTATTGCCAAGCGTTTATCTGAAAGCTTGTTTACCGCGCCGCATTTCTATGTTACCATGTCTATAGATATGGACCAGGCTATTGCTGCCCGTAACAAGATCAACGAGGTTGCCCCGGTTAAGATCTCATTTAATGATTTCGTATTAAAGGCTTGTGCTATCGCATTAAAACAACACCCTACCATTAACTCATCATGGCTTGGCGATAAGATCCGCACTAACGAGCATATTCATATTGGTGTTGCTGTTGCAGTTGACGAAGGCTTGCTGGTACCAGTTATCCGCTTTGCTGACGGTAAATCATTAAGCCATATCTCTGTAGAGGTTAAAGATTTTGCACAACGTGCAAAAGCCAAAAAACTGCAGCCTGCAGATTGGGAAGGTTCAACCTTCACCATATCAAACTTAGGTATGTTTGGTGTTGACGAATTTACCGCTATCATTAACCCGCCTGATGCATGTATCCTGGCCGTTAGCGGTATCCAGGCTGTGCCTGTAGTTAAAAACGGTGCGGTTGTGCCGGGCAATATCATGAAGGTAACCTTAAGCTGTGATCACCGCGTGGTTGACGGCGCATCAGGTGCAGCCTTCCTGCAAACCCTTAAATCATTATTAGAAGAGCCGGTAAGGCTGTTGATATAATTTGGATTTCGGATATCGAATTTTCATCCCGATAGCTATCGGGATCGAATTTAAAGAGCGATGGGTTTATACTTATCGCTTTTTTTGTTTCTGTTAGGCTATTTTGGGCAATAGTTCAAAATTCTTATCTTTGCAGTCTAAATATTTCAATACCACACACTATGTGATTCTGACAGATAGACTATAGCTTATTTCAAATCGAAAACAATTCCGCTATATTCATCCCCGCATTATAGAGTTAATTAAAGCTGCTGCATTTAAATGGCAGACCTGTTACAACAGCTTATTGCTTTTTGTAACTTGGCATTCTGATTGATAAATCAACATTAATGAAACAAAAATTTTATGATACTGCTGTGAAGCAGGAACGTGCTGTTTTGGTTGGCGTTATTACCGCTAACGAAACTGATGAACGCGCAAAAGAATATTTAGAAGAACTGCAATTTTTAGTAGATACCGCCGGTGCGAAAACCGAAAAGATCTTTACCCAAAAACTATCCAAACCTGACCGTGCTACGTTCGTTGGCTCAGGCCGCTTAGAGGATATTAAAGCTTATGTAAAAGAAGAAGAAATTGATATTGTTGTGTTTGACGATGAGCTTACGCCATCGCAACTGCGCAATATCGAAAATGAACTGCAGGTTAAGATATTGGACCGTAACAACCTGATCCTGGATATTTTTGCCAACCGTGCGCAAACAGCTCAGGCCAAAACCCAGGTTGAGCTGGCACAGCTGCAATATCTGTTGCCACGCCTTACCAGGCTTTGGACGCACTTAGAGCGCCAAAAAGGTGGTATCGGTATGCGTGGACCTGGTGAGAGCCAGATCGAAACCGACCGTCGTTTGATCCTGAATAAGATCTCCTTATTAAAAGAAAGACTCAAGCTGATAGATCGCCAGAACGAAACGCAGCGTAAAAACCGTACACAAATGGTTAGGGCAGCGCTGGTAGGTTATACCAACGTGGGTAAATCAACAATCATGAACATGATCTCTAAATCAGATGTATTTGCCGAGAATAAGCTGTTTGCCACGCTGGATACTACAGTGCGCAAAGTGGTATTGGAAAATGTGCCTTTCTTATTGTCAGACACTGTTGGGTTTATCCGTAAACTACCGCATGATCTGGTGGAGTGTTTTAAATCTACGCTGGACGAAGTACGTGAGGCAGACTTGCTGATCCATGTGGTGGACGTATCGCATCCAAGTTTTGAGGATCATATCCGTGCGGTTAATGACACTTTAAAAGATATCGGCGCAAGCGACAAGCAAACCATCACGGTATTTAATAAGATAGACGCGTTTAAGCCTATCCAAATGAACCCGGATGAGGAAGTTGAACCTGTTACGCTTGAAGATTTTAAGCATAGCTGGATGGCGAAAAACAATAGCCCTGCCATATTTATATCAGCCACTAAAAAAGAGAATATCGACGAATTTAGAAACCTGATCTATAAATATGTAATGGAACTGCATGTTGACAGGTACCCGTATGACAATTTATTGTATTAACCCCCCCCCAACCCCCTAAAGGGGGAGTAATTGGCTAATGTTAGGTTGTGAAGCAGCGTTTACATTGCTATATTCGTTTAAATTAAAATTAACATGATCAGATTTATTCAGGGCTTGCTATTGGCCGGTACGGCTGTAATGGTAGTTTCATGCAATCACAATAATACTATTGACGATAAAGACGGCTTATCCGCTTTCAATAAAGACAGCTTGGTCAATCATATCAAGGTTCTCTCATCTGATGAATATAAGGGTCGTCGCCCATTTACCGAAGGCGAGGTAAAAACGATAGCCTATCTGCAAAAAACATATAAAGACATGGGCTTACAACCCGGCAATGGCGATAGCTATTTGCAGGATGTGCCGATGGTCGAGATCTCGCCTAAGTCGGTATCTCCGCTTAAAGTACAGGCTGCAAAGGGGAGCTTCGAGCTTAAAAATATAGAGGATTTTGTACTATGGACAGAACGCACCGACACGGTACAAACTTTAAACAATGATGACTTGGTATTTGCCGGTTTTGGCGTTGTAGCACCCGAATATAACTGGAACGATTATGCCGGGCTTAATGTAAAAGGAAAGGTAGTAATGGTAATGGTAAATGATCCCGGCTTTGAAACCGGCGACACCACGATGTTTAAAGGTAAAACCATGACCTACTATGGCCGCTGGACCTATAAGTTTGAAGAGGCTGCCCGCCAGGGTGCAAAAGGTTGTATCATTGTTCATAATACTGCCGCGGCTTCATATCCGTTCCAGGTGGTGCAAACCTCAAACGGTGGTGTTAAACTGCATTTGGATAAGCGTGCAAACCATGCCTATCAATTGGCCTTACAAGGCTGGATGACGCATGAAAGTGCTGTTAAAATATTACATGCGGCCGGTAAAGACACCAGCGTACTACACACTGCCAATAATCGCGGTTTTAAAGGTTTTGATACCGGCGTTAAATTATCTGAAAAATTAACCGCTAAGGTTGTATTCAATAAATCGCACAACGTAATTGCCAAAATTACCGGCACAAAGCGCCCGGACGAATATATTATTTATACCGCCCATTGGGACCACCTCGGCGTAGGTAAACCCGATGCCAAAGGCGATACTATTTATAACGGCGCCCTCGACAATGCCAGTGGCACAGCCGCAATTTTAGAAATTGCCCGCGCATTTAAAAGCCTGAAAACTCCGCCCGAAAGGACCGTAGTTTTTCTTTCGGTAACCGCGGAAGAGCAGGGTTTGTTGGGATCTGAATATTATGGTGAGAACCCGGTATATCCATTAGATAAGACGGTAGCTAATATTAATATCGACGGTATAAACAATGTTGGTAAAACGCGGGATGTAACTATATCAGGCAGCGGGCAATCACAGCTGGAAGATTATTTAAAAGATCAGCTTAAAAAGGATGGCCGCTATTTAGCGCCCGAGGCTCACCCTGAAGCAGGGCATTATTTCCGGTCGGACCATTTTAGTTTCGCGAAGGTGGGCGTGCCATCAATTACTATCGGTGGCGGTATTGATAACGTTGAAAAAGGGAAGGAATACGGAAAGAGAATGGATGACCAATATACTGCCGTACGCTATCATCAACCGGCAGATCAGTATGATTCGACCTGGAACCTGGATGGCGGTTTAGAAGATATCCAATTGATCTTTAAAATAGGTAAGCGCCTGGCATTTGAAGGCACTTTCCCGCACTGGAATGACAATTCTGAGTTTAAGAAGTTGAGAAAGTAGGAGTTTTAAAAAAGGTCACTCTTGAGAGTGACCTTTTTTATGTACCGCTGTCTGTGTCCTCACAGACAGCTTGCTATGCAATTGCCGCCCGGCAGATGCTTCGTTCCTCAGCATGACAATCGGCTCTTTCAGGCATTCTTCAATAAATAATCCTTAAATCCTTCAAAATCTATCCCTAATTCAACCGATTGTTTATCTTTTGCCTGCAGGTCTTTCACTTGTGCGGGTACTTCAATATGGTCGGCAATTTTCTGCGGAAAAACGTCAGGGAATTTACAAGGGTGTGCAGTCGATAAAAAGATGCCGACTGTATCGTCAATGTGTATATCTTGCTGGTAATCTTTTAAAGCCTGCCAGGCAATAGCGGTATGCGGGCAAACCACATATTTGTAATGGTCGTAAACTGCGTTAATAGCGGCTAAAGTCTCGTCGTCATTAAAGCTGTAGCCGGTTATCAGTTTATTTAGCTGGCCTGCATCGTCTTTAAACAGATCAGCAATGCGTACCCAATTACTCGGGTTACCAACATCCATGGCGTTTGATAGGGTAGCTACCGATGGCTTAGGCTCATATACGCCATGCTTTAAAAACTGTGGTACGGTATCATTAGCATTAGTGGCTGCAATGAATTGACCTACGGGTAAACCCATCTTCCAGGCCAGTAGGCCCGCGCCGATGTTACCGAAATTACCGCTCGGAACAGAAAACACTACCTGGCTTTTGCCCTGTTTAAGCGCTTGTGCATAGGCATTAAAGTAATAAAAGGTCTGCGGGATCAATCGGGCTATATTGATAGAATTAGCTGACGTTAAACGGTATTTAGCGTTCAGTTCCGGGTCGGTAAAAGCCTGTTTAACCAATGCCTGGCAATCATCAAAAGTGCCATCGATCTCTAACGCGCGGATGTTTTGGCCGTTGGTGGTTAACTGCAACTCCTGTATATCGCTTACCTTTCCTTTTGGGTATAATATAGTAACACGGGTATTCGGTACACCCAAGAATCCCAATGCTACCGCGCCGCCCGTATCGCCTGATGTGGCTACCAATACATCCAGTTGCTTTTCTCCGGCCTCTAAAAAGTAGCTCATTATGCGGCTCATAAACCTTGCACCAAAATCTTTAAAAGCTAAAGACGGGCCATGAAAAAGCTCGAGTACGTAAACATCTTCCTCCAGCTTAACAATGGGCGCATAAAAGTTAATGGCATCTTTAATTATCGCTTTCAGGTCATCTGCCGGGATATCATCGCCTAAAAGATTCTGCGCGACATGAGATGCTATTTCGGGCAGGGTATAACTATCCAGGTTGTTGATGAACTTATCATCCAGGCGCGGGATCGTTACCGGCATGTACAAGCCTTTATCCTGCGGCATGCTGTTAAATACCGCCTCTTTAAAACTTACTCTTGATGATGTATTGTTGGTACTGTAGAATTTCATTTCTTTATTTCGGATTTCGAATGTTCGATTTCGAATTTATTTAATTATAGTAGTTACTCTTTTTGAGCGTTAGGTTGTCATCCTGAGGCACTCGAAGGGTGGGCTTAAAGGCCATCCCGCATACTTCGAGGACCTCAGGATGGCCCCTCCTTCTCATTCACTCATTCACAACTCACTCATTCACTAATTATACCACCCTTGGCCCTGCATCATTGATCGGTGACACATAACCGTTTGACCCTATTTTAATACCCGTTAAATGCTGCTGCAGTTTTTGAGTGATGGCATGTGCGGTTGCTTCATCGCGCGTAAACGCGAATACGGAAGGGCCTGAGCCTGAAATGCCGAAACTTACCGCGCCAAGCTCCATGGCCATATCGCGCATTTTGTAAAAATCGGGTATCAGCATAGAACGGACCGGCTCAACCAGTACATCCTGCATACTGCGGCCTATCAGGTCAATATCGTTCATAAACAAACCGCTTACCAAGCCGGCAATATTGCCCCATTGGGTAACGGCATCCTTCATATTTATTTTTGTGCGGATGATCTGTCGGGCTTCGCGGGTGGGCACGTCAACATCCGGGAAAACAATGGCGCAATACAGGTCTTTTGGATGTGGCAGTCGCACTACATCAAGCGGCTCATAACTACGGATCAGTACAAATCCGCCAAACAGGGCCGGAGCTACGTTGTCCGCATGGCCATGCCCGCAGGCCATCTCCTCGCCTTTCATGGCAAAAGGTAATTGATGTATCGGGTCGCTGGTATCGCCCAATAAAGTCTTGGCGGCAAACAAACCCGCAACCGTACTTGCCGAACTGGAGCCTAACCCGCTGCCAATCGGCATTTTTTTATGCAGCTCGATATCTAAACCAAGGTCGGTACGGCCTATGCTTTCCAAGTAATGCTTAACGCTTACACTTACAGTGTTTTTAGCTGGGTCCATTGGCAGGCGGCCATCATCGCCGGTAATTTTACTGATGGTAATGCCAGGTTTGTTGGTTACCCGCATCACTACCTCATCGCCGGGCGCGTTAACTGCGAAACCCAGTACGTCAAACCCGCATACTACGTTGGCAACGGTTGCAGGGGCAAACACTGAAACGGACGAACCAACGCCCCCCCCGCCCCCTAAAGGGGGTGCTAAATGTTGGGTGGGCTTTAAATCTTGTATATTATTTTCCATATAAATTTCAAACTATTGTTCCCCCTTTAGAGGGCGGAGGGGGCTTAGTTTGCCCCTACATTTATTAAATCAGCAAATACACCCGCGGCGGTAACCTCGGCGCCTGCGCCGGGGCCTTTAATAACCAGTGGGCGTTCTTTATAACGATCGGTAGTGAATGATATGATATTGTCGCTACCCGATAACATATAAAAAGGATGGCTTTCATCTACCATTTCTAATGTGATGGATGCCTTACCATTTTCAAGCTTACCAATGTATCTTAAAACTTTACCTTCAGATTCGGCTTTGTTTTTCAAGTTGGCAAAGTGCGCGTCTTCAGCTATTAAGCTCTTATAAAAATCATCTACGCTTGCTGCATCCAAACATGCCTGTGGCAACATACTTTCAATAGATACGTCTGACGTTTCTAAGGCATAACCTGCATCGCGGGCAAGGATCAGCATTTTACGCATAAAGTCTGTACCGCGTAAGTCGTCTCTCGGGTCGGGTTCGGTATAGCCTTTTTCCTGTGCCAGCTTTACAGTATCGTGGAAATTGGCATCGCCTTTAAAATTATTGAACAAGAAGGATATGGTGCCCGACAGGATAGCCTCAATTTTCTGCACCCTGTCGCCGCTGTTCATCAGGTCCTTTAATGTACGGATGATAGGCAGCCCTGCACCCACGTTGGTTTCGTAAAAGAAATCAACCCCGTGCTGGCGGGCGCTGTCCCTGAATGTTTTGTATTGCTGATAAGGTCCCGAATTGCCGATCTTATTACAGGTAACTATAGATATGGTCGACTTTAAAACCTGCTCATAAAAAGCTGTCGGCACCGGGCTGGCGGTATTATCAATAAATACGCAGTTAGGCAGGTTCATGCTTTTCATTTTAGCGATGAATGCCGGCAGGTCGGCCTGGTCAGGCGCCTGGTCGAGCGTTTCTTCCCAGTTGTCTAAGGAAATACCATCGGCATTGAAAGCCATTTTACGGGTATTGCTGATGCCCGCAATTTTAACCTGGATGCCATTGTTTTCCTGCAAAAACGCGGCATGCCCGTTTAATTGCCTGAACAAAGTTTTACCGATATTGCCGGTGCCCAAACAAAATGCGTGCAGGGTTTTGGTAAGCTGCACAAAAAAGGCATCGTGTACAGCGTTCAAGGCTTTTGCCAGATCGGTTGACGAAATGATAACCGAGATGTTATATTCTGACGACCCTTGTGCAATAGCCCTTACGTTAACACCGTTACGGCCTAACGAATGGAACAGTTTGCCGGATACGCCAGGAGTTTCCTTCATGTTCTCGCCCACCACGGCAAGGATGGCCAGATCTTTTTCTATTTCAACATGCTCCAATTTTTTGGCCAACAGTTCCAATTCAAACTCATGCTCTATTACCTGGCGGGCACGTTCGGTATCGCCGGGCTGTACGGCAAAGGTTATGCTATGTTCTGACGATGATTGTGTAATCAGTATCACGTTGATCTGCTCGCGGGCCAGTAAAGAGAACAGCCTACCGCTAAAGCCCGATTTACCCACCATGCCGCTGCCTTCAACATTTAATATGCTGATATTATTGATAGACGAAATGCCTTTGATAGCTAGGTTTGACGGTTTACAATCATGCTGAATGACCGTCCCCACAAATTCAGGCTCGAAAGTATTCTTGATAACGATAGGGATCTTCTTTAAAAACGCCGGGATCATAGTTGGCGGATAGATCACCTTGGCGCCAAAGTAAGATAGCTCCATGGCTTCTGTGTAAGTAAGCTCTGACAGGGAGAAGGCCTTTTTAACCATGCGCGGGTCGGCAGTCATCATGCCGTTAACATCGGTCCAGATCTGGATCTCTGACGCGTTAAGCGCCGCTCCGAATATGGCAGCGGTATAATCGCTGCCGCCACGACCCAAAGTAGTTATTTGCCCTGAATCATTACTGCCGATAAAACCGGTAACAAACAGGATCTGATCTTTATTTTCATGATAAAGACCACAGATCAATTGCTCGGTCAGTTCGGTATTAACCTTAGCCTGGCCAAATGTGCTATCGGTCTTTATAACTTCAGATGCGTCGACAAAAACTGACGGAAAATATTGAGCCGCTATTTTACTGATCATCAGGGTTGAGCAGCGTTCGCCGTAACTGATCACCAGGTCGCGGGTTTTTTGAGTAAGCTCACGCAGTGTTAAAATACCCTGTAACAATTCTTCCAGGTGATTGAAGTTGATCTTTAAGCGGGTAAGGGCAGGGTTTTGATCGCGGATCTCGAGCAGGGTCTTTACCGTGTCGAAGTGGCGTTTCTCCAATTCGGCCAGTTGAGCGGCAAAATCATTGCCTTTTGCGGCCTCTTCGGCCATCGCTATCAGCAGGTTAGTTACACCGCTCATGGCCGACAGCACCACTACAGGTTTATCAGCAGCGGATTGTTTTACTTCATCTTTTAAGATGTTTAACAGGGTTTTAATACTTTGAGCCGAACCTACGGATGTCCCGCCAAATTTTAGAATCTTCATTAGTAAGTATATTTAAAACAAAACGCCTTCCTCTTTGTGGAGGAAGGCGTTCATGTGGGTTTTCTTTATGTTTTTATACCATACGACTATCTTCCTCCGCGGCTTTTGCCGGTGGTTGTAATCGTTGTGGTGGTTGTGTTTATCAGTTTCATATAATGTCTGTAAAGTAAGTAGATATATTTTTAATAAGCAAGTACAAAATAAAAAAAATGATATTTGGCTAAAAGCGCTATACCCAAAACCTAATGTTGTACTACTGCAATGCCTACTCCCGTCGAAATTTTTGAGGATAGCTGGGTAAGCGTGTTATTTTTCCAATACACGGCGTATGTGTCCGAATAGCCTTTTGTGCCGGCTATATAGATGTTATTGTTATTTATAGTAAGCGCCGTCGCAGTAAATTGCTGCGTACCGTCGGTTATTTTATTAGCGATACCGTTTTTCCAGTATATGGCAAAGTAATCATAATAGCCTGTGGCGTATACATCAGATCCATTAATGGTTATGCTATTTGCTTCAGACGATAAGTTTTGATCGGTCATTAACGGAATACTCGCGCCATTTTTCCAATAAGTAGCCATTACCTGGTCGCCGGCCTTGTTT
Source organism: Mucilaginibacter corticis (assembly GCF_007558865.1). GTDB lineage: Bacteria > Bacteroidota > Bacteroidia > Sphingobacteriales > Sphingobacteriaceae > Mucilaginibacter > Mucilaginibacter corticis. The sequence continues at coordinate 1,166,385 of NZ_VLPK01000001.1, forward strand.
TGAATATTACCGGTAATATAAACGTCGGTGCCTGCTACGCCGATAGCAACATTACGCGGATAATACGGAACAGGGCTGCCGGGTAAATTTGACGCAACGGATACCGGTACTTTATTTTTCCAATAAGTAGCCGTTTGGAAACCGCCGGCCAAGCCAACATTGCCTGACAGGTATACGTCAGTCCCTGAAACTGCTATGCCGCTTATATAATTACATGATTGATCAGTAAATATCACCGGCGTTCCGTTTTTCCAATAAGCGGGATGATATAATGAGACATCGTAATTCATGCCGCCAATATAAATATCTTGCCCACTAATGGTAATGGCATTTGCCTCGGTACAATTGGGTAAGTGATTGGGTACCCCGTTTTTCCAGTAAGTGGCAACATTGTCAACCATGCCTACTATGTAAACATCAGTATCCTTAACGGCTATGGCATTGGTAAACGAATATAAGGTGCTATCCGCCAGTAAATGAACAACCCCATTTTTCCAATAAGCGGCAACAGTTACACTCTTGGTGGTAGTGATGGTGCCGGCTACATAGATATCTGTACCCGTTGGTGTAACTACGGGTGGCGTAACAACAGGTGGTGTAACTACCGGCGGGGTAGCGGTTGTATTTTGCTTGTTATCGGTTTTTTTGCAAGCTGTAAGGGCCGCAATAGCAATAATAAAAATCAGGGGCTTTTTAAAATGCATGGTACTCAAATGAAATTGTGATAATATACTACCGCAAATATCTGCTAACTATTTGGTTATAAGCTAAAATAAAAAATATTTACCGCTTGGGCATTAAACCTGTGCTCAGATAATATCTTCCGCATTCCTGTCAACTGTTGTCAAAACCACATGCAGGCTATTCCCGTAAATGCTGAAACACTATCGACACTAATGCACACCACTAAACTTCTTTGTCTTTTTATTTTCTGCGGATTTTTAACCAATGCTCAGGGGCAAAGTTTAGATACGGCAACCCTACATAAACGTACCATTAACCGTGACTTTAATGATATCTACACCCAGAATCTGAAACCGGCTACGTTTGGCAATGATTATGGCGGACCAAACAAAACCATGCTAACGTCCGACCTGATCGGCAATTTTGTATTGGTTAACTCACCCAAGCTGCCATTTTTTGTGGTGGCAACGCCCGAGATCAGCATCCGACTTTTTTCGGCCTATGGTTCGCCGGTAAAATCACCAAGTTATACGCCGGGGTTTGCCATATACTTCAGGGCTAACAATGACCAATATCACCCAAAATTCTTTTCAGTTGGCTATAACCACCACTCTAACGGCATTGAAGGCCCGACAGCTAACCCAAACGGAACTATTAATGTCGACAGCGGAAAATTCACTACTAACTTTTACACGTTTTTATACCATACCGGTACACGCACAGATAAAGAAAACCTGATCATCAACAGTTATATCACAGCGGGTACCGAGTTGCACGCGGCATTGATAGGGCTGGGTTATGCACATGCCTTACAGGGCAGATACGGTTGGGTGCGTGCAAAGGGCAGCTGGCTATATAGCCTGGCGAAAGGAAACAACGACCCGCTCGATCCGAATAAAAAGGTTTTTAACGACTGGATGCGTGTTCAGCTTGACCTGCAATACATTATGGACAAGTACAATAACTACAGCTTTGGCAATGTTAAAAAGCGCCTGAACGTAGGGCTTAAATATTATTACCAATTGCCTTTTATGCAAAACGTAGCCTTTACCGTTGGTGGTGGCTATCGCGGACAGGACGAGTACAATATTTATTTCCAGGACAGTTACGCTTACATGAATGTAGGCATAGCCGCAGGGCTATCCTTTGGTACGCGGAAAAAATAATCCGGTCGTTTTCTACGACTGGATATAATTTTTCAATTGCTCTATCGTATCTTCATGCGACAGGATTGTTTCTGTTACCACATCGCTCATGGAGATAATGCCCGATAATTTATTGTGGCTAAAAACCGGAAGATAGCGCAATTTGCTCTCCGTCATGATATGCATACAATGGTCTATCGTGTTATCCGGCAATAAAACCGGCAATGAAGTGCCCATAATTTCGCCAACGGTGGTATGGTCTGACGACCGGCCCTCTAAAATCACCTTACGTGCATAATCCCTTTCGGTAAGTATGCCGGCATATTCGCCATTTTTAGTAACAACTACAGATCCGATATTTTTATCGGCCATTAACCTTAGGGCATCCAAAACTAATGTATCGGCATCAATAGCAAAAACACTGCTGCCCTTACGGGCAAGGATATCTGAAACTTTACGCATAACATTTTGGGTTTAATAAACGGGTTATTCCAAATATAACGATATGAAAAACAAAAAAAGCCTCAATAACAGCCTTTTATATTAACATTTGTGAAATTCTTTTGTTTATATCGATATTTTTCGTGCGATCTGCGGCCTAAACCCTTACTAAGATGAGGCTATTTTATCCGGATAATTAATTACTCCTTTAGCTGCCCGGGCAACCAAACCCAGTATAGCGCCGTAATCCCTTTATCGGGATTAACCTGTTTAGCGGCCCCATTTAAGTAAATGACTCAACAACTACCGGCTTTAAAATTTAAAACCCTAAAACAATACGCCGACTGGAAATTACTGTTGCTTTTATTGCTGTTTTTAAATGTAAAGCTGGCCATAAAGATCCCCGCGATAGCGCTGATCTACCTGTTACAATTTGATTTCCGGTTTGGGTTCCGGTTTAAAGATCCAAGACTGCCGCTATTTTATCCGCTGATCATTGTTATAGCTATTGCAGGTTTTATTATTAACGGTAAGTATACTGATGCCGATTACAATTTGGTTTTTATAACCGGCATTGGCTTTTGGTTGTTGTGTATTTTGGCAGTACACCAAGTTAAATTATCTGTCGAACGTAATACTACTGCGGTGGTCCATCAGACCATCCTCGTGTTTTTCATCATTAACATTATCGCATCGCTGCTTAACCTGGCTTTTATTGTGTTGGAGACACACGCCTTTAACCCCTATACTTACCAGGGTCAATATCAGAAATACTTTATCAGCACCGGCGATTTTGTGAAGGGCATTACTTTTGATACCTCGACCACCAACGCGGTACTGAATGCTTTCGGCGTTATTTATTTCCTCATCAAAAAAAACATGGGGATGACGCTGGCCTGCATGGCTATATTACTGCTTACCGGCAGCAATTTTACCAATGTTTTTATACTGGCTGTGCTGGCATTCCTGTTTGTATTTAATAGCACGCGCGACCAAAAAAGCGTGATCATTATTTGCGTTTGTTTCCTGGTGCTGTTTATGGCCAAGATCTCGCCGCAGAATAATAATTATGTGATGAACACCGTCAAAACTGCTTTTTATGGGCGCGAGATCATTTCGCCATGGCCTAAAAGCCAGATCCCGGTAACACAAAGGCCTGATAGCACGCTTAACCCCGAAGAAAAGAGAGAAAAAATAGCGACTCTTTATTTAGACAGTATTGCCGCTTTACCTATTAACCAGGTACAGCGTGAAAAACTACCGCCGGGTGTGCCTGTAACGGCTACCGGCAGGGTGGTTTTGCCCCAGGCCGATGTTAATTCGCCGTCTTACCAATGGCTCAGAACAACCCCGCCCGAGCAAAAGCAACTGGTTGACTTTGTTAATACCCACGAGGCCGATCTGCCCGTTTCGCGAACCAGAAAATTAAGCCTGGTGCCGGGCAAGGTGATGGGGCTATTGCAAACATTTAACTTTTACAAGCACCATCCTGCAAAGATCTTAACGGGCGATGGCGTTGGTAATTTTTCGTCAAAGCTGGCTTTCAGGGCTACGGGGTTAAAGTTTACCGGAGGGTACCCGCAAAAGTATATTTATATCAATCCTGATTTTTTGAGTAATCACCTGGATGTTTATTTAAGTTTCTTCAGCCAGTCGGCGGCAACACACTCATTAACTAACAGCCCTTTTTCTGTGTATGATCAGCTGCTGGCAGAATACGGATTGTTGGGCCTTTTGGCCTTATTTATTTTTTACCTGGGCTTTTTTGCAAAGCATTATGCAACTCTTACCTATGGTATCCCGGCGATATTATTGGTGATGTTCCTGTTTTTTATTGATTACTGGTTTGAACAGTTATCGATCATCATATTTTTTGAACTGCTGCTCTTTTTAAATATCAAAGAGGGCAAAGAATTACTTACCGCAAAATCAACTACCGCTAAATGAACGCTAACCCCAGCATAACCGTTTTAATGCCTGCCTATAATGCCGAGAGGTATATCAGCGAGGCTATTACCTCTGTTTTGCAGCAAACTTATACTGATTTTGAACTGCTTATTGTAAACGACGGATCTACCGATAACACGGTGAATATTGTCCAGAGTTTTAAGGATGAACGCATTGTATTGATCAACCAACCCAACAGGGGTGTAGCCGATGCCTTGAACACCGGCTTACAACACGCCCGTGCACCGTACATTGCCCGGTTTGACGCGGACGATGTTTGTTACCCTTACCGGTTGGAAAAACAGATCCGCTTTTTGCAGGACAACCCCGAATATATTTTAGTGGGCAGCGAGGCCAAGTATATTTTAGAGAACGGCGACTTTTTGTTCGACTTTCATTGCATAGCCTACTCGCATGAGCAGGTAATGGATAAGCTATATTTTTATTGCCCCTTTGTGCACCCCAGCGTGATGTATAAAAAGCAACCGGTGCTTGATGCCGGTGGCTACCCAACCCATGCCCATAATTTTGAAGACTATTTACTGTGGACCAACCTTGCCGGGGCCGGACGGCTTTGTAACCTTACCGAGCCTTTGATAAAATACCGGCTTAACTCGACATCAGTAACTATTGACGAAAAATGGCGCGGCAGGCGTTTCAGAGAGTTAAAGCGCGAGATCGTATTGCGCGGATCAATCACAGCAGCAGAGGGGAATGAATTACTTGCCATCATCAAAGACCAGGACATCCGCAAAATAAAAGAGGGGGCCTACAACTCACTATGCGGTAAAAAATACCTGACGGATAACCATCAGCCCGAAAAGGCCCGGGATTATTTTAACAAAGCTATTAAGATCTATCCTTTACGGTTGGAGAACTATCTATTGTACACCCTAAGCTATTTCCCCGAAGGGCTAATTAACTGGCTGCATAAATTAAGCCCTAACCGGTTATGATAAAGATAGCTATCATAGCGCGGTCTACTTTGTTTACGGTGCCCGGTGGCGATACCGTGCAAGCCGTGCAAACGGCCAGGCATTTAGCGGATATGGACGTTTGGGCGGATATTAAGCTATCCAACGAGACGATCGACTATGAGCTATACGACTTACTGCACTTTTTCAATATAATCCGCCCTGCGGATATTTTATACCATAGCAGGCAAGCTAAAAAGCCTTACGTAGTATCAACCATATTGGTTGATTATAGCGAATACGACAAGCATCATCGCAAAGGCTTGGGCGCTTTGTTTAGTTACCTGCCGGCTAATGGTATTGAATACATAAAAACCATGGCCCGCTGGCTGCTGGGCCGCGATCATTTATCAAGCCGTGATTATATCTGGAAAGGTCAGCGGCGAAGCATCATGGAGATCATGCAAAAGACCAAAATGATCCTGCCGAATTCGACGTCAGAATACCTGCGGGTTTTTAAGGCATATTCGGTACCCGTAAAATATCAAGTGGTACCTAACGGTATCGACCCACAATTATTTAAATATACTGATACAGATCGTGATGCTAACCTGGTTTTATGCGTGGCAAGGATCGAGGGGATAAAGAACCAGCTAAATCTGATCAAAGCTTTAAATAATACCCGGTTCAATTTATTACTTATAGGCAATCACAGCCCTAATCAGCAGGCTTATTACGATGAATGCAAAAGTATCGCCGCAGCAAACATCAGGTTTATTGACCATTTACCCCAAGCCAAACTGGTGGCTTATTACCAAAAGGCCAAAGTGCATGTATTACCCAGCTGGTTTGAAACAACGGGACTCAGCTCGTTAGAAGCCGGTGCAATGGGCTGCAACCTGGTTATAACCGACAAAGGCGATACCCGCGAGTATTTTGAGGATGATGCGTTTTACTGCGACCCGGCGAGCCCAGCCGGTATTCTGGCAGCTGTTGAGCAGGCAAGCCTGGCACAAGAAAGCAGGCACTTACGCGAAAAAATATTAAAAAAATATACGTGGCAGCAGGCAGCCAATTGCACACTTGCAGCGTATCAATTAATAATAGCCACAGCATGAAACTTAAAATAGCCATTTTAGGAACCCGGGGCATCCCCAATCACTACGGTGGGTTTGAACATATTTCAGAATATGTTTCGGCCGGTTTGGTTGAACGCGGACATACCGTTACGGTGTATAATTCGCATAACCATCCTTACACTAAGGACACCTGGAATGGCGTGAATATTATTCATTGCTATGATCCTGAATACCTGATCGGCTCGGCCGGGCAATTTGTGTACGACTTGAATTGTATCCTCGATGCACGCAAAAGAGATTTTGATGTGATATTGATCATGGGTTATACCAGCAGCTCTGTTTGGGGCAGACTGTACCCTAAGCAAAGCGCTATTGTAACCAATATGGATGGGCTGGAGTGGAAACGGTCAAAATATTCAAAACCGGTACAAAACTTTTTAAAATATGCCGAAAAACTGGCGGTTAAACATAGCCAGTATTATGTGTCCGATTCGATAGTGATCAAACAGTACCTGGCACGTAAATATGATATTAACAGCCGTTATATCCCTTACGGCGCTGATATGATTACCCCGGTTGAACGCGAGCAGATCACTCCTGCCGAGGCAGCTAAAGAGGATTACTTTTTGCTGATGGCTCGCATGGAGCCTGAGAATAATATTGAAACCATATTGGATGGCTACAACCTGAGCAATTCTGCTAAACCTTTTAAGGTTTTAGGTGATACTGGCAACCGGTTTGGCAAATTCATCACCCATAAATTTCAAAACGACAGCCGGATTGAATTTAAGGGATCTATTTTTGACACCGCCAAAGTACGCGCGCTGCAAAATAATTCATACCTGTATTTTCATGGCCATAGTGTTGGCGGTACTAACCCGTCGCTGTTAGAAGCCATGGCCAGCGAGGCGCTGATAGCCGCCCATAACAACCCGTTCAACCAGGCGGTTTTGAATACTGATGCCTTCTATTTTTCAAACCCGGCAGACGTAAAACAGCTGGTTGAAAACGTACAAAGGCAGGAAACCGAAAAACTTATGGTTAACAATAACTTGCAAAAAATAAAACACCTGTTTAACTGGGAAAGTGTAGTTGACGGTTATGAGCAGTATGCCATAGAATGTTACCTGAACTATAATAATGGACGGATTATTTCTTAAAGAAGGCACAACGGCTACCAAAATAAGCTACTACCATTTACTGCTTTTTTTGGCCAGCCTGCCGTTTGATTTTTTTTACAGCCATATAATCCTCATCAGCTTTTGTGTACATACCCTTATCCAACTAAATAAAAAAGATATACAGCCGGTTTTCACATTCCGTAACCTGGTTTTGCAATCGGTATTTTTTATTACGCTGTTCAGTACTATCTATACTGTTAACCGCCCCGGGGCTTTTGCCGAATGGGGTAACCATATTACCATCCTGCTCTTCCCGGTATTGTTTTGCCTGACATCTTTTGATATTCGTAAATATCGCCCGCAATTGTTAATGGGTTTTGCCATGGTTTGTACCGGCACTATTGCCTATCTGTACATTGATGCCTTGCGCGCCATCAGGTTTTACGGTTTGCCATATTCGTCTATTATCAGTTCGGCATTTACCAATCATAACTTTGCGCTGCCAATTAATATGCATGCTACGTTTTTGTCATTACAGATCGTTATCGCGCTGATCTACCTCATCTCAGTGATATTAAAGGAACAGCAAAAAAAATTGCGCTTGTTTTATGTGACTTGCGCTTGTGTTCTCCTGGCGGGATTAGTACAATTGTCTTCAAAGTCGGTTTTTGTACCGGTATTTTTCATTATCAATATCGGGGTTCCTTATTACCTGCTGCAGGGTAAAAAACGATCGAAGTTTATCATGATCACAGCATCGTTATCTGTATTGGCCCTTGCCGGGATCTTTACCTTAAAGATCATGAAAACAAGGTATGTAACCAACTTAAAATACGACCTGGCATTAACCTCAAAAGACCAACGGTTTGACTCAAGACTCGACCGCTGGAGTACCGCTGCAGAACTGATCAAAAACAGGCCAATTACAGGCTATGGTGCAGGATCGGAAATAGGTTTACTGCATGAAAGTTTCTACGCGAAAAAATACTACAATTCATTCCTTAACCATCTGAATACCCATAACCAGTATTTAAGCTTCTGGTTAAAGTCGGGCATTATCGGGCTGCTAATTTACCTGGGAACACTTTGGTTTGGCTTTAAACAGGCCATAAGGCAAAAGGACTTGCTGTTTTTAACCTTTATGTTGCTGATAGCATTTGTATCATGCTCAGAAAACCTGCTGGATGTAGATAAAGGCGTAATGTTTTACGCTTTCTTTTTCTCTTTCTTTATTTTTTCGGGGGGATGGGAAACAGAAAACTCCTGTTAAGGAATAATCATCTTAGTTAATAACGATCACCTGCACATCCACATATTTGCATATCTGCACATCAAAGCGCTGCTTTGATCTTATCTGCAGTAGCCTGGAACTCTTCGGGAGTAAATTTTAATTTGAGCTTGGTAAAGTTCATGTCGTTAACGCCGTTTATCGGGATAAGGTGTACATGCGCGTGCGGTACTTCAAGGCCGATAACTGTAACACCTATACGATTGCAGGGGATAGCTTTTTCCATAGCCGCGGCAACAGTTTTTGCAAACTGCATCAGGCTGGTGTAGGTGGCATCATCCAGGTCGAACAGCTTATCAACTTCCTTCTTGGGGATAACAAGCAGATGTCCCTCGGCCAATGGCGCAATATCCAAAAATGCCAGGAAACCCTCATTCTCGGCCACTTTATATGACGGGATATCCCCGGCTATGATCTTTGAAAATATGCTTGACATGTGTTAATTATTGAATTAGTGATTTGTTGAATTAATGAATAGTATTGCATAAATCAATAATTCATTAATTCAATAAATCTATAATTGCTATCTGCTTACTTCAAGTATCTCAAATTCCATTTTACCTGCGGGTACGCTAATTTCGGCTATTTCGCCTACTTTTTTGCCCAGCAAACCTTTAGCAATTGGCGAGCTTACTGATATTTTGCCTGATTTCATATCGGCTTCACTTTCGGCTACCAGTTGGTAGCTCATGGTGGCACCGTTCTTCACGTTTTTTATTTTAACAATTGACAGCGCCAGCACTTTCGACGTATCTAATTTAGATTCGTCAAGCAGGCGGGCATTAGCAAGGGTTTCCTGCATTTGGGCAATTTTAGCCTCGTGCAGGCCCTGTGCTTCTTTAGCTGCATCGTACTCGGCATTTTCAGAAAGATCGCCCTTATCGCGCGCCTCGGCTATTGCCTTTGATATATTTGCCCGGCCTGTTGTTTTTAATTCCTGTAACTCTTGTTTTAATTTCTCTAAACCGTCTTTGGTAAAATATGCTACCTCTGCCATAACTCACTATTTAATTTCTTTATTATTTTATCTTAATTGAGCGCCAAAAAAAACCGCCCTCCCTTTTATAGAAGGACGCAATGACTTTAAAAACAAACAAGACTATAAAGGCGTGCCCGTATAGTCTTGTTTTATGTAAAACGAAGATAAGTCTTTTCCGTTTGAAAAAACAAATTTTTATTGCTGCGTTGCAAAAATTTGTTTTTCAAACTGGGTGATTAGTGGTTAGAGATCGGTGATTAGTTAAGCTTAGAAGCCCCTGATCTCTAATCAACTAATTACTAATTTCCCCAAGCTCTTTGAGCTTGGCAGCCATCACTTCACTTATCCTGCGGTATGAATCAAATGTCCACCCGGCTACGTGGGGGGTCAAAATTACTTTGCCTGAAGCTTTCAGATCGTTAAACCATTCTTGTTCGTCAAGGGCGGGGAATTTTTCTGTTTCGAGCACATCCAGTCCAGCGCCCAGGATCTTGCCTTCTTTTATCGCGTTCAGCACTGCTCTTACTTTTGCAACCTTACCGCGCGAGGTATTGATAAAGAATATCGGCTTTTTAAAGTGGAACAACAGTTCATCATTGATCATGCCATTGGTTTCTTTTGTCAACGGGACATGCACACTTAAAACGTCGCTGTATTTAACAATTTCTTCCATGCTTACTTCGCGGGCATAACGGTCAGAGAAACCGGTTTTATATTTATCATAGGCGATAACCTCAACCTCAAATCCCGACAACTTTTTGGCGAAACTTTTACCCATGAAACCATAACCTATAATGCCCACGGTTTTGCCTTTAAGCTCAAAACCGCGGTTGGCTTCGCGTTTCCATTCGCCATTGCGTATTTCTGCATCGGCGGTATTAAAATGGTTCATCAGGGCCAGTAATAGCCCAACGGCATGTTCGCCCACAGCATCCATATTACCTTCTGACGCGTTGATCAGCACCAGCTTTTTTTCGGCAGCGTAGGCTTCATCTATATTGTCCATACCCGCCCCTGCCCGGCAAACAAAACGCAAATCTTTAGCTGCATCAATAACCTGTTTATCTACATTAAATTTTGAGCGAATAACCAGCCCGGCATAATCGCCGATGATTTGCAATGCGGCATCCAGTTTTATAGTAGGCAGGTAATCGCATTTGTAACCCAGGGCCTCAACCTGTTCAATAAATATGGGGTGGATATCGTCTACGATAAGAATTTTGTTGTTCAACGTAATATTATTAGTATTTAATATTAAGCCTGCTGATGCAGACTGTATTCTTTAAGTAATGCGGATGCCGGCAAGTGCAGCAATTCGCTAAATTTCCTGATCATTGTTAATGATAAAGGTTGCTTGTAGTTAAGTACTTTACTAATTGTGCCTTTATCGCCATAAACTGCTGCAAGGTCGGCTGCTTTATAACCAAAATCATCCATACGGATTTTGATCATCTCAACCGGGTTTACTTCAGGAAGATCCCAAAGGGTATTTTCATAATTTTCAATCAAATGCACCAGCAACAGCTTTTCTTTATGTTCAGCACCAGTTGTTGTGTCCTTGATTTGTTCGTACCTTTCAATAGCTTTATTATACTCTTGTTCGGTTTCAATTAAAAACCATTGTGGCTTTTGATTCATAATTTTAAAAATTTAGCCTTCGCTAAACAGACGCTGCGTCAATCTTATCGTATTCAGAGTGGGTTCCAATAAACCTGATCTCTACGATTCCGTCGGCGTAATCAACTTCAATGATAAGCCGATATTTATTACCGACGATTTTAAAGCGCGCTCTTTTTGAAGGTATAAGTTTTGCCTTAGGAAAATCGATCAGGATATCTGTTCCTTTTTTCCAATTGGCTTCTTGGACAATTTTTCGCCATGTACTTATGCTGCTGCTTGAATCAGCATGCTTCTTTGCAAAATCCTGCAATTTCTTTTGAAAGATAATATGCATTACTTCCTTGTATTTGTGTCATAATTCTGCTTCCTGATTGATTTTATACGCCGGTTCGAATTGATTGCCCATTCGAACAAGATGGGGCTTTCCCATGCTGAAACAAAAATAAGCAAAAAGTTGGTTGTTTGCCAACTTTTTCTGTAAATATTACATAAAAGATGAATGACTATGATCTACTAGCACTGATCAACTGCGTTATCTTCACAAAATCTGCAACCGTTAGTCGCTCTGCCCGCAGTTCAAGTAAAGGCTCTTCGCCCATTTTTTCTTTATTAATGAGCGATGATAACGCATTACGCAAAGTTTTTCTGCGTTGGTTAAACCCTGCTTTTACTACCTGCCAGAAAAGTTTTTCGTCGCAATCCAATTGCGCTACTTCATTACGGGTTAGCCTGATCACTGCCGATAGCACCTTAGGCGGAGGGTTAAATACGCCAGCCTTTACGGTAAACAAATATTCAACCTTGTAATACGCCTGTAAAAACACACTTAGTATGCCATACTCTTTACTGCCGGCTTTGGCGGCGCAGCGCTCGGCTACTTCTTTTTGAAACATGCCCACCACCTCAACCACCTGCTGCCGGTTATCCAAAACCTTAAAAAGTATTTGCGATGATATGTTATAGGGGAAATTACCAATGATGGCCATCGGCCCGGTGAACCTTACAGCAAAATCCAGTTCCAAAAAATCGGCATTGATCAGTTTGCTGCCCAGCTTGGGATATTTCTTCTGTAAAAACTCGTACGATTCGGTGTCAATATCTATTAATGACACTTCATACACATCTGTACGCTCTAACAAAACGTCAGACAGGATACCCATACCCGGGCCTACCTCAAGCACTTGTTGGTACCGGTTTTCGGGGTGCAGGCTATCAACTATTTTGGTAGCGATATTTTTATCGGTAAGAAAGTGCTGACCTAAATGTTTTTTTGCCCTTACTAATGTCATTATTAATCAAATATTTGAGCAAATTAAGGCATATTTGTGCTTTTATCATGAATTATACGCTTAAAATCTTTTCTTTGCTTGTTGGTCTTTAAGGATAAAGACAAAAGCTGAAAGGTAAAAGGTTGCGGTAAGCTATCGGTGAAGTCACAACCAAACCAGTGAAATCATAAAAATATGAACAAACTAAAATTAGGCATCAGCATAGGCGACGTAAACGGGATAGGGCTGGAGATCATTATTAAAACGCTTGCCGACAGCATGATATTTAACTACTGTACGCCTATTGTTTACGGGCATACCAAAGTAGCGTCGTTTTATCGCAGGATAACCGAAGCAGGCGAACTGAACTTTAACGTGATTGATCATCCGTCGAAAGCGCAGCATAAGCGTGCCAATATGATCAACTGCTGGGAAGAGGACGTGAAGATTGAACCCGGCGTTGCTAATAAAGAGGTAGGCAGATTTGCATTTGCTTCATTAGAACGCGCAACCGCCGACTTGGTTAATGGTGACATTGATGCCCTTGTTACCGCACCTATTAATAAAGATACCATACAAAGCGAAGATTTTAATTTCCCCGGCCATACCGAATATTTGCAGGACCGTGATGGCGCAGCCGAATCATTGATGTTTTTGGTGAGCGATACCCTGCGTGTAGGCGTTGTTACCGGCCATATCCCGGTTTCAAAGGTGTCTGAAAGTATCACTACCGAAAAGATCCTGGCTAAATTAAAGCTGATGAATAACAGCCTGCGCGATGATTTCTGGATCCGCAAGCCTAAGATTGCGGTGCTTGGCCTTAACCCGCATGCCAGTGATAACGGGTTGATAGGCACAGAAGAGCAAACCACCATTATCCCTGCTATTGAGGAAGCAAGAGCAAACGATATCCTGGCTTTTGGCCCATATGCTGCCGACGGCTTTTTTGCGAACGCCACCTACATGCAGTTTGACGCTGTATTGGCTATGTACCACGACCAGGGGCTGATCCCGTTTAAACAGATCGCTTTTGAATCGGGGGTTAATTTTACCGCGGGCCTGAAATTTGTTCGTACTTCGCCTGATCACGGAACGGCTTATGATATCGCAGGGAAAAACCAGGCATCAGAAGTATCTTTCCGCGAAGCAATATTTACCGCGCTGCACATTGCAAAGCACCGTAAAGAAGGGTTGGAGTTGAATGAAAACCCGTTGCAATTTACCAAGCTAAGCAGGGACCGCGATTAACAACTAAAAGCGTTGTAAATTAAGATTACCGGTAAGTATTAGCTCAATATTGCCCTTAGCCGCTTTGTGTCGTTTATTTTTACCTGCCCGGTAATAAGTAGAAGCAGAACATAAAACAATACCGAAGCAGGTATCACCAGCCAGTTATCGCCCAGCAAAGTTTTTGCGCCAAAACCGCTGCCCACTGCGCATGCGGTACAGATAATTAGCGGCTGCCAGATTCTTTTTAATTCAAACAGGGTATTCCTGCTCAGATAAAAAATGATCTGCGCTATGCAAGCCAAAAGAAAGGCGAAGGCGGCTCCCTCGTTCTTATAAATGGGAATCAAGATAATATCGCCCAAAACATTTACCGCAAGGGTAACTATAAACGCGTGAAGGATCATTTTTAGCCGGCCCTGCGCAAAAAAGATGGTCCACAGAAAATTTTCAATGTATAACAGCGGCAGGCAAAGCGACAGGATAAATATCGTATTAACATTTACCGCGCCGTATTTGCCATGGGTGATCCAGTCGGTAATTGGTGCCCAGTAAATGTTGAGCAGCAACACTGTTAAGGCGGCAACGGCAACCTCTATCCTGATAAAAAGCTTTAAATCTTCGGTATTAATATCGCCCTGTTTAAACATTTTAGTAAACCGTGGTATCAATAGCGGCGCTATAGCCAGCAAGGGCAGCATGGCTATTTCAAAAAGCTTGTAGGCAAAGCTGTATTCAGCCAGTTTAACGGCTGATAACATGAAGCCGATAAAGATCCAGTCGAACCGTGCCAGCGACGAAGTAATGAGCACCACACCCATTTGCGGCAATGCCTCGCGCACCAAGTTTAGGTATTTAGTCTTGTCCCATTTCATTATAATGGGGATCCGGGCAGATCTTTTAAATAAAGCCAGCCCGATTATAAATTCCAATACATCCCCCGCAATAAAAATGGAAATGATAACCGGCAGATCAAGTTTGTGTAATAGTAAAAACACCACCAAACAAACACTGCGGACAAGATTGGAGATGACCGAAAGCCAGGCCATGAGCTTAAACATTTCCAAACCATTCGCGGCTTGCTTATAGGGTGTCGAAAAATAGATCATCAGTTTACCTATGCCAATAAGTAACAGGATATGGTATACCGCAGGCACGTTGGGGAATAACAAGAGACCTATCAGCAATAGCCCGTAAAACCCCAGGCCGGTAATAGTTGTGTGGATAATATAAAGCGAGAGCGCAGATTGTTTATCCTCATCTGCCGCGATTTTTTTAACGATCAGTTGGTCCATCCCGCAGGAAAGGATATTAAATGCGGACAATAGTATAGCCAGCGCCAAATTAAGTTGGCCAAAAGCATCTTTGCTTAACCCGGTAGAGAGTACGTAAAAAATGACTAAGCCCAAAAGCTGGTTAATCACAAGCTGCAGGGCATTGGCTGAAAGGTTTTTAAAATGAACTTTGCTCATCAGCCTGTTAAATAATTAATATTCAACAGCTAAATTAGGTTTTATGAATTGCTTTTTCCGGCTGCTTTTTTCTAAACGGCTCAGGTAGTGGTATTTTAGCCATTTATTTTTATAGGTGATCTTGGCTATGATCAACCCTTCTTTACCATCTAAAAAACCACCAAATACCAGGTAACTTTTAACAAAGCTAAATATGGGCGAGATGTATAAGTTGATCATGCCCGCCTTTTTACCTGCTGTTAAATATTTCTCGGCGCTAAGCCGGGCATAGTAAAGGGCCTTGCTGTTACACTCTTTCCTGTCTTTAACCGAATAATGATGGATAGCTCCATCTAAACGCTGCATGTTTGTCTGATCGGGCAGCAGCAAAGTTTCATGTACATTGGCCTGCGACCATTTTACCCTTGTACGGTTAAACAGACGGATATGATGATCACGCCCCCAACTGCCGTAACGGATCAGTTTTTTACCGAAATAAGAATTGAATTTGATGTCATAAACCATTGCCGGATCATCCAGTTTCAGGCTATGTAATGCCAAGGCCAGTTCAAGGTCGGCAATCTCGTCGGCATCAAGGCTCAGTATCCAATCGTACTTTGCCAGCTCAATGCCTTTGTTTTTATTGTTGCCATAGCCGTCCCATACACGCTGGTAAACCCGACACCCTTCGGCAGCGGCGATATTAACCGTTGCATCCGTACTGTAATTATCAATTATCACAATGTCGTCCGTAATTAATTTGGCAGCTGCAATGCATTCGCCTAAAATTTCAGCTTCATTTTTGGTGATAATAACTACCGATACAGGGATCATGTTAATGTAATTTATGTTTTACCAGTAAGATAATATAAACACGAACCCCGGCTGCAAAAGGTTGCCTGCACTGATGAAAAATCTAAATGAATATTTTTTATATCGCGAAAAACGGCACTTAACGGGCTTGGGTAATTAAATATTAAATAAGCTGATCAGCTTTATTTTTAGCATTTTTAATTAAATTTAAATGCTTGGGCAACCTTTTGGCAACATTCTACGTGATATGTTTTAAGAAAAGGGGAATATTACATAAGCAACAATTTTATAACCCATATGGGCGAAGAAGAGTTACATCACTTAATTAAAGGCTGTGTAAAACAAGACAGGAAAAGCCAGAAAATGCTTTATAAGGCATTCTACGGGTTTTCTATGGCGATATGTTTGCGCTATGCCGGCGACCGTGATGAGGCTGCTGAAGTAATGAACCAGGGTTTTTTTAAGGTTTTCACCAAGATAGAGACCTACGACAGTACCCGCCCGTTTAAAGCATGGCTTGGGCGGATCATGACCAATGTTTCTATTGATTATTACCGTGCCAACCTTAAAATGGCCTATGCCGAGGATCTTGAGCAGGCAGAACATATACATGATGCCAGCGTGGCGACGGACAATAACCTCAACTACAATGATCTGCTGGCTATGGTGCAGCGCCTGCCGCAGGGATACAGAACGGTTTTTAATCTTTTTGCTATAGATGGCTACTCGCACGAGGAAATTGCTGATATGCTGAACATTAATATCGGCACATCAAAATCAAATCTGTTTAAGGCAAGGCAAAAACTAAAACAAATGATACTGGATGCAGATGAATCTAGTAACTATATAAATGGCGTAAGTTTCACACCGATAGTCGCGATAAATGCGGCAGGTATTAGCCCGGTGTTTTACAATAATAAAGGTATCAGGGAATGAAAAAGGAAAAGGGCATAGATGACATCTTTAAGCACGGCCTCGGGGACCCGGTTGACGAAACCGCGTTCAGGGAAAGTGATTGGGATAGTCTGGCGAATATGCTTGACAAGGATAAGCGTAGGGGGAAGGTATTCTGGCTGCCAATTTTAAGCAGCGCGGCTGCATTATTATTGGTGTTTTTTGGCTGGTGGATGTTCAGATCAAAACCGGTTAACACCCAGCAAAACACACAACAGGTAGCAAATAATAGCGCTGCCCAAAAAACCATGCATGACACGGCTGCACAGCACGCGCAACCACAGGTAGCGGCTACGCATCAGCCTGAAAAAACAGGTACAATAGTTTCAAAATCACCAAACACAACTGCGGATGATAAAACATTTACACAACACAACAATGTACAAACCGGCGTTATAGCCAAGCGGGTAAATAAAGGTAACAGCAAAGCAGATCTTACTGCATCCACCGGGACAAAACCTGCGGGTAATAAGCCTATTGCCGGTCGCCAAAACAACAGTGATACGGCAAGAAATTATGTTTCTTTAACAGCGGTGAGCCTGTCGCCTGCTTTTGGGCAAACTAATACTACTGCTGCGCCTGTTATTGCCTCGGCACAGGTAACACCGAGCCGGGGTATCGATGCATTAGCGCTATCATCAAAACCGGTCATTAAAAAAACGGTGACAGGGGGGCTTCGCCCGCAATATACTTTGAGCGCGTTTGCAGCTTCAGAAGCTAACGGTGTGGGTACCTTCCAGTCTACCAGTGCGGGTACTAACGTTGGTTTGATGTTTTCGGCGGGCGTTAAGCGGTTTACACTAAGTACCGGTGTTAACTATTCTGCAAAGCCATATACCCTGCCGTTTGACCAATACCATACCGCGTATAAGTTTAAAAACGATCCGCAGTATGTTACTGCCGATTGCCGTGTACTGGATATCCCTATAAATGTGGGTTATCAATTGTACAATAAATCGCGTAATAAGATCAGTGTGGGTACGGGCATATCGTCATACATCATGATGCATGAAAGCTATACCTATGATTATGGCAGTCCATCAACCGTATTCGGTCCATCATATTATGCCGTGAAAGGCAAAGGTAAATACCTGTTCAGCATCATGAACATACAGGCAAGTTATGAGCGGCAGGTAAATTCAAAAGTAGGGATAAGCCTGCAGCCTTATTTAAAAGTACCACTATCAAACATTGGGTACAGCCAGGTTAAAGTACAAACCTATGGCGTAGCTGTCGGCCTTAATTGGAACATAAATTCGTTAACAAAACCTAAGTAAAACATGAAACATATCAGTATTATTTTACTCGCCTGGTTAAGCATCATTAACCAGACGGGACAGGGCCTCTATGCTTGTAAAAATGCCCAGATCAGTCTTTATTCATCGGCGCCAATTGAGGATATTGCTGCTAAAACATCCTCAGGATCATCGGTTTACAACTCGGCCACGGGCGACCTGATGTTTAGCGTACCCATCAATACGTTCAAGTTCCCCAAGTCATTAATGCAGGAACATTTTAACAGTGATTACCTGGAAAGTGACAAATATCCAAGGGCTACTTTTAAAGGCCAGGTAAAGGAAAAGCCCGACCTGAGCAAGGATGGCAGTTACCCCATTACCGTTACCGGCGAGCTGGATGTGCATAATGTTAAACAAACACGTACCATACCAGGCAACCTTACGGTAAAAGGCGGCGTAGTTACTATGACAGCCGAGTTTATGGTAAAATGTGCCGACCACAATATTACCATACCAAGGCTGGTGTTTCACAACATTGCAGAGAGTATAAAAATGAATGTTTCTGCCACTTACACGGCAGCTAAATAGCTAATACATAACACACAATTATCACAACAATGAAAAAACGCATAGCATTAATAGCTTTACTGGCAGCAAGCCTGGCAGTAAATGCGCAAAACGGAGCAAAAAAGCCCGCGTCGTCTGCCGATTCATTAATGAACGCCATGAACGCGACCAATGACAAACCCATGCCGGTTGCCATATTCAAATCAACCCGGCTGGTTCTGGCGCAAACTACAGAGATGGTAAAAAAGAACGAGTTCAACTTCCAGATCATCCACCGTTTTGGTGATATAGCCGGGCATGATGGCGGTGGCCAGACCGCGTTTGGTATTGACCGTGTTAACGACGTTTTCTTCGGCTTTGAATATGGCGTAAGCGACAATTTTAACATAGACCTTGGCCGTAGTACCATTGGCCAGTTGGTGCAGTTAGAACTAAAATGGGCGCTGGTGCACCAGACAACTGATGATAGCTCGCCTTTTGCAGTAACCTTAGTTGGCGAGGCGGGAGCTAAACCTTACCAGCAAGCGCAGTTTCCTACTTTCAGCAGCAGGCTTTCGTATTTTGGGCAGGCTATCATAGCACGCAAGTTCTCTCAGGATATCTCGCTGCAGGTAGCGCCTTCTTATGTTCGTGATAATACACCGTTCCCTAACTTGCCCGGAAATGAGCAATCTTTCTTTGCCTTGCAGGGATCTGCAAGGGTAAGATTATCAAATCACACAGGATTAATTCTGGACTACGCGCACCCATTCTCAAGCTTCAGGAGCAATAACTACAATTTTGCAGACCCGATCGGTATAGGTTATGAGGTAGAGACCGGAGGCCACGTATTTACCGTAAACGTTACCAATGCAAACTCGGTATCAGAAATGAACATGCTAAGCAATACCCAGCAACGTTTTTCAAGGGGGCAATACCGCATAGGTTTTACCATATCAAGGATGTTTGATTTTAACCCAAAGGTTAAAAAAGAGAAATAAGATTTTGGTAATAGTTAAATAGTTTATTAAAAGCGATGGCATTTGTCATCGCTTTTTGTTTTATGGATGGATCAAGCCTGTTATATTGCTTTAAATACGCCGGTAATTGCAGGTTTTAACACCTTGCCGATGTATTCAATCAAGAAAATTTACAATAACAAATCATTAAAACCGTTGTTATAACAAACAATCACTCACAACTATGAAATTTTTAAGAGCAGTATATTTTTCGTCTTTAATACTATCAGCAGCCGTTTTGATGCAGGCATGCCATGCAAAAAAACCTGTTGTAACACCCGTTGCACCGGTAGCAGAAACCCCGCCGCCACCGCCGCCCGCTCCAAAACCTGCGCCTGTACAAGCTGCTACCCCGCCACCACCACCGCCTGCACCGGCTCCGCCTAATTATAACTTTAGCAATATCCAGTTCGAGTTTAACTCGGGTATATTAAAAACAGATTCATACCCTATTATGGACAAAGCTGCCGCAGAGATGAAAAAAGATCCTTCTGTGAAGTTTGTATTAAACGGACATGCATCTGCAGAAGGTACTGACGCGCATAATATGGCACTGTCAATTGAAAGAGCTACATCAGTAAAAGCATACCTGGTTAATTCGGGCGTAAGCGGCGATAACCTGACTATTAAAGGCTATGGCGATAAAGTGCCATTGGCAGATAACAGCACAGAGGAAGGCCGTGTTAAAAACCGCCGCGTTGAGATAAAGAAACTGTAAAAACCCGCTGGTTTATGAAGTTAACCTGTTGATATATAGGTTAATGTTAACAAATAAATCATCATAAGGTAATGTTTTTATAGTTGATTATGCTTTATCTTTAGGATATGCATTAACGGACTACTAAAAAACGAACTTTATGACCTGGAGAAAGTTTAGCGGTGAGATCATCCAATCGCCAATAATTGAAGAAGTAGAACAAGCAATTGAGCGGGAAACCCTGCAAGGCAACAAGCTCAAAGTTTGCATCGGCACCGACTCGCAGGTTAAAGGGACCATTACCGATTTTGCTACCGTTATTGTGTTTTTGCGCGAAGGCCGCGGCGGGTTTATGTTTATCCACCAGGAACGAACGTCGCAAAAAATGAGCATAAAAGAGCGTATGCTTACCGAGGTGCAAAAATCAATTGACATCTCTTACAAGCTGTGCGATCTGCTTGATCTGTACGATGTCGACCTGGAAGTTCATGCTGATATCAATACTAACCCTATGTTTAAATCAAACCAGGCCCTGCATGAGGCCATGGGTTATATATTAAGCATGGGCTTTGTATTTAAAGCCAAACCCGAAGCGTTTGCCAGCTCTTGCTGCGCTAATAAGATGGTGCAGTAAGGTTATTGATTTTTGATAAGTGTTTCTTTAACTTGCAGAAACTTTATCATGAAAAGATCAACCTTTATCCTGCTCGCTTTGTTGTTGCCTTTGCTTTGCCGGGCGCAACTGTCAGACACCACCACCTTCACCAAGGTGGGTGATACTGCCCCCGTTTTTGATTTCAACCTGACAAAAACGCAAAAAGCTAACATAAAAGACTATCGCGGTAAAATAGTAATGTTAAATTTCTTTGCAACCTGGTGCCCGCCATGCCGTGAAGAATTGCCGCGGGTACAAGCCGAAATATGGGATAAATACAAAAACAACCCAAAGTTTGCCTTATTTATATTTGGCCGCGAACAGGGCTGGGATGTAGTGCTGCCATTTAAGCAACAGAACCATTACACGTTTACTGTGTTGCCTGATGAAGGCCGCAAGGTATTCAAATTATACGCCAGCCAATTTATCCCGCGAAACGTAGTAATTGACGAGAACGGTAAGATCATTTATCAGTCTATTGGCTATAGCACAGATGAGTTTCAAAAACTGCTTGATCTGATGGACAGTAAATTAAGAGCCTTAAACTGATTGAGTATCAGCTCTACTTTATTGCTTTGAGATAATATTTTAAAGCGCTGTATCCATCATTAACAGTACGTTAGCGTACAACTACTGTAACAATACCGTACAGTTTGAAATTAGTCTAATTTTTTAATTGGCTAATAGTCAATTATTTAATCAGAAGGTATTTTATTTGAGGTTGCCAGGTTACTAACACCAGCCTTATGATCAAAAACTACATCAAAACCGCCTGGCGAAACCTGTTGCGCAGTAAAGCCTATTCATTAGTTGCCATTTTGGGCTTGGCCATAGGCCTTGCCGTAAGTATTTTATTGTTTTGGGGTGTGAATGATGAGCTGAGTTATGATACCCAGTCAAAGGATGCGGAGAACATTTACAGGGTTAACGCCAAAGGCAGAACAGGCGACCATTACGAGACTTGGACAACCACGCCGGCCCCCGTTGGCCTGGCCGCTGTTAAAAATTACCCGGATGTAAAACGTATGGCGCGGACAACCGGAGGGGGTGTCCTGGTGAATGTAGGCACGTTTAGCTTATACCAGGACCACGTGGCATACACCGAACCGTCTTTCTTTGATATTTTTGATATTCACTTTATTGAAGGCAATGCTAAAACAGCCATCAGCGAGGTTAACTATGTTGCGCTGAGTAATACCTTGGCCATCAAATTTTTCGGATCGGCAAAGAAGGCAATGGGCAAGATCATGTCTATAAGAGAAAAGCAATTGCCCTATGTGGTGTCTGCTGTGTACGAGGACATGCCGTTGCGCAGCAGTGTGCATAAGAACATGATCTTATCGCTTGACAATATCCGTAAAAACTTCGGGGGCAATGGTAGCTGGAAAACCATTGATGAGGATTGGGGCAACTATAATTTTACAACTTTTTTACAGCTAAAACCGGGCACCAATACCAAGGTATTAGCCGACAATTTAGCCAGCATAATGATTAAAAGTAACCCTGCCGCTAAAAAAGGCGAGGCCAGCTTTATATTGCAACCGTTAAGTATGCTTAGGTTATACAGCCCGGACCTAAGCCCGGATGGTGTTAAAACGGTGCGAATATTTATATTGATAGGCGTGCTGATCTTATTGATCGCGGTTATCAATTATATCAACCTGTCAACCGCGCGCGCTACCAAGCGTGCCAAAGAAGTAGGGCTAAGACGCGTTGTAGGTGCCGACCGTATGCAGCTGATAATGCAGTTTGTGGCCGAGTTTGTCATTATTTTCCTGGCGTCTATTGTTTTAGCATTTATCTTAATAGGTGCATTGGTGCCTGTTTACCAAAACATTAGTGGTAAAGACTACCCTATAGATTACTGGCAACCATCAACCCTTAAAATTATTTTATGGGTTGGAATAGGTACAATTGTTATGGCCAGCATTTACCCGGCATGGGTGCTATCGTCTTTCAAGCCTACAGAAGTATTAAAAGCCACGTTTAATGCCCCTGCGAAAGGCGGTTGGCTACGCAAAACGTTAGTGGTAGTACAGTTTACATTTTCAATTACGCTTATAATTTGTACGGTTGTAATAGCCAAACAACTCTACTTTATTCAACATACTAACCTCGGCTATAACCGGGATAATACGTTTACCGTTTGGTTGAATGACAACATGGGTAAGCATTTGTCCGCAGTTATGAATGATATTAAAAGTGATAGCCACATAGTTGATGTTTCTTATGGCGACCAGGACTTTATGAGCATGAGCGGATTAACCGATAATATAGACTGGCCTGGTAAAACCGACCATACCGCCCATATTACAAACATGGATATATCGGCCAATTTCACTTCAATGATGGGGATAAAATTTGCCGATGGGAGCGGGTTTACAGGTGCTCCGTCTGATAGTTCATACTACCTGGTTAATGAAGCGGCTATAAAAATGATGGGCTTAAAACATCCTGTCGGTACAATTATCAGCCTTTGGGGAAAGCCAAAGCAGATAAAAGGTGTTTTGCACGATTTTAATAACACATCACTAAAAGGGCAGATTATGCCGGCGATATTCAGAATAGCAAGCCAGCCGATAACCAACGGGGCGTTGTATGTTAAAGTGCGGTCGGCTTATGCTAAAGAAAGCATTGAAAAAATGGAGCAGCTTTATCGAGCTTATGCGCCGGGGCACCCTTTCAGTTACCAGTTTTTAGATGATGCCTTTGATGACATGTACCGGCGCGAGATACAAACAACGCAACTGTTTAAAGCTTTTGCAGGTGTGACTATCCTGTTAAGCTGTATGGGCTTATTCGGCCTGGCAGTTTTCTCGGCCGAACGCCGGGTTAAAGAAATAGGCATCCGGAAAGTGCTGGGCGCCAGCGTGAGGGATATCTCAGTTCTTGTATCCGGTGAGTTTACGACGTTAATTATTATCGCTAATATTATAGCCTGGCCTATTGCCTGGTATTTTACGCACCAATGGCTGCAGGACTTCTCGTACCGTACAAGTGTAAGCTGGTGGTTGTTTTTATTGTGCGGGTTAGTTTCTTTAACGATAGCTATTATTACGGTAAGCTCGCAGGCTATTAAAGCGGCAATGGTAAACCCGGTTAAAAGTTTAAAGGCAGAGTAATTTATTGTACCGGCCGGATAGCAGGGGCATTACTTGGCTGAGTTTTTGCACAGATCAGGTTGTGAAAACATACCGACTGCAATTTGCACAAAACCTGCCTATTCCCTTAGCCGAAACCTGGGACTTTTTTACATCGCCTTTAAATCTTGCTAAAATAACGCCACCGCAAATGCGGTTCGAGGTTACATCGCCATATGAGGCCAACAGCAAGGTGTATGAGGGTATGATCATTACCTATAAAATAACCCCGCTGTTTGGCATAAAGATGAACTGGATGACCGAGATCACCCACGTAAAGGATCAGCAATATTTTGTAGATGAGCAGCGCTTTGGCCCATACGCGTTATGGCACCACGAGCATCATTTTAAAGAAATTAAAGGCGGCGTGCAAATGACCGATATTTTAAACTATGCTGTCCCATACGGCGTAATTGGCCGGTTAAGCAACAAGCTGCTGGTAGGTAATGAAATTAAAAAGATCTTTAAATACCGCGAAAAAGCAATTAACGAAATGTTTGGCGTTTACCGCCAGTCGTGATCACTCAATTGCAGCCGAATCGTTATCCGGGTTCCGTGGCTGATTTTTGATCAGGAAATTTGAATGACGGATATAATGGTTAAGCGGTTCCTCAATAGTTTTAAACAACAGAATGGCTATCGCGTTTAGCAAAACAAAAGCGTATAAAAGGTTAAGCTTATCGCTCTCAAACGGCGAGTGCCAGTCGACATCCCAATTGTCATAAAGTTTAAAGATGGTGTTATTAAGCAGGTCGAACGCTTTGTGTATCAGGTTGGCCATCCACCCCAAATGGATCAGGTAAAATATGTACGAGCTTTTGCCCAGTAACTCCACAAACGGATTTGCCAGTACTTTTTTAAGGCCGGTAGTTTCGGTCAACAGTCCGTAAAAGAACAGCGCGACAGATACACATAAAAAATAATTGTTGGTGATGATACCCACAGTGCTCTCCACGCCCGCCGACCAGCCTTTGGGTATTGGCTGCAACGCCATAACAAGTACGCATAAAAATATCAGCCCAAAACCTAAATAAGTAAACCTTACTTTATTGGTACGATGAAAGCCTTTGTTTAAGATGATCCTGGCTAATTGTACACCTACAAAAAACTCGAAACACCGCCCGAAAAACGTGAACAACATTATAAACGGAAAATTACCAAAGAACCCATGCCAGTTTATTGGGCCAAACACCAACACCATCGCAACGGCAAATGCGGTTAACACTATGGGCTGGATATAAAGCCTGCCATACTTTTTAGTGATAAAAAATATTAAAGGGGCCGAAAAGTAAAAACATTCCTCAACAGTCAAACTCCATCCCTGGGCTATGCCGGTATCCCAAAATTGATAAAAGAAACCGCGGACAAACGTAATATTTAATACCAGCAGCCAAACCGGGTTTTGGTAGCCTTTGGTAATGCTTTGGTCCTTAGTGATAAAGTAATACACAAACGCTCCTATAGTAAGCAGCGCATACATGGGGTAAATACGGGCAACGCGGTTCTTCAGGTAACGTTTAAACCAATCGGCAGTGAGGTGAAAGTTATTGTAGTACCGGTAGGTAATTAAAAAACCCGACAGTACGAAGAAGATAGACACGCCGATGTGGAATTCGCCGAAGAAACGTTGCGCAAGGGGCGGCAGCACATCGTTAAACACATAGCTGTAATGCGATACAAAAACCAGGTAAGCCGCCAAGGCCCTCACTCCTGTTAAAGCCGGAAAATAATTTGGTATAGCTTTTTTTGACAAATGCCGCTGTAGTTTATTACTCTAAATATAGTTGTTTCTTACTATAAGTTTAAAGCGCGCTTCCCTGCACCACCCCGCTGTTCAATATCTTCTGATCGATATAGTATTGGATCTCTGATTTCTTTAATCCCCAGTTAGGGGCTATCAGCAGTTCGCGGTCACTTAGGCCAAACAGGCGTTGTATCACCACATCCGGGCGTACAAGCGGCAATAGCTCGCATAAAAATTCGGCATATTCATCCAGGCCGAAAAGCTTAAACGGCTCGCGTTTGTATTTTACACCCATTACCGATCCTTCAACAATGTGCAGGTGATGAAACTTAACAAATTTTATCTGCGGGTGGCGGTTTATCTCATCGGCATATTTAAGCATCATCTCTTTAGTTTCCCATGGGAAGCCAAAAATGGTGTGCACACAAATATCCAGCTTGCTGTTCTCTACCAGTTTCAGGGCGGTCAGTAAATCATCATGGCTGCAGCCGCGGTTTATCTGGTCGAGCGTTTCATTGTAAATGCTTTCCATGCCCATCTCCAGATCAACGTCAAAGCGGTCGGTATAGCTCTCAAGCAGCGCTATCTTTTCGGCATCTATACAGTCGGGGCGGGTGCCTACGCTCAGGCCCACAATATCTTCGGTACAGTAGCTTAGCGCTTCGTCATACAGCATTTTAAGGTAATGCACCGGCGCATAGGTATTGGTATTGGGCTGAAAGTAAATAATAAACTTATCGGCTTTGTTGCCCTTACGCGCGCGCTCCATGCCCTCAATAACCTGCTGCCTGATGGTTGGCGCATTACGGCTAACCGACGGCGTGAACGAATCGACATTACAATACGTGCAACCGCCAAAGCCCTTACTGCCGTCACGGTTAGGGCAGGTAAAGTTGCCGTCGACAATCACCTTAAACACACGGTGCCCCGGGTACTTTTCTTTAAGCCACGGCCCATAGTTATTGTACCCCTTCTCCCAAATACCTGCTGATGTGTCTGTTAATTGCATTGCGTTTTTTGTGATTCCACTGATTTTTATGATTTCACAGATTGCAAAGATACGGAATGATGCGTGAATGTGCAGATGTAAAGCGACAAGCCTGATCTCTGATCACTAATCGCTGATCTCTGCGCTTGCAAAACCCGCATTAATAAGCTTTATTTACTGTACCAAACAAGCCCGTTTTATGAAAAGATTATTAGCTGTACTTTACTTATGCTTCGGCAGTGTTGTAGTTGCAAATGCCCAAACTGTGCGCCCCTTTAAACAAGGCGACAGGGTGGTATTTACCGGCAACAGCATAACCGATGGCGGGCATTACCATTCATATATCTGGCTGTATTACTTAACGCATTACCCTAACATGCGGTTTAGGGTGTTTAACGCCGGTATTGGCGGCGACGTAGCGCAGCAGATCTACGACCGTTTGGATAGCGACATTTTTGTACACAAGCCTACGCTGGTTACACTTACCTTCGGGATGAACGATACCGGGTACCAGAATCTACCTAAAGACAAAGCCGACTCGACCTACAAAGCATTGATAGCAAAATCATTGGCAAGCTTTAAGCTGATAGAAGATAAATTAAAGCAGCACCCCGAGGCTGATAAAGTAATGATCGCTTCATCGCCGTACGACGAAACATCAACCATTAAGGCTACGCCGTTTAAAGATAAGAACGCGGCTATTATGAAAATTGCACAACAGCAACAGCTTGTTGCTACGCAAAACAAATGGAGTTACCTTGATTTCAATACCCCGATGCTGCAGATCAACGCGCGCGAACAACAGCGCGACCCGATGTTCACTTTGCAGGGCTCCGACCGCATCCACCCCTCAAACGACGGGCAGATGGTAATGGCTTATGTGTTTTTAAAGGCGCAGGGGCTTGCCAATAATAAAGTGGCAAAGGTTGTTATCAACCCGGCAGCTAAGAAGGCTGAGACGGCCGAGAACTGCGTCGTAACCCAGGTTAATGTTACGCCATCGTCCATTAAGTTTAACTACCTGGCTAAGTCACTGCCTTACCCTACGGATACTATCCCAAGCGGTTGGGGATCGCCGCAGAAATCGCAGCGCCAGGCCTTGCCGCTGATACCTTTCACCGACGAGTTTAACCAGGAAATACTTCAGGTTAAAGGGCTGCAGAGCGCCCAATACCAGTTAAAGATAGACGACAAACCAATTGGCACCTTTGCCGCTGCCGACCTTGAAAAAGGCCTTAACCTGGCGACGCTGACCAACACCCCGCAATACCAGCAGGCCATGTCTGTAATGTTGCTTAATGAAGAGCGCTGGGAAATTGAGCGCCGTTTCCGCGAGTATTACTGGATAGAATACGTGGTGTTAAAACCAAAGGGCCTGTTGTTTAACGACAGCGAGGCCGTGGCAGATTCGGTACAAACCGAGGCTAAGAAAAACTTCTTTATCGCCATGTCATTATCAAGCTACCGCAAGGCCCGGTTTAAAAGCGTACGCGATACCTGGAACAAAGAAATGGACCTACTGATAGACCAAATGTACACCATCAATAAACCGGTAACGCGCCATTTTGAGCTGGTGGCGGTGAAATAACAGCGCTGTAGAAGAACTAAATGCGGTAAAAAGGGGTGTCATGCTGAGCCCGTCGAAGGATGTGCGAAAGGCCTTTGCGCTCACGCCTGTCTGTCGACGGGCAGGTGTGATGGTGCACAGTATGCACCCTATTGACCTATCACCCCCTTGTTTTGTCCCGATTACACCCGACGGAGCCTGTGCCGTCAATATATCTTTGTTTAACAAATAGAGGCAATAACTTAAAAAACAATTACCATGCGAAAATTAAAACTACAGGCACACATGACCATTGATGGTTTTGCTGCCAGCCCAAACGGCGGAAGCGACTGGGTATTCCTTTCAGGACCGAATGCTGCCGGCTTTCAAAAAATAACTGAACTGGCCGCCACATGCGACACACTTATATTAGGCCGCAAAATGGTGCCCGAGTTTGTTGGCTACTGGCAAAATCAGGCCCAAAGCCAGGTCGATACACCACTAAAAGCTTTTGGCCAGCTAATAGTAGATATGCGCAAAATTGCATTTAGCCGTACCGAAACAGAAAGCCCTTTTGATACGGTAGAAATGAAAAACGACGACCTGGCCACCGCAATACAAGCGCTGAAAAACCAACCGGGCAAAGACATTATTGTATACGGCGGCGGCGAATTTGTAACCTCATTGGTTAGCCTGAACCTTATTGACGAGTATTACATTATAGTAAGCCCGGTAGCCATAGGCAACGGACAAAGCATTTTCAAGGAGCAAAAGATCCTGAAATTAGAAAGCTCAACCCCATTTAAAAACGGGAAACTCATGAATAAATACCTGCCGGCGTAGGCAGGTATTTACTGCCTTTGGCTTGTGGCGTGGGTTATCAGTACCGTTACAAGTTATGCTCTATTTCGTTAATACAGCAGATCAACTCGGCTAATTTCTTTGACGTATTGGGCGGCTCATCTGTGTACGCTATGCTTTCAAACTCATGCCAAGTTGGGTCATCATAGGGGTCAAAATGATTGGTAAACAAATCTGGCAATTGCCATTCATTAGCATAAAACCATTCGCCGTAAATTAATTTTGATCTAATAAGTTCTTCTAAATGTTGAAGGGTCGCGTTTTGCGGATTGCTAAATACCACATAGCTGTAATTTTTATAGTTGCAGCTGTCGCGATAGCGGTAGGAGAATTTAATATTAGCCATGCACTAAAGTAGTTTAGTAATGTATGGCTGTCAATCGGATATAAGTGAACTTTATCCTTTAAAAAATTCGTTATGTGCTTTTAGAAAATCCAGCCCAGGCGTGAATTTTTTAGGTTCGATTAGTAGTTGACCATCATAAGCAATAAAGTTTTGTTGAATGCTTTCAACGTTTTTGGCTTTATAAAACCGGGAAGATATTTTGATCTTCAATTCTTCTGTAATGGTGATCAACCCGCAATCAAAAGCTTTGTCATGTAAGGTGTTTAACGCTAAACCATTTTTAGGATTAAGGCGATTGCCCTTGTCTTTACTCCAAGGCAATATATGGCTGGCTACTATTAGTTCTGGAACGTCAATGCCGGTTATACAACACTGATTATTAAAATTAGTCAGCACTATCTTTCTAAATAACGATTGATTCACCCTAACTCTTACCAGCCGTTCGCGCTCTTTTCCCTCAACATCTTTTAGATTATCTAAATCGATGTTATTTAATTGTTCGATTGTGGTGTGTTTCTTTTTAGCAAGTAGTTTTTCGCCCTCAATAAATTCTTCATCCCAGTTTTGCATAAACTCATGCCAAACTTGCGCATCTAACTTGCTGATGTTCTCTAAGCCTTTTACGCCGCGTTCGCGCAGTTTTGGATCAAGGCTGGCAAAATTCCCAAGCTTCCGAGCAACAGCGCTCGGGCTTCTATCAATTAATATAGCCAACTCTATCACGTCCTTATTGCGCGAATGCATTTGGCCAAAAGGAATTTTACAGTAAAGATTTATGGCTAAAATAGATTCTTCTTTAGTCCATAAACTTTGGCCTTCTTTCATTGTGACGGTTTAATCTTCTACCTCTAAAAATACGTGTTTACAGTTGATATTTAGACATTCATTAATCATTAGTTGCAGGTTGGTGTGATATAGGTCTGCTATGATATCGCTTCTTATAACGCATAACGGACAAGTTGTTGGTTGATCAGTCATTAAATAAAACATTAGGCTAAGCTATTTAACGTGCATGAAAACAGTAATCGGATATAAGTGAACACATATTTGATTTGCATGTGCAGAGATTATCAATCCCATTAAAAATGGCGACACCATTCGTCAGCGTATGCCAAAACTCGCCTAAAATTTATAAAAAGGTGTACCAAACTGTACCATGAAACCCGGAGTGGGAAATTAACTATTTTATTATCAGTGCTTTGCAAAAACAGGTGTATCAAATGTTCCAACTGTCACACATTCGGTTTGGTACACTATAGCTTTTATCGCTTTGCTACCCCCCCTAATTCAATTGACATTGTTAGTTGGCAGTCAGCAGCCCCAATCTTCAAAACCTAACTCACCACTGGCCACTCACTACTCACCACCTCAAAACTCCATTACTTCTTTTTTCTTCTTATTCTTCATGCGTTTGGGTACAAACTCCAGGATCTCGGTTTTTAGGGCTTCAATCATGCGGCGTTTCAGGTAGTTGCGCTGTATCACTATGCTTACTTCGCGGGCGGGTTCGGGTTGTTTAAAGTAGCGTACGCGGTCAAGCTGCTTTTCGGTCAGGTCGGCCAGGGCAAGTTCGGGCAGTATGGTGGCACCGTTGTTTTGGTCAACCATGCGTTTAAGCGTTTCAACGCTACCGGTATTGTATTCAAAGTGCTGAAAGCCCTGGGTTGATTTGCGCCGCTGGCAAATGTTGAGCACCTGCTCGCGCATGCAATGCCCCTCGTTCAGCACCCAGATCTCTTCCATATCAATATCGTCGGGGTTAATGTTTTTCTTTTTGTACAGCTTGCTGTGCTTGCTGGCGTAGGCCACAAAGTTCTCGTAAAACACGGGTATCTCTATCAGGCTGCTTTCATGCAGCGGGGTGCTTAAAATGCCGCAATCCAGCGTCCCCAGCTTTAACTGCTGGATGATCTGCTCGGTTGTTTGCTCCCACACCACCAGCTTTACCTGCGGGTACTTCTGGATAAAGCCATTCAGTATCTTAGGCAATATGTAAGGCGCCACGGTGGGGATAATTCCCAGCTTAAGCTCGCCGCTTAGTTCTTTCTGCCTGTCGGATATGATCTCTTTGATCTTCTCGCTTTCGGCCAGCAGCACGCGCGCCTGCTGAATGATATCTATCCCAATTTCGGTAGGCGTCACGGGCTGTTTGCTGCGGTCAAAGATCTTTACACCCAGCGTATCTTCCAGCTTTTGCACCTGCATGCTTAGGGTGGGCTGGGTAACAAAACATTTGTCGGCCGCCGAAACAAAACTGCGGTAAGTATCAACCGCCACAATGTATTCTAACTGTGTTATTGTCATGATATAGATATAATCTATGTAAAGATATAAATTATTGATTTTTTCTATCAACTTATTATGCTCAAGTTTGTTTAAGAAACAAAACCAATTAGATATTATGGAAACTCCGAAGAAAAAGCTAACCACGGCATCGGGCAGGCCCTTTGCCGAGAATGAGAATTCGCAAACCGCGGGCCCGCGCGGACCGATATTGCTGCAAGATTATATCCTGCATGAAAAAATGGCGCATTTTAACCGCGAGCGCATCCCCGAGCGCGTGGTGCATGCCAAAGGCTCGGGCGCTTACGGTACGTTAACCATAACGCATGATATCAGTAAATATACCCGCGCCAAGCTGTTTAACACGGTAGGCAAGCAAACAAAGCTGTTTTTGCGCTTCAGCACTGTGGGCGGCGAGAAAGGATCGGCCGATACCGCGCGCGACCCGCGCGGCTTTGCCATAAAGTTTTATACCGAAGACGGTAACTGGGACCTGGTGGGCAATAACACCCCCGTGTTTTTTGTGAAAGACCCAAAAAAATTCGGCGACTTTATCCATACCCAAAAACGCGACCCTTATACCAACTGCAAAAGCGCTACCATGATGTGGGATTTTTGGTCGCTTAACCCGGAGAGCCTGCACCAGGTTACTATATTGATGAGTGACAGGGGTACGCCTTACGGTTACCGCCATATGGATGGTTTTGGCAGCCACACCTTCTCATTAATCAATGCCGATAACGAACGCTTTTGGGTGAAGTTTCACTTTAAAACCCAGCAGGGCATTAAAAACTTTACAGACGAGGAAGCCGGCAATATGCGCGGCAAAAACCCTGACTTTGCGCAGCATGACCTGTTAACCTCGATAGACAACGGCGATTTCCCGAAATGGAGCATGAAGATCCAGGTAATGCCAGAGGCCGATGCAAAGACCTATCATATCAATCCGTTCGACCTGACCAAGGTATGGCCGCATAGCGACTACCCGCTGATCGATGTTGGCGTAATGGAATTGAATGAGAACCCGGATAACTATTTCGCGCACGTAGAGCAAGCCGCATTCGCGCCGGCACATGTGGTGGATGGTATAGGTTACTCACCCGATAAAATGTTGCAGGGTCGAATCTTGTCTTATCCTGACGCGCACCGCTATCGCCTGGGCGGCAATTACGAGCAGATCCCGGTTAATAAATGTCCGTTCATGGTAAGTAACTATCAGCGCGACGGACAGATGCGTGTAGACGGTAATCATGGCTCTGGGCCAAACTATTTCCCTAACAGCTTTGACGATATCGAAGCCGATCAGGCTTATAAAGAACCGGCCTGGGATTTCGGATCATCTGTCGGCGACTGGTATGACCGCAATGCCGAAGGTGAGAACGATCACTACACCCAACCAGGCAACTTATACCGCCTGATGGACAGCACTCAAAAGCAGGACCTGATCAACAACATCGTAAACTCAATGAGCGGTATTGATGGTCCAAAAAAAGAGCAGATAGTAAACCGCCAGCTTTGCCACTGGTTCCGTGCCGATATTGGCCTGGGAATGGCAATAGCCAAAGGCCTTGAACTTGATCTGCAGGAAACGATGAAACATATGCCGGCTTGATTTAGTTAGCAGTGGGCAGTATATAGTTTGCAGTAAGCAATTTGCAGTTTGATATTTAAAAGAGAAAAGCCATCCAAAAATCTGGATGGCTTTTCTTTTATGACTTTGGACTAACTGCCCACTGCAAACTAAAAACTGCAAACTACTCTACCGTTACCGATTTAGCAAGATTACGTGGTTGGTCAACGTTACAACCGCGCATTAATGCAATATGGTATGATAAAAACTGTAACGGAATGGTTGCCAGCAACGGTACAAAAGCATCGTCGGTTTGCGGTATTTCAATTACATATTCGGCCATGTCGCGTACTTCGGTATCACCTTCGGTAACAATGGCAATAACACGTCCGCCACGAGCTTTTACTTCCTGTATATTGCTCACTACTTTTTCATAAGATGAATTTTTAGTAGCGATAAATATAACAGGCATATCAGCATCAATTAAGGCAATAGGGCCGTGTTTCATTTCGGCTGCTGGATAACCTTCTGCATGCACATAAGAGATCTCCTTTAGCTTCAAAGCGCCTTCTAACGCCACAGGGAAAGAGCTGCCCCTGCCCAGGAACAAGCAGTTATTAGAATCTTTAAAACGTGCGGCAATTTCTTCAACACGGTTATTACATTGTAAAGTACGTTCAACTAAAGCTGGGATGCTATCCAGCTCGGTTAAAAATTCGATCAGCTTGCTTTGGCTAATGGTACCGCGTTGTTGCGCGATATAAAATGCAATCAGCGTTAAAACAGTTACCTGAGCGGTGAACGCTTTGGTTGATGCAACACCAATTTCTGGTCCGGCGTGTGTATAGGCACCCGCATCGGTAATACGCGGGATAGATGCACCAACTACGTTACAGATACCAAAAATGGTAGCTCCGCGCTCTTTGGCAATTTCAAGCGCCGCCATGGTGTCGGCAGTTTCGCCCGATTGAGAAATGGCTATTACAATATCTTTATGGGTAATGATGGGGTTACGATACCTAAATTCAGAAGCATATTCAACTTCAACGGGTACACGTCCATACTCTTCTATAAGGTATTCGCCAACAAGGCCGGCGTGCCATGAGGTACCGCAGGCAACAATGATGATACGGTCAACCATTTTAAGCTTTTCCTTGTATTCCTGCAAGCCGCCAAGCTGGATCTTCCCCTGGGCCGGGTAGATACGACCACGCAGGCAATCGCGGATAGAACGAGCCTGTTCATAGATCTCTTTTAACATAAAGTGATCATAACCGCCTTTTTCAAGTGCTTCTAACTTCATATCCAACTCATGGATGTATGGAGTTTGCACGTCGTTATCAGTAGTTTTGATCAGTAATTCATCGCGACGGATATGGGCAATCTCATTATCATTTAAGTAGATAACGTTTTTGGTATATTCTATGATCGGCGTAGCGTCAGATGCGATAAAATATTCGCCTTTGCCAACACCAATTACCATTGGGCTGCCTTTACGCGCTGCTATCAAAGAATCCGGTTCGTCGGCACTCATAATAACAATGGCATAAGCACCAATAACCTTGGTTAAGGTAATCCTTACAGCTTCAAGCAGATCAAGGCCGGTTTCTTTTTGGATATCTTCAACAAGATGTATTAATACTTCGGTATCGGTATCGCTTTTAAAAACATGACCTTTGGCTAAAAGGGTATCTTTAATATTACCATAATTTTCGATAATACCGTTATGTATAATAGTAAGTTTTCTGTCGCCAGATGAGTGTGGGTGCGAGTTACGGTCGCTTGGCGCGCCGTGTGTAGCCCAACGTGTGTGGCCCATACCGACAGAGCCTTTAGGGGTAACATCTTTAACAAAGTTTTCAAGATCACTAACCTTTCCGGCTTTTTTATAAACTTTAATACCCTGGTCAAAAACAGCAACACCGGCGCTGTCATAACCCCGGTATTCAAGGCGCTGAAGGCCTTTAATTAGTATTGGATAAGCTTCTCTGTAGCCTATGTATCCTACAATTCCACACATAAATAATGATAAAATAGTTTTTCTTAGTAAACGCCAAAAATAAGCAGCTTTATAACAATAACAATAGCTATTAGTTTATCTAATTGCTATTGTTATTTTAAATAAGTGTTATTTTACGACTTTTGTGTAGTAAAGGTTAAGCTTTATATGGTAGGGTGATGAAGAATCCGCCCCTATAGCTATAGTGCGGCCATCAACCTGTGCGGTTGGTGCTACAGTAATAGCAGTAGTTGGTATTACAGATCCAATATAAGTTCCGTAATCTTTGGTTATACCGCGCATCAAATCCTGGATATAGGCGGTGATCAGAAAATGGTATTGCCCCGGCAGGGGATTTCCTGTCTTATCTACCGGTTTAGCAATGTAGAACCCGCTTGCAGCATTATTTGTAAAATATCGCGGATCAGAGCTTGCAGCATCCTGTATCAATTCAAGTTGGTTTGCCAGGTCATACCGGTACATGGCCAACTTTGGCAACGTTGCAAACGGAATGTTAGATCCCGGCACGATAGATACAACCAACTCGGCTCTGTTAACAACTACATCGCCCCCAACTGTTTTCAATATATTTTTAAGATACGGAAAGCTTATTTTATTACGTAAGCCACCCATACCTTGCAGGTAAATAACCTTACTGTTGGTAGTGCTGTTAATAGCGTTACTTATAGTAGCAGATTTTGTATGATTGATAAATGCGGCATGCAGGTTACTTGGCAGCGTTAAAATACCGGTATCAATTACAGTGCCGTTAACGTTTCTATAATAAACCTGTACGCTGGCAGTATCAAGGTCAAACATAAATGTACCGCCCGGGCCTGCCTGGTTTTGATCAAGTTTAACGTAAAGCCCTTTTACATTATTTTTAAAGATAAGGTTTGAGCTTAATTGAGAAGCAGGCGCGTCATAAAGGATACTCCTGATAAAAGATGTGCTGATAGGGATACGTAACTGCGGCCTTACTTTTACAGCCGTATCCGGACCACCTGTAACAGGGTTTACTATCCTTACGCTATCAGAAGTTGCCGAACGGAACGCGGTTTTTGTGGTGCCTAACAGGGTAGATTCAACCGCCCATGTTTTTCTATTTGAGTAAGATATACCACTAAACATCCGTTCGTCAAGCTGGTATACATTAGCCTTATATCTTGAAGCGATCGAGTCGCCATAGAAGCTATTTGTGGCATAATTCATAACCAACACAGCAGAGTCGACAGTAAAGGTACCGGTAGGCAAGGTGTAGGCCGTGCTGCCGGGTAAATTAAGGTCAAGTGCTATATCTGCTTCTGTAGTGCCAAAAACAGGATCCTTAAAATAGGATAGCGGTGTGCGCGAAAGCCCGTTAGTAATCACAGTATCCTCTGCCACGGTATTTATTACGATGGTTGATGTATCTATCAGGCTGCCACTTATTTGATTTGACGAAACAACGCCCAAACCTATGCTATCCTGATTTTTACAACCGCTCAAAATAAAAAGACTTATTAACAGGGTCAATAAGTCTAATCTTAAAAATTTCATATATGATCTCAAAGCTTATACAACATTCACCAATTCCTCGTTGGCAATTTCGTCGTAAAAATTGTAATAATTTTCGAAATCAGCGGTAGAATTGAATTCCAAAACCGATTTTTGGCTGTTTTTAACATTATTTAACACATCTTCATCAATATGCTCGCTGCCCAATACAATGGCGTCACTGTATTGAATAGCACCTTCATATAAAGCTGTATTTGTGCCTGCCTTAAACGCCTCGGTATGTTTTTCGGTCATATCGCCCATAACGGCTTTACGCGCAAAATCCGGATTCATCTGGCCTTTAAAATCATTCTCATAAATAGAATAAACCACTTTTGAGTGCTTAAAGGTAGGGTCGTCCTTGTAAGTAGTTTTTAAATAAGCAGGAACCAACGCGCTCATCCACCCGTGGCAGTGTATCACATCCGGCGCCCAGCCTAATTTCTTCACAGTTTCTAATGCACCTTTGCAAAAGAAGATCATACGCTCATCGTTATCAGCGTAAAATTTGCCGTCCTTATCCTCAAACACATGCTTGCGCTGGAAATATTCTTCATTATCTAAAAAATACACCTGCATACGCGCTGCCGGGATAGATGCAACTTTTATGATCAACGGGTTATCGTTATCGTTAATAATGATATTCATACCTGATAACCTGATCACTTCATGAAGCCTGTTCCTTCTCTCGTTGATATTTCCAAAACGCGGCATAAGGATACGGATCTCGTAACCTTTTTCCTGCATAGCCTGCGGAAGCTGGCGCGTTATTTCAGAAATTTTAGAGAGTTCAAGGAAAGGTGACATTTCATGAGTTATAAACAAAAGCTTAGATTTACCCATCTCCAAATCAGAATTTAAATTATGTAACACCTCAAAAAATTTGAGTTTGCAAATATAAGCATTATATATGAAGTATCAATCAATTATGCAAGTAGTTTTGGTAATTTTGTATCATTTATGCAACTTCGCCCACTTTTTGTAATATATTATATTGAAAAATTTCGCTAAAAAGGATGAGTTGCAGCAATACCTGTCCGGTTTAAAGGCTGATGGCGCTGTAATAACTTTTGTACCTACCATGGGGGCATTGCACCAGGGGCACCTGTCGCTTATACAACAGGCGCGGCAACTGGGTAACATAGTGGTTTGCAGTATTTTTGTAAACCCTACCCAGTTTAATGACCCTAAAGACCTTGAAAAATATCCCCGCCCCATCCAAGATGATATAAAAAAACTGGAGCAGGTTAATTGCGATGTGCTTTTTAATCCGGATGTGACCGAAATGTATGCCGGCAATGAGAAATGGCATTTGGACATAGGCGAACTGGAGGGCTTGCTGGAAGGCAAGTTCAGGCCCGGCCATTACCAGGGCGTAACCCAGGTGGTATACAAACTGTTTAATATTGTTAAGCCTGACATTGCTTTGTTTGGTCAGAAAGATTACCAGCAGGTTTTAGTGATCCAGAAAATGATCGACCTGCTGCAATTGCCGGTTAAGCTTGAAATGTGCCCCATTATGCGTGAGCCGGATGGCCTGGCCATGAGCTCGAGAAATATACATTTAACAGCCGACGACAGGCAGCGCGCGCTTGTTCTGTCTAAAGCTTTAAATTACGTAAAAGATCATTTTAGCCCTGAACAAGTTGATCAATTACAACAAGAGGCAATAGCTATTATCAATAATGAATCGGGGGTAAACCTGGCTTATTTTGAAATTGCAGACGGTAATAATCTGCATCCTGCCAACAAAAATACCAAAAACTTTGTTGCCCTTGTAGCAGCCACTGTTGGTAAGACACGGTTGATTGATAATATGTTACTAAAGATTGACGAATAAAGATCAAAGATTAGGCCTGCCGGAGTACTATCCGAATCATTTTACATTGTAAAGTCAACTAATCTTCAATCTTTATTCTTTAACAACTAAAACGCTACCTTTGCGCCATGATTATTGAGGTATTAAAATCAAAGCTTCACCGGGCCAGGGTAACCCAGGCCGAACTAAACTATGTTGGTAGTATTACTATTGATGAGGATTTGATGGATGCGGCAAATATTATTGCCAATGAGAAAGTGCAGATTGTAAACAATAATAATGGTGCCCGTTTTGAAACTTATGTTATAAGAGGCGAACGCGGCAGCGGTACCATTTGCCTTAACGGCGCAACCGCGCGGCTGGCCCAGGTTGGCGACATAGTGATCATTATGTCATACGCCTATATGGAAATGGATGAGGCCCGTACTTATGAGCCTATTTTGGTTTTCCCGGATATTGATAATAAGCTTTTAAAATAGTTATTTTCTTCCTGCAGGATACGCGTTAAGGCTCAATACCAAATGCAGGCTCACGTCGGTATCTATGTTTTTGCGCAGCTCGTACACCATTTTTATCCTGATATTAGGTTGGCGCACCAGCTTGTCTAAAAAGGTTGAATTGTCAACATCCAGTACCAGTGTATTGCCGACATCGGCAGTAATATCAGAACGCGTAGCTACCAGTATCTCATCGTTGCCATCCTCGGCAGACAGGTAGATCCTGATAGATTTGATATTGCCGATATTATAGCGGGCCGGCTCTTCTGACACCAGCTTAGCCGAGATAAGGCTTACCTCGCTAACCCTATCGCCATTATTGCCGCTTTTTGAAAAATTTTGATCAAAGCTTGTAGCCAGGCTTACTGCCGCATAGCTTTTATCAGTTACAGATGTTTTTGGTATGGTAATATTTGCTGTATAAGGGAAAGTTGATTTAACAATCGACTGCATCATGCCGCAGGCGCTGATAAATAAGGGTAATATCGCAATAACAAATAGGGCTTTTCTGGTCATTGAAATAGTTTAAGTCGGTTAAATACAATTTATAATTGGGCGCATGAAAGCTATTATTCGATAATAAAGCTAATCGAAATTTCATTAATAAAAATAAATAAGTTCAAAATATCATATTTTGCTTTTCAGCCGTCATCCACTGCCAAAATGTTAACGATATGTTAAAAATTTACAATTAAAAATTTAAATGATAATTTAGCGTTTTATCTGGTGAAATTACCGTTTATAAACACAATTAAATATTAAATATATATATCCATGAAAAGAATTCTATTTTTAGGTTTAGGTATGGTAGCACTGCTGGCCTCATGCGTAAAAAAGAAGGGACCTGCACCCGATGCCCATGTAAGATTTATTAATGCGGTAAGCTTTCTACCCGCACAGGACATATATATTGATAATGTATTGGCAACAACCAGCGGCGGCGTAGCATTTGGGGGCGTAACTAATTATTTCACTTACGAGTCTGGCCTTAACCTATTAACTTATTATAACACAGGGACAACAACTCCAAATTTGTCATATACCTACGGTTCAGCCGCAGGCGAGTATGCCACTGTATTTTTCTATTCAGATACGTTGCAGAATATCTATTCGGCCGGTATTAAAGATAATATGTCTGCCCCGCCAACAGGTAAAGCCCGGGTTAGGTTTGTTAATTTGGATAATTATTTAAAAAACGCGCTTAAAATGACAGTAACCGGGGGCGCAGATCTGTTTACAAGTTTGGATAAAGGGAATGCATCAATCTATTATGATGTTGATCCGGGTGCAACATTTACACCGTCATCTGTTGGTGTTACTAATGCACCTGTAATTAATCCGCAAGTGCAGGCTGGTAAAATCTACACGATCTGGTTATCGGCCACCTCATCAACCGAACTTGTAGCGCACAGTACGTTGCAAAATTAATAGCGTGTTTTTATTGCGTTTACAATCAGTTAACAGGTAAATAACAGGGCCGCATCGGGGTAAAAAAAGCAATTGTAATTTTTGAAAAAAAGAGCTAAAAAATAGCAACATAAATTCTATCTTTGCACCCCGACGCTGGGGTCGGGAAACCTGCTATCAGCGCATAGTATTTAGTCCATAGTCGACAGTCGATAACCCATGGTTGTTATACCCGGGCAAGACTCAAGGCGAAGGACTTAAGATTCTAAGACTTTAAAAGACTATGCCCAAAGACACCTCCATTAAATCAGTATTGATCATCGGTTCAGGCCCTATTATTATTGGCCAGGCCTGCGAGTTTGATTACGCCGGATCACAAGCCGCGCTATCTTTAAAAGACGAAGGTATTAGCGTATCTATCATTAACAGCAACCCGGCAACTATCATGACGGATAATGTTATTGCAGATCATGTTTACCTGTTGCCGCTAACCTGCGAAAGCCTTGAAAAGATCCTTAGCGAAAGACAGATAGATGCCGTGTTGCCTACTATGGGTGGCCAAACGGCGCTAAACCTTTGTATCGAAGCAGACGAGCAAGGCATCTGGAAAAAACATGGTGTTAAAATAGTAGGTGTTGATATTGCCGCTATTGAAAAGACCGAAAACCGCGAAGCCTTCCGCCAGTTAATGATCGATATAGGCGTTGGGGTTGCTACCTCAAAAATTGCCAACTCGTTTCTTGAAGGTAAAGAAGCCGCGCAGCAAATCGGTTTTCCGCTGGTTATCCGTCCAAGCTATACGCTGGGTGGTAAAGGCGCGGGTTTTGTACATAAAAAAGAAGATTTTGACGCCGCGTTAAGCCGTGGCCTGCAGGCATCGCCAACCCACGAGGTATTGGTTGAGCAGGCTGTACTGGGCTGGAAAGAATATGAGTTGGAACTATTAAGGGACAATAATGACAACGTGATCATTATCTGCTCTATCGAGAACTTTGACCCGATGGGCATCCATACCGGCGACTCGATAACCGTAGCTCCTGCCATGACCTTAAGCGACCGTTGCTACCAGGAAATGCGTAACCAGGCTATCAAAATGATGCGCGCCATTGGTAATTTTGCCGGCGGCTGTAACGTACAGTTCTCTGTTAACCCTGCCGACGAAGCGATCATCGCTATTGAGATCAATCCGCGGGTTTCACGCTCATCGGCACTGGCATCAAAAGCTACAGGCTACCCTATCGCCAAAATAGCTGCCAAGCTGGCCATTGGTTATAACCTTGATGAAATTGAAAACCAGATCACCAAAACAACATCTGCTTATTTTGAGCCGACGCTGGATTATGTGATCGTTAAAATACCACGCTGGAACTTTGATAAATTTAAAGGCGCTAACCGCGAGTTAGGCCTGCAAATGAAATCTGTAGGAGAAGTAATGGGTATTGGCCGCAGCTTTATCGAGGCATTGCAAAAAGCCTGTCAGAGTTTAGAGATAGGCCGCGCCGGTTTAGGTGCAGACGGCAAGCAAAGCCGCAACCTGGACGAGATCATGCACAGCCTGGAGAAACCAAGCTGGGACAGGTTATTCCACATTTATGATGCCATGAGCCTGGGTGTGCCAATGGAGTCTATCCGCAAGGCTACCAAGATTGACCGCTGGTTCCTGAACCAGATCCAGGAAATTGTTAACCTGGAGACTGAACTGCGTCGCTACTCGGTAAATAATATTCCTGAGGATTTCTTGTATACCCTGAAACAAAAAGGTTTCTCAGACGCGCAGATAGCTTACATCCTGCACAATAACACTACCGAAGAGGATGTTTACCAGCGCCGTAAAGAATTAGGCATTAAGCGTGTATATAAAATGGTTGATACCTGCGCTGCCGAGTTCCCTGCAAAAACACCTTACTATTATTCTACTTACGAGGGCGAGAACGAGTCCATCGTATCTGATAAGAAAAAAATCATTGTATTAGGCTCGGGCCCTAACCGTATTGGCCAGGGTATTGAGTTTGACTATAGCTGCGTACACGGCTTATTAGCAGCTAAACAAGCCGGTTTTGAAGCCATCATGGTTAACTGTAACCCTGAAACGGTATCTACCGACTTTAATATGGCCGATAAGCTTTACTTCGAGCCTGTTTTCTGGGAGCATGTGCGCGAGATCATCGAGCTTGAAAAACCTTACGGGGTAATTGTTCAGCTGGGTGGACAGACCGCCTTGAAGATGGCCGAGAAAATGCACGAGCATGGCATCAAGATCATCGGCACATCATTTAATGATATGGATATAGC
The DNA here is from genome assembly GCF_007558865.1 of Mucilaginibacter corticis. Lineage (GTDB taxonomy): Bacteria > Bacteroidota > Bacteroidia > Sphingobacteriales > Sphingobacteriaceae > Mucilaginibacter > Mucilaginibacter corticis. The sequence goes on from NZ_VLPK01000001.1 coordinate 1,209,499, forward strand.
CGAAGACCGCGGCCGTTTCTCTGACCTGCTGAAAGACCTTGACATCCCTTACCCTAAATATGGCGTTGCCGAAAGTGCCGAAGAGGCGCTTGAAGTTGCTAACCATGTAGGTTACCCGGTACTGGTTCGTCCAAGCTATGTGTTAGGCGGCCAGGGCATGAGCATTGTTATTAATGATGAGGACCTGGAGAAAGCGGTAGTGAGCCTGCTTAAAAACCTGCCGGGCAACCGTGTATTGATTGACCATTTCCTTGATCGTGCATCAGAGGCCGAGTCTGACTCGATCAGCGATGGTGATGATGTACATATAGTTGGTTTGATGGAACACATTGAGCCTGCGGGTATCCACTCAGGCGATTCGTTTGCGGTACTGCCGCCGTTCGATCTGTCGGCCAACGTGATCAATAAAATGGAAGAGTACACCAGGAAAATTGCAAAAGCATTAAACGTTCGTGGTTTATTAAATATCCAGTTTGCTATAAAAGACGAAGCTGTTTATGTGATCGAGGCTAACCCCCGCGCGTCACGTACGGTACCGTTCATTGCAAAGGCATATGATGTACCTTACATTAATATTGCAGCTAAAATTATGCTGGGCACAAATAAATTAAAAGACTTTACCATCGAGCGTAAGCTTAAAGGTTACGCTATAAAAGAGCCGGTTTTCTCTTATGACAAGTTCCCTGAAGTTGAAAAACAATTAGGCCCTGAAATGAAATCAACAGGCGAAGCTATCCGCTTTATCCCTGACCTGCAGGACCCGTATTTCAGGCACCTGTACAAAGAGAAATCAATGTATCTAAGCAAATAATCCTACGCGTCCCGAACAGGGCGCAGACGGCATATAAAACAAAAGCGACCCGCATATAGCAGGTCGCTTTTTTCGTTTAATATAATTAGGTTTAAAAAGGAATATCATCCGTATGGCCGTCCAACTCGTCGGCCATTTTTGCTCCATGGCGAGGGAAAGCCTCTTGCTCAAAATCTGTTTTGCGGCCCAGCATGGTAAAGTTTTCGGCCACTACTTCTGTAGTGTACTTTTTAACGCCTTCCTTATCCTCGAATGACCGGGTGCGCAATTTGCCTTCAATGTAAACCAGTTTGCCTTTTTGTAAAAACTTAGCTGCTACATCTGCAAGGCTACGCCATAATACTATGTTATGCCACTCGGTTTGTTCCACCTTTTTGCCGTCTTTGTTAAAGGTCTCTGAAGTAGCCAGGGGAAAGCTTGCAACAGATACACCACCCTCTAACTGGCGAATTTCGGGGTCCTTGCCTAAATGACCAACCAGTATTACTTTATTTATTCCAGACATAGTTTAAATTGCACAGGTATAAAAAATAGTGCGGTATAAAAGTAAATATTTATTTCTAATTTAAAAAATTATCTAAAAATATAAAAATAGGTTTAGACAATGGGAGATTTTTTAAATTTTCTACTTTTATGAAAACCCAGTTTGGCTTTATTGCTATAGGTTGTTTAGCTATGCTGATAAATCGGATATATAAATGCTGGTGGGTTAAAACATGCTTTTTTACTGCGGATATTGCTGCTGTTTCAGGCTTGTCGCCAAAGTATTGCTTAGTTTCAGGCAGGGCAAATAATTCTTCGGGCGATAATAGTGTGCTTGTTTCGATCAATGGCAGATCATACATATTGGCCCATATATCGTTTTCTACACGTTTGTTCATCAGGATCTTATCGCCATCAACAAACAGGAAATAGTTAAAATAGCGCTGCTTTATTTTAAGCTTACTTAGTTTTACAGGTAGGCTGGTGGTAGCATTATGTGTGAAAGCGTAACAGCCTGTCCGCACCGGGCAAATGCCGCATGCCGGATTTTTGGGCTTGCATAACATGGCGCCAAACTCCATCATGGCCTGGTTGTGCAGCGCCGGGTTTTTCTTATTAAGAAATTCATTTGCCGTAGCCTGGAAAAGTTTTTTACCTGCGGTGCTATTAATAGGCTCGCTGATGCCGAGGTATCTTGCAAGCACCCGGTACACATTGCCATCAACCACGGCCTTCGGTTCATTTCTCGAAAAAGACGCTATTGCCGCCGCCGTATATTCGCCTATTCCTTTCAGTTTGATCAGGTCGTCGTATCTTTCAGGGAACTTTCCGCCATATTCATCGCGCACCATTTGTGCAGTTTTAAGCATGTTGCGGCCGCGCGAATAATAGCCCAGGCCTTGCCATAATTTTAATATCTCGCTTTCGGCGGCAGCGGCAAAATGGTTTACCGTTGGGTAATTTTCGGCAAAGCGATAAAAGTAAGGCAAGCCCTGTTCTACGCGGGTTTGCTGTAAAATCACTTCAGATAGCCAAATCATGTAGGCATCAGTGGTATGTCGCCAGGGCAGGTCACGCTTGTTTTGGTTATACCATTTTACAAGCTCGTCAGAAAAAATCATGTAGTACAAAAATAGCTTATTAAGCGCTTAACCTGATGACGATTGTAACCCTTATGTAGTACTTTTTACCATCGATAAAAAAAAACTGCCAATTATTTCGCTCTTTAGTAATAAAGCAATACTTTTGCAACCCCAAATAAGTTAAGTAATTACAAATTAAATAAAGGAAAATCAGATATGACTAAAGCAGAAATTATAACTGAAATCTCATCTAAGACTGGAATTGAGAAGGTTGATGTACAAGAAACAGTTGAGGCGTTTTTTAAAGTTATTAAAAATTCAATGGTTGGCGGCGAGAACGTTTACGTGAGAGGATTCGGAAGTTTTGTTGTGAAGAAGAGAGCCAAAAAAACTGCACGTAATATCTCAAAAAACACTGCTATAATTATACCTGAACATTTTGTACCAAGCTTTAAACCGGCTAAAACATTTGTTGAGAAAGTAAAAACAGGAAACAAAACAGCTAAAGCTAAATAAGACAATATGAATAAAAAACAAATAGTTGTAGGCGTGGCCATTGTGGCTATCATGGGCTATTTGTATTCATTGCCTGTTAAGGGCCTTATAAAAGCAGGTGCTGCGCGCGATAAAGCCCAGTCTGCCCCGCCACAGGCGATGGCAGCCAAAGCGGCATCAAACGTAACTGTCGAGATGGTGTCTGAGCCGGCTAAAACTGCCATAGGTGCAGGCTTGTCGGCTAAGATCACTGATCTTGAAGGACAATTAAAGAACGCGTCGGGCGATGCTGAAAAGTTATCGATCGACAAAAAATTAGCTGCCAGCTGGGACGATGTAAATCAGCCCGCGCCGGCAGCATTTTATTACCAGGCTGTTGCCCGCAAAGACAACAGCTATACAGCATGGTTAAACTCGGGCAACCGCTTTAACGACGCTTTAAAAATAACGCAGGATACAGCATTAACCCCGGCATATATTACCGGCGCCGTAGAAGCCTTTACAAATGCTTTAAAACTTAAACCCCAAAGCCTTGAGGCTAAAACGGGTTTAGGTGTTGCTTATGTAAACGGCGGTGCAAGCCCTATGCAGGGTATAGCTTTATTGCGCGAAGTTGTTGCACAAGATCCTAATAACATTAGCGCAAACCTTAACTTAGGTTTGTTCTCGATGAAATCAGGACAGTTTAACAAGGCCGTGCAGCGTTTTAAAACCGTTATTGCGCACAACCCCGGCTTTGAGCCATATTTTTACCTGGCCGAAACCTATAAACAGTTAGGCCAGAAACCTGAAGCAATTGCGGCTTATCAAAAATGCAAAGAAATGATGCCTGACCCTGCATTTGGTCAGCGTATCGATCAATATATTAAGGAATTAAAAAATTAACACATTAAAAAATTATTATTATGCCGAGCGGTAAAAAACGTAAAAGACACAAAATGGCTACCCACAAACGCAAAAAGCGTTTAAGAAAAAACAGGCACAAAAAGAAATAAGGGTTGCTTTTTAGCACCCTATTTTCCTGATTTTTTGCGCTGTGATGGCGCGCGTACAGTATTGTTTTTTACCCCTATAGTAAAAATTCAGTTTCCGTTATTTATCGGGATACTGTTAAAGAAATGGAGTAGCAGTTGATAAAAGAATTAATTATCGATTCATCCCCCAACGGGGCTACCATTGCATTATTACAGGATAAACAACTTGTAGAACTACACAAAGAGCAGATCAGCAACAATTATACTGTTGGTGATATATACTTGGGCCGTATTAAAAAAATAATGCCCGGGTTAAATGCTGCGTTTGTTGATGTAGGTTATGAGAAGGATGCATTTTTGCATTATCTTGATCTTGGTCCGCAGGTGCAAACGCTCCTTAAACTGACCAAGCAAGTGCGTGGTGGAAGTTACCAATCTAAGCTGTTAGATAATTTTAAGCTGGAGGAAGATATAAGCAAGGGAGGAAAGATCTCTGATATATTGACCAAAAACCAGCTTATCCCTGTGCAGATAGCAAAGGAGCCTATATCTACAAAAGGCCCCCGCTTAAGCTCAGACCTGTCTATTGCCGGTAGGTACGTAGTATTAGTACCCTTCTCTGAGGTTATATCTATATCTAAAAAGATAAAGAGTAACACAGAGCGTAACCGCTTGCGCAAGATCGTAGAGAGTATAAAGCCCAAAAACTTTGGTGTAATTATCCGTACCGTATCAGAAGGTAAAGGTGTTGCAGAAATGCAAAAAGACCTGCTTGACCTGATCTCGAAATGGGAAGCTTTCATGACCCGCCTGCCATCTGTAGAGCCGGCCAAGAAAGTTTTAGGCGAGATAGGCCGTACGTCTACCATTCTGCGGGATATATTGAATCCCGACTTCCAGAATATTTATCTTAACGATAACGCCTTGTATGAGGAAGTTAAGCAATATGTAAGGGATATCTCTCCGGACCTGGAAAACATTGTAAAGCTGCACAAACACAAGGAACCGTTGTTTGAGCACTTTGGTGTTGATAAGCAAATAAAAGGCGCCTTTGGCAAAACGGTTAATTTAGCCGGCGGCGCATACCTGGTTATTGAGCATACCGAGGCGCTGCACGTTATTGACGTAAACAGTGGTAACCGTACGGCCAATAAAGAGAACCAGGAAGAGAACGCGTACCAGGTAAACCGCGAAGCGGCAAAAGAAATTGCCCGTCAGCTGCGCCTGCGCGATATGGGTGGTATTGTGGTGATCGACTTTATTGACATGCACAAGCCAACCAACCGTAAGGATCTGTTTGACTACCTGCGTGCCGAGATGGCGCTTGACCGCGCGAAGCACACTATTTTACCGCCAAGCAAATTTGGGCTGGTACAAATTACCCGCCAGCGTGTAAGGCCCGAAATGAACATTGTTACCACCGAGGTTTGCCCTGCCTGCCACGGAACAGGTACCATACGCCCGAGCATTTTGCTGCTTGACGATATTGAAAACAACTTTAACTACGTTTTAACCGAGCAAAACGAAAAAGGCATTACCCTTTGCGTACACCCTTACATTGAGGCTTACATACGCCAGGGCTTTATCATGACACGCCAGGTAAAATGGTTCTTTAAATATGGCCAATGGATAAAGGTTAAAAGCAACCCGGCCTACCAACTTACAGAATTTCACTTTTTCTCATCAAAGGATGAAGAGATAAAATTATAATGTGCAGATATACGGATTTGTAAATGTGCAGATTCAAGAAGAGCAGTTATCTATAGGATGGCTGCTCTTTTTGTTTTTGGCCCGGTTTTACCGCTCCCAATCCACACCGGCATAACGAATATAACTGGTAGTAAAAGTAGCGTTTATCGGGTGTCGGGCAGTATGCCGGTAGTAAAAAATAGCGTTTATCGGGCATCGGCTCTTATGCCGGTAGTAAAAAGCACCATTTATCGGGTATGAGACAATATGCCGGTAGTAATAATTTTAGTTAATTAGTTGATTATCAATAAAATATCAGAAAATACACTCAAAGAACGCTTAAAAAAGATATTAGAGAAATTTAATTATTGGAGAGTTGATATCAAGGCAGGCAACTGATCAAATATACAAAAAATTGGCGGGAGCGGCAACAGTAAACTTATCTAACTAGCTTGCGGCCTGTCCTTTTGTTTTGATATAAGGTTGTTGATCTTACAATGGGGTGATCGCCTTTTACTGGTTCTGCTATTTTATTTTTAGGCGTGACCTTTTCAGTTGCTGTATAGGCATTGGGAATCCATTCTAAAGTTAATTTTTTCATGTTGTAAGTTTAATGATATTTCATCCCGTCATCTTCGTTGAACTCATGCTTTTCTTTATCCGGTAATAAGGTTATTTTTTCATAGGACGATGTCAAAAACTTTAATAGATTCTCTATAACCATTGGAGGCCAATTGGTTTGTACAATAAGCTTTTTGTTATTGTAATACAATGTTAAGTTATACGGAGGAGTATCATTTACATCTACTTTTTGTTTCCACCCCTGCATTTTTTCAATCAGGCTGTTCTGTATCAAATCATTAAGCGTGTCTAATTGCTTTGTATTAAGGCGTCCTTTAAAATATCCTTGATAGCGACCTGCATATTGTCCCCCTTTCAAGTAATATGTGCCATTATTATTTATATCTATGCTAAGCACAGGGCATGTACCAAAGCACTCGCCGGTATTAAGATGAATGCGCGTAAACCTTATAGCTGTATCTCTCAAAAACTTAATATTAGTAAAATGATAAGAGTTATTGTGCGACATTAATTTTGCTATAGTATCAGCAGGGCTTAATATAAAAGATTTATTGTCCTGATCTGATATCAGGAACTTAGCGCCCGAATGTTGTTTCGAAATAGGATCGCCAATAAATACAGTGTCTTTATTAATTTGATAGCTGTAAGTATGTAAATAACCATTCCAATCGGTGGCCATCCGATTTTCGTAGAACCTAATCCCGTCCAAATGTTCAGAAATCCATAAGGATGAGTCTATTTGGATATTTTGACTAAATGATATGGTGGCGTAACTCAAAAAGGCGAAGATGATAAGGAAGGTTTTTCTCATAACTAAAATTAGTTATTTCGCTGTATTTATATGCTGATTTAACAATAATTAACCAAATAGTTCATGTTACAGTTAGTAAACGAGTGTGCAATCATTTCACAGCAGGCACGCACACTTTTACTAAATTATTTAGCAAATATCTTTGCCAATCTCAATTTAATCTGCACATTTGCATATCTGCACATCCGCAGATCATCAACACCATGGCTAAAACCAAAATTGCTTATTTCTGTCAAAGCTGCGGCTTCGAGTCGGCCAAGTGGCTGGGTAAATGCCCCTCATGTCAGCAATGGAACACCTTTGTAGAAGAAGTAATTGAAAAGGACCCAAAATCTGTCCCTACCTGGAAAGTAAGCAGCACCACACAACAACGCGCCAACAAACCGGTTGAGGTGGCTGATATTACTTTTACCGAAGAGGACCGACTGCTTACGCCCGACAAAGAATTTAACCGTGTACTGGGCGGTGGCATTGTAGCAGGGTCACTGGTACTGATAGGCGGCGAGCCGGGCATCGGCAAATCAACCCTGATGCTGCAACTGGCGCTGAATATGCCCAACATTAAAGTACTTTATGTATCGGGCGAAGAAAGCGAGAAACAGATCAAAATGCGGGCGGAACGGTTGACCCCCCAGCCCCCTGAAGGGGGAGCTTTTGTTCAAAGTGGCGTAATTTCTCCCCCTTTAGGGGGTCGGGGGGGCGGAGCTTGCTATATCCTTACAGAAACATCCACCCAAAACATATTTAAACAGATAGAAGAACTGGAGCCCGATCTGGTGGTTGTAGATTCGATCCAGACGCTGCATTCGTCGCATATTGAATCAACGCCGGGTAGTGTGTCGCAGGTACGTGAATGTACGGCCGAGCTGCTGCGCTTTGCCAAGGAGAGTGCTACGCCGGTATTCCTGATAGGCCATATTACCAAAGACGGCGCCATTGCAGGGCCCAAGATCCTGGAACACATGGTTGATACCGTTTTGCAATTTGAGGGCGACAGGCACCATGTTTACCGCATATTACGCACGGTGAAGAACAGGTTTGGGTCGGCATCTGAATTGGGGATCTATGAAATGTTAGGCGAAGGCCTGCGTGAGGTATCCAACCCGTCAGAGATCCTGCTATCGCAACGAGATGAGCCATTAAGCGGGATCACCATATCGGCCACTTTAGAGGGCATGAGGCCCATGCTGATAGAAACCCAGGCGCTGGTAAGCACATCAGCCTATGGCACGCCCCAGCGTAACGCAAACGGCTTTGATGCCAAGCGCATGAGCATGCTGCTTGCCGTGTTAGAGAAACGCTGCGGTTTTAAACTGGGCGCACAGGATGTTTTCCTGAACATCACCGGTGGTATTAAGGTAGAAGACCCGGCTATAGACCTGGGCCTTGCCGCGGCTATTATATCATCTTACCAAAATATCCCCATCCCTTTTAAAACCTGTTTTGCCGGCGAGATAGGCTTATCGGGCGAGATCAGGGCGGTTAACCGGGTTGAACAGCGCATTGCCGAAGCGCAAAAACTGGGCTTCGAGCAGATCTATATCTCAAAATATAATATGCCATCGGCAGCGCAGGATAAAAAACGCATTGACCTGTCGCGCTATACCATCGATATAAAAATGGTGGCCAATATTGAAGAAGTGTTTGAGCTGCTTTTTGGCTGATACTACACAAAAAAGGCCGGACTATAGATCATAACCCGGCCTTCCTTGAACAGCTTTTCTTGTACTATTGGTTCGCTATAGTGATCTTGCGGATAACATTATTATTAAAATCGGCCACGTATAAATTGCCTTGCCCATCAAGCGTTAATGATTGCGGGTTGCTAAAACGTGCCGCAGCACCTACGCCATCGGTATAGCCTGACGCGTTTGCGCCGGCAAGTACATATAAGACCTTATTTTTTGTAATTTCAAGGATCCGGCCGTTATTGTCAGATATAAACATATTTCCCTGTGCATCCATAACAATACCATTTGGGCTACCCAGGAAAGCCGGGAAAACTAACCCACCCGCATAAGTAGTTACGTTACCTGCGGGTGTAACCATCCTTATGGCATTATTTCTGTAATCGGCTACATATAAATTGCCCGCCGCGTCTATGGTTAACGCTGCCGGGAAGTTAAATGCAGCGGTAGTAGCATCTCCGTCTACATAACCGGGTACTGTTGCCTGCGAGTAGCCGGTTGTAGCACGATAACCCACAAATGTGCTTACCACACCTGCCGGGGTTATTTTACGGATCAGGTTATTGCTTCTGTCTGCAACGTATACGTTTCCGGTTGCATCCTCAACGGTTGCAGTAGGGTTATAAAATTCGGCTTTAGCTGCCGCACCATCTAAATAACCTATTATAGTGTTACCTGCAATGGTGCTTACAACGCCTGCAGGGGTAATTTTACGGATAATGTTGCTGCCCAGATCGGCCACATAAGTATTTCCCTGCGCGTCAAAAGAAATTCCTCTGGGGCCGTAAAACTTGGCTACAGATATATCTCCGTCCATGTAACCTAAATCGTTGTTAATATGAGTGCTTGTTTGCCCGTCGGTAGTTATGTTGCGGATAGCGTTATTAAACGAATCGCTAACGTATAACAAGCCTGTAGCCGCATTAAAAGCAATATTTTGAGGTCCGTCAAACAATGCAGCGGTACCTACACCTTCTGCATAGCCGCCGGTGCCTGCTGTGCTGCCTGCAAAAGTGGTAACCGTACCCGTCGGTACAGCGTCGGTAGCCAGCGTCTTAAATGTTATTGTACTGCTGTAACCGGTACCTGCTTGATTAGTAACCCATGCCCTTATATAATAAGTAGTATTAGGTGTTAAGCCGGTTATTGTATTTTGCCAGCGTGCACCTACCGTATCGCTAATTGATATATCGCTGGTGGTTGGGGCTGAATTTGTAGAACTGTAACAAAGCCCGTTTGCCGTAACATAAACAGACCCGCCGGTACGCGCGCCTACAATTACCGAGGTTGATGTCAGCGAGCTTATTATCGGGTTTATTGCCGGGATAGGTAATGGCAATGGGTTATTGTTATTTTTATTACATCCTGATACAATAACAGCTATAAAAAGTATAAATAAAAAAGAGCCTTGTAGCGATTTTTTCATGTGTGTAAATGGGTTATTTCAATTTCGTTTAGTCCGTCCCGGCCTTTTATACACCGTCAAGATCCTGTTTTATGCGGATGCAAAGATAGTTGTTTATTACGGCTTTAAAACTAAACTGTTATTTATGCCTTTTCGTGCTTTAAATAATTTTTTAAATATAAATCATTCATGGATATTTAAGTACAAAGCTGTTATTAGGGGCCGATTTTTAACAAATATTAACATTCGGCGCTTTTCCTAAGGTGCCTATCAGCCACTTTATGTTATTTAAAACCAAGCCTAAGCCTTACTGTTGTTTACATAAACAGTAAATATTATGAAAAACTTATTGTTAATGATTGCTCTATGCGCCTGCTTGCCTGTTATCGCCCAACAAAAAGCAGCCTTACCACACGGGACAGTTTATGGTGTAAAACCCGGTGGATCGGCACCCATAGCGGCCGAAAATTTGGAAACTTACATGGACAAAAAAACACGGATCAGCACTATCATAAAGGGCCGGATTATTCGTGTAACAAAATCAAAAGACGGTTGGTTTGATATTGACGGGGGTAAGGGCAAGGTTATAGCAGCACATTTTAAAAACATGGGTATTAATTTACCGGTAGGCCTTAAAGGAAAAACCGTTTTGGTTGAAGGCGTAGCCGAAAAACAATTTATAGCCGACGATCTGCAACACTTTGCAGGCGATACGGTAAAGGGCAAAAAACAACATACCGTTAAGACCAACCCGAAGCACGGCCTAACGTTTGAAGCAACAGGCTTGATGGTGGAGTAAACATTTTATGGCATATTATTAAATAATGAGGCTTCCTGTTTTGCGTTAAATTAGTACTTTAGAAACATTAGTGAATTAGTACTATCTGTATACCCATAATTTAATACGCCATGAAAAAGTCCCTTGTTTTATTGCTGAGCTGTGTTGCATTTATAACGATAACCCACGCGCAGAACGTTGACAGGACCTCATTTATAAAAGACAGCATTGATGTATATGTAAACCGGGCGCTAACAAACTGGCGCATCCCCGGCGTGGCCGTTTGCATTGTAAAAGATAATAAGGTAGTGTTGATGCGAGGGTATGGCATTAAGGAACTTGGCTTGCCAGACAAGGTTGACGAGAATACCCTGTTTATGATAGGCAGTAATACCAAAGCGTTCACGGCTACCGCTATTGCCATGCTGCAAGAGCAAAAAAAACTATCATTAGATGATGATGTGACCAAGTACCTGCCATGGTTTAAGCTGGAGAGCAAACCAGCGACAGAATTACTTACCGTTCGCGATCTGTTATGTCACAGGCTGGGTTTTAAAACTTTTCAGGGTGATTTTACTTTTTATAACAGTGATTTATCACGGGTACAAGTAATGGAAAGGCTGGCCCAGATGAAAGCTACTTACCCTTTCAGGACTAAATGGGGTTATACCAATTCAGCTTTTTTAACCGCAGGCGAGATCGTTGCTAAAGTATCCGGTAAGCCCTGGGAGGCTTATTTGAGAGATAATATCTTCTCTCCGCTTGGTATGTACAATACGCTGGCACTTACTACAGAAATGCCAAAGTCATTAAACCGTACCGTTCCGCATACGCTGATAGATGAACGGCTGAGCGCTATCCCCTACGGGCAATTAGATAATATGGCGCCGGCAATGAGCATATCATCGTCAGTAAATGATATGAGTAAATGGGTGCTTGCCTTATTAAATAATGGTAAGGTTGGAGCCAGGCAGGTTATACCCGAGGCAGCCATTATGGCAACCAGGCAAGCACAGGATATTGTTGGCCCGGTACATCATTTAAACGGCGAAAATAATTTTGAGCTTTATGGATTGGGCTGGTTCCTGCAGGATTATGGCGGCCACCGCATCGTAATGCATGACGGCGGTGTAAGCGGCTATGTATCGTCAGTCACACTTGTACCGCAGGATAACCTGGGCATTATTATATTGACCAATACCGACGAAAATTCGTTTTTTGAAGCATTGCGCTGGGAGATAATGGATGCTTATTTTAAACTGCCTTTTCATAATTACAGCCAGGCCTATTTAACCGCTTATAAAAACAATGCCGGTGCACAGCAAAAAGTATTGAAAAAGCTGCGCGATTCGGTAGCGTTAAATTTAATGCCCGCTCAACCTGTGGCTAACTATACCGGCAAATATCATAATGAGTTATATGGCGATATGACTATTACAAACGGCACAAACAATGATTTGGAGGCACGATTTGAACATCATCCAAAAATGTTCGCTAAACTACAGCCCTTGGGTGGAAACCGTTTCTTCGCCACTTTTTCTGATCCGATATATGGGAGATCTGTTATTCCATTCACCTTTCAGAACGGGCGGATAACAGGCGTAAAAATAAAAGTGGCCGACTTTGTTGAAGCCGACCCTTATGATTTTAAGAAAATAAATTAACGCCTTTAATTATTAAAGCCCTGCAGGGTGATATTGAATATCAATGGGGTGTTTGCCTCTATATTGGTAGTTCCGGAAGTACCAAAAGCCAATCCTGATGGCACATATAAGGTAATTGAACCTCCTGTGCCTATAAGGGGTATACCTACCTGCCAGCCTTTTATATAACTGCTTAAAGGTGCAAAATACCGGCTGCTTTGCGACTCAACAAAAGAGGTATCAAAAAGATAGATAGAATATCCAACCGTTACATTTGAGTTAATTGTGGGGTGCGGACCTGTACCAGGGTTAGTGATTATATAATAAACCCCTGACGGATCTTTTGTAGCATTTGTTATACCGTTTGAAAGAAAATAATCCTGGATAGCATTATCGTCGGCAATTGCCTGTTGTGTGTCGCTAAAAGGGCTTTGAACAACTTTTCTGCATGAAGAGAAAGCTACAGTAACAAGGCAGATAAGTAAAAAATATTTTTTCATTTGTATAACTTTCATTTAAATATTAAATATCGCTTATTGGGCGGCAATGCCGTTCAAATCAACCGTGTAAACTAATACAGAGTTGCCAGGTATGCCATTTTGTGTAGCTGTACCATAAGCATAGCCTGATGGTATAATTAATAATATACGGCCCTTATCGCCAATTTTTGGTATACCTTTTTGCAGTCCCGGTATAAATGTGTTTAATCTGCCCAAAGCGCCATCAACAGTGCCGATAACAACTCCGTTAAGATATTTATACGTATAGGTAAGTTGTACTGTTGATTCTAATGTTACCTTACTTGTATCATTCCCCGGCAAAATAATTTGGTAATAAATTCCCGATGGATCACGCTGCGCGGAAATGTTATTTGCTTTTATGTAGTCCTGTATTTTTTGCTCATCAACAGCCGCTTGTTTTGGAATAATGCTGTCTGACTGGATCTTTTTGCAGGCAGTTAAGCCGATAAGCAAAATGCTAAATAGTATAAGGTGTTTTTTCATGCGGATTTTCTATGCAACTATACTTAAAAATATAACAGGGCTTTAAAATTTAACATTTTTTAGCATTTGGCCAAAACTACAAAATATTATTCGCCGTTATTGTAGCCATAACGGCAAAGCGTAAAAACTATTATACCCGTTAAAACTAAAGCGCTGTTTTAATTTTCAATTCGTTTAACTGCGCGTCGGCTATGGTTGACGGCGAATCGATCATCACATCACGGCCTGAATTGTTTTTAGGGAATGCTATTACGTCGCGAATTGAATCAAGCCCTGCGAAAATAGAGCATAACCTGTCAAACCCGAAGGCTATACCACCATGCGGCGGCGCACCATACTCGAACGCGTCCATCAAAAATCCAAACTGTTTTTGTGCCTCTTCTGTACTGAACCCTAAGTGCTTAAACATTAATGCCTGCAAGGCACGGTCATGGATCCGGATAGAACCACCGCCAATTTCAGTCCCATTAATAACCAGGTCATAGGCATTTGCCCTAACGTCACCCGGATTGGTATCCAACAGTTCAATGTCTTCAGGTTTTGGAGAAGTGAAAGGATGGTGCATGGCATGATAGCGCTCTGTATCTTCGTCCCACTCCAATAGTGGAAAATCTAATACCCAAAGCGGCGCATAAGTATTTTTATCGCGTAAACCTAAGCGCGAACCCATTTCAAGACGAAGTTCATTAAGCTGCTTGCGTGCTTTATCAGCGTTGCCGGCCAAAACCAGGATCAAATCACCTGGCTCTGCTTCAAATGCTGCTGCCCAGTTGGTCAGGTCATCCTCGCTGTAAAATTTATCTACCGACGATTTTAAAGTACCATCAGTATTATAACGGCAATAGATCATGCCTGTAGCGCCAATTTGCGGGCGTTTTAACCATTCGGTCAGCTCATCTATTTGTTTACGGGTATAATCGGCGCAACCTTTAGCGTTGATACCAACCACCAGTTCGGCATTGTCAAATATGCCCAGGCCTTTGCCTTTTACTATATCATTCAGTTCAACAAATTGCATCCCGAAACGGATATCCGGTTTATCTGAACCATATAAACGCATCGCGTCGGCATACTGCATCCGCGGGAAATCATTAAACTCAATACCTTTAACCGCTTTAAACAAGTGGCGGGTAAGGCCTTCAAAAATATTCAGGATATCTTCCTGGGTGATGAAGGCCATCTCGCAATCTATCTGCGTAAATTCCGGCTGGCGGTCGGCACGCAGGTCTTCATCCCTAAAGCATTTAACGATCTGGAAATAACGGTCGAAACCGCTTACCATCAACAACTGCTTAAAGGTTTGCGGCGATTGCGGCAAAGCGTAAAATTCGCCCGGGTTCATGCGGCTTGGTACAACAAAATCACGCGCGCCCTCAGGTGTTGATTTGATCAATACCGGGGTTTCAACCTCGATAAAGTTCAGCATATCCAGGTACTTGCGGATCTCCTGCGCCATTTTATGGCGCAACACCAGGTTGTTACGGATAGGGTTACGGCGCAGGTCAAGGTAACGGTATTTTGCCCTTAATTCTTCACCGCCGTCAGTTTCATCCTCGATCAAAAACGGCGGGATTTTAGCCGCGTTCAATATCTCTATATCACTAACAGCAATTTCGATCTCGCCGGTTGGTATTTTAGCGTTTTTATTGGTACGTTCAATTACTTTACCATTCACTTTAATAACAAACTCACGGCCCAGCGTACGGCTAAGTTCGCGCAGGGTAGCGTCAGATTCTGTGTTCAATACCAGTTGGGTTAATCCGTAACGGTCGCGCACGTCAATAAAAGTTGTGCCGCCCAGGTCGCGCGATTTTTGTACCCATCCGCATAAAGTTACTGTTTGGCCTAAATTATTGATATTTAGTTCGCCGCAAGTATGTGTTCTTAACATGGTAACGTATTTTATAAAGTTTGCAAAAGTAGTGTTTTGATTTCGAAATTCGGATTTTCGATTTCGAATTTCATTAGGTAGGATATGATATAGTCAATATTCAGATGAGACTACGTTTTTGATTATACGTTATAATTTGAGTTTTTGAGGATTACGACGACTATCCCAAATAGTTAAGATTTTTATATGATCTTCGGCAATCTGGTAATAAATAAGATAGGGCTTAGCTATTTTTATTTTAATGGTAGGATCATTGGTTGGAATTCCAAGATCAGGATACAGAGCAATATGTTCTGTCCTTTCTGAAAATAATTTAGCAAGCTTTATACTGTAAGATGCGGATTTATTCCTGTTAAGCCAGTAGTCGAAGATATCAAGCCTATCTTGGTCGGCCTTTACTGACCATCGTACTTCTTTAACCATTCGTCGACACGCCTGTTTGATTCTTCATTAGTAATCCATTGTCCGTTTTTAAACTGCTCCAGCCCTTCGTTAACAGCATCAATCTCTCCCTGGCTCAATATGTAAGGTTCGTTATTAATCTCTAATTCAAATTCTAAATTACGCGCGATACTATCTAACAACATTTCGTCATCAATGCTGTTGATTTGCGCGATTAATTTTTCCTTTAATTCAACTACTGTCATAACCGTGTGCTTTACCCAAATTTACAAACTAATCGGTCAAATCCGAAAACAAACACCCGATATCCAAAATAATAAATACCTTTGCCCCATAATTCTCAAGGGGTGCCTTGTTTTGGGATAGCAAAATATCGCTGCAGCATATTTTACCAAACTGAAAGACAGGCTGAGATCAAACCCAGCCCCCCGACCCCCTGAAGGGGGAGTAAATGGTTAAATGTCGTTTATTCCCCCCCTTTAGAGGGCCGGGGGGCGCACCTGATCCGGGTAATGCCGGCGTAGGGAGAGGTAATAAGTTAAGTGTACTGCATGTTCAACCCTGGCGTGCAGATGGTTTAACGTTTTTTATTAACACATAATTGAAAAATTTATTCACGGCATTATTTGCCCTGCTGTTGCCTGTCCTGGCATCGGCCCAATTCCTGGTATCCGGGAAAATTACTGACCAGCAAACCGGCGAAATACTGCCCGGCGCTACCGTCACCATTCAAAATTTAGCCATCAGCACCATGAGTAATGCTGCCGGCAAATACACTTTTAAAAACATAAAAAGCGGCAATTATACCGTAGCCGTAAGTTATCTGGGCTATAAAACCGGGCAGAAAGAAATAACGGTATCGTCAAACGCCCGGCTTGATTTTGCGCTTATCCGTAGCACAAATGTAACCGAAGAAGTTACCGTAAGCGCTACCCGCGCATCGGCCAACTCGCCCACGGCATTTACGAATCTTACAAAAAAAGATATCGACAAAAATAACTCGGGCCGCGGCTTTGAGTACCTGCTGGAACAAACACCATCAACTGTGGTAACCTCAAACGCGGGTGCCGGCGTGGGTTATACCAGTATCCGCATCCGCGGATCGGACCCTACCCGCATTAATGTTACCCTGAATGGCATCCCGATGAATGATGCCGAGGATCAAGGCGTTTATTTTGTCGACCTGCCGGACCTGGCTTCATCTGTGGATAATATCCAGGTACAGCGCGGTGTAGGCACATCAACCAATGGCGCGGGAGCTTTCGGCGCAAGTATCAATATCCAAACTACTACCCGGCGTGATAGCGCTTATACCGAATATAATGGCTCGGCTGGTTCGTACGGAACCGTAAAAAACACCATTAACCTGGGTACGGGTTTATTGGACGGCCATTTCAGCTTTGACGGGCGCTTATCAAACATGACATCAGATGGTTATATTGATCGCTCGGCATCAACCTTAAGATCTTACTTTTTAAGCGGGGCATACTATGGTAAAAACAGCGTATTGCGGTTAAACGTGTTTGGTGGCTATGAACAAACCCACCAGGCATGGGATGGCGTGCCCGAGGATAGCGTGAAGTTTGGTAACCGTAAATATAACGAGCTGGGATATATCGAGTCGACCGGACAGAACTATAAAAATCAGACCGATAACTATAATCAAAACTATTACCAGTTGTTGTATAATAAGCAGATCAGCCCGCAATTGTCATTTAGCGGGGCGTTGCACTATACCCATGGCTACGGTTATTATGAAGAGTATAGAAATAATGATGCCCTGAGCGATTATCAAATTACCCCCGTAACCGTTGGCGGTACTGTGATCAGCTCGACAGACCTGGTGCGCCGCTTATGGCTGAATAACGATTTTTATGGCGCTACCTATAACTTTAATTATAAGCCTGACAATAAACTTGACCTGACCGTTGGCGGTGCATATAATGAGTACAAAGGGCGTCATTATAATAATATCGAGTGGACACAGCAAAGCACCGATATCCCGCCCGATTACGAATACTCGCGTAACAGCGCCAAAAAAACCGACTTTAACCTATTTAGCCGTGCCGAATACCGTTTAGGCGACGTATTGTTATACGGCGATGTGCAATACCGCCACATCGGCTATTCATTTTTGGGTTATGATGAGGCCCTGCGCAATGTGCAGCAACAGGTAGGCCTTAATTTTTTTAACCCCAAAGCCGGTATCACCTACCAGGTTACCGATAACAGTAATGTTTACGCTTCAATAGCCATAGGTAACCATGAACCCAACCGCAGCGATTTTGTAAACTCATCGCCATCAAGCAGGCCAAAAGCCGAGAACCTGAAAGATTTGGAACTGGGCTATCGTACCAGTCAATCAAATTTCAGCGCGGGCATTAACGGTTTTTACATGCTTTACAAAAACCAACTGGTGTTAACAGGCGCACTGGACGATGTGGGCGAAGCTATCCGTACCAATATAAAAGACAGCTATCGTGCGGGTGTTGAAGGTAACGCACGGGTGAACATTACACAACAATTATACTGGCTGATTAATGCTACCATAAGCACCAATAAGGTTAAAAACTTTAACCAGGTATTGTTTGATGAGAACTATAACCCGGTAAACTTTCCGTATCAAAAAACAGATATCGCTTACTCGCCCAACTTTACGGGGGCAAGCACCATTAGTTATCAGCCGATAAAGAATGCCGAGATTGCTTTTATTAGTAAATATGTGAGCCAGCAATATTTAGATAATACATCATCAAAGGATAGGGCTTTGCCTAAATATTTTGTAAACGATGTGCGGCTGAACTATAATTTCAGCATTAAAGGCGTTAAAAATATTGGTATAGGATTGTTAATTAATAACGTGTTCAGCGCCAAATACCAATCAGACGGTGCGACATACCCCGATGTTGAAGGCGGCAAAGTTGCCAACTACAATTACTGGTTTGTGCAGGCCCCTATCAATTTCCTGGCATCGTTAAATCTTAAATTCTAAATAATGAACAAGCGATACCTACAGGATTGGTATCCCGTCGGTATCGCTTTTTTAATTCCACTTATTAAATCATAGCCAAAATGATAAACATGCATCAATGTCTGCAGCTGTTTATTTCGCAGGTTGAACAAACCGGCTTTTGGGAATGGGTTGCCGTAATATTAGGCGTAGCCGAAGTGTTGCTGGCTAAAGTAAACAACATAGCCTTATATCCAACAGGTATAGCTGGCACCATTGTCAGCATTTATATTTTAATGATAGCCGGGCTTTATGCCGAATCGGCCTTGAGTATTTATTATATTGTGATGAGTGTGTACGGCTGGGTGCACTGGATAAAACGGCGGAACGCGCCGCCGGTAAAAATTACCTGGGCTACAAACAAAGAGTGGGTAATTACCCTGCTGATTGTATTTGTTGGCTGGGCCGTCTTTTATGTACTGCTAAAAAAGTTCACTACGTCAAATGTGCCTGTTTGGGATGCCTGGGTATCGTCGACAGCATGGGCCGGCATGTGGCTGTTGGCCCGGCGTAAGATGGAGAACTGGATCCTGCTGAACATCTCAAACCTGTTTGCCATACCGCTGCTTTGTTACAAGCACCTGATCTTATTTGCAGCGCTTACCTTGTTTTTGTTTATCGTAGCCATATTTGGCTTTTTTGACTGGCGCACTATATGGAAACAAGATAAAATGGCAGGCGCCGCCTTAACCAATTAAACATGGAAAATACAGTACCACATCCCTCGGCTTTTATTAGCGGGGATGATATCAATACCATTAGAAATTCAGCAGCCGAAGCCGAACAATTGGGCATACTGCATCCTCGGCAACTGGAAATAATTTACAGGCAGCAATGGTTCAAACTTTTAGTTCCTAAGATTTATACAGGCCTGCAAATATCACTCTCAGAACTGGTGCGGTTACAGGAAGCGATCAGCTGGACAGACGGCAGCACCGGATGGGTGGTAACCCTTTGCAGCGGCGCGGGCTGGTTTGGCGGATTTATTGATCCGGAAATTGCCGGACCGGTTTTTAATAATAGCCAGGTTTGCCTGGCAGGCAGCGGCGCGGTATGCGGAACGGCCGAACTGACAGAAGCAGGTTATATCATTAATGGCAGCTGGAAATACGCCAGCGGGGCGCACCATGCTACACAGATCACGGCCAATTGCGCGATAAAGAAAAATGGTGAGCCGGTGCTCAACGCCAATGGTAAACAACTGGTGCTGCCGTTTATTTTTGATAAAAAAGATGTGCAGATACTGCCCGCCTGGAAATATATCGGTATGATAGCCACGGGCAGCGATGCATTTGAGGTGAAAGACCTGGCCGTTCCGCATAACCGGCAGTTTAAAATTGAACCGGAGGCGGTAGTTGTGGACGAACCTTTATATCGCTATCCTTTTTTGCAGTTGGCAGAAGCTACGCTGGCTGTTAATATATCGGGCATAGCCATTCATTTTATTGACCTTTGCGGCGACGTTTTTAAAGAACGCATGAACCACCCGCGGCTTACCGATCAGCAAAAAACATATCTTATTGAAACCCTGGCATTGGCTAATAAAGAAATGAACCAACTACGGTCTGCTTTTTTTGACGCGGTAGATAATTCATGGGAATCAATAGCAAATGAAAACATGGTGCCTGATGCCCAATTAAGCAAGGTAAGTGCCACAAGCCGCAAACTGGCCATTACCGCACGAGAGATAGTTGACCAGCTCTACCCTTTATGCGGGTTAACCGCTGCGAGCACATCTACCGAAATTAACCGCGCCTGGCGTAATCTGCATACTGCCAGTCAGCACACTTTGTTAACTTTTGCCATATAGCGGTTAATATTATTTAATATTAACTTTATATACGGTTGTGATTGTATTTGGATATTTGGCTTTTTAATATTTTAAGCTGTATGAAAATTAAATACCTGTTGTTATTGGTGGGCGTATGCCTTTTTGTTGATGCTAACGCGCAGACTAAAACTAAAAAGAAAAAGCCGGTAACAGCAGATATTGCCCCTTCTACAGACCTGCCCCGCCCTAAACTGGTTATAGGCATTGTAGTTGATCAAATGCGTTGGGATTATCTTTACCGGTTTTATTCGCGCTACGGCAATACCGGCTTTAAACGCCTGCTTAATGAAGGCTTTAGCTGCGAGAATACCAATATCGATTATATCCCTACCGTAACAGCTGCAGGCCATACCGCAATTTATACAGGGTCGGTTCCCGCCCTGCATGGTATTGCCGGTAATGATTTTATTATACAGGCTACCGGTAAGTCCATGTATTGTACAGATGATACTACGGTGCAAACGGTAGGTGCCCCAGCGTCTAAAACAGGCCAAATGTCGCCGCGTAATTTGCTGACCACAACAGTTACCGACGAATTAAGGCTGGCTACCAACTTTAAATCAAAAGTGATAGGCATCGCGTTAAAAGACCGTGGCGGCATTTTACCTGCCGGGCACACGGCTAATGCGGCTTATTGGTTTGACGATAAAAGCGGTAACTGGATCTCCAGTACTTACTACATGAAGGAACTTCCGCAATGGGTAAAAGATTTTAACGACCAAAAACTGCCGGAAACTTATTTAAAGCTTGATTGGAATACGCTTTATCCTATAGACACTTACACTCAAAGTACCGCGGATAACAACAGTTATGAAGGCGCATTTAAAGGTGCCGATTCGCCTACGTTCCCGGTTAAAACGTCGGCTATGTATAAGGGTAACTTGGGCCTTATCCGCAGTGTGCCTTATGGCAATACATTTACGCTTGACCTGGCTATATCGGCCATTAACTTTGAACAGTTGGGTACGCGTGACGCGACAGACTTTTTGGCTGTAAGCTTATCATCTACCGATTATGTTGGCCACCAGTTTGGTATCAACGCGGTTGAGATTGAAGACACTTATTTGCGTTTAGACCGCGACCTGGGATCATTCCTGACCTTTCTTGATGCCAAAATAGGAAAAGACAAATATACCGTATTTTTAACTGCTGACCATGGCGCAGCGCATAACCCCGGATTTTTGAAGGATCAAAACATCCCGGCAGGCGTATGGGATGACGCGGTATCGTTAAAGGATATCAACGCTTATTTATTAGACAAATACAAAATTGATGGACTGGTATTGAGCTTCAATAATTACCAGGTTAACTTAAACTATTCTATCATCAATTATTTAAGGCTGAATGAAGACGAGGTAAAGAAAGACTGTATAGCTTTTTTACAAAAGCTGCCATATGTTGCTTACGCGGTTGATATGCAGAAGATCCAAACTACCAATATTCCTGAAGAATTGCGTACCCGGATCATTAATGGCTACAACATCGAGCATAGTGGCGTTATCCAGATCATTTTAAAACCGGGATGGTTTACCGGCCACGGCACTAATGATAAGGGCCCGACAGGTACCACCCACGGCACCTGGAACCCATACGACGCGCATATTCCGTTGGTATTTATGGGATGGGGTATTAATCATGGTACTACCACCAAAGAAACCCATATGACAGACATAGCGCCTACTATTTCGTCCCTGTTGCATATCCAGGCACCAAATGGCTCGATAGGCCATGCTGTGAGCGAAGTGTTGAAATAATTATTTTCTACTCATCATATTTTGGCGTTGGTCCGGATTTATAAATCCGGACCAATTTGTTTTAAGGCTATTCTGGCATTTACGGATCATCATAAATGTTCTTTTTTCTTGTAAGGTATTTTATTGTACGCCGACTAACCGGGAAAACAACATTTATGAAATCAATTATGAAAATCAATAAGTGGTCGGCAGTAGCTTTATTACCACTTCTTTTAGCGGCTTGTAAAAAAAGCAATAATCCGCCTACTACGTTACCTGAGCAGGCAACAATAACCGTCGAAAATGTTTTGCAATCACAACCGTTGGTTGAATCGGGCACCTTCCAGGGTACAGGCACTCCTGCATTGATCCTGCCGGGACAGACCACAACTATCCAGTTTTCTGCTGCAAAAGGTGAGGCAATAACATTCGCTACCATGTACGGCTGGTCAAATGATCTGTTCTTTGCACCGGCCAATCCGGGAATACAGGTTTATGATGCCAGTGGTAACCCTATTGAAGGCGACGTATCTTCACAGGTTAAGCTATGGGATAACGGCACCCGGATCAATCAAAAACCCGGTGCTACAGTTAACCACCCCGGCATAGCGGATAACAAAAACATTACCGAAGTTGTTGGCACCGACGCGCAGGGTAACGCTTACCTGCCCGCATCTAAATTGGTAAAAGCTACTTTAAAGTATAACGGCAACTCTGTGTTTACACTTACGCTTACAAATATTTCGGGCGGTACGGCAAATGAAACCCCGTTAAGCCCCGGCGTATGGGCCATTTCTTATATTGTAGGCGGCACACTCCAAAATGCGGCACCACTTTATACCAACGGCCAGTCTACCGCAAATGGCTTGACCAAGATTGCCGAAATGGGGGATAACAGTACATTAAGTTCTTATGTGAAATCAATTACAGGGATCTTCACACCGCTTTCACCGGTATTGGTAGTTGTTTATAATGGCATAGACAACCCTATTTTTAAGAATGGCGAGCTTGACCGTGGGCAGGGTCTGAAACCATTGGCACAGCAAGGGAATGCCGATACCCTGGCCGCGTATTTAAAAGGCAAACCGGGTATTAAAGCAGTTTATGTTTTGCCGGCGCCGACTACCAAAGTTTTATTGCCAAAAATCGGGGCGCAGACTGGTGGTATTGTTTCGCAACAATTAACAGTAGCCAAAGGCGACAGGATAGCGGTTGCTACGATGTACGGATTCTCAAACGACTGGTTCTTTGCATCTGCGGATAATGGCGTTGATGCCGCGACAAAAGGCGATATCTCTGCAACTGTTAAATTATATGATGATGGTACTGCTATTAATCAGTTCCCTGGTGCAGGTATTACCCAGTTTAACCTGGCCGGAACCCCGTTAAAAACAAGTCAACCGATAGCGCTTGTGCCAAACCCCAACCCGTTCACTACGTTGCCAAATATTATAAAAGTAACATTGAAGTAGAAGCTGTAAAGTAAAATAAATGGGCGGCATTATGCCGCCCATTTATTTTTTGAATTGAGCCGCTCAACAAAACAGATTGAGCTTTACAACACAACGCCGCCTGCTGCCTTGCCATACCTTTGTCTTAACAAAAAAATAAAAAGACAATGACAAAAGTATGGTTTATAACAGGCAGCTCCCGCGGATTAGGGCGCAGCCTTACAGAAGCGGTTTTAGCATCAGGCGATAAAGTAGCCGCTACTGCCCGCAATACAGATGCACTGGCCGACCTGGTTGAGAAATATCCACTACAAATATTCCCGGTTCAATTAGATGTTACCGATTATAATGAGGTCCGCAAAGCAGTAGCCGATACGGTTGCCCACTTCGGACGAATAGACGTTTTGGTAAATAATGCCGGCTTTGGTATCATCGGCGCAGCCGAGGCTTACAGCGAAGAACAGGTACGCAGCCAGTTGGAAACCAATTTGTACGCCCCTATTGAAATAACACGCGCCGTATTGCCATACATGCGCAAACAACGCTCGGGCCGCATTTTGCAGATCAGTTCGATAGGCGGCCGTGTAGGTAATGCGGGGTTGACCATGTACCAGGCAGCCAAATTTGGTTTAGGCGGATTTAGCGAAGCTTTGGCTAAAGAAGTAGCCCCGCTGGGTATTTATGTAACCTGCGTTGAGCCGGGTGGTTTCCGTACCGATTGGGCCGGTGCTTCCATGACCTACGCACCCACTATCGAAGGGTATGAAGATACCGTAGGCATGCGGACTGATTTCTTTAAAAGCGGAAAGTTTGTCCCGGTAGGTGATCCGGAGAAAGCAGCTAAAGCTATGGTAGACCTGGCTGAAAACCCTGAGCCACCGGTACATTTGGTATTGGGCAGCGAGGCCATTAACCTATTAAAGCATGCCGACGAAGCAAGGCAAGCCGAATTGGAAAAATGGCTGCCGGTTAGCTTATCTACAGATCATGATGAATCTGAGAACTTTCTGAACAGCGATTTTGGTAAGACCTATTTAAAAAGATAAGTAAATTAGCTTTATCAATGGCCGATAAACAAGATATCAGATCGCAACGGATCCTTTACTCCTGCTACGCCCACGTAAGCAGGGAAGGCGAGCAATTTATACCCGAACATGTGTTTGGGTATATCTTGTCCGGCAACCAGGTTATGTATGTTGGCGATAAGACGTATCACTTTAAGGCGGGCGATTTCAGGTTTTTTAAAAAGAACCAGCTTTGCAAATTTATAAAGCAGCCCCCGCCGGGTGGCGAGTTTATTTCTTTATCCACCCGTTTAGATAGAGAAACACTGTGGGCCATGAGCGAAGAGCTTAACCTGCATGCCGACGCGCCTTATACCGGCGATGGTATTTTATTGCTTGAGCCTAATGATCTGTTAAAAAATTATGTTGCCTCGTTAAAGCCGTACCTCAATGCTACTTCTGATATAGACAAGGCGCTTACCGAATTAAAGATCAAAGAAGTGATCATGTTATTACTTCAAACCAATCCCGAGCTTAAAAATGTACTGTTTGATTTTGCCGAACCGGGCAAGATAGACCTGGAGGCTTATATGAACGAGAACTACAAATACAACGTAAGCATCAGCCGGTTTGCCTACCTGACGGGTAGGAGCCTGGCAACCTTTAAACGTGATTTTGAGCGGATCTTTCACACTTCGCCCAATCGCTGGCTACAGCAAAAACGGCTGACTGACGCGCATTTTCTCATCAAAGAAAAAGGCTGGCGGTCTTCAGATGTTTATATGGAAGTTGGCTTTAAAGATTTTTCGCATTTCTCGTTCGCTTTCAAGAAAGCTTACGGGGTTTCGCCATCTCAGGTGTAATGATTTCCAAGTTGTCATCCTGAGCATAGCGAAGGATCTGCCAAGCGGCGATTGCATGGTTTGCAGATGCTTCGTCCCTCAGCATGACAAGTTATTTACCCCTCCAACAAAAACACAAACAACTCTTTAGGTCCGTGCGCGCCTAATACCAGCGTTTTTTCAATATCAGCAGTGCGGCTTGGGCCTGTAATATTGGTGATCATGGATGGGATATTTGCGCCATACTTTTTCTTGATCAGCGCAAAGCCGTCTTTCAGATCAGCAACCAATTGCGAGGTATAGGCCAGCACAATATGTACGCCAGGATAAATACTTAACCTGCGGCCCGCAGCTCCGGCGTTTGACAGCATAATGCTGCCATTGCGTGCAATCAAAGCTTCGCATAAGGTGAAGCCAACCTCGGCTTGTTCAAAATCTTTGTCGGTTTCAAAGTAAGGGTATTCGTAACGGGCCAAGATCTCCTGCAGCGCAGGTTCCCAGCAATAGATCTTATGCCAGTCGCGCTGTTCGGCTAATTCTAATAAGGTTTCGATAAATTGTACTTCATCTTCGCAAAAGGCAAATTGCCCCTGTACGGTCATAAACTCCTCGGCAAATGTCAGGTCGAGATGTTCAATCACCGGAGGGTATAGCGGCAGGTTCTCCAGATTAGGGTATGGGTTATCCCTTTTCTCAAGCAATGCCTGTCGTATCTTTTTAAGCAGCTTTTCTTTTGATGTAGTGTTATCTTTCATTCAGTCCTAAGTCTTGAGTCGGAAGTCTTAAGTCAACTATTTTCAACAATAATAAATAAAAAAGTCCGAAGCCTTAAATCAATTGATTTAAGGCTTCGGACTTAATAGTAATACTAAATATTATTCGCCAGACTGGGCTTCGGTTTCTTCTGGGTTTCTTTCAAAAGTACCTGAATGATCAACCACCCCTTCATGTGCTATTCCTTGCGCCGCAGGTTCTTGGTTTGAGTCATCAATACCGTTTACAAATTCATCGTAAGTGGTGCGGTGTTCAAACGGACGTTTACCCAGGATCTCTTCCAGATCTGATTGGAACAGGATCTCTTTTTCCAGCAACTTGTCTGCCAGTTTGATCAGGCCTTCGCGTTTATCTAACAACAGTTGTTTGGTACGGGCATAAACCTGGTTTATCTGGTTACGCACTTCGTTATCTATCAGCTCTGATGTTTTTTCAGAATATGGTTTGTTAAACTGGTATTCGCCTTGCGTATCGTTGAAGGATACGTTACCAACTTTATCATTCATACCATAAATGGTAACCATGGCGTATGATAGTTTAGTGATACGCTCCAAATCATTTTGTGCGCCGGTAGAGATCTTACCAAAAGTGATATCCTCTGCAACGCGGCCACCCATGGTCATACACATACCATCTTCTAACTGCTCGATGGTATATAAGAACTGCTCTTTAGGCAGGTATTGCGCGTAACCCAACGCGGCAACACCACGCGGAACGATAGATACCTTAACCAAAGGATCAGCATGTTCCAGGAACCAGCCCGCAATGGCGTGGCCTGCTTCGTGATACGCAACAATGCGTTTTTCTTCCGGTGATATGATTTTATTCTTTTTCTCTAAACCGCCAATTACACGGTCAATAGCATCCTGGAAATCCTGCATGTCAACAGCTTCTTTGTTACGGCGGGCAGCTATTAGAGCGGCCTCGTTACAAACGTTGGCTATTTCTGCACCGGCAAAACCCGGAGTTTGTGCCGATAATTTTTTAGCGTCAACACCATCAGCCAGTTTAACCGGTTTAAGGTGAACCTTGAAGATCTGCTCACGGCCAATCAGGTCGGGTTTGTCGATAGATACCTGCCTGTCAAAACGTCCGGGGCGTAATAAAGCCGAGTCCAGTACGTCAGGGCGGTTGGTAGCGGCAAGGATAATGATACCAGAGTCGGTACCGAAACCATCCATCTCAACCAATAACTGGTTCAGCGTGTTTTCGCGCTCATCATTACCGCCAACAATATTATTTTTACCACGGGCACGGCCAATGGCATCGATCTCGTCAATAAATATGATACATGGCGCTTTGTCTTTTGCCTGGCGGAACAAGTCACGTACACGTGAAGCGCCCACACCTACAAACATCTCCACAAAGTCAGATCCTGACAGGGAGAAAAAAGGCACCTGCGCCTCGCCGGCAACGGCTTTGGCCAATAAGGTTTTACCGGTACCCGGCGAACCTACTAATAAAGCGCCCTTAGGTATTTTACCACCCAGGTTAGTATATTTTTTAGGGTTTTTAAGGAAATCAACAATTTCCATTACCTCCTGTTTTGCTTCTTCAAGGCCGGCAACGTCATTAAAGGTTACAGATACCTGTGCTTCCTTATCGAACAAAGTAGCCTTTGATTTGCCGATGTTAAAGATCTGGCCACCCGGGCCGCCACCGCCGCCACCGCTCATGCGGCGCATAATAAACATCAGTACAGCTGCAAATAATACGATCATGATCACGCTTTGCACCAATCCGTTTGACAGCAGGCTGTCATGCGGTACATATTTGATGCTGGCCTTTTTTGCATCAGGCACATCTTTTTGCGCAGCGTCTATTGATTGCTTTAAGCTCTCGTACGAAGCATCGGTAAAAGTAAACTGCGGGTCGTTAGTTGTTACACCAAATGAATGCTGTGTTTTATTTACTTCTGCGTATTGCGGTTTCCTTAAACTGTCTTTTTTAATGTGAACTTCGGCAACCACATAGTCGCCGCTTTTGTAGGCCTCAACATAATCCACGTCGCCCGGCTTAAGCATTTCTGTTTCAAAACGCTTAAAATCAATCAGTGTGCCGCCACTACCGCCAGAAAAATAGGCTACGCCTAAAAAAGTAGCTATCGCAACGGCGTATAACCACATAAAGTTAAATTTAGGAGGTTTAGGGGCTATGCGTTTATTAGGTATTTTGCGTATTGGCTTTGGCTTCTGCAATTTTTTATCTTCCATTTTTATTTAAATCTCACTTATAATTAATCATTATAAGTTTTAAGGTGCATGATTAGGCGCTTTTATAACTTTTTACTTCGGCATCGCCCCATAGGTCTTCTACGCCATAATACTCACGCTTATCCGTACGGAATACGTGTACAACAACATTTATATAATCCAGCAATATCCACTCGCCGTACTCAAGCCCCTCTTTGCGCCAGGGGTCCTGCTTTAAGGCTTTGTAAATTTCTTCTTCGATACTATTGGCAATTGCTTTAACTTGTGTGGCTGAGTCGGCATGACATACTACAAAATAATCTGTCACCGAACTGTTTATATTACGGAGGTCTAACCTGACAATATCGTTTCCTTTTTTTTCCTGTATGCCATGAATGGCTAATTCAGAAATGTAATCCGATTCACTTATCGTTTTATTTTTTACCATCAAAAAGAATTAGTTTTGAACGTTTTTGGTTTTAGCATTATTATAACATTGCAAAATAACATATTTTCAGGATTATTTGTTGGACAAAATTTACTGTCACTAAAAGAAGTTGACTCAACTAACAATTTCCTTAAAAACTTATTGACAAATTCCAAGCCAGTGCCTGAAGGAACGGTCATTATGGCAGAAACGCAGTTTGCCGGCCGGGGGCAGCAAAACAATAAATGGCATGCCGAACCAGGCAAAAACCTAACATTCAGCATATTATTAAAACCCACTTTTTTGTCTGTTACCGAACAGTTTGATCTTACCCGCGCTGTAAGTTTGGGCGTTTATGATACACTGTGTCCGATATTGGGCAGTGCGCTTAAAATAAAATGGCCTAATGACATTTATTATGGCGATAAAAAACTGGGCGGTATGCTGATAGAGAATATATTGCAGGGCAACCAGATAAAAAGTGCCATAATTGGCATAGGGTTAAACATTAACCAGGACGTTTTCCCTGATGAGGCCAGTAATGCGACATCTGTTAAGCAGATATTGCATAAGGATTACGATTTACGGCTTATTTTAGCAGAAATTTGCAACAATGTTGAAGCATATTACCTTAGTTTAAAAGCGGGTAAGATAAATGATGTAAGGAATGCTTATTTAAACCGACTATACTGGTTTAATGAACAAAAGCGTTTTAAGGCAGGCGATGATGTGTTTGAAGGCATCATCACCGGCGTAAAAGACAACGGTTTGTTGGTGGTACAACAAAACGATAACGAGAACACATATAATCTTAAAGAGATAGAATTTTTAAACAACATCAAACCATGAAAAAACTATTTGCAATAATTGCAGCAGTATTAATAAGCGCCGGCGCCTACGCGCAGATTGAGCATCCGGTAACCTGGGCCTACGCCGCAAAAAAAACAAGCGCTACAGAGGCTACCTTATTATTAAAAGCCACTATACAACCCGGCTGGCACATTTATTCACTAAATGTAAAAGAGGGTGGCCCGATAAAGACTGCATTCACATTTGCGAAATCTAAAGATTATGAATTGGTTGGTAAACCGGTTGAACCAAAGCCTGTAACCAAATATGAAGAATCCTTTAAAATGGATGTAAGCTATTTTGAAAAGGAAGTTATATTTCAGCAAAAGATAAAATTAAAGCCCGGCGCAAAACTAACAGCAATTAAGGGCCAGTTGGAATACATGACCTGTAATGATAAAAAATGCCTTCCGCCGGAGGATGTTGATTTTTCTATCCCGGTTGGTAAATAATACAGTATATGATACCAGCCATCAAAAGCATTCCTGTTAAACAATTATTGGGTGTTTTATTTTTTGCCGCAGTGTTTTTTGTGGCAGGTACAAATACCGTAAAAGCCCAAACCGCAGATACCAGCGGCGTTACTTTTACCAGCATCCCCACTGCGGCCGATAGCATTGCATCGGCAAAAAAGGCGCAGCAAACTACCGTCGCGAAAGCAAAAACAACTATATCCGCGCCTGCGACAGAAAAACCAAAAACGCTTTGGCAGATCTTTATCGAAGGCTTTTTAGGCGGATTTGCAGCTGTGATCATGCCCTGTATTTATCCCTTGCTGCCATTAACCGTAAGCTTTTTTACAAAAAAATCAGGGTCGCGGGCAAAAGGTGTGGGGCAATCGTTGCTATATGGCTTATCTATTATCATTATATATGTTGGCTTAGGGGTAATTATATCGGCGGTTTTTGGGTCAGACGCGCTTAACTCATTGGCCACTAACGGCATCTTCAATATATTTTTCTTTTTATTGCTGGTGGTGTTCGGCATCTCCTTTTTGGGTGCGTTCGAAATCACGCTGCCAAGTTCGCTGGGTAATAAGCTTGACGCAAATGCCGATAAAGGCGGCGTTGCGGGTATCTTTTTTATGGCCGCTACCCTGGTTGTAGTTTCCTTTTCATGTACAGGGCCAATTATCGGTACCCTGCTTGTTGAAGCAGCCTCAAAAGGCGACAGGCTGGGCCCGGCTATAGGCATGCTTGGCTTCTCGTCAGCATTGGCATTGCCGTTTACGGCATTCGCTTTATTTCCTTCTGCATTAAAATCATTGCCGAAATCGGGCGGCTGGTTAAATACCGTAAAAGTTGTTTTAGGTTTTTTAGAGATCGGTTTCGCATTGAAATTTCTTTCGAATGTTGATCTGGCCTATCACTGGAACTGGTTTGACCGCGAAGTCTTTTTATCGCTTTGGATAGCATTAGGATTTTTATTGGGCCTTTATCTTTTAGGCAAGATCAGGTTTTCGCATGACAGCGAAACTGATCATGTTTCTATCCCAAGGTTCTTTTTCTCTGTTATTGTATTCGCATTTGTTGTTTATATGATCCCGGGATTATGGGGAGCGCCATTAAAATCCATCAGCGCGTTTTTACCCCCTATGGCTACGCAGGATTTTGACCTTTCGCAAATACCGGGTGGTGGAAGTTCAAATGCTGCTCCTGCCAAACAATCAACTTTGGTAAAAAAATATGAGGCTAATTACACACGTATAAAAACACGTGGTTTAGATGCATGGTATGATTATGATCAGGCCCTGCAGGTGTCAAAAGATCTGCATAAGCCTATAATGATCGACTTTACCGGCTTTAACTGTGTTAATTGCCGTAAAATGGAAGCCGATGTCTGGACAGATCCACGCGTGTTCAATCATTTAAAAAACGACTTTGTATTGCTGCAACTGGTGGTTGACGATAAAGCGGCGTTAGAACCTGCCGAGCAATTTACATCAACCTATAGCGGTAAAAAAATAACTAACCTTGGCGGTAAATGGAGCGATCTGGAAGCTTCGAGATTTAATGCCAATTCACAGCCGTTTTACGTTTTGCTTGACAGCGATGGAAACATGCTTACTGACAAAAATGGTAAAACTATAGCCCCCTCACCGGCTGATTATGACGTGAATAGCTATTTAAAATTTTTAGAAAGCGGAATTACAGCATATCAAAGTACACAACAAGGCAAAAAATAATGTAAATTTGCGGCAAAATCGGCAGGCTGGTCAAGTAAGCCTGCTGAATTAAGACTAAAACTCTCTGCCCAAATATTATAATGAGCCCGATAAAAAAAATAGGACTTTTTACGTCCGGTAGTGACTCTCCAGGAATGAATGCCGCGATCAGGGCGGTAGTACGTACAGCTGTTTTTTATGATATTGAAGTTGCCGGTATCCGCCGGGGATTTGAGGGGATGATAAACGGTGATATAGAACTTATGGGTACCAAATCGGTATCAAATATTATACAACGCGGCGGTACCATGTTAAAGACCGGTCGCAGCGAACAGTTTAAAACCTCCGCAGGGCGTAAACTGGCTTATGATCAGCTTAAAAAAAATGGTATTGAAGCCTTGGTAGCACTTGGTGGTAATGGCACTATTAAAGGTATGCGCGAGTTTGGTGATGAATACCCGGATATCGCTATCATGGCTGTTCCGTGTACTATTGATAATGACCTGCGCGGATCTGACTTTACCATAGGTTATGACACTGCCATAAATACAGTTATTGAGGCAGTTGACAAAATCCGTGAAACAGCCGAATCGCACGATAGGTTGTTTATTGTGGAAGTAATGGGTCGTGATTCTGGTATGATCGCTTTACGCACCGGTATGGGCGTGGGTGCTGAAGCTATTATGGTGCCTGAAACAAAGTCTGACATAAATGCCTTGTTTGATCGCCTGCAAAGGGGGCGCAAAGATAAAACCTCGAAAATAGTAATGGTTGCCGAGGGCGATGAACCGGGCGGGGCTTTTGAAATTGGCCGGGCTATTATGGAGAAATTCCCGCATTATGATACCCGTGTATCTATACTGGGTCACATACAACGTGGTGGTAAACCTACCTGCATGGACAGGGTATTGGCCAGCCGCTTAGGCGTTGCAGCTGTTGAGGCAATAAAAGAGGGCCACACCGGCGAAATGGCAGGCCTGATCCACAATGATATTGTCTTTACTCCTTTTGATCAATCGGTTAAACATCATAATGATGTAAACGCCGAATTTATCAGGATAGTTGAAATGCTTTCTTTATAGTCGAAAGGTTTGAGTCCTTAGTCTATAGTCACAAAACGTTAAATGACCTTGGACTAAGGACTTCAAACTAAAGACTTACAATAATTTTTCTGCAGCTTCTTTCCAGTTATTTACACGCTCATATTCTGTAAGCATTACATTATGCGGTGATGTAAATAATAATTTGCGACCGTTAAAACGGGTGAAGTTTTTGGTACGGTCGTCTATCATGATATCGGTATTCACAATTTTATACCCGCAAAACATAATATTGGTCCATGATATAAATGGGAAATAATCAGCCAGCCATGCCTGTTTATCTTCTAACGAGTTAGGGAACTCGGTAGCTGCCGATACAATAAATACATCATACTTTTTATTCAGCTCTGCTAAAACTTCCTGGCTGTCTTTAATCACTTTCAGGTCTCTGAAAAACCCTTTGCGGTTAATGTATTCGCGCAGGGTATGGTCAAGTTCAGGCGGCAACAATTCTCTGAACTCCTTGCCGTGCATTTGATCAAGGGTATAATTATAGCCATGTTCCTGTTGATAAATGGTGATGAATTTGTCAATCGGATCGGCAATAACCTCATCCATATCTATGGCGATGCTTAGTTTATTCATGGCGGTAAATTTCAAAAATTTACACCGCAAAAGCCTTTTGAATTTTGAATTTTTTATTTTGAATTATATTGCTACCTTTGCGTCCCCGCTGAAATAAACTCCGGGGGAATGTTGAACACATAATTAAAAACAAAAAATGGCAACTAAAATCAGATTGCAAAGACATGGTAAAAAGGGAAGACCTTTTTATTACATTGTAGTAGCTGACGCTCGTGCTCCGCGTGACGGACGCTTTATTGAGCGTATTGGGTCTTATAACCCTAACACCAATCCTGCAACTATCGATATCAACTTCGATAAAACTTTAGAGTGGGTTAACAATGGTGCACAACCAACCGATACCTGCCGTGCTATATTGGCATACAAAGGTGTTTTATACAAAAAACA
The DNA here is from genome assembly GCF_007558865.1 of Mucilaginibacter corticis. GTDB lineage: Bacteria > Bacteroidota > Bacteroidia > Sphingobacteriales > Sphingobacteriaceae > Mucilaginibacter > Mucilaginibacter corticis. The sequence goes on from NZ_VLPK01000001.1 coordinate 1,243,586, forward strand.
CTTAGAAGGCGGTGTTAAAAAAGGCGCGTTTACTGCCGAAGAAGCAGAAACTAAATTTGCTGCCTGGTTAGATCAGAAAGAAAGCAAGATCTCTGGTAAAAAATCAGACTTACACTCAGCTAAAGATGCTGCACGTAAAGAGGCATTGGTTGCAGAAGCTAAAAAGAAGGAAGATAAAGCTGCCGCTATCGCTGCAAAATACACTCCTCCTGCCGAAGAAGTTGAAGAAGAAGCTCCGGTTGCTGAAGCTACAGAAGAAACTCCTGCTGCTGAAGCTGATAGCGCTGAATAATTTCAGCAAACAATATTTATACAATGGCGAAGCAACCCAAAGGTTCTTCGCCATTGTTATTTAAACGCGTTTATAATGAAGATTGAAGACTGTTTCCGGATAGGTAGTATTTTAAAAACCAAGGGCCTTAAAGGCGAGATGCAGCTGTATGTTGATTTTGACGGCCTGGAGGATATTGATTTTGATGCGCTGTTTATACAGATAGCAGGTAAACTGGCGCCTTTTTTTGTGGAGTCGGTTAAATATAGCCATAACGGGCATGCGTTTTTATATTTAGAAGATGTAGATACCATTGAGAAAGCGGCTGCACTGGTAAAAAAAGACGTTTATTTACCCAACAAATTGAAGCCTGTAAAAGGCGAAGAAGATTTTACCTTGTTCGACCTGGTAGGTTTTACCGCCATTGACGACAATGAAGGCGAGCTTGGCGAAATAACCGACGTGCAGGAATATCCTCAGCAACTAATTGCCACAATTGATTTTAACGGCAAAGAAGTACTTTTCCCACTAAATGAAGAAACCATAACAGGGATTGATGTTGTGAAAGAGATCATAAACATTGATCTGCCGGAAGGATTGCTGGATATTTATTTGGATTAAGCCCCTAACTCTCCATAGGAGTCCTTCGGACCCTAAAGGGGAAATATGAGTTTAAGGAAAACCAACCGATTGATAAAACAAATGTCAGATATATTTGACATTTGTGTAAAGTTTGTTTTACATTTGGTAAATCAAACTTTACACAAATGACTTCACGTTTTTTATTTCCACACTATTGTAAACGTATTGGATGGGCTATACTTATTCCCGGGCTTGTTTTGGGGTATTTCTCGTTCTTTAGAAATTATAACATACCCGGTTTTTCCACTTCCAGAATTCGGGCTAACAATCCAAACGTTATCGATGTTCAACAATTCACCAATTCATTAGCATTGGCATTGGTTATTGCAGGCGCCATGCTTGTAGCTTTTGCGAAAGAAAAAATAGAAGATGAATTGACCACCCGGATAAGGCATAATGCGCTATATTGGTCTATTTTGATCAATTATTCGCTTTGTACAGTTCTAATTATCGCAGCAATTATTAAAGGCGATGTGTTTTACGACTATCATAATATTCTTGGTTCTTTCGGTTATATAGCGGTTATAGCCATATATAATCTTTTTAGTGTTCTGATTATTTTTTTACTTCGATATCATTATTTGCTGTACAGTAAAATGGGCCAGTATAAATTAGGAGGACTTTCTTTTTTACCATATTACCCCTATCGTGTAGTTAGTAAATGGGCCACAAGAATTTTGTTCGTGCCCGCTGCCTTAACTTATACTAATTGGCCTCTTCCATACTCGTCTGAAATCATAGCTGTTTTATCGCTTTCATTATTAGTCTGGGTTTTCAGCCGGCAAAAGCGCGAGGACGAAATGATAAGCACTATCCGCATGGAATCTATGCAACTGGCTATTTATTTTGTTTATGGTTTTTTATTGCTGAGCGATTTTTTTATATATGGCAACGCGTTCTTTTACATAATGATGTTTAATCTTGTTGGCGCGGAAGCCTTCTTTTTAATCAGGTTTCATTTCGCTTACAATAAACTATTAAAAGATACGAGGGAGTAATATCATGAAAAACACACTCCGCATAGAGCGCGCTATAAAAAATATCACCCAGGGTGATCTTGCCGAGCTTATTGGTGTATCACGCCAAACCATAAATACTATCGAGAGCAATAAATATGTGCCATCCACCGTGCTTGCACTGAAAATTGCGCGCGTTTTTGGCAAACAAGTTGAAGAAATATTTATTTTAGAAGAAGGGGATTAACAACCTAATCCCTAAGGGGAATGGTAAGCGCTCATAGATTTATGGAATCAAAAAATACATCTTCGAAAGACACCCCCTTTAGGGAGCCGGGGGGCACTTCCTTTGCACCGGTATTGGCTATTGTTAACGGCACTACTGATATCAGTTTTTACCAAAAGGCATTTAACGCCACCGAAAACTTTTGCTTAAGGAACGATGACGGCAGCATCCACGTGGCCGAACTGGTTATTGACGGCGCTGTGTTTCACATCCATGAAATAACCCAATTCAGCCACACTATACCGGCCATGGCAGGGGGCACTGTTAATATAGGTTTGTTTGTCAATGATGTTTATGCCGTATTTAACCAGGCCATTGAAGCGGGCGCCACGCTTATAGTACCCGTAACCGATTATGATTACGGTTACCGTCAAGGCGAGTTTATAGACCCCTTCGGGCACAAATGGATTATTCAGAAGAGATTAGAGATTAATTAATTAAAGGTTGGGCAGATCGCTTTAAACACACTAAAACAACTAATCACTAATCTTTAATCACTAATCTCTACCTTTGCCCCCATGCGTTTTGACATCATCACTGTATTGCCTGGATTATTAGAAAGCCCTTTTGCACATTCTATTTTGCAGCGCGCGCAAAAGAAAGGTATTGCCGAGATCCACGTGCATAACCTGCGCGACTACGCCCCCGGCAAACAAAAAAGTGTAGATGATTATCCCTACGGCGGCGGTAGCGGCATGGTAATGACCATTGGCCCATTTGCCAAATGTATTGAAGCGTTAAAAGCTGAGCGTGAGTATGATGAGGTGATCTTTATGTCGCCAGATGGCGAAACGCTTAATCAGGCTATGGCCAACCAGCTATCCATCAAAAAAAATATCATTATACTTTGCGGTCATTATAAAGGGATCGACCAGCGGATCCGTGATATCTTTGTTACCCGTGAGATCTCTGTTGGCGACTATGTACTGTCGGGCGGCGAATTACCGGCAGCTATAGTGGTTGATGCAGTAGTACGTTTGATACCCGGTGTGCTGTCTGACGAAACATCGGCCCTTTCAGACTCTTTCCAGGATGGTTTGCTGGACGCGCCGGTATATACGCGCCCTGCAGACTGGAACGGCCATAAAGTGCCTGATATATTATTAAGCGGCAACACGCCCGAAATAGAAAAATGGCGTTTTGACCAGGCGGTAGAACGTACCAAATCCCGCCGGCCCGATATTATGTAAAAATACTGTAGAGGCACAATACTTTGTGTCTCGCTGGTATTATTTAACCATATAAGATGAGATAAAAAGTATTGTACCTCTACAATGTTAATTACCCCATTGTGTTAACAAAAAACAAATTGTGGAAATTTTTAAAATGCTCTTTTAATTTCAAAAAATAATCCCTATAATTGCAATCCGATTTTTACGGGTTAAAAATCGCATTTAGAGCTTAAAATCATGGATTTAGTAAAATTTGTAGAAGAGCAAACAGTAACAATTAACAAGTTTCCGTCTTTCAAAGCCGGTGATACTGTAAGCGTTCATTATAAAATTAAAGAAGGAACCAAGGAACGTATCCAGGTTTACCAAGGTGTAGTTATCCAACGTAACAGTGTTGGTGTGTCTGAAACATTTACCGTACGTAAAGTTTCAAACGGAATAGGTGTTGAGCGTATCTTCCCTGCTAACTCGCCAAACATTGAAAAAGTTGAAGTTAACAGCCACGGTAAAGTACGTCGCTCTAAACTTTATTACCTGCGTGCCCTTACCGGTAAAGCAGCTCGTATCAAGTCAAAAAGAGTTTAATCCCGCTGATTTCCTGAATAGGGAATTAAGAGGCAAGTATATTAAAAATGCCTTCTTTCATTTGAGAGAAGGCATTTTTTGTGGGCAATTTTTAAATAAACTTGTTATTTCAATAGAGCCGAAAAAGCGTTGCGACTGGCGCGAAGGAGGGGTCTATACACACAAGTATAGCGCATTACCTGCGGTGTAGTGATTTCTCACTAACGTTCAAATGAATATCGCTTTATCCATTTCTCCCCCTTTAAGGGGGCTGGGGGGATTACGCAGGTAATTCCGCTATTACAGTACGGCCACCCTTTACAACCTCGCCGATCTCTACGTTTATCTTTGAACCCAATGGTAAAAACAGATCGACACGCGAGCCGAATTTAATAAAGCCGAACTGATCGCCCTGCTCAACCTTGTCGCCCTCTTTTACATACCACACAATACGACGTGCCAGCGCGCCGGCAATTTGCCTGAACAGTACAGGTGTACCCGTGCTATTTTCGGTAACAACAGTGGTGCGCTCATTTTCTGTTGATGACTTTGGATGCCAGGCTACCAGGTATTTACCCGGGTGATATTTAAAATATTTAACAACCCCGCTTATTGGGTTACGGTTAACGTGCACATTTACCGGCGACATAAATACCGAAACCTGGATGCGTTTATCTTTTAAAAACTCAGTTTCGGTAGCTTCTTCAATTACTACAACTTTACCGTCTGCAGGGCAAAGCACTACCTTTTCGTCTTGGGTAATATCGAAATGAGGGTTGCGGAAAAACTGCACTATAATGATAAACAGCACTGCTGAAAGGATATAAAAGATCCATTTTAAAGCAGTTGCTTCCGGTTTGTAAAATTGTATACCGGCATTTAAAATAAAGATAAACAAGATACATAGCGCAAGGGATGTGTATCCTTCTTTGTGAAAAGTCATTTTCTTCATGGGGCAAAATTAAGCATTTGTAATGAAGTACAGATAAGTATATACAATTGGCGCGGCAATCAGCAAACCGTCAAAGCGGTCGAGCAGGCCGCCATGGCCCGGCAATATGCCACCCGAGTCTTTTACATCAATACTGCGTTTAAACATAGATTCTATCAGGTCGCCGGTAGTGCCAAAGCAGCTGATGATTACCCCGCTGATGATCCATTGCTGCGCGGTTAACTCGGTATAATATATGCTGATAATATAAGCGGCTATCCCGGTGATAATAATACCGCCGATAAGCCCCTCCCAGGTTTTTTTAGGCGAATGCCGCTCAAATAACTTATTGCGCCCCATTTGGCTGCCTACTAAATAGGCCCCGGTATCGTTAGCCCAAAGCATTAGCAAAAATCCCAGCGGGAAATGAAAATTAAATGAACCATTCACATAAGCCAATCCGTGGAAAAATGTAAAAGGCATAATGGTGAATATCAATCCTAAATAAGTATAGCCAATGTTGGTAAAGGGGGCTTTGTTCTTTTTAAAAAGCTCCTGGATAAATATGGCACTGACCGGTACCGGCAATAAAAATAATAGCTTGTGCGCGCCTTCCGACTGGTAAGCTGCCAATGCGAACGCAGCGTAAATAAAAATACCATTCAATAACCCGGTAGTAACATCGGGTTTAAAGCCGGCTTTTTTAACCAGCCCGTAAAACTCCCAAAGGCAAAAACAGCTTAGTAATAAATAAAATGCACCGAATACATAATGCCCCAGTAAAACAGAGGCCACCATCACAATAATAAAGAAGAAGCCTGTTATGGCACGAATTTTCATAGGTTAATTTGGTTCAGGATCATTACCTCAATAGCGTGGCTAAAATCCTGTTGGTGTATATAAACTTCAACATCACCAAAATCGCGGTGTGACGAAGCTTGTTTGTTTAGTAAAACTGCATCTATCTGGTGCTCGCAAAGCACCTGTTTAATAATTTCCGACCGGTAAAAATCAGTCGACGTAAAAATTTTGATCCAGTTTTTTTCCATTTAAAGTACAGGCATTTTTACTTTGCCCATTGCGATTGTACGATATAGATATAGCAAAAATAAAACAATTATAAGGCTAAAAACATAGCTGCCATAATTAAATATATGCTGATCGTCCGGGTTAACTTTGATCCGTTGATTTTGATATAAATAAGTAACGATTACTACAGTACCATTATTGATAAAATGTGCCCATACTGATGTCCAGATGCTGCCGCTCCAAACCACAAAATAGCCAAATAATACCCCAAGGAACATGCGCGGTAAAAAGCCAAAAAACTCCATGTGGAAGGCGCTGAATAACGCCGCCGTTATCCAGATGGCCGCGTGCGGGTTTTTAGTCCATTTGGTAAAGATGGTTTGTATTACACCTCTGAACATAAATTCTTCAACTATGGCGGTGAGTAAGCCAACTACCAATAATTTAAGTAGCATACTGCTGATGGTTTTCATTTGCAGCAATACGTCAGTCAGTTTTTTGGCCTGGTCTTCAGATTGGCGCATCCAGCGTTGCACGCCATCTAAAAAATGTGGCAGCACCATTTTTTGGTTAATGTTGCTCAATATTTCGATTAATGGCGATGATGTCAGCATCACAAAAAAAACAATAACGGGCAACAGTAGCGGAAATTTAAAAGCTTGCTTTAAATATTCTTGCGGGCTTTTAACTATCCAATAAGCAAATATCAGCGATGATACGATGATGGGGATAGTAGTACTTACTATCTGCAGGATCCACAAACCGGTAACAGCATTAGGGTTGGCCAGGTTAAGTTGCGCGAGGTCAACCACGGTGTTTACGCCATACAAAATCATAACTATTGCTGCACCAATAAGATACCCGGCAAAAATAATCCCGAAAGTTAGGGCAATAAAGACAAGAAATTGTAAAGAAGGATGCTGTTGTTTATCGGGGTTTGTGCTCATTAATTTTAAAATGCGTATTTTTGCAGCGCTTAAAGATAAGCCATGTCTGTACAAATAGGAAATATTGATTTAGGAGAATTCCCGCTGCTGCTGGCACCGATGGAAGATGTGAGCGATCCGCCTTTCCGTTACGTATGCAAACAACATGGCGCGGATATGATGTACACAGAGTTTATCTCGTCCGAAGGATTAATTCGTGATGCGGCCAAAAGCCTTAAAAAGCTGGACATTTTTGAATATGAAAGGCCCATCGGCATCCAGATCTTTGGCAGCGATATTGAGCATATGCGTGAAGCGTCGGCTATTTCATCGCAGGCAGGCCCTGATCTGATTGATATTAACTACGGCTGCCCTGTAAAAAACGTGGCTTGCCGTGGTGCGGGCGCAAGCCTGTTGCAGGATATTGATAAAATGGTAGCCATGACCAAAGCGGTTGTTGAGGCTACACACTTGCCGGTAACGGTGAAAACCCGCTTAGGCTGGGACGATAACACCAAGAACGTACAAGAAGTTGCCATGCGCCTGCAAGACGTAGGAATAAAAGCTTTGACCATACATGGCCGTACCCGTGCGCAAATGTATAAGGGTTCTGCCGATTGGACATTGATCCGCGAGATCAAGAAAAATCCGCTGATAAATATCCCCATTTTTGGGAATGGCGACATCGACTCGCCTGAAAAAGCGGCAGCCTGGCGTATGGAATATGGCGTAGATGGCATGATGATTGGCAGGGCTGCCATTGGCTACCCATGGATTTTCCGCGAAATAAAACATTACTTTAAAACTGGGCAGCACCTGGATAAACCCACGTTTGCAGAACGTATTGATGCCTGCCGTACCCACCTGGTAAAATCAATTGAGTGGAAAGGCCCCAAAACAGGCGTTTTTGAGATGCGCAGGCACTATTCTAACTATTTTAAGGGGATAGACAATTTTAAAGAATACCGCATGAAACTGGTTACTGCCGGTACTTTTGAGGAGCTGGAAGAGATCTTACATGAAATTGAACACAACCCAAAGTTCGAAAATTACGTACATAGTGTAGAGATTTAACACTTTAGTTTTCTCTCTTTTTCATTAAAAAATATATATTGCTGAAAATTAGGCCATTGGTATGGCGTGGTTTTTGAACAACTGATCTTAATATTTGAATTAAACGTTACTATCAACATGGTTACATTCATAACTGACGGTGTTAAGGTTTCTGTAGAAACTATATATCAGCCCGAGTATTCAAACCCGGCAAACGACCATTTTATGTTTGCCTATAAAGTTTCTATTGAAAATATGGGCAGTTATGCGGTACGCCTGATGAGCCGTCACTGGTATATTTTTGATTCGAACGGTGCTAAGCGCGAGGTTGAGGGCGAAGGTGTTGTAGGACAACAACCTGTTATAGAGCCTGGTACTTCGCACGAATATGTGTCAGGCTGTAACCTTAAAACTGATATGGGCAGCATGAAAGGCGAATACCAAATGGTACGCCTGATGGATAACGCCGTGTTTGATGTACAGATTCCTGAATTTTATCTGATAGCGCCTTACAGGATGAATTAAGTTTTTAAAAAATCATATACAGAGAAACCCCGGTTGAAATTTCAGCCGGGGTTTCTCTTTGGATTTTAATGCGATCAATGATGGTGTCCGCCGCCGCCACCGCCGCCCATGTGGCCTCCGCCGCCGCCACCACCCATATGCGGTTGTCCGCCACCGCCACCCATGTGTTGGGGTTGCATATGCGGTTGTTCCATATGTTGAGGCTGCATGCGTGGTTGTTCAACATGTTGCTGCTGCATACGTTGCGGTTGCATATGCTGGGCCTGCATGTGTTGTTGCTGCATGCGGGGCTCTTGCATATGTTGTGGTTGTGAAATATGGGCTTGCGGTGCACGTTGTTGCACATGCTGTTCCATATTTGACTGCCTGGCCCTGTTAATTTCAGGCGATGTACGTGTATGATTATTGATCGCCGCATGTGTAGCCGGCGATGGGTTATGCTGTACCCCGGCATGATTTGCCATATGCCCCGGCGAACTGATAGAATGCGTATTGATACGGTTCATAGCAGCTGTGCCGGGCCTGCCATGATTGGCTGACAACCTTTGTGCCGGATTTCTGCCTGCCATTTGCTGGTGCGATAGCTGGGTATGCGTAGGCTGGATGTGGTGTTCGTTCATGGCCCTGCGTTCTTCAGGGCGTGGTTGTGCCATTATACCGCCGCGGCCATTAAAGCTGGCCCGGCTGTTGGTTGTATGTATCACCGTACGGTTAACGTAAGTGTTATGTATCACCGTTCTGTTTACATGAAAAACGGCTGTGTTGTAACGGAATGATCGGCCACTCCATACGCCGCCGTAAAAACCTGAACCCGGGTAGCCATAACCATAATTTATACCGCCGTAAAAGCCAACGTGCGGACCCCAGTATCCGGCGTGATATAAGTAAACGCCGTTGTCAAATCCCCAATAACATGGGGTCCATAATAATCCCGGAGTTGGCGGGGCAACCCATACGCCGGGTACCCAGTAATACCCGTCGGTATTATCATAAGCCCAGTAGCCGGGCTCCCAAAGGTAACCGTCAACAGGGCATGGAGGTTGTGTATAAACCGGTAGCGGTGGTGGCCCTATCCTTACGGATAAACCAACACTTACTTGTGCATCTGCCGCAGGCGAAACAATAACCATCGCCCCAAGCAGTATAAAAATTTTAGCTATATTTTTCATAACAGAGGCATTTTGTACCCTAATAGACAGTTATGAACTTAAATTGTTTAGCACGCTAATTAAAAATTAGCCGGCAGGATAGCGATGTATTAATTCCGACGGTTTAACAAAAACGAAGCATAATATAATAACGTGGCTAATGAGCCCAATGCAGCAACTACATAGGTCATAGCGGCCCACCATAAAGCATCTTTAGCTTGTTCATGCTCATCGTTGGTTTGCATTACGCTGTAATTATTGTTTAACCATGCTAAAGCACGGCTGCTGGCATCAAACTCTACCGGAAGCGTAATAAAGCTAAAAAGCGTTACTACCGCCAAGGCTGCTACACCAATTGCCAACACCAAAGGGTTGTGCATAAAAAATAATAGCATTACACCTATAAACAGGGTGAATTGTACCAATGTTGATGCTGCATTGGTAACAGGCACCAGGGTGGTACGCAGGCTCAACCAGCTATATCCTACGGCATGCTGTACCGCGTGCCCGCACTCGTGCGCAGCAACAGCTGCAGATGCTACACTGCGGCTATAAAATACGTCTGGGCTTAAATTAACAGTTTTTGTTTCGGGATTGTAATGATCGGTTAACTGCCCTTCGACAGATATTACCTGCACATCATAAATGCCATTATCGCGCAGCATACGTTCTGCAACCTCCTGGCCTGACATGCCTGATAGTAGTGCAACCTCTGAATATTGCTTAAATTTACTTCTGAAACGCCATTGCACGATTGAGCTTATCAGCAAGATGACGATCATTAAAAACCAGGCCGAGCCTGTACCTATATATCCTAAAATGAATGTTAAGTGATCCATATTGTTTTTTCTTTATAGATTGGTGTATTCAAAAAGTATTCCATTAAGTTAAAAATCAGGATGATTTGGTTTTTGAATTTTTACTTTTGACTTAACCATGCTGCACAACTATTCATATTGGGAGCAAACCGAATTTGTTAATAATGCCGATGTAATCATTATCGGCAGTGGCATTGTTGGCTTAAGCGCGGCGCTGTATTTAAAAAAACAGCAGCCTTCTTTGAAAGTACTGGTGCTTGAACGCGGCTTTTTGCCAAGCGGCGCAAGTACAAAAAACGCGGGATTTGCCTGTTTTGGCACTGTATCAGAACAAATTGCTTACCTGAAAAGATCGTCAGAACAGGAAGTACTGCGGATGGTTGATTATAAATGGCGCGGACTACAACGCATGCGCCAAAACCTGGGCGACGAAAATATCGACTTTCATCAATATGGCGGGTATGAACTGTTCGTGAATAATGAGCAGGCGCAGGCAGAAGAAAGCTTGGATAACTTAACATACTTTAACAATTTGTTAAAGCAAACCATTGGCTCGCCTGACATTTATGCAGTCGCCAATGATAAAATTGCAGATTTTGGGTTTGAAGGTGTTGGCCAAATGATAGTTAACCAGTATGAAGGCCAGATAAATACCGGCAAAATGATGCGTGCATTGTTGCATAAAGTTTATGCGATGGGCACACTAATTTTAAATGAGTGCGACGTAACCCAAATTGATAGGAGTGGTTCTCAAATTCATCTGCAGACATCGAAGGGAAATTTTAAAGCCGCCAAAGTGATCCTTGCTACCAATGCATTCGCGGCACAGCTCTATCCTGGACTTGAAGTAGTACCCGGGCGCGGGCAGGTATTAGTTACCAAACCTGTTGCGGGCTTAAAACTTAAAGGAACCTATCATTTTAACGAAGGCTATTATTATTTCAGAAACATTGACGGCCGCATACTATTTGGCGGCGGCCGCAACCTGGATTATAAAGCCGAGCAAACCTTTGATTTTGGGCATACCGAAATGGTAAAACAGCAATTGACCTGCTATTTAAGTGAAATGATCTTGCCCGGCCAAACAGCCGAAATTGATTACTGGTGGAGCGGCATCATGGGCTTTGGAGAGGATATAAACCCGATAGTGAAAGAAGTAAAGCCCGATATTTATTGCGCCGTAAGGTGTAACGGCATGGGGGTAGCAATGGGAAGCCTGGTTGGCGAAGAAGTTGCACAATTGTTATTGGATACTTTATAGTGCTATATACTATAGCCCATCTTATCTTATACTCCACAGTTTTGCCAGCCAGTTTCGCTCTTTATAAAACTGGCCCAAACCACTGTACATGCACAATATTTATCCTATTTATAAGCCATTAACATTCAGCTTATTTTCGTTATTTTTGATTAACCAATGTACCTGTTTGCCGGTTTTCAGAATATATTACCTTGCTGCTTTAGTCAAAACTTTAGCAGACGGCTATTGCTTTTTTTATTTTTTATAAAAGGATTTTATACCAATGCGCAGGCGCCAAATATTACATATGAAACGCCGCAGATTTATAAAATAAACACCACTATTTCACCATTAAAGCCCGCTAACACCGGGGGGGCGGTGCCTGCCGCAATTTACGGACAGGTAGGTACATTTGCCGGAGGCAGGGCGCCAGTGACATATGATTCCGAGGGAACTGATGCAGGGTTTAACTTTCCGTCAGGAATTACTGTAAGCGGTGCAAACATTTATGTTTCTGATTATGGTAGCGGGGCTATAAGAAAAATAACCCCTGATGCAAATGTTACCACAATAGCAGGCAATAACAATAATTCTCAACCCTCAGGTATTGTTGCTGATAGCCACGGCAATTTATTTATTACAAATTTTAATGCAAACACTATCCTAAAAACAACGATAAATGGAGGCCCCATATCTGTTTTTGCGGGAAATGGCTCATCAGGGAGCTTAAATGGGTTGGGTACCGGTGCAAGTTTTAACTCACCCGGAGGCATAGCTATTGATGCATCAGATAATTTATATGTTGCCGACCAGCAAGGTAACCTGATCAGGAAAATATCTCCGGCCGGCTCAGTAACAACATTTGCCGGTAGCGGAAATGAAGGTTCTCTTAATGGCCCTAATTTAATATCAAGATTCCTTAACCCGGATGGTTTGGCAATTGATAAAGCAGGAAATATATTTGTAGCAGATACTAAAAATAATTTAATAAGAAAGATTTCAGCCGGGTCGGTAACAACATTTGCCGGTAACGGCACAGCAGGTAGCCTGGATGGCGTTGGTACAGCAGCAAGCTTTAATTATCCTACATCTTTAACTATTGATGGCTCGGGTAATCTGTACGTTGCAGACTATAAAAGCAATTTAATACGCAGAATTACGCCATCCGGAGTAGTATCTACTGTTGCAGGGTCCGGCTCTCCGGGCAGGACAAATGGCATTGGTACGGCTGCCAGTTTTAACGCCCCATTAGGTTTAGCCATTGACGGCTTGGGTAATTTATTCATAACGGATGCCGGCAATTACCTTATCCGCAAAATTAATGTAACGGGTTATATTATTGATAAACCGCTGCCTGCGGGCTTAATATTCGATCAAACTACGGGTATAATCAGCGGCACACCTACTGCTGCGTCCGGGGCAAGGGATTATACAATTACCGCATTTAATGGCGCTGGCAGCAGTAGTACTATCGTAAATATTGCTGTAAATACGCCACCGCCACCGGTAATTGCACCGCCAAATATTACTTATCAAACCCCGCAAACATATGACCCCGGCGAAACCATTACACCATTAGTACCTGCTAACACAGGAGGTGCTGTACCTGCGGTAGTATATGGCACAACCAATATGTTGCCTCAAGCCTTCGAGGATAATTTTAGCGCAAGTACAGCTGTTGTAACCGATGCCCAGGGCAATTTATACGTTTGTGATTTTAATAAAAATCAAATAAAAGAAATAAATGTGAGCACCAATGCGGTCACGCTCATTGCAGGTACTACGGCAAACGGTGCGCAAAACGGGCCCGGTCAACAGGCCAGCTTTTTTGAACCCAACGGCATAGCTATGGACGCCAATGGTAATTTATTTGTGTCGGATCAGAATAATAACCTGATCAGGAAAATTGGACCCGGCCCTGATTATGTAGTATCAACTTTTGTGGGTAGCGGTAATGCTGCATTGAGTGATGGTTCAGGCGCTAATGCGAGTTTTAATGCTCCTAAAGGAATGACCATTGATGGATCAGGAAACATTTATGTTGCTGATTATGGGAATAATGTAATAAGAAAAATTACTTTAGGCGGTTTTGTTTCCACAATTTATGGCACCTCATTAAAAAACCCATCAGGTGTATGTATAGATGCTTCAGGTAATTTGTATGTTGCCGATGCCGGCCATGGCTCCATAGTTAAAATAGAACCGGGCGGATATGTATCCACTTTTGTTACGGGTTTAAAGACGCCACGGGATATAGTAATTGACAAAACCGGTAATTTCTACGTTACAGATCAGGGCAGTAATACGGTAAAAAGAATTTCGCCGAATGGGGTGATCACCACGCTGCCTGGTACGTTTAACTCACCTATAGGGTTGACGCTTGATGGCTTGGGGAACCTGTACGTGGCGGATAATTTGAGCGGTACGGTAAAACAGATAATAGTGTGCGGATATATTATAGATAAACCTTTGCCGCCAGGCTTAATTTTTGATCAAAAAACCGGTACCATCAGCGGTACGCCAACTACACCAACAGCCAGGGCAGATTATACCATAACCGCCTTTAATAGTAGCGGGAGTAGTAGCACTGTTGTTAGTATAGAGGTTACAAATACGTCGCGTCAGCCATCTGTTATTACATTTCCGGCTATAACCGCGTCACATTATGATGGTAATATTATTACCCCAAACGCAACAAGCCCCAATACCAATCCACAAACCCCAATAACCTATACCAGCAGCGACCCCACGGTAGCAACTGTCACAGCCGATGGCAAGTTGCAAATACACGGACCGGGAAACAGCCAGATCACCGCCACGCAGGCAGGAAATGGCACCTATTTACCTGCCACGCCTGTATCAGTAACGCTTACAGTGATGCTTGACCAGGTTATTGATTTTGCACCCATCTCGGCAAAAAGCGTTTGTTCGACCGATTTTTCAGTGTCAGCTACAGATCATGACGAAGGCTTTGGTTTTCCTCCTTCAGGTATACCAATAACTTACAGCAGTAGCAATCCGGCAGTAGCCACCGTATCAAGCACGGGGGTAGTTCATGTTTTATCGGCCGGGACTACAACTATAACTGCCAGCCAGGCCGGCAATACTTCGTACAATGCGGGCAGCGCGCAACAAGTTTTAACAGTTTCAACACCGCCATCGCCTGATATTAGTGTTTCTGTCAGTAACAGAAACGTATGCCAGGGCACGCCTGTTACCTATACCGTTAATGTGAATAATTTAAGTGAATTAACTAATCCGACTTATAAATGGGAAGTTAACCTTAAAGACGTTGGTGTGAGTACTACAACTTATACCGTTGCCGGCCTAACCAATACGGACGTAGTTACTTGTTTAGTTACCAATGGCGACCCTTGTAGTATACCTACAGGTAGCCCGGCCCCTTCTCTTGACTTGATCCCTTCGGGGTCGGTGCAGACTGTAAGTCTTACATCTTCTGCAACAGCCGCTGTTTGCAGCGGTACACCTGTTACATTTACGGCAACACCCAACTACAGCGGTAACAGCACCACTTATCAATGGCATGTAAACGGTATGGACGTGGGCGACAACAGTCCTCAATATACCAATAACGATTTTACAGATGGGGATAAAGTGACTTGTACAGTCACTAATAACGCGCTGACATGTTTAGCAAACCCGTCTGTTACGTCCGACCCGTTAACAATTAATATTACCTCAATTACGGGCGCACCGCCATCTGTGACTATAACGGCATCTGCGGATAACGTTTATGCAGGCCTGCCAATTACATTTACTGCCACTGCTATCAATGCCGGCAGTAGCGTTACTTATCAATGGCAGGTAAATGGTGCTAATGCAGGTACAAACAGCAGTACTTTTACAACTACAACTTTGGCTAACGGCGATATTGTAACCTGTACGATAACACCATCAATAAATTGCGCTACACCGGTAACCAGTATACCGGTAACGGTAACAATTTTGCCTCCGTTAACAATTACCCCGCCCAATACATTTACGCCAAACGGCGACGGGATCAATGATCTGTGGGAAATAGCCGGGCTTACCACTTATCCAGATTGTAAAGTAAAAACCTATAACCGTTACGGAAAGCTGGTATTTCAATCGATAGGGTACAGCAAACCCTGGGATGGTTTGTATAACGGCGCACACTTACCTGTTGGCACCTATTACTACGTTATCGATTATAATAAATCGAAAATAAGCGGCTATGTTGAGCTTATTAGATAAATTCACGCTGTTTATCTGCCTCATTATTAGAATTATAATAAATTTAAGCCGATAAAGTCAAATTTTGTTAATTACTCAACATTGTGTGCAAAAGTTATATGTTAAAAAAATGTTAAAGCTTACCTGATTAAATCTATCGGCTTTATATTTGTGTAATTGTTATTTTATCGAACTAAACCAATTGTTCTTTATGGTAAGTTAATGAGTCAGTTAATACAAAGAGAGAGCCCCCTAAAAAGTTCTCTCTTTTTGCTTTAAGGGATTTGGCTTTGACTAAACTTACCAATTAAATAAACATCCCGCGGGTTATGGTGTTGTATAATAAAACTACAAGCCATGATCGAGACCAAAGACACCATACCGGCAGAAAAAGATGGGAAATATCAGTTTCAGCTAAATTACTCGGGCCGAGAAGTAACCTGCCAGGTAGAAAAAGAACAGCAAACACTGCATGTTAAGATAGACGATAACCTGGAAGCCGAATTAAAAATAAATAATGACGGTACCGTAACCCAAACCGGCGGCGCACAACTTCCGGATTCATCTATCGATTTTATTAAGAAACATATTTTGGGCTGACCTTAACTCAACACTTCTTCGAGGATCTCGTGCGAGTGGATATTGCCGAAACCCTCTATGTGTAAGGCATAATATTCAAGCAGCTTGGCTATCAGGTACCGGCGTTCGTCAGTTGATAGTTTTAGTGAGGCCAGGTTTTCAAAATTGCTTTGTAGCAGGCGGCCAAAGTTTTGTGTATGCGGCGGCGAGAGATATAACAATGTATCAGGTTTGTATTTAATAAATACACCGTTCTTCAGATCAAAATAGTCGGCTTCATTAGCCTGGTATCTGTCGGGGTAAAAACCCAAATGACGTGTAAGTTTGACCATGAACAGCAAGTGAAAATTAGCCAGTCCTGTGTTTTGATGATCCAGCCACTCGATGGCATTGAATACAAAGTCAAATAGATTCTCATCAGCCGATTGCTGCCTGATGGATTTATACAACACCTCGTTTAAAAACAAGGCCATGCTGCTTTTTATCACATCGTAAGGGATACTTTGCAATACCGGCGAGGTCTTCAATTCGGCTATGCGTTGCACGTTACCTGCCGATTTATGATACACCACCATATCCAGCAAATGCAGGGGCTGCAGCATGTTACGGCTTATTTTAGCCTTTGGTTTCTTTACTCCGTTAATGATGTATGATTGCAGGCCAAGCTTTTCTGTAAACACCTGCACGATAACGCTGGACTCGCCATAGTCGGTAGTTTTAAGAACGATGCCCCTTGTTTTATGCAGCATGGATCAACAACAGCAGTTTGGGTAAAAAAATAACAGCACCTGTGATCAGGGCAAACAGCGCTGCAATTACCACTGCCCCGGCGCTGATGTCTTTAACATGGCCGGCTATTTTGTTGTAATCCGGCGATACCAGGTCTACCAGTGCCTCTAAGGCTGTATTAAACAGCTCGGCCATTAAAACTATCGCTATGCAAAGAATGATCCATTGCCACTCGTTTACCGAGATATGCAAGGCAAAACCCAAAGAAACCGCCAATATGGATGCCACCAGGTGGATCCTGAAATTAAGCTGCGTTTTAGCCGCGTAGCCCAAGCCGTTAAATGCATACCCAAAACTGCGGATGAGTTTTTTCATTGCTCAAATTTACTGAAAAGAACCCAAGGAATAATTTATCGCCAAAAATCATTATATTACAGCAAGTTAACTAATCGCTGTTTTATTATTTGATGGATACCCCTGCTGTTGATACCCCTACTATTGATCTGCCCGGAAAGATCAAGCACCCTAAAGACCTTTATTGGTTTTCGCATGCCATAAGCTGGCATATGTTTTCTTATTACGGCACAACATCGCTTTTGCTGGCCTACATGGTTACCCAGCTGCATTTTGCTGATAATAAGGGTTATGCCATATTCGGCACCTTCTCTGCGCTTGCATTTGGCATGCCTCTTTTTTGCGGTGTTATTGCCGACAAAGTTTTGGGCAAACGCAAGTCGTTGATTTTTGGGAGTGTGCTGCAAACTATCGGGCTGATTTGCGTGGCTGTACCTTATCAGTTTACTTTTTTTACTGGATTATCATTTTTTGTAGCCGGCAACGGGTTTATTGCCGGCATGTTCAAAGCCTTACCCGGCGATTTTTATCACCCCGAGGACTTGGAAAGTAAGGATGCGGGCTATACCATTATGTATGGCTTGTTCAATATCGGGGTAGCCTTGGGGGCTATGATCTGCGGCTATGTAGGGCCCGAGATCAACTGGCACGCCGGTTTTGCAATTGCCGCTGCGGGTAGCTTTATTTCTTACCTGGGCATGGTGTTCGGTGTTAAGAAATCGCACGGAATACCCGCGGCACTGGCGGCCAAAAAAATATTGCCTGGTATCAATATGGAAATGTTGGTTTACCTTTTGAGCTTGCCTTGTATTGCTATAATTACCCTGGTATTTTTATACCCCGGCATCATGGATATGGTCCTGTTCCCTTTGGCAGGCATATCTTTTATTTACGTTATTTACATATCCTTTAAATACACCAAAGCCGAGCGTTTTAAAATATTCGCGGCGCTGATAGCCTTTACCTTATATGCATTGTTTTTAGCCTTGTATGAACAGAGCGGCGGCTCGTTCAACCTGTTTGTCATTCGTAATATGGATATGCACGTAGGTAGCGTATTGTTGCCGGGCCTGGCCATCAACAATTTTCTAACTGGGTTTTTGCCGGCCATTATGATGCCGCTGATGTTGTGGATCTGGCGTGTGCTTAACAAGGCGGGATTTGAGCCGGGTACCGTCATGAAATTTGTGATCGGCTTTTTGTTTATGGGCGCTTTCTTCGGTTCGTTTTGGTGGGGATGTGTGCTGTACAAAGATACCGGGCTGGTACCGGTTTACTTTTTGTTTGGCGGCTATGTGTTAATGGAGTTTAGCGAATTGTGTATAGGGCCTATCATCTATTCGGTCAGTTACAAATTATCGCCTGCAAATATTGTGGGTACCATGATGGGCGTATTGGGTGTTGCCGCGGCTTTGGGCGAATACCTTGCCGCAAAAATAGGCAGCCTGGCCACAGTGCCCGAAAACATTCACGACCCCGTAAAGTCATTACCCTATTACACCAAAATTTATGGCGGGCTGGCGCTGTTTAGTCTTGGCGCGGCGGTATTATTTGCCCTGCTGCTTCCCCTGCTCAAAAAGCTAATGCAGGATGTGATTTAATTTGTTAGCTGCACTATCGAATACACATCAACTCCCGGGATATTAAATTTGACAAACCCATTTTCATAACTGAACGGCACATCAATATCGCCGGGCTGGATCTTAACCGTACGTGGCTTTGGCGCGTTTACGGTAATGCTTAGCTGATCTGTAATGGCCGGCAGTTTAAATTCAAGCCGGTTGTCTGCCAGGGTATCAAAATGATCATCCACGTTAATTAGATGGATCAAAGTTGATTTGTCTTTAGTATTAATGGTAACGTGGATCTTTGAAGAACCGCTAACGGTTACCTTGGGTTCCGGGAACAATCCTTTGACTATCCCGGCAACGATTTGCCGCAAGGTGTCGTTTTGGGTGTTCAGGTATTTTAAGGAGATATTGTCGTCAATGTTGGTAACGGTGCCTTTGCCGTAACGGGCCGTGCGTACAGGCAAACCGGCAGGATTGGTTTTATCAACCGCCGCGCCTGACAGCATCCCGCTGAACAAGTGGCCATCGCCAATGGTTAAAACCTTGCCGCCTTTGCCTGCATAATCTTCAACCATGGTGATCACCTCTGATGGCAGAGATCTCCATTCGGTTATCACCAGCAGCGGGTATTTTGCCAGGCTGTTTTTAAGCGAATGTTCCTGCAAAACCTGTACGCTGTATTGCAAATTTAGCAGCATGGCCAAAGTGCCCTTTACGTTATTATTGCCGCCCTGCCCGTTCTCAAACACGCCCGGCGACTCATTATTATGCCCATATTCAGACAGCAACAAAGCCACCTGCGGTACGGGCGTTGTATTAAAACTATAAGCTTTACGTTCATGGCAAAAGGCAGAAACTGCTGTAAGCATAGGTATAGTTTCCAACTGCAGCGAAGCGTCCCTTTTTTGCGGGATATAAACCTGGTAACCGCCGTCTTGCGATAATACCAGCGCGGCCTTTTGTTCAAGGTGCCGGGCGGTTTTCCAGAAGAAACCTTTACCATTCTTATCGCTCATAAAGCCCCAGCACATCAGGTCCCACGGCTTCCCCTGCGGCGCCAATGTCCTTGCTTCAAAATCTACATCTGGCACAGCATCACTTGTAAAATCGCCGGATAGGTAATCAACCGGTGCGTCAACCTTACCCGGCATAAATGATGAAAAGGACCAGTTGCTGGTAACAATAAGGTTGGGATTAAATTTATGAACGGCATTGATATAATGGGTCAGGTATTGATGGAAGGCATCACGCGTAAACTGGACATACTTTGGCCAGTCGGCATCTTTGCGTGAACGCGGTGCATCTGCCTTGCCGCTAAATTTTTTATAGGCTTCAATAGCAGCGGGCGAGTAGTCGGGCTGCAGCGCCCAGCACTCGCCATCCACCCAAATGCCGTTGATATGGTATTTGCTGCTCAGCTCGTTGATCTGCGGGATAAAATAATTGTCCGCATATTTACCAAATATGGATGTCGCCCCGGCGTCGGGCTTGCCATCGCCGTTTATCCGCACCCAGTCCGGGTGGTCCTTAATGGCCTGCGCGTCCAATATCCCCGAGAAATGCGAGAATAGGCCGATGTTTCGCTTACCGGTCTCTTCACGGAAAAGCCTTAGCGGGTCCTGCACTATGTTAGGCGCGGCTACGCCA
The DNA here is from genome assembly GCF_007558865.1 of Mucilaginibacter corticis. Lineage (GTDB taxonomy): Bacteria > Bacteroidota > Bacteroidia > Sphingobacteriales > Sphingobacteriaceae > Mucilaginibacter > Mucilaginibacter corticis. Next base: position 1,264,242 of record NZ_VLPK01000001.1, read on the forward strand.
ACGGCGGTCGGGTAGCTCGATATACCCGGGTGTCCTTTGGTATCAACCTGGATAAAATCAGGCTTTACCATGTCAAGCATACTGTCAACTCCTGCTACGGTAAGCGTTTTGCCAATGCCCCGGGTGTCCGGGTTGGCATGAAAATCAAAGTGTACGCCAAAGAAGCGGTCGGTTACTTTAAAGTTTGAGCTGTTTTGTGCCGATGCGAATAAGGGCGCAGAAATAACTAACGCGATTAGATAGCGGTTTGCTTTAAGGCTTTTCATAAACGGTTTATTTGGTATGGGTAAATTTAATGAAAAAATTACAGCGGCGTATAATGCTGTAACGTAGCGCGTAATAGCGATGGGTTTTAAACCCATCGTTACGGAAACCCATCTCTACGGAAAGATATCGTCTACAACTCACCCCGACTTCGTTTCACTTGTCGGCCCTCTCTTCCGCAAGCGGGAAAGAGGGCAAATGGTCCATTAATTGAAAAAACTAAAACCCTCTTTCCGCCGAAGGCGGAGAGAGGGTGGTCCAGCGAAGCGCAGACCGGGTGAGTAATTAGCACATTACTCATCGCATTACCTCACACATAGAATTTCATTCTTTTAAAATATGCTTTTTCAACCTAAATTCCGTATTTTTGCCACCTCTAAAATTTTAGGTGTAATAGATTAATGTACAAGGAATACAAGCAGTTAAATTTATCGCAAACAGGCAAAGACGTACTGGAGTTTTGGAAGAAAAACAACATCTTCGAAAAAAGTATCAGTACCCGTCCGGCCGATAATCCATATACGTTTTACGAGGGGCCGCCAAGTGCTAACGGCATGCCCGGCATCCACCACGTAATGGCCCGCGCAATTAAGGATATTTTTTGCCGCTATAAAACACTAAAAGGCTACCAGGTTAAACGTAAAGGCGGCTGGGATACCCATGGCCTGCCTATCGAACTGGCTGTAGAGAAAGCATTGGGCATTACAAAAGACGATATCGGTAAAAAGATCTCGGTAAAAGAATATAACGACGCCTGCCGCAAAGAGGTAATGCGCTATACCGATATCTGGAATGACCTTACCGAAAAAATGGGTTACTGGGTAGATCTTGAAAACCCATACATCACTTACAAGAACGAATACATAGAATCGCTTTGGTGGATACTGAAACAGCTGCACGAAAAGGGATTTTTATATAAAGGATATACCATCCAGCCTTATTCGCCAAAATCGGGTACCGGCTTAAGCTCGCACGAGCTGAACCAGCCGGGTACCTATAAAATGGTGAAAGATACCACTGTAACTGCGCAGTTTAAGGTTAAACGCGATGGGGCTTCGGAGTTTTTATTTAAAGGTGTTAATACAGACATTTATATTTTAGCTTGGACTACTACTCCTTGGACGTTGCCGTCGAACTCTGCATTGGCGGTAGGTCCGAATGTTAGATATGTTAAATTAAAAACGTTTAATCAGTACACTGGCGAACCTGTTACAATTATTTTGGCTGATGCTTTAGTTTCAAAAGTTGCTGGTCCAAATGTTGTTTCTTCTTTGGATGGTTTAACTTTTGACTCCAAGAATAAGGCTCAGCCTTATTCCTATGATAGAGAAGGATTACCGACCGGATATATTTCTGGATCTGAATTAGTCGGCATCCATTATGAGCAATTATTGCCGTACGTAACCAATACCGATCTTCAGCAAAATGGTTTCCGTGTTATTGCGGGCGATTTTGTGACTACCGAAGACGGTACAGGTATAGTACACATTGCGCCAACCTTTGGTGCGGACGACTTTAGGGTGGCCAAAGATGCAGGTGTGCCTGCCGTAATGGTAAAAGACGAAGCCGGTAAAGACGTTCCGCTGGTTAACAAGCAGGGTAAGTTTGTTGACGAGGTTACCGATTTTGCAGGCTATTACGTTAAAGAAGAATACTACACTGCCGAAGAACGCGCCGCCGAAGGGTTTAAACCTACGGATGTGCTCATCTCCATAAAATTAAAAACCGAGAACAAAGCGTTCGACGTTAAGAAATACGAACACAGCTACCCACACTCATGGCGCAGCGACGAACCTATTTTATATTATCCGCTGGATAGCTGGTTCATCAAAACCACTGCCGTTAAGGACAAAATGGTGGAGCTGAACAAAACCATCAACTGGAAACCTGAGTCGACCGGTACCGGTCGCTTTGGTAACTGGCTGGAAAATTTGGTGGACTGGAACCTGTCGCGTTCACGCTATTGGGGTACCCCGTTGCCTATCTGGCGTTGCGATGCTAACAATGTTCCTGTACCTGAGATCTGCATCGGTAGTATTGAAAAATTAAAGAGCGAGGGCGTTTATTTTTACTTTGAAAAGGCAAAAGCCTATTTCCTTGAACATACAGCGGCCCAAATAATGGAGTTTCTGTCTATCCCTAATGATGAAGACGGACAGGAAGATCTTGCTACCATCCAACAGCTTCAGGCCGGCCTGAAAAAAGGCGTTCTTGAATTAAGGAACCTAATTGATTCATGCCCAAATAGGGATGTTCTTGTAAAAGCGTTTTCAACCTCTGTCGACGAGTTTTTTGAAAAAGAAAATATCCCGATGGACCTGCACAGGCCTTATGTAGACAATATTATCCTTACAAAATATTATCATAGCCAAGCCTATTATTATTACAGGGAGTCTGACCTGATAGATGTTTGGTTTGACAGCGGCGCCATGCCTTACGCGCAATGGCATTTCCCGTTTGATAATAAAGAAGAGTTTGTAAATGCTTACCCGGCCGATTTTATTGCAGAGGGTGTTGACCAAACCCGCGGCTGGTTCTTTACCCTGCACGCCATTGCGGTGATGCTGAGCGAAGCCAGCGACGAGATCAAAGAGATCAACGAATCCATTGGTAACAAAGGCATTTCGTTTAAAAACGTCATATCAAACGGTTTGGTGCTGGATAAAAACGGCAACAAAATGTCTAAACGTTTAGGCAATGGTGTTGATCCGTTTGCTACTATCGAGCAATTTGGTGCCGATGCCCCGCGCTGGTACATGATCAGCAATGCCGCGCCCTGGGATAACCTTAAATTTAATGTGGATGGTATTGACGAGGTGCGCCGTAAATTCTTCGGTACGCTTTATAATACCTATACGTTCTTTGTAATGTATGCCAACATCGACAAGTTTACCTACAGTGAATCCGAAATAGCCATAAATGAGCGCCCAGAAATTGACCAGTGGATCATATCGCTGTTAAATACCCTGAGCAAAGAGGTGGATGGTTTTTATGCCGATTTTGAGCCTACCAAAGCCGCCCGCGCTATACAGGACTTTGTGGACATTAACCTGAGCAACTGGTTTGTGCGCTTAAGCCGCCGCCGTTTCTGGAAATCAGACGACTCGGCTGATAAACTATCTGCTTACCAAACATTATATACCTGTTTGATATCGATAGCCAAGTTGATGTCGCCTATTGCGCCATTCTTTGCCGAACGTTTATATACCGACCTGAACAACGTTACCAAAAAAGAAGCATTCGAGTCAGTACACCTGGCTTATTTCCCGGAGTATGACGCGTCGCTGGTAAACAAAAAGCTGGAAGAGCGGATGCAGTTGGCGCAGGATATCTCGTCATTGGTATTGTCGCTGCGTAAAAAGGTAGGCATCAATGTGCGTCAGCCGTTAAGCAAGATCTTATTGCCGATACTGGATAAAGGTTTTGAAAAACAGGTTGACCAGGTAAAAGAATTGATCCTTTCTGAAACTAATATTAAAGGAATTGAGTATATAACCGATACAGCGGGCTTTATAAAAAAGAAAATCAAACCAAACTTTAAAGCCCTGGGCGCCAAAGTGGGTAAGGATATGAAGGTTGTGGCCGATGCGATAAATAATTTCACGCAGGAAGAGATCGCTGAACTGGAAGAAAAGGGTTCGATCTTGATACTTGATGCTAAATACTCGATACTAAATACCGATGTTGAGATCATCGCCGAGGACGTACCCGGCTGGCAGGTTGCAAATTTAGGCAAACTAACCGTGGCTTTAGATGTTACCCTAACCGATGAATTGAAAGAAGAAGGTATATCACGCGAATTGATAAACCGCATACAGAATCTGCGCAAAACTAAAGGGTTTGAAGTAACCGACAGGATAACAGTAAGGCTTACAGACCATCCGTTTATTAGCCGTGCCCTGAATAATAATTTATCATATATTTGCGCCGAAATTTTGGCTGATAGCGTAACGCTTGATAATCAGTTAAATGAGGGTGAAACAACCACTATTGAAGATAACGAAATAATAATTGCTATTAATAAAGTATAAATGAAAGTAGAAAACGAAAAAACCAGGTATAGTGACTCTGAGTTAAAAGAATTTAAAGAACTGCTATTAGATAAACTGGCAAGTGCGAAAGAAGAACTAAATGCTTTGGCAACTTCACTAAGCTCGCCAAATGCAAACGGAACTGATGATACCGCGGGTACTTACAAAACATTAGAAGACGGATCGGCTACTTTAGAGAAAGAGCAGATCAACCAGCTTGCTGCCCGTCAGAAAAAATTTATTGAACAGTTAGAGGCCGCTTTAGTGCGCATTGAAAATAAAACTTACGGTATTTGCCGCGAAACCGGTAAACTGATCCCTAAAGAGCGTTTACGTGCCGTACCGCACACCACGCTTACTATGGAAGCTAAATTAAAGCAGTAAATGAAGGCGGCTTATACCAAACCTTTTTTAGTTGCTTTATTAATTATCATTGCCGACCAGCTTATTAAGATCTGGGTGCATAGCCATATGTACCAGGGCCAGGAGATCAAATTTTTAGGCGACAGGGGCATGCTGCACTATACCGAGAACAATGGTATGGCCTTTGGCATGGAACTGGGCGGCGACTTTGGTAAGCTTGCCTTAACCTTGTTTCGCATTTTCGCGGTAATTGGTATTGGGTATGGTATTGTTTACCTCATCATCCATAAATACCACCGCGGGCTCATTATGAATGGCGCGCTGATACTGGCCGGCGCTGTAGGCAATATTATCGACTCGACCTTTTACGGCGTGGTATATCATTACGCGCCATTATTTCATGGCCGTGTGGTTGATATGTTTTATTTCCCGCTTATTTCGGGCAATTTCCCGTCATGGGTGCCGGTTTGGGGTGGCGAAGATTTTATATTCTTCCGCCCGGTATTTAACCTTGCAGATGCGTCAATCTCTGTCGGGGTTATTTTGATCCTGATATTTCAGAAACACTATTTTAAGCATGAAGTGCCCGAACCAAGTTCTCCAAACAGCGAAATGGTGGAGGATTAACTCCCATTCTAACATAAAAACTAATAAAAAAGCCGCATTTAGCGGCTTTTTTCATTTATAATGAATTTATTGGATTTATAAAAACTGTTTTGTTTTAATTTATAGTTTATTAAAGGGTAAAATAAATAAAAATAGAATTAAGTACACATAATTACTTCTTTAATTACAAATCATTCAATTTATTATCTTTTATTGCGATATTTTTTAATAAATCAGCTTAAAAAGATAATATTTTAATGTTTTTTATAATTTTTTTATCGATTTATATGCGATAATTAAAATATATTATTACTTTAGCAAAAGCAATCGATCAAATCATAGCGTTCTTTATAGTTTTTTAACATTTTGTTAAATAATTACGTGCAAATCCGCACATAATTCATTTCAACTCAATTTACTTAACCTAACAACTATGATTGTCAAAAATTTATTCAAGCAACCCTCATTGGGCCTGTTTTCGGGCGCGGTACCTACGGTACTATCGATCTCATTTGGACATTTTCATGTTTTAGCAGCTGATGCAAGCGAAAGCCGCAAGCATCTCACTTTGCTATTGCCGCAATCATAGCTCCAGTCCTGCATCTTATTTAATCACTTTTAACCATTTCAACATGAAAAAATTCGTACCATTTGGCATTCTCATTATTGTAGTTATCCTGGCGTTTGCCTTCCCGGGGGCTGTAGTAACCCCATCAAAAACACCTATCGACAAAGCAGATACCGCGTGGCTGCTAATCTCAACCGCATTGGTATTATTAATGACCCCAGGCCTTGCTTTCTTTTACGGTGGTATGGTTCAAAAAAAGAACGTTATCTCAACCATGCTGCAAAGCTTCGTTTGTATGGGTCTGATCACCATTATATGGGTAGTATTTGGCTTTAGCCTTGCCTTTGGCGAAGACGTTGGCGGCATGGGCCTGATTGGTAACCCTAAATCATTCTTCATGATGCAAAACACCCTGGGTGTAAGCTGGGGCACTATCCCGGTAATTTTGTTTGCCATGTTCCAGTTAAAATTCGCGGTTATTACCCCGGCATTAATTACCGGCGCGTTTGCAGAACGTATCCGCTTTAACTCTTACCTGATCTTTATCACCCTGTTCATCATCATTATTTATACACCGCTTGCGCACGCTACCTGGCATTCAGATGGTTTGTTCTTTAAAATGGGCGTACTTGATTTTGCAGGTGGTACCGTAGTACACATGTCTGCAGGCTGGGCTGCTTTGGCATCAGCATTATACCTTAAAAAACGTAACGCTATACCAGAATCTCACACACCTGCGCGTATCAGCTACGTAATATTAGGTACCGGTCTATTATGGTTCGGTTGGTTTGGCTTTAACGCGGGTTCTGCGTTAGGCGCAAATGAATTAGCTTCAACCGCTTTGGCTACCACCACTACAGCATCAGCTGCAGCAGCTATGGCATGGGTATTCTTTGATATATTACGCGGTAAAAAACCATCTGCAATGGGTGCTTGTATAGGTGCGGTTGTAGGTTTAGTAGCTATTACTCCGGCTGCTGGTTTCGTAACTGTTTCAAGCTCATTAATAGTAGGTATTGTTGCAGCGGTAGTTAGTAACCTGGTAGTGATCTGGAGAAGCAAAACCAATATCGACGATACTTTGGACGTGTTTCCTTGCCACGGTGTTGGCGGTATGATGGGCATGTTGCTTACCGGCATATTTGCAACCAAAAGCGTTAACAGCGCCGGTGCCGAAGGTTTATTTTACGGCGAAACCGCTTTATTTGTTAAACACCTTATCGCCTTGGTTGCGGTATCGGCATTTGCATTTGTAGGTGCATATATATTATTAAAAGTAACAGACATGATAAGCCCGCTGCGTGTTACCGAAGCAGAAGAGCTTGCCGGTCTGGATATCACTCAGCACGACGAGGAACTTTAATATACAGATAATGGCCGGCTGCGAATGGTAGCGGCCGGCCTTATCAAAATTTATTGCTGTACTGTAAACAGCCCCCTCAGAACCGATTGTTCTGGTTTGTTTGATTAAAATTAAAAGGAGGTATTATGGCAATAACGATCATTAAAATAGCCGGGCTATTGTGCTTTTTGATACTTCCGCTAATGGGCCCTTCAAAAAGACGACCGAAAAAGTATAAACGCCCTGATAAAACATTTATCAGCGCACATTACGGAATAAATAAAGATGGCGAGCTTGAAGAATTATTCAGTAAATAAGATAAAAAAGAAGATTTTTAACAACTAAGACAAATATTTTTCTTATTTTTATATAAAGCATTGTTTTTTAATGAAATTGAATTTTAATCATTTCTTAAAAGTATCTATATTCTTGCTGTTTTGCTGCTCGTTCTTCGTAGGCAAAGGCAAGCCCAATGCTGCTGCCTATCAAAATAATCAGCATACCACTTTATCTAAAGCATTCAGGGGCGAAGGTATCCCGATTAACCCATTCATTAAGTTTAACATTATAGGCGGTAACCAGGAAGCTATACGCCAGGTTCATAAAGTAAATAACCCTGTTTACACAGCTTATTTATTACCGCAAAACACAACTACCTGTTTAAGGTATTTCAATTTTTTCTCCGGATATAACGATCAGAGATATACGCTCAAAAACGCAGATTTTCTCTTTCCCTTCCACGTCTTTTGGTAGCACCAAAAGGTACTTGTCCATTAGTTAATTAAGCATTAGTACAATTTATTGTACCAATAATGGCATGCTGTTTTTAAGCATCAACGTTAGCTTTTGTACGCAGGTATCGCCCTAATCTTACGGTTGCTTTTATAAGCTTTACGGCACTTTAAATAATCAAGCCTCTTGACCATCTTTATCGGGCCAGCCTTACAAGCACACATTTTTAGATTTGATTGATTGCTACAACAACACTAATACTCGTGTGCACAAATTGTAAATGCTGACCCCTCGGGTTGAATCACGTCCCGATTAATAAAGATTTCCTTATAGACGGAAAGGCTGGTCCTCGGGGGATCAGCCTTTATTTAAAAGCCAAAGCCCTTCCGTAACTGCCGGTAAGTTATAAAAATAACAAAATTATGCTTCGGTTGCACTATGCCATCCGCAAAAATTGCGGGGCTGGCGGGCAGCATATTTTAAATAAAGAGTTTTAATCGTTTGTTGTTGATCGGTTAAATGTGAGAGCCTGCATCCTGTGTAACAGGTGCAGGCTTTTTTGCTTAACACTATGTCGTACTATTAATTTTGCCGCTGTTGTTCAGGCGGCCTGCGTTGCTGCTGTTGCTGGGCATGTTGTTGTTGCCTGGCCTGTTGCTGCTGCTGGCGTTGCTGTTGTTGCGCCTGTTGCCTTTGTTGCTGCTGCGCCTGCTGCTGTTGTTGTCTTTGTTGCTGTTGCGCCTGTTGCTGGGCTTGCTGCTGTTGTTGTCTTTGCTGTTGTTGCGCTTGTTGCTGGGCCTGCTGTTGCTGCCTTTGCTGTTGTTGAGCCTGCTGCTGCGCTTGTTGTTGTTGCTCCTGTTGCTGCTGAGCCTGCTGCTGCTGTCTTTGTTGTTGTTGAGCCTGCTGTTGGGCTTGTTGCCTTGCCTCCCTTTGTTGTTCGCGTTGCTGGCTCCTGGCCTGTTCTTGCTGTGCCTGGTTTGCTTGCTGTTGCTGTACCTGCTGCTGCGGCTGTTGTTGATTTTGTTGCACTTGCTGATGTGCCCGTCCGCGTTGGTGTTGGGCCTGCTGGTTTAATTGCTGCTGTTGTTGCGCGCGCTGCTGATCATTTTGCTGTGCTTGCTGCTGGCGTTGCGCCTGCTGACGTTGTTGATCCTGCTGCTGTTGGCGTTGCGCCTGCTGGCGTTGTTGATCCTGCTGCTGTTGGCGTTGCTGTTCCTGTGCCTGGTTAGCCTGTTGCTGCTGTTGTGCAGCGTTGCCGTTTTGACGGTTTGGCGGCGCAATGTTAGGCCGGTTTTCAGGGCGACCACGATGCTGTTGTTGTGTAACAGCAGGTTTGTTATTCTGCTGCCCCGCATTAGGCTGGCTACCCTGCTGCGCAGGATTGGGTTTGTTTTCCTGCTGATCGGGCCTGCGGTTTACCTGTGTTGCAGGGCGCTGTCCCGGTTGTGCAGTTGTTGGCCTGTTAACATGCACTACTGTATTGTTGGTATTTGCGCCGCGCGCTACCGTAGCCAGTTTAGCGGCATTGGCGTGGTTAAAACCTGCCGCCCCACCCGGCCCGCGATGCGCTATACCTGCTGTAGGATTTTGTTTTTTATAGGCGTTGGCGTCAACCACCCTTGCCGGGCGCGCATCAGGCACACGTTTAATGGCCGGCCTGAAAATATTTACCGTGTTGTTCTGCACCCTGATAGCGCCGGGCCTGCTTGAGTTACTTATAGTGTACACAGCTGGGCGCCTGTGCGTATAACGCTGGATATCTACCGCCCTCGGCCCGGCAATATACCTGCGCCCGCCGCTTACATAAGTATTATTAATTATAGTTGTTTGATGAATAATATTTACCACCCTGGTATGCGGCACATAATAATTATAGATAGTCGGGCTGTTAATATAGCCTTGCGGCGCAAAGCACCAGTAATTATCAGGCACGTTGTAACCGCTGCCAAATGACAGGCTGATGCTGATACCCGGTGTTAGCGGTGCCCAGCCATAATAACCACCGCCATGGCGCCAGTTAACCCACGCAGGTGCCCATTCATAACCCGGTACCCATTCCCAACCATAATAATCATCATAGCGCCAGCGGCCATAATGGAAGGTCGCCCATCCCCATGGGTAATCCGACACCCAGGTATTGCCATATTCTGTTAATACCCAGTGCCCCTGTGTGGCGTACGGCCTGAAATCCTCATCCACATCGGGTACCCAAACATCGCCATATTGCGGATCGCTCACCCAAGTTCCGTAAGGGTCTAAGTTGTCGTAAAAGTCCTGTTCGGTTATGTTGTCGTCCTGGGCTATACTCTTTACCGGGGCTGCTGCTGTAAGCAATAATGCCAGCAAACCAATGCCCCATATTTTATTTAAGATCTTCATAGTAGTAGTCTTTAAAGGTAGGTTTAAGGTTTATTTATTATTTCTATATCACAATTTATTATTATGACGTAACAAAATATAAAACGTTTAGCGCGTTAATTGTTTTAAATTAATAATTGTGCTATTGTAGTTTTTGGCTGGTTTGGATGATCGCTTTTTTCGCAACCTCCATTATCGGGTCAACATCGCCATGGGCAGAATGAGGCATACCGGGCGGGTAAGAAAATTCGATATCGGGCTTTAGTCCTTCTCCTGTATTTTGGTCTTTACTTGCCGAATAGGTCCATAAGGTTGGTATATACAAACAAATGCGCGTTTCAGGTAAAATAACTTTCATAATCTCACCGCCATCACAACCTGCCTTACCTCCTCCGGTTTCTTCACCAATTACAGTGCATTCTCTTTGTGCTTTTACAGCCACTGCAAATAAAGAGGCAGCTGAAAAAGTGCCCCTGTTTACAAGGATATAGATATTGCCCTTAAAGCGTTTGCCCGAAATAAGTTGCTGTTCATTGCCCGAATTTGTTACCCGGAAAAAACTTCGCTCATTCTGTAATGAAGTTAGATTGGCTGAACCGGGGGATTTATTAGATCGATCTGCAAAGTATTTAAGATCTTCGGCGTTAAGTACACCTTCCTGGGCAATGTGGTAATAAAACCTATTGTCCATTAAATATTGCATCAGGTCAATACAAACGTCTTCACTCCCGCCGGTGTTATCGCGCAGATCTACGATCAGATTTTTAATATTATTTTTTTCAAGTTCTTTAAAATAAGAGCGATGGACAGAGCTATAATCTTTATAGGTAAAATTTGCGATCTTCAAAACAGCAGTAGCAGGGATATCGGTAGGATAAGTGAGTTTGATCTGGTCGGGGTCGGATTTAGGAGGAGCTGTTCTGTTCCCCAATCTAAGCGTAAGTGCCCGCACCATTTGTTTTTTTACCTGGTTGCCGTGTTTATAAAATATCAGAAAATGGTACTGATCGCCATGCAGCAAATTGAAAATACCGGGAAATGATTTTTGTATTTTAAAATCCTTAAAGCTGTCTGAATATCCATCACCCGTTACCAGCCCGCGCATTTGCTCTAAAATGGATGCTGCATATTCGTTATTAATAACCAGGATCTCATCGCCCACCTTAAATGTGGTATCTGCCTTACGATAAAGCTGACTTATAAATAACCGGTTGTCTTGTACCTGTACCGAAAAAGGTAGTATATCGTGCATGTCGTTGTTAAAGGCTAAACTATTCTCTAACGTAAGGGTTGTATGCCCGGAGCCTACTTTAGCCAATATGTTTTGCAATAGTTTACAGTATGCCACATCTGTAAGTGGCTGATCTATTTTATTGGATGTGGTATCGAAATACCGGTTTATAGAATCTTTGGGTAAGTACCTGTACAGACTGGGATGCGCGTTTTCCATTACCGTCCTGAAAAAAACAAAATCAGACTTTAGCTGGTTTATTGAAAAGGTTTTTGGCGCCTTACTTTTCAAGGTGTCCTGCGCTTTGGATACAAAGCACGACAGCACAATAAGGGTTAACATATATAAGCGTTTCATAGGTAACTTAATATTATAGGTTTTATCTTAAATAAACTACTTTTAATTAAATATTTTTGCATTAGATTTTCTACATACTATGAGCACAGCAATAAATATCCCACGCCTTGATCTCAATACTTATATTAACGGCTCGGAGGCAGAGCGCAAGCAATTTTCTGACCAGATTGGTAAAGCATTTAACGAAACCGGTTTTGTTACCATAACCAATCACGGCTTAAGCAAAGCGCTGATAGATGATCTGTACGAGCAGGTAAAAGCATTGTTTGCACTGCCTGACAGCGTAAAATCAAGCTATGAGATACCGGGACTTGCAGGGCAGCGTGGTTATACCGGTAAAGGAAAAGAAACCGCCAAAGGCTTTAAAACGCCCGACCTGAAAGAGTTTTGGCAGATAGGACAAACCGTAACTGACGATGCCAAACTAAAAGAAGAATACCCGGAGAACCTGCAGGTTAAAGAACTGCCCAAATTTAACCCGGTAACTTTAGAGGTTTACCAAAAGTTGGAAGCAGCAGGTAAGCAATTGCTGCGCGCCATAGCCATATACCTGGGTTTAGACGAGCATTATTTTGATAACAAGGTGCATAACGGTAACTCTATATTACGTACGCTACATTATTTCCCGATAGAAGACCCGGATTCTGTACCTGCGGATGCCGTACGTGCCGGTGCGCATGAGGATATCAACTTGATTACCTTATTGATAGGCGCAAGCGCCGATGGCCTTGAGTTATTAACCCGCGATGGCGAATGGTTCCCGGTTAAGGCGCATGGCGAAGACCTGGTGGTTAACGTAGGTGATATGTTACAGCGTTTAACCAATAACAAGCTAAAATCAACCACGCACCGTGTGGTTAATCCGCCGCGCGAGCTGATGAAAAATTCGCGCTACTCGGTGCCGTTCTTTTTACACCCGGTATCGGGCATGGATCTTACATCGCTGCCATCAACCATTGATGCTAATCACCCTAAATTATACACAGACATTACAGCCGGCGAATACCTGGATGAGCGTTTACGCGAAATAGGTCTGAAGAAATAGGGCTTAGTTTCAATCAAATAAGACATTAAAGTACGGCTATAACACTCGTACTTTAATGTTTTTAAAGGCAACCGGCCCGTGATGGTCCTGCAGCTGGATGCGGCCTTTATCAACCATGCCAAATACCGGCTCTACTTTGCTGAATTTACTTTTTGCTACACCGTCAAGATATTCCTTACTGCCGCGGGTATATTCTAATACCTTAACACCGTTTACCCAGTGCTGTACATTTTTGCCTTTGGCTACAATGCGGATAGTGTTCCATTTGCCCGGAGGGTTTACTTTTTTGTTGGCTTCAACAGGTGGCAATACATCGTATAATGAGCCCAGCAAGTGGTTAGCCTGTTTGTTGTCCTCGCCCAATACATCATCAATGATCTGGAACTCGCAGCCCAGGTTGCCGCCTTTATCGTATTTATAATAGAAGTATTTTATACCGGTGTTGGTGCCCGGTTCAATATTAAAATCGGCAGAAAATTCAAAATCGCCGTATTCATCAGCAGTATAAATGTCACCGCCTTTGGCGTCTTTTTTAAGCGTAAGCGCGCCATCAGCAATTACCCATCCGCCCGGCGCGGCTGTAACTTGTGATCCATCGCCGTTTATCCAGCCGGTGGTGGTCAACCCGTCAAACAGTAACTTCCAGTGCTGGTTTGTTTCTTTTTTAGTCAAGGTATTGTCCTTGGCTTTCTGGCTAAATGCCGGCGACAGCGCGATCCCCATCAGCGCTATTAAAAGTAATTTTTTCATGGTTTTATGTTGATGTGATCAAAAATAAATAAAATTTATCGCACTAATGTGTTCAGTATCAATACGCCAATCAGCCCTATTACCGATACCAGTGTTTCCATCAATGACCATGACAGGAACGTTTGCTTCATGCTTAAACCAAAGTATTCTTTGGTAACCCAAAAAGAGGTGTCGTTAACATGCGAGCAGAACAAACTGCCCGCGCCTATTGATAATACCATCAGGTTTGGGTCGACAGCCGTATGTTGCATTACCGGGTAAATGATGCCGGCGGCGGTTAACCCCGCTACTGTAGCTGATCCTAAGCATAATCTTAATATGGCGGCAATGATCCAGCCTAACATCAGCGGTGGCAAATTAAGGCCTTGTAAGGTTGCTGCTATCTGCGCGTTTGCGCCGCTGTCTAAAAAGATCTGCTTTAAAATACCTGCGCTGCCAATGATCAGCAGTACCATGGCTATTTCTTTTATGGCCTCTGCATAAAGGTTCATCACATCTGTCAGCTTCATCCCCATTCTTATCCCCAGCGTATAAGTAGCAATCGCGATGGTTTCCATCATGGCAATAGTAGGGTCGCCAATAAAACCGAGGATGTTTTTTAAAACGATGTTATTACCTGCAAACCTGATGAACACCGAACTTAAGCCGATCAGCAACACAGGCAAAAGTGAAGACAATATACTGTTTGCCAGGCCGGGTAATTTATCGTCGCGCATATCCTGTACAGACATGGCAATAACCGAGGTGGTTTTCATGTTGCGTAAGGTAGTGGCAAACAAGGGCCCCGCTATGATAATGGCCGGTATCGCGACAGCCAAACCGTAAACAAAAACCTTAATAATATCAGCATGAAACTGGATCTGCAATGCCGTTGGGGATGGATGCGGCGGTAAAAACCCGTGCATAACAGATAGCGCGGCCAGCATGGGTATGCCTACATAAACCAGGGGCAATTTATAGCGGTTTGATACTGAAAAGATCATTGGGACCATTATAAAAAACCCAACGTTGTAAAACAGGGGGATGCCCACAATAAAGCCGGTAAAGCACATGGCCCAGGTAATGTATTTTTCGCCAAAAACGTTGCGCATGGATGTAGCCACTTTTTGCGCCGCGCCGCTAACCCCAACCAGTTTGCCCAACATGGTACCAAGCGCTATGATAATAACCAACGAGCCCAGCATATCGCCCAGCCCCTTATTGATGGACTGTACGATATGCGGCAAAGGCATGCCCAACAGCAAGGCTGCCATCAGCGATATGATCAAAAACGTAAGGAACACATTCAGTTTTGCCCAGGTAATGAGCAATATCAGCGTTATGATGCAAGCGACAAGGATGAGTATTGCCATATATTACTATAAGTACTTGTTATTTTGGGCTTAATGTGAATCCCTCAAAACTTCTGATCCCGAGCCGCCCACCAGGAAATCAAGGTCCGCGCCTTTGTCTGCCTGTTGAACGTGGTTAACGTACAGGTTAACATAACCCCGGTTTGAGGCCGGTGCCGGTGCTGTCCATTTGCTTCTGCGGATGGCCAGTTCTTCATCAGATACCTCTAAATGCAGTGATTTATTGGGAACATCCAGTTTGATCATGTCTCCATTCTGCACCAATCCTAAATTGCCACCGATGGCCGATTCTGGTGATACATGCAGGATCACCGTACCAAAGGCCGTCCCGCTCATGCGCCCGTCAGAGATGCGTACCATATCGGTTACGCCTTTATCCAACAGTTTTTTTGGCAGCGTCATGTTACCCACCTCGGGCATGCCGGGATAACCAACCGGTCCAACTGATTTTAAAACCATTACACATGTTTCGTCAATATCCAGGTTGGGGTCGTCAACACGGTCGTGGTAATCTTCAATGTTTTCAAACACCACGGCCCGGCCACGGTGCTGCATCAATGCCGGTGTAGCGGCCGATGGTTTGATCACCGCCCCGTTTAAGGCTAAATTGCCTTTAACCACAACAATACCGGCCTCGTCTATCAGCGGTTTTTCAAATTGATGAATTACATCTTCATTATATATAGTGCCAACGGCTTCAATATTTTCTTTATGCGATTTGCCTGTTACCGTTATGGCATCCATATCCAGCACCGGGCTCATTTGTTTAATAATGGCCGGTAAGCCGCCCGCATAATAAAAGTCTTCCATCAGGAACTTGCCCGACGGCATCAGGTCTAACAGTAAAGGCATTTTACTGCCGATGTTGTCAAAATCTTCCAGCTTTAAGTCTACACCAATACGGCCCGCGATAGCGGTCAGGTGGATGACAAAGTTGGATGAACCGCCAATGGCCGCGTTAACTTTTATGGCATTTTCAAAAGCGGCGCGGGTTAAGATCTTTGACATTTTAAGATCTTCCTTCACCATTTCAACAATACGCCTGCCTGATAGCTGTGCGATCCTTTTTCTGCGTGAATCGACCGCCGGAATAGCCGCGCCGCCGCTTAACGACATACCCAGCGACTCGACCATACAAGCCATGGTTGACGCGGTGCCCATGGTCATACAATGGCCGGGGCTTCTTGACATACAGCTTTCGGCCTCGGCAAACTCGGCGTAAGAGATCTTGCCAGTTTTCAAGTCGTCGGTAAAGGTCCATACGTTAGTGCCCGACCCGATATCATGGCCTTTATACTTGCCATTCAGCATAGGGCCGCCCTGCACAACAATGGTAGGCAGATCTACACTTGCCGCGCCCATCAAAGTTGAGGGGGTTGTTTTATCGCAACCGGTTAGCAGCACAACGCCGTCAATAGGATTGCCCCTTATGGATTCTTCGGTATCCATACTGGCCAGGTTCCTGAACAGCATGGCGGTAGGTTTAAGCAAAGTTTCGCCTAAGGACATAATGGGAAACTCTAACGGGAAACCGCCTGCCTCAAATACGCCGCGCTTTACGCTTTCGGCAATATCACGCAGGTGCGCGTTGCATGGGGTAAGCTCAGACCAGGTATTGCAAATGCCAATAACCGGCCGGCCGTCAAACATATCTTCGGGCATGCCCTGGTTTTTCATCCAGCTACGGTAGATGAACCCCATTTTATCTTTTTTGCCAAACCAGTCTGAACTGCGAAATGTAGACATTGCTTATTATGATTTATAGGATAACAAAGGCCGGCTATCCTATGAAAAAGATAATGGCAGGCCTTATAATAATTAGTGTTTTATTAAATTGGTAATACTGTATGCAAAGTAAGAAAACTTTAAAACAAATGCGTTTAATATGTTAAAGTGTTCAGTTATGCACAACTGTTCAGCTTACTGAACAGGCAAAAAGCAAAAACAGCCCTCACGTATCCTTAAACCTTGTTTTTGGACTAAAACACCTTAAAAAAATGTGAACAAAATGAACAGCAAATTATTCTGAGTTATTTTTTACCTTCAAATATTCTAAGCCTTATCATTTAGAAAATAACTGTTTGGCGGAGGCCTATTAGGGGGTTGGCATTCGTTCATTTAGTTGAAGTTGGTTAATTGACCGGCGTAGCTGCAAAGCTACGCCGGTATAATTACCACAAAACAGGTTATTTTTCATCACGCATTGGTTCAAAGCAACATTTTGTTTCTTTCTTATGATGTCTGCCGTATGGAGTCATAAGCATTCGCATGGTTTATAGTCATCTGATACGCAATTGTTACCTTGATCATCAGTAAGCGATTATGCATTTAAAATAAAAAATCAATAGCTTTAGGGCTGTAAACCAATATTATGATCCCTAAGAAAACGCTATTGACGGTTGCGCTGCTAAGTGCCGCCATCAACCTTTTTGCCCAAAAAAATGATTTAAAGTTATGGTACGATAAGCCGTCGGGCCATGTGTGGGAAAAGGCTATGCCCATAGGCAATGGCCGTTTGGCCGGCATGGTATATGGTAATCCCGAACGCGAAACCATCCAGTTAAATGAAGCAACCTTATGGAGCGGCGGACCAAGCCGCAATGACGATGAGCAAGCGCTATCTGTACTAAAGGATGTGCAGCGCCTCATTTTTGAGAATAAACGCAAAGAAGCTGCCGATCTGGCCAGTAAAAAAATGATGACCAGTAAAGATAATGGGATGTGCTATCAGCCGGTGGGCAATCTATATTTGAACTTTCCGGGGCATGAGCATTATCAAAATTATCATCGCGAGCTTGATCTGTCTAAAGCTATTACAACTACTACTTATACTGTTGGCGATGTTACTTATAAACGAGAGGCTTTTGCCTCAAACGCCGACCAGGTTATTGTGGTGCATCTTTCTGCCAGCAAACCGGGCAGCCTGAATTTTTCGGCAGCCATGGCAAGTCCGCAAAAATCCAATGTGGTTACCAGGGGAAAAGACGAGTTGGTTTTGCTGGGCATATCAGGTGATAGGGACGGCATAAAAGGGCTGGACAAATTCCAGGCTTTGGTAAAGATAAAGCCGGATGGTGGCGAAATATCAGTTTCTGACACGTCTGTAAACGTAACTAAAGCAAATTCGGCAACCCTGTTCATTTCTATCGCCACAAACTTTGTAAAGTACGATGATATAAGCGGCGATGAGTCGGCCCGGGCCAATAGTTACCTGAATAAAGCATGGCCCATACCGTATGCCACCCTGGTGAGCAATCACATAGCGGCCTATCAAAAATATTTTAACCGGGTTAAATTAGACCTCGGCACCAGCGATGCGGCGAAGAACCCCACCGATCAGCGCATCAACGATTTTGCAAGCGGCAATGACCCGCAACTGGTGGAGCTTTATTTTCAGTTTGGCAGGTATTTGCTGATCTCATCTTCGCAACCCGGCGGACAGCCGGCCAATTTGCAGGGTATCTGGAATAAAGAGATGAGCCCGCCATGGGGCAGTAAATATACCATCAACATCAATACAGAAATGAACTACTGGCCGGCCGAGGAAACCAATCTTGCCGAAATGCATGAGCCATTGGTGCAGATGGTGAAAGACCTGTCGGTTACCGGTAAGCAGACGGCTAAAACCATGTACGGAGTTGGCGGCTGGATGGCACACCACAATACCGATCTGTGGCGTATTACCGGCCCTGTTGATTATATCTATTCAGGTTTATGGCCGTCGGGCGGGGCATGGTTAAGTACCCAGCTTTGGGACAGGTATATGTACAATGCCGATAAAAATTACCTTAAATCTGTTTACAGCGCCCTACGTGGCGCGGCGCAATTTTACCTGGAGTTTTTGGTAGAAGAGCCCGAACATAAATGGCTGGTGATCTCGCCATCGGTATCACCCGAAAATAATCCGCAGGTTTATGGCGATGGTATAGCTATAGATGCCGGTGTTACCATGGATAACCAGTTGGTGTTTGATATTTTCAGCGAGGTTATAGCGGCATCAAAAATTTTAAATGTCGACCAGGATTTTGCGGCTAAATTAAAAGCCGCGCGCGACAGGCTGCCGCCGATGCAAATAGGCCAGTACAGCCAGCTGCAGGAGTGGCTGCATGACCTGGACAGTCCAACTGATCATAACCGCCACGTATCGCATTTGTACGGGCTGTACCCAAGCAACCAGATATCGGCATACCGTACGCCCGAACTGTTTGACGCTGCGCGCACCTCGTTAATTTACCGTACGGATGTATCTACCGGCTGGTCGATGGGTTGGAAAGTTAATTTATGGGCTCGCTTGCTTGATGGCAACCACGCGTTCAAACTGATCCAAAATCAACTGACACCTACCGGTAAAAATCACGGAAGCTCAAACAATGGCGGCGGTACCTACCCTAATATGTTTGACGCGCACCCGCCGTTCCAGATAGACGGAAACTTTGGCTGTGCCGCCGGCATTACCGAAATGCTGATGCAAAGTGCAGACGGCGCTTTAAATTTATTGCCTGCCTTACCTGATGCCTGGCCTGCCGGTTCTGTAAGCGGCCTGCGTGCCCGCGGCGGATTTGAAATTGTGAGCCTGAAATGGGACAACGGTAAAATAAGCGAGCTTAAAATAAGATCGACCGTTGGCGGTAATTGCCGCCTGCGTGTGCCTAATAGTATAAAATTACAAGGCGGCACATTAAAGACAGCTAAAGGTGCAAATCCTAACTTCTTTTATCAGAATGAGGAAACTGCAAAGCCTATCATATCGCCAAAGGCGCAATTAAAACCTACAGGCGAAAAACCAACCTTGCTGTATGACTTTGCTACGGTTGCTGGTAAAACTTATACGTTGGTGGGTAACTAAATTTATAATAAACCAAAGCTATGTTATGAAAGAGGGATACCTGTTATTCCTCTTTCTTGTTTTCCTGCTCTTCTTTGATCTTAGCGGTGTCGTTAGCAATTTCGTCAATGATCTCGCCATTGGCCTTTACGTCAGCAATAACTTTGTCTAATTGCTGTTCAATTGATTCGTCGGGGGTGTTCATATTCGTTTTTTAGTTATTGTTCAGATCTTGATGGTTACAAAAAACCCGTACTTAAACGGGCAGGCATCGGCAATAACAGCTTAGGTAGTGCGTTTTAAAAACAAAGCCAATATCGACAGCAATATTTCTGCGGACAATTAAAACCTCAAAAATTAACTTAAACATATCTCTAAACCAAACTGGAACGAAAGTTGTTAATTATTAAAAAACATCGATTATGAAAAATCCATTTGTAAAGAAAAATAACCACAACACACTGATCGCCTTAGGCGTAACCGGAGCGGCGGCAGCAGGCGCCATAGCTTATTTATATTTTACCGAGAACGGAACCAATACGCGTTCAAAATTATCTGACGCGGTAAGCGGCGAGTTTGACAAATTCAGCAAGGTGCTGAAAGACGGCTTCAAAGATCTTACAGCCAACATCATCAGCGATAAAACCAATGTGTCAAAAAAGACCGTGCGTAAAGTGGCTGATCATGTAATTGATTAATCAGCGGATCCATTGCTGATAGCGCAGGTATTTTATTAATTGCTGGTCGCCGGCAGATAAAACCGGCAGTCAGAGTCCAAGTGGTTCGCGTGTCCAGTATAATCCTTGTGGATTACCCGGACGCGCGAATTTATACCGGTATATCGTCGCACGGATAAACCGGGGCGGTTTGTTCGGGAACGGATTTTCTGCAAAAAGGCAGGTAGCATCCGCATCATTATGTAAAAGTTTCCAGGCTAAATTATACACCCAGGGATACTGATCTGAGGTGGACATAGCCGCGAACCACATTTGCCAGTCGAGCCTTAATTGGTAAGGTGCAATCTGCGGCGGTCGCTGATCTAACAACACAGGCAGGCCTTTGTAAATGTAGGGCTTCCATCTAGCGTTACTATTAGTAGTGTCGTCCATCGTGCCTTCAAAAACCACGTTAAGCCGTTCCTGCCCTACACTGCCAAAAGTGCCATAAGTATTTACCAGGTCGAACGGATCGAAAGAGCGGTTCATAGTCTGGTTGGGCGATAAGATGTTCCATACCGGTTGGATGCTGAGTATGGCGACCAACGCGGTTACCACCCACGATGTGATATTCATTGGTTTTGATTCTTCTGCTATATCGGCAGCGGCTTGTGCTTTGGCTACCAGTTTTTGGGGCAGTATCATTGCCCAAAAACCATCGTCAAAACAGGCGAGGGCAGGCACAACAGTAAGCCAGTTTAAGAAAGATAAATTGCCGCTGACAATAATAAAAAGCTGGAAAAATATAATAATAGTCCCCGCGATATGCCGCCCCAACCGCGGGCCGAACACAAACCATGGCGCAACCAGTTCGGCCAGCCAGTTAAACCAAACACCAATTTTTAATAAAAGCCGGGGTAAAAAATGGAACCAGCGTGTAAAGGGCCCGGGGATAGGCTGCGTTTCAAAATAATAGTACAGGGCGGTATCGTCACGCCAGACCTTGTCACCGCGGTATTTGATCATGCCGGCACCCAGCATGATCCGAAATGCCAGCCAGCGGAACAGGATGATAATTAATAATGGAGGCGGTCGTTTAGGGAAGGGGCGCAGGTCAAACAGCGGGCAAAGAAATATCGCTAAAAAGCCGGTTTCAGTTAATTGCATTTCCCATCCATAGCCGTACCAATCTTGCCCGGCGTGTGCTATGGATAAGTAAAGCGCCCACAGCACCGTCAGCATTGGCGCATTGGCAAAGCCCGCCACAACGATCAATGATATTATAAACCCAAGCCATGACACGGTTAACAGCGCGGTATCCGAATGCCTGAACCAAAAGATTGATGGTAGCCTTATAAACCCTGCCCCTGTAGATCCTAACGCGCTGCCCAGCTGCTCAAAGTAATTGCCGACTGGCAGTAAGCCATTAGCGCCGATCAGCGGGACAAGCTGGTTAATAGCCACTAAAAACGCTATGGCATAAACAAAGCCCAGCAAACGCAGTATGACAAAGCGGGTAAGCCAGTAAGTTGGCTTAATAGCTACGCTATCTGTTTGGTATACCGGTTCTGTTTGCAACGTTGCCATTCCATTTTAATGGTTGCTCTTCACCTACGTCTTGTTATTCTTGATCGCAGGCCGCCAATAAGTGCGCCGCCCAACTTTGGTATTCATTGGCTTAATTATAGATAATTTATTGATCATTAATACAATGATAAGGGCGATATGTTTAGGGTCTAAGTAATAATAGCATAGCGTTTGCGCTTAAAAGCGATTGTTGTAATAAGCCCCCTGATATTAAAATATAAACGCTGTTTTTTATAACAATTTATTAAAGAAAGTTTATCAAAATGCGCGGTTAAATATTTCAGAAAAAATAATATTTTTAGGGCAATGCGCAAATTTTTACTTGCAACAAGCCTTATCCTGTTTTTTTGCCTTTTTTATAATAAAATAAAAGCGCAGGTTATAACAACCGGAACAATGGCCGGCGGTATCTCATCCTGCATAGGGAATGCGGCTTCTGATCCAAATCTTCAACACTTTACCGTTTCAGGGAATCATCTTGTAGGGGATGTAACAGCGACAGCCCCTGCCAACTTTGAGATCTCGCTAAATGCAAATGGTAGCTACAGCAATACTTTAACCCTTACACAAACCGGTGGCGTTGTAAATAGTATTATTTATGTGCGTTCAGCGGCTTCAGCAGGTGTTGGGAATATATCCGGAAATGTTACTTTAACGTCACCCAATGCAGGGCAGGTAACCATTGGAGTAAAGGGTGTTATAAATGCTTTACCAGTTGTAAATGCAATAGATAATCAGACTGTAAATAGCGGGGAGGCTACAACTGACGTAAAGTTTACAGGTACAGCACAGATATACAGCTGGACAAATGACAACACCAATATTGGTTTAGCAGCAAACGGTACAGGCAATATCTCATCGTTTACCGCTATTAATAATACCAATTCGCCCCAAACTGCTAAGATTACGGTTACACCTAAGCCGGCCGGGTTTATTTATGTTGTTAACGCTATCGGTAATAGTGTATCTGTTATCAACGCGGTTAATAACTTACCGGTAGTGACTATTCCTATTAAAGATGCCCTACGACTCGTTGTAAGCCCCGACGCTTTACATGTATATGTGCTTACTACAACAGGCTATAATTCAAGTGTTGCTGTAATTGATGCTGCAACAAATACTGTCACAGCTACCATTGATGTAGGTAAAGCATCTTCAAATATTTTGATATCACACGACGGCACAAGACTATATCTGATAAATACATTTCCTAATACGGTGACAGTTGTAAACACATCCAACAATAGTGTAATTGCGACTGTTAGTGTCGGCCAATACGCGATGCAGCAGACATTAAGCCCGAACGGGAATTATTTATATGTTAGTTTAGGCACAGATTTAGCCGTTATAAATACTGCTAACAATAAAGTCGAAAAAAAAATTTACGGTTTGGTCTATGAGCCTAATTCTTTTCTTTTTAACAAGGATGGATCCATATTATATGCAGCAAATTTCACAAATACGGTAAGCGTAATTAATACCAGTAATGGCGAGCTCATTGCATCTATACCTACTAACGATAATTATCCTGCTTATTTAATATTTAGTAAGGATGAAAAACTATTATATGTATCTAATATTGACGGGAAAACTATAACTGTCATTAACACTAATACAAATAAAGTAACAGCAAATATTCCTTTAGGCTCATCTCCTGACAGATTAATTATGTCTCCTGACGGTAAATACCTGTATACTACAGGTCCGGGTTCGCAAAATATATTCGTAATAAGTACTTTAACCAATACCGTTGTTAGTAAAATACAGGTTCCGGGTATACCAGTCACTTTGGCATTGAATAATGATGGTAGTTTGCTGTATGTAGCCGATCAAGCTTATTTGGATAATAAATTGTATGTTATAAATACCACTACTAATACCGTGGTTGCAGATATACCCGTGGGGCCAACCCCCATAATAGACAATACTGATTTTACCCCGGGCAAAGGCTGCGATGGCCTGCCTGTTTCGTTTAACATCACGGTTAACCCGACGCCACCACTTATTAATACCGTAGGTTTGCCAAACCCTGTCAGCACCACCTATGGTACTGCTTCGGTATCCAGCAGTTTCACGGTGTCAGGATCAAATTTATCCGGACCAGTTACCGTCACCCCGCCGCCTGGTTTTGAAGTGAGTACAGATAATATAAACTTTAGCCCTACACTTACCATCGGCAATACAGGTAATATCGCATCTACGCTTGTTTATATGCGGTTAGCCGCCACAACCAACGCGGCGACCTATTCGGGTAACGTTGTGCTAAGCAGTCCTGGAGCTTCTGTTGTTAATGTGCCTATTGGCAACAGCATTGTTAAACCCGCGCCATTAAATATTACGGGCACTTATGCAAAAATATATGGTGATGTTTTAACCAATACCACCATTTATTATAATACGCCTAACGTTACATTTACCAATCCTGATCTTAAAAACGGTAACAGTTTTAATTCTATCGATATTTCTTTCGGGGCAGGATCACACGCTACAGATGGCGCAGGTACTTACAATGGCACTGTAACACTATCCGGCTTTACCGGGCGCAACGGGTATTTAAGCAGCAATTATATTGTAAGCTATAGCCTTGTTAATTTGGTGGTACTGCCGGCAACGTTAACCATTACTGCAAATAATATAGATAAACCTTACGGCACAACCCTTGCAGACGTAACCAATTCGAACCGTTTTACCGCAACCGGATTAAAAAACGGTGAAACTATTAGTAGTGTAGCCATTAATTACGGAACGGGGGCTGAAGCCACAGCAACAGCGGGGATTTACACTGGTTCTGTGGTTGCAGTTAATGCCACAGGCGGCACTTTTGCAGCCGGTAACTATAGCGTTATATACGTTCCCGGTAATATTAATGTAATAGTCCCCCCGCCGCCTGATATTACAACGGTAGGTACGCCTCAATCAGTAAACACTACTTACGGCACGGCATCTCCATCAAGCAGTTTTACCGTATCCGGCGTAAATCTATTAGCCGGTATAACGGTTACGCCGCCGGCAGGTTTCGAGGTAAGTACAGACGGTGTGCATTTTAGCAATACCGTAACGGTTGGCGCTGCGGGTACAGTTGCTGCCGTACCGGTTTATATTAGGTTAGCATCTATAACCAATGCAGGGGCATATAGCGGCGATATTAACTTAAGCAGCGGTTCAGGATCAGGAATTGTAACTGTGCCGATGCCAAACAGCACCGTAGATAAGGCACCTTTAACCATTTTTGCTATAGACAAGTCAAAAACTTATGGCGATGTTTTAAGTGGTTTTACTAATTCCGAAGATTTTGCCATTACAGCCGGTAGTTTAAAAAATGGTAATATCATTACTTTGGTATCTGTTATTTACGGGCAAGGCGGGGCAGCCACAGATCCTGTTGGTTATTATGCCGGATCAGTAAAGATAATTGCAGTTACGGGTGCTAATGGGTATGATGAAGATAATTATATTGTCACCTTTATGCCGGCCGACATCGCGGTTAAAGCGGCCCCGTTAATTGTAGCAGCAGGTAATTATTCTAAAACATACGGCACCGTGATTAGTGAAGATCAGCCTAATAGCTTCGCAGTAGGCGGCTTAAAAAATAATGAAACAATAGAAAATGTTAAATCTACCTATGGCTTGGGGCGTAATGCAACTGATCCTGTTGGAATTTACAAAGGTTCAATCATACCGTCTGATCCAAGTGAAGGTACATTTACAGCATCTAATTATGCCATAACTTATAAGCCGGGTGATATAGAGGTAACCCCTGCAATATTAACGGTAACCGCCGATGATAAAACTAAGAATTACGGCGCCGCTAATCCAACGTTAACTTTTACCTACAGCGGGTTTGTAAATAATGAAACCGAAGCGCAGTTAACAGAACAGCCAACTATTACCACTACTGCAACTACAAAATCTGACGGCGGGGTATATCCTATCACAATATCCGGCGGATCGGCAGTAAACTACACTTTCAACTACATTAGCGCCACGCTTACCATTAACGCGCCGACAGTTCTGGTTATTCCAAATACGTTCACGCCAAATAATGACGGCGTAAATGATAGCTGGAAAATACCGGCATTGGCTTCATATCCTGATTGCCTGGTGCAAATATTCAACCGTTACGGTTCAAAAGTATACTCATCCGTTGGCTACCCCGTGCCCTGGGACGGCACATACGAAGGTTTGAAAGTGCCTGACGGTGTATATTATTACATTATAGATACTAAGGTATTACCCGGTAAAGCATCAGGGTACGTGAATGTGATCAGGTAATATATTTCATGACTGGCGGGATCCCGACTGCCTTAAAGCTTTAAAATTGTTTGAATTTGACAATAAACGGTTTGATATCAACAAACACATGCCCTGGTTTTTGACAGACCTTTGTAACAATGAAAACAAAGGAAAACAAAGTTTGGTACATAACCGGTGCGTCAAAAGGGTTAGGGCTGTCGCTGGTTAAAAGATTACTACTGGCCGGGAATAAAGTTGCCGCTACTTCCAGGACAATAGACGCGTTAAAAACCGCGGTTGGCGATGTTGCCGCCGATCTGTTTTTACCGCTGGCGGTTGATCTTTCTAATGACGAATCTATCCACGCGTCTATCCAAAAAGCGGTAGAAACATTCGGTAAAATTGATGTCGTGGTGAATAATGCCGGCTATGGCATTGGCGGCAGTGTAGAAGAGCTTTCAGGAAATGAAGTGGTAGATTGCTTTAATATCAACGTATTTGCCGCTGTAAACGTAATAAAATATGTATTGCCGGTAATGCGCGCGCAGCGGTCTGGTCATATTATAAATATCTCATCAATAGCCGGTTTTGCCCCCGCTACCGGCTGGTCATTGTACGCGGCTACCAAGTATGCTCTTATCGGCATATCAGAGGTACTGGCACAGGATGTTAAAGAGTTTGGTATTAAAGTAACCGTAGCCGCGCCCGGCGCATTCAGAACGGAGTTTTTAACTGAACAATCGTTGGTATTGGCAAAAAACCAGATAGCCGATTACAAAGCGATCAGGGAATCGCAGGAGCGCATGTTGGCCATGGACGGCAAACAAGCCGGCGACCCTGATAAAGCTGCTGATATTTTTATTCAACTGGCCGAAATGGATGAGCCGCCCGTCCGTTTGTTTATGGGGACTGATGCGTATAACCGCGCGTCGCAAAAGATCGAAGCATTAGCTACCGACCTTGAAAAATGGAAAGAACTATCTTTTGCAACCGACTACAGGCAACAGCCTAATGTGTTAAATTTGCAATAGATGGAGCCAACAGAAACGTTAGAAGAATTTTATCAGCATAAATTTAGCTGGATGCCTGATGACCTTAAAAAGGACATCGGGCATTTTAATGTGTTTAGCTATGACGAGATCTATACCCAGGCAAAGCACGAAGTAAAATATACCCGCCGCGAGTTTTATAAGATCTCGATCATTAAGGGCCGGCACGTTTTTCATTATGCCCATAAAAGCCTTGAAGTAAATGGCTGCAACCTGATATTTTTTAATCCGCTGGTGCCTTACCAGTTTGAGCGGATGACCATTGACCCGTCGGGCTACTTTTGCATATTTAAAGAGGCTTTTTTTGCAGGGCAGGCGCATAGCAACATTAAGGATATCCCGGTATTTATTCCCGGCGCGCGGGCTGTGTTCCCGCTTAATGACGAGCAGGAAACACAGGTGCTCAATATCTTTAAGAAAATGCACCAGGAGATCAAGTCGGACTACTTATATAAATATGACCTGATAAGAGGGTATGTAATGGAGATGGTGCACCTGGCCTTAAAAATGGAACCTAACGAAACGCTGTACCACCATGTAGATGCCAATACGCGGCTTACATCCGTTTTTATGGATCTGCTGGAGCGCCAGTTTCCCATAGAATCACTATCACAGCAATTTAAAATGCGGTCGGCAAAGTTATTTGCCGAGCAGTTGAATGTGCATGTTAACCACCTTAACCGCGCAATAACCAATACGGTTGGCAAAACTACAACCCAGCTCATCTTTGAACGCATGATCGCCGAAGCAAAGGCCCTGCTTAAACACACCAATTGGAATATATCTGAAATTGGTTACAGCCTGGGCTTTGAAGACAGCGCCCATTTTAACCATTTCTTTAAAAAGCTTACCGGCGGCACACCCACATCTTTCAGGCAATAACAGGCTGAGCAGATACCATTATGACTAAAAATACGTTAAATAATATAACCTTTTCGCGGTCATAATTTCATATAATTAATGCTCTTTACACCTGTTCTTGTTCAAATTGTCCTCATCATTTTTGCTGCCACAATCTTTCGTTCTGCGTTTGGCTTTGGCGAGTCGTTAATAGCCGTGCCGTTATTAGCGTTGTTTATTCCCCTTAACGTCGGGGTGCCGCTTTCTGTATTGATATCGGTTACCATAGCCGGTTTTGTTGTTGTGCAGGATCATAAAAAGATCCATATAAAAAGCGCCGGGGGGCTCATTATTTATTCCCTTATCGGGATACCTATGGGCCTGTGGCTACTGGTACATGTTGGCGAATATTGGGTAAAACTGATACTTGGCTTTATCATTATTGCTTTTTCCGGTTATTTGTTAAGCGGCAGTTGCCTGGAAGAATTGAAGCAGGATAGTCAGAAATGGCTTTTCGTTTGCGGATTGCTCTCCGGCATTTTGGGCGGAGCATACGGTATAAACGGGCCGCCACTGGTTATTTATGGTGCCAAACGACGGTGGACAGCGCAGCACTTCAGGGCTACATTACAAGCTTATTTTTTGATAGCAAGCCTTACGGGAGTGATTGGTTATTGGATAAGCGGTTTACTCATCCCTAAATTATTTGTTTATTACCTGGTTTCATTGCCGGTACTTATACCTGCCATCCTTATCGGCAGGGCAATTAATGCCCGCATGCAGGGCGAGCGCTTTTTTAAATATAGCTACCTGATGCTGTTAATGCTGGGTATTTTGCTGATAGTTAATGCCATTGTGCCAATTCATAAATAATTGTAAGGTTGCTGCTGTTTTTTCGACTAAGCTGTGGTTATAGTTATGCCTTACTATAACTCAAAGCAAATGACAACCTTTAATTAAAACATCAACATGAAAACAAACAATCAACAGCTCGCGCCTTTATTTTTACGGTTAATAATAGGTTACGGGTTTATTGCACATGGATTTGTAAAGCTAAGCCGAGGCCCGGCCGGGTTTGAAAAACTATTAACACAAACGGGGGTGCCGCTGCCTCATCTTACCTCGTGGGTGGTTCCTTTTATTGAACTCATTGGCGGGCTTATGATCGTTGCCGGCGCGTTCACCTTTTTTGTCGCTATCCCGCTGATAGGTACTATGTTGGTTGCTATGCTAACTATCCAGCTAAAATTTGGTTTTAGCTCGGTCAATACAATTGGCCTTACGCCAAACGGACCTAAATTTGGGCCGCCGGGTTATGAAATTAACTTGCTATATATTGCCGGGCTGATTTCATTAATGCTATCAGGTGCCGGTAAATTTTCTGTAGATAACCGGCTTATAAACCGGCAGAAGTAAAAATAACAAAGCCCCTTTAGCAACGCTAAAGGGGCTTTGTCGTATCAGATAAAATTAGTTAAAGATATATCTTATACCAATTTGTGCCTGCCAGCGTGATAACTGGTTGGTATCTGTTTTGTATGAGTTGGTTAAAGGGATCAGGTTCTTACTGTCAGCATACGGGAAAGAGTATGTTGGTTTACCTGAAGCATCTAAACCTTTGTAGTTAAGAATAGTAACTAAACCGCCTGAGCCAATAGGGTTTACAGTAGTTTGGTATAATCCCCAGTTTCTGTTTAGCAGGTTACCTACGTTAATGATATCTATTGATAACCTTAAAGTGTTTTTAACCTTGCCAGACTGTACATACAGATCTTGTGTAAAGTTAAAATCGGCTCTTTTAAATGTAGGCAGTATTACAGCATTACGTTGTGCAAACTGGCCGCGGTGTTTACTTAAATATGGGTCTTGCTTAATGAAGGCATCCAATTGTGCCCATTCCTGTGCGGCGGTACGTGTATCACCGTTAAAATCCGGAACCAGTGTGATCTCAGACGCGCTTCTTGGTATGTACATCAAATCATTGCTAACACCGTCGTTGTTTACGTCGCCTGCTGTTATGTAAGATACATTACCGTTACCGCTACCGTTAGCAAATGACGCTGAAGCAGTATTTGCTGCAGCTTCAAATATTAAACCGAATGACGATTTGGTGTTTTTGATGAACGAGTGATTATAAGCAAACGAAGCTATTAAACGATTAGGCTGAACAAAGTTTGTGTTTGAAATATTGTCAGCATTTGGGTTGCCCGAAACGGCGCGTGTGCCCCAGATAGTGCTGGCAGTGCTACCGCCATCGTTAACATCTTTTGCTTTGGTGTAAGTATAAGCAACGTTAGCATAAAACCCGCTGGTGAAGCTTTTTTGCAATTGGCCGGTAATAAAATATGAATAACCCGCGCTGGTATTGGTCATGTAATACAAAGCGGTTATAGCAGGGTTATTGATGGTTGGCACTGTGCCCGCCGGGCCGGCAGGTGTGGTGTTTTTTTGTTTATATCGTATTTGACCATAACTGTCTTTTAATACATCGTAAGCATCAGATAAAACTAAATTCTGGTGATAAATAGCGTTGATATCTTTGGTGTAAGCAGCCTCGATGGTACCTATAATGCCACCAGGCAATTGCTGATCAATGGCAAGGTTTGTTCTCCAGATCTTAGGGTTCTTCAGTTTAGGATTGGCAATATCTAACTCGTACGAAGTGTTTGCAGCACCGCCGCCTGTAGGGTGGTAAGCATCTACGTTAGGGTTAAATATCAACTGAGCCTTTTGTGCGTCGGTATTAGCCGCGTTGCTTTTAAGTACGGTATATGAACCAAACAACAAACCATTGTTTGATGCCTGGTTAGAGATCCAAACAAACGGTACGCCGCCTGAGAATAAACCTGAACCACCACGAACCTGGGTTGATTTATCACCGTTTACATCCCAGTTAAAACCTAAACGCGGAGAAATAGCTACGCGGTTTTCTGGCAGTTTTGACGGATCAACATGCATACCACCCTGGAAAGTTAATAGCGTAGCAGGCCCGTTTGCACCTAAGCTGGTAGGGTAAACGTTATAATCAGCCCTTACACCGTATGATAGTTTAAAATTATCGGTAACCTGGTATTTGTCCTGAACATACGCGCTGAAGGTAGATGCAGATATTTTAGCGAATGGAAAACCGCCGCTTATAGCTGAATAACGTGTAGAAAAAGCAGCTGCAGGCAAGCCATTGATAAAGTCTGAAGCGGAGTTGTAGCTGTATAAGCCATTATAATTAGGTGCGAAACCGTTTTTATAGCTTTGCAACTGATCATTGGTACCAATGGTTATCTCATGCTTGCCGGCATAAATGCTGTAATCATCAGAGAACTGCCAGATATTGGTATTTAACAGGTTATTGGCAGTAAATACTTCATAACCAAAGCTGGTAGCAACACCTGTTGGAGCTGTTACTACGTTGCCAGAAGCATCAGATGTACCGTTACCGATATCAACAAAAGGAATTGAGGTGTTACCTAACGATGCACGGTAATCACGCAGAGCCGAATAGCCCAATGTCAATTTGTTAGACATGGTGCTTGATATACGTGTAGCTAACTCAATGATGCCGATGTTAAAGTTATTATTAATGCGATAACCTGCGCCATAAAACGGAAGACTGATGGTACTTGCATTCCTGGCTGTAGCACCAAACAAAGCATTTGCGCCTGTACCGCTTGGCGGTTGGTCTTTGTATGATTTAAAGTAAAAATACTTGGCGCTTAAAACGTTGTTTTTGTTGATGTTCCAGTCTAACTTAACAGTAGCTTTATCACTATAGGTATCATAGTTAAAGTTCTCGTACGGTCCAGGAACATAACCGTATTTTTTTAGCGCTAAAGTTAAAGCATCTAAAGTGGCAGCTGTAGTTTGTGAAACGTTAGCACCGCTTACACCATCTTTTGTAGCGACAAATGAGTTTGCCGCAGCGCTTATACGCTCTTGCTCGCCCGATACAAAGAAGAATAATTTATTCTTAATGATCGGTCCGCCTACGCTTACACCTGTTTGCCTGTAAGTGTTTTTGGTTTGAGGCACATCGATAGTACCTGCGTGAAAGCCGGTAAGCCCGTTACCACGGAAATAATCATAAACACTGCCTTTAAATTCGTTAGTACCTGATTTTACTACGGTATTGATACCTGCACCGGTAAAGTTACCCTGGCGCACATCGTACGGAGCAATATCAACCTGGATCTGGTCTATAGCCTCTAAAGATATTGGCTGTGAGCTGGTTTGACCACCTAACGTACCTGATAAACCGAATGAGTTGTTAAACAAAGCACCGTCAACAGTAATGTTGTTATAAGTACTGCTTCTGCCGCCAATGTTTAATCCGTTTGATGATGAAGACGGCGTTAACCTGGTGTAATCAGTTAATGAACGGTTAAGTGAAGGTAATGCTTCGATCTGTGCGCGGTTTACCGTTTCGCGGGCGCCTGTGCGTGATGAGTTGATAACCTTGCCGCCGTTACCTCTTACAGTAACCTCTTTTAACTGTGCCATGTTATCTTCAAGCTTAACGTCAACGCGTTGATCCTGGCCTATGGTTAAGTTAATGTTTTCTTCAGTATATTCTTTATAGCCTACGAAAGTAACCTTAAAAGTGTACGGACCGCCAACCCTTAAGTTGGGGATGTTGAAACGGCCATCGGCACGTGTAGCGGTCGAATAAACTGTTCCTGTTGGAAGGTGGGTAATGCTAACGGTAGCACCGGGAATAATACCCTTGGCATCGGTTACAATACCATGCACACTGGCGGTTGTTACACCCTGGGCGTTTACATTATTGCTTAATGTAAAAAGCACACCCGACACCAGTAAGAATAAAAGTAAAATTTTTTTCATACTTGTTTTTGATGAGTTTAATGAATATCAATTAATTTGTTACAAATATAAATGGCTCAAACAGGTATAATGTTAATTTATTATTAACAATTCAAATATTATATTAAACACTTTATTAACATTTTAGACAAAAAATAGGATTATTGATAATGTTAATTTAATATTTGATTAAAAAAGTTAATAAAATACACATTTTGATGGTATTTTTGGCAATTTATGCCTTTAAATTGTTTACATTAAGGTAATAATGGCCGTTTTGTGGAAAAAATCGCACGAAAGGGCATTTTCTGTCGATATTATGGCTGTTTTGTGGTTTTTTATCTTGTTTTCA
Source organism: Mucilaginibacter corticis (assembly GCF_007558865.1). GTDB lineage: Bacteria > Bacteroidota > Bacteroidia > Sphingobacteriales > Sphingobacteriaceae > Mucilaginibacter > Mucilaginibacter corticis. The sequence goes on from NZ_VLPK01000001.1 coordinate 1,297,598, forward strand.
ACAAATCGGCCCAAAAACGAAAATATGGACAAATTATTATCTGTTTCTTGACAGGCGTATTTTGTATCTTGTCCACACCTGTCAGATCTATATGAAATTTACTATCCTGCAAATAGGTTTTATAACCGCGGCGCTGCCTTTAGCATTGTTTTTTCAGGCGCCTAAACCGGCGCCTGTAACCGCAATAAGCACTAATGATTTTTTAAACAGCATCGGCGTTAACTCGGCCATTTCAAGCCGGGGCGAATCGCTCGATAAAACTATTGCCGCCATAAAATATACGGGCATAAGATGGATCAGGTCGGGCTATGAGGGTAATGCTACCGACCAGGATTATCAAACCCTGCACCGCGAAACGGGCATTAAATTCAGCTACGGTTTAATGAGCGGCGGAACAGATCTGAAACGTTTACTGGCCGGTGGCCGGATGCTGGCCAGGGCCGGAGCTTTGCTGGCTTTTGAAGGGGTTAACGAACCCAATAACTGGCCCATTGATTACAAAGGCGAAAAAGGCGGCAAGGACCTAAGCTGGCAGGCTGTAGCCAAACTGCAAAGTGATCTATATAAATCCGTGAAAGCAGACGCGGTGTTAAACAAATACCCTGTGTGGAGTATCAGCGAAGGCGGGGCGCAAAAAGACAATGTGGGCCTGCAATACCTGCAGATCCCGGCAGGCGCCGGCCTGACAATGCCTGACGATACCCGCTGTGCAGATTATGCTACCTGCCATAATTATTTCCTGCACCCCTCGCACCCCGGGTTATATGATAACCAAACCTGGAACGCTGCCGACCCGGGTCTGCTTTGTAAGGTGGATGGCTTATATGGCAATTATGGTAAAACCTGGCGGTCGAAATTTAAAGGCTATACAGAGGATCAGCTAAAAGATCTGCCCAAAGTAACCACCGAAACCGGTGCCACGCTTGATGGCGCGTTGACCGAAGAAAAACAAGCCCGCCTGTATCTGAACCTTTACCTTGCGCAATTTAAACTTAAGTGGAGCTATACATCCATTTACTTGTTAAGGGATCGCTCGGACGAGGACGGGAACCAAACCTTTGGTTTTTACCAAAAGGATTACACCCCGCGAAAAGCTGCCGTTTACCTGCATAACTTCACCACTATCTTGGCTGATAAAGGCGCAGCCAAAAAAACGGGAATTTTGGCTTACACCATACCCAACTGCCCCGAAACCGTGCATGACCTGCTGCTGCAAAACAGCAACGGCAAATTTCAGTTGGTGATATGGGACGAGAAAGCCAATGGCAGCGATGAAGTGAAAGTAACCTTAGGCAAAAAGGCCGTGAATGTAAAAGTTTATGATCCTATTATAGGTGTAGATCCTGTTAATACGTATAAAAATAGTAACGAGGTAACATTAACTCTAAATGATCATCCTGTAGTTATTGAATTATAGGCGGAAAACAACAAGCATTCAGGGAAGCTGCATGGAAAAATATTAATAAGGGTAAAGTCTTATTAAACCAATCACTATATTCGTTACCTGCCTAATACCTTGTTATGATGAAAAAAATATTAGTTTTCGTTTGTATGCTCTTGTCGATTTATAGGACATCCGCTCAATCTCAAAATACCACTTATTCAGGTACAATAAAAGGCTACTCGGCCAGCATTGGTTTTAAAAATGCACAATTACTTGTAGATAACGTGGTAACCGGTTTGCATGATATGTATTTGATCGATATTAAGCCGGACGGAACGTTTTATGCAAATTTCCCCTTAGTACATAAACAGGGTTGTTGGATAACCTTCCCTTTTTTTAATAGCGTGGTATATTTTGAACCCGGCAAAAAACTGGTTCAGGATTTTGATGTTACAGATGTCCGGAAAGTATCTTCGGTATTTAAGGGTGATGCTAAAATGGCATTGATTAATAATGATATCAATAAGGTTAGGCCAATTTTAATGGATTACAACTGGAACGCCATATACTCAGACATATATCAGCTAACGCCTGAGCAATTCAAAGCTTATTTCTTAAAGATCAGAAATCATAAGTTAGCCTTAATTGATAGTGTTGCAAAAGCTTCAAATATTAACATTCATACTTATGAATTAGCCAGGCGAAGCGTACAATACAATATTGCCGCCGTACTTATACAATATAACAGCTTGCGGGAAAATGCTTATCGTATAAGAAATAAGCTGCCGTTTGATAGCAAGAAGCCTGTATTAAGCCCCGTAAAACTTAATACCGCCTATTACTATTTTTTGAAAGAAATAAAATATAATGATGTTGCAGCGATGGAAGTGTACGATTATTATCAATTTATGAACTGGTTAATGTTCATAGAACCAATTTATGACAAAGCAGGGCGGATAGATTATACCAATGAGATCAATTTGCTTAAAACTAAAGACACCTCTAACAAAGATGTTAAAGCTACCATAGCATATTATGAAAACATGGCCTGGCGTAACCCAACTGCCCCGGGAGCATTAGAAAAAGCAAGGCCGGCTGTGTTGAAAAGCCTTTTAAATACAAATATTTCGCTTGAGTTTGAGCTGATGGATCTCCAGGTAGTATCGCAGCGCATGGATGATGAAAAAGATACTTTATCAGATGCGGAGTTTGCCCGTGTAAAGGCGAGAATTAAAAATAAATTTCTTTTGGCTGATGTGGCAGCGCTAAACAATAAGATCAAACAAAATATCCGCGATAGTAAAACTTCAAAAGGTTATACCTATAATCAAATTCAAGCAAACGCCCCGGCCGATAGCTTTTTTGTAAAGATGATGGATAAGTATAAGGGCAAGGCAGTTTTTATTGATTTTTGGGCCACATGGTGTGCGCCTTGTATGATAAGCCTTAAAGAAATTGCCCCGTTGAAAGAAGATCTGGCACAAAACAAAGACATTGTATTTTTGTACATCACCAATACTTCTTCGCCCGAAAAAAGCTACAAAACCGTAATGCCGGGCATTAAAGGCGAGCATTACCGTGTAACCCAAGATCAATATAATTTACTGGCTAAGCAGTTTCAGGTAACCGGCATACCCCATTATGCGCTGGTTAATAAGCGCGGCAACATAGTTGACAGGGATTTTAAATGGAACCAGACCGATCAAATCAAAAAGCAATTATTGGCTTTGGCTAATGAGTGATTGTAAGGACGAACTACTCGATTACTACATTTTTGTCCTCTCAGTCTCTCGGAGATTTTATGGGTTAATCTTAAACTCGATAGAGGATCCTGCGAAGACTTAAAATTAAAGCTGTTGTGCCAGCCCTACAAGCAAACCCTCGGTTCCGCGGATATAGCAGAGCCGGTACGAATTTTCATACTGTACTATTTCGCCAACCAACTGCGCGCCCTGCTTAATAAGCCGGCTTACCAGTTCGTCAATGTCTGTTACAGCAAACATGGCGCGCAAATAACCAAGCGAATTTACCGGGGCTGTGCGGTGGTCAGAAACCGTAGGCGGATCAATAAACCGTGAAAGCTCCAGCCTGCTATGCCCGTCGGGCGTAACCATCATTGCTATCTCTACACGCTGATTTTCCAATCCGGTAACGCGGCCTGCCCATTCGCCTTCAATAACCATCCGCCCTTCCAGCTTCAGGCCTATCTCTGTAAAAAAGGCTACAGCATTATCGAGCGATTTCACCACAATGCCTACATTATCCATCCTGAGTAACTTACTTTCTGCCATGGTAGTTTTAGTTCATAACCTATAATACCGTCAAAGGTTTTATGAAAATAAACCTGAAGAAATATTGGCTGTTTTCTATCCCCACAGGGACTCCCGATAGAAAGGCCTTGCGGAAACGGAAAGGTGCTTTTATATATCTGCCATAATTTATTCGCTTTTCAAACTTCTCACGGGATTAATCAAGGCTGCGCGGACGGTTTGTGCTGCTGAAGTTAAAAGGCCAACCAGTAGCATGCCCACACCGCTTAATACAAATATCCACCAGCTTACCGTTGTGCGGTCTGCAAAATTCTGGATCCATTTATTCATGGCTAACCAGGCCAGCGGGGTTGCAATTACGAACGAGATCAAGATCAATGATACAAGTTCTGTTGACAATAAACGTACTACCTGGGTAACCGAAGCGCCCAGTACTTTGCGTACACCAATCTCTTTTTTTCGCTGGTTAGTAGTATACACGGTTAAACCCAACAAGCCAAGGCAACTAATCAATACCGAAAGAGCAGTTGCCCAGCTAAGCAGTTTGGATGTATTTTGTTCGCTGGTGTAAATTTTGGCAATGCTTTCATCAAAAAACCTGTAATCAAAGTCGTCATCAGGGTATATCTGTTTCCATGCATCCTGCATTGCTGCGATGGCCGATTTCCAGTTTTCGCCGTCTCCGGTCCGCGGTTTCAAAGCAATATGGAAAGTGCCATTAAAATACGGGTTAGTGCTGGTGAAAAGAACCAGTGGCATAATTGGAGCATGAATGGATTCCTGTTGAAAGTCTGCCATTACACCGATGATCTGCGTTTGCGGCTGACCATTAAAGCCGGACAGCGATTTGCCTACTGCTTGTTTAGGGTTTTTAAATCCTAATAAGGTGGCAAGTTTTTGATTGATCAATACGGTATTAACCGTGTCACGGGCTTCAAGGTTTCGGCCCGCCAGTAATTGAATATGGTAAACGTTTATATAATTTTCGTCGCCAAACTTTTCTGCGATCTTATCTACCTTGATCTCTTTTTTATCATCTCGATAGATGGCCGAGGCTGTGTGCGGATCATTTGACAAAGGAGCATCGCGGCCTGCGCTCACCTGTACCACCTGCGGCATAGTACGAAGTTTGTTCATAAAGATATGGTTCAGTCCGGGCTGGCGATTTTTCCAGGGCGAGTTAATGATCAGTACTGCTTCTTTACGGAAGCCCAGGTCTTTATTTAGGGCATAATATATTTGCTTGCTCACCAGTACCGTTGCCATAATGAAAAACTGGGCTATCACAAATTGGGTAACACTTAAGGTTTTGCGCAAACGGGTATTGCGGGTGTTGCTGCTATCGCTTTGCGACTGTCCTTTCAGAACTGAAACCGGGTCGAAGGATGACAAAATCATAGCCGGATAAAAACCTGCTGCTAAGGCAACAGCTATCGCTAAAAGCAGTAAAAATGCTAATATAGCAGGTTGCCAGATCATGTTGGCTGTAATGCCTGCAGGAATAAAGGCTGCAAATTCATGCAATAATAAAGGAGCTGTCACAAAAGCAATCACCAGGGCTGCAAATGTGGTCAGCAATGTTTCTGTCATGAACTGCGCCATCAACTGCCCACGGCTGCTGCCCATGGTTTTTCGAATACCGATCTCTTTTGCATGCCTGACCGATTGTGCTGTTGTTAGATTAATAAAATTGATACAGCCAAGTGTTAGCAAAAAAAGTGCGATGGCCAGCAACTCATAAAGTGTAGTTTTATCGGCTGTCCGACCATTTCCAAAGGTGCCGTAATTAGCATTAAAATGCATATCGGCCAATGGCTGAAAATAAAAGGACGGCGCGTCATTTTTAGATGCACTTGTTGCGGGCAACGTCTTTTTAAAAGCGGTATTTAATTGTTTGGTTAACCGGGTGACAACTGTTGGCATGGCCAGTTTGATAAATAGTTGCTGTTCGGGGCTTGTACCATTCCAGTTGTTAACCACAACCCGGGCTTTCAGTGCCGGCGTAGTTTCAACAGTTGAAAAAGAGATGAAATCATGAAAAGTCAGGTCTGTATTTTCTTTGATATCCGCCACAATACCGGATACTGTGGTAATGAGGGTATCATACAATACTTTACGCCCGATCATTTGATCATAAGTTAACGACGGGAAATATTTTTTGGCTTGACTTGCCATTAAAACTACCTGGTTAGGCCGCGATAGCGCACCGGCGGACGAGCCTGCAAGCCAGTGATAAGAAAACAGGCGAAAATAGCTGTCATCAGCCAGGATAACATTATCCTGAGCTTTGAACACCGCCTGATTTGCATTTGTTGTTTGCGTAGATACGTTTGGCTGGTAGAGGGTGAAAATTTGTGCAGCTGTTTCAACACCGGTTAATTGGCGCTTCACCACGTCTATAGCAGCGCCGCAAATACCGGCATTACAAGTTTGCGAACCAGGGGTCGTAAAGTTGGTAACAACACGGTAGATCCTGTTTTCGTCACGGTGGAAACGGTCAAAACTAAAATCAAAATGTACGATCAGGTAAATAACAAGCGAGGCAGCTATCCCGACGGACAAACCGATCACATTGATCAGCGTAAACATTTTGTTTTTCCAAAAACCACGGAGAGTTGTCTTTAAATAATTTTTGATCATGACGTTCAACTTAAAACTTAATAATATCTCCCGATAATTTTCATGCCATGATGCAACTAATTGATTTATTGACTTTTATATCAAAAATCAATTCAGAATTGTATCAAAAGCGAACAAGAGGAGTCCGCTTTTAGACCATCGCCGCGTTGGGGTGACTGAATTATCAATTCCGTGACACCACAGAATTAAAGGGCTGGATGCCTGGCCGGTAAGCGCATAAAAAAGGTGCAGAACAAAAATTCTGCACCGTATTATTATCAGTTATTTAGCCGATTTTGAACCCAAATTTCACTTACTTATAAGTTGGCTCACTTGGCTCATGTAGCTCACACTCGCGTGAGACAAACGCTATTTATTGTAACCCCAGGCAAGCGGTACATCGCCTGCTTTGGTGCCCCAGCTTTTGTTAGGTTTTGCACCCATCACAAAGTCAAGCGTACCGCCGTTCATAATATCCTGTTGCGTTATGTATGCTTTGTTGTAAGCAACGCCGTTAAGTTTTACTGATTGGATATAGCAATTGGCCGGCGAAGCGTTCTTTACGCTCACACTAAAGGTTTTGCCATTGCTTAGCTGCATAGCCGCGCTCTTCAATATCGGCGAGCCGATAGCGTAAACGCCATTAGCCGGGTTTACCGGGTAAAAGCCCATAGAGCTAAAGGTATACCATGACGACATTTGCCCGCAATCTTCATTACCCTGGTAGCCTGATGACGAGTTGTTGTATAACTCGTTTAGCACCTTTGCTACATAAAATTGGGTTTTCCATGGCTGTCCTGCATAATCATACAGGTAAGCAATATGGTGACTTGGCTCATTACCATGCGCGTACTGACCTATAAAGCCCGAGGCATTTCCGTTAACGTCGCCCGGCTTGTTAGCCAAAGTGAAGAAGGTATCCAGCTTGGCAGTGAATTTCTGATTGCCACCCATCAAATTAACCAGGTCGGGTACGTTCTGTGGTACATACCATGAGTATTGCCAGGCGTTAGCTTCGGTATAAGGGCTGCCTCCATTGCCGCCATAATCAAGCGGGTTAAATGGCGTTACCCATTTGCCATCTTTGTTACGGGCCTGGAAGAAACCGGTTTTAGGATTGTACAGGTTCTTGTAAAAGGCCGACCGTTTCATAAAATGCTCATAATCGTCTGTCTTGCCCAGCTTTTTAGCCAACTGCGCCACGCACCAATCGTCATAAGCTTGCTCGACAGTTATAGATACCGATTGCGATTCAACATCCTCAGGGATATAGCCATATTTCTCCCATGCCGTAAACGGCGAGCCGGGGTGATCTGTTGTTGAAGAACCTTTTACTGCCTGGTAGGCTTTCTCCGCGTCAATACCTGGGATGCCTTTCAATATGGCATCCGTAATAACCGGGATAGCGTGATTACCTATCATACAGTAATTTTCATCGCCCCATAGTTGCCATATGGGCAGGTAACCATAGGTATCATACTGCCTGATCATGCTGTTGATAAAAGCAGCAGTTTTTTCAGGCTGAATAAAGGTGTATAACGGGTGGGCGGCCCTGTAAGTATCCCACAAAGAAAAAGTAGAATAATGTGCTTTATCAGGCGCGTTACCAACGGTAAGGTCTGATGCCTGGTAGTCGCCGTTTACGTCGGCTACGTTATTGGGCTGGGTAAAGGCGTGGTATAAACCAGTATAAAAGATTTGCTTTTGTTGCAGCGTGCCGTCAATTTTGATCTTTTCCAACTCGGTTTCCCATTGGGCCGCACTTTGCTGACTTACCTTGTCAAAGTTCCAGTCGCTTAGCTCTGCCTGCATATTTTTGCGGGCATTCTCAACACTTACCGGCGACAGGGCCACTTTTACCAATACCTGCTCATTAGCAGTGGTATTAAAGTTTAGCGCCGCCCTTATCGATGTGCCGTTAATTACTGGCATGTTTTCAATGCGCCTGCCGCCATTAGCCAATACGGTACTGGTAAACGGTTTTGAAAACTCGGCATGGAAATAAACCTTACGCAGTTTTGCCCAGCCTGTCAATATCCGGTAACCCTCGATGGTGGTATTGTTTACCACTCTGATCTCGGCGCCTATTATACGGCATTCCCAATAGTTTCTTTTCTTATCCAACGAGTGGTTCAGATCAATGATGATATGCGCGCTATCGCTCTTAGGGAAAGTATAGCGGTGCACACCCACGTGCGATGTTGAGGTCAACTCGGCGTTGATGCCGTAATCCTGCAGCATAACCTGGTAATATCCCGGCTTGGCTGATTCCTGCTTATGTGAGAAAGCTGAGCGGTAACCGCTGCCTTTAACGCTATCCTTACCCGGATCTAATTTTATTTTACCTGTAGTTGGCATCAACAAAACATCAAACAGATCTGCCACGCCGGTACCGCTTAAGTGTGTATGGCTAAAGCCGACGATGGTCTTATCGTTATAGTCATAGCCTGATGCCGGATCGTCCGGTGCATCGCGCGTATCCGGGCTTAATTGTACAAACGCGAACGGGGTAGTCGGTCCCGGGAAATTACTGCCCGAAAGGCTGTTCTTATCTACCGCGCCCGTACCTATGAACGGGTTTACATATTGAATTAAATTAGCCGGTTTGTTAGTCTGTGCGAAGAGGGATTGCGCCGATAGTACTAAGGCCGCAAGGAGAGCTTTTTTCATGATACAATATTACTTAATTATTTCAAATCGGCTTACTTAGCGGGTGCGCTTTGTACATTGAAATCATTAAATGCCGCTATAATTGCGGTGGCTTCCTCCTCTTTAAATGTGGCCTTTTTTGCCATGGCGATCATCTTTGCTGCAAGCCCCTTATGTGCTACCACCGGTTGGTTCCCGTAACCCCCGGATTGGAATTTTTCTTGCACCGATGGTACGTCTTCCAAAAGTTTAAGCAGATCTATATCAAACGCGTTTTGCTGCTTGCCCTCGCCATCTTTCACACAAAGAATTTTATAGCCCTTTAACAGATCATTTTTGCGTTGAGCTTCGTCACGTTCAATTTTTTCTTCGGTACCCGAATCACCATAAGTATCCGGCGGATAATCATAAAAACGATGTGAGGTTATACGCCCGATCGTCAGCCTTTCCATCATATGATCGTTACTGCCAAGACTTTTCAATTGTAAATTTTCGGTATTAACATAGTGCACTTTATCAAAAATGACATTGCCTATTTGATAGGTCTGCATGTCGTCTGCCCTATATTTTTTACCTTTTACATTGGGATTGGCGGCGTATGAGGCCGAATCAATAAACCAAATATAGCGTTGGTTGTACCATGGCATAGTATCAAACGTGCGTATCAGCCCGTTAACCCTGGTGCCATCTGCAAATGTAACTGTACCGGGGCGATAGGAACGTGTTTCCTGTTGTGCATTACAAATTGACACACCGGAAATAATAAACAAGACAAATAAAATACAAAATTTCTTCATTGCGATAAGGTTAAAAGCTCAAAGATACTTAAACGCCCGGCTTGCCAATATTATATTTGTGTTATATATCATGATATTTATAGACTAATTAATGAATACAAAGACGCCTCAAACTTTTAGGTTCGAGGCGTCTTTGTATTCAAGCAATAAAAGTTTATAGTTTAAACCGCAGGTGTCGAAACAGTACTCAACGATTGCAGCAGCGCTATTAATTCGGGCTGCGGATGGCAATCCTGTTTATCACTGGCTATGCGGTAAGAAGTATGCGTCCAGATGCCCGGCACGCCCCCAATAGCATCTTTGCTAATATCCCACATGCCCGGATGGTAGGTTGTTGGTATCTTATATTTATTGCAGAGGTATAATATTAATTCTTTTACAGCAGTTAATTGCTCAGCAGAATATTTCTCAAACCCTGCAAATCCCCTAAAAGGGGGCGAATAGGTTTGTACATTGGCATCAGGTATGGCCTGGCTCAGGTAATTTAGCCATTTGCCATTTTTTTGTGTTAGGCCGCCCCAGCAGGTAAGCTCAATACCTATGCTTTGTTTGTGCAGGGTATCGCAACGGGTGCTATAATCATTAAAACCAAGCCCATGAATAAATGCAGCAGGGATGCCTAAATGTGCGGCATAATATTTTGAGGCGAAAGCCTGCTGGATAATACCGTCTTTACCAATAACAAAAGCGGTTGCCACCGCTACCGGGTCGGTTTTCCAATAGTCGATATTGCCTTTTGCTGATGGGCCGCTGGCAGTATGATGAATAACGATCTGTGTTTTGGGAAACTCCTGCGCATGGTACTGGTTTTCAGGCAGGGGATATTGCTGTATGTTCATGATATGATTGGTTTGTATAAAAGTAATATTTTTTATACATCAATGCATAAAAAAATAACCTGCTAATTATTGAAAATAAGCAGATTAAGACCTTGTATTATATTAAATATTATTGTGTGCTCAATTTATATTATTTAAAAAAATCAGGATAATATTTAGCGATCAATTGCTTTTCATCATTCTTTAATTCGGATGGCAAAATCGGAGCATCTTGCAGGCGTAAGCCTTTTTGATTAATGCGGTTCATTAAGCTCCAGTCTTTCACGGGCTTTTCAGGCGATGGGTCAGCAGGCTCTTTGGCCGGGAGATCATAGCGGGTAAAATCGACTATCCTTGCGGGCGTGTTTTTATGCCAGTTTCGCAATGTCGCCAGGCGAAACTCTTTATTCATATACCATTTGATCTCTTCGTCACCCCACGAGTTACCAATGCCCAGTCCTTTTTCTTCAAACCTGTAATTCCATTTTTCATTGTCAGGGAAATGGCTGCGCCATAATTCGCCGTATTCGCCAAAGGTTACAAATTTCACGTCGGGCCATTTTTGTACGGTAGCGCCTACCCATTTCTCAAGCGCTCTTAATGCAAAGGTTTCGTCCCAATTGTTACGTTCAGGGATCTTTACCAATGCTGCCTCCCATATATTGGGGATCCAGCCAAATCCATTTAGTTCAAATCCCCTGTCAAAATGGATTGATTGCGTGTGCATTACCGATTGGTGGCCGATATCCAGCCCCCAGTCGCCATAGCTTTCAATAGGGCCTACGCCACGGCGGCTTGCCGCGCCATTAAAGGGGGTGGTTCCATAAATATTACCGCTTTGTAACGCACAAAGAAAATCAACACTCCAGCCGTCCAGGTTCACGCAGTCAATAAAATCGCTTTTGCCCTGTGCGGGTTTGCAAAAATGTTCTTTAGACGGATAAAAAGGATATGATGGCGACCCATCAGCTCCGCCGCCATCCGTTTCATGCTGACTCCAGATCACAGCATGTGCAACATGGATCTTTTCTTTTTCGGCAAGATAGGCCAGGTTATCTGCTGATAAAAATCCGCCCATAATTGCTTTAGGGCGATAGCCGCCGCCAACCATATCGGTTATGCGCTGGATAGCCTCTGTCATTTCCACATTTATGCGGTGGCGCGACAGGTACATCGCCGGGAAATACCCGGGGAAGTAAGATACCTCGTCGCCATATTTATGCTGGCATTCGGCCACATATTTCCTGATATCTACGTAATTGGAACGTTTATCTTCTAAAGCGTTCAATGTAAAACCCCAGGTTAAGCGGCCGTTGGGATTATTTTTTGCAAAAGTTTCACGCATATCCTGCACCACCTTCAACGTGTGCGCGTACCCCTCATCCCGTTTGATCAGTTTAACATCCCGTGACACCTCCCACGGCGAAGTGCGGATCATGATACAAAAGGTGACAAACCTATTGCCCATTAGTGTAGTTGGTGCGTTTGCCGCAGGCATATCAAAAGGACTAATTTTTTTAATTAAAGGATTGGCCATAATAGCGGCGCCTCCCACTAAAGAGTTTTTACAAAATATTCTTCTTTCCATCCGGTTATAATTTAGGATGCATAAAGCTATAATTTATCGTGAATTGTTGCTATTTAAAATTAAGATGTGAAATGGGTTGATAGGATTGTAAAGCAATAAAAAAACCAGCTACGGTTCGAGCAGCTGGCTTAAAAATCAAACTGATCAAAATGCTTATTTCAAATACTCATTAAAAAAGTCAATGGTGCGTTTCCAGGCAAGTTCTGCCGCGGCTTTGTCGTAACGCGGAGTGGTATCGTTGTGAAAACCGTGGTTTGCATTTTCATAGATATAGGCCTGGTATTTTTTGCCATTGGCTTTTAATGCTGCCTCATACGCCGGCCAGCCGCCGGTAATACGGGTATCTAACGATGCGTAATGCAGCAATAAAGGCGCTTTAATTTTAGGTACATCTGCCGCGTCGGGCTGGCTGCCGTAAAATGGAACGGCCGCTGCCAGGTCAGGCAGGCGCACCGCCATCATGTTGGCAATACCACCACCGTAACAAAAACCAACAACACCTACTTTGCCGTTGCAGTCTTTGTTGTTTTTTAAATAATTGAACGCGTCTATAAAATCCTGTTCCATCTCACCTTTATCGCGTTTGGCCTGCATTTCACGGCCCGCGTCGTCATTGCCCGGGTAACCACCCAGCGGGGTCAGCGCGTCGGGCGCAAGGGTAATAAACCCTGCCAGTGCGGCGCGTCTGGCTACGTCTTCAATATACGGGTTTAAACCGCGGTTTTCGTGCACCACTATTATGCCGCCCAGTTTACCTTTGGCATCTTTTGGCTTTGATAGCAGGGCTTTAATGCTACCGCCACCTTTGGGCGAATCGTATTTGATATATTCTGATACCAGGCGCGGGTCGTCAGGCTTTACCTGGATGGCTTTATAATCAGGCATCAGGAAACTCATCAGCGCTGGCACGGTTAAACTGCCTACCGCGTAGATCGATAGTTTTTCCATAAACCCGCGGCGATCTAAGCGATTGTGCGCGTAGTCGTCGTAAAGATCAAATACTTCCTGTTTAATGTCTTCTTTGTTGATCTGGCTCATAATATAAAAAGGCTTATTCAAATTTAATTATTCCCGTTCATGCCGCTTTACCAAAGATGTAACAGTGTGGTTACCTGAAAGTTTTCTTGCGATAAACACGAAAGCCCCAAATTCAAGATTTGAGGCTTCCGCATTTTCTATCTTTAATACAAGCTTTACTTAAACGAGATCAAAGTCTCCGGCAAGGCTTCTACCTTTTCGCAGCAAAGCTGTTCCATGGCTTGTTTAAACTGTGTTTTAAGCACCGCGATGGTATGGTCGCCGCCTTTTTTTCCTAATGCAGATACCCCGTACATAAACGGACGGCCCATAAATGTAAATTTGGCACCGCAAGCCATTGCACGTGCAATGTCCGGTCCGGAACGTACGCCGCCATCCATCATAATGGTTAGTTTGTCGCTGTATTTGGCGGCAAGGGTATGCAATGAGCGCACAGACGATTCGCCTGCGTCGATCTGCCTGCCGCCGTGGTTTGATACAATGATACCATCCGCGCCAAGCGCTAAAGTTTTTTCCATATCCTGCTCGCTTACCACGCCTTTTAGCACCAGTTTACCTTTCCATTGATCGCGGATGGCGGCGATCTTGTCCACATCCACACGCTTATCAAACGACGCGTTCATGAACTGGCCCAGTTGGCCCATGTTAAGGCTTTTGTCCATGTACTTTTTTAACGTGGCAAATTCAGGGATGCCATGTTGTAGAGTAGACAAAGACCAGGCCGGCCTGATACATGACTGGAATATGTTGTTGATATTCATTTTTGGCGGCATAGATAAACCTGCCTTGATCTCGCGGTACCTGATGCCGAACGAAGGGACATCCACCAATACTACCAGCACCTTGCAATCAACGTCTCTCAACCTTTGTAAGATATCGTCGCGCATGGTGGTTTTAGCGGGGTGATACAACTGGTACCAGAATTTACCTTCAGATACTTCGGCAATGCGCTCTATGCTGCTGGTTGATACCGTGCTCAATATGTAAGGTATGTTATGCTTTAAAGCAGCTTTAGCCAGTATTTCTGGCGAGTTTGGCCACATCAGTCCCTGCAAGCCGATAGGCGCAATACCAAACGGCGCGTCATAACGGTGGCCAAATAATTCGGCACTGGTATCAACACCTTCATATTTTTTTAAATATTGCGGCATCAGGGTGATGTCATTAAAATCGGTTTCGTTCTTTAAAAGGTTCACCTCTTCGTTGCATCCGCCCTCCAAATAATCAAACGCGAATTTTGGGATCCGTTTTTTAGCTTTTTTCTTCAGATCGCCTATAGATGGATATCTTGGGTCGTAACTTAATAGATCAGACATATTATTATCCTTATTGAGTAATTATATTTAACAATTGGTTTACACGAAGGTAGGCGTACATTAATTATTTGGTTAGTATAAAACTTACCTTAATTGGTACTTTCCGTACATTCGCTTAAAAGAATAGATAAACCTACTATAAATTGATCATTAATATTAAGATTTTTTAGCAGGCAAACACAGCATTAAGTCGAAAAACATAATAAATATAGTTCATGATACCTATTTATGATATTAAAGATTTTTCGCCCTACTATGCTAAAGAACAGCAGTTTGTAATTGTTCCGTTTGAAAACCTGAACCGACCCGCGCCGTTTGTATGGCCACATAAACATAGCTTTTACGAGATACTGTGGATTCGTAAAGGTATTGCCAAACACTTTGTAGACAACCAGGAGCTCGACTTGTCAACTGATACCATTTATTTCATGTCGCCGGGGCAGGCGCATCATTTTGAAAAGTATGAAGCGGTAAAGGGTGACAGCATTATGTTTACCGAAGAGTTTTTTATCCTGAATTTTACCAATAAAGAAGCGCTACAACAGCTTTCGTTTTTAAACGATAGCTACCGCAGCCCCAATATAAAACTGGACAGCCCGACAAAAGATGTTTTGGAGCCACTGCTAAAATTGTTGTATGCAGAATTTAACCGGACCGATTATTCAAAGCTGGCCATCAGCTCTATGTTGTACGTATTTTTAAATTGCCTGCAAAGGGTTTATTTAACGCAGGATAATAACAGTCATTTACCGTCAAACCATACCGCCATTTTCAATAATTTTAAGCGGATACTGGAGCAACATTACAAAGCGCAAAAGAAACTGTCATTCTACGCGGACGAGCTTTTTATAACACCGCATTATTTAAATGAAGTTGTAAAAAACGTAGCCGGTAAAACGGCGAGCGAGTTTGTGCAGGACCGTTTACTGCTTGAAGCCAAACGAATGCTGGTGCAAAGCCACCACCAGATAGGACAAATAGCCGACGAGTTGGGATTTAAAGATTTCTCTTATTTTTCTCGCCACTTTAAAAAGCATAACAAACTAAGCCCCGAGCAATACCGGAATAAAATGCATGAGAAGCATGGATTAGGTTAGGCGATTTGTATATTTATACAACCATTGTAAGCCTATTCCAGTACTATGAAACCTATTCTTTTAGTAGTCGCAGCGTTTGCATTTTTGTCGGTTAGCGTATTTGCACAGCAGTATGACGGCATAAAATTAAGCACAGATAAACCCGAAGCAGGCCAAAAGATCAGTTTTGTATATACCGGTATTTTCGCAAAGAAAATATATCCTCAAATAACTTTATATTATGAGTGTAAGGGAGGCATCAATGGGGGCTGGAAGTGCCTTGACATAAAACATAACGGCGCACAAATTGAAGGATCATTTACTCTTCCTGACTCTACACTGGCGTTTAGTTTAAAACCTGACAATAATCTCGCGTCTAAGGAAATTTTTATTTTCAATGTTTTTAAAAATGGTAAAGAAGCAAAGGGCGCTTTAATTGCTTCAGCAATGCTCTATACCTGCGGTATATATGATAACAGAAAATTATAAAAAGGCCTATGACCTTTATAACCAGGATTTTTTAAACTACCCTGATCTTAAGCCTAAAAACCTGCTTAGTTACTATCAATCTGTTTATAGCCCTTTTCTAAATCCAATCCCGGCAATTAGTGATGAATTTGAAAAAACCTGGACAGACTCATTGGCTAATGGAAAAAGCGAACTGTTTCTCAACCACCTGGCACTGCTTAAAATGCGGCCGGGTAATTCTTCAGATCCTGAACTGATAAAAAAGGAGATAATAGCAAAATATCCTAATGGCGACTTTGCTTATAATGATGATGTTAAAGATCTATCAGCTAAAATTAAAAGCGGAGATTTTGCTACCAGGCTTACTGCTATTGAGATAAAATATGGATCGCTGGTTAAAAAAGGATCATTAGATCCTGTTTATTCCGAGCTTGGGAAAAAGCAGTTTGTGGCAAACAATATAGATGGTGCGGAGGAATATCTGTTAAAGATCCGATCTAAACAAACACAAAAACAGTTATATCTATTCGCGGCCAATCTTTATCTAAATAATAACCGGGATTTACAAAAAGCTGAAGAATTTATACAGCAAGCCATTGCATTGGTAAAATTTGATAAGCAGCCTTATTACGTTTTCGATAACAAAAGTTGGCAAAAATCAATTGGTGGTTTTCGCGGCGATTACCTGGATATTTCCGCGCAGATCCAATATCGCTTAGGGAATAAGGAGGAAGCTATTATTCGACTTAAAGAAGCGCTGCAGATCAATGATTATAACGAAAAGATCAAAGAGCATTACATTCAATATTTATCAGAAGCCGGTATGACGAAAGAGGCACTTGCAACTGCGTCAGATTATATAATTAACGAAAAAGAAACCGAGGCAATACATAGACAAACATTGCAGGAAGCATTTGTAAAAGACAAAGGAAGCTTGGCAGGTTACGATGTATATTATAATGACTTACTAAAAGAGGCTGAAAAACAATATACTATACCCGAATACAGTAAACTTAATGCACCTGCCGTTGATTTTACCTTAAAAGCACTTGATGGCAATATGGTTTCCTTGTCGTCTTTTAAAGGCAAAACTGTCGTGCTTTATTTTTTCTCTTCAGATTTTGTCGATAGCCTATTAAGTGCTTCAATTGTTGGTTTTAACCAATTTGTAAAAGCAAATAAGGATGAGAACACTGTTTTTTTGGCAATAAATGAAACTGCTGTTTCAGACGCTGACGAGGCAAACGGCAAGCCTTTACGCATACAAAAGCTTAATGAATATATGGCGGCAAATAAATTTAGTTTTAAAGTTTTGCTGGACGATTTTAAACCAAATCCAATACCTAACAGGGGCAATTATTATGTTGTGGCAGATGACTACAGCGCTAACGGCGGTGGTCAGCTTTATGTGATCGATAAAAATGGGGTGGTAAAATATAAATCATTTGTGTATCCGTCACTAACAAGGGCGTTAGCCGCCTCATCAAAATTGGTAAAGTAAATATAACCCAGCATACTTTTGTCCATGTACTGACGCCCTTTGTCCATGTTTTTACGCCGGGCTGCGATGCAATTTTGTGTTGTCAATGTCGACAAAATAAAATCATACAAAAATGCAACGCTTAATCGCACTCGATCCGGAAACAACCACCGGAAAATCTAAAGAACTTTTTAACGCTATCCAAAGCAAATTAGGGATGGTACCAAATATGATGCGCACGATGGGCAATTCGCAGGCTGTATTAAATGGTTACCTGTCATTAAATGCTGCCCTGTCTGAAAGCAGACTTGGCGCAAAGTTGGGCGAATTGATAGCGCTTACAGTTGCCAATGCAAACAGCTGCGACTACTGTAATGCTGCACACAGTTTTATAGGCGAGAAACTGGTACATATTGACGCCGAGGCTATAAATGATGCAAGATCAGGAAAATCAAATAACCCTAAAATTCAGGCAGCACTTGATTTTTCAAGGATTCTTATTGATAAAAAAGGTGAGGTTAGCCAAGCGGATATAGACGCCGTAAAAGACGCCGGTTATGATGATGGCGCAATTGCAGAGATCATTGCTCATGTAAGTCTAAATATTTTTACCAATTACTTTAACAAGGCAGCTAAGGTTTTGGTAGATTTTCCGCAAGTTGAGCTGGTTGAAGCCGCCGTTATTTGACATTATAATTAAATGATAACAGGGTGGATGAGGTATCTTTATCCATCCTTTAAATTTAAACCTATGGAACAGAAACCACCATTCCCGCCCTTTAATTTTGACACAGCCACGCAAAAAGTACAGATGGCCGAAGACGCATGGAACACACGCGACCCTGAAAAGGTGTGCCTTGCATACACAATTGATACCGAGTGGTGCAACCGTACAGAATTTATTAATGGCCGCGAAGAAGTTAAAGCTTTCCTGACCAGGAAATGGGAAAAGGAGCTTGATTACAAACTGAAAAAAGAACTCTGGGGCTTTCGTGAAAACCGTATGGCAGTTCGTTTTGAATACGAGTGGCATGATCATAACGGGCAATGGTATTGCAGCTACGGTAATGAACTTTGGGAGTTTGATGAAAATGGCCTGATGCGTAAACGCTACGCCAGTATCAACGACCTGGAGATATCTGAATCACAAAGAAAACTTTTATAATACTACTGTATTGACGGCGCAAACGGAATTTACGCTTACAAACCCGCAAACTAAAGACCTTGCCTTTAAAGTATTTGAGTTTGATGATGAAAAATACTTTAACAGACAACGGGTTTATAATTATTACTCTATACTATTGGTAACAGAAGGTAAGGGCAAATTAGAGGCCGACTTTTCTGAATATCAGTTTTTGGAAAATGCTTTAATGTGCTTTTCGGTTTACCAGCCTTTCGTAATACACCCTGAAGATGTATTTAAAGGCGTATTGATCAATTTCCATCCTGACTTTTTCTGTATCCATAAGCACCAGCAAGAAGTAGCTTGTAATGGCGTGCTTTTTAACAATATTTATGAGCCCCCGCTAATACAATTAGGCAGTCTTGAGATGGATGAACTTTTATCGGTTGTGGCGAAACTAAAAATTGAAATGCAAAACCCCGTGCTGGCGCAGTATGAATTAATGGTGGCATATTTAAAGATATTTCTCATCAATGCATCGAGATTAAAAATACAGCGACAGCCGGTTAATGAACAAAAATATGAACAGGATGAGCCGTTTATTTTAAAAACGCTCAAAGACGCTATTGAAGAGCATTATCGTACCAAACATAGTGCCGGCTATTATGCGCAGTTGTTGAATATCACTACCAAGGCCTTAAACAGGTTAAGCAAAACACACTTTAAGCGTACCCTGACGGCGCTTATTGCCGAGCGACTCATCATTGAAGCTAAAAGAGAGTTATACTTAACTTCAAAACCTGTAAAAAGAATAGCGTACGAATTAGGCTTTGAGGATGAGTTTTATTTCAGCCGCTTTTTTAAAAATAACGCAGAGGTTTCGCCTCAATTATACCGGACAACCGTTGGGTTTGCAAAAGGAGAATTGTAGGATTGCACTGCCTTGATTGAACGTAAGCAAAAGTGTTTATTTTACCAAAACGTCAAACTGGTAACACCAGTTATTTAGCGGATACACTTTTTTAAGTATGGTCACTTTTAGCGTATCGCCCTGCGAGTCGCGAAGATTACCTCTCGGGCCATGTTTGTAACCGCTTTTGTTAATCATACCATTTACAGCGTATCTTACCTTACATCCGTGCGGTGATTTTTTGCACACCAATTTAACCTCGTCATTTTTCAGGATCACTTTTTGCAGGATGTTGGTGTTTGAGGAGTCGATAACGCTAAACCCGTAATTGCCCGGATTTACCACAGCTACAGTATCAAACACCAGCGGTGGGCTGGGTACGTTGAGTTTAACAATTGCGGTATCGCCGGCTACGCTAAATTTAGTGGGAGTTACGCCATTGCTGGTTTTTGATTCAAACAACCTTACAACCGACAAACCGGCCAGGTAACCTAACCTTTTTTGGGAGATACCGTCAATATGCACCCGCTCACGGGCAAAAGAATAAGGATATGTAGGCCCACTTGCCATAAACAACGAGTCGTTTTCAATCAGTTCCAACTGTGCTTCAGGCACCTGTGTATCTTTGCTGTCAAAGCTGTTTGCGTTAAATCCTTTGGCAAGTGTTAAACAGTTGGTTTGGTAGCAAATACAAACAACGTCATGTTTTTGCCCGGTAATGGCCTTTATATCTTTGTCAATATCTGTTTGAAAAGTCTTCAGATCCTTTTTGTAGTTGGTTGATTTTTTCCAGGTGATATCGTCTTCGCCCTGCATCCAGCAAATGGCGGGTACCACAAAATCCCAGCCATTGCTTTTTGCTTTGTCATAAGCGCCTTTCAGTTCATCTAAAAACTTTTTGTAGGCAGGGTCACCCTTGTCCATGTCAACAATACTGGTAGAGCCACGGCCCCCCGGAAAAGTACAAAGTATTACGCTATCACCATATCCCTTCTTTTGGAAATAGTCAGTCACCACTTCAGCCATCCCGTAAATTGACAGTTCAAAAGCCCTGTGCCTGTCGTGTGTGACTTTCTTTAGCCATTGTTTAAACGGCGTGTCTGATAAATATCCAAACTCTTCATCAAGATTTTGAGTTACAACAAGGTGGTGTGTTTTTTTAGTTAATGAATCAAAATCTGTTATCCTGATTGCCTCTTCGCCTAAAGCCAGGCTTTGGCCGTAAACGGGTATGGCAATAACTGTTTTTTTCTTGCCTGAAGATGTACAGCCAACAAAGGCAAATACAATTAACAGAAGAATAAACCAGTTACTATTTTTCATCAGTTCTTGATATATTTTTTCAATTCGGATGCAACTATGGCTGAGTACTTTTTGGCCCCGGTTTCGTTAAGGTGGCCAAAATCATAATAGACCTCCGGATGCCCGGTAAATCCTGCCAAATTATAATGATTTATAAAAGGTATGTTATTCTTTTTTGCCATGCTATCAGGAATATCCACCATATGGTTTTTTTCGACCGCGTAGAAAGGCGAAAACAGGAAGATCAACTGGATGTGCTTCTCTTTACATTTATCAATAAATGCCTGTAGGTAGTGTACTTTTGCGGTATCAATGCCAAACGGAAATCTCTCCGGCGTGGTCTTAAAGGTGGTGTCTAATTTGCCGTATAAAGGCTTAAAACCTTTGTCAGAAGCAAGTGAACGCGTGCTTACATTACCGGCAACAATGTTGGCAAATTGGCTGTTGTAACGATATAGCTCAGAAAGCTCACTTTTATAATATAAGCCTGCCACTTTTAACATATCGTCACAACCCGGGCTTACGTTAATGTAAGGTGTAAGGCTACCCACTGTAGCTGTCTGCGAGAAAGGTGTTGCCAGGTAATCTATGGGGTGTACTTCCAGGCAAATGGTTTTGGGCGTATATCTTGCCAGGATATTGCATAAAAACCCGTATTGAAAATAAATGTTGTGCATACCCCATAACCCGGCATTGTATACGCCGGTTTTTAAAGTATCCTCAATTACAGATGGTACATAGTGATGGTGACATCTCGAACTTCCCATAAAAATCACGGGATCATTCATTTTGTAGGTTACCGTATTCAGTTTATATTCGTCTGTAGTGGTAGTGGTTTTGAAAAATATTTTTACAACAACAGAAAAGGCGCGGTCGGCAACCAGCGTTATAATTAGTATGATAAGAACTCTTGTTAAAAACTTTTTCATCCCGGTTAAAATTTAAAATAGATGAACTGATTTCCGTCAAGTACGCCGAAAAATAGAACTAATACAATATACCCGGCTACTGTTAACTCAAAACGGTAACGGTTGATGATACCTTTAGAAAACAGATGTTTGTCAGACTTGTATTCATCCCAAAAGTCTTTATAAAACATAATTACCATACAAAGCAATCCGTTGATCAAAGTCTTGTAATCAACAAATAAAGGCCCCCACTCTGTAGCTATTTTTTTCATTACCATTATGGCATCGGCAAGGGTTGCTGATCTGAACAGGATCAATCCAAATGAAACCAACAGGAAGGTCCAGATCATTTTTAAAACAACATTAAATGGCGGTAAGCCACTCTTGGTTTTTTTCACTTTGTTCTTCTTGAAGAACGCGCCCGATAACATCAGCGGAACGTATAACAAACCATGGTACAAGCCAAACAGCGCGAAGGTCCATGCCGCGCCATGCCACATACCTATTAATATAAAGGTGATGATGATAGCGAATATGGAACCCCATTTTTCCATGTTCCTGAAACTAACGTTCAGGGGCATAAACACATAATCTGTTAACCAGCCGGTAAGCGATATATGCCATTTACGCCAATACTCGGCAATGTTTTGCGAGAAGAACGGACGTTTAAAGTTCTCGGTGATCTTGATGCCCAACAGGTAACCAACACCTATGGCCATTTCAGAATATCCTGCAAAATCAGCATACATCTGGATGGGGTAAAGCAATGTTGCAAAGCCCAGCGAAACACCGTTGTGGTGTATAGCATTGCCAAACACGGCATCACCATAAATTGATAATCTGTCGGCAACGCACATCTTCATGAACATGCCCCAGAAGATCCGTTTTAAACCAATTGATGCCAGCTCATAATCTAACGTACGGCCTTTTGATAATTGGGCCAGGAACGGTTTCGGACGGTCAATAGGACCGGAAAGTATGGTTGGGAAGAATGCGATGTAAGTGGCAAAGTCTACAAAGCTGCGGCAAGGTTCCATGTTTTCACGATGTACCTCAATAACATAACTTATCAGCTTAAAGGTAAAGAAACTGATACCTATCGGCATCAAAATACTAAACAGCGTCCAATGGGTTTGCAGCCCTATCGCGTTAAAAAAATCGCTGAATGATTGGATGAAAAAGTTAAGATACTTAAAATACAAAAGCAGGCCTAAGCCAAGCACTACGCCTAAAGTAGTAAACAGCGAAGATCTTTTTTTATTACTCTCTGCATTGTTGCCTATGGCTATGCCTAAACCATAAAAAACAACCGTGGCTGTAAGCAGCAACGGTATCATTTTCCACTCGGCAAAACCGTAAAAGAAATAGCTGGCTAAAAGCAGCCAAACGTTTTGGGCTTTGGCTTTGCCGTTTAAAAGGAAATAGTATACTACAAAAACTACTAAGAAGAATATTAAAAAATTGATAGAATTTACAACCATTATTAATCTTTATTTACCAGTTCTATAAAACCGACTTCCTTTTTATAAAGATAACAAATCAGCTTGTTATCCAAAGCTATAGCCTCTACAGGACGAAAAAGCGGTATATACCCTTGTACGTCAACCAGCTCATCAACCGTTGCGTTTATGTCGTCAACTTCGTAACATACGTGGTAAGGCGCTACTCCGTTTTTCTTTAAAATTTTATTTACCGACGATTGCTCATCAATAGGCTCAATAAGCTCAACGCGGGGCATACCGTCTTTGGTTAAAAAACAGATCTTTACGCGTTGAATTTCGTCGTCAATTACAGGCGTGGCCTGGTAACCTGCCCGCACATATGGGGCAGATGTATTGGCTATGCTATCGGTTACATAGCCAATATGATGAAATCTGAAACTACTAAGCACTATAATTTACCGGCTATAGATTCGGTCATTTCTGAAACGTTGCTCCAGGAAAGGATCTCTTTTGATGTAAATTTTATTTTGAACGCTTTTTCAATAGCTACAATTAACTGGATGTGTGACAGCGAATCCCAATCTTCTACATCATCAGCGGTAGTTTGAGGGGTTAATACAATGTCCTCATTATCCAATACGTCACGAAAAATGTCCTGTACTTTAGCTAAAATTTCAGTTTGTTCCATTATTACTTCTTTTTTATTTGTTTTCGATATAAAATTCTCTGTCTGCATGATCGCCAACTTCCAGCTCAAACTGTAGCGGTTCTGAACCTTCAATGGTACTGAACCCAAGTTTAGGGAAGTGGTCGGCCACCATGTTGTTTTTTGCAGTAGGCAAGTATTCGCCAATGATGCGTTGAAAACCGTGCTCTTTTGCATAGTTAACAATAGTGCTTAACGTAAAGTCTTCCATTCCGCGTTTCAACACCCTGCAGCTCATAAACCAGGTATCAACAAAAAGCGTTGACGCATCCAATTTCTTTAAAATGATCACGCAGATCAAGCCATGGTCGCCAAATTTATCGGCAAGGGTAAATGAAAAGTTTACGTATTGGTCGTTATTTTCTAATGCTTCGATCTCAGCCTCGGTATAACGTACAGTACGCAGGTTAAACTGGTTACTGCGCTGCGAAAGCTGGGCCACGCGCACAGTGTTAAATGAGTCAAAACCTTTTACTTCTGATACCATGTTCAATGATTTCAGGAAATCGGCTTCGTTGGTAAAGCTTTGCATTAAAGAAACACGCTTGCTTTCTACCTGGTACTGCGCTGTACGCTCTGCATCGGCATTTGAGTATGAAGCGGTTTCAAAAAGATTTAATGAATAAAGATATTCCAGGTATTCTCCCGGATCTTCCGGCAATTCAGGCACCGTAACTTCAGGTACGTTTTCTCTTACGATGTTACGCTCAAAAGGGTTATCATCAAGAAACACCATCGAGTCGAACCCAATATTCAGGATGCTTTGGATAAAGCGGATATTATCGGCCTTGTTATTCCAGTTGGCAACAAAAACGGCAATGTCCTCTATTTTCAAAACCATCTCAGGATTTTTTTCAAACGGAGCTCTTGCTTTATCTTCATCATTCTTACTGCAAACAGCAATGATGATACCACGGTTCTTCAGGTTCTTAACCCATTGCTGAAACTCGGTAAATGCTTTACCTATACCCAGCCCGTGACCAACCTGGATGTTCTCCCAGCCATCGTCGCCCACAATACCACCCCAGGTAGTGTTGTCAAGATCCAGGATCAGGCACTTTTTAAACTTACCTTCAAGCGCGCAGATAATATCCAGCGTGCGCGATGCCACATAAGGCAGGATATCAAGGCTCAGCACCATTTCTGTGCTGATGTAAATATGGCTGTTAAACCCAACGTTACGCCCAAATTTGTTTTGTAAACCGGCAATGTCGCAAATAAAGAAGTTTGCATTTTCCTGCGCGATCTTCATCAGTTCGTAGTTCAGTTTACGCAACTGGAATACAAATGAAGACTCGACCTTGTTGGCGTAGCTTCCAAAAACAGTGTCTTCTATTTCCGGATAGTTATAGTAAATTATACGCCCCTTAACAGTATTGCACATCATCCTGATAAAATCAAGGCGCTCATCTGCCAAACCTATCTGGTCTAACGGCGATGTGTGGCTATACTTTTCTAACAGTTTATGGGTTGATTGAAAAACCACAGTATAATCGGCTTCAAATTCGTGCAGATCAGACGTCGGGTCCATTACCTGGCGCTCAACCTGGTTAAACTCTGCCTCAAATAAGTCAATATTGTAGTTTCTTTCATAGCCCATCCCTTTAAGAGAAACAGCTAAAAACTGGGTGGCTACATCGCCTAAAAGAGCTACCTTCCGGGTTGGAAGCGATGAATACTCTTTCTTTAAATTTTGTTTAAGTTCTTTAAAAGATATCATATCATTTATTGATGCAGTCAAAAAGCGCGACTTAAATCGCTTAGCTTTCAAATTTACAGCACGTAAACGTAATAAATTTTTGCGAAAAATAGCCTTTTTTTCTCTATCCAATAAGGAATATAAATAGCCTAATAGTTAATTAAGAATAAGTTAACGTTGGGTTAGCTTAATGAAGTTTATCAGGCCAAATGTATCACGGCGTATAAAGCGGCCAATGAAATGGTAATCCATAATGATATCCCCTGAACTAAAGGCCTGAACCCGACAGAAACTAATACCTTTCTGGATAAGCCGGCACCGATCAGAAAAAGGGTCAGAGTTAACCCGGCTTTAGCTGTCGGGATAAAATAAGGGCTAAGAAATTTCACTGCGGGGACATAGGTATTAGCGATCATGGCCAGCACAAATAGCCCGATAAAATAAGGAATACTGATATTTTTAGACTTGTTTTTAAAAATGAAGGTCGACATAAAAGCAACCGGAATGATCCAGAGCGCTCTTGCTAGTTTAACAGTTGTAGCTACCTCTAAAGCATGCGATCCATATTTACTGGCCGCGCCCACAACAGAGCTGGTATCATGTATCGCGATAGCGCACCATAAACCGAACTGGGTTTGCGACAAGTTTAAGTAATGACCTATTAACGGAAATATAAACAGGGCTATAGAATTTAGAATAAAGACACAGCCTAATGCTACCGAGATCTGTTTCTCTTCGGCTTTAATTACCGGGGATATTGCGGCAATGGCGCTGCCACCACAAATGGCCGTGCCTGATGAGATCAAAAAAGAAGTTTTCTTTTCGATGCTTAACCATTTGCCCATCAGTGTTCCGAATATTAAAGTGCCGGTTATGGATGCGATGGTAAATAATATGCCTTCTTTACCTGCCTGGAACGCGCTGTGCACATTCATGCCAAAACCTAAGCCTACCACGGATACCTGTAATAGCAAATGAGTGGCTTTATGATTTAAATGTATATACGGATGCCCGGTAAGTTGCGCAATGACAAGCCCCATTAATAACGCAATGGCTGGGCTGATAAAAGGAGTAAGACAAAGTACTATACCGATAATAAATACGGCTTTGCGTGTATGCTCATTAACATTTAATAACAAGCCGCTGTTTAATGTATTGGGGTTGATTTGGGTATGCATAACAATCTGTTTTGATACCCAAAATTGAGACTTATAAGCTTCGGATTTTTATCACAAAATCCAATTGTCAATAACTTAAAGTTATTGAAACAAAGGGTTTATTTTGATGTCCTTGCGAAACGCATAAATAACTCGGCTAATGATGAGGGCTGGCCGTGCTGCTTAATAAAATGAAAGGTGCGCTCTACTGTCAATCCCTTTATATCAATAATACGGCACTCGTTATGCTGTAATTCTTTCAAAATGGCGTGTATAGATAAAAAAGCCAGGCAATTACTGTGCAACAAATATGATTTGATGCTTTCGGTGCCACCTAATTGCATTTCAATTTGCAGGTCGGCCAATTTAATGTGGTGGGGTTTCAGTGCATGCGCAATTACATCCAGGGTGCCTGATCCCGGCTCACGTAACAGTAAAGGATAATTTTTCAATTCTTCGGGTTTAATAGTATCCTTTTTTACTGTGGTGTTATTACTCGCGCAAACTAATACCAGTTCGTCCTTTAAGTATTCTTCATATTTAATAAGCGGATTACGCGGAATCCCCTCAATAATTCCAAATTCAATATCTTTATTAAGCAAGGCCTGTTCAATATCTTCGGTATTACCGGTGATCAATAGTACCTTGATCTCTTTAAATTTCTTATGAAACTGTGCCAATACCGGCGGGATAATATATTGTGCAACAGTAGTACTGGCGCCAATGCGTAATACACCACTATGTTGCTTTAATAACAGGTTTATATCAAACTCAAGCTCTTTGTAAATACCTAACAGTTGCTCTGCATATTGTAACAGGATCGCGCCGGCCGGTGTAAGCAGGATCTTTTTATTACCGCTACGCTCGAATAAAGAGACTTTATATTCATTCTCCAACTCTTTAATATGTTTGGTAACCGCCGGCTGGCTGATATACAATTCCTCGGACGCTTTGGTGAAATTAAGCCGCTTAGCAACTGTATAAAAAACTTGCAGACGAAAATCAAGCATAAAAGATCTTGTGGTTTTAAACGTAAAGGTAAAAATTATTAGTAGCCATGGGCCAATTTAATCGGCGGCATAAGCTGGCTGACCATATTTGATACATGCGTATGTGACAAATGTGCGGATGTAATGACATCTTAAAAATTATTTTGAAAGTTTAAATTTTTGACCGACCTTTAATTCATCAGATGATAGGATGAATAACACAATTGTTAAAAGATCATTGGCAGACGAAGTTGCCACCCGGATAATGGAACAAATATCGCTGGGCCATTACAAGGTAAATGAAAAACTGCCTATTGAACCCGAGCTAATGAAAAGCTTTGGCGTAGGCCGATCAACCGTTCGCGAGGCGGTGAAGAGCCTGGTTAACTCGGGGATGTTGCGGGTACAGCAGGGCGTAGGCACTTTTGTTGAACCGCCAACTAATAACCGCGAACCAATGGACCAGCGCCTAAAACGTGCCAACGCGCAGGATCTTGACGAAATACGGCAGCTGCTTGAAATGAAAATTGCCGAAAAAGCGGCAACTAATCGAACCGAAAAAGATATCGCCAATATTAAGGCGCACCTGGCTGCCAGGAAACAGGCCGCAATTGACGGACTGATCAACGAGTGCATTGAAGCCGATGTAGCCTTTCACACAAGTATTGCCGAAGCATCAAAAAATGAGATCCTTGCAGATCTGTACAGGTCTGTAGCGGTACACCTTAAAGACTGGTTCGTTCATTTATACCCGGATACCGCGATCTTTAAAGAAACTTACAACCTGCATGAGCAACTGCTAAAAGACATTATAGCCGGTGATCCGAAAAAAGCCTGGACCACCGCTGCCAGGATCATTGGCCACGTATACAACTAAAAAATTTACTACAATTCATCAGATGATCTGATTTGAAAATTATATTATGAAAAACAACACATCACAAACCATTAGTAATGATGCCGCGCAAATTGCGCAGCAAACCGTATTTGCCATACTTTTTACAATCAGTTTATCACATTGTATTAACGATTTGCTACAAGCCGTTATACCTTCTATTTACCCGGTTTTAAAAACTAAGTTTAGTCTCTCCTTTTCGCAAATTGGTTTAATTACGTTTACTTACCAAATTACCGCTTCTATACTCCAACCTTTTGTAGGTTTTTATACAGACCGTAAGCCAAGGCCTTATTCGCTTATTGTTGGCATGAGTTTTACTTTGCTTGGTTTGCTTGCTGTGGCTTTTGCTGACAGCTTTAATCATTTGTTGTTATCGGTAGGCTTAATTGGTATTGGCTCTTCTATATTTCACCCGGAATCGTCGCGTGTTGCACATTTGGCATCTGGTGGAAAGAAAGGTTTGGCGCAATCTATTTTTCAGCTTGGCGGTAACGCGGGCAGCGCCATTGGCCCGTTGCTGGCGGCATTAATAGTTGTGCCTTATGGTCAGTTCAACGTAATATGGTTTTGCCTGATAGCTTTTGTTGGCATACTGGTATTATCGCGCGTCTCTGCCTGGTATCGCGAACGGTTAAACATCAACGCGCGCAATAAAACCGTAGTTAAACAAGAAATCCACCATGCGCTGTCTAAAAGAAGAGTGATCTTCTCTTTAGGTATATTACTGGTTCTTATCTTTTCAAAATATTTTTACCTGGCCAGCATTACCAGTTACTATACTTTCTTTTTGATAGATAAATTTCATATTTCAGTACAGCAATCGCAATTATACCTGTTCGCATTTTTGGGTTCGGTAGCTTTGGGTACCTTAATAGGCGGTCCGATAGGTGATAAATACGGCCGTAAATATGTTATCTGGATCTCGATCCTGGGCGTAGCGCCTTTTACATTATTATTGCCTTACGTAGGTTTGTTTTGGGTTGGCGTGTTATCCGTAATTATCGGGCTGATCCTGTCGTCGGCGTTTTCGGCCATATTGGTTTATGCTACCGAATTGGTGCCCGGTAAGGTAGGTTTAATAGCCGGCCTGTTTTTTGGATTAGCGTTTGGCATGGGTGGTTTAGGGTCGGCCGTGTTGGGCAAAATCGCCGATTTAACCAGCATAGCCTATGTGTTTAAGATCTGCGCGTTCTTACCGCTCATTGGTATATTGACAAGCTTCCTTCCAAATTTAGAACATAAAAAGACAGCTTGATATTATCAGACCGTATAAAACAAGAGCGGCTTTCAATTTGAAAGCCGCTCTTGTTTTATACCTCGGTTTTATGATTTATCTCTTTTACGATCTCGTCTAACTTTTGCGTCGTGACTATGATGTTGTTAACCACAATTACATTCTCTTTATCTTTAGGGTTTTCATGATTAAACAGTTGCCCTAAACCAAGCAGGGTAGCTACCTGCGCCCTGACTTTATGCGACTGGATCCAGGCGATATCCCGCAACCTGCCATTTTGTACCTTAACTTTTTCAACCTGGTTGTTGATCAGTAAGAACGACAATAACGTAATTACCGAAGCAGAAAGAATCAGCGTGATGATCCAGTAATGTAAACGTTCGAGAGATAATTGCGATGCTCTTACGTCATCAATGGATTGCCGTTGCAGGTTGGCTATCTCGGTATCAAAAAAACTTTGAATGGCTATAATATTTTTGATATGCTTGCCCCGCTCCGCGTAGGTTCTTGTATTGTTTGAGTCGGCCTTTATCAGCCAGTCTTCTTCGGCGTTAATTTGCTTTGCAAGGGTATCCAGCTTCTGTCCCTCAGAATTACTTACCAGCCTTTTAAGCCGGCGCATGTCAAAGCTGATCTCCCAAAGGCCCTTTCCGTAAGTTTCAACATAGGCTTGCGATGGACTGTTCTTGTAAGTGGAAATGTAAATTACCGCGTTTTTAAAATCGTTTGATACTTTTTGATGTTCGCTGATAAGCGTAGTGGTATTAATAACATCGTTATTAGATTTGATGAGCAGGGTATAGTTTCTTTGCGTAAGGTAGATTATTGCTACCAGCAAACCGATAATGACAGTTCCTAAAAATAGGTTAGTATTACCTTTATTTCTTTCCATCTCAAATAATTAGGTGTTTAAACGTTGTTATAAAAAATTGATCCTTGTTAAAATGTTCATAGATAATCCCTGCCGGATGAAACACAACAATAACAGAACTATTTTGGTTTCATAACGTCCTAATTTTAAATATCATATGCCAAATAACAAATCATTGAGCGATTTTTATGCAAGCTTGATAAATTTTTTACACAGACGTGTGAAAATATAACAGGCAGTTAATTTTGATGTCGCAACAATTAAAAAATAACATAAATGGCTTTTGAAAATTCCCGAACTTTTTTTAAAAATTCAGAACATTATTTAATTCCGTGGGGCAGGGTACTTACAGATGTCCATCCGCCATCAACAATTAAACTTTGCCCGGTAATATGTTTGGCCTTGTCAGACACCAAAAACAGCGCGGTATCTGCAATGTCGCTTACATAAGCAGGGCGGCCCATCGGGGTAATTTCAGACCATACCTGTTCATAATTCTCTTCTTCGGTAGTTCGCTCGGTTAACGTGGCACCGGGCGCTATGGTGTTTACATTTATTTTATAAGGCGATAGCTCAATGACCAGGTTTTTGGCCAGCATTTCAATAGCGGCTTTGGTCATAGCATAGGCGGCAAGGCTTTTAAGCGCCTGGTGCCCTACTACCGATGATGTGAAAAGTATAGTACCGCCGCTTTCCTGCAGCTTCATTTTATTGGATGCAGCCTGTGCCAGGAAAAACGACCCGCCGAGATTTACATGCAATACTTTAAAAAAGGCTTCGGGCGAATAGGTGGCAAAATCGCCAAACAGGGTAATACCGGCATTGGCAATTACGATATCCAGGTGCCCGTACAGATCGACAGCAGCGTCGACCATTTTATTGATAAATGAAATTTCACTGGCATCGCCCGGAAACGGGATACAGGCTTTGCCGTTATCAGCGTTGATCTTGGTTGCCGCTTCTTCGGCTAACCTACCATCTTGGTCGTTTAGCAATACGGTTGCGCCATTTGCTACCAGTAATCTGCATATCTCAAAACCAATGCCCTGGCCTGCACCGGTAACAATGGCTACCTTGTTTTTAAAATCCATGTGCTAATTTGCATAATTGATATGCAGTTTGCAAGCGCTAATTTTTAGAACGATTCATTTAAATTAAGAAAGAATCCTTTATTGCCAAATCTGCCGAAGGCATAATCTAATGCAAGGTTGGTACGGGTGGCTTTGTTAAACAATACACGTAAGCCTGCGCCGTAACCGGGCTGGAATACCTGGAAAAGCTTGGTGCCATGCTCGTCATTCGCGGTTTGTAAACTGCCGAAAGCAACACCGCTCAAAAATTTATTGGCTAATATTGGGAAGCGAAACTCCGCTTCGGTATCATTAAACTGCGTACCCTTAAAATATTGCGATGTATAACCGCGCCCGCTCCTGAAAGAACCATCCCTGGCGGTTCCCGGTAATTCAAGGTACGGGATCTCGCCGCTTACTAAATATGATCCCCAGTTCCAGAACGCCAATACGGTTTCAGGGGCAATATCAGACAAGCTAATGTATTTCCTCAGATCGGTAGTAAACTGAACTGAGTTTTTAGTACTGCCCACCCACGTCTGGTTTATCCTGATCCCTGCATCAAAATAAACGCCTTTGTAGGCTCGGTTGGGGTTATCGCGGGTAGTGTAAGCTACGTTAAAAAGAAAGCCGTCCGCAGCGTAATGATTCTGCGGGAAACCGTGTTCATTGTTATAAACGCTTGAAGGGGTGGCGTTATTAGTAGTATCCTTAACAGAAATACTGTTACGTATCTCGAATGACATACCTGCACCTACAAACAGGTTTTTAGCAACCTCTTTATAAACCTTTTCCCTGAAATTATAATACAACGAATGGATGGCATAAACCTTACGCGCCGGGTCGGCCAGTACTTTGGCTGCCGGGCTGCCATCGGTTATACTTCTGCCAATGCCCAGGCCATAATCAGGCGTTACAGTCTTTGCGGCTACTATGTTACCCTGAAAGTTCCACTTATTGCCGGGGGTAAAGATATTATGGTTCAAATAAAAGTAAATGATGCCCTTACTGGTAATAGATGCCGATGTGGCGGCAACTGATAGCAGCGTATTAGGGTCGGTCCCCAATTTTCTGCCGGCTACTGCTTTTATACCCAATTGCGCGCCTATAGTAGGGTTAGCTGCTACGTTAGGCACAATTGTAATGCCCGAACTTTTATGCAAGGTATCCGCTTCTTTTTTGGGATGTAAAATATTGCGGGTAAGGTCGCCAAAATCATATTGCTTGTTGATGTTTTCCTTAACAGGCGCGCTTTGTTTCTTTTTTATGCGTAATGAATCTGCCTTTAATGAGTCTGCAGGCATAGTTTGGGCATATGTTAACATTGGTACTGCCATAAAAAGCAGCAACAATGTTAACAGAAAATTATTTTTATGCAGGGTGGTAAAATGCATTCTTATACATAGTTAATATTGTTACCAGGCTAAATAGCTTGTACATCCTTAACCAATATTTCAGTTAAATGTTTAAACTTAAATTTATTGTAATGGGTAAATGACGGTTAATGTTTAAATATTCATCCATTGCAATCTGCGAATATCAAAGCCGAGCATCCGGGCCATAACAACAAATTGTGCCCTTATTTCATCCGGGATATTTGTCTCTTTAGACAATATGCGCAATTGATCAAGATTGCTACCGCATACGAGGGCATATTTGTATTCGGGGTCAATATCAATAACATTATATGATGAGTAAAATGGCGGGGAGTATGAAACCTTAAACATCCCGAGTTCTTCGCCATCAACAAACTTTAGCTTGCCAGATGTTTCTACCCATTTATCCTTTTTAATATCATATCCTTTGGTTATAACATTTACTGTACCGTCACTATTTAAAGCGTAATGTTCTGTTAGTTGCCCCATGTGCTTTACTGCATGATTGGGCAAACGTGCAATTTCATACCAAAGGCCCATGTAGTTTTCTATATCAAAACCCTGTACCGGGATAGCCCCATCAGGGATCTCATCTGAGAATAATTTATAAACTATAGCTGCCACACCAATACCGGCAGCCATGGCTATTACCAATTTTTCTTTTTTCATCCTTTATAAAGTTTTTGCCAGCATATATTGTTTGCAGATTTTCTAATTTAGCCACATGTCAAAATTTAAAACCATCATATTTGATCTTGACGGCACATTGGCTAATACCTTGCCCTTGTGTATTGCTGCCTTTAAAAAAAGCATTGAGCTGTTATTAAATAAAGAAATTAGCGACCAGGAAATTATAGCATCGTTTGGCCCGTCAGAAGAGGGTACTATCCGCAAACTTATACCGCAGCATGAGCAGGCTGGGGTTGAGGCTTACCTGTACCATTATCAACAATTACATTATACCTGCCCGGCACCCTTTGACGGGATCAAAGATTTGCTGCAGTTTTTAACTGATCGTAAAGTACAATTGGCTATGGTTACCGGTAAAGGCGTACATAGTACAAAGATCTCGTTAGAGCAATTTGGACTGGCCCAATACTTTGAAATAGCAGAAACCGGATCGCCGGAAGGGCCTAATAAGGTAAATGGTATCCGAAAGGTGCTAATCCGCCTGAACGCCGATGCTGCCGAAAGTTTATATGTAGGTGATGCGCCAAGCGATATCACTTATTGCAAACAAGTGGGTATCCCCATTGCAGCCGCCGCCTGGGCCGAAACTACTGATGCAAAAGAATTAATTCCCCTAAACCCGGATTGGCTATTCTACACTGTTGCCGAATTTAAAACCTGGCTTACGGACCATATCAATTAAAACACACAAACCCCGGATTAATGTCCGGGGTTTTGTGTGTTTTAAGGTTTTACTTTTTGTAAACGATCTTAAAGATAGCGCCCTTAAGATCATCAGCAACGTACAATGCGCCATCTGGTCCTTGTGCTAAACCCATAGGCCGATATTTGATAGGCCCGCTTGGGTGTTCAATATCTGTGCCTGCAAAGTTATCTGCAAAAACTTCCCAATCGCCGGATACCTTGCCGTTAACAAATGGTATAAATGCTACCAAATACCCTTTCTTTGGCGAAGCCGACTGACCGTGCAAGGCAACAAATATCCCGTTCTTATAACGTTTAGGGAACATGCTACCCGTATAAAACAGCAGATCATTTGGTGCCATGTGGCCCGGGAAAGCTACTGCCGGGTCAGCATATTTATCGGTGCTTGTTTTACCATCGCCGCCATACTCAGGTGCCAGCATTTTCTTTTTCTGGATCTGGTCATAATAAGCAAATGGCCAGCCCGCATCTAAACCCTCATGCAGTTCATAAACGGTTTCAGCAGGTAATTCGGCGCTTTGTTTTGGCGTGTAATATTGCGGAAATTTGTCGTCGAAGCTGCCACGCCCATGCTGGGTAGCGAACACTGCTTTGGTAACCGGGTTTATATCAATGCCTACAGCGTTTTTAATCCCTTTTGCATAATGGATACCATCACTGAAGGCTTGATTAAACTTATTGGCTTTAAACTTCCAGATCCCCGCGGCCGAATCCAGTATCGGACACCCCGGAATGCCCTGCCCGGAACCACGTTGCCGGCAAGCGTCAGACCATGAGCCTATGGTTAAAAACAAATTTCCCTGGTCATCCAAAACCATTGATTTTGAATTATCATGCGCGTGGTCTACCAGGCCCTGCACGATCACTTCAGGGTTTTCGGTATCGATCACTTCATCCTTACCATTCAGCTTATACCTGAATATCCCGGTGTTTGACGCCGAGTATAAATAATGATCCTTGATCTTTACTCCCGTGCCGGGATAATTGGCAAATGCCAGTTTCTTGTCCAATCGGCCATCATGATTGGTATCACTCAAAAAGTAAATGCCTTTACCTTTTCTTAAAGCATTCAGCTTTACATATACATCGCCACTACCGGTAACCGCTATGTGCCTTACCGGTCCAAGCGAATCGGCAACTATTGTTGCAGAAAAGCCGGCAGGCAGTCTCAGGTCTGCTTTTTTTACTAAATTTTTCCTGATGATAAAACCGCTAAGGCTTATTACTGCAGCAGCAAAGCCGGTTGCCAAAAGAATCTTTTTATTCATTTAATGGATAGATAATTGTGATATAGATTATGTGGAAAATACGCGCAGCAAGGTACACATAAACTGCAATCGCTCAATTATCTATCCGAATAGTTACTTTCTATTTCTTAAGCTTTAAAATAGTGTATGAATTAGCAGGGAAACTGTATTCGAATGTTTTCTCTGTGGCTGATAAAGTACTTTCTTTTGTTGCAATACGAGCCGGGGCTTGCGGTGTGTTTTCTGCTTTCGGATCGCCTGATAGAGTGGAGACCATTATTGGAGCTTTTGCTGTAAAGTTGTCTACATCAACCGATGTTTTAGTTGCTGTTGATTTTGTATTTACCACGTGTAATATCAACTCATCACCACTTTCGCTGCGGGTGGCGGTTACGTCAAGGTCGCCCTCTACACTGTCAAATACGCGTAATGGCGCATGGTTCTTAGCGGCCATTTGGGTTGCATAAAAAGGCGGCATCCCCCATACCTGCGATGGCGTAAAAAACACCTGTCCCTGGTCCCAGCCGTTATCATTCTGGCCCAGTGCCTGCAAGCCGTTTGCCGCGCATGAGGTCAGCACAAAATCGCCTTGACGGCGTACGGCATTCATGGTAGTGGCGTGGCCCAATGCGCGCTGCATGTTGTGTAACCCGCCGTTCTCCTCAAAAATGGTAACCTTTAGTTTGGTGTTAGGGTCCCACTTCAAAAACAGATCATGCATGTTCTGCAAATTCTTATCAACTATCTTACCCGCGTTTGCTTCATCGGCATCGGTATGCAGGTCCCAGTAATCGGCTTTGCCGTTAACAGCCTTAAATACCATCTCCATATTTTCTAAAGATTTAGGCCGCCACCATGCCGCGCAGATCACTTTAATGTCCGGGTTTTTAGCGTGTATGGCATCATATAACAGGTTAAAGCGCTCACTATAGTGTTTGTAATCATTTGTCAGGTCATCCCAGATCACTTCTTCATTGCCCAGCTCAATATAATGTAATTTATAAGGTGCAGGGTGCCCGTTTGCTGCCCGCTTCTTACCCCAGGTAGTAGTGGCGCTGCCGGTAAGATACTCAACCATATTGCTCACATCTTCGGGCGTTTCTTCAACGTTGATGGCGAAAGCCGGCTCAAAGCCCGCGGCGTTGCAGTAGGCAACAAACTCTTCAATACCAAAGCCATTGCTGGTGTATGGGTGCCAATGCCCTTCGTACGGCGGGCGTTTATCGGCCGGCCCGATCATGTTGTGCCATTTATAATCAGGAGCGTTCACCATGGTACCGCCGTAACGCACAAAGTTTAACCCTTCCTGCTGCATTTTGGTGGCTATGTCCGCACGGATAGGTAGGCCTTTAAACTGGTCTTTGCCGGTGCTCATCAGTACGGCCTGATCTATTTCTAATTTGCCCTTTTTATCAATAGATATAACAAAACGAGCCTTCGTATCTGTCGCATTAGCATTGAACGTAAAAGCAAATTTGGTCCAGTTTTCCAATTTGCTATTTGAAGTAAATTTGACGAACGCGTAAGTTTTTTTGCCGTCAGCATTTTGTAAAGCAACGGTAATCGGAAGATTGGCGTCAGCGGTTTTTAGAAAAACATATCCCTGAAATTTTTGTCCTTTCCTAACCGAAATACCCCAGCGGCCAAGCCCGCTATTGGCCACACCCAATTTACCCGCGCCGCCTGCATATTCTAATACTTGCGATTGTTTACCATTGTAGGCATCGCTATTGTTCAAAGCAAATTTGCCGTTAACGGTACCTGTTTTAATACCATCCCACATAGCACTTACGGCCGGCATTTGCTTGCCGATAAACTCGTTTTTAATGACGGCGTTGTTTTGTTTGATCACTACATCTTTAAATTTAACATCGGCATTAAAAGTACGTAAACCTATCTTTCCGGATAGCAGCGGACTGTTTTCATCTGTGAAATCAATTGCCGGTGAACTATTATTATTTAAATAAACCAAGATCCTTGCGCCTTTAACTTCAACTTTTAAATGCAACCAAGCATCTTTATCAAACGTCGCTTTAACTTCTTTAAGCAATTTGAAATTATGTACGTGTTTACCCAAAACCAATGCCTGGCGCTGCGGGGCTATACTTATTTCGTAACCATCAAAATCGTCCATGCCTTCCTGCTCATTGTTTACCCGTACAATAAAACCGGCAATTTGGTTTTCCTTGCCAAACTTCAAATCTGCTTCTACGCTGCCGTCTTTTATCACCGGGTTTTCACGAATTAATTTATACCCCGGCCCCGAGTTTACAGACACGGCCCCGTCAGCAACTTTCCAGTTGCCCTGCAGGGTTTTCCAGCCTGCTATTTTATCAGCCGGTGCAGGCTCTTCAAAACTTTCGCCATATAAACGCTGGTCGTACAATCCGCCGTAGATCTCGTGGTTCACATCTTCAATACATGAGCCATACATTTTATCGGGGATCTTGTTCAGCACCCGCGACGCGTCGACAACGATACGCGCGTTTTGAGCCAATACGGTTAACGAAGAAAAAGTTATTGAACAGGCAATGGCTAATTTCTTTACCGCCTGGTTTGAGTTATTGAATCTGATCATAAATTGGTTACCTGCAACAGGCTTAGTTTAATTTTGCAAAAATCAACCATTTTAACAATTGACAGTTGAACGCAATTGATATTTTTTAATTCAAAATTGACTAATGTACCATTAATTAGCTCTCTAAGTTATCAATCCCGTGCAAGAAACAGCCAAATTTGTTCAAAAACAGGTTATATTTAAATTGGATATTGCACGTTGATAATTTGTGTACAGATCACCTGTATCCATACATCAGCAGATTAAATTTTTAACTAACAGATACTATAAATGATA
Source organism: Mucilaginibacter corticis (assembly GCF_007558865.1). Classification (GTDB taxonomy): domain Bacteria; phylum Bacteroidota; class Bacteroidia; order Sphingobacteriales; family Sphingobacteriaceae; genus Mucilaginibacter; species Mucilaginibacter corticis. The sequence goes on from NZ_VLPK01000001.1 coordinate 1,336,282, forward strand.
TTTTTTAAAAGGCGATATATTGCGGTTTTATGCGGTCAATTAATTCTTTCAGCTTTTCAATCTTCGGCCCAGTCGCTTGCAGCACAGCACCCTATCCATCCGCTTGAATTACAGCATGTACGGGTTAACGATGCTTTCTGGAGTCCCAAGCTAAAAGTATGGAACACCGTTACCGTGTACGATGTATTTGACAAACTGGAAGGGAAATATGTACCCGACCGCCCGGATATCATCGCTGAAAAAGAAAAGTGGGGCAGAACACGTAATGCCTTTTTAAACTTCGACCTGGTGGCACAGGGTAAAAAGAATATCAACACGCACGACGGTCCGCCGTGGTACGATGGTTTAGTTTACGAAACCATAAGAGGAGCCGCCGATTTGCTGGCCGAATACCCCGACCCCAAACTGGAGAAAAAGATAGATGCCTATATTGACAGAATAGCTGCCGCACAAGCCGTCGACCCGGACGGATATATTAATACATACACTACGCTAACCAAACCTAAAGATCAACGCTGGGGCCTGAACGGTGCAGATGATAAATGGCAACACGACATCTATAACGCCGGGATGCTGATAGACGCGGCTGTTCATTACTATAAAGCTACGGGTAAAACCAAGCTGTTGGCGGTGGCCGTAAAATTCAGCAACTACATTTATACGGTTATGGGGCCTGCGCCTAAAAGCAATGTGATACCCGGCCACGGTGGCCCTGAAGAAGCCATGCTGCGCATGTACCAGCTGTTTAAAGATCATCCTGAGCTAAAAGCCAAAATAGGCGTGCCGGTGCGTACCGATGAATACTTCGCCCTGACGAAATACTGGATAGAGCAAAGGGGTAATTATGGCGAGAAAGACGGCAGCCACGCCCGCAAGAGCGATGACTCTTATAACCAGGACCACATGCCGGTATTGCAGCAGCAAACCATAGAGGGCCACGCCGTAAGGGCGACATTACTGGCGACAGGCGTAACCGCAGTTGGATTAGAAACCAACGACCCGCGCTACATTCAAACTGCCAATAACTATTGGAACAACATGGTAGGCAAGCGCATGTTCATCACCGGCGGCGAAGGCGCTATTGCAGATGGCGAGCGTTTTGGCGCGGATTATTTTTTACCCGAATCGGCTTATTTGGAGACCTGTGCTTCTATCGGTTCGGCGTTTTTTAGCGAGCAGATGAACGAGCTGGAAGCTGATGGTAAATATGTGGACGAGTTTGAAAGAGTAGCTTATAATAACTTACTATCGGGCGTATCGCTTAGCGGCGACCATTATTTTTACGAGAACCCGCTTATAGCTACCGACCATAAGCGCTGGGCATGGCATGATTGCCCCTGCTGCCCGCCAATGATCCTGAAGATGGTGGCCGCCCTGCCGCAATACATTTATGGGTATGACGACAAATCGTTATATGTAAACCTGTTTATTGGCAGCGAGGCCGATCTGAAATTGAACGGATCCGGTATCACATTGAAACAGACCACCGGCTACCCCTGGAAGGGCGATACAAGGATAGAAGTAGATCCTAAGAAACCGCAGACATTTGCCGTTAACATCCGCATACCGGGCTGGGCAGAGGGTAAGGAAAACCCGTTCGATCTGTATCGCTCAAAAACAACCGGAGCCGTGATACTAAAAGTGAACGGCAAAGTTGTACCTGTTGAACCTGTTAAAGGATACGCGTCTGTAAAACGCCAATGGAAAAAAGGCGACGTGATAGAGCTAAGTTTACCTATTGAACCGAGATTGGTAGCGGTTAATGACGCGGTGCAAACCATTAAAGGCAAACTGGCTATTGCTTCGGGGCCGATAGTTTACGGGTTTGAGGCCATTGATAACCCCGACCTGAAAAACTATAGCATTAGGAATAATGACACCATGACGCTTGATTATAAATCTGAGCTGTTAAACGGTGTAAACATAATTACAGGCCAGGCAACCAACAGCACGGGCGAAAGCGTGAAATTTACAGCTGTACCTTTTTACGCGTTGGGCAATCGTGTATCAGGTGCGCCATACCAGGTGTGGATGCCTGAAAAAGCCAACTGATATGGTTGATATAGCGATGGGTTTTAAACCCATTGCTACGATTGATTTAGACAGCTTGAATTTTCAAATTAATTAGTAGTTTTAATCCTCACAAACACGAGCTGTTAAGCACTGCGTTATGAGGATCTTTCGTGAGAATATTGTAAGCCCTGAAAACCTTTTTGTTGTTAAGGAAGAGCGTTTTAAGTATAACGACTTCCCTTTTCATGCCCATGCCGAGTACGAGATCATTTTGATCTTAGAAGGTACGGGTCAACGAATAGTTGGCGATAGTATTACCGAATTTTCGGCCGCGGACCTTTGCATGTTCGGCGCTAACCTGCCCCATACTTTTTACACCCGTGGCCTCAGCAAAAACGAGGCGATAAAGCAGGTGGTTATCCAGTTCAATGAGAACTTTTTAGGCGCCGGCTTTTTCGACCGGAAACCTTTCATGGCCATTAAAGACCTGTTGCAACGCTCATCGCAGGGAATTGTATTTAATGAAAAAACAAAAGCCGCTTTAACGCAAAAGATAACCGCGCTGGTAAATAAAAATGCTACCGAAACGGTTATCGAATTGCTTAATATCCTGCATCTGCTCTCGCAGTCGGCAGATTATACGCTATTGTCAAGCCCCGGATTTTTGCACGACCTTAACTTTGACGATTCATCAAGAATGAGCAAGGTTTATGATTATATCCTTGAGAATTTCAAAAGGGATCTTTCGTTGGATGAGGTGGCCTCGGTGGCCTATTTATCGCCATCGGCATTTTGCCGTTACTTTAAAAAGTTTACCCGCAAAACCCTGTCAGAATTTTTGATAGACCTACGGATAGGCTACGCCTGCAAGCTGTTGCAAAATAACAATATGGGTATCTCGCAGATCAGCCTTGATTCGGGCTTCAATAACGTATCTTACTTTAACCGCAAATTCAAAGCCGTAAAAGGCGAAACCCCGATGGAGTACCAAAAGCACTTCCTAATAAAAAGGGCAAACTAACCGGCTATTTATCTTCCAGCCTTTTTATCACGTACGGCGCAATGATCTGTTTTGAGGCCTCAACGCCGGGATGGATACCATCGGGCACGGCTTTGATATAGGCATCTATACCTTTATCAAGCAGTTCTTTCCAGTGCGGGTAATGATCTATCAATAGCAGTTTCCTGGCTTTTGCAACATCCCGGTACATTTGGTAATAAGCCAAAATATTGGGGCGTGTTTGCCCGTGCTCATTTAATGGGATATTCATGGTCTGCAATATCACCTCGCACTCCGGTTTATACAATTTGATCCGGTCGATCATGTAATTAAGGTTGAGCCTGGCTACCTCAACATTGGTCTTGTAATCGGCAAAAGCGTCATTCATCGCAAACTCGATCAGCACGGCATCAGGTGCTTTTTTGATGACGCTATCCTCCAGGTTCTGCACGCCCCAAGTGGACCACCTGCCGCCTTTGGCAGTATTAATAATGGTTAGTAAGCCATTATATTGTTTATTTAAAGCCTTATTGACGGAATCAACCCAGGCACGGCCACCCTCTGCCTGGGTAAGGCTGGTGCCATAGGTTACCAATGTTTGGTGCTTACCCGCGGCCAGGTTCCGGATCAATTTTGATTGGGCAAAAGAGGCACTGAAAGCAAACAAGGCACAGGCAACAAGCGCTATTTTAAAGATTTGATTTTTCACAGGCATAGAATTAAGGCTATTACAAATATTAAAAACCTTTTTATCAATTTAAACTGTTACAGGCACATAAACTGTATATCCGCGTGGTGGTGCCCAAAAATCGGCCCAGCCATAAACATTGGTTTGCTTGTTTTCGGGCATGGCGGTATCGGTATTACTCCACCATGCAACCGGGGAAAGCTTCTGGTTTTTCCATTGTGTTTTAACCCAGGTACCATTCCAGGTATGGGCCGTATTTAAAACATAAATAAGGCCCGGCTGTTCGCCCCATCCGCCGCGCTGAATAATGTATAAGTTATCATCAGCGTGCAAAATAGTAGTATTGCCGCCGGCGTATTTTTCATGGGTCTTTATCAGCGCGTCTATCCCGTTAGCTGTCCCTTCAAGCGCCAGGTTCCAGTTAAAATAATCCTGCCAGAAAACGCAGGGATAACCCTCATGGGTCAGGATATAAGAATAAGCCAGCATTTTATCATTGACTACCGCGTCTCCTCGTACCACGTCATGGTTCTCAACAAAAGTAACTGCCGTACCCGCAAAGCCATCTGTTAGTAAAGTGCCGCGTTCAGTCAAAGTTTTTAAACTGAAATTAGGATCCATGCAAAGATCTTTCAGCCTGTACCGCAGCGGGAAATCAAACGCGTTGATAGGGTTGTCGTTCCAGGTGTTTACTTCGGCGAGCCAGTCGTAGATATTACGGTCGCTGTCCCAGCATTCGCCCACCCCAAAAGGATTAAATTCGGCATTGCCCTTCAGGCTTCTCATCTCCTGTATAGCTCTTACCATCCAAGCACCATAGCCTTTTACAAAATCGTATCTAAAGCCATCCACATCAATATCTTCTAACAGCCAGCGCGAATATTCTAAAACAGCGGTATAAACATCGGGGTTACGATGGCAAAGGTCGGGCATGTCGCTAAATGAACTTTCGTCCATGGTTTCATACCTGCATGGATGAAAGCACTCCCAGTTCCGGGGGAATTTACCGCTTGCCGGGTTGAAGCTGGTTTTGCGCGAAACATTATCCATTTGGTTTATTTCAGGTTCGCCGCCGTCATTATGGTTAAGCACCATATCAACATAAACGTCAAGTTTATGTTGATGCGCGTTTGCTATCAAAGCTTTTAATTCCGCCTCATTACCGAACCATGTTTTTACACCGCCCTTCTGGTCAAAATCGCCCAGGTCATAATAATCAAAAGGGTTATATCCCATAGATCTTTGCTGGGCGGCTTTGCCAATAGGGGGGAGCCATAAGGCCGTAAAGCCGGCCTGGCTTAATTCCGGGGTTTTATCCTTTAAAAAGTTCCACCATTCAAATTCACGGTTCTCCTGTTCGGGACAATCCCAATAAAACGCCTGTAAAATAACACCCATACGGAAAAAAGATTTATGTGATAATTATAGATAAAATAACCCGTTTTGAAAACCCAGTAAAACAAACTTGTAACCAACAGGTATTTTTATAGGTCTTATGTTATAAAAGCCGGAGATGACACGCATTGCACATAAAGTATTAAGGCTGACATTTGTTTGTTTACTTTTAGTAAAAGGCAACTTTTTGTTAGCGCAGGTAACTAATTCACCGCTGCCATCAAACAGCCTCGACAGTATCCCTGCCCTCATGAAACGTTATAAGGTGCCCATTGTTGCGGCGAGCCTAATCGAGAGTGGTAAGATAAAGCAAATGAAAGTATTTGACCGTTTTGATAATGGCAGATCTGCCCCAATAAATACGTTATTTAATGTTGCCTCTTTAACCAAACCGGTTACTGCACTAACTGCTTTAAAACTGATGGATGAAGGAAAACTTGATCTGGACGAACCGCTTTATAAATACTGGGTAGACCCTGACCTGAAAGATGACCCCAGGTATAAAAAATTAACAACCCGCATTATATTAAGCCATCAAACCGGTTTCCCTAACTGGCGTTCGCAAAACCCGGATAAAAAGCTGGCCTTTATGTTTGATCCCGGCACCAAATACGGTTATTCGGGCGAGGGGTTTGAATACCTGCGTCATGCCCTGGAAAACAAGTTCCACCGCACTTTACAACAATTGGCCGATGCTGCCTTGTTTACCCCTTTGGGGATGAAAAGCACCCGCTATGGATGGAGTAACCAGTTAGATTCTACCCGCTTTGCCGACCCTCATGGCGATAAAGGCGACAGGATAAAAATGGTTAAGATCACCCAAACTATTGCTGCCGACTGGCTGGTGACTACCATAGGCGATTACACTAAATTAGCAATTGCTGTTTTAAATGGCACCGCCATATCTCATAAAACATTCGCAGAAATGGCAACCCCGCAGGTAAAAATGAAAGAAGGCACTGTTGAAAATATGGGGCTTGGCTGGGAGGTAATGATGCCGTTAGAAAGCGGCGGATACTTGCTGATGCATACCGGGTCAGACGATGGTGTGAAAACTTTGATCATCTTATTGCCGCAGTCTAAAAACGGTATCATTTTATTTACCAACAGTAATAATGGCTTTAACCTGATCAAAGCTGTCATAAAAAGCACGCTGCACCTTAAAGAACTTACACCTTAATAAATTGGTTTATATTTATCATTGCTAAATTGCATAGACCATTATAAACCTGTATATGTTGCCAATGCCGAAAAACAGTTTGCTGCTTTTATGTTATGCGCTTTTGATTTTATGTAGCGCGAATAGTTACGCGCAAACGCAAATAGCCGCCGATCTGACTATCAGGAAGAACTTGTCAAACGACCAACTGCTCACACTGGTGCAGAAACAAACCTTCCGCTACTTTTGGGATTTTGCCCATCCCGTAAGCGGCATGGCGCGTGAGCGTAACACCACAAGCAGAAGCTTTGGCGATAACGTTGTAACAACCGGCGGCACAGGTTTTGGTATTATGGCAACTATTGTAGCGGCCGAACGTAAATTTATTCCACGAAAAGAAGCCGCCGCGCATACCTTGAAGATCATCGACTTTCTGTTAAAAGCCGACCGCTTTCATGGCGCTTATCCGCACTGGTTAAATGGCGAAACAAGAAAAGTGATCCCCTTTAGTAAGAAAGACGATGGCGCCGATATTGTAGAAACATCATACCTGTTTCAGGGCTTGTTAACCGCACAGCAATATTATACCGCCAATAACGCTGTTGAAAAAGACATCCGCGTAAAAATTAAACAATTATGGGATAATGTGGAATGGAATTGGTTCACCCAAAACAAAAACGTGCTGTATTGGCACTGGAGCCCTGATTACAACTGGGACATGAATATGCCCATAAAGGGATGGAACGAATGCTTGATCACCTATGTAATGGCTGCTTCTTCGCCAACGCATGCTATCAGTAAAACCGTTTATACCGAAGGCTGGCCGGGCAGTAATACTTTCATCAACGGTAAAACCTATTACAATAAATATACTTTGCCTTTGGGGCCTGATTATGGCGGACCGCTATTCTGGACCCAGTATTCTTTTTTAGGATTAGATCCGCATGGGTTGAAAGATCAATATGCCGACTACTGGCAGCAGGCTGTAAACCATACCCTGATAAACCGGGAGTACTGTATCGAAAATCCGTTAAAGTATAAAGGCTACGGTATTAATTGCTGGGGCCTGACAGCAAGCGATAGCTGGCAGGGCTATTCGGGGCACTCGCCCACAAATGATCTTGGTGTAATTACACCAACGGCGGCCTTATCTGCGTTTCCTTACGCGCCGCAATATGTCATGCAGGCCTTACGGCATTTTTATGAGGACCTGGGCGATAAGATCTGGGGCGAATATGGTTTTATCGACGCCTTTAACCAACAGCATGACTGGTATGCAAAAACCTATTTGGCCATAGACCAGGGGCCGATAATAGTAATGATAGAAAATTACCGCACCGGCCTATTATGGAAGCTTTTTATGAGCAACCCGGATGTTAAAAACGGGTTGAATAAGCTGGGCTTTAACGCGCCTGCGTTGCATCATTAACTTGCTCTGTAAAAAACCTGTCGCAAATAATCAGCAGATAAAAAAGTTTTTAACTTGCAGGCTGCTTTTAACCACAATAAACCACCTGATTATTTTATAGATAGACGTTTGCTATGCTGAATGACAAACATTTATCGGCAATTTAAACTATATGAAGAAAACGCTCCTCCTTTTAAGTTTTGCGGCATCATCACTTGCGGCATCGGCGCAGGTAAAGCCGGCAGAACTTCCGCAAAAAACCGCTTTCCAGACAGGCAGCCCCTGGATCCCGCAAATTGATGTACGATCTGATATGGCCATTGTTTACGGTACCAATGATCATCCGAATATGACCTTCGAGCAGCGAGTACAGTCATGGCGGGATCATGGTTACCAAACCGCTTTTATGACCGGTATTGCCTGGGGCAGTTATGACGATTTCTTTTTGGGTAAATGGGATGGCGTAAACCACCTCGACCTGGCACAGGTTGAAAAAAACGGCAAGCCCATTATGCACGGCCATAATATCCCTTATGTGGTACCTACCGATGTGTTTATTAAATACATGCAAACCGCGGTAATGAAACGTGTTATTGACGTAGGTATTAAAGAGATATTTTTAGAAGAGCCCGAATTTTGGGCACGCGGCGGCTATAGCGAACCTTTTAAAGCCGAATGGCAAAAGTATTACGGCTTCCCCTGGAAACCACAGGACGAAAGCCCGGAGAACACTTATCTTTCAAGCAAGTTAAAATATCACCTGTATTATAACGCTATTAAACAGGTGTCAGACTATGCTAAGGCTTACGCCAAAAGCAAAGGCATCAGCATAAATATATATATCGCTACGCACTCGCTGGTAAATTATTCATCGTGGCAGATAGTAAGCCCTGAAGCCAGCCTGGCATCGTTGCCCGGTATTGATGGTTATATAGCCCAGGTTTGGACAGGCACCTCGCGCGAGGCGACCTATTTTAACGGAGACCGCAAAGAGCGGGTTTTCGAGAACGCTTTTCTTGAATATGGGTCGATGGTATCTATGACCGCGCCTACCAAACGTAAACTTTTCTTTTTAACAGACCCGATTGAAGATGCCCACCGCGATTGGGCAGACTACAAGCGTAATTATCAGGCGACATTTTCTGCCAAGCTATTGTATCCTGTGGTTGCCAATTACGAGGTTATGCCGTGGCCCGAGCGTATTTACACCGGCAAATACCGCTTAGCCAACAGCGACTCGAGTGTGTACATCCCTAAATATTATTCTACCCAAATGCAGATCATGGTGAACTCTTTAAACAGCATCCCGGTATCTGCCAATAAAGTAACGGGGGTTAACGGTATTGGGGTATTGATGAGTAATTCGCTGATGTTCCAGCGTTTCCCTACGCACAATGGATTTGAAGACCCGCAATTTTCAATTTTCTACGGACAGACCATGCCTTTGGTAAAACACGGCATCCCGGTACAAACCGTACATATGGAAAACCTGGCTTACCCGGCTACCTTAAAAGATATCAAGGTGTTGGTGATGAGCTACGCCAATATGAAGCCTATCAGTGCTGCCATACATGAGCAACTAGCGGCCTGGGTAAAAAAAGGCGGTGTGCTGATCTATGTAGGTAAAGATGATGATCCTTACCAATCTGTAATGGAATGGTGGGACACCAAGGGCAATAATTTCACCGCGCCGTCACAGCATTTGTTTAAACTACTGGGTATTGACCCTGCAAGCGGCAAACAAAAATTTAAAGTTGGCTTAGGAACTGTGTACGTGATGAGGGAAAACCCTAAAGACTTTGTAATGCAGCCTAATAATGATGCCAGTTACCTCAACACGGTTAAACAAGCTTATGAAACCGATAGCAAAGCCGGTAAACTGGAATTTAAAAACAACATGTATTTAGAGCGTGGCCCGTATGACATTGTAGCGGTACTGAATGAAAACGAGGATACCAAGCCTTACACGGTTAAAGGCCCGGTGATAGACCTGTTCGACCCGCAATTGCCGGTGCTTGCAGAGAAAGTAGTTAACCCCGGCGAACAGGCTTATTTATATGATGTAAAACGTGTAGTAAACAAAGCTAAGCCACAGGTACTGGCATCGGCATCAAGGGTGTATGACGAAAAGGTTCAAGCCCGTGAATATAGTTTTGTAGCCAAAAGCCCTGTAAATACAGTAAATGCTACGCGCGTGCTACTGCCGGCAAAAGCTAAACAAATTACACTTACCGACAGTAAAGGTCAAACCATCACCAATGTGCAAAGCTCTTGGGATGCATCATCAAATACCCTTTTCCTGGGTTATGATAACAGCCCCGACGGGATCCATGTAAGTTTAAGCTGGTAATCATAAAATGACCAAAAACAAGGGGTAGAATCGATCAATTCTACCCCTTGTGCGTTTAAGCCGGTAGTTCTATTTGGCCAAGATATAAAAATTCACTTCGCCGAATATTTTAAAGCCCAGGTCTTGGTATACTTTAATAGCGCGGGTGTTGTCATCACGTACGTGCAGGAATGGGATCTCGCCTGCTTGCTTGATGCGGTTAACGTGAAATTGCATCAACTGCCGGGCATAGCCTTTACCATTATGATTGGGGTGGGTACAAACAGCGCTGATCTCGGCATAGGGTAACGGGTTTAGCCGCTGACCGGCCATTGCAACCAGTTTATCTCCCTCAAAAATACCGTAATAATGTCCAAAATCTATGGTATGCAATCCAAAAGGCCCCGGGTTGGTGAGTTTGGTAAGTTCAATCATCTGTGGTACATGGTCGTCAGTTAGCGCAACAAGATTAGTGGTGTCCACATCAAACGCATCACCGGTATATACCATCTGCCAGCCGGGAATTTGTTGTAATACCGTCCACCTGCTTTGGGTGATCGTCCTGTCCCGTGAAACAAATATCAGCGGGTTCTGGCGCGAGATCATATCATAAGCCGCGTCAAAATTTTCCTGCGAATCTTCGCTGAACCCTATAAATGGTGCAACGTCTTTATCAAAATATTTAACAGGGCCGCTGCCTTTGGCAAGCGTTTGATTCCCCGAAGCCAGAGCATTAAAGATCGGATTGTCCAGTACGTGTTTCATCACCGGCAAACCTATAAAAAAAGAACCTGAATACCGGCCGCTAAAAAGCCAGCACCAAACTTTTACGCTTTTATTACTGTTGTAGTATCATGAAATATTTGATATTAGGTTGCGCGTTAGGCTTGTTGATGGCATCATGCTCGTCGCCAAAAACCAAAATAGATGCTACAGATAGTTTAACTAAAATGGATACACCGGCAAAAGACACCGCGGTAAATAACAGCAAAGCAGATGTATCCTCATTATGTTTCCTGAATACAGAAGGCAAAGACAGCACCAGCATTGAACTGGTTATACACGGTGATAAAGTAAGCGGGCAAATGAACTGGCTGCCCTACCAAAAAGACAGCCGCAAAGGCACCTTAGCGGGCACTGTAAAAGGAGATACCATCCACGCCGTTTGGAGCTTTATGCAGGAAGGGATGAAAGATACTTTAAACTTAGATCTTCAATTAAAAGACGGAATATTATCGCAAAAATCGCTTAAGTTAAATACCAGGACAGGTCGCCAGCAAACGGATGGATCTGCAGGTTACAGTATCATATATCATTCGGCAGATAAGCTGCATAGCCATTAAAACCGGTTGGTTTTGCGTTCGTAGGTTTCTCTTAGTGCAAGGCCCAGTATCACGCCAAATGCAGCACCCAGGCCAAGGTGGTGTAAAACTATCCCCCAACCCATGCCGATAATAAAACCAATCATAAACACGGCGTCTTTTTTCCTTTTGCTTTGCACCCGGTAAAAATAATAAAGATCAGGCTACTATCCGGCATTTACCTGACGATAGTGACACTGCCGCTCATCAGCTTACGGCCGCTTTTGGTATTGATAATGTAATAATACACGCCAAAAGGCAGGTCGGCACCGTGCCATTTGCCGTCCCAGGGTTTTGGATAACCGATGGACGAAAAGACCTTTGCGCCGTACCGGTTAAATACATCAACGGTAGCACCCGGATAGGTGTTTAAATACTGGATCTCCCAGGTATCGTTTATGCCATCATTATTAGGCGTAAAAGTATTGGGCACGATAATGTTTTTTAAAACCGATATGGTAACCTGTGCCGTCGCCGAACAACCCGAGCCCGACGACGTTACCGTAAGGGTATAAGTTGTATTTTCTGCCGGCATAAAAACAGGATTTGCAATCGTCGCATCGCTGATACCTGTTGTTGGCGACCATGAATAAGTTAAGTTATTGCCGGTAATTGTTGGGTTCAATTTTAACTGGCCGCCCTCAAATACGCCGGCTGTCGCCTCCATGCTAATGGTTGGCATGGCGGTTACCGAAACTTTAAAACTGGTGGTATAGGTGCAGCCTGTATTATCCACAAATGAATAATTAATGGTGAAAGACCCCGCCCCGGAAACTTTAGGATCAAACACCCCTGCGGATGTTATGCCCGTACCTGAAAAAGTTGATGTGCCGTTGGTGCTGGGCGTAGCTATAATATTTACAGGCGCGTCGTTTTGGCAGAGTACGATTGAGTCGGCAATGGCGCTGCCGTTGTAAGTAAGTGTAGCTGTCGGGATAGGATTAATGGTTACCGTTTGCGGTAATGCATCGCTGTAACATAATTGCCCGGTGTAGGCCCGTAACACCACATGGTAAACCTGTGGTGATGTGGTGGCGTTTAAAGGATACATGAAATGATAGATCTTATCGCTCCGCAATTCGGCTTTATCAAAAGCTATTGTAGTTGCCGGGTGATTATCATTATCCAGGATCCATTCAAGCCGGGTAATATTGCCAATGGCGGGTTGTGAATTATCCTGAAAAGAAACACTGTCGCCGTTGCAAACTTCGGGGCTAAGCACGGTAAAAGTCGTGCCCGGGTTTTGGCTGTTAACTGTAAATAGTTTTGAAGCATGGCCCTGCTGGCAGGCACCCGGCGAATTGACGATGAGTTTAACAGGATAACTGGCGGCTTTGGTATAACGGTGTACAGGGTTTTGTTCTGTTGATGTGCTGCCATCCCCAAAGTCCCATTGGTAGGTTAAACCTGTGGTTGTACCATCAGGCGCTAGAGACAGGTTTGTAAACTGTGCGCCATCCAGTTCGCAGGCATCGGGTAATGTAAAATCAGCTGTGGGGCCGGTCAGTACGGTAATACTTTTCGTATAAACATCGCTCACACAATTTGCTGCCGAAAATACCTGCAAGGATATTTGGTGAACGCCCGGGGTAGTGAACGTATGCGTAAACGGCGCATTTGTGGTCATATCAACCTCGGGGGTATTGTCGTCAAAGGTCCATTGCCATTTGGCTATGGTGCCGTTAGTTATGGTAGAATGATCTGTAATTTTAACGGGGACATCGGGGCAAGTTGTAGCCGGCGCGTCAAAAGAGGTAGCCAATTTTGGAATAACCGTTATATCCTGGCTTTTACTTGAAGAACATCCGCCGTTGTTGGTAACAACCAGTTTTACAGTATATGTTCCGCCTTTAAAAGTGTGCAGCGGGTTTTGTGCTGCAGATGTGCTGCCATCTCCAAAATCCCAATACCAGGACGTTACGATTGAACCGGTAGATGTATCTGTGAACTGAACATCATTTAATAAGCAACTGGTATTGGTTCCGGCCTGTGCAAAATTGGCGATAGGACATGATTGTGCATAGCCGGTATGATCAAAGCCGGCGATAAGCGTAAAAAGCAAAATGAAAAATAACTTATTCCGGTTTATAAAAGCTGCTGCCCCCCTTATACACATGTTTGAAAAATCTAACAAGCTTTAAATATACGTCGCCTTTAATCCGGATATTTAATTGATTAAAAAAATTGGAAGCAGATAGTAATACATTGTTTTATTGGCGAACCGGAATTTATATATGTTAACGGATTTTTACCCTTAAAATTGTTTGATAATTTCTACCGCATTACCCTGCCTACACCAAACTGATCGCCTGCCTTAACGGGTTTGCCGTCTTTAAAATCTATTTCTAAAAGCTTTTCGCTTTCAACAGAATTATAATTTTCGTCTTTTAAAATGGTGAGCACTTTACGGGTTTTTACATCTATCACTTCGCCGCTTGACGGATAGGCGTATTTCCCATCTATGGTAAAAGTTATCCAACCCGGCATATCCTGCAGTGGTATGGTGGTTAATTGCTGATAAGGTTCGACCGCGCTAAACACATGCATGCGCATATTTGCCCCATCACTTAACCATATTTCTTTTTCGTCGGGCGTAAGGCCAATGCCGTGGCTCGGACAGCCATGCCGCCTAACCGAGCCTTTGTCCCAGCCCTCAACAACAACCTGTTTGATCTTTTTGCCGGTGGTCAGGTCGCCAACCTCAAAACCCAGCAGGTCATTACAGTTAACAAAAATGCGGGTTTCGCTACCGTTAATAGTAAAGGGGCGCACAAAGTTGATAAAAGGGCCTACTTCGGCGGTAACAGTATTGGTTTTAGGGTCGGCTATTTTTACCATCGTGTTTTTCAGATCGGCCAGGTAAACATGCTTGCCTGACAGCGCGTAAATGGTATTATGCGACGCGTTAAAACCATCCAGCCGTTTTATGATATTGCCGGTTTCGCAATCCACAACATTCCAGTAATGGCTCTCCAGCGATGGCAGGTACATGGTCTTGCCATCAGGTGCTACGGATAAGCGGTCGCAGCCATCCGGAATTTGCTTTTCCCAGATCAGTTTACCGGTTACCAAGTCTATCCGCTGCAAACCCTCCAATGTAGTAACATATACACTATGCAACGGAATACTTACCCCTATGCCTTTAATATTTGACGGCTGCCCATTAGGGTGCAGGCCCTTAAATGGGATCCGTTTAACAAATTGATGCCCATGATCAATATCAAAAACCAGTAAACCATGACCACCGTAGCCTAAATAATCGCGCACACCCGGTACGGCAGCAAACAAATAACGTCCGTTTAATGGCGTGGCGGCAACATTAACAGCACTTTTTGTTTTGGGGGATGGTTTCCATGATATGATAAAGGCAATAACAGCAACAGATAACAGCGCTGCAAAAATGCGGATCCCGTTTTTCATAACTTATTTATTTTGAGGTAAATATTGGTAATGTTAAGATAATGGGCAATTTTAGTAATTGCAAATACTGATATGGTATTTTTACATAACCGCTGGTTTATTGCGGCGTCAATAAATCATTCCTACCGGTGATATTCAAGCAATTCCATCCGGTTACCAAACGGATCAAGAAAGGTAAAGCGGTCGCGCCCTTCAATAATTGGTTCTTCGTCTATGGTAATACCGTTTGCTTCCAGGTGTTTACGTGCAAAATCCAGGTTAGTAATTTCAAAAGCGGTATGCCTGAACGTGCGCCCGACGGGTTGTTCAACACCTATGTGCAATTGAATATCGGCCATGTTAAACCAGTAACCGGGCTTGTCAAAAATATGGTCGGGCCGTTGGGTAGGTTCAAGCCCGAATACCGTGGTATAAAATTGCCTTGCGGCTTCCAGTTGCTCGGGGGCAACACAAATGTTAATATGGTCGGTACGCTTAAAGTTGATCATTATAATGAATATTACTCGTGCTCGGCAAAGGTAAGCACATAGCCGTTGTTGTCTTTTATAGAAAATTCGGTAGCGCCGTAAAAGGTGGTTTCAAGTCCTTTTAAAACGATTACTTTGTCTTTTACCTGCTCAAAAAAGCTACGGATATCTTTTAAATTGATGTATAACAAAAGCGATCCGCCATCCTGTCTTGATATCTCCGGCAGATCATCTGCCAGGCTTTCGTAGGTTTGAAACATCATGGTCACGCCGCCGTTTACCATCATGGCCCACACCAGGTCATCACCCATTTCGGGTACCGACATGGTGATCTTAAAACCAAGCGACTGATAAAAAGTGATGGTCGCTTTCATATCATTAGTGAAAATATTGGGCGATAAAGTTTCCATTTTTTAAGATTTGTCACTTGTAAAGGTAACGGATTTCTTAATTTTATCCCATTAGGAAAAATCAAATTCAACGGATTTAATGTCGGAGTAGAGACGCAATACGTTGCGTCTAAAATTGCCATAACCAAATTAAAAGAATAATTTGCGCAGTGGGAGATCAGTACAGTGGGAGACACAATGTATTGTGTCTCTACAAAATTCAAAAACTAAAAAATGCAAACTGAAATTAAACGGTGCAGTTGGTGCGGAACAGACGAACTATACGTTAAATACCACGACGAAGAATGGGGCAGGGAAACCCATGACGATAAAATACTGTTCGAGTTTTTAATTTTAGAAGCGGCACAGGCCGGATTAAGCTGGATCACTATTTTGCGCCGGCGCGAAAATTACCGCAAAGCCTTTGCCGATTTTGACGTGCATAAAGTCGCCGCCTTTGATAACGAAGATGTAGAGCGATTGATGCAGGATGCAGGTATTATCCGTAACCGGTTGAAAATACTGGCAGCCATAAAATGCGCTCAGTTATTTATCGAAATGCAAAAAGAGTTCGGCTCGTTTGATAAATACCTGTACGGTTTTATGCCTGATGGTAAAACCATTAATAATTTATCGGGCATTACACCTGTTACCACAGAGATATCTGATGCCATAAGCAAAGACATGAAGAAGCGCGGCTTTAAGTTTTTTGGCAGTGTTATCTGCTATGCTTTTATGCAGGCTACAGGTATGGTTAATGACCATATACCGCAATGTTCATTTAAATAAACCGGTAAATTTTGGCAGCGAAGCACATCCCCATGCATCAACTTAAACACAGGGCCGACAACGGCCTTGAGATGCGGTATTTTAGCCTGGGTGATGAGCCAAAAGAAATTGAACCGATAGGCGCACACCGCGACGACCATTACTTGTTTTTTCTGCTGGACAGCGGCTCTGCTTCGCTGATGATAGATTTTCATGAGCTGCATTTTAGCGGATATCGCATTTATTACATCTTGCCGGGGCAGGTACACCACCGTATCAGCAATAAAGTTGCCCAGGGATGGTACCTTGCGGTTGATACTGCTTTAGTACCAACCGAATATCGTGACGTATTTGAAGGGCGGCTGCTGTTGCAGCAACCGATAAGCCTGGATAAACAACAATATGAGCAGGCCAATCAGCTAATGCATTTGCTCAATGAAAAATTCAGGGAAAGCAATGAAGACCCCTTTCAGTTACAAATAGCTTATTCACTTATGCAGGCCTATGCAGGTTTAATTGCAGGATATTATTGTAAGGAAAATGATGATGCCGCAAAAGCTTCACGTTCGGCAGAGCTGGCCCGTCAGTTTAAAACCCTGCTTGCAGATAATCTGATCACCCATAAAAGCCCGTCGTTTTACGCGGGACTGATGAATGTAACAGAAGGCTATTTAAACGAGGTGCTGAAAAAGATCACCGGTTTCTCAGTAAGCAATTTGATCATGAACGAAGTGATGCTTGAAGCCAAGCGACTTTTATTTTACAGCACGCAAAACGTCAAGGAAATTGCACATACACTGGGCTACCAGGACCATACCTATTTTTCGCGACTCTTTAAAAATTCGCAGGGTGTAACTCCGCTTGAGTTTCGGAACAAATACCTTAAATAGTCCAATCATTGTCGCAATACTGCTAATTTATTTTGTATTTAAACCCTGTTTCTTTGTATTATAAAAATATACAAGTATGGAAACATCAACTATACAAAAATTAAAAAGACGGGCGGGCAGTTTATTCGAATCGAAAATATTAGGCACCGGCCGCGTATTGGATGTCCGTTTCTGGCAGCCCGGCACATTAATAGAGATCGACCTGCATTTACCCAATATAGATATGACCGCGTGGACCGAGGTGCCCTACATTAAATTTAAGGTAGACGCCTTAACCTATCGCGATTACACCCCCTCATGCTGGGATGCCGAAATATGCACCTGCACCATATTTGTAGATGCGGCGCACAACGGCCCCGGCAGTAACTGGGCACGCTCGCTTAGCAAAGGCAATGAGGTAAGCTATCTGAAAACAGGTACCAGCCACCAGCAGCCCGACGCGCTGAAAACCGTTATCGCGCTTGGCGACGAAAGCAGCCTGGGCCATCTGCTGGCTTTACAGCAAATGACAGTGCCCGTAACACGTTTTGCCGGTGCGGTAGCCATGAATAACGAGGGCCACAGCAAACAGTTTAGCGAGTATTTCCGGTCGCCGCTGCAAACCATTTTACGTAAGGATAAATATGGTCATAACAGCTTAATGGAATGGGTTATCGGTCAGCCGTACACCCTGCATGATGTGGCCTTTTATATTACCGGTAATGATACCATGGTGGCACAATTGCGTAAAATGCTGAAACAGCAGGGTTATACCTCATCGCAAATTAATGTGAAAGGTTTTTGGTCATAGTTTTTTGATTTCACAGATTATTCTAAGATTTCACAGATTGGGTTATTTTGATTTTGCAGATTTTATGATTTAAAAAAATGGTTTCATGAATTGATTTAGTGGATAACTAAATTGTATTTTTGAAACGCACCGTATTTTGCCGATGTGATACGCATCGGTAGAATCATAAATAATCGGTGTAATCTTAGAATAATCTGTGAAATCACACTCATGAAAAAGCTTTTCCTTTTAGATGGTATGGCCCTGATATACCGGGCGCATTTTGCTTTAAGTAAAACACCGCGTTTTACGTCGGGTGGTTTAAACACATCGGCAGTAATGGGCTTTACCAATACCTTGCTTGACGTATTAAAAAAGGAAAAGCCTACCCACATGGCGGTTGTTTTTGATACCGACGCCCCTACCGAACGCCATACAGATTTTGCCGCCTACAAAGCGCACCGCGAAACCATGCCCGAAGATCTTTCGGCAGCGCTGCCGTATATTGTAAAAGTAATATTGGGCTTTAATATCCCGGTAATAACCGCCGATGGTTATGAGGCTGATGATATTATTGGCACCCTCGCCAAAAAAGCCGAACAAAAAGGTTACCAGGTTTACTGCATGACGCCTGATAAGGACTTTGCACAGCTGGTGTCCGACAATATTTTTATTTACAAGCCTGCCCGCATGGGTAATGAAATGGAGATTTTGGGCGTACCCGAGGTATTGGCCAAATGGGAGATTGAGCGCCCTGAACAAGTAATTGATATCCTGGGTCTATGGGGCGATGCGGTTGACGGCATCCCCGGCATTCCCGGCGTTGGCGAGAAAACAGCAAAAACGTTGATCAAGCAGTACGGCAGTGTTGAAGAGATCATTGCACATAGCCACGAGCTTAAAGGCAAGCTTAAAGAAAACGTAGAAACCTTTGCCGAACAGGGGCTGATGTCTAAAAAACTGGCTACCATCAACCTGAATTCGCCTGTCGAACTGGATGAGGCAGGCTTAGAAATGTGTGCGCCAAGCAAAGAGTTGTTAGAACCCCTTTTTGCTGAACTGGAGTTTAGAACCCTTGGCCGCCGTGTTTTTGGCGATGACTTTAGTATTACCGAGATAAAAGCGGTATCAGCAGGTACGCAAATAGATATGTTTGGGGCACCGGTTGCCGAAGGCCGCACAACAATGACGGTGGATATTCAGGACATCAAAGAGCCTGCGTTTGAAACTGCCGCAAAAAACATCAATAATGTTGAGCATCAATATCACCTGGCCGATACCAAAGAAAAACGTGCGGAACTGATAGCCATACTTAAACAGCAAAAAAGCTTTTGTTTTGATACCGAAACCACCGGCACCGACGCTAACAACTGCGAACTGGTAGGCCTGTCGTTCTCGGTAAAAGCTACCGAGGGCTGGTACGTGCCCGTGCCTGTCGATCAGAAAGAGGTACAGGCCATTGTCGACGAATTTAAGGAAGTAATGGAAAACCCGGCTATTGGCAAGATCGGGCAGAACCTGAAGTTTGATATCCTGATGCTGAAATGGTACGGCGTGCAAATTTGCGGCGACTTGTTCGATACCATGATGGCGCATTACATCATCGACCCTGATACCCGCCATGGTATGGATGTGCTGAGCGAAAACTATCTGGGCTATAAACCGGTATCCATTACCGAACTGATAGGCCCTAAAGGCAAGAACCAGGGCAATATGCGCGATGTAGAGATAGAGAAAATAAAAGAATACGCCGCGGAAGATGCCGACATTACCCTGCAACTAAAAGAAGTATTTGAACCCAAGATAAAATCGGTAGGTGCAGATGACCTGCTGCATAAAATTGAGAACCCCCTGATCTATGTACTGGCAGATATTGAGCATGAAGGCGTAAAGATTGATCATAATACCTTAAAAGAGTTTTCTAAAGAACTGGAAACCGACGTAGCGGCGTTAGAGAAAACGGTTTATGAAAAAGCTGGCGTTCGTTTTAATATCGCGTCGCCAAAGCAATTGGGCGAGGTGTTATTTGAGAAACTAATGCTCGATCCTAAAGCCAAGAAAACCAAAACCGGCCAGTACCAAACTGGCGAAGATGTTTTGTTGTCTTTAGCTGCCAAGAGCGACATTGTACGTGATATTTTAGATTACCGCCAGTTGCAAAAACTAAAATCAACCTATGTTGATGCCTTGCCGTTGATGGTAAACCAAAAAACCGGTCGTGTGCATACCAGCTACAACCAGGCGGTTGCTGCAACGGGTCGTTTAAGTTCAACCAACCCTAACCTGCAAAATATCCCTATCCGTACAGAGCGCGGGCGCGAGGTGCGTAAGGCTTTTATTCCGCGGGATAGTGATCACAGTATTGTCTCTGCCGATTATTCGCAGATAGAGCTTCGCATCATCGCCGAGATCAGCAAGGACGCTAACATGATGGATGCCTTTGTCAAGGGCATAGATATCCACACCGCAACCGCGGCCAATGTTTATGGCGTGGCTGTAGACCAGGTGGACAGCACCCAGCGCCGCAATGCCAAGGCGGTGAACTTCGGGATCATTTACGGGCAGTCGGCATTTGGTTTGTCGCAAAATTTGGGTATCCCGCGTAAAGAGGCTGCCGAAATTATCGAGAACTATTTCGCGCAATTCCCCGGCATTAAACAATACATGAGCGATACCATGAACTTTGCCCGCGAGAATGGTTACGTTACTACGCTGATGGGGCGCAGACGTTACCTGCGCGATATCAATTCGGCCAACCAAACGGTACGCGGTTTCGCAGAACGAAATGCCATCAACGCGCCTATCCAGGGTTCTGCGGCGGATATGATCAAAATTGCCATGATCAATATCCATCGCGAACTGAAAGAACAAAAACTGGATAGCCGTATGACCATGCAGGTGCATGACGAGTTAGTGTTTGATGTGCCTAATAACGAGATCGAAATTGTTAAGCCTATCATCATTGACAATATGCGGAACGCTATAAAAACTACCGTACCTATTGTTGTTGAAATAGGCACAGGCTTGAATTGGCTGGAGGCGCATTAATAAAAATACTTCATAATTATATAATAGGTAATTACAAAAATCGAAATTTTAAATATTCCTAAAGATTAAAAATTGCCAAAATCATAATCTTATTAACGCTTAGGTTAAATATTTATACTGTTAAAAACACATTTTTCCAAATATGTGTTTGTTTATTTAGGGGAATGTTTAGTACCTTAATCGCAGTATAGAAACCGATGAGAATTTTTCACCTGAGTGCCGAGTGTTACCCCGTTGCCAAAGTAGGCGGCCTTGCTGATGTTGTTGGCGCATTGCCAAAGTATCAAACCCTTGCCGGGCATAATGCCGCAGTAGTAATGCCTTTTTACGACCGCAAGTTTACCCGCGAAAATGAATTTGATACTGTTTTCCAGGGCGCTACGCTATTAGGTACACGCCGGTTATATTTCGAAATCCTAAAAGAAAAAACCAATAAGCTGGGGTTTGAGCTTTACCTGGTAAAGATCCCCGGACTGATAGACCGCGAGAATATCTACAGCTACCCTGATGAGACCGAGCAATTCATTGCTTTCCAGATCTCGTTTTTAGACTGGATCAGCTATTCGCAGCAATCGCCGGATATTATTCATTGCCATGACCATCATTCGGGCTTGGTTCCGTTTTTACTGCAATATTCAAAACTATATACAAGGCTGGCTAAAACGCCGACCGTTTTCACCATTCATAATGGTCAATATCATGGAGCGTTCGGGTGGGATAAGGTAGGTTACCTGCCGGAGATAGACCTTACTAAAGCCGGCTTATTAGACTGGAGCGGTGGCATTAACCCGCTGGCATCTGCTGTGCGTTGTGCTTCAAAATACACCACTGTATCGCCAAGTTACCTTGAAGAATT
This sequence comes from Mucilaginibacter corticis, assembly GCF_007558865.1. Lineage (GTDB taxonomy): Bacteria > Bacteroidota > Bacteroidia > Sphingobacteriales > Sphingobacteriaceae > Mucilaginibacter > Mucilaginibacter corticis. The sequence continues at coordinate 1,358,242 of NZ_VLPK01000001.1, forward strand.
AACGGTTAACTCAAACGGATTGGAGTTTCTGTTCTTTATTGAGCGGGCAAAAGGTGTAGGGATCATCAACGGTATTGATACCGAGGTATGGAACCCGGCTACCGATCCAATGATCATTGAGAAATTTAACGCGGCAAAGGTCGCCGCAGGCAAACAGAAAAATAAAGAGGCGCTTTGCGCACGTTTTAACCTTGACCCGGCAAAACCTTTAATAACATTTATTGGGCGTTTGGTGGTTGAGAAAGGCGCCGACCTGCTGGCCGAAGCATTAGAAACCAGTCTTGCCGATTTTGCCGGTAAAGTGAACTTTTTAATATTAGGCGCCGGCGAACCGCAAATGGAAATGGACCTGCAGGAACTAAAAGAAAAATTTCCTGCTGACACGAATGTCTATATCGGCTATAATGAAGAGCTGGCGCACCTGTTTTATGCGGGATCCGACTTTTTGCTCATGCCATCGCGGGTTGAACCTTGCGGGCTAAACCAGTTATACTCGCTCAGGTATGGCACCATGCCTATGGTGAGGAGTACCGGCGGATTAAAAGATACAGTAATTGATTTTGGCGATGCCAACGGTTATGGCATCCGTTATAATAATACCAGCGTTGAGGATATTTGCTACGCTATTAGCAGGGCAATAGTGCTTTTTGATGACGACAAACAACTGCAAACACTACGTAAGCGGATGATGGCCCTTGATTTTTCATGGGATGTGTCTGCCAAACAATATATGGAACTTTACCACAGCTTAAACACAACAACAGTATGACATCAAAAGTAATTTGCATTGTTCTTGGCGGGGGCCAGGGCAGCCGATTGTATCCCCTCACTGCAACCCGATCTAAACCGGCTGTGCCTATTGCTGGCAAATACCGTTTGGTTGATATCCCGATCTCAAATTGTCTGCATTCGGGCATTACGCGTATTTATGTGTTGACGCAGTTTAACTCGGCATCATTAAATAAGCACATTAAAAACACTTACCACTTTAGCAGTTTCAGCGAAGCCTTTGTTGATATTTTAGCTGCCGAACAAACACCTACCAGCGGTGGCTGGTTCCAGGGCACTGCCGATGCCGTGCGCCAAAGCCTGCACCACTTAGCGGTGCATGAGTTTGATTATGTGCTGATCCTGTCGGGCGATCAATTGTACCAGATGGATTTTGAAGACATGATCGACCAGCACATTAAAAACGAGGCTGATATATCTATTGCAACCATACCTGTGCATGTTAATGATGTACCGGGTTTTGGCATCCTGCAAACAGACCATGAAAGCATGGTTACTGCCTTTGTTGAAAAACCAAAAAGCGGGTTTGATAAGCTGGTATCAGAAGTAAGCCCCGAAATGGAAGCCCAGGGACGCATTTATTTAGCTTCAATGGGTATCTATATATTTAACCGTAAATTGCTGTATGAACTATTGCAGGGCAATGAAAGCACCGATTTTGGTAAAGAAATCATCCCGCAATCTATAGATGAGCATAAGGTATTAAGCTACCAGTACGAAGGTTACTGGACAGACATCGGTACCATATCTTCATTCTTTGATGCCAACCTGGAACTTACAGATGATATCCCGCAGTTTAACCTGTTTGATAAGAACTACATCTTTACCCGTGCACGCATGTTGCCGCCGTCAAAGGTGTCAGGCACGCACATGGAAAAAGCTATTATAGCTGATGGATGTATCATTAACGCAAGCCATGTTATCCGCTCGGTTGTAGGTATCCGTACCCGTATCGGTTTTGATACCACTATTGAGAACTGCTATATTATGGGTAGTGATAATTACCAGACGCTTGAACAGATCCAGGAATGCCAGGATAAAGACCAGCCTATAATGGGTATTGGCGACAGGTGTAATATTAAGAATGCTATTATTGACAAGAACACGTATATAGGTAATGATGTAAGCATCAACGTAGATGGTACATTACCTGACGGCGATTATCCGACCCATACCGTAAAAGACGGTATCGTGGTAGTTAAAAAACGTGCAGTTATACCTAACGGAACAGTTATTTAATTTTAGGGAAAACAATATTAACTGCAGATAGTTGTTTTAGTAGTGTAACGAAAACTAAAACATGAAGCTATGAAAAAGTTAATAAGCATGGTCGCCATAGCGGCAATCTCATTCGGAAGCGTTTACGCGATACCGGTGCAGCAAAAAGACACCACTAAAACTGATACTTCTAAAAAAATGAAGAAGTGGAAAAAGAAAAAAATGAAGAAAGATACTACTATGAAAATGTAGTTTCATTCAAAAAAGAAAGCCCCGCAATTTGCGGGGCTTTCTTTTTTATATCAAGTATATCCTAATGTTATTTAGCAACAGCAGGTTGTTTTAAAGTCAATTTGATGTTTTGTGTACCAAAAGTGGTCGTTAATACTAATTTACCGTCAGCAATAGTGCCTTTGTAAACAACAGGCTTGCCGTTAAAAGTAGTAGTAAATTGTAAGTTGTCACCATCAACTTTACCGTCCGTAATGGTGTTTTTGCCCATTTGTGCAGCTACATATGGTGTATAGCCGGCTTCATCAGGGTTTTCTGATTTTGGGTTGTTATCAACTAAAGCAAATACGCCGGTTAACTTACCGCCGTCGTTTTTCAAAGTAAGTGATAAGTTATACTGTCCCTCAACAAGGCCTTTCCACACGCCGTCAACGCTGGCCGCTAAACATACTGTAACTACGGTAAGCACTAAAGCGATTGATAATAATATCTTTTTCATTTTTTTAATTTAGTTTTTATTTTATGTTCTACTCTCGATTACAAAAATATTAAAATATCGGAAACTTACTGTAACAGTTTCGTTTTAAAACTGTAACGTTTCTGTATCCCTGCTTGCGGCGGCCTCTGCCTCAACGGCTACTTTATCCGGCGATACACCCTCTTCATCAAAGATCACCAGGGAGTTTTTACCTGGTTTTAGCCAGCACTCAGGTATGTACATTCCGTTTATTTTTATCTTTTCAGGATACCTGCCCAAATTATGCCCGTTAACCCAAACCGAACCACGGCTTAAACTGGTAGTATTAACGCGCCATATTGAATTTGATTGTTTTGATGCCGGAAAGTTTAATGTACTGCGGTAAAATGCCGGACCATGAAAGGTTGCGACAGATAATGGCTGCCATTCGTAACCGCCCTCCAACTCCCCTCTTGAGAGGGCGCGCGCCGCCTTGTGCGGTTGCAGGTGTGTGTTAGTAGCCATGCTGATAGCACAACCATCTCCTATAGACGAGCCGCATGGCCCGCCCTGCATTCGCCAGTTAGTAATAGTTACAGCGACACTTTTGCCGCCTTCTTGTTGTAGTTTCACTTCGCCCCATATCCCTTTACGGTCAAGGGTGTCAATCCGACCGGTTTTAAAGATCAGCTTGTTGCGGCCAATGTGCGAGGTAAAAAGCGCCAGCGTATGCGTCATGCCGCCGGTTAATGTAATATGCGTAGTATCCTGGAATATGGTCGCGGTATCCATCCGCTTACCATCTACAAACAGAGCGCCGTTTTCGGGGGCATGCTTTAATATCAAAGCGTATTTGCCACTATGGGCTACTTTTATTTTGGTGCGATACCAGGCATAAGCGGTTATATCGCCATCTGCCCCCATTTGTTGTGGTTCTTTACTTTTAAGCCATTTTGAATCGTCATATCCCGGCATAGCAGGTTGATCTGCCCGTGCAAACTGCCATGGGTCGGGATTGACCGTAACCAGGCGCTTAACCATCCTTACCGGCTGGGCAGGCTTCATAACTGATCCGGTTGGTTTGAAGATCCAGGTTGGGTTATTGGTATGAGCGATCCAGGGGCGCTCGATAGTCAGGCTCATTTGATTGCTTTTGCCCGACAGATCAGCGGCATAATCAGGGCCAATGACGACGTGGGTTTGGCCATCAAGCTCTGCGAACCACGACCGCGATGCCAACTGGTTATTTACAACAATAAGCTTGATCTCTTTTCCATCCGCAGTAAAGCTGTATGCATCTGGCGAGGCAGTCACAGCAGCGCTAAACTCCAGTAAACCGCCATTCGTTTTGAAATTAGCTGTACCCGAAGTCACCTTCATGTCTCCACCAGTTTTGAAATATAATTGAGCTAATGAACCGGTATCGCCATATAATAATAGAGTGGTTGTATTGCCTTGCGCTACAATGCCATAAATACGCGTGGGCGCCCAAACCAATTTAACCGCTGGCGTAAGCTGATAGTTCTGCACTACCGGCATGATCTCGCCGGCTTGCAGGTTGACTGCTACAACGGCTTTTACCGGGATACTTGCAGGGGCGTGCAGATCAAACTTTACCGCTACCGAATCCGGGTTATCTAAAAAGCTGATCGTTCCGGCAGGGCTTTTTCTTGAGGTGATTTTTATGATGGTGTCAGATACCGCAGGTTTATCGGCTTGATCATCAAGACTGTTTGCCAATACGGTTTGAAAGCTTTGTGCAAACCAGTTGGCACGTTTAAACGCGTAATAGATAGGCCGCAGGTCACCAGTTTGGCCTATGGCCGCGCCGTAATCGTATGAGGCTGCGTTTTCTTTATCGTTATTATAAGCAAAGTTACTGCCGCCGTGGGCCATATAAACGTTATAGCCATTACCGCCATGTGCCAGTATCTTCCAGGTGCGCCTGTCGTACAGTGTCGAGTCAAGCTCCTGCGGGCCGTAGTTTAAGAACCATACACCCCAATACTCCGGGCAAAACCAAGGGTTTGGCCGGGCAGGATCATCCAGGCTTGCAAAATCCCCGGCAGGGTCATTGCCCGAATGCAGCCCGCTAAAAAAGTAAGGCACCTGCAAACCCAGCGATACCGTTTTATCTTTTAAATGCTTAAAGTAATTGTTAGGCGTAACGGTTCCCCAGCCGGCGCGGTGTTCGTTTTCAAGCTGCACCATAATGACCGCGCCGCCATGGTTTACCTGGTTTTTAGAGACGATTGGCATCAACTTATCAAAGTATTTGTCGACCGCTGCCAGGAACTGCGGGTTATCCTCGCGTACGCGCAAGCCGGGTTTAAAGCGCAGCCAGATAAGGTAACCACCCATGTCCCACTCGCCGCAATAGTAGGGGCCAACACGCACTATGGCATACATGCCCATGCTTTTGATCAGTTGTAAGAACGCGTTCAGATCGTGGTCGCCGGTAAAGTTGAATTGGCCTTCTTTGGGTTCATGGAAGTTCCAAAAGGTGTACATCTCTATGGCGTTAAAGCCTGCCCGTTTTAGGCGCAGCAAGCGATCATGCCATAAGGCCCGCGGCACGCGCGCATACTCCATCCCTGCTGAAGCAATGAACGTACGTTTGCCGTTTACCAGGAACCCGCGTGCGTCATAATCTATAAATGGCTTTGCCGAGGTTGCCGATGGGAACATATGATCGTTACGGGTTGGTGTACCCGTGCCGGGCTGGGCGTTTACCTTGCTGATAAAGGCAAATAAAAGTATAAACAGAATAGTACGCATAGTATCTCAAATAGCCTTGAGGGTATAAAGGTCGGTAGAAAAACAGTCATTCTGAAATACGGGACTAGTCCAGACAAACAGCGCAGGTGTACCAAACTGAATGTGTCCCGGCGATACACTTTGATACACCTGTTTTTGTAATTAACTGTAAAACAATTTGTTAACTTTCTGATATTGATCTCATGATACAGTTTGGTACACTTTCAGTCAAAAAATTCCGACGCTATTAAAAATTAACTACGCTCCAATAGGCTTTTTTGGGTTGCAGATTCCGGTCAAATAAAAGCGGGTAATTCTTTCGGCCGCGCACCGGGAAATTATTAAGCCAGCTATGTTTGTCACTTAAATTCCAAAAGGTAACGCCGGTAATAACCGATCTGTTAGCCCTGAAAATGTTAAACATCTGCCCGTAGCGTTGTGTCTGCTGGCTTTCGCGTTGCGGCGTGTAGCCAGTACTGTCTGCTTTATCTTCGTTTGCGTAAACAGACATATCCAGTTCGGTTATCTGTACTTTAAGGCCCAGCGAAGAATAAAGCTTTATCGAGGTTTTGATCTCATCGTCAGCAGGGTTGGTTAACGACCAATGGGACTGTAACCCAATAGCGTTAACAGGCACGCCGGCCGCTATCATTTTCTTGAGCAGTTGATAAACCCGGTCGCGTTTTTTGGGGCTTTCTGTACCGTACTCATTGTAAAAAAGCACCGCGTTGGGGTCGGCCTCATGCGCGTATTGAAATGCCTTGAAAATATAATCCTCGCCGCAGATCTGGTACCATGGCGAGTTTCGTAAAGGCTGGTCACCACCATCCGCTACAGCCTCATTTATAACATCCCAGGCATATATTTTACCCTTGTAACGGCCAACGACTGCGTATATATGTGCCTTAAGCCTGCTTAATAAAATCTCTTTGGTAGCCAGGTTACCTGCCTTATCATAAAACATCCAGGCCGGTACCTGCTGGTGCCAGCACAGGTTATGCCCACGCACCCTTAAATGATGCAGCTGCGCGAAATCGACAATAGCATCCGCGTCCTGCCAGTTATAGCGATCTTCCTGAGGGTGTATAGCCGCCATCTTCATGGCATTTTCCGGCGTTAGGCTGTTAAACTGTCGTAATATCAGGGCTTGCTGCGCCGGATCCCGCAGTTGGGCCGGAGTTACCGCTACACCAATGGGAAAGTAGTCCTTGTAAACGTCTTTTAAACCTTTGTTGTCTCCCAATTGACCATAAACGGTCAGGGCCTTAAAAGCGAACATCAGCAGCAGTAACCTTTTGTTTAACATAAGCTTCAACATTTTTTGCATCAGGATACTAAGTTATTAAAAATACCGTGGCAATGCTTATTTTACAACACGGCCTTGCGCGGTTCCCCTCTTGAGAGGGGTGTAGGGGTGTGTCATTTCGCGTGTGTAAACACACCCCTACAGCAGTACAAGCCAACCCGCCCCCCTCTCAAGAGGGGAACTTTTTATGATGTGCTTGTTTCACGCGGGTGTGGGCCAGTTGGGACAAGTGAACCGAGGCTTGGATTAACTATTTGTAAATAAGCGATTTAATTGAAAATAGGTAAGTCAAAACGAGCCACACCTATAAGTCGGTAAAAGACAGGTTTAAATTTTAATTACTTATTGATAGTCAGTCTTTTAAAAGTTTGTTTTTGCGTTAATTCGAAGAGACTGATTAGTAACGAGTACTCATCGCTTTTTGTCTTCGTTCCATACTCGCGTCATTAGAGGGATTAAATTTCTAATGACCTATGTAAGTGGCATACTAAGGTAGGGGTTGTAATCTTAATTAATATATTTACATTTATTTTTTATTGATACCTTAACACCTAAACCGATTGATGAAGATTGAAACTATTGATCACCTTGCTTATATTATAAAAGAAGCTGAAAAGCGAGGTAGGCCAAAACCAATTGTATTTTTAGGAGCGGGAGCCTCAAGGTCTGCAGGTATTCCTGATGCTAAAACCATTGCTAAAACTATAATAACAGATTACCCGTCTAATCCTAAAATAAAAAAATTAAAGGAAGAAGAGCGTACCTATTCGCGGTTAATGGACACATTACAACCAAGTGAAAGAAATGAGCTTTTAAAAAGTCTAATTGATAAAGCAAAAATAAACGTAACACATGTTTATTTGGCACAAATGATGAAACTTGGATTTATCGATTATTTCCTAACGGTTAACTTTGATAATTTAATGCAAAGGGCTTTGGCACTATATAATATTTTCCCCCCAACTTACGATATTTCAATACTTAAGGATATAACAACTACATCTTTTCATCCCAAATCTATAACTTATTTACATGGTCAGCATAACGGACTTTGGTTGTTAAACACTAAAGACGAAATGGAAAAAGTTAAAGAGATCGTACCTCCAATATTAAATAAAATATCTAATGGAAGGATATGGATAATTATAGGATATAGTGGTGGCGACCCTATTTTTGATCATATTGTTAATTTGGGCCGTTTTGATGATGGTTTATATTGGGTAGGATATAAAGAAAATGATCCCGCCGATAACGTTATTAAAGATTTGTTAGATAAATCAAACACTAATTCTTTCTTAATAAAAGATTATGACGCTGATTCGTTTTGTTTAAAATTAAATACAGAATTAGGCAATCCTGAACCATCGATATTTGACCAACCATTTAGCTTTTTAAAAAGCTCTTTAGATAATATTGTTGATATTGAAAACACGGAAACTTACAAAAGTGTACGAGAACGACTTGACGATTCAAAAAAAATGGTCGAAGATGCAATTCAAAAGTATGAAGGTAAAAATCAGTCAATTAAGGAAATGACTGACAGGGATATAAGAAAAAGTAAATTAAAAAAATCTCTTATTAATGCATTAATTAAAAATGACTACGAAAATAATGATGACTTATTTACAGAGGGCATCACACTTAATGACGCAGAAATAAATGAACTTTTGAGTCGATTATACAATGATTGGGGTGCAAGGTTACATTCAAAAGCGAGAAACTCACAGGGGCTTGATCAAAAAAAATATTTTGAGATGGCAGTCAAAAAATTTGAAAAAGCCATCGATTTAAATAAAGATGATTTTTTTATTTTAAACAACTGGGGTTCAGCACTAGGCGATTTTGCAAGTATACTAACAGGTACTAAACAAATCAACTTTTATAAATCAAGCTTTGAAAAATTTGAAAAAGCGACTGCACTTGATGATCTATATGAAGAAGCGTATCTTAATTGGGGTTCAACACTAACTGAGTATGCCAAAAAATTATCAGGATCAGAAGAAGAACTATATTATAACTTAAGTTTTGAAAAATTTGCAAAAGTAGAATCGATTAACAATGAAAATCAAAACTTATACAGCAACTGGTCATATGCTTTGATATGTTATTCATATTCTTTAAAAAACGAAAAACGGATTTTATATTTAAATGAGGCGTTAGAAAAGGCGAAAAGGGCTGTGGAGTTGGGAGATAATGAGTATAATGTAGCGTGTGCATACGCTTTACTTGGCGAAAAAAATAACGCATTAAGATTTCTTGAATTAACATTAAAGAATCGTAGCACTTCAACAAAAGAAGTGCTAGCAGATCGGGATTGGTCAAAATTTGCAGAAGACGATGACCTTATCCGATTATTAAGTAAATATAATTAAATGAAGTTTTCGGTCAATACAAGAATATAAGCGAGCTAGCCAATCGCAAGCTACTTGTGCCTTTACTTCACCACCAACTATTTGTTTTTCAAATTAAGTTCCCTAAATTTAATCTAAACAAGTTAAGTCATGGCACCAGACGAAGAAACCCCTGTTAATGAAGAGAAGGAAGATGATTTTCCGGAGATCACGACCAATGACCATGGGCAGGCAACTACCATATCGCCGGGAGATTATCCTGAACTGGATACCAACGACGTAGGTCAGAAATATCTCATTGAAGAATTGCCGCCGGAGAGTTTCCCCGAAATTGATACGAACGACCGGGGCGACGAAAGCGAGGAATAACTTATAAAAAGTACCTGCGGCTTATTAAATAAACCACAATTAAAACGATGGGCGAATAGAACAGCAGGTTTAAAGACTGTTTGTAGATCTTCCATCGTTTATCATTTTTAGCCCGGTTTTCGGTAATGCCCGCCTGTAGGTTTGTGATCCTGGTGATGTACAGCAATTTCAGCCGGTTATCTTTCGGCAGGTCGAACACCGTGTCATTGATCACCTTTTTTGGTTGGGTGCCCGGCAGCACGTATTCCATCGGCCTGATATTGGGGTAGATAAAAAATATCCCCAGCAAAAAATAATAGGTAATACCCGCTATGGCGGTGACTAAAATAGCGTCAAAACTGGCTGTCTTTTCCCAATCGCCAATGGCATAAGCCACCAGGCCTACCAGTACGCCGGCTACTAGTTGTAAAAGCGAGGTGGTGCGTTCAAGGATCCTGACACTTGTTTCAATAGAATCATTAAAAGCGGTTTCGGCACCTTCTATAATTAATTTAGCCTCTTCCGTTTCAAGCTTTTGCTTGTACTTTACATCAAATTGCCAGTCAGGTTTATCAGTTGTTTCCATAAACATTCGTTTACGTAAATATATATTTTTATTGGTAAAGTACTGTAAGTCATAGTGGTGCGGTGATAATGCCGCCACAAGCTAAAAAGTATCGCATCCATTCCTTATTTATACATACCCCTTTGCCAATGGTTAGCTTCTCTACAAACCCAAACACCGTAGGTGTTAAAGGTCGGTAGAAAAAAGTCCAACAAAGATTCGTGCCGTCAGGTACGATACTTGCGAAGTTGCGTACCTATGGCACGCTATTGATTGCATATTATATTTTCTACCGACGTTTTGCACCTACGGCGCAATTTTGAAAAACTTAATTTTAGAATATTCATCAAAGTCCTCTCTTTTGGAGAGGATTTAGGAGAGGTACTATTTCATACTCCCATCAATAGCATCTATCAGATCCAGATGCCTTTGTATGGTGAGGATGTTATGGGTGGCAAATGCCTTTATCTGCGGATCATAAGCGGTTTTTGATGTGGTGGTAAACAGGTCGAGCGCCCGTTTGTAATCTTCGCGGGTTTTATCAAGGTACGCGGCGTCAAAATCTTTCCCGTCTTTTTTATCAAGATCGGCTATTGATTGCTGTGCTTCCATACTGATAGAATCAGGCAGGGTGATCTTCTTTGCTTTCGCCAATGCTATCAACCGGCCCTTACCCTTGGTCAGGTCCTTTACCATCATGGCACCAAAGTTCTTTATCCGCTTGTCCTTACCTTTTTGCTTAGCCATGGTGCCTATCTTTATTTCTGCAAGACAGGCCTGGGCAATGGTGGTAACAAATTTAGCGTCGTCCTTGCCTACAATAATGGTAGCGTTGTTAGCGGTATCAACCACATCTGTAGTAGTATCATCATCTGTATCGGCATTATCACTATGGCCATGGCATGCCTGCAATACACAAACAGCAAACAGGGTAAGCAATAACAGCGTTACTTTTTTCATTATCAGGATGGTTTACTAATCGGTTACAAAATCTGTTCCATATATAGAACGCAGATATTTATTAAAATTACAGTTTCTTAAGGTTAAATTTATCTGGTTGCCTAAAGTTTTCTTATTTTTGGGTAAATTAAAATTAACATATGAACTTTCCTGCTGAATTAAAATACACCAAGGACCATGAATGGGTTAAATTAGAAGGTAGTGTTGCTACCATAGGTATAACAGAATTTGCCCAGGGCGAACTGGGTGATATTGTTTATGTAGATATCAATTCGGTAGGTAAAGAAGTAAGTAAAGAGGGCGTTTTTGGCACTGTTGAAGCTGTTAAAACCGTATCTGACCTGTTTATGCCGGTAACCGGTACCGTTACAGAAGTTAACAAAGCGCTTGACACGCAGCCTGAACTGGTAAACTCTGACCCCTATGGCGAAGGCTGGATGGTAAAGATTACCGTAGCCGATGCTGCCGATGTAGCGGGTTTATTATCAGCCGATGATTATAAAGGCCTGGTTGGTGCGTAATTAATAATGAAATCTTTCTTAAGATACCAAAGGCTCACAATTTTGTGGGCCTTGTTTGTAATGATACTCTGCAATATAAAGCTTGGGCCTATAAGCGAGTCGCCTATGTTTTTTCCGGGATTTGATAAACTGGTGCATTGCGGGTTCTTTTTTATGGTGGTTGTCCTTAGTGCAAACGGCTATTTATGGCAAAAGGGCACAGATACTTTAAAGTTTATGCCGGCGTTTGTTATTACAGCAATATCAATTATTTACGGCGGTGTTATTGAGTTGCTGCAGCTATACGTATTTACCTGGCGCGATGGTAACTGGCCCGACCTGTTTGCAGATGCCGTGGGTGCATGTATGGCTATATTTTGTATATTAGTAATTATTGGATCTGTTAAACATGTTAAAAAGTAAATTAATAATAGCCGCAGTGGCGCTGGTAATGGGTTTAAGTTCTTGCGGTATTTTTCATAAAAGCTGCAATTGCCCGCATTTTAGTAAGGCAACTACCCCTGCTAAAGCCGGACAAGCACCTGTTATTTACGCTACGCGATAGGGCAATTAGTCGTCGGGGATTTCCGACCTACCTCTTAGTATAAACGACAAAATTTGCTTATATTTGTATGTACCCTGAAGGATACTCAGACATACTTCCCCGCCAATATTTTACAAAAGTTCTTTAATAAATAAAAAGCTGATTTTTACCGGGATATTTTACAATTGATTGATTATCAACAATTAATCAATCAACCATGCTACCGGCATTGACCCTGATACCCGATAAATGGCCTTTTTTACTACCGGTATCGGGCACAATACCCGAAAAACAGTGTTTTTTACTACGGGCATAAAGGCTGATACCTGAATAATGGCAATTTTTACTACCGGTAAAGTTACGGATACCCGTGGAAATGATTTTACTCTTACTGGTTTACTCTGCCATCCAAACCGTATCAACAAACCATTTTTTGTTGTCAAGGAAACGGCTTACAGGTTTAAAACCCGTGTTGCTTGCCATCTGGTCGGTTTGCATGAGGGTAAACTTTTGCGAGATCTCCATGTAGATATATTCGTCCTTAACAAAACGGATGGTTTCTTTACCAATGGTCACCAATTGGTCTGCAAGGCTGATGAGATAGCTTTTACAGGCACCTGTTTCAGGATCGTACATGGCATAATGGTCAAATTTGTCAAGATCAAAATTACCACCTAATTCGCGGTTTATGCGGGTAAGCAAATTAAGGTTAAAGCGTTTAGTGATCCCCTCAGAATCATTATAAGCAGCCAGTATCACCTTGGGTGATTTCTTCAGATCGAAGCCTATCAGCGCCATATCGCCCGGGGCCAAATGGTTGCGCAGCTCTTTGCAAAACGCGGTCGCTTCCGTCACTGGCATATTACCAATATTCGATCCCATAAAAAGTACAACCTTGCGGCGGTTTGACAGCGCGGCGGCTTTTTTAAGCATATCAAAATACTCGCCGTTCAACCCTTTTATTTTGATACCGGGCAAAGTAAGCGGCAGCTTAATAGTAAGGTAATTGATAGTGCTGATGGATATATCTATAGGCAGGTAATTAAAATCAATCTGCTCGTCCAGCAAATATTTAAGCAGGTAAGATGATTTGGTGGCATCGCCCGCGCCAAGCTCAATCAGGTCGAACGCGTCGCCATCGCCAATAATAGCTTTTGCCAGTTGTGCCGTTTTTTCCGAGAAGATCTCCAGTTCGCAGTTTGTTGGATAATATTCAGGACAATCCATTAACTCCTGGAAGATCTTATCGCCCGCGGCGTCATAAAAATACATGGAGTTAAGCCGCTTAGGTGTCGACTGTAAGCCCTTGATAACATCTTTATAAAACGCTTCCGCGCTATTTTTTGATGCGTTTAATACTTCCGGTTGTGTAGCTGATTGGTTCATAGTATCCATTTGGTGCAATTACTTAGCAAGCCTTATGCCAGTAAATTGCCATCGTAAATGCGTTTGAAAAAAGTTGCGGTAAGTGATACGGCTATGCCCCGGCGATGTAACTTCCGATGCGCCCCTCAATACTTTTTGGTTCACCATAAATTTACCGTTATACTCGCCAATGGCGCCGGCAGCCTTTGTAAAACCGGGATATGGCAGATACGAGCTTTCGGTCCATTCCCAGCTTTTACCCCATGCAAATTGCGGCGCGGTAGCTTCCCACTCAAACTCGGTTGGCAGGCGCATACCTTTCCAGGTGGCATAAGCGTAGGCTTCAAAATAACTGATATGGCAAACAGGATCATGCAGTTTCAATGGCTCTAAACCATGGAAACTGTAGTTATGCCACTCGCCATCGATCATATGCCAGTAAAGCGGTGATTCGATATGATGGGTTTTTACCCAATCCCAGCCCTCGGCATGCCAGTGGCGGAAATCATGATAGCCATCGGCATTTATAAATTCTAAATACTCGGCATTAGTAACCAGGTTAGGGCTTATGTCAAAAGCGTTTAAATATACCTTATGGCGGTTATGCTCATTATCGAAACTAAAGCCCTTGCCTGCAAAGCCTATCTCATAAACGCCTTCATCCAGCTTAATAAACCCGGAATCGCTGCGCGCAACCTTTGGCGACACATAGTCTTTGTTATAAGCCGGGAACAATGGATTATGCCCTAAAATATATTTGATATCGGTATATAGCAATTCCTGGTGCTGCTCTTCATGGTTAAGGCCCAAAACCAGTAATTCACGCACCTCTGCCGAGGGTTCTTCGAGTAAGAATTTGGTCATGGCATCATCTACGTATTCGCGGTAGCGATAGATCTCGATAACGGTTGGCCGGCTTAAATTGCCCCGGTCTGTACGGATAACGCGGTTACCCACAGCTTCATAATAACTGTTGAACACGTAGTTATATTCCGCATTATATTCCTGGTAGCCGGTAGCGTAGGGCTTTAAAATAAAGGTCTCGAAAAACCAGGTGGTATGGCCAATATGCCACTTGGGCGGGCTCACGTCAACCACCGGCTGCACCACGTAGTCTTCGGTCTGCAGGTGGCTGCAGATAGCTTCAGTATGTTTTCTAACTTTAAAGTAACAGTCTAATAGATCCATTGATTATTTTCTTTCCAAATACTGTTTAAGGTCTGATATGGTTTTAACACCCAGATCGGCAGCTTGTTTTTTACGCATCATTAAAGCATAGGCATTGTTAAATCCAATAGGTTGCAGCCACTTAATTTGATACCGATTTTCAAATTCGTTTTTAACATAGTTATAGGTTTTATCCCTGTCGCCCTCCAAAGCATCAATAGCTTTTTGCTGTGGCTGCAATATGGCAAGCAGGCCTGTCCCCGTGTATTCGGGGTATAGGTCTATCTGGTTATTGGTCAGCGCATCAAAACAAATTTTAGTGCCGCCCAGCCCCGTTTTGGTGGCCACATCATAATCTGTATATCCCTTTATCAGCATGGTGTACATACTGGCTAAAATATATTGTTCTCCAAATATTTTAGAGCCTATGCGCACTATCCCTGCATTACCGCCACGCTCCGGCTGGTATAAATTATGCGCCGTTAAAAAGTCCTTAGCCACACGTTCCGGGCTTTGGTGAAGGTAGTCAGTCCGGTAATTTAAATCGGTCATAACGCTATCATTTATTTTGCCCGACAGCATGTTTAATGTCTTTTCCAGGTCAGGAAATTTCTTCAAGGCATCGTCCCTTACTATCGGCGCGGCATAATATGGCGGGAAGATCTTTTTATTATCATCTAAAACCACCAGGTCGTAAGCTTTGAGCCGCCCGTCGGTCGAGTAGCCGCTGATCACATCCAGCTCTTTCTCAAAACAGGCTTTATACATCACCGCATCGCTGATGACTATGGTATGGATCTTCAGCCCATACTTACTGCGCAGGCCCAGGTTACCATCCTGCCGGCCCATAAATTCGGGCGTAAAACCGGCGGTAAGTTTACTGCCATAGGCTGATGGGATAAAGTAAAAACAAGCCATCACGATGATCAATACCGGTAATACTTTAGCCGCGACCTTCAATTTCTTCAGATTAAGATGCTGCAGCATGGATAGTAAAGAGTCAAACAAAATAGCCAGCAAAGCCGCCGGGATGGCCCCCGCCAGGATCATGTTGGTATTATTAAGCGAGATACCACCGAAAATAAACTCGCCTAAGCCACCCGCCGCTATGTATGAGGCCAATGTAGCCACGCCAACATTTATTACCGTAGCGGTACGGATACCGGCCAATATCACCGGCATAGCCAGGGGCAGCTCAACCTTAAACAGCACCTGCCTTTTACTCATGCCCATGGCTACCGCTGCTTCTTTAACAGCGCCGTCAACCCCGGTAATGCCTGTGTAGGTGTTACGAATGATTGGCAACAGCGCATACAGCAATAAAGCAACAATGGCGGGCTTTGCACCAATGCCCAGCAGGGGGATCATAAAACCCAAAAGCGCTATACTGGGGATGGTCTGCAAAACACCGGCAACGCCTAAAATCGACCCTGATAATTTTCTTTTCCGAGCGATAAGAATGCCCAACGGCAAGCCGACTAATACCGCTATGATGAGCGAAATAAAAGTTAGCCCGATATGCTGCAGCGTTTGCGTAAGCAGCTTATCGCTTTGCTGGGCCATGAACTGCCAGAGGGTTTGCTGTTGCTCATTCATGCGGCTGGTGCTTTTTGTATTGATAAAATGCCGACATCAACTCCTCAAAACCCAACGTTCCAACTTTTTTACGCTCATGATCGAGTATGGCTATATTTTCATTTTTTGTAAACTGTAACCGCTCTAACATAAACCACAAACTTGCATCAGCCGGAAAAGCAACGCCCTGCAATTCAAAAGTTCCCCCTTCAGAGGGCGGAGGGGGCTTGATCGCCTTAAACTCCAATTGCAATCGTTGCTCTTTTAAAAAATCTTTAATAAAAGCGTTGGCTGGTTTAAACAGCAATTCAGCAGGTGTGCCGTTCTGTATGATCCTGCCTTTGTCCATCAGGCAGATCCTGTCGCCCAGCTCAAAAGCTTCTTGCACATCGTGCGTCACCATGATGATGGTTTTTCGCTTTAGCTCATCCAACTCCTTAAACTCGGCATGGATCTTTGAGCGCGTTACATTGTCAAGCGCGGCAAAGGGCTCATCCATCAATAACACAGGAGGATCTGCAACCAGGGCACGGGCCAAACCAACGCGTTGCTGCTGGCCGCCGCTTAATTCATTAGGGTAAACGTTTAAATATTTTTTATCGAGGTGCAGTTTCTCCAATAACTCGCTAACGCGATGTTTGATCTGCTTGTCGTCCCATTTTAGCAATTGCGGAACGATGGCGATATTCTCGGCCACGGTATAGTGTGGGAACAGGCCATTGTTCTGCAATACGTAACCGATACCGCGGCGCAATGCCTCGGGCGATTGTTCCATGATATCTCGCCCGTTAATAAAGATCTTACCGGCGGTTGGTTCAATTAACCGGTTGATCATTTTAAGCGTGGTGGTTTTACCGCAACCGCTGGTACCCAGCAAGATCAGGTTCTCGCCCTCGTTAACCTCGAACGAAATATGATCAACAGCCTTAGTTTTCCCGAATGATTTACTTAAATGGTCAACCTTTATCATCGGCAATTAATCTTCAATACGCATGAACAGGTTATTCAATGACTCTGAATACAGCGGGTGCGCGAATACACAATAGCGGATCCTATCATAAGTAATACCACCCTCCATAGCCATTTGCAGTACCGACATGATCTCGCCACCCTCCTGGCCTAAAATAGCGGCACCCAATATCTTCTTTGTTTTACGGTCGACCACGGCTTTCATAAATCCGCGGGTATCGCCTGTTTCAACAGCACGCGCTACATGCGCCATGGGTAGCTTGGCTATGATCACATCAAGCCCCTGGTCTTTTGCTTCCTGCTCGCTTATACCGATGCGACCCAATTGCGGGTCGGTGAACATGCAGTAAGGTACAGGCCTGTCCTTGGTATTCAGGTTGGCTTTTTCAATAATGTTACGGTAGACGATGGTATAATCGTTATAGGAAATATGGGTAAACGCCGGGCCGCCATTTACATCGCCTAAAGCATAAATACCTTTCACGTTGGTTTCCAGCTTATCATTTACCTTGATAAAGCCTTTTTCATTAACCTTAACACCTGTTTTGTCTAACCCCAAGTTATCTGTATTGGGCGAGCGGCCCACAGCCACCAGCACATGGCTAAATTTCTCTTTCTTCTCGTGCCCCGCGTTTTTTATGGTGGCGATGATCTTGCCTTTTTTGCTTTGTTTAAACTTAACCACCTGCGACCCCGTCTGCACATTGATATCTTCCAGCTCAAACAGCTTACGCATTTCAAGAGAGAGATCTTCATCCTCGTGCGAGATCAACCGTGCTGACCGCTCTATTATTGTGACCTTGCTGCCAAACCTGCGGAACATTTGTCCAAACTCTAAACCGATATAATTACCGCCGATCACTAATAAATTACCAGGCACTTTATCCAACTCTAAAATAGATGTCGAGGTTAAATAATTAATGTCTTTCAAACCTTCAATATCAGGAATAACAGTTTTAGCGCCATTATTTAAAAACACCAGGTCGGCTTTATAAACTTGCGTGCCGCCGTCATTCAGTTTTACCGATATGGTTTTAACGTCAATAAAAACAGCTTCGCCAAATACCAGGTCAAGGTTGGGCGTTTCATCTGCGTTTTTTGTACTGCCGTTACGGGCGTGCATCACAATATCATCTTTGCGTTTTTTTATCAGCGCCATGTCCACCTTGTAACCCTTTATTTTGATCCCCAGCGGGCCGCTGTTGGTAGCCATGTAGGCGGCCTTTGCAGATGCTACCCAGGTTTTTGTAGGTGTACAGCCATCATTCACACAGGTGCCGCCTACCCAGCGTTTTTCAATCAGCACCACTTTTTTGCCTGCTTTGGCCAATCTTTTGGCAAGCGGTAGGCCTGCCTGCCCGGCGCCTATAACAATAGCATCATATTCTTTCGGCTTCATGATCAGTTGGTTATTTGTACACCTTTCCAAAAGGCTATATAATTTTTAATATGCGCCGCGGCTTCTTTCGGATCAGAGTAATACCAGGCCGCGTCCCTATTCTCTTTACCATCAACCACCAGGCTATGGTATGATGCCAGGCCTTTCCACGGGCAAACGGTATTGGTGCTTGAACTGCAAAGGTATTCGGGCTTAACGCTTTCAACCGGGAAATAATGATTATTCTCAACCACAACGGTATTGTCGCTCTCGGCAATTACCTGGTTATTCCATATTGCTTTCATATTGGTACTATTGCTTGGTTTTGTTTAATAAAGATAAGTTTATCCTTTGATAGATTGATAAGGCAAAAAAGATGTTTTTGTTTGATTATCAACGGGTGATTATGTCATATAAAAACCATAGATAATTTTTTTTAAAAGATTATTTTTAATTTACCATTAAACGTATATCTTTGCAATCCCAAAATAAGGGAAATCATTTTAAAAAATGGCCCGTTCGTCTAGGGGTTAGGACGTTAGATTTTCATTCTAGAAACAGGGGTTCGATTCCCCTACGGGCTACAAAAGGAAACACCAGATAATGGTTGTTTCCTTTTTTTATGTCCAAAAACAAGTGGCACATAGACAATTACTATCGAGCCAAGAAGGGTTTTATCAAAGGCCTGCCTTGACATCTGTAAATGACTAAATAAATTTTGAGCCTTCCAGTCAAGTAATTTGAGCTTCCCGGCAAACCCGTACTGTTTTTTTAGCCTGACCTTTGTTTTGCAATTAAAGCAAACAGAAAAATGAAAAATGTAATATTAATAACAGGTGCCTCTGCCGGGATGGGTAAAGATTTCGCTAAGGGATTAGTAAAAGATGGCCACGTAGTTTATGGCGCTGCACGCAGGGTAGACAAAATGGATGATATCAAAGCGCTTGGCGTAAAGATATTAGAGATGGATGTAACCGATGATGCCTCAATGGTTACGGGAATTGACACCATAATTAAAGTTGAAGGCAGGTTAGATGTATTGATCAACAATGCGGGCTTTGGCTCATATGGTGCGATTGAAGACGTGCCGATGGCTGACGCGCGGTACCAGCTGGAAGTAAACGTAATTGGGGCAGCGCGTTTAATGCAATTGGTTTTACCTTCTATGCGTAAACACAAATTTGGGCGCATTATTAATGTAACTTCAATAGGTGGTAAATTAGCTATGGCTTTTGGTGGCTGGTACCATGCCAGCAAGTTTGCGCTGGAAGCATTGAGTGATAGCCTGCGTAACGAAGTAGAGCAGTTTGGCATTGATGTGATAGTTATAGAGCCGGGCGGTATAAAAACAGAGTGGAGCGGCATTGCAGGTGATAATCTAAAGAAAATTTCAGGGCATACTGCTTATAAGCAAAAGGCCAATCAGGTTGCAGAATTGTTTGACACGATTGAAAATAAAGTACCCGGACCGGAGGTAATTACGACTTTGGTAAGGAAAGCCATTGAAGCTAAAAAGCCCAAAACGAGATATTCCGATGGTTATATGGCAGGGGTTGCCTTATTTATGCGTAAAATATTATCCGACAGGCTGTTTGACAAGATAATGATGAGTCAATTTAAAAAGTAATAAGATTATAGAATCAGTATATTTGAACTTCACATGAACGACACTTCGCATATTGAACTGGACAACCTGCTTTATTCGTGCATTAATGAAAAGGCGCGCGGAAATGAACAATATGTTTGTGAACATGCCTTAGGATATATTATATCCGGCGAAACGCATATTCAAACCCCTGAAGGTACAAAAGTTTTTGGTGCGGGGCAGATAGGATTAGTGCGCAGGAACCTATTGGTGAAATCCATAAAAGTACCGCCGCCGTCAGGAGAATTTAAGTCGATAAATATCTTTTTGGATCAGGATTTTCTACGAAAATACTGGGCCGAAAATAAATTGTCGGCGGTAGCCAGATACACCGGTTCGCCAATGCTTATCTTACCTCCGGATCCTTATATAAAAGGTTATTTTGATTCTCTGATGCCTTATTTTGAAAATAATGCACAGCCTAAACCTGTATTGGCCGATATCAAAACCAAGGAGGCTGTTGAATTGCTGTTGCGATCAAACCCTGACCTCAAAAACTTCTTGTTTGATTTTAGCGACCCTTACAAAATTGATCTGGAAAATTATATGAACAGGCACTACATGTACAATGTGCCTGCTGTACAGTTTGCCAGATTAACGGGCCGTAGTTTAGCAAGCTTTAAGCGCGACTTTGAAAAGATATTTCAAACTTCACCCGGGCAATGGCTATTGCAAAAACGACTTGAAGAAGCTCATTATTTGATCAGCGAAAAAGGCCGTAAGCCGTCGGATGTATATTTAGATGTAGGGTTCGAAAACCTATCGCATTTTTCCCGTTCATTCAAACAAGCTTTTGGTGTTGCACCGTCAAGGGTGTAAAGTTAGGCCCCTTAAATCACCCATGAATAGTTTCGAGAATATTTGTCTATTCACTACAAACTGGTTCTTGTATATTGGAAAAATGGCAGAGAAATAATACTTAGTTCAGACAAACCGTTTTTAATGTCTATGCTGAGGCAATTGCTGTTTTGGACAACAACGTTATATAGCAGGCGACGAAAATACCAGGCACGGCCAGATTGCCAAATACTGGAAAAATGGCAAGGCTACATATCCTGGAAACGGTAAGCACAACTCTGCAGCTTACACAATTGTAGTGGCTAAATTTTAAGCGCCTTGTTTATGGGGCTTTCTATCTTCTTCGCAAAGTGTTTACCGATTGCGGGGAGGCCTTCAATACGTTTGTTTTCAACAGCAAAAGGTGTTTCATAAGCGCCATTTTCAGTAAACAAATCAACAAACGGCTTATAGTCGCGGGTTTGAAAAGATTTTCTGATGGTTTCAACGATGCCCTGTATCAATATTTAGTACAATCCTCTTTCCTCCTGGCAAACAACCAAGATCAAATCACATTGCTGTTAGCCTGAATAATGCAGCACCATGTTTATTGATCCGTTGTTGATAGGTATTGGTGAATGTCCCTATATTTTGCTTTTTCCAAAGATCCCTTACCATGACACTACCATTAAGCTTAAGTTCATTAAATGGCAGTGTTACATTATCGGCATCTTCGCCTAAATTAAACATGGCTACATACAGATCTTTACTGCCCTGAACGTGCGAGTACCAAATCATTTTGCCGTTTTTATTATAAAGCTCGCGCGGGTTTTCGCCATACCGGTTTACAGCAAGTACTTCGCTGTTATTAAATAAACTTAATTCGAAGGGACGATTTTCGGGCAAATTACCCCCAAGCATTAACGGCGAGCGATAAATGCTCCAAAAAGTCATATGTGTATATTCTTCATCCCGGGTAAACCTGCTATATCGTTCTTCGCCAACGGGGCCGCGTTTAGAGAGCTTGCCTATCTGGATCATATCGCAATCGAGCCATGTACCCGCGGCAGTCTTACCTTCCCATAGTTTTGCCTGGCGCATCATCGCGGTAATTTCATTCCAGTTATCCCAAAAATCATCTGCCAGTCGCCACATATTCGCGTTTTTAGCCGCATGCTCTGCTTCGGCTATTGGCGTACTACCCGGCGATAGGCTCAAAACAATTGGCCTGCCACAATTGATAATAGCCTTATGGTAGCCTTCAACTTCAGGCTCGCTATACGGCCGTGACAGGTCGTCAACTTTAATAAAATCAACACCCCATGAAGCATATAACTCCAATATAGAATTCAGGTACTCCTGGGCACCTGGCTTTTTCATATCTAAACCGTACATATGGTTCATCCATGTACATTTTGAATTGGTATCTGCCACCATATCCGCCGTTATACCACTGGTACCTTTTATAGGCGATTTTGCCCAATATGCCTGTCGCGGAATACCTCGCATTACGTGAATACCAAATTTTAACCCTTTTGAATGAATATAATTGGCAAGTGGCTTAAAACCCAAGCCGCCCCAGGCAGACGGAAATTTATTTGGCTGCGGCAGTAAGCGTCCCCATTTATCCATGGTAAGCCATGGTACAAGCGAGCCATCGGGCATTTTCATTTGATAAGGGTTGCCTATTTTGCTTCCCGGCGGGTTATCGTACGACCATAAAAAATCCACTACAATATATTCCCAGCCAAACTTTTTAAGGTTTTTGGCCATATAGTCTGCATTTGCCTTTACCTCATCTTCATGTACTGCAGAACCAAAACAATTATAACTGTTCCAGCCCATAGGCGGCGTAGCGGCCAATATTCCAGACTTTGCAGCCACAGCGATCTTTTTATGCGATGGGACAGCACTTTGCTTTACCGGTTTTGTTTGAGCAAATACCGCTTGTGTACAAAAAGCAAATACTGAAAGCAGCAAACCTTGTAGTTTCATATTTTTTATTTATTAGAATCTACAGGCGTGATCTGTGCTACAAAACCACCACCCGAAACCATTTTTACCTGCAGTGCTTGTTGTGAATTTATAACGCGGGTAGTTTTTACTAATTTCTTAGGATCGGCATCCGCGGCAGACGCGTCTGCCCAGGTAGTAATGCTGTACTTACCGGCTGGTAAAAATGTAAGGTCTAAACTAATGCTCCTGGCAGTACTATTATTCATTGCCCCAACGTACCAGTTTTTCCCGCTTTGTTTCGCTATGGCGATATATTCACCGGGATAGCCCGCCAAAACTTTTGTATCATCCCAAACCGTAGGCATAGCCTTTAAAAAGTCGGCGCCGGGTTGGCCCAGGATATTTTCGGGCGCGTCGCAGTAAACCGTAAACGGGCTTTCGTAGATCACAAATTTTGACAGCTCGGCACAACGGGTATTCATTACAACTGTCGGAATCTGCTGCCTGAAATTCGCTTTGGTCACGTTTAAAAAACCGCCCGGTGTATAGTCCATTTGGCCTGCCAGCATCCGTGTAAATGGCAGGGTGGTATTGTGTTCGGGCGTTACCCGGTTAGAAAATTTAGAATACTCTTCGCCCATAACGCCCTCACGGGTTATCATGTTAGGGTAAGTGCGGATAATGCCATCAGGCTTAAATGCGCCGTGAAAATCAACCATTAAATGGTATTTGGCTGCTGCTGTAATTATACGGCGGTACCAGTTAACCATTTGCTGATCATCACGATCCATGAAATCTATTTTAACACCTGCAAGTCCCCATTGCTGATACAGTGGGAAAGCTTTTTCAAACGCGTTATTCCGGTCAACATCGGTATTGTAAAGCCATACCCAGCACTTTACATTTTTTGCCTTAGCGTAGGCCAATATCTCAGGCATATTGATCTGTTGGGCGGGCTTGGTTATATCGGCTTCAAGCTTGTTAAATTCGCCATACCACTGCCAGTCTATCAGCATATAAGGCCATTGTTGTGCCGATGCCAGGTCAATGTATTTTTTGATAGTAGGCATATCCATTTTAACATCACCGCTCCACCAGTTATCCCAGGCGCTCATGCCGGGTTTTATCCAGCTCACATCGCTTAAAGCACAAGGCGGGTTGAGATTTTGAATGATCTCCGACTCGATCAATTTACCCGGCCGGTCGGCCAGCATAATTACCCGCCAGGGCGTAAATAAGTTATCACTAAACCTTGCTTTTATCCCGTTCTCTTTTTCGCCGGGTAATGGCGCTAATTTGGTTACTAACGTTGTATGGTTTGATGCTGTGGTATCACTGCTTAATGAGCCTATATAAAAGCCGGGGTAATTATTAATATCGGCTTCGGTAATAGCCACATATTTTTTTTCGGAGGTCTGTATTAAAAACGGTAAGGCCGCTATAGTTTTATTGGTGACATAATTAATGTTGCGCGGCCAAAACTCAGACTCCTGCGAAGAATTATACCGCCCATACTCGGCAACCCAGGCCTTTGCATTACCGGCCACATTAAAGCTGGTTAATTCTTTAGTTATTTGGCGTTCAGTGTT
Organism: Mucilaginibacter corticis; assembly: GCF_007558865.1. Lineage (GTDB taxonomy): Bacteria > Bacteroidota > Bacteroidia > Sphingobacteriales > Sphingobacteriaceae > Mucilaginibacter > Mucilaginibacter corticis. Next base: position 1,382,689 of record NZ_VLPK01000001.1, read on the forward strand.
ACCCCAAAGCTGGTACCTAAATGCTACGCCATCATTGTAAGCCCTGAAAAACATTTTCATTTGTCGGTGTCGGTCGCCATTTTCCTCCAATAGCAATTCAAGCTCATTATAATGATCGGTGATTTGGCTATGTTTTGACTTTACTACCGGTTGCCATGTTTGGTTAAACTCATGTGTTGATTGGCTTACCACTTTCATCATTTTACCCATCGGCTCCTCACCCGTAAACTCAAAACCTAAGGCCGATGGATTTATAATTGATTTTCCATTATAATTAACCGCATATTGGAGTTGATCTTTATTGCTTACCGTTATTTGCAGGGCCTTATCCGGCGAATTCACCCGGTAACTTTGGGCGTACAGCGCAACATTGGTTGACAAAACGATAGCGAAAATAACAACAGCAGTTTTCATAACGATCAGGTAATTGGTCTTTCAGTTTTTTAGCATGAGGTTTGCGACATGCCTGGTCTGGTAAATTTACTTTTAATCCCGCATTTGTTTACTCAAAATTTCATTAGCGTTTTACCCGGTTTAATCTGCTAAAGTAAAATCAGGCAGATCTATCTTTTTGCCGCCATCCATAGCCGACTCATGCGCCAGAATACCTACGCAAGTGATATTGGCCGACTGCCTTGCATTAGGTAAAGGCTGGCGTTTATTTACCAAGGCCGATACAAACTCATTAACCAAATGCGGGTGCGAGCCGCCATGTCCTGATCCCTGTATGAATGAAAGATGCTGATTGCTATCCGCGTCATAAACGCCGCCTGTGGTAAAGGCCTGGATCTCTTTCGGTAATAGGTGAGCATAATCAGGTATGGTTACTTTTTCAGGTGTTTCGCCGGTGTGGATCACGGATGGCTCATGCTCTACCAATGTCCATTCAAATGTTTTTTTAGAGCCGTACACATCAAAACTTTCGCGGTATTGCCTTGCCGTGTTAAACAGCGACCGAGTAACTTCGGCAGCAAGGTCAGAATCTTTAAACTTGATATGGCAGCTTTCTATTGCAAATGGTGATCCGTATTTACTGATCAGATCTTCGTCGATACGGCCTGATCCGAAACATGAAACATATTCGGCATCAGCTTTAGCTAAGGCCAAAACCGGGCCTACGCAATGGGTAGCGTAATGCATGGGCGGTAAGCCTTCCCAGTAGCCCGGCCAGCCTGCCATTTCCTGCTGGTGCGATGCCCGTAAGAATTGCAGACGGCCCAGTTCGCCATTTTCATACAGCTCTTTTACAAATAAAAACTCCCTGCTGTAGATCACTGTTTCCATCATCATGTAGGTGAGCCCCGTTTCCTTAACGGCTTCTACTATCCGATGGCATTCGTCAACGGTAGTGGCCATGGGTACAGTACAAGCCACATGCTTACCTGCATATAATGCTTTTATAGATTGCTCGGCATGGCTTTGAATTGGGGTGTTGATATGCACGGCGTCAACCTCAGGGTCGCGTAATAATTCGTCGTAATCGGTATAACGTTTTTCTATTCCGAAGGCATCGCCTACCTGGTGCAGTTTGGTATGGTCGCGCTGGCAAATGGCATACATATTTGCATTGGGGTGATGCTGATAAATAGGGATAAACTCGGCCCCAAAACCTAAGCCTACTATGGCTACGTTAATTTTTTTATTTTCCATATCTGTAATAATATTCTGTTAAATGTTTGATTGCTACTGCGCCCATTGCTTTAAAAAGGCCAGCCCTTCTGATGCAAATTTGTCCTGGCTCGAAGCCAGTGGGTGCCAGATGCAAACCGCCTGTGCCAGTTCCTTGTTATCGGGCGTAAAACTTTCTATGGACACTGTCCCTTTATAGTTTATCGCTTCAAGCCCACGGCGGTAGGCGGCCCAATTGGTTTGGCCCGTGCCCGGCGTGCCCCGGTAATTTTCTGCAACCTGTACGTGGATCAATTTGTCACCCGCCAATTTTATCGCTTCCTCAATATCAGGCTCTTCGATGTTCATGTGAAAACCATCCAGTATCACCTTGGCAGCCGGATGATTGATATCATTAACCAATCTTATCACATCTTTTGCAGTATTCACCAGGTCTGATTCAAAACGGTTCAGCGGCTCAAGCGCTATTTCTAATCCGCGTTCTTGTGCCATGTCGCAAACTTTGCGCAGGTTTTTAACGGCAAGGTCCCATTCGGCTTTACGTTGCTCGGGCGGCAACATGCGTGCTTTTCCAACTGCCGAATACATGGGTCCTGCAAAAAAACCGGTATCCCATAAGGCACACAGATCTAAACAATCAGCTATATATTTAAAGCAGTTATCCTGAACGGCGGGGTCTTCGTTAGTAAGATCTCGGCTTGGGCCAAACGCACCGCAAACAATAGCTTTAAGGTTATATTTTGCTAACGCGATCTTTACGGCGTTGCCATCTATCAAGGCCGGATCTTCCACAGCAATTTCAACGGCGTCAAAGCCCATCGCGGCAATTTTTGGAAACAGTTCTTCTATTGACGATGTTTTAAATGGCGACGTAAATAGCCAGGTGCTTACACCGAATTTTATTGGTAATGACATAGTATTCTATTTAATAGGGTGTAGCTTCTGGTTCATCAGCCGGGTTTAATGTTACGGCTTTGTAGCCTCCCTTTGATCTGAAATAAAGGAGAAGCAACAGGAAACTAACCAGCATGATCAGCGGAAAGAAGACTATATAACGCAGCGCTTCTTTTTTTGCCGTATCGCGGATGTTAGTAACAGTTAGTTGCTCATCGGCATTTGCTGTAGATAGTTTGGCTTGATCGAGCGCTTTGTAGTCGCCAAAAAAACTGGTTTTTTGCTCGGTAACGTAGGTACTGTGTATAGCGGTTTGATGCGCTTGATCATAAGCAGAAATTTTTTGATCGACAGATTTATCCTGTATAAAACCTAAGATACCTGCACCAATAACACCTGCAGCTATCATACCCAAACCACCGGTAATATTTAAAGTTAACGCGCCACCCTTTGGAAAACGCTCGGACACCATACCCAACATAGTCGGCCAAAAGAAGGATTTACCAAGCCCGTATATGGTTGCCGCAACCAGGATCATGGTACCGGCAGAGAAAGACATGGTATATAGCCCTATCCCTGCAATTGCAGAACATATAGCCAATAATCCCGGCGAAGAGAACCTATGCGATATTGGCCCGGCAAAGAACCGCAGCACAAACATAATGGCTGATGTATAAACCAATACCCAACCCGCCTGGAAACCTATCTTATTCATTTCGGGGGTCATCAGGTCGGTTATCCAGCTATCGGTACCTAGTTCGGTAGTGGCCAGCGGGATCATGATCAGCAGCAGAACAATGAACAATGGCTGCCCGAAACTGCGGGTATAATAACCAAAACCCGCAGTTAGCAATAAGGTAATGATAACATTGGCGGTGGTCGACCAGCCAAATACCGCGCCTAATTGAAATATGATCAACGCCACAATTATCAATGCACCGCCGGCACCAACTTCCTGCAACATTTCTTTGTAAGATACACCTGCCTGTACCCGTTCATTTACCGGGAATTTCCTGGAGATCATCATTAGGGCATAAATAATCGTCGGGATCAGGATCAGCGCGATCTTATACTCCCACCGCGTATTGGCGCCCAGTAACAAGGCCATTACCCCACCCAAAACCAGGCCGCCTGCCCAGCCTGCATGAAGCATGCTGAGCCACTTGATCTTTTGTTTTGGGAACATGGTAGCAACCACCGGGTTGGCCACCGCCTCGACAGTACCGTTACCTATGGCACATATAAATGAGCCAATGTAAAGCATCCAGTAGCCACTTGCAAAAATGGTAAGCACAGCCGATGTGATATGACAGATCACCGCGAAGATCATAGCCGTTTTATAGCCGATCTTGTCAATCACCAGGCTAAAAAGTACAATACTTATCGCGAATGGCCAAAGCCCCACACCCGCTATCTCGCCAAGCTGGGTTTGGGTAAGATTAAAATCATGCCCCCATTGCGGCAAGATCAAGGCCCGTAAGATAAACCCAAAAGCAGTGGTGACAAGCGATATAAAACACGCGTAAAAAAGTTTCAGGTCGGGCTGGTTTCCAGTTTTTGCAGTTGTCATATCCGACTTATTTAATAACTTTCATAATACCGTTCATAATGCGCCAGTGCCCCGGGAACGAGCAGATGAAGGGATAATCCCCCGCATCGGCAGGTACCCTGAACTTTAACTTAAAGCTCTTTTGCGGCTCTACCAATGTTGTTGAAAACAACACTTCCGGAATTTTCGGGATGTAGTTTTGCTCGATACCCTTCGGGTCCTGCGCCAGCTTATCTGCAGCAGCGCCTACTTTGTCCAGGCTTCCTTTTTTCAGGATCAGGAAGTTATGCTGCATAAAATCAGGGTTTGAAAAGTCAACTTCTACCATACTGCCCGCCTTCACCGTAAACGTTTTAGTGTCATACTTCATTGCATTTTGCACTACCGCGATCTTTACGGTCTGGTCAACTTTGGCATTCGAAATATTGGCCCGTTCTATAGCTGCCAGGTTTGCGTTTTTAGTTTCTTCTTCAAAACCTTTTACATGCGTGGCCATGGCAATGGGGATTGCCCTGCTCAGCCAATAATCATTTGCATTTTGAGGGACTTTTTGCGCAGCCGATAAAAACTGACCCATTTCGTCATTAGCAGGCATATCTGCTACCGTTAAAAATGCGGCAAGACGTGTATTCAAATTAGCATCAGTAAGTAACCCGGCTTTTTGAATAGCAGCCATGGATCTTGCCGTTAACGGCAATACCTGCAAAGCTGCTTTGCGTACACCGGCAGATGGATGGCTCAATGCACCTTCGGCAACAGTTAGCGCCTTTTCATTCGAACCATTTAACAAGCCCAATCCGTTCAAAGTCCATAAGGCATGAATAGCCGGCGCATTAATGCCTATAGCATCTACAGACGTGTTGAGGACCAGGTCAAATAACTGCGGTGCCAGTTGTTTATAACCACCTTCAACAATTAACCGTTGCGCAGTGATGCGCCAAAACATATTATCGCTTTTTAAACCCGCCAGTAATTCGTCGGGCTTATTTTTGTCGAGCTTTGTGATAGCAGATGGCTTAGCGCCGTCATAAACTATCCGGTAAATACGTCCGTGTGTGCGGTCGCGCAGCGGATTGATATAGGCGTTACCTTTTCCGTTTTCAAAGCCTTTAGGTGTAGGGTTATGCTGGATAATAAAGTTATACCAGTCGCACACCCAAAGCGCGCCATCCGGACCGACTTCAGACTGTACGGGCCCCATCCATTCATCAGCACTGGCCAGGAAATTCCAGCCATCCTTTTCTCTAAAGCCTGAACCATCCGGCTCCAACACAGCACGGTGGACAACACGGCCTGTCGGTTCGTTCACAAAACCTATCTTGTTCCAGTATTCTTCAGGAAAATTACGCGCGGTGTATAAATTGTGCCCGGCAGCAGCAGTAAAACCATCATGTACGTCAACCTGTCTTAAGTTTTTGGTTACTACGTGCATTCCATAATGACCATCGATCTTTTTTACCGACTCCATCCCGGGCATGGCCAGTCTTTGTAAATAAGGCAGCGGGATACCCAAATAATCGCTGTGCGAGTTGTTGGCAGTAGAAATAAACACGTCAAAATTCTCCGAAAAACCAAGGCCCCAGGTATTGTTACTGGTCGACCCTAAATGCTCAAGATTTTTTCCATCCGGCGTAAACCGGTAGACCGCCTGGTTAAAATCAAACTTTTTGTCGCCAATTGTACCTCTAAATCCCGAATAGCCAACCGTGCCCCAGATCTTATTGTCCAGGCCGTACTTTAGGTTTGATGGCCCCGCATGTGTATCAAAAGTTCCCCATCCCGTGATGATCTTTTCCCGCACATCAGCTTTATCGTCGCCATCGGTATCCTTTAAAAATAAAAAATCAGGCGCCTGTGAAATTATTACCCCGCCACGGGCAAAAACGATACTTGTGGGGATATTTAAGTGATCGGCAAAGATGGTAAACTTGTCGGCCTTACCGTCGCCATTCGTATCCTCACAAATTTTTATACGGTCTTGTCCCTCATTCTTATTTTCACGCACGGTATTCGGGTAATCAATTGTTTCTAAAACCCACAGCCTGCCGCGTTCATCCCAAGCCATAGCAATTGGTTTTTCAATATCAGGTTCGGCAGCAAATAACTGCATTTTAAACCCTACCGGGATTTGGGTTAGCAATTGCGATTCGGCCGGTGACAGCGGTGCCTGCAATTTAGGCGCAGGGTTGCGGTTTTCGTAGTTTGGTATATCAGCAACCGTATATGCCGGGTTTGGTTTCTGCAACTTGTCAAGATTCTTTTCGGCTTTTTTACCAACTGCCCATACAACGCCGTTTTCCAGCATTTTTAAGAAATCCGGATTTTTCCAGGTATGCTCATCATGGCCATACGCGGTGTAAAACACGCGGCCTTTACCGTAGTTGTTCGTCCAGGTATAAGGCTCGTGGTGCGCGCCTTCTACCCGCTCGGTTATTACATGAATATCTTTATTGATCTTGGTATGTACATACGTTTCGTCCCAGGTATTAAACGCGTTCACACCTTTCATAATCGGGTGCTTTTTATCGACAACCACCATGGTAAAAGTGTCGGTTTTATGGGTGCTGAACTGGCCGCCGATCATTTTTACAACCTCGTCTGAATTACGAAAGCAGTAAGACGCGCAATGAACCGGAATAAAACCTTTGCCGCTTTTTACAAATTGCAAAAGAGCTTTTTCCTGCGATTTTGAAATAGTATCATAATTGGCATACACCATTAGCCCATCGTACTTTGCCAGCGTGGTTTCGTTCAGATCGTCGGGGTTAGTGGTATAAGTAATGTTGATGCCATCCTTAAAAAAAGATTGCTGCACGATCTCGGCAAACTTGTCTGACAAATGATGTGTAGCGGTATGCCCCAGGAACAGAATTTCTAATCGGCGGGGTGGATCGTTTTTTATAAATGTGCCTTTAATGCTTACTAATGCGGCCAGGCATATTGCCACCAGGACTATATATTTTTTCATGAAAATAATTTAATAGGTTTATACATAACCGGTGAGTTAGGTATAAACAAATATGGTTATCAAATCTTTTCCTTTTTTGTCTAATTCCGACTGTTTTTTATCATTAAATATGTAGTTTTATATTTTTTGATGCCAATAATTAATTATGAAAGCAGCCATACATAAGTCTTCCATACCTGAATCGCAGATATTTATGATCAAATACCTGGAAGATCAGTATTTCGACCCGATATGGCACTCGCATTCGGAGTACCAGTTATTTGTTCCGCTTGAAGGGACCGGTACCCGTTTTATTGGCGATAGTATTAAATCCTTTGCACCAAACGAATTGATATTAACCGGCACCAACCTACCCCATTTATGGCGCAGCGATGAGTCTTATTTTGAAAAGAATAGTCCTTTAAAAATTCGTGGGATCGTGATTTACCTGCAGGAAAGTTTACTTGGCGAGCACCTGATGGGTAAAGAAGAACTGGTACAGTTAAAGAAGCTGTTTAAAAGATCATCGCGCGGGTTGGAATTTCATGGTGATATAAAACAAAAAGTCATTACCATGATGAAGGAGCTTTTGCAATTAAAAGGATTGGATGCCTTTATTCACCTGCTTAAAATTTTAAACCTGTTATCATCAACCAAAGAATACCATTACATATCACATAACGAATACATAGACCCGTTTAAGGAGGATGAAACCGACAGGATGAGCAGTGTTTATGAATACATATTAAAAAACTATCGCAAAAAAATACACCTGAACGATCTGGCCGATCTTTTATGTATGACGCCAACCTCATTTAGCCGCTATTTTACCATGGCCAATAACAAAGGCTTCGCCAGGTTTATAAGCGAGCTTAGGGTTAAACATGCCTGTAAGCTATTAACAGAAACCGATTTGAGTATCGCCACTATTTCAGAACGGTCTGGTTTTAAAACGCTTTCAAACTTTAACAAGCAGTTTAAAGACGAAATGAAAAAGAAACCTTCTGATTACAAGAAAGAGTTTTTGGCTGTGTAAGACTTTCAGGAATCCAATAATCCTTTAAGATCTTGCTTGGTTACTATGGCTTTTTTCTCGTGAAGGGCATAATGAAAATTATCCAGTTTTTGCAGTAAATACAACAGGTTCACTTTTTCGGCAGTAGTCAGATCACCTGTGATAACTTTACTTACATCGCCAATCTCAACAAATACCCGGTACATTAATTTACGACCGGCAGGCGTTACACCCACATACTTCTCACGCTTATCCTGCGGGTTATCCCATTGGCGGATCAGCCCCGCGGCCAACAGCCGCCGTATCACTTCCATACCTGATGCTTTTTCCTGAAGGTTATAGTTGATCAGTTCAGTTTTTGATAATTGCTCATGGGTAAGCAAAATAGCCAGCGCGGTAAAATCCTCACCGCTCTGTAATGCCGTACCATCAAGCGTTTTTTTGATATATGATTTAGCATACCGGCTCATATACACAAATAACCTACCGATGCTGTTATCCAGTTGGAAAGCGGCACTTTGCGCGTACATCTCCTCGTTACCGAAACGGGTATCACTGTTTGCCGGTTCACCAAGCGGGCCGCCAACCTGATTAAGCAGAAAGCCGGCAAACTCCTGTAAGGAAATTTCGCGCCCATTATTTTCCTCCTCCAGTATTTCTACCAGGTTTAGTAATTGGTGTATGAGCGCGTATGATTTCATCTTTGTTTCAAATTAATATTCATAATAGCGGTCTCGCACTCAATCGCGATGCGCCGATAGCATTATAGATCAGCAGGTTTAACAGTATCAGCGCCATCCCATAAAAGGTATCTTCAAACGGAATGGTCAGGATCCTTAAGCCCATCATTTGCGACGGATTATACCAAACCACCGGAGCGGCCAGGCCTGTGCCTGTTAGCGGGCCATTAACCAGCATAAAGGGTACCAGCAGCACCAGGTAAGTCTGATAAAATCGTAAAAGCCAGCCAACCCTCAGTACAAACTGCGCCAGGATGATCAATATCCCCAGCACCGTAAACGCTGAAAATGTGTAAGCATACCGGTGAAAAACTATCGACATAACCAAAGAACCTGCAATAAGCAAAGCACTTAGCCACCGGGTTATACTTTTTGAAGAATACTTCAGCGGCAAACAGGCATAAGTAAATACACAGGCGTAGGGGATACAAAAAAAGAACAATACCTCTTCTAAAGGAAGGTTTCCAACATAAATACCAGTCAGGTAGTCAGGATTAAACCCCCAGACTTTTAAATTCGTGAAATACATATCCCACACAATAAAGATCAACCCACTGATACAAACCGCCGGAAAAAACGCGAACCAGTTTTTATAAAACTTAAGTTTGGGATGAAACGAGAACGCGAACGGGAAGAGCACCGAAAAAAGATCGATCAGCAGGTAAGTGTATTTCATGGCGTTTGATCTGATCTGTTTTCTTTAAAAAACCTGGACGGCACCCATAGCATTCCAAAACATTCTCCATCCTCCTTACCCAAATGCTTGTGGTGTGTTTTATGTGCCCGCCTGATAGCTTTCAGATACCGGTTATTAGAGTTTCGCAGCACCTTAATGCGTTGATGAATAAACAAGTCGTGGATAAAAAAGTAACATGCCCCGTACAGCGTGATACCCGAGCCGATACTCGTCCACACCGGCATGTGCCCGGTTGTACCCGCAAGCAGGCAAACAATTCCCGGAATAGCAAAGATCAGGAAGAAAAGATCATTATGCTCCCAAAAGCCATAGTGATCTTTGTGATGATGATCACGGTGAAGCGTCCAGAACAAACCGTGCATAACATATTTATGCGTTAGCCAGGCCACCCCCTCCATACCTATAAAAGCGGTGAAAACTATTGCGATGTAAATGAGCCATTGTACCATCATTGTCAATTTACAAAATGTTTAACTTATACCTGATCAGTGAGTCGGCCATGAGCCAGAACTTATGCCGGTTAGATACACGTACCCTTTGTGTTAAAACCTTTTCGGCCGGTACGCCGGCTATTTTATTAAAGAGCTGCCTGTAGTACACATACGCCAGATACACCCCCTTACGGCATGAACCCGGCAGTTGCCGGATACCTTTCAATGCTTCATTAAATTCCGAACGGATCTCCTGTTCTATCGTCTTTTTATCCTCATCCGAGAAATCAGACAGATCAATACCCGGGAAATAGGTGCGTCCCAACTCTTTGTAATCCGCCCGGATATCGCGCAGGAAATTGATCTTTTGAAAAGCCGAACCCAGCATCATGGCAGGCACACGCAGGCGTTCAAAATCTGTTTTATCCCCCTTTGTAAATACCTGCAGGCACATCAGGCCAACTACCTGTGCCGAGCCTAAAATATACTCCTGATAACTTTCTTTGGTATAAGTTTGTCCCGCCAGGTCCATCTCCATACTTTTAAGGAACTGCCTGATCAGGTCATGTGAAATATCATATGTGTTAACTACCTGCTGAAAAGAATTAAGCACCAGGTTTAAGCTGATGCCGCGATCAATAGCCTGGAAACACTCCCTGCTAAATTCTTCCAGCAGTACCTTTTTATCATAGTCGTGAAAGCTGTCAACAATCTCGTCTGCCAGCCGCACAAAGCCATAAATAGCATAAATGGGTTCGCGCATTTCCCGTCCTAAAAAATAAATGCCCAGCGAAAAGCTGGTACTGTATAACCGCGTCGTTTCGCGGCTGCACTTTGCTGAAAGAGTATCAAATCTTGCTTTCATTTTTTACGATTGAGGTATTTTATGAGTTGTCCCGCTGCTACCTTACCCGATATGATAGAAGGCGGCACACCAGGGCCCGGCACGGTTAATTGCCCGGCATAAAATAGGTTCTTGATCTTTTTATTATTTATTGATGGCTTTAAATTAGCCGTTTGTTTTAAGGTATTGGCCAGCCCATAGGCATTGCCTTTGTACGCGTTATAATCTGTTTTAAAATCATTAACGCAATAGCTTTTCTTATAATCCAGCCGATCACGTAAAGGCAAGCCGGTATATTTTTCAAGCCTTTCCATCAGCAGGCCAAAATACTTTTCGCGCAGGGTTTCATCGTCATTAAGCCCGGGAGCCAGCGGCATGAGGATAAACAGATTTTCGTGCCCCGCAGGCGCTACGGTGTCATCCGTTTTGGAAGGGCAGCAAACATAAAACAAAGGCTTTGTAGGCCATTGCGGTTCTTTGTAAATTTCAGTAGCATGCTGCTGCAGATCAGTTTCAAAGAACAGCGTATGGTGCGACAGTTTATCCACCCGGCATGTTACTCCTAAATAAAAGATCAACGCGGAAGGCGCCATGACCCGCTTGTCCCAATAAGCCTCGTCATAATTACGATAGCCGGGCGCTAACAACTCCTGTTCTACATAATGATAATCAGCGGCAGCAATTACGCCATCGCAGCCAATATCCTTTTTTATAGTCCTGATCGACGAGATCTTTTCATCATCTATCGTCAAACCCTTAACAGCCTCGCCGGTATGGAATTTTACACCTTGTTGCTCACACACCTTTTGCATGGCTTCGGTTACCCTGCCAAATCCGCCTTTAGGGTACCATGTTCCTAACTTCAGCCCCGCGTAATTCATCAAGCTATACAGGGCAGGCGTATTTTCAGGCATTGCACCAAGAAACAATACCGGGAACTCCATTAAAGCGATCAGCTTGGGGTCTTTAAAGAATTGGCGTACATGCTTGCTAAAGGTGGTAAACACCTGTAGCTTAAATACACCTTTAAACAGACCCCAATCGGCAAATTCAAAAATGGATAATCCGGGTTTATATACCAGTTTATCCATACCTGTGTGATATTTATAAGCGGCTTCTTTTAAAAAAAGTTGAAGTTGTTTAGCACTTCCTGACTCAATGGATTCAAACAAGGTGCATAAATCCTCAAACCCGGCCGGAATATTTAGCACATCACCAGGGCCAAATACCATGGTAAAACCCGGGTCCAATTGCTCAAGCTCGTAGAAATCTTTAGCCTGGCAACCAAAATCATTAAAGAACTTTTCAAACACCTCGGGCATCCAGTACCAGCTTGGCCCCATATCAAAAACATAGCCTTTTTCTGCAAGCTGCCGTACACGCCCACCTACCTCAGCATTTTTTTCATAGGCATCAACCCCAAAGCCTGCCTTTGCCAAATAAGCTGCTGCGCTTAAGCCTGCAAAACCGGTACCAATAACTGCCAATTTAGAATCGTTCACGAGTGTTTTCTTAATTGACAATAATAATACAATATTGTTTTATTCTATTTAAATTAGTATGTTATTATACTATTATTTTGTTGGGGGTGATAGATTTATACCCGCGATAAAACAATTATTGGCTATCGTCATTATTGTATGGTTATCAACCCAAATTAAACACCATGACCACCTCCGCGAAAAAGAGTACCCCTTTTACTTAAAAGCCACTGTTATCCTTTTCGGGCTAATCCTTTTGGTCTATGTTTTCTCCGCTTTGGGCGATATTTTGGTACCGCTGGCATTTGCCGCCTTTTTGGCCGTATTGCTTAATCCGTTGGTAAATACGCTGATGAGCCATAAAGTCCCCAAAGCTTTAGCCATTATTTTGTCTTTATTTCTGGCGGTAGCATTCCTGACGGGGTTGTTTTATTTCCTCTCTACCCAGATCGCCCAGTTCAGCGCGTCCTTCCCATTATTAAAACAGAAATTTCTTACGCTTAGCGGTTCGGTTCAGCAATGGATCTATCTTAAATTTAATGTCTCTACAGAAAAACAGCTTGCCTTTATTAAGCAGGCGCTTGATAACAGCCAGTCGCTGTTAGGGCAAACTGTTGGTACGGTGCTGGGTACGCTTAGTGTGGTGTTCCTGCTGCCGGTATATATTTTCATGCTGTTGTTTTACAAAACATTGATCCTGAATTTCTTTTTCGAAGTATTTAAAGAAAAACACAGCAGAGAGGTAGCAGAGATCCTGCGTGAAACAAAACTGGCTATTCAAAGCTATATTGTTGGCTTGCTCATTGAAATGGTTATTGTGGCAATCCTTAACTCAATCGCCTTGCTTTTATTAGGCGTAAAATATGCTATCCTACTGGGTGTTATCGGTGCTATCCTTAATATGCTGCCTTATATCGGTGGTATCATTGCTATTGCCCTGCCGGTTTTAATTGCCACGGTAACAAAAGACGGCTATTCAACCCAACTGGGTATTGTTGTGGCTAACCTTGTAATTCAATTTATTGATAACAACATAATCTTTCCAAGCTTCGTATCTGTTAAAGTGCAGATCAACGCACTTATCTCCATAGTGATCGTATTGCTGGGCAATGCACTATGGGGGATATCGGGCATGTTCCTTTCTGTGCCCTTCGTTGCGGTACTTAAAATTATTTTCGACCGGATAGACGAACTCAAACCATGGGGGAAATTACTGGGCGACAATGTACCAACCCGTTACCTCGGCAACCGCCGGAACAAAAAAACCGTCTCGGAAGAAATAGTAGATCAAAAGTAAAATACCCTGCCATTTTACCTGAAATTTTACAGCGATAAAAAATTATCAGAATATGGTTGCTAAAGTCATCAATTAGGGGCTAATTTTACCCTGAATTGGATTCTTCGAAAAATCGCCTCTTCATGACCATCTAAATGGCGGTTTATACCTATTCAATTTTGGAAAATAGCAAACCAAGGGCTTTTTGATAAAGACCGTATATCATATGAAAACACTTATTTGTAAAGAGCCTGGCAATTTAGTTTATTCGGATCTTGCTATTCCCGAACCCGCTAACGGCAATACACTTTTACGCGTACGCCGCATTGGCATTTGCGGTACAGACCTGCATGCTTTTGGCGGAACACAACCTTATTTCAACTATCCAAGGGTATTGGGCCATGAACTGGCTGCCGAAGTGGTAACGCCCGGCGGCGATTTTAAACCGGGCGATATTGTAACCCTTATCCCCTACCTTAATTGCCAAACCTGCCTGGCCTGCCGCACAGGCAAACCCAATTGCTGCGCAAATATAAAAGTATTGGGTGTACATACAGATGGCGGCATGGCTGAATATATTGAGGTACCCACCCGGTTATTATTGCCCGCACAAGGTTTAAGTTTAGATGAACTGGCTTTGGTTGAGCCTTTGGCGATTGGTGCTCACGGCATCCGGCGGGCAGGTGTACAGAAAGACGAATTTGTTTTGGTGGTTGGCGCCGGGCCGATAGGCTTAGGTGCCATGGAGTTTGCCCGCATTGCCGGCGGTAAAGTAATTGCACTGGATATTAACGATCAGCGCTTAAACTTTTGTAAACAAAAATTAAAGGTAGACCATACCATCAACGCCATTACAGATGATGTTGTGGCCCGCCTGCAGGAAATTACCGGCGGCGATATGCCTACAGTTATCATAGATGCCACCGGCAGTCAAAAGGCTATCAATAATGCTTTTCAATACATGGCCCATGGGGCAAGATTTGTTTTGATAGGCCTGCAAAAAGGCGACATTAGTTTCAGCCACCCCGAGTTTCATAAACGCGAGGCTACCTTAATGAGCAGCCGCAACGCCACCCACGAGGATTTTGACCATGTATTATCGTCAATGAAAAATAACTTGGTTGACCCGGCAAATTATATAACCCACCGGGTTAAGTTTGACGAAGTTGCCCATGATTTTCCTACATGGTCAGACCCCGTTAACGGCGTTATCAAAGTGATGGTAGAGGTAAGTTAACAGGCCCCTGTTAGCTGCCAAAATATCTTTGCAAAACATCTGCTAGCCTTACTGCCGCGTAAGACAATTGTTGTTTTGCCACCGGCACATTTCCGTCCAGGTATTTCAATGTCAGCGCCGTAGTTCCTTTTTTCTTTGGATGGCAGGCATATACGGCCGGCAGATAACTGCGCGACTGCTGCATCCAGTTTGTGGCGTTACCTTGTTTTACCGTAGTCAATTGCGCAGCGGTAAGGCCCTTGCAATAGGTTAGCAATACTTGTTGGTTAATGTGGCCTTCGTCAATCAAAACATCATCCCAAACATGGTGTAAGGTATTACCAGTCATATTATACTTTGGCGTACTAACCAATTCGGCATTACCGCCTATGTCAGATCCATAACCGCAATGCAGGGGTTGTGTTATATCGCCCATCAAGTGAAACAGTATTCGCAGGTTTTGTTTCAGGCTGTCGGCACTTAATTTTTTCTTTTGATTAAAGGCATCCATTACCCGCTGAAGATTATACACCACATCATTATGATTAGCCACCTGCGGGTAAGTTTGGTTGGCTTCCATGTTTATGAAATGCCAATTCTTCATGTATTTGTATTTGTAAATATTATTGATCCTGACAGAATCCATCCACACTGCGGCCAGATCAGAATTGTACTTTGCCCCCAGCGCGTTTAATACTTTTTGTTTGGCGGCAGGTGTGATCAATGACAGCGCAGTTTCAACAATTAACCTGTGCCCCTGGGCACCCCATGCGTACGACCGGCGGGGCAAACCAGCTAAGGTGATTAACAAAAAAAGGCAGGCAATCAGTTTCAAAGGGTTCATAACAATGGTTTAGGTATGGTTAAAGTATTTACAATTTGGGCAAGGGTAGTGGCAAACATCTGTTTTAATATTTAAATAGATGCTAATCCCCGTAACTTTAATTGTAATAAATTATTGATTTTAAGCTGTTTAAATATAGAAAAAAATCACTCTAAATTAATACTGAAAATATATCCTGAACTTTTTTAACAGATAGCTATTATTAAGCACAAAACATATTCTTCTTTGTATATATAATTCACAACATATTTAAATCAAAATCTCATGGAAATTATACGCAATGGTTCGCAACCATCAGGCAAAGGGCCGGCAGAATATTTTACAGGAACGGTACGGATAGATCCGCTTTTTAGCCCGCCCGATCCGGCCCGTGTGGCAATGGCGCTGGTTACATTTGAGCCCGGTGCCCGCACCGCCTGGCATACCCACCCATTAGGACAAACGCTGATTGTTACCGCAGGCTCTGGCCAGGCACAACGCGAAGGAGGCCCAATAGAAGAAATTAAACAAGGCGATGTTGTTTGGTTTGCACCCGGCGAAAAGCATTGGCATGGCGCCGGCGCTACAACCGCCATGAGCCACATAGCTATCCAGGAAAAAACTAAACGGGTCGCCGGTTGACTGGATGGAACAGGTAACTGATGATCAGTATCATGGATAAACAGTAGAAAACCTACCCGACCTGCCGCTATCATCAAACAACGCGATCTTTACAGTACCCTTTGCCTGGATGCCGTTATTATACAATTTGCTTTTTGCAGTTGGGATACTTCCATCGGTAGTATAACGTATGGCCAACCCCGGTAATTGGGTATTAACTATTACCTGCCCGTCTTTAACTATCGCGCCCGCCAGCGGGATACGGTAGTTAAAGCCGCCGGCATAATAGGTTAACCTTGGCAGCTCTTGTTTACCAAGCACATTTACAAATTGCGACCAAGCTTCATTGTAAATACTTTTACTCTTCAGCGTATCTGTTTCTGTAGCCCATTCAGGGTTCTTTGCCCAGGCACGTTCTGCCAATGCGGTTAGCCTTGGTAAAAGCATGTATTCCATTCGCTCCGGGCTTTGCAGGGTTTCTGCCCATAAAGCACCCTGTAACCCTACAATATTGCTTATGCCCTGCGGTGTCGGCCTTTCTTTAGTTGCAAATACTATTGCCGGGTTTAAAGTTTCGCCTAACCGGCCTTTTACCGTATTTTTAAAATAATCGTAAGGGATAAAGCTGAATGGCCGGTCAAGATCGGCATAGCTGCCCCAATAATAACCGGGCTCGTCAAAGGCCTTGTTAACAGCCATATCAAAATACGTGTTGGTTACCGGCGATAAAATAACTTTATAGCCACGGTTAGCCAACTTATAAGCCAGATCTTCCGATCCCCAGCCCAACACATTGTTCCACACTTCAAGGTGGATATTTTTATCCGCTAAAGCGGGATTAATAACAGATTGCCTGACGTTGTTTTGTATTACTTTTTCAGACCCGACTTCTTCCCATGCGGTAAGGTATAAATGATGCGCCTGCGTTATGTTATAGACTTTGGTATAGTAGTAACTCCACAGGTTATCCGTGTTTTTAATAGTGGTATCCGTACTCTTCAGCTTTAAATAAGCAGGCGATTTTTCCCATACCCCGGCAGGCACTTCGTCGCCGCCATAATGAATAGATTTAAGCGGGGCGTTTGCCTCGGTATACATCTTTTCAATTTCTGTGGTTACCGTTTCTATAAACTTATAGGTTGATGGTAACGATACATCAATCACATTATCGTTATAGTCTTGTACGGAGCTGTATATGGAGCTGTCTCTCAGGTCGTGCAGCAGGTATTCCGCCGCCTTTTCTTTTTGATTTTGCCCGATATAATATTGGTACCGTGCGTTCATTGCCACAATGGCTGCACGCGCGTGCCCCGGGCTTTCAATTTCAGGGATCACCGTAATATGTCTTTGGTTAGCGTACCTTAATATCGCTATAAAATCGGCTTTGGTATAATAGCCACTGCCGGAGGTATTGCTTGTAAACGGACCAGAACCCAATGCAGGCTGCAGGTTTTTGCTTTCATCAACCGCGTATGCCCGCTTTGCGCCTACGGCAGTAAGTTCGGGCAGCGCCGGGATCTCTAATCGCCAGCCTTCATCGTCAGTAAGATGAAAATGCAATGTGTTTAATTTGTAAAGCGCCATTACGTCAAGCAGTTTCAGGATCTCCTTTTTGGGCTGGAAATTGCGGGCAACATCTATCATCACCGCCCGGTAAGCAAAGCGGGGTTTGTCTGTTACATTAACGCCATTTATCATTATACTTTTTTGCGGACGATGCCAGGCCTGCGCAGGCAGCAATGTTTTAAGCGATTGGATCCCATAAAAAATACCGGCACCGGATGAAGCTGCGATAGTTACTGCATCATTAGTTACCTGCAATTCATAAGCCTCTGGCGTCATTGGTTTGTTGACCAGTTTAATTTGTTTAGCCGCATTTTTTATCGCACCATTTTGAATCAATAGTTTAGCAAGTTCTGATCTGAATAACGCAGCTTCTGATCTGAATTGTGGATCGGCAACAATGCTTATTGTTGCATCCAGTTTGAATTTGGCCGCGGTAGCCTGGTAGCTATCCGGTGTAGGGAATATTTTGACCAGGCTATCCGCAGGGATATCGCGGATGATCTTGTTTTGTTCAAATAATAATTCGGGCGTGCTGGCTAACACTTTGTCGGCCGGGGTACGCATTAATTGTTTGGTTTGGGTTGATGGTATCAATACCGGCTCGTTTACTGCATAGGCCTGCGCCGGGGTTTTATCCCATACCAGGTAAAACCCTCTTGGTGCGTCAGAAACATTGATCAGCCAGCTATCGGCCACCAGTGCTATTTTCAGTGAGTCATTAACTTTTACCCCACCAAAATCTTTTTCAGTCGAAAGACAATACAAACCGCCATTCACATGAGTGACACTTACATTATCTGCCGGCGAAGCAGGCACAACAGGCTCGTCCGAATTAAAATAAAGTTTCCAGCCGCTTGCCGGTAATGAAAAACCTTGTTTGGTAATTAAAGTAAGTTCGGCAAGCGCTTTTTCTTTATTGGTATAGTTGTTTTCTATTACTTCCCATTTTAACCTAAGCCCGTTAATAGTGGGATCTGCCACCTTTTTTTGAGCAAATACACTGTTAGTTGACAGGACAATAAACAATAAAACCGGCAATAAATACTTCATGGATCTGGTATTTCAAGGAAAGTTAAAAAATTAATTGACCAACACCGCCATTTTATGGCGGTGTTGGTCAATTAATTGCAAAAATGTTAAAACTTGTAGCGCACAAAGGCTTCCATCGCTTCATATTCGGCAAGGCCCAATTTGTCGTAGCAGAGGGCTGTTTCGCGGTTACGGTCTTCGGCACGCACCCAAAACTCGCGCGCGTCTTCGCCCGGAAAAACCGGCGTATCTTTTTGCGACTGATGTTTAAATATAGCGTTACGTTTGCGGATAACCTCATAAGGCGATAGAGGCACCGCCATTTCTATTTCATAAGTAGCAAACTCATGCCATGCACCGCGGTACATCCATAACCAGCAATCTTTCACCCAATCTTCGGTTGCTTTAAGGCGGTTCAACGCGGCAAGGATAATATTAAAACAAACCACATGTGTGCCATGCGGGTCGGCAAAATCACCGGCGGCAAATACCTGCTGCGGCTTAACTTTTTGTAACAGATCGACGGTCAGCTTTATATCTTCTTCGCTTACCGTATTTTTCTTGGTTTTGCCGGTTTCATAAAAAGGCAGCGCCATAAAATGGATATTCTCATCTTTTAATCCGGCGTAGCGCGCGCCCGAAATAGCTTCTGTCTTGCGGATAAAACCTTTTACATCGCGCACCTCAGGTGTATCGATCTGGTTGGGTTGTTTGGTGGCAAAAAACCGGCGCATATCGCCATAGATAGATTTCAGCTTGCTGTTATCGTCGCCGATGCTTTTGTTAAAATCGATGGCGAATTCCATGTAGCGCAATACGTCATCGTCCCAAACGGCAGTATTGCCTGATGTCTGGTAGGCTACATGCACATCATGTCCCTGGTCAACCAAGCGGATGAATGTGCCACCCATAGATATTACATCATCATCAGGGTGCGGTGAAAAGATAATCACTTTTTTAACCGCGGGCTCGGCGCGTTCAGGGCGCTGCGAATCATCAGCGCCCGGCTTACCACCCGGCCATCCGGTTATAGTGTGCTGCGCCTGGTTAAAAATATCGATGTTAATATTATAAGCCGGCCCCTGTTCGACCGCCAGCTGTGCCATACCGTGGTTGTTGTAATCATCTTCGGTTAGCTTTAATATGGGCTTGTTCACGGTTTCGGCCAGCCAGATAACGGCTTTCTTTTTTAAGATGTTGGTCCACTCGCAATCTTTAACAAGCCATGGGATATCAAAACGGGTAAGCGCTGATGCTGCACCTTCGTCTAACATAAACTCTACATGGTCTGACAGTTGCAGGTAAGTGGCCGGTACATCACCTGAGATCTCCCCTTCAACCGCTTTCTTAATAATAGCGGCCTTCTTTTCATTCCAGGCCATGAGGATGATCTCGCGGGCCTTAAAGATGGTGCCTATACCCATGGTGATGGCTTTTACCGGCACATTTTCTTTACCGCCAAAATCTCGCGCGGCATCACTGCGGGTAAGGTCGTCAAGCGTTACTATACGGGTGCCTGAGTTTGGTGCTGATCCGGGCTCATTAAAGCCGATGTGCCCGGTACGGCCAATACCCAATATTTGCAGGTCAAGGCCGCCAAGGCTGGTTATTTTATGTTCGTACTCCAGGCAAAACTGTACAACTTCGGCCTGGCTTAAAGTCCCGTCGGGTATATGGATATTCTTTTTGTCAATGTCAATGTGGTTGAACAAATTCTCGTTCATGAAGGTAACGTAGCTTTGCGCCGCGGTTGGCTGCATAGGGTAGTATTCGTCCAGGTTAAAGGTGACTACATTTTTAAAGCTTAAACCTTCTTCCTTGTGCATGCGCACTAACTCGGCATACACCCCTATTGGTGTTACGCCGGTAGCCAAGCCCAATATGGCCTGCTCATTTTTTGTTTGTTTGTCGGTAATAAGTTTAGCTATCCGTTTGGCTACGTTTATAGCAGCTATTTGCTGATTGGGGTATACCGTAACAGGTAGTTTTTCAAAACGGGTTTCTTCTAAAAGATTTAATCGGGCCATAATTATTTCAGGCAAATAAATTTATTTGTTAGCAAAAACGTAAAAAAAATCCCCGCCGTAAACAGCGGGGACCCATCAATCAAACACTATTTGGAATCCCACCAAACACGTGACGTTAGCACGTCGCCACCTTCTATCGAGTTGTGCGCCGCGTTATAATTTGCAGTATTTGATCCTGCCTCTGTAACCGGGTAAGGGAAACGGCGCGGAATTGTACCACCGGTATTATTTCCCGGATAATTAACAGGTGTTAAAACCGGGAAACCTGATCTGCGCCAGTTTGACCAGTTTTCGTAAAAATCAAGCATGGTATTAGTTAGCGCCCAATATTGCGTATTGATCATTTCTAAACCATTAGCCGATACGTAAGGATGAGCAGTCATATAGGCTTCAGCATCCGTAGAAGAAACGGCTGCAGCGGGATCATATTCGCTTAGGTAAGTCATGGCATTAACTACGCCATCATGATAATGCTGGGCAGCATTGCCACCCAGGCCGAAACGCTCGGCGGCATCAGCCCATAAAAGCTCTGATTCTGCATAAGTTAAAACAAATGTAGGGCCGTTTCTTTTTATTAATGCAGGAGCGGGTGAAGAGTAATCAGTAAATTTTGTAAAACTTGGATCCTGGCGAACATCCTGCGCAGCCACACCACTTAGGTCTTTACCGTTAGGCATACCTTTTTGCGCCGCAGCACTTGAGTTAGCAGCTGTATTTTGAGTTTTGGTAGCGTCATCAACATATAAATTGGTTACAGCTATTTTTGACAAACGCGGATCATTGTTATTTTTCAGGAAATCAATAAACGTTTTTGACCAGCGGGTATAATAGTTTTCCTGTCCCCCATCACCTAATAAGATCTGACTGTTACGGTTAACCGTAGTACGGCCACCACCTGCATCGCCAAAAAAAGCAGCATCGTCAGCATTGCTGGCCATAGTATTACCAATTGCTTTTTGAACATATGTTTTTGCTGTTGCTGGGTCAACTTTGCTTAAACGCATAGCAATACGCAACAACAAAGTATTACCAAATTTTTTCCATGACGGAATATCACCTTTGTAGTATTTATCGCCTGTAGGCTTATCAGCCGCAGGGTCTAATTGCGTAGTAGCATCAGATACTTCTTTCAACAGGTCGGTATAAATAGCCTGTTGTTTATCATAAACCGGGAAATAAGTTTTGTCATAATAACCCAGGCCGGCCTGCGAATACGGAACATCCCCGTAAAGGTCAGTAATACGCTCAAAAATAAGCGCTTTCATGATCCGGGCTATCTGGTGAAGGTTTTTATACTGTGCTTTACCGTCTGTTGATTGTACTACATCAACTATAGGCTTAACCTGTTCTGCATAAGCGCCATCGCCACCGGTTGGCGGGCCGCCCGCAAAACCCCAGTAAGCAGCGGTATAACCCGCGTTCAGAATATATTTATCGCCGGCCCAATAGCTTATAACGGTTGAAAAGCCCTGCATCATAGTAGAACAATAAATTAGATTGGCACGCCATGTGTCATAGCTAAAATCAGCGCTTCCGGAATAACCTAACTGTGCGGCTGTTAACAAGTAATTAGGGTCAAAAGTAGATTGATTATATGTAGAGGGATTGGTATTAATTTTTTGAAAATCTTTTCTACACCCCGTAGTAAATAGTACACCCGCCAAAGCAAGTGATGTATATTTTAATATCTTTTTCATCTTAATAAGATTAGTAGTAGTTAATATTAGAACTTAACGCTTAGGTTCAATCCATAGGTCCTGGTTGAAGGCACACCACCTAATTCAAGGCCGGCAGCATTAAAGCTGTAATCAGCTTCAGGATCTATATTGTCTGTTTTTTTCGACAGGTAAAACAGATTACGCGCTACCAGACTTATTGATGCCGATTTTACAGCACCATGAAATAAGTTGTTAGGTAAAGCATAACCAAATGTTACCTGGCGCAGTTTAATGAAACTGGCATTTTGAACAAAGAGGCTTGAAACGTTATTTGCAAGGGTTGAGTAATATGTTGATGCCGTGTTACCTAAGGTTTCGCGGTTGTCAAGCGTAGCTTTATGTAAACCTAATACATAA
Source organism: Mucilaginibacter corticis (assembly GCF_007558865.1). Lineage (GTDB taxonomy): Bacteria > Bacteroidota > Bacteroidia > Sphingobacteriales > Sphingobacteriaceae > Mucilaginibacter > Mucilaginibacter corticis. The sequence continues at coordinate 1,405,549 of NZ_VLPK01000001.1, forward strand.
CCATAGTAATCAGTAGCAGAAAATATTTTACCGCCAAACTTGCCATCAATTAAGAATGACAGATTGAATTTGTCAAAGGTAAATGAGTTATTCCAACCGGCAACCCATTTGCCATAAGCAGAACCATATGCTTTCAGATCGCCTTGCAGCGGTATACCACTGGCGTCTTTCATAATGTTGCCGCTGGCATCACGCTTATAATCAAAAGCCATGATCTGGTCAATAGGAAGACCAATTAGATCTTGGGTAAATGCATTGCCGCTGCGAGAGGTAGCAACTAATAATGAAGGTTGGCCTGCAGCTAATGAAACAACTTTGTTATTATTGATTGATCCGTTAAGGGAGGTTGTCCAGCTAAATTTCTCCGTTTTAACTGGTATACCTGTAATTAATGCTTCAACACCACGGTTTTGTAACCGGCCAATATTTAATACCGCACCACCATACCCAGAAGCAATTGATGCCGGCGCATTTACAATTTCGTCTTTTGAGTTTTTGTTATACCAGGTTACATCTAAGTTTAACCTATCAGCAAAAAAACGTAATTCTGTACCAATTTCAAGCTCTGTAGCTAATGATGCTACTAAGGTGCTGTTTGGAATATTTATATTGTCAACAATACCTATTGGGCTTGAATTTACAGAACCATTAAAGTTGTAAGCTAACTGCGTTTGGTAAGGGCTTGTCGCCTGGCCTACCTGTGCAAAACCAACACGTAATTTGCCAAAGCTCAACCAATCATTTTTTACAAATTCAGAGAAAACAAATGATCCGTTTACTGATGGATATAGCTTGTTTAACGGGTTTGTATTATTACCGGGTGTAGCCAATGATGAATACCAGTCGTTTCTGACAGATCCTGTTATGTATAAATAGCTTTTATAATCAAACTCCAGTGTTCCGTATAATGATTCTACCTCCAAATCAGAAGGTGTATATTTTGCCGGATTAGGCTGTGCAATGTTTGATATAACGTAAACATTTGGCACAATGAATCCATTACCTGTCAGATCAAATAATTCTGATTTAGTGCGACGATAGCTTCCTCCAATGTTAGGTATGATAGTTAAATCGCCCGCTTTGTAAGTTTTACCTAATAATATATCCGTATTTATATCAGAAAAATTATTGCTTTTTTCTTCTATTGAGCCTGCTGGGCGGTAAGCGGTACCTGTTGGCACAACACCTGTGTACCTGTCATTATAAGCATCTCTGCCTGCACGGCCTTGTATAAAGTATCCGTCATCGAAGCTGTAGCGTAAGCTAGCCGATGAGATTAGCCTTTCACGATTAGTATTATTGATAAATTTTTCGGCAGCAAACCATGGGTTGGTTGCAAATGTATTGCCTGAATATCCATATTCAGAGCCATCAGCGTTTACAGCTTTCTTTAGCACATTAACATCAACACTGGTAGGTAACAGTGCTACGTTAAAGTTTGAGTTGCCCGGGCCATCATTAAGGAAAGGCCTGTTATGAGCTTGTTCTAAGATATAATTGTTTCTAACGTCAATTGTTAAATGTTTGGTGATATTATAATTAGCAGTTAAATTAAATGTTTGCCTGTTTAACCCTGAATTTGGGGTGATAGCCCTGTTTGTTAAATCACTGGCTGAAAAACGGATAGAGCCCCCATCAAAGCTTTTGTTAAAAGCAATGGTATTGGTAGCTGTGCCACCGGTACGGTAAAAATTGTCGATATTATTTTTTTGTGCTATGTAAGGACGTGATACACCGTCAAACTGTATTACGTTTGAACCATCTAACTTAGCGCCCCAGCTTGACTGGCCTGATTGAAACGCGGTAAGCGCATCAGCCGGTTTAGTTCCATTTGCACCCTGGCCGTAAACGTATTGCCAGTTAGTTGAGTTTACAACAGTTTCTGCAACATAATTTGAGTTAAACTCTATGCCATTACCTTTTCCGCTTTTTGTAGTGATCAATATAACACCTGCCTTACCACGATAGCCATATAGCGCAGATGCCGCCGCACCTTTTAGTACCGATATTGTTTCTATATCATCAGGGTTAAGGTTACCAATCGCATCACCAAGGTCAGGCTGGTTATCATATTGAGAGCCTATAGCGCTATTAGGGCTATTTTCCATTGGTACACCATTAACTACATATAATGGCTGCGTGGTTTGGGTTAAGCTGGAAACACCACGGATAATAACGTTTGACGAAGAACCCGGACCACCTGCAGTGGGTGTGACGTTCAAACCGGCCACTTTACCTTCTAATGAATTCATTACGTTTGGTTCGCGGGCCTGGGTAAGCTCATCGCCCTTTACTTCCGTAACCGAATAACCTAATGCTTTACGTTCTTTTTTAATACCTAAAGCGGTTACTACAACCTCACTTAGTTGTTTCGAGTCTTCATCAAGCAAGATACTCAATGCAGCCGGCGAAGCAATGGTAACCTCTTTTTTAAGATAGCCTATATAATTAAATGTCAACACATCCCCAACATTGGCATCAATGTTAAACTGTCCGTTAACATCCGTTTGCGTGCCTGATTGGGTGCCCTTTAACATAACGCTGACACCCGGCAATGGCTGTCCGCTGGCATCTCTTACAACCCCGGTAATTTTTATGGTTGATTTTGCATCATCTGTCTTGGCAAGGCTTAACACAGGCATAGTGCTTTGGCTTTGTGCAACACCAATATAATTACCAACCAATTTAAACTGCAATTGGGTTTGTTGCTGTAATTGGGTTAATACTTCTGCAAGCGGTTGTTTGGTAATGTGCAGCGTTAAAGCCGGGATACTATTGATAATTTGAGCATCATAAACAAAAGTAACACTGGCCTGCTGTTCAATGCGTTTAAATACCTGTTTAACACTGGCTTTGTCCATGTTCAGGTTCATCTCTTGCGCGCGCGTGCCTTTTGCCGCAAATAACGCTGTACAACAAACCTGGATTCCAATTATAATTGTAGTAATGCGCATGCATTTTCGAAGTATGGGCAATAATTTGCCGTAAAAATTCTTCATATTTGTAATGGTTTAAATACTGTTATTAAACTAAGCCGCTGCTGTTTATGGGTCTCAAGCATGTATCCAGCCGGCTAATCTCATTCCGGGGGCATCTAATGTTCCCGGTTTTTTCTTTTCGTAGCTACTACGATCAAGAACAGGTTATTTTACTACTACTGTGCTGTCATTGGCCATTTTATAGTTAAAGTGTTTGGTAAAGCTTAGTATTTCCATAATGGTGTCCAGGCGTTGGTTACCCAACGTAATAGAAATACGTTCATTCAGAAGGTCTTTATTGTCTACAGAAATTTTGGTATTATATTTTTTCTCGATAGCCTTAAATACATTGGCCAGGTTTTCCTGATCAAAAACAAGCACATTTTTGCACCACAGGTTAACCACGCTTTCGCGCACAGGCTCTTTAACCAGGTATTTGGTTGCCGGGTTAATGATCACCTCTTCGCGTGCCACCAACATGATGGCAGGCTTAGCCGGCTGGCTTGGTATGGTAATACCTACCTTACCTGTAACTACACTAACCTTAGTAGTTCCCTCGCGTTTGTAAGAGCGCACATCGAATGATGTTCCAAGTACGGTAACGTTTAAGTTTTTTGTTTTTACCACAAACGGATGATCATCCATGTGTTTGATGTCAAAAAACGCGCGTCCTTCTGACAGTTCAACCTCGCGCACCTTAGCACTAAATGTTTTCGGATATTTAAATACAGACCCCGCGTTAAGCCAAACTTTTGAACCATCAGGCAATACCACGCTGATCACTTTGTTTGCAGGCGCGCTTACAATGTGTTTCTCTGCCGTAATTTCTTTATGATCAGCAGGGCGTATTACAAAAAAGCCAATTATTAATATGGCAGCTACTGATGCCGCTTGCCATAGCAGGCGTTTTACATTAAAGCTGCGGCTTATAACTTTAGGTTCGGCTTTTTCAAGCATCATCCGTTTTTGCAGATCGCGGAAAATACGTTGCTTAAGCTGCTGCTCGGTTTCGGTGGTGTTTGTGTCTACAGTTTCAACCCACCCGTTATTGGTTTCATCATACCATTGATGAAGCATTTGCTTCTCTTCAGTTGATGCTGTTCCGGCAAAATACTTTTGTGCCAGTCGTTTTAATTCATTTGTACTCATCTTGGACTTCTATAACCCTATTTAATACTATAGAGTATATACAATACCAAATACCCTTGGTGTAAAATGATTTTTTTTGAAATTAAATCAACGCGGTTGCATGTTATGCCAAATTATGGGGAGGTTTAAGCTGATAATGGCGTCGTTGTGGGTATAAATAACATGTAAACATCGGCGATCCATATTTTCAAATGGATCACTTATCTACATTTTGCACGTATTAATGGCTGTTAAAACAGAAAGTTGGCCACGTTACCCAGGTTGGCCCTGATAACCCGTAAAGCTTTGGTTAGATGGCCTTCGGCAGTTTTTTGTGAGATGTTTAGCTGCTCGGCAACGTCAGACAATGATTGATCCTGCAGTTTGTTGTATTGAAACACCAAGCGGCACTTTTCAGGGAGTTTGTTGGATAGTTCGGTGATTATCTCAAGTAGCAGTTTATTATCGATATCGGTTTCGTCTATGGCTTCGGCAGTTATCATGCCGATGATGTTTTCCTGCTGTTTGGTTTTTTTATCTTTTGATATGTAGCGGTAAACCGAGTAACGCGTCATGGCTGCCATATAGCATTTAAGAGACTGGATATTGAGTTCCTCACGTTTTTTCCACAACATCAAAAAAACATCCTGAACTATCTCTTCGGCGGCTTCGGTGTCCTTTAATAACCGGTGCGCCTGTATGTATAGTTTATCCCAATAACGGTTATAGATCTCTGTAAATGCCGGTTCATCCCCGGTCCGTAAAAGCCGGGTTAGATCGTCATCCTCAAGTAATTGAATATTACTCACAAAGTTTTATTTTAAAACGAATATAACATAAAATTAATGAATAAGCATTAGACACACATTAAATCTACACATTTGGTAGGCAAGTATAAATTAGCGTTTGTATATTTCGGTTTAAGAGATAACTTTATCTCCTGATCGCAGCTTTGGCGATTTTAAAGCGCTTAAATAGCATAAAGACCAGTTATATTATTGTTATGAATTTTTCACTTGAGCAAAAACTGCACTACACGCTGCGCCTGGGTGTGGTTATGTGTTTTGTTGGCCATGGCGCTTTTGGCATTATTACCAAACCTATCTGGTGTAACTATTTTGCCGTATTTGGCATAGGCAAAACAATGGCCTATAAACTTATGCCTATATTGGGTGGCTTTGATATTTTATTGGGTATTATCATGCTGATCTACCCGATAAGAGCAATTGCCTTGTGGCTGGTTATATGGGGGATAGTAACCGCATCGTTGCGCCCGTTATCCGGCGAACCCTTTGCCGAACTGATAGAACGCGCGGGAAACTTCGGCGCACCGTTAGCCCTGATCCTCCTATCCGGTGGGATCAACAGCTTTCGTGATCTATTTAAACCAATGAAACCTACAGTTAAAATAGATGAACCAACTCTTGTAAACGTTATCACTTGTTTGCGCATAGTCGTTTTTTTACTACTCGCAGGCCACGGCTGGTTAAACCTGATCGGTAAGAAAGGATTGCTTACGCAGTATACGAATATAGGCTTTGCTAACCCACTACAGGTTGCCCATATTGTTGGCATATTTGAAATAGCAGCAGCTTTTACTATCCTGATGCGTCCTTTAAGATCCATATTATTTATTGTGCTGGTTTGGAAAATTGCCAGTGAACTTTTTTACCCGCACTACATGGCATTTGAGTGGATAGAGCGCGGCGGTAGTTACTGCACATTATTAGCATTATGGTTTATCTCAGAAAAAGTGTCAATCAATACCTTATTCACTAATAACCGATTAAGGCTTCACTACACTGAAACTAATTAAAGAGCTTTATTAAGCGATTGTAAAACCGCCTGCAGATGCAGGCGGTTTTTTTGTGCTGTTACAGTACTTTCAAGACATATTTCAGTCATCAAATCCGCATTGATGCGTACAAACACGCATCTTTCCTGCTAATTCTACGCTCAGCATTTCGGTACTTCTACACATCCAAATCAGGTAGAAGCCCTGCCTTTTAGCATGTCGTTATTGGTCAATTTTGAATCATCAGAAAGACAAAACAAAACGCGCTTTCAACTAAACAAATTTTAAACAAAACTTAAAAATTAAGGACATGAAAAAATTAAACTACTTATTTATGCTGTTAGTAATTATAGCAGTATTTGCATCATGCGGAAAAGATGGGGCCGTTGGGCCGCAGGGTTCAACCGGAGCAACAGGCGCACAGGGAGCCCAGGGAGCGGTTGGCCCTGCAGGACCTGCCGGGGCTAATGGCCAAAACGGAAGTGTGATCTACAGCGGCATTACAGCCCCGGCGGCGACAACCGGCGCAAAAGGCGATTATTACCTTAACTCAAGCAACGGTTTGCTTTATGGCCCTAAAACTGACGCGGGCTGGGGATCAGGATTCTCGCTTGTTGGACCCGCAGGCGCTACCGGAGCAACAGGTGCTACTGGTGCAACGGGTGCTACCGGGGCAACTGGCGCAACGGGTGCAGCTGGCAACTCTGTTTTAAGCGGGGCAGGTGTACCGTCGGCAGCGTTAGGCAAAACAGGCGATTTTTACCTGGATAATACCAGCTATTTATTGTACGGACCAAAAACAGGTGCGGGCTGGGGACCGGCAACATCATTGCAAGGACCTGCAGGCACAGCCAATGTTCAATATTCAGGCTGGAACTATGCCACAAATTTTAGGGATACCACTGCTGATAACAGCGCATTACATGCTGCTGATCTGGCAGCGCCAAAACTTACACAAGCGATATTAGACAACGGGCAGGTGCAAGTATACTTTACTTTTGGTGGCGGTGTTTATGCATTACCGTATACAAGCTATGCGGGTAATAAATTAAATACTATATCGTACCTGCCTCGTTTAGGGCATTTCATTATCACCCGCTTTACTGCTGATAACTCAAATTCTGTTAACTTATCTACGCTTTTACAATACCGTTATATCATAATACCCGGCGGTGTAAAGGTTGCGGCCACCAACCATGTTGATCTGAACAATTATGAAGCCGTAAGAAAATATTACAGGATAAACGATTAAGCAATCATCATAATACTAAAACAACCATCACAATTAATGAAGGGGTGTGGCCGGCGGCCACGCCTTTTTTGTTGTATAAGTATTTTATGATATCCATCTTGTTTTTCCTTGCAAAAAAGGGTTGTAAAATAATTGTATCTGTTTATAAATCAATACGTATAAGTACGCATATTTTAAAGTGTAATTTCGCTATTAATAAAATATTATTAACCTTTACTTTATGCTACAATAAACCACGCTATTGAAAGCGTGCTTATACCTATTACTAACTGTAAAATATCAACTTAAACAATAATTAATAACTAAACCCTCCAAAATTATGAAAACTTTAAAAACCTTAATTTTAACAGGCACTATGCTTGGTATTACCTTGATGTTCTCTCAATGCAGGCAACAGCCGCCTGTTGATGATGGCTCACAACAGCAAATACCTTATAACAAAGAGAAAGCACAGGTACACATCATTTCAATTAAAACAGCGGCGCAGTATGTATCAACCTATAAGGTTGGACGGCTTGGCTTAGACAGACAGGTAAGAGACACCGGTTATCTTACTAAAAGCTTTAACCTGCCAATAGCCGAACAATTTAACCGCGACGCGATTGCAGCCTTATTAAATCAACCCGGCGCGCAAGGCATACGCATTTATTTAGGCCAGGACAGCAAAAACGGGTTTGTAAACCTGGTATTGGTAGCCACCGACGAAAAAGGCAAAGACATCACCGGCGATGACGGACAGGTTATGAAATTTACAAAAAATTCGGCACCGGCTATAGCGCTTGAGGCCGGCCAGCGTTGCCCAACTTTATGCAGCCCTAATTGATATAAATTCTGCAAATGGATAATAATGTATTAAACTTTTTAATGAGTGGATCTATACTGATACCCATCATTATAGGTGCTGTACGCATTAAAAGATTAAACAAAGTATATTATCCATTTTTTATATTTTTATTATTAGGTCTCTTATCAGAATTGGTAAGTTTTATTCTTATAGAAAAGTTTAAGACAGGTAATGCAGCAGACGTAAAGGTTTATAGCCTGATAGAGTGCTGCATCATTTTATACCAGCTATACGTATGGAAAAGCTCCGCCAAATACCGCCGGCGCTTTATTTTCATAGCTGTGGCCTGTGTTGTTTTCTGGATGATAGAACATATTGTGTTTTTAAACATAAACACATGGACCCCGTACTTTAGGGTTTTTTATGCGTTTGTAATTGTACTGTTAAGTGTGAACCAGATCAACTCGATGATGTTTAACCACGATGAGCCATTATTTAAAAACCCCAGGTTTATTATTTGCCTGGGGTTTATTATTTTTTTCCTCTATCAGATTCTTTACGAGGCAGCTTATTATATTGGATCAGGAGAATCAACCATAGCCGATAAAATTATTTTTGGGAACAGCTATAATAACTTTTTTACAAATGTGATGTATGCGGTTGCTATTTTTATTATTACTGCTAAGAAAGAAGACGTATATAATCAATACTTAAGCGAACAATAAATAGTGTATATCTACAATGGCATAATATTGCGGTATGGCAGATAAAATATTTTACACGGCTATCATCACAGCATTACTGATCGCTATCGTGATCGTTTTTTTTGTGGTATCAGTGATCCGTTATAATAAAAAATACATGCAGCTGCAAAAAGACAGGGTACAGGCGCAGATCATGATCCAGGAATTGGAACGCAAGCGCATAGCTAATGATCTGCACGATAGCCTCGGCCCCATGCTTTCTACCGTAAAATTATATATGCACAGCATATCTGTAAGTGATGATACGGATAAGGAATCGCTTGATAAGGCTTCCAGCTTTATTGACGAAACCATTAAGAACCTGCGCGAGATATCTTATAATTTACTGCCCAGCAGCCTTGCCCGAAATGACCTGCCTATGGTGGTCAGGGAATTTATATCGCGTTTAGCAAGCCGGCATCCGCTTAAAATTGATTTTGAAACTACCGAAGACACATTCGTACCAAAAGATATAGAGATCCACCTGTTCAGGATCATACAGGAAATTATACATAACGCCATTAAGCACTCGGGTGCCTCAAACCTTAAATTGGTCATTGCTAAAAAGCCCGATGGCTTGTTTTTAATATCAGAAGATAACGGCAAGGGCTTTAATCTGGATGATATCCGTGACGGATCTGGCGGGCTTGGTTTAAAAAGTATGGAGAACAGGTGCGAGATGATTGATGCTACCCTAAAAATCATAACGGCTAAAAACCAGGGTTGTAAAATTATTATAAAGATGCCCAATTCATAATTTATGCTATTTTTGGTAAAAATTTAACCCTCAAATCACCAGGCTCATGTATTATAATATCAATATTGTAATTGCTGACGACCATGAGATCTTTTTGGATGGCCTGGCGCTAATGCTATCCAAACACCAGGGCTTTAACGTTCTTGGCCGGGCGTTAAATGGCCAGCAATTGCTTGAAATTGTAAACCGCGAAAACCCGGATATTGTATTGACAGATATCCGCATGCCTATTTTGGATGGGATCCAAAGCACAAGGCAGATCCTATCAGCGCACCCCCATACCGGCATTATCGCCTTATCCATGTTTGATGAGGAAAACCTGATCATTGAAATGCTTGAGGCCGGCGCTAAAGGTTACCTGCTAAAAAATGCGCATAAAGATGAGATCATTGACGCTGTTGTAAACGTTTATCAAAATAAAAACTACTATTGCGCCCAAACATCATCAAGGCTGGCCACCATGATCGTACGCAGCAAGTTCAGTCCTTTTAACGAGCCCAAAATTGTATTGAACGACCGCGAAAAGACCATTATCCAAATGATCTGCCAGCAACAAACAACACAGCAAATTGCCGACAAGATCTACTTAAGTAAACGCACGGTTGAGGGTTACCGGGTAAAGATCCTTGAAAAGATCCAGGCTAAAAACATTGCCGGGGTTGTGATCTTCGCTCTAAAAAACAATATCATTAAAGAAGAAGATGTGCTGTATTAAAACCTGCCGGTTTTAATTATTCTTTTACCTTTTGCAGGAATGTGTTAAGACTTACTTCATAAGTTATCTGATATCGTGTTGCCTTTAAAGCCCTTTATTTAGGCTCTTTCCGGCTATATCTCCTTTTGGTCAATATCCACACCTCGCCGTATATCATTGATATACAACGCCACACGTATTAGCTCCTCTAAAATTTACGTAGAACTACGCAGTCATATCAGGTACTACTCCTCTCAAATAGGCCCTCATACCACCATAGCTTTGGGTATGCTTAAATCAGTAAACATTTAGAGCGCAGACCCGGAAGCCGAAAGGGGAAAAATGAGTAGGCAAGAAAAAATTTGACCGGTTACCCGGCCGATATAAATATTCAAGATCATGAACGAGAACGAACAACACCTTCAGATCTTAAGGAGTAGTTTCAATGCTTTACATTCCTTAAGTCATCCAACAACAGCAAAGGCTTTTGCTAATCTTAAAGAAAAAGTAGTTGCCTATTCCGGTAATACTTTTTACGAGGAGATCAGGTCTGTATCTTACAATCCTGATATACATTTGCTGGAAGCAATTATAGCTACCAAAAAAGATTATGGCTATAACGGCAATCTTTGTACAGATGGCTCATACGCATTTGTACGCTTTTATATTAACTACGGCACCGGCTGGGAAGACCAGGGATACACCGCCGTAAATGAGCACGATATACCTACCGGGGTTGATTGCAAAAAGCATCCTGAAAAGCCCTTGAGCTATTCTGCATCGCTAAAAATTGTACCTAAGGCAAATAAGTGTAGTATCCATGTATTGCCAAGGGTAAGAGCGGTACTTGAGTGGAACAAGATCCCGCCTGCCAACGACCCTAATTACACCTCGATCTGGGGCAATACGGTTGATGATTTTATCCAGATAAAACCCTATAAAGAGTTTATCATTTCAAACCCTGCATTTAACCAGTTGGTTGAGCTTACCGTATCGCACCCCAATTTGAAAATAGCCGACGCAGCAAAACTGGTTCCTGGTGGCGAGCTGGCTTTAAGCCAATCAAAATCGGCCTATGGCACACAACCGCTTGAGCTAAGCGCCCTCGCAAATTTATACAAAGAAACAGCGTTGGTATCGCCTGCAAGATATGGCTTACCATATGTGTTGCCTGTTTTAAAAAGCTATAACTCGGTTACCATTGCCAGCAGTATTGAAACCTGGAACAAACTGGGTGTCGACTTTGGCACCATCATCAATGAGCTTGAGCAAACCAATGCTGATATTGCTTATGAGCAACTTGAAAGCCTGGGCCTTGATTATAACTTAGAGCAATTTGTAGCCAGTTTCAGGGTAAAAAGGCCTATTGGTTATTCAGGCAACCTATGCAGCAGCGGCAGCCTTGAATACGTAGCATTTTGGGCCGACTGGGGAAACAATTGCAAATGGGAATACCTGGGCACCACATCTGTAAACGTGCACGATATTAACAATATCCCTAAAGAGGGGATCTCATACGCTGCTGTACTTCCGTACGATTTTAATAAAGTGCGTAAACTATGCACCCATCCTGAGGTTGTTAAGATCCGCGCTGTGCTTTCATGGAACGCAACTCCGTCAACCACAGATGCCGACGAACTGGAATATTGGGGCAACCGAATGGATGCTTATATCCAGGTTAAACCGGGTGCTAACACAAGTATAGTAGAGCCGATCTTTAATATCCTTGGTGGTATCCCGGTTGATAAGATCAGCGATGTTGACGGCTTGACCATCCCGGGTGCAAAATTCGCGCTTAACCAGGCAGCGGTTAATGACTACAGTCCGTTTGGCGGGATTGTTGTTATCCAGGGGCCATCATTTGTTGGTAAAAAATACCGCATCAAAGTAACCAATATGAGTACGCTGGCTACCTACTACATTAATAATGATTTTGTGGTTGTTGGCTGGTTAATGGTACCACCGTATGTACAGTATACTATAGTACAGGCCGATCCGGTAGATTTTTATTATAACTACCAAACGTTTGATAAAAACACCGATAACGTATTGGCCAGGTTTAGCCCGGGCACCAATGATCTGTTAAAGCTTGAGCTTGAAATTGCAGGTGTTGCAGGTGTGTTTACCAAGTTTATTCAGATGGATAATATCGCGCCGGTTATTAATTTGCAGATCGATGACCTGGGCGATTGCTCGCACTACAAGGTTGGCGATGTGATCACCGGCTCATATTCTGTAAATGATGCTCATCTGTTAAGTTATTCATTAGTGAGCAGCTTTGGTGGTTCGGTTAGCGGTACGTCTAACATTTCAGACTCGTTTGCCTTCTTAACAGCCGGCACTACATCGCCTTGCGGTAAGATCTCATTAACGGCTTACGAGAAAACTATATATGACAGCCAATGGACAAACAATTATAGCTATACCGAGCAGATCATCTGCTTGCAACAAGCTAAAAAGTGACGATAGTTTTGTTTATAGTTGATTAGTGCATCCTGCCTGGGGTATGGTTATTAAGTTAACCTCACTCCGGCAGGATTTTTTCTTTACCACCCATCTATATTAAGCCTATGCAAAAAACATTTTAATGTTGTCTATTTTTATATATTTGATAACCAATACATTAAAACCTACCAGACAAAAATTAAAATGACCAACGCTAAAGCATTGCTTTTCGCCGCATTTTTCGTTTTGCAAACTTGCGTATTTGCGCAGGCACCTGCTCAAAATTACCCGGTCGATTCTGCCTCTGTCGAACATCCCGGTGTACCAAAAGGCGAGCTTATCCAGTTAAAATTTTCCAACTCAAAAATATTCCCGGGTACTACGCGTAACTACTGGATCTATGTACCTGCCGAATACGATGGCAAAAAACCGGCGTGCTTATATGTAAACCAGGACGGCATCCAGTTTAAGGCCCCCACCGTTTTTGACAACCTGATCTATAAAAAAGAAATGCCGGTAACCATTGCTGTTTTTATTCAGCCGGGCACGGTGATGGCCGATGACGGCAATACGGCCAACAACCGCAATAACCGCAGCTACGAGTATGATAGCATTGGCGATACTTACGTCAATTTTTTACTAAATGAGCTTTTGCCCGAAGTAGAGAAACAAAAGACCAGGGATGGTAAACCCATCCTGCTATCAAAAAACGGGAACGACCGCGCTATCGGCGGTTCAAGCAGCGGCGCGGTTTGTGCGTTCACTGTGGCATGGGAACGGCCTGATCAGTTTTCAAGGATCTTCAGCTCGATTGGTACGTATGTCGGCTTCCGCGGTGCTGAACGTTATCCTACCCTGATCAGGAAATATGAGCCTAAACCATTACGCATATTTTTGCAGGATGGCACGCACGACCTTAACAATTACGTAGGCGATTGGTGGATAACCGCTCAATTGATGGAAAGAGCGTTGCAATATGCCGGTTATGAAGTGGCTCATGCCTGGGGCGAAGGCGGCCATGATGGCGTACAGGCTACCGCCATTTTCCCTGAAGCTATGCGCTTTTTATGGAAAGATTATCCCAAACCTGTTGCCAAAGGAATTTCTAAAAATGCATTTACCAGTACTATCACCATTCCGGGTGAGGATTGGGAACTGGTTGGTCAGGGCTACGGTTTTGCCGAAGGAACCGGTGTAAACGCCGCGGGAGAGGTTTTTTACCAGGATATCCCCAATGGCAAAACCTACAAAGTTGATGTAAACGGTAAACTGACACAACTTAAGATAGACTCAAAAAAGGCAGGCGGAACTGCCTTTGGCCCGGACGGAAAACGCTATACGGCGGCTACGGCCACCAACCAGGTTTTAAGCTATGATAAAGACAATAAAGAAAGCGTTGTTGCTGACGGTATTGCTTGTAACGACTTAACCGTTGCACACAACGGCAATATTTACGTAACCGCACCCGACGGTGATGACAAACCTGCCAAGATCTACCTGATCAAGCCCACTGGTGAAAAAACAGTAGTTGATGAAGGATTAAGATATGCTAACGGCCTAACGCTTAGTGCCGACCAAACACAACTATATGTTGCCGAAACTACAACCCATTGGATCTGGGTTTACCAGATTAAGCCTGACGGCACCTTAACCAATAAACAGCATTATGGCTGGCTGCATATGCCCGACAATGCAAACAATGCCGGTGCCGACGGCATGAAATGCGATCAAAATAACCGTGTTTACGCGGTTACCCGTTTAGGCATACAGGTGATGGACGAGATAGGCCGCGTAATATCTATTATACCTGTACCGCAGGGCAACGGACCTGCCAATATGTGTTTTGGCGGCCCCAATTTTGATATCATGTACGTTACCTGTAAGGACAAAGTTTACCGGCGCAAGGTTGGCGTAAAAGGGGCAAACGCATTTGCCGCGCCATTTAAACCTGTCACCGCACAGCTTGACCGTTAAACATCACCCGTAAAAATTAAGTTACCTGCCGTGTCAAAACATTATAACAGCTTTATTTGCATAATCCCATTTTAACCGTAATAATATGCCCACCTTGCTAAAATTTTTAAAGCCGATCCTGATTGTTTTATTAATTGCTGTTTTTAAGCCGGATGCTAATGCCCAAGCGCCAAAATTGCGAACGATACAAGCTAAGCACAGCAAAAAGACAATGTACCTTACATACAAAGGCCTTATTATGGCGGGTTACCAGGGATGGTTCAGGGCAGAGGGCGATGGCAGTAATTCAAGGCAATATGCTTACGGAGACGAAAATAGTTCGGGTATTGACCTGTGGCCTGATGTGCGCGAATATGAAAAAACTTATCAAACGCCATTTAAGTTGGGTAACGGCCAATCAGCTCGCTTTTTTAGCTCTTATGATCAAAGTTCGGTAGACCTGCATTTTAAATGGATGCAGCAATATGGTATTGATGGCGTATTTGTTCAGCGCTTTTTTAACAATGCAAAAAAAGAGAACAGAACGTTGAAAGGATCAACCGTTATCAGGAATGAGTTTGAGGCTGCCTCTAAATATAAAAGAGCTATCGCGGTTATGTATGATCTATCGGGCCTTGCTGCTTCGGGCGAAGACTGCTCATCAATAATAGAAGACTGGAAATACCTGGTTGATGAAATAAAAGTAACCAACCAGTCCGGCGCAAAAACCTATCTGCATGAAAATGGTAAACCAATAGTAGCTATCTGGGGAGTTGGTTTTCCTGACCGCCCTTATAACATCCGTAACATTGGCCTGGAACGCTTAATAGACTTTTTAAAGAATGACCCTGTTTATGGCGATTGCGAGATCATGCTGGGTGTACCGAATGCATGGCGTACCCTAAGGGCCGATTGCTTGCCCGATCCTTATTTACATGATATTATAAAACAATGTGATATTGTTTTACCGTGGAGCGTTCAGCGTTATTCACCGCTATTACATAACGATATGGACCGCTACCGTGACGATATCATGGATGACATGAAATGGTGTGCCGATAACAAATTAGAATATGTACCCTGTGTCTATCCCGGTTTTAGCTGGCACAATGTAAGCCGCCGCGAATTTCCGGATGATATTAAACCAGTAGGTTCTATTCCGCGCGAAGGCGGGCGCTTTTACTGGCAGATGCTGTCAACAGCTATGAAGGCCGGCGCGCAAATGCTTTACGTAGCCATGTTTGATGAGATCAATGAGGGTACTGCCATATTTAAGGTGACAGATAATCCACCGGTAATGCCTGAGGGATCGCCCACTATGTTTTTGGGACTTGAGGGTAAACCGTCAGATCTTTATTTAAAATTAACAGGCGAGGCCGCAAAAATGCTGCGAAAAGAAAAGCCACTTACCTTTAAAAAGCCACAACTTTAAAATATACTTATTAAAAATCCGGAAAATATGACAACACCATCAATCAACTTAAAAAGCATCTTCCGCCTGTCGGGCGTTATTGCTGTTATTATGCTGTTAACCGGCGCAAGCCTAATGGCAAAGCCCAAACCCAAAGTATTGGTATTTAGTAAAACCAGGGGATTCCATCATTCATCAATTGCAGTAGGCAATACCGCCATTATAAAATTAGGCGCTGAAAACAATTTTGATGTGGATACTACTACCGATGCCTCAAAATTTACTATTGATAATTTAAAGCAATATGCAGCTATTGTGTTTTTAAGCACTACCGGTATGAGTAACCAGTTGTTTACCGAAGACCAAAAAACTGCCCTGATGAAATATATAGAACAAGGTGGTGGCTATGTAGGCATCCACGCCGCAACTGATTGCTGTTACGACTGGCAGTGGTATGGCAACCTTTCTGGGGCTTATTTTAAAGGACACCCTGCGCAACAGGAAGCCATAATTGATGTGGTTGATCCGTCAAACATTGCTACCAGCTTTTTACCAAAAGAATGGAAAAGAAAAGACGAATGGTACTCGTTTAAATGGATGGCGACTGACCTGCACGTATTGCTAAAAATTGACGAAAGCAGTTACGATCAGCAAAATCCAGACCTTAAAATGGGCGACCACCCTATGGCCTGGTACCATGAGTACGATGGCGGCCGTGCTTTCTATACAGAGCTGGGCCATACAGATGAATCATACGCCGATCCGCTTTATTTGAAACATATACTTGGCGGTATAAAATACGCCATAGGTAAGAAATAGATAGTGATATTAACAGGCGAGTTAATTCAGTACTATTTCTGCAAATGACTATACGCCTCCTGCATATTATTTTTTAACAGCTGGAAATTGGGGCTCAAAGCCAGTCCTTTTTTTCCGGCTGTTATTGCATTGTCCCATTGCTGTAATTTGTTGTATGATGCGCAAATATTATTATAAGCTTCAGGGAAGTTGCTTTTCAGTTTGATGGCTTCGTAACTGGTTTCAATACACTGTTTAAACCTGCCGGCATTGTAATACAACAGGCTTAATTCTAAATATTTTTCGGCCGTTGGCGATGCTTTTATCTTTTCTGCCTCCACATCTATTTTGCTTTTTTTGTTTTTGGCTGCTTCCAGATAGCTTTTAGCGTCCGCGTTGTCCGGCGCAAGTTGCAGGGTAGCTAAGGCTTCTTTTCTTAACTCGTTCCAATTATCGGTATTTTGATAAGCTTCCATCAGCAGAGAATGCGCAAATAGATCTCCCGCCGACAAACTAATGGCTTTTTGCAGATTAGTGATAGCCTCCAGGTAATGCCCCTGGCTATTTAAAAAGCGCGCGTAAAATATATAAGAGTCAGGATAAGCGCTGCCAAGCCAAAGCCCTTTTTTAAAATAGGTCTCGGCCTCATCAATATGCCCCGTGGCCGCTTTTAAAATGGCTATATTAATGTACAAGCTAAAATAGTTGGGTAATAGTTTTAACGCGCGCTGGTAATAAATATCGGCAGTAACATAGTCCCCGGCGGCCATTTTGCTTAGACCGTAGTTCATTAATCCGCGGCCGTTTTTCGGGCTTTTTATGGCGACATCATGCCAAAGACTTTCCTCGTCATGCCAAACCTCATTACGCTGCCAGGTACCGTAGGCATAGGTGGTTAACAACAAGCCTAACAACACCGCGAATATTGTTTTATATGCTGGCAGTTGCTTTGCAATAACAGGTGCAAGTTTTTTAGCTATCAGGGCAATAGTCCAGCTTACGCTGATTAGCAATCCCACAAAAGGAAAATACATCCGGTGATCATTCAAAACCTCGCCTAATGGAACAACACTTGACGATGGCACCAATGCCAAAAAGAACCACAAAATACCAAAACTGATGGGCCGCAACAACTTCTTTTGAGACGTGATAACAGCGATAACCAACATCGCCAAAACAAAAGCCGAACCAACAAAAAAACGCCAGTCAGCGATGTCGGGCAGCAGGCCCCAATCCGAGTCGGCACTTAACGCATTCGGCACAAAAAACATGCAGAAATAATGTGCAATAACAAAAGGCTGTGTTATCAAATATTGTAATGGAGCGGTACCACCCGGCTGCCAGCTTTGGGGGGTTAACTTGTTAATCAGCCAATACATAAAAACACAGGCGACAAAAGCCGGGGCCGCCTTTTTTATAACTGCAAACACCTGTTTAAACCTGCTTGGTTTAAATATATCGGCAATGCCCAATTGTTCCTCAAAAAGAAGTAGGTAAACAAAAAATATAGGCGCGAACATGATGGACGGAGGCTTGGCAAAAGCACCGATAATTACCGGTATTAAATACAAATAAAACTTACGGCTTATTGCCGAATATTGATACAAGGCAAATGCTGCTACCACCGCGAACGTAGATTGCAGATCAGACCGTGCAATTACATAATTTATGGTTTCGGCTATGGCCGGGTGTAACAGGTAAAGCGTTGCTGCTATTATAGCAATAAGCGCATTAGTGTTATCATCATCGGATACGGTAATGTTAAACAGTTTCCGCATAAACCTGGCCATAAGTATTCCCTGTAACAGGAAAAGTATAAATGAAGACAAGTGGAAGAAAAAGTAATAATAGCCGCCGCCTAACCAATAATCAAACGCCAGCGATGTGGTTACCAACGGGCGGTAAGCCTGATTTTGTGGCAACGAGCTGCTGGTACTACCATCTGTAAAAAACAAAGGGATGTTATGAATATTACGGATGTAGGCATTGTTCTCTATCGTATGCGAATCATCAAAATGAAAGCCGTTTTGGAAATGGTTTGAATAAGTGATAGTACAAGCTATCAGCATTAAGAAAATATAAAACCTGTAAGTCTGCTTTTTCAATCAGTAAATTAATTTTATGGGGGACGAAATTATTAACGATTTATTGTTTGGAACGTCCATTTGATGGCGCATTTAACCCTTTAAATCGTCCGGAATAACCCTGTGCTTATTACGTTTTATCTGTTAAGTTTGTTATCATATTAAAGCAATGAAAACAATATTCGACAAAGAAACCCGCGACGAACTGATAACCAGGATCCAAACCCTTAATCAAAACAGCGTACCGCAATGGGGTAAAATGAATATATACCAGATGCTGAAACATTGCACCCTTTGCGAAGAGATGTATTTAGGCAAGACCGTTTACCCGCGCCAGTTTATCGGCAGGATATTTGGTAAAATAGCGTTAAAGAATTTGACTAAGGACGATGCACCCATGGGTAAGAACGCCCCAACCAACCGCAGCTTTAAAGTACAACAGATTGCTGGAAACGTATTAGACGAACGCGATAAATGGATTACCTTGATCGGGGAATATGGTAATTATAACCAACCCGAATTTGTGCATTGGTTCTTCGGGAAGATGACCAAAGAACAAGTTGGCTGCCTGGCCTACAAGCATACAGATCATCACTTAAGGCAGTTTAACAGTTAAACAAAAAGGCGGTGATTTATAGTCACCGCCCTTTTTGTTTATTGTGCGTCCAACTGCAGCACTACACTGCTGCGGCCCGAGTTAACTTTCGGGTTGATCCCCACTTTCATCAGGAAATCGCCGGTGTAAGTTTGGTTCTCGTCAACTCCCGAATTAGTACCAGGGTAAAGATTGATCTCTTTTACCTTATATTGTTTAGCGGGGTCCAGCCCTTTCAGTCGGATAGGTGCTTTGCTGCCCTCGTCATAACGGTAATTCACCAGGTAGTTAAACATAATGGCTTTGGTCTTAGCTTCATTAACATAAGCTACGGAAGCCACAGGGTTTTCGCGCGGATCAAGCAAACGGTATTGATCGCCATGCCAAACTACGTCCTTAAAACCGTTAAAGTTTGTTACTGCATTTTGAACAAATTTCAGGTCGTTTTCAGGCAATTTGCTGATAACAATATCAAAACCCAATTTACCCATTGAGGCCACATCTACACGATATTTGATCGGCAGCTTGCTCCAATCAGTCACGTGGTTTGAGCTTGCTATTGATGGATAAAAATATGAGTACTCCCATTGTATAAACACACGTTCAAGCGGGTCTGTATTATCACTTGGCCAAAATTCAGTGAAGTATTGTAGCGCATTATAATCAACACGGCCGCCACCGCCAGAGCACAGCATCATAGGCACCTTTGGATACTTGGTACGAATACGTGACAACACGTTATACAGACCTTTCATATAATCCACATAAAACTGCGACTGATCCTTTTTTAAATATGCCGAATAAGCGTTATAGATAACCGCGTTGCAATCCCATTTAATGTAAGCAAGCGCCGGGTTTTGGGTGAACAGATTATCGACGATACCATAAACAAAATCCTGCACGGTAGGGTTAGCCAGATCCAACACCAATTGATTACGGAAATAGTATTCGTCGCGCTTTGGTTGCTTAATTACCCAGTCCGGGTGTTTTTCATAAAGCTCGCTTTTAGGGTTTACCATTTCAGGCTCTATCCAGATACCGAACTTTACGCCATTATCGCCTGCCCCCTTTACCAGTGAGGCAATGCCATTTGGCAGTTTGGTTTTGGTTTCCTGCCAGTCGCCCAAACCTGAGTGGTCGCCGTTACGTGGATATTTGTTGCCAAACCATCCATCGTCTAACAAAAACATATCTACGCCCAGTTTCTTGGTATCTTTAAGTAATGCAGCCAGCTTGGTTTCATCAAAATCAAAGTAAGTACTCTCCCAGTTGTTCAACAGGGTTAAACGACTGCCGTTACCATCAAGCAATTTATAGTTGCGTGCCCAGTGCTGTAGCTTGCGGCTGGCCTCGCCTTTACCATTTGCCGATAGTACGGAAAGGAACGGCGGCGTAGTAAAGCTTTCATTAGCCTTTAATTGGTAAGCCGACGCGTAATTGTTAATGCCTGATATGATGCGCAGGTTATTTTCAGGATCAAGCTCCAGGTCGGTGCGGTAGTTACCGCTCCACTCAATCGAGCCATATAAAACAGTGCCCTCATCCTCGGTAGCCGGTTTATCCATCGATACCATAAATACCGGCGGTTGGAACAGATCGGCACGCGTGCCTAACTTGCTGTCAAGCGTTTTAATGCCATGAGTTATCTGCGAAGTTTCAGGGCGCATCTCCTTGGCCCAATCACCATGATATTGTGTTAAAAAGAATGAGCCGGCTTTCAGGTACAGATCGGCTGATGCAAACTTGTTTAAAACAATAGTTCCTTTTTCGCCATTGCGGATAGTGCTCCACTGCTCAATCACATCATCTTTAAAATATGATTTGTAATAAAGTGTAACCTCAGTATTGTACACCTGGTCTTTGAGTACGATAGAAAGTAAACTCACATCGTCGCTTACCTTATCAACCTTATGGCTAACATATTTCAAGTCGAGCGATTGGTTGCCGTCGGCATGTGTAATGGCAATGGCCGGCTCTAATAAGTTACGTGATCCCGCCGGGGCATAGGCCGAAGCCATTAGCCCTGTATAGTCATTATCTTTACCATAGGCTGCCGAAAGGTGGTTATATTCTTTGCCGTCTGCTAGTTTGGGGCCAAAGTAAATGGTGCTCAGATCGTGTTTATCATCAGCCTCTAAAACCAACGCGTTCTTGTTGGTTTCAATAGGGATGGTAACCGTTTGTGCCAGCGCGCCGCTTTTTGACAGCGCCATTAACGCCAGTGGAAGAACAACAAATGAAGATTTCAATTTCATGGTTTATATATTATATACAATATTGGGTGCAGGTTCTTATCCGCATAATTAAATAATCAGTTTAAATTAAAAGTAAACTTTTACGGCTATTAATTAACTGAATTTTACCATTAACCTTAACTCTTACTTTTTTGGCCTGCGGCGATGTTATTTTATAGCTGGTTACCTTTCCGTCTTTCCAGTCCATATCTACCGTAAAGTTACCCCGAGCCTTCAGGCCTTTAACGCTGCCCGACGCCTTCCAGCTATCCGGGATAGCAGGCAGCAGGTTAATATAGCCCTCATGGCTTTGCACCAGCATTTCTGCAATACCCGCGCAGGCGCCAAAGTTACCGTCTATCTGGAACGGCGGACCGGCTGATAACAGGTTAGGGTAAATGCCACCACCAGCCGAGTAATTTATGCCTGTTGCAGTTACCGGTTTCATCAGCTCATGGAACAACTTGAACGCGCGGTTACCGTCATGCAGCCTGGCCCAGAATAACAGTTTATAGGCTATTGACCAGCTCGGGCCATCATCGCCCCTTACGTTTAAGGTTTTCTTTGCGGCCTCGGCCAATTCGGGTGTGCCATCGGCGGTGATCTCTGATGCGGGGTAAATACCATACAGGTGTGATACGTGCCTGTGTGTCGGTTCGGTTTCGGCATAATCTTCCAGCCATTCCTGGATCCGGCCATCTTTGCTGATGATGCCTGCCGGCGGGATCTCTGTCAGTCTTTTCTTTAGCTGATCGCGGAAAGCCACGTCTACACCCAGCGTTTCTGACGCGTTGATAACGTTGGCAAACAGCTCGCGCATGATCTGGTTGTCAATGGTAGCGCCAATGCAGATACTGGCGTGGCGGCCACTGCCGTCAGGCATCATAAAGCTATTCTCAGGCGATGATGATGGTACCGTAACCATATACCCGCTTTTAGGGTCTTTAACCAATATGCTGTTGTAAAACTGCGCCGAGCCCTTCAATATCGGGTAAATGCTTTTAAGGTAAGCCTTATCGTCGGTAAATGCGTAATGATCCCACAGGTTGCTGCATAACCAGCCTGAACCGGCCTTGGTTATCCCCCATGAGGCGCTTTCGCCGGGCTCTGTCCAGCCCCAAATGTTGGTGATCACGTGGGCAACCCAGCCATCGGCATTGTAGTAGGCTTTAGCGGTACGTTCACCGTTCTTTACCATGCCGCGCACCAATTCAACCAGTGGCAGGTTCAATTCTGACAGGTTAGAAACCTCAACCGGGAAATGGTTCATCTGTACGTTCACATCCAGGTGATAATCGCCGTTCCATGGGGTATGCAGTTGGTTGGCCCAAAGCCCCTGCAAATTTGGCGGCAGCAGACCCACACGGGTACTGCAAACACTCAGGTAGCGGCCATACTGGTAAAACAGCACCGGCAGCAGTTTATCATTATCCGGGTTGTTATGAAAGCTGATCAGCCGCTGATCGGTAGTTTCATCGTCATTGCTTTTACCAAGGTCAACACTCACGCGGTCAAACAGCTTCTTGAATTTGGCTGTGTGCTCCTGTTTTAATTGGTTATAAGACTTATTCATGGCGGCACTTAAGTTCTGCGCCATTTTAGCTTTGAAGTTCGGGCTTCTAAAATCGGTAGTGGCGGATATATAGATGACAACCTCTGTAGCGTTCTTTATTACCAGGCTATTGCTTGTGCTTGTCAGCGTTCCGCCGGTTAGTTTGGCTTTAACATTGGCTATGTATTGCATACCATTGCCGTCGGTACCGTTGTCTAAGCGGCCCTCCATCTGCAAGGTGTTACCCTTGGTGCTGGTGGTTGAACGCTCGGGCCTGCTAATGTTGATATTGAAGTTCAGCTTACCCGGCTTGTCGGCGGTGAGCCTGATCACATCCACATCGCCGCTAAAGCTGGTAAAGTACTCGCGTTTGTAGGTTACGCCACCAAGCTGGTATGAGCTTTTGGCTATGGCGTTATCTAATGACAGCTCGCGCTGGTAATTGGTATATTTTGAAGCATCGGCACTGCCGTAATCAAACTGTAGATCAAGCGTGCCCAATACCTGGAAACAGCCCCATTGCCTGCCACCCGATCCCGGGCCTTTGCATACAAAGTCCTTGTCTATCAGGTTTTGCGCCTCTACGTTCTTGCCGGCCAGGAGTAGTTCACGGATCTCGGGCAGCTTCTTGTATGCATCGTAATTGTTTGCATCCTGTACCGAGCCCGACCAAAGCGTGATATCGTTCAGCACGATCTTCTCGTCGCTGATATCGCTGTTAGGCATCATCCCTAAACGGCCGTTGCCCAGAGGCAGGGTTTGCTCCCAGTTGGCGGCAGGTTTATCGTAATGCAACCTTAATGGCTGCTTTTGTGCAAACAGGCTGGCCGATGTTAATACGAAACAGAGTACAACAGGCGCTAAGTTCTTTAAGTTCATTAGTTGTGATGTTATTTTACGCAAGAAAGAAATTGGTTTATAATCAGCTTACAATTCTATAGTAAAATACAGGTTCTAAAAATAGACAAAAAGATTTTAAAGATGGACAATCGTATCTTTTGATATTGTAACAGGTGTACCAAACTGAATGTGTCCCAATGATACACTTTGATACACCCGTTTTTGTAATAAACTGAAATACAAATAATTGAATTTTCAATCCTGACCTCAAGATACAGTTTGGTACACTTTTTTATCTTGTTTTGTGAATTTTACGATATTTTAAAGGCGACATCCCTATCAGTTTGCTAAATAAGCGCGAGAAATAATACTGGTCATCAAACCCCAGCGTAGTGGCAATTTCTTTGATACTGCGGTCGGTAAAATACAGGTGCTGGCATGATGCCTGGATCTTTAACAGGTTAAAATAATTGATGGGCGATGACCCCGTTTTTTGATGGAACAACCTTGAATAATGCGATACCGAAATACCGCGCTGCGAGGCAAGGTCCTCTATCAGCAGCTTTTTCTGGATATTCTTTTTCATGTAAGCGATAGAGATACTTACCGAATCGGTATCATACGTCACCGGGTTTAACTGCTTATAATACACCAGCGAGGCAATAAAATGCTGCAGGTATAAATTGGTGATCTCCATTTCTTTTTCATGAAAGCTATGCTCCAGTATGGCGTATACCTGGTCAAATAATTTTATACGGCTCTCATCATACGGGATAGCATGTACACAGGGCGCGTCCTGTTCCGTCGATCTTTCATAGAGCGCATCGGCAGTTAAGCCGCTAAAGTGTACCCAATAAATACTCCAGGGATTAACATTGGCGCTTTTATACCGGTGCCCAACATTTTTAGGGATAATGATAAACGTATTGGGTTTAAGGTTGTAAACCTCGTCGTTCAGGTATACATCGCCCTCGCCGTCCACACAGTATAATAATATATACTGGTTGCTGCCGGTCTTTCTTTCACGGTCATGGTATATGGCTTTGGGGTAATAGCCAATGGCCGTTAAGTACAGGTTCTTTATCAGCGGGTTATTTACAATGGACCGCTTAACGTTCGGCGGCAAAACAATCATCCGCTGGCCAATAAACCCTTCCTTTATTTTTTTATTGATTTGAGTAATATTGTTCATTATAGCCCGGCTTATGTTGGCGCTGATAGTGCATCAAATGTACATTTTCAACTACTAAGATAAAAAATACCGCTTGTAACATTTTAATGTTATGATAATATTGTCCATTTAATAGTAAACTTTGTCCATTTTTAAATTTACCGGCCCCTGCTACTTTTATCAGCCGATTATAAATATTCTGTACGCAATAAATTATGAGTAAAAGCATCACCCGTAAAGCATGGGGAACTGTACATAACGAAGATATTTACCTGTTTAAGCTTGAAAACAGCACGGGCGCTTTTGTCGAGGTGACCAATTACGGCGCTACGCTGGTAAGCGTGGTTGTGCCCGATAAAAACTCGGTGCCCGGAAATGTCATTATCGGCTTCCCTAATTTGGAGGGGTACCTGGATGATAATTGTTATATCGGATCTACCATCGGCCGCTACGCCAACCGTATCAGTAATGCCCGGTTCACATTAAACGGCAACATTTATCAATTGGAAGCTAATGATGGTATCAATTCAAACCATAGCGGATCAGGCGGTTTTAACAGCAAGGTGTTTGGTTTTGAAGTAAATCCTGACGAATTGGTTTTTGTGCTGCACAGCAATGATGGAGATGGCGGTTTCCCCGGCAATTTAAGCCTGCGGGTAACTTATAAATGGAGTGATGACAATGAACTGCTGATCCATTACAAAGCGGTGAGCGACCAGGACACCTTTGCAAATTTTACCAATCACGCTTATTTTAATCTGTCAAACGGCGACCTGAACATTGCCGACCATCGCCTTGAGATCAGCGCGGATAACATCGTAGCCGCAGGCAGCAACTATATCCCGACAGGCGAAATTACACCTGCCGATGTTGCTTTTACAGGTGATAGTTTGAGGGACGGGGACGATAACATTAAAAGTGTCAATTCGTACTATATTTTAGATAAGGATAAGGTAGCCGCAAACCAGTTCGCTGCTAAATTGACGGACCAATCATCGGGCCGGACCTTAACTGTAAACACTTCTAATCCCGGCATATTTTTGTACACGGGCGACTATTTAAACAGCAAACATTTTAACCATAACAACCGCTACTGCCAGCCGTTTGAGGGCCTTTGCCTGGAATGCCAGCTTTATCCCGACAGCATGAATAAACCCGGTTTCCCATCGGCTATGCTGCCTAAACACCATATGTACAGCCAGTTTATTACCTTCAAATTCGGCCTTTTATGAGAAACCTGATCTTACGTCATAAAGCTTACCTCACTCCAAAAAATGGGCACTTTAAATTGATGTACATTAACGTCCCCGCAGGGTCTCTCAAAGAGGACCCTGCGATGCAGATAAAACCAATACAAAACCAAAATATAAACCAATGAATCAAACCAAACAGTTTAACAGCGTTTACATCATCGGCATCTCCTTCATATCAGCACTGGGCGGTTACCTGTTCGGGTTTGATTTTGCAGTGATATCCGGCGCACTGCCATTTTTACGCAAAGAGTTTGCGCTCGACCCACTATGGGAAGGTTTCCTGACGGGATCGCTGGCGCTGGGCTGTATAGCCGGCTGCCTGATAGCCGGTAACATTGCCGAAAAGTACGGCCGCAGGCCGGGCCTGATGGTAGCCGCGGCTATTTTCGCGGTATCGTCGCTGGGTATCGCTTTATCAAAAGGACTGGTATATTTTGTGGTAATGCGTTTTGCCGCGGGTATCGGTGTAGGCATGGCATCCATGCTTTGCCCTATGTACATTGCCGAGATCTCGCCCGCCGCCGTGCGCGGACGTAACGTAGCAATTAACCAGCTTACGGTGGTACTGGGCATTCTGATCACCAACCTATGTAATTATTTCTTAGCCGATACCGGCGCTGATGCATGGCGATGGATGTTTGGATTGGGTGTTATCCCATCGGCCATATTTTTATTGGGCGTGATCTGGTTGCCCGAAAGCCCGCGCTGGCTTATGAAGGCCGGCCAGCCCGAAAAAGCCAAATCGGTATTGAGCCGCATTGGCGCGGTGGCATTTGTAGACACCACTTTAAAAGCGATAGAGAAATCATTAGCCGGCGGTAACAGTAAACAAAGCTATAAAGCCGTGTTTGAAAAAAGCGTTCGCCCTGCCGTATTGGTGGGTATTACGCTGGCGGTGTTCCAGCAGTTTTGCGGCATTAACGTGGTATTTAATTATACCTCTACCATATTCGCGTCGGTAGGTTCAAGCTTAAACCAACAGCTTTTTGAAACGGTATCTATCGGCATTGTAAACCTTTTGTTTACGCTGCTGGCCATGTGGCAGGTGGATAAGCTGGGCCGCAGGCCTTTAATGTTGATCGGTTCGTTAGGTTTATCATTATTATACATCGCGTTAGCATTTCTATTACAGAGCCACGCGGCGGCCGGGTTGGTATCCATCCTGGTTTTATTAGCCATCAGTACCTACGCCATATCCATAGCACCCATAACCTGGGTGCTTATTTCAGAAATTTTCCCTAACAAGATCCGCAGCGAGGCATCAACCGTGGCCGTGGTATCGCTTTGGGGCGCCTATTTTATTCTGGTATTTACGTTCCCTATCCTGGCCAAAGTGCTGGGCACTTATGGTCCGTTTTACCTGTACGCGGTTATTTGTTTCTGCGGATTTTTATTCATCAAAACAAAAGTTAAAGAAACCAAGGGTCAGACTTTGGAAGAGCTGGAAGACAATTTAATAAGACACTAAGTAATATATTAACATGAGCGACCTGTATGTAAATATCTGGGAAGAAAAAGTAACTATCCCCACCTATGGCATTGGCAAACCCGATAAAAACCCTATGTTTTTTGAGAAACGGGTTTACCAGGGCAGCAGCGGCAAGGTTTACCCCAACCCTGTGATCGAGAAGATCTACGACGAGAAAGAAGACAAAGAATACATTGGCCTTTTTTTGGAAAATAAGTACATCAAAATGCTGATCCTGCCCGAGCTTGGCGGCCGTATCCAGATGGCTTATGATAAAATAAGGGAACGCCATTTTGTGTATTATAACCAGGTGATCAAACCCGCGCTGGTAGGTTTGACAGGTCCGTGGATCTCGGGCGGCATTGAATTTAACTGGCCGCAACACCACCGCCCAAGCACTTTTGAGCCGGTAGATTACAAGATAGAAGAGAACGCCGACGGCAGCAAAACCATCTGGACCAATGAGGTTGAACGGATGTTCCACACCAAGGGTATGACAGGTTTTACCCTGCACCTGGATAAAGCCTACATTGAAATTAAAGCCAAACTGTTTAACCGCTCGGCATTGCCGCAAACTTTTTTATGGTGGGCAAACCCGGCTGTAAAAGTTAATGACGATTACCAGTCGGTTTTCCCGCCGGACGTGAACGCGGTGTTTGATCACGGCAAGCGCGATGTATCTACCTTCCCTATCGCTACCGGAACTTATTATAAGGTAGACTACTCGCCGGGTACGGATATTTCTCGTTATAAAAATATCCCGGTGCCTACGTCTTATATGGCTATCAACTCGGCTTATGATTTTGTGGGCGGATATGAGCATGACAGCCAGGCTGGTTTATTACATGTGGCTAATCACCATGTATCACCTGGCAAAAAGCAGTGGACCTGGGGACACTCTGATTTTGGTGTAGCCTGGGACAGAAACCTTACCGACGAGGACGGCCCATACATTGAACTGATGACCGGCATGTTCACCGACAACCAGCCTGATTTTACCTGGTTGATGCCGAATGAAGAAAAGCACTTTACCCAATACTTTATGCCTTACCGCGAGTTGGGCGTAATCAAAAATGCCAGCAAGGATATTTTATTAGCGCTTAACTACGCAGACGGCAATATCGAACTTAAAGTGTACGTAACCGGCGAGCAAAAAGCGCTGAAAGTAAAGCTAAGTTATGAGGGTAAAACCCTGTTTGAAGAAGTAACAGACATTATTCCTGAGCAGGTATTTGTAAAAAGCATTAATGCCGGTAAAATAGATGAGAACCGTTTATTGTTAACTGTTACATCCGCACAAGGTAAAGAACTGTTGCGTTACGAACCGGCAGCTAACAAAGTAAATAAAATGCCCGAAGCGGCAAAACCTGCCCTGCAGCCTGAGGATGTTGAAAATACAGAACAGCTGTTTTTAACCGGGCAGCATTTAGAGCAATATCGCCACGCAACATACAGCCCGGTACCTTATTATGAAGAAGCTTTGCGCCGTGATCCTAAGGATATCCGTAACAACAATGCTTTGGGTTTATGGTACCTGCGCCGCGGGCAGTTTGCCAAAAGCGAGCCGTATTTTCGCAAAGCGGTAGAGACCGGCATTCAGCGTAACCCAAACCCGTATGACAGCGAACCGCATTATAATTTAGGACTGTCATTAAAATTCCAGGGTAAAAATGCAGAGGCTTACGAGGCTTTTTATAAAGCTACATGGAGTAACGCCTGGAAAGACAGCGGCTACTTTATGGTGGCGCAGTTAGACCTGGTTAACGGTGATTATGAGCTGGCAGCGGATCATATCCAATCGGCTATTGATCGTAATGCCAATAACAGTAAGGCTTATGTATTGCAGTCTGCCGCTTATCGCAAATCAGATAAAACAGCTGATGCCATCGCCGCGTCTAAATATGCGCTAAAGCGCGATGCCTTTAATTTGGGCGCTTTATTTGAATTATACTTTGCCGGCGATGGACAAAATCATTTGGATAATCTGCTTAAACTATCGCGTGGCTGGAGCCAAAACTTTATCGAGTACGCATTGGACTATGCTAACGCCGGCCTGTATACCGAGGCATTCGACTTACTACGCCACGCCATAGCCGGCGATGCAACCAACCCGATGGTTTATTATTACCTGGCTTATTTTAAGCAGCAATCGGGCGAAACAAACGAAGCAATAGAACTATTGAAAAAAGCAGCAGCGGCCGACTCATACCTTTGCTTCCCTGATAGGTTAGAGGATATCGCGGTGCTGCAATTGGCATCACAATTAAACCCGGCTGATGCAAAAGCGCCGTATTACTTAGGTAATTTGTGGTATGATAAACGCCAGTATGACGAAGCGATCTCTGCCTGGGAAGCCTCGGCAAAACTGGATAATAAATTCCCTACTGTTTTGCGCAACCTGGCCATAGCCTATTTCAATAAGCGCAATGAGCATGAAAAGGCCGTAGCCTATTTCGAGCAAGCCTATGCGCTCGACAGAACCGACGCACGCATCTTAAAGGAGTTGGACCAACTGTACAAACGCCTTAACATTGCACCAACAGAGCGGCTTAAATTATTAGAAGATAACTTAACCACCACCACAGAGCGTGATGATATTTACCTGGAACGCGCCGCGCTTTATAATTTCTTAGGTGACCCTAAAAAGGCTTTGCAACTGATCACCCAGAGACAGTTTCACCCATGGGAAGGCGGCGAAGGTAAAGCATCGGGTCAGTATGTTTATAGTTTGGTTGAGATCGCCAGAGAAAAACTGAATAACAAGGATTTTGGCGGCGCTATTGATCTTCTACAACAGGCGCAAACCTATCCGCATAATTTAGGCGAGGGTAAGCTATTCGGCGCGGCAGAGAATGATATATTTTATTGGCTGGGCAGCGCTTACGAGGGCCTGAACGAAACCTTACCGGCACAAAAATATTTCCGCGAAGCGACCATGGGATTGTCAGAACCATCGGCCGCCATATTTTATAACGACCAGCAGCCCGACAAAATCTTTTACCAGGGCCTCGCCTGGAAAAAGCTGGGTGATGCAGAAAGGGCAACACAGATCTTTAACAAACTGGTAGCATTTGGTAAACAACACTTAAATGATACGGTTAAGATAGATTATTTCGCCGTATCGTTACCCAACCTGTTGATCTTTGATGATGACCTGGATATCCGAAACCGGGCACATTGCTTATACATACAGGGCTTAGGCTATTTGGGGCTTGAGCAATATGACGAAGCAAGCAAAGCCTTTAACGAAGTAATGGCTTTAGATGCCGAACATTTTGGCGCTAACCTGCATTTAAAATTAGCAGTGCCGCAGGCTTTATAACAGGCTCTTCATTTAAACATAGCGATGGGTTTAAAACCCATCGCTATGTTTACAGGCATTTTACAAAACCATAGGCCAATTTTTTTAATTTTGCGGGCTATGGAAACAGCAGAACTATCTAAATACGACAAACTGGTAAACAAAAGCACGGGCCACTATAAAGCATTTTTGTATGATTGCGATGGTACCCTTGCCGACAACATGCCTGCACATGCGCTTACTTATATTAAAGTAGCGGCAGACAATGGCGTAACCATAACCGGCGAGATCATAGATGAACTGGCCGGATGGCCGGTACCTGCCGTAGTGGCCGAGATCAATAAGCGTTATGGTTCAAATATGAACCCCGAAGAGTTTGCCGAGATCCGCCAAAAGCTGTATCACGATGAGTACATCAACCACATAACACCAGTTGAGCACGTAGTTGACCACCTTAAAGCGCATGTTGGTAAGGTCCGGATCGCGGTAGTTTCAGGCGGATCACGCGAGGCGGTTGAAAAAACTTTGAACATATTAGGCATAGCCAACCTGGTTGAAACCCTGGTTTGTGCCGGCGAAACCCCACATGGCAAACCATTCCCCGACCCGTTTTCAGCAGCAGCCCAAAAATTAGGCATCGAACCAAAAGACTGCCTGGTATTTGAAGATGGCGACCCCGGCGTACAATCTGCCATAGCTGCCGGCATGGACTG
This sequence comes from Mucilaginibacter corticis, assembly GCF_007558865.1. Lineage (GTDB taxonomy): Bacteria > Bacteroidota > Bacteroidia > Sphingobacteriales > Sphingobacteriaceae > Mucilaginibacter > Mucilaginibacter corticis. Next base: position 1,437,498 of record NZ_VLPK01000001.1, read on the forward strand.
GATCAGGATAGATCAGCTTTACTAATCAAAAGCTGTCTTGCAAAAAGTTTTCTTCCGTATTACAATATAAAGACGAGTAGATCCGCAGCTCTTTGTTGTTGGTTTGCAACCGCCTTTTCATGTGTACTATAGGATGCGTAGTTTTTATATTAAGTAAGGCGCTTATGTTTTTATCGGCATGTATGGCCCAGATCTTTTGTTCGCCCTCTTTTACTTCTATCTTGTAGTTATCCTTCAATATTTTAAATAAAGACCTGTTCTCCAGGTTCCTTGACGAAAAGTGCGGCAGGTCGATATTGGTGATATGGGTTTCTTCGTACAAAACAGGCACACTATTGATAAACCTTAACCTCGAAAAGAAAATACATCCTGCGTCGCTTTCACGTTCATCCAATTTATAAAAAAAATTGTCGGGCCATTCCCGTTTAATGGGTTTCTGTAAAATAGATGTAGTTAATTTCTGATCGCCAACACCCGCGGTAACGCCGCTTAATGAAAGTATGCCCAGGCCGGTTTTAGGTTCAGATACGATACTCCCCTTACCATGTTTCCTGGTGATATACCCCTGATTGGCAAGAGCAGATAGCGCCTGCCTTATGGTAACCCTTGTGGTATCGTATGATTTGCAGAGATCATTTTCTGATGGCAGCAGGTCGCCTTTTTTGTACTCCCCCTTCTCTATCAAAGACTTCAGGTCTTCAATTACTTTTTTATACAGATGCACAACTTCCTTTTTGCTCATAGATCAGGTTATGGTTAACAACAAATGTAATAAATGTTCTGTTTAAATCACTGTGGGCAAGGTTTTAAAAACTTTTTAATTTAACTTGTATATACAAGATGTTTTTTCTACGTTTGGTTATTATAAACCGTGCCGCACCGCGAATGCCGTTCAAATAAAATCAATTATGCGTCAATAGTAAATACAACAATGTTGCGGTTTTAGTGTTTTTAAAAATAATGTTTCAACAGGTATTTTGGTTTTCAAAAAAATGTGGTAATATGGAGTGCGGCATTAAACCAATTGGCAATCATTATAAACCTGATACAATATCTTAAAAAGATATGGCTTTAAATTATCCTAAAAGGAAAATTATTATATAATGCATTATCTATCACCTTGTCTACACAACCTTTAAAAATATATCTTTGAGAAATGAAGTCATACAGATTAAACAGATTATTTAACGGCCGGTCGGGCAATTGCTTTGATGTGGCTATAGATCACGGATTTTTTAACGAACACCCGTTTTTAAACGGCATAGAAAATATACAAAAAGCGGTTGACGTATTGGTAGACGCCGCGCCCGACGCTATACAGCTTACCATTGGGCAGGCGCAATATTTACAATCCATCCCCGGCCGTTATAAACCATCATTGGTTTTACGTACCGATGTGGCTAACGTGTATGGTAAAGACCTGCCGCGAGCGCTTTTCAGCAGGATGATAGAGAACCCGGTTGAGCAGGCGGTAAGGCTTGACGCTACCTGCGTGGTGGTGAACCTGTTTAGTATCCCCGGCGAGCCTGAGGTAGCGGACCAGTGTATCCAAAACATCCTTAAAATAAAACCGGTTTGCGAGCAATATGCCATGCCGTTGATGATAGAACCATTGGTTTTCCGCCCCAATACAGAAGCAGGTGGCTATATGGTAAACGGTGACCCTGAAAAGATCATTCCGCTGGTTAGGCAGGGTGTTGAACTGGGTGCCGATATTATCAAAGCGGATCCGACCGACGATGTAACCCAATACCACCGCGTGGTTGAAATAGCCGGGAACATCCCGGTATTGGTGCGAGGCGGCGGTAAAGCCAGCGACCAGGAAATTATGGACCGCACTTACGGGCTGATGCAGCAAGGCGTAAAAGGCATTGTTTATGGCCGCAATGTAATACAACACGCTAACCCGGCCGGTATGACCAAAGCCCTGATGGCTATTGTGCACGATGGCGCAAAACCTGCCGATGTAATGCATCTGTTAAACAGTTAATACCAACTTTATACTAATAAAGCATTAATGAAAACACTCAATATTGGCATTATCGGCGGTGGCCTGATGGGCAAAGAGGCGGCCAGCGCGTTTGGCCGCTGGTTCGCGCTTAATGATTTTCCGGTGAATGTTGCGCTTAAAGCGGTTTGCGATTTAAATGAACAGGTGTTAGCCTGGTACAAAAACATCCCGACGGTTGAGCTGCTGACCACCGACTATAAAGAGCTGCTTGGCCGCGCGGATATTGATGTAGTGTACGTGGCCCTCCCGCATAACCTGCATAAAGAGTTTTATTTGGAAGTGCTTGAAGCCGGCAAGGACCTGCTTGCAGAGAAACCTTTTGGGATAGGCCTCGAGGCCGCGCTGGCTATCAGGGATAAGGCTGAAGAACTTGGCCGATTTGTACGTTGCAGTTCTGAAATGCCGTTCTTACCCGGACCGCAAAGGGTTATTGAAGAAGTGAAGTCTGGCCGTATTGGCGAGATCATTGAGGTTAAGGCGGGCTTTTTACACTCGAGCGATATTGACCCAACCAAACCCATTAATTGGAAAAGGCAGGTTAAATTTTGTGGTGAAATAGGTGTAATGGGCGACCTGGGAATGCACGTGCTGCATGTGCCTTTACGATTAGGTTGGAAGCCTGAACTGGTGTACGCCAACCTGCAAAAAATAGTAACTGAGCGGCCCGACGGTAAAGGCGGCATGGCCGTTTGCGATACCTGGAACAACGCTACTTTAAATACACAGGTAACCATTGACGGCAAACAGATCCCCATGCTGTTAGAGATGAAACGCATTGCCCCCGGCGAGACCAATACCTGGTACATTGAAATATTTGGCACTAAGGGCGGTGTAAAATACAGCACCAAAGACACCAAAACCTTATGGACTTTTAAATTTGAGGGCGAACAGTTTTGGCAGCGTACCGACCTTGGTTTTAAAGGCGTACCTTTCCCGACCATAACAGGTGGCATTTTTGAGCCGGGCTTTGCCGATTGCTTTATGCAGATGCTGGCCGGTTACGTGGCCGAGCGCGAGGGATTTTTAAACAACCGTTTTGGCTGCGTAACTCCTGATGAAGCAGTGGACAGCCATTATGTATTTGCCGCCGCGCTTAAATCATTTGCCAATACTTCAGTAGAAAAAGTAGATTACCAATACCAACCGGCATGAAACGATCAGAAATAAACCAGGCGATATTAAGATCGGGCTTGTTTTTTATTAATAACGGCTGGGCGATGCCCCCTAAACCCAAATGGGATGTAACCGACTTTGGTTTAGGCGAGTTTTCAAAATTTGGACTGATACTGATCAACCTGGCCGAGGAAGCTGAATATTGCGAGAAACTGATGTATGCCGCTAAGGATCAAACCACCCCGGCACACACCCATAAAAAAAAGAAAGAAGATATTATTTGCCGTACCGGCGAATTAACAATTCGATTATGGGCGAAAAATCCGGCTGATGGGGAAACGGACGAAACTTTCCAGATGAAAGTGAACGGGCATTTTCAGACCATCCAATCAGGCGGTACCATTAATTTGAAAGCCGGCGAACGTGTTACGATCACGCCGGGTATCTGGCATGAGTTTTACCCCACGTCTGAAGAGTGTATCATCGGCGAGGTATCTACCGCCAATGATGACCTGAATGATAATTTTTTTGCTGATAAAAACATCGGGCGTTATGCCGAGATCGTAGAGGACGAAACACCTATAGTAAAATTACTAAGCGATAAATAAGCAATGAAAAACGGCATTTTAGTTGGCGGTAACTGGATAGTTGACTATGTAAAGCTCATTGATGTTTTCCCCGAGGAAGAAAAGCTGGTAAACATATTATCAGAAAGCAGCTGCAATGGCGGCTCGGCTTACAACGTGATCATGGACCTGTGGAAACTACAGGCCAATTTTCCGTTAAGCGGCGTCGGTTTGGTGGGCGATGATGATCGCGGCAACCTGATCATCAGCCATTGTAAAGACCTCGGGATAAACACCACCCAGATCCGTAAAACCGGCAATGCCCATACCTCATACACCGATGTAATGAGCGTTAAGGGTACAGGCAAACGTACCTTTTTTCACCAGCGCGGCGCTAATGCCCTTTTGGATATTGAACATTTTGATTTCTCTTTATCGGAGGATAAAATTTTTCATCTCGGTTATTTATTGCTGCTTGACCAGCTGGATATTATTGAGGCAGACGGCACCAGCCGGGCATCAAAAGTTTTAGGAAATGCAAAAAAGCATGGATTGATCACATCCGTTGACATTGTTAGCGAACGGTCTGACCGCTTTAAGGATGTGATACCATCTTCATTGCCTTATATTGATTACCTGTTTGTAAATGAATATGAAGCGGGTATGATAACAGGGGTAAAAACCATAGGCCCCGGCGGCAGCATTATTTTAAAAAGCTGTTATGACGCCGCGTTAAGGCTGTTAAACATGGGCGTAAATAAATGGGTAATTCTTCATTTTCCGGAAGGCGTAATAGCCATTAGCAAATCGGGCGACTCGCATTACCAGCCAAGCATCCAGATCCCGGCAACCAGGGTAGCGGGTGCGTCGGGTGCGGGTGATGCCTTTGCCGCAGGGGTGCTGATAGGTGTACATAATGACCAGGACATGAAAGACTGCCTTGAGCTGGGCGTAGGCGCTGCCGCGTCAAGCTTATTTGAATCTACATCGTCTGATGGTGTGCTTCCGTCTGTAGAATGCCTTAAATTAGCAGAACAATTTGGCTATCGCGAAGCCATCTAACCTATATAAACAAAAAATTGGAGTCAAAAATTGGCAAATTACTGGAGGCCATTTTACCTGCCGAACGGATAAAAACAGAGCTGATCGACCTGGTCGCGTCTGCATCCGACGCGGGCTTTTATTACTTGCGGCCACAGGCCGTGGTATTGCCAAAATCTGAAGATGAAGTTGTTAGCCTGTTCGCTTTTTCAAAACAGCATCAAATCCCTATTACATTCCGTACCGCGGGCACCAGTTTGTCGGGGCAATCCATTACAGATGGTATTTTGGTTGACCTGAGCCAGCACTGGAACAAAGTAGTTATAGAGAACAATGGCGACACCGTTAGGGTAAAGCCCGGCGCTATAGGAGCCAATGTAAATACCTATTTAAAAAAATATCAAAAGAAAATAGGGCCCGATCCGGCAAGCATTAATGCGGCCATGATGGGCGGCATCCTGTCAAACAATGCCAGCGGCATGTGCTGCGGGGTAAGTAAAAACTCTTATCATACCGTAAAATACATCCGTTTTATTTTACCTAACGGACAAATTTACAGCACCGAGATAGCTGCGGATTATACCCGTTTTAAACGGCAATCTGCCGCGCTTTACCAAACTTTAAAAGAGCTGAAGGCGCAGATTTTAAGCGATCCGGAAGTTTATGAGAAGGTCCGCAAAAAATACCAAACCAAAAACACGGTAGGCTATTCGGTAAACGCTTTTATTGATTTTGATGAGCCGATGGATATTCTGGCGCACCTGTTGATAGGCGCCGAAGGAACGCTCGGCTTTATAGCCGAGGCGGTACTAAATACCGTTGATGATTATCCTGAAAAGCTTACGGCCATGTTATACTTTAAGGATATTTATTCTGCCTGCCAGGCTATTTCGCCGTTAACCACATCCGGCGCGGCGGCGGTTGAGTTAATGGACCGGGCATCATTGCAATCAATAGAAAACATTGAGGGCATGCCAGCGGTGATCAAAACACTGCCTGATAGCGCTGCCGCTTTATTGGTAGAGTACCAGGGCAATACCCAGGCCGAACTGAAATTACAGATGGATGCCTTTTTGTCCATCGCCGATGATCTCGCACTGTTGCAAAAGGCCGAATTTACTGCTGTACCCGCAGAGCAGGCTTTGTTCTGGAAGGTACGTAAGGGAATGTTCCCGGCGGTGGGCGCGGTAAGGGCCAGCGGTACGTCGGTAATATTGGAAGACGTAGCTTTCCCGGTAGATCAGCTGGGCGACGCGATATCTGACCTGCAACTGCTGTTTAAACAACATGGCTACACCAAGGCCATTATTTTTGGCCATGCAAAAGATGGCAACATCCACTTTGTGGTTACGCAGGCTTTTGACACACCCGACGAAATAAGCCGCTACAGTATCTTCTTACAGGATGTGGTTGACCTGGTTGTTAAAAAATATAACGGCGCCTTAAAAGCCGAGCACGGCACCGGCCGCAACATGGCACCCTTCGTTGAAACCGAATGGGGCGAAACCATTTACCGGGTAATGAAAACGGTTAAACAGGCCATTGACCCTGAAAACCTGTTAAACCCCGGCGTAATTATCAATGCGGACAAGCAGGCACACATCAAAAACCTGAAGGAGCTGACACAGGTTGAAGAAGAAGTTGACCGCTGCATCGAGTGCGGCTTTTGCGAGCATAAATGCCCCAGCCGTGATATCACTCTCACCCCCCGCAAGCGTATTGTTGTACGCCGCGAATTGCTCAAACTAAAAAACCAGGGCAATAAAACACAACATGCCCAATTACTGCACCAATACCAATACGAAGGTTTAGACACCTGCGCGGTTGACGGTTTGTGCGCTACGGCCTGCCCGGTTGACATTAACACCGGCGACCTGGTAAAACGCCTGCGCCGGGAAAACCATTCGGAAACCGCTAATAAAATGGCGCTGTTTACCGCCAAACATTTTAAAGCGGTTTACAGCCTTGTAAAATTTGCATTAGGTGCCGGGGTATTGATCAATAAATTATTGGGGCAAAAAGCAATGTTCAGACTTACCAAAGGTTTGCGCAAGGTTATCCCGGGTTTCCCGCTATGGTCGGGGCAACTGGCGTTGGCCAAACCTGTTCCGGGCAATTTATTTAAGGATACTTATACCCGTTCTGTGGTGTATTTCCCGGCATGTATCTCGCGCGCTATGGGCGACCGCGAAAAAAACCAAAAAGGCGTAATGCAAACCTTTATGGATGTATCGGCCAAGGCAGGCATTAATGTGGTGATACCTGCCGATATCAAAAAAAATTGCTGCGGGCAGATCTATTCGTCAAAAGGATTTAAAGATGCTTATACCTATACCGCTAACGAAACCGTCGCCAAACTATGGCAGGTAACCGATGGCGGTAAGTTGCCGGTTGTACTGGACATCAGTTCATGTACGCAAACATTAACTCATTGCAGGCCTGCTCTGACAGATGAGAATAAGGTTAAGTTTGACCAATTGTTAATCATCGACAGCATTACCTATATCCATGATTATGTGATGCCGCAAATTAATATCAGCAACAAAAAAGAACGTATTGCCCTGCACCCGGTATGCTCACTGCAAAAAATGCCGGGACTGGAAAGCCGGTTCACAAAAATTGCCCAAAACTTTGCTGTTAAAGTTGATGTGCCTGTTTTTGCCGGTTGCTGCGGCATGGCAGGCGACAGGGGTTTCCTGCATCCCGAACTTACACGGTCTGCCACCCTGCCCGAAGCAAATGAGGTAAAAGCCAATGTTTACGATGGCTATTATTCCTCATCAAAAACCTGCGAAATAGCCTTATCTGATGCGGTGGGCGAGAATTATTATTCCATCCTGGCGCTAGTTGATGAGTGTACGGAATAGGCTACCTGCACGCGTAAAATCACCATAGTATTTAATAGGCCATTAGTATTATATTTGTTACGATATGGCTCAAATTTTTTTAGTTGAAGATGAAGAACGGGTGTCGGCCGTTACCAAAAAGGCGCTCGAAGAAAACCATCACATAGTAGATATTGTAACCGACGGCGCACAGGCCGTAAAAAAGTTCCCCATTAAGCAGTATGACCTGGTGATACTGGACATTATGCTGCCTTATTTAACTGGCATTGAGGTTTGCCGCCATATCCGCCAGAAAAACAAAACCGTACCTATTTTAATGCTCACAGCGCTGAATAGTGTTGACGATAAGGTAAAAGGCCTGAACATTGGCGCAGATGATTACCTGGTTAAACCATTCCACCTTAAAGAACTACAAGCCCGGGTTGAGGCCTTGCTCAGACGTAATACTTCTGATCATATCCCTGTTATCACACAGGGCAAAATTAGCCTGAACACCGCTAATAACACCGTTGAGCGTGAGGGTCGTAAAATAATACTTACCACCAAAGAATGCGCCCTGCTTGAACTGCTGATGCACAATAATGACAAGATACTAACCCGGCAAACCATAGCCGAAAAGGTATGGGGAATATCTTTCGATACAGGCACTAACGTGGTTGATGTTTACGTTAACTACCTGCGCAACAAAATAGAAAAAGGGTTTACAGACAAGTATATCCACACAGTAATAGGCAAAGGGTACATCTTTAAAACAGAACAGGATTAAGTGAAAATAAAGGATAGGCTTTCGCTTTATTTTACTTTGATAGGCTCGGGCATTTTGCTGGCCGTCATGCTGTCGCTTTACCTGTCTGTTTACACTATAGTTCATAATCACTTTTATTCGCAGTTAAAAGACCGGGCCAATATTGCGGCCCAGCTTTATTTAGAGGCTGATGAGATCACCCCCGATTCGTTGATACGGGTAAAGAACGGGTTCCTGAAAAACCTGCCCAATGAAGTGATCAGGCTGTATGACAGCCGTAACAGCGCCGCCTTTATCAACGACAAAAACCAATACTGGGACAGCAAAACCATTGAAGCGGTAAGACGGCACAAATACCTGCAATACACAGATAAAGATTATCAGATAGTAGGTATATACTATAAAGACAACCAGGGCAATTTTGTTATCCTGGTTACGGCAAATGATATTGAGGGGCGGCACCAGTTATCCGCTATACTTGACGCAATGATGATCATCTTCCTGGTGGTTGCGGTATTGTTATTTTCAATAAGCCGGTGGCTGGCAAAAAACACGCTCTCGCCAATTAAAAATGTGGTAAAGCAAATGCAGCTTATTAAATCAACCAACCTGCACCTGCGGGTAAATGAGGGCAGGGGCCGTGATGAGATAAGTGAACTGGCGCATAACTTTAACCGTCTGCTTGAGCACCTTGAAAACGCCTTCGAGCTGCAAAGAACTTATGTAGCCAATGCATCGCATGAGTTGCGTACACCCATAACCAGTATAATCGGCGAAGTTGAGCTGGCCCTACACAAAGAACGCAGCGTTGAAGAAAATAAAAAGACGCTACAACTGGTATTAGAAGAATCAGAAAGATTACGGGATACCATATCAGGCTTAATGGAGCTGGCCCAGGTGGATATGGAGTTCACCATTGCAGAGCAAAGCCCCGTGCGGATGGATGAATTGTTATGGGAGGTAGAATCTTACTGGGCCTATAAACTGGGCACAGGTATTCTGCAGGTTAATGTTGAGCACATGCCCGAAAACGAAATCATGCTGACCATCCCCGCCAACCACCAGTTACTTTTTATTGCATTAAACAATTTAATTGGTAACGCTTTCAAGTTTTCAAGTCAAAAACCTGTTAAGTGCAATTTTTATGCTGATGAGCAACTTATCCGCATGCAGATCATTGATTCAGGTATCGGCATCCCAAAAGACGATATCGATTTGGTTTTTAAATCATTTTACCGGGGCAACAACTCGCACAACTTTGCGGGTAACGGTATTGGCTTATATGTAACCAAAAAGATCATTCAGCTATTTAATGGCACGCTCAATATTGAATCGGTTGAGGGCGAGGGTACCAGCATTACGGTACTGTTTAACCGGGTAAATTAACATTCTAATACCATTCTAATTTTCCCCTTCTCGTTATAGTTTAATTTTGAACGTTTAAAATAAACTATGCGTTTTAAAATCGGTCTTTTTCTTATACCCTATTTTTTTTGTATCACAGCTTTGAAAGCAAAAGCACAGGCTGATACGCTTTCTTTAAATTTTCAGGATGCTGAAAAGCATTTCCTGGATAATAACCTGAGCCTGTTGGCCCAGAAATATAATATAGATGCATCAAAAGCATTGGTCAGCCAGGCAAAACTATGGGACAACCCTGTACTGAGTACAGATCAGAACATATATGATGGTGGCAGCAAAAAGTTCTTTTACCATAACACCAGTTTAGGCCAGGGCCAGGTATTTGTACAATTAAGCCAGGTATTTACCACCGCCGGTAAACGTGGCAAACAGGTACAGGTAGCCAAAGATAACGCCCAGGTGCAGGAAGCTGCTTTTAATGACTTGATGCGCAACCTGCGCTACAACCTGCAACTGGACTTTAGCCAGCTGGGCAGTTTGGTAGAACAGGATAAGGTTTACCAGGCAGAGATCAGTTCGGCATCTAACCTGGTTAACGGTATCCAGCAGGCATTTGATGCCGGTAACGTTGCCATGAAAGACCTGATACGGCTAAAGGCATTGTTATTTGGCCTTCAAAACGACAGGATAGAGAACAGCAAGCAGATCAATGATCTGCAAACCGAACTTAAAACCCTGTTAGGAACAAGTGAAACAACGTACATTACCCCTGTTATAAGTAGTCAATCAAGCCAATCGATCAAGCTGGATATTCCAGCTTTGATCGAGCAGGCTAAAACAAACCGCGGCGACTATTTATCAAATAAATACCAGTTTAACTCGGCCACGCATGATCTTGCTTACCAGAAAGCACTGGCCGCACCGGATATTACCGTAGGCCTGTCATACGACAAGAACAGCAGTTATGCCCCTAACTATTACGGTTTACAAATAGGTTTGCCGCTGCCTTTTTTTAACCGTAACCAGGGTAATATCAAATCGGCAACTTATACGCTTAAAAGTCAGGAAAGCACCATGAAGGCAAACGAGGCACAACTAAAAAATGAAGTTGTATCGGCCGTAAGGCAATATGAGTTAACGCAGGAAATGTTCTCAACCCAGCAAACCGCCTTTAACGAGCAGTATGACAAACTGTTTAACAGCATGCTTAAAAGCTTTAAAGAAAGACAGATAGGATTAATTGAATTTGTCGACTTTTTTGATACCTATAAAGACACCAAATTAAAAATATTGCAGCAGCAATATGATCTGCAAAAGGCTATTGCCGATTTAAATTTCGCCACCGGGACAACCATAATAAAGCCTTAATACTAAAATTGATAAGATACAGAATAATGAAAAGAGAAACGTTTTTGATTGGTCTCTCGGGATTAATTTTTTTAGCCGCGTGCAAACAAAAACAGCCGGAGGCTCCGGACAACAAGCAGGTATGTATAAGTGATTCATTACAAAAAATGATCACCATAGATACTGCCAGGACCAGTACAATGAAGGATGAGCTTACCCTTTCGGGCGAGGTATCAAGTGATGATAATAACGTGGTAAAGGTTTTCCCTTTTTCAAGCGGGCAGGTTGTGTCTGTTAAAGTATCACTGGGCGATAAAGTTACCAAAGGCCAGACACTGGCAATTATGCGCAGTGCCGACGTTGCCGGTAATTACACCGACCTGTCGTCTACCCAGTCAGACGTTGCAGTTGCTAAACGTCAACTTGACCAGGCAGAATCGTTATACAAAAACGGCATCTCGAGCGAGCGTGACTATACTGAAGCAAAAGAGAATTATAACAAGGCCGTAGCTGCCAACAGAAAGGTTAAACAACAGTTAACCATTAACGGCGGCGGCAATACCAGCGAGAATGGTTCATTGGTAATTAAAGCACCTGAAAGCGGGTACGTGATAGAGAAAAATATAACAGCAGGCAGCTTTATCCGCCAGGATAATGCCGGCAGCATGTTCACTATTTCAAACATGCAGGATGTATGGATCTGGGCTAACGTTTTTGAATCAGACATCAGCAAAGTAAAAACCGGTTACACCGCCAAGGTTACTACAATAGCTTACCCGGGCAAAGTATTTACCGGTAAAGTGAACGAGATCAGCTCGGTATTAGACCCTGATAATAAAGTAATGAAGGTTAAAATAGCACTGCCAAATCCGGGAATGCTGTTAAAGCCCGAAATGTTTACCAACGTTGTTGTAACAAACAGCGAAAACACGCAGGCGGTTTCAATACCGGCAAAGGCTATTGTTTTTGACAGCAGCAAAAATTATGTAGTGATCTATAACAGTAAATGCGATTTGCAGGTACGTGAGGTTAGTGTCATCAAAACGGTTGATGATGTGTCTTACATCGCGTCAGGCTTAAAACCCGGCGATAAGGTGATCTCAAAAAACCAGTTGCTTTTATATGACGCCATAACGGGCGATTAATTAAAAGCAGCAAGTATCAAGTACTTAGTATCAAGAAGATACTTTGCCTGATAACTTGCTCATGATCTCAATACCTGATACTATATACTTGATACTGAACAATGAATAGATTCATTAAAAATATAATATACTTCTCGCTAAAGCACCGCTACTTTGTGTTCTTTATGACCGCTGTATTGGTAGTTTTAGGCGTATGGAGTTACAGCAATACCCCTATTGAAACGTTCCCGGACGTAACCAATACCCAGATCATTATCATTGCACAGTGGCCGGGCCGGAGCGCCGAGGAGGTGGAGAAAATGGTTACCATACCTATGGAAACCGTGCTTAACTCGGTACAGAAAAAAGCCAACCTGCGTACAACGTCGTCATTCGGCCTGTCTTATGTGCGTATCATTTTTGATGATGACGTAGACGATGCCTTCGCCCGTCAGCAGGTATTAAGCCGGCTTGGAAATGCCGACCTGCCCGATGGTGTAAAACCAGAAGTTGAACCACCTTACGGCCCAACTGGCGAAATTTACCGCTATACCTTAAAAAGCAAGACCAAATCGCTTCATGAGTTAACCGCCATACAGGATTGGGTGCTTGACCGCCAGTTTAAATCTTTGCCGGGTGTTGCCGATGTGAACAGCTTTGGCGGCGAGGAAAAAGATTACGAGGTAAGTGTTAACCCCGCGCTGCTGCAAAAATATGGCTTGACATCGCTTGACGTTTATAACGCCATAAACCGCAGTAATATTAACGTGGGTGGTGATGTAATTGATAAAAATGACCAGGCTTATGTAGTACGCGGTATTGGTTTGATCAACAATATCGATGAGATACAGAACATCATCATCAAAAATGTAAATAACGTACCCATACTTGCCAAAGACGTTGCCGAGATCAAAGAGAGCGGCCTTCCAAGGCTTGGCCAGGTTGGTCGCGACAAGCATAATGATGTTATTGAAGGTATAGTTGTAATGCGCAAAGGCGAAAATCCATCAGAAGTGCTGGATAAGATCCGCGCTAAGGTTGTTGATCTGAATGAGCATATTTTGCCTAAGGATGTAAAGATCGACACTTTCTATGACCGTACAACGCTGATGGATTTTTGTACCGAAACGGTGATCCATAACTTACTGGAAGGTATTGTGCTGGTAACCGTTATTGTGTTTTTGTTCATGGCCGATTGGCGCACAACGCTGATAGTTGCCATTATTATTCCGCTGGCATTGCTATTCGCGTTTATTTGTTTGCGATTAAAAGGTATGAGCGCAAACCTGCTCTCGATGGGTGCTGTCGATTTTGGTATCATCATAGACGGTGCCGTGGTAATGGTCGAGGGGATCTTTGTCGCACTTGATCATAAGGCTATAGAAGTGGGCATGGAGAAATTTAACAAGCTGGCAAAACTGGGCTTGTTTAAAAATGTAGGTGCAGAGATGGGTAAAGCTATCTTTTTCTCTAAGCTGATCATTCTTACCTGCCTGATACCCATCTTCGCTTTTCAAAAGGTTGAAGGTAAAATGTTCTCGCCCTTGGCTTATACTTTAGGCTTCGCTTTGATCGGCGCTTTGATATTTACGTTAACACTGGTACCTGCTTTATCAAGTATCTTACTTAATAAAAATGTACGCGAGAAGCATAACGTTGTAGTGCTGTTTTTTGAAAACGGGGTACGGCGCATGTTTACCTACACCTACAGAAAATCAAAATTAAGCTTGCTGGTAGCTACCGCGTTTATGGCGATAACCTTCTTTTCTGCCAAATTTTTGGGTACAGAGTTCTTACCCCAGTTAAATGAAGGTGCATTATGGGTTACCGCCCAGCTGCCCATGAGTACATCATTAAACAGTTCGGTTAACCTGACCAATAAAATGCGTGCTATTCTGTCGACTTTCCCTGAAGTAAAGCAAACATTATCGCAGGTAGGGCGCACCAATGACGGCACGGACCCCAAAGGCTTTTTTAACGTACAGATCCAGGTTGACCTGTTGCCCAAAAGCCAGTGGAAACGACACATCACCCAGGAAGAGCTGATAGCAGAGATGGATAAAAAGCTGAGCCAGTTCCCCGGTATAATTTATAACTACTCACAACCCATTATAGACAACGTTGCCGAAGCGGTTGCGGGTGTACCGGCATCAATGGCGGTTAAGATCTTTGGCCCTGACTTTACCGTGCTTGATCAAAAGGCTGATTCGGTAATGAATGTGCTCAAGCATGTTCAGGGTGTTGAGGACCTTGGTGTACTGCGTAACTTAGGCCAGCCTGAATTCAGGATAGAGCTTGACCAGCGTAAAATGGCGCTCTATGGTGTATCAACTGCCGATGCTAACGCTGTAATTGAAATGGCTATAGGTGGTAAAGCGGCGACTGAACTTTACGAGGGCGAACGCAAATTTGATATCAGGATAAGATACCAGCCTGATTTTAGAAACACGCAGGCAAAAATTGAAAATCTGATGATCCCGACCTTAAGCGGATCAAAAATTGCGATCAAGGAGATTTCAAACATCACCACATTAACCGGCCCGGCATTTATTTACAGGGATAATAACACACGCTATATAGCAGTTAAATTCTCTGTCCGCGGGCGTGACCTGGGAAGTACCATTGCCGAAGCACAACAAAAAGTAGGCAACGCTGTAAAATTGGATAACGGCTATTCATTTACCTGGAACGGTGAGTTTGAAAATCAGATCCGTGCATCAAATACACTGGCACACGTGGTACCTATCTGTTTGCTGGTTATCTTCCTGATACTGTTCATCACGTTTGGTAATGTAAAAGACGCGGTGCTGGTTATCATGAACGTGCCGTTCGCGCTGATAGGCGGTATCCTGGCATTGCACATTACAGGTATTAACTTTAGTATTTCGGCAGGTATTGGGTTCATCGCGTTATTTGGTGTTTGTATCCAGAACGGGGTTATCCTGATATCGGTATTCCGCAAAAACCTGGAAGAGCACATGCCGCTGGATAAAGCTATTATGGATGGCGTAATATCACGTGTTCGCCCCGTAGTAATGACAGCGTTAATGGCAGCTATAGGCCTAATGCCGGCGGCTATCTCAACAGGTATTGGCAGCGAAACACAAAAACCATTAGCAATAGTAGTGATAGGCGGGTTAATCACCTCCACCATATTGACATTATTGATCTTACCGGTTATATATGCCTTAGTGCACCGGTTGATCCACAAGCGCGAAAATAGGAAACTGTTGGCAAAAATAGGCGCCGTAAAATCTTGACGTAAGTTAGGGTTGTTTTAATAAGCAAATTGCCCCGGTAGTAAGAGCCGGGGCATTTGTGTTTTTAGTAAAGTCAGATATATCTTAAACGTCGCAAATGGTCATTGATGCTTTAAGCGATGCTATCTGCTGATCCTGTTCGTGAACTATTGGCAAGTATTCTTGCGCGACGTAACCTTTAAAACCGGTATCCAATATGGCCTTCATTATCGCTGGGTAGAACAGCTCTTGCGTGTCATTAGGCTCATGCCTGCCCGGTACGCCTGCCACGTGGTAATGCGCCAGATATTGGTGATTAGCCTTAATGTTGGCAATCACATTGCCCTCGTCAATTTGCATATGATAAATATCGTACAGCAGCTTAAAGTTCTCTGACCCTAATTTCTTGCATAGCGTCACACCCCATTCGGTATGGTCGCATTGGTAATCATGGTGGTCAACTTTACTGTTCAGCAGTTCCATGCAAAGTACAACGCCGTGCTTTTCGGCAAGCGGTAATATTTGTTTAAGGCCGGTTGCACAGTTATCCAGCCCGGTTACATCATCCTTACCTTCGCGGTTACCGCTAAAGCAGATCAGGTTTTTATAGCCCGCCGCCGCTACTTTAGGTATCAGGTCGCTGTAGTCTTTGATCAGTTTTTCATGTTTTGCAGGATCGTTCCAGCCAAAGGTAATGGCTACGCCCGGACCGTTGCACATGGATGAAAACAAGTCGTGCTTTTTGGCTATCGCCCATTCATCAGGCCCTATCAGGTCTATGGCTTTCATGCCCATACCTTTTGCAGCACCGCAAAGTGTGTCAAGGTCTATATTCTGGAAACACCAGCGACATACAGAATGGTTGATATTGCCTTTTAATTTATGCTTTTTGTTCATTGGCGATGTAAATGCAGATAGTGTGCCCCCAACGGCAACTGCCCCGGTTCCTGCTATTATATTTTTAATAGCCGACCGGCGGTTTTGTGATGATCTCATGGATTAAAATTACGTTTTTTTGATTTAAGTTATATAAAAATTTAAATACATTAAACTCCAATATCTTAATTTTGTCTATCATTGACAAAAGTGCAAAAATGAAGAAGTGTGTTTTAGCGTCGTTACTGGTTGTTTTAATTGCTACCGCGATAGCTTATGCCGATGGCGCGAGCGGAAAGTGGTCTGGTACGATAGCGTTATTGTATGATGTCACTGTAAATATGAAGGAAGAAAAGGGTACGGTTAATGGCATTGTCAACACCGAAATTGGTGATATCCCCCTAAAAAATGGTGTGATAACCGGCAACGATATCGTATTTAAACCTTTTACCTATAATGGCTTCGCGGTATCATACGTTAAAGGAAAAATAGACGGCGATAAAATGAGTGTTGTCGTGGGTTTCCAGGGCACTACTTTTAAGGGAGTGTTGAAGCGAGTGAAATAAAGAGGGGTCATCCTGAGCCAGTCGAAGGACGAGCGTAAGGCCTTACCCGCTATACTTCGACAGGCTCAGCAGGACAGCGCGCTCTTTTATTATAACCTTATAAAAACAAGCAAGGCCCGCCAAATGGCGGGCCTTGCTTGTTTTTGATGAAGAGCTACTACTTTTCGTCCTCAAACTTTATCGCATTAAATAACAACAGCGCATCGATAGGTTTGGCTTTATCGTTTTTAAACACAAAATACAGGTCATGTATACCGGCAGTTTCTTTAACGTCGGTTTTTACCCAGTTTTGCGATTTTGGTTTGGCATCCAGTTGCTCAAAAGCAGCCTGGCCAATTAACGTGCCCGTAGGGCTGTCCGCATGTACCTCAATGGTACCGCCCGGGTTATTCTCTAAAGCGGTTGCATAAGCAGCCAGTTCCATTTGTTTAATGCCGGTCAGGTCTATCTTTTTAAACTCTACATAGCCATCTTTACGGCCTACTACGTTTGTTGATCCATCCAAACCATTCACCTTGGTAAACGCGTTTTTAATAACAGGTGCTGTTGCCGCGCCCACTACAGGGTTATGCAGTATAATGGTTGACACGGTAGTTTGTTTCGGGATGTTTTTGTTACCCCTGTCGGTGTAAGCAGCACGGATAATATAGCTTCCGTTGCCGTTATCATCGGCAGGAACTTTTGGTGTATAAGTGCCTTTTACAGGCATGGTGTTAATGTTGTTATTGGTTACATTAACAATGTAATTTACAATGGTACGCGCGTCATTAAGCGTAATGCCCGGGTGTGCCGGCATTGCGATAGGCCTGTTCCAGCGCCCGCTACCGCCGCCGCGGATAACATGTGCAAGGCGCTCTATCTCGGCATCGTTGCCTTTGTATTTGTTTGAGATATCGGTAAAGCTTGGCGCTACATTCACGGCGTTAACGCTGTGGCAGTTCTTACAATCGGCATTGCCTATTAAGGTGCGGGCAACCGCAAATTGGGTCGACGCGTCAACGCTGCTTTGCTCCTGCGCTACCTGTACGTAATCAAACCCTTCTGACGTGTAGTTGATACTCATAGACACCTGTGCAGGGGTAATAGTTCCGGCTGCAAGGCTACCGTCTTCTTTGTCAGAAACACTAACTGTATAATTGAAAGGCTTATTGTTAAAGTAGAATGAGGTATTGCTTGACAGGTCGACCTTTACCTCCGGAGCCTCATTGCCGGCTATGATCTTTACCGACTTGCTGTTTTTCGCACCGTGCGAATCCGTAACCGTTAAAGTAGCCATATAAACGCCGGCTTTTGTAAGCGTGATGGCAGGGTTAGCCGTTGGATATAGTTTTGGTTGCGCGCCTGGAGAGGTCACTTTCCAGCTGTATTTTAAAGCATCACCATCCGCGTCAGACGTTCCGGCTGATGACAGGGTTATCTTTAACGGAACAGTGCCGCCCTGCCTGTTGGTTGATGCCACAACAGTTGGCTTACGATTACCAGCGTTATATTCAATACGTACCAGTTTAGCGTTATCGCTTTTACCGAACCAAACGCTGCCATATTCTAACACATACAGGTCGCCATCCGGGCCAAATTTCATGTCGATAGGCTCGATAGGGTGATAGGTCGGCAAGAATTGCTCCATACCCAGGTAATCGCCATTAGCTTTCATGGATATAGCCATGATCCAGCCACGGGCAAGGTCTGTAGCCAGCCATTTACCTTCATAATAAGCAGGCCATGGGCGTTTTGCAGTCGGGCGGTCGGAGCGGTGATAAATAGGCCCGCCAACCGAGCTGCGGCTGCCGCTACCCACCAACGGAAACTCTGTAGATGCCGAATAAGGATAGTATATAAACGGCGGGGCAACAGGCGGCAATTCTTTTAAACCGGTGTTGTTAACCGAGTTATTGATGGGCTTTTTAGGGTCCTTAGCAGGGCCGGTATCGCCGTCAATATAGTTGTAAATAGGGTAAGCGGCATTAGGGCCAACAAAGTATGGCCAGCCAAAAAAGCCGGGCGCGCGTGCCTGGTTCAGCTCATCATAGCCTTTTGGGCCAAGGTCGCTGTCTTCGGTAGCATCAGGGCCGATATCGCCCCAGTATAACCATCCTGTTTTGCTGTCGATAGACGGTCTCCACGGGTTACGGTGGCCCATGGTGTAAATCTCAGGGCGGGTCTTAGGTGTTCCTTTAGGGAACAGGTTTCCTGCCGGGATAGTATAGCTGCCATCAGGTTCAGGGTGGATCTTTAAGATCTTACCTAACAGGCTATTGGTATTAGCTGTACCACGCTGATCGTCCCAGTGCACTTTATCAGGGCGCTCGTCGGTTGATGACGACAGCAGCGCGCCGGTATTGTTACCAACCGTAAGGTACAGGTCATGCTTGGCATCCCAGGTCATACCGCCGCCGGTATGGCAACAGGTTTCGCGCTGAGATTCAAACTCAAGCACTGTCTTTTCTGAACCTGCAACCAAGGCATCGTTCTCAAACTTCCAGCGGGTAAGCATCCATATCTTTTCTGTCGGGTGCGAGTAGAAAGTATATATAAAGTGGTTCTTGTTAAAGTCAGGATCAACAGTCAGGCCCATTAAACCTTCTTCGGCCTCGGTAACCTTGCCTTTTGCACTGGTGTATTTGGTGTTAACCGGCAGGGTGGCAATAGTTTTGGTCATTTGCGTAATAGGATCAAACAGTTTTATGGCACCTTTACGCTCGCTGATCAATACGCGGCCGTCGCTCAACACCTCGAAGGTGTTTGGCTCGTCCAGGTCGCCGGGGCGGGTAAGCGCAACAGGAGTAAAGCGGCTCTCGTCAGGCTTCCTGGGCACATCTACCATAAAGGCCAGTAACAGCCCGACAGATAAGACCAGTAATAAAGCAGTTATTTTAAATATGGGTTTATTTATAAACATAATTTTAATGGTTGTACGGGCGGTAAATATAAGGATTGCCCCTTAACACATCAACGCCTATTTGCAACACATATTGGTAAACAGGGCTTTGTAAGCAAAATGTTATGATGGTGGTAGGCTGTACCACGCGAGTGTGTGACAAGTGGAATAGTTGATATACCTGTTTTTGCAATGCATTGATAATAAAATAGTTAATTTACTAATACGGGTTTCATGATACAGTTTGGTACAGATTTAATGACTTTTAAGTTGTTTTTTTAGTGTTTGATTTCTGACAATATAGCGCCACCATATTTTTAATTAATGTTTATGTAAGGCGTATGCAAGCAGAAGGCTTGCTACATAATAAGACGATTTACGCTGTCGCTAAACTTCGACCAGTTGGGGTATTATTGATTTTCCTGATCACTAAAACAAACATTGCCCCACCATTTTTACATTGGCAAGCTGCGATAAAACATTATTTTGGCCTACCAAACAAAACCACCTATGCGCCCGGCAATCATCATCAAAATATTTTTAGCAGCAACACTCCTGTTGGGGTTTGTAAGTACCGGTTATTCACAGCAAACCGCTTACTTTATTGACGGTTACCACGGTGGTTTTTGGGGCCACTACCCGGTAAATTATACCAGCTTTATTGTAGACCAGCTAAAGGCGCACCCCGACTGGAAGATCAACCTGGAAATTGAGCCCGAAACCTGGGACATGGCAAAAGCGAAGGACGAGCAGGGCTACAAAGCTTTCCAGGCCCTGTTTGCCGATCAGTCGATAGCCGGCCGGCGTATTGAGTACGTCAGCCCTGCTTATGGCCAAAGCTATATGTACAACATCAGCGGCGAAAGCATTATCAGGCAATTGGCATACGGCATGGAAACGCTGCGCCGACATTTCCCTACGGCGGTTTTTACCACCTACTCGTCAGAAGAGCCTTGCTTTACCAGCGCCCTGCCGCAAATCTTAAAGTCATTCGGCTATAAATATGCCTCGTTAAAAAACCCTAACACCTGCTGGGGCGGCTATGCCCGCGCGCATGGCGGCGAGCTGGTAAACTGGATAGGCCCAGACGGTACAGCGCTGCCAACCGTACCGCGCTATGCCATTGAAGCGTTAAAACCCGGCTCGACCTGGGAAACCATTGGCAACAGCAACAGCAAGCTATTTATGAACGCCGCTTTTACTGCCGGCATAAAACACCCGGCCGGTTTTGTACTGCAGGATGCAGGCTGGAAAGGCGGCCCGTACCTTGGCAATGGGACAGGCGGCTACCAGCCAACGATTTATAAAACCTGGACAGATTACATTGACAACTCATCCATCAAAATACCAACAGAAAACTGGAAATTCTCGCAGGAAGATGTGCTGACCAGCCTGGTTTGGGGATCGCAGATACTACAGCGCATAGCGCAGCAGGTAAGAGAAACCGAGAACAAACTGGTAACCACCGAAAAAATTGCAGCAATGGCCTCGGTATATAAAAACGCACCATGGCCCAAAGCTGCCTTTGATGAAGGATGGACACGCCTGCTCCTGTCGCAGCACCATGATTGCTGGATAGTGCCCTATAATATGGGGCAGGGCAATACCTGGGCTGATAAGGTGGTAACATGGACAGGCATAGCTGACAAAAAAACAGATAGTATTTTGGTGGCATCAACCAATACCATTAATGGGGGTACTATATTTGAACCCGGAAAATGTATCCGTGTATTCAATACCGTAGGCGTTAAGCGCAATGAAGTAGTTTGGGTGCCTAAACCTATGGGCTGGGATGAAAACCTGGCTGTGGTTGATGATAAAGGCAATGAACTTTTAACTCAAATAAATGGAGGAGCCTTGCTATTTAAGGCAGAAGTACCGCCAATGGGTTATGCTACCTATCGTCTTCAAAAAACTAAACGAGCCACAAAAATAGGGGCTAAGGTTTTAATACAACCGGATAGCACGTTTAAGGTGGAAACCGATCTGTATACTGCCATTATAGACCCGGCGAAAGGCGGCACCATTACCAGCCTTATCGCTAAAAAATTAAATAATAAAGAATTTGTCGATCAGGCAAACGCGCGCAGGTTTAATGAGCTGCGCGGCAACTTTTTTAAAGATGGCGGCTTTAAATCGAGCGCTGCACAGCCGGCCAAGGTTACGGTAACGGAAAGCGGACCGGCAAGGGTAACGCTGCAGGTATTTGGTAACATAGCCGGTAATGTTTTTATACAGCTGATATCCTTTACACAAGGCCAGCAACGCATTGACTTTGAATTAAAAATTGGCTGGTCAAACAATCCGGGCATTGGCAACGCATACGGGCAGGATAAGTATGATGCGACATCGCTGAAAAAAGCTTTTTATGACGATCGTGATAAGTTGCTGGCGCTTTTCCCGCTAAACCTTAAAGGGCAAAAGGTTTATAAAAACGCGCCCTTTGATGTGACCGAAAGCAAACTGGACAACACCTTTTTTACCCGTTGGGACAGCATTAAGAATAACGTGGTGCTAAATTGGGTTGATGTTACAGATGCCAATAATACCTACGGCATGGCCATGCTAACCGATCATACAACCAATTACACGCATGGCGCAGATTTTCCGTTAGGGCTGGATATAGCCTACTCGGGCGTTGGTTTGTGGGGGCGCAATTATACGCTTAGATACGCAACCGACATGAGTTATGCGCTGATACCCCATACCGGTAAATGGGACAAGGCAGGCATCTGGACAGAGGAGGACAAGTTTAATGAGCCTTTGTATGCTACCGCTATGGGCAGTACTCCATCAACAGCCGACATGAACCGCTCGCTGGTAAACATAGTGGGTAATGGTTTAGAGGTTTCGTCTGTCACACGGTCGGGCAAGGACCTGCTGGTGCGTCTTTTTAATGCTGAAGGCGATGCAAAATCTAAAAAGATAATCCTTGATGCTTTTGCAGACGATATTGCAGAAGTTGATTTAAAAGGGGATGTGGTGCAAAAATTAAGCAGGAATAAAAGCGATAGTAATGCTACGAGTATAAGTATTGCTATGCCGAGGTTTGGGATTAGGACGGTTAGGTTTAGTAATGTGAGGGCTAAATAATCTTCATATATTAAAGCATAAGTAGGGTTCTTCTGTAAGCCTGTCCGCTAAACAACTTGCGCTGTATTAGGCCATTTCCGCGCATGGCTTGCCCCGGCTCAATTGCCGCCGGATGGCTGTTACTTTTGTCTTGATACAAAAGTAACCCAAAAATCAAGTCAGGACGATCGCTGCCACTCCACAGGCCAGACTCCCGGCCGCGCGCCCTGACAGGCATTTGCGTTTCTTTTTTTTGAATTTTATTCAGATAAAAAATTGTTGTTAAAAACGAAATGTCAGCAAAAAAGCTTCGGATGAGGGAAGGTAAAACAATGATGGGCTTGTGTGCTGGAACGGGCATTCGCAGGTTTTGTTGAAGCATGGGATTTGTGGGTGCGACAGCGGGGCAAAAGAGGCGCGGCCCGAGGTTTTACCTGTACTGCCGGGCAAAAGGCCATGAGCGCAAAGAAGCATCTTTGCTGACTTGATTTTTTTGTTACTTTTTTCATCAAGGAAAAAAGTAATGGGCCTTTGCGGCCAAGAGCAAGGCAAGCCATGCGCGGAAATGGCTTAATAAAGCGATTGGTAAACGTCGTCGCATTAAGACTTATGTTTTTCAAAAATATATAGTACTTTGCATTGCATAATACTATATTAAATCATAGCTTTATAAAAAATTTAAAATCATGAAATCAAAATTTATCAAAATTACGCTTGTATTGCTGCTGGCAGCATGCAGCCAATTGAGCTACGGCCAATGCGATAAGACCGTAGTTTTAAAATCGTCAAAGACAAATCATCTTGACGCAAAGGGCAATATTGAAAGCTCCAAAGACGAGAATGCCACTATTACCATTTCAAAATCGCAGGTAACTATTGTTCCGGGGGATGACGACCATACAATTTCAGGGGCTATCACCTCAAAAACATGCGAATGGCCGACAGCTTTTAAAGACGGTAAAACAGTAGTTAAAGCTAAGCTGGAAGACAACAGCGGAAATACCCAGCATTGCACCATAACTATCACTGGCGTAGCAGGTAAAATCACGCTTGTTTTTGAGGCAGAGGAACAGCCTGGGAAAAAGATAATGGTAGTGGCAGACACGTTTGAATAATAGCAGCCTCCATCCTATACGCCGGTTAAAATGTGGACGCTTTAACCGGCGTATATTTTACAAAATGTAAAAATTACCGTATCTTCAATAAACCTTAAATTATATGACCTTAGCCTTTTTTGATTTTGGTATCCTGGAAGTTTTATTGATCGTACTTGATATCATCCTTATTATCTGGGTAGCCCGGCTGGGTAAAGATACCGCCCTTGGTTATTTCGGCACCTTGTTAATTGCAATTTTCGGCTCGCCATTATTGGCGTTGATCATTATATTGATCTTAAAAACCAGGCGAAGGTCTTGATCTTAAAAAAACCGAATTTCAAAACAGATCAATTAGCCTTATAACTTTATGGTACTACATTCATCGACATTCTCCATACTGGCAATTTCTTGTTTCGCCATATATCTACTATTCATCATATGGGTGATCAAAATGGGTAAAACTACCGCCCTTGGATTTTGGGGTACTTTGGTTGTAGCAATTTTTGGCTCGCCATTACTGGCTTTAATAGTTGTTTTGATTTTAAAAAGCAGGCAGACAAGGCAGGTTTAAGCATATGCTCAGCATGTTAAAGCGTCTACGCTTTAACAATGCAACCTTGTAAGCGTCCACGCTTACACAATTATAGATAGCGTAGACGCTCTTTTTGTCACGAGTTAAAGCGCAGACGCTTTAACCGGCTAGTATTAAATATCTCAATTAAGACACTCGTCCACCATTTCAAAACTTGCCCCGGTCCGCTGGTAATCCTTCTCTGCCCAATCGACCATAGCAGCCAATACCGTCTTCAGTTCCTCGCCCGCCTCGCTTAATCTGTAAGTTACAAATGGCGGCACAACAGGTTCCGCATGGCGGATGATCAGGTTATCGGCTTCCATTTGTTTAAGGTGCTGGATCAGCATTTTTTCAGTAATAGGTGGGATGGCCCGGCGCAATTCGCTGTAACGTTTTGAGCCGTTAAGCAATTGGTAAAGTATAATAGGTTTCCAATGCCCGCCCAATTTATTCATTACATAGGTAACCGGGCATTGCAACTGGTTAGCCGTTTTATTGTGGTTTTGCGTTGAACTTTCTTTTACTGCTGTCATAATATCTACACTTACTTTTGGGTAAGTACTTGTATAAAAGTAAGTACAAATATACATTTGTCCCAACAAAAACAAAAAATAAAAATCATGAAAATCACACTTACAGGGTCAATAGGCAATATCAGCAAGCCATTGGCCGAAACTTTAATTAAAGCAGGACACACCGTAACCATCATTACCAGCAATGCAAACCGTGCCGACGAGATCAAAGCCCTTGGCGCAACCCCGGCCGTTGGTTCGGTAGAAGATGTTAACTTTTTAACCGAGGCTTTTAAAGGTGCAGACGCGGTTTACGCCATGGTGCCGCCAAACTTTAGCGCTACCGAATGGAAAAACTGGATAGCCGGTATCGGTCAGAATTATGCCGACGCGATAACCGCAAATGGTATCACCAAAGTGGTGCACCTGAGCAGTATTGGCGCTCACCTGGAAGATGGCACCGGCCCGGTAACCGGCATTCACCGTGTCGAAGAAATTTACAATAAACTGGATGGCGTTGCGATAAAACACCTGCGCCCGGGTTTCTTCTACACCAATTTTTATGCTAACGTGGATATGATCAAACATGCCGGCATTATCGGAAGCAATTGGGGAGCAGATACCCAAATGATCCTGGTACACCCTACAGATATCGCGGCAGCGGCAGCCGAAGAATTACAAAGCGCTTTTACCGGTAAAAGCGTGCGCTATGTAGCTAGCGACGAGAAAACCTCGGGAGAAGTTGCCAAAGCCCTGGGTGCAGCTATTGGTAAGCCAGAACTGCCATGGATCGAGTTTAGCGATGCTGACAACCTTGCAGGTGCCATAGGCGCGGGCCTTCCTGAAGAGGTAGCCACCAACTACACCGAAATGGGCGTATCTGTACGCACCGGCAAAATGTTTGAAGATTATTACAAACACAAACCTGCTTTAAGCAAGATAAAGCTGGAAGATTTCGCCAAGGAATTTGCAAAGGCGTTTTAACACCCCTCCCAGCCCTCCCCAATGGGGAGGGCTTTATACCCTTTCCATCTAAATAAAAGTCTCCCCTTTGGGGAGATATAGAGGGGTAATTTCGCTTAAAAATCTTATTTTTGCCGACCATGAGCGAAGAGAGATCATTAAATTTTATTGAAGAGATTGTTGAAGAGGATATAGCCGAAGGCAAGCACGGCGGCAGGGTGTTAACCCGTTTCCCGCCCGAGCCTAATGGTTACCTGCACATCGGCCACGCCAAATCCATTTGCCTTAATTTTGGGCTGGCAAAAAAATACAACGGCAAAACC
Source organism: Mucilaginibacter corticis (assembly GCF_007558865.1). Classification (GTDB taxonomy): domain Bacteria; phylum Bacteroidota; class Bacteroidia; order Sphingobacteriales; family Sphingobacteriaceae; genus Mucilaginibacter; species Mucilaginibacter corticis. The sequence goes on from NZ_VLPK01000001.1 coordinate 1,463,753, forward strand.
AACCTGCGTTTTGACGATACCAACCCAACCAAAGAGGAAACAGAATACGTTGACAGCATTAAGGAAGATGTAAAATGGCTGGGCTTTGACTGGGCCGAAGAGCTTTACGCTTCTGATTATTTTGATAAACTGTATGACCTTGCGGTAACGCTGATCAAAAAAGGCTTAGCCTATGTTGACGACAGCACTGCCGAAGAGATAGCTGCCCAAAAAGGCACACCTACCGAACCCGGCACACCCAACCAATACCGCAGCCGCAGCGTTGAAGAAAACCTGCAACTGTTTGCCGATATGAAAGCCGGCAAATACCAGGACGGGGATAAAGTACTGCGTGCAAAGATCGACCTGGCATCGCCAAATATGTTACTGCGCGATCCGCTGATGTACCGCATCAAGCATGCCCACCATCACCGTACCGGCGATGCCTGGTGCATTTACCCGATGTATGATTTCGCGCATGGGCAGTCAGACGCTATTGAAGAGATCACGCATTCTATTTGTACGCTGGAGTTTGTGTCGCACAGGCCATTGTACGATCTGTTTATTGAGGAACTGGAGATCTTCCCGTCAAAACAATATGAGTTTGCCCGTTTAAACATGACCTACACGGTAATGAGCAAGCGCAAGCTGATGCAGCTGGTGGCCGAAAACCATGTTGAAGGCTGGGACGATCCGCGGATGTCAACCATCAGCGGTTTGCGCCGCCGGGGTTATACCGCCGCTTCTATCCGCGAGTTTTGCGACCGCATTGGCGTAGCCAAGCGCGAGAACATGATCGACTTTAGTTTGCTGGAGTTCTGTATCCGCGAGGACCTGAACAAAACCGCGTGGCGCCGTATGGCTGTGCTGGACCCTATAAAACTGATCATTACCAACTATCCCGAAGGACAAACAGAAACGCTTCACGGCGAAAACAACCCAGAGGTTGAAGGCGGCGATGGCGGCAGGGATATCCCGTTCAGCAATGAGCTGTGGATAGAGCGTGAGGACTTTATGGAAGAGCCGCCTAAAAAGTTTTTCCGCCTGGGTGTTGGCCTGATGGTACGTTTAAAGAATGCCTACATTGTAAAATGCGAGGACTTTAAAAAGGATGCCGACGGCAATGTAACCGAGATCTATTGTACTTATATCCCCGAATCAAAATCGGGCCATGATACCAGCGGCATTAATGTTAAGGGCACCATCCACTGGGTAAGTGTACCGCACGCCAAAACCGCCGAGGTACGTTTATACGATCGCTTATTTAAGGTTGAAGACCCATCAAGCGAAGAGGGCGACTTTAAGGAATATCTTAACCCTGAAAGCTTGCACATTTTACCTAATGTATACATTGAGCCCGATCTGGCCAACGCCGAACAAGGCAAAGGCTATCAGTTTATCCGCAAAGGGTACTTTACCCTTGACAAATTATCAACCGCTGATAAATTGGTATTTAACAGGACGGTGACGCTGAAGGATGGGTGGGCCGTTAAGAAGAGTTAGCAGTTTTTAGTTTGCAGTTGGCAGAATATACTACCTGCTGCAAACTGCAAACTGGCGACTGCCAACTCAATACTTCTGATAAACATTATATAGCACATTCAGATCCAACTGGCTTAGTTGCGAGGTGCTGTCATCCTGTACGAAATGGCGTTTAAAGGCTATGATGGCCGCGTTTAAGTCGGATGTATCATAGCCGATGAGGCGCAGGGCCGTTTTATAATCAAAGTTTTCGGGGGCTATTTCTAGGGCATCATCGCTCCAGTAGCCAAAGCCTTTATCGGCCAGTGTCTTCCAGGGGAATAGCGGACCCGGATCAGGCTTGCGTTTCGGTGCAAAATCCTGGTGACCAATAAAGTTTGTCGCCGGGATATTGTAGGCTTTTTTAAGCTGCGCAAGCAGCTGCAGCAGGCTTTTTACCTGCGCGTCGGTAAACGGCGATGCGCCATTGTTGTCGATCTCTATCCCCAGGGATATGCTGTTCATATCGGTAACGCTGCCCCATTTACCCAAACCTGCGTGGTTTGACCGCAAGTAATCATTTACCATGTGGTACACCTTGCCATCTTTAGCAATTACATAGTGCGCGCTGGTTTCGGTACTTTTTATGGTGAAGGTTTTGATGGTTTGCTGTACAGAATCCTGCGCGGTAAAATGTATGATGACATAATTAGCCTTGCGGATGCCAAAATTAACAGACCCGATCCATTCGGATGGCGTAGCTATCAGCCCTGTGCTGTCCATTAAAACCACGGGCTGTTGCTGCTTTACTATACTTAATAAAGAATCTGTTTTGGTAGTATAAATGCTGTCGGTAGTAAAGTGCGGGCCTTTAACAACAACTTTGGGCGCATCAGGCTTTGCATGGTTAACCTTTGGCGAACAGGATGTAGCGATAACTACAATCGATAACAAATAAATGAAAGAATAAATCCTGTAGTTAACCATTCGGCTAAATTAAATTATTAAAGCAATATTGCTATAAACTATAAATAAAAGCAAACCATTATTTATTTGCGGCCAATGGTGGTAATTTAAACAGTGTGACATTTATTATTGTTTGCATTGGCGATGTTTTGTTATGACCCGCTGCCTACCCTGATTTGCCTTTCCGCTATAATTTACCTAATTTAATAGCCATATTAAAATGTTGCCGTGTATGAAAAAACTTTTTGCGCTGGGTATAATGGGTTTGATTGCTGTTGCTGCAAATGCGCAACAAAAACCGTTGATGGGCTTTACACCGGTATCGTCTGCCAAGCAACTGCAAACCGAACAGCAATTTGACCAGGCAATAAGTGCCCCCCGTATCAACGAAACATTGAAAGACCTGTCGGCTTACCCGCACCATTTGGGCTCGCCCGGCGGCAAGGTGGTTGCAGAAAAGATCCTGAAGAAATTTAAAGACTATGGCTTTGACGCGCATTTACAGACCTATAAAGTTTTATTCCCCACACCCAAAACAAGGGTGTTAGAAATGACCGGGCCGACGAAATATACAGCCATATTAAAAGAAAGCGCTATAGCCGATGACCCTACATCAGGCCAGGAAGGCCAGCTACCAACCTACAATGCCTGGGGCGCCGACGGCGATGTAACCGGGCAACTGGTTTTTGTCAACTATGGTTTGCCTGACGATTATGAAACGCTGGCCAGTATGGGGATCGACGTAAAAGGCAAAATTGTTATTGCCAAATACGGCAAATCATGGCGCGGCATTAAACCTAAAGTTGCCTACGAGCATGGGGCTATAGGCTGCATTATTTATTCGGACCCAAAGGAAGATGGTTACTTTGCCGGGGAGGTTTATCCTAAAGGCGCTTATAAAAATGAAACCGGTGTACAGCGCGGTTCTGTAATGGACATGGTAATTTACCCCGGCGACCCGCTGACACCCGGCGTAGGCGCTACTGAAAATGCCAAACGTTTAGACCGTAAAGATGCCGCGACCATATTAAAAATACCTGTGCTTCCCATTAGCTACCAGGATGCTAAACCACTGCTTGAAGCCTTGCAGGGCCCTGTCGCCCCTGAAAGCTGGCGCGGCGCTTTACCCTTTACTTACCATGTTGGGCCGGGTGCCGCAATCGTGCATTTAAAACTCGAATTTAACTGGGACCTGGTTACCGCGTACGATGTGATCGCCAAGATTAAAGGTTCAACATATCCGGATGAATGGGTAATGCGCGGTAATCATCATGACGCATGGGTAAATGGGGCCGATGATCCGCTGAGCGGTCAATCAGCTATGCTGGACGAGGCTAAGGCCCTGGGCGACCTGCTCAAAACCGGCTGGAAACCAAAACGCAGTATTGTTTATTGTGCCTGGGATGGTGAAGAGCCGGGTCTTTTGGGGTCTACCGAATATGCCGAGGATCACGATAAAGAACTACAACAAAAGGCGGTGGTATATATCAATTCGGATGATATTTCGCGCGGGTTTTACCATTCGGGCGGATCGCACGCGTTAGAGAGTTTTATGGGTGAGGTATCCGAAAGTGTGATCGACCCCGAAACCAACGTAACCGTAGGCCAGCGCAAAAAAGCGGACGAGCTTGTAAATGCGGGATCAGTAAAAAGTAAAAGAGAGATCATGAACCGTAAAACAGACCCGATAGAGGCGCTGGGTTCCGGGTCGGACTTTTCACCTTTTTTACAGCACCTTGGTGTGCCGACGCTTGATATTGGTTATGGCGGTGAAGGCGGTGGCGGCGAATACCATTCTATTTTTGATTCGTTTACCGATCATGAACGTTTTAAAGATCCGGGATCTGTTTATGGCGCTGTATTAGCCAAAACTGTGGGGCATACCGTGCTGCGGATGGCTAACGCGAATGTGCTTCCGTTTGATTTTAGAAACCTGTATGCTACCTTAAATGGCTATAGCAGGGAGTTGGCAGAATTAGCCAGCAGCATGCGTGAAACCACAGCCATGCAAAACGAGTTGATAAAAAACAACACATATGCATTGGCTGCTGATCCGACAAAAAAACAAACAGCGCCACAGGTAAAGGCAGAAGTGCCGGTCATTGATTTTTCGGCGCTGACCGCGTCGCTTGAAGCATTAAAAGCCGGTGCCGATAAGTTGGCTGCAAGTACCGATGCTGCATCAAACATCGACCATAAAATATTAAACGAAACTATTTATAAGGCCGAGCAGCAATTGCTATCGCCGGCAGGCTTGCCGCGACGCCCATGGTATAAGCATACCATTTATGCGCCCGGCTTTTATACAGGCTATGGCGTAAAAACCATGCCCGGCATCCGCGAAGCGATAGAACAACGTAACTGGACCGAAGCCCAACAACAAATTACAGCAGTTGCTGCCGCGATTAATGCGTTGGCAAGTTACTTAGATAAGGCTGCCATGTAAAATTTGTCATTCTGAGCATAGCGAAGAATCTGCCAAGCGGCGATTGCACAGTTTACAGATTCTTCGCTATGCTCAGAATGACAACTATTTATGCTTTGCTATAAACGCCTTGCACCCTTCTTCAATCATTTTAAAAACGGGCTCAAACTGGGTATCGTCATGGTATGGGTCGGGTACAATTTTATCTACCAGTAGCAGGCTCACTTTTTTAGCGGCTTCGGCATTGGGTGCCATAGCCAGTACATTGCTCAGGTTGCTTTTGTCCATCACCAGGATCTGGTCAAAATCGTCAAAATCACTTCGCCTGAAAAGTCGACAAACCTGCTTGCTGATATCTATACCATGCTCGCGCGCGGTGCGTACAGAACGCCTGTCGGGGCCTTCGCCAATATGCCAGTCGCCTGTGCCTGCCGAGTCAATCTCCCAATCTAACCCTTCCTTATCAGCCAGATGCTGCATGATCCCCTCCGCCAGCGGCGAACGGCAGATATTACCCAGGCAAACCATTAGTATCTTCATAGTGCGGTAAAAGGTTAAAGGCAAAAGGTGTAAGGTTTGTCTGCGGAATACCCTTGACCTTTTACCTTTCGCCTTTTACCTTAATTATTATCCAAAAATTCCGTTTAAAATTCCGGCCAGCCTGATGCCGCCTTTAAGCAAGCGTTGATTAAGGATCTCCAGGTGCGAAAAATTGTATTGGTATCCTAAAGTGTCGCCCGGTTTAATTTCGTTATAAAATGCTTCTGCCAGTTGGTTCGATTCAAAGATCCATTTGCTTAACGGGTCTGCCTGCCATTCTTTGATCTCTTCTTTCGTCGGTTTGTCAATCGCCGCCGCGTACTCGGTGTAGCTTAACTCCTGGAAATTGATCAGTTCGGTATCCCAGATAGAATGCAGATTGGTTGGTTTGCTAAACCAGTTAACTTTAAAATCATTACCACCTTTATCACTGGCATGGGCGGTATGCATTGGCTGGTGGATATCCTCGGTAATGTGGATGATCATCCGCAGGTATAAAAGCTTGTTTTCTTTGCTTACGTCTTTCTTTTGGATATCGGCTATAAGTTCTTTCAACTCGGTATATGCATTAGCGCTTTTGTCGTGCTCTAAAAACTCTACCATTTCAGGGTATGCCATTTTCCTGTCGAAATCAACAAAATGCCAGTTGTACAGGTAGTTGTATTTAGGGTCAGATTTGATGAAATCTGCCCAGTTGCTGGCCATAGCAACCGACTCGCCCAAAATGGCCCTTACGGCAGCCTTTGCTTTTGATGTTAAATGATCTTCGGCAATCTGGCCCGAAATGCGGTGGCCGTTAGTTCCCCATGCCATGGTTTGCATTGGGGCGTACAATATTGCCACGCCTAAAGCTAATTTTTTTAAAAAGTTAAGTTTCATTTTTATAGCGGTTTTGGAGTACAGGTGATCTTTTTAATTAAACGTAAATTAACAGGTATAACGCTTGATGTGCTTAAAAATTGAATAAGCGAATCATTTTTTTTGATCGATTTAAAAGCTGCTTCATAAGGGCCTGAGCGGAAACAGCCCGCTTGTTTTTTCAGGCTGTAGTCAGCATTGCAAAAATTGCCTTTTATATGCAACGTATCATTAACCTGCAAATAAGTGCCGCGAATATATTCTGACCAATGCCCCGCGTTCATGCAGCTATCCATGCCCGAGTTTACCTTGCTGAAAGTGTTGATCTGGATAAATACCGAGTCGCAATTAAATTTAAAGTTATAAAGCGAATAAGTAAGCAATTGCTTTTGCTTGGCGATGCTGTCCTGCTTCCACTCGCCTTGTAAGTAGCTTTCGCCCTTGCCTTGAAGGCTGGGGTTGAAGGAACAGGCGCTTAAAGCTGAAAGCAGAAAGGTTAAAGCTAAAAGCAGGAAACTAAAATATTTAAGCATTTATAAAATATGCTTGTCATTCTGAGCATAGCGAAGAATCTGCCAAGCGGCGATTGCATGGTTTACAGATCCTTCGCTATGCTCAGGATGACAAAAGTTGTTTACTATTTCAAACTGCCTATCATATCCTCAGGCCTAACCCATTGGTCAAACTGTTCGTTGGTTAGGTAGCCCAGGCCAATAGCTGCTTCACGTAATGACGAACCTTCTTTAAGCGCTGTTTTAGCGATCTTGGCGGCAGCCTCATAACCAATATGCGGGTTAAGCGCGGTAACCAGCATCAGCGAGTTTTCAAGGTGCTTTTTAATACCGGCATAGTTAGGCTCGATACCCACCGCGCAATGGTCGTTAAACGATACGCAGGCATCGCCGATAAGGCGTGCAGATTGCAGGAAGTTAGCCGCCATAACCGGTTTAAACACGTTTAGTTCATAGTGGCCGTTTGATCCGCCTACCGATATGGTAACGTCATTACCCATTACCTGCGCGGCAACCATGGTAACCGCCTCGTTTTGGGTTGGGTTAACCTTGCCCGGCATGATGGATGATCCTGGTTCGTTATCCGGTATATGGATCTCGCCGATACCCGAGCGCGGGCCTGAAGCCAGCATGCGGATATCATTAGCTATCTTCATTAATGATACGGCTATCTGTTTTAAAGCGCCGTGGCTCTCAACAATAGCGTCGTGAGCGGCAAGGGCCTCAAATTTGTTTTCGGCAGTAATAAAAGGCAGTCCGGTAAATTGTGCTATGTATTCGGCAACTTTAACATCGTAGCCTTTCGGTGTGTTAATACCAGTACCAACAGCGGTGCCACCCAAAGCCAGCTCTGACAGGTGGTCCAACGTGTTACGCAGCGCTTTTAGGCCATGGTTCAGTTGTGATACATAGCCCGAAAACTCCTGGCCTAATGTAAGCGGCGTAGCGTCCATCAGGTGGGTACGACCAATCTTTACTACCGATTTAAAGGCTTCTGATTTTGCTGCCAAAGTATCGCGCAGTTTTTCAATACCCGGTATGGTTACATCGATCACCATTTTATAAGCGGCGATGTGCATAGCGGTAGGGTAAGTATCATTTGATGATTGCGATTTATTTACATCATCATTAGGGTGGATAAAGGTTTTACCCTCGCCCAGTTTATTGCCGGCCAATACGTGTGCACGGTTGGCAACAACCTCGTTAACGTTCATGTTTGATTGGGTGCCCGAGCCGGTTTGCCAGATCACCAACGGAAATTCACCGGCCAGCTGGCCGGCTAAAATCTCATCGCAAACTGCGGCTATCTGGTCGCGTTTGTCGGCAGGCAGAACACCAAGGTCGGTATTGGTAAACGCGGCAGCTTTTTTCAGGTAAGCAAAAGCGGCAATGATCTCCTTAGGCATAGAGGCCTCGGGACCAATTTTAAAGTTATTGCGCGATCTTTCTGTCTGCGCGCCCCAGTATTTATCGGCAGGTACCTGTACCTCGCCCATGGTATCATGTTCGGTTCTGAAACTCATTATAATAGTGGTATAATTTGCAGCCGCAAAGGTAGGCGTAAAACAGGTGGGATGTAAAATAATATTCAAAAAGTTACGGGCGTAACTCTGTCTTTCGTCTTAGCAGGATCTCTCAGTTAGTATCCTGCATTATTATTAATCTTGCAGCGCAGGGTCTCCGTTGGAAGACCCTGCGGGGACGAGGAACTTTCAGTCAAGAATATACCATTGCCACCACCCCATCCATTTCTTTAAAACCCACTCTTTCATAAAAGCCGACAATTGGTTTGCGTGTAAACAAGATGGTCATTTTAATACCGGCTTCTTCCGTGCCTTGTTTTACGGCTGCTCACAAACTGCTCCCCGCGCCCGAATTTTGTGCGTCAACTGCTACAAATATTTCCTTCAGTATAAAAATGTCGCCGCTATAATAGGGTTCAATATTTCCGATTGCACATCCTATTACAACATTATCCCGCAGGGCGATCCAACCCATAAATTTAGGGGTGCTATAATAGCAGGTTAATAACGCGGTAGCTGTTTCGATGGTCCAGTTATCGTTCCAAGGCTCGCCACTATATGCTGCGGGGTAAAATTCTGCGCATTGTTTTATCTGCTCTGCCGATGCTATTTTTTCGATAATGATATTATGATTCATTTATAACGCTTTTTAATTACGTTATAGTCGGGGCAGAAGGATAATCCTTACAAGGTAAACTTTCTCGGAAAAGACCCTGCGCTACTTAATCTTTCCCGTTCCGTCATAATTATAATCTTCAAGCGTCCAGTCAATCATAACCTCATTAATCCAGTCGATAAAACTATCATTACATATTTCAATATCATCACTACTTTCATAACTAACATCATGCTGCCAAAATGCAATCTGATAACTGTTATTTTCTACTTTAGATAATACCAGGCAATAATGATTTCCAAATCCGTCAGGCGAAAAAGGAAGAAAGTTTGTGGGCATCCAAGTTGCCATCAAAGAAGAATGTTCAGAAGTATAGACGTTATCGATAGACGACTCTCTTAAACTCTTGTCTAAGCCGTAAACTTCTGTTCCATCTAAACTAAACCCATTATGCTTTTTAAATATATATTTAAAATCAGAAGGGAGAGTGAACCCGATTTGCTTTTCCAGATCCTCTAACCGGTCATCCATTATTGCCGGGCCGAGATAAAGCATATCATCGTTGAACTTCTTCAATTCAGCTATTACAATTTCACAATCATTGATTATGTCCGTCATAACTTTATAATCTATAACCCTCTCCCCACCCCCTTAACCCAATCACTCAACCCTGCATCTTCTGTCTTTGTAGTAATTACTTTTACAAATGCAGGCACGTTGCCGCTTTGTGCCAGCTGGTAAAAGAAACCGGCATAAAATTTATCAAAAAAAGTTTTGTCGGCTTTTTTGGCGGATAGCTGCCCGGCCTGGGTAAATATGCTTTTCAGCTGAAACTCCAGCAGCGAGTTGCCGTTTAATTTTTTAGCCTGCCCGGCGGCAATTGTGGTGGCAATGATGTTGTTTAGCGCGGCAGTTTCTTTGGCATCGGCAGGCGGAGTTTTAACCGGGCCGTCGGCTTTTAAAACGCCACCTTTTAGTATACTTTGCATATTGGTTGTGGCTTCGTCAGCACGGGCGTTATTGGGCTCGAGCAATAAAAAGCTGCAAAAGGCAAGCAGCGCATTCATCCGTTTATTTTGGTGAAAACATACCAGGCCATACAAACGCTGGCTGTTGGCATGTTTAGGGTCAAGCTTTATGGCCTCAATAGCCGCGGCCTCAGCCTCGGCATATTGCTTGTTACGGAAACTGGCTATACCTAAATTAAAATACAGGTTTTGATCCTGCGGATAGGCTTTCAAACCATCCTTATAAACAGCAATGGCTTTTTCAGGCTGGTTGCTTTTATCATAAATACTGCCCAGCAAACTATAAGCCGGGTTGGTATAATTTGATTGCGTTTTAAGTACTTTCTCCAGGTAGGGTATCCCGTCACTGCCTTTGCCGGCATTTACCAAGTCGAGCGCGGTTTTGTAATTTGTCGCCGGGTCGTCGGTACTGTCCTGCGCCATAACAGGGGCCGTTACCAGCATGAATAGTATTAGGGTTATAAAAAGCCTGTTTATCTTCATTTGTTAATCTGTCACTCTTTTAGTTGATGCCAGCCATTCGTTAAAGCCTTTAATTTCATCTGGGCGGGCTTTAAGCCAGGCCAGGTTTTCGGCAGGGGCCATGCTTACGGTAATGTAGTGCGTAAAAACATCCATGTATTTTGTCTTTTCCATCGCCCCAAAAAAATCACAAAAATATTTGGTAAAGAAAGGCGAGTTAAACTTCTCCTTCTTCACATTTACTATCCTGAATACCGATGCCAGTTGCGTCCCCAATGAGTCAACCGGTTTGGTGCTTGTCAGTAACGGATCGATAGCGCTCACCGCCGCCGCGATGTCCATTTGTTGTACCCTGCTTTGCTCGTCCGTCCCTTTAATAACGATGTTACCATCATTTATGCTATAATGCAAAATATTTTTAATGTAGTTACATGCCTCTGCCGATTGTTTGGGCTGCGGCACAAGCATTAAATAATTGCACCATGCCAGTAAAGAACACTCATGCTTGCCCTGGCTGTAAGTTGCCAAAACATATAACCGGTAACTGTTTAAATGTTTCTGATTGATCTTGATCGACTCGATAGCGGCATCCTCAGCCTGCGAGTTTTTGTTTTGCCGCATGTATGAAACCCCCAGGTTATACCAAAGGTTACCATCTTTAGGGAACGCCGCTATGCCTTTGGTGTAGCAGCTTATTGCCCGGTCAAAATCACCGCGGTCGTCATAAATATTCCCTAACACGGCAAACGCGTGCGGCGATGTATTGCTATTGGCAACTTTTTCAAGTAAAGGTATCGCTTGATCGGCCTTGCCTGATGCATAAAGCGTAAATCCTTTCTCATACAGCGCATTCAGATTACCAGGGGCAATCTTTAAAGCTTCGTTATATTTAGCTATAGCCTCGTCATATTTCTGCGCGTCGTGCAGTGCGGTGCCTTGTTTAATCAGGGCATCGGCGTCGGCTTTTTTGTCTTGTGCAAAAGTTATCGCAGGCATTACCAGCAGCAGGCATACAATTATTGATCTGTAAACTTTTTGCATGGTTTATAGTCGGTCTTTAAAATGATCGTGGTGTGTTAGCCAGCCAGTTAGCCATACCGGTTAGTTGTGTCATGTTTTCTTTGCCCCATTTGGCCGTTCCTTCCCGGTCCGTATTAATGGCCATCAAGCGTGCAAATGCCGGCATATATTCTGTTTGTGCTAACTTATAATAATAATCCACAAAAAAATTATCAAAAAAAGTCTTTTCCGTTTTCTTTTCTGCCAGCTCACCGGCTAACTTAAACAGGGTTGTTAATTCATCAGTTAGCAGATCGGCACCCTGCAAATTTTTCGTTTTAGCCGCTATTGTAATCATTGACAGCCCTATATTTAAAGTAGACGTTTCTTGGGTGTCATCCGGCGAAATAGCGATAGTCGTTTTTCCGTCCTGGTTAATAGTGCCTCCGTTAAATATATTCTGGATATTGCTAAATGCAGATGCCCCGGCAGATGAAGTGCTGTTAAGTGCTATCACACTGCAAAAAGCCATTAGCGCATTAACTTTTTTGTTTTGCCGATACGTTGCCAATGCATAAACAGACAAACTACCCACATGTTTTGGATTATGCTTTATGGCTTCAATACTATTTTTTTCAGCCAGGTCATATTGGTTATTTCGCAAATAGGTAAGGCTTAAATTGAAATAGATCTGCGGATAATTTGGATTTATTTTTATCCCTTTTTCATATGTATCAACAGCTTTTACCGTTTGATGATCGGCATCATAAATACTTGCTAACAAACATAAGGCTGCAACTTTTAAATTGTCGTTATCTGATTTTATAGCCTTCTCCACAAAGGGCATAGCATCTTGCTGTTTTTTTAAGGCACATAATGAAAACGCTGTTTCATAATTAGCAAAGCCATTTTCAGGATCGGCTTTTAATACCTCGGCATATTTTTCAATGGCTTCAGCATATTTTCCCTGGTTATGCAATGTTGTGCCCTGCTTCATCAGGGTATCAGGACTTACTTTTTTTTCCTGTGCAAAAGCCGATATCGCACAAAATAATAATGCGACACCGATAATAATTTTCTTTGCCCGCATAGGATTATTGAACATCTCGTTTTTCGGTACTTAACCAGGTATTAAAAGCTTTAATATCATCCGGGTGTGCTTTCAGCCAGGCTAAATTTTCCTGGGGTGCTAAACTTACACCAATAAAGCGGGTGTATACATCCATATAATTCGAAGCGGCAATATCACCAAAGTAACTGCCAAAATATTTAGAGAAAAATGGCGAACCGTACTGATCTTCCTGCGCTTTTATGGCTTTGTAAGAAGCGGTAAGCTGCAGGGTTAACGAATCTATTGCCGTAAGATTTGTTTTACCTGATGTAGACGCAGCCACAGCCTGGGCAATGGTTTGCTGTTGCATTTTAGCAATCGGATCAACGTTGCCTGCCGGGGTGGCATGCAATATGTCTTTAATTATCTGGCAGCTTGCTAAAGAATAGCTATTTGATCCAAACATTAAAAAGTTAGACAACCCTAACAAGGCCTCAGCATTTCTGCCCTGGTGGTAAGCAGCTACTGCATAATTCTGGTAACTTCTTAAATGTTTAGGATCGGCCTTTATTGCCTCAGTGGCCGCCAGCTCAGATTGAACATAATTTTGTTGGCGCGCATAGCATACACATAAATTAAACCACAGGTTACGATCTTTTGGCCAATGTGCTATTCCCTGCTTGTAATATTCAATAGCTTTTTGAGAATCGCCCTTCATATCGTAAGCATTACCGAGTCCGGCATAAGCCTCGGCCGAGTGCAGAATAGAAACAAGCTTTTCAAAAATAACTATAGCATCATCATTTTTACCCATGGCGCTAAGTGTAAGCGCTTTCTCATAAAGCGCGGTTCGTGATTCGGGGTAAATTTTTAATACTTCTTCATATTTACCCATGGCCTCTGTGTATTTGCCTGCATCATAAAGCGCCATGCCCGCCTGCATTAATGAATCGGTATGAGTGGCCGGCCGCTCTTGCCCAAACAGGGTTACGGCACCAAAAAGCAGTATTAAAGTTAAGAGTGATCTGTAGTAATTTTTCATATTTTATGCGGTAAGGTTTATACATTTAAATTTAGTAAGGTTATTAACTAAAACAAGAAAAATGTTTAAAACTTTAATTTAAACGCGGGTTATAATTTACAATTTTCGCAGTCGTTTATTGCGATAGTATTATTATATATGAAATTATTGAAACAAAGCTTGTTTGCTTTTGCCACCGCCCTGCTTGTGATGGCATCGTGCTCATCAAAATCAGGAGACAATAGCAATTCGGCCAATGGCACACCCGATCCCGGCAAACCCCTGGACACAAAAGCTTTGTTAGCTTACAACCCCAAAAACGCCGATAAACAGATAGATGCTTTTATGCAGCACCTGCACAAGGTGGCCGGATTTAACGGTAATGTACTGGTGGCAAAAAAAGGAAAGATAGTTTACCAAAATGCCTTTGGCTGGGCTAACTACCCGCACCAGGACAGCCTGACACTCAGCTCTCAATTTGAACTGGCATCTATCAGCAAAACCATGACCTCCACCGCAATTTTGCAGTTAATGGAACGCGGCAAGCTGAAGCTAAGTGACTCTGTACAGCAGTATTTTCCTAATTTTCCATACCACGGCGTAACAATACGTATGTTGCTTACACACCGCTCCGGGTTGCCCAACTATGTATATGCTATTGATGATGTTTTCCGCAAAGAACACCGCGATCAGAAAAAAGGAGTTACCAATCAACAAATGATGGACCTGCTGGCCCAGTACAAACCTGTGCGCTATAACTTGCCCGACAAAGGCTATCACTACAACAACTCCAACTTCATGGTTCTTGGCTCTATCATAGAAAAGGCGGCGCACATGCAGTATGCTGATTATATGATGCAGAACGTTTTTCTGCCGGCAGGCATGAAGCATACCAATGTATACTCTAAGGCTACTTACGATAAGATCCCTACCAAGGTATTAGGGCATGATCGTAACAGCTGGCGGTACTCGGTAGCGCAAAACTACCTGGACGGGCCCGTTGGCGATAAAGGTATTTACAGTACTGTGGGCGATCTTTTCTTGTTCGACCGTGCGTTGCGTGCCGGAAAACTTATTAAACAGTCAACCCAGGATTCGGCTTATACTAACCGCGTTCCATTGAAAAACGGCCATTTTGGTTATGGCTATGGCTGGCATTTGTTTGAGGCACCTAACGAAAAAGTGGTTTACCACACCGGCTGGTGGCATGGCTTCCGCCACAATTTTCTGCGCGATATGAAGGAAGACGTTGTAATTATATTGCTGGATAATATGACCAATGGTAGTCTTTTGCACCTTGATGACCTGTTTAAAATGACCGGCATGCCTGTAATACGCGCAGGTGCCTATGGCCGCGACGGCGGGGAAGATGATGAACAGGTGAAGGCACCCACTATAGAGAAAAAAAAGCAGCCCGCTAAAAAACAGAAGAAAAAACCGGCAGCAAAACATACCACTGTTAAAAAGCACAAAGCGCATAAACACTAAGCAGTAAATAATGTTAAGTAAAGATAAAGGAGTAAACATGTTTGATAAACTAATGCAGGCCCAGCAAATGGCTGGCGATATTAAGAAGAGACTTGACAACATTACCGTAACCGGCACTGCCGAAAGCGGAAAGATCAGTGTTACCGCAACAGGCAACAAAACCATACAATCTATACATATCGATGCCGACTTTTTTAAGGAAGCCGATAAGGAAGAGATCGAAGAATTAATGGTGATTACCATTAATAAGGCTATGGAGCAGGCCGATAACGTAAGCCAAAGCGAAATGGCAGCCGCTACCAAAGATATGTTTGGCGGTTTAGGCGGTATGTTTGGCCAATAAGACTTAGATTTATAGGATATAAGGATTGTAAGATACTTGCATCATTTCTGCTATTTAAAACACAGCTACCATATGAAAACTACCTATTACGGACAATCGACCATTATTATTGAAACCGAAGGAAAAAAACTATTGTTTGATCCATTTATTACACCTAACCCAGCTGCAAAGGATATTGATATTCACAGCTTAAAGCCTGATTATATCCTGGTATCGCACGGTCACGGCGACCACGTTGCCGACCTGATAGAAATTCAGAAAAGCTGCGGCGCAAAAGTGATCTGTATTGCTGAAATAGCTAACTGGCTGGGCAATAAAGGTATTGAGGCGCACGGCATGAATATTGGCGGTGGCTTTAATTTTGATTTCGGGCGGGTTAAAATGGTGAATGCGGTTCACTCAAGCACCCTGCCTGATGGTTCTGCCGGGGGCAACCCCGCAGGCTTTGTAATTTATGCCGAAGGCAAAAAGATCTACTACGCCGGCGACACCGCGCTTACCTATGACATGAAGCTGCTGGAAGATGAGAATCTTGACTGGGCATTTTTACCTATCGGCGATAACTATACTATGGGTGTTGATGATGCTATAAAAGCCACTAATTTTATCAATTGCAAAAATGTTATCGGCGTACATTATGATACCTTCCCGGTTATCGCGATAGATAAAGAAGAAGCGCGCGAAAAATTTATAAAAGCCGGAATAAACATTAAATTGCCGGCTATTGGCGAAGAGATTAGTTTATAGTAAATATCCCCTGAAAGTGACCAGATCATCCTATTTATCCGCAGCATTATTTATTTGCCTGTTTCAATTAACTATCCTTAAAAAAAGTGTTGCCGCAAATTTAAAACCGGGGCATCCTAAGATAGATTTCTTTAAAGATCCTCAATATTTAAAAGGCGGATATGAAGAGATCCATTCGTTTGATCTGAGTTATAAAAGTGGCCCCCTGCCGGGCTTACGCTATGTTAAACCCGGAGCAGGTTTGGCCTACATTATATGCTACCCCAATAATTTAAAGGATTGGACAGCCCAGGTAAAGGCTATTAAAGACCGTAAGCTGCGTTATGAAGCCCAGGAGAACGAAGTAAGCAAACAGGTAATAAAGATAGCGCAGGAGCCTGCCTTACAAAGGCAATACCGCATATTTGCTTTTTTTATACCGGCAGATCATGTAGTTGAAACAAATACGAAACAAAGAAAGATCACCATGCCTAAATTCCCCTGCAATATTTCGGTTTACAAAAAAACAGCTGCGGGATGGACATTTATCAAAGAAGCTAAAATAAAAGAACTACGTGATTATGCTTATTTACTTTATAAGACAATTGATCCTCCGCAAAGCTTAAAGCCATAAACAACAAAAAATCTCCCCGGATTATCCGGGGAGATTTTTCTTTAATATAGCCTGCTTATTAAAGCTTGCGTTTAACTTCTACATTTTCGTAAGCTTCAACAATGTCGCCTACTTCAATATTGTTAAAGTTTTGGATGTTCAAACCGCACTCGTAGTTTGCAGACACTTCTTTAACATCGTCTTTAAAGCGTTTTAACGAAGCCAGTTCGCCGGTGTAAATAACCACACCTTCGCGTACTACCCTGATCTTGCTGTTACGGGTAATTTTACCATCTAACACCATACAACCTGCAATAGTACCCACTTTGCTGATCTTGAATGTTTCGCGGATCTCTACGTTAGCTACGATCTTCTCTTCAAATGTTGGAGCAAGCATACCTTCCATCGCCGCCTTGATCTCGTTGATCGCGTCGTAGATGATCGAATAAAGCCTGATATCTATTTGCTCGGCTTCGGCCAGTTTACGGGCACCGCCTGACGGACGTACCTGGAAACCGATAATGATCGCATCTGATGCTGATGCCAGCAATACGTCAGATTCTGAGATCTGTCCAACTGCTTTTGATATTACGTTAACCTGGATCTGCTCTGTTGATAGTTTCAGCAATGAATCTGCCAATGCTTCGATAGAACCATCCACATCACCTTTAACAATAACGTTCAATTCCTTGAAGTTACCAACTGCCAAACGGCGGCCGATCTCATCAAGCGTGATATGTTTCTGTGTACGTAAACCTTGTTCGCGTTGTAACTGCAAACGCTTGTTGGCAATTTCACGTGCTTCAACCTCAGTCTCCAACACGTTAAATTTATCACCTGCTGTTGGCGCACCCTGCATACCCAACACCTGTACCGGTGTTGACGGCCCTGCAGATTCAACCCTTTGGCCACGCTCGTTAGTTAATGCTTTAACACGGCCGCTGTAGCAACCGGCTAATATCGGATCGCCCACTTTTAAGCGGCCGGCCTGTACAAGTATGGTAGTTACAATACCGCGGCCTTTATCTAAAGCTGCCTCAATAACGGTACCTACGGCACGTTTATTAGGGTTAGCTTTAAGCTCTAACAACTCGGCTTCAAGCAATACTTTTTCTAACAACAGCTCAACATTTAAACCTGTTTTTGCTGATATTTCTTGTGTTTGGTATTTACCACCCCATTCTTCAACCAAAATATTCATGGCTGATAATTGCTCACGTACCTTATCGGCATTAGCGCCCGGGCGATCCATTTTATTGAATGCAAAAATAATTGGCGCACCGGCTGCCTGAGCGTGATTTATAGCCTCTCTTGTTTGCGGCATCACGCTATCGTCAGCAGCGATAACTATAATTACAATATCTGTTACCTGTGCACCCCTTGCACGCATAGCGGTAAACGCTTCGTGGCCCGGTGTATCCAGGAATGTTATTTTACCTTTATTGCCTGGTAACGTTACCTCATAAGCACCTATGTGCTGTGTGATACCGCCGGCCTCACCGCCAATTACATTGGTTTTACGGATAAAGTCAAGCAATGATGTTTTACCGTGGTCAACGTGACCCATTATGGTAACTATCGGCGCGCGTGGTACCAGGTCTTCAGGTTCGTCAGGCTGATCAAGAATAAATTCCTCATCCTGTGGTTTCACAAACTCAACCTGGTAGCCAAACTCGTCAGCAACAATACTTAGGGTTTCGGCATCTAAACGCTGATTGATAGACACGAACATACCCAGGCTCATACAGGTAGAGATGATCTGCGTAACAGATACATCCATCATTATAGCCAACTCGTTAGCTGTAACAAACTCTGTAACCTTTAGTACTTTTGATTGCGCGTCCTGCTCTAATGCCAGTTCATCGGCATTGGCTGCTACGTCGTCACGTTTTTGACGGCGGAATTTAGCACGCTGTGCAAATTTACCAGACTTACCTGCGCCGCTTAAACGTGCAAGGGTTGCCTTAATTTGGTCCTGAATATCTTTTTCTGATGGCTCTTCTTTAGGGCCGGTATTTGCCGGAGCATTACGGTTAAAGTTGTTATTAGGGCGATTGCCTTGATAACCACCACCTGTATTATTTGGCCTGTTCCTGAAATCAGGACGATTTGCGTTATTGCCGTTGTTACCGCCTCCTTGTGGTGCATTACCGCCACCCGCAGGGTTATTACCCTGTTGCTGATGGCCGTTATTGTTGCCACCCTGGCCGGGTCCCTGGTTATCTTTACGCTTACGTTTACGTTTATGGTCTGCGTTGGTATTTGATGATGATGCTACCGGGTTACGTTTTGGCGTAACAGGCAAAGTTATCTTACCAACAATATTAGGCCCGCTTAAACGCTCTGCCTTTGCCCTGATCACATCAGCATCGCCACCTTCTTCGTTGGCCGGCTCGGCCGCAGGTGCAGGTGTCACAACAGGCGCAGCAGTTACTACAGGTGCAACCGGCGCTTTTACTTCTTCAGCTTTAGGCGCTTCAGGAGCAACTTCTTTTTTTACTTCGGCTACAGGCTCAGGGGCTTTCACCTCTTCTTTAGGCTCAACCTTTGGTGCAACCGGTTCAGGTTTCGGAGCTTCCTCTTTAACTTTCTCTGCCGGTTTAGCGCCTAAATTATTAAGATCTATTTTACCTATAATTTTTACACCCGGCAATGAGTCGGTATTGCCGGTTTCTTCTGCTTTAGCAGGTTCAGGCTCAGGAGCCGGGGCAGCAGGCTGCGGTTTCTCAACCGGGGCAGGCGGCGCGGTAAAATTACCGGCGTTCTTGATCAGGATCTCTTCGTTCTCGAAATCTCTTGAACGGCGTGTTTCAAGAGGCTTGTCATTAGTGGTGACAGGCTCTTCTTTACGTATCTTGCCGATACTGATCTGCTTGGCTTCTTCCTTAATACTTTTATCAACAGCAAACTCTTTTAACAAGGCACTGTACATGTCGTTATCCAGCTTTGCCATAGGTTGTTTATCAACCTTGTAGCCTTTTGTAGCTAAAAAATCAACAATGGTACCCATACCAATGTTAAGCTCTTTTACTGCTTTTATTAATTTTATTGACTTGTCTTCTGACATTTATTGCTTTTTCTTTCTCGCTTATTTATGCAAAAATACGATTTTAATTTTGCTTAATTTTTTTTATTCAAATTCTGCCTGTAATATTGAAAGCACTTCTTTTACTGTTTCTTCTTCTAAATCGGTACGTTTTACCAATTCACCAACAGTTAACGCCAAAACCGACTTAGCTGTATCTAAACCAATACGTTTAAATTCGTCAAGTATCCAGCTTTCAATTTCGTCAGAAAATTCTTCAATATCCACGTCTTCATCATGCTCATCAGCCTCACGGTATACATCAATTTCATAACCTGTCAATTTACCGGCCAGCTTAATGTTATGTCCGCCGCGACCTATCGCTAACGATACCTGGTCGGGTTTTAAGTATACAGCCGCTGTTTTTTTCTCATCATCCAATTTAATTGATGTGATCTTAGCCGGCGATAAAGCACGTTGTATGTATAACTGAATATTGTTGGTATAGTTTATAACGTCGATATTTTCGTTTTTCAACTCGCGTACTATACCGTGTATGCGTGAACCTTTCATACCCACACAGGCACCAACCGGATCGATACGGTCGTCGTATGATTCAACAGCTACCTTAGCTCTTTCGCCAGGTTCGCGTACAATTTTCTTGATGGTGATCAAACCATCAAAGATTTCAGGCACTTCAAGCTCAAACAAACGCTGTAAAAACTCAGGCGCTGTACGTGATATAATGATCTTAGGGTTGCTGTTCAGCATATCTACCTTGTAAACAATAGCTTTTACGCTGTCGCCTTTTTTAAAGTAGTCGGCAGGTATCTGCTCTGTTTTTGGTAATAAAAGCTCGTTACCTTCATCATCCAATACCAAAGTTTCTTTTTTCCATACCTGGTAAACCTCGCCGGTAACAATTTCGCCAACGCGGTCTTTATATTTCTTAAATATCTCGTCTTTCTCTAACTCCAGGATCTTAGATACTAGGGTTTGGCGTGCAGCTAATATCGCGCGGCGGCCAAAGCTTTCTAAAGTGATCAGCTCAACATAATCATCGCCCACTTCCAGGTCCGCGTCAAGTAGTTTTGCTTCTGCCAATTCAATTTCCAGGTCATCGTCCTCACTAAATCCATCTTCCATAACCACACGTGTGCGCCAAATCTCCAAGTCACCGTTATCGGTGTTTACAATTACGTCACAATTTTCGTCAGTACCGTATTTTTTACGGATCATACTTCTGAAAACGTCTTCCAGCACGCTCATCATTGTTGGGCGATCAATGTTTTTGAAATCTTTGAATTCCTGGAATGAATCAATTAAATTAATATTGCTCATTTTTTTTACTTAAATGATATTAAAACTTTTGTTTCTGTTATTTGCTCAATCGGGATAACGCTTTCAACAAGTTCGGCCTTTTTCCCTTTTTCTTTTATTTTTTCTTCAATCATCACGGCATCTTCTGTAATTGCCGTTAAGTTACCTTCTCTTTTGCTGCCATCGGCCATTTTAATGGCCAGGTCACGACCTATGTTTTTTGTATACTGCCTGGTTAAAGTTAACGGTGTATCAATACCCGGCGACGACACTTCCAGGTTATAAGGTGTTTTTATAACATCCTCTTCTTCCAGCCTAAAACCTACGTATCTGCTTATTTGCACACACTCGGCTATCCCTATACCATTATCGCCGTCAACAAGTATGATCAATTTTCCGTTACTGTGTAATTTGGCACTAACTAAAAACAGATCAGGACGCTCAATTTCAGCGATCTTTTCTTCTACCAGTTCAACAACCCTTTTTTCAATATTCATATTCGACTTTCCTTTCCGCCGGATGCCTGATAACTATCAGGAGGTAAACTAAAAGAGGGGGCAATGTGCCCCCTCTCCCTTTATTTGATTGCAAATATAGTAAAAATTATCTAAAATCAAGTGTTACGGCTTAAAAATCAAATCGGTATAGTGCAGCTGCCCTTTGGTGGTTTTGCCCTGTACATAATCCCAGATACTTTTATTACCGGCGTAATTGTAAAAGCGGATAAAATAAAGTTGACGTTTAACAAATGATGTGTCAGGTGTGAAAATAATTGCGCTGTCTTTTAGCTGATATTTGCCGGGTTGCACGGGCTGGTAATCTTTAACATCGGTATCGGCCGGTAAGCGGTAAATAGCAAACAGGCTCTGCCAGTTTTTAATAGTGTCGCGGTCAATATCATTCAGTATTACCGGATCGATCCCTGTGATCTTTAAGGACCGGTTACTATCCGTCAAACTGATATGGATCGATGGTGCCGGTGGTTTGGCAGTACAACCCACACAAAAGATCAATATTAACAGCAGCAGTTTCTTCATTTATCGTTACCGTGTAAAATCAAATTTAGGATTATAAAACAAAAGGTATTAAGTTTAAATTTATACACTATGCTTCCATTATTAATTGCCCCGCAGATCCGCGAAGCGGACGCCCATACCATTGCCAACGTGCATATCAGTTCTGTCGATTTAATGGAGCGGGCATCAAAAGCATTTGTGGGCTGGTTCATTAATCATTTTCCTGATAAAAAAACAGTCATTGCTGTTTACTGTGGCACCGGAAATAATGGGGGAGATGGACTGGCAATAGCACGGATGCTCCACGATCACAAATATTTAAATGTGGCTGTTAAGCTGGCTCGCTATTCAGAAAAATCAACCGACGATTTTAATATAAATCTGCGCAGGCTTAATGAAAAAGACATCGGCTTGATCGAGCTGAAACCGGATATGGAGTTACCCGCCGAAAATAGCCAGATCATTATTGACGCGCTGTTAGGCAGCGGCCTAAATAACCCCCTGGCCGGCGACTATAAAAAGCTTGCTGAATATATCAACAGCCTAAATAAAACCGTAGTGGCTGTTGACGTACCGACCGGCTTTTTTACCGATGGCGAGATGGATAAAGACGCAACCGTTATTAGGGCTGACCTGGTAATCACTTTTCAGCAGCCCAAGATCAATTTTTTACTGCCCGAGTCCGCGCCGCATATTAACTGCTGGGAGGCGGTAAATATTGGGCTTGACGAAGCGTTTATACGATCGCTTAAATCGCCTTACCTGTTTGTTGAGGAAAAGGATGTTAAAAAGATGCTGAAGCCACGCCATCACTTTAGCAATAAAGGCACTTACGGACATGCCCTGTTAATTGCCGGGCAGGCCAAAACAATGGGGGCCGCGTTGTTGAGTTCGGCGGGCTGCGCTTATGCCGGTGCCGGATTAACCACCGCATGTGTGCCTGAAAGTGGCCTCATAGCTTTAAATACCTACCTGCCCGAGCTAATGGCCGTTGTTAGGAAAGCTGATGAATTGCCCGATATTGACTGGAAACAATACACCGCAATAGGCATAGGGCCGGGGTTAGGTAAAGACACCACCTCTTTAGCTTTATTAAATGATGTTTTAGATAATTCTAACAAACCAATAGTTGTTGATGCTGACGCGTTAAACCTATTAGGCGAAAACCCTGAACTGTTGAATAGATTCCCCGCAGGCAGTATTTTAACGCCGCACATGAAAGAGTTTGATCGCCTGTTTGGCAAACATGATAACTGGTGGCAAAGACTGCAAAGCAGCAGGGAGGCTGCTAAAAAGCACAATATCTACATCGTACTAAAAAATGATTATACCATAGTAGCCACGCCCGATGAAAAGGTTTATTTTAATTCGACCAGCAACGCAGCGATGGCAACGGGGGGTATGGGCGATGTGCTGACCGGCATAATTACTTCATTACTGGCACAAAAATATACACCTGAAGAAGCTTGTGTACTTGGTGTATATATCCACGGCAAGGCCGGCGACGAATTGGCGTTACCCAATCGCCTTAACGTAGTTTTACCGGGACGGCTTGCGCAGCAATTGCCTGTTACCATGGCAAAATTAATGGCATAAAAAAACGGCTGCAAGTATTATACAGCCGTTTTTCATACTTATTAACTGATCTTATAAAGAACTAATACTCGGTGTTATTTATATTAAGACACCAATAGGTCTATATTAGTTACAGTTGATTATTATTTTTATATTATAAACTTACACTGCCCGCAACCATCATTTTATCCATGGTTGGGTTAACGCTGCCGCCTCTTGGCTCAAGCGTTACTGCAAATACGGTTGGCGCGGCAACGGATTTCATCTGTTTCATGTCCGAACTATCAGCTGATGATTTATCAAACACGCCCAAGTCCACAGGTTTGCCTGCTACAATTGCCCATAGTTGGTATTGGTGTGCCTGGTCATTTTCAGGCATATTTAAGGCCGTCATATCTATCATTACCTTTTTCTTTACCGGGCTCCAGGCAACGGTCATGCCGCCTGCCGGCAAATTCTTGGTGCCTTTCAGCTTTAAAACTTTAAAGGTTGTATCCCTGAACACGCCAAGCGCGTCGTTCATATAGCTTACAGTTTTGCTGATGCGCTGATTTTGCGTGGTCATGGCAACCAGTTGCAAATTTGATTTCTGCAGCTTATTATAAACATTAAACAAGGCTACCAGACTGCCTACCAATAAGGCAATGCTTGCCGCGAAGGCATATTTATAAAAATTATTTGCCGTGGCAGTCATTACTACTACGTTATCAGTAGCTGCACTGTCTTTCTTAGTAAATGTTGCATCGTCAGCCAGGTTGGTAACCAGGCTGTTTAATATTTTATTTCTTTGATTTTCTGACGGTTCAACCGCGTTGGCTAATGCATATGATTCCAGCGCCTTCTCCACCTCACTCAGCTCCGCCTTCACAGCCGGATGTTGTTGAACCATTGCTTCTACCTGCTGCTTTTCTGCAGGAGAAACATCACCCAGAACATAGAGTTCTAAGATACCTGATTCAATAAATGCTTTTACGTCTTCCACTTTTAGACTTCAATTAAAATTTTTCCTGAGTTCAATAATTGCCATTCGCAGGCGCGTTTTAATGGTTCCAAGCGGGATGCCTAACTCGTCGGCAGCCTCAACATGCGTGTAACCTTTAAAATACACCAAATCAAGAATAGATTTTTGTTCGGGTTTGAGCTTCTGTACCAGCTCTTTAATTCCCATTAACTCGGGCTTGTATACTGTGTTTCTCTGTTCGTCAATGAAAGTTACGTTATTTTCTAACTCTTGGTTTTTGTTATGATTTTTAAAATCTTTCGATCTTAATTTGTCAATAGATAGATTGCGGGCAATGTTAACCATCCAGGTAAATAAGCGGCCTTTATCGGGGCTGTAGCTCGAGAAAGAGTGCCATATTTTCACGAAGGTTTCCTGTAAAACATCTTCAGAAGTAGCTTCATCAACAACAATCCTGCAGATAACACCATAAAGCGATGCCGAGTACATGTCGTACAGCGCTTCTACGGCGATCTTTTCACGATGCCTTAATGCCAGCACCAGTTCTTCTTCTGAAAGGGATATTTTTTTCTTACTCACAAGTTGGTGAAGATATAAAGGAATTATCAGATTTCAAATAAGTGTTTTTCAGCATGATACGATGAGCGCACCAATGGTCCGCTCTCTACATACCTAAAACCCTTATCAAGCCCAATTTGTTTGTAAAAAGCAAATTGATCCGGGTGGATCCAATCTATTACCGGGTGATGGCTGCGTGTAGGTTGTAAATACTGGCCTAAGGTCAATATATGTACACCGGCTTCAAGCAGGTCATCCATTGCTTCTAAAACATCCTCTTCCTTTTCGCCAAGGCCCAGCATAATGCCTGATTTTGTACGTAAGCCTGCTGCAGATACCTGTTTTAACGCCTCAAGACTTCTGTCGTACTTTGCTTGTATGCGCACTTCTTTTGTTAAGCGCCTTACGGTTTCCAAATTATGCGATACTACTTCAGGCCGGGTTTCTAAAACCCGCGCCAAATTATCCCATTGGCCCCTGAAATCGGGCAATAAAGTTTCTAAAGTTGTTTCAGGGCTTTCCCTGCGGATGGCATTTATGGTTTCGGCCCAGATAATAGAGCCGCCGTCTTTCAGGTCATCACGGTCAACCGAGGTGATCACACAATGCTTAACCTGCATCAGCTTAACCGAGTTGGCCACGCGGTTAGGCTCATCCGTATCAACAGCCAGCGGCCTGCCTGTGGCTACCGCGCAAAAGGAGCATGAACGGGTACAAATATTACCCAAAATCATAAATGTTGCAGTACCCGCGCCCCAGCACTCGCCCATATTAGGGCAATTACCACTCTCGCAAATGGTATGCAGCTTATGTGTATCAACCAGGCTGCGTACATGCGCGTACTCTTTCCCCACTGGAAGCTTTACCCTAAGCCAGTCTGGCTTACGTTGCTTTTGTTCAACTGGTACTACCGGTAATTCGATCATAAAAACAAAAGTAATTAAAAACCACCTAACCAAATAAGTAGGCGGCATAAATATTACAGTGTATTGATAAGCCCCCTAACCCCCTGAAGGGGGAACAAAAGTTTATTACTGTTTATGCGGATGCCGATCAAACATCTTAAATTTGTAGTTCACTAAAACAAAAATTCTCCCTTTAGGGGGTTAGAGGGCTATGGCAACTATACACACTACTTACCTTGGCGGCTTACGCACAGAGGCGACACATTTACAATCCGGAACAAAAATTATAACCGATGCACCGACTGATAACAAAGGTAAAGGTGAAGCATTTTCGCCAACTGATCTACTGGCAGAATCATTGGCCGGCTGCATGTTAACCACGATGGGTATAGCTGCCGATACGCATGGCATAGACATGGACGGGACCGAATGTGAGGTTACCAAGATCATGGCTGCCAATCCGCGCCGCGTGGCCGAGGTAGTTACCAATTTTAAATTCCCGAAAGAATATACCGATCAGCAGAAAGCTATTTTAGAAAAAGCCGCGCTAACATGCCCGGTAGCCGTAAGCCTGCACCCGGATGTGATTAAGACCGTGAATTTTGGGTGGTAGGGTTTAGTGATTAGAGATTGGTTAATTAGATATTAGGCTTGTCGCTTATTAAAACAGAAAGCCCTGCAGTTAATATGCAGGGCTTTTATAATTTTAAGCCTAATCTCTAACCTCTAATTAACCAATCTCTTTAACTTAATTTATTTCCGACAAAGTTTCCTCCACAGATATCGCACCGTGCGACTGGTCAAGAACGCATTCGCCGTCCTTAATCAAAAGTAATTGCGGCGACTCGTGGTGTACGTGGAATAATTGTGCAACTTGACTTGATATGTCACGATGTTGTATCAGGTCCAAAAAATATAAGGGCATATCCTGTGGCAGATCTTCCCAGTCTAATTCAAAGCGCCTTTTTGCCATCATACTGATAGAGCAACGGGTGCTGTGTTTAAAAATCAAACTATAACCTTGTTGCTGCTTAATCTCATTAAGCTGTTCTGCCGACTGTAATTGTATCCACGCCATAATGATGCAAAGGTAAGAATGCTCGTTCCGTTATTAGTAATTACAACGTCAAACAATTGTTTGTTTTAAGCAATCTAAAATGAAAGGTGTTTATCTGCGGCCTCTTGGGTATGAGCTATAAGCAGGGCAAAGTTTGTTGGAGCATGAAGTGATGATGCTTCCCATTGTTAACGCCAGAAGAACTATATAAATTACTTTTCTCATGTTCCTAATATCTATATTATATTCTGTTATACGTGAACTATCGCTCTAAAGTTTTAGCAAGGGCAGCCATTTTAATGGCTGTGATAGCCGCTTCATCACCTTTATTGCCATGTTTACCACCGGCACGGTCAATTGCCTGCTGTTGGTTATCGGTTGTTAACACACCAAATATAACAGGTTTTGAATACTTTATAGCAACATTGCTTAAGCCGTTGGCTACCGCGTTACAGATAAAGTCAAAATGCCTGGTTTCTCCTTGTATAACGCAGCCCAGGCAAATTATTGCATCAAGCCCGGTGTTATTTAATAAAAGGTCGGCACCACTTGTCAGCTCAAAACTGCCCGGAACGGGGTATGTTTGTATATTATCAGGAAGAGCGCCGTTAGCGATAAGGCTGTTGTAAGCACCCTGGTATAAAGCATTGGTGATCTCGGCATTCCACTCGGCAACCACAATGCCAAAGCTATATGGCGCAGCCGATGGAATTTCTGTCGCAGAAAAGTCTGATAAGTTTTTTAGCTGTGTAGCCATTTTTATTTCGGATTTCGGATTTTCAATTTCGGATTTGTATAGTCAAATCTATATAATACTTGCAATTCAATAAATTCGAAATCGCAAATCCGAAATTCGAAATCCAATTACAATTTCGCTTCAACGCGGGCTATGTACTCGTCAATGCTTTGAGCCTCTGCGCTGGTTGGGTAATCTGATTTTATTGATTTGTAAGCATCGTCAGCCGATTTATTATCGTTCTGTGCCTCATAAACCAAACCTAATTTTTTCAAATAAAGTGGCGATAAGAAATTGTTGCTTGCTTTATCAACCGCTTTTTTAAAGTATGATGCAGCATTGCTGTAGTCTTTTAACTCTACATACGCGTCGCCGGTATTGCCCAATGCTTCAGCGGCGATCATAACGTCATCGCCACGGTAGTTATTCAGGTTATCAATAGCTTTGCGGTATTCGCCTTTATTTAAATAAGCAACACCCAGGTAAAAGCAAGCCAGGTTTGCAGATTTGGTATTGCTGTAATCGGTTACAATTTTTTGAAAACCAGGATAGCCGGCATCGCCATTAATAGCTTTATCCCAATCTTTTTTAGCCCAGAAATCTTGTGCTACGTGCATTTGGTCGGCAGCTTTTGATTCGCGCGGCGCTAAATATAATTTTTGGTAAAGAACATAAACCAATATCATGGCAACTATAGCCGCAGCTATAAATAACAAGCTTTTTTGATTCTCGCGTGTAAATTTACTTA
This sequence comes from Mucilaginibacter corticis, assembly GCF_007558865.1. Taxonomy (GTDB): domain Bacteria; phylum Bacteroidota; class Bacteroidia; order Sphingobacteriales; family Sphingobacteriaceae; genus Mucilaginibacter; species Mucilaginibacter corticis. Next base: position 1,492,265 of record NZ_VLPK01000001.1, read on the forward strand.
CCTGCGCAAAGTTGTCATCTTTTAACTGCACAGTTGTACTCTCCTGGGTTTTTGACATTTCTATTCTAAATTAAAGTTTGCAAAACTACATTTTTTAAAAAGTTTTAGCAACAGCTTTTTATTTTAATAAATAAGCTTGTTTTATTTAATGTGCGGCAGGAAGAAAAAGCATTGCGGTAATTGCTAAATTTGGTGCTCGCTTATGTATCTAAAACAGCTGTCAGTAATTAATTTTAAAAACTATGAAGAGGCCGAGCTATCATTCAGCGATGGTGTGAACGCTTTTTTAGGTAATAACGGCGCGGGTAAAACCAATTTGTTAGATGCAATTCACTACCTGTCGTTATGTAAAAGCTACTTCAACCCTATTGATAGCCAGCAGATAAAACAAGGGGCGGATTTTTTTATCATCACCGGTGTTTTTAACAAAAATGGGCAGCAGGAGGCCGTAGCCTGTTCTGTAAAACGTAACCAAAAAAAACAATTTAAGCGCAATAAAAAAGATTACCAGCGCCTGGCAGACCATATTGGCCTGTTGCCGCTGGTTATGGTATCACCATATGATATCAGCATAATTATTGAAGGCAGCGAAGAAAGGCGTAAGTTTATTGATAATGTAATATCGCAAACAGATAACCATTACCTTGACGAATTGATAGCCTATAATAAGGTATTGATAAACCGTAACGCCCTGCTAAAGCAAATTGCCGATACGGGCAGGTATGACCCGGGGCTGATGGAGGTGTTAGATGATCAGTTGATAGCGTCAGGCAACCGCATCTTTGAAAAGCGCCGCGCGTTTATGGAAACGTTTACCGCTATATTTAACAAGCATTACCAATTTTTAAGCGATGATGCCGAACAGGTTGAACTGATCTACGAATCACAGTTATTAAATGACAGTTTTGCCTCATTACTTAAAAAGACTTTGGAGAAAGACCGTGTGCTTGAACGCACCACTGCCGGCATCCATAAAGACGAGCTGCAGTTTGCCATACATGGTATGTCCATGAAAAAATTCGGATCGCAGGGTCAGCAAAAATCTTTCCTTATAGCGCTTAAACTGGCGCAGTATAGTTTTTTAGATCAGCAAAAAGGGTTTAAGCCTTTGCTTTTGCTGGATGATATTTTTGATAAACTGGATGACCGCAGGGTAACCAAACTGATGCAAATGGTATCGAACAATGATTTTGGGCAGGTATTTATTACAGATACCAGCGATGCCCGGGTAAGTAATATATTTGATAGTATGGATGTACCTATCCGCATATTTAAAGTAAAGGAGGGGCAGGCAAATGCGCAAAGCTAACGACAAATCGCTCAAAGACGCTATTGAGCAAATGATGCAGGTTTATAAGATCAAACGCAAGTTTGACGAAACCGGTATTATAGCCTCATGGCCCAACCTGGTTGGCAAATCGGTAGCCAACCGTACCAAAGAATTATTTATCCACGATAAGAAACTGTTCCTGCGGATAGAATCATCCGTAATAAAGAATGAACTGATGATGATCAGGTCCCAGATCATCGAGAAGATCAATAACGAAGCCAAGAGCCTGTTAATAGAAGAGATCGTCTTTTTATAAAGTGTATTATTAGGCATAAAAAAAGTTTCTGGCAGCCTATTAGTTAACAGGCTATCAGAAACTTTTTATATATCTGCGGAGTTTAATTAAACTCTTTCGAAAGCTGAAAAGTAGAAGTTACCTTCTATCTCTGCATTCTCGTCAGAATCTGACCCGTGAACCGCGTTTGCTTCGATTGATTTTGCAAACAGGTTACGAATGGTTCCGACTTCAGCCTTGGTTGGGTCTGTAGCACCGATCAATTTACGGAAATCTTCAACAGCATTATCTTTTTCTAAAATAGCGGCTACAATGGGGCCTGATGACATAAAGGCAACCAGGTCGTTATAAAAACCACGCTCTTTGTGTACAGCATAAAACTCGCCTGCTTTTTCTTTAGTAAGCGCGGTTAATTTTAATGCAACTATTTTAAAGCCGCTTTTTGTGATCTTGTCTAAAATTGCACCGATGTGGCCATTGGCAACTGCATCGGGTTTAATCATTGTAAATGTTCTATTACTTGCCATTTGTGTTTAAATTGAGGCAGATGGCCTGTTAAGACACCTGTAAAATCTACCTTTTGTATATAATTCTGCAAAAGTAGGGTTTTGCAACCGAACGGTAAAGCTTTTTTAACTAATTATGAATGCTTTAATATTTATTTGTATAGCTTTGCAACTCTTTTTTAAAAAAATTGATGTTAGATATAACCTCGCTTAATAATCTATTAGCTCACCCCAAAAAAATAGTCATTACTACCCATCATAAACCCGATGGTGATGCTATGGGTTCGTCATTAGGTTTATACAACTATTTGATACAGCAGGGCCATCATACAACAGTAATTACACCAACGGATTATCCAGACTTTTTAAGCTGGATGCCGGGCAATGCCGAAGTAATTATCTACACAGAAAAAACCGATCAGTCTGCGGCTTTAATTGCTGATGCAGATCTGATCTTTTGCCTTGACTTTAACAACCTGAGCCGCATTAATGAAATGGGCGAACTGGTGCGTACGGCCAAAGCCTATAAAATAATGATAGATCATCACCTCGAACCTGAGGATTTTGATGATTACCGCCATTGGGATATTAACGCTTGCGCGGCCGCACAATTGGTGTACAGCTTCATTGTTGATGTTCTTGATAACAAAAAACTGATCAATAAAGATGTAGCTACCTGTTTGTATACCGGTATCATGACCGATTCGGCATCATTCAGGCTACCTAATACCACGTCTGCAGTGCACCGCGTGGTTGCCGACCTGATTGACGCCGGCGCTGTTAACTGGCGCATTCATGAACTGGTATATAACAGCGCCTCAGAAAACCGTTTGCGGTTTTTAGGCCATTGCTTATCTAACTGTTTAGAGGTGCTGCCTGAATTTAATACGGCAATTATTACTGTTAATAAACACGATTTAGAAAAATACGACGTTAATACGGGCGATACAGAGGGGATAGTTAACTATGCATTATCCATCGCCAGTATACGTTTAGCGGCATTTATTGTTGAGCGGCCGGACAAAGTAAAACTTTCCTTACGCTCTAAGGGCGATTTTCCTGCAAATGAGATTTGTAAATTGTATTTTAGCGGCGGCGGCCACAGAAATGCGGCAGGAGGGGTTTCGTCCGCGCCGTTGCAAGAGGTTGTAAATCAATTAAAACTAATTTTACCTGAATATAAAAAACTATTAATTCAATAATAAAAAATGAAAAAAAATCTAATGTTTTTAGGGCTTGCTGCGTTAGGATTGGCAAGTTGTAATGGTGGATACAAGAAGGGTGATAACGGAATGCTCTATAATATCTATACAGACAAATCTGGCCCTAAAGTAAAAGAAGGCGACTTTATGTTGTTAAACCTGGTTATAAAAAGCGATGCCGATTCTGTATTGTTAAGCACCTATGAGCAAGGCCGCCCTACTCCAATGCTTTTGCCAAAACCACAGTTTAAAGGTGATGTTTTTGACGCCATAAAACTATTGGCTGAAGGCGATAGCGCAACTGTAAAGATCTCTGCCGACAGCATATTCAAAAAAACCCCAAAACCACCAACATTTAAAGGTAAATACGTAATTTATGATTTAAAGGTGGTTAAATTGATCCCTAAAGGAACAATGAGCGAGCCTGTGTTTCAAAGCACGATACAAAAATACATGAAAGGCTTAATGGATGCGCAAAAAGATGCAGAGCCAGCTAAGATCAAACAATACATTGACAGCAAAAAGCTTAACTTAAACAAAACCGACTCTGGTTTATACTACGTTATTAACAAGCCGGGTACCGGAGCAAACATTGCCGTTGGCGACACTGCCGTTGTAAACTACACCGGCTCATTACTTAACGGTAAAGTGTTTGACAGCAACGTTAAAGAAGTTGCAGAAAAAGCTAAGTTAACCAACATGGCTCAAAGGCAATTTATACCTATACACCTTGTTGTTGGTATGAAAAGAGTTATCCAGGGTTGGGATGAAGGTTTATTGTTGTTAAACAAAGGTGCTAAAGCTACTTTTGTTATACCTTCAAAAATGGCTTACGGGCCACAAGGCTATGGCCCGATAGGTCCGTTTGCACCTATTACATTTGATATCGAAGTAGTAGATGTTATACATCCAAAAACACCGGCGGCGGTAGCACCGGCATTGCCTGCGGCTCCGGCGCCTACAGCTAAAAAGTAAATTACGATTAACCAAATACAGCCTTCCCCTAAACAGGGAAGGCTTTTTAATTATGAAAAAATACCTTTTATTTATTTTAGTTGCCGCGTTTGCTTTAAAGGCCAGCGCGCAGGACGATTTTCAACGCAGCCCGCAGGGCACACAGTATAAATTGCTTACCCATAACACCGGAGACAGGATTAAAGTAGGCGATGTGGTTACTTTTAACGTGATCCAAAAAACAGATAAGGATTCTGTTCTTTACAGCAGTTTTGAAGCAGGGAAGCCGGCACAAAGGCAAGTGCAACAAACCGGCGACCCGATGATGGAAGTATTGCAGTTGATGACCGTTAAGGATAGTGCCATCATCCGTATTCCGACCGATTCGATTTTTAAGGATCAGGAAGACAAGCGCCCGCCGTTTTTCCCAAAAGGCAGTAACCTGCTGTTTATTATGAAGATTGAAAAAGTGCAGTCATTAGCCGAAGCTATGGCCGATAGAGACAAGGCTATGGCGGCAGAAAAAGAAGCAGTCGTTAAAAAGCAAGCCGAAGAATCAGGCATCATTGATAAATACGTAGCCGACAATAAACTGATAGTAAAAACAACGCCATCAGGATTAAAATATAAGATCACCCAACCAAGCCTTAAACCTAAACCGCTTGCCGGCGATACCGTTTTCGTAAATTACGTTGGCCGCAGGCTAGATGGTAAAGTATTCGACTCAAGTATTGAAACTGCAGCAAAAGAAGCTAACCTGCAACAGCCCGGCCGTGTTTATGAGCCTATTAAATTTGCGCTTGGCGCACAAGGTGTTATCCCGGGTTGGGAAGAAGGTTTGCTTTTATTGAATGAGGGTTCAAAAGCCACGTTTATCATCCCATCAAAATTGGCCTATGGCGAGAGGCAGTCAGGCCCTGATCTTCCACCGTTCAGCACTTTAATATTTGATGTTGAGCTGGTAAAAGTGATACGGGTTAAGCATGCGCCGACAGTCGCACCGTCAACAACGGTAAAGAAAACAACCACCGTTAAAAAATCGGTCACAACCAAAAAGAAACAATAAGGAGAAAGCCTTTCGATTATACCGAAAGGCTTTTTTAATTTTGCAGGATGATATTAACTGACACGCATACACACTTATATTACCAACAGGATAATGAAAAACGGGCCGCACTGATACAGCGCTGCCTGGATAATGATGTCAAGCGCCTGTTCCTGCCAAATGTTGATGCCGCGTCAGTACCGCAGGTTTTTGACCTGGTAAAAGAATATCCGGAGATGTGTTTCCCCATGCTGGGGATGCACCCTTGTTCAGTTAAGGATGGCTGGGAAGAAGAGCTGGCCATTATCCGCGACAGTAAAAAAGATCATACCATATATGCCATTGGCGAGATCGGGATCGACCTGTATTGGGACAAAACCACTTTAGCCATACAGGTTGAAGCCTTTAGGCAGCAGATCAACTGGGCAAAGTCCTTAAAGCTGCCCATTGTGATCCATTGCCGCGAAGCTTTTGACGAGGTGTTTGAGGTACTGGAGCAGGAAAATGACGACGACCTGCATGGCATATTCCATTGCTTTACCGGCAATGCCGAGCAGGCGCAACGCGCCATTAACCTTGGGTTTTACCTGGGGATTGGCGGCGTAGTTACTTATAAAAATGGCGGGCTTGATAAAATTTTACCCCAATTTGATTTAAGCCATATCGTTTTAGAAACAGATTCTCCGTATCTTTCACCCGTTCCGCACAGGGGGAAACCCAATGAGAGTTCTTATTTGATCTATGTTGCTCAAAAAGTAGCAGACCTATATCAAACAGATATACAAACAGTAGCCAATATAACAACCGCCAATTCCAAACAAATATTTGGTGTGTGAGGATAAATTTAATTATCGTATAATTCTGATTTAATGAGCCAGATACTCATCATCTATACCGGTGGTACAATTGGCATGATGTCCGATCCTGTAACCAAAGTGCTCAAGCCTATAAACTTTGAGCAAATAATGGATAACGTGCCCGAACTGGAAAAGCTTAACTGTAAAATTAAAGTGCACTCGTTCGAAGAGATCATCGATTCGTCAAATATGAACCCTGAGATCTGGAGCGAGCTGGCCGGTTTGATCGAATCGCACTATGACGATGTTGACGGCTTTGTGATCCTTCATGGCTCTGATACCATGGCCTACACCGCGTCGGCATTAAGCTTTATGTTGGAGAACCTGGCCAAGCCGGTGATCTTTACCGGGTCGCAATTGCCTATCAGCGCCATCCGTACGGATGCCAAGGAAAACCTGATGACCGCCATAGAGATAGCCAATGCCAAGAAGAACGACCGTGCGCGCGTGCCCGAGGTTTGTATATACTTTGATTACAAGCTTTTCAGGGGCAACCGCTCGTTCAAATACAACTCATCCAAATTTGAGGCCTTCCGGTCTCCTAATTACCCTATACTGGCCGAGTCGGGGGTACACCTGCGCTTTAGTGTAAATGATATCAGGCGCCCCGGCGAAGAACCATTTGTGCTGCATAAAAACCTGGTGAACGAGGTAGCGGTGTTGAAGCTGTACCCGGGCATCAGCCCTACGGTAGTGGCGGCAACCTTGAATGCCGATGTGCGCGGCATAGTAATGGAAACATTCGGCGCCGGCAACACCACAACCGACCAATGGTTTATTGACCTGCTAAAAGATGCCATAGACAGCGGCAAGGTGATCCTGGATATCTCGCAATGTAAGGTGGGCACCGTAGAGCTGGGCCGTTACGAAACCAGCAAGCAACTAAAAGACATCGGTGTAGCCAATGGTTACGATATGACCTTTGAAGCAGCCGTAACCAAGATGATGTACCTGCTTGGCCAGTTAGATGATCCTAAAGAAGTAAAGCGCTTGTTAGAGGTTGATCTGCGGGGTGAGCTGACGGTATCATAAACGTGATGTTTGCCTACCCACTCATGGTGTACCACGGCGAGTGTGTAACAGTTGGAATATTTGGTACACCTGTTTTTGCAATACGCTGGTAATAAATCAGTTAATTTCCAACCTCGGACTTCATGATACAGTTTGATACACCTTTTTATAAATTTTAGGCGAATTTGGCACGTCACTCCATCCAGCGGAGACTGGAAAAAGATCAGCTAAATCATTTTGTTTGAGCTACCCTCCAAACCCGTAATCACGCTCCACCTTACAGATCCTCACTTTATAGCTGCTATACCATTTTTCGCGACCATATTTTTGTGCCATCAGGTGGTCGGCATTGGCTTTCCAGTTACGAATGGCTTCTAATGATTGCCAGTAAGAAATCGTAATACCGATCTCATTTCGGGCCGATTCGATGCCCAAATAACCTTCCTGCTGTTTGGCCAGTTCGTCCATCGCATCGTCCATGGCGGCATAGCCATTGTCGCCTTCAGTGCGGATAGAAGTAAATATTACGGCGTAATAGGGTGACTTCGGGGTTTGGGCTATCATTGTTTGATGTATAAGTGTTATGCAAATGTGCGGATTTAGAATTATTTTATGAATAGTTACGATAATCACTTCCTTTCTGTCCCGGCGTCATCGCGAACGAGCCCGCCTGCCGGTGGGCAGGGTACGAGTGTGGCGATCTCTACGCGATAGATAGCCCATAACCTATCGTGTAGAGATCGCCACGCTACGCTCGCGATGACGCATGGTTTAAATGCTGTAGGGGCTTCCAACCTTTTTTGATTTATTAAACTACTTTAATTTTATTACGGCTGTGACCCGGTTTCTTTGCTATACATTAAAACATAAGAAAATGATCACATCAGTTGAAGAAATGATTGAGCGGTACGTATCCGCATGGAATGAGCAAAGTTTGGCGGCCTATAAAACCGCGTTCGCAGAGTGTTGGGCACCCGAAGCCCTGTACACCGACCCTAATTTTGAATTGATAAAAGGCGTAGATGGCATTTCAGGCCTGGCCCAGAAATCGCTTGAAATGATCCCAAGCCGCACCTTTAAAATACTGACCCAGCCCGACTACCACCACCACGTTGGCCGGTATAACTGGCAGGGGCAATTTCCGGAAGGCGCCAGGGATGGGTTTGACTATTTTGAGTTTAATGATAAATTTCAGATCACACGTTTGGTAAGTTTCTTTAACTTGTAAAATGTTTGAATCCATTCTCGCCAATTTTGCCATGCATATTGCGCTTAACAGCGCCGAAACAGCTATTATTTGCACCAGATTGCAGCAAAAAACAGTTAAAAAGAACGCGGTTCTATTATCCGCAGGCGAGGTTTGCCGGAATATTTATTTTGTGCACTCCGGCTGCCTGCGGATCTTTAACCGTGATAAGGAAGGCGGCGAACATAACATCCTGTTTTGCCCTGAAAACTGGTGGGCTGTTGATATTGCCAGTTTTTCAGGCCAGGCCCCATCCTTTTATGCCATTAGCGCCCTTGAAGAAACGGAAGTATTTTATTTGCGCTACGCGGACCTGGAAGAATTGTATATAGAAATACCCAAGTTAGAACGCTTTTTCAGGATCCTGACGCAAAATGGATTTAATTTATTCCAGCGGCGTATCAATGCCAACCTGTCCCGCTCTGCCGAAGAACGTTATGCCATGTTCCGGAAACTGTACCCTAAATTAGAACAGCGCATAGCCCAAAAGCACATCGCGGCTTACCTGGGTATAACGCCGGTATTTTTAAGTATTATACGGAAAAAGAAATAAGTAGCTTGTGTAGCAATACCCCGAGCGTCATCGCGAACGAGGTACGAGTGTGGCGATCTCTGCGCGACAGGTAAACTGTAGACCTATCGTGTAGAGATCGCCACACTACGCTCGCGATGACGTGGTAGTGAGGGGGTGTATGAACAAAAAGGCTGATGATCATCCAATCATCAGCCTTTATCAATTATTCCATCCGCACATTTGCATATCCACGCTCCCGATAGCTATCGGGATGCACATCAAAAATCACGTTCCGTATTCCGGCGTGGTTACTTCTGTTTCTTCAAACTCGTATTCGGTTAATGGCGGGCATGAACAGATCAGCGTCCTATCGCCGTAGGTATCATTAACCCGACCTACTGATGGCCAGAATTTGTAAGCGGCCACATAAGGCAGCGGGAAGGCTGCTTTTTGGCGGCTGTATGGGCGCTCCCACTCATTGCCGGTTACGGTTGCAACCGTGTGTGGCGCGTTTTTAAGCGGGTTATCTGTTTTGTCCGACTCGCCTTTTTCTATTGCGGCAATTTCTTTACGGATAGCTATCATGGCATCGCAGAAGCGGTCAAGCTCATGCTTAGGCTCAGACTCGGTCGGCTCAACCATTACCGTGCCCGCAACCGGGAACGATACTGTCGGCGCGTGGAAACCATAGTCCATTAAGCGTTTGGCAATATCAACCACCTCAATACCTGCTGATTTAAACGAGCGACAATCCAATATCATTTCGTGCGCGCAACGGCCATGCGATCCGGTATATAACACCGGGTAATGGTTTTCTAAGCGTGCTTTAATATAGTTGGCATTTAATATGGCATAACGGGTAGCGTTGGTTAAACCATCAGGACCCATCATGGCAATATAAGCGTGCGATATGATCAGGATAGAGGCAGATCCCCATGGCGCTGCCGATACCGCGTGGATAGCTTTACCATTATCAATATCAACCACGGCATGTCCAGGTAAATAAGGTACCAGGTGTTTGGCTACGCCGATAGGGCCCATACCCGGGCCGCCGCCACCGTGAGGGATACAAAATGTTTTATGCAGGTTTAAGTGGCAAACGTCGGCCCCGATAGTTGCCGGGCTGGTTAAACCAACCTGCGCGTTCATATTCGCGCCGTCCATATATACCTGGCCGCCATTATCATGAATGATCTGGCAGATATCAATGATAGATTCTTCAAACACACCATGGGTTGACGGGTAGGTCACCATCAGGCATGAAAGATCGTCTTTATGTTCGTCAGCTTTAGCTTTCAAATCGGCTACGTCAATGTTACCATTGTCATCGCATTTAACAACAATGATCTTCATGCCGGCCATAGCTGCCGATGCAGGGTTAGTACCATGTGCAGATGAAGGGATCAATACGATATTTCGGTGATGGTCGCCGCGGTCATGATGATAAGCGCGGATAACCATTAAACCGGCATACTCGCCCTGCGCACCAGCGTTTGGCTGCAGGCTCATGGCCGCAAAACCGGTGATCTCACTTAACCAGCGGTTCAGCTCATCAAACAATTGCATGTAACCGCCTGTTTGGTCGGTTGGTGCAAATGGGTGCATGCGGCTAAACTCGGCCCAGGTAACAGGTACCATTTCGGTAGTAGCATTTAGTTTCATGGTACATGAACCTAAGGCTATCATCGAGTGGCAAAGCGACAGATCTTTAGTTTCTAAAGATTTGATATAACGCAGCATTTCATGTTCTGAATGGTGCGTGTTAAATATAGCATGTGTTAAATACGCTGATGTACGTTGCAGGTCGGCAGGGATAACGGTAGTAATATTAGCCTGTAATCCATCAAAATCAACGTCATTAATGGTTTTGCCTTTTACTTTGGCAAACAGGCGTACCAGTGTTTTTATATCCTCCGGCGATGTGGTTTCATCTACAGAGATGGTTACTATTGATCCGTTATAATTTAAGTTAACCTCGTTATTTAACGCTTCTGAGTGGATAGGGCCAACCAGATCGCCCAAGTCAAACTTAACGGTATCAAAATAATTGTCGTTAAGCTGTTTGTAACCTAAGCCCTCTAAACTTTGGCTTAACAAAATAGCCAAGCCATGCACACGTTCCGCTATCAGTTTTAAGCCTTGCGGACCATGATAAACCGAATACATACCGGCCATAATAGCCAGTAATGCCTGCGCGGTACAAATGTTTGAGGTAGCTTTATCCCTACGGATATGCTGCTCGCGGGTTTGTAGCGCCATGCGCAGAGCGTAATTGCCCGCGCTGTCAATAGTAACCCCTATGATACGGCCCGGGATAGAGCGTTTGTACTCTTCTTTTGTAGCAAAATAAGCAGCATGCGGACCGCCAAAGCCCATTGGTACACCAAAACGCTGGGTTGAACCTACCACGATATCGGCACCCCACTCGCCCGGAGGCGTTAGTAGCACCAGGCTCATAATGTCGGCTACAACCGTGGTTTTGATACCTTTTTCATGACCTTTGGCTACAAAGCCGGTATAGTTATAAACCTGTCCGTTGCCGGCAGGGTATTGTATAATGGCGCCAAACATATCGTCAGTCAGTTCAACCGTACGGTGATCGCCAATTTGCAGGGTAATGCCGTAAGGCTGTGCCCGGGTTTTTAAAATATCTATAGTTTGCGGGAAAACTTCTTCTGATACGAAGAAGGTTTTTGCATCTTCTTTTTTACGCAGCGTGTACTGCATAAACATGGCTTCGGCAGCCGCGGTACCTTCGTCTAACAACGAGGCGTTGGCAATTTCCATCCCGGTTAAATCGACAACCATGGTCTGGAAGTTTAACAGTGCCTGTAAACGGCCCTGCGCTATCTCTGCCTGATAGGGAGTGTACTGCGTGTACCATCCGGGATTCTCTAAAATATTGCGTTGGATAACGCCCGGCACAATTACATCATAATATCCCTGGCCAATATAGCTGCGGAAAACTTTATTTTTTGAAGCGGTTTCTTTTAGATCTTTAAGGTAATTAAACTCGCTTTTGGCGGCCGGCAGGTTCAGTGGTTTTTTTAACCTGATCTTTGCCGGTACTGTTTGCGCTATCAGTTCGTCAAGGGTGTCAACGCCTGTAGCTTTAAGCATTTCTGCGGTATCCGCATCGCCGGGCGCAATGTGCCTGCCCTCAAATTTCTCTTCGTACTTGGTGTTTAATTTCATGCCTGCCTCCTTAATAATTATCCCTGCCAAAGTTACTAAATAAAGATTTTTTATTACAGATAGACATTTATATTGGTAAATTTTTCTGTAAAAGTTTATATTTTTATAAAAAAAATCTTAATACACAGGCATTCATTAATAAAAGCAGAAAAATTATCCTGATGGAAACTTTAGATGAAATTGATAAAAGCATTTTGCGCGAATTGCAGAAAAACGCCAAAATCACCACGAAAGAATTAGCCTCAAAGCTTAATCTTACCATATCGCCTGTTTATGAGCGCATAAAGCGACTTGAAAACATGAAATTTATTAAGGAATATGTGGCCATTTTAGATAAAAACCTGGTCAATAAACCCTTTACCAGCTACTGCCAAGTTTCGATGCGTTACCATGAGGAATACATAGATAAATTTGAAGAAGAGATCTTAAAACTTGACGAAGTACAGGAGTGCTACCACATTGCCGGGCAGATAGACTTTTTACTCAAGATAAACGTAGGCAGTATTGACGAGTATCATGATTTTATCCGCTACAAATTATCAAAGATCAATAACATTGGTTTATTGAACAGCGCGTTTGTGCTAAAGGAAATCAAGAAGACGTATGCTTATAATATTTGATGTACGTTTGGAGACGCGAAGTATCGCGTCTCTACAAATTTATTAGACCAGTTGCCTCAAATACATCTGCACTGTATTTTCCAACCCGTAATATAAAGCATCAGAAATCAACGCGTGGCCTATGCTTACTTCTTCAAGGTTTGGTATGTTTTGGGCAAAATATTTTAGGTTGTTCAGGTCAAGGTCATGGCCTGCGTTTATGCCTAGGCCTACCTTAAGGGCGGCTTCTGCAGCTTTAATAAAGGGGGCAATTGCTGCCTCTTTACCTTGCGGGTATTGATGCGCGTAGGCCTCGGTGTACAGTTCTATCCTGTCTGTACCTGTAGTGGCTGCAGCCTCGACCATCTCAACAACCGGGTCGACAAATATGGAGACACGGATACCGGCATTTTTAAACACCGCGATGATCTCTTTCAGGTACTCCTGGTTTTTAATGGTATCCCAGCCATGGTTTGAGGTAAGTTGCCCAAGCACATCAGGCACCAGTGTAACCTGCTCGGGTTTGTTTGCCAATACCAGGTCCACAAATTTTTGTTCCTGGCAATTACCTTCGATATTGAACTCGGTAGTCACAATTTTTTTAAGCTCGAAAACGTCGTTGTAACGGATATGCCGCTCGTCCGGTCGCGGGTGTACTGTTATGCCCTGCGCGCCGAAACGCTCGCAATCTTTGGCAACCTGCACCAAATTTGGATTATTACCACCACGCGAGTTACGGAGTGTGGCAATTTTATTAATATTGACAGATAATCGGGTCATGTTTTTATCGGCTTAAAAATTCAAATATCACCATAAGTTAATTAATTGCCCAAACATTTTTAATTGCATTTAGTTGCATCAGCATCATGAGATCCCTTTTTAAATACCTGTTGATCGTTTCCCTATCATGCACATTGACCTTATCTGCCAATGCGCAAGCCAATTATTTAAAAATTACCGAATACAGGGTTTATTTCGGCTGGGCCAAACGTTTCCTGCAGGACTGGATGGTGCTGCGCCGCTTCGAAAACGCGGGCAGGCAATACATGATGTTAGTAAACCCGCAAACTCTTGAAACCAGGATAGACGAGCCAAAGGACTACCAGATCAAACCCATGACCATGGAAGAAGCGCGCAGCTTTTTTAAAAGCACACCCTACCAAAGGGCTTTGTCCAAGGCCGAAAAACAATCGGTAATGACGCAGGACGCCGGGATAGAAATGGGAATGCCAAAGGAAAGCGGCATCAGTTTAACTGCCGATCTTTGCCCATCGCACAGGCCGCTTGATAAAAAGATCTTTACCGATATATTCTCCGAATTTCAGAAAGTTGAAAAACCTGCACCTATAGCCCTGTCTATAACCGGCATATGGATGCGCCAGCACCCCGGCGACCTGGAGTGGCTAAAACAGATGGAGCGCAAAGGCGAGATCTATATCACCTGGATTAACCACTCTTTTAACCATCGCGTTAGCAAAACCCTGCCCCTTAAAGAAAACTTTTTGTTAGAGCCCGGTACGGATATTAATTACGAAGTGCTTGAAACCGAAAAAGCCATGCTTAAGAACGGGCTGCTGCCGTCGGTATTTTTCAGGTTCCCCGGATTAGTGTCAGATCAGCAACTGGTGAACCGGATAACCGATTTTGGCCTGATCCCGATAGGTACAGACGCATGGTTAGCTAAAGGGCAGCAACCGCAGGCAGGTAGTATCGTGCTGATCCACGGGAATGGCAATGAACCGGTTGGTGTGAATGATTTTATTGACCTGCTCAGGTCAAAAACCCGGGCCATAGCGCAAAAACAATGGCTGCTATATGATCTGCGTGAAAGCGTTGACGATGAGTTTGAAAGCGCCAACTAATCCATTAGTAAAAATACCGCACTTCAGGGCTAAGCAGACTGGTTTATAGGCTGTAATGTAACAATCATGGTATCATCAAAACCAAATGTGTAACAATGCTATTAAGGATAATTATTAAACGTAATATTAATTGAACATTTGTACCAAAGAGCCTTTTAGCCTTTATTATATCGATAAAACCGCGTATTATTTAAATTTATGAAGTATTTCTTTACCCCTTTAATCCTTATTTTTTTCTGCATAAGCAGCTATGCGCAATCGGGCCATAATGTAATGGGCTCCCTTATCGATTCGACAAAGCAAAGCCTTCCCGGCAGTGCTGTTAAAATAAAAACCGACCTTGGCGATAGTTCACTGGTATCAACAGATGTTGACGGTAAATTTAGCTTTTCAAATATCAAAGGGTCTAAAATAACCCTTTACCTGTCGTCTTTTGGTTACCAGGGTATTATTAAACATTATAGCTTTAATAATGCCGATACCGGTACGCTGGTTATCCCGCCGGTAATTTTAAAAAGCGAAAGCAAGCAATTAAAAGAAGTTGTAATTGTTGGCATTAACCCGGTTAAATTTTCTGAAGATACGGTTGATTATAAAATAGCAGCTTACCCGGTTCGAGCCAATGCACCCGTAGAGGATGTTTTAAAGAAGATCCCGGGCCTTGATGTTGATGCCAACGGCAACGTAACATCGCAGGGTAAAAACGTTACCAAGGTGCGCATCAATGGTAAAGACTATATGGGTGGCGATGTGCAGGCAGCTACTAAAAATTTACCTGCGGATATTTTGGAAAGCGTACAGGTAATTGATGATTACGGCGATGCGGCTAACTTAACCGGCATTAAAACCGGCGAGCCTAACAAAATATTGAACTTTACTATCAGGGCCGATAAAAACTACGGCTACTCATTACAGGCAACCGCAGGCGATGGGCGAGATATGCTGCCCGGCCAGGACGATGCCAACCGTTATTTAGGTACTGTTAATTTCTTTAATTTTAAAGGTGACAGGCAAATAACCGTATTGGGCAATTTAAATAATATCAATACCAATACCTTTAATTTCGGGAATAACGGCGGTGCGCCGGGCGGACGTCAAAGAGGCGGCGGCGGTGGCCAGGGTAACAGCAGCCTGGTAAGTAATAAAGACGGTATCACCAATGCCCGGGCCATAGGTACCAACTACCGCGACCAATGGGGTAAATACCTGTCTGTATACGGCAGCTATAGTTTCTCTGATAACTCAACCGGTACTACAACTACAAGTACAACCAGCAACAGCGGTACAAACAGGATCACCACATCTAATAAAGTATCAACAGACAATCCCATCAATCACAGGTTTACTTTCAATTTGGAGTATAAGCCGGATACCATAAATTATTTAAAGGTAACGCCAACGTTTAGCTATGGCAGCACTAACTCGTCATCAGTAGATAATGAGCTTTTAACTACCGCTGGTGTTGAAACAAAAAAATATACCACAGTTGATTTTAACAATTCGCAATCGCCGACATTTGGCCTTAACGCGTTGTATAACCACAGGTTCCCACGGCGTCATAATTTAAGCATCAACTTAAATTTAACTACGGCTCAAACTACGTCGTATGATAACCCGGTAAATACTGCGGGTACATCAAACGTGCCGGCTAACCAGCAAATTAATACCGATAACCGCACTACTACATTAGGGGCCAATGTTTCTTATTTGTTCCCTTTAGGTAAAATAACTTACCTGGAGTTTAATTACGCATTTAATCATTCTTATACATCTAATGATAAGGAAACAGATACGGTATCAAACGCCAATACTTTAAACAACTACGCTTTATTAAGCAACAATTACAATTTTACTTTTGTAACTAACAAATTTGGCTTAAACTACCGTGTTATAGCACCCAAGTATAACTACACATTAGGTATAGGCGTGCAGCCCTCTGTGTTAGACGGCCAATCTATCACCACAGGCTTGCATACGCATTCTACCGGTTTCAACGTTATCCCGGCAGCAAATTATAACTATAACTTTTCACGTAACGAGTCGTTCAACCTGAACTATAACGGATCAAGCACACAGCCAACGTTTTTACAGTTGCAACCGGTAACTGATTTTTCAAACCAACTGTATTTAACAGAAGGTAACCCTAACCTAAAACAACAGTTTACCAATAATATATCCGCGCGTTACCGTGCATTTGGTTTGGCATCTGGCAATATTTTCTTTGCTAACCTGTCTTATCAGTCGATAGGTAACTATGTAGCGTCAAACCAAATAACATTTACCAATTTTAGTAAGGCGGCTTTACAGGCCAGTACAGATCCTAATCTGATCCGTTACCAAAATACTATCCTTACCCGTTATTTAAATACTAACGGCTATTCAAATTCAGGGTTACAACTGTTCTTTTCAAAACCATGGCAAGAACGTAAGTACACCGCCGGCTTTGGTGTTTCAGGCAATTACACAATAGCCCCGGCTTTTGCAACAAGTGTTGACAGTAATAATGTATACAGCCCAATGCTTAAAAACATTGCAAAAACACTTAATCTTAGCCCTAACGCACGTTTCAGGGTAGACATTACCAACGTTATCGATGCGCAGGCAATAATAAACTATACTGTAGCTAAAACCAATAACTCTTTATCAGACCAGGCATTTAATCAAAACACCAACATCAGGGGCTTAACTTTAGGGCTGAGCGGTAAAAACTATTTTGGCAACTGGACCTTTAGCTACGATTACAGCAAGCAATACAACTATGGTTATGATATCCCGGTAACTAACCCTAACTTGTTAAGTGCATACCTTGAACGCAGGTTCCTGAAAGACAACATGGCAACCATACGGTTTGCGGTGAACGATATCTTTAACCAAAACACAGGTTTCTCTACAGTTACTACGGGCAGCAACACCGTACAAACTAATACCAACAGGCTTGGCCGCTACTTTATGCTGACCTTTGCTTTAAGGCTGCAAAAATTCGCGGGCCGTCCGCCTGCATCACCAGATGGCGGCGGATATGGCGGCGGTGATCGTCAGCGTGGCGGCAGAGGTGGCAATGGCGGTGGCAGAGGCAACGGCGGCGGCGGATTTGGCGGCGGCGGTGGAAAAGGCGTTGGTGGCGGTCCGCAATAATAATAATTTAATCACCTACATCTACCTATAAAAAGAAACCCTGCGCTGTTAAGGCGCAGGGTTTTCTGTTTTTATATGTAGTAAGCAATGGTTATGAAACCGTGCTTATTATTCTTTCCAGTTCGTCGAGGTCAAAAGGTTTGGCCAGGTATGTTTCTGCACCCGCATGGCTGGCCAGCAACTGAATATCGCTATTGGCCGAAAAATAGATCACCGGGATACTTTTTAGCGTATCCGTTTTTTTAAGGGTTTGCGTGGCAATAATGCCGCCCGCGTCAGGGATCCAGTTGTCCATCAATATCACGTCAGGCATAATGCCGGATACACGCTCGGTGATGGTGTTACAATCTGTAAAGGTGTATACTTCCCATCCTTTTTCTTCTAAAATATAGTTACAAATAGATAAAATATCCTCATCATCATCAAATATGATGATCTTCCTTTTGGTGTCGGTCATTTGTGTATACAAGTATTGCAGTGAAGCTATATATAACGGTAACAAAAAACAAATGTTTTCGGTTTTTCTTATTTTAAAATAAATTTTTTCTCTTAAAACTCAATATAAGCCAGTACAGATACCTGTTTTGAGCTGCGATTAGCATCTGTAACTATCAATGCACCTTTATTAAAAAGGGTTAAGCCTTCCCAGTTATTCTTGTAACCATCAAAAGTGGCTACCTGTTTCCATTGCAGATCTTTATAATTATGGCGCATAACAATCCTGGCGAAGGTGTTATGTTTCAGGTAGTCCGGGTTTTTATTCAAACTATCGCGCAGGCCTGGTATAATTTTTTTTATGTTGGCTTCGGGCTTGCTTACTGTTCCGTTATCAAGGTATGAGTTATAATCGCCATTGTAAAAGTAGTTTATACCATATACCTCGTCATTATTGTTGGCGGCAATATCAGTTATCCTGAAATACATAAAAGGCGTTTCTATTTTTTTAGGCTGATCTTTAAACGCTGTATCAATTAAAAAGCCGGTATTGCCCTTGGCAGATGCATTAAACTCATACATGGCCAACAGCTTGTTTTCTTTAGGCAGATAGGTAACGCTTTCAAAACCGGCATTTTCAATATAAAGCGGCCTTTTCAGCGTCACGAAATTATTGGGGTCAATACGGATCAGGTTGTTAACCGTATCTACAGACCCTTTTAAAAGGAAACAATAATCATACTTGTCGTAAGTTTCTATGGACAGATAAACCTGGTTCTTTGTGAAAGTGATGGCCTCAAAACCCTCATAATATTTTTTTACCGAGTCTGGTAGTTTATCCAGGTTTAAAACCTTTAAGGTTCTATAAGCCGAAAGGGCGGCGTCTTTACCGGCTATCACGCGGTTAATGCTGTCGGCAGCTATACTGTAAATATTAAAATCGCCGTCAAGCTTGGTTTCTTTATGGTCGCCGTATTGCGGCTCCAGGTAAACTCGGTTGTTCCATAAGACCATGCCAGAAAATTCTTCATTTACGCTGCTTATCCCGGCAGGGAAAGGAATGGTTTTATATTTAACCTGGCTATAAGCGCATAAGGTTACTGTTATAAATAGTAAAAATAAACTGATTTTACGCATAAGCCTTATTAAGGCTTAAAATTAGCAAAATAGTATGTCATTGCAGGCAAACCGCAATGACATACTATCTATTATTATGCTTCAGCCCTTTTTGGCTCCATGCGTGTGCTGATGCTGATACGGTTCCAGGCGTTGATCACGGTTATTGCCATAATAACTTTGGCCAGGTAGTGCTCGTCTAACACGCTTGCTGCTTGCTGGTAAGTTTGGTCTGATACACCGCCGTGGCTTATTTGTGTAACCTCTTCGGTAAGTGCCAATATCGCTTTTTCCTCTTCGGTAAAAAATGAAGTATCGCGCCAGGCGTTTAAAACGTAAATGCGCTGTTCGGTTTCGCCATGATTTCGGGCCTCGCGGCTATGCATGTCCAGGCAATAGGCACAGCCGTTAATTTGCGACGCGCGGATCTTTATCAATTCCCAATGTGTTTTTTTGATACCGCTGTTGGTAAGGTAGTTTTCAAGAACCATTATAGCTTTATAAGCATCGGGTTCTAATTGCAGGATATTTATTCTTTTGCTCATGATTGTATGTGTTTTTGTACAAGCAAAGTTGAGCATTAAACACTCTTCAAAAAATTAATCAGGATTAAGAAATCAAGCCTTCTTGGCGCGGATCTTACTCAGAAATTGTGGTGTAAAACCCAGGTAAGAAGCCAGCATATACTGCGGCACACGCTGCATAAACCCGGGGAAGTTCTGGCTAAAGTTGCGATAGCGTTCTTCGTCAGTATAAGAATAAATATACTCTATCCTGCGCTGCGCGGCGGCATAGGCGCGCTGTATCACTTTCCTGAAATAGGTATCTAATTGAGGTATGGCTTTGATCAGTTCTTCTTGCACATCCACACTCCAGGCAATCACCTCGGCATCCTCAATAGCCTGAATATAAAAGCGCGATGGCTTTTGGGTATCAAGGCTGTCATAGTCGGTTATCCACCAGCCTTCAAGGCCAAACTGCGTTATTTGTTCCTGCTCTTTTTTATTGATAAAGTACAAGCGCAGCAACCCTTTACTTACAAAGTAATTGAACCGGCATACTTTACCCGCTTTAAGCAAAAAGGTTTTCTTTTTAACGGTAGTTATTTTAAGCCTGCTGCAGATCAGATCAGCCTCGGCATCACTAATCACCACATATTTACGCATATGTTCAAGCAGGGCGGTGTACATTAAGCCAAGTTACGCTAATTATTCTTTAGGCCGATGCGGTGATTGGTATAATCAAGCAGGTACTCATTACTCAGGAAAAAATCGATGCTGAAAATTGTTCTGCGGTCGTTTGAGTATGATGGGTTCTGCACTTCGGTTAAATTAAGGTCGGTGCCGGTGGTGTACTGGTAGCTAAAACCCTGGTCGGTGGTAATAGAAACAACCGTATTGGCAGGCAGCGCCGCAGAATTGCTTGTGGCCGCGCTGTTCTCAATAATAGTGGTAGCAGGGGTGCCGGTATCAAACAATATGGTGCCGGGCACATTTTGCCCGTTATAAGTTATGGTTGACTTAATGTTTGGCTGATAACCTGCTATAGCATTGTAGGTAAGCGGGTGCATTATAAAATTCGACGCGTTCAGATCGTCGGACGTTAAGCCGATATATAATAAGCCCGCAGTATAAGTAGCGGTAGCGCTAAAATTTGTCGAATTAAGCATGGCTAACCTAAACCCGCTGGTAATATTATCCGGCAGTTTAAAATAACTTAAGGGACTGGCAATAGCCCTCGCTGTCGCGCTTACACCCGGCCCTACGCCAAAAACGTCGGCCGAATGGGCAGCAAGCTGCGTACCTGTATTTACGTTAACAACTTTATAATATAAAAATATGGGAATGCGCGGTGTAGTGACATTGCCGTTGCCATCGCCAATGGTTACCGGCGCGTAGGCCAGGTTACCATATTCTTTTATAGAGCCGTCAACACCACCGTAAGTTAAGGTAGCGGTTTGCGATGTTATGGTGATGCCGTTAACATTAACTGAGTCACCGGTTATTTGGAAACCGCTTGACGTGATCATCGACGCGGGGATAATTCCGCTGGCATCAATTGTCAGCCCGGTTGATCCAGTATCAAAAACCAGCCCGTAATCTGTTGTACTAACGGTACCAATTTTTGATACGGCAATAAACACGCGCCTGTTGCTGCCGCTTACCTGTTCGTATAGCCCCAGTTTAGCAAAGTTGGAAGGCTGCGTAACGGTAGGGGGCACTTTAGCATCCTTTTTACAGGAAGCTGCAAATACCAATAAGAATAGTGCCGGAAGATATTTTAGGAAATGTTTACTCATTTAGTATGATTTACGGCTATAACCTGATTTCAATTATACACAATAACGGCAATTTATACATATCTGTATAGCAGTATATTAAAAATATATTATTAACTTTATGTAAACCATCAATAATCACAGCTCATTAATTATTACTTAAATCCATAACAATCAGCAAAATACTAAAAACAAGCGCTTTAATTAAATAACATTTGCCTGTTTAATGATTTATTTGCCTGATTTTTTTGGAAATTAATTGTTAATTTTCCGTGATTAAACCTACAAGCAATACGATTTAAAGTCAATTTTGCTGATCGGATTGATTTTAAGCATATTGTACAAAGAACACTATTGATTATTTGACTATTTTAAGGCTCACCCTTTAAAATTTACACTATTGATTTGCCTTGTTAACACCAACTAATGGATGGCCTTATAAATAAAGAAAACCCGGAAGTACGACTAAGAGCGTTCAGAGCCATCGATGAACCGCAAACCTGCGCGCTTTTTATTGAAGGGCATACGCATGTATTAACAAACATTGGTGTTACTAAGGTATCATATAGTAAAAACGAATGGGTGAATAACCCCGCCGCTTTTGTTATCGTTGTTGAGTCGTTAGACGGCAAGCGTGTATTTGGCGGGGCCCGGGTGCATGTATCCGGCGGTACAGAATTGTTGCCGCTTGAAACCGCGACTTACGCTATGGACAGATCTGTATTTGAACTGGTTTGGAAATACGCGCAGCATGGCACCGGCGAGCTCTGCGGCTTGTGGAACTCGAGAGAGATTGCCGGTTATGGTGTAGGCAGTATCTTTTTGATCCGTGCGGCTGTGGCCATCTCTTACCAAATTGGTTTACAATCGCTGTTTGCGTTATGTGCCCCATATACGGTAAAACCGGTTGAGGCTGTGGGCATGCAGTTGGAGGCAAGTATAGGTAACGACGGTACGTTTTATTACCCTAAGCTTGATCTTATTGCCACGACCATGCTGCTTAGGGATGTGCCTACCTTAAGCAAAGCTTACGAGGAGGATAAGACGGCCATCATGAAGATCCGTAATAATTTAAATACGGTGCGCGAGGAAGAATTACGCGGCAAAAAGATAACTATACACTACGAAACCCAGATACCTAACCTTGATAAGTGGGATTTAAAGGCAACAATAGCCAATGCTGAAAAAAATATGCTAAATCCTAATGTCGGCAATAAAGAGTGGGATTTTCTATAATAACTAACCTAAAAAGCTAACCATTCTGCATAGTTTTGCGTATAGCTATTACTAATTTTAAACAAATGAGGAATATTGCAAGTTTATTGGAAAGCTCAGCACAACTGAAGCAAGCTTATGTGCCAATTATTTTGCGAATTGATAAACCGTCAGACAAGCAGGAATTTGACCGCCTGGTACAGGATGGCGAAGTATTATTTATCCAGGACGAAATTTACGGACAGCTACAGGAGTTGGTTAAAAGTGAGCGTCCCTCAGTAAAGATCAGTGATGACGAATACCCCGAATTGATCACCAATCATCTTGCCGGCAAAGATATAAATGAGTACGGCGTATGGGTTTATTACCCCTGGTCAAAACGCCTGGTGCATTTGTTGGATGAGGATGAGTTTGTTGAGGTGCGCACCAATCGTAACCACAACAAAATAACCCGCGAAGAACAGTTATTATTAAAAACAAAGGCGATAGGTATAGTTGGCTTATCTGTAGGGCAGTCGATAGCGTTAACTATGGCTATGGAACGCATTTGCGGCGAGTTGCGCCTGGCAGATTTTGACACTGCCGAACTGAGCAACTTAAACCGCATCCGTGCCGGGTCACACAACCTGGGCCTGAATAAAACAGTGATAGCCGCCCGCGAGATTGTTGAAATAGACCCTTTTATAAAAGTTAAGATATTTAGCGACGGCCTGCACAAGCAAAACATGGATGAGTTTTTTACCGGCGGCGGTAACCTTGACCTGTTTATTGAAGTTTGCGACGGTATAGATATTAAGTTAGACAGCCGTTTTAAAGCCAAAGAGCTGCAGATACCCGTTGTAATGGACACCAACGACCGCGGTATGCTGGATGTTGAGCGTTTTGACATTGAAAAAGACAGGGGCATAATGCACGGCTATCTTGACGCGTTTATAGAGAATAACGGCATAAAAGTAACGGATGAGAACCGCCAGGGTATTTTGATGTCCATACTTTCATTTGATTCATTATCAGAAAGGATGAAACTATCAATGGCCGAAATAGGTAAAACCATCAATACCTGGCCGCAGCTGGCATCGTCTGTAGTACTTGGGGGCGCTATTACTACCGACATTGCACGCAAGATATTATTAGGAGAGCACACGCAATCGGGACGTTATTATGTAGATCTCGACGAAATTTTTAAAATGTAAGTACATTTACTTCGTCGTTAGTACCTAACCTTATAAAAAAATACAATGCAATACTTAAAGACATCGGCTTTAGCTATCTTATTTTTAATAATAAGTACCCTTACACATGCGCAAAATGTTGTAAGCGTTAACAATACGCTAAAGCAGGGCTATTTTGGTAAAGATGTTTATTTATACCAGGATGTAACCAATAAATTAAGTTTTAGCAAAATAAGCCAGTCGCCGGCTTTGTTTAAGGCAAGTACCCTGGCCGTACCTAACCTGGGTATCAGCCCGTACAATAACTGGATAAAATTCAGGCTGATAAATGATTCAGAGCTGGATAAGGTAATATTAGACATATCTAACCCGATAATTGACGATGCAGACCTGTATATAGTTAGAGGTACGCAGGTTGACAGCGTAAAAAGCTCAAATATCCTGCCCTTGAGAAACAAACCTTACAGCCATCAATTTTACCTGTTCAATATCCCGCTTAAAAAAGGCGAAGCCGTTGACTGTTATGTTCGGCTTAAAAGCACGCAACAGATCCTTGCCCCATTAAGTTTAAAAACGGCGCAAACCATTGTCCCCGAAATTAGTACTACCGATACCCGCAGCGGCATTTACCTGGGCATTATGCTGGTGATGTTGTTGTATAACTTGTTTATTTACTTTACCACTAAGGACAAGGATTACATTGTTTACTGCCACTACATTTTTTGGGTAACGTTAACCCAAATGACCTTGCTGGGTTATTCACACCGTTTTTTATGGACAGACAATGTCTGGCTATCAAAAAACATGGTTATTTTTTGCGGAGTAATGTCTGGTGTGGCCACCATTATGTTTGCCAAGTCTTTTTTACATACCAAAGTAATTGTACCCAAGCTTAATATAGCGCTTAATGTAACTGTAGGTTTATATACCATTGCTATGATCTTGTTGTTGTCGGGCAATGGGGTTGTAGCGTTCCAGGTAGTTAATCCTACGGCAGCTATCGTTTCTATATTACTTATGGTAATTGCTACGGCTGCTTATCGTAAAAAACAGGCATCAGCTAAATTCTTTTTAATAAGCTGGTCTATCTTCTTTACCAGTATCTTGATCTTTGTATTTAAAGATTTTAATATCGTTCCGTATAACCTTTTTACGGTTCACTCGGTCGAGATCGGTTCTGCTTTAGAGGCCGTATTCCTGTCCTTCGCGCTGGCTAATAAGATCAATATTTTAAAAGGCGAAAAAGAAGCGTCGCAAGCCGAAGTGCTGCGCACTTTGCAAGAAAATGAGCGTATTGTAAGGATGCAAAACGTAATGCTGGAATCGAAAGTTGAAGAGCGTACGCATGAGTTGAACGAATCGCTTGAAGATCTGAAACAAGCTCAAAGCCAGCTGGTCGAGTCAGAAAAAATGGCATCACTTGGTCAGTTAACCGCCGGTATAGCGCATGAGATCAATAACCCAATCAACTTTGTCACCTCAAATATTAATCCGCTAAAACGCGATGTTGAAATGATTTTAGATGTAATGAGTAACATTGAGCGCGTAAGTCAGTCTGATCTATCAATAGCCGAGAAGAAAAAGCAAATAGAAGATTACAAAGAAGAAATGGACTTCGACTATTTGGTGATGGAGATCAAGCATTTAATAAAGGGCATTTACGAAGGGGCGTCGCGTACCGCCGAAATTGTTAAGGGACTTAAAATATTTTCGCGCCTTGATGAAGATGATCTGAAAAGAGCAGATATGAACGAGGGGCTTGACTCGACGTTAGTAATAGCAAATAACCTTTTAAATAACCGGATAAAAATAATTAAGGAATATGCTGAACTGCCGCTTATTGAATGTTACGCCGGTAAGCTGAACCAGGTATTCCTGAATATTTTATCAAACGGGATCTATGCTGTAGAGAAGAAATTTGGAGACAAAGAGGGTGGGGAGATCCTGATCAAAACAGAGAATGACGACGAAGATGTAACCATTACTATTGCTGATAACGGTATAGGCATGAGTGAGCAGACCATGAAGAAGATCTTTGAGCCATTTTTTACTACCAAAGAAGTAGGCGAAGGAACAGGTTTGGGTATGAGTATTGCATACAATACTATTAAGAAGCACAATGGGCAAATTATAGTTAATTCTGAAGTTGGTAAAGGCACGGAGTTTATTTTGAAAATACCTGCCATTTACGACACAAAACTTGTCTAACTTGCGTATACAAGTTTTGTCTTTTTATACTAAACCAATTAAACCTAACTGCACTTAAAAATCACAATAATGGCAGAAAAAATTAAAATACTGTATTTGGATGATGAGATGGATAATCTTACCGGTTTTAAAGCTACTTTAAGACTTGATTACCAGGTATTCACCGCAGTAAACATTCCGGGTGCCATGGAGCACCTTGAAAAGCATCCCGATATCCGGGTAATATTTTGTGATCAGCGTATGCCGGTTAAAACCGGGGTTGAGTTTTTTGAGGGGATCCGCAGTACGCACCCGTTGCCAATGCGCATATTGATAACGGCCTACACGGATATTGAAGCGGTTATTGACTCTATAAATAGGGGCAACATTTTCAGGTTTGTCAAAAAGCCATGGGCAGAGGCTGAGCTGATCTCGGCCATTGAAGAAGCCAACAAATTTTACCAGGCCAACTCTATGCTGGCTATCAAGAACGAAGAACTGCAAAAAGCTTACAGCGAGCTTGATAAATTTGCTTATAGCGTAAGCCATGATATCCGCGGGCCTTTGTCGGGTATTTTAGGGGCGATAAACGTTGCCCGCGAAATGTATGATATTGCCGAAATGAAGGAAATGCTTTTTTTAATGGAAAAATCCCTTAAAAAGCTGGACACCTACATTTTGAGCATGCATGATTATTACAGCCTGCAGCGCGGCGAGTTGCAGATTTGCGAGATAGACTTTAAAAAGATGACCGATGAGTTCAGGGATATTTACAAAGTTTTCTCAAACAGTGCCGACATCACTTTCAAAGTAAATATAAACCAGCGCGAGCCTTTTAGAAGCGATACCGTACCTTTAAAGCTGATTTTGAATAACTTATTGTCTAACGCGTTTAAGTATCAGAATAAAAATAACGACGCTAAACTGGTTGAATTGAATATTGAAGTAAATAAAGGCGTAGCAACCATTGTAGTAAGCGACACCGGCATTGGTATATTAGGCAACCACCTTGGCGAGATCTTTAACCTGTTTTACCGGGCAAGTTCGCAGGAGTCGGGGTCAGGGTTTGGCTTATACAACGTAAAAAGCGCCTTATTAAAACTAAATGGCCAGATTGAAGTTAATTCTGTTTTAAATAAAGGCACCACATTTAAGGTTACCGTACCGACCAAATAAATTTGCATGAAAGACCTATCATTCATAATTATTGATGATACCGAACTGGACCACTTTATTGCCCGTAAAGTGATAACCAATGCAAATAAAAATTTTAATGTTAAAAGTTTCCTTAACCCCTACCAGGCCCTTGAGCATATTGCCCACCCTGACTATGACGAGGGCATCAAAATTATCCTTGTATTCCTGGATATTTATATGCCCTTAATGAACGGGTTTGAGTTTGTTGAGCAATTTGAAAAGCTTGACCCAAAGATCCAGGAAAAATACTATATAGTAGCGCTTACTTCGTCTGTCGAGGTATCAGACATTAACCTGATCAGGTCTTATAAATCGTTTAAAGCCCGGGTAACCAAGCCCGTAACCGCCACCGGGTTAAACACTTTGCTTACAAAAGTAGGTAAAGAATATAATCTCGAAACGGGTGTTTGATCTTTTAGCTTACGACAATAGTTTTTGCCTTAATAAAAATTCCAGCTGGTCATTTGATGTTTCCAGCTTTTCATTCTCTTCTTTAAGCTTTAATTTTTCAAGATAAGCGTCATATGCACGGGTAATGGTCATATCCAACTCTTCTTCGTTCCATGGTTTGGTCAGGTAATGAAAGATCTTGCCTTTGTTTACCGCGTCAACAACTGCGCCCATATCGGCATAGCCGGTTAACAATATCCTCATGGGGTCCGGATGTGTTTCAATAACCTTTTCCAGGAACTCAACGCCTGTCATGTTAGGCATGCGCTGATCTGTAATGATGATGTGTACGGGTTTTTCACCAAGCATTTTTAATGCTTCATCGCCACTTATAGCAGTATAGATCTGGTATTTTATCCGGAAAGCTGCTTTGAAAGAAAACAGGTTGTTTTCTTCGTCATCTACATAGAGGATGGTTATCTTTTTTTCGGCCATGGGGGATGGTAGTTAATATCTGTTTAATCAATAACAAGCCATTGCCCATGTTGTTTAGACAAGCAATGGCCCATTATATTAAAATTAGATATAAATATCGAAAATTACAACCAAATTAAAATACAATTTTTCCGGTTGATGTAATTAATGATGCTATTCTGACAGCGTCAAAGATGCGTTCTTCGGTAGTTCCAAGCTTAATTAATGAGTCCTCGTGCGCGTTAACGCACATTTCGCAGCCATTAACAGCCGATATAGTAAGGCTCATCAGTTCGAAAAATTCTTTGCCGGTTACAGGTTTCATCATGATCTGCATGCGGATACGTGCCGGGATCTGGCTATATTTTTCTTTTTGCGTAAAATGCCTGAAACGGTAGAAGATATTATTTGATGCCAATAAAGACGCGCAGGCTGCCGCCTCGGCTATTTCTTCCTTAGTTGCACCCTGGTCTGCCGCGTATTTGTTAAAAAAGTTGGTCAGCGGTAAGTTGTTGTTGTTAACCGCCACGCTTAAACCCAGCAGCGCGCATTCTTTGGTGCTTAAATGCTCGGAAGTTAGGGTGCTGGTAAAATTTAATTTCAGGTCGCGTAAATAGCGCGACTCGCCTTGTTCAAGCAAAGTAAGGCTGGCGGTACGGTAAGCGGTATCCACGCCTATGCTTTGCAATAATTCGTTTATTGTTTCTGTGCTTTCGCTCATGATAGCTGTTTAATTATAATTAACAAAAAATCCCCGTTTTACCGGGGATCTTTAAATCATTAAACGGTTAACGTTTCCTGTCCTTTTTCCCAGTTGCATGGGCAAAGCTCGTCAGTTTGTAAACCATCAAGTACACGCAATACTTCTTTAACGTTACGGCCTACGCTCAGGTCGTTAACGCAAACCCAACGTACAATACCTGTAGGGTCAATGATGAAAGTAGCACGGTAAGCAATTTTTTCGTTAGGCTCTAAAATACCCAGCTCTTCTGCCAATGATTTTGAAGTATCAGCCAGCATCGGGAATTTCAAGTCGCGCAGGTCGTCATGATGTGTTCTCCATGCAGCGTGAACAAATTCAGAATCAGTTGAAGCGCCGATCAAACGGGTTTCGCGGTCACGGAACTCGCCAAAGTTTTTGTTAAATTCAGCAATCTCTGTAGGGCAAACAAAAGTAAAATCTTTTGGCCACCAGAACATTACTGTCCAAACGTTGTCGTCATTAACCAAAAATTCTGAAGTCAATGTTTCAAACTCTTTTCCTTTTTCTAAGCTAACTACGGCTGTTTTTGAAAATGCCGGAAATTTTTCTCCTATTGTAATCATATTATGATGTGTGTTTTTAATTTTGAACAAATATACGCCATTTGGCTGTGAAAATATATTAGTATTCTATATGTGTTATAGTTAAAATCTATAATTAAATACATATTTATAGTATTCTTAAATAATCATAAAAAAATTAACAGGATGGCAAAAACAGCTTGTTTTAAGAGTGTATAATTTAGAAATTGTTAATCGCGGCAGCTTAAAAGTAATTTTATGAAATTATACCATAGCGGTGGGTTTTAAACCCATCGCTATATAATGTAACCGGATATTCCCGTATAAGCAGAGTTTACACTATCCCCCTCTTTTTTGTACATTTGCCGCATGGCTGCTATAAAACCATCTGTACCTAAAGGTACCCGCGACTTCTCGCCTGCCGAAATGGCAAAGCGTAATTTTATTTTTGATACCATTAAAGCAGTTTTTCGCAAATATGGCTATCTGCAAATAGAAACGCCGTCGATGGAGAACCTGTCAACCCTTACGGGTAAGTATGGTGATGAAGGTGATAAGTTGATGTTTAAGATATTGGATAGTGGCGAGTACATTGAGAAGTCAAATATTCTTAAGAATACTTTAGAAAAAATTAGCAACCTTTTTAGTGAGGATCTAAAATTTAAAAGCAACATTGAAAACATGAGTCAAGAAAATGCTGAAATTTTCAAATCTCATATAGACAAGACAAAAGAAGTTATAAGCTCACAGGAATCGCACATTCTCAATATTATTAAAGAGAATTTAAATTCAAAAATGCTGACGCCTGATATTTCAGAAAAAGCCCTCCGCTACGATCTAACCGTACCTTTCGCCCGTTATGTTGTGCAGCATCAAAATGAGATCACTTTTCCTTTCAAGCGTTTCCAAGTGCAGCCGGTATGGCGTGCAGACAGACCGCAAAAGGGCCGCTACCGCGAGTTCTTTCAGTGCGACGCCGATGTGGTTGGGTCTGATTCGCTGTTGAACGAAGCCGAATTTATATTGATCTACGACGAAGCTTTAAGCAACCTGGGACTGAAAGATTTTACCATAAAAATAAATAATAGAAAAATTCTATCTGGAATAGCTGAGATTATAGGAAAAAGTGATAACATCATTGATCTGACTGTAGCCATTGATAAATTAGACAAGATCGGGCTTGATGGCGTAATAAAAGAATTGCTGGAAAGAGGCTTTACGCCCGAAGATATCGAACAGTTAAAACCGGTTATTTTATTGGAAGGTAGCAACACCACCAAACTGCAAAGCCTGCGCACCGCCTTGGCCACATCAGCAATAGGTTTAAAAGGCTGTGAAGAAATTGAAACCGTATTTAGCTATATCAATCACTTTAACTTACAAAACGCTACGATAGAGTTAGACATTACCCTTGCCCGCGGCTTGAACTATTATACCGGCGCTATCTTCGAGGTTAAAACAAACGAGGTTGCCATGGGCAGCATTGGCGGCGGCGGCCGTTATGATGACCTTACCGGTATGTTCGGCTTAAAAGGATTAACCGGCGCAGGTATCTCCTTCGGTGCCGACCGGATCTATGATGTAATGGAAGAACTTGACCTTTTTCCCGAAGATGCCAACCAAAGTACCCGGGTTTTGATCTGTTGTTTTGATAAGGACGGCGAGCTGTTTGCCTTACCGTTATTACAACAACTTCGCGACAACGATATCAATACGGAACTATACCCTGCCGGCGCCAAGATCAAAAAACAACTGGATTACGCGAATAACAAAAACATTCCTTACACAGTTGTTATCGGCAGCGATGAGATGCAAAGCGGTGCGCTTACATTTAAGGATATGACATCGGGCATACAAGAGAAACTGACTGCCAAAGAGATCATTGAGAAGTTAACGACTGGATTATAGCAACCGAGTTTGTCATTCTGAGCATAGCGAAGAATCTTATAAAAGATAGTCCGGCGTTCTAATCACACGTAGAAGATTCTTCGCTATGCTCAGAATGACAGTTGATCATTAAACATTAACAAGATCCAGCCCCGCAAAATTCTTACTTAACACCTGGCTGTTGTTTACGTCAAGCCATTTATCAAGCAGGGTGGCGTAAATATCCCTGAAATCTACCTGGTATTTTAAATCTCCGTTATCAAGCGTGGTCAGGTCGGGCGCATCGTTAAATATGCCTTGTTTCTTTAGTTTACCGCCAAACATAAATACATTGTTAGCTGTACCGTGGTCGGTGCCATTGCTGGCGTTTTGCTCAACCCGGCGGCCAAATTCAGAGAAGGTCATAACCAGTGTGTCATCCAACTTGCCCGTTGCTTTCAGATCTTTAATGAAAGCTGCCACAGCATCGCCATAAATTTTTAACTGGCGCCCCTGTTGGTTCTGCTGGCCCACGTGTGTATCAAAACCGCTTAATGAAACATAATAAACTCTTGTATCTAAACCCGAATTAATAAATTTAGATACATTTTTAAGCTGGTTACCCAAAGCCGTATTAGGGTATTGCGCGGTAACATTATAGGTCTTTGATGTCTTCTGAATATAATCTGCCGATGAATAGGTTTCGATCATGGTTTTATACAGGTAACCCAGATTATCCTCGTTCAAATTGGCATCGCCATGGTCATGCACCAGGTCTTTAAAAAAGGGCTCGCGCGTAGTTTGGAACAGTTTATTAGGGTCCTGCACCGCAATACCTTTCATCTTGGTGCCTTTCATGGCCAATGAGAGGGTATCATCCACCTCAATAGCGGTGTATGGATTCTTACAGGTCTGGCAATTTGAATCCAGGTAACGCCCTATCCAGCCGGTACTTAAAAACTGGTTGCTGTCGCTGCCTGTCTGCCAGATATCCATCGACCGAAAATGCGACCTGTCGGGATTTGGGTAACCTACCGAATTAACAATGCTCATCCACCCCTGGTCGTAGATCTCTTTTAAAGCTGACAGGTTAGGGTTAAGCCCCTGCATATCGTTAAGCGTAATTACATCAGGCTTATTGATAGCTATGGTTTTACGCTTTTGATAATAGATATCGTTACCATAAGGTATCACGGTATTCAACCCGTCATTACCGCCCGAAAGCTGAATAATCACCAGGTTTTTATGCCCGGTAATATCGCTTTTTGCAATAGCTTCCAGCGGTTTCAAAAATGCCGGCACCATAAACGCGCCTGATACTAACGCGGTGTTCTTTAAAAATTGTCTTCTTTCCATAACCTTAACCCCCCAGCCCCCTAAAGGGGGAGCTTTTGATTAATTTCTTTTTTACTATTAAGTAATTCTACCCTCTGTTGTTCCCCCTTTAGGGGGTTAGGGGGCTTAGCACAACTGATACTCCGGCGTTGATACGATCTGTATCACAACCGATTTCAAATCACCCGGCCTGTTTATTTCGTCAATTACTGTTTTATTCAGATCCGGCTCTAACATAAACCGGGCTATTTCTTCGTGCGTGGTATCCTTCGGGATATCTTTTAAAAATTTATCCCAGTCGGGTTGCGCCTGTACCCGCTTTATCACATTTAACTGCTGTTTGCGCTGCGATGCCAGGTAGGCTTCATCCTCGGGCGTAGCCTTACCTGTAAAATCTATCAGCCCCGCGTTTAATATGGTCGACGGGATCTTCATCCTGTACATCAACGACGAACTATCTATCCAGGATCTGCCGCCGGGCCAGCCGGCAACATTTGGCGGCCTGAACAGCACCTGCCCCAGTGCGCGCTGAAACTGGATCAGCACGTCAGGATTTTGATAGTTGATATAAAACTGGCGGTTTAGCCCCACCAAAAAATCAACCGGCGATTTTACCAGGTTGCCTATGTTTTTATCGTCATAAAACCAATCTGCTAAAAACATGAATTTCAGCAGCGGCGTTATCTCATAATTTTCTTTATAAAACACGTCTGCCATTTGCGCTACGTGGGCATCGTCAGGTAGTTCATTCACAAAATAACGATACAGCTTGGTGCAGATAAACACAGCGGTCTGTTTGTTTTCCGTAATGATATTCAGGATATCCTCCCCGCAAAAATTGGCGGTATTGTTTAGAAATGTTTTAATACCATCGTCATGCCCGCGGGTATTGAACTTATACGTACCGTCCTTACCATTATAGGCCCAGCCGGTAAACGCCCGTGCCGACTCTTTAACATCCTGCTCGGTATAATGTCCACGGCCCAAGGTAAAAAGCTCCATCAGCTCGCGCGCGAAGTTCTCGTTAGGGTGCCCTTTCTGATTTTGCTGGTTATTTAAAAACTGCAGCATGGCCGGCGTTTGCGATACCTGCAATAACAAAGTTTTAAAATTACCCAGGGCATAGGTACGCTCAACATTGTTTAATTGCTGCTGATAAAACGCATTACCAATATTACACGCAAAATGGTTATGCCAAAACAAGGTCATCTTTTCGCGCAACTGGGCATCGGCATTGCTAAGCTGCTTTATCCAGGCATCGTTTAATGCCTTGTCCTGCATGTTACGATCCTGGTTTAACTGCCGTTTTTCATCGTCAGTCATAGTCTTATAATCGCGCGGCCTCAGGTCGATATTTTCGGTAACGGCATTAAGTGGTTCGATTTTTTCAGAAGCCTTAAAAAGCTTGCGCACACTTTTTTTGATAGACCAGTTCTCGCGGTCATGCAGGTCCTCAAACCTGATCCCGAAACCGGCCCTGGCGTACAAATGCTTTATATGTTTTGAATTATTCATACCCCCAATAATTATTGAGTTATTGAATTATACAATTATTGATTTAGCAACTTGTTATAAAATTCAGTCATTCATTAATTCAATAAATCAGACTTAACTTAACTGATATTCCGGCGACGAAACCACTTCTATCACCATCGCTTTTATATTTGTTGATTGATTGATACTGCTCATTAACGCGTTGCTCAACTTAGGTTGTAACATAAATTCGGCAATGCTTGTTTTATTCATGCCTTTAGGGATCTCCCCTAAAAACTTGTTCCAATCAGGCTGTGCCTGTACCCGCATGTTTACATTTTCCTGCTGCGTGTGCATGGTAGCTAGAAACGCTTCGTCTTCCGGGTCAGCTTTACCTGTAAAATCTATGACACCGCCATTCAGTACTGTCGATGGTATTTTTAGGCGATACATTAACGACGAACTATCTATCCAGCTGCGTCCGCCGGGCCAGCCGGCAACATTGGGCGGATAAAACAATACCTGCCCCAATACTTTTTGAAATTGCAGCAATACTTCAGGGCGTTGATAATTAATGCCAAACTGCCTGTTCAGGCCCACGATCAGTTCGACCGGCGATTTAACCAGGTTGCCCACGTTTTTATCCCCGTAAAACCAATCTGCTGTAAAAACATATTCCAATAAAGGTTTTATCTCGTAGTTTGCATTGTAAAACACGTCAGCCATGGTGTCAACATGTGCAGGGTCGGGTGTTTCATTTACCAGGTATTTGTAGAGTTTATTGCCGACAAAACGCGCCGTTTCTTTTTTCCCGAACAGGATATCGATAATATCCTCACCCTTAAAGTTCCCGGTCTTACCCAAGAAAGTTTTCTGCCCGTTATCATGCACAAAAGGGCGAAATTTAAACTCGCCGTTACGGTCAAAACCCCAACCGGTAAAGGCCCGGGCCGATTCTTTAACATCCTGCTCAGTATAGTTACCGCGGCCAATGGTAAAAAGCTCCATCAGCTCGCGCGCGAAATTCTCATTAGGGTGCCCTTTTAAATTTTGCTGATTATTTAAAAACTGAAGCATCGCCGGCGATTTGCTGATCTCAAGCGTCATGGCTTTAAAATTACCCAGGGCATTACTGCGCTGGATATTGGCCAGTTGCTGGGTATATGCGCCCTGTTTGGCACGGCAGGCAAAATGATTGTTCCAAAACAGGGCCATCTTTTCGCGCAAAGTACCCTGGGTGGTGCTCATTTGCTTTATCCAGCCCAGGTTAAGCTCCTTTTCTTCGCGTCGCTGCTCCTGCATAAACATTTTACGGGTAGATTTGTCGCCTTTAACCACCATGCTGTAATCGACAGTGTTGTTTACAATAGCGAGTGGCTCATAATTTGCCGATGCCGCAAAAAGATCTTTTACAGCTTGTTTAACCGAATTGCCGTCGGAAGCCTTAAATTCATCGAACCCCATACCGAAGCCGGCGCGCGATGTTAAGTGTTTGATTTGCTTAAGATTGGCCATACACCTGGTGTTGTTACAAAAGGTATGATTGCTAATTTAACAAATAGTTTAATGCCGTTAGCAATTAATTAAGAACGGTTAAATTTGCCCAATGATATTCAGGCTTAATGAACGTTTATTATTCCCCGACCCTGAACTGGCCGAGCCTGACGGTTTGCTGGCTGTTGGCGGCGACCTGTCTACAGAACGTTTAGTATTAGCCTACCAAAGTGGCATCTTCCCCTGGTATAGTGATGATACGCCGATATTATGGTATTCGCCGCATGAACGCTTTGTGCTTTTCCCGGCCGAGTTGAATGTTTCGTCGAGCATGAGGCGGGTGCTCAATTCGGGCCGTTTTAAAATAACTTATGATGAATGTTTTGCTGAAGTGATCCAGGCCTGCTCGGCTGCAGACCGCCCCGGACAGGATGGTACGTGGATAACTGAGGATATGATAAATGCTTACATAAAACTTCATGAACAGGGACACGCCCATTCGGTAGAAGTGTGGCAGGACGGCGACCTGGTTGGCGGTATGTACGGCGTGGCCGTCGGCGATGTTTTTTGCGGCGAAAGCATGTTCAGTAAGGTAAGTAACGCATCAAAGACCGCGCTGATCAGCTTCATTAAAACAGGTAAGTATAAATTATTGGATTGCCAGGTGCATACAGATCATATGGAATCAATGGGGGCAAGGATGATCAGCAGAAAAGAATACATGGCTATGCTGCAAAATGGTTAACTTAGCACAGAATGCAGCAGGCAGTAAACAACAAAGAGCGGATAATTTTAGGCATTGACCCCGGTACCGCGGTTATGGGTTATGGGTTGATAAAAGAAACCGGGTCAAAAGCCGAACTGATCAGCCTTGGGGTGGTGAAGATGGATAAAATTGACGACCACATGCTGAAACTGCAGCGCATATTTGAAAAAACCGTAGCCCTGATAGACAATTACAAACCAGATTGCCTGGCTATTGAAGCGCCATTTTATGGTAAAAACATACAGGTGATGCTAAAGTTAGGCAGGGCGCAGGGCGTGGCCATGGCGGCAGCTCTATCACGCAGTGTAGAGGTTACCGAGTACTCACCGCGTAAGATCAAGCAATCTATAACCGGTAATGGTAATGCCACCAAAGAACAGGTAGCCGCCATGCTGCAAAGGCTGCTCAACTTTAAAGAAACGCCCGATTTTCTGGATGCCACCGATGGGCTGGCCGTAGCGGTTTGCCATTCTTTCCAGAAAATAAGTACCGCCAAAAGCGGAAGCAAAAAATCTTATTCGGGTTGGGATACATTCGTTAAAGACAATGCCAAGCGTATAGTTTAGCAGGATAATATTTTTCAAAGTTTGATTTTCAATAATATGCAATCAAAACTATTTAAACGCAATTTAAGCCAGCTGTATCTTTCGCTTGTTCCTGTTTTAACTATTGTTTTTGGTCTTGGTATTGGCTATGTCAGTTATAAAATCTATTTACCCATCTGGCTTATAAATGTTGTTTTAATGATTATAGCCACGTGGGTTCTTGGGGCTCATGTTATTAAAACAGGTGACCAAGAAAAGAAACATCTTGTTGCCTGCGCGCTATTTTTCATTGTGCCCACCATGCTTTCTTCCATGTTTGCCGGTTTAGGGGCACCTCCTTTCGAAAGCCCTAAAAATTGGGTGGCATCTGCAACCGAACAATTAACAAGGTATTATTTCCTCCTTGCAATGGGTGTACTAATTGCTTTTGGATATGCCATATTAAGAGAAAAGTTGAAGAATACGGCGGGTAATATTTACGCCTTGATTGGTTTCATTGCTATCCAAATTGCCATCCCGATCTTTCTTATTGATATGTCTTTTTGGGGATTTTATTTAACTAAATTGTACCGCATCATAGCGGCATCATCAACCCAAAAAACACCTGAATGGGTCTTGCCGCTTCGCAATCAGTTTTTCTATATCAATATGATGGTGGCCGCCCTTGTTTATTTAGCAACTGCAGCTTTTACTATGTCTATGAAAAAAGCAGGCTGGTTTAAGCCGGCCGCTTGTAATATTTACATTTTAATAAGCCTGTTGTTTTTTTTATTGGACGTATTGCCGCCTACCTTGCCGGAGCCATTTGCTACTTTAAATTTTGTCGTTTCCATACCTGCTATTCCTTTTATGCTGCCTTACTTCATTGGCATTAATTTATTGAGAAAGGTTGACGATAGTGCAGATGTATAATATGACCACAAAAACCTACTTCATTTCTAAAATCTCCTGCTTTGTAACCACCCTGTTACAATAGCAAAATGTGTCAATTTATTTAGATAAGGGGGCAACCTATTGCCGCATCGTTTCGTCATTACTACGTAACGAATGCACAGAATCTGTAATCATCAACGTGAACGACGCAAAAGAAAACATATTAGCTACGCTGGCCTATTTCGATATATTTAAATATCCGTTAACCGCCGGCGAGATCTACTTATTTCTGAAGAATAAATACGAGCAGCATGATTTTGATTATGCGCTCAAATCGCTGGTAGCAGGGCGTACAGTCTACCAGTTCAATAATTTTTATACCTTAAAAAACGATTACGCCTTAATTGCGCGCCGCTACAACGGCAATAAAAAAGCCGCCGAGCTGATTAAAGTCGCCGCCAAAGTTGGCGATATGCTGATCAGGTTCCCATACGTACGGGGTATCGCTATTTCCGGCTCCCTGTCAAAAAATTACGCTGACGAAAATTCAGATATAGACCTGTTTATCATCACTGCTAAAAACCGTTTGTGGATAGCGCGCACGCTGATGCACACGCTTAAAAAATTAACTTTCCTGGTAAACAAGCAGGACTACTTCTGCATGAACTATTATATAGACGAAGCGCAGTTAGAGATAAAAGAAAAAACCATCTATACCGCTATTGAAGTTGTTACACTTATCCCCTTACAGGGCGATACCATTATAGAACAGTTTTACGCGGCCAACAGTTGGACAAGGAATTACCTGCCTAATAAGATCATGCGAATCTCGTCTGCCAAGCCGTTGAAGCCGTCGCTTTTTAAGATATTGTTTGAAAAATTACTTAACAACCGTTTCGGTAATGCCATTGATGATATGCTGATGAGGGTTACAGCCAACAGGTGGGCTAAAAAAACAGAGCAGAAAAAAGTAAATTCAAAAGGGTCTGTAATGGCTATGGATGTAGGCAAACATTATGCTAAGCCTGACCCCGGGAATTTCCAGGCCAGGCTTTTAGCGCAATATGAAAGTAAAATCTCACAAATCTTAGTCGAGCCGCAAAATTTGCTGGCTAACTGATTGTCTATTTTATCACTCTTGCAGATACACCCTCGTTAGTGATCTTCACCGGCAGGATATGCCCGTCCTTGTCAAAATACATTTTATCAATACAGGTTACCCTGTGGTTACCATCGGTTTCGGTAAGGGGGCGGCGATGATAAACAATATAC
Organism: Mucilaginibacter corticis; assembly: GCF_007558865.1. Lineage (GTDB taxonomy): Bacteria > Bacteroidota > Bacteroidia > Sphingobacteriales > Sphingobacteriaceae > Mucilaginibacter > Mucilaginibacter corticis. The sequence goes on from NZ_VLPK01000001.1 coordinate 1,531,328, forward strand.
CACTCGTCGGTTTTCGGGATGTTGATAACCGAGTGATGACCCGCGCCGGTAGCGATAGTTGGATCTTGTTTCAGTATCACATCAATACGCTCAAACGGACCAACAGGAGAATTGCCTATGGCATAAGCAACGCGGTAGTCGGGGCCTGTCCAGCCGCCTTCGCTCCACATTAAATAATATTTACCCTTGCGTTTAAACATCACCGGGCCTTCCACATAATCTTTCGGGGTGATTGATTTGTAAGTTACGCCATCAGCCATAGGTTCAATACCGGTAAAGTCATCCTTCAACCTAACAATGTTGCAATGACCCCAGCCTCCGTAGATCATGTAATATTTACCGTCATCATCTTTAAACACAAATTGGTCTATAGGTTGTGCACCATTAATGATCTGGCCTATCAGTGGTTTGCCTAAATAGTCTTTAAATGGTCCTGCAGGGTTATCAGCAACAGCAACGCCAATACCACCCACCTGCTGGTTATTCTGAATATCGTTAGCGCCGAAGAAAATATAATACTTGCCGCCTTTTTCGGTCACGGCCGGTGCCCATAGCGCGCGCTTAACCCATTTAACATTAGCACTATCTAAAACATGCGGGTGTTTTGTCCAGTTAACCAGGTCGGTTGATGAGAAAGCATCCATATAAACCTGCTGGTTATACGGTGCTGAATAGGTTGGATAAACCCAGTAAGTTTTACCAAATATTTTGGCTTCCGGGTCGGCATACCAGCCCTGGGCTATCGGGTTACCTGATGTTTTCTTAGGCGCATCCTGTGCTACTGTAATACCTGCCGATGCCGTAAGTATTGCTAAAATTAATTTAAAACGTAAAGTACTTCTCATGTCGTAAATTTTTAAAGTCTCCTCTCGGGGGAGATTAGAGGGGGTTCTATTTTTTCTTCCAGACGCGTTTTTTGCCCCTGTTATTTCGGTTTTGATTTGGTTTCGGCTCTTGTTTTATCTCGACTATGCTTAACAAATGCTCAGGCAGCGGGTGCTGGGTTATTTTCCTGTCCATCAGTTCTTCAATGGCTTTTAACCTGCGTTCGTCACGGTGATTAACAAAAGTTATAGCGGTACCAGTAGTTGCGGCACGCGCGGTACGGCCAATGCGGTGAATATAGTCTTCGGCATCGCCGGGTACATCATAGTTTATTACCAGGTCAATACCCTCCACATCAATACCACGCGAAAGCGCGTCTGTACCGATTATGATAGGCAGCTGCTTGTTCTTGAACCTTAGCAATATCTCTTCCCTTTCCTTTTGTTCAAGGTCCGAATGGAAAGCTTCCGCTTTAAGCTGAATGCCCTTTAACTCTTTATACAACGCTTTCACAATTTCTTTCCGCGAAGCGAAAATAATAGTGCTTAAAAAATTGCCGTCTTTTAAAAGGTGCTGTAATAAAGGTGTTTTCTGCTGGTCATGCAGGCGATAGATCTGCTGATCGATACCCACAGCCGGCTGCGATATGGCGATATTGATCTGCTCGGGGTTACGCAACACCGATTTAGCAAGGTTACGGATGCGCCCAGGCATCGTAGCCGAGAACAACAAGGTTTGCCGTTCTTTAGGCAGGTAGCTTATTATCCGCATAATATCATCAGAAAAGCCCATGTCAAGCATCCGGTCGGCCTCGTCAAGTATCAAATGGTTGATCTTGTTCAGCTTTAAAATGCCCGATGTAAGGTGGGCTATCAGCCTGCCGGGTGTGGCTATGATGATATTTACATTGTTCTGTATACCACGGCGCTGCTGCTCGTAAACGTGCCCATCGCCGCCGCCAAAAACCGCTATGGAGCTTATGCCTGTAAAGTAGGCCAGCCCTTCAACCTGCTGATCTATCTGCTGTGCAAGCTCGCGGGTTGGGGTTAATATAAGGGTGCTGGTATGGTCCTTTTTTGTGCGGCCTATCTGCTCTAAAACCGGCAATAAAAATGCTGCCGTTTTACCCGTACCTGTCTGTGCGCAAGCTATCAGATCCTTGCCTGCAAGGATAAGCGGAATAGCCATTCCCTGTATAGGTGTCGGGGTGGTGTACCCCATACTTGTAATGCCTTCGGTTAGCTCGTCGTTAAAATTAAAATCCTGAAATGTCACTCTGTTTTTTTGTGTGGTACAAGATAGGTAAAATTGTTGTGCTAACAGTATTTACAGGTTATCTTGACATTGGCACTATTAATTTACACCGGCTTTCGACCTTATACCCGTAGTAAAAATTGCCATTTTTCAAGTATTGGGCATTATACCGGTAGTAAAAAATGTCATTTATCGGGCATCAGCCCTTTTGCCGGTAGTAAAATTTGCTATTTATCGGGTATTGTTACTTATGCCGGTAGTAAGTTTTTAATTCAAAGAACTGATTGTCAATTGATTGATTATTTTATCGCTTAATAGAGCCGTCCTTTTTATTTTCAGTTAATTTGAAAATGAGGAAGATTTGAAGGAAGATCAAGCCGTATCGTACAATACAAAAATACGAAAAAAGCACCGGTTTAACCACAAAGTGTTGTTGCTAATAACTCATGGCAAATTAATGAGCCATGAATTACTACCTTTGCTGTTTAATATTCATGCAGGGACTAATTACAAAATCAACCGGAAGCTGGTACCAGGTGCAGACACCTGAAGGCGACAGATATGATTGCCGCATTAAAGGCAAGTTCCGCATTAAGGGCATCACCACTACCAACCCCTTAGCTGTTGGCGATGTGGTTGATTTTGAATTGGAGCCCGAACAGCAAACCGGCGTTATCACCAACCTGCAGCAGCGTAAAAATTATATTATCCGCAAATCCATCAACTTGTCAAAACAGGGGCAGATCATAGCGGCTAATCTTGACCAGGCCCTGCTGGTAGTAACCCTGGCATCGCCGCGCACCTCACTGGGTTTTATAGACCGTTTTTTAGTTACTGCCGAAGCCTATGACATCCCCGCCAAACTGGTTTACAATAAACTGGACCTTTTTAGCAAAGAAGGGCTTGAGATACTGGATGAGTACAAAGCCGTTTACGAAAAAATAGGCTACCCCTGTTATTCTGTCTCCGCATTGGAAGGCACGAATATTAACCAGGTGCAGGAGCTGTTAAAAGATAAAGTAACCTTATTTTCGGGCCACTCGGGTGTGGGCAAATCAAGCCTGATCAATGCTCTGCTACCTGACCTTGAACTGCGCACCAGCGAGGTATCTGAGTGGAGCGATAAAGGCACCCACACCACCACTTTTGCCGAAATGTTTGAGTTGCCGCAGGGCGGTTTTATTATAGATACCCCCGGCATTCGCGAATTGGGCGTGATCGATATAGAGAAGCAGGAGCTGGGCCACTTTTTCCCCGAGATGCGTGAGCGCATGCACGATTGCAAGTTTAACAACTGCCAGCATATTAACGAGCCGGGCTGCGCCGTACTCTCCGCCCTTGAAAACGGCGAGATCGAGCTATCCCGCTATGAAAGCTACCTGAGCATTTATAACGGAAACGATACGCGGGCGTGAAGCCCTACTTTGCTGCAAGAGCAATTCCATTTATAGTGCCTATTATTGTTTGATTATCTACCTTTGTAATTACACCGTTTTTCCACCGCGAGGGATAATAATTAAAATAAGGGCCGGCAGGTACGGAATTGGGGCCAGCTGGTACAAAATATGCGCCGCAGATGTACACGTCACTGTCATGTACTGCAATACCATAAGCTGCTGCCTGATCTTGAACAATATTAATTGTGCCATTTTTCCAGTATACAGCAGAAAAGGTTCCTTGCCCGTTATCAGTTGATATGGATCCACATATATAAATATCACCATTGCTAATAGCTATGCCCTCGGCAGCTGATTCATTTTTAGTAGTAGCCAGTTTTTGGGCGATGCCATTTTTCCAACAAACAGCACTATCGAATTTTGATCCGGCAAGCGGATTGTAAGTACCGTTAGCAAATCCAACGATATATACGTCATTTCCATTTATAGCAATAGCATATGGTACAGATAAGTAAAAATCGCCATCCATGCTGGTAAATACTCCATTTTTCCAATAACAAGGTCCAATTCTTGAGTTCTTACTATCATTACTCGTGTCAAAATATCCGCATATATAAACATCATTACCATTAATGGCAATACCACTTGTGTAAGCTTCTGTGCCGTTATATGGCAGGATGCTTAATTTACCATTTTTCCAGTACGCGGGTTTGTTGTTGAATACACCAACTACATAAACGTCATTACCTTGTACTGCTATTGAAATGGCCTCGCTGTCGTTGTTGTTGTCAGCCAGGTTTACCAATGTTCCGTTTTTCCAATAACCGGCTATACGGTTGCTACCTGATACCGTGCAGCCCGTTACATAGACATCTTTTCCGGAGGTAATAACACTTTTATATTCATATCCGACTACCTGAAATGGAACTTCTGTATCGTTTTTCCAAAGTGTGACCGGATTAGATGTGATCGTATATACATCTACGCCTGTTGAACCTATTGTCCCGGTTGTTCCGGTAGTACCTGTAGTGCCTGTAGTGCCTGTATTACCCGGCTTAGGGTCATTGCTGCTTTTATTACATCCGGTTAACGCGAAAGTGGTGATTAATACCAGTGAGAGTAGTTTTATTTTCATGCAGGTTTGATGACAAGGTACCGCAAAGATACGTTATCGTGCTAAAAATCAATGAAAAAAGGCCTTGGGCATAATGATTTTAACCCGTCTGCATCGCATTAATAACTTGGAAAACGGCGGGATCGAACTATCCGCTATGAAAGTTACGTGAGCATTTATAACGATACACGGACTTAAAGCCTTATTTTGAAACAAGGGCTATTCCATATAGTTCACCAAGCTGTGACTCGGCGCCAAGTTTTGTAATTACGCCGTTTTTCCACCAGGCGGGATGATAATATACATAAGGCGTATTGTTAATATTGCTGGGAGTGGTAGTAATATATGCTCCGCCAACGTATACGTCAGTTCCTTTCACAGCAATACAATTAGTCATCGCGTTATCCTGAATAATATTAATTACGCCATTTTTCCAGTATGCGGCTGACGCAATACCGAAACTAATGCCATCAGAAACAGATCCGGATATATAAACATCGCCATTGCTGATAGCGATACCTTCGGCATCTGATTCATTTTTAGTAGTTGCCAATTTTTGGGCAACGCCATTTTTCCAGAAAACTGCGCTATCATATGTCGATGAAGCTGCCGGGCTATAAGTACCATTGGCAAATCCTACTATATATACATCATTACCATTTACAGCGATAGCCTTTGTCTGAGCCCGCCAAAAGTCGCCATCCAGGTTTTTAAATTCTCCATTTTTCCAATAACATGGTATGCTTCTATAAGGTGCATCTGATGAGCTGTGTGTACCGCTTACATAAACATCAGTGCCATTTACTGCAATGCCCTCAGCAGAACCCTCTGGTCCGATATAGGTTAACATGGTCACGCTGCCGTTTTTCCAATATACAGGTTTGTTATTAACTGTACCGGCAACGTACACATCATTACCCTGTACTGCTATAGCATTAGCTACACTTATGTTTGTGCCATCCCCCAGATTTACTATAGTACCATTTTTCCAGTAACAAGCTACATAAACACCGCTATTTTGTATTATTGTATAACCAGCTACATAAATATCCTTTCCTGAAGAAATAACAGCTGATACCTGAGACCCATTAACCGAAAAAAAAGTTGCTGCATCGTTTTTCCAAAGTGTGGGCTGGCTGACAGTGCTGACGGCATACACATCAACGCCGGTTGATCCGGTTGTGCCGCTTGTTCCCGTAGTCCCTGTTGCTCCGGTAGTACCAGTCGCGCCAGTAGTACCGGTGTTGCCAGTAGAAGGATTAGGGTTGCTTTTTTTACAAGAGACAATAGCGAGTATCGCGATCAGTATCAGGGGAAGGAGGTATTTTATTTTCATGCGGACTTAATGATAAGGTAGCGCAAAGATAAGTTTATCATGTTAAAAATCAATCAATACAGGCTTTGGGTACAAAAATTATTTATTAAGATTTGTAAAACCCGGGGCTTATTTAATTGGTTTAAAAATTATTGATCTCAGCAATATGAAAAAGTTTCTTGTTTTACTACCCGCATTGTTTCTTGCAGCTGTTGCTTTTCATAAACCGGCCGGTGGCAAATGGGAATTAGTGGCATCAACCAACACACCGCCGTCTCGCAATGAATGCGGGTTTGCTACGGTTAACAATAAAATATACCTGGTTGGCGGCGATGCCCCGGCGCAACCTGTCGGCATCTATGATCCTACAACATCAAGCTGGAAACAAGGTGCTACCGCGCCCTCGATCATGCACCATTTCCAGGCTGTCGGGCTTGGCGACAAGGTTTATGTGCTTGATGCTTTTTCTGACCGTAATTACCCCAACCAAATACCATTGGCCAATGCCTATGCTTATGATACCAAAACCGATACCTGGCAGCAATTAGCCGGGCTGACCGAAAACCGCCGTCGCGGTGGCGCAGGGGCCGCGGTTTATAAAGGGAAATTGTATTTGGTGTGCGGCATTTTACACGGGCACCATGACGGTACCAACGGCTTATTTGATGAGTACGACCCCAAAACCAATACCTGGACAAGCTTGCCCGACGCGCCGCACATCCGCGACCATAGTATGGCGGTGGTAGTAAAAGATAAGCTGTATGCTATTGGCGGTCGCAATACCAGCCTGCATGATGCTAATAATTTCATGTCTTTTTTTGATAAGGTGGTGTTGGATGTAGATTGTTATGATTTTAAAACCGGTAAATGGAGTACCCTTGCAGCCAAACTACCTATGGGCACCGGCGGCGGCAACTGCGTAAACCTGGATGATAAAATATACTACATAGGCGGCGAGCGGGCCACAGCTAACACACCCAACGGCCCGCAAAAAGACGTTTTTTACATGGACCCCGAAACAGACAAGGAATGGAAAACAGCCCCGGCTTTAAACAAAGCACGCAACGGCGTAGGCGCGGCAGTATATAACCATCAAATTTATATTGCCGGCGGCGCAAGCGGGGATATCGGTTTAGAAAGGTTTGGATTGAAATAGTTTTATAGTGTTAACGCCTCTTATTAAATCAGAATCAAAAAAAAGTGTGCCAAACTGTATCATGAGATCGGGATCAAAAATGCATTTATCTATCTTGCAGTTAATTACAAAAACAGGTGTGCCAAGTTGTATCATTAATACACTTTCATTTTGGTACAGTTGTTCTCTTTGGCATGGTAATAGCATAGCAATATCTATACTTAACCACTATGCGTACCATAACAATCCTCCGGTTTAACGTTGATAAGTTTAAAGCCGATTTGAGGCAGGGCTTTAAAAACCTGGCCCAGGGCGGGTTTAAAAAGATCTATAACCATATTGACCAACTGAGCATTAAACGAGGGGTGGACGAGATGGGCATTGAAAAGTTTGTTAACCAATGTGCCTTACTGGCAGCAGGCAGCGGCGCTGTAGCCGGCGCAGGCGGATGGGCGACTATGCTGGTGGGTGTCCCGCTGGATATGGCAAACCTGATCACCCAGCAGTTCAGGGTCACACTGGCCATAACCTACTACCAAACCGGCCGGTACGAATGGCGCTTTAACGATTTCTTTAAAATAGTTGCCGCCTCGTTAAAAGTTGATGCCAAAATGACCGTTACCAAAAACGTGATGGAAGAGGTAGCCGAAAAGCTGATGATCAACCTGGGCAGTAAAACCGCCGAAAGGCTGGTACCCATAGTAGGCGCGGTAATTGGGGGCTCGGCCAATTACTTGTTCATTAAAAGGGTAGCCAGGCAGTTGATCGGGACGGATGATATGCGGATTGTATCTTATTAAAGACTAAGCTGTATAATCAGCAGCTATCTCTCAAAAATTGCTTATTTTGGTCTGATCAATCCAGACCGATTATGAAACGCCTATCCTTATTATGCTTGTTAGCGCTTGTGCTATCAGTATCTTCTTTGCGTGCGCAACAAACCAAAATAGAATGGGATGAATGGGGCGTTCCGTATATCACGGCATCTACCGAAAAGGAATTGTTTTTTGCCCAGGGCTGGGCGCAAATGCAGGCGCATGCCAACCTGATCCTGAAACTTTACGGCATTTCGCGCGGCAAAGCCGCGGCCTATTGGGGACCGCAATACGAACAATCGGATAGGTTGATCCATAACCTGGATTTCCCGCACATTGCATCATCCTTTAACCAATCGCAAAAACCCGAAGTTAAACTGATGATGAATGCTTTTGCCGAGGGTATGAACGCCTATGCAAAAGCGCACCCCGAAGCCATAGACAAGGATAAACAAATGGTACTTCCTGTAAGTGCCTATGATATCAATATGCACAGCCTGTTTATTTTTGTAACCCGGTTTACCGGCGGCGGCGAACTTGACCAGATTGCCAACTGGCAGGATGTAGGGTCGAACGCTATGGCTATCGCGCCAAAAAGGTCGGCATCGGGCAATGCCATGCTGTTGCAGAACCCGCACCTGCCCTGGGGCGAAGAGTTTACCTGGTTTGAATCGGGCCTTAATTTAAATGGTAAATTGATACACGGCGCCAACCTGGTGGGCATGCCGGGCATCGGCATTGGCTTTAATGAAAACTTAGGCTGGACACATACCAATAACACCCTTGACAATGCTGACTCGTTCGATCTTACCCTAAAGGATGGCGGTTATTTGATGGATGGCAAAGTGCAAAACTTTACAGTGAGGCCGGATACCATATGGGTAAAACAGCTGGATGGCAAGTTATTGGCCAAGCCGTTTAAATGCTATAACTCTGCCTTTGGTAATATATTCAGGATGGGAAGCAAAAAAGCGCTGGCCATTAAAATGGCAGGCATGGATTGCCCCAACGCCTCGCTGCAGTGGTGGAAGATGGCCAACGCCGAAAACTTTGAGCAGTTTACAGCAGCACTTAAAATGCAGCAGGTGCCGTTCTGGAACATTACCTATGCCGATAAACAGGGCAACATCTTTTACCTGTTTAACGGCGAAGTACCCAAACGGGCTTACGGCACATTTGCCGATTGGGATCGTGTGATACCCGGCAACTCGTCAAAAGATATCTGGAAGGGCTATTTTACTTATGACGAATTGCCCAAGTTAAAGAACCCTGTTTCTGGCTGGTTGCAAAATACCAATGATCCGCCGTGGACGAGCACTTTACCACGTGAAATTGATAAGAACAAATACCCGGCCTACATAGCGCCGGATGAGATGACGTTCCGCACACAGCAATCGGTAAATATGTTGATGGCCGATAAAAGCATTACGTTTGAGCATTTGCTTGACTACAAACTGTCCACTCATGTTTTACTGGCCGACAGGGTGTTGGATGATCTGTTAAGCGGTATTGACAATAACTCGTCGCCCATATTGCAGGAAAGCAAAGCGGTGTTAAGCAAGTGGAACCGCAAGGCTGATGGTGACAGCAAGGGCATGCTGCTTTTTTATACCTGGGCAGAAATGTTCGATCATAATGATGATCGTAATTACACCGTCCGTTGGGATCGCGAGCATCCCAATACTACACCGAACGGTATCCTGGATAAAAAACGTGCCGTAACATTATTAGAAAATGCTGCCGACACAGTAAAAAAATATTTTGGCGACCTAAGCACCTCATGGGGAACTTACGCCCGTTTAAAACGCGGCAAATTTGACCTGCCTGCCAATGGCGTTACCGGCGAACTTGGTGTTTTCAGGGTGGCAAACGTATGGCGGCTGAGCCCGAAAATGGGGGTGGTTACGTCAGGCGACTCATACTTTGGCGTAGTTGAGTTTGGGAAAAAAGTCAGGGCCAAGGTATTGTTGAGCTATGGCAACTCATCGCAAAAAAACTCGGCACATTACGGCGACCAGCTTAAACTCTTCTCTGAAAAGCAAATGCGCGACGCTTTAGTTTACCCGGAGGATTTGCAGGGGCACGTTGACTTTACCGAATTGAGGGAGGGAGATAGTTTTGTGAAGAAGGATTAAATAAAAAAGACTTGCGAAGTTTCAAAAACTTCGCAAGTCTGACATAGATATACCGACTACACGGTCAATTTCTTATACTTGATCCTCTTAGGGCCAACATCGCCTAAGCGTTTCTTGCGGTTCTCTTCGTAATCAGAGTAGTTACCTTCGAAGAAATATACCTGCGAGTTGCCCTCGAATGCCAGTATGTGCGTACAGATGCGGTCAAGGAACCACCTGTCGTGGCTGATAATCACGGCGCAGCCGCCAAAGTTTTCCAAAGCTTCTTCTAAGGCACGCAGCGTGTTTACGTCGATATCATTGGTGGGCTCATCCAGCAGTAAAACGTTGCTTCCTTTTTTTAGAGTGATGGATAAATGCACGCGGTTACGCTCGCCACCAGACAGTACGCCAACTTTCTTTTGCTGGTCAGCACCGTTAAAGTTAAAACGTGACACATAGGCGCGTGAGTTTAACGGGCGGTTACCCACCATAATGGTTTCCAGCCCGCCGGTTACATTTTCCCAGACAGATTTATTAGGGTCAAGGTCATCATGCATCTGGTCGACATAGCCCAGGGCTACAGTTTCACCCACGCGGAATGTTCCGGCATCAGGCGTATCCTGCCCTGTGATCAGGCGGAATAATGTGGTTTTACCCGCGCCATTTGGCCCTATGATGCCCACAATACCGGCAGGCGGCAATGAGAAGCTCAGGTTATCAAACAATAATTTATCTCCATAACTTTTGCTAACGCCGTTGGCCTCGATAACCACGTTACCCAAACGCGGGCCGGGCGGAATAAACAGCTCCAGTTTTTCTTCGCGTTCCTTGGTTTCTTCGGATGCCAACTTTTCATAATTGCCCAAACGCGCCTTTGATTTGGCGTGACGGCCCTTAGGCCCCATGCGTACCCATTCCAGTTCGCGCTCCAATGTTTTCTGGCGCTTGGTTTCGGTCTTTTCTTCTTGTGCTAAGCGTTTAGCTTTTTGGTCTAACCATGACGAATAGTTTCCTTTCCATGGGATACCCTCGCCGCGGTCAAGTTCCAGGATCCAGCCGGCAACATTGTCCAGGAAGTAGCGGTCGTGCGTTACGGCTATAACGGTGCCTTTATATTGTTTAAGGTGTTGCTCAAGCCAGTCTATCGACTCGGCATCCAGGTGGTTGGTAGGCTCATCCAGCAGCAAAACATCGGGTTCTTTTAAAAGTAAACGGCATAAAGCCACACGGCGGCGTTCACCGCCAGATAGTACCGAAATTTTGGTATCAGGCTCAGGGCAACGCAATGCGTCCATGGCACGTTCCAATTTGGTATCCAGTTCCCAGGCGTTTACGGCGTCTATCTGGTCCTGCAGTTCGCCCTGGCGCGTCATCAGCTTATCCATTTTATCCGCATCGCTGTAATACTCTTCCAGTCCAAACTTTTCGTTGATCTCTTCGTATTCTTTGAGCAGGGCAGTGGTTTCGGCTACGCCTTCCTCAACTATCTCGCGTACGGTTTTTTCCGGGTCAAGCTCAGGTTCCTGGCTCAGGTAGCCCACACTGTAGCCCGGCGAAAAAACTACCTCGCCGATGTTGGTTTTATCTATCCCCGCGATAATTTTTAGCAGGGACGATTTACCCGAACCGTTTAAACCGATAACACCGATCTTGGCGCCATAAAAAAAGCTCAGGTATATATTTTTTAATACTGTTTTTTGCGGGGGATATACTTTGCTTACCCCGGCCATTGAAAAAATTATTTTTTCGTCTGCCACCTTATTAATGATTGAATTAGTGAATGATTGAGTTAGTGAATGTTTTTATAGGAAACATTGATGCAAATATGAACAATAGCAATGCCAAGTGCAAACTGAAACCTGCCGGGTATTTTACATCTTGTTATTTTTGTTTAATATTGAATTGAAAAACCAATTCTACCTAATCTATTATCATGCGCCTGCCAGTTATTGTTAACCAGTTAATTATATCATTTTGTTTTGTTGTGCTTACTACCACAGTTGTTGCACAACGCGTTATCAAAACCGATACGTCAAATTATAAAACTATCCGGATCGATCCGTCAAATGCTGCCGGTGGCAATGTGTCTGACGTTTTTGACGAGATCAGTTATATCCCATTAGAAACAACACCCGAGAGCCTCTTTGGCAGCATTTATCAATTGGAAGTAGTTGATGATTACTTTATTATACTTGACGAAAACACCAATTGTATTCTTTTATTTAACAAGAGCGGTAAATTTCATACTAAAATAAAAGGCATAAGAAATCAATGGGGGTTTGGCATAAGACGATTTTTTGTTAATCGATGGACAAAACAGATAATTTATAGCAACGATAGTTATCGCACCAAGACCTATTGTAATTTTGACGGGCAGGTAGTAAAAACAGAAAAATACAACGGGGATTATGATATCAATGCTACTAGTTTTTATTTTATCGGCCCGGATAATCTGATAAATTGCGACAGGTATAGAGATATAAATGCCAAAGATAAATATTACAAGCCTTTCTCAAGATCTTTGATCCAGTACGTAAAAGATGTGAAAACTGTGTACGCCAGCGGGATGCATTATTCAGAAACGGATGGTAAAATTAATGCAATTGGCCACGGCATAGGCCCACTGACGTATTATGGCAATGACACAACTTTGTTTTACGCTGAATTTTATAAGTATAAAATTTACACCGTAACGCCTAACACCATAAAGCTTACCTACAAGTTTATATTCCCGCTCATGTCTTCGTTGTCAACTGGTTTTTATAAAAATACGGTCTACACAGATAGTGTTTTTAGATATTTACAAGAACATAAAGACCAGATATTTGTCCTTGCTAATTGCTATAAGGCAGGCAATAACTTATTGCTTGAAGCGCATAACCTTAATTATGATAGTAAAGAAAGGCATTTGATCTACAATTTAAAGTCGGGTGGGTTAATTGCTTATGAACATATATCGCCTGATAAGAAATCATTTTTCTTACCGGTATATGTGGGTGATACGAATTTTGAAAATAATGGGCTTGCAGCCTGTGACGGCAAGTATATTTATAACAGCCTATCCTCATTAATTATGTTTAAGGCTTATGAAGATAATGAAGACAAAAATATAACCTACAACCCGGCGTTGACCGATTACTTTAAAAAGGGCAGCCGAAAAGATAATCCGGTGATACTGCAATTTAAACTGAAGGATAACCTTTAAAAGTACAGTCTGTATTTTCCACCAAATTCTAACCCGTTTATGCCGTTTGCTCGTTGGTTATTGGCCAATATGGTTTGTTAACTTACCTTGTCCTTTGATTTTTAAGCAACAAAATATATTTAACTTTTTTTAACGTGCTAAAACGGTTTCCGGATGCTTTGTTTTATGATTTTTTATTTATCATTGAAACAGATACCCCAATCTAAACCAAACCGCTACCAATGAACCTTACACAAATTGCTAAAAAGCTTATTGCCTGTTTCTTTGTGCTGCTATGTGCGGCATTATATGCTAAGGCACAAAGAATCATCCCTGTTGATTCAAGCAAAGCCCAAACCTTACGCCTCGATCCTTCAAACGCTATGGGTGGCAATGCTTCTGATTTTTTTACCGAGATCAATTATATCCCCTTAGAAACTACCGAAGAGAGTTTGTTTGGCAGTATCAGCAAGCTGGTAGTTACCGAAGATTACTTTATCATCCTTGATAACAACACGCGTTCCATCCTCCTCTTTAATAAAAACGGAAAATTTCATAAAAAAATCAGGGGTACAGAAAATGCGCCGATATGGGATTTTTCTGTAAACAGGTATACTAAGGAGATCAGGTACAGCAGGGATCAATATAAAACATATACTTTTTGCGATTATGATGGTAAAGAATTACGAACCATTAAACCCGGCGGCGAACTGGCAAAAGACGAAATTAACGATGGAAATATGCATTTTTTCGGCCCCGGGAAAGGTGTTTCGTATAAATTGCCTTACCATATAGATTCTACTTCTAAATATTATAAGTTCTATTCTAAATCACTGATCATGTTTGCTAATGAAAAGAACAAAGTTTATGCGCACGGCTTAGGTTTTGATAATAGGGAAGGATATGATAATACCATGGTAACTAAGGGCGGCATCATGCCTTTTAACACAGTTAGCGATACGGCATTTTATTATATAAGGCCATACACGTTTACCGTTTACACTATCAGGCCTGACGCTATAAAGCTTTCTTATAAACTGGTATTCCCGTTGAATGTATCGTTACCACAAAATTTTAATATTGACTCCAACTACAATAATAAACGGGCTGAGTATGTCCAAAGAAATTCTAAGCTTATTTACTACATCGCCAATTTTTATCAACTAAAAGAAAACCTGCTTTTCAGAGCCGGCAGTTATGATACTAATGACGAAGACAACCTGATTTACAACCTCAGAAGCGGGACGCTTATAGCCTTTAAACATATCCTTCAGGACGAAAAATCATATTTCCTGCCTATTTATGATAATTCAAACGGAGGGTCATCCTTTAATTACTCAGGTATTTTGGCTTGTACAGACGGTTATCTGTACACATCGGCATCATCATTAGGCATGTTCACCTATCATGAAAAATATGCCGACCAAAAAGCCAAATATCCGCCTGTGCTGGATGATTATTTTAAAAAGGGCTCACGCAAAGATAACCCGGTAATTATGCAGCTTAAATTGAAAGACAACCTGTAAAGCCGGGGATATACCAATACATCTAAACCTGTTATAACCTTTTTACTACGTGAAAAAACACCTTAAAATTATCACCATATGCTTTTTGTGTGCGCTGTTATTTAACACCGCTAAAGCCCAGGCCCCTAAAAAAGATACTATTAATGTTGGGACGGTTATTGGCTTAATGCGCGACAGCGCGCATAATTACGTTATGCAGTCCGCCACTATGGCTATTTATAAACAGCATAGCAACGATCTGGTAAGCTACCAGTTAACCAACAATTTTGGCCGTTACCAATTTAAGGATATGCCGGTAGGTATACCATTGTATGTAGTGGCTACCCATGTGGGTTATCAGTCGATAAAAAAGGAGTTTTTAATATCGCCCAAAACAAAAAGTATCGACTTGAAAACCTTAAACATGGAGCGGATAGACCTTTCGTTAAAAGAGGTTGTTATAAGGGGGCAACAGGCGCCTATGCAAATGCATGGCGATACGCTTGAATTTAATGCCAGCGCTTTCAAGCTGGATACCAATGCCGTAGTTGGCGATCTGTTGCGGGCGCTACCCGGCATAACGGTTTGGGCCGATGGTGTTATTACCGTGAACGGTAAAAAAATTAACCAGTTGCTGGTAGAGGGCAAACCCTTTTTTGGCGGCGATAATAAAATAGCGCTGGATAATCTTCCTAAAAATTCAGTACAAAAAGTACAGGTTTACCAGGATAAGAATGACCCGGACCCGATAAACCCTAAAACCAACATGAATATTGTGTTGAAGAAGGACAAAAAAGATGGACTGTTCGGCAAATTTGGTTTTGGATATGGCAGTCTTGATCATTATGCCGGTGATGGGATGCTCACCTATTTTTCGCCCAAGACACAGGTTAGTGTGGTAGGAGCTTTTAATAACGTTAATAAAATTGCCGGTAATGTAGATGAGCTGATGCGTTTTAACTCATTTAAAGGAGACGGCATAAATGACGATTATCACAGCGATTTCAGGCGGACCGGTATAAACGTATTCAGGGGCGGCGGCGCAACGTTTTCGCAGGACTTTAGTAAGGATGCTGATCCGCGACAATCATACTACAAAACCAATGATCTTAGAGGCGAGGTGTTTAGCAGCGACCTGGACAATAAAACCCTGACGCAAAGCCAAACGGTAGTTTCTTTAGGCGACAACAGCCATTTGAACCAAACATCTGATAACACGCAGCACAGTAATGATTTTAATTTACGCTCAAACGGCACTTACCAAAAACGTACGGAGCATGCAGAAATTAATGCGGATTACAGCGTAAATAATTCGCAAAGTACATCACAGGCAACGCAGAATAGTACGTCTTTAAATGATCAGACCCAGGATAAAAGCAGGAATTTTGCCCAGCAGATGGCTACACGTAACGCAACAGATGCCAGCGGATCAGTAGGTATAAATACCAACAGGTATAATAATTGGGGCACACAGAAAAACAGATCGATAGACGGAGAGTTCAAATACTCGTTTAATTTAACCCACAGCAGTGAGGATAGTAAAAATATCACCGATTTTACCGCCACTGACACCACGCAGGACAGGCATTTTAACCGTCAATACATAAAGAACATAGACGGCGGCACACATACCTTTGTAACTAATTTTAGAGATATTACGCACCTGTTTCAGCGTCGCGGAAACCAGTATTTTAAGATCGACCTTAACAATACAATAAGCCTGCACCATGAAAATGAGAATGATAAGGTAGGCGATCTGGCACCCGGCGCCGCGACTTATAGGCCCAATCAGGGTCTTACCAACGTAAGCCATTATAAAACCATTGATGACAAAGTGGGTGTTTTCTTGTCTAAAGATTTCTGGAAAACGCTTGATAACCGTTATTCTAAAACATGGCGGGTGTATGTTAACCTGCAGGATCAAATATTTGATCAGCGAAACGAGGCCTTGCAAACTTTTCAGAATATAAAAAGATCATACAGTTATTTTATTCCCGCAGCTGATTTTACCTATCGTAATGATCAGTATGGCGAGTTTTCAAAGAATTACAGTTTAGGTTATTACACGTCTGTAACTTATCCAACTATTAACCAGTTAGCGCCATTGGTTGATAACGCCAACGTATATAGCATAACCATAGGTAATAAAGGTTTAAAGCCGGCCTACAAGCATACTGCATACGCAAACTATACTTATTACGATCAGAAAAATAAGAACCCGTTAAACTATAAGATCGAGCTGTCTGCTAACTTAGTCAAAAACAATATAGCCGACAGTTCGAATTATGATGACTTAGGCCGTTCGGTACATCGCTTTATCAACACATCTGATAGCAGATCTGCTGATTATAATGGTTGGCTTGAAAAGGCCTTTAATTTTAAAGATCATCAACTACAGTTTTCAACCAACTCGGGGTATAACTACTCAGAATATACTACCAATGTGAACGGGCGAGATTACCTGACCCGGGCAAACTCGCTGAGGGCAAACGCGTCAGTGTTTTATACCTATAAGTCGATCTGGCAGGCAAGGGTGGGCGAAAACTTTGACGGATCAAAAAGCAACCAGATAGGCCTTAGCCGGTTTACCAATTATAACTGGGCAACCAATTTAGGTTTAGGCTTTGCATTACCCAGAAGCGTATTCTTTAGCACGCGTGTAGATCTGAACAATAACAAAACTTCGTCGGCAGATCATAACATTTATTACACCATCTGGAATGCCGATGTGGGTTACCGTTTCCTGAAAGGGGCAGAAGGCGAGATCAAGTTTTCATTGCTTGATATTCTGCATCACAATAAATCATTACAAAACTACATTACCGCTAACAGCCTTACTACAACTACGGCCAATGTTTTGCAGCAATATTTTATGGTTACACTGGCTTATTACCCGCGCCATTTTGGGCTGCATAAAAAGAAGGAATAGGTTTTAATCGCCAATTTTCGAAAATAGCATGCCGTTATGTCACTCCGGGCTGACTTGCCTGCCTTTTTTTCCACAAATGGGGTATTTCATTCCTCGGTTGGTTAAACTATTGGGTTTTTACTA
This sequence comes from Mucilaginibacter corticis, assembly GCF_007558865.1. Taxonomy (GTDB): domain Bacteria; phylum Bacteroidota; class Bacteroidia; order Sphingobacteriales; family Sphingobacteriaceae; genus Mucilaginibacter; species Mucilaginibacter corticis. Next base: position 1,549,041 of record NZ_VLPK01000001.1, read on the forward strand.
TATCAAACAGGCAGTTACCGGCGTTATCAATTAAAAAAACAGTCATACACGATTAATTTTTCAGGAATAGTGTTGCATAAAGTTTAACTTTTGATAGATTGCGCATCATAATAGTGTCTGTTTATTATGAAGGGCATAAGTTGGCAACAATATTGTTAATAAGTTAAAAAGAACTCGTCCTGATCTGTTAAAACTAATTGATATATTAGGACGTATAATAGGAGTATATATGGAAGCAAAATTTTCGCCACGGGTTAAAGATGTGATACAATACAGCAGGGAAGAGGCTTTACGCCTTGGGCATGATTATATTGGTACAGAACATCTTTTGCTTGGGCTTATCCGTGATGGTGACGGTGTAGCAATTAAGCTGCTTAGAGAACTGGCTGTTGATACGGCCAGATTGCGCCGCTCTGTCGAAGACGCTGTGAAAGGAACTATAGGAACTAATGTACATATTGGCAGCATCCCACTAACTAAACAAGCCGAAAAAGTATTGAAGATAACTTACCTGGAAGCTAAAATTTTTAAAAGCGATGTAATAGGTACCGAACATTTATTGTTATCTATTTTGCGCGATGAAGATAATATAGCATCACAGATACTGATGCAGTTTAATGTTAATTATGAAGTGTTTAAGAGCGAGGTCGAATCGCACAAAAACAATATAACTGACGAGATGCCGGGTTCATCAACCGGCGGTGATGATGATTTTAAAGAAGAAGAATCATTTAACCAGCCTAAAAAGGTATCAGACATTAAATCAAAAACACCGGTACTTGACAATTTTGGCCGTGATTTAACCCGTGCTGCCGAAGATGGTAAACTTGATCCGATTGTTGGTCGTGAAAAAGAGATCGAACGTGTATCGCAGATCCTGTCACGCCGTAAAAAGAACAACCCGATATTGATCGGCGAGCCGGGCGTTGGTAAATCTGCCATTGCCGAAGGTTTGGCATTACGCATTGTTCAGCGCAAAGTATCGCGTGTATTGTTTAACAAACGTGTGGTGACTTTAGATCTGGCATCGTTAGTTGCAGGTACCAAATACCGCGGACAGTTTGAAGAACGTATGAAAGCGGTAATGAATGAGCTGGAAAAATCGCCGGATGTGATCCTGTTCATTGACGAGATACACACCATTGTTGGTGCAGGCGGCGCTTCAGGTTCGTTAGATGCGTCTAATATGTTTAAACCGGCCTTGGCACGCGGAGAGATCCAATGCATCGGCGCTACTACTTTGGATGAATATCGCCAGTTTATTGAGAAAGACGGCGCTTTAGACCGTCGTTTTCAAAAGGTTATGGTTGAACCGGCCACACCTGATGAAACTGTTGAGATACTGAACCGCATAAAAGAAAAATACGAAGAACACCACGGTGTAACTTATACCGAAGAAGCTATACAAGCTTGTGTTACTTTAACTACAAGATATATTACCGACCGCTTTTTACCGGACAAGGCTATCGACGCTTTGGACGAATCAGGATCACGCGTTCATTTAACCAATATCCACGTTCCGCAAGAAATATTGGATATTGAGAACAAGATAGAGCTGATAAAAGTTGAAAAGAACAAAGTAGTACGCAGCCAGAAATACGAAGAGGCCGCAAAACTGCGCGATACTGAAAAGCATTTGCTGGAAGAACTTGAGCAGGCCAAATCTGCATGGGAAGCGGAAACAAAATCAAAACGTTATACAGTAACCGAAGATAATGTTGCCGAGGTAGTTTCTATGATGACCGGTATCCCGGTACAGAAAGTAGGCCAGGCCGACAGCCAGAAATTACTGAACATGTCTGAAAAGATAGGTCAGAAAATTATTGGCCAGGACGACGCGGTAAAAAAACTGGCACGTGCCATACAACGTACCCGTGCCGGATTGAAAGATCCTAAAAAACCTATAGGTTCATTTATTTTCTTAGGCCCTACAGGTGTTGGTAAAACAGAGTTGGCTAAAGAACTTGCCCGCTTTATGTTTGATACTGAAGACGCGCTGATACAAATTGATATGAGCGAGTACATGGAGAAATTCGCGGTATCACGTTTGGTTGGAGCGCCTCCGGGCTACGTGGGTTATGAAGAAGGCGGACAGTTAACAGAGAAAGTACGCCGTAAACCATACGCTGTAGTATTACTGGATGAGATCGAGAAAGCTCACCCTGATGTATTTAACATCCTATTGCAGGTGTTGGACGAAGGGCAGTTAACTGATTCATTAGGCCGTAAGGTTGATTTCAGAAATGCTATCATTATCATGACATCAAACATTGGTGCACGCCAGTTGAAAGATTTTGGGCAAGGCGTAGGCTTTAGCACTAACGCTAAAACAACACAAGCCGAACAACATTCAAGAGGTGTGATTGAGAATGCGTTGAAACGTGCTTTCGCTCCGGAGTTTTTGAACCGTATAGACGATGTGATCGTTTTCAACTCGTTAGGCGAGGAAGAGATCTTCAAGATCATTGATATTGAGTTAACCGCTCTGTTTGGTCGTGTTAACACCTTAGGCTTTAAAATTGAATTGACAGATGATGCCAAGAAATTTATTGCTGATAAAGGATACGATTCGCAATTTGGTGCACGTCCGTTAAAACGTGCTATCCAGAAATACCTGGAAGATCCAATTGCCGAAGAAATACTGAAAGGCGAACTGACCGAAGGCGATATCATGGTGGTTGATTATGATAAAGAGGCCGAAGAGATAAAAATATCTCCTAAAAAAGGCACTAATAAAAAGCCAAAACAGGAAGAGCAAAACTAAATAGAAAGCAAAATGCCCGTTGTTAAACGGGCATTTTGCTTTTAGGGCTTTCTTGTCTTCTGCCTGCGCTCTTTGGGTTACAATTGTTAATCCTTACTTTTGTCATATCCGAGATAAAAACCCGGCACCATGATCAAAGAAATAGAAATAGTTTGCCCGCCCGGGCAGCAGGACGATGCGGAAGTTTTAAAAAAGCTATCGGCTGCGGCCTTAAATATATCACCACAAAAAATTACAGGGGTACAGGTTTTTAAACGATCGATAGATGCGCGCGGCCGCCGTGTGGTTTACCGCATGCAGGTTAAGGTTTATGTTGATGAAATTTACCACCCAGAAACTTATACACAGCAATATCCCGATGTCAAGAATGCCAAACCGGTGATCATAGTCGGTGCCGGCCCAGCGGGGCTGTTTGCTGCTCTTCAATGTATAACGATGGGTTTTAAACCCATCGTTATCGAACGTGGCAAAGCCGTAAAAGAACGCCGCCGCGATCTGGCCAATATTAATAAACAGGGCCTTGTAAACCCCGAAAGCAACTATTGTTTCGGCGAGGGCGGGGCGGGGACCTATTCTGACGGTAAGCTGTACACCCGCAGTACCAAACGCGGCGATGTAAACGCCGTGCTTAAAACCTTTGTTGCCCATGGCGCGGCCGAAGATATTTTGGTGGATGCCCGCCCGCACATTGGCACCAATAAGCTTCCTCAAATCATCACCGCCATCCGTGAAACCATTTTAAATGCCGGCGGCGAAGTGATCTTCGACGCAAAAGTAACCGGACTGCTTGCCGATTTTGGTAAGATCCAAGGTGTACGATTGGCATCAGGCGATACGATAAAAGCCAACGCTGTTATCCTGGCCACGGGCCATTCGGCGCGAGATGTATTTGAAATGCTGCACCGCCAAAATATACTGATAGAAGCCAAGCCGTTCGCGTTGGGTGTACGGATCGAGCATCCGCAGGAAATTATCGACCGCGCGCAATACCATTGCGAATACCGCGGGCCGGACCTGCCGCCGTCCTACTATAACCTGGTTGAACAGGTTGACGGCCGGGGCGTGTTCTCATTCTGTATGTGCCCTGGCGGCATCATCGCCCCCTGCGCTACCGAAGCCGAAGAAATTGTGGTGAATGGCTGGAGCCCATCAAAACGGAATAACCCATTCGCCAATTCGGGTACGGTGGTTCAGATCAATATGGAAGATGTGAAAGGCAGCGATGCCGATCCGTTTAAAATGCTAAATTTTCAGCATAGCATAGAGCAGTTGGCTTATAAAGCCGGCGGTGGTAAACTGGTAGCTCCCGCGCAGCGGATGGTAGATTTTGTAAACGGTAAATTATCAATGGATCTGCCCGAAAACTCTTACTTGCCCGGCACCAAAAGTGTAGAACTGAAAGAAGTGCTACCGAAATGGATCCATGACCGCCTGCGTGGCGCCCTGCCGGTATTCGGTAAAAAGATGAAGGGTTACTATACCAACGAAGCTATACTGGTAGGGGTTGAGTCGCGCACGTCATCACCCATCAAGATCCCCCGGGATAAAGAAACTTTGCAGCATCCGCAGGTGCAGGGGCTATTTCCATGTGGCGAGGGCGCAGGCTATGCAGGTGGCATAATTTCTGCTGCTATTGACGGTATAAATTGCGCGGTAGCGGCGGGGAAAATTGTCTGAACTATGATTTTTAGGAGTAAAAGATTGCAGGATTGATAGTTAGACAAGGCATCATAAAATATTTTAAATCTTAAGAATCTTAGTCATGACTACATCAACCAAACTCATCAACGAACTCGAGAAAGTATTATCCGGGCAACCCTGGTATGGCTCGCCCATATATGATATCCTTGATGAGGTGACTTTTGAAAGCGCTTACGAGCGACAAGGCCATGCGCATACCATTGCCGAAATTATTTTGCATATGGTAAGCTGGGCCGAAGAAATTATTGACCGCCTGAACGAAAAGCCCGCATCATTACCCGTTAGCGGTAACTGGCCACATCCAGGTGACCCGGACGAGCAAAAATGGAAAATGTGGATTGAGGACCTGAAACTGGTTAACGTGAACCTGGTAAAAACTATCAGCGATTTTCCCGAAGATAAATGGGATGAACCGATCATTGACGAGCGCCCTGACGAACCGGTTACAACTTACAAGGAACTGGTATATGGGTTTATCCAGCATCAGATATACCATGCCGGGCAGATAGCTGTGTTGAATAGGGTGATTATAGGGTAAGAACAAAAGAGACGCAAAGTATTGCGTCTCTACAAAATCGCCGCTATGGTTCCCCCTTCAGGGGGTTAGGGGGCTAATACTCCAGCTCGGTACATAAGAAACCCGCGTTATTCAGCAGGGTTTCAATATAACGTGGCGACAGGTCATCTGCCACAACACGCAAAATATTGTCGCAATCTTCCAGATCGAAATTAAAGTCCTGTATTGCCTGCACCGAGGTTAACAGGGGTTGCACCTTTGTTACCTGCTCGGGCGCAGAAACGCTTGTTGAAAATATCAGTACATCCATAATTGTGAGTTTTTATTAAAAATACTACCTGTCATTTCGAACGATAGTGAGAAATCTATACACCTGATATAGCGTCAATGCATATGTATAGATTTCTCCTCGTTCCTCGTCGAAATGACAAGTGGATTAAGTTTTATTCAGTTTTTGCTTCTGTTTCTTTGTCAAACTGGTCCCAGTCGCGGTTAAATGGATGGCGGTCGTCACGTCCCCAAGGGCCGCAATTGGCGCGCTCGCGCATTTTTTGTTTAAACTTCTCCTTTTCTTCCGGGGTCATGCTTTTAAAGCGTTCTTCCATTTTACGGCGCATCCATGGTGCCCCGCCACGGTTGCCCCAGCCACGGCCGCCTTTATGGCCAAAACCGAACAGTATTTTGCACAGTATAAATATGCCCATGGCCTGCCAGAAAGTTATGGTAGCAATGTGAAATATGCCGGGTAATAGGTTGTTCCAAAGTTGCATCACCGCAAAGCTGATGAGCGATAAGAAGGCGGCTACCGCAATGGGTATGAATATGAACCTGCCTTTAAAAAATAAATTTTTCATCTTTTTTAAATTTAATATTTTGTTATCTCCTGATATAATTGTTGTAACCTGTCGCGCAGATGCAATACCGCGTACCGCTTGCGCGATACCAGCGTATTTACATTTACGCCCGTCATTTCTGATATTTCCTGGAAGGTCATATCTTCCATTTCCTGCCAGATAAATACCTGCTTCTGCTCTTCGGGCAGCTCATCCAGTGCGCTGAATAGCTGTTCCCAAAAAAGGTTGCGCACATATTCTGTTTCGGGGGTGCTGTCGTCGGGCATCAGCAGGTCCTTAAAGCCTGATGTATCATCGTCGTCATCGTCCCCGCCGGTAAACAGGTCGTCAAGTAAGGTTTCTGATTTCTTTTTATGCTTATCTGTAATTTTGTTCCTTGCCACTTTATACAGCCAGGCGCCTGTCTGCTCAATTGGCTCAGAATTTACCAGTGCGCTAAACTGGTACCACACATCCTGCAGGATATCTTCAGCATCAGCATCATTTTTCACCCGTTTACGGATAAAGCCCAGCAAATTTTTACTATACGCTTTTATGGCGCTTAGTATATGGCTGTTTCTTTCTTCGGGCATTAATGCTGTTATCAATGTATACTTGTTTTAAAGGTATAGACGATTCACCTTTAAAAACATTTTAAAAAAAATTAAATTATTTTTCGTGACCGATGTTTGACTGTCAAACCCCTTAAATATTACAGGTTGGCGCAATATTTGAAGATACGTCATAAGAGGTAATTAATATGTCTAACAAAAAAACATTGATCTTAGGCGCTACGCCAAATCCCGGCAGGTATGCTTACCTGGCAGCAAATCGTTTAAAAGGGCATGGGCACAGCATTGTTAATGTTGGGATAAAAACCGGTGAGGTGGCAGGTGTGCCTATTGAAAAGCCTGAAACCATTCATCATGATATAGATACCGTTACGCTTTATGTCGGCCCGCAAAATCAGCCGCAACTTTACGACTATATACTGAACACGCATCCCAAACGGATCATCTTTAATCCCGGAACGGAAAATACCGAACTGCAAAAAATGGCAGAGGCAAAAGGTATTGAAACGCTGGATGCCTGTACGTTGGTGTTGTTATCAATCGGGGAATATTAAGCCCCCTAACCCCCTAAAGGGGGAACAATAGCGAAGACTTTGCGTCTTTTGATCATTTTTCAGAGACACAATACTTTATGTCTCTACACACCCAACTTCTCAAATATCTCCTTAATAGAAAACTTCGCCCCGCAAACAAACTCGTCGCTTGCGCCATAGTAGATGGTAATAGTGTCCCCATCAACAACATGCCCGTTGGTAAATACTACGTTGCCAAAGAAACCGCTTAACTCGTATGGTTCGGTGGGTTTCATGATCGGGTCGCCGGTGCGGGCTATAACTTTTGACGGATCGTTAAGATCCAGCAGGAAAGCGCCCAGGCAATACTGATGCTCTTTATTTGCGCCGTGATAGATCTCCAGCCAGCCTTTGTCGGTTTTAATGGGTGCGGCACCTGCGCCTACGCGCTGACTGTCCCAGTTATCCAGCCGGGTTTTTATAATACATTTATGGTTTCCCCAGTGTACGCCATCAGGCGACTCGGCCAGCCAGATAAAATTACCGCCGATATCTACGCTGCTTGGGCGGTGCAGGCAATAATACAGGCCATTTATTTTTTCTTCAAATATGGCGCAATCCTTATTATGCGGCGGCAAGATCATGCCATGGCTTTGAAAGGTTTTCCAGTCGGTAGTGGTACGCATACCTACGCCAACGCCATTGCCGGATACCGCGGTGAATGTCAGATAATATTTATCTTCCAGTAAAGTAACCCGGCAGTCTTCAATGCCAAATGCTTGCAACATGCCGTTACCAAATAATGGCGGGTAGCCTTGGGGTTCGTAAAAATGGATGCCATCATCAGTACATAATAATCGTAGGTGGGATAAAGTGGTCAAATAATCCAGCCCCATATACTTGATCACGCGCGGATCGGTAGTGATCAGTTCGGGGTGTTCTGATGGCAGCTCTACTATCTCGGTTTTGCCCAGCTCGTTCAGTACAGGGAAAAATATGGAGCCTTCTTTTTGCACCGCATTTTCGGCCACGCGGACAATGAGCCATGTTTTGCCTTTAAATTGAAATACCCCGGGGTTAAGCAGGCAGATGATCTGTAAGCCTTCTTCGCTGGCTTTAAGGTCTATTGGCGAGAGTAATGGATTTTCAGGAAAACGTCGGGCTATGTCTTTCATATCAGCATACGGTATATGCTGATTTTAACAGTGCGGCGACCTATAAGTTTAAACATTTTTGATTTAAGCATATCGCTGGTATCGTTTGCGCTATAAGTTAGCCTTGCTATTGACAAAATATAAATATTATCTTTACATTTAACCCTCAACACGTGGCGCATTAACCGGCGTTCGTTCCAAGTATTTTAAACTTTGTAATAACAATCCTGATGAAGAAAAATTTTACTCTTTTGCTGATGTTCGCTTTGGCTTTTTTTAGAGCCGGCGCGCAAAGTATTTCATTGCAAAAAGGCTGGAAATTGTCTATTGGCGATTCGCCTGAGTGGTCATCGCCCGGCTTTAACGACAGTGGCTGGCAAAACGCCGATATATCTAAACCCTGGGAAGAGCAGGGCCATCCCAACGTTGACGGCTTTGGCTGGTACCGTATCCACGTAGTTATCCCATCATCCATAAAAGAAAAAGCATTTTTAAAAGATAGCCTGACGTTTACACTGGGCAGCATTGACGATAACGACCAGGTGTTTTTAAACGGCAAACTTATTGGCGAATACGGAGGTTTAGGCGGTACAATTGCTGAAAGCCATTACGGGCCGCGCAGTTATACAATTGCTACAAGTAATCCGGCTCTTTTATGGGATAAGGATAACGTTTTGGCTATACGTGTTTTTGACACAGGTGGTGCCGGTGGTGTTTACGGAGGTGTATATAACATACACATGACCGGTGTTATGGAGCACGTAGAATTTGATAAGAATAATGACTTTAGCTACGGCGATAAGAACACGATAGGTAAGTCTATTATACTAACAACCATAAATAAATATAATTACAGTGGTACGATATCACTTAAGGTTATTGATCCGGAAACAAAAGCTGTGATTTTAACCAAGAAAACTGACACCGCACATTTTACGGTAGGCAAGCCATTTAAATGGTGGTTTACATTTGCGGCTGCTCAAAAGAAATCATACACAGTTGTATATAATTTTACCGATAAAAAATCAGGAAAAGGGATTTCAGATAAAGAAACCACGCCTTACATATTGACACCGGCTGTAGCAAAAACGCCAAAGATTAATGGTGCTGCTATATTTGGTGCACGCCCCGGCCACCCGGTTCTGTACCTGATACCGGCTACGGGACTAAAGCCTTTAAAATATAAAGTTCAGGGCTTACCTGAAGGTTTAAAGCTTGATGCCGCGAAAGGTATTATTACCGGTACGGTAGATAAAAAAGGTTCTTATCCGTTGGTGTTTACGGTTACCAATAGTAAAGGTAGCGCCACTAAAAAATTCACATTGGCCATAGGCGACAATATTGGACTTACTCCTGCTCTTGGCTGGAACAGTTGGAACGCCTGGGGACTTAGTGTTAACGATGAGAAAGTACGTACATCAGCCCGCGAAATGGCCGAAAGATTAAGTTCTCACGGTTGGGCATATGTCAATATTGATGATGGTTGGGAGGCTGAAGACCGTGGCGTTAACGGCAAGATCGTTACCAACAGCAAATTTCCGAATATGAAAGGACTGACTGATTTTGTACACGGTTTGGGCTTACGTATGGGAATATATTCATCGCCGGGCACACGTACTTGCGGTGGTTACCTGGGTAGCTGGCAACATGAAGATGATGATGCGCAATCGTACGCTGATTGGGGAATTGATTATTTAAAATATGATTGGTGCTCATACGGTCAGATCGCACCGCAAAACCCAAATCTTGATGAAATGAAAAAGCCATACATAGTTATGCGCAAATCGCTTGATAAAACCAACCGCGATATTTTGTTCAGCTATTGCCAGTACGGTATGGGCGATGTATGGAAATGGGGTGCCGAGGCAGGCGGTAACAGTTGGCGCACAACCGGCGATATCACCGACACATGGCAAAGTATGTCAGGCATTGGGTTTAACCAGGATAGCGCTGCACCATTTGCCGGCCCCGGTCATTTTAATGACCCGGATATGCTGGTGGTTGGTAAAGTAGGCTGGGGACCGTCGCTGCATAACACCCGCCTTACTTTTGATGAGCAGTACACCCACATCAGCTTGTGGAGTCTGCTGGCATCGCCATTGCTGATCGGTTGCGATATGGGTAACCTTGATCCTTTTACATTAAGCCTGCTTACCAATGACGAGGTACTGGCTATTGACCAGGACGCATTAGCTAAAAGCGCCTGCCAGTATGCTAAAAAAGATAATACACAGATCTGGGTAAAAGAAATGAAGGATGGCAGCAAAGCAATAGGTTTGTTTAATACATCAGACAAGTATCAAACCCTTAGCTTAAGCGCTAATGACCCGGCAATAAAAGGTTATACAAAATTCAGGGACGTTTGGCGCCAGCAAAATATCCCGGCTGTAAGCGGCAAAGTTGCGCCTCATGGTGTATTGCTGGTTAGAGTATCTAAATAGTTAGTCTTGAGTCGGTAGCCTTTAGTCGTAAGTCAAAAGAAGTAAACACAACTTTTGACTTACGACTAAAGACTGTTGACTACTACCAATTTCGCACATCAAAAAATACAGTTACCTTTGCGGCAAATGAGCAGAGGAGCAAAAAACCAGGTTTTCGGGGACGTTACCATTATTGATATTGCCGAAGAAGGCAAGGGTGTAGGCAAAGCAGACGATTTTGTGTTGTTTGTTGAAAAAGCTGTGCCCGGCGATGTAGTAGACGTGCAGGTTTATCGCAGTAAGAAAAATTTTGGCGAAGCTAAGATCATTGATCTGAAAAAAGCCAGTCAATACCGTGTCGATCCGTTCTGCGAGCACTTTGGCACCTGCGGTGGCTGCAAATGGCAACATATGACGTATGATGCACAGCTGCAGTTTAAACAAAAATCAGTAGCAGACGCTTTAAGCCGCCTGGCTAAAATTGAAGTGGACGGCATGCTGCCCATTGTGCCATCTCCGGCCGACAGGTATTACCGTAATAAACTTGAATTTACCTTCAGCAATAAGCGCTGGCTATATGACGGCGAGAACCGTGAAGACGGAACGTTGAACATGAACGCGCTGGGCTTTCACATTCCCGGCAGGTTTGATAAGATCCTTGACGTGCATCATTGCTACCTGCAGGCTGATCCATCAAACGACATTCGTAACCGTGTTGATGAGTTTGCCAAGCAAAACGGCTATACTTATTATGACCTGCGCAGTCACGAGGGCAATTTGCGTAACCTTATTATCCGCACATCTACAACCGGCGAATTGATGGTTATTGTAGTTTTTGCTTACGCGGACGAAGAAGCGGTAAATAAACTGATGTCGTTTGTTGAAGCGGAGTTCCCGCAGATCACGTCGCTGCTTTATATCCTTAATGAAAAAAAGAACGATACAATTTTTGACCAGGACGTTATTGCCTGGAAAGGCCCGGAATATATCCATGAAGAAATGACCGGGATAAAATTCCGTATCGGCCCAAAATCATTTTACCAGACAAATAGTATACAAGCCCTGCGCCTGTACGAAATAACCCGCGATTTTGCCGGCTTTAAGGGCGATGAGTTGGTTTATGACCTGTACACCGGCGCCGGCACCATAGCTAATTTTGTGGCCGGACATGTGCGCGAGGTAGTGGGAGTCGAGTATGTGCCAAGTGCTATAGAAGACGCCAAAATAAACAGCGCCATCAACAATATCACTAACACAAAATTTTATGCTGGTGACATGAAAGATGTCCTGTCGGCCGAATTTGTTGCTGAACACGGCAAGCCCGATGTGATCATAACCGATCCGCCACGGGCAGGGATGCACCCGGATGTGGTAGCACGTTTAATGGAGATAGAAGCAGAAAAAATTGTGTACGTAAGCTGTAATGCAGCAACCCAGGCGCGCGACCTGCTGGTGCTGAAGGAAAAATACGATACGGTGAAGATACAGCCGGTAGATATGTTCCCGCATACACAACATGTGGAGAATGTGGTTCTTTTAAGAATCAGGAAATAAGAATTAAGAAGCAAGAAAGGAATAATAATGGAACCGGAAGAATTGCTTAATGAGGGGCGCGGTGAGGCGTCAAAACCTGCGGGCGACAGTCCACTGGTAAGTTTGCGCCGCGATTTGAAAATGTTTAGTGAATCGATACACGAAGTAGCGGTAGAGATCATGGTGGAGGGGCTATCTAAGTATCCCATCTTCGTGGCGCATCAGCATGAGTTAAAACTGGGCGAGCTGATATTAGACAGGCTTGAGCTGGGATCTGATTGGAGTATCCATGCTTCAACCCTTGAGGAGTTTTTAGAGGTAGGTATTGTTAAAGCTGAACTAAAAAAACGCTTCATTGAAAACTACAAAAACCCTAAAGATTTTATGTGTGTATTTGTAGTGGTGCCCGAAGGCGCGAATTTTGTGTTTGTGCCATATGAATAATATTTTGTCATTTCGATACGAGGTACGAATGAGAAATCTTATAAAAGCGATCCGTAGCATGGCGTTTAAGATTTCTCACTACGTTTCGAAATGACAACGCTTCTTAATTAAATTCTTTACTTTAGCGTAAGAAACGCAGCAATGGAAGACAAAGAACTACTGATACTCAACAAGCAGCAAATACAGCAAAAAATTGACCGTATTGCTTACCAGATCCTGGAAGATAATTATGATGAGCAGGAGATCATCATAGCAGGCATGCTGCCGCGCGGCGGTTTCCTGGCTACACGTTTGAAAAAAGTGCTCGACGAAATTGCGCCGTTTAAAAGTAAAGTATTAACCATTGATCTTGACCGTTTCAGCACCAGCCTTAATGCTACGGTTGATGCTGACATACAGCAGTGTAATGACAAAGTAGTTATATTGGTAGATGATGTATTAAACAGCGGCAAATCGCTGGCTTATGGTTTTGGCGTTTTTCTTGACGTTCCGCTTAAAAAATTGCGCACTGTTGTACTGGTAGACCGTAACCATAAAAACTTCCCAGTTTTTACCGATTATTCGGGCATCGCGCTATCTACCATTATCAAGCAACACATTGATGTAAAGCTGAGTGAAAATGGCGAAGAAGATGCCGTCTATTTACGGTAGGCTGAAGAAAATTATTATGCCTGCTCTTGACAAAGAATGGGATGCCTACATAGCTAAGATGCTATTTCCTAAAGCGTTTTTTCTAAATTTCTTAACTTCATTTTAACATGCACCATATTGGCTAATCAGTAAAGTTAGGTAACTTTACTTTTATGAAATTACGTGTATTGGTTTTTATAAACGCTTTGGCGGTAGCTGTTACCATCTCGGCGGTTAACTATTATTTTCAGCATAAGTTTTATGATATGGCCATAACCTTTGTGGCTACTATTATATCCAGCTTTATTGTTTTTTATTACCTGATAGAAAAATACGTTTACTCAAAGATCAAGCTGATCTATAAATTGATCCATAACCTTAAACTGGGCCGTGACCTGCGTGATGCCCTTGGTGAACACATGAGCTCTGACCCGATAAACGACGTAGAGCATGAGGTACAGGAATGGGCCCGCGAAAAGAAAACCGAAATAGAGACTTTACGTACCCAGGAAAAATTCAGGCGCGATTTTTTGTCCAATATATCGCACGAGTTTAAAACCCCGCTGTTTGCCATACAAGGTTATATAGAAGCCTTGCAGGACGATGATTTTGAGGACAGGGATATGGCCCGTCAGTTTTTGGATAAAGCATCAAAGAACGTTGACCGCCTAAGTTACCTGATCAAGGACCTTGATGAGATCTCGAAATTAGAGTCGGGCGAGTTGCCTATAAATTATACCAAATTTAAAATTAACGACCTGATCAAAGAGATCATTGAAGCGTCAGACCTGAAGGGCAAGCAGCACAATATCAAGCTGATATTTAAACAGAAATATGATGAACCTATTTTGGTGATTGCAGACCGGCAGAAGATAACCCAGGTATTGGTTAATTTAATTGATAACTCGTTTAAGTATGGTAAAGAAGGTGGCCATACTTGGATAACCCTGTTTGAGCTACATGACCAGGTATTGATAGAGGTTACCGATGATGGCATGGGCATTGAAGAAAAATACCTGCCAAGATTGTTCGAGCGGTTTTTCCGTACCGATACCAGCCGTTCACGCCAGATAGGGGGGTCAGGTCTGGGACTTGCCATAGTTAAACATATTGTAGAAGCTCACCAGCAAACCATAAACGTGCGCAGTACCGAGAATGTAGGCTCAACCTTTGGTTTTACACTGCAAAAAGTAAAGCAGAACATTCCTTTCCCGCATATTCCCATTCTGAAAAGTTAACATTAAATTAACATACGTAACACTACCTTTACCAAATATTAATCTATATGTCGTTAAATAGTATTTTCCAGTATTTTGTTCCTAAGGATAAAAAGATATTTTTCCCATTGTTTGAGCAGGCTTCCAATAACGTTGTAGTAATGGCAACAGTGCTTGTAGAAACGGTTAACAGCACCAATCCCGCAACCCGCGAAGAATTGTTTAAACAAATTGATAAGCTTGAAAATAAAGGCGACGAAATTACCCACCAGGTTTACCTGGAACTTGGTAAAAACTTTATTACCCCTTTTGACCGTGAAGATATCCACGCTTTAGCCAGTGCTATTGATGATGTGGCCGATTATATACAAGGTGCGGCCAATCGTATGAACTTGTACCGCATAGACGACTATAACGAGCATATCCGTAAACTGTCAGAACTGGTACTACAGTGCAGTTTAGATCTTGAAAAGGCAGTGCGCGAGTTAAAGGATCTGAAAAACGTACGTGCCATTGCCGATTCATGTATCCGCATAAACAGCGTAGAGAACCAGGCTGATTATGTATTTGACCGTGCTGTTGCCGATCTGTTCCTGTATGAAAAGGATGCTATCCGTTTAATAAAATACAAAGAGATCTATTCGGCGCTTGAAACTGCTACAGATATGTGCGAAGACGCCGCAGACGTAATGGAATCAATCTTAGTTAAAAACGCTTAAACAACTATTATCGATATAAATGGTTACTACCCTTTTAGTTTTTGTAGTTGCACTGGCGCTGATCTTTGATTATACCAATGGATTTCATGACGCGGCAAACTCAATAGCTACAGTTGTTTCAACTAAAGTACTAACGCCTTTTCAGGCTGTTTTATGGGCCGCTGCCTTTAACTTCCTGGCCTATTTTGTGGTTAAGGACCATAAAGTGGCAAACTTTGTTTCAAAAATTGTTTTTGAGCATTATGTGAACATGCACGTTATACTGGCGGGCTTAATTGCCGCCATCACCTGGAATTTGACTACCTGGTGGTTTGGAATACCGTCAAGCTCGTCGCATACGTTAATAGGTGGTTTTGCCGGCGCTGGTATGACCAACGCGCTTTACATGGGATCGAACGCTTTGGCTGCTGTTAGTATGCATTATATCATACCTATTATATTATACATCGTACTGGCTCCGTTCATTGGTTTGTTTGTGGGCTATGTAATAACCATTATCATATTACACATCTGCAAGAACGCGCGCCCTGCCGCTGCCGAGCGCTGGTTCAAAGTATTACAGCTGATCTCATCTGGTTTACTAAGCTTTGCACACGGTACTAATGATGCACAAAAGGTGATGGGGATATTATACCTGGCGTTAATATCATCAAAAATTATCCATAGCGGTGCTGTAATGCCCGAGTGGATCCCGCTGGCGTGTTATTCTGCCATAGCTTTGGGTACCATGTCGGGTGGCTGGAAGATTGTCAAAACCATGGGATCAAAGATCACCAAGATCACCCCGCTTGAGGGCGTGAGCGCCGAAACTGCAGCGGCCATTACCTTGGGTTTTACCGAACATTTCGGTATCCCGGTTTCAACTACACATACCATTACCGGTTCAATTATAGGCGTGGGCTTAACCAAACGCGTATCTGCAGTACGGTGGGGCGTTACCATAAACCTGGTATGGGCTTGGATAATTACCATCCCAATTTCTGCGCTGATAGCCGGCGTTATTTTTGCACTTTTGCGGATAACCGGTTATTAAAATCTAATTGATATTTTATTAATTTTATAGCATGAAAAGATCATTCTTACTGCTACTTATGTTCTTAACAGGACTAAGCATGAATAGTTACGCGCAAAAAATACCATCTACGCTTGATATGGGCAACGCGCTAAAAGAGGCGCTTCAACAAGGCACTATAAAAAGCGCTGATCAGCTATCGGCAGTAAACGGTTTTTTTGGCAATGCCGCCATCAAAATTCTATTGCCGCCCGAAGCTAAAAAGGCCGAAAAAACACTGCGTAACATAGGCATGGGCAAAGTATGCGATGATGCCATCCTTTCATTAAACCGCGCCGCCGAAGATGCCGCTGCGCAGGCCAAGCCGATATTTATTGAAGCTATTAAAAAAATGACTATCCAGGATGTAACTAATATCCTGCTGGGTAAATCTGATGCAGCTACCCAATATTTTAAAGGAGCGACTACTCCTGAGCTTACAGCTAAGTTTCAACCGGTTATTAAAGTTAGCCTTGACAAGGTAAACGCAACAAAATATTATGGCACTTTAGCAGCCAGTTATAACAAAATCCCTTTTGTACGTAAGATCAGCCCGGATATTGCCAACTATGCCACTCAAAAAGCCATTGAAGGCTTATTTACTGAAATAGCTGTACAAGAATTAACTATCCGTCAAAATATAGGCGGTGCCAGGGCTACTCCGCTGCTGCAAAAAGTTTTCGCTTTCGCGGATAAAAAAGCGGCAGGAAAATAATAGGTTTAGCTTAAACTACCTTTAAATTATATTTATACAAAAGCCCTTCAAGCCCGTGGGCCGAGAAAATGGCTTTTTTCATGGTATTTAGTTCAGGGTCGATGATATAATTAAAGGCGGTAACAAAGTTTACCGAGCTTAGATCGGTCGCGCTAAAAACAGTCCCCGATAGATCGCTTTCATCAAATACAGATCCGGTAAGAATAGCCTGGGTAAATGTCACCTCTTTTAACGAAGATTTGATAAAATACGTTTTAGGCATTTTCTTACTCATGAACGACGAGTAATCAAGCACGCACGATTCAAACCTAACCGTAAACAGAAAATCCTCGCACAAGCTAAAGTTTATACCAAGCAATTTGCAGCGTTTAAATACCAGGTTATTTAAAGTAGACCGGCCCCATTTCATCATGGACAGGTTACAATCCTCGAACTTGCAATCAATGAATTTGCATAGCGCAAATTCGCTATTTGTGAAATCGCATTTATTGAAGATGCAGTTATTGTATTCGGTTCCTCTTACTACCTGTTCGGCAAAGTTGGTCCCGTCAAAAGTTTTATCGTCGTATATCAATGGCATAAGCGAAATATTGCCTATTTCAACCCTTTAACAAACTCGCTCATCGCTAATCCGGGGTCAGCTTGTTTCATAAAGGTTTCGCCAATTAAGAAACCACTAAAGCCGGCTTGTTTTAGCTCCCTGATCACTTTGGTATTACTGATAGCGCTTTCAGATATTTTTAAAAACTCGTCGGGGATATGTTCTGCAAGGTCGAACGAAGTTTCGACAGATACGGTAAAATCGGCAAGGTTACGGTTATTTACACCTATGGCATCCAAATTAGGGTTGATGCTGCGCTCCAGTTCTTCCAGGTTATGCACCTCAAGCAGCACATTTAATCCCAGGCTTTTTGCCAGCGATGCCAGCTTGTCAATTTCCTGAGGAGTAAGTATAGCTGCTATCAGTAAAATAACATCGGCCCCTAATGATTTCGCCTCGATCACCTGGAACTCGTCTATCATAAAATCCTTACGCAAAACCGGTATGGTATTGGCCTGGCGTGCTTTTACCAGGTCGGCCTTTGTGCCCATAAAGAAGTCGGTATCTGTCAACACAGATAACGCCGACGCTCCGGCTTCGGCATAAGCTGTAGTTACCGCCTCAACGCCCACCTTATCATTAATGATACCTTTTGATGGCGACCTACGCTTAAATTCGGCAATAATACCGGTACGCGCAGGATCAAGCAAAAACTCCCTGAAAGAATAGGTTTGCCTGTTAAACAGCGCAGAAGCTTCAAGATCCTTTATTGTTGTATGTTGTTTTACAGCCTGTACTTCGGCTTTTTTGTTTAGGACAATTTTATCAAGAATATTCATAACCGGCCCGCTTTTATGCGGGTACTTAATTTAGTTGTAGACGATCTTATTTGCATCAGCTAAATTACCGTTTTTTGACGGATAAGTACCTAACCAGTTTTGCATCATTTCTTTACCAAATTCTGTTAATATTGATTCAGGGTGAAACTGTACCCCTCTTACATCATAATTTTTATGGCGCAGTGCCATAGCCGAATTATCAACCTCGTCAATGGCGGTTACTGTCAAAACATCGGGGATAGATTTTTCATCAACCACCCATGAGTGATAGCGCCCTACTTTAAACTGGTGCGGCAAGCCTGTAAACAGTCTTTCCTGCTCGTCGGTTACGGTAATTGGCGTGGCTATTCCGTGCATGGGTTGTTTAAGGTTGTACAATGTACCGCCAAACACTTCGGCAATAGCTTGCTGGCCAAGGCAAACCCCAAAAATGCTTTTGGTAGGGGCATATTTTGCAATTACTTCCAGCAGTAAACCAGCTTCTGACGGGATGCCCGGGCCGGGCGATAAGATGATCTTATCATAAACGGCAACGTCATCAATGTTAAACTGGTCATTTCTCCAAACATCGCATTTCAGGCCAATTTCATTAACCAGGTGTACAAGGTTGTACGTAAACGAGTCGTAGTTATCAATAATTAATATTTTGTTGTCCATGTTTCACTTCTCCTTCTCTTATAATTAGGGTACTTATTATACGGTAATCAGATTCTTTTGTTACAAAATTGTTACAATTCAACTCCCGATAGCTATCGGGATTATAGCTCTTCTGCCAGCTCAAGCGCTTTGCGCAAGGCGGCAATTTTGTTATTTACTTCATTTAATTCACTCTCCGCTACAGATCCTGCAACAATGCCCGCGCCCGCCTGGTAGTGCAGCGTGTTGTTTTTACTCAGGAAAGAGCGGATCATAATGGCGTGATTAAAGTCGCCATTAAAGCCCAGGTAACCGATAGCGCCGCTGTAAAAACTGCGTTTGATGTTTTCATTTTCATCAATGATCTCCATTGCACGATATTTTGGCGCGCCACTTAGCGTACCGGCCGGGAAAGTATCCGCGACAACTTTAAATGTTGGCACATCAGGCAATAATTTACCGCTTACCATGGATACCAGGTGGATCAAGTGCGAGTAGTATTGTACCTCTTTAAACGCTTTAACCTCTACGTGCTCGCAGTGGCGGCTAAGGTCGTTACGGGCAAGGTCAACCAGCATTACGTGCTCTGCAGATTCTTTCGGATCGTTTTTCAGGCTGTAAGCCAGTTCGGCATCCTTCTCGTCATCACCTGTACGTTTAAATGTACCCGCGATAGGATAGATGGTAGCTTTGCGGTTTTTAATAGTGATCTGCGCCTCTGGCGATGAACCGAAAATTCGGAAATTGCCGTAGTCAAAATAAAACAGGTAAGGCGACGGGTTGATAGAGCGTAGTGCACGGTACACGTTAAACTCGTCGCCGGTAAATTGTTTAGAGAACGCTCTCGACGGTACGATCTGGAAAACATCACCGCGATAGATATGCTGCTTCATCTTCTCAACGATGGCTATAAAACCTTCGTTGGTCAGGTTTGATTGCTCATCGGCCTTGCTCTGGAAGCTATATTCAGGGAAGTTTTTGTTCTTGATCAGGTCATGTATTTTGTCGATGCCATTGTTAGGGGCCTCGTCTTCAGGCTGATTATGGAAAATATACAGTTCGTTTTTAAAGTGGTCGATAGCGATAATGTAGCGGTAGATATTGTACTGCATCACCGGTATTTTACGGGTTTCGTCATCGCTCTCTTTTAAGCGGATAGTTTCAAAATGCTCAACCGCCTCATGGGTAAAATAACCGAACAAGCCATTAGCTGTGATCTTCAAAGGGATATCGGTAGTTTCAAAACTATTCAAGAAATCGTTGATCTGGTCGATCAGGTCAAACTCGCCTGCGGCAAGTGTTTCTTCGGTGCCGTCAGGATAGCGTTTATTCAGCTCGCCATCGTTTAAAGTTAAACCTCCAATTGATGAGCAGCAAACGTAACTGGTACTGTTTTCGCGGCTGTGGTAGTCAGAGCTTTCCAGCAATAATGAATTTGGGAAAACATCTCTTAAACGCAGGTAGATACTTACCGGGGTTGTAGTGTCGGCAAGTAGTTTTTTATATGTGGTATTGATCTTATATTTTTTCATGTTGTTGTTTGAACTATCTGTGTGAAAAGCAAAAAACCCGGCGAATGAGGGTCGCCGGGTTTTTGTATTAGGTTTACAATTGGTTAGTATCCTATGATCAAAGCGTTAGCCGGCTGCTATAATTAAATAGTGCCACCAGCTTGTATATACCTTTTTGATCATCGTGGGCACAAATTTATAAAGAAAATTGAATTACCAAATTTTTTATTAACTTTTTTTCAACTTATTTTAAGATAGAAATTTTGCCGGCAGCCAAAGCGCCAATAATTATAAGCAGTGCAATGCCATAAAACAGGGCAATTGTTTTGTGCTTGGCTTCTGGCAATACCAGCTTTTTAGACTTGCTGTGGCCAACAGTGATCAGGGCAATCGCTACGATCATCATTACCCAATGCTCAACCGTAAAGTAGCGCGTTACCGGGTCTTTCATGGTAGTGCTGTTAAATGCTACCAGCGGACTTAAAAAATACAACACAATACCTATCAGTAATTGCGTATGGGCAGATATCATGGCAAACAGATTGCTTAAACGGTTACCGTTGGTGTAGGGCCTGTTACCCAGCCAGCCCAGCAGAGCCATTAAAATGGTATAAATAAACAATACCATTACAATATACCTGAACCCCGAGTGCAGGTGCTGTACAAAACTATATGCGTTCATTTTGATGAGATTTTTTGCACGAATATACGAACACCCCTCTAAATCTCCCCCAAGGGGAGACTTTATTTCTTACGGTAAATATGCTATTCTGCAAAGCTAAACTTACCCATCAGCACCGATGGATTATCACCGACAACCAATGGCTCGCCGGCCAGGGCTTCATTGCCGAGTAAGGCAAACAATATGGCTTCTTTAGCGTCGGGGTTAATGCCTAAGGCGGCGGTATCTGCAATGGTGGTGCGGTATAGCCTTTTTTCGAGGTATTGCATCACGAAAGGGTTTTTAGCCCCGCCGCCGCTTACAAACATTTTGGCGCCTTTGGGTAAATAGGCGCGGGTAAAGTCGGCTATGGCTTTTGCGGTGAACGCGCTTAGAGTGGCTATAATATCTTTCGGGTCAATATGGCTGGTTCCCGAGCGTTCCTGGGCTTTACGGACATACTCTTCATTAAACAATTCGGGACCGGTGGTTTTGGGCGGTTTCTCGCCAAAGAAGGGGTGTTTAAGTAAGGAGTTCAACAAGCCTTCATTTACCTCTCCC
Source organism: Mucilaginibacter corticis (assembly GCF_007558865.1). Lineage (GTDB taxonomy): Bacteria > Bacteroidota > Bacteroidia > Sphingobacteriales > Sphingobacteriaceae > Mucilaginibacter > Mucilaginibacter corticis. Next base: position 1,570,572 of record NZ_VLPK01000001.1, read on the forward strand.
GAAAAAGCAATAGCCGAATCCTCATCAAAAGCCTTGTTAAAGTAGTTACGGCTAAATACATCAATCAGTGTATTACCCGGGCCAATGTCAGAACAAAGTACCTTACTCATATCGCCGTTGACAGGTAAGTAGGTAAGGTTTGAGATCCCGCCTATGTTTATCAGTATCCTGTCTTCGCCGGCTTTGCTGCCCAGCAGCACATCGCCATATAATGCCAGCGGGGCGCCTTCGCCGCCTGCTGCCATCTGTTTCTGGCGGAAATCGCTAATGGTCAGGATCCCCGTTTTAACGGCGATGTGGTCGCCATCTCCGATCTGCAGCGACGCATTGGGATATCCCTCCTGCCTGTGCAGGCGTTTGGGAGCGTGGTATATGGTTTGGCCGTGGCTGGCTATAAAATCCACATCAGCGGTATCAATGGCCCATTGGCCAAGGGCCTGCAATACCAGTTCGGCATGGTAGTTACCGATAAAATCATTCAGGAGGCAAACTTTTTCCAGATCAACCTGCCGGCGCGAAAAAACCGACCGTACCTCGCTTTTGAAAAAATCCTGGTAAGGTATGGTCATAAACTGCAACAATTCGCATTGGGTTTGCAGGCCGCTGCCGGTAAATTGACACAGGGCTATATCCAAACCATCTAACGACGTGCCCGACATTAAACCTATACCTATCCTCGCAGGTTTTTGAGCGATGGTAAATAAATGCTGCAGATTTTTGTTGAGTTGTGCCATACGTGTTTAATTAAGATATGCGCAAGCCCCCTCTATCCCCCGGATGGGGAGATTTACAGGATGATAAAGCCCTCCCTTTCGGGGAGGGTTGGGAGGGGGCCCGCGTGTTCAAGTTAGCAAATTATACGGCCATGAGCAAATTAAAAAAGCGTTAAATCTAAATTTTAACCACACCGGCTTAGGCATTTTTGCCGGTAGTAAATTTTGCAGTTTTTCGGGCATCCGGCATTTTGGCGGTAGTAATTTTTACTGTTTTCCAGGTATAAGGCTTTATGCCGGTAGTAATTTTTGCCATTTATCGGGTATGATGCCTTATGCCTGTAGTAGGGTTTTTGGTTAAATATCTTATTATCAGTTGCTTAAATAGATATGTCAAAGAAACGGTCTGTTTTAAATTTTAAAACGAGTAAAAAACGAATGGACAGCAGATCAAAAGATCTGCATTACTGTTGAATAACCTTAAAGATAAAAGTAATACTGCGGGTAAATGGTGACGCTACCTCGTCACTTAATCGACATCTGATTTTTAAAAATCTCGAAATACAATTTGCAAAACTCATTTCTATTTCATTACTTTGAAGTGCAAAGTACTTTTATATGAAAGAAACTGAAATTCAGGATGAATTAGCGTCTATCCGCAGCTTGATGGAGCGTTCATCAAAGTTTATCTCGCTGAGCGGGTTATCGGGCATACTGGCCGGCGTGTATGCTTTAATTGGGTCGGCGATAGCCTTTGTACTTTTAGGATATGATCGTGCTGATTTTTACACCAAAGTACTTGATTACTCCGAAAATGATACTTATTTCGTTGTTTCTCCGCCGGCGAATAATTTGTTGATAGCAATAGCTGCCGCGGTATTAATTGCATCAGTGCTTACAGGAATAATTTTATCTGTACGTAAAGCAAAACGAAAGGGACAATCAATATGGAATAAAACCAGCAGGGAACTTTTATTTCATATGGCAGTACCGTTGGTTGCGGGCGGCTTGCTCATTATTATTTTTATAGCACGGGGTTATTATGGTGTAGTGGCACCGGTATCATTAATATTTTATGGGTTGTCGTTAGTAGCCGCGGGTAATTTTACTTTTAGCGGCATAAAATCACTGGGTTTATGTGAAATTATTTTAGGTTTGATAGCTGCCCTGTTTCCCGGCTACGGTTTGTACTTTTGGGCCTTTGGATTTGGCATACTGCACATTATTTACGGCAGCGTGATGTACTTAAAATACGATAGGTGAAAATACCATTTGATAAATTAGATAAAGCTTTTGAAAACCGCCTGCGCCTGCAGATTATGAGCGTGCTGGTGGCTAATCAACGGTACGATTTTAATTCGCTTAAAGAGCTGTTGGGGGTTACCGATGGTAACCTGGCATCGCATTTAAAGGGGCTTGAAAAAGAGGAATATATTTTGGTCAATAAATCATTTTTGGGGCGTAAACCCAACACAAATTATGAAGCTACAGCTAAAGGAAAAAAAGCGTTTGCAGATCACCTGGACGCGCTTGAACAATTAATAAAATCATCAAAAAGTTAACCTATATTTTTTTACCTTAACACTTTGAAATGCAAAGTACTTTTAATTAATCATTTTAATTTATTTAATCATGAACAACAGCCAATATTGGATAAACCATTTCCGGGTAAACGCCCAGGAAAAACGTGTAAACTGGGACCTTTCCCCGCAAATTACCGATGCCGAGATAGCAACCATCCTGTCATCATTACAAGCCTGGCAATTGGGCGAAACATCCGAAGGAAAACATTTAATTGCCGCGGCTACCAAATACGCCAATCATGTAGGGGACCCGGCCTATGTTGGCGCCATACGTTTGTTTATAAAGGAAGAACAGAAGCATGGCAATAACCTGGGTACTTATCTCGACCGGATAAACAAACCCCGTATAACAAAAGATTGGGGCGACAGCCTGTTCAGGAAGATCCGCTATTTTAATACCAGCATGGAGATCTGGACACTGGCCGTGATCATTGTTGAAAGCACTGCGCAGATCTTTTACCAGGCGCTTAAAGATGCTACCCAATGTACATTGCTTAAACAGATCTGTAACGATATTTTGGTTGATGAAGCTTATCATATCATCTTCCAGACAGAGCGGCTGGCCATAATTTACGACGGAAAAAGCGCGTTTTCAAAGAGCTGGCGTACCGCTGCTTATAGGTATTTCTTTTACGCCACTTCGTTGCTAGTATGGTTCGGGCATAAAAAGCTGTTTAAAGCAGGCGGCCTGACTTTTAAAAAGTATTTTAAGAAGATGCAGTATAAATATGTGAAAACGGTAAAAGCGATAACGCACTCAGAGGCAGCACTATGGGTTTAAATTTTAGTATTTTTGATTAAGCTTACTAAATTTTCCCCATGGAATTTGACATTATTAAAGCGACGGAAACAGATATAGAACCGCACAGGCGTTTGTTTCTTGCAGAAACCAAGTTTCAGTTTATTTACAACAAATGCCATGGTGCGGGCTGGGTTGATAATTACCTGTTTGAATTTGAGGAACGCGCCATTGGATATGGATCGGTGTGGGGGAAAGATAAGCGGGAGGACAGGGATACGGTATGCGAGTTCTATTTAGAGCAACCTTTTAGAAAATACGCCGGGCAGCTATTCAAGCAATTTGTAAAGGCATCGGGAGCCGGTTTTGTGGAGTGCCAAACCAATGATGTTTTGTTGGCAGGGATGGCATTCGAGTCGGCTAAAAATATTAATGCCGAGGCCATTTTGTTTGAAACTGCTTTTGATACAGACTTTGCGATTGACGGCGCACATTTTATAAAAGAGAAAAATGCTGACGAGTGGGATGCCTACAGCATACAGAAATACGGGGAAGTTGTAGCTACGGGTGGTTTTGTATGGAACTATAATTTCCCTTATATCGATATCTATTATGAGGTAAAAGAAAACTTCAGAAAGCAAGGATACGGCGCCCTGATCATGCAGGAACTTAAACGGGAGGCCTACCGGCTAAATAGGATACCTGCCGCACGGTGCAATGTAAAAAATGAGGCATCAAAAGCGCTTTTGTTAAAAGCGGGCATGCGGGTGTGCGGGTATTACCTATCTGGTTATCTTGTGATGAAAACGTGAACCCTTATATCCCGTGGAGGGTATGGCAATTAAAAGGGAAGCATGCCTAACAGATTGATAAGATCTTTTTAGAAGATCCGCGTAACCGAATTACGCATGCAGCGGCTGAATTTAAAAAGCGCTATCCAATGGATCAGGTTCCGGTTTATTCATTGGGGGCGATAGAACATCGATTAAGGAAGACACCAAGAAGGAAAAGGGAGAAAATTATTTTACCGATATCATGTCGGCCTTAAAAGAATACCGTCCGGTTTTGCGAATTCAATCGGTTAATCCAAGCGTTGTCCAGTCAGGTAATTTTATAAATGAGATATATGGCGGCTTATCAGCAAGCGGTATATCGATAGGCATCAGCGAAATATTTAAAAAATCTATTTATGATTACCAGTATACCCAGGAGGCTAGTGATGGAACAATTTTTAAGTCCGTTAAGAAGCATCCAGTTACCAAAGTACCATACCAGGAGTTTGGCCACGCGTCTGACTGTAAGCGTTACCTAATTACGCACAACTTTGCCAATGAGTATGCCGCCTTCATCAACAAGAAAAAAGGATTAGGAATCAGGGCGCTGAGTGGGGTGTAGTAAGGTATGAACCTACTCCTGCGTCTGAACTAATACATTTATAAGTTTTTGAGAATGGTCAATATCGATATAAAATCTCTTTCGGCCTGGTTGCTTATTATCGCTTGACATACCAATCAATGATGAATCGATAACTGTAAAATTTGATTGTAAATAACCAAGCAATTGCATTCCGTAATTTTGTGTTTCCTGGCTATTTGACGTAATTATCGTTACACCAACCTTGTAATCAGGCGCGATAATAGATTTCAAATAATCTTTATCCGCTTGATTTAAGGTTCGTGGAGGTAATTCATTGGTACTGTAGTTATACTGATTTACGGTACCGCCGCTCTGCCCAACTGATAAATTGCCATGGTTAACTATTCCACTTTGGCCATATTTGTCGTTATTTTCGCTCATTTTTATTTTAGTTTTTTTGGGTTTGGTATGATGGTTTACAGTTTTATCGCCTTGTATATAGTCACCTTTAACTACAATTTTAGATTTACCTGTATCGGTTTTTGGCGTTGAATGGGTCGATTCCACCTTTTTTATAGCTTCCCCATAATAATTCCATCCGAAACCGAAAATAATGGCAAGGGCACTGCATAACGGCGCGCCATACATACAAATAGTCTTCATTAATTGTAAGTTTTCCAAGTTTTCTCAATTAGACATTTAATAACAATTGACTTACCCTGCCTCATCAATCTTTGTCATTAACCCTTCATAAGTATCAGTTACACCAATACCGGATTGGTAAGAACAGCCCCCGCATTAAAAAATATATTGCATGGGTTCAACCTGTCGCTTGATGGATCCTTTTCTATGATGTGAGTAATGTTGTTTATATTGATTACGCTACGCTGTTGAAGGTTACCATTGTCCTTCAGCGTTATTACTTCAATCCATCCTTTCATAGTTTGTTTATTTGGTTAAATCTACAACTAATATGATATTATAAAAAGTATAAAATATTTTACTTTTTATTTGTTTAAAAGTATAATATTATTTACCTTTATGCCAATAAACGAAGGAGGTAATGAAATCATCAGAACTACTAAGATTAATAAAACAAGCCGGTTGGGTAGAGGTAAGACAAAGCGGAAGCCATATCATACTCAGGCATCCCAACCATAAAGAAAACCTGATTTATCCGAGCCATGGCTCAAAAGAGATAAGCACAGGATTAGCAAACAAGCTTAAAAAACAGGCGGGGCTCAAATAGCCCCACCTTTAAAATATTTAAATAACATAAATTTTAATCTACGTACACCACCACATGAATACTTTAAAATTTACAGTAGCAAAAACATCAACAGGATTTGATGCTTACTACGAAAAGAATGGAACTATTGTCGCTATAACTACGGGTGAAACGATAGCCGAATTAAAAAACAACGCTTTGGAGGCTTACAATTTATACGCTGAGGAAGCCGCAATTAAGTTAACCACGATGGATAAAATATCCTTCGAATTTGATTTACCTTCTTTCTTTGAATATTACCCAGTGATCAGTGCCCGGGCATTAAGTGCCAGGGTAGGGATCAACAACAGCTTATTATCGCAATATGTAACGGGCGTTAAAAAACCATCTCCTAAACAGGTTCAAAGGATATTAACTGAAGTGAAGAATATTGGCAAAGAGTTGAGTGAATTGGAATTGGTGTGATAGCCGCTATCTCATGAGTTTGTTGTCATTTCGATAGAGCCGTGTGGGCAGCGGGAGGCCGTGAAAGAGAAATCTTATACGGGACAAGGGGCGAAAATGCATGGCGTAGAAGATTTCTCACTCGTTCCCTACCCACCGGCAGGCGGGCTCGTATCGAAATGACATCGTAGTTTAATTGTCTCAAATCTGAAGGAAATTCTATAACGCAAAAAAGCCTTCCCGAGAACGGGAAGGCTTTTTTGTTACGATTAATAAATATAGTTTTAAGCTAATTTTACATTTACCGCATTAAGGCCTTTTTTGCCTTGTTGTGCTTCGTAAGTAACTTCGTCGTTTTCGCGAATTTTGTCAATCAGACCTGATACGTGCACAAAGATCTCTTCGCCGCTATCAGATTTGATAAAGCCGAAGCCTTTAGAGTCATTAAAAAATTTTACTGTTCCTGTTTGCATTATAATTGATTTTAAAAGTTATTGCAAGGTAGTAAAATATTTAATAACCAACACTATACCCGTAATTTCGATGTTTTTTTATGTTTTGGCGTAAATTCTATGCCGTTATTGATGATTTTCAGGGCGCTGATAAATGCCATTTTATCGGGTGGCGAGATCACCACACTGTCGTACCTGTTGTAAAAAATCTCTATCCTGTCTCCCGATAAAGCCGGGGCGCTAAGCATGGAGTTTGTTTCAACGATAGATTTAATTGACAGGATATCAATATCTGTATTGTAGAAAAAACCACAGTGAACGTTAAGTATATTACCCGTTATACTATAGCGGGTGGTGGCTATCATATGTGTAATAAAGCTTACTACCAGCAAGTTAACCATTAATGCTACCCAAAGCTGGTTGATGATGTAGTATACACACAAGCCAACAATTAAACCGCTTACCAGGGCCCACATGCCCGGCGATATTTTTGATCTGTAAACCATATCAGGCAGCGTCTGATATATATTTAACCAGGCAGCGTTTAGCCACAGGCAGCAAAGTTTGCTCAAGCGGGAAGCTAAGGTCGGTATGCAAATAGTACACTGCCGGGTTGGGCAGATGCTTGTTTTTTTTGATCAGGTGCAGCTTTATAGCCTCGGGCGTATTGGTAAGGCTTTGCTCATAAGTATCTATCAGCCGGATGTTTATGCCCCGGTACTTATCATTCTTGTCCTCAAAAATGGTGAAATGATATTCATATAAATGATTGGTGGTTTCCTTACCGTTGCGTAACGAAAAGTAGCCGTCGTAAGGCACTAAAGGCATAATACCCACCGGGTCGATATTCAGGCGGCTCTCCACAAAATCATAGATCTCTTTACCGGTTTGTATAGCGGGATCCATTTTGTACAGGGCATAGGCAATGATCTGCTCTATCTCCTGCATGGTACTGTCGTCCTCTACAATTTTTTGATAGGTAAGTTTTACCGCTGCAATATCGGCCTTGGTTAAACGTTGCGGGAAAGCGTTTTGCAGCGTGGTTTTGTTTTGCTTAAAATACAGCAGGTTATTGTAATGGAACACCAGGTCGCTCAGGTTTGGGTATAGCCTGCGCTTATCAAAATGCCGGTTTATTTCCTGCAGATAAGCCAATAAAACGTACTTTTTATATTCAAAATCTATCGAACCTTCTATAAACCAGTCAATACCCAGTGTTTTCATAAATCTATCTCCCTTACATAAGCCTTAAATTAAACAAAAATGAGCAATTTTGCAACATGCCTAACGGAACCCTTTTTTTAATCCCCGTACCGCTTGCAGAGGATGCCGCGGCTAAAACTTTTACGCCATACCTGGTTGATACCATAAACCACATCAACGAATATATTGTAGAGAACGAGAAAACCGCGCGCCGCTTTTTAAAAGAGGCAGGGCTTAAAACTCCGCAAAGCGAGCTGGTGATCCACGATTATGGTAAGCACGCGCGTGGCGCAAGTATCAAACCCTATTTTACAGGCTTACAATCTGGCAAAGATGTTGGGCTGATGAGTGAGGCGGGCTGCCCCGGCATTGCCGACCCGGGCGCAGATATTGTGGCCGAGGCGCACAAGCGCGGTATAAAGGTAGTGCCGCTGGTAGGGCCCAGCTCTATTTTGCTGGCGCTGATGGCATCGGGCTTTAACGGACAGGGATTTGCGTTCCAGGGTTATTTGCCGATTGATAAGGCGGATAGGGCCAAACGCATCAGGGAGCTGGAGGGATTGTCTGACAGGCTGAACCAAACGCAGATCTTTATCGAAACGCCTTTTCGTAATAATCCGTTGTTGGAAGAGATCCTGAAAACCGGGCATCCAAAAACCAAGCTTTGTATTGCTTGCAACTTAACCGCAGCCGACGAATTTGTGCAGACCAAAACCATCGCCGAGTGGCAAACACAAGTGCCCGATCTGCATAAAAAACCAACCATTTTTATATTATCGCGTTCAATTTAGGTGCAACTTGCTGAGCAACATACCAGTGTTTTAATAATCGGCGCCGGCCCGTCGGGACTAATCATGGCAGCCCAGTTATTGAGGCATGGCGTACAGCCGGTCATTATTGACAGTAAACAAGGCCCAACAGATCAGTCGAAAGCATTAGCGGTACAGGCACGTTCGCTGGAGATCTACCGGCAGATGGGTATAGTTGACCGAGCGTTGCAGGGTGGCACACAGGCCAATGCCATGGTGCTTAACCAGGATGGTAAAAAAGTATCGCTGCTTTCATTAACAGACGTTGGCAGGCAGCAAACACTTTTTCCATTTGTACACCTGTACCAGCAAAGCAAAAACGAACGCTTACTGCTTGACTACCTGACCGTAAACTGTTGCCCTGTCTATTGGGATACAACACTGGTATCGTTAACACAAACCACGCAACAAGTAGAGGTAGAACTGCGATCAGGAACAGAACCAACAACCCTGACCTGCGATTATGTTGTGGGTGCAGATGGCGCAAGCAGTACGGTACGCAAGAAATTAAATATCCCCTTTACAGGTGATACCTACGCTAACGAGTTTTTCCTGGCAGACCTGGAACTGAATAACGAAGAGTTAACCGGCACGCAATTAGAGTTATATTGGGGCAAGGCGGGTATGTCGGCATTTTTTCCGTTGCCCGAGCGTAATAGCTATCGTGTAATTGGTAATCTCCCAAAGGCAAGCGAAGGAAAGACGGATCTGCAGCTTGCAGAGATGCTGCCGCATTTAAATACTCTTACAGGCATGGATATTAAAGTGGTTCATGAAAATTGGTTCTCTACGTATAAACTGCACCACCGTATGGCCGATAAATTTAGGCTACAGCGATGTTTTTTGGTGGGCGATGCAGCACATATCCACTCGCCGGTTGGCGGGCAGGGTATGAACACCGGCCTGCAGGATGCTTACAATTTAGCATGGAAACTGGCAGGAGTAGTAAATGGGCAGTTAAAGGAAACCGTACTGAACAGCTACGCTGCCGAACGCATGCCTGTGGCCAAAACCCTGCTTGATACTACCGACAGGCTTTTTAGGTTCATCATATCAACCAATTGGTTCATGGTGTTTTTTAGAAAATGGATCATGTCGAACGCATCGCGATTGATCTGGAAAAGTGAGGGTTTCCGCGCGGCATTTTTTAAGCGGTTGTCGCAGATCGGTATCTCTTATCGCGACAGCATTATAAACCTGAACTTAAGCAACGCTAAAAACATTAAAGCCGGCGACCGCCTACCATACCTTAAAGTTTTTGATGAAAAGAAACAGGAAGAAACCGACCTGCATGAATGGTGCAGCAAGCCCGGTTTTACGTTGATTGTATTAGGTAAACTACAGGAGTTTGATTTGTTTACATTGGCCAAATGGATCACACAGAATTATACAACGGGCCTCAACTTTTTCTACCTGCCGCCGTCTGAAAAGAATGAGTCCGTTTTTGAAGCCTTCGAGATCAGCGAAGGGCGAAAGAAAGCGCTGATCATCCGTCCTGATCTGCACATTGGTTTTATTAACGATGTGGTTGATATAGAGATGATGGACAATTACCTGGTTAATGTGCTGGGCCTTAACAAAGCCGTTTCATAAAAAAACGCCGTGGTAAAACCACGACGCTCCAAATCAAAATATCCGCACAACTCCGTTTTGATTTGCTCTTAGGGGTATTTTAATTATTATTAGTATGTATCGGCACGTAAGTGTTGTGCGTAGATTGGTCTATGATATGAAATTCAACTATCGAAAGATTAGGCTGCAGCTTTAGCACAAATGTTTCCGCTGTTTCGCTTAATGCAACATCACCCTTTGCCAGTATCATATACTCGCCAACAATGTCACATAGCGTCAAAGTATCGGTACAATAATTAATGGCCAGCTTGTGGGCATCCCTGTCGGTCAGGTCTGATTGGATAAGCTCGAACTTAGCCACATCAAACGCTATGGCGTCGCCCAGGTTATCAACCAAGTCAGGCATGCGCTTATTTAGCTCTTCAATAAAATAAGCGGCAGCAAAGCTGATCTTATAATGTAAAGAGTTTGCCCTGCCGTCGTTTGCCTTTAGTTCGGTAAAGGTTTTAAACTTACCTTCCATATTATAAGTCTGCGATTTTAGCTTAAACTCATCATACGTAGCCTGGAAAACATTACGCTCAAACGTACTTGTCGATGATGCGTCTATCACTTGTTTATAAACCAGTTTTATCAGTGCGCGTCCCATTGTGATAATAATTTAAAGTGCCAAACCAATTGTATAAGTACCTGCATAACCGTCTGCCACGCTACCTGCTAAAGACAATGTTTCATTAGCCAGGTCGGTAGCAGAACTGCCGAATACGCTGTCGAATGCGTTGCGGGTGGAATTTTTGCCATGCGCAGAATAGAGCGTTGATACGTGTACCACGTCTGATATTGCTTCAGAAAAAGCCATTTGCCCTATCTTTTTAAGCGTACCGCTGATAAATGCCTCAAAGTGTATGTGGGTTGCCCGCCCGCTGTACCATCCCGGGTAAAATGTTGTAAATTTTAGTTGCCCATTAGCGTCGGTTGTCTGATACCCTCTCAACCATGTTTTGCCCACATAACTTTGTGTGCCTAACAAGCCCGGCTGGTTTGCATAGCCGGAGTAATATCCCTGGTTATTGCAATGCCAAATATCTATCCGTACGTTAGGCACCACGTTACAATTATCATTGGTATTAACCACCAATAAGGTTAATGTTAACGGTACCCCAGCCTGGTCTTCGGTTACATCAATCCGGTTCAGCGGGTTGTTTTTTTCGCCGCCGGCATATGGATAAGGCCCCTCTTCTTCAGTAGGGCTTACTACGCAGTTGCCTGTGGTAGTTGTTGTACCCGTAGTTGTTGATGTCCCGGTGGTGGTTGACGATGGTGTAACGGTATCTTTCTTACATGCATCCAGAATCATTGGTCCTGCAGCAGCTGCTACTACAAACGACTTTAGAAAATTTTTACGCTCCATATCCTTTAGTTTTAAATTGTTAAACCAAAGGTGCAGCGTAATTTAAATGTATTTTATCTTGTGTCGGCGAATGGCCTGTATGTGTCGATTAACAATAAAGACTCGTTACAATCAGCTATCGCTTTGCCCACTCTTTTATAAAATCGGCATAGCTATCACTTATAGGCAACTGTACATTATTGTTTAAATATGCCTTACGATTTTGGATAGACCTGATCTTGTTAACCGCTACAATATAACTGCGGTGGATCCGCTTAAACTGGTCTGCAGGCAATTTTTCCAGCACCTTTTTTAAAGGCATTAAGGTAAGTATGGGTTTACCTTCGGGCAGGTGGATCTTGATATAATCTTCCATGCTTTCAATATATTCAATATCGGCAAGGCTGATCTTTACCATGCGGTATTCTGAATACACATAGAGGCTCTCGCCGGGCGGGGTGGTTTTTATACCGTGTTTATATTGATAGTAGTCAATAGATTTATCAACCGCTTTTGAGAAACGCGAAAAATCTACAGGCTTTAGCAGGTAATCCATCGCTTCCAACTCAAAGCCCTCAAAAGCAAAATTCTTGTAAGCAGTTATAAATATAACCATCGGTTTTTGCTCAAGTGATCGCACCAGTTCAATGCCGGTAATGTCAGGCATGTTAATATCAACAAACAGCAGATCCACAGGGTTGCGGCGTAAAAACTCAACACCCGATACGGCATCCTCAAAAGTTTGTACCAGGTTTAAAGCAGGCACCCGCGATACATAAGTTTGTATCAGCGTTAGCGCCAGTGGCTCATCATCTATGGCAATACATTTTAACTGCATGATCAGGTTTCTAAAGTTAGCATAACGGTATACAGATCGCCATCATTACTGATACTTAAAACATGCCTGTCGGGATACAGGTATTCCAGCCGCTGTTTGGTGTTTTTTATGCCGATGCCATGACGGTTATTTTCAGACTGTGATGTGAAAACCTGGTTTTGACAAAAAAAGTTGACACGGTTGTCATGCACGGTAATGTGTATGCTGATAAGAAAGGGCTTATTCTTGCTTATGCCGTGCTTAAACACATTTTCAATAAAGGTCATCATGATCAATGGCGAGATCTTTTTACGCCCCGGATCGCCTGTTACCAGATACTCAATTTCAGCGTTTTTGCCGGTGCGTAAGCGTTGCAGTCCAATATAATCGCTAATGCAGTCTATCTCGCTTTGCAGCGGGACATAATCGGCCGTTACATCGTCGGTAACATACCGCATAATGTTCGACAGCTTCATGATACTGTCGGCCGTGTTCTCGTTGCCGGTAATGGCCAGCGTGTATATGTTATTTAAGGTATTGAACAAAAAATGCGGATTGATCTGCGCTTTTAAAAATGATAGCTCGGCGCTGGCCCTGTCTGCTTCGGCCTGTGCGGCTCGCTGCTCTGTAAGCTGCCATTGCTGTACTGTTTTGGTAGCGGCACTTAAAGCCATGATCATTAAAAAAATAAACAGGCTGGTGGTATCCACATGGCGCCTTTGATCAGGGCCGTTAAAATTGTTGTTCCCGCCGTGTGGCGGCATAAATTGCCCGTTAGGCGGTGGTGGCGGCATTTTGTTATTTCCGGGTGGCGGTTGCCTGAAAGATGGCGGAGGCGGGCCTGCGTGCTGCATGGTCATGTTTGCGGGCCTTTCTGCATTGTGCAGCAACCTGTCGAACGGTTCCAGAAAATATACACAGGTTAATAAAGCAAATGCAACTATGCTGTAATCAAGGTAGCGCTTTTTTAAAAAAAGACGCGGTATAAACAGGTATGCATTAACGTAGAATAGAATAATATAGGTAAAGCAAAATAACCAATAGGATGGCTTTTGCAGGATAAGCAACGGATCGCTGTTATCAGCCCCGCCGTTTATAAACAAAAGCGGGAAAGCCATAAACAACAGCCAGCCGGCTAAATGTATAATCAGCGAGAAGGTTTTAAAGCTACGCATATACAAATCAACCTATTTTATTTTAAAACAGGCAATTGTATCGGTAGTTTGCCTAAATGTATGGAGTAATCAGCCGTGAATGGTTTCGGCTTTGCCGTAGTTTTTTACCACTTGCGCCTCGTAGGCCAGGAAATCCTTCCAGCGTTTATCCACATCAATGGTAACGGCATACTTTTTAGCCAGGTTGATGAACATAGCATAGTGTGTGGCCTCGCTTATCATCAGCTCATGATAAAATTCAGATAGCTGTTTATCGTTGATGTTTTCAGACAATACTTTAAAGCGTTCGCAGCTGCGCGCCTCAATCATGGCAGAAAATAGCAGGCGGTCGATTAATTGAGCCTCTCGTCCCCCGCCTATGATGATGAACTTGCGCAGTTCATTTACATAATCGTCTTTTCGCTCGCGCCCCAGCACATATCCACGCTGTAAAATAATTTCGTGAACACGTTTAAAATGTTCCATTTCTTCCTGCACCAGATCCGTCATCTGCTGTACCAGGTCGCTCAGGTTAGGATTTTGCACAATAAGCGTAATGGCGTTACTGGCTGCCTTTTGCTCGCAATAGGCATGATCAATTAAAAGCTCTTCAATATTGCTTTCCACCACGTTTTTAACCCAGGTAGGGTCGGTAGGCAGCTGTAATTTAAGGATAGTTTTTTCGCTCACGGTGCAAAGATAACGGTTGAGTGATAAAGGTAAAAGGTAAAAGGCGAAAGGCAAAAGGTGAAAATTTTAAATTAAGGTAAATGATAAGCCTCCCATTGCAAGACCTTTTACCTTTCGCCTTTTACCTTTACCTTTATTTATACAAACTTTTACTCTCAATAAATTTTAGAACCGGGTCTGGCACAAAATATTGTACGTTTTTTTTCTCTGCTATTGATTTGCGGATAAAGGTTGCCGATAGTTCCATTTGCGGTGTCATGGTAATGGTAACCGATGGATGCGAAGCCAGCTCGGCATTTTCATAGCCGGGGCGCGGGTAAACATAAATGCGGTAATCGCGCAGTATCAGCTTGTAGTTTTTCCATTTGGGCAGGCTTACCAGGTTGTCAGACCCCATAATAAGGGCAAACTCATGCTCAGGGTACATTTCTTTTAAATGGGTAAGCGTATCAATGGTATAAGATGGCTGCGGCAAGCGTAATTCAACATCGCTCACCTGTATGTTTTGGGCGTTGTCAGTAGCCAGGCGGGCCATTTCAAGCCTGTCGTAAGTATTGATCAGGTCGCCATATTTTTTTAATGGGTTTTGAGGGGAGACAACCAGCCAAACCTTATCTAAAGTTGTGTGGTTGGCAAGATAGTTGGCAATGATTAAATGCCCGATATGTATAGGATTAAAGGAACCGAAGAGTAGTCCTATCTTCATCGTAGTTTGCAGTTTTCAGTTGGCAACTGACATTAATTATTTTATTACTCTCCGGCTCCAAACTTTCCGGGATTATTAATCATGTATTGTATTAGTTTGCCTACTTCGTCTGACAAACTGTGTAAACGGTTATAAATCTCATCTGAAATATAACCACATTCTTTTGAAAACTCAAGCCAGCCCTGGGTTTCACTGTTTTCCATGTCGGCATCTGTAAGCTTACTTATAAAATGATTTGGATATCTTCTTTTTCGGTAAGCCTCAATGGTACAAATATTAGTTGAACGCGACGATCTTCTGATTTGATCAGTAAGAGAATACGTTTCCTCTTTTGGAAATTGTTTAGTGACGCTATATATTTCCATGGCAAGGGTAAAACTTTTCTTATATAACACTAAGTCTTTATAAGTACCCATATGCCAACTGCAAACTAATAACTGCCAACTACGAAATGAAATCTCTTACCAATTGCTCAGCTTCTTCGCATGCCGTCTGAAGATCGTGATTTTTTAGGATAATATCAAATCGGGGCGCGTAATTCAGTTCTTTTTCGGCTTTGGCAAAGCGTTCCTGTAGTTTTTCTTCGCTATCTGTGCCGCGGCCAACCAGACGCTCCTTTAATACCGCTAATGATGGCGGTTGTACAAATATCGCTAAAGCCTGTCCGTCGTACTTGCGCTTAAGGTGCAGGCCGCCTTCAACATCAATATCAAATATTACGGTTTTGCCCTTCTTCCAGATGCGCTCTATCTCCGTGCGCAGGGTGCCGTAAAAAGTACCCGAATAAACCTCTTCAAACTCAACAAATTGCTTCTTGGCTATCAGGTGTAAAAATTCTTCTTTTGATATAAAATGATAGGCTTTATCGTTTTCTTCGTCGCCGCGCGGCGCCCTTGTAGTGGCTGATATAGAAAACTCAAGATCAGGAAATTTAGTAAGCAGGTGCTTAACGATGGTAGTTTTACCGGCTCCTGATGGTGCAGAAAATATAACGAGTTTTCCGTTTGTGCTCATTAGTTCATTTGTGTAATTAGTTCATTTGTATAATATTCAATAATCCAACCAATGAACTAATGAACCAGTGAACTAATGTCTTATAATACATTTAGTAGTTGTTCCTTTATTTTTTCAAGTTCCTCTTTCATGCCTACCACCAGTTTCTGGATGTTGGCATCATTGGCTTTTGATCCCAGGGTGTTGATCTCGCGGCCGATCTCTTGCGAGATAAAGCCCAATTTTTTCCCGTTGGCATCGGCATTTTTTAATGTTTCGATAAAATAATCACAATGGGTTTTAAGGCGGATCTTTTCTTCGGTGATATCCAGTTTGTCTATATAATAGATCAATTCCTGCTCAAAACGATTCTGGTCTATACCTTCGCGACCTGCGGCTTCGCTTAAAAACTGGTTCAGTCTCTCACGTATCACAGGTACACGCTTTGGTTCTTCTATCTCAACTAACTTTAAGTTTTTAAGGATAATATCTATACGAAATTTAATGTCTTGCTCAAGCGTATTGCCTTCGTCGCTCCTGAATTGTTGGAAAGCTGCCATTGCCTGGTTAAAAGTTTTTTCAACTATTTTCCATTCATCTTCTGATACCGTTTCTTCATCATACTTCACAACCTCGGGTAGGCCAAGGGCTAATTGAAGCAGGTTAGTTGCAGGCTCATTTAACTCCTCGCTAACGGCTTTTAATTGCGAGTAGTAGTTTTTCAGCAGTTCGGTATCAATACCCGCAGCTTTTACAGTGGCCGAGTTTGCCTGCTCAACATTGATTGATAGGTTTACCTTTCCGCGCTCAATTTGCTTGCTGCAGTCGTTACGCAACTGAAACTCTTTTTCAGAAAATATCTTGGGTAGACGTAAAGATAGTTCAAGAAATTTGCTGTTCAGGGATTTGATCTCGACGGTGTATTTTGTGTTACCCGAGTCGAAACTGGCAATTCCATATCCTGTCATGGATTTTATCATGCGCAAAGATAGTTTTTTTTGGAGATTGGAGATTAGTTATTGGAGATTAGAGGTTAGTGATTGGTGATAAGTTGATTTTTAACATGGTATGGCAACTAATCTCTAATCACTAACCTCTAACCACTGACTAAGAATTAACACTTTTTTACATTTCTACTCAAATACAATGTTTAAGTTTGTATATTGAATACAGTGCCAATATATAACCGGTTAAGCTTAATAGCAGTTTTTTGCCTTTGTTTTGCATGCAGTGCCTATGCGCAGAAGCTTGATGTAGTTAAAGGTGTCGTGTTTAAAAAGAACACACCCACTACCATCTCTTTTGTAACTATAACCAATTTAAATCATAAAATGCCCGATGTGCAAACCGATGAGTTGGGTAGTTTCCACATAGAAGTCGCGTTGGGCGATACCCTGTTGTTTAAAAAATCTGATTATTCTCCGCAATATATCGTGGTGCAAACCTATGTAAGCCAGTCAGTATATATGCAGCCTGTTATCCAGCTAAACCAGGTTACGATAAAAGATGTCAGCAAAAAGCAGGAGATCAATGACGCCTTGAACGACTACAAGAAAAAAGGACAGTTCTATTCATTAAACCCCAGTGTGGGATCGGTGTTGACCTCGCCCATATCAGGTTTGTATGACCTGTTTGGCAAGGCGCCGGCGCAGGCACGCAAGTTCAGGCAATATACCCAGCAAGAATTAGAGCGGATAGAAATTAACAAACGCTATAATAAACCCCTGGTAAAACAGATTACAAAAATGCCTGACGAAGACCTGGATAGTTTTATGCTGTCGTTCACGCCCAATATTGAAGATATAAGGGTTTGGAGCGATTATGATATCATAGACTATATCAAAAGATCATACGCCTATTTTGTGAAAAATAAGGAAAGCCTGAAAGTAGAAAAGTTATATTAGTTACGGACTAATTTATATCCCCAACGCTTCGCAAGCTTTTTCGGCAGCTAATTTTTCAGCATTCTTTTTACTGAACTCTTTACCTAATCCCATTATTTGCCCGTCAACACTGGCTTGTACGGTAAATAGTTTTGAGTTTTCGCCATCGCCGTTAACAATCAGGTCAAAAGAGATATCCTTGCTATGGCGCTGACACCACTCGATCAGTTTGCTTTTAAAGTTGGTTTCGGTTTGTTCAAGCGTATGGATATCAATGTGCGCCTTGATGATGTGATTCACCAAAAAATGCCGTGTAAAATCATAGCCTTTATCCAGGTATATGGCACCAATCAATGCTTCAAAAGCATCGCCAAGTAATGACCCCTGCCTGGTTGGGCCAAGGGCACGGCTATCATACTCTATCAGTTGCTCAAAGCCTAATTTGCGGGCAAGCTGGTTAAGATTGTTACGGCTAACTATTTTTGAGCGCAGCTCGGTTAAAAAACCTTCGTCCTCATAGGGATAAAGTTTAAACAGCACTTCGGCCACAACGCTGCCTAATACGGCATCGCCTAAAAACTCAAGGCGCTCGTTGCTGTTTTTTACACCCTTTTTTACGCTGGTAGCTACAGACTTATGGCGAAATGCCAACCGGTATAACGACAAATTGCCCGGCACGAAGCCGAGCAAATTCTTTAAAATTTTAACGTATTTTCTGTGTGGAGAAAGGTATAGCTTATATAACCGGTTTACAGGCATCCACTATTATTAAGCTTCGTACTTTTTAAATATTACAGAAGCATTGTGGCCACCAAAGCCAAAGCCATTGCTTTGCACAATATTAACGTCTCTTTTTTGCGCCTTATTAAACGTAAAGTTTATTTTCGGATCAAAAGTAGGGTCGTCAGTAAAGTGGTTAATGGTTGGCGGTATCATGCCATGATTTAACGCCAGTATTGATGCAATGGCTTCAACAGCGCCCGCCGCACCTAATAAGTGGCCGGTCATTGATTTTGTCGAGCTGATATTTATACGGTAAATATCGTCGCCAAATACATCTTGTATAGCTTTAATTTCCTGCGGATCACCAATTGGAGTAGATGTTCCGTGAACGTTTACATAATCAACATCTGATGCTGTAAGGCCGGCATCTTCCAAAGCTGATTTCATTACCAGCGCGGCGCCAAGGCCATCAGGGTGCGGAGCAGTCATGTGGTAAGCATCGGCACTCATGCCGCCGCCCATCATTTCTGCATAAATTTTAGCACCCCGTGCTTTTGCATGTTCAAGTTCTTCTAAAATAATGGTACCTGCACCTTCACCTGCAACAAAACCGTCGCGGTCAAGATCAAACGGGCGCGATGCCGTTGCCGGGTCTTCATTACGTACAGACAGCGCGTGCATGGCATTAAATCCGCCTATACCGGCTTCATTAATAATAGCCTCAGACCCACCGCTTATAAACATATTAGCTTTACCCAAACGGATATAGTTAAAAGAGTCTATCAGCGAATTGTTTGATGATGCACAAGCAGATACTGTTGTGAAATTTGGACCGCGCAACCCGTATTTAATAGAGATATGGCCCGGGGCAATATCAGCAATCATTTTAGGTATAAAGAACGGATTAAACCGGGGTGTACCATCGCCCTTGGCAAAGTTAACCACCTCATCTAAAAACGTTTTTAAACCACCAATGCCTGATCCCCAGATTACTCCGATACGGCTGGTATCCAGTTTAGAAAAATCCAGACCTGCGTCTTTTACTGCTTCTTCGGTGCTATACAGGGCGTATTGCACAAAAGGATCAAGCTTACGCGCGTCCTTTCTGCCCAAAAAAGCGTCTGCGTCAAAGTTTTTTACTTCGCACGCAAATTTGGTTTTGAATAATGTTGTATCAAAACTCTTAATCAAAGCTGCGCCACTTACTCCATTGATCAAAGAGTTCCAATATTCTGGAACGCTATTGCCAATAGGAGTAAGTGCCCCTAGCCCGGTTACTACAACTCGTTTAAACCCCATCTAATTGAATTAAGGAGAGCTTATTTAACGTTTTTTTCAAGGTAAGCTACGGCTTGACCTACTGTGCCGATAGTTTCAGCCTGATCGTCAGGGATAGCCACATTAAATTCTTTTTCAAACTCCATGATAAGTTCCACGGTGTCTAAAGAGTCAGCACCAAGGTCGTTGGTGAAGCTAGCCTCAGGTGTTACTTCACTTTCGTCAACACCCAATTTTTCTACGATTATAGCTTTTACTCTTGAAGCGATATCAGACATAGTATTATAGTTTAATGATTAATAATTTCAGTGCAAAGAAAAATAAAATCTATCAAATATCAAATCTAAAACTTTTTAGTTTAGTGACTAACAAAATTTTAGTTGAAAAGGTTTCAATTTGTATTTTTACCGGCGTAAATGTAATCATAATTGAATAGGAAATTTTTAAAGTTTGAGATAGATCTTGATTTTGTGCTCATCGCGGTAACAACATCACTAAAAGACTACCGGGTTTGTTATCTTATTAACAAATATTTAAACTTTAATTTCATCAAAACAGACGATCTGGCTGTTGATATATACCCCTCAATTAATCCTGTTTATTTTTCATTGTATACTTATAACTGGGAAGCCAGCGAGACAGATTTCTTTTTTATAGGTAATAAAGGCTCTGACGGATACCTGATCCCTGAAATGAAAAAGGCAGATTATTTTTTAATGATTAAAAATTATATTGACGATAATGATCTTGAAAAACTGATTTCGGCATTAAACCGCATACCTGAGATTGTCGCGGCGGTAAAGATTGATCCAAAAAAAATAAAATCACGCGAAAATCTCTTATTTTAGCGCCGAATTTTAAAAAGACTGTACAGCATTTATACTATGCTTAACCTAATAAACGGAACCCCCAATAACTATGAATATACCTTATAACCGTACTAAAATTGTTGCTACAATGGGCCCGGCCTGTGCCAAAAAAGAAACATTGTTAGCTATGATTAAAGCCGGCGTAAACGTTTGCCGCCTTAACTTTTCGCATGGAAAACCGGAAGATCATAAGAAATTTGTCGACCTGATCAGGGAAATAAACGACCAGCATAAAACCAATGTGGCCATACTTGCCGATCTGCAAGGGCCGAAAATACGTATCGGTTTGGTAAAAGATGGTGGCATACACCTGGTAAACGGTACCCATATTAATATTACTACGCATGAGTGTATAGGCGATGATAACAAGATCTATATCACTTATGATACTTTCCCGCAGGATGTACAGGCCAATGAAATTATTTTATTGGACGACGGAAAGATCCAGATGCGTGTTATTGAGACCAATAAAATTGATACTGTAGTTTGCGAAGTGGTGCACGGTGGCATTTTAACCTCGCGTAAGGGCGTTAACCTGCCTAATACTAAAGTATCTATCCCAAGCTTAACTGAAGAGGATATGGGCAACCTTAAGTACGCTCTTGAATGGGATCTTGACTGGATCGGTCTTTCATTTGTGCGTAATGCAGATGATATTACCGAGCTTAAGCAAGTTATTGCCCGTAGCGGCAAAGCAGCTAAGGTTGTTGCCAAAATTGAAAAACCCGAAGCGATTGAAAATATCGATGCCATTGTTGCCGCTACAGACGGCGTAATGGTTGCCCGTGGTGACCTGGGTGTTGAGATGCCTTTAGAAGAAGTACCTTTGCTGCAAAAAATGATCGCCAGTAAATGCCGTGCGGCATCTAAACCTGTGATTGTAGCTACGCAGATGCTGGAGTCAATGATAACCACACCGCGCCCTACACGTGCCGAGGTTAATGACGTTGCCAACTCTGTACTTGATGGTGCCGACGCGGTGATGCTTAGCGGCGAAACATCAGTAGGCGAGTTCCCGCTGATCGTTATTGAAACAATGGCTAAAATTGTTCGTAACGTTGAAGAGTTGGGTTATCCTTATAATGCTGATAAAGGTACCATATCAGATCCTACCTCACCGGGTTATTTAAGCGATGCGATATGCGAATCGGCTGTTTACCTGGCAGAACATACAAATGCTGTAGGTATTGTTTCTATGACCACATCAGGCTATACTGCTTTTGAGATATCAAGCTATCGCCCTAAAGGACGTACCTTTATTTTCACTGCAAACAAACACCTATTGAACGCGCTTAGCCTGGTATGGGGCGTACGTACTTTTTATTATGATAAAGTTGAAAGCACAGATCAAACTATTGCCGATGTAAATAATATCCTAAAAGCAGAGGGAATGGTTGCATCGGGAGACGTTGTAATTAATACGGCTTCTATCCCAATTGTTGCCAAAGGCAAAACTAATATGCTTAAAGTAGCTGTAATAGACTAATACATTTATTACATCATATAAAAAAGGGTTGAAAATTTAATTTTCAACCCTTTTCTTTTTTAGTAGATCCCTGCATGGCATACCAAATGCGATAGCCTTGCAGAACTGCTAAAATAATAGTCTAAATATAGCCTTATTACTTTCATGATGTTACCGGTTTAATTTATTGTTCTTTGTGGTATTATGACTGTGAAAATTTATAAAGGTTTAGGATGCGGGTTTTGCGCATCAGTTTGATCAGCAAATTTTAATAACTCACTTTTCGTAAAGCTATTAACGCAAAAAAGCGGCACAACTTATAAGTCATGCCGCTTTTTTTATGTTTTAAACCTTAGTGGTTCAGTCTGCCTTCTAAGCTGTCTGTCGAACTGATGCCACCTTCAGGTAAAGTGCGGTGTGGCCTGGTTAAAAAAGGCGACTCAACTGCAAAAATTCCTTTTAGCAATAAAGCCAAACCTAAAATAAAATGTGGTAAAAATACCTGGCCTGAGAAAGCGTAGGTCCACGGTAACGCTAATAAAAATGATCCCATTAAAACGTCAACAAAGTTTTGCATTTGCATAGGGAACACTTTAAGCTTGTTAAAGCCAAGCGGGTTATCGCTAAAGATAGACATGATCAGCTGTAACCAGCCCATTAAAAGCGGCATTAATAAACCTGCTGCAATAGTAACATGCGAAAATTTGAACAACCATGGCGATACAAGTAATAACAACGCTATGCTGTAATTTAAAAAACCGTAAAGTGATCTTGAAATGAAAGGTTTCATTATATATTATATTTTTAGTTCTTGTCTACGGCAAAATTAATAATTTATGCATAACATTTTTGTTTATTTTAAAAAATGCTATGTGTAAACCATTAATTGTTATGCTGTTTTTTTTACTGCTTTTGAGGCTATAAAAGCAAATAACCCAAGCACCAGTCCAAACATAATGCCAAACGCAGGCCCGTAAACCAGCATCATTTTACGCGGGTGTATGCCGGTGTACATGGCGGCCATGTCATGGTGGTGTGCAACATAGCTGTCATAAAAGAAACAGTGTACAGCGGTTATCCAGACACAGTTTACCAGGCTTACCAAAAAGCCATGTAAAAAATATTTGCCCGGTGCCGCTTTTGCAATAACGTATGCACAAAACGCGAATATGATCACCCAAAAAACAGGTTCAATTTTTTCGGGGATGAGCGATATGGTGGCAAATGCCATGATAAGGCCAAAAACGGATAGTTGAAAAATAAGTTTCCAGTTCATACATCTTATTAATTGGTTAAATAAATATAATTAATATTATATAAATAAATGATATTCAATTTGACCGCACATTATTTATACCAGCGGATAGCGCATTGAATAAGAAAAAATACTTTCCAAAAAATAAATAACCTGTATATTAATATTTAATATGGACGTACAAGAACAGATCGACGCATATATAACCAGCCAGCCTGAACAAAAGCGCAGTGATATGCAAACGCTGCATCATCATATACTTAAAGTTTTACCGGGTTGCAAACTATGGTTTGACAATGGAAAAGACAGCCAAAACAAAACGCTTAGTAACCCCAGCATAGGTTATGGATCATACACCATAAAGTATGCGGATGGCAAGACACGGGATTTTTTTCAGGTTGGTTTAAGTGCAAATACAACCGGCATTTCTGTTTATATTATGGGTATTAAGGATAAAACATTTTTGCCCCAGACTTATGGAAAAGAGATAGGCAAAGCCAGCGTTACGGGTTATTGCATCAAATTTAAAAAATTGAATGATATAAATATCAACGTACTTGAAGCAGCAATAAAGTATGGGGTCAGCGTCAGCAATGAAAATTAAATCTCAAACTAATGTGGGCTTTGGATAAGAAAATCGCGATGTCATTTCGAACGAACCTGCAGGGCTATTGCGCTTTGGTGTGAGGAGAAATCTTCTACCTATACATTTTAGACCTGTATTTTGTAAAAGATTTCTCTTTCGCGGCTTTCCCGCAGTCCACACGGATGCTCTATCGAAATGACAATTTTTGCTGTTTTAGGGTTTAGCGCCGCTTGTGCTTTCCGGATGTTTGGTTTTGATCAGGATAACCCCGTTTTTACCCTTATCGCCGTAAAGTTTTGTTGCGGCTTCATTTTTTAAAACTTCCATCGAGGCTAAATTTTCTTTTTTAAGGTCAGGCAATGGCTTATCCATGCCATACTCTACCCCGTCAACCACAAACAACGGGCTATTGGGTGCCGCGTGCAGTTTCATTAATATAGTGTCAATGCTTGTTGTCGGTAAAATAGGTTTGCCGCCCATCGGGGCATTGCCTTTGCCGTCTAATTGAAAATTAATAGGTACAGTGTAAGCTACCCGTGCCGGTTGCCCATCAGCCGTTTTGCCAGGCACCCATTTAGGCGATGCTGCTAAAACCCTTACAGCTTCGTCATTTAGCGTTTCTGATGGGCCGCGAACGGCTTTTATATCAGTTAATGAACCATCTTTCTCTACAACAAACGTACATATCACACGCCCTGCGATACCGGCGTCGTGATCGGCTTTCGGATAGCGGATGGCCTTTGTCAGGTATTTTCCAAATTCATCGAAACCTCCGGGAAACATTGGCTGATCCCCAATTCGACCGAATACCTTATCGGCGGGCTGTTGAGTAGCCCCGGGCGCAGCAGGTTCCTGGTTAGGCAAGGTAAAACTCACTGGTACGGTATAAGCTACGCGTACCGTGCGCCCATTTTGATAACCCGGCTCCCATTTGGGCGATTGCGAAAGCGCATCAACGGCTGCCTGCATAAGTGTTTCTGATGGCCCGCGTACCGCTTTTATGTTTGACAAGCTTCCGTCTTGTTCAACAACGAATGTTACAATTACTCTGCCTCCAACTTTATTATCTCTGTCGATCTTCGGGTAATGAATAGTACTGCCTAAAAACCTTCCAAACTCTTGCATACCGCCCGGAAATTGCGGCTGTTTTTCAACTACCGAAAATATTTTAGCATGTGTGGTATCGGTTAATGGTCTCGTGATGTTTTTAGCTTTACCCGGAGAAACTGCAAGCGCGAACAACGGTATTAAAATAAAAAGGCATGGGCTTGCTTTTTGTTTATTTGATAGGTTCATGATTTAGGTTTGTTTTATATAGGTATATTTTGATGATAAATATAGTAATTAGGATAATATCAAAAACAAATAAAAAAGCCCTGCGGTGTAAACGCAGGGCTTGGCTTGTGTAGTTTAACTACTATTAAGGTTTAGTATCGGTTTTGTTTTTACCAGCGACCGGCAAGGTAGAGGCTAAGGGTTGGCACTATATCATTTATTTTATATAATTTATCTTTTTTTTACCATCAACTGTTGTAATTTTAATTACACCGTCTTTGCCTCTGTCTCCGAATAATTTAATAGCTTCCGAGCCCTTAAATACTTCCATAAGTGCAATTTTGTCTTGCGGAACAATTGCCAATCCTTCTTTGGCAGACTTGATCTTAATTTCCTTGTCATCAACAAAAAATAATGGCGGCGTATTATTAGCCATAACTTCTTTTAAAGCGCCGCCATTTTTTTTGGTTGTTATTAATATTACGCCGTTTTTACCCTTATCGCCGTAGCGTTTTGTGGCGTTTTCATCTTTTAAAATTTCCATAGAAGCAATATCGTCTTGCGGAATTGTTGCAAGCGGGGCCGAACCCATTTCAAGTTCATGCCCGTCAATGATATAAAGAGGGCTTCCGACTGCGCCTAACTTTTGCGTGGTATCGCGCACAGCGCCTGTCGATGGCTTTTTATTATCACCTTGCGCTGTAAAGGCAATAGGTACAGCATAAGACACCCTTACCGGCTGATTATTCTGATATCCCGGCTGCCATTTAGGCGATCTGGTGAGCACTCTTACTGCTTCATTCTTCAATGTTTCTGACGGGCCGCGTACAGCCTTGATATCAGACAAAGTGCCATCTTTTTCAACTACGAATGTTACGATCACCCGGCCCGCAACTCCGTTATTTTTATCTTCCTCCGGATAGCGGAGATTGGTGCTGAGATATTTTGAAAACGCTTCGAGGCCGCCCGGGAACATAGGCTGTTTCTCTACTGTCGAATATACCTTGCCTTTGTCGTCTGCTGTATTGTCTGCCGGACCTATAACAAAACTTATAGGCACGGTATATTGCACCCGTACCGGTTTGTTTCCCTGCAGGCCGGGCTGCCATCTTGGCGATAGCTTTAATACACGTACAGATTCGTCCTTCATGGCTTGGCTTGGCCCGTTAAGTGCTGTAATATCTGTAAGGGTACCGTTTCTTTCAACAACAAACGTGCAGATCACCCTGCCGCTGGTACCCTTCTCCCTGTCGCTGGCCGGGTACTTAACGGTATTGCCCAGGTATTTGCCAAATGCTTC
Organism: Mucilaginibacter corticis; assembly: GCF_007558865.1. Classification (GTDB taxonomy): domain Bacteria; phylum Bacteroidota; class Bacteroidia; order Sphingobacteriales; family Sphingobacteriaceae; genus Mucilaginibacter; species Mucilaginibacter corticis. The sequence continues at coordinate 1,597,055 of NZ_VLPK01000001.1, forward strand.
TAACCCGCCCGGAAAACTTGGTTGCTTATCAACCGTAAGGTGGATCTTGTCTTTATCATCTACAACGGCAGCTTTGACATTATCCAGGGTAAATTTTATCGGAACGGTATATAGCACACGCACCTTTTTGTTATTTTGATAACCGGGTTTCCATTTGGGCGATAACAAAAGTACCCTCAACGCCTCTTTCTTCATAGCCGCAGACGGGCCGCGTACCGCATTGATATTTGATAAAGTACCACTTGTTTCTACAACAAATGTGGCTATCACAGTACCCTGCACTTTGGCTTCGCGGTCGGCGGCCGGATAGTGAATGTTTGCACCCAAAAACTTGCCGAATGCTATTAAGCCGCCCGGAAACTGCGGCTGTGTTTCAACCTGGTTATAGATCTTAGTATCCTTTGTGGTGTCTTTAACTGCTTCGAGTTCGGGTAACGCATTGTTATTATCATTAGTGATCATGTCATTGGCGGGCATGGATAATATCGTTTCCGTCTTTTTGTTGATCACCTTTACAGCCTTGCTGTTGTTTACCGTAGCTGACGAAAATATCAGCATCAAAATAAATAAAGGTGCGGATAGCCCGTACTTTGCCAGGGCTATGCGGTGCGATTTGTCTTTTTGCATCATCATAATTCTTTGTTTTAAAAGGCTTCGGTTAAAAAATGGTGTAACAAGGTTATGGGTGTCCACTTCAAAGGTTTGACTGAGCAATAGCAGGGCATAATCGGCTTTGTCTGTGCCGGCGTTGATCACCTGCCTGTCGGCGATAAACTCGTGGATATATTTAATGGCGAAACGGTACAGGTACACAACCGGGTTAAACCAGTTAATGATCATCACCATTTCAATGATCATTACGTCTACTGAGTGCCATTGGCCGGCATGTACCTGTTCATGCTCAGCTATGATCTTTGACTGCGATGCCTTATCGCCTAAACTTATCTTCTTAAAAAATGAATATGCTGCCGATGCTGACGGTTTTTCGATCTCTTTTTTCAGGATGAGCAATTGCCAAAAAAGCCTTAATATTAGAAAAACGGTAATAGCTATATAGATGGCGTTAAATACCTGCCCCAGGGTGATGGCGTGCGTGACTTCGGGGCTTACGGTAAAATTATACACTACCGATATTGGCCCGCTATAAATAGTGTCCTGTACCTCCTGCGTGATAAACAGGTTCTTTACCCAGTCGGCCTGTATCAGCGGAATAAAGAACGACAATAGCGCCGACGCCACCAGGTACACCCTGTTCAGCTGGAAAAAGGTTTCGCGGCGTAGCAGCAGCGCGTAAAAGCCAAAAAATAATACCAGGTAAAAATTTACCAGTAATAAATAATGCCACCAGTTCATAACTATTTGTTTTTAAGTTTCTCAATCAGTTTCATGATCTCGTCGGCTTCTTTCAGGTCGATTTTTTCTTTCTTCACGAAGTAGGAGAACATATGTTTTACCGAATTATCAAAGTAGCCGTTCATCAGTTTATCCGTAGCAAAACTTTGGTATTGCTCTTTGCTGATGATGGGGTAGTACTGGTGGCTCTTGCCAAATGCATTATAGGCCACAAAGCCTTTTGCCTCCAGTATCCTGATGATGGTTGATACCGTGTTGTAAGCCGGTTTAGGCTCGGGCAAGTGTTCCATCACATCTTTTACAAAGCCTTTTTCTATCTGCCAAAGTATCTGCATTAATTGTTCTTCGGCGCGGGTTAGTTCTTTAATCTCCATGGTGTTGTGCGTTTAATTATCGGGGTTTATAATCTTTAAACGAAGTTATTAGTTATAAATGATAATAACAACTAATTTTTTAGTTTTTATTTTATTAAATATTTTTTTATCACCTTCGTTGTCCAATCTTTTACCTGAATTATACCAATGGATATAACTTTTCATGGCGCCGCCCGTAATGTAACCGGCAGTAAGCATTTAATACATTTACAGGATGGAACCGGCATTTTGCTGGATTGTGGCATGTTCCAGGGCCTGGGTGAAAACACCGAAAGCCTGAACGAACACTTTGGGTTTAATCCTAAAAAGCTGGATTACATGATCCTGTCGCATGCACATATTGACCATTGCGGACTGATACCGCGCCTGGTGGCCGAGGGATTTAACGGGCAGATCTTTTGCACATCGGCAACGATGGACCTTACCCGTATTTTGCTGATGGACTCGGCACGCATCCAGATGAGCGATGTGGAATACAGCAACAAGCATCGCGCTAAAAAAGGCTTGCCCTTGCTTGAACCTTTATATAATGAGGATCAGGCCATGGATGCCCTGCGCTTATTCAAGATAGTTGAGTACCATGAAGAATATGCCATTACACCAAATGTTAAGTTTCATTTTAGCGATGCAGGGCATATACTGGGTAGCTGCGCCGTGCACTTGGTGGTGAACGAAGATGGCAAGGAAACACACATCACTTTTAGTGGTGACGTAGGCCGCTACGGCGATCTGCTTTTAAAAAGCCCGCAACGTTTCCCGCAGGCAGATTATATCCTTTTGGAGTCAACCTATGGTGATTCGCTTCACAAAGAATTGGCACCTATTGAGGATGCCTTACTCGAGGTGATCAAACAAACCTGCCTGGTAAAAAAGGGTAAGGTAATTATCCCGGCATTTAGTGTGGGCCGTACGCAGGAGTTGTTGTACGCGCTAAACTCGCTCGAGTTAAAGGGTGTTTTGCCAGATGTGCCTTATTATGTGGACAGCCCATTATCCGACCAGGCTACACAGGTATTAAAAAATCACCCTGAAGTTTATAATAATGGCGTAAAAGAAGTTTTAAAAGTTGATGCCGATCCGTTCGCGTTTAAGGGCTTGCGTTTTGTGCAGTCGACCGAAGAATCTATCGCTTTAAATAACGACCAGCGGCCTTGTGTGATCATCTCATCATCTGGCATGGCCGAAGCGGGCAGGGTGAAGCACCATATTAAAAACAACATCGGCAACGCCAAAACCACCATTTTAATTGTGGGCTATTGCGAACCGAACTCACTTGGCGGCCACCTGCTGCGCGGCGACCACGAAGTTTACATATTTGGCGATAAGTACGAAGTTAAGGCCGAGGTACGATCCATCAAATCAATGAGCGCCCATGGCGATTACGAGGACCTGCTGCACTTTTTAAAATGCCAGGACCCTAAGCTTGTTAAAAAGATCTTCCTGGTGCATGGCGAGTACGATGTACAGCAACATTTTGCCAAAACGCTTAATCAGCATGGTTTTGCCAATGTGGAGATACCGTATCAGCATCAGAAGATAGGGTTGGAGTAGTTGAATTATAAGTCATGTTTATCGTAACGTCATTGCGAGCGATAGCGTGGCAATCTCTACACAAGCTTATCAAACGGTTTACCTGTCGCTTGGTGACGCTCATGGCCGCTAAGGCCTAGTCCTTTTTCCTTAGATGAAAAAGGGACCAAAAAATCAAGCCAATTCGATCGCTTCATCCGCACAGGCCAGACACCCGGCCCGGCGAATTGGCGGGCCTTTACGCTCTTTTTGGGATTTTGTACAAATACGAGATTATTGTTAAAAACGAAATGTCAGCAAAAAAGCTTCGGGTGAGGGAAGGTAAAACAATGGTGGGCTTGCGAGTTGGCACGGGCATTCGCAGGTTTTGCTGAAGCGTGGGGTCATGGGTGCGATAGCGGGGCAAAAGAGGCGCGGCCCGAGGTTTTACCTGGACTGCCGGGCAAAGGCCATGAGCGTAAAGAAGCATCTTTGCTGACTTGATTTTTTGTTACTTTTTGATCAAGCAAAAAGTAATAGGGCCTTAGCGGCCAAGAGCGCTACGACGCGTTTAATTTAATAAGGAGTTACTTCGCCACATCAACCTCAATACTTACCGATACCTCATTACCAACAACCATACTACTACCCCCAATACCAAAGTCAAGGCGGTTTAGCTTAAGGCCGCCTTTAAAGGTAGCGGTGTTGGCTGTAGCCGTGGTATAGGTGAAAGGTATTTCAAATACCTTGGTTTTATCTTTTATAGTAAGATTGAACTGGCCGGTATAGTTGTCGCCGCTTTTATGTTTGAACGAGATGGATTTCATGGTGATGGCGGGATATTTTGCAATATCAAAAAACTCATCGCTGCGTAGGTGGCCATCGCGCAGGTCGTTGTCGGTATTGATGGTTTTTACGTCAAGTATGGCCTCAATGGTGCTGCTGTTTAAATTATCAGGGGCAAAAGCCATGTTTAACTGCAGCCCGTTTATGGTACCACCGGTATTTACACCAAGGTATTTAACCTGAAATTTAATGTTAGATTTTAAGATGACAACTTTTTGCGCTAAGGCAATATTTACTAAGATCAATAAGGGGATAACCAGGGCGACAATACGTTTCATACTGCGAATTAACGGCGTTTATATTGTTAATGGTATGATTATGTTGATTTTTTTACATTAAGCCGATCGCTTAAAACTCCACATGTGCTCTGATAGAAAACACATTTACCGGCCCGCGGTCTTTGTTATAGGCCGGGTTTACGATAAATTGGTAATCGGGCGAAAGGAAGAATTTATGCTGATAGGCATCGATCTTATAATAAAGCTCGGCTATCATTTCTGTGCTGTAGTTTAGTTTGCCATCGCCAATAATAAAGCCATAGCCACCGGCTGCCAGGTAGCTGCGGTGCGGTGCCGATAAGCCATTGCCTATAAATGCCAACGCCAGCTCATCATTCTTGCGTTTCCATGAAGTACCTTTTAATTGCGCGCCAAAGCTTACCGAGCGGTCAATCTCTGTAAAATACCAGGTTTCGGTATGCCCGTCGTTATAGCTTAGTTTGGCAAAAACACCAAAATCATTGGTCAGGTATTGATCGGCGCTAATGCCAAATCCATATTTATGGCGACCGTAGGCCTGCGTGGTATCCACATTTGGCGCGGTCGGGCTTAACGCAAGTGCCTGTTGGTAATTGCCCATTTTGCCATTATTTAAAAACCCTAATATGCGTACCGTACCTTTTTGGTTGTTCAGCGTATACCGTTTTTCAAACTCTATGGTTTGGGTGTTAGCCTTGTTAACCTTTTGATCAATTATTGAGCCATTGGCACTGGTAGTCGAAAGTGTAAAAGCAAAGCGCAGCGTCCAGTCGGGCTGACCCAATTCGGCGTTTAAGCCCATGGCATATCCCCGCGTGTTTGCCGGGTAATCCCATGCACCATTATCCATTAAAGCCCAGTTCATAAATTGCGTACGCGGGTCATGGCTAAATTCATTACCGTCAAAGAAATCGGCCATGCCAAATTTTCCGGCAGTGATGGAGAAATAGCGCTTGCTGCGCAATCCGCCAAGTTGGTTAAGGTCGGGCTGGATGGTATCTTTATCAGCACCCCACTCAAAATTTTGCCTGAAATATAAACGGGCAATATAAATTGCAGGGGCTGTACTGCCCACCCTGAACGTTTCACCATTAGGGAAACCCGCCACACCCGTTGTTCTGCTTAAGCCTGATCCGCCGGATATTTCAGGGTTAAAATAAGCTTCAGCCCCTTTCCATAACCTGGCGCCACCGTAAAGCGTTGAGGTGAGTGAACTTTGCGTTTCAAGCCCTGTTACTAAACTATTAGCGCCGGTATATTTTGCGCTGAAAGCAGGCTTATACTGGGTAATGATAGTTTGCTGAAAGTGAAAGTTAAAATTTTCCTGCTTTAGGGTATCCTGCGCAAAAACTTTAACAGCGCTTAATATTAATAGATAGAATAGTATGTGTTTTTTCATGTTTGCCTGCCAAAGGTGAGCTATTTATGTTAAGTAAATATTAATGCCATCTATTTAGATAGTTAATTAATATTAGGCAAAGCTAATAATATTTTTAGACTTGTCTAAAAATATTATTATTTACATTCAAAATAAAATTGCTCCAGGTAATTTTCCATAAAAGCATGGCGTTGTTGTGCCAACTTTTTACCCGTTTCGGTATTCATTTTGTCTTTTAGCAGCAAAAGCTTTTCGTAAAAATGATTGATGGTTGGTGCGGTGGTATTTTTATACGCCTCTTTGCTCACGTTCAGATCGGGCTTTATTTCGGGATTGTAGATCTCCCGGCCCTTAAAACCGCCATAGCTAAAGGCCCGGGCAATGCCGATAGCGCCTATGGCATCTAACCTGTCGGCATCCTGTACAATGGCTAATTCGGGCGAGTGGAAAACAGGTTTATCAAATCCTGATTTAAAAGACATATACCTGATGATGTTTTGCACATGCAGTATAACATCAGCATCAATGTTTATACTTTGCAAATAATCGCCGGCAGTTTTAGGCCCTATTTCTTCATCCCCGTTATGAAATTTGCTGTCAGCAATATCGTGCAGCAACGCGGCCAGCTCAATGGTAAGCTGGTCGGCCTGTTCGGTCTGTGCTATCAGTTTGGCATTTGTCCAAACACGATAGATGTGCCACCAATCATGCCCACCCTCTGCGTTTTTAAGGGTGTCTTGTACAAATTTTGTAGTTTTATTAATGATAGCAGCGTGATCCATATTTGCAAATTAGTGCGTAAATATAACAAGCTGTCAGTCGGTACCGGTATTTAAAAGTTCCGATTCCGCATCATCGTTAGGAAACTCCAGCAATTCGCTGGCGGTAATTTCAAGCACCTCAGCTATTTGAAAGATCCGCTCTACAGTAATTTTTGTATATCCAAGCTCAATTTTACTATACGCATTCTGCGAGATATTAAGCTTATAAGCCAGGTACTCCTGTGTGTAATTTTTCTGTTCTCTTTTCTTTCGGATAGCCGCAGCTATCGCCTTGATCTTCAATTTTATTTTATTGCTCATACGTTGTTTAGGGGTTACACCCCTAACTACGTTTTTTTTGAGCCTTCAGATTTATTTTTTTTCGTTGAAATTTATTTTTTTACGGCGTAATATCGTAACTAATTGATACTGCGGGCAATAAAGTTGCCATGTCCAGTGGCACCTGGTCAAAAGAAACAACGGCTTTGCGTTTGCTGTAAGCGGTGTACACTGCTTTTTGCAGCGCGGGGCTACCGGTAGCAGGCGGTGTAAAGCGGATGCTGAAAGGGATTATAAAATCATGAAACTTTTCATGATCAGGGATGATCCATTTGCGGTCTGATTTTTTTAAGGCCTCAATAATAGGCGGGGTGATTGTGATATCGTCGGCGTAATAGATAATTATTTTTTTGATACTGCCTTTTTCATCGGCTGTAAATTTAAATATCGCGGTACCTGTGGTCTTATGCGATACGATCTGGTCTGATAAAACAAGGCTGTCCTTAAAAAATTTTGACATTACTTCTTTACCTCCCTGGAAAGGAAAAGCCAGTTCTTCCTGCGCCTTAGCGTAAAAGCAGGTTAATGATATAACGGCAATTAACAGTATCTTTTTCATTTGTTATATTTCTTCTTTCGGTTCGCGCTTGCTGCCTTCGTATAATTCATACTCTAATAAGCGGCAATCAAGCTTACCGTTATAAAACTCAATTTTTCTTGATGCCCGCAAACCTATCTTTTTAGCCAGGTCCGGGTTACCGGTGAAGATATACCCTTTATAACCCAGGCAATTTTTCTTCATGAAATCACCTATGCGTTTGTACGTGGCTTCAAGTTTGCTGTGTACACCCAGGCGTTCGCCGTATTCGGGGTTAAACATCACAATGCCCGGTGCCTCGGGTACGTCGGTTTCTTCAAAGTCACAAACACTAAACTCTATTAAATGTTCTACACCTGCGGTTTTTGCATTTTTTTGCGATATATCCACAGCATCCTGCGAGATATCTGTGGCTATGATTTTAAAGCCGATATCTTTCTTTGATTTATCCTTTAAAGCCCGGCGCTCTGCAAAGAAGATCTGCTCGTCATAACCCATAATGTGCATAAAGCCATAGTTCATGCGGAACAGTCCCGGGTGCTTATCAGTAGCCAGTAAAGCGGCCTCGATAGCCAGTGTGCCCGACCCGCACATGGGGTTGATGAAGGTGCTGTTCCTGTCCCAATGGGTAGCCACAATGGTTGATGTTGCCAGAGCCTCCAACATTGGCGCTTTGCCCGGTATTTTGCGGTAGCTGTGTTTGGCCAGGGTTTCGCCCGAGGTATCCAGAAATATCTCGGCTTTATCGTCCTGCCAATAAAGGTGTATCACGGTTTTATTAGCATCGGCACCAGAATTTGGGCGGATGCCTTTTACTGATTTTATCCGGTCGACAATGGCATCTTTTACCTTAACATTGGCAAAAAGCGGTGTAAGGATATGCTCGTTATTAACGTTTGATGTTACCGAGAAATAGCCCGTAAAATCTATTAATGTTTCCCACTCAATTTTTACCAGTTCATCATAAAGCTCCTGCGGAGTGGCGGCTGTAAAGCTTTTTAGCAGGTACAGTATCTGGCTGGCGCAACGCAGGTTTAAATTTAACGCGATTGTTTCGGTAACCGTGCCTTGCAGCTCAACCCCGGTTTGGAATACCCGTGTTGGGGTAAAGCCTAATTCTTCAACTTCTTGCTGCAGGTAGGGCGATAGCCGCTTATTACAGGTTATTATTATTTTACTTTCGGTGCTAAAAACAGACATTATTTGATATTCAGCAAGTTAGAAATATGTGCTAACCGCTATGTTTTTTAATATTAAGATAAGCTGCAAAAGTAGCCTTTATAAAACGTAGCCACAATATTTGTTTTTGATGGTTTTTCCGTAATCTGTAGCCAATAATAAGCCCCGGCTATTTTGGTGGAATATTTTGTTTTTAGTGTGGAAAACTTGCCAGATATTGTGCTGATTTACATTTCTTATCTGTTAACTTTACACTTTATAATTTTTTGAACTATGGAAATTAAGGGTAAGGTACATGAAGTGTTTCCGACCGCGCAGGTTACTGAAGCACTTAAAAAAAGAGAACTGATAGTTGAATACGTAGAGAATCCGCAATACCCGGAATACTTGAAATTTGAAGCTATACAAGATCGCTGCAACTTATTAGATAATGTTAAAGTTGGAGACGATGTTGAGGTTTTCTTTAATTTAAGAGGTCGCCCCTGGACCGACAAGACCGGCAAAAAGAGTTATTTTAACTCTATGCAATTATGGAAGATCAACGTATTAAGCGGTGCCGGCAGCAATGCAGCCCCTGCTTACGCGGCTCCGGCTGATATCAGCTCGGCTCCTGAGGATGACGATCTGCCATTTTAATTGCGCATAAAGACTTTTTACAAACACGTCTTTGAACATAGAAAACCCTGCCAACGGCAGGGTTTTTCTGTTTAATTTTTCTGCAATTCCTGGTATTTTATGCCGTTAGCCGGGTCGGCCTGGGTGAAGATGTTGTACGCAGCCAGGCGGGCCTGTGAGTCGGTATGCGCATATATCTGCACCAGTTCATCGCTCTTGGCACTAAAGAATACCAAAGGAAACATGGCGCCCAGCCGTTGCCTGTCAACCTGTGTCAGAGTAGGCAGCAGGTCAGAGATAGCCTTTCGGCCTTTGCTCGCATTGTCGGACATTTGGTCCAACCCGTTGCGGTGGTAATCATACAAGAAGCTGCGCAGGGGCGCGTAGATCTTGTTGTTCAGGTTCTCTGCCAGCCAGTAACGGTTGGTATTGCCGTCAAACGCTTTCCATCCCTTATAAGACGATGTTTGCGCATTGGTAACCACGGTTTGCGCCAGGTTAAAGTAGTAGGAGCCGCCATAACGCGAAAAGGTATCGTTATCCATCCCCGCTATAATATAAGCGTAAAACGCCATTACCGAACTCAGGTTAGATTGAAAGCTTTGGTCGGAATAGTCTATAGTTTGTCCATCGGTGTAGATAAAGTCAAAGTCCTTATCGTTTACAGTCAGCACGTTGGTATTATAATTTGAGTTAAAAACCGGTCGCGAAGACTGCACCTGCAATTCGCCGCTAAAGTTGCTGCCGCCATCCCAGGCGGTAACAGTAAGCACAAAATTGCAATCCAAGCGCTCTTGCGGCAGAACGGTTTCGGCAAGCCATTTATGGCCGTTCAGGAAATCCTTCATTGCCGTCTCCAGCGATTGGAAGATGCGTTTATTGGTGGTTTGTATTTTGGGAGAGAGTACGGTTATACGGGCATTAAGGTCCTGCGCGGCAACGCCGAGGCTTAAAAACAGTAAAGCTATATACAGGCCGATTACTTTCATTTTTTAAGCAGCGTAGTTATTTTCAGGCAGATATCTTTGGCTACGTCCTCCTTGCTTTTTAAATCGAAGGTAGTTTTTTGCAGATCCCGGTCTATAATGGTGATCTTGTTGGTATAGGTTTTAAACCCAGCCCCTGCATCGCCTAACGAATTGAGTACAATAAAGTCCAGGTTCTTCTTTTTCAGTTTGTCAGTAGCGTTTTGCTCTTCGTTGTTGGTTTCCAAAGCAAAGCCTATCAGCAACTGTCCGTCGTGTTTGTGGTCGCCCAGATACTTTAGTATATCGGTGGTCTTTTTGGTTTCGATGATAAGGCCATCGCCATCCTGTTTCTTTATTTTTTGTGTAGCTACGTCTACAGGGGTATAGTCGGCTACTGCTGCGCTCATCACACAAATAGAAGTATCGGGATAGTTTTGCTGGCATGCTTCCAACATGTCTGCAGCGGATGTCACATCAATGCGCTTAACAGACCGCTGCTTGCTTACCTGAGCGGATGGGCCCGAGATCAAAGTTACATCGGCACCCAATGAAGCCAACTCGTCGGCAATGGCAAACCCCATCTTTCCTGATGAGTGGTTGCCTATAAAGCGTACAGGGTCAATAGCCTCATAAGTAGGGCCGGCGGTAACCATGGCTTTAACACCTGCCAGCGGCAGTTTCTTCAGGATATCGGCAGTTAAAAAAACTACGATCTCTTCCGGCGCGGCCATACGGCCCTCGCCATATAATCCGCTTGCCAGTTCGCCGGTACCCGGCGAGATCAGGATATTACCAAAAGATTGGATCATGCTGATGTTGGCTGTGGTGGACGGATGTTTCCACATATCCAGATCCATAGCAGGGGCAAAATACACCGGGCACTTGGCAGACAGGTATACTGCCGTAAGCAGATTGTCAGTTAATCCGTTGGCCATTTTAGCCAGCGTATTGGCGCTTGCCGGGGCAATGATCATTAAATCGGCCCATAAGCCCAGCTCGACATGGTTATTCCATTCGCCTGTTTCGGCAATAAAATATTCTGTAAGTACCGGGTTCTTTGAAAGTGTAGAGAGCGTTAAAGGGGTAATAAAGTTGGTAGCATCGGTTGTCATTACCACTTGTACGTTGGCACCGGCCTTAACCAATAGCCTAACCAACAATGCCGACTTATACGCGGCAATGCTTCCGCATACGCCCAATACTACATTTTTACCTTCAAGCATAAGCCCCCTAACCCCCTAAAGGGGGAATATTTAGTAAAATTAGAAAAAACAACAGACAAAAAAACTCCCATAAGGGAGTTTAATATCAAATGCCATATACCTCCCCCTTTAGGGGGCCGGGGGCGATTAATCTTCTTTAACCGGGTTGCGGTGGTAAACTTTGCCGTCTAAAAATTCCTGAACTGCAACCAATGATGGTTTAGGCAATCTTTCATAATATTTAGAGATCTCAATTTGCTCACGATTTTCAAAGATCTCTTCTAAGTTATCATTTGATGACGCAAATTCAGAAAGCTTAGCATGCAATTCCTCTTTAACATTGTTTGAGATCTGGTTTGCCCTTTTTGACATAATTACCAGCGACTCATAAATGTTTCCTGTTTCTACATCCAGTTCGCGCAAATCGCGTGTTACTGTGCTGCTTGCAACGGCAGGTTTGTTTGCATTATTATTTGTGTTACTCATGTCTTTATTAATTTGGGATTTTCTTATGTATATCCTGGTTCTCTGATCTTTGTTGTATATATACCGAATCTTTCTTCATTAATCTGCGGGCAAGTTTTTCGTTCTCCGCCGCTTCGGCTATAATTCTTTTAGCATCGTTGATGCCGGTTTGGCTATCTTTTCTTAGTTTTTTAGAATCTGCAAGGAATGCGCTTTTAGGATATTTATCCGCAAACTGGTCTGCAAAGCTTATGGCTTGTGTATAACGCTCTTCTTGTTTATACTCACGGCTTTGGTGCGCATACTCATATTGAGCCTTGATGGTTAAATACTCCATTTCTTCGGCATATTTGGTATCCGGGTAATCGCGCAAAACATTACCGAAAGCTATAACTGCTGCCTGGTTATCGCCAATAGTTAAGTATAGTTTAGCGTTAGAGTACGCTTTCAATTCCAGCCTGTCACGCAGGTCCTGGATAAGTTTACTTGCTTCAGCTACCCTGTCGCTTTTTGGATAAAGGTTAATAAACAGTTGCAGTTTATCAATACTCTTATAAGTGTTTTCCTGGTCTAAAGAATATCCCGGCGCGTCAAGGTAATAGCAATAAGCAGTTAAAAACCTTGCCTCTTCAGCTCTTGAGTCAGAAGGATATGAGGTAGCAAACTCATTAAAGTGATAAGCTGCCGCAGTATAATCCTTCAACTTATAATTAGCCATAGCATTAAGGTAAAACAGATCGGTAGCACCATCCGTCCCGCGATAACGCGTTAGCAGGGTTTCAAATAAACCCAATGCTTTGGCATATTCTTTCTTGTCGTACAGCCTTTTGCCTTCCTGGAATTTTTTAGCATTATCATTACTTAGCTTAAGCTTATCATATTTGCTTTTACAGCCGGCTACGGCTAAAAATAACACTACTAATAAGCCAACAAATAATGGAAGTTGTTTTTTAAACATTTTGCAAAGATAAGGAATATTATAAATCAGTCAATTATTTATTTAGGCAGCTAAGATATAAGGTGTTTTTTACTATGTATATATATAGTATATAGTTTTAACATCTTTTAACCTTTAATATTGTTTAGCAGATGTCCAAATGTAAAAGTTGGCTTATAGTTTAAATATCGCGCGGCTTTGTCGTAAACGTAAACCCGGTCTATACTTCTTGGAAATTGCCAGCCATTGGCTTTATAAATTTTTGCCGCCTCAGGATAATACTTTAATATAGCCTGTTCCGGATCCTGCTTTATATTATATAAGTCGTCATGTTTAAATGGCGAGCCGCTCGAGATATTAAAGATCTCAAAATTTGAGAAGGAAGTATCCAGGGCCAGCCTTAATGCTTCGGTGCCGTCGCGTTCGTCCAATCCCCGGTATAGGCGATGATTAAGTTTCAGGTTATCATCTTCAGGTAAAAAGCGGGCCACTCTATATACTGAGGCCTGCAGGCCTTCTTTATAAAAGAAGTCTTTACATAACTGCTCTGCCGTTTGCTTAGTGATATCATAGATATCGCGCGGTCGCTCTGTAAGTAACTCGTCAACCCAAACCGCTTTTTCATGGTCTACTAAAGCATCTCCATATATAGAGGTGGTACTTGTAAACAAAAATCGGGGTATGTTATTTTTGATACAGGCGTTTAAAAGATTTAATGTTCCATCAATATTTGTTTTGACAAAAGCAGATCGCGGATAGCCCAGTTCATAATGCTTGCCATGTAAAGCTGCCGTATGTATAACAGCGTCAAAGTCACGGCAAACGGCAGTTATTGCATCAGCGTCGGTAATATCCACTAATTCGTCAGTGGTGGCCGATGGGCTAATATCTATACCATATATAGTATGCTGATGCGCCTTTAAGTGTTTTACCGTTACAGACCCTAATTGCCCGGATGATCCTGTGACCAATATTTTCATACAGTTCAAATTTATTCAATTACAGTTTTGCAGGTGTTTTTATTTTGATGCGATATTTTTTCAGGTTGATTTGCAGGGTGTTAATTGTACACCTTTATTTTTTCATACAAATCATTTGCATGGATGGAAACTATGCGTACCTTTGCAGCCCGCAAAAGAGATAGCGCGGATCGTTCTAAGAAACATAAAAAAGGTTAACAAAATATATTTTAAATATAATTTGGAGGATACAAAAACTTACTTACCTTTGCACCCCGAACAAACGGGAAATGTTCTAAAACATATTGCCCCCCCCCCCCCTCAAATTATTTTAAAATAAATTTGGGAAAGAAGAAAAAGGTTTATACCTTTGCAGTCCCAAAACGGGGGAGGCCGAAAGGCGAAAAAGCTGAAAGCGAATTTCAGCAGAGAATTGAAAAGAGTTACGATAAAAAGTAACCAACAAAACAGAAGATTTAACCTTCGAAAGAAGGTCAAAATTATAAAAGGTTCACTGCGACAGTGGCACCGAGAAAGTTCTTTTAGGAAATAGAAAATCATGTAGTAAAGCGGGCCGTTTATGAGTTGGCAGTTTGAAGTTAGTAGTCAGCAATGACTTAATGACCAATGACCAATGACGAATAAATGGTTTGCGAGAAAAAGAGGAATCGGAAGATATTGTATAAAGATATATAATACAAAGATTAGAAGATTCTGTTATTTATAATAGGGTCAGAGCAATCGAACTTAGACATTTTACAATGGAGAGTTTGATCCTGGCTCAGGATGAACGCTAGCGGCAGGCCTAATACATGCAAGTCGGACGGGATTGGAGAGCTTGCTTTCCATGAGAGTGGCGCACGGGTGCGTAACACGTATGTAACCTACCCTTGTCAGGGGGATAGCCTCTCGAAAGAGAGATTAAGACCGCATAACATTGTTTTATGGCATCATAGGACAATCAAATATTTATAGGACAAGGATGGGCATGCGGAACATTAGCTAGTTGGTAAGGTAACGGCTTACCAAGGCTACGATGTTTAGGGGATCTGAGAGGATGGCCCCCCACACTGGTACTGAGACACGGACCAGACTCCTACGGGAGGCAGCAGTAAGGAATATTGGTCAATGGACGGAAGTCTGAACCAGCCATGCCGCGTGCAGGAAGACGGCCCTACGGGTTGTAAACTGCTTTTGCAGGGGAATAAACCTCTCTACGTGTAGAGAGTTGAATGTACTCTGAGAATAAGGATCGGCTAACTCCGTGCCAGCAGCCGCGGTAATACGGAGGATCCAAGCGTTATCCGGATTTATTGGGTTTAAAGGGTGCGTAGGTGGCCTGTTAAGTCAGGGGTGAAAGACGGTAGCTTAACTATCGCAGTGCCCTTGATACTGATGGGCTTGAATGAACTAGAGGTAGGCGGAATGTGACAAGTAGCGGTGAAATGCATAGATATGTCACAGAACACCAATTGCGAAGGCAGCTTACTATGGTTTTATTGACACTGAGGCACGAAAGCGTGGGGATCAAACAGGATTAGATACCCTGGTAGTCCACGCCCTAAACGATGAATACTCGATGTTGGCGATATACGGTCAGCGTCTAAGCGAAAGCGTTAAGTATTCCACCTGGGGAGTACGCCCGCAAGGGTGAAACTCAAAGGAATTGACGGGGGCCCGCACAAGCGGAGGAGCATGTGGTTTAATTCGATGATACGCGAGGAACCTTACCCGGGCTTGAAAGTTAGTGAATAGAGCAGAGACGCTCTAGTCCTTCGGGACACGAAACTAGGTGCTGCATGGCTGTCGTCAGCTCGTGCCGTGAGGTGTTGGGTTAAGTCCCGCAACGAGCGCAACCCCTATGTTTAGTTGCCAGCATGTAAAGATGGGGACTCTAAACAGACTGCCTATGCAAATAGAGAGGAAGGAGGGGACGACGTCAAGTCATCATGGCCCTTACGTCCGGGGCTACACACGTGCTACAATGGTTGATACAGAGGGCAGCTACCTGGTAACAGGATGCCAATCTCACAAAGTCAATCACAGTTCGGATTGGGGTCTGCAACTCGACCCCATGAAGTTGGATTCGCTAGTAATCGCAGATCAGCAATGCTGCGGTGAATACGTTCCCGGGCCTTGTACACACCGCCCGTCAAGCCATGGAAGCTGGAAGTGCCTGAAGTGCGTAACCGCAAGGAGCGTCCTAGGGTAAAGTCGGTAACTGGGGCTAAGTCGTAACAAGGTAGCCGTACCGGAAGGTGTGGCTGGAATACCTCCTTTCTGGAGCAATATCTTACCTCCTTTTAAAGTAAAGCAGAACTGCTTACTGCATGATTATTTCTTAAAATAGAGATCAGTGATTAAAGATTGGAGATTAGTTGAATGCAACATTCACTAATTCACTCAATCAATAACTCACTCATTATCTATTAAACGTAAACCCAAAGATGAAGCCATCATGTGGGCCGGCCTTAAGAGCCAGGACACGGTTGGCAGTTCACAGTTGGCAGATAACAATTGGCAGTTAGCACGAAAGCGAAGCTAACCACTGCAAACTGCAAACTGACAACTGCAAACTAAAAAACAGTCCTGTAGCTCAGCTTGGTTAGAGCACTACACTGATAATGTAGGGGTCAGCAGTTCAAATCTGCTCGGGACTACAATAAGGCAATGATCGAAGGAATGAATTATTGAAATATTGAATATTAAATCATTCATTAATTCAGGCATTCACTAATTCAGACATTAATCTTTCGGGGGATTAGCTCAGCTGGCTAGAGCACCTGCCTTGCACGCAGGGGGTCAACGGTTCGAATCCGTTATTCTCCACGCTTTGTAAAGTAGGCAGTAAACAGTTTACAGTAAGCAGTTAATACTGCAAACTGAGAACTAAAGACTGCAAACTAAACAAAAAACGTTCTTTGACATATTGGAAGAAGTAAATTGAAAGAGAAAACAACAGATAGAGACAGTTGTAGGCTTTCGAGGAAGAGTTATAGCAATATAACAGGACTAAGAAACGACGACTTATCTAAATAAAAGCATACCATACGGCGCAAAAGGCGTATGAGTAGAAGAAAGTAAGAAAGGGTACACGGGGGATGCCTTGGCTCTCAGAGGCGATGAAAGACGTGATAAGCTGCGATAAGCTGCGGGGATCAGCAAATATGAATTGATCCGCAGATTTCTGAATGGGGAAACCTGACTATCTGAAGGATAGTCGCAATAGCGCGAACCTGCTGAACTGAAACATCTAAGTAAGCAGAGGAAGAGAAAATAATAATGATTTCCAGAGTAGTGGCGAGCGAAATGGAAGAAGCCCAAACCTGTTATGTTACGGCATAGCAGGGGTTGTAGGACCACAACATGACTACTAAAATGAACCGGAACGGGGTGGGAAACCCGGCCATAGAGCATGAGAGCTGCGTACGGGTAAGTAATAGTAAGATAGTGGTATCCTGAGTACCGCGAGGTCGGAGACGCCTTGTGGGAATCTGCCGGCACCATCCGGTAAGGCTAAATACTCCTGAGAGACCGATAGTGAACCAGTACCGTGAGGGAAAGGTGAAAAGAACCCCGAACAGGGGAGTGAAATAGAACCTGAAACCGTGTACTTACAAGCGGTCGGAGCACGAAAGTGTGACGGCGTGCCTTTTGCATAATGAGCCTACGAGTTACTCTTCTCTGGCAAGGTTAAGTGTTTAAGACACGGATCCGAAGCGAAAGCGAGTCTGAATAGGGCGTATAGTCAGAGGAGGTAGACGCGAAACCTTGTGATCTACCCATGGACAGGTTGAAGGTGCCGTAACAGGTACTGGAGGACCGAACCGATAAACGTTGAAAAGTTTCCGGATGATCTGTGGGTAGGGGTGAAAGGCTAATCAAACTGGGAAATAGCTCGTACTCCCCGAAATGTTTTTAGGAACAGCCTGGCGGTTGAGTTATAAAGAGGTAGAGCTACTAATTGGGTGCGGGGGAGTCAAATCCTACCAAATCCAGATAAACTCCGAATGCTTTATAATATACGCTGGAGTGAGGCTATGGGTGCTAAGGTCCATGGCCGAGAGGGAAAGAACCCAGACCATCAGCTAAGGTCCCCAAATTAACGCTAAGTTGAACTAACGAGGTCCGATTGCACAGACAGCTAGGATGTTGGCTTGGAAGCAGCCATTCATTTAAAGAGTGCGTAACAGCTCACTAGTCGAGCGATCGGGCATGGATAATAAACGGGCATTAAGCGTTATACCGAAGCTATGGATTTGCAGTAATGCATCTGGTAGGGGAGCATTCTATTTGCGGTGAAGCAGGAGGATAACCGACTGTGGAGGGAATAGAAAAGCAAATGTAGGCATAAGTAACGATAAGGCGGGAGAGAAACCCGCCCACCGAAAGACTAAGGTTTCCTGATCAACGCTAATCGGATCAGGGTTAGTCGGGGCCTAAGGTGAAGCCGAAGGGCGTAGCCGATGGACAACTGGTTAATATTCCAGTACTTTTTATAACTGCGATGCGGTGACGGAGTAGTGAAACTGACGCGAACTGACGGAATAGTTCGTTAAAGGCCGTAGGTATATGGACTGTAGTTAAGTACGCAGACCATGCTGAAAGCTGATAGTACCTTGAGCCTTCGGGTAAGGGGATAGTTCAGGTAATCAGACTTCCAAGAAAACCCGCTAAGCTTCAGGTTATAAAAACCCGTACCGTAAACCGACACAGGTAGTCGAGGAGAGAATCCTAAGGTGCTCGAGTGAATCATGGCTAAGGAACTCGGCAAAATGGCCCTGTAACTTCGGGAGAAGGGGCGCTGGCAGCAATGTCAGCCGCAGTGAAAAGGCCCAGGCGACTGTTTAACAAAAACACATGGCTATGCAAAATCGAAAGATGACGTATATGGCCTGACACCTGCCCGGTGCCGGAAGGTTAAGAGGGGATGTTAGTCGCAAGGCGAAGCATTGAATCGAAGCCCCGGTAAACGGCGGCCGTAACTATAACGGTCCTAAGGTAGCGAAATTCCTTGTCGGGTAAGTTCCGACCTGCACGAATGGTGTAACGATCTGGGCGCTGTCTCAGCCATGAGCTCGGTGAAATTGTGGTATCGGTGAAGACGCCGGTTACCCGCAACGGGACGGAAAGACCCCATGCACCTTCACTACAACTTAACATTGATATCGGATACAGGATGTGTAGGATAGGTGGGAGACTGTGATCCGGCTTCGCCAGGAGTCGGTTAGTCAACGTTGAAATACCACCCTTTCTGTATTTGGTGTCTAACTCGTCCAAGACGAGGACATTGTTTGGCGGGTAGTTTGACTGGGGTGGTCGCCTCCAAAAAGGTAACGGAGGCTTTCAAAGGTAAGCTCAGTACGCTTGGTAACCGTACGCGGAGTGCAATAGCATAAGCTTGCTTGACTGTGAGGCAGACAAGCCGAGCAGGGTCGAAAGACGGATATAGTGATCCGGTGGTTCTGCATGGAAGGGCCATCGCTCAAAGGATAAAAGGTACGCTGGGGATAACAGGCTGATCTCCCCCAAGAGCTCATATCGACGGGGAGGTTTGGCACCTCGATGTCGGCTCGTCACATCCTGGGGCTGGAGAAGGTCCCAAGGGTTGAGCTGTTCGCTCATTAAAGTGGCACGCGAGCTGGGTTCAGAACGTCGCGAGACAGTTCGGTCCCTATCTGTTGTGGGCGTTGGAAGTTTGAGTGGGGCTGACCTTAGTACGAGAGGACCGGGTTGGACAAGCCTCTGGTGAATCTGTTATGGCGCCAGCTGTATTGCAGAGTAGCTACGCTTGGAATAGATAAGCGCTGAAAGCATCTAAGTGCGAAACTAGCCACAAGATGAGACTTCCATTGAGGGTCGTAGCAGACTACTACGTTGATAGGTTACAGGTATAAAGGTGGTGACATCATAGCCGAGTAATACTAATCGCCCGAAGCTTTCTTCGTGTTGGAATAATAGGGGCAGGTTCGCCTGCCCCGACCAAAACAACAGACAGATAATAATACATCTGTTGTTTTCTCGATCTACTTACTTCTTTCAATAATATGTCATTGTTTGTTCAGTGGTTCAATAATATCAATGTTTCATTGGTACTGCCCGCAACAACAAACTAATAAATACGATATCGGTCACGGAATACGGCCATTATGTTCATACTAATGAACTAATGAACCAGTAAACCAATGAACCAAAAGCATTCAGGTGCCTATATCGGCGGTGTCCACCTCTTCCCATTCCGAACAGAGAAGTTAAGCCCGCCAGAGCCGATGGTACTGCGGTAAAACGTGGGAGAGTAGGTCGGTGCCCAATTTTATAAACCCTGTGAACTAGCGTTCATGGGGTTTTTTGTTTGAGGACCTTTTGTCCGTCATTGGTCATCAGACATTGCTTGGGATCGGCATTTCAATCACACCAGTAAAATCTGTTTCACCCGTAGTAAAAAACGGTGTTTTCCGGGTATCATGCCTCATGCCCGTAGTAAAATATGCCGTTTATCGGGCATCCGCCCCTATGCCCGTAGTAATAATTGGCATTTATCGGGTATTGCGCCTTATACCCGTGTGATGTTTTTGTCTTAATGTATTGATATTGAATTGATTAATAAATCACATCAACAAAAACGGCAATTTTCAATATTTCAAAAAACTAATTGTTTGTTGCTTCTTCGTCGTACAAAACTAATACTCACAACTCACCATTCACCACTCACTACGCTACTTTAAGCCTGTAATAGCGCTGGCTCTTTTTAATGCTGCCGCAGGTTTGCGGGCTGCACCAGGTACGGTTGCCGGCGCGGCTGGTGTCCAGGAAAAGCTGTTTGCATGCCGGGCATTGTTTAATATCGCGCCATTGGCCGCTGTTGATAAGGTTGCAGGCTTCGCGGATGATGAGCCAAAAGGGCAGGTGGATCTGTTCGTCAATATCATGCCAGTACTGTTGCAGACCGTTGATACCATTGTCATAACGCAGGTGCGGGCGTATACGTTCGACGTAATCATTAAAGCGCTCAAGCCATAAGGGGTGAATTTCTTCGCGTTTCATGAGGCTGATAAATATTTCGCCGAGCGTGGTGCGCGCGGTCATGAGTGTACCGTATGCCTTGCGTGACTCTTCTTCATAACAACGGCCTTCAAGGTCAAGCTCCATGTACCTGTCCCAGTTGATCAGGTTTGTTTGCTGGGCCCAGTGGATAAAGCTGTGGTAGTCGGTAAGCAGATCGTAGCGGCCACCTGTACGGTGGTGCCTTAGCGTGTTAATAAAATTGAGGGCGTGGTTGCCGCCGTCGGTAAGGTGCTCCGCAGGTTTACGGCGCGTTGCGCTAACTGATTGTTTCATTACAGAAATGATTTAAGTGTTAAAGAAAAATTTTAGAGAGAAGTCCGTTTCAAAGCGGGGCGATACGGCATAGGAGATGCCGGGCAATCACAAATATACAGAAAAATCTTTATTTGTAAAGATGTGTTCTTGAAGATTAGAGATTAGGCCGGTAAAATATTGTTGATTTAACACAATCTGGGGCGCTTGCGGAGTGTAGCCGTAGGCTACAGGCATAGTAATCCGATTTGCAAACTTCGGATAGCGGGAGAAGATGTTTAATTTGCTGCAAACGGGAATGGCAGTGATAATGCCAACCAAAATGGGTTTACTTGTCTTAGCTAAGTAAAAATATTATATTGCTAATATTTATTAACCTATAAAACATCACATGAGTAAAGAAGCGGTATTGAGACTTAAATCAACCCTATTATTTAAAAGTCTCTTAATCAAAGAAGCAAATGAGGGGCTCGATAATAAGCTATCAAGTAAAGTAGAGGCAATTGTTGGCGTTGTTAGCGAATTGCTTAAGCGCATCCCAGAAAATATGCCTGAGTACACGTTGCATGATTCTAACCATAGCGCTAAAATCATCGAAATAATTGGGAAATTCTTACCAGACAAAACGCTTAAACATCTTAATTCTGTCGAAATTAGTTTATTGATTTTGTCTGCTTATTTACATGATGTAGGAATGACTGCATCAAAAGATGAAAAAGAAAATATAATTGCAAATGACGTCGCTTACAAAATTTTATTTAAAACATTAGATGGAAATAAAGAAAAATATGACAATTATTTATCAATAGGTGATCATAGGTCAGCAACGTTCATAGAGGATCAAATTTTCACAGAATATTTGAGAAGAAACCACGTAACAAGATCGGCAGAATATATTGGGATGAACCTTAAGGATGGAAAGCTAGAAGTTGAAATTGATGGTATACCTTTTTGGAAACATTTAATTTCCATATGCAATGGGCACGGAGAACCTGTAAGTGCAATTAAAAATACAAAACTGTATCCTAATAATACTTTGGTCGGCGAAAAAATAATTAATGTACAATTTCTAACTCTTGTTTTAAGATTAGGTGATATTTTAGACCTTGATCCTGAAAGAACTCCAAAAATAATTTATGAATTTGCAAATCCTAAAGATCCTGTAAGTATAATAGAATGGAAAAAGCATCGATCAATAATTGGATATAGTATTTCACCGAATAAAATTTTGTTTGAGGCAGAATGTTCTTTACCTGAAGTAGAACGTGCTTTAAAGCAATTTATGGGATGGATTGAAATAGAACGCAAACAAACTATGCAACTATTAGAAGATTATAATCAACCCTCTTTACTTATTTATAAGTTAAACTTAAATGAAGAAATATTAACAGAGAGGATTCGTTCAGATGGCTCTTACCTATATAATGACCTGAAATTCGAAATTGGTTATCAGAGAGTTCTTGAATTGCTGATGGGGCAGCGATTGTATCGTAGCACAACATTTGCACTTCGAGAATTATTACAAAACAGTAATGACGCAATTACTGCACGTCAGGAAATGTACGCCGGAAAAGATGAGATATTCAACCCTGAAATATTACTTATTGTGGATGATACCACTATTACGATTGAGGACAACGGCATAGGAATGGACTTGTTAACGTTTAAAGACTATTTTTTACAGATTGGTAAAAGCTATTATTCGAGTCCTGCTTTTTATAGTAAGCACAATGAAATTGATGTAACAAGTGAATTTGGGATTGGAGTTTTGTCAGTATTTATGATAGCGACATCTTTAATTGTTGAAAGCAGGAAAGAGCCGGAAGATCCAATCAACCCTTCTAAGCCTATTCTTTTTGAAATACCAACAGCTCACAGTTACACAATACAAAGAAATAGCAACAAAATAACCGTTGGAACAAAAATTACTCTAAAGTTAAAGTCGCAAAAGCCATTTAAAACGTCTAGTATTAACAATATACTTTCACAACTAATTCCTCATCCGAAATTCCCTATAACTGTTTTGAATAAAGGTTTCAAAAGCGTGCATGAAAAGAAATTATTAAGTGATATTTTAAAAATACCACCATACAATGAAATTACTGATTTTCAAGATTATAAATTTGATGACTTAGATTATGAAAACAAGATATTTTTTACCCATAGTTTTTTGGAAATCGATTTCACTAAAAGTAATAATCCGATACTTAAAAATATTTTAGGTAAATTACAGTTAGTTAATTCGGGGATTTACAATTGGGAAAGTCGGGTTAATGGTATCTTTTCACAGAGAAATTTTGCAGTGGGAATAGTGACCGAAGAAGACGATTTTTTAATCGAACCAACAGATAATATAACTAATTTATTCCCAAGATGGCTCACTTATTATTCCACATTAAATTTTACGAAAAGTTCATGCTTATCTATAACACCAGATAGAACAGATTTAATAGTTGATGAAAAGTATGAAATGCTAAGAAATTTAATTGACGCTTTTATCATCGAAGAATTAAAAACTCATTTTAATGAATTTTTTAAAAACAACGATAAAAATGTCTTATATAGTTATATAGATTTTTTGATTGCCTCTGGTTATATAGGATTAGATTCTCGTCAAGTATTTGGAAATTTACTTTCAAACGACGCGCGAGACTTTCTTGAAGAATTTATTACGTTTCCAATAGTAACAATAGATAATCAATATATTAGGATGCCGGCCAAAGAAATAATGAAAAAGGCAACAATAAGCCACATTTCATACCCCCTTAATGAGGACCACATCAAACAACTATCACCAATGTTATCTATACCTGATTTTATAATGATTAACCGTAATCAGTTAAAACATAGTGCAGGATGGAGTCATAGAATAGAACCATTCCTATACAATTTACTTGTGGGGGGTAAAGCTTTTGCACCGCATACGGTGTTGACAAGTATGCTACCTTTATTTAAAATCGAAGCGATAAAAATAAATAATTTAGTTCGTCAATCTCTTGAACATACTTTTTGTCATAACATATTGGACTCTATCGAAAGTACTGATAAGATTTTATGTTTTCCACGGCAAAATATAGAAATGTATATGACACTTAATGCCTCTCATAGAATTCTTGTTGGACTTATAGACTCGGATGGTAAGCTAAAGAAACATGCGCGTAGAATAACGAACAAAATCCAAAATATTCTCTCAGGCAATATCGAAGATTCGATAAAAAGAATTGGCTTAAATGATGATTTATACCTTGCAAAGGTATTTCCATATGGTGACCGAACAGATTATTATTTTATGATTAGCGGATTGCTAATCAAGGATAATCAATTTTTGCCATCCCTTAATAATAGTCTGTCAAATTTGTGGGATGAGATGATATCTTTTGACCTTATAAATGCCTTAAACAAAGATCAATTTATTTTGACCAACGATGATTTCCCTAAATTTTGGTTAAAGTCTAATTGAAGTCATTCAAATTTTAGACTCTGGTCGAAGCTATCACCGCAACAATATGCGCAAGTGGTGTGTTGATAACAATGATATAAGTTTTAAGGAAGCATTGTCGTTGCAGCAAAATTTGGTTTTTGTGCAATCCCCCGCGTTAGCGATAGCAGCGGATACCGGCCTTAGCGCCTAAGGCCCCGAGCAGTATGAGCGGATAGCGCGGGCCGAAGGTAACGCCCGTGTTAGTGATCAGAGATTAGTTGATTAGTGATTAGGTGTATCTATCAAAGATTACCTGTCGAAGTAAATTACCCAACCATCAATCAACCCACCCTTACTCCAACACCCCTTTATCCAATTCCCCGGGATCATTATGCGCTATCTTTTTCACATAAAGTTCATCAACCAAAATGATCAGAATAGCCAGCAGCGGTACGGCCAGGATAATGCCTAATACGCCGGATACGGAAGCCATGATCAATTGGCTGATTAACGTGAGCGCAGGTGGCAGGTTGATCATTTTTTTCTGGATAAGTGGCGTCACAATATTGGCTACAATGGTTTGCGATGTGATGTAGATGATTGCTACCAGTATGGCCATATTAGTGCTAACGGTAAGCGCAAGTAATACGCCGGGTATCATGGCCACTAATGAGCCTATGCTGGGTACTATCTCTAACAAGCCGGTTATCAACGCCAGTATTAAAGCCACGGGCATGCCCGCAATGGTTAGCCCTGTGCCTATCAGTATGGCGACGAAGAGCATGGAGAACAACGCGCCTTTAAGCCATCCTTTTAAAGTAAGGCTTATGCGGTTTATAATGTGTTTGCCCAGTTTTTTTTTACTGTGCGGTATCAATACTAAAATCCCATCTTTATATAGTGATGGGTTAGTAGTGAAAAATATCCCCAGGAACATAATGATATACATATCGCCCAGCACACCAAATGTGGTGCTGAAAAAGCCCTGGACAGTAGTAACCAGTTTTTGCGAGTCTGTACCCGATATGCTTTGCAAAACCTTTTGACCCAATGATGTTTGCGACAGCTTTGCACGGGCGTTTGCAATGGTATGGGGCAGGGTGTTGCTCAGTTCGGCCACTTGTTCAGAAAGCTTTGTCCCCATAAACCAAAATAAGGTGCCCAGTATGATCACACTGCTTGATATACCTATGATCATGGCTGCCTTACGGTTTAGTTTGGTGCGGCGTTGTATGGCATCGCCCAGCCCGTGAAAATATACGGCAATGAGCGCGCCGGCCAGCACCATCAGCAAAATATCAAAGGCTACCCTTATTACTAAAATGCTTACTACCAGCAACGCAACTATACCTACGGTTTGCCAAACCTTCCCGGCATAGGTTAGCTCTTTTTTTTCTTCGGATTGGGTTTTACTTGTCGCCATGTTAAAATTATATTAACAATACGCCTAAGAGCTTTAAATGTTTTAATGCTTAATTAGCCTTGTTTTAATTTTGATATGTAACGTGTTGACAAAGAATGATGTAAGCCTGAAAATGTGCCGATTTGGTAATTAAAACATATCGGTAAAATTTGATGTTTATTGAGTGTTTAAATCGTTACATTTGTGAATTAATTAATTGCTATGGTATTTTTTGAAGAAAAAAGGAAAGAAGTAATGGCGCACATTGAGAAATTCATGCTCGAAAAGATGCATGAATACTTAAAGCCTATTGATACAATCTGGCAGCCAGCTGATTTTTTACCTGATTCGACAAAGGATAGTTTTTTTAGCGAGGTTAAAGAAATGCGCGAAAGCGCCAAAGGTTTATCTTACGACCTGGTGGCCGTTTTAATAGGCGATACCATTACCGAGGAAGCATTGCCTACTTATGAATCATGGCTGACCATGGTTGAAGGCGTATCAAGAAACGAAGAAGGCGGCTGGATGAAGTGGACCCGCCATTGGACCGCCGAAGAGAACCGCCACGGCGACCTGCTGAATAAATATTTATACTTATCTGGCCGTGTGGATATGCGTGCTATGGAAGTATCAACCCAATATTTAATTGCCGATGGTTTTGATATTGGCACCGGGCATGACCCATATCGCAACTTTATTTATACTTCTTTCCAGGAACTGGCAACCAATGTGTCGCACCGCAGGGTAGCATCGCAGGCTAAAAAAGATGGTGATACCTTATTGTCAAAAATGTGCGGTGTTATCGCGTCGGACGAGATGCGCCACGCAAAGGCTTATAAATATTTTATCGAGAAGATCTTTGAAGTAGACCCTAACGAGGCCATGCTGGCATTTGAAGATATGATGCGCAAAAAGATTGTTATGCCTGCGCACTTTTTACGCGAAGTAGGTTTAAAAATAGGCCAGACATTTGGCCACTTTACCGATGCTGCGCAACGCCTGGGTATTTATACCGCTATTGATTACGTTGACATTCTGAAAGAACTGATCACCGACTGGCATATTGAAAGCATCAGCGAGTTAAGTGAATCGGGTGAGAAAGCGCGTGATTATATTGTTGCTTTGCCTAACCGTTTGTTACGTATAGCCGAGCGGATGAAGAACCCGACACTTGAGTACAAATTTAGCTGGATAGCCGGGTAACACCCCTCCCCGCCTCCCGAAGGGGAGGAGTTAATGACTTGACTATTCGAGCCTCCCTTTGGGGAGATTTAGAGGGGTTATCCTTCTGTCACAAGATCGGTGCCGCGGATATCGTCGGCCAGGTCTTCAAACAGGCTGTTTAATATTGATTCGACAGTGAGCGAGTTAACATCGTCCACATAATGCTCGTTGCGTGTTATCCAGAGTTCTTGCCCTTTTATTTCTAAACGGAAAAGCGTGCCTTCATAAATTTCGGGCTGTGAGATCTCTACAGCATCACCTGCTTTCTCAATTTTAAAACTAATAGCTTCCTGGCGTTGTTCTTTGAACAGTGGATTTAATTTTTGCGTTAAATGCGCCAATAATTCATCCGGGTTAATGCGTGTATGCAGGGTTATTACTTTCATACATAAATTACAATTGAAGTGAGTTATTGTTTAAATAAGAGGGTGTCATTCTGAGCCCGTCGAAGAATGCGCGTAAAGGCCATTGCCCGCCATGGTTCGACAAGCTCACCATGACAGCCCGCGTTTAGGGATTTAATAATCACGATATAAATTAATAGGTTTGTTAAAATATCAACAGCAATATGAACTACAAATTACTGGGCCGGTCGGGCCTCAAGGTTTCAGAATTATGTTTGGGTACCATGGGCTTTGGCACAGAAGCCGGCTGGGGTGCCGATAAGAAAACCAGTTTTGAAATTATGGATGCCTTCGCTAACGCGGGCGGCAACTTTTTAGATACAGCCAATATTTATAAACTGGGCACCAGCGAAAAGATCATAGGCGAATATGTGCAGAACCACGACCGCGATTATTTTGTACTGGCCACCAAATATTCTTTAAAAGATAATATAACCAACCCTAACGCATCCGGCAATAACCGTAAAAATATGATGCGCAGTGTTGAAGAAAGCCTGCGTCGTTTAAAGACCGATTTTATTGACGTGTTGTACCTGCATATATGGGACGATATTACCCCGATAGACGAAGTTTTACGCGCGATGGACGACCTGATCCGCCAGGGCAAGGTAAACTATGCTGCCATAAGCGATACCCCTGCATGGGTGGTAGCCAAAGGCAACACACTTGCCGAACTGATGGGCTGGAGCCAGTTTATTGCTCTGCAGGTTGAGTACAGCCTGATACAGCGTACCCCCGAGCGCGAACTGATCCCGATGGCTAAACATTACGGCATGACGGTTACACCCTGGGCGCCATTGGGCGGTGGTGTGCTAAGCGGTAAATATCTGCGTGGCGAACAAGGGCGTGTAAAACCGGAAAGCAACCGTTTAAATGAACATAACGTAAACATCACCAAAACGGTGGTAGCCATAGCCGATGAGTTGGGCGTATCTGCCAGTCATGTTGCCTTGCAATGGGCCATGAGCCAGGGATTTTCGTCAATACCTATTATAGGGGCTACCAAGGTTAGCCAGTTGGAGGATAATTTAAAAACTATTGACGTTACGCTAAGCGATGCGCATTTGCAAAAGCTGGATGAAGTATCGAAAATAAACCTCGGTTTCCCGGGCGAGTTTTTCAGGGAGGATGCGGTAAAGATGAACTCGTTTGGCGGGTTTTATGATAAAGTAGAGAAACGTAAATAATCAGGTTATGAAGAAGGTCTTTTTTACAGGGATGCTGCTCATTCTGGCCATGTTTAATTGTATGGCGCAAGCCGATAGTTCGGCCAGGGCAAAGCAGATCATGAAAATTGAGCAGCAGTTAATGAGTGCTATGCCGGGTAACAAAAGCCCCTGGCTTAAATATCTTGATGATAAATGGTATATAGTAACCGAGGACGGCAAGGGTTACAATAAAACCAATTTCCTGAAAACATTTGCGCCGTTTCAGGACGGTTTTTCCGGCAAAATAAAAGTTATCAAGCCGGTATTTACCTTTTATGATAAAACGGCCATTATACATTTTGTGGCCGACGAACGCGAAAGCATTTATGGCCAGGATATGCGCACAACTTATGCGGTAGCCGATACCTGGTATTTTGGCGATAACGGTTGGAAAATGATAGCCTCGCAGATCTTCGAAGTGCCGCAGTTACCCAAGCCGGTAAAGCTTAATGCTACTATTCTGAAAAATTATGTGGGTACGTATAACCTGTCGGGTAAAAAGACGGCGGTGATCAGTCAGAAAAATGACTCGCTGTATGTTCAGAAAAATATGGGTAAGCCTGAAGCTTTATTCCCCGAAACCCCAACGGTATTTTTCAGGAAGAGCGATACCCGCGGACGCACACTGTTTGTAAAAAACAAAAAGGGCGATGTACTGATGCTGGAGCGCAGAAACGGCAACGACCTGCTTTGGAAAAGAACTAAATAGCAATAGCTATTATGCTCTTGCCATTTTCTCTAATGCGTCAATAAAGGTTGGCGAATCATTAAGGCTCTCCACCAGTTGTACATGCTCACCGCCCTGGGCTTTAAACTCGCCGCCGTATTCTTCTGTAACCTCGTAAACGGTTTCCAGGCAATCGGCAACAAAGGCGGGGCAAAATACCAACAGGCGTTTTTTACCTTCTTTGGCCAGTTCTTCAATCACCTTACTGGTGTAGGGCTGCACCCATGGGTCATTGCCCAGGCGCGATTGAAAGCACACGGTGTATTTTTCCTTCGGCAGGCCCATTTTTTCGGCAATTAACCGTGCCGTATCATAGGATTGAGCCGAGTAGCAAAATTTGTTGGTATCGTTCAACGTATCGCAACAGCCATCAACTTTAAGGCAGTAGTTGTGCGTATGATCACATTTTTGGATCTGCCTTTGCGGTAAGCCATGGAAGCTGAACAAAATATGATCGTAAGTTTCGGGCTGGTATTTTTGCGCGTTGTTGGCAAAGGTTTCGATCATTAGCTCATCATCATGGAATGAATTAACGAAAGATATATTAGGGATGGTTTGCCAGCCTTTTACCAGTTCCATCACTTTTTCCTGAACAGAGCCGGTACTTGCCGAAGCATATTGCGGGAACAAGGGGATAACTTTGATGTCGCTTACCAAAGCATCTTTTAAGCGCTGCAAAGCCGACTCGATAGACGGGCTCTGGTAACGCATGGCCAGCTCAACCTGGTATTCGTCGCCCAGGCGTTGTTGTAATGCCTGGTGCTGTAATTTGCTGTAATGCAGCAAAGGCGAGCCGGTTTCTTTATCCCAAATAGCCTGATAAAGTTTGGCTGATTTTGGCGCTCGGAAAGGAACAATGATCCCCTGAACTAAAACAGTACGCACAAACGGGTTAACATCAATAACCCTTGCGTCCATTAAAAATTCGTTTAAATATTTCCTTACATCAGCAGTACTCGGGCTATCAGGCGTACCAAGGTTAACCAGTAAAATTCCTTTTTTCGACATCGGCAGCAAAAATAACAAAAAACCCCCTAACCCCCTAAAGGGGGAATTTATTTACAAATAGATTAAAAAAGGAATTAGCAATGTCAAGTGAAATATTTATCAATGAAATAGTAGGCTCAGCGCCGACGGCTCATACATTTTGTAAAAAAAATGGCGTTTCAGAAACTCCCCCTTCAGGGGGCAGGGGGGCTAATACGTTTCCAGCTCGGCCTTAACCTGTTCCATCAGCCACATTGGGGTGGATGTAGCGCCGGCTATACCAACCGTATCGCCGGGGGCAAACATGCCGGGCTCAACTTCATCGGTTGATGATACGAAGAATGTATTGGGGTTATGCTTGCGGCAAACTTCAAACAATACTTTTCCGTTTGATGATTTTTTGCCGGACACAAAAACGATCTTGTCGAAACTTTTTGCAAAAACGGGCAGATCCTTGTCGCGGTTTGATACCTGGCGACAAATGGTATCGTTGGCGTTAAGTTCATAGCCGCGCGCGGTAAGCTCGTCCTTTACCTTGTAAAACTTCTCCATGCTTTTGGTGGTTTGGCTGTACAGGGTAATGTTTTTTGGCAGCTCTATATCATCCAGTTCGGCAAGGTCGGCAAAAACTACGGCCTCGTTATTGGTTTGTCCCTGCAGGCCTATCACTTCGGCATGGCCGTGCTTGCCAAATATCAATATCTTCTCTTTAGCGTCGAACGATGTTTTTATGCGGTTCTGCAATTTTAATACTACCGGGCATGAGGCATCAATTAAAGTAATATTGTTGGCTAACGCGGTGCGGTAAGTATCGGGTGCCTCGCCGTGCGCGCGGATCAGCACTTTTTCATTATGGATGTTTTTCAGATCCTCATGATCGATAATGCGCAGGCCCTGTGCTTTAAGCCTTTCTACCTCTTCCTCGTTATGTACAATATCACCAAGGCAGTACAGGTAGCCGTCTTCGCTCAGGATATCTTCGGCCATGTCAATAGCATAAACAACCCCGAAGCAAAATCCCGAGTCTTTATCGATAGTAACCTTTAATTGATACGCGCCCATTGTGTTGCAAATTTACGGCATTAGTATGGTTTTATTGCAAGGCCGCAAAAAATATAAATTGACATACCAGCAATGTTGGCCCCGCGATGCCCTGTTTCTTAAAGTTAAACTTTTCGAACACAAAAAGCAAGGCAACACTTGTAATAAACCAGCACCCGTAATTTTGAACCGGGACATAATTGCCGGCCCAATGCCAGTAATTTAACCGAATAGCCACAGGTTCTATAAAATAATCAAGCATAACCAATACCAATGCCCCAAGTATTATACGTATCCACATAGACTTGATGCGCGAATGTTGTAAAGAAACTCCTGCTGAATAGATCAGCAAAAACCAATTGATCCCCATAATTAAAGGGATACCCGAAAAGCTTACACCAAGTGTAGGGCCATAGGTATAACTGCCAAAAAGCTGACTGGTATTTACACCGATCCACTCCAAAGCAAATCCTGCGAAAAATAGCAATACAAAAAAATAAATGATCTTGCTGCCAAACTGGTTATGGCTAAAAAACAACACCACCGTCATTAGCAATAAATGAAACGGAACCAGCAACAGGAACAGCGGTTTGCTTACCAACAGGTATAAGCCAACCAGGCCCACCGCGTGAAACAGGATGATCAGCCTGACAGCTATGATATTGCGTCGCCGGATTATATTTTTCGGCCTTTCCATGTCATGGTTTTGGTTAAAAATCTTTGTATAGCTAAAAATGCCACCACGGTAAGGCTGAACATTTGCGCCGGGTGCAGCGCGATATTGTACCATGCGTTTTGCCCGGCCGACAGCGATATCATAACCCGGGTAAGCACTATTAATCCGAACATAAATAATATCAGCTGCAGGTTAAGTGTCATGATCACGATCATGGGCCCGCCGATGATCAGCAGGATATAAATTAAGAACCACAGGACATTGTAGTTAAACGCGGCAAGGAAATTTTTGCTGAAACCGTTTATCGCGTCATTGTAGTTTTTATACATGCGGCAGTTGATCATTCCGTTGGCCAGCAGCGCTTCGCCGGTATAGCCTTTGGCTTTTACCAGCCGCATGATCTCCACATCCTCAACCACTTTGTTTTTTACCTGCTCGTGCCATTGGTGCTTGCGGTAAACGCAGGCATCAAACAACATAAACTGGCCGCTTGCAGCAGCTACAGTATAATTTTTAACCAGGAAAATTAAACGTAAGGGCAGTAAATTAAGCAGGATATAGTGCATTAGGGGCACTACCAGTTTTTCGCCGGTGGTGACCATTTGCTGGTTGGCAAACAGGCTTAATAAGCCCAGCTTGTTTACATACATGCGGTGTACGGCACTATTGATGAGGCCAACACTTATGTTTTCATCTGCATCAATAAACAGCAGGAAGTTTCCTTTTGCCTGCGCTGCCAACTGGTAGCAGGCGTAATTTTTACCCAACCAGTCATGCGGCAGTTCCTCGCCTTTTATAACACTGAAGTTTGCATTTTTCTCTGCAAAAGCGGTACAGATTTTATAAGTATCGTCGGTCGATCCATCATCTAAGATCAGTACTTCATAATGCTGATAGTCCTGGTCTTTGATGGACTGCAGCAGTGATAGAATATTGTCGGCCTCATTACGCACCGGTATCAATATCGATACCAGGTCTGTATAAGGCCGGTTTACGCGCCGTAATTTCGGATCAGAAATAAAATTGAACAGCGTTACCACAAACCTCAGAATGATAAAAAAGAAAGTAACGGCAATGGTAATGATCACTATTTAACTATTTGTATTTGTTGTTGACGGCTTTTTGTATAATGTTGCTGGTAAGCCTGCTGTAAATCTGATATCGTATTAAAATTATTATCGGTTACAGATACTAAATGAACGTTGGCTACCGGTTTTAAATTATCAAAATTCTCCATAAAGGTAGCCGCAAAGATCAATTGAAAATTGCCCGCCGCTTTTTTTATGACCTGTATGATACCTTTTTCAAATTCCACCTCGGTAATAAGATTAGAATACAGTTTCCCTTGCGGAAAGATAAGCACCAGGTTCTTTGGTTCACGCAATAATTCAGCTGCAAAATCAAGCGAATTAACCATGTCCCTGGTTTTTTTATTGATAGAAAAGCCGCCCGCGTATTTTAAAAAAGGTTCTTTTAACGCGGTACTCTCCAGCATCATTATATGAAACTTCTTTT
The DNA here is from genome assembly GCF_007558865.1 of Mucilaginibacter corticis. Classification (GTDB taxonomy): domain Bacteria; phylum Bacteroidota; class Bacteroidia; order Sphingobacteriales; family Sphingobacteriaceae; genus Mucilaginibacter; species Mucilaginibacter corticis. The sequence goes on from NZ_VLPK01000001.1 coordinate 1,630,657, forward strand.
TTAATAATTTACGGTTTACCCGGAATAAAATAATTGTATCCCAAACGCTGAAATGGTTGGCTACCAATAAAACCGATTTGCTGCTGTCAACCGCTATATCATTAAAATTGATCTCTTTAAAATGGCGGATGGTTAACCAATGAACATAAGTATGCACCATCCATTTAAAAAGCCTATTTTTTTTTGGGTAGATCATTAATGCGCTACATTTATTTGATCTTTTAATGCCTGATGATGGAAGGCGTTAATTTTGGCTGTTAGCTCATCAAAAGATAGCTCTCCCGCCAGACCGCAATCATACAAATGAAAAAATACGGACGGTTTCAGGCTCTCAAAATAATCTATCAGCGCGCACGAGTAAACTATCTGGCAAGGGCCTTTAATATTTTTTATCAGCCGTTCAATACCTTTTTCAACTGCTATTTCGGTTGTATGGTTTGAGATGAGTTGCCCCTGCGGAAATACTACCACCAGGTTTTCGCTGTCATTCAGCAAATTGGCGGCATACTGTAAAGATTTGATCATCTCGCGCGATGTCCTGTCGATAGAAAAACCGCCGAACAGGTTAAGTAGCATCCGCTTGCGCAAATGGTCTTCCTGCATCATGATGTACAACTTGCGGTCAAGGTGCCAGTAAGCCAGGTAATTGCCCCATAAACCATCCCACCAGCTAAAATGGTTGCATAGCAATAGCACCGAATGGCCATCTTTAGGCTTAAAGGGAGTAACCACCAACCGGTTAAAGTAACTGCGCATCCTGAAACGCATATAGCGGGCAAACCAGTTGCTGAATAATGTTACGCGGCGTGCAGGTATCATGCGGGTAAATTTACTAAATAATCATCCAACGCGGGCGTTACCAGCCAATGGCCCAAAGGTGCTTCATGTACATCGGCATCTGCCAGTAAATTAATAAAAGGCATGGCCGCCGTTTTGGGGAACAATTGATCATGCTTGCCAAATATCAGCGTGCATTTAATTTTATGCTGATTGATGAGATGGGCTATTTTAACCACATCGGGCTTTAGCCACTTAATTAAATTTAATGTGTAATAAACGTCGAGCCGTTTTTGTTCGGTATCCATTTCGCTATAAGCAATTTTGTACAGGCTTTCGTCAATAAAATGTACTTTATACAGGCTTTTAAGCAGGGTTGGTGCCAGCCATTTGTTTTTGGTAACCCTGTTAAACAAGAATTTGCCCCAGGCTTTATTGGTTAAAATGTCAAAACCTTTGTACACCGCCAGTCCATCGGGGGCCATCAGGATCAGGTCGTCTATCAGGTCGGCATATTCTTCAACCAGTATCAGGGCTAAGTTTGCGCCAATTGAATACCCCATTACCGAAAAACGCTGACGCCCGTACAGCCTAAACCATTCTTCTACGTATTGGCGAACCATGGCTTTGGGCATACCGGCAAGGATCTGCGCTTCGGTCCAGTTATCCAAACGGCTTTCGCCATGAAAAAAATGATCTATGCCATAAACATGGTAATCCTGTAAAACAGATTGCTTAAGTACATGAAACTGCCTGCCCGTCATACCGTAACCATGAAAAGCCAGCATGGGCTTTTTACCCTCGCCATATTCATGAAAATGCACCGTACCCAGATCAGTAATTTGTAAAAAGCCCATTGCGGCAATATTAAGGATTATTGACTAAGATAGACTAAGATTTGTTGGATTAGCGGATGATAGGATTGAACTATAATTTTAACAGTGCTGATTATTATGATTTTATAGCGCAATAGAAATCCTAAAATCCGCTAATCCTATAAATCTTAGTCCTTTTTTACGCGTTTCAACGTCAACAAATTCTGTGCGTTTATGCTGTACCCGGTAATATTATTCTGGTACAGGTTTACCCGCTTGTCATAATACAGTACCACAACAGGGGCATTGGCCATAATAATATTATCCATTTTACGGTAAAGGGCGTAGCGTTCCTCATCGCTTTTTACATTGTACGCCTGCTCAAAAAGTCTGTCAAATTCAGGATTATTAAACCCGGTATAGTTAGGGCCAAAAGGGATCTTATTTTTTGAGTAGAACAACGACAGATAGTTTTCGCCGTCGGGATAGTCAGCTATCCAGGTGCCGTTAAAAAAGTTGATGCCGTTTTTGGCCACCAATTCGCGCAGACTGGCACCTTGTGTAACTTCTATTTTGGTTTTTATCCCGGCACGTTCCAGTTCGCCCTGTATGTATTCAACCAGGTTGTGGTAGGCTACGGTAGTAGTAAGGGTGATGAGCGGCAGATTCTTGCCATCGGGATAACCTGCTTCGGCCAGTAAACAGCGCGCTTTTACAGGGTCATAAGTATAACCTTGTATATCTTCACCAAAGCCGGGCATGCCTTTGGGCACAAAACCCTGGTAGCCGGGTGTGCCTAAGCTGTTGCGCAGGTATTTGATCAGCTTTTGCTTATCTATTGCGTAGTTGATGGCCTGCCTTATTTTCAGGATCCGCAGGGGCGATTGTTTGACTATCGGCAATGTGGTATCCACCAGCATCCCCAGGTAAGTAGTGTTTAAATACGGGCCGGTGCTGAGGATAAATTGCCCCTTGTATTTCCGGGTGATCTGACCGGATTTGGTCAGGATATCATCGCGGTAGCTGCCGTCAATATCATTAAAGAAGTCAAGGTTCTTTTTGATAAACTCCATGAACGATGTTTGCTTATCATCAATAAATGTGGCACGTACCGCGTTCAAATAGGGCAGTTGCCGGCCGTCATTATCTTTCTCCCAGTATTTTTCATTTTTAAGCAGAACCAAAACCTCGCCTTCCTTCCAATACCTGAACTTAAAGGGGCCGGTACCGACCGGGTGACTGCGAAAATCCTTACCATAAAAATCGACCACCTCATGCGGTACCACCGAACAATATTGCGCGGTAAGCATGCTGATAAAAGGGGCGAAGGGTTGCTTTAAAGTGATTTGAAAGGTGCTGTCATTTAACGCACGGAAAGCCTCTTTACCGGTTATTTTATCACTAAAGATCCATGAGCCTGATGAGGCTACTTTTGGGTCTATCAGCCGGTTAAAACTGTATACAAAATCGGCGGCAATTACCTTGCGGCCCTTGCCGTTTTTAAAATGCGCGTCGTCCTGGAAACTGACATCGTTACGTAAGTGGAATGTATAAACTTTGCCATCGGCAGAGATCTCCCAGCTTTTGGCAATACAAGGCGAAGTTTTTAAACTATCATCTATCTGTACCAGGCCATTATAGATCTGGTTATCCATCCAGATGGTATTATGGTTACGACAAAAAGCAGGATCAAGCGAAGTAAGGCCCTCGTCAAGATTGATATTGAATACGGTTTGATGGTTGTTATTTGCAGCCGGTTTGCATGAATTTAACAGCACTAAAATACAAAGGCAGCCAAACAGTTTATTCATTGTAGCTAAGATAGCTAATTAACGAATGATTGAATTGATGAATGACTGATTTGACTTTAGGATGGTTGTTTTGTGTGATGGGTTGCGATATAATCGAAAGATCAGATTAAGCACTCGTTGCAAACGAGCGCAAGATATTATAACAAACTTGCGCTCGTTTGCAACGAGTGCTTAACGTGTGTTAACGTTTGCAACGTAAAATCCTAAATCCAACAATATAACATCAATTATTCCGTCTTCGCCGGCGTAATTAGCAGCCGAACTATAAATATAATGTTCGGGCTCTAAAACTATTCCGGCGGTTACCGGATTATCATGAATATAATTTAATTTTTGAACTAAAATTTCAATCCTGTCGCAGGCAATGCCATGATAGCCGTCTTGCCATACCTTATAATCTTGTATACGGTTGTTATATTTTGCGTGGTACTGAAACCGGTATAATATCCAGTCTCGCCGGCTTTCATTTTCAGTTTGAATTAGTTGAATGATTTTTTTGTTGGTATGTTTTTTAAAATCCCGGATAATATCAGATAGTATGACAGGTTGCTGTGCTGACACTAACAAATGTAAATGATTTGTCATCAAGCAATAAGCATAAAGCTCTAATCGCTTGTGTTGCTGGCAATATGCCAAAGAATCAATAATTAATTGCTTATATGCAGGTCTGGTAAATATGTCTACCCAATCAACAATTGTAAAGGTTACAAAGAATATATCTTCAGAATTTCTGACACGGTATTGGTGTGACATGGCTACGGTTTAGGCTAAGGTAATTGTTTTGCGATGCAATCGCAAAACCAAGTTAAGCACTCGTTTATAAACGAGCGCAAGGACTACAAAATGATGTTATAAAGAAAAGCCTCTGATAAAATAACGCCCAACTTCGCCCCAGCGGCTTTGCGCATCTGTCAAAACCTTTAGCATCTGTTGATAGTTGACCACGGTCCCTTTTTTAGGCGGAACCAACTTCTTTTCGTCGATTGCTATGGTGGTTACTTTTGTGGCTACCCAGATCACATGTTCATGCGGTAATGAAACCTTCAGGATCATGCCCGGCAAACCGGTAAAGGATTCAGGTCCTCCGGGTACATGGATATCTTCGGCATAAAAAGCAACCACATAAACCGAGTCTAAGATCAAACCATTAGCCCGGCGGCAGTTGTAACCTGCAACGGTTTGGGTTTCGTCGGTAATTTTCCATTTTATTTTACGCAGGGTGTCTTTGATCAGGAAGGTGCGCTCATAAAAATCTTTTTGAGTGGTGGTAGTACCGTGAGCAAAGTCCGAATATACCGTATTCAGTTGGTCGGCAATGGGGGCATCATAATACCACTGTATAGCTTTGCCGGGAATGGGCGTAAATAATGAACTGTTTGCATTAAAGATGAGTGTACTTTTATAAGTCAAAAATTGCGGCTCGTTTTTTTGGTATTGTTCGTAATAGCCTTTGTTAGCCGCATTATCTGCTGTCGCTTTATTTTTCATAATGGCAAACATATTTTGCGTTTTTTCAAACTCAATAGTACCGCCGGTTACAAATTGCTTGTTTTGGGCAAATGCCAAACCGCTTTGGAGCGCAAAAAACAAGAGTGTGATTTTAATAAGGTTTTTCATAAAGATCATGGTTTTTGAGGTTGTGCCAGTTTGCCAAATTTGCTGAAGTCCCAGGTAACGGTTAGCAGGAAAAACCGCTTGATCACCATATCGCGCGATTCGGTAAAACTATCCGATGTATTGGTACGACTATAGCCCGTGTTTTGGTTCAGCAGGTCATTGCCGGTTAGGGTGATCTTAAGGTTTTCTTCTTTCAGGAAAGCCTTGCCGAAATAAGCTTTTAACAAAAACTTTTTAAGGGCGGTGGGATAGACGCGGTTGGGCGCATTGTAATTGTAATCGCCATCTGTACCGATAAAGAAGTTGAGTGGCAGCTTGTTATATTGATGGAATTCCAGCTCGTAACTTTTATAATTGTTTGCCAATTGCGTTAAGTTTGCCTGGTTATTGGTAATAGATGCAGTAAGGTTAACACTGTATGAATAGTTGGTAGCGCCGAGCCTTATTGGCAGATTAACGGCGTAATTGATATTGTGGTTTTTGCTTAGCTGGTTATTGATCAGGTTATAGCTGTTGTTTCCTGAAATATTGATATTTGGAAGCAGCAAAAGCGAAGAACCTTTAGGATGACCATAAATTTCTAAATAAGTATTCCAGGTATTAGGGTGTTTGCCGCTAAGGTTTGAATACTGGTAGGTATTTACCCCGGCCGAATCTGTCATACGGTTACTTACAATGGCGTTGCTGGTAAAATTATAATTTACCCTTAGGTTTATCCCCTGGTCGTTAACGGCCTGGTACACCCGGTAAAAAAAGCTGAACGCGTTTGAAAATGATGGCTTAAGTAACGGGTTGCCGATGGTGATATTTAAAAGATCGCTGTTTTGACGCAAAGGTTGGATCTGGTTAAATGAAGGTGTTTGGGTTTGCCCGTTATACCAGAAGTTAATGGTTGCAGCTTTTGAGAACCGGTATAAAAAATCGACATGCGGCCTAAAAACGGTAAACTTGCGCGTAAGCACGGTATCAAATATATTATCAGTTTGTTTTTGCTGCAAACTGCCTAACTGGCCATTTAACCCTGCTGAAATTATTTCAGAACTGTATCTAAGCGCTGCATAATAATTGTGTGTGGCGTTTGTAGTTGAGTAATCATTACTATATAACAGATCAGGTACATCATAAATACCGGAAGCAGATCTGTTAAATGATCGCTGATTATTCCTTGAATTGTTGTTTGAGAAATTCATACCGAAACTTAATGCCAGTTTTTTTACAAGTGGCTCGGTGTATAAGAAATTACCGTAAACATACCTGCTGTTGTAATCAGATGGTTTATACTGATCTGTTTGAGTGCTACGGGTACTATCTAAATTGCCGCTGTCATTATAGTAATTTAATTTTGACTTGAGATAATCGTTAGATTTTGAATCGTTAAAAGACAGGTAGCCGTAGGTAGAGAACGTTCGCCCCGGTTTTTTAAAGCGCAGATGATAGTCAGCACTATATTCGCCGCTTTTATAGTTGTAATTGCTGCTGTTATGTGTAGTATTATTATTTAATAGGATACCATTACCACGTATGGTAGTAGTATTGTTATCTGAAACTGACGATGCATTTGACGTGCTGTTAGAGGCCGTGACATCAAGCGTAGATACCGAATCTAATTTAGTACTAAATCGCGCATCCAGGTTTTGCCTGAAATTGTGCGAATGCGAGGTGCTGTTGCTGTTGGTGGTGTTAAAACCATCAGGCAATGTAATTTTTGACTGCGAGCTTCCCTGCCTGTCTACATCTAAGCCACCCAGTTTGTAAGTAGCATTTAACGACTGCTTGTCTTGATTCCATTTGCCATCATAATGCACACCGCCATCGCGGGCGACCGGGATACCCACACCGTTAAAAGAATAATCAGAAAAACCACCGCCGTACTTGCTGTTGTCGCCGCCGCCCAGGCCCACGCTGCCTGTATTAGCGGTGTTACCATAAACGGCGATCTTCTCTTTGGGCGAGAACTTATTGGCCATGACCTGCCCGGCATAGCGTTTATCATTACCTGCGCCTGCATCGGCTTTGCCAAATACGCCCCGTTTTTTATCTTCACGAAGCACCACGTTTATGGTTTTTACCTTCTGTCCGTCGTCCATACCGCTTCTCTTAGCTTGTTCGGTTTTATCATCGTACACCTGGATCTTCGATACCATATCTGCCCGTACATTTTTAGTTATCAGCGCCGGGTCATCGCCAAAAAACTCCTCTCCATCAACCAGCATTTTTTGTACTTGTTCGCCCTGAAATAAAATCACACCGCTTTGGTTAATGCGCATACCGGGCAGCAGTTTTAGCAGGTCTTCAACCTTGGCGTTTTTTTGCGTTGCGTAAGCTGCTGCGTTAAACTCGGTAGTATCGCCCTTTAGTTTTATGGCGACGACCTTGGCTTTTATGATAACGTCTTTTAACATCCTTGATTTTAAGATCATGGCTATGTCGCCAAAGTCTTTCTGCGGATTTGCTGCATTGAGCGAAAACGCTGCGCTATAGTCTACAAATTCAGGATAGGTTACAAGCAGTAAAAATTTACCCGCGGGCAGTTTGGATATGCTGAAGTTGCCCTTATTGGTGTAGGTGTATTTTTGCAGAATGGAGTCTTTATCTGATAATACGGTAACCGTAGCACCGTCAAGCTGTGTTTTTGAGGCCGTATCAATAATGGCCCCTTTAATAGTATAATCGCCCGTTTGTGCTGATGCCGAAAGCACGCAAAAACAACAACAAAAGGCAATTAGTGTGACAAGGTTTTTCATAAGGTTGGTTTATTACTGCAATATACAACTATGTTTTTAGTTAACAAGTCATTTGTTATTTTTCTGACTTTGCGTAGCTTGGTAAAGCATTGTTGATATATACTGGTTTATAGTGTTGTAGACTACGTTTAAAAAAAATGGTTACACCGTTTATAAATTTTTTGAGCAATAAATTTGATGAGGAGTAATTCTGGCGATCAATCACAGCATTGATCCAGGGTGATTCACTCCACAAAAAAGGCTCAAAAACAACCATTTTTGAGCCTTTGATAATCAATAAGATATTATGGAAATACAAAGGCAGCCAAACAGCCGACTTGTTTAATATTTATTCAGTTATTATATTGCTTAGTAATATTCAAGATGGCCACAAAAGAAGAACTTCAGGAAAAATATGCTACGTTAACAACAAGTCAGTTAATGCAGATTTTAGATAGGAAATTTGATTATACTGAACTTGCAATAACCGTTGCAATAGAAGAGCTTGCAAAAAGAAGTCCATCCGAAGAAGATATAAAAACATATAAAGAAGAAACATTAGATGTATTAAACGTCTTTATTGTAAAAAACATTGAAGAAGATTTAAGCACTTGGCAAAAAATGCTGTTTTACTTGTTTTGGATTCCGATATTAACGTTTGCGTTTAAGCGCAATTATAGGGAAGACGGCTATATACTAAAGCTAAGGCAAGCCAATTATTATTCTTTTGTAGGATTTATAGCTCTTATATTATCTGCCATCGTGTCAATGCCTTTAAATTTATCAAGCTTTGGAGAAATTGCCGTCTGGATGTTGGGCTTTTTTCCGGCATATTTATTTGACGAATATTTTAATCGACAACAACAGATCAAAAGATTAAAAAAAATATTTAAAGTAGAAGAAGCTGATCAAATAGATGAAAGCGAAAGCGATAAAGATGAATAAATCAAAACCGCTCCGCCAAAAACTTACCCGTATAGCTATCCTTCACTTTTATCAGGTCTTCAGGCAAACCTTCAAACACCACTTTTCCGCCACGGTCGCCGCCTTCGGGGCCTATGTCTATAACCCAGTCAGCGCATTTTATTACGTCCATATTGTGTTCAATAACAATGATGGTATTGCCATGATCCAGCAATGCGTCGAATGATTTTAGCAGTTTTTTAATATCGGCGAAATGCAGGCCGGTGGTAGGCTCGTCAAAAATAAAGAGTGTTTTATGCGGATTGTTACCCTTAACCAGGAACGATGCCAGCTTGATGCGCTGCGCCTCGCCGCCCGAGAGCGTGTTTGACGACTGCCCCAATTGTACATAACCCAATCCTACCTCAAACAAGGGTTTTATTTTGGCAATGATCTTTGGTTCAGAAGCGAAAAACTCCAGCGCTTCTTCAATGGTCATACTCAATACATCGCTTACATTTTTGTCATTGTAAGTAACGTCAAGAATATGCTGTTTAAAGCGTTTACCCTCGCAGGTTTCACAGGTTAAAAAGATGTCGGCCATAAATTGCATCTCTATCTTCACCTCGCCTTCGCCCTGGCAAACATCGCAGCGGCCACCCTCAACGTTAAAAGAGAATGCCGACGGTTTTAGCCCTGCGGCTTTGGCAGCCGGGCGTGCAGCGTACAGGTTACGGATCTCGTCCCAGGCCTTAACATAAGTAACCGGGTTTGAACGCGACGAGCGGCCTATAGGGTTTTGGTCAACCAGTTCCACCTGTTCTATTTTGCCGTAATCGCCTTCAATGGCATCATAGCTACCGGTTTGCTCGCCGTTGTAATTACCCAGCGTTTTTTGCAGGGCAGGGGCCAAAATGCGTTTCACCAAACTGGTTTTACCCGATCCTGATACACCTGTAACGGCCGTAAACACACCCAGCGGGAATTTAGCGGTAACGTGTTTCAGGTTGTTTTCGCGCGCGCCCTTTATCTCAATAAAGTCGTTCCATTTGCGTCGGCTTGCGGGTATGGCTATTTCTTCCTTGCCGCTCAGGTATTTGCCTGTAAGGCTGTGCTCGTCTTTTATAATTTCGTCATAAGTGCCGCTAAATATCAACTCGCCGCCATGCGTGCCGGCAGCAGGGCCAATGTCTATAATATGGTCGGCAGCTTTCATGATCTCCTCCTCGTGTTCAACCACCAGTACGGTATTACCAACGTCGCGTAATGATTTTAAAACTGTGATCAACCGCTGGGTATCGCGCGGGTGCAGGCCAATGCTTGGCTCGTCCAACACATACACAGAGCCTACTAAACTACTGCCTAATGAAGTAGCAAGGTTAATGCGCTGCGACTCGCCGCCCGATAAAGTATTTGATAAGCGGTTAAGCGTTAAATAACTTAAGCCCACATCATTTAAAAAGCTTAAACGGTTGGTGATCTCGGTTAATAAACGCTTGCCCACTTTAACATCGGTTTCATTTAAAGTAAGGTTCCTGAAAAAATCAAGCGCCTTATCCAACGGCATTAATACCACATCAGTTATCGAGTGGTCGCTTATCTTAACATAGGTAGCGTCGTGGCGCAGACGGCTGCCCAAACAGTCGGGGCAGGTAGTTTTACCACGATAGCGTGACAGCATTACCCGGTATTGAATTTTATAGGTTTGCGCCTCCATCTCCCTGAAAAATTCATCAAGGCCGCGGAAATATTTGTTACCGGTCCATAACAGTTTTTGCTCTTTAGCAGTAAGCTGATTGTATTGCCTATGTATAGGGAAATCAAACTTGAGCGAATGTTTTACCAGTTCGTCGTTCCATTCACGCATTTTTTCACCACGCCACGGGGCAATAGCACCTTCGTAAATGGTTTTGCTTTTATCGGGGATAACCAGGTCCTCATCTATGCCGATCACTTTACCATAGCCTTCGCAACGTTTGCAGGCCCCATAGGGGTTGTTAAAGCTGAAGAAATTTGGTGTAGGTTCTTCAAACTTAATGCCATCCAACTCAAACCTGTCGCAAAAGAAACGTTCTTTTTCTTCGGTAGCGTCAGGTTCCTGGTAACGTACATAGCAATCACCCTTGCCTTCAAAAAACGCGGTTTGTATAGAGTCGGCCAGGCGGCTGGCGGTTTCGTCGGTAGTATCTTTAGTTACACGGTCAATAACAATCCTAAGTCCGTGCTCAGTAGTTAATGGCCCGTCATTTAAGCTTTCGTCTTCAAGTAGAGATTCAATACGCGAAATCTTGCCATCATATTCAACCCTCACAAAGCCTTTTTGCATCAGCACGGCCAGTTCTTCTTTTAAACTGCGGTTGTTATGCGGGTAAAGCGGGCATAATATGGTAGCCTGCGTATCGTCCGGCAGGGATAATATAAAATTGATGACATCGGTAACCGAATCTTTTTTTACTATACCGCCTGATATCGGCGATATGGTTTTACCGATGCGCGAAAAAAGCAGCTTTAAATAATCATAGATCTCGGTTGATGTACCAACAGTCGACCGTGGATTTGACGTGATCACTTTTTGCTCAATAGCGATAGCAGGGGCAATGCCTTTTATATAATCAACATCGGGCTTGTTCATGCGGCCCAGAAACTGGCGGGCGTATGATGAAAGGCTCTCCACATAGCGGCGCTGGCCCTCGGCATATAAAGTATCAAAAGCCAGGGATGACTTGCCCGAACCCGACATACCGGTTACTACAACCAGCTTGTTTTTGGGTATGGCAACATCCAAGTTTTTGAGGTTATGCACCCGGCTGCCTTTTATAATAATATGTTTTTGAGGATCTTTATCTGCTTCTTTGATCATTGCGTATGTTTTGTTAGTCCATGGTCCATAGACTATAGTCGATGGTTAGGATGATTAAATCATGGTCTATGGACTATCGACCATGGTCTTTTTTAAATTACTGTTAATTAGCATTAAACCTTTTAAACTTGAAAAAGTCTAACCGTATATAGCCAATAATTGAACACCATTTTTTGAAAGGGCAAAAATCCTAAAATAATTAGCAGTATCCAAATAACATTGCAATTGCGGCGAATATTATGACACAAAAAAATTATTTGCTTTTTAGCTTGGAAATTGTTTTATTTGAGGTAACATTTTTTTAACCCCTGAGGAAAATCTATATCGATTAAAGCTATACTTAACAATTTAATTAAACTAAATTAAAGTAAACGCTTTATATGGATTTTCAATTGCAAAGTGATCAGGATCTAATCCATCTGTACATTAACGGCGACGAGAAAGGATTAGTGGAATTGATCCGCCGGTATCAAACCAAAATTTACACCTCTATTTACCTGCTTGTTAAGGACGAATACCTTGCCGAAGATATTTTCCAGGATGCCTTTATAAAAGTGATCAACACGCTCAGGGCCGGTAAATACAACGAAGAAGGTAAGTTTTTACCCTGGGTAACCCGTATTGCCCATAACCTGGTTATTGACCATTTCAGGCGGGAGAAACGGGCGCCTATGGTGAGCAATGGCGATGATTTTGATATTTTTGAGGTACTTGGTAACTATGATGAAAGCACCGAGGACCGTATGGTACGTGAACAAACCCATAAAGATCTGAAAACACTCATACAACTTTTACCATCAGAACAAAAAGAAGTATTGATTATGCGCCACTTTGGCGACATGAGCTTTAAGGAAATTGCCGACATTACCGATGTAAGCATAAACACCGCACTTGGCCGTATGCGCTACGCGCTTAACAACCTGCGTAAAATGATGCAGGCCAAAGAGCTGAGTTTAAAGAACTAATATTAAACAATGTGATTTTTAAGGTTACCCTTGCCGTTTGGTAGGGTAACCTTTTTTTTGACCTCACCCCAACCCCTCTCCGAGGGAGAGGGGCTTTTTAATTTAAGTCCTCTCCTTTGGAGAGGATTTAGGAGAGGTTATTTAGTCTTTTGAAAAGTATAAATAATATAAGCCGTTGTATTACCCAGCGCGATAGGCGATTTTAAAACCATCACCTGCCCATCGCTTTGTGCTATATTAAGTTGGTAACCTTCGGTTACGTTTTTGGCTTTATCGCCCTGGTAGATCTTTTTAAACTGGAAGATCGGGTTGCTTTTATCAGCGGTATTATAACTCCAGAATATGGTTTGCGATGTGCCGTTTTGCAGTGTATAAATACCGTCGCCGCTGTTGGTTAGCTGCCAGGTGCTGTTTTTAAAATCGCGTGGAGGTGCCTGGTTAAAAACATCCTGTACAGCGTTAGGCAGCAAGCCGTCATATTTAATATCGGTTAATGTCCAGGTGCCAACAATGCGGGCACGCGATGCACCCGTAGCCTTAGCCGGCAAACTCTTAACGGTATTACAAGCCTGGAAAATAAAAGCAAGGGCTAAAACAGTAAATGTAAATTGGAGTATCTTTTTCATATTATAATATATCTTCTGCAAAACTATACATAAATCCTGCCAAGATTAATAAGTTGTGTTGTGCAAAGGTAAGCTATCAGCAAATCAATTTACTTAACCCTATACTTAAATTATCCGCGTTTCGTTTAAAGATGTGTATGAAAATTAAACTCAAAAGAAAAATTTCATTTAATTTTCATTTAGATAAAATAAACGAAACGGTGTTGCGTTATATACCGTATAATCTAAAAAACACAGACAATAGCTTATGGGTGAAACCTTTACTTTAAACACATTCACTAACCAAAACGAAGTGGAAAAATCAAGCACGAAAGAAAACCTGGAAGGCGACGATTTGATGTTTTATCATTCGTTACGCGCAGACCTTGAACTTTTGCAGAAAAAGCCAAAACTTCAAACTATCCACTCCATTCTTGATTATTCAAAAAGCAAGCGGTAGTTTTTGTTAGTCGACAGTATTAAGCCTTGAGTCGAAAGTCAATATGATTTTTACTCAGGGCTTTTTTATTACTTTTGATTTTATTATTTAAGTCTAAAGCCGATAGTTCAAAGTCCTAAGCCATTTATTTATTATAAGGATCAGGACTACAGACTGAGGACTTAAGACTCCAAAAAAAGTATGCTCAGACAAGAACGCTACCGTCATTTTGTTGAATATTTTTCGAAGAACCAGCCTGAAGCGGAAACCGAGCTGCATTACACAAACCCGTATGAGCTGCTGGTTGCGGTGATCCTGTCAGCACAATGCACAGATAAGCGTATTAACCAGGTAACACCGGCCTTGTTCGCACGTTTCCCGGATGCCGAAAGTTTGGCTGCTTCAACGCCCGACGAGGTGTTTACCTACATCCGCAGTGTAAGTTATCCTAACAATAAAGCTAAACACTTGGTGGGCATGGCTAAAATGCTAACTGGTGATTTTAACGGTGTGGTTCCGTCTGATATTGATCAGCTGCAAAAGCTGCCGGGCGTGGGCCGTAAAACTGCTAATGTTATCGCGTCGGTAGTATATGATGTGGCGGCTATTGCTGTAGACACGCACGTTTTCAGGGTGGCCGACAGGATAGGCTTGACCACCAATTCCCGTACGCCTTTGGCTGTAGAGAAACGGTTGGTTAAATACCTGCCTAACGATACCCTTGCCATTGCGCACCACTGGTTGATCTTGCATGGCCGGTATATCTGCGTAGCACGGACACCTAAGTGCGAAATTTGCCCCCTTACCTGGTTTTGCCGCTATTATGAGCGCAACCATACTGAAACCGCCCTGCTTAAGGCCGAAGCGCAAAAAGTTAAAAAAGCCAAAGAAGCCAAAAAGAAAAAGGCGCTTAACGCTATCAGCAAGGAACTAAAAAAACGGAGTGTGGATAAATGATGGTTGATTGATGTTTGCCGGATAGCTAAGTTTACATTCAAATTAAAAGCCTTGTCATTTCTGCCTGTCACTTGGATGAAATAGAATAAGATAAAAAATTACTAAAATAATTAGTATTATTAAAAATAACTATTATATTTGCTAAAGATATTATTAAGATGAGCAACGCAGATAAACTAAAAGCATTACAACTTACACTGGATAAGTTGGAGAAATCATACGGAAAAGGTACCATCATGAAGCTGGGCGATTCTGTAATTGAACCTACCGAGGTTATATCAACCGGGTCTTTAGGGCTTGACATCGCTTTGGGCGTTAATGGTTTGCCAAAAGGCCGTGTTATTGAAATATATGGTCCTGAATCATCAGGTAAAACTACATTGGCTATTCATGCCATTGCCGAAGCGCAAAAGAAAGGTGGCATTGCCGCATTTATTGACGCGGAGCATGCTTTTGACCGTTTTTATGCTAAAAAGCTGGGTGTTGATGTTGAGAACCTTTTAATATCTCAGCCGGATAACGGCGAGCAGGCATTAGAGATCGCTGATAACCTGATCCGCTCAGGCGCTATTGATATTTTAGTTATCGACTCGGTTGCCGCACTGGTACCGAAGGCCGAAATTGAAGGCGAAATGGGTGATTCGAAAATGGGTCTGCACGCGCGTTTAATGTCGCAGGCATTGCGTAAACTAACCGGTACTATCAGTAAAACCGGGTGCTGCTGTATCTTTATTAACCAGCTGCGCGATAAAATTGGTGTTATGTTTGGTAACCCTGAAACTACTACCGGCGGTAATGCTTTAAAATTCTATGCTTCGGTACGTTTAGATGTACGCCGGATCTCACAGATCAAAGATTCTGACGAAGTATCTGGTAACCGCGTTAAAGTTAAAATTGTTAAGAATAAGGTTGCGCCGCCGTTCCGTATTGCCGAGTTTGACATTATGTTTGGCGAGGGGATCTCAAAAGCAGGCGAGATCATTGACCTGGGCGTTGAGCACAATATCATTAAAAAAGCAGGCTCATGGTTTAGCTATGGCGATACCCGCCTTGGCCAGGGCCGCGACGCTGTTAAACAATTGATATTGGATAACCCTGAATTGATGGATGAACTGGAAGCAAGAATTAAGTCGGAAGTTACCGGTGATAAACTGGTAGTTGAAACAGAATAATTATATAGTTTTTTTATAAATGATAAAGGCCCCTTCGTTTTGGAGGGGCCTTTTTTGTTATCAATATTTGGCGTTACGTATTGTGGGTACAATAATATTATTCCCAGATGCCGTTCTTCGCGGTAAAGATCACAGGCTGGCCGCCTGTTACCATAATGGTATGTTCGTGCTGCGCAACAAAACCACCTTTGTTGCCGCTCAATGTCCAGCCATCGGCCTGGGTTTCGGCAATGGTCGACCGTGTTGAAATAAATGTCTCTATCGCCACTACCGAATTTTTTTTGAAACGTTCAACATTATACCTGTCGCAATAGTTGGCTATTTCATGCGGTTCTTCATGTAAGCTACGGCCTACACCATGCCCGGTAAGGTTTTTAATTACCGTATAGCCGGCTTTTTTGGCTTCAGTTTCAATCAATCTGCCAATCTCAGAGATCCTGACACCGCCTTTAATATTACTGATGGCTTTCTTTAAGATCTCTTTTGATGCTTCTACCAATTTGCCATGGCCGTGAATGTCGTCGCCCAATATAAATGAGCCACCGTTGTCGGCCCAAAAGCCATTTAACTCTGCCGATACATCGATATTTACCAGGTCGCCTTCTTTCAATATTTTATCCGCAGATGGTATACCATGCGCTGCTTCTTCATTTACACAGATACACGTATACCCGGGGAAATCATAGGTTAGCTTAGGCGCAGAACGTGCGCCCATTTGTGCCAGCAATTCGCCGCCATACTCATCAAGCTCTTTTGTAGAAATGCCCGGTTTGGCAAACTCGCGCATCTTTTTAAGCGTTATGGCAACTGCATCACTTGCCTGTTGCATTCCAATTTTTTCGTCTTCGGTAGTTATAGACATTTTAATGTTTTTATCAGCAGCAAAATTAAGCAATTAATAGAATAAGCTCGTCTGTAGGTTGTCATACTCATTATAGCTTATGCGAGTTTGTTAACATTAAGAAGTGTGAACTTAACTAATTCTTAATCTTTATTTCAAGCTGTACTTATATGTGACCGATAGCTTTGTATTAACAAAATTTAGCAATGATACTTAAAAAGCGGACTGCCATTTTTAAGCTGCAATTACTAAAAACAACCCTTTTTGTTTTAATGCTTTCTGACCCCTTTACTGCGAGTTGCCAGTCTACGCCATTACCTAACGCTTTTGCCCATAACGACTACTCGCACAAACGCCCGCTTTTTGACGCGCTTGATAATGGCTACACCAATATTGAAGCCGATATATTTTTAAAGGATAATGAATTTATAGTAGCACACATCAACCCATATTTTAAACAGGGCCGTACACTTGAGCTGCTTTATCTGAAACCTTTAATGGACATTATCACTAAAAATAAAGGGCAGGTATATAATGGTTATGATAGCCCGGTTACTTTATTGGTCGACATTAAAACAGATGCCGAAAGAACTTACCGGGCACTGAAACCTTTGCTTGAAAAATATAAGTCGATACTAACACGGTACGAAGATGGCATGGTTTATCCAAAACAGGTTACTATTGTGTTGTCAGGTAACAAACCCTATAGAAGCATCACTACCGAAACCCGTCGTTTAGCTTTTATAGACCAAGATCTGAAAGCGACCGGTCAAGACACCAGTAGCACAAACATATATGCCATGGCCAGTTGTAAATACTCCAGGTTGTTAAGATGGAATGGCGAAGGCATGATGCCTGCTGACGAAAAACAGTTGCTTGAAAATTGTGTAATAACAGCTCACAAATACGGCAGAAAGGTCAGGTTATGGGCATCGCCTGAAAATTTAACGGTATGGCAACAATTGCTAGACTGCGGGGTTGACCTGATCAATACAGATAAACTGGCAATGCTGAAAAACTTTTTACTATCGGCAAAAACACTATATGCAAAAGCTAACTGAACGCGCCGGTTGTTTGATCAATAAGTTAATTGATCCCAATATTTTGCTCAAAATTTTTTACTGCCTGTACCAGGTTCTGTAACATAATTTTAACGTTTTGCGTAATCAGGTTAAGCCGAGATTAGAACGAGATTAAATTTTTTGGAATGTTATTGATTGTCATAGTATAGTCATACATTTATAAAAAGTAACAAAAATAATACGCAATAAATGTTAATTCCCCTGGTTAACTTTTCCCCTAAAAAGGCATTATTTATTTTAATGTTTTTTGTGTCCCCGTTCCTGGTAAAGGCACAGTGTATTGCACTCCCTAACGCTTTTGCACATAACGATTACCGTCATAAACGCCCGTTGATAGACGCTGAAACAAACGGTTATACCCATATTGAGGCGGATGTATTCCTGCATAAAAACAAACTGGTAGTTGCGCATATCAACCCTTATTTTAAGGGTAAGCGCACGCTCGAAAATTTATACTTGATACCTTTACAAGAACAGGTAAATAAAAACAACGGCTATGTTTATGCAGGCCTTGAGCAGCCTGTTACCTTAATGATTGACATTAAGACCGATGCCAAAAAAACCTACGCCGAATTAAAAACTATTCTTGAAAAATACAGGCCCATATTGTCAAGCTATGATACAGGCAAAGTATCGTTGCGCGCGGTTACTATCGTGCTTTCGGGCCACAAGCCATATGATATTGTAAAAGGCGAACAAAGCCGCCTGGCTTTTATTGACGAAGACCTGCGTAAGGTTGACAGGGATACCATAGCTAACGTATCGAAAATGGCCAGCTGCAAATATTCAAAATTGTTAAAGTGGAAAGGTGCAGGTAACATATCTGAGCGAGAAAAAAGACGCCTTTGTAATTATGTATCAATAGCTCATAAAAATGGCGAGCAGGTACGTCTGTGGGCATCGCCTGATAACAAAGCTGTTTGGAACGAGATATTGAGTTGCGGCGTGGATCTGATCAATACCGATAAACTGGTAGCTTTAAAGGAGTTTTTACTATCAAGACCAAATCAAACCACAACTACTGCTACATTACCAAACTGAGTTTCTGCTTAAGGCTTAAGGGATAATTATATCCTTATAATCAGTGGTATGTGCGCTAAAATAGCCTAACACGCTTTTGTCGTTAAAATTAGTTACCGGATTACTTGGAGTTGTTGAACTAAAATCATTTGTCTGCTGCAGGCTAAGCGTATACCAATAGTTATAGATGATCGGGTCGATACACTGCATTTCAATATGTACCTGGTCGCCGCTTTTAAGTTTAATATCATCTTCATAAAGCAGTTGCTGCACCGCTCGTCCGTTATTTAAATAATCATTTTTGGCAAACACTTGTTTTACCTGTACGCCATTTATCGTCAACACAAAATAGTACTGATTGGTTTCTGCTAACGGATCCTGGTAGAATACAATGATGGTTTTTGTTACTTGCTGACCAAAATACTGTAGGGACAATGCTACCGAATCAATACTAACCTTGTCTGGCATGGTTGAAACCGCCGTATAAGTTTTAGTGTTGTATTGTACCTGCAATGTGTACTGTTGCTTATGTTTGCCCAAGAGTATAGACGAGTAATAATTGCCTGGCGTGCGTTCTGTCAATCTATAGAACGTGCCACTCTGATCAATTAAATTAACCAACGCCCCTGTTACCGCCGGGAAGTTATTTGAATTGTCTATAGCAACAGATTTGGTAATGCTTACAAATTGCGGTTTTGATTCGTCGGTGATATTACCCTCAATAACCAATTGAGGGTCTGCGTTTTTTAAATTAAGATCTATCACCTTTTTGCATGAACCAATGACCATGCAAAGCAAAATTATAACCGTTAATTTATACCTGTTTTTCATACAATTAATAGGTAAAGTTATACGTAACTGACGGTACCTGGCCAAATAAACTTGTTCTGACCGCCTGCGTACGCGACGCGTCATTCGGGTCATCGCGGAAAGTAATGGTATATGGATTTTTGCGGTTATACACATTGTATAGCCCAAACGTCCAGCTGGAGTGAAAGCGCTTGTGCGGTTTCCCTTCAATAGTAGCGCCCAAATCAAGCCGGCTATATGGGGGCAACCTGTCACCGTTCCGCTCGCTATAATACAGTGTAGTGAGGCCGCCAATAGTGTATTTTCCGTGCGGATAAGTTACGGCGTTGCCTGTGCCATAAATAAATGTACCTGACACTGTCCATCGGCTGCCTAATTTATAGATGCCCACTATTGATACATCATGCGTTCTGTCTTGCGTAGCCGGAAAGTAGTTGCCATTGTTTATGCCATTAAACTGGTTTTCGGTTTTTGAAAGCGTGTAACCTACCCAGCCGGTTAAATTACCGTAACGTTTCTTAAAAAATAATTCTACTCCGTAAGCGCGTCCCCGCCCGTAAACCAGTTGCGATTCAACATCCTGGTTGACTATAAGCTGCGCGCCGTCTTTATAATCGATCTGGTTTTGCAGCTGTTTGTAATAAATTTCTGACGAGAACTCGTATTGATTGTTCGACAAATTTTTAAAGTAACCAAAAGCAACCTGGTCAGATATGCCGGGTTTAATATTATTGCTGCTCATTACATATAGGTCGGATGGCGAACTGGCTGTAGAGTTTGATATTAAATGAATGTTTTGTGTGTTACGATTGTAAGAGATCTTTAATGAACTTTGCTGACCTAGCTCATAACTGGCAGAAAAGCGTGGTTCGGGGATGATATAGCTTTTTACTATACTGCCGGCATTATAATTTGTCGTTGAAACAAGCTGATTTTCGGCGCTATAGGTGTTAAACTCACCCGGGCCTATTAATGCAAATGCTGAAAGCCTGATACCGTACAAGAATTTTAATCTGCTGGCAGGCTGCCATTCGTCTGATACGTAAGCGGCAGATTCAATACCATTACGGTTTTGAATGGTTTGCGGGTTTACTTCAGAACTTGCAGACGAAGTGATATTACCCGGCGATATGGTATGATGCGTAACATTAACGCCAAAATTTAGCGTGTTTTTGCCTGAAAAGAAATACTCAAAATCTTCCTTCAGGTTAAAGTCACGTATTCTTGAAGTAACTTTAAAATCATTGTTGTCGTCAAAATTTTGCACCATAAAGTTATAATCGCTGTAAATAAGCGATGTATTTAAGAATAGCTTACTATTAAAAATATGGTTAAGGCGCAATGTGGCGGTTTGATTACCCCAGTTTGTGCCAAAATTGTTTTTTATACCCAATACGTCTTTGCCAAGATATCCCGACAGGTAAATGGTGTTTTTACTGTCGATATGGTAGTTGGCTTTGGCATTGATATCGTAAAAATAAAGGCTTGATCCCTTGGTAGTTGTGTCGGTAGATAGCTTTAAGAAAAGATCCGCGTAGGTTCTGCGGGCGCTGATCATAAATGAACCCTTGTCTTTAACAATGGGCCCCTCAACTTTAATGCGTGATGAGATGAGCCCTATACCCCCCTGTAGCGTAAAATCTTTAGCATTGCCATCCAACATTTTAATATCAAGCACAGATGATAGCCTGCCGCCATATTGCGCGGGCATACCGCCTTTGTACAGGCTTACATCTTTTATAGCGTCTGAATTAAATGTAGAAAAGAAACCAAACAAATGCGACGCGTTGTATACAACAGCCTCATCCAACAGGATCAGGTTTTGGTCAGACCCGCCGCCCCGCACATAAAAACCCGAATTGCCATCGCCAACTGATTTTACACCCGGCAATAGTTGTATGGTTTTTAAAACATCTTTCTCGCCAAATATTACCGGCACATTGTTTACCTGGCTCAGATCAAGCCGGCTTAAACCCATCTGCGGGTTTTCTACATTTTCGTTTTTGTGTGTATTACCGCTAATGGATACTTCTTTAAGTGTATTGCCGCTGTTCAATAAAATATTTAACTGCGTATTTGCATTCAGTTTTACAGGCCGGCTAACGGTATCATAACCAATATAGCTGATAACTAAATTATAATCTCCTTCGGGCGCGGTTAAAGAGTAAAAGCCGTAGGCATTAGTTGCCGCCCCGGTTTGCTGTAATTCCTGTAACCTCACGGTAGCGCCTATCAGTGTTTCGCCGGTGGCGGCATCTTTAATGGTTCCGTTAATGGTGTATTGTTTCTGGGCACGTACCTCAGGCATTAATATAACTGATAATAGCAGGACAAAAATAAAGGGTAAGAATTTGCGCATATATAAGTTATTCCGTCAGTCCTGAATCTCCAAATAAGTAAAATAAAGGCGGCGTAATTGGTACGGGTACCCAAAGATATTACTCTTGGTATTGTATAACGCAGAAAAACCACAAATAGCGTACCGCATTAAAACAATATAAGTACGGCTAAAAGCGTATGACGGTTGTTTAGGCAGATAAATTAACCCCGGGCGCTATATCTAAGTATGATAACCCCCGAAGATAGCGGGTTAGACTGAAGCAGTTTTAGTGTATGCTTGTTTTTAAACAGGGCGATACCCCGGCTAATGGCAACGGGATATAACCAAAGCAGGTATTGATCTGCAAGATCGTGCTTGATAAGGTATTGTACCAGCTTGTAGCTGCCATAAACAATAATATCCTTGCCGGGCTGTTGTTTCAGTTTAACAATTTCGCGGTGGATGTTTTTTTTAATGAGCTGCGAGTTGGCCCATGGTAACGAGTTTAAAGTTGTTGAACAAACAACTTTACGGTAGCTGTTCATCATTTCGGCATAGGCAAGATCATCGCGCGATAGCGAAAAAGCGGTACTTACAGCGGGCCAGTAACCGGCCATTGCGCTGTAAGTATTCCGCCCTAATAATATCGTGTCGGCATTGTTTAATTGTTCGGCCAGGATCTGGCTCATGTCGTTGGTCCAGTTTTGCAGGTGCCAGTCAAGCTCACCGTCAGGCCCTGCTATAAAGCCGTCCAGTGTAACATTCATTGAAATAATTATCCGCCGCATGCTGCTCCCTCCTATACGATAAGCCTAAGCCTGTTTGGTTAAAGCCAGTTTTTTATGATAATAAATGTAAGCCGCTGCAGCCAGTGCTACAAAAAGCAGCGTACCATACCAGGGGCCTTCAGGATTAGGGATGCAGTAAAGCGAATAGGTTGCAGCTATCAGATCAAAAGTTAAACCGGCATACGCCCATTCTTTGATCCTTGGGAAGCCGGGGATAAGGATAGCAATTGCCCCCAGCATTTTAGCCGCACCCAAAAAAGGAATAAAATAAAGCGGGTAGCCCATAATTTCATGCATACCGTGGATGGTAGCTTTGGCACCAATTACCCCCGGTATGCCCGAGCCAAACATTACAATGGCAAAAAGGATATTAAATACCCAGTATAAAATTTTTGTAGTTTTCATGATGTTGTGAGTTTTTTGTTTTAATAGTTCTGGTTAACGATACAAATGTATAGCGGCAAAATAAGTTAGGCAGTGTGGAGTTGAGACATTGTTAGGGGTGATTTGAGACATCGTGCTTTTTCTTCATTCGGTTTTATTAGATTTGAGTTATGGTGCCTTCAGATAAGCCGGGTATCGTACAAGTAAAATGAAACACATATCCATATTAGTGCCTTACGATGCTGTTCCGGCAGCTATTGTCGACCCGCGTTATATGTTTACTACCATTAACCATTTTTTAGCTGAAATGGGTAAAGAACCGGTTTTTGATGTGCAATTGGTAGGGCTTGCACAGCAGGTGCAGTTGGTTAACAATGCCTTTGCTGTAAATACGGATAAACTATGCAGCGATATTGAAAAAACCGATATAGTGATCATCCCCGCGCTTGCCGGTGATATTAAAATCAGCCTGGAACGCAATAAGGAACTCGTGCCCTGGATCATTAAACAATATGAAAACGGGGCAGAAATTACCTCATTATGTATTGGCGCTTTCCTGTTGGCCGAAACCGGTTTGCTGAATGGTAAGGAATGTTCAACCCACTGGCTTTTCGCAAACGTCTTTAGGGAGATGTTTCCCGAAGTGATCTTGACTGATGGCAGCATCATAACCGAAGGCGACCGGCTAAACTCAAGTGGTGGTGCAGCCTCATACTGGAACATGCTGCTGCGCATTATTGAAAGATATGCGGGCCGCGAAATGGCTATCCG
Source organism: Mucilaginibacter corticis (assembly GCF_007558865.1). Lineage (GTDB taxonomy): Bacteria > Bacteroidota > Bacteroidia > Sphingobacteriales > Sphingobacteriaceae > Mucilaginibacter > Mucilaginibacter corticis. The sequence goes on from NZ_VLPK01000001.1 coordinate 1,654,317, forward strand.
GGCATCAAAGTTTTTCGCCATCGAGATAGACCGTAAGAGCCAGTCGCCGTTCATTATGTTTAACGGCCAGAAAAAACACGAGGACGAACCCATTAAAAAAGCGCAGGAATTTATTGAAGAGAACCTTGCCGAAAAAATATCTATTGAAGACCTGGCCACCCGATTTGCCATTGGCCGCCGTCATTTTATCCGCCGTTTTAAAAAAGCCACCAACAATACCCCGGCCGAATACATACAGCGTGTAAAAATAGAAGCCGCCAAAAAACACCTGGAAAATACCCGCAAAAACATTAACGAAGTAATGTACGATGTTGGCTACACCGATGTTAAAACGTTCAGGACCGTATTTAAAAAAATAACTGGCTTATCGCCGATTGATTATAAGCACAGGTATAACCGGGACGGGGCGGTTAACTAACCAAATTATATTCTTTTTTACTTTATTGATCTTCCTTCAAAAACTGCACAACAACGTGCGGCCTAACCTGCTATTGCTCAAAAATTTAAGTTAAATGCAATGGAGTGAATTTCCTTTTGCAACATCTATTTAATCAATGGTGAATTTTTAAAATAAATATTATTTAAAATTAATAAAAACCACATTGGGTGAAATCTGTTTAAGAATCACAGGTTAACCAATTTTCCTGCAGAGCAAATATTTTTTAATGCAATTATGTTCCCCTATGGGATAGATACGCAATTGTTTTAAACTGCATAAACAAGCAGCAGTATTTGCCCGCCCAATGCAGTAAACCAAAGTGTCCTCAATTAATCCCTAATTATTTAAACTATTTGACCAACCGGTTAATAGGTATTCATGCATTCGCAGCTTTTAACCGTGTTGTTTTTAACAGCAGTTCACCTAAGCAAGGCCTTATTATGGCCGGATTATGTGCCTGCACCAATCGACCCTTTCAACCCTAACGGCTAAGGGGAATTTAATAAGCTAATTAGTTTAAATCAGTATAAATGTTAATTAATAAACAACTATTAATCAATGAATTAAAATCAATTGTAATGTTATGTAAAGTCAACTATTATCCTACTTATGTTTAATTAAAACAATTATGAAACAGAATTTTATTGAAAAAATACCCCTTACTAAACCACGGTATTTAGGTAGTATTATACTTTTATTTATTGCAAGTTTAAGCTTTGCTAAAAATCATCACAATCATGTTAATACCCCTAAGTTAGCTGCCGGTAAAAATGCCGCGGCTATAACTGTAAAAGGTAAAGTAACCGATGCCACAACAGGCGAAACCCTGTTAGGTGTATCGGTAAAAATTAAAGAAACCGGTGAAGGCGTTGCAACCGATGCCAACGGTACCTATTCTATCAGCGCAGAGCCTACCGCAACCCTGGTTTTCTCATACCTGGGATACCAGCCGCAGGAAATTGCTATCCAAAACAAATCTACAATCGACGTTAAACTTACCGCCGTTAATAAGGCTTTGAACGAGGTTGTTGTTATTGGTTACGGAACTGCTAAAAAGATCTCGTTAACGGGCGCGGTTGACGGTGTATCCGGTGATAAAGCGGTTGCCGGCCGGCCTGTTAGCAGCGTCACGCAGGCGTTACAAGGCGAATCACCCAACCTGATCATCCAGCAAAAAGGAAATGATCCGACAGGTCAGGCTGGAAATTTTAACATCAATATCCGTGGTACCGGTACCACCGGTAATAATGACCCGTTGGTGGTTATCGACGGGATTATCGGCGGTGATATCAACACCTTGAACCCAAGCGATATTGACAATATTTCGGTGTTAAAAGACGCGGGATCGGCAGCTATTTATGGTTCACGTTCGGCAAACGGCGTTATTTTGGTTACTACTAAAAAAGGAAAGTTAAACACTCCACCGAGAGTAACCTATAACGGCATTTATGGCGTACAGACGCCTAAAATTCAATTCCACCCGGTTGATGCATGGGTGAACGCCGAAGATAAAAATATGTCCTTAGCCAATTCGGGCAGGCCGCCGCAATATAGCCAGCAGCAAATTGACTCGATAAAAGCAGCCGGCAATGGCGACTGGCGGTTAGAAACCATTTTACACAATGCGCCGCAAACCAATCAAAATGTGTCTATCAGCGGCGGTTCGGCAACTAATACTTACCTGATGTCTTTTGGTTATTTTGACCAGCGCAGTTTTTTAGAACAAAGCTTAATTAACGGTAATTATGGTATCAGGCGTTTTAATTTCCGTTTAAATGAAACTGCTACATTAGGCAAATTTAACACCGCGTGGAACTTATCGTACGCAAAAACGCAGACAAATAACCCCTATAACGATGTTATCGGCGATGCTTTACGCGCGCCGTTAACCGACAGTTTCCAGGATTCACAGGGTCGTTATATTACCGGCTTTGTAACCAGTAACCCACTTTACCTTTTAAGAAACGGTGGCTTTATTTACAACAATAATGATGAGATAAACGGCAGCTTTACTGCAGGCTATCATATTACACCTTCATTCCAGATCAGGGCGGTGTTTGGCGGTACTGTAAAATCAAACTCGCAATTGCAGCGCGGGGTGCATTTGCAGTATTATCCGTCTGGCGAGTCGAACACAGATTCACCTACAGCCAATATCGATTCAAAATCGCTGGCAACCAATACCAACTTAATTGGCGAGTACACCAAAACACTGGGTAAACACGATATCAATATTTTGGTTGGTTTAGCTAATGAATCATATATAAACGAAGGTAACGAAGTCAGGAAAACATTAACCGACTCGTTATTGGGTGGTATAACCAATACCACACTGGTTGATAAAGGCGCTTCGATCAATTCGGTTTCCAATACCCAGGAAACTACATTGAACTCAGTTTTTGGCCGTTTCTCTTATTCGTACAACAACAAATATTACGTTGATGGAACGTTCAGGGCTGATGAGTCATCTAACTTTCCAAAAAACGGGCGTTGGGGATTCTTTCCGTCAATAGGCGCTTCATGGCGCGTGACTGAAGAAGACTTCATGAAAGATTATAAAGACCGTTATGGTGATTTAAGATTGCATGCCAACTACGGTATTTTAGGTAATCAAAACGTGGCGGCTTATCAGTACACCACTAACTACTTAATTAACTCTACGGCTGCCTATGCTTTTAACAATAGCCCGGTAGCAGGTTACACAGAATATCTTGCAAACCCCGGTTTGACGTGGGAAAAAGCTGCGACCTTTGATATAGGTGCCGATCTGAGTTTCTTTAAAGGTAAATTATTGATAGACGCTGATTATTACAATAAAATAACCAGCGACATATTGGCCCCACGGCAGGATATTCCATCTATATACGGCGGTAATACTGTAAATAATAATAGCCTGTTTACAGCAGTTGTACCAACTTATAACATATCAAAGGTACAAGACAGAGGCTGGGAGTTAAAAGTAACCTATAATACCAGGGGCGAGTTGTTTGGACATAACCTTACTTTCAGCATATCAAATGCTACCAGTAAGTTATTGGCATATAGCTTCAACCAAACAGAAAACGTTTTCCAGCGCGAGGAGTTTGAGTTTGTAAGGCGTGTAGGTTACCCTATCACAGTTTACCAGGGTTACAAAACAAATGGTTTGTACCAGTCGCAGGCCGAGGTTGACAGCTACCCGCACTTTGCCAATTACAGCACCTCAGACCTGGCACCGGGCGACTGGAAGTTTGTGGACAAAAATGGTGACGGTAAAATTGATGCCAACGATAAATTCATCCTGGGCGATCCGTTCCCGCATTATACGTTTGGCTTAAACTATGTTATCACTTATAAAAACTTTGACGCTACCATATTTATACAAGGTGTATTAAAAAGACAAGAGTTAATTCGTGGCGAGTTAATTGAGCCTTATCACTTTAGCAATTACGGCGGTACGGTATATGACAGCTCAAGCGATTTCTGGACACCAACAAATACCGGTGCTAAATATCCGCGCCTTGCCGAAAATGGTACCCCTGCAAACAACAACAATTTCCGTACAGGGTCTGACATGTATTTGTTTAACGCGGCTTATGGCAGGTTAAAAAATCTGCAGATAGGTTATTCGTTCCCAACTGCTATGTTAAATAAAGTGAGCATCCAGAAGGCAAGGATCTATTTCACTGCCCAGAACCTGCTGACTATTTCGCCATTAAAGTTTACAGATCCTGAAGGAACAGAATTTGGTAATAACCTGGATAACACCGTGGGCGCCGATACACCAAGAGGGTATCCGCTGGCTAAATTTTACGGTATAGGTTTAGACTTAACTTTTTAACAATTAAAAAATTAAAATCATGCGTTTAAGTTTTATAAACAGATCAAGTATCATCATCATATTTGCTGCTGCCGCGTTTGCAAGCTGTAAAAAGATCGACCTCACCCCAAGGGACAGGTACACTGATGATGAATTTTGGAATATCAGCGCCAATGCAAACGTCGCGCTCGATAACTGCTACAACCAGCAGATAAGCGGCGGCTATCCTAATTCAAGTTCGGCATCGCAGGCATATTTTTATAATGAGGCACTATCTGATAATGCCTATTGCCCGCTGGATGTAAACGTAGGCACACCGACAGAAATATCAAGTGGTAATGATGCCAACTTTAACCCGGGCATAAACCGTGTAAAGTATGAGTGGGGCAGTTATTACGCTAATATCAGGTCATGTAACCTGTTTTTAGAGAACATTGACAGGAACAAATCATTAGGGGCGCCACTTATTGCCCGGATGAAAGCCGAAGCCCGTTACCTGCGCGCGCAAGCCTTATTCAGGCTGACCAATTTTTATGGTGATGTGCCATTGGTTACACACGTATTGAGTATTGATGAATCAAAATCAATTAAACGGACGCCTAAGGCAGATGTGGTTACTTTTATATTAAATGAATTGGATTCCTGCGCGGCGGTATTGCCTACCCGCGATGTGCAGGCAGCGAGTGACCGTGGCCGCATTACCAAAGGTGCCGCGCTGGCCATGAAGGCAAGGGTGTTGTTGTACAATAGTCGCTGGGCAGAATGCTCTGCAGTGTGCGAGGACCTGATGAATAACCAGGCAGCCAATGGTACGTATTCACTGGTGCCAAAATTCACGGATATTTTTGCTACGAATAATAAATATAACTCAGAAGTTATAGCCGACCTGGAATACGAAGCGCCCGACCGTGTCTGGACAGACTGGGGCGATTTTGGTCCGTTTTATACCGGGCCCAATGCAACCGCGTCAACCAACAGCAACTTAGTGCCAACCCAGGACCTGGTTGAAAGTTACCTGACACTGGATGGCAAGGCTATAACTGATCCTGGTTCAGGTTATGATGAAAATAATCAATATGTAAACCGCGATCCGCGCCTGGGATACACAGTTGTTTATAATGGCTACCAATGGGTAAATAACCTGGGCACCACGCAAACAATTTATATTAAACCGGGCAGCACCCCAAGCGGCGGAATTACTAAAAATGAGTACAACAACTCAACCGGTAACTTTACCAGCTCAGGCTATTTCTGGCGTAAATATTATGACCCGACAGCGGTTGGTGGTACATTTCAATTTGGTGAGAACATAATCATTACCCGCTGGGCCGAAGTATTATTGATGGAGGCAGAAGCCAAAACAGAGCTGGGCCAAATGACCCAGGCAGTTTGGGACGCTACCATCAAACCTTTGCGTACAAGGGCCGGCTTTACCAATCCGCTGGCATTGAATTACCCGGGCAATACTTCCATGAGCATGATTGACCAGGTTAGGAATGAGCGCCGCAGCGAACTGGCCTTCGAGTCGTTACGTTATGACGATATCAAACGCTGGAAAATTGCCGAAACGGTACTGAATCACCCGGTAGGCAACGAGGTGCGTGGTGCTAAGTTTGCCGCCAACAGTACCGCCTACATTAAACTGGTGGTAAGGCTGTTTAACCCGGCAAAACATTACCTGTGGCCGGTGCCTACAGAAAGCTTACAAACCGACCCTTCTTTGCTTCCGCAAAACCCGGGCTGGTAATTAAATTGATATTATTTTTAAAAGGCCGTCTTATAAGAAATTATGAGGCGGCTTTTTTATTTTTATATAGGAATCACTTTAGCCCGTTGCGGTAACGTTTGCATAAAAATCAAGTAAAAAAGTCGTTGAAAAAATCTACTTTTAAGGCCGATACCAAATGAATCCGCTAAACGCAATTGCATTACAAAGCAGCACTTGCATTACAACCCAACAAATTAACTATTATTGATAATTATGAACAAAGTCTTATTTAAAAAAGAAGTTGTAGTCTTATTACTGATACTTATTTTCAGCCATAAAATAAGCTTCAGTCAAACAGTATCTCCAACCAGTTTTCTGTCGGCAACAGATACTGCATTTGTACCTAAAGAAATTGAGGATCCCGAAAATATCGGCATAAACAAAGAGCCAAATCATGCTACTTTAATGCCTTACAGTAATTTGGTTGAAGCATTAAAGGCTAACCGCCGTGCATCATCATTGGCTATCAGCTTAAATGGCATGTGGAAATTTAATTGGGTTGACTGGCCGCAGAAACGCCCGGTTAATTTTTATAAAACTGATTATGACGTATCAAAATGGAAAGATATTAAAGTGCCGTCGTCTTTCCAAGTACAGGGTTACGGAACGCCCGATTATAGCAACTTTACGCTGATCTTCGATAGCGATTACCCGAGGGTAATGACCGAGCCCACCAATAAAAAATATACCACCATGCACGAGCGTAACCCGGTTGGCAGCTACCGCCGCGATTTTGACGTGCCTGCAAACTGGAACGGCCGCCGTATATTTATCACCTTTGATGGGGTAGATGCCGGTTTCTTTATATGGGTGAATGGCAAAAAAGTAGGCTACAGCGTAAATAGCCGTAACGCCGCCGAGTTTGACCTGACCAAATATGTACATCCCGGTAAAAATATGCTGGCTGTTGAGGTTTACCGCTTTGTATCGGGCAGCTATTTAGAGAACCAGGATATGTGGCGCCTGAGCGGCATTTTCAGGAATGTGACCTTATGGAGCGCCCCGCAAGAACATATCCGCGACTTCTTTATCAAAACCAAGCTGGATAAACAATATAAAGATGCCGACCTGAATGTATCTACCAAAGTTAAGAACTACAGCAGCAAAGCAGTGCCTGCCCGTGAGGTAACAGTAAAACTGTACAATGGCAGCGTACCTGTACCGGGTGCCGAAGTTAAAAAAGCTGTACCCGCACTAAAGCCGGGCGAAGAAGTAACAGTTGAAACTACCTTCCATGTAAATAACCCGCAAAAATGGACTGCCGAAACGCCTAAACTATACACCACGGTAATTACCTTAAACAGTGGTGAAAGCGCTATTGAAACCTTGTCGGCGCGTACAGGTTTCCGCGAGATCGAGATCAAGGGACGCTTGTTCCTGGTTAATGGTACGCCTATAAAATTGAAAGGTGTTAACCGCCACGAGAATTGGCCTGATGATGGCCACGCTATTACCGAGGAGCAGATGGTGCGCGATATTGTGCTTATCAAACAAACCAACAGTAACCACGTACGTACCTGCCACTACTCTGATGACCCACGCTGGTACGAGCTATGCGACGAGTATGGTATTTACCTGGTTGCCGAAGCAAATGTGGAGTGCCACGCGCAGCAAAACCAGTTTAATGAAGAGCCTACTATCAAAGCGGCCATCATTGAGCGTAACGTAGCCAATGTCGAGAATTTTAAGAATCATCCGGCGGTTGTGATCTGGTCCTTAGGTAACGAGTGCGGCCGTGGCGGGTCAAACTTCAGGGCAGCGTTAAAAGCCATAAAAGCCATTGACGACAGGCCGACGCATTACGAAGGCTTTGGTATTGGTGACGATAAAAACCCGGCTGATATTGACAGCCAGATGTACACCGGCATTGATGGTGTTGAAGAACATGCAAAAGATGATAAATTGACCAAGCCGTTCTATTTATGCGAATATGCGCACGCTATGTTCAATTCGATGGGCTCGGTGGACCTTTACAATGACTTGTTTGACAAATACCCTAATTTATTGGGTGGCGCTATATGGGAGTGGCAGGATCAGGGGATTTACAATAACCGCGACCCTAAGCACCCTATCACAGCATTTGGCGGTGGTTTTGGCGAATATCCTACAGACCATTATTTTATCCATAAAGGTGTAGTATTTTCAGACAGGACACCTAAACCGCACTTCCCTGAGTTGAAACATGCTTACCAATGGATCACCATTAAGGCAAAAGACCTGGACAAAAAGCAATTCACCATTAAAAACCGTTACCAGTTTATCAACCTTAACGGCTTAACCGCTAAGTGGGAAGTAAGCGAAAATGGTACAACCATATCATCAGGCCCGATAAATGTCGGCCTGATCAATCCCGGCCAGGAAAAAGATATCACTTTACCTTATACCATCAGCCCTAAACCGGGTGCCGAGTATTTTGTAAGGATCTCGTTTGATTTAGGTTCTGATAAACTTTGGGCCAAAAAAGGCTTTGAAGTAGCCGAGCAGCAATTTGAACTGCATACACCTGTACCTGCAATACCTGCCCAGTCGCAGGGCGATAAGTTGAGCCTGAACGATTCAAAAAATACCATCAAAGTAAAAGGTACTGATTTTAGCCTTGAATTTGACAAAGCTAAAGGTACCTTCACCAAAATAGAAAAAGGTGGTGACAATATATTACAAGAAAACGGCGGCCCTATGCTGCATCTATGGCGTGCCCCGCACCAGATAGATGATATGTGGGCATATCGCGACTGGGTAAAATATGGCCTGAAAGATCTGGCCTGGACGGTTGATGAGGTTAAGAGCACACAGGTTGCCAAAAACATAGTGCAGATAAGCGCGAGCCTTACCGGCACCGGTAAAGAAGGCTTTGTTACACACCATAAGGTAGTTTATACCATTAACGGTAACGGCGAGATTAAAGCAGACAACAATGTAGACTTTAGCGACCCTAAATTGGTACTGGCCCGCATTGGTGTACGTTTATTCCTGAACAAGGACTTTGACCAGTTTGATTATTTAGGCCGAGGCCCGATGGAAAATTATAGCGACCGGAAAAAAGGATCGGACATTGGGCATTATGCAAGCAGCGTGCTTAAACAAATGACCGGCTATGAAAAACCGATGGACCAGGGTAATCACGAAGATGTACGTTGGGCAAACCTTACATCGGCAAAAGGTACAGGTGTAAGTATTAAGCAGGTAGACTCGGTGTTCCAGGTAGAAGCATTGCCTTACAGCGATGAAGATATGGACAAAACCGAATACAAGATAGACCTGCCAAAAAGCTCGGGTACTGTTTTAAACATCAGCCATAAAACGTTGGGCGTGGGCTCAAACGGTTGCGGGCCAAGGCCATTAGAACCCTACCGGGTTTATGCCAATGCAACAAGCTTTAGCTACAAAATTGAGTTGACTAAAAAGAAATAAAGTTTGCTTATAACGTTTTGATTTAATTGAAACGTTGTATATACAACTTGATTAAACAGAAAAAGGCGCTATCAGCGCCTTTTTCTGTTGATATGACTTCATAATTATATTACAATACCCTATCTTTAAAAGCCAAACGTGTAACCGCACGCCCGGACAAACCTGTTTAAATTATAAGTTTTACTAACCCTGATTTAAAGAATGTTGCGTAAAAAACTGATCGTGATGATGTTTTTATTGCCTGCAATAAACGCATTTAGCCAGAAAAAAGTAGTGCCCACACCGCAATGGAGACCGCGCTACCATTTTACTCCCGAAAAAAACTGGACGAACGACCCTAACGGGCTTTTGTTCTTAAACGGCGAGTTTCAATTATACTACCAGCATAACCCGTTCGAAAATAAATGGGGCCACATGAGCTGGGGCCACGCCACCAGTAAAGACCTGATCCAGTGGAACTACTTGCCGGTTGCCATCCCCGAAGTAGTAACCAAAGACACTACCACCTGGATCTACTCAGGATCGGCAGTTGTGGATAAGAATAACACCAGTGGTTTCGGTACCACAGAAAAGCCACCTATTGTTGCCATTTTTACTGCCGACCAGCCCAAGCAACACAAAGAGTCGCAGTTTATAGCCTACAGCAATGATAACGGCATGAGCTATAAAATGTATAGCGGTAACCCGGTTATTGATCTGAATAAAAGCGATTTCAGGGATCCTAACGTGTTTTGGAGTGAGCAAAGCAAACAATGGGTTATGACGGTATCCATGGTTAATGAGCATATGGTACGTTTTTACGGCTCAAAAGACCTGAAAACATGGACAAAACTAAGTGATTTCGGCCCGGCAGGTTATACCAAAAATGGCTGGGAATGCCCGTCGTTATTGCCGTTGACGGTTGATGACGATCCTAAAAAGATCAAGTGGGTATTGTTTGTATCATCGGGCGGCGACCATGGCCCGCTGATCCAGTATTTTGTGGGCGATTTCGACGGCACTACATTTAAGGATGATAACAATGGCGAAAAAGTATTACCTGTTGATTACGGCGATGCCTTTTACGCGGCGATAGCCTGGCGCGATGCTCCGCAAAATAAAAAGATCTTATTGGGCTGGATCCAGGATGGCCGTAAAGAAACTTACCCATGGAAAGGGCAGATGTCTATCCCGCATGATCTGTCATTGCGTACTACCGATAACGGCTTACGATTAAGACAACTGCCATCATCCATCGCAACCCAAAACCTTTCAAAGTATGCTACAGGAAAAACGCTGCTGAAAAAGAATTTAAAAATTGAAGATACCCGTATCAGCCTGAATAAAGAAAGGCCATTCTCGGGCAACTCTTACTGGATAGACGCGGAGTTTGATGTGAGCAAGGCTAAAAAGACCGGTTTTTATATTGTTGAAAACCCCGACGTTACCAAGAACATCATTGTGGCTTACGACTCTGAAAAAAAACAATTATATGTTGATTGTGGCAACGCGGAGGCAGGCAACAAATCGCGCGAAAACCTGATCCAGGCCGCCCCTATGAAAGATGAGAACGGCATCATTAAGATCCAGATACTGGTTGATAATTCATCGCTTGAAGTGTTTGGCAATGACGGCGAGAAAGTAATCTCCACCATGATATACCCTGATATTAACGCAACCTCATTATGGGTGTTTACCGAAGGTAAATCGGTATTGAAAAATTTAAAGCTCTGGGATTTTAGCCAGAAATAATTTTGATGATAAATTGAAAGAGAAGAGGCTGCCCCGAAAGGGCAGCCTTTTGTATAACAGACGCAATCAAATTCCCTCCCCGGGGAGGGGTGCGGCTGACAATGTAGTGGAAGGGAGGGGTTTGAACGACCTTGCATTACCGTAACCCCTCCCTACACCTCCCGTGGGGAGGGAATCGCACAACCCTTGTTGTTAAAGGGGCTTTTGCACATTTACAGTACTAACCTTGTCCCTTAAATCCCCGCGTCAAACTCAATGATCCATTCAATGCCATATTTATCCCTGAACATGCCGGCATAGGTTCCCCATGGGCTGTCGCCAATTGGGCCTTCCACTTCTCCGCCTGCCGATAATCCGTTAAATATATGTTGGGCTTCCTCGCGGCTTTCGGCACTTACATATATTTTAGACCGGTTTTCATTTTCGCTCACCGGCCCCAAAAAGCCGGGGACATCGTTAGCTATCAGTACATTGTTTTTACCAAGCGGCAAGCCTATATACATTATTTTATTTGCCTCGTCATCGGGTACCTGGAAATCCGGTCCTGATAGATCTTTAAAGCGGGTGATCTTTGTAAACTCGCCGCCAAAAACTGATTTGTAAAAAGTGAATGCTTCTTCGGCATTGCCATTAAAGTTGATCCAGGGATTAATTGCTCTCATGATTTTTATTTTTAAGTTTATTTTTCTGCTTATTATTTCTGTGATAAAGTAGTTAACAGGTTTTCCAGGTTTGTTAAAGTCATGGTAAATCCTATCTTGAAACCTTCCAGTAATTTTTCCAACCGCTCAAATGATTCGTTGTAAATGACGATATATACTTTGGTTATGCCATCTTGCTCGCTAAAATTATAGTCCCACTCAGAACCGGGCAGCTCCCTGTTTTCGTCTTTGTCAGAAAAGGCGTTGTACATCTTAAAATTGGTTTTCGGCGTAATAGATGTAAACTCCTGTACCGACCAACGCTCCTGTCCGTCAGGGCTTATCATTGCGTAAAACCTGCGCCCGCCCACTTTAAAATCCATGTACTTGGTTTTAGCGCGCATAGGTGCGGGCGCTCCCCATTGGTCAAGTAGTTCGGGCTTGGTAAAGGCATCCCATACTAAGGAAAGCCCGGCATCAAACTCCCGGGTTATATATACCGTTTGCGCCGCTTTGTCAACATTAAAATCAAATAGCAGATCATTTTTCATTTTTCTGTGTTTTAAGAGTGGATAATACTTTGTCGAGTTGATTGAACTGAGTTTCCCAGCCCTGCCTGAACTGAGCTAACCAATGGTCAAATTCCTGCATTTTCTTAGCATTAAAATGATAATAGATCTCCCTGCCCAAATGTTCGGGCTTGATCAGGTCGCATTCGTGCAATACCTTAATATGCTTTGATACCGCCTGCCGAGTCATATCAAATTTTTCGGCCATGGCGTTTGGGGTTAGGGCCTGTATTGCAATTAAAGTTAAAATGGCCCTGCGAGTCGGATCGGCTATGGCCTGGAATATATCTTGCTTCATCTTCTAAAATATGCAACTTTTGAGTTGTGAATATAAATGCAACTTTTGGGTTGCGCAAATTTATTTGAAAATTATTTTTCTTGAGGAACAGGAATTGAATAGGAGAGCCGCGTATTAGTGTTAACAAAAACGCCCCATATATCAATATGAGGCGTTTTTGTAGTTTTTGTTATTTCAGTTTTTTGATCCACATATTCCTGACGCGGATCTTGGTGATGGATTCGATCTCTATCCCGATATAGCCCGATTGGTTGTTTGACGATTTAGGATCGTCATCGATCATCACCGCCATAACCTGCCCGTTAATGATATGGATACAAACACCGCCACGGGCTATCACGGTGTATTGATTCCAGTCGTCTTTTTTTACAAATTTAGCCAGGTCCATAATGTCGCCGATATTACCCATCAGGCGTTTTGATTTGGTGCTGAACCCCTCAACCACCTGCCCGCGCCAGGCCAGGATGCGCATAGGGGTATTCTCTGAATAGAACTGCCCTGTCCAGTATTTAGCAGATGGCCAGAAATCTGCCTGCGGGCCGGTCATCATCCAGTTTAAATTAACCGGGCCAACGTTGGCGGTTACATTATCAGCAATAGGGATACGCCATGGTACGCCGGTTTGGCTGCGGTATTGAATGCCGCTGCCGCCTTCGCCATCTACCTTGATCTCAAACTTCAGCGTAAAGTCTTTTGCTTTCATGCCGCGATAAACCAGGTAGCTGTTACCGCTCGGGTTCTTCTCGCTCGATTCGCCTACTATTGCGCCATCCTCAACCCGCCAGAATTTTAAATTGCCGTCCCAGTCCTTTAACGTAGCGCCGTCAAATAACGAAACATAGCCCTCGTGGTCGTTAAAATCCAAAGGTGCAGGTTGCGTAAACGGGTCGTTATAATACTTTTGTTTTGCAGGCTTTTTTTGCGCGGATACGGTGGTACCAATCGCAAGCAGGCAAAATAGGATGGCGTGTTTTGTTTTCATGATATTATTATTTTATATCAGCCAGGTTTAACACTATGGTATTCATTTGTGGCTTTAACCTTAGGACAGAACCATTGTCCGGCTGTGAAAAATTACCTTTCAGTGCCTTTAACGTATAGTTGGTATCCTCAAACTTACAGGTTAGCGCTGACGCGCCGATATTTTCGAACGGTAATTTAGCGCCCGTTGTAGCATGCAGATCGAAATACCAATCGATTTTAGTTTTGCTTAGCAAGTTCATTTTGATCCGGCTTTCGGCAAGGTCAATTTCAAGCGAACCTTTTATGGTGCTTAGCGGCCATGATATATGCAGCGTTCCGTTTTGGGTTTTGCTGAATTTAGGGTCGCCGCCTTCCAATAAAACTTCTTTGCCATCAATCAGCGCTTTAACGCGTAAGCCGGCTAAATCGTTAGGCTTGCTCCATATATAGCCATCAACAATGGGCAGGGTAAAAAATACGCACTCGTTTGATGTTACCGGCTGCGTTTCGTAAACCGACGGGAACTTCTCATCAAACAAATGGATATCGCGGATGCGCAGGTTATTATGTTCCCAAAGGATGTTGATGCGGTAAAAGCGGCTGTTGTACCAGGCCGTTTTCAGGTCGCTGCCCTCAATGTCTTTACTCACTGTAAACGAAGTAGGCGGCGTAACCGGGAATTTCTTTTTAAACCAGGTGCCCGATTGTTCCATGGTTTCAACCTTTACCTTATGCTCATTGCGCAGTTTGGCTATCAAAGGCATCTGGATCTCGAAACCTTTTTTCATGGCATCCCAGGTGAATGAGTTTTCCTGGCCGGCCTGGGTATAATTAAAGTTAACCGAGTTGTCATCCGTTAAGGCCTTAAAGAACCAGTTAACCCAACCCGCGTCGCCGCCACCGAAATTGTAAACCGGCTCAAGCGTGATCACCCCCTGGCGGGACGAACTGATACCGGTATCATACTGCCGCACCGGGTCGCTGCCCAGCATCCTGAAGATAGGCACGGGGATCTGCTGATCGGCATGTTGCGCCGGCATGTATGAGTTGATCTTGCTGGGGTAATAAGCCTGGTTCCAGTAGCCGCCCCATAGGGTATAGCCATCGGTACCATATTGGTCCTTACAATTAGCGGATGCAATGATATGATACTTTTTGTACATATAATTCAAACTATAAGCATCAATAAACCATGATGCCACAGACTTTGGATAATAGCCGAATATTTTTTTAAAATCCCTGAAATAAACATCAATGATCTTCTCGCGCTCGGCAGGCGTATAACCGGTTGAAAAACCAATGTTAGCACGCCAGTCCCACGGGTAACGGCCACGCCATTTCATGCCCGCGTTCTCAACCAACGGCTGAGGGATCTCCCACCAGGCGCCAATTTCAAAACTGCCTTTGGGCAAACCGGCCAACAGGGTTTGATAGCGTCTATCCATCAGTGCATCATATTGCAGCAGGAATGTACCGCCCAAATGATATTTCTTCATGATCTCCACCTGCTTTACCACGGTTTGGTACAACACGTCTTCGGTTATCTTTTCATCGCGCGGCTCAAGCAGGCGGATAAAATTTACAATGTTGACTATTTTGGGTGCGGACTGTAACGTTTTTACACCCTGTGCAGATGCGAAAAGGCTACCCAGGCACAACAGTCCCGTCAGCAGTTTTTTACTGGTTTTATTAAAATTTTTGATCATAAGTATAGCGATGAATAGCTAAGTATATAAATTGGATAAGCAAACATAATATAAGCGGGATGATTAGCCATCCTGTACTGTCTTGACAGCGAAAAAGGTGGGTGTCATCCTGAGCCTGTCGAAGGGTGAGCGTAAAGGCCTTTGCCCTCATGCTTCGAGGGCCTCAGCATGACATCCATCCCTCGTACTCTCAACAAAACTCCGTAATATTGGGTACCAAATCCACTCCATGAAAACGTTCGAACTGACCGTGTTGCCGCTGCTATTATTTTTTGCGATAAGCAGCCAGGCGCAAACTACTAAACCTTCAATTGGCGGTATCCGTATAGCCTGGGATAATAGTACGCTGAGGAAAGTATCGGCTGCCGGCGGTGGTTACGCGCGAATGATAAAACTGGATGATGGATCATTGATATGTGTTTATGAGGCCGCCGGAAGTACGGTTTGTGTCAAGAGTACTGATGATGCAGGGACATGGTCGCAGCCAACGGTAATTGCTCCAAGAACTGACGGTGTGAGCATGGCCGTACCTGATATATTGCAGCTTAAGGATCACTCCTTGCTTGTCGGCTACAACCCGAGGCCACGCGGTAATGATACTTCCAAACACTTCGCCATAAAAACAAAAAAGAGTTATGACGGCGGCCAAACCTGGACCGACGAACGAACACTTTACCAGGCCGATTCAAAATTTGAGAATGGGTGCTGGGAGCCATCGGCCATACAATTACCTAACGGGGATATCGAGCTGTTTTTTGCAAATGAAAATCCTTACCGGCAATCAAACGAGCAATGTATCTCTATGGTAAAATCAAAGGACGGCGGCCTTACATGGTCGGCAGCCAAAACAACCAGTTTCAGGCCGCATTCGCGGGATGGTATGCCGGTACCTTTTTTACTGCAGAATGGTAAGGAGATGGTTTATTCGATAGAAGACAATGGCTTCAAAAACTTTAAGCCTACCATCATCCGCAGTACCTTAAAAGACGATTGGGCAAAACTTGTAGGTGCCGGTGATGCAAACCGCAACTTTGCACTTGCCGATAAAGTGCCGGATAGCTTGTACCTGGGCGCGCCTTATCTGCGGCAGCTAAAAACCGGCGAAACTATCCTTTCATACCAGGGCACCGAGGACCGCATCAATAACATGAACCATAGCGAAATGAAGGTGGTAATTGGTGACAGCGAGGCCCGTAATTTTGGCCACAAAACAGTGCCGTTTGATATTGCAGGCGATAAGTCGGGGTTGTGGAATAGCCTTAGCGTGTTGGATGATAACACCATTATAGCACTAACCAGTACAAGCAGTTTTTCTGATCATCATGTGGCAGAGGTTTGGATGATCAAAGGCCATGTTATACGGGAGCCATCTGTCAAAACATCGCATACAAACACAAAAGGTAAACAAAACTAATTCGCTTAAACCAATTTTATTAGCGCACAGGTTTAGGCTACACCGAAAATATTTCATCAAATGATGCAAATAAACCTTTTACATGGTGCACACTTAAACTATATTAGGGGCCGATAAATAATACCAATTATAATGAAAGCAATAAAAAGGATAGTATTAACCGGAGCCATGTGCGCAATGGCGGCATTGTCGGTTAACGCGCAGTCAAAAACTGCCGGGGCAGAAAAGATCTGGTCGGCAGCCAAAGCTAACCAATGGTACAGCCAGCACCCCTGGATAGCCGGGGCTAACTTTATACCCAGCAACGCCATCAACCAGTTAGAAATGTGGCAGGCCGAAACGTTTGATCTGAAAACCATCGACCGCGAGCTGGGCTACGCCGAAGGCATTGGCTTTAATACCATGCGTGTGTTTTTGCACAGTGTTGCCTACACGCAGGACCCAAAAGGTTTTAAATCGCGCGTTGCCGAGTTTTTGGCTGTTGCCGATAAGCACCACATTCAGCCTATCCTGGTGTTTTTTGATGATTGCTGGAACAACGACCCAAAACCGGGCAAACAACCTGCGGTTAAACCAGGTGTACACAACTCAGGCTGGATGCAGGACCCGGGCGTACCGGCGCTTAAAGACCCTAAAGAAATGGGCATATTGGAGCATTACGTAAAAGACGTATTAACCACCTTTGCGCACGACAAACGTGTTTTACTGTGGGATCTGTTTAACGAGCCGGGCAACAGCGGTAAAAAAGAATCGTCATTACCATTGCTGCAAAATGTATTTGCCTGGGCGCATGAGGTACGTCCTGATCAACCGGTGTCGGCTGGTTTATGGGACTGGACATTTGAGAAGCTGAACACTTACCAGGTTGAAAACTCTGACGTGATCACCTATCATAATTACGACGAAGAGGCAGCACACCTGCGTGTGGTACAACTGTTAAAAACACATGGCAAACCATTGATCTGTACTGAATACATGGCGCGCCCGCGTAACAGTACTTTCGGTACGGTAATGCCAATGCTGAAAAGAGAGAATGTTGGCGCTATTAACTGGGGCTTTGTAATGGGTAAAACCAATACCATTTATGCATGGGATACCCCGATGCCGGGCGGCGAAGAACCAAAGTTATGGTTCCATGATATCTTCCGCCAGGATGGTACGCCTTATAAAACTGACGAAACTGACCTGATCAAAAAACTGACATCAGAGAAATAACTGCAGACTACGTTGTCTTTTATTTGCGCCCCTCTTTTGCATTTGCGGAAAGAGGGACGTTTGTTTCTGATCTCCCTAAATGCTGGCGCAAGTATGCCGTGGACTTGCAGGTAACAGGTGTACCAAACTGAATGTGTCCCGGTGATACAGTTTGGTACACCTGTTTTTGTAAATATCTGATAATTAAAAAACTAATTTTATAAAGTCGATCTCATGGTACAGTTTGGTACAGATTTAATGACTTTTTTTGGAAAAAATCAAGGACAAGGAATGACAAAATAGTGCCACCATGTCAAACTAAAATGTTTTAAGCTTTTAGTTTACTGTTGTTTTTTGGGCGCAAGCAGAATGCTTGCCGCATTTTAGGTCGAAGCTGAAAGCTTCGACCAGTATGTGTTGCCAAAATAAAAAAGCTTATTTCTTGAAAGACACCATTGAGGAAGCATTGTATAATTCTTTTTCAATATCGATTTTTGTATGTTGACGTGTAAAGTAATATATCTCAACGATGCCCCGGTACTTTTTATTTATGGTAACAGCTTTTGCAATTTTATAATCATCCATGTAGAGGTTTGTGCAGTCCATGTAAAATTCGACACCGGCATCGGCATTAAATGGTTTTAATTTTGCTTTATCGAATAGCATATAGCTATGATTTACGCTGTCGACTCTGTACTTGAAATTAATCATCCATACCGTGTCAGGGTCGTAATTTTTCCAATCCGGCCGTAGGCCTTTCATAAGAGCTCTATCACTTTCATAAGTGGCAGAATCTCTTTGTATAAACGCAATAGTTATAACAACACTGCTGTCTTTTTTTATAAACGCAAAGTTAGGGTTGCTTCCAGAAAGGACCTCCTTATTAGGAGCGATACAATTAAAAAAAGTCCAGGGATCCTTTATTTCATTGTAACCTTTTGGGCAAGCAACAGTAATAGCTTGCTGTGCCTGGACCGAATTAAATAAAAAGCTTAAAATTAAAATCTGCAGGTAACGGATCATACATAATTGACTGTTTAAAATGTCAACATGAAGTTAGCGTTTAAGTTAACATTTCATCAATCACTAAGTTTACATAATAAATTTCAGCTTGCGGTGTACGATATATTGAACTAATCTTAAATCCGTTGCTTGTTGGTGACAACACCAACAAGGGCGTGAAGTAGACCATGGCCTTGTAACCAGTCGCCGCCCGGATGATCTGCCTGCATTCAATAAAAAGTTGATCGAAGAAATTGCAGAGGGCTTGCATCATGAGGTATAAGCCCCTAACTCCATGAAGAGAGGATGAATAGCAAATCTTTAATCAATAACGAATCATGAATTTTGAATACCGAAGAAAAACACTTCGGAATTTAAATTCATGATTCGTTATTATTTTGAAACTGATTATCGTTTTACAGATCATCTGCCATAAAAAACCTTATTCGCCAACAGTACCGGTTTTTACTTCGCCGGCCCGTTTATAATTGGCCATGATCACGCCGCTTGGGGTACTTGTGCTTTCAATCAGGGTAAACGCTGCAGGCATAGCGTTATCACTAAACAGCTTTTTGCCTTTCCCCAATATCACCGGGTGAATATTAAGCCAGAATTCGTCCACCAGGTCATGTTGTAAAAGCAACTGTACCAATTGGCTGCTGCCCCAGATCTTAATATCCGGTCCGTTTGAATTTTTAAGATCTTTAATAGCTTCTATATTGTTCAGGAACACACAGTTTTGCCAGTCGGATTGAGTTTTGGTGGTAGATAAAACATATTTTGTAACCTCGTTAACGCCGGGCCAATGTTGGGCATGCTCAGGCCAGTAAGATTCAAAAATGTCAAAGGTATGCCTGCCCAGTAAAAGGTCGGCGCGCACCAGTTGTTTCTCCATAACTTTCCCGGAAACTTCGTCGTTATAGGTCGCGGTCCAGCCGCCATATTTAAAGCCTCCTGACGGATCTTCCTGCGGGCCGCCCGGTGCCTGCATTACACCATCTAATGTAATGAATGATAAAACGGTTATTTTTCTCATCTGATTTTCCTCCTGTTGTAATTTAGTTGATCAATACAAATCTCTGCAATGATGCCATAAGGCGTACGGTGCATATGCGACTAATAACAGGGTTAAATGCGACAACCAACAAAAACCAGTAGTTATACCGTGATTAATATTTACTTAATAGTAAATTTTTGCAAACAAAATTACACTGAGATTTTTTTTACTATAAAAAGCATTCATTAACCTTTGCCATTTCGTCGTATGGAAGTGATTTATAACGACCTTTTAACAAGATTGAAAGATAGAGCCTGCGAGGTTCACCACCAAAAACCACACATCGAATTTATAGACAACAGATTAAACCTCTTGTGTTGTTGCGATGATTTTAAACTGGTAGTTTACAAGGAAATAATAGAAGTTCTTAGCCGACATCAAAAGCGAAAGAAGATAGGAGTTTTGCGAAAGGTTGAATAATGACATTTTGAGAATAAGTCATTATACACCAAATAGAGAGCCTACTTAAATGCCCCTGCATTAATGCAGGGGCTATGAGCAGAGCAATTAATACCCCTATTAACAACACAAACGCTCATTTTTTTAAGAGGGAAAACAAATATAAGGTTTTAATAATTAACGTACTTTCAAAACTAAAAGCTGTTATATATGTTTTGTTAGTTAAAGTAAACTGGGGTTCGTCAAAATCTTCTGTTTTATAGCTGGGCAATCGCTCGGCTATTTTTTTTCTGATTTTTTTTTGACTTTAAATCAAAAAGAAAAATAATGCCCCGTCCGTATCGCACATAAGGGGCAATCCCAAGTATTGAACCCGTATTGTGATACGGATTGAAAATCAAACATAATAATAAACTATTTAATAACTATAGAAAAAACCGTTGGCTGTGGTCTAACACGTATATAGTTACCTGACAACACCAACAAGATGCAAAGGCTGGCGCAAGTATGCAGCGCAGGCCTGTGAGGCGGGGGTACTTGTGTCTTAAATAAATTTTTGGATAAAGGCATAAGTAGCTTTGTACCATTGCCAACCCGACATACTTGCGCCAGCTTGAGGTTGATAACGCCGATCACAAGCTGAAAGTTATTTAGCTTTTAGAGCTATTGCCCTAAAATATAATACATCGACTAACTTGGCTAAGCCAAAGATGCAGACAACTTCAGCAACAAAAAAACTAACATTATAAGATATCCTTATTACTGAACTAAACCAATTAGAAAAAAAGCTTCCAGGCGCCATTACTGTCCAAGAATATTTTAGCGCTGATGATACAATAAAAGCAATAGCAGAAGCGAGAAATAATTCGCCACTATTCTGTACATCAATGTGTATTTTCTTATACTTAGTAGGATCTAAAAGTTTAAAATACGAAAAGCAAACCGATGCTAATGCAATTAACATTCCGAATCCCACATTGCTAAGATTAATGGTCTTATTGTCAGTACCACTGAAATATATAAACAATGCAATTCCTGAACTAATTGTGAATAGCCAAAAAGTAAAAAACATTAAATACCATGCAAGGGTTTGAAGCGCACTTCGTTTTGGATTTGCGTCAGGGTGAATATATTTATTTAAGTCTTCAATTTCCATTTTCGGGTTAAAGTAATTAGGTGTACTGGTTAATTCGTTTATGGATTAAATATAATAATATTAATTCGTTAGAGATAAGTCAATGAATGTCTCTATAATAATATTATCAGTTGATCAGGTTATGTAGAGATTGCTTCGTTCCTCGCAGCAATGACGGCTTGGAGAGAGTCAAAGCTAGGTCATGACAGTACAGGATGGATTATCATTTCCTTAACATTATGTTTGGTAAACTGTAATTTACCAGGATTATGGTGTTATTGTAAACCAATTAAATTCTTAATAAATAATAAATCATGAGCTTAAACAAGGCCGCATTGCTTAGATCTTTTTTTGTTTGTCTGTTGTTTTCTGCGGGTTTTACTACCGGCAGCAGGGCGCAGGTTAAAGCCGTACCTAACTCGGCAATGACCAATTTTAAATCCATCGAAACCGGGTTTATCACCGTTCCTGATAATATCCAAACCAGCGTGTACTGGTACTGGCTGTCAGACAATATCTCAAAAGAAGGCGTGATCAAAGACCTTGAAGCCATGAAACGGGTGGGCATTAACCGCGCCTTTATCGGCAACATCGGTATTGACGATATGCCCTTTGGCAAGGTAAAGATCTTTACACCCGAGTGGTGGGACATTATCCACACCGCCCTAAAAACGGCCACCCGCTTAAATATAGAGATAGGCCTGTTTAACAGCCCGGGCTGGAGCCAGTCGGGTGGGCCATGGGTTAAGCCGGGGCAGGCCATGCGCTACTTAACTTCGTCGCAAACCATGGTAAAGGGGCCGCTGGCGTTTAATAAAATGCTGGACAAGCCTGTGCCGGTTTTCCAGGATGTAAAGGTGATAGCGTATCCCGTGGCTGATGGTTTCGGCCAAAGCATCAGCGATCTGAAGCCCACGCTGTCATCCGTGCCGTCGGCCGAGTCGTTAAATAACCTGATGGACAATGACGAGGCTACCAGCGTAAAAATTCCGCGTGGTGCGCCCTTCGCGTTAAGCATCAGCACGCCGCAGGCCTTTACCGCCCGCAGTATCCTGTTTACCCCGGCTCATGAGGGTTTAAGCTTTGAGGGCGAGATCCAGGCTAAGGTGAACGGCGAGTTTACCACTGTTAAGCATTTCTCGGTTGATCGTGGCAATACGGCCTTGAACGTGGGCTTTTCGCCTTATGGTCCTGCCGCTATTTCTATCCCGGCCACTACCGCTACCGATTTCAGGGTAGTGTTTAACCGCGTGTCTGACAACTGTAAGATCGCCGAGATCAAGCTGTCGGCTACGCCGATGGTAGAGAACTACATCGAAAAAACAGAAGCCAAAATGTGGCAAACCCCGCACCCGTTCTGGGATGCTTACCAATGGGTACCGCAGCCGGTGGTTGATAATGATAAATATGTGGTCGACCCCGCCAAGGTGATAGACATTTCAAAATACATGGCTGCCGACGGTACCCTGAACTGGAACGTGCCTGCCGGCAACTGGATCATTGAGCGCAGCGGCATGACGCCGACCGGCGTGAAAAATTCACCTGCTACGCCTGAGGGCACAGGGCTGGAAACCGATAAAATGAGTACCACCCATATTGCCGCTCACTTTAACGCGTTTTTAGGTGAGATCATGAAACGCATCCCTGCCGAAGACCGCAAAACCTGGAAGGTTACGGTTGAGGACAGCTACGAAACCGGCGGCCAGAACTGGACCGACGAGCTGATCAATGAGTTTAAGCAAACTTACCATTACGACCCGGTGCCGTTTATCCCGGTGATGCAGGGCAAGGTGGTGGGCAGCGAAGACCAGTCCGACCGTTTCTTATGGGACTTGCGCCGCCTGATAGCTGATGATGTATCCTACAAATACGTGGGCGGCCTGCGCGACATCAGTCATCAATATGGACTTACCACCTGGTTAGAAAATTACGGGCACTGGGGCTATCCCGGTGAGTTCCTGCAATATGGCGGACAGTCGGACGAGATAGGCGGCGAGTTTTGGAGCGAGGGCGACCTGGGCGATATTGAAAACAAAGCGGCTTCATCATCGGCACATATCTACGGTAAAACCAAGGTGTCGGCCGAGTCATTTACCGCTGCCGGCGACGCGTTTGCAAGATACCCTGCCATGTTTAAAAAGCGCGGCGACCGTTTCTTTACCGAAGGCATTAACAACACGCTGTTACACGTTTACGTAGAGCAGCCCGAAGATAAGCCGGTGGGCCTGAACACCTGGTTCGGGGTTGAGTTTAACCGACTAAACACCTGGTTCTTTGATATGGATGTATTCTTGAAATATTCTAAGCGGTGTAACATGATGCTGCAGCAAGGCATCTACGTAGCCGATGTAGCTTACTTTATAGGCGAGGATGCCCCGAAAATGACCGGCGTGGTTGACCCGGCTTTGCCGCAGGGTTACTCATTCGATTATATTAACGGCGAGGTGATCAAAACACGCATAACCGTTAAGGATGGTAAACTAACCTTGCCAAACGGCATTAACTATAGCATATTGGTATTGCCAAAGCTGGAAACTATCCGCCCGGAATTGCTTGCCAAACTAAAGGACCTGGTAGCACAAGGCGCGGTTATATTAGGGCCTAAGCCAAGCAGGTCGCCAAGTATGCAGGGTTACCCGCAGGCTGATAAACAGGTGCAATCACTGGCGGATGAGCTTTGGGGTAAGATAGATGGTACTACTGTTAAGGTGAATCATTACGGCAAAGGAATGGTGCTTTCGGGCATGGATATGCAGCAGGCGCTTGACCTGGTTAAGGTGGTGCCTGACGCCAAAGTAACACAAAGCGATTCGATTCTGTTCATTCACCGCGCGGCAGATGGCGGGTCGATCTATTTTGTATCCAACCAAAAAACAAAAACGGTAAATATCTCACCTCAGTTCAGGATCAGCGGCAAACAACCCGAACTATGGAACGCGGTTACCGGCGATATCCGCAGCCTGCCGTCTTATTACCAGGCCAACGGTACAACTACCGTTCCGTTAAAACTGGCGCCTTATGAAAGCGCTTTCATTGTATTCAGGAAAGATGGGGTGAAGAAAGATACCAGTCGTTCAAACTATCCGCAGGCAAGCAAAAGCATCGCCATAAATAAACCATGGACAGTAAACTTTGATAGCAAAATGCGCGGCCCTGCAAAACCGGTAGTGTTTGAAACGCTGACAGATTGGTCGAAGAGTAACAATGATAGTATAAAGTACTATTCAGGAACGGCTTTTTACCATAATAAGTTTAATATAGCTACTTTAGCAAAAGGAACCAATTATATACTCGACCTGGGATTGGCCCGGGCCATTGCAAAAGTTAAGGTAAACGGCATTGACGTTGGCGGTGCATGGACACCTCCTTACCAGTTGGATATTACCAGGGCGCTAAAACCCGGTACAAACACCATTGAGGTAAAGGTGGTGAATACATGGGTTAACCGTTTGATAGGCGATAGCAAACTGCCTGTCGAGCAAAGAAAGGCAACGGCAATAGTAATGCCTAACATGGGTAGAGGCTTAGAGTCGTCGGGATTATTGGGTCCGGTAAAAGTATCGTTAGTAAAATATTAGCGCTGTTGCGTTAATAAGGATAAACCCCAATTACCATGATATCTATAAAAAGATCTCTGTTGATTGCCGGGCTTTTGGGCCCGGCGTTTTTACCGGTTAACGCACAACAAAACAAACAACCCGTTGATTATGCCGACCCGCTGTTGGGTACGTCCGAATCGCGCTGGATGCTGAACCCCGGTGCAACCATGCCGTTTGGTATGGTACAGCTTGCGCCCGATAACCAGGAGGCGGTTTGGAAATCAGGGTATGAATATTCTATTAACAATATTGGCGGGTTCAGTCATATCCACTCGTGGACTATGGCCGGCTTGTCTGTAATGCCAACCGTTGGCGTATTAAATATTAAGCGCGGATCGGCCGATAACCCTACTACAGGTTGGACAACCGGCTATCGCTCGCGCATTTATAAGGAAACCGAGAAAGCAAGCCCGGGTTACTATGCCGTTAAACTGATGAACGGCGATATCACGACGGAACTTACCAGCACCACGCGTGCCGGTTTTTTCAGGTTTAGCTATCCTACAGACCTGGACGCGCACATACTCTTTAACCTGGACGTTCCTTTTGAAAACACCGCCGAGATCCTGGATGCCAAATTCACCAAAGTAAGCGATACTGAAATAGAAGGCTACTCGCACCAGAAATGGGGCTGGCAGGAATATACCGTACACTTTGTGGCGCGCTTTGATAAACCCATGAAAGGCTTTGGCTGCTGGCAGGGGGATAAAATTTCAAAAGACGTTAAAGAACTATCGCGCAAAGGTAAAATGGGTGCTTATGCTGATTTTAAAACCACAGCCGGCGAAGTAATTCAACTACAGACCGCTATATCACTGGTTAGTATTGAACAGGCGCGCCTTAACCTTAAAACCGAAATGGATCCGTTTAAGTGGAGTTTTGACGCGGTACATAACAACGCCCGCACGGTTTGGAACAACCTGTTAGGTAAAATAAAGATTGAAGGTAGTACAGAGGAAAATAGGAAGAAGTTTTACAGCAACCTGTACCGCTCGTATGTGGCGCGCACTACCTGGAGCGATGTGAATGGTAAGTGGATAGACCCTAATGAGGTAGAGCGGCAATCAAAACCTGATTCGCCCATCCTTGGATCAGACGCGTTTTGGAATACCTTCTGGAACCTGAACCAGCTATGGACCCTGGTAAACCCGGATGTCGCCAGTAAATGGACACGCTCTTTCTTGGAGATCTATAAATACGGCGGCTGGCTGCCCAAAGGCCCGGCGGGTATAGAGTACTCGGGTATTATGGAGGCCGAGCATGAGATCGCGCTGATCACCAGTTCCTACCAGAAAGGCATCCGCGATTTTGATACTAACTTAGCTTTTGAGGCGATGATGCACCAGCAAACTACACCAGGCGTGGTAACTCCCGAGGGCGGATTTGCGGGCAATAAATATTATAAATCATACCTTGAGCTGGGTTATGTACCAACCGAAGACGGGCAGGTATCAAACACCTTAGAATATGCTTATGACGATTGGTGCGTGGGCCAATTTGCCAAAGCCATAGGCAAAACCAAAGAGGCCGATATGTTTATGAAACGTGCGGATAACTTTAAAAATGTATGGGACCCATCGGTGAAATACATCCGCATGAAACACCGCGACGGCACCTGGGAGAAAAACTGGAGCCCGCTTTGTTGTACGGCGTTTGACGGCCCCGGCTACCTTGAAGGCAATGCCTGGCAATACAGCTTTTTTAAACCGCATGATGTTCAAGGTATCATTAACCTGATGGGTAAGGACGAGTTTAACAACCGCCTTGACTCGGGTTTTGTAAAATCATCAAAATTTAATTTTAACGCCGATGGCGATATGTATGACCTGGTGCCGGTAAACCACGGCAACCAACCAAATATGCAGGCGGCCTGGCTGTTTAATTATTCGGGTAAACCCTGGCTAACCCAAAAATGGACAAGGGCCATTATGGATCAGTACTACGGCTCAACACCGTATCATGGCTGGTTGGGTGACGAGGACGAGGGCCAGATGGGGTCATGGTTTGTGATGGCGGCAATGGGTTTATTTGAAACCGATGGCGGCGCATCGATCAAACCATTTTATGAGATAGGCAGCCCGCTGTTTCCTAAAGTTACCATTACCTTGGATAATCATTATTATAAAGGGAAAACATTTACCATTGAGGCGCAGAATACATCCAAGGTGAATAAATATATCCAGTCGGCTACATTTAACGGTAAACCGTTAAACAAGCCGTGGGTTTATCACCAGGACGTAGTGAACGGCGGTAAACTGGTGTTAATAATGGGCCCAAAACCAAATATGAATTGGGGCAGCAAGCCCGGCGATGCGCCGCCGTCAATGTCGGCAGCTACTAATAACTAAATATGAAAAATAAGATCTACCTGGCAACCGCTTTATTATGCGCGGCAATTTCGGTTCATGCGCAAACCATTAATACCGTAAAACAGATCACTGCAAAACCACAGCTTTATACCAAAACAGAATTTGATATAGCGCTAACTGCCGATTGGCAAAATCCATACTTGCAGGAAGATGTAGCGCTGGATATGGTACTGCATACGCCATCAGGCAAAAAACTGGTATTGCCCTGTTATTATGAGTCGGGTGACAGCGGCAAGCAATCACTTTGGAAAGCCCGTTTTGCGCCGCAGGAAAAAGGGAAGTACACTTATACTTTTGAGTTTAGCAAGGCAGAGCATGTAGCATCGCGATCAAAAGAGGGCTCATTTATTGTTGGCCAATCAGGTAAAAGCGGTTTCCTTCACTTAAAAAATAACTGGGAGTTTCGGTTTGATAACGGCAAGGCTTTCCGTGGCATCGGCGAGAATATTGGCTGGGAATCGCGCAAGAGCGACGACTCTAAATTTTTCAGCGAACTGCATCAAAAACCTAAGTATGATTACGAATACATGCTGCCCGCGCTGGCAAAGCATGGCGGTAATTTTTTCCGCACCTGGATCTGTCAATTTAATTTGCCCTTAGACTGGCACCGCGATTTTAATAGCAACCGTTATGAACCGTCGGACGCTTACTATAACCCCAGCGCCATCAAAAAGATCGACCGCATGTTCAACTTATGCGATTCGCTGGGTTTGTATGTAATGCTGACATTGGGTACAGGCAATTACAATATCCATGATGGCGGCTTCTCGCCATCGGCTGCTGATTTTTTTGTGAACCCCAAATCAAAGCAGCGTTATAAAAACCGGCTGCGCTATTTCGTAGCCCGCTGGGGATACAGTACCAGTGTTGGCGCCTGGGAGTTTTTTAATGAGGTGGATAATGTACAGTTCGGCAATAGAAATAAACCCATCAGTGCTGACTCGATTGTTAACTGGCACGATGAGATGAGTACTTATATAAAAAGCATTGACCCGTACAATCACCTCACCACTACCAGTATTTCGCACCGCGACCTGAAAGGTTTGAACTCGTTGCCGCACATGGATTTTAACCAGAAACATATTTATAAAAACACCACCGCAATTCCGCAGGCAATTATCGATTACGAGAAAAACTTCAACAAGCCTTATGTAATTGGCGAGTATAGTTATGAATGGGACTGGTCGAAAAACTTTGATGATTTTGCGGGTGAAATGGACAGCGACTACAAGCGCGGCTTATGGTATGGCTTATTCAACCCGACCCCGATATTGCCCATGAGCTGGTGGTGGGAGTATTTTGATAATCGTAAAACAGATGAATATTTGAAAAAGATCCGCCAGATATCTGACCGGATGCTGGCTGCCGCAAACGGTTCTTTTGAGAAAATCCCGGTAACCCCATCAGCAGAAGGTATCATAACCTATGGCGTTAAATGCGGTGGTAAAACATTTGTTTACGCTTATAATCCGTCATCAACAGAAAAAAAGACCAGCCTGGCTTTTGATCTTAAAGGCAAGCCGGTTAGTGCCGAAATATTTGATTGTGAAAGCGGGGAAACTAAAAGAACAACCGCGCCAAATGATATAGTACTACTGGCGAAAAGCGATGTGATATTGATTGTCAACGGGAAATAGAGGTTATTAGTCAATTTTTTTGCTGCGCTGTAACATCAAAGTGTATTAATGTGGATAACACTTTTAATGCCATTTTAAGGTAAGGATAGTGTGTCGTTATTTGCAATTCTGCTAAAATGGGGTTGCCTGTTAAAAAACATATGTATTTTAACAGTAAATTTGGATAACACTACACTAAACACCGCCCAATGGAATATCAGCAATTGTTAGAGGATGTAAAGCAATATGTATTAAACTATTTCGATACGCATCATGACCCCGAATTGTTGTATCACGATCTTAACCACACCAAAAGTGTTGTTGCTGCTGCTACCCGCATAGCCAACCATTATCAATTAAGCGACGAGGATTTTTTTATTGTAATGGCCGCCGCCTGGTTTCATGACACAGGCTATTTTGCCGACAGAATGAACCACGAAGCCAACGGCTCAAAACTGGCTGCCGAATTTTTGACACAAAACAAAGTTGACGCATCAGTTATAGAAAAAGTGGATGGCTGCATCATGGCCACAAAAATGCCGCAGCACCCCACCGGCCTGCTGCAGGAAATTTTATGCGACGCGGATCTTTTTCATTTAGGTACCGATGATTTTTCTGATAAAAATAAAGGGCTGCGTAAGGAGATAGAAACGGTAAAACATATTGAAATAGACAAACAACACTGGCGGCAAAAAAACATCGAATTGTTAGAGTCGCACACCTATTTCACGGATTATGCGCGGTTGTTACTTACTGACCAGCAGGCGAAGAACCTGCGTAAACTCAAGGAAAAGCAGGAAGAAGCTGCCAAAGAGAAATCAGCTGAAGTAACCCCGATTCAAACAACTACCCAGCCCATACCTGAAAAAACAGAAAAGCCGGAGAAAAAGAAAAAAGGCGACCGCCCCGAAAAAGGCATTGAAACCATGTTCAGGATCACATCGGGCAATAACCAGCGTCTGAGCGATATGGCCGATAAAAAGGCGCATATATTGATTACGGTAAACTCTATTATCCTGTCTGCAATAATAAGTTTGGTGTTAAAGAAACTGGACGAGAATAACTTTTTAGCTATACCCAGTTTTATACTCCTTGCGGTGAGCTTGTTATCTATGATCTTTTCTATTCTGGCTACCCGTCCGTCAATCCCCAAAGGAACTTTTACCCATCAGGATGTTGACAATAAAACGGTTAACCTCCTGTTTTTTGGCAATTTCTATAAAATGGGGCTGGAAGATTACACCTATGGTATGGAAAAGGTAATGAACGATACCGCTTTTTTATACGGCACACTGATCAAAGATGTGTACTCGCAGGGCGTTGTGCTTGGGCGCAAGTATTTGCTGTTAAGGGTGGCATATAACATTTTTATGTTTGGGCTAATATTGGCTGTAATTGCATTTGTGGTATCTACAATTTTTCAAGACACCGCGCCCGTAATTATTAAATAATATGGCGTACCAGTTTTTTGACAGGGACCTGAGCTGGCTAACTTTTAACGGGCGCATACTTGACCTCGCCGGTCAGGATAATGTGCCGTTAATGGAGCGTATTAACTTCATGTCCATCTTTTCGTCAAACCTTGATGAGTTTTACCGGGTGCGTATGCCTGTGCTACAGGCTATGGATAAGCTGGGGCAACTGACATCGGCCACCAACGAAATTGAAGATCCGTTAACATTGGCGCAACAACTAATAACGGCGCAACAGCAACAGTTTGGTAAAATATTTGCCGGGCAAATTATACCGTTGTTAAAAAAGAATAACATCTATTTACTTGTTAACGAACCATTGCCCGCAGCATTGGCCGACAGGATAAATGATTACTTATTTAGCCAGGTAATGGCGTTTTTACAACCGGCCGAACTGTCGGATAAAAAGCAATTCTTCCCGCAAAACAATGAATTGTATTTTTTAATTATGCTGGAGGATAGTGACGGAAAAGAAAGGATAGTTGTTCTCAACATCCCGTCAGATCAACTGCCAAGATTTTATAAGATAGACGAAGGCGGTAAAACGTATGTCCTTTTTCTGGATGATATCATCAGGTATAACCTGGGTAAGTTATTCAGAAAAGATATTGTTAAAGGATGCTATTCGTTCAAAATAACCCGTGATGCCGAGCTTGACCTGAAAGACGAGTATCCCGGCGATATCTCTGAACAAATACAAGATCAGCTGAAAAAACGCGACCTGGGGATAGCTACCCGTTTCCTGCACCAGCCCGGTATCCCATTGCGGATACTGCAATTGTTATGCAATAACTGGGGTATCGAATCATCAAACATGGTAGAGGGTGGTAACTACCATAACCTGAAAGATCTTTTTGGTTTCCCTGTTAGCTTGCCCGCTTTGCGATATGACAAGTGGCCTACGATATATAACCGCCTCAGCGCGGATGAACTTATCTTTGATCAGATTGAAAAAAAAGATGTATTGATCAATACGCCTTATCAATCGTACGATACCATTCTGCGTTTTTTTAACGCGGCGGCGCTTGATGAAACCGTCGAAGAAGTATATGTGACCCTATACCGCGTTGCCCGCGATTCGCGCATTGCCAATGCCTTGATCAACGCGGCATCTGCCGGGAAAAAAGTAACCGTATTGGTTGAGTTAAAGGCCCGGTTTGATGAAGCCAATAACATCAAATGGGCCAACCGTATGAAAAACGCCGGCGTTGATATTGTTTACAGCGTTACTGCCTTAAAGGTACATGCCAAAGTTGCTATGGTAAAACGCAGGATAAACGGACGGGTAAAATATTACGGGCTGCTTGCCACCGGTAATTTTAATGAAAATACAGCCGCGTTCTACACCGATCATATTTTAATGACGGCCAATAAAGATCTTTTACGCGAAATAGAATTGCTGTTTATTTTCCTGGCGAAACGGGAAAAACCCACATCGCCTGATCTGATAAATTTTGAGCACTTACTGGTTGCGCAGTTTAATTTGCAGGACCGTTTTTTAGCGATGATAGACCGCGAGATGAGCAACGCCGCGAAAGGTTTGCCTGCGTCCATCACTATCAAGTTAAATAATTTAGAAGAGCAATTACTGATCAGTAAACTTTATGATGCGTCGCAGGCTGGGGTAAAAATATCATTGATTGTGCGCAGTATTTGCTGTCTGGTACCCGGCGTTAAAGGGATGAGCGAAAATATCACCATAAAAAGAATTGTGGACAGGTACCTTGAGCATGGCCGTGCCTTTATATTTCATAACAACGGTACGCCCGAAGTTTACCTTGGCTCGGCCGACTGGATGAACCGTAATATTTACCGGCGTATTGAGGTTTGTTTCCCGGTTTATGATGAACAACTGAAAACCGATATTATTAATATCATTAATATCCAACTGGCAGATAATGTGCAAGCCGTTATGCTGAATGAAAAACTGCAAAATGTACCTGTTAAAACAACCGAACCTGCCATACAATCGCAGCGCGAAGTTTATAATTATTTAAGTACCCGGACATGAAAAAAGTAAATAGCATAACATTAACCGTTTTTCTATCGCTGGCAATCATGGCGGGCATTTCTTGTATCGAGCAAAAGCCATATAACAGCCCTCCGGGGTACGACTTAAATAACCCCATCAAATATTTTATGCCGGAAAGCCTGACCGAAATATCAGGCATCGCTTTTCATCACGGTAAAAACGATACCATTTATGCCGAGCAGGACGAAGCGGGCAAAGTGTATTATTTTAAGCAGGGCGATAAACAGGTAACTAATGTTAAATTTGGTAAACCGGGCGATTTTGAAGATATAGCCATTTTAGGCGAGCAGGTTATTATGCTGCGCAGCGACGGGGTGTTATTTGTTTTCCCGTTTAAAGAAATGCGCGGAGGCAATGTTCAAAACATACTGAAATTTAACGAAATTTTGCCGCAGGGCGAATACGAAGGTTTATATGCCGATGAACAAGCCGGCCAGGTTTACGTAATGTGCAAGCATTGCAGTATGGACAATACCGCTAAAACTAACACCATTTTCGCATTCAACCTGTCGCCAAACGGCACAATAAAACAGGCGGCCCAATATTCACTTAATGTAAGGGATATTGAGGCGCAGCTGGGTCAAAAAAGAATAGCGTTCCACCCATCCGCGATAGCTAAAAATAAAAACACGAATGAATGGTATATCGTATCGTCGGTCAATAAAATAATAGTTGTTACCGACGCTAACTTTAAAGTAAAAATGGTTTATCCTATCAACCCGTCATTGTTTATACAGCCCGAGGGGATAGCTTTTGATAGTCAGAATAACTTATACATCAGCAACGAGGGCGACAAAATAACGCCGGGCACGGTATACAGGTTTAATTATAAAAAATAGGCTTATGGCTTTATACAAATACTTAACAATTGTTTTTTTTATAGGCTTATCGGCGCAGGGTTTTTCGCAAGGTAAAAGCGATAGTATTAGGATAGCTGTAGAGCCGTCGTATAACCAGGTAAGCAAAACGCACCAGTTTTTATTGGGCGATAATTACCGCAAGCTATGGGCCACGCCTGTAACCTTAAGGATCTTCCATTTAGCGAAAGAAAAAGGAGGGCTTACCATCTTACAGCCCGGTGGCGGTATGCAAACCAAATCATTGCGCCTGCAGGACCCGACAGGGCAGGAATGGGTATTACGTACCATCCAAAAATATCCGGCTAAAGTGTTGCCTGTAAACTTACGCGAAACCATTGCTAAAGATATTGTGCAGGACCAGATCTCGGCCGAGCATCCCTTTGGTGCCTTGACCGTGCCAACCCTTGCCGGTGCTTTAGGTGTACCGCATGCCAACCCGGAGATTGTTTATGTACCCGATGATCCGGCTTTGGGCAGCTATCGTAAAGATTATGCCAACCAGGTTTTTTT
Source organism: Mucilaginibacter corticis (assembly GCF_007558865.1). Lineage (GTDB taxonomy): Bacteria > Bacteroidota > Bacteroidia > Sphingobacteriales > Sphingobacteriaceae > Mucilaginibacter > Mucilaginibacter corticis. The sequence continues at coordinate 1,688,301 of NZ_VLPK01000001.1, forward strand.
ATTTGAAGAACGCGAGCCGCTTGATGCCAGCAAGACAGACAATACCGGCAAAGCCCAGGATAAATTACTGGATGATAATGATAACCGCGTAGACCAGAAATTGGTGTTGAGGGCGCGGTTATTGGATATGCTGTTGGGCGATTGGGACCGCCATGAAGACCAATGGCGCTGGGAGCGTGATAAAACGGATACGGGCATAGTTTACAAACCTGTACCACGCGACAGGGACCAGGTTTATTATTATTCAAAAGGCGTTTTTCCGTGGGTAGTTTCAAGGTATTTGCTGATGGCAAAGTTCCAGGATTTTCATGAGCGAATTCGTTCTATTAACCGCTGGAACCTGAATGCGCGCAATTTTGACCGCTACTTTTTAAACGGTTTAAGCCAGCAGGATTGGGAAGAGCAAATAGCCTATGTGCAAAAAACACTGACTGACGATTTAATTAACCAGGCAATGCGGAAAATGCCCGATGTAATTTATCAGTTAAGTGGCCAAACCATAGCTCAAAAATTAAAAGCCAGGCGCAATGTGTTGAAAGAGCAGGCGTTGAAATACTATCGTTTCCTGTCGCAAACTGTAACGGTGAGCACCTCAGAAAAACGCGAGCACTTTGATATTACCAACTTACCCGGAGGGCAGGTAAGCGTTAAAATAAACAAGACAAAAAAAGACGGTACGCTTGAGCAGGTAATGTACCAGCGCGTTTTCGACCCCAAAGTTACCGGCGAGATCAGGCTTTACAGCATGGGTGGCCCTGATGTATTTGCCGTGCATGGCAACGCGCATTCGCCAATAACGGTAAGGATGATAGGCGGTGATACTAAAGATAAGTTTGAGATAGATAGTGACATTACCAGCCGTGGCAACCGTTACATCTATGACATCCCTGGCCAAAAAAATAAACTGCCAACCGGCCAGGCTAAGGTTAATATCACGGCGGATACATCGTTAACCAATTTTCACCGCCTGGGTTATAAATATAGCTTTGTAGAGCCACTATTATTGGCCAATTATAATAAAGATTATGGCTTTCAGTTGATAGGTAATATCGTTTACGAAAAACAAGGGTTTGGCAAAGAACCATATGCCTTTAAGCAAAACCTGGTGGTAAGCTACGGGTTTGGAGTAAGCTCGTTGTTACTGCATTATACCGGTGATTTTAAAAAGGCGGTTGGAAATAACGACCTTGTTGTTAATGTGCTGAGCAAGGGCCCTAATTATACCAGCAACTTTTTCGGGATAGGCAACAATACCACTTTTGTTGACGAGGGCACAAAAAAGATCCATTACTACCGCAATGTATATGGTTACATGAACCCTGATGTAAGGCTTAAACATACCTATGACCAATGGACGGTTACAGCCGGTGTTGCCGCGCAATACTATACCGGGGATATTGATGATAACCATAACCGACTTTTAAACGATTACGATGCCTTGCATCCTAATGAACACGTATTTACTACCCAAAGCCAGGCAGGTTTGGTTGCAGGTTTCAGCGTTGATACGCGCGATAAAAGTATTTTCCCGCACAGGGGCATATACTGGAATACCAATTTTACCGGCATGAAAGCCATTAACAACAATGCGCATAGTTATGGCCAGGTACTATCAGAATTTAGTTTCCTGTTAAACCCGGATAAAGACTCGGTATTGGTAATTGCAAACCGCACCGGCGGCGGCACCACCTTAGGTAACGCGGCTTATTATCAGCAATTAAAATTGGGCGGTAACCAAAATCTACGCGGCTTTTACGACTGGCGTTTTACCGGTAAAAGTATGGCTTACAATAATTTTGAAGTCAGGTTAAAGCTGTTTGATTTTGCATCGTATTTGCTGCCCGGAACATTGGGCCTGGTTGGGTTTGACGATGTAGGCAGGGTTTGGACTCCCGGCGAGACGTCAAACACCTGGCATAACGGCTATGGCGGCGGTTTTTATTTTGAACCCGCACAGTTGATACTGATACAAGGGGTAGTAGGTTTTTCAAAAGAAGGCGCTTATCCTTATATATCTGCCGGTTTCAGGTTTTGATGCAATTGTTTGTACAGGTGATCATAACTTGATGTGCGTTGAGCCAACAGGTTTTGATTATGGATCAGCCCTACACGTAAAGCTTTTAGCCCGGCAACGCCCTGCAGCTCTTCAACCTCAAAATGTTCAACATCGTCGGCCAATACACCCGCATTTTGCAGGATGGCTATGTAGTTAAGGTATTCTGCTTCCTCTTCGGCTTTTGCGTAGATGATGGTTATTTTACCTTGCTTGGTAATGCGTTCGTCAGTGCCATTAATATGCGCTTTATCTATCCGTTTTTTGATCACCTCGTAGCGGATATTGTAAGCGCCATCCACATCAAAGTGTTTCTCATCCATCCGGAAACGGATAGCGATAGGTGTGCTGAAAACCAATATTAACGAAGTAACCCCCAGTTGATAAGGCAAAATGCGTTTCAGGTCATACTGCTCGATTTCCATTTCGGCAATTACCCTTAACTGCCACAAACGCAGACGTTGCAAATGTTCTAATGTAAACGCTTTATCAGGCGCAATAGTAGCACCGATATACATATTGTGTTCAACTCCGTCGGTTTTAAACCGCTCGAAGTAATGCGGGTAAAACTCCTGGATCTCTGCCTGCCGGTTATCCAGAATGGTAGCCAGTTTTTGGTTGATCAGCGATAAAGTTTTATCGTAGTTGCGGCGGTTAGCATGAAATTGGCCGGTTAACGCGTCAGACTGTTTAAAGTAATCGTCAATTTTTGCTTTAAGCGATCTGTTTGCGGTTACGGCATATAAAACCGGGTGGACCTTATCCTCAATATGATGCTGAATAAACTGCTCAGTATCAGCGCGGATGCTTTTACTTAGTTCGGCAGCAAAAGTTTTAAGATCGAACAATATTTTTTCGAGCGATGTTTGTGTGCCGGTTTTATCCAGCTCTTCCAGGATCAGTATCAGTTGATTTAATTGATTGCTCAAATCTGTACTTACACTTAGATTGCGGGTTACGGATGACTCGCTGATATCAACCTGCCCATATAAAGGATATACGTCTTTAAACTTGATCTCTTTAAGCGCATAAGTCAGCCCGCCGTTTGCCGATTCAATAAAGTTTTGTGCCTCTCTCCTGAATTTCCAGTAAACGCTTGGGTGCAAGGTTGTGTAATGCTCCTGAATGACCGCCTGCACCCTGTTTTGCATTTCGTGCATCTTGCGGTCTATGGTATCAATTAAAAAAGGCATTACAATTTCGAGTTTGTTGGCGGTAACGCTGTTAAGCTCACGGCTGCGTGGCGATACCAACTCCAGTATCCCGAATAAAACACCCTCTTTTATAACAGGTGCCAGTATAAAACTTTGAACGCCCTGGTTCTTAAAATGCTGGCCAAGGTCATTACCCGGATTTTGCTGGATATATTTATTTACATCGCTAACCGAGAAGTAAGAACTTTCACGTATAACACATTGATAAGATTGGCCGCAAAGCAATTCTTCACCAGTGTGGGCTTCCTGGTATGGCAGTAAAAAACTTGGCAGATCAGGCCCGAAACGCGAATGGATAAATTTGCGCTCGCCACTATCAAACAAAGTAAATCCAAGACGCAAATCAGAGATATCAAACATCGACCTGAAAATAGAGATCAGGTTCTTTTTAACATCAGGTGCCGAGTAATTGCTTAATAAACTGGTTTTTAATACAGACAACGCATTTTCTGTAGTCACGTCTATAAGCGTCATCAAACCAAATCCTTTAATAATATAACTGCCCGGCGGGAATTTCTCTTTCCACAGGTCGATGTTACTGTAATTGTCCATCAACTCGTTAATTTCAACAGGCGTTAACTTAAGCGCTTTCTCTGTAGGAAACAGCTCGAGGAAATCGGCATTATACAAAATGCGGTAATGTTTAATGACCCCATTGGCAGTTGGGATGTCAAAAAACATAGGTTTTTTAAAATCGAGTTTAGTGCCGTAAAGGCTGTTTAAAATAATACAGCAGCTTAATACGTACAATTGCAGGTCGTCAAAATCACGGATGTTGATCTCGAACGCATCACCCGCGTCTTCCAGGATCCGTTTAAATCTTTGGGTATGGTTAAATATTAAGCCCTGGTAGGGGATGCTTACCGCCTTTATCTCGTTTAATGTTAGCGATTCAGGAAACAACTCTTTCATCAGATCATGGATCAGTTCTGCATTTTCCGAGAGTTGTTTTTCGCTGGTGATACCATCTTTTAACTCCGGATGTTGCGCTACCCGTTGCAGCAATTGTTTGGCGCGTAAGCCTTTCCATCCCGTATCGGTTGCCGCAGTTTCTTCCAGCCCCTCAATTATTTTATAGAAGGAAAGTTCAAGCCGGAAGGGTTTATCTGCAAATTGCGGAAACATAAGTGGATGCGATTGGCTGCAAAATTACTAAAAATATAGCGTTAAGGGTTAATATACAGCTTTCTGACGATTTTATGAGCGAGTTTATACACTCAAATTACAAAATGTCACAAAGCAAAAATTATTTTGCCTTTAAAAAAGACATAGATAATGCCGAACCTACGCCAAGCGCGGCGCCTGCGGCAACGTCGGTGGGATAATGCTCGCCCAGGTACATGCGCGAGTAGCTTGTTGTTCCCGCCCATAAGAATGCAGGTGCTATAACATACCATTTAGGATAAGCCATTGACAAAGCCGTAGCTGTAGCCATGCTACTCGACGTATGCCCTGATGGAAACGACGTTCCGCTGGCTCGATAAACCGGTGTAATGCTGATGTTTTGTATAAAAGGCCTTGGGCGTTTTACAATATGTTTTAGTAACAGGGTAAGGCCGTAAGATAATGCGGTGCTGCTGGCTACAAACGCCGCGTTTTCGCGCATGCCTTTATCGTTGTTGATAGTGCCTGCAACCAGTAAACCTGCGGGGACACCAATATTGCCATAAAGTAAATTTTTACTTAAAAACAGCATGATGCCGGTTTGCTCAGGGGTGCGTCGGTTTTGCAGGTCGATCATTACGCGGTCATCAAACTGTTGTAACTGCGATTGGGCAAGAGTCTGTTTGCAAATCGATACGATAAAGATCAGCAGGATAAAAAAACCTTTTGAAAATGTACCGGTATGCGATCTTTTAGACACGATGGCAAGATACTAAATTATGTAATCAGGATACAGCATGTAATATAATTTGACAGGTACAATGCAGAATTATCTTGTAAAATGCATTAATTTCAAGGCGTAATATCAACTCATAAAATTATAGCTGAACATGCTTACTCCTGACGAAAATTTTGCACAAACCGGTTTAAATCTTCCGCCGGCGCCATCACCGCTTGGTGTTTATAAACCATACCTGATTGATGGTAAATACCTGTATGTATCGGGCCATGGGCCGGTTAATGATGATAAGAGTTTAATTATTGGCCGCATTGGCGATACCATTACTATGGAAGATGGTAAACTGGCGGCGCGCCAGGTGGGCTTGACTATCTTATCTACCATAAAAACTAATTTGGGTAGTTTAAATAAGGTAAAGCGCGTTATTAAAGTTTTGGGTATGGTTAATTGCACGCCCGATTTTGAAAAACATCCCTTCATTATTAACGGCTGCAGCGAATTGTTTGCACAGGTTTGGGGAACCGAAAACGGTATCGGCGTGCGCAGCGCGGTAGGTTTTGGCTCATTGCCTGACAATATCCCTGTTGAGATAGAGGCCCTGTTTGAATTAGAATAATTAGAGCTATGGCAGAATGGTTTGAAATCTCAGATGTCGACTTGCTGGATACCCCGGCATTGGTAGTTTATCCCGACAGGGTAAAACATAACCTTGCTGTGGTTAAAAACAGCATCGACAACACAGACCGTTTAAGACCGCATGTAAAAACACATAAGTGCAAAGAGGCAGCGTTGTCAAATATGGCTGCCGGCATTAACAAGTTTAAATGCGCTACCATTGCCGAGGCCGAAATGCTTGGGATGTGTAAAGCACCTGATGTATTGCTGGCTTATCAGCCGATAGGCCCCAAAGCAGATCGCTTTATTAAATTAATAGAGCAATACCCTGATACACGATTTTCATGCCTTGTAGATAATTACCCCTCCGCAAAGTATTTAAATCAGTTGGCAGAAGAAGCGTTGGTTAAGATTGATGTCTATATCGATCTGAATGTGGGCATGAACCGTTCGGGCATTGCGCCGCAGGATGCTTTTGATCTTTACGGGGAATGTAGATCGCTGCAATCCCTTAATGTGATAGGATTACATGCTTACGACGGGCATATTCATGACCATGACCTAAGCATCCGCACTGAAAAATGTAATGCTGCCTTTAAGCCGGTGAAAGACCTAGTACAACGCTTGCGGTCTGCCGGTTTTGACCCGGTAATAGTGGCAGGCGGCTCACCGACTTTCCCGATACATGCCGCCAAAGCGGATATTGAATGCAGCCCCGGTACGTTTATTTATTGGGATGGGGGATATGGTAACGCTTTTAAAGAGCAGGCTTTTTTTACAGCCGCGTTGGTGGTTAGCCGTGTGGTATCCCTGCCTGACGAAACTAAAATATGTTTGGACCTGGGGCATAAATCGGTAGCGTCAGAAAACGTGTTGGATAAACGTGTAACATTTTTAAACGCCCCCGAATTAAAGCCTGTAAGCCAAAGCGAAGAGCACCTGGTTTTAGATGCGGGCGAAGGTCATAACTATAAAGTGGGCGACGTATTATACGGATTACCCCACCACATTTGCCCGACGGTAGCTTTATATGAGCGGGCAATTACTATTGAAAATAATAAAATTAGCGGCGAGTGGCATACCATAGCGCGCGACCGTAAGATCAATATTTAAAACCATGTTTATTGTAGATGCCCACCTTGATTTGAGTATGAACGCGCTGGAATGGAACCGCGACCTGACGCAACCGGTTGCAGCCATTAATGCCCGTGAGGTGGGTTTGACCGATAAACCTGACCGTGCTAAAGCGGTAGTATCCCTGCCCGAATTGCGCAGTGGTAATATTGGTTTGGTAGTAGCTACGCAAATTGCAAGGTATGTTGCTCCGGATAATTTATTGCCCGGCTGGCACTCGCCCGAGCAGGCCTGGGCGCAAACGCAGGGGCAACTGGCCTGGTATAAAGCCATGGAAGATGCCGGCGAAATGGTACAGGTAAATGATCTGGTTACGCTTGACAAGCATGTAAAACTTTGGACCGATTGCGGGGAAAATACAAAGAAACCTATTGGTTATATTTTAAGTCTTGAGGGCGCCGACTCATTGGTAACCGTAGGTCATTTGGAACGATCTTACCAGTCTGGTTTAAGGGCTGTTGGTCCTGCTCACTATGGTCCCGGCAGATACGCGCAGGGTACAGACGCTACCGGGTTTATGGGGCCAAATGGGCATGAGTTGTTAAAAGAAATGGAGCGGCTTAATATCATCCTTGATGCTACTCATCTATGCGATGATAGCTTTTGGGAAGCGCTTGATCATTTTAACGGTCATGTTTGGGCCAGCCATAATAACTGCCGTGCATTAGTAAACCATAACCGCCAGTATAGTGATGAACAGATCAAAGCGCTGATAGAGCGGGGTGCAGTGATCGGTGCCGCGTTGGATGCCTGGATGATGGTGCCCAACTGGGTACGGGGCGAATCAACGCCTGAAGGTATGAATTGCAACCTAGAAGTAATGATAGATCATATAGACCATATTTGCCAGATAGCCGGTAACGCGCTGCACGTGGGCATAGGCTCTGACCTGGATGGCGCCTTTGGCCGCGAGCAATGTCCGTATGACCTGGAAACTATTGCCGACCTGCAAAAGGTTATCGGATTATTAGCAAAACGCGGTTATACCACCACGGATATCGAAAATATGATGAACGGCAACTGGCTGCGATTTTTAAGAAAAGCCTGGGCTTGATTATTAAACCTGGTAATTAACGTATCGCTCATCAAACGTGCCATCGGCATACAGGTCTATTATTCCGTATCCGGGCGCGGTTTCACGTTTATTGCCTTTCCACCAGGCACCGCTTACCGCGCCGTTACAAATAAAGGTTACGTTGTTATACACCACTTTATCGCGCAGGTGGATGTGCCCGCTAAGGCATAGTTTTACGTTGGGGTGCTTATAAAACAGGTTAATTATTTTAGCGGTATCGGTATGCATATCGCCGCCAAGCATTACCCATTTGTTTACAATATCATCATCCACCAGGTTTGTAGCAGTAAGGATAGGGATATGCGACAGTACCAATACCGGCATATCGGCGGGTGTGTTTTTTAGCTGATCTTCCAGCCATGCAAATTGTTCATCGCCCAGCTTACCAATATACCAGGTATTATCAATATCCAGGTGTACGCTGTCAAGCAGGATAAACTTCCAGCCATTTTGGGTAAAGCTATAATAAGGTTTGGCAAGGCCAAGTTGGTCCATAGAGTAGTGCTTACCATAGGTAGCCTGTCCTTTGGTATCTTCGTTCCACCAGATGTCATGATTACCCAGGCAATAATGAATAGGTAAACTGCATTCGTTTTTCATAATGCTTTTTACCAGGCTCCATTGATTATTAAGGGTATCCATATTTTCCTTATTCATGTCAAAAACAACATCGCCGCCGTTTAAGATAAGGTCGACCTTTGGCGTTTGTTTTTGCAGGTGATGCAGGCATTGGGTAAAAAGAGCGGGCGCGTTCAAATCGTTTTTAAGGTGCACATCGGTAATATGGGCAACCCTTAATACCGGCTTTTTAACAGGTTCTTTGGCCGCAAAAATAAACGACGGCAATAATAATGCTCCCCCAATGTTTTTGAGGGCTGATCTTCTTTCCATGGTAACTTCAGACTTTTAGGTAATCTAATTGGCGAAGCTAAAATAACATTAAAAATTAACGGCTAAATTATTGTTAACAATTATGTCGACCATAGATCTAACGTGGCCAGGCTCTCTTCTATGATAAGCCCGCTTTTGCAGAAGCCCAATAAATGCGGGCCATCAAGTTGACTGTATAGTTCTGACAAGTCCTTATCCGATCCCGTTTTACAGATCACCAGGCTATCTTTAGCTGCGCTGCTTAATGTGGCGCCATATTTTGCCATCAATGTCCATAATTGCTGGTTTAATGCATCAATGCCGATCCTGTAAAATCCTGTTTTTCGCAAACCCTCGCCTGCCGGGTAAGCATTTACCGAATGTACCTCCACTATTTTTTTAAGTTTTTCTGTAAAAGGTAACAGCGCGTAAAATGGAACTTCAGCTTCCAATGTTACCAGTACAATATCGCTGATGTCGGTACGTGCTACATTCAGGCTTTGAACGTGATAACTGCTGCGATTAAAGTAGATCATGATCTGTCCTATCAGGCCTTTTTTGTCTTCGGCATAAATGGAGAAAATAAACTGGTCTGTTGGTTTTGCTGGCTTTTTCATTTTTTTTGATCATAAAAAAAGCCCCCCGGTTGTCCGGGAGGCTTATGTATCATTTGGTTAATTAAATACAATCAGAACACTCCCGGCGATAGCGGAATCAGAATAACAAGCACAATAATGACATTCAGCAGGTTTAAGGCCGGCTGTATCTTGTCAACAATGTATTTATAGTTACTTGTCATTACAGGCACAAGATAAGATTATTAATTAGCTTATCGACACAAAATATTTCAATTAAAAGATTGCCTGAACTCCAAAGGCGAAAAATTAGTTTTTGTCTTGAATAATTTACTGAAAGATTGCGGATGTTCATCGCCCAGCTTACCAATATACCAGGTATTGTCAATATCCAGGTGCACGCTGTCAAGCAGGGTAAATTTCCAGCCATTAGACAGCAGCATTTGTCCGTGTACTTTGGTTCTACCCGGATTTTGGCCTGAATAAACAAGCTGGGTGTATCAATCAAGTTACTTTGCGCAAAGAGCGTTTGTTTGAGTATACTTTTATATTTGATTAAATATTATACTTAAACTCAATTGATGAAAGCTACTTTTATTAAACAAACAGGCAGGGCAATTTGTGTAGCAACAGTATTGTTGTTAGGCAATAGCCTTAGTACGTTTGCACAAACCGTTAGCGATGCCGATGCTCACGAAATAGTAACCAAACTTGGCGACAGACTGGTTGACGTATATCCGTTCCCCGAAATAAGTGAAAAGTATAAAGCCGACCTGCTTAAAAATGAAGCTGCCGGCCACTACCACAGTTTAACCGAAACCGAGCTGGCTGCAAAATTAACAGCCGATATGCGCGCTACCCACAAGGACGTACACTTGCGTGTAAGCCGTAACGAAGAAAGCTATAAAAACATGACCGAACCACGCGGTAACAGACGAGGCGGTGCCCGTACATCAGAAGATAACTCGAATGAAAGAGCAAACTACGGCTTTAAACGTGTGGAGATTGACGGTACAACCTCAACCGCCTATGTTGAAATTCCAGGTCCGTTCCTGGCATCGGAGGAAGCACTTGACATAGCCGCTGCCAGCATGAATATGTGTGCTTTCAGCAAATATGTAATTCTGGATGTTAGGCATAATCCGGGTGGTACCGGGCAAATGGGCCGCTTTTTGGCTTCGTATTTTTACCCTACCGGACGCGAGCAATTTTATTTGAACGGATTTTATAAAGACCGTACCCGCGACGAGCAGGAGTGGACTTACACTTATGTACCGGGCAGACACATGCCTGATGCTAAAGTTTACATCCTTACCAGTCGTGGCACAGGGTCGGCATCTGAAGGTTTTGCTTATGCGATGCAGCAATTAAAACGGGCCACCATTGTTGGCGACACCAGCGCAGGAGCAGGCATAGCCGGTGGCAATGTTGCGCTAAAAAACAACCTGGTTGCTTTTGTGCCGGTAAAAATGGTTGTTGGTCCGCATGATAATCATGGCTGGGAAGGCACGGGGGTAATACCTGATGTTGAAACAGGTAAAGACGATGCGCTGGCTGCAACCCACAAATTGATCTTACAGGATATCCTGGCAAACTCTGTTGATACCCTACAGAAAGCAGCCGCACAATGGGTGTTAGACGATAGTGGTATAGCTTCCAACGCCGCAACCAACATGAAAGCAAAATACGGCGATTTGGTTGGTAAATACAGCAGCAACATTACCATTACCTATATTAAAGGCGATTTACTGTGGAACCGTGTTGAGCCGGGCAAACCAACTGAAAGCTACCCGCTAAAAGAAGTTAAGCCGGATGTTTTGGTTGCCGTAGGTTTAAATGCCAACATCGGGCCTAACGTGTCGCGTATATACATTAATCGCGACGCAAAAGGTAAAGTAGAGAGCCTTACCCGCAAAACCCTTGGCGGTAATGGCCGTATATCAACTACCGGCATGCCGATCAAAAAAGTTTAACACAAATAAGTTTATCTATCGAAAGAACGGCCCCGTATGTCCGCAATTCTGTATTTATAGTTGCTTGCCATTACAGGCACATAACAAGATTATTAATTATCTTATCGGCATAAAATATTTCAATTAAAAGATTGCCTGAACTCCAACGGTGAAAAATTGGTTTTGGTCTTAAATAATTTACTGAATGATTGCGGGTGTTCAAAGCCCAGGTTGTAAGCAATTTCACTTACAGATAAAGTGGTGGTTGATAGTTTTTCTTTTGCTTTGTCTATCAGTTTTTGATGGATATGTTGTTGGGTATTAAGCCCGGTAAGCACCTTTAATAATCCGCTCAGATATCCCGGCGATACGTTTAATTCTCCCGCAATATAAGTTACGCTGGGCAGTCCGTTTTTTGCGATCCGGTCATCTTCAAAGCAGGCTGCCAATAGCTCTTCTAAACGGGCGAGTATTTGATGGTTATTTATTTTGCGGGTAATAAACTGCCGCTCATAAAACCTTTTTGCGTAGGTGAGTAACAGCTCGATCTGCGCTATCATTACATCCTGCGTAAACTTATCTATGTTTGCATGGTACTCTTGCGCTATGTTTTGCATCATGCCCAAAATCGTAGCCTCTTCCTTATCTGACAGGAACAGGGCTTCGTGCACCGAGTAATCAAAAAAATCATACTGCTTTATCATTTTTGCCAAAGCGGTGTTCCATAAAAAATCAGGATGGATAAGTAATAACCACCCTGATCTTTTTGGTACGGTCCCCGGTTTGGCCTGGATGCCAAAAACCTGTCCCGGCGCAATAAAGAACATAATGCCCTCATCAAAATCATATTGCTGCTGGCCGTATTTCATTTTGGCGTTGAAATCCCTTTTTAACGAGATAGAATAAAAGTCAAACAGCAAACTTGTAGGTGTATCATCAAACGGGTGAGTTATTTCTTCCAGGTTGATCACACTGATGAGCGGGTGCTCGGGTTTAGGTAAACCCATTACCTGGTGATACTCGCTGATGGTTTTGATCCGTAAGGGCTGGTTGGCTTTCATCATTACAATATCGTTATTTCGCGTTAAATGCCGCTGCAAATTCTTTGGCAAAATCTTCTGTCTTTACATTGCCTAACACGGGTTTATGCAGATAGTAATCCTCATTGATCAAGCCGGTGTGGCAGGCAGCAAACATTTCAACCATGGTGGCTGCTACGTGCGGCGCCATGCCGTACGACTCATACGCTTTTTGCATTTCGTCATCAGAGATCGTCACCCATTTCAGGTCTGGTTTGCCAATGGCCTCGCCTAAAATTTGAGCTATCTCATTACAGGTGCGTTCATCGCTGGCGGCGTAAACAATTTTATTGCCGGTGGTTTTTGCTTCTATTTCTGACAAAGCAGTAGCAGCTATATCTTCCGGCGATACCAACACTACCCGGTCATCGCCACCATAGTTTGCGACCATAACTCCGGCAGATTTTATCATGCCTGCAAAGCGATGCAAATTGTAATAAATATACGTAGCACGAACAAACGTAAGCGCTTCAAGATCGAGCTTGAGCAGTTCGTTTTCGATATAATGATGCAGCTTGATCAAACCCACGCCCTTTTCTAAATGCGCACCATAGCTGCTGATATAAACCACACGTTTTACGCCTGATTGGCGGAGAGCCATAATGTAACTATCGGCTACCTTGCGGCTGTACGCTACCGGGTCAGGCGCAGCATTATGCGGCGGGATCATTGCATGTACAACATCGGCACCTGTAAAAGTCGCGGTTAAAAAATCGACATCATCTACCGAACCGATGGCAGCTACAGCCCCTAATGCCTCAATATCTTTTTTCCTGTCGGGATTGCTGCTGATAACAACAACCTCATGGCCCTTCTTTACTAATTCTTCCGTCAGGGGCTTGCCAATGTGCCCTAATGAACCTGTTACTATAATTTTCATGATATCTGTTTTTTGATAACACAAAATTCAATAACAGTAAAGAAACAGGCCTAACCAAATCTGCGCTTGTTGTAGTCAAAACGCACATGCAGTTGCTAACCTGTAGTTTTTGTGCTTTGTTGCTGATTGATCCACTGCCACAAGTGTACGCAGAGATACGTACGGTAAGGGCTCCATTGTTCTGACAGGGTAATAATATCTGCCCTCAATTTTTTCCGGTCTGTTTTATCCAATCCAAACAGCATGGCCATGGCATTTTGGATACCAAGATCATCAGGGATAAAAATATCTTCCCTGCCAAGGCTAAACATCAGCAATATATGAATGGTCCATTTGCCTACACCTTTTATAGTGCCCACATATTTATAAATGTCGTCATCGTTCATTGCCTTTAGCTGTTCCAGATCTAAGCCTTGGTCAATGGCAAATTGTGCTACATTTTTAATGTAACCCGCTTTTGCTGCGGAAAGGCCGATAGCCCTGAATTGTTCCACAGGCGTATCAATAACCTGTTGCGGGGTAGGTTCAAGCCCACCATAGATATTTATGAACCGCTTATAAATTACATCTGCCACTTTGGTTGATAGTTGCTGGTTCATGATAGAGGTATACAAAGCCAGGGGGATATTTGCCTTTTCTTTTAACTCATAAGGAATGCTGTTTTCAAACAGTTTAGCTAACAGCGGATCGGCGGACAGTCGGAGGTAATAAGCAGAATTCATTTTTAAATATCGGTATTTATCCTGATGTCAAAATAGGAACAGATCAATTTGTCATCAAAAACTAATAATTGATTTTAATTGGAACGATTGTTCCGTTATGATATTACATTTGCGGAATGATTGTTCCAAATATAAAAACAATTAACATACAATATGAAAAAGTTATTAAATAAAGTAGCAGTTATAACAGGCGCATCAAAAGGTATTGGTGCAGGTATTGCAAAAATTCTTGCTGAAGCCGGAGCGTCAGTAGTAGTTAACTATGCATCAGCCAAAGCCGGTGCAGACAAAGTTGTTGAAGAAATAGTTGCAGCCGGTGGTAAAGCCATTGCTGTACAAGGCGACGTGTCAAATACGGCTGACGTAACCCGTTTGTTTGACGAAACAAGCAAGGCTTTTGGACCGGTAGATATCCTGGTAAACAATGCCGGTATCTATAAATTTGGCGCTATTGAAGAAATTAACGAAGACGATTTTCACAGCCAGTTTAACACCAACGTATTAGGCTTGTTGTTAACCACCCAGGGTGCAGTTAAAAACTTTAATGCCGATGGTGGTAGTATTATTAATATCGGATCGGTAGTGAGCAGCATTACGCCTCCGGGGAGTTCTATTTACACCGCTACCAAAGGTGCTGTTGATGCCATAACCCACGTTTTGGCTAAAGAGTTAGGCCCTAAAAAGATCCGTGTTAACTCAATTAACCCGGGCATGATTGAAACTGAAGGTACACATACAGCAGGCTTTATAGGCAGCGATTTTCACGCAGAAGCAGAACGCACCGCACCATTAGGCCGTATAGGTCAGCCTGATGATATTGCTTCAATTGCGGTGTTTTTAGCCTCTGAAGATTCGCGTTGGTTAACCAGCGAAACGTTGTTGGCTGGCGGCGGTATCCGCTAATTATAAAAATTTAAGTAAATTGAATAGCTTTGCTGTAACAAGCAAAGCTATTTCTGTTATGGCAAGGACGAAGGATTTTGATGAAGCTGAAGTGCTTAAAAAAGCGGTAAACCTTTTTTGGCTAAAGGGGTACAATGCTACGTCCATGCAAGACCTGGTAGATGGCCTGGGCATTAGCCGGTCAAGCTTGTATGATACCTATGGCGACAAGCACACGCTATTTATCAAAGCTCTTGAAAGTTACGAAAGCACCAACTCCGGCCAGATGTGTAAGATCGTCAACTCTGATCAGTCTGCAAAAGAAACGATCCGCAAATTATTGGAAATGATCGTAGGCGGGTTATTGGATGATCAGTCGCACAGAGGATGTTTCATGGTGAACGCCGAAGTGGAAGTTGCACCGCATGATGCGGAGGTGAATAAAATCATTTGCACCGCTGACCAGCAGGTGGAAGAAGCTTTTTACGAAGTGATAAAAAAAGGCCAGGACAATAACGAGATCAAAAATACCGGTGATGCAAGAGCTTTAGCAAGGTTTGTATTTAATACCGTGAAAGGTTTGCGTGTAACCGCAAAATCGACAAATGACAAAGCCGTTTTTGAAGACGTGATCACAACGACGCTTTCTGTGCTTGATTAACCTTCTCCAATCTATTTACCGCCAAAAATCTGTCGCTTACCGATTTGCCGGGAGGTTTAGCCTTTTCATGATTGCCGCCATCGTAATTGCCAGATAGTTTTGGCGTTATGAAGGCAAAGAAAATTCTTATTTCAGGGGCAAGTGTTGCCGGGCCGGCGCTTGCTTTTTGGCTCAATAAATATGGGTTTGAGGGTACTATTATTGAACGTGCGCCGGGCATCCGACCGGGTGGCTATGCCATTGATTTCCGCGGGCCTGCAATGCAGGTTTTAGAACGGATGAATCTTGTTAAAGAGATAAAAAAATATGAAACCCGAGCGGGCAATATCACTATAGTAAATAAGAACAATAAAAAATTGGCCGCTATGCCTGACGGCTTTACCAGCGGCGAACTGGAGATCATGCGCGGCGACCTGGCCAATGTATTTTACGAAGCTACTAAAGCCAATACCGAATACCTTTTTGATGACAGCATTACCGCCATACAGGAAGATGCTAATGGCGTAACCGTTAGCTTTAACCGTAGCGAAAGCCGCCGGTTTGACCTGGTAATTGGTGCTGATGGATTGCATTCTAACGTAAGAGCTTTGACTTTTGGCGATGAGTCACAATTTATGCACCACCTGGGGATATATTTCGCCATTTTTAGTACACCAAACTTTATGCAGCTTAAAGACATGGCGGGTTTATATTACGGCACTTTAGGCAAACGGGTGGGTGTATTCAGCGCGAATAACGATACTGAAGCCAGGGCCAGTTTTTATTTTGCTTCTCCGCAGATCGCCTATAATTATCGTGATATCGCGCAGCAAAAAGAAATGATTCGCAGGCGCTTTATGGGCGAACAATGGCAGGTGCCGCAATTGTTAAAACTCATGGATGAAGCACCTGATTTTTATTTCGACTCCGTAAGTCAGATCAGGATGGATAGGTGGCAAAAAGGCAGGGTAGTATTATTAGGCGATGCAGGTTACTGCGCTTCGCCCATGTCGGGCATGGGTACCAGTATGGCGGTGATAGGCGCTTATATTTTAGCGGGAGAATTGATGGCTGCAAATGGCAGCCATGTTATCGCTTTCAATAAATATGAAACTATGATGCGCCCATTGGTTTCGGCTTGCCAGAAATTAGCTGAAGGCGCTGAATGGTTTGTGCCGCAAACCAAATTCAAACTTTGGATGAGCAGGCAGATCTGGAAAATATTGCCCTACACGCCATGGAAAAATATGATGATTGAAATGCCGTTAAAAGCGGCAAACGCTATCTCTTTGCCGGATTATAATTAATAGTATAAAGTACGGTAATAGATTTAAAGTTTACTCTTGCCTGTAAATCTTATAAATAGGGATGAGTAAAATCAGTATATAAGCTTATTTTAATTTTCTTTAGCTTTTTGGGCTATCGCTTTTAACTTATCAATAGTTACAGGTTTGATCAGGTATTCTTCAACAAATGAGTAAGCGCCTGCCTGCGTCCTGTCTTCTTTTCTAACAGAAGTAGTGACCACGTAAATGGTTATCTTTTTACTAAGGCTGCCTGCCAGTGTATCGTATTCGCTCAAAAATGACCAGCCATCAACAATAGGCAGGTTAATATCTACAAATATCACATCGGGCAGTTTATCACTTTCGTCCTTGTGCTGGCGCAAATAATCCAAGAGTTGTTCGGCTTTATAATAATGCTGTATCTGGCTATAAGAATCGGTATTAGCGTGCGCGTAATCTATAATTTGATGAAAAATGGAATCATCATCCAATACAATTAAAGTAGTCATTTATATTATAATATGGGTTAGGCCTTATTGGTTTGCAACGTAAATTTGGGTAAAAATACTAAACAGGTCAAATATATCGCTTATTTCATATAAATGATACAAATCATATTCCTCACGGTATTAAGAAAAACGCTCATAACATCCGTTTGAACAGCTTATATATTTTACTTATCGACAGCATAAAATATACTTAGCAGATATTTAATTGTATTTTAGAAAAGTGCTGACCAATACAGTTTACCTGTGGCACCTGTAACCTACAAGAAAAAGTATTTATATATGTCGCCAATAAAAGATATTAAACGCCGTGATTTTATAAAAGTTTCGGGTATGCTTACTGCCGGCCTGGTTGTTGCACGCGTACCGGCAATTGCAGGTACGAAAGGGCTGAGCGCTTTATACCAAAGAGGCGCAGTAACTACATACTTTAAAAGCAAAAACGAATTGCAATACATAGGTATGCCTGTCGGCGGTATTAATTGCGGCACAGTTTACTTAGGCGGCGACGGGCGTTTATGGCTTTGGGATATCTTTAACAGTAACCAGGAAGGCATTGAACCCAAAGTTGTAGACTGGGGCTATAAAGTACAGGATAAAGGGACAAAAGTTACTTCGCGAGACGGGGCCTGCTATATCCAACCGTCAAAGGATATCCGCCCGCTGGAACAAGGTTTTGCTATCAGGATCAATTACCAGGGCACTACCATCGTTAAACGATTCCATTACGATGACTGGGACGAGATAAAATTTGAAGCAACATATCCGGCGGCAATTATTCACTATATCGATGCAAAACTGCCGTTGACTATAAAGCTGACAGCATTTGCTCCATTTATTCCGCTGGATGAAGATAATTCTAATATTCCGGTAACCATTCAATCATTCGAGTTGAAAAATACGGGCACAACGCCAATGGAAATTGAAATAATAGGCTGGCTTGAAAATGCGGTCAACAAATTTTCAATGACAAAGGCTGATGACGGAAAACGGATCAATAAGGTTTTCAATACAAAAACTCATGTTTCGGTAAATGCATCTTTTGCCGCGACGGACTTAGCAAAGGCTAATAATACAGGAGATGCAGGGTCAATGTGCCTTTCTTTTATAGGTACGGATGCTGTTGGGATTCCTTCTTTTCAGCTGCCTTTTTCTGCGGATAATTTTCATGTAAGCAAAACTGATGAGGCTAGTGTGAATGCTGACGAAAAATTAATTGGAGGAATTGGTTCATCGGCAAAAATATCGCCCGGTAAAACGATTAAAAAAGATTTCGCCATTAGCTGGCATTTCCCTAACGTAGGCGAACGCATTAATGTACCCGATGCCCGGACCGGCCATTACTATCTGAATAAATTTAAAGATGCCCCTGCAGTGGCAGATTACGTAGCTGCTCATTTTTCTTTTTTATCCGGACAAACGATTTTATGGAAAAACACCTGGTATGATTCAAGCTTGCCGCATTGGTTCATGGAACGGACCTTTTCAAATATATCAGCATTGGCAACTACTACGTCGCACCGTTTTAAAACCGGGCGGTCATGGGCTTGGGAAGGTGTTGGCGCATGCGAGGGAAATTGCACACACGTATGGCAATACGCGCAAGCTATTGGTCGAATATTTCCGGCTATCGAGCGGGATAACCGCCAACGTGTGGACCTGGGGATATCTTTACAGCCTGACGGCGGGATCTGGTTCAGGGGCGAGTATGATAAGCGCCCGGCAATTGATGGCCAGGCCGGAAGGGTTTTAGGCTGCCTGCGCGAACACCAGATGAGTGCCGATAATACATTTTTAAAAACCAACTGGCCGCAAATTAAACGCGCTACCCAATTTATAATTGACCAGGACAAAAACGGCGACGGCATGACAGACACGCCGATGGAAAACACACTGGACGCTGTTTGGGACGGAGAAATAGCCTGGATAGTAGGATTGTGCATTGCCGCTGTAAAAGCGGGCGGGGTCATGGCTCATGAAATGAATGACAATAGCTTTGCTGATCGTTGCAATGAGTACGTAGCAAAAGGCTCAAAGAATATGGATGCTGTTTTATTTAACGGCGAGTATTACATCCACCGCCCGGATGCGGTTAAGGGCCGAAGCGGAATTGGGTCATACAATACCTGCCATATAGACCAGGTGCTGGGCCAAAGCTGGGCATGGCAGGTTGGGCTGGGCCGTATAAATAATAAGGATAAAACGATAAGTGCACTAAAGGCACTCTGGAAGCATAATTTTATGCAGGATGTCGGTCCGTTTGAAAAACAGCATTCGGGTTGGCGCCCTTACGCGTTGCCCGGTGAAAGCGGTATGGTAATGAACACCAATCCCCTGAAAGAAGCCAATCCTTACGGCGAATCTGCAACCTGGCAAATGGGCTACTTTTATGAGTGCATGACAGGTTTTGAGCACCAGGTAGCCAGTCACCTGATGGCTGAAGGCATGACGGACGAGGCTTTGATTTTAACCAAAGCGGTTCACGACCGTTATCACGCCTTTAAGCGAAATCCGTTTAATGAAATTGAATGCAGCGACCATTATGGCCGGGCAATGGCAAGTTATGGCACTTTTATAACTGCCTGCGGTTTTGAATACCACGGCCCGAAAGGGTTTATCCGCTTTGCGCCGAAATGGGACAAGAAAAACTTTAAAGCCCCGTTCACCACGGCAAAGGGTTGGGGTACTTACCGGCAAAAAGAAACTGCCGGTGTACAAGAGCACGTTTTAGAACTCAAATACGGATCATTGCAACTGCAAACTATCAGCCTGGAAAAATGGAATGTTAAGCAGCAAAAGGGTAAAGTAATGATAGGGGCACAATCGATTGCAGCCAATTTTGAGCAGCAAGGTAATAATGTACTGGTAACTTTGTCAAAGCCCGTACATCTTCAAACTAACCAATCTTTAAGGATCTTTATATGATATAATTTTGGCTGATGTGTTAGTTAGCTAACTGCTTTTTAAACTGGTTAGGGCTTATACCAGTTTCTTTTTTGAACAGCCTTGAAAAATACGGCAGGTTTTCAAAACCAAGGTCGTATGCTATTTCAGATACGCTCTGATCATCAACTTTCAGGCGGTTCTTGGCTTCATTCACCAGGTAAATATGTATCAGGTCCATGGCGGTTTTGCCGGTTTCCTGTTTTAACAGATCGCTCAGGTAACGGGGGGATAAATTAAGTTGCGATGCCAGCATGTTTACCGTAGGCAGGCCCTGGTTAAGAAACAATTCATTTTTGAAATAGGCAGCCAGTGCATTATTGAATTTTGATACCGTTTTACCTGAAAGATCGGTGCGGTTTATAAACTGTCTCTTGTAAAAGCGTTGCGAGTATTTCAGCATGGAATCAATATGGGCAAGTATAATATCGCGGCTATACTCGTCAGTATTATTGCGGTATTCTTCATCTATTTTATGATAAAGGTCCCACATGATCTCTTCTTCGCGCGGCGACAGGTGCAGCGCTTCATTTGCCTCGTAATCAAAAAAGGCATACTTGTTCATCTCGGTGTGTAGTGAGTGGCCATGCAGGAAATCCTCATGAATAAAAATAATAAAGGCATCCTCTTCATACTCCACACCTTGAAACTCAATGATCTGCCGGGGTTTTACAAATATCATGCTGCCGTTATCATGATCATATTTGGTGCGCCCGTACATAACAACGCCCGACTTTAGCTTTTTAAACCCGATCATATAAAAATCAGATGTAAACTCGCGGCCGCCCAGCATACAGGTTTTCATACATCTGTATACGCTGAACAAAGGATTCTCGGGCATAGGGAAGCCGCTATAACGGTGCATATCGGCCAGGTTTTTAAAATGTTGCATAATCTTACAAGTTATACAAATCTACACCTAAATACGGTGTAGATTTGTCAATACAATACCATTAATTACTTGCCATGGGCAGCAGTAGATACCTCGCTCCAGTTATCCCACTCGGCAAAACGGCTTTCATAATTTGGTTTGATCCATGGGTAAGCGTATTTACCAAGCAATAAACGCAACGGAGGGTTTTCGCTATCGATGAGTTTCAATACCGCTTCTGTAGTTGCTTCAGGTACTCCCCACATATCATCAGGCCTGCCGGTGCTTGATGCTGCCCTTAATTCATCATATTCAGGCATGGATACCGACTGTGCAGACGAAGCGCCCGACCAATCGGTTGCAAAGCCGTTTGGCTCAACCAGGGTAACATTAATACCAAATCCTTTCACTTCGGTAGCCAATGTTTCACTCAGTCCCTCAACTGCAAATTTGGATGCATTGTATAATCCTAATGAAGGTATAGTGATCAGCCCTAACACACTTGAAAGCTGGATAATGTGGCCATGTCCCTGCTCGCGCATTACAGGTAGTATTGCCTGTGTCAGCCATAATAAGCCAAAGAAGTTGGTTTCGATCTGTTCACGGGCTTCCTGCTCGGTTGCTTCTTCAATTGCACCGAATAAACCGTAACCCGCGTTATTGATAAGTACATCAATACTGCCGAAATGTTCTTTTGCTTTAGCAATAGCTGCAAAGCCTGCAGCGCGGTCGGTTACATCCAGTTGCAGCGGTAAAACGTTATCGCCATATTTACTAACCAGGTCGTTAAGCGGATCCAGGTTGCGTGCTGTTGCTATAACCTTATCGCCTCTTTGAAGCAGGGCTTCGGCCCATAATTTACCGAGGCCACGTGAGGCACCGGTAATAAAAATTGTCTTTGCCATTGTTTTGTTTTTAAATGTTAAGACAAATGTAGAGAGGCTATTGCGACACGTTTTATACAGAAGTAGCTAACAATGATACATTTTTACGTAGACGCTGATAAAGCGTAATCGTATAGTCATAATGGGCGAAACAGTCGATCATCATAGTGCTTATCTTCTCCGCTCCTTATCGGCAAATTTATTCAATTCGTTGTCCAGCTCGGGCGATTGGTAGATCTTGTAAATAATAATAGCCAGGGTACCTATCAGCAGGGTTGGCAGAAGCGAAAGCCGTCGCGGTTGTCGCCGGTATGGGTTGGTAATGTAATTTTCCATCGTTTTGCAATCAATCTTTATCATAATAACAGCTGATAAAGGCTGATTGTTGACGGTATTTGGAATTGCTTTACAACCTAGGGTAATATGTCATCTTGTATCCATCTTTGCAAGCAGAATGCTTGCTCAATTTTAGGTAGAAGTTTTTAAACTTCTACCAGTGGTGCTGTTTTACACATTACCAAATGGGGGCTTATCCCATTCCTGCCCACGGTCAACCATTGGCCTTAGGTCAGTTATAGTGCAGCTAACGGTTGCCTGTAGTTCGGCCGCCTTTTCATCACCGTGTCGTTCTCGTATTTTGTTTTTTATTCCCTCAAATTTTTCGCTGCTATTGTCTATATCATCAACTTTAGCATAAATTCTGACACCCTCATAGTCTCTTGCGCGTTCGGCAGGGGTGTAAACCATCAAACAAACAGCATTGTTATCACGGATATTATCAAGCGTACGCGATACCGGGTCGCTGATCTCAAATTCAACATTTCCGCCGCTTACCACCCTGGGCGTACCCATAATGGCAATGCTCGGCTCACCGTTTTTATTGGCGGTACACAGTAATTTATCATGACGAGTGTTGAAAAAGCCAGCCAGTGAGGCGATGGTTTCCTCAGTCAATTCATTTGGTTTATTCATAGCAGCGATTATTTGTATTAGATACACTTTGTATCTAATACAAATGTAATTGTTTTTGTTTTAAAGTTCAAAATGTATCTTATTTTTACAAGAATGATGGGTGAACCAAAAAACAGAAGGCGCGGCGATGAACTATTAGAAAGTTTATTTGCATCGGCTTTTAAATTAATTAACGAGCAGGGACATACTAACCTGTCTTTTAAACAACTGGCAGCAGCTGCCGGCACAAGCCGTACTGTTTTATACCGCAGATGGCCAACTATCCTTAACTTGTTGCAGGATGTATATATTCATAAAGCTAAAAAGCTATTTGACGGCAGTTTTTTTGACGAACTGCAAGATACCGGCAGTTTGCGCAACGACCTGATAGAATTACTGTCGCTTTATCAGCGGATTCAGTTGGAGATAGGCATTGATATCATTAATAACTATTATCACATCAGGCTACAGGACAAGGAACATGATAAAAGACCGGCAGCTCATGACTTGGCACGTGAAAAACATTTGCAGGCAGTGCGCCGGATACTGGACCGTGCAGAAGCGCGCGGCGAGCCGATCAGAAATATCAGCCAGTTAACACTAATGCTACCTTATGATCTGATCCGTATTGAAAACCTGGTAAGGCCCGGAAACCTTGATAACGACCGTATTGAAAACCTGGTAGATGAGGTATTGCTCCCGGCATTTGTATCTAAGGAGTAATAAACCTACCGCATAAACCAATGCAGATAACCGCAACTGCTGCATACAAAACAGGTGGCGGTGCTATCAGTCCACTCCAGGTTTAAAAATGTACGTACCGGCGAGTGAAGCTGCTCATTGCGGGTATGAAAAGTGTTATTGCTGCAAAACATGCAAATTAGTTGCTTGTCGCCTATCTCGTAGCGTTTTGGCTCATCAGCGCTAAATAATCCCATTGTGATAAAAGTTTAATACAGGCAAATAACAAATTATTTTCCGGAGTTTTCATACCGGGCAAACTTTGGCATGGCCTGTTTCGTACCGCTACTAGGGATGTATTTTGCTAAACAATTCTATGTTTATTTAAAATTAACGGTAAAGGTGTGTAAATGATCTTCAAAACTGTACTGCAGCCTAAAGCCGTTATTTTCGCAGATCTGCCGTGCAAGGGTAAGCCCAAGTCCGCTGCCTTCAGAGTCTGACGCTTTTTGGAAGCGCCTAAAAATAGTACTCGCGTCAAGCGCATCAAATTTGCCGGTATTTTGAATGATGAGCGCTTGCTGATTCAATTTAACTGTTACAACGCCGCCGGGGCGGTTATGCCTAATGGCGTTACCCAATAAATTACCTAATAAAATATCCAGTAGCGTTTTACTCATAAACAAGGTAACATCGGTCAGTTCAGTATGTAACCGTAGTTCTTTATTGTAAGCCAGATCCTGGAATTCGCTGCAGGCGGTTTCAATGGTTGCCCTTACGTCAAGCGCTTCCTGATCATTGATGAGGTTGTTTTCTATTTTGGTTAATAAAAGCATCACCTTGTTTAACCGGGTAAGTTTACCCATGGTACCATACATATCCCCGATGAGTGTACCCTGCTCATCATTTAACCCTCCTGTTTGGATCAAGGTATCCAACTTGGAATTCATAACCGCAATGGGGGTCATCAGTTCATGCGCTGCGTTTTCAACAAATGTCTTTAATTCCTGGTAGTCTTGTTTAACCCGGGTTGACATTGCCGATATTTCTTCGTTCATATCCCGAAACTCTTCTATCCCGGTAGTTAATGGCGTAATGCTGTTTTGATCGGTTACGTTAAATAGTTTGATCTGTCGCAGCATATCGTAAAAGGGCTGCCACAAGTTACGGATCACAAGGCGGTTAATAGTTATCAGCGCTATAATGAGCAAAAGAATAATACCCAAGGTAATCAAAAAGATCAAACGGATTAATTCTTCGGTTTCTACTTTTGATTCAATAATATGAATACTGTAATTAACACCATTTACCCGCACCCAGCTTTGCAGGCCACGCGCGGCTTCCTGCTCTTTTTCTTTATCGTCCCAAAATTGGGTATTACTGAACTGCCTGGGCATTGTATCCTGCCCTATATTTTTAAACAGGATCTTAAGGTCTTCTGATTTGAAAACTTCAGGCAGGTTATGATTAAGTTTAACGTGCTCAAAAATTTCGTTTTCCTCGACAACCAGGTCCTTATCTACCTGGTCGGTCAGGATATAGCTGATGGTAAAGTAATAGATAAAGCCAGTAACAATGATCACCAGTATGGTAGTCAGCAAACTGATGCGGTTGTATTTATCAAGTAACTTCATCTGTCGTGCAGCTTATAGCCCATGCCATAGGCAGATTGAATATAGTCTTTACAACCGGCATCAACCAGTTTTTTCCGCACGTTTTTTATGTGAGAATAAATAAAATCAAAGTTATCAGAGATATCTATACCATCCCCCCAGATATGTTCTGCCAGCGCGTTTTTTGAAACCACTTTACCTTTGTTGACAATAAAGTATAAAAGCAGAGCATATTCTCTTTTGGTAAATTTAATAGGATGATCGCCCACAGTCACTGTTTTAGCCTGCAGGTCCATTTCAATTTCATTGAATACCAGCAGATGGTTGCCATCATAAGATTTGCGCCGGACTATGGCCATTACACGCGCCAATAATTCAGACAGGTGAAAGGGTTTGGTCAGATAATCGTCTGCTCCCAGGTGTAGTCCCTGTAACCTGTCATCAAGTGAGTTTCGCGCAGATACGATCAGTACGCCGTCGGGGTAACGGATGCGTTTTATCTCCTGGAGAATATCCAACCCGTTTCCGTTTGGCAGGGTAATATCCAGTATGATACAATCGTAACGATAAAGATTGATCTTTTGCAAAGCTGACGGATAGTCGCCTGCCGTTTCACAAATATTTCCCGCGGCCGTAAAATAATCACGGATACTGTCCCTTAACCCGGGCTCGTCTTCGATAACAAGTAATTTCACTTCTTTTTAAATAACAAAGCTATCGCGCAAAACTGTAGGAATTCTGTGTCTTTTAAAAGTCAAGAGCTTTCAAAATACCCCGGACTCTGTCATTTCTACAGAATTAATTCAGATTGTTTGACTGTATTGCGAAAAAATAAATATAATGAATAAATATTGGCTGATATTGCTGTTGTTTTTTTGCGCTTACAAAGTACAAGGACAATCGCTTGACCTGCGCCTGTTAGAACATATTAACGGCCCTGTTTCAGGTGCCGACGGAACCTGGCGCGATGTTTCAAAAAGCGTTTATGTAACTGGTTTATTAACCCCTGTTACCATGCTTACAGTAGGTTTGGCAAACCATGATAAAGAGCTCGAGATAAAAGCGGTAGAAACCGGAACAGCAATATTTTTGGCAGAAGGTGTAACGGTCGGGTTGAAGTCGATCACCAAAAGGGAACGGCCTTACCTTGCCTATCCAAATTTGATCACCGGTAAATCTAATTCTACAGATTATTCTTTTCCTTCCGGGCATACCTCGGTAGCATTTGCTACGGCTACTTCACTTAGCCTTGCATATCCAAAATGGTATGTTATCGCTCCTTCGTTTCTTTATGCCGGCAGTGTTGGCTATTCGCGAATGTATTTGGGCGTACACTATCCCAGCGATGTACTGGCCGGCGCGCTTGTGGGTGCGGGTACTTCTTTCCTTTCATGGGAGTTACAAAAGCTGTTGAATAAAAAGTATCATTATCATTAATTATCCCAATTTTCTCCAGTTTGCGGTCAGAATAAATTCAGAATCAGCCTGTAAACTTGAAGAAAAACGAATCATGAGAAAATCAATTTTTTATGTCGCGGCAGCAGGATGTTTCCTGTTTAACGCTGAAGCAATGGCACAGAAAGTAAAAAGCAGCCTGGTGCCCACAGCTGCTACCGCTGCTTTAGCCGGTAAATATCCGGCTGCCACTAAAGTAACCTGGGAAAAAGAGAAGGGCAATTTTGAAGCCAATTGGGGTGGTAAATCCGGCGAAGATATGTCGGTTACTTTTAGCCCGACCGGTACTTTTATTGAGCAGGTGCAGTCCATTAAAGTAGGTGAATTACCAGCCGGCGTGGCCAAATATGTTAAAGAAAAGTATAAGGGCGCTAAGGTTACCGAAGCCGGCAAAGTAACTGATGCTGCCGGAAAAACCATGTACGAAGCCGAAGTAAAAGGCAAAGATTTTGTATTTGACGAGCAGGGCAATTTCCTTAAAATAGATTAATACCCTCTTTTTTGATAAACTATGAAAACCCGCTTGCATAGCGGGTATTACCGCCTGATATTGGCAATCAACATATAAATATCATTACACTGCTAAAGATGCATTTCTTGAATAAAGGCGTCGAGTTTCATTTCAACATGGTTTGAGATCTATTATTCAAGATCTTTCATTTTAGTTGGGTGGAGCCCAGCATCGAACTATTCGGATAGTGGGGCAATCTGGGTTAAAGTAGTTTTTAAGGTAAAAAAAATGGGCAAATCAACTAAAAAAGCTGATTTGCCCATTATGTGTAGCGGGGAGCAGGATCGAACTGCCGACCTTAGGGTTATGAATCCTACGCTCTAACCATCTGAGCTACCCCGCCGTGGGTTATTAATTTGATAATCAGCCTTTTATGAGCTGATATGTAAGGGCGTTTTTTATCAACCAAGCCTGTTAACGGTTTTGTTAACGGTTGCGCCCTTTCCGGTGCGTGAGCGCAAAGATAAGAAACGTGAGTATAATATTAGAACATTTTTGATTTTTGTTATAATGCTACTAATTATGTAGTGTTATTTAAGATACAAGTGTATCCTAATAATACTAAAGTCAGGCTAGGAATTTAAGTATGCTTTAAACTTTCAAATGATCTATGTGATTAATTGTCAAATACTTTCGAAGAAAACCGATCAGAGATTTATTTTAAAATATTTGTATTTTAAAATCGCTATATATATATTTATTAATATTAACCACGGGTTCATAGCAAATTTTTATCAAATTATAAGTGGTCAAAATTTACTGTATTAAATCAGATAAATTTTCAAATTCTTAAATTTAATGTCTAAAAAATATGTACTACAATAAAATAATCAGCGGTTTTTTAATTGGAAGCTTTTTGGTTTTGACAAATTCGTGCTCTAAAGTCACTTGGGCAAGCTTCACTACATCTAAGGAAAATATTGAATATATTCCAAAGCTTTTGGATGCCTACTTACAAAGCCCTCCACTGAAAAATGTAAGAATCTTTGAATATAATAAAGAGAAATATATGGGATTATTTATTATCAATAAAATAAATTTAGTTAATAAAAGAAATTTAATGCCCAATTCTACAGTTTTTATGCCTGATAAAGAAAAATTTTCAAAGCTTGTTGGAGGCACGACAACACGTAGCAAAATTGGGAGCTATAATTTAATTCAATATACCCCTTCCCTAGGAGAAGAAGAAATTGTTACGGCACATTTTATAATGGAAGCCGTAAATAATATAAGAAAAAATAATTTAATAGAAGTCTATTCTAATACAACATCGTCCATAACAAACTATTTTATATTATATAAATAATTGCCATGCTCTACTCAAGAATTTTTAAAATATTAATTGTAATAGTAACACTACCATTTTTGGGCTGTTATACCGCTGCAAAGTATAGTTATCCCTTAACAGAAAATAATGTAGCCATTATCAAAGATACATTTTTTAAGAATGATACTGAGTATCCTTGGATCATAGTTGATTCAATAAAAACCGCAAATGAGTATATTTTGAAAGGCTATAGAACGGTGGGAATAAATATAAAATTAAATGTTCAGGCTGCAGGAAAGCAGGATTTTATAGGATATATTAGAGTGACAAACTTGCTGTTTTTTAGGCAATTTAAAATGGAAAAACATTTTCTCGCGGTTCTCGGTCAAAATCTTTCTAACAAAACCGAAATCGAAAACGCCTCAAAAAAGGTCTTAAATGAAAAAATAAAGCAATGAGATTTTAATATGTTGACAATATTTTGTGTAAAATTATTATTGCATGGATCACAAGCTTAAAATACGCCATTCAAATTTAACCAGTTTATTTACATCGCTGTATTGCATACCATTTAAATAGAAATATTTGAAAATATCTAATTTACCAAATTGAATTATTAAAATATTTAATAAGTACCTATTTCCTAAACAATGACTTTACGTCAATCATAATTATATGAAATTAGTTACCAAAACAAGAAATGATGAAGGCGGCTTGAGTAGTACATTTTATGAAATTCCTAATAGCACAGTTGCTGGAGGTGCAATTATTTTGACCATTATTCAAACGTTGGCAACACTATTAGGAAGCTACCTAAGTAACATTCCCAAACAACAAAACGATCAAGCGTTAAATCGATTGAGAGAAAAAAACTTTACAGTTCAAGTTCTTCAAAGAGTATTAGAAAATCCCGATTCAATTAACCGATCAAATTCTTTACAATTATTAATAAGCGCTGGGGTCTTGCAAGATTCAGAAAATAAAATTTTGGAAATCGCTAAAGTTCCTTCTCGTATTCCAAAATGGCAAATACATCCTTTAGAGCCAGTTTTTGGCAACATTGGATCAGATTTAAAATCGGACCAAGTATTACCTCAAAATAAATCAATTAACAATGATTCTATTAAATAAACACTAATAATAATTATAAACACTTAAACTTTAAAACATGGAAAAAAAACTAGACTTATCAGTAAAACAAACTTCTGGCTTCAAAGAAGTTGAACTTTCTGCAAAAGAAACTGAGTATCTTAATCAAATTTACGAAGTCATGCTTATTAATTCAACTGATTTTGTAGTTAAATTAGTGAGCGTAAATGGTGGCCCTTTTATTCCAACTATGAATATTGGAAGAACTTGTCAATCCGAAGACTATCAGAATTGTGCATCAGGTGGACATTATCAACCATTATGTACTGTGAATTGTGGAACTGACGTTAAGATTGCAGTTAGGTGGCAAAACGCAGGCAAATGGTGTGAGGCACATTGGGACTCTTTCTTTGCTAACTGTAGTTATAGGGGTGGGATAATACAATTAATTCCTTAAAGTTTCAAATTACGACCATCAAAAATACTTTAAACAAGGCTGGCCTTCAGCATCAATCTTCTAATAATTGCATTAATCTGAATGTTGAAGGCCAGCTTTGTTTCACAAAGCACATATTGCTACCCATGGAAATACAAACTTTATTTTATAAATGGGATAAAAAGGAATATACAGAAAACTACATCCTTACTCGCAACGAACTCAACGATTTTGACAAACTGCAAACGAGTATTAATCCAAGCTACAAACAGTTATATGATTGTATCCAAATTCAGATAATCCGAAAAATTCAAACCGATCGACCTTAGGGTTATGAATCCTACGCTCTAACCATCTGAGCTACCCCGCCGGGTGGTCTCCCTCTAAAAAAGGTTTGCAAATATAGGATAAATTCGTTTCCTTTAGAAAAAATGTTAATATTGTGGCTTAAGCCTGAATTATAAACCCCCTATGTCTGAAAAGAAGAAGTTTGTTATTGAGTATGAAATAAAATCGTCGCCACGAATATTGTATACTTTTCTGAATGAGCCCAACGGGCTTAACCAATGGTTTGCCGACGAAGTTAACGTACGTGACCAGGTTTATACATTTACCTGGGATGGCGAACAGCAAAAAGCTAAATTACTGGCTATCAAAGAAAATAAGCTGGTAAAATTTAAGTGGGAGGATGATGAGCCGCAATGTTATTTTGAAATGGAAATATTGCAGGACGAATTAACCAATGATGTTGCTTTAAGCATTACAGACTTTGCCACCGAAGAGACTATCGGCGAGCGCAAACTGATCTGGGATAACCAGATCCAATACCTTATTAGCGTACTGGGCGCATAAAAGCTTTATTTTTTCGTTAATTTTGTAACGTGAAAAAACTGCACCTTTTATTGATCAAGTCTTTTATAAGGCCATTCATTGTGACCTTTATGATCGTAATGTTTGTGCTGTTGATGCTGTTTCTGTGGAAATACATTGACGACCTGATAGGAAAAGGCTTTGAGTGGTACGTTATTATGGAGCTGATGCTCTATGCTTCGGCTACAAACGTGGCTATGGCGCTGCCTCTGTCTGTACTGCTGTCGTCTATTATGACCTATGGTAGCCTTGGCGAAAATTATGAACTCGTTGCTATTAAATCGGCAGGTATATCCTTAACCCGGGCAGTTGCGCCTATGTTTATTGTGGTAATTATTTTAAGCGTGGCGGCATTCTTTTTTTCGGAGTACATGTTGCCCAAGGCCAATCTTAAATACTATTCGTTATTGTGGGATGCAAGGGAACAAAAATCTGCCAATTTTTTGCCTGAAGGTGTGTTCAGCAATAGTTTCCCCAATTATACCATTAGGGTAGAAAAGAAGGACGACGACGGCCAAACGCTGCATGATGTTACCGTTTATTCAAAAAGTACAGATAATACTCCCCCTTTTGTTTTAAAATCAAAAACAGGGAAAATGTACCGTTCTAACGATAATCGTTACCTGATATTGGAGTTTCAGGACGGGATACGATATGAAGAAAGCCCGGGTGGCTCAACCTTTAACCCCGACCCGCGTCAAAAATTTACCCGGTGGCGTTTTAAATATGCACGCTACAAACTTGATCTGAAAGGTCTTGCATTTAACCGTACCAGCGAAAGCAGTTTTAAAAGCGCTTTCCAGATGATGGATACCAAGCAGCTGAAGGATACCATGAAACAGATGCAGCACCTGATAGATAGCAGCGCTAACCTTAATTTAGGGTTTGTAAGGGGTTACATGAAATACTACTCAATACCTGCAAAGCCATTTACAAGTACAATTAAAGGATACACCAAATATAATAGGGGTATTATGAGTGATGCCATGGATGCGCAAAAGCAGGCTTATCTTACAAGCGCTTTGAGCGAGGCCAGATCTATCCAGGACCTGCTAAAACAGCGTTCAGACCGCTTGGATGATTTTGTGAAAAGTTTTAGGAGCGCGTTTGCACAGTACCAGGTAAAATTTACGCTGTCTGTATCATGCCTGGCTTTGTTTTTAATAGGCGCGCCAATGGGGGCAATTATCCGCAAAGGCGGTTTAGGCTTGCCTGTAGTGATCTCTGTTATTTTTTTCCTGATCTTTTATATCATCAAAACCATTGGCGAGAAAGCGGCTCACGAGGGTAACCTATCGGGCATAGCCGGGGCATGGATCTCTATATTGGTAATAACGCCCGTGGGGATATTCTTGTCGTACAAGGCTTCAACAGATTCTACTTTATTTGATGCAGAATCATACAAACGGTTTTTTGAAAAGCTGTTCAGCGTTTTTAAAAAGAAACAGGATCTAAAATAACCCAACCCGGTTGCTAACCGGTAACTGCTTATAACCTTTTGCAATAGTGATCAAATGCAATTAAATCAGCCAGCAAAACCTTTGGGGATAAACGGGGCCTGGTGGCTTTTGGGGTTGATATTGGTTGTAAACCTTGTACAAAGTATCTTCTCGCCCTTATTAAATGACGAGCCTTATTACTGGCTGTACGCGCAATACCCCAGCTGGGGATATTTTGACCACCCGCCTATGGTTGCGTTCCTGATCAAATTAGGTGGTTCGTTATTCGCAGGTGAGATAGGCGTAAGGTTATTGAGCGCCGTGTTAGGCAGCTTGACTTTTTTTCTGTTGTACAAGCTTATTGAGGGCGAAACAGGCAAGCCAATTAATTTTAAACTGGCAGCACTTTTATTGCTGTCATCTTTATTTTTAAATCTTTATTCATTTTTGGCTATTCCGGATACGCCGATGCTGTTTTTCGGGGTACTGTTTCTGTATGCTTACCGCAGGTATTTAAAAGCGGATGATTTTTTAAATGCGCTTATACTTGGCGTGGTAACAGCCTTATTGCTGTATTCAAAATATCATGGCATATTACTGGTAGGATTTACCGTATTGTCAAATATCAGGCTGGTTCTTAAGCGGTCGTTCTACCTGGTTTTTATCGTAGCGATAGTGTTATATATCCCGCATATTTATTGGGAGTTTCAGAACGATTTTCCAACTATCCGTTTCCAGTTTACCGGGCGGGTTAATGCTTTTAATATCCAGCATGTACTAAGTTACCTGGGCGAGCAGGCCGCCGTTACCGGGCCATTGTTCCTGCTTGTTTTTAGTATTTTATATCGGCCTGAAAATCAGTTTCAGAAGGCACTTAAATATAATGTAATTGGCGTTTTTATCTTCTTTTTATTCTCGTCGTTTAAAGAGATGGTAAATGTACACTGGACAGCAATTGCCTTTCCGGGGATGCTTTGCCTGGCTTATTTGTACATTGAGAAGTTAAGATCCGGCAAAAAGATCATCTGGGGGCTCTTGGTCTTCAACCTGGCAATTGTGCTTTTTTTCAGGGTGAATATGATCTTTAATATCTTCCCGGTATCAAACTTTAACGACCGAAACCCGCGTGTAATGGCATCGGTATTAAAGGCAAGATCAAACGGCTACCCGCTGGTGTTTGCAGATATGTACAATGATCCATCTTACTACAGGTTTTATACGCATGATGATTGTTTCGCTGTAAATAATGTCTGGTATAAAAAAACGCAGTACAATTACCTGCCCGGTTTAGAGCAGCAATTTCAGGATAAAACGGTAAGCTATGTTTCGTATGGGGCTATCAATCCGTCGAGTCAGAAAGTGACTATCCCTAAAGGGAAAACCTATTATATAACTACCCTGCCCGGTTTTGTATCGTTTAATAATATTAAGGTAGATGTCGTTAAAGCTGCTGATCTTAAAGCATCGGCCGAAGGCACCATCCCCATAACAATAACCAACAAACTAACTGCGCAACAGCAACAATTCTTTAAACGTAAAGGTGCTTACCTTGTACTAACGTTGATTAATAATAAAACCCAGGCACCGTTTTACTTTAAATATGACAAGCCGCTGGATATAAACAGTACTAAGCCGCTTGATTTCAGGTTTAAAGCACCGGCCGAAAAAGGTGAATATCACTACATCTTTTCAATGGTAACGCCGGGCCATATCAGCACGGGTTTTAACAGCAATATTTATAATTGCCGTATTGAATAGGGCATAATCCCGTTATATATTACACAGCGAAGACTTGATTTTTTTTATTATGAGTTAACTTTGCTATAGTAAGCTACGTATAGTTAATACAAGCTGTAAAATTTACAAAAATGCTAAATACCATACCAGAAGCTATTGAAGCTATAAAAGCAGGTAAAATTATAATTGTTGTTGATGATGAAGACAGGGAAAATGAGGGTGATTTTTTAATTGCCGCGCATTACGCCACGCCCGAAGCCATAAACTTTATGGTACATCACGGGCGCGGACTGGTTTGCGCGCCAATTACGCAGCAGCGCGCTACCGAGCTTGAGCTTGATCTGATGGTTAGCAACAATACCACATCGCACGAAACTAATTTTACGGTTTCTGTCGATCTGCTGGAAGGTTGTACTACGGGCATCTCTGCATCAGACCGGTCGAAAACTGTAATGGCGTTGATCGATCCTGCTACAAAGCCAGAAGACTTGGGAAGGCCGGGACATATTTTTCCGTTAATAGCTAAAAATGGTGGCGTACTGCGCAGGGCAGGGCATACAGAAGCAACCATTGACCTTGCTGTACTTGCGGGCCTTGAACCTGCCGGGGTGATCTGCGAGATCATGACTGAAAATGGCGAAATGGCGCGCCTGCCCGAATTGTTGCAAATGGCCAAAGATTTTGATCTTAAAATTGTATCGATAAAAGACCTGATCGAATATCGTTTGGTTACAGAGACCCTGGTTAAAAAAGAGGTTTCTGTAAACCTGCCTACCGAGTGGGGCGATTTTGAAATGATAGCTTATACCCAGCTTAATACAGGCGAAAACCACATGGCGCTTGTAAAAGGCACCTGGGAGCCCGACGAGCCTATATTGGTACGCGTACACAGCTCGTGCGTTACCGGCGATATCTTCGGGTCATGCCGTTGTGATTGCGGCCCGCAATTGCACAAAGCAATGGAGATGATAGAGAAAGAAGGTAAAGGCGTTATTGTGTACATGAACCAGGAGGGCCGTGGCATAGGTTTGGTAAATAAATTAAAAGCTTATAACCTGCAGGAAAACGGGTTTGATACCGTTGAAGCCAATATTAAATTAGGTTTTAAAATGGATCAGCGTGATTATGGTATCGGCGCGCAGATACTGCGCAGCCTGGGTGTTTCAAAAATGCGCCTCATGAGCAACAACCCTAAAAAACGTGCCGGGCTAATTGGTTACGGATTGGAAGTTGTTGAAAATATCCCTATCGAAATTGCATCAAACCCGCATAACGAGGCCTATTTAAAAACCAAGCGCGATAAAATGGATCACTCCATCATGCGCGAACATTAATCTTCGTCATCTTTTTTAGCAGGCTGCACAGGTACCACTGGTGTGGTATTTGGCGCGGTAGGTATGCCGTTGGATATTGGTGTTGTAATAGGCGTAGGTAAAGGATTTACCGGCTTGGTTGTATTCGATCTGCGCCTTCTGAAAAAGTTTCTTACAAACTCTCCAAACGTGTCAAAATCGCGCTGGTAAACCAAACCGATACCATTTACATATTGCACCGAGTATTGATCAATTGTAGTAAGCGTGTTGTTCAGCGCACGGTATGAATAGCGGGCAGTAAGCGTACCGTCACTCCTGATCAGGTATGATGCCTCGAAATCCTTAGTTAAGCTGGCAAAGTTTGAGTTGAGCAGGGTAGTGCTGTTGTCAAACAGCGTGCTGCTGCCTGTGGTATTAAACAAACTGCCGTTAAGTATTAAACGTTCTTTAAAGAATTTTAACGACGCGCTGGCATCATTAAATGACCGTATGTTAAGGTCGAGATTTTTTATAACATTTGATTGCGCTATCAGGCTGTTCAGCTTATTAAACGCAAACTCGCTCACCGCGTTACTGGCCGTACCCACCACCTGGTTGGTTAAGTTGTTACTGCCTGCGCCTGATGCAAAGCTGCGGGTTACAATAACACTTAATGCCTGGCGGTTACGGTTGTTGTTATCAGCAAGGTAGGTGGCAAGGTCATCTTTGATTGACGGGTCGGTAGGGAAATTAAAGTCAAAGCTGATATCCGGATGGATCAGGGAATTGGTGATCAACAATTCAGCCTGTACCAGCTCTGTATTTGAACCTTTAGGGCTGGGGAAACCTGCCGCATCATACAGCGGCTTAACCTCGGCCCGTACCTCGTAAGTAGCCCTTAGGTTGATCTCGGCATTACTTGGGTTACCCGTCCACCGGATAGTACCGCCCTGGTTTACCGTAAAGTTTTTGCTGATGAAGTTTTTAGCCGTAAAATCAAACTTACCTGACGTAATGGTAAACTCCCCGAACATATCAAAATCGCCCAAACTGTTAATGCGCAAGCTTAGGTTTTTTGATTGACCGCTACCTTGCAGAACCCCGTAATCCGTAGTGATCTTTACCACAGTCTTTTCATCAACCGTTAGGTCAAAATTAAGGGTGACACCATTAAATGCTTTTGACTTATCTGCCTTAACCGTAGTAGTATCATTATGGCTTACAAACTTTATAAAGTCATAATCACTTACGGTTGATGACGTGTTAAGCGGAATATTAAATACCGTGCCCGCCTGTGTTGACGCGGTGATATTGATATTCATGTTATCGATCGGCCCGTTAAACTTGAACGAGCCGGTGCCAAACGCGGTACCGAAATAAAGGTGGTTATCTTTAAAGGTAGTATTCAGCGCCATCAGGTTATTGGCCTTAAGCTCGACATTAAGCGTAGGATTAGAGAAATTATTCAGGTCGACCTCGCCGTTAACTATGCCCTGCCCTTTGTAGATATCCTTTAATACCATATTGTCGATATGGATAACACTGTTTTTTACACTCAATTTATCATTAACTGTATAGGCTGTTTTCAAATAATTTACCGTGAGGCCTGTGTTGGCTAAAGTAATATCGCCATTCAGTTCAGGTTTGGTTAATGATCCCGTTAACTTCAGATCTGTAGACAGCGTGCCTTTAAGGTTTGATACCAGGTCCTTAATAAACGGTTCAAAAATAATAGCCTCTGTTTGGTTCATCTTTACATCAAAATCCAGCTTATCCTCAGTTCCTTTACCCAGGTAATAGGCCCCACCGATGTTTAAAGTTTCAAGCCCTCGGTTTAGTATGTTTACGTTTACGTTAGCCCTGCTGCGTTCATTATCAAGGTTTGATACCACTTTAATATTACCTACTAAAGTCTGGTTCATTTTAAACGAATCGATATTAACATGCGCATCAACTCCCGGCGATTTTAAAATAGAGCTAAACATGATATCACCATTCATGGTGCCGTTTAACGCTATGCCTGCCGATTTAGAAAGCTCATTAAACGTCATCATCCTGAATTTGATAAATGAGAGTTTTAATTTATCAGCCGGGTTGTCTGAAATAAATCCGTCTATGCGGGCTTGCTGTTCGCCGTTTGAAAGCTCAAAACCCGAGATCTGCGTTTTGCCATCCAGCAAACGGATCCTTACCTGCTCTTGCAAACGCCAGGTTTGGTGCTCAATGATAATATCAGATGGCAGCAGTTTCAGCTTGGCGGTAGTGTCCCTACCAAACTCCACAAGTCCGTACAGATCCAGTTGGTTGGTCGCATCTTTATCGGCCAGTTTTATGTTGAATTTCAGGCTGTCTTTGTTAATGAAGTTGGTAATGTCAACGTTCTTGATGAAAAGGTCTTTGGCCAGGTCAATCTGTTTTAAAGATAAGTTGATGCCTAAGTTGTCATCGCTGGTGCTTTCGTCCAGGATGAAATCATGAAACACAATTTTTTTGTAGATAAAGGTTTTGATATAACCGTTGACGGTAGCCGTTTTATTGACCGAATTAAAATTACCGTTAAAAGTGCCCTGATCGGGTATTTTAAGGTCGGGCAAGAAGATAGCCGTAAGCGGGTCAAGATTTTTTATCTGCAGCTTTAGCTCAAAGTTTTGCGGCTTTGGTGGGGTGATATCTGTTTGTAACGACGGGATATATTTCTTGGCGATAGTTTTGAAATATGATGGCAGGGTGGCCAGGTCATAACTGCCTTTTATGCTGCCGTCAAGCGCGTCTGATCGCAAGGCTATCAACCGAGAATCGCCTTTACCCGTTGCCGAGAAATACACCGAATCAAGCAAATAATTATTTCGCGGGTCGATGATCCTGATGGGCGACAGCATGACATGGCCCTCAAAGTTCTTCAGGTCGTCGCCAGAGAATTTTGTTTTTAGCTGCGCGCTGATCGTAATGGTATCGCCGGTAAGTTTTAGCACATGCAAGTTGGCATCCTGCACGTTGGCAGCAATATTATACACCGGTAACGCCGGGTTAAGGTCAAGGCTGCCATTGCCGTCAAATTTTATGTTTTTATCGTTGATGGTTAGTTTGGCATCTATCTTTTTACCAATGTAAGTACCGTTTACGGCAATATTTTGATAATTGTAGTTTTTAAAGTTAAAGTAGCTGATGTTGGCGCTTACGTTTTCATCCATGTTCTTTAACGCATCGCCGCTGCCTTTTACGTTGGCTTTAAAGCTTGTGCGGCCTATGGTTTTCTCACCCAGTAAACCGCCCAGGTCAAAGTTAAGTGCACTGACCGTGCCTGCATAAATAGGCGTGCCTGCCTTATTTATTTTAAGCTTAAAATCAGGATCGAATCGGCCTAATTGCGTTTTAAACGTACCGGTAACCGCGAAGTCGTTTTGTGAGCCGGCAAATTTTCCGTTAAAGTTGATGTTGCCAAACTTGCCTAAAATATCGGGCGCTACCGCTTTTGGATCGCCGGTAAAATGCCCGTATAAATAATCAAGATCTTTTTTGTTGGTAGCTATCTGGTCAAACTTCAGGTCCAGGAAGGTATGGTCCCAGTCAGGCAGTCCCTTCAGGTTAAAATCGCCTTTTATAAATGTGGCTTGCCCTGCGGTAACGGTAAGCTCTTTGGCTTTTAGGTTGTTAACTATACCTTGTATGCGCCCATCGACACCCAATTCAAAGTTCACTTTTTCAAGTCCGCTGGTAAAAAACGCGATATCGGTTGATGAAATATGCGACGACCTGAAATTGCCATCCATATAAACTTTGCTGGTAAATTCGCTAAAATCATCAAATGATTTAAACTTCATATCCAGGTAGTTTTTTAGCAGCGATCTTGGCGTTTGTATCAGCAGGTGTTTTGCCAGTATGCGGTTCGAATCGACAGTGGTAAGCGCGGTAAAGTTTTTTAAGTAAAAGCCGCCTTTTTCTTTCAGCGTTAAATGGTGCACATCGCCCTTAAACAGGTGGTGCGTAATATCCATATTATTTACTACCACACCAAAGTTGTGTACATCAAGGTCGTCAAAATTGATGCCGTTAACCACCTCATTGCTGAGCATATTTTTATACCTGAAATGGAAATTGTTGATTACCACTTTTTCAAAAATTGTGGTCCACGGTTTACCAGGCGCTTTTTTGGTAGTGTCTTTTGATTTTAAACTATCTAAAATAAAAGTAAGGTTAGAAGTAGAATCTTTTTGTTTTTTTAGATAAACAGAGCCGTTATCCAGTTGGATCAGTTGAAAGTCAATTTTATGCGCTTTGATACTGCTGAATAATGAGAAGCCATTAAGCTCGACAGTTAGTTTGGGAGTTCGAACCAGGGTGTCTTTTTGTTTATCAAGCACATAAAAATCTTCAAGCACTACAGACGAAAAAGGCTTGATGTACAGGCTCTTGACATTAACCTCGGTGCCGAGTTTTTGCGACAGGTATTTGGTGGCTTTTTTTGCCGCCCAGGTTTGCACCGGTTTATACTGAAATAACAGCACCAATATGCTCACCGTTAGTAGCAGGAACAATACTATACTTAGGGCTATTTTTAGTGCTTTTTTAATAACTTTGTTCTTTAATTCAGAATTCAAAAGTAAAAATTCAAAAACACGCAAAGTGTTTTACTTTTTGAATTTATAGTTTAGTTTAATTATTTATTTTGATCGTTAGGGTCTTTTTTGACTTTTAACTTTTGATTTTTGACTTGTACCGTGCCTGTAATATTAGCCATTGAATCTTCATGCGATGATACCTCTGCCGCTGTTTGTGTGGATGGTGTTGTGTTAAGCAATGTTATTGCCAACCAAACCATACACGAAGCTTATGGCGGTGTTGTGCCCGAGCTTGCCTCGAGGGTTCATCAGCAAAATATTGTTCCGGCTGTACAACAAGCGTTACAGAGGGCAAAAGTAAGCAAAAATGATGTGGATGCGGTAGCTTTTACACGCGGTCCCGGACTTTTAGGGTCATTGCTTGTCGGTGTATCATTTGCCAAGGCCTTTGCGCTGGCAAAAAACATCCCTATTATTGAAGTTAACCACATGCAGGCGCATGTTTTGGCGCATTTTATTGGTGATAACAAGCCTTCGTTCCCTTTTTTATGCCTTACCGTATCGGGCGGGCATACCCAGATAGTTTTGGTAAAAGACTATTTTGACATGGAAGTGGTTGGCCAAACGCTGGATGATGCCGCGGGCGAGGCCATGGACAAAACCAGTAAGATACTGGGCTTGCCGTATCCCGGAGGGCCGCTGATAGATAAACACGCGCGCCTGGGTAACCCTGAAGCCTACAAATTCCCCGAGCCACAGATCCCCGGGTTTGACTTTAGCTTTAGCGGGCTAAAAACGTCGATTTTATACTTTATAAGGGATAATGTCGCTCAAAACCAGGACTTTATCGCGGAAAACATCAATGATATTTGCGCATCGGTAGAGGGACGTATCGTTAGTATATTACTAAACAAATTAAAAAAGGCCGCCGACCATTATGGTATAAAAGATATAGCTTTGGCAGGTGGGGTATCGGCCAATACCGGCTTAAGGCTTGGTTTAAAAGAAATGGGCGCCAAATACGGTTGGAACTGTTTTATCCCCGAAATGCAATACTGTACAGATAACGCAGGCATGATAGCTATAGCGGGGTACCATAAATACTTAAAAGGTGAGTTTGCCGAACAGAGCGTTGCGCCTTTGGCAAGGATGCCATTTTAGCCCCCTAACCCCCTGAAGGGGGAACAATTATTACTATTTATAATAAAGCTTATATGAAACAAATTATAATATTCACTTTTAACTCCCCCTTTAGGGGGCTGGGGGGCTTATGAGTATCCCTTCTTTAATTTTCTGGATAATATTTGTTATACCGTTAGTGGCATTTTTAGCATGGCTGATCCGCCAGGATAAACGCAAAGGCTGGATAGGTTTAATTGTGCTTGCAATTATTGTTGTTGGCGCTATTGCTTATACTATTGTGAAGAATGATGGGAAACCTACTGATAATACGGTTCAGTCAAGCGGGAATTAAAAGTCGATTGACTTAAATTTATAACCCTTATTACTCCAATATTCCATTGCTTTTGGTAACGCGTATTCCAACCTGTCAAAAGCTTTCAGACTATCATGAAAAAGTACGATATCGCCTGCAACGGTGTTTTTTATCACATTATCCAAGCATTTTTCGGGCTGCACGTCGGTATCGAAATCCGCGCTTAACACGTTCCACATTATAAGTTTCAGATCTGGTTTAGCCTGTTTCAGTAATTTAGCCTGCGATCTTTTAACGCGTCCGTAAGGTGGTCGAAAAAGGTTGCTGTCCATTAGCTTATCAGCCATTAAAAAATTATCAAGGTATGTTTGGTCGTCCGTTTCCCAGCCTTTAAGGTGGTTGTAGGTATGGTTACCTATGGCATGTCCATCAGCTTTTACCTGTTCAAATACATTAGGGTGCTTGCAGATGTTGTCGCCAATACAAAAGAACGTGGCCTTTGCATCATACTGTTTTAAAATATTTAATACAAACGGTGTAACAATGGGTATAGGTCCATCGTCAAAAGTGAGATAAATGCAGCGGCCGGCTTTGTTCAGGTCCCAGGTTAATTGGGGATACATCAGCTTAAGCAACCAGGGAGTTTTAACCAGGTACATTTATCAGTTTAGAGATTTTAAGAGTGAGATTTAAAAAAAATCACTTAATTAGTATTTTATCAGCAAGCTCAAATCTACCAATCTCAAGGCTAACATCTCAATTATTGTACGAATAAGTTTATGACGAAAAATAGATCAAGCCTGTTAAGGGTTTTAAGTATCCTGCTTACTATGGTAGTAAGTTTTAAGGCTAGCGCGCAGGAAAAAATAACCCTGCAAATGGCGGTAGACCGTACGCTTGCTAATAACCTTACCATTAAACAGGCGCAGGTTACTGAAGCATTGGGCAGTGCCGATTTGCAACAGGCAAAAAACAATTTATTGCCTAGCTTAAATGCCAGCACACAAGGTGGTTATTACTTTGGACGCAGCCAGGTAGCAGGTGCTTTTACTTATACTTCATCTACCTCATTAAATATTAATGGCGATGCACAGTTACAATTTACATTGTACCAGGGCGGGCAGTTACGCAACCAGATTATCCAGAATAAGCTATTACTTGATGTAAATAAAAGCAATACCAACAAGATCAAGAATGACCTGGTACTAAATGTAGTAACCGATTACCTGCAGATATTAACCAATCAGGACCTGGTAACAGCCGCTAAACAACAAATTGACTTGGCTAATCAAACCCTCGAAAAGTCAAATATCAGCTTTAAGGTGGGTAACCAAACCCTGGCAGATCTTTCGCAGGCTAAGGCGCAGCTATCAACCGCAAATTTAAACCTGACTACCGCGCAGAACCAGCTTGATCTATCCATATTGATATTAAAACAATATATGGAGATGAACCCATATACGGACATTATTGTTGAGCGCCCCGACATCAGCAAGCTGACCGATATTAAAACAGTCTATGACGCTACCGAGGTGATCAAAACCGCCTTAAACATCAATCCGGATATCCACCTGGCAGAGGCACAACAGAAGACTTACGCACAGGCCATTAAGTTGGCTAAGGGATATTATTATCCGACGGTTAGCCTGTATGGTGGTTTGGCTTCCAGCTATTCGAATCAATTAAATAGAAAATTAATCGGCGCGACTGTACCTGCGTATGAACAGATAGGTGTAGTGCAGGGTACAACCACAGCGGTATTATCACCGATACCTGTTTCACAACCCATATATGGGCCCTATTCAGCTTTCAACCAAATTGGCGATAACTTTAACCAAAGTATTGGCCTTAGTATCCAGATACCGATATTTAATAAGTTCAGCAATAATACCGCGGTTAAAAAGGCGCAACTGAATTTACAAAGCGCGCAATTGAATACACAGATTGCCAAAAATAATTTAAGCAAGACCATTATTCAGGCGGTGCTTGATTTGCAATCGGCAGAGAAACAGTACCAGTCGGCATTGCAAACTTACCAAGCAAATAAAGATGCCTTGAATGTTACCAAGCAACGGTATGATGTAGGTTTGGTAAACTCGCTTGATTACAATACGGCTGTTACCAATTTTAACAAATCAGAAAACGATATGATCGAGGCCAAGTATAGTGTCGTGTTCAGAAGCAAAATAATTGACTATTACCTGGGTAATACCATAACACTTTAAATAAAAAATCCTGAAACCATCATGGGAAAAACTACAAAATATATTCTGATAGGCGTTGGCATAGTGATCGTCTTGCTGCTTATAGGCAAGTTTACGGGGCTGATAGGCAAGTCTGATAAAACACAGGTTGCAACAGAAAAAGCTGCCGAACGCGATATTAACGAAACCGTATCTGCCAGCGGAAAGATCAAACCACACGTTGAGGTAAAGATCAGCCCCGAGGTATCGGGCGAGGTGGTTGAGCTGCCTATTAAAGAAGGCGATGTGGTTAAAAAAGGCCAACTGATCTGTAAGATCAGGCCTGATATTTTAAAATCGGGCTATGAAAGGGCCGTGGCATCTTACAACTCGCAAAAAGCCAGTGTAGGTAACTCAAGCCAGATG
Organism: Mucilaginibacter corticis; assembly: GCF_007558865.1. Taxonomy (GTDB): domain Bacteria; phylum Bacteroidota; class Bacteroidia; order Sphingobacteriales; family Sphingobacteriaceae; genus Mucilaginibacter; species Mucilaginibacter corticis. Next base: position 1,732,269 of record NZ_VLPK01000001.1, read on the forward strand.
TTAAAACAAGCCGAAGCCACTTATACCAACCAAGCTGCTATTTATAAACGCAGTAAAGAACTATACGACAATAAAGTGCTTACCGCTGCCGAGTTTGATAATGCTAAGGCCAGTTATGATGGTGCTAAGGCTGCCTTAGAGGCTGCAAAGCAAAATGTTATAGGCTCGCAATATGGGTTGGCACAATCGTCGGCCAGTGTTAAAGAGGCGCAGGATAATTTGTACAAGACAACTATTTATTCGCCTGTTGACGGGGTTGTTTCCAAGCTGTCGATAGAAAAAGGCGAGCGTGTTTTAGGTACTGCCCAGTTTGCCGGTACCGAGATCATGACCATATCTGACCTGAGCCAGATGGATGTGAACGTGGATGTAAACGAGAACGACATTAACCGCATTGTAATTGGCGATTCGTCAAAGATCGAAGTAGATGCTTTCCTGGGTAAGAAATTTAACGGGGTGGTTACAGAGATCGGCAGTTCGGCTAACGTGGTAGGTACTACAGCCGACCAGGTAACCAACTTTACCGTTAAGGTACGGATCGACCCAAAATCATATAATGACCTGTTGAAAAAGACCAGCACTAACCCATCGCCGTTCCGCCCGGGTTTGACTGCCACGGTCGATATCAATACCAATCATACCAGGGCGTTGTCTGTGCCGATACAGTCGGTTACCACGCGCGAGGATAAAAAGCCGGATGCGAACAGTAATTCGGCAAAAAACAATGTTAAGACAGCAAACAGCGCGGTGGCTAAAGAGTACGTGTTTATTTACAGCGCAGGTAAAGTTAAACAGGTGCAGGTAACCACCGGTATCCAGGACGATATGTATATACAGGTATTGACCGGCCTTAAAGCCGGCGACGAAGTGGTATCTGCCCCATACCCGGCCATTTCTAAAACATTAAAGGATGGCGCCGAGGTTGAAAAAGTAGATAAATCAAAACTGTTTACCGATAATAAGGACGGTAAGTAGATGTGCAGACGCGTGGATGTGCGGATATGCAGATAAGATAATGATGAGGCTGACCGATAGTTGGCCTTTTTTAATACCGGGCTGTCACCCTGAGGCACTCGAAGGGTGAGCGCAAAGGCCTGCCCGCATGTTTCGATAGCCTCAACATGACACCCCTCGTTTCATAACACATTTGCATATCTGCACATCAACCTTAACTTTGTGCTGCCAGTAAGCCTGGCGATAATTATTTGATGCAAGATAAAAACAACAAAATACTGGTTGTTGGCGGGGGTAGCTGGGCTACGGCCAATATTAAAATGCTTACCGATAACACCACCCCGAAAGAGATTTTTTGGTGGATGCGTAACCCGCAAACGGTTGAGCATGTGCACAAATTTGGCCATAACCCTAATTACCTGAGTTCGGTTGAAATAAAGGTGCCTGCCGCGAATGTCTCGTCAGACCTTAAAACGCTGATAGCGCAGGCGGATATTATTTTGCTGAATGTGCCCGCCGCTTTTTTGAAGGAAGCTTTAGCCGATATCACCCCGGACGATTTTGAAGGCAAGAAGATCGTATCGGCCATAAAAGGTATAGTGCCTGATGAGAACCTGATCATAGGCGAGTTTCTGAACAGGAAGTATGATATGTCGTTCAATAACTTCGCGGTGATCAGTGGGCCATGCCATGCCGAAGAAGTTGCATTAGAGAAATTATCTTACTTAACCATCGCGTCGGGTGACCCGACCCTGGCTGCCGATTTTGCCGCAATGCTGAACACTCGCTATCTTAAAACCATCGTTTCTGATGATATTTACGGTACCGAATATGCCGCGGTACTGAAAAATATCTATGCTATAGCCGGCGGCATTTGTCATGGTGTTGGCTACGGTGATAATTTCCAGGCGGTGCTCATCTCGAACGCTATCCGCGAGTTAATGCGCTTTGTTGACGCCGTACACCCTATTACCCGCGATATTAAGGAGTCGGCCTACCTGGGCGATCTGCTGGTTACCGCTTACTCGCAGTTTAGCCGTAACCGTACCTTTGGTAATATGATAGGGAAGGGCTACACTGTTACCTCGGCACAGTTAGAAATGAACATGATTGCCGAGGGGTACTACGCCGTAAATTGCCTGCACGAGGTTAATAAACAATATAACGTAAGCATGCCCATAGTTGAGGCGGTTTATGCCATATTATATCAGAAACGCTCGCCGGCAAGCGAAATGAAAAAGCTGGCCGAACAGCTAAATTAAGATATTATCGGTTATCATAATGATTTGTAAGCTTATAGGACTATCACTACAATAACGGTGGTGGCGGAGAAAGTGTCACTTGCGTTATTTTAGTTTGAAAAATATGATGGCCCTTTAGTATTTTGATAATAAGATCAAAAGAAACGGACCGGCTAATCCCTGCAAAATCACTATTCGATGGTTCTTCGAGCCAGGTAATGTTGAATGATAATATGGATTTCAGTGCGGTTTCCATCGCTTCAAATTCATTAATGTCAATTGTTGAGTCTGCCGCTGTTAAAAAATCCACCTCTTTTATTTTTCCGTCGAATGATAACCAAAATGATGTTGAAAGTCTTTCTTTTTTATCTTCCAATTCCTGTAGCCTTTCTAAGCCCAAGGCTTGTCCAAATGCATTAGCGGTGCTTTGAAATTCAAATTTGTCGTCAATTTGATATTTTGTATGATTTGCCGGCGCATAAAACAACGTGTTCTCCATATTACTTACCCACAAATTACCAAAATCATCCGTGCGGGTATTGTAAGATGAGTGTTCTGATTTGACTATATTAGCTTCCATAATAGCTATTAGATGATACTTATAAAGATAAAGCTATTTAATTATGTACCTAACACACCTGATTTATTTATGAAAGTATATACCGTTGCCCTTTTTGTCATTTTTGGGGGGCTTACACGCATAGCTCACGCGCAAAATGGTAAGTTAACCAATAGGGTATTGGTTGTGAAAAATGTCAATAGCCCTATATCTATAGCCGTTGCAGACGATTATATGAAACGCCGCGCTGTTACCAATTCGTTAACAATCCAATGCCCTGATGGCGCTGTTAATAAGGATGCAGAAACCATTAACTACCCGGATTATGTTACCGCTATTGAAACTCCGTTGCTGGCTTATCTCAAAAAGCATCCAAATATTGATTTTATTGTTTTTACCAAGGGCGTACCTATACGGGTGCGCAATACGCCGGGTAAGCCTTATGGGGGCGTATGTGCTTTAGATAGCCGGGTGGCTACTCTTGGCTATGATAAAAGCGCCGCTTCAAGCGTGATCAATGTAAGCGATCCGGCTTATAACGCCACTTATGTTGGCACGGCCTGGGCCAATAAGTTTTTTAACAGCCAGGTTCGTTTTAGCCATAAAGCCTTTGGCGGTTACCTGGTAACGCGACTTGATGGTTATACCCAGGCCGATGCCATGGCCGTCACTACGCGATCATTAGCGGCAGAAAAGAATTTAAAGGACGGAATTAAAAACGAAGGGCCTATCCTGCTGGACGCCTGTTCTGATTTTGGATATCCTAACAGGGCGGCGCAACCTTATACACTGATCCCGACAGGTTATAAACCGGGGCAAAGTATCGCCATTATTAAAGAAAGCGCCTACGGCGAATATAATTCGGATATGAGTGTAGCGTACAATTACCTCAGATCAAAAAATATCCCGGCGCTGTATGATACTACGGTTAACTTTATTGGCGGTAAGAAAAATCTTGCAGGCTACATTTCATGGGGCAGTAACGATACCCATTACCAGGCCACTGCGTACAATACCCTGAACTTTGCACCGGGCGCGCTTGCCGAAACAGCGGTGTCTACCAGCGCGCGGACATTTTTGCCAACCACAGGCGGGCAGTCGTTAATTGAGGACCTTGTTGCGCAGGGCATAACCGGCGTTAAAGGTTATACCGACGAGCCATTATTGCAAGGCATAGCTTCGCCAAGTATCCTGTTTAACCGCTATACCCAAGGCTGGACACTGGCAGAAAGTTTCTACGCCGCGTCGCGATTAGAGGGCTGGATGGGCATAGTAATAGGCGACCCGATATGTAGGGCGTACGGAGAATGAGAAGATAATTGAATTTTATTGTTTATTCAGAGATTCAGTTTTTATATATCTTCAATCTGGTTTAATAAGCTCTACAAGAGCTAGCGAAAATATTTTTGTAGTTTTTAAAATGAATTGGATTAAAAGTGCAAAATAATTACTTCCATTTTGTGCTTTTATAGATGCCTCCTAACACATATATCAAATGCTTCCTCTGTCGCTCCCGCAAGCGTTCTCGCCTGTGGCGGCGTGCAGCTATAAGATTATTATAATTATTGTTAGTTTTATAAATGTAAGTTTCAAGAAAAACAATAATAATGTAGTGTATGCAAACTAAAATTTTATTATTTCTCCTCGCATCTTTAACGATGTCATGTTCAAAGCAGCATTCAAGTTCAAAAGCAACTGCACCTGCAACTGGAACTGAGCAAAACCCGTCACTAATTAGTAGAGTTTTAGTGGTAAAAAATGCAAATAGCCCTATTTCCGTCGCCATAGCAGATGACTATATGAAACGCCGTGGGGTTACCAATTCTATAAGTATCAATTGTCCGGATGGCGCTGTAAGCCAGTATCGGGAAACTATTGCTTATCCTGATTATGTTACCGCTATCGAAACGCCGTTACTGGCTTATCTTAATACCCATAGTAATATTGATTTTATTGTTTTTACCAAAGGTGTACCCATGAGGATAAGTAATGTGCCGAATAAGCCTTATGAGGGTGACTGTTCGTTAGATAGCCGGGTGGCCACCCTTGGCTACGAAAAAAACGCAGCCTCAAGTGTGGTTAATGTGAGTGACCCCAATTATGGCTCTACTTACGTCGGGACAGCCTGGGTCAATAAATTTTTTAACAGCGAAACCCGGTTCAGCCATAAAGCCTTTGGCGGTTATATGGTTACCCGGCTTGATGGCTACACGCTGGCCGACGCTATCGCCGTCACCACGCGTTCATTAGCGGCAGAAAATAATTTGAAGAACGGAGTTAAAAACGAGGGCCAGATCTTGCTGGATGCCTGTTCTGATTTCGACTTTCTGAATAAGGCCGCACAGCCATACACTTTACTTCCGGCAAATTATAAGCCAGGCCAAAGCCTCACAATTGTAAAAGAAAGTGCTTATGGCGAATATAATTCAGACATGGGTGTAGCTTATAATTATCTCAAATCAAAAAATATCCCTGTACTGTATGATACTACGGCTGATTTTATTGGCCATAAAAATAACCTTGCCGGTTATGTTTCATGGGGCAGTAATGACGGTCATTATAGCGCGGCCAATTACAATTCACTATATTTTTCACCCGGGGCCATTGCAGAAACTGCGGTATCTACCAGTGCACGTACATTGTTACCAACTACCGGCGGGCAATCGCTGATTGAAGACCTTGTAGCGCAGGGCGTAACCGGCGTTAAAGGCTATACCGACGAGCCCTTATTGCAGGGGATAGCCTCGCCAAGCATCTTATTTAACCGCTACACCCGTGGCTGGACCCTGGCCGAAAGTTTCTACGCCGCGTCGCGCTTAGAAGGCTGGATGGGCATAGTAATTGGCGATCCGATATGTACGGCGTATGCTTCTTCGTCAAACAAATAACTGATCTACGAAACCACTATTGGCGCACCGCCGATCATTTCTTTTGATGCATTGTCGCCCAGTTCAAGTGTAATGATGGTATCGATATTGTCTTGCTGGGCGGGTGGTAAAGTGATAGTTAAGTATTTACCATCACGTGTAAGTGCCGGTTTGTTTTGCGGATTGGTAAGGTTGCCGCATTTTAAAATTTTAGCTTTCAAATCAGGTAAGCGTAATTGATTACCGTTCCATTTGGCAATGTGCAGGTACACTTTGTTCTCTTTAAAGGTAGCGCCGCCCCACTGGTCGTTTTTATACGGTCCGCCTTTAGTACCATAAATACTTTCCCCATATTTTTTTAACCAGGTACCCATCTCTGTTAACCTGTTGGCCTGGTCGGCAGGAATGATCCCGGTTGCGTCTGGGCCTACATCCAGTAAAAGATTACCGTCGCCGGTAGCGCAATTGATAAGCCCTTTAATGCATTCTTCATAAGAGCGGATCTTACCATCCGGGCGATAAGACCAGCCGCCGCCATCGGGCGTTGCCACAATAGACATACAGCTTTCCCATGGGCGTGTATTTTGAAAGCTGCCTATGTTTTGTTCAGGGGTGTCCCAATCGCCAACGTAGGGTGCCGGCTGTTTATTATAGTCACCAAGTACGGCAAGCCTGTTATTCATAACAATGTTGGGTTGTAGTTTTTTCACCAGGTCAAATGTTTCGCTTATGTTCCAGAAATTTACCAGGTCGCCTTTGCCATAACTATCCCACCAAATAATGTCAACCTTGCCATAGTTGGTCAGCAGTTCTTTCACCTGGCCGTTCATGTAGCTTACATATGCTTTGTTATCACCAATGCCATATTGTGGATTATGCCAATCGCGCGGCGAATAATAGATGCCAAACTTAATACCGGCTTTGTGGCAGGCATCGGCTAACTGTTTTATAACATCTTTTCCATAAGGAGTATGCATGATCGAATAGCCGGTAAGTTTGGTGTCCCACATACAAAAACCACCATGATGCTTTGCGGTGAAAACTATATATTTCATACCTGCCGCTTTTGCCAGGTTAACCCATGCGGTCGCATTAAAGCTTGTCGGGTTAAATTTTTCATACAGATGATCATAAACGGGATCTTCTACATAACCTGCCGGATCACCGAAAATATCTAAAGGTTTTGATCCTTTACGCGACCAGCTGATCTCTGTACCGGCAATGCTCGACATATCCCAATGGATAAACATACCAAACCGGGCATCTGTAAACCATTTTAATTGTTGCTTTTCTGTTGCAGCAGTGCTGTTTTGTCCTTTTGCTGTAAGCGATACGGATATCAGAATGATCAAAAATGCGGTGATTTTTTGCATAACAACTCCTTGTAGATTTATTGGCTGTAATAATTGGATAGATAAATAAACGAATAAATTATTAATAATCACCTCATTGATCGCACGAAACCGGAAAATTAGCGATGAGAGATTGGCTGTGGTTTAGGGGATAAGATCTCTTAAAAAGTCGCAGGTATATAGCAATCACAATAGGGCAAGTGTAGCATGTTTTAATTAAACACTGATTAAAAAAATATACACTCTAACAGTAATAGGTTAAAATACAACTGTAAAAATCTATTGGCAGTAAAATTGTAATACAAAGCCTACACAACAAACAATACCCATGAAAACTAAAAATAAATTCACAATCGCTTTATTGTCTGCAGGGATCTTCTCTGTGACATTGGTAAATGCCCAGGATCATAGCGTGGGTCATAAAATTGGTAGTGCCGCAAAAGATGCGGGCCATGCAACCGCAGTAGCTGCAAAAGATGTAGGCCATAAAACATCAGAAGTAAGTGTAAAAGGCGCCGCCGCCGTTACCGGTAAAAGGTATAAAAACCACTGGGCGCCAACCGGCGAATTGGTATATATTGACAAGCATTCGCGCTATTATTATGTTGATAAACGCGGTCATTATCAATACCTGAAAAAATCTGAATTAAGAACTAAACCTTTAAAACACTAAAAGGTCATATACACACAAACTACCATCTGCATTATGAAAACATATGCATTAATAGCCGTGCACGTACTTACTGCTATCTTGCTTTTAAGTATGTCGTAATTTAAAGGATTTGACGAAAGTCAAAATAAAGATCAAAAACCGGTTTTCACAATTGTTCGCCGGCTTTTGGTCTTTTTTTGTTTACGATAATTACTCCCAAAACAAAAGCCCCTCCGATTAATCGAAGAGGCCCTGTAACTAAAACTAAACTAAAAACTATTTTTTTGAGTGATCAGAGGTTAGTTAATCAGAGATTAGTCAAATTGGGTCTAACTAATCTCTGATCTCTAATCACAAATTAACTTAAAACCTGCGTCTGCGTTCCGGGCGATCTTCACGGCGTTTGCCTGAAAAATCGCGGAAACCGGCGTTGTTAGGATTGCTGTTACCTCTGTAACCGCCTTCGCGACGCTCGCCACCACCACCACCACTACGGTTGTAGCCACCGCCACCTTCGCGACGTTCGCCACCACGGTAACCGCCTTCACGACGGTCGCCACCACTACGGCTGGTGCTTGTACCTTCGCCTGATACTTCTATCCTTACTTCACGGCCTTTAAATTCAACACCTTTAAAAGCTTCCATCACTTTTGCAGACTCATCATTAGGTACTTCAAAGAAAGAGTAAACACCCTTAACATCTATTTTACCTACTGTACGGCCGCTAATTTTGGCATTGTTGCAAATGTAACCTAACAGGTCGCCACGGTTAAATTCATCAACAGAACCTAAGTTTATAAATAAACGGGTATATTCTGATTTGCCGCCAAAATCACGTGGTGCGCGATCTCCGCGTTCGCCACGGTCACGGTCAAAACGACCTTCTTCAACAGGAGCGTTCAGATCAGGCGCGTTTTTGTAATAATCTAAGAAGCGGTTAAACTCGATAGATGCAAAACGTTTAATGAAATCTTCTTTAGTAAGATCTTTAAACTCTTCCATAATGCGCGGAAGATATTGTTCTATCTGCTGCTCATTAACCTCAACGTCATGTATTTTATGTACGATAGAGAATAATTGTTTTTCGCAAACGTCAAAACCTGTAGGGATATCAGCTTTAACAAATTTTTTGCCTATGCTTCTTTCTATTTGGCGGATCTTGCCTAATTCTTTAGCGTTGATGATAGAGATAGATACACCTGTTTTACCGGCACGTGCTGTACGGCCACTACGGTGGGTGTAATTCTCAACCTCGTCAGGTAATGAATAGTTAATAACGTGTGTTACGTCGTTAACGTCAATACCACGTGCGGCAACGTCAGTAGCAATTAATAATTGCAGGTTACGCTCGCGGTAGCGTTTCATTACTTTATCGCGTTGTTGTTGTGACAGGTCACCGTGTAATGAATCGGCATTGTAACCATCTTTCATTAACGCTTCGGCAATGTCCTGAGTTTCGATCTTGGTACGGCAAAATACAATACCAAAGATATCGGGGTTAAAATCAACAATGCGTTTAAATGCGGCGTACTTATCACGGGCACGTACAATGTAGTACTCGTGCTCAATGTTAGCGTTGCCGGTGTTTTTAGTACCCATGGTAAGCTCAAACGGCTCATTCATGTACTTTTTAGCTATGCGCCTAACTTCGGCCGGCATAGTTGCAGAAAACAACCATGTTTTCTTGGTTTCCGGTGTAGTAGACAGGATACTGTCAATATCTTCCTGAAAGCCCATATTGAGCATTTCATCAGCTTCATCCAATACTACAAATTTTACCTGTGTAAAATCAATAGCCTTACGGTTGATGATATCAAGCATACGGCCAGGTGTAGCAACAACAATTTGTACACCACGACGGATCTGGCGTAACTGGTCAGAAATACTGGCTCCGCCATAAACGGCAACAACGTTAACGTTGTCCATTTTTTTGGAGTAGTTCTTTATGTCATTAGCAATTTGCAAGCAAAGCTCGCGTGTTGGGCATAAAACAAGTGCCTGTGGATGATTTTCTTCGAAATCCAACAGTTCTAATAGTGGCAGGCCAAAGGCAGCAGTCTTACCGGTCCCGGTTTGGGCTAATCCGACAAAATCGTTGCTGCCTGTTAACAATACCGGGATTGACTGTTCCTGGATTGGTGTAGGGTTTTCGAACCCTAACTCAGAGATGGCATTAACAATATCATGACGGATTCCCAGATTTAAAAATGGGTTCATGATTTAAAATAACGTATTTGGCTACATCGCCAAATCGGGCGCAAAGGTAGGGTTTATTATTGAGTATTGCAAGTGTGCATTATGTTTAAAAAAATAGGTTTGTGAAAGAAGTTTTTTTAATTTTATGTTTAATAGATAAGTTGTTATGGATATTCAGGCTGAAAAATTAGATTTAATAAGGTGGCTTACGGAAGTGACTGAACCATCGGTAATTAAAAGTTTTATAGCTTTAAAAGAAAAAGAGCAGAACGATTGGTGGGATGATATAAGCGAAATAGAAAAAGAACAAATTGCAGAAGGCTTGGCTCAGGCCGATAGGGGCGAGGTAATACCTCATAAAGAAGTGATGGCTAAATATCAAAAATGGCTTTCGAAATAGTCTGGACCAAGCGGGCTGTAAAGGGATACGATAACATAATAAATTATCTCGAAAGTAATTGGTCGGACAGAGAGATTTCAAGATTTGTAATTGAAACCAATAGGTTTTTTGAAAGCTTGATGCTGCATCCCGAGTTATTAAGGAAGTCTGTCAGGCACAAAAATCTTCACAGAGGCCCAATAAATCCGCTTACGATATTAACCTATCGTATCAAACCACGCAAAAAGCAAATCGAACTTATTAATATCAGGGGCGCTAGACAAAAGCCGTTGCCCTAAACATTATCCGGCTTTAACAGCCCTTTATTCTTACTGTTATAAACAATAAATAAACCGATAACACCTGCGGTAATATACATATCGGCTACGTTGAAAATGCCGGTGCGGAGGTCGCTGATACCCATGTTCATGAAATCGGTCACGTGGCGATCGTACGCAATGCGGTCGATGATATTGCCAAGCCCGCCGGCTATGATCAGTGTAAAAAGAAATAATTTAAACGTGGTAAAGTTGTTGATCTGCCTGATCACGTAAATAAATAATGCGATCATTATTAACAACGGCACTATGCTTAGCAGCCAAAAACTTGCGGCTTTGGGTAAGTCGTCGCCAAAGCTTAGGGCCGCGCCGGTATTCTCTACATACTCAAAACGAAAGGTATCATGAAAGTATGATTTAGGCTCTGCATACATTAAATGTTCTTTGGCCAGTTGCTTGGTTATACGGTCTATACCAATAAACGCCACGCACGTAAGGCTGAACAGTACTATTTTTTGCCAGGTTTTCATATTGGAAATTAACGCAGTCTGTCAGCAGAACGTACCAGCTTCTCGTCTTTTTGTATGGATTTTTGCGCCAGTACGATCAATAGCAGGCTTAATGAGAGTAAAATAATGCCGATACCGAAATTACTCATATTAACATAAGCGGTACCAATAACATTCTTAACCGCCTGCGACACCCAGTAGCTATACCCAATTATAATCAGTAATAAGCCATAGCAAAAGTAGATCTGCTTTTTGCGGTTCTTGTAAAAAAAGATGGTAGCAACAGGCAATAGCGCAACTAATGCCGTGCCTATGCTAAGCAGTGTGAAGAAATCCGTGTGGACGGATTGCCCGTTCACATCCTGGAAAATGCCTGTTACCATAATGGTTACCGGCTTACCGTTTACATAAACGCCGTGTACCAGCGGAAAAAGAAACAGGGCCGCCAATACCAGCCCGGCAAATAAAAGATATATAGTTTGGATACGTTGTAACATGATAGATAAAATATGTGGCAAATATAATTGCGGCTTTTGATATAATTATCATGCAGGCAGTACATTATTATATTATAAATAAAATCGTAGCTTTAGGGTACTAATTAGTACAGTACATGGCCGATACCCCTGGAGCTTCAATCTCTCCGAAAGATGTGAAGATTGAAGACAATCACCTGAAACGAATTTTTCTTGAACATTTAAACGGCATTTACTTCGGTAAACAGCACCTGCTTGAATTTTTTAACGAGATCGAAATAATCGCGTCGCTGCAGCAGTTAAAATTAGCTGTTGACGAGTTGCGCAACGACACCAATAACCAGATCCTGCAGATGGACGAGATCTACCGGTCTGTCCATAGTGCGCCCGCAAAAACAAGTGTGCTGGGGATGAAAGCCATGACGCTGGAAGCCTATTTGTCGGTCATAAAATCAGGCAAGACACCCGCCGAACGTGATGTGTTCATCTTATTTTATATCCAGATCATTGAGGGTATTGAAGTAACCTATTTTAAAGTTTTAAAAAACCTGGCCAAATCAATCGGATATAGTAACACCTTCCTTGATCAGCCTTTTGATACGGCGGTTGAGAATAAGTTTCTGTTTGAAACTATTTACAAGGAATACATTTCTTAGAGATTAGAGGCTGGAGATCAGAGATTAGGTATAATGCTTTAACTAATCTCTGATCACTAATTAACTAATCACTATTTTTGCCCGATGGCAAAAATGAGGCGCTACTTTATTGAACTCTCTTACGACGGTACCAACTACCATGGCTGGCAAACACAGCCTAATGCGGTTACTGTGCAGGAGGTATTGGATAAAGCGCTATCGACCGTGTTGCGTGAGCCTATTGAAACGGTTGGTTGCGGCCGTACGGATACCGGGGTACATGCTAAAGAGTTTTTCGCGCATTTTACCCCCCAGCCCCCTGAAGGGGGAGCTTTTGACGGGCATGTTTTGACTACAATGGATCGTAGTTTAAATTCGATCCTGCCTCGTGATATTGCTGTAAAGAATATTTTTGAAGTAGATGACGAGATGCATGCGCGCTTTAGCGCCACGCTGCGCTCATATCAATATCATATCCATTTTAATAAAGATCCGTTTAAAAATAATTACTCGTGGTTGCTGCGTGATGAGCCAGATCTGGAACTGATGAACCAGGCGGCTAAGATCATGATGGAATATACCGATTTTAGCTGTTTCAGCAAATCAAATACGCAGGTTAAAACCAACAACTGCAAAATAAACAGGGCCGAATGGTTAAAGACCGATGATGGCAGTATCATCTTCCATATCTCGGCAGATCGCTTTTTGCGTAACATGGTACGAGCTATAGTGGGCACCTTACTTATGGTGGGCAGGCAAGAGATGGCCCCCGAAGCGGTACGAAATATCATTGAAAGCAAAAATCGCAGCAATGCCGGCACTTCTGTACCTGCATGCGGGTTATATTTAACGGAGGTGAAGTATCCGCCCCCTAACCTCCTAAAGGGGGAACAATAGTTACAAGTTTGAATTGTTTTAAAATTAAGCACTACCTTTGATTTAGTGAGCGACGATAAAGAAAAAGATCCTAAAAAAGATACTTCAAAAGTACCCCCTTCAGGGGGCGGAGGGGGCGTAACCGGTAAGGCATTCGACTGGAAATTACTTAAACGGGTAATGCATTACGTTAAGCCGTATAATACCACGTTTGTGGTGTCCGCGTTTTTAACCGTGTTTTTGGCCGTAAGTGCCCTGGCCCAGCCTATCCTGATCAAACAAACGCTTGACGATCATATCATGCTGAATGATTATAACGGCCTGCTGTTTATGGTCGAGCTGATGATCGGCCTGCTGATTATCCAAACTGTGGCCCAATATTATCAAACGTACTTAACCAACGCGCTTGGCCAGTCGGTGATCCGTGATCTGCGGATAGATATTTTTAATCATATCACCAGTCTGCGTTTAAAGTACTTTGACCGTACCCCGATAGGTATGCTGATTACCCGCACGGTTTCTGACCTGGAAACCATTGCCGATATTTTCTCGGAAGGATTGATATCCATTATCGGCGATTTGCTGCTGGTGTTTGTGGTTATTATTTATATGCTGGTGCAGGATTGGAAGCTGGCGCTGATCACCCTGATACCAATGCCGTTTTTGTTTGCATCAACTTACGTTTTTAAAGAGGCTATTAAATCGTCTTTCCAGGAGGTGCGTACACAGGTTGCGCATTTGAATACTTTTTTAGCCGAGCATATCTCGGGCATCAGCATCATTCAAAACTTTGCACGCGAAGAGCAGGAGATGCGCAAGTTTAAAGCTGTCAACTTAAAATATAGGGATGCCAACATTCGGTCTAACTGGTATTACTCTATATTTTTCCCGGTGGTCGAGATCTTGTTTGCCTTGTGTATTGGTTTGTTAGTTTGGTATGGCTGCAAACGCATCCTGTCCGACCAGCAGCTGGCGTCGCTGTCTGCATCAAATAAAATTATTACGCCCGGTGTAATAACCGAGTTTATTTTATTGCTGAATATTCTGTTCCGTCCTATCCGCCAGCTGGCAGATAAATTTAATACGCTGCAAATGGGTATGGTTGGTGCCGACAGGATCTTTAAAGTTTTAGATACTGATGAAGTAGCCGTTAACACCGGTACGTTAAGACCGGAAAGGTTACATGGCGAAATAGCTTTTAAAAATGTATGGTTTGCTTATAATGATGAAAATTGGGTGCTAAAGAACATCAATTTCCATGTAAAGCCCGGCGAAACTTTGGCGCTGGTGGGTGCTACCGGCGCAGGTAAATCATCTACCATAAACATCCTGAACCGTTTTTATGAGATAGGGAAGGGTGAAGTGGAGGTTGATGGCGTAAACATCATGAAATATGATGTGAACTATCTGCGTTCGCAAATTGCAACGGTGATACAGGATGTGTTTTTGTTTACAGATACCATTGCTAACAACATCAGCCTGAATAATGAACAGATAAACCGTGAGCAGATCATCGCGGCAGCAAAAGATGTGGGCGCGCATGACTTTATTGAGCGCCTGCCCGGCGGTTATGATTACAATGTGATGGAACGCGGTGCTACCTTATCTGCCGGACAGGCACAGCTGATCTCCTTTATCCGCGCGCTGGTTTATGACCCCGCAATTTTAGTATTGGACGAGGCTACTTCATCCGTAGATACAGAAACCGAAATATTGATCCAAAACGCCATTAACAAGCTGATGCAAGGCCGTACGGCCATAGTTATCGCTCACCGTTTGTCGACCATCCAAAACGCCGACAAGATCATCGTATTGGATCACGGCGAGATCAAAGAAATGGGTACTCACCAGGAACTGCTGCGCATTGAACACGGCTACTACCGCAAACTGTACGATCTGCAGTTTAACTCGACGGGGATAGCGCGTTAGTTGGCAATTTGCAGTGGGCAGTTGTCAGTTAGCAGTGAACAGTTATCAGCAGGCAATTTTACTTTGTATTAAACTTTATTAGCTGCCCACTGCAAACTAAAAACTGCCAACTCAACCCTTACCCGGCCCTACGGGTTGCTCTTCCTTTTCGTGCTTATTGGCGATGTCGCCGCCGTGCGGATTTTTTGCATCGTATTCTTTGTCGGCTGCGCGCACTTTGCTTTTGCCGCCGTTATCGTTTGGCCTGTGGGTTGGTGTATCCGCAGGCGATGCTTTATCTGTTGAGTTTGCTGGCTTTGTCATAAGGTAATAACAGGTGGCAAACGGTTTTGTTTATTAACCGGCTTGTCATTTCGAACGAGGAACGAGGAGAAATCTTTTACGCTTTACTACTAAGCACTTGTTTAAGTTTTCTCGCTATGCTTAAAATGGCAGCAAAGCCAAGATAACAAAGGCGTTAAATTATGTTAAACTCCCTCTAAAACCCAATTAATAAAATATAAACTTTTACCTTTAGGCAGGGTTTCTTAATTTCGCAGAAACTAATAGCATGCTATGGAAGAATTTGAAGTAAGCGAATCGGCAAATAAAACAAAGACCATTTACATATCAACCGTATTTGGTATAGCTATGGTATTGCTGATGATTGGTTTACTGGGCCTGATACTGGTGCATGCTAATAACCTGTCGCGTTACGTAAAAGAAAATATCGTCCTTAATATTTTTGTTGACGATGCCGCTCACGAAACCGACGTACGTCAGTTACAAACCCAACTGGAAAGTAACCCTGCTGTTAAACAGGCTATTTACGTAAGTAAAGAACTGGCCGCCCGCAATCTGCAAAAAGACCTGGGTGAAGACTTTGTGAAATTTTTGGGCTATAACCCCTTGTCTCAATCGCTGGATGTTTACCTGAATGCCGATTATGCCAATAATGCCAAGATCACTAAGTTTAAGGATCAGCTGCTAAAAAATCCATTGGTAAAAGAGGTTAAATACCAACAGTCGCTGGTCGACCAGATGAACGCCAATTTAACTTCGATCACACTGGTAATTTTAGCCTTTACCGGCATATTTGTAGTAGTATCTGTAGCGCTGATCAATAATACCATCAGGCTGGCAATTTACTCACAGCGGTTTTTAATTAAGTCGATGCAATTGGTAGGGGCGACTAAAGGATTTATCCGCAAGCCGTTTTTATTATACGGATTATGGCATGGTTTGTTAGGCGGCTTAATTGCCGTAATTATATTGGTAGGCACATTGTACCTGGCTAATGTAGAGATACCCGACCTGGTGATATTGCAAAACCGTACCGAGTTTGGTATTGTGTTTTTAGGCGTAATCGGTCTCGGTATATTTATATCAGCCTTTAGCACCTACCTTGCGGTAAACAAATTTTTAAGATTAAAAATATACGATTTATACAGATAAGCGGTCAATGATTTCGGATTTCGGAAGTTCAATTTCTGATTTGTTTCAGATGTCATCGCTCAATCACTAATTCAATAATTCACTCATTAAGATATGGCAAAGACCACTCAACCGGCAGCAAAAGCAGCAACAAAAACACAGGCAACTACACCTGTTAAATTTATATTCGAAAAAAGCAATTACACCTGGTTCATCATCAGCATAGCTGTTGTGGCATTTGGTTTTGTACTGATGTCTGGCACTACTGATATTTACAGCACTACCAAAATAGTTATAGCCCCGATAGTTGTATTGGCCGGTTTCGGTATTGGATTTTACGCTATCTTGAAAAAGCCCGAGACGAAGTAGTATTTTATAGCTTTACCACAAACCTTACCCCACAATGAATATTATTCACGTAATCGTCCTTGCAATAATTGAAGGACTGACCGAGTTTTTGCCGGTGTCGTCAACAGGGCACCTGGTAGTTGCCAGTGCTTTAATGGGCATAGGCAAAGACGAATTTGTTAAACTTTTTGAGATCGTTATCCAGTTAGGCGCTATCCTGGCGGTAGTGGTGTTATATTTTAAAAGATTTTTTCGCTCTATTGATTTTTATGTAAAGCTGGTCATTGGCGTTATCCCTGCGGTGATCTTTGGGTTGCTGCTGAAAAAGAAAATAGATATGCTTTTAGAAAGCCCACTAATTGTGGCTGTTGCTTTTGTTGTGGGCGGTGTTATCCTGTTGTTTGTTGACGAATGGTTCAATAAACCAACCATTGACGACGAAAAGCAGATCTCGCATTTGACAGCGCTTAAAATCGGCTTTTTTCAATGCCTTGCCATGGTGCCGGGTGTATCGCGCTCTGGTGCTTCAATAGTTGGTGGTATGACCCAAAAGCTAAGCCGCAAGGCCGCTGCCGAGTTCTCTTTCTTTTTAGCCGTACCTACCATGTTTGGCGCGACAATAAAAGACTTGTACGATTTTTATAAACATAATACGATAAGCGCTGCCGAGATGCACCAGGACATAGTGACCTTACTAATTGGCAGTGCAATAGCATTTGTTGTGGCATTGTTAGCCATTAAATCATTCATTACATTTTTAGAGCAAAAAGGCTTTAAGCTTTTCGGTTTTTACCGCATACTTGCAGGCATAGTTATTATTATATTGTACTATTCTACAAACGTACTGCACACAGTTTAAGACACTTATAAAAATATTGAAAGAGCGCCTTGTTGTAAAACAGGCGCTCTTTTTTATGCGTAACCATGTGTATGTAACAAACGTGTTATGTGTACAATAAGCTACAATTTTTTTGTTCGGCACAACGTTTGTATACTGTTATTCAACAACACGATCTAACGTAATGTGCTGATTGATGAAATTCAAAAAGCATATCTTTCTCATATATTGGTTTATAATTGGTTAGTAAGAGCTCCTGCCCATCAGGAGCTCTTCTTTTTGCCCCCTAACCCCCTAAAGGGGGAATTAATAGCAAAGTCTTTTACTAATACCGAATCATGAATTTTGAATACAGAATATAGAAGTGGATGCTTTTGTTCATTATTCTTTATTCGACATTCGGTGTTCGATATTAGTTTTCCAACTCCTCAATATTCTTTTTGATCCGGTTCTTTTCAGCTTGATTTTTTGTGAGCTTTAAGGCGGATTGTAAATGTTGCAGGGCTTTTTGCTGATCAATGCCTGTGTACAGGTGGGCCAGTAATGAGTGGTATAAATGATTATCTGCCAGTTGGGTTAGTTTTTCGGCCTCAATAATGGCCTCTGCTTTTCCCCTGGCTTTGGCCAAGGCGTAGGTGCGGTTAAGTGCTGCCATGGGCGAGTATTCAAGTATAAGTAGCTTGTTGTATAGCTGTAAAACATTGTCCCATTTTTCGGGGCTATCCTGCTTTTGGGTGTGCCAGTAGGCAATGGTAGCCTCTATATGGTAACGGGTTAATTGCGGGCCTTTGGCGCCGCGAACCAGGTAATAAGTGCCGCGCGATATCAGTTCATCATTCCACAAGCTGCTGTCCTGGTCATCGTAAAGAATGATCTCGCCATCCTTATCCATCCGTGCGTCAAACCGCGAAGCATGAAAACACATCAATGAAAATAAGGCGTTTACAATGGGCAGATCGGTAGCGTGATTTTGGATCAGCAAATAATTTAAACGCATGGCCTCAAGGCACAGTTCCCTGCGCAGGTTAGTATTGCCGCTGCTTGAATAATAGCCCTCGTTAAATAGCAGGTACAAAGTAAGCAGTACTGTATCCAACCGTTTGTTTATCTCTTTACTATCCGGGAACTCGATCTTGACGTTTTGTTCACGTAATTTCTCCTTCGCCCTGAAAAGGCGTTTGTTGATGGTTTCTTTGTTGGATAAAAAAGCGTCGGCAATTTCATCTATCCCAAAACCGCAAAGAATGCGCAACGCCAAACCTATCTGCGCTTCGGCTGGGATCAGGGGCTGGCAAATGGCAAACATCATTTGCAACTGGCTGTCATTTATGCTTTCTTCGGATAGATCTATCTCAACATCTTCGGTTTGCTGAATTTCATTTTTTATCTGGGTGGCAACCTTTTCATTGAAAATGGCATTATGCTTTAAATAGTCCTTCGCCTTATTTTTGGCTACGGTGTAAAGCCATGCGGCCGGGTTATCTGGTAACCGGGTTTTACCCCATGTCTCTGAGGCCAGCAAAAAAGTATCGCTGGCAATATCTTCGGCTATCTGGATATGCTCAAAACCAAACAGGCGCGCCAGTACGGCAATTATTTTGCGATACTCGGTCCGGTATAAATGTGGTATAAGCTGATCTTGTTGCATAATATAAGTAATGCCCCTGCAATTGCAGGGACATTAAATTTAGCGCTGCATAGGTAAAATTTGCCTTACCTCGACATTGCCGCCTGTGGCTAATATCGGGCAGTCTTTTGATAGCTCGGCAGCCTCTTCAAGCGAAGAAGCGCGGATCACGATGTAGCCGCCTATGGATTCTTTAACTTCCACATAGGGGCCATCGGTAATGATGCTGCCCGGTTTAACTACTTTACCGTCGGTAGCCAATCGGTTGCCGCTGTCGGCTAATTTGTTTTGGGCAGCAAGGCTACCCATCCAGTCTTGCCATGGTTTAGTAACTTCCTGCATTTGTGCAGGTGTTAATTGCGCGTCGAAGTTGGCATCGCGTCTGAAGATCAATAAGAAGTCGTTCATTTTATTTGAGTTTAGTGATTAAAAACTAATGACGATCCATCCATTTAAAACTGGACAGATCGCCATGATTTTTTTATAACTCTATAAAATGAAGTTAGAAAAAATATTAGTGTTATTGGTTAATGGCATTAAAAGCATCAACCGGCGACAGACTGTAAATTTGAGCTGTATTACCTACGTGGATCTCATATGTGTCGTTTTCAAACGCATTGATCAGGTCGTCGGCAACCTGGCTTGGCGGGATACCGTTTTCGCCGCCAATATCTTTTGAAAAATCAGTATTTACCAACGGCGGCATCAATTCAAATACTTTGATCCCGGTTGTTTTTGCCAATTCAAAACGCAAAGACTGAGTGTACGAATGTAAAGCTGCTTTACTAGCCGAATAAGTTGGCAGGGTACTACGTGGTGTTAATGCCAGTATGGATGTAACGGTAACGATAGCAGCTTCTGGCGATGCGGTTAATGCAGGCAAAAGTTGATCGGTTAAGCTCAATACCGAAAAGAAATTGGTGTTAAATTCGTCAATCGCTATTTGTGTCGAGTTGGCATTTTGGCCAAGCTTATATACAGAAGCATTACCCGCGTTGTTGATCAGGATATCCAATCCGCCAAAATCTGCGGTAATGGTGGTTACTAATTTTTTTACGTCGTCGGGATTATTAATATCGGCAACAATAGGGGTAACATTAGCAAGGCCTTCTGCAGCTTTTTGCAGTTTATCGGCAGTGCGGCCGGTTATAATAACTTTATTGTTTTTGGCACTTAATTGTTTGGCTATTTCTAAGCCTATGCCTGAACCACCACCGGTTACCAGCACTGTTTTGTTTGTAATATTCATTTTGTTGTTTATTTAAATTGATTTAACAATTATGATTAATGGTCATTCAATACCAGTTTTGGCGGCCCGGCTTTGCGTTTCATTACCAGTAAAAGCAGAGGCAGTGCCAAGGCAAATAATAAGCCTATCAGCATATAAGAATCTATATAACTTAATAAGGTTGATTGCTTTACCACAGTTACATCTACCATTTTTATAGCTTTTTGATGTGCGTCTAATAGCCCTATACCTTTATGTTGAAAATAGCTGGTGAAACGGTTTACTCTTTCTGTTACCTGGGGATTACCGGCTGTGATATTGCTGATCAGGTCAACCCTGTGCGATGCTGTTCTGCGGGTAGAGTAGGTAGTGATGGCAGAGATACCGAATGAACCACCCAACTGCCGCATCATGTTGTTTAAAGCTGTCCCCTGCGGCATATCTTTAGCGGGCAAACTTGATACGGCCAACGAGCTTAATGGTACGGTTAACAAAGCCATCCCAACCGCGCGGAAGATCAATCGTGTGGTAATATAACTTGCAGATGTATCAAGGCTGATCTGCGACATAGACCAGTTAAAGAATATAAAACTGATAAAGCCGACTAAAATCACAATAACCGGCGATACACCGCTCTGCAGGATCTTCCCCGTAAATATCAGCGCGAACACAGCTATGATGGCGCCGGGTAATAAAAGTAAACCGGTTTCTGTAGGGGTAAAGCCCAGCAATCTTTGCGCTATTACCGGCGTTAAAAATATCGAGGTAAACATACCCACTCCGGTTATAAAGGTTAATATGGCAGCAACACTTAATGATTTACTTTTAAGCACCCGTAAGTCGACGACAGGATTTGGAGTATGCAACTCCCATAAAACAAAAGCGGTAAGGCTGATCACGGCTATTATGGTAAGCGCTAAAATGTACCCTTTGGCAAACCAGTCTTCTGCCTGACCGCGCTCTAATACAGTTTGTAATGATCCAATACCAATGGTGAGCAGGATAATGCCTGTCCAGTCAATACCGCCGGCTTTGGCTTTTACTGTAGGTTCGGCTAATAAAAAGTAGCATGAGGTCGCTGCGGCTATCCCTATGGGGATATTAATGTAGAAGATCCATGGCCACGAAAAATTTTCCGTAATGTAACCACCCAGAGTAGGGCCAATGGTTGGTCCGATAAACACGCCTATGCCAAATAAAGCGCTAGCGGTGCCGATCTTCTCTTTCGGAAATTGCTCATATACCACTGCTGCTGAAACAGAAAGCAGCGCGCCACCGCCTAACCCCTGTAAAAACCGGAACAAAACCAGTTCGCTAATGCCCGACGCGTTACCACACATAAACGAACAAATGGTGAACAGGATGATAGACCCTATATAATAATTACGCCTGCCCAGTTTGGTGCTTAAAAAGCTGGTCATGGGTATAATGATCACGTTTGCTATTGCGTATGACGTAATTACCCAGGCGGTATCCTCAAGCGTTGAACCAAGGTTGCCGCTCATGTAGGATAGGGCCACGTTTACGATGGAGGTATCTATCAGCTCCATTATAGCGGCGCAGATCACAGTAATTATTAGTACTTGTCTTTTTAGCGGGCTCATTTTTATTTTGTACCGATTGGTATATTTTAAGTTGTGCGTTTAACTATTTATTCTTTGTTTTGATAGTGCAATGTTAAATCATAAAAAATACCGATTGGTATATTTTATGTCAAATTTTTTTATTTCTTCATTTGGTCTATAAGCAATTTTACAGTAGCCAGGATATGTTCAAGATTGGCTTTACTACCGGTTACCTTACCTATCATAATACCACCCTCAATTAATGCAATGATGGAGAGGGCCGATTGATTAACATCAACATCAGCCTTAAATTCGCCTGCGGTAATACCGCCCTGTATTAGCTCTACAATGTTTTTCTTCCACCTGATTATGGCTTTGGAAGCTTTATCTTTTAGCAGATTGTTGGTGTCGTCGGCTTCAATTGCTGTGTTTAATATGGCACAGCCACCACGTTCTGCCAAGATAGAATCGCTGTAAACTTTGGTATAAACCAATAGCTTATCGTGATAAGTAGTTTCCTGATCGATTAACTGCTGGATCTTTTCCCTGACGCGGAGGGTGTTAAAATCAAAAACCGCAAGTGCCACATCTTCCTTGCTTTCAAAATTACCATATATGCTGCCCTTGGTAAGGCCGGTAGCCTCGGTAAGGTCAGACAATGACGTACCCGCATACCCTTTCTTATTGAAAACAACCGCGGTTTTTTCAATAATGAACTGGCGCGTACGCTCTGCTTTTGATGACTCTTTATCCACGATGCAAATATACCAATTGGTATTTAATTGTGTGTTTTTATTGTGTCATAATTGACTAAGATTTTTAAGATAGAAGGATTGTAGGTTGAATAAACGCGGTGGACTCACCCCGACTTAGCTTCGCTCGTCGACCCTCTCTTCGCCTTCGGCGGAAAGAGGGCAATTGTTCAATAGTAAATATAAATAGTGATAGCCTTTTTACCGCTTGCGGAAGAGAGGGCAGGTCCAGCGACGCGTAGACGGGGTGAGTAATTGCTCGCGCCCAAACAACCAAGCATAATTATTACCTTTGCAGCAACAAAAACGTACACATTGGATAACGCACAACCAAAAAATAAAGAATTTGATTTTGCCGCAGGCGAATTGCTGCTGGTGAATAAACCTTACCAATGGACAAGTTTTGATGTGGTGGGTAAACTGCGTAATTCATTTAAACCGCTAAAACTAAAAGTGGGCCACGCCGGCACGCTTGATCCGCTTGCTACGGGGCTGCTCATTATCTGCACCGGTAAGATGACCAAGCAGATAGATACCTTCCAGGCCGAAGAAAAAGAATATACCGGCACCATGGTGCTGGGCGCTACCACGCCATCGTACGATATGGAAACCGAAGTTGACGAAACTTTTGATACAAGCAACCTAACCGACGACCAGATACGTAATGCCTGTAAACAATTTATGGGCGATATACAACAATACCCACCTGCACACTCGGCCATAAAGGTTGATGGCGAACGTTTATATGAAAAAGCCCGCCGCGGCGAAGAGGTTGAACTTAAACTACGTGCGGTAACCATCAGCGAATTTGAGATAACACGTATTGAATTACCCGAAGTCGATTTTCGCGTGGTATGCAGCAAGGGCACTTACATACGGTCGTTGGTTAATGATTTTGGCAGGGCACTTAACAATGGCGCATACCTCTCAAAACTTACCCGCACCCGCAGCGGCAACTTTAAACTAACAGATGCCTGGGAGGTTATGGAACTGGTAAATGTTATTCGAGAACGTAAAGTAATGAGTGAATGAGTGATTTTTGAATGAGTGAATTCAAACTTTGCACAAATTCGAAATTGAACATCCGACATCCGAAATGAAAATATACCATCATATTGATGAATTTAAGCCGGTTAAAAATGCCGTTGTTACCATCGGCACTTTTGATGGCGTACACCTGGGGCACCGTAAAATAGTATCGCGCATAAAAGAACTGGCAGATGCCTGCGATGGCGAAACCGTTATTTTAACCTTCTTTCCGCATCCGCGGATGATCCTGCATCCTGAGGATGAAAATATAAAGCTGATCACTACCATCAATGAAAAGGCGCAGCTGTTAGAGCAATTAGGTGTCGATCATTTAATTATTACACCATTTTCCAGGGATTTCTCCAACCAAAGCGCCGAGGATTATATCCGTGATGTATTAGTCAACAAGATCGGTACAAAAAAAATTGTGATAGGTTATGATCACCGCTTCGGTAAAGACCGCCGTGGCGGATTGAGCGATTTGCTGCACCTCTCGCCCATTTATGGTTTCGAGGTGATAGAGATCCCTGAGCAGGATATTAACGAGGTAGCAGTAAGCTCTACCCGCATCCGTGAAGCATTACTGGCTGCAAATATTGAACTGGCCAATACGTTTTTAGGTTACCCGTTCTTTATTACCGGCAAAGTGATCCGCGGCGACCAGATTGGCCGGCAGATAGGTTATCCTACCGCTAACATCCAGATCGAGGAAAAATACAAGCTGATCCCCGCCGATGGCATTTTCGCGGTTAAGGTACAGCATGATGGCACCGAATATAAAGGCATGGCCTATATCGGCAGCCGCCCCACCATTAACGGCATGACGCGTAATATCGAGGTTAACTTGTTCGACTTTAGTAAAGAGATCTATAACGAAACCATCCGCATGGAGTTTCACTATTTTGTGCGGGGCGATGTTAAGTTTAACGGCTTAGACGAGTTGAAAGTACAGATAGCGAAGGATAAGGAAGATGTTTTGCAGTTGCTTGGTCAATAGTCATTGGTCATCAGTCATTAGATTTTATTATATTAAGTTCTTGAACTTTAATTAATAGTTTTGTTAAGTAAGTAAATCATTGTCATTGAATATCACTAATGACTAATGACAAATGCCCAATGACCAAACTAAACATCGATAAAGCCGAAAGTGAGTTTTTGAATAAAACCATTGCCCACTGGGAAAAAGAAAATCTGGTGAGCGATGAGCAGGCTGAAAACCTTCGTACATCATACGAGGTAAAAGGCTTTGACTGGATGCGGCTGGCAAAATATTCGTTTTGGATAGCGCTCATTTGCGGCGGCGCATCGTTCGCGTTCCTCATCGTTAATGATGCTGTTGTAAACTGGCTCAAGCATTTATATTATACCCCAGATATTGTCATCAGTATCATATCAGCTATTGCTGCTGCCTTGTTGTTTTACTGGGGCCGTCGCAGAGAACGGATTTATCCTGAAATGATCTTTAGTAATGAAGCCGTAATATTTACCGGCATATTATTCACCGCCTGCTGTATAGCTTATTTGGGTAAAGCGTTAGACCGGGGGTCGGGCCATTATTCTTTATTGTTTTTGCTATCGGTTTTTGTGTATGGCTTTTTAGGCTGGCGGATGCGGTCGCGCCTGATATGGCTGTTCGCGCTGGTTTCATTAGGTAGCTGGTTCGGCACAGAAACCGGTTTCCAAACCCATTGGACGGATTATTTCCTGGGGATGAATTATCCTTTGCGCTTCGTACTTTTTGGCGTGGTGCTGGTTAGCGCCTGCGCGGTTTTAAAAAAACGCAAGTGGTTTGCCTATTTCTGGGAGCATACTTACGTATCGGGCTTGTTGTACCTGTTTATGTCGTTGTGGTTGCTCAGCATTTTTGGTAACTACGGCAACCTTGATAAATGGTACCAGATCAAACAGATCAGCTTATACTATTGGGGCATTATCTCCATGGGCGTAGCCGGGTTATTCCTGCTCTACGGCTTAAAAACCAAGGATGATATTGCCCGCGAGTTTGGCATAACCTTCCTGATCATTTTTATCTACACCAAATACTTCGAATACTTTTGGGATAACACTAACCGCACTATTTTCTTCGCCATCCTTGCCGGTTCGTTTTGGCTTATAGGGCGAAAAGCTGAGAAGATTTGGAATTTGAAGAGTAGAAATTCTTAGCGTTAATTAATTTTTCTGTTGAATAGCAGCTTTTGGCTTCACCGCCAGGTACACCCTTTTTACCAAATGATATCCCGCGAAAGCGAAAAATAAAATAGCGATAGCGGTATTGATAACCCTGGTGCTCAATGCAAATTTACTCTGGATATACTGGGCAAAACGGGCATATAAAAAAAGGCATAAAAAAGCTCCGGCTGCAGAGCCAATACTAAATATTATTAAAGCGACATTGCCGTCCAATATCCATTCGTGTGTTATCAGGTAAGTGCCGGTAATGATCCAGAAAGGTACCTGCATAGGGTTTACAAACCCCAGGATAATGCCATGTTTAATACTGGCGTGCTCACTTTGTTTAGCTTGGGGCGGTTTTTTACGGTTTAGCCAGGTAATTATTCCCAACACTAAAAATAAAGCAAACATTACCCAATCAATCACCACATCAAGGTGTACCTGTGCAGACAGCCATTTGGCCGCGTGCATAATAAAAAAGGTAAAAAAAAGCTCAACGCATGAAAAAGCGATAATAAACTGCATGGCTTGTTTAATGCCACGGTTTATGGTAATGCGTACTACGGTAAGGTTGATGTTTCCGGGTGGGATATAACCTATAAAATTGGCTATCAGCCCCAGGAAGAAAGTCAGAAAAATCATTAACCCCAAAGATATACAAATGCGCAAATATGCCGTTGCGAGAATGATGTTATTAAATTATTAAATCAAATCTGCACCTTTGTAAACCGTATGACAGCATTAACAGAAGAACAACAAGAGCGCATAGACCTGATCAGACACAAGCTGAAGTTTGTTGAACAAAGACCCACAGTTGCCTGCATAACAGCTTTAGACCCATTAATATTATCAGGTGTTAAGGTTGATGAACTGGCCAATATTGCGGGTGGGGCTGCAATAGCAGGGGATGAACAAACTTTGTTAGAGCTTAACCCTGATGTGATCATCCTGATGCCTGTTGATTACTCCATTGCAGAAAGCATGGGGCATATTGATGAGTTGTTGCAGATATTTGGTTTTGTAGACCTGAAAGCGATAAAAAGCAATCGCCTTTATATTGCTGATGCCTCCCGCTTTTTTGAAGATTCGCCCGAAAAATGGGTCGAATCTGTAGAGTTACTGGCAGAGATCATCAATCCCAAACAATTTATTTTTGGATACGAGGGTGACGGATGGATAAGGTTTACTGTCTGAATTATAAGCGGGCTGCCCGTGATGAAGTTCAGCATTAACTAAATGTTTTCAGGGTGATTCACTCCCCAAAAAAAGGTCAAAAATAGCTGTTTTTGAGTCGTTGATAATCAATAAGATAACGTTCAATTATACTTAAAATATCCTGACTTATATGGTGATTCAAAAGTGATTCACTGAAATTGTTAAAATGTTTATTTTCAATATGTTGAGCTAAAAATGTGATTCAAGTGATTCATATTTAAAGTGAATCACTTTCTCTTTAAATACTAAAACCTGATATTAAATCCTGCATAATAATTGCGTAATGCCGATGGGTTAAAAAAGCGGTTTCCCACGGCGTCCAGGTCATCGCCCAGGCTATACTTTTCGTTCAGCAGGTTATCAATGCCGCCAAATATTTCCAGTCTTGATTTGTCGCTTAGTTTATGTTCCCATCCAATTTTGGTTTGTACCAGGTCATACTTTGGCGCATAAAAGGTATTGGCCTCATTTA
The DNA here is from genome assembly GCF_007558865.1 of Mucilaginibacter corticis. GTDB lineage: Bacteria > Bacteroidota > Bacteroidia > Sphingobacteriales > Sphingobacteriaceae > Mucilaginibacter > Mucilaginibacter corticis. The sequence continues at coordinate 1,759,831 of NZ_VLPK01000001.1, forward strand.
GCGGGATGCGGGCCGTATGATTATATTGGACATACAGGTAAAAGTGTTCCGGAAATTTTACCTGTACGCTGGCTACGCTTACGTCGCGCGGTACGCCGGTTAGCTCATTACCCGCATAGCTCTTGGTAGCGTCGCTGTAATTGCCAAAAGTAAATTTGCTGATGGTTAACGACTCGCCGATCTGAAGCCCTCTGATAAATCCGGTTTCGCGTTGTTTGATCAGCCAATCGGTAAAATACAATTCCAGGCCCGGTTGTTTGATGTCGCCCGAGTTGGTGTAATATTCTGTTTCCTGCGCGGTTAGCCTGCGCACAATGGCATTATTTAAACGATAGTAAAAGGCGGACACGTCAAACAGCATAGTTTCATCATTATTGCGCAGGCGGAAACCGGTTTCATAGTTCCAGCCGTATTGTGCCTGTAAAGATGTGTTGATGATATTGTTTGACGGGCGAATTTCGGCTGAAGTTGGCGTAGAATATCCACGGCTTACCGATGCACGCCATACAAAGTTGTCGTTTATTTGGTAAGACAATGCCAGGCGCGGCATAACCTGCGGCGAGAAGGTTTGTTTGGTGAATGATGTCTGCTTACGCGGATAAACGTTCCTGAAATCATAGCCATAAAAGTTTAAACTTGCCGCGGCTTCTATGTGTAAACGATCATATAGTGTTTCTTCGTAACGGGCAAAGAAAAAATGCTGGCCTGTATTTACTTTGTCCAGGCTTTGGGCGGTATCACGCACGCCTGCCCGGTTGCCATAGTCGTTATTATCTGCATTGGTTTGCGACCATTCCATACCTACGTTAGCTTTCCAGTTAAAATTGTCTTTAGGTGTGCCGGTAAATTCAAAATAGGTACGCATACCATAAGTACGTTCATAACGTTGCTCGTAGTTGGTAATAAACGGATTGGTAAAGTTTACATACGTTCCATATACCGCGAATATATTGCGGATGTTATTAGTAATATGCCACTCATTCACTGCGCCGCCGTAAGTCATTTTATTGGTAATGCTGGCATGCTGTGCAATAGAACCGGGTACGGCCGGGGTTGAAGGCCTTGCAGCGGTTGGATCGGCAGCGGCCTGCGCCTGGGTTAACCCGCCCGGTGTTTCATAACTCAGGTCAGAATAAAAGCCCAGTACCTTTAAAGAATTATTATTACCGTAAGTCAATTTATCGCTTGCCTGGAAGTAGTTGCGATACATATCGCTATGTACCCTGTAACCGTGAGCTGTTTGATACGACTGGTTAAAATTGAACTGGTTATTTTTTGATACGTTTTGCAGGCCAACGTTTTCATGCACCAACCCGTATGAACCGCCCGACAGTCCAGCGGTTACAAAATTGGTACTATCATAACGGTTAACCGGGCTGATCAAAACCACACCGCCCGAGTTTGCACCGAACAAACTGCCGTCAGGCCCCTTTAATACTTCAATACCTTGTACACTGTTAAAATCAATGGCGTTTAAATAGGTATTACCACCTGCATCGGTAAGCGGCAACTCGTCGTAGTAAATCTTAACATCCCGTATCCCAAATGGCGACCGCAGCAAACTACCCCTTACAGACAACCGGTAACTGCCTGGCGAACGCTCTTCCATCCGTACCCCCGGCACGGTATTAACGGCTGATACCAATGAAATATCAGGCTGTACTTTTAACTGTGCCGGAGATATTACACTTACAGATGCCGGCACACTCAACATAGGCTGATCTGATAAATAGCCCTTAACGGTTACCGTTTTTAGTTTAGTGGTATCGGTCTTTGAATTGTTGTGTTTGTTTTGAGCATTGACGGCAACGCCTATTGTCAGAAATATTATTGTAATGGGGAGAGTTTTAAACACGCTGTATCATATTAGGTTAAAACAAAAATAGCCCTTTATTAATATAAAAAGCTATTGTATTTGTAAGATGTTGGATACGTGATCAGATTGCGGTAATGTGTTATTAGTAAATCAGGATGATCTAAAACTTAATAAATTTCTCTATCTGCTCATCGGTAAACTTCAGGGTATCTTCTTTAAACAGGTCGCTGTATTCATTAAACTCTGATTTAATATTGGCGATATGCAGTTTTAGCGGCATAATGTTTAAATGTACATAATGGCATACACCTGTAAAATGATCGATACCGCGTATGTTGCCGTATTTGCCTGATGATACGCCAACTAACGCTGCTTTCTTTTCATAAAAACTACTGGGAAAAGAACATGCATCAATAAATATTTTCAACGCGCCGGGAAAACTGCCGTTATATTCGGGGATGATAAATATAAATTTGTCGGTAGCGTCAACAATGTCCTGAATTTTTTGAAATTCGGGGCTGCGTTTTCCGTACAGGTCTGTTTCTAATATATTGGGAGGTAGTTGAGCTAAGGATATCAGTCCGGCCTCAATGCCTTTTTCAAGTAATTTTTTTTGATAATAACGCGCCACTTTAAGTGTCGAACTTCCGGGGCGGTTGGTGGAGGATATGATAGTGATCATTAATGACTGAATTACAGAATTATTGAGTTATTGAATTTAAAAATGATAAAATCAGTAATTCAATAACTCAATAATTCACTGACTAAATTGTTTGTAAATTGCCAAAAACTGTGGATTTTGGCGTTATTTAAATATATATCTTAGCGCTTGGTAAAAAGTTTTCCGAAGGTAGAAATTTATATTTCTATTTTTCGTTGTTAATACACCCGTTATAAAATTTGGAGAGATAGAATGAGTAAAATTATTGCTTTAGCCAATCAAAAAGGTGGTGTGGGTAAAACTACATCGTCAATTAACCTGGCTGCAAGTTTAGCCGTATTAGAATACAGAACATTATTAGTTGATGCTGATCCGCAGGCCAATTCAACATCAGGCATTGGTTTTGACCCGCGCAATGTTAAGAATAGCATCTATGAATGCATTATCAACCAGATCGATCCGCACGAAGCTATTATAAAGACCGAAACACCTAATCTTGACCTGTTGCCGGCGCATATTGACCTGGTAGGTGCAGAGATCGAGATGATCAACCTGGAGAACCGTGAGTATAAAATGCAGGAGGTATTCAGCAAAGTACGCGACGAATATGATTTTATCATTATTGATTGTTCACCATCATTAGGCTTAATTACCATTAATGCCTTGACCGCTGCCGATTCTGTGATCATCCCGGTACAATGCGAATACTTCGCTTTGGAAGGTTTGGGTAAATTGTTAAACACCGTTAAGATCGTACAAAATAGATTAAACCCGCAATTAGAAATTGAAGGGATATTGCTGACTATGTATGATGTAAGGCTGCGCCTGTCAAACCAGGTGGTTGAAGAAGTGAGGACCCACTTTGAAGACATGGTATTTGATACCATTATACAGCGCAATACCCGTTTAAGCGAGGCGCCAAGCTTTGGTGTATCAGTAATTATGCATGATGCTACCTGTAAAGGCGCTATAAACTACCTTAATCTGGCCCGCGAGATCATCCGCAAAAATGGTTTGTTGAAAGACGAAGTAAAGGCAGAAACAGAAATAGTATAACATGAGCGCAGAGAAAAGAAACGCATTGGGCAAGGGATTAAGCGCACTGTTAAATGATTCTGAAAATGTACTTCCCTATAAAAAACCTACCGGCAATAATACGCAGGTAAGCACATCGCCCGAGGTTAACAGCCTGGGCTCGGTAAATGAGATAAAAATAGCCGAAATAGAGGTTAACCCTTTCCAGCCACGTACTGATTTTGATGAGCAGGCATTGGCTGACCTTTCGGCTTCTATAAAATTACAGGGGCTTATTCAGCCTATTACAGTGCGTCGCGTAAGCGCGCATCAATTTCAGTTGATATCAGGCGAACGTCGTCTGCGGGCATCAAAATTGGCGGGGTTAACAAATATCCCTGCTTATATACGCACCGCCGACGATCAGCAAATGTTGGAAATGGCGCTGATTGAGAACATTCAGCGCGAAGACCTTAACGCAATAGAGGTTGCTTTAAGTTTTCAGCGTATGCTTGATGAGTTGGACCTGAAGCAGGAAGAGCTTGGCGAACGGGTAAGTAAAAACAGGTCGACAGTGACCAATTACTTAAGGTTATTAAAACTACCACCAACCATACAGGCATCCATACGTGACGGTGAGATCAGCATGGGCCATGCACGCGCTTTGATAACGGTGAATGACCCTACACAACAATTATATATCCATAAGTATATCATTCAGCAGGGTTTATCCGTTCGTAAGGTAGAGGAGATGGTTCGCGACCTGCAAAAGTCGCGCACAAAAAAGGAAGGCAAACAACCTGAACCTATATCGTTTCAATTGCAAAAGATACAGGACGACCTGGCATCAAAGTTTAGCACACAGGTTAAATTGAAGATAGGCAGCCAGGGAAAAGGCGCTATTGAAATTCCTTTTTTATCAGAAGATGATCTTGCCCGCATCCTCGAAATGTTGGATTGGTAAAAACATGCAGAGATATATTTTAATAATTTTCTTATTAACCGGGTTCGCTTTTTCTGCGTTTGCACAAAATCCTGTATCACCAACTAACCCTGCATCGCCGCTTAAAAAAAGTAAAGCAGATAGTTTGCAGGAAAAAAAGGACTCGCTTAAGTCAAAACCCTTTGTTCCTAAAATTGGCGGTATAAAAATTTACCACCCGGATAGTACCCACAGCCCAAGTAAAGCATGGCACCGGTCTGTATTTGTACCCGGTTGGGGCCAGGTATATAACCATCAATATTGGAAGGTGCCGGTTATCTATACCGGATTAACTTTATTAGTAGTGATGTACCGCTTTAACCAGTCAGCCTACACCGAAGATTTAGCCATAGCGAAGTACCGTGAAAGAGGAACCAGCCCAAATCCCGGCGATAAATATTATGCCCTATACCAGGCGTATACCGGCTATAATGATCAGTCAATTAACGACGCGGTAAGAGGATATGCACGTTATCGCGACTTAAGCGTATTGCTTTTTGCTGCTGCCTGGGGCATCCAGACCATTGATGCTTATATCGATGCCAAGTTTAAACATTCTTACTCGATGGATACAGACTTTAGTGTAAAGGTTGTGCCTACGCTTATTAATCAGCAGGTTAATGTGCAAAGTTTTAGTGGCGCATTTATTCCGGGTTTAAAAGTTACCTTTACACTCCGATAAAGAGGCTTATATTTGCCTTGCCATAAAAACAATAAAATGAAGATCGCATTATTAGGTTACGGCAAAATGGGCAAGATCATTGAAAAGATCGCGCTTGACCGTAAACACGAAATCGTATTAAAAATAGATTACGATAACCAGCACGAACTGACTATTGAAAATCTGCAAAAAGCAGATGTAGCTATTGAGTTTAGTACGCCCGCAACCGTATTAGGAAACATAGACCTTTGCTTTAACGCGGACACACCCATTGTAGTTGGTACAACCGGCTGGCACGAGCAGCTAAGCGAAATAAAACAACGTTACCAAGGCAGCGAAAAGGCATTTATGTATGGCACCAACTTTAGTGTAGGCGTAAATATATTTTTCCATATTAACAAGGTATTAGCTAAGGTTATGAACCAGCAGCCTTATTATGATGTACAGGTTGAAGAGATCCACCATACTCAAAAATTAGATTCGCCCAGTGGCACAGCCATAACACTTGCCGAAGGCATTATTGATAACCTGGATGATAAAAAGAACTGGGTTAATGTTTTAACAGATACTAATAACCCTGCCGATGCCAGCACAAAGGTTGAGGATGTGTTGATAGAGTCATACCGTATTGATAGCGTACCGGGTACGCATACCGTTATTTATGATTCGGAAGTTGATACCATCGAGATAAAGCATACCGCCCACAACCGCAACGGGTTTGCACTAGGCGCGGTTTTAGCAGCCGAGTGGGTTAAGGATAAGAAAGGCTTTTTCTCTGTGGCCGATATGTTTGATTTATCGTAATAATAAATTACTTTACCACAATATTTAAAAGATAATGAACTGGAAATTCTGGAACAAGAATAAAACAAATACAAAGGCCAAAGCAAAAAAGAAGACCAAAACCCGCGAGTGGGTTGATGCCGTTGTATTTGCCGTAATTGCCGCTACGCTGATAAGGACCTTTTTTATTGAGGCTTATACCATACCCACCCCATCAATGGAGCGCTCATTACTGGTTGGCGATTTCTTGTTTGTAAGTAAATTAAATTACGGCCCGCGTACACCTATGACGCCTATAGCGTTTCCGTTTGCACACCATACCATGCCGCTGATCAATACCAAAGCATATTGGGATGGCCTTGAGTTAAACTATCACCGCTTGCCGGGTTTTGGCGAGGTTAAAAGAGGCGATGTGGTTGTTTTTAACTACCCGATGGATGCAGATTCGCCGCTTTACAGGCCTGTTGACAAACGCGAAAATTATATTAAACGCTGCCAGGGTATAGGCGGTGATACTTTAAGTGTTGTTAATGCACAAGTTTATGTAAATGGAAAGCCGGCATCAAATCCGCCGGAGAGCCAGTTGGATTATACAGTGACAGCTGCTACACCATTAAATCCGGATGTTGAAGATCAGCTTCACATAAAACGCTATAATGGGGAGAATTCATATCCTTTCATGACTAAAGATGCTTACAATACGCTAAAAGGTTATACAGGCGTTACTATTACACCGAATATTCGCAAGCCCGGCGAACCCGACCAGGTATATCCTACAAATCCAAGTCACCCTGTGGGCCCGCCTAATTTGATGTTGCCGGGTAAACAGCATGATTATAAATGGAACGTAGATAATTACGGCCCAATCATTATCCCTAAAAAAGGGTGGACCGTTAAACTGGATAGTGTTACTTACCCGTTGTATGAACGTTGTATCAGCGTTTATGAAAATAACAAGGTACAGATAGTAGGCAAAGACATCCTGATAAATGGTGTAAAGACAGATAGCTACACCTTTAAAATGAACTATTACTGGATGATGGGCGATAATCGCCATGATTCTGACGACTCGCGCTACTGGGGTTTTGTACCAGAAGACCATATTGTAGGCAAGGCACTATTTGTTTGGATGAGTATAGATGATGATGCCTCTTTCTTCAGCAAAATAAGATGGAGCAGGTTATTTAAGGTGATTCATTAAGCGCCCAGCCCCCTGAAGGGGGAGCTGATTAGCATACGAAAAAGCGGCTTGGTTATTTACCAAACCGCTTTTGTTTTATATACGTATTGGGATATGCTCTTAAAATTTCCCCTTCAGGGGGCGGAGGGGGCTAACGTTTAGCCTCTGCGCCAACTCATTCAAATCCTCAACAACAGCGTCAACCAACGGAATCCCGTTTTTTCTCCTGTCTATTTCTGCTTCATATTCCGGTTCGCCGGGAATAATTACTTTTTGGTCCGGGTTAATGGCTGAGGCTGATTTAAATCGCGATACCCAGTTATCCAAATGATCTTTAAACTCATTAACCGGCCTAAAGCCGTCAACACGCATGGCGCCTAAAAAGTGGCCTATACCTGTCCCAACAGGATCAGCGGGCGGTTCTAAAAAAGAAACAAAAGGCGGTACCCATGGCCCGTAATTAGCGCCTGATAGTACTGCCGACAAAATATCAACAGTGGCACTCAATCCAAATCCTTTATGACTGCCATGCTCTCGGTCACTGCCTAAAGGAAGTAGCGAGCCGCCGCTTTTTAAGGCGTGCGGGTCGGTTGTGTAATTTCCTTCTGCATCCTGAATCCATCCTTCGGGAACTTGTTTGCCTGATCGTTGTGCTATTTCCAGTTTACCATTGGCTGCCGCCGAAGTAGCCATATCAACCACCACCGGCGGGTATTTGCCTGTCGGGAAAGCGTAGCACATGGGGTTAGTACCTAACATCCGCTCGTTTGAAAAAGTTGGTGCTACCAGCGGACTGGCATTGGTCATAGCAAAACCGATCATGTCTTTTTGCACCGCCATTAAGGCGTGATAGCCCGCTATACCAAAATGATTTGAATTGCGGATAGATACCCAGCCCGAACCGTATTGTTCGGCCTTTTTTATGGCTACCTGCATGGCAAAGGGTGCTACCACCAAACCCAGGCCTGCGTCGCCATCAATGGTAGCGGTTGTAGGGGTTTCATGTACTATCCCGATGTTAGGGGTAGGGTTGATACGTTGCTTTTGCCATAGGCGCACATAGCCTGTTAATCGGGCTACGCCATGCGAGTCTATCCCGCGCAGATCAGACAATAGTAAAACATCAGCTGCAAGCAAAGCATGTTCTTTGCTGCAGCCCATTGCCAGGAAAATATTTTCAGTGAAAGTTCTTAAGGCAGATTCTGATACAAGCATCTGCAAAGATAACAAGCAGCAATTAAGCTGTGTTTGTTATTTCAGGGTTATTTTTATGATTCTATTAATAGTATTACGGTATATAATTAAAAACCGGGCCATAAAGGGTAATGCCTGATACAATAAGCTTAATAGGCGCTGTGCCTGCATCAGAAGGAACTATAAACGTTATTTGGGTAGTGGTAGCATCGGTAACTTTGGCATCCTTCCCATTTAATGACACCTTATTATTAGTTGCGGTAGCGCTAAATCCGGTACCCGTGATTTTTACAACTGTACCTGCTCCACCTGAGTTTACATCAATTGACGTTACACTTATATAAGTAAAAGCTGGCCCGGTAATAGTAGCGCCGCCATTTACTGAAATGGTTATGGCTCCTGTTCCGGCATCATTGGGTACATTTACTTCTAACTGGGTGGAAGTTGCTAACGTAACGTTTGCAGCTTTACCGTTAAAATATACTTTGTCTTCTGATTGTGCCGAACTAAAATTAGTTCCTGATATAATAACCAGGGTATTATATGTGCCGGCACTAACACTGATAGAAGTTATTGTAGGTGTATTGTCAGTTTGCGTACCATTATTACTGGGATTGGGGTCTCCGCTTTTTTTTGAACAGCTTGTTGTAATTAATACGGTTGCGATGAAAAGTATGCTTAAAGCACGGCTTAATTTTGTGTAATTGATGATCATGTGGTAAGGCGTAATACTACCGTAAATATAATTAAAATTTTAAATTATATTTATGATTTTTCAGTCTTATGCTTCAGTCAGCACCGAAAACTCAAAATCCAGCGGCTCAAAATTGCGGATCAGTTCATTAATAAATTGCTGGCCCCACTTAACATAAAGGAGACCAAAGTTTTCATTACGTTCCTGTAGACTATCTTTTGGGAAAAGCTCATCTTTAATTTGTTCTATCTGCTCTAAGCGGGTATGGTAATTATTTCGCTCGGCTTTAACCAGTTTCTTTTCCAGGTTATCTATGGCTTTTTTTAACCGTGCCTGAATGGCTTCTGTCGACGGGCCCAGGGTTGGGTCGATCTTAGCGGCTTTTTCTTTAAGATGGGTAAAGAGACCGGTCAATTCTTTCCACTCAGTTTGCAGGGATAAATTATGCTCGCTGTGTCTTTTTATCCAGATATTTTTTAAGATATCGGTTGGCTTAAACAGATCGGCCGGAGTAAGTTCCATGCGTTTTATTTTAGCTGCCGATTCTTTTCGCACTACTAATCCCGAATTACGCAAGATCAGTATCGGGAAATCAATTTGATAATGATCAAAGTTTGATTTTAATTCAAGCCAGTAAACCACCTCGGCACCGCCGCCAATGTAAGCTATGTTGGGTAAGATACATTCCTGGTATAAGGGCCGCATCACTACGTTAGGGCTAAACCGTTCGGGATTTAAAGCTATCTCTTGTTTAAGTTCGGCCTCTGTAAAAGTGATATCCGTATTTAATACTTTGTACAGGTTATCTTCAAAAACCAAACGCTCGCGCAAATGACCTTTCAGGTAAAAGAAATTGATCTCGCGCGGGTTAACCTGAATATGTACGCCCTGCTTTACCAGTTCTTCGTTGGTTGTGGTGATATTTTTAAAGCTGTTTTGCTCAATAATATCCCGCTCAATAATAGGGGCGAATTGCTTTTTTAATTGCTTGTTATCTGCATCGATTATGATCAGGCCGTATTGCCCAAATAAAGCGTTCACCATATAGCGCGTCGCGTCTGCCAAACGGTCAAAGCGAGTATAGGCAGTTTCAACAATGGCGGCAAGCTCGGGGCCGTGATGTTCCATCCCCAAAACACCTTTGTATTGATTAAGGGCTTGTCGCATGGTTTCGGGGTGGATGCGTCCTGTTGCCCCGGTAGCTTCAAACCACCAGTGAACTTTTTTACCGCCGATGGTAGTATAATTGATCTCGGCAAAGTCATGATCTTCTGATGCCATCCAATATACCGGCACAAAATTTTTATCCGGAAATTGCGCTTTTAACTGTTGTGCAAGCTTAATAGCACTAACTATTTTATAAATAAAATAAAGCGGACCGGCAAATATATTTAATTGATGGCCTGTTGTAATAGTATAGGTATCGGGCAGCCTCAAACGCTTGATATTTTGCTGAACGGGCTGCGGAATTGAAAATTCAGGATCCCAGATGCGGGCATATTTTTCAATCAACTGGTATTGATCATCCAGTGTATCAGCCAATAGTTCCCTATCGGCAACAACTTTTTTATGTTCTAAAAAATCAGCGAAGCCATCAAAAGTGGGGCGGTGGCTATAAAATGTTTTTAATTCCGGTTTATCTTCCAGGTAGTCAATAACCGTTGGGGAAAAGGCCCCCGTTTCTTTATAGCTTATACAGGCAACGTCCATTTTTTATTTCGAATTTCGGATGTTCGATTTCGGATTTACTTTATCGTTTACATCTTTTAGAAATCGAATTTAGAGTTTAATATTATAAAATAAACTAACAGGCGCTTATTTTACAATATGTCCATAAAGGTCAAAATCTTCGGCAGTATCAATCTTTACATTTACAAAGCTGCCTACAGTAGCATAATCAATTGCGGCGTCAATTAGAACTTCATTATCCACCTCGGGCGAATCATATTCGGTACGGCCAACAAAATATTGACCATCTTTTTTATCGATCAGCACTTTATAAGTATTGCCAATTTTCTCCTGGTTTTTCTCGAATGAAATTTCCTGTTGGATCTCCATGATGGCATCAGCGCGTTCCTGTTTTACTTCTTCAGGTACATCATCTATCAGGGAGTGCGCGTGCGTTTTTTCTTCGTGCGAGTAAGTGAAACAACCCAGCCTGTCAAACTTGGTTTCTTCAACCCATTGCTGCATTTCTTCAAAGTCGCGTTCGGTTTCACCCGGGTAACCGGTTATCAGCGTGGTGCGCATGGCAATGCCCGGCACGCGGTCGCGAATTTCATTTACCAGGTCGATAGTTTTTTGTTTGGTGATACCGCGGCGCATTGATTTCAGCATATTATCACTGATGTGCTGCAACGGCATATCCATATACTTACAGATATTATCGCGCTCATTCATCACATCCAGAATCTCCATCGGGAAACCGGAAGGATAAGCATATTGCAGCCTGATCCATTCAATGCCGTTCACATCAGAAATGCGGCGCAGCAATTCGTCCAGGTTACGTTTGCCGTACAGGTCAAGGCCGTAATAGGTCAAATCCTGCGCAATTAATATCAGTTCTTTTGTTCCGTTTTTGGCAAGTTTTTCTGCAGCTTTAACCAGGTCCTCAATAGGTGTGGTTAAGTGTTTACCACGCATCAGCGGGATAGCACAAAAAGAGCAGGGACGGTTGCAGCCCTCGGCAATTTTAAAGTATGCGAAATGCGAAGGAGTGGTTAACAGGCGTTCGCCAATCAACTCGTGCTTATAATTCGCGCCGATAGAAGTTAACAGATTTTGCAGATCATTAGTGCCAAAGTAAGCATCAACATTGGTGATCTCTGCTTCAAGCTCGGGTTTATAACGTTCAGACAGGCATCCGGTAACTATCACTTTACCCACTTTGCCTTGGTCTTTAAGCTCACTGTATTGTAAAATGGTATCTATTGATTCCTGTTTGGCATTGTCAATAAATCCGCAGGTATTAATAACAATGATATCATCCTTACCAACCTTCTCAGCTTCATGCACCACGTCAAATAGGTTACCCTTAAGCTGACCCATCAGGATCTCAGAATCGTAAGTATTCTTTGAGCACCCAAGAGTAACTACATTTACACGTTGTTTAGATTTCACCGATTTATATTTTGATTCCACAGATTATTCTTTTTTAATTTCGCCGATTAGTTACACCGAAAACCTTTTCACTTCACAACTTGGATTGCCGAAATTAATTAGCAACCCTACTTTTACTTTACTTGCCTTTAAATATGATAATAACTGACTTTGAAAAAGTTTAGGGATAAATCCAGTTACTGATTTAAGTTCAACGATGACCTTATTCTCAATGAACAGGTCGCATCTGAATTTCCCGACAAATTGTTCATCAAAATAAACGTTAAATTCTTTTTCTATTTCAAAGCTTAGGTCTTCTTTTGCTAATTGATGCTGTAATGCTTTAGCATAAATCTTTTCAATAAATCCCGGACCCAAAGAACTATGAACTTTATAGCAACATCCAATAATTTTTTGAGTTAAAACATCATTTTCATAGTCGTTCGACATAATCGGTGAAATCAAAAATCAATCGGTGAAATCATCGCTATTGTTTAAATAGCGAATCCACAAACGCTTTCCGATCAAACAACTGTAAATGATCCATGCCTTCGCCAACCCCTATATATTTTACCGGTATTTTAAACTGATCTGATATGCCTATCACCACACCGCCTTTTGCTGTACCATCAAGTTTGGTCAGCGCCAGCGCGTTAACAGCAGTGGCCTCGGTAAATTGTTTGCATTGTTCTATGGCATTTTGCCCGGTTGATGCATCCAGCACCAGCAAGATCTCGTGCGGTGCACCGGGTACTACCTTTTGCATAACGTTTTTGATCTTGGTCAACTCGTTCATCAAGCCTACCTTGTTATGCAAACGGCCTGCAGTATCAATAATTGCTACATCATCGCCCGTAGCAACTGCCGATTTTAAGGTATCAAACGCTACAGATGCCGGGTCAGAACCCATAGCCTGCGCTACAACCTTTACACCCACACGTTCGCCCCAAAGTTTGATCTGATCAACCGCCGCAGCGCGGAAAGTGTCGGCCGCGCCCAATACTACCTGGTTGCCGGCCTCTTTTAATTTATGGGCCAGTTTTCCAATAGTGGTGGTTTTACCCACACCATTAACACCTACTACCATAATTACATAAGGCTTATGGCTGCCATATTCAAAGCTCGAAAAATCGTTACTGTTATTTTCAGCAAGAAGCTGCTGGATCTCGTCGCGCAGTAAACCATGCAGGTCAGACGTGCTTACGTATTTATCGCGGGCAACTCGGGCCTGTATACGGTCAATGATCTTTAGCGTGGTTTTTACACCAACGTCTGATGTTACCAATACTTCTTCAAGCTCGTCAAGCACGTCATCGTCAACGGTTGATTTACCGGCTATTACTTTGGTGATTTTAGAAAAAAAGTTATCCTTGGTTTTTTCTAAACCGGCATCAAGCACCTCTTGTTCTTGTGGTGTGCTTTCCTTTTTCTTAAAAAAATCAAATAGTCCCATGGTGTTTATATATGCAGTATGCTGTTAAAGCAAATGTGCAGATTTAAATGTTCCGTTAACAAAAAAAGCCCTCTCGTGTAAACAAGATGGCTTTAATATTATATAAGGATATTCCCGGTTATAATTTTCCGGCAATCGCATCCTTAACGAAGTCGTTAGCTACGATTTGCTCTTTGAATGAGTAAGCACCTGTTTTAGGAGACTTAGTCATGGTTATAACTTTTGAAAACTCTTTGCCTTTACCGGCAACTTTCAGGGTTGCAACTACTTTCTTTGCCATTTCTTTATTTGTTGATGGTTGTAAGTTTTATGTTGTAAGCGGCACATCATGCAACTCGCAACTTAAAGCCCGCAACTAAATTATTTAATCTCTTTATGAACAGTTACTTTTCTTAAAACCGGGTTGAATTTTTTCATTTCCAGTCTTTCGGTTGTGTTCTTTTTGTTCTTGGTAGTGATGTAACGAGACATACCTGGCAAACCAGTTGCTTTATGCTCTGTACACTCTAATATTACCTGAACTCTATTACCTTTCTTAGCCATCTCTTTATTGATTATTGGATTACTGAATTATTGATTTGGCGAAGTAAATTACTCACCAATCTCTATTCACTAATCTCTATTATATGTATCCTTTTTTTACAAACTTGTTAATACAAGCAGTTATTCCGTTTTTGCTGATAGTTTTAACAGCTGATGTAGATACCTTTAAGGTTATCCATTTATCTTCTTCAGGGATGTAAAACTTTTTAAGCTTAAGGTTTGGATGAAACCTGCGTTTAGTTTTGCGGTTTGAGTTAGAAACGTTGTTACCAACTATTGACGCTTTTCCTGTTAGATCACAAATTCTTGACATGACAATTGTTTTTAAAACCCTTTTATTAAAGGGATTGCAAATATCAGGATTTAAAGTGAAATAGACAATAGTGTTTTTAAAATATTTGAAAAAATATCACGTATTGGCAAAAAGGCACGGTTTGACTATTCTACAGGTGTTGGTTTTCTTATTTTTAAATAGATGATACGGCCGGTTATAGCTGCAGCCATGCCTAAACAAAAGCATAGCCAAAGTTTTAGATCTAAATTGATTAGGCCGCCAAGCAAAGTTATAAATGGTGCGCTTGCTATGCCTATAGGTATATAGATCTCTAAAAAATACTTCCTTTTAAATAGGCCTGTCATTGTACTAAATTAGCACAATTCTCTCAAAGTGCATTTTTTCATTTACACATGCGACTAAAATCACTAATTTACACGCACCAATTACCCAATTATGAAAATTACATCATTTGACCATTACAAAGAAGTTTATAAACATAGTGTTGACCAGCCCGAAGATTTTTGGGCCGGTATAGCCGATAGCTTTTTATGGAAAAAGAAATGGGACAAGGTTTTAGAGTGGAACTTTAAAGAACCAAATATTAAATGGTTCCAGGGCGCTAAGTTAAATATTACAGAAAATTGCTTGGACCGCCATTTGGAAACATTGAGGGACAAACCGGCAATAATCTGGGAACCAAACGACCCGAAAGAAGATCACCGTGTGTTAACCTACAGGCAGTTATATAAAAAAGTTTGCCAGTTTGCCAATGTGCTTAAAAACAACGGCGCTAAAAAAGGCGACCGCATTTGTATCTATATGCCAATGGTGCCTGAGTTGGCTATTGCTTTATTGGCCTGCGCCAGGATAGGGGCTATCCATTCGGTTGTATTTGGCGGATTTTCTGCCCAGTCAATTGCCGACCGCATCCTGGATGCCGAATGTAATATAGTGATTACTGCCGATGGCGGTTTCCGTGGTAATAAGGAGACTCCGTTAAAATCCATCATTGACGATGCTTTGGTACGTTGCCCATCTGTACAAAAAGTAATTGTATTAACCCGTACTCGCACCCCGGTGGCCATGATAAAGGGCCGTGATGTTTGGTGGGAAGACGAAATAAAGAAAGTAGAAACACAGGGTATTAAAGACTGCCCTGCCGAAGAAATGGATGCCGAGGACATGCTGTTCATCCTTTATACTTCCGGCTCAACCGGTAAGCCTAAGGGCGTAGTACATACCTGCGGCGGCTATATGGTTTACGCGGGTTACACTTTTGATACAAGTTTTCAATATCAACCTAATGAGGTGTATTTCTGTACGGCAGATATCGGTTGGATAACCGGGCACTCATACATTGTGTACGGACCGTTGTCGCAGGGCGCCACCTCGTTAATGTTTGAGGGTATACCTACCTGGCCCGATGCAGGCCGTTTCTGGGATATTGTAGATAAGTTTAAAGTCAATATTATATATACCGCGCCAACGGCCATCCGCTCATTAATGAGTTTCGGCGAGGAACCTTTAAACGGTAAAGACTTAAGTTCATTAACCAAGTTAGGGTCGGTAGGTGAGCCTATTAATGAAGAGGCCTGGCACTGGTTTGACGAGAAAATAGGCCATGGCCATTGCCCGATAGTGGATACTTGGTGGCAAACAGAAAATGGTGGCCACATGATCACCCCGATTGCCGGCATTACCCCGTTAAAACCGGGCTATGCCAGCCTGCCGCTGCCGGGTGTACAGCCGGTGTTGGTCGACGAGAAAGGAACTATCATAGAAGGCAACGAAGTTAGCGGCAATTTGTGTATCCGTTTCCCATGGCCGGGAATGCTGCGTACCACCTATGGTGATCACGAACGTTGCCGCCAAACTTATTTTGCAACTTATCCTGATATGTATTTTACCGGCGATGGCTGCTCGCGCGATGCGGATGGCTATTATCGCATTACCGGCCGCGTGGACGATGTGCTGAACGTATCAGGACACCGCATTGGCACTGCCGAGGTTGAGAATGCAATTAATATGCACAGCACCGTAGTCGAATCGGCAGTAGTAGGTTACCCGCACGATATTAAAGGACAAGGCGTTTACGCATTCGTAGTAAGCCCTAATATGCATGATGATCCTGAACTTACCCGTAAAGATATCATGATGACTGTAGCGCGGATCATTGGCGCCATTGCCAAGCCGGACAAGATCCAGTTTGTTAGCGGCCTGCCAAAAACACGTTCAGGTAAGATTATGCGCCGGATACTGAGAAAGATAGCCGAAGGCGATACCAGCAATTTAGGCGATACGTCTACACTACTTGATCCGGCAGTGGTTGAGGAGATCAAGGCGGGAGCGTTGTAAGGGAATAAGGAAGCAAGAGTTAAGAGCCGGGAGTCAAGACACAATTTATCTTGATTCCTGGCTCTTGTTTCTTGACTCTCATTCCAAACTCGTAATTTCGCCCAATGACAAACTCCAAACCAAATATCCTTGTAGTAAACGACGACGGCATCACCGCGCCGGGTATCAAAGCCCTGATGCATGTAATGAAAGAGATCGGTCGCGTAGTAGTTGTAGCGCCCGACAGCCCGCAATCAGGTATGGGCCATGCCATTACTATCGGTAAACCACTAAGGTTAGACAAAGTTGATATTTACGAAGGCATAGAAATGTACAGTTGTTCGGGCACCCCGGTTGATTGTGTGAAGGTTGCCGTTACCAAGATCTTCAAGGGCAAAAAGCCTGATCTGTGCGTTTCTGGCATCAATCACGGATTGAACAACGGTATCAATGTGCTGTATTCAGGTACCATGTCAGCAGCAGTTGAGGGTGCTATCGAGGGTATCCCGTCCATCGGTTTTTCTTTAGATGATTACACCTGGCAGGCCGATTTTAGCCACACCTTAAAATATATCAAAGAACTTGCTTTACAGGTTTTAGCCAATGGCTTGCCTACCGCTACTTTATTAAATGTAAACTTCCCGGCAGGAGGACATATAAAAGGCATCAAGATCTGCCGGCAAGCTAACGCCAAATGGGCCGAAGATTTTGACGAACGCATGGACCCTTACAAACGCCCGTATTACTGGATAAGCGGTGTTTTCCAGGTGAATGACAATGGCGAGGATACCGACTCATGGGCGCTTGATAACCATTATGTATCTGTAGTGCCTATCCAGTTTGATATGACCGCGCATCATGCTATCCCGGTTTTAAACAGCTGGAAGTTTGACGTTTAATTGTACTTTTGGCTATGATCACTCATAACCCAGCACAATGAAATACTACCTGGTGGCCGGCGAGGCTTCGGGCGATCTGCACGGGGCCAACTTAATGAAAGAACTGAAGAAGCTTGATCCGCAAGCTGAATTTCGTTTTTTTGGCGGCGACCTCATGCAGGCCGAAGGCGGTACTTTAGTTAAGCATTATGCCGATATGGCCTTTATGGGTTTCTTTGAAGTAGTGGCCAACCTGCGCGCCATATTGAAGAACCTGGCTTTTTGCAAGCTGGATATAGCCAATTACCATCCCGATGTTTTGATCCTGATAGATTTCCCGGGGTTCAATTTAAAGATAGCCGCCTTTGCCAAAGAAAATAACCTGCCGGTTAACTATTATATCTCGCCCAAAGTTTGGGCCTGGAACCAGAAGCGGGTACTCAAGATCAAAAAGGTAGTTGATCACCTTTTTTGTATCCTGCCGTTCGAGGTTGATTTTTATAAAGAATGGGGCATGGAGGTTGATTATGTAGGTAACCCTTTATTAGACGTAGTTTCTGCATTTACGCCCGATGTAGGCTTTTTACAAAAGCATAAACTCGCCGGTAAAAAGATAATTGCCCTGTTACCAGGCAGCCGCAAGCAAGAGATCAACTATTTACTGCCGGATATGATCGCCGTGGCAGATCAATATCCGGATTGCCAGTTCGTAATTGCAGGGGCGCCGTCTTTTAATGCAGATTATTATCAGCAATATTTAAAAGGCAGGCCTATCCCAGTTTTGTTTAATGCTACTTATGATATTTTGAGCAACGCCCACGCCGCGGTAGTGGCATCGGGCACTGCTACTTTAGAAACCGCCTTGTTCAACGTCCCGCAGGTAGTGGTTTATAAGGGAAATCCCATCTCTATTTCTATTGCCAAGATCGTAGTTAAGCTCGAATACATCTCGTTGGTCAACCTTATTGTAAACAGCGGTATTGTTAAAGAACTGATCCAGCAGGATTGTACTCCCGGAAGTATTGCAGCAGAACTGGATCCTATCCTAAACGACCCAACTTACCGCCAAACCATGCTGGACAATTATGATCAACTCGATCAAAAAATGGGCTTACCCGGTGCGTCGGCCAAAACTGCAGCTTTAATTGTAAAGTACAATTCCAAATAAATTATTACCGGCAAACTGTTTAATACCGGTAGTAAAAAATGTCGTTTTTCGGGTATCGGTGCTTATGCCGGTAGTAAAAAGAGGCGTTTTTCAAGTATCTGGCTTGATGCCGGTAGTAAAAAATGCCATTTTTCGGGTATCAGGGCTTTTACCGTGTTATGATTTTTGATTATCTGGTTGATAATCAAGTTTTTGTATGATTAAAAATTGAAAATACCGTGTTTTTCAGAGCGAGAAAAAAAATATCCTAAAGAACTTTTTGAAGGGAAGCCGCCTAAGCAGATACAAACAAATATACGAAATTTCAAGGGCCAAAAAAAGCACATTAATGCCACCCTCATCAAAAAAGCGTCATTGCAATGAAGTGGTGGGGTTATGCAACTAAATTGCTATCATTGCGGCACCAATTAAAATATTAATGAGTACAACACCCAATCCGGAACTCTTAAAAACCAGGCAACATTTCCAGATCTTAGATGGTTTGCGCGGCGTAGCTGCAGTAACCGTAGTGATATTCCACTTTATGGAGATTGCCCAGCCCGATTATGAAAAAAGTTTTGTTGGCCATGCTTTCCTTGCTGTAGATTTCTTTTTCTGCCTGTCGGGTTTTGTAATTGCGTATGCTTATGATACCCGGATAAAAGAAATTGGCTTTTCAACCTTTGTAAAGCTGCGGCTCATTCGCCTGCACCCATTGGTAATTATTGGGTCAATAATTGGTTTGCTGTGCTGGTTGTTTGATCCGTTTAGCGATCTGCATACCAAATATGGTGCGGCCAAAGCTGTCATAATGTTTATCACATCTTGTTTAATGATCCCGTACCCTGTCATTCGCGAGCGGTACTTTAATCTGTTTCATTATAATCCGCCAAGTTGGTCGTTATTTTGGGAATATATTGCCAATATATTTTACGCGCTTGTTTTAGTTAAACTGCGTAATAAAATACTTTGGGTGCTGGTGGTTATCGCTGCAGGCCTAATCATTTTTGAGGCAAGCAGGTCGGGTAACTTAAGCGGCGGCTGGGGCGGCGATAATATACCTGCCGGCTTTATCCGTGTATTTTATTCTTTTCTGGCAGGGATGCTGGTTTACAGGTTGGGTTGGATCCTTAAAACGCGGCTTGGGTTTTTATCGGTAAGCATTTTGCTATTGGCTGTGTTGACATCTCAATACTCAAACAAATGGAATTTCATATCAGAACCGCTCATCGTGATATTTGTACTGCCTTTTTTAGTGTCGCTGGGAGCAGGGGCAACATTACGGCCGGTTTTTAACCACATTTGCAAATTCTCGGGCGAGTTATCCTATCCGCTTTATATGGTGCATTATCCTTTTATATGGATATTTTTTAGCTATATAGAGAAATGTAAACCTGCAGTAAATGAGCTGCTGATAGTAATACCTGTATCCGTAGTATTATTGGTCGTATTTGCCTGGCTGATTATGACTTTTATTGATGTGCCGATCAGGAAATATTTGAAAAGAAGAATGGAGAGGAGTTTGTAAAAAAAATCAATATCTTTTGTAAGTCGTCATTGCGAACGAGGAACGAGTGTGGCAATCTCTGCGCGACAGGCGGATAGTAAGTAGAGTATATCTATCGTGTAGAGATTGCCACGCTATCGCTCGCAATGACGTGGAGATAATTCTTTACGCAAAATAGCGCCTTGCAAAATTGCAGGGCGCTATCGTTTCCATAGGTAGTAGATTTTTATAGGTAGATGTGTATATGTTGATCAGGCCGCTTGTTGTGCAGTTGCCTGGTTGTTGCTGGTAAACTGACCTCTTTTTTTGAAAGCTTTTAGGTCTGCCATTAACAGGTTTTTTAATTCGTTATCGTAACGGATAAGTAATTTGCTGGTTGCCGGTTTTTGTGAAGCTTTCATAGGTAGATGTCTTTAAGGGGGTGAATGTTTTTATGGTTTACGCAACAGACAGTTGCTCATTAGTTATCACTTTTAAAAATTGATTTTTAGCTGCTTTCAGCATTTTCAGATCATTCATTATGATCTCTCTTAACTCGTTGTCAAACTTGGCTACTAATTTACTTACGGCCGGTCTTGGGTTGTGGGTTTTCATAATGTATGTTTTAAATGTCTTATTGTTCTTTTTTTGTTTCCTTATCATCTGTTAAATTATCGTGGCGGCGCTTGGCTTCTTTGTACTGTCTAAGTAACTGTTCCTTGTCGCGCTCGTCGGTTGGCTTTGCAGGATCTGCGGGGTTTTCCCATTCCTTTTCTTTAGCCTCTTCCGGTTTCTTGTTTTCAACAATCATAACAAATAACTGATGGTTGATAAGTACTATTCCAAACAAATGCCAAGATTTTAAAACAGGCGAAGAAAAGTCACCGATAAATCAGAAATAATTTACAATAGCGTGTAAAATGCTTATTTACAGCAGTTTGAATTATTGTAATAAAAACGTGATAAGCGTAAAAAGTGTATAGAAAAACAGAACACTAATTTTTTACCGGTACTCAGGACTGTACAGTTGTAGCCTTATGCTGTATCTTTTTGCGGTTAAGCAGGTGCATGATCAACGCGATTGCCGATAAAGCTACACCCAATATACATACACCGTTCCACTGGTAACTGTGCCATAGCTGGGTTGCTATAAAAGTACCCAGCGCTCCGCCAATAAAATAAGTAACCATATATATGGTATTGATCCTGTTCCGCGCCTCGGGCCTGGTAGCAAAAATAATGGCCTGGTTTGAGATATGCGTAGCTTGTACGCCCATATCCATTAATACAACACCGATAATTAACCCTGCCATGCTATGGCCCGAAAAAGCGAATACTACAAATGATACTATAACCAACACCAGGGTAAAGGTTGATAAATGGTACGGGTCCATTTTGTCGCTTAGCCTGCCCATTGCACCAACAGCTAAAGCGCCAAACGCACCCACCAGGCCAAACAAACCGGCAACATCACTGCCCAGATTGAAATTTTGTTTCAATAAAAAAGTAAGTGTGCTCCAAAATGCGCTAAAACAGGCAAAACATAACGCACCGCGTAAAGAAGCTAAACGTAAACGGGGCTCTTCTTTAATTAAATGCACCAGGGACAGCATCAGGTTTTTATAGCTGCCTTTATATTCGGGCTCAACCTCGGGCAATAAAAAGTAGATCAATGCCCACATGATCAGCATCAGGGCTGCCGCCATGTAAAACATGCTGCGCCAGCCGAAGTGTGCAGCTACCAAACCGCTTACCGTACGCGACAGTAAGATGCCTATAAGCAGGCCGCTCATTACAAAAGCTATTTTTTTACCACGCTCATGCGGATTAGCCAGGTGTGCAGCCATGGGTATCAGCAATTGCGGTATCATGGACGAACAGCCAATAAAAAAACTGGCTATTAATAATATATTGATATTTGGCGCTGCCCCGGCTAACACTAATGAGATCACTACAAACGCAAAATCGATCAGCATCAATTTTTTGCGTTTGAACATATCTGCCAGCGGAATGATAAAAAACATGCCTAACGCGTACCCAATTTGAGTAAATACCGATACCTGCCCGGCTTTACCGCTATTTACATTAAAAGTATGGCTAATGTCAACCAGTAAGGGTTGGTTGTAATATAAATTTGCAACCACCAGGCCGGTAGTAATAGTCATTACCCAAAGCGTGGTAGTAGTTAAATGAGGTGTTTCTTTTTTGGTAGCCGCAGGCATATTAAATATTTTGACTGCAAAAATGTAAAAGCATTTTAATATTGATGTTTGCCGCAAGTAATATTATTTAACAGCTCAGTCCATGTGTTAAATTATTGTTATTAAAATATTATCAATAGAAAAATTTGATCGTGGTAATTATCTGAATTATTAATTTTTTAATTAAAAAAGATAAAAAATCGCCATAAAATGTAAAAATTAGATTGATTGCATGTAAATTTTTGATGATTTTTAAGAAATTAATGGTTTTTAGAGTCTAAAAATGCGGTAAAAAAAATTTTTAAGTCGAAAATGCCTGAGATGTCTTAAAAAATTACAAAAATCTATTCCAATTAACACAATGTTAATGTTTAAGTGTATAATTTGATAATATGATAGGTGTAGATATCGTTTTTACAAAAAAATTACAAAAATAAATTTGCACAGTAAAAAAGTAAGTGTTACCTTTACACCATGCAAACGAGATAACAACTCAACCGCATATTGAAATAGTCTTCTCATAATTTAGGTTTATAATTGGTTTAGTAAAGGCCCCTGCCCATCAGGGGCCTTACTTGTTTTATACCTTAACCTATTTGCAGTCAAAAAGATAAGTTTGATACCTTTAAATTAATTGCTGTAGTAATAGTTATTTTACAAGTGTAACATAACCCGAGAAAGTTTTGAAAAAGAATTTTGGATCTATAACATAGTAATAGGTGCCAAATGGCAATGGCTTGCCATCATACATGCCGTCCCATGGTTTACTGTAACCAATGCTGTGATAAATTTTTTGGCCGCTCCTGGTAAATATACTAACGTCGGCTGCGGTATAGGCTATTAAGCCCTGTATATCCCACAGATCATTAATACCATCGCCATTAGGTGTAAAGGTATTCGGTATAATAATAGGTGGTGCAACCCTTACTGTAACACTACTGCTTGCAACACAACCCAGGCTATCGGTTACTGTTAAGGTATATACCCGGTCAACATCGCCGGTTACTGTAGGGTTTTTAAGCGTATTATCGTCAAGCAGAGTATTGGGCTGCCAGTTGTAAGTCACTTTAGGGTCGCTAACTGTAGGCGTTAACACAACCGTATTTCCTTTTAATACAAACTTAGTATCGCCGGCACTAACAGTAGGCGGTGGTAAGAAAGTTAGCTTTACCGTATCTGTAGGATAATAGCATGGGTCTGTATTGTTGGCTTTAAGTATGAGTTGAATAGTGCCGCTGGCAATATCGGCAGCGCTTGGATTATAAACAGGACTTGCGCCTCCGTTTGCCTGTGCTGCAGATGGGCTAAAGGTACCTGTGCCCGAAGTGGACCACGTGCCATCGCCGGCCATTAATATTTTACCGCTTAAAGGCACAATAGTGGTCTGTGAGCATATAGGCTGGTCAGGTCCGGCATCCGTGCCCGGTAGCGGGTGAAATTCAATAACGACATCATCTGTTGATATATCGCAGTTGTCGGCACTGGTTGATGATAGTGTAAGCGTTACAGAGCCTGCCAAAACATCAGCTGCCGACGGGTTATAGATTCCTTTTAAATTTGCCGGATCGGGTAGTACACCATTACCCTTGGTAACAGACCATTGGCCGGTTGTTGTACCGCCTGATACGCTGCCATCAAGTTGTACAGCTGTGGCAAGCTGGCAAACGGTTTGATCAGGCCCTGCGTTTGCCACGGGTAGTGCATCGATAGCTACATCAACAGTTGAAGACACACTTGAACAATCATTTGATACTATAGTTAAAGTATAAGTACCGGCATTAGCTACAGTAGCATTATCAATAGTTATAGTTGGATTTGGTGATGACGATGTAAAGCCATTTGGGCCGGTCCACGAGTAAGTACCACCAACGGGAGCTATTGTAGAGGTACTTAAAGTTATTGTCTTGCCTGTACATACCGGGCTATTGGAGGTAGCCTTTGGTGTTACCGGTTGCGGATTGACTGTTACGATGTAAAGAAAAGGAACGTTTTGACAGCCGTTAGTAATTGTGTAGATTAGATAATATACGTTGACAGGTTTAAGGGTAGTGTTGATTAAAGTTTCATCAATGACGTTTGAAACTTTACCGGGTTCTGCGGGATTGCTTATACCGTCAAAAGCTTTCCTGCTCCAGCCATAAACAGCAGAGGGTACTGTCGAGGTAATTACATAATTTTCCGGTACGCCGCTGCAGGCGGTATTTTTTGGTGCGCTTGTTATAGTAACTGTTGGGTTTACAGTTACCCTAAGTCTGTATGTTGAGCCCTGGCAATTGCCGTTAGTATAAGTAAAGTCATAAAATACGTCTATCGGCGCGGCAGTGTTATTAAATAAAGTCTCACGTATAGAGTTACTCACCTGGCCCTTTACAGGCTGGTTTGTAATGCCTGCCACGGCATCGCGGCTCCAGGTTGCAAGAGTACCTGCACCCGGCGTATTAAAAGTAATGGTGAAAACAGGGCTGCCTGCCGGTGCGGCGACGCCACTACATACTATTGGATGCGAGGTAGTGGTATCATTGGTAACTATAGGTGTAGGATAAACCGTAACCACGTAGTTAACAGGCGGACCGTCACAACCATTTAAGTGGGGAGTAATAATATAAGTTACATTTACCGGGACGGTAGCTGTGCTTATTAAAGATTCTGTAATAGAGGATGCGGGTACATTAGTTACCGCCGGGTTATTGATGTTAGTTGTTAAATTACGTGTATAAGTGAACGTAGTGTTTTGCTGATCTGCCGTGATGGTATAATTTAATGCATTACCACTACAAACATTATCTATTAGCGGGCTTGTTACATTTGGTAAGGCGCTTATATTTACATCAACCCTTGTGCGTGTAGCACTGGCACAACCTGTGCTGTTGACCGACTCTACATAATAAGTAGTGTTGGCTGTTAAAATTCCGGTAGTTAGGGGTGTTGTTATATTAGAAGCAAAGGCGCTACCACCTGTAGGTACAGTATACCAGCTATACCCCCCCGTTGAACCATGTGCTGTAATTGTAGCCTGTGTGCCGGGACATATGGCCGCAACCGGATCAACTGTCGGCGGGTCAGGCAATGGGTTAACGGTTACTTGGAAAGCTGTACGGGTGCTGGTTACACCGGCAACTGTTGCCTGTACGTAATAGGTGGTAGTAATAGTTGGCAATATGGGGTAATTAGCACCTGTAAATAAAAGAGTGCCTGCTGTAGGGGCGTCATACCATTTTAATGTAGCGCCTGCCGCTGCTGTTGCAGTTAATGTAACAGGCGTTCCCGCACATATAGGTAATGTCGCTGGTGTAGCATTAACCCCAGGGGGTGCAGGTTGCGGGTTAAATCTAATAAAGACGGTATTGCTGTTTATTAAACAAGGCGCGGCTGGTGCAGTAAGCGTAAGTGTAACGCTGGTTTCACCTGGACCAGGAGTATACACTGCGTTTAGCGCGGTAGTGCTTGAAAAAGATCCGGTGCCGCCGCTCCATGTTCCTGTTGCGCCGCCAGGTACGCTGCCTGCCAACTGTACCGGGGTACCTGTTGCAACAATTTGATCGGGGCCGGCATTTACATTTGCTGTTGGCGTTACAGTTAATGTAGCTGACGAGGCAGCTGTTGTGCAACCAACTATACCGTCTATGGTATTGGTTATGGTGTATGTGCCGGGTTTACTGTTTGACAAATCAACATAACCTGCAGTTGGGTCACTAAAAACTAAGCCTGCGGGACTTGCTGTAAAAACCCCTGCGCTACCGGTTGGATTTGTGTAAACAGGTTTAGGCACGCCGCTGCAATAAGTATCCGGACTGTAAGAAAAAGCAGGATCAGGGCTGGTAACAATGTTGATGGTCCGGGTGGTTATTGCACAGCCATTAGTGTAGGTTACCGTATATGATCCTAAAGGTGTGGCAGTGACATCTATTCTTCCGGTAGCAAGATTGATCACTAAACCGGCAGATGCGCTGAAGGCACCGCCGGGCGCATTTATAACCGGCACAGGGTTTATACCGCCAAGCTTGCAATAAGTGCCCGATGCATAAGAAAATTGATTGCCTGAAAGTACGGTAACTGTAACGGGTTTGCGTTCGCTTTCGCAGGTGCCGTTAGTAGCCGATACATAATAAGTTGTTGTTTTTGATAATGTAGCCGTAGTATAAGTGCTGCCATTTCCTCCTGTAAATATCGGGGTAGGGTTGGTTGCATCAGCATACCAGAATATGTTAGTTGCCCCTGTACTCGTAGCGGTTAGCATAGCTTTACTGCCCGAACATATACTGGTAGCGCCGGTTATAGTTGGCTGGGGTGGCAAGGCGTTTACAGTTGCCGTTACCGCCTTTCGCGGGCTTAAACAACCGTTAGCATCGGTGGTTTGTACGTAGTAAGTTGTGGTATTGGTTAATGAGGATATAGACAATGTGCTATTACCGCTAAGCTTTGTGCCTCCGGTTGGGGCATCGTACCATTCTATACTTACACCTGTGCCGATAGCCGTAAGCGTAACCGGTGATCCTGCGCAAACAGCCGGCGGGCCTATAGCAGTTGGAGCAGCCGGCGGGGCGTTAATGTTTACCGTTACCGGTGTACGGGTGCTGCTGCAACCGTTAACCGTAGTTTGTACATAATAAATAGTAGTTGCAGTAAGTACGGGCGTAGTAAAAGTTGATGGGTCCGTAGCGGGATTAACCAATGGAGTACCACCTGTAGACGTAGTGTACCAATTAAATGTGGCGCCTGCGGGGCCGGTGGCAGTTAAGGTTGCTACGTTGTTTGAGCAAATTGTTACATTAGGAACCACCGGTGCAGCCGGGGCAGGGTTTACAAGTATGTTTATAGGTTTTCGCCCGCTAACACACCCGCCGGCGCTTACAACTTCTATATAATAGGTTGTAGATGCAGTTAAATTACTAATTGTATAAGTGTTACCGGTTGTAAACGGGTTGAAACTGTTAGCGGTAGCATACCATCTATAGGTACCGTTGGCTGGTGCGGGCAGATTTATGGTTAGCGGAGTGCCAAAACAGCCGGAAACATCTGTAAGTACCGGATCTGCAGGAATTGGGTTTATAGTAACAGTTACAGCGGTTCTTGAGCCTATACAATCGCCTACTGTGGCTTGTACATAATAAGTTTTACTTGAGGTTAACGCAGGTGTAGTAAAATCAGGGCTTGAAATTAATGACGTACCGCCTGTTGGTACATCAAACCAATCAAATACAGCATTAGTTGGTCCGCTGGCATGCAGCGTAGCGCCAGAGCCAGAACATGTGCTTACTCCCGGTGCATTTGGCGGGGCCGGCGAGGTGATAACAGTAGCCGTAGCAGTTGTTGGTAAGCTAACGCAGCCTGCGGTTATACCTATAACATAATACTTTGTAGTAACAAAAAGTGAAGGCGTTGTAAATGTAGCGGTTGTACTTAAAGGTGTACCTGTACCTGCCGGATTATCATACCATCTGTAATCTCCGGCGCCTGATGCGGTTAAAGTTACAGAAGAACCCGCGCAGGTTGAGGCCGTAGTTACACTCGGTCCGGATATGGGGAAAACATTAACTGCTGTGCGTGAACTGGTACAGCCATTAACTGTAGTTTCTACATAATAGGTTGTTTTTTGGGTAATTACGTCTGTTGTAATGGTGGCGCCCGTGCCTTTAAGATTACCACCCGTGGCAGCATCATACCACTGGTAACTGCCTGTTGATCCGCTGGCAGTAAGGGTGGTAGTAGTGTTAGGGCAGGTAATAGCATCAGTTGCCGTTGGCGCTGCCGGCGTAGGATTAGCAATTAACGTAATGCTTTTACTTACACCCGGGCAGCTTCCGTTTTGGTCGGTTACGGTAACGGTGTAAGGTATACCGGTTTTATTAGCGCTTATGGTTTGTGTTGTCTCACCAGTACTCCATGCATATTTGTAAGGAGGCGTACCGCCCGAAACATTCGCCGTTAAAACCGCGGCAGTGCCATTACAGATTGAGGTTGTTGATGCTGTCAAATTTACAGTCACTGTACATTGGCCGTATATCCGGGCAGAAAACACCAGGAGAAGAAAAAACAGCAGTTTGTACTTCATACTAAACAACAACTAATAAGGCGTAAAAATTCACAAATAATAATATCAGCTACTAAAACCTAAAAATCAATACGGTAGAGTATTTAGATCTGTTGGTTATTAAACATTAGTCGTTATACGAATAACCCGGTAATAAAGGTTTACCCTTATTTTGTTTATTTGCAAAAATAGCTACGGATCACTGTAATAATTAACAAATTTACAGTTTTACCTGCAAAGTTATATAATATCCTCTGGCATCGGCAGGAATTATGCCCGGCCCCGGATAGCTTTCTGCACGCCGGGTAAAGTAGCGTTTATCAGCCAGGTTATTACATGATCCAAGTATGGTGAATGTATTGTTAAATTTATAGCTGGCAGAAAGGTCCATAACGGTATAGGCCGGGATTATCCCGATGATCCCGTCAGCAGTGGGGCTTGGCGCATTTGTGGCATCGCCATACTGCATACTGGTATATGATACCTGGTAGCTGGCGGTAAATTTACTTTGACGAAAAGTTAAACCGCTTTTTAACACAACATCAGGTGCAAACTCTACTATCTTGCCATCAAAAGAATGATCTTTTGAACTGGTGTATTTAGCATCTATCAATGCCAGATTGCTAAATACAGATAGTTTGGTATCTGATACATTGCCGGTTATAAAATGAAGAAACTCCAGTTCGGCAAATGATTCTAAACCGATATTTCTTGAAGCGCCAATGTTGGTACGATAACGAAATGTATTGAAACTAGCGTCCGACTCTTCTTTGCTGCCTATTCTGTTATCGTAATGGATCATAAATAAGCTAACATCATAATCCAATACGCCGTCTATATTACCTCGGATCCCGGCATCGGCTGAATAACCGGTTTCATCCTGTAAATTAGGATCAACCTTTAAGCCCGGTATAGCTGAATTCAGGTCATTAAAGTTAATGGCCCTATAGTTTTGCGATATGTTGGCATACAATTGTATGGCTCGGTTTTGGTAATAACTAAACCCTAAACCACCAATTAAAAAATGCCTGTTGCTGTTCTTATTGTCGACACTGTCTTTACGATAATAAATATTTTGGGCCTGATCTTTCCTTACGTCTACAAAAGATCCGGTAGCTTTGGTAATTACATTCTCAAACCGTAAGCCAGGGATAACACTAAATTTAGGCGTTATGCGGAATATATTCTCGGCAAAAAAGGCAAGGTTGTAATTAGGGAACTTGTAATGCGAGTAGCCATTTACATCATCTTCAGACGTACCATAGGTAAAATCGTTACTGTTACCTGTTGATGCATTATTGCCAAACCCCTGCTGCCGGTCGGTGTGGCCGTTATAATATCTTACCCCAACCAACAAGTTTTGCGCGTTACCGCCTAATTTATAAGTGTACAGTAAACGGCTTTCGTTGCCATAATTTTTATAATGATCTACATAAAGGTTTCTGTCGCCGTTAACGTTGGTAACATTGCTGTAATTAATTTGCCCCACAGCATCCCTGCCTGCATACAAACCAAAAAAGCGCGAGTTAAATTTCAGGTTATCATTGATCTTATAATCGACAATTGCTGCCCCTAAATTCCAGTTTACCTTAAACCAGTTGCGCGCCCTGGTAGATTGACGCGGATCATCATAAAATTGATTATCTGTTAACCCGCCCGGCTGTTGCTCAAGGTAGTTCATGTAGGTGTACTGCAAGGTAATGGCAAACTTATCGCTTGCCTTATAAGTTACAGAAGTATAGGCAGTATTATCATTAAAATGCCCGTTTGGCCGCCATCCGTCGCCTTGTTTATGCTGGTAGTAGGCATAGTACTGCACTTTTCCCGTTGTGCCGCCAATGCTTGTAGCAGTATTAAAGAAATTCCATGATCCGGCAGTTTCATTAGCAGTTATTTCAAAGGGTTTATCTGTTGCCCCTTCTCTCAATTTAAAATTGATGATACCGCCAAATTGTGTACCATATTGCAGTGATGACGCCCCGCGCAATATTTCTATCCGGTCTGTTAACTCGGCAGGAGGGGTATAGTAACTTTCAGGGTAGCCCAAAGCATCCGCGCTGATATCATAGCCATTTTGACGTGTATTAAAGTTTGTTACCCGGTTAGGGTTTAGTCCGCGGCCGCCTATGCCCAACTGGATCCCCGCGCCATCGCTTTCCCAGATGTTCAAACCTGCAACTTTCGAGTAGATCTGCCGGGTATTGTTGGTTGCTTTGTTGGCGGTGATATCGTCCAATACAATCACCTCGCTTTTTTTGCCGGCGGTAATGGTGGTGCCTTCAACGGCTTTCATCCGCGTAACGCCGAATGTTTTTTCTTTAGCGGTTTTTACATCAACGTTTTTAAGCTCCTGTACGTCATCTACCAAAATAATATTGACGGTTATATCATGTTCAACGCTGATGTTGTGCGTAGCCGGCTTATAGCCAACCGCAGTTGCCGTTAATGTGTAACGGCCTTTTGATATGCTTAACTGAAAATTACCGGCGGTATCGCACCGGGTGGCATACGATGTGTTTTTTAACCGTACACTTGCGTTTGGTACGCCCTCGCCCGCTGTAGTTTTAACTGTGCCGTTTATGGTTAAGTTTTGCGCGGATAATCGGAAAACGCTGATCAATAAGAAAGAGAGTATATATAGATATTTCATTGTTGTGTGCTATTAAATGGAATGATCCATTTTTTATGGTCCAGCAGTGTTTCCTGTTCTTTGGCAAGGTTTACGGTGCTGTCAATATATAAGCGGCTGCCGCTGCCGTTTAAGGTTACATAACTATCGGCGGTTACTATGGGGTTGTTGATCCCCTTTTTTTGATATTCGGCGGCCAGGTGATGCGCAAACTGCAAGATCATGTCCGGCTGTGTAGCCATCTGGCTTTCCTGGAAAGTGGTTAAATATTGTGAGTTGATGATCTCTGATCGTTTGCCTGTTTTGGAGTCTTTTACATAAAAAAATATGGTGCCGCCTTTGTCCATCAGCATTACGCGCCATGAAAAGCGGTAGCCTTCTTCCGTCCAGTATAATTTACCGGGGTACAGCATAAACCTGAATGGCAACAGCAGTTGTATGATAAAGTGCAGGGCCAATACCGTATAAATAAATTGTGTTTTAAATACAGGCAGATGATAATCTTTATTTGAAGTATAATGCTTGCTTTTGGGCAAAAAATGTGTTAATAAATTGACTATACGGATATGTGTTTTTTCTGAAAAGAAAACAATGGTAACACATATCATGATGTATGGGAACATGCCTATCTTAAACAATACCGCTGTTGACAGGTGGAAGATAATGACCAGTGCATAGGCCCATTTACGGTATCGGCCATCTAACAGCAAAAAGCCGATAAAGAGGTCGAATATCGCCCCAAACCAGCTAAAGGCGTAGGCTACCCATGTTTGTGTGAGTAAACCGCCTATAACAGGCATTTGGCTGTTGGCCGGTAGCCAGATCTTAAGCGGCATAGCTGCTATGAGCCAGTCGTAATTTAATTTTGAGATACCCGCGAAAAAGTAAACCAGTACCAGTTGCATCTTAAATATATTAATGGTCCATGCCGGTACGCGGGTTACAGCAATTTTAGGCCTTAACTTGGTATCGACAGAAAAATAACGATGAGCAGGTACCCAGATCATTAAAAAAGCCATTACACTTATAAAGTAGTAATGGTTTAAATAGGTGGTTTTATCAAGCAGCTCTACATAAGTAAAGCATAAAAAGAAAGTAATGATTGCCGCCCTGTAAAACAAACCGATGGTTACCATTATTGCTGCTACGGTCAGTATAGCAAACAACACGTACATACCCGCGCCGGCAGGTGGTTTTACCCAGTCAAACCCGTAAAAAGTAAAATGGAATTGCGGTTTTATGTAGAAAGCGTAGACCCACCCCTTTAGTATAAACCTGATGGTGCTAACAAGCATAATGCTCCCAAATGCTATCCTGAGGACAGAAAGGGGAGCAATATGTACTTGCGCTTTTACAAGCGATGAAAAATTAAGCTTTACAGAACCGGGCATTGTTTAGTCTCCGTCGTTATCGCCGAAAGTAATAGCAATGCCTAACGCTTGTGTCATGTCTGTTTTTAACATCACTGTTAATTTTTGCAGCTCGGTATAACTTGCGGTTACTGCGGTAGGGTTGCTAATAATGTTTGCAGATAATGGGTCGGTTAGACCTTGTAATTTTGTTGCAGCGGCGCTGAACTGTGTTTGTATACGGGTATTAAGCGCAGTGTTGTTTGCAGATATCAAATAGTCGTCAAGCCCTAAGCCTGTAGCGCCGTTATATAGATTTTGTATCGCACTCAAATGCAGTTCGGTTAATTGCAAAGATATTTTTGAATAATAGGCCTGAACTTTTTCAGGGAAAGTAGTACCCATTGATTGCGTACCTGCCGGGATACCTATCTCGTAATTTTTCAGGATCTCGTAATCATAGATCAGTTGGTTAACCAGTTGACCGGTCGAGCTGCTTACGTCAGTCCCGGTGGCATTTAAAAAGGTAGTTTTATAACTGCCGTTCCAGGCTGCCAATACGGTTGTGGCGTTTGTTTTTAACTCGGCAGATAAAGCGGCAAGATAAGTTTTGCGGTTTGCTGCTTTACTGTCAGTTGTGAACTGGGCCAGGATAGCGGCGTTATCCGCGCCGGTGCCAAATAACAAATAATCAAGCGCGGGCAAACCTTTTGCAGCAAGGTTGGCCAGCAATAATGGGTTATAAGTTCCTGAATTTATGTTGGCAGTTATTTGCGTTACACTAACCGGGTAAGTATTGGTATTTACACCCAGGCCAGCATCCTGCGCAGGGCCGAAATTATACATGGATGTTGACTGCCATTGTTTGTAAGCAGCTATAAAGCTATTTTGTAAAGCAGTTAAATTACCGGCAGTAGGCGTAGTGTTAAATGTGGTGACCGCTGCATCAAGGCTGACGGTAGCATCATGGTATGATGTGTAAGCCGGAATGATAATGTTACTGCTGATATTTACTAGCATGGCTTTACGATCAAACGATGAGCCGGTGTTGGTGTTTTTTGATCCGCCGTCTGATGATTTTGAGCAGGATTGGATCAGTAAAAAGGTAGTAGCGGCTGTTAATGCCAGGTAGATGATCTTTTTCATGGTTTGCTATTTACAGTAAAACCATCCGTACGTTTTAAGGTGCGGATGGTTAACTTGATTAATGTTTTCTTATTTAATTATAATATGTCCTTCACGCTGTCAAAATCATATTGTTTAGCAACAGCATCTCTTATGGCGTTAACGTCAGTTAATGTCAGATCGTAAAAGGTTTTCGGGAACAGCGCCAGGAAAGCAGCTATCTGCGCGTCGGTAACTACTTTCTTAGGGTTGTATTTTAATGAGTTAACAAATCCGTAGCACTCAGATAAACGGCTATTTCTTGCCATGTTATCGCTGATAGATTCTTTAACTTCCTTAACTTCCTGTAAAGCGGCAGCACCGGTTAATTTTTCCATTGCTGTGATAATGATCTTAGCTTGTGCAACAAATACAGGTTTGTCTTTAGCGCTGATTGCTGCACGGCCTTTTAAGAAAGCATCCATCAGGATCTTGTTGGCTTTAAAGCCAGAGTCGACCTGTGTGCTGTAGCTACCCCAAAGTTTAGCGCCGGTTTTGTTGGTAGGGAAATCAACAGGAACGCCCCAGTAACCAAAAGCAAGGTCCCAGGCATGCTCCATTGCTGTCGAACCATTAACTACAGTAGTGTTGTCAATGGTTTGATTAAC
Source organism: Mucilaginibacter corticis (assembly GCF_007558865.1). Lineage (GTDB taxonomy): Bacteria > Bacteroidota > Bacteroidia > Sphingobacteriales > Sphingobacteriaceae > Mucilaginibacter > Mucilaginibacter corticis. The sequence continues at coordinate 1,794,015 of NZ_VLPK01000001.1, forward strand.
AACGTTATCCATAGTAGTAACTATCTGGTAAGTAATTAAACCGCCCATAAAGTTTTTGTTAAATACTTGCGCGTAGTTAACACCAAGGCTTGTTAAGGCATATTTAGATGCAGCGTTGGCAGAACTTGCACCAACACCTGCTACACCACGGCTTGCCGCTGTTGAAGCTGCCGCGCTTGCTTTAGCCAGGCTGTCAATAAAGTTACTTGCATCTGTTTTAAATGCAGGTGCAAACTGATCATTAAGCTGGATACCTGAAGTATTGTAAGCCGCAGTTGTAAAAGGTGCACCTGTATTGGTAAGCATGGCTTTTGCTTTTGCAGCATCAAAAGTACCGGTAAGCGCGTTTTTCATTAACGTTGAAATTTCTGTGTACATGCCCAGGCGGGTTGTAGCGTCAGCAAAATTTGCGTTGTCGAAATTGTATGTTGTTGGTACGGTATAAACCGGCGCCGGATCAACCGGGGTAGGCGTTTTGTCGTTTTTACTGCAACCGGTTATCACCGAAGCTGCAATGGTTAAGGCACAGGCTATTGATAGATATTTTTTCATGATGTTTTGATTTTGTTTATCTGTCGCAAAAGTACCTTCACCGATTATAGTGGACAATACCCCCTCGGGGGTAATTTGTAATTAGTCTAAATAAATTAATATTTTTGTAAAAGGGCGGATAGCTCGGCTGTGTTTTTAAAGGTAAAGCCCAGCTTTTTGATGATGTTTTTACGATGGGTCTTAATGGTATGGATACTCAGAAAAAGTCTTTCGGCAATATCTTTATTGGTTAAACCGTCAGCTATCAGGCGAATAAGTTCACTCTCACGCGATGATAATTGGGGCAGGGTATCATCTTTTTCGGCAATCAGTTTATTGCCGAAAAGTGTTTCAAAAGTGTTTTTGCAGAAAAATTGTTCACCTTTGGCTGTCGAGTAAATGGCACGCACCAATTCTTCGCGGCTGCATTCTTTAAAGACATAGTTTTTAATACCAAGATCGATCAATTGCAATACTTCAGTGCGATCATGCCGGTTTGATAAAATTAAGATCCGAGTAGCCGGGTATTTTGCCTGTATGGCTTTAACATGATCAACAGTAAATTTTTGATTATAGTTAGGATCAAATATAATAACACGGGGTTGATGTTTATTGATCAACTCATCCAGCTCGATAAAATGCATTGCATTGCCCGCAATATTCATATCTAAAATATCGGCCAGCATAGCTTTTATACCCTCGCGGGTCAAGATCTGATTATCGGCAAGTAAAATATCAATCAATGTTATTTAGTCTAATTCTAATTAATGATACGCAAAAGTAATAAACGTAGTTGCCTGGCAAAGAAAATAAACCTTTAAATGATACTTTTGCCGAAATATTAGAAATGTTTGACCGTAGGCTAAAAAATGATTATGTTAGTAACAAAATCGGGGTCATCTTCGTAAAACGCAAAAAAAAGCAAAATGAGTGCATTTGTCTTAATCATAGAAATTTTATTTAGCATAGCTGTATTCCTGCTTATTATAGTAATGATACTGGCCGGATTAAAATCGTTGAAGAAAGACTATTTTCCCGACTGGAAATTCCTTGATTATTTTAGCGTAGGATACGTTGAATACCTTTACGCTAAATTCTTTAAAAAGGATAGTAAATAATCCCTACCCTCTTCCTTGTAATTCTCTATTTCTCAATTTTGGATGTAATATGCGTCAAAAAAATGCAGGTATTACACGGTTTTCGTCAATAAAATTTAATAAAAGCAGACAAAATAGCAGGTAAATTATCCCCTCCGACCATTTTATCAAAAGGGCTCATATTTTGATGGATCACCTTTGAAAGGATATTTATGGATCTCTATTCGGAGACTATTATTAGCGCGGTTGAGAAAGTCGAGACCGCGGTTGTTAAAATTGAAATATTTAAAAAACAGGGAGAGAAAGAAGTTCCCGCCGGCACAGGTTCGGGATTTATGTTCTCGTCTGACGGTTACCTGTTCACCAACAGTCATGTAGTGCATGGGGCGGCCGGCATAAAAGTAAAGATGCATGACGGCGTTACCCACAGGGCAACGTTTATCGGCGAGGATCGCGAAACCGACCTGGCCATACTTAAAATCTCGGGCGCAAGCTTTATCCCGGTTAAATTTGGCGACGGCGATCATTTACGCATAGGGCAACTGGTTATTGCCATTGGTAATCCCCTGGGCTTTCAGCATACCGTTACTGCCGGTGTGGTAAGCGCGCTGGGCCGCACACTTGAAGGACAAAACGGCCGGATGATGGATAACATGATCCAGACAGATGCAGCTTTAAACCCGGGTAATTCGGGCGGTCCATTGATCAATGCCGATGGGGAAGTGGTGGGGGTAAATACCGCTACCATTAATGGCGCGCAGGGCCTTTGTTTTGCCATCAACATCAATACGGCAAAAGATATTGCCAGTCAGTTGATTCGTTTTGGCAAAGTTAAACGGGCTTACCTGGGCGTGGTTTTACAGCAGATTGACCTGGTGCCAAAACTGAGAACGATACACGAGATTCATAACACAAAGGCGCTATTCATATCTAAGGTAGCTGCAAAAAGCCCTGCCGAAAAAGCGGGGATCCTGGATGGTGATATTATCTACTCGTTTAATAATCAGATTATAGAAACGTCCGACCATTTATTTAAGCAGCTTTCGGAAGATAAGATAGGTCAGTTTCAATATATCGGCATTTTAAGGGATAGCCACAAAAAAGAATTCAGGATCACCCCGGCGCAGAAGAATTGATGGTGATTACTTAGCCCATAGTCAGGCCCGGCGGTTGCACTTTATAAACCTTTTTCAATTACTTTTATGGTTTAAATCAGACCGGTTTGAACGAAGAGATCAGAAATAAAGAATTGCTTTTAGCGCACATGAGTTCGGCCTTTGCCTTAACGGCCGGGAGATAGAAGAACTGATATTGCTGTTTGCCGAACGGATGTATAAGTTTTATAAATAGCGTAAGTTCAGGATAAGTGTATTCTTAAAATAATAGTAAGGGAATGTTCAATTTCCCAAAACCATCCACCATACCGCCTGTAGTATTATAAGGTAAATTATATAACCTTAATTAAAATATTATGGCAACGCTAAGCAATAAAAAAGTAGCCATCCTTACCGAAGAAGGATTTGAGCAGGTGGAGTTAACAAGCCCGGTTGAGGCTTTAAAATATGCTGGTGCTACGGTACATGTCATATCGCCCCAAGGCGGTAAAATAAAGGCATGGGATAAAACTGACTGGGGCATTACCGTAGATGTAGACAAAGAACTAAGCGAAGTAAGCCCCGACGATTACGACGCGCTGGTATTACCCGGCGGTGTACTTAACCCCGATAAATTAAGGCAGAATAAAGACGCGGTAGCTTTTGTGTCGGCTTTTTTAGATGAGGGTAAACCGCTGGCTGCCATTTGCCACGGCCCGCAAATGCTGATAGAAACCGGTATGATCAAAGGCCGCAAACTTACCTCATACCCATCGCTGCAAACCGACCTTAAAAACGCGGGTGCCCATTGGGTTGACGAAGAGGTGGTGGTTGACAATGGCCTGATAACCAGCCGCCGCCCTGCCGATCTGCCTGCATTCAATAAAAAGGTGATCGAGGAAATTACAGAAGGAGTGCATCACGAGGTGTAGGCCGGTCGTTACTCTGAGTTGGGGTGTCATCCTGAGCTCGTCGAAGGATAGCGGGTAATGGCCTTACGCACGTGCTTCGACGGGCTCAGCATGACAACGCTTTTTTTACAGAAATGACGTTGGGCATAATCATTACCTTTGCCCTTATGCCTTCAAAAAAAGCCATTGTAATAGGTGCGGGGATAGCCGGGATAGCGGCAGCCATCCGGTTGGCTGTTAAGGGTTATGCTGTATCAGTTTTTGAGGCTAACGTCACGCCCGGTGGTAAACTGGCCGAAATAAAAAAAGATGGCTTTAGGTTTGATGCCGGGCCGAGTTTGTTAACGCTGCCTGGGTATATTGACGAGTTATTTGCACTGGCCGGAAAAGATCCTTCACAGTATTTTAAATACCAAGAATTGGATATCATTTGTAAGTATTTTTACGAGGATGGCACCCGCTTAACCGCTTATGCCGACGAGGCAAAGTTTATAAAAGAAATAACTACCATCACCGACGAACCTGCCGCATCGCTGAAAAAGCAACGCGCAAACAGCAGCAAGATCTATGAATTAACTAACCCTGTTTTTTTAGAACGGGGCTTTAGCGGGCTGAATAGTTTATTTAATAAAGAAGCGTTAAAAGCCCTGGTAAACCTGCCCAAGTTGGATACAGCGCGCACCATGCACCGGGCAAATCAAAGTTTTTTTAAAGATAAGCGGCTGGTGCAGTTTTATGACAGGTATGCCACCTACAATGGTTCAAACCCCTATACCGCGCCGGCTACGCTAAACGTGGTTCCGCACCTGGAACAGCAACTTGGTGCCTATTTCCCCCAAGGGGGCATGTACAGCATTATTAACACACTTGTAAAGCTGGCGGAAGAATTGGGGGTAAAATTTCATTATCAGTCGCCGGTTGACGAGATCGTTTTAAATAATAAAGTTATACTGGGGGTAAAGGTTAAAGGCGAGTTGATTAATGCCGATATCGTAGTATCAAACATGGATATCTGGTTCACCTATAAAAAGCTGTTAAAAGATCATCCAAAGCTTCATCCGCAAAAAACATTACAACAAGAGCGCAGCAGTTCGGCATTGGTGTTTTACTGGGGGATAAATACAACGTTCAATGAGCTCGATCTGCATAACATTTTCTTTAGTGCCCATTATAAAGCCGAGTTTGACCACATCTGGAAAGAAAAAGATATTTACCACGACCCGACCGTTTATCTCAATATTAGTTCAAAACTAAATCCTGACGACGCGCCGCGCGGCTGCGAGAACTGGTTCGTCATGATCAACGTACCCGCCAATACCGGGCAGAATTGGGACGGCCTGACAACCCAAGCCCGAAAAAATATCCTGGCTAAATTATCCCGATTATTGAACCGGGATGTAACTCCGCTCATCATCAGCGAAAGCATATTAGATCCCCGCGGTATTGAAAGCAAAACCTCATCTTACCAGGGATCGATCTACGGTACCAGTTCAAATAGTAAGTACGCCGCGTTTATGCGTCACGCCAATAAATCGGGCCAGGTAAAAGGCCTTTATTTTTGCGGCGGCAGTGTGCACCCGGGGGGCGGTATTCCGCTTTGCCTGCTGTCGGCAAAGATCGTAAGCCAGTCGGTTGGCCGGTAAAAAAAATTACAATCTTAATCTTATTAAACTAAAAACTGTAGGCTAAAAACATTCGTAAATACATGAAAATGTGTTAAAACCATGTACAACAAGAGTGCCATAGCAGCTAACATCAGAAGGGTAAGAATGCATAAAAACTACTCGCAGGAATATCTGGGTTTAAGGCTTCATATATCGCAAAACGCGTACAGTAAAATTGAAATAGGACAATCAAACATTACCCTGCAACGCATCTTTGAAATTGCCGAAGTATTTGAGGTTGATGTTTGCGAACTGATTGACGTACAAAGGCCGTTTGTCGTTCGGTAATTCTCAGTATGCTTTTATAGCAGCACACCCCACCCGGTAGAAGTGTGTGCCTCCAAAACGTAAATTCGACAAAATTATTTACTTACTTAACGTTGTATGCCTGGCCATTAATATACAAGCTTGTATTCGGGAACATTTTTACAATTCGGTCTATTTCGGGCTGTTGTGTTGTTCCGTTAAGCGTAAGGTCATCTATTTTAATTTGTCCTAATTCATCAGGTATCCTGATATTGCCAAAAAAATTGATGACCAACTTCTTTATCGGGCCTATCATCCATGTTTCAGGCGGTACATTATCTACCTTTAAGTTTACAACCCCATTATTGTTTAATGTGGTTAACTTGTCTATTAATGCCTGCCTGAAAGGGTCTTTTTTACGGATCATCCAACCGATACGTGGTTTTAGCCCATACGTTTTTACATTCTGATCAAGCCCGACAAACCCCGCCCATAACTCTAAAGATGTTTTTTTTAAGTGAGCCGGGTCGGTGGCGTCTGTGTAATCAAGATTTACTTTCAAAAATTCATTGGGCAGCATTTGTCCACTCAGGCTTAACTCTTTTAAATCCAATTTACGTCCCTTTTTATCGTACGGAAAAAATTTGACTATCCAGCCATCAACCAAATCAATGTTTGGGCCACAACTCATTTTTTTGGTATGATATTTAAACATGGCCTGCCAAAACTTTTTATCTGCTTTGCCTTTTGATGCTTGTATAAATTGTTTTAATATAGGTTCCAACTCATCAATCCACCAATCCAGTTGGTATTTACGGATAGCTTCTGTTTTATTCAAAACGCTTTCCCAGTCTTTCGTAGTGCCTTCAAGTGTTATTTGCGGAATACCACAGCCACTTATAAATAAATTGTAATTAAAAAACGATTGCACCGCGTTCATTAGTGTAATTTGAGATGCAATTTTAGTATCAAGCGTTGTTGTACTAAAGTTAGACGTCATTGCTGTTGTTAATTCCCTGCCGGTGAATGTGGCGATCTGACTATCAAAACTTGCAAATGCTTTTTCCCAGTGACTGCCCGGACTAAGCATGTCGTGATCTGATGTGTACGCCAAGGTTTTTTTTCCTTCAAAATTTACTAATAGATCACGTAATAGTTCTGCGTTGTTGTTGACATGGTTTGCAAATCCCTGGCTTATTAAAAGCCAGATCATATCAGGCGATAGGGTAAACGGATGGTGATCGGCGTAAGCAGCGTACATCCCCTCAAAAAATGGATGAAAGCCGCGTGCTACCAATTTTTCAGGAATATTGCTTTTGGTTACAATATTAGATTGACCATCGGTGTTTTGCTTGCCCGGATCGCCGGGTAACTTTCGGTCTTCCTTGATCAGCTTTTCTAAAATATCGTCATAACTTTCGGTAGCAAATATTTTAGTCTTAGGTGCACTTAATTTTTCCACCTTAAAGGTTATACCTTTTTGAGCAAATATATTACAGGTAAATATTACCGATAAAAATAGCAGGACGGACTTTTTCATGGCTGACAGGTTTAAATTGGTTGATTTAAAATTACTATAATTTTAAATCAACACAAATCGTCAAATTGAAAAATTCGCGATCTTTATGGAGTACTTACCTTTTAAAAAACCTGCCCCGCAAGATCTGCTTGATGGCATCGTCATAAAAGCTTTGGCCAATGGTTATTTTTGTTATAGCTAAATCTAATATACTGCCTTCAATATTATTGATTTTATCTATATTAACAATATAGCTTTTATGCACCTGCAAAAACTTGTCAGCAGGCAGCTTTTCCTGGATGCCTTTTATGGTTAGGTAAACAACCAGTTTTCTATTTGTTGTGTACAGTGTTACGTAATTAGCCATAGCCTCTATGTAGACCAGGTCGGCATAATTTACGCGCTCAATTTTATTGTCGCACTTCACGTAAAAATATTCATCGGTGCTTTTTTCCGGTAGATTTTGTTTCTGCTCGAGCGTTTTTAATTTAAGCGCTTTTTGTGCTGCCTTGATAAAGCGGTCTAACGAGAAAGGCTTTACCAGGTAATCAATCACAGCCATTTCAAAACCATCCAGCGCGTATTGCCCGTATGCCGTGGTCATGATCACCATAGGCAGGTTATTAACAGACTTCAGAAATTGAAAGCCATTCATTTTTGGCATATTCACATCCAGAAATATCAGGTCTACGTCAAGCTCGTTCAATAGCCCCGTCGCTTTTACCGGGTTCTCTGCAGCGCCAACCAGTTTCAGAAAGTCGGTTTCCTCAATATATTCCTGCAACAGTTTGCGGGCAATAGGCTCGTCGTCAATGATAAGGCAATTCAGTATCATAGGTCTGATAAAGTTAAAGTAACCTCGTAATAATCGTCCGTATTGATCAGCGTAAGCTGGTGTTTATCGGGGTATAAGATCTCCAGCCTTCGCTTGGTATTGGCAATGCCGAGGCCCGATGATTTTTCGGTAGTGTTAATAAATGGCTCTTTGGTGTTATATATCTTAAACGTAAGTTGCCCGTTATCATATTTAAGACAAATATCAACCCGGTTCTCTTTACAATCATTAAAGCCGATATATTTAAAGGCATTCTCAATAAAGGTAATGAACAACAGCGGCGCCACCATGATCTGCCCGTTAACGTCGGCATTAAAATCTACTATGACGCGCTCGTCCATACGCCCCTTCTGTATGGCTATATAGTTTTTAATGTAATTGATCTCACTGTCCAGCTCAATTTGCTCTACATTACATTCATACAACTGGTAGCGCAGCATCTCTGAAAACACCAGCAGCATATTACGCGCGTCTTTATTTGATTTATCAATATGCCCGTAAATAGAATTGATAGAGTTAAACAGAAAATGCGGATTAAACTGCGCCCGTAAAAAATTAAGCTCATTAGTTGCTTTTTCTTTTTCTATCTGCTCGATGTAGATCTGCGAGCGGATCTTTTCGGCCACCATTTTGGCAGCCAGGATACAGATCACCCAAAAAAGGATATTGATAAACGAATCAAAGAAGATAGATACATAATTGAATTGCGGATGCGCTACCTTAAACACGTAAGTAACCACAAACATGGATACCGGGATACGGATCAGCGCTGTAATGATTATCCCCGACAGGAAAAATATACCAAACGCAACGTACCGTTGTTTATTGAGCAGTTGCGGAATGGTATATAATGCGTTAAAGTAATAATTTACAGATATAAAGGCCAGGTAACAAAACTGTATGGTAATGGTATGGGTTAGCACCAGCGCGCCATTTCTGAAAATAAAGATCCAGAAAAAGTAGGCCAGCAGCCAAAATGCTAAGTGATATATGAGTTTATTGACTTTCAAAAATTAATTGTTTACAAAGGTAAGTTACCAAAACCTTTCAAATTTATAATTACTCCGTACCATCCGGAAATGCCTGGCCCTTATGGCAGGTGTTGCAGGATACAACCATAGCGCTGCTGCCAATTTTAGGATGCTTTACATGCAGGTATTTTTTATTGATACCAAGGGTCATGCGCATCATTTCACGGGTTATTTCCTTTTCGGGTTTGGCATCGCTTGCAAAATCAAGCCCGCGGCCATTTTTATTGTTAGCGTGGCAAAAACTGCAATTTACACCCAGCGCGTCCTGGAAATCATCAACCATCATACTTTGTAATTCTTTCGAGCTAATATTTTTTGGCAGCACCTTTAAATTGGTATAATGCACAGGTTCGGGATCTTTTAAAGCAGCGGCTGCGGTTACGGTTGCCGTAGCCGCCAGCGCTGCTATTACTATAAATTTTTTATTCAGTTTCATGCCGCAGGGTGATCTTTCTTAGCGGTTACATTGATCATTACTTCCAACTCGTCAGACACGGTGCTTGTGCCGCCCACGCCAAAATCTTTTCGTTTTATTTTAAACGATCCCTTAAACACATAGCCATCTGCTGTTGCGTTTGCCGAGAAAGGGAACGTTATTGGTTGCGTTTTACCTTTAATAGTTAATTGTCCGTTCAGCATATAGGTATCGCTTTTATTGGTAGGCAAAATTTTTGTCGATGCGAGGCGGATAACCGGGAAATTCTTCACGTCAAAAAAACTGCTGCCTTTTAAATGTTCGTCGCGCAAGCTGTTATCTGTGTTAACAGTAGATGCGTTGATGGATACATCAAACGTGCTGACGGCAAGGCCTTGAGGGTCGAAATTGATCGAACCCTCAAAACCAGAAAACGAGCCGTCCACATCAAACCCCAGATTTTTGATTGTAAACTTTAATGTTGATGCCTGCTCAACCGGTTTAAGCTGTGCGTGGCAAAGTGTAGCGGCAAATAAGAATATTAAGGTGGTGATTGTTTTCATTGTGATTTTTATTTTATTATCTGCCGTTTATGATGCAATTAACGGGGTGTCGGTAATTGCCAGTGAGTGATTATGTTCAACGTAGTTAACAGCGGTTAATCCCAGCATGGTGCGCAGTTTTTCGGCAGGTACTTTCATTGGTCCCGGCGCAGGCGCGGTGCCTGGTGCAGGTTGCGGGAAAGCTGTTGAGTTTGCGGTATGGAAGGTAATATTACCCTCAACCTTTTGTATGGTTTGATGGATGTGCCCGTTTAATACCGACACCGAGCCAAAGCGTTTTAGCAAAGCCAAAGCTTGCGCGCTATCATCAGTTCCCCAGCCCCATTGCGGGTAAATGGCCCAAAGCGGTATGTGTGCAAATACCACGATAGGTGTGCTGTTTGATAGCGGTTTCAGGTCATTCTCCAGCCATTTTAGTTGTTCGGGGCCTATGTAACCCAGGCCGCCGTCTACGTGGTTGGTTACGTTAACTAATCCAATAAAATGTACGCCGTGCGAGTCAAAACTATACCAGCCGTCGCCCAAGGTGCCTTTTCCGTAGCGCTCCAAATAAAGCTTACCGTTATCTGTTACGTCATGCTCGCCGGGTACATAAAATATTTTTTCTGTTTTTACAGACTTTAAAGATTGTTCAAGTGTGTCAAATTCTTCAGCTTGTGCCAGGTGAGACAGGTCGCCGGTGTGTAATACAAATGACGGCGCGCTGGGCATATTGTTAATTTTAGCTATGGTAGCGTTTAAGGTGCCTACCACATCAGTGTTGGCCGGTTTGTTAAAGCCAATGTGGCTGTCGCTGATCTGCACGAAACTAAAGTCAGACGCGGGTACTACCAGGCCTTTTTTTAGTCCGCCGGTGGTTTTATCTATCATCTGGCTCATGCCATATGATTTTAAAATACCGCCCGACATCATCCAGAGTACGCCGGTGCCGGCCCAGGCCATACATTCTAAAAATCCGCGGCGGTCAATGCCGTCATTGTTCTCTTCGGGAGTAGAGTGATCATGGTTATGAAAGTGGTGCTTCATCATATTTATTTTTAAGTGACTGAAATAATTATGATACGAAGGAAGAAAAAGCCGCGCTCTGGCTATAATATTTTACATCAACAGGGAAAATTACTTGATGAACAAGGTAAATGCACAGGTATATAAATGAGCGGGTATACCCGTTAATACGGTTTTATTTGAGTAATAGGATAAAAAGGTTTCGTAAGCAGAAAAAATGCGTATAAATACCTGTTTTTCAAATAAAAACGCTAGTACAAAGCGTATTGATTATTATTGTAATGCCCTATGCCTTATCACAATTAGCTTATAGGGGTTAAAGCAAACAAGAAACGCCCCGGGTATCCGGGGCGTTCTGTTTGTTAAATTATAGGGATAATTTTTATTGTTGGGCGTAATAGCCTGTAACTAAATCAATATTGTAAACCAAAGTACCCATGGTTAAGGTTGCTTTGTTGCCACCTATAAATTTAAAGATTCCTTTATAACTAAATTTACCATAGTTTGATGAGCCTGTTATAACTGCTGATGCTGTACCGCTAATTAAGATACCGCCAGGTTTGGTAAATAATACGTTGCTGCTTGTTAGCGTAACATTACTTGTACCGTAATATTTTTGGCCTCCTAAGGTAGTAAATGAACCTATACGATTGTAAGTACCGCTAACAGTGTATTGAGTTGCTGTTGAAGCTAAACCGGTAATGGTAATTTTTGATGTTCCGTAATCGGTTGATTTAAGTTTTGGAGCAGTAAAGCTGCCTTTAAATGTAATGTTATCTACAACGTTAGTACCAATGTTATCTGCTGTACAATTTAAGGTACGTGCAAATTTATAAAGAGAACTGTAAGTAATAGAATTTGCAGTTCCTGCAGATGCAAGACTGTCAGCAACTGTAGTTCCGCATTTTTGATACAGCGTATTAGGATCTATCGCGTTAATGGTTTTGCCACCATCTGTGCTGATATTATTCATTGATATTGCACTTGATGCTTCGCTGTTGGCTACCGAAGCAAAACCGTATGTACTGCCGGCCATTGAACTAACAGCCAGGTCAACTGCTTGGTCTTGTGTTAAACCTGCGTTGCTGTCGTCTGTTTTCATGCCGGATTCATCCTTTTTACATGAAATTGCAAATAATATAAATGTTACAACTAAAAGGAGTCTTGACGTTTTCATCATTTTCTGGGGGGATTTAATTTTCACTCTAACTATTTTTCACTCTAAATATTAAACGTATTAACTACGTAGACCCACTTATACGGTATCGATTTTGGTTTTGTTGTCATTAAAAAAAGTTTTTTATGTTATTAATATGTTATCACACAATAACTTTCATGTTTATGGCCTTACAGATCAATTTGCCCATAATAACAAACGCCCCGGTTTTGCCGGGGCGCTGTCATTTTTGTAGGTAGATGATGTATCGTTGTTGATCTTTATTGCTTAGTGTAACTGCCGGTAAGTAAATTCACTATATAAACGGTGGTGCCAACAGTTAATGTAGCTTTGTTATTGCCGTTAAAAACCAGCGTTCCGGCAAAGCTGAATGTGCCCGAATGCGCGGTGCCTGATATAGTAATGGTGGCAGTACCGCTTGCAATAGCGCTGCCCGGTTTGTTTAAAACTATATTGGTGGCTACAATTTCAACATCGCTGCTGCCACTGGCTTTGTTGCCTACTTTTGATGTAAAAGCACCCTTACGGCTGTAAGTACCGTTTACTGTATAACTGGCAGCACTGGGTGCTAAGCCGGCTATAGTAATGTTTGATGTTCCGGAGTCATTAGAACTAAGGCGCGGGCCGTCAAAACTGCCTTTAAATGTTATGGCGTTGATCAGGTTATCAGGCACGTTGTTGGTATTACAATTTAACGTGCGCGAGAATTTGTAAAACGAACTATAAGTTACAGATGCAGTGTTGCCCGAAAAATCAATACTGTCGGCAATAGTAGTACCGCAAGCTTGATGTGCCGAATTTGTAGAGGTAGAGTTAACGGCTTGCCCACCTGTGCTAATTGAATTAAAAGTTTGTGCATTGGCGCCAACATTGTCGGCTACGCTGGCAAAGCCAAATGAGTTTACAGAAATTGCACCTACAGCCATATCAACGGCTTCGTCGCTGGTTACAGCTGATTTTGTGTTGTTGTCGCTTGTTCCGCTTTTTTTACAGGATACGGCAAATATTAACAGCGGAATAATTAATGTGAATTTTAACGCTTTCATAATTTTTAAGGGGGTTATAATTTACGATTATGTTTCCCCTATGACAGGGTTTAATGGCAAAGGTTTATTTTATGTAAAAATTTTTTTAAGATGTTGTGACAAAGCTCAATGGCATCGGTGTTGAACTTTAATAAGTACATATATTAAAACCGAAAGCAGGGTTGCATCCATCAGGATTGATGGGGCCAGTTAGTGTTGATGTGGTTAGATAATATTGATAAATATGCCTAGCTCACTCTGTTTTTAAACTCTTTACCGGATTTACAATGGCTGCTTTTACAGATTCATACCCAATGGTAAGCCAGGCAATAAACAGGGCTGTTATTGACGAAATGAAAAATATTAACCAGCTAACGTTTATGTGATAAGCAAAGCCTGACAGCCACCTGTTGGCTGCGTACCATGAAAGTGGTATTGCTATGGCTATAGCGATCAGGATCAATCTGGTAATACCTGAAGACAATAAATATACAATGCTTGGCACCGATGCGCCTAACACTTTACGCACACCAATCTCTTTAGTTCGCTGTTCGGTCATAAATGCCGATAAACCGTATAAACCAAGGCTTGATATAAAGATACCCAATATCGCAAACAGGTTAAAAATATTACCCATCTGCTGTTCGCCTTTATAAAGGTTATTCAGGTCCTGATCAACAAAATCAAATTTAAACGGATAAAGCGGGTTAAGGTTCTGGCATATTTTCCCAAGGTCCTTTATAGTTGCCTCTGTTTGTCCGGGCTTTGTCCTTACAACTATATAACCGCCGTCTTTGTAGTATGTCAAAACCAAGGGCTGTATGGATTGCTGGATGGGCTTGAAATTAAAATCCTTTAAAACACCCACAATTGTGCCTGTATTATTCCTAAATGTCAGCTTTTTGCCAATTGCTGCGTCTGCGGTCAGGCCCATCATGGCAGCCATTTTTTCATTAACCATGAAATTGTTCGAGTCGGCCCTGAATGACTTTGAAAAACCTCTGCCGGTTTTTACGTTCATCTTAAATACATTCACAAAATCCTCGTTAACAGCAAGTGTGGGCATAAATACCTGGGCTTTGGGGTCCTTGCCGGCCCAGTTTACGTCAAGTGTCCAGTCTTTAAGGTCAGTTGGCAGGTCGGAGATAATGGTAAAATCATTGGTGAGCGGATTTTGTGCCAGTTCATTTTTCAGCGCCTGCTGATTGCTTGCTAAAGCGCCGTTGGCAGGAATGTACAAAAGGTTAGCTTTTTCAAATCCGGGGTTCCTGTCCCTGATAAATTTAAGCTGGTTATAAATAACCACAGTACCTACCAGTAATATAATGGAGATCATAAACTGGGTTACAACCAGCACATTGCGGAACAATAAATTGCCGCCCATTGATTTTACATTACCCTTAAGCACCTTAACCGGGTTAAAGCCCGAAAGGAACAAGGCCGGGTAACTGCCTGCAATGAGCCCGGTTAATAAAGCAATACCAAAAAGGCTTAGCCTAAGGGTGGTATCGGCTATATTAAGCGTGAGATTTTTGCCTGCTAAATCATTAAACGCAGGCAGAGCAATATTGACTATTGTGATCGCCAGTAATAGTGAGAGAAAAGAAATGAATACAGATTCGGTTAAAAACTGGATGATCAATTGACCGCGCACCGCACCTGCCACCTTGCGCAACCCTATCTCTTTAGCCCGGCGTGCCGACCGCGCAGTGGCAAGGTTCATAAAATTGATACAGGCAACAACCAATATCAAAACAGCGACAATAAAAAAAATATTTACGTACAGCGCGTTGCCGTGCCCGGGCAGATCATATTTGATCTCGGGAGCTAAATGGATCTTTGCTAAAGGCTGCAATTGGTAAGTAACTTTTATGTCGCTGCGTACGCTGTAGTAAATTTTGTCTATTTGCTTTTCCAGCCTTGCTAAGTTTACAGCTGTAGGGTCAAAGCTCTTATCCAATTGAAGATAGGAGTAGAAGTTAAAGTTGCCCCAGGCATTTTCTTTCAGATCATTCACATAGGGCGTAATTGTAGCCATTGACACAACAAAATCAAATTGTAGGTGCGAGTTACCGGGTACATCAGCTAAAACCCCGGTTACCGATACATTGATACCCTCATATAGTTTTAATACCTTACCTATCGGATTTTCGTTCCCAAAATATTTTTTTGCTGTGGATTGGGTTATTAAAATGCCATCCGCGCGTTTTAACGCCGTAGCACGGTTGCCCTCAACCATCGGGAAGGAAAAAATATCCATGAAACTTGGGTCGGCAAAGGCTACATGCTTTTCTTCAAATTTTTTATTACCTGATGTTACCAGCGTTGAAGATGGAAACACCATACGGACCGTGTTTTTGATAACCGGTAGTTGCGCTTTCAATCCGGCGGGCATACCGGCAGGGGTTGTCGCCGCTTTTGAATCGCCAAAATCGCAGGTTAGCTCATAGATCTGAGCCGCGTTTTTATGAAACTTATCATAGCTTAATTCATTTTTAACCCAAAGCAGAATAAGCACGCTTGATGCCAAACCTACAGCTAAGCCTGTGATATTGATAAAAGAACTGGCTTTGTCTTTTATTATATTTCTGTAAGCAAGCTTAAAATAAGTTTTAAACATTGTTATGGGTTTTAATTGATTTATTAGGTTACGATGTTTCTGAAATATATATTAAAAATACGTTCTTATTGTCAGTCAACTTTTTTTATTTGTGTAGAGCCTGATGTTGAAATTTTTGCAAGCTGCGCATTACCCTTATATAAAACTTCGCTGCTGCCTGATGCTGCTACTTCAAGGCTTTGTGCTGCGCTGATCTCTAACCTGCTGGAGCCGGAAATAGATAACGCGCACTTATCGCTCTTTACGCCGAATGCCCTGATATTGCCGGAACCGGCTACACTTATAGATGAGTTTTGCACCTGTCCCGAAGCTATCGCAACATTACTCGAGCCGGCCAGGGATAAATCAAAGTCCTTAGCTTCGATATCCGCTAACTTCATATTTCCGCTACCGCTACAGCTCACGTTTAAGCGCTTTGCTTTTATCGGTTTATCGGCTACAATGTTTCCCGAGCCGCCATTACTAAGCCTGAAATTGTCCGCAGCGAGGTCCGACTGGCAAGTTAGATCCCCCGACCCGGACTTTTCAATACTTTCGAGCTTTTTATAAGTGATGTAAATGATTGCACGGATATTCCGTTCATTGTCCGCGGTGCGAACCTTCAAAATACCATCCTTTACTTCTGTAAGAATTTTTGCCGGATCGCCCTCTTTAGGCTCTATTTTAACCTGTTCTTCATTTCCGTAATTAATGAAGACGTTAAAGCTTCCGCCCACCCTAACCTGGTTAAAAGGATCTACCTTGCGGGTTTGTGTTTCCTGTGCGATGCAGAAGGCTGGCACCAGCATGATTGCCAGCACTATCAGATTTTTAATTGTTCTCATTTTTATGTATTTCGGTAGATACAGTGAATGTTGTGCCAATAAATATCTATTTTATTTTCAGTGTGTTATTATGCTTGCTATATCGTCGAGCGTTCGTTTTCGGACAGTTGGCGTACGGTGACGTACATAGGTTAAGCGTAATAATTATTATGTAAAAACACTATAGACGTTAAACGTCGGCAGCAGAAAAAACAATCAAACAATCGTGCCCAAAACCTGGGTTAGGCCATATTTCAGTTAAAACTTATAAGCAATCCGGGCATTCATAGTAATACTCGGGGCAGGCCCGTTAAAAGGTTTATTAAATTCGAAGTTTAAATTGAGCTCACGCGGCTCTATCAAAATAGCATTAGGATCAACCAAGCCTGATTGCGTGACCTTCCTTAATTCGCCTCCGAAACCGGCATAAAAGTCAAATACAAAACGCCTGGCAAGCAATTGCACGCCATACTTAAGATTTCCGGCAATAAATCTTTTGTGAATGTCAACATTGTCGTTGTACGCAGGAGAACTCGCAGATGTATCTGCTGCAAATACCATATTGGCTTTATAGTCTGCTTTCAAATAGACCATATTGGCAGCTATATACATCCTGAAGGAAGAACGCTTAGTTGGTAAGAAATATTTCTGTTCCAGATCCAGTCGCCAGCCTTTGTAATCGGTAAAATCGCTCTTAGGTAACAACGCATTTGACATACGCGCTACAGCGACAAGAGTTGCAAAGTTATTATGGTAGCTTCGCTGGTAGCCGAGTTCAAATCCCGGGTTTATAGGGTCAACAATACGCAATGGTGTAACAATAATCTGATTCGGGTAACTGTCTGTTTTAACTTGTGCAAATGTGACGAGGCCACTCAGCATTATGATAGTAAGAAAAATGAACTTGATGGGGTTAGGTTGCATGGTATATTATAGTCATCTAAGATAATAATAATCGATAAATCATAGTGGTGATGGTGGCCCTGTTAATTATAAAAAGACTTGTCCTGACCGAGATACAATGACGTGAAAAAGCCCTGTCTAAAAGACAAGGCTTATATAACTGCTGGGATGGAAGTATTCGAGCGGACGACCCCCGGCAACCCTTGCTGGCGCGATACTCCCCTGGTTTTTTACTTATTCAGCAGGTTTAAATTTATGGTCCTTCAGCTTTGCAACAATAAAATTGCCAACATCGGCACCTAATGTATACCCGTTATTTACAGAATCCATAAAGTGGATCCCGCCCCAGTACCTGCTGATCGCGGCTTCCTGTGATGCCTGTTTGAAAGAGGTAAAACTTCTTTCTTTTACGCCGTATTTTTCTTCTACAGAATCTGTGTATTTATAGTTGTCGCCAAAATAATAAGTCAGTATGGTTGCTGCTGTTGATGATATATAACTGTGACCGCTCAAATATTCGGGGAATGGCGGTGTCTGCAAAAATGGTTTCCACAACGGATCGATCAATTTGCGAATTGCCGATTCGGGGCGGATCCTGTTGCTGCGGTATTTTTCGTCCCAGCAGCCAATAAAGCTATCTGTAAGGCCGAAAGTTAACATGCTGTAAACCTCCATAGTTTTAGAGAAGCTTAATTTTGATTGCTGGCAGGCAATACCTGCTATGCCCATCCAATGCGCCCCGGGAGAGATCTTTTTCAGGCCCAGCATCAAATGGCCTTTAGTATCCACCGCAAAGGGGTTACAATCCCAAAAGGCGGCTATTTTCTTGTGGTCCTCGGTAAGATTTTTACCTCCGTCTACATAATTGCTATCCAGCATTTTGCAGAAGAGCGAGTTCTTGTCTTTTGAATACGGAACGGGTCGTACAGGTATAAATTGCGAACTGGTATCTATAATAAATGTCCGTACAGTTCTGAAATAAGGCTCGACCGGTGCAAAAAAGGCTGGCGGGGTGGGGTACCAGTAGCCCTCGCCAACCAGTGGGGTATAGCGCGGATAATTGCTGATACGGTTATAACGGTCTTTTTTTGCATAAGCCAGAACTTGTTTGGCAATTTGTACCGCGTATGATTGTGAATGTGCGATGACATCATCAGAGAAACCGATCTTGCGGCACGAGTCAAGCAACTTTGCTTCAAAATCTGCAAATTTCTTGCCAGATGGCTGCATTTTTTTTGCAGTCTCTGCCATAGCCAGCAATGCACTTAACTGGTAAGCGTATTCGCCCGAGTCCAAGGGTTTTTTAATGTCGGGGAATTTATTGAGGAGGCCTTTTAGTGGAACAACCTTTTTGTCATTCAGCGCCAATACGGTGTAACCTGATATGCAAGCATATGAATAGAACCTTGCCGCCAATGGCGGATTGGTAACATCATGCATCATATAGGCCGTCATCTGGTCCAGCACCTTTTGAATGTCTTTGTTAGTCAGCTGGGGATAGGTTTCTTTCTTTTTGCACCCTAACAGAAAGATCAGCAGTGCGCAGAAAATAGCTATGCGTTTCATAAAATAGTATATACGTGTTATTAGTTTGTTATGCTTGTTTTATTATTTACCGAACTGAAATGCCCGCATTTTTTGCTGATTGATACCTATAAGCAAGGTGTTGTTTAAAGTGATCACGCTCCGCACATCGCCTTTCAATCTTAAATTGCTTTGCATTTCGGGCACGTAGCTAAAGCCGCCTTTACCATCGCCTTTAAGTAGCACGCCATGGTTGGCATCATACTTACCAAAACGGATCCGCGACTGATAGATGTTGCCACAAAGTAAAAGGTCCTTGTGCCCATCACCATCATAATCAAGCGATGTAATAGTATATACTGGTGCATACTGCGCCTGTATTGGCAAAGGCATTTCCTTATATTTACCGCCGGCGGTGCCTTCAAAATAAGCGGTTTTTAAATAATTGGCCTTCAGTGTTTTTGCACCCTTCATTTCGTCCTCGGTAAATACATCTTTCAGGGTTGCATCCGCGTAGCTTTTATAATCAGGGAAACGTGCGCGCATAATGCTCATCTGGTCCAGCAGTTCATCGCGGGTTAAATAAGGATAGCTTTTGCCCTGGATATAGAAGCACAGTATAGGGTCAATAGCGCCATTGTCGTCAAAATCTTTGTAGCATAGTTCGGCAGGTTCCGCATCGCTTACCTTGCATTGGCTGTTAAGGCCCAGGTTGCCTACAACAAGATCTGGTTTGCCGTCGCCATTAAGGTCTTCAACTTTCAGGCTGTTCCACCAACCGTTATATTCTTTATCAAAATATTTATCGGTTTGGTTGGCCAGTTTACCGCCCTGGTTTATAAATACGCTTATCGGCATCCAATCGCCCACCAATACCAGGTCGGCTTTCTTATCACCGTTCATATCAAGTATCGCCGCGTCTGTAACCATCCCGATATGTTCAAGCTCAGGCGCTATGGTTTTTATCTGGTCGGTAAAATGGCCTTTACCATCATTGATCAATATAAAACTCTTTGGCGCTTCAGGATACCTGGATCCGGCATTACGGCCACCCACAAAAAGATCTGGTTTGCCATCGCCGTTGATATCGCCCACCCTTACACAGCTTTTGCTTACCAGCATGGCCGGTAAAGTACCCTGCGCTTTAACCAGTTTACCTTTACCATCGTTTAGGTATAACCTGTCCTGAAATAACGGATCATTATCCTTGAAACTGGCATAGCCGCCACTTACTACATAAAGGTCTAAGTACCCGTCGCCATTGGCATCAAAAAATACGGCATCAGCATCCTGGCTGTCCTTATCGGCCAAAAAAGGTTGCTCGTCTTTAATAAACTTGCCGCCCTTTTGCTGGATGTACAAAGCCCCCGGCGTATGTACATCACCACCCACAAACACATCTTCCAGCCCGTCACCGTTAACATCGCCTTTTGCCATACACGGACCCACGAAAGACAGCGCGTTCACCAATAATGGCTGGCGTTTGTAGTCATTGATCTGGTTGGGTACCTGTTCTGCCGCCACAGGCGATGGGATCTCTTTGAACACAGGTGCTACCGGGGCAGGTTTACGGTAAATATCTTTAGCATCCTTTTCATAAAAGGTAAGCAGGCGGTCTGCGGCTACTTTGGTTACAACCTGTTGTTTGCCGCTTAACCAAACAACGCGGATAGAATCTGCTTCTTTATTCTTTCCTAAGCCAAAATGCAACTGTGCTGATACGGTTGATAAATAACCTTTGGCAGGCATTTGCTCTATAACCTGTAATTTGCCTTTGGTGTATACGGTGACTTTGGTGCCAAGTCCATCGGTGTTTTTACCGGCACCTTTCAGGTTTATCCTGAGGTAATGTTCGCTCTTGTCGCTTTTATTTTCATATACAAAAGCAGATCGGTTAATGTTGTTTACCACCAGGTCAAGGTCGCCGTCATTGTCCAGATCTGCGTAGGCTGCACCATTACTGTTTGATGGCAAGGTCATGCCCCATGCCGCGCTTTTGTCGGTAAAGGTTAAGTCGCCGTTATTTTTAAATATATAGTTCTTTACGTCAGACGATGGCATATTGCTAAGCATGTCAAGCACGTGCTTAGGTTCAATCTCGCCATTAATGCTTTTAAAATAATTCTCGTTGTATTTAAGCACATCCATATTGGTAAAATCACGCATATAACCATTGGTAACATACAGATCCTTCATGCCATCATTATCATAGTCGGCAAATAAGGGCGCCCAGCTCCAGTCTGTATTTGATATGCCGGCCAATTGCCCTATCTCGCTAAAGGTGCCGTTGCCGTTATTCATATGCAGCATATTGCGCATATACTGGTAATAAAAGCCATTGCGCAGGTTGATATTGAACGACTCGTAATTATCCATACCGGCCAGTAATTTCTGGCGCTTATTATCTTCAGGAAGCATATCCAGAGTAAATATGTCAGGCAGGCCATCGTTGTTAATGTCGGTAATGCTGTTACCCATCGAGAACAGGGTGATATGATCCAGGGTGGTGGTCATCTTATCGGTAAAAGTGCCGTCGCCATTGTTAATGTACATAGCATCAGGCACAGAATAGTCATTAGATAAATAAATATCCGGGAGGCCGTCGCCGTTGATATCCGCTATGGCAGCAGCGAGGCCGTAAGACAATGTCGACATATTAAGCCCGGCCTTTTTAGTAACATCAGTAAAATGCCCGTTGTCATTCCTGTATAACTTAGTACATACCTGCGGGTCATCCTGCTTTTTTAATTGCTGGATATTCACGTCATCAAGTTCATGCATGATCTTGGTATTCTCATTCACCAGCAATAGGTCAAGGTCGCCGTCTTTATCATAATCAAAGAAATAGGCCTGTGTGCTGTAAGCTGTATCTGCAAGGCCATAACTTTCCGCCTCGTCTTTAAAAACGGGTATCCCATGCGCATCCAGCCCCTGGTTAATAAATAGCTGATTCTTGCGGTTGGCACCCGGACCTCTGCCTGAATAGCATTGGAAAATGTCTGGCTTACCATCACCGTTAACGTCCACAATATTTACACCTGTTTTCCAGCCATTTTCGCGGCCGGCAACACCGGCTTCGGCGGTAATGTCGGTAAACTTCATATTACCGCGATTCAGGTATAGTTTATTATCGCTCATGTTGCCCGAGAAATAAATATCGTCCAGGCCATCGTTGTTCAGATCGCCTATGGCAACGCCGCCGCCGTTATAAAAAGCCTGATAATTCAGGATGTTTTTTTCAAAGTTCTCGGTGATGACATTATTGAAGAGGATGCCTGTTTTGGATGAGTCTAATAAAGTAAATAGCTGTTTTTCGGGCACCGCGTTTGATTGATCTTTGTTAGATCGACCGCATGCGGATAGTAAAACAATACAAATTGCACCTAAGTAAAATTTTGTCATAGAATGGCTTTAGTAATTAAGATTATTTATTTGAATTACCGTGAAAAGCTAATAACCACCCAATTTTGAAAAACGAAGCAGACGTAAAATACCCTGAACGGCACAATAGGTTCATTAGGCAAATCCGCTTATATAATTTTTATCAGTTTTATTGGTTGAGAATTGGCATTCCCCGAACGTAAATTCAAACACAAGGTAATGCATTTTTTACAAAGAAACAGCATGATTAGTCTGTTTTTTTTATGGGGATGTCGTTTTAAATCTGTATAAAAATTTATCTTTTATTGCGATGATATATAAAAGTGTATTAAATTAGCACCGCATCTATTAAGTGCAAACCAATTATTGCCACTTTGGCGAAATCAATTCCGGATAGCATTACACTGTCATTTATGTGATATGGCCTATCTGTGATTTCTTCTTTCGGTAAGAGTTTTACAGCTTTATAATGCACCTGATTAATACAAGAAACATTAATAAACTATTTTATAAAACCACTTATTGCAACTTTTTTAAATGAAAAAACTTTTACTTACTTCATTCTTATTTGCCAGTTTATTATCGGCAAAAACTTTTGCCCAAGGCTGTGTGGCCATACGCAGCACAGGCGGTGTTTGTTCAATGCTTGAACACCCCGACAGTACTAACGAAAATGGCGCCTGGATCTTTAATTCAAACAATCGCTATTTTCGCTCATACAAACACTTTATCGGCCGGCAGGAGCAAAAACAGCGTATTGCCGCAGGTACCAATGTTATCAACCACTCTTACACACAGGATATGGCATTGACCCGCGTATTTAACAGCCGTTGGTCAGCCGCCATTGATATACCGGTTCTTGCCAATACCAGGTCGTCGCTTTATGAGCATGGGGGTAGCAAACGTGCGCTGACCTCTTCTTTCGGCGTGGGCGATATCAGGGTGTCAACTTATGCATGGCTGCTTGACCCGGCTAAAGTAAAAAACTTTAACGTGCAGCTTGGCCTGGGTATTAAATTTGCGACAGGCGCCTACAACTACCAGGATTATTTTAGAAATACCGGCCCGAACGGATCAAGCTTGTTAGGCCCTGTTGACCAGTCAATACAGTTAGGTGACGGCGGGACAGGCTTAACTTTAGAGGTAAATACTTTTTACCACTTATCATCAGCTTTCAACCTGTATGGCAATTTCTACTATTTATCTAATCCACGCCAGGTTAATGGTACATCAACGGCTCGTGGTGGTGTAGCAAGCGCTGCTAATATTGCCAATACCAGCGATGTAATGAGCGTACCTGACCAGTATATGGCCCGCGCAGGTGCAAGTGTGAAAGTAAACAAATTTACTTTTTCTGCCGGTGTAAGAGACGAGTGCTTACCGGTACATGACCTTATCGGCGGCAGTGACGGCTTCAGAAGACCGGGCTACATCATATCGGCCGAGCCGGGAGTAACTTACGAGTTTAAAGGTGTAACTATATACGCTTTGGCACCATGGGCCTTGATACGTGACCGTACACAAAGTGTACCTGATATTTTGAAAACACAACAAACAGGTACTTACACCCACGGCGATGCCGCCTTTGCTGATTATGTGATCAATGTGGGCATTGGTTTTAAATTATAAGCGCTTAAAATAAAGAGTTTGAAATAACAAAAGCCTTTAGGTTATACCTAAAGGCTTTTGTTATTTCAGTCGGGATGGCGGGATTCGAACCCACGACCTCCAGCACCCCATGCTGGCGCGATACCGGGCTACGCTACATCCCGAACGTGTTGGGGTTACAAATATAATAACGCGTACTATTTGGTCAAATAGTAATTGCAAGTAATCAGGGATGCGGTTCTTTGGTGATCGCGTCGCTTAAATAACCGCCGAAAAGGCTTAACTGTAACTCGGCAGGCTGGTCGCCATTAATGGTAAAATCATTGATGGACGTCCCGTTCAACGCACCTGTGGTGTTGTCGATGGTCCATTTTTCTTCCAGCACCTTGCGGCCGGCTTCGCCCAGGTTGTTATCGTCAAAATAACTAATGGTCATGGTGTTGGCCTGCAGCGTCATTATCAGGTAGCCATTATACCCAAGCGGGATGTTGCCGTTAAGCACCTGCCGCCTCCGCGAATCGTACAATACCAGGTTACGGTTCTCGCCGCTGGCAGGGTTATTATTGCGGGGCCGTTTTACGCCGCCGTCGGTGGTGTAAAGTTCAACCGGCATACCGCTGTTGCCAATACAACGCGCAAACAGGTTGCCGCCGTTGCTCATTTTATTTGGCCCGTAAACAGAAAAATAATGCTCATGCCCCCACAGCCAGATAATGTCACGCCCGGCAGGCAACAGCGAAGCAATGTATGCAGCAGGTTTAGGGAACTCCGATTCGAACGCCGAAAAGCATTGGTGATGCGACAGGATAATGATACCCCGGTTATCATCGCTTAGCTTTACCGTGTTTTGCAGCCATGTTTTCTGTTCGGGTGTAAGGTCAAGGTCGGTATTTGGGGTAAGGCCTAATAATCCCGTTAAAGAGTCGTAGCCTGTATCTAAACCTATAATGCGCCAGTATTCGTTCTCTAAAGTAAAAAAGCTGGCTTGTTGTACCTGTGTTGGTGCTTCCTGATCAGGCGCGTAGGCACCCATATAGGGCAGCAGTTGGGTGAAATAGCTTTTGCCGCTCGAGTACATTTCATGATTGCCTATCATGGCGAAGCTGCCGAGTGTTCCGTAGGGCCAGGTACCGCCCTGGTCGGTATTAAAATTTTCGGCTATCTCCTTGTCATTTCCCACATAATAGGTATCACCAAGGTGGATGCTGTAATCCTGGATACCGGCTTGTTTGGCCACCAGTTGCGACTCGGCAGTGTACGATGCCCAATCGCTCAATATCGCTATGCTGACAGGTTCGGTCGACGGTTTGGCTATCTTAAAGATCCCCGTATTGTCGCCGCTGTAAACAGGGTAAGGCTTATACTTTGCCTGGCAAACGCTGCCTACATTTTTTAAAAACCAGGTCAGTTTGTTCTCTTCAACCAGGCCATCCATATTATACAACGGGACAGGCTTTGCAACGCTGTCATTAATAGCACTCAACTGGTTTGATAACGAGGACCGGTTAAGGCCTACCAAGTCACTTTGATTTCTTAGCATCTGATCACGATTAAGTGGTTTATGTCAAGTTTCTTACTCAAATACCACAGGGTCCTCGCCTTGCAGCAATACAGTTATGATGTCATCCATTTCGGCACAGTTTTGCGCGGTATCTGTGCCTACCTGCAGCAGAGCCTGGATATTTTGATCAGAGGCATCGTCCATCTGCGGATTGGCTGTACCCAGGCTTGATGGTTGGATCCGTACATAATTTGCCTGGTGGTTTTGTGCCGAAAACATTTTGATCATGTGGTAATTGGTCACCTCGGCCGCGCCCGACATCATGATATCGATAACCGGTTTTACCCAGCCTATCTCGCCCCAGCCTTTTGCTTTTTCATAACTATATGGCGCATCCTGGCTGCCTGTGCCGATAGATACCACATACATATCCTTGGCAGTAGGGCTACCTACCGAGTTCCTGACCTCAGAATAAGCGCAAAGCGATGGGTTATTGGCAAAAACACCGCCATCTACACAGGCATAGCTTTGACCGCTGATAGAAGTGATCAGTTCTGTTTCAAAATAAGTTGGCGCAGCGGATGTTGAACGTGCCACCTGGCGCACATAAAAATCGGCCACATCACCTTTTAGCTTTTGATCATGCTGGGCAAAAAACTTGGTTTCGCGGTTTTGAATATCGTAGCTGGTAATGATGCAGGGTTTTAGCAACTGGCTCAATTTAATATCACCAAAATATTCCTGGAGGCAGCTCTCAATACCTGCTGCAGCATATTTTTCTTCCACCACACCACCAATTGATCTGAGTTTATGCCAGATAGTAGAATTAAAGATTTTGTCGCCATTTTTTACATAAAGGTCTACCGCTTCCTTGGCCGAGAACCTGGCCTTCTTTGGATCGTCAGCCGATGGGCATAATAAGATACAGGTTAAAATACCACCAGTACTGGTGCCTGCAAAAAAATCGAAGTATTCTGCTATCCGCGCATCCGGATTGCCTGTTTTTTCCTGCAGTTTGGCCTCTAAAGCTACCAGTATTTGTCCCGGAATGATGCCGCGGATACCGCCGCCATCTATCGATAAGATTTTTTTCATTTTTATTATTGGGTGATTGGTTTGAATTGGTTAAAGCGGGTTCACGTTGCCCCCGGCAGAAAGAACGTATTGCTTATGGGGTTGATAAAACCCGCCATAAAGTATTGTGTCTCAATTCAAAGTTAAATAGAATATATATCTTTAGCTATTAAAAAATCATAATGGCCGCAACTACAATTGATGATATTATTACGTCGCTTCAAAATATAATTGCGCAGTGCACTGCCAATAACAGCAGGTTAGGTTACTTCGCTACGTTATATTTAAAAGTTACCCAAAGCGTAAAGGACGGCATAGCTGCGGGGCAGTTTCAGGATGGCCCGAGGATGGAGAAACTGGATGTTGTTTTTGCCAGCAGATATCTGACCGCTTATGAGCAATATCAAAATCATCAGCAGCCTACACAGTCGTGGGCTATAGCTTTTGAGCAGGCCGAGAAATCGTCCATATTGGTTTTGCAGCACCTGCTGTTGGGAATGAATGCCCATATTAATCTTGACCTGGGTATAGCAGCGGTGGAGGTTTGCGGCGATGATCCGCTGACATCTTTACAGCAGGACTTTGATTCTATCAATACCATCATATCCGCGCTAACCAATGAAGTGTTGTTTGAGCTTGGGCAGGTTTCGCCGTTATTATCGCTGCTTGGGTTGCATGCATCTGATAATAATTCGGCGCTTATCCAGTTCAGCATAGGCAATGCCCGCGATGGTGCCTGGTGTTTTGCCGAAGGGCTTATTGCAAAAAAAGGAACTGAATACGATCAATATATTGCCGACAGGGATACTACGATCACCAAATTAGCCAAAAGCCTGATACACGGTACAGGGTTTTTTATGAACGCCACACTTTGGCTGATCCATATTTTTGAAAAGAGAAACCCCGCAGCAGTTATAAAAGTGCTTAATGAGTATCAGAAAAAGAAGATCGTAATAGCTAAAGCTGATTAGTTGCTGTAAACGTGTTTTTTCTCGTTTACCTCAATAATTTTGGCAGAGATACCAACTTCGCCGGTTGACTTTAACTCGTCAGCAGATACACCGTATTTTTTCAACCAATACTCATCATTGTAAGCATCGCGTATTTCCATTACGTCCCGTTGTTGTTTTTTTACGTTATTTTCCATGACTTTACTATTTAAAGAAGATAACAAATCTAAATAGCGCATATAAAGTTATGGTTGGTTTAATGTTAAGTAAATGTTAAGTGCGTTAATTGACTATAAACTGACAATTGTTTTAATAGGTTTTGAAAGGAATATCTAAGATTTTATTTACTCCTGTGTTGGATGTGCTAAATTATTCTCATTTCAGCACCATGATTGATTTATCCGTTATATTTTTAATAACCTCATCAAGTTCGTAAGCCGAGATCAGCAGGTATTCAAGCGCCTCGTCTCTGTCGCTGTCTGTTAACTTTGCATCTTTAATTAGTTGTACAATAGCCATGATCCGTGTAAGCGGGGCACGGATAATATGCGATTGCATCCACGATATTTCTATCAATTTCTCGTTTAACGATTTCAACATTTGTTCTTTCTGATGCTGCTTTGTTATATCCTGCATGGCGCCTACCATACGGGTGGCCTTGCCTCCGGCATTGCGTATAATAACGCTTTTATCAATTACATAGGCGCACGTGCCATCTTGTTTAATGTAGCGGTATTCGTCATGCCAATTAGTTTGCTGACTGTTTATGGCTTTGCCAATACCTTCCAAAACGCGGTCAACATCTTCCGGGTGAATGTGTGCAGCGATGGTTTGCTTGTCGCCGGTACCCGAGCCCTCGTCATAACCAAAAATAGTTTTATAACCTTGCCCCCATGAGATTATTTCGGTTTGCAAATCCCAATCCCAGATAGCGTCGGAAGTAGCTTCGGTTGCATAGACATATTTTTCGTTACTTTCTTTAAGCAATTCCTCGCGTTGAAAGTTTTCTAAAATAACATGTAAAATGCGACACGCTCTTTTAATGGTATTTTCTTCATATTCGCTGGGTGCACGCACCTCGTGAAAGTAATTGGCAAAGGTAGCCATCACATTGCCGCTCTTGTCAAAAATCGGCGCCGACCAGCAAGCCTTCAGGCCGAAACGGGCGGCGAGCTCTCTATAATCGGCCCAACGCGGGTCATTGGCTATATCGGTAACTATCACCTTTTGGCGGGTAAAGGCTGCTGTACCGCAAGAACCTGCGTTGATCCCAATTTTGCAGCCTTCTACGGCATCCAAAAAATCTTTAGGCAAACCCGGTGAAGCCAGCGTGAACATCTGTGAGTTTTTTACCTGTTGCATAGAACATAACATACCGGGATGAATTTCTTCAATGCCCGATAAGTAACTCATCAACACACTATGTCGGTTCGAATCCTGCTTCATGTTTATTTGCAGTACCTTCGTCTCCAGTTTGTCCAGTTTTTGATAGTACAGGCTTTCGGTGATATCGTTTGCTACCACCATCAGAGCATCGGTATTTTTAAATAGAAACCTTGCGCCCCATATTTCAACCTGTAGCTTTGTTTTATCTTTACGCTGATGGATAAACGTGCCCGGATAAATAGTTCCTGCGCCCCAGTCAACCACATTTCTTGCAGCCATTAAATTCGGAATTTCCTCAGGCGGGCGCAGGTCCATGGCCGTCATATTCAAAAACTCTGAGCGCGTGTAACCGTATCGTGTCAGTGCCGCGTCGTTAACATCAAGTATTTTCAGCGTTTTAAAATCATACACCCATTTAGCCAGGGGGCTCGATGTAAAAAGTATCTGATATACCTCTTCAGAGTTTTTTAATTCCTCTTTTGCCTTCATCGTGGCCACCAGGTCGGTGGTTTCATTACAGATCACTAACACGCCTTCCGTTTTGCCTGATTCGCCGTTCACCGGGCTGTAGTTAAACGTACAATACACATCCTCCATTTTACCATTGCGAAAGATCGGGATCAGCTGGTCCACGCTCCAGGTGGCTTCGCCGCCATTCATTACCTGATCAATTAACGGCTTAATTACGGGCCATACCTCGTGCCAGCAATCTTCGCCGCGCTGACCCAAAGCAGTAGGGTGTCTACCGTCTTTATCCAGACTGGGTCTGAAAGCATCGTTATAAAACTGAATAAGTTCAGGCCCCCACCATAAAAACATCGGATATTTGGAATTAACGATGATGCCCAGTGTTGTAAGCAGGCTTTGAGGCCAATCATCGGGGCTGCCTAAAATCGTGTCCTCCCAATCGAAACCGCATATTAGCTGGCCCATCTCTCCGCCGTTTTTTAAGTAACGGTTAAGTAGTTGATATGTGAGGTCGGTTTGTCGCATTTAACAAATTGTGAAATTCGTAGAAATAACATTTAAAGTTAAAAATATAATCCGGCTTTAGTAATTTAAAACATTTGTATTAGTCGTAAAGCGATGGGCTTGATTAAGGGATATATATTTCCTATGTGATTAGATGTAGCCATCTTAAGTTTTTATTATGATTAAATTAACGATCAAACCATTTGCTGATTAATAAATTTTGCTATTTTTGCCGTCCGTTCGCGATAGACAGTACAACTGCTAATCGAAAACTGCCACCTTAAAAGGGGGATTAGCTCAGCTGGCTAGAGCGCTTGCATGGCATGCAAGAGGTCATCGGTTCGACTCCGATATTCTCCACCTGATAATCAGCCACTTGCAAATATTTGTAAGTGGCTTTTTTGTTAAAGGTAATGCCTGACCGACGTTTAATAGCATTCAAAACAATTCATTAATGCAGAGTTATGGAGTGATTGTGGGAGTGTGCTGGCTATCCACATTGTTATTTTCTGCGATTAGCGTTCTTCGCCACGTCCTTTTTTTCAACGTTATCACTACTTCAAATTTAATCGCAACAATTTCTGGGTTGTTAACTGAAAGTTCATAACTTAAACTAGTTAATGTTTTTGCCCTTAATACGTGGTTCATATGTTTGCCAGAGTCATTGATCCGGCCTTTTCCATCTTTAATAAAGTACCTAGTCTTTTCAATGACTTCAGGAATATAAAAAACGTTTACATAGACTGTAGGGTTATAAACAGTGTAATCGCCAATATTTTTGATTTCTATGTCGAGAAAATGCCTTTTATTCGTACCGCTTAACCTAATCATTTTATGTTTTATCTGAAATTCAATTTTAGAAAGAAAAAGGTGTCCCTTGAAAAATCTCAGATAAGCGGCTATTGCTCCCGTGATGATAATCAACAACTTACTAATTTCCAAGAGAAAGCTTACGGTTTGCTTATTATTGGTAAGCATTACTTCATTTAATATGTTAGCCTTTAATAAGGCCACGATACCCAAAACAATTACAACAAGAATGATTGTAAATGTTATAGGGTCTAAAACAGCTTCTATTAAATTACAGGTAGTTAGTACTCATTTAAGTTTCATCAGACAGGCTATGTCGCCGGAACATTCAAATGTTTCGTTTCTGTAAAAGCACCTAGTTTTCTTTAAATAAAGTTCGGTCATGGAAAGACTGGTATGGCGGTTTGCTTTCATAATTTGAGCCAACGTCCAACCGCTGTTGTGTTTTTTGATATTACTCGTATGTTTAAATGAATACAAATCGTAACCCTTGTTTTGAAGTTTTTCGCTATCCTTCAAATATGGATTTTCTAGCGATTCTTTCTAATCTATATTTTTAAAAGAGGTGATTAATATGGTGTATTTATTCCAACCTGAAGTTCGCCAACTATATTGGTGGTAGAACCTACTAAAAAATGTTCAGGATTACAATTTGCTAAATCCAACTTCTCTAATTCTTTCATGAAATTTTCTACAAATTCCACAGTTTGGCTTTTTACATTCGTGGTGCTTTTCTTTACTGATGCTCTTATAGTAATTATCCCTTTCTTTAAGTCTATATCCTTGACTTTTAATCCCCGAATCTCACCAGGTCTACCCGGGATATTGATTTTTTAGATAATTGGTATTTGTATACAAGGGATTGCCTCAAAAGGGGCAGCCCCTTGTTATTTAATAACTTAACATACCAGGGCAAACATTCTATAGCGCTTTTTATATATTTACGGACATAGAACACCTTATTGTTAAATACCCCGATCATTTAAAATCATCTCTCTTAAAATGGAAAATCACAGAAAAGTAAGTATTAAAAACTGGTATAAAAAGCATATTGAATCCAGCGATTTTGGCGAGCGTTTGGCCGATTCGGTTGCCAGTGGCATGGGCTCGTGGCGGTTCATTATTATCCAAACGCTAATAGTAGCGGCTTGGATGGTGTTAAATGTTGTGGCCTATACGCAGCATTGGGACCCATACCCTTATATTCTGCTCAACCTGCTTTTTTCTACACAGGCAGCCTATGCGGCACCGATTATTATGATGGCGCAAAACCGCCAAAGCGACCGCGACCGTGCCCAGGCCGACGAAGATTTCAGGACAAATGTGGAAGCCAAAAAAGAGATTGAGGAGCTCCAAATAAAACTAAATGCCATTGAAATTGATAAACTGGATAAAATCCTGGCCTTGCTTGAAAAAATGGATAAAAAATAAAACGGTAATAAATAGTACCGATATTTATTAATTTAAATGTTGTGATATGTATCTAACCAAATTTGCATTAGTGTCATGGCTTATAATTACAAATTTTGGCCATATATCAATCGGGTATAAAACAAACCAGGTTACAATTACCCCGGCCAAACTGTTTACCCAGTCAGAGGCCGACAAAATCATGGGTTCTGCTACGCATTTAACAGACAGTGTTTCAAAAAAAGAGGCGTTGCAATCTTCGTATTTATGTGGTTACAAAGCGGACAGTAAAGATCAGAAAACCGGCAAAATTGGAACGGTTTACTTTTTGTTTGAAGCATATAATGATATTGCAGGTGCCAAAAAAAGATTTTCGGATGTCTATCTTTCTAATCGCGCTAACGGGGCACAGGCTGTTGATCATTTAGGCGATGAAGCGCTTTAC
Organism: Mucilaginibacter corticis; assembly: GCF_007558865.1. Taxonomy (GTDB): domain Bacteria; phylum Bacteroidota; class Bacteroidia; order Sphingobacteriales; family Sphingobacteriaceae; genus Mucilaginibacter; species Mucilaginibacter corticis. Next base: position 1,826,515 of record NZ_VLPK01000001.1, read on the forward strand.
CATACCGACAATCAAAATTTTGACCTGATGATGGTGCGAAAAGGAAAGTATGTATTTAACATAAAAATCAATACCAGGACAAGTACAAGCAGCCTTGCTGAGTTGAAAATCGTTGTGAAAAAGATCACCGATCATATTTAAGTAAAACCAGTTTCTTTATGTACAGATCACTTATCCTTATCAAAAAATATCCCGCTTAATACCGCCTTACTATTTGGCGACATATTGATCCTGAATTTAACCGGTCCGTTATAGGCATAGGTTAGGTACACACCTCCTGTGCAGCTCTTAATCATCTTTGCAGGCGCTATTATATTTGATGTTTCAGCATCAAACATTTCAACTTCAATAGGTTTTGTTGTGTTGTCCCAATCCAGGAAATAGAGCGATACCCGGTAATTATGTTCGCCTTTTACGGCGATGGTTGACGTGAAAGTGTAACCTATCTGATCGCCGTCCATGGCATATAAACCGGCAGCCGTTCTGGGGTAGCCGTTGGTAGGGTCGGGGGCCAATGCCCGGCGGTCGTTAGTTTTTGAAGCGTTGGTCAGGTTAAGCGGCAGGCCGTTGCCTTTTACCTTGTAGTAGTTTACAGAAGTAACATACGGTGGTAAGGCCGTTTTGTCCTTCCCGTCGCCATTATAGTTGCACAACACATAACCATCCTTGCCGTAAATGCCTCCCCAATTGCCGCCGGTTTTTGAATCCATACTTATGTATTTAGCAGCATAAGACGCAAAGGGTTCAATATATTTAGGCGTAGCGCCATTGTAATCGACAACAAACTTATACTTGCCGGGTTGCGCACCGGTGAGGTAAACAAAATCAGCGTCCTCGCTGGCCCCGCCAAAACTATCAATTGGGTGGTACCTGCCATCCCATAACAACACCCCATTTACTTTTATACTGCGGATGTTTTTCTCCACCTTCGGAATGCCGATCCGGCCGATTGTGCCTGTCGGTACAGATATACTACATATCCCGGTAGCAACATTAAAGTCCGCACTGATATCACCATACAGTGTATGCGTTTTGCCAGAAACATAAGTAAGCGTGCGACCCAAATGCGGTAATATGTTAAACGTAGTGAAACCGGGCGAGGTGGGCTTTATACCCAGTACTTCTTCACTTAGCCATTTGGTTACACCTGCGCCCCAGGGATGACACAGGCTGGTAAAGCCGCACTGATTGGTAGGCACAGGCCCGTTCGTGCCAACCATCGCGTTCCATGACGGGCGGTAATCTTCAAAAAAGGTAGTGCCCCCATATTTTATCTGCCCGCCCCACAGATCTCGGATCGAGATTAAAGCATCGTCATATTTATTCATCAACGCAAACGCCTGAATCACAAAATATTCATTAAATGGCGAGTAAGAGATGCGGTTCACCTTATCGGTAAAGCTCTTGGCATAGATCGCTTTCTTCTCATCAATATTTAGAAGTCCCGTAGTCACTGCATCAGCGCCCGCGTGCAGGCCGAAGTCTTTATACCAGGCTGCATCTTTCTTCAGGTTGGCCATTTCTTCGGTAGCGTATTTATTGTATTTGTCTTGCAGATCTGCCCGGCCGCAAGCAGCCATGGCCGCAGCAAACTCTTTCCACGCACGGATGGAGAGCATTTTGTAAGCGTTCTGCGGTTCGGGCAGATTGGGGTGTTCAAACCCTGCGCCCAAGCGTTCATCCCAGCCATAGTATTCAAGGTTGGGATTGGTGTCGTAAACTTTATAAGCGTCGTCCAGTTTAGCGCAGGCATTATCGGTATACTTTTTTAGGGTTAGCGAGTCACCGGTATATTTGTAGTAATCTACCAGGCTCAGCACCCAATAAAGCGCATAACTCCTGATACCATTACTTTGGCCCGATGTATAATCGATGTTCTTCTTCACAAAATCATAATTAGCAAATGCCACCATTGATGCAGCCTGCGCGGGGTGGGCATCGCCCGTCCAAGAGAACCTGTCGCCGCGGTTCATCAGTATCGCGCCTAAATAATCTTTAAGCAGGTTTAGTTTCACGGTGTACGCGCCGGTATACCAGATCCGCGTCAACAGTGTATCGCTGCATGAAAAGCTGCCTTTATAGTTAGTGGGCCTTACCTGGCAAACCAAACGCACGGCAGTGATATGCCAGGTCTTAGAAAATGACCGCATATGGATCCAGCCAAACCGTACGCCTTCATACAGGTCAGGATTCAATTCAAGCCGATACGTATTGCCATGTTTTTTGGGCGATAACGTTTTGGGCGGATAGTTTGACGAATAGTTGGGTGGCTGGTTATATTCGCTGATACTCATTTGTACACTGTCCTGCAGATCAGGGCTGTCAAATTCAAGCAAGGCCGCATTGGTTTGGCCGAAATCGAAACGGATATCGCCCTTGCCGTTTACTACTATAGTGCCGGTCTTTTTAAAACCGCTCATATTAAAGCTATGCGGATTTGATACCGACCAACTGACCGGCGATAAAGTATAGCTTTCTAACCCATCGGTAGCCTTTGGGCCGGCCCAGGTATAATTGAAGATCGGGTCTGGCGAGTGCGGGTTTAATTGCCCGGCCTTTTTAGCAGAGATAGGCGGATAACCGGTGATCTGCGCATACGCCTGCTGCCAGCCGAATCCTGATAACAGGACAAGGATCAGACAAAAAGCACGTTTGAGACTTGCTTTTGCATACAGGTGTCCGAACGCACGTGCCAGGTAATTCATGAATAAATAATTAAGGCGGTTATACAAAGGTCTTGCTAACGAAAATACATGCTTACGTGCAGTAATGTATGATTAGATATATTCTATTTTTTGTACTTTTTGATATTTAATATCGCAGCCATACTAAAACTTAGCTTAGAGATATAGGTCGCGTTTTGTTGAACACATTCCGGTATTTGTTGGTGACAACACCAACAATGTCAAAAACAAAAGAACCCGGACCAAACTGGCCCGGGTTCTTGGTTATGAATGCTTTAAATCGATTATCGTTTAGCTGTTTTAACCTTATAAAACTTAAAGCCGAATAAAAAGATCACCGCGTAGCAAATAATTGGCAGGTAATATGCCTGTGCCACATTGTGGTTAGCAACCTGTCCCATAACGAAAGGGAATAAAGCGCCGCCCACAACACCCATCGCGATAAACGATGATGCTTGTTGCGTATGGCTGCCCAGGTTCTTTAGTCCTAAACTAAAGATGGTTGGGAACATGATGCTGAAGAAGAAGTTGATCATCAGCAATGCGATGTATGATGGCCAGCCCAGGTGTTGTGCAACTATGATACACATCAATATATTGCCGCCTGCAAAAATGGTTAACAGTTTATTAGGCGCTATTATCGTCATTAACGAAGTGCCTACAATACGGCCCAATAACATCATGCCCATAAACAAGCTCATAAAGTATCCTGCTTTTTCATCGCTAAAGTGCATAATATTTACACCATAGTTAATAAAGTAGGCCCAGGTACCTGCTTGTGCAGCCACGTTAAAAAACTGCGCAACGCAGGCCCAAACAAAATGGCTATGTTGAAATAAACCCTTTTGCGGGGCGACGTCAACATTTAATGCTTCCGGATCATTTGACTCGGCAGCCGCATGAGGATCAACCAATGCCGGGATCTTTAAAAATGCAAACACAAGAGCCAGCAGCAATACAACAATGCCAATAGCTACATATAAAGTTTTTACCGATGTAAGGTCGGTTGATTTAACCGTATCGCCGCTCAACAAGAAAAATGCGCCGATAGTTGGGCCGATGATAGTACCAACCGCGTTAAATGTTTGCGCGAAGTTTACACGCAGGTCGCTTTTACGTTGGTCGCCCAATGCAGCTGCAAAAGGGTGTGCAACGGTTTCAAGCGTAGCCATGCCGCAACCTACTATAAATAAGGCTATCCTGAAAAAGGTGAACGAAGCCGCGTTGGCTGCGGGCACAAACAGAAACAAACCAAGTGCAAATAAAACCAGGCCTAAAATTACGCCGGCTTTATAGCCAAATTTTTTCATGAAGAAACCTGCGGGGTAACTCATGATAAAGTAAGCGCCAAATACAGAGAACTGGATCAATCCGGAATCTGCTATTGAAAGATTTAATACGTTTTGAAAGTGTTTGTTTAATACATCACTCATAGAGTGCAGTACACCCCACATCAGGAATAGCGAGGTGACAAAAATAAAGGTGACGACGAATTTCTTCTCGGTAAAAGCTGCTTTTTGGCTCATTTGTTTGATTGTTAATTTATATTGGCCGCAACATTCTTGCTGCAGCTTAGTGCATTACTAAATATTATAAAATCTGTTTAATAGCTTAATTGGTTAGTATACTTGCGGGTTGGCAATTATTTTTATTGTAGCCAAAAAAACAAATTTTATCCGTCAAATCATAATTATTGCGGTATTAATACCATTTTTATTGTTTATGATCAAAATGGAAACAGTCAACCCTTTATGAGAAATATTCTTTATATTTTGTTGATGCTTATTTGTTTGGGATGCTCGGCCGGAAAAGTAAGCCGGTCAAATCAGCAAGTAGCGGTAATTACTGATCCTGCTTTTGCAAATGGTATTAGCGTTATCGGTAGTAATTCATCACAACCCAATGTTACAGATACCATCTATCCGTTTGGCAAAACTAAAGGCAAACCATCATGGCGCGTGGTGCAATGGGCAAGCCGTTTTGTTTTAGGTGGTGATAAACCTGTTGTAGATCATGATACGGTTATATACCAGAATGCCGGTAAGCGGATAACCTTTCTGAAAAAAGGCAGGCACACCATCATCGGCTTAGAAGTTAAAGGCTCGGCCGAATATACCTCACCACGAAAAAATAACCAGAGCTGGCCGCATTTATTACTTGAACAGCAGTACGCCACACCCATCGAGCTAAGCCATGTACAGCATCTTAACTATAGCATACAGGCAAAACTACTTTATGCTATTGATCATTTAGGCGATGCCTATAACCCAGGCCTGCATACAGCACAAATTACCCTGTTTATGTCCATACAGAATTTAAATCCAAGTTCGGCAGGGTATAGGGATTACTTTTGGTTTGGCTTGCCTTTGTATGATTATCGCTACCCTGAAATTGCGCCTTACGGTGCCCAGGATATGGGAAAAGACGATGCAACAAAGAAATTTATATCCGCTGTAAGCAGTGCAGAACTGTATGCCGGTACTATGCACAATAAGCAATGGATAGCTATTAACAAGGATGTTTACCCCATGCTTGTAAAAGCTTTTAATACCGCGCAGCAACGTGGTTTTTTAAAAGGGAGCAAATTAAGCGATATGGCTATAGGCGAGATGAATGTGGGCTGGGAAATTCCGGGGACGTACGATGCGGGCATCCTGATAAAAGATCTGAAGCTTACAGCAGGTTTAAAATAGCGGCATGGCGTATAATTACTTACAAATACTACATTTGTTGATAACCAATTATATGATCTACTGATGAAAAAGAGCTTGCTTGTTATGGCGCTGATTGCCATTAGCTTTAATTCTATTTTCGCACAGCCAAAAAAGCTGCCGCCAGTTGGCATGATAGACCTGGGTTTTACCCTTCAATTTAAACAGGGCGATCAGCAGTCTATCAACAACGCCTGGGATTATACCCACACCGTGGCTTCGTTGCAAGGTATTGTAAACCGTACCGTACCGCAATTGTATGTCTTCCTGGTAAAAAACGGAAATGCCGATATCGACCGTTATTGGTGGAACAAGTACCGCGCGCCCGGCAAGTGGCTCAGCAAGCGCGACACCATAGTTTATAAAAACGTGGTAGACCTGATATCCGCTTACAAAAACAAGATCAAAGGCGCTGTGGTGTATGATCCTAACGTACCTGCCACCAGCAACGTAGCTTCATCTATCGCCGGGGGGGACGACCTGATCGTGATCCGTTATGATACCAACCCAAACAGTCTTTATTCACAGATCATAACCGGCGGGCCAAAGATCCCGGTGCGGGTAAGCCTGATCAATGCTGATGGCTCGTCGTTGTTTACGGGTAAAGGCACTATCCCCGGAACCGGCCGTGCATCAAGCGGATCTGCCAAGAATGATGCCTACCTATGGTTTTTAGAGAAGTACATGAAACCGGGTAAGGTCAACACCAAATACGGCGCTTATTATATCGATCAGCAATGGTTAAAGGATCCCTTTCTGGCTAACCCTAATCACCATACGCTGTCAAACCATGACTTTTTCATCAGCCGCAAAGGTTTCTTTTTCGACCTAAGCCCCTGGGTCGACGAAGCCGCTACCGACGACCCAACGCAAAAGCCCGGCACCGATGCTAATACGCTTAAAGAGATCCTGCTTACCGCTTACAATCAAAACAAAGGCAAAGATTATACTTACCTGGGCGGCTTCCCGCCGTGGGCATTTAAATATACCCAACACGCCAAAGGCCGGCACGAGGATGTAGCGACCGAGTGGGAGTATTCTCGCATTATCAGCGCCTATAATGCCTTTAAAGATGCCGATGCCATTGGTTACGGCGCACTGGCAAATGCCTCGTTCTGGCAGCACTTCCCGCTCAAGAAGGAGTATAAACAAAACTGGGTAACCCCTGCTGAACTACAGAAGAAAGGCTATCTGACCGCCGATGACAAGATAGATTATAAAGGCCGCAACTTCGTGGTATTTTATGTGGGCGATTATGATGCATCGTCGTGGGTATCGCAAACTACACCTACCTTATGGGATGATGAAAACCGTGGTAAAGTGCCCATGATGTGGTGCATCAGCCCGGTACTGGCAGAGCGTGTGCCTATGGCTTTGGACTATCGCCGTGAAACCGCCAGCCCGAATGATTACTTCGCTGCCGCGGATAACGGGGCCGGCTACCTGATGCCGGGTATGCTGCAGGCCCCGAGGCCATTGTCAGGTCTGCCCGATGGGCTGGATGCCTGGGTGGCGCATAACAAACCATACTACAAACAATGGGGGCTAACCATAACCGGTTTCATTATTGACGGGCAGGCACCACCGCTTAACCAGCACGGGCTTGATGCCTATGCCGCTTTTAGCCCCAACGGTATTGTGCCGCAAAAGGTACCGCTTACCCTGCTGCATGGCGATATGCCGGTGATCCGGTCGGATGCGGATGTGAACGAGGACCCGGCAGAGGCCGCTAAGATCATTTACAATCGCATCCATGACAGGAAGATCCCGTTCCACTGGTTCAGGAATATATTGAAAAGCCCGTCATGGTATGTGCAGGTAGTGGCCGAGCTAAAGAAGCTTGACCCTAAAATTGAATTGCTTACCGCGCCGGATTTCTTTGAGTTATACCGTATCTACCTTAAAGCAAACCCGGATGCCGCGCAGGGCAAAATAAAGTAATGAAATGCCCGAAAAGTTGATTAATCCAAAATCGTATTGGGTTAGTTTTGAAGCACCATTATATCAACTTACAAACATGAAACTATTCAACATTAAGTTCATCAGTATAGGTATGGCCCTGCTGCTTTGTCTGATCCAAACAGAACGGACAGCGGCACAAAAGATGTGGGACAACCGCCCCGCCAAAGAATGGATGACCGATGCTTATCCCATAGGTAACGGCCGAATAGGCGGGATGGTTTTTGGCGGTATTGACCATGAACGGATCCAGTTTAATGATAACACGCTCTGGACAGGCGATGAGCATGACCGTGGCGCTTACCAAGCTTTCGGTAACCTGCTTATTGACTTTAGCGGGGCCGATACCAAAGACGTTCCGGCTGATTACCGCCGCGAGCTCGATCTCTCAAGATCTGTCAGCGAGATTAGCTACACTAAGGACGGTGTGAAATACAAGCGCGAATACTTTTGCAGCTTCCCCGATAAGGTAATGGTTTTAAGGTTTACCGCAAGTAAAAAGGGTGCTCTATCAGGTGTGCTGCACTTAACCGATGAGCATGGCACCCAGCCATCAGTTAACGGCGACCGCATACAGTTTGCCGGGAAGTTAAATAACGGTATGGCTTACCAGGCCACCGCGCTGGTAAAGTTGGAGAACGGTAAAAGCGCTACCGAAGCCGATCCTAAAGGCGGACAGCAGATAAAGATAACTGATGCGGATGCCATCACCATATTGTTTACCGGTGCTACCGACTTTAACAACAACCGCGCTACAAACTGGCGCGGCGAAGCACCCGCTACCAAAATAGAAAAGGTTTTAAAAGAAGCTTCGGCCAAGCCATATGCTGTCTTGCTGAAAGACCATATTGCCGATTACCAAAGCCTGTTTGGCCGTGTGCATTTAAACCTGGGCACAACACCGGCTGCAGCCATGGCTCTGCCGACCAACCAGCGGCTGGTTAATTATAAGAAGACGTTCGACCCGGAGTTAGAGGCCTTGATCTTCCAGTACGGCAGGTACCTGTTGATCAGCTCTTCAAGAAAGGGCGGCCTGCCTGCAAACCTGCAGGGCTTGTGGAACGAAAGCAACAACCCGCCATGGGGTGGCGACTACCATACCAACATCAACATACAGATGAACTACTGGCCGGTGGAGTCAACCAACCTGTCTGAATGCGCTTACCCGTATCTTGACCATATCAACGCGATACGTGAGATCAGGAAGATCAACACCCAAAAGGAGTACCCGGGCGTGCGCGGCTGGACCTTGCGGACTGAAAGCAACCCCATGGGCGGCGAAAGCTACTTGTGGAACACCCCCGGCAGCGCGTGGTACGCGCAGGCGCTTTGGGAACACTACGCCTTTACCAAAGACACCAAATACCTGAAGGACTTTGCTTACCCCATCATCAAGGAGATCTCTGAGTTTTGGGACGACCACTTAAAGCACCGGGCAGACGGTACACTGGTATCGCCGATGGGCTGGTCGCCGGAGCATGGGCCTACAGAGGATGGCGTGACCTATGACCAAATGATCGTGTATGACCTGTTCACCAATTACATTGAGTCGGCGGATATATTGGGGATCGACAAGGCTTACCGCGACCATATTGCCGACCTAAAAGATCACCTGCTTAAGCCTAAGATAGGCAAGTGGGGTCAGCTGCAGGAATGGGAAACTGATCGAGACGACCCGAAAGATACGCACCGGCACGCATCGCATTTGTTTGGCTTGCACCCTGGTAGGCAGATCAGCACCATAAAGACGCCGGAGCTGGCCAATGCGGCAAAGGTTAGCTTGCTGGCACGCGGCGATATCTCGACAGGCTGGTCAATGGCGTGGAAGATCAACTTCTGGGCCCGCCTGCAGGACGGCAACCATGCGCATACCATTATTAGCAACTTTATAACCCCGGTTGGCGGCAACGGGATAGACTATAACAACGGCGGCGGTATCTACGCCAACCTGTTATGCGCGCACCCGCCGTTCCAGATTGACGGCAACTTTGGCTATACCGCCGGCATTGCAGAGATGCTATTACAAAGCCAGACCGACGAGATCCAGCTATTGCCTGCTCTGCCAAGGGCATGGGCCACCGGCAGTGTGCAAGGCCTAATGGCCCGTGGCGACTTTGAGGTTACCGACATGCAGTGGAAAGACGGCAAGCTTACCAAACTAACCATCAGATCAAAAGCAGGGGGCGAGTGTAAACTCAGGGCCTTAAGCGCGTTGAAACCCGCAGCGGCAGGCGTTACAGCTACCAAAGCCAACGAAGGCTTCAAATACAGCTTTAAAACAGAGGCGGGTAAAAGCTACAGCTTTACCAATTAGGCACTCGTCGCAGACGAGCGCAAGCTGACATAACGGTGTGCCAAATTGAATGTGTCCTGATGATACACTTTGGTACACTGTTTTTTATAACCTGCTTAAAATAAGGTAGTTGATTTTGTGAATCTGATTTCATGATACAGTTTGGCACACTTTTCATGACTTTTGCGTCATTTTTTGGGTGGCTGTTTCCTGACAATATGATGTCACCAATAATGTCACCGGATATTTTAGCTGATCCAATTCAGATTGAAAACCAAAGAGCGATAGGCATTATAATAGCAAGTAACAGCCACCAATAAAATTTCTTTGGGCCTTTATCAAAACAGGAAAAGATTAAAATTATGCTGGCAAATAAAATCGCCGTGAAGGAAAGAAAAAGTATACCATACATAACTCCTTCGCCCCAGGCTAATTTTTCGCCCCCATGTATTTGAGGGAGCGCTCGCGTAAACCGCCATTTTGCAATAATAACCAAATACGCAAAGCTAATGTAAAGTAAGTAGATAGCTATCGAGATAGGATGCCGCTTAACAATTTGCCAAAATATTTTCATAGCGCTTATATTAATCTTTAATACAGATCGCTTAATAAAGTAACCCTGTATTATAGGTATTTGGTCTCAGCAGGAGAGTCCTTAAGTTTGCTTTCACATGACCCCACTCGCGCTGATTTATAATCAGTGCTTAATATGGCGCAGCAATTATATCGCGTCACAGACGCTAAACAAGTTAAGCATTACTTACAGACGGGCGCAAAGTGGATCTATAGCTTTCAAAATCGACTTCACGCATCTCCATGCAAACTGATCCTATTACCGTCAGGATCAATCACAGCGGCGAATAGCCCCCACGGAGTTTTTTCGGCAGGCCCTGCGGCTATCCCTTTTTCAGCCAGGTCACTTATATCTTTGTGGATATCGTCTGTTTTAATTACAAAACCGTTAATACAGCCGGCCGGCATATTTTCAAACCACGTTACCAGTGTAATACTTGGGGTTTTGCTGCCGGGCAGGCAGAGCTGTATCCATTTTTTATCACCCTCAAAAGGCGCCTCAACTACTATTTCAAAACCTAAAGCCAGGTAAAATGCTTTGGCGCGCGCCTGGTCTGTAACCGGAATGGAAATAATCTCTATTGATTTCATAACAATGCGTTCTTTAAACTAATTTAAAGATAAAAACGGAATATTAAATATTGAACCTGTAAGGACGAAAATCAGCAGCTAAAATTGGTTTTATTAAAAAAAGTACTACATTAGTTTTTGGGTTGTGTATACAAGCTAATGTATTTGTATGCCGGTATGTAAACCTGTTTCCCCGATGGCCGGTTAAGCCCAATATAAACCAATAATAAACTTAAAATGCGTTTAAAAAACAGTGTATTAAAACTTGTAGTACTACTGCTTTTACCTATTGGCCTGTCTGCACAAATGACGCAACGGGTAGACGGTATTGTAGATGTGCAAAAATGGATCAGCAATTCATTTGCTAAAGCAAAGGTGCCCCCTTTTTCGTTTGTTTACAACGGCAAACCATCTGCATCCTTTATCACCAAGTGGGATTACAAGCTGCAAAAAATGCAAACCGATGATGAGGGGGTAATTAAATACCAGGTTTCTTATACCGATAAGCTGACCGGTATGCAGGTAAAATGCCTGGTAAGCGGTTATAAAGATTTTCAGGCGGTTGAGTGGGTGCTTAATTTCACCAATACATCCTCAAAAAATTCATCGGTGTTAGAGAAAGTAAACGTGCTTGATCTCGCGGTTAATTACAATCGGCCGGGTAATTTTAATTTGTTGCATGCTAACGGTAGCAATGCCGCACGTGCCGATTTTAGTCCGAAACTAACACCTTTTGAACCGGGTAAGCAGCAATATTTTTCGCCGGCAGGCGGCCGCTCGTCAGACGATACTGCTTTTCCGTTTTTTAATGTTGAGTCGGCAAACAAAGCAGGTATAGTTTTAGGCATCGGCTGGACGGGCACCTGGTTTGCCGATTTTGTGCAAAAAGATACAAAAACCTTATGGATGGCAACCGGTATGAAAAATATGAAGCTGTTTCTTTATCCCGGCGAAAGCATCAGGACGCCAAGTATTAACATGCTGTTTTGGCAAGGCGATGACCCCATGGCGGGTAATAACAAATTGCGCCAGTATATACTTAAATATCACTCGCGTAAAATAAACGGCAAATTTGCAGAATATCCTTTATCGGGCGGCTTTGCATGGGGCGACCCGCCGCCATGTAATGAATACAGTTGTTTGACCGCGGATTTTGCCATTGCTGTAATTAACAGGTATAAGCAATTTAATATAGTGCCCGAGGTGTTTTGGTTAGATGCCGGCTGGTATACCGGTAGCGGCGGCCCCGATTACAGCGGCGGCAATTGGTACACCTCTGTAGGTAATTGGACGGTTGATACTGTGCGTTTTCCGCACGGCTTAAAACCCGTGTCGGACGCGGCACATAAAGTAGGATCAAAATTTATGCTTTGGTTTGAGCCTGAGCGTGTAGTAGCCGGATCAATGTTTGATAAGCTGCACCCGGAATGGATGCTTAAGATCCCTAACAGCCGCCAATATCTTTTTGACCTGGGGAATAAAGAAGCCTGTAAATGGCTGAGCAATTATATAGCTAAAATGATAGAGGATAACGGCCTTGACTATTATCGCCAGGATTTTAACATGCATGCCGACCCGTATTGGGAGGCTAATGAAGAACCCGGGCGTACGGGTATCAGGGAGATAAGGCACATTGAAGGCTTGTATGCTTTTTGGGATTTTTTATTAGCTAAGTTCCCTAACCTTTTAATTGACAATTGTGCCAGCGGGGGCAGGCGTTTAGATATGGAGACCACATCGCGCAGTGCACCGCTTTGGCGTACCGACTATAATTACGGCGAAACTACCGGCTATCAAAACCATACATACGGCTTAAACTTTTGGCTGCCCCAGCACGGAACCGGTATTTATGCAACCGATAATTATAATGCGCGCTCCAGCATGAGCAGCGCTATGGTTATCGGCTGGAAAATTAACAGCAACACCGTAACCATACCAGATATGCAAAGGGTAATTGCGGATTATAAAGCTATTCGCCCTTATTTTTATGAAGATTATTACCCCTTAACCGGCCTGGGCGATCTAACCGGCGATAATGTTTGGGTTGCCTATCAATTACATAAAAAATCAGACGAAACAGGGCTGGTGTTTGCATTCAGGCGCGGAAAAGACGCGCCTAAAACCATTGTGGTAAAGCTGTCGGGATTAAACCCGGCTGTTGATTACGAATTAACTAATGCCAACGATGGGTCAAAATTCATAAAATCAGGTAAAGAACTTAAAAACGGTATTGAACTGCAATCGGCAGATGCACCGGGATCGATATTGTTAAAATACAAGGTTAAGTAAAGCACGGTTTTCTTGATGGAAAACAAATTCAATCTGATAAGTATTATACTATAACTATAAAACGATACAATTATGAAAAATAAGTTTTTACGCCTGTTATTGCTTGGAGCAGTGGTAGGCACCTTAGTTACCAGTTGTGGTCCGCCGCGTAAATTAGCACCACCACCGGCCCCTCCGGGAGCACCGTCACATTAATAACAACAATAACAACGTCCGCCTAAAATATTTTAGGTGGACGTTTTGTTTATAAGCTGTTTTAGGTAACTTTATTTAACCATGAAACGCCTTATCCTGTCATTGATGCTTACCTGCTTTGTAATTACTGCAAGCGCACAAACTGCAAACGTTGACACTGCTTTAAAATTTGATAATTCAATTATGGCCTATGAAAAACACTGGGTAGTTTTGAAGAAGCCTGTTGCCTATTCATGTTACACTTTTGGATATGTTTATATTGACAAATACAAAGGTTTTATGTTTAAAGAGGCAGGACAGTTTGAAATAGGTAAAAAGAATAGATACGTACTTAGATACGGTAAAAAAGATATATACACGTTTAGCCCCGGTAATAATGACCAGGACTCTGTTACCCGGGTGATTCGATTCATGGATACCTTAGGTGGCCAAAATGTAAGAATTATGCCACCGCCACATGCTGCAATTTTGCCGCCAAAACATTTTAAAGAATTAAAAATTGAAGCCGAACCCATTTGGGTAAAACCTTATTATGTTTATACTGATACGCTTGACCATAATTACCGCTGGGGCTGCTTTCATGTCGAAGAAACCGATAGAGATACCGGAATAGGTTATTTAGAAAAAGTTTACCGGGTATCGCCCCATTACAAAGGGGTAAAGATCCCGATGGATCATGCTTATTGGATCAGTCGTCAGGGAATTGAGCTTAAGCTGGCGCCCGCCTATGTTGTAAAAGGGCAATATGATAGGGCTATTACCATATTAAACAAAGCGATACAGAATGATCCGAAAAATTTGGCTTTCTATTATGAATTGGGAATGGCTTATAGAGACAAATCAGATTGGTTGAATGCAATTGAGGTTTATCAGCAAGCGATAGCACAGATATCCGCTGATAAATCATCATTTAAAAGTTTGATGGCCGGTTCTATAAGTTACTCATTTGCCCAGCTTAATCGCGATCAGGAGAGTAAATACTGGCATGAAAAAAGCCTTGAATATAGCCCTTGTCCAAGTTGTATTCCTTAAAGAAGTGTTCTATTATAGCCTGTTTTGATTAACTTTATTTAACCATGAAACACCTTATCCTGTCATTACTTATTACCTGCTTTTTTGTTAAAGTAAGTGCACAAATTGCAAATGTTGACACATCGCTAAAATTCAGACAGCTCTTCGTCAATTGCGAACGCAGATGGGTAGTACTACCCCAAAAAAGCGATACTGCCAAAACCTATGCGTACGGCTATATTTACATTGATGAATATGCCGGGTTTACGTTTGATTTACAGGGTATGTTTAGTGTTGATGATAAGGGAAGATATGTTAACAAATCTTCTGTGTTTCCAAATAAGGCTTCCTATAAATATCGCTTGCCGGCAAATTGGTTTCGTGTGGCCTTGTTATCACCAAAACATTTTGAAGAGTTAAAAATTGAGCCCGAACCGGATTGGGTTAAGGCGTACTATAAATATACCGATACTGTACAACATAATTTTAGATTGGGATTTGTTTATAACGCCGTAGACCAATGCGCCCTTGCGTTACCTTATTTAGAGCGTGTTTACAAAATTGATCCGCATTATAAGGGGTTGGGGTTTGAAATGGCCTTTGCCTATAATGGCTTAAATCGTTTTGATGAGGCGATCAAAGTGTTAGAGCCGTCAGTAAAAAGTGATCCTAAGAACTTATTCCTTTATAAGGAATTGGGGTATGCCTATGCACATAAACGCCTTTTTGATAAGGCTATTACGGCTTACAAGCTTGGCCTGCAACTAACAGCGGAAGGACAATCTGAAGAAAAAGGCGAAATGGCAGCTAATATGGCAGATGCCTACAAAAATCTTGGGAACCAGGAGGAATATAGAAATTGGATGATAAAAGGTAAATCATATGTGCCTCCTACGTCACCTAATTATAAAAGATTTGTTAATGCAGGCTTTTAGTTAATAAGTTTTCGGTAACTTTAAGTAACCATGAAAAACCTTATCCTGTTATTGATGCTTTTTTGCATTGCTTTTCAAGTAAATGCGCAGCGATTAATATGGAATGACGCAAATATTACTTACGATAAAGGCTTTGTTGATGGCGAAAATCATTGGGTAATAATGCCGCGAAGCAATACTTCTGAGGCCTATCCTTTTGGATTTTTATATATTGATCCGGAGGTGGGTTTCGTTTTTCAGCAGGCCGGAGTTTTTAAAATAGATAATCAAAAAAAGTATTTACTGGATGAGGCCTCAACAAAAGTTTTGTATCCCAGGAAAATGCTAAGCCCCGGCAGATTTGTTTCCTCGATCACCATCTGGCGTTTTGCTTTAGTTTCTGATGAGCATTTTAATGAATTGAATATAAAACAATCTGAACCTGACTGGGTAAAACCTTATTACACTTATACAGATACGTTAGCTTATAATTATAGCCAGGCATGTATTTATGCCAATTCACGTTATATAGAAACAGCAATTGATTATCTGCAAAAAATATATAAAGTAAACCCGCATTATATAGGGTCTAAACAAAAGGTAGATTTTGGCTATTACCTGGGCAGCCCGGGTGTCGAGCTTAAACTGGCCTGGGCTTACAACTCCATAGATCAACCTGATAAAGCTATTGAAATTTTAAAATCGGCGATCGCGTTCGACCTGAAAAATCCATTCTTTTATATTGTCTTAGGTTTTTCTTACGACCAAAAAGAAAATTGGGAAACGGCGATAGATACTTATAGACATGGCCTGCAGCTTATGGGTAAAGAGAAATCCGAATTGAAAAGCAATTTCGCCTACGGCATATCAAATGATTATCACGCGCTTAAAAACGACGACGAACGCAAAAACTGGCGCGCAAAAGGCGACGAATATAATCCATGCCCGGGTTGTGTTTATTAAAAGATAGCTATTCTTTTTTCCAATGTCCCGGCGGGATATTACGCAGGAACTTTGTGTACGATATTGTTTCTTATTCCGAAATCAGGTTTAATAATTCTATTTAACCCTGACCCAAATATCGTTGTCGATAGTGACGAAGCTGTCGGCCTTGTACTTGCTCTTTCCGCCAAACCTGATCCAGTAAGCTTTACCAAAATGGTTTGTGTGAAATTCATACAGATCGGTAGGGTAAAAGCTTATAGACTCGCCCCGGCCCTGCAATTGCTTTAAAATAATGCCGCCTTTTACAGAAATTATTGTGACATAAACGTCCCTTCCATTATCGTCCATAGTTTTGTATTTCCCTGCAAACATTGCCAATTGAGCGGCGGTAAGTTTTATAGCTTTTTGATCGATTACATTACCGGCTTTGCTATTTGATTGTTGGGCATTGGCTAAATTTATGTTGAGGCAAAACCCCATTACAAGAGACAATATAATAACATGGCTTAATGGCCTTTTTCCGGGGATCTGATTAGGATTTTTCATTTGTATATATGATAACGTATGGTATCCCAATATACACAATGAGTGTGATTTAATAAAACGTTTTACCAAGTTATATATTTCAATAGATGCAAAAAGCCTTAAGCTTAAAACTTAAGGCTTTTTGTTTGATCAGGCAGTCTGGTTAACTGTTTTTGACAGTCGCAACGCGGCCAGCAAATAATAGAATGCACCGAACGCGGCATAGCCGGCTAAACTGGTAATGCCTTTTGTAGGGTCGTGCGCCAGGATGATAAACGAGGTGCCGCCAAGCATAGACTGGCCGCCACTGATGATCATGGGCCATTGGCCGCCTAACAATTTACGGCGGCGTAAACCTAAAATCAGTTGGATCAACCCTGTACCAATGGCCCAGGCACCGAAAACCATCAGTGCTTCCGGCACGCCTTTTTGTATGGCAATGCCAACGGCCACGGTAGTAATGCTGCTGATAACCAAGTTTACATACTGCGGCGTTTTTGATGGACTGTTCTTATTGGCGCGAATATCAAGAAAAGTACCCACAACATCCCAGGCCGGGTAAATGATCAGCAAAAGGCTGCCAATGCCTGGCGATGTTTTTGCAAAAAGGGCGACAAGGATCACCCAGGTAATTGAAAATGCTGCGCGGATAAAGTATAGCTTACGTAATGATCCGGCTGTTTTTGATGAAATATTTGATGTCATGATTTTTTAAATTATTGTTTTATGATGCCAAAGGTCAGGCTTATTATCTGTCGTAATTTTCACTTAAGTGAAAATGCGTGTGTCAGATTCCTGCTATATTTGATCAAGTGATAGACAAGAACGAAATATTAACAAAGTATCTAAAGGAATTTGCGCCATTAACCGACAAGGATCTCAGCGACAGCCAGCCATTTTGGAAAGCACGTAAGATCAATAAAGGCGATTTTTTTAATATGCAAAGCATGGTTTGCAATGACCTTGGGTTGGTGGTAAAGGGTATCTTCAGGATCTATTACCATGACCCGGATACCAAAGAAGATAAGAACATCTTCTTCTTTTCTGAAAATCAGTTTGTGGTTTCTTTCAGGAGTTTCATCTCCCGCAACCCCTGCTGGTATTTTATCGAAGCGATGGAAGATTCAGAGATCTTCTTCATTTCTTACAAAGATTTGAACAATCTTTATGCGAGCCATCCCAACTGGGGGACATTTGGCAGGCTGCTGGCCGAATCGTTCTTTGCCAATGCGCAAACCCGTACCGAAGAATTTATTTTCTTCTCGCACGAACAACGTTACCTGCGTTTGCTTAAAGACCATCCCAAGATCGTCGAACGCATCCCGGCTTATCATATTTCGTCGTACCTCGGCATTACCAACCCTTCTTTAAGCCGGATCAGGAAACGGATCGAAAATAAGGCTAAGGAGGGATAGGCGAGTTATTTTAAACAACTGTTGAGACTTGGCAGAAATATTTATTGTTTTCATCAAACAAAACGATGCTATAGTTTCTTTTTTATTTCTTGATCTACATTAAGTTTAACCGCGGAAAATAGCCCCACATTTGTTTCAACAAACAAAATACTTAACTCAAAAACTAAACGACATGAGCACAATCACCACCAAAGACGGAACCGAAATTTATTACAAAGACTGGGGAACAGGCAAACCGCTGTTCTTTCACCATGGCTGGCCATTATCAAGCGACGACTGGGACGCGCAAATGATGTTCTTCCTTGAAAAAGGCTACCGCGTTATTGCCCACGACCGCAGGGGACACGGCAGATCAAGCCAGGTTTCTGATGGTCATGACATGGATACCTACGCAGCCGACGTTGCGGCAGTTACAGAAGCGCTTGACCTGAAAGATGCAGTACACATCGGCCACTCAACAGGTGGTGGCGAAGCTATTCATTACGCGGCTAACCTTGGTAAAGACCGAGTATCAAAAGTAGTGCTGATCAGCGCGGTTACTCCATTGATGGTCCAAACCGAAAATAATCCGGATGGCGTACCCATGTCTGTTTTTGACGAGATCCGCCAGGGTACCGCGTTTAACCGTGCTCAATATTTTGAAGATTTTACCATTCCTTTTTATGGATATAACCGCGAAGGTGCCAAAATATCAGTAGGCATTCGTAAAAACTGGTGGCGCCAGGGTATGATGGGCGGTGTAAAGGCACATCATGACGGTATTAAGGCTTTCTCTGAAACAGATTTCACAGAAGATCTTAAAAGTGTTGATATCCCCGTGTTGGTATTGCACGGCGAAGACGACCAGATCGTGCCGTTCCCGCTTTCTGGCGCTAAAGCTATCAAGCTTTTGAAAAACGGAAAACTGATCTCTTACCCGGGCTTCCCGCATGGTATGCCGGCTACCGAAGCTGAAACTATCAACAAAGACCTGCTGGCTTTTATCCAGTCATAAGCTTTAGATAATGACCAAAATAAAGAACGGGATGATAAAGCATTATGCTTTGTCATCCCGTTCTTGTATAGAAAGAAATTACTACGGGTTCATCCTGTTAAAATAATCCATAATAGTTTCATTATTGGCTTCTGCTCTTGCTTCGCTGGTGCCGAAAGTTAATTCGGTTTTACCTTCCTGCAATTGTTTAAATATGGATACTATAAACTCACTTACAGGAGGGTGCGCATCGTGAAGCCCCTTTGCACCAAGATCAGTATTTAATGCCGGCGGGATAATTTCAATTACCTCTGTACCGGTATCTTTCAATTGGTGCCTTAACGAAAGCGTGAACGACCGTAAGAAAGCTTTGGTACCGCAATACACCGGCACCTTTGAAAGGGGTACAAAAGCCAATCCCGATGTAACATTCATAACAGTGGTTAACGATTTCAGCTTTAAAAATAGCTGCGTTAAATGGATAGGAGCAATAACGTTAATGGTGATCTCGTTGGCGGCTTTTTCATAAAAGTTATCATCCGCAATGTTCATCCAGTTTTGAATGCCGGCATTGTTTACCAGTACATTCAGGTCCGGGTGGTTAGCCGCTACCCAATTGTAAAGTTCTGCGCGTTCTGCTTCGTTTGCAATGTCGCATACTTTGGTGATCACACCCGGGAATTTTTCAGCTACTTCGTTTAATACTGATTCCCGTCTGCCGCAAATAATAACGGTGTTGTTTTCCCGGATAAACCTTTCGGTTAGTCCCAGGCCGATGCCGGTAGCGCCGCCGGTGATCAGGATCTTGTTGTTTGCTAATTTCATAGTGATGTTTTAATGGATGTTTTTTGTTGTTCGGACAGTTGCGTAGGCGTAAGCCCGAATAGTTTTTTAAATGCAAATGAAAAATGCGACAAAGCTTCAAAGCCCAGGTCGAGATAAATTTCTGACGCTTTCTGATCCTTTGTACCGATCAGGAAATAAGCCTCCTGCAAGCGTTTTTTAACCAGCCAACGGTTAGGCGTTTCATTAAAGATAGTTTTAAAGTCACGCTTAAAAGCCGATATACTACGGCCCGTTAAATAAGCAAAACGATCTATACTTACATTGAACTTATAGTTACGGTTCATAAACTCTTCCAGGTTTATTTTCTGTGGCACGGCAAAGTCAAAAAACAACCCTGCAAGTTCGGGTTGATTTTGCAGCAGGATAATAAGTAGCTCTTCCCGTTTTACATCTGCAAAAGGGGGAGTTATTTTTCCATGATCGTAATATGGCAGTAACGACTTGATGAAATTTGGTAACAACTTATTTTCCGGCAGGCGTAAAATCGTTTCGTCTGATTGAAATTTCAGCACACGCGGTTGATGTTTTTCCTGAAATGCTTTAAGAAATGTCTCATCAAAAAAAACGAAGACTTTTTCCAGTTCTCCGTTTACTTTTTCTTTCTTAAATCTTATCAAACGATTTTTTCGGGCAAGTCCGCATTCCCCTGATTTGAACACATAGTTGCTGCTTCCGTCATACAGGTGCATTTCGCCATTGATGATATAAGCGAAAGTATGTTCGGCTACAAATTGTTCGGGTGAGATCACCCCGATATGATAATCTGATATGGGCATGTTGGCATTTCAAATTTACCTTATTTAACGATTGATAACAAGGCGCGTGTTTCATTCACTACGCGATCTTGAAACTCCGGATCGCGAACCTGCGCCGAGCCATCCATTGGCTTGCCTTTCTCGTCAAAATACATGCCTGTTTTACCGGAACCATCAGTCAGGATCTTTGTGATCACTATCGCTGATTTTTTTGGCGTACTGCTGTATGCAGAGAAAGGAGGAATGATCGCCATCAAATGACCGAACAAAAATCGGACAAATGCATTCGTGCTTTCACCACCAAGACCGGTTCCGCGGGTTATTCCCGGTTCTACGGCATTATAATTTAATTTGGGGTTTTCACGTGCAAGCGCCATTGCCGCCGCGAGAATGCATTGTTTTGATGTGGCATAAGCATCAATGCCCGGCATTTTAGACCCTCCCGTTTTCCATTCGCCGCGGGCACTGGCCTCGGCAGATAAGTAACGACCGCCTTTCATCCCCATGATCTTTGCCGGTTTGCGTTCGGGGTCCTCAATGGCTGATGCTATAAAAACAACGTTCGCTCCGTCAATAAGATGGGGCGCAAGTGCCTCGGTCAGTGCAAATGCCCCGAGATGGTTCGTGGCAAATGTCATATCCCAGCCTTGTGCACTTTTGGCTGGTTTGGCCGGCATTATACCTGCGTTATTAAGTAATCCGGCAAGGGGCAGCTTAAGCGCGATGATCTGTTCAGACGCACGCTTTACGCTTTTTATATCTGATATGTCACACACCACAGGCATGGCATTGTACCCTTTGGCTTTTATCTCGTTTTGTATCTGACTCAGTTTTTCTGCATTCCTGCCTACAAGAATGACAGTGCCATGTTTTGCCAATTCAAGCGCCGTGGCATAACCAATGCCCGATGTCGGACCGGTAATTATATAGGCTTTATTATTTTTCATGATCTGAAAATTTACACTGCAAAGTTCAATGTAAATTTTTAGATAAGCTTTCTTGGAAAGTCCAAGTTTGTTATCCTGAAAGGTCCAAAAGTAATAGGCATGTAGATTCTTTAAGCAGCACTATTACCGCGGTTAACCAACCTGCTAACCCCGATCAAAAAACTGCTCAATATCAAAAATATCACCAACACGCCGGTCGAATTGATCAACACCTGCGCGTAACCAAACTTGGCGGCGTTTAAAAACGGGTAAGGATAGTAGCCGGTACTTGCACCACGCGCCAGGCTATACACCAAATAAAGCAGCGGGAATATTGCCCAGGATAATAACAGGTTCCATTTTAGTTTTTCCTTCGGCACAAAAAGTACCCAGAATAATAAAAAACTAACCGTGCTTATTTCATGCAATAAAACATCCGTCAGTTTAAATAGTCCGTGCAATTGCCAGATGCCTTTTAATACCGTAGCGTAAACCAACCCTACTATCAGTATGTAAACCGCGATGGCTGTTAATACCGAAGCGCGCCCGAAGAAACTGCCCCAACGGGAACCCGGCGCGAATAGAATTGCGGTAAGTGCCACCGCTATCAGGAGATTGGTTTGTATGGTATAAAAGCTCAGGATCTGTACCAGCGCACCAAAAAATGACCGGCCTTCTGACTGATACATCCCGGTAGAGATAATAAACTGCAATACCAGCGCGAACCAGAGCATCAGCATATTTATCCATAAAAATATCAGCCCTGGTTTGTTTTTCATTTGTTGGTGTACTGTTTGTTTCTCCTAACTTTTCACTTCGTTATCAGGGATATATTTACGGATCTTATTACCAAATAATGCACCGCCCAACAATAACACCAGTAGTATAGAGCCGGCTGTAGAGATCTCTTCGCCCACGTAGTAAGACCTTGGGTGGAAAATAAATTCAATTTTATGCTGCCCTGCCGGGATAGGCGCGGCCCGCAACAGGTAATCGGCCCTGAAATATGGGCTCTCCGTGCCATCAATAAGCAATTTCCAGCCTTTGTTGTAATAGATCTCCGAGAAAACCGCAATACCCGCTGTTTTTGAAGATGATCTGTAAACCATGTGGTCGGGATTGTAGGCGGCCAATTTTATCGTAGCGCTGCTATCGGGCGCTATCTGTTCATTGCCTATTATAGTTTGGTACTGTTTATCCGCTATCGCTTCATCTTTAGGCTCAAAGTGGGTAAGCGCCTGCATTTCTTCATCGGCATTGGCAACATATTTTATACGCTTAACAAACCATACATTGCCACAGGCGGCAGGGTTGGGGTACAGGGTTTCTCCCTGCTTGCCTGAATCGGGTGCTATGATGTATTTGGTGTTAAGCATGTTCAATACAGCCGGGTTTGCCCGCCCGTTAAATTGATTGTCCATCAATTCATCATACCGTTTCATGCGCGCGGCAGAGTAACCGCCTAATGTTTTATGGAAGAACGGATTCTGTACGTCCTGCTTCATACTTGCCGTTGCATCGAATACCCTGAAATCTGGATCCGGGTCTTTGGCTATCTCTGTATCGACAGGCCTTTGCGGTACCGATGTTTCCTGCTTATCGGTAAAGTTGGTGTCTTTTAAATAACGTTTGTCTACCTGCCAAAGATCAACCAATATCAGCGCCAGCAGAACAACGGAAAAGGTGGCCAGGTTTAGTTTTTGTTTGATAAACAGCCATACAACACCAAACGTAAACAACACAAATACCAGCGACCGTGTAGCGTCGGCGCGTTCAAGATTGACCCTGTCCTTCACCACAGCATTAGCCAGCGCGTTGGCCGTAGCACCATCGCCCCGTAAAGCCTGGGTTAAATTGGCCACGCTGCTTACCTGGTCGCTTGGTCTGAAACTTAAAAACAATTCAGGCAGGACTATCAGTATTAATAAGAGCCCGCCGGTTATATATAACGACAGCAATAGTTTTTTAACCAGGATCTTTTTATCCGCGGTAGCTATCACTTCCCTGATGGCTAAAAAAGCCAGCACCGGCACGCACAGGCTGGTGACAGCCAGAATAGAATCAACCGTGCGGAATTTATTATACAGCGGGAAGTATTTTAAAAACAGATCCGACAAATAAGGCCAGTTGCCACCGAAGGACAGCAGCATAGTTAATACCACGGTACCCAGCAGCCACCATTTCAACCGGTCATTAACTATCAATAAGCCTAATACAAACAACAGGCAAATGCCTGCGCCGAAGTAATTCGGCCCGCTGGTGTCAGGACGTTTATCGCCCCAGTAAAGCGATAGACCTTCCATACCCGGCCTGGTGGTTATTTGTTGTATAATGTTTAACGCCTGTTCTGCCGGCTGCCCTTTATCTGTGAAAACCTTAACCATTTCAGAGTTTTCGTCAAACAGCTGCGGCCCCGAAGCACCACCCGAAGCGTTGGGCACTAAAAAGGTAAAACATTCTGCAACGCCCTGGCTGTATTGATAAATGTAATCCCTGTCAAGGCCATCCCGCGGTTCTTTGGAGTTATTGGTCAGGTTTGATTTGCCCCTGTAACTGTCTTTGCCATATTCGTAGGTGCTCCATAAAATTGACGCGTTTACCGCGAAGGCCAGTAACGATGCCGCTGCCAGGTAACACAATGATTTTACAAATTGCGCGACGGTTTTATTTTTTATGGCATGATACAATTCGATACCTATCAGTATCAAAATGGCCATCATTAAATAATAGGTCATTTGCAGGTGGTTGCCCTTGATCTCGATAGCCAGAAACAGCGCCATCAATGATGATCCAAGCAAATACCTTCCCCTTAACGTTAACAGGATACTGGCCAGTATCGGCGCAAAAAAAGCAATGGCAAAAGCCTGTTCAGAATGCCCCGCCGCCAGCAGGATCATATTGTATGATGTAAAGGTAAAAGCCACCGCACCGGCTGCTGCCAGCCACGGGCTTAACCTTAATACGCTAAATAAAAAGTACGTACCCAGTAACAGCACCAATACCAAACCTACCGGGCTGGGTAGCCAGTAACTAATGGCGGTTACAATATGTGTAGCTATGTTGGCTTTGTAAGGTGCCCACAATTGATAAGCGGGCATGCCGCCAAAGATCTGGTTGGTCCACAAAATGGTGGTATCGCGGGCGCGGTAATCCATGATCTCTTTGGTGGTTGATTGCGCGCCAAGCGTATCTCCCTGCCCCAACACCTTACCCTGAAAGGCAGGCGAAAAATAGAAAAAGCACAGTACTAAAAATATCCCGGCAACAGCAAAATGTATCCCGTTACGTTTTAACCAATCCATCATAAGCAGCAATAAGTAAACGGTTTAAAAATACAATTATAGGTCATATAATTTTTATTCTTTTTAAACGGGTTATTTATGCCGTCTAACGATTTTAACCGGGAATTTGCAAGGCCATTCTTAATGCGCTATGATCAGCGCGATAACCGCGCCTATTACCAAACCACCCAAACCAAACTTAACAGCTTTCGAGTTGCGGTCGCGTTGCTCTTTGGCCAGCAGGTCCTGCGCTTTTTTTAATTCTTCCTGGGCGGCGGTCAGGTCGGTGGTTGATTTACCTAAGCTGCTGTCAATATTATTTAACTTGCTGCTTGATTGATCGGCCATGGATTTGCTCGCGCTATACAACGAATCATACTTGCTTTTCAATTGCTGGTAGTAACCCTCTTTCACGGTGTTCAGGCTGTCCTTAGTTTGAATGATGGACATGTACTGGTCCGTCAGGCTTTTTACCTGTTTGGGATATGATTGGAATTTTGAGTAGGTCAGTTTATTTAATACAATAGCCGTATCAACTTTAATAAGCAGTAACTGGCCGTTAAAAAAACGGTTTACCTTTTCGTTCGCGGCGTCATTAAACTCGATGGTTTTTTGGGCCAAGCAATGTGTGCTTATCAACAGAAACAAAGCGGCTGTTATGGTTAGTTTTAAGGTTTTCATGATCGGTTCAATTAGCGTTTAGTATTTCCATTTCTTTAAGCAACGAATCTCTTTTTTGGGTAAGCGTTTTTACCTTGCTGTTTACCTGGCCCTGCGCTTTGGCTTCGTCAAGTTCTTTTTTCACGTTCATTACCTCTACGTTGGTTTGGATCTTGTTAATGTTGTCTTTAAAATCCTGGATATCTTTTTGCATCGCGTTTATTGAGTCGCGGGCGCTTTTTAAGTTATTAAGCGCGTCCTGGATATTGTTTTGCGACAGCGTGATGTTATTCTTGATCTCGCCCAGCTGGCTTTTTTGAAAAAGCATGATAACTACGTTAACCACCGTAACTACCAGTATGGTAATTAAGATTATCTTGAGCGTTTTGTCGGTATTTTCCATAACTGAAAAAATTAATTGTAAAACTTAGGTTAAGTATAAATTGGTTAAGGGTATCTTGATTTAAGGGCCGGAGATTGGCTGCACCGGTTTGAAGAAAGGTATTTTTAACTTGCAGGATAAATTGCTTTACCGGGGATAAAGAAACGTGCATCCATGTAAGTATAAAATAAGGTTTAATCATGTCATCAGGAATAACAGGTAATCAAATTTAAAAATAAAAATCTCTTTTCCAATAACTTACATGATTAATTATAGGTTGATAAGTTGCCCGTTTTTTTACGGGTTTATTCTTTTTTGAGTGTATAAAATCTTAATATCGCTGTTAATTAAAATGAAAAATAACATACTATTAGCATTGGCTTGCCTTGCGGCATTTGCAGGTTATGCCCAGAAAAAACAGGTTTCATTGATCCCGGCAAAACCTTCGGCAGCGGCTGATTATTTTTGTACCTGGAATGTGCAGGGCTATGTGGTTAGTTACAGTTCGACACCTGCGACAAGGCAGGCCATGAACGAGCAAAGCATTTTCGGCAATGGCAAGTTTGAGGGCTGGGCGCGCATGTTTGCTAAACTACATAAAGATCTTTTTTTGGTATTGGATGATGATTGGGAAACCCCGTTGAATGGTGATAGAAATCATTACGGAAGCTTAATTGTTAATGACGAAAGGTTCCCATCAGTAAAGGGAATGTCGCCAGCACAGAAACTTACTGTGCTATCTGATAAGGTAAAACAATTAGGCTGGAAAGGCCTGGGCCTATGGATCTGCGCGCAACAGGCACCACATTATAAAAACAATGACGACGCGGCCTACTGGACCGAACGTTTTAACTGGATGAACAAAGCCGGCATCGGCTACTGGAAGGTAGACTGGGGCCAGCAGGAAAAGAGCGCGGAGTGGCGGGCCTCGCTAACCAAACTGGGCCAAAAAATCGCACCAAACCTTGTCATTGAGCAAGCTATGACACCGGCCGTACTTTCGACCGCAGCGGCATACCGTACTTATGATGTTGAAAATATTATAGCGGTACCTCATACTATTGACCGTGTGGGAAAACTGCTGACCGCTTTGCCCGAAGGCCAGGCCGTTAGTGTAATCAATTGCGAGGACGAGCCTTATATAGCAGCCGGTTTAGGCTGCGCGACGGGTATTATGCGGCACGAATATAACGGCAAACTGCCCGACGGTAAACAAGATTACGCGTTTCCACCGGTTGGCCGCGACCTTAAAAGCAGGTTGGACGAAGTGACCCGTTGCGTGATGTGGCACCGGATAGCCCTGCCGTTTGGCATTAATAAGACCAGCGTTTTTGTTGATACCACGCTATTGCATGATTACTGGATAGTACAAGACCGCGAAACATGGATGGACCGGCCCAATGGTTTTAAAAACGCCTGGCAGGCCCCCGCCGTTATTACCCGCGGACTTGACAAACCTATCATCACCCTACAAAAAAGCGACACTATCAAACCTTATATCCTGGCATCAAAATACCCTAATGGGGCTATCGCTATCGCGTCTATCGGCCGTACCATCGGGCGCGAATACCTTACACCACGCGCCGATGTTACTTTAAAGGCTGATGCGTTGGATAAGCCTTTCGGCATATTCGGGCATTATAACAGCCTCAACATCGTTGTTGCTCAACCAGTACACTTTACCAAAGTTTTGGCGCAGGACCTTGCCGGTAATACACCTGTTGACATTACCCGACAGATTGTACACCACGGTAATAGAATAACCATACCGGGGACAATTATTGACAAAGTAGGGCTATCCGCAGCAACTAAAGGCGATAAATCAGAGCCGGGTATGGTAGTGGTGTTTAGATAATAGCAAACCCAAAAGATCAGGAAGCTTTCTGCTTTAAGATTTTCTGTATTGCTATAATTGTTTTTCCTAACTGTACTTTGTTGTTTGATAAGACCACACAACCGCTGTTTAGTTCGGGGAATATGGAGATATGCGCGGTTGATCCTTGTGTGCTGCCATTATGCTGATACTCGCGCGATGTGCCGCTGTTACGTACACCCCAGCCTAAGCCGATATCATTAACCGTTGGCCGGTGGGTAAGTTTAATGGCTGCGCTGTTTTCGGCAATTTGGGCGTTCATATAGATCAGCAGATCTTTTACTGTAGTGCATAATCCGCCGGCGGGCGAAAAATAATGTTCATCGGTAATTGGTAATATCCGGTCGTTTTCGCTGTGTGGTATGGCTATGTTGGAGTAAGGCTTTTCATTAATATACCAGGTTCTATTCATGTGCAGGGGCGATGTGATGTACTGCCTGATCAGTACCGCCATAGGCTTGCCATACACTTTCTCCAGGATGTGCCCTAAAACTGACATGCCCCAGTTTGAATAGCGGAATTTATGGCCGGGTATGGTATCAATTGTCACTTTAGAAAGCGCAGTGTAAAACCGGGCCGAGTCGTAATGTAATTCGGGATTAACAGGGTCATAACCGGCCAGGTCGCCTATATCGGCAGGTAACTCGGGTAAGCCTGAGGTATGGTTCGCTAAATTTTCGAGAGTAATGGGTACACCGTTAAAGCTAAGGTTAGGGTAATTACCCGGCAGGTATTTCCTGATATCATCCTTGAGCGATACCTTATTATCTGACACGGCTTGACCAAGGATGGTGGCCGTAAATGTTTTGGTGATAGAGCCTATTTCATACCCTGTTTGCGCGGACGGCAGCTTACCATTTTCCTTATTTGTTTCGCCGTAATTGTAAATATGTGGTTTGCCGTTTTGCAGGATACCTATGCTGAGGCTGTTAACCTTTGCATTACGGAAATAATCAAGGGCAATCGAATCAACAGCCTTATCAAGCGCAGATTTGAGCGGGTTATCTGTTAACACTTTTGGCGCATGGTCAAGCAGCACAGGCGGCACGTTCAGAAAGCCCAGTGTGGTGATCTTTTTATCCGGTTTTACCTGTAAGTGCATCACCATATCTCTTAATTCAAAATTTAACAAGTAAGACGCCACGCCTTTGTCTTCGGACTGGAAAGCAGAGCCAAGGATCTTGCCTGAGTTTTGGATCCCCTTTAAAAATCTTACCAGTTGGGCCGATGAAATATTTTTGCTGAATGATGTGTCTAAAAGGCTGTAAATATCCTGATAATCATTCCTGTTAAACTTAGACACAACGCTGTCTTTCACTTCATCATACAATGGGCGGTTAACCTGCGCGGCCACAGGCAGGCAATACAAGGACAAAAGAAAGGCTATGAGGCGAGCTGTTTTCATCAGGACATATGATTGTTTTAATCGATGAAACCTAAAACATGCCAAAGTTTTAAAATGCTTATAATTAACACTTTAAAAATTTGGTTGCTGTAAAAGCCTGTACGACAGCGAGACAACAAGTGTACGAATATGATACGCGTTGCCATGATCTGTTTAATCTTTTTGATATTCGCCAAGTTTACCGCATAATATTAAAAACACTTAAAATATATTTTAGAATGAAGTTTCAAGATTCGATCATTAGAAGACATATTAAAAATAATGACGTTACCATAATAATCGTAAATTACAATACATTAGATATATGACATCATTAAACTTTTTTAGAAAAGATGATTTGAAAACAAAGATCTCGTTGATAAAGCAAGATCTTAAAAAAATAGTATCCAATGTATGTGATGAACCAATAGTAGTATTGTCGTATGGTGTTTATGATATTAAACCTGAACATTTAATTATTTGGATAACCGTCGAGTCTGATAAAATGAAAAAATGGCTTAAATCCA
Organism: Mucilaginibacter corticis; assembly: GCF_007558865.1. Taxonomy (GTDB): domain Bacteria; phylum Bacteroidota; class Bacteroidia; order Sphingobacteriales; family Sphingobacteriaceae; genus Mucilaginibacter; species Mucilaginibacter corticis. The sequence goes on from NZ_VLPK01000001.1 coordinate 1,856,206, forward strand.
ACAACGCATTGAACGTTGACATACGAAAACTTTTAGATATATATGATTATCCCCAAGAAGCAAGAGATAAGGTAATAATTGATTTCGAATCACAACAAACTGTAGACAGAGAATCTGAAGGCGATTGGCATTTACATTTTAAATAAAGACATTATAGTCTCCGCACGCTCTTCAAAGAGAACCCTGTGCTTAAACCTTATTTCCCAAACACCTTAAGCTCAAATATGCTCAACGCGTTGTCTGCATTTACCGGGTCCGATTCATCCGCTGTTTTCGGGATATCAGCATGAGTGATGGTGAGGCGGACAAACCTGGCGTTAACAGGCTGCTTAACCCTGTCTGTCACCGGCGATAACTTTGCACCGGAGGCTAAACGGTCTGTAAACATCTTCCAGTTTTTTTGCGCCGCTACAGTTGCTAAACTCCCGGCATCTTTGGCGTTCAAATATTCTAATTTGTAATAATAAGCCCGGCTGGTAAATTCAAACATGGTTTCAATGCTGTCAATTTTATGGTCGGCAGCCAGGTCTACAATTATCCAGGGTTCTTTTGCGTCAAGGCCCGCATCCCAATGGGTGCCGTAGTTTTCGTCCACGGCATATTTGCCTTCATACTTAAATGAGATATCGTGCGTGCGGTAGCGTTTTGCATAAGGCCCGTTAGCATAAACCCTGTCAGACGAGGTTAAGGTTTGTTTACCCAAAGCCAGGTTTTTAGATTTAGCTGGCGCGATCTTTTTTAACTGCACACCGCGGTGTGTAGGTGTTACTTTTTTGATACTTCCGTCGGTATTAAAAAGCATTTCGTCAATGCAGGTTTGGCGCTTGCTGTCAACAAACGGAAAATGCTGGCGGTGGTATGCAATATAAGTATGCCCGTTGTAATCAAAAACCGAATGATGGCCGGGGCCAAGGATATTGTTTTTATCGTCGCGTTGTAAAATAGGCACGGTTTCAGAACTGTCCAGTTCGGTATAGGGGCCGGTAACTTCTTTAGAAACAGCGTAGCGCACATTATATTCCTCGCTGCCTTTAAACGACCACATGAGGTAATAAAGGCCCTTTCTTTTATAAATGAACGATGCCTCAAAAGCGTTCTTCAGCCCCGCAGCCAGTACGTAATGATAGCTTCCTAAAAATTCCGTAGCCTCTGTTTTGGTGAAACGCGCGTCATCGTTATCGAAAAATATCTTGCCGGCCGCGTCAAAACGGAATTTGATGATCCTGAACGGGTTCGAATTAAAGTTGAAATAAACCTTTTGGTCATCATCAACAAAAAACTGCCCGTCATAACCTTTAAAAAACATTTTACCCGGTGCTTCGCCATTGGCATCTTCCCATGGCCCCAGCGGCGAATTGCTCATGGCGATAAAAACATTAAAGTTGATGCTGTACATGAGGTAATATTTGCGCGTAGGCTGGTAGTAGATCATGCTTGGCGCCCAAACGGCGGTAGTGCCTGCAAAATCTGTCCATGATTTGGGCAGATCAATGATCTTGTTTTTCCAGGTTTTGCCATCGTAAGAGTACCAGGCCTGCGGCGGGAAAACATTGCCGCCACCGGCACCGTCATTGGTGCCGAAAGCATAGAACGCGTTGGTTTTGGCATCGTAAAAAAAGGACGCGTCGGCCAGGTAAGCCGGGATAACCGGGTTGCCGGTATGCTGTGCAAATACGCCCAGGTCTTTTACAGTCTGCGCAAAGCCCGCTGACCATATCATGACCAACAAAAAAGTTAGGTTAAGGAATATCTTTTTCACGGTTTTAAGATAGGTATTATTGGTAATTAATTACAAAATTGGCTTTTTTCGGGTTTATTTGGTTGTAATAATAGTCACAATTTAGCTGAGAGCTAAATGGATTTTGGGACAGATTTGCAAACTTTGACAAATGAGGGAATTAACTATGTATTCTCTCTCAATCTAACATATTTCAAATCGACATCACTTTGTTTGCCATATAGGCTACTTTGTTGGCAGCAGAGCAATTCATCAGAAGATTGGGATAGTGACTTGAGAACAACTTCTTCCAAGCACCATTAGCCGTTTTTGAAGGATGCAGAAACTCAATTATCTTTCCATTAGTTTTGATATCCATATTAGCCAGAGCTTGAGAAGCTTTCTTTCCATAAACAATAATAACAGATGGATTGATTAAATCAATTTCTGATTGTAATGTACTTTTAAAATGCATTAACAAATCTTGAGGAAAAGCTTCTTTTATAGCATTATCTTTCTTTAACAATATTTTATTAATATCAGTGATATATACATTAAAGTCATTGTTTAACAATGTCTCGTGAAAATCCCAGTACTCTTTTAAACTTTTTCGGCACGCATCCAAGTGACTTGCAAAAGGTGTACCTAATAGAGCATGTTGACGGGCCTCGCTAATTAAAGGGTCTAAAGGGTTTCGTAGAGGATCTTCAGCGACGATTATTGCATTCTTATTGTTGTTAGTTTTACTAATGAATATTGGCAGATCGATACCCAAACAATATGTTGCGTCATTATACTTATTTAGAAAGTCCTGATCTGAAGTATTCGGTTGAATATCTTTTCGCAGTAAATAAGGGGTTTTGTACGATATATGCGCATTTGGATCATCGGAACAGCCTTTAAAAAACAAATAAGGCGTGAGTAGCAGAGATCTATCGAAAGAAAAAGTTAAGTGTAAAGCATCCGTAAGGCGCTGAAAAGTCTTTTCGTTGAAGTTGCAAAAATCCATTATGATAGGTTTGTATATCGCAATATAGGGATATACGAATATAAACTATCCGAAATGTTTATTAATATCTTAGTCTCATTGTGCTTTGGTCTGTGACTACACTTTTAGTGATACACTATCTTATGTGAATCACTTCATTAATCATAAAGAAATTTGATGGGGCTAAATAGTTATCGCTGCCTTAACCAGGTAAGGCAGGATCTCTTTCTGGAAGGATACGAAATTCTTACGTACGTCCGAGTCGGACACAGAAGTGAACGCGAAACTGAACACAATGCTTTTGCTGCATTTGATCAAAAATCGCATGCGCTGGTGGTAGTTATCTGTTTTGCGGATAGCGGTTATGCGCGTAAATGAGGCCAGTAGCAAGTCCTCCAGCTCATTACTCAGGTTCTTTAAAAAATCCTGCGAGTTGGCGCTTTCGCGGATAAAGTCCCAGCCTATAAATTCGTTGCAAACGGTGTAGCTTAAGCGGCAGGTTTTCATGATGAGGTTACCAAGGTGGGCCTCTTCGTCCATTTCGGGCGTGTTGGTCAGTATCAGGTCGTCAACACTAACGCGGATGTAGTCCATCAGTAAGGTATGCAGTACATGCTCCTTGCTGTCAAAATACTTGTAAATTGTAGCTTTGGCTATTTTGGCCCGCTTGGCAATTTCGTTAACGCTGGTTTTGTGGTACCCAAATTTGCGAAACAGATCTTGCGCCGCACGTTTAATGCTATCTTTTATTTTATCTGCTTCCATTAATCAGTTCTGTACAAATATATTATACCCATCAGTATATGCTTGGTATTCTTTTAATGATTTTATCGCCGGTGCTTTTACTGGAGTGCCATCTTCTAAACTCCATTTTGAGCCACTACATGGATCGGTAACAGTATATGAAGGGTTATCTATAGCTAAAATACATTTATTTTGCGGTAAATAAGCACTGCAAGCGTCATACGCGGCATAAGTACCATCTGCTCTTCGATATAAAATCAAACCAGCAACACCGTATCCTTTGATATAAATAGCACCAAAGTTATGGTGTAGAACACTTAGTTTCGGATCAATAGGCATCACAAAATTAACCGAAACATTAGGGACGTAGTCGCCTGCTTTACCGCAGCCCAAGCAGCTTAGCAGCAGTAATGTTATTATCCCTAATTTTTTGACCATGCTATATAATTTCAGTTTGAAACTGTTTCAGGAAACGCTCATCGTTCTCACTAAATAAACGCAGATCACGTATAACATATTTTAGGTTGGCTATACGTTCCATGCCCATACCAAAGGCAAAGCCGGTGTAAACTTTACTGTCTATACCGCAATTCTCCAACACGTTAGGATCAACCATGCCGCAGCCCAGTATCTCAACCCAGCCGCTGTATTTACACATATTACAGCCTGATCCTTTACAGATGGTGCAAGACACATCCATTTCGGCAGATGGTTCGGTAAACGGAAAGTATGAAGGGCGGAAACGTACCTTGGTACCTTCGCCGTAAAGCTCCTGCACAAAGTGATAAAGCGTTTGCTTTAGATCGGCAAATGACACATTCTCATCAATATACAAGCCTTCAACCTGGTGGAAGAAACAGTGTGCACGGGCAGAGATGGCCTCGTTACGGTAAACACGGCCCGGCATAATAGCGCGGAACGGCGGTTTGCCGTTCTCCATCATACGCACCTGTACAGACGAGGTATGGGTACGCAAAGCGATATCATCTTTGCCATTGTTTTTCTTGATAAAGAAGGTATCCTGCATATCGCGTGCCGGATGTTCCTCTGGGAAGTTCAGGGCCGAGAAATTATGCCAGTCGTCTTCTATCTCCGGGCCTTCGGCAACTGTAAAGCCAAGGCGCTTGAATATATCTATGATCTCGTTACGCACCAAAGACAACGGGTGGCGCGAACCAACCTGGAAGTTATCGCCGGGTAAAGTAAGATCAATTTCGGATTTCGAATTTTCAACTTCAGATTTAAAAGATTCCTGCAGATCCTGGTGCTTAGCCTCTGCCAGTTGTTTAAACTGGTTCAATACCTTGCCAAATGTGCGTTTCTCTTCTGAAGAGACCGTTTTAAATTGCTCAAAAAGGTCTTTAATGATCCCCTTGGTGCCTAAAAATTTTATCCGGAACGTTTCCAGTTCATCCGCGTTAGCAGGCGAAAAGGCATTGATCTCGGCGGTGTATTGATCTATTTGGTCTTGCATTATAATGTTCTTAAAAATTGTTCGGCTGTTAAAACCGGTATTGGAAATTTTTTATAGTGTTTGATATTTCTGCTGATAATCAAATCACATTGATTTTTTTCGGCAATAAAATATTGGATGGTGTCTTCAAAATCGGCATGTTCATTATCCAACGCTTTTTTGATATCATCTGATTCAAAAGCTAGCGGATCTACAATTTTGGTCAACACTTTAAGTTGTTCTTTTGCAACCTGCCTGTTAAGATTTTTTGCCACCATGTAATGGATATTGGCAAATATCAAGGTTGATGTTTTTAAACTTAAACTACCATTTAATCCTTGTTGTAAGAGTATTTGGCTGAATGGTTCGAAAGGCTGCCTGCGTAACAGTAGATCAAGCAGGACATCACTGTCAACAAAAATGTTTTTATAAGCCATTCTTCTCTTTCAGGTATTCATATTTCACATCCCACAAATTGACATCATCAGGATATTTGCCTTTTAATATGCCTGTTAAAGACAATATCTCATCCGATATTTTCATATCCTTATATTTTTCAAGCACCGGATTTGTCTTTTCTCTCTTTGTAGCGAAGTCGGTAAGTAATTTCTTAAACAACTTAGAAACGCTTATGTCGTCCTCAGAGGCTATCCTTTTAGCCAGCTCGACTGTTTGCTCATCAGCACTTAAAGTCAATTTTGTGGTTGCCATAGCACTTTCTTTTTTATACGTACAAATATAAATAATTTATACGTAACATTATTTTATCACCCCTAACTCTTTACCAACCTTGGTAAATGCGGCAATGGCTTTATCCAGGTGTTCAACGTCATGCGCGGCAGAGATTTGTACCCTGATCCTTGCTTTGCCTTGCGGAACCACCGGGTAGTAAAAGCCGATCACGTAAATCCCTTCATCCAGCATTTTAGCGGCAAATTCCTGCGCCAGTTTGGCATCGTACAGCATTACCGGTACAATTGGGTGGACGCCTGGTTTAATATCAAAGCCTGCTTCGGTCATCGCTTTGCGGAAATATTGGGTATTGCTTTCAAGTTTATCGCGCAGCTGGGTGGTTTCGCTTAACATGTCCAATACTGCAATTGACGCCCCGGTAATGGCCGGTGCCAAAGTGTTCGAGAACAAGTACGGCCTTGAACGCTGGCGCAGCATATCGATGATCTCTTTCTTTCCTGAGGTAAAACCGCCTGACGCACCACCTAATGCCTTGCCTAAGGTGCCGGTAATGATATCAATCTTACCCATTACGTTATGATGCTCATGCGTGCCACGGCCTGTTTTACCCATAAAGCCCGAGCAATGGCTCTCATCTATCATTACCAAAGCATTATATTTTTCTGCCAGTTCGCAGATTTTATCTAATTGAGCAATAGTGCCATCCATAGAGAAAGCGCCATCTGTAACAATTATTCTGTGGCGAAGATTGGCGGTCTCTTGCAATTTAGCTTCTAGGTCGGCCATGTCATCATGCTTATAGCGATGGCGCTGGGCCTTGCACAAACGTACACCGTCAATAATAGATGCATGGTTCAACTCGTCAGATATAATGACATCCTGGGCATCAAATAAAGGTTCAAACACACCTCCGTTAGCGTCGAAAGCGGCTGCATATAATATAGTATCCTCGGTGCCTAAAAATTCGGCTATCTTTTTTTCCAGTTCTTTGTGGATATCCTGTGTACCGCAAATGAAACGTACTGATGATAAGCCGTAACCATGGGTGTCCATAGCTTGTTTGGCAGCTTCAATAACTTTGGCATTGCCCGACAGGCCCAGGTAGTTATTTGCACAAAAATTTATCACTTCCTGGCCGCCCTGCACTGTAATATCAGCCCCCTGTGGCGAAGTTATTATGCGTTCTTTTTTATATAATCCTGCTTCTTCTATTGCTGCAAGCTCTTGTTGCAAAACCGGTTGTAGTGTATTGTACATGTTGTAGTTAATTTTTGCAAAATTAAGCATTAACTGGCATTTAGCTTCAAAAGCGCGCGTTTAAAATAATAATATGGGTTAACTCAAACATTTAAGTCTTTAAAACCTTATTTGTGAACCATATGAAGAGATTTTTACTTTTAGTTTTCCTGCTGCTGAATGCTTTTATTTTTAAGGCGTCGGCGCAACAGTATATTTTGTCGGGCCATGTTACTGATCAACGCGGCGGGCCGGTTTCATTTGTATCTGTTTATATACGTAACACAACTTATGGTACCACAAGTAATGAGCAAGGAGTTTATAAGTTTAACATTGGTGCCGGCGATTATGATGTTATTTATCGCTACGTAGGCAACAAAGAACAGATAGATCACATTACCATAACTGACCATGATGTATTGCACAATGTGCAGATGGAGGATGAAGTATTTCAACTTAAGACTGTTAAGGCAGTCGACAAGCGTAACCGTGATACTGCCGCTTATACCATAATGCGTAAAGTCATTGCCAAACGCGAATTCTATTTAAATGAGGTAAATTCATACTCGGCCGCTATATATGTAAAGGGTATGCAAAAGCTTACAGGCGCGCCGAAAAAATTATTGACCAATGGGGTATCGAAAGTTTTAGATCTGGATACTAATGGCCATGGTATTTTATACCAGTCTGAGTCAATTTCCAACTACAACTTTCAACGCCCTGATAAGGTTAAAGAAATAACGGTATCATCTCGCGAGGCGGGTATTTCACCTACGTTTAGCTACAATAAGGCATCAGATCTGCAAGCTAATTTTTACGAGAACTTGTTTGAAGTAGAAGGGTTAAGCAGCCACGCGTTTGTATCGCCAATTGCAAAAAATGCTTTTAAGTACTACCGATATTATTTAGAAGGTGCTACTGTTGAAAACGGACGCACCATAGATAAGATCAAACTTATTGGCCGGAATAAAGGCGAGTACAGTTTTGAAGGATATATCTATATTCTTGACGGCGACTGGCGAATATACAGCGTAGACCTGCAACTCACCAATAAAGTGAACCGTCTTAACTTTGTGGATACCATGAAGGTTAGCCAGCAATATATACCTGTGCAGGACAATATCTGGATGCCTACATCTATACAATATAATTATAACGGCAATGTATTTGGGTTTAAGTTTGATGGATATTATGTTGGTGTATATAATAATTACAAATTTAATGTAGCGTTTCCGCCGGACTATTTTAACGGCGAGGTCATGCGGCTGGACACCAACGCCCGGATAAAAAATGCTGACTATTGGTTTAAAAACCGGCCGATACCTTTAACTGCCCAGGAAACGCGTGATTATCAGAAAAAGGACAGCATACAGCGCCTGCAAAAGTCAAAACCTTACCTTGATTCGTTACAGAAAAGCAAGAACCGCGTTTTGGTAATACCTTACACCGTGTTTGGTTTTACCATGACCAGCAGAAATAACAAGGACTCATTATATGTTTATCCTTTTAACCAAACGCTGTTTTATAACACGGTTGAGGGGGTAGGACTTAACCTGAAAGCACGGTTATCGCATACGTCTAACGATTTTAAGACTATAGGTATCACCCCTAATATCCGTTACGGTTTTGCCGATAATTTATTGAGTGCTAATATCCATTCGTATTACTATTATGATCCATTTCACGAAGGGCATTTCTTCCTTGATTTTGGTAATGATGTTTTAGACCTTAATAATGTAGGCACACGCTCGGTTTACTTTAATACATTGAGTACGTTGTTAAGTAATAACAACTACGTAAAATATTATCGCTCGGAGTTTGGCGATGTAGGCTTTATGCGCGAACTGGCAAACGGTATTTTATTTAAGGGAACGTTATCTTATGCAAACCGTACGCAAATGTTTAACAACTCCTACGCGCATATTTTTACTTCAAAAACCAGGCATTATACATCTAATAACCCATTAGCGCCTGATAGTGTCGCGGCTAATGACAGATCGGTACTGTTCCCGCAAAACCAGGCGCTGACGCTAAATACATCTGTTAAGTTTACGTTTGATCAGCAATACATTACCCGCCCTACAGGTAAGGTTTACCTGCCGTCAAAATACCCAACTTTAACCGTAAACTACCGTAAAGCTATTCCGGGTGTATTTGGCTCAGATGCTGATTACGATTTTGTTTCTGCAGATATATCGCAGGATAAAATTCGTCTTGGTGTGATGGGATATTCATCATTTAAGCTGTCAACCGGTGACTTCCTGAATAAAAACAAGCTTTATTTTATGGATTACAACCACTTTTTAGGTAACCAGGGCCGAACTTTTGACCCAACCTATGTAGGTAGCTTCCATTTCCTGCCGTTTTACCAATTTAGCGCTAACAGTTTTTACCTGGAAGCACATTACCAGCACAACTTTGCCGGATCATTGCTGAACAACATTGGCTTTATGCGTAACTTAAAACTGGAAGAGATTGTGGGCGCCAACTACCTTACGGAAAAGAATAACAAAGATTACCGTGAGTTTTACGTAGGCCTGCAACGTTTTATATTCCGGGTGGACTATGGCGTATCCTACGCCGGCAACAAGAAGTATCTACAGGGTATCAGGATCTTCTATGGTATCAGGTAAGCTAAAAGCTTAAAGCCGAAAGACCAAAGCTTTTGGGTGCTTTTTGCTTTAGTCTTTTTGCTTTCGGCTTTAATCACTAAATTTGCGCCTCATTTAACGCCGTTTGCAGCGGCATCAATGATTTTATGGGACAATACAATACACTACTTTACTATTGTTATTCAACAATAGCAGATGCGGAGCAATTTGCTGCCGATCATTTAAAATTTTGCAAATCGCTTAACCTTACCGGTCGCATTATTGTCGCCGAAGAGGGACTTAACGGCACCGTTTCAGGTTCGAAAGAATCATGTCAGCTCTATATGGATACCGTACACGCCGACCCGCGTTTCGCCTCGGTAGACTTTAAGGTTGACGAAGTGGACACCCCGTCGTTTGTGAAAATGCACGTGCGATATAAATCAGAGATCGTACACTCCGGCCTGCGCGACCCTAATATCATCGATCCGCAGAAGAAAACCGGCAAGCATTTAGAGCCTAAAGAATTTCTTGAACTGAAGAACAGCGAAGACGTAGTGATATTGGACGTACGTTCAAACTACGAACATAACCTGGGTAAGTTTAAGAACGCCATTACGCTTGACATCGAGAACTTCCGCGATTTCCCCGACAAGATCAACGAACTTGCCCAATACAAGGATAAAAAAGTGGTGACCTATTGCACCGGCGGTATCAAATGCGAGAAAGCCTCGGCATTGCTGATCCACGAAGGGTTTACCGATGTGTACCAACTGCACGGCGGTATCATTAAATACGGTAAAGAAGCCGGGGGCGAGGACTTTGAAGGTAAATGCTATGTGTTTGACAACCGTTTATCGGTAGATGTGAATACGGTTAATCCGGTTACTATCTCTACCTGTTACAATTGCGGCAAGACTACTGATAAAATGATCAACTGCGCTAACCCCGAGTGTAACGAACACTTTACCCAATGCGACGAGTGCGGCACCGTTATGGAAGGCTGTTGCAGCGATGCCTGTAAAGAGCATCCGCGCAAGCGTGTTTATGATGGCACTGGGTATTATGTAAAGGTACCGCAGCCGGTTAACGTAAAGAGCAAGATAGCGTTGGCTTAAATCATTGAAAATATGGTGAGGTGAATCACCCAAAGTGAATCACCTTATTTTAAATTAAGTTGACTAATTTGCAGCTATGGGTCTATCGGTATCGCTGATTTCTTTTCTGCTGTTATTTAATTTAAATACGCTGCCAAACAAAGTTAACCAAAGGGAACAGATCCCCGTCGTGGCACAAAAGCTGATCAGATCCTATCCTGATTTTATTACCGGCTATGCCAATAACCACATCCTGTTTAAAGACGGTACCAAACTTTTATGGGATGACGGTGGCCACGATAAGTCATTCGCGCAATTATTAAACAGTCCTGATCTTAAGGATATGTTCGTGCAAAGCTATCCGGCAGGAAAATTAGCTGACCCTCCCGCACAAAGCTACGACCCGGGACGGATAAGGAACGAGCGGTTTTTTGAGAAGATGTATGGCGCTACCGAAAAGGAGGTAAGGCGCAACCTGACGGATATAACCTGGTGCCCCAAACTTGTTGGGCAGAAAATTACGGTCACCAAAATAAACGGGGTTGATAAAAAGTTAATGCAGATCTCTAAAGAACTGGACGAACACCCCGAGTTGAAAAAATATACCATCAACATTGGCGGCACTTTTAGCTGGCGTAAAATTAACGGTACCAACCGACACAGCATGCACAGTTTCGGCATGACGATAGACATCAACACAACTTATTCAGACTACTGGCAATGGACCTGTAAATGCACCGCAGAAAACACCGCGATTAAATATAAAAACCGCATCCCTCAGGTTATCATTGATATTTTTGAAAAGCATGGTTTTATTTGGGGCGGCAAATGGTACCACTATGATACTATGCACTTTGAGTACCGGCCCGAGTTGATAAACGCCGGATAATACCCACCCGTCCGGCTAAAACCGAACATCCCCTGCATCATAAACGGACACCTGTCTAAATCCAATTAATTTATAAATTAATCATTGTCAATAAGTTAACTACTTGGCACCTGTTTTGGAAATGGTAAATAACCATTTAAACTTTGACCAATAATTACTTGAGCGATGATAAAAAACTATTTCAAAACTGCCATCAGAAACTTATCACGGCATAAGATCAACTCCGTGATTAACATTGCAGGCCTTGCCGTTGGCTTTGCCGCTTTCCTGCTGATATTTTTGGTGGTACAATATGAACAGAGTTTTGATGCTTTTCATACCAAAAAAGACAGGATCTATCGTGTGGTTCGCAACTCGACAGACAAGGTTAATCCCGGCTACCGCACCGGCGTACCTGTACCGGTTACGGCCACCTTGCGCCATGAACTGCCCGAAGTGAAAAACGCCGCCGCCATAAGCAGCGCCGGCGATGTGCAGGTGGTGGTGCCGGCAGAAAACGCATCTGCATTAAAAAAATTCAGGGAAAAAGACGGCATTTACTTTGCCGAGCCGCAGTTTTTCCAAATGTTTGATTTCAGCTTGTCAGAAGGCGACCTAAAAACTGCTCTTACCGAACCCAATACCGTATTGCTTACCAAAGCTACCGCCATTAAATATTTTGGCGATGCAAAAGGGGTAATTGGCAAAACCATTAAAATGAGCGGAAAACTTGTTAAAATAACAGGCGTGCTGAATGATCCCCCAACCAACACAGATTTCCCGATGAAAGCAGTGGTATCTTATATTACAGTTGCTGCCCGTAACGCCAATAACTGGGGCGGGATAAATGATGAGAATTATTGCTTTGTTGAACTTGCCGCCGGCGACACACAAAGCAGGCTTGACCGCGCGCTGGCAGGTTTCACCACCCGTTACATCAAACCGGTAAACCATGATTATTACCTGGCAGCGCAGCCCCTGGCCGGATTGCACTATGATGAACGCTACGGCAATTTTACCGGGCGTACTTTTAGCAAAGGCCTTATTTTGGCGCTTAACCTTATCGGTTTGTTCCTGTTGATTGTGGCATGCGTAAACTTTATTAACCTTACCGTTGCGCAGGCTATTAACCGGGGCAGGGAAGTAGGGGTAAGAAAAGTATTGGGCGGCAGCCGCTTACAATTGATGGTACAGTTTTTAGGAGAAACGGGTATCACCAGCTTTTTTGCGTTCTTGTTTTCATTGCTTATTGTTGTGTTTTGCCTGCCGGGGCTTAGCAATTTAATGGATATTCATTTATCAGCAGCCACCCTTTATAGCGGTAAGTTAATTGTATTTATGCTGGGTACATTAATTATCGTATCGCTTATTTCGGGCATATACCCCGCTTTGGTACTTTCGGGTTTTAACCCCGTGGCCGTATTAAAAGGCGGTGGTATGGGTGCTGATCATACACGGGGCGTGTTTTTCAGGCGTGGGCTGGTTGTTTTCCAGTTTGTAATAGCGCAGGCGCTTATAATAGGTACGCTGGTGGTTACTTCGCAGATGGACTACTTCCGCAATGCCGATATGGGCTTTAGAAAAAGCGCGGTCATTTATGCAAGTTTCCCGACGGACAGTGTTGCCCGTACCCGGGTTGACTACCTGCATAACGAATTAGCAAAAATACCCGGTGTTGAAAAGGTGGGCATGAGTATGTTCCCCATGGTTGATGAAGGTGGCTGGGCTACAGAGCTGCGCACGCCGACAAAGAATACGCCCGACTCATATATAGTTGTTAATATGAAGATCTCTGACCCCGGTTTTTTCAGCGTGTATAATCTCCGGCTCGCTGCAGGCAGGGCTTATTTCCCATCAGATACCATGCGCGAATATGTGGTGAATGAAACTGTGGTTAAAAGTTTAGGCATCCGCAACAATCAGGAAGCTATAGGTAAATTGATCAATGTTGGCGGGAGGATTTTACCGATAGTAGGCGTTGTGAAAGATTACCATTATAATTCGCTTCGCGATGCTATTGGCCCTATTGTAATGTCGTCCGACAAAAGGGGCTTCCATTTGGCCAGCTTGCAGATAGACCTGCGTCAATCAAAATCTGTAGTTGAGGCGATGGATCGTTTATGGGGCAAAACATTCCCGGAATACTCGTTCGAATATCATTTTATGGATCAGGCTGTCGAGAATTACTACAAACAAGAAAACCAGCTTTCAAAACTATACACCATATTTTCAGGGATTGCCATTTTTATATCTTGTTTAGGGTTATATGGCTTGATCTCATTTATGGCTGTTCAGCGTAAAAAAGAGATCGGCATCCGTAAAGTGCTTGGTGCGCCGGTAAAAAATATAGTGATGCTGTTATCAAAAGAATTTACCGTACTGGTTATCATTGCGTTTTTCATTGCCGCGCCGCTGGCCTGGTATTTTATGCACCAATGGTTGCAGAACTATACCTTCCATATTAACCTGGGCATTTGGTTTTTCGCCGCCACTATACTATCTTCGATAAGTATAGCCTGGCTAACCGTGGGTTATACGGCAATAAAAGCAGCGCTGGCAAACCCGGTAAAAAGTTTAAGAACCGAATAGAGGGGCAAATACCGGGAGTTTGCCGTTGTTTTATACTAAACCAATGAAAATCATCCTTGTATTTTGCCTTATCAGTTTATTGAGCTTTAACAAAGCCGGCGATAATGTCCTGTCGCGTTTTAAAACCCCGGTGGGTTACGCGCAGCAAAAAGTTGAGGCTGGCAGCTTTGCCGAATGGTTGCAGCAACTGCCGCTTAAACCAAAAGGCACACCAACGCGCACTTATAATGGGGCTATAGCCCGTACAGATATTTACACTGCCGCGGTAGTCGATATCAGTGTTGGCACCCAAGATTTGCAGCAATGTGCCGACGCGGTTATGCGCCTGCGCGGCGAATATCTTTATCATCAAAAAAAGTATGACGCCATATCTTTCAATTTTGTAAGCGGCTTTAAGTGCGATTATGTGCATTACGCCAATGGCTATCGCTACAAAAACAATAAATGGGTGTTAAGCGCGAAAAAGGATTATAGCTATCCTGCCTTTTTAAGATACATGAACCTGGTGTTTTCTTACGCGGGCACCTTATCGTTAGAGAAAGAGCTTAAACCGGTCAGAACGGTCAATGATGTAAGAACCGGGGATGTATTTATCCACGGCGGTGCGCCGGGTCACTGCTTTATCGTGATGGATGTGGTAGAAAATCCGCAGCATAAAAAGCAGTTTTTACTGGCGCAAAGCTTTATGCCCGCCCAAAATATCCAGGTGCTGCAAAACGGCTCGCCTTGGTTCAGTATGGATCAGCCCAGTGATATCGCCTACGGCGAACTGATCAATCCTTTTTATTTACGGCGGTTTGAGTGATTTTCGTTTTGCTAATTTTTAGACTGCTTTCAAATATTAAGATATTGTTGCTGTCAAAGATTAGCGTATTAGCAGCTTTCTTGTTTTATTGCCATATACAACTTGAAAAGAATGAGCAGAGATAACATTTTTGCATTTTATTATCTTATAAAAGCAAGCCATTCTTGTAATAATTGTAAAAAATCAGAAATTGGAATTCTTCTGTTTAAATAATTTATTTGGACAGTTTTTTCGGTTGGAAAAATTTGCAGTGATGAGCCTCTGACTTCGCCCCATTCTTCTTGAACTGGAATGCCGTGTAATACTTTTTGTAAATCTTCTATTTGGATTTCCGTTATTCTTACCTCACAATTGCTTAAATGATTTGCGATTTCAGCATTATTTATATCAGTTGAAATTGCAAAGTAATATAAGTCACCTGAAGGTGTGGTTTTCTTTTGAAATGTTATGCCGTATTCTTCTTTCATTGGCTAAATTGTGGTTGATTCCAATAAATAATTATCACTTTGGTCCCTGCGATAAAATCCTTAACTCTTTAGGATAATAATTATTAACCCGGTTGGGCAGTAACTTGGCCCAGCCAAGCGCCTGGCCCTGGTAGGTCATCAGGCTCCAACCTTTTTTGGCCTCATTAATGATAAGGTTCTCGCGACGCAGATACAATATAGCGTCATCATAGCTAAGTTCTGTCTCTGCTACCGCATTCTTATTAACTATAGTACTTAAAGCCAGCTCATGGTCAGCCACCAGATCGCGCCCTGCCAGTTTGCCAATGCGCACACCCGATTTTTTAATATATAAATGATGCTGTAATAAATTCAGGCTTTCTTTATGCTGCTGGTTTATGGCCAGCCAATCATCATTCATCTTAAAAAAGTAATAATTGGCCGGGTCATTAATATAAGGTTTAACCAGGTCAAACTCGGTATTTACCAGTTTCTGGTTCTTGTTGTTTTTAAAAGATATTAAATTGCCGCTGCTTTCCTTCTTTTTTAAGCACGATACAAACAAACCCTCGCCTTTAACCTTGCCGGGATAAAAACGATACCCCCATGCCTTTTTCTCTGCAGATTGCGTTTCAACAATTCCCCAGTCTACATTAATAGGTATGCGAATAGTTTCCAATTCAAATTCGGTACAAAGCCAATCCAATATGTCCTCGTTTTCCTGGTGCGAGTAAGAGCAGGTACTATATATAAGGTAGCCGTCTTCGGTTAGCGCCGGGTAGATATCGGCCAGTATACGTTCCTGCCGCTGGTGGCAAAGGTTAACATTGGCCTCGCTCCATTCGTCCATAGCTGCGGGGTCTTTCCTGAACATGCCCGAGCCTGAACATGGCGCGTCAACTAATATAATATCGAAAAAGCCATGCAGGCGGTTAAAGTCTTTTGGGTCGTTATTAGTTACTATGGTATTTGCTGTGCCCCATCGGCTCAGGTTATCGGCCAGGATAGGTACGCGTGTTTTAATGATCTCGTTAGCCACCAACAGGTCGTCGGGCGTCATGGCCGAGTTTAATAAAGTGCTTTTACCACCGGGCGCGGCACACAGGTCAAGTATTTTTACAGGCTCAGCTGGTTTGATCTGCTTTAATATATGGGCGATAAACATGGACGATGCCTCCTGCACATAATAACTGCCGGCATGAAAAAGCGGGTCGAAAGTAAAGGATGGGCGGGTATCTAAATAAAAACCTTCGGGGCACCAGGGGACCTGGTCATCGGTTTTTAACGTTGTTTTTTTAAAAGGATTGACTCTTATTGAGGTTGGCGGCTCATTATTTTGATGCGCTTCAACAAAATTTACGCGGTCAAAACCGGGCTCGTCACTTAATGAATCAATAAAATTAGCAGGAAATTGATGGTTTTGCATGTGATTTCAAATATACAAAATCAAAAATTTCCCCGGTATTTATCAGTAAATGTTATTTGTAATTGCTGTTTTTCAGCAGGTTATAAACATTGTTGAAAAAAGTGAAGATTTTCTTTGCCGGATAGCAGATTCTTCCTACATTTGCAACCCGCTCAATCAAAAAGGGCGGTTGTTTTTTGAAAAGCGAAGGTTAAAAATAAATATTAAAAAAGTAAAATAAATACTTTGCAGATATCGATTTAAAATGTACCTTTGCAACCCGCAAACGAAGGATCTGAGAAGTTCAAAAGTGAGCGAAGCCCCCTCAAATTATTTTAAAATAAATTTGGGAAAGAAGAAAAAGGTTTATACCTTTGCAGTCCCAAAACGGGGGAGGCCGAAAGGCGAAAAAGCTGAAAGCGAATTTCAGCAGAGAATTGAAAAGAGTTACGATAAAAAGTAACCAACAAAACAGAAGATTTAACCTTCGAAAGAAGGTCAAAATTATAAAAGGTTCACTGCGACAGTGGCACCGAGAAAGTTCTTTTAGGAAATAGAAAATCATGTAGTAAAGCGGGCCGTTTATGAGTTGGCAGTTTGAAGTTAGTAGTCAGCAATGACTTAATGACCAATGACCAATGACGAATAAATGGTTTGCGAGAAAAAGAGGAATCGGAAGATATTGTATAAAGATATATAATACAAAGATTAGAAGATTCTGTTATTTATAATAGGGTCAGAGCAATCGAACTTAGACATTTTACAATGGAGAGTTTGATCCTGGCTCAGGATGAACGCTAGCGGCAGGCCTAATACATGCAAGTCGGACGGGATTGGAGAGCTTGCTTTCCATGAGAGTGGCGCACGGGTGCGTAACACGTATGTAACCTACCCTTGTCAGGGGGATAGCCTCTCGAAAGAGAGATTAAGACCGCATAACATTGTTTTATGGCATCATAGGACAATCAAATATTTATAGGACAAGGATGGGCATGCGGAACATTAGCTAGTTGGTAAGGTAACGGCTTACCAAGGCTACGATGTTTAGGGGATCTGAGAGGATGGCCCCCCACACTGGTACTGAGACACGGACCAGACTCCTACGGGAGGCAGCAGTAAGGAATATTGGTCAATGGACGGAAGTCTGAACCAGCCATGCCGCGTGCAGGAAGACGGCCCTACGGGTTGTAAACTGCTTTTGCAGGGGAATAAACCTCTCTACGTGTAGAGAGTTGAATGTACTCTGAGAATAAGGATCGGCTAACTCCGTGCCAGCAGCCGCGGTAATACGGAGGATCCAAGCGTTATCCGGATTTATTGGGTTTAAAGGGTGCGTAGGTGGCCTGTTAAGTCAGGGGTGAAAGACGGTAGCTTAACTATCGCAGTGCCCTTGATACTGATGGGCTTGAATGAACTAGAGGTAGGCGGAATGTGACAAGTAGCGGTGAAATGCATAGATATGTCACAGAACACCAATTGCGAAGGCAGCTTACTATGGTTTTATTGACACTGAGGCACGAAAGCGTGGGGATCAAACAGGATTAGATACCCTGGTAGTCCACGCCCTAAACGATGAATACTCGATGTTGGCGATATACGGTCAGCGTCTAAGCGAAAGCGTTAAGTATTCCACCTGGGGAGTACGCCCGCAAGGGTGAAACTCAAAGGAATTGACGGGGGCCCGCACAAGCGGAGGAGCATGTGGTTTAATTCGATGATACGCGAGGAACCTTACCCGGGCTTGAAAGTTAGTGAATAGAGCAGAGACGCTCTAGTCCTTCGGGACACGAAACTAGGTGCTGCATGGCTGTCGTCAGCTCGTGCCGTGAGGTGTTGGGTTAAGTCCCGCAACGAGCGCAACCCCTATGTTTAGTTGCCAGCATGTAAAGATGGGGACTCTAAACAGACTGCCTATGCAAATAGAGAGGAAGGAGGGGACGACGTCAAGTCATCATGGCCCTTACGTCCGGGGCTACACACGTGCTACAATGGTTGATACAGAGGGCAGCTACCTGGTAACAGGATGCCAATCTCACAAAGTCAATCACAGTTCGGATTGGGGTCTGCAACTCGACCCCATGAAGTTGGATTCGCTAGTAATCGCAGATCAGCAATGCTGCGGTGAATACGTTCCCGGGCCTTGTACACACCGCCCGTCAAGCCATGGAAGCTGGAAGTGCCTGAAGTGCGTAACCGCAAGGAGCGTCCTAGGGTAAAGTCGGTAACTGGGGCTAAGTCGTAACAAGGTAGCCGTACCGGAAGGTGTGGCTGGAATACCTCCTTTCTGGAGCAATATCTTACCTCCTTTTAAAGTAAAGCAGAACTGCTTACTGCATGATTATTTCTTAAAATAGAGATCAGTGATTAAAGATTGGAGATTAGTTGAATGCAACATTCACTAATTCACTCAATCAATAACTCACTCATTATCTATTAAACGTAAACCCAAAGATGAAGCCATCATGTGGGCCGGCCTTAAGAGCCAGGACACGGTTGGCAGTTCACAGTTGGCAGATAACAATTGGCAGTTAGCACGAAAGCGAAGCTAACCACTGCAAACTGCAAACTGACAACTGCAAACTAAAAAACAGTCCTGTAGCTCAGCTTGGTTAGAGCACTACACTGATAATGTAGGGGTCAGCAGTTCAAATCTGCTCGGGACTACAATAAGGCAATGATCGAAGGAATGAATTATTGAAATATTGAATATTAAATCATTCATTAATTCAGGCATTCACTAATTCAGACATTAATCTTTCGGGGGATTAGCTCAGCTGGCTAGAGCACCTGCCTTGCACGCAGGGGGTCAACGGTTCGAATCCGTTATTCTCCACGCTTTGTAAAGTAGGCAGTAAACAGTTTACAGTAAGCAGTTAATACTGCAAACTGAGAACTAAAGACTGCAAACTAAACAAAAAACGTTCTTTGACATATTGGAAGAAGTAAATTGAAAGAGAAAACAACAGATAGAGACAGTTGTAGGCTTTCGAGGAAGAGTTATAGCAATATAACAGGACTAAGAAACGACGACTTATCTAAATAAAAGCATACCATACGGCGCAAAAGGCGTATGAGTAGAAGAAAGTAAGAAAGGGTACACGGGGGATGCCTTGGCTCTCAGAGGCGATGAAAGACGTGATAAGCTGCGATAAGCTGCGGGGATCAGCAAATATGAATTGATCCGCAGATTTCTGAATGGGGAAACCTGACTATCTGAAGGATAGTCGCAATAGCGCGAACCTGCTGAACTGAAACATCTAAGTAAGCAGAGGAAGAGAAAATAATAATGATTTCCAGAGTAGTGGCGAGCGAAATGGAAGAAGCCCAAACCTGTTATGTTACGGCATAGCAGGGGTTGTAGGACCACAACATGACTACTAAAATGAACCGGAACGGGGTGGGAAACCCGGCCATAGAGCATGAGAGCTGCGTACGGGTAAGTAATAGTAAGATAGTGGTATCCTGAGTACCGCGAGGTCGGAGACGCCTTGTGGGAATCTGCCGGCACCATCCGGTAAGGCTAAATACTCCTGAGAGACCGATAGTGAACCAGTACCGTGAGGGAAAGGTGAAAAGAACCCCGAACAGGGGAGTGAAATAGAACCTGAAACCGTGTACTTACAAGCGGTCGGAGCACGAAAGTGTGACGGCGTGCCTTTTGCATAATGAGCCTACGAGTTACTCTTCTCTGGCAAGGTTAAGTGTTTAAGACACGGATCCGAAGCGAAAGCGAGTCTGAATAGGGCGTATAGTCAGAGGAGGTAGACGCGAAACCTTGTGATCTACCCATGGACAGGTTGAAGGTGCCGTAACAGGTACTGGAGGACCGAACCGATAAACGTTGAAAAGTTTCCGGATGATCTGTGGGTAGGGGTGAAAGGCTAATCAAACTGGGAAATAGCTCGTACTCCCCGAAATGTTTTTAGGAACAGCCTGGCGGTTGAGTTATAAAGAGGTAGAGCTACTAATTGGGTGCGGGGGAGTCAAATCCTACCAAATCCAGATAAACTCCGAATGCTTTATAATATACGCTGGAGTGAGGCTATGGGTGCTAAGGTCCATGGCCGAGAGGGAAAGAACCCAGACCATCAGCTAAGGTCCCCAAATTAACGCTAAGTTGAACTAACGAGGTCCGATTGCACAGACAGCTAGGATGTTGGCTTGGAAGCAGCCATTCATTTAAAGAGTGCGTAACAGCTCACTAGTCGAGCGATCGGGCATGGATAATAAACGGGCATTAAGCGTTATACCGAAGCTATGGATTTGCAGTAATGCATCTGGTAGGGGAGCATTCTATTTGCGGTGAAGCAGGAGGATAACCGACTGTGGAGGGAATAGAAAAGCAAATGTAGGCATAAGTAACGATAAGGCGGGAGAGAAACCCGCCCACCGAAAGACTAAGGTTTCCTGATCAACGCTAATCGGATCAGGGTTAGTCGGGGCCTAAGGTGAAGCCGAAGGGCGTAGCCGATGGACAACTGGTTAATATTCCAGTACTTTTTATAACTGCGATGCGGTGACGGAGTAGTGAAACTGACGCGAACTGACGGAATAGTTCGTTAAAGGCCGTAGGTATATGGACTGTAGTTAAGTACGCAGACCATGCTGAAAGCTGATAGTACCTTGAGCCTTCGGGTAAGGGGATAGTTCAGGTAATCAGACTTCCAAGAAAACCCGCTAAGCTTCAGGTTATAAAAACCCGTACCGTAAACCGACACAGGTAGTCGAGGAGAGAATCCTAAGGTGCTCGAGTGAATCATGGCTAAGGAACTCGGCAAAATGGCCCTGTAACTTCGGGAGAAGGGGCGCTGGCAGCAATGTCAGCCGCAGTGAAAAGGCCCAGGCGACTGTTTAACAAAAACACATGGCTATGCAAAATCGAAAGATGACGTATATGGCCTGACACCTGCCCGGTGCCGGAAGGTTAAGAGGGGATGTTAGTCGCAAGGCGAAGCATTGAATCGAAGCCCCGGTAAACGGCGGCCGTAACTATAACGGTCCTAAGGTAGCGAAATTCCTTGTCGGGTAAGTTCCGACCTGCACGAATGGTGTAACGATCTGGGCGCTGTCTCAGCCATGAGCTCGGTGAAATTGTGGTATCGGTGAAGACGCCGGTTACCCGCAACGGGACGGAAAGACCCCATGCACCTTCACTACAACTTAACATTGATATCGGATACAGGATGTGTAGGATAGGTGGGAGACTGTGATCCGGCTTCGCCAGGAGTCGGTTAGTCAACGTTGAAATACCACCCTTTCTGTATTTGGTGTCTAACTCGTCCAAGACGAGGACATTGTTTGGCGGGTAGTTTGACTGGGGTGGTCGCCTCCAAAAAGGTAACGGAGGCTTTCAAAGGTAAGCTCAGTACGCTTGGTAACCGTACGCGGAGTGCAATAGCATAAGCTTGCTTGACTGTGAGGCAGACAAGCCGAGCAGGGTCGAAAGACGGATATAGTGATCCGGTGGTTCTGCATGGAAGGGCCATCGCTCAAAGGATAAAAGGTACGCTGGGGATAACAGGCTGATCTCCCCCAAGAGCTCATATCGACGGGGAGGTTTGGCACCTCGATGTCGGCTCGTCACATCCTGGGGCTGGAGAAGGTCCCAAGGGTTGAGCTGTTCGCTCATTAAAGTGGCACGCGAGCTGGGTTCAGAACGTCGCGAGACAGTTCGGTCCCTATCTGTTGTGGGCGTTGGAAGTTTGAGTGGGGCTGACCTTAGTACGAGAGGACCGGGTTGGACAAGCCTCTGGTGAATCTGTTATGGCGCCAGCTGTATTGCAGAGTAGCTACGCTTGGAATAGATAAGCGCTGAAAGCATCTAAGTGCGAAACTAGCCACAAGATGAGACTTCCATTGAGGGTCGTAGCAGACTACTACGTTGATAGGTTACAGGTATAAAGGTGGTGACATCATAGCCGAGTAATACTAATCGCCCGAAGCTTTCTTCGTGTTGGAATAATAGGGGCAGGTTCGCCTGCCCCGACCAAAACAACAGACAGATAATAATACATCTGTTGTTTTCTCGATCTACTTACTTCTTTCAATAATATGTCATTGTTTGTTCAGTGGTTCAATAATATCAATGTTTCATTGGTACTGCCCGCAACAACAAACTAATAAATACGATATCGGTCACGGAATACGGCCATTATGTTCATACTAATGAACTAATGAACCAGTAAACCAATGAACCAAAAGCATTCAGGTGCCTATATCGGCGGTGTCCACCTCTTCCCATTCCGAACAGAGAAGTTAAGCCCGCCAGAGCCGATGGTACTGCGGTAAAACGTGGGAGAGTAGGTCGGTGCCCAATTTTATAAACCCTGTGAACTAGCGTTCATGGGGTTTTTTGCGTTTGAAACTTTTGTTGATATCGACATAGATAGGGATTTGTAATCTTTTTGTTCAAAAAGCTATTGACAATAGCTCATCCTTATATTCGTTAAACCAAAACCTGCTGTATGCGCCTGTTACGAATAATCTTACTGTTATCATTGTTGTATTGTACTAACACCGTCAAGGCACAGGATATTCCATGGATCAAGGATAAGCCGCTAAAGTGGAAAGACTTTGCCGGCACGCCTGATAATGGACCTCATGATGCTACAACTCATTCTTATCTTAGATACACATTTTACCATCACCTGCAGGATACTGTGCACCAGCTTAGTTTTAAGGTAGAGTGCCTGTTCAGTACGCAGCGATCATGGGTACGACCGGGACATGAAGGCGAAAATCTGTTAAAGCATGAGCAACTGCATTTTGATATCACTGAACTTTTTGCTCGTAAATTAATGGCTGCATTTAACGCGGCAACTTATACAGCAAACTATCGCGAAGAAATTCAGGCTATATTTCAGCGGATCAATAATGATCGCCGGGATATGCAAACCAAGTATGACACCCAAAGCAATCACTCGCACGATAAAGGATTACAGGCTGTTTGGGAACAATATGTACATAATAAACTGGAGCAATTCCCCAGAAACTATTAGTAATATCGCTATATAATAGCGTAAAGAAGAGCAGAAATCACACTACCAATCTTGGATCTTCAACAACAAATCTTTAAGATCTAATCTTTAAATTTCAAACAACTACAGGCCGCGTTCATGTTCTTGAAAAATTCAGGCCCTTTTTCGTTAGAAAAGCAGATGGTGAAAACAGTGCCCACATTGGTTTTTGTGAGCGCGGTTAGCAGGGCGTATTTATAATGCTTTGTGATCGGCGAGTCGTCAAGGTTAAATAAAAAAGTGCTGCCATCGTCAGCATTATAACGCTCTAAAATATAATCTGGCACTTTTCTTTTTAGGTAGCCATCATCCGGTGTAAACGCGGCTATCTGATTCTCGGCTAACCTTACGTACAGCGAATCAGGATTAACTACATGTATATTCTTTTCGATAATGAATTTTTCGTTTTCTTTTTGTGTGCTAACCCGAAACCACACCTCGAAATCCGCGTCGGGCAGTTCCATGGCATAATCAAAAGGGAGGCTTTCTGTATCGGGGGCCTTAATTTCTTTAAATCCCTCGGGGAAAGTAAAAGCAAGGTTTACCTGGTTTAGCGCGTTAGTAAAGCTTTTAAACTGGCTTACCTGTTGTGTATGATTAGTTTGTGCAAACGCCGGGGTAATTAGCGTAAGTAATAAAATATAAATTAATAAGGAGTTAACTTTTTTTGTGACAGTGTTCATTTGCAATTAAAACCCAAAAACGTTGTTTTTTAGCTTTACATATACGCCGAACTAAAAATAAGGATAATTGTAATATTAATTAAAAATATTATACAAGATTAAATTAAAAATTAAACGGAAAGCCTGATTTAACCCAACTGGTACTCAATGATCCGTTTTTGCGGATCGAAAGGGGCAAGCTCATTTAGACCCATAGCTTGTATGGCCGCGTCAATTAACTTGCGCTCGTTAACCAGATAAGTGATTCCCTGCTGGTGCAAAAAATGACGCCCTGCTTCAACCATTGCTTTTAACGGGATCATGCCTATCAGTTCGCTGCCCGTAACGGTAACGCCATGATCTGCCGCTTTTGCAGCTACCTCGTCAAATACCTGGTGTATGGGGGTTTCGGTTATATTGGTTAAATTCATGGATACCTGCGCTTTGCCGTACTCCTCAATATACCAGCCTATGGCCTTTACATGCTTTAAAGCACCCGGGATGCGTTCCTTTCCGTTTTCATTAATGATGATCTTACCGGTTTCCCTTACTTCCTGCGCAATTTCATTAGCGATATGGGTAGACGATGTATTCAAATTGATGTTATAAGCTACCAGAAAATCGCGTGCGCCAATTACAGTGGCGCCTCGTTTGGCGTCCAGTTCGGCAGGGCCAAAATCAGGCTGCCACATGGGTAACTTTATCTTTTTAAAAAAGCCTTCGTACTCGCCCGCTCTTATCGCGGCCAGGTTGCTGCGCTTTTTGTTGGGTTGCGCGTGCTCGTATAAATAAACCGGGATCTTCAATTCATCGCCAACCCTTTTAGCCAGTTGTATGGCATATTGGGCAGTTTCATCCAGGCTGATATTACTCACCGGGATAAGCGGGCAAACATCTGTAGCTCCCATGCGCGGGTGTTCACCTTTTTGCGTTCGCATATCGATCAATTCGCCGGCCATCTTTATCCCTTGGAAAGCTGCTTCAACAACAGCTTCAGGCTCGCCGGCAAAGGTTACTACCGTGCGGTTAGCCCCGCGACCGGGATCGACATTAAGCAATTTAACTCCTTCAACCGACCCTATCGCGCCAGTAATACTGTGAATGATGCCCTGATCAACACCCTCGCTAAAATTTGGTACACACTCTATAATTGGTTTCATTGGGCGTGCAATTTAAATATTATTTGTAAACATAAAACGTGTACTGTCATTTACGGTTAGCTTACTCGTCGGCCTTTATATCCTATTGGGATTTTCATCCCCGCTTTTTATGGTTTCATCACTTTTAGTAGGGCAAAACAGCAGGCCCCCGTACCTTGGCAGTATATTATTTAACAAGATAATTTATTTACAAGACTGTAACAGAGCTAACAAACCAGTGTCTTAAGGGCGCTTATCAATGTTAAATAAAGTTAAGAGATGTTAAAATATTTTCATCACTAATAATTTAGTTATACATTAGTCTTATCTAAAACCTACCTAATGAAAATCACAATTTTGTCAATTGCGCTGCTTGTGCTGTTCTCGTTAACCAGCTATGCGCAAAGCAACTATGCCATAAAAGGAGTAGCTGTCGACACCTCAGAAAAAAAGACTTTATCAAATACCGTTATCATGGTGCTGAATGTTAAAGATTCGGTGCTGCGCAAATTTACCCGCGCTGGTAATGATGGTTCGTTTGCTGTCAACGGACTTGCACCGGGTAAGTTTATCCTGGTGATGTCCTATCCCGGTTATGCCGATTATACAGAAGATTTTACTTTAGATGAAAAGGCACAAATACATGACTTTGGAAAGACCGGCCTCACGCTTAAATCGCGCCTGTTAAAAGATGTTATTATAAAAGGGGAAGTACGGGCAATTAAGATTAAGGGTGATACCACCGAGTTTAATGCCAAAGCTTACGTTATTCAGCCTAATGACAAGGTAGAAGATCTGATCAAACAATTCCCGGGGATCCAGGTAGATAAAGATGGAAAAATTACCGCACAGGGGCAAAAAGTTACTAAAGTGCTGCTGGATGGCGAGGAGTTTTTTGGCGACGACCCAACCCTTATTACTAAAAATATTCGTGCCGATATGGTTGACAAAGTACAGCTGTATGACAAGAAAAGCGACCAGGCTACCTTTACCGGCATAGACGATGATAAAACCACCAAAACTTTAAACATCAAATTAAAAGATGGCAAAAAAGCCGGCTCGTTTGGTAAGG
This sequence comes from Mucilaginibacter corticis, assembly GCF_007558865.1. GTDB lineage: Bacteria > Bacteroidota > Bacteroidia > Sphingobacteriales > Sphingobacteriaceae > Mucilaginibacter > Mucilaginibacter corticis. Next base: position 1,882,727 of record NZ_VLPK01000001.1, read on the forward strand.
CGGTAGCCGCAGCGGGTACCGATAAATACTACCAGGGCCAGCTGATGTACAATAAATTTCAGAATAAAGAAAAGATCTCTGTTTATGGCATCGGTTCAAACAATGGTACCACCAGCCTTAACTGGGACGACGCTCAAAAATATGGGGATGGCAATAATATGGAGATGATGGATGATGGCGGCATGTATTTTTCGTACGGCGGCGATGACCTGTACTATAACGGCAGCGGATTACCTAAAGCTATTACAGGCGGCGTACACTATGATAATAAGCTGGACAGTGGTAAGTATGCAGTTAACGGAAACTACAAGATCGGCCAGCTAAATATCGACGGAAACCAGAGCGCCATTACCCAGAATAACCTACCCGACCGTGTAATTAACAGTAAAAGCAGCCAGGTAGATCACAAATCAAATTTTCGCCAAAAACTGGACGCTAAAGTTGAAGTTAAACTGGATACCACCGCTAATTTAAAAATCACTGCATCTGGCAGTTTCAAAAACAATAAAAGCAACAGCTTTAGTACTGATACCAGCCGGCGCGGTGATAACACGCTGCTTAACCTGAATAGCACCAGCACTATCAATAATAACGACGACCATAGATTTGACGCGAGTGTTTTCTATACCAAAAAACTGAAGAAAAAGGGGCGTACCTTGTCTGTACTCATAAGCGGCAATGCTGATAACAACGAGGGCACAAGCTTTCTTAAATCGAACCTGCAATCGTTCCAGGACGACGGGACACCAAACGCCGCGCAGCCAACTGACCAGCATAAAACGTCTGACAACAAAAGCCAGGTTTTAAATACCAATATTACTTATACCGAGCCTATTGTTAAAGGCCTTAACCTGGTTTTTAATTATGGCTTTAACATTGATCAGGCCAGCTCAAACCAACGCGCTTACAGCCGCGGTACAAATGGTGATTACAATGTATTAGTTGACTCCTTGAGCAACTTTTTTAAACTCAATCAGCACTCGCAGCTGGCCGGTGTTATTTTGAACTATAACAAGGGCAAAACTGTTATAAATATTGGCAGCAAAGCTGCTGATGTATCATTCGATCAGATCAACCTTTATACCGGTAACGAGCTAAAGCGGCAATTCATCAATTGGTTTCCGCAAGCCAGTTATGTATATAAGTTTTCGCAGCAAAGCGCCTTTAGGGTAAATTATAATGGCAATACTCAGCAGCCAAGCATCAGCCAGATCCAACCGATTAAAGACAATAGCAATCCCTTATATGTCACCCTGGGTAATCCGGACCTGACACCGTCATTTCATAATAACTTCAGGATGTCGTACAACTCTTATAAAGTTATTAGCGGCGAAGACCTTTATATAAGCGGAAATTATGCTTTTACAACTAACCCAATTGTAAGTAATACCAGTACCGACGCAATTGGTAAAACTACCAGCCAGTACTTTAACCTAAGCAGTAAAATACAGCACAGTTATTACGGATACTTTAATTATGGCCGTAAAATAGCAGGAATAAACGTCGGCATTAGCAGTAACATTAGTGGCAGGACTACTTATAATATGGTGACAAACGGTGTTAATGGAATCAGCCAGTTAAATACCACAAAAAACAACAGTTACGAAGGTGACCTCAGCGTGAGTAAATATGTTGATAACAAATATGACTTCAATATATCAGCAGGCCCTACTTACAGCATCAATCAAAGCTCTTTACAAACCGCTTACAATAGCAACAGTGCTGGTTTTAATTCAAGGGGATGGGCTGGCTTGTACCTGCCTCATAACTGGCAGATAGGCTCGGACATTGATTATACTTATACCGCCAAAACAGCTGCGCTACCACAGTTTAAACGTACCTTATGGAACGCCTCAATAAGCAAGGCTTTCTTTAAAGAGAAAAGTTTGAAAGTAATGGGTACGGTGAATGATATCCTTAACCAAAACCAGGGCTTTAACCGTTATGCTAACGGCGGCATTATTACCGAGGAGCGGTACACCACTATTAAAAGATATTTTCTGCTAACCTTATCGTACGATTTTTCAAAAATGAGTGCGGGTACATCAAAATAATTTACCTATGAAAAACCTGATCATCATTATTTATTGCTTTTTCACGTTTACAGTTGCCTGCTTGGCCCAGGAGGCGCATTTCGCCTCATCAGGCGTTATTGAGTATGAAAAAAAAGCTAACATGTATGCTTTGATCCGTAAAGAGATCAATAAAGACAACGAAGGCTGGCTGGCCAAACCTTTTGAGGACTATCAAAAATCAAATCCCCAGTTTAAGGTGATGAAGAGCACACTTAAATTCGGCGCTAATAAAAGCTTATTTGCCCCTGTGGTAGATGAAGATGAAAAACCTAATGGCTGGTTTGATCTGCAAATGGCCAATCAGTCGAACACTATTTTTAGCGATTTTAATACAGGCATGAATACGGCTCAGAAACGAGTTTTTGAGGAAACTTTTTTATTGAAAGACACCATCCGTAAGATCAACTGGAAAATAACTGACGAAACCCGCGATATTGCCGGCTACCCGTGCCGCCGCGCCAATGCCATTGTGATGGATTCTATTTATGTGGTAGCTTTTTATACAGACAAGATTATTGTACCTGGCGGGCCCGAATCATTTACCGGCCTGCCCGGTATGATACTGGAGGTCGCCCTGCCGCATGAAAATGTCGCCTGGATAGCAACTAAGGTAACCGATACCAACATCCCCGAAAGTGAAATAGTACCGCCAAAAAAAGGTAAGCCCGTGAATAATCTATCGTTTAAGCAAACATTAAACAAAGCTATAGGTGATTGGGGTACCTGGGGTCACTCTTTCCTGAAAGCTTTTATTTTGTGACGCTTTAGTTGAGCAGGTATTTGCAGAAGAATTGACAGGTCAATTCTGTATCCTTAGCGTTAAACACATGGCCCAGGTTGGGTTGAATTTCAATATCCAGTTTGTCTAAAGCATTTTTAGCTTTATAGGCTTCTGTTGCTGTCGCGAAACCTATCTGCGCGCCGGGATAGGGGTTGTTTTGGTCTTTATCTTTGCTTAATATCAGCAGTGGCCGCGGCGCAAAAAGGCGGATCATTGACGGGCAATCAAACTCGCCGGTTATGTCGGGCAGTATTTTGTCCCATACGGCTTTAACGTTGGTTTGGTTAACGGTCGAGTCGCCAAGATCATGCGCGGCCCTTTTATGCGCGTCGCCAATGGTACCAACACGGCCCTGCCATTTATTGTTATCTAAAGACCATTTAAAGCTTTGCACTGCGATACCCAATACCGCCGCGCGGATCCTGGTGTCAACCGATGCTGCCATCCAGGTTTCAATACCACCCATGGATATGCCGCCCATACCTATCCTGTCGGCTTTAACATCGGGGCGTGTAATTAGGTAGTCAACCAGTCGCCATAAGTCGTATGAGGTATCGTATAAAAACGGGTAGGCATGATGATTTTGGTCATTGGTTTTAAATGCCCGGTAAGCAGCGTCGGTATACTCTTTTGCGCCGTGTGCACCCCCGGCAATACGCTGGCCATGGTAACGCGCGTCAATAGCTACGCCCATAATGCCCTGCTTAGCCAGTTTAATAAATATCGACCTAATATCTCCCTCGTCCTTACTGCCTCCGGTACCATGCAGAAATATCACTACCGGGAACTTAGTTTGTCCCTTTACAACAGGTTTGTAAATAAGTATGGGCATTTTCTCGGTTTCTTCTGTGTAGATCGACCCTTTATCCACTTCTATAGAATCTTTGCGGACGTTGGTAAACTCGGGTTTAAAATCAACTACCGGGCGGTTTAGTAATGCCTTAAAATCCCGCGCTACCTGTGCTGCCGGTGGGTATTGCGGCGTTTGCGCAAATATTACTGATGCCTTTATGAAAAACACAAGGCACAGCAATACTGTTTTACTTTTAAGGCTGATGTTAGGCATGGCTATTTAATTGGCTGATAAATACTTATCCGGTAGGTAAATATAACCGTTTATGGATAGCTGTTGCGTAACATTTTTATTGGAGATACTCAAGCTTTAATCTATCCACTAAATCTTAGCCCGTCTTCTGCGCTTTAAAGAGATCTTCACATGGGCTGATTCGTTTTTTTTGATATTTTGTGTGTACGCGTTGATAATATCTTTATAAGATAATACCCCGATAACTTTATTATGGTTAGACAATACCGGCAGAATTTCGGCACCGGCTTTTGACATTTTCTCTATCGCCCGGCGTAAAGTGTCTGTGCCTTTAAGAGCGCTAACAGTATCGATGGTAACAAGCTCTTTTAAAGGCTTGCTATCATCCGTCGTGTTATTATATATATCGGCCAGTTTTACACTACCCGCATATTCGTTTTGATCTGTTACTACAATAAAATGATTTTGGTTGGTTTTACCAGAACCTATTCGTTCGCGCGCTTCGCGGATGATGATGTTCTGATTGAGTATCGTGTCGTCATCAGTAATAACCTGCGATACCAGCAGTTTCTGCAATAGGTCCGGTTCAAACGAATCGGGTGTAGCTACACCGCGACGAGCAATCTTTTCGGTCATTATGGTGTTTTCCATCAAAAAGAAAGATACAATATAGGCGCCTGTACAAGCGCCTAATAAGGGCAGTAAAGCGTGCGACTGCATGGTAGCCTCTAACGCGAATACAATACTGGTTAAATAAGCCCTTGATGCCCCCGCGAACATGGCCGACATACCGATGAGCGCGGCCAAAGGAATGTTGATACCAGCATCAGGAAAAAATTTTAAAACGACCATGCCGATAACTGCGCCGGCCGCGCCGCCCATCGTTAACAAGGGTGCCAGCGTTCCGCCGGATGTACCGCTGCCCAATGCTATTGCCCATGATATGAATTTAAAGATACACAAGCTAAGTACCAACGTTAACGGCCAGGTGCCCGATAAAATGCCGGTAATATTATCATAGCCAACGCCCAGCGTGTGTGGCGCGTAAAAACCTATTATGCCTACTGCCAGTCCGCCTATGGCAGGCCACCACATCCAGTGGATGGGTAGTTTTTCAAACAGGTCTTCTATCCAATATACTATTTTGGTGATGCCTAATGATAAAAAGCCGATAACGATCCCCATAAAACTATAAATACCCAATGCCAGGTTTGACGGTACGGCTACGCCTGGCATTTCAAATACCGGCCCCGATTCGAATAATAAATGATGACCCGCTGCACCGGTAATACAAGCAAGAGCTACCGGTAATATAGCACGGGGCGAAAACTCGAATAATAACAGTTCGATAGCTAAAAATATAGCGGCTATGGGCGTTCCAAATATAGCCGACATGCCGGCTGTAGCGCCGGCAGCTAAGATGATCTTACGCTCGTTAGCCGTAACCTTAAATATTTGGCCCAATGTTGACCCTAATGCACCACCGGTAGCAATGATAGGCCCCTCGGCGCCAAACGGGCCGCCTGTACCTATAGCTATGGCCGATGATATGGGTTTTAATAAGGTGATGGATGGTTTGATACTGCTCTCGTTCACCAGGATCTGTTCCATAGCTTCGGGGATTCCGTGGCCGCGAATAGCTTTTGACCCGTATAAAGCCATTAACCCAACTATGATACCGCCGATAGCCGGAATAACAATTACCCATACCCCTAAATGATTATTTGCAGGGCTATGAAAAGCCAGGCTGATAGAACCAAAAAATGCGATGTTGGTAACCAGGTTGATCAGCGAAACCAAAACCTTGGCTATGAAACTAATGGCAACAGCAACTAAAACCGCGTAAGCAGATATGGTAAGCAAACGGCCTTTTAAGATAAAGGGCTTTTTGATATTACCTTCGGCTATTTCTAAACTGTTTAATAATGGCGAAACAGGGATGCCATTTGGAGAACCGGCGTTTTTCATAATAAAGAGAAATAGATCAGTGCAGGGGCGATAGCGGATGCGCTGGAGTGTTTTTCAAATTTTCTGCAAAAATATTGCTTATATAATATAAATAACAATATTTTATTAAATATATTTCAATTTGTATTGTTTAAAATATATTATGGTATTTATTGTTTATGCTGACTAACGCCAGATTACTATATTCATGGACTACTCTTTACCCGGCACAAGTTATTTGCACTTAATTTAAAAACATGTACATTTAACTACCCTATCACACGCCTGTTATGAAACATCTTGCCTGCCGGTTGCTTTTTATTTTATTCGTTTTTTTAAGTGCCAACGTAATGGCGCAAGCGGGTTATACGCTTTCGGGCACGGTAACTGACGAGAATAATCAGCCAGTTAAAGGTACCACTGTATTTATCAGCGGTAGTCAGCAGATTACCTCTACCAACAAAGATGGTCAGTTTACATTTGGCAATATGGGCGCGGGTAATTATTTGGTCTCGACCAATATGTTGGGGTATGCCGCTTCGTCGCAGGATGTTACCATTTATGATAAATCTGTTGACATTACCATTAGTCTGAAAGTTAAACCTATTACATTAAAAGAGGTTAAAATAGGCAGCGATAAAAATTGGGCAAAACATTATGCGCTGTTTAAAGATCAATTTTTAGGCACATCGGCAGACGCAAAAAATTGTACCATATTAAACCCCGAGATCATCAACTTTAGTACGCAAAAAATACCTCGTAATATATTTGAGGCCGAAGATCATTTAATTTTAAAGGCTGATGCTGACGATTTTTTGATCATAGAAAATAAAAAACTGGGTTACCGAATAAAATACCTGCTCAAAACGTTCGAGCATAATTCAGCAAACCTCCATACTTTTTATGACGGCGACAATAGTTTTGAAGAAATGGACGGTACTGCTGATCAAAAAAAGGTGTGGGCTCAAAACCGTCTTGCAGCTTATAAAGGGTCGTTAATGCATTTTTTACGGGCGGTGTATGCCAATACCGTGTTAAAAGAAGGCTTTATTACCAATCAGCTGTTCAGAAGCAAAAATCAGTGGGACAAGCAAAATTATGTAGACCCTAACCCTGTAAGGTTCGACACTTTGGTAACTGTTATCAACAGCTCTCATGTGTCGTTTAAATTTAAGGCGATAAACATTGCTTACGATCCTAAAAAAGCGGCCCGCTTACTCAATCATGAAACGACCAAGGAAGAAAAACAGGAAGAAGCAAACGCCAGGTTATTCGGCAAGTCAAACAGCCAAACCAGCACCGTATTGGTTACCCAAACCAATAATAATTCGCAGTTATTGCTGTATTTAAAAGAGGCTGTGATTGATGCCAGGGGAAGCGTTTTTACAGGTTATATCAAAACCTTTTTGATCAGGGGCGAGTGGGCTAACAAACGTATAGGCGACCAACTGCCATTTGAATATCAGCCACCCAATAACACCAATTAAATTTATCATAATTTTAATTAATACGTTACAATCCCTGATGAAATATCTGCTTTTTATAACCGGTCTTTTTATAAGTATTAACTTATTTGCGCAGGGAAGTTACGCTGTTAGCGGAGCTATTGTTGACGAAACAGGATCGCCGGTAATACATGCCACAGTATTTATCAGCGGTACCGAAAAAACAACCGTGTCTGACGACAATGGAAAGTTTGAATTTAACGCTGTAGGCCCGGGTGCTTACCAGGTATCAACAATGATAATGGGATATTATCCGGATAAGCAAAACGTAATAGTTAAAACCGCGCCCATTGTTCTTAATATTCAACTCAAAGTAAAATCGATATTATTAAAAAATGTGGTGATAGGATCTGGCAGTAACTGGGACGGATTTTATAAAATTTTTAAAAGCCAGTTTTTAGGTACCTCAAAAAACGCCGAAGATTGCGAAATATTAAATCCCAAGGTATTAAGTTTCAACTTTAACCAAAAAACAGGCCTTTTGACAGCAGAGGCTGATGAATTTATGATCATACAAAATAAAAGCCTGGGTTATAAAATACGTTACCTGCTTAAAGACTTTCAATTTAATATTGCAAGTAATACGGCTATCTATGATGGTGATACCAATTTTGAACAACTGAATGGCAGCGTGGGGATGAAAAAAAATTGGGATAGAAACCGGCTTGAAACCTACAAAGGGTCGTTTATGCATTTTTTGCGCTCGGTTTACCGCAATACGGCATTAAAAGAAGGCTTTATAACTAATCGCATTTATAAAACTTATTTAAAGCCTGACAATTATTTGCCTATGATTTCTTTGGATGAGAATCCATTGAAGTTTGATACAGTCACGAGTGTTATTGACACCTCGTTTATCAGGCTAAATTGTAACCTAATCTATGTTACCTACGACCCCAAAAAGGCCAATGCGCTAAAAGTACATAGCGCTTCAACGTCTGCAAGAAAAGAGGTGGAAATGGATGACATTAAAAGCTCAGTAATAAAATTGACCTCGGCAGAAGCGATCATTGACAACAGGGGTAATTATACGGACTACCGTGCTTTCTTTATCCGTGGCAGCCTGGCTGCGAAACGAGTGGGCGACCAATTGCCGTTTGAATATCAACCACCGACAACGCCGATAAACCCTTAAATTGCTTTAGTAAACCTAATCCAGTCGAATGAGATACCTGCTTTTTATAGTCGCTGTTTTTTTAGGTAGTAAATCTTTTGCGCAATCGGGTTATTCGGTTAGTGGGTCTGTAGTTGATGAAAATAACAGGCCGCTTAATAACGCTACCGTTTTTATGAGCGGGTCACAGAAAATAACCATTACCAATGATTCAGGTAAATTTATTCTTAGCCGATTAAATACAGGTTCTTACCAGATGGTTATTAAACTAATGGGGTATACGCCTTTCTCTCAAAATATAATGGTCAGGCAAAACATTACCAATTTTAAAGTAAGCCTGAAAATCAATCCGTATCAAATTAATGAGGTCATTATTGGTGGCGATCGGGACAGGCCGGGAAAATATGATCTGTTTAAAGATAATTTTTTAGGCACTACAAAGAATGGCAGTCAGTGCAAAATTCTGAATCCTGAAATTATTAATTTAAAGAACAATCGTAAAAACGGGACATTAGAAGCAACCACCAATGACTTTTTGATAATTGAAAATAAGCAACTTGGGTACAGAATAAGGTACTTGTTAAAGGCCTTTGAATATCACTATAATAACAGGATAACAAATTACTATGGCGAGACAAGTTTTGAAGAAATGGACGGCCTTGATAAACTGAAAAAGGAATGGAAAAAAAATCGTTTGAAAGCTTATAAAGGCTCCCTGATGCATTTTTTAAGATCGGTATACGAAGGTAAAGACACGCCCGTTAAGGAAGGCTTTTTCGTCCGGCAGATCTACGACGAAATAGGCGACGGTAATCAAGGCCGACTTACACTTTTTACTATTGGTGTCGGCCCGGTCAAATTTGACAACCTTGTTTCTGTTATTGATACTTCATTTGTCGCGCTAAAATTTAATCGTGGTTTATATATAACTTATGATCCTCATATTGCTTTTAAAGTTAAGTTTACCGGCAATTACAACAATACCGATAAAATACAGGTAAAGTTTAGCTATGACGCGTCAGTTTTACAACTCCATTTAAACGATGCTGTAATTGACAGCAGAGGAAGTTTTACAAATTATCGTGCTTTTTTTATTCGCGGTGAATTAGGTGAAAAACGAGTGGGCGACCAACTGCCATTTGAATATCAACCAGACTAAGATTATCCTACAAATCTTAGTCAATTATTACTCTGCCGTGTTACGCCATTTAAAACTTTAAAGATACTTTTGAGTTAACAATGCAAGTGGCGATAAACGAAATTAATATGCTGTCAGAACCAACCTATATACCTGCACGTATGGTGGCTTGCACCATCGAGATGCATTTTGCCAAACACTTGGCAGCAGCACGTGCCCAGGGAACAACCAACCTTGCCGACGAACCGCAGTCGCCGGTTATTGAGGCTGTTATTGATGTGGCTTTTTGGGCAAGCCTGCGTAAAGAAGAAGGCCATTCGCCCAAAATATCCATCGCGATATTGCCGCCCGAACAAGCCACCCAGCCGCTGGTATTTGGCAACCGTTTGCGCTTAACCCCGCATAATTTGACCAAACTGGCACCCGCTGTTGAAAGCCCCGGCATACACCTGGGCGTGTGGTATGAAAACGACGAGCTTTATGTTTGGGGCACTACGCTAACCATCCCGGGTATTTGTTTTGTGTTGGAGGTTATTGAACCAGGGCTGCTAGTTATAAAGCACAGCCGAACAGACGGCTTTGGCAAATTTGTTAATATAGCCGTGTTAAAAGGCGACGAAATAAAAGTTATTGACGAGCAGAACACCGGCGATTTCCCGGCCCTGATGGACTCGCGGTTGTATATGCCTGCACCGTTTACAGACAACTCTGTGAATATCATGGTCGAGCTGGCTGCCTCTATGCGCAAGCATGGGCGTGGCGGTTTGGTGCTGATAGTCCCTGAAAATACTACGGCCTGGCAGGACTCCATTATCCACCCCATTAATTACCCCGTGGTACCCACCTTTAAGGGTGTAACCAAGCTGATTAAACAGAAGAAGTGCGACCATACAAAGGTCGACTGGCAGGAAGCGCTGTTGCGCGCCATAGATATTGTGGGCGGATTTACGGCAGTGGATGGCGCTACTATTATCGATCGTAATTACGAGCTGCTGGCGTTTGGCGCCAAGATAGCGCGGTCAGGCATCAGCTCGCCTGTAGACCAGATCATTACTACCGAACCTGTGGTTGATGGCTCCCCAACCCTGATGCACCCGGGGCAAAATGGAGGCACAAGGCATTTGGCAGCAGCACAGTTTGTGTATGATCAGCGCGACGCGATAGCCCTGGTGGCATCGCAGGATGGCAGGTTTACTATTTTTGCGTGGTCGCCTAAGTTAGAGATGGTGCACGCGCATAGGATAGATATACTGTTGCTGTAACCCGATATTGTTCACCTCTCCAAAAACTCCTTCAAACTGGTACCTGTAATATAGGTCCATCCTTTAGCGAAGCTTTCTTTAGCAAACGACGAGTTATCCGCAGGGAAGGTTTCAAGTCCGCTATGGGTTAGCCTTAACCTGGTCTTATCGCCCTCGTCAAACAGCTCGATACTTACCAGCGAGTCGCCGGGGTATTCAAGGTAACGCCAGGTGTACGATAGCTTTTTAAGTGGTATCACTTCCTGCACAATACACTCATGCCAAAAAGTTACGCCTTTATCCGTGCCGCTAAACCTGAAGGTGAAACCAACCTCGGCTTTAAAGTCATCCAGCATGAAATACCATTCCTTTAATTGGTTGTTGTCGGTTAGCGCTTGCCATACCTGGCTTACAGGTACATTGTAGGTTTGCTCAATTACAAAAGGTTGTGTACTCATATTGGTAATGGTTGTGATGGTTGTTCAGCTCGCCCGTTTCATCCTGGTGCTGCCATGCACAAAATGCCCGTCAGTGAAACCAATGACTGACATCATGTTCATTCCCGTTGTGAAATAGATTGTTCCTTTAGGGCTAACACAGTATTTGCTTTTGGGGATAACCGGGTGCTCGTTTGGTTTTGTATTGTCTTTTGTCATTTATAGATAGGGGGTTAATTTGATATATAAACGAAGCACCACGATAGATGTTTTGATGTATGTAACTAAATAGCTAAAATGATATTCCCGCGGGGACTCACCCGGTCTTTGCTTCGCTCGACCACCCTCTCTTTCGCAAGCGATAAAGAGGGTTAATTGTTTAGGCTTTTTACCCTCTTTCCGCCGAAGGCGAAGAGAGGGTCGGCCAGCGTAGCGCAGTCGGGGTGAGTCGGCGGCGCGCATTCACCGCCCCAAAACCACCCTTTACCGACCATCCCCATACCCCAGCCAATTTACCATAGCCGCCTTGCCCTGTGGGCGCTACTTTTACGGCGTCATTTAAAAGCGGCATTTATTTGCATTTGCTTAAAATGTTTTAAAAGGCTAATCGTCTAACTATTATGGAAAACAACTACCTTACCCTCAACACCACCGCCGCGCTGCCCGACAGGGAGCAGGATCTGGCTATCCTTTTCCTGGACATCCGCAACTTTACCGGCCTGATGGAGCAGCAGCCCGAGCAGACCGTTATTGAGGTGGTGCGCCGTTTGTTTACGGCCTTTAACCAGGTGATCAAGAAGTTTGAGGGTAAGGTGGTGGAGATTGCCGGCGACAGCATGTATGCCGTGTTTGGCTTGCAGGCGGGTTTAAAGGAGTCGGTGAATAATGCTTACCAGGCGGCTAAGGTAATGCTGCGCACCGTGACCTTGTTTAACGAGGCGCACGACGTTCCGTTTGATGGCGGCCCGCTCGAGATCGGTGTGGGCCTGCATGCGGGCCGCGTTTTCGTGGGCGAGTTTGGGTTGGACAACGCGCCCCAGCTATCTGTTATGGGCCTGCCCGTAAACATAGCCTCAAGGCTGCAGGCCAAAACCAAGGAACTGAATAACGACCTCATCCTGTCAGAAGATGCATGGCAACTGCTCACCGGCGAACACGGCGTAATGCAGCACCAAACCGTAAAGCTACAAGGCATAAGCCACCACCAGCAAGTGCGCCTGGCCGGCAAACCCTACAATGACCATGCCCCCGAACTTGATTACCTGCTGGCTATATCAGGATAAGGTTTCTGAATGCCAGCCAAAGCCCACTAAACATACAAGGGCCGGCCTATACGATTCCCCTCTTGAGAGGGGTGTAGGGGTGTGTCCTGCCGCTTGGTTAACACACCCCTGCCGATGCGCTGCCCACCGCGCCCCCTCTCAAGAGGGGAGCTTTATGTGAGGGGTAGGAATGTAACTGTACCAGGTGTACCAAACTGAATGTGTGCCGGTGATACACTTTGGTACACCGTTTTTTTTAATTGATTGACAGTTAGTAAATTGATTTTATAAAACTGACCTCATGATACAGTTTGGCACACTTTTTTTGATTTTTTGCTAAGTTTTAGGGTTGTGTTTAGTGACGTAATGGTGTCACCATTTTTTAATGAATGTTTATTATGGTGTACGCAAGCAGAATGCTGTATTATAAGGATGTTTGCTCTGTTGCTAAACTTTGATAAGTGAGGGGATATCAATCTTTAATCGAATAAACCGCGTCGATAAGCTCTCTTAATAACTCATTATTTTCATCAAGCGATTGTTTAATACCTCTAATCGCTTTTCCCAAAGTATCTATTTCGTTTTTCACATCGTAAATATCAGACGTGTTGCTTTTTATATCTTCTAAAACTTCTAATAAAGCATTTAATTGATTCGTTTCCATTTAAATTATTTTTATCAATGATTATTCAAGTTAAATATAATAAGGAATAATTTCCCTATCATCAAAAGGCTAAGGTTAAAGTGATAGAAGGAAATACTTCATCTTTTAAAATTTCTTCTTTTGTAAAATAATAACACTTAGCATATGTGTCATCATTATAAAGTTCATAAATTGTCATAATCGGACCGCCGGATTTTAAAAGAACGACATCGCCTTTTTTTAATTTAGTTTCCATATTTTATTTATTGTTATTTTTACTTGTTTTTATTAAGCAGCTAAATTAGGTCGGGTAAATCCCCAATGTATCGGATAAATACCATGTGGCATTTCTTTGAACGGCCAATAATGCTCTTTTAAGTAAAATTCATATCCATAGCGAGATTAAACAATGGTACACTTATTGCCACAACGTTTGGCTATTAGGCATATATTACCCCTGATTTTATTAATGGTAACTTTAAGAAAACAAACTTTACTTGTGCTGGATGACGATGATGTGTTTCACCGGATCATGACGTTGGCTAACAAGCCGCAATTTTTTAAAAATATCTGCCACTTTAATGAGGTGGATGTAGTGATAGCGTACCTTAAAAATAACAGGAACAATCATTTTAAATTACCCGATGTGATGTTTATAGATCTGGGGATGCCGGGTAAAGACGGCTGGAGTTTCCTGGATGCCTATGCCGAAATATATGGATCTTTATCAAAGCGTATAAAAGTTTACATTGTAACGGTGTCTGTCAGGAAGGTGGATCATGAAAGGTTATCCGGCTATCCGTTTATCGAGCAGTTAATTACCAAACCCATTTCGATGGATAAATTTAGAGCCCTTGCCCGCCTTAACGATTTAGCCGCATAGATAAACTAATACGCCGCATCATTGCAGCCGGCAGGGAATTAAATAGGTTAAGCCGCCTTAACCAGCTTTAAAGAATAAAGCCAGGCGATGGATGAGGCCACGAACATCGGCACTAAATACAGCAGAGCAGCTGCGCCGATAAAATGGTTGGCAAAAAGCTGCATGAGCCTAAAGAAAGTGTAAAAGGTAAAAAAGCCCGATACACTCATCAAAAAGTAAGAAATTGTTTCGCGTCGTAGTATAAATGCTTTCATAGTATGCTCTTTTAACAACGTAATCAACCTTTGGTTTTAAAGTTAGCAAAAAAAATTAAAAATTTTTCGCAAAATGGCAATGGTGCTGAATGCTATATCAAATTTTAAGCGCCTAATGTTAATAAGTTAGCAGATTTGGGTTAGGAGTTGCGCCGCTAAACTTTATTTTTGCCATAATGAGGCTTCCTGTCTCCCCCGTACAAATAACACACGTTTAAAAATGGCAGAACCAGTAAATTATAGTGAAGATAGTATCCGGTCGCTCGACTGGAAAGAGCATATCCGCCTGCGCCCCGGCATGTACATTGGCAAGCTGGGCGATGGGTCGGCTTATGATGATGGGATATATGTATTACTGAAAGAAATTGTAGATAACTCGATAGATGAGTTTGTAATGGGCTCGGGCAAAACCATCGAGATCAACATCAGCGACCACAAGGTTGCCGTGCGCGATTATGGCCGCGGGATCCCCCTGGGTAAGGTGATTGATTGCGTATCAAAAATAAACACGGGCGGTAAGTATGACAGCAAGGCCTTCCAGAAATCGGTAGGTTTGAACGGGGTGGGTACCAAGGCGGTTAACGCGCTGTCGACATCGTTCACGGTACAATCATACCGCGACGGCCGCACCAAAATTGCCGAGTTTGAAAAAGGCGAACTGATACGCGACGAACCTGAAAAAGAAACTTCGCAGCGTAACGGTACGGCCATTAACTTTTTCCCTGACGATAGCATTTTCCGCCATTATCGCTTTATCCCCGAGTTTGTGGAGAACATGATCTGGAATTATGTTTACCTTAATTCGGGCCTTACCGTAAACTTTAACGGGCAAAAATATTTCTCTGAACGCGGCCTGTATGACCTGCTTACCAAGCGTACGGATGTAGAGACGCTGCGTTACCCCATCATCCACTTAAAGGGTGATGACATAGAAATAGCCATGACCCATGGCCAGCAATACGGCGAAGAATACTACTCGTTCGTTAACGGGCAGAACACAACGCAGGGCGGTACCCACCAGGCGGCCTTTCGCGAAGCGGTAGTAAAAACCATCCGCGAGTTTTATAAAAAGGAGTTCGACGCGTCGGACGTTCGCGCGTCTATTGTGTCGGCTATCGCGATAAAAGTACAAGAGCCGGTGTTCGAGTCGCAGACAAAAACTAAGTTGGGGTCGCAAAATGTGGGGCCGGAAGGGCCTACCGTGCGCACGTTTATCAGTGATTTTGTAAAACGCGAGCTGGATAATTACCTGCATAAAAACCCGGCAACTGCCGATGCGCTGTTGAAACGCATTATGCAGTCTGAACGTGAGCGTAAAGACATTGCCGGCATTAAAAAACTGGCTAATGAGCGTGCCAAAAAAGCATCGTTACATAACCGTAAACTGCGCGACTGCAAGCTGCATTTTGATGATACCCACGAGCGTAAGCAGGATACCACGCTGTTTATTACCGAGGGTGACTCGGCCAGCGGGTCGATCACCAAATCGCGCGATGTGATGACGCAGGCGGTATTTAGTCTAAAGGGTAAGCCGCTAAACTGTTTCGGCCTTACCAAAAAAGTGGTGTATGAAAACGAGGAATTTAACCTGCTGCAACACGCGCTGAACATTGAGGACGGCCTTGACGCCCTGCGCTACAACAACATTGTAATAGCTACCGATGCCGATGTGGACGGTATGCACATCCGCCTGCTGCTGATGACCTTTTTCCTGCAGTTCTTCCCAGACCTGGTGAAAGCCGGGCACGTATTTATATTGCAGACACCGCTGTTCCGCGTGCGTAACAAAAAAGAAACCATTTACTGCTACAGCGACGAAGAGCGTAAAAACGCCATTGCCAAATTAGGCGTAAAGCCCGAGATCACCCGCTTTAAAGGCCTGGGCGAGATTTCGCCCGACGAGTTTGGCTTGTTCATAGGTAAAGACATACGCCTTGATCCGGTGATACTAAAAGATGCCAATATTAAAGGCCTGTTAGAATACTTTATGGGTAAAAATACCCCTGCAAGGCAACAGCACATTATTGGTAACCTAAGGATTGAAAAAGACGACGAAACCGTAAACCCAACCATAGTCGCGGATGCGGAAACGGAAGAGTTGCCGATAGCGGTGTAGTTATTTACTAACGTCATTGCGAACGAGGAACGAGTGTGGCAATCTCTACACGATAGGAATCGGTAACCTGTCGTGTAGAGATTGCCACGCTACGCTCGCAATGACGCTTTTTTATTTAAGATTTTATCTTTATCTTGTTTCCCCGCTCTTTAAAAAGGAGCGGGGATTTGTTTTTTTATAAACTTAAAAAGAACCCTCTCCTTTGGAGAGGGCAGGGTGAGGTAAATGACTAACCACGAAATAAAAATAGCTTTCAAAGAATATACTTCTGTAGCAGAGCTGGATAATAGTGACCGGGAACTGTGTGCCGCGGCGGTAGAGGCGATGAAAAATTCGCATTCGCCTTATTCAAAATTCAGGGTGGGGGCGGCGCTGCGGTTGCAAAGCGGTAAGATCATACAGGGCAGCAACCAGGAGAATGTAGCCTATCCGTCAGGCTTATGTGCCGAGCGGGTGGCATTATTTCACTGGGGCTCAAACCACCCGGATGATCCGATCATCAGCATGGCGGTTACCGCGCATACGGACGAGTTTGAACTTAAAAGGCCGGTAACCTCATGCGGCTCATGCCTGCAGGTATTGGCCGAGTATGAGAAAAAGCAACAACAAGCTGTAAAGGTTATCCTGTTTACCGACAAGAGCCCGGTTTGGGTTGCCAACGGTATTGAAAGCTTTTTGCCGTTCCTGTTTTTTGAGGATAGGTTATCATAAAAAAGAAAAGGGCTCCCCGCTTACGAGAGCCCTTAACCAATAAATAAACAAACTAAACTAAAATTAAGATTGTGTTTCGATCTTAGTGATCTTAAAATCGGCATGGTTCAATGCAATGGTTACCATGTTGGTACGTTCATAACCATCATATTTCATAGTTATTTTTACTACCATGCCATTGTCGGTTTCATCCTGGGTATAAGTAGTATAAGTGCAGCCTTGCTCAATGTTTTCTGATGCTTTAAATGATTCAAGGATCTGTGCCTTGTCAAGGTTGAATTCTTTTTCGCCGCGGTGCATGATCAATTTTACGTTTTTGTCGAGGATGTTTTCAAGGCCATCTATTTTGCCATGAACCAAAGCGTTTACGTAGATATTTAATACATCGTTTTTAGATAAGACAGCTGCTGCCGGTTTAACTGAGGCGTTAGTAACGGTACTAACAACTACTAATGCTAACCCAAGCATGATTGATTTAAGAGTTTTCATAATATGGTATTTAAGGTTATTAATTAATTTTTATATCTATAAGACATCCGTACTATCCCAAACGTTACACAGAAAAAACAATTTATTGCCGATTTAACCGAAATTTAACATTTGCCCTATTTTTACAGTGGCGTTAATTGGCTGATATTTATAGCATGATAGAGTTTAAAACCATCATATTGCAATTTGGCGAGCAGGGCGAAAAAACCGGCTGGAGATATATTGAGATCCCGGTTGATCTTGCACAGCAATTGAAACCCGGTAATAAGCAATCTTTCAGGGTGCGCGGGATGCTTGACAATTTTGCAATAGCAGGTTTCGCCTTAATGCCTATGGGCGATGGTGGATTTATAATGGCTTTAAAAGCCGATGTGCGTAAGAGCATTCGCAAGGAAGCAGGCGCAATGCTAACCGTAAAACTGGAAGAAGATAAGGACTATAAAGTAGAGATCCCCGCCGACCTGCAGGAATGTTTTGATTTTGATCCCGAAGCGCTCGTGCAATTTAATACCTTGCCCATGTCGCATCGTAACTATTTCATTAAATGGATAGAAAGCGCCAAGACAAATGAAACCCGCGCAAAACGCATTGTCAACACGGTAAATGCCATGTTGCGTAAGTGGACTTATAATGTGATGATCAGGGAGATGAAGAAGGAAAATTTATAGTATTGGATCAATTGTAACCACAATTCTAAACCCATCAGGATCAATTAGGGTAACACCATTAGCTGCCCAATAGGGGTTTTTGCAGGTACCTGTTTAATATTATTAGCTAAAGCTTTCGCTATAATGATAGCGTATTCTTTTTCATCAACATAAAAACTAAAAGATCGTCTTCATCGGCATGATGGTCGGCATTGTTGGCCGATGTGGTAAACTCCAAATGCCATTCCGAATTTTTGCCGCCTATAAACACACCGTCATAGCCTGCATGATCTGTAAAACTGCCAATAACATCGAGGCCTAAAACAGTGGTATAAAAACTGATTAAAGGTTTTAAGTTGGATGTATGGCGGGCTACTCTTAGTTTCATTAATGTTATAATTTGTGATAGTAAATATGCCCAATTTAAGTTAAGAACGGATAGAATGTTTATAAAATCTGCACATCAAACCCCGCGCACTTCTGTACATTTCCCTATCTTTATCCATCCAAAAATATTTTTTTAATAATGAGTGAAAATCTAAACGATCCCGATAGCTATCGGGACGAGATACCTGATAATAATGATGAAAAAATACATAACGTTACCTCACTCGACGGATTGTATGAAAACTGGTTTCTTGATTACGCGTCGTATGTAATACTTGACCGTGCCGTTCCGCATATTAATGACGGATTGAAACCGGTACAGCGGCGTATCCTGCATTCGCTAAAGGAGATGGACGACGGTCGTTTCAATAAAGCGGCCAACGTTATTGGTAATACCATGAAATACCACCCGCATGGCGACGCTTCTATAGGCGATGCCATGGTGCAGATAGGCCAGAAAAACTTGCTGATAGACTGCCAGGGTAACTGGGGCGACCCGGTAACCGGCGACTCTGCAGCGGCGCCGCGTTACATTGAGGCACGCTTATCTAAATTTGCTTTAGAAGTTGTTTTTAACCCGGATACTACCATATGGCAGGCCAGTTATGATGGCCGTAATAAAGAGCCTATTACGCTGCCCGTAAAGTTCCCGCTGTTGCTGGCGCAGGGTGCCGAGGGTATAGCCGTAGGTTTGGCCACCAAGATTTTACCGCACAATTTCATCGAGTTGCTTGATGCGTCTGTAGCGGTATTAAGGGGGCAAACGCCAAACCTGGTGCCTGATTTCCCTACGGGTGGAATGGCAGATGTGTCGGGCTATAACGATGGTCAGCGGGGCGGGCGTGTCCGTGTGCGTGCCAAGATCGTGGAGACCGATAAAAAAACGCTCACCATTACAGAGATTCCTTTTACCACCACTACGGGCAGTTTGAAAGACAGCATTATAGCTGCCAATGAAAAGGGTAAGATCAAAATAAAAAAGATAGACGATAATACCGCGCAAAACGTAGAACTGGTTATTCACCTGGCGCCGGGTATCTCGCCTGATGTGACCATTGACGCGCTGTATGCCTTTACCGATTGCGAAGTTGCCATATCGCCAAATACCTGCGTAATACAGGATGACAAGCCGCGCTTTATGAGCGTGAACGATATGCTTACCGAAAGCACCGAATTCACCAAAGAGCTGCTTAAACAGGAGCTGCAGATCAAGCTGAAGGAATTGATGGAAAAAATATTTTTTAGCTCGCTGCTTAAAATATTTATCCAGGAGGGGATGTATAAAAACCCGGATTACGAAACATCAGGAACGTTTGATGAAGTGCTGGTTGTTTTGGGCCGTTTGTTCGAGCCATTCTTGTCGCTGTTTTATCGCCCTATACTGGCTGAGGATTACCGCAAGCTGATAGACAAGCCGATGAGCAGTATCACCCGGTTTGACTTCAAGAAAACAGACGAGCAGATCAAGAACCTGGAGAACGAGATAAAGACGGTTAAAAACCACTTGAAACACCTGGTTGATTATACCATCGATTGGTTTGAAAGACTGAAAGAGAAATATGGCAAAGGACGCGAACGTAAAACCGAGCTGCGCACTTTTGATAAGGTAGAAGCATCGCAGGTTGCACTGGCAAATGCTAAACTTTACGTTAACAAAGTAGATGGTTTTATAGGTACTGGTTTAAAACGTGATGACGCGGTTACTTTTGTAGGCGACTGCTCGGATATCGACGAGATCATCGTATTCCGTGAGGACGGGCGTTGCATTGTCACCAAGGTGCAGGACAAAGTATTTGTGGGTAAAGAGATCATTCACGTGGCGGTATTTAAAAAGAACGACGAGCGGACGATCTATAACATGATCTACAAAGACGGGCAGAGCGGCGTAAGTTATATTAAGCGTTTTGCGGTTACCGGTGTTACCCGCGATAAAGAATATGATCTGACCAAGGGCAGCAAAGGTTCAAAAGTGCTTTACTTCTCTGCCAACCCTAACGGCGAGGCCGAGGTGGTAAATGTGCAGCTAAAGCCTCACCAAAAGCTAAAAAAACTGCAGTTTGATGAGGACTTTGCACAGCTAGCTATAAAAGGCCGCGCATCTATGGGTAACATCATTACCAAGTACCCGGTTAAAAAGATCATTTTAAAATCTAAAGGCATCTCCACACTTGCCGGGCGTAAGATCTGGTATGACGATATTTTAAAACGCCTTAATGTTGATGGCAGGGGTAAGTTTTTAGGCGAATTTGATGGTGACGACCGCATCCTGACTGTTTTCCCGAATGGAATTTACGAGTTAACCAGCTTTGACCTGAATAACCATTTTGATGATAAAATGGTGATCATAGAAAAATACAACCCCGAAAAGGTTTATTCGGTTGTGCACTATGATGGTAAATCAAAAAATTACCTGGTGAAACGCTTCGTGTTTGAAAACACGGCGATAGGCAAACAAACCAGTATCATCAGCGATGAAGGCGGTTCAAAAATGATCGTGATATCGGGCGCGTCGCAGGCTGTAGTGAAGGTGGATCAACTAAAGGGTGCAACCAAAACACCTGAAACGGTTGAACTTAACCTGGCCGACCTGATCGATGTAAAAGGGATGAAAGCCATGGGCAATCGTTTATCTGTGCACGTGGTGCAAAGTGTGGTTTTAGAGGCCGAACACGATGATGAAGAGGATGTACCAGATCCGGAACCGGATTCGGTTGCTGATACAGAGATTTTGATCACGCCCGAAGATAAAACGGTAACCGATGAAACTCTGCAAGCAGAAGAATCAGTAGAGTCAGCCGAAGAAGAAGTACAATCCTCTTCAAAACCGGATGAATCTCAAATAAAATCAGTGGAATCTCCACCAAAGAAGATTGATTTTGAGATCACCAACCCGGATGATATCGATATGGACGATAAAGGTCAGCTGGGATTATTTTAACAGGAACACAAGACTTACGAAGTTTCAAAAACTTCGTAAGTCTTACACATTCGGTTATCAAAAATTAACGATATTCATTGCGCTATTTTGCTATTTTTGATTAATTATCACATCAGCCTGCTTATCGTATGTTTTTTTCCGGAGGGTACTATTACTACATTACCATAGCTTTACAAATAGGCTGTGCGATACATTGTTTAAACCGGGGTACACAAGGCAAGTGGATCTGGCTGATCATTTTTTTACCGGTGATAGGCAGCTTGATCTATATCTACAGCGAAGTGCTAAGCAACCGCAGCTATAAAACCCCTAATATTGACGTTGGCGCTATAGTTAATCCCGGTGGCAGGATCAAAAAAATGGAAGCCGAGCTGCAATTTGCAGACACCTTTGCCAACAGGATCAAACTGGCAGATACTTACCTTGATGCTGGGATGAATGATAAAGCCATTGAGCTTTACACAGCAAGCCTTACCGGTGCTTTTAGCGAGAATGAGCATGTTTTGATGCAACTGGTAATTGCTTATCTGCGGGTTCAGCGCTATGAAGATGCCATCGCGGCAGCAAAAAAGGTGTATAAATTGCCTCAGTTTATCCGTTCAAAAGCGCACATAGCTTATGCCCAGGCTCTGGAGTTTTCAGGAAATACAGAACAGGCCGAAAACGAATTTAAAGCAATGAAAGGCCGTTATTCTTATTTTGGTCCGCGTTATGAATATGGCTTATTTTTGGTAAGGGCAGGGCGCGATGAAGATGCGGCCAATATTTTCCAGGATATGCTTTCAGAAGAACCCCATCTTAGCCCGGTCGAAAAGAAAAGCAACCGCGTATGGTTCTCAAAGGCTAAAGAGGAATTAAGGAAGTTATAATTATCGCCGCTAAACTTTACCTAAATAGATCTCCGTCTGGTACACAAAGTTTACCGTACCATCTGTTTGGTATTGTTCAAATAATGCTTTAAGTTCAGTAAGGAATGTTTGCCCCGCCGCTGTATCTTTCGGAGGGATGTATGACGAAGAGAAAGCCCTGCCGATCAATCCGTCTTCATTAAAAACCTGTACGTTGTTGTATTTGGCTACTTTATATTTACCACCTTTAAAAAAGTTAGTGAAGTTAACATCCGTTATATTGCGGTGGTTCACTTCATTGTAGTCAGAACTTTGCTGTTGTAATAACAGTTCGTAGGCTACGGCAAACGCATCTATATCAATTTGACGGTTGTTCCAGATCAATGCTGCCTGCCCGCCGGGTTTTAAGATCCTTTTAAACTCGGCTTTTGTTTTTTCCTGGTCAAACCAATGAAAAGCCTGCGCACATACAACCAAGTCTATGCTCTTTTTGTCGAGGGTTGTGTCTTCTGCAGCGCCGTCAACCGAATGGAAATTGGCATACCCGCTTAATTGCTCTTCGGCGCTGTTACGCATGGCTTCGTTAGGCTCCACCGCATAAACGGTATAACCTTTGTCCAGTAAAAGCCGGGTAAAGATGCCCGTACCCGAGCCGATATCTGCAATTAGCGATTGTTTTGTAAGGTGTGCTTCCTTTGCTAAAAAGTCAATGGTTTCGCCGGGGTAACCCGGTCGGTACTTTACATAATTTTCTACTCGGTTGCTAAAACGCTGGGTAGGGGCGGCCATAAATTAAACGCTGATAAAAAACGCGCCCTCAAAAACGTGGCCCATGTGTAATTTTTGTATCGCTTCTTTTTGGGTGATATCCACGTGTTTATCTTCGGTATCGGCGCAGCCCAGCCACGGCTCAATACAAACAAAATCAGCTCCCGGTTTTGCCCAGATGCCCAGGTAATTAAAATGCGGGAACTCAACTGTAAGCGTTTTATCGTGCTGCGTACTTTTAATGGTCACCACGCGCGATCTTAAATTTTTAAACACCAGCGCGTCTTTATCAAATAGCTCGCGGGTTAAAAATAGCTTTCCTTTATCTGTCGGTACAGGTAATGTTTGCCCGTTAAAAAAACCATCGGCAGATAGCTGGTGGGTTTCCAGCTTTTCATCAACCTCAAACTCCAGGTAATAATCCTCATATTTTTCGCCTTTGGTAAAAGGCACGTTAAAAGCAGGGTGGCCGCCTACTGAAAAATAGATGGTTTTTTTATCCAGGTTGATCACTTTGTAGGTAATGCGCAAAGCATCATCTATCAGATCATAATGAATCTGGAAATCAAATTTATAAGGGTACTTAGCCAGTGTTTTTTCGCAATAAGGCAAAGAGAACCACGCAGATTGCTCGTCCGAATGGATCAGTAATAATTCTGACGTACGGTTAAATCCGTGGCGGGGCAATTCATACGTCTGTCCATCAACCAATAATTCATTATTGATCAGTCCGCCTACTATCGGGAACAGGTTTGGCGCATGCCAGGGCCATATATTAGCGTCGGCCTGCCATAAATGTTCAATACCTGTAGTTTTATTGTAAAATGAAGTTAACTCACCGCCCTGCGAACGGATGGCAACTTTAAAAAGGTCGTTCTCTATAATAGTCATTGGTATGAGGTTTCAGCTAATTGTTTCTTTATAACACTACAAGTTTAAGCAATGTTTTATGAATTACTTATCCAGTTTGATAACTGATCTAATAACCGAATCCTTTTGTGCTTCGGTAAGTTTGTAATCAAATTTAAACAAAGCATTTTCAAAATCACCGTACGATGGATTAGGAATGATAATATACTTGCTGCCAAATTGCTTTTTTAATTTCTCTGTAGCCGCGTCACGATTTGCTTCGGATGGTTTGTTATCATACAAGGCATCAAAATCTGCCAGATTATCGCCGCACAGCAGCACAATATTGTATTTGGCCAATACCTGTTTACGGCGGTCTTTTTTGCTTGATGTCGATTGTTTAAAAATGAGGTGCGTGGCATCTATATACGGCAGGTTATAAAGCTTCAAATTTTTTGCTGTCCCGTCGCGTTCATTCTCATCACGATTGGTAATGTAAAAAACAGCTACCCCTTTTGATGCCGCGTGTTTAAAAAATGATGGAGCACCGGGTACGGTATCCGCAATGCCTTTGGCGGTCCATTGTTTCCAGGTTTTCAGATCAAACGGTTGATTGTTGATCGCTCTTTCGGCATCGTATGGGCTGTTATCCAGTAAGGTTTCGTCTATATCGGTAACCACGGCCAGCGGCTTTTTGCCTTTGTGTTTAATGGCTTCATCCAGGCGCCAGTGGGCAATGTTGTAAGCCTGGAAACATAGGGCTTTGTATTCAGCGGCGCATTGCTGGTACGCCAATGCCCAGACTTTACCGCCATTGGTGATGGATAATGGGGCATTTTGTGCATCGACAATCAATACGCTAAATAATAGAACTTTAAACAGCAGGAATTTTTTCATAGAGATATTAATTTAATTTTAAAGCAACTATTGGGAGCTAATCATTGTATAATCAATATATAACAAAGGTATGACACTTTGATATAAAAATTAGATGTTTAAACTCTTATTTTTGTGAAACTTAATTATCAAATTATTAGTTAATCACTTAAAACAAAAAAATATGAAAATTGCAGTATTAATTGCCCGGATTTTACTGGGTTTAATCTTTGTAGTGTTTGGATTGAATTTCTTCTTTCCTTTTATCCCAAAACAACCCATGCCAACAGGCGCGGCTGGCGCATTTAGCGGCGGACTTTACGGATCAGGTTACTTTTTTCAGTATATGAAGGTATTAGAAATTTTAAGCGGCTTGTTTTTATTAGCTAACCGTTATACTGCTTTCTTTTTACTGGTATTATTACCTATCAGCTTAAATATAGCCTTATATCATACAATATTAGCTCCGGCAGGTGCGCCTATTGGCATTAGTATTATTGTATTGAATGTGTTTTTATGTATTGCATACATCAAATACTACAGCAGCGTATTTACTGCCAAGCCTACGGTATAACCCCTCTAATCTCCCCAAAGGGGAGACTTCTAAACAAAAAAACCTTAAGGATTACCTCAAGGTTTTTTTGTTTAAAATAGCTCTTTTATAGCCCTCCCTGCTGGGGAGGGTTGGGAGGGGGTTATTGATATTGTATATACATTGGATAAGGTTTCTTTTTCAAAACCTCCTCTGGTGTTAGCATGTGGTGCGGCGCTTTTTTGATGTCGTTTTTATAGAACAACTTAAAGCCTGTAAATTGTACCGGTTCGTTATGAACAAAGTAGCGCCAGGTGCCTTCTTTCAGGTCAGGCTCGCCCCAGCCGTCCATATCAATTACCAACTGAATTTCAGGATGCAATTTGATGTTCTGATAGTTGGTCAGCATTTTCTTAGTGAAACGGTGAACGATCAGGATCTTTGGAGGCAGGTTATATTTTTTAACCAGGCCTGCTAAGTAGTTTGATACATAGTTAACATCGGCTGCATCATAAGTACCTATTTTTTTACCGGGCAAGCTGCCGTCTTTCATCGAGAATTCAGGGTCCATACCAAAATGCACTTGCGGCATCATTAGGTATTTTTCAAGCAATGGCAATTCTGTATGGATATTGCTTAGCGCAACCTGTACATCTAAAAACACAATGGCATGGGCTTTTTTGGCTAACACCAATACACTGTCAATTTGTTTAAACGGCATGCGGTTACGGTATTTTCCGTCTTTACCGGCGTTACCGCTGGCTACAACAGCAATATAGTGTAATGCCGGTTGTACCGGTACCTGCGGATCAGCTTTCTCCCAATGCTTAACTTCGCCTTTTAGTTTGGCAAGCATTTCATTAGGCGGCAATTCGCCCAGGATGCCCATTTTTTTAGCATAAAGGTTACCGTAATAGGCAACAACCCTTTTAAAGGGTAGAATAGCGCCCGGTAAAGGGTATGGCGTATTTTTAACCGGCCATTTGCCTGTAGTATCGCCATGGGCCATACGTTTCATTAATGAATCATATAGTTTCTTATCCAACGGAGGGTACACCACTTTAGCTGTTGAAGTATCTTCTGCAGCCTGAACATTTGCGGCGGTTTTTGTTTTGCTATCCTTAACGCCTGATTTGGTTTGGGTGCAGTTAGAGAACAGACCTAACGAAGACAGCATAAATACTGTTGACAGAAATATATTTTTCATTTAAAAAAATTAGATTTTTACTTTTTGTATTGTGATACAGTTACTTAAAGTATGAACTTAATGGTACTATACGTGTCGCAAAATAGGGTTTTTAATGTGCCTGTAAGTTTTAAATTATCCACAAAATGGTTATTTGTGTTTATAAAACTTACCGAATACGCCCAACGGCAGTTTAATGCCCGATGTCGCCTGCAAGTAAAGTTCGCCAATTTCCAGGTTCTGTACCTTGGGGAAAGCACTCTTGATCAGGTTCTCAACAATAACTGCCGAGAAGCCCAGCGAATAGGTGTTTAGTATTAAAAAATGCTCGTCAGGGTCAAGCAATTGTACTACATCCTGCATCATTTCGTTAATATGGTCTTCCAGTTTCCATTTCTCGCCGTTAGGGCCGTGGCCGTAAGCGGGAGGGTCAAGGATGATGCCGTTATATTTTTTGCCGCGTTTCAGTTCGCGTTTTACAAATTTCAGGGCATCCTCAACAACCCAGCGGATATCCTTTAAGCCCGATAGTTCCTGGTTCTCGTTACCCCAGGTAACTACCTGTTTTATCGAGTCGACGTGTGTGGTATCAGCACCTGCCGCGCGGGCAATTAATGATGCGCCGCCGGTGTAGGCAAACAGGTTTAATACTTTAGGATCAGGTGTTTTAAATTTTTTGATGTTTTGCGAGATATAATCCCAGTTAACCGCTTGTTCAGGGAAAATACCCAAATGCTTAAATGAAGTAAGCGCCAATCTGAATTTAATAGCTGCTTCAGGGTTTTTATACTCGATATGCCAGCGATCAGGCGTAGCAGGATTTTTCTTGATCCACTCGCCCGATGTGGCAGAGCGGCCCTTAAACCTGATATGGTGTAAACGCTGCCATTCGGTTTGCGGCAATACCTTACTCCAAACCGCCTGTGGTTCGGGGCGGATAAGTATTACGTTACCAAAGCGTTCCAGCTTCTCAAAATCGCCGCAGTCGATCAGCTCATAATCTTTCCAGTGTGTAGGCGTAAGCAGTTGGATCATTTAATATCAGGAATTAGTTACCGGCGGCAAATATAAGGATAAAGGTAATATTATCTAATGGGCTACTTGCCGGCGAGCATCTGTAGTTAACGGGTAACATATTTGTTAGATAGGGTAAAAGTTTTCACGCACTTGTGTTTAATCAGTAATTTTAGCTCACTAATAAATTTATCCGCGTGAAAAAGTTTTTTAAACCCTCGCTAACGCTGCTGTTGCCCGCTGTTTTGTTTAGCATTGCAGCTAATGCGCAAAAGTTACCTAAAATCCAGGTGACAAGTGTAGCCGCTCCGGCCAACATTAAAGTTGATGGTAAAACAACCGAATGGAACAATAAATTCCAGGCATTTAACCGTACTACCGAAGTTTATTATACACTATCAAACAGCGCTACAAAATTGTATTTAACCATACAGTCTGACGAGCAACGGATCATTCGGAAAATAACATCAAACGGGATCACGCTAACCATAATGGCCGACCCTAAACAAAATAAGGACGGGTTAGCGGTTACATTCCCGGCATATGCTAAAACGCAACGCCCGGTCTACTTTAATTTAAAAGACCCTTACCTGGCTGTAAAGGACACCAATGTAAATAATACCATGGCCGATTCTGTAATGAATGCCTACAACGCTACATTAGATGCCGCCTTTAAGGCAATAGGCGTTACAGGCGAGCCGACAATACCGGATAGTACGCTTTCTGTATTTAATACCGAGGGGTTTAAAGCGGTTGCGCGTTTCAATCGTAAATTGGTTTATACTTACGAACTGGCCATACCGCTTAGCTATATAAAATTTGCTGCCGATAAACCGGGAACATTTAAATATATGCTACAGGTTAACGGCCCTCCGGGCGAAGTTAGGGTAGTAGACGATGGCCGGCGCATGGTTTATACCGCCGGCGACGGTACCGAAGTTAATATAGGCTACCCGGGACCTAACAATTTAGGCTTTGCAAATCCAACCAATTTTACAGGGGAATATACGCTGGCGAAGTGAGTCATTAGTCATTAGTCATTAGTCATTAGTCATTAGTCATTAGTCGATTTTGAGGCTATACAAGTTACTAAAAAGGCGATAAGTGTTGAAACTTATCGCCTTTTTATTTAGCCATTGACAGGCCCTAATCTCTAATTAACTAATCTCTAATCACCTAACTAAAGCTTCGCTTTTGCCGCTTGCATAAACTTGCTGGCGAAAACGAAGTCGTTTAGCTCTTTGTTATCAGTATGGGCAATTTCTTTGTTGCTGCCTTCCCACCATTTTTCGCCGTTGTGCAGAAAGATAATATGCTCGCCAATACCCATTACCGAGTTCATGTCGTGGGTAACAATAACGGTGGTCATGTTATACTCTTCGGTCAGCTCATTGATCAGGTCGTCAATAAGTATAGAAGTTTTTGGGTCGAGGCCCGAGTTAGGCTCATCCACAAATAAATATTTGGGCTGCATGGATATAGCGCGCGCTATACCCACACGCTTTTTCATCCCTCCCGAAAGTTCGGCTGGGTAAAGCTTGTTTTTTCCAGCCAGGTTAACCCTTTCTAAACAGAAATTAGCGCGATCCAGCTTTTCTGCAGCGGTTTGTTTAGTAAACAGATTTAGCGGGAACATGATGTTCTCTTCCACCGTCATGGAGTCAAACAAAGCCGAGTTTTGAAAAAGCATACCAATATGTGTACGGATAGGTACCCGCTGCTCAAAATTCATTTCGGTAAAGTTTTCGCCGCTAAAAAAAACAGAACCCTTGGTAGGCTCATGCAAGCCTACAATACATTTTAAAAGGGTTGTTTTACCAGAGCCCGATCCACCGATGATGAGGTTGTTTTTACCGGCTATAAAGTTTGCTGAGATGCCTTTTAATACTTTATTCTCGCCAAAGGTTTTATGAATGTCCTTGATCTCGATCATAGCATAATACGGGTTATAACCAGGTCGGCAAATAGAATCATTACGCAGCTGTAAACCACGCCGCGGGTTGATGATTGCCCAACCTCAAGCGCGCCGCCTGATGTGTAAAAGCCCTGGTATGCACAAATAGAAGCTATAATAAAACCAAAAACTACGGCCTTAACCAGGGCAACCTGTATGGTTAACCCGTCAAAACCATCGCGAACCCCTATCAGGTAGTCGTCGGGCGTAATATCGCCGGATACCAGGCAGGCAATGTATCCGCCGGTAATACCCAAGGTTATAGAGATGATCACCAGTAAGGGTATCATGGTCATGCTGGCAATTATTTTGGGCGATATAAGGTAACCGGGCGCGTTCACGCCCATAATCTCTAAAGCGTCAATTTGTTCAGTAACCCGCATGGTGCCTATTTGCGACGCGATGCTTGAACCTACCCGGCCCGCCAGCACCAATGCTGATATGGTGGGACTAAATTCCAAAATGGTAGAGTCGCGCGCTATTTTACCGGCAATACTCATGGATACCAGCGGGCTGCTTAACTGAAATGCCACCTGTATGGTAGTAGCCGCGCCGATAAAAACGGAGATGATAGCGATAATGCCCAATGAACCAACGCCGATGGATACCATCTCGCGCATTACCTCGGCCCAGTAAACACTAAATTTTTCGGGTTTCCTGAAACTTAAACGTAGCAGAAGTATGTATTTGCCTAAACTGTAAAACATGCTATCATATAAAACCGGGTTAAAAATACATTTTTACCTTGAAGCCTGGTAATGCCTGCAACTGATAATTTGTGCACAGGCTTAAGATTAACTAAATATGTCATGATTTGTTTAAAAGAGTATTAATTTAATATTGATTGATTAATTGATACGCGGGATAAATTTCCATTTTCACCGACTATTCCACCCCGTTCCCCGATTTGTATAAGCGGCTTTTCTCAATTATATCTACTTTTAACCTATGAACAACGCAATAATAACCGGAGCAACTAAAGGAATGGGCAGGGCAATAGCCATTGCATTTGCAACAGAGGGCATCAGCCTGGCCATAAACTCACGTAAAGCTGACGAGCTTGACGCCTTTAAAACCGAACTATTGACAATTAACCCGGCCATAAAAGTTTTTACCGCTGTTGCCGATGGCAGTAACAAAGACCAGCTGCTGCAATTTGCAAAAAGCGCAGAGCAGGAATTGGGCACCATCAACATCATTGTTAACAACCTGGGCATGTATGAATATTCGCGGATCTTGAATGATGGAGACGCGTTGTTTCAGAAAATGTTTAATACCAACCTGATGCCGGCTTATGAGCTTTATCGCCTTTTTGGTAAAAGCATGATAGCCGCCGGCAACGGGCATATCTTCAACATCTGTTCCGTTGCATCATTAAACCCCGTAGTCGACGCGGGAACTTATAGTGTAACAAAAGCGGCCTTGTTAAGCCTGAATAATGTAATGCGCTTAGAGATGCAGGAGCATGGGGTTAAGGTAACTGCAGTTATCCCCGGCTCAACACTAACCGCTTCATGGGATGGCCAGGCTGTTGACAAAGACACAATGGTTTTACCGCAAGACATCGCATCGGCCATTGTAAATATTTATAAAATGAGCAAAGGTGCCAATGTCGACCAAATAATTATAAAACCCGCTGGCGGGCAATTATAAACAAACAATTAAAAAACTAAGATCATGGAAAAGAAACTCCAACGCGACGAACATAATAAAATGATAGCTGGCGTATGCGCCGGCATCGCGGAATATTTAAGTATTGATGTAACATTAGTGAGGGTATTATTTGTATTAGCATTGATATTGCATGGCTGTGGCATAGTGCCTTACATTATACTGTGGATAGTAATGCCTAAAAAAGTTTATGGCTTTAACACTACAGGTTTTAATAACCCCGGCCCTTTTAATTATACCGTACCGCCAAAAACAGATGGCCCGGTTGATTACACTGTACCTAACCCCTTCGGTAATTTCACCCGGCCACAGGACGCGCCGTTTGCAATGCCGCCTAAGAAAAGGTCTAATGCCGGTGTAATTATCGGTGTGGCGCTGGTAGCATTTGGCTCATTCTTTATGCTGGATAACTTTGACTTGTTACCCGACTGGCAATTTGACCGCTTATGGCCTTTAGTATTGGTTACCGCCGGCATAGTCCTGGTATTTTCACGCAGAGCCCTGCACCCATGGGAACAAGAAAACTGGCATACCACTAACACCGACCCTGCAACTACCGAAACAAAAGAAGAAGACAAAACCGGAGATAACAATCCAACTGTTTAACCAGCTATAAAAAATAAGATCATGAAAAACGATAAAATAATTCCGGGCCTGGTCCTGATATTGATAGGAGCGGTTATACTGCTTCACAACTACGGTGTAATTCCCTTCCATTGGGGTAACCTTTTTTACCTGTGGCCAATATTTATAGTTGTGGCCGGTATTAACCTGATATTTGCACACAACCGGTCAAACAGTGCTACAGCGTTAAAGATCGCTGTCATAGTTGGCGGGTTCTGCCTGATCATCTTCGGCAACTTTGATAAAAAAGAACATTTTTGGAACAAGTACAACAACAACTTTAATGATAACAGTGACGATGATGATAACGACGACGATAACGACAGCCTTAGTGTAACCAAAGTTGAAGGCAACAGTCAGTTTAATACACCTTTTGCCGCCAATACCAAGGTTGCGCGTTTAAGCATCAGCGGTGGCGGTACAACTTATACGCTAAGCGATACTACCAACCAGCTGTTTACAGCCAATACGCACGAGTTTAAAGGCAAATACGAGTTTACCCATAATCAAAAAGATTCTGTAGCTGATCTTAACTTCAGCATGAAGGGCCGCCACGGTATCAGTTTTGATTTTGACGACAATGATAAGGACAGCAGCAAAAGTAATTCTGCCGTATTTAAACTGAATACCGCGCCCGAGTGGGACATCAACATAAAAACCGGCGCAACCAAGCTTGACTTTGATCTTGCTAAATTTAAGATACGCTCACTTTCATTAAGCGGCGGCGCTGCAGATTTTGATGTTAAACTTGGCCAGCCATTGGCAGCAACCAATGTTGACGTTGAAACAGGCATGTCGGCGGTAACGATCAGGATCCCGGCTAATGCGGCTTGCCATATAAAAAGCAGCACAGGTTTATCATCAACAAACTTTGAGGGCTTTGTTAAACAAGACGACGGCACTTACGAAACCGCAGGTTTCAGCAGCGCCAAAAATAAGATCTATATAAAAATGAGCGGCGGTATGGCCGACTTTAAGGTTAAGAGATACTAAATCTCTTAACCTTAAACCGTTGTTATAACGTAAGTTTTGGCAAGGCTGTCATACCAGGCCTGGCGGTGTTCGCTAAAAAACACGCTTATAAATGGGATCCAGATGGTGAGGGATAACACCACCCCAAGGTTGCGCAGTAACGACCGCGGTAATGATAAACGTTGCCCATATATATCAACCACAATCAGTTTAAATATTGTTTTACCAACAGTGCCTTTTAAATTGGTAGCCTCGCAAATGGTTTTGTACAGCAAAAATATGGTAACCACACTTGCCGACATGATCAGCATTGATGTAGGTACAGGCTTCCTGAACGAATAATCTATATCTAAAGGCAGAACAACCAATCCGGTACGTACGGCAATATTTGATACAATGATATATATGCCGAAGTAATCAATAATAAAAGCGCTCAACCGTTTCCCTAATGAGGCCAGGTTATCCATGGTAGGAAAGTAAATGCCCTGAGCCTCAAAATAATCGATAAACTCCGGCAATTCTGACGCGTATTGCGGCTGATCACTTAACGGGGTGATCAACTCTGTATGGATATCAAGATCCATCTGGGTCAATTCATGATAAGTGTATGGCCCTTTTTTTTCTTCGCCTTCAACCAGGTAATATTCGTCGTTCATGTTGGGTGTAAATTAGCTTTAACAGCTATTTATAAATTCTTTACAAAATGTTGTAAATATAGCAATAGGTAAATCGTTAACTTTGTATTTAATTAAAAGATTATACGCTGCATGGATACTTCTGCTATAAAATTACTTCCCGGCCGTTATTGTAACTCGTTGACCGAGTATTCGCGCTTTGTTACCCGCGAGGTTAATATTGGCGATGTAGCCATGGGCGGCAATAATCCCATCCGCATACAAAGCATGACCACTACCGATACCATGGATACCATTGGTACGGTTGAGCAGTCTATCCGGATGATAGAGGCTGGTTGCGAATACGTGCGGATTACCGCGCCAAGCATAAAAGAAGCGCAGAACCTTTTAGAAATAAAGAAACAATTACGCCAAAGAGGTTATAAAACCCCTTTAGTAGCCGATATCCATTTTACCCCCAACGCTGCAGAAGTTGCCGCGCGCATCGTAGAAAAAGTGCGGGTTAATCCCGGCAACTATGCCGATAAAAAGAAATTTGACCAGATAGATTATACCGATGCACAGTACCAGGGCGAATTGGACCGCATTTACCAGAAATTCGCGCCACTGGTAAAAATTTGCAAGGAGTATGGTACCGCCATGCGTATCGGCACCAATCACGGGTCGTTAAGCGACCGGATCATGAGCCGTTACGGTGATACTCCGCAGGGGATGGTAGAGTCGGCTATGGAGTTTATGCGGATGTGCGAGACGCTGAACTATTATAACCTGGTGATCTCCATGAAGTCGAGCAATCCGCAGGTAATGGTGCAGGCTTATCGTTTACTGGTTGAAACAATGGTTGCCGAAGGTATGAATTACCCGCTGCACCTGGGCGTTACCGAAGCCGGCGACGGCGAGGATGGCCGTATCAAATCGGCCGTCGGTATTGGTACCTTGCTTGAGGACGGCCTGGGTGATACCGTCCGCGTATCCCTTACCGAAGAACCAGAAGCCGAAGCACCGGTGGCTATTGCGCTGGTAAACCGCTATGTTGAACGTGGTAAGCTTAAAGGTGAAAGGCAAAAGGTAAAAGGTGATGTCACTGTTGAAGAAAACCTTTCACCTTTAACCTTTGACCTTTTACCTCCACAATACAATCCCTACGAGTACAAAAAACGTGATACCTACGAAGCCAATGCCTTTATAGGCGGGCACATGGTACCGCGTGTGGTGGTTGATCTGTCGAAAGAAAATTTGAAGGATGCCTCGGTGTTGAATGCCGCCGGATATCTTTATTCGCCATTGCTGGATAAATATAATATGGCCGACCAGTCGGTTGATTTTGTTTATTTTGGAGATGAACTGCCATCGTTCAACCTGCCATCAAATTTAAAACAGCTGTATAATTACAAGACCTGGAAAAAACTGGCCGATAAAACCCTATGCCACCCGGTATTTACCTTGACAGAATTTATTGAAGCTGACGACCAATCATCGGCCTTAAACCTGGTGAGGATAAAACCTGCGGATATAGACTCGGATGCGTTTGGTTCCTTGCCGTTCAGTAATTCGCTGGTTTTTGTTTTAGAAACCGATGCCGCACACGGCATGGCCGACCATCGCGCGTTCTTCTTTAAAATGGAAGAGTTGGGATTGGATGTGCCGGTAATTATAAAGCGTTCTTACAGCTTTAATACTCAAGACTCGGAACTCAAGACTCAAGACTTACAGCTTTTTTCCGCCACCGACTTAGGCGCTTTGCTGATAGACGGTTTTGGTGACGGTATCTGGATTGACGCACCGGAAGTGGATGTAAAAACCATTACCTCAACAGCCTTTGGTATTTTGCAGGCTACACGCTCACGCATCTCAAAAACAGAATATATTTCATGCCCAAGCTGCGGCCGTACCTTGTTCGATCTGATGGTTACCACACAGATGATCCGCAGCCGTACCAGCCACTTAAAAGGATTGAAGATCGGTATTATGGGCTGTATCGTAAACGGACCCGGCGAAATGGCGGATGCCGATTACGGCTATGTTGGTTCGGGAACTGATAAAGTAACCCTTTATCGCGGTAAGGAAGCAGTGAAGAAAAATATCAGCGCCACAAACGCCCTTGACGAATTGATCGGCATCATCCGCGAGGATGGAAACTGGATAGAACCTAGTTTAGCGGAGTAAACTCGGCAAATAAACTGGCCGATTCAGGCAAACGGTTTAACGGGGTATATGTACAAACTTCGGCATATTCGCGCCACATTTTTTGTACCTGCTCGTTAGTGTGGGCCTTTTTCATGGCCTGTTCTGATTTCCATTCAAAAACTTCAACTATTGTTCCGTCTTTGGTTTCTAATATAAATGATTCTTTGTCTGTTGCCAGCCCTGCCTCTTTTAAACAAGGTACATACTTTTTAATAAGCGTTCGTAAGGCCGCTTCTTTACCCGGCATCGGCTTATAGGCAACTATTGCTACTCGTCCCATATCTTTATTTTGTTGCATTTTATTGCAAAAATACGAATTTTAAAGCTAATTTGGTGTTAACTTATCAATAAATCTGTTTATCTATTGCGAATGTTTATATAAAATGGCTTTAATATGATTTTATAAAAATGCGATAGACTTTAAAATTTATAGCTTATCCTGTCCTATACTTACCATTCTGATAAGCCTGGTCGTCATTTTGCAAATTTTAAAACTCTGCAGGTGCTTAATGGTTAGAGTTAAAACAAATAAGCATTATGGCAAAAAGTGTTGCAGATCAACTGGTACAAATGCTGGTAAACGCCGGTATTAAAAGAATATACGCTGTAACCGGCGATAGTTTAAACGAAGTAAACGATGCCGTTAGGCGTGAGGGCAGCATAAAATGGGTACATGTGCGGCATGAAGAGGCAGGCGCGTTCGCCGCAAGTGCCGAAGCCCAGTTAAACGGGTTTGCCTGCTGCGCAGGCAGCAGCGGCCCGGGGCATGTACACTTAATTAACGGCTTGTATGACGCGCATAAATCAGGCGCGCCGGTAATTGCCATCGCATCAACGGTAATGAGTACCGAATTTGGTACCGATTATTTCCAGGAAACCAATACCATAAAGTTATTTGACGATTGCAGTTATTACAACCAAATGGCTACTACGCCGGCGCAGTTCCCGCGGATGCTGCAGGCGGGTATACAACATGCTTTACATAAAAAAGGGGTAGCCGTAATTGGCCTGCCCGGCGATCTGACCAAAATGGATGCTGATGAAGGCGTTTCATCAACACAAAATTATAATCCTGTAGCAGAAGTAAGGCCGTTGGCAAAAGATCTGCAACAACTGGCAGACTTGATAGATCAGCATAAAAAAATCACCATCTTTTGCGGTATCGGTGCGAGCGGTGCCCATGACGAGGTAGTGGCCCTGGCCGGTAAATTAAATGCCACCGTTGGTTATTCGTTTAAAGGCAAAATGAGTATCCAGTATGATAACCCTAACGAAGTTGGTATGACCGGTTTATTGGGTTTACCATCTGCTTTTCACAGCATGCACGAGTGCGACTTGCTGATATTGCTGGGCACAGATTTCCCTTACGCGCAGTTTATGCCGCCAAAGTGTAAAATTGTGCAGGTGGATATCAAACCCGAGCGCCTGGGCCGCCGCGCTAAAGTTGACGTAGGTTTATGCGGATCGATAAAGGATACTTTAACAGCCCTGTTGCCATTGGTTGCCCAAAAAACTGATGATAGCTTTTTAAAAGCTCAACTTGAGCTGTATGCCGAAGTAAAAAAACAAATGCAAAGCTACGTGGATGACGGCGGCGAGACAGATAAGATCCACCCTGAAATGGTAGCCGGTGTATTAGATAAACTGGCTACTGATGATGCCATCTTTACGGTAGATACCGGTATGTCATGCGTTTGGGGCGCTCGTTATATTAACGCTACAGGTAAGCGCGAAATGCTGGGGTCATTCAACCATGGATCGATGGCTAATGCTATGCCGATGGCTATCGGTGCAGCTTTTGCCCAACCCGACAGGCAGGTAATAGCCATGTGCGGTGACGGCGGTATATCCATGTTGCTGGGCGACCTGGCGACAATTGCCCAATATAAATTACCGGTTAAGATCATCATATTTAATAACCGGTCGTTAGGGATGGTGAAATTGGAAATGGAAGTTGCCGGGCTGCCCGATTGGCAAACCGATATGGTAAATCCTGATTTTGCCTTGGTGGCACAGGCCATGGGCATTAAAGGCATGACTGTAACAGAACCCGCCGATGTCAAAACCGCGTTGCAGGAAGCCCTGAACTTTAATGGTCCGGTATTAGTAAACATAATGACCGATCCGAACGCCTTAGCCATGCCGCCAAAAATTGAATTTGAACAGGTAAAAGGCATGGCGCTATCCATGACCAAACTGGTACTAAACGGCAGGATGGAAGAGGTGTTGGATACCCTTAAATCAAATTATAAGCATTTGAAGGAAGTTTTGTAGCAGTTGGCAGTAATTGGTTGGCAGTTGGCACGGTTATTTTTGTCAATTATTATGTCAATTTTGAAATTTCACAGGCAAAGTAAACGACGAGTTAACGGGCTTACCTTGTAGGGTAGCCGGTGCCCATTTTGGTGATAATTTTATTACTCTTAAAGCCTCTTTGTCACTGGATGCATCTAAACTGGCTATTACTCTGAGGTTTTTTACTTTGCCCGATGTATCAACATCAAAACGTAACCTCACTTCACCGTTTCTACCTTTATAATTTAAGTGTTTTTTTAAAAAAATGTCTAATGCTTCTTTGCCGCCAATAAATTGCGGCGATGAATTAATTATCGCAATTTCTCCCATTAGAATGCGTCCCGAATGATACGCGTTGGTATCGGTTTTTGGGACGTTGTTTTGCGCTATTGCTTTGATATTAAATAAATTAAAGCCGACCAATACCATTGCAGCCGAAACCCATTTTTTCCAAACTGGAATAATGCGTGGCTGCACTGATGCCTGCGATGCCGTGAACCTTCCGCAGATATTAGAATTATTTTCTGATAAAATTAGATCGAGAT
This sequence comes from Mucilaginibacter corticis, assembly GCF_007558865.1. Classification (GTDB taxonomy): domain Bacteria; phylum Bacteroidota; class Bacteroidia; order Sphingobacteriales; family Sphingobacteriaceae; genus Mucilaginibacter; species Mucilaginibacter corticis. The sequence goes on from NZ_VLPK01000001.1 coordinate 1,921,296, forward strand.
CGTTTTGAGTGCTATTGGTAAAATCGAAAACCTTTTTTTGGCAAAGCTGACAATTTCTGCCGCCGGTTGTTGTTGCCATACTATCCCAATCTGCACAGCAATTAAATTTTAGTTGAGCGTTAATGATTTGCTTATCCATATTTCTTTTATTTAAAAACAGGATGCAGCATCAGCGCAAATTCCATAAAAGTATTTTATAAATAAAATTCGCAAGCTGGCAGAGATTATTTTTGCCAACTGCCAACTGCCAACTGCCAACTGCCAACTGTTAACTCATAAATGGTTTCCACCATCTCGAATTATATGCGCCATTCACTTCCGTTGGTTTGCCCGGTTCGGGTACAAAGAGTTCTATTTTTTTGTCGATGGCGTATTGTTGTAGCCGCTCTATGGGTTCAAACCAGTCATGCAGGGCAAGATTGAAGGTGCCCCAGTGTATGGGCATCATCAGTTTTGCGTTGAGTTGCAGGAACGCGTTCGATGCATTATCTGGCCCCATATGGATATCGGGCCAGTATTGGCCGTAGGCGCCTATCTCCAGCATGGCCAGGTCGAACGGGCCAAAGGCTTCGCCGATATCTTTAAAGCCGGGGAAATAGCCCGAATCGGCACCAAAGAAAATATTGTGCTTGCTGCCTTTGATCACAAACGACGACCATAAAGTTTCATTCCGCCCAAAAATACCCCTGCCCGAAAAATGCCTTGAGGGCGTAGCTGTAATTACGCAATCATGATCTATCATGGCGCTGTCGCCCCAATCCAGTTCGGTAATATAGTTTTTAACAATGCCAAAGCTTTCCAGGTGTTTGCTTACGCCCAGCGAGCAATAAAACGGAACAGTATTACCCGCAAAATATTTGATGGTGGCTTTGTCCAAATGATCGTAATGATCATGCGATATAATTATCGCATCCAACGGCGGCAGATCGCTTAGTTGTATGGGTGGATCAAAAAAACGTTTAGGCCCCATCAACTGGGTAAATGATACGCGCTGGCTCCAAACCGGGTCGGTTAAGATGGTGCGCCCGTCAATTTCAATTAATAAACTCGAGTGCCCAATCAGAGTGATGCGTAAGCCGCTTTTTGGCGGTGTTTGGTATATCGATGGATCCGTTTTAAATGGCCCTAACTTTTTTTTAGGGACAACTTCGGCTTTATTGGTGGCATAAGCCCGCATCATCGGGATAATGTCGCCCGGTTTAACCTCGCCGGTAGGTATGGGGTTTAAAAATTTTCGGCCTTGTTTTTTTGATGGAGATATGCCCATGGGTAAAATGTCTTATCAGGTAAATACCGGCAACGGTGTAATTGTTGGCATTTATTTATTAAAAAAGTTAATGGCGCGGTCGCAAAAATCATGCAACTGTGCCGGTAATGTGTTTGCAGCATAGGGGTGCGTGCCGCCAAAGGTATGGTCGCCATTCTTAATGATGGAAAGTTCAGCCTTGGGTTGCGCTTTCTTTAGATCTTCGGCATGGCTAAGCGGTACGGTTTTATCTTCGTCGCCGTGGACGATCAGCCAGGGCTGGGTTATGGTTGCCGCTTTCGCCAGGATGTCCAACCTACCCGGGTTGCGATGCATGTCATCCAGCAGGGTTGACTTTAACGGCATTTGCTGGTTGGTACGGCTGTTAAGCATGTACAAAATTCCCTGTAAGCGCCATTGTTCCTCGGCAGCTTTTGGCCATAAATTATAAAATGTGGCTAATGATGCCATGCTTACCAGTTTCTTTACGCGCTTATCCTCGGCAGTTTTAATAATGCTGATGCCGCCGCCCATGCTATGGCCTATCAGATAAACACCATCGGCACGGGGTATAGCCGAACCATTGCAGGCAAAATCAATCACCGCTTTCAGGTCGTCCAACTCAATCGAAAATGTATTATCGCTAAAGGCTATCAGGTCGGCAAAGTCAATAGGATTATCGGGCGTGGTACCATTATGGCTAAAATTGAACTTTAAAAACCGGTAGCCATTTTGTGCAAAATAATTTGCCACCAGGTTATGCGTACCCCAGTCTTTAAAACCTTTAAAGCCATGGGCAAAGATAACAAGCGGAGCGGTTTTATGCCGGCTGTCGTATGTAAGGTCCATCAGCATGGCCCTGCCTTTAGCGCCGGGGAGTGTGAAATATTCTTTTTTGATCATTGTGAGATAGTCAATATTACCACAATCAGCAACGTCAACCAAATTATAGATGATTTTTATGCGGAGTTGTTACACGTTCCGTTTTTACATACCACCACGCCCACAAAATCAACAGCGGCTGTAACAACAAACGCAGCCAGGCAACCAAAGGGGTAACAGTAAACGTACCTAAGGTAAATGGTGCATCAATGATCATCTGGATATGTACGGGCAAAAAGGCTATTAACATCAAACAAATACCTAATGTTGCATAAGTGCGGGTATTTTTAAAAGCAAGCAATAGTCCGAAGCAAATTTCGATTACGCCCGACAAATAATTTACAAATATGGGAAACGGAATATAATGCGGAATAATGCGGATGTATGACGCCGGGTTACGAAAATGATTGATCCCTGTGTACAGGTAGCCAATTATGAGAATCAGCAGACTTGCCTTTTTTATCATTTTTGTAATTTTGATGCCGTTTTGTATGGTTTAGTTACGTTTTTTGCTGTTAAACAGATGTTTTAATAAAAACAGCGCGATTATTTATAAGCATTCTAAATACCACTGTATGACAAAGTTTTGACATTGGTTGTGGTTCAAGATGCTATTTTTGTTGGGTCAAATTTAAAAATGCTTTGAAGTATTTAAAGGTAATAGCTTTTACGCACAAACAGATCGAATTGAAGGAGCTGGGGAAGTTGGTGATCTGTGAGGAAAACTTAACGGATAAGCTCCATGAAGTGAAAGCCGAATTTGGCATTTCCGAACTATTTTACCTGGCTACCTGCAACCGTGTAGAGTTTGTAATGCTTACCCCGCATGTGGTTGATAAAGAGTTTGCCAAAAAATTCATTGCTAAATTAGATACCGGCCTTTGTTCGCACCACAGCGGCTTATTTATTGATGCCGCCGTAATTTACGAAGGCCGCGAGGCATTGAACCACTTGTTACGAATGTCATGCTCGCTGGAGAGCCTGATAGTAGGCGAGAAGGAGATCCTTGCCCAGCTGCGAAAGGCTTATGACAGCGCCCGTGAAGAAGGCCTTACCGGCGATGGTTTACGAATGTTTATGAATTGTGTCGTCAAAACAGCTAAAGAGGTTTACACACATACCAACATCTCAAAAAACCCCATCTCGGTAGTATCATTGGCCTACCGCAAGCTAAATGACCTTCGCCTTTGTTCAAATGCCCGTATCCTCATCATCGGCGCAGGCGAAACCAACCAAACAATTTCAAAATATCTTCAAAAACATAAATTCAGCAACTTCGCGGTATTTAACCGCACGCTGTCAAAAGCGCAGAAGTTAGCTGTCGATCTGAATGGCGAAGCTTTTACGCTGGATGCTTTAAAAGATTACAACAAAGGTTTTGATGTGATCATTACCTGTACATCAGCAACCGAGCCTATCATTACACCCGAGATCTACGCGTCATTGCTAAACGGCGAAACCAGCAAAAAAACCATTGTCGATCTGGCTATCCCTAATGATACCGCACCCGAGGTTTTAGAGCAATTCCCGGTTAACTTTATCGAGGTATGTTCATTGAACGAAGTTGCCAAGCGTAACCTGCAGGAGCGCTACCAGGAACTTACCCACGCCGAAGCCATCATTGAAGAAAACATAACCGAGTTTTGTTTACAGCTTAAACAACGCAAGGTTGAACTGGCCATGCGCCAGGTACCCGAAAAGATCAAAGAGATCCGCAACACCGCCATCAATAGCGTTTTCGCCGACGAACTGCTTGGCATGGACGCCCAATCGCGCGAAGTATTGGAAAAAGTGATCAACTATATGGAGAAAAAATACATTAGCGTACCTATGGTAATGGCTAAAGATATTTTGATCAATAATTAGTCAAACTCCCCAACAAATCTTACGGAATGTCATGTTGAACTTGTTTCAGCATCCATGCAATTTTTCATTAATAACTTTTTTGTCGATGTAATTTAATAGCTTAGAAAGTATCTAAAGCTAAATGAAGTTTACCACGCCAAGTATTGTTGCAACCAATCCAGTCCCCGAAGAAACCAGGATATATTATTCTAAAACTCGTGCGGTGAGTAAAATGTGGTTTTCCTTGGTCATCCTTTGCGTTGGAATATTCAACCTGATATTTGGTGTTTTAATTGCAGCGTTGATATGCTTTATTTTTGCAGGACTTTCTTTATATGCCAGGATAAACATGTTTTTGGATGAATCGCCTCAAATAATACTAAATAAAAAAGGTATCCAGACTGCCTATAAACAGTTTTATACATGGCAACAAATAAAAGCAATTGATATAGATAGCATGTCGATGGGCAGAGGTGGCAGGCATTATTTCCTGGTATATAAGCCCCCCGATAATGAAAAAGTAGAAGTAAAGATCAATAATTTAAATATCGATCAGGAACTATTGAAAAAGCTGGTGCACTTTTATAGTCTATATGAAATATAGTAGCGGTAATAGACTTACGAAGTTTCAAAAACTTCGTAAGTCTTAACAAGTTTACGCATGTGTAAACATCCGATTATGTAACAGCTTAATTCTCTATAGCTTCTATACCTTGTTCTTTTAATTTTGCTAACCCGTTTTTCATGGCTTTGACTTGTTCTGCAGGGTGTTCCTGCCAGATCGTAATTTCGCCAACGACTTTAAACGGATGTTTTGAACGGTAAGACAGAGTAGGGTTACCCGGAAACTTTTTGTCTGTTAAATTAGGATCATCTTCTATCGGGCCCGTTGGCTCTACCAAATATATACGTTGACTTTCTTCGCCATGAGCCAGTTCAGCGCCCCAAATTGCAGCATCCAGCGTAGCTGTAAGGTAGATGTATTTAGCCTGGTTTCTTTGTCCGTAATTAGAGTTCATACCAATGGTTATCAGGTCGCCTATCTTTAGGTCAGCTTTGGTACCGTGAAAATATGTCTGTGAAAAAACGCTTTGCATAAGGATGATTGTCTTTATTTCGATCAAAAATACAAGGCGTATCTCGTCAAAATAAGGTTTTTCGACTATATTTTTTAGCGCGCAATACAATGGGCGTAAAGCCGTTATGTTTACAACGATACGGGTTTTCTGCCCGTGTACGTTTTTGGTGTTGTCATCCTACAGGAACTTGCCGTTAATTATTTTTTGTCAATGTAATTTTATAGCTTAGATAGCATCTAAAGCTAAATGAAATTTACCACGCCAAACATTGTTGTTACTAATCCAATCCCTGAAGAAACCAGGATATATTACTCAAAATCAAAGGAGCTAGTCACTATAGTTTTATCCATATTGGCATTGGTCTTTGGTATATATTGTCTAACACTTGGTATTGATTATTTAGCAGGTGCTTTGTTGTGCTTTGTAGTTGGCGGCGCTTTTTTGTATTTTAAATTAAAAAATTTTACAAATGAATCGCCTCAAATAATACTGAATGAAAAAGGCTTACAAACAGTTAACAACCCATTTTATTATTGGGAATATATAACCGAAGCTGGTGTAACTAAATTAGAAATGGGAAGATCTACTTATTATCATTTTACTTATAAAACAAAGCTTGATAGCAATGAAATATCTTTAAGAATTGACAATTTAAATATAAGTAGAAAAAATTTAAGCTTGTTGATTCGCTTTTATATCGAAAAAAATAAACGCCCCAGTTTTACATATTTAGATCTTAAAGATTTAAAAGACACTTAGGATTGAAAAGACTTACGAAGTTTAAAAAACTTCGTAAGTCTTAACAGGTTTAAGCATTTACGCAAACTGCCCAACCTGGTAACTACCAGCCGGCGTACGGAACGCGATATTGATGCGGTTATAGGTATTGATGGTGGTAACGGCCAGTGTCAGGTCTATCAGTTCGGTTTCTGAGAATTGTTTTCTGGCATCATTATAAACAGCATCAGGCACATCATTGCCGGTAAGTTTGGTTACGGCTTCGGCCCAGGCCAGCGCGGCGCGCTCTCGGTCAGTGTAAACGGTAGCTTCGCGCCAGGCAGCTATCATGTACAGGCGCTGTTCTGTTTCGCCTTTGGCGCGCAGGTCTTTTGAATGCATATCCAAACAGAAAGCACAACCATTAATTTGCGATACCCTGAAATAGATCAGATCTAAAAGCCGGCCCTCAACGGGGGATTTAGCCAAATAACCGCCTACACCATACAGGGCCTTTAAAGCGCCCGGTGCTTTCTCAAAAGCATTAATTCTTTGTTCCATTGTGTATTTTTTTTGTTGAAATTATACCTTAATGACGACCGGGGTTAGCAAAATTGGACAGGGGCTTAAATTATATGGAGAAATTTGCCGACGTTGTTTCGTAACCGCACGGGTACTGTTCGTTTTTATTACAATAGTGCACTCTTTATTTTTGTAATGTATTGATATATAGGTATTTATTTTAATGGCATAGTATTGTGTGCTTTTTAATGAATATTTTTATTCATTTAAGTATGATCAAAAATTACATAAAGATAGCCTGGAGAAGCCTGAGTAAAAATAAGTTTACGGCTTTGATCAACATCGGCGGTTTATCCATCGGCATGGCGGTAGCCCTGCTAATAGGCTTATGGGTTTATAATGAATTTACGTTTGATCATTACCATAAAAATTATAAAAACATAGTAAGGGTAATACAAAATGAAACCATGAACGGCGAGGTTAACACCAACAGATCATTACCTATGCCATTAGGTTACCAGTTAAGCCGCGAGTATCAGCACGATTTTAAAGCAGTAGTAATGGTTCGCCCTACCCAAAATGTTTTGACGGCAGATAATCGTAAGCTACGCGTTAATGGCATGTTTATGCAAGCAAAAGGCCCTGAAATGTTTACGCTTCGCAGGTTAAAAGGCTCGCTAAATACCTTATCAGATCCCTCGTCTGTAATTTTATCGGCATCATTAGCCAAAGCATTGTTTGGCGATGTCGATCCTATTAACCGTCCATTAAAAATCGATAATAAATTAAATGTAAAGGTTGCCGGTGTTTATGAAGACTTGCCTAAAACAACATCACTTAAAGAGCACAGCGATTATATAGCTTCATGGGAATTATACATGACCACCAGCCCCGACTTAAAAGACGCGGTAACCATGTGGGGGCGAAATTCATGGGCGATATATGCCGAATTACAACCAAACGCTGATATTAATGTGGTGAACACTCACATCAAAGATTTGAAAATGAAAGGGCTGGCGCTTAATCATGATGAGGTTGGTTTGTCGTTTAAAGCGCAATTATTTTTGCAACGCATGGGCGACTGGCGTTTATATCAGGAATTTAAAAATGGTAAAAACGTAGGCGGCGAAATTCAGTTTGTCAAAATGTTTATCATGATAGGCGTGTTTGTGCTATTACTGGCTTGTATCAATTTTATGAACTTAAGCACGGCACGTAGCGAGAAACGTGCCAAAGAGGTAGGGATCCGTAAAGCGATAGGTTCGTTACGCAGTCAATTGGTCGCACAGTTTTATGCCGAGTCGCTGTTGCTGGCTTTTCTGGCTTTTTTCTTCGCTTTGCTTATGGTACAACTATCGCTGACATGGTTTAATCAAGTTGCTCAAAGCGATATTCATATCCCTTACACTAATTATTTTTTTTGGCTATTGTGCATATTCTTTACGGTGTTTACCGGCGTGCTTGCGGGCAGTTACCCGGCGCTTTATTTATCGTCATTTAATCCGGTAAAAGTATTAAAAGGAACTTTTAAGGCAGGCCAGATGGCTGCCATACCACGTAAGGCCTTGGTAGTGGTACAATTTGCAGTGTCGGTAGCGCTGATTATAGGTACCGTGGTGATATTTATGGAGGTTAATTACTCTAAAGACAGGCCCGTGGGCTATAGCCAAAAAGGACTGCTGCTGACGCAAAATATTACCGGCGGTACTCAGCATTATGAAGCTTTTAAGCATGATCTGATTACATCAGGAGCGGTAGCGGCCATGAGTATTGCAACCAGCCCGGTTACTGAAATATGGAACAACTTTAGCGGATTATCCTGGGAGGGAAAAGATCCTAAACTGCAGGATAATTTCGGGATTGTTGCTGTTAGCCGTGATCATGGTGCAACCGTGGGTTGGAAGATAATGGCAGGGCGTGATTTTTCACCTGAATTGGGTACTGACTCTTCGGCCATTATCATTAATGAATCGGCGGCCCATTTTATGAATTTGAAAAATCCGTTGGGTAAAATAGTGCATTTTGACAGTAATTATACCATTATAGGTATTGTTAAAGATGTAGTAACGTCGCCGTTTGAGCCCGCCAAACCTACTTTGTATGGTTTTTTGAAAGGCACGGGCGATGTTTTGCAAATTCGCGTTAACCCTAAAATGAGCATGGCGGAAGCTTTGCCCAAGATCAAAAAGATCTATAACGCTTACGATCCGGAAAGCCCATTCGACTATCATTTTGTTGATACTGATTACGCCAAAAAATTTGCGACAGAAGAGCGCGTAGGCAAGCTTGCCGGCGTATTTACCATACTGGCTATTTTTATCAGTTGCCTGGGGCTGTTCGGTATGGCGTCGTTTGTAGCAGAGCAACGCAAAAAGGAGATAGGCGTACGCAAGGTTTTAGGCGCTTCGGTTGTTGGTTTATGGCGCTTACTATCAACAGAGTTTGTGGTATTGGTAACCATATCGCTGCTGATTGCTATGCCGCTGGCTAATTACTTTATGCAACAATGGTTATCGCATTATACCTACCGTGTAGAGCTGTCCTGGTGGATTTTCGCCCTAACCGGAGCAGGCGCGCTGCTGATAACCCTTGCAACCGTGAGCTGGCAAACTGTAAAAGCATCGTTAGCTAATCCGGTTAATAGTTTAAAGTCTGAGTAAAGAATCCTAATCTTATTTGATCATGATAAAAAATTACTTCAAAATAGCATTATATAATTTCAGGCGGCATAAGCTGTTAACGTTTATCAATGTTATCGGCTTATCTATAGGTATCAGTGCCTCGCTGGTTATTTTCCTGATCGTTTATCATGATTTTACGTTCGACAAGTTTCACAAAGACAAAGAGCGCATCTATCGTGTTGTTACAGATTATATGTTTTCGGGCGAGCCTTTTTACAATAAAGGAGTAACCGGCCGTTTGCCCGACGCGGTAAAAAACGAAGTTACCGGCATTGAAAATTCTGCACCGGTTTACCTGCAAAATTATAAAGTAAATATCCCCGGCCCGTCAGAGATCAAGCTTAAAAACGTTGATGATATTGTTTATGCGGATAAGCGTTATTTTGATATTTTTTCATACACCTGGCTTGCAGGCTCGGCAACTGCGCTCAACCAGTTAAACCAGGTAGTATTGTCTGCAGATCAGGCAAAGAAATATTTCCCGGCTTTATCTTACCAGGATATGTTGGGGAAGCAGGTTGTTTATGACGATTCCATAAGAACAACCGTATGCGGAATTATTGAACCATTTACCGAAAACACCGATTTTAAGTTTCATGATTTTATTTCGTATGCTACTATCCAAACAAATAAAAATCTTAAAGAACAGCAGTCGCAGTGGGCTGCAACAAACGGTTCGTCGCAATTTTTTGTTAAACTTACGCCTGCATCTAACGTAACGGGTATCGAGCAGCAGCTACGAAAAGTCCTGCTTAAATATCAGCCCGATCAAAAGGGAAAAGACGGCTATAAAACCAATTTTAGATTACAAGCACTAAACGATATCCATTTTAACGAAAACTACCATGCTATCAGTACTGAAGCTGTTAACAAGCCTACTTTATACGGTTTAATGGTTATCGGCTTGTTTTTACTGGCGCTTGCCTGTATCAATTTCATTAACCTGACCACTGCGCAAGCATCACAGCGAACCAAAGAAATAGGTATCCGTAAAACTATGGGCAGCACCCGTCTGCAACTGATCGGGCAGTTTTTAAGCGAAACATTTTTTGTTACGCTACTGGCCGTTATCATATCAGTGGCGTTAGTACCGGTTGTTTTAAAGCTATTTTCGGGTTTTATTTCTGCGGAGGTGAAATTTAATTTATTAAGCCAACCGGTTATACTTCTTTTTGCGTTGGTGCTGCTTGTGGTGGTCAGTTTCATTTCCGGATTTTACCCGGCCCTGGTGTTATCGCGCTACCAGCCTGTTAAAATACTTAAGAACCAATTTTCTGCGACCGAGGGTACAGGCAGGTCATGGCTGCGCAAATCGCTCACTGTTACACAGTTTGCTATCGCTCAATTTTTTATAATAGCTACCCTGGTAGTAAGTAAACAAATTTACTATGCCTTGCACAAAGACCTGGGGTTTAAAAAAGAAGCTATTGTATATATCAACATCCCCTGGAAAAACCAGGACGCGCACTTAAAACAAGTTTTTATTAATAAGATAAAAAGCTTATCGCAGGTTGAACTGGTTAGCCTGGGCGGCGATGTTCCGTCATCAGGTGGATGGAGCTCAAATGATGTTAGCTATCGCGATGGCAAAAAAGAGATCAAAACAGAGCTTTACCATAAATCAGGCGACGAAAATTATATTAAAATATATCAAATCAAACTTTTGGCCGGACGTAATATTAAGCAAAGCGATACATCATCGGCAATGCTGATAAATACTACTTACGCGCACATACTCGGGTTTACAAACCCTGCAGACGCCATTGGCAAACTGGTGTTTTTTGATAAAACGCAAAAACGAGAAATAGTAGGTATTGTTGGCGATTTTCACCAGGCATCGTTACACGCCCCTATCAAGCCGATGGCGATCTACCCCGAAGATATGCGATACCAGGGTACGTTTCATATTGCTTTAAAGCCCCAAAATGCGGGCGGTAATGATTGGAAGACCGCTATCGCTAAAGTGCAGGCAGCGTGGAAAAGCATTTACCCGGATGATGATTTTGACTATCATTTTTTTGATGAATCAATTATCGGCCTGTATAATAAAGAGCAGCATATTTCGCAATTATTGAGCTGGGCTACCGGCTTATCCGTATTTATAAGTTGCCTGGGCTTGTTTGGCCTGGCGGTATTTACAACTAACCAGCGCACAAAAGAAATTGGCGTACGTAAAGTACTGGGTGCTTCTGTAACGCAGATAGTAACCTTACTATCAACAGAGTTGGTTTATTTGGTAATGCTGTCATTCGTTATTATTTGCCCGGTTTCATGGCTGGCTATGCACAAATGGATGCAAGGCTTTGCCGACCGTACAAGCTTTAGCTGGTGGATCTTCGCGATAAGCGGAGCAGGGATATTTTTTACGGCATTGTTCACACTTAGTTTTCAAACAATTAAAGCGGCCATTGCCAACCCTGTAAAAAGCTTAAGAAGCGAATAATAACTTTTTAAGGGACAGTCGAAAGGCAGATTATTAATTGTTTTCCATTCACTCACTCACTAATTCACTCAATCGCTCATTAAGTTGTCACCTAATTTTCATAACATTAATAAAAACTATAACCATCGGTATAAAAAATTAAATTTGCGGTTGCAAATAAAGTAACCCTTTGGAAAGAACATTAATTATAGGAACCCGCGGCAGCGAATTGGCGCTATGGCAGGCTAATTTTGTAAAGGACAGTCTGGCAAAAGTGAATATCAATGTTGAATTGAAGATCATTAAAACGCAAGGCGACCGCATACTTAATTTAAGTTTTGATAAATTAGAAGGCAAGGGTTTTTTTACCAAAGAGCTTGAAGAAGAATTACTGGCAGGCACCATTGATATTGCGGTACACAGCCACAAGGACCTGCCTACAGAAAACCCTCCGGGACTCATCATCGCGGCAGTATCAGAACGGGAAGACCCATCTGAATTGCTGTTGATCTTGAAAGACTGCGTGGATGTTAAACAAAAACTGTCTGTTAAATACGGTGCTACTGTAGGTACCTCATCCAATCGCCGTAAGGCACAACTGCTGGCTTACCGGCCTGATCTTGAAATTGAAGACCTGCGCGGTAACGTACCCACCCGTATCAACAAACTGCGCGAAGAAAAATACGATGCCATTATGCTGGCAAAGGCCGGTGTAAGCCGTTTAGGTATCGACTTGAGCGAGTTTCATGTTGAAGAACTTACACCTAACGAAATAGTGCCCGCGCCTGCACAAGGTGTTTTAGCCATCCAGATCCGCGAAAGCGATACCGAATTATTTGAAGCCTTACAGGTACTGCACCACCCGGATGTTGCAGAAGAGTTGGCGGTTGAGCGTACCGTATTAAAACTGTTTGGCGGTGGCTGCCATTTACCTTTAGGGTGCTACTGCCGCAAAGAGGATGGCTTGTTCCAGGTATTCACCTCGAAAGCCGAAGCCGGTGATGAATTTCCGGACAGGTTGTTTTTAGAAGCACCACAAACAGAAGGCCTTTCGGCAAAAGTGGTTGCCGCGTTTAACCCTGATCGTAAGATCATCAAAAGCGTATTCATATCGCGCGAAGTATCAGACCAAAGCTATTTTAAACGCGCATTGGCAAAACATCATGTGCAGATAGATGCACGCTCATTGATCCGTACCGTACCGGTTATTACCAAGTTAGATTCATACATACTAAAGCATATCGACTGGATCTTTTTTTCCAGCAAAAATGCTGTCGAATACTTCTTCCAGCTAAACCCGCTGTTACCTAAAGACGTTAAGTTTGGGGTGATGGGTGCAGGCAGTGAAGAAATGCTGCGCCGCAAAGGGCACTTTGCCGACTTTACCGGCTTAGGCAATGACTCGGCCGACGTAGCCGAAGAGTTTGCCAAAGTAGCCAACGGCACACAGGTGTTATTCCCCGGTGCCGAGGATTCATTAAAAAGTATCCAGAAAGGTTTATCTGCCGATACCAAAGTAATAGACCTGGCAGTTTATGAAACAGTGCTTGAAGACGATGTAGAAGGCACAGGCGCCGAGGTACTGGTTTTTACCAGCCCGTCAAACGTCGACGCTTATTTTGCTGATAATTTGTTAGACCCATATCAAAAAGTGATCGCCATTGGTAAATCAACCGGCAAAAAATTTGATGAAATGGGCGTAAAATATACGTTGCCTTTCTCGCCCGATGAAGTCGGGCTGGCAGAGGCGGTGTTTGGGCTGTAAGCCCCCCGACCCCCTAAAGGGGGAGGAATAATGGGCTAAGTCAATATAAAAAATTAAGAAACTCCCCCTTTAGGGGGCTGGGGGGCTATATGTTACAAAGACCAAGAAGAAACCGTAAGAGTGAAGTTATCCGCCAAATGGTGCAGGAAACCCATGTTAGCGCTGCTAACCTGATCTTCCCGCTGTTTATTATTGAGGGTAACAATCAGAAGACTGAGGTGGCATCTATGCCCGGTATCTTCAGGTATTCTATAGATAATTTGCTGCGCGAGATAGAGAGCTGCCTGAAGCTGGGCTTAAACTCGTTCGACCTGTTTCCAAACATCAGCGAAGAGCTGAAAGATAAATATGCTACCGAAAGCCACCGTGACGAGAGCCTGTATTTACGTGCCATCCGCGAGGTGAAAAAGAACTTCCCCGAGGCTTGTGTTATTACCGATGTAGCTATGGATCCATATAGTAGTGACGGGCATGACGGCATAGTTGAAAACGGCGAGATCTTAAATGATGAAACGCTTGAGGTTTTAGGAAAAATGGCTTTGGCTCATGCACGCTCGGGCGCGGATATTATTGCGCCAAGCGATATGATGGATGGCCGTGTGGGTTATATCCGCAAAACATTGGACGATAACGGGTTTACAGGCGTGTCTATCATGTCGTACTCGGCCAAATATGCCAGCGCGTTTTATAATCCGTTTAGAGATGCCTTAAACTCTGCCCCCAAGTTTGGTGATAAAAAGACTTACCAGATGAACCCGGCTAACCAGCGCGAAGCATTAATTGAAGCAAGATTAGATGAGGCAGAGGGGGCCGACTTTTTAATGGTAAAACCGGCATTAGCTTATCTTGACGTAATAAAATTAATAAAAGACGATACCGAACTACCGGTTGCAGCCTACAACGTAAGCGGCGAATATGCCATGTTAAAAGCGTCGGTACAAAAAGGGTGGCTAAATGAGCAACGTGCGGTTACAGAAGTGTTGACAAGTATCCGCCGTGCAGGCGCTACCGCGATATTAACGTATCACGCAAAAGAGGTGTTGGGGAATAAATGGCTGTAGAGAGCGAAAAGCTGAAAGGCTAAAGCAGAAAGCTGAGTAGCAGAAACAATTTGGATAAATAAAACAAGCTTTGAGCTTTTTGCTTTCAGCTTTACGCTAAGAAAGATGTTAGATTCAATAAAAAAAATGTTTTCGGGTGAGGATGATGTGCCGGTAAATACTACAGGTAAGCCGGATATCAGCAGGGAAAAATCTGCAGAGCTGTATGCTAAGGCAAAGACGTTTTTTCCGGGTGGAGTAAACTCGCCGGTTAGGGCATTTAAGTCGGTTTACGGTACGCCGCTGTTTATAAAAAAAGGCGACGGCAGCCATATCTGGGATGCGGATGATAACGAATTTATTGATTTCTGCTGTTCATGGGGGCCGCTGATCCTGGGCCATAACCACCCAAAAGTTAAAGAGAAAGTAATTGAGGTAATGCAGCACGGCATGTCCTTCGGCGCACCAACCGCGCTGGAGAATGAACTGGCAGAACTGATCCTCAAAAACAATAAATTTATCCAAAAGCTGCGCTTTGTAAGTTCGGGCACAGAGGCTGTAATGTCGGCCATCAGGCTGGCCCGTGGTTATACCAAACGCGACAAGATCCTGAAATTTGAAGGCTGCTATCACGGCCATTCAGATTCATTGCTGGTTAAAGCAGGCTCGGGCCTGGTGACTTTTGGCGAAACATCATCGGCAGGTGTGCCTAAATCATTTGCCGACGAAACTATTGTTGTAAGCCTTAATGATACCGAAGCCTTGCAAAAAGCCTTTGCCGAATTTAAAGACCAGATAGCCGCGGTAATTATTGAACCGATACCGGCAAATAATGGCTTATTGCTGCAAACCAAAGAATACTTACAGGCATTGCGTGAAATTTGTACCGCAAACGGAACGCTGTTGATATTTGACGAAGTGATCTCGGGTTTCCGTGTAGGGTTTGAAGGCGCTGCCGGATATTACGACATCAAGCCGGACATTATCACTTATGGCAAGATCATAGGCGGTGGTTTACCGGTGGGGATGTATGGAGCTTCGGCCGAGATCATGGGGCATATTTCGCCTGATGGCGGCGTTTACCAGGCAGGTACACTTTCAGGCAATCCGGTTGCAATGGCTGCCGGTATCGCGCAATTAACCGAGTTACTACGCATGGGCTTTTACAAAGACCTGCACAAAAAGACGGAAGAGTTTACCGAAGCTATACAGCGATTTGCTACAGCGCGTAATTATAAATTTAAGGTGTTTAGCATTGGGTCGATATTCTGGTTCGCGTTTACAGGTAAAGAAACCATCAGCACAGCCGAGGAAATAGATCCTGCCAGCATGGAGAAATTTAAAGTATTACACCGCGAACTGATCAACCGCGGGATATATTTAGGCCCGTCAGGCTATGAAGTTGGTTTTATATCATCGGCACATACTAAAATTGATTTGGAGAAAGCTAAAAGAGCTATATTTGATAGCCTGGATTTAGTATTTAAAAAATAATTGATTATGAAAAGGTCCTTTGTGATTTTTTATGCGCTCATTACCTACGCCGTAGCCGAACTGATTTGGTGGGGCTATATGCTGGTTAAATCGCAACCCGGCCGCACCGGTATGATCATGGGCGAGGGGATGGTATTTGTGCTGGTTTTTGTAGTCGGCGCTATTTACCTGCATAAATCATTTAACCGGGAACAAAGGCTGCAGGAGCAAAAAAAGAATTTCCTGCTATCGGTAACACACGAGCTTAAATCGCCGTTGGCATCTATCAAACTATTGTTGCAAACCATTCAAAAACGAGACCTCAACAAAGCGCAGATCCTTGACTTTATTGATAAATCACTACTGGATATTGAGCGGTTGGACGATATGGTAGAAAATATGCTGCTGGCAGCAAAAATTGAAAACCGCTCGTACAGTTTCCCTAAAGCAAGCTTTAGCTTATCGGTATTGGTTGATAGTATTGTTAACCGCTTGCAACTAACCAAATGCGACGGCAGCCAGAAAATTATCAATGCCGAGATAGAACCCAAAATTGAATTTACCGGCGATAAGTTCGCGTTAACCTCGGTAGTAACCAACCTGGTTGAAAATGCTATAAAATACTCCGGCCCTTGCGAGCCGGTAGACGTTAAACTATATCAAAAAGAAGGCAAAATATACCTGCAGGTTGCAGATCATGGCATAGGTATAGCCGACGAGGAAAAAAGCCGTATTTTTGAAAGATTTTACCGGGTGGGCAGTGAAGATACTCGTAATACAAAAGGTACCGGCCTTGGCTTATACATTGTAAAGCAAGTACTGGATAAGCATGAGGCAAGCATCAGGGTCAAAGACAATCGCCCTGTGGGAAGCGTATTTGAGGTTGTTTTTTAAGAACGAAACACGGATTGCACGAATTTTAGCGAATTAGTCTTATTCGTAAAATTCGCCTAAATTCGATTAAAAATTAGTGTATATAACATGCAAAGCAAGAAAAGAATTTTACTGGCCGAAGATGAGGAACATCTTTTAGAGGCAATTAAACTTAACCTTGAGTTAGAAGGTTATAAGGTATCAACCGCCAATAACGGTAAAAAAGCGTTACAGATCTTTAAAGAAGAGCGCTTTAACCTGGTGATACTTGACGTAATGATGCCGGAAATTGACGGCTTTGTAGTTGCCGAAACTATCAGGCTGGAAAACTCTGAGGTGCCTATTATGTTCCTTACTGCCAAAAACACTAACGAAGATAAAATAGCCGGCTTGAAAAAAGGCGCGGACGATTACCTGACCAAACCATTTAACCTGGAAGAGCTGATACTGCGCGTAAACAACCTGGTTAAACGCAGCTTAAAAGGTGATGATCTGAAAGAATTTAACAGCTACAAGATCGGCGATAAAACCATCCATTTTAACTCGTTCGAGTTAGTTAACGGCGATGAAAGCATCACGCCGTTGACTAAAAAAGAAACCATGTTGCTAAAGCTGCTGATTGAGCGCCGTAATGATGCCGTATCGCGCGAGCAGATACTGGAAACTGTTTGGAACTATGACGTTTATCCATCAACCCGTACTATTGATAACTTTATCCTGACCTTCCGTAAATATTTTGAACCTGATCCAAAGAACCCTGTTTATTTCCATTCTATACGGGGTGTTGGCTATAAATTTACAGATCAGCACTAATTAATGTTTACCAACAGGGCACGCATATTAGTTGTAGGCGCTTTTATTATTATGCTGGCGGTAGCTGTTAACCTGCGGGTTTATGAAGTGGCCGCTGTCATAGTAATGTTTATTTTCCTGCTGATATGGGGCTATTTTAAAGAAGGCACTATTGTGCTGGCTGCCAAGGCATTCCATAATAAAGATTATGATAAAGCCGAGGCACTCCTGTTGCAGGTAAATAACCCGGAGTGGCTGAGTAAAAAACGCCGTGGCTTTTATGAATTTATATTTGGCGGTATCTGCCTGCAAAAGCAGGATTATGATGAAGCCGAAAAACATTATGAGATTGCGGCACTATACCCGCTGCGATCAGCAAACGATCATGTTGCCGCGTTGGTGCATGTAGCCAATATCAGCATAAGGCATAATGATTTTGCTAAGGCTAAAGCCTATTTGGCATTGGCCGATAAGCATGAAGAAAAAATAACCGCCAAAATGAAGGAAGTGATAAAACGCCTTCATGATGAATTAGATAAGAAATAGTAAAATAGAATCAAGAGAAAAGAATCAAGAACCAAGAGGTGATGAATCTTTCTCGGATTCAAAATAAAAGAGTGTCTTGAATCTTGATTCTTGCCTCTTGATTCTAAACAAAACATGAGAGACTCATTAATGATAAAAGCTGCATTTTCTGAACCAACCGAACGCCCACCCGTATGGATGATGCGCCAGGCTGGCCGGTTTATGCCGCAATACTGGGAAATAAAGAACAAATATTCTTTCCTGGAAATGTGTAAAACGCCCGAGATAGCGGCCGATGTAACGATGTTGCCGGTTGATCTGTTGGATATTGACGCCGCGATCTTATTTTCGGATATATTGGTTACCGGCGAGGCCATGGGCGGCGAGTTAAGCTTTACCCAAAACATAGGGCCAAAGTTTGCCAACCCGGTACGTACGCAAAAGGACATCGACAACTTAAATACCGATTGCCTGGGCGAACTGCAATATGTTGCTGACGCGATAAAAGTAATTCAGCAGCGCCTTAATGGCAGCATTCCATTAATAGGTTTTGCGGGCGCGCCTTTTACGGTGATGAGTTACCTGGTAGAGGGTGGCTCGTCAAAAGATTTTAAGCTTACCAAGTTGATGCTGCACAATGAGCCAGAAATGGCGCATCAGCTATTATCAAAAATTGCGACAGTTACCGCAGATTATCTTAACCTGCAAATTGCTGCCGGTGTAAATGCTGTACAGATCTTTGACAGCTGGGCGCAAGCTTTGGCCTGGGACGATTACAAAGAGTTTTCGCACCGCTATATCGCAGAGATCATTAGCAAATTAAACAGGAAAGATATCCCGGTTATTTCTTTTTGTAAAGGTAGTTCGGTTTTTGCCCCGCTAATGGCCGAGGCCAAACCGGATGTGATCTCGATAGACTGGAATGTTGATCTGCTGGATATTAAAAAACGTTTGCCGCAAGGCGTAGCCGTACAAGGCAACCTTGATCCGCATATTTTGTACGCCGATAAAAAAGTAATTAAAGAAAGAATTTACCGCTTGTTTGACCGCATGAAAGGTGAGAACGGTTTCATATTTAACCTGGGCCACGGCATTATGCCTGATATTCCTTTTGATAATGTTAAGTATGCGGTAGAAATAATTAAACAATACCCCCCCCAGCCCCCTAAAGGGGGAATAATAGCGGTGGGGCTATCTTAAATAAATAGGCATTAAGTTCCCCTTTTAGGGGGTTAAGGGGTATGTACCAATACATTCTTGCCATACACATTATATTTGTAGTCTGCTGGATGGCGGGGCTATTTTACATGGTGCGCCTGTTTATTTACCATACCGAAGCGCAGGAAAAACCTGAGCCTGCGCGCACTATCCTTTCAGAGCAGTTTGAGATCATGGAGCGTAAGTTGTGGTGGATCATCACTACACCATCCATGTACCTGGTTTTGGCTGCCGGTATTACCATGCTTTGCCTGGTGCCAGCCTGGTTACAAATGCCATGGATGCATATCAAGTTAACTTTTGTAGCGGGCCTGATAGCTTACCATTTTATCTGCCAGCATAAAATGAACCAGATGCGCAAAGGTATCTACAAATGGACCTCGACCCAACTGCGCCTTTGGAATGAGCTAGCAACGCTCATTCTGTTCGCCATAGTTTTCCTGGTGGTACTTAAAAATTCGCTCAATTGGATCTTTGGCGTAGTGGGGATAATAGCGTTCTCCATTGTGTTGATGATGGCAGTGAAGATCTATAAGAGGTTTAGGGAGAAATAAACCTTTCAACTGACTTAATAAACATCATCCGTTCTCTCTCCGAATTTGCGAGTGTATAAATAACCTGTTTATACTTCTCATTTTGCCTATCTTAAATAATTATCAGAATTATTTACAACCCCATGCAACCATTTGTTCATATCCTTCATCTTACTTACAAATGATGCTACTAAAACCTACCTATACAATTGATGAACTGATAGCCCGCTGCAAAGCAGGCGAACGTAAAGCGCAGGAAATGCTGTACAAGCAGTTCGCATCAAAGATGTTGGGTGTTTGCATGCGGTATGCTACGGATAAGATGGAGGCCGAGGATATGCTGCAAAACGGGTTTGTTAAAATGTTTAAGAAGCTGGATGATTACAGGGGCGACGGTTCTTTTGAAGGCTGGTTAAGGCGGATAATGGTGCACAGTGCTATCGAGTATTACCGCAAGCACCATAAACTGGTACAGGTAATGGATGTGACAGAGACAGGCAATGAGCCGTCTGTTAACCCGGCAGCTTTAACAAATATGGGCGCAAAGGACTTGCTGGCAATTATTCAGCAGCTATCGCCCGGGTATAAAATGGTGTTTAACCTGTATGCTATTGAGGGTTATTCGCATAAAGAAATTGCCGATACGATGGGTATAACAGAAGGTGCCTCAAAATCGCAGTTATCAAGAGCACGGGCAATATTAAAAGACATGGTTTTAAAAATGGAGGATAAGAAATATGGATATGCAGGATAAGGAGTTTGACGAGATCTTTAGCTCGAAGTTTGAAGATTTTGAAGCAGAACCATCACCCATGGTCTGGAACAATATTGCCGACGAACTGGATGGCAAAAAATCTACAAGAACTGTTTTGCCATGGTTAAGCATCGCCGCTACAATTGTTGTACTGCTTACCGCAGGGGCCTTGTTTTTGAGGAAAGATAAACCGACAACCGGGGATAATAAGCCGAGCAAATTAGTTGCTACACATATTAAGCCCGCAATCAGTAAAGAAGATAATCAAAATGCAGGCCCGGTTGACCAAGCTAAACCATCAGACAAGATTGCTGTTGCTGCAAATCATCAACATAAGAATAGTTTGCCTGTACACAAGGTGATAGAGCCTGTAACCGACAAGGAAAATAACCAAGACAATGAGGTGCAACAGAGTAAGCCGGACGATCAACGATTAATTGCCGCTATACCGGATGCTTCAATCGCTAATACAAAACCTGTTTTGCCGGATGTTAAGCTAAATCCCAAAGCTACCGGCATATCTGCTCAGGCCGTGACTGAAAGACCGATAGTAATGGCATCCGCAGGGAATGAAGAATCAGAACCTGCGAAAAAACATGGCATACGCAGCCTGGGAGGTTTGATAAATGTGTTGATAGCAAAGGTTGATAAACGCCAGGACAAACTGATAGAGTTTAGTGACAGTGATGATGACGACACCGAATCGAACGTAACAGGGGTAAACCTTGGGGTAATTAAAATTAAGAAACAATAATTTGCATATAATCTAAATACATACACAAAATGAAACGTTTAATAATAGCCGCATTGCTATGCGGCGCGGCAAGCCTGGGCTTTGCACAAACTACAACTACGGTTACTACCACCACTACAACTGTTAATGGAAATGATACCACCATATCTACCACAAAAAAGACAAAGGTTAAATTTGGCGACTTCAGGGCGCACCGCGATAGCGTGCTGCTTCATGACGCCAAACCATCGGGTTTTAACTTTGGGATCACCTTTTCGCGGTTCGATCTGGGTTTGACCACACTTATCGATAACGGCAGTTTCACCCTGTCGCCTAAGAATGACTTTCTAAGCTATCGCTCATGGAAATCTAGCAATGTGGGTTTTGATGTGCTGCAGTTTGGCTATCGCTTTACGCCGCACTTCAAGATCTATCTGTCAGGCGGGTTCGACTGGACATTGCTTCGCCTGCGCAAAGACATCACTATACAAAGAAACGCGCCTGTTTTAACCTATGTTACGGATAGCATCCATTTCAGCAAGAACCGTTTCTCGTCTACCTACCTGCGTGTGCCGTTATCGTTCGAGTTCAGGACAAGGGAGTACAGCAATGGCAAGCGCTTCCGATTTATTATAGGCCCTGAGGCTGGTTTACTACTGGGCGGCCGTGTTAAGCAGATCAGCGATGAAAACGGCAAACAAAAGTTTGACGACGACTACCACTTCACTAAATTGCAATACGGTGCCTTTACCCGTATTGGTTACGGCTCGGCAGGGTTGTTTGCCAAGTATTACTTTAACGACATGTTTGAAAACAGTCCTGCGCAGGCCGGTTTGAAGAACTTCGCAGTGGGCTTAACCTTCGGCTTTTAAACATCATCAACTCCATATATAAAATGACAAGGGCTGTTTTGATAGACAGCCTTTTGTCGTTTTAGCTATATTTGCGGCATGACAGACACCCCCTTTTTACAAGCCACAGCTATCTCAAAAACCTATCCCGGCGAGCGTGTCGCGGGTGTGAAAAGGACCGATCTGGCCATCCAGCCACAAAAGATAACGGCCATAATAGGCGAGAGCGGCAGCGGCAAAAGTACCTTGCTGCGCTTGCTTTACGGCTTGCTGTCGCCTGATGAGGGGAGCATCCATTTTAAGGGCGAGCGCATCTGGGGGCCTGAAGAAAAGCTGATACCCGGCCATGATGCGATGAAGATGGTTACCCAGGATACCGACGGCCTTAACGTTTACGCTAAGGTATGGGACAACATTGCCGTGCTGATGCCCAATACCGACGTCGGCGCCAAAGAGGAGCGGGCTACCCAGGTACTCAAGCAACTCAACATACTGCACCTTGCTGACAAGCAGGCCTTCTTTTTAAGCGGCGGCGAGAAACAACGCGTGGCCATTGCCCGCGCCCTCATCACCCGGCCGGAGGTTTTACTGCTGGACGAACCCTTTAACCAGGTAGACACCTCGTTTCGTGAGGGCTTGCAGCAGGATATCAGGCAGGTGGTGCATGATACCGGCCTTACGGTGATCATGGTATCGCATGACCCGGCCGAGGTGCTGTCGATGGCTGACGAACTGATCGTTTTAAAGGAAGGCCAGATCATTGAGATGGGGCACCCCAAGAAGCTGTACCAGAACCCGCAGAACCTGTACACGGCCAAGCTGCTTACCAATTGTAACGTGCTGGCCGCCGATGAAGCTAAGCATTGCGGCATCAACACCCGTGCCGCGCATGTGGTGATCTACCCCGAATGGGCCGCGCCCACCGGCAGCTGGACCCGCAAGAACTGGACGGTAAAGCAAGTGCTGTTTAAAGGCAGTTATGAAGACCTGCTGGTAGCCAAAGACGGCATCACCCTGCGGCTGCTAAATGACGAGCCGGGCAAGTACAACGTGGGCGATAAGGTACACATAAAGATCAATCGTTTTATGGAGTTTTAGGGCCTGCCTTTAGCCCGAGCGCGTGTGCCAAATGAAGTGTGTCCCAATGATACACTTTGGTACAGGTGTTTTTGTAAGTGGCTTAAAGTGAATTAGTTGATTTTGTAAATCCGGTTTCATGATACAGTTTGGTACGGATTTCCTGACTTTTAGGTCATTTTGCAGGTTCCTGTTTACTGACAATATCATGTCGCCAATAATTTCAAAACCGTTAAAACGACAAGCCCAATCTTTACAATCAATACCCCACTTCCCCCAATGCGATCTTAATATTATTGCCTCCCTGTGGGCGATGCGCCGAGGTTACCGCGCCTACCTGGTTCTTGCGCACTTCGTATAACGACGGCCAGAGCGTTTTGTCCCAGGCGGGGTTTATCTTTTTCCAGGTGAGGCCAAAATCATGGCTTACCGATACCTGGGCCGAGTTGGAAGTTACCACCAGGTCGCCGCTTTTTAGGGCGAGGATGAAGGGGCCACCCAATTGGTCGGGGATACGGGTGCCTATGCCCACGGGCCAGTCTGTGCCGTTGTCGCTGGTTTTGTTGTAAATGTTGCAGCCCTCAGGGCCGCAAACCTCAAACACAGCAATGTATCTGCCGTTTTTCATTTTGGTCCACACCGGCATGCCGGGGCGCGAGGCGCTTACGCCGGGCGTATGGGCCACAAAGATCTCGTCGCCCCAGGTTTTACCCATATCCGCCGATACCCGTTCTGAAATGATCTGGCTGTATGATGGATTTTCAACCACGTGTTTCTCGTTAGCGTACATCACCGCCAGCCTGCCGTCGCCCAACAGGTAAAAATGCGGTTCGTAAATTCCCTTGTCGGGTTTGCCCAGTTCGCCGGGCTTACCGTGGGTTTGGTCAATAATGCTCAACTTTTCCCAGCTCTTGCCCTTGTCGGTGCTTTTATATACGGGCAGCATGTATGATTCCTGCCAGCGTACCGACCGGCAGGCCAGCAGCACAGCGCCATCGGGCGTTTGTATCATCATGGCATTATCCAGGTCGCGGCCCGGGTCTGTTATGGTGCTGATGGCCTGCCATGTTTTACAATCGTCCGTACTTTTTGAAAACTGCAGTTCAAGGCCACCCTTCGGGTCGTTACGGTAACCGCTATTACGGGATATGGTATACCCGGCCAGCCAGCTGCCATCTTTAAGCCTGAGCAAGCGGCAATATTCCGAGCCATAAGTGCCCGCGTGCCGCTGGTGGTTAACCCCGGCCTCGGGCTTAGGGTCGCTAAACACAGGCTGGTCCTGCACCAGGATCTTCTGCGTCCATTTTATCGAGTCGATGCCTTTTTGCGCGAAGGTGATTGTTGTGGTAGTGAGGAGGAATAAGAGGGTGAGGGTTCTTTTCATGATTGGGTTGATGTTGACTATGCAAGATACAAAGCATGTCTGAATTTTTTGCAAGCCCCAAATACCGTTAGGCTCTCTACTATGTCATTGCGTTTTCCACGAGCGTCATTGCGAGGAACGAAGCAATCTCTACGTAGGACATTCAACATAACGCTTTCTATCGCTTGGTGACGCTCAATTGCCGCTAAGGCTAGTCCTTTTTCCTTGATGAAAAATGGACCAAAAAATCAAGTCAGCCGATATGCTTCTTTGCCGCACATGGCCTTTGCGCTGCAAAGCAGGTAAAACCACGGGCTGCATAATTTTGCCCTATGCTTCGCTCGCACAAGGCCGGTGCTTCTGCAAAAAGACGCTATGCCCTTGCCGCCGCACTTTCCCACCATTGTTTTACCTGCTTTCGCCCGAAGCTTTTCGTCTGACGGGGGCATTACTAAGACCGTATTTAATTCGTGCGCCGCCTTTGTTGTGTGTTGTCACCAACAAAATGAGCGGTGGTCCTGCTTCCTCTCCAAGCGTCATTGCGAACGAGGAACGAGTGTGGCAATCTCTACGTAGGCCGAGAAAAATTTATAAATTGCGATATTAAACCTTTATCAATGGAACGTGCCTACAAAGTTGTACTATCTAATATTGTTAAGAAACCGCTAAAAGCTTTCGGTACTATTTACGCTTACAATCTTTATAAATATCAATACGTATTCCTGGCAATTACAGGTATTGCGTTTATGACAAAGAGACAATTTTATAAACTGGCAGATACTAATAATCCCTTCTTTTTTACATTTATTACTAACATTGGCTTAGGCGCAATTTTCGGTTGGATGGGAATTGGTGTTTTTTCTCTTTTGATTTATTGGGCAGGCATATGGCTAAAAGGGAGAGCGACCTTGCATGACATTATCAATATTATGGCATATGCTACACTAATTAGTTTAGTGATTTTTGTAGCGGGGATGGGCTGTATTATAGCGTTGAGAATACTGGGCTATGCAGGCGCAAATTATCCGCATGTATGGGGAAATCCCTACTACACAATTGCAAAAAGTTTCTATTATTTCTCTAGATTAATAATGTTGTTTTATTTAACCCTCGCTGTAATAGGCGTTTCTGTTGCACAGGGTTTTACTATAACTAAAGGCGCTTTAAATGTTTTGTTAGCTGTTTTAATAGTTATTGCGCCTATTGTGTTGATAACAGGTTTGAGGGGATTATAGTTAGGTGAAATCTGAAGATTTACCATTGTTTTCTTACCATAATTATTACGCCTAATTCGGCGCGTCATCGCGAACGAGGTACGAGTGTGGCAATCTCTAATACGTCATTCTCTCCGCGCGTCATTGCGAGGAACGAAGCAATCTCTACGTAGGACATTCAACATAACGCTTTCTATCGCTTGGTGACGCTCAATTGCCGCTAAGGCTAGTCCTTTTTCCTTGATGAAAAATGGACCAAAAAATCAAATCAGCCGAGATGCTTCTTTGCCGCACATGGCCTTATGCGCTGCAAATCAGGTAAACCTGAAGGGCCCGGTCCTTTTGCCGCTTGTTGTCGCACGTGGGCTTCCGCTTCAGGCAAAATTACCAATGCCCTTGCCGCCGCACTTTCCCACCATTGTTTTACCTGCTTTCGCCCGAAGCTTTTCGTCTGACGCCTGCTTCCTCTCAGTGCGTCATTGCGAACGAGGTACGAGTGTGGCAATCTCTACGTAAGCTGAGCTATTTTCAAAGTCACGAGTACGCCAGGCTGTGGCTAGCGCTGCATACTCGCGCCAGCTGGGGGGAAGCAATCTCTACGTCAGCTAAGCAATTTGTTAAAATCACGAATATGCTCGGCTGTGGTTGGCTACGCATACACGCGCTAGCGGGAACAAAGTATCTAAAGTTTAGAGGATGTATATAATTATATCATCTGATTTCATTATATTGCATAATGGAGTTAAAAGAGTTCATAAAGCAAACAATTATTGATGTCACCGATGGTTTGATGGAAGGGCAAAAATATATTATTGCAAATAATTATGGTGAAGGAATTGATGATGGGTATAAACGTATCAAGTTTGATATTGCAGTGACATCTCAAGATGAAAATAGGATTGGTGGAGGCGGAAAAATTTCTGTAGTAAATATATTTTCCGCTAAAGGGGAAATAGAAAATACAAATACAGCCACTAATTTTAGCAGGATTCAGTTCGAAACTTTAATTGCCGTAAGAATAAAATAGTGCGAGAATTTGAAATTAATTCCTTCGAAGAATACCATTCTGTCGTATTTAAACACCGAGAGACTAATTATGTATTTCGTGGACATTCAAACATTAATTGGGAACTTATACCTAAAGTAGGCAGACCTGCTTATTCTGCAAGTTTTACATCAGGAATTATAACAGAGCAATCGATCTTAGATTCTTGGAAAAGGTATAGCCAACCTCATTTAATAATCCAGCCGAAAGACGATTGGGAGTGGCTTACTTTAGCACAACATCACGGACTTGCAACTAGATTATTGGATTGGACTCGAAACCCATTGGTTGCATTGTATTTTGCTACCGAGAACCCTACTACGGAGGAAGATGTTTGTGTTTACATATTAGATTATATTAAATCGATTGTATTAAACACGCCACATGAGCCCTTTAAATTAGATAAAAGTTTAGTGTTCTACCCCAAAGGGATTTCTGCAAGAGTTATTAATCAACGTGGAGTGCTATCACTTTCACATATCCCCAATAAGCCACTAGAAGAAATCTTGTTAAATTCAAAGTTTAAAAAACTTATTATAAAAAAGAAGGCTATACCTGAAATTAGACAAATTCTCACTTTATACTCCGTTAATGAATATACAATTTATCAAGATCTAGATTCGCTATCTAAAAATTTAAATCGTTTCATAATCGAAACTCTTCCATTAAGTTAGTGGTACAAAGAAATACCGTTACGCAACTGGGAAATCCCAAGTTGCCAATAGCCGGCCATCTAGCGCTGCGTTTATAAACTGGAAGTATTTATAGATAACATAGGCCACAAAACAAGAAGTCTGCAATAGCGTTTGTGTGAAATTCTGATTAAAATAAAAGGCCCGATCCCGGGCCTTTTATTCTCTAAACGGCTACTTTATCCCACCTGTCGACAATTTCATTGCAAGCGGCAGTAATATTTGAAATTACTCGTTTATATGCTTTTGGTGATGAATACAACACGCCATTGAATACATCTAACACTAAACAACTTTCGCTTTTAAAGTTAAAACCAAATTCTTGTTCAAAATAGTGTTTTGTCAAGCAGGCCATCGCTTCGCCCCGCAATTTGCTTAAAGGCTCATTTTTGCTGAAATATAATTTTAAGAATCCGAGTTGCTGTTTACCCTCGCTATCTCTTAAAATTAATTCAGGTCGAAGGCTAATTTGAACCCCACTAAGGATGAATTTATGCTTATTATCATTTACCGCGATTTCTAAATTATACGATGCAAGTTTTTCTCTTATCGTAAGTTCAAACTGCAAAAAAGATTTTAATGCATCGGCACTTGCTACAGCATACTTTTTTTCCATGTCATCTGAATATATGCCTTTTCTTAATCGATTAGCTTCAACCGATAATACTATTGGCTCGTCTCGTATACTTGCCAAATAAAAAGATAAAATATCTTCTGCTTGATTATACCATTTAGTAATAAAAGATATTGGTGTTTTGCTCTGCTTTATAATCGTATTTCTTCTCGAAGCTGTCGCTTCAACTACATATTCGCAAAGTGGATTTAATGATAATCGTGGGTCTTTGTTAATTTTTTTCATCTTCTTGTTTTTTATTCTGTTATTGTTCATCGTTAATCTTTTTTAGATTAATTTGATAATACAATACTCACCTTGAGTAAGGTGCTGACACAGGAACAACCCGAAGATATTTTTTGTCGCTTAAATGGGGTTACTAACAAATTGTGTATAATTAATTTTGTTCTGATAATATACTTAATACACCTTTGTCAGTAGATAAAACTACACCAACAAAACTCCAGGATATCTTTAACCTGGTGAGGTGACTAGCCTCGACTGAATGGAGTCTGAATAGTGTTGCAAGCACTTATCAGACTTCATTGTTTTAAGTCCTTAATTATTGCAAGCCAATAGTTTGACCCGCATGATTTATAAAGGTATGAGTTAAGCTTTTTAGATGTTTATGATAGTTTTACACATCACCTATAAGTTCTAAACAAAATTTTTGTGTAGATTGTAAGTAATTGATTCATAGTTAGTTAAATAATCATTAATGGAGCAATTGTTTTTGTCGAAAAAAATGATATTTTATTGAAAGATTTTTGTCTCTCACCTGCCGGCGCGAGTATGCAGCGCAGGCCAATGCCAGACGTACTCGTGACTTTGTTAATTGCTTAGCTTAATAACCAATCACTAACCTCTAATCACTAATCACTAATCAACTATTTAGAACTTATCCAAATAACGTTTGGAAATCAGTCTTCTTCACATTCAACGTTATATTTTGTAAATTCGCCGCACTCGCTTATTTTATTGGTTTTTATATTTAAAATAGCGTTTGTTTCTATTATTCTTACTACTTAAAAATACGCAAGATGGCTTTTGATTTAGATATGATCAAAAAGGTTTACGACAGGTACAGTACCCGCGTGGCTGCTGCCCGTACCGCTACCGGTAAACACCTAACTTTAACCGAAAAAATATTATACGCCCACTTAAGCGAGGGCGATGCCAAACAGGCTTTTGGCCGCGGGGTTGACTATGTTGACTTCGCACCCGACCGTGTGGCTATGCAGGATGCTACCGCGCAAATGGCGCTGCTGCAGTTTATGCAGGCGGGCCGTCCGCAGGTTGCCGTGCCTTCAACCGTGCATTGCGATCACCTGATCCAGGCTAAAGTTGGCGCCGTAGCCGATCTGAACACTGCCGTTGACGTTAACCGCGAGGTTTATGATTTCCTGGCCTCGGTATCTGATAAGTATGGTATTGGTTTCTGGAAAGCGGGTGCCGGTATTATCCACCAGGTAGTGTTAGAGAACTATGCTTTCCCGGGTGGTATGATGATAGGTACAGACAGCCACACGCCTAACGCGGGTGGTTTAGGTATGATAGCTATTGGTGTCGGCGGTGCCGATGCCTGCGACGTGATGGCCGGATTACCATGGGAGCTAAAATTCCCTAAGCTGATAGGTGTAAAACTAACCGGTAAGCTTTCAGGCTGGACATCGGCAAAAGACGTGATATTAAAAGTGGCCGGCATACTAACCGTTAAAGGTGGTACAGGCGCTATTGTTGAATACTTTGGCGAAGGCGCGCAATCGCTTTCTGCTACAGGTAAAGGTACCATCTGTAACATGGGTGCTGAGATCGGTGCTACTACATCTATCTTCGGGTATGACGAAAAACAAGGC
Organism: Mucilaginibacter corticis; assembly: GCF_007558865.1. Classification (GTDB taxonomy): domain Bacteria; phylum Bacteroidota; class Bacteroidia; order Sphingobacteriales; family Sphingobacteriaceae; genus Mucilaginibacter; species Mucilaginibacter corticis. The sequence goes on from NZ_VLPK01000001.1 coordinate 1,951,107, forward strand.
GCTTACCTGCGCGGTACCAAACGTGCTGAGATAGCCGACGCTGCCGATGCTATTGCCGAACACTTAACAGGTGACGCTGAGGTTTACGCCAACCCTGAACAATATTTTGACCAGGTGATCGAAATTAACCTGAGCGAACTGGAGCCGCATATCAATGGTCCGTTTACCCCGGATCTGGCATGGCCTATCTCTAAATTCGCTACAGCGGTAAAAGAGAACAACTGGCCTGAGAAACTGGAAGTTGGTTTGATTGGTTCATGTACCAACTCATCTTATGAGGATATTACCCGTTCGGCTTCGATAGCAAAACAGGCTACAGATAAAGGCTTAAAAGTTAAGGCCGAATTTACCATCACTCCGGGCAGTGAGCTTGTGCGTTACACTGTTGAGCGCGATGGTTATTTAGATACCTTCGGCCAGATGGGTGGCGTGGTATTAGCTAATGCCTGCGGCCCTTGTATAGGCCAGTGGGCACGTCATACAGACGACCCAACCCGCAAAAACTCTATCATTACTTCGTTTAACCGTAACTTTGCTAAACGCCAGGACGGTAACCCAAATACACATGCCTTCGTGGCATCGCCCGAGGTAGTAACCGCTTTGGTTATTGCCGGTGACCTGACCTTTAACCCGCTTACCGATTACCTGACCAACGAAAAAGGCGAGCAGGTAAAACTGGATGAGCCACTGGGTATTGAAATGCCGGTTAAAGGCTACGCTGTTGAGGATGCCGGCTACCAGGCCCCTGCCGAGGATGGCAGCCAGGTAGTGGTTAAGGTTGATCCTGCATCGTCACGTTTGCAGTTGCTTGATCCGTTTAAACCCTGGGAAGGTACAGATATTACCGGCCTTAAATTGCTGATCAAAGCTAAAGGTAAATGTACTACGGATCATATCAGCATGGCCGGCCCATGGTTGAAGTTCCGCGGCCACCTTGACAACATCAGCAATAACATGCTGATAGGTGCTATCAACTACTTTAATAACACTGCCGACAGCGTTAAAAACGAACTGACCGGCGAATACGGCCCCGTACCTGCCACCCAGCGCGATTACAAAGCACACGGCATTGGCAGTATTGTAGTAGGCGACGAGAACTACGGCGAAGGTTCATCACGCGAGCACGCGGCTATGGAGCCACGTCACTTAGGTGTGCGTGCCATATTGGTAAAATCTTTTGCCCGTATCCACGAAACCAATTTGAAGAAACAAGGTATGCTGGCCATTACCTTTGCCGATAGCAATGATTACGACAAGATCCAGGAGGATGACAAGATAGACATTACCGGTTTAACCACCTTTGCCCCGGGCAAACAGTTAACGGTTGTATTGCACCACCAGGATGGTACTACCGAGTCGTTCCTGGTTAACCACACTTACAATGCACAGCAGATAGAGTGGTTTAAAGCCGGCGGCGCGCTGAACATCATCAGGAGGCAAATGGCTTAATTGAGGCGAAAGCCGAAAGGTAAAAGCTAAAAGGTACAAGGCGTTCCGATTGATCGGGACGCCTTTTTTTGTGGCCGATGTTAAGCCGGTTCCAAAATATTCTCACGCCCCCAATCCGCCAGCAGGTCCATAACGCCTTGCAGCGAGCGGCCTTTTTCTGTTAACGAATACTCTACCCGTGGTGGCACTTCGGCATAAACTTTACGGCTGATGATGCCATCGGCTTCCAGCTCTTTTAAATGTCTTGACAATACCTTTAACGCAATGCCGGGGATGGTTTTATGCAGTTCGCCAAAACGTTTAGGGCCAGGCATTAACACCCAGATCAGCACGGGTTTCCACTTGCCGCCAACTATGCCAATGGCCGCAGTGATGGGGCAGTCGCAGGCCTGGTTATATTTTTTTTCAATTATTTTTTCTTCTAACATACTGATAGCTAACAATAGTGACAATTTTGTCAATACTTGACTAATTGGTTATTACTTGACAAATGTAAAGTATTGGCTTAATATTGTCAAAAAAACGCTATGGAAAACACTAAATCAGACACTTACCAAAAAGGACTGGCGCTGCTAAACCACCTGCACGGCGGCCAGGCGGGCGAGCAACTGGTAAATAATTTAAAAGACATCTGCCCCGATTTTGTAGACATGACCATTGAGTGGGCCATGCAGGGCGTAATGGCCAGGCCGGGGCTTGACCTGCTTACCCGCGAATATCTGCTGATAGCGTCATGCACCACGCTCGGTCATACCGTGCCGCAATTAAAAGCACATATTGACGCTGCGCTGAAACTTGGCAGTAGCAAACAACAAATTGTTGAAGTAATTTTACAAATGACTTTTTATGCGGGCGGTGCCGCGGTAAGCAACGCGCTGGCCCACGCTAAAGAAGTTTTTGCAAACCATAAATAAACTCACATCATGAAAATTATTATTGTAGGTGCCAGCGGCACTATTGGCAAACACGTGGTAGCTGCCTTAAAAAACGACCACGAGATCATTACCGCAGGCTCAAAAAGCGGCGACTACCAGGTAGATATCAGTTCTAACGAATCGATAGAAAATTTCTTTAAGCAGGTGGGTAAGTTTGACGCGTTGGTAAGCGCCAGCGGCGACGCGCACTTTGGCCCCCTGAATGCTATGAAGGATGCCGATTTTAGAAAAGGTATCGACAGTAAATTTATGGGGCAGATCAACCTGGTGCTGATCGGTCAGCATTATATTAATCCTAAAGGTTCATTTACGTTAACCTCGGGCTCATTAGCGATAGATCCGATAGCCTACGGCAGCGCGGTAACGGCCATCAATGCCGCTATCGATGGTTTTGTACGCTCGGCAGCATTCGAGTTAGACAATGGCGTGCGGATCAATTCAGTAGCGCCCGATGTGGTAGAAGACTCGCCGGCTTATTTTCCGTATTTTCCGGGGCGTATCCCTGTTAAGATGGATAAAGTTACCCAAGGCTATGTAAAAAGCGTATTGGGCAACCAAACCGGGCAGAATTATTTGATAGTGGAGTAAATTTAATAAGAGCGTCATCGCATAAGTTCCCCTCTTGAGAGGGGGCGCGAGAGATTGTGCGGATGCAGGGGTGTGTTAATAAAGCAGCAAGGACACACCCCTACACCCCTCTCAAGAGGGGAATCGCGCAAGCCCGCCCCACGGCGTAAAACCATTATTCATAATCATCGGTATTTCCCTATTTTTGATGAATGACCAATCCGCTCATCGCTTTTCTTAAATTATTCCACGCTATCCCTGATGCCGATGAGCAACTCATCATAGCAGCGACAGAAACACGTACCTACAAAGAAGGCGAGTACCTGTTTCACGCCGAAAATATTTGCCGCGAGATGTATTTTGTTTGCAATGGTGTATTGCGCATTATGGTGCTGAATGAGCATGGCAACCAGGTGACGTATTTCTTTTTAAAAGAGAACCAATTTTGCTGTATCCTCAATAGTTTCAATAACAATACCATCGCCCACGAAAGTATCAGCGCGGCTTGCGATGTGGAGGTAATTGTTTTCAGCAGGGCATCGCTTACTAAACTTTACGCCGAATTGCCTTATTTAAAACCCCTGATAGACCAGATCACCCAGCAGGCCTTGCTGGATAAGATCGACCTTAAAAATGGCTACCTGGGATATGACTCGACCACCCGCTATAAAATGTTTTTGATGCGGCAGCCTGAGATCGCTTTGCGGGTACCCTTAAACGATGTGGCATCATACCTGGGCATTACGCCCCAATCGCTTAGCCGTATCCGGAAAAATATCCGCTGAGATCGCTTTTTACCATTTGTTAAGTGTGGCCCGTTTTCAGCTGCGGACATTTGTATTATCAAAATATTTAAACAAATGGAAAACACAGTAAACGTTTCAAGATCATCATTAGCTAACAAAAAAATAGTTATACTGGGTGGTAGTTCGGGCATAGGCCTGGCAACCGCGCGGGCCGCGGCTGCAGAAGGGGCCGAAGTTATTATTGTATCGAGCAATCAATCGCGTGTTGACGCGGCTTTGGGGCAACTGCCCGCAAATAGCAAAGGCTTTGTTACCGATTTAACCAATGAGCAGCAAATTAAACACCTGTTTAATACCATCAGCAAATTTGACCATTTAGTATTTACAGCAGGCGAGAGCCTGCACCTTGCTAACATCAGCGACCTGTCGTTAGTCGACGCGCAGCGCTTTTTTAACGTGCGTTACTGGGGAGCTTTTACCGCGGTAAAATACGCGTCGCCAAATATTAACCCGGGTGGCTCTATCACTTTAAGCGGCGGCACAGTAAGCAGAAGGCCGCAAAGCGGATGGTCGCTCGGCGCCAGCATTTGTACAGCTATGGAGGGTTTTACCCGGGCAATGGCTGTTGAATTGGCGCCTATACGCGTAAATATGGTATGCCCAGGCCTGGTAAAAACAAATTTATGGAGCAACATGCCACAGGCCGATCAGGATAGCCTTTTTAACAGTTACGCCAACATTTTACCTGTAAAATTTGTGGCAGAAGCCGATGACGTGGCCGAAAGCTACCTGTATCTGATGCGCCAGCGTTACAGCACCGGCGAAGTAATTGTTGTTGACGGGGGCGGTGTTTTGGTATAACAAGCCGTTTTTTCTTTTCAGTAAAACAGCATGGTAATTTACCATTGCTGTTTTTTTGTAATCTATCCTTTTATCACGTGGTTTATTGTATTACCTTAACGGTCTGTAAACCCAGATAAATACTGATAGATGAAAATTATAAACAACCATGCCGAGTTTGAAGCACTTTTAGGTTTGGAGATAGGCGTATCTGACTGGCACACTATAACCCAGCAACAGATCAACCAGTTTGCCGAAGCTACGATAGATCATCAATGGATCCATACCGATCCTGAAAGGGCCAAAACCGAAAGCCCGTTCAAAGCTACCATAGCGCATGGTTATTTAACGGTATCATTGTTGCCATACTTCTGGCACCAGATAGCCGATGTGCGTAATCTTAAAATGCTGATCAATTACGGCGTTGAAAATATCCGCTTTGCGCAACCTGTAGTGGTTGAAAGCAGGGTGCGCTTAATTGCCAGATTAGATACCATTGCTAACTTAAGGGGAATAACCAAGGCAACCATTGGTGTTACCATGGAGATAGAGAATGAAAAGAAACCGGCCTATACCGGCGCGGTGGTTTTCCTTTATCACTTTAAAAGTTAATATGCTAAAAATCAATATTTTTGTGCCTGTACTCATGGCTATTTAGCATGATTTCAAACACACTTTTTAATTCGGTTTTAAATTGCTTTTTAATAGCATTTGTATTAATTAAAGGCTTTAATTTCTCTTGATAATCATCGATTAAAAATATCTCAAAATCGATTACTATTACGTCCTTGTTAATTTTCATTAAAGCCGAGTTTATTGCGGTTAAAAGATTCTTTTCACTTTTCTCAAATTTATATTCTTTATAATATTCTTCGACCAGCTTTTCATTAGATAAGATCTCATCTATAAAAACAGTTGTTAGTTTGTTTAGTTGGGTAGAATTTAGCGTTAAATCGGTATTTTGGAATGAACAACCTGACATTAATTTATCAGTAAAAAATGTTACTAATATTTCCAACTGATTAGAAATCACTTTATCATAATCCGTAGGATTTTTAATTACAATTTTGCCTACAGCATTTACCATTTCATTCATGCTTGCTGTCAGACTTTTCAATTCAGAAACAGCATCTATAATAACTTTTTGATTTTCTACGACTTTAAGTGATTCAAGATATAGATAAAACATTCCACTTATCTGTTCTTTTAAATAAGAAACTATATCATCTAACTTTTCGAATGTTTTTATTCCTTTGCTACTAAAGAATTCGATAAATCTAAATACATTAATACTGTCAACATGGAAAAACTTAAATTCAGAATCTTTTAAACGTTCATAGAAGCTTTTGTTTGCTTTGTAGGTTTGAAATTCAGCAAAAACATTTCTTTCGACAAAAATAAAAACCGGGATATTTTGTTTCAATGCTGTTTCATACTCTTTCCTTGTAATTGAGATGTACTCTTTGTCGTATATATTTTTCTCTTCGATAATATTTTGTTCGCTGATTGCAGATCCATATCTTCCGCCTACGACAAGCACCATCATTTGACATGTTTTCACTTCATTAAAGCAGGATGCATCAAGAGTTTTTCCTATTTCAAAAGTTACTTTGTTTGCTTCAAAAAGTATCGATTCAAAATTGATTGTTGAGAAAAAAGCATCCAAGCTTTCTCTCAAGAATTTTAAATCATAATAAGTTGAACTTATAAATACACGTGGTCTCATTAGAATATTAGGTTTGATAAATTTAATAATAATTATTCACTCTGTAACCCTAATGCCATAATAGCGGCAAATAGTATTTTGCTGATGCCGTCGTCCGTACTTTTGTGTTTCATCATCAGCTATGGATACAAAGATCAAATTAAGCGTATTAGACCAATCACCCATCAGGAAAGGTGTTACAGCCGAGCAGGCTGTACAGGAAACCATCGCTTTAGCAAAATATACCGACCAGTTAGGCTTTACCCGTTTTTGGGTATCAGAACATCATAACACAGGCAGCCTGGCGGGTTCAACACCCGAGGTGCTGATTGCTTACCTGGCATCGCAAACAACAAATATCCGCATTGGTTCGGGCGGTGTCATGATGCCTAACCACAGTACTTTAAAGGTTGCAGAAAATTTCAGGATGCTTGAAGCTTTGGCTCCGGGCCGGGTTGACCTGGGCATGGGCCGCGCGCCGGGTACCGACCGCATTACGGCTTCGATATTAAACCCGTCAAACCATTTTGCCGAGCAGGATTTCATGGAACAGCTGGCTGATCTGCGCAATTACTTTCATGATACGGCAGATCCGGGAACTATACAACAGAAGATCCGAGCCATCCCGCAGGTGCAAACCGTGCCGGCCATGTGGCTGCTCAGCTCAAGCGGGCAAAGCGGTTTGTTTGCCGCGCATTTTGGTATGGGCTTTTCGTTCGCGCATTTTATTAACCCTGTTGGCGGCGCGCAGGCGGTGCAGTTGTATAAAGATCGTTTTCAACCATCGCAAGACCTGGCACAGCCCGAGGCCAACATGGCCATATTTGTTTTCTGTTCTGAAGATGAAGAAAAGGTAATGCAGCACAAAGCTGTGATGGATCACCGTTTCATTCAGTTTGAAAAAGGCCTGGGCATACAACCCTATGTTTACGACGATATAAAGGATACCGAATATACCCTGCAAGAGCAGGACCGCATGCGTTACAATCGCCAGCGTGTTGTGGCCGGTAACCCAACCATGGTAAAAAATCGCTTAAGCCAGCTGGCAGAAAGCTATGGTGTTGACGAGATCATAGCGGTAACAATTGCCGAAGATTTTGACGACAGGCTGCAATCCTATAAACTACTGGCAGATCTGTTTGAGCTGAAATAAAAAAAGCCGTTCAGGGTTTAGGTGGCTGAACGGCTTGGCACTATGTACAAGATTTAGGTTGTTGTTACTTGAATGTTATTTTGCTGATAATATTTGCGCCTGTATTTGCGATGTATAAATTCCCCTGCTTGTCAAACACCATCCCGTCAGGCGCGTTTACAGACGCAGTAGCTATCGGGCCATTAACTACCCCGGTTAATGAATTACCTTTTATAAGGGTTGATACCACACCAAGCTTATTGATCATGCGGATGGCAAAGTAAGGTTTTGTCTTATCGCCATCGGCTACCAGGATGTTGCCGTTCGGGTCAATAGCTAAATTTATCGGGTCTGAAAATTGCGCGCTTGCGCCCGGCCCGTCTGCAAAACCGGCACTGCCGCTGCCCGCTACTGTGGTTACAGTACCATCGGTCGCTATTTTGCGTACGTTTAAATAGGTGCGGTCGCTTACATACACGTTGCCATCTCCATCAACAGCAATGCCTGATAAGTTGCCAAACTGTGCTGCCGCGCCCTTGCCGTCGACGTAACCGGCCGCTTTATTCCCTGCCAGGGTAATTACCTGCCCGGTTTTTATTTGACGAACGCGATAGGTATCGGTAGTATATAAGTTGCCCGCAGGGTCAATAGCCAGGCCTGTAGGGTTTGAAAACCTGACTTCGGCGCCAAAGCCATCCTTGTAATCTTGTACGCCTGTTCCGCTATAGGGCAATAAACCTAATGTTGAATTTATCCTGTAAATATAATAGCTATCACGGTCTGCCACGTAAACATCGCCCAGGTTGGAGTTTGTTGCTATACCCCAAAGGGATTTAAAGCCACTGTTTGCGCCGGCAAACACTTTTAATTGCCCGGCCAGCGATACTTCAAGTATCGAATTGCTATTTTCCCCGTACAGGTTTCCTGTACCGTCAAAAGCGATGTGCTCAACATAATTGGTGCCCAGGTTATAAAAAGTAGTTACAGTACCATCAAGTACTTTAAAGTCTGTAGTTGAAGTTAAAGTTGTGCCACCTGTTTTAAGTACTATTTTACCTGTTGTGGCATTGGTAGGGATAGTTATTACAATTTGGGTTGCGCTTACAGAATTTACTGTCGCGGCCACCCCGTTAATGGTAACCGTGTTATTGGCCAATGTTTGATCAAACTCATTCCCCACAATGGTTAACACTGTATTGGGTAGACCACTGCCCGGTTTAAAGCCGCTTAGGATAGGAATTGCAGTGCCCTGTGGCACCGGTGTGCCGGTACCATAACCCCCATTAGGCTTAAAGCTCCTGGGTTTATTGCAGGCACTTAAAATTACCATTGACGCTATTAATGAATAGCCAACGGCAAAACAATATAATCGTAAAACTCTCATCTCTATGGCTATTTAGGTTAGCGGTTTAGGTAGTATAAATTTAATCAATTAAAAAAGTAATTATCATCATGTAATTAAAATTTATGACTTATAAGTCAGTAAAAGTAACTCAAAAGTTAATTTTTTTACTGATAATATGCTTATTGGGGTGTTGCAGAGGTGGTATCATATTAATTTAATAATTAGTTTATTAGCTCATGAAAACTTAAATCGTATCTTTGACGTTAATTATAAATCATCAAATACATATTAATTCGTGATCATATTAATATTCTTCCTGGCGCATTGGTTCTTATCATTGTTTTTCCAAACATTCTTTTTGCACAGGTACGCTTCACATAAAATGTTTACCACCCATAAAGTAAATGAGCGCATTTTTCATATGCTTACGTTTATTTGCCAGGGCTCATCGTACTTAAATCCGCGCGCGTATGCTATTATGCACCGCGAGCACCATGCTTATAGCGATACCGAGAAAGACCCGCATTCGCCATACTTTTTCAGGGACGTTTTCCAAATGATGTGGCGCACCGCGCAGAGCTATAAATTATATGAGAAACGCTTAAAAGAACCCGATGCAAAATTTGCAGGTAATTACCCGGAGTGGCGCCTGCTTGATTTCTGGGGGTCAACCTATGTATCACGCATATTATTTGGGATAGGCTACATAGCCTTTTATATAGCCTTTGCAACACACTGGTGGATGTTTTTATTATTGCCTATCCATTTTATGATGGGGCCTATTCATGGTGCTATTGTTAACTGGTGCGGCCATAAATATGGTTATGCTAATTTTGACAATGGCGATAAATCAAAAAACTCTATCCCATTGGATTTTTTAATGCTTGGCGAATTGTTCCAGAACAACCACCACAAGCGTCCTAATAATTCAAACTTCGCAGCCAAATGGTTCGAGTTTGACCCTGTTTACCCGGTAATGAAAGTAATGCACTGGGTCAGGATCATTAAATTACGTAAACCACTTGCGGGATAATTAATAATAAGGTAAAAGGCGAAAGGTTAAGGGTAAAAGGTTTAGTATAACTTTTTAGCTTTAACCTTTTTCAGTAAACAAAAACCTTTTACCTTTACCCTTTTACCTCTACATCCTCTAAAATGAAAGTATCTGCATTAGCCGAAAATCTACGCGGCTCTGAAATCATCAAAATAGCCGGAGAAATAAATGAACTGAAACGCCAGGGCCAGAATATTGCTAACCTGACCATCGGTGATTATGACTCGAACATATACCCGATACCTGCCGAACTAAAGCAGGGCATTGTTGATGCTTATGCCGATAACCAAACCAATTATCCGCCTGCAGACGGTGTGCTGCTGCTGCGCGAGAGTGTTTCGGTGTTTTTGAATAAACGCTTAGGATTAGACTATAAGCCTAACCAGATCTTAATTTCGGGCGGGTCAAGGCCGTTGATCTATTCAACCTACCTGGCCGTTGTTGACGAAGGCGATAAGGTTGTTTTCCCGGCCCCGTCATGGAACAATAACCATTACTGCGACTTGTTAAAAGCCGAAGGGGTAATGGTACAAACCAAGCCTGAAAATAATTTTATGCCTACGGCAGATGAATTGCGCCCGCATATAAAAGGGGCTGCTTTATTGGCATTATGCTCGCCGCTTAACCCAACCGGTACTATGTTCCATAAAAAGGACCTGGAAGAGATTTGCGATATGGTAATTGCCGAAAACAAAACCCGTATCGCCGACCAAAAACCGCTTTACTTTTTGTACGACCAGATCTACTCGCAATTAACATTTGGCGACAACCAGCACTTTGACCCGGTTACCCTACGCCCCGAGTTGAAGGATTACGTGATATTTATTGACGGCGCATCAAAATGCTTCGCTGCTACCGGTGTACGTGTGGGCTGGGGCTTTGGCCCTGCGGGTGTTATTGATAACATGAAAGCTATAGTTGGCCACATGGGCGCATGGTCGCCAAAGGCCGAGCAGGTTGCCATGGCAAAATACATTGTAGAAGATGACAAGGTTAACGGTTATTTGGATACCTTAAAGTCGCGCGTACAGGCCAGCCTTAACGCGCTGCACAATGGTTTCCAGGAGCTTAAAGCTGATGGATTCAATGTTGACTCGATAGCGCCAATGGGAGCCATCTACCTGACTTTAAAAATTGATTACAGCAGCAAAACAACCCCTGACGGTACTGTGCTAAAAGATTCGGCTGACATTAACTTTTATCTGATCAAAGAAGCTAAAATAGCATTTGTGCCTTTCTCTGCCTTCGGTACAGACGATAGCGTAAACTGGTTCAGGGCATCTGTTGGCGCTTGTACGTTAGAAGACATCGAGCAGGCTATCCCAAGGATCAGGGTAGCGTTGTCAAAACTGGTTTAATATTCTTTTAGATAATATTTGAGGCGGGTTATATGCAGCTTAATTGGCTGCGTATAACTCGCTTATTTTTTTAGTACTACTTAGAAAAAGATTGCAAACAAAAAAACGCCATCATGATCAAAATCACAATGGCGCTCATTAAATTATTTACAGGGATGTATCTTTAAGACATCTTTAGCTTTTTCTGGATATCAGCTACGTAGCCTTTAAATTTCTTATCGGTATCAATCAGATCCTCCACAGTTTGGCAGGCGTAGATAACTGTCGAGTGGTCGCGGCCGCCAAAAAAGTGGCCGATAGATTTAAGCGAGCTTTTGGTATGCGCCTTTGCCAGGTACATTGAGATCTGGCGGGCCTGTACAATTTCGCGTTTGCGGGTTTGTGATTTTACCATATCAATAGGCACTTCAAAATACTCGCAAACCAGGTTTTGGATATACTCCATTGAAATTTCTTTCGAAGAATTTTTTACAAAGTTCTTCAGCATTTGCTTGGCCAGGTTCAGGTCAATTTCCTTGCGGTTAAGGGTTGATTGCGCCAGTAATGATACCATTGCACCCTCAAGTTCACGCACGTTATTATCAATGTTGTGCGCTACATATTCAATCACGTCATCGCCCAGCTCAATACCGTCCTGGTAAGTTTTATTTTTCAGGATAGCCATGCGGGTTTCCAGGTCAGGGATCTGCAGATCGGCGCTCAGGCCCCACTTAAATCTCGACAATAAACGTTCTTCTAAACCGGCAAGGTCTTTAGGCGCTTTGTCAGAAGTAATGATCAGTTGCTTGCCTGACTGGTGCAGGTGATTGAAAATATGGAAAAAGAAATCCTGTGTTTTTTCTTTACCTGCAAAGTTGTGCACATCATCCATGATCAGCACATCAATAGCCTGGTAAAAGTTTACAAAATCGTTAATGTTATTATGCTTTAAGGCATCAACAAATTGCTGGGTAAATTTTTCGCATGATACATAAAGTACCAGCTTATCAGGTAATGAACGTTTAATTTCATTACCAATGGCTTGCGCCAGGTGGGTTTTACCTAAACCTACACCGCCATATATCATTAAAGGATTAAATGAGGTACCACCGGGTTTAGCGGCAACGGCGTATCCGGCCGAGCGGGCTAAACGGTTGCAGTCGCCCTCAACAAAATTCTCAAAAGTATACTGACGGTTTAATTGCGGGTCTACATTCAGTTTTTTAAGCCCCGGTATTACAAAGGGGTTCTTAATATCCTTATTTATAGAAATAGGGATAGGCATAGACTGATTTTTTGACTCCGCGCCGTTTCCGTTTGAAGGCATATTTGTAGTATATGGTTTACTTGCAGACGATTGTTCTACAACTATGTTGTATTCTAAACGTCCGTCATCGCCCAATTGTTTCTTAATTGTTTTACGCAATAGCTGTACATAATGTTCTTCAAGCCATTCGTAAAAGAATAAACTGGGTACTTGTATCGTAAGGACACTGCCTTCCATACGTAATGCTTTAATTGGCTCGAACCAGGTTTTAAAGCTTTGCGCAGGTATGTTGTCTTTTATGATTTGAAGGCAGCTATTCCAGACGTTAGTACAAGTTTTTTCCATATTGTATTTAATAAAAGATTGATTTCCAACCCCCAGCGACACTTTCTTTGGGATTGCTACGGAACATCGAATATTCAGAAAAAAAGCGAATTAAAAAACTCTTTTTTCACTTTTTGCAAAAATAAATTTCAAAAAAAGTGCTTAAAAAGTTACATGATTTTAATATTAAAAGTTATATTTCGCATGACCGAAACCTGTTATAACACCATTAATAATAAACATTGCGTTTCCTGCCCGTTTAGCCACATTATTATAATTTATGTTCTTTTTAAAGGGGATAATTGAATAAAAAAAATCGACGACGGCGGGGCTTTTTTCTGACGATGCTATCTTTTAGATAGTTCTATGTTATTCCGTAAAGCTCTAATATTCTCCAAAAACACTGCGAAGTGTATCGGCTATCTCGCCGAGGGTGGCGTAGTTGTCAACAGCCGTCAAAATGTAAGGCATCAGGTTATCTGTACCTGCCGCGGCTGCCTTTAACTGTTGCAGGTTATTTGCTACCGCGGCGTTGTCACGGCTTGCTTTCAGCGCAGCTATTTTTTGTATCTGATGGGTACGGATAGCATCATCAACCCTGAATATATTGGTCAGCGGTGCTTCGGGTTGTACAAATTTATTTACGCCTACAATTATCTTTTCGCCGCTTTCAACTTCAGTTTGGTATTGGTAGGCAGAGCTTGCAATTTCCTGCTGGATGTAATCCTGCTCAATGGCTTTTACCGAGCCGCCCATGGCGTCTATCTTATTTATATAGTGTAGTGCCGCTGCTTCCAGTTCGTCCGTCAGCGCTTCAATAAAGTACGAGCCCGCTAATGGGTCAACCGTGTCGGTGACGCCACTTTCAAACGCTATGATCTGCTGGGTGCGCAGGGCAATCTGTGCAGCGGCCTCAGTAGGCAGCGACAAGGCCTCGTCGTAACCATTGGTATGTAATGACTGCGTACCACCCAATACAGCAGCCATAGCCTGGGTTGTGGTGCGCACAATATTATTCATGGGTTGCTGGGCGGTAAGTGTTGAGCCACCGGTTTGGGTGTGGAACCGTAGTTTCTGCGCACCTGCATCCGTCGCGCCCAGCTCTTTGGTGATATGTGCCCACATCCGCCTTGCAGCCCTAAATTTGGCAATCTCCTCAAAAAAATTACTGTGACAATTAAAAAAGAAGGATAGCCGTTTTGCAAAAACATTAATGTCTAATCCTTTGCTTAAGGCTGCTTTTAAATAGGCTTTGCCATTGGCTAAGGTAAAAGCCAGTTCCTGTACCGCTGTAGATCCCGCTTCGCGGATATGATAGCCAGATATGGATATGGTGTTCCATTTTGGTACTTCCTTACTGCAATATTCAAACACGTCGGTTATCAGTCGCATGGAAGGTGCGGGCGGATAGATATAGGTACCCCGCGCGGCATACTCCTTTAATATATCATTCTGTACTGTGCCCGAGAGTTGGTGCAGATCGGCTCCCTGTTTTTTTGCTAACGCGATATACATGGCCAGCAAAATTGGCGCGGTGGCATTAATGGTCATGGAGGTGGTGATATCCTTTAATTTGATACCATCAAACAGCAACTCGATATCTTTTAATGAATCAATGGCTACACCTACTTTGCCTACTTCGCCTTCGGCCAGTTCATGGTCGCTGTCATAACCTATCTGTGTCGGCAGGTCAAAAGCTACCGACAGGCCCATAGTGCCCTGGCTTAATAAATAATGGTAACGCTTGTTTGATTCTTCGGCGGTAGAAAAACCGGCGTACTGGCGCATGGTCCAGGGTTTGCCCCGGTACATATCTTTCTGAATGCCGCGGGTAAAAGGGTATTCACCGGGCAATTCGGTCATGTTTGAAGGTTCAGTATAAACCTCCCTGATCTCGATCCCCGATGTAGTAACGCGCTTTTTATCCGGCATAGTATTAAAATAATTCTTCTAACTCTTTCCTGATCAGGCTCAGGCCAATGTCATAAGGGTTATTTTCAGACTGGCTGATTTGCGTCAGGATAGTTTTGCTTAACTCAAGGCCCGATGCAGTTTCAGGTAATTCTTTAATAGCCTTGTTTACCACGCCCAGTGTTTCGTCCTTTAAGCGTTTTACTATAGCCCAGGTATTGGTGCTCACATAAATTTGCTGTGTAACGTTGTGCTGGTATTCATTGCGTAATTCGGCTACGATCAGCACATATAATTCGGCGGCCGAGTAATCGGGATTGTTCAGGCGGATCAGCATATTTGACGGATTGATCCGCTCTATAAATAAAACCACGCGCTCGTACGCCTGTAAACGTAAGGGTAGGGCTTGGCTGCTGATAGTCTTCTTAAGTTCAACCAGCTGCATACTTTCAGACCGGTCAAGATAGGGGCGTACCAGGTAAAAAGCTATCCAAACCACACCAAGGCCGGCAATGGTATATTTTATAATATCTAATAAATAAGCGTAAAGTATCATGTGTAATTTGTATGTTAGGCGTAAGTCATAAATAACGCGGCAGAAACAAAAATCTGCATTTTACATTATATTTGTGTAGTTAATTAAAAATAAGATGAGTACAGCTGTTGAAATTGCACCTGCCCCGGTTACCCTTACAGAAGGAGCGGTTAAAGAATTATATAAATTAAGAGATCAGCAAGAAATTGGTGAAGATTTTGGCCTGCGTATTGGCGTTGAAGGTGGCGGCTGTTCGGGCATGAGCTATGTTTTAGGCTTTGACCAGAAAAAAGACGGCGACCAGGAATTTTTAATTGAAGGACTACGTGTTTTCATGAATAAAGCACACGGCATGTACCTTTTAGGTATGGAAATTAACTTCCAGGACGGTTTGAACGCACGCGGCTTTACCTTTGACAATCCTAACGCTGCTAAAACCTGCGGTTGCGGTACGTCGTTCTCTGTATAATACCGGGGCAGATATTTTGATTTGATTATATTTTTATTTAGGTTTGATTACCAATGCTTTAAAACCATATAATCATGAAAAAATATCTTTTATTATTTGTGATGGCTTTATGTTTAAGCACATCATTCGCTGCCAACAAACCTACGCCGTATACCGGCTACATTACCTGCTCTAACTGCGGCGACGCCAGTAAAGAACCCGGTGGAATAGCCAATCATGGAAAATGCGCAGAGAAGTGCATTAAAGGTGGCAAGTCTGCTGTATTACTAATGTCAGACGGGAAAACGTTGAAGTTTAAAAGCCAGGATAAGGTAATGGCTTTTATAGGCAAAAAAGTAAGTATTAAGGGCAAACTTGATGGCGATACTTTAGATATCACTTCTGTTAAAGCCATTTGATTTAAATCATAACAAAATAAAAAGGCCTTTCTGAAATTTCAGAAAGGCCTTTTTCATATCGCTTTTATTTCTACTTCGTAGCCTTCAAAGTTTCTTTAACGCTGCCGCAAGTCAGCATACTTTTGCCGTAATATGGGTTTTCAATTGCGGCCTTATCACTTAACCAGCCGGCTTTTTTCATAGGGCAATACTCCATATATAGATCATTACTGTTTACCGGGAAAGCTTTTAATACCGTGTACATATTTTTCGACAGGGAAGCAAAATGCTCACGCTGGTGATCAATGGTAGCCGTTTCGCTGATATGGCGGCTGTCAAAACCCAGTTTATCTACACAGCTTTTCCAAACGGTCTGCTGTTTTGCCGACATATCTTTAGTTTGCACCGCGCTTATTTGATCGCATAGCGTTTTTGCTTTGCTCTCTGCAGTCGCGGCATCATCTTTTACCAATGCATTCTTTACATCAAGATACGCGGTAGTGACATTATTTATAGAAGTACTTAAGTTTGCTTGTGCGTTTGCGCTGATAACTGCTGTTAATAATAACAGTGTTGCGCCAATTAACCTGATGCTTTTCATAAAGATTTTTAATTTTTTTAAGTGAAGTTAGGACATTCAAATTGAATTTTACGTCAACTATTTTTAATATTTATCTGCTGTAACAAACAGATAGCCCGCTTAGTCTTAAGTTTAAGTTTTTTATATTTATACCATGCCGGTAAAAACCACGCTCAGAGAAAACATATCCATAGCTTTACAGTCAATAGCAGGTAACAGGTTGCGCACCTCGCTTACCTCGCTGATCATCGCTATCGGTATTATGGCTTTGGTGGGGATATTGACCGCAATTGAAGGGATAAAACAATACACTACCGATGCATTTGCCAGCTTGGGCGCTAATGCTTTTACCATACAAAACAGGGGATCGGGTGTTAGCTTCGGCAACGGGGGGCACAGAAAATGGTACCCATCCATTAGGTATGACCAAGCACAGCGCTTTAAAGAAACCTTTAAGCTGCCCGCGCTGGTAGCTATTAATTTAGATATTTCGGGCACTGCCATTGTTAAATACGGCAGCGAAAAAACGAATCCAAACATTTCTGTAACCGGCACAAACGAAAATTACCTGCTCACCAACGGGTACAAGCTGGCACTGGGTCGCAATTTTTCAGAAACCGAACTGGAATATGGCGCCAACGTAGTTATCATCGGCGACGAAATAAAAAACAAGCTTTTTAAAAGCGAAGACCCGATAAACAAATCCATTTTTGTGGGCAATAATAAATTTAGGGTCATCGGGGTTTTTGCTCCTAAAGGATCAAGCGCGGGTATGGGCGGCGACAGGTTATGTACCATTCCTATATTAAAGGCAAAACAGATCGCCGATATTTCCAATCCCTCATTTGCCATTACCGTAATGGTTACCGGCGGTGGCGGCTTTGACGCTAGTATTGGCGAAGCAACCTCGCTTTTCAGAAACATTCGCGGGCTTAATGTGGCAAGTGCTGATAATTTTGAAATAACCCGCAGTGATTCTGTACAGCAGGAATTGTCAGGTCAGCTTACGGGTATGACCATTGCCGGGTTTGGTATTGGTATTATTACCTTAATTGGTGCGGCCATAGGGCTGATGAATATTATGCTGGTATCTGTAACAGAGCGCACCCGCGAGATAGGCATCCGTAAGGCCATCGGCGCAACACCCGCTGTTATCCGCAAACAGTTTTTAATTGAAGCTATTGTAATTTGTTTAATAGGGGGGATAGGCGGCATCATATTAGGTATGGCTGCCGGTAACCTTATAGCGGTACAAATAAGCGGCAGGTTCATCATTCCATGGGCCTGGCTATTCTCGGCCATTGCGTTGTGTACCTTAATAGGATTGCTATCCGGCTTTTATCCCGCCAAGAAAGCATCAAAACTTGACCCGGTAGAGGCGTTGAGATATGAATGATTTTCGATATCGGATTTCGGATTTTAATAATTAAAGAGTTCAGATTTACCGATTCAATTCATTAAAATTTCTGATCGGTTAAATCCGAAATCCGATATTATTGCAGCATTATATTTTTAAGGGGATAATCAAAAAGGAGTTTCTCAAGGTATGGAAATGTCAATGCATTTTTAAAAGCCGCGGCATGCCTTGGGTGGTGCATATCGCTTGATATAAAATCAACTATGTTGTTATCTACCATGCTTTCGGCTTTTTTCTTTACGTCCTTGCCATAATAGCCGGTAAGGGATATTGTGTTCATCTGCATATTACATCCCCATGAACGAAGATTTGCCATTTGTTCAATAGTCATGTAGCTGTACCTTTCGGGATGTGCCAATATCGGTTTGTAATTACCTAACTCTATCATCTTTTGTATTACCTCAAACGCGTTTGGCGGTGGGTTGATAAAAGAGTATTCAAAGAGCGCGTAATTGTCGCCCATGGTCAATAAGCGGTGCTCTTCAACACGTTTTTCAAAAGTTTCATCAAAATAGTGTTCGGCCGCGGCTTCAACTTTTATGTCGATGTTTTGATTTTTTAGTTCGGCTTTAAGCACTTCAAGTGCACCATTTATTGTTTCGGGGGTGTTCCGGTAAAAATCGACCATGATGTGCGGGGTAGCAATTATTTTTTTGATACCCAGCTCCATCATTTTCTTTACCAGCACAATTGACTCTTCAAGATTTTGTGCGCCGTCATCAATGCCGGGCAATACATGCGAGTGCATGTCAACGACTATTGATCCGTAGTTGAAATTTATTGCTTTCTTTTCTTCTTTCTTTTTAAAGAAATTAAACATTTAACGATTGTTGTATTGATCGGTATAGTACTGCTGGTAATGGCCCGATGTTACATCACTTAACCACTCCTCATTTGCAAGGTACCAATCTACCGTTTTTTCTAAACCTTCTTCAAACGTAATGCTTGGCACCCAACCTAACTCATTTTTAAGTTTGGTGGCATCAATTGCATAACGCAGATCATGTCCGGCACGGTCTGTCACAAAAGTGATCAGCTTTGCCGATTCGCCTGCTTCCCTGCCTAATTTTTTATCCATTATGGTGCATAATGTTTTTATCAGATCAATATTTTTCCACTCGTTATGGCCGCCAATATTATAAGTAGTGCCGGTTGCCGCTTTATGGAAAATCAGGTCTATTGCACGGGCATGATCTTCAACCCATAACCAATCCCTTATGTTTTCGCCTTTACCGTAAACAGGTACAGGCTTACTTTGCTGGATGTTATGGATTGCCAAAGGTATAAGCTTTTCCGGGAAATGGAAAGAACCGTAATTATTTGAGCAATTTGATATCACGGTATCCATACCATAAGTATCATAATAAGCGCGTACAAAATGGTCTGAACTTGCTTTTGATGCCGAATATGGCGAATGCGGATCATAAGCGGTTTCTTCGGTAAACATGCCATCATCGCCTAAAGTACCGTATACTTCGTCGGTTGATACATGGTAAAAACGCTTTTTATCATATTCACCTTTCCAGCTTTCGCGGGCGGCGTTCAGTAAATTTACCGTGCCTACAACGTTGGTCATCACAAACTCAACAGGGTTGGTTATTGACCTGTCCACATGCGACTCTGCTGCCAAATGGATTACCGCGTCAGGTTGCTCGTCAGCAAAAAGCTGTTGTATAAATTTAAGATCAACAATATCACCCTTTACAAATTTGTAATTTGGCGCGTTCTCAATATCTTTTAAGTTTGCCAGGTTACCGGCGTAGGTTAGCTTGTCTAAATTAATAATAGAATATTCCGGGTAGCTTTTCACAAACCTGCGTACTACGTGCGAACCTATAAAACCTGCACCACCGGTAATTATAATTTTTTTCATTTGTTCAATTTTATTATAAAGGATTTTGAGCAATATATTTCTCCCATTCCCACGCCGATTGCATCATCACATCCAGATCCAGTTCAGTTTGCCATTTTAAAACATTTTTTGATTTGGTAACGTCTCCCCAAACTTGCTCCACATCACCTTCGCGGCGCGGGCCTATCTGGTAGTTCAGTTTTTCGCCGGTTGATTGTTCAAACGCTTTGATAACCTGCAATACAGAGCTGCCGGTACCGGTACCAATGTTAAACATGTCATAACCTTTAAATTCTTCTGTTTCCATCAACTTCAAGGCTGCCACATGTGCTTTTGCCAGATCAACTACGTGGATATAATCACGTATGCAGCTACCGTCGGGTGTATTATAGTCATCGCCAAACACAGTGATTTTTTCTCGCTTGCCAATAGCCGTTTGGGTGATAAATGGCACCAGGTTTTGCGGCACGCCATTGGGCAGCTCGCCAATTAAAGCGGTGCCATGCGCGCCTACCGGGTTAAAATAACGTAATGAAATAACCTTGTAGCTGCTACCTGCCTTTTGCATGTCTATCAGTATTTCCTCGGCAATTTGTTTGGTGTTGCCATAAGGCGATTCGGCAGGTTTTACCGGTGCATCCTCTGTAACCGGCAGCTTGTCAGGCTGGCCGTAAACGGTGCAGCTTGATGAGAATACAAAATTTACAGGCTTACCATTATAACCATTTAACATGTTAATTAGCGAGTAAAAATTATTGCGGTAATATTTTATAGGATGCTGTACAGATTCGCCAACTGCTTTAAAAGCGGCAAAGTGAATGATACCTGCAACATCAGCTTCTTTTTTAGCCAACTCTGCAACGCCTTGCTCGTCGCAAAGGTCAAGTTTGTAAAATGGTGGTTTATAACCTATGATTTTAGCCAGCTGATCTAAAATTTTTGGATCAGAGTTTGAAAGATCATCGACAATGATAGGTTCATAGCCTGAATTTATCAGTTCGACAACAGTGTGCGATCCGATAAAGCCTAATCCTCCGGTTACTAATATTTTAGCCATTTTTTTTGATAGTTATTTGTTGTAGTAAGTAAAGTCTTTGTGTTGTATTTCTTTTTCAGGCAATGATTTAAAGTACTCGTAAGTGATTTTCAGGCCTTCGCTTCTTGACACTTTAGGCTCCCAGCCCAGGATAGCCTTCGCCTTGGTAATATCCGGGCGGCGCTGTTTAGGGTCATCGGTAGGCAATGGCAGGCTGATCAGCTCCTGATCGGTACCGGTTAGCTTGATAATCTCCTCGCCAAACTGGCGGATAGTGATCTCGTCCGGGTTACCGATGTTCACTGGCTGAGCATAATCACTATGTAGCAAACGGTAAATGCCCTCTATCAGGTCATCCACATAACAGAACGAGCGGGTTTGTGAACCATCGCCGAACACTGTCAGTGGTTCACCCCTTAAAGCCTGGCCAATAAAGGCAGGTAATACGCGCCCGTCATTCAGGCGCATTCTTGGCCCATAGGTGTTAAAGATCCGCACAATGCGGGTCTCTACCCCGTGAAAAGTATGGTAAGCCATGGTGATCGCTTCCTGGAAACGTTTAGCTTCGTCATATACGCCACGAGGGCCTACCGGGTTTACATTGCCCCAGTACTCTTCCGGCTGCGGGTTAATATTAGGGTCACCGTAAACTTCTGATGTCGATGCGATCAGCATACGGGCTTGTTTGGCACGGGCCAGCCCCAGCAGGTTATGCGTACCTAATGATCCTACTTTCAAGGTTTGGATCGGGATCTTCAAATAATCTATCGGGCTTGCCGGCGACGCGAAATGCAGAATATAATGCAACTCGCCGGGCACATGCACAAACTTGGAAACATCATGATTATAAAACTCGAAGTTTTCCAGGTTAAACAAATGTTCAATATTACGCAGGTCTCCTGTTATCAGGTTATCCATGCCGATAACATGATAATCTTCTTTAATGAACCTGTCGCATAAGTGCGATCCCAAAAAGCCGGCAGCACCGGTAATTAATATTCTTTTACGTGCCATTAGCCTATTACTTTTCTACCTATGCTGTTATAATAAAATCCACAGTCAATCATTTTCTGAATATCGTACAGGTTACGTCCGTCAAAAACAACCTTTGCTTTTAACAGCGATTCCAGCTTGTCAAAGTCAGGGGTACGGAAGACAGACCACTCTGTCAGCACCAGCAGGGCGTCAGCACCTTCTAATGCTTCGTATTGTTCTTTGGTGTAAGTGATCTTGTCGCCTATAACACCTTTTACGTTCGGCATTGCTTCCGGATCAAAGGCCGCTACGGTAGCACCCTCTTTCAGCAGCTCATCGATGATGTACAAAGCAGGAGCTTCGCGGATATCATCGGTCTCCGGTTTAAAGGCAAGCCCCCAGATGGCAAACTTCTTGCCCTTCAGGTCGCCGCCATAATATTTTCTTACTTTCTGTACCAAGATCTTGCGCTGGATATCGTTCACCTCCATCACCGCGTTCAGCACCTTGAAATCATACTCAGCCTCTGCCGCAGATTTAGCCAGCGCCTGCACATCCTTAGGGAAGCAGCTGCCGCCGTACCCGATACCTGAGAACAGGAAACGCCTGCCTATCCGCTCGTCAGAGCCGATACCCCGTCTTACCATGTCTACATCGGCACCTACCAGTTCGCACAGGTTAGCGATCTCATTCATGAAAGAGATCTTGGTAGCCAGGAACGAGTTGGCCGCGTACTTAGTCAGCTCAGAAGAACGCTGGTCCATATAGATGATTGGGTTACCCTGGCGCACATACGGCGCGTACAGTTCGCCCATCAGCTTGCGGGCACGTTCGTCCAGCGTTCCGATCACGATACGGTCAGGCTTCATGAAGTCTTCTACCGCTACGCCTTCGCGCAGGAATTCTGGGTTAGATACTACCGCATATTCTACCTTGGTATGCTGTTCAAGCACCGCCGTGATCTTATCTGCGGTACCTACCGGTACGGTAGATTTGGTAACAATTACTTTATAGTCTGTGATCAGTCCTGCAATATCTTTGGCTGCACCAAGTACATAACTCAGGTCGGCCGAGCCGTCTCCGCCCGGAGGCGTTGGCAAAGCCAAAAAGATGATCTGGGCTTCGGCTATTGCCTCGGCCAAATTACTGGTAAAATGCAGACGGCCCTGGTTAATGTTCCGGTGGAACAAAAGCTCCAAGCCTGGCTCATATATCGGAAGCTTACCTTCCTGCATCATCTTTACCTTATTCTGGTTGATATCTACGCATATCACCTGGTTGCCCGTCTCGGCTAAACAAGTACCGGTTACTAAACCTACGTACCCTGTTCCTACTACAGCTATTTTCACTTTAGTTTCGTTTAGATTGTTTTATATTTATCCCGACGAATATAATCATTTCACATTAAAATGTTAATGTTATACAATATTGGAATACGAGTTTACTATTTGTTAATATTATTTTTTTCCATTTTTAATAAAAAAGCTGCACTCTGGATAAAAGGGCGACAACAAAACAGGCCGGTTACAATGAATGATAGCATTTGGTTTCACTTTGCATCATTGGGCGAATTTGAGCAGGGCAGGCCTGTTTTAGAACAAATGAGAGTTGCCCGTCCGCAAAGCAAAATAGTGGTTACCTTTTTTTCGCCATCTGGTTATGAGATCAGAAAAAACACCCCTTTAGCCGACGCTGTTTATTATTTGCCGTTAGATACGAAAAAGAACGCCCACCAGTTTCTGTCAATAATAAATCCCACCCTGGCTGTATTTACCAAATACGAATACTGGTATCATTTTTTTAACCAATTGCATAATCGGCAGATACCTTTATATATTATATCAGGCATATTCAGGCCCAACCAGGTTTTTTTTAAATGGTATGGCGGCCTGCACCGTAAAATGCTGGGTTTTGTAACCCATTTTTTTGTCCAGGACGATCAATCAAAACAGTTACTGCAAACACTTAATATTAATAATGTAACCATAAGTGGCGATACGCGCTTTGACCGGGTTTGGGCAAATGCGGAAAATCCTAAGCCCCTGCCTGTAATTGCGGAATTTATAAACAACCAAAAAACTTTTATTGCCGGCAGCACCTGGCCCGCTGATGAACAACTGATAGCAAAACTGGTTACACAATATCCGGACTGGAAATTCATCATCGCCCCGCATGAGATCAGCGAAGAGAAGATCAATAAGCTTATCACCCTATTACCACAAACAGCTGTCACAAGGTTTTCTCAAATCTCAAATCTCAAATCTCAAATCTTAGTTATAGATAACATCGGGATGCTGTCGTTGTTATATCAATATGGTGATATTGCTTTTATAGGTGGTGGGTTTGGCGCGGGGATACATAATACCTTAGAAGCGGCGGCATTTGGCCTGCCGGTTATCTTCGGGCCTAATTATGCTAAATTCAAAGAGGCTAAAGATCTTATCGCTATCGGCGGCGGGTTTAGCATTGATGATGAAACATCACTAAAAAATGTGACTGACAAGCTGGTTAATGACCAGGCTTTTTGCAAGGCTGCGGGCAATAAAAGCAAAGCTTATGTTCAGGATAGCATAGGCGCTACTAACGCCATCATGTCTGAACTAAGCTTTGCCGGGTAATAATTAAAATTATTTGAACATTTTTTTCAAAGCCGCTAACTTAACCGCCATATCGGTTTCAGGTTCGGCTTCTTTTCTTTTAGGCTGATGGTTATAAGCCGGTTTGGCAGGCTGGTTTCCTTTTGGATTTGCCGGGCGATTATCTTTTTTAGGCTCATCCGTCTTCATGGATAATGAGATCCGTTTGCGGGCCGCGTCAACCTCGGTCACAGTTACCTCTACCTGTTGGTGCACTTTTAGTACCTCGTTAGGGTCTTTAATAAAGCGATTGGTTATCTGACTTAAATGTACCAGTCCATCCTGGTGCACTCCGATATCCACAAAAGCGCCAAACGCGGTAATGTTGGTTACAATGCCCGGCAGTTTCATGCCTGCTTTCAAATCGGTAATGCTGTTTATACCTTCGGTAAAGCTAAAGGCCTCAAACTTTTCACGCGGGTCGCGGCCGGGTTTGGCCAGCTCGGCCATGATGTCATTAAGTGTAGGCAAACCCACTGTATCGGTAATATATTTTTGCAGCGGGATGCTTTGGCGCAGTTTATCATCGCGCATCAGGTCATTCACGGTGCAACCTTTGTCTTTTGCTATTTGTGCTACCAACGGATAACGTTCAGGGTGCACAGCACTTGCATCCAATGGGTTCTCTGCATTGTGGATACGTAAAAATCCTGCAGCCTGCTCAAAAGCCTTATCACCCAGGCGGGGTACTTTTTTAAGCTGATCGCGATGTTTAAACGCGCCGTTCTCGTCGCGGTATTCAACTATCTTTTGCGCCAGTTGCGGCCCCAGCCCGGATACATAAGCAAGGATCTGTTTTGACGCAGTATTCAACTCCACACCAACAGCATTTACCGCGCTGATCACCGTATCGTCCAGCGACGCCTGTAATTTATTCTGATCTACATCATGCTGGTACTGCCCAACGCCGATAGATTTCGGATCGATCTTTACCAGTTCGGCCAGCGGGTCCATCAGCCTGCGGCCGATTGACACAGCGCCCCTTACGGTAACGTCCTTGTCCGGAAATTCCTCGCGTGCCACTTCAGATGCCGAATAGATAGAAGCGCCGCTTTCATTTACCATTACCACATCAACGCCCGGTAAATTAAGCTTGCGGATGAACAATTCGGTTTCGCGCCCGGCTGTACCGTTCCCTATCGCTATAGCTTGTATGCTGTATTTCTCAAATAAATGCTGAATAGTTTTTTCGGCTTCCTTTGCCTGCCCCGCGCCGGTGTGCGGGAAAACGGCGGTGTACTCTAACAGCTTACCCTGTTCATCCAGGCAAACCACCTTGCAACCGGTACGGAAACCAGGATCGACAGCCATGGTGCGTTTTTGCCCAAGCGGCGCGGCTAAAAGTAACTGGCGGGCGTTCTCTGCAAATACGCGGATAGCTTCTTCATCGGCTTTCTTTTTGGTGAGCAGGCGCACTTCTGTTTCCATCGACGGGCGCAGCAGGCGTTTGTAGCCATCCGTCAGGGCTTGTTTAACCTGGTCAGCAGCGGCGTTATTGCCGGTGATGAACGCTTTTTCCAATTGATCTATCGCCTCATCTTCGGGCGGTAAAACATCCAGGTAAAGAATTTCTTCTTTCTCGCCCCGGCGCATGGCCAGTATGCGGTGCGATGGCGCTGATTTTACAGGCTCTTCCCACTCAAAATAATCTTTGTACTTAATGCCTTCGGTCTCTTTACCCGGAATTACCCGGCTTTTGTACGAGCCTTTCTCCATAAACAATTCACGGATCTTGGTACGTACGGCGGCATCCTCGCTGATGTGCTCGGCAATGATATCGCGTGCACCGCCCAACGCTTCCTCGATAGTAGCAACACCTTTTTCTTCCGAGATATATTTTTCAGCCTCGGCTTCTATATCAAACTTATTTTGCGCGAAAAGCAGATCGGCTAAAGGTTGTAAACCTTTTTCGCGGGCTATGCTGGCGCGGGTTTTTCTTTTTGGGCGATACGGCAGATAAATATCTTCAAGCAGTACCATTGTTTCGGCGGCTTTGATCTGCGCTTCCAGTTCGGGCGTTAGTTTGCCCATTTCGGTAAGCGAGTTTAATATGGCTTCGCGGCGTTTGTCCAGTTCGCGCAGTTGTTGTATGCGGTCGCGGATGCCGGCTACCTGCACCTCGTCAAGGCTCCCGGTCAATTCTTTACGGTAACGTGATATAAACGGAACGGTGGCGCCCTCGTCTAACAAATTAACGGTGGCAATAACCTGCTTTTCGGCAATTGAAAATTCGGCAGCTAATTTTTTATAATGGGTTGTCATTTTCGGTATCCTTCTATTGGGATAGCGAAAATCGGGTTATGGGTTGGAATGTCAAAGGGGTGTTGGTAAATAAGCTTATACTATTTGCTGACCATATTTTTCGTAATCCAACTTATTTCCTGCTTTTTTAAATTCATTACATGTTTGATGATAAAGATCAATAAGGCTTTGTTTAAGTACTGCAAATTCGTTTTCTTCTCTTAAATCTAAAAGGTCTGATATAACTGTAATTAGTGTCCAACAACAAAAATTTGCAGGCTCACTTATCCCATATGATGTCGGTTTAGACATTTTAAAAAAATCCTTTCTGTTAATATGATTTACGTAAGTTTCAAAACTATCAGCGCCAGCATGAATGGATTGTCCAGCATACATATAAAACGATCTCATGGCTGAAATTCCTGCTATTTCCTCCAAACCTCTTAAGTTTCTCTTATGTACCTCAGGTAAAATTTTTATTGCCCAGCCATAAGGTTTCTCAAAGTCTTTCCCATATTTACTAGTTGATGCATTTTTCCAATTTTCCCAATATTTTACTGCATTTTCATTGAAAGGTCTTAAATTTAACTTAGGACAATTTTCCTGGAAAATCTTTATTTCTCTGCATTTATCAATTGGTAAATAATCATAATACATTTTTACCGTTTTAATTTCACTTTTAATCAAGGTTAACAAAACTGCACTTAATTCATGCATCGTTCGCCAACGTCCTAAAGCATCATCGGAAAAACCATTTTTTAACAATGAAAAAATTGATTCTGCTCTTTTTAGGAGCATAGCAACAAATCTAAAGGCAAACATTACTTTGTATTTTTTGTCGCTATCTTCTTCGAATTCAAAACGCCTTAAAATCAAGTTTCCTGCACTTCTGTTCAAATCAATGAAAACTCTTAATAAATTAAAAGCTTCATGAAACTCAATCTCTAATTCAGTTGTTAGCTCAAATTCTTCATTTAATGCTTTTGCGAATTTTGAATTTTCATATGTTTCCAGTACAATAGCAAGAACGATTGGGCTTATTTCTTTTAAATATATTTCAGGTTCCAATTGAGCAAAACTCCAAAAAGCAGATTCACTACACTCTTTTCTTTCTAGGAGTTCATTGTTCGACATGTTAATAATATCGGCTATCCTAATTTTAAACATACTAATATTTTTTGTAATATTACTAAAAATATTAGTATGTTTAAAATTATTTATTCTTTTCCCCCTTCGCCAAATTCTTTTCTACCCTAAATTTTACGATCTTCCCGATCAAATCTAAAGGCAACGGCTGATCAACCGGGAATTGCAATGTGCCTTTGCCGGCCTCATATTGCGCGGTTTCTTCTTTAAAGGCTTCAATGCCCATAGGTGCCGGGTAAAAGCCGATGTGGTTTTTGTAACCGCCAAAATGCACCAGGTTACCGTTTAGTTTAAACGTAGGGATGCCGTATGCTATGGCTTCTTCTGCGTCAGGCGCTGCGTTATGGATGGTAGTGCGAATGGTTTGCAGCAGTTGCTGCACATCTGTTGGGTAACCGGCTATGTATTCGTCTATGGTTTTGGCTTGCTGGGCTTTCATTATATTGGCAATTGGTGTAATGCAAAACTATAACATGATGGTCAATTATATCAGGGGTGAACAGGACTTGTTTAGGGGTAAATAGTGACAAAAAAAAATAGCGATGGGTTTTAAAGCCATCGCTATCTGGTATGAGCGTTGTATAATTAGCTTACTTAGCAACCCACGTATTATTACTTAAATCAGCATCCATAAAGATCCCGCAATCCAGTTTGATGGACTTTGCGGTTTTATTGGCCTTAACGGTAATGGTGATGAATTTCTCGTTCTTCTCCCAAACGGCAGGTGTGGCATGCGTGCTTGAAGTTGTACCGTCGGCATAAGTAATTATAGCATCAAACGGAACTGCAAACCCGCCTACATTATTAATTGTCACCTTATATCCGCCCGCAACGGGTTTTACATCCTGTAAACCAAGGTCAATGTAGTTATTGGTGAAGAACCAGTTTTTAAAGAACCAGTTCAGGTTTTTGCCTGACCCGGTGTTCATCGAGTTGAAGTAATCCCATGGGATAGGGTGTTTGCCATGCCAGTTATCCATATAGGTATGCAGCGCTTTTTTAAACAAGGCATCGCCCAGCATATCCTTTAAAGCCAGGTAACTTAATGATGGCTTGCCATAAGCGTTATTGCCATATCCCTGGCGCAGCTCGCTGGTAGGGGTGATGATCGGCAGATCTTCCATGGTAGACGGATTGTTAATATAACTCTCTACGCGGAAGCTTTTATACAGGTCATCGGCTTTCTTTTTACCTCTTTCCGCTGTGCCGATCAGTATTTCAAAGGTAGTTGCCCAGCCTTCGTCCATAAAACCGTAGCGGGTTTCATTGATGCCCATATAAAAAGGGAAGTAGGTATGTGCTATCTCATGATCCTGCACAAATTGGGCGAAGTTTACATCTTCCTCATGGCTGTCATTCACCATCATGGGATACTCCATATCGGCAAAACCCTGGAAAACGGTCATCTTTGGGAACGGATAAGGTACGCCTGGCCAGTTGTGCGAGAACCAGCCCAGCGCATTACGGCTAAACTGCACCGAATGGTGAAAGTCCTCTGACTTGTCGGGATAAGCTGCCTGTACACTGGCGATACGGTGCGTGGCATCATCAACCAGAACGCTTGCGCCGTCCCAGTTATAATGATCGCTTACGCCAACGGCCATGTCAGATATATCGGTGGCCGTCCATGTCCAGGTGTTGGTGGCGTTTTGCGCGGTGATGTTCTTAGCGGCTAGGTCGGCAGGTGTGGCAATATGGATGGTGCTGTCGCTGGTCATGGATTGCTGCAGGCGTTTTGCAAACTCGGGTTGTAACACCTGCGCGGCATTTTGCAGTGTGCCGGTACTCCATACGAGGTAGTTTTTAGGTACGGTTACGTTAAGTGTGTAATTGTTAAAGTCGTTGTAAAACTCCTGCGCGTCTAAAAATGGCAAGGTGTCCCAGCCGTTGTAATCATCATACACAGAGACACGCGGGTAGAAGTAAGCTAGGTAAAAGGTGGTGGAGTCTATCACCCCTTCGCGGCCGCTTTCTTTAGACAGGTCGAAGTGCCAGTCGATGTTCAGCTTTACAGAGTCATGCGGCATTAAAGGTTTAGCCAGGCCTATCATTTGGTTAGTGCCTGATATGGCAACGTTGTCCCATTTGTGGGCAGCGCCGTTAACGGTAAAGTTGTCTATCTGCAGACCTGATGTCAGGTAATCATCGCTGGCCCCGCTAAACCGGGCTACACCCGGGCGGTGGATGTTCAAGATCAGCTTCATGTTGAGCCGCTTTAAAGTATCCGGGCTGTTATTAAAATAGGTGATCTGCTCGGTGCCTTTAACCAGCCGGTTAGGCGGTGTCATGCTGATAGCGATGTTATAATTACCAGTGTTTTGCCAATAGTTTTTGCCGGGCTTGCCGCTGATATCGCGGGTGCCTTTATTATAGGCTTTATGGATGTCGCGGGGGGTATACAGGTCCTGCGCGTTTGCCTGGATCAGGACAAGGCAAAACAATGCCGATAGGGAGATCGATTTGAACATAGATTAGCGTAATTGAAATCAGTTTTTAATGGGCTAAATATAGGAAAGAAATGCATAGTTTGTAAGCAGGAATTGCTTTTAACTTGCACTGGTGTGCTGTACCAAATTGAATGTTTTTCAATGATACACTTTGGCACACCTGTTTTTGCAAGTATATATAAATGAGGTAATTGGTCTTATGGATTTGGTTTCATGGAACAATTTGGAACACTTTTACTTGATTTAAGTAGGTTTTGATACAGCGATTTAGTGACGGAATAGTGTCACCATGATGTATGGATATTTGTGTTTGAGGGGGATAAGAGCTTATGGATAACCGCTGTCCGAAGTTTATAACTTCGGACAACTATGCACATAGTCTTTAGACTATTGGCAATGAAGCATATAGTTGGAAACTACATGCATAATCGTCCGAAGTTGCAAACTTCGGACAGCATAAGTGTTATATTTAATCATCCCAATAGTTAAATTTGTAATATGACTATACAGGTTTATACGTTTAACGAAGAGGAAGAAAAAGCGTTGCTGGATTTTCTTAATAACGGGCACTATAAATATAAGTCCGCCGAAGAAGATGCTCTGACTGATGTTGAGTTTATAACCCAATATAATAAAGAGTTAGAAGAAGCTGAAGCGCAAATGGATGCAGGCGATTTTCTGACACATGACCAGACAAAAAAACATTTCGCAGATAGAAGGAAACGCACCAGTGGAAGTTAAATGGTCTAAACCCGCACTTGCTCAATTAGAAAAAGCTTTAGATTTTATAATTGAAAAAGGTTTTTTTAAATATGCTATCGAACTCGAAGATGCATATTTTTAACAGTAGAAAACCTTATCGAAAATTATAATATTTATCCTACAGATAAATACAAAAAAGATAATGATGGTACCTATCATGCTTTTGAGATTGATGAATATCGTATCTCTTATCGTGTTAAAAACAATCAAATAAAAATATTGAGAATAAGGCATACCAGCCGAAAGATCAGCAAGTATTAATATTTCCAATTATTTCCTTAAAAACCACTTGCAATTAAACTAAATAACCGTATCTTTGCAGTCCCGAAAAAGCGGGGTTATATTAACATTTTAATAATTTAATTTAAAGCAAGTGAATACGTTAAGTTACAAAACTGTCTCAGCCAACAAAAAAACCGTTAACAAGCAATGGGTTGTTGTTGACGCACAAGGCGAGATTTTGGGGCGCTTGTCTACTAAGATCGCAATGATCATCCGTGGAAAAAACAAGCCAGATTTTACCCCAAACGTAGACTGTGGTGATAATGTAATAGTTATCAACGCAGACAAGGTAAAGTTGACCGGAAACAAATTCAGCGATAAGCAATATGTTTCTTACACCGGTTATCCGGGTGGTCAGCGTTTCATTTCTCCTAAGGAGTTAATGGCAAAACATCCTACACGCGTAATTGAAAAAGCGGTACGTGGTATGTTACCTAAAAGTCGTTTGGGCAAAGCATTGTTTGGCAATCTGCATGTATATGCAGGCGACAAACACCCGCATGAAGCACAAAACCCAAAAGCCATTTAATTTAAAAAACTAAGGAAAAAGAAAAATGCCAACAACTAACACTTCAGGCAGAAGAAAAACAGCCGTTGCACGGATCTACCTTACAGATGGTAGCGGTGCAATTACCGTTAACGGTAAAGATTACAAAGAATACTTCCCTACATTGCCATTGCAATACGTAGTTACCCAGTCAACAGAAGTTGCCGGTGTTGCCGGACAATATGATGTTAAAGTAAACGTAGCAGGTGGTGGCGTAAAAGGACAGGCAGAAGCCGTTCGTTTAGCTATTGCTAAAGCTATTGTTGAACTTGATGCTGATAAGAAACCTTCATTGCGCGCTAAAGGCTTAATGACCCGCGATAACCGTATGGTTGAGCGTAAAAAACCAGGTCGCAAGAAAGCACGTAAGAGATTCCAATTCAGTAAACGTTAATATTTTAAGGAGGACAACAAAATGGCAAGAACAACATACGACGAGTTACTGGATGCAGGTGTACACTTTGGTCACCTTACCCGTAAATGGGATCCTAAAATGTCTCAATACATTTTCATGGAGCGCAACGGTATTCACATTATCGATTTAAATAAAACCTTATCAAAGGTTGAAGAAGCTGCCGCAGCTATAAAACAAATTGTAAAATCAGGACGTAAAGTATTATTCGTAGCTACAAAGAAACAAGCGAAAGATATCGTTGCTGAATATGCAAAAGGTGTAAACATGCCTTTCATCACCGAGCGTTGGTTGGGTGGTATGTTAACCAACTTTGCTACCGTACGTAAGTCGATCAAAAAGATGTCAAACATCGATAAACTGACCAAAGACGGTACTTACACCAACCTTTCTAAAAAAGAAAGATTGATGATACAGCGTGAGCGTATCAAATTAGAAACTTTATTAGGTGGTATTGCTGACCTTAATCGCTTACCAGCTGCATTGTTTTTAATTGACGTTAAAAAAGAGCACATCGCGGTATCTGAAGCGTTGAAGTTAAATATCCCAACCTTTGCAATGGTTGATACTAACTCTGATCCTTCAAACATCGATTTCCCTATCCCTGCAAATGATGACGCTACCAAATCAATTTCATTGATCACCGGTATCATTATCAAAGCGATAGAAGAAGGTTTGGACGAGCGCAAACGCGAGAAAGACGACGAAGCTGAAAAAGAAGCAGCACAGGCAAAAGCAAAAGCTGATGCTCCTGAAGTTGCAGACAGAGCTGCCGGCGCTGAAGGTAAAAGAGCCCGCAAAACAGCTGTTGAAGCTACTGCCGCAGTAGAAGACGAAACAACTGCAGCTGCTGATACTACAGAAGAGTAATAATATTTAGTCGTAAGTCTTGAGCCTATAGTCCTGTGCGACTTCCAGACTCAAGGCTTGCGACTTTTAACTTATAATCAAAAACAAGATGTCTACAGTACAAATATCTGCATCCGATGTAAACAAACTGCGCCAGCAAACCGGTGCCGGTATGATGGATTGCAAAAAAGCTTTAACTGAAACCAATGGCGATTTTGAAGCAGCTATTGATTTTTTAAGAAAAAAAGGTGCTAAAGTAGCAGCCAGCCGTCAGGACCGTGAGTCAAACGAAGGTGTGGTTATTTCACGCACATCAGCTGATTTTAAACGCGGTGTGATCATCGAGTTAAATTGCGAAACTGATTTCGTAGCTAAAAACGCTGATTTTATTGCTTTTGCTAACGCGATAGCTAACGAAGCTGTTGAGCAAAACCCAAAATCATTAGAAGAGTTAAACAACTTAACTATCGATATTGAAAATTCACGTTTAACTATTGCCGAAGCTTGCATTGACAAGACCGGTAAAATTGGCGAGAAAATTGGTGTATCTAAATTCGAGATCATCGAAGGCGAAAAAGTTGTTGCTTACATACATGGTAACTACCGTTTAGGTGTATTGGTTGGCTTAAGCAAAAATGTTGCAGGTGCTGACGAAGCAGGAAAAGACGTTGCTATGCAAATTGCAGCTATGAACCCTGTTGCTATTGATAAAGACGGTGTTGATGCATCAATTATTGAGCGTGAGCTTGAAATTGCTAAAGACCAGATCCGTGCAGAAGGTAAACCAGAAGAAATGGTTGAAAAAATTGCTGCCGGTAAATTGAACAAATTCTACAAAGACTCAACCCTGTTAAACCAGGAGTTTGTTAAGGACTCGTCAAAAAACGTATCTCAGTTTTTAGATACTGTTGAAAAGGGTCTTACGGTAACAGCCTTTAAGCGGGTTGCTTTAGGAGCTTAAATATTTTAATCCCCCGATAATTATCGGGGGATTTTTTTTGCCAAAAATGTTTCCACGTAGAGACGCAATACTTTGCGTCTTTTGTAATGATTGGCCGGAAACACAAAACGAGAGACACAAAGTATTGTGTCTCTACAGAGTTAATAAAAATGATAACCGCTATATACAATCTTCAGCTGATATCTGATGGTGTTATTACCACGGGCAAAGCTGTTTTGATAAAAGGCGACAAGATCATTGACATTATTGCCGATACTGATATTCCCGCCGGTGCAACGCGCATCGATCTGAATGGTAACTATCTCGCTCCGGGGTTAATAGACCTACAGATTTACGGCGCAGGCTCACCCTTATTTTTTGGCGGCGATCCATCGTCCAATGCTTTGGCACAAATGGAGCAAGTTTTGCTGGCGCAGGGATGCACAGGTTTTTTTGCCACCATTGCCACCAATACCGATGATATTGTTGAGCAAGGCATCGATGCCGCATTGCAATATTGGGATAAACGCATAGGCAACTTTTTAGGTTTGCACCTGGAAGGGCCTTATTTAAACTCTAAACGCTGTGGCGCTCATCCACCTGCGTTAATTAAAAAAGCTACACTCGGGCAGGTAAAAAGTTGGGTTGAAAAAGCCAATGGCTTAATTAAAATGATAACCCTTGCGCCCGAATTACAGGACACCGAAGTTTTAGCATACCTGAACGGGCAAGGCATCGTATTATCATCGGGCCATAGCAATGCTACATATGCTGAGGGAAAATCTTTTTTAAATAAACAAATACAAGCGGTAACGCATTTATACAATGCCATGCCGCCCATGCACCACCGCGATCCGGGTTATATCCCCGCGATATTTGAAGAGAGACCATACACCAGCATAGTCGCAGACGGTATCCATGTTGACTTCGCCATGATCCGTCTGGCTAAGCGCGAACTGGGCGATAAACTATTTTTAATTACCGACGCGGTAACCGAAAGCAGTACCGGGGCGTATAAGCACCAGCTTAAAGGCGACAGGTATGCTATGCCCGACGGAACGTTATCCGGCTCATGCCTTACCATGCTGCAGGCTGTACAAAATTGCGTGGAGCATGTTGGCATCAGCCTGGCAGAAGCTATCAATATGGCTGCCTTATATCCCGCGCAATTGATCGGTGATGCCGGCATCGGGAAAATAGAAAAAGGCCTGGATGCAAACATGGTTATTTTTGATGACAAGTTTGAAGTTACCGGCGTGATCTTTAATGGCATAACAAAAACAACATAAAATTTTAACAATAGCTTTAATTACATATTTTTGATAAATCCCATACCATCCATGAAATATAAAAGAATCTTACTTAAGCTTAGTGGCGAGTCGCTAATGGGCGACAGGCAATACGGCATTGATAACAAGCAGGTTTTACAATACGCGCATGATATAAAAGCTGTTAAAGATAAAGGAATGGAAATAGCGGTTGTTGTAGGTGGGGGAAATATCTTTAGGGGATTAAGTGCCGAAAAATCAGGCATGGAACGTGCCCAGGCAGACTATATGGGTATGCTGGCCACCGTTATCAATTGCATGGCCCTGCAAAACGCTTTAGAAAGTATTGGTGTTGAAACCCGTTTGCAATCGGCCATTAAAATGGAACAGATATGCGAGCCTTATATCCGCCGTCGTGCCATGACCCATTTAGAAAATGGTAAAATTGTAATATTCGGCGCCGGTACCGGTAACCCTTATTTCACTACAGATACTGCGGCATCGCTTCGCGCTATCGAGATGAAATCAGATGTGGTACTGAAAGGTACCCGTGTTGACGGTATCTATACAGCCGACCCGGAAAAAGACCCAAGCGCTACCCGTTATGACGAAATTACTTTCCAGGAAGTTTATGACAAAGGTTTGAACGTAATGGATATGACCGCCATAACCCTTTGCCAGGAAAATAAACTGCCTATTATTGTGTTTGATATGAACAAACCTGGCAACTTCATGAAAATTGCCGAAGGTGAACCAATAGGAACACTGGTTAAATAAGGCTATTTCACAGATTTTACTATTTTTGTCAAAAAAATAAAGCAATGAGCGAACTCATTAAAAAACAAGTAACCGAAGCTAAAGCGGCGATGGAACGCGCTATTGAACACGCGGACAACGAGCTGAATAAAATACGTGCCGGTAAAGCAAGCCCGTCTATGTTAGACGATATTTATGTTGATTACTACGGTGCATCAACCCCGTTAAGCCAGGTAGGCAGCGTTAATACGCCTGATGCACGTACCATTGTTGTACAGCCATGGGAAAAATCATTGTTGGGTGCTATCGAAAAAGCTATCATGGAAGCTAACCTTGGTGTTAATCCACAAAATGATGGTGTGATCATCCGCATTAACGTACCTCCGTTGACAGAGGAGCGCCGCCGCGACCTGGTTAAAAAAGCCAAAGGCGAAGCCGAGAACGGTAAAATTGCTATCCGCAACGTACGTAAGGATGCCAATGAAAAGATCAGGAAACTAAAAGCCGAAGGTGTATCAGAAGATGAAATGAAAACAGGCGAGGGCGAGATACAAAAACTGACAGATGCCTATATTGTTAAGGTAGATCAGTTATCAGAAGCCAAAGAAAAAGATATCATGACGGTTTAATACCGGTCCAAATTAATACAAAAGGCCACCCGGAATTTTCGGGTGGCCTTTTTTGTTTCAGTTTATTTCTTCGACGGTAAAAAATGGTAAGCCTTTATCGTTTTTTACGCCTTGGTAAACTGTGCATTTCATCTTAATGATTTTCCGCGATTTGAGTTTGTTTAAATTGAGGCCCTGCTGCACCGTGCCATAATAAAAAGGAGTTGGGCAATTAGCGATAGAAAAATCAATATCGGTACCGCCAATGCCGCCCTCGCCCTTAAAATCAATATTGGCGTATTTTTTACCGTCGATTATTTTCTTTTTGTGAAGTTGCTCAATGATTTGAGGATTGTTGGTTTCAGTAAAGCCCAGATAGGTGGCTTTTACAATTGCTGTAGCTTTCCCATTTTTAAAATGTAGCGGCCCTAAAAAGTCGCATGGTTTTTGGGCTGATGACTTGAATGATATCAAAAAAAGGATAAGCGCGTATGTTACAGGTAGTTTCATAAGCGTCAAGTTAAGTAAAAATGGATATAATGTCAAATTAAAGGGAATGAGCTACTTAGCCACTCCCTTTTTTTATTTTTGCGGCATATATGAAAATACTTTTATCATACCTAAAAGATCATCGCTGGACGGTAGTGCTTGCTTTAGTACTTGCGGGCTTCAATATTGGCTTCTCGCTGGTTGACCCTATGATCACACGCAATATCATCGATAATTACATTGTACCACCACACTTGCCACCACACCATGCATACTTTACATTTGAATACCGTTTACACGGTTCGCTGATATTAGTTGGTTTGGCTTTGGGTGCGGCAATGGTATCGCGGATAGCAAAAAATTTCCAGGATTATTTCACCAATATCATTGTGCTTAAAACAGGCGCAGCTATGTATGGCGACGGGTTAAAGCACTCGCTTGAACTGCCTTACCAGGTATTTGAGGACCAACGCAGCGGCGAAACACTTGGCGTTTTACAAAAAGTGCGTTTGGACTGTGAAAAATTTATTACCTCATTTATCAGCGTGTTGTTTGTGAGTTTGGTAGGGATGATATTCGTAATTGTATATTCGCTAAGTGTTAACTACAAAGTTACTTTGGTATACTTTGCCGCTATACCGATTATAGCTTTTGTTAGCTCGGCTTTAAGTAAACGCATAAAAACCATTCAAAAAAACATAGTTGGCGAAACTACGGCTTTGGCAGGGTCTACTACTGAGTCTTTAAGAAATATCGAACTGGTAAAAAGCCTTGGCTTAGCCAGCCAGGAAATAGAGCGCCTTAACAAAACAACTTTTAAAATCCTCGATCTTGAGCTAAAAAAAGTAAAATTTGTACGTAGCATGAGCTTTATACAGGGTACTATAGTAAACTTAGTACGTAACTGTATGGTGGTAATTTTGCTTATGTTGATTTTTAAAGACGAGCTAACTACCGGTAGCTACCTGCAGTTTTTATTCTACTCTTTCTTCCTGTTTAACCCTTTGCAAGAGTTAGGTAACGTAATCCAGTCATGGCGTGAAGCACAGGTATCTTTAGCTAATTTTAAGAAGATAATTGAAACGCCTATTGATGTTAAACCGGAAAAACCGGTATTGGTTGAAAAAATCACCAAACTGATATTTAATAACGTAACGTTTAAACACTTAACCGCTAACCGCAACGCGCTTAACCATATTACCTTTGAAACCAATAGCGGCGAAACCATCGCTTTTGTTGGTCCATCGGGTTCGGGTAAAACCACGCTGGTTAAATTATTGGTGGGCTTATACCAGCCTTTAGAGGGGGATATCACTTACAACGGTATTGCCAGCAAGGAAATAGACCTGGATCAGCTGCGCGAGAAAATAGGTTTTGTGACCCAGGATACCCAATTATTCTCGGGTACTATTCGCGAAAACCTGTTATTTGTACGCCCTGATGCTACTGATGAAGAGTGCCTTGACGTATTGCAACGTGCCGCATGCCAAACCCTAATGGCCCGTGCCAGCAATGGCCTGGATACCATAATAGGCGAGGGCGGCGTAAAAGTTTCGGGTGGTGAGAAACAGCGTTTATCAATCGCCCGTGCATTGCTGCGCCAGCCTGATCTGTTGGTATTTGATGAAGCGACATCATCATTAGACTCGCTGACTGAGGAAGAAATAACCGAAACCATTAAGGACGTTTCTGAGTTTCACAACCATATCACCATTTTGATAGCGCACCGATTATCCACCATTATGCATGCCGATAGGGTATATGTGCTTGAAAAAGGCAGGATCATTGAATCCGGCAAACATACAGAGTTGTTAGAGCAGAAAGGATTATACTATGCCATGTGGAGACAACAGATCGGTGAGAAATTTACGGCTGGAATAGATTAGTTATTTTATACTTTAAAATAAAATTGTCATTTCGAAACGAGGAACGAGTGAGAAATCTTATACAAGCGATCAGTGATATGGCGTTTAAGATTTCTCGCTATGTTTCGAAATGACAAGAAAGTAATCTTTATATAGCAATCTCTTCCTTAGCCTCAGGCGACGAGATCTCGTTTAATGATAACGGAATTAGTTTCCTGGTTTTAAAGTAAGTAATACTTACGATCAACAAAGTCATGCTACCACCAAATAATACAGATGGTACTGTACCCAGCAATTTAGCCGCGGTGCCTGATTCAAAGGCGCCGATCTCATTAGACGAACCGATAAACATTTGATTTACTGCCGATACACGGCCGCGCATACTATCGGGTGTTAAGATCTGCATAATGGTACCGCGGATCAATACACTGATGCTGTCAAAACCACCCTCGGTAAATAAGAATAATAGCGATAAATAGAAATTACGCGATAAAGCGAAGCAGATAATGGATAAGCCAAAGCCTGTAACCGCTATCAATAAATTACGCCATGGTTTGCCCATAGGCGAGATCCTGGCCATGGCCAGCATAACCAATACCGCGCCTAACGATGATGTAGCACGCATAATGCCCAAACCTTGCGGGCCTACGTGTAAGATCTCATTAGCAAACACTGGTAACAAAGCCACCGCCCCGCCAAAAAATACCGAGAACAAATCAAGGCTCATAGCGCCTATCATCATTTTATTATGGAACACAAAGTGGATGCCTTCTGACAGGCTTTCCCAGATGCTTTCTTTTGGTACATAAACGGGCGGGTATCTTTTCAGGAAGAACACGCAAACCAAGGCCACGGTTAAAAATACAATGATCACGCTAAACGTTACCGTGATGCCATAAAAACCATACAGCAACCCGCCAACAAGCGGACCTAATATCGAGGCAATTTGCCAGCTCGAGCTGTTCCAGCTGCTTGAGTTTGGATAAATTTCTTTTGGTACGCTGTGCGCCATAATGGTAAAGGCTGCCGGGTTGTAAAACGCGCGTGCAACCCCATTACAAAACACCATCACATATAAAATTGGGATGATCCACCCGGCGTGAATATAGCTTTCCATACTTTTTAAGGTGATGGTAAACATGACGATAGACGAGATCAGTACCGCGAAGAATACGAATAAAAGCATCTTCTTTTTTTCTGATTTGTCCGCAATGTAACCGCCATATAAAGCGATACCGATGGACGGAATAGCTTCACTTAAGCCGATCAAGCCTAAAGCGAAAGCGCTTTTGGTTAACTGGTATACGTAAAAGCCTAAAATAACGGCCTGCATCTGGTAAGCAAAGGTGAAGAAAAATTTCATGCCCAGGTATGAGCGGAAATCTTTATAACGTAAAGCTACGAAAGGGTCCTTTTCAGGTAGCGGTTGACTAGCGGGATCTGCCATGCGACAAATTTACGATTCGGCAGTGAAGATTTGAGATTAAAAGATTCTAATACGGCAAAATGATAATGTGATGAAATAAGATTGTCATTTCGATACGAGGTATGAGTGAGAAATCTTAGACAAGCGATCCGTAGCATGACGTTTAAGATTTCTCACTTCGTATCGAAATGACACATAGATTTAACTCTATGAGATCTTATCCCAACTCAACCCTGCATTCTTAGCCTGGAACGCCAAGTTCAATATTTGATTTTCGGGCGAGGCCAATTGCGGGTCTACGGCAAAGATGTCTTCTACGCATTTGCGGCATTGCATGAGTAGTTCCTGGTCGGTGGTCAGGTCGGCAACTTTTAGGTCAAGCAGCCCGCTTTGTTGTGTGCCTTCAATGTTTCCCGGGCCGCGTAATTGCAGGTCGGTTTCGGCAATCTCAAAACCATTATTGGTTTTAACCATGGTATTTAAGCGGATCCGCCCTTCAGGGCTTAGTTTTTCCTTGCTCATTAAGATACAGAAGGATTGCTCGGCCCCGCGCCCTACACGGCCGCGTAACTGGTGCAATTGCGATAGCCCGAACCGCTCGGCATTCTCAATGATCATTACCGAGGCATTGGGTACATTTACACCTACTTCTATCACCGTAGTGGCTACCATTATCTGCGTTTCGCCTTTAACAAATCGCTGCATTTCAAATTCCTTTTCGGCAGGTTTAATTTTACCGTACACAACACTTATCCTGTATTGGGGTAACGGAAACTCGCGCGATATTACTTCATAGCCATCCATCAAGTTTTTAAGATCAAGCTTCTCGCTTTCTTGTATCAGCGGGTATACAATGTAGATCTGCCGGCCTTTGGCTATTTCCTCTTTCATAAAGCCAAACATCCGCAGGCGGCTGTTCTCATAATAATGAACAGTTTTGATGGGTTTACGCCCGGCAGGCAGCTCGTCAATTACAGAAACATCCAGGTCACCATATAAGGTCATGGCCAAAGTACGCGGGATAGGAGTAGCTGTCATCACCAAAATGTGCGGTGGCACAGTATTCTTTCGCCAAAGTTTGGCACGTTGTTCTACGCCAAAGCGGTGCTGTTCGTCAATAACCACCATACCCAGGTTTTTGTATTGCACCTTGTCTTCAATAAGGGCATGGGTACCGATGAGTATTTTAAGCTCGCCGTTCTCCAGTTTTTCGTGGAGTATCTTTCTGTCTTTAGGCTTGGTCGACCCGGTAAGCAATGCGACCTCTACAAAATCATCGCCCACCAAGCTTTTTATAGTTTGATAATGCTGACTCGCCAGGATCTCGGTAGGTGCCATAATGCAGGTCTGAAAACCATTATCAATAGCTATCAGCATACTCATTAAAGCCACAACAGTTTTACCGCTGCCTACGTCGCCCTGCAATAGGCGGTTCATCTGTACGCCCCGCTGGCTATCCAGCCTGATCTCTTTTAAAACTTTTTTCTGTGAGTTGGTTAATTCAAACGGGAGTTTATGGTGGTAAAACTCGTTAAAATACGGCCCCACTTTATCAAAGATATTGCCCTTGAATTTTTGTACCCGCAGTAACTTATTCTTTAACAGTTTTAATTGTAAAAAGAAAAGCTCTTCAAATTTTAAGCGATGTTTGGCTTCGGCAAGTTTAATGGCATCCTCGGGGAAATGAATATTTCGATAAGCATCGGCCCTGGTCATTAGCTTAAATTTGTTCAGGATGTAAGCAGGCAGGTTTTCGTGGATCTCGCGGCCGTATTGATCTAATAAGCCGGTTATCAGCTTTTGCAGGCCTTTGCTGTCTAAGGTAAATTGCTTGAGCTTTTCGGTCGAACTGTATACGGGCTGCAGGGTCATATTCCCTTTACGCTGCATTGCCTCGGTCGAATATGGATCAAACTCGGGATGCGACATCTGGGCTTTGCCGTTAAATGATCCCGGCTTACCAAACAAGATGTAGGCCTTGCCAACTACCAGGTTTTTCTCAACCCATTTTATCCCCTGGAACCATACCAGCTCCATCACGCCGGTTTCGTCCTGTACCTGGGCTACCAGCCGCTTGGTATGCTTTTCGCCCAGTATTTCTTTATGGGTTAAACGCGCAATGACCTGCACATAGGGCAGGTCATGCTGGATATCTTTTATTTTATAATACCGGGTACGGTCAATATGCCTGAAGGGGAAATGCTGTAACAAATCTTCCAGGTTTTTTATGCCCAGTTCTTTTTTCAGCACATCGGCACGGGCAGTACCAACGCCCTTTAAATATTCAATGGATGTTTGAAATGACTGACCGTTCAAGGGTTGTTTATCAGGCTTTAACTGCTATTACAGAAATTTCGACACTTACACCTTTAGGTAAGGCTGATACCTGTACTGTTTCGCGCGCAGGGAAGTTATCTTCAAAATATGAACCGTAAACTTCATTTACTTCAGCAAAATCGGCCATGTTGGTTAAAAATATGGTGCTTTTAACAATGTGCGTAAAATCGGCCTTTGCCTGGGTTAGTATGGCGCCAATGTTTTCCATCACTAAATGTGTGGCGGCGGTAATGTTATCAGTAACCAACTCGCCGGTAAAAGGGTGTAAAGGTATTTGCCCTGATACAAAAATAGTATTGCCTGCTTGTATAGCCTGGTTGTATGGCCCAATAGGTGCAGGGGCATCGGTGGTATTAATTACTTTTTTCATGTTATAATTGATGATTGTTTTGCCGGCCGGATCATCAGCGGGCTGTGGATGTTATTTTTTTAATATGAACCAGTAGATCAGTTTCCAGATTATCCCCAGCAAAAACACAGTTATGGCAATGGCATTGATGGTATGCATTACCTTTAAATTAAAACTTGTTGGCCTGTTTGGGTCTTTTTTGCGGAAAAAGTACATGCTGCAAATTTAATAAAATTTCGCTTGGAGTATTATCTCATAAATATAGTTAAACAAAAAAGGCTCCCCAAATTGGAGAGCCTTTGTATTATTTAACTGAATTCAAATTATTTTTTGAATTGTACACGGCGGTTTAATACACGTCCGTCTTCAGTTGAGTTGTCAGCAATTGGGTGAGTTTCACCGTAAGCTTTAACTTTGATCTTTTTAGCATCAACACCAGAGTTAACTAAGTAAGTTTTTACTGAGTTAGCACGGTCTTTAGATAAAGCTAAGTTGTGAGCAGCAGTACCTTCAGATGAAGCGAAACCATCTAATTCAACTTTAGAACCTGATGCACGTAAGTCAGAAGAAGTAGCATCTAACACTGGGTAAGATGAAGTTCTTAATACTGAGCTATCAAATTCAAATTGGATGTTAGAGTAAGCGGCAGCTGGAGCAACTTTAGCAGTTGTATCTGGTTTAGGGAACACGATAGCGCAACCAGAACCGTCAACCACTGTACCAGCAGGAGTGTTAGGGCATTTGTCAAATTGATCAGCAACACCGTCACCGTCAGAATCTTTTTTCAGATCGTTAACTGCGTTTTCAACGTTAGTAACACGACCTTTTAATGCCTCAACTTCTTTACGTAAAGCTTCGTCATATAATTCGTCATACATCATAGCTACCGGGTTAACCCACTCTAAGTTCGGTTTTGATTTTGAACCTAAAGTGAACTCTAAACCAGCATAACCGTAAGAGTAGTGATCTTTAGTAGGGTAACCTTTTTTAACGCCGTC
The DNA here is from genome assembly GCF_007558865.1 of Mucilaginibacter corticis. Lineage (GTDB taxonomy): Bacteria > Bacteroidota > Bacteroidia > Sphingobacteriales > Sphingobacteriaceae > Mucilaginibacter > Mucilaginibacter corticis. Next base: position 1,995,318 of record NZ_VLPK01000001.1, read on the forward strand.
AAAAATATCGTCGTCAACAAAGTTTTCGTTGTAACCTAATTTCAAGCCAACAGCGTCAGAGAATCTGAATTTAACACCAGCACCTACAGGTATTACAAATTCAGTAACGTTGTTAGGATATTCTGCAGAAGCTGTAGTTGGGAAACCAGGAGTGTTAGCACCAAATACAGTTGGTTTGAAGCTTACGATACCTGCACCTGCATTAACGAAGAAGTTAATAGCGTTTTTACGGCGTAAGTAATCAATAGTAGCAACGTTTACAACGCCGCTGATAGTTCCTTGAAAAAATTTGGTAGAATAGCCAATGTAGTTGTTACCTGTAACACCATCAGTGATGTAAGGAACATTGCCTGAATTACCTTTTACTTTACCGGCATTAACATCTAATTGCAAAGCAAAAGAGTGTGCCAGTTGTTTTTTAATGTCGATACCGAAGCCTAAGTCAACTTTGTTGCCATTGAAATCGCTTGATCCGCCAGTTGCAAGAGCGCCTGATGTTGCACCAACGTTAAATCCAATACTCCAGGTATTGTACTGTCCTGCACCACCAAATACCTTGGCAGTGGATGTAGTCGACGTTGTTTCAGTGGTTTGAGCGTTTGCTGCGCCTATAGCCATCAAAGAAACAAGAGAGAGTCCGACTGTTTTTTTTAATGTAGAATAGTTCATAGTTTTAAGATTAAACAAATGTTTTAATTGTGATTTTTTCCAAAAATAGTAATTATGTTTGAAACGGTTACCAAATACTGTTCCAAAAATTATAATTCTAACACAAAGAAATGAAAAATGTTCTATAAGTAGTACAAAATAAAATAAATACAATGAAATATTTACCTGTCGAAAATAATTTATTTATTAATAATAGAAAAAATTTCGTTTCACGCATAAAACCATCATCTTTGGCGATATTTCATGCTAACGATGAGTTCCCACGTAGTGGAGATCAGGCCTTTATCTTTAAGCAGAACCCTGATTTTTTCTATCTTACGGGTATTGACCAGGAGCAAAGCATCCTTTTGTTATTTCCTGATTGTCCTAATTCTGCATACAGAGAAGTACTTTTTTTAAGACAAACCAACGAACACATAGCTGTTTGGGAAGGACATAAGTATACAAAAGAGGAAGCCAGGCAGGCATCAGGCATTGAAAGCATTTATTGGCTGAGCGATTTTGATAATATATTACATAGTATTATAAACTATGCAGATAATATTTATATCAATACAAACGAGAATGACCGCTTTAGCTTTTCAGTACCCTATCGCGACCTGCGCATGCTTGAGGCTTTACGTGTAAAATACCCGCTGCATCATTACGAAAGGTCTGCACCCATAATGCGTGACTTGCGCCCGGTAAAGTCTGAAACAGAAATTGAACTGACCAAAAAAGCCTGCGCCATTACTAAGGATGCTTTTGAGCGTGTATTGAAATTCACCAAACCCGGTGTTACCGAATATGAAATTGAAGCGGAGATCATTCATGAATTTATCCGCCAGCGGGCTACAGGGCATGCTTATAGCCCAATCATTGCTTCGGGAAAGAATGCCATTGTATTGCATTATATTGATAATAACCAGGTTTGCAAGGACGGTGATGTGATATTATTTGATTTTGGTGCAGAATATGGTAACTACAATGCAGACATGAGCCGCTCTATCCCGGTAAACGGCCGTTTTACCAAGCGCCAGCGTGAGGTTTACGATGCTGTGCTGCGCGTGATGAAGGCCGCCACCAAAATGATCGTTAAAGGCGCGGTATGGAACGAATACCATGATGAAGTTGGCAAAGTAATGACCGGCGAATTAATTGGCCTGGGTCTGCTAACCAAACATGATGTGGAGAAACAAGACCCTAAAATGCCGGCTTATAAAAAATACTTTATGCACGGCACATCACACCATTTGGGTTTAGATGTGCATGATTACGCCAGCCGTTATAAACCGTTTGAGGTGGGTAACATACTAACCTGCGAGCCGGGTATCTATATTCCTGCCGAAGGCTTGGGCATCAGGCTTGAAAATAATATCCTGATAACGAAAGGCGGTAATATTGATCTGATGGCTGATATTCCGTTAGAGGCAGAGCATATTGAGGAGATCATGAATTCTTAATATCGGATTTCGGATGTTCGATTTTCATCCGCCGGATAAAGCGTCCACGCTTTATCCCCCCAAATTATGAGCGTCCACGCTCATGACGTAATACGTAAGCGTGGGCGCCTACCATGTAGTTCAGTAAAGCGTGGACGCTTTACCGGGCTAAGATTTTTAAGACGCAAAGTATTGCGTCTCTACGAAATGATAAAGGTTAAATCCTTCAGTTTTTAAAGCTTCAGCAAGATCCTGCTGGAGCTTTTTTTTGTCGATATCGGCCATCCGTTTTTGCTGGATGAGTTTGTATGCTTTTTCGGTCAGCAAAAATTCTTTTCGGGTATTTTTAATGTCTTTAGCGGTTAAAATAAAGTCTGCCACTTCGTTAATGCCGGCATTGGTTGTGGCTACAGTTTTAAAAACAGGTGTTTCTGTAGTTTCTTTTTGATGGATGATCTTTTTAAGGTTATTGGCAAACAGATCGGCATCATCCCTGTCGGCCTTATTGATAATGAAGGCGTCGGCAATTTCCATTAGGCCCGACTTAATATTCTGGATCTCATCACCCGATTCGGGCACCAATACCACAAATGTCAGGTCCGCCAATCCCGCAATTTCAATTTCCGACTGTCCTACGCCAACGGTTTCTATCAGCACATAATCAAAACCTGCCGCGCGCAATACATCAGCCATTTCAATAGTTTTGGCCGACAGGCCGCCCAATGATCCGCGCGTAGCTAACGACCGGATAAAAACATTAGTATTATTAAAATGATTGGTCATCCTGATCCTGTCGCCCAATAAAGAGCCAAAATTAAACGGCGAAGTAGGGTCGATAGCCAGCACAGCTATTTTATTGCCTTTGCTAACCAGTTGTTCTACCAGGCTGTTTACCAGTGTGCTTTTGCCGGCACCGGGAGGGCCGGTTATACCTATTATAGGTGTAGTTTTTATATAGCGGAGATTCTTTAATAACTCGTTTGCACCGGGCAGCTCATTCTCCACCACAGTCAACGCCCGCGCTACCGATTTAAAATCGGTACAGGTAATATGAAGTGGTTTATGAGATGAAGCTGCCATTAATGGATTTGGATACTGCAAATGAATAAAAATATCGCAACATAAATCAATATAATCTCTATAATTGCAGCAAAGCGCCAATTAATGTCAAAGCCCGCAGTACTTGTAACGTTCGATTCGATGAAGAACCCTAACTCGGGTTATTTCACTTACGGCAAGGGCCTGGGCGACGCGCTGATAAAAGAAAACAATAACAGGTTTAAGCTAACTTATTATATGTTTAAAAATACCATCTATTTTTTTAATAAGATGGTAGATATTATTTTTTTATACCGTTTTCATCGCATATTTTTTCCGTATTATAATAAGTTTGATGTGGTGCACTTTACAGACCAAACCTGCCGCCTTAGGCCTTACCGTGTAAACGGCAAAAAGATCATGACCATACATGATATTAATAAGGTGCACCTGCCGGGCAGTAAACCAAATAAAATCAAAAAGCACATTGATAAGCTGCGTTATTTTGCATCGCTGTGCGATAGGGTGGTCACCATATCACAATTTGTAGCCGACGATATCTTGCGGTTTATCCCCGAGCTGAAAGATAAAATAAGCGTGATATACAATGGTGCGGAAAAACTGTCCGTGCCCGAAAATCATCACCCTGGATATCTTCCGAAAAAGCCCTTTTTATTTACTGTAGGATTGTTGTCACCTCAAAAAGGCTTTCATTATATCCCCTCGCTTTTACAGGGTAATGATTATGAATTGGTCATATCAGGTATTGAAACCCCGCACAAGGCCCGCATTATTGAAGAAGCGCAGAAATACAATTGCCTTGACCGCGTAACCATTACCGGGCCCATAAGCGACGACGATAAAGCCTGGTACTTTAAAAACTGCAGCGCTTTTGTGTTCCCCTCAATAGCCGAAGGTTTTGGATTGCCGGTAATTGAAGCGCAGTATTTTGGTAAGCCGGTGTTCCTGGCAAAAGCTACGTCATTACCCGAAATAGGCGGCAGTGAAGCTTATTATTTCGATAATTTTGAACCTGAACATATGCAGGCGGTTTTTAATAAGGGGATGAAAGATTACGCAGATAATAACCGTGAGTCGGCCATTATAGCAAATGCTAATAAATTTTCGTGGGAGAAAACAGCACAACAGTATATGCAGCTGTATGAGGATTGTTTGAAATAATAGTATTATTCCACCTGTTTTTGCCCCTTCAAATTTTTTTTAAATCGCCAGAACAAAAAGCGCAGCCAAATTTTATTACCGAAATATTTGCGCACCAGTCCGCCCCTTTCTTTTTCAAAAACTTTATCAACAGATGTGCTTGATACCCCGGTCTGGTTAAAGTTGGCAACCAGATGGTCTTTAAACTCAAAGTGAAACTCGCCGCTGTTATACAATTCCATGTTTAAAGCGTAGTCGGCTGATATTTTATAGCGCGTGTTAAAAAGGTATTTATCAAACACCGCCTTCGGGTAGATCATAGCCTGGTGACAAAGGCCGTATTTGGCAAAACCATACTCATTTACCGGAATGGTTGGCCCGCCTAAGGTCATTACCCGGCCGTAATATATGGTGTCGTTATTTTTAAGTTCATAAGCCAGTTGGGTAAAATCGGCGAAGAGTATATCATCCGCGCCTAAAAAATATACCCAATCGCCGGTAATGTGTTTAACGCCTTTATTCATGGCATCATAAATGCCGGCGTCTTTTTCACTTTTCCAGTAGGCTATCCTGTCAGTATTAGCCTCAAGTATCTTAACCGTTTCGTCGGTGCTTAAACCGTCGATCACCACAATTTCAATAGCCGGATATTTTTGCTGATAGATACTATCTAAACAGGCCTGCAATGTTTCAGCTGCATTGTAGGTAACTATAATTACAGATATTTTTGGGGTATTGGCTTTCACAATTTTCCGAGTGGTTAATATGTCAATTATTTATAACGAGTAGCGTATATTTGGCGCTTGCCGTTTAATACTGTAACGCAAAGTAAATACTTTATTTAAGTACGCTGTCAAATAAATATAATATCACTAAATGAAAGTTGCAGGTTTTACTTTTATACGCAACGCGGTAAAAAACGATTATCCTATTGTTGAGGCCATTACCTCTATTTTACCCATTTGCGATGAGTTTGTTGTTGCCCTGGGTAACAGCGAAGACGAAACCGAGCAATTGGTATTAGGTATTAACTCGCCAAAAATTAAGATCATCCATACCGTTTGGGATGAAAATAACAGGGAAGGCGGCGCCGTATTCGCGGTGGAGACAGATAAAGCTTTTCATGCTATTTCGCCGGATGCCGACTGGGCCTTTTATATCCAGGGTGATGAGTGCGTGCATGAAAAATACCTGCCGGTAATAAAAAAAGAAATGGAAGACAATTTGAATAATAAAGCCGTAGAAGGCTTGTTATTTAAATACCTGCATTTTTATGGGTCGTATGATTATTACGGGCATTCGCGCCGCTGGTATCGCCGCGAGATAAGGGTGTTGCGCAATAACAAAGCTATCCACGCCTACCGTGACGCGCAGGGCTTTAGGTGGGACGACAGGAAGATCAACGTAAAACTGATTGACGCTTATATTTATCATTATGGCTGGGTAAAACCTCCGGCCGGACTAAAACACAAACTGCGCAGCTTTAATAAGTTTTACCATGACGATGCCTGGATTGAACAGAACGTACCCGAAACCTACGAGTTTGACTATAAAAATGCCGACAGGCTGATCCCGTTTAAGGATACGCACCCGGCCGTTATGAAAAAGCGTATAGCTGCCACCAACTGGCAACTGGACATTGACCTGGGTAAACTGAAAAAGAAAATGACCCTGCGCAGGCGGGCATTGCAAAAAATAGAAGATTTAACGGGCTGGCGCGTTAGCGAGTACAGAAACTATAAATTGCTTAAATGAAACGGATCCTTTACTTCTTTCCGGATAATGTTGGGCAACAAACCGCTGGCAATAAAACCCGGGCCATACAACTCTTAAAGTATTTTAAAGAGAAAGGTTACCACGTAGATTTTGCCAGCCTGAAACATGAAAAGGCAGACCAGGACACCGAGCAGGATACCATCGACTTTTTGATCAATAATAAATTGGCCGATAATGTTTACCTGTTGCCGCGTAAACCCGGTAAGGGCAACCCTGTTATATACTTTTTGAAATATAAGCTATGGGACCTGGTCTATTACTGGTTTGCGTATCCTTTAAGGTCAAATATTCCTACGTTTTTAACTATCAGGCTTAAACATGCTTTTGAGGATATTTTAAGGGCTAATACCTACGATGATATCATTATCAGCTATGTTACCTGCGCCGGGCTGGTGTCAAACAAGTCATTATTAAAAGGGGCCAAGACCATTATTGATACGCACGATTTTATTACCGCCCAGTTTAAATACAAAAAGCGGTTTAATTTGGGTGTTACCTTCCAGGATGAAATAAACCGGTTAAATAGCTTTGATGAGGTATGGGCCATATCGCACGAGGAACAATATGTTTTTGGCCAGTTCTGTACAGCCAACATGAGGCTGGTACCGTTAATGATAGATACAGATCACTTAACCGGGAAGCCTGCGGCGGAAAAAAAGTACGACCTGATCTATGTAGCCAGCGACAATGTACATAATAAACGGTCGGCGGATTGGTTCTTTGAGCATGTTTACCCGTTATTGCCTCAAGATATCCGGATTTGTGTGATCGGGCTGATCAACAGGTCTATCCCCGAAAAATATAAAATTGAGCGCGTTGCCTATGCCGAAAGCCTTGACGATTATTATGCCGCTTCAAAAATTGCGCTTTGCCCTATGTTAACCGGCACCGGCGTTAAGGTAAAGGTGGTTGAGGCCCTGGCGCATGGCCTACCAGTTGTAAGTACCTTACGGGGTATTGACGGCTTGCCAAATAAAAGGCTGAACGGTTGCCTGGTAAGTGACGACCCTGCCGGGTTTGCCCGAAACATTATTATCCTTTTAAATAACAAAGAAGAATATACCACGCAAAGCACTTTTGCAAAAGAGCTGTTTAACAACAGTTTTAGCAAAGCAGTGCTTTATAAAGAGTTGGACAGCGCATTTAAATAATGGATATCCAGAACCGTAAATTATTTAGGTTAACCCGTTTTGTACTGCTTAAGCTGCCGGCGTTTTTTAGGTTTCTGGCTAAGTTCAGGAAGACTAAAAAGCGTTTGTTGCTGATAAAGACAGATGCCATTGGCGATTACATTTTGTTCAGGAATTTTATCGAGATCCTAAAGCGATCAGAAAAGTATAAGGATTATCAAATAGATCTTTTAGGCAATACCATTTGGCGCGACCTGACTGAAACTTACGATAGCCAATTCTTAAACGCGGCTTACTTTATAAACCCCAGAAGCTTTTACGAGGCCCCGCTTAAAACCCTTAAGCAAGGCTGGCAATTGTTTACCAATAACTATGAGGTAGTATTACAGCCAACTTACACCCGCCTTTTTATAACCGATGGTTTTGCAGCGCTTACCGCTGCTAAGCAGATCATAGGCTATGAAAGTGATAACGAGGGTATAGTACCCCGCTACAAAAAGAAAACTGATAAGTTTTATACGCAACTACTGCCGTTACCTGCAGACAGCTATTTTGAGTTTAACCGCAATGTGCATTTCTTTCAAACGGTTTTAGGCGAAAAGATCTATCTGACATCGCCACAAATAAAAACTGATGCGGTGGCTAAAAATGGCATTGCCATACTGCCGGGCGCGGGCGCTTTTAAACGTGGCTGGGAGAATGACAAGTTTTTACAATTGATAAAACGCCTGCTGCAACAAACCAAACAGCCTGTTTATTTAATAGGCGGCCCTGCCGAGGTTAAGGCCGGCGATTATATCATGCAGAACCTTCCGGCAGGAAGTATTGATAATCGCATCAACAAAACATCATTGCCGCAATTGATAGAACTGATAGGCGGTTCGGGCTTGTTAATTGCCAACGAAACCAGCGCTATCCACATGGCTGTTGCTACACAAACGCCATCGGTATGTATTTTGGGCGGCGGGCATTTCGAGCGGTTTGCGCCTTATCCTGCGGGGACTGCAAACGCGCCGATTTGCATTTATGATAAAATGCCTTGCTACCACTGCAACTGGCTCTGCATTTATAAAACAGAAAGCCATGATCCGTTTCCGTGTATCTCAAACGTCGGCCTTGAAAATGTATGGCAGGCAACGTTGCCTTTGCTTACCTCATAACACTAATTGAATTTTTACGTTAACTTTGCAGACTTTTATAATAGTTAATGAAAACATACTTCCGGCTACTTTCATTTGCCAAACCAATTGAAAAATTTGCTATCCCATATATCATCTTCACGCTTTTATATGTGTTTTTCAGCACCATGGTACTGGCCCTGTTAGGCCCGCTGTTAAATACCTTATTTATTACAGATCATGCCGCGCAAACAAAAGTAGTACTGTCTGCAAATGCCCCCTCTATATTGCACATGCAAGCTATGTTTGAGTATTATCTGCAATACTACATTAATAATTATGGCTCATGGGGCGCTTTGAAATTTGTATGCGGGGTTATTATAGCAGCTGTTATATTAAGTAATTTGTTCAGGTATCTGTCGCAGCGTATTATGGAAAATTTGCGTTTGCACACGTTATTGAACTTGCGCCGTACGGTATTTAACAATATTATGGATATGCATCTTGGCTATTTTAATAATGAGCGTAAAGGTGACATTCTTTCAAAGATAGCGTCGGATGTACAATTAGTACAGTTTTCTGTCACAGGTACGTTGCAAGTTGTATTTAAAGAACCAGCTACTATGATAGCTTTTTTGATTACATTATTTGTCATCTCGGCAAAACTTACTTTATATTCTTTACTGGTCATACCTATATCAGCATTTGTAATATCAAGAATTGTTAAACGCTTAAAAGCACAGGCAATAGCCGGACAGCAATCATACAGCAACATGATCAGCTACCTGGATGAGGCACTTTCAGGCATAAAGATAATTAAAGCGTTTAACGCGACAGATTTTATAAAAAAACGCTTTAATGATGAAAATGAAAAATATTCATATATAGGCCGTGCCATTGCAAGGCGCCAGCAATTGGCATCGCCTATATCAGAAACGTTATCTGTTACCATGATCTCGTTTATAGTCCTTTATGGCGGCTATTTGATATTAAACAAACGATCTGACCTTAATGCCGGCCAGTTTATTGCATATATTGCGCTCTTCTCGCAATTGATGCGCCCGGCTAAATCCATATCAGATTCTTTCAGTAATATCCATAGTGGTTTAGCCGCCGGCGAGCGTGTTTTGGGATTAATAGACGAAAAACCATTGATCAAAGATCTGCCTGACGCGGTTACAGTTACAGATTTTAATAGCGGCATCTATTTTAAAGATGTATCCTTCGCTTATCAGGAAAAGGTGGTATTGTCTGATATTAATTTCACGGTGCCTAAAGGTAAAACCGTGGCGTTGGTAGGGCCGTCGGGCGGTGGTAAATCTACACTTATGGACCTGATCCCCCGGTTTATGGATCCGCAATCAGGAACTATATTTATCGACGATAAGGATATTAAACACATTACTGCGACATCATTAAGAGCTTTAATGGGGGTGGTTAACCAGGAATCTATTTTATTTAATGACTCCATTTATAATAACATAGCATTTGGTAACCCCAACGCTACACAGGCCGAGGTTGAAGCGGCAGCACGTATTGCCAATGCCCACAATTTTATTTTAGAAACAGACGATGGTTATAACACTAACATTGGTGATCGTGGTACCAAATTGTCGGGCGGGCAGCGCCAGCGCATCTGTATAGCACGGGCGATATTGAGTAACCCGCCAATAATGTTGCTGGACGAAGCCACATCTGCGCTGGATACCGAATCAGAAAAACTGGTGCAGGGCGCTTTGAATAACCTGATGAAGAACCGCACTTCGCTGATCATTGCACACCGTTTAAGTACTATCCAAAATGCCGACATTATTGTGGTGTTAGAAGCGGGCAAAATTGTCGAGCAAGGCAACCACCAGGAATTGATGAATCATAACGGAGTATACCGCAAGTTAATTGATATGCAGACTTTTAGTGATGATTAATAAACCACATTGAGTTTATTGTTTCCCGGCTTTAGTATTTGTTTGCTTTGAGAGTAAGCTTAAGTTTTATGATTTAGCCTGTTTTTTATGAATGAGCTTAAATACCCCTACAAAACCAAATCGGCTGTTCTGTTCATTATATTTAATCGCCCGGCAGAAACTGCTGCTGTATTTGAAAAAATAAGAGAAGCGCGGCCGCCGCGTTTATATATCGGAGCTGACGGCCCGCGTGCCGGCAGGCCCGGCGAAGACGAAATTTGCCGGCAAACCCGCGAAATAGCAAGTAATGTTGATTGGGATTGCGAAGTAAAAACCCTGTTTAAAGATGCCAATGTTGGCTGTAAGCTTGGCGAAGCAACGGCCATGCAATGGTTTTTTGATAACGAAGAAGAAGGGATTATTTTAGAAGATGATACGCTGCCTTCTAACAGTTTTTTCAGGTTTTGTGATGAGATGCTGGACAGGTATCGTCATGACACCCGGGTAAGGATCATTACCGGCTCAAACTTTCAGCAGGGGAAAAAATGGGGCGATGCCAGCTATTATTTTTCAAACCTGATCCATTCATGGGGCTGGGCCGGCTGGAGGCGCGTATGGAACGAATATGACATGGATTTAAAGCAGTATGATGAAAAAGACGTAAAGAAAAAATTAGCCAATGTTTTTAATGACCAATTGATCATCGATACCTGGCATGATCTTTTTGTACGTACCAAGTCAGGCAAGATTGATACCTGGGATTATCAGTTTGGCTTCAGTAATTTTTTTAATAACGGGCTTTGCATAATACCAAATTATAATTTGATCACTAACATAGGGTTTGGTGCTAACGCTACAAATACTTTTAACGAAGGCAGCGCGTTCTCAAAAATGACTTTAGAAGAGATCGGTGAAATTACCCATCCCTTATATATTCTTCCTGAAAAGGAGGCAGACCTGTTTACGCTACATAAGGAATTTTACATTGTCGAAAAAAAACGTCAGAATTTGCGCCGCAATCGCTTTAAACGTTGGGTGCGATCGCAGATAATGAAAAAAAAATAATTAATTTGTTTTTCTATGAGGCCTATACCTATTATTTTCTTTCACTACGGTAACTCCGATTATTTAAAGTACAGCCTTAAGCAAGCCCGCTACTTTAACCCGGATGCCGAAATTTATCTTATCGGCGATAAGAGCAATAATAAATATTCTTTTGTAAAACATGTAATGGCTTCTGATTTTTCAGACGCTGGAGCACAGTTTACACCGGTTTATAAACATCAATCGCCAAACAGCTATAATTATGAATTGAATTGTTTTTTACGGTGGTTTTATGTAAGGGACTTTTGCAAGGCTAACAATATTGAAGCTTTTATTTATTTAGACTCGGATGTGTTGGTTTTTCAGGATTTTACAAAGTTAGTACCACTGTTTAATAAAGCCCGTATAGCCAATACCTGCGAAGAAAATGGTGTTCCGGCCTTTACTTATTTCAAAGATTATAAAACCATCAGCAGCTTTTGCGATTATATGGTTAAAAGCTATACGGAGAAGGCTGCCGTAGCCAGATTAGATTCAATTTATGAGTCATTTGAAAATGATCCTGAAATGGTAGGCGGCATATGTGACATGATATTGTTCCATCTTTATTTTCATGATCATCCGGAAGGGGCGTTAAAAGTTGATTTTGTTACTGATGATATTGCCATTGATAGCAATATTAAACGCCCGGATATTTATGAAATGGAAAATGGCTTTAAAAAAATATATTGGAAAGAGGGCCTGCCATACGGAAAAAACGCGGTAAGCGGTAAATTGATCAGGTTTGCCGCGCTGCATTACCAAGGTAATGCTAAAGATGTCATGCGTCAACACTACACCGCCGGAGGATATCGCGTAGCTAAATATTTAGAAGATAGAGGAGTTAAAAGCAAGGTGAAACAGGCTAAAAAGTCAATTAAAGGTTTATTTAAAAACAAGTAATGCTATTATACCCGTCTAAAACAATAAAAAGGAAATTTCCTGAAAATTATAAAGAAGGCGAGCTGGATTTTTGCCGGCCTGAATTTGAGTATGATACCAAAAACGCGCAGCTTTTAACCTTTAAAAAATGCTATGTCAGGTTTAACGGCTATTTGTATGATAGTAACTATAATATAGTTGAAGCAGCTTTAATAGATATTGATAAATACCGTCCCACAAGTTTATTTATACGCTACAAAAAGCTGATCTTAAAACCTAAACGCAGGCTTGCACGCAATCAAACTTACCTTTTGGCATTTGATGAATGGTCGGGCAATCATTACCATTGGATAACTGAGGTATTGCCAAGACTAATAGTAGTGGCCGACCAATTGCCAGGATATATACTGTTGCTGCCCGATATGCCTTACGTACGCAATGTAGGTGTTAAGCTGATGGAATACGCGGGTTTAAAGCCGCTGGGTATTGAGTGGATCCAACAGAAGGAAATAGTTAAAGTACCTGAGCTTAAATTAATAACATCTGTTATACTGTCCGGCCGCATTCATGACGACCTGATGAAGCAGGTACAAAACCGTTTTTTAAGCCTGCCTCAGTTGGCCCAGGCACCACCGGCCAGGCGCAGAATTTATATAACACGTGCTAATGCAACTAACCGGCGCGTATTAAATGAGGATGAAGTAGTAGCCGTTTTAAAACAATACAATTTTGATGTAGTTGCTTTTGAAGGCTTAAGTATTGATGAGCAAATGCAATTAGCTAACAGCGCATCAATTATGGTAGCCATACATGGCGCCGGTTTAGCTAATGCCATTTTTATGCAAAGCAATACAGCTGTGCTTGAGTTTAGGCGCGATAAAGTTTACCATAATCAATGTTATTGGCATTTATCATCTTCTGTTGGGCAAAAATTTTACTATTTGTTTGGCCAGCCCGATAGTGATAATGTTATCGAAGGTTTAGATGCCTGTAATTTAACTATCCCTATAAAACAATTGCAGTTAACCATAGCGCAGATGATCAAAGATGAGCAGGCAAATGATGCTGTTAAGGATAACGGCTAATTGCCAATCAGTTTTTTTGCCCGGGTTTTGTTTAGCAATATCACAATACCGAGCGTTATACCGTAAACCAGTATAAAATCTGTCAATTTTAGCGATAAATATCCCGGTACGCTTAAATGTGGCACATCTATATTGAAATGAATAAATATCTCCGGTAGTACAATTACAACAATTATAAGGTGTATAAGATATATACCAAATGTTGTTTGTCGCGGGTTAAGGTAGTTGATAAACTTAAAATTTTTAATTTTTAGCAATAAAACAAAAGCCGCGAGTGAGAATAAAATATTACTGATACGTAAAGTATTAAGCGGATCAACACTGGTAGGGGTTAAGCTTAGCATTTCATAAATAGCCGCTGTAAACATCACTAAGTTTAAAATAATTAGTAACGTATTCGGTATTTTCTCTATCGACTTTTCAAGCCATTCCCAGTGCCTTCTCATTTGAGCACCCAGCCATAAAAAGAAAACAAAGCCCAAAATAGCGGTGGTATGCCATGGCGATACCCATTCATAATGAATATTTATAGTATAAAAAATAGTAAACAGGCACAGTATTGTTCCCAGGTAAATTGAGTACAGGTACCGCCTGAAAACCAATAAGATAGTGAGGCTTACTATAAAGTTAATAATGAACCAATAATTGCTATATAAATAAGTGAGCTTAACGTTTTCAAGTATATTGGCCATGTTAAACCGCCCGTCATGATATATACGGTTTTTAACATAGAGGTTTACAAGCACGCAAAGCAAACACACTGTTGACCAAAATAACCATGGCCAAAATGTAGAAGCCATACGGCGTTTAAGGTATTGTGCAGGCGAATACTCGGAAAACTTCTCGCTTATTAAAAAACCCGCCAGCAAAAAGAAAATTACGGTGCCAAACTTAAACAGTTGTATCATGATAGTGTACGCCCAGTATTTTGGCGTGCCGTAAGCAAAGTCATAAGCGCCGGCAGCTACGCAATGTTCGGCCACTATACTCATCATCGCGATGCCGCGGATAGCATCTATAAACTGGTAGTTTTTCTTGGCAGGGGCTTCATTAACTAAATTCTGCATAGGCAGCAAAGATATAATTTGCGATTATTAACGTCTGTCACAATTATATAGTACTAAAAAAAGCAGCAGGAAATGCTGTAAATGAAAAAAGCCACCCATTACAGGCGGCTTTAGCATTTATTATTCATTGAGATCAGTTTAATAATAAAGGATATTTTAATAAACAAAACTGCGTCTGCTTATCAATTAGCGTTTGTTGTTGCAATCAGGGAGGAAACCGTAGTAACCAATAGTTAATTTTATCTTCGGTAGATAAGATATCTAAATATACGTTAATTAATACGAAGGTTGCAAATTTTTTTAACCATTTTAATTTACTTTTGATTTATGCTGCCAGTCAAAAAACACGTAATACCCGCGCTACTCTTCGTCTTTAATTTTTTTGCCTTTAACGCCCTTGCCCAGCAGGATAATTATATCCAAATGCTGGAAAAGAAAAATCATTGGGTGGATTCTGTTTACAACAAATTAAGCCGCAAAGAGAAAGTAGCCCAGTTATTTTTTGTACGTGCGCATACCAATAAAACAAAGGCTTTTGAAGATTCTATATCGCGGGTGATACAGGATGAAGAAGTTGGCGGGTTGGTGTTTTTCCAGGGTGGCCCGGTGCGACAGGCCAATCTGATCAACCGTTATCAGAAAGATTCAAAAGTACCGCTGCTGATAGCTATGGACGGCGAGTGGGGCTTAGGCATGCGCCTGGATTCGACCATCTCTTATCCATACCAGATGACCTTAGGCGCCATACAGGATAATAACCTGATCTACAAAATGGGGCAGCAGGTTGCTTATGATTTTAAGCGCCTGGGGATGCAAATGAACTTTGGGCCGGATATGGACGTGAACAATAACCCGGATAACCCGGTGATCAATTACCGATCATTTGGTGATAATAAATATAATGTGGCTAAAAAAGGCATTGCCTATTTTAAAGGGATGCAGGATGCCGGTTTGTTAACCACCGCGAAACATTTCCCGGGCCATGGGGACACCAATGTCGATTCGCATTTGGAGCTGCCGTTGTTGCCTTTCACCCGCCAGCGGTTGGATTCGTTAGAAGAATATCCCTTTAGGGAAGCCATAGCCGAAAACATATCTGGCATTATGATTGCCCACATGAGTATACCCGCGCTTGATAGTACAAAGAATCAGCCGTCTACACTGTCACGTAAGATTGTTACCGGGGTGTTGAAGGATTCGCTCAGGTTTAAAGGTTTGATAGTGTCTGATGCGATGGAAATGCGGGCCGTAACCAAATACTACCCTAATGGAGAAGCCGAGCTTAAAGCGCTTATTGCAGGAAATGATATTATTGAGTTATCACTTGATTCAAAAAAGGCCATTCTTAAGGTAAAAAAAGCTATTCGCAAAGGATTGATTTCTGATACTGAATTTGAAGCAAAAGTAAAAAAGGTGCTTGCTGCGAAATATTGGGCGGGTTTAAATATCCCTACAAATGTAAAGACCGCCAATTTGGTTGCCGATCTTAACCGCGAACCGGCGCGCGACCTGGTACAGCAACTAAGCGATGCCGCCATTACTCTGGTGAAAGGTACGCCGGATGCAATCAGGATAAACCCATTGGAAAAGACCGCGATAGTAAGTATCGGGGTCGACCAGCATACGGTTTTCCAGTCTGAACTGGCAAAATGGTCCAGCGGTTGCCATTTGTTTACCGTTAATAAAAGTACACCGGTAGCAGACCTTAATCGAATACTTGAATTGTTAAAGCCCTATTACCAGGTGTACGTAAGCATAAATGATACCCGCACACGCCCGCAAAGCAAGCTGGATTACAGTAATGGCGTAAAAGAATTTATAGCAGCTATTGCGGCCCGTAACAATACGGTAATAAGCGTTTTTGCAAATGCCTACACCATTGCCGGCTTGCCGGGGATAGAAAAAAGTACGGGGGTGCTGGTTGGTTATCAGTATAGTCCAGAAATGCAACGGTCGGCAGTAAGGGCCATAACCGGGCAACTGAAGCCAATAGGTAAGTTGCCGGTAAGTGTAAATGTATATTTCCCTACAGGGGCTGGGTTGTAAAGCCTGAGATTACATTCGTAAACGCAGTGACACCGAGCGGCCAAGCGCCTGTATCAATTCAGGGTCGATAGTATTGCTTTGATCTTTTTGTACCCAGGTTTTTTTATTATCCATCACCAATTCTACTTTTTCACCATTAAAAATTATTTCTAATTCGGTAGTGTCCTTATTTATCAGGTTGGTGTTAAGTATCTGATAGGTATAGTCTTTGTCGTCAAAAGTTATTCTTAGCGGTAATCCCATGGTCTCAATCCTCGGTCGTAAAGATAATAGTTATGTTGTTATTGTTATTTTATTAATTGTTAAAATATGTGAACATTTCCACAACCGCCGTTAATATATGCGTTATACCTTTGTTATCTTTACGTAAATGAGTATGCAATCTAATCCCAATAAATACAACCAAAAATTTCAGGAAGCATTGGCTGGATTAAACCCCGAGCAGCTTGCTGCCGTTAATAAAATGGATGGCCCGGTGCTGGTTATTGCCGGCCCCGGCACAGGTAAAACACAAATTTTAGCCGCCCGGATAGGCAAGATCTTAACTGATACTGACGCCCTGCCCGGCGAGATATTGTGCTTGACCTATACCGATGCAGGCGCGGTGGCTATGCGCAAGCGCCTGTTCGAATTTATTGGCCCGGATGCTTACCGCATCCATATTTATACCTTCCACGCGTTTTGTAACGAGGTGATCCAGGAAAATTTGGAGTATTTTGGTAAGCTTAATCTTGAGCCGCTGTCTGACCTGGAATCGGCCATGTTGTTCAGGGAGTTGGTGGACGATTTTCCGAATGATCATTTATTAAAGCGCTTTACCGGTGATATCTATTACGATGTGCCCAGGTTGAAAAGCCTGTTCTCGACCATGAAGCGCGAGAACTGGGATGAAGCGTTTATAGAAAACGCGATAAATGAATATCTTGAAGATCTGCCCAATCGCGAAGAGTTTATTTACAAGCGCGCCAACGCCGCAAAAGGTATAGCCGTTGGCGATCCCAAGCAAAAAGATATTGACGCCGCACATGACCTGATGAAAAAGCTGCTGGCAGCAGTGGCCGAATACCAGCGCTATGATGCCAAAATGAAGTCGCGAAGCCGTTATGATTATGACGATATGATCATTTGGGTGTTAAAAGCATTCCGCGAAAATGAAGAGATATTGCGCCGCTACCAGGAACGTTACCACTACATCCTGGTGGACGAGTTCCAGGATACCAGCGGATCACAAAACGAACTGCTTAAATTCTTACTGAATTATTGGGCAACACCAAACGTATTTGTGGTAGGCGATGATGACCAGTCTATCTTCAAGTTCCAGGGGGCTAACATGATGAATATACTGGATTTTGCCAATGATTATGTAAGCACGTTGCAAACCGTGGTGCTTAAACATAATTACCGGTCAAACCAGCATATCCTGGATATATCAAAGGCGTTGATCAATAATAACAATGAACGCCTTACAAAAAAGCTTTCGCTGGATAAAAGCCTTAAGTCGTCGCACTCGCGGTTTGACGAGTTGGTGGTAAAACCGGTGATCCGCGAATATGAAAATCCCGACCAGGAAATGGTTGATGTGGCTATCAGCATAAAACATTTGGTTGAAAGCGGCGTAAAACCCGGCGAGATTGCGGTGATCTACCGTAATCACAACCAGGTTGAAGATTTGATCCATTTCCTGGATACGCAAAAGATAGCGGTTAACACGCGCCGCAAAATTGATGTGCTGACTATGCCGTTTGGTGAAAAGATCATCAATATATTGCGCTATTTATCCATGGAACTTGACTCGCCTTACAGTGGTGATGAGCTGTTGTTCGAGATTCTGCATTATGATTTCTTCAGCATCCCACCGATTGAAATTGCCAAGGCCAGCATAGCGGTATCTAAAGAAAACTTTGTTACCACGGCTAATAATATGCCCAAAACATCATTGCGCAGGTATATCCATGAGATCCGTGTTCCGGCGCAGCAAGGGCTATTTGACGCTGCACCTAACATGGATATGAAATACCTGTTAAGCAATATCGATCTGCTGTTGACAGAAGCTGTAAGCGTTACGCTGCAACAGCTTTTTCAGCAGGTTATTGGCAAGATGGGCATATTGCGTTACATCATGCAGCAGGCCGATAAGGGGACTTATATGCAGGTGCTCACCAATTTTTTTGATTTCCTAAAGGACGAAAGCCGCAAGAACCCGGAGATAAAACTGCCTGACCTGTTGGCTACCATTGATACCATGAAGGAACACCATATCCGGCTTGATTTGAACCAGGTTATCTTTTCAGAAAACGGGGTTAATTTCTTTACCGCGCATGGGTCAAAAGGACAAGAGTTTGAATACGTGTTCTTTATCGGCTGCGATAAAAAAACATGGGACAGTAAGGGCCGTAACACCGGCTTTAGCTACCCTGACACTTTAACACAAGCTGCTAATGACGATATCGCCCAGAAAGAAGAATCGCGTAGGTTATTCTATGTGGCGCTTACCCGGGCAAAACAATATCTGATGGTGTCGTTTGCCGGTAAAGATAAAAAGGGCAAAGACCAGGAATCATCACAGTTTATCGGCGAGATCCTGGCCGAAACAGATATGGAGGTTGAACACCCTAAAGTTGCCGAAGCGGCTATGATGGAGTTTTACGCCACCCAATTCAGCGAGGATGATAAGCCTAAAGTGGAATTGCTTGATCATAACTACATTAATCAATTGCTGCAAAACTATACACTATCGGTTACCCACCTAAGCAATTACCTTGATTGCCCGTTGCGGTTTTATTTTCAGTGTTTGATCCGTGTTCCTTCGGGCAAGAGCCCGTCGGCTACGTTTGGGCAGGCGGTGCACTGGGCGTTGAACAAAGCTTTCAGGTGGTTAAAGGATGATGACGATAATTTCCCGTCGACAGAGCAGTTTATGAAGGAATTTAAGTGGTATATGTTCCGCAATCGCGATTCGTTCACCAAAGAAGAATTTAAGCTGCGGGTAGATTACGGCGAAAAGATCCTGCCGCCATACTATGAACAAAACGTTACGCAGTGGAATAAAGTGGCCGTTACCGAACGCAGTATCAAAAACATTGAAATTGACGGTGTACCAATTAAAGGTAACCTGGATAAAATAGAGTTTGACGGCAAACTGGCAACCATTGTAGATTACAAAACAGGTAAGCTAAAAAACGCCAAAGACAAGCTGTTACGCCCAGTTGACGAAGAAGATAATGGTGGTGACTACTGGCGCCAGGCTGTATTTTACAAGATCCTGATTGATAATGACCGCAGTAACGACTGGGAAGCAACCACAACCATTTTTGATTTTGTTGAACCGGTAAGCGAGGGCGAATACCATAAAGAAAAGATCGTGATAAGCCCGCAGGATATTGAAATAGTAAAGGGGCAGATCACCACCGTGTATCAAAAAATTATGGCGCACGATTTTAACACCGGTTGCGGCAAAAAAGAATGCGACTGGTGCCATTTCGTTCGCAGCAATTTTAAGCAGGTAGATGATATGCTGGCGATTGTGGGGGATGAGGAAGAGTAACAATATAATGCAGGGACGTTATGTTTTACGTGACGTTTTGTATCTTTTCGATGTTTTATAAATTATTACGTATGAAATATCTAAAACTCCTCATCCTCATAACATTGGCCCTACCCACCCTGGCGCAAACCACCATCCGCCAGGATGCCAAAATCAAAAGCATGGTTGATGAGGTGTCATCAAAAAATATTGAGGCTATTGTGCGTAAGCTGGTGAGTTTTAAAACGCGTAATACGCTAAGCGATACCAGCAGCAAAACAGAAGGTATCGGTGCGGCGCGCAACTGGATAAAAAGTGAAATGGAACGTTATGCCGCGGTATCAAACGGTAGGATGAAGGTAGAGTTTGACAGCTTTGTACAACCCGCAGGTGGCCGGATTGATAAACCTACCGTGTTGAAAAACGTATTGGCTATACTTAAAGGTACCGACCCAACAGATACGCGAATTTATGTGGTATCGGGCCATTATGATTCTCGGGTAACGGATGTGATGAATGCCAACGCGGTCGAACCGGGGGCGGTTGATGATGCGTCAGGCACGGCAGTGTCCATGGAGATCTGCCGGGTGATGGCGAAAAGTTCGTTCCCGGCTACTATCATTTTTATGACGGTGCCGGGCGAGGAGCAGGGGCTTAACGGATCGGCACATATTGCCAAACGTGCTAAGGACGAACACTGGAACGTCGACGCGATGCTGAACAACGACATTGTTGGCAATACGCATGGTATGGATAACGACCTGAAAGATAATACCCACGTGCGGGTGTTCAGCGAGGGGATCCCGACCATTGACCTGGCCGCGAAGGGCGATACCCTGGCTGCCAAACGTGCCGCTGCGGCCATCAGCGCCCTGATCAATAATGGTGGCGAAACCGATAGCCCGTCGCGCCAGCTGGCGCGGTATATTAAAGAAACCGCCGAACGCTATGTAGAACAGCTGGATGTAAAACTCATCTATCGCCGCGATCGTTTTTTAAGGGGTGGTGATCAGTCTTCTTTTCAGCAGCAGGGCTTTACCGCGGTAAGGTTTACAGAAATGAATGAGGATTTTACCCATCAGCACCAGGACCTGCGCACAGAAAACGGTATCCAGTATGGCGATCTGCCCGAATTTGCAGATTATAACTACATCCAAAAGGTAGCCCGCATGAATTTGTCGGTATTGGCTAACCTGGCTTCGGCGCCGGCATCTCCTATAAATGTCGGGGTTACTACGTCAGGGTTAACTAACAATACCACCCTGAAATGGGAAGATCCTAAAATTGGCCGTAAACCTGCCGGTTATTATATACTAATGCGCGAAACTACCAGCCCGTACTGGGAAAAGAAAATATTTGTAACCGGTAACGAAACAACATTGGGTTACTCAAAAGATAATTACTTTTTTGCCGTGCAATCGGTAGATGCAGAAGGGCACGAAAGCTTACCTGTATTCCCGAAACCGGTCAGATAATTTTAAATAGCGGGATATTACCAAACATCCTGTTTGTTAACAGAACAAACGGCTTTTACCAGGTTAACACCTTTAATAAATAATGAGGTTGCGTGTGCTGTAGATGCGGCAATGCTTGACGCTTCATGCTTTTTTTGTTCAAACTGGTAACTAACGCCCATAATTAATGCAAACAATACCGGGGCAAGTAACAGTATAAATGGATTTGTGTTAGTAAATAGCTTTTTCATTGCGAGTGATTTTTGATACAACAAAGAAATATCAAATTCCCGACCCGCTAAAAAAAATTATACCAACCCTGCTAATTTGTAGATAAACTCCCGTTTACAAATATTTGCCCGTTCGTCGAAGATAAAAGCCAGTTCATCGATAAATTATGCAACGCTGTATAAATAATACAGCGCCAAAGTTCAAAATATTAATTTTGATACGATGAAAAGAAGCTGGCAGCTATTCTGGCACGTATTGGTTTGGACGGGCGTTATCCTGTTTTTTGTGATTGTTGTACACAATAATACGCCAATGTCTACCCATGCCATTGTGGTTAATTTTGTTCTTTTCGGGTTGATCAATATAACGCTGTTCTATCTTAATTACCTGGTTTTTATTCCGCGGTTTTTAAACCGGAAGCGCTATGGCGTATATATAGCCACCATACTCGTCACCATAATTGCTTATGGCCTGGCAAAATATAGCCTCGCGCTTATATTTAAGGAAGATGTGCTGATGCATGCAAAGGGTATGAAAGATGCTAAGAAAGAACTGATCGGCTTTTGGTCCTATTTTTCAAGTACATTATTTACCAGCATCATCTTTGTTTTTCTGAGCGTTTTATTAAAGTTTAGTGTCGATTGGTTCCTGAATGAGCGTATCCAGCGCGACCTGGAGAACCAGCGCCTCACGGCTGAGCTTGCCTTTTTAAAATCGCAGATCAACCCGCATTTTTTGTTTAACTCCTTAAATAGCATTTATTCGCTGGCCTACCAGCGGTCAGAAAATACGCCGGGTGCCATCCTTAAGTTATCAGAAATTATGCGCTACATGCTCTATGAGTGTAATGATAACAAGGTTGATCTTTCAAAAGAACTGCAGTACCTGCAAAATTATATCGATCTGCAAAAGATCAGGTTTGGTCATAATGCCTATATCGACTTTAAAATAGATGGCAAGGTGACCGATCAGAAAATTGTTCCGCTGCTGTTAATAGCCTTTATCGAGAACGCCTTTAAACATGGTATAGCTAATGATTCATTAACCCCTATTACCTTGTTTATCAACATCAATCAGCAAAACCTGCAGTTTTATATCCAGAATAAAAAGAATAACAATAACCGTGATGCCATAGGCGGTATTGGCTTACATAACGTAAAACGCAGGCTTGACCTGCTATACCCGGGAAAATATAATTTAGACATCCGCGACGAAATTGATACCTACACTTGCGAATTATCCTTAGTTTTATAGCATGATAAGATGCCTTATAGTTGATGATGAGCCTTTGGCGCTGCATATACTGGAAGACTACATATCCAAAGTGCCTTTTATGGAATTGGTAAAATCAACCACCAATCCTATCGAGGCTTTAACTTTAGTACAAGACGGTAATATAGACCTGGTATTTCTTGATGTACAAATGCCCGAGCTTACCGGTATCCAATTTCTGCGGATTGCGAATGGTAAAACCAAGGTGATCTTAACAACGGCTTATCCGCAATACGCTTTAGAGGGTTATGAGCTTGATGTGGTTGATTACCTGCTCAAACCAATAGCGTTCGACCGTTTTTATAAAGCAGCCCAAAAAGCGCAGGGAATAATCCAGCCATCAAAAACGCCGGTAGTAGAGCCTGTTCAGATCCAGCAACAGCAACATGATTTTTTAAGCGATTTTATCTTTGTTAAAAGCGAGCACAAGATCCAAAAAGTGTACCTGCATCAGATCCTGTTTATCGAAGGGTTAAAAGATTATATATCCATCTTCACTACCACAGAGCGCATTATCACACTACAAAACATGAAGAGGATGGAAGATACCTTGCCCGGCAAACACTTTATCCGTGTACATAAATCATACATCGTAGCCCTGAATAAAATAGACAGCATAGAGCGCAGCCGCATCCGCATCGGCGACAAAATTATCCCGGTAGGGGATACATATCGCGATGATTTCTTCAAGGTTATTGACGGGAAGAATGTGTGAGTAGGGCCTTATATTTTAACCGGCTTTAGTGTATACCCTTTTAGTCTTAATTGTTTAATTAAACCGTATTGTCCTACCAGGTGCGCTGCCCCTACAACTACAAAAGTAGGTTGCTCTTTTAATATTGGGGGCAGTTCAGCTATCCATTTCAGGTTGCGGTTTTTAAGCATTTTGTCGGTTTGCTCGGGTGTGTCATGCTCGGCATCCATCAGTTTTTCTATACCATCAAGGTCCTGGTCAAGGTAAAGTTTATAAAGTTTTTCGCCTTTTATTTTCTCTTTATCTTTTTTCGATATGCTTTCAAGCAAATCCTTTTTCTGGTCTGCAATCGGGGCGTTAAATAACAATTCGGCCTGGTCCTCTAGTGTTTCTAAACCAATAATTTTATAATTGCGGCGCTTAGCTTCTTCCTGGAAATAACTGTCCAATGCAGGGTTTGTATCAGAAACTGTTTTTGGAGACGTGAAGCCTGATAATATAGTAGACACCGTAGCCGGTTTGCACAGGTTAAAATCTTCCAGGTTCATTTTGGTTACCTGTTTTACATAGTCATCAACAAGTTTAAATTCGGCGGGAGTAAAGATTTTATCAAGCGTGGTACTGTCTTTAAAAACCATGTAAGCGGCAAGCTTTGTTGTCATGGTCGAGTCGATCAATATCTCGCCAGCTACTGTTTTGCAATTATTAAAATACTTTTTAATGTCAGACAGGCTGTCAACCAAATTTTTACCTGCAAAATGATAAGTGCCAAATAAATAAGATGGTGAGGTTAAGCCGTTGCCACTTATTTCCCAAAGCAAGCTTTTATTACCTTTAATTTGGGCATGCGCTGTGTTTAAAACCAGCGTAAAGGCCAGTAGTAATAATATTGCTTTTTTCATGATGACAAGATTTTGTTTAGGCTTGATTGAGCGCTTTTTTTATCCGGTTCTCTGCTTCGTTAACCCGTTCTTCAACAGTGCCGAAATCTGTTTCAATAGGTTCCAGCACTTCCCACGTCATTTTGGTGAAAGTGTTTAATGGGTATAAACCATAACGGATCATTTTCCATGAATTATTAATAGCTATGGGTACTATTAAAGCGTTGGGGCATTTTTTAAGAATGATAGCAATACCACCCGCCTGGAACGTTTTTACCTGCCCGGTTTTAGAGCGCGTGCCTTCCGGAAATATAACTGCCGACCAGTTGTTCTCCTTCATCCGCGTACCCAGCTTACCCATTTCCATTAAGGATTGACGGGCATCGTTACGATCAATATTAGCGCCACCACCTACTTTTAAGTTGTAAGATATGGAAGGGATACCCCTGGTAAGCTCAATTTTTGAAATGAATTTCGCGTGGTATTTGCGCAGGTAATAAATAAGCGGCGGTATATCTAACAGACTTTGGTGGTTAGCCATAAATATCATGGGCCTGCCGGTTGGTAAATTCTGTTTGTTGGTAAAGGTAACGGTGTTGCCTACCAGGTAAACCGTACTAAACAGGCATAAATTAAGAATATCAACCACTTTTTTGTGGGCGCTGTAACCAAACACTTTATAAGCCACCCATTGTATAGGCTGAAAAATTACCAGTACCAGCATAAAGGCAATAATGGCAATTGGTGATAAAATGTAGCCCAGGAATTTTCTCATGCGTTAATTTGATCCCGCGAAATTAAAAATATTTTAACAATTACACAGGCAGGGTGTTTTCAAGCAGCATCAGTTTTACCTTTAAAACAGCCGCCACGGTAACAGAATCCATGATCTCGCCGGCACATACCATGCGGTAAACTTCGTCAAACGGAACTTTATGAACCATCAGCTGCTCGGTATCTTCGGGTTCGGCCTCGAACTGCTCAAGCCCGGTTGCAACGTAGGTAATGCTCAGCTCGTCGCTTACAGAATTGCTCAGGTGCATATCCAGTATTTTAGTCCAGTTTTTAGCTATCAGGCCGGTTTCTTCCAGTAGTTCACGCTTGGCTGCTTCTAAAGGATCTTCATTTAATGGTCCACCTCCTTCGGGGATCTCCCAGCTGTATTGATCAATTACAAAACGGTACTGGCCTACCAGGTAAGTATTCATATCCTCATCCAGCGGTATAACGCCTATGGCCCTGTTTTTAAAATGCACCTTGCCGTAAATGCCGGGATTGCCCGACGGGTTAATCACCTGGTATTCGGTTAAGTTTATCCATGGGTTATCATATATGGTTGCTTCAGATGTTATTTGCCAGGGGTTTTCTTCGGGATGGTGCATGATGTAGGTTGATCAGGTTATTTTTTCTGTTGCCGGATATAAAAAGAGCGATAGATTATCTATCGCTCTAAATTACTATTCAAATATTAATTTAAAGTTTATTACAAACCAAAGGCTGCTTTAACTTTATCAACGTAATCTAATTTTTCCCAGGTAAACAGTTCAACCTCTTTGGTTATTACTGTACCGTCATGGTGGGTAAAGCTTTTGGTTACTGTTTGGCTTGGTTTGCCAAAGTGGCCGTAAGCAGCGGTTTCGCTATATATAGGGTTACGCAGTTTAAAACGTGTTTCGATAGCGTAAGGGGTCATGTTAAAAATAGACTCCACCTTTTTTGCTATCTCGCCGTCATTAAGGTTAACTTTTCCGGTTCCGTAAGTGTTAATGTAAATGCCCATTGGCTGTGCAACACCAATAGCGTATGATACCTGTACCAATACCTCGCTGCAAACACCGGCAGCAACCAGGTTTTTAGCAATGTGGCGTGTAGCATAAGCGGCAGAGCGGTCAACTTTTGACGGATCTTTACCTGAAAAAGCACCACCACCGTGCGCGCCTTTACCACCATAAGTATCAACAATGATCTTACGGCCGGTTAAGCCGGTATCGCCATGCGGGCCGCCGATAACAAATTTACCGGTTGGGTTAATATGGTATTTAATA
Source organism: Mucilaginibacter corticis (assembly GCF_007558865.1). Taxonomy (GTDB): domain Bacteria; phylum Bacteroidota; class Bacteroidia; order Sphingobacteriales; family Sphingobacteriaceae; genus Mucilaginibacter; species Mucilaginibacter corticis. Next base: position 2,021,798 of record NZ_VLPK01000001.1, read on the forward strand.
TCGCTGTTAAAGAAGTGCGCGTATTTGGCATATTTAGCTTTTACGCGTGGTATCAATATACCGATGATGTCCTCGCTGATCTTGTCAAGCATGGCTTTTTCATCACCAAAATCATCATGTTGGGTTGATATTACAATAGCATCGATACGGGTAGGCACGTTGTTATCATCATACTCTAAAGTAACCTGCGATTTTGCATCCGGGCGAAGATATTTGATGTCGGCATTTTCGCGGCGGATAGCGGCAAGCTCAATTAATAAAGCATGCGCGATATCCAAAGCCAATGGCATGTAGTTATCGGTTTCGCTGGTTGCATAACCAAACATCATACCCTGGTCGCCGGCACCCTGCTCTTCTTTCGACTGGCGATCAACACCCTGGTTAATATCAGGAGATTGCTCATGTATTGCCGACAATACGCTGCAAGAGCTGCCATCAAACATATACTCGCCTTTAGTGTAGCCAATTTTATTGATCACCTCGCGGGCAATTTTTTGTACGTCAAGGTACGCCTGTGATTTTACTTCGCCTGCTAAAAAAACCTGACCGGTTGTTACCAATGTTTCGCAGGCAACTTTTGATTCAGGGTCATGTGCTAAAAAATTATCTATTAAAGCATCCGATATCTGGTCGGCAACTTTGTCCGGGTGTCCTTCTGATACGGACTCTGATGTAAATAAGTAGGGCATTTTTAAAATGTGTTTTTACGTAAAATAGGAGGGAGGGATTTAACTGAACTTTGTAAAGAAGTTGGGCTTTAGCACTTTTTTACGTGGTTGCAATCCGGTCCCGAAACGTCAGGACAACTAAATCAGTCCACTATTGTGCGCCAAAAATAAAACAATTTTTACAAAGCCGAAAATACATTTACTTTTGGCAGCTAAAAATATATAGTTGGAACGGAAAACGTTATTTATTATAAACCCCATATCGGGCGGGAAGAAAAAGGATGATGTGCCGGGGCTTATCGACACCTATTTTAATGGTGACGCTACTATCGTTTTTACTACCGGCGCGTCGCATGCAAACCGGGTAGCCGGCGAGGCCATTGGCAAATATGATATGGTAGTAGCCGTAGGCGGCGATGGTACAATAAATGAAGTGGCATCGGCCCTGGTAGGCAGTGAAGTTGTTTTAGGCGTGATACCATGTGGGTCGGGTAATGGTTTGTCCCGTTTCCTGGGTATCCCCATGAGTATTACAGCGGCGATTAAGAACCTTAACAATTATAATGTAGCGGTAATTGATTCGGCGCAGGCAAATGGTAAGCCTTTTTTTAATATGGCCGGGATGGGTTTCGACGCGCATATCAGCCAGGTTTTTGCGCATGGAAAAAAGCGCGGGTTTATCTCTTACATCAAATCATCCCTGCAAGAGGTTATTAATTATAAACCGCAAAACTATAATATCGAAATTGACGGTAAGACTTACTTGCGTATAGCTTTTATGCTGAGTTTTGCCAACTCGTCGCAATACGGTAACAACGCGCATGTGTCGCCACATGCATCGGTGCAGGATGGCCTGCTTGACGTTTGTGTGATCAAGCCTTTTCCTTTATATAGGTTTCCGGCACTGGTTGTTCGTATGTTTACAAAAACGGCCAATCAATCCAGCTTTGTCGAGATCATTTGCGGTAAGCACATTGTGGTTAAACGCGACAGTGAAGGCCCGATGCACCTTGATGGCGAACCCGAGATTGAAGGTAAAAAGATCGACATTAATATATTACCGGGTTCATTAAAAGTAGTTGTTGGCAGTAGCTTTAGATAAAATTTATACATTGAGTATTGTTTATAGTATATATAGTATATAATAAGTATTAACTGTAACCCGGGACTGATAATCTGAAAAACATGTCAAAAAAGAATAAAAGCGTTACAGGGGTAATGTACTCAACAGACCCTGATTTTAAATACCAGGAAAGCAATATGGCTAACGTTGCTACCTTACCACCCCAGCAGCAAAATTTAAAGCTTTATCTTGATCGTAAAGGCGGCGGCAAACTGGTTACCGCCATCGGCGGGTTTGTGGGCGCAAACGCAGATCTTGAAGCTTTGGGCAAGACATTAAAAACAAAATGCGGCGTGGGCGGTACCGTTAAAGACGGAGAAATACTGATCCAGGGTGATTTCAGGGACAAGATTTTGGTATTATTACAGGCCGCAGGCTATAAAGCAAAGAAAGCCGGCGGGTAATTTTCATCTTTTTTTCATCTTTGTTTTCCTTCATTTTACTTTTCTTGATATTTTAAGTTATTCATTATCAGTTCAATAAAAATATATTTACTGAAATTGTTTAGTAACTATTTTTTTAGTTAATATTGTATTTGATAAAAAATATTGACGATTTATTTGTTTTACTGTATAAACTGTTAATATTGCGTAACCAATTATAAGTTGTATAACTTATACAAAGGCGGTGCTTAAATTACATGATGAGGAAAAGAAGATAGATAGGAAATATGTAAAACAGTATAGCAAAGTAATAGTTATATAATTTATTATTTATTGCCTGCATGAAAAACGAGCTTTACAAAGTAGGTAGCAAGATTTCAAACTTGCCTTAAAACTATACATTATATAACAACATAATTACAAGATTATAACAGTATAATTACACAACTTTTGTAACGTATTGCTTGCTATTATAAAAAATAATAAGTTTCATTGTAAAAAATTGTTGTAACAAGTATTAATATCAGGCTTTATAACGTTAACGATTATTACAACAAAAGATTAAATAATTATTAAAGAATAACAAAAGTGTTTTTTTATTTCATTAAAATTCTATTTTTGTTATCCGCTTAAAAAACACGCAATTAACTAACTAAAAATAAACAAAAACTAAAAACTAAAATTTAAAGTAATGGCAAACGCACCAACAAAACCAACTACCGTTAAAAAAGAAAGCTCAAGTGCATCTGGCTTGTTTGCAACCCTGACTATTCCTCTTTGTATCGTAGTTACAATCTGTATTTACGCATTTATATTAGCAGATCCAAGCCATTACAAAGGTGGCGACGTTGAACACGGTGAGCCTTCAGATCCATTTGGTATTATCCACAGAGGTGGTGTATTGGTACCGTTGGTAATGGGTTACGTATTAATGGTAATTGTATTCTCAATTGAGCGTTTTATCGTTATCGGTAAAGCATCTGGTACAGCAAGCATTGATGCTTTTGTTAGAAAGATCCAAGGTTTCTTAACTGCCGGTAACATTGATGCTGCTTCTGCAGAGTGCGACAAACAAAAAGGTTCTGTAGCTAACGTTATCAAATCAGGTTTGAAAAAATACCGCGAAATGGAATTGGAAACAACTTTAGACGTTGACCAAAAAACATTAGCTATCCAAAAAGATATTGAAGAAGCAACCGCTTTAGAGATGCCTATGTTAGAGCAAAACTTAACTATCATTGCTACATTGGTATCAATCGGTACGTTAACAGGTCTGTTAGGTACGGTAATCGGTATGATCAAGGCCTTCGCCGAGTTAGCGGGTACAGGTGCTAATACATCAGCACTATCTGCAGCTATCTCTGAAGCATTGGTTAACACAGCTTTGGGTATCAGTACTTCGGCTTTATCAATTGTAATGTATAACGTATTTACATCAAAAATTGACAGCCTGACCTACGCAATTGACGAAACTGGTTTCAGCATCGTACAAACATTTGCTGCAAGCCACAAAAACAAATAAATTTTAGTGTTAATATCAAGCCCCCGCAACGGTCGGGGGCTTGCAGTTAATTAATCCGATAACACTATATTTAAATAAATTTAACTATGCCAAGAGCAAAAGTCTCAAGAAAAAGCACAGCAATTGACATGACCGCCATGTGCGACGTTGCGTTCTTGTTGTTGACCTTTTTCATATTATCAGCAAAACCAAAAGTTGAAGACCCTATCCATGCGGATATTCCTGCTTCAACCACAATACAGGCTTTGCCCGAAGTTGATTTTGCACAGCTTTTAGTAGCTCAGGGAAAGGTGATTTTTAGCGTAGAAGGCGCGGACGTGCGTTTAGAAACGTTAAAAGGTATGGCCGATCAGTACAAAATAGACTTTACACCAGAAGAATTGAAAGCATTTCAAGGCCTGGATAACGTGAGTGTACCTATAGGTGTTTTAAAGCAATATTTAAACATGACTAACCAGGAAAGAGCCGGCGTGGCAAAAACTGGTGTACAGGTAGATACAACTGACAACAATGAATTGTACTGGTGGGTTAAAAATGCCCGTAAAGCCGATAAGCTTGTTCACAACAAAGAGTTGAAAATAGCAATAAAAGGCGACAGCAAAGAGGAGTACCCTACAATTGCAAAAATTATTAAAACGTTGCAAAAGCAGAAAGTTAACAAGTTTGGTTTAATCACGTCATTAAAGGCGGCAACAAAATAAAAATATGGCAGAATTAGATACCTCCGGTGGGGGTAAGCACAAGGGCGGTAAGGTAAGGAGTAAAAAAGCATCAACGCGTGTAGATTTAACAGCGATGGTGGATTTGGCTTTCTTGCTGATCACCTTCTTTATCCTTACCACAACACTGCAAAAGCCAAAAGCAATGGATTTAACCATGCCGGATAAAGACGATAATCACAATCAGTTACCGGTTCCTGAAACCAGGACAATGACTGTGTTATTAGGCAAAGACAACAAATTAGAATGGTATATGGGTTTACCTCAAAAACCATTAACCCCGCCGTCGGTTACCAATTTTGGTAAAGCCGGTATACGTGAATCTTTGATCGAGCAGGGTAAAAATGTTTTGGCAAAATCCGGTAAAGAAATGATCGTTTTGATAAAACCAAGCGACAAATCGACCTACTCGGATATGGTTTCCATGATGGATGAATTAAACATTGTTGGTAACCAACAGCGTGCCATTGTTGATATTAGCCCAATGGAAGTTGATCTCTTGAAAAGAGATAATATTTATTAATAAATTAACGTAAAATTTAAAGCTTCAAATAATGCTGGGATCTAAATTAGACATATTAAAGCAGGAGTGGATTGACGTTGTTTTTAGCGGAAGAAATAAAGCATACGGTGCTTACGAATTAAGAAAAGAAAGCGCTGGTAGAACCAATCGCGCGCTGATTTTCGGTGCCCTATTTTTTATATTTGTAATTTCGTTACCAACAATCATCAATAAGATCAAGGGTTTTATACCTAAGGCGCCTGTTAAAGTAAAGATCACCGATGTGGTGCTTACTCCACCGCCGGTTGATGCAAAAAAATTACCACCGCCGCCACCGCCTGAACCACCTAAACCAAAAGTGGACCAGGTTAAATTCCCTCCTCCGATTGTAAAACCGGATAACGAGGTGAAAGAAGAACCGCCTACACAAAAAGATCTGAAAACTTCTGACCCTGGTCAGAAAGATCAAAAAGGTGATCCGAACGCGGATGTGCGTATTGACGAGCCGGTGGGTAACAGTGATGTTAAATCGGTTACAGAAGATGATAACAAGATCTTTAGCCAGGTAGAAAAACAACCGGAGTTTCCGGGAGGTTTGGATGCCTTTGGTAAATACCTTGGAAGTAACATTAAATTCCCGGCTGTTGACAGGGAGAACGGTACAAGCGGTAGAGTTATCTGCACGTTCGTAGTAGAAAGAGACGGCAGTTTGACCGATATTAAAGCGGTACGCGGACCAAGCCAAAGCATGATGGACGAGGCGATCCGTGTGTTAAAGAAATCTCCGAAATGGAAACCAGGTATCCAAAATAACCGCCCGGTTCGTGTTTCTTACACCGTTCCGATCAGCTTTACGCTGGGAGAAGAGCAATAATATGCCACAAAGGTTTAACAATGAGCAGAAATCGCCCCAAAGGCGGTTTCTGCTTATTTTAAGAGCAGCCCTATTCTTTGCTGCAGGGATAACAGTCATTTTATGGGACAAAGTATTACCAGGCTACGGTTACAAAAAAACTTTGTTTGGTGTCCTGCTTATGATATACGCCATAGTGCGTTTGGTACTTTTGTTAAAAAAAGAAAAGGTTGATGAAGAATAGGTTTGTATTTATTTTATTAACTTGTGCTGTGGTTACGGGTTTGCAGTCATGCAAACAGAAACCAGCGGCATCTACCCAGGAAGAAACAGTTAATACCGGTACAGCCCGCATAGCGGCTGACGAATCTTTTCAACCTATAGTAGAAGAAGAAGCTTACGTTTTTACGCAGTTAAACAGTAATGCCAAGCCTGTTTTCTCATACCATACAGAAAATAGTGTGTTGCGGCTTTTGCTTAACGATAGTGTAAGGTTTGCGATCTTATCGAAACCTTTAAGTCCGGAAGAAACAAAGTTGCTGACAAGCCGCACATTGCCACCCGTTACTAACCGTTTTGCTATTGATGCCATAACATTTATTGTAAACCAGGCGTCGGGCGATACGTTAATGACCGTGAGCGACATAAAAAAAATGCTTAACGGCCAGACTAAAACAGGTACAGATATCGTTTTTGATAACCCAAACTCAAGTTTGGTAAGGTATTTGAAAGAGTTTTCGGGTAATAAGGAATTTAAACTAAAAAATATTTTTGCTGTCAAAAATAATAAAGAAGTAATAAGGTATATCAGCCAGCATCCGCAGGCCATTGGCATAACCGGCTTTAGCTGGCTTAATGACCCGGACGCCGATTACGCAGATGCGGTAAAAAAAGTTAAAATAGTGGCAGTTAAGGATGAAAATAGTAAAGATGCCAATCAATACTTCAAACCATCGCAAACAACACTGGCATTAAAACAATATCCTTTTATAAGAGGCCTGTATCTTATAGACTGTACCGGCAAAATGGGCGTAGCCAGAGGATTTGAACTATTTGTAATGGGCGAGCGGGGACAAAGAATTATTTTGAGATCAGGTTTATTACCGGACTCAATACCACAAAGAGAGATTAACTTAAAAAGCACTATATCTAATAATTAAACATTTATCTAACTAAAATTAAATAAATAATGAAAATGATCAGTAAAATAGCTAAAGTAGCATTAGGGCTGGTATTTATCGGATCAGCAGTTTTTGGGCAAAGTCTTGCTGACGCTAAAAAAGCTATTGACGCCGAACAATACCAAAAAGCCAAAGGGATGCTGAAAAACCTTACGGTTACACAGCCAACTAACGATGAGAACCTTTTTTACCTGGGATGGGTGTATTTAATACAAGACTATCCTGACTCTGCAAAAGCATCATTTACAAAAGGTGTTGCTGCTAACGCAAAATCAGCGCTAAACTATGTAGGTTTAGGTGCCGTGGCACTTTCAACAAAAGACGATGCAGGTGCAACATCTAACTTTAACCAGGCACTTACAGTTGCAGGTAAAAAAGACAGCGCGCCATATTTATATATTGGTAAAGCTTATTTGCTTGACGCTAAAGATGGTAAATTCCCGCCTGCTAAAGCAAACGCTGCTATTGATGCTTTAAACAAAGGCAAAGCGGTAAATCCTAAAGATGCCGAGATCCAGGTAGTATTAGGTAATGCTTACCGTTCGCAATTAAACAGTAACTCTGCCTATGACGCTTACCAGGCAGCTTTAGCGCTTGATCCAAAATCGCCTGCTGCAAATGTGGCTACAGGTGTATTGTGGAGATATGCTGATAACTTTGAAGATTCAGAGAAACAATTCCAGGCAGCTATCGCTATCGATCCTAACTATGGCCCCGCTTACCGCGGATTAGCAGAAACAGACCTGACAGAAGCACAAAGCAATATTAAAGTTGCGTCTGCCAAAGTAAAAGAAGGTGTTGAGAATTATAAAAAATACCTGAGCTTAACAGATGAGTCGCTTGAGTCATTATTGCGTTACGCCGACTTCTTGATCAACGCCGGTGATTATGCTACCCTACAAGAAGTAACTACTAAATTATCAAAATCAGCAGCTGTAAATCCAAGAGTATATCGTTATTTAGGTTATGCTGCTTATGAAAATAAAGATTATGCCGCTGGTATGACAGCTATGGATAGCTGGTTTGCAAAAGCAGACGCAAGCCGTATTTTACCGCGGGATTATTTTTATTTAGGCCGTTTACAGATCGCAAGCGGAAAAGATACAGTAAAAGGTGTTGAAAACCTGAAAAAATCTGCTGCGTTAGATTCTACTAAAGCAGAAGATGTTTATACAGAATTAGCTAATATGTATAAAACTAAGCGTAATTGGGCTGAAGCTGCTAAGGCGTATGAGGATTTGATCAGTAAAGTTCATGGCAAAGCGTTGCTTAACGAGCATTTCTATCTTGGTTTTAGTGATTATTTTGCATTCAGAGGCCAGTCATCTGCCGCAAAAAAAGATCCGTCAATAAAACCTGACTCGACTCTATTAATAAAGGCTGATTCTGCGTTGAGCTATGTACAGCAAAAAGCCACAACACAACTGTATTATTATCCAATGTACAGGGCCTATATAAATGATTATAAGGATGCCGATTTTAAAAACTTTAAAGGTGTCTCAAAACCTTTTTATGATCAGTTAATAACGCTTTTAGGAACCAAAACGCCTTTAACTGCCGGCGAAAAATCAGCCTTGGCAGAAGCTTATGCTTACATGGGTAATTATGCACAGTATCATGACAAAGATGATGCTAAAGCGCTCGAAAATTTTACAAAGGCCCGGGACACCGATCCTAATAATTCTTCGGCCAAGTATTATTTTGACAGCAAGAGCGCGCCTACCCCGCCAGCAACGCCGGCTAAGCCTGCTGCTCCGAAAAAGAAATAATAAGTTTAACGAAATAAAAAAGGCCTCAATTGAGGCCTTTTTTATTTACGCACCATTTGTATATTTGCACCCATGGAAGTACAAAGTTTACCTGTCAATTATTTACCTATCATTTTTCAGATGATAGTTGCTATTGGGTTTGTGGTTGGTACCATGTTTGTAACACACAAAATTGGCCCTAAGCGTGTAACTAAAGATAAATTAACCCCATTCGAATCAGGTATCGAAGTTATAGGTAATGCGCGTACACCCATATCTATCAAATACTTTTTGGTGGCTATCCTGTTTGTACTGTTTGACGTTGAAGTAATATTTATGTACCCGTGGGCAGTAAACTTTAAAGACCTTGGTATGGATGGTATGCTTGAGATGTTTATTTTCATGGCTACCCTGTTGCTTGGCTTTATCTACGTTATTAAAAAAGGCGCTTTAAACTGGGATTAATTACCGGGGTACACACGGCATATACCCGTTGGATGGTATTTGTTTAGAATAATTCTAAATATATTTCCTGTCGTTAATAGTGTACTATATACAATGTTTTTTATCATAAATTTGCGCTTTCTATCCATTGTTTTGGATAAGAATTTGTAGTAATAGATTTCATGAGTGATATTCAAATAGTTGGTGCTCCTGCCGGTGTAGAGGGATCAGGATTTTTTGCTACTTCGCTGGATAAAGCGGTAGGTTTAGCCCGTGCAAATTCTTTATGGCCATTACCTTTTGCAACCTCATGCTGCGGTATTGAGTTTATGGCTACCATGGCTTCACATTATGATTTGTCAAGATTTGGTGCAGAGCGTTTAAGCTTTTCGCCGCGCCAGGCAGATCTTTTGATGGTTATGGGTACCATAGCCAAAAAAATGGGCCCGGTATTGCGCCAGGTTTACCTGCAAATGGCCGAGCCGCGCTGGGTTATGGCAGTAGGAGCATGCGCGTCAAGCGGTGGCATATTTGATACTTACTCTGTTTTACAGGGTATAGATGAAATTATACCGGTTGATGTTTATGTGCCGGGATGCCCGCCACGCCCTGAAGCTATTATTGATGGCTTTATGCATATCCAGGAATTGGTTAAAACAGAATCAGGCCGCAGGCGTAATTCGCCCGAATACCAAACACTATTAGCTTCATACGGAATTCAGTAATGGGTAAAATAACTAACGAAGAGCTTTTAACAAGCATCAATAGTAAATTTGAAGGACAAGTAACCGTAGTTGGCGAGCCATATGGCTTACTGACCGTAGAAACCACTCCTGAAAATATCATCGCGCTGTTAAGCTTTATAAAAAACGACCCGGCCCTTCAATTCATTTTTTTGACAGATATTACGGCCATACATTATCCTGAACAGGAAAAAGCTATCGGCGTAATTTACCATATCCACAGCCTTGTAAATAACCTGCGTTTACGCGTTAAGGTGTTTATTGACGGCGTTAATTGCCATATCCCAACTGCAACCACAGTGTGGGAGGGTGCTAACTGGATGGAGCGCGAAACGTATGACTTCTTTGGGGTTATATTTGACGGCCACCCGGATTTACGCAGAATATTAAATGTTGACGACATGACGGCCTTCCCGATGAGAAAAGAGTTCCCGCTGGAAGATCCTAACCGTGTTGATAAAAAAGATTATTTTTTCGGAAGATAAAAGATGCAGAACCATCCGGTATATACAGATAACGATCCGCAGAACGAACTATCGACCCTTAACTTAGGGCCAACACACCCGGCTACGCATGGTGTGTTCCAAAACGTACTGCAGTTAGATGGCGAAAGAATTGTTAGCGGCGTATCTACCATCGGGTACATTCACCGCGCTTTCGAGAAAATTGCCGAACACAGGCCATTTTACCAGATAACCCCATTAACAGACCGCTTAAACTATTGCTCGTCGCCTATTAATAATATTGGTTGGCATATGACGGTTGAAAAGCTGTTAGGCATCACCACGCCAAAGCGTGTAGATTATCTGCGCGTAATTGTAATGGAGTTGGCCCGTATAGCCGATCACATTGTTTGTAACGGTGTATTGGGTGTTGATACCGGCGCGTTTACAGGTTTCCTGTACATGATGGAATACCGCGAATCTATCTACGAAATTTATGAAGAAGTTTGCGGCTCGCGCTTAACTACCAATATTGGCCGGATAGGCGGTTTTGAGCGTAATTTCAATACCATTGCTTTTGCCAAGCTGCGTAAGTTTTTGGTTGATTTCCCTAAGACATTAAAAGAGTTTGAATCGCTGTTTAACCGTAACCGCATATTTGTCGACCGTACTAAGGATGTAGCTGCTGTTACTGCCGAAGACGCGTTAGCATATAGCTGGAGCGGCCCGCTGTTGCGTGCTGCCGGTGTAGACTATGATGTAAGGGCCATGAACCCGTATTCATCGTACGAAGATTTTGATTTTGAAGTGCCTGTAGGTACTAATGGTGATGTTTATAACCGTTTCTTAGTGCGTAACGAAGAAATGTGGCAAAGCCTGCGCCTGATAGAGCAGGCATTAGTAAAGCTGGAAAAAGAGCCTAAGGATATTTTCCACGCTGATGTACCTGAATTTTACCTGCCTCCAAAAGAGGAAGTATACAATAACATGGAAGCCCTGATCTATCACTTTAAAATTGTGATGGGCGAGATACCTACCCCTGCTACCGAAGTGTATCACTCGGTTGAGGGCGCTAACGGCGAGTTAGGTTTTTACCTGGTGAACGATGGCGGACGCTCGCCTTACCGTTTGCATTTCCGCAGGCCAAGTTTTATTAATTACCAGATGTACGCACCCATGAGTAAGGGTATGCTACTGTCTGACGCGATTATTAACATGAGTAGTTTAAACGTTATAGCCGGAGAATTAGATGCTTAGAGTTGAAGATACCGTACAAGTTCCGGTTGAATTTTCGGCCGCATTAGTAGCTCAGTTTGATGATATTGTAAGCCGTTATCCTGAAGGTAAGCAAAAATCGGCCTTGTTGCCAATACTGCACTTAGTGCAGGCTGAATTTGGGTGGACAAGCCCGCAGGCAATGGATAAAGTTGCCGAGTACCTGAAACTGCAGCCTATTGAAGTTTATGAGGTAGCCTCATTTTACAGCATGTATTTTTTACGCCCGCAAGGTAAATATGTTTTAGAGGTTTGCCGTACCGGGCCATGCTGCCTGGTAGGTGCCGAAAAAATCATGGACCATATTGAGCAGCAATTAGGCGTTAAAGAAGGCGAAGTTACTGCCGATGGCCTGTTTAGCTGGCGCGGGGTTGAGTGTTTGGCGGCGTGTGGTTTTGCACCTGTCTTGCAAATTGGCCCTGAATATACCTTTTATGAAAAATTGACCAATGAGTCTGTCGATCAGCTGATAGCAGATTTAAAGGCGAGAGGAAAATAATTACAAATGGAATGGACAATGCAAATCTGATATTAGGAGATTCATTATTTGCATTAGGTTTAATTTTAGTGTTTGTAACTGGCGGATTAAAAGAGAACGGCATTATACTGGTGCCGTTGCTGGTTGTAGCATTTGCCAGTTGTGTGGTAAGACATATTAATTATTATAACGAAACCGGGAGATATTTTTAAAGCGAATGACAAGAACGATGATGATATTAAGGGACGTAGCATACGCAATACTTGTAGTATTGTTATTGTTACCTGTAAGCCCGTTGCCATTATCACTTACCGTACGCGTGCTGATAGCGGCTTTGGCTGTTGCTACACGGGTATGGCAACACATTACTTATTACAAGCAAACCGGTAAAATATACTAAGATGGGACGCAAATTACTTTTAGAACATATTAACGTACCCGGCATCAACACATTTGATGTGTACCGCTCAAAAGGTGGCTACGCATCTGTTGAGAAAGCTTTGAAGAAACTTACGCCCGATGAAGTGGTGGAAGAGGTTAAAAAGTCGGGTTTGCGTGGCCGTGGCGGTGCAGGTTTCCCTACCGGGATGAAATGGGGCTTTTTGGCCAAGCCTGAAGGCGTTGCCCGTTACCTGGTTTGTAACGCTGACGAATCTGAGCCCGGAACATTTAAAGACCGTTACCTGATGACCCATATCCCTCACTTACTAATTGAGGGAATGATAGTAGGCAGTTATGCTTTGGGCGCGGCTGTATCTTACATCTACGTTCGTGGTGAGATGATGCCGCAGATCCGCATCCTTGAAAAAGCCATTGCCGAAGCTAAAGTAGCAGGTTTCTTAGGAAAAAATATATTAGGCACAGGTTATAGCCTGGAATTATATGTACAGCCGGGTGGTGGTGCATATATCTGCGGGGAAGAAACCGCGCTTTTAGAATCACTGGAAGGTAAACGTGGTAACCCGCGTATCAAACCGCCATTCCCGGCTATTGCTGGTTTGTATGGCTGCCCTACAGTGGTAAATAATGTTGAATCAATTGCTGCTGTAGTGCCTATCATAAATGATGGCGGCGAGGAGTATGCTAAAATAGGTATCGGCCGTAGCACAGGTACCAAATTGATCTCTGCAGGTGGTAACCTGGTTAAACCCGGTGTTTACGAGATAGACCTTGGGTTGCCTGTTGAAGAATTTTTATACAGCGATGAGTATTGCGGTGGTATAGCCAATGGTAAACGCTTAAAAGCGGTTGTTGCAGGCGGATCATCTGTACCTATTCTGCCGGCTAACCTGTTCATGAAAACCATTAACGGCGATGCCCGCCTGATGAGCTATGAATCTTTGTCAGACGGTGGTTTCGTTAGCGGTAGTATGATGGGTTCAGGCGGTTTCATTGCTTTTGATGAAGACCAGTGTATTGTTAGAAACACCTGGAACTTTGCCCGTTTTTATCACCATGAAAGCTGCGGACAATGTTCGCCTTGCCGTGAGGGTACAGGATGGATGGAGAAAGTATTGCACCGTTTAGAGAACGGACATGGCAGCATGAGCGATATGGACCTGTTGGTTGATGTATCTAAAAAGATTGAAGGTAATACCATTTGCCCGCTGGGTGATGCGGCAGCATGGCCTGTAGCCAGCGCTATTCGCCATTTCAGGGACGAGTTTGAGTGGCACGTGTCGCATGCAAGCGAAGCGGTTACCAGGAATTACGGATTAGCTCATTATGCTGATCCATTGCCGAAGCCTGAACCGAAACCGGAAGCAACGGCTTAAAAAATAACTGTCATTCTGAGCGACAGCGAAGAATCTGCGAATAATGCAAACGCCGCATGGCAGATGCTTCGTACCCTCAGCATGACAAGAAGATTAAATAGAAAACTTGACTAAGATAAGGTGTCAATGAAAGTTACAATAGACGGAATATCAGTAGAAGTACCGGACGGAACATCCATCCTAAACGCCGCAAGGATAATAGGTGGTGATGTGGTGCCGCCTGCTATGTGCTATTATTCTAAACTGGCCGGTAGTGGTGGTAAATGCCGCACCTGTTTGGTAAAGGTGAGCAAAGGATCAGAGAAAGACCCGCGCCCTATGCCTAAACTGGTAGCTTCATGCCGTACCAACGTAATGGACGGTATGGAAGTGCAAAACCTTACCTCGCCCGAAGTTATTGAGGCGCGTAAAGGTGTGGTTGAAATGTTATTGATCAATCACCCGCTTGATTGCCCGGTATGTGACCAGGCCGGCGAGTGCCATTTACAGGATCTTGGCTTTGAACATGGTGCAGTTAAAACCCGTTATGAGTTTGACCGCCGTACCTTCAACAAAATTGATATCGGCGATAAGATCCAGCTGCACATGACGCGCTGCATACTTTGCTACCGTTGTGTTTATACTGCCGACCAGATCACCGATCATCGTATCCACGGTATCCTGAACAGGGGCGACCATTCTGAAATCTCAACTTACATACAAGCGGCAGTTGATAACGATTTCTCTGGAAACGTTATTGATGTTTGCCCGGTAGGCGCGTTAACTGATAAGACATTCCGTTTTAAAAACCGTGTTTGGTTTACCAAGCCGGTTGATGCCCACCGCGATTGCGATCACGAAAAATGCAATGGTAAGGTAACGCTTTGGTATAAAGGCGAAGACGTGATCCGCGTTACAGCACGTAAAGACGTGTATGGCGAGGTTGAAGAATTTATTTGCAACACCTGCCGTTTTGATAAAAAGAAAACTGCCGATTGGGTAATTGAAGGCCCGCGCAAGATCTCGCATCACTCGGTTATCAGCTCAAATCATTACGAGACTTTAAAACCACTGCCGGTTGTTAAAACCAACCCGGTATTGCAAGAGGCTAATAAAACACAATTTGAACGCGAAACACGCTTATAATGGAATTAGCAGACATCATAGTTAAATTTATATTAGTTGTTATCATCTTCGCGATAAGCCTGGTGGTAGCAATGTATTCTACCTATGCCGAACGTAAATTGGCAGCATTTTTCCAGGACCGTGTAGGCCCTAACCGCGCAGGCCCGTGGGGCATATTACAACCCCTTGCCGATGGTGGTAAAATGTTTTTGAAAGAAGAGATCATCCCAACCAATGCCAGCGGTTTTCTGTTTATCGTGGGCCCGTCACTGGCTATCATGACCGCCTGTATCGGCTCGGCAGTTATTCCATGGGGGCAAAAACTGGTAATTGGCGCACACGTAATTGACCTGCAGGTTGCAGATATTAACGTAGGGATACTTTATATTTTCGGTGTGGTATCATTAGGTGTTTATGGCATTATGATAGGTGGCTGGGCATCAAACAACAAATATTCATTGTTAGGTGCTATCCGTGCTGCATCGCAAAATATCAGCTATGAAATTTCAATGGGTTTATCCATCATAGCATTGTTATTGGTTACCGGTACTTTAAGCTTACGCGAAATTGCCGAACAGCAACATGGCTGGCACTGGAATGTATTGTATCAGCCGGTTGGCTTTATCCTGTTCCTGATCTGTGCATTTGCCGAAACTAACCGCTCGCCTTTTGACTTGCCTGAGTGCGAAACCGAATTAGTAGGCGGTTACCATACCGAGTATTCGTCAATGAAACTAGGTTTCTATCTGTTTGCAGAATACATTAACATGTTCATATCATCGGCAGTAATGGTTACACTTTACTGGGGCGCTTACAACTATCCGTTTATGGATACTGTTGCCGCCAGCGTGGGCCCAAATGCTGCTGTAATACTGGGCGTTGTTTTAATGTTCGCCAAGATATTTTTATTCATATTCTTTTTCATGTGGGTACGCTGGACGATCCCGCGTTTCCGCTATGATCAGTTAATGGACCTGGGTTGGAAAACATTAATTCCATTGGCTATAGCCAATATAGTTGTAACCGGTATAGTTATTACTTTAATAAACAGATAAGATGGAATCGTTAAGTAATAAAAGAAAAGAAGTTAATAATAAGCCACTGAACTTTTTAGAACGTGCTTACCTGCCTGCTATAGGGCAAGGTTTGTTAATCACCATGAAGCACTTCTGGAAAAAACCAGTTACCATTGCGTACCCGGAAGAAAAACGTGAATTTTCTGAGAACTTCCGTGGCATGCACTCGCTTAAACGCGATGAGAATGGTAAAGAGCGTTGCACAGCCTGCGGTTTATGCGCGCTGTCATGCCCTGCCGAAGCGATCACCATGACCGCGGCAGAACGCCAGCCCGGAGAAGAAAATTTATATCGCGAAGAAAAATACGCGGCTGTTTATGAAATTAACATGCTGCGCTGTATTTTTTGCGGCCTTTGTGAAGAAGCCTGCCCTAAAGAAGCTATTTATTTAGATGGTGATATTGTACCGTCTGACTATTTAAGGAAAGATTTTATTTACGGCAAAGACAAATTAGTTGAGGCCCCGTTAAATCAATAAAGAAGTTTTATACCTTTGCCCATCTTAATTTAAAAGGCAGGGTATTTTGTAATAGATAACAAATGAATACATTTTACTTCATCGCGTTTTTATCCGTATTCTTCTCCATTTTGGTGATCTCTGCCAAAAATCCGGTGCATAGCATACTTTACCTGATATTAACGTTCTTCACGTTCACTATTCACTATATTTTACTGAACGCGCAGTTTCTGGCCATAGTAAACTTTATAGTTTACATGGGCGCTATACTGGTATTGTTCCTATATACGCTGATGCTGATGAACCTGAACAAAGATTCAGAACAGCCTAAATCAAGCCTGGTAAAAATAGCGGCAGTAATTGGCGGCGGTTGCTTTTTAATTACCATTATAGCAGCGGTAAAAGCATTAGCACCGTCTGACTATGTTGTTCTTAAAGATACCAACTTAGGTTTGGTAAAAAACCTGGGGAAAACATTATTTAACGAATATTTATTGCCTTTTGAGGTATCATCTGTATTGCTGTTATCGGCAATGGTTGGTGCCGTTTTACTGGCTACTAAAGATCCAAAAGCTACAGCATAATGGGAGATTTAATGAGTACCATACAATCCGTGCCGCTTAACGCATATATTCTATTAAGCTCGGTTATATTTTCAATAGGTGTTATTGGTGTGTTAGTACGCCGCAACGCTATCGTAATATTTATGTCGGTTGAGTTGATGCTGAACGCGGTGAACCTGTTATTAACAGCTTTCTCGGTTTATTTAGGCGATGCAAGCGGACAGGTTTTTGTATTTTTTATAATGGCGCTGGCCGCTGCAGAAGTAGCAATAGGCCTGGCCATTATTGTAATGATCTATCGCAACACTAACTCGATAGACATTAATGTGCTGAACAGGTTGAAATGGTAAAAGCCCCCTGCCCCCTGAAGGGGGAGTATGAGGAGCATATAAAATAATATAAAAAAACTCTTGTTCCCCCTTTAGGGGATTAGGGGGCAGAATACAACAAAATGGAGAAATACATCTGGCTTATTCCTTTATTACCGTTAGCCGGTTTCGTTATTAACGGCCTTGGCCGCAATGTACTTTCAAAAGGCGTTATCGGCTTTATCGGTAGCCTGTTGGTTTTAATAGCTTTCGGGTTAAGTATCGGCGCTTTTTTTCAGGTTAAGTCATCAGGGCTACCTATCAATGCCGACCTGTTCACCTGGTTCTCTGTAGGAGGGTTACATGTTAATTTTTCTTTTTTGGTCGATCAGTTAAGTTCGATCATGTTACTGATCATCACCGGTGTAGGTTTCCTGATCCACCTGTATTCAATAGGCTATATGCATGACGATGATGGTTTCGGCAAGTTTTTCGCTTACCTTAACCTGTTTGTTTTCTTTATGCTTTTACTGGTATTAGGCTCAAACTACCTGGTAATGTTTATTGGCTGGGAAGGCGTAGGGCTTTGCTCTTATTTACTGATCGGTTTCTGGTATTCAAACCCAAGTTATGCAGACGCCGCCAAGAAAGCGTTCATCATGAACCGTATTGGCGACCTTGGATTTTTAATAGGCATATTCGTAATATTCAACACTTTTGGTAGCATAGCTTACGCCGATGTGTTCAGTAAAGCGGCACATACTCCGGGCGCGCCATTTGTACTGATCACTTTATTGTTATTTATAGGCGCTGTTGGTAAATCAGCACAATTGCCGTTGTTTACCTGGTTACCTGACGCTATGGCCGGCCCAACCCCGGTATCGGCATTGATACACGCTGCTACCATGGTTACAGCAGGTGTGTACATGATAGCACGCTCAAACATTTTATTTACGCTTGCGCCGCAAACAATGGAGGTTATTGCCATTATAGGTTTGGCTACTGCAGCATTCGCGGCGTTAATAGCCTTAACGCAAACAGATATTAAAAAGGTACTGGCTTATTCAACCGTATCGCAATTGGGTTATATGTTTTTAGGTTTAGGTGTTGGCGCTTATACCGGCGCATTCTTCCACGTATTAACGCACGCGTTCTTCAAAGCATTATTATTCCTGGGCGCAGGTTCTGTTATCCACGCCATGGGCGGCGAGCAGGATATGCGCAAAATGGGTGGCTTAGCCGGTAAGATCAAAATTACCTTTGTCACTATGCTTGTTGGTACTATCGCCATTGCAGGCATCCCACCATTTTCAGGTTTCTTTTCAAAAGACGAAATTCTGGCTGCGGCCTTTGCACATAGCACTACGTTTTATGTAGTGGGTGTTATTACCGCCATGCTTACCTCATTCTACATGTTCCGGATGATGTACCTTACTTTTTGGGGTAAATTCCGCGGGACACATGAGCAGGAACATCATTTACATGAGTCGCCGCCAAGTATGACCATCCCGTTAATTGTATTAGCTATATTATCTGCTATTGGCGGTATGATAGGCGTACCTGCAGTTATGGGCGGACATCACGAATTAGGCGCTTACCTTGCGCCGGTTTTTGAAGCATCGCACAAGATCCTGGGCGAGCACGAATTAAGCAGCAGCACAGAGTGGACCTTGATGGGCTTATCTGTTGGCGGCGCTTTAATTGCCATGATATACGCTTATGTAAAATATGTTAAAAGTGCTGATGTACCGGTTGAAGATAGCGAAGAGCGTCCGTTACTGGCAAACCTGTCATACAATAAGTTTTATGTTGATGAGATCTATGATTTCCTGATCCGTAAACCACTTGATGCTTTATCAGGCTTCTTCTACAATGTTGTTGACCGCCTGGGTATTGATGGCCTGGTAAATGGTTTGGGTAAAGGTACAATTGAATCGAGCAAGGGCCTGCGTTTGTTACAGACGGGCAATGTCGGTTTTTATATATTTATGATGGTAGTTGGTATTGTTGCCATTTTACTATACAATTTAAATTTGTTTTCAAAATAAAATGACGGTTAGCATATTAATATTTTTGCCGGTACTTGCGGCGCTTGCTGTTCTCTTCTTTAAGAACGAAACTGCAAAACACGCGGCATTATTTTTCTCTGTTGTTGAACTGGCAATTGCAGGCGTTTTTCTGGCAAATTTTAAACCCGATGCCAGTACACAGTTTATAATCGATACTCCCTGGATACCTCAATTTAGTATTTATTTTGATGCCGGTATAGATGGTATAAGTATGGTAATGGTATTGCTTACTACCTTACTTGTCCCACTCATTATTTTAACTACTTATAAGCACCAATACAAAAACGCCAATGCCTTTTATGCCTTGATATTATTCATGCAGGCAGGTATGCTGGTTGTATTTACAGCCTTAGACGGTTTCTTGTTCTACGTAGGTTGGGAAGCGGCGCTGATACCTATTTATTTTATCTGCTCGCTTTGGGGCGGGGAGAACCGGGTGCGTATCACCATTAAGTTTTTCATATACACGTTTGCTGGTTCACTGTTTATGTTGCTGGGTATTATTTTTCTTTACATACAATCGCCAAACAGTAACTACGATCTGCATGACTTATATGCTGCCGTACAAAGCCAATATATAACTAACCGCCAGGGTGTAGTATTCTGGGCATTTTTCCTGGCATTTGCTATAAAGATGCCGTTGTTCCCGTTCCATACCTGGCAGCCGGATACTTATACCGAAGCGCCATCCGCAGGTACCATGATGTTATCAGGTATTATGCTAAAAATGGGTGTTTATGGTTGTATCAGGTGGTTGATCCCGATCACACCAATGGCTATGGTGACTTACCAGCACATGGTTATCATATTGGCAGTAATAGGAATTGTTTATGCTTCGGTTATTGCGTTTACGCAAACTGATGGTAAGCGTTTGGTAGCTTATTCATCAATAGCGCACGTTGGCTTGATCGCTGCGGGTATATTCGCCTGGAACGCGCAAGGTTTACAGGGATCTATGGTGCAAATGCTTAGCCACGGTATTAACGTGGTAGGGATGTTCTTTATATGGGATATTATAAGTAGCCGCTTAGGTACCCGTGATATTACTAAACTGGGCGGCATAGCTAAAGTTGCACCCAAGTTTGCGATCGCTTTTTTAATTATTGTGCTGGGCACAGTGGCATTACCATTAACAAACGGTTTTGTAGGCGAGTTTTTATTATTGAACAGTGTTTATCAATATAATATATGGTTTGCCGTTATTGCCGGCCTCACCATTATTTTTGGCGCGGTATATATGCTGAGGATGTACAAAAATGTAATGCAGGGCCAAACCAATGAACTGACCGCGACTTTTGCAGACGTTCATGGTTCAGAAAAAATTGTGCTGTGCATTATTTGCGTATTGATAATTAGCTTGGGGATCTATCCGCAGTTTATACTGCACATATCTTCAGCCGCGGTCGAAAATTTATTGCACACTGTAAAAATACCAGGTAAGTTTTAATCATGAATACTCTAATCGTCATATCTGTTTTACCTATAGTGCTATTGTATTTAGGTTTATATAAAATGCAAAAAGCATTGTTACCTGTAACTGTTATAGGGTTACTTGTTGCATTGGGTTTGGCAGTAGCAAAATGGCAGGATGCAGCTTTTGCCGCGCCTGAATACCACGGCATGATATTGTTTAATCAATTTTCTATCGCTTTTTCAGCTGTCGCTATTGTTTTAACTATACTAATACTATTACTTTCTAAAGGATATTTTGAAAAAATAAGTGACCACATAGCCGAGTATTATGCCATCATTTTATTCTCGCTTGCGGGCATAATTGTAATGGTTTCATATTATAACCTGACCATGTTATTTATCGGCATCGAAATCATGTCGGTAAGTTTATACATATTGGCAGGTATTAAAAAGAATGACTTTGCTTCAAACGAAGCCGCGTTAAAATACTTTTTAATGGGCGCGTTTTCTACCGGTTTTTTGCTGTTTGGCTTTACGTTGGTTTACGGCTCAACAGGTTCATTCGCGCTTGAAGGTATCCAGAAATGGGTATTAGATCATAACCAGATGCCTCCAATGTTGTGCACCGGGGTAATATTGATCCTGGTTGGTTTATGCTTTAAAGTAGGTGTGGCACCTTTCCACTTCTGGACACCAGACGTGTACGAAGGTTCACCGGCATTGATAACGGCATTCATGTCTACCGTATCAAAAACAGCCAGCTTCGCGGCATTTTTACGGTTGTTTTCAATATGCTTCCCACTAATCTCAAATATCTGGAGCCCGGCTTTGGTTATCGTAGCAATTTTGACCTTATTCATCGGTAACATAACCGCGCTTTACCAGCAAAGCTTTAAGCGCATGCTGGCTTATTCAAGTATATCGCACGCGGGTTATTTATTGTTCGCTATTGTGGGTTTAGGAGCAAGTTCTGCAAATACCATATTTGTTTACGCTACCGCTTATTCAATTGCCTCTATCGTGGCATTTGGGGCTTTAATATTGGTAACCCAGTCAACAGGAAGCGATAGCTTCGATAGCTTTAATGGCCTTGGCAAAAAGAATCCCTTTCTGGCTTTGGTAGTAACTATAGCTATGTTGTCGTTAGCAGGTATACCGCTTACCGCAGGCTTTATCGGTAAGTTTTTCACCTTTAACTTAATCATGCGCAAGTATTTGATATTACTGGCTATTGTAGCGGTTATTAACGCTATCATCAGTATATTTTATTACTTCAGGGTTATTGTGGCCATGTATTTTCGTGGCGAAGAACGTGAAGAGATCGTGGTGCCGCCGTACTATGTTTTTGTTTTAGGCTTCGCTGCTTTGGCAACAATAGTTATCGGTGTATATCCGCAGCTGATAAACGGACTTATTTAATCAGAAATCAAAATCCCGAAATTTGATATAATATTTGTAGTTTTACAAATATAGTGAATGGAAAATTTTTGGGAACACCTGCAAAATTTAACGGACGCTCAATCCATTTTAAGTAAGGGAGGGTTTTATTTCCTGCTTATAGTAGTTTTTGCTGAAACAGGTCTTTTTTTCGGTTTCTTTTTACCCGGGGATTATTTGTTATTCCTGGCAGGCCTGTTATGTTCTTCAGGGATGATTGATGTATCATTAGGTACATTGGTTTTATCTGTTATAGTTGCCGGTATTTTAGGCAACTACACCGGTTACTGGTTTGGTTATCGAACGGGGCCGGTATTATTCAGCAAAAACGATTCATTGTTCTTTAAAAAGCGTTATGTAACACTGGCCGAAGAGTTTTACGCAAAACACGGCGGTATGGCATTAGTTTTAGGCAGATTTTTCCCTATAATAAGAACTTTTGCGCCTATCTTTGCAGGTGTAGTGAAAGTGGATTTTAAAAAATTTACCATCTAC
Organism: Mucilaginibacter corticis; assembly: GCF_007558865.1. Classification (GTDB taxonomy): domain Bacteria; phylum Bacteroidota; class Bacteroidia; order Sphingobacteriales; family Sphingobacteriaceae; genus Mucilaginibacter; species Mucilaginibacter corticis. Next base: position 2,044,577 of record NZ_VLPK01000001.1, read on the forward strand.
AATCTGGCAGGCAGCATAACGTGGGTAAATACATTCATATTATCCGGTTATTTTTTGGGGAGGCGATACCCTCAACTTAAGGACTATCTGCAATATGTAGTGTTAGGATTAATAATAGTTACAACAATTCCGCTTGTTTTTGCTTTCTTTAAAAAACGATTGGCAAGCAGCGATAAATAAAAACAACATAAAAGAATAAATGAGCACACAACATCCCTGGCACCAGGTTTCTCCGGGTGATAACGTACCCGAAATTGTAAATGCTATCATTGAGATCCCTAAAGGCTCAAAAGCAAAATATGAAATTGATAAAGAATCTGGTTTATTAAAACTAGACCGCGTATTATTTTCATCTGTAATGTACCCTGCTAACTATGGCTTTATCCCGCAAACTTATTGTGATGATAAAGATCCATTGGATATCTTGGTTCTTTGCTCGATAGATGTATTCCCAATGTCTATCATTGAGGCAAAAGTTATTGGCGTAATGCACATGGTTGATAATGGCGAGCAGGATGATAAAATTATAGCGGTTGCTAAAAATGACCAGTCCGTAAATTATATTAATGATTTGAACGAGCTGCCTCCGCATGCTATGAAAGAGATAGTACGTTTCTTTAAAGATTACAAGGCGCTTGAAGATAAAAAGGTAACGATTGAGCATATGCTTGGCAAAAAATATGCCTATAAAGTAATTAATGAAAGTTTAGAACTTTATAAGTCTACTTTCCCTGTGTACCAATAATTAGTAAATGGGCCCCGAAACGCACGACATAAATGGTTATTCTATACTCCTAACCTTTTTACTGGTTTTACTGAACGGCTTTTTTGTTGCTGCCGAGTTTGCATTGGTTCGCGTTCGCGGATCGCAGATCGAGATCAAAGCTAAAGCGGGCAGTCGTATTGCCAAAGTTACTCGGGGCATAGTTGCTAACCTGGATGGTTACCTTGCTGCAACACAGTTGGGAATTACTATAGCCTCATTGGGCCTTGGTGTTATTGGAGAGGAAGTATTTAGCAATGTAGTACTAAGAGGCTTTCAGTCTATAGGAATTGATATTTCATCGAGTTTTGTTAATACATCAGGGCACGTTGTCGCCTTTATATTCATCACGGTATTAAGCATTGTATTTGGTGAACTGGCACCTAAAACGCTGGCTATCCAAAGATCGGTGCGTACTGCTTTGGCAGTATCTGGCCCATTAAGAATCTTCTTTATTGTTTTCAGGCCCATTATATGGGTGCTTAACGCCTTCGCCAATTTTATTTTGAGGCTGATAGGTATTAATATTATTCCGGGCCATGAAGCGCACCATAGCTCGGAGGAATTGCAGTATTTGTTAGAGCAAGGCAAGGAAACCGGCGCTATAGATTCGAGCGAACATGAACTGATCCAGAATGTGTTTGAGTTTAACGAGCGCGTGGTAAAAAATATCATGGTGCCCCGTACTAAGATATCAGGTATTGAGGTAAGCACGCCTAAAGATGAATTGCTAAATATCCTGATCACAGAAGGTTATTCGCGCTTGCCTGTTTATGACGAGGTGATCGACAAGATAGTTGGTATAGTACATGCCAAGGATATCCTGCCGCTGCTGGCACGTAATGAGGAGATAGTTTTAAAAGATATTATCCGCAAGCCATACTTTATCCCAGAAACAAAAAAGATCAACGATCTGATGGCCGAACTGCAGCAAAAGCGCATCCAGATAGCCATTGTATCTGACGAGTTTGGCGGTACTGCCGGCATGGTTACGCTTGAAGATATTGTTGAAGAACTGGTAGGCGAGATCCAGGATGAATATGATGAGGAAAAGCCGATTGTTGAGGCGTTAAATGAGCGTGAGTTTATTGTAAACGCCCTTGCGCCGATATATGATGTGAATGGCCACTTACCGCATGACCTGCCTGAAGACGGCGATTTTGATACTGTATCAGGTTGGCTTGGCGATATTTTTGGCAAGATCCCTGACGTTGGAGAGCAAAAGGAAGCGAATGGCTATAACATCACCGTATTAAAAAAATCTGATCAAAACATTGAGTCGGTTAAGTTAGAGCTTTTGCTAAACGAAGAAGATACGGTAGATTTACACTAATCTGCTTGCCAATGCATCTTTTTCATACACCCGATATTGCCCCAACACATCCACAATACTTTCTTAACGAAGAAGAAAGCAAACACGCCGTACGTGTTTTGCGCTTAGAAGTTGGCGCAGAAGTGCAGCTGATTGACGGGAAGGGTGGTTTATACACCGCCCAAATTAAAGACGCGCACCCAAAGCGCGTTATCCTGCAAATTACCAATGTTGTAACCGGTTATAATAAACGTAACCATTACTTACACATTGCCATTGCGCCTACAAAGAATCTGGACAGGCTGGAGTGGTTCCTTGAAAAAGCTACCGAAATAGGTATTGATGAGATCTCATTGATCATCTGCCAGCGGTCTGAGCGCAAGGAGGCTAAAACCGAACGCTTAAATAAAATAATTACATCAGCTATAAAACAATCGTTAAAGGCTTATCACCCGGTTTTAAATGAGCCGGTAGCATTTAATAAATTTTTATCCCAGCCGTTTGGAGGCCAGAAATTTATAGCCCATTGCGAGGATAGTGAAAAGACAAGCCTGAGCCATGATCTGCAAAAGCAAGACGGGTATTTGATATTGATCGGCCCTGAGGGTGATTTTTCGCCTGCCGAGATAGATGCCGCTTTGCATAACGGATATAAAGCCATAACTTTAGGTGAAAGCAGGTTGCGAACAGAAACCGCCGCACTGGAAGCTTGCTTTGAAGTGAATTTTTTGAACAGGTAAGGCCCCACCCAAACCCTCCCCGATAGGGAGGGCTTTAAAGAGGAGAGAGTCAAAGGATATTGAAACAAAATGAAAAAGGTTATCCATATAGTTTGTGCCGTTTTACTGCTGATCACTATCAGCAGCTTTAATGCGCCTACCTATAAAATGGCTAAGCTTAAATACAGTGGCGGGGGTGATTGGTATGGCGACAGGACCGCGTTGCCCAATCTGATCAAGTTTTGTAATGAAAATTTGAAAACCAATTTCCAGGCAGAGGATGATGTGGTTGAACCGGGCAGCGCCCAACTATTCAACTACCCGTTTGTTTTTATGACAGGGCATGGCAATGTTATTTTTACCGACCAGGAAGCTGGTAACCTGCGTAAGTATTTAACAGGCGGAGGCTTTTTACATATCGACGATAATTACGGGCTGGATAAGTTTGTAAGGCCCCAAATGAAAAAAGTATTCCCCGAGCTTGATTTTGTTGAATTACCCACCAATTATCCTATCTATCATCAAAAATATCCGTTCCCTAATGGTTTACCCAAGATCCATGAGCATGACGGTAAACGTCCACAAGGGTTTGGTCTGATATATAAGGGAAGGCTTGTTTGTTTTTACACCTATGAGTGCGATCTGGGTAATGGTTGGGAAGATTATGGAACCTATGCCGGCGACACCCAGGAAACCCGCTTAAAAGCGCTTAAAATGGGCGCCAATCTTGTTCAATACGTTTTAACGCAATAACAGTATGTATCAGCTAAAAATAAACGACAAATATGACTACACTGCTGACAGCAACGGCGAGGAAGTACTGATCAATAACTGTAAAGTTGAGGCTGATATTAAACAGTTAAGCCAGGGTACCTGGCATGTTATTGAACAATTGCGGTCATATAATGTGGAAGTGGTGAGCTTTGATAAAACTGCGAAGACGGCACAGATCCGTGTTAATAATAATATCTATAGTATCACAGCAAAAGACCGATTTGATGTGCTGCTTGAAAAAATGGGCATGAGTGGTTTAGCTGCCAATAAAATAAGCGAGCTCAAAGCCCCTATGCCTGGGTTGGTACTTAAGATCTTTGTTGAAGAAGGTATGGCAATAAAAAAAGGCGATAGCCTGATTATCCTTGAGGCCATGAAGATGGAGAATATCATAAAATCGCCGGTTGATACGGTGGTCAGATCGGTCAAAATAAAACCCGGAGATAAGGTAGAAAAAGGACAGATCTTATTGCAGTTCGCATAAAAAAAGAGGCCTGAATTTTCAAGCCTCTTTTTATATCTGAGATTAGTAAGTTATTAGCTTATTTAGCTTTTTTAACACTAAAGTGTGGTTTGCCTTGCGGGTGTATCTCTGGTGCGCCCACTAAGTCCATCGCGCAGCGGAAACCAACTTCTGCACTGGCATCGTCTTCATTTAAGAAACGACGGGTTGCAGGGTTTAACCAGTAAGCCATGTCATTCCATGAACCACCTTTGTAAACCTTAGAGTGGTCGCTTACCAAAGTAGTAGTACCGTATAAGCTGGTGTTAACCGTATCTAAAAATCCTCTCGCGTCGGCATTGTAAGCTTTACCTGCCAATGGATCTTTAGCGTTTGCCGGTACAGTTGTGTTAGTAGCAGCCTGTGCCTGTTGCGAAGCGATAAGGTCTGCATAAGACATTTTTTTAGCTGATTTTGCAGGATCCTTTATTGGGCGGCCATATTTGTCTTTTGCATATTTTCCGGTTGCCGGGTCAGCCAAACGTTTATCAGTAAATTGGTTACCACGGAAAGGGTTAAAATCATCCACATCGTCAAATGTCATCTGGCGATAGGTATCCTGTACCCACTCGTTAACATTACCGGCCATGTTATACAAACCAAAGTCGTTTGGCTGGTATGATCTTACCGGTGCAGTGATAAAGGCCTTGTCATTCAATGAACCACCAACACCACCGTTATCACCCTGTCCACGTTTAAAGTTGGCCAGAATTAAACCACGTGTAGCTTTTTTGGCAGAGCGTACGCCTAAGCCATTCCACGGATATATTTTACCGTCGGTAATATTTTCAAATTGGGTGTTACCTGCATAAGACAAAGCAGCATATTCCCACTCGGCTTCTGTAGGTAAGCGGTAAGCGGGTTTTAAAATACCATCCTCAACACGTACCGGCCTAACTGATTTTTTTGAACCTGCGGCAGGTTTTCCATTCAGATCAACCGGCATACCTTTACCATCAATACCTGTACCTCTAAACTGGTTGTTTAAATACATGTCTGTATTGAACGGTGTTTTTTGCGCATTAGCTGCAGTAGCGTTTTGATTAGCCTTGCCGCTTTTAGGGTTAACAATTACGTTTTTTTGTTGCAAAATATATTCGTTCATCCTGTCTGTACGCCAAACACAATAATCCTGTGCCTGGTCCCAGGTAACGCCAACTACAGGATAATCCTGGAAAGCCGGGTGACGTAAATAGTTATTAACGTAAGGCTCGTTGTATGACAAAGGCCTGCGCCATACTAATGTATCAGGCAGTGCATTATAATATAATTCATGATCTGTAGGGAAGGTAGTTTGGATCCAGTGTAAATAATCCAGCCAATCCTGGTTAGATACTTCCGTTTCATCCATGTAGAAAGCGGGTATGGTTACACGCTTACGTACGTTGTTATATTCGTAATTAACATCCTGATCTGCACTGCCGCCTAATACAAATGTACCGCCTTCAATAGCAACCAGACCCGGTCCCGGTGAAGGGTGGGTTTGCCTGAATTTTTGGTAGCCGTATTTCTTATCATTATAAGGGATACCCGTTTTTTGCGACTTTTGATGTTTACAGCTACTCAACAATGTTCCGATACTCACTAGTACTAAAGCAGCATTAGTAAAAAGTATTTTCATATTTTTACAATTATATATAGGGGTAAATTTATAAATTTTAAATTAAATACTAAACTTAATTAAGGGTTAATAGTAATTAAACTCTTTTAACGAAAAAACTTATGATAGTGTTGCATTGCCTTATTACTATTTTATAAAACAAAAACTTTTGTCACTTTTATTAGTAAAAGATATAATTAATCTATATTTATCCAATTAATTTTAAACCGATTGACTAATGAAGATACTTTACAGTAAGGCATCCTTTGTATTTACTATATTGTTATTACCCCTGTTTGCTATTGCTCAAACCGGTGCAAACACTAACGGTAGTAATTACCCTAATGCTATCCCTACCGGCGTTCCGTTTTTAAATATATCGCCCAACTCAAGGTCGGGTGGTATGGGCGAGGCAGGTGTAGCATTGTCGCCCGATGTAAATGATAATTACTGGAACCCGTCAAAACTTGCTTTTTTAGACGACAGCGCCAAAAACAGTGTGGCTTTGTCCTATAGCCCATGGCTGCGCCACCTGGTGCCTGATGTTAGCTTGTCATACCTGAGCTTTGCCCACAAACTGGATAACAGGAATACCATTGGTGCATCGCTTCGTTATTTTGATCTGGGTACTATTCAATTAACAGATCTTCAGCAAAATAACCAGGGGACATTTCGCCCCAGCGAGTTTTCATTCGACGTGTCATTCGCGCGCAAGTTTGGTAATAACTTTTCACTGGGTTTAACAGCGCGGTATATCCATTCAAGTTTATCTGACCAGTCGTTCGCTACCGGTACAAGCCAGGATACCAAGGCCGGCAACGCATTTGCCGCCGATGTGTCTATGTACCACACCTCAAAGGTGCAGCAGTTTGGTAAAGATGCAACCTTTAGCTATGGCGTTAACATTTCAAACATTGGTACCAAGATCAGTTACTCTGATGTGATTCCGGGTTACTTCTTACCTACCAACCTAAAGATAGGCGCGGCCAATACGATTGTTATCGACAATTTAAACCAGATAACCGTAGCGCTCGATTTGAATAAGCTACTGGTGCCAACCCCGCCGATCAGGGATATTAACGGTAACATCATTAAAGGGCATGACGACAACGTATCTGTACCTGCAGGTATCTTCGGGTCATTTGGCGATGCGCCGGGTGGTTTTAGCGAGGAGATCAAAGAGATCTCGTTCTCTCCGGGTGTTGAGTACATGTATGATCAGCAATTTGCCATCCGCGCGGGCTACTTTTACGAGAATGCCGACAAAGGTGGCCGCAATTACCTGACTTTAGGCCTTGGCCTTAAATACAGCATGTATAGGTTTGATTTCGCTTATATAGCTGCCAGCCAGCAAAACAGCCCATTAGCCAATACGCTTAGGTTTACCCTGGCTGTAAACTTTGGGGGTACCAGGTAGTTTATGGGTAAAGTTAGGGTAGGATTTGGGTTTGACGTACACCAGTTACGCGAACACCACCCGTTTGTTTTGGGCGGCGTTAATTTAGAACACCATGCTGGCGCCTACGGTCATTCTGACGCAGACGTATTACTGCATGCCATTTGCGATGCTTTATTAGGCGCGGCTAACCTGCGCGATATCGGCTTCCATTTTTCAAATACCGACGACCGCTGGAAAGGCATCAGCAGCCTGAAACTGTTACAGCACGTAATGGTATTGCTGCGCGAAAAGGGGTGGGAGATAGGCAACATAGATGCCATGGTATGCCTTGAAGCGCCTAAGATCAATCCGCATATCCCGGCTATGAAAGTGCATATAGCTGCCGCTGCCAGCATCTCTGAAGACGATATCTCCATCAAAGCCACCACCAACGAGAAGCTGGGCTTTATAGGCCGCGAAGAAGGCGTAGTAGCTTACGCGGTTTGTTTGATAGAGAAGGCTTAGTTATTAAAGTTTAAAGATTGGGCCCTGCCGGCAGGATTAGACCGCTACCTGCGTGTACCAGATTGAAAGTGTCCTGATGATACACTTTGGTGCACCTGTTTTTGAAATTGACTGTAAAATAGTTAGTTAACTTTTTAATATTGACCTGGTGGTACAATTTGGTACACTTTTTCTTGCTTTTAGCGGAATTTTGGTGCTGTGTTTAATGACAAAATAGTGTCACCATATTTTTAATTTATGTATATTGTGCCTGTGCCTGTGCCCTGTGTTATCAACTTGCCGGCAACACGCGCAATTATTGCGGTGATATGCTAATAAGGCACAAGTTGCTTTTACTCCCATTCCCAACCCGACATCTTGCGCCAGCTTGTGGGATAAGAAAATTAATGGCTGTTTTTGCAATAATATTTGTAGGTTAGCGATACCTCTTTAAACGCCAATGCCAGCGCAAGTATGTCGGGCAGGCCAGCGTGTGAAAGGCTACTTGTGCCTTATATATCAGAACCCCGATGTGCTATTTAATATCTTATCAACTTTAAATACACCATTTTCTTTTACTATAGCAAGATATATAGTAGTGGTACGTTTGTGCAGGTTTTTATCTTCACGATACTCATCATTTGAGTATGAAACGCTGTAATGACCGGCAATTTTTGGGTCACGTTTAATGACTAATGTCTTTGTCCATTTTTCATCGCTGTCCTGGCCATTGATTACTGCATCTGAGTCGGTCGACTCGCCCAATTCTACAAGTTGTTTCCGGCATTTGACAGTGCAGTATTTTTTGCGCAACTCGATCGCTTTTACATCGCCATGTTTTAGATCCGGGTCTGAAAAGGTCGACATATAAGCCGTATAAAAGGTTTTTAACATAGCAGCAACCTGTGGCTCATCGGCCGCAGTTGTGACTGTGTTTTCGCCGAAAGCAAAATCAGGATAAACGATAAAATAAGGATTGGTTTTTTCATGGTGATAAAGTTTACCATGAATATAGGTAGGAAATGTAGAAGTGCAAGAATTTTTGACACTTCTGTCTCAGCGGGACTCCGTTGGAAGACCCTGTGGGGACTTAAAATGTAGACCTCACCAAAGGAGTAATTAAAAAACGGTCATCATTTTCTTTATCCCACCTTGCCCAATAAGATAGAAGGTCTTTATATATTTCTCTATCAGGATTTATCAAATCAGTTATTTTTGACCATAATAATTGATTCGTATCTTCTTTGACAGCTAAAAAATCGTCATAAGAAGCTAATATTAAAGATATAACTGCGTACTTTTCAGAAACAGAGAGGCTTGAATGTTGAGCTATCTTTATGAAGTCATGCACTCTATTTGAATCAGCAAATTCAATATCCCAGTCCTGTTCCGCTCCGGTATAGTTTAACCCTAATAAATTGTTTAATCCGAGTAATACAGATTGGTCAATGATCATTTATTTCAGTTTTAGCAGGGTCTCTCGAAGAGGACCCTGCGTTAATTGTGCAACCACAGGGTCTCCGCTGAAAGACCCTGTGGGGACGTTTAAAAATAAAACCGCCCCATAATTAATTTACAAGGCGATTTCTATTTATCGATCAGACATTTACTTCTGGTCTTCTACATTCTTCACATTCCCCGTACGTTTCAATACGCCCCAGCCGCTATGCTCACCTTTTAAGGCGCGGCGGATAGATTTAAACAGGATATAGTACATCAGCTGGCGCCATACAAAACGCTGCGGTATAATGTATACCAGCTTTTTGTAATCCTCTTTTTCCATCCAGAAGGCAATGATGCCTACAATAAAATCAACCAGTACAAATACTACATAGTAGATAATGATCTTACCGGGTTTGTCGCCAAACAGGCCCAGGATCATAAACAGATCCGCCAGCGGCGAAAACAGCGGCAGTATGATCTGGAAGATGAGGATATTTGGCATACCCACCATCCCGAAGAATTTGTACTTTTTGTTAAACAGCGCTTTGCGGTTTTTCCAGAAGCTTTGCATTACCCCATAGCTCCAGCGGAAACGTTGTTTCAACAACGCGTTGATGGTTTCAGGGGCTTCGGTATAGGCAATAGCTTCGGCGCAATTCCTGATGATGTAACCTTTCCGCAATATCCGCATGGTCAGGTCGCAATCTTCGGCCAAAGTATCGGTGGTAAAGCCGCCCGCCTCAAAAACAGCCGACTTGCGGAACGCGCCGATTGCGCCCGGCACAACGGTTATACTGTTGATCAAATCGAATGCGCGGCGGTCCATGTTCTGCGCCGTAATATATTCTATCGACTGCCAGCGGGTAATGATATTGTTTTCATTACCAACTTTTACCGTACCTGCCACCGCGCCAATTTCGTCGTCGGTAAAATAGGTCATCAGCTGGTAAATAGCATCGTCCTTAAGCTGCGTATCGGCATCAATACAAACCACAAAATCAAACCTTGCGTGCGAGATACCAAAGTTCAGTGCCGATGCCTTACCGCCGTTAGGCTTGGTCAACACCATTACCTGCGGGTTATCGCCATAAGCCTTATAAACAATATTATAGGTATCGTCCTTTGATCCGTCGTCTACGAATATTATTTCAAAATCTTTATACTCTGTTTTAAGCAGGCTTTCGATGGTTTTTAGAGCCGTAATGTCCTCATTATATGCAGGTACTATAATGCTTACCGGTTGCAGCTGCATTTTAGCCACCCTGTCGCGGTAGCGTTTAAAACTTTTGTTTTCTGCATATTGCCTTACCGCTAAAATACCTATCAATACAATGCGGCCTATGGCCAGGAAAATAGCCGATAAAAACAGGTACAGCAAGAACCAGTTGCCATAAAAGAAGCCTACAACAAATACATCATACAAAGAACCAAAGATCCCGCCTTCGTGCTTAACCGGCGGCATCAGTTCGTCCTTGCTTTTATCTAATATATCGGCAATGGTAGTAAACTGGTAGCCGTGGGTTTTAAAGTAGTGGATGATCTCAGGCAGTGCCTTAACCGTTTCTTCGCGGGTATCGCCGCCGGCATCATGCAATAACAACATCGAGCCATTGTTTGCCTGCCTAATGGTACGGGCTACAATACTGTCTTTGGTTACGCCCGGCTGCCAGTCCCATGGGTCTATAGACTCGCCGATGTTGATATAGCTTTGTTTACGGCTCTCTGCTACCGGGATAACCTCGGCCAGGGTTTGCGGCTCGGCATCGGCGTTAAACGGCGGCCTGAACAGGATGGTACTGTGGCCGGTTACTGATTCGATGAGCTTGCGCGTAGCATTCAGCTCTAAATTAACCCGATCAATACTTACCGTTGAGATGTCAGGATGGAAGAAAGTGTGATTACCAATTTCAAATCCGTCATTATACTCGCGGCGCAGCAACTGCATGTTTTTTTCGGCCATAGAGCCTACTACGAAAAAGGCTGCAGGAACTTTTTCCCTTTCTAAAATGTCTAATATTCGTGGGGTGAAATCAGGGTCGGGGCCGTCGTCAAAAGTCAGTACAATTTTCCCCGGTTTATAACCGTATTTGCGGATAACGTATTTGGTTGGCAGCTTGATATAGTTTTGATTGGTGATAACGAAGTTGGTAGTGTCCATCTTTACATCGATCTTACCTTCAACCGGAGTGGTGATCAGGTCGAGCACCTCGCCGTTACCTTCGTAGTATATTTTGGTATTCAGGCCCACATAAGTAAGACGCCTAAGGTCGACACCGGTTTTTCTCAGCGAGTCGATAGCCAGGTTTTTCTGGAAGAAGCTCCACAAACGCGGGTCTTCGCTGCCTAAGCGCCACAGTGCCACACCGCCGGTGTCCCAGTCGTCGGCCATGCGGATAATGTTAAAGTTGGTAGCCGCGTCTGTAAAGTAAACCGTATGTTCAAGCCCGTCCTGCCCGTCATATTTAAAATGCAGGTTGGCCGAAAAGGGATCGAAAGTGATAGCGCTCTTATTTTCATGCGCGGTACTGATGGCGGCCTGGTAACCTATGCCCTTGCCAACACTGTTTTCCGGCCAGTCAACACCTCCGCCAAAAACAGTTAGAATAACTTTTTCGCTCGGTATTTCGTCGCAAACCTCATCCAGTATTTCTTCAACCCAATGCTGGTTTGAAATATCGCCTGCGTTACTGTCTTCAGTATGCTGGCTTATGGCCATTACAAACAGGAAGTCGTTATAATGCTGCAGTTTCTTTAAATCATACTGCTCATCATCGGGCACAACGTTTTGCGTAACTAAAAAGCCTAAGGGGTGCAGTGTATTGTAAAGCTCCTGCTCAAACTTAACAAAATCAGGTTCATTACGATTTTTTATATCGTCAAATTCAAGATTGATACCTTGAAAATGATATTTGTTTAACTGCTTTACAATGCTGCTGATGAAAGTAGTGCGCAGGGTTTTATTTTTAACAATGCGCTCAACATCTTTCGAGTCAAAACCGCCATTCGCGGCATCATAATTCACATAGTTTGACAGCGTGATGAGTACCGGTTTTTTGTATTTTTTATTAAGGTTGATCAAGCCGGTATCAACGTTAGCTACAATGGTGTCCGCGTCCTTCTTCATCATGAAGCCTTCGCTCACGATCATGTCCAGGTGGCTGATATTGGTAACCAATGAAGTATATGCCTGAGCTTCCCAGGGGCGGTAAAACGCGGCGTTTATACGATCTTTGTTATTGGGGTGCTTTAAACGGTAAGCGCTGCGGGTGCGTTCCAGCTTTTGGATCCCTGCCTTATCGATCTTGAAATTTTTAAATTGCTTTGATTTTTTTAATTGGTCCAGTTCCTCTTTGGTTAACTTTTTAGGGGCTGGATTTAAATCAGGAAGATCAGGGTATTGCCTGGATGTGATGGTAATTACAGCGCCCACTACGCTACAGATCAGCACCAGCACTATAATCCGGCTAAGCCATTTAAATCGGTTCCATCTACCCGGGGTATCAGCTTGAAAAACCTGCTTTTCGGCCATTAAAATTTAATTAGTAAAATATTTAGGTTGATGCTATTTAAAGTTTTTCTCGGGGTCGATATTTGAAAAATCAACACCGCATTTGCAGTTACTGCCGCAACTTTTCTTTGCAAATAGATTTTTATACATAAGCCGGCCAATATAGAATACGGCACCGGCAAATATGATCAAAACAAGTATTGCCTGTATATTCATGGTCACAAAATTAATACATTTTATTAACAAACGCAGATATATTAGATATGTTCTCCATGCCCCTGCTTTTTTACGTTAAAGTGAAATATTGAGCTTGTTAAAAAGATGTTAAAGCTTTTAATTACCATATATTAACCGTACCTTTGCGCCAAATTTTAGAGGCATTTCATGCAAAAAATAAGAAACATTGCGATCATCGCACACGTTGACCACGGCAAAACTACTTTGGTTGATAAAATTCTGCACAGCTGTGCAATTTTCCGCGAAGGCCAGGAAACTGGTGAGCTGATACTGGATAATAATGACCTGGAACGCGAACGTGGTATTACCATCGTGTCAAAAAACGTTTCGGTAGTATATAAAGGTGTTAAGATCAACATCATTGATACCCCTGGTCACGCCGACTTTGGCGGCGAGGTTGAGCGTGTATTGAAAATGGCCGACGGCGTTTTATTACTTTGCGACGCTTTTGAAGGCGCTATGCCTCAAACACGCTTTGTAACCCAAAAAGCTTTGGCTTTAGGCTTAAAGCCAATTGTGGTTGTAAACAAGGTTGACAAAGAGAACTGCCGCCCTGAAGAGGTTTATGAGCAGATCTTTGAATTGTTCTTTAACCTTGAGGCTACAGAAGATCAATTGGATTTCCCGGTAATTTACGGTTCATCAAAACAAGGATGGATGAGTACTGATTACAAGAAACCAACAGAAGATATTTTCCCGTTAATGGATGCTATCCTGGAAAACATTCCGCCGGCACCTATTAATGAAGGTTCATTACAAATGCAGATCACATCTTTAGATTACTCTTCATTTGTGGGCCGTATTGCTATCGGCCGTGTTGCCCGTGGTACCATCAAAGAAAACATGCCGGTATCATTGGTAAAACGCGATGGTACTATCCAAAAAACAAGAATAAAAGAACTTTATACATTTGAAGGCTTAGGTAAGGTTAAAGCTACCGAAGTTAGCGCAGGCGATATTTGCGCGGTTGTAGGTATTGAGGGTTTTGATATTGGCGATACCATTGCCGATTTTGAAAAACCTGAACAACTGGAGATAATCCATATCGACGAGCCTACCATGAACATGTTGTTCACAATTAATACATCACCGTTTTTTGGTAAAGAAGGTAAGTTTGTTACTTCACGTCACTTACGAGATCGTTTATACAAAGAGATGGAGAAAAACCTGGCGCTTAAGGTTGTTGAAACCGAGTCGCCTGACTCTTACCTGGTTTATGGCCGTGGTATCCTTCACTTATCAGTATTGATCGAAACCATGCGTCGCGAAGGTTATGAATTACAGGTAGGCCAGCCGCAGGTTATCGTTAAAGAAATTGACGGTGTTAAATGCGAGCCGGTTGAAACTTTAATTGTTGACGTACCGGGTGATGTTGCAGGTAAAGTAATTGAGTTGGTAACCCAACGCAAAGGCGACCTGTTGATCATGGAGCCAAAAGGCGATCTGCAACACTTAGAATTTGAGATCCCGTCACGCGGTATCATTGGTTTACGTAACAACGTATTAACCGCTACCGGCGGCGAAGCTATCATGGCACACCGTTTTAAAGATTATGAGCCATGGAAAGGTCCTATCCCGGGCCGTTCAAACGGTGTATTGGTATCAATGGATACCGGTAAAACTACCGCTTTCGCTATCGATAAATTACAGGACCGTGGTCGTTTCCATGTTGATCCGGGAGTTGATATCTACGAAGGACAGGTATTAGGCGAGCATATCCGTGATAACGATTTGGTGATCAACTTAACCAAAGGCAAGCAGTTAACCAACATGCGTGCATCAGGTAGTGATACCAACGTACGTATAGCGCCTGCTATCAAATTCTCGTTAGAAGAATCGATGGAATATATCCAGGCTGATGAATACATCGAGGTTACTCCTCAAAGCATTCGTCTGCGTAAAATATATTTGAATGAAAACGAGCGTAAAATAAACGCTAAGAAGTTTCAGTCATAATAAATTATTAACTATCCAGATTAAAGAGCCGCAATAACGCGGCTCTTTTTTTGTTTAGCTATTATTACATTTGCAGCCGCGTCTGGATCATGAAAAAGTATTCATCTGTTTGGGTTATTTTATTGGCAGTGGTGTGTTTCTACGCCTGTAAAAAAGAGGTTAAGGACACGCAGATCTGCCTGCACGATTCCTCTGTTAATTATTTAAAAAGATGGGCGGTGCAAAGCATCGAAACCAATGTGTATAATAACAATAAAGAGCTGCTAAGCCATACCGTTGTTTATCCGCAGGGATACTTCCAGATCAATGATGATTTTAGCTACAGCCTGTTTAGCGATGGCGACCCGGTAAACGGCAAATGGAATATCAATAAAAATTGCGAATTTGTGCTTAACCCGGCCACAGCCAAAGAGCGCGATTTTTCTGTTATCAAGCTATCTGATGATTCATTGGTGCTACGCCAAACATTGGGCGGCATTATTATAACGCAGCACTACGCGGCATTTAAGTGCCCCGACCTGCCCAGCCTGCAGTTTAGGTGGGATAACGCCTTCACGCTTGCAGCGCCTTACGGCCCTGATACTGTTATCAAGACCATCTATTTAAGGCAACCCGGCTTTTTTCAGCTAAATGCTGATGCCAGCTATAACCTGGTGCAGGCCCCGATGAACGGTATGCCTCCGCCTCCGCCGTTAATGGGTACCTGGGGTATTGCACAGCCCGGCTGCCTTGTTGTACTGGATAAACGGAAGCCAAATCAGCGGTCGTTCGAGGTGCAAAAACTTACAAAGGACTCGCTGGTAATTTGGCGAAAAGATACCACGGCCAAGGTAAACTACCAGCAGCATTATAGTAAGCATAAGTAGCGAGAATTAATGGAAGCGCTCATTACCCATCCAATTTTAAGCAAGGTTTTTTACAGGTCGGTAAAAAAGAATTAACTTAGCCGGATGAAAGGTAATGACCGCCTGTACCCCAGTATATTTAATCCGCGTTACGTAGTACTTACACAATTAAGAGACGCCACTGTTAAAAAAATTGAAGAGCTTACCGCCAGCAATAAAAACTTTGTCTTAATAGATTTTGGCTGCGGCGATATGCCCTACAAGCCGGTTATTGAACCTCACGTAGGTAAATACCTGGGTGTCGACCTTGAAATGAACCCCAAAGCCGATCATCATATTGATTTCGACAGCAAAACCACCCTGCCTGATGACTATGCAGATATCATCCTGTCGAACCAGGTGCTGGAGCATGTCGACTCGCCCGAAGGTTATTTGCAGGAAGCCTGGCGCTTGTTAAAGCCGGGCGGCTCTATGATCCTGACCACACATGGTTACTGGCTGTATCACCCAACGCCCAATGATTACTGGCGTTGGACAGGGGCGGGGTTGAGAAAGACCGTCGAAAAAGAAGCCTTTAACATCAGTTCATTTACTGGTGTACTGGGCCTTACCGCCAGCGGAATGCAATTGTTCCAGGATGGCGTATTGTTTAAACTGCCCAAATTTTTGGTGCCGGTTTGGTCTGTGATCATGCAGGGTATTATTAACCTGTTTGATAAGATCCACACGCAGGCCCAGCGCGATCGTGACAGTGCTTTGTACATTGTGGTTGCCCAAAAACCACTATAATGAATATTTAAGTACTTTTGTGAACGACTAAAATCAAATCTATTCCTCGTATTTATAAATGGAAGAAAAAGTAGACCGTGAAAACGTAGTGTCATATTATGACGAGCACGTAAAATATAAACTGAACGACTATATCATAGTTAACCCCCGCATTGAGTTTGGATGGAAAACTATTATGCAGTTTGCGCCGAAACAACCCTTACGTATTTTAGAGGTAGGTTGCGGTATGGGCAGCATTTGTAACCGTATGCACAAGCAATGGCCAAACGCACATGTTACCGGTATAGATATCAGTACCATGTCTATCCAGATTGCACAAAAGCTGTTCGCGGATGATAAGCTTGATTTTAGAGAAACCATATTAACACCCGAAACTTTCAAAGATGACCAGTTTGACCTGATCGTTTTTATGGATGTTTACGAGCATATAGCTGTTGAAGACCGGCCCGCAGTACACGCCGCCCTGGCTAAAATATTAAAGAATAAAGGCAAAATCATACTTACCGTACCAACACCACATAACCTTAAATGGTGCCTGGTTAACCGCCCTGAAACCATGCAGCCGGTTGATGAGCATATCACCTTTAGTGTAATAGGCAAACTGGCAGCCGATACAGGTACCGAGGTGATACTATATCACCAGAAAGATGTTTGGCATACCGCCGATTACACCCACATCGTACTTGAAAAAAGCGATGACTTTTTAACCGCGTTCTTTACACCAAAACCGGTAACCGCGGCACAGCGTACAGAAAGAATAATAGGTAAGGCAAAAGCCAAATTTGGCAGTTATTTCCGTAAGGCTTTTGTTCGCCGCAAATTAGGATAAACATGGATAGCGGCTACACATTATGCATTATAAAGCCTAATAGATCCTCGTTTTCTGAAACATTTGTACAGGCACATATCGACATGCTGGCCGGCAATAGGCTGGTACTGTATGGCGGCGCCTTCCCTGTTTATGATAATGAAGATAAGCCGCTGATCAAATCAAAATGGGGCCTGTTAAGCTACCTGTTCCAGAAAAAGATATTAAAACGCAAAAGTATAGCCGTAAGGACAAACGCCTTAAAAAACTACCTGGTTGACCATAAAGTAGATGCTGTATTTGCCGAATATGGCATGGTAGGCGCAATGGTGACAGAAGCCTGTAAACAAGCCGGCATTCCGTTGATCATCCATTACCACGGTGCCGATGTATATAACCGCGCCGCTGTTTCAGAATACAAAGATCTTTACCAGGAAGCCTTTAAATACGCCAGTGCTTTTATCTCCGTATCGGCAGATATGGTTGAGACATTGAAAGAAATGGGTGCGCCTGCGGATAAGATCTACAACGCTTCATGCGGCGTGGATACAGAGGATTTTCCGCTGATGGATATTTCAAACTCGCCCATTAATTTTTTAGCTATAGGGCGTTTTGTTGAAAAGAAATCACCATCATCGGTAATTAAAGCATTTAAAATAGTGGCCGATAAATTCCCTGCTGCCAAGTTATGGATGGTCGGCGATGGGCCCCTGTTTGAAGATACCAAAAAACTGGTAGCCGACTTAAACCTGCAATCGCAGGTAACTTTAGCCGGGGTATTGAACAAGGTGCAGATCAAAGACCTGATAAAAAATACGCGTGCCTATGTGCAGCATTCGGTAATAGCTGCCGATGGTGACAGCGAGGGTACACCGGTTTCGGTCTTGGAGGCTTCTTCATCCGGTTTGCCGGTAGTATCAACACGCCATGCGGGTATTAAAGAGGCTGTTGTTGATGGTGTAACCGGCTTTTTAACTGCCGAACATGACATTGAGGGCATGGCGCAGGGAATGATTAAATTAGCCGGATCGCCGGAGCTGGCGGTTAAGTTGGGCAAAGCAGGCCGCGAACACATGATACTCAATTATCATATTAAATCGCGCATAGCATTGCTTGACAGTGTTATACAAAAAAGTATTAAATGAACTTATTAAAGAGACAAGGCTTTTACAACAGCATTATTTTATATGCCGGTACCGCGCTTGGCTTCTTAAACCTGATAGTTTTATTTCAGCATATATTAACGCTCGAAGAAATTGGTTTTTTCACCATCATGAATACTATTACTGCACTGTATGCACAAATAGCATCGGTAGGTATAAAAAACATCATCTTTAAATATTTGCCGCATTTTCGCAGCGATGATAAAAAGCATGGTGGCTTTGTCACCTTTGTAATAGCCTGGTGTACCATAAGTTTTATTTTATTTACGCTGATATTTCTGTTTTTCCAACATTCTATTATCCATTATAATAAAAGCAAAAATGGTGCAGAGTTACTGGTAAGATATTTTTACTATTTGATACCGCTTTCATTTTTGACTTTAGTTTATACGGTAATAGAAAGCCTGGCTATGACTGTTTATAAAAATGTGCTTTCCTCGTTTTTAAACGAGGTTTTTTTAAGGCTATTTACAATGGCAGGCGTATTGTTAATAGGTGCATCACTTATCACTTATCACGATTTCTTATCTATATACATGGCTGCCAACGTGGCTATGGTAGCTATACTATTATTCACAGTTTATAAGGGGGGCGATTTTAAAATAGCCCGCATATCCCCGCAGATCTTAAATAAAAGAAACGAGTTTGTAAAGTATGGTTTTTACACGCTCTTAAGCAGCACTTCGGCAGCGTTGATCGTCAACCTGGATAATATCATGCTGATAGCTATCAACAAAACGCAGAAGCTGGAAGTACTTGGCGTTTATGCTACATTCTTCGCCATAGCGGTAGTGATCAGTTTGCCGGCAAAAGCATTAAATCGCACATCATTACAAATTATAGCGCAGGCCTGGGCCGATAATGACCTGCCTAAAATTGGGAAGATTTATTACAAAACATCGGTAATGCAAATGCTTATCGGCGCGTTATTATTTATCGGTATCGTTGTAAATAAGAATTTTTTGGTGAAGGCATTGCTGCATAAGCATGTAAATGAATTTACCGAATATTTTAACGTGTTTATTGTAATAGGGATCGGTTTTTTAGTAGATATAACCGGCGGTATTAATGGTTACATTGTTAACCTGTCTAAATATTACAGGTACACTACTTATTTTATAGTTGGGTCGGTGATTTTTTGCGTGGCGTCAAACTGGTTGCTTATCCCTAAAATAGGTATGATGGGTGCTGCTGTTTCTTACTCGCTGACCATGTTTGTACTCAATTTTTTATATTGGATATTTGTAAAAATAAAATTTGGGTTGCAGCCTTTTGATAAGACACATTTTTTGATCCTGGTAATAAGCGCCATCTCTTTATTGGCAGGCTTGTATTTGCCGCTTGGCCATAATATTTATATTGATATGATCTTACGGTCGGCCATAGTAGGGGCGATTTACATAGTGTTAGCCTATCTGCTTAAAATATCAGAGGACGTAAACCAGGTAATTAACAAAGTTTTAAATCTTAAAAAATAACAATTGATATCCGGCCATGCAGGAAGTTAACAGCAGCGAAAACCTTAAAACGGCTTATGACAGTTATTATGAAAATAATGACGAAACATGGCGCATGTTGGGTGCCAAATACAAGGTTGAGCATATTATAACCGTTTGTAAGGGTTATACCTTTAACAAAGTGCTTGAAGTTGGCGCAGGCGACGGTGTTATTTTAAAGCTACTTGCCGATAAAGGCTTCGCGACAGAATATCACGCGGTCGAGCTATCTGCCAGCGGGGTTGAACGCATCAAGGAAAGAAACATTGCCAGTATCAAATCTGTACAGGAGTTTGATGGCTATCATTTGCCTTTTGCCGATGAAAGCATGGACCTGATCATACTTACCCATGTGTTAGAGCATGTAGAGCATGAGCGTTTGCTGCTGCGCGAATTAAAACGTGTTGCCAAAATGGTGGTAATTGAGGTGCCGCGCGATTACCGTTTCGGGGTGGATACCCGCATTAAACATTTCCTGGCTTACGGACATATTAATATGTACACGCCAACCTCTTTACGTTACCTGCTGGCTACAGAAGGGCTGGAGGTAATAAAGGACCTTACCGATACCATTGCGCCCGAGGTGACCAAGTTTTATACTTTTGAGACATTAAAAAAGCCGAAGAACTTTATAAGTAGTTTGAAGATAGACCTTGAGCATAACGTGAAGAAAATTGCCGCATCGGTATTCGGTAAAAAAATGGAAGAACAATTTGCCAACTATTATACCGTTCTGTGTAAAAAAGCCGACCACCAGCCCGAGATATTTTAAATGCAGAAGCTTGCCCCTATAGCCTTGTTTGTTTATAACCGGCCTGATCATACGCGCCGTACATTGGCATCGTTGCAAAAAAACGTGCTGGCGTCCGAGTCGCGCTTGTTCATTTTTTCTGACGGGCCACGGACCGATGCCGATATGGAAAAGATCAACGAGGTTAGGGATCTGGCTAAAGAGGTCGTAGGCTTTAAATCGGTGAAGTTAATAGCACGAAATGAAAACCGCGGGCTTGCCAATTCCATCATCAGCGGTGTTACACAACTGGTGGACGAGTTTGGAAAAGTTATTGTTTTTGAGGACGACCTGATCACATCGCCCTATACCCTTGAATATTTTAACGAGGCCCTTACCAAGTACGAAAACGATGAGTCGGTTATGCACATTGGGGCATATATGTATGGCCTTGCCGATAAAACCCTGCCCGATGCTTTTTTTTACCGCATAGCCACCAGCTGGGGCTGGGCCACCTGGGCACGCGCCTGGAAAAATTTTGAACCGGATATTGATAAGCTGATAGACCAGTTCGACAAAAAAAAGATCCACGATTTCTCGGTAGAAGGCACCATGAATTTCTGGAAACAGATCCAGGAGTTTAAGGCCGGTAAGAACAACTCCTGGGCCATAAGGTGGTACGCATCCATATTTCTAAAAGGAGGGCTTGCGTTGCATCCCTCGCGCTCACTGGTGCATAACATAGGCCATGACGGTACGGGCGTACACTCAAACATCGAACACATGTACGGCGTTAACATCGCCCAAAAGCCGGTGAAAAATTTCCCGACAGAAATAAAGGAAAATCAGCAGGCACATATCGCCATCAGGCGTTTCCTTAAAAACAGGAAGGGCAGCCTGATGCAAAGAGGCGTAAGGCTGGTGAAACAGTTACGGATAAAATACGCGGGGAAAAAATAATAGCTATTATCGGGGTTAAATATAATGTTAGTTCGGGATAAGAAAACCGCATTGTCATTTCGAACGAACATGAGGGGTATTGTGCCTTGGAGTGAGGAGAAATCTTTTACATCAAGCATTTTTGCACTGTATTTTGTATAAGATTTCTATTTCGCGGCTTCCCGCAACCTCCCCCGCATTGCTCTATCGAAATGACACCCTTTATTTAAGAATGCTCAAGCTACGTACGTTATAATAACTATAAGCTTATTTAACTTTCGGCACTATTTTATAGCTTTCTTTAATCACTGCTTCGTTCACGGCTTTTATCCTGTCCACGTCCATTTTCTCCATCGGCCGGTTAAGCGTCCACGCTTAACTGAACTGCCGAAGCAAGCGTCAACGCTTGCGATATGTTTAAGTGAGTGTGGACACTCACAACGTAAAGTATTCAAGCGAAGATGCTTGAATAGGCGTTAGGTAACGTATTTAACTATCTTCTACTATGAAACCGTCGTATTTTAAAACAGCTTTGATGTTGCCATCGCCTATTTCAATTGTTTTAAGTATAGCAATAGCAGTATTCAGATCTTTTTTCTTTACGGCGTCACGATAATTGTCACTTTGCCCGCTGACATATAAGCGTTCATTAACTGTCATTCCCGAAAAATCATGTTTATCTGCCATTATTAAAGATAGGTTATTACAACTGCGTCAGCGACAAAACATTGCCGTCCACATCCTTAAACCAGGCCACCCGGGCACCGCTGGGCGATACCCAGATACCTAAGTCGTCCTGCCTCATAAAGTCGAAGTTGTATTTTTCGCAATAAACGCCTTTTTCATTCAGCTGCTTTATGCTGTCTTCAATGTCAGACACGTTCCAGCCTAAAACGGTAAATATTTGTGGTTTAAGTGTTGGTACAGTAATTACTCTTAACAAAGTACCATGCGCGTTAAACTCCATCCCGTAATCATCCTCACTTAAAAAAGTTAAACCCAATATGTCGCGATAAAAAGTTCTGGCCGCGGCAGGTTTTACCGTTGGGATAAAAGTTTTGGTGATGGCGTTGCTGAACATAAACTAAAGGTAATTAAGATGTTGCTAATGCACAACAAAAAAGCAAGGGGGATGTTTTTGCATCGCAGGTTCCTCATTGAGCCCACTTATCCGACTCGGCAACTTGCTTGATCACAAGGTTGCGCTGCTTTAAAAGGCTGGTCATGTATGCTTTCAGGGTGATCAGGTTAAACAGCTTACCCAGAATCCAAAATGGCGACTCGAACATAAAAATATCCTTCATTATAGTTTTTCCATCCACATAAAAAAAGTAATGCTCATGCCTGAAACTTTTAAAAGCGCCCTTAACCATTTCATCAGCAAAAAAATGCGGCGATTTAAGTTCGACAACCTTCGAGGTTAAGGTTTGCCAGATAAAGAAATGTTTGGCCCGCCAGGCAACTGTTTCATTAAGCTCGATCAGGCCAGATGTTCTGCCTGCAATTGCAGTTTCGCCGGTATGATTGGTGGATATTAAATGCAGATCGATACTCCTTGCCAGATCAAAGCAGCGTTTTGCAGGGGCGTTGATCTCGGTGATGAGTTCGATGGTTGGCATAATATTAAAGTGATTACACAGATTTTTAAGAAAGATTCCACCGATTATTTTAGTGAGATTACACCGATTGATCAAACAAAATCGGTGCAATCAAAAGCCAATCGGTGTAATCCAAAAAATTAAAATTCCGCGTTCTTAGGGAACCTTGGGAAAGGGATCACATCACGGATGTTGCCCATGCCGGTAACAAACAGCACCAAACGCTCAAAGCCTAAGCCAAAGCCGGCATGTGGGCAGGCGCCGAAACGGCGGGTATCCAGGTACCACCATAGTTCGTCTTTTGGTATGCCCAGGTCGTCCATACGTTCTTCCAGCTTATCCAAACGTTCTTCACGTTGTGATCCGCCTACGATCTCGCCAATGCCCGGGAACAAAATATCCATAGCTGCAACGGTTTTGCCGTCCTCGTTCTGACGCATGTAGAATGATTTGATCTCCTTAGGATAGTCCGTCAGTATCACCGGTTTTTTAAAGAGCTTCTCTACCAAATAACGCTCATGTTCTGATTGCAGGTCGGTGCCCCAGCCCTCAACCGGGTATTGAAACTTCTTCTTTTTATTCGGGGTCGATTCTTTTAGTATCTCTATTGCTTCAGTATAAGTCAAACGCTCAAAATCGTTAGCTAAACAAAACTGTAGCTTTTCAGTCAGGCTCATTTCAGAGCGTTCATTCTGCGGTTTTTGCTTTTCTTCGTCCAGCAAGCGTTGGGTTAAAAACTCAATATCGTCCTTGTTCTTATCAAGCGCGTAGGCTATCACATATTTCAGTAATGCCTCGGCGGTGTCCATGTTATCCACGATATCTGCAAAGGCCATTTCAGGCTCAATCATCCAGAACTCGGCCAAATGGCGGGTAGTGTTGGAGTTTTCGGCACGGAAAGTAGGGCCGAAGGTATAAATATCGCTCAGCGCCATCGCACCCAGTTCGCCTTCCAGTTGACCAGACACAGTTAGGTTGGTGGCACGGCCAAAAAAATCCTGTTTAAAATCAACCTCGCCACCGTCTGCCTTTGGTACATTATCCAGGTCGAAGTTTGTTACGTGGAATGTCTCGCCGGCGCCTTCCGCATCGCTGGCGGTAATAATCGGTGTATGCAGGTAAACAAATCCTTTCTCCTGGAAAAACTGGTGTATAGCAAATGCCAGGCTGTTACGCACCCTGAAAATAGCGCCGAAAGTATTGGTACGGAAACGCAGGTGCGCTATCTCGCGTAAAAACTCAAGGCTATGTTTTTTAGGTTGCAGCGGGTATTTCTCCGGGTCGCTGTCGCCTAATATTTCAATTGTTTTTGCCTTAACTTCAACCGTTTGCCCTTTACCTAATGACGCTACCAGCAAGCCGAACACGCTAATGGCGGCACCGGTGGTTATGCGCTTTAACAGGGCAGGGTCGGTGTTTTCAAAATCTACTACAACTTGTATGTTATTATTGGTCGAGCCATCATTTAAAGCGATGAATTGATTGTTGCGGAAGGTACGTACCCACCCCTTAACGGTTACATCAATATCTGTTTGTGTGCTTTCTAATAATGCTTTGATCTTAATACGCTGACTCATTGTTGTAAAAAATTTAGAGCGGCTAAATTACAATTATTATACGATTAGACTTACGAAGTTTTTAAAACTTAGATTTACTGTATAATGGTACAGCCAATAGTCTGTGCTGTCCTTTTTAGCTCAAATACATTGCATTGATTTTTTTGCTATTTATTATTTAACTTTGAATAATAGCAAGAAGTAAAAAATGAAAAACCTGGAACGGATAACTTTAAACCCAAATGTAATGGGGGGCAAGCCTTGTATAAGAGGCTTGAGAGTGACTGTTGGTACTATTATCGGTTTACTGGCTTCTGGTCAAACTAACGAAGGTATTTTAAAAATGTATCCTTATTTGCAAGCAGAAGATATTACCGCGGCTTTATCATATGCAGCCTGGCGATCTGAAGAAATTGAAGTGCCGCTTGCCACGGCATGAAAATATTAATTGATATGAATTTATCTCCTGAATGGGTTCAGGAATTTAAACTTCATAAAATTGAAGCCGTTCATTGGTCTGAAGTTGGCAGGTTTGACGCACCCGACGAAATAATTATAGATTGGGCTGTAAAAAAAGATTATGTGATATTTACTCACGATCTGGATTTCGGCACAGCATTGGCATTGACTAAAGCTAATAGACCCAGCGTTATACAAGTCAGAACTCAGAACGTAACTATCAAAAATTTGTCAGCCATGCTTTTCACTACACTCACAAATTATTCTGATCTGTTAGAAAAGGGTGCATTGATCGTCTTGGATGAAGATAAAAAACGCATAAAAATACTTCCTATATAATTAAACTACTAAAAAGGCCGGTCGTGGTGAGCCCGTCGAACCATAGCAGGTAAGGTCATCGCACTTCGAGGTGCCATCTCGATGATAACGCTCTTTATTCATCGGGCAAAATGGTAAGTTTGCGCTGTCATGAATCCCAAACTAAGCCTGGTTATCGGCATCATCTGTATTTCGTTTTCGCCCATATTTGTAAAGCTGGCAGATGCCCCGCCCATAATCTGTGCTTTTTACCGCATTTTCTTCGCTTGGATATTGTTGCTGCCTTACTGTCTTTACAAAAAGAACCTGGCCATGGCACGTAAAGATATTTTGCTGGCGCTGATAGGCGGTATGGTGTTCGCCAGCGATATAGCTACCTGGAATTTGTCGCTAAAATTGATCAGCGCAACCGTGTCAACCCTGCTGGCCAACCTGGCACCCGTTTGGGTAGGCCTGTTAAGCTACCTGTTGTTTAAAAAGAAATCGGGCTGGCTGTTCTGGACAGGTACCTGCATTGCCATTACCGGTATGGTGGTATTGGTTGGCGTGAGCAATTTTATTCATTTAAAATTAAGCCTGGGGATGATTTACGCCGTAGCGGCCAGTTTGCTGTACTCTATTTATATACTGATAACCAAGGATATTTTAAAACGGATTGCGACAGTTCCGTTTATGTTTTATAACATGCTGGCGGCAGGTGTTTTTTTACTCATTATCTGCAATTTATTAGGTAAGGACCTGTTTCATTACGACCTGAATACCTGGGGCAGCCTGATCAGTATGGGTATCATTTGCCAGCTAACCGGGTGGATCACCATTAATTATGCCATCAGCTTTTTAGAGTCTACCAAAGTCGCTATAGCCTTACTTAGCCAAACCGTTATTGCAGGCCTGTTAGCGGTGTTTATGTTGGGCGAGCGGCTTGATCTGATGGAAATTATGGGCAGTGTGATCGTGTTGGTTGGGATAGCGATAACATTTTTGAAGCCGAAGCAGGTAAAAGCGGTTTCTGTAAAATAGCGATGGGTTTTAAACCCATCGCTATTTTACCGGATTGTTTGGTGGCGCTATTTTGTCAGTAAACCATGTTCTGAAAAAATACTTATAAGTCAGAAAAAGTGTTCCAAACTGTATCATGAAACCGGATTTAAGAAATCAACTGTTTTATTACCAGTTCATTGCAAAAACGAGTGTATTAAAGTGTACCACCCGGGGCACATTCATGTGGCACACCCCGGCCATAGCTAAGCTTTAAATAAAATGCGTAAATTACCTCTCGCTATTTATGGCAATCAATAATTGCCCTACATTTGCATTTTAACGTATGATACTAAAATCAACTGTCGACCGGATTATGGAAGCCACAGATATTGTGGAGGTGATAGGCGAGTTTGTGCAGTTAAAAAAGCGTGGCGCCAACTATGTAGGCCTGTCGCCGTTCGCTAATGAGCGTACGCCCTCGTTCACGGTGTCGCCGGCAAAGGGCATCTTTAAAGATTTCTCATCCGGCAAGGGCGGCAGCGCCGTTACCTTTTTGATGGAGCTGGAGAAGTTCACCTATCCCGAAGCATTAAAATGGCTGGCCAAGAAATACAGCATCGAGGTTGAAGAAACGGTAGAGACTGCCGAGAACAGGGAGGAAGAGAACCGGCGTGAAAGCCTGATGATCGTATCGGGGTTCGCTGCTAAGTTCTTCCATGAAAGCCTGCTGGATACCGACGAAGGTAAAGCCATAGGCCTGAGTTATTTTAAAGAACGCGGCTTTACTGCCGATACCATAAAGAAGTTCGAGCTGGGCTACTCGCCCGACCAATGGGAAGCTTTTACCGGCCAGGCTATTAAAGAGGGCTATCAGCCTGAGTTTTTGATAGACAGCGGCCTGTCGGTAAAGCGTGATAACGGTAACCTGTATGACCGTTACCGCGGGCGCGTGATGTTCCCGATCCATAGCTTTACAGGTCGTGTGATCGCCTTTGGCGGACGGACGCTGAAAAGCGATAAGAACGTGCCCAAATACGTCAACTCGCCCGAGTCGGAGATCTACCATAAATCAAACGTGCTTTATGGTTTATACTTCGCCAAGAAGTCCATCCGCGAAGAAGATAACTGTTATCTGGTTGAGGGCTATGCAGATGTCATATCGGTACATCAGGCGGGCATTGAGAACGTGGTGGCATCGTCGGGTACGTCGCTAACTGTTGAGCAGATCAGGCTGATAGGCCGCCTAACCAAAAACATCACCATCTTATATGATGGCGACGCGGCGGGTATAAAGGCGGCAGTACGTGGACTTGACCTGATCCTTGAAGAAGGGCTGAACGTAAAGGTAGTGCTCTTCCCTGACGGGCATGACCCCGACTCGTACGTTCGACTGGTAGGTACCAACGGCTTTAAGAAGCACATAGAGGACAATAAGAAGGACTTTATCCTTTTCAAAACCAACCTGCTGCTTAAAGAGGCCGGTAATGATCCCATAAAGAAATCAGAGGTGATCAGGGATATCGTTGAGAGTATTGCTAAGATCCCCGATTCGATAAAGGCTTCAGTGTTTATAAAAGAATGCAGCAACCTGTTGCAGATAGACGAGCGCGCACTGCTATCCGAACTGAATAAAATGCGGCAGGCCAAAGCCAAAAAGGACAGCCAGCAACCCAATGGCCGCATGATAACCCCGGTTGAGGATTACCCGGTAGTTGAGGAGCCTAAAGAAGAACCTAAAGAAACCTACTCGCAGGAGAAGGAGATAGTACGCCTGCTGCTGTTGTACGGCAATAAGATGATAGACTGGGATGGCATTGCCAACACCTACATTGGCCCGTTTATGATTGCCGAACTGAACGACGTGGAGTTTGAGTATCCGGCGGCTAAAACGTTTATAGAGATCTACAGCAAAGAGGTGGAGAACGGCGTATTGCCCGAGGATCAGCATTTTATCCATTACCCTGACAAAGAAATTGTTGACCTGGTGGTTACACTAATTGCCACTAAATATACGTTAAGTGAAAACTGGTACGAGATGCATAAGATCCTGGTGAGCGATGAGCAGGCCAATATGAAAGCTACCATACTAAGTGCCATATTCCATTTAAAAATGCATAAGGTTGGCAAAATGCTGGATAACTTACGTACTGAACTGCAAAACGCTAAAACTGATGAAGACCAGGATATATTGCTTACCCAATACATGCGGATGAAGAAGGTAGAGAAAACCATATCTGATTACCTGGGATCAGTTATTTTGAAATAATGGCGCAGCACAATGACCTGGGCCGACTGGGCGAAAGCCTGGCAAAAACGCATTTAGAACAGGCAGGCTACGAGATACTTGACGAGAACTGGACACACGGAAAAGCCGAGATTGACCTTATTGCTTATAAGGACAAGGTTATTATATTTGCCGAGGTAAAAACGCGCACCGGCACCGGTTTTGGCGAGCCCGAAGATTTTGTTGATACACGCAAGCAAAAGCTACTGGCCGATGCTGCCGCCGAATACATTTTTTTGATGGATCACCAGGGCGAAGTGCGCTTTGATATTATTGCCATACTATTTAAAAACGAAACAAGTTACCGGCTAAACCATATTGAAGATGCGTTTTGGCCATCTGCCTAATAATTATGAAAAACAGATCGATACTGCTTATTGCTGCCTTAGCGCTTATTATCTATAGCTGCCAAAGCTGTCAAAACAAAACTGCCGATACCGGCAGTGACATTACTATAAGCCCCGATGCCGGTACAAGCTATAAAGCGGGTACTGACATCAAAGTAAATGTGCACTATGCCGGGGCGGTAAAGCCCGACTCGATAGTGTATTTGCTGGATTCTGTAAGGTTATCATCTAAAAAAGATTCATCGGCTTTTAGCATTAAAACGGATAGATTGCCTATGGGCATCAGGATGATCACGGCTAAAGTGTACCAGGCAGGCAAGGCGCAGGACGTATCGACCAATGTTGTGGTGATGGCTGCCAAAGCACCCGAAGAATTGACCTATAAGGTTGAAAAAGTATTCCCACATGATACCAGCGCTTATACCGAAGGTCTGTTATACCACGATGGTTATTTATATGAAAGCACTGGTAGCAAAGGAACCTCAGATTTACGTAAAGTAGATTTGACAACAGGCAAAGTTGTACAAAGGCAGGCAATAGACCCTAAAATTTTTGGCGAAGGCAGTGCTATCATCGGCGATAAGATCGTGATGTTTACTTACACTGAGAAAATAGGGTATGTGTTTGATAAGAATACTTTTAAGTTGCAGAAAACCTTCACAAACAACGTTGGTGTTGAGGGTTGGGGCGTAACCTATGATGGCAACAAAATGTATCTTGATGATAGCACCAATCGTATTTGGTTTTTAGATAAAAATGATTACCATCAAACCGGCTTTATTGATGTTTATGATGATAAAGGCCCTATCGAGAAAGTAAACGAATTAGAATACATCGACGGTAAACTATACTCCAACGTTTATACTACTGATACCATCTTAGTTATCAACCCTAAAACCGGCGCCGTGTTACAACGTGCCGATATGAAAAATTTATTACCAAAGTCGCAGTACCCGGCAAACTGGACAGAATTTGATAAAGGCGAAAACGTACTAAACGGCATAGCCTGGGACGAAAAAGGCAAACGCCTGTTTGTTACCGGCAAAAAATGGCCGCATCTTTACCAAATAAGTTTAGTAAAGAAATAATACAGTTTACATTACCTTGTTAATGTAAGCGCGGTTACTATATTTGCCCGTATAAACTAATTATAAGATTAAACCATATAAAGAGGGAAAACATTTTCCTTTTGCTGAATAAATTATGAAGAAAACATCAATGTTATTTATTGGTACCGCAGTTATTTTAGCGGCAGGTTGTAAATCCAAAAATGGTGCAGTTGAAAATATAACCATTTCCCCAAAACCAGGGGTTCTTTCCACTAATGATAAACCGCTTGCTTTCAATGTCAGTTACGAAAAATCTTACAGTCCTGACTCGGTTGTGTATTATTTAGATTCAATACGCGTAGGCGTAAGGAAGGATTCGTCCGTGATCAGCATAAAAACCGATACGCTGCATATGGGCAAACGGGATGTTACTGCAAAGGTGTATAAAGATGGTAAAATACAAAATGTGCAAACTTCCTTTTTGAAGATGCCAAAATATGCGCCGGAACAATGGACCTACACTGTCGTCAAACAATTCCCGCATGATTCGACAGCTAATACAGAAGGATTATCTTATGAAGATGGGTTTTTATACGAAACAACCGGTGACTCTACAAAAGCCTCTGAGCTTAGAAAGGTGGATATTACAACCGGAAAAGTTGTGCTTAGCCAAAAAGTAGATAAGCACTACCTAAAAGGCAATACAATTGTTGGCGATAAAATTATTGCGTTTGCACAGAACGATACCGCTGGCTTTGTGTTTGACAAAAACACTTTGAAACTTTTAAGTAGATTTAACCCTAAAGCTGCTAATGCAAATTGGGGTGCCGCCTTTGATGGCAGTAAAATATACGTAAGCGATGGTAATAACCGTATTTGGCTGCTCGATAAAAACAACTATAAAAACAGGGGCTATATTGATGCCTTCGACAATCAAAGGCCTCTGCCGCCAATAAATGAGTTAGAGTATATTGATGGTAAGATATATGCCAACATTTACGGGTACGATACATTTGTTGTAATTGATCCAAAGACCGGATCAGTAGACAGAGCCTTAAATATGGTTAATATCTTCCCTTACGAAGAAAGACCTAAAAGATTTGATGCTAAAGAAAATGTGCTAAACGGTATAGCCTACGATGCAAAAGGCAAGCGTGTTTTTGTTACCGGTAAAAGATGGCCTCATGTATACCAGATAGACGTTGTGAGAGGGTTACCTGCTTCTTTAATGAAGTTCTTAAAGAAGAAGAAAAAATCTTAGGGCATAAAAAAAGCTCTCCGGATTCCGGAGAGCTTTTTTTTATAGGACTCAAACCAAAGATTATCTCCAGGCTTTATACTTGTTGATCAAGCCGTTGGTTGATGAATCATGCGATTTGATCTCATCGTTATTTCTAAGCTCAGGTAAGATCTTTCCGGCTAATTGCTTGCCCAGTTCAACGCCCCATTGATCAAAGCTGTAAATGTTCCAGATAATACCTTGTACAAATATTTTATGCTCGTACATGGCAATTAATGACCCTAAGCTGTGTGGTGTAATTTTCTTAACCAGGATAGAGTTGGTAGGGCGGTTACCTTCAAACTCTTTAAACGGTGCCAGTTTCTCAATTTCTTCAGGCGACTTACCAGCTGCTTTCAGTTCGGCTACTACCTCTTCATGGCTTTTACCATTCATTAATGCTTCGGTTTGCGCGAAGAAGTTTGACAGCAACATAGTATGGTGCTCGCCCAGCGGATTATGTGATTGTGCAGGCGCTATAAAATCGCAAGGGATCAGTTTAGTGCCCTGGTGGATCAGTTGGTAAAAAGCGTGTTGCCCGTTAGTACCCGGTTCGCCCCAGATAATAGGTCCGGTTGAGTATTCTACATGATTGCCGTTACGATCGACATGTTTACCGTTACTTTCCATATCGCCTTGCTGAAAGTATGCGGCAAAGCGGTGCATATATTGGTCGTATGGTAAAATAGCGTTGGTTTCGGCCTCAAAGAAATTATTGTACCAGATGCCTACCAAAGCTAATATAGTCGGCAGGTTTTGTTCAGGTTCGGCAGTTTTAAAGTGGTTGTCCATAGCATGAGCACCTGCCAATAGCTCGGTAAAGTTTTCAAAGCCAATGCTTAAAGCAATTGATAAACCAATGGCACTCCACAAAGAGTAGCGGCCACCAACCCAATCCCAAAACTCGAACATATTTTTGGTATCAATACCAAATTTGCCAACACCATCAGCATTGGTTGATAATGCCGCGAAATGTTTGGCAACATCCTCATCCTTGCCACCGCTTTTAATAAACCAGTCGCGGGCGCTATGAGCGTTTGCCATGGTTTCCTGGGTGGTAAATGTTTTTGATGCGATCAGGAACAGCGTGGTTTCGGCATTTAAACCTTTTAACGTTTCGGCAATATGTGTGCCGTCAACATTTGATACAAAGTGCAGGTTCAAATGGTTCTTGTATGATTTAAGCGCTTCGGTAACCATCACGGGACCCAGGTCAGAGCCGCCTATGCCAATGTTCACCACATCGGTAATAGGTTTGCCGGTGTAGCCTTTCCATGATCCGGAGATGATGGCTTCGCTAAATTCTTTCATGTGCTGCAATACCTTGTTTACATCTGGCATTACATCTTTACCGTCAACTAAGATTGGCGTGTTGCTGCGGTTACGCAGGGCAACGTGCAGTACCGGGCGGCCTTCTGTAGCATTAATAACTTCGCCGCTAAACATGGCGTGTATTGCGTCATTTAGCCTACATTCTTTAGCTAACTGTAGCAATAAAGCTATAGTCTGGTCGGTAACGCGGTTTTTAGAGTAATCAAGCAGAATATCTTCAAACTGAACCGAGAATTTAGCAAATCGCTCATTATCAGAATCGAATAATCCTTTAAGGCTTTCTGATACTACGTCGATGTAATGATCGGCTAAGTATTTATAAGATTGAGTGGTAGTAAAATCAATGTTTGGCAGCATAATTGGTTATGTTTTATAAGCAAAAATATAATTTAATATTAACGTCCATATTAAATTTTAAACTATGTGACATTAGCGTTATTTCAACACGCTTACTAACAAGTTTGTTTTAAATTCATTGAATTGTAATATTTATAATGATAAAGCAAGTTTGCTATCATAATTAAAATTTTTATTTGATATATTTGATTCATTGATAAATAAAATATTTGTTTATCATTATTTTGTTAATTCAAATTATAAAGTGTAACCGTCATGTTTGAGAAACTTTTTATGCTTGTAAAAAATAACGCCGGGATGGCTGTTGTTAACAACCCTGTAATTCCTGTAAAATACCATGAAGCTGTGATCAACGAAGCATCGAGCTCGATCATAGAGGTATTAAAGGGCCAAATGGAAAATGGTAAGCTAAAAGATCTGATCAAATATTTTCAATACCCGGGCATCTATAATAATCCGTTAATTAACAGCACTGTTAACAAGTTTGCAAACAAGCTGAACAACTATTATGGTATTGTGCCGGTTGAGGCTTTGTTGATTGCCAAGGAACTGATCCCGCCGGTAATGCAGGAAATGATCCAACAATCAAAAAACGAACAAAATACCGATTTCGCTTTAGGCAAGCTATTGTCAATGTTGAGCGGTAACTATAACATGAATAATTTGCTGAGCCAGTTGGCTATAGCCTAAACATATTTTGATCTACCCATGGAGAGCCTGTTTGCTGATGCGGACAGGCTTTTTTATTGCATGGCGATGGGTTTTAAACTCATCGCTATTATTATATTTGCCACATGACTAAAGAACAGATCCAGGATTTAAGGGATAGACTAATTTCCCTGAGGAGGCATCTTTGACATCGACAAGAAGCTTGATGCATTAAAAATAGAACAGGACGAAACACTCGGCCCTCATTTTTGGGATCACCCCAAAGAGGCCGAAAAGGTTTTGGCATCCATCAAAACAAAAAAAGTTTGGACAGACGAGTATCAGAAAGTAGCATCAGTTATTGATGATACCGGCGTTATGTTTGATTTTTACAAAGGCGGCGATGCTACTGAGGCCGAAATGCAGGAGCAGTATGACGAAGCCATTAAAGTGGTCGAAGAACTGGAGTTTAAAAACATGCTCTCGGCCGAAGAAGATCAGTTTAACGCCGTACTGCAGATAACCGCAGGCGCTGGCGGCACAGAGAGCTGCGACTGGGCCGGCATGCTGATGCGGATGTACATTATGTGGGGCGAAAAGAACGGCTATAAAGTAACCGAGCAGGATTTCCAGGAAGGGGAGTCGGCGGGGGTTAAAACCGTTACGCTGCAGTTAGAGGGCGAGTTTGCCTACGGCTATTTAAAAGGCGAGAACGGTGTACATCGCCTGGTCCGCATTTCGCCGTTCGACTCGAACGCTAAACGGCATACCTCATTTGCGTCGGTTTATGTTTACCCTTTGGTCGACGATACCATTGAGATAGAAGTTAACCCTGCCGACATTGAGTTTGAAACTTTCCGTTCTGGCGGCGCGGGCGGCCAAAACGTAAATAAGGTTGAAACCGCCGTACGTTTATACCACAAACCATCGGGCATTATTATCAAGAACCAGGAGTCACGATCGCAGTTGCAAAACAAGGATAACGCTATCCGCCTGTTGAAATCTCAGTTATATGAGATCGAGATGCGTAAGCGCCAGGAAGCCACCAACAAAATTGAAGGCAGTAAAAAGAAAATAGAATGGGGCTCGCAGATCCGCAACTATGTGCTGCACCCGTATAAGCTGGTTAAGGACCTGCGTACTGATCACGAAACATCAAACGCCTCGGCTGTATTGGATGGTGATCTGAACGATTTCCTGAAAGCCTACCTCATGGAGTTTGGCGGACCGAAGGGGTAACCAAATCAATTCCATTGTCATTTCGAAACGAGGAACGAGTGAGAAATCTATACACAGAAAAGTAGCCTATCTGCATGTGTATAGATTTCTCCCGTTGGTCGAAACGACAGCATAATTATGTAATATTTCCCCAAATTCTCACCCGCAACCCCCACTTACTCATTGCGGGTTGATACATATTCCTGCCAGCCTCATCTTTGGTGATAATTATTAACTTTAAATACTTTATCGCCATGAAAATCAATATTTTTTTAATCATTTTTTGCTTTGTAAGCTTAAACTTATCTGCACAGTTTGAGGGGCATCATGGTACACAGTTTGGTAATTATATTTATTTTGATGCCTTGCCCGATCAGCATAACGTGCTCTTTAAAAATAATATTCATGGCATTTACGTGCCTGATGATGCTGTGTTTCGTATTTTTAGTAAAGACGTGTCAGACCAAAAACTGGCATCGCCTATAGCATTAGGGGTTAAATTGAATCCTAATGAAATGTTTTACGGGATGATGCCTGTTCAATCGTTTAATAGAAGTTTTCCGGCGTTTCATATCAAAGGCACTTCGTCAGCTGTGGTTATTGCCATGGGTATTAACAAAAATAACATAGGCGACTATCGCTATAGAGTGGTACTTAATGACAGTGTCGAAATTGTGCACTGGTCGAATATACCCAGGCTTGATCAGCAATATGGAGCCAAACAGCCTTACGGTTTTATTGGCAATTTTAGTTATCCCGGCAAACAGACACTAGTAGAGGTAATTAACATTAAAAATTATAATCTGCGCACAGGAGTAGTTTTTGATTGGCGATCAAACCTGAAGCCTTTCCCTTTTGGCGTTATCGCATCAGTGTCCAAAAATAGTCCTTCCGGTTCAGCTGATTTTAGTGCGAAAAGAGATTCCGCAACGCAAAGGATAACAGAAATCAGTTGTGTAAAAGGTACCGTGGGTACAATTAACGTACATTTAAGGCAACATCCGGGTGTTGCTTATGGGTCATCTATCGACCGTTTTGGTACCGACGGCAAGCCAATTTACCGAGGTTTTGGATTAGACGAGGATGCCTCGGGCGAAATTAAGTTTGATGTGGATACTTTACCGCCAGGAAATTATACGATATCCATTTTCCCTTTTGGCGGTGGCAATAATGGTATCATGGTTTCGGCAGATCAGGCAATTAGTATTGATTTGATTATAACTGCACCGAAATCCACGTCCATCCTTGAGAAGAAAACGTCATATAAGCAATTATTACCTTACCTTACCGGGGCAGCGCTATCAATAGCGCTGCTTTTTTGGCTTTATCGCAGGCAGGTAAATATCCGCCTCACCAGGTCTGTACAAGCCAGGCAAAATGTCAATCTTAAAATACGGGCCATACGCGCGCAGCTTAATCCGCATTTTATGTTTAACGCGCTAACCTCCATTCAAAACCTTGTAAATAAAAATGATATGGAAAGCGCTAATCATTACCTGTCGCGGTTTGCAAGCCTTACCCGTAAGGTGTTAAATACAGGCGAAAAAGAACTGATCAGCCTTGAAGACGAACTGAAAATATTGGACGATTACCTGCAAATGGAACAATTGCGTTTCGGCTTTCAATATCATATCCATACTGATGCTGACATAAATGTTGCCAATATAGAGATACCGGCCATGCTGCTGCAACCATTTGTTGAAAACGCGGTTAAACATGGCGTAGCCGATCTTCGCGATCGCGGAGAAGTTAAGGTTACCATCCGTAAAGAAAATAATAACCTGAACCTTATCATTACAGATAATGGCATGGGTTTTATACAAACCGGGGCGATGAGTAATAGTAATTCATTCGGTTTAAAACTAAGCGAAGAGCGGATAGAATTACTGAACCAACTCTACACCGGGCAACCGTTTAAGCTGAACATAAAAACCGGCGATACGGGCACTACGGTAACTATTACTTTAACCGATTGGATATAGTAAATTGCAGCGCATGAATATCCGCAGTATAATTATTGACGACGAGCCGAACAACATAGAAAATCTGCAAACCATTATTGCTACCTATTGCCCCGGGATCGATATTGTTGCCACGGCCAATAACGCCGCCCAAGGTATAGTCGTAATTAAAGCCAACCAGCCCGACCTGGTTTTTCTGGATATCCAGATGCCGGGCGCATCGGGTTTTGACGTTTTAAAGGCATTTGCTACTGTAAACTTCGAAGTTATATTTATTACTGCTTATGATCAGTATGGTATCCAGGCCATCAAGTTTTCGGCGCTTGATTACCTGCTTAAACCAATAGATATTGCCGAATTTAAAATAGCTATTGAAAAGGCGAGGGTAAAGATCAATTCCAAAAAGCAGAACCATAACATTGAAAACCTGCTGGAATATATCAGATCGGGCCAGCGTGATTCGCCAAAAATTGCCCTGCCTACCTTGTCAGAAATCCGCTACATTAAGGTGAACACCATTGTAAGGTGCGAGGCCGAAAATAATTATACTACCTTTTTTCTTGACGGCGGCGAGCAAATACTGGTATGCAAAACATTAAAGGAATATGATGAGCTGCTGCAACCTCACCAGTTTATCCGTACCCACCAATCGCACCTGGTTAACCTGCAATTTGTAAAAAGCTATTTAAAAGAAGATGGCGGCACTTTGCTTTTAACAGATCAAACTAAAATACCTATATCACGTCAAAATAAAGACAGGGTGCGGAATATTTTGGTTAGCGGTAATTTTTTAAGTTGATGCTTTATATATCGCACATAGTAAAATTTAGAAACACAGATAAATTTTATCGCCCTCTTTACGCGCAGCGAAGAGAGGGCCGACCAGCGTAGCGTAGTCGGGGTGAGTAATCGCCGGTGTACTCTGCTTCGTCAGGACTCACCCCGCGGCTCTTCGAGCGCGACCCTCTCTTCGCTGCGCGTAAAGAGGGTAAAACAAAAAAATATTTACAAACGATTTCCCTACTTCACAATCTTGAAGAAACTGATTATTCCAAATTAATTCCGAAATTCGCCCGCATGCTGCAGATCCAGGAAAACGTTTCGCTTAAAAACTTTAATACTTTCGGCGTTGAGGCCAACGCTCGCTTCTTTGCCGAAATAAACCACGAAGACGAACTGGTGGAACTGTTTATGGATCCGCAATGGCAGCAAACCGAGCGCCTTGTTATTGGTGGCGGTAGCAACCTGTTGCTCATTAATGATTTTAATGGGCTGGTTATTCGCATGAATATCCGCGGTATCGAGCATCGCATTAACCATGACGAGGTATTTGTTGAGGCCGGAGCCGGCGAGGTTTGGAACGACCTGGTAAATTACTGTGTGCAGCGTAACTATGCAGGGTTGGAAAACCTAAGCCTGATACCGGGTTCGGTAGGGGCGTCGCCTATACAAAACATTGGTGCATACGGGGTTGAGTTAAAAGATGTTTTCCATACCTGCCGGGCATTTGAGATCAGTACTACTAAATTCAGAACTTTTACCAAAGAAGATTGTGGTTTCGGCTACCGCGAAAGTGTTTTTAAGAATGAGTTGAAGGGCCAATATATCATTGTATCGGTTAAGTTTAGCTTATTCCTGATCCCGAATCTTAACCTGCGCTACGGGGCTATAGAGCAGGAATTGGCTAATCGTGGTATTGCAGCGCCTACTATTAAAGATGTGTCGCAGGTGGTGTCGCATATCCGCGTAGCTAAACTGCCGGATCCATCAACCATAGGTAATGCTGGCAGCTTTTTCAAAAACCCGGTTATTACTGCTGCCGAGTTTGCGCCTATTTATGCCAACTATCCCGAAGTGGTGAATTATCCTGCCGGCGATGGTTTGGTAAAACTGGCCGCGGGCTGGCTAATAGAACAATGCGGCTGGAAGGGAAAAGTTGTAGGAAATACCGGTACCTGGAAGAACCAGGCATTGGTTTTAGTGAACCATGGCGGTGCCACCGGTGCTGAAGTGTACAACTTTTCGTCGCAAATTATAGACAGTGTGTACTCCAAATTTGGCGTTAAACTACAACGCGAAGTAAATATTATCGGTTAATTTTTTTTATTGAGCAGCACTTTTTGAAGTGTAATCCTATTGTCATCAAGGTGATTTATTGTCATAAATTAAACATAAACAACTGTAAATCAGTTTATTTATGTTTTAATATTGTTTGAAGGTCAATTCGCGATATTGTCTTTATAGTTATGGCATATGCCGTTAATGAAAATTTATAGTGGTATAGGGTTTGTCTATATACTAGTACAAAACATTAACAGAATGACAAAGATTGAGTTTAACACCCTAGTACTACGTCAGGCAAGTTCATTAAGGTCATACGCCTTACACTTCACACACGACGCAGATGATGCTAACGACCTTGTCCAGGACACGATGTTGAAAGCCATAACTTATTACAATAAGTTTAAAGAAGGCACCAATTTAAAAGGATGGTTATATACTATCATGAAAAATACCTTCATCAACAATTACCGCCGTTTTGTTAAAATGAGCACTTTTGTTACCAAGTCTGATGAAATTTCATCACCTAACCTGGTATTCAGTTCTACCAAAAACCAGGGCGAAGCTAAATTTGTGATGGACGATATAAAGAAAGCTTTAGACAGGCTGCCTGCTGATTATTATGTACCCTTCACTATGTATTTTGAAGGCCATAAATACCATGAAATTGCTGATCATTTGATCATCCCGATAGGTACGGTTAAAACCCGCATACACGTTGCACGTAAGCTGCTTAAGAAAAATCTTAAAGCTTATGATAATGGTATCAAAAAACCTATCTACGCAGAAAACTAAGGTTATTAACTCAATAATTTATAAAAAGAAAACCCGCTGATAAAGCGGGTTTTTTATTTTACTGTTTTTGATAACTGCCAAACAGTTTTACCAGTTTGTCAGGATAATCAGATATCAATCCGTCAACCTTCAGGTCTGCCAGTGCTTTCATATCAGTTTCGTTATTTACCGTCCAGGGGATAACCTTTACATGGTTGCTATGTGCCGCTGTTACCATATCGACAGTAACAATTTTTTGCTCGGGGCTAAGTATGGTAGGGATAAAGCCCAATAGTTTCATGTTGCTTTCGTAATTACCGGTTTGTACTAAAAAGGCTGTCTTAACCTGCGGCATTTGTTGATGCAATATCTGTAAAGTGCGCACATCAAATGATGGGATAATTACCCTGTCGGTAATGTGTTTTTCGGTAATAACTGCCATCAGCAGCTTTACAAATACGGCAGGCACGGGGTTCTCTATATTGTCGCCGGCCACGGTGCTTTTGGTTTCGATATTGTAATAAACCGGTTTTAGGTGATGCGCTTTGGTATAGGTCTCTACGCTGTCAATCAGTTCGGATAGTAAAGGCTTATAAGTTTTAATTTTTTGCTGTTGCGGAAAAGCCGGGTAGTTTTTTAGTCCTTCGGTATACATCCTGATACTGTCGTAAGTCATTTTGTACAAGACATGTTGCTTTTCTTCGGCTTTGGTAATATCGCTGCCGTCAGGTTTTTGCATAATATTGGCCGACATAAACCCGTCATGCGATACCACTACTTTCCCATCCGCAGTGATATGGGTATCCAGTTCAAGCGTATTTATGCCTAAGCGTACACCGTTTAGCATAGCGGGTATAGTATTCTCGGGCATCAACCCGCGACCGCCACGGTGCGCCTGTGTGTCAAATGTGTCCTGCGCTTTCAATGTCGAAAAGCTGACCACTGCCAGTAATGTTAAAACGTATTTCATAAAGTCGATATTATTGGTGTGCCACCCATTTAACGGCATTACGCAAAAGGGTTTTATAAGGATCGATATCATGCGACTCGCCATCATGGCCCAGCGCGATACAGACTATCCGCGTCTTTGGGTTCTTTACTATAAATACAGACGGATACACAACGTCCGATCCAGCAACATGGTTATTGGCCAGCACATCAATGCCCGGCCCGGCAGGGTCAATGATGTAATGATAACGTTCGTCTTTAAGCGTAAAATTTTGTGTTACGCCATTGGTGACCGGGTGATGGTTGTTGATGATGGTTTCGTCAAAGCTGCTATAGCGGTCATGCTCGCTCGCACCGCCACTTACCAATTGTAAATTATATTCGGGCCAGTCTTTCCAGTTATACCAAAGCGCGGGGTGGCCTAATATCAATCCTTTGCCTGCATTTGCAAAATCAAATATCGCCTTGCGGTTTTCAGCAACGATAGGCTGGTTGGTCACCAAATAAAGAACATCGGCTGTTTTCAGGTAGATGCCTATCGAGTCGGTATTATGGGTATAAGTAACCGTACATAAACCGTCTTCACTAAGTGTAGTAGCATCTGCTTGTTTGTACCATCGGTCAAAATCATGCGATGTGCCGCCGCCGACGATTAAAACACGGATACTTTTACGGGGCTTGGATTTTGTACCTGATATGTGACCGATAGCAAGCCTTGGTACCAGGCAGATCAGGATCAGCAGCGCTGACAGCCGGCTGAATTTAATGAAAATTTGTTGTTGCATTGGGCAGATAAATTGTACAGCTAAAATAATACTAAGTCTGCAATATATGCTGATTTATTACGCTGATGTGGCAGTGAGCTATAAAACTATAGGCAAACAATTAGTTACTTTACCTAAATAAAATAAGGGATATGGCCAACACGTTAACCGAACAGGAAGTACAACAACTCCGTGCCGAAACAAAGGGTGCTGATAGGATTGCCCATTTTAACAATGCCGGATCGGCCCTGCCGCCCGACGTGGTTGTGGATACCGTGATCAGTTATTTGCAGGAAGAAGCCGTAAACGGTGGCTATGAAACCGAAGCGAAATATAAAGACCAGTTAGAAAACACCTACGATCTGATTGCCAAACTGATCAATGCCGGTAAAGACGAAGTCGCTATTGTTGAAAATGCCAGCACCGCCTGGGGTTTGGTGTTTCATGGTATTGATTTTAAACCGGGCGACGAGATCATTACCACCGAAATGGAATACATCACCAACCTGATCGGTTTTATTAACATGCAGAAAACGCATGGGGTAGTGTTAAAGATCATCCCGAACGATAAGCAGGGTAAATTTAATGTTCAGGCTTTGCAAGATGCCATATCGCCCCAAACAAAACTGATAGCGGTTACGCATATGCCGTCGTCAAGCGGAGCGATGATGCCGATTGTTGAAATAGGGGCTATTGCGCGCAAGCATAACATTCTTTACTTGGTTGATGCCTGCCAGACCGCAGGCCAGGCACCGATTGATGTAGAAGAGATAGGTTGTGATATGCTTTCGGTAACGGGGCGTAAATACCTGCGCGCGCCGCGTGGCACAGGTTTTTTATATGTGCGCAAAAATGTGCAGGACCAGTTCAGGCTATTGTTTATGGACGGGTTCAGTTCGCCAACCGTTAGCCTGCATGATTATACCATACGGCCCGATGCACGCAGGTTTGAGTTATATGAAAAAAGCCGCGCGCTAACATTAGGCCTGGGCAAAGCCATTGAATACGCGCTTGAAATAGGGGTAGTCCGGATCTGGCAGCGTGTACAGCTATTGGCAACCAGCCTGCGCCGTCAACTAACAGCTATTGACGGAATAACTGTCCATGATAACGGCGATGAACTATCAGGCATTGTTACATTTTCGGTTAGGGGGATAGATAGCCAGTCAGTCAAAACCAAGCTATCCGAAGAAAATATTAATGTATCAATAGGTGTTGCTAAAGCTACATTGATCTATATGGAAAAGAATCACTTGAGCAGCATTGTGCGGGCGTCTGTACATTACTACAACACGCAGGACGAGATCAGAACCATGTGTACCGTATTGGCCGGAATTGCTAAAGGGTAACCAATCTGCCTGCTGCTACGTTAAAGTAGTATGAGATTATTTAGGTTGATCCTGGTTTTGGTTGTAATCGTACTATCCGCTTGCGGAAAAAAGGATGGTACCCAACCTGCTACCGCCAATACCGGCAGCAAGGGCACTACCGGTACAACGGGCACTAAAGGCGGCACCGGCACGACAGGAACGACCGGCACCACCGGGAATACCGGTACCACGACCACCACCTGCAAAGCCCAACTGACCGACGCGGAGAACATTGCCATTTTTCCGGCTGATAATGCCTGGAACCAGGATGTATCAGCTGCCGCGGTTGACCCCTACAGCAGCCAGATCATCGCGCAATTCAGCACATCTAAATTAAAGGCCGACTTCGGCAGCGGCAACTATGACGGCGCGCCAATAGGCATTCCGTATGACGTAGTTTGCGGCAGCCAGCCAAAAGTATCCATCACTTTCAGGGCAAATGCCAATGACGGCAACTATGGCGATGAAAGCGACCCCGGCCCGTATCCCATCCCAGCTAACGCAGCCATTGAGGGCAACGGCGTGGGTGACTCGCATGTTATCGTGGTAGATAAAGACAACAAAAAGCTATATGAATTATACAACGCCAGTCTTACCGCTGGCAAATGGCAGGCATCGTCGGGCGCTGTGTTTGATCTGTCGTCCGACAAGCTGAGGCCAGCGGGCTGGACATCTGCGGACGCGGCGGGCTTGCCTATCTTCCCCGGCCTGGTGCGTTATGACGAGGTGCTGAAAGGTACAATTGATCACGCTATCCGTTTCACGCTGCAATCTGCAAATGTGAAGCCCGCTTATATTGCGCCCGCACGGCATAGTGTAAGCAGTAAAGGCGGCCAGTTTACTTCATTGCCGTTTGGAGCTAAGATCAGGCTAAAGGCCGGTTTTGACATCAGCGGCTTCTCGGCAACCAATAAGGTTATCCTCACCGCGCTTAAAAAATACGGACTGATCCTGGCCGACATCGGCAGTAACATGTACATCAGCGGCGCGCCTGACAGCCGGTGGAATAACGACGACCTGCAAAAACTGGGCACAATCCCTGCGTCTAACTTTGAGGTGGTGAAGTTTAATTAGGTTACACGGGTATCGGCGGCTTAGCCCGTAGTAAAAATTACCGTTTTTCTGGTATCAAACGTTTTACCGGTAGTAATTTTTGCCGTTTTTCGGGTATCCGGGGTTTTGCCGGTAGTAAAAAGTGGCATTTTTCGGGTATAAGCATGAATGCCGGTGTTAGGTTTTTATGCTAAATGATTGTTTATGAGTTGTTTGCTGTTTGTGGTAGATAAAAAAGCTTATTTTAAAAGTATTTCAAAGATCGTGGCTTCACAAAAGCCATTTGCATTTGGTCCCTTAAGCAAATGCCTGGTTGGCTTATAAATTTTAACCGAATTTTGGCGAAATAGTAATTTAACCATTACTTTCATACCGGTATTTCAAACAGCCGGTTACCAATTATTCATGATTGCATCTTTAGCGACATTTTCTTCGGTTATAGAAACGTTGGGTATTGTGGCTTTTGCTATGTCGGGTGTCTTTGCCGCCCTTGGTAAAAAGCTGGATATGTTTGGCGTACTGGTTATAGCATTTGTAACATCTGTCGGCGGTGGCACGGTTAGGGATTTGTTGATCGGTGCTACACCTGTTGCCTGGTTAAAGGATACGCATACCCTGCAGATCATATTGGTGACTACCATACTTACTTTATTGCTGCGTAAGCGCATTGGTAATTTTCAGCGTACGCTTATGGTTTTTGATGCTTTGGGGCTGGGCTT
Source organism: Mucilaginibacter corticis (assembly GCF_007558865.1). Taxonomy (GTDB): domain Bacteria; phylum Bacteroidota; class Bacteroidia; order Sphingobacteriales; family Sphingobacteriaceae; genus Mucilaginibacter; species Mucilaginibacter corticis. The sequence continues at coordinate 2,089,119 of NZ_VLPK01000001.1, forward strand.
ATTTACCGTTATCGGCATACAAAAAGGATTAGCTTTTGGGCTCAATCCCGGCGTTTGCGTTGCCTTAGGTACCATCAGCGGCTGTTTCGGCGGGGTGGTGCGCGACATATTGCTTAACCATATCCCGGCGCTTTTTCATGCCAAAGAGTTGTATGCTACCACTTGTATTGCGGGTGGTACAGTATACTTTTTGCTGAATGGTGTGTTGGATCAGGAAGCGGTGCAGACTATCGCTGCGCTTGTTATCAGTTCGTTCCGCATCATCTCCTATTTAAGAAAGTGGCACCTGCCCAGCTTATAAACTGATAAAGCGTAAAGATACCGAAAAACAGGCGCTTTTCAAAGCGAATTCGCATATAACTGTGGCTTAAAGCGCTTTGCCAGCAGTCCTGTTGCCAGTTCAGGATCGATGTCGGCAATTATCACACCCACTTGCCCATAACGCTCATGTATAATGCAGGTACCGTCTGGTGCTATGATAGACGATGCTGATTCAGGATATTGTGAAGCATAATTCGAGCTGGCAAAATATATGGTGTTCTCTAAGGCCCGCATCATTATGGCCTGTTCGTAATAGGGATTGTCTTTATGACGGTAACCTATAAGCATCGCCCCGTCAACATTACTGCCGTTACAATGCGGGTGGAACACAACTTTTGCATCATTACGTGCAGCCCATCGTACAGATTCGGGATACCTGAAACCTTCATGGCATATAGTGATGCCAAACTTAAGCCCGTTAACTTCAAAAATGCTGCGCTCTGTTCCCGGGATCCATATGGCGTCTTCGGTAGGGTCAAGTTGGTTTTTGGTCTGGTAGCCTAATACCTTACCTGTTTTATCAATTACATGGGCAAGATTTAATTTTCCGTTAGGTCCGTACCAATCCATCGGTAATATAATAGCGATGTTATTTTCGACAGCTATGGTGCAGACTTTGTTCAGCGCGGTTATCAATTTTTCTGGCGAGGTTTCTTCAATGGTCAATTCTTCCAGCGGATAACCGGGGATATACGACTCAGGAAAACAAATGATCTCCGCCTTTTGCCTTGCCGCGTCTTTAACCAATTTTTCAAGCCGGTGTAATCCGTCAGCTATTGATGACGGGAAAGGAGGGGAGGCAACGGCTATCTTCATGATAATGCTTTGAAGGTATAAACAGGCAATTAAGTTAGTAACTATCTATTTAATGTTAGCGCAATTTCTACTTTTTCCAAAAGGTAATGATCAAGCCACCAGCCACCACAAGTGCGCCACCAACTATAACAGGTATAGTGGGCAGGGTTTTAAATGTAAGGTAATTGATAACCTGCCATACTACAAACAAGGTAGCGATATACAGACCTACAACTTCGCCAAATTCTACCGGTGCCAGGTTCAGAAAAAAGCCATAACCAAATAATAGCAACATACCCAACAGCGCAAACAATATCCGGGTAGTACCCGAGTATTCGTAAATGGTTTTCCTGATCAGGGCATCACCGGTAACTTCTAAAGTAGTGGCAACTAATAAAAATATAATAGGGTGGATGTTTTGTAAATATTGTTTCATCGTAGATGCTATGGGTTTTGTCTAATATAAGCATAAATCGCCGCTTTTGCCTGTTTACAGGTTATTATCGAACAGCAAAGTGTTCAACATCTGCAGTTTTTTGATAAATTGCATTAACTAAATCGCACAATATCACTTTAATATGGAAAAATACAGTAGTATCTGGCGTTTGTTTTATGCCCTCGCCATCATCGGGATAGCCGTACAGCAAATGGTGCTGGGCATTTTTATGCCGGTAATTATCCCGCCCAATGCCCCGCTGCTTTCAGGCAGTTTAGCCTGCGTTTGGATCATCAGTGTTTTGCTGCTTTCAGCATCATTGGTAATTATCATTTCGGGTAGGTATGCGAGGGCCGCTTCATTATTGACAGGCGGGTTTCTACTGTTGCTATTTATTGTGTTTCATTTACCCTACCAGTTAAAAAATAATCTTCATTTTTTGGCCGGATGGTCTGACGCGTTGAAGATCCTGGCACTAAGCGGCGGCGCGTTTGTAGCTGCAGGCTCGGTAGCAACTAAAAGCAGGCTGGTAAAAACCATCCCCATTCTGCAAAGCTTTATCCCTTTAGGCCGTTTTTTCTTCGCCATAGACCTGTTGGTTGCAGGCATTATGCACTTTGTGTATATATCTTTTGTGGTTATGCTGGTGCCGGCGTGGATCCCGTGGCATATCTTTTGGAGTTACCTGGCGGGTATAGCGCTGATAGCAGGCGCGTTGGGCATTATCCTGGATATAAAACTGCAACTGGCGGCAACATTATTGGGTGCTGTTATTTTTATCTGGCTAATCACCCTGCATATTCCACGCGCCATTGCCGACCCTGTAAGCGGCCATGGCAATGAAATAGTGAGCGTATTTGAAGCGCTGGGCTTTAGCGGTATAGCGTTTTTAATAGCGGGTAATGCTAAGAAAAAGAGATAACCTCACCCCGGCCCTCTCCAACGGAGAGGGGGTAATAATATTTAAAAGTCCTCTCCTTTGGAGAGGATTTAGGAGAGGTCAATGCTCCTCTATCACCGATAAAATATTATGTGCCGGGTCCCTGAACCAAGCTATGTTTGGTCCCTTACCGTCACCGCGCACAATACCTTTATCATCTGTTTTTAAATGCTCGGTAGTATAATGCTCAAACACAACACCTTTTTTGGTAAGCTGGTCAACGGCATCGTCAATATTTTCCACCAAAAAATTCAGCACGGTAAAAGTTGCCGCCTCGTGGTTAGGCTTTGGATAGATCATGATATTGCTGCTGCCTGCAATATGCAACTCAAGTACACCCATTGGGTTATCACTTAGGGTTAGCCCTAAAATGTCGCCGTAAAATTGTTTAGCCTGCTGTAAATCGTTTACAGAAAAACTACTGAAAGCCTTTGAATCTTTAAACATAATTTTTTGTTTTTGCTAAGTTAATTTTCTTTGCAACGAGGTATGGTGGTTATAAACGCCAATTATAAAGGGCATTTAAGACATTAACATTTGGCTCTGTGATTAGTTTTTTATAACATCGCATTGATTTTTGAAAAATCACAGATATTTGCGCAACAACTTATCAATGAAAAGGATACTACCTGTAATCGTTATCGCCCAGTTTTTTTGTACTTCGGTTTGGTTTGCAGGCAATGCCTTTATGGGCGACATAGCCGAGCAGTTTCATTTTGACCCCGCAGATCTTACCCGGTTAAGCAGCTCGGTACAATTTGGGTTCATCGCCGGTACTCTAATCTTTGCCATCCTTAGCATAGCCGACAAGTTCTCGCCGGTAAAAGTTTTTTTTAGTTGTGCCATCATATCCGGCTTTATTAATTTAGGCGCAAGTATTGATCATATAACATTTGGCCATTTAATGTTATTCAGGTTTGCTACCGGGTTTTTCCTGGCGGGGATCTATCCTGTAGGCATGAAGATCGCTTCAGACCATTACCAACAGGGTTTGGGCAAATCATTGGGCTTTTTAGTAGGGGCCCTGGTATTGGGTACGGCATTTCCGCACCTGCTTTCAAGTATGGGTGCCTTTTTATCTTACAGGTTGGGAATCTATACCACATCTTTACTTTCTGCTTTGGGCGGTGTAGCTATATTGTTATTTGTGCCTGATGGTCCCGGGCGTCAGCAGGGGCAAAAACTTAATTTCTCAGGCTTTTTAAGCAACTTTAAAGACCCGCAGTTTAAGGCGGCCGCCTTTGGTTATTTTGGGCACATGTGGGAGCTGTACGGTTTTTGGGTTTTTGTACCGCTGATATTGAAGTTTTACGAAGAACACAATTCTGAGGCAAGTTATAATGTTCCGCTTTTATCATTTTTAATTATCGCTTCGGGTAGTATTTCCTGCGTTTTCAGTGGTATAATATCACAAAAACTTGGGGTCAGAAAAACTGCAGTTAATGCTTTGCTGATCTCCTGCGTTTGCTGTTTAATGTCACCATTGTTGTTTTTTAGCAATACAACAGAAGCTTTCATTGCTTTTATGTTTGTATGGAGTATGGCGGCCGTGGCCGATTCTCCGTTGCTCTCAACGCTTGTGGCACAAAACGCGCCGGCAGCATCAAAAGGCTCGGCTTTAACTATAGTAAACTGTATTGGCTTTGCTATCACTATTGTGAGCATCCAGTTTATCAGCAGTTTACGCACGTCCGGAAACGCATGGTATATTTATACATTGCTTGCCATAGGCCCGATATTGGGATTATCAGCATTGTCGGGCTATAAAGAGACAGATCCAACAACTTAAACATCATGGCAGACTACAAAATGGAAGCGGCAAAAGCTGCCATTCAATTTATAAAACCGGGACAAACCATTGGCGTAGGTGCCGGATCGACCATTGCTAATTTACTTGCTTTGTTAGCCGCTGATAAGGAATTGGCAGCTACGCTTAGTTTTGCAACGTCGTCGTTTAAAACCGCTAACCTAATAGCACAGCTTGGCTTTACATTACAAAGCAGCGCCCATGTAAAAAGCATCGACATTTATTTTGATGGCTGCGATCAGTTTGACGCGCAGCTTAACGCCCTGAAATGTGGCGGCGGCATCCACACGTCTGAAAAGATCATGGCCAGCCTGGCTAAAGAGTTCATACTATTGGGCGATGCGTCAAAATCAGTAGAAAAATTAGATACGACTTATCCTTTGGTCCTTGAAGTTTTGCCAACCGCTTTGCAGTTGGTGACACAATGGCTTCAAGAAAATATCCCGACTGCAAAAACCATCATGCGCATAAGCACACAAAAAGACGGTGCCGTTATTACCGAAAACGGCAACTATTTGTTAGATGTTTATTTTGCCGAAACCATGGGCCTTGACAAAATGAACGCCATAAAAATGGTACCCGGTGTTGTAGAGCATTCTTTGTTTTTGAGCATAGCATCTAAGGCGATAATTGCAGGTGAGAATGGGGTGAGGGTGATTGTGCCACAATAAAAATTGTCATTTCGAAACGAGGGACGAGTGAGAAATCTTATACAAGCGATCCGTAGTATTGCGTTCAAGATTTCTCGCTATGCTTCGAAATGACATTTTTTAAGTGCAAGCTAATTGTATCAAAACAATTACCAACCACACCCGCCATAAATAGCTAAAATTTCATAGTATTGAATACCAATACGTTTTAACCAATAAACGCCTTTTTTAATTCACTGTTATGAAAATAAAATATACTTTTTTAGCATTTTTTATGCTGGGCAGTACCGCTTTTGCGCAGCATAAGGTAAGCCATAAAACAGCCGCGGTAACTGCCGGCAAAACCCCGGCCGATTATGTCGACCTGTATATTGGTTCCATCAACCCTAAAACCCGCAGTACGGCACCTGTAATAAAAGCGCCGGGCGGTAACATGAACATCTTCCCCAATTTTACGCCTGATATGGAGGATTTTTACCTGGCCGATAAGATCTACGGTTTCCCGCTGGGTTTTGGTAACCTGATGATCAGCAAAGGTGATTTTAAAGCCGGGGCGCATGAGAATGCATCGGCTTTTGATCATGACCTGGAACCTGCTAAGCCTTACTATTACCAGGTTTTATTGGAAGACCCCAATATCAATACCGAGTACACCATGACTGATAACGCTGCCATCTTCCGGTTTACCATTCCGGCTAATCAGGCTACTAATTTGCTATTATCTGGTAATGCTGCCGTCGAAGTAATGGATAATAAAATCCTGCAAGGTTCGGGTGCTTCATTCGGTCGTCGTGGTGGCACGGCAGATAAGAGATATTTTTATGCCGAAGTAAGCAAAGCGGCATCAACCCATGGCGACTGGAAGGACGATGCTACCGCAGGTAACGGTCGTAACCGTGGCGGCGCCGGCAATTATTTGCATTGGGCAGCTTCACCACAACCACAAACAATTGAATTTAAAGTAGGCATCTCAAACATCAGCGAGCAGGATGCCAAAGCATCATTAGATAAAGAGATCGGCACATCAACCTTTGAGCAGGTAAAAGCTAAACTGAAAGACCGCTGGAACGCCGAACTGGGGCTGATAAAAATAAAGGGCGGTACCGAGCGCCAGCGCGGCATATTTTACAGCACACTTTACCGTACCCGCGCTTTGCGTATGGGCAATGTTTGGGATACCTACCGAAGTGCCTATGCGCTACAGGATTTGATAGAACCCAAAGAAACAGAAAAGGCTATCAATGGCTTTGTTGATGCTTATGAAAAAACCGGCTGGCTGACCAATTCGGGCGCTATGATCGGTAACCATTCTACATCAGTTATTGTGGATGCCTATTTTAAAGGCATCCGCGGGTTTGATGTGCAAAAGGCTTATGAAGGAATGCGTAAAAATCATACCGAAGGCACCATGATCCCCTGGAAGGATGGCGGGCATATTACCGAGCTGGAACAATGTTATTTTGATAAAGGCTTTTATCCGGCATTACCCGTCGACCCCAACGCTAACCCAAAACCAACCCTTGACCTGCATGACCGTCTGCCTTACCAGGTGAGGTGGACACCGACTTTAGAGGTAAAAGAATGGGTGCCCGAGGTAGATGGCTGGCACCGCAGGCAATCTGTTTCGGTAACGTTAGAACATTGTTATGACGACTGGTGCCTGGCCCAAATTGCCAAAGCATTGGGCAAGGATGACGATTATAAATTGTTTATGAAACGAGCGCATAATTACCAAAACCTGTATAAACCGGCAATAGGGCTAATGGCGCCAAAAACTGCCGATGGTAACTGGGTTGAGCCTTTTGACCCAAAATACTCAGGCGGTTTTGCCGGCGAGGGTTATTTTGCCGAATGTAATTCATGGGTTTATACCTGGAGTGTACAGCATGATATACAGGGGCTTATCAACCTGATGGGCAGCCGCAAAAACTTTACTGATAAATTGGACGAGCTGTTTACCACCGGCCATTCTATGGATAAATTAACTTTCTTGGGCCAATTCCCGGACATGACGGGATTGGTGGGTATGTATCCGCAGGGTAATGAACCTGCTTATCATATCCCATATTTATACAATTACGCGGGCCAGCCATGGAAAACACAAGCTAAAGTCAGGATGCTGATGGACCTGTGGTATGACATTACCCCGCAAGGTTTAGCGGGCGATGAAGACGGCGGCGCAACCTCAAGCTGGTACGTATTTAACGCCATGGGCTTTTATCCCCAATGCCCCGGCAGGCCTGTATTTGATATTGGCAGCCCGATATTTGATGAAACTACCATTAACGTAGGCGGCGGCAAAACCTTTGTGGTTGAAGCTAAAGGCGTATCGGCACAAAATAAATATATCCAGTCGGCAACGCTTAACGGGGTGGCGTTAAACAAACCGTGGATGAACAATAGCGATGTGGTAAAAGGCGGCAGGCTGGTACTGGTAATGGGTTCGCGCCCAAACAAAAGCTGGGGCAGCGCTCCGGGCGACGCGGCCCCGTCAATTTCTGAGGCGACGGTTAATTAAAAAGGGATCTGATGAAAAAGAACATACAACTATCCGGCGGGATCATTATGCTTGCTTTGTTAATTTTCGCGGCTTTTGCAGGTCATGCACAGACGCTTAATACCTTATCTGCTGCCGAAAAAGCCGCAGGCTGGAAACTGCTTTTTGACGGCAAGACTTTAAACGGATGGCACAGCTATTATGATACCGATAAACCATCAAAAGGCTGGAGTATTAAAGAAGGTTGCTTAAAGAACGCCAAAGGAAACGGCCGCCCGCGTACCGGTGGTGGCGACCTGGTGACTGATGATATATTCACCGATTTTGAATTTAGTTTTGAGTGGAACATTCAGCAGGGCGGTAACAGCGGTATTTATTACTTGATGCAGGAGCGCCAGCATAAACCCGGAACACTAATGTACCGTGGCGACGATGGCACCAGCGCCGTCGCATTTGAGTACCAGTTGGTTGATGATGAACGGCACCCGGATGTGTTGCAAAACGGCCCCATCCATGCTACAGGTTCGCTCTACGCGCTTATCCCGCCAAATAGTTCTAAAAAATTAAAACCAGCCGGCGAATTTAATGAGTCGCGCATTATTGTGAAGGGCAACCATATAGAACACTGGTTAAACGGCGCGAAGATCGTCAGCTTTGATTTGGGCAGCCAGGAGTTGCTTAACGCGATAGCCAACAGTAAGTACAAAGATGTACCGGGTTTTGCCAAGAAAGCAAAGACACATATTTTGTTGCAGGATCATGGAGATGAGATCCTGTTCCGGAATATGAAGATCCGGATATTGTAGAATATTAGATTTAACAGACGATACGCTGTTAAAATTGTAGACAAGGATTATATGGATTATAAATATATATATTGAATAATAAAAACACTGATGCTCAAGAATTAGCAATAAGTGATAGTGATATATTAGAAATAAATCATAACATTAAAGACAGTGGCTATTTGAAATTTATAACAGTCAGTAATGGAGGCTTTTTTTTTGATAATTCACTACAGATTTATTCTGTTAACAACATACCTGATTTCAGAAGTATTTATGCAATTAACGAAGTAATAAAACGAGCATACTCTTCAATTATAAAAGACGACTTCTTTTTTGCTCAAGAAATTTTTGGTAATCAATTTGGATTTACCTCAAATGGAATCGTGTTCTTGAACATCGAAACCGGAGAGAGGAATATAATTGCATCTGATTTTGATGATTGGATAAATGTTCTTAAATCTGACCTGAATTTCTTAACCGGAAAAAACATTATTCAGTCTTGGAATAATGCCAATGAGTCTATAGATTATAATGAACGTCTTTGTCCTAAAAAACCTTTTGTTATAGGGGGAGATTACAAAGTCGAAAACTTGTATCCGTCAGTTTTTCCGAAGTATCTCTTATTAAATGCCAATATTGCAAGTCAAATATTTAACCTTCCGGACGGAACTGCTGTAAAATTAAATATTAAAAGTTAATAAGATATTTCTTTATTACCATTGTTGGTGACAACACCAACAATAGAGAAAGCCTCGCACATCTGCGGGGCTTTTTTCTTCAAACGGCAATCGTTTGCACAAAATACGCTTCCACGTTGTTTTACTTCTTGGCTAAACATCGTATCCTTGTATAAACCACTTATAATCTTTATGAAAAAAATATTGTCATTCGCCTTTATAATATTCCTGGTAGGCAACGCCGCTTTTGCACAGGTTACCTTACCCGCCATATTTGGCGATAATATGGTACTGCAGCGCGGCATTCATGTGCCGGTTTATGGCTGGGCCACCGCGGGCGAAAAAGTGCAGGTTGATTTTATGGGTAAAACCTACACTACCACCACCGGTGCCGATGGTAAATGGCTGGTAAAGCTGGGCAGCTACAAAGCCGGCGGCCCTTATGAAATGCACATTAAAGGCACATCCATCACTATCGACTACAAAAACATTTTGATAGGCGAGGTATGGCTGGCATCGGGGCAATCAAACATGGAGTTCGGTATCCAGACAGAAAAACATGCCGCTGACGTTATCCCGAAAGCCACCGACAACCTGATCCATGTTTTTTATGTGCCAATGGCTTTGTCATTACAGCCCTTATATGATATTGCCAAACAACCCGCCGACTCGCCCAATGGTAAGTGGCTGGTTTGCTCGCCTGATGTAATGGCCAACCCAAAATTTGCCTGGCATGGTATTACCGCCGTGGGCTATTATTTCGCACAGCAGATCCGCAAAACCACCAATGTTCCGGTTGGGTTAATTGGCAGCTATCGCGGTGGTACGCCGGCACAATCGTGGATAACTGAAGATGGTTTAAAAGAAAGCCCGGCCTTTACCAAATATGTAGATATCCACAAAAAGCTGGTTGACAACTATGACAATGCTAAAGCCACCTATCCGCAAAGAATGGCACTTTACCAGGATAGCATGAAAGTATGGAACACTGAAGTGGGTAATCCTTATAGCGAGGCCATAAAGAAATGGCAAGACGATGTAGCGAAGGCAAAAGCGACTAATCAGCCGCAACCACCACAACCCCGACTGTCGCGCCGCACACCTATTTACCCTGCTGATCCGCTGGGTGGTTATAACTCGCCAACCATTTGCTATAATGGTGTGATAGCGCCGCTGCAAGGCTATGGCATAAAAGGAGTGATATGGTACCAGGGCGAAAGCAATGGCGATAACCTTGCCGACGCTGTTGAATATAAAGACCTTTTCCCGCGAATGATCAGCAACTGGCGAGAAAAATGGGGGCAGGGTAATTTCCCGTTCTTGTTTGTGCAATTGCCAAATTTCAGGAATCCGGCATCTGCACCGTCTGAAGGTAACTGGCCGTGGGTGCGCGAAGGGCAGCAAAATACATTAAAGGCTTTACCTAAAACCGGTATGGCTGTCGTTACCGATGCTGGCCAGGCAACAGATATCCACCCGGCCAATAAACTTGTGCCGGGCAACAGGCTTGCTCTGGTTGCCCGCCATGATATTTATGGCGAAAAGGTAGTTTCGTCAGGCCCTGTATATAAATCCATGAAGATTGACGGCGATAAGGTCATCATCAGCTTTAACGAAATAAATAAAGGACTGACAGCGGCAAGCCTTGTTGGCGATGATCTGGTAATTGCCGATGGACAGGAACTAAAAGGCTTTGGTATAGCCGGCGAAGATCATGTATTTGTTTGGGCAAAAGCGGTTATACAAGGCAATACGGTTGTGGTTAGCAGGGACGTTATTCCGAACCCGCAAGCGGTAAGATATAACTGGGCAGATAACCCGCCCGGAAACTTATATAATAAGGATGGCCTGCCTGCAAACCCGTTCCGTACAGACAATTGGCCCGCGCTTATTAAATGATTATTGAAAATAAATAAGCGATTTTAGCATAAAATGATGTTATTTAGCAAATAATTCTGTGTGATGTAAAATCGGCAGAATAATGCTATTAAAAACAAAATCCAACGAAACAAACTTAACTTCATGAAAAAAAATCTGTTATTTGGACTCGCGGCCATCCTGGCAAGTTTCCAATATACATCAGCACAGGAGCGCAAGGCGCCTTCTTATCCCCTGATCACGCATAATACTTATTTCAGCGTTTGGTCAAACTCTGATAAACTGGCCGAATCAACCACTACCCACTGGACCGGCGCAGACCAATCATTAATTGGTATTATTAATGTAGACGGTACTGATTACAGATTTTTAGGTAAAGAACCTGAGCAATACAAAACTATCTTGTCGGCATCTGACGAAAGATCATATCCTGTAAAATATACCACTACCAAACCTGATGGCGACTGGACTACATTACAATACGTACCTACCGATTGGAAAGACGGCGTATCGCCAATTGGTGACAGCCATGACGATAAACTGAAATGGACTACCAAAGATATCTGGATAAGGAGGGTATTTACCATTGCGCAAACCGACGATATCAATAAGTTGCTTTTGAAATTATCATGGGATGATAACATAGAAGTATCATTAAACGGCGAGCAGATCTTTGATCGTGTGGGTGTTAGCAAAGGCTTTGAAATGACCCCGATAGACAAAAGCAAGCTTAAGGTTGGTGATAACATCATTGCCATGCACGTGGTTAACACAGGCGGCGGCTCGCGTGCCGACGTTGGTTTGGTAGATAAAGAAAAACCATCTATCGCCAAAGAATTAGAAGTTGCTGATCAGAAAAGCGTTAACATCAATGCTACGCAAACAGTTTACCGCTTTACCGCGGGTAAAGTTGATCTTGACCTTACGTTCACTTCGCCATTGTTATTGTCTGATCTGAACCTGTTATCACGTCCGGTAAGCTACATCACCTACAAAGTAAAATCGAATGATGGCAAAACGCATGATGTGAAAGTGTTTTTCAGCGCTTCAACAAATCTTGCAGTTAACCAGTCGAAACAACCGGTTACCGCTTCAAAATACAGCACAGCTTCATTATCCCTGCTTAAAGCCGGAACGGATGAGCAGCCCATCCTTCAAAAAAATGGCGATGATGTGCGTATAGACTGGGGCTATGTTTACGTAGCTGCCCCAAAAACAACAGGCGCTACCCAATTCATTACCAATGCCAACGAATCTGTTAACGCATTCCGCAAAGGCAGCGTTGAAACAACCGTAACACAGGGTACTGGCCTGGCTTTAAACACGGTTATTCCATTTGGTAAAGTTGGCCCGGCGGGTACTTCAAAATTTATAGAGCTTGGATATGATGATATCTTCTCTATGCAATACTTTAAACAAAACTTAAGGCCATGGTGGAACAACTCGGGTAAAGAAACTATCGAGAGTCAGTTAACCAAAGCTGCTACCGAATACCCGGCGGTAGTACAAAAATGCGCCGCGTTTAACAAAAGCATGTATGCCGACGCTTTTAAAGCAGGCGGTAAAAAATATGCCGACCTATGCGTATTGGCTTATCGTCAAAGTATAGCTGCTCATATTTTAGTGAAAAGCCCGCAGGGCGAGATCCTTTGGTTCTCTAAAGAAAACTTTAGCGGCGGCTTTGTTAACACGGTCGACGTAACTTACCCATCGGCACCATTATACCTGATCTATAACCCTAAATTAATGCAAGGCATGCTGAACGGTATTTTCTACTTCAGCGAAAGCGGTAAGTTTGACCATAAATTTGCAGCACACGATCTGGGAAGCTACCCGCATGCTAATGGCCAAACTTATGGCGAAGGCATGCCGGTTGAAGAATCAGGCAACATGATCATCCTGACTGCCGCTATCTGTAAGGCACAAGGCAGTCCGGCTTATGCCAAACTGCATTGGAAAACCTTAAGTACCTGGGTTGATTACTTAGTGAAAGAAGGTTTTGACCCGGCTAACCAATTATGTACCGACGACTTTGCGGGCCACCTTGCACGTAACGCAAACTTATCTGTTAAAGCAATTGTGGGTATAGGTTGCTACGCGCAAATGGCAGAGTCATTAGGCGATAAATCGGCAGCTAAAAAATACCGTACCATTGCCAAAGAAATGGTAGGCAGATGGATGAAACTGGCAGGCGATAAAGACCACTATACCCTGACGTTTGAGAACCCGGGCAGCTGGAGTCAGAAATACAACCTGGTTTGGGATAAAGTATTGGGCCTTGACCTGTTCCCGCAATCAGTTTATGATACCGAGACCAAATTCTACCTGACCAAACAAAACGAATTTGGCTTACCGTTGGATAGCCGCAAAACTTACACAAAATCTGACTGGATCTTGTGGACTGCTACCTTTGCGCCAACCCGTAAAGAGTTTGATGCACTGGTTGACCCGGTTTACAAATACGCTTTAGAAACGCCAACCCGTGTACCGTTGAGCGATTGGCATGAAACTACTAATGGCAAACAAACAGGTTTCCAGGCGCGTAGTGTTATAGGTGGTTACTTTATGAAAGAACTGCATGATAAGCTACAGGCTAAAAAGTAAGATTCGTAAGATTTTATAATCATAGAGCGTCGCTTCAGTGTATGAAGCGACGCTTTTACTAAAGACTAAGTTTTCGTATTAGAACTCATGCGTATCATCTGTTAAGCTTTTATAATTTTCTGTAACGTCAGATAATGAGTCTAAAAAAAAGGCTAATCTCTCCATAACCTCACCAAAGTTTCTAATATTTAAATTTATTTTCTCGATAGAAATTAAGTTTCCTTTTTTATCCGTTGGATAACGAAATGACATAGAATTCGGATCATTTTTGTCGAATTCATGTATTAATCTTTCTGCATTTCGAAAATCTTCTTCGTCATTTTCCTCTCGAAAGTCATCATATAATATAATTAATTCGTCCCATAAGGTTTTCAAATTATGTGAATCAAACTTTACATTTTCATGTCCGCTACAATATCTCAATCCAATTATAATTTCTTTCAATCTTAACTCTATGTAATGGCGATAATTAAATACAATCGGATAAATTAAGACATCTATATCACCTCTTCCTAATTCTCTTTCCGAAATGCAGATTTTAATCAAACGATCAGCAGCAATTTTATAACCATCAGCATAAAACGAAAATTGTTGGAAACAGTATTTTAAAACAGCGTTGTTGCGTACATCCGGCAAATCGTCTCTAAATAGTATGTCATTATTAGTTGCAAAATCTCCCATAATTTTTCCAGCTTATTTATAAAAATAAGAAAAACTGATTTTGTTGATCATTTATCGGAATTTTTAGTTTAAAACAAGTGAGTGCAGACGATGTTTAAATACCATGAGATCACACACAGCAACCGGTATCTTCAGGGATATGGACCACGCGGAAGACGCGCAGCAATATTTACTGGCACAGGAGTTTACTGAAGACGACATCGTTACAGAAGCATTAAAAGACCAAACCGTACTTTTAAAGGTTCATGCCGATAACTCCATTGAAATGCAGGAAGCGGTTGATGTACTCAGAAACTATGGCGCGGTGGATATCACTATGACCAAATAAATACAGGGTAACGAATGCTGCTATGAATCTTCTTTGCTAAGCGTAATAGTTTGATCGACCGTCAGATCTGGCGATGATTCAGAACGATGTAGCTCTAAGCTGGTATTTGTGAGCGTATTAATGTCAAGCACTTGTGCTATACCGTTTTCGTTTGTTACACCTAATACTAATTTGTTGTTGCTTACTTTCCAGACGGTATTTTCTTCGGTATCGCTCTCCTTAATGAATGCTGTACCATTAACGTTAAACTGGTAAGAATCATTGCTGTTGAATGTAGTATCATGTCGTGTAATGCCCTGGTAGGTTTGATGTGTAATAGACTTTTTTACAAGCCACTTACCCACGATTTTGACAGATGCTGATCCGGAATTATCTTTTTTACAGCCTGTTGATGCGATAGCAAAAACTAAAACAACAATTGCCGTTAGGTTTATTAAGATCTTTTTCATTGGGTAATTTAGGCTTTAAATATGATTATTTAGCAGCAATTAATTTGATCATATTTACTCCATGCGGGGCAATCTTAGCGCTGTATGTATCGGTAAAGGTGCCCTTATCACTGTGGCTCCACAGGTCACGGATCTTTGCTTTTTTAGCGACATTGATATCCTTGAAATTAAGCGATAATGTAGCTTCTGTATCTTGCTTATTAAATATCACTACGGCTTTACTTCCGTCGTTTAATTGTTTTACCCATACCTCTTTTTGATCATCGCTGATAACGCGTGAGCCGGGTTTGGTGGCTTTGTCCTGGTCTACCGCTATGATCTCTTTGTTCAGCAGGATCTGTTTTGTGGCATCAAACATATTGCGTACATCATTACCCAGTATCAGCGGGGCGGATACCACGCTCCATAAACTAAACTGCGCCTTTTGCTCTTCGTAGGTTTGTTTATTGTTGCGCGGGTAATCAACAATTAAATTATCCGGGTCGTTCCAATGCCCGTTGCCAGCGTAGTTTTCTTTGCCTACAACCTGGCCCAGGTTTTCATACCAGTTTTTGTAAGTAACCTCGGGTGTGCGTTCAATAAACTTTACAATATCGCCGCCCGTGCGCCACATGTCCGCAATTTCAGCACCCCATAAATGCGTATCACCGCTTGAAAATATGCAGATCTCAAACATAATAGGCCTGCCTATAGCCCTTAGCGCCTTGCTCATGCGGGTGTGCAGCTCCCTGTCGGTATGGTTCTCTTTTTCGCCGCAGGCATCATATTTTAAATAATCTATACCCCACGCTGCATAGGTTTTAGCATCAAGCTCTTCGTGGTTGTAACTGCCCGGGTAACCCGCGCAAGTTTGTGTTCCGTTTGATGAGTAAATACCGATCTTTAACCCGCGCGCATGCAGGTAATCTGCCAGGTATTTCATCCCATGCGGAAAGCGTGAGGTATCCGCATATTGGCGGCCTTCCTTATCTCTTGTGGCGGCCATCCATCCGTCGTCCAACTGTAGTAGTTTATAGCCGGCATCCCTTAACCCGCTTTTAACCATGGCATCCGCCACTTCCATGATCTTTTTTTCATTGATCTTATCAATAAACGGGAACCAGCTCATCCAGCCCATTGGCGGCGTGGTAGTAATGGGTTTATCCTGTGCTTTTGCCGCGAATGCAATAGTGGCAATAAATGCCAGTGCAATAATAGGTTTTCTCATTTTTCGGGATTAAAATTTCTTCATGATTTTTACAACACTCTTTGCTATGATGGCACATCCTTTATCAGAAGGGTGCAAGCCGTCATAAGTTAAATCGATAGCTTCCTTTGGATAGGGATAGTCATCCGTAGCCGGGTTAAACGGAACGTCGATAAATTTGGGATAAGGCAGGTCTGCATACTGCCCGCTTTGATCTTTTACGCGTTTAAATTTTACCAGTTTATCCAATGTAAAATCACTGTCGTGGTACAGGTCATCAACCGGGATGTTTTCCAACTTACCGATAGACGCGATGGCATTGGCTACAGCTTCGAGCGTTTGGCCTTTATTGTCGCGGTACGAGCCGTGGGCATTATTATTTTTGTCGAACAGGTACACAAAGTCCACCCGTTGCAATGGTGTCATCAGGATAATTTTAGCATCGGGGTTCAGGGCTTTGATCTTATCTAAAATAATGCGGAATGAACCATAAATGGTATTGTTACCGGCATTGTTCTTGTAATCGTCGATAGTGCCGATCGGTCGTCCCTGCCACCAGTCGTTAGTGCCTAAAAATATGGTGTAGATATCACCTTTCGGGATATTCAGTTTATCAAAGCTGTCGGCAATCCCGCCGGATGTCCAGCCATTATAGCCTTTGTTAATGTAATGGATATTAGGCAGCTTTTCGGTAACCTGCGTCAGGTAGCCCCTGGTTAACCGGTTTTGCGTTTCGTCTTTGTGGTCGTTCAGGTAAGTGATCGAATCGCCTATGGCAACCCAGGTCAGTTCTTTTGCCTTAAAAGAAGTTAAGAGGCAAACGGTAAGTAGTAGAAGTGTTAGTTTTTTCATTTTTTAAAAATAAAATAAAAAAGATTGTCATCTCGAAACGAAGTGAGAGATCTTAAACGCCATGCTACGGATCGGATGTATAAGATTTCTCACTCGTTCCTCGTTTCGAAATGACAGTGATTTATTGTATCATCTGCACATCTGCATATCCCCACATCCGCACATCACTACCGCCCCACAACCGGGAACTGCGAAATACGCAGCTTGGTACATCCATAAGGTATCAGTGTAATTTCTTCTTCTTTCTCTTTCGGTGTGCCTTCGTTATAAATCACGCTGTAGGGCACAGGGCCGGCCATGTCGTTGTACAATTTCCAGTCGGGTATTTTGCGGGCTTTGGTGGTTAACTGCAGCGGCGCGTTTGCTACACTCCAGGGGTAAGCCTTTACCTCATTTTTCTTTTGTACGGTAAATGCCTTTTCAAGCTGATTGTTATGCGCCTCTATTAAACCATAATTCCACGGGGTGGTGGGTGTTATTTCATAATATTCGCTGCCGTAGGCGATAGGGTCCTTGTCATTCTTTATAAGTTTAACGTCTTCGCCAATTTTAAGGGCGTAAACCAGTGGGCCGCGCTCTACAGACACCGAATTTTCATACCAGGTATTTTTAAAGATGTGCATAGGTAATTGCAGTTCTACCACATCACCGGTTTTCCATTCTCGGTTTATTTTCACGATCTGGTTGCCTTTAGCCTGTTGAAAATCAGCACCGTTAATTTTGATCGTGGCGTTTTGGCACCAGGCCGGTACGCGCAGGTGGAACGGAAATGAAACAGCTTTGGTTTTCTTGTCCACCGTTAAGGTAAAGCGGATATTCTCATCGAAAGGGTAATTGGTTTCTTCTTTAAAAGTAACCGGTACGCCGTTACCTACCTTTGTATTTACTTCGCTGGCAGAATATACCAAAGCGGCTATGCCTTTATCGGCAGTAGCATACCATAAGTTTTGGGTGAATTTTGGCCAGCCCTGGTGCATGTTCGAGGTGCAGCATGGGTAGCCGGATAACAAGCCGAAGCAAACATCGGTACCTGCATGGTTCACATTAAAGTTATGCGATGCGCGGGTAAGCATTACCTGGTTAGCCTGTTGAAAATACTGGCGGGTCATATAATCTTCTGACGTTTGCGATGGCAGCGCGTTAAATGCTATCTTCTCCAGGCGGTCGGCATAATCAACATCGCCGGTAATGGCTAAGGAGTTCTCCAAAGTAAACATCATCTCTACAGCGGTACAAAGCTCAGAGCCCTGGGTAGGGTTGTTGCCGTGCAGTGATTCGTCCGCACCGAAAAGGCCGTGCGCCATACCGTCGTATTTGTTAAGGTCATGCAGGCCTTTGTTCATGGCATCTACATATTTCTGCTCGGGGTGTTGCTGATAATAGATCAGCGGCTCTTTCATGCCTTCGGCCAGGTTTACACCGTGGGCACTGCCCGATTCTGTCAGCATATCGCCTTTCAGGAAAGCGCCTGTAAAATCAAAGGTCTGTTTATGGATCATGTCGCCCAGGTCCAATAAAAATTTGTCGCCGGTAATATTGTACAACCAGTAAACCACCATCAGGTTATCGCCGCCGCGCCACTCACCCCAAAAGGTCCAGTTGTTTAGCGGTGTTTTGGGCAGTTGATTAAGCTGGTATTTGAAATAGTTGGTTAATAAAGTGATGACCCGCTTATCGCCGGTTGCCGAATAGTATTGCTGCAATACTTTCAGCATCACCATTTTTGGCCACCAGTCGCGGCTGTTATCACGCTGGATGCCCGGCTCGGGGCTATAATCTTTCGACGGGCCGAAGTAACCATCCGGCTGTTGGCTTTTTATGCTCCATTCGATCCAGGGCTTTACCTTGGCAATTAATTCTTTATCCTGTAAAATGTAGGCTAAGGGTAGCAGGCCGTCTATCCAATAGGGGCCGCGTTCCCATTGGTCGCCGTCGCCGCCAAGCCAGCCGTTGCGTTTACCCATCACCAGCGGATACAATTTATCCAGGTTACCGGTAGCGCCTTCTTTTTGTTTGATCAGCATCTGGCGCAGCCAGCCTTCGGGCTTTATAGCGCCCAGTGGCAATTCAATATATGGGTTTTGCCTTAAAGGGGCCTTGGCTTCAATAAAGTTTTGGCTACGGCCGATTTTTGGAACAATAGCTAAACAGACCAAGACAGCCGACAGATAGAAACATCTCATAAAAAAGAATAATTTGCCCCTAACATAAGCAGATTTATTGAAAAATTGGCGTGTTAATTAATCGTCACGGTAGAGACGCAATGCATTGCGTCTCTACAAAATATCCCATGTAGAGACACAATACTTTGTGTCTCTTATTCACACCTACCTGATCACCCCGAACTTTTTCAAATACGTATACACATAACAACCAACACAAATCCCCGCCAATGATTCTAAAGCGGCACAGATCAGCAAAATAATCAGCATGACCACTGCAAGTGTAATAAGGTGAGCAATTAACGCCAGCGCGATAACAGCATTAAATATCATCCCCATCAAAGCCGCGAAACGTTTGGGCGCCCGGTCGGTAGGTTTGTTGCCGGTCCTGAATAATGTAACCAGCTTACCCGCCAAAAAGCTTAAGGGACTGTAATTATTGAAGTTGAACGTCCGCAATGAAAAATCGGCTAACAAAAACAGGGCTACGCCCCAGTTTAACTGCGCAAGGCATATTATGCCCAGTATCAGCACCAAAAATGCCACCATGCGCGCACGATTCTCGTTGATCAGCACAAAGTCTACGGGGCAGTCTAAATTATTGTTGGCCATATGTTATTGAGGTAACTTACCGGGGATGGATTGATGCGTTGCCGCGCTGCTTTTTGCGCCTTTTACGCCGTACCAGTAAGTGGTAGCGGCAAAATCGGCAAAGCCATCCTGCCAGCCCAGGGTTTCTAAACTAAAACGGAAAGACTTGCTAAATGGTACAGCATCTAAATTACGGGTGCGCGTAAATGTATTGTAACCGAACGAATCGGCATTGTCTGCCCTTGGTGCGTTGGCAAATGGCGTTTGGTAAAGCACTACCGGCGCCCATGATGTATTGTAATAATCTTCGGTGCCTGTGCCATATTCAACCGGGAATTTCGCGCCGTCAACCCATAATTTCTGGTCGCCCTCGCCATACCAAACGTGCATGTGGTTATACACGGCAAAGGTTTCGCCTACAAAAACACCGCTGCCTTCAATGGTGTTCAGGTCCCAATCCATGGGGTAGTTTTTATCTGTAGGGTACACCGGCACGTCAACCTGGCGCAGCGGTACGTTGTTTTGATTTTTCCAGTCGGCATGAAAATACATACCTTGTTTTTTATTCCAGGCCCAGGTGCCGTTCCTGGCTTTTAGCAAAATGCTAACCCGTTTATCGCCCACATTTAATACTGTTATTTTGGCCGTATGCTGATAAGGCATTACCCAGCGACTGATCATTTCGCCATCCCCGGTTACTGTACGGTACCAGCTTTTTAAAGGCTTGCCGCCAACGCCCGAGCCTGAAAAATCACCAATGGGGCACCATACGGTTTGCTCGCCGTCAAACTCAATTTTCAGAACAGTCGACCGTAGCGCCTGCGCGTAATCTGCCGGGTTATCAGTTTTTAATTTGATAGACAACATACGTATGCTGGACGAACCCGCAGGCAAGTTAACCAAGCCTCGCCATTTGGCGCTATTTGCTGATCGATATCAGTTGTACGGCCAATTAACACACTGTCAGGGTGCAGCAACTTGTCGTTTGTTTTGTCTACAAGCATTTTTAAATCATCCAGGTGTTTTTTTGAAAACGTTTTAGCCTGGTTAAGCTTAACATAATTGATCTGGTAATAACGAGGCTGATTGTCGGTATCCTTGTCCTCAAAAGTAACCTTGCAATGTTTGGCGTAAGGCATAGGCAGGTAAAGCGTGCTGCCGCCTTTTTCTTTAGGCTCATAACTTGAATGGGCTTGTAAAAGCGCGCGGCCTAAAGGCAGGCCTATCTTCATCAGGTCATAGGCAGGTATGGTGATCTCAGGTTCCGGCTTGTTATCAAAATAGATGCGGATGATACCATTGCGCTTAAACGTAGTCAGCCAAAAGCGTACAATGGCACCGGGGCCTTCTACATCAAGCATTACATTTTCCTTGTGTCCGTTTACATCTTCTGTACGGATATATTGCGAAGCATCGCGATTGGTAAACCAGCCCGGCTGATCAAAAGCTATTGAGCGGCGATCATAACTGCTGGCCTGGTATTCTTGTACAGAATCAGGCATTAATGTCCTGAACCTGTTATCTGTCATGGATATTAAAAGCGATTTGATTGTATCAACACCGCAGCCGGCCAGTAATACCAATGATAAGATCGTAAAGAGAAAACGTTTAAGCATATGCGAAAAGAACCCCGGTTAATATTTCTTCATGATCTTAACCAGCATATCGGCAATGCGCTGGTGCCCTTTGTCTGATGGGTGCAGGCCGTCATACACCCAGTTCATGGCATCAATGGGGTAGGGATAATCGTCCTTGTCCGGGTTTAAGGGGATATCGATATAGTCAGGATACTTGTAGTTTTTGTATTTGCCGGTTTTAGGGTCGCGCATGCGTTTAAAATTTACAGCGTTGGTAAGGTTTGCGCCGCTTTTGTAATAAAGGTCAACTAGTTCAAAATGCTCTTTTTGGGCGATATCTTTAATAGCATCGGCATAAGCAGATAACAGTACGCCCGAATTGTTTGGCTTGTAATCGCCGTGGATGGTGCTGTGGATATTGTTGATGTCTACATAGTCGGTCCGCTGAAAAGGGGTAATGAAGATGATCACCGCGTGATCATTCAAACTCCTAATCTTATCCACCACGGTGCGGTATGATCCGTATGCTGTGGCGTTACCTGTAGCGTTTTTATAATCATCATAAGTACCAATAGGCAGGTTGGTCCACCAGTCGTTGGTGCCTAAAAACACTGTATAGAAATCAGCCCTTTCAAGATTCAGATTATTGATGTTATCGGCAATGCCTTTAATAGTCCAGCCCGGATATCCTTTATTGGCGAATTTTAGGTAAGGTAATTTCTCAACCACCCTGGTCATATAGCCCTTGGTTATGCGGTTTTTAGTTAACTCGGGCCTGGTATCAAGGAAGGTTATCGAATCGCCAATGGCCATCCAGTTTTTTTCTTTCTGCGGGGCGAAAGCGCTTAACAAGCCTATAAAGGCAACTAACAATAATACCTTTTTCATACGCGGATAATTGGTTTTTAACAAGCTCAAACTTAATAAACATCTGTTAAAATAGTAACAGACGTAGCGCTAATTTGTCAGGTCTTTCTTTTTAAACCACCGCATTATAAAATAGATCACGCAAACAATGGCAATAAAAATAGCGGTAGACAAGATCTCATTACCGCTAAGAGTGGTTAACAACCATATAATTGCAGCGATAGCAATTAGCGGAATTAATATCCCGCCCGGTATTCTGAATGTTTTTTCGGCCGAGGGGTCTGTTTGCCTCCTGAACTTTAGCATGGCTAATATCACCGCCAGGTAGATGATCAGCAATGTACAACTGGCTAATATGGCCAGCTGTTTAAATCCGCCCGAAACTGAAAGTATAAACTCAAGCGACGCGTACACGATCACCGCCATATAGGGTGTGGCATATTTTGGGTGCACCTTGGCCAGAAATTTAGGGAAAAGGCCATCCTTTGCACCTGCATACAACAGGCGCGGCGTGGCCAGCATATCGCCGCTTTCATTACCCAGGCATGAAATAACAGCCGCCGCTACCAAAATAGTTGCGCCAACCGGCCCGATAATATCCTCGGCCACGGCTGCCAGCGGGGCGGCTTTATAAGCGCTTATGTGCGTGCCCAATATCCCCTGGGTGACCACTTGCAGGGCAATATAAATGATATACGCGGTTATGCTCCCGAGAAAAACACCGCGGGGGATGGTTTTTGTGGGATCTTTTATCTCGCCGCTTGAACTGAGCGAGGTTTCAAAACCTACAAAGGCAAAGAAAAGAGCCAATACACTACTGCCCGTTGTTTGCAGCGTAGGTAAATGGTCCCAGTGTAAATTATTGGTTTTGATATGGCTTATACCAAAAATGGCTATCGCTATCAGCGGGACGATCTTTATGACTGTTATATAAGTGACAAACTTTACACTGTTTTTTGCACCCGTTACATTAATAATAACCAAGCTGCCAAGCAATACAAAAAAGAGCAAGCCACGCATTACAGGGTTTAAAAAAACGGGGAACAGCACGGCAAGCGAGTCGGCAAGGACATTCCATATAGCGGCGCTGCCTAAAACACCCCAGCCAAAAAAGAACAGCCAGTTAATAATAAACCCCGCCAGCGGGCCAAAGGCTTTTTCTACATAGATGTATGAGCCGCCGCTTTCGGTTATCTTGGTGCCTATTTCCATGTAGCAAAGCATAATGCTTATTACTATTAAGCCGCAAAGTACATAGGCCAACACGCCCGAAGCGCCCATTGCTATACCCACTACAGCCGGCAAAGCAAAAATACCCGCCCCAATGGTATTATTCACTACTGTAGCTGCCAGGCTTGGTATGCCTATAACACGCTTTAAGCCATCGTTATCGTTTAAACCCATAATAGTCTGTTATTAAGGGTATAAGATATTAAATTAAATGGCTAAATAAGAAATTTACAAGTTATTTGCCGAAGTTGTAATCTGAAATTTAATTCTTTATAGCGATGGGTTTTAAACCCGTCGCTATGATTAACCCAACCTGCTCAGCGACTCCCTTGAAACACCCAGATAAGCGGCAATGAGTTGTTTGGGTACCAGGTTGTACAGTTCGGGGTAAAGTTTCATCAGGTCCTGGTAGCGGCCTTTTACGTCGTTGTTCATGAAGGACAGCAGGCGTTTATTGGCTGCAACATAACCCCTGTACGTGCGCCAGCGGAAGAAATGCTCTACCTGGTGGATCTCTTTACACAACTTCTCGCGGTCATCACTGCTGAGCTCGAGTACCTCTGCATCGGCAATACAATCAACACCGGTAGTAGCTTTAACATGATAGTACAAACCATTATAATCTGATGCCCACCAATTAGGCATAGCAAACATCAGAATAAACATTTTCAGATCATCATTGATATGGAACGACTTTAAACAACCGCTTACTACAAAATATTCGGCGTTAACATCATCACCCACCGCAATAACCGTTTGTCCTTTTTTAAAGGACATCGGTTTAAAATGCGAGAATACATAAGCGAATTCTTCGTCGGTAAGGGCTATCTGCTTTAAAAAATGTTGTTTTAATACTTCCTCGGCTTGCATCCGATAAAGTTACATTTCCCGTCAGATATTTTTATTATTCGGCGGCATGTGTAATGGTGTTATTTTGCACTGTCTTAGGTAAACAAAACAACATAATGCTCACCAATACACCACAGCCTATCTGAACCGCCAATGCATAATGGTAAGCTAATTGAACGCTGTGTGTGTTATCAACCAAGTAAAAGTATAACCCGCCGATAAGGCAAATACCAAGCGCTGATGCTGTTTGCTGTACCGTTGAATAAACCCCTGCGGCTGCGCCTGCAAATGCGGGCGGCAGGCTGCGCAGTGCCACGTTTAGCAATGAGGGCAACACCAGCCCATTACCTAAACCGTAAGTAGCCTGTAGTATAAAAAGCGCTGCCACGCCGGCGCCGGTCTTGAAAAATACAATCTGTAATGCAAAAGTGATCAGGATAACGGCTACACCAACCTGCAAAACTACCGTGCCATAACGCGGAACCAACCTGCCTGCCACAACAGAGCTTATGGTGAACAGTATGCCCGGGGCAACAAAATATAAGCCGGCTACTAATGGGTGCAAGCCAAGCCCTGTTTGTAAAAACACCGCGCTTAAAAACAGGTAACAGGTATGCAGCATAAAATGAAACAGAACCGCGCCAAGGCCAATGTTAAAATCCCTGAAAGCAAACAAGCCTTCGTCTATCAGTAAAGCTTTGCCGTCTGCTTTTTTACGGCGCTGATCTTTGAAAAAATAAACAAATATCAAAACAGAGCCTATAAGCAATGCGAAACTCCACCATGGCCAGCCTGATTCCCTGCCCTGTATCAACGGGTAGATGAGGCAAAAAAGACCGATAGTAAGAATAGCTACGCCGGGCAGGTCCATTTTTGCGCCTTTGTGGCTTTCAGTTTCGGGCAGATACCTGTGCGCAGCCAATAACGCAAGCACACCGATAGGCAAATTGATCAGGAATATCAGCCGCCAGCCTTCTACAAAAAAATGGCCGCCTGCAAAATAGCCGCCCATCACCTGGCCGATGATGGAGGCCATGCCAAGCGTAATACCAAACCAGCCGAAAGCTTTTGATCTTTCTTTGGCATCAGGAAACAGCACTTGTATAAATGCTATTGCCTGCGGCACCATAAAAGCGGCACTTACACCTTGCAGAAAACGCATGGCGTTAAGTTCCAAAGGTGTTTGTGACAGACCACATAAACACGAGAATATGGTAAAACCTATCATTCCCCATGAAAATATGCGCTTGCGGCCAAAGTGATCGCCGGAGCGACCACCGGTGATGAGGAAAGAAGCATACCCCAGCAGGTATCCCGCTATAACCAGTTGTACCTGCGCATTATCCGCGTGGATCCCCGCTTTAATTGAGGGTATGGCCACATTGATAATAAAAATATCAATTACAGAAAGTAATGGCGCGGTCAATACGATGGCCAGCGCCAACCAGGGTGAAACATGCTTATTCATTTGAAAGCAAAGATTGAAGATTGATAATTTGTGCCGCGTCGGTATCAAAAACAGAAGAATCTCCGGTTGTTAAGAAATCACCGGCAATTTTGGCTGTAGCCTGCCAGGCAATTTGTGATACACCTGTACCTACGCTTAGTCTTTTCACACCCAGATTAGCCAACCTGTCGGCTTTAGGCAGTCCCGGCATAGCCATTACGTTTAAAGGTAAGGATGTGTTTTCTGCAATATGGGCAATCTCTTCGCCGTTGGTGATCACCGGTACAAATAATCCGCCGGCACCGGCTTCGGCATATAGCTTTGCGCGACGGATGGTTTCTAATACCTGTTGATCAGCAGGCACCAGCGTGGCAAGATAAACGTCTGTACGCGCGTTGATGTATAAGCCTGATCCGTGAGACTCCACTACCCGTTTAATAGCCTCGATCTTTTTCGCCAATAGGTCCGGGCTGTCTTTACCATCTTCCAAATTGATGCCTGCTACACCTGCATCCAGTAATGGTTTAATGTTTTCGGCGACTGTTGACGGGTCATCGCTGTACCCATTTTCAAAATCTACCGATAACGGTACATTAATAACACGGGCGATACGCTGTGCTGCGTCAGCATTCAATTTGGCGGTCATTTTATAACCATCGGTATAACCTAAACTCCATGCAACGCCTGCACTGGTAGTAGCGATAGCTTTGGCACCGGCTTGTTCAATAATTTTTGCGCTGGCCGCATCCCAGGCATTTGCTAACAGTAGCGGAGTAGCCTGCCTGTGCAGGCTACTGAATTTTTCAAAATTGTTCATGATCTTAAAAATTATAGTCCGTGTGCCTGATCTGATACTTCTTTCCATGCGTTCCATTCGGCCCAGCGCGATTCGTAATTTTGTTGTACAAATGGATAAGCTATCTTGCCCAAAAATAACCTTAACGGAGGATTTTCGGCATCTATTAACTTCAATACGGCATCTGTTGTTGCTTCGGGGTTACCATAAAAATCAGCAGGGAAACTACCAAACAGGTCTGTTTTTACCTTGTCATAAAGCGGGTTGGCTTCTGTTTGTACTGCTGACGCGCCGCCCCAGTCGGTAGAAAACCCGTTTGGTTCAACCAATGAAACTTTGATACCAAACTGTGCTACTTCCGGTGCAAGCGATTCGGTCAAGCCTTCTACCGCAAATTTCGAGGCATTGTAAAGCCCTAATATCGGCAAGGTTACCACACCCAAAACACTTGATACCTGGATAATGTGCCCGCTTTTTTGTTCGCGCATAACGGGGATAATGGCTTGTGTTACCCATAATAAGCCAAAGAAATTGGTTTCCATTTGTTCGCGTGCCTGTTGTTCGGTAGTTTCTTCAACCGCGCCAAATAAGCCAAAGCCCGCGTTGTTGATCAGTACATCTATCCGGCCGAAATGATCCTTGCCGGCTTTAACAGCCGCAAATACGGCTTCGCGGTCATTAACATCCAGTTTCAGCGGCAAAATGTTTTCGCCATACTGTTGTACCAGGTCATCTAAATTGCTAAGGTTGCGTGCGGTGGCTATTACTTTATCGCCACGTTTTAAAAATGCTTCGGCCCAGATCTTACCAAATCCTTTTGAAGCGCCTGTGATAAAAATTGTCTTTTTCATTGTTTTTGATTGTTTTGTTGACACAAAATTGCAGCAGAAAAAGACAGAAGTTGTGTGACGTAAGTCACATTCACGGCAGCGCGGTAATTATGTGACATACGTCACAATTTTACTGTTCTTACACTTCTGATAAGAAGCTATCATAGTAGCTATTAAGGCTGTACGTTAAAATGGTCCCACGAGGAAGCGTCATGGTAAATGTTATCAAAACGTTAAATAAAGTTAAAAGATGTTAAACTCAAGCTGTTCATTTTAAACAGGTTATAAAAAGGCAGATATTTAGGTCATGATAAAACCTTTACACTAAAATCTTATGCAGTACAACAAGATCAATAATTTGCTCGGCTGGCTTTGTTTCCTTATCGCCGCTGTTACCTACATTTTAACTTTAGAGCAGTCCGTCAGTTTTTGGGACTGCGGCGAATTTATTGCCTGTGCTTACCGCCTGCAGGTATCGCATCAGCCGGGTTACCCGCTTTTTGCCATGATCTGTAAGGTATTCTCGCTGCTTTCATTGGGCGATGTTACCAAGGTAGCCTATTTTACCAATGTAGCCTGCGCGCTGGCCAGCGGCGCAACCATCATGTTTTTGTTCTGGACGATCACCATGATGGCGCGTAAGCTATTGATAAAACCAGGCGAAGAGGCAGATAACAAAAAATATACACTTATCTGGGGCGCGGGATTAGTTGGCGCGCTGGCGCTTGCCTTTACGGATACCTTTTGGTTTTCGGCAGTAGAGACTATTGTATTTGCCATGTCGGCCTTGTGTACGGCGGTAGTGTTCTGGGCCATATTGAAATGGGATGCAAGCGCCGATGAGCCGGGTATTGATAAATGGATCGTATTTATTGCTTATATGATAGGCCTTTCAATCGGTATCCACCTGCTTAACTTATTAACCATACCGGCCGTTGTACTGGTATACTATTTCAGGCGACATAAAAATATCAACCTTAAAACCGGTATAGTGGCCTTTTTGGTCAGTATAGGCATATTGGCTTTGGTGCAGTTTGGTATAAGGGGGTACACCGTAGCGTTTGCCGCCTATGCCGACCTGTTTTTTGTAAATACATTGGGGTTGGGTTTTGGCAGCGGGGCTATTTTTGCTTTGGCTTTGATAGTCGGCGCATTGGTGTATGGAATTTATTACAGCATCCGTAAACGTAAACCGGGGCTTAACTTAGCTTTATTGTGCATAACCTTTATTTATTTCGGTTATTGTTCGTTCGCTTATATCCCTATCCGCGCCACGGCTAATACCGATCTGAATAACTCGTACCCTGACAACGCCTTTATGTTGTACTGGTACCTTAACCGCGGGCAATACGGCGACGTACCGTTATTAAGCGGGCAGTATTATGACGCGAGAGTTATCGACCAGAAAGATGGCAGCACTAATTACGCCAAAGGGAAAGACAAATATGAAGCAACCGGTAAAAACGTAACTAATATTTACGACCACACCACTGTTTTGCCGCGGATGTTTAGCGACCGTGAGCAGGACCCTCAATTTTATAAATCCTGGCTCGGCCTTTCAGATAAGGACGTACCCACCTTTGCCGATAATCTGAAATTTATGTTTAGCTGGCAGATCTGGCAAATGTATGGCCGGTACTTTTTGTGGAACTTTGCCGGGCGCTACAACCAGCAGGACGGCCAGTTTCAGATGGGCGGCTTCCACGGTTACGTTGACGGCGACTGGACAACCGGCCTGTTTGATAAAGGCAAGCACCTGCCAAAATCGATAACACAAAGTAACACCTATACCCCGCTTTATGCCCTGCCGCTTATCTTAGGTTTGTTTGGGCTGATCTATCATTATCGACACAACAGAAAAGACGCTATGGTGATCACCTTGCTTTGGTTTTTTACCAGTATAGCCATTGTGATGTATGTGAACCAGGCTGTGCAGCCGCGCGAAAGAGATTATTCGTATGTGGGCTCATTTTATGCTTTCGCGATATGGATAGGCCTGGGGGTAATAGCCCTTGCCGAACTTATTCGCAAAAAAGTAAATGCCCGTACGGCAGGTTACCTTTCTATAGGCTTGTGTCTGCTGGCAGTACCCGCATTAATGATAAAACAGGAATGGAAGTCGCACGACCGCTCAACCAAACGTACCGCGCATGATATGGCTTACAACTACCTGATATCATGCCCCAAAAATGCCATACTTTTTACAGGGGCCGATAATGATACTTATTCACTATGGTATTTGCAGGAAGTTGAAGGCGTTCGGCCTGATGTGCGTATCATCGTCAATACTCTATTTGGCAGCGACTGGTATATCCACCAGATGCAAAAGAAAATGAACCAGTCTGAACCATTGCCTATAACCATGCCATTTGAAAAATACAAGGCCGGTACGCGCGACTATATTCCTTACAACGATGCCAAAATATCCGATTCGGTAGAGTTGAAAGATGTATTTGATTTTGTGACGTCAGAAGATGCGCAGGCTAAAGTGCAGATGCAGGACGGATCAGTTATCAATTACCTGCCTACCAAAAACTTTAAGCTTACTGTAAATGCCGACGAGGTGGTTAAGAACGGCGTAGTAAGCGCCGACCAGAAAGACAGGATAGCCGATACAATGCAATGGAAGTTCCAGGGAAGTTACATGTTAAAAGACAACCTGGCACTGATGGATATCCTGGCGCACAACGACTGGAAAAGGCCGATATGCTTTACCACCACCATGGGTAACGACGGCTTAAACGGCTTGCAATCATACCTGTACAAAGAAGGGTTTGTTTATCACCTTATTCCGTTTAAAACTGACGCATCTGTAAAAAATCAGTCGCCAAAACTGAATACCATGGTGATGTATAACAATGTGATGAACAAGTTTAAGTGGGGTCATTACAAAACCGCCAAGTACCTTGATGAGCAATCAAGCGGGTTGTTCTATGGCGTGATCAACAGCACGTTTGTTGAATTGGCCAACGGCCTGATGGCCGAAGGACGCCATGACCTGGCTGTAAAGGTGTTGCAAAAATATGATAAGGAAATGCCCGATATCTTTCCGTTTACAGGTATTGAGCAAAGTAAGATCCGCGTTATTGATACGGCCTATAATTTGCATGAACATGGCCTGGCCAACAAATACGTATCCAGTATGGACGATCATATCACCGACATGCTTGCCTATAACTACAACCTGATGCAAAGCAGCCCCGGCGATGTCAATGCGGATAATGTACAATTTGAGCTGTCTGTTTTAAATACCATTGCGCAGCTTACCAAGCAAAACCAGCAGTTGGCGTTAAATAGCAAATTAGAGGCGCAATTAAATGATTACGCCAATAAGTTTTCGGCCATAATAACAAAGCAATAAATACCCACCTGCCTATGAAGCAAAGCCCCGGTATCGAAAGATCCGGGGCTTTTGTTTTTATAAGCAGGAAATATTATAGATCGCGCAGGCCGCCATCTAACAGTAGCTCTGTACCCAGCATAAAGGTAGAGTCGTCTGATGCCAGGTAAAGCGCCGCGGCTGCCAGTTCTTCCGGCTGTGCTACGCGTTTAACCGGTGTGAAATTGCCCATCGCTTCCATCATGGCCGCAGCTCCTTCAGGGCTGTCGGTTACTGTAGCAAATACCGGTGTATTAACAGGGCCCGGGGTTAAGGCGTTTACACGTATTTTGCGGTCAAGCAGTTCTACAGAAAAGCTGCGGGCCAGTGAACGTACTGCCGCCTTGGTAGCCGCATAAGCAGCATGGTTAGGAATACCCTTACTGTTTACCATCGAAGAAAGCAACACTACCGACGCACCATCATTTAACACCGGCAGGGCTTTTTGTACCGAAAAGAAAGCTCCTTTAAAATTGATATCGCTCACCTGGTCAAATTGCTCTTCGGTAAAATCTGCCAGCGGCCCTACCACATAAACACCTGCATTAACAATTAGTGTATCTACCTTACCAAAATGATCTGCAACTGTTTGATAGATGCGGGTCAGATCGTCCAATTTTGAAACATCGCCCTGGATGCCCAGTCCGTTAGGGCCTATCTCGGCGATAGCCTGGTCAATAGATTTTTGATTACGACCGGTAATAGCTACCTGTGCGCCTTCCTGTGCAAAACGTTTGGCAATAGCTAAACCAATACCACTGCTACCCCCGGTAACAACGGCTACCTTATTTTTTAATTTTTGTGACATAATATTAAATTTTAGACCACAAAATTGGAGGCAATCGGGCTTGCAGAACGATGAACTATCTTAAGAAAAATGCGTGAACTGGTTCACTTTTTTCGCACCTTAGCATTACGGATCTTCGACAGGAACTCGCGGGTCATGTTAAGGTATGAGGCGAGCGCGTATTGCGGCAGACGTTGTAGCACCTGCGGGTATTTGGCAACAAATTCATTATAACGTTCTTCGGCGCTCTGCGTTAAATTAGATACGGTGCGCCGTGCAAGGTAAGCCGCCGTTTGCTCGGCCATCAGCCTGAACAGTGTAGCCAATTCCCAATTGGTATTTTTGAGCTGCTGCTCGGCCTGGTGATCTATCTGCAGGATGGTGCTGTTTTCAAGCGCCTCTACAAACTGCGTAGCAGGTACCTGGTGGACATAACTATTATAGTCAGACAGCCACCAATCCTCCACAGCAAATTGTATGGTATGTTCGTTTCCTTTATCATCTATCACATAAGAATGGAAAGCACCTTTCAACACATAAATGCGGTATTTGGCAACAAATCCGGGTTGAATGAGCAGTTGTTTCTTTTTTACCTTCACCACTTTGAACGCGGCCGTCAACAACGCCATATTTTCGGGCGAAAGTCGGGTCTTACGATTGATATTGTCGATAAAGGGCGAAAGGTCTTCCATTGAGCCAAATTACAAATTAACACAATTTTTAGAGAAGCCTATTTTGTGAACCAGTTCATCTTTTTTGAGGGGCGGGCCGGGTAATTTTGTGATCTGCTGTCAGGACTGATCCTGATTGGCGATTTTAACGCATTCAACAAATAAACATCATGGAAAAACTTGCATTACTCGCGCGCCTGGAAGCTAAACCCGGCAAAGAACAGGAAGTAGCTAATTTTATAAAAAGCGCCTTGCCACTGGCCCTGGCCGAAACAGAAACCGTATGCTGGTACGCCTTTCAGATCGGGGAATCCACATTTGGTATTTTCGACACTTTTATGGATGAAGCCGGCCGCAACGCCCATCTGGGCGGCGAAATAGCCAAAGCACTGATGGCTAAAGCGCCTGAATTACTGGCTACCAGTCCTGTAATTGAAAAAGTGGACTTGCTGGCGATAAAATAAATTCGAGTTGTTTAACGCAGTATGACGCTTGCGGGATAGGCTGGCATTGGCGGTCATAAACTTTTCAGACCCGGATGATCACCCATTTTTTTCTGCCATTTACGGATGAGGTGGCCTAATTCAGACGTGTCAAATTGTTTTTTACGGATAGATGTTCGCCTGAGCAAAACAATTTGGGCGGTAACTACCGCCGCCAGAATAAACAGGGTGTAGCATATCTTTTCTGTGCTATGTATCTTTAAACACTGGAAATTCCATATCGCAATGATCTCCAGGCACTGTAGCGATACCATGCTCAAAAAATAATAATACTGTACTTTAGAAACTATCTCCCCGGTTTTTTGGGACAGCACGATATTGATCCTGATAGGGGGGAGCCAACTGTCGTATTTAAGCTCTAACAGCACACCCTGGATAAAGAAAGCGCCTAAGAGCGTTTGGTACACCTTCAGGTCCATCAGCCATAAAATGCCCAGGCCCATACTGGCTGCTACGCATATCCCGAAAACGATGTACCATCCGTCGAAAGATAATTCGGCAGACGACTTCAGGCAGTAACCGCAGGCACCGAAAGCAGCCAGCAGCCAGGTAGAGGCCAGCTTGCGGTAGTCAGTCTGCAGGTGATTAAAATGCTCCTCTTTGTCACCGATCTGGTCAACCAGTTTCATCACCTGCTCAAACAGCGCGGTATCTACTTTGTCTAAAGCTGGTGATGAAGTGTTCATCGGCTGATTTACAGTGGTTTATTAGTATAAATTTAATAAACTTCCGGTAAGATATCCAAAAATCCTGTAAGGTTTTCTTTATGATATCTTTCTTCACAAACTTGTGGCCCTTGCACGGGCAATGTGGGTATAACAAATAGATACACCTTAAGCTAAAAAAATGTCGCGTTTGCCCCGTTGATCTGTCCCGATAACACAGCTTTTACTTTGCTTTAAGTGCTTACCTTTAATTAATAAAACAATAATCATGAAAAGTAACCGGGAGATCATCATTGCATTCAATACCGCTTTTGATAACAGTAACAGCTACGACATCGCTAAATTTATAGCAGACCATTTTGAGTGGCACCTGCTGGGCGACAGCGTTATCAAAGGAAAAGAAAATGTGCTGCAATTTTTTGCAGACCATCCTGACATGCGGGTGATCACCGTAACCAAAGACCATATTATTGTCGATGGCGATAGTGCCTCGGTTGCGGGCGAGGTGCAATGTACCGACAAAACCGGGCAGATCTATGATATGTACTATTGCGACGTTTACGAACTTGCAAATGGGCTCATCACCAAAATGATCTCTTACACGGTAAACAAGAAGAAATAAAATGCTTTAACGGGATATCCGGAGCGATGTGTCCTTCGTCGCAGTATCCCTATTGCCGGTGTTTGCGTGAGCGGGCAAAGACACGGCAGAAGAAGACATGATAAAGTAAGTAGCCATATCGATAGATGAAAATTGACTGTAGCCTGCCTGGCGCAATAGCGTGACCAACTGGCCGCGGTGATAAGTTGAATGATTCATGATATGGGCAAAAGTTTGCCAGTAAACCATTTGGCTAGTACGCCCGTTGGGATATACAAAGGTAACCGGGTCATGCAGGTTTTCTTCGGGATGATTTTCGATAAAGTACTGCATTCCCACTGATGTCTCCTCCCAAATGTCAATGAGTTCTTGCCTTGAACCCTGGAAATAGGATGAAAGATAAACCGGATTGGGCGCTTTTGTCCAAAAGTCGATCCATATTTTTTCTGCACTGGCAATGTGCACCGCGGTTTGTTTAACGCTGCTAAAACTACTGGCATTAATTTGTTCCCATTGTTCATCGCTGATCTGTAGGAGCCAGCTCATAGCTTTGGCGTTCGCCCAGCTGTTGTAAGCAGCTAAGGCCGTAAAATAGGCTTTGTTCATATATTTTTAATTATTTAATTGATACTGTTTGGGCGTGACCCCATACGTTTGTTTGAAGGATTGGATAAAACTGGACAAATTCTCATAACCCAGGTCGTAATAGATCTCGCTGGCTTTGTGGCCGCCTTGTTTAAGCCGCTCTGCCGCTTTCTCCATTCTTTTTTCAAGCAGCCATTTATTTGGCGATGTGCCATAAATTTTAGCGAAGCGCCGCTTAAATGTCGATAAGCTGATGTTACATAAAAAGGCCAGTTCACTTACAGTTACCGACTGGCCGATATTAGCCGACACTGCCTGCCGTATCATGATCTCGTCGCCGTCTTCCTGGCTGTTACGCAGCTTTTGCAACTGGCCGGGATAGTTTTCGCCAAGGTATAAAAGCAATTCATTGAGTTTGAGCAGCTGCATATTGGCAGAAAGCGGCTTGCCGAGCATATACACCAGCGATTCAATAAAGTTATGCAGGAAGGCATCTTTTTCAAATAGCAATACGGGTTCCTCCTTAAACTTGCCGGCTTTAATGTAGAGCAGGTCCGGGTGCGCAGTGAAAAAATCAACAAGTACCTTATTGTCAAACTTTATCAGCAGGCTGCGGTAAGCCCCGCCCTTTAAAGCGGTCATTTCGCTCATGAGGCAGTTCCCGGCAGAAAGCAGCAGGAATTTTTCAGGATTGATCATAATAGTTGAACCGGCGTAATAAACCGTTTTTTCTCCTTCAAGCAGGAAACTGAATAAATTTTGCTGCAGGCTAACCTTGTTCTTAACACTGGCGACTTCGGTATCGTAGCGAAAGATGGTTATAAGTTCTGTGGCGGTATTTGTTGCTCTGATCTTCATT
Source organism: Mucilaginibacter corticis (assembly GCF_007558865.1). Classification (GTDB taxonomy): domain Bacteria; phylum Bacteroidota; class Bacteroidia; order Sphingobacteriales; family Sphingobacteriaceae; genus Mucilaginibacter; species Mucilaginibacter corticis. Next base: position 2,124,407 of record NZ_VLPK01000001.1, read on the forward strand.
TTGATAAACCAAAGGTAGCTTATTTACAGGCTAAGGCCGATAGGGCAACGTTCAAAAAGTGTTGCCAAACGTTCAAAATATTAATGAGCGGATAGTCAGTGACCAGTAGCAAAAGCTACCTGCATTTTTATAGTAACATCAATTAATCTTTTAATTTCTTCAACAAATCGATCGCTGTCTTTTCAGGGTTTGTATTATAGACATTATAATTATACATCAATATGACTGCATAACGTGTATCCTTATCTATAAAAAACACTGAAGTATAGCCCGGAACCCCGCCACTATGGCCCATAAATTTCGTCCTTTCAAATACAGCTAATCCTAAACCATAATTTTTTCCTGCCTTAGGTACCTCTTGCATTTGTTGCAGGCTTGATGCCTTTAGCAGATAAGGTTTTACCATCATGGATATGGCAAATTTTGAAAGATCGCCGATAGTTGTAAAAATACCGCCGTTGGGCACTTTATAACCGCGTCCGGCAAGTTCAGTAACAGGCCTTACAGTGTCTGCTACCGCTTCCCTGTAATTGGATATGCCTTGAGCAAGGTGGGGCAACTTATCGGGTGTTATCACAAAAAAAGAATTGTTCATGTGCAAAGGTTTGAATATTCTTTGCTGAACCATTTGTATGTATGGAACTCCCGTTGCCCGTTCTAAAGCAAGGCCCAAAATAGCAAAGCCTATATTACTATACATTTGTTGTTTATCCGGTTTACTGTTAAATGCTGTTTTTGGCAGCAGTGATATGAGCTTATCCTGCCATTTTTCTATCGGTCCCACATCAAAGCCCGGCGTATCCGGTTCCCTCTTTAATCCGGAAGTGTGCGAAGCTAACTGCTTTAGAGTGAACTTGGTATCGGCAGCATAGCCTGCAATTGTTTTAACCTCAGGCACGTATTTTTCTGCCGGGTCATCCAGCTTTACTTTTCCTTCTTCAACCAGTTGCATCAATAAAGTGGCTGTGAATGTTTTGGTAATGGAGCCTATGCGATAAATGTTTCCCGTATCAGCAGGTACATCTTTAGTCATGTTAGCATAGCCAAACGCGTGCGACCAGATCACTTTGTCATTTTGATAATAGCTGCAGAAACCCCGGCGTGCTGGTTATCGTGCGTTATATCATCTGTTAGCTGCTTGCCGAAATCAGAAATTATTGCCTGTTGAGTAGGGGGTGACTGCGTGCAGGATGTTTGCGCTATTACCAGGATGGATAGCAGAAGTTTGGGCAGATGTTTTAGGTTCATACAACTAAGTTACTGATTTTATATCATGCAAATCATCGGTTGGCGCAAGTATGTCGGGTTGTTAAGAGGGCAAAGGCTACTTGTGTCTTTATTACTATAATTAATGGCACAAGTACTCAGCCCACATGCCATTGCTGCATACTTGCGCCAGCTCTGTGGTATTTGTTGCTCTGATCTTCATTTTGATAAACCAAAGGTAGCTTATTTACAGGCTACGGCCGATAGGGCAACGTTCAAAAAGTGTTGCTAAACGTTCAAAATGTCGATATGATAAATGAATGGACATTGGTCGAAGTTTAATGAGTGCAACTTCGACCGGTGAGGAGATAAGCCTGTAAAAAACAGATATTCTTATTGATCCTCTTTATCGCTTTCTTCTTCTGCCTTTTCAGCTGCATCATTCAGATTTGTTGTAATAGGATGATCAGCGAGGAGTTTGGCAAAAAAAGCCAGGTTGCCGGTCATATAACGCAGGCTTTTGTTAGTATACAGGTATCGTTCTCCACCGGCTTCCACGTAATCTTTTTCACCGCCTGCCATACCTACCCAATAAGCATTAACATTAGGCGGAATAGTAAATCCAACTTCCTGCAATGACCAAAGCACTTGCGCTGCACAACTGTGTGCGCCGTCTTCATTACCTGTTACTAAACAGCCTGCAACTTTATTGTAAGGCATATATTGTCCTGTTTCCTTATCCATCAAGTCCTCATCTCTGAAAATAGCATCGAGCCTTTCTATAACTTTTTGAGAAGTGGATGCCAGATGCCCCATCCAAATAGGGGTGGCAATTACAAAAATGTTGCAGGCTTTGATTTTTTCCAGGATCAGCGGCCATTCGTCACCATTTCCTTCGTCCGATGTATTGCCGGTTAATACGTTATAATCATTCAGCCTGATGATCTCTGTTGCAAAACCTTGTCCGCGCAATTGTTGGGCAGCTTTTTCGGCAAGCGCGCCGGTATTGCTGAAATCCGGCTTGCGTTTAAGTGTGCAGTTGATGAATAATGCTTTCATGGGTTATCGGTTAAATTCAAACAGATGTGTATTGTTATTTTTTTTATTTAAGATCAGGTCGCGAATGATCTCTGCTGCAATAACACTAAAGGTGATGCCATTACCGCCAAATCCCAATGCGAAATAGGTATTGGGGCGTTCGGGGATACTGCCAATATAAGGCAGTCCGTCTTTTGTACTTGCGAAGGCTCCTGCCCAACTAAAATCTGCCTTTAAAGGAATGTGAGGCATCCTTTTTCTAAATGCCGCTACTAATTGGTTAGTTTTCCCGGCGATAATATTTGGCGCGATATGCGGATGATGATAAGGATCGTCGCAGCCGCCTATCAGGATGCGGTTCTCGCTCACCACCCTAAAATATTGATAGGGAACGGCGGTTTCCCAAACAAGACTGTTTTTATGCCAGAAATACTCTTTTGAAAGCGGTTCAGAAACCAGCGCATAGGTCGAATTGATATCCGCAATTTTCTTTGGGATATATTTCAGGCTTTCATACCCGCAGGCTATTACCAGTTTTTTGGCTTTTACCTTTACACCATTTTTCATGGTTAATGTAACTCCATGGTTATATTCAATATCTTGCACCTGGGTATTATTAAAAACCCGGTGGCCATGTTTTACCAGGTCTTTAAATAACGCGTGTGTTAATAAATAAGCGTCAACCTCGCCGCCGTCTTTGCTGAAGACAGCTGCCGGCGCATCGAAATTAAACTTACTTTGAATGTCTTTGGGGTCTAGCCAGTCGATCACAAAACCATGCTTTTTTCTTAGCTCATATTCTGCCCTGAGTTTGGCGACATGGGTTTGATAAGTAGCATATTGCAGGCTGGGGACGATATGAAAATCGAAATGTGGTTTCAGTGTCGCGCAAAGGTTCTCGATGGTATAGATCGATTCACGGCAGAGTTGGTAAGCCCGTACTGCGTTTTGTTCGCCTACCAATTTGGTAAGTTCGGTAAGTGGCGTGTCTATCTCATACTGCAGGAAAGCTGTACTGGCAGCAGTACTGCCAAGCCCTACGTGGCGACGGTCAAACACAGCAATACTTAAGCCGGCTTCTTTAAGGTGCCAGGCGGTAAGCGCGGCGCTTATGCCCGCGCCCATCACGGCTACGTCTACCTCAAGGTTTTCATCTAATGAAGGATACTGGGCCACAAGGCCGTCCTTCATTAACCAGTAAGGCAATTGCTCGTACAGATTCATCAAAAACCAAACCCGGGTTTTCGATAAAAGTTTTTAATTTAATTATTAGTTATTTTTTAAAACAAAGGCGATAGGTTAAGCAACTCAGATAGTTAGTTTTCCTTTCACTCCTGCAAGCCCAGGCTGGCGCAAGTATATTGGGCAGTTAAGCGGGCAAAGGCTACTTGTGCCTTTATTGTAAAAGTTATAAGTTTTTTTTCATCATGATATCTGTCTGTACATCGCTGCCTAATTTGAAGATATGCTTATCAAAAGGGACAAATCCGTTTTTTGTATAGAAACTGATAGCTCTGGGATTTTCTTCCCATACGCCAAGCCATACATAATTTGCATTGATTTCAAAAGCAGTTTCAATGGCCTGATCATATAACATATTTGCTACTCCTTTACCATAATAGGCTTTCATAACGTAGATTCGTTCAATTTCAAGAGCAAGATCATCTTTTAACTCTGTCTGAGCCTTGCCGGTATTGATCTTTAGATAGCCGATTGTTGTGTCTTCAAACACCGCAAAATAGAATGTCGATCCCTGATTGTTTATTTCTTCAGTAAGTTTAGTCAGTGATAAGTTTTGTTCAAGATAATGTTTCATATTCTCTTCGGTATTTACGGCCGAAAAAGCTTCTATAAACGTTTCACTTGCTATTTTCTGCAATTGGTCCGCATCGGCGCTCGTTGCCTTAACTATCTTTACATTTTCCATCTCAGAAATTTCTTATACTGTTATATCCCCATCAGACCCCTGGGTAGCACAAGCATGTCGGGCAGTTAAGCGGACAAATGCTACTTGCGCCTTTGCGTTTTACAGAAAAATACAATAATCTTATATACAACTATTTGTAACATTTTCAGCTATAAACTCACTGACTTATCCTGTGTGTTATGTTGTACCAATCTGTACCACCTGTTTTTAGCAATTGCTTAATTTACAGTAGTTTAATTAAAAGTGCTGTTCCAACTGTACCAACCGTCACACATTCGCGTGGAACACCACACGCCTACAACGCATCCACCTCCACATTATCCATTTTAGCCAAAGCACGGTATGTCCTTAAACCTACACTGCCTGTTTTGTATTCACTATCGGTAGCGGTAATTACAGGCGCGGCAGCATCGTTTAAAAACACCTCGAATTTATCGCCGTTGGCTTTAACTTTTATGCGGTAGGTTTCGGCGGTCTTAAGGTCCTGCTTGGCCGAGGCTATCACCACCCATTTGCCATTGCTTGATTTGCCCAGCTCGATGGTGCCTTTTTGCGCGTTAAGGCCCAGATAATAACCTTCGTACGCTTCAGAACCAATGGCCGGTTTAGCCACCCTGAAGATCAGGCCCGCGTCGCCCTCGCTGTTAACCGCCACGTTGGCACTGTAGGTAAAGTTGGCAAAGTTGGTGCCTGTAGCCACTATCTTGGCGCCGGTGCCCGAGTTGTTAACGTCTATCGATCCGCAGTTGATGGCGTTGTTTTCATAATACCACCTGCCGCCGTAAATCACCCAGCCTTTTGCGGTGTTGTCGGTAAAGTCTTCGCTTAAATGCTTGGTGTTCCAAACGGTTGTACCAATGGTAGGGAACACGCTGATGCGGATGTTCTGCGAGCCGAACGGCACAAGGGTAACATCCTCTGTCTTTGCGGCTGATGGTACAGGGCTCAACGGTACGTCAAACGCAGATGTGCCGCGCTGATCTAAGGTCCATGAAGGGATCTGTTTGGCCTTTACTTTCAGTTCCACAGGGGTTTGGTCCGCCAGGAAAGGGTCGTCGGTCATCTTGCCTTTAACCACTTTGAACTGCTCGTTCAGTTTGCTGTTATCCAGCAGCAGGCCATAGTTCCACGGCGATGAGGGAACGATCTGGGTATCATAAAAGCCTGCAACCTTATGTTCTTTGATGTTGGTTACCGCCTGATTGATCTTTAGCGAGTAAACGATAGGCCCGCGTTCAACGCTTATGGCATTGTTTACCTGTTTCTCGGTTTCCACATGCATCGGGAAGTTGATGCTGATCTTGTCGTTATTGTTCCATTTCCTGCTGATCACCAGCATCTCGCCGCTTTGAACGCCCGGCAGCGCTTTGCCGTTAACCGAAACTTGCGGGTTTAAGCACCATGCCGGAATGCGTAAATGAACAGGGAACGAAGCCGGACCTGACAAGGCCACATTTAACCTGATCTGCTCTTCAAAAGGATAGTTGGTATCTTCTGTCACCTTAACCTTTTTACCTTTACCCACAAGGGCGCTGATCTCCATTGGTCCGTAAGTATTGATAGCCAGACCGCCATCAGGGGTGGCCATAGCACTGTTTTTAACAAAGTAGGGCCAACCCATGTGCATGTTATAACGGCAGCAAGGGAAGCCCGAGTAGGGGCTTAACAACAAGCCGTTGCCATAATCCTGGTTAAAGCCATGCTGGCCGTCTGCCGCTCGGACCTCGTTGGGCAGGGTATAGTACGAGTGTTCTTTCAAATCGCGGCTAAATTGGGCGGGTAGGGCATTAAAGGCCACTTTCTCCAAATGATCGCCAATTTTAGCGTCATGAAATACGCGCGACGCGGTTTCCAGGCTTTGCATCCACTCCACCACGGTACAGGTTTCAACCCCCTCTACCGAGCTATGGCCCGACATGTGTTCGGTACCCGCGCCCAAGCCCTCGGGCTGCCCGTTCTCATACAGGATATGGGCTATACCTTTTTGCATAGCGGTGTTGTAGATCGGCTCGGCCGAAAACTCGGACACAACCGCCGGGAATTTCAAGGCCTGAGCAACGTTTACCATGTGCCTTGGCTGGTAATCATCGCCATAAAAATGAAACTTGTTATTGGTAAAGATATCCTGCCATTGATAGGCTTGTGTTTTTAGCTTATTGGCCAGCTGCAGTAAGGTAGCGTCGCCGGTTTTGTTGTACACCCATAGCACCAGCTCAATATTATCACCGGCGCGTGATTTGCCCCAGGCATCTAACGGCTCGGCATCTAAATGAGCCAACTGGTATTTAAAGTATTTGCTTAAGCAAGGTATTACCCGGTTGTCATTTGTGGCCTCATAATAGCTTTGCAGCGCATACATGTAGGGCATGCGCGGCCACCAGTCCTTCATTTTAGGTGGACCGAAAAGCCCGTCTTCCTGCTGGTGCGACAGGGTATAGTCTATCCACTTTTTTGCCTTTGCCTTAAGCGCAGGGTCATCCAAAGTATAAGCTAATGACACCAGGCCCTTAACGTAATAAGCTACCTTTTCCCATCCGTTACCGGTGCCACCCAGCCAGTCGGAGTTTGGCCCCAGGTCGTTATCGCCGGGGTACAGTTCTTCAGCATGGCCGGTAAAGCCATCTTTTTGCATTTCCAACTGTTTAAGCAGCCAGCCTTTGGCCTTAATGCTGCCCAGCGGTAATTGCACATAGGCACCCTGCTTTAACGGGGAGCGGTTAAATGAATAGTTGGCTGTCGGGCTTTGCTGCGCAATGGTAGTGTTTGCCAAAAACAGGCCTGCAAAACACCATACGGATAGGCTATATAATTTCATAATGTGGTTTTAACTGTAAGGACAGCAAACTTAATTATTTAGCCAAAGAAAAGTGCCGGGAGGCGCATAAAAACAATAAGATCATTTTCATAAAGATCAAGAACCAAAGCATTATGCCATCATAGCGATGGGTTTTAAACCCATCGCTATGAAAAAGCCGTGCAAAACGGCCCGAAATTTATCCGAATCATCATAAAGAAAGATGATGTTTGTTTACTTATTCACCAAAAAGTAAACAATGCGGCAGGCATTGCCGGCGCTGCCTTTGTTTTTATCGCTGCTGATGGTCAGCCTAAGCTGATGCGACCCTTCTTTTAACCCGCTGGCAAATAGCACATACCAGGGCAGGTGCAGCGACGAACTCCATTGCGTATAAAGATCGATCTGTTTTTCGGGCCCGTTGTCAATGCTATACTTTACTATTCCCGCATCCGCGCCCGACACCACGGCCATCCCTATGGCATTGCCTTTAAACGGCAGAGTTAAGGTTGAACCGGCTTTGGTACCCTCTAATACCGGCACTTTCACAAAGCCATCTCTAACGCCAATGTGGTCGGTTGGTGTCCAGCTTTTGTATAGGGTCCAGTCGGCACCTGTATGCGCGTTGCTGATGTTTAAATAACTGCCATTGGTGAAGCTGTCTGGGTTAAGCAGTGGTATTTTAGTAATGTCGTGTTTATCGGTATGATCGCGGGTCTTGGCTGGGACGCTTAGTTCGGCAGCCAGCAAAGTCCTTATCGCTTCAAAATACAGGCGTTGGCCAAAAGGTGCGGGGTGCAGGTCCTTAAAATCCTTATCCCAGTCAAACTCTTTGTTGGCCAGTTTGTCGGTTACCGCTTTTGCCAGGTTGATGGATGGCAGGTTATAATGCCCGGCAACCAGTTCATGGTTGGCTACAGATGTAGGCACCAGCCCTTTCCGGTAAAGGTTGGTTTTATCGGGATCGGCAAAGGACATCATCACGATATCCATATATGGATTGCTTTTCAGGGCATGCCTTACAATACCTTCTAATGACTTCACCTGCGTAACGCTGTCAGTGCCGTTCACCTGGTCGTTTACGGCGGCTTCAAGAAATAACAGGTCTATTTTGGCCGAATCCAACACATCGCGCTGCAACCTGAAAACATGCGGCAGGCTACCCAGGGAGGGAATGCCCGCGGCTATGAACCTGAAGTTGACCTTGGGGTAGCTGTCTTTCAAATACCCGCAAACCATTTGTCGCCACCCCGGATTATAGGTGATCGACCCGCCTAAGAAGGCTACCGTTACGTCTTTACGAGTATTGATCGCGTGTTCTACATTTACCAATCCGCCCCGTTTTTGGATATAGTTACTAAAAGGCAGTGACTGCACTTGCGCCGATACCTGCATACAGAGAACTAAGGCAAACACTATAATTGGCAGGCACTTTTTAGTCATATCGTATCAGTAAAAGTTTATTGGTTGTTGGTTGACCGGCTTGGATTTAATGCAAACCATCACAAAGCTAAGGTTAACAATTAACGCCGAATTATGCAATACTGCCATTGTATTTAATGATATTATCTAAAGCCCGCTTTAGGACGACATGGGGTTAGTTAATCAAATATTTATTGCTGATAATTGTGTTGCTACACCAATTTAACTAAATAATGCAGACCGGTAATCTATTTTCAAGATCATCTATACTGATAGTCCTCGCGCTTTTCTTCGCGCTTGGTCTGAAAGCGCAGGCTAAGCACACGCGCCCGTCGGCAGGTATTACCTATTTTATAGATCCGGCCAAAGGCAATGATCATAATACCGGCACAGCTGTTGGCAAACCCTGGAAGACCTTTGAGCAGCTTAACCGGCTTACGCTTTCGGCGGGTGACGGGGTTAAGGTAATTGCTCCCGGCTCTTTTCACACTTCGCTGGTATTAAAAGCCATGGGAACCAAAGAACGACCGGTTAAAGTATGGTTCGCGCCGGGCAGGTATAACTTCTTCCCGGATGGCGCGACTAAAAGGCAACTGCATATCACCAATACCAATGATACGCCTTACGCTTTAAAAGCCATCGCGCTGATGTTTGACAGTTGTAAATATGTTGACGTCGAAGCGTCCAACGCTGCCACCATAGTATTGCGTGGCAAAATGATAGAAACATTTGTAAACGCCTGCGATCATATCCGCTTAAGCGGCTTAAATTTTGATTACCAGCGCCCAACGGTATCCGAATTGAAGGTGCTGTCGGTTACAAATAATTATGCTGATGTGCTGATCAATAAAGACTCAAAATATACCATCAAAGATAGCCTGCTTACCTGGCAGGGCGAAGGTTGGAGTTATCGCCCCGGCTGGTACTGGCAGGTTCTTGACCCTGCTACAAATGAGCTGGAAAGAACAGATATATCTATTGAAAAAGCTAAATTCAGTTCGATGGGCGGTAACAAGGTCCGGATCCATTTTGCAAAGAATCCCGGATTTAAAGCCGGACTGATCTATCAGAACCGCGACGTAACCCGCGACTGCGCCGGCATATTCATGCGTAACAGCAGTAATCTGTGGTTAAAAGATCTTAACATCTATTTTATGCACGGTATGGGTGTAGTGAGCCAATATTGCAATAACATCAAAATAGATCACGTCGCAGTAAAGCCGTCGGCATCATCTGGTCGTACTTGTGCCGCCTGGGCGGATATCCTGCATTTTGCAGGCTGTAAGGGCAAGATCGAGGTTGGCAACTCTTACCTATCTGGCGCTAATGACGATGCTATTAACGTGCACGGCATTCACTTGAAGATCATTGAAAAGCCAGCCGCAAAACAACTCAGGGTAAAGTTTATGCATGACCAAACCTATGGCTTTAATGCTTATGCCGAGGGCGATAGCATCGATTTCATCAAACCCCAAACGCTATTGGCTTATGGCAGCAATGTGGTTACCGAATCAAAGATGTTAAATGATAAAGAGATCCTGCTCACTTTGCAATCGCCTGTTACCGCTGATGTACAGTTGGGCGATGCTATTGAAAACACTACCGCAACACCACAGGTGTGGATCCATCATACTACTATAGCAAGGATCCCGACGAGGGGAATACTTACCACCACAAGGCGCAAAATCGTGATCGAAAACAATAACTTTCAGCGTACGCACATGAGTGGCGTGTCCGTTAGTGATGATGCCGCTAACTGGTACGAGTCGGGCATGGTTAAGGATCTTACTATCAGCAGCAATAACTTTTATTATTGCGGCGAACCGGTGATTGCCATCCATCCTGAAAACCAGGAAACGGGTAATGTTGCTGTACATTCAAATATCACTATGATCGGCAATCATTTTTACTTAAAGGATAACAACATATTATCTGCGAAGAATACGGCCAGTATCCGGTTGATCAATAATGATATTCAGCTTAAAGGTCAATTAAAAAAGATAGATGATCTGGTTAAATTGGATCATTGCACTGATGTTAAAATATCGCCAAATAATATAAATGCGCTGAATAAATAGGCGTTTTGCTGTAAAAGCTTAATTTTAGATGATTTTTAAAATTGCTTGTACGCTCAATGAAAAAAAGCCTGATCATATTTGTTGTTTTTGTATGTAGTTTAAACGTTCATGCCCAGGTCGACCAAAAGGCGGTGCATGATTTTATTGAGCGTGTTGTTCCCGGTAGATCAGGGTCGTTTCTAATTGAATCCATTGCACAGGATAACGGTAAAGATGCCTTCGAGTTAGACAACCACGATGGTAAAATAATTCTGCGCGGCAGCAACGGGTTATCAGTTGCCGGGGCCTTAAATTACTATCTTAAAACTTATTGCTTTGCAGATATCGGGTGGAACGGCACAAATTTAAATTTGCCTGCAAGCCTGCCAATGGTTAAAGGCAAGGTTCATAAATCAACTCCATACCAATACCGCTATTACCTCAATTACTGCACTTTCAATTACTCCATGGCCTGGTGGGACTGGAGTCGCTGGCAAAAGGAAATTGATTGGATGGCGCTGAATGGTATCAATATGCCGCTGGCTATTACCGGCGAAGAAGCCATTTGGCAGGGCGTTTATAAAGACATGGGTTTTACCGATAAACAATTGGACGCGTTTTTTTGCGGCCCTGCTTATTTTTCGTGGTTTTGGATGGGTAACCTGGATGCCTGGGGTGGCCCGCTGCCGCAAAACTGGATGGATACCCACAAAGCACTACAAAAAAAGATCCTGGAGCGCGAAAGATCCTTTGGCATGACTCCGGTGTTGTCCTCGTTCACCGGGCATGTGCCACCATCGTTTAAAGATAAGTTTCCAGGCGCTAAGGTTAAAAAGACCAACTGGGGTGCCGGTTTCCCTGATGTATATATCCTTGACCCGGACGACCCGATGTTTGAGACCATCGGCAAAAAATATATCGATGCACAGACAAAAGAGTTTGGTACGGATCACTTGTATTCGGCCGATACGTTTAATGAAAACACACCGCCAACTAATGATTCTACCTATTTGGATGGCATGAGTAAAAAGGTTTTTAACTCGATGGCTGCTGCCGATCCGAAAGCGGTATGGGTAATGCAGGGTTGGATGTTTCATTATAACAACCAGTTTTGGCAGCCACAGCAGATCAAGGCCTTATTAAATGCTGTCCCCAATGATCAGATGATCGTACTGGACTTGTACAGCGAGTCGCACCCGGTTTGGAACCGTACCGAGGCTTATTATGGCAAGCCCTGGATCTGGAGCATGCTGCAAAACTTTGGCGGCAATATCAGTTTGTTTGGCAGAATGCGCCACGTGGCCGCCGACCCGGCAATAGCGTTGCATGACCCCGAATCGAAAAACTTAAAGGGCATAGGCCTTACTCCCGAGGGGATAGAGCAAAACCCCGCCTTATTTGAGCTGATGCTGGAAAATGTATGGCGCGATACACCTATTGATGCTGATGCCTGGGTGAGCGATTACGCGCGCAGGCGCTACGCGCAGGATAACAGCCAGGCAAAACAAGCATGGCACCTGTTATTAAACAGCGTTTACAGCAGCGGACTTAGTGAGGGTGGACCAGAGTCGATCATTGTAGCCAGGCCAACCATGAAGCCGACCATTGACAGGGTATTGACCCAGTTAAGTTATGACCCCAAGCAATTAATAAAAGCCTGGGGATTGCTCATAAACGCTGCCGACAGCCTGAAACAAAGTGATGGTTTTCAATATGACCTGGTGGATGTAACTCGCCAGGTACTGGCCAACTATGCCCTGCCTTTACAACAAAAAATGGTTGCCGCCTACAAATCCGGCGATAAGCAAGGCTTCAAAACTAACAGCACCGCCTTTTTGCAGTTAATGGACGATATAGATGCTTTACTAAGTACCCGCAAGGATTTTCTGTTAGGCAAATGGATCAGCGATGCGCGGGCCAACGGGATCACCGAAGGTGAGAAGAACCTGTACGAACTTAACGCCCGCGACCTGGTAACTTTATGGGGCGATAAAGAAAGCGAGCTGCGCGAATACTCAAACCGCCAATGGGCAGGCTTGATAAAAGGATTCTACAAACAACGCTGGCAGCTTTATATTTCGGCCTTAGATAAAGCAATGGCAGCAGGCGCTACGTTTGATGATAAAGCATTTGATAAGCAGGTGAAGGACTGGGAGTGGGGCTGGGTGAACAAACATGACAATGCTTATCCTGATAAAATAAAAGGCGATGCCGTTGAGCAGTCAAAATTATTATTCGCAAAATACAACAACATCATACAACAATCCTATTAATCCCCAATACAAATGACCCGGAGTCTTTACGCGTTTTTAACAATACTCATCTTATTAAACTTTTCTTTGACGGCCAATGCCCAGTCAAACGACCATATTTTCCCGGCATCGGCGGCAGCCAAACCATATATAGATTTTGACAGCAAAGGTTTTTTGGTTAACGGCAAACGTACGTTCATTGTATCGGCAGGGTTAGAATATGCCCGCATTCCGCACCAGCTTTGGTATGACAGGTTGATGAGGATAAAACGCGCCGGCTTTAATTGTATTGAGATCTACACCATGTGGAACTTCCACGAGCCAACCGAAGGCAAATTCGATTTTACCGGCGACCGTGACCTGGGGGCTTTCCTTAAATTAGTTAAAGATCTGGGCTTGTATGCCATAGTGCGTGTCGGTCCGTATTATTGCGCCGAATGGGACCTGGGCGGTTACCCGATATGGCTCAAATTTAAAAAAGGTGTAAGCGTACGCGAGGATAATAAACCTTTTGAGCAATATGTGGATCGTTTCTTTGACCATTTGTTGCCGATAGTATTTAAAAGTCAGATCAACAATGGCGGCGCGGTAATACTGGTGCAGTTAGAAAACGAGCATCCAAAAAGCTGGGGCGATATAGTGGTAGACGGGTATTTTAAAAGCCTGCAGACAAAAGCCCTGCAATTGGGCCTGCAAGTACCTTACTTTTTCAGTGGTTTACACCATGGCAGCGACCCTGCGGGCGATGATCAACTGGATGACGTAAAAAGACCCAACCCATGGATGTCGACCGAGTTTTGGAGTGTTTGGTACTCGCAATACGGCGCAAAGTCGGGTGATGATGACTTGTATGACAGACGTACCTGGAAAATAATTTCGCGCGGTGGTAACGGCTACAATTATTACATGGCACATGGCGGTTCAAACTTTGGTTATACCAATAATGATGAGGACGCGGCATCGTACGATTACGGTTCGGCAATAGGGCAGACCGGAGATCTGCGGCCATTGTATTACACTTTTAAACGCGCGGCATGGTTTTCACGCAGTTTTGAAAATGTGTTGGAAAACGGTACAGATGCAACCTCGGCTTACCCGCATGTAGCAAGCGATTCGGCGATAAAAGTTACCGCAAGGACAAGCCTGGCGGGCGATATCATATTTCTGGATAATCCCGGCAAAAAAGAGGTGAACACAGGTTTGAATATCAGCGGTGCCGAAAGCCTTACGGCTGATAAAAAAATCACGATCAAGCCGGGAGAGATCTATCCGTTAGTTCACAACTTTAAAATAAACGGTGATGTTACCCTTAACTGGGCGCTTACCCGTGTTTTTGCTGTGGTGAAACAAGAAAATACCACTACGATTATTGTTGATGCCGAGGAGAAGTCGCCAGTGTTATTGCAATTCGGCGTGAAAAGTGGAGCTTTATCAACATCGTCCGACGTGAAAATAAGTAACGGCACGGCAACCATCAATGAAACTATGCCATCGGCAGCAAAACCTGTAACCTATACTTTTAAAAGCGGCAATCAAACCATCCGCATTTTAGCCATGAACAGGCAACAGACGAATAAAACGTGGATCACCGAAATAGCCGGCAAAAACTATATCATTAGTGGGTTAGCCTATGTTGGCGACGCGTCGATAAAAGATCAGCAACTGCATATCACTACAGAAACGCCATTAAAGCAAAACGGTCAGCAAGTTGCCGTTTTGTATACAGCTAATGCGGCAATTCCATTTAATGTTGGCGCCGTGGCAGATCAAACGGTTAAAAATATAACGCTGAATAACTGGGAATACAAAAGCGGGGCATTATCTGCTGCTACAACGGTAAATACAAGCGGCTGGCTTAAGTCAAAAGATCCCCAGCCTATGGGTGCTGATGGCGATATCACTGCCGATGCCTGGTACCGCACAACTGTAACCGCGCCATCAGAAGGTAAATACACCTTACAGATAAAAGGCAACGGCAGGGGGCAGGCTTTTGTTGATGGTAACCTTGCCGCCACATGGAACTTAAGTAAAAATGAGGTATCGTTAAACCTGAAAAAAGGCAAACATACGCTGGCTATTTTCACCGCGCATGATGGCAGGGATAAATTGGTGTCATACATCGGGCCGATAGATAAGATCGATAACAAAGGGGTGTCCGGCAGCGCCGTCATCAAAAAGGGCGGTCCTTTTATTACGGGGTTAACCGATTGGTATTTTGCTAAAGCGACTCAAAAGAGTGATGTTAAATTGGGACCGATAGCTGACGCGTCAGCCTACAAAAAATATAAAATTGGCGATGATGCCTTTAACCGGAAAGAAGGTTACGGTTGGTTTAAAACTACTATACCGCAACAACCTGCAGGTACCGCAAAAATAACCTTGTACTTTAAGAGTGTTGACGAAAATGCCACGGTATTTATTAATGGCAAAGAAATGGCCCATCATGAAGGTTGGGATCAGCCTTTTGAGGTAGCTATTAACGATGCCGAAGCCTTAAAAAAGCCGTTAACCTTGAGCGTATTTATAGAAAATCATTCTAACGAGGGCGGGATAGATCAGCCTGTTAAAATTAACGCTATCGGTGATGCTACTGCTGTAACCGGATGGGAACTGAAAGGTGGCCCGGGCGATGCGTTGAGTGTTAAAGGTTGGGCAAAACTTACACAAGTTAAAGAAACCAGCGGGCCTGTTTTTTACCGTACCACATTTAGTGTACCGCAGGTAAAAGACCGTACACTGATCTGGCGTTTTGATCCTGTAGGATTAGGCCACGGGTCGGTTTGGGTTAACGGGCATAATTTAGGCCGGTACCCTGAAAAACTGGATATGAAAAGCCTGTACATTCCTGAGAGCTGGTTAAACGCGGGTGTGAACCACCTGGTGGTATATGATGAGGATGGCAAACCGATCAGCAAGACACAGGTAGTTACCGAGCCTGACGCGAACAGGAGTGTAGTTAACGTTACCGCTAAACTTAATTAATACATTACCATATGGCTATAGCGACCGAAAGATTTACAGCACTTGATGTTTTCCGCGGGATGACCATTTGTTTTATGATCATTGTAAACGCGCCCGGATCAGGGGCCGATGTTTGGGCACCGCTTGACCATGCGCCCTGGATAGGTTTTACACCAACGGATCTTGTATTTCCATCTTTCTTATTCGCTGTGGGTAACGCGCTTAGTTTTTCAAAAAAGAAATTTGAAACCGATGCTGCCTTTATCGGCAAGATCTTAAAACGCACGGTCATTATTTTCCTGTTAGGCTATTTAATGTACTGGTTCCCCTTTTTTCACCGCGAAGCTGGTGCGTGGGTGTTTAATCCGTTAAGCCACACCCGGATAATGGGGGTTCTGCAGCGTATTGCCCTGTGTTATTTTTTTGGCGCTTTGATAGTTCATTATTGTTCGCAAAAAATGTCCATCATTATATCCGTAGCGCTGCTGATAGGTTACTGGGTTTTCCTGCTGTTGTTTGGCGAAACAGGGAAGGAATATACCATGCTTGGAAACGCGGGTACACGTATGGATATAGCCATTTTAGGTAATGACCATTTGTACCATGACAAAGGTGGCCCTATAGCCTTTGATCCCGAAGGTTTCTTGAGTACCATGACCGGTATAGTGAACGTGATCGGTGGTTTCCTTGCAGGATCATTTATTCAGCGTAAGGGTAAAAACTATGAATCGGTTGCACGGCTGTTTATGTGTGGTGTGTTACTGATCGCTCTGGCTTTATTCTGGGCCCAGTTTTTCCCGATCGCCAAAAAATTATGGACAAGCACATTTGCTTTACTGACCATTGGTATAGATCTTTTACTATTGGGTTTTATGGTTTTTGCTATCGAAATAAAACAAATAAAAAGAGGGACTAAGTTTTTCCTCATTCTGGGCCGTAACTCGCTGGCCATATACTTACTGTCAGAATTGATGCTTACTGTTTTCCAGACGGTTTGGGTAAAGCCACAGCTTAGCTTTTACGATTGGATAAACCAGGTGTTTTATCAGCGCCTGTTCCCCGGTGCGTTTGGTACTTTAGTATTTGCAATTTGTTATACGATGCTTTGCTGGTTAGTTGGCTATGTGCTTGATAAAAGAAAGATCTATATCAAGATTTAATTTGTTTAATGTGCCGGATAATCTAAATACAGTGTTTTAGTGTTTTGGGAAATTAATCAAGGCAAAAAATCAAGGCAAAAAATTAAGGCAAAAAAAATCCCCGGTACCACTACCGGGGATAAACCTAAACCTTATCACAGAGTCAATAGCTTGACTTTATGACTACTAAATTATAACAAGTAAATCATAAAAATTACATGTATCGACAGAGAGGGTGTTTTTGCCGACGAAAGCCTTAAATGTGGCCGACGATATTTCTACTATCCCCATTTTTTTACAAACTGGTTGAACGTTTCTTTGTATTGGTCGCCAACGGTAATGTTTATATTATTGATATTAATGGCGTTACGGTTAATGGCGTTGATCTTGTCAAGCGCTACAATATAAGATCTGTGTACGCGCATAAAACGACTGGCAGGCAGCTTCTCTTCCAGGGCTTTCAGGCTGGTTAATGACATCACCGGCTTTTCGCCGTTATTTAGCCAAACCTTGACATAATCTTTTAACGATTCAATATAAACTATATCCTTAAAAGCTATCCGCATTAATTGATACTCCACTTTTAAAAACAGGTAATCATTCTCTATCGACTCTTTTTCTGTGATGGTAGTACCGGGCTTGTTTACCAGCTCATAATAAGCCATTGCCTTATGTGCCGACCGTAGAAACTCTTCATAGTTAAACGGTTTAAGCAGGTAATCAAGGGCATCAACCCGGTAACCCTCCAATGCAAACTGGTTATACGCGGTAGTGAATATGATGCGGGGCTTATTAGGGCTGTGGTCAAGTACCCGTGCCAGTTCAATACCGTTCAAATCAGGCATTTGAATGTCAAGGTACATTACATCAATTTTTTGCTGATGGATAACTTTCAAAGCCTCAATAGCGCTTGAAAATTTACCCACAAGGTTTAAAAAGGGTGTCTGTTCAATAAATGCGCAAACCAACCCCAGGGCCAATGGTTCGTCATCAACAGCAATGCAGTTTAACATCATGATAAATTAAGTGTAAGGTGGACATGATATTCATTGGCCTCGACCAGTTCGTCTATTTTTAGTTTATAATCCCCGGGATATAAAAGGTCTAACCTGCGCCGGGTATTGTTAAGGCCGATGCCGCCATAAGCGTTCAGGTCTGCGCTCTGAATTTTACTTACAGAATTGGTAACAAACAGCTCTAACATCTTATCTTTTTGTGTGATCAGGATATTGATATAGCTTGGATCTGTAGTGCTGATACCGTGTTTAAAAGCATTCTCTACAAAAGGCAAAAATATCATGGACGCAATAGGCATATCATTTAAATTATCCGGCGACTCGAAATTTATTGTAACCGCGTTGGTAAGGCGTAATTGCATTAAACTAATGTAGTCCTTAATAAAGACAATTTCCTGGCTGATCAATTGATCGGCCTGCGGGGTTTCATACAACAAATAACGCATCATACGCGAAAGCTGGTGAATTGCCTTGCGTGATGTATCTGCGTCTACATAAGTAAGCGCGTAAATATTATTTAAGGTATTAAAAAAGAAATGCGGATTGATCTGCGCCTTCAAAAAGGAAAGCTCTGACTGCGTTTTTTCCTGCTTTAACACCTGGTTATGCATTTTGTCTGCCTGCCATTTTTGTACAGTAGTAATACTGATGCTGATACCGAACATTAAGGCCACAATCATAAGGGTAATAAAGTCTATCCTCGGGTGCTTATCGTGAGGGCCGTGGTGATGAAACGCCGCATCCATGATCACGTGCATATTGAGCCACCTGTCAGTATATTCATTTATCAATAAAATAGCCGCTGTGATCAGCAAGATTATGCCGAGGTAATACCCGATACGATTTTTAAGCAGGAACCGCGGCACTAACACCATGGAGTTTAAATAGAATGCTATTACCAGCATAACCAATACCACGCTTTGTTTTATCCAAAACTGGTAAGGCACGTTCATGCCGCTGGTTAATGGCAGATTAAATAACAGCACTAATGCAAATACCAACCAAACCAATATCTGGATTAATATGGAAACTACGCCCGCCCTTGATTTTTGTATGATCATTCCTCACTATCCCGGCATTTTAACAGCGCGGGATTAAACAATATTACAAATGATTGTGGCTTGTTTCAATTAAAATCTATCAGCACGGCATATTTACCGATGGATGAATAATTATCATCTATAAAAAAGTAATAGGGAGGCTTTCAATAAGAAAGTGTTAAGTAACAGGATAAAAATAGCCTTCTATCGGTTAACTCCGTCTGTCTGTCTATTTCAATTTTATAGACGTGGGCAATTGTTTTGCTTTGGGGTATTAAAGCAAGGTTATCCCATGAAATTAAGCTGTATTTTAACGCTGCTGGCGTTTATAACTATCACAAACGTTTATGCGCAAACAGGGCGTACAATTAAAGGTTCGGTTACCGATACGGCAAAAGTATCTATACCCGGCGCTACGGTAAAGCTATTTACCGATAAGGACAGTATTACCACGATTGCCGATGTTAACGGACAGTTTAGCTTTCCGGCAGTTAAAGTCAACCAGTTTAGCCTGGTAGTTTTTTCTATTGGTTATGACGCGTTAAAACGCCGGATAATTTTAGATAGCGCCAATACGGCTGTGATGCTCAAGCCTATCATGCTAAAAAACTCGTCGACTACATTAAATACGGTAAATATTGTTGGGATAAATCCGGTTAAGCTAAAAGAGGATACGGTTGAGTTTAACGCGGCTGCCTATAAAGTTCGTGACGGGGCAATGGTAGAGGATGTGATCAAGAAACTGCCGGGTGCCGATGTAGATAAAAACGGTAACATCACCTTCCAGGGAAAGACAGTGAGTAAGGTACGGGTGAATGGGAAGGATTTCTTTGGAGGTGATGTAAAAACCGCTACACAAAATTTACCTGCCAATGCGGTAAGCAATGTGCAAATGATCAATGACTATGGCGACCAGGCTAACCTGACAGGTATCAAATCCGGCGAACCCGAAACCGTTTTGAACATTAATGTAAAACCCGGTAAAAATAATGGTCGTTTTGGGCAGGTAAGCGCAGGCGGCGGCGCAGATGCCTTACCGCAGGTTGACGGCACAACTAACAAAGGTCGTTACATAGCCCAGGCCAACATTTTTAGATTTGATGATAACCGCCAGATAGCGATTTTAAGCAATTTGAATAATACCAATACCAGCCTGTTTAATTTTGGCCCTCCCGGAAGTGGTAACGCGCCAACAAACGGGATCACTACTGCGCGTTCTTTAGGGTTTAACTATCGAGATAGCTGGGGTAAAAAAATAACCGTTTATGGCAGCTATAGCTTTGCAGATAACTCGGTAGACCTGGTGAGTTCAGTTTTGCAAAATAACCTGTCGACAACCAGCCCTACCACCAATACGCAAAACAGCACCGAAAAAAACTCGAAAATAAATCACCGCTTCACTTTTAATATGGAGTATAAAATTGATACGGCCAATTATTTAAAGATCAGTCCTTCATACTCATACGGTGGTACAAACAACAACGCCAACGGCAGTAACCTTTTGGTGAGCGATACGGCTACGCTGTCAAATTATAGTTATAAAACATTAAGCAATTCGTCAGCCCCAAATTATGGGATTAATGTATTGTATAATCATAAGTTTATTAATTCGCACAGCAATTTCAGTATTGATTTTGGCGCAGGGCGATCAACCAGCAGGGCCTATCAAAATCCCGTATACACTTACATCAATACAGCTGCTACCGCGCCTTTAAGTCAGTTTATCAATACCAACAGCCATACAGACACCCTTGGAGCAGCAGTATCTTATATTAATCCGTTGAGCAAGCGCTCATATTTTGAGGTGAATTACAACTACCACCGCGCCTATACCACTGCCGATAAGGTAACTGATACCTCTACAACAAATAATATCCAAGACAATTACGCGATGCTGAGTAATAATTACAACTTTACTTTAACTACTAATCGCTTTGGGTTAAATTATCGATTTATTGAGAAGAAGTATAACTACGTAATAGGTGTGGTAGCACAACCTTCACTGCTGGAAGGATATTCGCCGACCACCGGCCTTACTACCAGTAAAAGCACTTTTAACTTTACGCCGGCAGCGCATTTTGTATATAATTTCTCAAGATCACAGTCATTGAGTGCCAATTATAGCGGTACTACGGTGTCGCCAACTTTTTCTGAATTGCAGCCGGTTACCGATTTCTCAAACGCCGCGTACCCCATTACCGGTAACCCTGACTTGAAGCCCGAGTTTAACAATAGCTTCTCGTTACGATATAATAAATTCAATTTTGAAAGTGGTAATGTGTTTTTCGGCAACCTGTCGTTTGTAAAAACCAATGATAAAATTGTATCAAACACCATCACTTATCCGGCAAATTATACGCCTAATACCAAACTTTCAAACACAGTAGCTACCCAATATTTAAATGCTGATGGTTATTATTCTGCATCGGGCTTTTATGTATTCGCCAAACCTTTTGACGACCGTAAATACAACCTGTTTTTTATTGGTAACATAGCTTACAATAACAATATATCATACGTGAGTACTGTCGCACCCGAAACGTTTGCTTTGACCACCGAAAAAAACATAGCTAAAAACCTGGTTTACACACAGGGGCTAAAATTCAGGATCGATATTGCCGATGTAATAGATGCTGAACCAAATACCAGCTATAGTATCAACTCGTCAAAAAACTCATTGACCCAACCGGGGATAAACGATAATTTCAGAACCTGGACCTTAGGGCTAACCGGCAAAAACTATGTGTTCAAAGACTGGACGATAAGCTATGATTACAACAAAACATTCTACTATGGATACAAAGGTTCTACAAACCCAAATATCTTTAATACATATATTGAGCGTCGCTTTTTACCTAATAAACTGGCAACGGTTCGTTTATCGGCATTTGATCTGTTTAATCAGAATACAGGTTATACCAGCACCCAAAACGGTAATTACATAACACAATCAAATGTAAACAGGTTGGGCAGGTATTATATGCTAACCCTTACGCTGCGCCTGCAAAATACATCCGGAAAAAACAATGACCGTCATATGGGCCCTCCTCCGGGCGGCGGCCCTCCGCCCGATGGCGGCGGACCGGGTGGGGGTGGCCCTCCGGGCGGTGGGTTTAACTAACTGTCATCAGGTTGTTAAGATAAATATCTCCGATAAAGCATTGTTGATTTACTATCGCGTTATGAAGATTTATGTTCCTTATCGTCAGGAAACAGGTTTTTTAAAACATTATCAATAGAGAGCGGGCCTGAGCCGATTACTGTAAAAAGCATCAGCAACGCCAGTACCATAATGGAAAGCCAAAGCTCTGAGTTTACATAATAACTCATGATGTTCACAAAAAATACCGCGCCAAATACTACCGGGATCTGCAGTATGGCGGCAAGCCGGGTAAATAACCCGAGGAATATCAACACGCCGCCGATCATGTGCACCAATGTAACGTAATGAATAAGCCAGTCAACGGCTTCAGGCGACCAATTGAACGTGTGGGTGCTCATGATTTTGTCCATTAAAAAAGAATGCTGATTTAAAAACACGGATCCTTTTATTAGTAAAAAGATACCTAACAGCATGCGGATCAAATCCAGTATTTTGGGGTGATGCGAATCGCCCCAGGTTTGGACATTATTAATGACTTTCATGGCTAACAGGTTAATTGGATATCAAATTTAACGAATAAAAATTTAAATATGATGTCACATTATTTCTCCCAAAAGCATCTTCAAAAAATTAAGGCACTGTAAATTAGGTGTATCGAAATAAAATATTATATTGCATACAGTTATTCCCCAATCCAATTTAAACTAAGCCGTACAACGCGGTAATTTATTGATTAAATGAACAAAGAGAATGTAATAAAGCTGGTTATGCTACTGGCTTTTCTTGCCTTGTTTTTGCAAGGCAGCAGGTTTAAAGCCGAAGCAAAAAAAGTGGTTTGTGTTGAGGGTAAATGCCAAAAGCCCCATGACCACGGCGAGTTAAATTTCCATGAACGCTTTCACGTAACACAGGCAGACATTTACCCAACCGCGGTATTAAAATCATGCGCTAATTTTTGGGAAGCTAATGCCACCGGGATGACCTTCGCGGTTATTATTGGCGCAGCCGCGCTTTCATTGGCACTATCCTATAAAAAATTTGATGTCCTGCTACAGTTAAAAGGTGTTAAAGGTGCTACCATTGGCAGTATTATAGGAATGCCGCTTAATATGTGTGCCAATTGTTCGGCTGTTACCAGTATGAGTCTTACGTCTCAAACAGGCAGTTCTGAAACTTCATTAGGCATTATAATGGGTGGTGTACTGCTTAATTTTATTGGTATTGTAACCATGTTTGGCATATTTAGTCCGGCAGTAGTTATATCAAGAATTGTATTCAGTATTTTAATGATAACTGTTGTGGTGCCCTTTGTATCAAAAATGGTTGCCCCGGGTGTTGAATCTCCCGTAATGAAAACGGCATTGCTGGATCAGATCACTTGTCATTTTCCTGAAAAATCATTCCCTGCAACTATCTTAAAATCTTTTGAAGACTGGATGATCTCGGTTGGCAGTATAGCTATCAAACTTATCCCCTTAATGTTATTGGGTACTCTTATTACTTCGTTGTTTAGGGTGATATTTCCAAATTCATATTTCGAGCATATAGAGAGCTACAGCCCTATACTGGTTATTGTTATCATATCTTTTATTGCTACACTATTATCGGTGCCGGTATTGTTTGAGATCTTATTAGGGACAGTACTGCTGCACCTCGGTTTTTCAAACGGCCCCATCGCCTCAATGGTGTTTGCCGCACCTGCATTCGGATTATTTACCGTTGTACTTACCAGGAAAAAATTAGGAGGTCTTAAAGTGCCTGTAATTTTATTGGTCATTACTTTTTTATTTGCTGTAGGAGCGGGGCTATTGGCTGATTTTTTAACCAAATTCTTTTAATCATGACAAAAACAATCCTCGGGATCATTCTTTTCCTGGTACAGATAGGCCTGGCTTTATTTTATAATCAAACGGTCGATCTTATTTATATAGCAGTTTTTGCGGTGCTGACTTTTGTGTACATACTTTACAAATATTTCACCGGCAAATACAAAGCAGTTTGATCATAAGGGGCCAGCCCAAAAAAGCTGACCCGCATTTGGTTCTATAATTTTTTATGCTGATAAGTCCGCAATAATACCGGCCCTAAAAGGCCTGATGGCTGCAATACCGAATTAGCATCCCAATGTTTCCATGTGGTGAAAGTAATGCGCTTTGAGTCGCGTTTAACATTCTTGTCTAACAGCCATTCAGGCCATACTTTCGGAACGTAAGGCGTCCAGGTCATATCATCGGGCAATTGCGCATCGCCAATCAGGCGGTTTGGCCATAAATTAGTGATCCGTATCTCAAGATCATTTTTTCCCGGATGTACGGCGTTACCAAGGTCTACCCTGAAAGGGGCAGTCCAAAGCACACCAAGGTTTTTCCCGTTTACAATAACCTCTGCAATTACCGACACGCTTCCCAGGTCTAACTCAACGGAATTACCTTTCTTGATCATGTCTTTGGTTAACACAAATTGCTTTTTATAAGTAGCCGTACCTGAAAAATAACGTATTCCTTCATCAGAAGACTGTGGCCATGAGATCAGTTTTGAGAATGTGGCTGTTGCCGGTGCACCCAGGTTAGGAGGGAAACTCACTTTCCACGGACCGGATAGTTCAATGGGTTTAGGCAATCCTTTTACTTCGGTAGTTTTAACCGAGCCGGCATCTGTAGTATAAATTATTTTGCCGTTGTAAGGTGTAACCCAGCTGGGCATTCCGTTTTCATAGACAAGCTTTGGTTGCGGCGTATCCTGTTCAAAGTGGGCCGCTGCACCGTTTTGAATGGCGGTTTTACGTGTTTCGCCCGCTGCTGAATATACTAACCGGAGTTCTCTCTTAATGTTACTTTGTGCAGCCGGTACGCCAAATAAACTGTCAGTAACAGTAAAAGCCAATTTGTTTGAGTTAATGAGACTATTTATGTTGGCACTAACATCATATACCGGATATTTTGGAGCCATATCTTTTACATCCTCCGGAAACCTGCCGTAAATAGCCCTGATCAGCTTAAATTCTTCATTGTTGAATTTGATATCCTGTTGTTTGTTTTCAAGCAGGTTTAACTGGTGTCGTTGCCCGCCTAATTCGTAGGCTACGCGCAGTTCTTTAACAGAACCCGGGGCGGGGTCGCTTGTTGATAAATGATTATCGGCAGCCAGGTGAATGCCATCTTTTGTAATAAGCGGTGATAGAACATCCGTAACATCAACCAACCCATCTTGCAGGAAAGTACCATATTCGGCCTTGATAATTTTCAGATCAAGAAGAGGTTTTGATGGCTGATGCTGCAACACGGTCTTTACATTGGTAATATGGTAGTTAGGCGAAGAACTGTTTTTACGAAAGACCACAAAAACAGATCCGTTAGGATCAAAGGTCATCGGGATCTGAATAGTATTATCAGGGCCTTTTTTCCAAAGTAAGATATCTTCTGTTTTGCCGGTTTCAGGGTTCCACAATTCCGGTTTTTTGCCCGGCGCTCTAAAGCTGCATATTTCTTTGCGGCTTTCATTTTGAGGGTTGGCAACAAAATAAATATCGTCATCACCAGCTTTACGATGGATAAAACTCAAATCAGAACCCGTAGGGCCGCCAGAAAAATCAGGTGCCAGGTCAAGTTTTGTAAAAACATCGGTAACAGATGCTTTCGTCGTTATTTTGTCCCAGATCTCGTCAGCCAGTTTTGTTACCTTTTCATCGCAGACCGGATAAGCCTGCAGGCTTGGCGATTTGACAGGTTTAGGCCCGGTAATTACTGCGCCGCCAAGTACTAATTCTTTAATTTTTGACAGTAACTCAGGAGTGGCCCATGCTGTTTCAGGAAGGATCAGCAATCGATATTGCAAGCCGGTACGTGTGTAAATTTTACCGTCTTTGGCAGTCAAACCCGCTAATTCATCCGGACCGATCTGGTCATAATCATAACCGAGCGCTTTAATGTCAGGTCTTGAAATAGCATCATTAGGCGATGACTCGCCTGAAAATACCAGAACATCTGCCGTGCTTTGCCCTTGTTGTAACAAAAATTGCGAGCGTGCAAGATAGCTCATGTAAGCATGGCTTTGTTCCCACCAGGTGTTTAGTCGGCTCATCTCTACGCCATACATGTGGAAAGTAACTCCCGGTGCCAGGTTCCACGGTTGATGTACGTAAGTATGAAATATAATACGATTCACGCCTTCCGTCCACTGGTGGTCACCCACAGGTTTCATAGTTGCGGGATGGTTACGCCAGCCGCCTGTACTGGTAAAGGACTCGGCACCCACAAGTGTATTACCATTAAGATGCGCAATAGATGCCGCTAATTTTGGAGACTCGGAATACACTGTATTGCCCAGCCAAAATTCGCCCATAACAATATCGCCGGTTGCACCCACCTTAGACGATTCGAACGGCCCACCGTATGGCTCGACCGAAAATTTCATGCCGTGTTTGTGACATAATTCGCTAA
This sequence comes from Mucilaginibacter corticis, assembly GCF_007558865.1. GTDB lineage: Bacteria > Bacteroidota > Bacteroidia > Sphingobacteriales > Sphingobacteriaceae > Mucilaginibacter > Mucilaginibacter corticis. Next base: position 2,150,801 of record NZ_VLPK01000001.1, read on the forward strand.
AATATCCGTAATAATTATCAGCCATCAGATCGCCAATAGTTTTGCGAAAATCCCACAGGAAGCGTTCAGATATTTCGCCGCTTTCTACATAGTAACCGGCCAGTGTAGGCAAAAAAGTAAAGCAATCATAATGGCGGCGTTTTTTAAAATCTTCTCTGAAACCCTCTGTCCAGTTATTACAACCCACCTCGTAGCTGTCTATTAAGCAATTGGTAAGAGTTGGCCCAACAAGCGAACCTAATTTATCAAGTATCGGCTGTACACCTCCGGCCCAATAGGCATCAAGAGCGGTACGGCTCATTTTATCAACCTCAAGGCCTTTGCCACCTAAACCGGCAGGGCGGTTTTGTGTACCGTTAGGCGTATGTCCAAACCTTATTACTGTCCATTCGCCGGCGGGGGCCTCCCAATTTAAAGTTTCGCCTACCATCTTTGAAGTAAGGTCAATTATTTTGCTCTTATCTATAATTGATGCATTATCTATTATTTTGTCGCTTGGGTCTAAGCGGACTTTGAAACCATCGCCACTCAGCGTTTTAAGAGCAAGGTCATCTATCCGCTGGTTGCCTTTAGGGGTTGGAAAGGCTATTACAGCTATGTCCTTATAAAAGTTAAATTTTGTGTTTGGCTGTGGCAGGATTTGATGTATAGTATTGCCACCGGTAACCTCGGTTTGTGTGTACACAACAGTTTGCATAGCGTTTTCAGGAGTGACCCATGGGCCGCCGCTTGATGACCAGCCGGCGCTGTTACCAAAACCCATTTCAAGGCCAAGCCGTTTTGCCTCTGATACCGCGAAGCGGAAAAGCTCAAGCCATTTGGGGCTCATGTAGGTAGCAGGTCCTTCGGGGTATCCCTGGCCAACATTAACTATTTGTGCCTCCTGGATGCCTACACGTTTCATCGCTTCCAGGTCGGCTGTTATGCCTTCTTTTGATACGTTTCCATCTATCCAATGCCACCAGGTACGTGCCTTTGCCGCAGGTGGCGGATTTTTAAAGCCGGCCAATAAAGTATTTTGCGCCGCTGTGGGCCTAACAAAGCATAACGTTAAAATAGTTATGATAAAGATTATCCGATTCATTAGAGGTCATTGTATTGGTGGGGCAAAGTAAAAACAATGACAGAATGAACCGTCCTTAACTGTCTTCTTTAATGATAGTCATAGCTTATTGGCATATTGGCCGCTGTAACCAGTTTCAACAGGAACGTTTTTTAATTTTAAAGGCAAAAAAAATGCTAAGATCGAATTATTCAATCTTAGCATAAGCAATGTAAACTTTCAGCTTTTAACCTTTTGGGGTATTGGCAGCGGCATAATCGGCCCAAAGCTGATCAAACGTTTTGCCGGTTAAATCTTTAATGGTGTTATCGGTATAGGTATGAGCGCGTAATTTAGCGTCAAGACTTATTACTAAACCCGGTTTTATATTTTTCTCAACCCAAAGAAAAAAACGAGCGGTTATGCGATAACTGTTGGTATAGCTTTGGGTGCTTTTAAATTTAGGCAGGTACCATTTAGCGCCTACATTATCAACACCAAAAACAGCACGGGCATAATCGGCTATGCCTTCGGTAAGCCATCCAGGGCCATTGCTGTCGCCATAATCCTGCACAATATGCATTACCTCATGTGTCACTACATCAAGGTCCGTAGGTTTTTTTAACATCCATGCAGGGTTAAAAGTTACTACACCATTACCTGTAGCGGCCACGCCATCATAGCCGGGGTCAATTACAAATGTTACTTTATTTAAAGTGTTTTTATTAAAGGTTTCTGCCTCGGCAGGGTAAACCAGGAAAAATGCATCGATCATGCGTTGTTTAACCGCGCTGCCTTCTTTTGCAAAAGTGGCGTCTTTGTTTATAAAAATAAGGGTGTAAGTTTTGCGACTTATCGAGTCGTGCGTAAGGGTATAGGTGCTCCTTGTTATGGTATCAGTAGTAACCTGGGCGCTTGCCTTTAATCCGGCACAAAGGCCGATAATCAATAATAGTTTTTTCATTGTGGTTATATGGTAAATCGTTTTATCATCTGTTCAAATATCGTTTAATTTGGAGTATTTTCAATAGCAATAAACATAATTAAAATATTTTATATCACTCTTACCCAACGTTTCTACGCCACGGTGCGATGATGTAATAAAGGATGTTCAAAATCAATATAAACAACAAAAACCTGGACAATGGCATATATAGGCGTTTTATCATTCGGATTGTATTTATTTATGTCGATAATATGGGTTGCTGATAAGAAAAGTAACAGTTATCGCGACTAAGCAAATAAAAAAGACTAACCCAAACTGCGCGATTAGTATTTACAACAGTTTGAGCTTAGGCGTACTTTTGTCTACTTAAAAATATTTTTAAATAGACCCAACGTTTCTGTAACTCGCTTCGAAGAACCTGTGTAGGATGCTATCTTAGCGATAATTTTTTAATGAATCTGCCTAAACACCAAACCGACGAACTGGTTAACGGATGTATGAACAACAACCGGGCGGCACAGGAAAGTTTATATAAGCTTTTCTATGCCGATATGCTACGGGTATGTCATAGCTATTTGCCGGATAAAGAGTTGGCTAAGGAGGCATTTAATACCGGGTTTTTAAAGATTTTTCAATCCATCAAAAATTTCGATAAAGAGAAAGGGGAGTTAGGTGGCTGGATGCGTAAGATCATGATATTTTCTGCTATTGATCTTTGTCGTAAGGAGTTGAAATTTACCTCGCTAACCCTGCAGGACCAGGATAAAGACGAGTTTTTTATATCGCCGCTGGCTTTAGAGAGATTATATTTTGAAGACATCTTAGCTAACATCAGGTTACTGCCCTACGCTACCCAAACCGTATTTAATTTATATGTATTAGATGGTTTTACCCATAAAGAAATAGCCGATCAGTTGAATATAAGTGAAGGTACCTCTCGCTGGCATTTAGCGGAGGCCAAAAAGAAATTAAGAGAACTGCTTGATCCATCGCGGCCAAACGACCAAAGAACAGAAAGGAGTGTTAAGGCAAAATGAAAAATCAGGAAAAATACCTTAAACTTTGGCAGCAAAAACGCGATGACCTGCATGTTGATATGGATGCGCAGGCAGATTGGTCTGCAATGCACCAGCTTTTAGATGCACAAATGCCGGTTGTTAATACAGCGGTTGGTACACAATCATTGTTAAAAACTACCTTGTTGCATATCGCTAAGTTTAAACTGTTATATACATTGGCGGCATTATTAACAGCAGGCACATTAACATACTTTGCAGTTCGCAATAATCCGGTGGTAAATAAGAAACACAACCATCATGAAATTAATAAGATTTCAGGGGATCATAATACTAAAGCTATAACAACAGAAGAGCCGGTAAGTGGCTACAGCGCGCCTATTAGCGAAAATAACAATGTGCCTAAAGATGCGGGCAAGCCAGTATTGAACACGTCAGAAAAAGCAGTTAAAAACGTGACAGATAAAACCGTTAACGCAGTCGCAAATAATAATTCCGTAACAAGTAATAATACATCAACAAACAATAACAGAAAAAGACCGGCCAATAATCTTACAGGTGCTTCATCGACGAGAAATAGTAACGGTAATAGCAACACAAAACCGGGCTTAAACAACACAGCAACATTATCGTCAGGTAACGGATCAAACCTTAACTCGAATTCATTAAGCAATATATCCCCTAATTCAAGATCATCACATCTAAATAATAATCATACCAACAACTATATAAGGGTGAATAAAGCTGGCGTTAAAAAAGATCAAGTACGTAGGGGTACAATTAACACAGGTTTTAGCGGAACGGCTAATGGCGAGTCCGCCACTGGTTCACAGGGCTACAGCACTCTTAATACAAATCCCCTTGTTCTGCAGGCATGGCCGCCTCAGGCTATAATAGGCCGGGATGTGCATGATTTAGCAGGTAATAATGCAACTTCTTCAACTATCATCAGTAAGACGCCTGTTGATCCGACAATGACAAGGAAGCTTGCATCTACAAAGACAAAAAATAAGAGTTCGTTTTCATTGCCTTTTGATTGGGGGATTTTAGCGGGAATAAATACCCCCGGCAGCTTTGGCCAGGCAAAGCAAAACAATAGCAAGGGTATGCCTTTTGATATGTATGGCGGCTTGTTTGCAACGTATAACCTAAACAATAAATGGGCTATTAACCTGCAAACCAGGTTACCTGTGCCGCACCTGGCAAAAGGCAGTTATTTACACACCGAAGAAGGAAAAACTGATACCGGGCAGGCTATAAAAACGGTAAATTCAAAAATAACCGATTCACGGAAAATGTATACGACTGATATTGCCTTGCATATGCTGTATAGTGTGGCCCCTAATATTGGCGTAAAAGCCGGACCGGTGCTAAGTATCCCGTTGACACAGGCCAACGGTGTAAGCGTTGTTTCAACAACAGGTACGCCTAAAGACACGATTGCCTATTACAGTAAATTAGCCGATGCTATAAACGGCACCAGTATTGAGAAAAAGATCCGTTATGGCATATCGGGTGGGGTAAGCCTTAATTATAAACGGTTTTTGTTGGATGCTACTTATTATCATGATCTTCAAAAGCAAAAAGTAAGCTCATCATTAGGGGGCTATACATCAAATACCAATAACTTGCAAATAGCTATTGGTTTTAGGCTCAATAAGAAAAAATAACAAGAAAGGCCGGGTACTATCCGGCCTTTCTTGTTATTGAAGTAGCTATAGGTTTTTTTATTTGATCTCAAAAGATGCTAACTGTACAAACTCCTGGATCCGCGCATTTACTTCAGCCTCGGCAAGGTTTTTGATTTTTTCAGTACCGAATTTCTCAACACAGAACGATGCTAGTGCCGAACCGAAAATAATGGCATTTTTCATGTTATGAAAGTTCACGGTATCAACCTTGGCCATATAGCCGATAAACCCGCCCGCGAAAGTATCGCCTGCACCGGTTGGGTCAAACACCTCGGCCAGCGGTAATGCCGGGGCCGAAAAGATCTTATCTTCATGGAAAAGCAGTGCGCCATGTTCGCCTTTTTTAATGATCAGGTATTTAGGCCCCATGGTCAGAATCTTACGGGCAGCTTTAACCAGCGAGTATTCGCCTGATAATTGGCGAGCCTCGGCATCATTAATAGTTAATACATCAATTAGTTTAATGGTTTCCAACAGGTCGTCCATTGCAATGTCCATCCAAAAGTTCATGGTGTCCATAACAATTAATTTAGGGCGATTTTTAAGCCGTTTAATAACTGTTTGTTGTACTTGTGGTGTAAGGTTGCCTAACATCAGGTATTGGCAGTCCTGGTAGTTGTCAGGTATTATAGGGTCAAAGTCGGCTAATACATTTAACTCGGTTGCCAGTGTATCACGGCTGTTCATGTCATTATGGTACTTACCACTCCAGAAAAAAGATTTTTCGCCTTGTTTAATTTGCAAACCTTCGGTGTCAATACCATGGTTGTTAAAGTCGGCTATCTCTGTTTGCGGGAAATCATCACCTACCACGGCAACAATTTTTACCTTGTCATAAAAGTAAGAAGCGGCCAAACCTGCATAGGTTGCAGCGCCGCCAACAATTTTATCTGTCTTACCAAAAGGTGTTTCAATGGCGTCAAATGCCACAGTACCAATAACTAATAAACTCATCTAATATTTTTTATAAATTTTTTTTGACAAATATTGTGAAATTAGCTCAGAAATCATGTCTTTGAACGCATCGAACCTGAAAATGATTCCTGGGTATCTCAGCCGGCCCCGATAGCTATCGGGGGAGAATCTGACTGTTAATCAGAGGGCCGTCTCCAAATGTTGGTAATGCTTAATAACAAATCAATTTAACACATGCTTTTTTACACCTATATTATTTACTCTGCCTCAACTAAGAAATTTTATGTTGGCCAAACTGACAACTTAATTTTAAGATTAGAGCAACATAACTTGTACACTTTTATAAAATCCTCAACCAAATATGGAATCCCTTGGGACGTTTACTTAGTTATTGAATGCTGCAATCGCAAACAGGCGGTAAATATCGAATCACATTTAAAGAAAATGAAATCAACAAAATATTATCAATCTCTTAAAATGTATCCTGAAATAGCTGAAAAGTTAAAAGAAAAATATCCTGGTTAACACAGCATTAAAATGAAATAAACTCATCTTTAGTGTTTTATATTTTTTTTGAAAAAACATTGTGAAATTAGCTCAGAAATTATACTTTTGCACACTCCAAACCGGAAAATGATTCCTGAGTAGCTCAGCCGGTTAGAGCATCTGACTGTTAATCAGAGGGTCGCTGGTTCGAGCCCAGCCTCAGGAGCCAGAGTGGGCAAGCACGTTTTACGGTCGCTTGCCCTTCTTTTTTTATCCCCTAACTGACTGTTTATCAGATATATAAAAGAATACAAATCATTTACAAAACCGGTTCGATGTTGTATATCTTCAAAAGTGAATTTTTGAGGGTACATCGAACCAATAAGCTCTCTTTTTTCGCAAGTGTTTGATTGACTGAATATTACATTAAGGCGGGTCAAAGTAAATATCGCACCTGTGATCAAAGGTTCTATATCCAAAATTCTTCGCTGATTCTGGTTGTTATCGGCCAGTTCTGCTAACTTAGCTTCCAAGACGATAATCCGGCCCTCTGACATAGTTTTGATCGCTTTGTAATCAGCCGCATCAATATCGCCATTAAGTAGCAGCTCACGGGCCTTGCCAACTTTGTCATTGAGAGCATTAATTTCATTTAGCAATTCGGAACGATTATCTCTTTTGCTCGAATGCTCGCTGTAGTAGGCATCGATGATTACCTTCGAGAATAGTTCCGAAAAACGGTCATCAATGCAGTAATTTTTCAGCTCATCTGTAAAAACGTCATTGACCTCCTCAGCCTTATACCGACAACCGCATGCGGAGGAACAATGATAATAGTGATAATAAGACTTTCTGCCTTTTGAAGCACTCCCACAAAGTGTGCGGCTACATTTAGAACAGCGGATAAAGCCGCGAAGTGGCAGATGATCAGGCGAGTGAATTTTCACTTTCATGAGACGCTTTTTCCCGTCTAATATGTCCTGAACATCATAAAATAAACTTTCAGGTATTATAGCTTCGTGCTGACCCTTAACCGTGTGCGCGTCTTCATCTTTGTATTTAACGATCAATATTCTGCCACAGTAAACCGGGTTTCGTATAGCATATAAGAAGTTATTCTTTTTGCAGTTAAGCCCTTTTTTCACGGCCTCTCTAAAAATTTGCTCTGAAGGAAACATTCCTTTCGATAGTTCTTCAAACGCCCATTTCATTATTTCACCTTGTTCTTCGTCGATGCCAATATATTTTTTACCTCTTTCATCATGTTTATTCACGTATCCAATCGGTGCTTGCGACACCCAACGACCTTCTTTTCTCGCACGCCGCATACCATAGAAAGTATTTAATGCGCGGCGGTCATTTTCAATTTCAGGTGCAGTGAGATAGATGGCTAGCATCATTTTATTTTCCGGTACCGACATGTCAAGTGGCTGTTCAATCGCTTGTGGCTCTACGCCTAAAATTTTTAAGGTATTAATCATTTGGTAAGCATCAGGTGCATTACGGCTGAATCTGTCCCATTTGCTGTTCACCTTTTGGGGAACAGCAGGCTTCGCCCAAACCGCGACGGTTGACACCGCCATCAGCCGCAAGTCGCTGCAATACTTGCAGGGAGATGCTGTGTATGAGACTGGTGTCATGGTGTTTTTGAAGGGCCTCAAAGATTCGATCTGGAACCATTTCAGCCTTTTTATTGGCGACGCGCAGGCGCTGGCCGCTATCTTTATGATCATATTTTTTGCCATTAAGAGTTATGAAATGATGGTTGGTGATAAGCAGATGGAGATCATGCCGCTCTTACGTCCTTTTGGTCTGGCCATGATCATTATCTGGTGGGGCGGCTTCGTGAAGATGGTGGCCTTTCCGACAGATCTCGTAGCGAATCAGACGGAGCAAATGTTTGAAAGCGTACAAAGCGATGTCGATGGTTTACGGTTCACGCGCGCTAACCTCATGCTTCAGGTCGCTAATTCGTTGTACACTTTCCAGGCGCAGGCAGATGTGGCCGAAAAGGAAAGCGATACCTGGTATGGTCAGGCCTGGAACGCGGTCACCAGTACCGTCAAGCAAGGCATTGCCGATGTCGTATCGCCCTTGCTGGAACTGAAAAACCGGCTCACCGTCGGCATGCAGTTATTATTTACGCAGCTACTGGAACTCTTGGGGATATGGATACTGAGAGTCAGTGTATATATAATTTTCATGATCCAAATTATCTATTCTTCAATCCTGATTATCCTCGGGCCATTCTCGGTTGCAGTGAGTATTCTGCCTGCCTTTCGTGATAGCTTCAGCACCTGGGTCGCCCGATTTGTATCGGTCAATTTGTACTCGGGCATTGCTTACCTGATCATGTATTTATGCGGATTGATGCAGCAATATGCGTTGACCTCTGAGATCAGCAAATACCAGGAACTGGTCGGCAAGACGGGCGCGCCTGCGGATATCGCCAAGCTGGCGGTTTTCGCTGGCAACGGCATTTTATCTTTTGGTACCGTCATCATCGTTTTTGTGATCGGTGCTATATGTATGTTCACCGTTCCCAGCATTTCAACCTGGATAATTTCCACCTCAGGTGTCAGCTCAGCCGCTTCCAACTTCGGCCGTGGCGCCAGCACCATGGCGGGTGCTACCCGTATTGTCGGCAGCTTTATCTAATCTTTTTCCATCCTTTCTTATGATCGTAAAAAATATCGAAGCCAAAGTAAGGCTGGCGACCTGGGTGGCCGTGGGCAGTTTCCTGACTTCCATTATCCTCTCGGGTATTTGCTGCTCCTATGCCTACCGGCAGGTTTCAGATTCCCGAAAAAGCATTTATATCCTAAGCAATGGTATTCCCTTACAGGCCAACCAGACGGATATGCAGGTCAACCGACCGGTCGAATATCGCGCCGACATCGATCTGTTTCATGCGCTTTTCTTTTCGCTGACGCCGGATGATAAGTATATCGAGTACCAGTTGAAAAAAGCGATGTACCTCGTAGATGAATCGGGAGCCGACCAGGTGAATAACCTGAAGGAAAATGGCTTTTTTAATTCCGTACTGTCTTCCAGTTCGGTGATCACCCTGCAAACGGATTCTATAAGTTTAGATCTGCCTAAAAAATATTTTCGTTACTACGGAAAATTAAAGATCGACCGGCGCAGCTCAACCGTGATCCGTTCCTTGATCACTGAAGGCTATTTAAAGGATATCCCGCGCAGCGATAATAACCCGCATGGCGTGCTTATCATTAACTGGAAAACGCTCGAAAACAAAGACCTCGAAAATGTTCAGAAAAATTCATTCTAACCGCGATCCCAGGGATACGCTGTACAGTGAGCTGCGCAAAGAATTTTCGGTGTACGCTGAAAAAGGTAACCGTTTCGGAAGGCATCTTGCCGGTCAATACCCCCGTTTTCTATTCGGCTTGATGATCGTCTTACTGACTCTTTCGGCTGTTTTAGCAGTCGTACTGCACAGGCAAATGCTGCCGCCGAAAAAAGTGGCGACCAATAAGCCGATAGTTATCGACAGCAGCTTCGACCAGATCCTGGCAGCAGGCACCGCGCTAAAAACGACTATTCATTTGAGGCGGCAGGTGGATAGCATCACTGCTAAGAAAGTACTCACCAAAGACGACAGCCTGATGCTTGTCCGCGATCTCGACAGCCTGCAGCATATCCGTCTCACCTTACCCCATTAGCATCATGAAACTTAATTTTAAACAACCCAAATACATCCTGCCGCTGATCCTGCTGCCGTTCCTGTGTTTGTTCTTTTTCGTTTACCATAGCGGCTTTGCCACGAAGAAAACTGAGGAAAAACCTGTCAATGGCATCAACACATCAGTGGGCCAGGTTTCCGGGGACGTCCAGAAAAAACAACTGGATGATAAGCTGGATGCTTATCGCAATACCTACAAACAGGGCGATGGCATGACGGCCGTAAACGCGCTGCCCGCGGAAAAAACCAGTAATCCCACCTTTCAAAGCAGTTATTCAGATAAGGAAAAGAAAATGCTGGATTCAATCAATGAGGCGATGAAAGCAAAGTATGCGCAGAATCCCGTTAGTTTACCTGCGCGCAAACCTGCCAATAACGACCAGGCAATGCTGACTGCGCTTAATGGTTTAAGGAACCGGCAAAAAGTCTCCCCTTCCGGGGAAAATTTAGAGGCGACTAAGATCAGGGACCCGATGGAAACGTTTAGGCAACAGATGGCCTATCTCGACAGCATGAACAAAGCCAATGACCCGGCGGTCAAGGCTGAGCGACAAAAGTCCGATGCGTTGGCGAGGATCAATGCGCAAAAAGCAGCAGAACCTAAATTAGCCGTGAAGCTGGCGGATGGGCCGTTAGCTGACTTTAATACCGTGTTGCCCGACAAACACCCTGATTTTATCAAAGTAGTGATCGATGAGAACCTGACCGGTTACGCCGGTTCTCGAATCCGCCTGCGTCTGCTTGATGATATCGACGCGGGGAATTACCGCATAGCCAAAGGCACTTACGTATATGCGCTGATCACCGGCTTTTCGGGACAGCGCGTGGAGCTGACGGTCAAATCGATTCTCTATGAAAATAAGATCCTGCCGGTCAAATTGCAGGTGTATGATCTCGATGGGCTATCCGGGCTGTATGTACCGGAATCCGCTTTCCGGGATTTTACCAAAGATCTGGGCACCAATACCGTGCAGGGCGTCACCATAGACGGAGGCGGGACAGGTTCCGTGGCCAGTCAGTTCGCCATAAGCACCGCCAGCAAAATGTTCCAGTCTACATCCTCTGCCATAGCAGGCCTGATCCGCAAGGACAAAGCGAAGATCAAATACAATTCTTACCTCTATTTAATCGATAACGAAGCGCTCGAAAAAGCGCAGCAACACTATTAACCAATGAAACGATTAGCTCTTTTATTTGTCGCGATTATCGCGGCCCTGCATAGCTATGCCCAATTAACGCCGTTCGCGGATGGCGTTAAAAAGAATGACTTGCCGGTTATTTGCCTGCCCGAGAATGTATCCGTGCAGTTCATTTCGCCAGAACCTATTCAGTACGTGGATATTTCGGCGAAAAGCCTTGTCGGCGACCTGCCGCTCAAAAATGTGCTGCGCATCCGCCTGCGTGATTCGGTGAATTTCACTGATGCTGTAGTCACCATTGCCGGTGAGAAGTTTATCGCGCAATACCATGTCATCCGTGCCGATTCCATTACAGCGCGGGATGCCCGGACAGCAATTCCTGTTGATCTGGCTGACAGTAAACCGCTGGATATTTCAGGGATCGGGCTTTCACAAAACCAGCTGAAGGCATTGGCATTGAACCTGTTTTGTAAGCGGCCGGGCCATGCGATTGAAAAAACAAAGGCCTTTGACCTGAAGGCCGAACTCTACCATATTTATACGGCCGGGGATTATGTTTTTCTTGACCTGGGTTATCGGAACAAAACGAACCTGGCCTACAACATAGAGGACTTTCGTTTTCATATCGATGATAAGAAGATCACCAAGGCTACCAATGTGCAGTCCCTGGAGCTGCACCCCGAATTCGTGCTTTTTAATCAACCCCTATTTCAAAAGACCTACCGCAACATCATTGTCCTGAAGAAACTGAGCTTCCCCGGTAACAAAGTGCTGCATATCGAGCTGAGTGAAAAGCAGATCTCCGGACGGGTGATCACCTTGACCATCGCTTACCAGGATCTCCTTGATGCGGATATCATCCCCATCTGATGAACCCACTGAAGTTACTAGAGCCGGACGAACGCGAACACTACGAGTTTTTAAAAACTGTTTTCGAGCACGAATTTGAAGAAACTCATCTGGCTTTCCGGTTGAGCGGCAAACTAACCAGTGAATTACTAAATCTGCTACCGCTTTGTGCTTTCCTGTTTGAGGAATATGGCTTTCCTGATCCGGAATACAGTGGCCTGCTATACCAGGCATTAACGAATGCCCTTGCGCAATACCTGGCGGTATTTCATTTCTTGGTCAGCTGATTATACCGAACAAAATATATGGAAAAACCCGCCAAAAAGCGGCTCCCTCCGTACCGCTAAAAAACAATTAAACTTATGGAGGAACGGCGTAAGCCCTTCTGACTTCCTATAAAAAATAACATTATGGAAGAAACCCACGAGCAGCATAAGCTGCATGGCTTTATGCAATGCTTGATCTATGTCTCCATTGCGCTGGAAGCTGCCATCTTTGTTTATAAGCAAGCCCCGTTCTGGGGCTTTTTTTATGGGCCGATAGAAAAGTTGAGCCATGTGGCTGTTTACAGCCATTTGCTGTACAGTAAGCTGGCGACTTTGTTGCTGCTCTGTCTGGTCAGTATCGGCACTTTGGCCAAAAAGAAACAAGAACTCGATCCGAAGCTACATATCCTTTACCCATTGGCTTTGGGGCTGCTGTTGTTTTTTGGCAGCGCTTTCCTGTACGGGCGTGTTGGTGCGCTCGCCTTTACATTGACAACTTGGTGGAATTTGGCTTACATGCTTGGTTCGTTGTTCGGGACCATTTTACTGAGTGTGTCACTGGACAACGTTTCCAAAATGATCCGCTCGGGTTTGGGCAAGGACATCTGGAATGTAGAAGGTGAAAGCTTTATGCAGCCGGTGAAACCCATCGTGACGCCATATTCGGTAAATATCCCGATGTTGTTCTATTATAAGGGCAAGGTCAGGGATGGCTGGATCAATTTGGTCAATCCGTTTCGGGCGACGATTCTGATAGGTACACCGGGCTCAGGTAAGTCCTTTGGTATTGTTAATCCTTTTATCCGGCAACTCATTGCCAAGGAGTTTTGCTGCTGTGTCTATGACTATAAGTATCCCGATTTAGGAAAGATCGCTTATTATCATTATTTACTGGCTAAACAGCGGGGCAAGTGTAAGGGCTACGATTTTCATGTGATTAATTTGAACGATGTCGAACGCAGCCGCCGTACCAATCCCTGGCGCGCCGATTATTTGAAAACGCTGGCCGACGCTTCGGAAAGTGCGGAGGGTCTGGTGGAAGCCATGAAGAAAGGCGATAAAAGTGGCGGCAGTGACCAGTTCTTTACCCAATCAGCGGTCAATTTCTTAGCGGCCTGCGTCTATTTCTTTAGCAAGCACGCCGGTGGCAAATACTCCAGCTTGCCGCATGTACTGTCTTTCCTGAATCATTCTTACGAGGATATTTTTAATACACTGTTTTCAGAACCGGAACTGGTTTCATTGCTATCGCCATTTAAGACGGCTTATGTCGCTAAAGCTTTTCCCCAATTGGAGGGACAGATCGGCACCCTGAAAATATTCATATCGCGGCTGGCTACGAAAGAGACGTTTTGGGTGTTTTCCGGCGATGACTTTAATTTGAAAATATCGGATAGGTCGTCCCCTGGTATAGTGGTGCTGGCTAATGACCCGAGCACGCAGAATATTAATTCGGCCTGCTATTCGGTCGTGATGAACCGGCTGACCAAGCTGATCAACAGCAAGGGGAACCTGCCATCTGCACTGATCATTGATGAGATCCCGACTTTATATGTCTATAAAATTGATAACCTACAGGCCGTTGCACGATCTAACAAGGTGGCCATTTTAATGGGGCTTCAGGAATTGCCGCAGTTCAATCAACACTATGGTAAAGATACCGCTGCAACGATCACGGCTGTAGTGGGTAACGTGCTCGCCGGTTCCGTGCGGAACAAAGAAACCCTGGACTGGCTCGAACGCATCTTTGGTAAGAACAAACAGATCGGCGAAAGTCTCTCTATAGATCGCAATAAGACTTCCACTTCTTTACAGGAAAAATTAGAGCCGCTGATCCCGGCCGGCAAGATGGCCTCCCTGAATACGGGGGAAATGGTAGGGCTGATCGCTGCAGATGTGCAGGAAGTCTACACCGGCAAGTTTGAAACCTCCGCCATCAACTGCAAAGTGAACTTAAATGCGGCTGAACTTGCCGTCGAAGAAGCGGCTTACCGTGAGCTGCCCGTGTATTATGATTTTGCCGGGCGCAAAGACGAATTATTGCGGGAAAACTTCATGCGCATAAACAGCGAGGTCGATGCCATCGTCGAAAGTTTTCGCAAACCTATCCCGCAGGTAGAAGTGCTACCTAAAGGCAGCATGACCCCGAAGAAAAAATAACACCTTTTAATTATTAGCTTATGAAGCCAACGGATGAACTCACCGGGACATCGGTATTGGTGCACCCTGAATTAACTGACGACCCGGCGCAAAAGCAGGGACAGGTCGGAATGATCACCGGCGCGGATCTGGAAACGGATGATGTCTATGTCAGCTTTGGCAGGGGCGAAAATGCGCGTTACAGCACCAATGCGCTGTTAGTGTTTAAGCCTGCCGATAAGATTTATGAACTACTGATGAACGATGCCCGACAGGCAAACTACGATGACTTTAAGGCGCTGTTCCAGGTGAATTTGATGCAGCAGCATGGCTTAACGCCCCTGGTTCGCAAGGCAATGGAATTTGTGAAGGACAACAAAATCGTGCGGGAGTTCGCCATGGATACCATAGAGAGCCAGCTGAAACTGGAACAGAACCGCGGTTATGAATACTAACAGCTACGATGAGCAAGAACTTTAAAACATTACAGGAGCAGGTTGCCGAAAAGCTGATCACGGCCTTGCAGGATGGTACTTCGCCCTTTCAAAAACCCTGGACGGACGACAACTCTTCCGGCTACCAGACACCCTTCAACCCGACAACCGGTGCCAAATACCGCGGAATGAATGCGCTTTGGCTGGCCATGCAGGCACACCAGGATCCGCGCTGGCTAACCTTTAAACAGGCCGCTGCCAACAAATGGTCGGTCGCAAAAGGCTCACGCGCGACCTTGATCACCTATGTAAAAAAATATGACCTGCGGCCATTGCTGGATGAAAAAGGCAAGCCAGTATTGGATGCTGACGGCAAACCCAGAAAAGTGCAGGTAAAGCTCGACAAACCCATGTTCATCAATGCGCTGGTATTTAACGGCGAACAGATCAATGGAATTCTACCCTGGCAGCAAGATTTAAATGAAGAAAAAGCAGGACATGCCTGGCCGGCTATTGAGCGGGCCGAACATATCGTCCGTGCCAGCGCTGCAACGATCCGGCACGGCGGCAACGAAGCTTATTATGCGCCGTCTGCTGACCGCATCCAAATGCCGAAGCAACACCAATTTGATTCCGCCGCAAAATACTACGCCACACTACTGCATGAGCTGGGCCATTGGAGCGGGCATGAAACCCGGCTCAACCGGGACCTGACGAACAGGTACGGCACGCCCGGCTATGCAAGGGAAGAACTGCGCGCCGAGATCGCCTCACTGATGATCGGCAGCGAACTGAATATCGGGCACAACTTCGGACAGCATGCCGCGTACGTCGCCTCCTGGATCAAAATCTTAAAGGATGACCCCGGTGAGCTTTTCAAGGCTTCGGCCGACGCACAGCGGATCACGGATTTTATCATGGAGTTTGAACGAAAACAGGAATTGTCTGTAGAGGCTTCAAAAACTACAGTTGGCCGTTTAGTGGATGGTGACAGCATCACCTATAAAGACACCACCTACCTGGTATCGGGCGGGGCGGCGAAAAACACCTGTTATGTTCAAGACAGTTCAGGTGCCAAAACAAAATTAAATGTCCGGGACGGCTTATATCAGTCGCTGTTAAATGCCAGGGATAACGTGCCGGAACAGGAAACCCAAATCGAAGTAGTGGCAGACCCGCAATTCGAAGCACGAGGCTATGAATAGGGTTATATGGCTGGCAGTTTGCTGTCTGCCGCTGCATCATTTAACCTTAACTTCCGGGTACGGTTACCGCCTGCACCCGGTAACAGGCAAAATACGTTATCACGACGGTATCGACCTCCGCGCACATCGCGATACGATTTTCGCTGTTATGCCTGGTCGGATCGCTGCTGTAGAATATGATCACCTAACAGGCGTCCACATCAGGCTGCGTTCCGGCGAGTTCGCTTTCCTTTATGGACACCTTTCGCAGGTTTTTGTATTGCCGGGCGATTCCGTAGAAGCGGCTACGCCTTTGGGTCTTACCGGTTCATCCGGCCGCGTGACCGGTGAGCATTTACATTTCAGTGTTTCTTTCAGACAGGTTCCTGTCAACCCGCTGCTTTTTCTGCGTGGCTTAATGAACAATCAATTAACAAATTAAATAAGGAAAAAACCATGAGTACACCTTTTAAACCCCTGTCCGAACAGATCACCAATAAGATGATCGCGGACCTGAAAGCCGGAACTTCTATCTTTCAACGGCCAAACAACAGTTTGAATTCGGCTTTGCCGTTTAACCTCGAAAGCGGGCACCGCTATGCCGGGCCATCGGCCCTGATCCTGTTGATGCAGAAGCGGGACGACCCGCGCTGGGGAACTTCGAACCAGGCCAACCGCAATCATACGGCGGTGGTTAGAGGCGCGACCGGTACACTGATCCAGTTCATGTCCAACTATGAATACCAGAAAATGGTGGACGGTGCGGGCGAGCCGGTATTGAAAGAGAACGGTAAGCAACGCACAGAACGGGTAAAGCTCGACGAACCCAAGCAGGTTGACGCCTGGCTGTTCAACGGTGAACAGATGCGGAATATCCCAAAATGGGAAAAAGAACCCTATATCCTTTCGCCCGCCGAACGCGCGCAGCTGATCCTCGATAACAGCAAGGTCCTGATCGAACATGGTGGCGACGATATGTTCTACGACCGCCAGCTGGATGCGATCATTATCCCCGAACAGGAACAGTTTGCCAGCCCCGAACAATATTATGCCGAAGCCCTGCACCAGCTGGCGCACCGGGTGAACGCCCAGGAAGCACTTGACCGTCCGCAGATCGGCAACGATCCGGGCGGTATGGTCAGCGAGGAGCTGCGCACCAACCTGGCTTCCTTGCTGATGAGCAAGGAACTCAATTTGCCGTATGACCTGAACGACCATGTGGGCTATGTGCAAAGCTGGTCGCTGCTGATGAAGCAGGACCCTGCGGAATTGTTTAAGGCGGCATCCGATGCGCAGCAGATCGTTGACAAGATTTTGGGCTACGAGCAGCAAATCGAGGAAAAGCAGGAAACCGAACAGGATGAGCAGGTTGAGCAAGGGCAAGCCAATGAAGCCGGGAAAGTCGCCGACAGCAAGATCGATACGCCAAAGGTTGACCCAACCAAACTGTACGAGGGCGAAGTGATTCCGCATAACGGTACCGAGTTCAAGGTGATCAAGGCACAGAAAAACAATGTGTACCAAATGCAGGACTTGGGCAGCGAGCGCAAGTTTAAAATGAGTTCAAAGGATGAACTGTTTGGCTTGTTGCTCGAAGCGCGTAACAACTCGCAGGAAGTAGGTATAGGCCGGGGTGCTGCTGCTGCTGAAGAAGCAGCTTACCATGAAACTGAGGCAGTGGAACAATACCTGGATGAACAGTTCCAGATAGAAAGGTAATCGTTATGCTGAGACAACAATTTAAACGGGAGGAACTCCCGATGGAGCAACTCCAGCAATTAGGGCTGGCAGACTGGAATGTTTTGCATATAGATGATGATGACCTGACCGCTTTGCTGGCCGGGCGGCGCACCGATATGCTGCGTTTAGAAAACCTGGAACAGCAGGGTTTGCATATCCCGGCTTTGGATGCCAAATTATCTTTGCGGCGTAATGACGATGGTAAAGTAGAATTATTGGCACACCCGATCTATAAGTTTGCCGAAGGTCCGGAGTACCTGACCGATACGGAAAAAGAAGCTCTGGAAAAAGGTGAAGCGGTGAACGTGCTTAAAACCCTAACCGATGGTGAGGGCGATAAGCGGGAGGTGCTGGTCGAATTTGACAAAGAAACCAATGAGTTTATTGAGGTTGATACCGGCAAGATCTTCCCGCCCGAGGAAATTAACGGCGTCCCGCTGACGAAGGAACAAAAGAAGAATTACCGTAAAGGCAAGGAAGTGGAAACCGAAGATGGTACGACCATTCAGTATTCGGCGCAAGATAAGCATGCGATACGTGCCAATAAGCTGGCGCTCATCGCCTCGGTATTGATCGATGGCGGTGTCTCTTATGTGCTATTCAAAGGATTGAATGCCTTATTCAACAAAAAGCAGGAAGCTGCGCCGGGCAAAAACTTTCAGCAGGCTTTGGAGAAAATGCGGGCGGCAGAAGCCAGACAGGCAGCGCCTGCTGTTAAGGCAGAACCGGGTGAGGACGAGGAACAGGCCGAAACGATCAGCCGCTGATGCATCCTTATATGACCCGTTTAGGTATCAAGCCGGAGGTGCAGCGATTCGTCCGGCCTTTTTATAGCATTGATGCTATCGGTAACCTCTTATTTGCTTATGGCGAAGACCGGGAACATTTTGGTTTTGCTTTTCATAAGGTGCCGGTAACGGACGGGCTTTGGCTGGCGGGTAATGTAGTTTTTTCGCAGGTCTGCCTCGTCATTCTGTCCGCTTCGGCGCTCGATGCCGTTTCCTGGCTGAATAAAAACCTGCCTGCCTTTCCACAAACCGGGAATTTATTGTTGGTGAGTCTGGGGGCCGGGATCAGCGAGGCGCAGGTCTTATGGATCAGGAAGCATCTGGCGGGCAAGCAATACTGCTTGTCGTTTGGTAATGACCTGCTGGGGCGTATGGCTGACCTGAAGCTGGCAGCTGCCCTGAGAGGCTGGCCTTTGTCGGTGTTCCTGACTGAAAAAGAAATGGTCATGGTGGATTTCCGTTCCCGGCATTTTGTTTTCAGCCAGGAAAACCTGAGCCTGTCCGCTTTTGAAAAAGCGGCCGGGATGCGCTTTGGTGTGGCTACGGACAAACCGAAAGTGTATACTACTTTTTTTGAGGAGCTAAAGGCGGACGCCGGGCTGATGCTTTAATTAATCTTTAAATTTTATGGAATCTGTTATAATCGATGGGCCGCAGGTGATCACGATCCGGCCTGCGCGTGTTTTTGCCTTCGTGCATGTAATTACGTTCATGCTCTGCAGTCTGGGCTTTTTATTGCTGGCCTGGCGCTTTTGGCCGGGGCTGGTCTGGATCAGTTTATTATCGGCTTTATTCGGTCTGTACCGCTTTTGGTTTATCCGCTGTGTGTGTTATACCATCACGCCGGAGATCATCCGCATCAGGCGGGGGATCTTTTTTAAACGTACCGACCAGGTAGAGCTTTTTCGTGTAAAAGATTACATTTTGACGCAGCCGTTTCTGCTCCAGATCCTGGGGCTGATGAACCTGACTTTGAAAAGCACGGACCCCGAAAATCCGGTGATCTGGCTGCGCGGCATACCCGCCTCCGACCTTGTGGATACGCTTCGTGGCTATGTCCAGCAGGCCCGGCTAAACAATAAGATCGTCGAATTGAATTAAACTTTTTGCTTAAAAATGTGTCAAATAACTAATAAATTTAGTATCTTTAAGGTATAAAACACAAGGGCTTTTTGACCAATTTGCCCGAGGTTGCTTAGCAAGAGATCCGATCATTTTTACTGTAATGAAAACCTTTGTTTATCTGGTATTTACCTGTTTTATTTCTACTGGTGCCTTTATGGGCGCTTTGTATTCCCAAACGCCGATGTTGTTATACGCCGTTGGTTTCGGCATCTGGGCGCTGTTTATTTGGGGTGTTTTCCGCCGCATCAAAAAGAATGACGAGCGTCGCAGCATGGAGCGCCAGTTTAGTGAATTCATGCGCGCCACGCGCCAGCAGCGCTATTAAGGCATTTTTTGTACTTTTGTAAGATTATAGCGGACACCTCGTTCGCATGTGATAAGGTTTAGGTTTAAAGGGCAAGACAGCGAGTGTCAGGCCCTTTATATTTTTAGCCTCAAGCTTTTACACAGTAACGGCGTGGCAAATTCACCATCGGTTTCCGTTGATCTCACCGTTCTCATCCCTGTAGTCCCGTTCCGTTGCTGAAAATTATTGTACCTTCTCTGCGGCTCCTTTTCTTCCGCCGCTTTCAGCGTGATCCTTCTGCCATGAACTTCCTTTTCGTTCAAAGCCGCAATTGCGGCTTTCGCCTGGTCTTCGACCGGCATCTCGATAAAACCCCATCCCTTTCTTTTACCTGCCTCATCGGTTTTGAGTTTGACCGAAGCCACCTGACCGAATTGGGTCAGCATTTTTTTAAGCTCCGCTTCCTCCAGCTTATGCGGCAGATTAGCGACAAATAGTTTCATAATTGAAGATAATAAAAATAGCCGAAGCTGTAGGCTGCGTTTTTGAAAAGTAGGTCTGTCCAGCTATTCAGGATCAATAATTACTCATAGAGTTCCTGATCTGCCGTATAATAAGTTTTTCGTTTTGCAATTTCCGCCACCAGGATTGCTTCTCCTTTCGGAGTCAGCTTGTGTTTGGGCAGGTGAACTTTTAGAAAATCGCGCTCTTTTTCCGTAATGGTATCCGGGAAATTCTTGCGGATATGTTCTTCGGCCTCGCTTAAGACCTCGGGAATGGCTTTCGCCAATAGCTTCACTTTTCGTTCGGGGATCTTAGCCGCTATGGAAAATGGGGAAAGCTTGACGGCATATAAGATCTCATCTACATAGGCGTTCCCAATACCCTGCACGACCTTGCCTTCTTGCAGCACCGTTTTGATGGGTTTAGCTACTTTTTTCAGCGCGGTTTGCAGGTATCCCTCCGGCAGCGCCATTGCATCGGGAACCGTTGATATTTCCGGGTCGAGGGTCAGGATAACGGCTTTTTGCCAATCCGTGATCGCGAGCCCGGTACCGTCGGTAAAATCCAGCGTAGCGATGGTAAATTTGTTTTCATTTTTACCCTCGTACCAGTGCATTGCTCCGTAGAGCATCAACTGAATGCTCAGCATATGCGATTCACCAAAAACAAAATAGAGTTGTTTGCCAATGCGGTTGATAGCGGTCAAAACCTGTCCTTCCATTGCAGATTTAAAATCAGCTTCCGGGCTTTTCAGCCTCCGGTCGATCAGTATGCTGATATGGCTTAGCTTTTTACCAGCCAGTCCCTTGGCCAGGTTCGTGCAGAAAACATTCAGATCAGGTATTTCAGGCATATGATTTATTTATAATTAATGTCTATTCTAAAACCAATTTCATCAATAATGGCCTGGGGCAGGATCATACCGGCGGTCTGGCTCCATTCCATGTCATCATTATGTGCGAGGGCTGCTTTCCATTCCCCGTCAAAATGCACATCATAAAAGTTTTCCTGCATCACTGCTTCGCAAAAGATCAGCTGGCCCGCATATTCCAGGCCAAATCCGATCACCGGGTGTTGTGCCTCTTCCATGATTACAAAATAAGCCATTAATCTTTTAATTTTACCAAATGGAATTTGGACATATAGAAGATTTAGATACGGTCGATTTTACGCTGCCACCGGATAGTCAAGGTACGATCAGTACGCTCAAATCAGCCGGTACCGGCGAAAAGCTGCAGATCTATGTCGGCGCGTCGAAATGGGGCGAAAAAAGTTGGACCGGCAAGATTTATCCACCGAAAACACCCGATAAAGAGTTCCTGCCGCTTTATTGCCAGAACTTTAATGCGGTTGAATTCGGTGCTACCTTCTATACCAATTATACCGCCGATGACATGAGTCGCTGGATACGGCACGTGGCTGACGCGCCGGATTTCAAGTTCTGTCCAAGAATGCCGCAGCAGATCAGCCATATCCGCAGACTGGTGAACGCCGAGGAAAGGACCGCGCAATTTTACCAGAGCTTGAGCGTTTTCGGCAATCACCTGGGGCCGTTGATCCTACAGCTGGGAGAAAACTTCTCACCGAAGCTTTTTCCCAATCTCCAGAGCTACCTGCCAGGCCTGCCACGTACCATCCCCGTTCATGTTGAAGTGCGTAACAAAAAATGGTTTGTTGAGGGAGAAGACCGGGACAACTATTTTAATTTGCTACGAGAGCTGGGTGTGGGCACGGTGATCTCCGACACCGCCGGTCGCCGCGATGCAGTACATATGGAGCTAACCAGGGACGAAGTACTCATCCGTTTTGTCGGTAATAATTTAGCGCCGTCGGATTATACGCGGATGGATGCCTGGGTGGAACGATTTAAGGACTGGCAAGCACTCGGACTAAAAAAGATCTGGTTCTTTATGCACCAGAATGATGAGCGTTATGTGCCGGAGGCCTGCGATTACCTCATCAAGCGGCTGAATGAAAAACTGGGCACGCAGGTTGCCCGGCCAAAGTTCCTCAACCAAACTTTATTTTAAGAGCTATGCGGGAACTGGAAGCGCCATTTACGATCAGCGATGGAGATGCTGTGATTCAGGTTTCTGAGCATGAATTGAAAGAGATGCGGTTATTTCATCTGGTTTTTCCGGACAAAAGAAAGCCTTTGAACATCACCGTGGCGGAAAGGCGCGGTACGGGTGAAAAGTTCTGGACCTCGGTGCCGGAAGGCAGACAGGATGAGGCCGAACAATTCGGCAGGTTAATTGCTGTTTATATCAGGAGCAAAAGAAAGACATAGCATGTGTTATTATAACGGGCAGAAAGTAACCAGGGCCGAATTTATCAAATTGAAGTCCCTGGAAAGGGCAGTCAGCCGGTACGCCTTCCTGGACAAGGGCGTCATTAGTGGTTTTACCGATACCCAGGTCGCAGTGATCGTCGCCACGCCGGATAGAACTAACTTTGATATCGTACAGATGGAATGGGGCTATATTCCTAATTACCTCCGCAACCGGGAGGAAGTGCTACGGATGCGACAGGGCTATACCGATGAAAAGACGGGGAAATGGGTTGAGGGCCAGCCACAGCTCAATGCCAAAGCGGAGAACCTTTTTGTCAGTGAACGCAGCGGGCGCCGGTCGATGTTCTACGATGCGGCAAAAAACCGCCGTTGCCTGATCCTGTCAACGGGATATTTTGAATGGCGGCATATCTACCGCCGGCATAAAAAAAACGGCAAGCGTTTAAAATCGCAGGATAAATACCCTTATTATGTGAGCCTGCCGGAACATGAATATTTTTTTACGGCGGCGATCTGGAATCCCTGGACGGATCAGGATACGGGAGAAATGGTGAATACTGCCGCCATGGTAACAGCAGTTGGCAACCGCCTGGCGATGTGGGTGCATAATTCCAAAAGAAGGATGCCTGCCATTTTGAACGACCATCTGGCCTGGCGCTGGATATCAGAAGATCTGACTGAGGAAGAAATTCTGGAAATTGCTGCCACCCAATATCCTTACGAAGAAATGGATGCCTGCCCGGTCGCCAGCGATTTCTTAGGCAAGCTCGATCCTAACGAGCCCTTTGCCCATGCGAAGCTGCCGGCCATCGATCTGTCTATCGAACCTACCGACGAACACCAGGTAGAAGTCGCCGAGGTATCGCAGCAAGCTTCTTTGTTTTAGCTCAAACGTTCGTATCGTCAATTTTCACGGTAGTCGTATTCCCGCTTTCGAAAGTCAGGTTGACCACCCGCTCACCCTTAGGGCGCGTTCGGTGAACGACATTGCGTGGGATCGTATAGAGCTGATTGGGCTGCAGCTCTACAGTTTTGTTTTCCAATTCAATGATCAGGACGCCTTCAATCACCAAAAAACATTCGTCTGAATTCGGGTGCAAATGCCAAAAATAAGGTTCCGTCATTACAGCCAGCCGCACCACATGGTCATTCGTTAAAGCGACCGGCAGATTTTTATAGGCTTCGGTGGTTGTGGCTTCTTCAGCCAGGTCAATGACCTTCAGGTTTTCGGTGTGGATCTCCGGGATATCAAATTCGTCATCGATCGGGATCGTAAAATCTGTGTCTTCTTCGTCACCACTCAGCCACACTTCCTTTATATAGCCGCAGAACACATCAAAGTGCATCGTGGCAAAAGCGATCTTTTCCTCCCATTCATCGTCATTACTCATTTCACACTGGTTATAAAAAGAGTTGATGACTATGTCCTGCATGGCTGGCTCAGCTGTATGGACACCCACCTCGTCTAAGTAGTCATGTAATTTTTTTTCGTCTGTGGACATCCGGTAAAGCTAAGCATTCACATTTTAACTCACTGTCCCGATAGCTTTTTTAACTTTTCCTGGCTTTCAACATCATTGGGATTTAAGTGTAGCGCTGTTTTATACGCCTCGATCGCTTTCTCTTTTTGACCGTATTCGGCAAGTGTTTGTGCATGATCTTTGTAAGCGTCTCCGCTTTGAGGAAACAAACGCACGTGCATTTCGCAGGTGGCCAGTGCCTGCGCTTTCAGCCCTGCCCGCCTAAATTCCAGCGAGGCCCGGTCCAGTTCGCTTTCCCGCATCGCGTAGGTTGCGGTGTCGGCAACCCTTTGTAATACGTTTCTATCAGCCTGTTCACGCGGCAAGGTATACAGGTCATGCGCGTATTGAAAAGCCAGTGCAGCATGATAGGCCAGCGGCTTTCCGTTCAGGATAGCCAGTGCATCAAGGTCATGCAATGGGTTGCACTTGACATTATGCAGAACGACGAAGCATTGCTTTTGATCCAGGTTGGATGCAAAGAAACTAATGGTACCGGGATTGGCGCCCGAACCCCAGACGATGCGACCTTGCGAACTGTCTTTAAAGATGAACCAGCCGAGGCCGCAGTAGGTAATATCGAATGGCTGTGCAAACTGCCCATCATTCAGGCGATAAGGGGAACAAGCTTCCTCCCAGGTTGCCGGCCCCAGCAGTTTCCCTGAGCGAAGCGCTTCATCAAATTTCATCAGATCACGCGTCGCGCTGATGATGCCGCCACCACCCGTGATCAGGCCCAGATTATGCGTCCATTCTTTCCAGTCACCCAGGGTGTCGACCCATTGCAGCTTCATCTCGTAATGGTTGTTGTACATATAATTCCGGGTACGGTGCGCTTCATTCTTTTGGAGGAAGGATGTTTGAATGTAACTATGTTCCATTCCGGCGGGTTTAAAAATGTGGTCGCGGGTGTAATCCGCCAGGGTCTGGCCTGATACTTTTTCGACCAGCAGCGCCAGCAGGTGGTAGCCTAAGCTGGAGTAGGACCACTTATCGCCCGGTTTAAAGCCCAGCGCATGATCCTTACTGAAAGGGATCAATGCCGCCAGGTCATCATGTATGCTCCAAACCGTATCCGGGTGCTTCGCGAAGATGGGATTTACTAAAGCCTCAATGTCAGGAAGCCCGGAGGTATGCGACAATAGGTGGCGTAGTGTTATTCCCGGATAAGGAAATGTTGGGAAATAATGCTGGAAGGTCTGGTCAAGATCGACCAGGCCTTTGTCTCTCAATTGCAGGACGGCTGTAGCGGTAAACAATTTAGAAACGGAAGCCAGCTCGAATTGTGAATCGGGGTTGTTGAGTTTGCCGCTTGCCGCATCGCTAAAGCCAAAGGACTTTTGGTACAGGATATGGTTATCCTGCGCAAAGAGGACATTGCCGTTCATTTCATGGTCAGCAGCTAAGGCCCGGTAATACTTATCTAGATTTTGACTGGTCGACTGGGCTGACACGGCGGTGCTCATCAAAAGCAGGGTTGTCAAAACCAGAAAATGATGTTTGCGATTCAACATAGTTGCTTAGGGTTTAAGGATTAATCTTTCTGATTTACAAACCTACGAAACAATTCGTAATTCAATGAAAATACTTAAATGGTTTACTTTAACTACAAGACACTACTGAAAGAAAAGTAGTTACAGGATTTTGAATATTTCGTATGTTATTACACGTGGTAAAAGCGCGTGCCATTAAAAGAGATTTTTTTACTTAAAATTCCTGCTCTTTGGGAAAGGGTTTTTCAAGTCCTCGGCGCTCAGCGTATTTTCGAAATAGGCATCGGCATAAGGGTTGAGCTTTTTGGCCGCGTCTGAGTTTTTAAGGAGGCGCGCTTCCGCTGCCTTATCCTGACTTAGCTGAGCGACCAGTCTGGAATAATCATAACATTTCGTCACGATCAGGTGCGTGCTGCCGCCTTCCTGCTGCACGCGCCCCTCCACGCATAGTACATCGGAATACAGGATCTCCTTGACAAACTTTTTAAAGTTCTGTTTGAACACCACCAAATTGCAGGTGTCTTCCTCATCCTCCAGCGTGATGAAACAAACGCCTTTTGCGGTACCGGGGCGCTGGCAGAACAGCATGATCCCCGCCAGACGCACATAGGTACCGTTCGTTACCTGCTTCACCTGTTTAGTGGTCAGCGCGCGCAGCTTTTGCAACTGCGGGCGCAAAAAGCTCATCGGGTGCGCCTTGATCGACAGGCCGGTTGTAGCATAATCTTGCAACACATGCTCGGAAAGCTGCATGAATGGCAGATGCAATTGTGGCTCAAAGGTGCTGTTCGATTCCTGCCCGGCAAACAGGCCGATGGGCCGGTCTTTTAATGCTTCGGCCTCCCAAAGTGCCTGCCTGCGGTCCAGGCCGATAGAGCGGAAAGCGTCAGCCTTAGCCAGGCGCACAATACCCGCCTGCGACACCCCGGCTTCAGCCAGCTGTTCCATGCTGGTAAATGGCGAAGTTCTGGCGGCAGTTAGAAAATGAACATCTTCTTCCTTCAGACCCTTGACTTGCCTTAATCCCAGGCGCAGCGCGCAGAACTTCCCTTTGGTCTCTTCCAGCGTGTAATCCCATTGCGAATGATTGATGTCCACATGCCGCAACGATACCCCATGCTTATAGGCATCGCTGACCAGCTGGGCGGGCTGGTAAAAACCCATGGGCTGGCTGTTAAGGATCGCAGCAGCAAATACATCCGGGTAATAGCATTTGATCCAGCAGGATACATAGACCAGGTGCGCGAAGCTGATCGCATGACTCTCCGGAAAGCCATAGCTGCCGAAGCCTTCGAGCTGCTTAAAGATCCGCTGCGCAAATTCCAGGCTGTAACCCCGGCTGGTCATACCGTTAATGAGCTTATGCTCGAATTTGGTCACCAGCCCGTTGAACTTAAAGGTGGCCATACTTCGGCGGAGCAGATCAGCTTCTGTCGGCGTAAAACCGGCGGCAACTATAGCCAGTTCCATGGCCTGCTCCTGGAATAGCGGGATACCCAGCGTGCGCTCCAATATGGCTTTGATCTCATCGGACTCATAGGTCACCGCTTCCAGCCCCTGCCGTCTGCGGATATAGGGATGTACCATGTCGCCCTGTATCGGGCCGGGACGCACCAATGCGACCTGGATCGCCAGATCATAAAAATTCTTCGGCCGAAGCTGCGGCGCCATCACCATCTGCGCGCGGCTCTCCACCTGGAAAGTGCCCGCCGTATCCGCCGCCGTCACCATCTCGAACACCTTAGGGTCATCCTGCGGGATATTGGCCAGCGTCAGGTCAAGGCCATGATGCTTTTTAGCCAGGTCAAAAGCTTTGCGGATGGCGGTCAGCATACCCAGCGACAGCAGATCAACCTTCATAAAACCCAGCGCATCGATATCATCCTTGTTCCATTCGATATTTGTCCGGTTGATCATGCGCGCATGAAAGACCGGGCACAGGTCGCTGAGCTTACCCTGCGTAATCACAAAGCCGCCCGTATGTTGCCCTAGCTGCCGCGGGAAACCGATCAGTTGCCCGGTCAGCTGGATCACTTTGCGCAGGTGCCGTTCCTTTGGATTCAGGCCAAGCTTGATGATCGTTTCCTCATCAATGTGATCATCGGCCAGTTCCTCGAAAGCTTTGGATAGCTTTTTAACCGTATCGACCTGCAAACCCATCGCCCGGCCCACATCCTGGATCGCGCCCTTGCTTTGCAGAATGGTCACCGTGGGCAGGATCGCTGCGCGGTCCCGCCCGAAGCGGTTGAATACATATTGCATCACTTCTTCGCGGCGCTCATGCTCGAAGTCCACGTCAATATCCGGTGGTTCGGGCCGGTCATCCGACATAAAGCGGGAAAACAGCAGCCGGTATTTCATTGGGTTCACAGGTGTGATGCCCAGGCAGTAGCACATGGCCGAGTTGGCCGCTGATCCTCTGCCCTGGCAGAGGATCTTTTGTTCACGCGCCCAGGCGACATAATCATGCACCGTCAGGAAATATTTGGCGTGGCCGCGCCGCCTTACAAAGTCCAGCTCGAAATGCAGTTGCTTTTCCAGTTTCGCGGCCAGCTTTTCGCCGAAGAACTCATGCGCACCCTTAAAGGTGATCTCGGCGAGATATTCGTCAGCGGTCATGCCCTCCGGCACCAGCTCATCTGGATACTCATACTGCAAGCTCTTCAGGTCGAAGTTACAGGCGGCAGCGATTTTTTGGGTATTAGCGATGGCTTCGGGATAGCCCTGGAACAGGCGCTCCATCTCTTTCACGTCCTTCAGGTAGCGTTCGGCATTCTGGTGCAAAAGATAGCCGGCGTTAAAAATGTTGCGTTTATGCCGGACACAGGTCAGCACGTCCTGTAACTCCCGCCGGGATGGGTCATGGTAATATACATCATTGGTCGTCACCAGCGGGATACCCAGCTCTGAGAGCAGGAACATTCTCTTGGCATCCCCGTCGGTAAAGGTGCGACTGGCGGCTAGGTACAACTCTTTAAGGTTTTGCCGGTATTCCGCAGCTTCTTTTTTAAAAGTTTCGGGCAGCTCAAAATCTGCCGTGATGCTTTGCGGCGGAATCAGCACGAAAATGCTGCCCTCGCTGTGTTCGTAGACGTCCTTTTTATGGAGAAAGCATTTCTCTTTTTCAGCGCGGAGGTTGCCCAGGGTCAACAGGCCGGAAAGGCGTGAGTAAGCCGCCTGGTCGGTCGGGTAAGCCAGCAGGCTCGGGCCATCCAGCAGGTCCAGCCGCACGGCAGGAATAAATTTGATGCCGCGGTCTTTGGCCACCACGTAAGCCCGCACCACGCCGGCGAAAGTATTCCGGTCGGTGATCGCGATAGCGCTGTAACCCAGGTCAGCTGCCAGGTCAACCAGTTCCTCCGGGTGGCTGCCGCCCAGCCGGAAGCTGAAATTACTGGTGACCTGTAGTTCGGCGTAACTCACGGGAAGTAACCATGGATGAACCAGCGCCGGGTCTGGCCAGGCTGGTCGGCGGCAGTTCCGAACAGCCAGTAGCGCATGCCTTGTTCATCTTCGGCGACATAGTAGTCGCGGTAACCCCCGTCCTCGATCCACCACTCTTCGCCGATGCGCTCCGGGCCGTCCGCGTTAACGATGATGTGCCGCTCATTGCGGTACACAAATTGCCTGGGTGCATAATCCGGCGTAAGCGCCATCGCCTCAATGGGTTCAGGCGGCTCCAGCAATTGCACCGGGCGGATCTTATCCTCCGGCCAGTCGCTTTCGGGCTTTTCGGTCAGGTCTGTCGTATTGCCTGCCACCCGTTCCGGCCAGTGATGTTCCTGCGGCAAGTAGCGGTGGATCTGGTCTTTACCGACCCGCGCGCCCACATTATCCAGCAGCTCGGCTACCTCTTCGCTGTCGGCGGCAGGTTTGCCGTTCCAGAGCAGGTTCTGCTTGTCGCTCGCCGACTCGGTCTTTGGCGCATCCAGGATAAACAGCTCGATACCCAGCCCCGGCGCGACCTGGTCAAACTGCAAAGCAAACAGTTTAAAGATATGATCGGTCCGCTGGCTGGGATGGTTGGTGCCAATGCTCAACTGGCCCGACTTACCATCGATCCGCAGGTAGGTCAATACCGCGCTGCGCAGGCCGAGCCCTTCACCATAAAGGCGCTTGCAAAGCGTATCGATCAGCGCATGCACGGTGGTTTCGATCACCTCGCGCGTACGGATCGGTTCGAGTAATGCGACCCGTTCGCTATAAGGTACCGGTTCTTTCAATGGCAGCAGGAACTCGGCTTCCTGCCCGAGCGCCTGGTACAGGCGCAGCACCATATTGCCGCCGAAGCGTCGCTTCAGCACCGACTTGGGCAAATGGATAAAACTGCCCACCTGGTAAAAACCCAGCTCGCGCAGCTTGGTCAGCAGGTCGAGACTCAGGCGCAGCGAGAAAGGCGGTAGCGGCATCAGCGCATTGCGCTGCCCGCCCGGTGGAACGATCAGGCCGCTTTCGGCGCAGCGCGCAACGGCCCAGGCGCAGCCGATGGTATCGGCCATGCCCGGACGGATGGTATAGCCCAGTGCCTTCAGGCGGCTGACCATATCTTTTAGGAACTCTATCTCGCCACCCTTCAAATGGGTACAGCCCGTGACATCCAGCAGCAAACCGTCTGGCGGGTCGACCATCACCAGCGGCGTATAACGCAGGCACCATTCCGCCAGGCCTTTTAATAACTTGATATTCCGGCCGGCTTTGTTCTCAAACAATTGTATGCCGGGTGCGATCACTCGGACATCCGCGGCGGCCATCCCTGGGCGCACCCCGCAATTCTCAGCATGGTTGTTCATCGCCATGACCATCATGCGCCCGTGATCCGGTTCGGTAAAAGCCACCGGCACGTCGCGGAGCGACTTCAGCCGAATGGCTTCCCGGTCGGTCAGTAAATATTTGAACCATATGGACACAAAGCGCTTAGGCATAGTGGCGCTGCGTATCGGGTTGAACCATCTGTTCCTGCTGCGGATGCAAGAAGCTGTTATTTTTCCATTCCAGTATCCAGGAACCGGGCTGTCCGTTTTTGACTTTCAGTAATTCCACCTGCCAGCGCGGATAACCAACGCCGGGCATGCCCGGACGCAGGCGGCTGCGCAGTGGTTTCACCGTCCAACGGGCGGTGCAAGCCGTAGTGTTCAGTATCTTCGCATCCTTCCGCAAAATAAAGCCGGTCACCCGGCTCTGCTCAATGGCAAGCTGTAAACGGCGGGATTCCATAAAGCTCAATAAGCGCGTCTCGCAGATCACGGCGGCAATACCGCTGCACTTCAGCGCTTCCTCGGTCACCCAAAGCACATCCTTTTCCCGCGCCACATCGATAAAGATGATCCGGTCGGGACTGATCCCAAAACGCTTGAGTGCGGGAGGATAGATCCGGCGCGTATAACTCACCCAGACGCAAACACCGCCCTTTTCCAGCAGGGTTTGCAGCACCCCGGCGATAAAACCGCCGATGGCCGCCGTGAATTCGGGCCTTGTGCTTATAAACTCATGCAGCGCCCCTGTCGGGAAAACCCGGTTGGGAAAGGCCTGCTCAATTGGGCCCAGGCCAAAGAAAGGCTGTTCTTCCGGCGCAAGCGGACGGAAACCCTCCCAGTCCAGCAGGTCACGGCGCAGCTTCTCGATCATCTCTTGTTTGGTCGCGTTCATGGGTTTCTGCATTTAAGGGTTTAGTGGCAATCGTTGCTGTTGCGGTGTCGGCTGGTGCTGCTGCTGATCACGAATCGCTTTAATGATCGCCAGGAGTTCATCAGCACTGAACGCTTGGTCTTCCGCCTGCATCGCCTCGAAGGTAAAGTCCAAGTGTTCCGGATCGCTTTCGATATTCACCGAAATCACCGCCCGCCGGGCATCGCCGCGCACGTCAAAGCGCATTAGTCCGTTCTCATCGGCCAGGTAATCCAGCTGCTCAACCCACAGGCTGACAGGCACATCATTCCATTCTATCTCAATCTCAAAAGGCACCATAACATCTTCAATTTGGGGACTATAAAGTTATGCTAATATTTTTAGCATTTTCCTAAGGTTTTCTACAATTTTTTTTCCACCTTTGTTTTAATGAGAAATAAATTGTTCCCGGAAACGCCTAAATCGGTGAAGATCAGTACCGGTAAATGGGTGCGTATTTTGCCGGATGAAGGCGAAGGTTATGCCCTTTATGATCCCATTGCGGAGCTGGACCTCGGCCGTATCTTGTTTGACACTGCTAACAACTGGATCTATGACGGTGACTTGCTCAGCGTTATCGAACAGGAAGAACTGGCCGGTGCAATTAACGGGCACGAAAAGAAAATGGACGATTTATTGGAAAGATGGAGAGGTGATGATGGAACAGCTATGTTTTTTCCCAGAGGCGGGACAGAGTAAGGGCCTGCCGGTCGATTTTCTGGAATACTTTCCGGGGTTATTCAGTCCCGAAGAAGGCGACCTATTTTTGCAAAAGTTTATCTCAGAGGCACCCTGGAAACAGACCGTTCAAAAAATGTATGATAAAGAGGTGCTGACGCCGCGGTTAACAGCCTGGTATGGCGACCGTGGTACCGATTATTCCCATCCCGGTCGTATCAGTAATCCAACGCCCTGGACGCCGGAACTGCTGGCGATCAAAGCTAAGGTAGAACCTTTAGCGGGTGTCAAATTCAATAGTGTTTTGCTGAACTATTACCGGGACGGAAACGATTCGGTCGCCTGGCATAGTGATAAAGAAAGCATCCTGGGCAAGCACCCGGTTATCGCCTCGGTCAGCTTCGGGCAGGTTCGGAGTTTTGATATCCGCCGCAAGACCGACCACAAGGAACAGTATTCGGTAAGGCTGGAGCATGGCTCCTTCCTCCTGATGAAAAGCGGTTTACAGGAACATTGGGAACACCGGATCGCCAAATCAGCTAAAGCGATGAAGCCGCGCGTTAACTTGACGTTCAGGCAGGTGATTTAATTTTTTATAAATAATTCCTATCTTGCGCCTGATGACCAGCCAAAGAATCAATAGCTTAATCCTTAACGCCATAATTATTATTGTGGTGGCTGTCATTATTATTCCGATTTCTCCGGGAGTGCATTAACGTATCTGTAAATTCAACAATACATATGAGCCTCCCGGAAACCCGGGAGGCTTTTTTTTAACCCAAAAATTCATGAAAAAGCCAGTACCTACTACCAACCAGTTTATTTTCTCCCTGTATGCCGATGATAAGAAGGGATTGATCGGTCAGATCCTGATCTATTTTAACCGCAGCAGCTATGACGTACAAAGCCTGAATGTCGCGCGTACTGATATCAGCGACCTGGTGATGGTGACTTTAGAGGCGGAAGTTCCGGCGCAGGCCATCGGCCCGTTTAGTGAAAAGCTGAAAAAGATCGTGGAGGTGTATGCCGTGACGGTTTACCCGGCTGGCGAAGGCTTGAAGAAAACCGGCTTTTACCGCCTTTCGGCCGCCGCGCTGAACGCGCAGCTTTGGGCGCTGATGGCAAAGTATGGCGCAACGCTGAGTAGTATGGGAGAAAACAGCCTGGTGATCTCCAAGACTGGATCGGATAAGGATTTGGCCGAATTGTTTGCACTGTTGGAAGGGCCGCATTTATTGGGATTTTGCAAAAGCGGGCTGATCGTGGAAGAAAGCCTGGTGCCCTATGAGTCGCTGGTGACTTAGGCCACCTGCCCTAATTTATGGATGGCCTCGTTAAAGGTGCTTTCCAAATGTTGATAGGGCTTTGGGCAAACATCTTCGCCCACGATCTTAAAGAGCCCGTCTTCACCGGCCTGTACGTGGAAGCGGCATTCTTTGCCTTCATGCTGTACGTACACCTGGTATAACTGCAGGCGTACCCGGTTCATGGTATGGAAGCGGAATTTCGCCCCGTCCAGCTCTATTTCAAAATTTACGATCATTGGGCAAAATTAATGACCCGGCGCAGGATTTCTGTTTCGAGCTGAAGGTCGGCCAAATCGCCGCTGGTGACCTCCCATTCAGTTTCCATCAGCTCGATTTCGGCACTGAAGCCTCCATTGATAAAAACCAGGAAGCGGCCCTCATCGGCCATGAGCTGAATATATTTACGTTCATGAAAGCGGTCATAGGTAAACGAAAGCTGGGTATCCGGGTCGTTGCCGGAAAGGAAAACAGGCTGATGATCCTGCAAGATATCCACGACCTGTAAAACTTCGGCTTCACTC
This sequence comes from Mucilaginibacter corticis, assembly GCF_007558865.1. GTDB lineage: Bacteria > Bacteroidota > Bacteroidia > Sphingobacteriales > Sphingobacteriaceae > Mucilaginibacter > Mucilaginibacter corticis. The sequence goes on from NZ_VLPK01000001.1 coordinate 2,184,533, forward strand.
AGGCGGTTGCCCAGGTATTTCCATTCAAAAGTGGTCGTCCCTTGAAAATGCAGTTCGCCTAAAAATCCGGGATGGGCGATGCCTTCCAGCGCTACATATTCCAGATAGTTTTCGAGGCGTTGCTCAAAGTCTTCGCCTTCTTCAGCCGGGTACCCCTCATAAATGCGGAAAGCTTGGGTAGCGACATACAGATCGCCTTCCTGCCGGTAGACCGGGAAAATATCGATGGGCTGATGGCTGCCATCATCCCGGGTTATCTGTATGAGCGCGGGGTTATTGAGCATAATGATCTTCGATGCGGTCACATATTTTTTGGAACAGCTGGTTCTCCAACGGGTTTCCCGAAAGCTGTTTCCAAACACTGTCAAAGCTAAGTTCTGCAATCAAAACGCCATCTTTCTCTACTCCAAAAACATGGTCTGCTTGTTCAGTGATCCGGTATGCGTGCTCGACTCCGGATATTGCTTCGCAAAAAGCAAAACTATGCAGTTCTTCGGATTCCATATTGCAAAATAAACAAAGTTTATTGAATACGGTTTGCAAGCGTTCAGGATGTGCAGGTCGAACGACTGATCCTGATCCGAACAGGTCCCTTGATATGATCAGGGTCTACAGGGTTGCCCTTTTGTGTTAGCAAGACTTGCCCGCTTTTATGTAATTCAATAGCAGCGTCTCTGATCTCACCCATGTGTTTGCGCCAGTCATCCGGAAATAAGGCACGGGCAATTTCAGAAGGACATGTGCTCTTGGATGTTCCGCGTTCCCGCGCAGTTTGCAATATGGATTGGGTGATATTCATGGATTTATATTAAGGTTAAACAATGCAGTTGCCAAACGGTTATCTTTTTATGGAAAATTATGCAATAACCGTGGGTAAGGGCAAAGAAGAGCATCATTTCGAGGTAGGCGAATATGCGCACCACGAGGAGGATAAATGTAAATACCGGGTGTATGAGAACGGGAGTTATGTTGCCAGCTTCACGCCGGACAGCCACGACTTTCTGCAGATTTGCCAGAATCCCGGTCAAATTGACGAAGAAGTTCTTCACCTCCTGGCCGAAAAGATCGAGGCGCATCATCCGCATGGCATTAATGATAACATTAGAAAATTGAAATTATGAGAAGTATCTGGACAGGTTCAATCGGCTTCGGCCTGGTGAGCATCCCCATTAAATTATATTCGGCTGTACAGGAAACGCGCTTGGATCTGGATATGCTGGACAGCCGCGATCACGCGCATATCAAATTCCAGCGGGTAAACGAGAACACCAAAAAGGAAGTCCCTTATGACAAGATCGTCAAGGGTTATAAATATGATGATGATTATGTGATCATCGAGGACGCCGATTTTGAGGCCGCCGCCCCGGAAAAAAGCAAAGTGATCGAAATTGAGAACTTTGTGGATCTGGCCGCAGTGAACCCGATGTTTTATGAAAGTTCTTACTATACCGCTCCGGCCACAAAAAAGAACAAAGCTTACGCGCTTTTGCTGGCAGCATTAAAGAAGTCAGGAAAGGCCGGTCTGGCGCGTTTTGTTTTACGAAGCACCGAAAGTATGTGTATCGTTCACCCGGTTGAAAACGACCTGGTGATCACCCGAATCCGTTTTGCCCAGCAGATCCGCGACCAAAGTGACCTGGAACTGGATGAAAAGATAGAAGTAAGCGATAAGGAACTGAAAATGGGATTGGCCCTGATCGACCAGTATACGGAGCCGATGGATCTGGAAAAGTATAAAGACGAATATCATGACGAACTGCTCAAGATCATTGAGCAGAAAGCCAAAGGTAAACGTCCGACCATCAAAAAACTGAAACCGAAAGTGGCTAAGAGTGACGACCTGTATGATCAGTTGATGAACAGTTTAAACGTTAAGAAGGGGGCGTGATATGATGAATCCCGTACAAACCAGTATTCCGCAGGCCGACGGAAGCGACCGCCAGGTGATTATTGAACCGATCCTGGAAAAGCACGACCACGGTTACAGTTCAACCGGCGTTTATATAATTTATAAGGATGCGTTCAGCGATGAGACGCACCTATTTACCGAGCCACCGGAAAGCGACGGCCCGGCAGATGACCTGCCGGACGAGCAGAACCCGGATTACCTCGGTAAATTCGTATTTGATGACGGCAGTCTTAACCATTTCGAAGGGCAAGTATTGAGCCACGCGGAGCAGGCATATCTCGCTGTATTTATTGAAAACTGGCAGGAGCCGGATGTTTAACCTTAAAAAATAATCATGAAAAATCCCTTTGAAAAAGAAAACCATACTACGCTGATCGTAGCTGTTTCCGTTCTTGCTGTAGCCGCCGGAGCAGCAGCATTTTTATTCCTGACCGATAAAGGCGAGGATACCCGCAAGAGCCTAAAAAAGAAAATTAAAAAGATCGCTAAAAATGCCGCCGTCGAAGCAGTGCATAAAAGGACCAAGGTTTCTAAAAAAGCCTTGAAAGGTGTTGCCGACCATGTGGTGAAATAACAGTGAAGATCGCTACTTATAACATCAATGGCATTAATGGCCGTATCGCTAGTTTGCTGCGCTGGCTGGGAGAAGCCCAGCCGGATGTAGTTTGTTTGCAGGAACTCAAATGTGAAGATCACCGCTTCCCGAAAAACGCATTGTTGGAAGTGGGATATCATGCCATCTGGCACGGACAGCAAAGCTGGAACGGCGTAGCGATACTTTCCCGTTACGGCGAGATCCAGGAAACCCGACGTGGGTTGGATGATGACCCAGATGATAAGCATAGCCGTTACATCGAGGCGTTTATAAACGGCGTGGTGATCGGTTGTCTTTACCTGCCTAACGGCAATCCCTGGCCGGGACCAAAGTTTGATTACAAGCTGCGCTGGTTGGAACGCTTACAGGCGCATGCCGATAAATTGTTGTCTTTTGGTTTACCCGTTGCACTTATTGGCGATTACAATGTTATGCCAACCGAACTGGATACTTATAAGCCGGTTAAATATCTAAAGAATGCCTTGTTTCGTCCGGAAAGCCGCGAAGCTTTTAGGAAGCTTATTGATTGCGGCTGGACAGATGCCATCCGCGAACTCTACCCCGATGAGCGGATTTATACCTTTTGGGATTACCTGCGCGATGCCTACGGCCGCGATGCGGGCTTGCGGCTCGATCATTTTTTATTGAATGAAGTGTTGAAGAACCGCTTACTTTCGGCAACTGTAGACAAGGCGGTTCGTGGCTGGGAACATTCCAGTGATCATGCACCGGTTTGGATCGAGTTAAAGGAAAATTAAAATAGCCAGTCAGTAGACGACCGGCTATCTATCGAAAGTTTGACGAACGATCGGGTTATTATTTTAATAACCTTTGGGAATGTAAAAGATTTGCACTAAACGCTTTTGCCCCGTAATGCCCGAATCGTTAAAGCGGTCATTAACCTCCCAATGTATAATAAGCAACGGTCAGGGCCTGCGTTTTTTCGGTGCGGGTGGCGGGGGCGTCACTCAGCCCCATAGGTTTGGTTAGTTTTAATGCGCCAACCCCGGCGGCGGCGCCATAACCTAAGCCACGCAGGATCAAATATTTCTTTTTGCCGGCACCGATCAAACTATAGTAGAAGGCATTGCTTAGGATATCCCCGGCTAAGGTAGCCGCATATAAGGAATTACCTTCAAGCGGCTCGGTGCCGATGGCTTCCAATCCTTTGTTCAGCGCCTCTTCGCCCACCAGGTCGACTCGCGGAGCATCATGGTCAAATTGCTTTACGGTCTCATGTAAAATGTTAAGCGCGATGGCTCCGGCCAGGCCACCGATAATGTTTTTAATAATTTTCATAGCTGTTTATTTAAATACGCTTTGTGCTTTTTTTAGTGTCTTTTCCAAATCGATGCCTTCACCTAATATGCCTTTGAACAAATCGCCGGTTTCTTTCAGCCGGTCCAGCGCGTTATGAATATTGAAATGCTGAATGGTCAAACCAGGCTTCACTTCGTCCCAGCTGAGTGGCATCGAAACCGTAGCGCCGGGCTTCGGTCGAAGTGAGTAGGGACCGGCAATGGTGGCACCCGGACGGTTCTGCAAAAAATCCAGGTACATCTTACCATTGCGGGCAGCGATGCTTCGCTCCAGACTGGTATAATCCGGGATTTGTTTGTGCACCAGCTTGACAATGATATTGGCGAACAACTGGCTTTGCTGGTAAGTGTATTTGGCTTCCAGCGGGATATAGATGTGCATCCCCGTCGAGCCGGAGGTTTTGGGATAGCTCGGCACATCAATGGCATCCAAAATATCTTTAGTGATGCGCGCCGCTTCGACGACTTGATCGTAGGTATGTTTATCCGGGTCAAGGTCAATCACGCAATAGTCCGGGTTATCAGGCGTTTCAGCCCTGCTGAACCAGGGGTTGATTTCGATGCAGCCCAGAGAATTCATCCAAAGCAGGCTCGCTTCGTCCGTACCTACCAGATATTTAGTTACTTTGCCTTCATCGGTCACATGGTCAAAAGTTTTCGCCCAATCCGGCGCTTTGTCCGTTACATTCTTTTGGTAAAAGCTTTGACCGTGGATTCCACCCGGAAAGCGGTTGAGCGACATCGGGCGATCCTTCAGGTAGGGGATCATATATTCGCCAACCTTATAATAATAATTGAGCATATCGCCCTTGGTCACTTTATCTTCTGGCCAATACAATTTTGTAACATGATTGAATTTCAAGTCGTGTCCACAAACTTTTTTGGTCTGGGTATCTTCGGTCGGATTCAATAAAGTTTTTCGTTCCGTACTTTTTATGGGTTCCAGCTTCGGCTCGGCTTTTTTGCTTTTGCTGGTTGGCTTTTTTGCCGGTTCGGGGGCGCTGTCTGCTTCTGCCACCGTTTGTTCCGTATCGGCGGGTGTTTCCAAAACGACATCCTTGGCTTTTTTGTCGCTGCGCATTCCCTTAAAAGAGGCCTGACGGAAAACGCCATCACTTGTCACTTCGGCAAAGCCAACCTCACAAACCAGTTCCGGTTTGAGCCAGGTGGGTTTAGCGCCCATGCGTTTCGGGCGGAAGCGGGTCGGCTTGTCAACGTCCACTTCATAGTCGAATGGGCTCGTTTTACTAATTAGCGGCTCGAATTGCGCCATCATTTCTTTTTGGAGTTTATCTGAAAAACCGGTACCGACCTTGCCGACAAATTGCAAGTCACCTTTCGCATCATACACGCCCAAGACCAGTGCACTGAAGGATTTGCCGGTGCCTTCATTCTTGGTGAAGCCGGCGATGACCACTTCCTGCCTTCTTTGTACTTTGACCTTCAGCCATTCCTTGCTGCGCAGGTCAGATGTATAAACGCTGTCCGCTTTTTTCGCAATGATTCCTTCCAGCCCCATGCGTTCCGCTGCGGCGAAAAAATCGATACCGTTTGCGTCAAAAACTTTACTTTGACGAATATGCTCATTATCGGTCGGCAAAATATTTTGCAGGATGGCCTGGCGTTCACTGAGCGGCAGGCCCATCAGATTCTTGCCTTCGTACCACAAAATGTCGAAAATGTAGAACACCAGGTTACCGTCCGCTTCGCTGCGCCAGTTCTGCATTGCACCGAAGTCGGAAATGCCTTTGTCGTTCAATACTAATAGTTCACCATCCAATACCGCATTCATGCCCCACTTTTTCAATGCATCGTTGATGGGATAATATTTTTCGAACGGGAGATTATTGCGTGAAATCAGCGAGACTTCATCCTTTTGAATATTAGCTATAGCGCGGTAGCCATCCCATTTGACTTCGAACAGCCAGCCCGGTTCGTCAAAAGGTTCATCTACCAATGTTGCTTTCATCGGTTTGATGTTAGCCGGTATTTTTGATTTGGGTGCGGATTTTAGGATTTTTGCTATATCGGCGTTTGTCGTTTCGGGTTCTGTTGTTTCAACTTCATCCGCGAGTTCCTCTTCCTGTTTTATATCTTCTTCCTGCCCATGCTGCCATACTTTCTCGCTGGTTTTTTCCATCGTTTCAATGGTCTTCCCGGATAAAACCGATCTGTCTTTTTTGGTGATATCTTCGCTCGTGGCAAACTCATCTTTATGTTTGATCATGAGCCAGCCATTCTCGCCCATGCCACGCGTTTTCACCAGGGCAAATTCACCGTTCAGCTTTTCGCCATGCAGTTTGATCTTCAGTTGGCCGGAAGCCAGTTGTTTTAACAAGTGTTTTTCCTGGGCCTTCTTGCCTTTGATCGGTTCGATGGGTTCATAGGTGCCTTCATCCCAAACGATGACCGTGCCGCCGCCATATTCGCCTTTGGGGATGATGCCCTCAAAGTTCAAATAATCGAAAGGGTGGTCTTCGACTATCATCGCCAGGTGCTTCACTTTCGGATCAAGACTTGGGCCCTTTGGTACCGCCCAACTTTTCAATACGCCGTCCATTTCCAATCTGAAATCGTAATGCAGGCGGGAGGCGTCATGCTTTTGCACGACGAAGATTAAATGATCTTTGTCTTTACTTTTTCCGGCTTTGGGTTCGGCGGTCTTTTTAAAATCCCGCTTTTTGGCGTATTCGGTTAAGCCCATAGTTGTATTTTTTTAAATAGACAAAAAAGCCCCGTTACCGGGGCGGCTTCTGCATGATGCGGACTATCGGCTAAGATTTTTTTGCGGTTAATTTCTTCTCCACTGCGCTGCGCTGGTTACTGCCTGCGGACTTCTTAGCAGCTTCGACTTTTTTAGGCGTAGTACCTTCTTTCTTTGCCTCGTACTTCAACTCGTGCGGCTGTTCCGATACGGAATGGCGCTCAACTTTGGTTCCTCTTGTGCTCATAGGTATATGTATTTGTTTTTCTTAAAAGTTAACAAAATTTATACCAACACATTTTTAATACACACAAATTGGTTTGATTCACCGGCCTTAAGTGTTACCTCACTGAAGCCCCAACTTGATCAACGCAAAAACGGAATAGTTCAGCATATCCTGAAAGTTAGCGGCGATGCCTTCAGAAGCCAGCGTCAGCCCCTTATTGTCTTCGATTTGCTTCACCCGTAGCAACTTCATCAGGATCAGATCCGTTAATGAACTCACGCGCATATCGCGCCAGGCCTCACCATAGTCATGGTTTTTGGCAAACATCAATACTTTGGTTTCCCGTGCTTTGTCATCATACCATTGGCTAACTTTATCTTCTGAAAGTTCCATAGGCGTAGCACTGTCCGACTCCAGTTGCATCATGGCAATGATGCAATAGTTAATAATACCGATGTACTCCCCGGTAACGTCTTCATCAACCCTGGCTACTTTTTTGTCTTCCAATGTGCGGATGCGCTGCGCTTTGATAAATACCTGATCGGTGATGGACTCCGGTCGCAGTATGCGCCAGGCGGTGCCGTAATCATGAGTTTTCTTTAAGAAAAGCGTTTTACAAATAGCCATTACGGCATCGTATTCAGCGGAGGTATTGTTCAAAATCCTGATATATAAAAAAATACAGGATAAAACTAAGTTAAATTTACAGTCCCGCCAATCGATGTTGAAAGATAGCTGCTATACATGCCGGATACCAGCATGAAAACAAACGAGGTTTTTTCGGCTTCGTAATATCACTCAATAATCCAAGGTCACTAAAAGGCTACGGTCTTACGTTTTTTATTTAACTTAGTTGTTTGTAGGCCTTTACCGACTATCCAATATGCTATTATTCATTCAATTTTCCTTTTTTACATTGCTTATAGCAATTTTGCTTCTTGTACCTTTAGTGCTATACATTCTTAGGGAAAATCGTAGGGAGGTCTCCACTGAACCCATCCAACCTGTTGACAACCCATCCAGCTTTGACGATCTGGCTCCTGTTGACGATGCTGAGCAATCCGAACCCTATCTCAAAAGTCTTCGTTGGGCATTGGGTAATGGAAACGTACGCAACATTGCACTGACCGGGCCCTATGGTTCTGGCAAGAGCAGTCTGTTGGCTACATTCAAGAAGAATTACCCTAATGATTTTGAGTACCTGAATATTTCCCTGGCTTCGTTTACCGATGGTAATCCGGACGTCATCAAAAAAAATGATACAGCCGTTGTTATTCCTCCGGTGGTCGTTGAGGGAACTGACACAAAGCAATCGGAACAACAAGAGCGCCATAAAAATGAGGCCCAGCAATTGATCGAACTGAGCGTTTTGCAACAAATATTCTACAAGGTAGATCAGGCTGATATCCCGGATTCGCGCTTTAAACGCATTAGTTTGGTGAGAAAGGAAGACCTGAATTATTTTGTTGTAGGCGTTTTTGCTTTTGTAACGGGCATCCTTTCACTCGTCTTCCCTGCGCAGTTAAAAAAACTAAGTGTCTTAAATGATTTCTATGTTGAACACCCGGATGCCTGGTTTATCCTAACAATCGGACTGCTTATACCCGGACTGATCTGGTTAACGAAAAATGTGTTCCGCTTTTTTAGGAGCAGTGGATTGAAAAAGCTAAATATCAGCAGCGGGGAAATTGAAATCGACCCCAAAAGCGAGGGTTCGATTTTAAACAAATATCTGGACGAGCTCGTCTATTTTTTTAGTGCCACCAAATTTAATGTCGTGCTGATCGAGGATATGGACCGCTTTAATGATCCTGAGATTTTCACGAAGCTGCGGGAGCTTAACACCCTTTTAAATAACTCCAGCCAAATTCAACGCCGCATTGTTTTTGTTTATGCTATTAAGGATAACCTGTTCGTAGATGAGCGTACGCGTACAAAATTCTTTGACTTTATTGTTCCGGTAATTCCCATAATCAACTGGTCTAATTCCTTGCAAAAACTGAAAGATAAACTGGATGCTGCCGGTTTTGAGATCGAACCGCGGTTTATCACGTCGATCACTCTCTACATTGACGATATGCGGGTATTAAAAAATATTTTCAATGAATTATTGCTTTATAATCAAACGCTGGAGGTACCTAGAGAAAGGCAAACGAAACTGTTAGCGATGATCGCCTATAAGAACATGTATCCAAATGATTTTGCCGATCTCCACGAAGAACGCGGTATGGTCTTCGACACGTTCAAAAAAGCTCAAACTGAACGGGAAGAAATTGTAAAAAACTTAGATACGGAAATTGCAGCAAAAGTGAAGCAAATTACCGATGCAAAGGGTTTATTGCCCTATAATATTAAGGAATTGAGGGCTGCCTACATTCAGGCGATTGTCGATAAACTGAGTTCATTCAGTTACTTTTATATCAACAGCGAACGTCAAAGCTTTAGCGATGTACAGGAAGATGAATATTTTGATATACTCAAGACCGGGAAAAACATTCGCTTTGTCGGCACAAATACCGGTAACAGTTTGGGCAATTACAAATTTGAAGATATCGAGAAAAAGGTTGCGCCCGGTGTAACTTACGATGATCGCGAAGCGGCAGTTCAAAATAAAAATGCGGCGGCTATCTCCAAACTGGAAAAGGAGTTGGCGCACTTGAAAGCAAACCGCACTGCGGTTGCGGCATATTCGGTAACAGAGGTGATCCGTCAAAGGCTCGATCAGTTTCCAGACCTTTCCGAAAAGAAAACAGAGAACCGGCTGCTTCGGTATTTGCTATCTGAAGGTTATGTCGATCTTTCCTACCCGTATCTCATTTCCTACTTTTATCCTGGTGCCATCGGGCGGGCCGACCTTAAATTTCTTACGTATGTCAATGATCGCGTCGCGCTGCCATTTGAGTATGTATTGGAAAAACCGGCCGGCTTGGTGGAAATGCTGGCAGATTATGACTTCGAAAAAGATGCTATTTTGAACATATCGCTTTTGGACGAACTCTTGTCGCGCCGGGCCGATCTAAGCAATATTGGCGATAAGGTGATAGCACAATTGAACACCGAAAAAGACCGGGCAGTAAAATTTGTCGCCGCCTACGTCGAAAAAGGTGCCCATATTGCGACCTTCATTAAGCTGCTTTGTAAGCAATGGCCGGGCATTTTTAATTACTTCCTTTTTAAAGAAGATGAAGCCTTGATCGCGCAATACCTGACACTGATCCTGACTCACGCAGAGCTGGAAGACCTGGAATTGCTCAATACCGAAAGGCATTTAGAGGATTATCTTGACGACCATTTTGATGAAATTGCCATTGCTGTTTCGGGTTTAGGTTTGCCGCGAATTGGAGGTATCCTGGAAAAGTTACAAACCCGCTTTGTTAAGCTGAACCCCAATTTACCGGATCAAACCCTTTTTGACCTGGCGTATGTTGGTGATCATTATGTGATCGCATTTGATAACATCAAATCCATAATTGAAAAGAAGAATACCAAAGCAATCAATCTAAACGAATTAACGAAAGCGAACTATTCGACCCTGGTAGCTGCCGATACGGAACAACTTTACAACTATATCGATCAGGATAAAGACATTTATGTAAAGAATGTATTATTGAAGCTGGGCGACAATCTTTCAGATGCGGAAAAGGATGTTGTTGACCTCCTGAATGATGAAGATATTGATTTGGAGAACAAAAAAAAGCTGATTGGAAAGGAAACTGCTGTTATCGCTGATTTCGATGACGTTGACAATGCCGACCTTTACCCGGCCTTATTGGCGCACAGCCGCATCAGTCCCACCTGGCAAAACATATTGCGTTACTTTAACGATTCGATAGATGAATCTTTATTAAAATTCCTGAACTCGAAAAAGAATGCGGAATCTCTCGGCGAAACCAATCTGGAACCTGATAGCACCTACGAAAAAAAACAAACCGATGCGCTTGAACTCGCACTGATCCGGGAAAACCGCCTTACGACTGACGCCTATAAAGCGATCATCAAAGCCTTTACAGTAGCGTATCAGGACCTGGATACGACGCCACTCGATGCAGATAAAATAGAAGACCTTATCTATGATGGTTTGCTTGACCTGAGCACCGTCAATTATAACCGGGTAAAAGCGAAGAACTCTCCATTGCATGTTGATCTTTTGATGGAAAATTTGGATGCTTATCTCGATGATCTCGAAGAATATGATGTCGATAATAATGATCGGTTGCTGATGTTAAAGGACGGCAACCTTACACGGGAAAATCAGCTTAAACTGATCGCAACTTTTACACCGGAAATTATCCGGAGTAGCGCCGGCCTGGCAACGCGCTTCATTGAAATTTTACTGGCCTCCGGCAAACTCGGTTTGGACGAAGAAAAATTAAAGGCCCTTGTTGCTACCGCGACTGGCGAATACGGCAAAGTGGTTCTTCTTAACCATCATATTAGCGCCTTAGATACTTCCGTCATACGCGAATTGCTAAATAGCATCGGTGGCGAATATAAACGCCTAAATGCCGGTAAGCGTCCGCAATTCCCCGCGGATGACTTGCATAAAAGACTGGCGCCGGTATTATATGATAAGGGAATAATTTCCAGCTTTAAACCGATTGACGACGAACATGCGATAAAAATGGTAGGCCGCGCCATGTAATTAGGCTTGAGCATCCGCCTGGTCGCGATATAGTTTAGGGTTGTTCGCGGCCTGTTGTCAAATGCTCAAAAATAAATTCCCTAACATGGTCCGCTGATTTGAAATTTTGCTCGTACACGGCTATCAGCCACGGAATATAATCCTGATCAACACAGCAAACATATTCCTTCGCCTGGAGCACTACGAGCATATCGATGTAGAATTTGATATTGGGTGCAAATATTTCACGCATGCCCTTGATACGAAAGAAAACCTTATTGGGTGCCAGCGGAAAGACGATGTCATCAAGGAACGGGTCAGGTTTTTCGGGGTGGCGCAGAATCACCGGGTTATCGCTGCAAATGGCAGGAAATGGATTAGGTAAGGTGACAACCCTGCACGGCCAGGTGCACTCCAGCATATTCCAGTAGTTCGTCGCCGCCACGACGTTTCGCAGTCTTTTGAAATAAAAAGGATCGGCTTTCACCGCTGCTGCATGTAGCTTCGGATCGATTTGTCTCATCGTCCGTCTGTCGATCACGGCCACGCCTAATTGGTTCAGTTGCTCAAGATTGGTAGCCGAGCTAAGCAATTCCCGCTGGGCAGGCACCCGCCAAAACAATTCTCCTGCAAAGTAATTTAGCCAGACAGCATCATCGTTGGTTAAACCGAACCCTTGATCGACTGCTTTAATCTTGTCCAAAATCCGGGCGGCACGGCTTTCATTGCCCGAATAGATCCCTTCAAGATAATCATCAGCCCAGCCTTCTGCGGGAGCAAAATTGTCATCTTCTAAAAAGAAATGGCTGGCCGGTGAGAACCATTTGCCGCCACCCTTGAAATGACGCTTCACTACTGAGTAGATCAGAAATTTTCCGCCTTCATTGGTAAAGCCCTTCAGGTAGAATTGCGGCAAGTAATGATGCTTGGCCATGGCGGAATCGATTTAATGGCCTTTGATCAGGTAGCCGATGATCAGACCTATGACAACGGCGACGACGACGGCGAGCCAGTTTACAATGCTTTGTCGATTCAGTTCAGCGATGCGCTGCTCAAATAGGGCCTGCTTTTCCTGTTGCAGCAAGTTTAAGCCACTGATCTTTTCCTCGTATACCTTTTGCATATCGGCGGAACTTTGCTTTTTAAGTTCCTCAAGGTTTTTGACCTGCTCTTTCATGTTGTCGATCTCTTTCTGGTATCCGGCGGATAATTGTTTGGTGACCGACTCCACCAGTTGCACACGTGAATGCTGCGCTTCTTCAATGGTCTGGTTATAGGTGTCATTCAGGAACTGACCGAACTCGGACGGCGTAATAAACGCCTTGTCTGCAACTTTTTGTAGCAGCGTTACATCATCTTTATGGCCAATAGCCGTAATGAATAGTGGCTTTAGCTTTATTGCCTGTTCAGCGATGCTTATCTTGTTGAATATTTCCAGGTTTTCACCACCGCCTCGCGATACGACAATAATATCGGTGCCCCTCTGATCTAATTGCTGGATCGTATTGATGATTTCCGTTTCAGAACTGAGGTTAATGCGATGAAAATCTAATTGATAAAAGGCAATGGATTCCCGCAGTTGGTGTTTGATATCATTATCGATAATAGCGGTTTTTCCGATGATAACGCCGATCTTAAACGGATGTTCCAGCAGGATCTGTTCCTTGATCCAGCCCTGCACGTCGCGGAATCCGGTTGCTGCTTTCGCCTGCTGCAACTCAATGCGCTTGAGTTCCTCTTCTGAATATTTGTTTTGTGTTTCGCCAACTAACTCGGTGACTGTTAGCTGGATCTCGATGCGGCTGGCGTTGTTCACCACCCTTCGGGTGATATAACCATTGATCGTTACGGTTTTGTTGTGTTGCAACTCATTCCTAATCAGGGCAGGTACCACCAGCGTGATCTGCGCATCCGTTGATTCATCCCGCAGGCTATCATAGTAGCTGCCATTATAGAAAGCACCTTTACCCATTACGAAGATACCCCGCAACTGGATGATCCGCTGTGTTTGTTTCAGCGAGATCGAATTGTTGAAAATATTTAGTACCGCTGCCGGTGAATAGATAATGGCTTCCTGGTTTTCCATGGACTGTAAAAATACCAAAAATATCGCTGGGCTGTTTTGAGATTTGACGGAAGCTGCCCGATGCTATCGGGCACCGCGCTTTCCACTGTATCTTTTCTTTCCGAAAAGGATGCCGTTCCAATCGCTGCTTCGGCCATGCCTGCCGGTCAGGTTCACTACCGTTCACCAAACCTGCAGCCCGCGCGCAAGACCCGCCCCGGCATATTGCTGCCACACAGCCAAACCTGCCCGTACCGCTGCGCCATACCAGCAGGTTTTCGCGCCGCCAGGCTGGAACTTGCCGTTGCCGTTCATGTACGGTCGGCTTTTGCTTCGATCAAATCATTCGGAAATGAATAAAACTCCTACGCCAAGTGTGATATACCAATGCGCATAGATATTACAGAGACGGGTAATTGAGCATTATATCCTAAAATATTAGGTTTTTTATCGATTTATTTTAATAAAATTGTAAATACCTTAACACCGATTAGACTCAATGATACCAGAAGAACATATTCCTGAAGAAACTGGTAATCACATTACTCTTGAATTGGGTATAAGCCAAGAAGGCAATATTAAAGTCCATTCCCAAATTATTAATGATTTAAGTTCTGGAATATACAGCTCACCAGCCAGCTGCGTTAAAGAATTAATCAACAATTCATACGATGCGGATGCCACCCTTGTTACCATCAGGCTTAAACCCATCGAGGATACCATAACAATTATTGATAATGGCAGTGGGATGAACGCACTGGATTTTGATAATAATTTTGCCTGGATCAGTAAATCAAACAAGCGAAATGATGGCGAGTTATCAAAAAAGCTAAACAGACCATTGATTGGTAAAATCGGTATAGGGTTTATCGCTGTTAATGAATTGTGCGAAGAACTTGAAATCACGTCGTCGAAAGCAGGCGAAGCCATACGATTTACCGCCAATATTAACTTCAAAAATTACTACGATCAAGACGTTTCGACTTCAGATGGAATCATTAAGGCTGCTTATACCTTAGTTAATGATGAAGAGGATGCAGAAGAACATTATACTATTATACGGCTACTTGGCCTACGGGATTCTGTAAAGGTCATTTTAGACGACCGTCAATACCTGGCGGAATTGAATCGATCAAAGAACAAAAATTTTGATCTTTCGCATTTCAAGAGCATGAAACATTTGCTTGACTATCATGTGGCGAAGCGTTTAAAATCATTTAGTGAAGATAACGCCTATTTACAATTTGTGATTGATCTCGCCTCTTATATCCCGGTGGAATACATAGACGGCGGGCCTTGTGAAGGGAAAAATGATCAACTCATTGATAACTTAATTGAACTTCACAAGTCGCTGCATTTTAAGGTTGACCTTGATGGGATGTACCTTAAAAAGCCTATATACCATTATTATAAACAACTCTCCGCCGTGGAATCGTTTGAAGATTCCATAACCGTTGGAGAGAATATCATAAAGTTCAAGGGTTATTTTTATGTTCAGCACGGGTTGCTTACTCCCCGCGAACTTAACGGCGTTGCAATAAGGGTTAGGAATATACCTATTGCAGAACAATACGGTTTTGATCCGACGTTTATGCGTTATCCGAATTATATGGATCAGCTATTTAGGAATTGGGTATCCGGTGAAATATACGTGGAAAAAGGGCTCGAAGACGCCATGAATATTGACCGTAAATCATTCCGGGTTACTCATGCGCATTATCTCGCCTTGCAGGATTTTGTACACCGTTTCCTAAAAACTACCGTTTTTAAGATTGCCAACCAAAACATCTATGAAGTTGCAAGGGATGTCCGCGAGGAAGCAACAACAAAAGCCACAAATGAAAGTCAAAAGAAAATTTTGAATACTGATCTGGTGAAGTATGTTCCAAAACAACAGCCTAAAAAAGACGAGAAAAAGGTAACACCCCGAGAAGTAAGCCCTATTCGAATTGTGGAAAATACGGCAACGCGAACCACGGTCGAAGTTGACGAAACCGCTGCCAAACAGTTTAAGAAAAAGGATTGGGAAGTGTTGGAAAATGTATTCTTGATTTTTGAAACTGCTTACAACGAGTGTAATGGCGATCCCGAATTGCTCAAAAAACTATTTTATGAAAAAATTAATTCCTGGAAAGACATTAAATAATACATGGCTAAAGTTTACCTGCACAATTCTGGACATAAAGAATTCATTCGTGACAAATGGGTGGAATTTGCCGCGCTAATGGCAGATAATGAAAATGGTCTAAGCGTTATTACCCTGCCTGCTGAGGAAATGCATGACCTGCATTTATTTGTTGAGAATGGATTGATTGAATGGGAGGTTAGTGAAACCGGCACGTATTATATAAAAAAAGGAAAAATTGTCTGTTTTGAAACAGTGCCGAAATTTTTCAGGACTATAAGGAACAACCTGACCAACGCAACGGTTGAACAAACCGAAATAGGTGCTTACCTCCGCCAGAACTATCATGCGATTATGGGCGGTAGTACAAAAGTATTCCCGGTCGATGCTATCAATCTTGATTATGATGGCAACCTGTCCAAAAATAAGGTGCCCATAGCGGAAGTTGTAAATTTGGTATTCGAATATCAAGCTAAACATGCAAAAAGCTTTTCACTTTTTTTAACATGGCCGCAAACAGAAAATGAGGATGAGGAAGGGTATAAAAACTTACTAAAGCAAACAATCACGGAAAATCTGGGTGATCCTCGGGCTGTCCCATTTAAAGAGATATACGAAGCGGGCCACCCTGCTGTTGATGATCTTCATTATGATAAACTTTCCATAATCGGGATTTCAAAAGTTATTATACAAAAGGCCTCCAGACACAAATTCAATCTCCATAAAAACGAGTTTTACATTTATGGCGAAGAGGGTCGGAGACAAATGTATTCCATCCTGCTAAACTTTGATTTTCAGGCGGAAACAGCGGAACATGCCGTGTACACTGCATGTGTTGCTAAAAGCCTGGATGAAATAAATGATTTACGGCAAGCTGATGCCGCAGTTGCTGAGGAAGCTTAACGCTTTGCGACTTGATAATATGTAACACAATGAGAATTAACTAATGCCGGAAGAACTATATAAAATTCATCATCTCGACGCCAGACAAATTAATACCCTGCTACCCACTCCAATTGTGGATGTCACGGTAACATCACCCCCGTATTTCGACCTGAAGGACTATGGCTATGATGAACAAATAGGATTTGGACAAACTTACGAGGCTTACCTAACTGACCTTTTTACTGTATTCAGCAATGTATATACCTGCACCAAAGACACCGGAACCCTATGGGTCATCATTGATGTATTCAGAAAAGAAGGTGAGACCATTACCTTGCCATTTGATTTTGCAAATAAAATAAAGGAGATCGGCTGGAAGCTGCAGGAAATTATCATTTGGGGAAAGGACAAGACGGTGCCATGGGCGCACAAGGGACAAATGCGAAACTCATTCGAATACATTTTAATGTTTTCAAAAACCCAAAACTATAATTTCTATCTTGATAGGGTTCGTGACTATGAGGCATTAAAAAAATGGTGGGTAAAATATCCGGAAAGATATAATCCAAGAGGAAAGACACCGGAAGCTATCTGGCATTTTGACATACCGGTTCAAGGGTCATGGGGAAAAGGATATATTAGGCACTTTTGTCCACTACCTGAAGAAATGATCGCCCAAATTTTAAAATTAACTACAGTTGAGGGTGATGTCGTGCTAGATCCTTTTTCGGGTACCGGGGCAGTATTATCTAAAGCCGATAATATGAAAAGGAAATTTATCGGCACTGAATTGAATCCTGAATATATTCAAATGTTTGAAAATTATTTGGAAAAAACAGGAATAGAAAAAAGGAACGAGTACGAATTAGGAGAAAGCAATCTTCTGCCTCAAAATGAATTTGAACGGCTGATTTTAGAACTGCGTGCACTAAAATATGCCCGTTTATTCTATCAAAAATTGAGGGACTCAAAAATTGATGAAATTTCATTAATTTTTGTAGAATTGACTGATCAAGCCCCTCAAAAATCCCACTCGCTTGTTGTGGTACGCTATACAATTTTGTTTAAAAAGCCTGATAATAATGCCGATGTGTTAACCGCACTTGAAAAGATGATTAAGAAAGCCCCCCTTTCAAAGTTTGGTGTAGAACCTCAATTTGTATTCATCAATAGTCCAGCTGAATTTTCGGAACGCCTTATCGACAAAAATCTGAAAGTTTATACAAACAAAGTCACTCATGCCTTTAAGAAAGCGCTAAATATCAATGAAATAGGTGAGTTAGCGAATGGCGAAGTAATATTAAGTGAAATAATTGTAGATTTAAATGAGAAAGATTATGAGTAAGTAATAAAAATGGCAAAGACAGCTAAACCAAAACCTAAATCGAAATCTAAGAAGCGCCCTAAAAAACCAAAAATTGTTCTAACCGAGCAACAAAAAGCGCAGCGGCAGCAAGAGAAAGAAATTAGAGCCCTCATGGCTAATATGGGCTTCAAACGTGCGCCGAATATTGATGGTACTCATTTTACATATGATGGGCGATCATCTGAATTGGATGACTTATTTTATTATGATAATATAGTCTTGTTTGTTGAATATACGGTTGAAATAAAACCGGCTGGCCATTTAACTAATAAAAAACTTATTTACGATAAAATTTCCAGTGACCCCGGAGCTTTTGTTAAATTTCTTTTGGAACAGGAAAAGCTAAAAAACTTTTCTGATGCTTTTAAAGCTGACGTTTTATCGAAATTCACTATTAAACAGCTTCAAGTAAGAATATTATATGCTTCAAAGTACCAAATCCCAACGGAACATAAGAACTTGGTCAATAACATAAAGTACTTTGATTACCCAATAGTGAAATATTTTGAAAGCTTAGCGAAGGTTATCAAGAAAACAGCAAGACATGAATTTTTTGATTTTTTAGAAATTGACTTTGGCAAAATTGGTAACAATGTAAAGGGTACTGCTACTGGATCAGCGGATGATTTCTCAGGGCATATCCTTCCTGAAGAACATTCTTCATTTAAAGATGGCTATAAAATAGTTACCTTTTATATTGATGCTGAATCTCTTTTAAAAAGGTCTTATGTTCTGCGGCGAGAAGGCTGGCGAAATACAGAAAATGTCGGATTATATCAGCGTATGTTTGTCGGAACGAAAATGCGAGGCCTTCGAAAATATTTGCATGATGAAAAGCGTGTCTTTATAAATAATATTATAGTTACCATTCCGATAGATCATATTAAGCTTTTAGATGCGGATAGCAATGAACTGGTGATAGATGATAACGGAATTATTAAAAACTCTGAGGATACTAAGGTACAGCCTACCACCATCAAAATTTCAAACGTAAACAGCATTATAGGTATTATAGATGGTCAGCACAGGGCTTACGCCTATTATGAAGGCGACGATACCTACGAAGATTCGATATCTAAGCTCCGTGGCATTCAAAACTTACTGGTTACAGGTATTCTCTATCCAAGAAACGAAATTGAGGATAAACGCTTAAAATTCGAAGCCAAATTATTTTTAGAAATTAACGCAAATCAATCAGGCGCGGCTTCTGCCCTTAAGCAAGAGATAGAATACAACTTAGCTCCTTTTTCAACTACTTCTATAGCTAAATATGTCATTAATCAGTTGAATTTAGGTGGGCCATTGGGAACTTTGTTCGAACAGTATTCCTTCGAAAAGGATAAATTAAAAACAGCTTCTATTATAAGTTTTGGATTAAGGCCGTTGTTGAAGCTTGACGGAAATGACAGTATTTTTAAAATATGGCCAAACGCTGAAAAAAATAAATTGACAAGCAAAACTGCTGAGGACTTCTCTTTATTACAGGAATATAAGCAATTTAGTGTTGAGCAGGTTAGAAATATCTTAATAGCATTTAAGGACAATATTTCAAAAGCAAAATGGATTATGAATAGATCTGAACCTGAAGCAATCCTAAACGTGACAACTATAAATGGGATGATTAATTGCTTACGTATTCTCATCGAAAACAACCTGACCGGCGATGTCCCTTATTATCGGTCAAAATTGGCTAGTGTAGACAGTTTTGATTTCAAAAAATATAAATCAAGCCAGTACCGACAGATGGGCCAAGATTTATATAACATATACTTCAAATAACAGATCAAATGCTTTTCGCCGACATTTCAATTCCTAAATCGACCCGAGAGTATCATCCATGGATTAACATAGACACGCCTGTAACCCAAGAATCTCGGATAATATTAGGGAGTTTTCCCATTTGGTCACTGACTAAGCATGAAATGGATGTAAATGATCAACCTCATTTTGTGTCGAGTCGGATTAAAAAAACAGGCGAATTTCCTTTTTTTTACGGGAGTACGGTAAATCGTTTTTGGTCCTGGTATCGAACTTATTTAGACGGCAACATAGAATTATTGAACAAAGAAAGTATTCTATGCAGTTTGCGAAAAAATCAAATAGCAATTACCGACACAATTTTAAGTTGCGATCGCAAAGAAAAGTCAGCGTTAGATAAGTATCTTTCAAATCGAGTTTACAATCACAAGTTTTTTTCTTATCCCTCATGTGGAGAAGTTACAAAAATCCTTTGTACGTCTAAAGGGGTGATGAATGAGATGTTGCTTCACAAAACATTTTTTAAGTACCACGACAGGTTGCAATTAAATGAGCCGGCATCTAATCAGTTTCAGGATCAATTTATTAAAAACATCATAGGCGACCCACAATTGATTACCAAACCAATTTTTAGACAGATAGCTGTAAAAGATGGTGGCGTTATTCAGTGCTTGGCATTACCGTCACCAGGAAGCCCCTACAGAAGACTTATAGATTTTGGACTTCACGAAGCCGAGACAAACACGTATCTGGAGAACTATCTTAAAAATGCTTTTGCTTGGTTGCAAACCTAAAATCTAAAACGAAAAAATAACTACATTCGTCGATAACGTACTTCAATATATGGCGGAGCAATCCAGCATTTACAAGTCTCCGGCTTTGGTCTGCGACGCTCCTGGCTGAAAAGAAAATACCTTGCGCGGGCTTTCGTGTATAAACCAAAATAACACGAAGATCACCTGCTTTGCCAGTGATCTTCGTGTGCGGACATTTCGAAACAGTGCTTCTTATTAATCCCACCTTTAGTCGGTAACATTGACCTGTTGTTTCAATAAATACCCGTATCTTCAACCGATCTAAAAAAGAGCTGTTTGGACATCTATCATATTGTGGTTCGAATATTTCACCACTATGGTTTTGAATTCTGCCCCAGTTTGTTTAAAACGCGTAATTGATCGATGAAATTTTGGTCAAAACGCACAACGTGGGAGCTTAAGGAAACGCAAATATCACGCGTTTCCTTTTTTTATGCCCGTAACTTTTTGGCAATGAGAAAGTTAAATAGACAAGCAAAATGGTTCGAAATTTCGTGGCAAAAAATCCGTTTGGTTCGCAATGAGTTCAAAAACCGCATTTTTGGCATCTTCAATGCACTTTTTTGCGGTTCGATGTTGCGTTAAGGGTCTTAATAGTTTCCACAGACTTCAAATTGTAGTAGGCGGTTGCAATTTGATATAGAAAATCTAATATCACGCTCGCTTCATCTTCCGTAACTTCAACATTATTTCTAGCTAATACGGAGACGGCTTGTTTCAATGAAACTCTTTTCTCCCTATAATGGCTAATTCTATAGCTTACTTGGTTCATTGTTTGGACTGATTTTTCCTTTGGATATAATTTTAGATAGACCTTGATTTACAAGCAATGAAAAATCGCCAGTAGAAGGATTAACGTTAGCTGGAGGAATTAGATTTACTATATATTTTTTGTCAGCGACATCTAAACTGGCAAATCCACGAAATATCCGGGTAAGTGGCCTTCCAGCTAATCTTGATTGATCATCGATGTTTTTCAGTTTATTGATAACCGAATCTAATTCTATTTTTAGAGGTCCTACATTCAACTGGTATTCTTTTTTGATAGCTCTGTAATCCTCATATTTCAATTTATTCGCGACGAAAAGTTTTCTGGCTTTAGAAACAAATAGATCGTTTTCATCAATTTGCCTTAACAAAAATTTTCTTTCATTTAAATAGGCAGTCTTACGGGAATTGATATTTACATCTTCTAATACCATTGAAAATAGTTCAATAGCATTCTTGGTTAAAACTAGTTGTTGTAGTCGATCATTGTAGGTATCGTTGACTCCTTCAGCTTTATATCTTGTTTTGCAACTGCTTATTGAACAATGGTAATATGGATACTTTTTCGATCTACCAGCTGATAAGCTACCACAAAGCTTGCGTCCGCAGACAGGGCACGTCAAATATCTTTTGAGAAAAAACAAATCATTTAACTCATTGCGTTTACAAAGAAGTCTCCTTTTTGTATTGATTATATTTTGCACATCTTCAAATAATTTTTCTGGAATTAGCGGTTCGTGAACACCCTTTACAAGTAGCAGTTCTGAACTTTCAATTTTTAGCTTGACAAAGCCACAATAAACAGGGTTACGGATAAGTCTCCAAAAATTAGTGCGTGAACATTTTAGTCCTTTATTAAATGCCATTTTTCTTATATCCTCTACTCTGTGCGTATTTCTTGCAATCAGATGAAAAGCCCATTTAAGAATTTCAGCCTCCGGTTGTTGTGGAGCAATGTACTTTCTACCGTCCAACCCAGTTAAATTAATATATCCGAGAGGAGCCTTATTAGGGTATCTTCCCATCTGTTTTGCCCTTCGAATACCATTGGCAGTATTTAGGCCTCGGCGCTCATTTTCTGCTTCTGGGATAGATAAGTAAACAGCAAACATGACAACACTTTCGGGAACAGTAAGTCAATTGGTTGATCGATAGCAATTGCAGTAGTATTGTATTTTCGCAGTATGCCAAGCATTTCATACGCGTTTTGAATATTACGGCTAAACCGGTCCCATTTAATAAACAGTATATTGTTACAGGTACTAGATTTGTCCTTTTTAATAACGGCTAACAATTGTTCCCAAGCAGGCCTCCTAAACGTTTTGGCGGAATGATCTTCACTAAAAATGCCTTTAACTCTGATATCGTTATCCTCACAATATTTTAGTAGTCTATCTTCTTGTTCAGGTAGAGAATATCCTTTCTTTTTCTGTTCGTCTGTACTAACTCGAATATATAAATACGCCGTTTCCATTGGATTAACTAATTGATTATTATCAATTTAGTGAAAATTTGATAAATTCAAAAATATATTACCTAGTAACGACCTAATATCCATGCAATAGCAAAGAACAATGGCAACTAAATCTCTGAAACAACCTACAAGTTAATTGACAAATATTAGATGCGATTTTAAAAGTCACTACCGTAAGTATCTCAAATAATAAGGGTTTGTGATTATTTAGCAACCGGTGTTCTCGCTGAGAATAGTAGCTGTAACTTAGAAAACTCCTTTAATACATAATAAATAGTTATCCGTCATAAAGTAATCTTTATCAGTTATATCTCCATCCGGTTTTTAGCAAATTTAAATCAGTTTTAAATTTCATGCAAATGTCTAATTATCAATAATTTATCCAAATTTTTTTGCTCAAAATTTTGGCATTTTAAACCCATTTTTTCTACTTTTGTATTACCTGTGTATTACCTGAGGGAGCGAAAAAGTGCCATGGAAATTACGATCAAACCCGTCCTTTGGACATATAAAGAGATAAAAGAAAACAGCAAAATCAAGTTATTGGCCAGCACGAAGTAAGGGTTAGAATGACCCAAAACCGCAAGTACACCTATATGGGTACCGGCTTTAGTGCGGCCATCGAAGATTGGAATGAAGAAACGGACTACCCGCAATTTACTCATCCCAAATATAAAGAGCTATCCAAACGCATAGATAAGATCATTGAGGATATCAACTTCGAGATCAAGCTGGCCGAAAAAGCACAGCGTTTTGTTATGCCTGTTGAGATCAAAAACAATCTGACCAGCGCTTTAAAGATCAATCTGCCTGCTGATAAACCGAACAAAATCATCGCTTATATTAAGATGGTTGAGTGTGGTTACAAAGTGGTCGAAAATCCAGGTTACGCTGCCATCTTTTACAATTGCCGCCTAACCGTTCGTAAACTACTTAATGATAAGGATAAGATGTTCCTGACATTTACTAAAGCAGATCACGAGGCTTATGAAAACCAGTTTCTCGGTTTATCAGAGTCTACCAAAAGTAATTACCTGCGTACGTATTGTCGTATATGGAACCTTGCGATTGCAGATGGGCTAGTAACAAAAGACCACCATCCCAAGCAATATTTTAAGTTCAAAGTCTATAAACGGGTTAGAACCAAAAAACGTTCAATCAAAGCGGATTACTGGAAACGCATTTTAAAATTAAAACCGGCACCGGACACGCGCATTTATCGTTCTCACCTCATGGCGCAATTCATGTATTACGCTCGTGGCATGAATTTCAACGATATGATCAAGCTGAAATGGACCGATATTCAGAATAATGGTGTTGCATACAAAAGGTCAAAGAACAAACGCAGTTATGATTTCGAGCTGCATCCCAAAGCGCAGGCTGTATTGAACTTATTGCGAGAATATCCCGTTCAATCGGATAGCGGTCATGTTTTTCCTATCTTAATGAAAGAACATGATGATGTGTTTAAGATCGATGCACGTATTGATTCTGCATTAAAAGATTTTAACGAGGATTCTCAGGCGATGGCCGACGCTATTGGCTGGAAAAAACGTTTCACATCCAATTGCCTGCGTCACGGTTTCGCCAGTCATTTGAACGAAGCCCGTGTAGATATTCGCATCATCCAGGAATCATTAGGTCACGAAACCCAGTTACAGACACGTACCTATCTTGATGATATTGAGGACGGTCCCTTGTTCTCGGTAGTTCCGATTGCAATCCCAGCTCAAATACCTGGAGCTGGTGCGTTGAAAAAGAACTGTTCAGCCGCTCCAGCATTTCCGCCACCGAACAATTATAATAACGCAGTAAAAAATCAACAGGGTTACCGCCTATAGCCAGCCCGAAATCATACCACTCATTATCCACACGGTCAATGTGAAAACTTGCGGTGCGCTCATTACGCAACGGTGATAAATACCACCAGTCCGTGTCATTTTTCTTTCGCGCTGTCGGCTCGTGGCCCAGCTTTTCTAAAAGATAATTCAAGTCTAACTCCCGTACACGGGAGAGCGAAAAAACTTCATTCGTCATATCCATTACACAAATCCCTTTCACTATTGAAATCAAAAGTAACCCCCCAAAACCACATCCACCCATCCCGGCTAAATTTTGAACAGGAACGTTTCAAGGAAGCCACCTACCTTTGGCACATGGTTTAACCTTAAAATTTTACGAAATGGGAAAAGATGTGTTAGGAACGGTCTACGAAACCTTGTTGTGTAGTCCAGGGATGAATGAAGCCGTAAAAATTGATGCAAAGATTAGCCGGAAAACGATCTTGCTATTAAGCAGACTGATCGAGAACGGTGCAGGACAAGATGGAAATGTGCTGGGGCTGCTCGGCCTGATACCCGCTGAAGATCGCGAGGAATTAAAAAACTTTGGCGATGAGTGCCTGAAAAAAGCAGGGCTGAAAGAACTGAGCGAAAAAATAAAAACCCTCAAAAACTAAATGGTAAGGCCAGCATATAACTGGCCTTACTCTTTACCTATATTAATTTCGGGTAAGTTCAAGGGCAACAACTCAGTTAATGACCATTTGGGCTTACGTTTGAGCACGGCTTCATTTCTGCATCTACGTCGCAATACAAATGTCCAATAATACCACTGTTAAATGCGACCTGATCAAGAGCTGCTCTCCGCTGGGCCAGGTCTATGAAAAACTTTTGATGCCTCATGTCGCCTTGTTTCATTTGTTCAAACGATTTGCACAAAACATTCAGATCGTAAGTGTCAATCAATTTTTCCATTTCTAACGCGCAGGCGGCCATCGCTTCCTGATCCCTTAAAAAATGATTGATCTCATAACCCGTACGCAGACTATTAAATTGATTTTCTCGGTGCTGGAGCCGGTCATAATTTTCAGCAATTTTCCCGACATCCTCTAATAGCTTCAGCAAATGTTTACGGTCTTCCGCAGACACGGTTGCCATAAAGCCTTGCAGCTCTTTGACCCAATTGTTGAAAGCATTATAATGATAAATTTTTCGAAACTGCCATTCTATTTGCTCCATCATCAAGTTACTGATCGCTAAAAAATTCTGATGCTTGAATGCATAGGTACTTAGGTCCTTTAGCTGCCCCAAAAATTGCGTATCAAAATCGATCCATTCTGTTGTCAGTACATCCCGGTAAACATCTACCTTTCGGCCCAATGTATGCAAAGCATTTTTGGCTAATTCATGAAGCAACAAGGTGGCTTCCAGGTTCAAGACTTTTGCGTGTGCCACCACCGTTATTTCATGAAAATCGGGATGCTTGGCAATAATTTGCATCGCTTCATCATAAAATACTTTGATCCGTTGGCCGTGGTCGCGTCCTTCGCTTTCAAAAAACTGCTCGGTCAAATTCTCTAATTGTAAAAAAGTTCCTGAATGTTCGTTGGAAACCAATTTGGTTTTCTCTGCCGGAATAACTGCTCGTTTACCATCCCCAGCAAATATTTTGCATGCAGCAAGGTATAGGATAACATGTTGCTGTCTTAGGGATGCAGGCTGGCGGTAGTTCAAATTAATGCCGCCGTTTTTAAAGTCCCGGTGTTGCAGGTTATCCGCAAAAATGGTGGAATCAATTGGCTGCCGGTGCTCAGGTGGCTGGTGCTCCGGGTATGGTCGTCACCTTTATTGAATAAGCCATTCAGCTGGACGCCGACGGTGGTTTTTTCCGTGGCATAGAAGTCAATGTTCAGGCGCCCATTGTAGCTGTTACCCCTATACCGGCCGAACGACTGCTGTAAAAAGTCGGGCGCAACACCGGTAATGCTTTGGTCGAAATAGCGATTAAGGTCAACCGCATTGTAGCTATCATTATGGTTGTAACCCAAATTGAAAGCGACATTGAGTTTGTTTGCCGATAATTGAGGTTCAGGCCGTTATTACTCCGCCCATAAACACCTTGGACATAAGCCAGGTTGAGGTTGCCGTTGAAACCTTTCTCGGCGATCCTTTTGGTACGGATATTAATAATGCCGCCATTGCCCGCCGCTTCATATTTGGCAGGCGGCGTACTCATCAGTTCCAGGCGGTCGATATTCGAGGATGGCAAGGACCGTAAATAATTTGCCAGGTCATCGCCGGACAAGTAGGTGGGGCGGTCATCGATATAGATTTTGACGGCCTTTCCCTGCAAATTGATGACATTGTTTTCATTGACCTGTACGCCCGGCGATTTGGCTAAGACATCCATCACCGTACCGCCCGCATTGCTGAGCAAGGCGTCGACATTGACGACGGTCCGGTCCAGCAGGTGTTCGATCATGGGCCTGCTGCTGACAACCTTCACTTCCTTTAACCGGATGGTCGAAGCGGTAACCCATCAAAAAGTTACGATATCATCACTAATTGAAAAATGGCGACCTCAACTTTAAATAAAAGGACCACCGTAATTAATAAAGTTGATTAGCAGATCAAAATTCGTCTTAAAATTACCATTTTGTGTGGGTTAGTTGAAAAGACGCGATTTACTTTTGTTACATATTAGTAATAAATTATATAGTTAAAAGGCATTCTCTTCAAAAAGGTCTCGCTCGAGACATTAATTGGTAGGACCCTGATTTGGTTGATCAGGGTCTATTTTTTTATCGGCATACCACAATGGTTGAATATCAAATTTTGTCTGTCAATTATCAAAAAACGCAGTTTATAATAATAACATGATTTTATTTTTGATGGATAAACCTATTATATTATTTAAGTATTATGTGCATTATGATAACAAAAAAATATTTATTGATTTTTACTTTTTTTGTGGTTTGTTCATCTGCAGTTATCGGTCAAAAAAAGCAGATCATAAAAGACGGCCTGATTGGGCATCGGTTTCTTACCTGGAACGCTGTTATACGGCTGAACCAAATTGAGGTAACCAGGGATCGGAATGTCGGCGTGGATGAGCGTAGCCTCCACACGCCGGAACGTGTAAAGGCTTACCGAGAGGCCATAGCAAAGGGAATGCCAGGTGGAAAGATTACCTGGGCGTTAAGTTGGCTAGCGCTTAAAGATACGTCTGCTAATTACAGAGCAATTCACAAACTTATGGCAGAATATCATAAAAAGTACGGAGATGAGGTTACTTTTATACCTGGTGGTTATTTTGCCAATGCTTATAATACTCGTGCTCAAGTTAATCTCGATCTTCATGATGCTTTGCAAATGGTTAGCAGGATCGTAGGTAATGGCTATCGTCCTAAAAGTATTGTCGCAGGCTTCCTTTCAGCGGAAAACCAGCAGTACCTTGCTGAAAAGGAAGGCATTCATGTTTGCCAGGGAAATATTTGGAGTCAATTCAGTATAGATAATCAAGATGGTGATGGCTCAATAAGTTACCCATACTATCCATCAAAGGAACATTTTTGTAAACCTGCGCAGGGCAAATCTGATTTCATCGATTGTGTAAATCTCGATGGGTGGACCATCGACTTTTTGGCGGGTAGAAGAGAAGGATTTAAAGAGGGTTTCAATAGTCGTATGGGGGTAGGACCAATTGAGACGATCGGAAAATATGGACAGGAAAAGGGTACACGTGAAATGATGCATTCGACAGCTATTCACTTCGATAAAGGCGTTGAGTTAAACGGGTTTGGTTGGGTAGCCGAAGGATGGGAACTTTGCCTGGAGTATAAATTTGATTATATAACTGAGTATTTGAAACAGGTCAAAGCGCGTTGGCCTGATGTTGAGATGGTCACACAAGGTGAATTTGGATTGACTTGGAGGGGACATTATAAAGATAATAGCTTCGATTATCGGTTTGTGGAACAAGGATCTGGTATAGGAGGGTCAGATATTGATAAAGAAATTCGATGGTATATGAATAAAGATTTTAGACTTGCATTACTGAAAGATCTAAACAAGTCTACAGGTTTCAAAGTCATAGATCTAACAAGATATGACCTTAAAGCTGTCGAGCCAAAAGATATGACGCGTAGGTGGAGCCTAATGGGGGAAATCAATCAGAAGCAAACTCGCCTGCAAGATAAACCACGCCCGATAGACTCGATTTCCCAAAGTTCTCATGCGTTGATCTTTAAGCGATACAAAAATCTTCCAAAAAATTAAGTTCGTCTAAGTTAGCCCCGTTCGTTGATGAAAATAGAGGTTCGGTTTTTTTTGGCGTTATTTTATTCAGCTTAATGCAGATTATTGCCGGAATAATTAGATATACTTAATTAAAAAATTATTAATTTTTTAATTAAGTTATAATCGTATGAATTATAAAAAAGATGGTTTCGATGGGCAACGAGCTATTATTTTACCTAAGTCGATCATTAATAAGGTCTGCCTTCCCGACCCTATCATTAATAGTTGTTATATAACGGCCTTTGGCTATTACCCAAAAGCAAAATTTCATTATCGTAAACGACCTAACGGCAGCGAACAAAACATACTGATTTATTGTTTGGAAGGTACAGGGAAAGTATCAATAGCTGATAAAAGTTCCAACGTGTCACCCGGAGAATGTTTTGTCATACCTTGTCATTTAGCTCATCAATACAAAAGCGATGAAGAGTCGCCATGGACAATTTACTGGTGCCACTTCAAAGGCGAGCATTCTGATGATATTGTGCGGGCTATGCTTGTCAAAATGTCTTCTTATAATTCACAAATTCCATTTTTGGATGAACGTATACAGCTTTTTGACAAGCTATATTAGAACCTTGAAAAAGGTTACAGCAAAGAAAATCTAATGTTCGTAAATTTGTTGTTCATCCAGTTTTTAACTAGTTTTTTATTCAACGAACGGTTATCAGCCACACAAAAAGTTGACTCCGATGATTTTCTGGATAAATCAGTTGGCTTTATGCAAGGAAACCTTGACAAAGCATTGGCCCTTACGGAAATTGCAGACTTTCTTAATTATTCAGTGAGCCATTTCTCCTTCCGGTTTAAAAATAAGACCAGCTTTTCTCCTATAGAATATTTTAATGATCTAAAAATTCAAAAGGCCTGCCAGTATCTCAGGTTTACAGAGTTGCGCGTTAAGGAGATCGCTGAAAAGATCGATTTTGAAGACGCCTTTTATTTTAGCAGGTTGTTTACGGGCGTAATGGGTTCATCACCTAGGGCTTATCGGAATTCGTTTGTCAAAGTAAAATGATACATCTGGGATTTTATTTCCTATATATGTGCTATCTAATAATATTTATTTAGGTTATCATTCCAGGTATAAATCTTATTTAGGATAACAATTGTCCTCATTCACAAATGGATTTTTTAACTATTACCCTTTAATCTGCCTGAAAATCTGATGGCGATATGATACTCTAAAGAAAGAAAAACATGGATTTAATTATTAAAAGCATGGACTATTTTCTGACCCTAGCCTAAAGTCAAAAATCATAAAGTATTGTTGATTTGTCAAATTACAACGCAATGGGTTTGATTAGATAGCGAAATTAGTGTAATAAAAATTTTTACCAATTGTTGTTGCTGATATACGGACTTATGAGAACCGTAAAAATATCAGGTAACCTAAAATGTGAAAGGAGGATACTTTCTGACGATATAAAATTTGAACTTTAAAAACCAAGGACGTTGAGACCGTCCTTGGTAGCCAGTCTAGGACTGTAGAGTTTCATTAAATATTAACCAATTAGTTTAATAAACCCCATAATCAAATGTATAAAAATTTTACTGAAACGTTTTTCAGCCGGAAGAGTCATGCCTATCTCAGAAGGATAGCTGGCGTAATGATTTTTTTCGCTTGCGTCAACGGGGCGCATGCGGACCCTGTGTCCAATTTTTTGTTAATAAAAAGCGGCAACAACCTAAACGAATCACCAAGCACTAATAAGTCGAAAATAAACGCTTTGCCTATAATAATTAAGGTATCTGGTACCGTAAGAGATAGTGTAACCAATGAAACCCTTCCGGGTGTATCAGTTGGTATTGCCGGCGTAAGTGGTGGAACGGTAACCGACCTGAATGGTAATTTCATCTTAGAGGTGCCGGACAAAAATTCAATTATCAGATTTTCATTCGTTGGTTACAATTCTAAAAATGTTCTGGTGGGTAATCAAACAAATATCACAGTACATCTTTCAAAAAACGATACTAGATTAAACGAAGTAGTTGTGATCGGCTACGGAACACGCCTAAAAGGTGCTGTTACTGGTGCGATTTCGACTGTAAAATCTGACGTCTTTGAGAATAGGCCTGTAACAAGTAGCTTCGATGCGCTCCAGGGTACTATTCCAGGTCTGACTATTACAAAGCAAAGTGGCAGACCCGGCGGTGGCAACTTTGACCTTGGAATCCGTGGTGCTTCGTCTATTAATGGAAACAAACCGCTGATACTTGTTGACGGTGTCCCGGGAGATATCAATACGATTAACACGAATGATATCGCAGAAGTGACCGTATTAAAAGATGCTGCGGCCGCAATTTATGGGGCTCGAGCTGCTGATGGTGTAATCATCGTGACTACCAAACGTGGTAAAAAGGGTTCGCCGGATGTAAATGTCACAAGTAACGTAGGCGTTAAATCTCCATCATATCTTAAAAAGATGATGAATACTCTCGAATTTGCTGAGTTTTTAAGCGATGGTTTGAAAAACGTTGGTTTGACTCCTTTTCCTCAGGACGTATTCGATAAGATCAAGGCCAATGCTGCACCTGACACTACAAAGGGATGGATGTATGGTTTAACCAATTTCCCTAGTTTTTATGGTTACACCGACTGGAACAAGGTTTTATATAAAAATGCTATTCAACAGATTTATAATGTGGCGATATCCGGAGGCGGAGAGAATAATAATTATCTCATTTCTGCCGGTTATAAACGTGATAATGGTTTATTACGATACGGGCAGAACAACGAAGA
Source organism: Mucilaginibacter corticis (assembly GCF_007558865.1). GTDB lineage: Bacteria > Bacteroidota > Bacteroidia > Sphingobacteriales > Sphingobacteriaceae > Mucilaginibacter > Mucilaginibacter corticis. The sequence continues at coordinate 2,215,986 of NZ_VLPK01000001.1, forward strand.
TAGTTACAATCTTCGACTGAATTATGACGTACGTATCAATTCTAAACTATCTCTGGAAACGCGTACGAATTTTGACAATCAGGCAACTATTGCACCATCACAATTGGACGCCGAAAGTCCGGTTGCGAATGTGCTTACACAATTTCCATTTGCGCCACTGTACAATTCGGTAGGACAATTCTACAGTTATCAGGGCTATGCGAATCCCGCCGTATATGCAACCCAAGGAGGTGTTCGTACAGACAATTTTTCAAGATTTGCGACTAATTTTAAATTAGATTACAACATAATTCCAGATTTAAAGCTAACAGGTCAAGGAGCATTCCGCTTTGATTACCTTAACTACAAAGCAACTTTTCCGACATTTACACGCTACAACTATGCGGGAGGTGTTCAGGATATACGAGACAGTCCAAACTCGGCAACATTTAGTAACTCTAAATCGCTTAATAAGCTTTATCAGATCTATCTAGATTATAATAAGGATCTTTGGCCCGGTCATCATATTAATTTTACGGGTGGTGCTTCACTGGAACAAACGAGCAATACCGGCGAAACTATTACAGGTTATAATTTTCCAAACAATGAGATATTCAGCCTAAATCTTGCCGATCGTACCAGCGTTGCTTATTCAAACTTTACCGGTCAAATCACTGACCAGGCCTTAGCATCTTATTTTGGCAGGTTAAGTTATTCGTATAATAATAAATTCATCCTGGATCTCACAGCCCGTGCGGATGGCAGTTCTAAATTCGCGCCTGAAAAGCGCTGGAGCGCGGTATTCCCTTCTGCTCAATTTGCATACGTGCTATCTGATGAAAATTTCATCAAAAAAACCAATCTGTTTGACCTTTTAAAACTTCGGCTTTCTTATGGGAAAGCAGGTAATCAGGAAATAAACAACTTAGGCCTGTATGATTATATTCCACTGATCAGTATTGGTGGGAAATATCCACTCGGTTCCCCAAACGCAGGTTTAACAGGCGCTAACGCTAATCCAGCATCGTCAGATCGCACTTGGGAAACGGTTACAAATAAGAACATTGGTATTGATGTAGCAGTCTTAAATTCTCGTTTGAACTTGTCATTTGACTATTACAATAAGACCAACAGTGACATGCTGGTGGACATTGCTGTGCCTGCTACATTCGGTGCTACACCTCCATCTGTCAATCAGGGAAAATTAGCAACCAAAGGGTTTGAAGCCACGGTGAACTGGAAAGACCAGATCAAAGATTTCAAATACAGCATATCGCTGCAGGTAAGCGATAGTAAAAATAAACTGATAGAACTAAAAAACTCTGATGTTTTCGGAGAAGGGCTAAATAGTACACGTATTGGCTATCCCATCAATTCTTATTTTGGTTATGTCTCTGAAGGAATTATTAAAACCCAGGCACAGTTAGATGAGTATAAAAAAATGGGGGGGAATGTTCCTGCACGCATAGGGTTAGGAGATGTGATGTATAAAGATCTGGACGGTGATGGTAAAATTACCGCGTTCGGTGACAAGTCAAAAGGACTGGCGGGCGATATGGTCTATTTGGGAGATGCGAATCCTCGTTACACCTTCTCGTCAAATATCAATTTGGCATATAAAGGTTTGGACCTGCAAGTATTTATACAGGGTGTCGGTAAAAGAAACGTGATTTATGGAGGCGGAATCACAAGACCAAACTACTGGTTTTGGCAAACGCTGAGAACTTTCTATGGAAATACTTATACCGCCGCTAATCCGGACGCGAAATACCCAAGAAACATTCCTCGCGGCTTAGGCTATGACGATATAACGGATTATGATTATAAACCATCTACAGCGACCATTAAGAACGTATCCTATCTTCGTTTCAAGGTTATAACCCTAGGTTACAATCTTCCGACAAATATCACCAAAGCGATCAAATTAAAATCTGCACGTATTTATGTTAGTGGACAAGATCTTTTTACAATATCTAAAGGCACCTTCGACGGGAACTTCGATCCGGAGGATGGCCTTCTAAATGAATATACTTACCCGTATAACAAGGTATACTCTTTGGGTTTAAATGTTAGATTTTAAACAAAAAAATTATGAAAATTAATTATAAGAATAAACGATCTATATTAGGGTATGAACCTAACGATCGGAGTTTTATTTATGAAAGTCAATTAAAACCAAATTTTGTTTTTGGTGTAATAGGTGTGCTTATTTTAACTTTTACAGTTAGCTGTAAAAAAAATCTAAATCTTGTATCTAAAGACAGTGTTACCGATGCGACATTTTGGAAGCAAGGCAGCGATTTTAAACTGGCTGCAAATTATCTGTACAATGGTTTAGACCGATTAGGTACCGAGGATTTACAATCTGACATTGCTTTCGCTAATCCAAACCCGGTAAGTAATGGTACCTTACTGGCACCAGAAACTGACGACAATTGGACCAACGATTATATTTATATCCGATCGGCCAATAATATTATTGCAAAAGCCGCGGGATCTGCTGACGCAGAGATTAAGCGTTATGCAGCTGAAGCCAAATTTTTCAGGGCATTTTATTATTGGAAATTGTTAAGGGTTTACGGTGGAGTTCCTTTGATTACGAAGGTGTTGACGACTGACGACCCTGCGCTATTTTCTCCAAGGTCGTCGAGAATCGAGACAGCCGATCTGATTCTGAAGGATCTAACCGAAGCCGCTGCCGATCTACCGCTGCAAACGGCGTTGGCAGCCGCTGATATTGGCAGAATCACCAAAGGTGCGGCTCAAGGATTAGCAGCTCGTGTGGCATTGTTTGAAGGCACTTGGGAAAAATTTCGTGGAGATGCCAGTGCAACTAAATATCTTGATGCTGCAATATCCAATTCGTCAGCCGTGATGAGTAGTAATGCATATGCTCTGTATACAGGAAGTGGTGCGCAAAGCTATCGCTACCTGTTTATTGAAGCTGGTGATGATTCTAAGGAATGTATTTTGGATCGTCGTTATGCACGTGGTATATTAGGGCAAAGCTACCCTTATGACCTCGATGGCAGCGGCTACAATCCGACTCGAAAAATGGCAGACTTGTACCTGGATAAAAACGGTTTACCTATCACTTCACCAGGTACCGTTTTTCAGGGCTATGCAACTTTTGTTTCAGAGTTTCAGAATCGTGATCCGCGGATGACCCAAACTATGATCATACCGGGCACATTAACCATTCGTCCTTTTTATGGCGCTACCAAAGTCGCTAATTGGCCAAATACGCCACAGCGTAACTTCAACACGGGATATATACTTTATAAATACATGTCAGAAGATGTGGTTGCTAATAATTCCAGTCAGCAAGGTGATAATAGTATATTTGACTTTGACCGTCATTTGATCCGTTATGCCGAAATTTTATTGATCTACGCTGAAGCGAGCTATGAAAAAAATAGTTCAATTAGCGATGCCGATCTGGATCTTTCTATAAATAAAATTCGGAGTAGGGTAGGTATGCCTAATTTGACCAATGCCTTCGTTACTGCAAATGGCTTAAATATGCGTACTGAGATCAGACGCGAAAGAACTGTAGAGCTTTGTTTGGAAGGATTTAGATATGATGATCTTCGCCGCTGGAAAACCGCTGAAACAGAGTTGCCTCAAGACATAAAAGGTATTAAGATTACTGGTTCAGAATGGGCTACACGAGCGCCTTACAATGACCCTGTATATACTTCTAAGGTAGATGCGAATGGCTTTTTAATTGCAGAAAAGAACAGAAAATTCGATCCATCAAAAGATTATTTGCAGCCGTTGCCGACCAAAGAGGTGGCATTTTATGCTACCAATGGTAAAGTACTTGCCCAAAATCCGGGTTGGTAAGTTCAAATTTTCTCATCGTAAAGCCGGGCGTCTTTGATGCCCGGCTTTTTTATGCTTTTTACTGAACAATAAACTGGTTTAATTAACCCGAAATAGTAATATAATCCAGTATTTTGATAAGAAAGTCTATGGGTTTTTGTCGGACAAATCACAAAATTTGTTAAGATTGAAACCTTTTTTATGATCTGAAGATCTTTTCTTTGCTAGACGATGCATCATTACGAATTTTAGACCGCGGTGGAAATCTATTGAATACGTGAATTTCAATAAGACGAGTATTTATGATTAGTTGAAAAATTGGTAATTGGTTATGAAGAATTATTATAAATATTTGCCGGTAAGTAAAGAAGATGAAAATTGGGGATTGACTGTTTTGAATGTCGGGGCCACTCATATTCTTCCCTCAGATGTTTACCCGCAAAAAACGCATCCTGACCATCATAATTTTAACTGGAAAGCAGGCCGGGTACTAAATGAATACCAGGTTATCTATATAATCAATGGTGAGGGGGTTTTTGAGTCAGAAAGTCAGCCTTTAACTAAAATAAATGCCGGTACAATAATTTTTCTATTTCCGAATGAACGCCACCGTTACAGGCCTGACAATAGAACAGGTTGGGATGAATATTGGATAGGAGTTAATGGACCTATTGCTGAAAATTTGTTATCAGTGGGCTATCTTAACCCTAAAACAGCTTGTAACTATGTAGGCTTTCATCAGTCAGTTTTGGATATATTCCTTAATATTATTGAGCACACAGTTGCGGAAACTTCCGGTTACCAACCATTAGTTTCAGGTGCCGCCTTATACTTACTGGGGACCATTCATGCTATAACCAAACAAAATTTCCTGGAAAATTCTGAAGACGAAGTTATTGTTAATAAGGCAAAATGTCTGTTCAGATCTAATGTCAGTTCAAAATATAGCGCTGAAAAAGCCGCTGCTGACTTGAATGTCGGGTATTCGTGGTTTCGTAAACATTTCAAATTTCATACCGGCATCTCACCAGGTCAATATTACCTGCAGTTGAAAATTGAGCAGGGAAAAACGCTGCTTTTAGCAAAAAACTATTCTATAAAAGAAATTGCATTTGAATTAAATTTTGAGTCAACTTACTATTTTTCAAATGTCTTCCGAAAGAAAACAGGTCTAAAACCAACCGAATATCGTAAACAAGTAGCTGCAATGGTTAAATAATCATATTGATCAGGGTTAGTACGATGTGTACCAACCCTGTATATTGTTGTACCTTTTTATATCAGATCAGCAGCAATTATTTAGCAGCGACTGTCGAAAGTTTGAAATTGAGTTTTTTTCCTGATTCAGGTATGATAGTTGAGTTTTCCAACTTTCCAAAGGATGGCTTGGCTTTATTATCGTTTTGTACGTTATATGTGTAGCCATAGCTTCCTACACTGGTTTCAGATGACAATACGATACAATAAGTTGTTCCTTTAATAACCTTAATTCGCGGTTCGAAAACCTGGTTTTTAACAGACCATCCCAGGGTATTTCCTGTTAATGTCTTTGTAGTTAAAGCTTCACCTGTTATACTATTACCGTTGGTGGCATAGATCGAGGTTTTCAAGCCACCCTTAGGTGCGCCTTTTAAAAACAGCGGTATTTCGATCCTTTTTAATATACCGCTATTTACTGCAACAAAATTTTGAGCTATTGCAGTCCCTGCTTTAATTTCCAATTCTCCTTTAAAGCTTGAATTTGCTGCAAACTTAGCGGGAGTTTTAACGATAGCTTTTCCGGTTATATTAAAATCATGGACACACTCAATAGGGATGATAGATCCATCTGGATTAAAAGATAGCGGCGCCCAAAAATAGTTACCCAGAGCTTCATTTCGCGCCGCGTTGTTCCATAGATCACTTCCGAATAAATACACAGTGCCTGACAATAGTTTGATGGTTGACACAAAAGAGGGCTGGCCACCACAAGAATTATCACTGATTTTTTTAGATGCCGACCATGGCCCTAAAGGGGAACTTGCAGTTTTGTAGGATGCTCCGGTTCCGCCACAATAACCGCAGTTCGGATCAGAATAAACCACATAGTATATACCATTACGTTTGAACATCCCCGGAGCCTCGGTACTTTTTTCTGTTACTGGTTCGCTAACTTCGCCCGTTCCTGTTAAATAATTGTCGCTTAATTTCTCGATCATTATTCGGCCATGTTCGCGCCAATCGGTTAATGCGATATAAGCAGTACCGTCATCATCTACAAACAGATCATGATCGCCATTATTAAGGCCTGCAGCTGGAGCATTTTCATTTACCTTAAGTTTTGGCTCTGCGACCTCCTCAAATGGGCCCGATGGTGTCCTGCTTGTAAATACACGATAACCGGAAACATTATCATAAACATTTATCCAGAGCACGTATTGTTGGGTGTTTTTATTATAAACCACATGTGGCCTGAAACAACCATAAGTACTGCCATTGCAACGGGTCTGCCATATTTTCGTGTTCGCATTAAATAGTTGGCCTTTATCCGTCCAGGTAAGCATATCCTTAGAAGTATATACTTTAAATCCGCAAAAAGCGGCATTCTTGTTCTGCCATTCAAATCCGCAATCGTAACTCGTTCCATATAAATAATAAGTGTCACCAAATAAGGCGATCTCACCGTCATGCGCGTCTATTGCATCACCTACTTTACTATAACGGATAATTTGATTACCGTCTTTATCAAAATTAGTCACCTTGAAGCTAACCGGTGTTTTTTTTGTCTGACCCAATACGCCGGTATGCGTTAAAGTCATCATTAGCGCTACGATTAAATTAACACATAGCTTATTTAAAATTCCTGATTTCATCGTTGATTTAGTTTATTTTAGCTCATTAACATACTTGAACATATTGTATTCCCAGTAAGAAGGATAGTTTGATTAATTTGTTGGCGATGTGTCCTTTACCAACAGCGCAGTGATGGGCCGGACCGTTGTTATTCCAACTTTCGACAAATTGTTTAGCGCCGATAGGAAATTTATAACGGCTGTTAGTATTTCCGATTTCAAGGATTTCGCCGGGTACAGATTCCCCCTCGGCTATCAGGAATCCAATTCCCTCTTTGCCGTCCTCCAATACGGATAGAAGCGTAACCGGGCCATGCGCCACAGACATTTCGACCGATAGGCCTTTACCTACCTTCCCGTGATAAACCTGTAAAGGTTTTACTTTTATCTTGCCTTCCGCAATTTTCGGATGGCAGGGTCCATCATGGCCCATCAGCACTACATCATCCGCAAAATCCATCGCATAAAATTCTGTAAATGATCCGCCGCAGCCAAAAGTGTCCATGATCTTCATGGCAATTACATTTTTTACCTCGTATTCACCGGCTACAGGGACATTGCAGCCGGTCAACAAAGAAGTTCCGAGAATTATTGAAGACATTGTATTTTCATTTGCCACATTACCGCTGCCTTTATGGTAGTATGCAAATGCCCCAAGTTTATACTTGCTCACAATCTTATCAAGGGCCACAGCGGTAATTGCCGCTCGTTCAATCTCATCTTCTAAACAGTCCTGCTGAACTTCGAAAGTTTGATGAACATCCCGGATCTTTAAATCCGTCTCGTCTTTGGAAACCGATTCCCGCAGTGCCGACAATTCATCAACCTCTATTATTTCCATATGACCGCCAAATGTGGCGTTTATAAGGGTCAGATCGGTATAAATATCCATCATACCCCCATAATAATTCCCCATCAAACCTATTCTTTGATAGGATAATGTCCTCGCAACTCTTACAGCCTCTATCCATTGTTTAACTTCCGTCCAAACTGATGGATCGTTGTGTAACATTCCGGTAATCTGAGCATATTTTAGACTGTGCCGATTGAGCATGTTCACAATTTCAGGAATAGGACAGGCAGAACAAAAGGCAAGCCAATCTCCGGTCATTTTCGTCCGATCCCCCATTGCATTAAATTTTTTATAATCAATGTTGGGTTCAGGTGATAGATTCAAGATCACTACCGGGACTTTCGCTTTCCGCAAAACCGGAGCAACGGTTGCAGATAATGCATAGGTTGTAACATGTATGATGATAAGATCTACATCCTCACGTTTGAAACTATCGCCAGCTTCAAAAGCCTTATCTACAGAATCGATCAGACCGAGATTGATCAAATCAGTGCCGTGAGCTATGATTTTTTCAGCTACCACGTCCAAATACCCTGTCAGGCGTTCTTCTAAGCCGTCAAATTGATCCCAATATGCTTGAAGGCCAATGCCAAACAATCCGATTTTAGGACGTAAAGTTTTTTGCATAATTTTTAAATGTTATAAATTGATTGTGTTTACTAAAGTAATAGGTGTTAGCTGTCCAATAACATTACGTTATGATATTTGAACTTGAAATTTTGATTTCTTATTCTGGCATCTGAACGGAGATGATAGTTATAATATGAGGTAGTAATTTAATAATGTTAAATCGAGTCATATCTGTTATATGTATATGCTTTGATACCGTAGAACCAAATAAACACTAAATAGGTCGGCATGCATATCTTATTTAGTCCTTAAGTCTTTTTATTAAAACAATGCCGTCAAAAGTTTTCCATTCAAATCGCAATTGAAACACAATACTTTTCTTAGATAGAAATATAACTACGAATTTATGGTGGCATTCGGCCATACTTCATCATTTTTTGACATTAATACCCAAAATTTTGACCCGTTTTAAAGGTAGCCTATAATGGATCAAATAGTTAAACTGTAATTTACATTAAAATCGATCAAGAATAGCGTGTAACTACATGATCAGAAATTTGTTGCCGTTTTTTAGTTCATTTTTTGAGTAAAAAAGTACATTCTTGATGATTTGGTCGGGCAGGTGTTAGACTGGTAGAAAGTTTAATATAGAGAACCCTGACTGTTTGATAGATGTTAATAAAATGTACAAAAGTCAAAAATTACATTTAAAGTGTCAGAATTCGATGCGCGTCAAATGTCGTTTCAAATTACTTTTGATAGTAAACCGTATTATTATTTTACAGATGAGAAGATTACTAACCAGCATATTTATTTTATGTGCTTTTTTTACCAGTGCAAAATCCTTAAATAACAGACTATTTCACTTTACCAAAACAGGCGAAGATCCATTTACTCCTTATTTGAACAGTATCCCAACTGTTTTACAGGTTATCAGTACGGTAAACTCAGGATCTGGCGATGAAGCCATTGTCACCAAAGAAATTGTTTTTAGTTCAAAAAATGGTGTAAATAAAATTTACGGTATCATGGCATTCCCGCAGAGGGCAGGAAAGTTTCCCGGTGTTTTGGTCATTCATGCAGGTGATGGAAATGCTCAGAACGCCAAAGGCATAATTGAAAGATTGGCTCGTAAAGGATATGCGGCATTTGCTTGTGATATGGCAGGTTTTTGTAACACAAACACAACTCCTTATTCCAGCGGTCCCTGGAAAGCAACCCCCGCACCTGATGAACGTCCCCGTTTTTATTTAAAAAATGGCCCCAAAAGCAGTTCGCTGGTTGATGCGGAAGTAGCGGGTATAGAAGCATTTAATTTATTGCGTAGCCAACCAAATGTGGATGCAGAGAAAATGGGCATTACCGGATATTCCTGGGGAAGCTATTCAACCACTATGCTGTCAGGCTTATTAGGTGATAAAGTAAAAGCGGCTTATGCCTTTTGGGGCGCTGGATTTTTTGACAAAGGCACTTACTGGAAAAAAATCATAGAAGATCTCCCCGATTCCATCAGAACAACCTGGCTCACTTATTTTGATGCAGGGCGTCGGGCACCTCATATAAAAGCCAACTTTTTTATGGAGGCTGCAGTTAACGATACCTATTTCTGGGTGGAATCTGTAAATGCTACTTTGCAGGCTATCCCAAAGGCTAAAAATCATGTTTGGGGGCCAAATGTAAATCACAGAGAAGCACCAACGAGTGCTTTAATGCAAGGTTTGTTTTTTGATTACAATTTGAAAGGTTTAGGAAGCCCTTTTGGCCATGTGGCAATATCTGATGTAAAGAGTATGAAAGATAGTACGAAGGAGGTTACGATCAAGCTTGACATTCCTTCTGGAGTTGCTATTAAAACTGTACAGGTTTATTACAGCGAACCTCAGGCCAGATGGGACGCAAGAAAATGGATGCCTTTAACTGCGACGGAGAAAAATAAGAAAACATACACAGCTACCATTCCTGTTGATCTGGTTAAAAAGAACGTTAATTTTTATGCTCACTTAACAGATACACGGGGTGCAGTTACATCAAGTGATATCTATTGACCATGCTCAAATTAAATGCTGGTAAAAAAATAGTTTCTTACCTTATTTGTGCTTTTACCGGCCTTAGCGCACAGGCACAAATGAGGGATACTATTTCCTCCCGTTGGAAATCTTATATTAGTCTTAATAATTATTGCGTCCCTTTTTGGAAGGCTGACACGATTGTAGACGAGACAATACTGCCGATCATTGATAACGGTAGCATTAATTGCAGACTATTGTATAATGCGGAACAGATACTATCTGTAAAAAGCTCGGACTATCATAAAATATTTAAAAAAGGTAAAGATTGGGATATACGCGATGGAAGGTTAATCCTCTTACCTGGGTCAGATATACCCATTACAAAAAAACAGGATCTGGTTTTTAAAAGCTTTAGGCCCGATTTATCAATGACGGGAAAAAAGCCGGGAACTTTTGTCCTGTTCACCGAAAAACCATTTTTTAGTGCACTACAAATAGCGTTGACCTATGTTAAAGCTATAGGTGAAAAATGGCAAGGGCCAATACCTCAATTTTGTAAAATGGGTCTGCCGGTAACCTTAACAAAACTCAGAAATGAAAAACATTTAAAGATCGTATTTTATGGTAACAGCATTGAGGCCGGCTACAATACCAGCGATTATATGAATACGCCGCCATTTATGCCTACCTGGCCCGAACTCATAGTCAATCAACTTTGTAACCAATACCATTCTCCGATAGCCTACGTTAACAATGCCATCCCCGGAAAACTTGCGAGTTGGGGGTTAGAACAGGTAAACAACGAAGTAAATTCCGAAAAACCGGATCTCGTGATTATCGGGTTTGGAATGAATGATGGTGCCGCGAATGTTTCACCGGATAAATACCGCCAGGATATTGCCGGAATGATCGGGCAGATACGGCAAGTAAACGCCAGGGCTGAATTTATTCTAATAGCCCCCATGTTACCCAACCCTGATGCTACACAAAATGGGATACAATCTTTATATATGGCCGAACTGGAAAAATTAATAAGGAAAGGCATTGCAGTTGCCGATATGACCGGAGTACACGCGGAACTGCTTAAGCGTAAATCTTATCAGGACATGACAGGAAATAATGTAAACCATCCCAATGATTACCTGGCAAGGTGGTATGCCCAAACCATCCTGGGACTTTTAATTAAATAAACTAAATCTATGTTGAAAAAGTACGTTAATTTACTCATTATTAGTGGTTGTATCCTGATCACTGGGTCAGCTCAGGGACAAAATATAAAGTTAAGCGCCAAAGATAGTGGCAGAACTTTTGAAGGTATCGGCGCGGTAAGTGCTGGTGCCTCCAGCAGGAACCTTGCAGATTATCCCGAAAAACAGCGTTCGGAAATTCTGGACTTTCTATTTAAGCCAAAATTTGGCGCAGGGTTCCAACACCTGAAGGTAGAAATAGGCAGTGGCGAAAACTCGACTTGTGGCAGCGAACCTTCACACGTTATCACCAAGGACGAGTTGAACGCACCAATTGAGCGGGGTTACGAATTATGGTTGATGTCCGAAGCACGAAAAAGAAATTCCAAAATTTTCTTAGACTGCCTGCCGTGGGCATTCCCTCGTTGGACAGGAACTCGTTTTTCACAGAATTCTGCGGATTGGATAGTTTCCTTTTTAAAGCTTGCCAGAAAAAATTATGGGCTGGAACTGGATTGGATAGCGGCCGGGGAAAATGAAATGGGAACTGATCTTAATTGGGTGGCTAATACCTTGAGGCCTACACTTGATGCCAAAGGATTTTCAAAAGTCAAATTGCAAGCGCCGGATGATGACAGCGAGTACTGGCAAATATTCGATAAATTAGAAAAAGATCCCAAATTGGATAAACTGATCAGTGCGGTAGGTTATCATTATGTTGACGGTCGGGAGCCATGGAACATTGATCAGAAAGCAAATCGTCGCGCTACGGAAAAAGCGAAAAAATCTGGTAAATCTCTGTGGGCAAGCGAGGAATGGAGTCAATCAGGTGAAACCTGGGGTGGTGTTGGCACTATGTATCTAGCAAGGCTGATGAATAAGCTCTACTCCATGGACAGAATTACTAAATATGAGATATGGTGCCCGGTAGATGGTATTTATGACCAAATTATCTGGGCAAATACGGGGGCTTTACAGTCTGACTCTCCCTGGAGTGGTCATTACACAATTTGGCCATCAGTATGGGCCTTAGCCCATACCACCCAATTCGCTGAACCCGGTTGGGTTTACATGAATGAGGCTTGCGGTCAATTAGACAAATCAACCTGGCGAGGAAGTCATGTTGCTTTGAGAGATCCCAAAACGGGCGATTGGTCGGTGATCATTGTCACCGGCGATAAACGAAAAGTAAAGCTGAACATTGGCGAAGGTTTAAAGAAAGGTCCGATCCATATTTGGAGATCAACAGAAAAAGAGCAATTTGTGGAAATGCCTGTTCGAAAACTTTTAGGCAGCACTCTGGAATTAGAGTTGGATGCCGACGCAATTTATTCTATAACAAACACCACCGGGCAAAAGAAAGGGACATTCGGGCCGCCGCCGCCGGCAAAGGCTTTCCCTTTTCCCTATGAAGAAAATTTTGAAACCTACAAAGAACACCAGACACCTCGTTATTTTTCCGACCAAAAAGGAACGTTTGAAACCTGCAAATATCCGAACGGATCCATGTGCCTGGCGCAAGATGTGCCAGCTGAGGGTTTATTATGGTATACTAATTGGTTATTAAAACCTCATTCTTTATTTGGAGATCAAAATTGGTCTAATTACGCCATTGATGGCGATGTTTTTCTCGGAGGGGGAGACGCCGAAATTGGAGGCAGGTATGCCCAGAGGGACAGCCTAGGCTATAGATTGATACTTACTCGCGATGGCCGTTGGCAACTTAATTGGAAATATTCTACGTTAGCTTCCGGCCAGATCACACAATTCGTGCCTTCAAACTGGCACCATTTACGCTTGGAAATGGCTGGTTCAAATATAAGTGGCTACATAGATAATAAAAAGCTTGCATTTGTACAAAATAACGGGGGGGCAAAAGGAATGGCATTTATTGCCAGCACTTATGATAAAAATCTATTCGATAATATTAAAGTGTCACCTATAAAAAATGATCGATGACGATACAGTTTTGGAAATATAACTTTTTCGAAGTTTTGGCGAGTTTATGGTCGATAATAGCATTCTTTTACAAATAAAAACGTTTTCTTGCTTAATTTTAGATTCATGTGAAGTCGAACTAAAATGACAATAAAATTACAACTGTTATTTTATTGTATAGATTGCCGATAACGTAGGTTTTGAACACTTCATTTGATTAGTCGACCTTCAAATTCCGAGTAAAAGTTTAATTGAGAGCTACCAAACTTATACATGATAAAATTTAAGAAAATTCAAAAATTGAAAAGCGGTGCACAAAGCGAACGTCGCTTTTTTTTAAGCTTTGAAAGTTAAAACTCATATTTTGTAGAAAAGTTAAAAAATGCCCTTTAATTCCCCACTAAGGGCTATTTTGTCCATTACCTTCGACCTGAACAAATACAATTTTCATGGAAAATCTGATCAACAAAACATTTAAAGATTTCGAGAACATTCCGGGTATGGGGCCTTATGAACGAGCGGCGGAATGGAATACTTATGTAGCTGACTGGCGTTCTCGGCGCTGACCTGTTACTGGATCCTTTATGGTCTGGTAGCCGATTCGGGAATGATCCATTCGCCGAATGTCGCGATCATTCATATGTACCTGCTCGTTTCGATCTGGGCCGACAAAAAATGGGGCTGGCTGGCAATTATCGGCAATCTCTGTTTTTTCGGCTTTCTTTACTACGCAACGCTGCGGGCCCATTTGGCGGCTCCGATAGGAATGGTGCTGGGAGAACCGCTTTATGCTTTCGGGATGAATGAGCTGATCACCCTGTTTTTTGGCGGCTTCCTGGCTTACCTGCAGCTTGATCAGGAAAAGGCAAGGCTGAAGTTCAACGCTTTGCAGGAACAAAAGATCACCGTACTGGATGAAGCGGTCAAATCCAGGACGGATCAGCTCAACAGCATGCGGGAAACGATGGCTACCGACTTTCACGACCAGACCGGGAATATGCTCTCCGCGATAACGAGGCAGGCATCGCTGCTCAACATGAAACTGGCCCAGGACCATGAGGTCCGGCCCCTGGTAGACAGCATCATAAACAATAGTAACAGCTTATATGCCAGCAGCAAGGATTTTCTCTGGCACCTGAATCACCACAGTGATGAACCAGGCACCTTGTTTGATTACCTGACCGGTTACGGGCAGCTCTACTATAACCAGTTCGATATCGCCTTTTCCGCGGAAGCTGAAGCCACCAGGCAAATGCAACTGCCGCCATCTGCCGCGCTTAATATCATTTCCATATTTAAAGAGGCGATGACCAATGTGGTAAAACATGCCGGTGCCAGTGAGGTCAGGCTCAAGATGTGGATCGTACCGGGAAATGTAGTCTATTGGCTGTCCGACAACGGCTCCTGGAAAGAGGCCGATCCGGCGACCACGCATTATGGCCTGAGTAATATGGAGAAAAGATGCGCCCGGAACCATTTCCGGCTGGCGATCCACCAGCAACCCGTCGGTACTGCCGTGGAAATTACCGTTCCGATAGCGCATTTAATTTAATTTTTATGAAGAAACGAATCGTCCTTGTAGAAGATAATCCCAGGATCAGCGAAGGTTTTGCCGCCGTAATTGATGAAACCCCCGGTTACCAGGTAACCGGCAATTATGCCACTTGCGAAGCCGCACTGAAAAACCTGGCGGCCGATGCACCGGACCTGGTGTTAATGGATATCGATCTGCCGGGCATCGACGGGATCGAAGGCACACAGCGCATTAAAAAATTGCGCCCCGACTGCATCGTATTGATCATTACGGTGTTGGAAGACAGCGAAAAAGTGTTCCGTTCTTTATGTGCCGGGGCGGGTGGTTATATCGTTAAAAAACTCGGACAGCGGTCATATCGTTCAGAATATCTCGGAGGCCTTTGCCGGCGGCGCGCCGATGAGCCTGCAGATCGCAAAAATGGTCGTCCGGTCATTTTCCCGTTCTGCCGGGTCGCCGCTCTCCGAACGGGAAACCGAAGTTTTGCAGGGGATCGCCACGGGTAAAAGTTATACCAAGATCGCGCTGGACCTTTTCATCAGCAAAGAAACCGTACGCAGCAAGAATATCTATCAAAAGCTGGCCGTCAGCAGCAAGGCCGAGGCCCTGAAAATTGCGGGCACCAATAACTGGCTCAACTAATCCCCAGATTGGGGGATTGCAAGCCTTTGGTAAATCCGGTACTTTTGCCGGAAAAGGATACGGTGTGAAAAAAGTATATTTGTTGCTGGCCAGCGTTACGCTGCTGCTGTTTAGCTGTAAAAAGGATGGGAAGAAACCGGGTAGTGAACAAATAAACGTTTCGCTGCCCGATTCCACGCTTTTTGTGAACACGGTTGACCCAACCAGCGGTGGATCTGCGATCTATATACTTAATGCAGCCACCGGGAAATCCCTTGCTAAATTTACTTATCCTGCAGATGCAAGTACGACCTGGAGCTGTCCGGTCGCCGGTAATAATCTCCTATACACCCTGCAAACCACCAAAATCAATGCGGTCGACATCCACACCGGCCAGTTGGTATGGACCGACGCTGTCAATAATGCATTAACGCCAATTTTGCACCAGCAAACTTTTTTTGGGGTCAGGAAAGATAATATATCTTCATACGAAGTATATGCGCTGGACGCGACCAGGCAAAGCAATGATTTCTTATGGAAGTTTGGACTGTCTGGCGCGCCGATACAAATCAATTATTATAACGAGCTGCTGTATGTTTTTACCGATGCCACGCATCTTACTGCGATGGATGCCAAAACCGTTTCCGTCAAATGGAGCATTGCTGCGGCCTCGAATATCTCAGCCAACGCGCTCAGTGACGGCATACTTATAGCAGGCAACATAATTTACAACGCTTCATCCGGTGTGCAGATCGGTACAGCGGGTACCGTGGACATTCCGCTATTTTATTGGCCGGGTACTATTGTAAAATCACAATTATTATACGCCACACCTACGGTTTATTATGTAAAGACCGGACATTACCGGCCGGACGTATATGGGGGTTATGATTTCAACCAGGATTTCCTGAGTGAGGTAGACCTCGCGTCCGGCACAGAAAAACAGCGCAGCAAGTTTAGCGACGGTTATATTTTAGTACCTAATACCAACACCATCACCCAGCGGTGGAACAATAAGCTGATCATCAGTCAATACCATATGCAACCGGCTAAATTTGATGGCAGCTACATCAGCGACCGTTATGGCAGCATTCCGGCCGACTTGTCGGCTGAACCGGTCTTTTTTGAGACGGATTTTTCAGGACGAAGTTCCGCGTACTTCATCGCCGGTAACCTTATGTATTATTTTAAGGTTTTTTTGCCCCCCACAGCGATCAATCCATTTGTGCCAACGACCGCCAACCAGTTTCTGGCCATTGATTTAGTAACAGGTAAACAGCAATGGGCTAATGCCAAAAGTTTCGATGACTACAAAGGTTGGGCTATGGCGGCTTGCGTGTATGCAGGCGGTAAAGGGTATTCGCCCTTTATGCAATAGTGCATGACGACAGCTTGCACCCCAATCACCATTAGCGCAACTTTCCGCTCTCATTTTTTTTTCTTTGAGCAATCACCGGTTATAAAACCTGACGTGGCGCAACAATTCTAAACTTAGACCGACGGCGATATACTGTTGGCGGCAAGGATTATATTTAAGCGGTGTTCGCAGGCCATGCGGTCAATTTCAGCCAGAATAGCCGGTGCAACATCGGGCAACTGGGCGATCGCCTGCTGCAGATTCGTCAATACTTGCTCCTGACTAGCATAAAGGTGCTGCATAACCGGATCGTCGGGTTCATGTAAGACCCTTACTATACAGATCAGATTGACGCTGGATTTGAACTGCAGCAACAATTCGCCGATCAGGATGCGTAATGCCTGTTCATCTTTCATGTATGCGTGTTTTCCTGTTAACAATTTTTCCATCTTCCTGTTTGGATCAGTTGGCCCGACGAGGGTTTCCTGCAAACATTAAAAGGATGGGGTTGTTAAGCTTTTAAAACTTTGCCTTTGGTGCGGCCAGGGTTAATTTAATCTTTTAATGACAGTTTGTGGCCAATGATCACTTTCAAGAACGACCAAATTTCGTTTAAAGCGGAACAACACGAGGCGAGTTCCATTAATAATCGAAGCCTCCACATCATAAAAACGGATCTGCAAGGCCATTTTACTTATCTCAACCGCTTATTTTGTGAGACCACGGGTATTCTTGAAAGCAATTATATTGGCAAACACTACCTGGAACTGGTATTGACCGAGGACCGTGCTTTATGCAGCAAAGTTTTCGAAGAATGTCTTAAGGATCCGGAAAGGGTTCATACTGCCCGGCTGGGCAAACACACACCGCTGGGGATCGCCTACACGCAATGGGAATTTATCAGCTTAGTGGACGAGATGGGAAACCTCAAAGAGGTACTTTGCATGGGTCATGACGTGACCAGCCTGATCCTGCGGCAGGAAACCCTGGAAAACCTGGTGGCCAATACCTCCCGCCAGAATGAACGGCTGACCGAATTCACGTATATCGTGTCCCATAACATTCGTTCGCATGTAGCCAATTTAAGCGGAATTATCGATGGTATCGATCAAAACGACCGGGAGGATGTTTCCTACTCTCTCGAACTGTTAAAACTTAGTATCAATGCTTTGGACAGTACCATTCATTATTTGAATGACATCATTACCATACAGGCCGAAAAGAGTCTTCCGCTGGAAAAGATCAACCTGTTACGGGAAGCGACCAAGGTTTGCAAACTCCTGCAACTCCCGCTCGCTGAAGCAGGCGCAGAACTGCGTATGCAAATTTCGGAAACCGTTATCCTGCTCACCAACCCGGCTTACCTTGAAAGTATTTTGCTGAACTTGCTGACCAATGCGCTGAAATACAGGGATCCAGCCAGGCAGCTTGTGATCGAAATGTCGCTGGTGATCGAAGGCGATTGTCAGGTGTTGCGAGTAAAGGATAATGGTTTGGGCATTGACCTGCGACGGCATGGTGACAGGCTGTTCAAAATGTTCGGGAAGTTTCATGGCAACGATGATGCCAGGGGAGTTGGGCTCTTTATCGTAAAAACCCAAGTGGAGGCCTTAGGTGGGGAGATCACAGTAGAAAGTGAGCCTGGGAAAGGTTCCATATTCAATGTATGCTTTAAGATCGGAGAATAATGCTGTTTTCGCTAATTTATATGAGTAAAGCCTGTGGACCGATGGATCATGGCGCACTCCATCAGTTACTGGAAACGGCGCGAGCTTATAATCATGACCATGGGATCACGGGCATGTTGTTGTATAACAAAATGGGACAAGCAACTGATGATGCCGGCCGGTTCATCCAGGTATTGGAAGGTGTAAGGCCAGAAGTACTTACGCTCTTCGAGAAAATCAAAACGGATGATCGGCATCTGAAGGTAAAATTGCTTTACCAGACGGAGATCAGGGAGCGTAGCTTCCGGGACTGGTCCATGGGTTTTGCGGCCTTAACCGAGGAAACGGCGGCCGGGTTTCCCGGTTATTTCGAACTCAACGATGATTTTTTGCTAGAAAAACCCAAAGAACAGTTTGATATGGCAATGATCTTTTTACGCAGTTTTTACCAGTTAAGCGGACGCTGATATCGGCTACAATGATAGCATTAGGAACCCAACAGGGCAGAACCGCTTCAAGAGGATTTTCGAGGCTTTCGGACGTAGCGAGATCAACGAGGGCATGTGCCAGTTGCTGGATTATCCCATGCAAGAGATCCTGGGCACCAAGATCATGGTTTATACCCATCCTGACTATCGGGAAAGATGGCACCAGCTGCAACTAGCATTATGGCATCACGAATTGGCGGAAAGCAGTTTTAATCATGAGCTTAGTACGTCGGGGTACAACTTTTAGTTTTTAAAGTTACGATAGATCGTCCGCAACGCCTAATTTTGCCCCTGTAAAGAGAAAATTCCATGGCTTCAGGCATTTTTGCAATTCTGGATGATATCGGCGCACTTATGGATGACGTGGCGGTAACGACCAAAGTGGCTGCTACCAAAACGACGGGCATTTTAGGGGATGACCTGGCGGTAAATGCCGAGAAAGCTACCGGCTTTGTCGCCTCGCGCGAATTGCCGGTGCTTTGGGCGATCACCAAAGGTTCGCTGTTCAACAAGCTCATCATCGTACCGCTGGCCTTGCTGCTGAATGCCTTTTTCCCGGCAGCTATTACAGTCATTCTGCTATTAGGCGGGATGTACCTGGCTTATGAAGGTGTTGAAAAGATCGTGGAGTTCCTGTTCCATCGCGCACATCAGCCGGAAGTAGTCACTGCCTCAGAGCCTGTTGACCCGGTGACGGCCGAAAAAGCCAAGATCAAAGCGGCGGTAACGACTGACCTGATCCTATCGGTGGAGATCGTGATTATCGCGCTGGGGACGGTGGCGTCTATGGCATCGTGGCGCTGATCGTCCGCATGGATGATGCCGGTTACCGCCTGATCGGCCGGACGAAGAACAAGGGCTGGCTTGCCGTGTTAGGGCGCCTACTGGTGCGCGCGTTACCCGTCATTATCAAAATGCTAAGCTTCGTCGGCACCCTGGCCCTGTTGCTGGTGGCCGGCGGTTTATTTGTCCACCAAGTGGAGGCGCTGCACCACCTTTGGCCGGCGATGCCAGGTTTGCTTAAAGAACTGCTGTCGGGACTGGCCGGCGGCCTGCTCGTGCTGGGAATGGTCAGCGGTGTAAGGCGCTTGAAAAGAGTCCGGACGCCAGGGCATTGAGGTTAAAGATTCTTTGTGCCTTTTTCGTAGTTTTGTTTTATGACCCTGCAGGAAGCCCGCCAAAACCGCTGGATGCGTTATTTTACCACTTTTGTCAGAGTGGCCCTCGCCTTTGGCTTTTTTACTGCCGGGATGGTTAAGATCATGGGCGAACGTTTTGCCAGCGGCCTCTCGGTGAATCATCCCATGGGGCATTACCTGGAAGCGCTGTCGCATACCGGCAATTATTACCTCTTCATCGGTATTGCCCAGGTCCTGGCCGCTGTCTTACTGCTCATCCCGCGCACGGCCTTGCTCGGTGCCATCCTGTATTTTCCGGTCATCCTGAACATCTGCATCCTTTCACTGGCGGTTCGTTTTGAAGGCTCCCTCATTACCTCCCCGCTCATGGTCTTGGCTAATTTGTACCTGCTGTTATGGGATTGCGACAAACTCAAACCCCTATTCCAAAGGGCTAACCGCCCGCAAACGCTCAGCAACCAATTCCCCTGGAAATTCTTCGCAGCCGGTTTGGCCATAGTCGCATTGGTCGTATTGATCCTGACCCACGTCTACGACATCATGCCCCGCAACAGCCTTTCCGATTGCGAAACGCAATGCAAAAACAGCAAAGACCCCGCGGCCTGCAAAGTCTTTTGCGAAGGGATTCACAGCAAAGGCGAACCGCTGGACAAAGCGCTCGACGATTATCACCGCGCCATTCAAAACAAATAGCTGATATTGCAATCCATTAAATGAAAAAGATCAATTTATTTTTATTATCGCTTGGTTTGTTTGCTTTTATAAACCATGCTAACGCCCAAAACGATAGCACAACCAAAGCTCACCAAATACTGCGCTTAGAACAGCAACTGGCAGATGCTTTGCAGATTGACACCGCCTTATGGTCGAAATATCTTGATCCTACCTGGCATATTGTCGACGAAGATGGCAACGGTATGTTTAAAAAGGAGTTTCTGACTTCATTCAAACCCTTTCCTAAAAGTATTGCCATTCATGCCGAAGTAACGAAACCTGTATTTTCCTTTCACGGCGACGTGGCGGTAGTACAATATGTGGCTGATGAATATGAAACCGCTTACGGGCAACAGGTCCACACTACCTACGGCACCATGGATGTGTGGTACCGTAAAGGTGACTCGTGGCGCATGCTAAGCATGGAAGATTTCGAGATCCCTGCCCTGCCGCCAGCCGTTAAAGTCAGCGATGATATTCTTAAAAGCTACACAGGCACTTATCGCTTGGATGACGACCATATTGCCATTGTAGAATTAAAAGATGGCAACCTTAACCTACAAAAGAATAAAGGCGCTATCGTGCCTTTACATGCCGAAACCTACAACGTTTTTTTTAGAAAAGAAGATGCGCGGGGGCGCAAACTGTTTGTTAAAGACGAGAACGGACAGTGGCAGTTACGAGAGCGGCGCAATGGGCAGGATTTAGTGTGGAGGCGGATTAATTAATCCCTCCAGCGCTATCTGGTAAATGTTTCGTAGTCCGTTTTTATTGCTGTGCAGTTGTTGTAATATTTTTTGGGTACCGGCCGGCTTTTCGCGTTCAGCAGGCGCTATTGTTTCTCTGGCCGACGAAAAATAGAGTGTTTTATTATCGCGCGACAGACCGGCAGAACCGTCCGCGCCCGGGGTATTTACCTGCGGGCCCAAGTTAATGGGCGCTGACCATTGCCCGTCTGTATTGCGAGATATCCATAAGTCTGTGCTGCCTATTCCCTTGCGGTTATTGCTTGAAAAAACGACAAAGTTTTCATCGCTGGCTACCATCGGGTCAAAATCAATGAATTCTTTAGCGTTAAATCCTAATTTTTCAGGCGGCAGGAAATTGCCGTTTTTATACACGCAGCGATAGATCTCCGAATCCCCGTCAGCCGACATGGAGAAATAAATGTTTCCGTTTGCGGTAAAAGTGCAGTGGTTAGCTATCGCGCTATCGGGTATTGGTAAATTAACCAAAATCGGCTCTGAAACAACCTCCGCCCCTTTTAATTTCACGCGGTACAATTTATAGGCGTAGTCCTTAAACGGCTTACCGGGAACAGGTCTGTCAGACGAGAAATACAAATACTGCCCATCAGCCGATACAAAAGGATCGCAATCGCGGTATTGCCCGGTAAATTTTACGGCCTGTGGCGCGCTCCAAGCTCCGTTCTTTAACTTGGAATAAAACAGGGCGATGTAGGACCAATTAACGCTGGCTTTTGTAAAGAACACTGTTGCGATCAGGTGTAAAACTGGCGTTAAAGGTCATATCACCATTATTGATAACGCTGCCCCCAAATAGTTGTGCCGGGCTTTGCGCGCGGGCAATAATGGCGTTAAATGATAGCACGATTACAATTAATCTTTTCATCGCTTAATTAACATTAACGGGCATTCTTATTTTTGATCGGTGCATGCCCTGGCCGTAGTCGTCTTCTTCCCGTAAAAAGTCATGGCCGGCCTTGCTGATCCAATAAGTTTCTGAGTAAGTGATTTTACCGGATGTACCCTTGGTGAATAATTTCCAGCAATCTACCTGCTTACCGCCGTAATTGAGGACTTCGCTGCCGATAACCGTGTATTTTATAAATTCGGGTGGTGAAAGTCCGGCGTCGTAAAAGTTGATCGCAAATACTTTACCAGCAGCCAGCGGCAGCATTTCAAAAATTTCAATGTCGACGTTCCAGTTATAATTAGGCGCATGAAAATCGAGTTTAAAGTCTTTTCTAAAATTATTTGCTACGCTGTCCGCTCCAACAATATTGCTGTCTGTCCAGTTATAGGCACCGGTTTTTCCCTGTACCATTTCTTTGTGATAGATGGGCGCAAAATCCGAGGCCCGATTGATCGAATAAGCCTGCCGGTAACGTAAGGTGTCGGAAGCATACCAGTGTTGCGTAGTGGTGAATACCAGTTGGCCACTGCGTTGCTCTTTTTTGATCTCACGCATCCAATACCACAAAAAGCGGCTTTTAGGTGTTCTGGGATCGGTGATTACAATCATATATTGCCGCATCCCGGGTTTTAACCAGGCCGTGTTTAAAGCTTTACCCGGTAAACGGATAGTATCGGTTTGGGCATATCCGCTTGTGGAAAGGGTGATCAGCAAGATGGGTATTATTATTTTTTTCATGTCAATGATTTAAATGGATCGGGATCATTAGGATATTACCTCTGTTGTTATACAAACTGTTGTTTTCGTTTAGCAATTGATCATACGTTAATGCAGGGCCGTTCAGGTCGCGTTTGTAAAATCCGGCAATCCGGTCAGAAGTGTAGTATAAAATTTTACCATCGGCCGAGACGTGGGGAGAGGATAAATTGTTGCCATTGTTCACTTCGGGTCCCAGCTTTTCTTCCTTTGTCCAGGCGCCATTCTGCTTAAAACTCACGCATAGGTCGTTTCCATCCAGGTAAACCAGGTAGGATTCATCCGGCGCTATAAAGGGATCCTGTATCTCGGTTGCACCAGGGATAAGAAGTTGTTGAGGTTTATCGTAATGATCACCTTCGCGGATAGCGAAAAAGCTTTGCATACCAGTCAGGCCCTTGCGGGGCGAACAGTAATACAATGTACCCTTAGCACTTACCGATGGTGCGTAGTTGCCAACGCCGGTTAAGTTAATTGTCGAATCCAAATGAGCAGGTGTTCCCCAACTACCGTCTGTTTGTTTTTTTACCTTCCAGATGTGAATAGCCGCCTGTGGCACATTTGGTGCGGCACCAGGCAAATAAGGCCGGCTTGATATAAAAAACAACGCCTTACCATCCGGTGTAACAAACGGATCGGTATCCCTGAATTTGCCGGAAAATGGTACGACCTCCGGTCGCTGCCAGGCGCCATTCACTTTTTTGGCAGTGATGATGGTCCAGAAAACGTCACCTAGTGAACTGTAAGCGGTATTGCCATCGGGTGAAAAAGAAACCGACCATTCACTATAGGGTGTTGAAAGTATACCGGGCGCAAATACCTGCGGCATTGCGCCGCTGTCAATTAACCGGCGGCTTTGGGCCAACGTGCTTATGGTTATTGATGAAGCAAAAAACAGGAGAAGATACTTTTTCATATTCCAAACCTGCTCACTGGTCGTGCTATTGGCAAAATAAATCAATAACTACCCTATTTTTTTAAACGAATACCGCGACCATTTAAAAAACCGGGCAGGCGATTGAAAAGCTGCCTTTGGGTTGACAGCAGTAAATAATTTAGTAGCATGAAAAAAATCTGGATTTTATTTACGCTACTAACTTTGTGTATCTATAGCAATGCGCAAAACATCATAAGCCCGGGCAGTCCGGAGATTAAAACCGAACGCATTCACCCATCGCACGATTTTTATAAAAATGTAATTACGGGGCCGGATGGTAAACTGCTATACGAATTTATGATGGAGAACTACCAGTGGTTGGATAGTGCCAAGCAACAGTGGGTATTTGCCCGTTACCGGCAGGTGCCGCGTGGTTATTTCTCTACCGATACTTCGTATACCGATCTGCGTTTGATGCCGTTACACATGCACGAAATTCATTTTCAGCAAAATGTAGATATTCAAATGCAGTTTGAAGCTGAAAAGGCTACTGTAACCACCATCCGCAAGGGACAAAGCACTACTAAAACGTACGCAATGACACCCGGCTACTTTGAGGATAACATGATCGAATACCTGTTCGGTTATCTTGAACTGAAAAAGGGCGTTACTTACAAGTTAGACAATTTCAATCCGGCAACGTCAGGTTCAGACCCTTTTACGGTAACTTACAGCGGCGACGGAGATCATTCAAAGGTTTTTACATTTACCCATGGCGACACCCGCGGACGCATATGGATAGATAACAAAACCCACCAGATTTTGCGGCAGGAAGGGCAAAGCCCAAAATGGCATCATGTGGTTACCAAACAATAAAAAAATAACCGAACTTGGGCGTGTGCAAAACAAATGGAACATTGCCGGGCTTTCGGTTGTGCAACTGCAGATACTCATCTGGTGCGGGGTGGCTATGGTGGTTTTCTTCAGCACTATTGCCGAAGACCCACTTTCGCAAACGCTCATTTACACGCTGATCAACACCAGCTTTTATGCGATAATTATTTACGGCAATATCCTTTGGCTGTATCCGCGCTTTTATGAACGGGGGAAAACGGCTCAATATGTAATCTTCTCGGCTGTTTATGTAGTAGCTTTTGCGCTGGGCCGGGGTTATTTAGCGGTAGGTATTTATAACCGTTATTTCGCCAAACAGCCGGAGGAAGTAAGCGCGGGGCTGATCATTGCGTTTATTGCCGGTGGCTGTCTAGATTTTTTAATGAGTTTGGTATTTCGCGTGGCGCTGGCTTATTTTAAACTCAAAAAACAGTCAGAGGAAATTCTTTTACAAAAAAGTAAAGCGGAGTTGAACCTATTGAAGGCACAGTTACAACCACATTTTTTGTTTAATACGCTTAACAATATCTATTACGAAATTTATACCGAGGCACCTCGTTCTGCCGATCTGATCGGTCAGCTCTCAGAGATCATGCGTTATTTTGTGGACGAAAGCCCGAAGGATCAGGTGCCCCTGTCTGCAGAGATCAGCTTCTTAGAAAACTATATCGCTTTAGAAAGTATCCGTTTGCCTTACGGTGCCGATATAAAAATAGACAAACAGCTTTCGGCCGACTTTCAGGTACCGCCGATGCTATTGATGACGCTTGCCGAGAATATTTTTAAACATGGCATTGATAAGGGAAACCCAAACAATCCGGTAAGTATAGGGCTGTATGACAAAGAAGATTGGCTATATTTTGAAACCGCTAACCCCATTGCCGATCAACCACAAACGCCTCACGGAATTGGCTTAAAGAATTTGAGAGAGCGATTGCAGATTTTGTACGACGGGCGGTTTGAACTGAATTGTAATGCAGAGGGCGTAGTTTACAAAGCATCCTTAAAAATACCTTTAACATGAAGCTAAGTTGTATGATCATTGACGACGAACCCAACGCGGTAAAACTGCTGCAGGTGCTTATTGAAGAGCAAACACGATGGGCCTGTGCCGCGACTTGTTATAATGCCGCAGAGGCACATTCTTTTCTGAAGGAACATCAAGTTGATTTTATATTTCTGGATATTAATATGCCTAAGTTAACCGGCATGGAGCTGGCCGGCTTACTGCCCTCGTCTACCCGGATAGTTTTTACTACCGCTTATTCGGAATACGCCGCCGAAAGTTTCAATTTCCAGACCATTGATTATTTGTTAAAACCCATTACGCTTAAGCGCTTTTTGCAGGCGGTAGGCAAAATAGAGGGTTACTTCACCACGCAAATTTCAAATCCGGTAAAAGAACCTGAACAGTTGTTCTTTAAATCGGGTAAAACGCTTAAACGTGTTTCGTTGGCCAGCATCCTGTATTTTGAAGGGGAACAGGAATACGTACGAGTGGTAACGCCCGATGATCAGTTTCTCATTTACCGCCGGTTGAAAGATGTACAGGAGCAATTACCCGATAACTTTATTCGTGTGCATAATTCCTACATCGTCAATACGGCGCATATGCAAAAGATACAGGACAACCACGTTTATATAGGCGATAAGCAAATACCGGTTAGTGAAAAGTTTAGGGAATGGTTGATGCGGGTTATTGGTCAGCGTTTGTTTTAAACGGTTTAAAATAATCGGTAAGCGATTGAATAAGTTTGTTTAGTGCTTCCCATAACCGGAGTTTAGGTGAATCATTAAGCGAATTTTATTTTTAGCAGCCTGCTACTTTTTTGTTTTTAATTGCGCCTACGCCCAAAACAAGGACAACTACTTTAAATTCCACCTGAAGCCCGGCCAGCAAACCGGGACGGTTTTTATGCGGACGATTTCAATTTCAGGGAAAGACTTTCCGGAGCTGGTAAGCCGGGTAAGCGGTACCGGAGATTATACCGTTAAAATGGCAACGGCAGACTCAGCTTCCTTCGATGCCATTTTTAGGATAGACGGACACCCCGCAAGTAACCTGCAAATCACCATTGGCGATGAAGGCCGCTCTATCGCTTTTTCAGAAAAAAAGTCTGCCAATCATGAAGGCAGCGGACTGGCCTTTAACGCTTTTTTATGGGGAACGCCACCTGCGCATTTAGAGGCCGGCGAAGCTGGATCACAAACGTCGATCAAGCCTGGGAAAGCGGGGGCCCGGGCCGTCAAAAGATAACGGTTATATACACCGATCCTGCCAACCATACCATCTGTTTGCGCCGCGACGGCGATAGCGAAGGCTTTTATGAAAATGAACGCCCTGAATTAAACATCAGCAAAGATGGCAAGCCGCTTAGCGTAAAAATCAACCCGGGTAAAACACATTGGACAGGTTTTACTATTTTTAGAGACGGATTGATCATCAGTGATGAATTAGTGGCAGAACGGCCGATGACTTTAACCGCCGCAGACGGTACTGTTTACAAACGCGCAGCAGCGTGAATACATGATGCTGAATGCCAAACCGTTTGAATAAAATAACACCAGGCAGATACCAGCAAGCTGACAAAGCGTTGTCCCATATTTGACCTGCAGGTTGCTGGTCTGAAAAATCGCCTGCTGCGCCGGACTTATCCCTATGCCGCTGTCTTTGCAACTACACGGTTCAACAAAGTGGCCGGACAGGTTGATGTCAAAAAAAAAGCTTCCTTAAGGAAAAGTCTACAAGTATCTGCTATTGACAACATTGCAACGAAAACAGCAGATTCATCCGCTGTGGTCACTGTCAGGAATCCGCAAGCCGTGGTACCTTCTTTAGATTCCCGGTCAGATCTTTGCTATCCCGCCGGCTTGAAACACAACTTATCTTTTGTTAATTTTTAGAAGGCGCTGTTGTCGTAAACTTGCCGGCAGATTCAACAAGCGATGAAAAGTGATTTTAAAGTGATTTACTTAGGCGGCCCTACCGTGATCATTGAGATCGGCGGCCTGCGGCTGATGACCGATCCTACACTGGATCCCGCGGGAGAAACTTTTATGGTTGGCGACAAGCCGGGTTACTGGAAGACGGCCGGTCCCGCTACCACGGAGACCGGACCTATCGATGCGGTATTATTGAGCCATGACCAGCACAAGGACAATCTGGATAATGCGGGAAGGAAATTACTGGAAACGGTTGAAAGAACGTTTACCACGACAGATGGCGCCAAACGCTTAGGAGGAAACGCAGTAGGCCTCCAACCCTATGAGCAGGCAGTGCTTAATGAAAAAGTAAGCATCACGGCTATGCCTGCCCGGCACGGTCCGGCCGGCACTTTGCACCTTACCGGTGAAGTAACAGGCTTTTTAATTGAAACCCGTGATATTCAACTCTACCTCACCGGTGATACCGTCTATTATGAGGGCATCAAACAAATTGCAGCAAGATTTCAGCCCAAATATGTATTCGTTTTCGCCGGTGCAGCAAAACCCAGGGGGCCCTTTAACCTTACTATGGGCGCGAATGATGTGCTGGATACAGCCGGCGTTTTTCCTGAGGCGACGATCATTCCTTTACATTTTGAAGGCTGGTCACACTACACAGAATCTGACGCAGAATTACGGACAGCTTTTGAGGCTGTTGGAATCGCTGAAAAACTGCTGATATTAAAACCCGGCGTACTTTATTCACTATAAATCCGTCAGGCACGAACATGAACAAACGAAAATTATTTCTGGTTTACCTGCTGAACTGTATAGCCGGCGTAAGTATAGGATTTTATTGTTTACAAAGGAATGCCGAGACCGGGGCCTGGGTACTGGTTTCCGTGGTGATGGTGCTTGCTCCCGACAGAGATGACGCTGTAAAATTTGATTTTAACCGGATCAAGGCCAACCTGATCGGGGCATTGACCGGACTATTGCTCACCCTGATCCACCCGTCAAATGTCCATACCATGGCTTTGGGTGTGTTACTGGCAGCAACAATTTGCGAGTTCCTTAACGTAAAATCGGCCACGCGGTCCGCCACCGTTGCGGTTATCCTGATCTCGCTGGCACCTGCCGGAAAAACATTTTATGAAGTTGCCGCAGCCCGTGCCATAGGTGTCGGATCGGGTTGCAGCATTGCTTTATCGCTTACACTCCTAAGCCATGCCATTATCCCTGTATTCCGGAAGAAAGCTGAGCACTATTCCTCCCAATTTGGTAATTTTGAATGAAGCAGGAGAATTCAAATGATAGATATCAATGAGATCAGTTCGTATTTAGACCTTTCGGATAAACTTACACCGGCCGATTACGTGTCGTTGGGGAAGTTTACAAAAGTGAAGGGGCTGAGGCCCGGTGACATTTATATTGCCGAAGGATCATCACAGCAAAAAATAGGGTTTATTACTCAGGGGATTTTGCGCACTTATTTTCTGGAGCCCGGTGGTGATGAAATCACCATCATGTTACGATGCGAAAACCAAATCATTGCTTCCATTGATTCCATTTTGCTTCAACAGCCCTCCCGTTTTTATTACGAAGCGATCGAACCCGTTATCCTGATCGAGCTGGATTATCAACATGCTAAAGCTTGTATTGATCGAGACGTTCACCTGGCGGCCTTACGTCACGAAGTATTGGTGGGCCTGCTGTTACAAACAGTAGACCGCCTGGAAGATTTCATGTTACTGAATCCCGAGGAAAGATATATCCGGCTGATCGCACAGCGGCCCTATATTGCTAATCGTGTGCCGGATAAGTTTCTTTCCACGATGCTGGGTATCACTCCAGTATCGCTGAGCAGGATAAAAAAGAGGCTGAAGAAAAAGGATTCCTGAGTTTTATAGCTGCTTCGTCAAATCCTCTCGCCATAAAACTTAACGGTAGCCGCTTTTTTCCGCATTTCCCGTTTCTTCTATCATATGAATCCAGGACAAGTATCCCCTGCAGAAATAGACGAATAAATTCAAAAAAATCGACTTCCTTCCTTACAACTGCCCCCAGCCGCCATCCACCAGCAGATCGCCGCCGGTCATATAGGATGAATCATCGGAGGCAAGGAACAATACTGCTTTAGCCACTTCTTCTGCACTGCCCCAGCGTTTCATCGGCACTGCATCCGTGATATAGTCATCAATAGCCTTTTGCATACCTTCATCATGTTGCGCCGTCAGCGGAGTTTGAATCGCGCCGGGACTGACCACATTGACCCGGATTTTTTTAGCCAGCACCTTTTCATCCATTGCGAAGGTCCTGCCTAAAGTCCGCACCGCAGCTTTACTCGCCGCATACACCGGGTCGCCCGGCCGGCCCTTGAAATGTGCCAGTGAACTGGTGAAAATGACCGACGCATTTTCCGCCAGGATCGGGAAGGCTTTGGTGAACAGAAAAAATACACTTTTGACATTTGGTATCCAAGGTGAGGTCATAAGCTGCCTCATCCGTTTCAAACAGTTCCGGCGAATCGGACATCCCTGCATTTGCGAACAAGATATCGATGTGTCCATATTGTTCTCTTACCTCGCTGACCATCCTCTCGATCTGCGTGATGTCGGCAACATCTGCAATCACTGAGCAGGCATTTTTCCCAATCTGCTCAACTGCCTCATTCAATTTATTGGCATTCCTCCGGCAATGATTACCGTAGCGCCCTGATTATTTAACAGCTTTGCGGTAGCCAGCCCGATCCCGCTGCTGCCTCCGGTTATCAGCGCAACCTTATTTTTTAATTTGTATTCCATGCTGATTTG
This sequence comes from Mucilaginibacter corticis, assembly GCF_007558865.1. Taxonomy (GTDB): domain Bacteria; phylum Bacteroidota; class Bacteroidia; order Sphingobacteriales; family Sphingobacteriaceae; genus Mucilaginibacter; species Mucilaginibacter corticis. The sequence continues at coordinate 2,246,619 of NZ_VLPK01000001.1, forward strand.
ACCAACCTTTATCTGGGATGTTACAATAATCTTTCAGCGACTTGCTCGGCCGTTATTTCAAATCTTTCCATACGTCAGAAAAACCTTTCGCTAAAATTCCGGCAATTTGTCTACGTAGCCTTATAAAAAAGCAGGCGTAATTATTGAACGGCAGTCAAATTTTCGGCTTTAATTCAAAATTGCTACATTTATCATTAATAAAGGCAAAATGACTAATTATCGGAATGTTTCAGACCAAGCACTAGTGGCCTTTTTAAAAGAAGGTGCTCAAGGCGCTTACACGGAAATTTACGATCGATACATTTTCAATCTTCTCAACCATGCTTATAATATAACCAGGAATCGTGAAGAAGCTAAAGACATTGTTCAAGAAGTTTTTACTAAGCTTTGGGCAAAGCGGCACGAGGTAGAAATCACAACCAATCTTGCAGGTTTTCTTTATACCGCCGTTAAAAATATTATTTTGAACGAGGTTAATCATAAAAGCGTGCAGAGTAAATATTATTCGTCCATTCTAAGATTTTCGGTGACGCCGGAAATTGTGACCGACCACCGTGTCAGAGAAAATCAGCTTACTGCAATCATTGAGAAAGAAATCGCCGCACTTCCTCCAAAGATGCGGCAAGTTTTTACGTTAAGTCGCAAAAAGCATTTAAGTCACCGGGAAATTGCTGAGCGTCTGGGCATCAGCGAAGCAACGGTCAGTCGGCATATTTCCAATGCCCTAAAAGAACTAAGAGTAAAACTTGGTCTTTTCACGTTTATTATGCTCATATTAAGCCAAAAATAATTTTTTATTTTTTTTTACATGTTTGGCTTGAGTTACTTGTCTTACATTTTATATGCAAGAACGAGAACTCAAAGCATTATTGCAAAAGCTTAAAGATGGCAGTGCAAGCCAGGAAGATAAAGACTTTATTGAAAGTTGGTATTTGCAATATGTAAAAGATGCCCCATCAAATCACTTAAGTGCTGAGGAAATTGCTGAAGACGCTGTTGAAATTTGGTCCGTCTTGCAGCCTACAGTAGCCGCACGCAAAATAATGCCATTGTGGACACGCATTGCAGCAGCTGGATCAATTATTATTTTTTTTAGCATTGGCATTTATTTCATTTTACGTAATCGATACGCTACCAATGATAATGTTTCAAAAATAAATCAAAGCCACGATATCGCTCCGGGTAGAAATCAGGCAACTTTAACCCTGGCCAATGGTCAAACGATCCTGTTGACCAAAAACATGAGCGGGCAAATCGCGAAGCAGGGAAAAACTACTGTTCAAGCAGCCAATGGCCAGCTTATTTACCAGGCCTCGGATGCCGAACAAATCATAGCTTATAATACCATTTCAACCGCCAAAGGAGAACAAAGTCCATATCCAATAACATTAGCCGATGGTACCAGGATCTGGTTAAACGCTGAATCTAAAATTTCCTTTCCGACCGCCTTCAACCAAAAGGAACGTGTTGTTAAATTAACCGGAGAAGCCTATTTTGAAGTTAAACATAATGTTAACCACCCTTTCAAGGTAGAAACCGCAGGGCAAATTATCGAGGATATTGGGACATCATTTAATGTAAATGCTTATCCTGATGAAAAGGTGATCAAAACCACCCTTGCAGAAGGGATAGTTAAGGTTAATAACCTCACCCTCAAACCCGGACAGCAAACCGACGGGCTAAGCGTTAAAAATGTCAATGTGGCGCCTTATACGGCTTGGAGAACCGGCGATTTTGATTTTCAAGATGAGAATATTGAATCCATTATGCGTCAACTCGCCCGCTGGTATAACATCGAGGTCGAGTACAGCGGTAGGATTCCCGAAGATGGCTATACCGCCACCATTTCCCGTAAAAGAAATATCAGCGCGATTTTAAGGGCTCTGGAACGGGCCCAAAGCATACATTTTAGAATTGAAGGAAGGAGGGTAATCGTTTCAAAATAATCATTGATAAACCATCCCCTAATTAAAAAAGTCACCCTGAAAATCAGGATGACTGGATCGAATTATTAACTGCCCAAGCCGTCTCGTCTGGAAAACTATCGGCAAAGGCTAAACTCAAACTGAACAAATGTACAATTTCTACTCACAATTTGTACGGCAAAACCGTACATCAAAATTTCTGCTGGTCATGAAACTCACCAACCTTATCATGATACTGGCGATCATGCAAGTGAGCGCTATCACCCGTGCGCAAAAAGTGACAATTGCGGTAAAGAATGCACAACTTGCTACTGTTCTTCAGCAAATACGCGCTCAAACCAGCTATGATTTTGTTTATAAAACAAAAACGTTAGAAAACGCTCTTCCGGTGACCATCAATGCCTCCAACCAAGATCTCAAAAAGGTTTTGGATGAAATATTCAAAAACCAACCCATATCTTACTCTATAGAAGATAATTTAGTGGTTTTCAAACCGAAAGAGCTCTCGCCATTAACACAGCTTAAGGAAAAGATCGTTTCCATGTTGGACTTTAATAAGGACATTAAAGGGAGGGTTTCCGATTCTACTAATTTGTTATTGCCAGGTGCCAGTATTACCTTAAAAAATGCAAACTACACGCGCACCGCGTTATCGGATAATAACGGATATTTTGAAATCCCGGCGGTTCCGGATGGCAACTATACGTTAACCGTAACCTTTGTAGGTTATGAAAAATATCAAATTCCGTTAAATACTAAGGCTTTTGAAGGTTCATTATCGATTGTTTTGGCCAAGGCGACATCGCCACTCGATCAAGTTCAAGTGATAGCCTACGGCAATAATACAAAGCGGTTTAGTGTAGGCTCAGTTGCCACTGTCACTTCGGAAACAATTGAGAAACAACCCGTGACAAACGTTCTACTCGCATTGGAAGGGCAGGTTCCGGGGCTGATGGTCACTCCTACTGGCGGGGCGCCAGGTTCGGCGGTGAAATTGCAAATCAGGGGTCAGAACTCACTAAGACCGACTTCAAGCCAGTTTGCTCCCCGCCCTTATGACCAGCCTTTGTTTATCGTTGACGGAGTGCCTTTTGCCACGCAGAACCAAAGCGTGGGTAACTTATTAACTTATTATCTTACGGGTAACCAGCAAAGTGTCATACCTGGAAACGGTGTTAGTGCTTTAGGGATAATTGACCCTGCAGACATTGAAAGTATCAGTGTCCTGAAAGATGCAGATGCCACATCAATTTATGGTTCACAAGGGGCTAATGGTGTTATCTTGATCACCACTAAAAAGGGAAAACCGGGCAAAGCTCAAATGGCGGTAAATGTAAATTCTGGCTTTAACGCTCCGACCCGTTCGCTTCAAATGATGAATACAGCTCAATTCCTCAGTTTGAGGCGCGAAGCTTTAGCAGTGGATAAAGTTACGCTTACCCCATCTAATGCAAACACGTATCCAGATCTTCAGCTTTTTGATGCCTCAAGAAGCGTTAACTGGTACAACCGCTTTTTGGACCGAACACCTTTTAATACTGATGTTCATGCCAGTTTCAGCGGAGGAGAAAAAAATACCACCTTCATTCTTTCGGGCGGTTATAACCATACCACTTATAATTTCCCGGGAGATTTTGCTGATAACCGGCTAACGCTACACAGTGCCTATACTTATCATTCAACAAATAACAAATTGTCAGTCCAGTTCGGTGCGGATTATGCCTACGATAAAAATAATGCCAGCGCAGCGCCATCAGTTGCGGCAGCGATGGCATTGGTTCCAAATTTCCCGGAAATGGTCGACCCTCAAGGTAACCTGATATGGTCCTATAGAAATTACCACTTTTCCAATTTAAATCAATACAGTAAACTCCGGCAGCCCGCAAGTGTTCAAATGTATAATCTGAATAACACTGCCCGATTAGCTTACCAAATCATTCCTAATTTATCAATAAGCACAAATATAGGCTATAGCCGTACTGATAATAAAAACTATGCAGCGATGCCGAAGAATACACTGGACCCTTTTACAACATATCTTCAGTCATCAGCAACTTTTACTAACAGCAGCTATCAAGCGATTAATATTGAACCGCAAGCAACCTATGAGCACCAACTGGGATCAGGCGTGTTGTCGGCTTTGATCGGCGGAACTTATAAAAAGCAATTTTCTAATTCCAATACGCTCACCGGGTCAAATTACCCAAATGATGACTTGCTGAACTCTGTGGGTGGCGCGGCTAATATTTACGCTTACGATTCCAATTCCATCTATAAATACACTGCAATTTATGCTCGTATCGGCTACCTCTATGATCAGAAGTATATCATAAATTTAACAGGTAGAAGAGATGGATCAAGCAACTTCGGGCCAGCTCATCAATTTGGCAACTTTGGTTCAATCGGGCTAGGTTGGATATTTTCCGAAGAATCGTCTGTAAAAAGCAATTTACCGTTTTTAAGCTTTGGCAAATTGTCAGCCAATTATGGAACAAACGGAACTGATGGTGTCGCTCCCTACAGTTATCAGGCCTTTTACGATGTTGCTTATCCAACTCAATACGATACCTATCAAGGAGCGCGTCCATTTTTACCCTCGAATTTGTACAACCCAAACTATAGCTGGTCAATCAAAAAATCATATAACGTGGCCGTCGATCTCGGATTTTTTGGAGACCGTTTGCTGTTCAATGCCACCGGTTATTTGAATAGGACCTCAGACGAATTGATCAATTATGCATTACCCACTCAAACCGGTTTCCCCGGTGTATTAGGTAATTTTCCTGCCACCTTACAAAATAAAGGTCTTGAGTTTACGATCAATTCAACCAATATCAAGACCAGCAATTTCAAATGGAACTCAACCTTTAATATAGGGTTAAATAAAAACACCTTAGCAGCGTTTCCTGGTTTAGCAACATCCTCTTATTCGCAATTATATCAGATAGGTAAAAGTCCTAATCTTTTCTACGGATATCGTTATAAAGGGGTAAATCCAACGACCGGCCTTTTTGAGTTTTATAAAGCCGATGGGACAGTTACGAGTAAACCCACTCAGTCCAATGTTGCTGCGGGCGGTGATCAACAGCCGCTTTTTGATTTAGACCCGAAATTTTCCGGAGGATTTGGCAATACAATCACTTACAAAAACTTTAGCTTAACGGTATACTGTCAATTTGCTAGCCAAATGGCCAACAATTATTTGGCTGGCATCTATTCGTATGCTTCCCCGGGTAGCTTTAATAACCTACCTACAGCAGTAATTGGAAAGTATTGGCAAAAACCTGGCGACAATGCTATTATGCAAAGGCTTATCGGTACTTATGGAAATGGTCAATCTACTACCGCAGCAACTGCCTTCCTACAATCGTCAGGTGCTTACAGCAATGATACTTATTTAAGGGTAAAGACGGTATCATTAAGTTATAGTTTTCCGGAACATTTATTAAAAGGCACTGGCATTAAAAACCTACGGGTTTATGTAAATGCACAAAATCTGTTCACTATTACTAATTATAAATTGGGGGATCCAGAACAGCCGGGCATGTTATACACTATACCACTACAGCGAAATATCGTAGGCGGTCTATCTTTCAACTTTCAATAATAAGATGATGAAAAAATATTTGAAAAATCAATATACAAAGGTTATAGCTACCGCTTTAGTGATACCCGCAATGTTGTTAGGTGCATGCAAAAAGCTTATCGAAATTCCGCCCAGTTTAGCTACTCAGGTATCGACAGCCAGGGTATACTCAGACAGCACCAACGTTATCAGCGCTTTAGCAGGAGTTTATGCGGGATTTGGTGCAGGAAGCTATGTGTTTAATATCAATGGTGGACTGCTAGATGTGTACACAGGCTTATCCTCGGACGAAACCGTCTACTCTTTTCCAGGTTATGCACCGCTTGACGCAATTTCTGCCAACAACATACAGCCCGATAATGCAATCACGGCTGGCTTTTGGTCTACTGGTTATCAAGGCATTTATAGTGTTAACGCATTCCTGGAAGGAGTGACAGGAAACACCAAAATCTCCGCATCATTTCAGAATCAGGTTAGAGGTGAAGCACTGCTTACAAGATCGTTATATTATTTTAATCTGGTCAATATTTTCGGAGGAGTTCCCATCATTACCAGTACAGATTATAAAATTAACACAACAAAAGCCCGCGCAACTGTAGACGAAGTTTATTCGCTGATAATTAGCGATCTGACGACTGCTATTTCACTGATGAGCGATAAGTATCCCAGTGCCGGTAGGCTTAGACCTGACGTCAACGCCGCCCGAGCGTTACTAGCAAGAGTGTATTTGTACCGCGGCAGGTGGAAAGAAGCATCCGATATGTCCAGCTTAATCATTAATAGCGGCTTGTATGATCTGGTGGCGCCGAACGTAACTTTTACCGATGGAAGCCGCGAAGCCATCTGGCAGATGTTAACCTTAGACCCTTACAATCAAACCGCTGTAGCCCAAAGTTTTGTACCCTATGATACCACTAGCCAGCCAACATACATACTATCCGATAATCTTATAAATGCTTTTGAAGCGGGAGACAAAAGGTTTACAGCTTGGACTGGAAAAAACACAGACGGCATCACATCTTGGATATATCCGGCCAAATATAAAAATCATACTAAAACAGATTCCCCGCTGGAACAATGGATGATTTTCAGAATAGGCGAACAATACTTGATCCGAGCCGAGGCCCTGGCAAACCAAGGGTTGTTAGATGAAGCCCGAGCTGATATCAATAGGATTCGCACAAGGGCGGGGCTTGGCAATACCACAGCGGTTACTAAAGATGAGGTGCTTGCAGTTATAGCCAAAGAGCGGCAAACGGAGTTATTTGACGAATGGGGACATCGTTGGTTCGATTTAAAAAGGACTGGAAAGGCCACAGCTGTTCTTGGTCCGCTAAAACCAAATTGGACGGCATCAGATGAACTTTACCCTATACCCCTGTCAGAAATTAAAACGAATCCCTTTTTAGTACAGAATCCAGGATATTAATAATCGCCTCTTACATACTTAACCTGCCAGTCAGTGCATTGGCAGGTCAAGTCTCTTATTGTCAAAATTTTAAAAACATGCAAGAATCAATTCTAAAAATTAAACACTTATCACACAGATATTCAAGCAATTGGGCTATACGTGATATTAATATGGAGATCGGTCAGACCGGAATTGTCGGGTTATTGGGATCAAATGGTGCCGGCAAATCCACGACAATGAATATTATCTGCGGTGCACTTAATCAAACAGAGGGTGATGTTTACATCAATGGCGTTAATATAAAAACTAACCCTCAGCAAGCAAAAAGCAACATTGGTTTTTTACCTCAAAATCCACCCTTATACATGGACTTTACGGTAGATGAGTATTTAAATTATTGCGCCGGTCTGCGATTGATGTCTAAAGATTCGATGAAGCAGGCTATCAAGGATGCCAAAGAACGCTGTGGAGTAGAACATTTCAGTAAGCGGTTGATTAAAAACCTGTCTGGCGGCTACCGTCAGCGCGTGGGGATTGCGCAAGCAATTGTACACAAGCCGAAGTTGGTGGTCTTGGATGAACCAACTAATGGATTAGATCCAAATCAAATTACTGAGGTGAGAGCCTTAATCAAGGACATCGCAAAAGATCGAGCCGTTATTTTTTCGTCCCATGTTCTATCAGAAGTTCAGGTACTATGTAAGGACATTAAAATGATTGAAAACGGCAGGATAGTTTTTGCCGATACGATGGACGCTTTCAACAACTATGTAGAACCGCATAGTTTGCTTGTTAGTATGGAAAATTTACCTCCCGAAGAAGATCTTTTGAGAATAAACGGAATTAACAGAGTTGATACGCTTACAGCTCGCCAGGCGCGGATCTATTTCAACGGAGACCAGGACATCACTGAACGAGTGGTTGCAGCGAGCGTCGAAAACAATTGGCGGTTACGGGAGATCGTTCTGGATAAAACATCGATCGATGAAATATTTGCCCAATTATCAAACAGTTCAAAACAAATCACAAACTCATGAAAACAATTTTAAGAATCGCAAAAGCAGAATTGCTAACCTTATTTTATTCTCCGATCGCCTGGTTTTTAATAATTGTTTTCTTAATTCAATGTGGGGTAGTCTACGTCGGGCAACTGGAAGCTAACGCTCGCTCGCAGGAAATGAGCGGTAGTGTACCGACCTACTTCGGGTATTTAACCGAAACCATTTTCGTGGCTCCGGGTGGCCTGTTCAATACGGTGATGCAAAATCTATATCTCTACATCCCTTTGCTAACGATGAGCTTAATCAGTCGGGAAACAAGTAGCGGTACCATAAAGCTCTTATATTCTTCGCCGATTGACATACGTGAGATTGTATTAGGCAAGTTCGCTGCGATGATGGCTTACAGCTTAGTATTGGTTGGCGTGATCGCAATCTTTATCATATCCGGAATGTTCCATATCGATCATCCTGATAGGGGTATGCTGATGACAGCCATGCTGGGTTTTTATCTGTTGTTATGCACTTATTCTGCCATCGGCTTATTTATGTCTTGTCTGACGACCTATCAGGTGGTTGCGGCCGTTTCTACTTTTGTCATGATCGGCATTTTAAGTTTTGTCGGATCGCTATGGCAAAACGTGGCTTTTATCAGAGAACTAACCTATTTCTTGTCGATAAATGGCCGTACGCGCAACCTCCTAGGAGGCTTGGTAACAACTAAGGACGTGATTTACTTCCTGGTAATTATTTACATGTTTTTGGCCCTGAGTATCTATAAACTTCGTGATGGCATGGAGTCAAAGCCAGCTTTAATCAGAGCCGGCCGTTATCTATCGGTTATTGCAACAGGCCTTTTTATTGGCTGTATAAGTTCAATACCTAGTTTAATAGGCTACTATGACGCTACGGCGAACCACCTTCGTACATTAACACCCAACGCGCAGCATATTATCAAACAATTGGGAGATGAACCGCTCGAGGTAACGGTTTATAATAACTTATTGAGTAAGTTTTGGTTTTTGGGTGGTCCTGAGTCCTATAAGGAAAATCAATCTCGCTGGGAATATTACCAACGCTTTAAACATAATATTGATCTGGATATGGTTGTATATTATGACAATCCACTGAACGAAAACTATGTGTTGCCAAGTTATCCCGGAAAAACCATGAAGCAGGTAGCCGAACTCTTGGCTAAAGGCAGAAAGTTAAAGCTAAAGGATTTCAAAACACCGGAACAAATGCGTAAGCTGATAGACCTGCGACCAGAGATGAATCAATATGTTATGCAATTGAAATGGCGAGGACGAAAAACTTTCTTGAGGGTTTTTGATGACCAGGCCATATGGCCATCTGAAACAGAAGTTGCTGCAGCTATCAAAAGATTGTTGCAGGCTAAACTGCCCAGAATTGGCTTTTTAACGGGACAATTAGAAAGAGATGTGAATAAAATGGGCGATAAAGATTACAAGGCGTTAACCAATTTAAGTACGTTTCGCAATTCGCTGATCAATCAGGGTTTTGATGTCGATTCAGTGGACTTGGAGGGAAAAGAAGTTTCACATGATATATCTACGCTGGTTATTGCCGATCCCAAAGTCCCTTTCGCACCCGCCGTTTTAATCAAACTGGAAAAATACGTTGACGATGGTGGTAACCTGCTTATTGCCACTGAACCAGGTAAACAAGACATTTTAAATCCTTTACTAGCTAAAATAGGCGTTCAAATAAATCAAGGAATCATCGTACAGGAAAGTGAACAATTTTCTCCCGACATGGTGACTGCAAAATTGACTGATTTTGCGGGTACATTCTATAAGCCTTTAATCAAAAGCGTAGCAGATAGTATAAAAGTATCGATGCCTTCTGTAACAGGATTAACCTACAGCACAAATGGAATGTTTAAGGTTGAACCATTACTACTTACTGATGCCAAAAAATCCTGGACTAAGAAAACGAAGCTGGATCTTGAACTGTTTAATAAGGCTAGTGCATCCGTTATCACCGGTAACGTTACAGGTTCAATCAATGCTCCAAAACCACCAGTTTTGGGTACATTATTATTTTCAGCTAATGACGGAGACGTACGCGGCGTTGTTCCCACAGCCATTGCGCTTACGCGCAAAATTCATGGGAAAGAGCAACATATTGTAGTAACCGGTGACGCCGACTTCCTGAGTAATTCAGAATTGGGAAGGCGCAATATGAGGACATCAAATTTTCTGTTTAGTACGGGCTTATTCAGTTGGCTGAGCAACAAGCAATTTCCTATCGATACCTCCCGCCCGGATTCCATGGACAAAAAAATTAAGGTTACAACGGACCAGGTAGATGTACTACGAATAATTTACCTATGGGTACTGCCAGGCATTTTGCTCTTATTCAGTATTATTTTATTAGTAAGACGCAAAAGAAAGTAACCAAATGGCTTTTTCAACGGATAAACAAACATTGGATGACCTGAATATCTTTGGTCGTCATGGCAGCGATTCTATTTATAACCTATTCAACTGCTGCGCTACGAGAGGAGGCGCAGCAGTATTAGAAGAAATGTTCAAGTATCCGCTTTCGAGCGCGGAAGCTATCAATCGCCGTAGCGCCATCATACAGTTTTTTTCGTCAACCGGCATTCCATTCCCATTTCGAAACACAATTTTTGATGAATTGCAGGTTTACCTTTCAAATACAGACGAACGTTCTAAACTAGTTGCGGCAGATCAGACCATGACAAAAAGGCTAACCAACGCACTCTCAACGGATGTAGTCAAAACGCAAATCTATAAAGGCATAGCGGCTATGTCAGAGTTAGTGAAAGAGACGGCGAAATTTATAGCAAAAATTAATGTCAAACCCAGCGAAGAATATAGCTATGAATTAAATGAAATACGTAGTTTATTGCAACTGCCAATGTTCATTGCTTTACTTGAAAGTCCAAATCGTCTTTCTCCTAACGAAATGGTGAAATTTGATGATTCGCTGCGGTTTCGAAACCCTGGAGCCGTAAATAAATTACTAAGCTATCTCTATAATATTGATGTCTACGTGGCGGTCGGTAAAATCGCTAACAGCCGGAATTTCAATTTTCCAATTGCGCTAGCTAACGCTCAATCTATCACCTACCTGGTTGATTTATATCATCCGCAAGTGATCAATGCGGTCCCTAATACCGTATCGATCTCACCAAAACAAAATGTTATTTTTTTAACAGGCGCTAATATGGCCGGCAAATCCACCTTCATGAAATCGTTAAGTATTGCGGTTTATTTAGCGCATATGGGTTTTCCTGTCGCAGCGTCCAGTATGGAGTTTTCTGTTTTGGATGGTTTGTATACGACGATTAACCTGCCGGACGACCTAGGTATGGGTGCCAGTCATTTTTATGCAGAAGTGATGAGGGCAAAGAAAATTGCCAGTGAGCTTCGCACAAAAAACCTCTTTATCGTATTTGACGAATTATTTCGGGGCACCAATGTAAAAGATGCGGCCGAGGCCACCATAGCGTTTACTGAAGCCTTCGCAAAAAAAAACGCCAGTATTTTTGTTATTTCCACACACATTATTGAGGCGGGAGATGTGTTACACGAGCGGTGTAAAAATATCAATTTTCTTTATCTGCCTACTGTAATGAATGCAAACAGGCCGGTATATACTTACAAGTTAGCACAAGGTATCACCGGGGATCGCCATGGCATGGTAATTATCAACAATGAGGGTATCGAAAAAATACTGAAAAAAGGTTTAGATCGTGAAATTTCTATAAATAACAAGTATGGCTTTACCGTGGATAAGCAAACGCTTGCAGACTTAAATCTACTTGATAAATATAAACCAAATTCCGTTTACAGTCTTTTTAATCAGGTTCGGACCGATGGTGGTGAACGTTTGCTGCGAGAAATGTTTCATCATCCTTTGACGAACGCAGAACAAATAAATAAACGCAGCGATTTGTTCAAATTTTTTACTGGCCTGAATATAGAGTTCCCGATAACTAACGAAATCTTTACTAGAGCGGAAAATTATCTTGATACCGGAACGTACCCAAACTACCTTGCTTCTATATCGGGGCTGGCGGCTCAAAAAATTCAAAGCAATCTTGTTAACGACGAACGATATCCCCTGCTTTTTAATGGATTACTAGCGACCATAGAAATGTTAAATCATTTCCGTGACTTCATTGTCAAGCTCGCAGCAAAATACAGCAACAATAGCCCTTATCAGGAAGAACTGAATTTTTTATCAACACTTTTTAAAGATCCACGTCTTCAATGGCTTTCAGCTGAACGTAATGTGCAGGAATTACCCTTTTTAAAAGTAACGCGTTATGATTTCCTGTTAAAAAACACCTTGCGCAAGGAGATGGAAATTGTCATGTCCAGCCTTTATCATTTGGACGTCTATATTGCTGTCAGCGCGACAGCCAAACAAAGAAACTTCTTATTTGCCAACGCCTCAACGTCTGAAATGCCTTATATCCGCAGCAAGGCCTTATGGCACCCATCTTTAATAAAGGGTATACCGAACCCGGTTAACTTTAATTCGAGAGAAAACCTGCTGTTTCTAACAGGCGCAAACATGGCTGGGAAATCTACGCTGATGAAAGCTTTCGGAATAGCAATTTACCTGGCCCATATGGGTTTTCCGGTCGCAGCGAAAGACCTGGAATTTTCAGTAATGGACGGTTTGCGTTCATCCATAAATGTAGCTGATGATTTGAGTATGGGCTATAGTCACTTTTATGCCGAAGTATTGAGGGTTAAGACCGTCGCTAAAGAAGTTGCTAAAGGCAAGAACCTGGTTATTTTATTTGATGAACTATTTAAAGGCACTAACGTGAAAGATGCCTACGACGGTACATTGGCCATCACTCAAGGGTTTGCTGCCTATCGAAACTGCTTTTTCATAATCTCTACCCATATCGTTGAGGTGGGTGAAGCATTAAAAGCACTTACTACCAATGTTAGATTCGCCTATTTGCCAACCGTGATGAATGGCCTTGCCCCCCAATACACTTACCGGATCGAAGAAGGTATTACAGCAGATAAGCAGGGGATGATTATTATCCAGAACGAAGGCGTATTGGACGTCTTGAAATAAATACTTTACACAAAAAATTAATTATGAAATTCAGATTAGTAGCCGCTATTATTTTGATAGCATACTTTGGCAATTCTGCCAAAGCACAACAAATTCCACTGGATCCGGCCGTGCGGACGGGTAAGCTTGCCAATGGATTTACTTACTACATTCGTCATAACGAGGAACCCAAGAACCGCGTGGTATTCTATCTGGCTAACAAAGTCGGATCGATTCTGGAAGCTGATGACCAACGGGGGTTAGCCCATTTTATGGAGCATATGAGTTTTAACGGTACCAAACACTTTCCCAAAAACGAGTTAGTGAATTATCTGCAAAAGGCGGGTGTTCGCTTCGGCGCAGACATTAATGCTTACACATCCTACGACGAAACTGTTTACCAGCTGCCATTGCCTTCAAACGATCCTGAAATATTAAAGAATGGTATCGAAATTATGCACGATTGGGCACACGGCGCCACGCTTGACCCCCAAGAAATAAACAATGAGCGTGGGGTCGTGCTGGAAGAAAAACGATTAGGAAAGGGTGCCGCGGAGAGGGTGCGAGCCAAATATTTCCCCGTTATTACAAATGGTTCCAGCTATGCAAGTCGTAATCCTATTGGCACGGACGAAGTGTTAAACAACTTTAAGCCGGAAGCGATCAGGCGTTTTTATCGGGATTGGTACCGTCCAGACTTGCAAGCTATTATTGTCGTAGGTGACGTAGATGTGCATGAAATGGAAAAAACGATAAAAACAAAATTCAGCGACTTAGTTAATCCGCCGAAGGAATTGCCCAGAACGATCTACAAAGTAGACCTAACCGGCAAGAATCAATTTATCGCTGTCACTGACCCTGAAGTCACTACGATATCGGCTCAGGTGATCAACAAATTTCCCGAAGTTCCGTTACACACCATCCCGGAGTTTCGCCAAAGCATGGTCAGGCAGTTGTTTAATCAAATGCTTGGTGAGCGATACAGTGAATTGAAACAGCAAGCGGACCCGCCTTTTTTGCAGGGTGGTGCCGGAATAAGCGGATTTGTTGGCGGGCTTGAATCTTTCGGCGTTTTCGTTACAGCAAAGCCAGGAGAACTAGAACGAGGTTTTAAAGCGGTATGGCGTGAGAACGAACGGGTGAGGCGTTTGGGTTTCATTCCCACTGAATTAGAGCGCGTTAAACACAACTTTTTGAATCGTTTTGAATCGGCTCTATCAGAACGAAACAAAATAAGGTCAGATAGCTATGTGCAAGAATATTTACAGTATTTCCTCCATGGGACGGCATCGGCTGGTATCGTCTATGAAGAAGATCTGGTTAAAAAAATCCTGCCGACTATTACACTAGATGACGTCAACAAATTGGCGATGAAGGTTAACGACGATACGAACAGGGACATCGTATTAACGGCTTCAGAAACGGCAAAGGCAACGCTGCCAAACGAAGCTGTGATTAATAATTGGATAAAAGCCGTCGAATCAGAAAATATTGCCGCTTTCAAAGATGTGACCAGCAAAGAAACCCTACTCCGAAAAGAACCTATTCCGGGTCGAATAATGGATCAGCGTACCGATCATAAATCAGGCATTACAACGCTACTGCTTAGCAATGGCATCAAAGTACTCTTAAAGCCAACCAGCTTTAAAAATAATCAAATAGTTTTTACTGGGTTCGCACCTGGGGGCACATCTATTTACAGCGATGCCGATTTTCAGTCTGCTACAGCTGCAAACATCATTCCCTCCTACGGTGCCGGAAACCACAGTCCATTGGAATTAAGTAAATACTTATCAGACAAGCAACTAGCAATCCAATTATCAATCTCCGAGCGTTCACAAAATATCAGCGGCAGTAGTGTAAACAAAGATCTTGAAGCTGCGCTGCAGCTAATGTATGCCTACATTACCGAGCCGCGTCAAGATTCACTGCTATTCAAAGGTATGATCGCTAATGCCAAAGCTGCACTTGCGAATCGGCAAAACGATCCGAACACTGTTTTTCAAGACACTATCAGTTCCGTATTGGGTGATCATAATGTTCGCCGAACAGGACCCACATTAAAAAAATTGGAACAAGTAAAACTTGATAGGGCTTATAAAATTTATAAAGAGCTTTTTGCAGGGAACCAAGGCTTTACCTTCGTTTTTGTCGGTAACATCGACACCTTAACGATTTTTCCGTTGTTGGCAAAGTATGTGGCCAGCCTTCCCGTTACAACTACTATTTTAAAGCCAAGGGACTTGAATATTGATATCCCTCCGGGTCAAATAGAAAAAAGAGTTTATAAAGGCACCGAACCTAAAGCAAGTGTAAGTTTAGTTTTCTCGGGAGCATTTGACTATAATTTTACCAATGCGTTAATAATGGACGCGTTGAAAGAAGCGTTACAAATTCGCCTGATCGAACGACTGAGGGAGGACGAAGGGGGCGTCTATGCTCCCAGTGTTACCATGGGAACCTCAAAAAAACCGCAACCGCGATTCAATATGACCGTAAATTTCGGATGTGCGCCTGAAAACGTGGAAAAGTTGATTGCTTCAACCATTGACGAAATCACCAAGGTAAAAACATCAGGTCCATTGCCGGTAAACATAGAAAAATTCAAAGCGGAAACGCAACGATCGCTAGAGACAACGTTGAAAACAAATGGTTTTTGGCTTACTTATTTAGCGCGTCAATTACAAAATGAAGAAGCGCTTAACGAGGTTGATACCTACACGGAAAAACTAAGTGCCATCACAACTAAAGATGTCCAAAACGCAGCTAAAAAATACCTTACCGGCAAAAATTATATCAAATTGATTTTGATCCCTGAAAAAATAGAAGCAACCAAATGATGTGGCACATCATAAAAAGTGATCGGAAAACGAAATGAACGATATAGAAGAAAAGATGACTTTGGATCAAAATAAAGCTGATTTACTCAACCTTTGGCAGTTCATAGGGAACACTAAGTTAATTGAGATACGGTATCGGTATGAAAGGGGCCCATTACAACGCATCCTTGCTAAATGCGAATATGGCAGTCTTACTGGCAGTATAAAAGATCGGATGGCACTTTATATACTTGAAAAGGCCTATGAGATGGGACAAATTATGCCAGGCGATCAAATAGTAGAAGCCACCTCAGGTAATACTGGAATTGCATTTGCCGCGATTGGTACCAAGTTAGGTCATCCCGTTAAAATTATAATACCGGATTGGATGAGCAAAGAGCGCATGAGCCTTTTACGCGCATATGGCGCGGACGTTCAATTGGTAAGCAAAGAGGAAGGTGGCTTTCTAGGCAGTATTAAGATAGCGGAAGCGATGTCGTATGATGATAAGGTATTTCTGCCGCGGCAGTTCCAAAACAAATATAATATTGAGGCACATGAAAAGACCACCGGGCGTGAGATAGATTTGCATTTGCTCCATCTAAAAATAAAGCCTCATGCATTTGTGGCAGGAGTCGGTACAGGCGGAACAATAATGGGCGTCGGCGGCTATTTGAAAAGTATTTACCCAGATATCAAAATTCATCCTTTGGAACCAGCTGAAAGCCCAACGCTTAGCACAGGCTTTAAAGTTGGCTCACATCGCATCCAGGGTATTGGTGACGAATTTATACCATCAATAGTTGACCTCTCCAAGCTTGATGAAGTAGTTCAGGTTTGTGATGGAGATGCTATTATAATGGCACAACGGCTGTGTAGAGAATTGGGTTTGGGTGTGGGAATATCATCGGGCGCGAATTTATTAGGTGCCATTAAAATACAAAGTAAATTGGGATGTGATAGCAATGTCGTTACAGTTTTTCCGGATAGTAATCAAAAATACCTCAGTACTGCCTTATTCCAGGAAGAACCCATAAAAGCAAATTACTTTGGTTCAAAAGTCACCTTGGAAGGCTATAAAGTCTACGATAATTTTTTTAATTACTAAGCACTGCTTTTCCATCTTTCCAAAAAAGAATCAGGTCATAGAATCAAAGGATATTCTCCCAGTTCTTTATGTTAACAAATTAGATCAGTTATAGAATTCGTTAACCAAGTAAAAAAGTTTGCCGAGGGAGCGGCAAACTTTTTTTTAATTTTAGTCAACATGTTTAAAGCGATTCAATCAACCGTTTGAGGAACGCGGGAACTCGTTGTCCGGACAGTCATCAAATAAGATGATTAGCAGGTAGCCAATTGGTTAAACCAAGAGTTACGCACTATGATTGATACAGCATCTGTTTTTATGCTAAATCTGACCCTGTCTACCCGGATCTGCGGGCAGCTATTGCAGCCTGTGAGGAACGCCTGGTCAGCCGCGCGGCTGCTTTAACGGAGGAAACAATGGCAGGGATCGAAGATTTTGCCGCGCCTACGGACGAATCGGTGCAAAAGCTGATCGCGATGCTAAAGCGAACGTAAGCGTAGAAGAACGAGCCGTCCTGGATAAGCTCTAATGATTACCTTTGCGCCGCGAAAACGATAATACGCTTTATGATCAACTACCCCCTTACCCGGTCTGTCAGATCTTTTATACCTATAACAAATGGTTTGCGGATTACCCGGGATGACGATGATACGGTGATCACGATCAAAAATTTGCCGGTGAAGGGCACTTGGCAAAGTATCAAGGCCGTTACTGCAGTAAAAAATATCCGTTCGGGTGCGGGCGATCATTACATCGATTGCCGGATCGACAGTGTTGGGGCGATCACGGAAACTGGCCAGCCGTTTTCCGGTCAGCCAGTTTCCGGAAGCCTTTCCGCGTTAATCCCCTATTTTGTGGTCGTGCGGTTTGAGTGCCGGGTTATTGTTCGGCGTTTCTTTGTTGTCGCGCTGGCGTTTATCGGACTTACCGGTTGATTTGGCGGTTTTTTTTGGCCCTGTTTTGATTCCCATGATTTAAATGATTTGATCTGTAATTAAATACAGCCGAGCTGAGCTTTTGTTTCGGCTTAAGCTAACGCATAAGATGGAATTCATAAGCGTAAAAACAGGACACAAACTACTTGAACTCCTGTTTGTTAGTGCTTTGGTAATTCCGCCGGCCGAAATCTCCCAGAAAAGGGGTTTTCTGTGTTATAACCGTATTAATTATGAGCAGTGCATTTATCAAAGAAGGGGAAAGTGAACAACTCAGGGATATAGCGCCGAACATGGCCTCCCTGCTGCAACACCTGGCGCGAGAGTATGGCGGGCCGGTCCGCGAATTGCAAACGCGTACCCATCCAAAGCATCAAAAAGAGGTGCATGAAATGAGCGACGGGCTGGGTTATATGCTGAACGAGCAAAACCAGTGGCAGGTCATTTTGGATTAGCCTATGAAGATCGCGACCTATAATATCAATGGCATTAACAACCGGCTCCCGGTGTTGCTGCGCTGGCTGAAGGAAGCCAGGCCGGATATCGTTTGCCTGCAGGAATTGAAGGCGGAGACCTCGGCTTTCCCGAAAGCAGCCATTGAGGCCTTAGGTTACCAGGCGATCTGGCTGGGCCAGCGCAGCTGGAACGGGGTGGCGATCCTGTCCACGGCGGATATCCGTGAACTGCGCAACGACCTGCCGGGCAAGGATGAGGAATTTACGCACAGCCGTTATATCGAAGCCTTCACGCACAATATCGTGATCGGCTGTCTGTACCTGCCCAACGGCAACCCCTGGCCGGGGCCGAAATTTGATTACAAGTTGCGCTGGTTCGAGCGGATGGCTGAACATGCGCAAGGTCTGGTCAACCGCGACCTGCCGGTGATGCTGGTCGGTGACTATAACGTAATGCCGGCCGACCTGGATACCTACAAGCCGGAAAAATATGTAAACAACGCCTTGTTCAGGCCCGAAACCAAACAGGCGTATCAAAATTTAGTAGCCCAGGGCTGGACGGATGCGATCCGTACCTTGTATCCAAACGAACGCGTTTATACGTTCTGGGATTATTTGCGCGATGCTTTCGGAAGAAACGCCGGTCTGCGCCTTGATCACTTTCTGCTGAACCCAAAGATAGCCGAAAGACTGGTCGATGCCGGTGTGGATAAGCATGTGCGCGGCTGGGAGAAAACCAGCGACCATGCGCCGGCCTGGATCGAGCTGGCGGACGAAGGCGGCAAGGCTAAACCAAAGCGCAATCCCACAGCGGTAAATCCCGCAAAAAAGGATGTAACAGTACTGCTGAAAGCAGCGCCTAAAAAGAAAATGCCGGCCAGTATTAAACCCATGAAAGCGACCCTGGTCGACGAGGCATTCGATGATGCCGGCTGGATCTACGAAGTCAAATGGGATGGCTACCGGGCCATCGCCAAAGTCGAGCCAGGCCAGGCGGAACTCATCTCCCGGAACAACCTGCCATTCGACCAGTTCACGCCAGTAAACCATCAACTGGGAAAGTGGAACATCAATGCGGTACTGGATGGCGAGATCGTCGCACTCAATGACAAAGGCAACGCCAACTTCGGCGCGCTCCAGAACTGGCGCAACACAAAAAGTGCGAAACTGGTTTATTATGTGTTCGACATCTTATGGTACGACGGTAAAGACCTGACCGGGCTGCCGCTGAATGAGCGTAAGGAGATTTTAAAAGCGGTCATCCCTGCAAGCGAACTGATCAAAGCCAGCGAGTTCTTCGAGGTCAATGGCACCGAGTTTTTCGAAACGGCCAAAAAGATGAACCTGGAAGGTGTTATCGCCAAAAAAGCCGATAGCCTGTACACCGCTGACGCACGTTCGCGGGAATGGCTGAAGATCAAAGCCAAGCGGCGGCAGGAAGTCGTGATCGCGGGTTTTACGAAAAATGAGGGCACGGGCAAATATTTCAGCGCCCTGGCGATCGGCGTTTATGATCAAAACGAAACACTCCACTATATCGGTAAGGTCGGCAGCGGATTTAATGACCGGATGCAAAAGGAGATGATGGCGCAATTCAAGCCGCTGATCACAAAGGACAGCCCCTTTGATGTAGAACCCGATGTGGAAGAGCCAAGCCAGTTCCGGCCGCGTCGCCTGGGCGCCAAAGCCACCTGGCTGAAACCCGAACTGGTCTGCGAGATCGAATTTGCGGAGATCACCGGCGACGGCAAGGTGCGCCAGGCGTCGTTTAAGGGGATGCGCAACGATAAGAACCCCAAAGCAGTTATTTTGGAGACCGAAGCCGATACGGCTGAAGTCGTCGCCGAAGCAGATGAACCCACAAAATCAACCACGATGAAAAAAGAAATACCCGGCTTTCTGGATCCCGCGAAAGACAGCCAGACCGTCAAAGTCGACGGTTGCCCGCTCATCTTTAATCACCTCTCTAAAGAATACTGGCCGGAAGATCATATCACCAAGCGGGATATGTTCAACTATTACGACGCGGTCGCAGCATATATGGTTCCGTATCTTAAAGATAGGCCCATGTCCCTCAACCGGTTCCCGAATGGCATCCACGGCCCCAGTTTTTACCAGAAAAATGTGAAGGATAAGGCGCCGGACTGCATGCAGAAAATGCCGCATACCAATGATAAAGGCGAGCAAAAGGAATACCTGGTGGCGACCAATAAAGCCAGCCTGCTCTGGATGGCCTCGCTGGGCTGTATTGAGATCAACCCCTGGTTCTCACGGGTCGGTTCCCCCGACCACCCGGATTTCTGCGTGATCGACCTGGACCCGGACAATCAGCATTTCGACCAGGTGATCGAAGCGGCGCTGGTGGTCAAGCAGGTATGTGATGCGATGGGCGTACCGGTCTATCCCAAGACCTCGGGTTCTACCGGTATGCATCTTTACATTCCGCTGGGCGCGAAATACACCTATGAGCAAAGTCAACTATTCGCGAAGATCATTGTAACCCATGTGCACGAGCAGATACCGGACTATACCAGCCTGGAACGCATGGTCAAAAACCGCGCGGGCAAAATGTATTTGGATTTTCTGCAGAACCGGCCGGATGCGACCATTGCGGGCGTGTATTCGCTCAGGCCAAAGCCCGGCGCTACGGTATCCATGCCGCTAAGCTGGGACGAGGTTAAACCCGGGCTGACGATGCGCGATTTTACGATCCATAATTCCATTTCGCGCTTAAAAGAAACCGGCGATCTATTCAAAGGGGTATTGGGCGAAGGCGTTGACCTGGCAGCGACTTTGAAAAAAGCGCAAAGCGTGTTTTAATTCTTTTAAATTTGCGGCTAATGCTTCAACCCCTTTACCTGGAAACCGGCCGCTTACTGCTGCACCCTTTCCGGCCTGCAGAGTTTTCGCGTTACCAGGAGCTGATCGGCGAGATCTTTGCGCTGCTCAGCCATGAGGAGACGTTGCGGTTCATCCCGGAAAAGCGGTTAAAGCATCGCAGCGAAGCCGAGCGCTGGCTAAAGGCCGCCGTGCTCAATGCCCATGCCGGCCGCAATACCGTACATTTTATCAGCGATAAAAGTTCCGGCAAGCTGGTGGGCATCGTGGATATCATCCCGCCGGCGGTAGCCAGGGAACATTACCGGTTAGCCGCCTACCCGCACTTCATCGAATTTTACCTCAAGGCCGAATGCCGGGGAAAGGCGGTCATGAGCAGCCTGCTTCCCGAGATCATCAAGGCGCTAAACCATCAGCATATCACGCAAATCGCTGCCGTCGTCAACCGCCGGAATGCCGCCGCAAGCAAGGTGCTGCAAAAGTGCGGCTTCAGCTACCGCTGTCCTTTCGATGGCCTGCAGGACTTTTACCAGCTGGTTTCCGTGGCCTGAAACTTTACTTCTAATTTATATTTTTAATTTTTATTTAAACGTATCTTTGCGGCACTAATTCAACCGTCATGCCCAAAACGATCCTGCTGGTCGAGGACGACCAGGATATTTTAGATATTATGATGTATATGCTGAGCGATGAGGGTTACCGCCTGCTCCGCTCGAACGGCGATGATGCTTTACAATTGGCGACAACGGAATTGCCGGACCTGGTTTTACTGGACCACCGCCTGCAAACGGTCTGGGGTGCGGATATCTGCCGGGCTTTGAAGGCCGATGAACGGACGAAAGCTATCCCGGTGATCATGGTTTCGGCTGCGATGAATATCGAAGCGACCGCTAAAGCCGCCGGGGCCGACCGTCTCGTGGCCAAGCCTTTTGGCCTGCAAGAGATGCTGGCCGTGGTGGCGGATACGCTGGAACAGGGCGGCCGCTCATCAGGGTTCGGTGACATTCCGGCCTAATTTTTCCAGGCGGTCTATGGCCCGGACGGCGGCATCTAAACTTCGCTCGAAAAAGGCTGGATCAGAATGAATCCCTTTTTGTTTTAACAACTGCAGTGTGGGCGCGATCGCCAATGTAGTATTCCCACCGGGACCGATCGCCGGGATGATATCGGCGAGCCGGAACGAATCGATGTATACTACGGTATGGCGGACAACCGGATCGGCGTAGCCAAAATGGAGATCCCCGATATTTATAATACATTGATGGGCTTTTGGCTCTTAAATTTTCAAGGGAACGCAAAGCGAGCCAAAAAGTCATTCGCTATAGTTGTGCAATTGTACACATAACCGAAACAATTACCGCTCATTCAGGTAGTATCTATAGATAACTTCGACAAAGCCGTTAACGCGGCGCTATCATCCGTAAATTTTTTCTCATGAAAAATTTCTTAATGCCAAAAGGCAACTTATTATATTTTGCATCGGTGTCGCCTTACCGGCCGGTCGAGGTATTTATTACTGCTGAAGATAATTCCAATTTACGGACTCGGGGTACGCAGATCGTGATGACCACCAAATCATTTTAACGCTATGCCCGCATCCGCATTCCACCCGCTTCAAAGAACAAGTAATATCCTGTTTATCCTGATCGCGCTGACGGCGATCCTGTATTTTGCCGAGCCTTTACTGGCCCCGATGGTGTTCGCACTGGTGCTCGCCATGCTGCTGGCCCCTTTGAGTAAAAAATTAGAAAACTGGGGGATCAATCGCGGCTTGGCTGCAGTGATCTGTATTTTGGCCCTGATTCTGACCTTCACGGTCATTATCGGTTTATTATCCTGGCAGATGAGCACCATTGCCCGGGACCTGGATCAAATCAAATCCAGACTGGGTGAAGTGACCGGCCAGATCCAGGCTTATATCAGTTCGCATACCGGTATCAAACTCAAACAGCAGCAGGCGATGATCAAAAATGCGGATACCGGCAGCCCGCTGGGCATGCTGGCCCAGACTACGGGTAATTTTTTAGGGTTCCTGGTTAATGTCATCCTGGTACTGGTTTACATCTTCCTGATCCTCTATTACCGCGACCATCTGATGAAGTTTATCCAAAAGGCCGTGCCAGCCTCCGAAAAAGGGAATGTGGCCGGACTGGTACACCAGGCCAGCCACGTATCGCAGCAATACCTGGGCGGCCTGGCGATGATGATTGCGGCTTTGTGGGTAATGTATGGCATCGGATTTTCTATCGTCGGGGTCAAATACGCCATATTTTTCGCCATCTTATGCGGGACGCTGGAGATCATCCCTTTTATCGGCAATATTACCGGAACCACGCTGACCGTGACGATGGGTATCGTGCAGGGCGGTGATCTGAAACTGGTTGCCGGCATCCTCATTACTTACGGGCTGGTGCAATTCATCCAATCTTACATCCTGCAGCCTTTGATCGTAGGAAAACAAGTCGACCTTAATCCGCTGTTTACGATTGTCAGCATCATTATCGGCGATGCGGTCTGGGGGGTACCCGGAATGATTCTGGCGGTGCCGGTGTTCGGAATGTTAAAAATCGTTTGTGACCATTTTGAACCGTTGAAACCTTACGGCTTTTTACTCGGCGGCAGCGAAAAAGACAAAAAACCTGGTGGGTTAATGGATCGCATTAAAAAAATATTTAAATAAAATATCTTTTCAAATTCGCCTGAACGTCATGGTCTTGCCCATAAATTTAAAGTGCCAGTAACCCCGCACGTGGAGCAACCCTTTCTTGCCGATATAGGCGGCCGCGTTCCATTCTTTGCCGTGTTTGGAATCGTAGATCATACCGTCTTCCCATGTCCGGCTCTCCGGGTCATAGCGCAGCTGTTTGATAATGTTCATGCCATGGATGGTGCGCGAGCGTAAAGCCGGGTCCGGGTTGCGTTTATCCTTCCAATAATCCAGCGGTTTACCTTCCGTATCGCTGAACCAGTCAATGATCGCGCGGTACTGACCTTTATGAAGGGTAATGGTAATGATCAGGTTATTGTCTGTCGATTCCCATTTGCCGCATATGCGCGCTTCCGGACGGTTTTGCGCCCAGGAAAACTCAATCGTTCCCAAAAACAAAAGTGTGCAAAGTGTTATATATTTAATCAGGTTCATCATTTTAAGCTTGCGGTTTGTTCACTTCATTCCAGGCCACACCGCCCTTGATCCCGAAATCAAGCGTCCGGATCGGGAATGGGATCATAATCATATAAGTGATCTGCTCGGGCGAACTGATCCACATCCTCAGCTGGAAATTAATACCCGCCTGACTTTTTTCCAGGTCATCGCCATAGGAAACGCCTATGGACAAATCAAAACGGCGCTTACCTAACAATGAGTAGTTTTCGATCGGGTTCTGGAATACGTCTTTATTAGGGATGATGACCATCTGGCCCTGGAAAGTGCGGATGACGGTATGGCGCTTGATTTTGACTACATCGCCGATCTGTATCGGGCTGCGAAAGGAAATAAGGATGCCGGAGATAAAATTCGCGGCGATATCCTGGAAGGCGAGTGCTAAACTTAAGATACCCGCGCCAGCCCAAATAGAAGTTACCGCCTTATCCAGCTGTAAAACGCTCAATCCGGTGAAGAGCGTAGATTCAAAAAGGTTGTTTAGCGCGGCGTGAACAAAGCCGGTCACTAAAACGACCGCCACCAGCAGGATATTCGGCAGTAAACGGATAAGGTCATGTAACCAGGCCAGCAGTTTGCCGGTAATGAGCTGGTGAGCATTGTTGATATCCATAGCGATACTATTTATTTATTAAAAAAATCAAATGATTAAACGTACCCCGTGCAGGTCGGCGATGCGGTGCGAAAAATGATCGCCAGGTGAACTGATGAACATGAAGTTCGGCGGGATGTGCCATTGCTCGCTCAATGCTTTGATCAGGGGCGGTCCGAAAATACCCTCGATACGAACAAACTCAATATCGATATCGGGATATGCCCGGTCCAGCACTTCAAAGTCCGCCATGAAGGATGATGACAAAGCATGCTCGTGGTTCAAAACGCTTACGATCTTCAGGTTGGTCGTGATCTCGTTCTCCTGCACATAGATCATCACCTTATTCAGGATAGAAATATCATCGCCTTTGCTAAAATAAACAAAGTGCTGTTCCGATAAGTGCTTGATATGCCTGCGGATATGGAAGCGGCTGAAAACCGCCCATTTTTTAATGCCGTCAAATGCGCCCTTGTCCAGCAAGGTCAGCAGGTATTGCAGGATCTGCTTACGGTTCAACAACAAATAGATACAGAGGATAGATGGGATAAAATACTGCAGAAAAACAATTAAATAATAAGGGTGTAAGCTAACATTGACATAGAGCGCAACCAATATGAAAAGGATGGCAATACCTACAGCGACCGGTTTGGCATATTCCGGTCGGGGCAAGCCTGCGCGTTTGAGCTTCAGCAGGTAATTGCCGAAACCGAAGTACACCATGACCAGCAAAAAGGAAATGGTATAAACCCCGGCCAATGGCCCCAGCAGGCCTTCGGTTATCAACAAAACAGAGATGCATAAGATGAAGAAAAATATAAAGATCCGGGGCGAACTTCCCGCTTTATTTTCTTTTAGTAAGGCCTGCGGTAAGATTCTGTCCAGCGTCATCCGCTTCATCAAACCACCTACACCTACATATGAGGTCAAAACCGCGCCGCTCAAGACTAAGGTAGCATCAATAGCGATAATGACCGCCAGCCAGTGCCCACCAGAGTGGTACCCTAAATAAGATAACAACGCTTCCTTATTTTGGACCGCGCTAGCCAGCGGTAACACCAATACCGCAGTTAAAGCCATCAAGGGGTTAATGACCGATACGGCCACCCACATATTGCGCAGGGTTTTCGGGAATACGCCCGGAGCCTGTTCCTCCACGAAATTTGCCGAGCTTTCAAAACCGGAAATACCCAGCATAGCGGTGCTGAAGCCTAAGACCAGCGCCACCAGGATGCCGCCGTGAACAGGGGAATGGAAATTAGCGGCAGCGATACTGAAACCGTTCCTGACCACAAACCAAACACCGCTGCCGATAAGCAGCAGCATGGTGAGCAGGTGAATGATAAAGATGCCCGTTGCCACAACTGCCGATTCCGAGATCCCGGAAATAACCAGTATGAGAAAAGCACTTAGTAAAACGATCGTCGCGATAAACACATTGATCGACAGAAATAGGCTGTGTAAATACTCCATCGCTTCGCTGGCCGAGATCACTGCCGTAACCATGTAGGAAAGGATAGTCAGGCAGGCGGCGATAGAAGCATTGCTTTTGCTGGTGGTGTTGAGCAGGACATTATAGGCGCCGCCGTTCAGCGGCAGCGCGCCTACCACCTCGCCATATATTTTGCGAAAAAGGTACAGCACTGCCGCTACGATCAGCAAAGCCAGCCAGGCATACTGCCCGGCATAAACAATGGTGAGCGCGGAAACATACAGGCAGGAGGAGGTGATATCGTTACCGCAAATGGCAGTAGCGGAGAGCTGGCTTAACTTTTTAGGTGCCCCCATCCTGTTTGGTTAGGTTGTTTTCTTAGCGGTCACCATCACAATAATGCCGCCAATGACCAGGATACCGCCGGCATAAGGCGACCAGTTCACGGAATGCTCTTTATCGGCCGATACCTGGATCGGGCCCGCGTCGATCACTTTTTCTTTTTTAGTGTAGGTAAAACCTGTCCAGATCAGCATGGCAATGCCGATGACGATCATAATAATTCCAATAGTTCTGTTCATAATTTTAATTTTAAGGATTTGAATGTGCCGGTACGGCGGAAACTACGCTATCCACCACGAAGTGACTGAATCCCCGCCACGGTAAAGCGTGCAGGTATTCTTTATAATGCAACTGGACAAAGGCCCCGGCATTTTGATCGAGCTTTGCTGCGACTTTGTCATCTGTAACCGAAAATATAAATTCGTTCGAGGTGATATTTCCGGGTTGCTGAGACTGGATCCCGGCCAGGATCAGCCTTCCTTCGGCCGTTTTAAAAACATAACCTTTTTTGACGAAGTAGTTCAGTTGCCCCGCCTTAACGCCTTCGCCGAAAACAAAATAGTAGCGGTAATAGACAATGCCAACAAGGACCACAGTCAATATCGTGATCAGGCCGTAAATGATTTTTTTCTTTGTGGTCATCGTGCTATTCAGTTAGTCCTTTAATAGGGATGGGGAACAAAAAATCTTCCAGCACATTATGGTGCGCGGCAGATACATGTTCTTTAAACGATTTCATGCTTTGGTGCATCGCTTGTGCATAGGCCGGGCTGAAGTTTTTCAATAGCTCCTTTATTTTTCGCAGTTCTACTTTGATCGCTACATCCCGCTGAAGTTTGCCTTTCGGCAACTGATTGTCCAGCTCTTTTAGGTTCGATTCAAAGTGTTGATCAGCCGCCGCATAAAAATCAAGCAGCAAGGGATCTGCGGTATAGGTCTTGGTATGGTCAAATTTAATGGCTGTGTTTTCTTCCGCCTCATCCGTTTCACCATTCGCATTAGCAGCCAGCAGGGAAATATAAACGGGAAATTTCAGGAATGTGTTTTGATCTTCTTCGGATAGTTCTTTGTAGGAGTCCATGGGTTTAATTTTTAAATTAATAGATTCAGTCTTACAGCAGGGGCAGCAATACAATGGTGAGTCTGTTGGATCGGCGGTTAAACAGCGAAGGTATTTAACTAACCCGCAGTCCTTCCTTTTGTTTGAATGGGGATCTCAAATGCCGGGGATTTAAGGCGCTGGGGGCTCCTACCAAGTTTTCTTCCATTTGGCGGAGCACCTGGTAGAAGGCATGCAGCGTGCGTTCATCTAATGTTTTATAAAGCTGGCTATTAATTTGATCGATAACCTGTTGAATGAGCGGAATCAACGCCAGGCCTTTCGCTGTCAGGAATACGTGATGCTCCCTCCGGTCTGCCTCATTTCGTTCCGTATAAACAAAGCCCCGCTCCGCCAAACTGAAGATCATCACCGCGATTCGCGATTTATCGACCGCCAGCCATTCGGTCAGTTGCTTTTGCGTGATCTTGGAATTGTTGGCGTAAATCGTGCATAGCATAACCATGTCTGACTCGGATTGCAGCCCGGGAAGTTCCGCGATAATCAGTTTATTATAAAGCTTGCTTAAATGCAGCAGCTTTTTCGATAGTAATTGCATAACCAAAAAATTGATAATAAAAAAAACGTGCAACCCGGAAGGTTACGGTAGATTAAAAGAAACAGCGAAAAGCATCAGATACGCAGACAAGCCGCTAAGGGCGGAGAAAAGGAGATAGGAAGGCGGTACTGAAAATTTTTTACCCGCGTGGCGGCTGTTAATTTGCATTCTTGAAAGAGCCTGACGAATAAGCGCACGTGACCAGAGATCAGCGCCCTGACATCGCAGTTACCTTTGGATAAGATCTTGTCCGTCCGTTTGATCAGGTTCAACGCGGGGTTGCTGAGCCCGTCACTGGCCTGTCTTTTGAAAATAGAATTGTAACGGGCAGCGGTCCGGCCGGGCGAGTTGCTGCCGTCAGGCCTGATAAATAAGATATGGGTCAGCGCAATAAAAAGATAGGCTGCTGTTAACAGCAGTACCGATACTTTTCTTTTAGCGTGGATCTCCATGTTTTATGAAAATGAATTATTCTTTTTTAACGGTCTGGCTGTTCACTTCTATTTCTTTCAGCAGACCGGGTGAATTGACGGAGGTGCTGAAAGTCTGGTCGGGTTTGGCCGTGGTGATCCTGGCCAGATCATTTTCCGTCTGGTCCAGGTCTTTGATCAGGTGATTCAGTTGTTTCAGGTGCGAGTTAAAGAATTTAGCCTTGTTATTATAAGTGTCGATCTTATAGTTATTAGCCGCCGCGCTAGCTTGTTTAGTCGTGTCTGCGGGCAGGTAATTATAGGGTGACAAATTGTCGACGGTCGTCTCTATCGGCAGGACTGAAGGATGAACATCTTTAGGGTCGATTGCCTGCAAGGTCAACCGTACCGGGTCTGGATTATAAGCTACCAGGCTTTTATATTCATCCACTATCGCTGTACTCAGCTGTTGCTGGTGCACGTAAGTATCGGCGATAATTTTGTTTTTGACATTCGCTTTGAACCCGTTGAACAACTGCGAGGTAAAATCATAGGCTTTGGTTCGCAATACGGCTCCCTGTACGGAAAAATAATTGCTTAACGTTTTGTTCTTGGTATACATCACGCCCAGGTTGGTGCTGAAAACCTGCGCCGGTGTGCTAAGTGAAAGATCTGCCTCATTGCCGAAATTATAAAACTGCTTTCCATAGACCTCTAGGTCATCAATGCGTTCGTAAGATGACAGGAAATAGAGTCGGTAACGTTGGTATTCTTTGTCCGGGTCGGTGATCTGGGCATAACAATTCTGCAAAAAATCGTGTACGGCCTTGTCATTGAATACCTGGTAAATATCCGCTGCCGCGGTGGGTTTCCATCTAACCAGTGAAAGCCTGGCCTTGAATTCCAATTCGGCGGTATTATTGACCCGTAAAGAGTCGAACATCTTGGCGACGAAATAGGCGACCTGTGCATTGGCAGTTCCCCGGCGGTCAGCATTGACCATCGCATATAAGCTGTCCTGGATGGTCAGGTAATTCTCACTGCTGTTCCAAAAGGAAGGTTCCAGCGGCGGCAGCAGCAAACGGTTGGTCTTGGTATCCACAAACAGAAAGGTACCAAGGGGATAAATGTTCTGGAAGTTATGTTCCAGTAGCGACAGGCTGCTCATGGAGGCCGAGTCCATTTTTAACAAGAAATTGAGTACCTTATTATGTTCCAGCTTAACACTGAGGCCCTCCAGTGATTCGAAATTACTGCTTTGCTTTTCGGGAATAATGATCGGGATATAAGTGATTCGGTGCGCATCTTGCTTTAATGCAGCATATACTTTTTTTACGCTGACCGAAGTGTTGTTCTCGGCATCCTGACCGTAAAAAGCAACGGTATCACCCTTGCTCAGCGAAATTTCCTTGATCTTTTCCTCGCCGGGTTTCAGGCTGAGCAAAGCCTTTACTTTAAAACCTCCCGAGCGTTTATTGAGCTTATAGTATACAGCCACATTTGTTTTGGCGGTATTTTTCAGCCGAAACTTAAAGCCGTCTGCCCGGGCTAAAGCTGGCAAAAGGAACAGTAACGGAATTATCCGCAATACCGGACGAAGAAAAGCGAAATCGGACATTGTTTATCTGATTGATATAAACTCAACGCTCTAAACCGCCTTTTAGTTTGCGCTTTATTAAACCTCACTGCCATTTAAATGGTATATTAGGCTTTTAGCAAAACGTTAAAATGAAGTGGCTGCGCAAGTTTATTAAAGGCAAAAGTTTTCGTACTAATCTTCTGCAAGCCCTGCCGTTCTGGATAGGTTCACTGCTAACCGGCATTGTCGCGGTTTTATATACCAAGCTATTTGAACAGGCAGAAAAATGGGGCCAGCAGCTGATCCGCGCACATGGCTGGATTATTTTCATCCTGGCTCCGGTCGGCTTCCTGCTGGCCTGGCTGCTGGTTAAACAGGTGGATACCTATGCCAGCGGCAGCGGTATACCCCAGGTGATGGCGGCTATTGAGCTGACTACACCGGAGGAGGACAGCCAGGTTAAACGCCTGCTCAATATCCGGATGATGCTGGTTAAGATCGGTTCCAGCTTGCTGATGGTGTTCGGTGGCGGAGCGATTGGCCGCGAAGGTCCGACGATCCAGATCGCGGGCACGGTTTTCCGCAAAATCGATGAATGGCTGCCTGCTTCCTGGCCTAAAATATCCAAGAAAAACATGATCCTCACGGGGGCCGCCGCCGGTTTGGCGGCCGCATTTAATACACCACTGGGCGGTATCGTGTTTGCGGTGGAAGAACTGGCCAAAACACACATCAGCCAGTTCAAGACGGCTATCTTTACTTCAGTGATCATCGCAGGCTTGACCGCTCAGGCTTTTTTAGGACCGTACTTATATCTGGGTTATCCGGTCATAACGCAATCCTCGGCTTATATGATTCTGGCCGTTATCCCGGTCGCCTTGCTGGTTGGATTGGGCGGAAGCGGCATGGGGCTGCTCATTTTAAAGATACTCAACTGGAAAGCCAAATTAAATAAACCGGCCGAAATCATGTTTGTACTGCTTTGTGCTTTTTTGATGTGTACTCTTGCCTATTTTGTGAATACCAGCATACTCGGCTCGGGAAAAGCAGAAATGTCCCAATTGCTTTTTACCAATAATAAGAGGATCGGCTGGCAGATCCCGGCGGCCCGGGTATTGGGGCCGGTGCTTTCCTTTACGACCGGCGCCTCGGGCGGCATTTTTGCGCCGGCACTCAGCGCCGGCGCCACCTTTGGTGCCTTTATTGCGGGAATATTCGACTTTTCTACATCCAATACCAATCTTTTGATTCTTTCCGGTATGGTGGCCTTTCTCACAGGGGTGACCCGTTCCCCTTTTACTTCAGCGATACTGGTATTGGAAATGACCGACCGGCATAATGTGATCTTTTTCCTGATGCTTGCCGGAATTGCGGCCAGCCTGGTTTCTTCCTTGGTAAGTAAGCATTCCCTGTATGAATACCTCAAATTACAGTACATTCTCAAATTACGCAAGGAAGCTGCTTTGGATGAATCCACGAGTGTTCCGCGCGCTGAGTTATAATTCATGGATACATAAATCCCTCATGAAAAAGAAAAACTTTAAATTTTTTGCAATCGCTTGACCAGAGGTCCAATGCTCAGGCCTTGTACTAAAATGGAAAAGATCACGATCATGTAGGTGACCAGCACAAACTCGTCGCGGTGCATTTCGGGACTTAACGAAAGTGCCAAAGCTACCGACAAACCGCCGCGCAAGCCGCCCCAGGTAAGAATGGCCACAGCATGCTTTTCAAAGTTAAGCTTATAACGCAACAGCAGCATTGGGAACCAGACCGAAAGCCAGCGGGCCAGTAAAACGATAAGGATACAGATGGCGCCAATGATCAGTATTGTGGGGTTGACCTTGATGATCAGCATTTCAAGCCCGATCAGTAGGAACAAAACCGCGTTTAATATCTCATCGATCAGTTCCCAGAATTTGCCGAGGTAATCCCGGCTGAGATCTGACAGCACTTCATCACTGACTTTATTGCCGGTAATAATTCCGGCGACTACCATTGCCAGCGGACCTGAGATGTGCAGATGAGACGCGATCATGTAACCACCCATAACCATGGCCAAAGTGATCAGCACTTCTACTTTATAATCATCAATGGATTTAACCGCATAATAACCGACATAACCTAAAAGCGCGCCGAACAGCAAGCCCCCGACCGCTTCCTGTAAAAAAAGTTTGCCGATACTTATCGCCGAAACATCGGCGCCACCGGAACGCGCGGCCTCTGCAATAGTAATGAATATGACGACGGCTACGCCATCATTGAAAAGCGATTCGCCGGATATTTTCAGTTCAAGCGAGGAGGGAATTTTGGCTTGTTTTAAGATAGCCAGTACGGCGATAGGGTCAGTCGGCGAAATCAGCGAACCGAACAGCAGACAATAAATAAAGGGGATGTCTAAATGAAACCAGCCAAATAAAAGCCATACGGCGCCGCCGACAAAAAAAGTAGAAATCAGTATACCCAGCGTAGACAGGATGAGGATAGGCCAACGTTCTTTTTTAAGTTTGCCGGCATCGATATGGATGGCGCCGGCAAACAGCAGAAAACTCAACATAAAATTCATCAGTACATCCTGGAAGTCGATGGAAGCAGCCAGTTTGACCGCATTTTCAGATAGCAAGGAATGCGAGTTACCGAAAATTACCAGTAACAGGGAACATGCCAGCGATAGCACCATAATGCCAATCGTTGGCGGCCACTTGATCCAGCGGTGATTGATATAGGCGAACACAGCCGCCAGGATAATAATAATACTGATGATCTCGTTTACGTTCATTTCTTTTTACGCTCCTCGGTATTAAAGGCCGGTGCCTGGTAATCTTTGGAAAGATAATCGGTTGGTATGGTCGTAGCATTACCATCCCTTAATGCCTTGTAGTGCGGTGACATGATCTCGACACCAGCTTCGTTGAATTTATCCTGTATGTTCGCATGCAGCATAGAGTAGATCCTGGCCTGCTTATTAGGCTCCTTCGTGTAGGCGTTGATCCTGTAACTCACATAATAATCATCGAGGCTGGTTTGCAACACATAAGGTGCCGGTACCTTTTCTACCATGTCGGTACAAAGGGCGGCATCGATCAGTAGCTGGTGCACCTGCTTCCAGGGAGCGTCGTAACCGATGGTTACAGTGGTATAGAGGATCAGGCCATTCTCGGCCACATCACTGCTGTAATTGACAGTGTGGTTGCCCATCACTGTAGAATTCGGAATGGAGATAATCTCATTTTGGATAGTGCGGATACGGGTAACCAGCAGGGATTTACCGATTACATCGCCGGTAACTTCTCCGATCTTTACCCGGTCGCCGATCTTGAAAGCACGCATATAGGTCAATACCAGCCCGGCTACGATATTACCCAGAGCACCAGCGGAACCAAACGTAAACAGTACACCGACAAAAACAGACACACCTTTAAATACCCCGGAATCAGAACCAGGTAAATAAGGGAATATAATAATCAGCATAAAGGCGAGGATCAATACCCTTAAGATTTGATAGGTCGGATTGGCCCAGTCCGGATAGAAACCGGGCACAGTCAGCCGCCCGGCTTCGATCTCAGATTTAATGAAGTGAAAGAATTTCAGGACATACCGGAAGACAATGACGATCACGATGATGGTGATGAGATTGGGTACGTAGGCCCATATGGCCAGAGCGATGTTTTTCAGCGGGCTAAGTATATATCCGATCAGGGTATGTGAAATATCCTTGGTGAAGGGAAATATGCCGAAGAGTACCGGCAGGGCCAGGTAAATGACCAGTATAATGGTAAGCCACTTGATTACGTTGATAACTGAATATAAAACGCTAAGTTGCCGGGCGGCATCAAGCAGTTGAAAGTTTCGTATTTTGATACCGCTGCTATACCAGGATTTCTCTCTGGCAGTTTTCGCATGTACCCATTTAAACAAGCGGTTTACCGCGTAAATAAGCAGCCCGCCTACCACGATGACCAGCAGGGCGAGTAAAGATTCTTTTAATAACGTTTCCCAACTTGTTTCTTTTTGATATGCAATAACGGATTTTCCAATTGCGGTTTTATAACGAGCGGCCAGCGCCTGTTGTGTCGTACCTGCCCAAAGCGCATCCTGTTCAGACACCGATAAGACCAATTTTCCTTTATAATAGAGATCAGTAGATTGTTCGGCAGCCACCAGCTTCAGCGAATCCACACTGAAATTGTAGTCATCATTCAAATGATGTATCCGGCCCCCAATTACATCGGCGCGCTCTTTAGGGAGAAAACTACCCTGGCGGGTGAAAATTTCAAACAAGGTATCCAAGAACGGATGGACCGGAAAACCCGTTACGAATAGCCGCAAGGAATCGACCTGGTGCTTTTGCTGGACACGCTTGATGGAATCCCGGTCGCGGAGAAGATTTAATTCTTTGGTAAGCGCGCTCCGTTTTAAGTGGTCATCAGCACTAAGGGCTAGCATCTGGCCTTGGAGTTCTGCTTTTTTCAGTGAGTCTGCCAGGCGTTCTGCCGAAAGCTGCTGTACCTTAATAAGCTGTTTGTCAAGTTTGACTTCTAATACAGAATCTTTCTTTTGCTGCGCAATCGAATCCTGCTGAGCAAAGGCCAGCTGTGTACCGGCTATAAAAAACAGAAGAACAGCTAAATATTTGATCATGCTTGTACAATATCCCCCACAAGGTAAACATTAAATGATTTTCATTGTCATCAGATCAGTTAAATCGGCCCGCGATGAATTATTTAGCCATTATTCCGATCATTTTCTTAGCGCTTGGGCTGATCTCCGCCCTAATTATCGGCTTGGATATCCTTAGCGGACACCGGCAGCCTATGATGGTCATGAATTTCGTATACCCGCTATCGGCGCTATATGCCGGGCCCCTGGCGGTGTGGTTTTATTACCAAATAGGCCGGAAGCCGGGAAAAAAGCCTTTTTGGCAAAGCGTAGCGATAGGCGCGCTTCATTGCGGAAGCGGCTGCACGGTGGGCGATGTAATGGCCGAAGGCTTTCTTTTGATGCTGCCGGTCACCATTTTTGGCAGTAAGCTGGCGGGCACCTGGACGATCGACTTTGTTTTCGCTTTTGTGATCGGTATAATTTTCCAATATTATGCCATTAAGCCTATGCGCAAGATCGCTGCGAAGGATGCGCTGGTAGCCGCCTTAAAGGCCGATACGCTTTCGCTCACCTGCTGGCAGATCGGTATGTATGGCTGGATGGCGGTTTGCTTTTTTGTCATTTTCGGTCACCGGATTCCCGTGACAAAACCACTTTTTTGGTTTATGATGCAAATCGCTATGTTGTTCGGTTTTTTGACCGCCTATCCCGTGAACTGGTGGCTGATCAAAAAAGGCATCAAAGAAGCCATGTGACCGGCTGTTATTCGTTTACTAGCTCGACGAGTGCCCTTAAGGGCTCGGTATCTTCACGGCTGTAATATAACCAAATCGTATGCTCGTCATGTAGTATGGCTGAAGCCGCGAAAGCGATATCCACACCCCCGCCTTCATTCGGCGGTGGGGTGATTAAAGGGTCTATGCAACGCTCTTTGATATGCCCGTCATCGTCCATGGTCACCCAGCCGATACGCCAGTGGGCATCAGGATTGGCGCCATTGTAAAACATGACCGTCTCATTTTTAGAATCCTGCAGCATGGGCCCGGTACTTAAATGATAGCAGTCCCAGGAGTTTTCGCGTGCCTTTAAAAATTCTTCGTCGATGTTCCAGGGGCCTTCCGGAAAGGCGCTGGTGGCTTTGCCCAGTTTAGAATGGCCATCCCTGGCAAATTCAAAAAAGAGCGCCCAGCGTTTGTTTTTCAGTTGCGCAACGGTCGCCTCTTTGGGGTTGCGATAGCCTTCATGTGAGATCAGGGCTTCGCCGCTGTATTGTAATCCGTGAAGTGTTTCGCCTTTTGACAGCATCAATTCACCCCGTTGTTTGGTCAGGTTCCAGCCGGTATAGTAAACCAAGTAACCGTCAGGAGTGGTAACGACGGTAGGGTCTTCAACGCCATCTTTACTGATTTCCAGTATTCCGGGCGCGATCACCGGTCCGTCATCCATCTTGAAATTTAGACCATCTTTGGACTCGCCGTAAAAAATGCGGGCGACTTGCTGGGTTGGATCATCAGAAGGATTGACGGCCCGCACGAGCATCCGGTACAAGTCCTTTTCTTTCCAAACGAACGGACTTAATTTATACATCCCCCTGAGCGGAATCGAGCACTCCAGTTGGAGCACCTCTGTTTTGATCAACCTATAATTACTCATGCCCCCTGTCCGATATTGATTTTTAAGCCGCCATCCAGAAAAAAAGTCTGGCCGGTAGCATAGGCCGAGTCTTCAGATACGAGATAGGCCGCCAGTTTGGCCACTTCTTCAGGTTTGCCGGCCCGCTCCAGCGGGATATGTTTGACGGCCTTTTTTAAGGCTTTCGGGTCGTCCATGACTTTTTGGTTCATGGGGGTGAGGATCATCCCTGGGCCAATGTTGTTAACATTGATTTGCAGGGATGCTATCTCCAGCGCGAGCACCCGGGTCAAGTTGCGGACGCCGCCTTTACTGGCGCAGTATTCCGCTCCGCCGGCATGCGCCACATCTTCGTGTATGGAAGAGATGTTGACGATTTTGCCTTTCCCGCCGGCGGCCTTCCGGATGGCGATAAATTCCTTACAATGGTAAAACGTGCCGTACAGATCGGTTTTTAGTGTACGGTCGAAAATCTCGACCGGCATATCGACGGCATAAATACCGGAAGAATTGATCCCGGCGCTATTGACCAGGATATAAGGCGTACCCAACTCCTTGACGACCTTTTTGTAAAGCTCTTGCACCTGCTGATAATCAGATACGTCACCTTGATAGATGATACCGTCGCTGCCGTTATTTTTTACTAATGCCAACGTTTTTGAAGCAGCCGCTTCGTCTTTGTAGTAATTGATCGCGATGATGGCGCCTAAACGTGCCAATTCCGCTGCGATGGCCTGTCCGATCCCGGATTCAGCGCCGGTCACAACGGCAATTTTGCCGCTGAGCGGCGACTGTTTATTTTTTTTCATGAACGTTTATTAGAACAGGGACATTGATTTAATGACAAACGGCAAAAACAATAGTTTTACTTTGGCAAAATATCCTGACAGTATGTTTGAAAGCTACGCTGATTGTAAACGCGTTTAACGATTGTCGACTATAATGAGTACATTTAACCCGATGGATTGTAACGCTTATATCAATAATGGCAACCTTGAGCAATATTGTTTCGAGCTGTTCAACGCCCAACTTGGAAACGAAATTCGGGCCTTGCGGCTTTTGCATCCGGAAATCAGTTCTGAACTAAAAGAGATTGAGCAGACTATTAAAAA
This sequence comes from Mucilaginibacter corticis, assembly GCF_007558865.1. Classification (GTDB taxonomy): domain Bacteria; phylum Bacteroidota; class Bacteroidia; order Sphingobacteriales; family Sphingobacteriaceae; genus Mucilaginibacter; species Mucilaginibacter corticis. The sequence continues at coordinate 2,284,268 of NZ_VLPK01000001.1, forward strand.
ATTTGCGCTGAGCCAGGCGATTCAGCCGCGCCCGCAATTAAGAAACCGGATACTGTCTGCGGTCTTTGCGGAAGATAGCATCAGTCTGGATAACCTGCCGCCGACCAGCAAATTTTCGAACTATGAAAGCTGGCTGAAAGCCGTAGCGCATCTGATTCCAGCCGAACCCTTTGATGATTTTTTTGCGCAGGTCCTGCTGCAAAATGAGCAGATCGCCCAAACGCTGGTTATCACCAAATTGAATGTACCTGAAGAAGTGCACGAAGAGGTAGCGGAAAGCTTCTTTATCCTGAAAGGCTCTTGCGCCTGTACCGTTGGCGAAGAGGTGTTTACCCTCCATGCAGGCGATTACCTGGATATCCCCTTACATACCAGCCACGACATCAAAATTCTTTCGCCTTATGTGGTGGCGATCCTGCAACACCAGTTCTAAACATGGCATACTTTTGGCGTGCATTTCAATTCATCATCTTTTAATCCTACAGGATGGCCTCGATTCTACTTTCCAACGATAATTTATTGAAAGCGATACGAGCTAAAAGCCGTGTCGGTGCCGAGGCTTTGTATGATCAGTACGCGAAGGTATTGTCTTTAGCCATCTTTCGTATCGTCCGGGACCGGGAGCTGACCGACACCCTGCTCGAGGAAACCTTTCATCAAATATGGGACGATGCCGTCCAGTATAACGAACACGAGACGCCATTGCTGGCCTGGATGTTAGGGATCGCTAAAAATTTAGCTTTGCAGCAAACCACCGTAATTAAAACGGAAACGACCGAATCTGTTATTTTGGAATTTAAATTAGCCTGATCCCAGGGAAATGGCAATAGATGTAACCGAAGCGGCAAATGCAATATCGCATTTACCAGCCTTTGAGTTAGAGGTTTAATAAGTATTTCCTTACTGCGTTTTAGTACTTTCCCTTCCTCGCTGATCATAGCCCAGCCGGTCCGCCAGCAGCCTCGCCTTTGTCCAGCCGGTAACCCCCGGTCAGGCTATCGCCAAATAATAAGACCTGTTTCAGGCGGGAAAAACAGGCGAAGCTGCCAGCTTGTTTCCGTTTTTTTGTAACATTAGGGAAAAGTCCGTATCCAACCCGGCAAATCAAAGACCCTAGATGACCCCTTTCGAGGAAATATACTCACGCTACGCGCAGAAGATCTACCGCGTTTGCCTGGGTTATACCAATGACCCGGCGCAGGCGCAGGACCTGGTGCAGGAAACTTTTATTTCGGTCTGGAAAGGGCTGCCCGGCTTCCGGCAGGAGGCGCAGCTGGGCACGTGGATCTTCCGGATCGCCACTAACCATTGCCTGCGGGCGCTGGAAGTGGCCAAACGGATGCCAAAGGAAGAGCTGCCAGCTGACCTGGTGCAAACCGCTGAGTTTTCGCAGGAAGCCCGGCTCCGGTTTTTGTACCATTGTATCGCGGAGCTGGAGGAGACCGAGCGTATCATTATCTCGCTGGAACTGGAAGGCTTGCCGCAAGCGGAGATCGCTGCCATCGTCGGCCTCAGCCATGGCAATATCCGGATAAGGATCCACCGCATCAAGGAAAAACTCAGCTTAAAATTTAAAGCCCATGGACAATTTGAATGACCTGAAATTACTGTGGCAGACGGCTAAGACGGATCGCCTGCCGGGGGCCGGCGAAATGCTGCGGTTGGTAAAGCGCTTCCGCAGCCAGAAGTTACGCAATAAATGGCTGGTGATCGCTTTCTCGCTTATCCTCGCCGCCATCATGCTGTTCGCTATTATCCTGGGGCATTTTCAAATGCTCAGCACCTATATTGGCGGAAGCCTGATGATGTCGGCTTGCCTGTTGCTTTCGGCAAGCAATATCCGCTCGCTCAAACGTTTCTATCAACTAGCGGATTCCAGTAATGCCGAGTTCCTGGCCTTTATCGAAAAGACCCGCCAGAACCAGCAGCGCTATTACCAGAAAACCATGCGCGTGATCATGGTCTTGCTGTCCGCCGGCTGGCTGTCATACCTTTATGAGCCCGTCAGCAAACAGGGCGGCTGGCTGATCGCGCTTTATGCCGCGCTGATCGCCTACCTGGCCTTCCTATGGTTTTATATCAGGCCGCGTAACTATCAGAAGAACGCGGCAAAGCTAGATGCGCTGGAGGAGCGCCTGGAAAAAATCAATCAACAACTTAAATAAACGTTATGAAACAACCCCGCTTTTCAAAACCTGTACTCTTGCTGATCGTTACCGGTTTATTACTGACCACCGGTACGCCCATGATCAGTCGGTTCATCCCCTTACCCGATGCCCTCAAAGGCTTTTTGAGCGGCCTTGGCCTTGCACTGGAATTTATGGCGCTCGTCAAAGCAGACCGTTATAAAAAGAAAAAGATATGTCAAACTTCAGCTCCTGAGCTACCTTGATGCAAACCTGCGCGGGTTTTATTGGTTTATTCAATATGAGAACAATTGCTTTGCTTGCCGTTATGCTACTAATGAATAAGATCAGTCAGGCGCAATCCACCGTTTAGATGGAGGTGGCCAGCTTCGGCCAAAACCAGTGCATTGGCACTAAGATCGCACCGGCGGGGAACCGCCTATTTGTGTCCTTTCCGCGCCATGAGCCGTTCCTGTATGTGGAGAATACGCTGATATTGTCTGCGACGCTCCTGGCTGAAAAGAAAATACCTTGCGCGGGCCTTCGTGTATACACCAAGATTACATGAAGATCACCTGCTTTGCCAGTGATCTTCGTGTGCGGACATTTCGAAACATTGCTTTATATTAATCCCCATTTTAATCAGTAACATTGACCTGTTGTAATAAATACCCGTATCTTCAACCGATCTAAAAAAGAGTTGTTAGGTCATCTATTATATTGTGGTTCGAATATTTCACCACTATGGTTTTGATTTCTGCCCCAGTTTGTTTAAAACGCGTAATTGATCGATGAAATTTTGGTCAAAACGCACAACGTGGGGAGCAAGAGTAAACAAGCCGACAGAAATGTCGGCTTGTTTGTTTTATTCCCTTAGCCAACCCGCCGCAAGTAATCAAAAGCTTCATTTTTGCTTAACACCTTGCCTGAAAATACTTACTAATTTCGGCGACATGAAAACAGTTGCCTTATTCGCACTTTTACTGATCTGCCATTGTCAAATCAACGCGCAAATGCCATTACCCAAAAGCAAGCATAAGTTCATCGTGATCGCTCACCGTGGCGACCATGTTGAAGTGCCTGAAAACACCATCGCGTCTTTTGAGCATGCTATAAAAAATACGGTAGACTATGTAGAAATTGACTTGCGTACTACTAAAGACAGCGTGCTGGTAATTATGCATGATAATACCGTAGACCGGATGACCAATGGTAAAGGTAAAGTAAGCGACCTTACATTCGCCCAGTTGTCACGCCTAAGTATTATCGACAAAGCCAAAGATTCAACTAAAAAATACCCGGTACCTACGTTTGAAGATGTTTTGAAAACCTGCCGTAATAAAATACATATTTACCTTGATTATAAGAGCGCTGATGTAGCGAAAACATACCAAATGATCAAGAAGTACGGCATGGAACATCAGATTATTGTATATATAAATGCACCTTCTCAATATACCGACTGGCGAAAAATAGCGCCTGAAATGCCATTGATGTTAAGCCTGCCGAATGACGTGAAAACCGCGGACGATCTGAATAAATTTTTATTGGCAACACCGGTTGCTTTGTTAGATGGCGATTACAGCGATTACACTTCTGCTGTTCTTCAGGCAGCAGTAAAGACAGGTATCCCGGCATGGCCGGATATTCAAAGCCCTAATGAAGCTGATAATTGGGCTGCCGCGATAAAAATGGGATTCCGCGGCCTGCAAACCGATCACCCTGCGGCGCTTATTGAGTATTTGAAAAAGAACGGGCTTAGATAAAGGGTTTTAAGCCCCGCATTTTTCGCGGGGCTTTGTTTTATACATTCGGTTGTAGACAGGCCGCTATATTATTTTCTTTGCCCTTCGCCCAACATTTTGGCAATCATTCTCTGTACAGGGCAAAAGCCCATCGCCAATGCTATCATTAACCCTGTCGCCGGTACATACAACAACCAACTTGCGTTAGTAAAACCTGTGATATAAATACCGGCCCATAACATAGCAGCCATCATAGCAAACCATATACGCATTGAAGTTAAAGCTTCCATAATACTTAATTTTTAAATTAATTGATATTGTTACCCAATTTAGTTCATAAGCGTTTCGCGGCTGCCTGGTTGTGCTGTTATGCGTAAATAAGGCTTTACGGTTTTCCAGCCGTCAGGAAATCTTTCTTTTGCTTCATCGTCTGATACTGCCGGAACGATGATCACATCTTCGCCATTCTTCCAGTTTACCGGTGTGGCAACCTTGTAGCCTGCTGTGAGTTGTAGCGAGTCTAATACGCGTAATATTTCGTCGAAATTGCGGCCTGTTGCCATTGGATAGGTTAGCATCAGTTTGATTTTTTTGTCGGGGCCAATAATAAAAACGGATCGTACTGTTTGGTTAGTCGCGGCAGTTCTGCCTTCTGATGTGCCGGCTTCGTCAGCAGGTAACATATCATACAATTTTGCTACAGTAAGGTTAGGGTCGCCAATCATAGGATAGTTTACCGCATAACCTTGCGTTTCCAATATGTCTTTTGCCCATTCGGCATGTCTGTCCACCGGATCAACACTTAGCCCTATAACTTTGCAGTTACGTTGCAGAAATTGCGGGGCTATCTTGGCCATGTAGCCTAACTCGGTGGTGCAAACCGGTGTAAAATCTTTAGGGTGAGAAAAAAGGATTGCCCATCCATCACCTATCCAGCTGTGAAAATTGATGGTGCCTTCTGTGGTTTCTGCCTGGAAATCCGGAGCGGTGTCGTTTAATCTGATACTCATGATGTTTTTAGTTTAAATGGTTAAAAATGATTTGATCAACTTTGCATGAAAAAAGATCAACAGAACCAATAGAACGAAAGGATTTTATCAGCATAGGTATGCAGATAACCGTAACGGCTTTGTTGCCGGTTAATGGTAATACATTAAATACAATTGCTATTTTACTACCCTGTGTTTTCATTGCCTGTTGTTTTGATACAACAAATATGCAACAGGCAGCAGGGCAGATTTTGTAACAAAGGATACAAAGCCTTGTAACAAAAGTTACAATTCGCTAAGCAGTTTTATTTGATTATAGTAAAGCAGTAGTTTATTGTCCATCTCGAGCTTTTTCAGTAACCGTGATACAACCACACGATTAGTGCCAAGGTCGTCACCAATTTGCTGGTGGGTAAGATTGATTAGTGAGGTGCCTGTTGCCTTTGATTTCTCTTTAAGATAATTGATCAGGCGGTCATCCAGTTTTTTGAAAGCTAAATCATCAATACTCTTAAGTATCTCAGTAAAGCGGCTCAATATGGTCGACATCACAAAGCGTTTCCAGGTAGGGTATTTTGCCATCCAACCATCCATCATATTCACAGGCACGCACAGCAGTTCGCTGTCTTCTTCGGCTGTGCCTTTGATCATACTAAAATGCGACATCATACAACAGGTAAATGTCATAGCACAGCTTTCACCTTCCTTTACATAATACAGCAACAACTCCTGCCCTTCGTCATTCACCCGGCTTACCTTAAAGGTACCACTAAGCAACAGCGGTACAGCACGGATAGTTTGCCCGGGGTTGAGCATGGTATCACCTGCCTTTACAGTCATCAGCATGGAATTGGTTTCCATCTCAACCAGCAAAGCAGGCTCAAACACCGGTTCGAATTTATTAAAGGCAGACTTAACATCAATCATGATCAGGCTTTTTAGAATCTAAATATAGTTAATTTTAGAGATGATGGTTGTATCATGATATAATAATGCCTGGCGACGTTGATAACATGTCTTTACGGCAATCTGCCTATCGCGTCAAAGTTTTGAAACACCCATTCGTCGTGTGGCGCGTCGCCAAGTTCGTGGGTTAGGTCCTGGCCGGCCCAGTGCTCATAATGTTTGCCATTGCGCCAAAGGCGGCTGCGCGTAACATCATATATCAGCCCCTTGTAGGCTATCCAAACCTCGGGCTTGTCCTGCCCGTTGCGCAGGGCCAGTTGTGATTTGGTGTATACAGGCAGATCGGTCATTGCAGCTTATTTGTTTGTCTTCAAAAATACATAATCCGGGCCGCCCGCAAAACCGCTCGTGTGCTTTGAATATTCAAACAAACTTGTCTCATCTGTTCCACGCGAATGTGTGACAGATGGAACAGTTGGTACAGTGTTTTTTACTAACTAATTGAAAAATAATGATTTGCTAAAAACAGATGATACAAATTGGTACAAAATGAAACAAAGGATAAGTCAGTAAATTTACAGCTAAAAATTGTATAAATGTCTGTATATTAGGTTATTGTAATTTTAGTTTCCAAATCTTTTTAGTTTGTGATAAATTTTTGATTAAAACTAAAAAACTAATTGTTAACTTAGAACTACCCTAAGCCTAAACCTATCTAACCTATTTTATGAAAACATTTATCACTTTACCTGTAAAGCTCTGCCTTTTATTTTCTCTATTTGTACTATTTGCCTTTACCCGAAAGGGGGATGAACCCATTGATAAGCTTGTAACGGCTTTGCAACACTGGACGGACAGCATCCCGCAGGAAAAAGTATACCTGCACATGGATAAACCTTATTATGCCCTGGGCGATACTATCTGGTTCAAAGGTTATCTCACCATCGGTAGCCGTCATCAGCTTTCGGCACTGAGCGGTGCGGTGTATGTCGACCTGATCACCGAGCAGGATTCATTGGTGCGGTCATTAAAACTGCCGGTAACCTCGGGCATGGTGATGGGCGATTTTATTTTGAGCGATGATTTGAAACAAGGCAGCTATCGTATTCGTGCCTATACGCAGTGGATGCGCAATGCCGGGCCTGAATATTTTTATGACCATACCTTTACCGTGGGTGACCTGTTGAGCAATAATATTATTACCAAGGCAGATTACAGGTATAAAGATGAAGCAGGTAAATCGGTATTGACAGCCATGCTCAACTACACCGACGACCAGGGTAAACCCCTTGCAGGCCGTGATGTGCGGTATACCATCATGATAGGTAAGAAAGCAGTATGGTCGCAGAATGTAAAAACGGATGCATCGGGTAACGTGCCGATAAAGATAAGCAATGATAAACATACCGACTTGGCGGGTTCTTATATCCATACCAGCATACAGGGATCAAATAAGCAACCTTTGTACCGTGATTTCCCCATCAAGGCCGGTTTACTGCAAACCGATGTACAGTTTTTCCCTGAAAGCGGTAACCTGGTAAATGGTATAGCCTCAAGAGTTGCTTTTAAAGCTGTAGGGATTGACGGACTGGGCACAGCCATAAAAGGTAAGATCACCGACAATGAAAATAAGGAAGTGGCTACCATTGAAACCCTGCACGCCGGCATGGGCAGCTTCTCGTTAAAACCAGAAGCAGGTAAAAGTTATACGGCCAATATCACCTTTGCAGATAATACCACAAAAAATATTGCCCTGCCCGGGGCGGCAGATGGCGGTTATGTGTTGAGCGTATATCAGCCAAATAAAGACAGTGTATTGGTCAGGATCCACGCTTCGGCAAATAAGCTGAACAGCACAGTAAATCTCATCGCTCACAGCAGTGGCGAAACCATTTTTGCCGCGCCGGTAAAGATAAATGGCGTACTTACATCCATCTGGTTAGAGAAGAAATCTTTTCCAAGCGGTATCGCCCAGTTTACGCTTTTTGGCAACGATAACGAGCCGTTGAACGAGCGGATAGCTTTTATTAAAGCAAATGACAAAATGCACTTGGCTATCAGTACCGCTAAAACAACTTATGGCAGTAAGGAACATGTACTGATGGACCTGGAAGCAAAAGACAGCAAAGGCAAACCTACGTTCGGTAACTTCTCTGTAGCGGTTACAGATGAAAGCAAGGTGCCTGTTGACGAAAGCGCCGAGAGCACCATCTTTTCAAATATCCTTCTTACTTCAGACATTAAGGGGTATGTAGAAAAGCCCAACTACTATTTTATCAACGATAATGATGAAACCGATAGAGCATTGGATAACCTGATGCTTACGCAAGGCTACCGCAGGTTTGAATGGAAAGATTTAAATAACACGGTAAGTACAAAACCTATATTCGCGGTTGAGGGATGGGGTAGCAAGATATCGGGCACTGCAACTACACTTGGCCATAAACCACTGGCAAATGCCAATATAATACTCATGGCTTTAAAAGCCGGTGTTACTAAGGGCACCACTACCGATGCAAACGGCAGGTTTAAATTTGATAGTTTGTTTGTTACCGACAGTATTAAAATTACCATACAAGCCCGCACTGCCAAAAACAGCGATAGGGTAATTCTCACCTTAGATACTACCCCGACGGTAAAAAGGAATATTAACCCCAACTATCCGGATGTAAGTACCAATATCAGCGCTACGCTTAAAACCTATCTCGATATGGGTAAAAGGGAAGATGATATTTACGAACAAACAGGGCAATTAGATAAAGTACACCGGTTAAGGGAGGTACGGATCAATGCCAAAAAGGTAGAAGCGAGTAGTGGTATCACTCCGCAAGGCATGTTCAAAATACCTGAAGGATCGGCGGATCAGGTTATTACTATCCCTAATCCTGATGATTATACTACATTGGGAATGGCTTTACAGGCCAGGCTACCCGGCGTAAGTGTAACATCCAACCTGGGTTATACCACACTAAAAGAGCTGCGATCTGGAAGTCCGATATCACTTATTCTTGACGGAAGAAAGATAACCAATGCCGACGAGATCTCGGAAATATTGGAAGGAAGTGTAATGCCGGAAGATGTGGCCAAGATAGAAATGGTAAGAACCAACCAGGCTATGCTTAGCTTTTTGCGCGGGCCTGGTGACAATAGTGCAGGATATGTGTTGATCCTGACCAAGCTGGGTTACACGCGTAAACAATATAACCCCAACATAGCCAACATTATCCCTAAAGGTTTTAACAAAGTACGCGAGTTTTATTCGCCGCGTTATGACCGGCCGGGCAATGCGGCCAAACTGCCTGATCTGCGCACCACCGTTTTCTGGAACCCATACCTGAAAACCGATATATCAGGCAAAGGAACATTTAACTTTTTTAATGCTGACGGCCCGGGCACTTACCGCGTGGTGGTAGAGGGTATCAACGCCGCCGGCGAGCTGGGCAGGCAGGTGTTTCATTATACGGTTGATGGCAGCCAGGCGGCTACCGTAAGCAGCGCAGGCGCTGCATTAACCGCTTCTGCCGATAAAGGTTTATCATTGATAACAACGCCATTGGATAATCTGAACAAGCGCCTGCCGGTTGAGAAGGTTTACCTGCATACCGATAAATCATACTATAATATTGATGATACGCTTTGGTTTAAAAGTTATTTGGTGGACGGGGCGAGCCTTGCACCTTCTAAATTAAGTAAGTTTTTGTATGTTGATATTATTGATGATACGGTGGTAGTGGCGCGCCGCATAAGCATCCCCATAAAAGATGGATTGGGCTGGGGACAGATACCCTTACCAAAGAAAATTTTTCATCCGGGAGGCTATACTATACGTGCCTACACTAACTGGATGCAGAATTTCGGCGACGATTATTTCTTTACGCAAAGATTTTACCTGGGTTTACCAACGCAGGCCGGGTGGCTTGTAAAATCAAACGCGGTGATTAAGCCAGCCGGCGATAAAGATCAATTGCAGGTAGAAATAAAACTAAACCGGTCAGACAAGCTTAACAGCCCCGTTGCCGTACACAAAGTACAGGTGAAAATATTTGAGAGCCGTGATTCATTGTACAGAAACGAATATTACATCTACAAAGAAAACATGCAGACAGGTATTGACGGCAGTCTTAAATTTAGCCAGGAGCTTGATAAAAAAGCCAAAACAGGCTTGTTAACAGTTACTATAACCCCGCTTGAAAAAGATGATAGCGGAAACGTGCTGCGGGTACCTTTAAACCTTAACCTTGATAAAAAGATAGATCTGCAGTTTTTACCCGAAAGCGGTAAACTGGTTGCGGGTTTAAAATCGGTAGTCGGATTTAAGGCCGTTGGGCAGGATGGCACCGGCGTCTCTGTAGCAGGCGGTGTTTATGATAGTAAAGGCAACCAGGTAGCGCATTTTACAACGCTTTATAAAGGCATGGGCTCATTCGAGTTTACACCGGCCGCTAACGAAACGTACAGCGCCAAATTAGACGCGCAAACCACCAAAAAATTCTGGTTCCCGAAAGTAAATCCTGCCGGAACGGTTATGCATATTGATAACCCGGAAGGCGACGGCCAGATAAAAATAGCATTGTCGGGATTAAAAGATTTGAAAGCTGACAGCGCCTGTTACCTGTTAGGAATGTCAAGAGGTGTGGTATATTACACGCAACAGGTGGCGTTGAACCAGGCAGATCTCACGGTCGACAAAAAGCTGTTTCCGACAGGTGTAGTAAAATTCACCTTTTTTAAAGGCAAAACACCATTAAATGAGCGCGCGGTATTTATCGATAATCATGATCAGCTAAGCATTAAGATCACATCAAATAAAACCGGTTACCAAAAAAGAGATAGCGTTGGGTTGGACATCGAAGTAAAAGACAAAAGCGGTATCCCGGTGCAGGGCAGTTTCTCGCTGGCTGTAACCGACGATTCACAGCTAAAACCGGATAGTTTGGATAATAACGGCATAGCTGCAAGCCTGCTGATCAATTCTGAACTGAGGGGACATATCGAATCGCCGGGATATTATATCACCAGGACAGATAAAAGTGCATGGCAGGCGCTGGATAACCTGATGCTTACCCAAGGCTGGACAGGTTATGACTGGAAAGACATTTTTGCTCCTGCAAAACCGGTACAATTTGAAGCGGAAAAAGAGTTCAAAGTAACCGGCCGGGTATCAAATCTATTCAATAAGCCGGTTGCCAACGCGCAGGTGCTCATATCATCACAAAAACCAAACTTTATTGCAACTACTAATACCGACGAAAAAGGTATTTATACATTCAAAAAACTGCCCCAGATAGATTCAGGTTCCTTTTTTATACAGGCCAACAACAAGAGCGGGAAAAAAATGTCATTTGGCGCTATCACCGTTGATAAATTTAAACCTCCCGTTGTGCCCGAAAGTTTAAGGGGATCACAAAATCCATGGTATGTAAATGCCGACACTGCCGAGATAAACTATGCAATGCGGAAAGCCCAGGCGGCAGATGATGCCAATATAAAACTTACCGGCAGGGTGTTAAAAGAAGTCAATATCAAGGCAAAAACTATCATAAAAAATACATACAATCCGTTGGGGGCGGGCGAATCTGACTTTGCCTATACTGAAAAGGACATCAAACAATCGGGCACTATGAACCTGTATGATCTGTTAAGGCAAAAAGTGCCCGGTTTTAATATTTCCAATAATGCAAGCAACCATGATTCCTACGGAAACCTGGTAAAACTAAAAGCGCCCAAAGCAATAACGCCCGGCAGTGCAGGCACCAGGGATGGCTTCGCTGCGATGAAAATTAATGGCCAGGCTTGCACTGTCACAATTGACGGCAGCAAACTGCCTATAACTATGGATGATCCTTACTCGGTAGAGGAAATGATAGATGAAGTGAGCCAATTTCAGATCGCTACTTTAAGCGGATTGGAAGTGATAGAAAGCACTCCGTTACGCGAAAGATTAAAAGCAAAAGGATACCCTGACGGCCCCTGGATAGTAATAACTACCATTAATGGTAACGGCTGGTACAAATCGCCAAAAACCGGCACCGTGACCTACCGCCCGTTGCCTATACTATATCCGCAGCAGTTTTATAGCCCTAAATATAATGTGATATCAAATGTTAAAGTGCCTGATTACCGCCCTACGCTATACTGGGAGCCAAATATTACTACCGACCAGAACGGCAAGGCTAAGGTTTCTTTTTACACATCAGACATTAAAGAAAAATACACCGTTAAAGTGGCAGGGGTAGATGGTAACGGCGGCATTGGCGATGGCAGCTTAAAATTGAACCAACCGGCAACAATTAATTAAATAACTGATGGCCCATGTCCTGTAAAGCGTCCACGCTTTACAGCATAAATGATGAGCGTCTGCGCTCGTCATTTATGCATGATCAGTATATAATTTGCGAGCGTGGACGCTCGCATTTGTGTTTCGATAAAGCGTGGACGCTTTATCGGGCAGTTAGTCTAATTGTCCAGCGCCTGGTAAATTTCTGCAAACAGCAGCCCGCTGCCACCGCCGTAATGCTGTACTACGGGTATTTTAAAAAGCGCCTTTATTTGTTGTGCTTCAACCTCATCTAATCCCGCGCACAGCAGCACAACATTAAAGGCAGTGTTTTGACTTAAGGCAACTGCCTCGTCTGTCGAATTGGCTATGGTGCCGTTCCATTCAGGTTTTGAGTTGATGAGCCTTAAAACGGTCTTCATTATTTCCGGGTGCTTGCCAACGGCCAGTATTTCAACTTTTTCCATTTTTTAGAAAGTCATTGGTACTTCCATTAATAAAAACTCGGCATCTTCCAGTACCTCAATATTGAATTTATCGGTATCCCAAATGCCAAAGCCATCGCGGGTATTTAAAATTTGGCCGTCAATTTTTATTGATCCGCTTAATACAAAAACATATACACCGTTGCCTTTTGCTTTTAATTGATATTCGGTATTCAGCCCCTTATCAAAATCGCCTAAGTGGAACCATGCGTTTTGATAGATCCAGACCCCTGCATCGTCCTTATTTGGCGATAATACCTGTTGCAATTTATTATGCCTGTCGGCTTTATTTAACGTTAGCTGGTCATATCTTGGTTCAACGTTCAAAACGTTAGGGTACACCCAGATCTGTAAAAATTGCACGGCATCATGCTGGTCATCATTATGTTCCTGGTGAAAAATACCCGTGCCTGCGCTCATCACCTGGATATCGCCGTCGCTTATTACTGCTTCGTTATCCATGCTGTCCAAATGCTTTAAGCCACCCTTTAACGGGATTGATATGATCTCCATGTTATCATGCGGGTGTTCGCCAAAGCCTTTGCCGCCGTCAACGGTATCGTCATTTAAAACACGCAGCGCCCCAAAATTCATGCGCTCAGGATTATAATAATCACCGAAACTGAAGCTATGATAACTTTTTAGCCAACCCAGGTCGGCTTTGCCGCGGGTATTTGCCGCGTGATATATTGTCTGTGCCATAGTACAAATTTACGGAGTGTTTCGCCCGTAAAACTTAATGTAGGTCAAGAAATTACTTCTTGTCTTTAAGCAACATTTTATGCTGCATCCGGCTGAAAAACTCGGGGGTAACACCTATGTATGATGCGATCTGCTTTTTGGGTAGCGTATAAATAAGGGTAGGGTAGCGGCGGCAAAAGTTATGGTAACGTTCCTCAGCCGTGAGGCTCAAGTTATCTATCAACCGCTGCTGAAAAGAAACCAGCGAATTCTCGGTAATTATCCTGAAGAAGCGTTCAAACTTGGGAATCTCGTGGTACAGTTTTTCCTGGTCGGCTTTTGATAACAGCAGCACTTCGGTATCCTCTAACGCCTCGATATTTAAAATGCCCGGCTTTTGGGTAAGCAGGCTGTACATGTCTGCTATCCACCAGCCAACAGGCGCGAAGTTTAGCACGTGTTCAAAGCCGTTTTGATCTACCGTAAAACCCCGCAGGCAACCACTGGTTACAAAGGTAGAGTATTTGCAAACCTGGCCATCCTGTAAAACAAACTGCTTGCGCTTATAGGTTTTGGGTTTTAGCAGCGATAAAAAATGCTGCTGTTCATCAGCCGAAAGCTGTACATGACGGGTAATGCTATCAATAATTAAGTTGGCGGACATTACCCGAAAGTACAGCTTATTAAGCAAATATCAATGTGTTTGCCAGGTCAATTTCGGGCTGGGTTATGGTATGCGGGCGGCCGCTATAAACTTTAACCGTAACATCAGCACCCATGCTTTTTAAAATAGCGGCGCTTTCTTCCACACGACTTAGCGGCACATGCGGGTCGGGGTTGCCGGTGGCTATTAATACCGGGGTATTGTTAAAATTACCTTTGTAATTCTCGAGGGCTAATTGCCGGCCTATCAATCCGCCTGTAAAGGCTACCACACCGCCATATTGCTGTGCATTACGGGTAACATGCTCTAACGTTAAACAAGCGCCTTGCGAGAAGCCCGCGAAATAAATATTTTCTGCGTTAATGCCTGCGGCGAGGATGTCATTAACTGTTTCGCCAATTACCTGCAAAGCCGAATCTAAAGCAGGCTGGTTTTCATCAACCGGCGACATAAAGCTGTATGGGTACCAGCTGTTATTTGTTGCCTGCGGGGCTATGATGGCTATATCTTCCAGGTTAAACTCGCCGGCAAGCGAAATGATATTTTGCGCTGTACCGCCACGGCCGTGCAGCATAACCAGCGCGCCTTTGGCATTGGCCAAAGGTGCGCCGGCGGTTATTATATTTTTTTGATGCGTGTACATATTAAAATAATTGAGGTAATTGTTGTTCAATATCGGCACGGCGGCTTTCATACTGTGGTGGCAGCATCAGATGTGTACCCAACTCGTCAACAGGTTCGTCAACCGCGAAACCCGGGTTATCGGTAGCAATTTCAAACAATACGCCTCCCGGTTCACGGAAATAAAGCGAGTAGAAATAATTACGGTCTATCTTGTCGGTAATGTGTAAGCCAAGCGCCGCTATCTTTTCGCGGTATTCCATTAATGTTTTCTCGTCGCTTACCCTGAATGCTACGTGGTGTACGGATCCGCCGGCTACATGCCCGGCAATCTCGCCTGCAACTTCAACCAAGTCTACAATATTTGCATTTTCGACGGTGTCGGTTACAAAACGGTAACGGTTAACGTGTTGTTCCAATAATTTATAACCCAATACTTCGGTTAAGATCCTGGCAGTAGGCTCAATTTTATTGGTGGTTATAGTGATATTATGAAAGCCTTTAATGGCGTTGTCAGCTTTTATTTCGGTTGTTTCCCATGGCAAACGGTTGTCTGCATTTTTAGCAACGGTAAGTTCCAGTTTTAAGCCATCGGGATCAAGTACGGTAAGGTATTGCTCGCCAAATTTTTCGGCCACTTTATTGTGGATGATGTTATGATCATCCATCCGTTTCAACCAGAAATCAAGACTGCCTTGCGAAATAGAATAACCGATCTCGGTAGCCTGGCGTGCGCCGCGACGGCCCGCGCTTATGCCCTCCCAGGGGAAAAAGGTCAATATTGTACCCGGCGCGCCTGTTTTATCGCCGTAGTATAAATGGTAAGTATTAGGGTCGTCAAAGTTTACCGTTTTTTTAACCAGGTGTAAACCCAGGGTATCGGTATAAAATTTAACATTGCGTTTTGCGTTACCGGCAATGGCGGTTATATGGTGTAAGCCTTTAATTTGATTTTCCATTTCTTTATTTGTTTAGTGATTGTAGTACAAATTTACGGTGAGTTTGCAGCAGGAAACTTGATGTAGGATAAGAAATGAAAGTAGGGTGACTCATCGGTTGCACTACTCAATTAGGTTAAGTAACGGCCACCAACCAACCCAACTAAAACCATATCCCATCCCAATTGTACTCAATGGGTTAAATCTATTTTATGATGCCCTTGTGTACCCAGGTTGCCTGGTTGTTTTTGGTTGCTATCCCCGTTGCTTGTATTGCATGGACGGTTACGCACGAGGAAATTTTCAGGGAACCGCGTGATTTTTGTGTGAAGGGAAGTAAAGAAGGTAAAACCATCCTGGCCCGTAAGTTCTTTTACGTTTTTACTTGCGAGTATTGCTTTAGCCACTACGTAACCATATTAATGTTGGTATTTACCGGCTACAAATTGTTAATAGACGATTGGCGGGGCTATGTCCTGGCGGGATTTTCTATTGTTTGGATAGCCAATTTTTACATGGCTATTTTCGCCCTCATAAAGGTTGATGTAAACCGTGAGCGCCTGCAGCTAAAAAAGGAGCAGGAAGATGCGGACCTCAAATAGATCTTATTTAAAAACCGTCTTTTGGTAAATGAGCGGGCTTTTGCCGGTAATGCTTTTAAAATATTTATGAAAGCTGGTAAAGTTATGAAAGCCGCTTTCGTAACAGATCTGCTTCAGGTTCATTTTATTTTCTATCAGCAGCTTACAGGCATGGCCAACCCTTATCTCGTTAATAAACTGCGAGTAAGTTTTACGCGTACGCGATTTAAAGTAACGGCAAAACGAATTTGGGCTGATGTTGGCCACCTCGGCCATTTCTTCGATCTGGATCTTGCGTTTAAAGTTTGCTATCGAGTAATTATAAATAGCGTTAATGCGGTCGTTCTCTGACGATGCAAAATCTATCCGCGAGCCTATTGATGAGATCACTTTGATCTGTTTTGAGCCGCCAATTTTCATCAGCGCTTCCATCAGCAACATGATCTTTTTAGGGCCCTCGGCATAAACAATAGTTTCAATCAGCTTACCTAATGCCGAGCGCTCATTACCAGTTATCTCAATACCGTGCTTAGCTTTCTCTAATATATTGCGGATAGCGGTGTTTTCAGGCAGTTGTAAAAAGCCATCTCCCCAAAAATTATCGCAAAAGTGTATCACACTTACGTCGGCGTGGTTGTTGGCTTCGTCCTCAAAATAGATATTGTCAAACCGCCAGTAATGAGGCAGGTTTGCACCCAAAAGGTACACATCGCCCGACTGAAAATGCTGGATGCTGTCGCCAATGAAACGCGTACCGTTTCCCTTCCTGAAATAGATCAACTCCACCTCCGGATGATAGTGCCAGTGATTGTTCACATAGGGCACCTTATCCTGCCTTGAGCTGAAGGAGTGTACCAGGTCATTAGATACTTTGAGTAACTGCGGTTTCATTTGAGATTTTAATATTATCTAATTTATTCTTAAAATTAGTGTATAATATTTTAATATGCCAAAATTGATTAATATTTAGACAATAACGCAAATTTTTTTTAGGGCATATTCTGCTTTCTTTGATATAACCGAATTATAAGCCATCAAATTAATTATGGCAGCTAACCAAAAAATGTAACCATATGAGATCAGGAAAATTACAATTAGCATTATTAATGTTTCTTCTATGTTTCTCGGCCGCTAACGCCCAGAAAATGATTGGCAATGAAACCGACGCGCAAAAGCAGCAACGTATGGCATGGTGGACCGACAGCCGTTTCGGCATGTTTATTCACTGGGGCCTTTACTCGGGTGCTGCAAGGCATGAATGGGTAAAGCATAATGAGGCTTTAAGCAATGAAGATTACCAAAAATACTTCGACGCGTTTAACCCTGATCTGTTCGAGCCGCAAAAATGGGCTAAAGAAGCTAAAGCGGCCGGTATGAAATATGCGGTATTAACTACCAAGCACCATGAGGGCTTTTGCTTGTTCGATTCGAAGTATACTGATTACAAAGCACCAAATACCCAGGCCAAACGCGATTTGGTACGAGAATATGTAAATGCTTTCAGGGCGCAGGGCTTAAAGGTTGGGTTTTATTATTCGCTTTTGGATTGGCACCATCCTGATTATGTGATGGACGAGATCCACCCGTTGATGCAAAAAGATAAAAGCAAAGAGCATTACGACAAGTTGAATAAAGGCCGTGATATGGCTAAATACCGTCAATACATGCGTAACCAGATCACAGAGTTACTAACTAACTATGGTAAAATAGATATCCTTTGGCTTGACTTCTCTTTCCCTAACAAAGAAAAAGGTAAAGGAAAAGGTAAGGATGATTGGGGATCTGTAGAGCTGTTAAAGCTGATCAGGAAACTGCAGCCGGGCATTATTGTAGATAACCGCCTTAACCTTGAAGAATATAAAGACGGCGCCGATTTTGAAACACCAGAGCAGGTTAGCCCTAAAGAGTTGGAGAAATACCGAGGCCATACCTGGGAAACCTGCCAGACGTTTTCAGGTTCATGGGGATACTATCGTGATGAGAACACCTGGAAAACACACCGTCAGTTGCTTGATCTGCTTATCACCTCAGTAGCTAATGGCGGTAACCTGATCCTGAACGTAGGCCCAACCGCCCGCGGCGAGTTTGATTACCGTGCCAATAACGCCTTGGATACCATGGCATACTGGATGCACGCCAACAACCTGTCTATTTACAACTGTACCTACGCGCCAAGCAGCTTTGCCGTGCCGGAGGGTGACAGGTTAACGTATAACCCCAAAACCAAAAAGCTGTATGTTCACTTATTCACTTACCCGGCCGACGGCGTTTTAACATTACCGGGCTATGCAGGCAAGGTTAAATACGTGCAGTTTTTAAATGATCACTCAGAAATTGCAAGTAAAGCAAATAATACAGATTTGGTTGTAACTTTGCCAAAAAACAAACCACCTTATGAGATCCCGGTTGTTGAGCTTAGCCTTTAACCCCGTTCTCATAAATCACATATAACGTATACAATGTCTGATAAGAAAGAAACTGTTTTAAGAATCCATCCGCATGATAACGTATTGGTTGCCCTCCAGGATCTCCCTGCGGGGACAACCATTACGTTTGATGGTGATAACATAACGCTGGTTACCGATGTAGCCGCCAAACATAAGTTTACCATGACCGACCTGGGCACCGACCAGGAGATCTATATGTATGGTGTACTGGTGGGTAAAACAAACGGGCCCATTGCCAAAGGCAGCGCTATAACAGTTGACAACATACACCATGCCGCCAGCGACTTTAAACTGGGCGAACGCAAGCTAAACTGGCACAAACCCGAGGTTGATAAGTTTGCACAACGTACCTTCTTAGGCTATCACCGTGCCGATGGTTCGGTAGGTACGGCTAACTACTGGCTGGTGATACCGCTGGTGTTTTGCGAGAATCGCAACATCATGGTACTGAAGGATGCGTTGGTTGAGAAACTGGGTTTCCGCAAGGCTAAGACTTATGAGACGGAGGTAGACAGCCTGATAGACCTGTACCAGGCGGGTAACTCGGTCGAGTCTATCCTGAATGCCGACCTGCAAATGGAGTCGGGAGAGAGAAGTCAGAAGAAGCTGTTTGAAAATATAGATGGTATCAAGTTCCTTACTCATGATATGGGCTGCGGCGGTACCAAGTCAGACTCTGACGCTTTGTGCGGATTGCTGGCGGGTTACATTACCCACCCCAACGTGGCAGGCGCTACGGTTTTAAGCCTGGGCTGCCAGCACGCGCAGGCCAGCATCCTTGAAACCGAGATCAAGAAGCGCGACCCCAACTTCAGCAAACCACTTATCATGTTGGAGCAGCAGAAGATAGGCAAGGAAAGCACCCTGATGCAGGAGGCTTTGAAGCAAACCTTTGCCGGCCTTATCGAGGCTAATAAGTTAGAGCGGACACCTGCGCCAATCACCAAGATCTGTATTGGCTTGGAGTGTGGCGGGTCTGACGGTTTCTCGGGCATCTCTGCAAACCCGGCGCTGGGTTACGTGTCTGACGTGTTGGTGAGCCTGGGCGGCAGTGTAATACTGGCCGAGTTCCCCGAGCTTTGCGGGGTAGAGCAGGAGCTAAGCGACCGTTGTGTCGACGTGGATACCGCCCAGAAGTTCATGCACCTGATGCGCACCTACAATGCGCGCGCCGAGGCCGATGGCTCGGGCTTTTACGCCAACCCGTCGCCGGGTAATATAAAGGACGGGCTGATCACCGATGCCATCAAATCGGCAGGGGCAGCTAAGAAGGCGGGCAGCTCGCCGGTTACAGCCGTGTTGGACTACCCGGAGAAGGTAACCAAACCGGGCCTGAACCTGTTATGCACACCGGGCAGCGATGTAGAAAGCACTACTGCCGAGGTAGGCTCAGGCGCTAATGTGGTGTTGTTTACCACCGGCTTGGGTACACCAACAGGCAACCCTATTACCCCGGTTATCAAGTTGTCAACCAATACGCGCATTTTCCAGCGTATGCCGGATATTATCGACATTAACTGCGGAACGATCATAGAAGGTACAGAAACTATAGACCAGGTTGGCGAGCGTATCCTGAACTACGTGATTGACGTAGCCAGCGGCGTGGTACAACCCAAGTCTGTACAGTTAGGACAAGACGATTTTATACCGTGGAAACGCGGCGTATCATTGTAACAGCTGTGCCAAACTGAAGGTGTCCCGATGGTACACTTTGGTACACCTGTTTTTGTAAACTACTGATAGTTAATAAACTGTGTTTGTTGAATTGCTTTCATGGTACAGTTTGGTACAGATTTTCTGACTTATAAGTATTTTTTGGCGAGGGTATTTTCTGACAAAATGGTGTCACCATAAGTTTGGAAAATAGTGTTTTGACGCGGTATTTATTTAAACGAACCCTATCGCTTTGAGGCCTTCTCGCGCCTGGCTTGCCCCGCTCTTGGGCGCGGAACCCCATTACTTTTTTCCTTGATGAAAAAAGTAACAAAAAAATCAAGTCATCCGGGATGCTTCTCTGCCGCACTTGGCCTTATGCGCTGCAAATCAGGTGAAACCTAAGGCCCGGTCCTTTTGCCGCCGGTGTCGCTCCCGCAAACCCTACGCTTCAGGCAAAATTACCAATGCCTTTGCAGCCGCACTCCCCCTCTTGTTTTACCTGATTTCGCCCGAAGCTGCCCGTATGACGGCTTTACGTATAAGACAAGGATCATATTAAATATGGGCAGCTCACAATTAAGTTCATTCATATTTAGAAAAATTTCGGTTTTGCGGAAATTCCGTCAGCAAAAAAGCTTCGGATGAAAACTGATAAAACAAGCTGGACTTGCGGGCGGGAAGGGCATAGCGTCTTTTTGCCATGAGCGTTGGGCAAGAGCGGTTGCGGCAAAATTATGCAGCCCGTGGTTTTATCAGTTTTGCAGGGCAAGGGCCCGTGCGGCAAAAGAAGCCTCTTTGCTGACTTGATTTTTGGTTCTTTTCATCAAGGAAAAGAACAAAGGCCTCCGCGGCCATAGCGGGGCAAGCCTTGCGCGTAAGGCAAAGGAACGATGAACGAAAGCACGCTCACCCCACTACTGACAAAACACCGCCACCATTAAAGATCTTTATCCTCATTACCTTGCATAAAATCTTTAAAAATGAGTAGTTACAAAGAACACCCAACCTTTCAGCGGCCGGCCGAAATTGAGTTGATTCGGTCCATGTCGCACCGCAAATTAACCGCCAGGGAAAATAAACGGCTTGATAAATACCTGCAGGGGCCACCCAGCAGTAAGGATGCCTTTATCATTAAACCCGCTGCTGACTGGCTCGAAACCGAAAACGACACCCATGCCGGTAAGCTCTTTGGCGATTTTTGGTACCAGGGCGAACTATGCATCATGTTTGCCGATACCAATGTAGGCAAATCCATCCTTGCCGTTCAAATTGGCGATAGCCTGAGCAGGGGCATACCCATCCCCGGTATTGGCGGCGACCGCCCTGCAGAAAAGGTGCTATATTTTGATTTTGAATTGAGCGCCGCCCAGTTTAAAAAACGCTACAGTAGCGATTTGCAGGGTAACTACCGCTTTGGCCCCGGCTTTACCCGCCTGGTGTTTAACCCCGATGCTGACGGCGCCCGCAAATTTGCCACTTATGCCGACTACCTGAACAACGCTATCGAAAACGTATTGATAACCAGCGGCGCCCGTATCCTCATCATTGACAACATTACCTGCCTGCGCAGCAGTACCGAAGCCGCCGCCAGCGCGGTAGCGCTCATGAGCAAGTTACAGGCCATAAAAAGCCAATACGGCCTGTCCATTTTAGTGCTGGCACATACGCCCAAGCGCAACCCTGCCAGGCCCATTAGCCGTAACGATCTGCAGGGCAGTAAAATGCTCATCAACTTTACAGATAGCGCCTTTGCCATTGGCGAAAGCCAAACTGATAAGGGCCTGCGTTACCTTAAACAAATAAAGCAACGCAGCGGCACGCAGGTACACGGTGCCGATAATGTTTGTCTTTGCCGCATGATAAAGCCAAACAACTTTCTGCATTTTGACATTTGCGGCCGCGAACCCGAGGCCCGCCACCTATTGCATTATACCGAGCAGCAACGCAAAGCCAATGAGGACCGCATTATCCAACTGCATGACCAGGGCCTGAGCCTGCGCGCCATAGTCGCCGAAACCAATAGTTCGTTAGGTACGGTGGCAAGGTTGCTGAGGAGGTTGGAGAAGGTATGATCTGTTAATCAGGGCGTTGCCTGCGGCCCACGCTTTCTGCTCATACGGGCACAAGGCGTTAGGCGCAAGGCCGGTATCCGCTACAATCGTTAACGCGGCTATACGCACTGCGTTTAAATTTACTATGCTGTTTGAAGTTTGCAACTTCAAACTACTATGCAAATAGTCTTTAAACTATTGCGGCCTGAACATCATTGCGCCTGTAGTCGCAGACTATAAACATGCTGGTCCGAAGTTACAAACTTCGGCAGTGGAGTTAATTTAAAATTGATATTATTCGCTATCTTTAAATTAAATCCTTACCATATTGAATGCGCATTCTTTTTATTTTAAATAATTTCTGGGAAACTGATACTATAAGAAACGCATTGGCCGACCTAGCTGAAAAAGATTCGATTTATTTTGTAGATTCTTACTTTGAAGCAGAAACCTTTATTAATAAGCGAATTGTTGATAAACAAGAACCTCTGGATTTGATTATTTCTCAAAATAAAATAGGAGGAGAAATTGCACTTGATTTTCTTAATAAACTATCTGCTGAGCCCACAAGGATTTATCAAATCGCGACTTTAATTTAAACAAAATACCAATCGTATTATTAATACTACCAGTTGAGGATCAAAGACTTTATAAACGCCAAGGGTTTTCGAAAGTGCTTTTAGATTTTGGTGCAGATGAACTTAATAAACAAATTCCTCATTTTTATTCAACCCTAAAATCGTGGCGTAAAAAAGTTGTAGATGAATTGGATAATTTAGGTATCAAGTATAATTCTGGTTTGGTTGATTATAGTTATTATTTCAGCAAGACAAAACAATATGTGCCAACTAAGGTGCTTTCTGAAAATTTTCAAATAATTCCAAGAAAACTCAATTATTACTGGCTAAATCAAAATCAACGGCAGATTGAATTAGCTATTGATGAGTTTTCTAAACTACTTCGGCAAACCTACCGTGGTAATCCCAAGAAGGAAGAAAAGCTTTACCACCAGTTTTTTAACGAGAATGATTTTTTTTTATTGAGGGATAATTATTCGAAATCTTGGTATGAGCTTACACTTCCTTACGGTAAAAATAAGTCTTATCAACCCGATTACAGCCTTAAACCTAATATGAATTATAAGACAGACTTAAATATCCTTGAGGTTAAGCTCCCAAATGAGGGTTTTGTAAAAAATACAAAATTTCATCCAAACTTATATTCTAAGTTCTTTGAACATTTAGGACAAATCAATGACTATAAGATGTATCTTGAAAATGAAGAATTTAGAAATATTATCCAACAGCGTTATGGATGGTATCCAGAAAGAGTGCAATACAGTTTGCTAATGGGGCGAGAGGCAGAAAAAGAAGAGAACTTGGATACATTAACTGTTAGAATGAAGCAGTTTGGTCAAGAAAATATTTATTTAATGACCTATGACGAGTTACTTGCCTATCAAGTTCGATTTCTTGACCGTATGAATCTTCTACAAATAAATTGATACCCCTATGCTGTTTGAAGTTTGCAACTTCAAACTACTATGTAAATAGTCTTTAGACTATTGCGGCTTGAACATCATTGTGCCTATAGTCACAGACCATAAACATACTGGTCCGAAGTTACAAACTTCGGACAGCGGTAGGGGAATCTAACCATGCAAAGCATTTGGATTTGCCCTAAAATGTTATAAGCATTCTGCTTGCGTTATCAAATCATTATCTTAGCCTAATGGGCCTGAACTTTCGACCAATGGTAGTTGAAAGATAAATTCGTCACTATAAATCATGCATCTTAAAAAAACTTTTAGGGCGATTATTATTTTCAAACTAAAATTGCTAGCTGCTTGTTGCATAATCATTTTAAGTTTGTCGCTATCAGTGTTTAATTGTTTTGCGCAATCTAATTATACCATCAGCGGTGCGGTATCCGATGAAAATAAAAAGCCTATTGCTGATGCTATTATTTTTGTAGACGGCAGTGAAATTGTAACAACTACCGACAATTTTGGCAGGTATAAACTAAATGTCCCGGGGCTTGGATCATATACCATTTCCGTTAAAATGATGGGTTATGATGGGCTTACCAAAGATGTTATGCTAAAAACCAGGGCTATGACTTTAGACCTTAGTTTAACTTTACATTCGGTGCTGCTTGATGAGGTTAAAATTGGGGTTGATAAGAAATGGCAAAGCGATTATGAACTTTTTAAAACCCAATTTTTGGGTTCAACACCTAATGCAAAAGCTTGTGAAATTGTAAATCCGGAGGTGCTTAGTTTTAAAATGGATAAAAGTTTATTCACTGCCCGCGCTAATGATATTTTGGTAATTGTAAATCCACATTTGGGTTACCGTATAAAATACATGCTTAAGTATTTTCGGTTCAGTCAAAAGATCATTGGCACTATGTTACATGTCGAAACATCGTATGACGGCAATACAGTTTTCGAGGAACTACAGGGAACAAATGACCAAAAACAAGAGTGGGTAAAAAACAGGGCGTTGGCTTATAGGGGCTCGATGGTACATTTTATGCGTTCTGTTTTTAGCAGGAGATTGTTAGAGGAAGGGTTTATAGTTACTCAATTATCAGGTGATGGTAATGCATATGATGATAATAAACCGGTAAATTTTGATACCCTTGAGACATCCCGGAATCAAGCTTTCGTAACGTTTAGGTCAACCGGCTTGCATATTACCTATAATGTTGAAGCATCACTGAAGTTAGCAGAACAAAAAGGCAACGCAATTTCAAGAAAAGACAAAATAACTAATGATGTTGTATTAAAATATCATTCTTACCTCTTACCCGGCGAAAAACAAATTGTAGTAGATGCCAGGGGCCGAACGTCTGTTGGTTACATACAGGCGTTTGACATAAAAGGCGATTGGTCCAATCAACGTTTGGCAGACCAGGTGCCTTTTGAGTATTCGCCTCCTGTAAGTAATATTAAATGATAAATTGCTCACGGGTAGAAGTATGTGTTGATACAATAGCTCGAAAATGGTATATTTGAATTATAGTTTTAAATGAAAGGCATCAAAGATGAATTACAAAATATCATTCTCAGAGATGAACAAATTGGCCCAGGAAGTCAACTCAAAAAAGTCCAAAATTTCCTTAGAAGGTATGCGAAAACAAGCATCACAACTAAAGAACAGCAGCGCTTCAAAGATCAAGAAACAGCAGCACTCATAGCTTTTGCAAAAGCTGAAAACTGTTTTTACAATCATTCCATATCTATAAATGATTTTATCAGCGAAGGGGCTGAGCAAAAAGTTTACCGATTGGATGATACTCAAGTTTTAAAAATAAATCAAAGTATTTTTTACGAAAGTTGGCTTGACTATTTTAATAGCCTGCTTACGCATAATTTCTTTTTTCCCTCAACCGCATATACATTTTTAGGTTTCAGATTTATTAATGAAGAATTACATGCGGTAATTAAACAAGATTTCGTTACCGCTGACGAACCTGTTGACCTTAATGTTGTAAAAGAATTCCTTGAATTTAATGGCTTTCAGCATAAACGTAATAACGATTATTTCAATTCTGAAATTGGTGTAATATTAGAAGACCTGCATGACGAAAATGTACTTACTTACAATGGGGTACTTTTTTTTATTGATACAGTATTTTATCTAACGGAATCGTTTTATTCTACGTAGATTAATTGAACGAATGTCCTGTGGAGATAAAACAAAAAAAATGTCACCCCAAGCCTGGGATGACATTTTTTTAATATCTTATAAAATATATCCTATCTTAATTCCCGCTGATATCGCCGCTGCCTGATTTTGACCTGGAAACATATTTAGGGCTGCCTGAATAATGGATATCGCCTGATCCTGAAACGCTTGCTTTAAGGTTGCCGCTTACAGTTATTGAAGCGTCGCCCGAGCCGCCAACAGCAACAACCGTATTATTTGAAGTAAGGCCATGAGCCGAATAATCGCCCGAGCCGGTCACATCTACTTTTTGATCATTGGCATGGCCTACGATCCTTACATCGCCTGATCCGCTAATACTGCTCTCCAAACCTTTGGCATTTATTTTACCTGACACGTCGCCTGATCCGCTAACGGATAAACTTAAATTATTGGCGTTGATACCATCCTTAAAATACACATCGCCAGATCCGCTAACAGCTATGCTGTTAATATCTTTAACGGTAACATATACTACCATTTTTTTGTTATTGAACAAGCCGTGCCAGGTGAAATGGGCTTTTGTCGAGATGGTTAGTGTACCGCCTTTAACTTCGGTCAAAATGTTGCGGATAACATCAGAAGGCGCATCAACCTTAACAGACTCTGTGTTGCCCTGGGTGATATATACATCGAATGAGCCGGCCACGTCAACAGCGTGGAAGCCGCTCAGGTGACGGTCTTCAACCACATTGCCTGCATTGGGTTTTGCCTGGGTTTGCACTGCGCCGCCAACCAGCAGCACGGCAATAAAAATTCTGATCAGTTTCATAATAGTTTGTTGTTTGTTTAGCTATAAGACGTTATGCCGGTGGCAAACGTTACAATAAAACATAAATTAGTCTACCATTACACCTACATAATAATTAAAGGTATCAACCTCAATGTTATCCATGGTCAGGCCGTCAATATTAACCTGCTCAAAATAGTTTGCGCCGGGTACAATAAATTTATACTCGCCGCCCTTTGCACGTACCTTTAACGGCATTTTAAAGTTGGGCACGGCCGCTATCCATTTAGCCCATATTTTACCGTCGCGTTTGGTAAATTCAACAACAGGCAAATGTGTGGTATGCAGGTATTGGTCAAACACGGGCAGCAGGTCTATGCCGGACTGATCGCTGATGTATTGGGTAATATCATTATACGTAACCGTTTTATGATAAAAGGTTTTATTTAAGCCGCGCAATATGCCGCGCCATTTTTCATCGTCATTAATAATGGTGCGGATCATATTTAAAATAACCGAACCTTTAAAATACATATCGCCCGATCCTTCCTTATTCACATTATATGGGCCTACGATAGGGCTGTCATTAATGATGGTTTGGCGCAAACCACTTATATATTGCTGCCCCAATAGTTTGGTAGAAGTACTCTCAACAAACAACGATTCTGAGTAATCGGTAAAGCTCTCGTGGATCCACATATCCCCAATATCCTTTGACGTTATGTTATTGCCGAACCACTCGTGCCCGCTTTCGTGCACAATAATATAATCCCATGTAAGGCCAATGCCCGTGCCCGACAGGTCAATGCCCATAGGCTTGTTTCTGTGCCCGGCGTAATACCCATTAACATAATGATTGCCGTATGCCACGCCGCTTTGGTGCTCCATACCCAGGTGCGGGGTTTCGACCAGTTTATAGCCATCCTCATACCATGGGTAAGGCCCAAACCAGTATTCAAAAGCTTTTAACATACGGGGCACGTTGGCAGCAAATTGCTTTTTAGCTTTTTCAAGGTTATAAGGCAATACCCAAAAATCGGTGGTGAGTTTGCCTTTTTCGCCATTGTAGGTATCTGCAAAGTGAACGTAATCGGCAATGTTGGCTTCCACATCATAATTGTTAATGGGGCTTGAAACAAACCAGTCGAAACGGTTATAGCCATTTTTTAGGTCGGTTACTTTGCGCAGACGGCCGTTTGATACATCTTTTAATCCCTTAGGTGCGCTGATGCTGATCAGGATGCTGTCCACCTCGTCGGCCTGCTGGTCTTTATTGGGCCACCAGATGCTGGCGCCCACACCCTGGCAGGCGGTAGCCACAAAGGGTTTGCCTAAGGAGTCGGTAGTGAAAACCACACCGCCATCCCAGGGTGCGTTTTTGGCTATAGTAGGGTTGCCCGAATAATAAACGGTAAATTCATCTTTACTGCCTTTGGCAATAGTGTTCGGGAAGGTTACAAACACCGCGTTAAACTCACGGGTATAAGGCAGCTCTTTGCCTTTGTAAACCACTTTCTCAACAGTAAGGTTAGCAAACAGGTCAAACTGCAGTTTGGTAAAATCCTGTGTGGCGGTAAACTTAAATAGGTTGCTGCCGCTGATAAACTTTTTGTCGATATCAAATTTCACATCCAGGTGATAGTAATTGATATCATAACAGGTACGTAAAGGCGACAGGTATCCGCGCAGCGAATCGGCACGGGTGAATTTTTCTTTGGGCACCATTAACTGGGCCTGCGCGCTAAATGATATTACTGCCAAAAAGATGAGCAGTGAGCGGTGTAGTTTCATGAAATCAGATTAATTAGCCAAATATACTCAGCCCCCTCTAAATCTCGCTCCGACAGGGGAGAATTTTTTAGCCCACCCTACCGGGGTGGCTTAGAAGGGGCTATTTTCATATCAGCATAAATATAGTGTAAAAATCAACGCGATAAGTTTAACTAATCGCTAATTAACTAATCACTGATGTCTAAAATACTTAACTTTGCGCCACAAAAACATACTACTATGCAATATGATGTTATCGTTATAGGCTCGGGGCCGGGTGGCTATGTGGCCGCTATACGCTGCGCCCAGCTTGGTTTAAAAACAGCCTGTATTGAAAAATATGCCACTTATGGCGGTACCTGCCTTAACGTAGGCTGTATCCCTTCAAAGGCGCTGCTTGATTCGTCAGAACATTTTTATAACGCGGGCCACGCGTTTGCTACCCATGGTATTAACCTTAAAGATTTGAAGGTTGACATGGCGCAAATGATGAAACGCAAAGTTGATGTAGTTGCCAAAAATACCGGCGGCATCAGCTTCTTATTCAAAAAAAACAAAATAGACGGCTACCAGGGTATGGGGTCGTTTAAAGACAAAAATACCATCATCATTACCAAGGCAGATGGCACTACGCAAGAAATAACCGGCACAAACATTATCATTGCTACCGGTTCAAAACCATCAAGCCTGCCGTTTATCAAGATCGATAAAAAACGCATCATCACTTCGACCGAGGCTTTGTCATTAACCGAAGTACCAAAACACCTGATATTGATTGGCGGTGGTGTTATCGGTTTAGAGTTGGGTTCGGTTTACCAGCGTCTGGGCGCCAAGGTATCTGTTATTGAGTTTATGGACGGTATTATCCCTACCATGGATAAAAGCCTGGGCAAAGAGCTGCAAAAGGTATTGCAAAAACAAGGTATGGAGTTTTACCTGGGCCATAAAGTTACCGGCGCAACCGTAAAAGGTAAAGAGGTTACGGTAACGTTCGATTCGCCTACCAGCGAAAAGAAAGAGCTGAAAGGCGATTACTGCCTGGTAGCTGTTGGCCGTGTTGCTTACACCGACAGTTTAGGTTTAGACAAGATAGGTTTAACCGTTGAAGAGCGCGGCCGTAAAATCACAGTAGATGAGCATATGCAAACCAGCGTTAAGGGTGTTTATGCCATAGGCGACGTGATCCGCGGAGCGATGCTGGCCCACAAGGCAGAGGACGAGGGTACTTATGTTGCCGAAACCATTGTCGGCCAGAAACCGCACATTAATTATAACCTGATACCGGGTGTGGTTTATACCTGGCCCGAGGTTGCTGCAGTAGGCCAAACCGAAGAGCAGTTAAAAGAAAAAGGTGTAAAATATAAGGTAGGTTCGTTCCCGTTCCGTGCCAGCGGCAGGGCGGTAGCCAGCGGCGACCTGGATGGCTTTGTTAAAGTACTTGCCGATGAGAAAACCGACGAGATCTTAGGCGTACACATGATAGGCCCACGCGCCGCGGACATGATAGCCGAGGCCGTAGTAGCCATGGAATACCGCGCCAGCGCCGAAGATATATCACGCATGAGCCATGCACACCCAACATACACTGAAGCCATGCGTGAAGCTTGTTTGGCAGCGACGGCTAACAGGCCGATTCACATTTAGTTGGCAGTTTGAAGTTGCCAGTTGGCAGAATATTCAGAGCCTTGCAGAGTTTTAGAACTTTGTGAGGCTTTTTTGTTGGCGATAATTTGTAACTTAGTTTGACCAACTACCTAAACCATGCGTGCTAAAATCCTGTTTGCTTTTCTTTTTGCCTGGACCTGTTTTAACCCAAATAGTATTGCGCAAAAAATCAGGTTAAAAGACATTACCAAGATAGAATTAGTAGAAGCAGACCCCTGGTGGCAATCGGGTGGTTTTAGGCAAAGTGAAATAGTTTTTGAAAACAATGGCTGGAATTGTTATCAGGAAAGATTAAAGAAAGATAGTGTCGACCAAAAGGCATTAAGATCGCCAGAAAAGAAAGTCATTATGATTCAGATCAGGGACTCAATACGTAAGTTTTTAAGGCCCATTTCGGTAAAAGACTTAGAGCAGTTGTTGGCTTACATTAACAAGCCTGATACGGAATTTAAGCTTAAACAATTCAATGTTTCAACAAAGCAATTAGCGCAATGGGTTGATTCGCTTCAGGTTCAGGCACAATCTTCACTTAAAGGTTATCATGATAAGCAAGATAGCCTCAAGGCCCGGATAATCCCCGAGCAAAAAGCGTACTTTTTAAAAATAACCCAATCAAAACAGGCCGTGAGTGATGCCGTTTTAAGATGTTTACACCCTTTTCTTGATGATGACCGGTCTTATTATGCCATGATCTTCAATTATAATGATGGTCATAAAGACACAGTATATGCTTATGTTAATAGTTTTCATATATACCATTTACCCTGGCGTATAAAAAACAAACAAAGTTATAACCCCAAACTAACCGAGCTATTTGAATCTTTAATCGGTAACGGAGATTATGCTGAAAAAACAAAAAATATTTTAAACTGGCGCATTGATAACGAATTGTTTAACCAACCGGTTTTAACTAAAGCTTCATGGGATGATTATAAACAGCATCATTTATCAAATTACAATACTTTAAATAAAACTTTAACGCCTGCTTTAATTTACGATTGGCGGTCTGGTTATTTAAAATCGTCAGCATTGCCTTTTAATATACAGATCAGGTTTGATTTTGGATGGGATGATACCCTGAAGACCAGGGGGTATAACGCGTCTGAAAAAGAAGTTACCGATTTATATCATACGGGAAATTTCTTTTTTGATTACTTAAAAGCTCACCCAACTTATATAGCTATGGTAAATGATATTGGCCCGAAAGCCCTTGAACAAGCTAAAGTCATTTATCCGGATATAGCGAAGTTTGATTATCACGAAGTGAAATTTATAAATGTTTATGTTAACTTTTATCAGGGCTGGGATTTTGGTAGATCTGCCGGTTGGCTGTTGCTGCCGGACGGTAAAATGATCCTGCTATATTGTAGCGACCAACTAATTAAGGATGGAGATAAAATATATGCAGATATAAAACCTGCATCGAAAGACAAGAGCCAATATTTTTGCATCGTCTATGACAAACAGGGACATAAAATTGCAGGCGGCGAATCGAAGGTAAGAATAGACTGGAATAAATAAACAGCGCAGGCAATTATCTAGGTTAATTACATATTCCCAATACGGTTTCTTTTTACGCCGATATAGTCTTTCTGTGTGAAAAGATTTATAATTGCATAAACCTTTTATTATGAAATTCTTCTGCGCAACTTTGCTTTTAATGGCACTTATATTCAAGTCTCACGCCCAGGGCACGGCGCCGGCAATTCCGTTATATCCTAATGGGGTAATTAATGCTAAACCTACGCCTGCAAATTATGTCGAAGCGATAAACCAGGATAGTCACGTAAGCAATGTCAGCGTGCCTACAATAACTCCCTTTTTTCCTGAAAAAGGTAAAGCCAATGGCACCGCGGTAATTATTTGCCCCGGCGGTGGCTATGCTATACTGGCGATAGGCCATGAAGGTTATGCCGTAGCAAAAGAATTTAATAAGATAGGCGTTACCGCCTTCGTACTAAAATACCGCTTGCCGAGCGACCAGATCATGGTCGATAAAGCCATTGGCCCGCTGCAGGATGCACAGACCGCCATTATGCTGGTACGTAAAAACGCGGCGCAATGGGGTATCAACCCGGCAAAGATCGGAATCCTCGGGTTCTCGGCAGGTGGGCATTTGGCCGCGACTGCCGAAACTCATTTTGATAAACCGGTGATTGACAATAAAGGCATCAGCGTAAGGCCCGATTTCGCGGTGCTGGCCTACCCGGTGATTACTTTTGGCGAGTACGCGCACAGGGGTTCCGCCGATAATCTTTTAGGTAAAAATCCATCAAAAGAACAATTGGATCTTTACAGCAACGAGTTGCAGGTAACGCCCGAAACGCCGCCCACTTTTTTAATGCAGGCAGGGGATGATGGCGCGGTGCCGGTAAAAAACTCCATATTAATGTACGAGGCTTTGCAAAAAGCTAAGGTAAAAACTGAGTTGCATTTGTTCCAGGAGGGCGGTCACGGTTTTGGCCTGGTAAACCCCAAAAGCCGCGAATTGTGGTTTAACTGGTGCGCAAGTTGGTTAAATGCCAATGGCTTTTAATGTGCAGAGAAACCGTAATTTTAAAATCAATACAAATCTACTAAATCAATGAAAAAACTGATCTTAACCCTGCTGGCTTTTGCCGCGGTTACAGTAAGCACCCGCGCGCAGGATGTAAAACCAATTTTATTATATCCTGATGGCATACCTAATTCAAAGCCAGCCCCTGCAGATTATGCCGAAACCGGCAGCAAAGACTGGGCCTGGAAAGTAGTTACACCAACACTGCTTCCATATCCCGCAGATAAAAGTATAGCTACAGGTACGGCTGTAATTATTTGCCCCGGTGGTGGTTACGGTGGCTTATCCATGGATAACGAAGGGTACAGCTTAGCCAAAGCTTTTAACCAGATAGGTGTATCGGCTTTTATTTTAAAATACCGCTTACCCAGCGATCTGATCATGAAAGATAAAACTATTGGCCCCTTACAGGATGCGCAAAGGGCTATCCAGATCGTTCGCATCCGTGCTGCCGAGTGGGGTATTAACCCGGCCAAGATCGGTATTTTGGGCGCTTCGGCCGGCGGGCACCTGGCCTCGACCGCCGAGACGCATTACAAACAAGTAGTTATCGACAATAAAAGCAATATTAGCCTGCGCCCTGATTTTGCCATACTGATGTACCCGGTTATTACCTTTGGCGATCTTACCCACCAGGGATCAAAAGATAATTTAATCGGTAAAAATCCACCGCAGCAGCTGGTTGACCTGTACAGCAACGAGAAACAGGTAACTGCCGATACCCCGCCCACCTTTTTGGTAATGGCCGAAGATGATGGCACCGTACCGGTAGAAAATGCCCTTCTGTTTTATAATGCCATGGTAAAGGCAAAAGTTAAAGGCGAGCTGCATATTTACGAAGCAGGTGGCCATGGCTTTGGTATTAATAACTCAAAAAGTAAAGAAAAATGGTTCGACTGGTGTAAAAGCTGGATGAACAGCAACGGGTTTTAAATTGCTAAACAATAGGGTTTTCATGCTGAGCCCGTCGAAGCATGCGGGCGGGCCTTACTCTCACCCTTCGAGGGCCTCAGGGCGACAGCCATTAGTTGTTAAATGAATAAAACAAATTACCTGTAGTTTGTTTATACATACAATCAACCTTTATAATCATGCTGATCAAAAAAATACTTATTGGGATAGACGACAGTAAGTTTGCCGAGAACGCCGCGCAATACGGCTTTGACATTGCCCATAAATTTAAAGCCGAGGTAGGAATAGTACACATAGTTGAACCCGTGATAGCGCAATATAATAACGCTGCCGACCCGTTACTGGGCTCGTCAGACTTGGCGATAGTGCCTGACATGGAAGTGCTTGAAGTGCAAAATAATAATTCTAAATTATTGATAGACAGAGCTATTGAAAAATTTGCTGAAGGTATGGAAGTTACCCATTTCAGTGAATTTGGGGATGCCGCCAATGGAATTATCGATTGCAGTAAAAAGTTTGGCGCAGACCTGATTGTAATAGGCACACATAGCCGCTCAGGTATTGACCGCCTGCTAATGGGCAGCGTAGCCGAACATGTGGTACGTCACTCGGACGTACCGGTGTTGGTGGTGCCGCTAAATGAGTCCGAAAGTCAGTAAAAAGAAGTTTGGAGTCTGTAAACTCGGAAAGTCCAAAAGAAATTTTGATAAAATCAAACACTTTTGGACTTGTAGCATTTCTGACTAATGACTAATGACTAATGACTAATGACTAATGACTAATATAGCAACCTAAACTTAATGGTATGCTCAATGGCCTTTAGCTGGTTTAATACCTGGGTATCATAACCGGTATTAACGTCTGTAATTACATAGCCAATTTGCTCGTTGGTAACCAAAAACTCGGCTACTATGTTGATGTTATGCTGGGCAAAAACCTCGTTTATCTGGGCCAGTATTCCCGGGATGTTTTTGTGGATATGGATAAGCCGGTGCGCGTTGTTGATACGCGGCGGCTGCAGATCAGGGAAGTTACAGCTGGTATGTGTTTTTCCCTCGTTCATAAAAGCAATAACACGTTTTGGTAAAAAGTCGTCGCTGCGGGGATTGTGCTTAGGATCATCAAATACAATGATACCGTTCTCGCAGGCAACCTCGCCCAGTTTGCGATTTGCTTTGCCGAAACAGCCAATAACTTTTAACCGCCCTGCGTTTTGTATTTGCTCGGGTGTTGGCTGGTTGTCCTCATCGCAAAGCAATACACCTGCTTCCTCAAGATATTTTTCTTCAACGGTATCGCGCTGGCGTATGTTATAGCCCTCTTTTTGCATTTGAGCCAACACTTCCTCTTCAACATTACCTACCACCAAACATTTAATGCGGTTTTTAGGGTAGGAGATAGCGCGCGGAAGCTTATTGATGTACAAAAACTCGTCAAAGCTGGGCGTAATATGGTCGGCCTTTTCGGCTACTGATTTACGCTCAATGTTCTCTGTAAAGGCAAAGAACTTTTTGATCATGCCCGACTCTTTCAGCTGGAAATCAGAATAACCATCGCCAATACCATAAATATCGCCTTCAAGTTTCAGTTCTTTCAACAGTTTTACCTTACCGCCTTCCTGCGATAATGGGTTCTCGCGGTCATAGCCAATGATGTTGCCATCGTCGTCAAACTTAAAGGTGTTGGCGTAAATGTTTTCCTTTTTGATATGGTACTCGGTTACTACCGGGGTAATAAATTCCTTGAAACCTCCCGATACGATCAATACTTCATCCTGGTGGTTCTTAAAAAATATGGTATTGCGCGAAAACGAGGTCGAAACTTTTTTCTTTAAATGGGTTATCAGTAGCTTTAAATGGTCGCGATTGGCTTGCAGAAGTTTAACCCTTGCCTCAAGGCTTTGGCTGAATGACAGTTTACCTTCCATTGATGCATTGGTCAGATCTTCTATCTGCTGGTATATTTTTTCCCTGTCGGGATGGTTTTTTAATGATATGCGGGCAAGTTCGTCTAATGCCTCAACTTGTGTAAATGTACTATCAAAATCAATTATGAAATACTGGCTCATGCTGCTTATATGCTAAAATACGCTCCCTTAAGCTTAGCGGTACCATCGGGACAGCAAAAGTGCAATTTTTGATTGATTTTTTTAGTTTGATTATCGTAAAAATAAGGATGGGGAGAGCTAATGTCTGAAGAAAAGGGCGGATAATGATCAGGACAAATTTACCCGCCGGGCTGGCCGAAACGCACCACTCCCGGCGGGTAAACCGTGTTTGTAAATTTGCCCGAAAAATAATTGACTATTTAAAAGCGTATTTAATGCCAAGCCCCGGTGCAAGGTCAAAAAACGGACCTGAAGCCAGTTCAACCCGCGGGTTAAGATCAAGGCTAACCGCTATGGGCGAGTCGGGGATAAGGTATTCAAGGCCTATGGCGCCATCGGCACCTAACAATAGCTGGGCATTGTTATAGCGGCGGTCGTTACCGTTAAATGTGCGGTAAGTGCCTTGACCTATCGAACCTATGTGGGCACCAAACCCGTAATAAAATTTTAAAGCGGGTACATTAAAAGCTTCCTGGTTAAACTCATAAAGGCCGGTTATTACCACCCCGTTTTGCCTGAAACCAAGCAATCCTTCAAGCGATATTCTATCATCCATAAAGTATTTGCCGGAGATACCGTTTTCATATCCGCCAAATTTTAGGCCTGCGGCAAATTTATAATCTGCTGATTGTGATTGTGCTTTCGTTCGGTTTGCAATGAATAAAAAAGAAACTGCAATAAATAAAATGTAAGTTGTTTTTTTCATGATAGTATAACGACGTATTTCTGATTTTATGGTCAAAGATAGGAAAGATTGTAACTTTTATATAGCTTTTGGTCCTAACGCGTATTTGTACGTAGTTGTAAAATCCTTGTGTAAACGTGTTAAAGGGGGCAATTACTGTCGTAAAATTTACTTACAATTGTGTCTGCAAAATTTAAGTTTATTTAAATGCCGGGCACTATAAAACACCAGGAAACCATCGACTATTTTTTAAAAATAGTTTGGCAAACCGTTGCTAACAGGTATAATGCCCTGGTTACTGATTTTGGCATAACCCAATCAATCGGCTATTTGCTGATCAATATTGACGAAGAAGAGGGCACAACAGTATCGCAGGCCGCGGCCTTGCTGGGCTTAAAATCAACCAGCCTGTCGCGCATGTTAAACCAGCTTGAAAAAACAGGATTGATCTATCGGGAATCAAACAAAGGCGATAAACGGTCCGTCAAAATATACCTGACCCCGCTTGGTAAAGAAAAACGGCAACTTGCACGGGGCGTAGTAAAGCAATTTAATAACTACCTGAACGCGCATATCAGCGACGCCGATAAGCTGTACCTGACCGAAATGCTGAAAAAAATAAATCAGCTCACACTAAATTATAAGCCCGATAATACTGAAAAATAGCAATTAACGTTGTTGATTTGCCGGTAAATGTTAAAAAATGTTAAGCTGCTGTTTTTGAATTATAAAAGAATAAATTTGCCTTTTGGAAACGTAATGAATAGGGCTGCGTTAATTATATTGTTTTTATGTGCCGGTTTATCGGCCTGCAAGAAATCAACAGAGGGTGGTACGGCAGGATATAAAGCACAGGCGCGTGTTGATGACGCAATTATTGCCAAGTATTTAAGCGAGAACCCGACACTTGAGGCTAAAAAGGTTGATACATCCGGTGTATATTATATAGTAGAGCAACCGGGTACGGGTAGTGATCTGTTTACCAACTCAACCTCTGTTACTGTAGGATATACTGGAAGTATTTTATCAAACGGGAAGGTATTTGCGCAAACACAGAGTTTTCATCCATCATACATATTGCAAAGCGTAATATTGGGCTGGAAATTAGGGATCCCGAAAATACAAAAGGGCGGTACCATACGATTATTGTTGCCGTCACGTTACGCATACGGGCCGGCGCCGCAACCACAAATTGGGTTACCGGCAAACGCGATACTTGATTTTACAATAACGCTGTACGATATAGTTAATTAAATACCATTGCCAAGGCAATATTGAATATAAACTGCTTGTTAAAGCAAAAAGTCCCAGAGCCGCTAAACTAAAGCGACGGGTAATACGAAACAAAACATACAAATGAAACAAACTACTTTTACTCTTTTATTATTTTCAATAATAGCCCTGGTTTCGTGCCGAAAAGACAAATATGATCCTACTATTAAAGAATATGATGACGACCAGATCGCCGCTTATATAAAGACTAATGGCATTACCGGTATGCAGCGTGATACTTCGGGTATTTACTATAAAATAACCGATCCTGGTCTTACCGGTTCTGATATACAATATCCTGATACCATATCGATGGTATTTACTATACGCAGTATTGACGGTAAATATATTTCGTCAGATACTATTGCGAATCACTATGCCGGTGTAGCCGGCCATATTTATGGTACCGTATCGCCGCTTGGCCTTAACGTGCCGGGGCTGCAATCTGCCATACATGATATATTAAAACATCCGGGTGGTATAATGCGCGTTATTGTCCCTTCGCATTTAGCTTATGGTGTTTCCGGAGCGGGTTCAGGTAGCAGTACAATTACAACCAACCGGATAGCCGGTAACCAAAGTCTTGACTATTATATTCACCTAATTGGTAACAGGCGTGGTGATGCAACGCATCTAAGCGATCAGGAAGCATATGATCAATTGGTTATAAAAAATTACATCGGCGCAAGCGGCCTTACAACCATGAAACAAGATCCTAAATATGGTTTTTGGTATTCTATAGGTGTGCCCGGAACCGGTACTGTACCTATTACAGACAGTACAACCGTATCTGTAACTTATACCACCCAATTGTTGAATGGTACAATTGCTGATCAATATAACACTGCCGGCCCAGGCATATCATTTGATATACCGGACCTGATAAAGGGAGTACAATTGAGCTTAAAAAAATATGCAACGACGGGTACATTAATGACGGTGATAATGTCATCTCATTTTGCTTATGGCAATAAGCCCTCGTCTATACCCCCAAATAGTTGTGTCAGGTATGATGTTAGGGTTTTGGGCATAGCACCATAATTATTTGCTTAAAGCGGCTTTAAAAGCTTTTAAACAACGATCGCGCGCCATAGCGTGATCAATAATGGGTTTAGGATATTTGCTGAAATCAGCATACTCCGGAACCCATTTTTTTATGTATTTCATTTCCGGGTCAAAGCGTTTGGTTTGCGCGTCGGGACTAAAGATCCTGAAGTAGGGCGCGGCGTCCGTGCCTGATCCTGCCGCCCATTGCCAGCCGCCAACGTTACTGGCCATTTCATAATCTAATAATTTAGCCGCAAAATAGCGTTCGCCCCATCGCCAGTCAATCAGCAGGTTTTTGGCTAAAAAACTGGCAACAAGCATACGGATGCGGTTGTGCATATAACCGGTTTCATTGAGCTCGCGCATGCCGGCATCAACCAGTGGGTACCCCGTTTGGCCATTGCACCAGGCATCAAATTGCTTTTCGTTGTTGATCCATTTTATACGGTCGTACTCGGGCCTGAAAGCATGGTCCTGTGTTTTTGGGAAGTGGTGCAGTATCATCATGTAAAACTCGCGCCAGATCAATTCATTCAGCCAGGTTTTTTCTTTGGCATGATTAGCCTCTGTAGCCAACTGCCGGATGCTCACCGTGCCAAAACGCAAATGCATCCCGATGTGCGATGTGCCTTTTATAGCCGGATAATCTCGTTTTTCGGCATAGTCATCAATAACAGCCTTGTAGTTTTTACCCGGGATAGCTTGTTCACTTCTTTCAAAACCCATATCTTTTAATGTGGGTACTGGCAGGTGTTTTATCTCAAGCAGGTTTTTTAAATACTTTTTAGTGGGGTAAGAGCTTAAATAAAAGTCATTAAGCTTTTGTTTCCATTTACGGCTGTAAGGGGTAAAAACGGTGTAGGGTTTGCCATCATATTTTACAACTTCGTCCGTTTCAAAAATTACCTGGTCTTTATAGGTTTTAAAATCGATGTCGTGCTTTTTTAATAGTTTGCCTATGGCCCCGTCGCGGGTTTTGGCGTAAGGCTCATAATCATGGTTGGTGTAAACTGCCGCTACATCGTGTTCTTTTAAAACTTGGTGCCAGGCTTTTTCAACCTCGTCATACAATACTAATAAACTGCTGCCGTGTTCTTTTAATTGTTGCTGCAGATCTTTAATGGTATCGTAAATAAAGGTTACACGGGTATCGTGTTTATTATCCAGCGCATCTAATATCGCAGGGTCAAAAATAAACAGGCATAGTACAGGATTACCACTTTTCAAGGCGCGGTATAATCCCGCGTTATCATCCAGCCGCAGATCACGGCGAAACCAGAAGATGGTTGTTTTTTGTTTCATTAATAAAATTTAACTGTCATTCTGAGCATAGATCTCTTTCAAAGCCCACATTAAGGTAGGATATTTAAACTTAAAGCCGGATGCTTCAATTTTTTGTGCCGATGCTTTTTGGCTTGACAGTACTACGGTACTCATTTCACCCAGCAATAGTTGTAATGCAAACGAGGGCACTTTAGGCAGCCACAGCGGTTTATGCAATTCTTTAGCAACAGCCTTGGTTAATTGTTTATTGGTTACCGGGTTGGGCGCTACCATGTTATATTCGCCGGTAAGCTGTTCGTTCTCTATGCCGTACAGGTACATGTCAATCACGTCTGTTTCGTGGATCCATGCCATCCATTGCTTACCAGTACCCAGCGTTGCTCCAAAACCCAGCTTTATGGGCTTTGCTAAGGTTGTCAAAGCGCCGCCATTAGCGTCAAGTACTACACCAGTCCTGAATTTTACTATGCGTAAACCTAGGCTTTCGCCCATATTCACAGCATGTTCCCATTGCAGGCAGCAGCTTGCCAAAAAATCGGTGCCCGGTGCGCTTGTTTCAGTTAAAAGCTCATCGCCCTTATCCCCATAATAACTTATGCCTGATGCCGAAACCACAGCCTTAACTGTATGTTGCGGTTTGGCTTTAAGCAATTTATAAACCAAAGCGATGGATTTGGTACGGCTTTCAATAATTTCTTTTTTACGCGCGTCTGTCCACCTGCCGTCAGCAATATTGGCCCCGGCTAAATGTACTATGGTGTCAACACCGTTAATACAGGCCTCGTCGATCTGGCCTTTGTCAACATCCCATAAAAATGTAGTAACGCCGTGATGTGTACTCGGTGTTCGGCTTAAGTGACTTACCCGGTGGCCTTTATTCAGCAAAGCTTCGGTAAGTTTGCCGCCAATTAAGCCTGTGCCGCCGGTTAATAGAATATGTTTGCTCATTTTTTAGCAGGTAGTATTTGATAATTTACAATTTGTTGGGCCATCCCTTTAAAAATAAATAAGTGAAACGGAAACATGGCGTACCAATATAAGCGCCCCCACAAACCATTGGGTCTGAAAGTAGCAATTTGGCTCAGGTTTTTACGGCCGTTGCGTTCAATTATTTTAAATTCCAGCCACGCCTCGCCGGGTAGTTTCATTTCGGCATAAAGCAGTAGCCGTTTCGCTGCTTTATCCATTAGTAATACGCGCCAAAAGTCTATAACATCTCCCGCCGAAATGGTTGAATTGCTGGTACGCCCCCTGCGTAGCCCCACGCCACCGACAAGCCTGTCCAGAAAACCGCGGATGCTCCAGATCCAGTTCCAGTAATACCAGCCACGCGCGCCGCCAATAGCCATAATGTTGTCCAGCACTTCTTTGCTTTCGCGCTTAAATGGAGTGTTTACTTTATATTCAAGCGTGCCGTTTTGCGGTACTTTGATCTGGTCCATAAAATCGGATGTCAGGTAGCCGTTATTCAGGGCATCGCGCCAGCTTGAAACAATGGAATTTTGCTCGATCTTTTTAAATGCAAGCTTTAATGCTTCGCGATAGGTGAGGCAATCACGTTTAACCACATCATCAATATCATGGTTTTTCATGATGGTTTCGTTCTTCATGCTGTCTACCAGGCTTTGCGCTAGCGGGTAACTTACTGAAGTAACAAAGTACAGCCAGTAAGATGAGATCTTGGGCGACAGGAACGGAATGGTAATAATGTATCGTTTTAAATGCCTTACATCCGCGTAGGTCAAGATCATATCCTTAAAGCTCAATACATCAGGCCCGCCGATATCGAAGGTTTTGCCCAACGCTTTTTTATTGAGCATCACACCATCCAAATAAGCCAAAACATCACGAATGGCAATAGGCTGGCACTTGGTATGCACCCAGC
Source organism: Mucilaginibacter corticis (assembly GCF_007558865.1). Classification (GTDB taxonomy): domain Bacteria; phylum Bacteroidota; class Bacteroidia; order Sphingobacteriales; family Sphingobacteriaceae; genus Mucilaginibacter; species Mucilaginibacter corticis. The sequence goes on from NZ_VLPK01000001.1 coordinate 2,326,059, forward strand.
GCGGAACGGTCATTACAGGCAGTTTCTCTGAAAGGTCCCTGATGATCTCGAACGAAGCGCTGCCCGAACCAATAATAATGGCAGCCCTTAAAACGGTTAGCTTGGCTTTGCCTTTACTTAAAACGTCCTCAACATTACGGCGCGATTGCAGGTGTTTAGACAAACCCGAATCGTTAGTAATACCGCTTAAGAAAATGATCTGCTTGCAATGGGTTTTATCCAGGCAGTCGACAAAATTTTGTGCCGATTGCGCTTCCTTATCGGCAAAGTCTTTATCGTTTGCCATGGAATGCACCAGGTAATAGGCTACATCAATATCTTTCGGGAAATTGTCTATGCTTTCTTTTTTCAGCAGGTCACCTTTTAACAACTCGACCTTTTCGCTAAAGTCGCTTTGTTCATGAAAGCGGCGTTTATCACGCACCAGGCAAACCAAGTTATGGTCCTGCTCAAGCAAAACCGGGATAAGCCGGGTACCTATATAACCATTTGCGCCTGCCAGTAATACTTTCATGTAAGGTTAACAAGAAAGTAGGGTGGGTGTTTGCAACCCCTCTAAATCTCCCCGAAGGGGAGACTTTAAATAGCATTTTTAGCCCTCCCCTCGGGGAGGGTTGGGAGGGGTCTTACCCCAATATCTCCTTAATATCATCAGCCGACAACGACTTGATAAAGCTTTCCTCGGTAGTAATAAGCGCCCGCGACATGGTTAGCTTGCGTTGTTGCAGGGCCAGGATCTTTTCTTCGACGGTGTCTTTGGTGATGAATTTGTAAATGAACACGTTCTTGGTTTGGCCGATGCGGTGTGTACGGTCAATGGCCTGCTGCTCAACAGCCGGGTTCCACCATGGGTCAAGAATGAATACATAATCAGCCTCGGTAAGGTTAAGGCCCACGCCGCCGGCTTTTATCGAGATCAGGAACACACGGGTGCTTTTATCTTCCTGGAACTGTTTAACTACATCGCCCCGGTTTTGGGTGGCGCCATCAAGGTACACGTAGGGGATATGCTGCTCGTCAAAATACTGGCGGTAAATACCCAACTGCTTAACAAACTGCGAAAAGACCAGCACTTTGTGTCCGCCGTCAAGTACGGTATTTAGGGTATGGGTAACGTTCTCGAATTTGCCCGAGTCACCCTCATAATCCTGATCTATCATGTATGGGTGATTTGCTATCTGGCGCAGCTTGGTCAATCCCTGCAACACCTGGATCTGTGTTTTGGCAAAGGTGCCGTCTTCCAGGCTTTTCAACAGCTCATTGCGGTATTCTGATTTTACCTTTTCATATACCGATGCCTGCTCTTCGCTCATCTGGCAGTAAAACAGGTTCTCGGTTTTTGGCGGCAGTTCGGTAGCTACCTGCTCTTTGGTGCGGCGCAGTACAAAAGGTTTTATCAGGGCCTGCAGCTTGCGGGCCTTTTCTTCGTCCTTTTTCTTTTCTATCGGCGTTACAAATTCGTTTTGGAAATATTGCTGCGTGCCCAGCAAGCCGGGGTTAATGAACGACATTTGAGTCCACAGGTCGTTAACCGAATTTTCTACCGGCGTGCCGCTCAGTATCAGCTTAAAGCGCGATTTTAATTGCTTAACCGAGTTAAATGATTTTGACGACGGGTTTTTGATATTCTGGCTTTCGTCAAGTATCACGTAATCAAAAAAGTAAGCCTTAAACAGTTCAATATCTATCCGGCTGATGCCATAGGTAGTAATGATCACATCATAATTGGCAAACACCTCCGGCGACTTGTATCGGAACGTGCCCGTATGCACCATCAGCCTTAACTGGGGTGTGAACTTTTTAGCCTCGTTAAGCCAGTTGTAAATGAGCGAGGTGGGCATAATAACCAGCGAAGTGCTTTTGCCTCCCTCCGCCTCTGTATCTTCTTTATGTTTTTGCAGCAGGGCAAGGGTTTGTATGGTTTTACCCAAACCCATATCATCAGCCAAACAGCCGCCAAAATGAAAGCTCTTTAAAAAATGGAACCAGTTATAACCCGCCTGCTGGTAGGGCCTTAAACTGCCCAAAAAGTTAGTTGGGATAGGCACTTCGTCCAGTTGCTCAAAATCCATCAGCTTTTGCAGCTTGCGCGTCATGGTTACTTCGGCCATTTCGCCGGCCAGATCATTCACCAGGCCCAGGTGGTGTCTGCGCAGTTTAAGGTGGTCGCCACCCTCGCTAAAATGCAGGAGATTGCCGTACTGCGAGAACCATTTTTCGGGGATCACTGCTATCTCGCCGGATGGCAGCGTGAATTCTTTTTTATGGTTAAGGATATGGTTCTTTAGCTGGATAAAAGGGATGCGGTATGGCCCGAAATACACAAACGCGTTAATATCAAACCAGTCGTTATCCTCTTTAACCTCAAGGTCAATTTTGCTGGTGCCAAAAACGTAACGCTTCTGGCCCTCGGGCTGTTCAATTTCAAAGCCCAGCTCCTTTAGCTCGTTATGTTGCTGGTTAAGCCATTCAAATATCGAGAAGGCCTGGTTGGCATCATCGTCATGGTGTACAACTTCCAGGTTTTGAAACAGCGACGAAACAGTTTTTAGCCCCAGGGCCTCTAATTGGTTCAGTTTATTTTTCTCCCAGGTTACCGAGCGTTTTATGCGGTGGAAAGTGTAGTTATCTCCGTCGCGCTCCATGCGTACTGAAATGTGCCTGCCATCCCCGTAAGGGAAAATATAACCGGCATATTTAAAATACAATTGCAACTGCGATGTGCCGCCTTCAACATAAATAGGCTTTAACATGGGCTGCGCCTCATGTTTTTCGGTATCAATAGTGAAACCCTCGGCATATACGTTATGCTTCTCGATAAGCGGGGCCACAAATTTTTCGAAGTATGATTGCTCGGACGAACGCGGAATTGCTATGTACCGTTTGTTTAAAAATGGCAGCAGCTTTTTACCCTCTATTTCTTTGTCAAAATGGTAAAGTGTATCGTCCATCAGCATCCATGCTGGATGATTGCAGATGATCTCGGCATTTTTAAACATGAACTCAATGCGCATACCCTTATACTTGATGGTAGGGAAGTAGCGGATCTCTTCTTCATTACGCCTGAAGTGGAACAGTACCGAAGCCGGTTCATCAGCGATCTTTAGCTTACGCTCGGCCGGGTAGCCCTCCTTGCTCATCTGGTAGATCTGCTTACAGCCTAATAAATTAAGCGCATCGGCCATGCGCTTTTCCATTTTTGGGCGGATGGTATCAAAAAGCTGCTCGGTAAAGATCTTGGCAAAAAACTCGGACGGGCGGATGGGCTTTTTGTAGAACTTCTTGATTACGTTGCCCTGCTCTATCTCTTCTAAAAGCTTGATGAGTTTGATATCAACCTCGTCAATGCAATGGGCAAACTCGGTAGCTGTATTTGAAAATAAGCGCTGATGGGTTAAAGAAAATTCGCCGTTGGGGTTTAGCTGAACAATGTGCGGCTCAATAACATAACCAAGGTATTCATGCCGGGCAACGGCATAAATGATCTGGCAAGGTTTTGAACTATCTACACGTAACATTAGCTTCTGATAAAAAATTAAGAGAAGCTACATGAATAAAAAATTCAAACGTAGTCAGAATTTGCAGTAAGAAAAAATGTTTTACGTTAAATAATTATTAACAATGGGATAGAAAGCTGAAAGAATAAAGCTGAAAGCAATATAGGCAAGTAATTAAGTTTGTCTAAGTATTTAATTTCTTACAGTTTGCATCAGAAAGATTTTTTACTTTATTAATAATTCGATTTATCTTCGGCTACAATCTTAAACCAATGAAAAGAAACTTACTCCTTATCTTATTAAACTTTGCTGCTGTAACTTGTTTCGGACAAAAAATATCGCTTACCCCGGTGCAGAACAAAGGCTTGAAATCAATTCTTTGCGATGTCGATACAGTTTTGTTTAGACGGAGCGTATCAACATCAGTAATGCTTTACAAAATCAATAACCCTACGGGAAGCGCACATACGCCGGGAACCGATGAGATATCCAACAAATTTTTTATAGCGGTTACTAATGGGGATGAAGTGCCTGACCAAATCCTGTATAGCGTGGGCGATTTCTTAGGGCCTAAAATAATAAGATTTCAAGCGGTAAAAAATGATCAATACTTATTAACCATTGAGTACGGCGTACATAAAAGCCGCAAACGGATTAATCTTGATATTTCTTTAGATAAGGTGACTGTTTTGAAGTGATAATTGTCAACTATCAATCTCTACTTCGCCCTCAAACACCTGTACCGCAGGCCCTTCTAAAAAGATCTTAGTAAAGCTGATGCCGTCATAATCAAAGCGGATATTCAGATCGCCGCCTAACACTTTTATGGGTGTTTCTATGGTGCCGGTCTGGTTGTTGTGTTTGGCCATAGCTAAGGCTACTGCGGTAACGCCTGTGCCACAGGCATAGGTTTCGTCCTCAACTCCGCGTTCAAAGGTGCGTACAAAATAGCCGTTGTCTTTAGGTTCAACAAAGTTTACGTTGATGCCGTTGGCATGATAAGTTTCATTATTGCGGATGGCGTGGCCTTCGGTATAAACATCTTTATTGGCCAGGTCATTGGCCAGGGTTACGTAATGCGGCGAGCCGGTGTTTAAAACATAAGCCTCATTATCGTTGCTAATAACATCTACATCAATCATTTGCAGGCTCACCCAATCACCGCTTTCTGAAATTCTGGCATGATGCGGTCCGTCCACTGCCAAAAAATCCGTTTCTTTCCCAATGATCCCCAGGAACTTGGCGAAAGCGACGATACAACGCCCGCCATTGCCGCACATGCTGCTTGGCTGGCCATCGGCATTGTAATAAACCATTTCAAAATCGTACCCCTCTTTGGTTTGAAGAAACATAATACCATCGCCTCCAATACCAAAACGGCGGTCGCACAGGTGGCTTATCAGCTTTGCATTGTGGTGATCTACAGGATTTTCACGGTTATCAACCAAAATAAAATCATTGCCTGCGCCCTGGTATTTATAGAAATGTAACTTCATTATATCGTTATTATAAGGTAGCTTTATATGGCAAACCCAATACCAAAATGTTAACTAAAGCTTTTGATTTAGATTTAACATTTTTTAACATAAAATTCAATAACTTATTGTTGCTTATGCAGTCTATATGGTATTAAATTTGACTTGCAAAAGTAATTATAACACAGAATAAATAAGGAGAATAAGATGAAAAGATTTGGTTTAACATTATTAACGGCTTTTGTAGGCGGCGCTATGGCGTTAGGCACTTACAAGTTAGTTGAAAAGAAGTATGCTGATAACATGAGTTTTGATGATAAGCAAAATGTTTATTTTGCCAGCAACCGCATGTCACCGGCTATCACCTCATCGGCAGGCGAGGTTGATTTTACACAGGCAGCAGCAGCGGTAACACCTGCGGTAGTTTATATCCGCACCACTTACGCAAGCTCAGGACAGCAATCACAGCAAGACAGGTTACAACAAATGTTTGGCGATATGTTTGGACAGGGTTCGCCGCGTCAAAGCGCGCCGCAAATGGCATCAGGTTCGGGTGTTATTATCTCTCCGGACGGATACATCGTCACCAATAACCACGTAGTGGCAAAAGCTGATAAAATAGAGATCACTACTAATGATCACCGCCGTTTTACCGCTAAAGTGATAGGCACAGACCCTAATACAGATCTTGCCCTGATAAAAATAGAAGCTAATGACCTGCCGATTGTAAAGTTGGGTAACTCTGACGATGCAAAAGTAGGCGAGTGGGTACTGGCAGTTGGTAACCCTTTTAATTTAACGTCAACAGTTACTGCGGGTATTGTTAGCGCAAAAGGCCGTGGTATTGGTATCATTGGTAAAGATGACGACCAGGACGATAATCCGTTTGGTCCTACCAAGCTACGAGCTTCGAAACCTATAGCAGGTATTGAATCATTTATACAAACTGATGCTGCCATTAACCCGGGCAACAGCGGCGGCGCATTGGTAAATACCAGGGGCGAACTGATAGGTATTAATTCAGCTATCGCTTCTCACACCGGATCGTACGAAGGTTATGGCTTTGCTGTACCGATCAACCTGGCTAAAAAAGTGTTGAATGATATTAAGAAATTCGGTGCGGTTAAACGTGGTTACATTGGGGTTAGTTTTTCTGACCTTAGTGTGCCTGAACAGGTTGCTGATCTGAAAACCGATAAAACTAACGGTTTATATGTTAGAAGCGTTGTGGCAGGTGGTGGTGCTGAAGCTGCAGGTGTAAAAACCGGCGATGTTATCACCAAGGTTGAGGGGGTTACTGTTTATGAGTCATCTGACTTGCAGGAACGTGTAGGCCGTTTACAACCCGGCGACAAGATCAACATAACCGTAATGCGTGATGGCGCCGAGAAGAACTTTGCTGTAACGCTTAAAGCTGATGTTCCTGCTGCCCGTACTGCTGGTTTATCAAGATCTGCAAACGAATTGTATAATAAGTTGGGTGCAAGCTTTATGCCGCTTTCACAAGGCCAGAAAGTTAAGTATCATGTAAATGGTGGTGTAATAGTAACCCAGGTGCGTGATGGTGGTATATTTGATGAAGCTGAGATCCCATCAGGAACTATAATTACCAGCATTAACAAAGAGCCGATAAATAGCGTAGCTGATATTGATAAGGCAATAACCAACCTTAAAGACGGATTGCTTACCATTGCCGGCTATTACCCTGATGGTACTAAATTCAATAATAAATTTACGGTAGAGCAATAAGCCCTGCGTAAACAAACATAAAACCCGGCCAAATAAGCCGGGTTTTTTTGTGGAGTTATTTTTCTAATTTACGGTGTAATCTAAGCTGACGGTTATAAGAGTTATGTGCCGTTAGGCACATGACTTAGATTTTTTTATAACCCACAATTCGGGTTAATTAATAATGTAAAAGGCAGATAATGGTTTCCGCCTTTTACTTGCAATTATTTTCTTTCGGGTAAAGGCTCTAATTTCTCAGGCCGATAAGCCATTGTAGTTTTGTAGTAATCGGCATAATATGCCCTGGTCATTAAATCAACCTGGTATCGAAAGCCATCACTCTTGATAGCTGCAGGCGTCAACCGGCTATAATCATAACGATCAAAATCATCGGCTTTATAATTTGCTAATGTTTCATTTTTTACGCGTTTGCCATCAATCCACACGCCATAATTTTTATCTTTTTGCCATGCTGCCAACCAGAATTTAGATGTCGTATTTTTAGGCATCGGAAGTAATGGTTTTGAAAAACGCACTACTTGCCCGTCCTGCTGCCTGATACTCATTTGCACAAATAACGCGTGTAGCGCTGCCGTATCCGCGTCAGAGATCTCTTTGATATTTCCGTAACCATCCTGCATATTATATTTTTTTAATATGGCATCGTAGGCGGCAATAACATTTTTGGGCGCATCTTTAATACTGTGTTTTGTTCTGCTTCCTGAAGGCGTAGCAAATAGCACACGCCGTGGCCTTGTCGGATCGTTTTTCTTAGCCTCTGTTACTTTAACCGGCTTATCAGCTTGTGTAGTAATGGCAGACAGGCTGTACGCCATAACCTTATGGCTAAACAATAGTGCCGCAACAGCAAGTACCGGTAACAACCCCAGCTTTTTGCAGAGCGCTGTTTTTTCTGATGTGGTTTTTGTCATCATGATTAATCTTTTTTTTATGGTTAGGTAATTAAATTGGCTGGTTAGGTACAAACTATTGCCTTGCTGCGCTTTTGCCAGTAACAGGTATTGGTATGCGGGTGTATCCGTATGATCTTTAATGACAGCTTCATCAGCCAAAAACTCGTGGTTAAGCTGTATGGCTTTCCTGTAAAACGGCATAAACGGGTTAAACCAGCATATCACCTGTAAAAGCTCAATAAATACCACATCTGCCGAGTGTAACTGGCGTACATGCGCTTGTTCGTGGCAAATAATTTCGGGTTCTGTGGCATCGTTTTGGTATTGATGTTTATTGATAAAAATGTACTTCAAGAAACTATGCGGGGTAACATCCTCATCCAGCAAAACCAAAGTAGCATTGCCCAAGTTTAGGTTATCACTCCTGTTGATCTTTTGTTTAAGGCGATAGAGGTTCAATATAAAGCGAATGAGAAATAGCAATGCTACAATTATATAGATACCGGGTAGTAGATAAGGTTGATAACTGGTACTTGAAACAACGGGCTGTTGTGCATACAGTTTATTATTCCCGACTACAGCTTCATCTGTAAATTGACCGGCAGGTTGCTGCTGTTCAACCGGAGTAATATGCTCAATAATCGGGATATCATTGCTAATTAACCTGTGTGGTATTTGTACGGTGATAACCGGAACTAACATTGAAAATACCAGGCTAAACAACAAGTAAAAACGGTTGAAGCGGTACAGGTTTTCACGGCTTAAAAATACATGGTACACTAACAGCAATAAGCCCGAACACAATACAAAACTGATCAAATAGCTTGTCATTTTGCCCTCCTTTTAATTTCGTCGTCGATGATTTTTTTCAGGTCCTCTAATTCGTCAGGGGTTATGTTTGACGACGAAGTAAAGAACGACGCAAATTGCAGGGCCGAATCATTAAAATAGTTTTTAATGATGCCGTTAACCTCTTTTGAAAAATAAGCCGACTTTTTAACCAGTGCGTAGTATTGCCTTGAATTGCCCAGGGTGTTATATGCTACAAAGCCTTTGTCCTGCATACGTTTTAACAAAGTAGCTATGGTGGTCCCCGCCGGCTTCGGATCCGGGTAGCTTGACAGGATATCTTTCATGAAGATCTTTTCATGTGTCCAGATCAATTCCATTAGTTGTTCTTCTGATTTAGTCAATTTCATTTCTACAATATTAGAATATACTCTACAATTGTAGAGTAATAAATTGACAGTTCAAAATTTTTGTGAAAAAAGATTGATTACGTTTTCCAGTCAATCTTTAATCTTTTGCAACTATTATTCAATAAAAATTAAAAACACTTAAATCCTGCTGACATAGGGCTGTCATTACCGTGTGGTTTCTTTGTATCAACAAACAACAAAAACTTAAAAGTTATGACACTCATCGAATTATTATTGAAAGAAATTGAACAGGAAGTTCAAATCACCCGTAAAATGTTAAGCATTGTGCCAAACGACAAATACGACTGGCGCCCCCATGCAAAAAGCATGACCATTAAGCAACTTGTAAACCATATTGCCGAGTTACCCGGCTGGCTAAGCGTGGCAATAGCAACTGACGAACTTGATTTTGCCGCTAACCCTTACGAGCCAAACAATGCAAACACCACAGCAGATGTATTGGAAATCTTAGAAAACACTTATGCTGACGGCTATGCACACGTGAAAAGCGCTACTGATGCCGAGCTGGAAAAGCCATGGACTCTGCGCAATGGCGATCAGATCCTGGTGGCTTACAATAAGTACGGCACCATCCGCATGACGATTGCGCAAATGATCCACCACCGTGCCCAGTTAGGCGTATTCTTACGTTTGTTGAACATACCTATCCCCGGCAGCTACGGCCCAAGTGCCGATGAGTTGGAAGCTATGAAGCAGTATGCGTAGTTGGTGGTTAGTCATTAGTCATTAGTCATTAGTCATTAGTCATTAGTCATTAGTCATTAGTCATTAGTCATTAGTCATTAGTCATTAGTCATTAGTCATTAGTCATTAGTCATTAGTCATTAGTCATTAGTCTAATTTTGGCTATACAAGTTACTAAAAAGGGCGATAGGTATTGAAACTTATCGCCCTTTTTGTTTGCCGTGATAGGCCTAATCTCTAGTCACTAATTAACTAATCACTAATATTTATATTCCCAGTACCTGTTTCAATTTTACGTACCCGGTTTTACTTACCGGTATTTTAGCACCCGATTTCAGGATGGCCAGGTGGCTGTCTTTTTCGTAGGGATCTATACGGGTAATTTCCTGCACACTTACTATGTAACTGCGGTGCACGCGTACAAACTGGCGCCCATCCAGCGTTTGCTCGAAAAAGCCCATGGTTTTATTTTTTAAGTATGCGCCTTCAGCGGTGATGATGCTTACATAGTCGTCGTCGGCTTGCAGGTACTGCACGTCGGCCACAGGGATGATCTTTACTTTGGTACCGGTTTTTACTACGATACGCTCATGCTGGGCAGGCGAGTGGGCGGCGGTTTCCAACAGGTTTTCTTGTTTGGGTTGCGCAGTGTTGGGTGCCTGTGCTAAAAACTTATCAACCGCTTTGTTAAAGCGTTCTTTGCTGAACGGTTTTAACAGGTAGTCGGTTGCATGTGCTTCAAAGGCTTTAATAGCATATTCGTCAAACGCGGTGGTAAAGATCACTGCCGGCTGCTCATCAACCAGCTCAAGCATCTCAAAGCCGTTTATCTTAGGCATTTGTACATCCAGAAATATCAGGTCGGGCTGATGTTGCTGTATGGCTTTGAGGCCCTCAAAGCCATCGCCGCATTCCTGCAACACCTCTATCTGCGGGAAACCCTGCAGGTATTCTTTTACAACCATACGGGCCAAAGGCTCATCGTCAATTAATAATGCACGTATCATCACTGCGGAATTTTAATTATAGTTGTAAATATATTATCATTTGCATGAGTTTCCATCAAATCATTACGTGCAAAAAGCAAATATAATCTGCGTTGCACACCACTCAGGCCAAAACCGGTACCCTGGCGGGGGCGTGATGTTTTAGGGTCGTATGGGTTTTGAACTGTCAGTTCAAGGTAGTTACCTTCCAATTCACCGCGGATGCTTACTACCACATCCTCGGTAGTATCATACAAACCAAACTTAATGGCATTTTCAACCAGGGGCTGTAGTAGCATAGCAGGCATAATGCTTTCGCCACATTTCTCGTCGCAGCTTATTTCTGTTTTAAGGCGATGCCCGAAGCGTACCTTTTCTATCTCGAGGTATAGGTTAAGATGTTGCAGTTCCTCATTTAAGGTAACTTGTAACTGATCATCCTTTTTCAAAGTCCCGCGCAAAAAGTCAGACAGTTGGTGGATCATCTTGCGGGCTTCGTCGGGCTTAAACCCAATAAGCGCGTTAATAGAGTTTAGGCTGTTGAACAAAAAGTGCGGCTGCAACTGCTGGCGCAGGTTGTAAAGTTCGGCTTCGCGGGCCAGTTGTTCGGTTTCGGCTTTGCGTTTTTCGTTCTCTTTCTGATCTATCTGCGCATACCATATCATACTGATCATGGCCATCCAGCCTACAGCCAAAAAATCTGTAAAGAAACGGATAACCAACGATTGTGTCATGAAGTTAGCATACACCGGCCCCGAATTAATAAAAGGCAATATATACCGGCAACCTGCAGTACAAGCTGCTGATAAGGCTACACACCAGATCAATATATTGGCGTAGCTGCCTTTACCGGGCTGATAATAACGCAGGTTATTGTTGATGAGCCAACAAGCGGCAGCCAATAGTATAGAGCTTACGCCGCTGTCTGTAAGGGCTGTAAACCATTCAAAACCAAACCCGTGGATAATGTAAGCTTGCAGGCCTGCCCATGCAAGCCCGCAAGCCGCGAATGACCAGCGCAGTTTTTGAAATGTTAATGAATGTGATACAGCCAAAACGCTATAATTATTTACGGTTGATGTTTAATTTAATATTAATAACTGCGGATATCTACCCCTGCAAAGATGGATACGCCTTTTAGCACCAATACCTTGTTGCTATCTAAAGGCGCGCTGGTTCTTACCCTTTTATCATCTACACCGGCAAACACGGCTGCCATATCTGATACCACCATCCAGTGCGATGGTACAATTATTTTGGTACCGCCAAATATCTGTGTGATATCTATAACCACACGACCATTAATGTTGGCTTGTGTAAAATCAAGCTCGGCACCGCCCATTACATTCACAACCTCGCCACCCTGGAAGTTTTTTGAGAAGATAGTTTTCTTAACGCTCCCAAAAACCGATACGGCATCCAAGTGCTCGTCGCCGGTAAAAGTGTTTGTATTAGAGTTAGGCGAAGTTGACTGATCAGCAGGTTCAGCGCCTACGGTGTAGTCAACTATAGGGTCGTTTGGGTTAACCGGGTTTGGGTTGTTAAAATTATACTTGCCCGAATCCCATTTTCTTTTCCAGTCTTTCTTATCCCAGGTAGTATGGTCGTTACGCCTTAACAGAAAGTAAGCACCTATACATATCAGCAGCACCGGCCAAAAAATGGCACTTGCATCAAAAGCGGGTATAATATCCTGCAGAAGTAAAAAACAGCCAAAGCCGGTTACAATTAACCAGCCTTTGTTATTGAAATTATTTTTACCGCCCATATAAAGGCCCAATACAATGAGGCCTGTAGGAAAGCTGATCAGCCAGCCCGGGAACGAAACAAATTCTTTTAAAAGCAGGGATACGCCTATGATGAGTAAAACTATGCCGGCTAAAACCTTCCCCCGGCGCGGGTTATTTTGATATTCTATATTATTGATGTCGTTAGCCATGATCTTATTTTTAAATCTTACTCAAAAGTAAGGCACTAATATAGCGAGCCAAAACTAAATCTGGCGACTATCCTTAAAGAACTCGGTAAACGCGGGTGTTTTTTCGGTAGAAAAGGTGGCCGTTCTGATTGTTTATGGTCACACAACTCTAAACAGGAAAAATAGCAGTAAAATAACAAGCTTTATTGAAGCAAAAACAAGCCAATATTATTCTTATTGCGGCCGGTGAAACAGGCCCACATAGGCGGCTTTACCAATGATATGGCCCTGCATTAATTTGAAAATATTTAGCTTGGTTTCAAGCGGCTTGTCAGCCGCTTTTTCATCTAATTTAATGTCTAAGGCAAACAGCTCAAACACGTAATGGTGTAGCGGTCCTGAAGCTGCCGCGCCGGGTCCGCGATAGCCTACAACGGCATTACTTACCTGGTAACTGCCGTCGGCAAGTTTAGGCCCGGCGGGTATATTTTCTGCTAATGAGGTAGCGGTGCCCGGGATATTCCATACCAGCCAATGCAAGTTATCGTCCATGTTTTTATTGAGTGCGAGGTCAACATCATGCATCCATAACACAAAGCTTTGCGTTCCGGCAGGAACATCGCTCCAGGTAAGTTCAGGCGACACAGCGGCACCTGTTGTCGAGGCCTGTGTATATTTTAAAGGGATCAAACCACCATCAGCAAACGCGGTAGTGGTTAAGCGCATGGGTTTGCTTTGCGCAAATGATAAAGCAATAGTACTTAACAGCAATGCAATAGTGGCCAAATATTTTTTCATGGTGAGTGGTTTTTATAAAATTAAAACTATTACCGATTGAAACAAAATCAATCTTTGACAGTCAAATTTATCTATTTTAGATATTACAATTAATACCTATGCAACGTGAGTTTACTGTTCATCCCAACTATAAAATTGCTTATTATTTATTAAGTACTGCTGTGGTAGTCATTTCGTTTTTTGTTGCCTATAATGATTTCAGATTTACAACCTGCTTTTTTTCTGTGATTGCTACAATAGCAGGTCTATCGATTCCGATTAGTGTAAATAGGCGAAAAGTTATTGTAAGCGATGATAAAATTACCGTAATTGATTTTTTCAATACGCATCAGATAAATATAATAAATGTTAAAGGTTACCGAAGGAAAAGGAAAGATATGATAATAGAGCCAAACGCTATTAATGACTTGAAAATTGAAATAAATAATTATCCGGATCTATTTGAAGATGGCGATGAACTTATATACTATATAAGTTCGCATTTTAAAGATTTGGATAAAAAAGATCTTTAGATAAAACACGATGCATTACACCGCCGGTTCCTGCTGGCTCAAACAATGAAAACTGCCCAATCCCCAGATAATATCTGTCGAATCGATGCCGATCACTTTTCTGTCGGGGAAACAGCCTTGTAAAATATCTAACGCTTTATCATCCTTATCACAACGATAAGTAGGTACCACCACAGCCGCGTTGCCTATGTAGAAATTGGCGTATGATGCCGGCAGGCGCTGATCGTCATAAACAACCGCGTCGGGCATAGGCAGCTCAATAATGTTGAGTTGTTTGCCATTTAGCAAGCGCATGGTTTTCAGGGTATCCAGGTTTTCCTGCAGGATGTGGTAATTTTCATCGTGCTTATTTTCCTCAACAACGGTAACCACGGTATCTTCATTTACAAAGCGGGTAATGTCGTCAATATGGCCATCGGTATCATCGCCGATAATGCCGTCGCCCAGCCATAAAATTTGCTCTGCGCCGTAGTAATTATACAGATATTCCTCTATCTGTTGCTTGTTTAAATGCGGATTACGGTTTTGGTTAAGCAAACAGGCAGTAGTAGTTAAGATTGTACCCGCACCATTAAAATCAACCGATCCGCCTTCCATTACTATACCCGGATGGTAAACCTGTAACCCGAATTGATTGCCAATTTTTGTTGGGATAACGTCATCCAGGTCGAACGGGGGATATTTGCCACCCCAGGCGTTATAACCCCAATCAACTATGGCTTTTTCTTTGGTTGTGGGATTGATCAAAAATGCGGGGCCATGGTCGCGGCACCAGGCATCATTAGTAGCAAAATGATAAAATTCTATCTTACTTAAATCGGCACCAACCAACTGCAATTGCTGTTTCGCAAAAGCTTCCATTTGCGCATCTTTAACGTTAATACGCACAATTTCACCAACGGTTAAAGCTTTGATGAACTCGCAGTACTGCGGATAGATGCTCATGATCTTACCCGGCCATGATTCTTCCTTATGCGGCCAGCTTAGCCAGGTGGCAGTGTGCGGATGCCATTCGGCAGGAAATGTAAAACCTTGTTGTTTTGGGTAAGTCATGGTTGGTAATTATTTACAAGCGTCATTGCGAGTAACGAAGCAATCTCTACGCTTGCATGTCGTGATGTTTAATAGTTCAGAGATTGCTTCGTTACTCGCAATGACGCTTTATTATTTAGTCGTTATCAAGTAAACGTTTAGTAATTGGCTGATATGAATCAATACGGCGGTCGCGTAAAAACGGCCAGTGCGTGCGGTAATAATCTGTTTTATTAAGATCCAATTCCTGAACAATAACTTCTTCTTGGTCATGTGTGGTTTGATGGATAATGGTGCCAAACGGATTTGAAAAGAATGATCCGCCCCAGAATTTAACACCGGCTTCTTCGCCTACGCGGTTAACGCTTACTACGTGTACACCATTGGCAACAGCGTGCGAGCGTTGGATGGTTTGCCACGCATTGTATTGCTCAACATTGGTCGCTTCGTCCTGTGTAGTTGCCCAGCCTATGGCGGTTGGGTAAAACAGTATCTCGGCACCCATCAAGGCAGTTATACGCGCAGCTTCAGGATACCATTGATCCCAGCAGATCAGCACACCTATGGTAGCAAATTTGGTTTTGAAAACTTTGTAGCCCAAATCACCGGGGGTGAAATAAAACTTTTCGTAAAAACCCGGATCGTCAGGGATATGCATTTTACGGTATTTGCCCAGGTAAGCACCATCGGCATCAATAACGGCGGTTGTATTATGGTAAAGGCCCTGCGCACGTTTTTCAAACAACGAAGCAACTATAACCACACCCAAATCGGCAGCGACTTTTGAAAGCGCGTCAGTTGACGGGCCCGGAATAGCCTCGGCCAGTAAAAAATTATCATGATCTTCAACATCACAAAAATAAAGTGATGTAAACAGCTCTTGCAGGCAAACTATCTGCGCGCCTTTGGCAGCGGCTTCTTTTACCTTTACAATGGCCTTATCTAAATTTTCTTGCTTGTTGGCTGTGCAGCTTATCTGCACAATACCTACCTGTACTTTGCTCATCCCTAAAAATTTTTGCAAAAGTAGTATTTAGAGATTAGAGATTGGTTAATTAGATATTAGTTATTTAAACTTTATAGTCACCGGTTTCTAATAATATATTGCTATCATGGTTAATGCATGTTTATTTTAACATTTATTAACCATTCCCTAATAACTAATCTCTAATTAACTAATCTCTAAAAAAGCTACCTTTGCAGCCGATGACAGAAATTGATAAAAGCATTATTAACGAGGTGGAGGACGAAATTAAACCCAAAACCTGGAAAGGTACCCTTTGGAACATTACCAAAACGCTTTTAAAATTTGCAGTAACATCTGTGCTGCTATATTTTGTATTCAGGCATGTGCCGTTTAAAGACGTTAAATACAGGTTATTACATGCCAATTACTGGTGGATGTTTGCAGCGCTGATCTGCTTCTTTCTGTCAATGATCGTGTCGGCATGGCGGTTAATGAGTTTCTTTAATTCTATCAATTTAAGACTCGATCCTAAGTTTAATTTCAGGCTATACCTGTTAGGGCTTTTTTATAATTTCCTGCTTCCGGGCGGTATAGGCGGCGATGGCTATAAGATTTGGCTGCTTAATAAAAACTATAAACTACCCGGTAAAAAAGTTTTCTGGGCTATCATGTTCGACAGGTTGAGCGGTTTATGGGCCATAGGCCTGATAACTGTTGTGTTGATATTTTTGATCCCTCAAATTGATATCCACATCGGTATCCCATTGGGCATTTTTGCTGTAGCATCGGCTATATATTACTTTGTTGCTTATAAGTTTTTCAGGGAATATACTCGCTATTTTTTTGCAGGGCATGCCAAAGCGGTTGTGGTGCAGGGTTTCCAGGTACTTGCCATTGTATTTATACTATTGGGGCAAGATTTTCACGATAAATTCTCGCCTTACCTGTTATCATTCCTGATATCCGCGCTGGCAACTATCATTCCTATCAGTGTGGGCGGTGCGGGTATCCGCGAAACGGTGTTTACCCAGTTAACAAAAGTGTTCCCGATGGATAAGACACTGGCCGTTTTCCTGCCGGGATCTTTTTATATCATATCTCTTTTAGTCGCTTTGTTGGGCATATATTATGTGATCAGGCCAAGCCGGTTGGAAGAGGGTCTACCCAAAGGTCAGTCGGTTGTTGATGATGAAGATACAGAGCAGGCAAAAACTGTTTAATCTGAAAATTTTATGAATATTGTTATAACAGGAGCCAGCAGCGGGGTAGGGTTTGAAGCGGTAATTGAGCTTATTTTATCGGGTAAGCATAAGGTGATCGCGCTGGCACGGTCGCAGGACAAACTGGAACGCCTGGCCGAGATCTGCGCCGGCTTAAATCCCGACGGCGTACTTTATCCTATAGCTTTTGATATTGTACA
Source organism: Mucilaginibacter corticis (assembly GCF_007558865.1). Classification (GTDB taxonomy): domain Bacteria; phylum Bacteroidota; class Bacteroidia; order Sphingobacteriales; family Sphingobacteriaceae; genus Mucilaginibacter; species Mucilaginibacter corticis. The sequence goes on from NZ_VLPK01000001.1 coordinate 2,343,210, forward strand.
TGATGATTACGATGGCCTGCAGCAATTCATCAACAGTAATTTCGACGGTACTATTGATGTGCTGATCAACAATGCTGGCGTTTTAATCAACAAGCCCTTTAGTGATTTATTGGAAACAGATTTTGTAGAAATGCTGCAAAGCAATTTTATAGGGCATGTACGCATTATACAAAGTTTGCAGAAGTTTATGCCTAACGGATCACACATTGTAAACATAGGCAGTATGGGCGGTTTTCAGGGCAGCGCGAAGTTTGCGGGGCTGTCGGCCTATTCGGCAAGTAAGGCCGCTCTACATACGCTAACCGAATGCCTGGCGCAGGAATTTACTGAACAAGGTGTAAAAGTTAACTGCCTGGCGTTAGGCTCGGCGCAAACAGAAATGCTGGAAAAAGCTTTCCCCGGTTATCAATCGCCGGTGATGGCTTTTGAAATGGGCAAGTACATTGCTGATTTCGCCTTAACAGGGCACAAGTTTTTTAACGGTAAGATCTTACCGGTAGCGGTGAGTACGCCATAAACAAACAAGCCCTGAAAACTTTCGGGGCTTGTTTGTTTTAAAGTGTTTTATTTTTTGAATAGCAACATCATCAAAGCGATCATACCGCCAAATTGGCCTGCCCAAAAAATGAACATCCATTTTATGATGTCAGCTTTATTTTCTGCAGCCTCTTTTCTGACATCGCCAATTTGCTTGACAAGGTCATCTTTAGTAGCCAATGATTTAATGCTTGCTTCCACAGATCGTTCTGTTTTGTTATCAATGTATTTAAACATCGCCTCGGTGGTGTCGTTGCCTAACTTATCAGACAGTAACTGGTACAACCGGGCGGTTTCTTTTGCTTCTAAGTACATAACAAATATAGTGATAAGGTTTAGGTAATTGTGATAAGTTCAGGCAAATAAAGTTTAGGTTGATTGATATGATGAGGTCTAGTTTCTGCTGCCGACCTTTAAAAATTCGTTCACTATAATTTCTGAAATATATTTTTTGTTACCGTCTTTATCTACATAGCTGCGGTTGCTCAGGCGGCCCTCTACTACGATCTCGTCGCCCTTCTTTAGTAACTCACCGGCTATTTGGGCCTGTGCGCCCCATATCACCAGGTTATGCCATTGGGTATCGGTTATCTTTTCGCCTTTGTCATTTTTGTAGCTGTCGTTTGTTGCTAATGACAGTTTTGCCAGTTTCTTGTTGGTATCAAATGTTTTTACTTCAGGGTCCATGCCCAATGCACCTACAAGGCGTACGCTGTTTTTTAATGAGTTCATGATTTTCTTCGTTTTATCTGTAATAATATTTAGTCCGTTATTGACGATACAAAGGTGCATCCAGACAAAAATATTAGTCGGTTAATAAGCGCTTATAGTCGACAATATTCATTTGCAAACGTTTGCAAGCGGTTTTATTAATTGTTACCTTAGCCTTATGGAAACCGAAAAAACATGCCTTGATTGTGGTAAGCCCATACATGGCCGTGCCGATAAGAAGTTTTGTAACGACCTGTGCCGCAACAACTACAACAACCAGCTTAACAGCAACAGCTACAACATGGTGCGCAACATCAACAATATCCTTAAACGTAACCGCAGGATACTGGAAGAGCTAAATCCTACCGGGAAGACCAAAACCACCACAGCTAAGATGGCTGCTAAAGGCTTTAACTTTAAGTACCTCACCAATAAGTATGATACCCAAAACGGCAAAACCTACCACTTCTGTTACGAGTACGGCTACCTGCCGCTTGAAGGCGACGAGGTGTTGCTGGTAAAACGCGAGGAGAAAATCGATTAGATTTATCATCTGATTATCAAATCAGCCGGTTCTTGCAAAACAGTGGGCTAACTCTGCGTGTTACTACCCATATTTACGGCAAAAAGTAAACATGGCAAATCTATTCTCTCCACTTACAATAAAAGACATCGAATTCAAGAACCGCATTGTGGTATCGCCCATGTGCGAATACAGCAGCGAGGATGGTTTCGCCACTAACTGGCACCTGGTACATTTAGGCAGCAGGGCTGTCGGCGGGGCGGCCTTGGTTATTACCGAGGCTATTGCCGTATCGCCCGAGGGCCGTATCAGCTACGGCGACCTAGGCATCTACAAAGACGAACACATCAGCAAGCTAAAGGAAATAACCGACTTCATACACGAACACGGCGCTAAGGCAGGTACGCAACTTGCCCATGCCGGCCGTAAAGCCAGTCACGATGTACCGTGGAAAGGTAACGCGCAGATCCCGTCAGATCAGCCGAATGGGTGGAAGGCTGTTGCCCCGAGCACTGTGCCCTTTGCCGCGATCGAGGAAGCCCCGCACGAACTGGACAAAGCGGGCATAGAAAAGATCAAAGCCGACTTCAAAGCCGCAGCAGTGCGCACCCTTGCCGCAGGTTTTGACATCATCGAGATCCACGCTGCGCATGGGTATCTGCTGCATGAGTTCTACTCTCCGTTGAGCAATAAGCGTACGGATGAATACGGCGGCTCATTTGATAAGCGGGTGCGCTTGCTGCTGGAGGTGGTTGATGCCGTGCAGGAGGTTTGGCCCGCGTCGCAGCCCTTGTTTGTGCGGATCTCGTCGACCGACTGGACGGAGGGGGGCTGGGGTATTGACGACTCGGTTGCTTTGGCTAAGCTGTTGAAGGATAAGGGTGTCGACCTGGTGGATTGCTCGTCGGGCGGGAACGTGATGGCTAAGATCCCTTTGAAGCCGGGTTACCAGGTTGAGTTTGCCGAAGCCGTACGCGCCACAGGCATACTAACTGGGGCCGTGGGCCTGATAACCGAACCTAAGCAAGCCGACGAGATCATACAGTCGGGACAAGCCGATATGGTATTCATAGCGCGCGAGTTTCTGCGCGACCCGTACTTCCCGCTGCGTGCCGCGCATGAGCTGGGGTACGAAGACGTTAAATGGCCGGTACAGTACGAACGGGGGAAGTGGGGTTGATGGTCATTAGTCATTAGGTCATTAGTCATTAGTGTCGGCTTTAACAACAATGACCAATGACTGACTTTCAACAATGACTAATGACCAAGGCGAATGCCTAATGACTAATGACTGAATTAACTATATTTACATACACAACAATTTAAAACTTAACCATTATGAAACGCACCGCACACGCCCATTGGAACGGCACTTTAACCGAAGGTAAGGGAGAGATATCTACCCAAAGCACCATCCTTAACAATACCCAGTACTCATTCAAAACCCGCTTTGCCGATGGCGTTGGTACCAACCCTGAGGAGCTGATAGCTGCTGCGCATGCCGGTTGCTTCACCATGGCTGTTGGCGCTGCCCTGTCGCAGGCCGGCTTTACACCTGGCGACCTGAATACTGATGCCATACTTGACCTTGACATGCAGGCACTGGTTATCGTTGGCATCCATTTAGAGTTAAAGGGCTCTGTTATCGACGGTGTATCTGAAGACAAGTTTAAGGAGATAGCCGAAGGCGCGAAGGCCAATTGCATCGTATCAAAAGCATTGAGCGTGCCTATTACGCTGAACATCAGCTACCAATAACCAACCGTAGCGGCACAATACTTTGTGTCTCTCTGTTGAGCTAATAACAAAGACGCCCCGGCATATCGGGGCGTCTTTGTTTTAGTGGGTGCAGGAAGCGGCGGACCCGTGCGATTTCCTCCCCACGGGAGGGTGCAGGGAGGGGTTTGAACGTCTTTGCGTTGCTACCAACCCCTCCCTGCCAATGCACGGGCAGCCGCACCTTCCCCATGGGAGGGATTTGATCGCCTATGCCTGTTTGTGGACAAGGGCAACTGTACCAAACTGAATGTGTCCCGGTGATACACTTTGGTACACCTGTTTTTAAAACTGCCTGTAAAACAATTGCTTAACTTTTTGAAATTGACTTGATGATACAGTTTGGTACACTTTTTTTGCCTTTTTGGTGATTTTTGATGCTGTGTTTAGTGACAATGTAGCGCCACCATAATTTTAATTAATGTTTATTACGGCACACGCAAATAGGATGCTTAGGGAAAGCTATAAATTCCTTAACCTAATTAAGTTGTCAGAAACAGGTTCAAATAAATGTAGATACCGACCCTTACTTTTGGTAGATCGTAGCATAACTTGTTTTGCTAAAGTTATGTTGCCTTTACGTTCAGGGAATAAATTTCTATCTGTTATGAACTTCTCTATTTCTTCAAAAGATGCAGTACGATTTTCTTTACTTATTAAAGCCAATACAATTGCTTCATGCAGTTTTAATAGATTTTTCATTCTGATAATTCGGTTACAGTTGAAACCTGTTTGTATATGACATCATCAAAAATTTTGAAATGAGCTTTACCGCATTCTATTTTCAGCTTTTCACTCCCTCTTAGTTCCTGACCGGCACTTTTCGTTTCTGCAACAAAATATATTTTTTTCTCATCTTTAAAAACGATAGCCCAATCCGGATTATAAGTTCCAATAGGAGTATCTATTTTGAACCAGAACGGTAATTTAAAATAGAACTCTATATTTTCACTGCTTTCACAATCGTTAGCAAAATCACTTTCTACTTTTGAGTCAAGGGGAATATAATTTTCGTAGATAGTTTTATCTGCATCATTGACAGTATGCTCTAAATTATTTAGATAGATCTCTATTTCATTATCTTGAAATAATTGCATCTCATACTCTTTGCTGCCAATTTTCTCATATGTAATACCATCAATCATTAATTCATATAATACTGACCTGATGGCTACTACTGTATTATCCATAAATAGCTGTGGATTGATAAGTAGTTCTTTCACCCTGCCTGACTGTTTTAATATGTCTAAAATAGTATTTCGAGTCAATTCTGTTTTATTTTGGATATAGGATAATATATCGGGAATATCAAAACTTAAGGTGTAATCATTTCCACTATCACTCAATAACTGCCCTTCGACACCTGTGTCAGTTATTGTTATTCTTTTTTTGGTTGATCTTATTGTTGGCTTTTTTGTTTCAGGCATTTGTCTTACGCTTTTTGCAGAAAGTATTATAAGTTCTTCAGTTTTATAATTGACATTGTACCGGGTTTTAAATTTTATCCTGTCCCATATTTCTAAAAATTTAGGATCCGCCTCGAAACCTTTTCTTAATATAACTTTATGCCGTTGACTTTTATCTTTGATCCGCCCGCTAAAATCTACACCGCATTGTTCGCTTATTTCGGTTTGCAGTTCTTTTGCAAAATCTTCAAACTTTTCATTTGCTATAACCGTCAGTCTGTTGATATTTTTATCTCTTATCCTGATGCCGTTTTGATCCACGCTTAGCCTTAATCCTCGGCCAATAGTTTGACGCTTGTCGCGTTCTGTGTTAATTTCACGTAACGTACAAATCTGGAATACATTGGGGTTGTCCCAACCTTCACGCAAGGCAGAGTGGCTAAATATAAAACGAAGTGGTGTATTGATATCAAGCAGTTTTTCTTTATCCTGCATAATGAGTTTGTAAGTATCATCATCTGCTTGTGTTTCCCCGGCAGTATCCTTAACCCTTCCTTTGCTATCTTGGGAGAAATATCCGTTATGTACATCGGCAGCATCAAAAGCATTTAAGGTTTTAAAAGCAGGTTTAGTTATTTCATGTGCATAAAGTTCTTCAAACCACCTGGCAAACTTTCCTTTTAACGTATTACCGTTTTCGTCATATTCTCGGTAATTTTTTACTTTGTCAATAAAAAATAAGGAAAGGATTTTAATGCCTTTTTCTTTATATGCTTTTTCTTTTTTTAGATGTTCTTCTATGGTCTTGCGAATCATGAATTTCATGATCTCATCATTCATTCCACCCTGACTTTCGCCAATTGATAGCATAACGCCATTGGTTAACAATATACTGTCATTACCTGCATCTATTTCGTCAATAATATAACCGTCATTGTAAATTTCTCTTTGGTTACTAAGTGCATATAAATCATCGCCCGATTTTACAGTAATTGATTTTTTAACGACGCCATTATTAGTATTACAATCAATTTTAATTTTTGCAGTAATTTTGCTTTTGGCAGCAGTTATACTTTCTAACTGTACAAAAGCTTCATTCATTGCGTTTTCACTTATTACTGAATCTACTTCGATTTGCTTTACCAAACCAAGATCATAAGCCTTGACTGGGTTAAGAGAATACATTAAATTATATACCGAGGTATGTGTTGCAGAATAGCGAAGTGTACAAAGCGGATTTAGATTTTCAATTGCACGTTTCCTGTTAACAGTTTCCATGTTTTGCGGTTCATCCACAATAACTATCGGATTAGTGCCTTGTATAAATTCTATCGGCCTCTTACCGGTAAGTTTATCATTAGGCCTGTTGATAATGTTTTCATCTTTTGCAAAGGCATCAATATTTAAAACTAATATTTGGATGGCGTTGCTTGACGCAAACCCACGTAAACCCGATACCTTTTTGCTGTCATAAACATCAAAATTTATTTGTGCCTTATCGTAAAGGGTTTGGAAATGCTCATGGGTTATCTGCAGATTTTTTAAAACACCTTCGCGTATTGCAATAGATGGTACAATTATGACAAACTTTTTGAACCCGTAAAGTTTGTTTAACTCATAAATAGTCCTTAAATAAACATAGGTTTTACCGGTGCCTGTTTCCATCTCGACGGAAAAATTCATCCCCTGCAATTCGTCCGATGCTTGTAGATCGTTATTGATTTGAATAGATTTTACGTTATCCCATATCTGTTGTTCGGTAAGATTTAATTTATTTCCAAAGCCATTTTCTGATAATAACAAACCACTTTCGATAACACCAAATTCAAAATCACCACTGCTTAAAGGTTGCCCTTCAAATATATCAGTAATTGATTTTATGGCATCAATTTGGTAATCCTGGTTACTGTCAAAATGGAGTTTCATACACTGAATTTATATAGTTTTAAATTCAATACCTGCATACCTCATTTGCAATACTGTATTGGTTTTTAATTGATCATCACCTTTAAAAAGATTGTCTAACATTAACACCTTTTGTGGTTTAGTTGTGAGAATTTCATCAATTAAAGTTTTACTTATTTCTTCAAGCACAATTACCAATTCATTATCATTTATAGAATAGTATTTGTTTTTAACTTCAGTTTTATCAGTGAGTTGGTAACCAGACTTAAGCATTAACTCAAATAACATATTTTGCTCTTTACTGTCTTCGTGTGTTGGGTTTGTGAAAGCGTCTAATTGTATCACCAAATTCTCTTCGTTTATATCATCAGTTTGCCATACTTTGAAATTTGATGCATCCAACTTGAGTATTTTAAGGCCCAAATCAAGAGTGTTGTTGTCAAAAAGATCAGGATCTTCTTCCTTTTGTTTTTTTATTTTTAAAATAGAATTTTTAATACGCTCTTTTGAAAGATCGGCAATCGTCCTACAGCCAATTTGAAAAGCGATGCTTTTTTCATCGATCAGTTCAGGTAATTGAACTAGAATGAATTTTCGGTTTAATTTATCCTCCTTATTTTGCTCTAAAACTGCTTGAGCAGTACTTCCTGATCCTGCAAAAAAATCTAAAACTATATCATTCTCTGAGGTTGAGATTGACAATAGCGATTTTAATAGCCTAATAGGTTTCGGATTATCAAATAAACCTTCTTTATTGAATAGGCTCTCCAACTCGGCAGATGCCTCTTGATTACTACCAAATCTTTCATGCCCTAAAAAATTCACAGCCGATTGTCCGTTTTTGATAGCTTCTTTTAAATATATTTTAATACGTGGAAATCCATTACCGCCATCTGTCCAATGGACTCTACCGTGTTTTAAATAATCATTAAACGTATCTTCGTTACCATACCATATAGCATCGTGTTCAACTCCTGTCGGTGTTACTAATTTATATTGAGAACCACCTCGTCCAACTGCAGCTTTCCAAGGATTAGAAGACCAAGCGCCATTTTTATCATTATCAGGATTAACATAATCTGCTTTTCTATCTTCTGTTAAGGGTAAGCCGTAATAAGTTCCGTTTTCTTTTAACTTATTAGAATTTTTTGAATAAACTAAAATATATTCTGCAACCTTTGCTATCATTTTAGATTTATCATTTGGTTGATTATGCCTTCGTCTCCATGTCGTCATACTTTCAAAATTTTCTTCACCAAAAATTTCGTTCATTAATAAACGGAGATTATGAACTTCGTTGTCGTCAATATGCACGAAAATAACCCCATCCTCTTTGAGTAAGTTTTTAGCTAAAAATAATCTTGGGTACATCATACTTAGCCAATTGCTGTGAAAATGTCCGCTATCCTTGCTGTTTTTTCTAAACAGTCCTTGCTTAGTCAAATATCCTTCTTCATCCTTATCGCCAACCCGCTTTTCGTATTCTTTCTTATTTTCCTTAAAACTATCTGGGTAAATAAAGCTGTCGCTGCCCGTGTTATACGGAGGGTCAATAATGATACATTTTACCTTTCCATAATATGATTTTTGGAGCACTTTAAGTACCTCTAAATTTTCGCCTTCTATAAAAACGTTTTGCGTCGTGTCAAAATTTATAGATTCTTCAGACACTGGTTTTAAAGTAGCGGTGGTAGGTATTTGCAGACATTTAAAAGCGTCAGCCTTTCCAGCCCAGTTTAAAACATATCGCTCATTGTTGAAATTTATGTCCTCACCAAACGCAGCTTTTAATTTTTCCCAATCCAGTTTTTCTTCTGAAAACAGCTCTGGGAAATGCTGTTTAAGTTCGTTTAGCTTAGTTTGCTGTATATTTAAAGATTCGCCGTCCATAGTATTTTGATAGCTATAAATGTAAAAACATTTTGTTTTAAACAAGCTATACATTGGGATTTCTACGATTTGCAAGTGCAGAGATTGCTTCGTTCCTCGCAAAGACGTTGTAGAGTAGGCGCGGTGCGTCACCTCGCTGTCCGAAGCTTGCGCCCTTATTGGAGTTGTCACCAACAAGGGCATCGGGCCTTTATGCTCGCCCTTCGAGAGCTTCAGGAGACATCCCTTTTGCGTTAACGATGGTAGCGGATACCAGCCAGTGGCTAAGGCCTGTGCAGTATGAGCGAACAGCGTGGGCCGCAGGCAACGCCCAAAACATAACCTTCGCGACAACAAAAACTATCCTCAAATCTTTCGGCTGTTACATCGGGGCTTTTTATATATTTATAAAATCCCGCTGATCATAAAAACGGTGCGCTTTTTTTAATGGTCTATGCGTGGTAATTACCCTCAAAATACAGCTTTGGCACTATGATCAACTTTTTACAGAACAAACTTTGCCGGTTTGCAATGGCGGCACTGGCATGCTTTTTTTATGTCGCAAATTTGCAGGCGCAGCCTTACACCGCGCAGGCGCATAAATGGTCGGCCAACTGGATAGCCATGCCCGACGAGGCGGGCACGGCATACGGCATTTACTATTTCCGCAAAAACCTAACGCTCGATCAAAAACCAGGTGCCTTTGTGGTGCATGTTTCGGCAGATAACCGCTATAAGCTTTATGTAAACGAGCAACTGGTAGCCGCGGGGCCGGCAAGGGGCGATAATTTTTACTGGAACTATGAAACCGTAGACCTGGCGCCATACCTTAAAACAGGTAAAAACACCATAGCCGCATTGGTATTTAACGAGGCGCAGTACCGCCCCACTGCACAGATAAGTTACCGCACCGGGTTTTTGCTGCAGGGCGAAACCCCGGAGGCTGATATAGCCAACACCAATTATACCTGGAAGTGTACGCCGGCTGTGGCGCATCAGCCTTATCCCGGTTATTTCCCCATTATGGCCAGCAAGGGCGAAATTGTGGACATGCACAAAGAAACCGGCGACTGGAGAAAGATAGATTTTGACGACAGCAAATGGACGAGTGCCGCCCAGGTGCTTGAAGCGCAGCCAAAAGGCAAGGGCGATGGTTTCGGCTGGATGCTGGTACAATCGCCATTGCCGCAGATGGAAATGCGCTACCAGCGGATCTCGACCCTGCGTAAAGTGAGCGGGATGGAAGCGCCGGCGGGCTTCCCCAAAACAAAAGGTTCGGTCACTATTCCGGCAAAGAGTACGGTTCAGTTCCTGCTTGACCAGGATACCTTGACCAATGCCTACATCACCCTTAATTTAAGCGGCGGCGAAGGCAGCACCGTTAAACTGCGTTATGCCGAAACCCTGTACGATAAGGACACCGGCAACGGCAGGCTAAAAGGTAACCGCAACGATGTGGAAGGGAAAGACTTTTTAGGCCGTGCCGACAGCATTATTGCCAACGGAAAGCCGGGCCAGACGTTTACAACCCTATACTGGCGCACCTACCGCTACCTACAGGTTACCGTAAAAACCGGCGATGAACCGCTGGTGATAGATGATCTGTACGGCACCTTTACCGGGTATCCGTTTAAAATGAGGGCAAGTTTAAGTACAGATAATGCTGAAATGAAAAACATTATGGCTATTGGCTGGCGCACGGCCCGCCTATGCGCTATCGAAACGTATTTTGACTGCCCGTATTATGAGCAGCTGCAATACATTGGCGATACCCGCATACAGGCCATGGTATCGTACTATAACGCAGGTAATGACACGCTGGCCCGTAACGCCATTAACCAGATTGACCACTCGCGCCTGCCCGACGGCGTTACCCAAAGCCGCTGGCCAAGTAAAGACAACCAGGTGATCCCCGGGTTTTCATTATGGTACATAGGCATGCTGCATGACTACTGGACCTATCGTAACGACAAGGCTTTTATTAAAGAAAAGCTGACCAGCGAACGCGCCATACTGGGTTTTTTTGACAAGTACCGGCAGGCAGATGGCTCGCTCAAGAATGTTCCATTTTGGCTGTATGAGGATTGGGTGAACGGGCATGGCTGGGACTGGGGCAGTCCGCACAAAACTGCCGATGGTAATTCGGCCTTGCTTGATCTGCAATTGCTTTGGGCCTACAAATGGGCCGCAGAAATGGAGGCCGACTTAGGCATGCCTGCCTTTGCTGCCGATTACCGTGCAAAGGCTGCACAACTAACAGCTACCATACAAACAAAATACTGGAGCGAAAGCAAACAGCTCTATGCCGAAACAAGTGATAAAACTACCTTCTCGCAACATATAAACAGTTTGGCTATCCTTACGGGGATAGTCCCCAAAGAAAAATGGGCCGGCCTGGCTGATAAAATATTAAACGATGCCACGCTTGCGCCATGTTCTATTTACTTTAAATACTACATGCACATGGCGCTGGTAAAGGCGGGCCTGGGTAACCAATACCTATCATGGCTGGGTGTTTGGCGCGATGATATGCAGCTTGGCTTATCAACCTGGGGCGAAGAACCCGACCCGCAGCGCACCCGGTCTGACTGCCACGCATGGGGTGCCAGCCCGAACGTTGAATTTTACCGCACGCTTTTAGGTATAGACAGCGATGCGCCGGGTTTCCAAAAAATACGCATCACCCCGCGCCTGGGCGATATCACCAATATTGCCGGCACCATGCCGCACCCCAACGGCAAGGTGTCTGTAGCCTATAAACTAAACAACAACAACTGGAACATGAGCGTTGATATCCCCCTAAACACCACAGGCGTGTTTGTATGGAAGAACAAAGAATACACGCTAATGCCGGGACAGAATAGTTTTGTATTTAGTAAATAGAGGGGGCAGCCGCGCGCGATTCCCTCCCCACGGGGAGGGTGCAGGGAGGGGTTTAGACATTGGCGTTGTAAACCCCTCCCTGCCACTACACCGCCCGCCACACCCCTCCCGGTGGGAGGGAATTTAAAAGCACAAAGCCCGCCCAGGTTGATGAGCGGGCTTTTTGGTATAGTGTGTAAGGTTATCAATAATTATTTACTTATCGCCATAATGACCTATTGCAGAAACTATAGTCACGGTAATAATGTTGTTTTCTATTAAATAAACCAATCTGTCTTTTTTATTGATACGTCTTGACCAATATCCGGCCAATTCAAACTTTAGTTTTTCGGGTTTACCTATACCGGTTTCGGGATGGATATATAACTCGGAAATTATACGTTCAACTTTTTTTATGGAAGATTTGTCTCCTGATTTTTCTATTGCCGACAAGTCTTTTTTGGCGTTTTCAGATACAATTACCTTAAATTCTCCCATATGGATTTGGACGGATCAAGGGTAGTGAATTTGCCTTCTTTTACTTGTTTTTTGCTGGTTTTGATCTTAGCTACAAAATCCGGATGATAAGGGCTTTTGGTAGTTTCAAAATCAACCTTCAATGCTTTAGCAAATGCCTTTAGGGCAGATAGCTGTTCATTGTTTTTTGGATGCATGATAACTGTTTCCATATAACAAATTTAAAAAATAAGCAGATATGGTTGATAGTTTACTTCAATAAATTTTTCCAGCTTACCAGGTCGCCAATAATTTTATCCAGGTCGGCGGCGGCTACGCGTTCTTGTTTCATGCTGTCGCGATGGCGGATGGTTACGGTATTGTCTTCCAATGTCTGATGATCTACGGTGATGCAGAACGGCGTACCAATAGCGTCCTGGCGACGGTAGCGTTTGCCAATGGCGTCCTTCTCTTCGTATTGCAGGTTAAAGTCAAGCTTCAGCGTGTCCATAATCTCGCGGGCCTTTTCTGGTAGTCCGTCTTTTTTGGTCAACGGGAATATGGCGGCCTTAACCGGGGCAAGGCAAGGGTGCAGGCGCAATACGGTGCGGCTGTCCTGCTTCTCGTCGGTGCTCAGGTCTTCTTCCTCGTAGGCGTTGATCATGGTCAATAAAAACATACGGTCCAAACCTATCGACGTTTCAATAACGTAAGGTACGTAGTTGCCGTATGGTTTGCCGTTCTCGTCAAGCTCAGGGTCAAAGTATTGCATTTTTTTGCCCGAGTATTGCTGATGCTGGCTCAGGTCAAAATCAGTACGACTGTGAATACCTTCTACCTCTTTAAAGCCGAATGGGAACTCAAACTCGATATCGTAAGCGGCATCGGCATAGTGTGCAAGTTTGGTATGTTCGTGGTAGCGGTATTTGGCGGCATCGGTACCCAAGGCCAGGTGCCATTTTAAACGGGTTTCTTTCCATTTTTCAAACCACTCTTTCTGCGTGCCCGGGCGAACGAAGTATTGCATCTCCATCTGCTCAAATTCGCGCATGCGGATAATAAACTGGCGGGCAATAACTTCATTACGGAAAGCCTTGCCAATTTGCGCAATACCAAACGGAATTTTCATCCTGCCTGATTTTTGCACGTTAAGGTAGTTTACAAAGATACCCTGCGCAGTCTCAGGGCGCAGATATATGGTGTCCGACTCCTCGGCAATGGCACCAACCTGCGTACTAAACATCAGGTTAAACTGGCGAACTTCGGTCCAGTTGGCGGTGCCGCTTATAGGGCATTTAATATTTTGCTCGATGATCAGCTCGCGCAGACGGGGCAGGTTCTCGGCCTTTAGGGCGTTATCCATTTCAATCTGCAACTCTTCGGCCTCGCTGGTTTTGCCTTCTTCATTAAGTTTGGCTATGCGTTCTTCCAGGAGCTGGTCGGCGCGGTAGCGTTTTTTGCTGTCTTTATTGTCGATCATGGGGTCGCTGAAGCCGTCAACGTGGCCACTGGCTTTCCAGATCTTAGGATGCATAAATATGGCCGAGTCAATACCTACAATATTGTCATGTAATTGCACCATGCTTTTCCACCAGTAGGTTTTGATGTTATTTTTCAGCTCGGCGCCAAACTGGCCGTAGTCGTAAACGGCGCTCAGGCCGTCATAGATCTCGCTGCTTGGGAAAACAAAGCCATACTCTTTGGCGTGTGCTATAACGTTTTTAAACAATTCGTCGGTATTCTTGCTCATAATAGGGGCAAAGATATATTTTTTTGATTTTGCGGGACGGGAAAATTTGCGCTGTGTTAACTTAGCTTATGTCGTAGCGCTCAATTGCCACGGGTAGGCTTTGTTCTTTTCCTTGATGAAAAGAACCAAAAAGTCAGCAAAGAGGCTTCTTGCGCTCAAAGCCTTTGCCCGGCAGTGCAGGTAAAACCTCGGGCCGCGCCTCTTTTGCCCCGCTATCGCACACACATTGCCATCGCTTCAGCAAAACCTGCGAATGCCCGTGCCAACTCACAAGGCCACCATTGTTTTACCTTCCCTCACCCGAAGCTTTTTTGCTGACATTTCGTTTATAACAATAATCTCGTATTTGTACAAAATCCAAAAAAGAGCGCAAAGGCCTGCCAATTCGCCGGGCCGGGAGTATGGCCCGTGCGGATGAAGCGATCGAATTGGCTTGATGTTTGGTTACTTTGCATCTAAGGTAAAGTAACTGGCCTCCGCGGCCAAGAGCGGACTGCTTATCTCAGTGTGCAATTATTAGTTAAAACCTTTAAATAATTACACTTTTCCCTTCAACTCCCTCAACGCATCCCCCGCGATCCATTTGGCCGCTTTGTTGTCCTGTAATAAAATACGTTCGGCACATTGTATGGCCAGGGGCCTAAGTGTGCCGTTGCGTTTGCCAATTTGCCGCAGTGCCCAGTCAACAGCTTTCTTAACGAAGTTACGGTTGTCCCAGGCCTCGCGCTCTATGATGGGGAAGAACTGAATGAATACCAGGTCGTCGGCTTTTTTATGGTGTACGGCCATTTCGGCCATTAGTACAAAGCCGGCACGTTTTATAAATTCTTCTTCGTGGCTGCTAAACTCTAATGCTTTTTCAATGGCGTAAGGTGTGCGGTCAAACAGGTTGCCGCAAGCCTGGTCGCAAACGTCCCAGGTTTTAAAGTCTTTGGTCCAGGCATCAATTTGCGCCGGGGTTACGAGTGCCGGGTCGTCGATCATGGAGGCCAGGATGCGGGCTTCGTGGATCCCGGTGTCCCATAATTGTTGTGCCAGATCGTGGTCCTTTTTGATCAGTTTGGCCAGTTTTCTTACCTCGGGGATCTTAACGCCCAGCGCTTTATCATTGTCTATGCCGAAGCGCAACATGCCCGTGTGGTACTTGCTATCGGCTTTATTTTTAAGCAGATCTATTACTTCGGTAACGTTCATAAGGGTGGTTTGATCTGGTTAAATGTAAAAATAAACGAACTTTACTTCAAAAAAACCGTTTACAGGAAAACATTGCATTTACTATGATCAAAACCTTACTTTATTTCATGCTGATACTAAGCGGCGCGTCGGTTTACGCGCAATCTGCCGTGGATACTGCCGGCAAACAGTCGCCGGTGCGTACATTAACCTATCAACAGTATGAGGCTTATTTAAAAGGCCAGGCAGGCGAAGACCTTGCCCAGGTTGCCGAAATGAACCACTATCCGCTGCCTGACAAGGTGCTTAAATTTAAGCACGAGCTTGACCTGAGCCCGGTACAAATTCAAAAACTAACCGAAGCCAGCAAGTACCTGCACAGCCGCAGGCTGCAAATTGGCGGCTCGGTTATCAATACCGAAAAAATGCTGGACAGCTTGTTTAAGAGCAGGCAAATGGACGAAGGTAACCTGATATTCTTTACAAACCGTTACGGCTTATACCAGGGCGAATTAAAAAACGCGCTGCTACAGGCTTGTTTATCAACAGAAAAGCTGCTGTCGCAAAAGCAAATGGCTAAGTTTGAAAGTTTGCAAAAAACCCCACCCAACCCTCCCCGGTAGGGAGGGCTTAATCAATTTGATTTGTACCTTAAATATGCCGTTTGATTTATTTAATTTAGCGGCCTCATTAGTTAGATATGAAGATAACGTTTGATTTTGAAAAACCATTGGCAGATTTGCTTCAACAGATTGAAAAAGTAAAGCAGGTTGAAGACAAAAATAAGTTAGACATGTCTGCAACAGTGGCTGAGCTGGAGAGTAAATTAGAAACAACCAAGAAAGAAATATACAGCAACCTTAGCGGCTGGGAAAAAGTTCAGATCTCGCGCCACCCCGAAAGGCCTTATACTTTACAGTATCTGGAGCTGATGTGCGATGATTTTATCGAGTTACACGGCGACCGTACTGTAGGCGACGATAAAGCCATTATAGGCGGCTTTGGCACGCTGAACGGCGAAACGGTAATGTTTATCGGCCATCAAAAAGGGCGTAATACCAAAGAGCGCCAGTACCGCAACTTCGGTATGGCTAATCCCGAAGGTTACCGCAAGGCTTTAAGGCTGATGAAACTTGCCGAAAAATTTGGTAAACCCGTAGTTACTTTGATCGATACACCGGGCGCGTTCCCGGGCCTTGAGGCCGAAGAGCGTGGACAGGGCGAAGCCATAGCACGTAACTTATTAGAAATGGCGGTATTAAAAGTACCTGTTATTTGTGTGGTGATCGGCGAAGGTGCATCGGGCGGTGCCTTGGGTATTGGCATTGGCGATAAAGTTTTAATGCTGGATAACTCATGGTATTCGGTAATATCGCCGGAGAATTGCTCGACCATCCTGTTTAAAACATGGGAACAAAAAGAGCGTGCTGCCGAAATGCTGAAACTAACATCTACCGAGATGTTTAAGAATAAGCTGATCGATGGCGTGATCAAAGAACCACTTGGCGGCGCACACCAGGACCCGGTAGCTATGGCCAACATCTTAAAGAAACATTTAATAAAAGACCTAAAAGCCCTTAAAGAACGCGACGTTAACGAACTGGTTACCGAGCGCATTGACAAATTCTGCTCGATGGGTGTGGTACTTGAAGGTTAAGCGGATACTGTAGCTTTGAAAGATTTAAGGGCATCATGATAATCATGATGCCCTTTATTGTTTGAGTTTAGGTGAGAATACAGAGATTAATTGATGCTTTCAAGCACCTTAGGTAATGCGTTTTGATCATTTTGTTTGAAATCGCTTTTATAGATCATTTTTCCTTCCTTATTTATCAAAACCATTAACGGGATTGCGTCAACACCATAAAGCTTACTGATCACCCGGTTTTTGTCGTAAAATTGGGGCCAGTTCATGTTCTCTTGTTTTACAAACTCAATGAATTTTTTTGAATCGTAATCAGAGCTCACTCCAACAATCACTAATTTTTCATCAGGATAATTTTTCCTTACTCCTTTTACAAACGGCATTTCAGCTAAACAAGGGCCGCACCAGGTGGCCCAAAAATCCAGTAACACGTATTTACCTCGTAAGTCTTTTAAACTGATTTTTTTACCATCAATGGTAGTTATTGTAAATGAGGGCACGGCTTCATTGAGTTTTAACGGGGGCGGATTTATTGCGGCTGCATAATTTTTAATTAATTCCTGCCCCTCAACACTGCCGGTGAATTTAGCCGGGAATACAGCCTTTATATAGGCTAATTGCTCTTTTAAATAAGCGGTATCTTTCCTTAATATTTGCCCCGGCTGCGCTACCTGGTTAATGAAATACCAAAATGAAAAATAGTCATTTGGATATTGCTTTAAGAACCGCATTACGCGATTTATGTGTATTTTATAATATTTTTTAAAAACGCTATTGAGCGAATCGTTTGTTATGAAACCCGGGTGATTTTTTAAAAAGGCGTCAAACTCTTCATTTTCTTTGGTCATTGAACTGTCCGTCATAAAGGCCCGATATTTTACCCAGATCTTATTACTAACGGTGTCATAAATAGGCGTTGCATTTTGAATATAAGTATAGCCTAATTTATTTTCCTTATTTACTGTGAAATGAAAATTGATAATTGCAGGCTTGTTGTTCAAAAAAAAATCATTGCCATAGAAATTCTTTGCCGAATCGGTATAGCTGATAGTAAAAGATGCTAAAGGCGAGTAATATTCACTTTTAAAAACAAATGTTCTTGCGTTGCCAAAAGTATCCGGGAGGAACGTAGTGTTTTTGCCGTCATAATATTGAATTTGAATATTTTTTGTGATAATGCTGCTATCAAGTTTTATGGTGATATTGAAACTATTTTGTGCATCGGCCATGTTTGTGCAAAATGCAGATATGATAGCCATGAAAATGATTTTTAACATAGTTTAAGTTTTAGGTAACTGATAATGTTGTGGTTATGCAAATATACAACTGCCTTTTTACCCTGTATTTTCTTTAACATTAATTAACACAACGCATTATCTTAATGCAACAAAGGGCACCATGATCGTCATGATGCCCTTTGTTGTTACAGATATTTTTAAAGAACCTAATACTGCAGCGTCGCCCCAAAATCTTTAATGTACTTGTCAAGCGGGGCTTTCCATTTGTCGCTAAGGGTAGGGTTGTATATTTTGGTAAATACCACTATCTGGTTTAAAAGCGACAGGTTAAACCTGATCTGGTTATGGTCAGCCGGTTTGCCATCGCTAAATAGTGTATGGTTGTAGGCAAGCGAGTTATTTATGTAGTCGGCTATTTTGTTAACTTCTTTGTCGGCCAGCTTGGTTTCGCCTAATTGATAAGCAACTTTGGCCAGGTAAAACTGTCGCCAGGCAATTTCGGGCGCAGGGATATTATCGGGCGCAACCTCATAGTATTTTTGTAGTACATTTTTAGCCAGGTCGGCGTGTCCTTGTTTTTGTAAATTATCGGCCAGCGATAAGTACGAGCGGGTAACCATCGGGAACATCTGGGTTAATGATACATCATCAAGGTATTTAGCGGTTTTAAAATTGCCCCACTTAAACTTGTTCATGATGTTGTTATACATCACCATATCGTTTATCTGTCCTGATTCTGAAGCCGCCGCCGCTGTATCCGGCTTTAGTGGCAACAGGCGGTAGGCAAAGCCTTCGTTATATAAATATTTATTCAGGCCCATAAAATTGTCGGGCGGTACGCTTACCGCGAAATAAATAGGGCGTTTCCAGTTATTATGTACCAGTACATCCATCAGGGCCAGGTTATCCTTGGTAACATAAGCGCCCGGGTAAGTAAAGTTAATTACGGTATCTATCTGCGCTTTTTTATCAGCAGCTAAGGTGCCGGTGCTTACAACCTGGTCGGGATTAACCGTTAGCCTGAAATTTTTTGTAGGCAGGTAGTTCACATCTTCGCCGCTTTGCAGCTGTGCCATTGCCTGTTTATTGTCAGATGTGATAAACTCAAATACATCTTTTAACTCTAATGATCCGGGTATTTTGGCATCATTGTAAAAAATAACATCGCGTACGCCGGCTTTATATTTATTATCGTCCATGCTTATGGGCAGCGGGGCAGATTCGTTCATTTTGGTTTTCATCTGCTGGATATACCAGGCAGTGCCCAACAGGCTCAGGTTTACTATGCGCACATCAGGGCGTACATTTTCTACCTCCTGCAAATACCAAACGGGGTAGGTATCATTATCGCCATAAGTAAATAAAATGGCATTTGGCGCGCACGAATTAAGGTAGTTATAAGCCATATCATGCGGCGTAAGCTTGGTTGAGCGGTCGTGATCGTCCCACTCCTGGTTGGCCATTAAAATGGGCCCCACGCTTAAACAAACTACAGTAGACAAAATGGCCGCGTTTTTAGCTTTTTCTTTTTTACTTAACAGATCGGCAATACATAAAACTGCCAAACCTATCCAGATAGCAAAGGCGTAGAACGAGCCAGCGTAAGCATAATCACGTTCGCGTGGCTGCAGCGGATCTTGGTTAAGGTACAGCAATATGGCTATGCCGGTAAAGAAAAACAATACCGCTACCACGCCTGCGTCTTTTTGGTTGCGTTTAAAGTGGAAGTATATCCCCAATAAACCCAATATCAAGGGTAAAAAGAATAAACGGTTATAGCTTTTGCTTTGCGTTACCGAGTAGGGTAAGGGCTTATTAAAGTTCCAGCCGCTTATCCAGTCGCCGTCAATGCCTTTTTCCTGTCCGTCGCGGTCGTTTGCGCGGCCCACAAAATTCCAAAGGAAATAGCGGGTGTACATTTGGTTAACCTGCCAGTTAAAAAAGAACGAAAGGTTATCCCCAAATGAGGGGCTTTGTCCTTCGCTTAAACCTGTCCACTCGCGGTAAAAGTCGGCATGGCCGGGCTTTTGGCTAAACATGCGCGGGAAAATGGTATTCCTGTCGTAAACCGAATTTATTTTTTTACTTGCTACTTCATATTTCTTTTCGCCGCGGCGGTAAATGTTAGCGCCGTCATTCTGCTCGGTAACTTTCGAATCAAAATACTGTCCGTATAGCAGAGGTGTGTCGCCATACTGGTCGCGGTTAAGGTAGCTGTTTAGCGCAAAGGCATCCTGCGGGTTACTGTTGTTAAGGTTAGTGCCGGCCTTGGCACGGATCACGATCATTACAAAAGAGCTGTAACCGAAAAGTATAAAAGCGGTGCAAACTAAAAAGCTGTTTAAGGCAAAGCGCTTGGTGCGGATCTTGATGCCGTACTCTAACAGGGCGGCAATAATTATCGCCATAACAAAACCTGTAACACCCGCGGCAATGGTCAATGTTAAAATAAAACATACAGCCGAGACTATGATGATATTGTTAGACGGTTTGATAGTGTAGGCTATACCTGTAATGATAGTAGCAAACAACAGCAGGAAAAACGTGATAGCCCCTGTGCCGAAGCCCAGGCCAAGTGTATTTACAAAGAACAGGTCGGAAAAAGCGGCGCCTTTTACCGTGTATTGTATAATACCCCACAGCACTGCTGCCACTACAGCCACACCCAGTAAAAATGCCTTAATGGTACCCCAGGTGCCGGCAGTTTTTGATTTGCGGAAATAAATGACCAGCGCTATGGCGGGTATGGCCAATAAGTTTAACAGGTGGATGCCGATAGACAGGCCCATTACATAGGCGATAAAAACTATCCAGCGGTCGGCATTAGGTTCGTCGGCGTGGGCATCCCATTTTAGTATCGCCCAAAATACAATGGCGGTACAAAGGGACGACTGTGCGTAAACTTCCGACTCGACAGCAGAGAACCAAAATGTATCAGAATAAGTATAAGCAAGCGCGCCAACCAAACCGGCACCCATGATCAGGATGATATTGGTAAGATGTAGGTCCTCGGCTTTTTTAACCAGGATCTTTTTAGCCAGCGCGGTAATGGTCCAGAATAAAAATAAGATGGTAGCGCCGCTGGCCAGTGCCGATGCCACGTTGGTCCAGTATGCTACCCGGGTAACATCGCCCATGGATAATAATGAGAAAACCTTACCTATCATGGTAAACAGTGGCGCGCCGGGCTGGTGCGCTACCTGCAGGCGATAGATACAGGCAATGAACTCGCCGCAATCCCAAAAGCTGGCCGATGGCTCTAACGTTAAAATATAGGTTAGCGATGCGATAACAAAAGCTATCCAGCCAAAAAGATTATTGATCTTATTATAATTCATCTCGAAATTACTACGGTTGATGGTTATGGTGCCGAAAATAGCAAAACTAAGCAGATGTTGGCGTTGGGTAGGAGGGATTTTGTGTATTTTAACAAATGGGCAATGGAAAAAGAATTGTCATTTCGATACGAGCCGGTTTGCCGGTGCGCGGAGAGCGAGTGAGAAATCTTAGTCAACTGCCCCGTTACCAATATGATGTATAAGATTTCTCTTTCGCCCCGCCCTGCATCCCTTACAGCTCTATCGAAATGACATTTTTTTAACTTAGCTTTTTTTTCAATTTACATTTTGAAGTTGAAAATTTCGTCTTATATTTGCATTCCTTTTCGGGACGTATGTTTCGAAGGTGGAGATTGCCTGATAGTATAATGGTAGTACGACGGTTTTTGGTACCGTTTGTCTAGGTTCGAATCCTGGTCGGGCAACAATTCAAATTTCGGATTTCGGATTTTCGATGTCGGATTTATTCCGGGAAGATTCAAATCCGAAATTGTTTTTTATAGCTATTAACAAAACCGAAGTCGAACATTCGACATCCGACATCAAGAAATGCCATTACAGTTTAACACGGTTAAATTATTTACGGGGTCCGGTTCTACAGAACTGGCTCAAAAAATTGCCGGTGCTTATGGCCAGCCGCTTGGCGACTCTGGTTTATCAAGCTTTAGCGATGGCGAGTTTCAGCCGCATTTTAATGAATCTGTACGTGGTTGCGATGTTTTCCTGATCCAGTCAACCCATCAGCCAACTGATAATTTAATGGAGTTACTGATGCTGATCGATGCCGCCCGTCGTGCATCGGCCCATCACGTAAATGCTGTTATCCCTTATTTTGGTTTGGCCAGGCAAGACCGTAAAGACAGGCCCCGCGTTGCTATCGGCGCTAAGCTGGTTGCCAACTTATTGGTAGCAGCGGGTATTGACCGTATCATGACCATGGACCTGCACGCAGCGCAGATCCAGGGATTTTTTGATATCCCGGTTGACCACCTGGATGGCTCAATAATTTTTGTGCCTTATATTAAAAGCCTGGGCTTAAAAAGCCTGACCATTGCGTCGCCTGATATGGGCGGATCATACAGGGCCCGTGGTTTTGCAAAGTTCTTTAACGCCGAGGTGGTAATTTGCGATAAAACGCGTAAACGTGCCAATGAAATTGAATCAATGACGCTGATAGGTGATGTTACCGACCAGGACATTGTTTTGATAGACGATATTTGCGATACGGCACGTACACTGGCCAAAGCGGCGCAACTGATCATGGACCGTGGTGCACGCAGCGTACGCGCGGTTTGTACGCACCCTGTATTATCAGGCAACGCTTACGAAACCATTGAAAATTCGGCATTGACAGAACTGATAGTTACCGACACCATACCGCTTAAACAGCAAAGCCCAAAGATAACCGTGTTATCAACCGCCGAACTGTTTGCCAAAGCGATAGTGAATGTAAATGAACACGGCTCTATCAGCCAGTTGTTTAAGGTGCAGTAACCTCACCTAAATCCTCTCCAAAGTAGAGGACTTGATAATGAATAAAAATATCCCTGCGCGATGTAGGGCTTTAAATAAAAACAAATAAATAATTAAAAATGAAATCAATTGCTATTAGCGGTTCTCTAAGAGAGAACGTAGGGAAAAGAGACGCGAAAGAGCTGCGTTACCAGGCTTTGGTACCGGCAGTGCTTTACGGTGGTGCTACACAAACCCACTTTTCAGTGTCCGCAGCTGATTTGAAACCCGTAGTTTATACTCCGGTTGTTCATTTCATCGACCTTGACATTGCCGGCGTTAAATCACAGGCTATTATTAAAGATCTTCAGTTCCACCCATTAACTGAGCAGATCATACACGTAGACTTTTTATTGTTAGATCAGGCTAAGCCTATCGCTATCGACATCCCTGTACGTTTAACCGGTACTTCTCCGGGTGTTAAAGTGGGTGGTAAACTGGTACAAAAGTTACGTAAGTTAAAGATCAAAGCGCTTCCTAAAGATCATTTAGACTTTATTGAAGTTAGCATTGCCGCTTTAGAGGTAGGTAAATCAGTTAAAGTTGGCGAGATCAGCTTCCCTAACCTGACTATCCTTAACACTAAAGAAGATACCATAGTATCTGTAACTACTTCACGTGCGTTACGTCAGGCTGAGCAAGAAGCAGCGTCTGGTAAAAAATAATTGAGGGATTTCACTGATTGAGTGAATGATTCCACAGATTTTAAAAGCGACAAGTTTAATACTTGTCGCTTTTGTTTTTTAGGATTGATATATTCGCAAAAAGGATTTATATCGGTGGAATCATCCGATAATCGGTGTAATCATAGAAGTTGTGTTCAAACCATATTTTAGCAAATTTTTAAAAAAGCCAAAGCCGGCGCCCAGGCCGGCACCGGTTAACAGTAGTATGAAATATCTGATAGTAGGTTTAGGTAATATTGGCCCCGAGTATGCCGATACAAGGCATAACATTGGTTTTATGATATTGGATGAGCTGGCTAAGCAGGAGGGGGCAAAGTTTCATAACATGCGCCTGGCTTATTATACCGAAGTAACTTATAAAAGCCGTACCCTGCATCTTATCAAACCCACAACCTATATGAATTTAAGCGGCAAGGCGCTTAATCACTGGATGAAAGAACTGAAGATACCGGTACAGAATGTACTGGTATTGGTTGACGATATAGCCCTTCCTTTAGGCACACTGCGCCTTAAACCAAAAGGCAGCGCCGCCGGCCATAACGGACTTAAACATATTGAAGCTACCTTAGGTAATAACGAATATGCCCGCCTGCGTTTTGGCGTTGGCAACAATTATCCAAAAGGCCGCCAGGTTGACTATGTGCTAAGCGGCTTTGACGACGACGAACAACCCGAACTGCCGGCATTGATAGATAGATCAATAGAAATGATAAAAAGCTTTGCTACCATAGGTACAGAGTTAACGATGACGAAGTTTAATAAGTAATTTAAAAACATATGTCATTTCGACCCCGCTGTCCGAAGTCTCCTGACTTCGGACGATTATGTTTGTAGTTTGCAACTACACAACTTTAAATCTTAAATTTACCCCATGAAAGTTTACGGCATCACCAATTGCAATACGGTTAAAAAAGCGCTCGACTGGTTCAAGAATAACCAGGTAGTTTATGAATTTCACGATTTTAAGAAGCTGGGCGTATCGCCGGAGAAACTGCAGGAATGGGACACCAAAGCCGGCTACGAAAAATTCATGAATAAACAGGGCCTAACCTGGAAACAGCTTGACCAGGAAACAAAGGACTGCATCAAAACCAAGGAAGATGCCTTGCAATTGCTGCAACATAAAACCAGTATGATAAAAAGGCCCGTTATTGAAGATGGCGGCTTTCTGTACTTCGGTTTTGATGAAGCCGCGTATAAACAGCATTTCAATAAATAACAACGCCGTAGAGGCACAATACTTTGTGCCTCTGTCCTGAATAATTGTTGTGAGACGCAAAGCATTGCGTCTCTACGGATATGTTTCCGGAGACACAAGGTATTGTGTCTCTACGGATGCTTTCGTAATAATTTGCTTACGTGTTTATCTAATCGCTAATTTTTTTATTTTTACACTTCAAACTAAAAATTAGCTGATGAAATTGAACATTACTGCCGGTTTAACGCTGGCTTTTTTTGCTGGTATGGCCACCGCTAAGGCTCAAACTACGCCGGCACCTGCTACCCAACAACTTCATACCGGCCGTGCCGTTGAAGTTGCGGATCCCGGTGCTCCCGAAACAAAATACGATTACCACGAAACCTTCAAGCCGTTTTTTTATACTAAAAATGGTAATGATTTACGTGCAGCCGATGGGCAACCCGGCCCTAAATACTGGCAAAATCGTGCCGACTACCAGTTAAATGCTACCCTGCACGAGGATAATAATGAAATTGTAGGTACAGAAATTTTAACTTATACCAATAACAGTCCGCAAAAACTGGGCTTTATATGGATGCAGTTAGACCAGAATTTGTTCAAACTGGATTCGAGGGGTAACAAACAGGTTCCCTTAGATGCAACCGGTACGCTAAGAAGCCGTAACTGGGGCCAGGGCCAGGTGTTTGATGCCGGCTATAAGATCAAATCGGTAAAAATACTGAGCGAGGTTAAAGGCAGCAAAAATGTTACCGAGGCCGACGCTAAATTCATGATCAATGATACCCGCATGCAGGTGTTTTTGCCAACGCAAATTGCTGCAGGTGGCGGACAGCTGAAATTAAAGATAGAATACTCTTTTGTATCGCCTATTTACGGGTCTGACCGTATGGGGATAATTTTGCAGGGCACAAACAAAGGTGAGTCTAAAAACGGAAAGATCTTCCAGGTGGCGCAATGGTATCCGCGCATGTGCGTATATGACGACTTGCAGGGCTGGAACACCTTGCCTTACACGGGCGAAAGCGAGTTTTATTTAGAGTACGGCGATTTTGATATCAATATCACCGCGCCTGCCAAAGATATTGTAGTATGCTCCGGCGAGTTGCTGAACGCCAAAGACGTTTATACCCCCGAGCAGCAAAAAAGATGGGCAGCGGCAGCTGCCAGTGATAAAACAGTGATGATCCGCACAGCGGACGAGGTTACCAACCCGGCTTC
The DNA here is from genome assembly GCF_007558865.1 of Mucilaginibacter corticis. Lineage (GTDB taxonomy): Bacteria > Bacteroidota > Bacteroidia > Sphingobacteriales > Sphingobacteriaceae > Mucilaginibacter > Mucilaginibacter corticis. The sequence continues at coordinate 2,369,016 of NZ_VLPK01000001.1, forward strand.
ACGTCCGGCAGGAAAATCTGAACTTACCTGGCACTTCAAGATCAGCAACGCGCGCGACGCATCATGGGGGGCTTCATCATCATTTATTGTGGATGCCGCCAGGATCAACCTGCCAAGCGGAAAAAAATCGTTAGCCATATCTGCCTACCCAATTGAAAGTGCACAAGGCACAGCACAATGGTGCCGCGGTACCGAGTATATCAAAGCATCGATAGAATATAATTCAAAAAAATGGTTTGAGTTCCCTTACCCTAATGCTACTGGCGTTGCCGGTAAAGCAGGCGGTATGGAATACCCGGGCCTGGTATTTTGCAGCTTAGAAGGCGGCTGGGGCGTAACTGACCACGAGTTTGGACATACCTGGTTCCCGATGATCGTAGGGTCTAACGAGCGTTTATACGGCTGGATGGACGAAGGTTTTAACACTTTCATCAATACCTTATCTACCAAAAACTCATTAAACGGCGAGTTTTACAAACAGCCTAATCCTGTGGTTTTGCAAGCTATGTGGAAAGCCTTTACCAGGCCTGGGTTAGAACCTATCTTAAGCAATCCGGATAACCTTAAAGAACCTAATACGGGTACACTGCTGTATAGTAAACCAAGCGCAGGCCTTGTCATGTTGCGCGAGCAGATTTTAGGCCCTGAGCGTTTTGATTTCGCGTTTAAAACTTACATTAACCGCTGGGCATTTAAACACCCTGCGCCTGATGACTTTTTCCGCACGATAGAAAACGCCGCCGGCGAGAGCCTGCAATGGTTTTGGCGTGGCTGGTTTGAAAACAACTGGCGCCTGGATGTTGCCGTGCGTGGTGTTAAATATATTGATAACGACCCTGCAAAAGGCGCTATCATTACTATTGATAACCTGGAGAAAATGGCTATGCCTGTGGTACTTGAGATCAAAACCGTTAGCGGTAAAACAGAACGTGTAAACTTTGCCGGCGAGATCTGGGAGCGCAACACAAGCTGGTCTTTCAGGTACCCGTCTACCGAAGAAATTCAGTCGGTTACTTACAACCCCGACTCGACGTTGCCTGATTATAACCTATCAAATAACGTTTGGACAAAACAATAACAAATCAACCCGGCTTTTAAGCCGGGTTTTTTGTTTGTAATGTATTTGTTAAATAAAGTTGAATTATTACTATTGGTACTATAATTGACTTAACTTAACACAATAATCTATAAACCTATGAAACGCTATTTAATCTTCCTCGCAACTCTGTTTATTACCTATACTGCCAACGCGCAGGATGCATTAAAAGGCACTGTAGTTGAGTTGGGAAGCAACTCAAAAATAAGCACTGTTTTTATACATGATATCAACAGTAAAAAAGTAAGCCTGGCAGATGAAAAAGGCAGGTTTGAAATTAATACGGCAACGGGACATACGATAGTTTTTGATTCGCCGGGTTATGTGTCTGATACTTTGTTTGTGGCCGACATGAGGCCTGTAAAGGTCGAGCTTAAACCTATGGGTACAGTATTGAACGAGGTAAATATTACCTCAACAAGGGTAGCCACATTTGATCCGCGTGCCGAGTACCCAGAGGTGTATGAGAAAAGTAAGGTTTACGTATTTTCACCAAGCACCTGGTTCTCGGGCGAAGCCAAAAGGGCAAGGCGCTTAAAGAAATATTTTGACAGTGAAGAGCGCGAGCGTTATGTAGATAAATATTATACAGCAACCTATGTAGGTTCGCTGGTGCCGCTAAAAGGAGAAGAATTGAGAACATTTATGGCGATGTACCGCCCAAGCTATGCCTACGTAAAAAGCAATACAGGCCCATCGCTTGCGGTTTATGTTAACGACTCTTACAAGAAATACAAAGCATTACCGGCAGACAAAAGAGTATTGCCGACGTTGAATAATGGGCAATAACGCCAACACAAAGTTGTCATTTCGAAACGAAGTGAGGACTATTCTCTTGAGCGATAGCGAAAAAATCTTAAACACCATGCTACTGATCGCATGTATAAGATTTCTCACTCGTTCCTCGTATCGAAATGACAATGGTTTAATAGGGATCACACCAAATACTCAAACAAGGTCTGTTCTTTATTCAGTTCGATAACCTCGAAGCGGTGCTCTTCAAAGCGTTTTAAAAGGCCGGTATAATCTTCTTTATTGCTTAGCTCGATCCCTACCAGTGCGGGGCCTTGTTCCTTTTCTGTCTTTTTGATAAACTCGAAACGGGTAATGTCATCATGCGGGCCTAATACATTGTTCACAAATAATTTGAGCGCGCCGGGCCGTTGGGGGAAACGTACTATAAAGTAATGCTTCAATCCCTCGTACAACAAAGACTTTTCCTTGATCTCCTGCATGCGGGCAATATCGTTGTTTCCGCCGCTGATCACGCAGACCACTTTTTTGCCTTTAATCTGGTCGATGCATTGGTCTAACACTGCTACCGATAAAGCGCCCGCGGGTTCAACCACTATCGCTTCTTCGTTGTATAGTTTTAATATGGTGGTACATACTTTTCCCTCGGCAACTAATTTCACATCGTCAAGTGTATTTACACACAGGTCGTAGGTTAAATTACCTACACGTTTTACCGATGCACCGTCGACAAACCTGTCTATTTGTTGCAGCGTAACCGGGCCGCCGTGTTTAAACGCCTCAAGCATAGAAGGTGCGCCTTCGGGTTCAACACCTATTAAGGTGATGCCAGGCTTTTTTTCTTTCAGGTAGGTTCCTGCACCGGCTGCTAAGCCCCCGCCGCCGATAGGCATAACCACCACTTCTGTGCCGGGCAGGTCTTCTAATATTTCTACACCTACCGTTCCCTGGCCCTCAATAATGCTGTAATTATCAAAAGGGGGGATAAAGGTCATCTGGTGTTCTTTGGTATAAGCCAGAGCTTCCGCCAGGCAATCATCAAAAGTATCGCCTACCAAAACCAGTTTAACGCTGCCGTTGCCAAACATTTCTGTTTGCTGTACCTTTTGTTTCGGAGTGATCTCGGGCATAAAAATTACTCCTTTGGTGCCCAGCTTATCGCATGAAAAAGCTACACCTTGCGCATGATTACCCGCGCTGGCGCAAACAACCCCTCGGCTTAATTCTTCGGCAGACAGCTGGCTGATCATGTTATAAGCGCCGCGCAGTTTGTAGGAGCGTACCACCTGCAGGTCCTCACGTTTCAGGTAGATCTCGCAATCGTATTTTTCTGATAAGCGGGGATTATAAATAAGCGGGGTATGTTTTACAACATCGGCCAGGCGCTGTGCCGCGGCTTCAGAATTTAGTTGAGCAGTACCTGACATAATACAGTATATTTTTGAGGTTGCAAAGTTAACCTTTAATGTCATTTCGATACGAGGAACGAGTGAGAAATCTTAAACGCCTGGCGACAGATCGCTCGTACAAGATTCTTCGCTATCGCTCAGAATGACGATGGGTGTTAAATGACAAAGCCCTATTATAAACAGGGCTTTGAATATTGTTAATTATTCCCCCTTCAGGGGGTTAGGGGGTTACACGTTCGCTGCCAGCCAGTCACCAACTTCGCTAGTTTTGTAGGCTTTGTTTTTGCCGGCCAAGTCTTCGGTAACAACACCTTCGGCCAGTGACTTGTTAACCACATCACGAATAGCGGCTGCTTCTTCTTTCAAACCGAAAGCGTCTTCAAACATCATAGCGGCTGAAAGCACGGTAGCTAACGGATTAGCAATGTCTTTACCTGCTGCCTGCGGATAAGAACCGTGAATAGGCTCAAATAACGACGTATGAACCCCGATTGATGATGATGGCATTAATCCCATCGAACCGGAGATAACTGATGCCTCATCGGTCAGGATATCGCCAAATAAGTTTTCAGTGATCAATACGTCATAGCTGCTTGGCCATTGTACAAGGCGCATAGCCACGGCGTCAACAAACTCATAGCTAACCGTAACTTCAGGATAATCTTTTTCCATAGCCTGTACAGTTTGTCTCCAAAGGCGTGAGGTTTCCAGTACGTTGGCTTTATCAACACAGCAAAGCTTTTTGCCGCGTTGCATGGCCATTTCAAAACCCAATTTAGCCAGGCGTACAACTTCTTCTTTAGTATAGGTACAGGTATCAAATGCGGTATCGCCATCATCTTTACGGCCACGTTCGCCAAAATAAATGCCACCGGTCAGCTCACGTAAAATGATCAGGTCAGTACCTTCAATGCGCTCGCGTTTAAGCGGCGAATTATCAATTAGCGACGGGAATGTAAAAGTAGGGCGCACGTTGGCATACAGGCCCAATGCTTTACGCATTTTAAGTAAACCCTGCTCAGGGCGCACTTTAGCGGTAGGGTCGTTATCAAAACGCGGGTGGCCAATAGCGCCAAACAATACCGCGTCGGCGGCCATACAAACCGCGTGGGTCGAATCAGGGTAAGGCTCGCCAACGGCGTCAATAGCAGCAGCGCCGGTAAGGGCCGATGTCCATTCAATTTCGTGGTTAAATTTCTTTGCGATAGCGTTTGATACTTTCACAGCCTGGTCAATAACTTCCGGACCGATGCCGTCTCCTGCCAAAAGGGCGATATTTAGTTTCATTATGATTTTTTTGATTTCACCGATTAAGGTGTGATTTCACTTATTTATTTTGCTTTAGTCTTGTTTCTTGTCTCTTGATTCTTGCCTCTTAAATTATATTCAGCATTTTCTGTGTGGCTTTAATGGCGCACACGGTTTGATCTGAATCTAAGCCGCGGGTTATAAATTTCTTTTCAGGGGTTTCCCAGGTGATGATGGTTTCGCACAATGCGTCGGTGCTACTGCCCGGCGCTATACGTACCACGTAGTCTATCAGCGTTGGTAATTTCCTTTTTTTCTTTTGATAAGCTTTTGCCAGTGCTTTCATGAACGCATCAAACTGGCCATCGCCCTGCGCGTTCTCTTCAAACTTTTCGCCCTCAATATTTATCGAAAGCGTAGCCGAAGGGCGCAGGCCCATAGCATTGGTTAATACGTACGACTCAACTACCACCTTCTGATCGTAATAGTTGCTGTCCAATACGTCAGATATGATATAGGGCAGGTCTTCCTTGGTTACCGTTTCTTTTTTGTCGCCCAGTTCAATTACGCGTTGGGTAACTTTTTTCAGGTCGGCATCGTTCAGTTTCAGGCCCAGTTCCTGAAGGTTCTTTTCAATATTGGCTTTGCCTGATGTTTTGCCTAAGGCATATTCCCGCTTACGGCCAAAACGTTCAGGTAGCAGGTCGTTAAAATAAAGGTTGTTCTTATTGTCACCATCGGCATGGATGCCGGCAGTTTGGGTAAATACGTTCTCGCCTACAATAGGTTTATTGGTCGGGATCCGCACGCCCGAGAATGTCTCCACCAGCTTGCTCACTTTGTAAATAGATGATTCTTCTATCTGTGTCTTAACATCAGGTGCAAAATCATTCAGTACGGCAATAGCGCTTGCCAATGGGGCATTACCTGCACGTTCGCCCATACCGTTAATGGTCAAATGTAAACCATTTACGCCGGCTTTTACAGCTTCCAAAACGTTAGCAGTACCCAGGTCGTAATCATTATGCGCATGAAAATCGATGTGCATTGTCGGGTACTTTTCGCGCACTTTGCTTATAAAAAGGAAAGTCTCTAAAGGTGTCAAAACGCCCAGCGTATCCGGCAGCAGTAACCTCTTTACCGGCTGCGTGGTCAGAAAATCGAGATACTGCCACACGTATTCGGGCGAGTTACGCATGCCGTTGCTCCAATCCTCTAAATACACATTGGTAGCTATGCCGTTTTTGGCGGCAAGGTCAATCACCTTTTTTATCTCGGCAAAATGCTGTTCGGGTGTTTTTTTAAGCTGATGGGTAAGGTGGTTTAATGATCCTTTGGTCAGCAGGTTTTGCACCTTAACGCCGGCATTGATCATCCAGTCGATAGATACCCCGTTATCAACAAACGATAGTACCTCAATACGGTCGGTATAATTATGGCTTGCCGCCCAATCCATAATAGCCTTTACCGACTGGAACTCGCCTTCAGATACCCGTGCAGAGGCAATCTCCACGCGGTCTACCTTTAACTCTTCAAGCAATAGTTGGGTAATGGTTAATTTTTCTGATATGGAAAATGATACCCCCGATGTTTGTTCTCCATCGCGGAGTGTGGTATCCATTATCTCTATTTTCCTGCGGTCCATTTGGTTGGTGGTCTAATAAAAATGCGGCGGGCTGTGCGATTCCCCTCTCGAGAGGGGTGGAGGGGTGTGTCCTGTCGCTTTGCATAACACACCCCTGCAGCCGCACTGTCCGTCGCGCCCCCTCTCAAGAGGGGAGCTTTTTATGGAATTTATAAAGGAAGCTGCTTAGCAAATTCCTCAATTTCGCCTTTTATGCTTTGCAGATAGTCGATATCGTCAAAGCCGTTAAGCAAGTTGTTCTTTTTATAGCCGTTAATATCAAAGCTTTCCTTTTCGCCTGTTGATAACAGGGTAATGGTTTGCGCTTCTAAATTAACCTCTAATTCTGTTTTCGGATCAGCATAAATAGCCGCGAAGATCTTTTCTAAAAATTCAGGGCTGATCTGTACCGGCAGCACACCAACATTTAAGCAGTTACCACGGAAGATATCAGCAAAAAAGCTGGATACCACGCAACGGAAACCGTAATCATAAACAGACCAGGCAGCGTGTTCGCGCGATGAGCCTGAGCCAAAGTTTTTACCACCCACCAGGATCTTGCCGCTATAGGTAGGATCGTTCAGCACAAAGTCGCTTTTTGGGGTGTTGTCCGCATTGTATCTCCAATCGCGGAATAAGTTATCACCGAAACCAACGCGCTCTGTCGCTTTCAAAAAGCGGGCAGGGATGATCTGGTCGGTATCCACATTCTCAATAGGCAGTGGTACCGCGGTGCTTGTAAGTATGTTAAATTTATCGTAAGCCATATTTTTATTGGTCCATAGTCCATGGTCCATAGTCGATAGTACAAATAGCATTTTGGCTATGGACTATCGACTATGGACTATCGACTGTTAAACAAGTTCTTCAATTAAAGTACGCGGATCTGTTACTACGCCGGTAACTGCTGCTGCTGCTGCAACCAGCGGGCTGGCCAGCATAGTACGTGCGCCCGGGCCTTGCCTGCCTTCAAAGTTACGGTTTGACGTACTCACCGCGTATTTGCCGGCAGGTACTTTATCGTCATTCATGGCTAAACAGGCAGAGCAACCCGGCTGACGAAGCTCGAAACCGGCTTCGTTCAAAATATCCAGCAGGCCTTCTTCTTTAATTTGCGCCTCAACAATGTGCGATCCGGGTACTAACCAGGCCGTAACATTGTCTGCTTTATGCTTGCCTTTTACCAGCGATGTAAATGCCCTGAAATCTTCAATACGGCCATTGGTACAGCTGCCCACAAAAACAAAGTCAACAGGTTTACCTATCATGGCGTCACCTTCATGGAAACCCATATAGCCTAATGATTTCTCGTAAGTCGCTACACCGCCTTCAACCTGCTCGGCATCAGGGATGTTATGCGATATACCCATACCCATACCCGGGTTGGTACCGTAAGTGATCATCGGTTCGATAGTTGAACCATCAAAAGTCAATTCTTTATCAAATACCGCACCTTCGTCGGTCTTTAAGGTTTTGTAGTAAGCTAACGCTTTGTCCCATGCTTCGCCTTTAGGGCTAAACTCGCGGCCTTTTACATAGTTAATGGTAGTTTCGTCCGGAGCGATCATACCGCCGCGTGCACCCATCTCAATACTCAGGTTACAAACGGTCATACGGCCTTCCATGGTCATGTTCTCAAAAACATCACCGGCATACTCTACAAAATAGCCTGTAGCGCCTGATGTGGTCAGTTGTGAGATAATGAACAGGGCAACATCTTTTGGTGTAACCGCTTTGCCTAATTTGCCATTAATGTTAATGCGCATTTTTTTAGGCTTAGGCTGCATGATACATTGGGTAGCCAAAACCATTTCAACCTCTGACGTACCGATACCAAAGGCGATAGCGCCAAAAGCACCATGCGTTGATGTATGCGAGTCGCCGCAAACGATGGTTGCACCCGGCTGGGTAATACCATACTCAGGGCCTACTACGTGAACGATACCGTTTTTTTGATGGCCCAATCCCCAGTGGCTGATGCCGTATTCTTTTGAGTTTTCTTCCAGCATGTGTAACTGGTTGGCCGATAAAGGATCGGCAACCGGCTGGTCCTGGTGAATGGTTGGTGTGTTATGGTCGGCAGTAGCGAATGTGCGGTTAGGGTATAATACCCTTGTACCACGGCTCTTTAAGCCTAAAAAGGCTACCGGGCTGGTAACTTCGTGAATAAGGTGGCGATCAATAAAAAGCACATCCGGCCCGTCTTCGATCTTGCGTACCACGTGCGCGTCCCAAACCTTATCAAATAATGTCTTGCTCATTGTTATTTTGTTTTATTACAATCGGTTATACAAAGATAGTTTATGCTATTTTATTAGCGGCCACCAATGTTAACAGATCTTCATCATTTATATCTAATTTACTATCAGCCAAAGTAAGGAAACGGTGATATGCATCGGCCAGTTCCTCTTTGCTAAGGTTATAACCTAAGCGCTCCAGGTGGAACTTTAAAGCATGCCTGCCGCTGCGGGCGGTCAATACAATACTCGCGCTTGGGAAACCAACATCCTCGGGCCTGATAATTTCGTAGTTTTCACGGTTTTTCAGGAAACCATCCTGGTGGATGCCTGAACTGTGTGCAAAAGCGTTGCTGCCAACAATAGCCTTATTAGGCTGTACCGGCATACGCATTTGCGAGCTTACCATACGGCTCAGCTCATAAAAATTCTTAGCATTGATATTGGTATATAGGCCCAATACCTGGTGAGTTTTTAAGATCATCACCACTTCTTCAATTGAAGTATTACCCGCACGCTCACCAATGCCATTAATGGTACCCTCTATCTGGCGGGCACCGTTTTGCAGGCCTGCAACTGAGTTTGCCGTAGCTAAACCCAGGTCATTATGGCAATGCACAGATATAATGGCCTTATCTATATTCTTAACGTTCTCTTTAAGGAATTTAATTTTTGCTCCGTATTGGTCCGGCAGGCAATAGCCGTTAGTGTCAGGGATGTTTACCACTGTCGCGCCTGCGGCGATAACAGCTTCAACCATTTGTGCCAGGTAATGAACGTCGGCACGGCCGGCATCCTCTGCATAAAACTCAATATCTTCAACAGATTTCTTGGCGTATTTTACGGCTTCAACAGCGCGCTCCAATATCTCTTCGCGGGTACTGTTAAATTTATGTTTGATATGCATATCAGACGAGCCAATACCTGTATGTATGCGCGGGTGCTTTGCATATTTAAGCGATTCGACAGCGGCATCTATATCGCCTTTGTTGGCACGGGTTAGCGCGCAAACGGTGGGGTTCTTTACAGCCTTTGATATCTCTACCACGCTCTGGAAATCGCCGGGGCTTGATATCGGGAAGCCTGCTTCAATAATGTCAACGCCTAATGCTTCCAGTTCATGCGCAATCTCAATCTTTTCTGGGGTGGTTAACTGGCAGCCCGGTACCTGCTCGCCATCGCGTAGCGTGGTATCAAAAACATAGACTCGGTTTGGATCGTGTAACATATCTTTTATTGTTTGTTGTTGTTTCATTAATAGCGATGGGTATAAACCCATCGCTAAATTTATTTGCCCTGGTACTCCCCCTTTAGGGTCCGAAGGACTCCTATGGAGGGCAGGGGGGCTTATGCTTCTACAGCCTGGTTTTCCGGACGTAAGCTACGTACGGTTTTACCTGCCTGCCATAATTCGCTTTCGCGTAATTCTGCCAATTCAGCATCCAGTTTCTCGCGGTAATCTGGTTTGCTGTTTGAGTCGATTGAACGTTGTGACTCTTTGCCGGTAGCAACGCTGTTATACAATTCTTCAAACACCGGTTTAGTAGCGTCGCGGAAAGGTTTCCACCAGTCTAAAGCGCCGCGTTGTGCAGTGGTCGAGCAGTTTGCATACATCCAATCCATACCATTTTCTGCAACTAAAGGCATTAATGATTGGGTTAACTCTTCAACAGTTTCGTTAAATGATTCAGATGGAGAGTGGCCGTTGCTGCGTAATACTTCGTACTGAGCAGCGAAGATTCCCTGAATACAACCCATTAAAGTACCACGCTCGCCGGTTAGATCGCTATAAACTTCTTTTTTGAAGTTTGTTTCGAACAGGTAACCGCTGCCTACAGCAATACCTAAAGCAATAACACGCTCAAAAGCTTTGCCTGTAGCATCCTGGTGGATAGCGTAGCTTGAGTTCAAGCCACGGCCTTGCAGGAACATACGGCGTAATGAAGTACCTGATCCTTTTGGAGCAACCAAAAATACGTCAACATCAGCAGGAGGGATAATACCTGTTTGCTCGTTGAAAGTGATACCAAACCCGTGAGAAAAGTATAATGCTTTACCCGGAGTAAGGTGTTTTTTAACAGTTGGCCATAAAGCAATCTGTGCAGCATCGCTTAATAAATAACAAATTACGGTTCCTCTTTCTAAAGCCTCTTCAATTTCAAAAAGGGTTTCGCCCGGTACAAAACCATCGCTGATAGCTTTATCCCATGTTTTTGAATTTTTACGCTGACCAACAATTACGTTGATACCGTTGTCTTTTTGGTTAAGTGCCTGACCCGGGCCTTGTACGCCATAACCAATTACAGCTACAGTTTCGTTTTTCAGGATCTCTTGTGCTTTCGATAGAGGGAACTCCTCGCGGGTTACTACATTTTCTTCAGTACCGCCGAAATTTAATTTTGCCATTTTTTTGTTGTTTTATTGTTTGATTTAACCGATTCGCATCGATTGTTTATGTTGTTACTTGTTTATTTGATTACACCGATGTGTTTTCGATTACACCGATTCTTATTCTATTTTGTTCTCGGCTACATGGTAAATACCTTGCTGCCTTTGTTCAAATATTCGTTCTCAATTACTTCTTCGCCCGGTTCTAATCTTTCAAATTCGCGCAGTTTTGAGTTAAAGCCTTCGCTGTCTTTAATAATAGCTACCCTGGCGCTGCGTACAAACTCTATCAGTCCGTAAGGCTGTAGAATGCTGATCAGGTTGTCGGTCTCTTCCCGATGGCCGGTAGTTTCAAACACGGTATAATCCTTACGGATCACCACCGCGCGTGCACCGTTTTCGCGTAATAAACGCTCAACGCTAACTTTCTCTGCAATAATATCTGTTGATACTTTGTACAGGGCAAGTTCCTGCCAGATCACATCCTCATTAGTATGGTAATACACTTTTAAAACCTCCACCTGTTTCTCGATCTGGCGGGTAAGTTTGCGTACCACTTCTTCTGATTCGGTGATAACGATATTAAAACGATGGATACTCTCAATTTCTGATGGAGAAGTATTCAAACTGTCTATATTTATTTTACGGCGCGTAAATATGATCGCTATCCTGTTCAATAAACCAACCTGGTTCTCTGTATAGATAGTGATGTTATATTCCTGCTTGCCTAATTCTTCGTTGCTCATTGTCTTATTAATTAGTCATTGGTCATTTAGCTTCGCTGTCATTGGTCATTAACCTTTTAGCTTTCAGCTTTTACCTTTTTACTTATTTAAGCCTTATTTCACTAACACTGCAGCCTTGCGGTACCATCGGGAATACATTGTTCTCTTTGGTTACCATCACCTCTAACAGGAACGAACCTTTGTTATCCAGCATTTCTTTTAAGGCACCCTGCAGGTCTGCACGCTCGTCAATGCGTTTGCCCGGTATGCGATAAGCTGCAGCTAATGCCACAAAATCAGGGCTTTGAATATCAACGAACGAATACCTGCGGTCATTAAACAGTTCCTGCCATTGACGAACCATACCCAGGAAACGGTTGTTCAGGATAATGATCTTTACATCAACACCGCTCTGCATGATAGTGCCTAACTCCTGGCAGGTCATCTGGAACCCGCCGTCGCCAATAATAGCTACTACGGTACGGTCTTGTGCCCCATATTTTGCGCCTATGGCAGCAGGTAATGCAAAGCCCATAGTACCTAAGCCACCGCTGGTTACATTGCTGCGCGTTTTGTTAAACTGAGCGTAACGGCAAGCCACCATCTGGTGCTGGCCAACGTCGGTTACAATAACAGCTTCGCCACCGGTAAGGTCATTTAATTGTTTAATTACCTCACCCATGGTCATTTCGCCTGTTTGAGGGTTAAGTTCTTTTTCAATAACGGCCTCAGTTTCCTGGCGGGTGTATTCTTTAAATTTAGCTAACCATTCGGTGTGTTGTTTTTCTTCAACCAAAGCAGTTAGTAAAGGCAATGTTTCTTTGCAATCGCCCCAAACAGGTACGGTTGTTTTAACATTCTTATCAATTTCGGCAGGGTCAATATCCAAGTGGATAACCTTTGCCTGTTTAGCATATTTATCCAGGCGGCCTGTTACACGGTCGTCAAAACGCATGCCTATGGCTATTAACACATCGCACTCGTTAGTTAATACGTTAGGGCCGTAATTACCATGCATACCCAGCATACCCACGTTTAACGGGTGGTCTGTAGGGATAGCGCCTGCACCTAATACGGTCCACGCTGCCGGGATACCGCTTTTTTCAACAAATGCCTTGAACTCCTGCTCGGCAGTACCTAATAATATCCCCTGGCCAAATAATATAAATGGTTTTTTAGCCTGGTTAATTAAAGCTGCCGCCTGCTCGATATACTGCGGGCGTACAATAGGTTTTGGGCGATAACTGCGGATATGCTCACATTTGGTATAGCCTTCGTAGTCAAATAACTGGATCTGAGCATTTTTGGTGATGTCAATTAAAACCGGACCCGGCCTGCCGCTTTTTGCAATGTAAAAAGCTTTGGCAATAACTTCGGGGATCTCGTTGGCATCAGTTACCTGGTAGTTCCATTTGGTAACCGGTGTTGTGATGTTGATCACGTCAGTTTCCTGGAAAGCATCGGTACCTAAAAGGTGAGCGAATACCTGCCCGGTTATACAAACCAAGGGTGTGCTGTCAATCTGCGCGTCGGCCAAACCGGTTACCAGGTTAGTAGCGCCTGGCCCGCTGGTAGCGAAAACCACACCCACTTTGCCCGATGTACGTGCATAGCCTTGGCCGGCATGTGTGCCGCCCTGCTCATGCCTAACCAAAATGTGGTTAAGCTTATCATTATAATCATACAAAGCATCATAAATAGGCATGATGGCACCACCCGGATAACCGAAAATGGTATCAACGCCTTCTGCAATTAATGCTTCTAATAAAGCTACCGATCCGGAAACCTTTGTGGTTGCCTTGGTAGCTGTTTCTGTTAGTATTTCTTGTTGTGCAACTTCCATACTCTTGTTTTTTATTTCGGATATCGTCCCGATAGCTATCGGGATTAGATTTCGGATTTATTTAATTTTATTAGTTCCCTCTTACTCCCCCTTTAGGGGGCAGGGGGGCTATAACTCGTCTGTTACGCAGCCTTCGGCTGCAGTTGAAACAGTTTTGGCATATTTATATAATAGCCCTTTAGTAGCTTTTAAAGCGGGTTGTTTCCATGCGGCTTTACGTGCTGCAAGTTCCTCATCAGATATTTTAAGGTTGATGCTGTTTGTGGTAGCATCAATTTCTATCGGATCATTATCCTGTATCAAGCCTATAGCGCCCCCGTCAAAAGCTTCGGGGGTGATGTGGCCTACCACAAACCCGTGGGTACCACCACTAAAACGGCCGTCGGTGATCAATGCTACCGATGCACCCAAACCTGCACCAAAAATGGCTGATGTTGGTTTAAGCATCTCAGGCATACCGGGCGCGCCTTTAGGGCCCACGTTGCGGATAACTACCACATCACCCGCTTTGACTCGGCCGCTTTGTATACCATCAATCAGTTCAAACTCACCATCAAACGTACGGGCAGGTCCTGAAAAACGCTCGCCCTCTTTACCGCTGATCTTAGCTACACTGCCACCTTCGGCAATGTTTCCGTAAAGGATCTGTAAGTGCCCGGTGGCCTTAACAGGTTTTTCAACCGGCCAGATAATATCTTGCTTGCTAAAATCCAGATCAGGTACGTCTGCCAGGTTTTCGGCTACGGTTTTACCGGTTACTGTCATACAATCGCCATGCAACCAGCCTTGTTTGTACAGGTATTTCATTACCGCTGGCACACCGCCGGCATTGTGCAGATCGGTCATCATATATTTACCGCTTGGCTTCATATCGGCCAGTACCGGTATGCGGTTGCTGATCTCCTGAAAATCGTCCTGGGTTAATTTTACATCAACGCTTTTTGCCATGGCTATCATGTGCAATACCGCGTTGGTGCTGCCGCCCAATACCATAATTACCACTATCGCATTTTCAAATGCTTTGCGGGTCATGATATCGCTTGGTTTAATATCTTTCTCTAATAAAATTTTTATTGCTTTACCTGCCGCTAAACATTCTGCTCTTTTCTCATCGCTTAAAGCAGGGTTCGATGATGAATAAGGCAAGCTCATGCCCATAGCCTCAATAGCAGCAGCCATGGTATTAGCTGTATAAACACCGCCACAGGCACCCGCGCTCGGGCAGGCATTTTTAATGATACCCTGAAAATCTTCAGGACTTATAGTGCCGGCAATTTTTTTACCCAAAGCTTCAAAAGCCGATACAATGTTCAGGTCTTCGCCTTTCCAGTGACCAGGGTGGATAGTACCGCCGTAAACCATGATAGACGGACGGTTTAAACGGCCCATAGCCATAATAGAGCCCGGCATGTTTTTGTCGCAACCCGGCAGGGTGATCAAACCATCATAATATTGTGCAGCGGTAACCGCTTCGATAGAATCTGCAATAACATCACGGCTGATTAATGAATAACGCATACCCGGGGTACCGTTGCCCATGCCATCGCTCACACCAATCGTATTAAATATCAGCCCGACCAGATCCTCGTTCCAAATACCTTCTTTAACGATCTTAGCCAGGTCATTAAGGTGCATGTTACAAGTATTGCCGTCATAGCCCATACTTGCCACGCCGACCTGTGCTTTTTGCATGTCGTCGTCGGTTAAGCCAACGCCGTAAAGCATGGCCTGTGCGGCAGGTTGAGTAGGATCCTGCGTAAAAGTTTTACTATATTTATTTAACTCTACGCCGGTTGTGCTGTTAGATGAACTCATTTTTTAGTAGTATTAGTTATTGCAGGAATTAGGTTTCCTAATGATTGCTTTTATGTTACTGTTAAGATAGGCATCCACAAAAAAACTGGCAATAGGTTAATGTGATTTTTTCAATTAAGTATTATATTCTTTTATTTTATATAATTATGATTTATAATTCGTTTTTTATATTAATTAATGAAATATAATTTTTAGCTAACTATACCAAAGTTCAAAACGGTATTCGGTATTGATTTTATGCATGCATAGTAAAGAGTGATTTTTCTGCCTGAAATTGGGGTAGGGCCGTAAAAAGTTGTTATTTATTGATGGTATATTTGGTGCTGATACTTGTTACTAAAAGATGAAGAAAACGCAATTTGAGATATTGCCGACGGCCTTGCTTGAAGACTATTGCGGACATGTAAGCCAAACCATGGCCGAAAAGTTTGATGCACTAAAGGATAGTGAGCTGTCTGTAGATGCTTTTAGCTTTTACACGTCAGTATCGGCAGTTTTTTCGTCAAAAATTGAAGGTGAAAAAATGGAGCTGGATTCTTTCATCAAACATAAACTGATGGGGGTAAAGTTTACACCGGATCATACACAAAAAATTGACGATTTGTACGAAGCCTACCAATTTGCAAAAAAGACGCCTTTAAATGAAGATTCTGTTAAGGAAGCGCATACGCTATTAACTGCCCATATTTTGCAAAAACAACAACGCGGCGCTTTACGCACCGGTAATATGTTTGTAACCACAAGTGACGGTAAGATTGAATATGTAGCCTGTGCGCCAGGCATCGTAAAGACAGAAATTAATAAACTGTATAATGATATAGCTGTTTTACTTAATACAGAGTTGCGTATTGAAGAAGCTTTCTTTTTTGCGGCGTTGATCCATTTAGCATTTGTGAAGATCCATCCGTTTAATGACGGTAACGGTCGTACAGCCCGCTTGCTTGAAAAATGGTTCTTAGCGCAAAAATTGGGCGACAAAGCCTGGTTCATTCAATCAGAGAAAAGCTATTATACCGACCATCAGACCTATTATAGTAATATAAGATTGTTAGGATTAGAATATGAGTTGTTGGATTATAATCGGGCTTTGCCGTTTTTGCTGATGTTGTCGGAAGCGTTGGAGTAGAGAATAAAATCCCCAACAAAAAAGCCCGGATAAATCCAGGCTTCCTTCATAAATTATCTTAAAGATTAGCGTTGTTCTATGCCTTCGGCAAGTACGGTTACTACATTGTTTGAAGCTTCAACAACACCACCTTTTATATAAAAAACTTCTTCTTTACCACTGCCGCGCACAACTACTTTACCATCCTGCAAGGTAGAAATGATGGGGGCGTGGTGGTTTAATATCTCAAAAAAGCCCAAAGTGCCCGGAAGAGTTACCGAGGTAGCTTCGCCTTCAAACACTTTTTTATCGGGGGTAAGAATTTCTAATGTCATGTTTTGTGAGAGTTAAGAGTCAAGAATCAAGATACAAGATTTTACTGTCCTGGTTCTTGATTCTTGTCTCTTGATTCTAATTAAGCATTTGCTTCTTCTAATAATTTTTTACCTTTTTCAATAGCATCTTCAATGCTGCCTACAAGGTTAAATGCTGCTTCAGGATATTGGTCAACTTCGCCATCCATGATCATGTTAAAGCCTTTGATGGTTTCTTTAATATCAACCAATACGCCTTTTAAGCCGGTAAACTGCTCGGCAACGTGGAATGGCTGAGATAAGAAACGTTGTACACGGCGTGCGCGTGATACTACCAATTTATCTTCTTCAGATAACTCGTCCATACCTAAGATGGCGATGATATCCTGTAACTCTTTGTAACGTTGTAAAGTTTCTTTAACGCGCTGAGCGGTGTTGTAATGCTCGTCGCCTAAGATAGCAGGGCTAAGGATACGTGAGGTCGAATCCAAAGGATCCACCGCAGGGTAAATACCAAGCTCGGCAATTTTACGTGACAATACGGTTGTAGCATCTAAGTGGGCAAAAGTTGTAGCCGGCGCAGGGTCGGTCAAGTCATCCGCAGGTACATAAACCGCCTGTACTGATGTGATTGAACCACGTTTTGTTGAAGTAATACGCTCCTGCATGGTACCCATCTCTGTTGCCAAAGTTGGCTGGTAACCCACCGCAGATGGCATACGGCCCAATAACGCTGATACTTCAGATCCGGCTTGTGTAAAGCGGAAGATGTTATCAACGAAGAATAAGATATCACGGCCTTTGCCTTCTGCATCACCATCACGGAAATATTCTGCAATAGTTAAACCTGAAAGCGCCACACGTGCACGTGCGCCAGGAGGCTCGTTCATTTGTCCAAAAACGAAGGTCGCTTTTGAGTCTTTTAAAGCCTCATTGTCGATCTTTGAAAGATCCCAGCCGCCTTCTTCCATTGAATGCATAAATGCATCGCCATATTTTATAATGCCTGATTCCAACATCTCTCGCAAAAGGTCATTACCTTCACGTGTACGCTCACCCACACCGGCAAATACTGATAAACCATCATACGCTTTCGCGATGTTGTTGATCAGCTCCTGGATCAATACGGTTTTACCTACACCGGCACCACCAAACAATCCAATTTTACCACCCTTTACATAAGGCTCTAATAAGTCAATTACTTTAATACCGGTAAATAATACCTCTGCTTCTGTTGCCAGGTCCTCAAAACGCGGAGGGGCAGCGTGTATTGGGCGACCTGCTGATTTATCTAAGTTTGCGATACCATCGATAGCATCACCAACCACGTTAAATACACGGCCTTTAATATTTTCGCCGACAGGCATTTTAATTGCCGATTCAAGGTCAAGAACGGGCATGCCGCGCAATAAACCATCTGTTGAATCCATCGCTACCGCACGTACGCGGTCCTCGCCTAAGTGCTGCTGCACCTCTAAAACAACCTTTTGGCCATTTTCTTTGGTGATCTCAAGCGCACTGTAAATTTTAGGAAGATGTGCATTCTCTGCAAAACTAACGTCGACTACCGGACCGATGATCCGTGATATTTTTCCAATGTTTGGCATATATAACCGGGTATTTTTTTAAATATATTGTTAAAATAGTTTAAAACCTTTTTAGCGCTATTTCAGGGCGCAAAGTTAAGGTTTATAATACAATATTAAAATACTTAAAGTGAGATTTTTTTACACTTATGATTAATGAATATGCAATGATTTAGCGCTTACAGTCAATTATTTTTTAAAAAGCGCTTTGTATGCTATAAAAGATTAATATTTAAACAATTGTACATATTGCTTTTCAGGCATCAAAAGTTAAAACTATTTTGCCAATATGCCGGCTGCTTTCCATCAGTACATGGGCTTCAGAGGCTTTGTCAGCAGAAAATACGGCATTGATTACCGGCTTGATTTTACCTGATATTAGTAGCGGCCAAATGTTTTCTTGCAATTCCCGGGCTATAGCGCTTTTAAATTCGACAGTGCGCGGACGTAGTGCTGAGCCGGTTATGGTAAGCCGCTTGCGCAGGATGACAGAAAGGTCAACCTGCGTGTCTTTACCTTCCATCATGTTGATCATTACCAGGCGGCCATCGTCGGCAAGGGCCCGCAGGTTGCGCGGGGTGTAATTGCCGCCAACCATATCTAAAATAACATCGACACCTTTGCCGCCGGTTACCGATTTTATTACTGCTTCAAAATCTTCTGTTTTATAGTTGATAGCTTTCACTGCGCCAAGATCCTCGCAAAACTTACATTTCTCGTCAGACCCTGCCGTTACATAAACGGTGCTGCCCATAGCCGTTGCCATCTGGATGCCGGCCACCCCAATGCCGCTTGAACCGCCATGAATAAGCAGGCTTTCGCCGGGTTGCAGGTGGCCGCGGTCGAATACATTACTCCATACCGTAAAAAAGGTTTCGGGTAATGATGCCGCTTCAACAAAGCTGAGGCCTTCAGGTATGGGCAGGCATTGCCCTTGGGGGACGTTGCAGTATTCGGCATAGCCGCCGCCTGTTACCAGCGCGCAAACTATATCGCCAACTTTAAGATGGGTTACATTAGTGCCGATATGGGTAATGGTCCCCGCTATTTCTAAACCCGGGATATCCTGTGGCGCGCCTGCTGGCGGCGGGTAATGCCCTTTACGTTGCGCAACATCTGGCCGGTTAACACCCGCGGCAGCAACTTTTACCAGCACTTCGTTTGCTGCATAAGCAGGTATGGGCCGTTCGGTAATTTGTAAAACTTCCGGAGGACCGGGTTGGGTGATGACGATGGCTTTCATGGCTATGGCTAAGTTATCACAATAAACCATTACACGGTCATCATGTTTTGCTATTCGCTCCGCAGGCTTTTTACCGGGTTAACCAGCGCTGCCTTAACCGATTGAAAACTGACGGTAATAATGGCGATCAATATTGCAACCAGGCTGGTGGCAGGGAAAATATACCAATGGATACCCTCGCGATAGGCATAGCCCTGTAACCATTTTTGCATGGCCCACCACGCCAATGGCGTGGTTATGAGTATGGCCATAAATACCAGCTTTATAAAATCTTTGGATAGCATGATCATAAGTGCGGCAACGCCTGCGCCCAAAACTTTACGGATCCCTATTTCGCGGTTTCGTTGTTCGGCAGCGTATGCCGCAAGGCCAAATAAACCGAGGCACGCGATAAAAATAGCAAGCGAAGTAAATATAACGAAGATCCTGCCCATGCGTTGCTCATTGTTATATAAAGCATTAAAGTCTGCATCCATAAATGAATACTCAAATTGGTGATTTGGTGCCAACTGTTTCCATTTATTTTGGATGCCCGACAGTGTTGCCGGTAGGCCTGCCGTATTCATCTTGATACTTAAAGATGCCATCCAATCATGGCCTAATACCATTACTAACGGGGTTACATTGTTTCGTAACGATGCAAAGTTGAAATCTTTTACTACGCCGATGATATGGTATTTATTATTCAGCGTTTCGCTGCCATCTTTATAATTCAGCATTTTCGCTGCAGTTTCATTAATAATTATTGCCGCTGAATCGGTAGCGAGAGATTTAGAGAAATTACGGCCTTTTGTTATAACCATTCCCATAGTATTAATATAATCTTCATCCACCACCCAAAATTCTGTTTGTATGGATTTACCCATACTTGTGGTAACATTATTTGGCCAGCGATTAACACCCGTAGGTAAAAAGCCTGTTAGCGTTGCATTTTCAACACCGGGCAATTGTTTAATTTCCTGCTTTAATATTTGCGCGTCATCAACAACTGTCGCGTTTTTAACTATGAGCACCTGATCGCGCTTAAAACCAAGATCTTTACTTTGAATATATTTAAGCTGATTGTAAATAACTACCGTACCAATGATCAGGAAAATAGATATGGAAAACTGAAACACCACTAAAAAACTACGGAGAAAACTACCCTTAAATCCCGCGGTTAGTTTGCCTTTTAAAACATGGATGGGTTGGAAAGCCGACAGGAAAAAGGCCGGGTAAGCCCCTGCCAGTGCGCCAACTATTACAATAATCAGCAGTAATGCCGGTAATAACCATGTAAATGTTTGCAGGGTAATAGCCAGGTTTTTATCCGATAGATTATTAAACGCTGGCAAAAGTGCCCATGCGGTTAATACCGCTATCATGGTTGCCGCAAGTGTTATCATTACAGACTCTGACAGGAATTGCGCTATCAAATGTTTTCGCGATGAGCCTAAGACTTTGCGCACCCCAACTTCGCGGGCACGGTTGGCAGATTGCGCGGTAGACAGGTTCATGAAATTGATACAAGCCAGCACCAAAATAAATAAAGCCACTGCCGAAAAGATATAAATATATTGTACGTTGCCGTTTGCAGCAAGCTCACGCTGTCTGTTGGATTTTAGGTGAATATCTGTAAGCGGCGTTAATGACAGCTTGATGAAATTGCCTTTTGCAGAAAACTTATCGTAATTAAAGTCGCCTGTGTTTAGGTTGCGTTTCATCAGCCCGTCAAATTTGCTTTCTAAACGGGATACATCAGCACCCGGTTTTAACAATACGTACGTGGTTTGGTTAAAATGCATCCAGCCGTGATCGTTATGGTCATCAAGCGCCATGAAAAAGTCTGCACGAAAATGTGATTGAGCAGGCATATCATTTATAACTCCTGTTATTTTGTAAGCATTGTTGTCATTAACCATGGTTAATATTTTGCCTAAAACATGTACGGTATTAAAGTATTTCCTGGCTGCCGATTCTGATATCACAATTGAAGTATGGTCAGATAAGGCAGTTTCAGGATTGCCTTCTATCATTGGTAAAGTAAAAATGTTAAACAGCGATGGATCGCAGTAAACAGCAATGTTTTCGTCAATAACTTGGTCGCCTTTCTTAAACCTGATATTTAAGGCCGGGGCAACTCGGGCAGAATTTTCAACTTCAGGAAATTCTTTTACTAAAGCGCCACATACGGGAGGTGCGGTAATGGCAAAAGTTGTTGTCGTGCCGCCGTATCTTAAATCTGTATTTACCCTGTAAATGCGGTCATGTTTGGTATTGTACCTGTCATAACTTAATTCGTCGAATACATAAAAAATAATAAGCAGGCAGATGGTTAAACCGAGGGCCAGGCCAAAAATATTAATGAATGTAAAGCCTTTGTTTTTTAAGAGGCTTCTAAAAGCTGTTTTAATGTAATTCTTTATCATGGCTGTTTAGGTGTTACATGATAAATTTAAAACTAATTATTTAGTTATCAAAGAATGTTTTTGTTTTTTTTTTGATAACTAGCACAATACAGCTATGGCTCGCTACAAACTATCAAGCCGGTTTAAATATTCGTCCGCCTGTAGTAGGGTGGCTTCTAACTCGGCTTTGGTAAATTTATCTAATAATTTATACATCATGCCTATGCGTGGGTTATACTTTAGTTTATCCGTGTTGCGGTGAAAAAAGTCCCAGTATAAACTGTTATAAGGGCAAGCCTTTTCGCCATGCCGTTTTTTGTGATCGTAATGGCAGCTTTTACAATAGTCGCTCATTTTATTAATGTAAGCTGCCGATCCGGCGTAAGGTTTTGACGCGATGATGCCGCCGTCGGCAAACTGACTCATGCCACGCGTGTTGGTTATCTCTACCCATTGTATGGCATCAATGTAAACGCCAAGGTACCATTCATCTACCTCATCAGGGTTTAAGCCGGCAATCAGCGCGAAATTGCCTATCACCATTAAGCGCTGGATATGGTGCGCCCAGGCAAAATCTAATGATTGGCCGATGCATTTTTTAAGGCAATTCATATTGGTTTCGCCCGTCCAGAACCATTGGGGCAATTTGCGTTTAGCGTTAAAGAAATTCATTTGTGCAAAGCCGGGCATCTTAGCCCAATAAACGCCCCGCATAAACTCGCGCCAGCCAATCACCTGGCGGATATAACCTTCAACCTGCTCAATGGTAATCGTAGCTTTATTTTGCTGCCAGTGGGTGATAACAGCGCCGATCACCTCGGCAGGTGCTATCATTTTTGTGTTGAGCGCAAACGACAACCGCGAGTGGAACAAACTGATATGCTCCTGCAACATGGCATCCTCATAAGTGCCAAAATGTGGCAGCAGGTTTTCGCAAAAGTTATCCAAAGCTTTTAAAGCCTTAGCGCGCGATAGGGGCCAGGCAAATTCTTTCTCGTTCACCCTACCAAAATATTTTACCCCCATTTTGTCGGCCATTTCTTTTAACGTTGACAGATCCTGGTCAAAAACTAATACTTCCGGCAGCGGTACTTTGTTGTCATATTTTTTACGGTTCTCGGTATCAAAGTTCCAGCGATTGCCTGCAGGCTTGCCGCCATCCATTAAAATGTCTAATCTTACCCGCATGTGGCGGTAAAAGTTTTCCATCAGGTATTTTTTCTGATCGCCAAAAAAATCCTTTACCTCGTACCGGGTGGTTAAAAAATGTTCGGTATCCGCAACCTCAAAGGGGATGGACAAGCCTTTACATAATTCTTTTAATTGTTCGTCAAGGCGGTACTCGTCGGGTAGTTGGTATTCAAATTTTTCAATTTGATGTTGGTTTAGCTGGAAATGGATATTTTGATCGATGAACTGTTTGTTATCAGCATCGTCCAGTTTAAGGTAGATAACCCGGTGCCCTTTTTTGCTGAGCTGATGGGCAAAGTTGCGCATGGCGGCGAAAAAGCCCAGGATCTTTTGGATATGGTGCATCACATAATCCTGTTCCTGCATCACTTCCATCATCAGGTAAGTTACGTTTGGGTTTACTTCTTTAAACCAGCTATAGTTGCTGTTCAGCTGATCGCCAAGTATAAAGCGTAACGTTTTGGGCATGATTAAGTAACAGGCCGGGCAAAGTATGGTTTTGCGTCGAATTAAAGTTTATTCTGCCATCGCGCTTTCTAATTGTTTAATTAATACGTCGCGATCCATGGGGTAGCCGGCTTTTGACAATTCATAGCTGCCATCTTTTTTTATGATGAAGTAAGTAGGATAGCCATTACCGTTAATTTTTGACATGATATCTTTATTTAAATCGTCATTGGCTAAAATATGCGTGCCCTCAAGGTGAAAGTAAGCTATCAGTTTTTTCCAGGTTGCTTCATTGTTCGAGTCAAAATTGGCAACGTATAGATACTCCAGGTTGCTGCCTTTAAAATGATCTTTTATAGCGGCCGAGTTTTTTTCAATCTCCTCGCGGCAAGGGCCGCACCAGGTACCCCACATATCAACTAAAACCGTTTTGCCTTTAGTTAGCGCCAATACCTCATCAAATGTTTTTAGTTTGGTACCGTTTTCGGCTACGAAAAGCATTTTGTCAGTAAGTGGCTTTGATTCCCGCTTTGCAATTTCGCTAATTTGTGCTTCGAACTCATTTGTGTAGGGGCTTTTAGGATATAGTTTTTTATATCGTTCAAATATCGTAACCAGGTTTTTTGGGTCACTTTCGTGCAGTGCTTCCTGGGTTAGCGTGGCATATAAAAAGTCTGCTGATCTGCCCGTAAAATAAGTATTAATGATCTTCTCCTTTAACAGGTTTGACATATCATCCTGGAACATTTTTCTGCCAGTAATCAGGTCCGCATCATACCATTGTTTAAAAAAGCGTTCAGGATTGGTACCGTATTCATTCCATAATCGCTCTTTTTCGCGCAGCATAAAACTTTGTAAAAGTTCTTTATAATTTTCAGAAACCAGGGCATCATCATTATTTATGGTACTTATAGGTTGATTAAGCGCGTTAGTTTTACCATTAGCTTTTTTTGCTGAGATGATTTGAGGCTTTAATGTTTTAAATAAACTGTCTTGTATACGTTCCCATATAGGTTGTAGCCTGCCATATTTTTCAGAGATACGATATTTATTATTCTCTTTAAACTGGTGGTAGTTAAGGCTTGCCATATATTGCGCTTCATAAGTTTTAGCTTTTATAAATAACGCAGTGGGTTTGTATTTAGCTATATAATTGGCAAGGGCTTGCTTATTAACTTGATATTGTGCATTGATAGAAGCTATTATGCGGTTAGGTAAGCTGTCGCTATAAAGTTTTTCGTAGTCAACTCCGCGTAAGTCTAATGGATAATTGTTTGCTGCTCCTTTACCGCTTATTTCAATAGCATTTCCCGGCTTTTTTAGATCGGCCTTAAAATTAATGTTATCTCCGGGAGATAAAAAGAAATAGTATTGCTGATATCCGTCTTTGTCATTTGCTAAACTATAATAAATGGAGATAACTTTTGGCTCTGATAAATTGTAACTGAGCGACGCCGTGCGGATATTAGTTGCCGAGTCAATTTTATAAAATTGTTTTTCGTTCTCTGATTTAAAAAGAAGATTATGTACCCATAACGCGTAATGGGGCGATGTGCCATTAATAATAGTAATATTGATCTTAGCATTTTGTGCCCACGCAGCAATGTTACACAGTAAAAAAGCGCAGGCGATAAATAGGCGTTTCATGTAGATAAGGTTTATATTAATGCTAAAGATATAACAATTTCAATAACCTACATTACTAAAGCTAACCGGATAAGCTTATCGCTTATCCAACCCCATTATCTGCACCTTATACTCCTTTGGCAACAACGCGTTTCTAAGTACTGTTTCTACGTTTAATCGCCTTAAAAACTTATAACTGCTTAATATAGGCCTGATCCAGCCTGCTTTACCCAATTGCACTAAATCACTTACCCTGGCAGGTACCAATAACAACTGTACTTTTACCAGTAAGGCGTACCTTAACCAGCCCAGGTGCTTTTTATATTGTTGGTAAAGGTGATAAGTGTAAGTGCTGTTAGCCAAATCTTGCTGCAGGTGCTCCCGGCGCATTTGCTGCCAATGGGTAAAATTATCAGGCAGGCCGTTTAACTGCATGCGCAGGCCGACACGGTAAAAAACATCAAATACTTCGGCTTGCTCGGCATGAGTGAGGGGTCTGTCCAATAGCTCGAACGAGCGTATGGAATAGTCTATCAGCATAAATAGCACATCGCGGTAAGCCCAGTCGGGTATTTGCATGCCGCGGTTTTGTTCAACGCTTTTATGTATAGCGGTTATTTTATCAATAGCCGCCAGCGCTGCCTCCTCCTCAGCAAAAATGATCTCCCTGGCATAGGTAACCGTCGAAAATAAGCGTCCCAGCGGGTCAGCAGGAAGTTTGCCGGTGAAGTACAGCCAGTCTACCGCCTTGTTCAATGCAAACTCGGCAGCCGAGCCGGCAAAAATAAAAAGGGTGGTATCGGCCTTACCCCAGATCTTACGTACGATGGAACCCTGATCTACAAAATACTTCATGCTAATGTATTTAAGCGTTTTATATCGGCATAACAGGGCACCAGCAACAGTAAAGTAACTATGCCGAACGAACAATCTATCATGGTCCAAAAGAATGGGATCCCCCTAATGCTACCAGCTATAAAAGCGAGCGGGAAAATGGATACGGCAGCTATCAGCCCAAACTCTATCACCCAAATATTTTTCACCGGGTTTTTAAGCGGACCGATAAACAATATAGCCAGCATTATATGGGCAAATGCCAGCCAGTCTGTGCCGTAACTTAAAAAGGGATATTTGCTATTGGTTGTTTCTACTGCGTAATAAACCTTGCTAAGCCATATACCTATAAAACCTGTAGCAGGCTGGTGTCTTACCAGTATAGCCAGTTCGCCTTCTAAAGGAAACGCGGTTATGCCGCTTAGCAGTAAGCCGGCTATCACTATGCCGATATATACGCGGATACGACGTTGCAATTTAATTTTTCGGAGTGTGCTCATGGCCAAATAGTTTTTCAATGATCAGTACCAATAAAATACCCAGTGTATACATTAGCAGGTCGACAAAAGTGAAGTAGGTGCCCATGACTATCCTTGCTATTTTACAGTTACCCCAGCCTAATAGATCTACCAAATGGAAATACTGCGAAATTTCAACCAGGTAAGAAAACAGCAATGTGCCGATTGCAGTGCCGAGTACCGGCGTGTTAAAAAATGTCTTTACAAAGCAATAGACCAATATCACCACCAAAAAATCGCCACCGTAGGGGCGGATGATGGCATCGTTCATATACCGGGCAATAAGCACTTCGGTGATGAACAATAAAACAGTCAGCAGGCAATAACGTGTATTAAAATGAAGCATAATGATATTTAAAAGTACTTTGTAATACAAAGTAAATGATAAATATTTTATTAAACAAGCTGTTGTTTGCTGTAAGAAAAAATTATTGGTCCTTTAAACTTTTAACAGGATTCACCAATGCAGCTTTAAAACACTGAATGCTGATGGTAATAAAAGCGATGAACAAAGAACCTGTACCAGCCAGTAGCAAGACCCAGACCTGGATATTTTGGCGATAAGCAAATCCCTGAAGCCACTTTTGCATGACCAGCCATGCCAGCGGAATGGCAATAACTATCGCAATTACTACAAGTTTTATCAGATCTTTTGAGAGCATGGCAACAATGGCTGATACTTCTGCACCCAGTATTTTGCGGATGCCTATTTCTTTGCTGCGTTGTTCTGCTGCATAGGCGGTAAGGCCAAATAGGCCCAGGCAGGCAATGACAATGGCTAACATGGTAAATATTAAAAATGAGGTGCCCGTACGTTGCTCGGCGCGATAAGCGGCGTCAAAATCCTCGTCCATAAATGAGTAGTCAAAATGTTCGCCGGGCGACAACGTGTTCCATTTTTGCCTGATGAGTGCGAGGGTAGCAGTAAGGTCTTTGGTATTTACCCTGACGCTTAGATCGCGGTTATCATTGCCAAGTATCATTACCACCGGAGTAATGTTGTCTCTTAACGAGTTAAAATTAAAATCCTTTACCACCCCAAGTACAGTGTATTCTTTTACCCTGCCCGGCTGGGGGCTATATAGTTTTCGCTTAAGCGGATCATTGTAAAAGCCAAGCATTTTGGCCGCAGCTTCGTTTATTAATATGCCGGTTGAATCTGTAGGCAGGTCTTTGTTGAAATTTCTACCCTTTAACACTTTCATGCCGGTAGTATTCAGGTAGTCGTCGTCTATTGTCCAGATCTCGGTAAACAGCGCGTTTTTTGGGTCGGTAACATTATTAACAAAAACGGCATCCGGGTTACGGTTTTTACCTGTTGGCAAAAAGCTGGTTAAGGTGGCATTGCTAACGCCGGGCAGTTGTTTTATTTCTTGTTTTAAAGTACGGGCCTGCTTATTTAAAACCCCGGTATTTTTTATGGTTAAAACCTGGTTGCGGTTAAATCCGATATCGCGGTTTTGTATATAATTTAACTGGTTGTAAATAACCAGCGTGCCTATCACCAAAAATATGGACACGGTAAACTGCATGGTAATTAAAAAGCCGCGCATATTGCCCCCTTTAAAGCCCGTGGCTATTTTACCCTTTAATACATTTACAGGTTTAAAGGATGACAGGAAGAAGGCCGGATATATCCCTGCAAATACGCCAACCATAATTGCTGTTATTAATAAGAACGGCAGCCACCACGCAAGCGTATGCAGGTTTATAGTTAAACTTTTGCCCGATATATTATTAAATACCGGTAATAATAACCAAGCGATTACCCCGGCTATTACAGTAGCAAACACTGTTATTAAAACAGACTCGCAAATAAACTGGGTTATGAGGTATTTGCGCGGCGACCCTAAAACTTTACGTACCCCAACCTCGCGGGCACGGCTTGCAGAACGGGCGGTTGATAGGTTAATAAAGTTGATACATGCAAGCAGCAGGATAAATATCGCGATAGCAGAAAAAATGTAAACGTACTGCATGCTGCTGTTGACGCCCAGTTCATACCGTCGGTTTGACGACAGGTGGATTTCCGTCATCGGGGTCAGGTTCAGTCTGAAGTAATTGCCCGATTTTTCCAAACGGTCCATGTTCATATCAGCCTCGTTGGGCAGGGTGTTAATAGCATTGTGCATTAAAGCCGGAAATTTGGCCTCGACACTTTTAGCCGATGCGCCCGGTTTAAGCAGGATATAAGTACTGCACACGTAATTTAGCCAGTTGGTACTTTTTGCTTCGTCGCGTGATGACAGGGATAAAAAGAAATCGAAATTGAAATGAGACTGCGCAGGGATATCGGCCATTACCCCTGTTATTTTAAAAGGAGTAGTGTTATTAATGGTAAGTACTTTACCAACAACATGTGTAGTGTTAAAATATTTTTTGGCCGTACTTTCTGTAACAACCACACAATAAGGATCTTTTAAAGCAGTTTTTGCATCACCAATAATCAGCGGTAAAGTAAAAACGTCAAAAACGTTTGCATCACTGTAAACAACTTTCTCTTCCTGTATATTTTCATTTCCTTTTTTAATACGAAGGCCGCCGTCATGTAGTAAGCGAATGGTACCGGCTACTTCCGGGAAGTTTTTCAAAGCGGCCGCAAGCGGTGGCGGGGTAATTGCGTACGATGACGCGTTGCCGCCATATTTGATATCTGTATTTACCCGGTATATCCTGTTTGCATTAGTGTTAAACTTGTCATAGCTTAATTCATCAATTACATAAAACACAATTAACAGGCAGGCAGCCAGGCCAAACGCTAATCCTAAAACATTAATTGTGGTAAAGCCTTTGTTTTTTAAAAGACTGCGAAACGCTGTTTTAATATAATTCCTGATCATTTTTGGGCTTAAGTTTATTAGTGCTAAGCTATGTTATCATTAGCATCGATTTTGTTAAATTAAGTTAAAGCAGCCTGATGGTATTTACAGACAGTACTTTCTTTTTTGCATGTTAAAAAATGACTCACCTGTAATAAAACAGGCATCTTATTTTAACTTAATTGTTATTTATTTGCAGAAAATAAAACACAAACTATGTCATTAACTATAGGCCAGCCGGCACCACAATTTAAGTTATATTCATCAGCATTAAAAGAAGTTTCACTGGCCGACTTTAAAGGCCGTAAAGTGGTGATCCACTTTTTCCCGATGGCTTTTACGGGTGTATGCACCACGCAGCTTTGTACCATGCGCGATAGCTTTGGCTATTATGATGGCTTAAACGCGACTATCCTGGGGATCTCTGTCGATTCGCCTTTTACCTTGGCTAAGTTTAAAGAAGAGAATAATTACCAGTTTGATCTGCTATCAGATTTTAACAAAGAGGTATCAACCGCTTACGGCGCTATTTACGAAGAATTTGTATTTGGCCTGAAAGGGGTATCTAAAAGAGCAGCCTTTGTTATTGACGAGGAACAGAACATTATTTATGCAGAAGTATTAGAATCTGCAGGCGATTTGCCTGATTTTGCGGCGATTGCTGAAAAAGTGAAGTAATTTTCAAATATATTCGACACTTTTAAAAAGAAATCCTATTTTTGCAGTCCGTAAAAAAAGCGGATATTTTTAAAATAGAATATTGCACTTGTAGCTCAATTGGATAGAGCATCTCACTACGGATGAGAAGGTTTGGGGTTCGAATCCCTACAAGTGCACCAATAAATTAAGCCTTTCAGTATAACACCGGAAGGCTTTTAATTTGAAAAACGCGCATGCTCAACTTAGTATTATTTGGCCCGCCGGGAGCCGGGAAAGGTACTCAATCACAAAAACTTATCGAAAAATACGGTTTGATCCACCTGTCGACCGGTGATCTTCTTCGCGGAGAAATTTCACAGGGTACTGAACTTGGTTTGGAAGCAAAAAAGCTGATGGACGAAGGTTTATTGGTGCCGGATGCCGTAGTGATAGGTATGATAAGCAATAAGCTTGACGCGAATAAAGATGCCGAAGGTTTTATTTTTGATGGTTTCCCGCGTACGGTTGCACAAGCCGAAGCATTAGATACTTTGCTTGAAAGTAAAGGATCTGCCATATCAGGCATGGTTGCGTTAGAGGTTAACGACGATGAATTGGAGCACCGCTTATTGTTAAGAGGTAAAGATTCAGGTCGCCCGGATGATGCTAACCCGGAGATCATCCAAAAAAGAATAAAAGAATATAATGATAAAACCGCACCTGTTGCCGGTTTTTATAAAGACCAACACAAATTTAAAAGCATAAACGGAATAGGATCAATAGCCGAAATATCAGGCGCTATTGACGCGGTTATTGCTTCATACTAATTTCGAATTTCGGATGTTCGATTTCGGATTTGATTAATAGTCAAATCAACTTTAATTATATAAATCCGAAATTCGAATTTCAAAATCCGAAATCAAAATGTCAGGTTCAAATTTTGTTGATTACGTAAAGATTTGTTGCCGTTCCGGTAAAGGGGGCGCAGGATCAGCGCATTTGCACCGCGACAAACATACGGCTACCGGTGGCCCTGATGGTGGCGATGGCGGTCGTGGCGGCCACGTTATTGTAAAAGGCAACGCGCAGCTTTGGACCTTACTGCACTTAAAATTCAGAAAACATGTTATTGCCGGCGATGGAGAATCGGGTGGCAGCTCGTTAAGTACCGGTAAAACCGGCAGGGACGAGATATTGGAGGTACCACTGGGCACTATAGCGCGCGACGCGGAAACCGGCGAAATACTATTCGAGATCAATACTGACGGCGAAACTAAAATTTTGACCAAAGGCGGCCGCGGCGGTTTGGGGAATGCCAATTTTAAAAGCGCTACACGTCAAACTCCGCGTTTTGCACAGCCCGGCGAAGAAGGCCAGGAAATATGGAACGTACTGGAACTAAAGATCCTGGCTGATGTAGGCTTAGTAGGATTCCCGAACGCCGGTAAATCTACTTTACTATCGGTAGTATCCGCAGCAAAGCCTGAAATAGCCGATTACGCTTTTACAACCCTTGTACCTAATTTAGGTATCGTGGCTTATCGTAACAACCGGTCGTTTGTTATGGCTGATATTCCGGGGATCATCGAGGGTGCATCAAAAGGGAAGGGCCTGGGCATTAGGTTCCTTAAGCATATTGAACGTAACGCGGTATTGCTTTTTATGGTACCTGCCGATACCACACGCACGATAAAAGAAGAATACGAGATCCTTTTAAAAGAACTGAACGAATATAATCCCGAGCTAATGCATAAACCACGTGTGCTGGCTGTTACCAAGGCTGATATGCTGGATGAGGAGTTAGAGGCAGAGATGAAACAGCAGGTACCAAAGGATGTACCGTCTGTCTTTATATCATCAGTAGCTCAAAAAAATATTGATGGGTTGAAAGACCTGCTTTGGAAAGAGATAAATAATCAGTAGGCAGTTTGCAGTTTACAGTAGGCAGTTTGCCGGATGGTAGTTTGATTTAGCCTGAAATACTAATCAATAATCCTTTGGCGGATCTTTATGGCGGGGTTACCCTGGTAAATTGAATAGGGTTCCAAGTCTTTTGTAGCGATGGAACCGGTAGTCAGTACCGCATGCGATGCAACGGTGATACCCTGGTTGACAACGGCTTTGGCACCTATCCACACACCATCTTCCAGTACAACCTCGCCGGTTATTAAATTAAAAGAAGTCTTTTTATAATCGTGACTGCCTGTAAGTATCATGGCCCCTTGTGATATACAAACGTTAGACCCTATAGTTACCATCACCAAACTGTCAATCCAAACATCTTCGCCTATCCATACCTCATCAGCAATGTTAAGGTTCCAAGGGTATTTGATATTTACGTTGGGTTTTATTTCAACCTGTTGGCCAATTTTGGCACCAAACAAACGCAACAGTGCTGTTTTTATGCCGTAAACCGGGAACAGGCTTGTTTTAAACACAATGCCGTTTACGTAATGCCATAAAATTCTTTTTAGTACACTCCCCCCGGGGTGGTAAGGTGAATTATTATATGACCTGAGATCAGTTTTTTGCATGTTGTTTATTGCCGGTAATATCGGTTTTTATCCAATAATAAAGACTGACCATAATCACAATGTATATAAAAACATTAAATATAGTATG
>NZ_VLPK01000010.1 GCF_007558865.1 Mucilaginibacter corticis
CAACAACATTGGAAAAATGGTTAAAGACCGAGGAGTCTAAATCAGTGGGCTGGGACAGCGGTGACGGCGAATCGATCGGGCATAAATCCGGCGAACATATCATTAAAATCCTTAACAAGAAGAAAACCGACCTCACTGCTGCGGATTATCAGCATATGCAAAAAGTGTACGGCTATGTGGCACGGCATATGGCGCAAAAACCCAAAGATCCCAAAGATTCCAACTGGGACTATTCGCTGAAAAACTGGGGACATGACTACCGAAAAAACTGAAGGTCCCAGCTGTTAACTTAGCGGCAGGTTGAAATAAAAAGTAGAGCCATCTCCCAGTTTACTTTCTGCCCAGACCCTGCCGCTGTGTTGATGGATATCTCGGCGCACAGATAAAGCCCGATCCCAAAATCCGTAATGCTGGATTACGCCTGGATCATTTTTTGTTGAATGAGCTGTTAGCGACCATGCGCCGTTCTGGATCGATTGACAGACAAACAATCAGATGAGCCCGGCGTTGTTAAAAGATGAAAGATTACATCGTCAAAAAAACCGTTAGGATCAATGCGCCTGCTGAGGTGGTATGGGATGCCTTGACGGATCCGGAAAAGACAAAAGAATATTTTTTCAATTGCCGCGTGATCTCCAATTGGAAACCGGGCAGCCCGATCACTTTCAAAGGAAGAATGTTCTGGATCATACCCTTTAAAATACGCGGTGTGATCAAAAAGGCCACCCCCGGTAAATTATTGCAATATACCCTTCGTAATGGTAAAGGCAAAAGTACCTCTACGGTAACCGATGAGCTGATCGAAAAAGACGGTAAAACCGAATTACACATTACCGATGAGGTGGGTCAGGGCGAAGGTGCCGAGCAGCGCTATCACCGCTCGGTCAAAGGCTGGGACAAAATATTAAAAGGTCTGAAAGAACTGGTAGAGAACGAAAGTTAGCATGAGCTGGACCTGTCCGAAATGTGAGCGCGAACTGCCCTGGAAAGATTACCGGCATTATTGCGCGCGGGTCAGCGTGGATAGTTTATTCGAGGGGCGCTCTTCGGAGTTAGTACTGGCTTTCGATAAATTATTGGCTGAAGTCGCCGATTGGCAAAAGGTACTGGTCAGCACTACACCTAATTGTATTGTTTTTTACAGGCGGTGGGCGTTTTTGATCATCCGGCCGATGAAAAAGTGGCTGGAGCTCAAGTATTATGCGAAGGATACGGATGGTAAAAAACAGGAAAGGAAAGTCAAAGTCTTTAGCGTAGATGAATTTCCGCCGAACCTGTTCAATGATATCCGGCAATCTTATTTACTTTAAATTCCGGAATGTCGGTAAACTAAGATTCAAAACGACATTTGACGGGATTCGCAGGGGAATGCGAACCAGGCTGGGTCATACCAGGTAGCCGGAGTTTTTCGTACCTGGCTCATGAACCTGTACGCCGTTTCATTTAACTGGATTCACCAAGAATTCATCGCGTTTAAAAATTCCCTTTCCAATGGAAAAATCGGGACTTAGTTAAACATTACAGGCATGGAAGTTTTCCGGATTGAAACTAATATTACCGGCCAGACGTATCAGGCTGTACGAACAAATTTTAAAATCAAATCAAATGATCGCCCTTTACCAAAGACTTTTCGTAAATAAACTGGCTTACGGAATTTCCTTTATTTCCACGTCTTTACTACTGGTACTTTATACGTTCTATACTACGCTTTTAACGGTGATCGTGTTTGCGTTATCATTTGCCGTACTCGGCGCAAACAAGTACCAGGCAAATAAGTACAAGCACTAAGCGTAAACAATAAAGCCCCGGCGGTTTCACCAGGGCTCCACACTGCGATAAGATGTAGGTCGATTTAAATTTTTGATTTACTGCAAGATAAGTAATATGTTTTTAATAATAACCAGGAACATGCAGAACATTTCTACCACCCTTTTCGTTTAATAATAAGTAATTAGTTATTCAAGGTTTATTAAATGTTGCAGTTTATTGTGAGGCTAATCTCCAAAGGTTAGCCTTTTTTTATGTCAGCAAATTTAAACCGGCTAAAAAATAAAAAGCCGATAGCCGGAACCGCAACGTCCACCTGGCTACCGGCTAAATCACATTTACAGACCCGAAAAGGGGGCCCTGTAAAACTAAACAGAATATGATGGATAATAAAGTTAACATTAAACACGCCAAGAATAGCTAACGCATGAGTATCAAATTATTTGTCGGCGGTTATCCATTGGAAATGGAAGAGATGGAACTTGCGCAATTGATCGCCCCACACGGCGACATCGTGGTGATGAAGATCGTAAGGGACAAAAAGACCCGGAAAGCAAAAGGCTACGCTTTTGTGGAAATGGCCACCCGTGCGGATGCCATTGCGGTTATTGCCGCACTGGGCGGGGTATCAATGGGCCGCCGCCGGCTGACCGTCAGGTTGGCGCCTGAATCCGGGAAATAAGTGAGTCCCGCTAATTTTCCTGCCTGAAAGGACAGTCAGCACTTTATTTAGTGCAACCTTAATCGGATTACACTTATCTTCTTACCATGCTGGTCGGTGGTATGCTTTTTGTCATTACGAAAGCATAAACGAACCAAATAAAGACCAGTCCCTTTCCATGTACCTATTATACTATCCTTCCGCATGAGAATGGCGGAAAATGAGCTGATCGCCGCGATCCTGAAAAAAGAACGGCAAGGTTCGGAAGCTTTATATGATATGTATTCCGGCTCACTTTACGGCGTAATCCAGAAAATCGTCGTCAAACAGGAGATAGCCGAGGATATCCTGCAGGAAACCTTTCTGAAGATCTGGAATGAATTCGGCAAATACAACCCGGAAAAAGGGCGTTTGTATACCTGGATGGTGACTATAGCCCGGAACCTGTCCATAGACATCCTGCGTTCGACCAAACAACGCCATTACGCAGCGACGCTGCCTCTGGATCTGCACCTCGACCAGCTAGAGAAGAGTTTGCATAGCTCCTTTAATACAGAAACCATCGGTGTCAGGTTATTGCTTGACCTGCTTAAAGCGGAACATAAGCTCATTTTTGAACTGATCTATTACAAAGGCTATACCCACGCGGAGATCGCGGAACTGCTCGATATCCCGTTGGGGACCGTCAAAAGCCGCTGGCGGATGGGTATCCTCACCCTCCGTTCGATTTATGGTGCCAAAGCGGCCATTATTGCCCCATAATAGTCATCGGCAAACAAAAGAGATCCTATTGGCATTAACTTATCAATGGATGATCAATTAAAAGCGCCGGCGGGCGGAACGCCGTAGGCATATGAACTGGATAATTGTAGCCGGGATTCTTTACGCCGCATTTGTGATTTTCGTTTGCCTGCGTATTTTGTATGATATCAATTCGACCAGCAAAGCCTTTGCCTACTTACTCGTGGTTTTGTTGCTTCCCGGTATTGGAATGATCATTTACTTTGCCGTTGGCGCGAATTATCGTAAGAATAAACTCTACAGCAAGAAGATCATTTCTGATAACAAGCTGCTGGAGGAGATCCGGCAAAAGATCATCCATGACTCCGAAAAAACCTGGCAAAGCGGCGAAGCTGAAGTCAAAAGCCATAAAGAACTCGCCCGCCTGCTGCTCCATGACAATAGCCCGCTGACGGGAAATAATGATGTGCGCCTGCTACTGAACGGCGAAGAGAAATTTCCACAGGTCCTCGCCGCGCTGGAACGAGCTCAGCATCATATCCACATGGAATATTACATTTTTGAAAATGACGGCATTGGTAACCAGATCAAGGATGTGCTGATCCGGAAAGCCGCCGAAGGAGTGAAAGTGCGTTTTATCTACGATGACTTTGGCAGCCGCGGGATCAGGGGCAAATTCGTGGATGAACTGGTAGCCGGCGGAGTCGAGGCCTTTCCCTTTTATAAAATCTGGTTCATCGCCCTGTCCAACCGCACCAATTACCGCAACCACCGTAAGATCATCCTCATCGATGGCTGTACCGCATTCGTTGGCGGTATCAATGTCAGCGACCGCTATATCAACCCGGCAAAGCCTTACTGGCGGGATACGCACCTGATGATCAAAGGTCCCGGCGCTTATTATCTGCAATACTTGTTCATCTGCGACTGGAACTTTTCATCGGGCAGTAAACTCGCGGTCACCCCGGAATACTTTTGCGCTGCAAAAACGAAGTCCAAAGCCATCCTACAGATCGCGGCCAGCGGCCCGGATTCGGATACACCGGTGATCATGTACGCGCTCCTGCAAACGATCAGCCTAGCGAAAGAAGAACTGCTGATCACTTCGCCGTATTTTATCCCCGGGCAAACCATCCTTGACGCGCTATGCGCCTCGGCCATGAGCGGAGTAAAGATCAAACTTTTGGTGCCTTACAAATCCGATTCTGCTTTGGTTAACGCCGCTGCAAAATCCTATTATAACGAAATACTGGAGGCAGGCGTAGAGGTCTATTGTTATAAAAAAGGATTCGTGCATGCCAAAACGGTGGTCGCTGACGGGCAGCTGGCCATTATCGGCACTGCTAACATGGATCACCGCAGCTTCGAACTTAACTTCGAGGTGAACGCGATGATCTATGATACTACATTAGCGAGGCACTTAAAAAAAGCATTCGAAGAAGACCTCAAGCACTCTATTAAGATCAATCCCAGCCAATGGGCTAAGCGAACCCT
>NZ_VLPK01000011.1 GCF_007558865.1 Mucilaginibacter corticis
AGCAGGAATCAGTCTGGGCTGGCTGTATCTGACAGACGATGGCGCGCAATACCGCAGGCAAATCAGCCGCAGAATTAAAGAAGGGATCAGTGATAAAGCTGCGGACGTGATCAGTAAGAAAACCATCGTCCCTAAAAAAGCCGCTAAACTAGCCACAGATGCCTTGATCAAAGACAAGTAAACATCAGGCGTCTGGCCGCTTAACCAGGTTTTCGATATACGTCTCTAAACCGGTACTGCCCAAATGTGCTTGGTTAACGTCTTCTGACGGGCCATACAGGGTTAACCTGGTCATATTTACAAATGATGCCGCCGCCTTTTCTGAAAAACCGCTTTGACTCAATGATTTTTCCCAATCCGCTTCCGGTGTCACCGCAACATTGACCGGTTTGTTTAACGCTTGACTGAATGCATTTGCCACGTCCTGTATGGTGTAACGCTTTGGCCCTTCGATATGAAACAAACCCGTTTGCCCGTTACCCATTAATTCTGCCGCG
Organism: Mucilaginibacter corticis; assembly: GCF_007558865.1. Taxonomy (GTDB): domain Bacteria; phylum Bacteroidota; class Bacteroidia; order Sphingobacteriales; family Sphingobacteriaceae; genus Mucilaginibacter; species Mucilaginibacter corticis. The sequence goes on from NZ_VLPK01000011.1 coordinate 498, forward strand.
AACAGCCCGATATCTGCCGGCGCGACCATCGGCAACTCGAAATCCGCAGGATAAAGCGAAGGCAGGTTCCCCGTTTCCCTGACCACTTTTAGGGATTGATCGAAATTACTCATATAATACGCGCTGCGAATGATTGCGAGCGGCACCTGTTGCGCCTTCAGGCCCTGCTCCATTTCGTACAGGACGCCCAGGTCGCCGATGTTGTTACCCGCTTGCGCGCCATAAGTAGAAGCCGCGACGATTTTCTCCAGGCTTGAATTTTTTACGGCAGCGATAATAGACTGTATACTTTTGGTTTCCTGTTCAAGGGTATCAGCATCCGGTGGAGCCGGGGGATTCAGGATAAAGGCGCGCTCACCCTGCCCGAAAAACCCGCTTAAAGAACGGGTGTCAAAAACGTCGACTTCATCATGGCCGGCTGCAAGTACCCGTTCTCCACGGTCCTCCAGCGCTTTAGCCAGGGCAGTACCGATATGGCCTGTCCCTCCGAGAATAATATACTTATAGTTCATCATTTTGATTAACAATTCAGCGGGTTGATTGTTAGCTAAAATATGAACGAACTTAATCTTGAACCTCCTCTTGCAATACTAATAATTTTAGCATATATTCGCATTATGACCAAAGAATTTATAGCTTTTACAAAAGCAACCATTCACGAATCCTACAATGTAGATGTAGAAATAAAAAACGACGAAGTCATTTTTCCAAAAGGAACCAGCGAATACACGGTACTACAAGTGAATAATTTCTGGAAAGCCATACTGGAAGGTGAGACCAGGCGTTATACGGGCAACGGGTATATCCCGCGATAGTCATTTAGAACGTTTACCGATGAACAATAGCAATGACCCCAATAAAAAAATCGTAAGGTGCCCTACCTGCACCACCATTTCCCATCATAAAATTCCGAAGGGCGAGTGGTTCGATTTTTTTTTATTTTGGCTGCCGCTAGAACGCTACAGGTGTTACAGCTGCTTTAATAAATTTTATACGAAGGCCCGTTAATGGAAGGGTTAGCGCACATCCAACCCTGGGCGGACTTTTTTCCGAATGATGAATTTTCAGATTCGGGTTTCCTTCATTTGACAGCGACTGTATCGGAAACTTTTGTAACTCCTTCAGAAAATTTCCAGGAGGCATTCGGACATAACGAGCTTATTCATTTTTATGTTCATGCAGATTACCTGCACCACTGTATTTTCCCGGTTTTGCCTGTTAATGCCGATGACAGTGTTGCAGATATAGGGCTGATCGTATTAAAAAATACGGGTCAGGCAAAAATGGATTTTAAAGCCCTGCAGCTCTGTTTAGAGTCGGACAATACTCATAAAGCAATCATTTGCCGAGCGTTGGCGCACCGCTTTTTGGCAGATATGTTAGGAATGCTTTCGGCCGCGCAATTGGCCTGCTCGCTCCCAGCGGATTGGTCGCCAGTTGAAGGTTCAATAAGCTATTACCTGGAAGGCAACTATACCCGTAAAATGACGGTTGAACAACTGGGCGCTGCCATGGGACAGAGCTTAAGTACTTTTAAAAGAAATTTCGCCGGGCTTTATGAGACTACGCCGATGGAATGGCTGATCCGGCGCCGGCTCGAATACGCTTACTTCCTGGTTCGTTATTCCGACTATTCTATTGCTGCTATCACCGTGCTCTGCGGATTCGGTGGCATGTCCCATTTTGCTAAATCTTATAAAGCAGAATTCGGTTACCCGCCTTTGAAAAGTAAATCCATAGAACTCAACTCCGCTGTTTAGTATTTACTACAAACTCGCAAAATTGGCTTTCATTTCATGGCACAGCCAAAGGTGGTACCGGATTTGCTATGTAATCAGCGAACGAACACTAAAAACTAAAAATCATGAGATCATTACTGTACATCATCGCCGTCATCCTGATCATAGGCTGGGCCATCGGAACATTCGCTTACGCAGCGGGCGGTTTAATTCATATTTTATTGGTCATCGCGATTATTTCGCTGGTACTGGGCTTTCTCCGCAGGGACACGGTAGTCTAGTAAATCATAAATAATAAAAAAGGTGTGCCGTCTGATGGCACGCCTTTTCAAATATTATGAAAAAGAAAAATACTTTCGTAAACGAAACCTTGTCCTTTGAAGATTTTGAACAAGCCATTGCGCTAAGGCCAGCCTCCGATGCGGCGCTGGATGAACTGGTACGTGAGCGTCTGACCGCCGAAAAAGACGCGCAGAAAAAAGAACGCGAATTAAAAAAAGCGCGCAATAAGTTGCACTAATTCTTTTTCTTTTGGCCGTAATCTTCTTGTTCACTTTCCAGGCCGTCGTCGGTTTTTCAAAAAACCCACATTGTTAGAATATTTGATTTCGGGATGTCCATAATCTGCCTGATAAAACGCAACTTTTACGGTTGTTTGTTGATGATCATTCTTGTCATTTGATCTTATGGGTTTGATGTGAAGCGATATCCAGGCAAGCCCGATTTCTGACATCCTGAATACCGAAACTTTCGGTGACTACAGAAGACGTTACTTTTTTTTTTGACATCAAAAAAGAGAGTAACCAAACGACCTATCTGCATAATACGCAACTGCAAGACGAACAGCGAAGAGAACACATTGTTCTTTTCGAAGACGATCTTGGAATTTTTATTGAAGCCTTGAGTATGCTCCTCGGCAGGTTGAGCCAAGATTTAAAGCAAGGGTGAAAACAAGCGGCAAATCTTTTCGGGCAATTGCCTGAAAAGGGTTCGCTTAGCCCATTGGCTGGGATTGATCTTAATAGAGTGCTTGAGGTCTTCTTCGAATGCTTTTTTTAAGTGCCTCGCTAATGTAGTATCATAGATCATCGCGTTCACCTCGAAGTTA
>NZ_VLPK01000012.1 GCF_007558865.1 Mucilaginibacter corticis
GTTTTCTTACTGATCACGTCCGCAGCTTTATCACTGATCCCTTCTTTAATTCTGCGGCTGATTTGCCTGCGGTATTGCGCGCCATCGTCTGTCAGATACAGCCAGCCCAGACTGATTCCTGCTGCTGCACCGATCGCGATTCCTACGATCAAACCCGTATGGTCTTCTTTTTTAAATGGATTTTTCATTTTTAACAATCTTTTAAGATAACCATCCATTTATGTTCATCGTCCAGGGCATAGCTCAGGCCATCGCTCATTGCATAGACATGCCGGCCGCATTTTTCACTGTAAAAACTTTTTGTTTCCCGGATCAATTGACCGCCATTTTCTCTTCGCAAAAAAAATGACAACGCGCTCAATGATGGCTCGATTTCGTTGAGCTTCTGGTATTCCGCTTCTCTGACAAATGCTGAGCTCATCAGGCCGCTTTGATTTCGTGCATATTTTTAAATGCTTCCAGGTCAGCAGTCAGGATAGCCAGTAGTTCAATATCCAGTGCTTTCAGGAGTACGGCAGTTTGTGTTGAGTTTTCCATGGTTTGTTGGTTATGATCTGCTTCATATCGCTAAATATGATGCCATAAAATGTTATGCATGTCAACGCTTAATTACTGTCTGCTTTTATAAGCAAACAGTAATCAAGGTGACTACTTTTACATGCCGAAAGCCTTTTTCAATTGGCTCACCGCGTAAGCCTCCGCATCCTTCGCCTGCGGCACAATGGTACCCATACCGAAGAATTCATGCGTTACCCCGTCATAGTTTTTGGTATCCGTGGTCACACCCGCGGCTTTCAGTTTGCTCACGAGCGTCATGCCTTCTGTCTGCAAAGGGTCTATCTCATCCGTGATCACCGTAGTCGGCGGCAGGCCCTTCAGGTTCGCCGCCACCAGGTTGATCCGCGGATCTTTTCCTTCGGCCATATTGTTCAGGTAATTTTTAACGAACCAGCCCATCATCGCCCTGTTCAGCGGTTTGGCATCCGCGTTTTTGACATAAGATGCGGTTGTCGTGTCTGAGCCCGCAACCGGGTAGACCGCTACGATCCCTGCCGGCAGCATCAACCCGTTATCACGGGCTTTGATCGCCGTATTGATCGCCAGGTTACCACCTGCGCTTTCTCCCGCTAAAGCGATCTTTTTAGGATCGCCCTTGATCGATGCCGCATTTTTTAACGCCCACTCATAAGCTGCATAAGCGTCATTGTGCGCAATTGGGAACTTATTTTCCGGTGCAAGACGGTAGCCTACGGAAATGACGATCGCGCCCACCTGGTCCGCCAGAGTTTTGGCAGATGCTTCATAGACTTTGATATTGGCGATCACAAAGCCGCCGCCATGGTAATATACGATCACCGGGAACGGCCCCTTACCGGTTTTGGGTGTAAAGATGCTTAAGTGGATACTTCCGCCCGAGACAGGAATAACCTTACCAGCCGTATCCAGGTTAAAGGATGGCATGGGAATGTGGTGCTCAGCCATCAGATCCGTCACCGCGTCGGTCGGTGTATGGTTTTTACGCGCCGCTACCGGCGTTAAACTGGCGATCGGTTTGTCACCGTAACTGTCCAGCTTTTCAATCACGGCCAGCATCTCCGGTTTGATGTCGGGCGCCCAGGCCGGGGCAGATCCGGCCGGTTTGACGGTACTCTTGCCGGTGTCAGTCGTAGTAGTTGTCGTTGACGTACTGTCCGTAACGACAAAATTAGTTTTTTTTGATTTACAGGCAGTTCCCAGGATCAGGGCGCCTGCAGCAATAGTTAAAATAATTTTGTTTTTCATGGGTAATTGTTTTTGGTAATTGCAGAGCAAGGGCAAAAGGAGTGCCACATAGCTTTCAGGAATATTCGCCAGTGAATTGTTACTGAAACTGGAAATACAATAAAGCAATTGCGGATGCCGTCATTAATACGAAAGCAAGCCCGCCGAGAATGTTCGACCAGCGGCCATTCGTAAATTTTCCCATTACTTTTTTGTTGTTCCCGATATGCATGACCATCAGGATCATCACCGGGGCAGTTACCCCGTAAAGAATCGCCGTATAGATCAGCGACTGGATAGGGCTCACGCCGACAAAATTAAGTACCAGGCCGATCACCAGCGCCGCAATAACGATGGAATAGAAAGCCTTCGCATTCCCGAATTTCTTTTCGAGCCCTACTTTAAGGCTGAAGGTTTCACCGACCATATAGGACATGGAACCAACCAGTACCGGGATGCACAAAAGACCTGTGCCGATGATGCCCAGCGCGAATAAGACATAAGCCAGTTTCCCCGCTAAAGGTTCCAAAGCTTTGGCTGCCTGCTCCACCGTATCAATTTTGGTAACGTGCGCCTGGTGAAGGACAACACCGGTGGTCAGAATGATAAAGAACATGGTCACATTGGAGGTGCCCATTCCGAAATATACATCGGCCTTGACTTTACCCAAAAGATTTTCACTGATCGCAGGCGCTTTCGATTTTTTATTTACTTTTTCGGAGGACATCGTAGCCTGCCAGAAAAACAAGTAGGGCGCGATGGTCGTCCCCAGGATGGCTACCAGGATCATGATATAATCCTTGGTAAAATGCACTTCAGGCACCACGGTATGCTTTAACACCGCGCTCCAGTCCGTCTTGATCATAAAAGGTACGACCAGGTATAACAGTAAAACAAGGCACAGCCATTTTAAGATGGAAGCGATGCGGTCATAATCAAACCGCACGATCACAAAGATCAGCAATGCTGTAAAAAATATACTGAACACAAAATCCGGGA
>NZ_VLPK01000013.1 GCF_007558865.1 Mucilaginibacter corticis
TAACTTCGAGGTGAACGCGATGATCTATGATACTACATTAGCGAGGCACTTAAAAAAAGCATTCGAAGAAGACCTCAAGCACTCTATTAAGATCAATCCCAGCCAATGGGCTAAGCGAACCCTCTTCAGGCAATTGCCCGAAAAGGTTTGCCGCTTGTTTTCACCCTTGCTTTAAATCTGCTATGCTTTTAATACTTTATCAGGCTCGCTTTGATTTAATAGTTGCGGCCTGGGATTCCAGCTGGACTTTTGATTTCAAAGGCGGGTAACCGAATTCTGCTTTATAAGATTTAGCAAAATGGGACATGCCACCGAATCCGCAGAGCACCGTGAAAGCAGCAATAGAATAATCGGAATAACGAACCAGGAAGTAAGCGTATTCTAGCCGGCGCCGGATCAGCCATTCCATCGGCGTCGTCTCATAAAGCCCGGCGAAATTTCTTTTGAAAGTACTCAAGCTCTGCCCCATGGCAGCGCCCAGTTGTTCGACCGTCATTTTACGGGTGTAATTGGCTTCCAGGTAATAGCTTATTGAAGCTTTACCCGGCAACCAGTCTGCCGGAAGCAAGCAGGCCAATTGCGCCGCCGAAAGCATTCCGAGCATATCTGTCAAAAAGCGGTGCGCCAACGCCTTGCAAACTATCGTTTTATGGGGATTGTCCGAATCTAAACAGAGCTGTAGGGCTTTAAAATCCCGTTTTGCCTGATCTGAATTTTTTAATACGATCAGCTCCATATCTTCAACGCTGTCATCGGCATTAACAGGCAAAACCGGAAAAATACAGTAGTGCAGGTAATCGGCATGAACATAAAAATGAATAAGCTCGTTATGCCCGAATGCCTCCTGGAAATTGTCTGAATTGGCTATAAAAGTTTCCGATACAGTCGCTGTCAAATGAAGGAAACCCGGATCTGAAAATGCATCATTCGGAAAAAAGCCCGCCCAGGGCTGGAGATGCGCTGATCCTTCCATTAACGGGTTTTTGTATAAAATTTATTGAAGCAGCTGTAACACCTGTAGCGTTCTACCGGCAGCCAAAATAAAAAAAAATCGAACCACTCGCCCTTCGGAATTTTATGATGGGAAATGGTGGTGCAGGTAGGGCACCTTACGATTTTTTTATTGGGGTCATTGCTATTGTTCATCGGTAAACGTTCTAAATGACTATCGCGGGATATACCCGTTGCCCGTATAACGCCTGGTCTCACCTTCCAGTATGGCTTTCCAGAAATTATTCACTTGTAGTACCGTGTATTCGCTGGTTCCTTTTGGAAAAATGACTTCGTCGTTTTTTATTTCTACATCTACATTGTAGGATTCGTGAATGGTTGCTTTTGTAAAAGCTATAAATTCTTTGGTCATAATACAAATTTATACTAAAATTATTAGTATTGCAAGAAGGGTTCTCGTTATTTTAAGTTAAAAGCTTTGTCAGAAGCGGCCATATATGGTTCGCGATAACCTGGTAACCTGCAGCAGAAGGGTGGAGGCCGTCGCGCAAATTCAATTCCCTGTGTCCGGCTACTCCTTCTAAAAAGAAGGGCACGAATGCCGGCTCAAATTCTTCCGCCAGTTTTTGATAAACACTGCTGAATTGAACAGCAGTAGCAGAATGGAAATTCGGAGGCAATTGCATACCCATGAGCGCGATCCGGGCATCGGGGTATTTTTCCTTTACTTTGACGATGATCGCGCTCAGGTACGCCAGTGTTGCTGCAGGCGGGATACGGCGGATGACATCATTGATCCCCAGTTCCAAAACAAATACGTCAATCGGTTTGGATAGCCAGTGATCCAGCCTTTGTAAACCACCGGCAGAGGTATCGCCGCTCTTGCCGGCATTGCTTACCTCGTAGGTTAAACCTGCTTCCGCGATGCGTTTTTCAATTAATGCCGGGAATGATTCGGTGGCCGGGTTTGCTAAACCATAACCGGCGGTTAAGCTATCGCCGAAAAAAAGGAGGTGACGGGGTTTATTCATATTCTAGCTAACAATCATCCCGCTGAATTGTTAAGTGAAATGATGAAATATAAGTATATTATTCTCGGAGGGACAGGCCATATCGGTACTGCCCTGGCTAAAGCGCTGGAGGACCGTGGAGAACGGGTACTTGCAGCCGGCCATGATGAAGTCGACGTTTTTGATACCCGTTCTTTAAGCGGTTTTTTCGGGCAGCGTGAGCGTGCCTTTATCCTGAATCCCCCGGCTCCGCCGGATGCTGATACCCTTGAACAGGAAACCAAAAGTATGTTGGCTATTATCGCTGCCGTAAAAAATTCAAGCCTGGAGAAAATCGTCGCGGCTTCTACTTATGGCGCGCAAGCGGGTAACCATATCGGCGACCTGGGCGTGTTGTACGAAATGGAGCAGGGCCTGAAGGCGCAGCAGGTGCCGCTCGCAATCATTCGCAGCGCGTATTACATGAGTAATTTCGATCAGTCCTTAAACGTGGTCAGGGAAACGGGGAACCTGCCTTCGCTTTATCCTGCGGATTTCGAGCTGCCGATGGTCGCGCCGGCAGAT
>NZ_VLPK01000014.1 GCF_007558865.1 Mucilaginibacter corticis
ATATGAAAACAAATCATTTTAAAGAAAACCGCGAGCAATTGATGGTATTGTCCATCCTCATAACATTCTTAATTCCTAAATCTGCAACCGGTGGTAAATACGCCATTTGGGAAGAAACCGTGCCGCCGCTGGCCGGCCCGCCGCCACATATCCATCCTGATGAAGAAGTATTTTATGTACTGGAAGGAGAGTTCGAATTTATGCTGAATAGCGCGCTGATCCCGGCTAAAGCTGGCAGTGTGGTTCATATTCCGTCAAATGAATTGCATAACTATAAGAACATTGGCGACAAAGCTGGAAAGCTCCTGAATATAATCACACCCGGGCAACTGGCCGATTATTTCCATGCTGTGGGACAACCGGTAAAGTCTGAAGCGGACATAGCTGATTTGAATATAGTGCCTGATTTTGCCAATATGGATATAGGACAAGCTTTAGCTTTGGCACCTGAACATGCAGTAACTTTTCATTTGTAATTAATACCTTTAAACCAGTGATCACCATTGACAAATTCCGTAACGAAGCCGGCGACATTTACGCCCATTTAAGCTATGAACCCTATAGAAACTATTTGTTCATGCGCTGGATTGGCTATTCCACGGAAGCGGAAGTGATGCACGCGTCTAAAGCAATGATGCAATGGCAAAAGGCCGAGGGACAGTCTAAGAATTGCCGTTTTCATGTACATGACACCAAAGAGATACAAGGCGCGTGGATTGGCGTAGTGGACTGGATCAGGGATGAAATGTGGCCATTTTGCTACCAATGGGGAATGCGGTATAATTTGAGCGTTACCTCGCCTGATCTGTTCTCTAAATTGTCATCTATCGCACTGAAAAAACAAGATTCCCGGCAGGTGACCACTGTACTTTTTGAAACAGTAGCCGCGGCAGAAAACTGGCTGACGGAAAAGTATAAATCCCTTTAATTAATAACCTCACTAAAATAATTGGCTGAAAAGCCAAACGGCATAGCTATGCCTAAATTTTGAAATCATGAACAACAAAAAAATACTCATCAAGGGCGGAACCATTATCACCCAGGATGAAAAACAACAAATATTTCAGCAAACCGATCTGCTCATCACGGGCGATAAGATTACTGCTATTGGTAAAAACATGGACGTTGACGATGCTGAAACCATAGACGCATCTAAAATGATCGTAATGCCTGGACTTATAGATACACACCGCCACGTTTGGGAAAGCATTTTACGTGGCACAGCTGTGGACTATTCGCTAATGGAATATCTTCAACATATACTCGGTACACTGGCCCCTGCGTTCCGTGCCGAAGACGTTTACACCGCTAATCTTATAGGCGCATTAGAAGCATTAGATAATGGCATCACAACCGTGATGGATTGGTCGCACATTATGAACAGCCCTGCCCATGCGGATGGCGCCATCAAGGGGTTAAAAGATGCGGGCATCCGCGCAGTTTTCGGTTACGGAACACCTGGTACATCGGTCTGGGAATGGTTCTATGAGAGCAGTCGTCTCCACCCATTGGATATAGAGCGTGTTTTAACAGAACATTTTAGCTCCGCGGATCAGCTGGTTACCCCGGCATTAGCCATTAGGGGCCCGGAATATTCTTTATTTGATGTTGCGAAACAAGATATAGAGCTGGCACGTAAATTCGGACTACCCATCTCTATGCACGTTGGTTGCGGAACATTCGCCGATAAATACAA
>NZ_VLPK01000002.1 GCF_007558865.1 Mucilaginibacter corticis
GCACGGTTTCTTCCCAAATGGCGTATTTACCACCGGTTGCAGATTTAGGAATTAAGAATGTTATGAGGATGGACAATACCATCAATTGCTCGCGGTTTTCTTTAAAATGATTTGTTTTCATATTCTCTTTGTTTTTTTGTACCACAAAGTAACGGCAGTGCCAGCGCTTCGACGTTTGATTTAAATCACATAAAATATATTGGCCGACTATTTAATCATAGCCAAAAACTACATAAGTCAGGCAGTAACGAATTTATTTTCAAGACTTTTTACCAATGCTATTTCGTAACGGCCTTTCAGGATCGGGTTAGACATTGATATCAACATGCATAAACATTGCCATACCTTCTGTTTTTTGCTGTGGATGCAGTAAGTGATTTAAAGTCAGCATGACCATGCCCCAGCATTTTCGGGCCTCGAAGTATTTTAATGAGAAAGCTGGAAATTAAGAGCAATTCGTTGATTGAATATCTGTGACTACTAAGCAATACTCTACATTTGATTCAACTTTTATGGGTTGATCAAATTAACAACTGATTAATATTAGGCCTTTTTCTTTTACTAACTTACGTATTGACGTTTTAAACTGTTGTTCGCCAAATTTCGTAATTAATGACTCGTACAAAGGTTTTTTCATTCATTTTTGTTTTGCGGTCAGATGTTCCCAATTTTAGAATTCGAGTAATACATAAATAACCTTTTTCTTTTGTTGTCAAGCTTCTTCCGTCAATCACTTCTGTAACTATCAGGTCGTCAAATGACATCAGAATATTTATTAAACAGTTTTGCGCAAATCCAGCATCTAGTTGCATATTCAACAGGCTTGACCATCATATTCCGTGAAAATGAAAAATGAATTCCGTAAGACTTTGAGCAGGTTAATTTATTGATATTAAATAATGTTTCTTAACCTTGATGACACAAATTGGTGTTCTAATCCTATGGAATTGTATTGTCAAACCTTGCGGATTTTCCATCATAGACTGATGTTACAACGCTATTGCCAGTTGCTCAATTATCTGATAAAGACAAGTGGTTTGACAGATGTATTTCTGTTCTTCGTGATCTAATATTATTAATTGTTTCTCCGGATGATGGTACTCTGACCGACATTGATTTAATTGCCAGTTATCGCCCTTAATTATCTCACGTGCTACATCAACGCGTTCATTTTATAAAATTAATAAATTTAACCTAACCTAACCCCAGATCTTGTACTATTGGATTTCTGTCATTAAACGCTTCTTAAACTAATTTCATTTATCAAACTTTTTAAAATAAGAGTATTTAAATTTAGAGAAATATTTTTTAGAAAATATAGTAAGAACTTTTACATAGATTTAACATGAAAATCATATAGACAACAATGCCCCAAACCGTGCTCAGCGATTCTCAATTGACTGGCCTTTTAAAAAAAGGCGACGAAGGCGCATTTAATGAAATATACCGGCGATTCTGGAAAAAGGTATATAACGAATCGTATAAAAGGTTAAGGGATACCGATTTGTCTGAAGATCTTGTGCAGGATGTTTTTTCTGATCTTTGGTTGAAAAGATTTGACCGGGACATTGAAAACCTGGGCGCTTACCTTATTACTGCTACCCGGTACCAGGTCTATTTGGTTTACAAAAAAAATAATAAGCAACCTTATTTTGAAAAGCCTTTGGATAATATTGCCGATGTGACAGTTGCGTGTGATTCTTTATATGAATTAAATGATCTTAAAGATTGCATTAGTCAATGGATGAGTTTGCAGCCAATAAAACGCAGGGAAGTTTTCAGGTTGAAGTTTATAGAAGACAAGTCTACAAAAGAGATTAGCGAGTTTTTAAATATTTCACAAAAAACGGTACAAAACCAATTCACTACATCATTACACAGCTTACGGTCGACATTAAGTAAATTGCTGCTGTTGCTATCACTTTTTATCATTCTTTAAAGGGGTTTTAAACCTGTTATAAAAAATATTTTTTCTGGGATGGGATATTGCAAGTGTTTTATACACTGTAATAATATAATCTTAAATTATGTCAGCCCAACTGAAAAAAGAATTTCTTGAATTACGAAAAAAGTACCTAAACGGCACAGCATCACCTGCCGAAATTCAATTACTTGAACAATACTATGCGCTTTTTTCAGAAGAAGAAAATGCTACCGACCAGCTAACCCAGCAGGAAATTGCCGATCTGGAAGAGTGTCTTGAAAAAGGTATCCAAAGGCGTATTACAGCCAGGCAAAAACCGGTTGTGCCTTTTTATAAAAAGTCTTATGTACGTGCTGCCTCCGTTATTATTTTTGCTTTGTCGGCAGTATTATTTATCAAAAGCAGGCAAAACGGGCAGCAAGCTCCTGAACACATAACTACTGCTTATGACATCCATCCTGGCGGTAATAAGGCAATATTAACACTTTCTAACGGATCAAAGCTTACTTTAAATGATAGTAAGAATGGCTTCCTGGCTACCCAGTCGGGTTCTGTTGTTGTTAAAAATGACAGCATTTTATCTTATCAAAGAACCGGAAATACTTCCGAGCGTATAAATTACAACACCATTACCACGCCAAAGGGAGGCCAATATCAATTAGTACTGGCCGATGGCACCAGGGTTTGGTTAAACGCAGCCTCGTCATTAAAGTTTCCAACAGTATTTAATGGCAGGGACAGGAGCGTGGAACTTACCGGTGAGGCCTATTTCGAGGTCGCAAAAAATAAGGCTAAACCATTTAATGTTAAAACAGCAACCCAGACCGTGCAGGTATTGGGTACGCATTTCGACATCAATTCTTACGAGGATGAGGCGGGTGTTAAAACAACTTTGTTAGAAGGCAGTGTTAAAATAAAATCTGTAGCAGGTAGTGTTACAATAAGCCCGGGGCAACAGGCCATTTTATCCGGCAGCCAGTTGCTTGTTAATAAAGATCTGGATACTGATGAAGTAGTCGCCTGGAAAAACGGAATGTTTCAGTTTAACGAGGGTGACATACAAACTATTATGCACCAAATTGAGCGTTGGTATGATATAGATGTTGTATTTAAAGGCTCAATACCCAACTATACCTATCACGGAAAAATATCGCGGAATGTAAATGTAACTCAGGTACTCAAAATACTTGAGCTAAGCGGAATAAACTTTACTATAGAAGGGAGGAAAATCATAGTAGGAGCATAGCTGATAAAGATATAAGTCAACCAGCAGGGCCAGTTGGCTTTACCGGCAAAAAAAAACCGGAAAGTGTTGCAGCACTTCCGGCATAAAGGCTGGGAAAATTAATGACATTTTGCTAACCATTGTTTAACCCAAAACCAAACAAATGTATGGAATTTTCTACTATTTATCCGTTAAGGTATAACTACCAGCGGCTTAAAAAACCCCTATTGGTTATGAAGCTAACCATCTTATTGATCATTGTTACATGCATGAATCTCGGCGCAGCCACCTTTGGCCAAAATATAACGTTGAGTGCCAAAAGCGCGTCGCTTGAAAAAGTTCTTAGTGAAATTGAAAAACAAAGCGGTTATACTTTTTGGTATAATACAAACCTGATCAAGCAGTCACCCAAAATATCTCTGGAGATCAAAAATTCGTCAGTTGAAGACGCGTTGGAGGCTTGCTTCAAGAACAGGCCGATCACCTATACCATTGTTCAAAAAACGATTGTATTAAAGCCAAAGGCTACTGAAGCTGTAAATACTAAGATACAATATGCCGATCCGATTACTATAAAAGGCAAAGTTACAAATGGTAATAACGCGCCACTTAGCGCTGTTACCATAAAAGTAAAAGGAACACAAAAGGGAACTTTAACTGATGATAATGGTAACTTTCAAATAACTGTACCTGATAAAAGCGCTGTCCTTGTATTTACCCACATTGGTTACACTGCAAAGGAAGTACCGGTTGGCGACAATACAAATATTAACGTCAGCCTTGAAGAAGCTGCCAGTGCCTTACAGGATGTGGTGGTTACCGCATTAGGTATTAAACGCGAAAAAAAATCATTAGGTTATTCGGCGCAAACTGTTTCCGGGGCTGATATGGATAAAGTAAATCCGCCAAATGTCGCCACAGGCTTAATGGGTAAGGTAGCAGGTCTGAATATTTCGCAACCAAATGGTGTTGAAGGCGCATCTACCCGTATAGTGATCAGAGGTAATAGTAACCTTGCCGGAAATAACCAGGCATTAATAGTTGTTGATAACGTTATAATTGATAACGAACCTGTAATGAGAAGTGGCATAGTGAAATCAGCCCAGGATGCTTTAACGCTAAGTAGCGGAGGGGTTGATGTTTCACAACCACCGGTAGATAATGGATCATTTTTAAATAGCCTGAATCCGGACGACGTAGAGAGCATTAACGTGTTAAAAGGGCCTACAGCGGCGGCTTTGTACGGTGCACGCGGTGCAAACGGTGTTATATTGATAGTTACAAAAAAAGGTGCAAGAAAGAAGGGATTTGGTGTTGATTACGGCTACACTTATCGTGTTAATGATCCATATCGTTATATTAAAACACAAGATGAATATGGGAACGGCATGACCGAGGATCTTTATTCGGCAAATCCGTCCTTTTATAAAGATGCCGATGGCAATAACAGGCAAGAGCAAATCGGTGGTGACCCATACGGCCCACTGGGTAATATACCCGGTGCTTATGTAAGCCCCGGAGTTACCAGCGCGGCAGGCGGACCTTTTTATAATTACATCGGTTTTCCCGGTGATGGAGCCTCATGGGGGCCAAAAATGGAAGGCCAGCCACTGGTATGGTGGGATGGCACGACCAGGCCATACACCGGTAATTCAAATATCTTTAAGAGCTTTTATAAAAAAGGAAACACCCAAACTCATAATATATCAGTTTCAGGTGGCGGCGAATTGGGTACGCTGCGTGTGTCATATACAAGAAGCACAAATGATGGCATAACCTATAACAGTAATAACGCCACAAACACTTTTAATATAGGTTCATCTATTAACGTAAGCCCTAAAGTAAAAATTGATGCTACCGCCAGTTATATTAATTTGAATAAATTAAATCCACCGAATTTATATGGCGAAAATGGCGGCGGGGGTAATATTGGCGTAGGTTACATGACGGTTTACAATTTACCGGCCGATTACAAACCTATTGAGAGAGGCCTGACTACATTACCTGACGGGTCGCGAAATCCTATATTAGGCAAATCACCATTTGAGTATGGGCAGCAATATTATTGGTGGAATACTTTTAATGATAATACCAATATTACTCAAAACCAGTTTGTAGGTTCTATCTCGCTCAATGCGGAAATTACGCCGTGGTTAACGGCAGTAGGTAACCTTGGGTTGGATTACTATACTACCGAGTTTATTACTCAAAATTATCCTACTGATGCAGCAGGTTTGCAGGGTTCATATGGTTATGACTTGGCAAGGTCATCTACAAATAACCTGGACGGTCGTTTAGTTTTTCATAAGGATAAAATAGTGCATGACATTAATGCCAGCTTATCACTGGGTGCAAGGCATTATTATAACAATGTATATGATATAGCACAAAATAACCCGGGGCCTTTTAACTATCCATTTTTGTTTAATCTGGGTAATTATGGCGGCAACACTGCAACTGCCCTTAATGGTACTGAGAGCAGGTACGTACAAGAAATAAATTCGGTATACGGTTTGCTTAACCTTTCGTACAAAAACTACCTGTATTTAGATCTGTCAGGCACTAACGACTGGTCGTCAACAATTCGTCCTACCAATTGGAGTTATTTTTACCCTTCTGCAAGTTTGAGCTTTGTGTTTACTGATGCTTTTGATATAGGTTCGGTAAAAGATTGGCTAAGCTATGGTAAATTAAGGATAAGCGAAGCAGAAAGCGCTAATGCTTACCTGCCTTATCAAAACAGCCTTATTTACAGTCCAAATGGCACTCCTGGTTTTACCACTGGTGCAAATACGCCAACTACATATCCTACCAACATTGAACCTCAACGTTCAAGGTCGTTTGAGATCGGGCCAGACCTGGGTTTGTTTAATGACCGTTTAAACGTGAACTTTACATATTATAATACCTATTCAGATCACCAGATCATAAATATCCCCGTTGCCTCTTCGGCAGGTATTTCAAATACTTTGATAAATACAGGCGCTTTACGTAACCGTGGTATTGAGTTAACCGTGAGCGGAAAAGTAATGAAATCGGATAATTTTTCGTGGGATATAACCTTGAACGCTGCACATAATCAAAATAAGGTCGTATCGTTACAGCCGGGCATTGATGCACTGCAAATAGGTTCATGGTTTGGTGCCAATGGTGTTTCAATGATGGTTAAACCTGGTGATAATTATGGTGACATTTATGGCACTGATTATAAATATGAGAACGGGCAAAAAATTGTTAACCTGATATACGCTGATGGCATAAATACCGGAAACGGCCCTGTAATAGGTTCGCAATACGCTACTACAACAGATGTTGTTAAAATAGGCAACGCTACGCCAAAATTGACAGGTGGTATCTCGCAAACTTTCCGTTACAAAAACTTCAGTTTATATGTTTTAACTGACTTTAAACTTGGCGGTCAAATCTGGTCTGGCGATTATGCTACCATGATGGGCCAGGGTATGCTTCCTGAAACTGTTTATGAAAGAGATGGTAACGGTTTACCTTATACTTATCCTGATGGTACAAAAGCTAATGTTGGCGTAATTATGCCAGGTGTTACATTAAACTCGTCGGGCAAATATGTGCAAAATACAAGTGTTGTGAACGCGTGGTGGAAATATGCTGGCGAATACCAGTCATGGACCACTGTTGGCGCTCCAATGCCACGTTCAAACTCTGTATTTAATGATTCATGGGGGAAATTGCGTGAGGTATCTATCACTTATACACTTCCAAAAGAGTTTATACAGAAAAGCAAGGTTTTCCAAACCTTGGCCGTCTCTCTGATTGGGCGCGACCTGTTTTACCTGTTCACCACTTTACCTGACAAGATCAACCCTGAAAGTATAGTTGGTACAGGAAACGTGCAGGGCATACAGTTTGGTGGCTTACCGGGCGTACGTTCATACGGTTTCTCGGTAAAAGCAGGATTTTAACATAATTAAGAAAACTTAAAACATACTATTATGTCAAAGTATAATAATATAAAAAAATGGATGGCAATAATGACCACTACGGTTATTGTTGCTGCAATTTTTGCGTCGTGTACCAAGAATTTTGTTAAGGAAAATACTCCGTTTACCGGGCCTACAGTGGCCACGCTTCCACAACTTTACACTGGTATTGGCGCTAACCTTGACGCTAATGCCGAAGGGATGGACAATACAGGTGCAAGATGGTTATATCCTATTACACAATTAGGCGCCGTATATGCGGTATCTGACTATCCTTACGGCAGCGGGCCTAACTGGAGCGGTTTTTACCAAAACCTTGTAGGTATGGGGCAAATGATTGCCAAAATGCACGCAGAAGCTGATTCAGCAACTTACGTTAACACCGAAGCAATGGTAAGAACCCTTAGGGCATACCAGGCCCTAGAGCTATCGAACCTTTACGGCGATATGCCATACTTTAAAGCGGCAAAAGCATTTTCAGGTTCAACAGCCGATCTTAAAGCACCTTATGATAAGCAACAAGCTATATATTTGTCATGCTTGGGCGACCTAACCTGGGCTGTTAATCATTTTAACACCAATGCAAACCAGTATTCACTTGGATCGAACGAATTCCTTTTAAAGGGGGATATCGCTCAATGGATAAAATTTGCTAATTCGCTCCGGTTACGTTACGCGCTTACTATGTATGATAAAGACAATGCTGATGCGGGGCCTATTATTGCCGATGCTTTAAATAAACCTTTATTGTCAGACCCTGTACTTGATGTTGTTGGCCTTTCAACTGCAAATATTCCCGGCATAGGTTACGGCAGCAGGGGGTCATTTTTTAACCAAGAAAGCCGTGCCAGAATGGGAAGCACCCTATGGAACTTATTCAGCAATAATAACAATACTGATGGCAGCGGAATATTTGACTTAAGGGCTAAAATATTTTTTGAAGTGAATGGAAGTAATCAATGGGTACCTTACCCGCAAAATCCGGTTACTCCAATAGCTGACGGAGGAAGCCCGGACCCCTATAATACTCAAAGAGATGGAGATTGGTCGTTAGGTAAGGTAGGTAATTTATATTCAGATTATAACTATTACTGGGGACGCGACGGCAACATTGGGGGATCAACGAATCCTTGTCCTGAGATCTTTATGTCGGCAGCTGAAACAGACTTTTTAAAGGCCGAGGCTTATGTAAGAGGTGCTGGCGTTGCTCAAAATAATGCAGCAGCAGCGGCGGCTTATAACGATGGTATTACAGCTTCACTTACCTTCTGGAAAAATATGGCATTTCAGTCAAGCGTTTGGGTGGTAAATAAACCGTCTTCAGGCACGCCAACCGATGCGGAACTTAACGCGGTTAAGACCAATTCGAAAGTTGCTTGGAGTGATGCTAATGGCCTTAAGTTGATATACGCTCAAGAGTGGATAGATCTTTTCCGCCAGCCATGGGTAGCTTGGGCATTGATGAGAAGAACAGGAAACGCAACCCCACAGGATACAACTAACCCGACAGGTTATACCCAAAATTACGGCAGTCTGCAACGCTTCTCTTATCCTGGTGATGAGAAGCAATATAATTTTGCCAATTGGCAGGCGGCTACAGGCGGCTCAGATCTTACAAGTACAAAGATCTGGATAGCAAAATAATTGTTTAACGAAAAATAATACAAATTCATTTAAAAGCAGTCCAAATCAACGGGCTGCTTTTTTCTATTATTGCTGTTCAGCGTTATTGATACGGGCTTTCGCCGCGTGCAAAAAAGTGATTCCTCAAACACGCAACAAGATGATAATTCAGCAAAGTTGAAAATTGTTGTCAAATGGAGTTATACGTCTGATACAGTTAAAATGTATGTAGGGGACAAGCTAACCGAAACCTATCCCACTGGAGGCGTCAATTCATCCTAATACGAACAATTCAACAGTGACAGTACTGGGCAAGGCGGTAAAACGGGTGAATCGCCAGTTGGATTCACTTATTCAATTAATGGTTCCACTCTAACGCTAACTACGCCGAAGTAAACCGTTAACGGTGTCACTACAGCAGCAAATGTTGAGAACGCAACTATCAGGTCTTTGACATCCAATGTTATAGTACGTTATTACGATGACATTGAGACCGAAAACAGCATTACTTACCGGGCAACAGAGGTCGCCCATTTTTCAAAATAGTAAATTGGTACTTTACAGAAGCATAAAGAATTTACTTTATCTATTGTTTCTACTTTCATAAGTAGTGCACTCACAAAGGTGAGCATCGGCAGGTCTTCGTTTTCGCCGTGGGGTTATTGATTTAAAATGTCGATGCCATCAAGAAATCAGTGAACACCTTAAATGTCTTTTGACTTGCAACTTTCATTTGTACGCCATAGATTTATAAGAACATGAGGTACAAAGCGAATAAGACATCTGCAACTAATACAACAACAGTAAAGAAGACTGAGAAATCTTAGTATCCAATCAAGTGATGCCTGGCTGCATAAGCCAAGCATCACTCTATACTTGTAATGAACCTTTTCTGAATTTCAAAACGTTGTCGAAATTGCCCACTTAATGAAGTTTGCAATATATAACCAGGGAGCGAGCAAGATCAAAATAAATGGCATGCATCATTATGGCGTTGCAGGTAATACTGTATTTTCATCAATGGCAAGCAATCGTATAAAGGAGATATCAATATCCTGAGAAGCATTTACAAGAATAACGGATTAACGATATTAAGTACGTGGGACGCGCTGCACTTACAGTTTATTGCCGTGGCCGATCAACAGACCTTAAGAAATGCGGTAGCCGCTAAGGGCGGAGCATAAGTTGATTTTAGTGAGTTGGCAGTTAGTAATGACAGCCGGCTGTGTGGAATATGGTGATGCCTTCATAATATAATTCTTCTTATGAAAGAACCGGAAGACAAAGCCGTGGAAGAGCAGCCTAGAGCTGGCAATAATCAACGCTGTAATCAAGGAAACAGTTGTTTTTACCAAGGATTTGCCATTATGATAAAAGGTTTTGTATAAGCTAATATAATGAAAATACGCAGTCGTAGCTACGGCTATTTGCTAATGTATCAGTTTGCGTTATTGTTAGCGGCAAAACGAAACAACATATTTTAAGTATAATTTTTAGCATTCTCTGTTAAACTTCGATTGATGGATAAAAAAGCTATAATTTTAAACTAACAGGCTACCTATTTTTCGCTGTATTTTAAATGAACCTAAACCTGTGACGTATCTAGTTTTTGTAGGTTTTTCCAATTGGAATTTCTGTTTTCTCTATCCACAAACGATTCTTGTGTATCTTTTTTATATGATTGATGTTGATAATAAAAGAACGGTGTATAAGTTGGATATCCCGCAACGCTTGACCACCATATTTGGGGAAAATAGAAACTGAATTCCGTAACACTTTGATCAGGTTAACATATTCATTTTAAACAGTATTTCTAAACTTTGATTACACTAATCGGTGCTCTACATCCTACGGAATTGTATTGTCAAACCTCACGGAAATTCCAATAAGAGGTTGGTAGCAGTAAAAAAGAGATTTGAAAATTGCGTTTTAGCACAAATGATCACTGCTAGGTTAGCTCTTTTGGTAGTGGGAAAGGATCTTGATAGTTGCTGTTTGTTTCCATTAATTATTTTAATGTTGTTTCACCTGTATCAGTTGGGTTATCTCCTCAAAAGGGCGGGGGCAATTCTTGATTTTTGAAATGTGTTTTAATGGACCGGGTGGGTGCTTATTATTGTCCCAAACCTTACTGTTGACTAAGAATCTTTATTAGAATTCAGAAAGTTTTGATGATTCTACTGGCATTTAAAGTCAGATAATACATTTCCGGACTATTTTATAGAAATTCGTATATGCTTTAAAGCTATTTCGAGGTCTTCCCGTTTATATCGAACCTTAGATCCAAGCCTGTGAGCTTTAATTAACCCACGTTTGGTGTAATCGTGTAGAGTGGGAAGAGATATACTCAGCAACTTAGCGGTTTCCTGGCGAGTTAAGATGGAATTTTCCAACTCATTTTTTGGGGGCAGCGAATTAAAACTATTCAAAATCGCTTTAAGCACGCAGGCGGAGACGAGTGATTCAAATTCTTCAGTCGTTAGGCCGGTGAATGTAATTTGTGTTGCCATATAATTGAATTAATATGGCGCAAAGGGATTAAGAAAAGAAATTGAAAAAAATACCTAAGGGGTATTTCTAGGGATTTTTATTTTTAAAACTGGACTTTTTTTGAACGGGCATTTGGCTTGCTCTTATTGAATATATCTTTTAGAGTGTTTTCTTTTAGAACATTTCCCTTGTTATCTCTGAAATTGTCGATTAAAATTCTAATTAAATTTTGATCAGAACACTGTATTTTTCCTTTCTCTTTTAATTCGTAAAATATAGTAGGAACATAATTTATAGAAATATTGGAAAAGTAAATGGGCGTTTTTCCTTCTGAAAAACTGAGTCTCAGTATCTGATTAAAATCTATCGTAATTTGATAATTGTCACAAATTTCTATTAAATCTGCTTCTGTTAATACTTTTCCACTGGCATCACTTGAAATGAATAACAAAACCTGTAATAGATTACCTGATGTTGTTTTAATTTTATTTTTATTCAACAACTCTAAGAATATGCCGGCCAGTTCTTGAAATGAAAATTTATTTGTTAAAATTATTGGATCGTTAAATTTCTGCAATTCTCTTTCGGAATCGGCTGCTGGCATCACAAAATATTCTTTTTCGATTTCCTTTTTTCTGCCAATCAGAAATTCTAACTTTCTTTTATTATGGTTGCCAATCGACAAGCTATCGAGTACATGCTCGTCGATTAGCTGCAGACAAAACTTATACGAATCCTCAAAACTGTCAATCTCTTTGTTCTTTTGAACCCAAAATGTATCGTTTAAATATGTGATATAATGTAAAAAACGGTTAATTTCATAAGATTCTATTTCAATGAAACGGTATTCAGAAATGCCGAATTTTTCATCATATAGTTCTAAGATGATTTGTAAAGAGAGTGATAAACTTTGAAATCCAACAATAATCGCATTATAGTCCAGCGTTTGTTGGTCAAGAGTTCTTCTTTTATCTTATCTGAGACTTTCATATTTAACCGACAACAAATCCGACAACAAAAATCAAAAAAGCCCCTCTAATTGCTTAGAGAGGCTTTTCTCGTGATCCCGCTGGGACTCGAACCCAGGACCCCAACATTAAAAGTGTTATGCTCTACCGGCTGAGCTACGGAATCGTTTAACCGTTTCTGATTAAAGTGGTGCAAATATAGGAGTATTTGACTATGTGTGCAAGCCTTATTTTAATTTATTTTAAAGTAATTTTAAGCGCTTCATTTTCAATTGTCTATAATTTAAAAATCCCGATTTTTCCGTTGTCGCCAGCTAATAACACCAAATTTCCGTGTTTTGCTTTGCGGCAAACGTTGTAACTGCTTACATCAATTTTAGCGTAGTTTTTGCCACCGTCAAGTGTGATATTTGTGCCGGATGTGCCGGTTGATAGGAAAGTATTATCGCGGATATACGTTACACATGACTGATAGCCAGCCGGAAAGGTATTTGCCATGTGCCATGTCAAACCTTTATCTACCGAATAGCAAGCGGTTGAATCTTGTTGTTTATCCTTTTGATAATCGCCGCCTACCACAATTAAATGATTATTGCCTATTGCAACAGAAAATGCCCCCTGTGCACTCTTGCCATGAATGACAGGGGCTGGCTGATGTAGCCACCCGACACTTTTTGTGTTTTTTACTATCAATTCGGCTGCGCTTCCACCGGTCGCGATAGCGAATAGCTTATTATCTGTTACCAGACAAGTGCCACTTGCCGCAAATGCGGCTTGGTTTTTTATAGCATCCGGCCCGTCAAATGGATTCCATGTGTTACCGCCATCGTTCGTTTCTATCAATAAAAATTTATTGTTGATAGGGTCGCCCATAACAAAACCATGTTTGGTGTTAATAAAATCCATGGCGTCTAAAAAATAAGCGGTATCCGTATTACGGTAATTGACTTTCCAGTTTGCGCCGCCATCAACAGTTTTAAGTATTAATGCCGGGGTACCGGAACTCATTATTACAGCCTCTTTATCAGAAAAAGCTTCAATATCCCTGAAATCAGATTTTTCAAATCCTTTAACCTGTTGCCAGTCCCACGTTTTGCCGCCATCGGTGGTGATGGCAATATTGCCTTTACTGCCACTTACCCAGGCAACATTATTGTCAACAACAGATAAACCGCGAATACTGGTTGGCTTGCCTTGTTGCAATAGCTCAATGCGTTGCGCAATAGCGCTTGCCGACAATAAAAGTAAGCTTGTTAAATACAATATAATATGCCTCATTTTAAAAATATCCAAGTTTTGATCAACCTATAAGTAAGCTGATTGCCCTAAGTTAATCTTTATGATTATTTTTTGTAAAGCAAGTGCATTTTAATATTTGTTTTAGCCGTATAAAAATTATATTTGCACCCTGCTTTACAGGCCCGGATGGCGAAATTGGTAAACGTTGCGGTCTCAGAAGCCGTTGAGAATTGTCTCTTGAGAGTTCGAGTCTCTCTTCGGGCACATCCATTTAATCAAAAGTCTTAGGTCTATAGTTTAATCGAAAGATCAAAATATAGGTTTAAGACTTTTAGCTTGTTATAAAGCCCGGGTGGCGAAATTGGTAGACGCACCATCTTGAGGGGGTGGCATTCGTAAGGATGTACGAGTTCGAATCTCGTTCCGGGCACAGATCCTATTTATCTTTTCTTTCGTTTTTAATGTCGTTGACTTGCTGCTGTAATACGGCGACATTGTTTTCTAATACCTTTAAGCGAATCTCGTTTACACGCGACTGGCTGTCCTGAATGGTTTTGATATCATGAATGTCGCTCTTTAATGATCCATTGTGAAATTGAAATATGCGGTCTGTTTTGTTGTAATTTTTTACCAGCGTTTTTAGCTGATCTGATCTGTTGTACAAATTCAAGGCATCGCGCAGGGCGCCTGCTTTAAGATTAGGTATATCCTGGCCAACCACAGTGATAACCTGATCGGCTTTTTCGCTGGCCAGGCAAAATAAAACCTGTTCAATAGCGTAAGTTTTGCCCGAGCTTGTACCGCCCTGGTTAATTACAATATGTGCTGTCGACTGGTAATTACGCTTAAATAAAACAGACGCTTCGTAGTTATTTGCGGTCATAATTAAAGGTTTTAAGTGTTATTGCTCAACTTCTTTCTCTGACGATGCAGGATTGGGACCGGTTTCGATCAACTGTACTTTTAAAGACTTTACCTGCCGCGGCTTTTTACTTGTCTTTTCATACCAGCCCATACTTTTTAGGGCGAACATGGCACCGGTAGGGGCGGGGTAATGCAGCCGGCTTTCGTAATATGCCATCACCCTAAAACGGGCACGCTTCACTTCGGCGGCATATTTGCCCTTCAATTCATAGCTATCAAAGTCTTCTTTGCTGTTAAAACCCAGGAACAATGCCAGGCCCGCTACTGTCGGTGGCTCAGGTTTTTCGTCTTTTATTTTTTGATCATCAGGCATAAGCCCAAAGTAAGATTCGATGAGTTTTAACAGTGATTTTTCGCTTGAAAATTTTAGTTTTTTCATTGTTGATAATTAAAATGCCGGCCGGAATAAACAGTAATAAAAGATATTTGATAATTAATGGCTATATTGCTGTTAATTAATGCTTTTTGGACCGATAGTTGTTTGATAAAAGCATCCCCCTGATTGTATCTTTTTCGTTAAATTTTGTTAAATGATAGTTTGAACAACTAATTGTAGTTTATATTCGTATTATATTTAAACCAAGCTTATCAGGTTTATGAAATTTGTTAGATTTATCTTAATAATTCTGTTTTTTTCGGCCGTGATCGTATCATGCCAGAAAGACCAGAACGTAGATTTAAGTCTGCCAAAAGCCACTAAGGCTGATACCAGCGATAATTCAGGCAATTTCTTTGCAGTTAAGGGTACATTGAACGTTACTGTTAATGATTCTACTTATACGTTTGATGCGACAAAAGATTCAATAGCCTTCATTAATGTCAATATTGACAGCAATAAATATTTTGGTATAACCGCTATCAACAAAGCGCATACAGTTAGTTTTGGTATTAGTTCACCCGGTTTTGCAGCGCCCGATATCGTAAACGGCATTGCCGGTGGGCAATTACTGTTTAGTGCCGACAGTAAACATGTGCAGCAGTATGCTTTGACAAATAGCGAAATTCCCGGCGAGGATAATCAAATTATGCTGAAAGAGTATATGAAAGATTCTGTATTGACCAAAGGTACATTCTCTGCTACAATGGTAAATAAAACTGTCAGTCACGACCAGCCAGCCCAGATCGTTCAGGGCAATTTCAATCTCCGAATAAAATAATCACCCCCCCTCTAAATCTCCCCCGGTAGGGGAGACTTCAAAAACCCTTCTGTAAGGCAGATATAGTTATAATGCGTGTTGTTATTAAAGAACAATACAAAGATAAATAAAAATTATGAATAATATGCTATTTGGCATATTATTTACCAAATATTTACATCGGCTACTTCATTTTCTACCAGTTGGGTAAGCAGTAGTTTAACTACCGCGTCGCGGGCCCATTGCTGCTCGGTAAGGGTAGCGTCTTCCTGGTACCATCTAATGGGTTCGTTTATTTCAATGCGTGCCTTGTACACAAAGTTTTTCTTAGGGTGTATCTTATTGCCCTCATAGCTGTTCAGATTTTCGCCACGAATGATCTTTGCAAACTGTTTGGTGCTGATGTCAAGCTGCAGGCATTCGTCCAGCGAATTTTTAAAGTCGTGCTTGTCTTCAAGCCATAGGGTTAGTATGTCGGCGGTTAATTCATGATCGGCTACTGATATGCGGCTATAATCATAATCAACAGAGATGATCATCCACCATAGTTTGTCTTTTAGTTTTTGTGTGATCTTTATCATTTTTAATAAGTTTTATCCATCAGTTTTTTGATGATGGACAGGGTTTAGTGATATCTCACCCGGCCCCTTCCGTGGGGAAGGCGGGTGAGGCTGTTTTCTTTAAAGAACGGGGTAGGCGGGTACCCACCCGGGGATATATTTCTGTATTGCAGCTATTTCTTTACAGAATTTGTTGCAGGTGGCCTGGTAGGCTTTGAGGCGGATACTGTGCTGCTGCTCGTCAGTGTCCTTATCTGCAGGCAATTGCGGAGTGCTATGCTTAATTGCGGAGTAAGCGATATACATTTTTTAGATTTTTTTGATGTTTTAATGTGATAGTGGTTTGTATGCAGGGTCGCTTTTGTTACCTAAGTATAGGTGTGCAACTGCCATTTTTGTGTTAGTTTTTGTATTTCTTTATTTTTCATACTGTTTTTTCTTTATTTTATTTGGTTTGTATATAATTATATATTAGATTCGCTGAAGATTGAATTACAAATATAAAGAAATATCTTTATTAAAAATCAAGAAAATTTGAAAAATAATTTTGAACAATATGGAAACAACTGCCAAAATCAATAAAATAAAAACGGTTCGTCCTGAAACACTGGAGTTTATCATTTTGTATAATCAGCTTAAAGGGAAAGCGTTTAGCGGCAATGCGCAACTTGCCGAGGTGCTTGGCTTTAATTCGGCCAGTTCTATTACAGAAATTATAAAGAGCCGTCAGAATATAGATCCTGAAAAATTCAGAATATTTAAAGAAAAGTATAAAGATTTTATTGAGGGCACTGCCTACGTACAGGATACGCCGGTATCGCGGGTAGCAGAGGGTATACCGATGTATGAAATTACGGCTACAGCATCAGGCGTTGAGGTTTATAATGATATTAATGATACGCAGCCCGTGGGCCGTATGAATTTCCCCGGCATTGAGGATTGTGATTTTGCTTTACCGGTTTGGGGGCACTCTATGTACCCGTATCTTGAAAACGGCTGTTGGGTGGCCTTAAAGGTTATCCACGATAAAAAGATTTTACCCGGCGAGGTCTATTACATAGAGTGGGGCGAGTACCGTATGTACAAACGCCTTTTATTGGGCGATAACAAAGACGAGGTTATAGCACACTCAGATAATACTACCGAAATGATTGGCAATCAGCTTAAGTACGCGCCATTTGTTATTAAGATAGCCGATATTAAAAAACTTTGCCTGGTTAAGGATATCCATAAAAAACATAATCATTAATGGAAACCACAACTTTTCTGTACAGTAAGCGCAATAGTATAGTTACTATTATAGTAATGCTGGTATTAGGTGTGCTTTTTACTTCAAACATAAATAAGGCTTATAGCAATAATGACAAGCCCGACCTGATCGTGTTTGCAGGTTTGCTGGTGCTACTGGCTTTTGTATTGGTTATAGTGGTAGCTAAAAGGTTATTGCCTGCGCTGCGTAGAGAGGTTATTCTCGAATTTAATGAAACCGTACTGATAGATTACCTGAGAAACATCACGGTTAACTGGGGTGATATTGAATCGATAGGCTTCAGGCGTACCCGCAGCTCGTCCATGATGATACTTAATTTAAAATGGGAATCTGATTATGGTAAATACATTACCGTATCGTTAAGATGGGTTGAGGGTAAAGACAATGATATTTATAGTACGGCCTTAACTTATTTTAACCGTTATTCTGATCCGGCTATCTTATAAAAGACCAACCGTTAACCACTATTAGTTTTATTTAGTTTTATAGGGTACTTTGTTTATAATTGCAGCCACATGGCAGACGACGGTATTGTTAAGCGACTAAAGGTAATTGTTAAAGATCATGGTGGACAGCTGGCATTGGCAGGCGCCATTGGCGTAGACCAAGGCTTTATCAGTAAGGTAATTAACAAAAAGCAGGAGGTTAGCTATTACCTGATCAGCAAGCTTTGTTTCCAGTTAAAGTACTCGCCTGAGTGGCTGATATTGGGTACGGGTGAGAAGAAGATCACCAAAGCCGAATCGCCTAAACTGATCACCGAGATACAAATGATGCGTACCGAGCTTGATATCCTGCACGCCCGCATGCGCGCTTTTGAAATGGAGATCAAAGAATTAAGGGATAGTACGGGCCAACAACAGCAGGCTGGTTAGTGTTGCCTGTTTATTAAAATAGCCTCTAAAGCGTCGCCGGTATTTTTGCAGCGGTTCATGGCATTTTCTAATGACGACAGAATCTCGCGGTATTTGATCAGGTTTATGGCGTCCTTTTCATTGGCAAATAATTCGGCCACCGCGTTGTAATAGATCTTGTCTGATTGCCGCTCAAGGATCTTTATGCGCTGGCAGGCCTGGTTGGTAGCCTCCTTGCTGTTTGATGAACTTAATAAGTTAACCACTTTTTGAATTTCAATACTTGCTTCCTGTATCAGCAATGCTATTTCTTTAAACGCGGCAACAAACTCTTCTATATTATATATGTACATCCTGCCGCTTGCCTCGTTAATGGTATCGGTTACGTTATCAATGCATGATGCCAGAGCATGGATATTACCGCGATTAATGGGCGTGAAGATCACCTGGTCAAGCGCCAGATAAATTTTATGGGTGATATCATCGCCAATGTGCTCTAATTTGGTTATTTTCTTATAGATAACTTCCCGATCGTCAAAATTGGTGGTATTGACCGCAATTACCAGTAAATCTGCTATATCCACTGTGTTTTTAGCAGCCTCATTAAATAAATTGTAAAATAACTTCCTGTTTGATAGGTAGTTATGAAATAACCTGCGCATTGGTATCTGTATTATTGCAAAAAGCTAAAAGTAATAGCCTTGTGTTAAATCAGTATTAAATGAATATAATGCTATGTTAAGCCTTTGTTAGGAAAATGTAATTATTGGTAAATTTATAATATGTTGATTATAAGATAATTAATTGTTAAAATTGATTTAAACGAAAACATTTAATTATATATAAATAGGATTATATCTTAAAATAACATTATCAAATGTTAATTGTGGCTTAACATTAAGGTAATGCTGCCTCCGCACTTTTGAACCAAAATTTATTTAACCCTGATTTCAATTATGAAAAAAACGTTTACAAAAGTTTTTAGTGCAGTATTAGTATCAGCTACAATGTTAGCCGGTTTAACTGCCGAAGCTCAACAAACAACCCTTGCATCAGCTAACACAGATAAAAAAGCTGACGCGAAAGCAGACTCTACTATTACTACAACAACTACTGTAAAGCCAGCAGCTAAACAAGATCCGGCTGCATGGGTACCTACAAGAAGATTATGGGGATACGCATTTGGCGATCTTTATTTTAACCAACATACTGACGGTGCAAACAGAGGCCCTGAAACTCAATACAACGGTACACCCGGAAACAGGAACGCTTTCCAATTCCGTCGTTTATATTTAGGTTATGATTATGATATCAACCAAAAATTTAGCGCCGAAGTATTATTGGCATCTGAGCCTAACGCTAACACAGGTGTTAACGGTACTACTAACATCCAAAATGGCGATAACCTGGTTGACGGTAAAATGGCTTTCTGGATCAAAAACTTTAACATCCGTGTAAGAGAGATCTGGAAAGGTACTGACTTAGTTGTTGGTGAAATGTCAACTCCTGGTTTCGCGTTAAACACAGGTAACTCAAATGCTCCTACTTCGCTTTCAGAAGCAACCTGGGGCTACCGCTTCATCGAAAAAACCATCACCGACTTCCACAAGAACAACTCTTATGACGTAGGTGCAGCTTTACAAGGTACTTTTGACCCATCTACCAAAAACTTCGGTTACGTATTCATGGTAGGTAACAACAGCCAGTCAAACTTACTTGCAGCGTCTAACCCATCTACAGGTTTCTACAAAATATTTTATGGTGACCTTTGGGGTAAATTCTTAGACAAAAAATTATACGTAGATATCTACGCTGACTATGTACAAACAGGTGCAGGTACTGCTACTTTAGGTGAAACAGCTCATAACATGGAGAAGATCTTTGTAGCTTATAACACCAAACCACTTACGGTAGGTGCTGAGGTTTATACACAGATGTTTAAAAACGGTGTAACCAGCGCTGCTCACGGTACTCAAAATGCAAACGCTTTAGGTCTATCTTTCTGGGCTAAAGGTAACATCAATGCACAATGGGGTTGGTTCGGTCGTTATGACAACTATAACCCATACACCAACTTTGATTCTGCAGTTCCTACCTACACTGCTAATACTACTTATGGTAACTATAGCCCGCTTTACAAAGAGCAATTTGTTACTGCAGGTTTAGATTTCCAACCGGCTCCAAAAATCCACTTCTCGCCAAACATTTGGTTGGTTCAGTTTAAAGATCAAAGAGCTGCTACTACTACCGGTCACGTTCCTGATGGTCATGATTTAGTGTACAGAGCTACTTTCTACTACACTTTTGGTAAATAATTTAGAAACAACCCTGGTTAATAAAATAAATTAAAAAAACGTTATGAATCTTACAAAAAGTTTAAAGTTAGCAGTTGTGGCATTAGCTACATCAGGCTTAGCATTATCAGCATCGGCACAAGACCTTAAAGGTGCCGGCAGTTCATTTGTGAACCCGCTGTTTCAAAAAATGTTTTCACAATACACTCCTGCTAAAGTTGATTATCAATCAATTGGTTCAGGTGGTGGTATTGCTCAATTAACAGCTAAAACTGTTGATTTCGGTGACTCTGATGCGCCTTTAAACGACGAGCAAACTACTAAAATGGGCGGCCCTGCTGCTGTTCTTCATATCCCTATGACATCAGGTGCCGTAGTTGTAACTTACAATGTACCGGGTGTTGCTGGTGGTTTAAAATTATCAGGTAAAGACCTTGCTGATATCTATTTAGGCAAAGTAAAAACGTGGAATAGCCCTGAAGTTAAAGATTCAAACCCTGGCGTTAACTTGCCTAACTTGCCTATCGTAGTTATCCACCGTTCAGACGGTAGCGGTACTTCGTTCATCTTCACTGATTACTTAACTAAAGTAAACCCTGATTGGGCTACTAAAGTTGGTAAAGCTTCTGCTCCAAACTGGCCAGCCGGTTTAGGTGGTAAAGGTAGTGAAGGTGTTGCCGGTTTAGTTAAACAAACTCCTGGTGCTATTGGCTATGTTGAGTTAGCTTATGCTATCCAAAACAAAATGCCTTATGCAAGCATCCAAAACAAAGGTGGTAAATTTATCGTTCCAACAATTGCTGCAACTACTTTAGCAAGTAACGTAACTATCCCTGCTGATACTAAAGTTTCAGTTACTAATACTGATAATGCTGCAGGTTACCCAATTGCCAGCTTTACCTGGGCTTTGATCTACAAAGAGCAAAACTACAATGGCCGTACTAAAGACCAGGCTACTAAACTGGTTAAATTATTATGGTGGAATATCCACGAAGGTCAGAAATTTTGCGAAGCTTTAAACTACGCTCCGCTTTCAAAATCAGCTGTTAAAGCTGCTGAAGCTGTATTAAAATCAGCTACTTACGGCGGTAAAGCAA
This sequence comes from Mucilaginibacter corticis, assembly GCF_007558865.1. Lineage (GTDB taxonomy): Bacteria > Bacteroidota > Bacteroidia > Sphingobacteriales > Sphingobacteriaceae > Mucilaginibacter > Mucilaginibacter corticis. Next base: position 21,561 of record NZ_VLPK01000002.1, read on the forward strand.
TATTATAATTATTGTAAGATTGAATTGAATATTTGATCTGATCAAAAATTAAGTGATATTAAATTAAATGATTACCAGCCCTGTTTTTACATGGGCTGGTAATTGTTTTGTAAACAAACCCCCTAATTTTGTGGAAAATAAAAGATTAGAATTATCCAACGGACAGCTTAAATGGGAAACCATGTTCAAGCTGCTATTAAAAGTGATGAGCGTGTTGTTAGTGCTGATCATAGTGGGTGTATTGATAACGCTTATTATAGAATCCTGGCCGTCAATAACATCACAAGGTATAAAATACATATGGGGCAAGGTTTGGGACCCGGTGCAAAACATATACGGTGCTTATCCATTCCTGGTAGGTACTTTATTAACCTCATTTACAGCGCTGATCATATCCATACCGTTTTCTTACGCTATTGCTATTTACCTGGGCGAGTATAATCCTAAAGGCTGGTTGTCTGACCTGCTTAAAAATACTATTGAGCTTATTGCCGCTGTTCCATCAATCATTTATGGTTTCTGGGGATTATTTGTTCTTGTGCCATTGGTACGTACCTTAGAAATGAAATTAGATATATTACCTTATGGTGTGGGTGTTTTTACAGCATCAATAGTTTTGGCTGTTATGATCATCCCTTACGGCGCGTCATTAGGTATAACTTTAATAAGAATGGTTCCATCGCCTTTAAAAGAAGGCGCGTACGCGTTAGGTGCAACCCGCTGGGAAGTTATCCGCAATGTAATTATGCCTTATACGCGTTCTGGTTTATTTGCGGGCGTATTATTATCATTAGGCAGGGCTTTGGGCGAAACCATGGCCGTTACCATGCTGATAGGTAATACTACAGCTGTAGCCGATACATTTAAAAATGTGTTTTTTGGCCCGGGCAATACTATGGCCAGCGTTATAGCCAACGAGTTTGCCGAGGCTGATCATACTTTGTATTTGTCTGCACTGATTGAATTAGGCCTGGTGCTGTTTGTTGTAACGGTTATTATTAATATGATAGGCAAGCGTATAATTACACGTGTCACTAAAAGCTAAAGGTATGGAAGCAAAAATAGGAACCAGGAATATTAAAAGTATGATCTTTAAAGGGATCATCGTATTTTTTGCATTTGTAATAACACTGCCGTTAATTGTTGTTTTACTGTACATTATTAAACAGGGTATAACCCAGGTAAACTGGACATTTTTAACCCACGTACCTGCGCCCCCGGGCGAGAAAGGCGGCGGTATTATCAATGCTTTAACAGGTAGCTTTATAATGGTGTTAATGGCATCAATTGTCGCAGTACCGGTAGGCATATTGGCAGGTATTTATCTTAGCGAAAACCCGCGTACCAAGCTGGCATATTACAGCGGCTTATGTGTTGATATTTTACAGGGCGTACCATCAATTGTGGTAGGTATTGTAGTTTACTTCTGGGTGGTTAAACCAATCGGTGGTTTCTCGGCCATAGCGGGTAGTATCGCACTTGCTATCATGATGTTACCAATAATTATACGGTCTACAGAGCAAACGTTAAAATTACTGCCCGATTCGCTTAAAGAAGCGGCACTGTCATTAGGTATCCCGTACCACCGTGTAATTTTAAAGGTAATTATCCCTTGCGGTTTTGCAGGTATATTATCAGGTATTACGCTGTCAATTGCACGTATCATAGGCGAAACCGCGCCGTTATTGTTTACCGCATTGGGTAACAACTATTTCTCACTAAAAATAACCGGGCAAATGGAAAGCTTGCCGCACGTAATATTTACGTATGCAACAAGCCCTTATGATGACTGGCATGACCTGGCGTGGGGTGCCTCGTTTATATTATTATTGTTTGTTTTAACGCTAAACATTGTCACAAAACTGCTAACAAGAAAATGGAAAATACAATTGTAAGAGCTGAAAATTACAACGCCTATTTTGGCGACAACCATGTTGTAAAAGATGTAAACATCAGCATAAATAAAAATGAAGTTATTGCAGTTATGGGCCCGTCAGGCTGCGGCAAGACTACATTTTTACGCGGCATTAACCGTATGCATGAGCTTATACCTAACGCAACAGCAAAAGGTAAAATACTGCTTGAGGGCGAGAACGTGTACGATATGAATGCTATATACGTACGTGCTAAAATTGGTATGGTGTTTCAACGCCCTAACCCTTTCCCAAATTTGAGTATCTATGATAACGTAGTTGCCGGTTATTTATTAAATGGTATCAAAGTATCAAAAGCTGATAAAGATGTTATTGTTGAGCGCTCATTAACAAGCGCCGCTTTATGGAAAGAGGTTAAAGACTCATTACATAAAAAAGGTACGTTCTTATCGGGCGGTCAGCAGCAGCGTTTGTGTATTGCACGCGCTATTGCCATGCAGCCAGAGCTGATCTTATTTGATGAGCCAACATCTGCGCTCGACCCGATATCGACATCGAGCGTTGAAGCTTTATTCCATGAGTTAAAAGAAAATTATACGCTGATCATTGTAACCCACAACATGCAGCAGGCTGCACGTGTGAGTGACAGGACCGCGTTCTTTTACATGGGCGAGCTGGTTGAGTTTGACGATACCAAGCAAATGTTTACCGCCCCGGCAGATCAGCGTACGCAAAATTATATTACAGGTAGATTTTCTTAATAGAGTCAAGAAACAAGAATCAAGAGACAAGATAATTGTCTTGATTCTTGACTCCTGATTCTTTAATCAATTAAACATATTAATAGAAGAAATAATGACACCATTAGAGAATGAATTAACCGCGCTTAAAAAAGAGCTGGTTAGCATGTGGATCTTAGTTCAATCGCAACTGAACAAATCTAAAGAGGCTATGGTAAACTTTGATAAGGACCTTGCACGCGAGGTTTTGGTTAAAGAGAAACGCGTAAACTCTTATGAGCTTAAGATTGACCGCGACTGCGAAAATATATTCGCTCTGCACTGCCCGGTAGCTATTGACCTGCGCTTTTTACTGGCCGCGTTAAAAATAAACACCAATTTAGAGCGTATTGGCGATATCGCTGCAGGCATAGCACTGTACGTGGTTGAGTCGACCGTTAATTTTGATCTTAAAGCTTTAGACAATACCGAGGTTATCCGCATGTATGACGAGGCTATAAATATTTTGCTGGATACCCGTACCGCTTTTGAGAAAGAGGATACCGTACTGGCGCGCAGCATATTTAAACGTGATGACGTGCTTGACGATATCAATATGGCAGCCCCTGAAACTGTTGGCGAATTAATTAAAGCCGATATAAGCTCACTGCCTGAGGCATTATACATCCTGTCGGTGATCCGTAAACTGGAGCGCGTAGGTGACCAGGCGAAAAATATAGCTGAAGAGATCATATTTTACGTAGAAGCCAAAATACTAAAGCATTTTGAGAGCAGCCAGTCAGGCGAGCTTGGAATAGAAGATTAGTGATTGATAATAATTGATAATTGTGATTTGTGTAAAAAGGTGGGTAGTGATACCCACCTTTTTTTATTTAACAACAATCACGCATCAGCGCTATCCAGTACCATTATTTTTCTGCAAAGCGGGGCGGCGTAATCATCCCTGAAAATATCATGCAGCGGGTCAACCTGGTAGTGATCATGATCTGCTATGCTGTTAAAGGTAACCGATAACGAGGCGTCATAAGTGTTCTCAGTAACGTCGCGCACTTCTGTAGCGGCAGGCACACCAATATGGATTCCGCGGATAGAGGTTATAGGCACAAGCACGTTCAGACCTTCTATCAGTTTAGGCAGGTCGGCTTTGTTGTTTAACCAGAAATATACCTGGTGGATAATAATATTTTTTACTTGCATGGGTAATGTGGTTTTTGGTAAATATAGTTAATCGGGCATAAAGCGGAAAAGTGAAAGAAAAAGTAGATATAACTTTTAGCTTTAGTCTTTACCGGCCGGACTCTTTAAATATTTAGCTAACTTATTTACCGCCTGCTTCTTTCAGCATCTCTTTTACCGCTGCTTCCAGTTGCTTGTCTTCGCCGGCTAATACGCTATTGTAGTCGTTGTCAACTTTAATATCTGGTTCTAACTCCTCGTTCTCGGTAGGGCGGGTAGCGTTAGCGCCCCAGCTTGATATCATCGGAATCCCAAAAATGATCGACCGGTCTATCTGGTCTTCCCACCATACCGCGGTGCCTGTACCTGCAACCGGCATACCTATCAGTTTACCTATGCCCAGTTCTTTATAAGCGTAGGGGAACATAAACGCGTCCGAATAGTTGCCCTCGCTCATCAGCACACAGCTTGGTTTATCCCACCTGCTTGACGATTCGCCGCCGGTAGTAACATGGCCCTGCGGCCTGAAGGTAAAGTATGTTTTACCGCTTAAAAACGTAACCAAGGCATCATGCAGCCAGCCGCCGCCATTAAATCGGGTGTCAACGATCAGCGATTTCTTGTTAACGTTTTTGCCCAGCACTTTATCAAACGTTTCGCGGAAACTTTGTTCGTTCATCTCACGCACGTGTACATAACCCACCTCACCGTGCGACAGGCTATCTGTCAGGTGTTCCATTTTGCGCACCCAGCGGTCGTACAATAACTCGTTCTCTGCACCTGCGGATATAGGTTTAATGGTTTCATTATACACCTCTTTGCTTGCAGGGTCATGAAAAGTTATAAGCGTGTACTTATTGGTTTTGTTATTTAACAATACCGACCAATCCGCGTCTGCAGTAATGGCTACGCCGTCAATTTTGTCTATGATAAAGCCTTTTTTCAGTTTTGTTTTAGCCACGGCAAAAGGGCCGCCGGTAATGATATCCCTAACCAGTAAACCATCACCGCCTTTAGCTGCGTCGTATAACAGCCCCAGTGCGCCGGTACGCTCGCCGTCAGGGAAGTTTACGGCATAGATGCCACCTGTGTGCGATACGTTAAGCTCGCCCAGCAGTTCGCTCAATATTACCTGGAAATCATAATTGTTATTGATGTAAGGTAAAAACCTTGCGTAATTGTCGTGATAGTAATTCCAGTCAACGCCTTGCAGTTTAGGGTCAAACAGTTTCTTTTTAACCTGTTTCCAAACGTGCTCATAAATGTAAGCCCGCTCGCCCGACGCGTTAAGCGTAAAGGTACTGCTGATAGGTACCGGCGTAACCTTACCATCGTCAACACCAATGCGCATAATATTGCCGCCAGATAGTAAAAACAACGATTTACCATCCTTGCTCATTTCCAATGATCCGCCGCCCGAGTTTAGTTCGGCCAATACCCTGGTTTCTCGTGTGCGCGGGGTAAGTACCCATAAATTAAAGCCCTTGTCATAACGTGCAAGGTAATACAGTTTTTCGCCGTCCTTTGATAGCTTAGAGTCGCCTATCTGGGACGAGGTAAGCGTTAAACGTTCTGTACGGTCTTCCAGGTTTTCAAGGTTGGGCGAAAACTCGGGAACTGCAGGAGGCGTTATTTTTTTCTTTTGCGCCTTGGCTATGCTGTCGGCCTTAGCCATTGCTTTTTTAATATCAACCGAATCTCTTTTTTCTGTTTCGGTTCTTATTGACAGGTCTTCTTTGTTCAATTGGTATTTGTCCCAGGCGGCCTGGTCAAAAAACATGGCGTAGATATCACCTTGCGAGCCCTGGCTCAGGTTCCTGAGGCCTTGTTTGTCATTTACCCAGTACATCATTTTATCGCCCATGCCAAACTGCGGGTTGCCGTTATCAAAACCGCTTTGGGTTAAGTTAACGCGGCCCTTTGAGCCATCGGCTTTTATTAATACTACCTGGCTGCGACCCAGTGCATTACCTTCTGACGATTGTGCCAAAAGGTACTTGCTGTCTGCCGACCATACAAAGTTCTGATCGCCGTCGGCGTAAGAGAAGTTCACGCCTTCAGGTAAAATGTCAATAGTTTTTTTGCTGGCGATGTCGAATATCTTCACGATGTTACGCTCTTCAAGATAGGCTATCTTCTTACCGTCCGGCGATGGGACAGGCTGGAACTCGTCTTTATCGGTAGCAATAACCGGCTCAGTGGTTAGCGTAGTGGCAGCATAAAAATAGGGCTCGCTTTTGTTGGCTATGCCGATCTTGTAGATGTCCCATGATTGCTCGTTTTCAACCGAGTAAAAGATGCTTCTTCCGTCGGTGCTGAATTTTATCATCCGCTCCTGGTACGGAGTGTTGGTTAAGCGTTTTACAATACCGCCTTCGGCAGATGCTGCAAAGATCTCGCCGCGGTAAACAAAAGCGATCTCTTTGCCATCAGGCGAAACGGTCATTTCTGTAGCTCCGCCTTGTACGGCAATGTTTTTTGTCTGATCGCCGTTAAAATCGGCATTGATTGTGATCTCTATTTTTTGTGGTTTGTTGCCCTCTTTTAACGTATAAATGTCGCCGTTTTGCGTAAAGGCAAAAGTGCCGTTCTCTGCGCGCGACAGGTTACGCACCGGGTTTTTATCGAACGTGGTAAGCTGGGTTATTTTATTTACATCAGCCTCTGACGAACGGAAAAGGTTTTGGGTGCCGTTGCGCTCGCTTAAATAATAAAATGTTCCGCCGTTGCCCCAAACAGGTTCACGGTCTTCGCCTTTATAGGTTGATACTTTAGTGTAAGTATTGGTTTTTAAGTTGTAAGTCCAGATATCGCGGGTAACGCTTGAGGTATGGTGCTTGCGGTACGGGTTTTCATAACCCTTGCTATCCTGATAAATAAATTTATCTCCGCCTTTGTCAAAGTGAACAAACTCAGTACCGGCCGAGTTTACCATTAGGCTGCGGCCGCCTTTAGCGGACACTTTGTATAACTTGGTAAAATAACCATCCTCGGGGAAACGTACCGAACTGGCCACATCATGGCGGCGGCTGCCGAAATATATGGTTTTATCATCCGCAGAAAACTCAAACGGCAGGTCTCTGCTTGAATCGAAAGTAAGCCTTTTAGCTGTACCGCCGTCCGCAGGCATGGTGTAAACATCAAAGTTGCCGTAACGGTCTGACGCGAAGGCGATGGTTTTGCCGTCATGGCTCCACACAGGGTAACCGTTGTATGAGTTATTGATGGTTAGCGGTATGGCCGCGCCACCTGCGGCGGCAACCTTAAAGATATTGCCCTTATATTCAAAAGCTATCCAGTTACCATCGGGCGAGATGGCTGGCTGTTGCATAAATAAAGCGTGGTTTTGCGCGACTGAACGGCCTATAGCGGCGCCGATCAGTAAAACAATCAGAGAGAATTTTTTCATTGCGATAAGTTAATTTCGGGACGTAAGATAGTTAAAAAGCTAAGACGCATCAAGTAAGGCATTAGTTACAAATAAATCATAATTGATTATGCCGATTGTCTTCGCAGCGGTCTCTCAAAGAGGACCCTGCGTGGTTGTGCGTGGGTGTTGAGAAATTGAAATTTGCATGGCTCCATACGAGCCTCCTTCACCAACATCCCTTTTAAAGTATTATTTTAATGCTTTAGGCACTATTTTGTAACTCTCTTTAATTACGGCCTCGTTCACGGCTTTTATTCTGTCCACGTCCATTTTCTCTACGGCCCTGTCATAAGTTAATACGCCATTCACTTCGTGCTCCACATCTGTAGTTTGGGTGTAGATGGCTACACTCAGGCCTTTGTATTTCATTAACTGCTCTACCTCATCCAGCAAAAGTATATACCTGTCGGTTAGCCGTGCTTTGGTTGGTTCGTAGGCATAAGCATTATTTTCTACCGGCCACATATGATCACGCACAAACAGGCCGACCCCGCCAAATTCGCCTAATGAGGCTGCCCGGTGCTCATCAGGTACCGAAGCGCCGTAAGGGCCAACGTAGATATGGGTATCCACATAATCGCCGTTTTTAGGGTCACCATAAGCTTTTTGATAATCCGGGTTATTGTTAAAGCCCGAATTGCCATTTACCAAACGTGATGAGTCATATTGTTTAACCCAATTGGTGATGTTTTTAACATCAAACGCGCCCCAGTTTTCATTAAACGGAACCCAGGTAATAACAGAAGGCGAATTATAATGATCGTCCATAATGGCCTTCAATTCTTTCCTGAACTCCTTGCGAGTTTTTAGCGTATCTTCGTTTTGATACCAGATGGCCGGCATATCCTGCCAAACAAACATGCCTAACTTATCGGCCCAATAATAAAAGCGTTGGGGCTCGGTTTTCATGTGTTTACGGATCAGGTTGTAGCCCGCGTTCTTAGCAAACTGGATATCAAATTTAAGCGCTTCTTCTGTCGGCGCGGTTAAAACGCCGTCAGGCCAATACCCCTGGTCAAGCAGTCCAAGCTGCATGATAAATTTACCATTGATCAATGGGCGAACAACACCATTGATCTTACCCAACTTAATATCACGCATCCCGAAATAGCTTTTCACCTCATCGGTTACCTTGCCATGGGCATCTGCCAGGCTGATCTTCAGGTTATACAGAAAAGGGTTGTCAGGCGACCAAAGTTTCGGCTCTTTGATGGGCAGGTAAAATGAAGTGCCGTTTGTTGATTCTGCTTTTGAAACCTCGGTATTGCCGTCCAATGCAATAGCGGTTACTTTGCCTGCACCTTCGGTATTTACCAATACTTTTAAGCGGCTGTTGGCAAGGTCAGGCAGTATGCGGATATTTTGGATATAGGTTTTGTTTACCGGCTCAATCCATACAGTTTGCCAGATGCCCGAACAAAAAGTATAATCACCGCGCGGGCCACTTTTACCAGATGGCACGCGGCCATCATTCAGGTCTTTAACCGCAACTACCAGTGTGTTTTTACCTTTTACTAAATAAGGCGTAATATTAAAGCTGAACGCGTCATAACTGCCTTCATGATAGCCGGCTTTATGGCCGTTTACAAACAAGGTTGTGTGATGGGCCACCGCATCGAAATGAATAATGACTTGCTTGTTTTTCCAATCGGCTGGGATCTCTAAACTGCGGCTGTACCACATATTGATCTCCTGCTCGCGCTGTATGCCTGATAGAACCGACTCAGGGCAGTACGGCACCCTAATCTTTTTTGCCTCATTAGTAAAAGCAATTGGTTTTTCCGGGCTCAGTGCATCTTCAATAAACTTACCGCCGCGGTATTCCCATTCGCCGTTAAGGCATAGCCAGTCCGCGCGTTCTAATTGCGGCCTCGGGTAATCCGGGAACGGAACTGCAGCTTCCATGGCCGGCTTGGTCCATTTTGTGGGTAATAAGGCTTCTTGGGCAAAACCCCGTGAATAATTAATGACGAAGAACAGTAATAAAAAAAGTTGCTTAGTTAGGTTTTTATTCATGGGTTATTGGTCCGTTTTGCGTTTTTATTTCGTTGCTTTCAGCACAATATACGGTGATAATGCCTTACTTTCAAATGGGAATACTTTTGTGAACACCTTGCCTGTAAACCATAAGCTTTTAACAAACGCCTTGGCCAATGCAGACTGTGTGCCTTTATTCTCCAGCCACATAGAAAATTTACCATGGTAGTAAGATTCTACATCCTTTAAACCCAATTGCCTGCAATAATTGGCAAGCAGCGCCGGGTCCATACTTTCAATATAGTGCTTATTGTAGTTCTCGATATCAAATTTGCGCTGCACCCAACCGTTAATGCTTTTAAAATTAGGCAGGGTAATAAACAGGGTGCCGTCGTCTTTTAAAAAAGGCAGGTGTGTTGCTATAATGGCTTTGGTATCTTTAAAATGCTCAATCAAACCGAAGGATAGCACCATGTCATACTGTTGAGTAGGCTCGTAGGTAAACAAGTCGGCTTCAATAATATTAATATCGCCTTCTTTCAGATCATTTTTCCCGAGCAACTCATTGATCAGCCCTTTATGGATAAAATAGTCAAACAGGGTGGTATCCATGTTCTCATATTTCTTTAGGTAGATGGCATAATAACCGGGGAAGCCGCCTAATTCTATAGCAGTTTTGGCGCCCTTTTCGGCTTTGATCTTACCCAGGATATCGCCAAAAATATAATCGCGCTTAATGCTGAATATCAGGCCAATTCTTGATTCCCAAAATGCTTTCCAAAAAGAACGGTCGGTTAAATTATTATCCATTAATGTTGTAGCCTGATTTTATGCGTTTGCCGCAGTTTCTTTTTTATCTAATATTCTTGCCGGGTTGCCAACTGCAACGCTATTTGCCGGTATGCTTTTGGTAACTACTGCTCCGGCGCCGATCACCACGTTATCACCTATCTCAATATCGCCAATGATCACCACGTTTGCACCAATATCTACATTATTGCCTATACGCGGGCATCGGCTAAATGTACCGTCAGCTAATTTTTTGTGGCCGATGGTGGTAGAGTTCCTTAGCGTACAATTATCGCCAATGACCACCCCCTGGTTAATTACCAGCGCCTGCCCGTGAAATAACGACAAGCCCTTACCTATCTTGGTTTTACGCGGGATCTCGATGCCCCAGATCCACTCCACCAGGTATCGGTAAAACAGCAGGTATAAAATAAATATCACCTTGGCTATCATTGACCGGTTGATGAGCGATGCCAGCCTGAACATAAACAAAACAAGCTGCCCCTTGAAGTTTTTTCGGTTTGATTGCCAATCCTGGAACAAATAGCTCATGCCTGTTTTATCGCGTTGGGTTTTATTATTGAATAACCAAAAGTAAAATTTTTCGGCGTAATAATGGAACAAAGCATAAAGCACGCTTTTGATATAACCTTTTACCTTTATCCTTTTACCTTTATCCTTTATTAGTATACTTGTGACAATGAAAGTAACGCTCATCAACACATCTGATGCCGGGGGAGGCGCGCCTGCCGCCTGCCTGCGCCTGTTAAAGGCGCTCGTATCGCAAAAGGTTGATGCACGCTTACTTGCACAATACAAAAAGACGGACGATGAGCGGGTTACTGGTATAGTTAATAACCGCGTGTCAAAGCTAAAGGCGCAGCTCAATTTTCTGCGGGAACGCATTCCTTTCCTGTTGTTCCATGAAAAGGATAAATCTGTACGGTTTGCATTCTCGACAGCTAACGCGGGGATAAGTATTGTTGACCAGCCACTGGTTAAAGAGGCGGACATATTGCACCTGCACTGGACAAATTCAGGTTTTCTATCTATCAGCGATTTGCGTGAACTGGTAGATACCGGCAAACCCATTGTATGGACGCTGCATGATATGTGGGCATTCACAGGCGGATGTCACTACTCTGGTACCTGCGAGAATTTTATGCGCGAATGCGGCAACTGCTTTTTCTTACGCGACGCGAGTGACAATGACCTGTCGCATAAAGGATGGTTGCGCAAGGCAGCTTTATTTGCGGGTGCAAAGAACATCACTTTTGTGACCTGCAGTAAATGGCTTGCAGGGGTAGCCAAACAAAGCTCATTGATAAAAAACTTCAGGATTGAAGCTATCCCTAATCCAATCGATATTAATATATTTTCGCCGAAGGATAAGGTTGCCGCGCGTCAGCAGCGTGGTATTGATCCGTCGGCTAAAATAATTTTATTTGGCGCGGCTAATATAAACGACAGGCGCAAGGGGATAACTTACCTGGTAGAAGCTCTGAATATTTTAAAAAGCAAACATCCCGAAGGGAAAACAGAGGTAGTAATATTTGGCAAGAACAAGCATTTTGACGTAACGCAACTGCCTTTTAAAGTGCATGAACTGAGCCTTATCATCTCGCAACAAGAGCTGGCCGAAATATACAGCATGGCCGATGTTTTTATTACCCCATCCTTAGAAGATAATTTGCCTAATACCGTTATGGAAGCCTTGGCTTGCGGTACGCCCGTTGTAGCATTTAACACCGGCGGCATTCCCGAGATGACTGACCATCAGCAAAATGGTTATTTGGCGCAATTCAGATCGGCTGAGGATATGGCTAATGGGTTGTACGAAGTACTTAGCACGGCCGATACAAATAAGTTATCAGCAAATGCCCGCCAAAAGGTGCTGGATAATTATACCAACGAGAAAGTGGCTAAACAATATAACGATCTGTATCAATCTATCATCAAATAAATGAAAAACGTAGCGCCTATATTATCTGTAATTACCGTTGTTTATAACAATGTTGCCGATATTGAGCGCACCTTGCTTTCGGTGTTGAACCAAACTTATCAGGGCATTGAATATATTGTTATCGATGGAAAATCTACCGATGGTACTTTGCAGATCATTGAAAAATATAAGGACCGGATCGCCACACTGATCAGCGAAAAAGATAAAGGCATTTATGATGCCATGAACAAAGGGCTTGCCGTTGCCACCGGCGATTACGTGGTATTCATCAACTCGGCCGATGAGTTTTACTCAACTGATACCGTAACCAATGTTTTTGCCGCGGCAACTGATGCCGATATTTATTACGGCGAAACCGAAATGATAGGCGAGAACGGCCAAAGCCTTGGTCAGCGCCGCCATGCTGCCCCCGCTCAATTCACCTGGAAAAGTTTTAAATATGGTATGAGCATTAGCCACCAGGCTATTTATATTAAGCGAGCTTTAGTTGAACCGTACGACCCCAAATACCAGCTAAGCGCGGATATTGACTGGATACTGCGTGCCGCAAAAAAAGCTAAGAAGATAGTCAACGTAAATCAATATGTCGCTAAGTATAAAGTTGGCGGCATGTCAAAACAAAAACACCGCAAAAGCCTGGCAGAGCGCTTCGATATTATGAAGCGGTATTATGGGTTAGTCCCTACTTTATTTAACCACACAATAATTGCCTTTAATTTAGGTTTGTATTGGTTAAAGAACAGAAGAACTAATGACTAACCTTAAACCTAATGGCTTCTTTTGAAATTGACAGGCAGACCTTTAAAGATCTTGACCTTTTTAACGAAGACGGCAACAGCATATATTCTTTTTTTAATAACGCCAAAACCATAGGCGGCGCAAAAAAACTAAAAGAGCTAATGGAAACGCCGTCTTTTGACGCGTCCGTACTTAATTCGCGCAGGGATACCGCTCAATATTTTTACCGTAAACAGCTGCCGCTGCCATTAATAAAAAAAGATGTTGATTTTATTGAATATTACCTGGTATTAAACAGTCCTCCTTTACAGTCGAACATTGCTTATGCGACTGTATGGAACACAAAAACCTTGTTTAGCCCGGTGCCTGATAGTTACATTATAACAGAAGGGATAAAATACATCCACAAACTACTACAAATATTAAATGAATTTAATGATGCTTTAACGGTTGAAGACGGCCCTGCATCAATAAGCGATTTTAAAAAAACCTTAAATAGTTTTGTCACTAAAAAAGAGATCCAAAAGTTTTTGTCGGTAAACAGCCACAAAAAAATGCGTTACCTTGAGTTTAGTTACTATGACAGTCTGTTCAGAAAAACGGAGATCATGGCAATGCGTGATTTGCTTAAATTAGTTTATGAATTAGATGCTTACTACGCAATAGCCAAAGCGGTTACTGATCATGGTTTCTGTTTCCCCGAGTATGATGAAACACAACATGCCAATGTGCAGATATCAGGCTTGTATCACCCTTGTATTAAAAATGCGGTAAGTAATGACGTCGTTATCAATAAGAATAAAAACCTATTCTTTTTAACCGGAGCAAATATGGCCGGTAAATCGTCGTTTTTAAAAGCTTTGGGCTCGGCTGTTTATTTGGCGCATGTGGGTTTCCCGGTGCCGGCTGCAAAGATGCGCACCAGCATATTTAAGGGCCTGATAACAACCATTAACCTGTCCGACAATATCAACAATGGCTACAGCCATTATTTTAGCGAGGTGATGCGGGTAAAGAAAACTGCCCAAAAAATCCTGGAAAAAGACAATCTGTTTGTCATCTTCGACGAGCTTTTCAGGGGTACCAATGTCAAGGACGCTTATGATGCTTCGCTGGCGACGATCACAGCGCTGTCAAAGATCAAAAACAATGTTTTCCTGATCTCTACCCACATTGTCGAAATAGCAGCCGAGCTAAAAGCCATCGACAATATTGCTTTTAAATACTTTGATTCTAAAATTGACGGTGATAAACCCGTGTTTGATTATAAGCTGACCGACGGTGTATCGTCAGAAACGTTAGGATATTATATTTTTGAGAAAGAAGATATAATTGGTCTACTTGAACAAGCCTCCATAAAAAATGGCCATAAAAAAAGGCGGTGAGACTTAGTCCCATCGCCTTAAAATATCGGTCTTAATTTAATTAAGCTTTCTTGTCAGCTGGTTTCTTTTTATTTTCTGCATAGCCTGCAAAACCCAGTGCCAATACCAATAGAACTGATCCTGCCAATGATATATCTTCGCCGGCGTAATAGGTAACCGGGTGGAATATAAATTCTATTTTATGGTTGCCGATAGGTAACTGCGCTGCACGTAAAATATAATCAGCGCGGAAATATGGCGTTTCCTGTCCGTCAATAAACATCTTCCAGCCCTTGTCATAATACACTTCAGAAAATACAGCTATCTGCGAGGTAGTTGATGAGGTTTGGTAGGTCATATGATCAGGGTTGTAGTTTACCAGCTTTATTGTAGCGGTGGTATCTAAATAAGTAGATTTCTGATCAATAAGGCTTTTATACCGCTGGTCGACAATTGCGTCTTCTTTAGGCGAAAAGCTGCTGATGGCCTGCATTTCTTCATCGGCATTTTGCGCGAATTTAACATGCTGTACAAACCATGCATGTCCGCATGCGGTTTGGTTGTTTTGCAGATTTACGTTTTGCGTTTTAGGGTCCTGGCTGATAATGTATTTCACGTTCATCATATCCAATACATCATGGTTAATGCTTTTGCTGAAATGGCTGTCTAACAATTCCTGGTAGCGTTTAAGCCTTGCTGCAGAGTACCCGCTGAATGATTTATGGAAGAATGGATTGATCAGGTCATAAGTCTGAGAAACGGTCATATCAAACACCTTAAAGTCAGGGTCCTTGTCACGCTGAATAAACTGGTCAACCTCGCGTGGCTGTGGGGCGTTCGACTCCTGTTTATCGGCAAAGTTTTCGTCTTTTAAGTAGCGTTTATCAATCTGCCACATATCCACCAATACCAAGGCCAAAAAGCCTAATGATAATATAGTGGTGTTAATTTTATGCTTAACAAAAGCAAACAAGATCCCGAAGGCAATTGCCACAAATATCAACGAACGGATAGCATCCGCACGTTCAAGATCTATCCTGTCCTTAACAATGGCGCTTGAGATATTGGCCGCTGTAGCTGTATCATTTTGCAGCGCCTGTGCAAGTGCAGCTGTGCCACTTGCCTGGTCGACAGACCTGAAACTTAACAATACTTCGGGCAATACAATAAGTACTACAAGTAAACCGCCGGTAATATAAAAAGCAAGCAATACTTTCTTGGTGATCTCTTTGGTATCCGGTGCATCCATTACTTCCTTAATGGCCAGGAAAGCCAGTATCGGGAAACAAAGTGAGGCAACCGCTAATACAGATTCTACAGTTCTGAATTTATTGTAAAGCGGGAAGTAGTGGAAAAACAAGTCTGAAACAAAAGGCATGTTACCACCAAATGACAGCAACATGGTCAATACCACGGTAGCCAATAGCCACCATTTTATGCGGCTTTTAACTACTATCAGCCCAAGCATAAACAAGAAACAAACCACAGCGCCAAAATAGAAAGGCCCGCTGGTTGACGGTTTGGTACCCCAATACGTACCCATACCCGGGAAACCGCCTATCTGGTTAGCATATTTTACTGCCTGATCTTCAGGTAAACCTTTCGCTATAAAAACCTTTGCAGTAGCCGAATTTTGATCAAGCGCGTCGCCTGATGTAGCGCCGCCATAAGCATTGGGTACTAAAAAGGTAAAGCATTCGGTTACGCTTTGGCTCCATTGGTAAGCGTAATCTTTATCAAGGCCAGTGCTTGGTTCTTTGGTATGCTGGGTTAAGTTTGATTGCCCGCGAATGGTGTCTTTACCATAATCATAAGTGCTCCAAAGTATTGACGCGTTTACCATCAGCGCTATAATTAAAGCGCCGCCCAGGTAAGCTAATGATTTTAAATATGTACCCGTTGTTTTGGCTTTTATAGCATGGTACAGTTCAATACCGGCTAAGATCAATATGGCCAGCATTAAATAATAGGTCATTTGCACGTGGTTAGCACGGATCTCCATCGCAAGGAAAAGCGCAGTAAGCGAGCCGCCCAGGATATGTTTTCCGCGAAGCGTTAAAATTATACTTGCCAGTATGGGCGCAAAATAAGCTATGGCCGATGCCTGGTTGGCATGCCCCGCCACCAGCAAAATGATATTGTAGGATGAAAACGTAAACGCAATAGCCCCGGCCGCTGCCAGCCACGGGTTAAGTTTTAGTACGATGAATAAAAAGTATGTACCCAACAGCAACAGTAAAACAGTATCTATAGGGTTAGGGAAGATAACTTTCATTGCATGAACCACATGCGTGGTGATATTGGCTTTATAAGGTGCCCAAAGCTGGTAAGCCGGCATGCCGCCAAAGATCTGGTTGGTCCACAGTATGGTAGTGTCTTTTGCTTTATAAGCGTCTATCTCTGTAGTGGTTGATTGTGCGCCGGTTACATCCGCTTGTCCTAATACTTTTCCCTGGAAGGCGGGAGTGAAATAAAGAAAGCATATCACTAAAAAAATTCCGGCGATGGCGAAGTGAATGCCATTGCGCTTAAACCAGTTACTCATCTAAATATTTTAAAATGGATATTAATTAAAGCTCAAAAATAGAAATTTGCCCGACAATAGGAATTATATGTTTGGGTTTTTATCAGCCGGCGCTGCGGGCAACAAAATATAATAATATTATACCTGCCAGGCTTGTTATATACGAAATGACAGCAGGTTTGGTATATTCTTCAATATTTCTGCGGATGTTGAAGTAGTTATACACTGCCAGTAAGACAAGGGTGAGGAGGAAGAACCAGTTTGGTTTGGTAGTGAACATAAAAAGTACACAGCAAACCACATAGTTTGTAATAATTAGTAAAACGTATTTAGGCGTATTGTCATGGTTGCGCCTGCGCTTAAATATATCCTCAGATATCATTTAAATTATTTTACTTCCTCGTAATCCACAAATTCGCCTTCGTTATCAGGGAACTTGCCTTTGTTTTCTTTGGGTACGTAGTCAACTTTTATGCGGCCTGTCGGCTGCTCAGGTGGTCTGTTATAGTTTGTTTGTTGCTGTTGTTGCTGCTGTGCCTTGTTAACCACACTTTGAAAAAGCATAGGCAATGCCCAGCGCACAATAGCCCTTACGATATACAGTATCGCGATTACAATGAATATAAACCGGATCAACTCTTCCATCTTGTTAAATTCTCATTAAATTAAAGCGCACAAATATAATATTATAACGGCAAAAGTGCTTAGTTATGATTTGTACAATTATTATTAAGACAAATAATCGCGCCGTTTTGTTACATCAAAGAAATGTCATAACAAGTGACATTACATCTGTTAAAACTTCTCTTCCATCATCTTTTCTAAAGCAAACATTTCATCGCGCAGTTTGGCTGCCAGTAAGAAATTCATATCCTTGGCGGCAGCAAGCATGTCTTTTTTAGTATTGTCGATAGATTTTTTAAGATCTGCTTTTGACATGTATTGTACAATCGGGTCGGCAGCCATGGTGATCATATCAGTTTCTACATAAGCCTTTTGCACACCGCCCTCAAAGTCCATCACAGATGTTTGCTCAATAATTTCGGCCCTTGTTTTACCAACCGTAAGCGGTACAATGTTATGCTCGGTATTGTAAGCTATCTGCAGCTCGCGCCTGCGGGCGGTTTCGCTGATGGTGATCTCCATCGAGTCGGTAATTTTATCAGCATACATAATTACCCGCCCACGGTCGTTCCGCGCGGCACGGCCTATGGTTTGGATGAGTGAGCGTTCGCTGCGCAAAAAGCCTTCTTTATCGGCATCCAAGATAGCCACCAATGATACCTCGGGTAGGTCCAACCCTTCACGTAATAAGTTGATCCCTATCAGCACATCAAATACGCCTAAACGCAGGTCACGCAGTATCTCAACCCGTTGCAGGGTTTTTACCTCCGAGTGGATATAGCGGCATTTAATGCCAAGCCTGTCCATGTATTTAGCCAGTTCTTCGGCCATGCGTTTGGTTAGGGTGGTCACCAATACACGGTCGCCCATTTTTACGGTTTTATCAACTTCGTCCAGCAGGTCATCCACCTGGTTAATTACGGGCCTAACCTCAATAACCGGGTCAAGCAGGCCGGTAGGGCGGATCACCTGTTCAACTACCACACCGCCCGATTTTTCTAATTCAAAGTCGGCAGGCGTAGCGCTTACATAAATGGTCTGCGGTGCAAGGCGTTCAAACTCCTGGAAGTTCAGCGGCCTGTTGTCCATAGCAGCAGGCAGGCGGAAACCATAATCAACCAATGAGATCTTGCGCGAACGGTCACCACCATACATAGCCCTGATCTGCGGAACGGTTACGTGGCTTTCGTCAATCACCATCAGGTAATCGTCAGGAAAATAATCAAGCAAACAGAAAGGCCTTGCACCAGGGGCACGCCCGTCAAAAAAGCGTGAGTAATTTTCTATCCCCGAGCAATAACCTAACTCGCGGATCATTTCCAGGTCGTAATTAACCCTTTCCTCAAGGCGTTTGGCTTCAAGGAAACGGCCGTCGTCAATAAATTGCTTTTTACGCGTTTCCAGCTCTTCCTGTATGGCCCAAATGGATTGGGTGAAACGCTCGCGCGGGGCAACGTATAGGTTGGCAGGGTAAAGCACCATATGCGTCATCTTCTCCAGTGTTTTACCAGTGCCAATATCGAATGTGCTTAGTTCTTCAATGTCATCGCCAAAAAAAGAAATGCGGTAGGCGTGGTCCATGTAAGCCGGGAAGATATCTACCGTATCACCTTTAACACGGAAGGTGCCGCGTTTAAAATCGGCCGTAGTACGCGAATACAGGATCTCTACCAAGCGATGCAAAAAAGCATTGCGGCTGATACGGGTACCCACCGCGAATTTAAATACCGAATTGGCAAAATCCTCGGGGTTACCCATACCGTAGATACACGATATTGATGATACCACGATCACATCCCTACGGCCGCTCATTAGTGCAGACGTAGTGCGTAAACG
Organism: Mucilaginibacter corticis; assembly: GCF_007558865.1. Lineage (GTDB taxonomy): Bacteria > Bacteroidota > Bacteroidia > Sphingobacteriales > Sphingobacteriaceae > Mucilaginibacter > Mucilaginibacter corticis. The sequence continues at coordinate 40,596 of NZ_VLPK01000002.1, forward strand.
CAGTTTTTCAATCTCCTCGTTTATCTGCAGGTCTTTTTCTATGTAGGTATTGGTAGTTGGTATAAAAGCTTCGGGCTGGTAATAATCGTAATAGGATACAAAGTAGTTCACCGCGTTTTCGGGGAAGAATTGCTTAAACTCGCCATACAATTGCGCGGCCAGCGTTTTGTTGTGGCTTAAAACCAGTGTAGGTTTTTGCGTTTGTTGGATAACGTTGGCAATGCTAAATGTTTTACCCGAGCCGGTAACACCCAACAGGGTTTGATAATTGTCGCCATTGTTTACACCTTCAACCAGCTGCCTGATGGCTTCGGGCTGGTCGCCGGTGGGTTTATATTGAGATGTTAAGTTAAAATCCATTAGTAAATGTAAAAATACGGATTAGTGATTAGTTAATTAGAGGTTAGCCATTAGTTTTTACAATGCGTTAACCAAAACAAAATTAGTGCCGTTGCTGACAACCCTATGTCAGCAGGTTTACGTAATTAGGTTATGTGGCCTGATAATTTTAATTTACCCTGATTAAACCATTTGGCACATATGACATCAAAACCATTAACCCCAAAAGCTAAATCTATGATCTTCGTCCTGAACAAAACCAATACGGTAGCCAATAGTTTTTTAGCCGAAATGCGCGATGTTAACGTGCAGCAGGATAAACAGCGTTTCAGGCGTAACCAGGAGAAATTGGGCGAGATATTAGCTTACGAGATCAGTAAGACATTTAAATTTAATCCCGAAGAGATCCAAACGCCATTGGGTACCTGCACACTGCAACTGCCGGTAGAGTCTCCCGTATTAGGCACTATACTTCGCGCGGGGCTGCCTTTTCACCAGGGATTTTTAAATTACTTTGATCAGTCCGAATCGGCATTTATTACCGCTTACCGCAAAGTTAGGCGCACCGGCGATTTTGTGATCAGGATAGACCATATTGCTACCCCGAACCTTGACGGTAAGACACTGATATTATGCGATACCATGCTGGCCACCGGCCAAAGCCTGGTTGATGTATGCAAGGAATTAATGGCCACCTACAAAATTGCCAGCCTGCATATTGCCGCGGTAATTGCCAGTACAGAAGGCATACAACACGTACGCGCCAACCTGCCAAAGGCGAAGATTTGGGTATGCGCGGTAGATGAAGAAATGACCAGCAAATCGTACATCGTACCCGGTTTGGGTGATGCGGGGGATCTGGCATATGGCGAAAAGGCTTAATAATGTACATGTCGAACGTTTTCTATAGCGATGGGTTTTAAACCCATCGCTATACGTTACGAAACATTTACCTTTGCTGGAAGCTATGAAACCATACAACCACATCTTCTTCGATCTCGATCATACCATTTGGGACTTTGACAAGAATGCCGAAGAAGCACTGCATGAACTGTATATAAGCCACCGTTTAAATGATATCGGCTTAACCTCTGCGGATGTATTTATCGAGACTTATACCCAAAATAACCACCGCCTTTGGCGAGAATACCATATGGGCAACATCAGCAAAGAAACATTGCGCGAAGCGCGTTTTAAACAAACCTTTTTAGACCTTGGCGTACACCCTGATGTGATACCAAATGGTTTTGAAGACGCTTACGTGCAGCTTTGCCCTACAAAAACCAACCTGTTCCCCAACGCGCACGAAACATTGGCTTACCTGCAGTCAAAGTATACGCTGCACCTGATCTCTAACGGGTTTAAAGAGTCGCAGGATATTAAGATCAGCGGGACAGGTATCGGCAAGTATTTTACACATGTCATAATATCAGAAATTGTAGGCGTTAACAAACCCGACAAAGCCATATTTGAATATGCCGTTAACCTGGCGGGTACTACCAAACACCAAAGCCTGATGATAGGCGATAGCCTTGAGGCCGATGTATTGGGAGCGCTTAACTACGGTATGGATGCTATTTACTTTAATCCATTCAACGCCCCAAAGCCTGACGAGGTTAAGGTGCAGATAAGTGGCCTGAAAGAGCTAACTTTATTGCTGTAAGTTTGTTATATCAGCATGAAAATACCCCCCACACGCAAAGCCATTGATGAAGCGCTGGATACCTACCGGGCCTTGCTGGATACTATTCCCGATGATCAGTTCGATATTACCCCGCGCGATGGCAGTTGGTCGTACGCCGAGGTTTACTCGCACATTTTGCAGGCTACAATTGGTTCAACTATAGCTGCCGAACGTTGCGCTAACGGTACCTGCGGATCAACCAGGGAGGGCTTGACCCTGGTTGGCCGTTTGGCGCTTTCGTTAAATTACATGCCCAAAGTAAAAGCCACTGCCGAAGGCGCGAAGATCCCTGTAAAAAAACTGACGAAGGAAGAAGCGCGTAACCTGCTTATAAAATGCCGCGGCCGGTTAGATACCATCACCGATAAGATAAAAGATGCGCCCCCTCACAGCAAGTTTAAACATTCGCGTTTTGGGATGATGAACGCCGCGCAATGGTTTAAATTTATACTGGTCCATTTAAAGCATCATTTGCGGCAGGTAGACAGGATCAGCAGTAAACTTGCGTAAGTTTTTATCGCCTTCAAATTAAGAAAACGTTCTGTTTAGTTTAATTTTAAGTAGCTCATTTTCAGTACAAAATGTGGAATAAGGGCGTAATGTGTATAAATAAATAACCCCCGCCAATGAAACCTTTTACATTTAATGCAGTCTTAACCTTAAAATAACGTTGTTTGGCGACGTTTGTACAAATACATTAGGTTATGCATTTTGAGTACGGATATATGGTTGTAATAATTCTCCTGTTTTTGGTAGGGGTATTTTATTTGAGTCCATATGAACTTACAGTTAATGAAGAGGAAAGCGAAGATTAATCGTTTATCTCTAAATACGCCCTTAATTATTACCGGTAAAATTGCCGGACGGAACATTATCCCCCAAAACTTTCATGGCAAAACGCGAGGTTGATATTGTAATTATATCTGATGTGCATTTGGGTACTTATGGCTGTCATGCCAAAGAGTTGCTTAAATATTTAAAAAGCATTAAACCCAAAATGCTGATCCTGAACGGCGATATCATTGATATCTGGCAGTTCAGCAAATCATACTGGCCTGAGGCGCACATGAAAGTGGTGCGCCGCATCATGAAGTTTATTACCGAAGGTATCCCTGTATATTACCTTACCGGTAACCATGACGAAATGTTGCGCAAATTTGCCGATTTTGATCTGGGGTCTTTTAAATTACAAAATAAGGTAGTGCTGAATATTGACGGTAAAAAAGCCTGGATCTTTCATGGCGATGTGTTTGATGTTACTATGCAGCACTCAAAATGGCTGGCCAAACTGGGCGCGGTAGGTTATGATACATTGATATTATTAAACAGCCTGACCAACTGGTTTTTAACCACAATGGGCAGGCAAAAAATGAGCTTCTCGCAAAAAGTGAAAGCTAAGTTTAAGGATGCCGTAAAATTTATTAACCAGTTTGAGCAAACCGCTGCCGACCTTGCCGTAGCAAAGGAATACCAATACGTAATATGCGGGCACATTCACCACGCAGAAATACGGGAAATGACCGCCACCGACGCGCCAGGTACGGTATTGTACTTAAATAGCGGTGACTGGGTAGAAAGCCTTACCGCGCTGGAGTATAACGACAAGAAATGGGAGATCTTTAAATATGACCCTGCCAAGTTCAATACCGATGTGGACGAGGACGATAAGACCGATGCCGAAGACCTTGATGCTAAACTGGATGTGAATTTGTTGCTGGAAAGGTTTAAGCAGGAAGCGTCTTAGACTGTCATTCTTCTGTGCCAATTTTATCGATCAACCGGCTGGCTGAAACAGTTACAGGGATCTTTCGCTCGTTGAGGTTGTTTACAAAAGCTTGCCAGGTTTTTAAATCCAAACTTGCAGCTCTAAAACCCATTGAATTTTTGTCATCATGGTATATTTTTAAAGCTGCATCTGCAGTCGCTCTATAATTAGTACCTGCCAATTCAATACCAGTAATTTCACTTATATTGTACTTGATATTTACAAAGGGCAGTAAATAGTTTTTTACAATCAGTTTATCGGTAGTCAGCTCAAAATAAAAGGCTTCGTTTGCAGTGAAAATAAAGAAAACGAAAAAGAACGCGATGCCAACATTCAGGCTTCTGCCTGCCATTATAAGTACAGAAAAGGCTATCAAAAATAAAAAAACGCCATTGTTAGCATTTAGAAGTTTGTTGCCGCTATAAATCATATTTAAAAGTTTTGTGAATATAGTATTTATCCATCTAATGTTGTTTCTTGCTTTTACAATGTAATATTTGCCGTGTGTTTTTAAAAGCCTTTATCTTTATTAACTTGCTGCCGCTATTTCTATGAAAATCTTATACGCCATACAAGGAACAGGGAACGGGCATATCAGCCGTGCACGTGAGATCGTTCCGTTACTGCAAAAGTATGGCGAGTTGGACCTGCTGGTAAGCGGTACCGAGGCCGAGGTTACTTTGTCGCAACCTCTTAAATACAGGTTTCACGGGTTTAGTTTTGTGTTTGGCAGTAATGGCGGGGTAGATAAATGGGCTACCTACAAGATCATGAACCTGCGCCAATTATGGCACGATATGCATAGCCTGCCCCTGGATGATTACGACCTGATCATTAATGATTTTGAACCGGTTAGTGCCTGGGCCTGCAAACTGCAAAAAAGGCAATCGGTATCGTTAAGTCATCAATGCGCGTTCGTGTCGCCCAATACGCCGCGCCCCGGCAAATGGAACTATGGCGAGTGGCTGCTTAAATATTATTCGCCCACCACATACCATGTTGGGTTTCATTTTGAGCGCTACGCGGACTTTATCCATACCCCTGTTATCCGCAGCGAGATCCGCAACCTGCAAACTACCAATCTTGGTCATTACACGGTTTACTTGCCTGCCTACGATGACAAGAAGCTGGCCAAATACCTCAACATGACCACCGATGTGCAGTGGCATGTATTCTCCAAGCGTCAAAAGACCGCTTATACTGATGGTAATGTTCAGGTGATCCCGGTAAATAATGAAGGGTTCAACATCAGCCTGGCCAGTTGCGACGGTTTGCTTACCGGCGGCGGGTTTGAAGGCCCTGCCGAAGCGCTGTTCCTGCAAAAAAAGGTAATGATGATCCCCATGTCGGGCCAGTACGAGCAGCAATGTAACGCCCTTGCCGCCTCAAAACTGGGTGTCCCGGTATTGCATGCCATAGACGACAACTTTGTAAAGCACCTTAACAGCTGGATAAAAAGCGAGGACAGGGTATGGGTTGATTTCCCGGATCATACCGCGCAGATAGTGCATGATATGGTGAAGAAGTATGCGAGGTGATATTTTAATCAGAGATTGAGGTTTTAATTAATGTGGTGCAAGATTTGGTAAGCAGCCCGCTCTTGGCCGCGGAGGCCTTTTACTTTTTGCTTGATCAAAAAGTAACAAAAAATCAAGTCAGCAAATAGGCTTCTTTTCGCTCATGGCTTTTGCCCTGCAGTCCAGGTAAAACCTCGGGCCGCGCCTCTTTTGCCCCGCTATCGCACCCACATAGCCCCACGCTTCAGCAAAACCTGCGAATGCCCGTTCCTGCGCACAAAGCCATCATTGTTTTACCTTCCCTCACCTGAAGCTTTTTTGCTGACATTTCGGTATAGCCAATGATTTCGTATTTGTAAAAAATCTCAAAAAAAGAGCAAAGGCCTGCAGAAAAGCGCGGGCCTGGGTGTTTTGCCTGTGGGCGGAAGGATCTTTTCGGCTTGATGTTTGGTTACTTTGCATCTAAGGTAAAGTAACTGGCCTTAGCGGCCAAGAGCGTCACCAAGCGATTAGAAACAAGCATCTTAAGGAGTAGACTACTTATCACCAGTTCCATTACAGCATATCAGACCCGATATTTCCACCCAACAACACCCTCACCTTTTTTATTTAATAATCGTATTATTGAATAATGAAACGATTATTTGCCAACCTAACCTTCCAGGTTCTGATAGCTATTGTACTGGGTGTTATTGTAGGCTTGTACTGTAAGCCATTTGCCCCGATCGCGCAGATGATCAGCAAGATCTTTATCAGTTTAATTACTATGCTGATAGGCCCCATTATCTTCTTCACCATTGTGCTGGGTATAGCCGGCATGAGCGATATGAAAAAGGTGGGCAGGGTAGGTGGTAAGGCGTTGTTATATTTTGAGATCGTTACTACGTTTGCCCTGATAATTGGTGTAACCGTAGCCAACATCGTAAAACCCGGCGATGGCTTTGTAAGCACCGTAAAAGCCGATGCCGCTAAACTGGCTGTCTATCAAAAGGCCGCTTCCGAAATGCATTGGGGCGATTTTATAGCGCATATCGTCCCCGCCAACGCTATTGATGCTTTTGCCAAAGGCGATATTTTACAGATCTTATTCTTCGCCATACTGTTTGGTTTCGGCTTAAGCCGGATGGGAGATAGTGGTAAGGTGGTGGTCGACCTGTTTGAGAAATTCTCGAAAGTGTTCTTCAATATCATGCGTATCGTAATGAAGGTAGCTCCCATAGGCGCTTTCGGCGGGATGGCGTATACCATCAGCACTTACGGGATAAAAACCCTGCAACCGCTGGCGCTGTTAATGGCATCGGTATATATTACCATGTTCCTCTTTATCTTCGTGGTACTGAATATTATTTGCCGTATTTACAAGTTCAGCCTGTGGCAATATTTAAAACATGTTAAGGAAGAAATACTGATCGTACTGGGAACGTCCTCGTCCGAGTCAGTCTTGCCCGGCATGATGGAGAAGCTGGAGAAGTTTGGCTGCTCGCGCTCGGTGGTCGGTTTGGTTATCCCGGCAGGGTATTCTTTTAACCTGGATGGCACTACAATATATCTGTCCATGTCGGTGATATTTCTGGCACAGGTGTTTCATATTCCGCTGTCTATCGAGCAGCAATTAAGCATCATTGCCATCCTGATGGTTACCTCAAAAGGTGCAGCAGGTGTAACAGGCAGCGGTTTTATTGTGCTTACGTCAACGCTGGCAGCCATAAAGGTGATCCCGATTGAGGGCGTAGCGATATTGCTGGGAGTAGACCGTTTTATGTCAGAAGCCAGGGCTATCACCAATGTTATAGGTAACGGGGTTGCAACTATTGTGATCGCGAAGAGTGAAGGGGAGTTTGTAGTGTCAGAAGTTAGAAGTTAATTTAAAGTTAATTGTATGGAGTATTTTGAGGAGATAAATAGTTTTTGGGGTATTTATATAACCAATATAGGTGAAGCTAAAGATAACGAAGTAACTATAAAAATAAGTCAGGCTATAAATGGAGATTTGATACCTAAAGAATACAGTATCCGTTTTGAATCTTATGCGTCTTATGCAGTTATTAATGAAATTTATACCAATACCGATTCGAACGATTATGAAGAATGGGTAGGAAGACTATTTTGTATTTATTCAAAATCTAATTATTTAGATTATATACGTAAAGATGCAAATGCAGAAGGATACCATAATTTTGAAAGGCAGTTAAAGCATTATGCATTTTATTGCTTAAACCATATTGTTCATGTGGCAACATTTAACGAACCAGTTATCACAAAAAATTAAATTTATTATAACATCAGAACGTAGATGATTAGGGACTAAACCGTCTGTTGCCCAAACCCATATCAATATCCTGCAGATTGTCCCCTTATTATCGTTTGATGAGGCTAATTGCCGCTAAGGCTGTTACATTTGGCTTCATGAAAAGAGTGACAAAAAGGTTAAGCCAACCCAATCCGCGGCAATTGAGCGGGACGATGCTGACAGTATGCACTACAGCAGGTAAGAGCTAATAAAAATTAAACAAAAGAGCCCAACCACTTTTGCTTTTGGTGGCGCTGTTTTGTCAGTGATTCTGTCCCATTTTGCCTCGATAATTTTTAACAAAATCTAATAATCAGCAATTTAAATAAAAAAACTGTCCCACTTGTCCCACCTGTCTCACATGCTCGTGGGACAAATCTCTTATAAATAAATACATAAAAGCCTTTTAGCTTTCACCTTTTACCTTAAATCGTATCTTTGCGGATTATCGCATCATCGCAATGAAGATATCCTATAATTGGCTCAAAGAATTTATTAATACTGATAAAACTCCCGACGAGATCTCGACCATATTAACTGGTACCGGTTTAGAGGTTGAAAGCGTGGAGAAAGTACAGGCTATACCGGGGGGCTTAGAAGGCCTGGTAATTGGCTACGTTAAAGAAACCGACCAGCACCCCAATGCCGACCGCCTGAAAGTTACCAAAGTTGATGTTGGCGGCGCATCCGACCTGCAAATTGTTTGCGGCGCGGCAAATGTCGCCGCAGGCCAAAAGGTTGTGGTGGCAACGGTAGGCACAACGGTGCACCCCGTAACCGGCGAACCGTTCCTGATCAAAGAATCAAAGATCCGTGGCGAGGTGTCGCAGGGTATGATCTGCGCCGAGGACGAGATAGGCCTGGGCACCGACCATGCCGGCATTATGGTTTTGGCCGATGATGCTAAAGTAGGCACGCTGGCTAAAGACTACTTCAACGTATCTGACGATTACATGTACGAGATAGGCTTAACCCCTAACCGCGCCGATGCGGTATCGCACTTGGGTACTGCACGTGATATTGCCGCTTTCTTAAAGATTGGCGTTACCAAACCGGATGTATCTGGATTCAAGATAGACAATACGAGCCGCCATATGGAGGTGGTTGTTGAAAATGAAGCAGCCGCTCCGCGCTATGCAGGACTAACCATTTCTGGTATTGAGGTTAAAGAATCGCCGAAATGGTTAAAAGAACGCCTGGCGGTGATAGGTGTGCGGTCGATCAATAACGTGGTTGATGCTACCAACTATGTACTACATGACCTGGGCCAGCCCCTGCACGCTTTCGATGCGGACACCATCAGCGGCAATAAGGTAATTGTTAAAAACGCGGTTGAGGGTACATTGTTCAAAACCCTTGACGATGTAGAGCGCAAGCTATCTGCTGACGACCTGATGATCTGCGACGCCGAAAAGCCAATGGTTATTGCCGGCGTGTTTGGCGGTATCGATTCGGGTGTTAAGGCTGATACTAAAAATATCTTCCTGGAGAGCGCTTACTTTAACGCGGTATCTGTACGTAAAACAGCCAAAAGGCATGGTTTGAAGACAGATTCATCATTCCGTTTTGAACGTGGTACTGACCCTGATATGGTGATCTTCGCGCTGAAGCGCGCGGCCTTGCTGATCAAAGAAATTGCCGGCGGTGAGATCTCGTCAGACATCACCGACTTGTACCCTAACCCGGTAGCGCCGTTTGATGTTGATTTGAAATATCATAACGTTCACCGTTTGATAGGGCAGGTGATTCCGCATGAAGAGATCAAAAACATTATCAAAGCGCTGGATATCCATATCGTCAGTGAATCTGCCGATGGCCTGATCCTGAAAGTGCCGCCATACCGGGTTGATGTGACCCGCGATGTGGACGTGATCGAGGAGATCCTGCGGATATACGGCTATAATAATATCTATATTCCAACACAGGTACGTGCATCGCTTAGTGCGTCGCCAAGGCCTGAGAAAGATACTGTACAGAACCTGTTAAGCGACCTGTTAACCGCTAATGGTTTTAATGAGATCATGTCTAACTCGCTTACCAAATCGGCTTACTCAGATAAGCTGGAATCGGCAGTTAAAATATTGAACCCGCTTAGTTCTGACCTTGACGTAATGCGCCAGACCATGCTGTATTCGGGGCTTGAAGCTATTACTTACAACCAGAACCGTCAGAACGCGGATATCAAGTTTTACGAGTTCGGCAAGGTGTATAGCGTGACCGATGATAAATACACAGAGAGCCAGCGCTTCGCTATTTTTATGAGCGGCGCCACCGCATCGGCACAATGGAACCAGAAGGCCACAGCCGCCACTTTTTATAATTTAAAGGCAATAATCGACGGTATCCTGCAAAAGATCAACATTACCGATATAACGGTTGAAGACGCTACCTGCAAAAAACTGGCTTATGGTTTAAACTATATCAAGAACGGCAAGGTACTGGTGAAATTTGGCGCCGTTGCCAAAGATGCGTTGAAAAAGGCCGATGTAGACAAAGAAGTTTTCTACGCCGACTTCAGTTTCGACCAGTTAATGCAGATCGTTAAAAAGAACAAGATCGTTTATCAGGACATCTCTAAGTTCCCGGCCGTAAGGCGCGACCTGTCCATGCTGATAGATAAAGCCGTTTCGTTTGGCCAGTTAAAACAGATAGCGCAACGTACAGAACGCAAGCTACTAAAAGAAGTAAATGTATTTGATGTGTACGAAGGCGACAAACTGCCGGCCGGTAAAAAATCATACGCGCTAAGCTTTATTATCCAGGATGCAGAAAAAACGCTGACCGACAAAACGATAGATGCCATCATGCAAAAATTAATTTATAACTTAGAGAAAGAAGCGGGAGCGGAGATAAGGAAGTAATTACTGAATGAGTGATTTATTGAATTACTGATTTAAAAGGTAAAAGTTCAATAATTCATTAATTCAATAAATCAATAATTAAAACGAATGAGCACAGCAAGTCAGTTAAACAACGTAATCGATAAAACCCGGCGTTTGATCGAGCTTTGTGCTGCTTTGCAGGAAGAGAATGACCTGCTGAAACTCGAAAATGAAAGTTTAGTTGTCGCTTTAAATGCGAGTAAGAATAAGACAAAAGAGCTTGACGAAAAGATGCGTGCGGTGAAGCTGGCCAAGTCTTTTTCTGAAACAAATGAAAAAAGTGTTGACATTAAACAAAAAATTAACGAATTTGTGCAGGAAATAGATAAGTGCATTGTATTATTGAAAAAATAATACGTAAAGTGAACAAGCTCAAATGGGAGAAATCTCAATAAAAATAAATATTGCTGATAGAGTTTACCCCTTAAAGGTAAATATGGAAGAGGAAGAAATAATACGCAGGGCAGCGAAGTTGATAAACGACCGTATAAAAGAATACCAGGAAAATTACGCGGTCAGGGATAAACAGGATCTGTTGGCAATGAGCGTGTTGCATTACGCTACATCGTCATTAAAAGCAGAGAAGAAAGTTACGGTTGAGGACTCAGAAGTAGCAGACAAAGTTTATCAGTTAGATCATTTATTGTCCGATTTTTTTTCAAAATAGTAATAACGTTCTTTACACATAACAGAGCCAATTAAGATTTAACCGCGGTTGAATTTTATGTTTCACTATTAAAAACTTAACACTTCAATATCTACGGATCAGGGAGGCATGCGTTACTCGTAAAAAAGTTTAACGGTAACCCATGATTCTAAATATCTGTAACGAAGTTTTTAAAATACATGTAACGTAAAGTTGAGTCGCGGTTTTTTTATTATATACCTAACACAATAACCTAATACAAAATGAATGCAATATTATATGTAATAATCGGGCTGCTTGCGGGCATCCCGACGGGGATCGTCATTGGGCGTTTCCTGCTGCGTAAGCTGTTTAAAGACCAGGAAGCCCATGCGCAAAATAAAGTAAAAAAGATCCTGAAAGATGCTGAGAACGATGCCGAGATACTAAGAAAAAACAAATTGCTTGAGGCTAAAGAGCGCTTTTTACAAATGAAAGCCGAGCATGAGCAGGAAGTAAACACCCGTAATAACGAGGTTACCCAACGCGAAAATGGCGTTAAACAAAAAGAACAATCTTACAATTCAAAGTTAGAGAACCTGTCGCGTAAAGAAGGCGAGCTGGATAAAGCAAAACAAAACCTGGAGCGCCAGTCGGATATTTTAGTTAAAAAGCAGGAAGAAGTTGAGGCTTTGAAGGTGCAGCACGTAACCCAGTTGGAAAGCATTGCAGGCCTTTCGGCCGAGGATGCCAAGAACCAGTTGGTAGATAACCTGCGTGAAGATGCCCGTTCAAAAGCCATGGCACAGATCAAAGACATTGTAGACGAGGCCAAGCTTACCGCTACCAAAGAGGCTAAGAAAATAGTTATCCAAACCATTCAGCGTACCGCTACAGAAAGCGCTATCGAGAACACGGTTTCTATTTTCAACATCGAGAATGACGAGATAAAGGGCCGCATCATTGGTCGCGAAGGACGTAACATCCGCGCGCTGGAAGCAGCTACCGGTATCGAGATCATAGTGGATGACACGCCCGAAGCCATCATCCTTTCAGGCTTTGACCCGGTACGCCGCGAAATTGCCCGTTTAGCCATGCACCGTTTGGTGACCGACGGACGGATCCACCCGGCACGTATCGAAGAGATCGTGGCCAAAACCAAGAAACAAATAGAAGAAGAAATAGTAGAGATAGGCGAGCGTACTGTGATAGACTTAGGCATCACCGGTTTGCACCCTGAGTTGATCCGTATGGTTGGCCGGATGCGTTACCGCTCATCATACGGGCAAAACCTGCTGCAGCACTCGCGCGAGGTAGCTAACTTCTGTGCCACTATGGCTGCCGAATTAGGACTGAACGTAAAATTGGCCAAACGTGCCGGCTTACTGCATGATATTGGTAAAGTGCCTGATGATAACCCTGAACTGCCTCACGCTATTTTGGGTATGCAGTTAGCGGAAAAATATAAAGAACATCCTGAAGTTTGTAACGCCATTGGCGCTCACCACGACGAGGTTGAAATGACCTCTATGCTATCGCCGATCATACAGGTTTGTGACGCCATATCAGGCGCGCGCCCCGGTGCACGCCGCGAGGTAGTTGAAAGCTACATCAAACGTTTAAAAGAGCTGGAAGAATTGGCATTGTCATATCCGGGTGTTGAGAAAACATTTGCAATACAGGCCGGCCGCGAATTGCGTGTTGTGGTTGAAAGCGAGAAGATCAGCGACGCGCAATCTGAAGTGCTTGCTGCCGATATTTCAAACCGCATCCAAACAGAAATGACCTATCCGGGCCAGATCAAAGTAACCGTTATCAGGGAAACCCGGTCGGTAGCGTTTGCTAAGTAATAAAAAGATAAGACAGGAGCGGTGTCATCCTGAGCTTGTCGAAGGATAAGAGCGTAGGCCTTACGCTCACTCTTATCCTTCGACAAGCTCAGAATGACACCCTTTTTTTAAACAGTACAGTGAAAAAGCCACAACCCCAAACAGTAAAGCGCCCTATCGATATTGTAATTGATGAGTACGACAGCTTTCACCAAAAGCCAAGCAACCGTATTGTCAATTACATCTGTGTTCCGCTGATTGTATTTAGCGTGGTTGGCTTTGTATGGTCGCTGCCTTTTCCGCAGTTAAAGTTTTTGGGACCGTACATCAGCTTCTTAAATTGGGCCTCGTTTTTAATAGCTTTTACCATTTACTATTACATGAAGCTGTCACCCATTCTGTCATACATTATGCTGCTGATACTATTTGGACTAGTATATATAGTTATTCAGGTACAAACGGCAGAGAGATCAGGTACGTTATTGCCACAGGTGTGCGTATTTATATTTGTAATGGCTAACATAGCCCAATTTATAGGCTATCGTATTGAAGGTAAAAAGCCCACCTTTGCCAACGAGTTTAAATTTATGCTGACCGCACCAGTGTGGTTGTTAGGTTTGGTAATGAAGAAGGTTGGGGTTAAATATTAGTCAGACTTATCGCTTGGTAGCGCTCAATTGCCGCTAAGGCTGTTACTTTTTTCGCTATTGTTTTGTTTTTAAGGTGCTCAAGAAGGCTACGCCGTATGGCTTGATCCAAAAGTAACCAAAAGATCAAGTCAGGCCGATCGCTGCCACCACCCGAGGGCCAGACTCCCGGCCGCGCGCCCTGACTGGCCTTTGCGCTTCTTTTTTTAATTTTTGTACAATACGAAATTATTGTCGAAAGCGGAACCGTCAGACGAAAAGCTTCGGGTGAAAGCAGGTAAAACAAGTTGGGCCGTGCGGCTGCAAGGGCATTGGTAATTTTGCCCGAAGCGGCAGCCTGTGCGACAACAGGCGGCAAAAGGACCGGGCCATTGGTTTTACCTGATTTGCAGGGCAAAGGCTATGTGCGGCAAAGAAGCCTATCGGCTGACTTGATTTTTGGTTCTTTTCATCAAGGAAAAGAACAAAGCCTACCCGCGGCGATTGAGCGGGACAATTTTGTATTAATGAATGCTTTTGTGTTAACCTTTATTTGCGAGACCCCAACAACCGTCTACAAATTCTTCCCTAACTTATCCAAAGTATCCTGCGGAACATTCTCCAAATCCAGCACTAAAAATCCATCCAGTGCGTCAGAAAATTTAGGGTCGATATTAAAGCTGATGATCTTGGCATTAAGGGCAATGTACTGGCGCAGTAGTACCGGCACTTTCATGTTGTGGGTTTCGATCTGCGATATCATCTGGTCCAGTGCCTTGAAGCTGTCTTCGCCGCTCATCAGCAGGTCAGAATCGATACTTGAAAAATCAACTTTGAACTTTTTACGCGGCTTTACAAACTGCGCCATTTCATGGTCAAAGTGGTTACGGTTAATGTAATCAACAATAAGCGATTTAGAAAACTTAGAAAACGTATTGCTGATGCTTACCGGCCCTATCAGGTATTGGTAACGCGGATTATCAATGAGATATTTCAAGATCCCTTTCCACAATAAAAACAGGGGCAGGGGTTTTTGCTGGTATTCCTTACGGATCCATGAGCGGCCCAGTTCCAGGCTTTTCCTTAACACCGGCGAAAATTGTTCTTTGATTTTAAATAGCTCGGCAATGTAAAAACCGTCTTTACCCAGGCTGTAAAATATCTCATCGCCAAGGCCAATGCGGTATGCGCCAACGATCATCTTAGCTTCGGTATCCCATATAAACAGGTGGTGATAATAAATATCATACTCGTCCAGGTCGGTAGCCATATTGGTACCCTCACCAATTTCTCGGAAGGTCACTTCTCTTAATCGGCCAATCTCGCGGATTACGTTTGGAATAACAGAAGTAGGTACAATAAATACCTCATAGTTTTTCTCAACCCAAACGGTATAATCATGGCGCAGGCCTGCAACCTCTTTTTCAAGAACCGCTGTGGGTATCGCCGGAACTATCTCCTGTTGCTTTTTTTTTATTTTAAAAAGGCTGCGCGGGCTAAAGATTTTCTTTTCTTCTTCCAATCCCGACCCTAAGGCATAGGTGCGTGCCCTTAAATAGTTAAGCAGCTTGGCGCTGTTGGTATTATCGGGGATATCCTCCACCTTAATTGGTTTGCCAATTCGCAGCCTGATGGTTTGTCCCTGCTTGTTAAACAACTCCGACGGTAATTTGGCCGTGCGCAACGCGGGGTGGATCAGGCTGAGCAGGTTAAACAGCAAGCCGTTGTTGCCGTGAAAGTAAATAGGTACCACGGGCACCTTTGCCTTGGCGATGATCTTGCCCACTACCGGGTGCCACATGCGGTCGGTAATTTCCTGTTTATCCAGTTTAAAGGTAGATACTTCGCCGGCAGGGAAGATCCCTATGGGCGTACCTTCAGCAAGTAATTGCAGGGTGCTTTTTAACCCGCTTATGCTTGATGAATGCTCGATATTTTCGAATGGGTTAACGGCTATAAAAAAATCACTCAGGTTGGGGATTTTTTTCAGCAGGAAGTTGGCCATCAACTTGGCATCCGGGCGTGCCATTAACAACATCTTTAATAATACCATGCCCTCAATACCACCATATGGGTGGTTGGCTATGGCTATGAAACTGCCTTCGGCAGGTATGTTTTTTAATTCTTTTTCGTCAAACTCAACCTCAACGCCGCAGCCCTGTAAAATAGCATCAATAAACTCAATACCTTGTTTGGGCTGTGCCTGCGCAAAAAGTTCATTCACCTGGTTTATTTTCATCAGGTCCATCAGGAAAGAAGCAAGGCCCGGCAATTTTAATCTGTCAAGTTTAGTAGCCTTCGCAAATTCTTCAGTGGTTATAATCTTCATTTAGCAAGTAGCGTATATGGGGGTAAATATCTTCTAAATTTATTAATTTAAAGCCGAATTTAATCAATCCATGAAATCGCGACTAAAAAATTACCTCTCCATCACAAAAAAAGAGTGGAACGGGATGGTAATATTACTCATCATCCTCATGATAGTATTAGCCGCGCCTTATGTGTATCAACAGGCACATAAAGATAATGTTATTGATTTTAAGGATTTTGATAAGGATGTGGCCCTGCTCAATAAGGCAAAAGGTAACAGTGCCTCAGAGTACATAGAAAATGATAAACTTGCTGATACTAAAATTGCCAAGCCTGTTCTGTTTATGTTTGACCCTAACAATCTGCCTGCCGAACAATGGAAACAATTAGGCCTGAGCGAACGGCAGATCAGCATTATTAAACATTACGAAGCCAAAGGCGGCCATTTCAGCAAAAAAGAAGATGTGCAAAAGATCTACGGCATAACCGCTGAGGATTATAAGCGTATTGAACCTTATATCAATATCCCCGGCAAAGCTTACACATCAAACAAAATAGCAGCGGGCGAGGTGATAGAACTGAACAGTGCCGACTCTGCCAAACTAACCCGCATAAGGGGGATTGGCCCGGCTTTCGCTGATCGGATAATTCAATACCGGCAGCGGCTGGGCGGGTTTTTAAACAAAGAACAGCTAAAAGAAGTTTACGGGATAGATACTGCTAAATACCACGAGATAAATGGCCAGGTAAGTGTTAATGCGGCGCGGATAACTAAGATCAATATCAACGATGTAGACTTTGAAGGGCTGCGCAAGTTTCCTTACCTTACCAATAAACAAACCAATGCTATTATTCAGTACAAGCAGCAGCACGGCAATTACCGTAACATTGCCGATATGAAGAACATAGTGATATTGGATGATGTAATTTTACATAAAATTGAACCCTATATAAGTTTTAAATGATCGAGGAACAGATAAAGGCAGCGGTACGCGATATACCGGATTTCCCGAAACCGGGTATAATATTTAAAGATATTACCACCATATTAAAAGATCCTGCCTTGTGCAGAGATATTGTGGATGCCTTTGCCGAACGGTTGCAGGGGATGCGAATTGATGCCATAGCCGGGATAGAAAGCCGCGGCTTTTTATTCGGGTTGACGCTGGCAACTAAACTGGGTGTTCCGTTTGTACCGGTGCGCAAGGCCGGCAAGCTGCCTTATACCATAAAGCAAAAAGCCTATAAATTAGAGTATGGCACCGCGGTAATTGAAATGCATACCGACGCGTTTGAACCGGGTCAGCATATATTATTACATGACGATCTGCTGGCCACCGGCGGCACGGTAACTGCTGCCAGCGAATTGATCAAAGAACTGGGCGGCGTAGTATGCGGTTTTAGCTTTGTTGTAGGATTAGGATTTTTAAACGGCAAAGAACGCATAGCGCCGATAAGCGATAAAATAATTGTATTGGCGGAGTATTAGCCGCAACACTAGTAAAGTCAGTTATGAAAACATTAAGCCTTATTACAATATTTATAATTATCGCGTCAAGCAGCATCGCCCAAAAGTATGTCCCCACCACAACTACCTTAAACGGCAAGGTAATGTTTGGCTACCAGGGCTGGCAGGCTACACCTAATGACGGATCGGGCAATAACGTTTGGCGGCATTTGTTTAACGGCAAGCCCGACGCCAAAAATGCCGACTTCGACGTATGGCCCGATATGCACGAATACCCTGCCGATGTTACTGAAGCTACGAATATGAGCTACCCGGACGGCTCGCCGGCTAAATTATATTCGGCTTATAAGTACGGGGCGGTCGACCTGCATTTTAAATGGATGATGGAGCATGACCTGGATGGTGTTTTCGAACAGCGCTTTGTTACCGATGTGCAGTCGCGCGGGGGTAAGCGCCACTTTAACCAGGTAGTGCGCAACGTAAAAATGGCCAGCGAAAAATACAAGCGTGTTTACTGCATCATGTACGATATATCGGGCGCGGGCCCAAACTGGAAAAAGGAACTGATGGCAGACTGGATGTTCCTGGTCGATTCATCGCAGGTAACCACCGGCAAGTCATACCTGCACCATAACGGCAAACCCTTGCTGTCCATCTGGGGATTGGGTTTTGACCATACCAAACCTTTTGCATCGGTAACGCAGGCTGATTCATTGCTGGATTGGTTCCACAAAAACGCGCCGAAAAAATACCAGGCTACCATTATGGGCGGCATCAATGATACCTGGCTTACCCATACCGACGACTGGAAAGCCATTTATAATAAAATGGATATCATAAGCCCGTGGGCTGTAGGGCGTTTTGGCGACGACAAAGGCGCGGATAAATTTCGCGACCGCGCCATAGTCCCTGATAAAGCTTATTGCGATGCGCACAAGGTTGCCTACATGCCGGTGATCTTCCCCGGGTTTTCGTGGTATAATTTAAGGCACGGCAAAAGCCCCTTCAACCAGATCCCGAGACGTGGCGGCGATTTTTACTGGCACCAATCTTACAACGCTATTAATGCCGGGGTAAACATGGTTTACATTGCCATGTATGACGAAATTGACGAAGGTACCGCCATGTACAAGGCCGCTCCAACGGCTGCCGAACGCCCGGCCAATGAAAAGTTTTTGTCGTTAGACCAGGACGGCATAGCCTTGCCATCTGACTGGTATTTGCAATTGGCAAGGGCCACCAGCGAAATTTTAAGGGGCAACGCTAAGAATAGTGTTGAAATACCAGCAGAGTTGAAGAGGTAAAAACTATATTGCTGGTGAATTTAGATTTTTAAAGTAATGAATAAGAACGACTTCAGTATTGGTGATAGAGTTTTTTTATTAAATGATTTAATTGAACGCTTTAAGTTTAAAGTTTACACAATTGAATCAAAATGGCAAAGCGGTTTAACAGAACTCGGTAAAATAAACTCATATTTTTTAGCTGATAATGTAAATCGATACTATGATAATGACTTGGTTTTAGTAAAAAGCTTTCCAGAAGCCACAATATATCTTACTGATGGAGAATATTCGATTTTAAAAAGACATATCGCAGATGATTTGTATTTAAATGAGAAAATTAAATTGGAATATATAAACGATGCGCCTATATTAAGAACAGCTTTTAACTATGAAGATATTCATGAAGTATTAAGATTAGGAATGGGAATTGGGGAAATCTTGAATACTAATAAGTCTGAAATTGAAGAACTGAATAAAATTAGTTATGAAGGTAGGGCTGTCAATAAACAAGAGGTATATGAAGCCAATAAAAGATGGAATCAAGATCAAGATAGGTCAGAAAATATCGATGAAGATTATAACCAAAACGGAGATCGTAAAGATGATCCATATAACCACAATAATTGGGAAGGACATTGCGACTAACTATGTTTCTCGACGTTAGTCGGGATTTATAATCCTCGCATGGCGCAAGTCTTAGCGCAATGGTCAATAGCCTGGCCTGACTTGTGATCTTTTCGTAAAATATTTTTTATTACCGCTCGCTCCAATAAATCACTTTAAATCAACTAAACCTATTATCTGTACCGGATACCAAAATGGTCCTTTTTTACGGTGATTGGAGAGGAAACTATTGACCGATTTTTATCGTTATTTTAGTATATACCAATTATAAAATATGGATTCTTTGTTAACAGATATATCTGCCGGATACGATTTTTCGTCAGACGATAACCAGGCGATGGTTGGCCAAATGGCCAGGGATTTTGCCGAAAAAGAGATCCGTCCGCATGTAATGGAATGGGACGAAGCACAGATCTTTCCTGTCGACCTGTTTAAAAAATTAGGTGAACAGGGTATGATGGGCGTACTGGTTCCTGAAGAATACGGCGGCTCGGGCTTTGGTTACGCCGAATATGTAACCGTTATTGTTGAGATAGCAAAAGTATGCGGCTCGATAGGTTTATCGGTAGCGGCCCATAACTCGCTTTGCACCGGGCATATCCTGGCGTTTGGTAACGAAGAGCAAAAACATAAATGGCTGCCAAAGCTGGCAACTGCCGAGTGGATAGGCGCCTGGGGATTAACCGAAGCCAATACCGGGTCGGACGCGTTGGGGATGGAAACTACCGCCGTTTTAGATGGCGACCATTATGTGGTGAATGGATCAAAAAACTGGATCACCCATGGTAAATCAAGTAATGTGGCTGTAGTAATGGTCAGGACAGGGGCTAAAGGCGACTCACACGGCATCTCTGCCCTGGTAATTGAAAAGGGGACCGCCGGATTTACGCATGGCAAAAAAGAGAACAAGCTGGGCATGCGCGCCTCTGAAACTACTGAACTGGTTTTTGATAACTGCCGCGTACCCAAAGAGAATTTGCTGGGGCAGGAAGGGCATGGTTTCGCGCAGGCTATGACCGTTCTGGATGGCGGGCGCATTTCTATCGCCGCGCTGTCATTGGGAATTGCCAAGGGCGCTTTTGAGGCTGCGGTTACTTATGCCAAACAGCGCAGGCAATTTGGGCAGGCTATTGCCAATTTCCAGGGCATCTCATTTAAACTGGCAGATATGGCTACCGAAATTGAGGCTGCCGAACTGCTGGTCATGCAGGCTGCCGATCTGAAAAACCGCCATCAGCCGGTTACCCGGCAATCAGCCATGGCAAAATATTTCGCGTCAGAAGTGGCTGTACGTACCGCTACAGAAGCTATACAGATCTTCGGGGGATATGGCTATACCAAAGATTTCCCGGTTGAGAAATACTACCGCGATGCCAAGTTGTGTACTATAGGCGAGGGAACATCAGAGATCCAGAAGATCGTTATCAGCAGGGAAATATTGAAGTAAGGTAATTAGATATCTTATCATTACGGAACAATCGTATTGATAAAAAGATCTTCCGCTTTGCCTGTGTCGGCATCGTTAAATTTGCCTTCTAATATGCTTTGCCCGGTAATTGCGGGGTTATTGCCATGGCCCAGCGGCCAGCTCCCGGTGGTTCCGTCAATATTTATCCCGGCAAGTTGTGCGGCTTTAAGCCCAAAATCGGTACAATTGTTATTGCTCAGGTGATACTCCAGGTGGTCATACTGTTTGGCCAGCAACAATATTTTCTCAAACCGTCTTTTCGAGATAAACTTACCCAACACTTCGTCCCATTGGTGGTTGGTATCGTCTTTAAATACCGACGCGGTTTCAGGCTCGACAGGCGTAGCCGAAAGCAGGTTTACTTTTTTAGGATAAAAGCCGAAAGAAAACGATGAGTAGGTAGAGTCTGCATTGTATTTTATCAGCGTGATAAAAGTATGGCCTGTATTGCCCCATACAAAGATCTTGCGCTTGCCCGGCACCGGTTGCTTTACATGGAACAGCATGGCATAGGCAACGGCTTTTTTACCATCATCAAGCGCGCTCGTGATGTATTTATAAGTAGTGGCTTTGCTCTTTTTTGTGTTGTACCCCGGTGACTTTGAAAACAAAGCCTGACTGGCTACCAGCGAATCGTCTTTGGCATTAATGGCGAGGTAAGCACTGCTATCTGTTTGAGCTAGCGAATCTGCCGGATATTTGGTACGGATGGCGGTGGTTTTTAAAAAGCATTTCATAGCCAGCGGATACAGCCTTAACCGGGCAAACACATTGGCCAAATGATATAAAAATTTAGCATGCGATTGATTGTAGTTTACATCCTCATTGCTGGTAACCGTTTTTAAATAGCCCATTAACTTCCTGCGTTCTTTGGGCGTGGTGATACTTGCCTCGGCATTGGTATTTTGCAGCAGTTCGTCATCATACAATTTTAACGCTTTTTCAACCGGCGTGGCCGAAGCAAAGATTGAAGAATCTTGTTTCGATTCTAAAGTGTCGGTATTCGCGTCTGTTAGATAATGAGCAGGTTTATTAACAGCGTGCGACTTGTAACTATTGCTTGCAAGTTGCGCTTGTGCGGGCAAGGCATATTGCAGCGTAACCGTAAAAAGTACTGTTTTAAAGATCAGCGATGAAAAAGCATTAGACATGGGGCCTAAAGTAAAAGTATCAAATGAACAATTAATGAACTAAAAGGGTAATTACGCGCAACAACAATACCCGCTGCCGGTATTATTAAAAATGCTATACTGTAAAACGTTCATAGTTGCAAACATAGTATATTTTATTTAGTCTACAAATTTAGTCGTATTTTTTTATTTACCTTGCGATGGATTAAAAAGTCAATATGAAAGGGTACGCGTTAATTACAGGGGCAAGTAAAGGTATAGGCAGATCAATAGCTAATTTATTGGCGCAGCAGGGCTACAACGTATTGCTTGTCGCACGATCTGGCGATGAGCTGGAGCAACTTGCAGCATCTATCACTACACAATATAAAGTAGATGCCCGTTATCTTGCTGTTGATCTTTCTGAAGCAGGTGCAGCAGATCAGGTGGTTAATTGGTTTAACGCGCTGTCTGTTCCCTTATCTATATTAATTAACAATGCAGGTTACGGTGTGTTCGGCAGGTTTGATGAGAATAAGCTGGCCGAACAAATGAATATGCTTAGTGTAAACATTAATGCTGTGGTCGAATTAACCTACAAATTGCTGCCGGTATTGAAGGAACAGCAACAGGTTTATATTTTAAATTTGGCCAGCACCGCGGCTTACCAGGCCATGCCGGGTTTTGCTTTATATGCCGCCAGTAAAACATTCATTTTAAATTATAGCAGGGCGCTGGCGTTTGAATTGAAAGGTACGTCTGTATCGGTAACCTGCCTTTGCCCGGGGCCTACCGATACCAATTTTGCAAACAGGGCAGGTATGGATAATCTGGCAGAGCTTGCCGAAAAATTTAATATGCAGCCGGACGAAGTTGCCCGCGTTGGACTAAAAGCACTATTTAATAAAAAAGCAGAAGTGATACCGGGATTTTTAAACAAGCTGGGGGCGGCAGGGGCAAGGCATCTTAATAAAGGTCTAATTGAAGGCATAAGCGCCCGCTTATACAAGCTGTAAATTTTATTTTATTAAATTTTTGTTAATTAAATATTTCTTCTACATTTGCATAGTATACTAATAAGATAGATTTAATATACATTATAAAAATGAATTACAACAAAACCATACACGCTGCATGCTCTATGCGAATGCCCTTGTCAAAAAGGGTAATGTGTTGTTGTTGTTAATACCCCTCAATAGCTACACATTAATACTGCTGCCGGCCCGATAGGGCGGGAGCCATCATTACTCATTTTCATTTTTTATTATTTTCATGGAAAGCTCATACCAGAAATTTACGCTTGGTACTACTATAACTGCAGCACAACAGGATTTTTTTAACCAAAACGGTTTTATCCATTTTAAAGATTTTATTAAACCCGAAACGGTCGACGCTATTATTAAGGCATCAAGGCAGGTGCAGGAACACTGGATAGCTAATAATATCAGCAAGGTAAACGGTGTGCCTATTAAATATGGTAAAGACCTTGATGGCAGCATCATTGTACAACGCTTTGCCTTTATTAATAAATACAACGCTTTATTGCAAGAGTTTACGCTCGACCCGCGCTTTAACATATTGCTTGACCTGATAGGCCCCGGCGCCAGGCTGGGTACCGAAGAAAAAGACGGAATGGTATTTAATCACTACGTGAACGGCCACGAAAGCGGCTTCACAAAAATGGGCTGGCATACAGACGGGCTGCGCGATATTTTTCACGGGCAAAAGCTTAACCCCATGCTAAATGTAGGCATCCACCTAAGTAATGTAAAGCCGGAAAACGGTGGCTTGCGCATCTTGCCCGGCACGCATAAACAAAATATCTACAATATGCTTTTCCGCAAAAAATACTTTTTAGATAACAGTGCCGATAAAGAAGAACTGGCAATTACCCCCAACGCCGGCGACCTTACCATACATGACGGTCGCTTATGGCACCGGGTAGCACAATCATCTGTTATAGGCGAAGAAAGCAGACGCAGGGTAATTTACATGCCTATTATTGCCGGCAAGTATGAGCCAAAGCATGAAAACAGCCCTACCGCTTTTTACCAGCGTTTTGCCACTTTAGTTAAATAACACCCCTATGTTAATTGCACTATTGGTAGGCTATATCATTCGCCGGAGGAAACAGTATTTATTGGCCAAGGTGGTGTGATCAAGATCTGAATCATAGCCCCAAAAATTAGATTGATCCTGATAATTGTGTCATTCTTTTATATTTGGTATTGTTATGTAATATTCATCAATGGCAAATGAATAATTTGACAATAAGAGCGGCCCGCTTTATAATGGGTCTCAACAGGCACACAAAGGCTGTAAATATGCGTCGGCTAAGTAAGCGCGGTGAAACTACAGATAGCATAATCATACGCGAAGTTACAGAAAGCGATATGCCTGCTCTTGTAGCATTGCACGTTAAAACCTGGGCTGATACTTACTGGCTGGTAAGACGGCCCCCCACTTTTACTATACGCCAGTCACAATGGAGCCAGGTGTTTAAAATAAACGATGGCAGTTGGTTTTGTTATGTCGCAGAAAGCAAAACAGGCCGGTTAGTGGGTTTTGCTCACGCGAAGACCTACGGATCGGCTGATTTACCCGCTTACAAAGGTCAGCTAAGTAAAATTTACCTTTTGCGCGAATATCAGCGATTGGGTATTGGCAAGCGGCTTATTTGTACTGTTGCCCATCAATTTATTAGCCGGCAGATAAACTCGATGGTGCTTTTTAGCGAGGTGCAAAATCCGTCAGGCTATTTTTACGAAGCCTTGAGCGCAGAAAGGCTTACTAACAAACAGGGTAAATTTAGCGGCGCTTATGGGTGGAAGAATCTTCAGGCTTTGGCAACAATTTGTTAATGTAAACACTTCTATATATTGAAACCTTTAAACCATCGTTCTGAAAGTCAAATTTACTCGTGGTGTGATTATCTTTTTTGATTTGGGCAGGCTATGCAGCCAGTTAGTTTGTGTAGCGCCTTTCATTACAAGGAGGCTGCCGTTCTCTAATATTAGCGAAACCGGTTCTTTGCTAACGCGATGCTTAAGCGCGAATTTCCGTTCGGCGCCAAAACTTAACGAAGCTATCGAGGTATCCTTACCCAAAGATTTTTCATCATCGCTGTGCCAGGCCATCCCTTCGTCGCCGGTATGGTACAGGTTAAGCAGGCACGAATTATATTCCTGGCCGGTAAGTCGCTCGGCCAATGCCTTGAGTTCTAATAATTCTTTGGTCCAGTTCAATGCCTGCTTTGTGGTGTTCGAGTAAGTGTAGCTATACCCCGCATCGCCATACCAGGCCACTTTTCTTTTAGTGACAATATGCCTGCCAAAAATAATGGCCTCATCATTTTTCCACTGAATAGTATCAAGTAAAATATCCAGGTATTTATTGGCTTCGGCAATGTCCATTACTTTGCCGTAATAGTTTACAATGCCGTCGTAGGGTAAAAGGTTGGTAGGTGTTTCTGTATGCATAAAATTAAAATAAGGTTCCCCTCTTGAGAGGGGGCGTGTTTGGTAGTGCGATGGAAGGGGTGTGTCAGTCGGCGGAAGGACACACCCCTACACCCCTCTCAAGAGGGGAACCGCTCAGCCCGCTTTCTGTTTCCGTAATTGATATTGCTGCGGCATGCAATTGCCGCAGGGACGGTAACCTGCGGCTACTGCTTCCTGCTCGTTGGCGAAGAAAACCCGGTTTTCGGTTTTCATCCGTTTGCCCGATCCACAGGATAACGTTCCGTAGATCTTTCCTCTTTTATATCCGCCCAAAGTAATATCGCCCTTAATCATCATCGACTGTAATACCCTGAACCACGCGAATGGTGTATTACCAAGGTCTTTATGATGGATCATATATTAATAAAAATAATTAAAGCGCAATTGTCTTATATACAATTGTTTATACGATTTTTAACTGTAAGTTTACCAACTTAAACGTTGGCTCATTTTGGCTCACTGGATTTCAATAAATTTCTAATTATCAACAATTTAACTGAAATAATCGGCTCACTTGGCTCAAGTGGCACACACTCTCGTGAGCCAAAACAAGACGGTTACACCCCGGCGAAAGCCTTGGATGCTTCCCAGCCTATCATGGCGTTTTTGCGTTGGCTGCCCCAATGATATTGCCCGGTTTCGCCTGTTGCTTTGATCACCCGATGACAGGGGATCAGGAACGCAACCGGGTTGTCAGCCACCGCCGAGCCAACCGCGCGGCTGGCATTGGCGTTTTGCAAACCACCGGCCAGGCCGCCATAGGTTACCAGTTTACCCATAGGCACCTTTAACAATGTTTCCCAAACCTTTAGCTGGAACGGTGTGCCTTTAAGGTGCAGCTTGATATCGCTTAGTTTGGCCCAATCCTGTGTAAATATGCACAGCGCGTTTTGCTGTATGGTATCCAGGAATTGTTGATACCGCGCGTTGGGGAAGTGTTTTTTCAGTTCGTCAAAAGCATCGTCGTTACTACCATCAGCAAAGGCCATGTAGCAAATGCCTTTGGTGGTCGATGCTACAATGATGGTCCCGAAGGGGCTTTCTGCAAAGCTGTAATTAATGCTAAGCTGTTCGCCGCCGTTCTTGTACTCGCCTGGTGTCATGCCTTCAACTTTGATAAACAGGTCGTGCAGCCTGCCGGTGCCTGAGAGGCCGGTTTCAAAAGCGGTGTCAAATAACGAAGCGCTTTTATCCTTTAAGATAGCTTTGGCGTGGCCGATACTAAGGTACTGTAAAAACTGTTTGGGCGTTACGCCAGCCCAGTCCTTAAACATCCGCTGAAAGTGGAAGGGGCTCAGGTTTACATGTTCGGCCGCTTCTTCGAGTGTTGGCTGGTGTTTATAGTTCAGCCTTAAAAACTCTATGGCTTCGGCTATCCGTTTATAATCAATTTCGTTCTGCGTTTCCATGATCGTTGTCATTTATTGATACAAAAGTATCAGCCTGCAGAACGCCATAAAACCCGTTTCTTGCGGTGTTTAGTTAAAGTAAGCTTTCAGGGCTTTGATATAGGTGCGGCTCTCTCTTTTCTTCAAGCCGCTATCCATAATGGCGAATAGAATGTCGACCAGTTTATGGTTGTCAGAGCCTTTCTGTGGTGTCCAAAAAGCAAATTTCCTGATCGCATCGTTCTGGTCAAGCAAGCCGTAAACGTTCACGCCATCGGCACCGGTGTATAGCTCATATATGGTTGTGGTATCGCCTTTGAAGAAAGAGCCCTTGTGTACGGCCATGGTATCTGCTTTCCCTTTGATGGGGAAGTCGTACGCTTTTAAGAAATCGGTTAGCGGGGCCAGGTCTTCTTTTTTTACAAACGCTGCATCGCTTATGATGAGGTTTCTGCCCTGTTTGCGTTGTATAGTAAGGTCAATAAATGTGGAGTCGGCTGTGTTTTTTATAAGCAGCTTGCTGGGGCTGCTAAATGATGGTAAAAATACAATGCTTATATTATAACTATCTGCTTTGCTTTGCCCAAAGCAGAACGAACATACAGTTGATAGAAGGATAGCAAAAAAGAGTTTCATCGGCTGATATTTTAAGTTGATATATAAAACTAACCAATTTTTTGCTGCTTTGGTTTACTAAAGGTTTAATTTATCGTCGATTGGCAGGTTAAACCAAAAATTACTGCCGTTGCCAACGGTGCTGTCAACGCCGATCTTACCGTTGTGGCGCGCAATGATCTCCGCGCTAATGTATAGCCCGAGGCCAAGCCCCGAAAACTGGTGGCCAAAAGCGTCTACGCGGTAATAGCGGTCAAACAAGTGCGGCAGCTTCTGCGGATTAATGCCTATACCAAAATCACGTACAGAAACCGTAGCCGTTTCATCATCGTGAAAAACGGTTATCTCTATCCGTTTTGATTGCGGCGAGTATTTGATGGCGTTGCCTATCAGGTTAACCATCACCTGGTCAATACGCCGGTAATCGGCATAGATCATCAACTGCGTATCGCCAATAAAAACAAACTCATATTCATTCAGCGGGTTGATATGCTCGCAGCTATCT
Source organism: Mucilaginibacter corticis (assembly GCF_007558865.1). GTDB lineage: Bacteria > Bacteroidota > Bacteroidia > Sphingobacteriales > Sphingobacteriaceae > Mucilaginibacter > Mucilaginibacter corticis. Next base: position 68,426 of record NZ_VLPK01000002.1, read on the forward strand.
TTGATCAAATCGACAAGATCAAACCGGTTTATATTCAGGGCCAGTTGCCCTTGTTGTATCTTGGTTACGTTTAAAAGGTCGTCAAGCAGGTGTATCAGCTTGCTTAAGTTATTGCTGGCCTTATTAACAAACACAGGCACTTTATCTGATCCGGGGTTGGTTTTAACCAGTTTCTGCAAGATCTGTATTGAAGCGCTAAGCGATGTTATAGGCGTTTTTAACTCATGGCTGGCTACGCTGATAAATTCATCCTTACGCACCTGCAGTTGATATTCTTCAGTAACATCCTGAATTATACCACTAAATTGATAAGCATCGCCATTAGCGTCAAACTTAGCTCGGCCTGTTGCTTCAACAATGCGTCTTGTGCCTTCACTGTGTATAGTATAAGTAATGTTATAATTTCCGTCTGATCCTTTTGCTATTGCCTTATTAATAGCTTCGGCAACACGCTCGCGGTCTTCTTCTGCAATAGCGGTTATGGCATTATTTAAGTCAACCTCTTCATCGCCGGCAACGCCAAACCATTCCTTTAGGCGATGGTTGCCAATAAACCTGTTGGTTTTAGGGTTAAGGTCCCATGTACCCAGATCAGCTGCTTCAATGGCAAATTCCAGTTCGTTCTTGGCATTTTGTATGGCGTTATATGCATTTACTTGTTCGGTAGTTTCATTGCAGGTTACCAATACGCCGCCCGGTTTACCGGTTTCGTCAATTACAGCGCTGTAGCTAAATGTCCAGTAAACATCTTCCAATTTATCATTTCGATAGATGGGGATCAGTTGGTTTTCGCTCCATGAAGATTCGCCGCCCGCCAATACTTTGTCTATTAAAGGTTCTATAACCGGCCATATTTCAGGCCAGCAATCTATTCCGCGCTGGCCAAGAGCGGTAGGGTGTTTACCGTTATTGCCAAGGCTTGGACGGTAAGCATCATTATAAAACTGGATCAGATCTTGCCCCCACCACAAAAACATCGGGAAGCGGGAGTTTAGCAGGATGCCAATAGTAGTTAATAAACTTTGCGACCAGCCTTCGGGGTTACCTAAAACCGTATTGCTCCAGTCGTACTCACGGGTAAGTTTCCCCATCTCGCCGCCGCCTTGTAAATAATGTAGGTATAGCGGTTGCGTAGAAATGTCTTTACTCATTTATTTGGTAGATAGATTGGGATTTTAGAAATTTAAATATAGATAGATTAAACAGAAATACAACTCAAAATGTTTGCGGTACAATTAATTGAATTAATTATTTGCATATTTCAAAAAACCTATTTGTAAATCAAAACTTTGTGCGTACATTTGCCGTCCCTGAAAGGAGGTATATTGGAATTATGATCATTATCAACGTTAAAGAAGGCGAATCATTAGACAAGGCATTAAAACGCTTTAAAAAGAAATTTGAGAAAACTGGTGTATTACGCGAACTACGCAGTCGTCAGGCATTCGAGAAAAAATCAGTATCTCGTCGTCACGAGATCAAACATGCCATTTACAAGCAAAACATGAACCTTGAAACAACTGTCTAATTATTCTGCAAAGAATTTTTTCAGTTTTTCTTGCTAACATATATAAAACTATTTGTACATTCATAATTCGGACGTACAAGTAGTTTTTATGTTTACAGACCGTTTTATACAATATATTAAATTCGAAAAACGGTACTCTCCGCATACGGTATCTGCTTATCAGTCAGATCTTGATCAGTTTATAGGTTTCCTTAACTACCCTGATCAAATCATATCACATCCCCAGGAAATTACCCACTACCATATCCGTAACTGGATGGTTGAGTTAATGAACCAGCAGCTTACAGCTCGCTCCGTTAATCGTAAAATTGCTACACTGCGCAAATATTTTAAATTTTTGGTGCAGGAGGGGATACTGACCGTTAACCCGGCATCAAAGATCAATACGCCTAAAATACCCAAACATCTGCCCGTTGTTGTTGAAGACGCGCGCCTTACCCAGATGTTGGATAACGGCGAGGTGTTTAGCGACGACTTTAGCGGCACCCGAGATAAGCTTATTATTGAAATGCTGTTTGGTACCGGCATACGCCTTGCCGAATTACTGGGTATAAAAGAGAGCGACATTAATACTTATGAAGGTACGGTAAAGGTTTTAGGCAAGCGCAATAAGGAGCGTATTATACCATTGAACCAGGAACTGCGGCACTTGCTGCTGAAATACAATGAGTTAAAGAAAAGTGAAAATTTTGGTAACAATTCGTTAATATTGATCGTTACTGATAAAGGGGCAAATGCATATCCAAAGCTAATCTATCTAACAGTGCAGAAATATCTATCGCATATATCAACCCAAAATAAAAAGAGCCCTCACGTGTTGAGGCATACCTTTGCAACCAGCCTCTTAAACGCTGGCGCCGATTTAAATGCGATTAAAGAATTACTGGGCCACGCTAACCTAAGCGCCACTCAAATTTATACGCATAACTCTGTAGAACGATTAAAGTCTATTTATAAACTCGCCCATCCAAAGGCATAAAAAGGAGGAACCATGAAAATTACAGTGCAATCAATTCATTTTACTGCAGACAAAGGATTATTAGAATTTATTCAGAAAAAAGCCGATAAGCTGGATACCTTTTATGACAATATTATAAATGGAGAAGTTTATTTAAAGCTTGAAAATGTAGAAGACGAAGCAAATAAGATTACTGAAATAAAGCTGCAGTTACCCGGCAACCAAATTTTTGCGAAGGAGCAATGTAAAACTTTTGAAGAGGCCACAGACCTTGCCATTGAGAGCCTGCGCAAACAAATAGGTAAGCATAAAAAACGAAAAGAGATTGCTGCTCAAGAGGTTAAAAGAGCCGTATTGGCATCAACCGAAGAGGAAATTTAACGATAAAAAACCCATAATATTTTCAAAAAATCGACGGTCAAAAAGGCCGTCGATTTTTTTTGATAAAAAATTTTGTGGGGCGTTATTTATTTGTAAATTTGCAATCCCTTTCGGAGAGGTGTGTATCGCACTCCTTGAACAAAAGGAATTGGTTCTTTAAAATAAAAATTATAAAGCTTAAAAAAATAATCGCATCTTCGCCGGTTCTTAATCTAAGGGTTTACAAGCCCGGCGATAAATAAGCTCAAATAATAAGCCTCCTTAGCTCAGCTGGTAGAGCAACTGACTTGTAATCAGTAGGTCATTGGTTCGATCCCGATAGGAGGCTCTGTTAATGTTGAATTGCAGAATTAATGAATTATTGAATTAACATTCACTCATTCACTAATTAAAACATTCAATAATTAGCAAGCGGGGGGATACCAGAGCGGTCAAATGGGACGGACTGTAAATCCGTTGCTTCGGCTACGAAGGTTCGAATCCTTCTCCCCCCACAAGTTTGAATGAGTGAATTAGCGAATTGTTGATTGAGTGAATAACAAAAATCAATAATTCAATAAATCACTCATTCATTCATTGAAAAAAAAGCGGAAGTAGCTCAGTTGGTAGAGCGATAGCCTTCCAAGCTATAGGTCGCGAGTTCGAACCTCGTCTTCCGCTCGGTTGGTTCATTGGTTGGTTAGTTCATTTGTTCATTAGTGGCTGCCGCTAAACACCAATAAACTACTGAACGAGTGAACCAATGAACAAACAAAAGCCGACGTAGCTCAGGGGTAGAGCACTTCCTTGGTAAGGAAGAGGTCATGGGTTCAAATCCCATTGTTGGCTCAACGTATAAAGCGTATAATAATAATTAAGAATATAAATTAACCTACAAATAATAAAATAAATCATGGCAAAAGAAAAGTTTGACCGCAGTAAACCGCACTTAAACATCGGTACAATCGGTCACGTTGACCACGGCAAAACAACCCTTACTGCAGCTATCACTAAAGTATTAGCTGATGCAGGTTTATCAGAAGCTCGTTCATTTGATTCAATTGACTCAGCTCCTGAAGAAAAAGAGCGTGGTATTACTATCAATACAGCACACGTTGAGTATTCAACTGCTAACCGTCACTATGCACACGTTGACTGTCCAGGTCACGCGGATTATGTGAAAAACATGGTTACAGGTGCGGCGCAAATGGACGGTGCTATCATCGTAGTTGCTGCAACTGACGGTCCGATGCCACAAACTCGCGAGCACATCCTTTTGGCTCGTCAGGTAGGTGTACCTTCATTGGTTGTATTCATGAATAAAGTGGATATGGTTGATGATCCGGAATTATTAGAATTAGTAGAAATGGAAATCCGTGAGCTATTATCATTCTATGATTTCCCTGGTGATGATATCCCTGTTATCCAAGGTTCTGCTTTGGGTGGCTTAAATGCTGATCCGAAATGGGTTGGAAAAATTATGGAATTGATGGACGCTGTTGATAGCTACATCCCAATTCCTCCACGTTTGACAGATCTTCCATTCTTGATGCCTGTTGAGGACGTATTCTCGATCACTGGTCGTGGTACTGTTGCAACCGGTCGTATTGAGCGTGGTGTAATCAACTCTGGCGAACAGGTTGATATATTAGGTATGGGTGCTGAGAACTTGAAATCAACCGTAACTGGTGTTGAGATGTTCCGTAAGATCCTTGACCGTGGCGAAGCTGGTGACAACGTAGGTTTATTGTTACGTGGTATTGAAAAAACTGATATCCGTCGTGGTATGGTTATTTGCAAACCAGGTTCAGTTAACCCGCACACTGATTTCAAAGCAGAAGTTTACGTATTATCAAAAGCAGAAGGTGGACGTCACACGCCATTCTTTAACAAATACCGTCCGCAATTCTATTTCCGTACAACAGACGTTACAGGTGAAATTACCTTAGCTGAAGGTGTTGAAATGGTTATGCCTGGTGATAACGTTACAATCACTGTAAAGTTGATCAACGCTATCGCAATGGAAAAAGGCTTACGTTTCGCTATCCGTGAAGGTGGCAGAACTGTAGGTGCCGGCCAGGTAACTGAAATTTTAAAATAATTTCAAACCCTTTCAAGGGAATAAAAACGGTTAATTTTTTTGTAAAGTACCCCGGCATTTGCCAGGGTACTTTATCAATATTATAATGTTCCTTCGGTTAATCCGGGGTTTAAAGTATACACGGGAATAGTTCAACGGTAGAATAGAGGTCTCCAAAACCTTTGATCAGGGTTCGAATCCTTGTTCCCGTGCATAATAGCAAATAACAAAGAATGGCTAACGTATCTGAATATCTTAAAGAATCATACATAGAGTTGACCGAGAAAGTAACCTGGCCAACCTGGCGCGAGCTGCAAAGCAGCGCTATATTAGTATTAGTAGCGGCAATTATTATAGCCATGCTGATATTTGGTATGGATCAGATCATAGGCCTTCTGCTTAATAAGTTTTATAGTTCACTGGCTTAATATATATAATAAGAATGAGTGATCAATTAAAATGGTACGTTGTACGCGCAATAAGCGGTAAAGAAAAAAAGGTTAAGCAATATATAGACGCAGAGATTGCCCGTTTAGGCATTACACATTTGGTACCGCAGGTTTTAATACCTACCGAGAAATATTACCAGATGCGCGACGGAAAAAAGATAGCTAAAGAGCGTAACTATTTTCCGGGTTATGTATTGATGGAGGCGCAGTTAGACGGCGAGCTTGAGCACGTCATTAAAAACGTAAACAGCGTTATAGGTTTCCTTGGGGATAAAGCAGGTAATGCAATCCCTTTACGCCAGGCAGAAGTTAACCGTATTTTAGGTAAGGTTGATGAGATGAGCGCACAGGGCGAAACCATGAATGTACCGTATTACGTTGGCGAAAACGTTAAAGTAATGGATGGTCCTTTCAACGGGTTTAGCGGTGTGATTGAAGAGGTTAACGAAGAGAAAAAGAAATTGAAAGTAATGGTAAAGATATTCGGCCGCCGTACGCCGCTTGAATTGAATTACATGCAAGTAGAAAAAGAGTAGTTTTTATTCCGGGATCGTAACGAACCCGGATTTTATAAACAAAGACATTGGGTGTCACAACCTGATAAAAAATGTTACATAGCTTCCACTTTATAACATTGAATAATTAAATAAAAAAGCAAAATGGCAAAAGAAGTCGGTGCGATGGTTAAGCTGCAAGTAAAGGGCGGCGCTGCAAACCCATCACCTCCAATCGGACCTGCATTAGGTGCAAAAGGGGTGAACATAATGGAGTTTTGCAAGCAGTTCAATGCACGTACCCAGGATAAACCTGGTAAAGTGTTACCTGTGCTTATTACTGTTTACGTTGACAAGTCATTCGATTTTATCATTAAAACTCCTCCTGTAGCTATCCAATTATTGGAAGTATCAGGCTTAAAGAGTGGTTCTGCAGAGCCTAACCGTAAAAAGGTTGCCAGTGTAAACTGGGATCAGGTTGAGGCAATTGCTAAAGATAAAATGGTAGACTTAAACGCGTTTACAATAGAATCAGCCATGAAAATGGTAGCAGGTACTGCCCGCAGCATGGGGATAACCGTATCAGGTACGGCACCCTGGAATTAATTAAATTTATACAAATCAGTTTAAGACAGTGGCTAGATTAACAAAAAATCAAAAAGTGGCGCTCTCCAAAATTGAGGCTAATAAATCGTATACATTACAAGATGCTTCAGCATTGGTAAAGGAATTAACCTTAACTAAATTTGATGCATCAGTTGATATAGATGTGCGTTTAGGTGTTGACCCCCGTAAAGCCAATCAAATGGTACGTGGTATTGCAACATTGCCTCATGGAACCGGTAAAACTGTACGTGTTTTAGTTCTTTGTACTCCAGACAAGGAGCAAGAAGCTAAAGACGCAGGTGCAGATTACGTAGGTTTGGACGACTATATCGCCAAGATTGAAGGTGGATGGACTGATGTTGACATTATCATCACTATGCCAAGCGTTATGGCTAAAGTAGGTAGATTAGGCCGTGTGCTTGGTCCGCGTAACTTAATGCCTAACCCTAAATCGGGTACAGTAACTCCGGAAGTTGGAAAAGCTGTAACTGAGGTTAAAGGTGGTAAGATCGATTTCAAGGTTGACAAAACCGGTATCATTCATACCTCAATAGGTAAATCATCTTTCCCTGCTGATAAAATTTATGAGAACGCATTAGAAGTATTGCAGGTTCTTTCTAAATTAAAACCATCATCAGCTAAAGGAACATATTTTAAGAGCATTCATATCTCTTCAACTATGTCTCCGGGGATAACAGTAGAAACAAAATCAGTAGCGGGAATTTAATCATGAATAAAGAAGAAAAACACGACCTTGTTCTTGCCCTCACTGAACAAATGAAGGAATACGGTAATTTTTATATTACTGATACTTCAGACTTAACGGTTGCAAAAATCAATGACATCCGTCGTAAATGTTTCGACAGCGATATCAAAATGCAGGTTGCAAAAAATAGCTTGATCAAAAAAGCTATGGAAGCAGCAGGCGGTGATTACGCTGGTATATATGATGTATTAAAAGGTTCATCATCAATTCTTTTCTCAAAATCAGCAACTGCCCCGGCAAAGCTGATCAAACAGTTAAGAAAACAAGGTGACAAACCGGTTTTAAAAGCAGCATATATTGACTCGGCAATATTTATCGGCGACAACCAGATCGATACCTTAACTAAATTGAAATCTAAGGAACAATTGATCGGTGAAGTTATCGGCTTACTGCAATCACCAGCGAAAAATGTTATCTCTGCACTGCAGTCAGGCGGAAATACATTGGCAGGATTAGTAAAAACATTACAAGAAAGAGGTTAATTCAAACACCTTAAAGTTTGATCATTAAAAACAAAGCATTAAAGTAAAAAATATAATAAAATGGCGGATTTAAAAGCATTTGCTGAACAGTTAGTTAACTTGACAGTAAAAGAAGTAAACGAATTAGCTCAGATCTTAAAAGACGAGTATGGCATTGAGCCTGCTGCTGCAGCTGTTGCTGTTGCTGCTGCTCCAGCTGGTGGCGATGACGCTCCTGCTGCTGCTGCTGAACAAACAGCATTTGACGTTATCCTGAAAGAAGCAGGTGGCTCAAAATTAGCTGTTGTTAAATTAGTAAAAGACTTAACCGGTTTAGGTTTGAAAGAAGCAAAAGATCTTGTTGACGGTGCACCAAAAGAAGTTAAAACTGGCGTATCTAAAGAAGAAGCACAGTCTCTTAAAACTCAATTAGAAGAAGCCGGAGCGGTAGTTGAGGTTAAATAAGTTAACCACAATACTCATAGCATCAGACTCCGACCATATTTGGTCGGGGTCTATTGCTGTTTATAAAGGTTTGATTACAGATTTGAGCTATTAGAAGCGGGCGTTTAGCAAGGCGATCTTGTTTAAGCATCATCTCAAATCTCATATCTCAAATCTCATAGTCTACACAAGTTTATTAATAAACTAAAATTAAAATACCTTGGCAAACAAAAAAGCACAAAGAGTAAACTTTGCAACCAGCAGAAAGGTACTTGATTACCCCGATTTTCTGGATGTGCAGTTGCAATCTTTCCAGGAATTTTTTCAATTAGAAACTACTTCAGACAACCGTCACAAAGAAGGCTTGTTTAAAGTGTTTGCCGAAAACTTTCCAATTTCAGATTCAAGAAACATCTTCGTCCTGGAGTTTCTTGATTATTTTATTGATCCGCCACGTTATGATATACGCGAGTGTATTGAGCGCGGGTTAACTTACAGCGTGCCGTTAAAAGCAAAACTTCGCTTGTCTTGTAATGATGCCGAGCACGAAGATTTTGAAACAATTGTTCAGGATGTGTATTTGGGAACTATCCCTTACATGACACCTAAAGGAACATTTGTTATTAACGGTGCAGAACGTGTAATTGTATCACAACTACACCGTTCGCCGGGTGTGTTCTTTGGCCAGAGCCGTCACACCAACGGTACCAAGTTATACTCTGCCCGTGTTATCCCGTTCAAGGGTTCATGGATTGAGTTTGCTACAGACGTTAACAACGTAATGTATGCTTACATTGACCGTAAAAAGAAATTCCCGGTAACAACTTTGCTTCGTGCCATCGGTTATGATTCTGATAAAGACATATTAGAGTTATTTGAACTGGCAGACGAGGTTAAGGTTAGTAAATCAGGTCTTAAAAAATTCATCGGCCGTAAACTGGCTGCAAGGGTTTTAAAGAAATGGGTTGAGGATTTTGTGGATGAGGATACCGGTGAAGTTGTTTCTATTGACCGTAACGAAATTATCCTGGAGCGTGAAACCGTGCTTGAAGATGATCACATTGACATGATCATTGATGCCGGTGTTAAAACCATCATCCTGAACAAGGAAGATGCTGCTACCAGCGGTGATTACACTATTATATACAATACCTTACAAAAGGATACTTCAAACTCAGAGAAAGAAGCGGTTGAGCATATCTACCGTCAATTACGTAACGCTGAACCACCTGATGAGGAAACTGCTCGTGGTATCATCGATCGTTTATTCTTCTCTGACAAACGTTATGACCTTGGTGATGTGGGCAGGTACCGCATTAACCGTAAGTTGAAACTGAGCACATCAGAAGAAACTAAGGTTTTAACTAAACAGGATATCATTGCGATAGTTAAATATCTGATCAAATTAATCAACTCAAAAGCCGAGGTGGATGATATTGATCACTTGTCAAATCGTCGCGTACGTACTGTAGGTGAGCAATTATATGCTCAGTTTGGTGTTGGTTTAGCACGTATGGCACGTACCATCCGTGAGCGTATGAATATCCGTGACAACGAGGTATTTACACCAACCGACCTGATCAACGCACGTACATTATCATCTGTGATCAACTCGTTCTTCGGAACAAACCAGTTATCACAGTTCATGGATCAAACCAATCCACTGGCAGAGATTACGCACAAGCGTCGTCTGTCAGCCTTAGGGCCCGGTGGTCTGTCTCGTGAGCGTGCAGGTTTCGAGGTTCGTGACGTTCACTACACCCACTACGGTAGGTTGTGTACTATCGAAACTCCTGAAGGACCTAACATTGGTTTGATATCATCACTTTGCGTACATGCTAAGATCAATAACTTAGGCTTTATCGAAACTCCATACAAACGTGTGGTTAACGGTAAAGTACAGGTACAGGAAGAGGTTATCTATTTATCAGCCGAGGATGAAGACGGCAAAACTATAGGCCAGGCAAACGCTGTTTATGATGATAAAGGCGAATTTGCTACACCAAAAGTTAAAGCCCGTTTTGAAGGTGATTTCCCTATCATTGAGCCTGAAAGATTAGATTTGATGGACATTGCGCCAAACCAGATCACGTCTATTGCGGCATCATTGATCCCGTTCCTTGAGCATGATGATGCTAACCGTGCCCTGATGGGTTCAAACATGCAGCGCCAGGCAGTGCCTTTATTGCGCCCTGAGTCGCCGATTGTTGGTACCGGATTAGAAGGCCGTGTTGCAAAAGATTCACGTACGCTGATCAATGCCGAAGGTGATGGCGTTGTTGAGTATGTGGATGCAAACCAGATAGTAATTAAATATGATCGTGACGAATTGGACCGTTTGGTTTCTTTCGAAGGCGATTCAAAAAGCTATATCTTAACTAAGTTTAAGAAAACCAACCAAAGCACAACTATTAACTTGAAGCCAATTGTTAAAAAAGGCGAAAGAGTTGAAAAAGGGCAAGTGCTTTGCGAGGGCTATGCAACTCAGGATGGCGAGTTAGCCTTAGGCCGTAACCTTAAAGTGGCATTCATGCCTTGGCAGGGTTATAACTTTGAGGATGCGATCGTTATTTCTGAGCGTGTAGTATCTCAGGATATCTTTACTTCATTGCACGTTGAAGAGTTTGAATTAGAAGTACGTGATACCAAACGTGGTGAAGAAGAGTTAACTCCGGATATCCCTAACGTATCAGAAGAAGCTACTAAAGACCTTGACGAAGACGGTATCATCCGTGTTGGTGCTGAGGTTAAAGAAGGCGACATCCTGATCGGTAAGATCACCCCTAAAGGTGAGTCTGACCCATCGCCGGAAGAGAAATTATTACGTGCCATATTTGGTGATAAAGCAGGTGACGTTAAAGACGCGTCATTAAAAACTCCGCCGTCTATCGCGGGTGTTGTAATTGATACCAAATTATTCTCACGTGCTAAGAAAACTACTAAGGCAGAAGAAAAAGCACAGATAGAAAGGCTTGATACTAAACATGAAAAAGCTGTAAAAGATCTTAAAAATACTTTGATCGAGAAGTTATTTGAGATTGTTAACGGTAAAACATCACAAGGCGTAAGCAATGTTTACAAAGAGCTACTGGTACCTAAAGGCGTTAAATTCACTCAAAAGATTTTAACTGAGTTAAATTATGAAAACATCAACCCAACAAAATGGACAACTGATGATGACAAAAACGACCAGATAAAATTATTGCTTCATAACTATAACATTAAAGTTAATGAAGAACTGGGTGCTTACCGTCGTGATAAATTTGCTATCAGCGTAGGTGATGAGCTTCCATCTGGTATCGTACAAATGGCTAAAGTTTATATCGCTAAAAAGCGTAAGCTTAAAGTAGGTGATAAAATGGCAGGCCGTCACGGTAACAAAGGTATCGTAGCGCGTATTGTACGTGACGAGGATATGCCTTTCTTAGAAGACGGAACACCGGTTGATATTGTGTTGAACCCGCTGGGTGTACCTTCACGTATGAACCTTGGTCAGATCTATGAAACTGTATTAGGCTGGGCAGGTAAAGAACTGGGCATTAAATTCGCGACCCCGATTTTTGATGGTGCAAGCCATGAAGAAGTTGAGGAGTGGGTTAAAAAAGCCGGTATCCCTGAGTCAGGCCGTACATACTTATATAATGGTTTAACCGGTGATCGTTTTGATCAGCAAACCACTGTAGGTATTATCTACATGCTTAAACTGGGCCACATGGTTGACGATAAGATGCACGCGCGTTCTATCGGGCCATACTCATTGATTACACAACAGCCATTGGGTGGTAAAGCCCAGTTTGGTGGTCAGCGTTTTGGTGAGATGGAGGTTTGGGCATTAGAAGCATTTGGTGCATCAAATATCCTGCAGGAAATATTAACCGTTAAATCGGATGATGTTGTTGGCCGTGCCAAAACTTATGAGGCTATTGTTAAAGGTGAAAACCTGCCAACGCCTTCAGTTCCTGAATCATTCAATGTATTGGTTCATGAATTAAGAGGTTTAGGTCTGGATATCACTTTAGAATAATTATTGAATTATTGAGGGATTGAATTATTGAGTGATTCAATCCCTTCAATAAAATGAATTCAATCATTCAATAATTCAATTATTCAAAAATTAAAACAAAGGAGACTATGTCTTACAAAAAGGATAATAAAATCAAAAGTAATTTTACTACTATCACCATCAGCTTAGCTTCGCCAGAGGCTATTCTTGAGCGTTCAAGCGGTGAAGTTTTAAAACCCGAAACCATCAACTACAGGACCTATAAACCTGAGCGCGATGGTTTATTTTGCGAGCGTATTTTTGGTCCGGTTAAAGATTATGAGTGCCATTGCGGTAAATACAAACGTATCCGTTACAAGGGTATAGTTTGTGATCGTTGCGGTGTTGAAGTAACCGAGAAAAAAGTACGTCGTGAGCGTATGGGACACATTAATTTGGTGGTTCCGGTTGCTCACATCTGGTATTTCCGTTCGTTGCCAAATAAAATTGGTTACTTATTGGGCTTACCTACAAAGCGTCTTGATCTGATCATATATTATGAAAGATATGTAGTTATCCAGCCCGGTGTTAAAGAAAGTGACGGAATCAACAAAATGGATTTCCTTACTGAAGAAGAATACCTGGATATATTAGATACCCTTCCGAAAGAAAACCAATACCTTGACGATAAGGATCCTCAGAAATTTGTAGCCAAAATGGGTGCAGAAGCTCTGGAAGAATTATTAAAACGTATTGACCTTGACGAATTATCATTTAGCTTACGCCACCAGGCTGCTACCGAGACTTCACAACAACGTAAAAACGAAGCGTTAAAACGCTTACAGGTTGTTGAGGCTTTCCGTGGTGCAAAAACACGTATCGAGAATAACCCTGAGTGGATGATCGTTAAGATCGTTCCGGTTATCCCGCCGGAGTTGCGCCCGTTAGTACCTCTTGAAGGTGGCCGTTTTGCAACGTCAGATCTGAATGACCTTTACCGTCGTGTAATTATCCGTAACAACCGTTTAAAACGTTTGATCGAGATCAAAGCACCGGAGGTGATTTTACGTAACGAAAAACGTATGTTACAGGAAGCTGTAGACTCGTTATTTGATAACTCACGTAAAGTTAACGCGGTAAAAACTGAAGGTAACCGTGCATTGAAATCACTTTCAGACATCCTGAAAGGTAAACAAGGCCGTTTCCGTCAAAACTTATTGGGTAAACGTGTGGATTACTCTGCCCGTTCTGTAATTGTTGTAGGTCCTAACCTTAAATTACACGAGTGCGGTTTACCAAAAGATATGGCTGCCGAGCTGTTTAAACCATTTATCATTCGCAAGATGATTGAGCGTGGTGTGGTTAAAACAGTAAAATCTGCTAAAAAGATAGTTGACCGTAAAGATCCGTTAGTATGGGATATCCTTGAAAACGTATTAAAAGGCCACCCCGTATTATTAAACCGTGCACCTACGCTACACAGGTTAGGTATACAATCATTCCAGCCAAAACTGGTTGAAGGTAAAGCTATCCAACTGCACCCGTTAACCTGTACCGCTTTCAACGCGGATTTTGACGGTGACCAGATGGCGGTACACGTACCACTGGGTAACGCGGCAATATTAGAGGCACAGGTATTAATGCTTGCGTCGCACAACATATTAAACCCTGCTAACGGAACACCTATTACCGTTCCATCACAGGACATGGTGCTTGGTTTGTACTACATAACCAAAGGCCGTAAAACTGATGCTACCCGCGTTGTAAAAGGCGAAGGATTAACTTTCTACTCTTCTGAAGAAGTTATCATTGCTTATAACGAGAAAAAACTTGACCTGCACGCGTTCATTAAAGTTAAAACTAACGTTAAAGAGCGTGATGGCAAGATAGTTAATAAAGTTATTGATACTACTGTAGGCCGTGTATTGTTCAATGAGCATGTACCTGCCGAGGTTGGTTATATCAATGAGCTATTGACTAAGAAATCATTACGTGATATTATTGGTGAAGTAGTAAAAATTACCGGTATGGCACGCGCTGCCCAGTTCCTTGATGATATTAAGGAATTAGGATTTAAAATGGCGTTCCAGGGTGGTTTATCATTTAACCTGAAGGATATCAATATCCCTGCAGAGAAAGTTACCTTAATTGAAACTGCTTCTAAGCAAGTTGAAGAGGTAATGAGTAACTACAACATGGGTTTCATTACCAACAATGAGCGTTATAACCAAATTATCGATATCTGGACCCGTATCAACAACCGCTTAACCGCGAATGTGATGGACATCCTGAGTAACGATAACCAGGGCTTCAACTCAGTTTACATGATGTTGGATTCAGGCGCGCGTGGTTCAAAAGAGCAGATCCGTCAGCTTGCAGGTATGCGTGGTTTGATGGCTAAGCCTCAAAAATCAGGTTCAGGTGGCGAGATCATTGAAAACCCGATCTTATCAAACTTTAAAGAAGGCCTGTCGGTATTAGAGTACTTTATCTCTACCCACGGTGCACGTAAAGGTTTGGCGGATACGGCGTTGAAAACGGCGGATGCGGGTTACTTAACCCGTCGTTTACATGACGTTGCGCAGGATATGATTGTTGGTATGGTTGATTGCGGTACTTTAAGAGGTATCTACACAACTGCATTAAAAGATAACGAGGATATTGTTGAACCATTATATGACCGTATCTTGGGCCGTACTTCATTACACGACGTGTTTGACCCTATTACTAACCAATTGTTAGTATCGGCAGGTCAGGACATCACTGAAGAAATTGGTAAAACAATTGAAAATTCGCCTTTAGAAGGTATTGAAATACGTTCGGTATTAACCTGCGAAAGCAAGCGTGGTGTTTGTGCACTATGCTACGGCCGTAACCTGGCAAGCGGTAAACGCGTGCAAAAAGGTGAGGCTGTTGGTGTAATTGCTGCACAGTCAATTGGTGAGCCGGGTACACAGTTAACGTTACGTACCTTCCACGTGGGTGGTACCGCGTCAAACATCGCGGCCGAGTCACAGATCAACGCTAAATTTGATGGTATCATCGAGTTTGAAAACGTTCGTACTGTAACTTACCAAACTGCTGAAGAAGGCGCTGTTGACGTAGTATTAGGTCGTTCTGGCGAGTTCCGTATTGTTGAAGAAGGAAGCAATAAAGTTATTGTTACCAACAACATACCTTACGGTTCATACTTATACATTAAAGACGGTAGCAAGATCAAACGTGGCGACCGTATCTGTTCATGGGATCCGTACAACGCGGTTATCATATCAGAATTTGCAGGTGTTGCGCAGTTTGAAGCCGTATTAGAGGGTATCACTTTCCGTGAAGAATCTGACGAACAAACCGGTCACCGCGAAAAAGTTATCATCGATACAAGGGATAAAACTAAAAACCCTTCTATCCAGGTAACTGACGGTAAAGGAAATCTAATTAAAGGATATAACATCCCTGTAGGCGCTCACATCGCTGTTGATGAAGGCGAGAAACTACAAACAGGACAGATCATTGCTAAAATACCTCGTTCAACAGGTAAAACAAGGGATATCACCGGTGGTTTACCACGTGTAACAGAGTTATTTGAAGCACGTAACCCATCAAACCCTGCTGTAGTTACCGAGATTGACGGTGTTGTAACATTAGGTGGCGTTAAACGTGGTAATCGTGAGATCACCATCGAATCAAAAGACGGACAAGTTAAAAAATACCTAGTTCCATTGTCTAAACACATCCTTGTACAGGATAATGACTTTGTTAAAGCCGGTATGCCATTGTCTGATGGTTCAATATCTCCTGCCGACATCCTGGCTATTAAAGGCCCTGCTGCGGTGCAAGAGTACCTGGTTAACGGTATTCAGGAAGTTTACCGTTTACAAGGTGTGAAGATCAATGATAAACACTTCGAGGTTATCGTTCACCAAATGATGCAGAAAGTGTCTATCGAAGATGCAGGCGATACCCGTTTCTTAGAAAAAGAAGCTGTTGACAGCTGGGATTTCATGCTGGAAAATGATGACATCTTTGACAAAAAGGTGGTTACAGATCCGGGAGATTCAAACACGCTTAAAGCAGGCCAGATAGTTTCTGTAAGAAAATTGAGAGACGAAAACTCAGTTTTAAAACGCAGAGACATGAAGCTTGTTGAAGTGCGTGATGCTATAGCAGCTACCTCAAGCCCAATGTTGCAAGGTATTACCAGGGCATCATTAGGTACTAAATCGTTCATATCTGCAGCATCGTTCCAGGAAACTACCAAGGTTCTTAACGAGGCAGCCATTGCAGGTAAGAAAGATAGCATGCTTGGCTTGAAAGAAAACGTTATTGTTGGTCACTTAATTCCGTCAGGAACAGGTTTACGCGAATACGAAAATATCCGTGTAGGTTCTCAGGAAGAATTTGATCGCTTAATGGCTTCAAAAGCTGAAGAAGTAGAAGCTTAATCAGCATAAGCAAATAATAAAATTAGCAAGCCTTCCGCAAAACGGAAGGCTTTTGCTATTTTTACACTATGGAAGAACAAAACGAAAATCAATTGAATATTGAGCTTTCTGAAGAAATTGCAGAAGGTATTTATTCAAATCTTGCAATTATAACCCACTCAAACCAGGAGTTTGTACTTGATTTTATCAGGATAATGCCCGGTACCCCAAAAGCTAAAGTAAAATCACGCATCATTATTACTCCTGAGCATGCCAAAAGATTATTAACTGCGCTTGAGGATAATATTGAAAAGTATGAGGCCGCTAATGGCCGTATTAAAATACAGCAAGATCCGTCATCATTCCCCATGAACTTTGGTGGCACAATGGGACAAGCATAAACTGCATATCGTTTTTCGTGCCGAATTAACGATATTTGCATTTTATTTTTAATCTATCTAAAACCAAAGATGCCCCAATTCAATTTTCCTGAGCATAAAAAAGCAAGAATTTGTGTAATAGGCGATATCATGATCGACCATTATATCAATGGTTCGTGTGATCGTATTTCGCCCGAAGCACCTGTACAGGTTGTTGATGTTACCGGCGAATTTTACAGCCTGGGCGGTGCGGGTAATGTGCTGAAAAACTTACAGGCATTTGGCGCCCAGGGCTCGCTCATTAGCCTTAATGGCAATGATGATACAAGCGCCATTGTAGTAGATGAATTGGAAAAACTGAATCCGGGTTTTTATGAACTGATAAAAGACAATAACCGTCGTACAACCATAAAAACACGTGTAAGTGTAAACCGCCACCAGTTGATCCGTTTAGATAAAGAAGATAAGTTTTATTGCAGCGACGAGATAGCAGACGAGATCTACCAGTCGTTAGAAGCAAAGATCATGGAAATAGATGCGGTAATATTATCTGATTATTGTAAAGGTGCGTTGAGCTCATACCTGGTAGATAAGATCATAAAACTATGCAATGGACATAATGTAAGCACCATTGTCGATTCAAAGTATAAGGATCTGTCAAAGTATCGCAATGCTACCCTGATCAAACCTAATAAAAAAGAAGCGTCATTGGCATCAGGAATAAATATTGTTGATGATGTTACGCTTGAACAAGCCTGTAAAAAAATTGCGGATGTTACAGCCTGTAAAACGGTGGTTGTTACCCTGTCAGAAGATGGCATTGCAATCTACAGCAACGGCAAGCTTGATAAAAAGCCGACAAAGGCACTTGATGTTTTTGATGTAACCGGTGCCGGCGATACGGTAGTTGCCGCATTAAGTTTTGCATTAGCCAATAGTCTGTCAATATCCCAGGCTTGCGATTTTGCAAACAGCGCTGCTGCGATTGTAGTGGCCAAGTTTGGCAGTGCCGTGGCAACGCTGGACGAAATTAACAATCTGAATAACAACAAATAATGGAAAAGGCTTCCAAAATATATATAGCCGGTCATCGGGGGATGGTAGGTTCGGCAATTTACCGTAAACTACAAAAAGAAGGATTTACCAATATTATCACCCGTGTATCAGCTGACCTTGACCTGCGCAACCAGCAAGACGTAGCTGATTTTTTTGCACAGGAAAAACCAGAATACGTGTTTTTAGCGGCGGCTAAGGTTGGCGGTATTGTAGCAAACAATACTTACCGGGCCGATTTTTTGTATGAGAACCTGCAAATCCAGAATAATGTTATCCATTCATCATATGTTAACGGCGTAAAAAAGTTGATGTTTTTAGGTTCAAGCTGCATTTATCCAAAGCTTGCTCCCCAGCCGCTTAAAGAAGAATACCTGCTCACCGGTTTACTTGAAGAAACTAACGAACCCTACGCTATTGCGAAAATCGCCGGGATAAAAATGTGCGATGCTTACAGGGCACAATATGGTTGTAACTATATATCAGTAATGCCTACTAATCTTTACGGTTATAATGACAATTATCACCCGCAAAACTCGCATGTACTACCTGCTTTGATCCGCAGGTTTCATGAAGCAAAAGAACAAGGGTTTGAAACAGTAACCATTTGGGGAACCGGAACGCCCAAACGTGAATTTTTATTTGCAGATGATTTAGCAGAAGCTTGTTATTTTTTAATGAAAACTTATGATGCACCTGGCCTTATAAACATAGGGACAGGTGAAGATCTGTCAATCAAAGATCTAGCTCTCCTTATCAAAAAAATTATTGGATATACAGGCGAAATTAAATTTGACACCTCTAAGAGCGATGGTACACCAAGAAAATTAATGGATGTTAGTAAACTGCATGATAAAGGATGGAAACATACAATTGAATTAGAGGATGGGATAAGATTGGCTTATCATGATTTTTTGGTGAATGAAAATACACGCATTGCATAACCCAAAAAAGCTACAGATACTGTTTAACTAGTTATAAAAAAGCTTTTATTCAGAGATTATAAATCGGAAGCCTGTTTGTTGATTAAAAATATATCTTTGTAATTTATCTCTTGAGTCAAGAATAATGTTTGATCAACAACCAAATCAATCACCTAAACTTTTTCAAAACCTTGAAGATATACTAATAGCTGTCATTGATTTGGAATATATTTATTTGAATCTGGCAGTTAGGTTTACGAATAAATATAACGTAAATAGCTTTGGTACTAAACAAAGCCGTATTAATGAATTAAAAGCAACTGTACTTCAAATTTCTCATTACCAATCAGCTAAATTTGATTGTTATTATAATGTATTTTAATTAAAATATAAACCTGTTTGCGAATGCTATTGGCATAGTGTAATAAAAATTAAATGAATAATATTAAAAAGTACTTATCTGTGTTGCTGGTTTTCATAAGTATTTTAGCTTATAAACCAGTATCAGCTCAATCTATTCCGCAAAACATGTCAAATGTTAATGTAGATGACCTTTCGGATGACCAGATAAGGCAGTTGTTACAAAATGCTCAATCACAGGGAGTAAGTGATGCACAGTTGTTACAGTTAGCCCAAAACAGAAATTTACCGACCGCACAAATACAGCGTTTGCAAGCAAGAATTACCGAAGTACGCCGAAAAGATGGTAATACGGCTAATTATGGCGGAGGCAATAATGCTGATACAATATCTCAATCACGGCGTGCAAATTATCAGCAAGGTGATACTTCAAGACAAAATAACAGAATTGATGTTTTTAAGGAATTGCAACCAAAAATATTTGGTGCATCTCTTTTCAGGAATAATAATCCCAATACGTTTCAGCCAAATTTAAAAATTGCAACACCCGTTAATTATGTTGTAGGACCTGATGACCAGCTAACTATTAATGTTTATGGAAATTCTGTAGCTAATTGGAACTTAACTGTATCTCCGGAAGGTAATATTAATATACCTGGGGTAGGAATAGTAAATGTTGCAGGCAAAACAATTGAAAGAGCCACCGAACAGATAAAAAGCAAATTGGCCACAAATAATTATGCTATAGGCCGCGGAACTAATGTACAGGTTAATGTAGGTAACATACGCAGTATTAGCGTAAGTTTGCAGGGCGAATTAGCTAAACCGGGTACGTATACTTTGTCATCATTATCGTCTGTGTTTAACGCTTTGTACGCAGCCGGCGGCCCTAATGATATAGGTTCATTCAGGCAAATACAGGTCAGGAGAAATAACAAAGTAATACGACACCTGGACTTATATGATCTTTTAGTAAATGGTAGCCAAAAAGACAATATTGTTCTTCAGGATCAGGATGTAGTTTATGTGCCCGCCTATGACAAACGTGTTGAATTAAAAGGCGAGGTAAAAATACCTGGTTTATTTGAAACATTACCTAACGAAACGCTGCAAGATTTGCTACGCTTTAGCGGTGGTTTTACAGATCGTGCTTACACACCACGTATAAAAGTTATACAGGTAAGCGGTCAGCAATATCGTTTTAAAGATATTTTTGAAAAAGATTATAAAACATACATTCCGTTACGGGGTGATAAATTTACGATCAGCAGGATTATTGACCGTTATGAGAATAGAGTAACTATAAACGGTGCCGTATTTATGCCTGGTGATTTTGAGCTGCAGGACGGATTAACCGTATCGCAATTGATTAAGAACGCCGGAGGTTTAAAAGAGGACGCTTTTACAGGTCGTGGTAGTATTACAAGGCTTAATCCAGATAACTCAACTTATCAATTATCATTTAGTATTCAGGATGCTATGACTAAAGCATCTGCTGATATTGTCCTGCAAAGAGAGGATAGCGTGAGTATTACCTCAAAGTTTGATTTACATGATAAATATAAGGTTACTATAAAGGGTCAGGTAAGAAAACCAGGTGACTTTGCTTATGCAGATAGTATGAAAGTGGCTGATCTTATCATTAAAGCAGGTGGTTTTTCAGAAGGAGCCAGCCCTAAACGTATCGAGGTATCACGCAGGATATATGATAGTGATCCTACCATAAAAGATAGTAAAGTGGCCCAGGTATTTAGTGTAAACGTTGACACTAATTTAAAATTTGCAGATATTATTTTTTCATTAAAACCGTTTGATATTGTTTCTGTATACAGCCAACCTGGTTATGAAATACAAAAAATAGTTAAAGTTGAGGGAGAAGTTATTTATCCAGGGTATTATACTATACAAAAGAAAAATGAAAAAATATCAGACCTGGTTGCACGGGCTGGTGGATTAACCGCATCTGCAGATGTTGACGGCGGTAGTTTGAAACGTGACAACGAGGCTGTACTGGGTGTAGACAAAAACAAGATCGATACTACTGAATTGAACAGAGAGCGAAATGAGAGGTTAAAGCGGTTTCAAGGAACCTATACTGCTAAAGACAAAGATTCTGTTAAAACCACTACTGATACGGCACAATTAAGAAATAATTATATCGGTATTAACCTAAAAAAAATATTACAAGGCGCAGGAACTGGCGATGATTTGATATTAGAGAATGGAGACGTTTTACGAGTACCTAAACAACAACAATTGGTTAGGGTAAACGGAGAAGTATTATACCCGAGTGCAATAGTTTACACCGGAGGTAAAAATTTTAGAGGATACGTTTTAAATGCAGGTGGCTATGCACCAAAAGCTTTAAAGCGGGGTGCTTATATTGTATACCCTAACGGAACGGTAAAAGGAACCTCTAAATTTCTTTTTTTCAATATTCATCCTAAAGTAAAACCTGGCAGCGAAATTTTTATACCTAAAAAACTACCGGGCAACAATAACACAGCTCAGCTAATTTTAGGTTTTGCTACTGGTTTAGCGTCATTAGGTGCCATAGTAGTAAGTCTTGTAATAAGCTCTAAACGATAATTAGTATATAAGATATATGGACAAAACTAATCAGAGATTTGAGGCAAATAACTCTGACGAAATTTCTTTAAAGGAAGTCGTTCTTAAAATTAAGGAATGGTACCGTTTTATCTTATCTAAATGGAAGGTTATTTTAATTGGGGGCTTTATAGGCGGCATTTTAGGGTTAACTTATTCTTATCTAAAAAAAACAATATATAAAGCCGAGTTAAGTTTTGCTTTAGAGGATGAAAAATCATCTGGTGGGGGGCTTGGTGCTGCTATGGGTTTAGCCAGCCAATTTGGAATTGACTTAGGCGGGGGTAATAGCGGTGGGGTTTTTTCTGAAGACAATCTTCTTGAATTGATGAAATCACGTTCAATGGTAGAAAATACCCTGCTTACTGCAATTTCTATAAATGGCCAACAACAAACATTAGCCGAATTATATATTTCTTTTAACAAATATAGGCCAGATTGGAGTAATAAACCGGCTTTAAAAAACATTCGATTTTTACCAAATGCTGATCGTTCAAAATTTAGCTTGCAACAAGATAGTATTTTGGGTGTTTTTTATAAGGATATCACAAAAAACAATTTGACAGTTGATAGAACAGATAAAAAATCAACTATTATCACTGTAAAAGTAAATTCAAAAAACGAATTGTTTTCAAAATTCTTTACCGAAATATTGGCTAAGACGGTTTCAGACTTTTATGTGGAAACTAAAACTAAAAAATCAGTTCAAAATGTAGCTATACTACAACGCCAAACTGATTCTGTAAGGCATGAATTAAATGCCGCAATTACGGGTGTTGCTTCGTCAGGTGATCTTAATCCTAACCCTAATCCAGCATTGCAGATATTGAGGGTTCCGTCCCAGCATCGCCAAATTGATGTACAGGCAAATCAGGCAATTTTGACACAATTAGTGGCAAATTTAGAATTATCTAAGATTGCGTTACGTAAAGAGACTCCGCTAATACAAGTTATAGACAAGCCAATACTGCCTTTAGAGAAGGATCAATTTGGTAAGGCAAAAGGATTTGTTTTAGGTATGTTTATTTTAATATTTGTTACAACTTTTTATTTAGTTATAGTTAAATTTTTAAAATCAATAATTTAAATAGCTGTAAATGTTTATTGTGAAAAATACTTGATTTTTATTAATAAGACAGTGCAATTAGTTTCAATCATTATGCCTGCTTTTAATGCGGGTTTAACTATTAAAGAATCAATTGATTCTGTATTAAGACAATCTTACAGCAATTGGGAACTTATTATAATTAATGATGCATCTACTGATAATACAGCTTCTGTTATAGACGAGTATTTAAATAATGAAAATAGGATAGTTTTAATCAATTTAAAAAAAAATGGTGGATTACCTAATGCCCGTAATGAAGGTATAAAAAATGCTAAGGGAAAATATATCACTTTTTTAGACTCGGACGATCTATGGTTTCCAGACAAATTGGCGACACAAATAGAGTTTCATGAAAAACATCCTGACATTAATATTAGTCATTCAAAATATGAGCTATTTGATAAGTCGGGAATTGTAAAGAGACCGCTTAAAAATATAGTTGAATTTAATTACAAACGACAAGGAGATCTTCGCCCAACTATTTATTCTGTTAATACTGTTGGAGTTTTAACTGTTATGGTTAACAGAGAATTGCTTAATAAATCAGGTTACTTTGATACGAATTTATGGACGATGGAAGATCAGGATTTGTGGATAAGAATAGCAGAGCTTGGCGAAAACTTTGGTTACATAAATAAAAGTCTTGCTAAGTACAGATTAAATGTAAATGGGATTACGCACAATTTAAATAAATATAAAAAAGCGTATAAAGTGCTTATTAAGAAGTATGAAAATGAAATTTCCCGGTTAAATGCTACAAATATGGCTTGGGCTTATTACTACAGATATTTTGGCATAGCTCATTTTAAAAAAGGTAATTATAAAATTTCGGTTCTGTATTTAAAAAAATCTATAAAGCTTGATAGATATTTTCTAAATAAATTATTAACAACCGTATCTTTTTTTAAGGCTTTATTTAAACATTATTTTTAATAAAGTACAGGAAGTGATATAATACATTGAAAAAATACATTATTTGATAGAGATATGATAGTTGTTAAGATTGTAGGTGGATTGGGAAACCAGCTTTTTCAATATTCTTTTGGTAAGGCAATTGAGGCGCATACCGGCTTACAGGTTTATTATGATGTAGATGATTTTAATGGAAAATACACGCTTCATAAAATCTCCCTTCAGCATTTTAATGTTAATATTCATAAAGCGTCTATAAAAGATATACAACAACTATCATCAATTTATAACAAAGCCAAATACAAATTATACAGAATTACTAAAGGTGGCGTAATCAATAAAAAAGCGCTAAACCTTTATCGTGAAGAGGGTACCCTGTATGATGCAGATGTTTTTTCTTTATCATATGACAATATTTATTTTGACGGCTATTGGCAATCAGAAAAATATTTTAGGAGCATCCGAAAGTTGCTTCAGCAGGAACTTATTATCACGACCGCTCCAAGCCAAGCTAATCAAGCTGTTATTGATAAGATAAATAGCTGTAATGCTGTATCATTGCATATAAGGCGTGGCGATTATGTTACCAATATTGTATCAAATGAAATTTATAGTACTTGTTCTTTAGGGTATTATGAACTGGCATTCAATTATATTTCTGAAAAAGTTAGTAACCCCATTTTTTTCATTTTTTCTGATGACATTAACTGGGCGAAAAATAATTTAGACAGTAAATATCAAATGGAATTTGTTGACTTAAATGATGCTGATCATAATTATGAGGATATGAGATTAATGAGCTATTGTAAACATAATATAATAGCCAATAGCACATTTAGTTGGTGGGGTGCATGGCTAAATAATAATGATAATAAAATAGTTGTAGCGCCTAAAAAATGGTTTAATATTGATTCGCGTTCGTCTGTTGATTTAATACCTGAAAGTTGGATCGTGTTTTAGTAAAAAGCTTTTTAAAGGTTACGCAGATAGCAGCTTATTAAATGCATTTATTTAAAATAGTATAGTGTTTTTAAACGCAATAAAGAATAAAATATCCGAAAGAATAGCTAACATAAATGGCGATTCAAAGACCAAAACATTAGTTTCTAATGTTAAATATTCTGTTGTAATAAAAATTGTGACAGTTGCAATATCCTTTTTATCAGTTCCGCTTTTAATAAATTATTTAAACAGCACCCAATACGGTATATGGCTAACTATTTTAACATTTACAAGTTGGTTTACACTTTTTGATTTAGGCCTTGGCAATGGCTTGAAAAACAAACTAATTGAATTTATAACAAAAGGCAATATGAGCCTTGCCCGTAAATATGTTACTACAACATATATGTCAATGAGCTTAATATGCATTTTATTGTGCATTATAATATCATTATTTGACATGTATATCCCATGGGATAAAATTTTTAATGTCCCGGTGTCCTTACAAAGTCCAGTTGCTACCGCAACTACTTTAGTACTGATATTTACTTTATTAAGTATGATCTTGAAATTGATTAACAATCTTTTATATGCTAATCAACAATCTTTTAAAGTAGACATTATCAACTTTATTACACAGCTAACCGGCTTTATAGCGCTGTGTGCTGCTAAAATTTTCCTAAAGTCATCATTAGTTACAATAGCCTTAGTTTTTACTTTGTCGCAACTAAGCGTGCTGATTATTATTAATGTTTACTTATTCAGAAAAAAATTCAGAGAATTGATTCCCTCATTTGTTGATTACGATTTTGCACTGACAAAAGAAGTAATGAGTATTAGCGGAAGATTTTTTTTTATACAGATTGCAGGATTGATAATGTACATGACCGACAATTTTATAATCGCTAATTTGTTTGGGCCTAAAGATGTTACCGTATACAATATCGCTTTAAAATATTTTACAGTCTTATCTACAGCATGGGCACTTATAATTGTTCCATTGTGGCCAATGATCACTAAAGCCTATTATTCAAATGATTTAAACTGGATTAAGAAAACACTTGATAAGCTTCTTAAATTACTAATTGTAACTATAGCTGTTGGTGTAATTATGTTTTTTTTATCAGGCATATTTTACAAGATATGGGTAGGCCGGGCTGTTTATATACCATCATCAGTAAGTTTAGTAATATTACTTTACAGTTGTATAAGCATATTTGCAACTATTATGGCCACTTTTATTAACGGCACAGGTAAAATAACGCTTCAGGCATACATCACAGGCGGGGTAGCCGTAATTAATATTCCATTGGCTATATTTTTTTCAAAAGTATTAAATTTTGAACTTATAGGAGTGCCCTTAGCCACAGCAGTATGTTTATTGATTTCTTCTATCTTTGCCTTTCTGCAAGTAAAAAAAATAATTAGTGTAAAGGCAGCGGGTATTTGGGATAAATAATAAATGAACAACAGAAAAAAGTATAGGGTAAAATTCACATTTCCTCATGACTGGCCAATAATGAGGCAAACTCCAAAATTTAGTGGAACATGGGGCGATTATGAATTTTTTTTAAACAACGCGGTTACTGAATGCGATTTTTGGGTTCTTTTTTCAAAATACGATTTAAAAAAAGAAGCATGCTATTGCCCGCCTGAAAATATTATATTTATGCCAAGCGAGGCATATTCAATAGAGCAGTTTAGCAAGCAATTTTTAAAACAGTTTGCATTAATTATTACTTGTCAAAAAGAAATCGTACATCCTAATGTAAGCTATAATTTGGGTGGTCATCCCTGGTTTGTAGGGAAAAATTACGATGAGCTTTTAGAAATGGCGCCCATTAATAAAACCAAGAAAATTTCTTTGATAACATCTAACAAGGTAATTACTGACGGACACAAAAAACGGTTAGATTTTGCCTATAAACTAAAGGAATATTTTAAAGACGATATTGATTTGTTTGGCAGGGGTATTAAAGATTTTGACGATAAATGGGATGTACTGGCACCGTATCAATATTCAATAGCTATTGAAAATGATTTCTGTGATGATTGGCTCACTGAAAAGTTTTTTGACTGTCATTTATCATTTACTTATCCTTTTTATTATGGTTGTCCAAATGCAGAGAAATATTTTTCGCCGAAATCGTTTAGTCGTATCAATATTGATGACTTTAACCATAGTGTGAAAGTAATCGAAAGCATATTACTTAATGAAAATTATTATACAGAGCATCTGCAGTTTTTGGAGGAAGAAAGGATTAAAGTGTTAAATAATTACAACATTTTTCCGTTGTTAACTTCTTATATGGATAATATGAATCCTTTTGCTGAGAAAAAAGAAGTTGTTATTTCTCCTGAATTTTCAATGCGTCGGTATATAAAAAAGATATTTCAGACTAATGGCATTCGGTAACATAATAAAAAAGATAAAAAGAAAATTTTTTGATGATAAGAGATTTTCAAAATGCGAAATAATGGGTACGGCTTACATTAGTGACGATACTTCTATAGGCGAATACTGTTATGTAGGATACAATACTTTTATTACAAAGAGTAATATTGGCAGGTATTGTTCCATCGCCAATAACGTATCAATTGGAAATGGAGAACATTTATTAAATAACATATCTACCAGCAGCCTTTTTTATGATAATCCATATGAGGTTTTAACTTCAAAAAAATGTGAAATTGGTAATGATGTATGGATAGGAGTTTGCAGCACCATTAGACGGGGTGTTAAAATAGGCAATGGTGCAGTGATTGGTGCTAATTCATTTGTAAATAAAGATGTACCCCCATACGCAGTAGTAGGCGGCGTGCCTGCAAAAATTATTAAATACAGGTTTTCAGAAAAGCAGATTGAAGATATAGAAAAAAGTAATTGGTGGGATTTTGATATTGCTGAGGCTAAATTTATAATTTCACAAATTAAATTAACTGGAAATAATATATAGGCCTGTATAATATAACAGATAGGATAGTTTCATTAGCATTATTACTATATGATTGAAAAAAAATCAAGGATATTTATCGCAGGGCATAAAGGAATGGTAGGTTCTGCAATTGAAAGATTGTATAAAAAAGAAGGCTTTACCCAATTAATTTTAAAAGATAGAAAAGAGCTCGATCTGTCAGACACTAATGCTGTTAAAGAGTTTTTCTTAGCCGAAAAACCAGAGTATGTTATTTTGGCTGCAGCCAAAGTGGGCGGTATACAAGCAAATATGAATCAGCCTGTTGAATTTTTGTATGAAAACTTATTAATACAAAATAATATTATAAAGGAGGCTTATTCAAACAATGTTACAAAGCTCGTTTTTTTGGGAAGCTCATGTATATATCCGCGAGAATGCCCGCAGCCAATGAAAGAAGAGTATCTTTTAACTGGCAAACTTGAGCCTACTAATGAGGGGTATGCATTAGCAAAAATAGTTGGCATAAAATTACTTGAAAGCTATTACAAAGAATATGGTTTTAACAGCATTAGTTTAATGCCCTGTAACCTGTACGGTACAAATGATAGTTTTCATCCACAGCATGCTCATGTGCTATCATCGCTTGTGCGCAAGTTTACAGATGCTGTAGATAATGGTATTAATGAAGTTGAAGTGTGGGGTAATGGTTCTGCCATGCGTGAATTTATGCATGTGGATGATGTAGCCAGGGCCGTTTTATACCTGATGCAGAATTATAATAATCCTGATTTTATTAACATTGGTTGGGGTACGGATATATCCATTAAAGAACTTGCTGAATTAATTGCGCATAAAGTTGGATTTAAAGGGAATATTAAATGGGATACTTCAAAACCCAACGGTATGCCACGTAAATGTATGGATGTATCAAAAATGCGTGGGCTGGGTTTTAGCCCATGCATAACAATTGAGGATGGTATACAGCAAACAATTAATGAATATAGAGAACTAAAACTAAAAAATACTATATGATACCTTTAATGAAAAACGCTTTTTTAAATGAATATGAAACTAAACACGCTTTAGCCGATTTCATTTTAAAAGCAAATAGATTAAGCATGGATACCAAATGCGTTGAGTTTGAAAACGCTTTTGCAAATTTTCAGGGGCGAAAATCGGCCGTTTTATTCAATAGCGGAGGTAGCGCAAATCTGGCATTACTTCAGGCCTTAAAAAATCTTGGTAAACTAAAAGAGGGCGATCAGGTAGCATTTTCAGCCTTAACATGGTCAACCAATACCATGCCTATAATACAGATGGGGCTTGTTCCAGTACCGTTAGACTGCGATCCATCAACGCTTAATGTGATGTCTGGAAACTTGCTTGAAAGGCTTGAACAAGCACCAGAGATTAAGGCACTTTTTTTAACCAATGTTTTGGGATTTCTTGGTGACATTAATGAAATAAAAAATATCTGCAACGAAAGAAACATCATTCTTCTTGAAGACAATTGCGAATCATTAGGTACTGAATTGCCCGAAGGTAAAGCTGGCAATTTTAGTTTAGGTTCAACTTTTTCATTTTTCGTGGCACACCATATGTCAACTATTGAGGGGGGGATGATATGTACTGATGATGAAGATTTAGCCGAAATGTTAAAAATTGTGAGAGCTAATGGTTGGGATAGAAATCTTTCATCAGCGCAGCAGTTTAAGTGGCGAAAGAAATTTAATATTGATTCTGAATTTCAGGCAAAATATACTTTTTACGATCTTGGATTTAATTTCAGGCCAACAGAGATAACCGGATTTTTAGGACTGTATCAATTGAAGTTTTTAAAAGAAAATATACTGACCCGCCAAAGCAACTACCTTCGGTTAGAAAAAATCTTCATTGAAAATCCTGATTTGATACATCTGAATCATAAACATATAAATGTGCTTTCGACATTCGCTTTTCCGGTAGTATGTAATAACAGTACTATCAGAACCGAATATCTGTCAAGGTTTGCAGGTGCAGGTATTGAGATCAGACCTATGATAGCAGGCAATATGCAAAATCAGCCATTTTATAAAAAATATGTTAAAGAACAATACGATTTGCCAGGAACAGACTTTTTACATGATTGTGGGTTTTATTGCGGAAATTATCCTGAATTAACAGAAAGTGATTTAGAAGTAATTAGTAGTTGCTTATACAAATACTAATTAATAAAAAAAGTACGGCAGAAGGATGGTTCAAAAGCCTATAAACTTAACAGTATTTTATAGGGTACAATCATATTTATTAATATGCAGAAAACCATAAGCGAAAATAAAATATCATTTTATCTGGTTGCTTCTGCCTTAGTTTTATTTTATATTTCAGATGCATTAAATAAATATTTTCAGGTGAGTTACTCGATAAATGACGACTCTATTGAAAATGCTTTTAGTGCATCAATATATGTGCGTTTTTTGTATGAGGGCTTATTTGCATCAATTATCCTAATAAGACTAAACGAAACCCGCAAAAAAATCATTGTAGGTATTATTGCAATGATTGTAATATTCGCGATTGGACAAAGTGCTTTTTTAATACACTATAATCAACCTGATTATAGTGTATTTTATCATTTCACACTATTAAATAAATATCTATATGTATTTATAATTTATGGTGGTACATATAAAATAATTGACAATAGTGAAGACTATAATTTTTTGACAAAGATTTATGAAAACATTGTTGTTATAAACTCAATTTTAATTTTTGTCGGTCTATTTTTAAGTGTTAATTTATTTAAGTCATATTATTCACAAGATTTCAGGTATGGGTTTGACGGTTTAATACCGGCGATAAATGAAGCAACACTTTTTTATTTTATCGCAATTTCCTATTTCTATTATAAGCATTTCATTCTTAAGCAAAAAAATTGGAAGATGTATCCGGTATTATTGGCTTCGCTTTTATTAGGAACAAAAACCATTTACTTTTTTTTAATATTTCTTTTTTTGTATCATTTGGCAATAAATTTATCGCCTGGTAAAAAAATTATATATGCTACTGTTGCATTAATAATATCAATTTTTTTAATAGTGCCTGTTGTAACAAACCCTGATTATTCATTTTTATATGAACATTTCAAGGATGTATACGAAGAAAATGGATTTTTGTCAATGATTACCTCAGGCAGGATTGATGTGATTGATACCAAAATCAGCGGGAATTTAAGTTATTGGAATATTCTTAACTATTTTTTCGGTGGCACAGATCAGTTTAAATATCAGATCGAAATGGATTTTTTCGATCTTTTTTTATTTGTAGGAATAATTGGGTCGTTATCGATGTTTGTTTTATATTTTAAGACAATTTTTAAAAATCCATATAAAAATATATTTTTTTCTTTTTTTACTTCGTGCTATTTTTTGTTTGCTTTTATGTCCGGTCATATATTTTATAGCGCCACTAATGCACTTAATCTAACTCTAGTAGCTATTTTTATTCGAAATAATTATAACAGCCAATTTTTGCAAAACTTAGTTCAGGTTGAATGAAATTTTTTTTAATAAGTAATATGTATCCAAGTAATGACGATCCTTATTACGGAAGTTTTGTTAAAGAGTTTTATGACGGATTTTGCCGTAAAGGGTATGATTTGAAAACATCAGCGTTAATAAAAGGCCGAACCAGTAATCCTATTCATAAATTGTGGAAATATATCCGTTTTAACTTTGAGATACTGTTTAAAGGTATATTTTGTAAGTATGATATAATTTATGTGCACACGGTTTCACATACGGCAATACCATTATTAATTTTAAGACTTTTTAAAAAATACAAACTTATTGCTAACCCGCATGGCGGGGATATTATAACAATTAATCCTTTCGAAGAGCGCATGCAAGGCTTTGTTAAAAAATTAATTGATATAGCGCAATTAATTGTGGTTCCATCAAATTTTTTTAAAGGTTATATAACAGATAAATTTAATATAGATGAAAATAAAATATTTGTTTCGGCATCAGGAGGCATTGATATTCAACAATTTAACTCAATTTCATGTACCACGACATCCAATAATGATAATATTTTTAAAATTGGCTATGTTTCAAGAATTGATACCGGAAAAGGATGGGATATATTAATTAATTCAATTCATGAACTTGTAAACCAGCATAAAATTAAAAACATTGAATGCATTATAGTAGGTAATGGCAATGAAGTTAGTGATATGAGGACGTTAATTACCCAATTAAATTTAAAAAACATTGTACATTACATAGGCCCTAAAACCAGACAAGAACTTCCCTTGGTATACGCAAATTTTGATATTTTTGTATTTCCGACATTATTAACGGAAAGCTTGGGCTTAGTTGGATTGGAAGCAATGGCCTGTGGAGTCCCGGTAATAGGATCAAAATTAGGCGGTATAACAGATTATTTAATAGATGAGTATAATGGCTACTTTTTCGAGCCGGGAAATGTAGTTGATCTTACAAACGCGCTTTTTAAATTTTATCAATTGGATAACAGTAAAAAAAAGGTTCTTAAACAAAACACTCGGAATACAGCTTTAGATTATGATAATAAAAAAATAATTAGTGATTTGGCTCATAAAATAGAAATTGAATTTACCAGTTAATATAAACAATGCAATTTTGTTTATTACCTAAAATATTATTCAATACAGATATATGTTAAAAAAAGTTGATCTGTTTGGATTTTCATTTATCTCCGCACCTAATATCAATATTATTGCTGATGATATTTTTAAAAAAATATTGTATACCGAAGATAATAAAGCACCATTTTTGATTACTCCTAATGTTGATATACTTGTACAACTCTCAAAACCCGAACATAAGGAACTAAAAGATGCATTAATTAATTCTTTATATATACTTCCTGACGGGCAGCCAATAGTATTGGGTTCAAAATTATTAGGCAAAAGCTTGCAAGCGCGTCTGAGTGGCAGCGATCTTTTTCCGGTGTTATGGGAAAAAACTAAAAGCAGCGACGCTAAAATTTTGGCATTAACAACTTCTCAACAAGTATCAGAACTTTTAAGTAGAGAAAACAGAAATGTTATTTGTTATACCTTACCATTTTTTCAATTCAACGACAACGACAGCATTAATTATATAACCCAGGAGTGTGCAACCATTATTATGGAAAACGATATCAAATTCGTTTTTATAGGTATAAGTTTTCCTAAGCAAAATATATTGTCTATTAGCATACATAAAATGCTGGTCAAAAATAAATTTGATAAGATGCCATTGTTTGCCACTTTAGGAGCATCATTTGAGTTTTATTTAAATTTAAAAAAACGAGCCCCTCTATTTCTTCAAAAAATAGGGTTGGAATGGTTATTTAGATTTTTTAAGGAGCCTAAACGCTTATTCAGACGTTATTTTATCGAGGCACCAAGATTCATTTTGATTTTAATTAAAGAAATTAAGACCAGATAACCAAACTAATAATCAATCTCAGATAGTTTTATCTCCGCAGCGGGCCCCGAATTTATTCGGCGTTATTATTTATGATCATTATTTTTATAATATTGTTGTTTATTCTAAAAAAGCCATGCACTTTAAAAATATTTTAAGGTTAGGCTCAAATGTTAAAGCAACTGCATGATATATATCATGCAAATTTCACCACTCTTTAGTACTTATCTGGCATTATAATTATTCTTAATCGTTAGAATAAATTGTGATATTTGTGTGCGACTATCCGTTAGTA
Organism: Mucilaginibacter corticis; assembly: GCF_007558865.1. Classification (GTDB taxonomy): domain Bacteria; phylum Bacteroidota; class Bacteroidia; order Sphingobacteriales; family Sphingobacteriaceae; genus Mucilaginibacter; species Mucilaginibacter corticis. Next base: position 101,902 of record NZ_VLPK01000002.1, read on the forward strand.
TGTCACCTTGATGGATGCAGTTACATTATTTATAAATGATTCACAGGTACACCACATTTATTAAAGCTATAAACCTTAGTGTAGATTATGTCATACTTAATTTAAGTATGGTTTTAGCTTATATTTTTGCTGACAATACTTTTTTATTCTGGACAAGTAATCATTATCTGCCTATAGTACTGGTATTTAATTTAATCTGGCTATTGGCTGCAAACATAACCGGGCTTTATGAGCATGTATTAATTAAAGATTCCATAAAAACGTATCGTGGAGTTATAAAAACCTACCTGCTTTTTATAAGTATTACAAGTTTTACAGTTATTATTTTAATAGGTGCAAAGTCTTATTTTATAACCAGAGAATATTTAATTTATTCGCTGGTATTATTTGGATTCTTAATAAGTATCTGGAAGCTCATTTTTTTGAGCATACGTAAAAACGAACGATCTTCATTAATTGACAGCAGAACCTTTGTTATTATAGGAGGGGGACGTATTGGGCAGGATTTATATCACTTTTTTTCAACTAATCCTGAGTTTAGGTACAAGTTAATGGGGGTTTTTGATGATGAACCTGAAAAGTTAAAATTAAAAGTTCCATATACAGGCCAGATTAAGGATTGTATCAGGTATGTGATATCAAACAAAATTGATGAAATATTTTGCACCTTGCCTATTTCTGAGTCAAGCAAAGTAGAGCAATTAATGATTGAAGCCGATAAAAATCTGATAAGGTTTAAATATGTACCGGAATATTACGATTTTGCTAAAAGACCTACCTATGTTGAAAATTTTGGACATATACCTGTAATATCAGTAAGGCCTGAACCGCTCGAAAATATGATGAATAGGTTTTTAAAGCGTATGTTTGACGTTCTTTTTTCGTTATTTGTCATTCTGTTTATATTTAGCTGGCTTTTCCCAATAGTAGCAGTCTTAATAAAGTTGGGATCTAAGGGGCCTGTATTTTTTGTGCAGATCAGATCAGGCAAGGACAATAAGCCTTTTAAATGTTATAAATTCAGGAGTATGAAGGTTAATTCAGACTCAAATAAAAAACAAGCAACACGTAATGATTCCCGGGTTACAAAATTGGGTGTTTTGTTACGAAGGCTAAGTTTAGATGAGTTGCCCCAATTTTTTAATGTATTGATAGGCAACATGTCTGTTGTAGGCCCAAGGCCACATATGATTAGCCATACCAAACAATATTCGCAACTTATAGATAAATTTATGGTACGGCATTTTCTTAAGCCTGGCATTACAGGATATGCACAAATAAATGGTCTGAGAGGTGAAACCAAAACTACCGAGGCTATGCTTCAACGGGTTGAGGCTGACGTTTGGTATCTTGAAAACTGGTCTTTTCTGCTTGATCTGAAAATTATATTTCTTACAGTTTGGAATGCTGTAAAAGGCGAAGAAAACGCTTTTTGATTTTTTATCGTAATTGCTATTTAAAATAGGGTAATCAGGTTACAATAAAACAAAGTGAGTACAAAATCATTTATAAATCAGACTACAAGTGAATAAAACATATTAAAATTAAATCAATGAATAAAAAGATACTTTACGCCATACTTTTTGTTTTTCTGTTTTCTTGTAAAACGCATGTTAATAGTGATACAGTTGTTTATAACAATGATTTTGAATCGGCTAACACAACAAATATAGAGAATGCTATTCTTGGGCAGTATAATGGTTCGGCAGTACTTGGCCAATATAACAGTAGCAGCAACGCCGGGAATTTCAAGTTAACAGTTAACAACCTGCCCAAGCATGATATAATAACTATTTCTTTTGATCTGTATATTCATGATAGCTGGGACGGAAACAAGCTTGCACCTTATGGGCCGGATATCTGGCAAATGCTGGTGGATGGAAAAGTATATATCAATACTACATTTTCAAACGATATATGCGCTGACGGAAATTTTTGCTCGCCGCAGTCTTACCCGTTCAATTATCCTAATAACTATAATAACCCTAAAAAAGGCGCGTATAAAACTAACCTGTCCGGGCTCTGCAGTGTAACAGGCCCAAATACTACTACACAATATAAAATTACTAAAACCTTTACCCATACCAGTAGCACTCTTGTACTTCAATGTTTGGATAAATTGGTACAAATGGCACAAAGCAATACGTCCGACCCGGGATGCGATGGAAGTTGGTCTGTCGACAATATAAATATCAAAGCGACAACACTATGAAAATAATAAAGCTTACACTTATATGCATTGCTTTTATTGGCATTCAATTTAGTGCACGTGCTCAATCTTTGCCTGTTGGTACCACCGCCATCGAAGATTATTATAGGCGGTTACAATTGTTAGGAACTGTTGATACCTCCGTTTCATTTACAATACGCCCGCTTTATCCTGGTTATTTTAATAAAAACGTGTATTTCCCGGACAATACAGAAATAGGTTTGGATACCGGCAGTACCTGGGTGAGCAAAAACGGTAAGTTAAAAACTGTATTGCTGCCGTTTAATTTTCAAACCGAAGGGAATTCTGATCATCCGTACGGATGGAATGATGGGCCATTGATACCGGCAAAAGGTTTGCAAGCCATGTTCAGTATTGGTTTTTTTGCACAATACGGCCCGTTGTCTATCCAGTTGCGCCCTGAGTTTGTAGGCGCTGCAAACCCTCCGTTTGATACTTTTGATAAAAACCACTACGATGTTATTTTTGCCAGGTATTATGATATCTATAACAATGTAGACCTGCCGGCGCGATTTGGCACCAAACCTTACGCACATGCATATTGGGGGCAAAGTAGTGTCAGGTTAAATTTTAAAGGTATATCGGCCGGGGTATCAACAGAAAATTTATGGTGGGGCCCGGGTATCAGAAACTCGCTGTTAATGAGTAATACTGCGCCGGGTTTTCCACATTTTACGTTAAATACGCAAAAACCGATAAATACACCGATTGGCTCTTTTGAAGGTATGATGATTGGCGGTAATCCTAAAAGTTCAGATTATGCTCCTTTAACACCTGATAAATATTTTTTTGGAACAGATCTGTATGTACCTAAGCCTAAAAATTGGCGCTATTTATCAGGTGTGATAATCACATGGCAGCCAAAATGGGTGCCCGGTTTATTTTTAGGCTTTGACCAGGCACAGCAGGCATATGGTAAAAATCTAAGCGGCATTGGTGATTATCTGCCTTTTTTCTCGACTGTTAGCAAAACAACCGCTACTGATGCACCCATTAATAAACAGGACCGGTTAAGTTCAATGTTTATGCGCTGGCTTTGGCCGCAAGAACATGCTGAACTTTATTTTGAGTATGGTCACTACAATAACACGCTGGATGTTGAACAATCATTACTAAATCCAAATGAGTCTCGCGCTTATATTTTTGGCTTAAGAAAGCTGTTGCCATTTCAACAAAAAGCTGATGAAAATATCCTGATCGGAGTTGAAGTTACCCAGCTACAAGGCACAAGCATTACCGATGATATGCAAGGAAAAGAATGGTATGTTAGCCAAAATGTAAGACAAGGTTATACCAACCAGGGACAGGAATTGGGTGCCGGTATTGGCCCCGGTGGGAATTTGCAGTCGGTAGAAGTTAGTTGGGTAAAAGGACTTAAAAAATTGGGGCTGCAAATTGAGCGGTATGTACATGATAATGATTTTTATTACTATGCATTTCATGACAGCCAGGATTATACACGCCATTGGGTAGATTTAAGCATGGCTTTTAACGGCGAGTGGAATTATAAAAACCTGATTTTTAATGCGAAAATTCAGGGTATAGAATCCCTTGATTACCAGTGGGGCTTAACTCAACAAGGTGATGACATTACATTTCAACATCAACGATATCAATTTAATTTGCAGTTGCAAACTGGGGTAACCTACAGATTCTAAAATATTAAATATGAAAAAAATATTTTTTGTATTTAATACAATACTTGTTTTTGCATGTGTGTTTTTAGCAAGCAAAACATATGCTCAATCAGTACCGGTTGGTATGCCGGTTTTGGATGATTATTATCGCCGGATGCAATTATTAAATAAGGTTGATTCAAATTTGTCTTTTTCTGTCAGGCCTCTTCTTTCAAAAGAGGGATTAAATGCCAAAGATATTTTTGATCCTGATAGTTCGCTGAAAAAAGATCATTGGGTTGCAAGCAGCCAGGTTCTATTTGGTAAAGGGAAAGGTCAGTTTCAGATTTTGCCCATAAGCTGGCAGCAGCAATTTAACTCAGATCATCCATACGGTTGGAATGATGGCGCTATGATTCCGGCACGGGGGTATCAGACAATGGTTAGCGGCGGTTTCTTTGTCAGATATGGCCCGCTAAGTATTCAGTTTAAACCAGAATATGTATATGCCGCTAATACTGGTTTTACCGGATATGCTGAAGGGCACTCAGACGCTGATCTATATCGCTATTATGCCTCTCATAATTTTGTAGATTGGCCTGAACGATATGGTAACAGCGTATACAATAAAGCTTTTTGGGGGCAAAGCAGCATACGATTAACATTTGGCCCTATGTCAATAGGCCTGTCAAATGAGAATTTATGGTGGGGACCCGGTATTCAAAATGCATTGATATTAACCAATAATGCCGCAGGGTTTAAGCATATTACTATAAATACGGTCAAACCTGTAAAAACTTATTTTGGGGATTTTGAAGGCCAGATTATAGCTGGGCATTTAGATAATTCTGCCTATCCGCCGCTATTAATCACAAAATTATCTGATGGCACAAATTTGCTCACTCAAAAAAGAGATGATTGGCGTTATTTTACGGGCTTCAATATCAATTATCAACCTAAGTGGGTTTCCGGGTTTACTTTAGGTATAATAAGAACTTTTGACGCTTATTACAACGATGTGAAGCAAGGCGGTTTTAGTTCATATGTGCCATTTTTTATATCATACATTAAAAAAGATGTTAACAATGGTATTGGCGATTTATTTCCGCGAGATCAAATAACATCTCTATATGCCAGATGGCTTTTTACAAAAGCACAGGCAGAAATATATATTGAATATGGATGGGAAGATAACTTATATGATCTGGCAGATTTTCTACAAACACCAGAGCATTCAAGAGCCTATGTTTTCGGCTTAAGAAAATTTCTTCCAATTAATAATAATGTTGATCAACATATTTTAGTAAGTACAGAAATAACGCAGACATCACAGCATACAGAACATTTTATCAGAGATGTTGGTTTATGGTATGCAAATTACCAATTACTTCAAGGACATACTAATAACGGACAAACTTTAGGTGCCGGGACAGGCACAGGAGGAAATATACAGTCTGTTGATATTAGTTGGATTACAGGGCTAAAGAAAGTCGGTATTCAATTTGAAAGGTATGAACATGACGCTGATTTCGCTGAAAGCTATTTGCCACCAATTAATGGAAATAGCCGTAATTGGGTTGATTTTGCATTTGATTTACATGGAGAATGGAACTACAAAAATTTATTGTTCAACATTAAGTTGCAAGAAATCAAATCATTAAATTATGAATGGATTTTAAAAGATTATAATCCAGATCAATACTATATACCTCACAACGATGTGTATAATTTTCATGGCGAATTAGGTATTACTTATAGATTTTAGTTAATTGTATGATGAAAAAAGGATTAGCTGTATTTAATCTATGTTTTATTACATGCGTAATACTACATATACGTGTTAGTGCACAGTCACTCCCGGTTGGCACACCTGTACTTGATGATTACTACAGGAGGCAGCAATTACTGGGTAAGGTTGATTCAAACCTGTCATTTACATTGCGCCCATTAACACCCATATCCGCTTCAGGCACAAATAATTTATATATCCCGGAGGACAGTACCCGGGTACACGGTTATACTTCTTTTGCAAATGGTGCCGGGGTTTTGCAAATACTACCATTAAGCTGGCAGCAACAATTTAATTCTGATCATCCTTATGGTTGGAATGATGAAGCCATGATACCGGCAAAAGGTTACCAGACCATGATAAGCGGTGGTTTTTATTTAAAATACGGATTTTTAAGCATACAGTTCAGACCGGAGTTTGTATATGCAGCCAATCCAAATTTTACAGGTTTTGCTACGGACCATAGCAATGCAGATCTGGCCCTTTATTATTTATATCATAATTATATAGACCAGCCCGAGCGTTACGGCAACAGCGCTTATAAAAAAGCTTTTTTGGGGCAGAGTAATATAACCTTAACATTTGGCGGAATTGCGTTGGGATTATCAAACGAAAGTATATGGTGGGGGCCTGGCATCAGAAATGCTCTAATATTAAGCGATAATGCCCCGGGATTTAAACACGTTACACTTAATACTACTCACCCGTTAAAAACTTTTTTGGGTTCTTTTGAAGGTCAGATCATTGGGGCAAAGTTAGAAAATTCGGGTTTAGCACCTTTATCAGTAACTTCAACGTCAACAGGAACAAATTTATATAAACCTAAAAGAGATGATTGGCGTTATTATTCAGGTTTTAATATCAACTATCACCCTAAGTGGATTCCAGGATTGACTTTAGGTTTAACACGCGTTTTTAACGCTTATCACTCGGATGTTAAGGGTCTTAATGGTTATGTGCCATTTTTTACACCATATTCGAAAACGGATACTGCCGGCTCTGATAAGTTTGGGCGCGACCAGCTGACATCTCTTTATGCAAGGTGGTTGTTTACAAAAGCACAGGCCGAAGTTTATTTTGAGTATGGATTGAATGATAATTCATTTAATATAGCAGATTTTATAGGTTCGCCGGAGCATTCCAGGGCTTATATTTTTGGGGTACGAAAAATGATTACTATAAATGATGCCAAAGACCAGCATATTTTGTTCAGTACAGAAATAACTCAACTATCACAAACGGTAGATCGTTCTGTACGGCAAGCTGGAGGATGGTATGTCCACAGTCAGGTAAGGGCTGGGCAAACAAATTTAGGGCAAATTTTAGGGGCGGGAACAGGCTCAGGAGGCAATCTTCAATCTATGGATGTAAGTTGGGTATCTGGCTTAAAGAAATTTGGAATCCAGGCTGAGCGTTACGAACATGATGTTGATTTTACCCAACAATATTTACCTAATATAAATGGTAATAGCCGTAATTGGGTTGATTTTGCTTTTGCCTTAGTGGGCGAGTGGAATTACAAGAATTTTATATTTAATGCAAAACTGCAGGAAATTAAGTCGTTAAATTATGAGTGGGTATTAAAAGATTATAATCCGGGCCAATACTATATACCGCATAATGATGTATATAATTTTCACGGCGAACTTGGAATCAGTTACCGGTTTTAATTTTTTTGCGGGTAAATAACAAATAAAAAGCAAGTACCAATTCAAACAATAATATACCTGCCGGTATGGTGATTGAGTACTTGAATTTGTTTTTCTTTAAAGGTAATTCAGGCTCATCAACAATTTGCACGGTTGGTGTAGACTGGGCAAGCATTGTTTTGCTGGCTTCAAGATTTTTTACGGTCTCAGAAAAAACGGTTGATAACACTACCTTATCACGTTCTCTCACTTCAATATTTGCATTAGATGCGGTGTAAGCCGGGTTAAGATCCAAAGTGCTTTGATTAGCGGCCGCGGCCGCGTAAGTTTTACGGTTAAGTATCAAGCCAATACTATCCGCGCGTTTTTGCAAACGATTAACATTATCCCTTAATTTTTGTGTTTTTGTGCTTATATAAAAATCAGTCGATTGATTGATCATCCGTATACAAAAAAGCTGGGCAAGACGCTCGTCTTTCATAGTTGTATTTACTTCAAAAAAACCAAGCTTTTTATCCGTTTTTGCTATTTCAAAATCGCCCGACAATATCAGGGTAGTCATTTCATGTAATAAGCTATCCTGCAACCTTGTATTATGTATACCATTTAAAGGGAAGCGGGTTATCTTGCCGTCCTGACTATACTCGAGCCATTTTTTATTAAGCTTATATACAGCGGCATATTTGTCTGCAAGTGTCTGTGCGCTGTCATAAGCAGTTAGCAACGTTGCTTTTATCAACTTACGGCTTTTTATCAATTCCTGCACGTTATCGCCGGCTAATACGCCACTACCACCACCTACACCGTTCAAATCAACTCCTGCTAAACCTGCTAAAGCAGATAGCCCGCCACCACTGCCTGATGATTTTGAATCGTCAACCACAAAAGTTAATTTGGCGGTATAGGTAGGGTCCCATATCCACGCGGTTAATGCGCCTGCTAAACCTCCGGCAATTAAAGCTACCAGCAACGCGGTTTTAAATCTAAAAACGTATTTGATATCCTTAATGCGGTCGTTAACCAGCCTTGTGATAGAAAATTCAGGTTCGTAAGGGTATTGTGTATTTTCCTGGCTCATTTTTATTTATGTAAAATAGCAACAATACTTACCAATGCGGTTAATGCCGCGGCTATGCTGCCTAAATCACCAAAGCCTATTTTGATTTTATTATCCGGTGTTTTTTCAGGAACTACGATCTTACTGCCCGGTTTAACAACAGGGTAGCGGCGGAAAAATAAGAAATGCCTGATAGGCTGGTTCAAGCCATCAGGGTATTTAATATATGCACCTTTTAATCGTGCATTTTGTGTAGTGCCGGCAGCAGCATTAATGTAATATTTGAAACTACGGCCTTTATAATTAATGTATTGCGGGTTGTTTACCGCGCCCGATACTTCAACGTAAGATATTACACGCGGCACATAAACGCTATCGCCCGGCAGTAATATCATGTTTTTGCCTGATTCTTTTTTAGCTGCCAGGTCTAAATTAACACGTACGCCGTTTCTGAAAACCTGTGTATTCTCCATCGAGCCGTAAGGCGTTACACTACCGGCCCTTTGCAGGAAATCAAGCACGGTTTCATTTCTTTTTTCCACAGGGTACACTCCCGGAAACACAACTTCGCCTTTAACAGCAACATTGCCTAATGACCTATAATTAACCAATCGCGGCACATTGATCACATCCATTGGCTGTAGCTCGATATTGCGATTAGCGTCATTATTGTTACTCATGTCAACAATGAATGTATTAACCTGCTGGTTAGCTACGCTGTCCGATTCATTTTTAATTACCCTGTTTATCTCAATGTGGTGGTCGGCCGCTTCATCAGCAAATCCGCCGGACATAGCAATCACATCCGCCAGTTTTAGCCCTTTACGATAGGTAATGATTGACGGGCGCTTGACATAACCGCTAACGGTTACTTTCTGCTCAGACACAAAAGACTGCCTGTCCATAATAACCACAGTATCCTCGCGCAGCAGCGGTATGTCATTGGTGCCGTTAAGCACATCAGTTGGTTTAAACGGAATGCTTTGTTTCTCTAGGTTTGGCAGCGTTCTGTTAATATAGCCGCGCTCTGTATAAGCTTCGGGTTTTAAGCCTTGTGCCTGTTTTAAAAGCTGGCTTAAAGTAAGGCCTGCAGTAAGCTCGTAAACATCAGGGCGGTATACAGAGCCTTCAAGTACTACACGGTTGGTATAACGGTTGGTAATGGCTCCAATTTGCACCTTATCGCCGTTATGGGGCGTATAGTTGGCAAAAAGATTAGCAGGCACGTCTTTTACCTCGCGCTGTAATTCATTGACCTGGTCAACTTTGGCAACGCCGGTATAAGCGGTATCAGTAAAACCACTGGCGTACCTGATCAGGTCATCTAAATGCTCATCGTCTTTTAACTCATAAATAGCCGGGTTTTTTACCTCGCCACTAATACTTACCCTTTTTTTGTAAACGGGGATCTGTATCACGTCCTGGTCTTCAAGCCTGATATTTCCATCCTGAATGCCGTTTTGCAGGTAGGTGTAAAAATCTATCGTTTTGTAAAGCTTGTTATTTCTTATCAGCTTAATATACCTTAATGAACCATTTGCACCAGGCCCGCCCGAATTATACAACGCATTAGGCAAAGTAGCCAAAGATGATAAGGTATATGATCCCGGTGTTTTAACTTCGCCCTTAACAGTTACTTTTATACTGCGGGTGCTACCCAGGTTCACGGTCAATTGTGTTTGTCCCGAATTTAAACCGGGATAAACCCGGGTCATTTTGCTTCTTATTAAGCTGGTTGCTTGCTCTATTGTAAAACCGTTTACGTATACCAGGCCCGCAAAAGGTATCTGCACATTACCTTCAGGCGTTACCGTAGCCTCAACATTTTTTTCATTCAGACCGGTTAATAGTACAATTACTTTATCGCCGGGGCCAAGCACATAGCTTTTTGGTGTAGCTATAGAAAAATTGGGTTCAAAGCTGATGGCTTGTTTAAAAAATGAAGTCCCGTAAACTTCCAATACAGGTTGCTGTTTTTTTACAACCGGATGCTCCAGTGGCTTTGGTTTTACCACCAGGTCAATAATATCGCGTGATGAGCCTGTTGTCGTTTGTTTATCTGCACCTGCGCTTTTTATAGGCGCGGTAGATTTGCCATTAAGGCCCAGCAGTGTTACCCGGTCTTTAAAGGCCTGTACTTCTTCAGGTGGCAGGCCTTTTTGGGCCATAAGGTCATAAGTTTGCTGTTCAGATAAGCCGCTATCCTGTATTTTTTTCCAGGCTTGTATGATCTGTGCATCAGTAGCCTGGCTTACTTTCATGCTTTTCAGGTCGCTCATGGATATTCCCTGGGCCTTACCCTGGCCGGCAATAAATATTAAACCAAGAAATAATATATAAAACAGGTATTTAATGCGCATGAAGAATTGATGTTAATCTAAGTATGCAAATATAAAATATTAAATCAGTCTAAAGCTATAGTGCAAATAGTACAAGGTGTTACAACTTATAAGCCGGGAATTAGTTTTTGCAAGCCTTCAAAATGTTTTTGTGTATTAATGAGCTGATTAATATGCTGCTGCGCGTTTTTGCCTAATTCAGCTATTTGTTGACTATCGGCATATAATAACCTGATCTTTTCGGCAAGCTGGTTGTAGTTGCCCGGTTCAAACAGCAAACCGGTTTGCCCGTCAATTACCATCTCAGGTATAGCGCCAATGGCCGAACCAATAACAGGCTTACCCAATGCCATGGCCTCAACCACAGTAAAACCTAAAACCTCATACCATTCTGACGCGCAGATCAAAAATTCGGCGCCATTAATTATCTGTAAGGTTTCTTGCTTGGTTTTTTTACCCAAAAACGTAACGTTGTTTAATCCATTAGTTTCTTTAAATTCTTGCAGGACCTGTTCCTGCGTACCGGTTCCTATAATTTTGAGCTCGATATCCGGACATTGTTGCATGGCATGCAATATCGTGTGCGCACCTTTTATTTTCTCCAGCCGGCCAACAAATACAATGTATTTTTCTGCAAACAGCCGTGGTTTTAATGCGGCTGCTGCAATTTCTGTATAATCATAACCATGATACAGCTGAACCAGTTTATCAGCAAAGAAATTAAAGGATCTGAATTTTTCGTACAAAAAAACCGAAGGGCATACGTAATGGTCTACGTATTCATAATAATTAAGATACTTATGAACATAGTTTTCAAGCGCGGCTACGGTACTTGCAAGGTATGAACCTTTTTTACAGGAGTGGGTGATGCAATTATAAAACGCGCCGCCAAAACACCGTTCGCAGATCTGGTCATGGCTTATAAAAGTGCTTTCGGGGCATATAGGCGTATACTCGTGTAGTGTCCAAATAATGGGGATGTTTTTTTCTTTTAATATTTTTAAAATGGTAGGCGTAATATAATGGTGGATGACATTGATATGCGCAAAATCTATTTTAACATCATTTAAAAGCTGTTCCAGGTTTTTCTGCGCTTCGGTAGAGTAAATGCTTTTACTTACAACCTTTATACCCTGGGTAATACTGCGCCGGTTAATTTTTTTATAATCTATATTCTCAATAAAATAATCGCTGTAGGGCGATGGAAAGTTCCGGTCGTCCTTCATTGAAAATGGTATAACGTGGTGTCCTTTTTGTTCGTAAAGATCAACCACATTTTCAACATACGTCCAATCTCCGCCGCTTGGATACCATGTCCAGTTTATAACAAGAATATTCATTATATCTAATTGCTTTGGTTGGAAATAAATGTTTTTATGTGTTAAGCAAACAAAAGTCAAATATGGTTGTATTATATCAGATAATATTATGCAATTATAAAGTTTGGGCTTTTTTGTGTTTTTACCAATCAATTTAACAATATAAGACGTATAACTATAATAATTATGTAAGCAAATTATGGTTTTTATTAATCGTGCTTGAAAAAATATAATGGTATTGAATCAAAAAAAATTAATTTTGTAGATTGAACATAAGCAAGGCTGGCTGGCTATTTTAAAACATCTACCAGATGTTACCGTTATGGTTTAAACGTTTATATGAAGAAAAAAATTTACATTGCTGGTGCGGGTGGAATGCTTGGAGAAGCTTTTTATCGCATATTTAAAAGTGATTATGAGATCAAATGCACAGACAAGGATGTAAATGAACAATGGCTTAGTTTTCTTGATTTCAGAAACTTTGACGCTTACAAAAGAGACGTAGAAGCATTTAAACCCGATTACCTGTTTCATTTAGGCGCCTATACCGACCTTGAATACTGCGAGTTAAATCTTGACGATACTTACCTTACTAATACCACTTCGGTTGAAAACGCGGTGTTTATAGCCAATAGATTAAACATCCCGATGCTTTATATAAGCACCGCAGGGATTTTTGATGGTACTAAAGATTTTTACGACGACTGGGATGAGCCTAACCCGCTTGGTCACTACGCACGGTCAAAATATATGGGCGAGCGTTATGTACGCGAAAATGCTACACGCTACATTATCTGCCGCGCCGGCTGGATGATGGGTGGCGGGCCTGATAAGGATAAGAAATTTATTAATAAACTGATCAAACAATTGGCAGATGGCAAACGCAATCTGCATGTTGTAAATGATAAAGATGGTACGCCAACTTTCACGGTAGATTTTGCCAAAAACGTAAAATTGCTGGTAGAGCGCGAATACTGGGGCCTGTATAACATGGTTTGTAACGGCGAAACCAGCAGATATGAGGTAGCAGAGGAATTAGTAAAAATACTTGGTCTTGAAAATGAAACCGTATTAAACGAGGTTCCGTCAAGCTATTTTAAGGATACTTACTTTGCCCCAAGGCCGCCTTCAGAAAGGCTTATTAATAAAAAACTGGAGCTGCGCAGCATGAATATTATGCAAGACTGGCGTATAGCGTTAAAACAATACATCGATAACTATTACACAGACTACCTGAAAGAAAACGATATTTATTTATCAAAAGAACATATTACTATATAAATATTTACTTTAGATAATGCGTATTGCTGCTTTTGGCTTTCGGTCTATCCCCTTGGCAAAAGGTGCTGCAGGAGCAGATAAATTTGCCCTCGAATTATTTCCCCGCCTTGTAAACCGCGGCCATAGTGTGCTTGCTTATAACCGCCGTTATCCTGACGTATTTGTTGATGTTGATGAATATAAAGGCGTAAAAATAAAGACCTTTAAAACCAGCGCTAAAAAGGGCTTGGATACACTGGTACACTCTTGTAAATGCACATTTGATATTATTTTTAACAACACTGCCGATATTGTACATATACAAAATGGCGGTAACAGTATCTGGGCGATACCCTTACGTTTATTTGGTAAGAAAGTGTTTATAAGCCAGGATGGCGTAGACTGGAAACGCGACAAATGGCCCTGGTATGGTAAGTTATATTTACGTTTTTCGGCGTATTTGACGGCCCATTTGCCCAATGAGGTCATATTTGATAATGTGATAGCAAAAAAGCTGTTTGAAGATAAATTTAAAAAAAACTATAAGTTTATACCATTTGGCAGCGAGGTAGAGGCAGGAACAAGCGACACCGATATTTTAGAAAGACTGGGGCTTGAAAAAGGCAGTTATTATCTTTTTGTTGGCCGATTTATACCCGACAAAGGCCTGCATTATCTTATACCCGCATTTAAAAATTCCGGGTCTAAGAAAAAGCTGTTGCTGATAGGCGGATCGCCCAATCCCTCGTCATACGAAAAACAGCTGATGGACATGGCGGATAGCCAGGTGATCTTTCCGGGATATGTTTATGGCAATGATACCAACACCTTGATGGTAAATTCATATTGCTACATTCAACCATCGGATGTTGAAGGTTTATCGCCGGTTGTACTGACGGTTATGGGGCTTAACGTTCCGCTGATCGTAAGTGACATAGAAGAGAATCAGTACGCGGTAAACGGTACCGCCCGGATGTTTGAAAAAGGCAATATCAAGTCGTTGACCGAAGAAATAAACTATTGCGAGAACAACTATCCGGAAATGTTGAAACTGGCTCAAAAGGCCTCAGAACGCGCGCTGAGCGCATTTAATTGGGAAAAGGTAGCCGATGAACACGTAGAGGTGTTTTTAAACAGCTAAACAGCTTTCTTGAACACTTCAATAAGTTGCAGGGCCGTGTTATGCCACGAGAATAATTTAAGCCGCTCTATGCCTTTACTACTCAAGTCATCACGAAGTTGCTTATCATCCAAAACCAGTTTTATTTTTGTACTCATATCATCGGTATCAAACGGATCAAATGATAATACCGCATTGCCGCCAACTTCGGGCAGGCAGGTATTATTAGCTACAAGCACAGGTAATCCATAACTAAAAGCCTCTAACACAGGTATGCCAAAGCCTTCGTTTACCGACGGGAATACATACACCAAGGCGTTTTTATAAAGCAAGCCCAGTTGGGTGTTTGATAAATAGCCGGTAATAATAACATCCTGCTGTAGTTTAGCATCTGCAATGGAATTAATTATTTGCTGATAGTCGGTATCTGTTTGCGTGGATGGGGTAGGGCCCGCCAATACAAGCTTTAATCCCGGATAACCGGATGCCTTGATCTCAGCGAAAGCTTTTATTAAGGCCGGGATGTTTTTCCTTTTAAACATGGACCCTACATGCAGCAGATAAGATTGAGGATTTAAAGAAAACGAGTTTAGCAATTGGTTCGCATCCTCCGCATTCAAGTTATCAGCCAATGTTTTTGGCCCTTCGGGGATAACAACCAGCTTTTCATTGCCGATGCCTGTGTAATGATTGATCTGCTTCTTTGCCCAGGCAGATGGGGTTACTACAAAAGGCGACCTTTTTGCAGCAGGAATAGCCGTTTTTTTATACAACCACAGCCAAAGCCTGCCATAGTTTTGCGGCGTTTCAAAAAAGAAAGCGTCATGAAAAACGGGGATGGTTTTATATCCCAAGTGTACCAGCGGGACAAAATTATCGGTACAAAAAATCACGTCGCACCCCTTAAAAAAAGCTTTTAAGGGCAGTACAATCTGTTTCCATAATTGGTAACGGGCATGCTCCGTTAGTTTTAACAATTTATTACTACCGGTATAAACCGGGATCGAGGTATCTAAAAAACAGAAGCGAAGGCCGTCAGTTTCTAACTTTTTAAATTCGATATATAACTCTTCCAAATAAGTACGTGTACCGGTTTTAGCTAACCTGAGGTCGCGTACATCAACAGCTATTTTTAACGGCTTAGGCATTGATTAGTTCGCGTCCCTGCTTTTTATTACTTTGGCCGGCACACCCGCTACTATTGAATTTGCGGGCACCGATTTGGTAACCACACTACCGGCGGCTATCACACAGCCATCGCCAATGGTTACGCCTGCCAGTATGGTTACACCGCCGCCCAGCCAGCAATTATTGCCTATAACCGTAGGTTGCTTACTAACGCCCTGTGCTTTTATGGTTTGCGACAGGTCTGAAAAATTATGATTCTCTGAAAATACCTGTATGTTGGGTCCGGTTATTACATCATTGCCAATGGTAATGCCGCCCTGTCCGGCTAAAAAGGCACGGGCGCCAATACCTGTACGGTCGCCAATGGTAATGCCGGTCCCTTTTTGGGCTATTATGCCGGTGCAAAATAATATCGAGTCGCGCGCTATGGATATATCGTCGCCGAACGTAATGCCGTCGAATGATAAAGCGTTGATACTTACATTGTCATCCAGTATCAGGTTTTTACCCGCTATAACCTGGTAACCGTGTCTAACCTTAACATGAGTACCCACAAAAACAAAGCCCACCGATTTTTTTAAGAATGGTTTTAAAAACAATCCCCTTATCACCTGGAAAAACCTGACCCAGGCGATACTAAAAAGATCGCGGCCCGAGTGGGGGCTTTCCCACTTATAGTCAGGGTCTTTCTTTAGCGTTTTTATGAGTTTCTCAATGATCATTTGCCGGTTGTAATTGAGGTCTTAAAGGATACATGATCATACTGATCAATATGCCGGATAAAAACCAGTTCATATATGACAGGTAGGACGATGATTCAACTTCGGATGTTAACATGGGGATGAAAAAACCAACCTTTATTAAAAAAACAGCCATACATATTTTTCGTTCTTTGCCTTTTAACAGGGGCAGCCATTTTAAACACGTTTTAATAAACATTACATAAATGGCCAGGTATAAAAGTAAGGCAATTACACCAGCCTGCACCCCGATAATGATAAATTGATTCTCGCCGCCCACGTTTTCGCCCAACGAACCGGCCACCCGTCCAGATGTACCCAGGCCCAAACCAAGCGGGTGCGCTATCATAGACATGATACCTTCAACCCATTGTACCAGGTGGCCAACGCTTGATGGATCGCTAAAATCTACCGTGTTCATTAAAACGGCAATAAGCCCGTTATGGTTATTATTTTCAAACTGGGTGAACAGGTAGATCAAATAAACAGCTACCAGGCCTACACCCACGTGTACCGTGCCGGTGATGTACTTTTTCTTAGTTACCAGCGCGTAAATATAAATGATAAAGAAATAAGCGACTAACGGCGCCCGTGATAAGGCGAATATGATGGAAAGAAATGAAGCTATGATGGCCAGTACGCCAATGCTTGTAGGTTTAAACTTATTATCGTCGCGTGTGTATAGCGCCGCTATAACTGATAATGCCAGCAGGGTAGCGGCCGCATGTTCAAGCGGGTTATTAAAAAAACTGGCAAAGCGCCGCAGCCCGCTATCCGAGTCGAACGTTGTGCTTAAACCAAAAACACCGCTCGGTTCAATATTAAAAAAGTAATAACAATAGTCGGCGTACCCGGTAAACAATTGCAGTTGCTGCTGCATAGCTACCTCAACTAACAAAACTGCGCCTGCGGCGATGGTTAACAGAATAATGTAATTGAAATATTTGTTGACGAAGATGGATTTAGGATCTGACAGGCGGCCCGCGAAATATACCACGATATAAAAAGACGTGCTTTTAAAAGCCAGCAGGCGGTCAACAAAGCCCTGGTCGCCAATGGGTAAAATGGCGTAAATGAAGGTATATACTAAAAAGGAAAGAATAGCGTAATCTAACAGGTGGAACCTGGGCCTGTACCTCAAACTCAAAATGTTTAAGGTAAGCACGCTTAATACCAGGATCTCTTTAAAAAACTGGAAAACAGGGATCAAGCTTTTAAAGCCCATCATAAACGCTACAGACATTGCCGTAGTGTACATGGATAGCCCGAAAATTAAAAACAGCAGTATCCCCTCGGTACGGCCTTTGCAGACCTCTCTTACCGCCATTACAAACGAAACGAGATATATGAGTGGGAATATAAACATGCTTACCGGATGCTGCTATTAGTGGGCGACCAAATTTGATCGCCTGGTGTAAAAATACCTTCTTTTAAACCCTTCATCAAAAGCCTTGCTTTTTCTTTACGTCCCCGCAATATAAAATAGGCTAATAAAGCAAGATAATAAAAGCCATTGTAAATAAGGTTTACCGGGTAATAAGCCGTCAACGCGTAGCGCCTTAAAAACCAGATATGGTTACGGCTGATGTAATAATGAATAACCGGGCTTAAAAAACCTTCCTTTTTTTCAACTTTGGCCGATACACCTGCCTCGTGGTACATCTTGCACGCCGGTAAATAATGCAGCTCATAACCCAGATCGCGTAAGCGAAAAGATAGCTCGACATCCTCATAATACAAAAAAAATTGTTTGTTAAATAGGCCGCTCATGATTAAGGCCGAGTTACGGATCATCATACAGCAGCCCGTTACCCACTCAACAATTTTGTAAGTATTACTATCGGGTGTTTCGGTTGATGACCTGGTTACACCTAACAGCGAGTTAAAGCTGCCTTCGCCGTTCCAGATACGGGTTCTGTCGTGCATCCAGTAAATGGCAGGTTGTACGGCCGCGGCGTGTGAATAATTGTCCAGGTGTGTTTTAAGGCCGGTTACCAGGTCTTCATCAACCAGGGTATCCGTATTCATCACCAGCGAATAAGTGTAGCAATTATTAATACTATATACCAGCCCCTTGTTATTCCCTTCAGCAAAGCCGAGGTTCTCTTTATTGTCGATATAGATAAGGTTGGGAAATTGCGCTTTAAGCAATGCCAATGAATTATCTGTCGACCCGTTATCTGCCACGATGATATCAAACAACTGCTCATCGCAGTATTGCAGCAATGATAAAATACAGTTTGCCGTATGTGCGGGTGTATTCCAGTTAAGCAGTATCAGCGCTACAGGTTTAGACATTTTGAACCGGCGATTTTTTTATAACATATTCATACATAACCGAGGCGCTAAGCTCAATAATAAGCGTGAAAGAAGCTATCAGCAAATTATTACCGGTAGCTACCAACGCAAATGCTGCCCCAGCTGCTACAAAAATTAAAATTACGGCAATTTTAAACAGGTACACGTTTTTGCTTTTTAAAAGCATATCGAGCACGCTGAATACATTTAATGCCGACACTACCGGCACAAAGGCCATAACCCTTAACACCATAACCGCGTCGGCATTGTGTTTTTTTGACAGGATAAATATGATCAGGTCTGCCAGTATAAAAATTACGATAGCGCCTGCTGAGAATATGCCTGCAAACAAGTATTTAGACCGTTTGCGGTACGCATCCCATGCGGTTGCGCTTTGTTTATAGGTATTTACCGCGTTTGGATAAACCGCGTTACTAACTATGTTAAGCAGGTTGCGGCACTGGCCTATAAACCTGTCGCATAAAGTATAAGCACCCAATAAACTTGAATTATGCCACTCTAACGCAAATATGATGATAGATTGCTGCAGGTTGGCCGAAATATTATTTACAGTAAGATAAAAATTGTCTTTCGCTATGGTCAGCAGGTCAGTTTTTAGCGGAATATAAAAGCTTAATTTAAAATTACGGGCAAAATAGATCAACAGCCCTAAGTAGGTAACAACATTGCCTGTCCCTAAAATAAAATTGACCCAACCGGCATCGGCGGGCGCTTTTATAAAAACTAAAATAGCCAACACCGCAGCAATGTTTGATACCAGGTTCCAGATATTAAATATCCTGATCTTTTCAATACCTATAAAAAAGCATAGCGGATTAAATACCTCGGCCAAAACAACAGGGGTTGCCAGTACAATATAGTTGTAGCTGCCGGCATGCAGCCAGTAAAAGCCGATTAGTCCTAAAAGAAACAGAGAGAAAATGATGATGCGGATCCATAACGTGCCTGAAAATACCGCGCTCAATTTTTCAGTGTCAGCAAGATTAAAAGCAACATCTTTTACGCCCGATTGCCCGGTGCCATAGTTGATAATGGTGCCAGCAAGTGTTGAAAAACGATAAGCGAACATGATCATGCCAAAACCCGCGATACCAACATTACCGGTTATAATGCGGATAGTAATGAACAGCAATAATATGTTAGAGATCTGTATACTGCTTAAATTAAGGAAGTTGGATAGGATATTAGTGGCCCTTAACTTTTTGTAAGACTCTTTTACGCGTTGTTTCAAATGTTACAGATTGATAGCAAAGCAAATTTAACTTAATTTATTATATTCACAGGCAGGGCATTTATTATACCGGTTATATAAAACAATATCAGTGGCATTATTATTTACATTATTCTGTGTGGTATAATTATCTTCGCACATCAATACTATAATTTATGAATTTTCTTAACCCTGCTATAAAAGATCTTAAACAATTTGGTAAGGATAAACATGAGGAATATATAAACGCGGCACCTTTCCCCAACATCGTAATTGATGATTTTTTTGATGAGAAATTTTTGAGCAAAATAGTCGCCGATTTCCCGGACCTTTCAAAGCAGCAGGATGTTAAGGTTTACGATAATCAGAACGAAAAAAAATACGAAGCCAAAGGCGAAAAGTATTTTAGTGATGATACCAAGCAATTTGCCCACTACCTGAACTCGCAGCCGATGCTGGATTTTTTGCAGGAACTTACCGGTATAAAAGAGACCCTTACATCCGACCCATATTTTGTAGGCGGCGGGTATCATGAAATTAAACCCGGCGGTTTACTAAAAGTGCATGCTGATTTTAACAAGCACGAATTTTTGAAGCTGGACAGGCGCATCAACCTTTTAGTGTATTTAAACAAGGACTGGGAAGAAAGTTACGGGGGGCATTTCGAGTTATGGGACAGGGAAATGAAACAATCGCACAAAAAAATATTGCCTGTATTTAACCGCGTGGCCATATTTTCAACTACCGATTTTTCATACCACGGCCACCCCGACCCGCTTACCTGCCCGCCTGATCGTAGCCGAAAATCAATGGCGCTGTATTATTACAGCAACGGCCGCCCAAAATCTGAGATAAGTGACAGGGCGCATGCCACGCTTTTTAAAGGCCGCGCAGGACAAAATGACGAAGTGACAAAAGAACCCATCACCTTTAAAGATGTTGTGCGCGAAATAACCCCGCCAATATTATTAAAAACTATAAAACAAATAATACGGTAAATTCAATCGTAAATTACATCTTTGTTAAGCTAACTATTTATCATAATGAGTACTATCGTTGTTTTTGGAGCCTCGGGCCAGTTAGGGCAGTGCATAAAATATGTATCAGGCCTAAAAGGATTAACCAATGTGGTTTTCCCGCCCGAGTCTGAAGCAAATATCCTGGATGTTGAAGGTTTAGATAAAATTTTTGGTCAGTATAAACCTGCTTATGTTATCAATTGCGCGGCTTACACCGCTGTTGATAAGGCCGAGGATGACCAGGAACTTGCCGAAAAGATCAACAACACCGGCGCATATAACCTGGCTGTTAAATGTAAAAGCTATGGCGCTGTACTGATCCATATCTCAACAGATTTTGTGTTTAAAGGCGATGTTGCCCGCCCGCTTACCGAAGTGGATGTAGCAAGCCCTATAAGTGTTTACGGCCAAACCAAACTGGATGGCGAGGTAGCCATAGCATCGGTTTTGAAGGAACACTTTATTATCCGTACAGGCTGGCTGTATTCTGAGTTTGCCAACAACTTTGTTAAAACCATGCTCAAGCTGGGCAGCGAGCGCGACGAACTTAAAATAATTGCCGACCAGGTTGGCACACCCACCTATGCTATTGACCTTACGGAGTTTTTCCTGATGATCATTAGCAGTGGCAGTACGGCTTACGGAATTTATCATTATGCCAACGAGGGCGTAACCTCATGGTTTGATTTTGCCCGTGCTGTATTTGATATTTCGGCAACGCAAGTAAAGGCAATCCCTATCCGTACAGATCAGTACCCTACAAAGGCTACCCGCCCAAGCTATTCTGTAATGGATAAAACTAAAGCAAAAGAAACATTTAACATCAAGATACCGTATTGGAGGGACAGCTTAATAAACTGTATAGCTAAACTTCAACAATAACTTAAACCACATGAAAGGAATAATCTTAGCAGGCGGATCAGGCACCCGGCTTTATCCTATAACCAAGGCCATAAGTAAGCAGTTAATGCCAATTTATGATAAGCCGATGATCTACTACCCCTTATCAGTATTGATGCTGGCCGGTATAAAAGAGATCTTAATAATTACTACTCCAGAGGATAACGAAAGCTTTAAACGCTTATTAGGCGACGGAAAAGAATTAGGCTGTAATTTTGAATACGCCGTACAAGCCGTACCTAACGGCCTTGCCCAAGCATTTGTAATAGGCGAAAAATTTATCGGTAATGATAAAGCGGCGCTTGTACTGGGCGATAACATTTTTTACGGCAGCGGTTTCAGTAAGCTGGTACAAAGCTTTAATGATGTAAACGGCGCGGCAGTTTTTGCCTACCCGGTTGCAGACCCTGAGCGTTACGGTGTTGTTGAATTTGATAAAGATTTTAAAGCGCTATCAATCGAAGAAAAACCGTTAGAGCCAAAATCTAATTTTGCGGTGCCGGGCCTTTATTTTTATGATAACACGGTAATCGAGATAGCCAAAAACTTAAAACCATCGCCACGCGGCGAATACGAGATAACCGACGTAAATAAATATTATCTTGAAAAAGGTACTTTACAGGTAGGCGTAATGGACAGGGGCACAGCCTGGCTGGATACCGGTACGTTCGATTCGTTAAGCGATGCCAGCGAATTTGTGCGCGTAATTGAAAAACGCCAGGACACCAAAATCGGCTGTATCGAAGAAATTGCCTACCGTATGGGCTTTATTGATAAAGATCAGTTAGCCAGTTTGGCACAACGTTATATAAAAAGCGGTTACGGCCAGTATTTGTTAAGACTGCTTAAATAAGAATTACTTTATTATGTCCACGCAGGGTCTCCTGAAAGGGACCCTGCGATGCGACGTAGTGAACATAACTATTCTTCCCTCAACAACTCATCAACCATTTCAGGTTGCACATCATCCGGCTTTAGCCAGTGCATTTGCTGATCCTTTCTGAACCAGGTGAGCTGCCTTTTTGCAAAGCGGCGGGTATTTTGTTTAATCAGGCTGATGGCTTGGTCGAAGTCGGTTTTGCCGTCAAAATAATCAAACAGCTCGCTGTAGCCAACAGTATTTAAAGCGTTAAGATAGCGGTAGGGGGTAAGTGCTCTCACCTCGTCAATCAATCCCTGTTGTACCATGTCATCAACCCGTTTGTTTATGCGGTCGTATAATAACTCTCGGGGCAGGTCTAACCCGATCTTTAAGATATTAAACGGGCGTGTATTTACTGTCGCTTTGCGGTATGACGAAAATGGATTGCCCGTACTCCTGAAAACCTCAAGCGCCCTTATAATCCTTTGCGGGTTGCTCAGGTCAACTTCGTTGTAATAATCGGGGTCGGCTGTTTTTAGTTCTTCCTGTAGCGCCGCGATGCCTTTTTCTTCAAACTCAAAGTTTAATTGTTCCCTGATGCCTTCGTCAGCCTGGGGGATCTCATCAAAACCCTCGCACAGCGCCTTGATGTATAAACCTGAGCCGCCAACCAGGATTACTTTGTCATGCGATTTAAAAAGATCATCCAAAAGGGCAAGACCCTCTTTCTCAAAATCGCCAACAGAAAATGGGTCGGTTATAGCATGCGAATCGATAAAATAATGCTTAACCTCGGCTAATTCTATCCAGGTGGGTTTGGCTGTGCCGATAGACATCTCCTTATAAAATTGCCGTGAATCTGCCGATACCACTACCGTTTTATAGTGTTGCGCCAGCCTGATACCCGCAGCAGTTTTACCCGACGCGGTAGGCCCGGCAATTACTATCAGGGTTTTTGTAGTCGACAGTCCATGGTCCATAGTTTGCAGTCCATAGTCCATAGTCCATGGTCGATAGTATGATCATAGTTAAACAGGTGCTATGGACTATCGACTATGAACTATCGACTAATTAATAATCGTCGTGCGATTTGCTGTCTTCTTCAAATCCTTCGTCGTCGGCAAACTCGCTTCCAAACTCGTCTTCTTCCTCCTCTTCATGCTCGTCGGCAACTGCTTCGCCGGTTTCGTCTACTTCAGAGAAATCTTCGGTATCCTCATGGTTCATGCCCATTTCATTCAGGAAATCAAAGTCGTCGCCTGTATCGGCAGTAGCGGCGGTAGCGGCATCTGCAACGGTAACAAATTGTCTTGGCGCGTCGCCCACTGATTTAATAATTGCAGGGTAAGTTACGCCTGCTGCTTCATCCAGGATGATCTTCATCAGCTCGACATGAAAATCAAACGGACGATCGAAATTGAAGGTGTAATAAAATTTTTGGTGCGGATCATCTATCCGGCTGCTTAGTTTCACCTTTTCCATCAGTGCCACACCGCGGTCAATCCTTTTTTGGTTAGGCAGGTAAGTAACTTCTTCGCCTTTTATCCATTGGTCATTGCTGATATAAAATGATGACGGATATTCTGCATTGTAACCTGTTGACTGATGTATAGCCCGGTGAAGATCCTCAAATGTCTGGGTCGATTTGATATCGATCTCTCTTGTTACATCATCATAATCCTCAAAGGTAACTCTAAACCTGTATAGTGCCATTGTGTTTTGTAGTAGATTTTTATTGGGTAAAAATAATATTTTAATTTTTGATTGAGTTTGCCACAACTTTTAAGCCAATTTCTTCGCCGGTCTTGATAGTGAAGGTAATTGCCTCTGCGCGTGCATTCGGGATCTCGCCTTCCAGTATCGCTTCGCGGATCTTATTTTTGATAATACCCACCTCGCGGCCCTCTTTTATACCGAATAGCTCCATAATATCGGTGCCGGTAACGGGTGGCTGCCAGTTGCGGATACTGTCGCGCTCTTCAACGTCTTTTAATTTTTGCTGAACTAACTCAAAATTGTTACGATACTTTTTAACCTTGTACTCGTTTTTTGTGGTAACGTCTGCTTTACACAACAACATTAGCCCCTCAATATCATCGCCTGCCTCAAAAAGCAAACGGCGCACGGCCGAGTCGGTTACGATAGACTGCGACAGCACGATGGGCCTTAAATGCAGCTGTACCAGCTTTTGCACCTGCTTCATTTTTTCGTTTAAAGGCAGTTTTAACTGTGCGAAGATCTTGGGTACCATACGCGCGCCTTTATCTTCATGGCCATGAAATGTCCAGCCGTGGCCCGGCTCAAAGCGTTTGGTAGCGGGTTTGGCAATATCATGCAGTATGGCTGCCCAGCGTAACCAAAGGTCGGCAGTGGTTTCGCAAATATTATCCAGCACCTGCAGGGTATGGTAAAAATTATCTTTATGGCCCTTGCCGTCAATATAATCTACGCCGTAAAGCGCTGTCATCTGCGGAAAGATCTTGTGCAGCAGGCCGGTATCAAACAGGTAATTAAATCCTATTGACGGTTTTGCCGACAGGATGATCTTGTTCAGCTCGTCGGTTATGCGTTCCTGCGATACGATGCTGATACGGTCGACATTGTTTTTTATGGCTTCGACAGCCGTCTCATCTATCTTAAAATTAAGCTGCGACGCAAACCTGATGGCGCGCATCATCCGCAACGGATCGTCAGAAAAAGTCTCGATAGGGTTAAGGGGTGTTCTGATCAGCTTTTGTTCCAGGTCGCGGATGCCGTTAAACGGGTCAATCAACTCGCCAAAGCTGTCCGGGTGTAAAGAAATGGCCAGGGCGTTAATGGTAAAGTCGCGGCGTTTCTGGTCGTCTTCAAGCGTGCCGTTCTCAACTATGGGCTTGCGCGAATCTAAGCGGTATGATTCTTTGCGGGCGCCAACAAATTCGATCTCAAGGTCCTGGTATTTTAAAGACGCGGTACCAAAGTTTTTATAAATGGCCAGTTTTACCTTAAGCGCGGCGGCAACGGCCTCGGCAAATTCAATACCATTACCTATGATCACGATATCAATATCTTTTGACGGGCGATGCAAAAAAATATCGCGCACAAACCCGCCTATGGTATATACCTGTAGGTTTTGCCGGCCGGCAAGCTGCGATATTATAGCAAATACAGGGTGTTTTAAATGCGCCTTCATGATTTTGCAAAGCTAACAATAATTACTGTTTTGCGTGGAGGATGAAGGCAATTGGCTAATGCAAGTACTCTAAGTATGTTAAAGGTTTCTGTAAGCAATATGTGGGGACGAGTGACTTTTGGTGATCCACTATATAAAAAATAGTCCGAAAGTGCTATTTTAATTCTTTTAATTATCAGTTACTTAAATCAAAAATACACTTAATTTTCCTGACTTTTGTGGTGTATCAAAGTGTTCCACTAATTTAGTTAAAGTGTTTATTAGCAATGCGTTAGTAAAAATGGTATTCCAGGTGTTTCACATTCTCAATTGGTACACCTGTTAGCTGTCATCGTCTCAAAAACTCAAACTTACCGTCCGGCTCCAGCCGCATAATGGTCGATGGGTTTTTGATCTCCATGCTGTGCTGGTCTATGTCCACCACATAGTCAACCCCGTCAATAATCTCCTGGTCTATCTGCGAGAAGTATTGCGGCGATGGCTTACCGCTGATGTTTGCCGACGTTGATACCAGCGGCCGGCGTAAACGCTGTATCAGCCCCTGGCAAAACGGGTGGCCTGATACCCTGATGCCGATACTGCCGTCGGCCGCTATGAGGGCCGGCGAGATGTTACGCGCGCCCGACATAACCAGGGTTAAAGGGTTCTCGGCATATTCAATCAGGTTATAAGCCAGTTCGGGCACTTCCTGTACATAGCTGGCCAGCTTGGCATCAGTATCCAGCAAAATGATCATGCTCTTGGTTTCGCTGCGCTGTTTAAGGCGATAGATCTTTTGCACAGCCTCGGTATTGGCTGCATCGCAGCCTATCCCCCAAATGGTATCGGTAGGATAAAGGATAATACCGCCGTCCTGTACAACTTTAAAAGCTTTGGCAACTTCGTCTTTAAGCATAATAAGTATTCTTTATGATCAATAATGTCTGATATTAAGGCTTTAATACTTTCTTTAGCAATTGTTTGCCCGGCAGTTCAACAAGTTGGTACACCATCATGGAACACACCAAAAGTACAGCAGTTATCAGGTACAAATTAACGGCTTGATTTTGAAACTTTATAACCCGGTTTAAAATAGAGAAGACAGGGTACTGCAAAATGTAAACGCAGTAGCTAATCTCGCCCAGGTATACAAACAACCGCATAGACAGAAATCTGCTGATATAACCATTATTCAAAGCCAAAAGCAAAATGAACGGCCCAAACAGGATAGCAAGCAATCCATTGTGGAAATTGGCAACAGGCTGAAAACCGGTTGATTTTAACAGTGGCAACAACAGGCACCCCACCATTAACAGCATGAAGCAAACACTTAAGGCAAGATCGTTTTTAAAGTAGCCCTTTTTATGCCATTGCAGGTATATAAACCCAAACAGGTTACCCATTAAAAACTCGTTCAAATGCGTTAGCGGCCCGTAAAACAAGATCTTATCGTAGTAGGCCGGTACCGGACCTGTAATATTGAATACGATAAAACACGCAACCTGCGATATCACCCAAAAGCCAATAACCCACAAGGCTGTTTTCTTTAAACTGCTACCCAGGTAAACGCGGTTATATATCAAAGGGAAAAGCAAATAAAAGAACAGCTCGACAGATAATGACCAGTCGGGTAAGTTATAGGAAAGCACATACGGCGGTATAACGGTATGTAATAGAAGTGCTTCGGCGGCAAGCTGTAAATAGTTGATGTCCTTTAATGAAAAGAGCATCAGCGCAAGCGCCAGTATATAGACCGGGTAGATCTTTGCTACGCGATTAATGTAGTAGTTTTTGGTATTGATTTGCTTATCGCCATTGCTGTAGGCAACAACCATTACAAAGCCCGACAAGCAAAAGAAGTAACTAACCGCAACATTGAAATGGTTTATAAGGATAAATAAAACCCCATGATCAAAAGGGAACACACCTTTGCCAAAATGGAATATGACTATGCCTAATGCAGCTATAAAACGTGTAAAGGTTAGTTGTTCAATTCTCATTTTTGCATACCTGCCTGTATCAGCAAGTTAATTAATACGAGCTTGTAAAAGGGCAACTATTTGCATATCATCCAACAACTCCATACATTTCGGTACGCCGTATAGCTTGCATTCGTTACGTACGCAGGGTTCGCAGTCTAATTGGCTGGCCCGTAATACATTAAGCTTTTCTTTATTATACGGGGCAGTGTTATGTTCATTGCCGGCACCAAACAAGGCGATAACCGGTAAGCCCACACTATTGGCCAGGTGAGCAGGGCCTGAATCGGTAGTGAGCAGTACTTTTGCGCCTGCCATTAGGTTGGTTAAGGTTAACAGTGTGGTTTTGCCTGCGTAATTCTCTATCCGCGCGGCATTATTAACACCAGCCAGTATCTGCTCTATAAACACCGAATCTTTCGGTCCGCCTAACAGGCCAAACTTGTTATCGGAGAATAAGCCGGTCAGCAGATTAAGCAGGGCGCGGCCTTTCTCCAGTGGCATACGCCGCGATGCCGCTTCCGAGTTAAAATTGATCAGTATTAGCCCGTTGGGTTTTACCTCGGTTACGGTAAGCGATACCTTACGGCCGGTTACCGGCATTTCGGTAAGCTGTTCTAATATGGAGAGGTACTCATCAACCCGGTGAGCGTTTGCAGGCCTTTTGCAAACTTTGGTCAGCATAAAAAAACCGCCTTCTTTGCTAAAGCCCACGCGTTGTTTAGCCCCGGTAGCTTTACCCATTACTGCTGATGATAAAGAATCAGGCAGGGTGAAAAACAGGTCGTACTTTTCAGAACGCAGGGTTTTGCCGTAGCGGTAAACACCGCCAAGCCCTTTATACTCGTCTTTTGAAAATGAGTGGATCCTGGTTAAACCGGGAATAAGGGAGGCAATTGCACTAAGCTCTTTTTTGATGATAACATCAACCTGCGCTATAGGATAAGTTTGCTTAACCGCCTCGATGAAAGCTGTACTCATAACTACATCACCAAGCCAGTTAGGCAATCTTACCAGTATTTTCATATTTAGAGATTAGAGGTTGGAGATTAGAGATTAGGATAGTCGCCTGTGACTAATCTCTAACCACTAATCTCTAATCTTTTACACAGCAACGTTATTTTCCCTCAAAGCATCATTCAATGAGGTCTTTTTGTCGGTCGATTCTTTACGGGTGCCAATGATCAATGCACATGGTACCTGGTAATCGCCGGCAGGGAACTTCTTGGTATATGAACCCGGGATAACTACCGAGCGGGCAGGTACACGGCCTTTATATTCAACCGGGGTGCTGCCGGTAACATCAATGATTTTGGTTGATGCAGTTAAAACCACATTGGCGCCTAATACAGCCTCACGCTCTACATGCACGCCTTCAACAACAATAGCTCTTGAACCCAGGAAACAATTGTCCTCGATAATAACCGGTGCTGCCTGTACAGGCTCTAGTACGCCGCCAAGGCCTACACCACCGCTAAGGTGAACGTGTTTGCCAACCTGCGCGCATGATCCTACGGTAGCCCAGGTATCAACCATGGTGCCTTCGTCAACATAAGCGCCTATGTTTACATAACTCGGCATCATAATAACGCCTTTTGCCAAATATGCGCCATAGCGTGCAGAAGCACCAGGTACTACGCGTACGCCGGTAGTTTGGTAGTCGGTTTTTAGTTTCATTTTATCATGAAACATAAACGGCCCGGCTTTAATTTCTTCCATTGTGCGGATAGGGAAGTATAGTATAACGGCTTTCTTTATCCAGTCGTTAGTATGCCAGCGGCTGCCAATCAGTTCGGCAACGCGTATCTCGCCTCTATCCAGTCTTTCAATAACTGTTTCAATGGCGTCTATGTATTCTTTGTATTGTAATAGATTCCTGTCTTCCCAGGCCAGTTCAATGGTTTTCTTTAGATCTTGCATCGGTATTTTAAACTTTACGACAAATTAAAGGAATTTTGGGGAGATTTGTTTGATATGTTCAATCAATGTAATTTACAGCCATGTTTAATTCAACCAAATCCAAGTTTTGGATCAAAGTTTTGATAAGGCTTACCGCTCAATTGATAATAGGTTTTTTGATTTTCGATATGTACCCGGTTATGTCAATGTTATTTTTAGGGGAAGGCGGTGATAGTTTACTATACTCAAAAGGAAATTCCGTGGTTTGGGCTTTATCGCCAATTGTGATACCCTTTTTATGGAATGTACAAGAAATATTTGGTGCGGATGATATACCAACAAAAAAAAGGATGTATCAAATAGTTGGAATCGCTTTTTTTATTATTTATTTGGTTTTTATATCCAGTTGGGGAATTTTAAGAGGATTTAGAATTTAGCTAAGGGCCGATGATAAGTTTCGCTAAAGCAATAATCAATATTAAATTTGCCAAATTATAACTATGCCCGAAAAAGAGAAACTCCGAATAGATAAATACTTATGGTCCATCCGACTGTTTAAAACGCGGACGCTTGCTGCTGATGCCTGCAAAGCCGGGCGGGTTAAGTTGGATGGTAACAATATCAAACCATCGCACGAAGTAAAGCTGGGCGAAGTTTACCAGGTGTCAAAAGGGCCGGACCGTAAAGTAATCAGGGTGACGGGACTGTTAGAAAGCCGTACGGATGCCAAAACCGCCGTTGGTTATTATGAAGATATTACCCCGGTTGAACAAACGCCCGCGTTTAAATCAATGTTCCAGGCTCCGGTGCTAAAACGCGACCGAGGTACCGGCCGCCCTACAAAACGGGACAGGCGCGAGATAGATGGCCTGCAGGAGGACTTTTTTGAGAAAGGGGATCAGTAAGAATGTGTCAGTCCGTTTTTCGCAGAATAGCAATTAAATTGTATATTTAGTTAGTATGGTCTATTTGCTTTTTTTCGCTCTAACAGCATTTGCATTATTATTTATTTCACTTCCGTTTTTTAAAAAATTAGATGAACCGCCAACCCGGCATCGCATTAGCTCAATTGATGGTTTAAGGGGATTCCTGGCATTCGCGGTAGTAGTTAATCACTTTGACTCGACACTTTATACTATAAAGTTTTCAAAATGGGGTACTTACCACCTCTTTGATGGTTTGTTGGGCGAGGTTGGCGTCTCCATATTCTTTATGATAACTGGTTACCTTTTTTGGGGAAAACTGCTCTCATCGCAAGGAAAAACCAACTGGAAGATCTTATTTGTAAACCGTTTTTTCAGGATAGCGCCCGTTTACTACGCGGTTTTAATACCCGTATTGCTAATTGTGGGTTTTGCTACAGGATTTCAAATAAAGGTGCCGCCCCTAAGCCTGGTTTATTCCTTATTCAGATGGCTGTTTATCGGGATGCAAACCATGGGGGACATCAATACATTCCAGATGATGTGGGTGCTTGGGGTAGTGTGGACTTTGCGTTATGAATGGCTATTTTACTTCTCGTTAATTTTTACCTCGTATTTCATCAGGAAAAATGTTTCGCTTTTATTCTGCATAGCCGGCTTAATACTGGGTTTGGTACACCTGCAATTCTGGCATCCTGACAAACCTGCAATACCTTTATTCTTGTGCGGCATGCTGTGTGCCACACTTAAAAGCATGAATGTGAATATTAAAAGTCACGATTTACTTAATTCATTCATAGCCGTTCTGTCGATAGTTTTGATTTTTACCTTTTTTCATACAGCGACAGGGGTGGTGCAGGTATTGTTATTACTGGTTTTCTTCTTCCTGATCACAATTACCGACTCACAGTTATTCGGCTTGCTTTCACTCACAGGTGCTAAACGCATAAGTCATGTCAGCTATAGTTTATACCTGACACACATGTCTGTGCTGTATCTTTTTTTCAATACCCCGGCCATAAAAAACTTTTGCAAACAAGGCGATAACCAGTTTTGGCTGTTAACTTTTGTTTGTACGCTTATTGTTATAGTTACAAGCTCATTATGTTATTACTTTATTGAAAAAGGCGGAGCGTTAGCCGGGAAAAGATTTGTGAAGAAATATATGCAATAACAAGCCATTAATAATCTGTCCTGTTCTCGTTTTCGGTCCATAGCCTGAAGGCATTTAAAGCCTCATCGCGCATCAATTGAACTATGGGTAACCTGCGTTGGTCCATGGGCAGGTCAAGCTCCTGGTAAATAAAGTGATCGTCAAAACCTATTGCAGCGGCGTCGGCCTTGGTGTTGGCATAATAAATTTTGTCTATCCGTGCCCAATAAATAGCGCCAAGGCACATGGGGCAGGGTTCGCAACTGGTATAAATTTCGCATCCGGCTAAGTTAAAAGTACCTAATTCCTGGCATGCCAAGCGGATAGCCGAAACTTCGGCGTGGGCAGTTGGGTCGTTTGTAGGCACAACTTTATTGGCGCTGCGGGCCAGCACCATACCATCCTTTACGATAACTGCGCCAAACGGACCTCCCTGGCCTTCTTTAACATTATACTCGGCAAGGTCAATTGCCATCTGCATGAATTTTTCGTGGCTCATTTTAATAGATTCAAGATGTAAGATTCAAGAATCAAGACAGGATAAAATTACGAATAACTCTTGATTCTTGTTTCCTGCTTCTTGACTCTTAATAAAAAAGAAATGCCGGCCTTTTATTAAAAGGCCGGCATTTCTTTTTTATTAGTTTAATTATTTTTTGTCTTTCGCGTAAGCTTCATTTAGTTGTTTAACTACATCAGCAGTTACATCAAGGCTTGGGTCGACATATAATACACCCGGGGCAGCTTTTGAGTAGGTTAATATCACTTTATAACCTTTTTGCTTGGCATATTCCTTTGCAAAATCAGCAGTCTTTTCGTAAAGTTTATTGGTTTCGGTGCTTTGCGCGCTCTGAAAATCTGCACTTTCGCTTTGCTGAAATTTCTGAAAATCCTGTTGCTCGCGTGCAAGGCGTTGTTCTGTTTCCTGGCGTTTATCAGCAGCCAAAGTAGCCGCAACTTTTTGATAGTCGGCAATTTCACGTTGTAAAGCCTGGCCCTTTGATGCTACTTCCTGCTGAGCGGCTTTACCTTTAATGGTGAGGCGGTCCTGCATGTCTTTAGCATAAGTGTATTGAGCTAATAAAGAATCAGAGTTGATATATACTGTTGTTCCTTTATCGGGTGTGGTGGCAGTTGTAGGTGGCGCTACAGTTTGAGTAGCGGCAGGTTTATTATTGCAGGCAGCAACGCTTGCTGCTACCAATATGCCTAAAGTAATTTTTGTTAAAACAGAACCTGTAGTTTTCATTTAAAGCTATTTTTTGATGATAAATGATGGCATATTTATCTGATATGAGCCATCACTTTTTAATAAAATTTTTCACAAAGATAAACTTTCATACCAAGTATCCTAATCATTTACAGGTGATACAAATAGCGGCGCATATTTATCAACAGTAGTGATAAAGTGCCTTAAAATGCGTATTTTTGTGAGTTATTGTTTTAACCCAATTATGAGCGAAGAAAATATAGACAAATCGAATTACTCAGCAGATAATATACAGGTTTTAGAGGGTTTAGAGGCAGTTAGAAAGCGCCCATCCATGTACATTGGCGATACCGGTGTAAAAGGTCTTCACCATTTGGTTTATGAGGTTGTTGACAACTCCATTGACGAGGCTCTTGCCGGTTACTGCGACACTATAAACGTTACTATACACAAAGGCAACTCAATTACCGTTGTCGATAATGGCCGGGGTATCCCAACCGGTATCACCACCAAAGAAAAAGTATCGGCACTGCAAATTGTAATGACCGTTTTGCACGCGGGTGGTAAATTTGATAAAGATACTTACAAAGTATCAGGTGGTTTGCATGGTGTGGGTGTAAGTTGCGTTAACGCGCTGTCAACCCATATGAAAACTGTTGTTGAGCGCGAGGGTAAAATATTTACACAAGAATATGCGCAGGGTAAACCGTTGTTTGATGTTAAGGAGATAGGTACTTCTGATAGGACAGGTACTACCCAGACCTTTCAGCCAGATCCGGAAATATTTCAATTAACAACCGAATACAAATTTGATACCCTGGCAGCCCGCTTACGCGAACTGGCTTACCTGAATAAGGGTATCAGGTTAACTTTAACCGACGAGCGCGAGCCGAACGAAGACGGAACTTTCCTTTCGGAAGAGTTTTATTCGGTAGGTGGTTTGAGCGAGTTTGTTAAATTTTTGGATGGCACGCGTACATCTATCATCCCGGAGCCTATTTATGTTGACGGTATTAAACAAGGCATACCGGTTGAACTGGCTTTGCAATACAATGATACCTACTCAGAGAATGTTTTCTCGTACGTAAATAACATCAACACTATTGAGGGCGGTACGCACGTGGCCGGTTTCCGCAGGGGCTTGACCCGTACGTTAAAAAGCTATGCTGATAAAGAAGGTTTATTAAAAAACCTTAAAGTTGAAATTACCGGCGATGACTTCCGCGAAGGTTTAACTGCGGTTGTATCTGTAAAGGTACAAGAACCACAGTTTGAAGGACAGACCAAAGGCAAATTAGGTAATAACGAGGTAATGGGCGCGGTTGACCAGGCCGTAGGTGAAATTTTAGGTAATTACCTTGAAGAGCACCCTAAAGAGGCCCGCATGATCGTGAATAAGGTTGTACTGGCCGCTACTGCCCGTGCAGCTGCACGTAAAGCGCGCGAACTGGTACAACGCAAAAGCGTAATGAGCGGTTCAGGCTTACCCGGCAAGTTATCTGATTGCGCCAACAGCGACCCGGCTTTATGCGAGATCTACCTTGTCGAAGGTGACTCGGCGGGTGGTACTGCTAAGCAGGGCCGCGACCGCGAATACCAGGCTATTTTGCCGTTAAGGGGTAAGATCCTTAACGTAGAGAAAGCTATGGAGCACAAGATCTATGAGAACGAAGAGATAAAAAATATGTTCACCGGCCTTGGCGTTAGCCGCGGTACGCCTGAAGATGATAAAGCCCTGAACTTAACCAAGCTACGTTACCACAAAATTGTGATCATGACGGATGCTGACGTTGACGGATCGCACATTACAACCCTGATCCTTACTTTCTTCTTCCGTTATATGAAGGAGTTGATCGAAGCAGGATATGTTTACATTGCATCGCCGCCGCTTTACCAGGTTAAAAAAGGTAAGGAGTTTGAATATTGCTGGAACGACGAGCAACGCGACCGTGCCATACAACGCCTTAAAGGTGCCGGTAAAGAAGAGAGCGTAAACGTACAGCGCTACAAAGGTTTGGGTGAGATGAACGCCGAGCAATTATGGGAAACCACCATGGACCCGGCACGCCGTACTTTAAAACAAGCCAGCATTGAAAACGCTGCCGAATGCGACCATACTTTCTCTATGTTAATGGGCGATGAGGTTGCCCCACGCCGCGCGTTTATAGAGAAAAACGCTAAATACGCGAGGATAGATACGTAGGCGGATTTCGAATTTCGTCCCGATAGCTATCGGGATCAATTTCGAATTTAACAAGATTAGAGCCG
This sequence comes from Mucilaginibacter corticis, assembly GCF_007558865.1. Lineage (GTDB taxonomy): Bacteria > Bacteroidota > Bacteroidia > Sphingobacteriales > Sphingobacteriaceae > Mucilaginibacter > Mucilaginibacter corticis. The sequence continues at coordinate 137,042 of NZ_VLPK01000002.1, forward strand.
CTCATTGAGCGGCTTTTTTTTATGCATATTTTCCGAAGCGTCATTGCGAGCGAGGAACGAGCATGGCAATCTCTACAAGCCAGGCGGATAACTATCGCGCAGAGATAGCCACGCTATCGCTCGCAATGACGTAGTTAGCTCATTGCTTTTACCGATATTTGTTTATGCAGGAAGGCGAAAGAAAAGACGTTTATAAGATTTACAACAAGATAGCTCAATGGTTCTTTGAAAATAGACCTCAAAATCTAATTGAGAAAAGTTGCCTGGACAATTTGATCGGTTACCTGCCCCAAAATGCTACAGTGCTTGACCTGGGCTGTGGTACCGGCGAGCCGATATTGCGCTATTTATTGACGCAAGGAATAGGCGTTGTTGGTGTTGACGCGAGTGTCGAAATGCTAAAAATTGCCCGGCTTAATTTCCCTGAAACAGAATTTGTTTTGCAGGATATGCGTGAGCTTAATTTGAATCGGAAGTTTGACGCGATAATTGCCTGGCATAGCTTTTTTCATTTGCCTGCGGATGATCAGCCGGCGATGTTTTCACTGTTTGCAGCTCAATTAAATAAGGACGGAGTTTTGATGTTTACATCAGGGACTGAACATGGCGAAGCTTGGGGTGTTAATGGCGGCGAGAATTTATTTCACGCGTCGTTAGATACATCGGAATATGAAACCTTATTAGCCGAACATCATTTTAAGATTTTAAAATACCAGGAAAATGATCCTGATTGTGCTGCCAATATTTGGATGGCGCAATACATCGGATGATCACTATTTTTTTAAAGTTGACGCTTTCCGTTTCGCAATAATATATCCCGCTATTTTGTCAATATCAGCAGTACTTATAGCACCATTCCAGGCCGGCATTCCTTTATCTAAAACTCCGTTGGTAATCGTATTGATCAAAGCCTGTTTTGTAGAACCGTGTTTTAGCTGAGCAGCCATTAAGTTCGCGCCTTTATCAGTGCCTTTTAAATTATCGCCGTGGCAACTGGCGCACATTTGCTGTACCAGCATAGATGTGGTCATTTTTGCGGGTGATGTTTGCGCTACCGTATTTGCGGTTATTTTTTGCGATGATAGCATGGTGTTTTTACTGCCCGACGGACGGAGGCGGCAAACCATGTCATAGCCCGGGCGCGGCTGTCCCTCTACAGGGTCTTCCTGCGAGGTGGAGAAATAAATATAGCCATCAGGCCCGGTGACCACCGAGCGGATGCGGCCGTATTGCTTTTTCAGCATTATTTCCTGATCGACCACCTTGTCATTATTCAGGGTGATCTTCAACAGTCCTTCGCCGCGCAGGCAGGTTACCAATAGCTTGCCTTTTAACTGCGGAAACTTATCGCCATTATAAAACATGGCTTCGCTTGGTCCGATTGACGGGGTAAACTCGGCTAGGGGCGATACCATGCCTTCATGCGTCATCTGGTGATGGATGATAGGCCAGCCATAATTCAGGCCCGGTTTAATGATGTTAACTTCATCGCCGCCGGTAGGGCCGTGCTCAGAGTCAAACAGCGTATTTGTACCAGGTTCAAATGCCAATCCCTGCGGGTTGCGGTGTCCGTAGCTCCAGATCTCTTTTTTTGCAGTATCGTTTTTAAAGAAAGGATTATCAGCCGGTATGGTGCCATCATCATTTACTCTTAATATTTTACCATTTAGCGCTTTTAGGTCCTGTGCTAATATAGCCTCATCCGCATCGCCGGTGGTAATGTATAGTTTCTTGTCCGGTCCAAACACCAGCCGGCAACCGGTGTGGTTTTGGTTGGCATGAATATCATTACGGATAATGAATGGTTTTACCAGTGTATCGTTTCTAAATTCATAACGCACTATCTGCAGGCGGATCTTATCGCCCAGCCAATAATCATTAGCTATATAAATAAAGCGATTATGAATAAAATCAGGATGCAATACCATACCCAGCATGCCGGTTTTATTACGCTGCGGGATGTTAGGAATAATAAACGCAGGTTTGTCTACCAGTTTACCATTACGATAAACACGAAGTTTGCCGGTACGCTCGGTAAACAGCATGGTATTATCCGGCAAAAAAACAATTTGCCAGGGCACCTTCATGTTTTTAACTAATGTATCAACCTGGTAGCCTGACGAGTCGGCCAATTTTATTGCAACCTTGCTTTTTTTACCGGTTACAAATGCACTAAAAATTATTGCAACAAGGCATACAGCCAGTAACCATTTTAATGTTTTCATACACAAGGTAATATGAATTGCGATTTTTTGTTTTCTGAACTAAGATAATGAAATAGTGTATTATTAAAGCGAAAACATTCACTCAATCACTCATTCAATAATTCACTCATTAAACCTTAAAACGGATACCCGATAGCCAAATTAAATACCATATTCGATCCGTGCCAGCCGGAGTTGGTATAATCAACACCGTCGACAATGCCTGTATTGGTTGATCTCGGTTTGATCAGCGGGAAACCGAAGTCGGTACGTAATATCAGTACTGACAGGTCAAAACGTAAACCCGCACCGGCATCAACAGCCATTTGGTTCAGAAAGTGTTTGCTAAAAGCTGCGCCGGGCAGACCGTAATGGCTTCTCATCAGCCAGATGTTACCTGCGTCAGAGAATAGGGCTCCCTCAACAATGCTGAATAATTTTTGGCGATACTCAATGTTAGCTTCCAGCTTAATATCTCCCGACTCATCAGGCAAAAACTGGGTGCCATTGGTTACAGATGCTGCCGGGTAATATGATCCCGGGCCTATTGAACGTGCCTGGAAACCGCGCAAGCTGTTAGGCCCACCGATAAAGAATTGCTGGCTGTAAGGCAATATGGTTGAGTTGCCATAAGGTACGCCAACATCAACCAGCATGCGGCTGGCTATTTTACCGCCCGGCCAAAGTTTGTGGAAATACCGCAGATCGTTTTCAAACTTAAGATATTGGTTAAACGGTGTGCCAAATAATTTTTTCACCTTGCCACTCAAAGTATCAGCGCCGGTGGCGATACCTACCAAGCTGGCAGACGAGCTAACTTTACCCATGTAATAAATGCTGTTGGTCCTGAACTCTTCGGTCGAGTTATCAAAAGTGTAGCTGTAGCTTGGGCCAAAAGTAAACTGGTTATTAATAACGTGGGTTAGGGTAGGGTTACGTGTTTTACGGATACTGTCCTGGTAAAGCTGGCTGACATGCTCTGCATCAACATAACTAAACTCCAATAGATTAAGCATATGCTGTTTGTGCAAATTGGGTTTCCATTGATAACCGAACGCCAGGTTGAATGAATTTAACCGGTAAAGCTTGGTACGGTCAATAAGCGTATAGCCCGTTGTCAGGATAGTTTTGGGGATATAGGCGTTGTTGGTTTTAATATCAACCGGGCCCACAATACGCGGCCATACAATAGAAGGCTGCACACCAAATTGGAACACGTTGAACCCGTTGTTATACTTGCCAAATTGCTTGTCTGTACTGGTGAAAAAATTGAGGGTAAACAGCTCGCCGCCTTTAAACGCGTTCTTGTTCCTGAATGTCAGGTTAAACTGCGTACCATCATAATTTGCCGACGTCTGGCGCGCCACAATTTCGGCTGTGAGCGATTTACGTTTGGCCTGTGTAAGGAAATAATAAATATCCAATTTTGGCGAGTCGGGCGTAACATCCTCAAACCTATTTTTAACAAAACTGAACGGCCCCAATTCAATAAAGCGGTTTAAGCTGTTGTTATGCTCGGTACGGTTATAAATATCATTAGGATGCAGCATTATGGTATTTTTGAATATAAACGGACGCACGGTTTTTCGTGGGTCAATCACATTGTACCAGGCATAATGCTGTGCCGAATCTAACTTAAGTGAGGTGTCACGCAGCGAATATCTTGGGTAGACATAGATGTTACGGATAGAGTAGATCCAGCGCGCTTGGTCAGGCGTGGTTTCCTTCACCTTCACAAACATATCTATGGTATGATCTGCCTTGGTGCTGTCATACCGCATGATCAGGTTATCGGGCGAGAAGTAAAAGAAACCGCGTTCTTTTAGTTTGGCATCGATCCGGATCCGTTCGTTCTTAATCACATCCAGGTCATAGCGATCGCCAACTTTTAACAAACTTTCTTTTGATGTACCTGCTACGGCGGTATCCAGGTCGTCCTTATCCGTAGGGAAACCTATCTGGCGGTAATGATAAGCCGGTCCCGTTTGTATGGTGTACACCGCTTTGGCCAACTTTGAATTTTTTTTGCTGACGGTGTCGCCATTTACCTGTGCCAAAAAGTAACCTTTGTTTTGCAGCCTGTTTTGTAAAATAATGGCGTTTTTAATCAGATCTACGCTGCTGGCTAATACGGGCGGTTCGCCTAAGTGGGTATTCAAATAATGCTTTAGACCTTTTACTTTATTGGTCCTTGTTTTATCATAGATCCACAATTTGTACCTCATACCTAATATGGTGCTATTTGGAGCAGGGCGCAACAGCGATGCAAGATCGTCAGTAATAGGACCTATATCACCTTTTTTAGAATTTTGCTTATCCGTAATCTTTATCTCGGCGCCGGTATAAAGCTTTTGCCCCTGCCCCAGGTATTTGGTGGTGCTGCAGGCGCTTAAAAAAACGGCAATTACAACAATAAGTATATATCTAAGCTTAGCCATACGTTAGTTTGAAGTTTGTTTTTGCTCGGCAGGTTTATCAGCCGGTTGTACAACAGGCGCTACGTTGTCGTCATGTTGTTTATCGGCAGCTTTCTGCTCTTTCTTTTGTTCTTTTTGTTTGTCGTTATATTCTTTTTGCAGCGCTTTATCGCGTTTTGATTTCCCGCGGAAAAGCTCTTTAAAGCGGTTGTACTCATAGGTTAACGAGAAACCTACACCTGTTTCAACCACTTGCCCCTCAACAACAATAAACTCATCTTTACGGTAAGCACGGATCATGTAGCGGCCATCCTGTGTCAGCTTATAATTTACAGATAGGTTACCTGCTATATCAGTAGTTTTTTGTCCCGGCTGATTTTGTCCTTCAAGGTTAAAGTTGTTACCTATAGTAACTGTCAAGCGGTCATTCAGGAATTGTTTAGACAGGCCTACATTCAGATCTGTACGGTTTTGCTGAACACCGGTAGAATAGTCGGCACCAGAAGTAAGGTCGAAGCTCAACTGCACACCGCCGATCAAGTTGCCAGCTAATTTGTTCAATTGATCTGACAACAAGCTGCTTACGCTATTACGGATAGCGCCATTTATACCCGTACCGCCGCCCTGGCTTTGTAACGGGTTATCGCCAATGAAGTGGCCAAGTACCAGTACGCCCAATACTTGTTTATTCATTTCGTTAGGGTCTTGCCTAACTTGCGATAAACGGGTATTAACAGTCGAGATCACATCAGGCGATACCGTATAATTATCATCAGGCAACACAATGTCAAAGCTGATATCCGGCTTAAGCAACTGGTTCTTTAAATTAAGCAATACGTTGAACGGTAACTTTTGCTTCAGCATGGTCGAACTGCTGCTGCCATCATCCTGCTGATTTACCAGGTCAATAGGCGGCACGTTGGCTACATAAATGGCAGTCAGGTTAACATCCGCGCTGGTAGGGTCGCCCGTCCAGGTTATTGAGCTGCCTTTTTTAAATTTGAAGGTACGTTTTACTGTGGCATAAGCCAGGTTATATGAACCATCTTCAACGGTATAAGTTCCGGTCAGACTAGTTTTTCCGCTTGGATCAATGCCGCCATTTAGCGTGGCCTGGCCCTGCAGTTGCACCACGTCGCCATTACGCTCGTCGATCACTATGGTAAATTTGGCGGCTTTGCTGATGTTGATGGTCGCGTTAACATCAAGTCCGCTTAAACTGGTTTGCTTGAGCGAATCAAGCTTTTTAGCCATCATGATAGAATCGAGCTGTGGAGCATTCTCGTTAATAACCTCTACAACGCCTTTCCTGTCTTCAATACCAGGGTCGGTTTGCGGCAGTACAAAGGTCATATCGGTTTTGTCGTTCACGCTTAAATTAACATCTACCCGGGGCGAATTTTGCGTACCGCGAACCTGGATCCTGGTATCAATGTAAAGCTTACCGTAAAACAGTTTATTATCGGCCGCGGTTGAGTTAACCGCCCTGAAGTTGGTTGCGTTGATGTCAATGCCAAATTTAAAGTCTGTAAAAGTTTTGGTGTAAAGTGTACCTGTAACTATAGCTTTATTACCGGTTGAATCAACCAGTGTGAAATCCCTGAACAGTATGCCATCCTGATTAAAGGTGATGGTTTCTTTAGGCATGGTAAAGTACGAGTTTAACATGGTTACGTTAAAGCCAACCTGGTTAAAGTTAACATCGCCCCGCACAACCGGCGCGTCAGTGGTGCCCGTTATTTTAAGGTCGCCTGTAATTATACCTTTTGCATTGCGGATACTGCCAAAGCTAAAGCCTTCTATACTTTTCATATTCAGCTTCACTATACTCAGATCAAGGTCGAACTTACTTTCGGGGCTGGTATAGTAAATACCTTTCAGATCAACCTGGTTACCTTTACCGGTGATGCTCATGTTAGCGGCAAAAGCATTCTCGGTCTGGTTATCTACTTTTAATGCGATGTTACCAACGGTATCGCCCTTAAAGCTAAAGTCGGCCACGTTCAAGGCAGTAGTAAACTTAGGCGATTTCTGGAAATCGCTGATATTGGCCTCCCCATTAATAACACCGCCAACCTGTAACGAATCCTGCTGCGCCATACGGGTAAGCGTTTCGATATGGAAATCGCGGAAGTCGACTTTAATTGGCGAATTGTATTCGGTAGATGTGCTATTAACGCTCAGTACCTGGTTGCTGTTGGTAATGGTAAAATCATGTGCTAAAATACCCTTGCCGCCAAATTGCAATGAGTTATCGGCATTTACCGCCCACGGGATATAGTTAAACATTACACCATCCTGTAAAAAGCTAAACTGGTATTCGTTTGGTAAAGCACTGAATACGCCGGCAATACGGTAACGTTCTTTTTTGGTGTTATCACGCACCTGTACGCTGATGTTTAGCTTATTGTCTTTAGCGCTGCCGCTGATACTTGGGTATAATAAGTCAAGGGATGAAGACATTTTAACCTCATCAACAGTTAAACTGTAATTAAGCGCGTTATTATTGGTATTGATAGCCAGTTTGCCGTTATTAATAATTTCGGTGCCGTAAACAATTTTAGGCATGATGCCATTTATGGTAAACTCGCCTGTTGTGCTGTTAAAACGTCCGTTAATATTAACCGGCTCTAGTTGCGTAAGCGTTGGTACAAACTGCGCAACCAATGGCGTTTTAGCTATCCGCAAAGCGAAATTAAACTGCTGCGGCGAGTAAATAGCTTTGGTTTTAGGAGCAGGGCTGCCCAAATTAGTATTAAAATATTTGTTGATCAAATCCTGCATGGCAGGGGCAATTTGGGTAAGCTTATATTTGCCACCCATCCGTGCGGTAAGGAAGGGGGTTTTTAAACGTAAGGAACTGCTATCGGCATTGGCGGTTGATACCATGCTGATAGAATCTATCCGGATCCGCTGATCTTTATTCACCACCAACAGGTCATTCACCTTTACGTTGGCGTTTAAATAATCAGGATCGGCTGTTGGCACGTCAGCAATAATTTTGCCATGTACACGCATCGGCGTGGTTGTAAAATGCAGGGCTTCCAGGTTAAGGCTGTCCAGGTTAAGATCAGCTTTTACCGACGGATATTTTTTGTTCATATTAGCTTTAGCATCCAGGCTAAAGTTGATGTTGGGGTCCTGCATTCGCATAACGGCAGTGTAGTTGCCATTAGTGGCAGTGCCCTTCATTACCAGGTTTTGATAGTTATAACCTTTAACGTAGGCTTTGGCTACATTGCCGTTAAATTGCACGCTGGCTTTTTTAGGATCAAGCCCATAGCCTTTAATATTGGCCGATAGGGTGATCATACCCACCATTTGCGGCTGCTTAGTAAGCGCGCCAACGTTTAAATTATTGGCCCTAATATTGGCCGAATAAGTTGCTTTGGCCTTATTGTTACCATTTTTAAGCGAAGCGATCAGATCCATAGCACCGTAGGTTGACCGCAGGTTTAGTTTGGTATTAAAGTTAGTCATGCCGCCTTTAAAGTTGCCCTTAAGGTTCATGCTTGCGGGTATGCTTACCGATGCCGGGATAGTTCCCGCAGGGGCAAGTTTGGCAATATCGGAGGCGCTGGTATTAAAGTCGGAAAGGTTTACATCAAAATAGGCCTTATTCATATCAGGCAGGCCCTTTAATTTAGCCGATGCTTTGATATGGGTATTGTTCAATCCGCGTACTTCAAATTCGGGGATGTCAAGATTGTTAACTTGCCCCGCAATTTTTCCGTCGATCCTGAATACTGAGTTTGACGAATGTTTAAAAGGCTCCATACTTGCCATGGTAGGCATTAACAATAACACATCCTTCAGACTGATCCTGGTGCCGTCAACATTGGCTTTGATATGCAGTAAACCGATGTTTTTGGTGATAGCATCAATAGACGGATAGCTAACCTGTACCTGTTTCTGTATTACCGAGCCCGGTGTTTCGACCAAAAGGTCATTTAAATAAGCGCTTTTTGGCCCGTAGAAAAACGCGGTGTGGAATTTATTGATACTTAAACCGCTCTTTTCTTTAAACGTGAACGAGTTGATCTTTCCCGAAAGCGAATCAGGGTTGTAAGAAATGTTTTCCGCATCAGCATTTAACTGACGGATGTGCATGTGCGCAAAGTCAAGGCCTTTTGCAATTGGTTTCTGCGCATCGTTATCAAATTGAATGTCGTCGTTGGCAAAACTCACCTTGCCCAGCGTTGCCGACCAGCCTTTACCGCTTTGCGGATTAGCGGCTATGGTATCTAATTTCTTTATCGCTTGCACCGCAGCCTTTTTAACTACCTGTGGTTTGGCAAAGGTAACTGCCGCTTTGGTGTCGTTTAACTCGATACTTTTAATGCCTACTTTTTGATTCTTCAGGTCTATCTTGTCCATCTCTACCAAAAACTTGTTCAGGTCTACATTGGCAGCCATTTCGCCGCTGCGGTACACTACATATATTTTTGATACGTCGATGGTCCCCAGGTTAATATCCATATTTAATGGTTTAACGGCAGTGTCAACCTTGGCCGCCTGCGCGATGGACGAGCCCATAGGTGTTTGTATAACCCGCGCGTTCACCCCCGACAGGTTGATCTTTGGGATAGTGAATTTCATCTTATCCAGGTCAAAATCTTTTATCCGGGTATCAAAATGGCCCAGGATAAATTTCACGTCGTTGCCGGTAGTAAGGTCCTTGTAAGATATATTGATACGGTCGAGGATGATCTTATCCATCGAAAATTTCATGGTAGATGTAGTGTCGGTAGGCTTAACCTCTTTCTTTTGCTCGCCGGCAAAAGCTTTCATAATGTAGTCGAAGTTAAAAACGCTATCCTTACCGCGGCTTACATTTGCGGTAATGCCTTCCAGGTTGATCTCGTTAACTTCAACCTTGTGGTGCAACAGTTGCAGCATGCTGATATCAACTTTCAGTTTTTCGCCGGCTATCAGGGTATCACGCTTTTGATCTTCAAAATAAACATCCTCTAACACCAGCAGTTTAGGCAGGCCAAGGCTAATATGGCCTATCTTAACTTTTGTGTGGATCTTATTTTGTAAAAAAGTTACCGCCTTGTCTTTAGCGAAGTTTTGTACAGCAGGCACCTGTATTAAAATAATTACAAGCAACACTAAGAAGATGACACTCGCAATTATCCAAAGAATAGTTTTTAAGGCTATACGTCCAAATCGTCCCAATTTTATATATTTTTCAGAGGTGATACTGTTACTACTCTCTTTTTAACCAAAAAATAAGCTAAATGTTTACCGTAAAATGGCATAATCGTGCTTTTTTGTGCAATAAATAAGCTCAATTTTGAGTTTTCAACAACTATAAACGCGACCCCGTTTTTTGGTAGATTTGTATTTATCCAAAAATTAACGATCAGAGATGCCCGATTTTTCGCACTTACACGTACATACCCAATTTTCATTACTTGACGGTGCTGCAGATATATCAAAGCTTTATAAGAAAGCAGCAGCCGATGGCATGAAGGCCCTGGCCATTACCGACCACGGTAATATGTTTGGTGTGTTTAAGTTTGTTGCCGAGGCGGGCAAGCATAATGTTAAACCCATTGTAGGCTGCGAGTTTTATGTTGTTGAAGACAGGCATAAAAAACAATTTACCAAAGAAAAAAAGGATGTCCGCCGTCACCAGTTGTTTTTGGCAAAAAATCCCGAAGGTTATAAAAACCTGGTAAAACTATGCAGCTACGGCTACATGGAGGGGTTATACAGCAAGTGGCCGCGTATTGATAAGGAGCTGATATTAAAGCACCATAAAGGATTGATAGCTACTACCTGTTGCATTGGTGCGTCGGTACCCCAAACTATTTTAAGAGGGACGCCTGAAGAAGCGGAAGCCGAATTTAAGTGGTGGCTTGACCTTTTTGGCGAGGATTATTACATCGAATTGCAACGCCATGAGATCCCCGAGCAGGAGATCATCAACAAGGTACTGCTTACTTACTCCAAGAAATATAACGTAAAGGTTATTTGCTCAAATGATTCGCATTACGTGGATCAACAGGACTCGAACGCGCACGATATTTTATTGTGCGTCAACACGGGCGACATGCAAAGCACGCCGATAGCGACGGATGAGGAAGGCGGTAAAGGCTACAGATTTGGTTTCCCTAATGACCAGTTTTATTTTAAGACGCAGGAAGAAATGGGCAAGTTGTTCCATGACCTACCTGAGTCCTTAGATAATACCAATGAGATAGTTGATAAGGTAGAAGTATTGAAGCTAAAGCGCGATATCCTGCTGCCAAACTTTGTTATCCCCGAAGAATTTAAGATCCATACCACTGCCGACGCGGATACGCTTAACCAGTGGGAATACTTGAAGCACCTGACATTTACCGGTGCTAAAGAGCGTTATATAGATATCAGCCCCGAAGTTGAAGAACGTATCAACTTCGAGCTGTTTACCATCCGTACTATGGGTTTTGCCGGCTACTTTTTAATTGTGGCCGACTTTATTAAGCACGGCCGTGATATCGGAGTATTTATCGGGCCGGGCCGTGGTTCGGCGGCTGGATCTGTTGTGGCCTATTGTACAGGCATCACCAATATCGACCCGATGAAGTATAATTTGCTGTTCGAGAGGTTCCTGAATCCGGATCGTAAGTCAATGCCCGATATTGATACGGACTTTGACGATGCCGGTCGCCAAAAAGTTATTGATTATGTAGTTGATAAATATGGCAAGAACCAGGTAGCGCAAATTATTACCTATGGCTCTATGGCCGCGCGTACCAGTATCCAGGACGTAGGCCGTGTGCTGGATATGCCGCTGTCTGACGTTACGGCATTAAAGAAACTGGTGCCTGAAACTTTAGGTATCAACTTAAAACAGGCCATTGAACAGGTGCCCGAGCTACAGATGATCTATAAGGCGACAGACCTTAAGGGTATCGTACTGCGTGAGGCCGAGAAACTGGAAGGCTCTGTACGTAACACTGGTGTGCACGCTGCGGGTATCATCATTGCACCTTATGATTTGACGGATATTGTACCGGTAGCAACTGCTAAGGACTCTGATCTGCTTGTTACCCAGTATGACGGCCGTGTAATTGAAGATGCCGGCGTAATCAAGATGGACTTTTTGGGCCTGAAAACCCTGACCATCCTGAAAGATGCATTAAGGCTAATCAAACAAAATCACGGTGTTGAGATCTCTATCGATTATATCCCGCTTGATGACCAGCAAACTTTCGAGCTTTACCAGCGTGGCGATACTAATGGTACGTTCCAGTTTGAAAGTGACGGCATGCAGATGTACCTTCGCGATCTGAAGCCCGATAAGTTTGAAGATCTTATAGCCATGAACGCGCTATACCGTCCGGGGCCGATAGAATACATACCTTCGTTTATTAAACGTAAACACGGCTATGAGCCGGTTGAGTTTGATTTGCCGGATATGGAAGAATACCTGGGCGAAACTTATGGTATCACCGTGTACCAGGAGCAGGTGATGCTTTTGTCGCAAAAACTGGCCGGCTTTAGTAAAGGCGATGCCGACGTTTTGCGTAAAGCCATGGGTAAAAAGCAAATTGAGGTATTGAACAAAATGGAGGCCCAGTTTATGGACGGGGCAATGGCAAAAGGCCATCCCAAAGATAAATTGACCAAGATCTGGACCGACTGGAAAGCATTTGCGCAATACGCGTTCAATAAATCGCACTCTACCTGTTATGCCTTTGTGGCGTATCAGACAGCATATTTAAAAGCGCATTATCCGTCAGAATATATGGCGGCGGTTTTAAATAACCAGAACAACATGGAGAAGATCACCTTCTTTATGGAAGAATGCCGCCGAATGGGCCTTGAAGTTTTGGGGCCTGATATTAACGAAAGCTACTTGTCATTTACTGCCAGTAAAAATGGTGTGATCCGTTTTGGATTGACCGGTGTTAAAGGCGTAGGTGATAAGGCGGTTGAAAGCATAATTGAAGAACGTATTGAACGCGGCCCGTATAAATCGGTTTATGATTTTGCACAGCGCTCAAATACCCGTAACGTAAACCGTAAATCGTACGAGAATTTGGTGTATGGCGGCGCATTTGACAGCTTTGGCCTTAACCGTGCGCAATTTTTTGCCAAAACCGAAAATGGTATTTTGAGCGGTGTTGAACGGTTGATAAAATACGCTAACGATTACCAGAATACGCAAACTACCTCACAATCTTCATTATTTGGGGGCACGGTTGCTTCATACATACCTGAACCAACGATGCCCGATGCCGAGGAGTGGCCGCTTATTGAAAAGCTGAAATACGAAAAAGAAGTTATCGGCATATACTTAACCGGGCACCCGCTTGACAATTATAAGCTTGAACTTGAGCGTTATTGCAACGCTAATATCAGCGACCTGAAAACTATGCAAAAAGCCCGCTCGGGCGAAGGCGGTGAAGATGTAGCTAATGCCTTTGCACAACTGCGTAAAAAAGGTGAACTGGCTATTGGCGGCCTGGTAGGTAATGCCCAACATAAAATGACCAAGACAGGTAAGCCCTTTGGCACATTTGTGTTAGAGGATTACAACGAATCGTACGAGTTTGCCATGTTTGGCGATGATTATATCAAGCACAAAGCGCTGATGGTTAACGGTTACTTTCTGCATATTAAAGGAAGTATCGAAGAGAAATTTCGTCAAAAAGATAACTGGGATCTGCGTATCAGCACCATGGGGCTACTGTCTGAGATGCGTGACAAACTCACGAAATCAATAACCGTGTTTTTAGAACTTAATGCGCTTAATGATCAGCTTTTAAATAACATCCAGGATGTTATTGAAGCTAATAATCAACGCTACCCGATGAAAAACTGCCTGCTTAGGTTCAAAATAAGGGATGAAGCCATGCTGATCGACATGCCGTCAAAAAGCTACAGGGTAAATCCAAGCGATGATCTGATGGCTGATATTTTAAGCGTAACTAATTCTGCGCCGGTGTTAAATTGATAATTTAAAATAATTAAATTTGGGTTGGAGGATATTGTATGACTACTGCAGTAATTAGAGAGAAACTACACGATTTTATTGATATAGCTGACGAGAAGAAACTTGAAGCTATCTACTCAATGATAGAAGACGGCGTAATGGAAAATGTTGGTATTTGGGAGGATGAAGAGTTTCTTAATGAATTAGACCGACGCATGGATGAATTGGAAAGCGGTAAAGTAAAAGGTGTAACCCTTGAGGAATTAAAAGCCAAATTCTAAAAATCTTTGGAATACGAAATTATTCTGCACCCCGAAGCAGAAAAGGAATATTTAAAAGCTTGCGTTTGGTATGAGAAAAAAGTTGTTGGCCTGGGTCATCGATTTAAAAATGCTGTTTTAGAACAACTTCAACTTATAAAAGAAAAGCCTGAGCATTATCCTGTTAAAAAACGTAATTATCGCGAAAGCAATGTTGATATATTCCCTTATTTAGTAGTTTACAAAGTCAACAAAGAGAGGGGTTTTATCTATATTGTTTCTATATTTCATACAAGCAAAAATCCTAAAAAGAAGTATCGCACATAAAATTATTGGCACCCCAAAGGATATTTTAAGCGTAACTAATTCTGCACCGGTATTGAACTAATAATTACTTGGCTTCGGTCAGTACCTCTTTATTAAGGATAAAGCAGCTTTCGTCAATGGCTTTTGCTTCGCCATCGGGTTTGTTGTTATTGGTAAAATGGTTTCCCCACACTTCAAGCGATTTGAAGATAACAGACATCTCAAGGCCAAGCGCTGTAAAGGTATATTCAACGCGTGGTGGTACTTCAGGGTATATTTTGCGGGTGATTATCTGGTCTTCTTCAAGCTCACGTAGCTGTTGCGAAAGCATCTTTTCTGTCATACCGCTAATACCGCGGTTTATTTCACTGTAACGTTTTGGGCCGTTGCGCAGTTGGTTTAAGATCTTCAATTTCCACTTGCCGCTTATCACACTTAGCGCCGCTTCCATCGAGCAAGAATAATCTACCTGTCTTTTTTTTGTCATCTTACAAAACTCGAAAATTGATTTAAATCATTTCTGCCCATAACCAACCAAAAGGTGCGTTTCACACTAATTTGTGCATTCTTGACGGATCTCTTGCCTGTGGTTATATTTGATCTATAAAAACAAATATAATGAAAAAGTTAGCTAATAAAACAGCAGTAATTACAGGCGGAAACAGTGGTATAGGCCTGGCCACAGCTAAAGAATTTATAGCACAAGGTGCAAAAGTAATCATCACCGGACGCAATCAGCAGTCAATAAATGAAGCATTGGCATCATTAGGTGATAACGCTCATGGCGTAATTGCAGATAGCGCCGATATTAACCAAATACGTACCTTAGGTGAGCAAATTAGGGCTATTACACCAAATATCGACATTGTATTTATCAATGCGGGCATAGCAAAGTTTAATACTGCCGACCAAATGAGCGAAGACCTGTTTGATGAAATTATGGATATCAACTTTAAAGGTGCTTACTTTAGCCTGCAACAATTGTTGCCGTTGATCAACGATGGCGGATCGATTATTTTAAATACATCTATTAACGCGCATATTGGTATGCCGGGCGCAAGTGTGTATGCCGCAAGTAAGGCAGCCTTATTATCGTTAGCTAAAAACTTATCGGCAGAATTAACAGGAAGAAGAATACGGGTAAACTCAGTAAGCCCCGGCCCGATAGGTACTCCATTACATAGTTCAGAAAAACTGGGTATTAGTGATGAACAACTAACAAAAATGGGTGAGGGCATTATCAGCCAGATCCCGATAGGCAGATTTGGAACAGTAGAAGAACTGGCAAAAATTGTAACCTTCTTTGCATCAGACGACTCAACATTTTTATTGGGTGCCGAGCTGATAGCCGATGGCGGTATGTCTACCTTATAATTACATAATAGTATTCAAGTACTAAAGCGCCGGTTTTGAAAAAAGGCCGGCGTTTTCTCTGACAAAAATGTCACCCCAAAATCAAAGTGTATAAATATGGCATATGTTAGTAATTTCTTTGTCAGAATGTCATATATGTATTTGTGGCAAGCAATTTGAATACTCATATTTGTTAAACAATAACAATAAATTAAAAAGATCATGGCTTTAGAAATAACAGACGCAAACTTTGATGAGCTTGTGCTTAAATCAGATAAACCTGTATTGATTGACTTTTGGGCAGAATGGTGTGGTCCGTGTCGTATGGTTGGTCCGGTAGTTGAAGAAATATCAAAAGAATATGCAGACACCGCAGTTGTAGGCAAAGTTAATGTTGATAACAACCCTGGTATATCTGTAAAATATGGTATCCGCAATATCCCTGCTTTATTATATTTTAAAAACGGCGAGATTGTAGATAAACAAATTGGTGCCGTTCCAAAATCAGTATTGGCCGGCAAATTAGATAAGCAATTAGCTTAACTATTATATAATTAAAGTTTCAAAAAGCGTTACAATGTTGTAACGCTTTTTTTTTGCACTTTTATAATATGTCGCAACTAAACGATGATCAGCAGATACGGCAGTTGGCTAACCTGGAGCTTTTGGCCCGGCAGGTAGTTGAAGGCTTTATAACAGGTTTACATCAAAGCCCGTTCCACGGGTTTTCTGTAGAGTTTGCCGAACACCGGTTGTACAATAATGGCGAGTCGGTAAAAAATATCGACTGGAAATTAATGGCCCGCACCGATAAACTGTTTGTAAAGCAGTTTGAAGAAGAAACCAACCTGCGCTGTTATTTATTGCTGGATACCTCATCGTCCATGAATTTTCCGCAGCAAGGGTTAAATAAGTTGCAGTTTTCTATCTACGCCATTGCATCCTTAATGTACCTGTTTAAAAAACAGCGTGACGCTTTTGCACTCGGGCTTTTTACTGATAAGCTTGAATGGATAAGCCCGGTAAAATCAACCTCGGCGCATTTGTTTTACTTGTATGCCGAGCTGGAAAAACAATATAATCAGCCTAAGATCAATACATCAACAAATATCACCTCGGTGTTACACCATGTTGCCGAACAGATCCATCAACGGTCATTGGTGATCATATTCAGCGATATGCTGGAAAATAACCTGGATATTGAAAAAATGAACGCGTTATTCGCCGCCATACAGCATTTAAAATATAACAAACATGAGGTGGTGATCTTTAATGTTAATGATAAGCAAAAAGAGCTGGACTTTAACTTTGACAACCGCCCGCACCACTTTATTGATATAGAA
The DNA here is from genome assembly GCF_007558865.1 of Mucilaginibacter corticis. Classification (GTDB taxonomy): domain Bacteria; phylum Bacteroidota; class Bacteroidia; order Sphingobacteriales; family Sphingobacteriaceae; genus Mucilaginibacter; species Mucilaginibacter corticis. The sequence continues at coordinate 153,857 of NZ_VLPK01000002.1, forward strand.
AGCGGCGATGAAGTAAAGGTGCATCCGGGTAAGATCCGCCAGGCCTATCAAAACTCATTGCAGCAATACAAACACCAGCTCGAACTAAAATGCGCGCAATACCATATTGATATGGTTGACGCCGCCATACAGGATGGATACTACAGTATCTTAAAATCATATCTTATTAAACGCAATAGTATGGTTTGATTTTTGGTGAGCAATCTGTTGTTAATTGATCAAACATTCATTTATTAATTCCGTCAACAAATTGCCATCAATAAAAAAGAAATTAAGCAAATCAATTCATACAAGTTTGTGTTAATCATAAAACGTATTATTTATATATGAAGTTATCTGTCGAACGTAAGCCAGTAAGAGTTAATCCAGATCCCAAGCGTGTAATTGCAAGATTCTTTTTTAACGGGAATGACCGGGCCAAAGAAGTACTTGAACGTGTTATCAGTATAAGTGAAGAAGAGGCTTTCAGTATCATCTCTCCATTATTGCAGGAATACTCTAAACGCCACCGTAATATTACCCGTGTTTTAAACAGGCATTGCAGCAAGTTAAAACCACTTTTAGCCGAATTGAATATTGATTATGATACACTTACTGTGTACCGTAAACTGTTAATAGGCTCTTATTTTACGCACGAATACTCTATTGAATCTGCGGCGTTCTTTAATCCGTCTATTATCCAGGATCCTGATCAGACCGAGCTTTCTGAAGGCGAGCGCAGGGTGATCATGAGTTTCAGGGCAGTGGGCGAGGGGCATATCTCGTCTATTACGTTCCGTCGTGCACTCATCGATAAGAACAATGAGATCACCGTATTACCTGCCGGTAATTATATTGATGAGGCCGAAATAGTACGCAACGCGGTTTATAACAAAAAGCTGTTTTTTGATAAAGCTGCTATCACCCAGATAAACATTGATGTGTTGAATGAGCTTGAGGCTAAGCTTGATCACCATTTTGAATACTCGAACCTGAGGCGCATCATTATTGATTCGCAAAAGCTGCAGGAAAGCGATATGAAAAAATTGGAGTATGATAAAGTGCTTTGGCTGGCCGACTCATATTACGAGATTGTATTTTCATTAGATACCGATATATCAGACCGGGTGATCTTCCCTATATCAGAGTACGAGCGTAAAGGTATTGAGGACGCGCGTTTTGTTGAGTTTATAACTGACGACGGTAGTTGTATTTATTATGCAACTTATACCGCTTATGACGGCGCCCTGATCATGCCAAAATTATTGCAAACCACCGATTTTTATAACTTCAAGATCATGCCGTTATACGGAGCGGGTGCGCAGAATAAAAACCTGGCCTTGTTCCCGCGGAAGGTAAACGGTAAATATGTGATGATCTCGCGCATTGACGGGTGTAATAATTATATCATGTATTCGGATAAGATCAATATATGGGAGAAACCAATACTGCTGCAAAAGCCTAAGTTTAGCTGGGAGTTTGTGCAAATAGGTAACTGTGGGTCGCCGATTGAGACCGAGCACGGCTGGATAGTAATTACCCATGGCGTTGGTCCAATGCGTCGTTACGTGTTAGGGGCAAGCTTATTAAAGCTTGAAGACCCGGAAGTTGAAATAGGCAGGCTCAGAGAACCGATACTGATACCGAATAGCGATGAACGCGAAGGTTATGTACCTAACGTGATTTACTCCTGCGGATCGATCATTAATAATAATAAGCTGATCATCCCGTATGGCTTGTCTGATTACTCGACCTCATTTGCCGAGATTGACCTGGACGAGCTGATAGCTAAGTTTAAAGAAGATGCGATAGTAACTAAAAAAGAAAAGAAGCAGGTAGCAGTTTAAATTATGAAATCACGAGGCTGTAGAAAAATCAGGCCTTGTGTTTGCATTATATGGTTACCTGCTTTTAAGCACTACAGCAGCTTCTTGTATAGCCAAAGTGTCGTTGGTTTTTAATTGGGTTATTACCGAGCTGTTAAACTCATTAAACAAAGCACCTGCGCTCGATTTATATTGAAAAACATTTTGAAAAGAAGAGGAGCTTACTATTTTATAACTTAAACGCGAGAACGATAAATTGTTATAATCACCATAGCCCACACGCACTTCTCCTTCAATAACAGCCCCATTGATTGATGCTGGTGCAGGGTCATGATACTTGAGAAGATTGTATATAAAATCGCTTTTATTAAGCGGAGAGCGAAATTTGGAAGTAAATAAAAACTGCGTGATGTTTTTGGTAACCGCGTATTTTAGAGTTGATGAGGAAAACATGGCGGTATCTCTATCGATAAACGTCATTGAACTGGTGTCGCTTGGTTGGTAGGCCAAATTGAAATATGTACTGTCTTTCCCTATGAACTTATTCTTTAAGGCCATATCAGTTATTTCGCCATTAGCTGTATAAACCCTTATCGTTCCTTTTTGCGTTACGCCTGTAACATACAATTTATGTGGAAAGACAACATTGGCATAATCTGTGCTTTTATCTTTTTTACAAGCTAAAATACATAACGTTAAAAAAAGCAAGGATAAGGTCAAATATTTGTTTAGCATAATGATAAGGCATTGAGCTTCTAAAATAGTAAAATCAGGGCCAAAAGAAATAGTTAAACAATAAAAGGGCAATTGTTTGCATCCAGGCTTTCATCGTACAAATCAAATTTTGTTAATAAGATTTACTAACGTCCCAATATCTGCTGATACAACTTCAAATAATCGCTCACCATTTTATCGCACGAAAATTGCGCGGTGGCCCAGTTATAGCAATCTTCTCTTTTAAGATCCTTTAAGCGCTCAACGGCATTTACAGCCTCGTCGATATTATTAACCAGAAAGCCGGTTTCATTATCCTTGATCAATTCTGGCATTGATCCTTTGTTAAAGGCAATAACCGGTGTGCCGCAAAGCATGGCTTCGGCTACGCTTAGGCCAAAGGGTTCATTAAAGTTAATAGGGTGCAGCAGCGCCAGTGCATTGCCCAATAAGGCATTGCGTTTGTCAGGACCGGCACTGCCAATATATTCTATCTGATCGCTGAATTGCGGCTCTATCTTTTCTTTAAAATAGCCTTCGTCCTGCACTATACCGGCTATCAGAAGTTTACGTTTACTTTTTTTGGCGATCTCTATCGCTTCGGCGGTGCCTTTATCCGGGTGGATACGGCCAAAGTAAAGCAGGTAATCCTCCGGGTTATCGTTAAAAACAAAGTCCCTGGTATCTAAGCCATTGTAAACCGTAGCTAAGTAATCAAGTTCGGCACTGCGGTCGCTATTGCTGATGGATACATAATAGCCTATATGGTTATACTTCTTATAAACGGGAATTATCCTTTGCGACGAAAATCCGTGTATGGTAGTAATAACCGGAGTTTTTATTAACCCCGAATAGGTGAGGGGCAAAAAGTCGAAATTGTTGTGTATGATATCAAAATCGTCAGCCCTGTCCATCAGGTTACTGATGTGCAGGCACTCCAATACCTTGGCATCTTGCGTACGGTCTTCTTCGTAACCCTTTTCACAAACGGATGCTAAGGTACCCGAGGTTATAGAATCGCCTGTGGCGAAAAGTGTTACATCAACCCCCAATTTAACCAAACCTTCGGCTATGTTTGAAGTCACCTGCTCCCACGGCCCGTAATGCCTGGGCGGTGTGCGCCAGGCAACGGGAGATAATACGGCTGCTTTCATTTATTTGGCACTTACCAATTTTTGCGAGAACCGGTTATACTCATACTCCAGCTCAAACGCTTGCAATACGGTTAAGTGCGATATTAAATAAGCTAAAGTACTTTCTGCACCCTGGTTACGGTTGATGCCTGTTGGTAATAAGCCATCGCAGCAGCCTTTGGTTTCGTGATCATATAATGGCGCGCGTAGGGTATTTTCGCCCAGGAACCATTTATAGCACAAGAACATTTTCTCGATATGCTCCGGCTTACGGAATAACTGGTAAGCCTGGAAATGCATCAGCACCATGGCCATTGTCTCAATAGCCTGCTGATCATAGATCGGGAATTTACCGCCGCGTTGGTACCAGCCTTCATTGCCTACCGGGCTTAAATATCCGTTTGACAGGGTAAGGTTATCCAGGAAGGACATGGTTTTCAATGCGACTTCTCTTACCCGCTCATTTCCGGTTATCTGGCAGGAATGCAACAGTGCCAATGGTAAAATAGCATTATCATAGGTCATGCTGTCTTCAAACCATTCCCAATCGTCAGAGCGGTTTTTTTCATAGGCCTCAACCAATGGGTTGGTCAGTCTTACCAACTCATTTACCATGCCTTCGTCGGTAGGGTGTACCTGCAGGTATAGTGCCACACCTATAGCCGTATTGGCTACACCGCGCAAATGGTTTAATGATTTGAAATGCGGTATTGATTTTTGGAATATTTCGGTAGCAAACTCTTTGTAAGAATTGCTTGTCGCGTAAGCAATCAGATAACCCAAACTCCAAATGGTACGTCCGTACGAATCTTCTGAACCAACCTCATCCAAATATTGCCTGCTAAAGCTCAAAAAGTTACGGAAGTTACCGTCATCCGTTTGCATATAGTGAATGTAGCTCAGGTAGATAGGCAATAATTCAAATGCCTCTTTGCTGTTGCTGCGTTTGTGGGCCATAATAGCCATGATCAGCGCTCTTGCGTTATCATCCAAACAATACCCTTCTTTCAAGTTAGGTATGCCATATTTGGCGTGTTGTACTATGCCGGTGTCATCCGTTAATCGCAATACGTGTGCAAGGTTAAACTTAGGCATAACTTCAGGGTCAACAATGCTGTTTTTCAGGATCTTGTCCCTGTAGTCATGCTCATATAACGCCTCTTGCGCAACTTTTATAAACTCGGCGCCTGTTGCGGGCCAGCGTAAATGTAAGCCATATTCGTAAGCGTTTTGCTTTAACTCATTAAGTACGCGTTCCTGGTCAAGCAATTCAATCACAATGTCTGCTAGGGCATCGGCATTTTTAAAATCGAACAAACGGCCACGGTTATGGTCAAGAAGTTCAACCGCGTGCCAGTATGGGGTCGATACCACGGCTGATCCTGCACCGACAGCATACGACAGCGTTCCGCTGGTTATTTGTGCTTCGTTCAAGTATGGTGTAACGTAGATCTCGGCTGCCGACAGGTATTGGATCAGTTCTTCTTCGGCAACAAACTTGTTTACAAACGCCAGGTTTTGCGATACGCCTAACTGATTGGCCAGTGTCTTTAAATGATCGCGATATTCCTCACCCGAATTCTTAATTACCCCCGGGTGCGTATTGCCCAATACCACGTAAACCACGTCCGGATGGTCCTTTACAATACGCGGTAAGGCACGTACCACAGTTTCCAGACCTTTGTTACGGCTGATCAAACCGAACGTTAATAGTACCCGGCGGTTTTTAAACGGAATTATATTCTTTATAGGGTTGTCTTCGGGTGCCTCCAGATCAGGTACACCGTGCTCAATGATCTGGATCTTTTCAATTGGGATATCATATATGGTGGTTAAAAACTCTACCGCCCGCTGGCTCATCACAATTATTTTTGACGATTGCTCAGCTATCTCACGGATAATAACACGTTGTACATAGCTGGGATCTTTTAGTATGGTATGCAGAATTGATATTAAGGGTTTCTCTAACCTGTTTATTAACGGTAGTATGTAGATACCGCTTTCGCCACCGTAAATACCAAATTCATGCTCCATGATACATACATCGGCAGTGCTGGTATTGATATAATTGGCTGCTCTGATATAGTCTTTTTGATGGTTTTGGCGGATAACATACTTCACCTCGTCGGGGTATTCATATTCGTGGATATCTTCAGAATCTGTCAAAGCCACAACAAAATCACCTTTAAGCACATTGCTTCTTTCAGGGAAATTAGAACCGATGGCTTTCATCAGGTTGTTGTTGAATGTTGCAATACCGCATTCGCGAGGTGGATAGGTTGAGATGTATGCTATTTTCATATTTTTTGGTAGTGTTTTGATCGGGGTCATGGTATACTAATTGTTTTGTTGTATAGTATACTGACTTGAAAAAGGTGCAATTACTCCATGAAAAGCCTGTTTCCTTTAATAAAATGCACTTTTTAGCAGTATAACCTACATTTTGCATAAACCATACCAAAGTACCATCTCAACGTATGGTAACCCTTTTGTTACATTGCGATTGTTCGAAGTTATTTATGGAAATAAGCACGCGTTTATATTGCGCTGTCCCACGCGAGTGTGAGACAGATGAGACAAGTGGGACAGTTATTTTAACTAAATATTGAAATATAGATTTTTAACAGAAAATGGTGGGACAAAATGGGACAAAAAACTGACAACATAGCGTCATCAGAAATATGGCGGTTTAACTACTTGGTTTGATAAGTTCTAATAACTGCACCCGTTTCTGGCTGAATTATTACCGCAGTATCACACCAATTAAATAGCACCACCTCATTGTTATTATTGAGTTCCACGCCAATATATGGGCAATTATTCGATCCCCAATAATACAGTTGAACTTCGCCTATTCGCCAAAGAAAGTCCCCCGTCGAACTTATAGCAAATACATTATGATTATATATAATTTTAGGCGGAGCCTCTATTAAAATTATAATGACATCTTCTAAAAGCAGAGCTTCTTTGATTGGGTATTCAAAATCAATTGAATATCCATTGTTTAATGTAATTTTATTTTGGTGTGTTTTAAAGCTCATATAAGATATACATCAACTATTACCCTTAGTTGGGATAATACTATCTGTTCAGAAAACGGGCTTTAATATCTGACATTACTTGCTGATGAGGAATTCCTTCTCCATGGTCAAGTTCTGATTTGGCTTTGTTTATGCTTTGCTTTACTTCTTCAGGCAGGTTATTCCAAAAGTCATTCTCTGACAAACCAAGTAAATATTCGATCTCGATATCCATACCAATAAAGATAGCGTTTTAGATATTTAAACTTTTTGCCAATTAACTGAACTTTAACAATAATAACTGATCGCCTCCAAAATAACCCCACAGGCCTTTTCAATTTCATCAGCAGTAATAATTAGCGGGGGCGCTATCCGCATGGCATTGTCGCAGTGTAAAAACCAGTCGGTTATTATGCCGTTGGCAATGCAGCGGTCTATTATCTTTTTGTTGGTGTCGAAGTCCTTTAGTTCGATAGCCAGCATCAGGCCTTTGCCGCGCACTTCTTTTATGGCGGGGTGGACTAACAATTTGCGCATTAAGGCTTCCTTTTCGGCAACGGTAGCTACCAGGTTTTCATCCAGTAATACCTCTAAAGCTGCTAAGCCTGCCGCGCAGCATACCGGGTGACCGCCAAAGGTGGTTATGTGGCCCAGTATGGGGTTTTCTTTCAGCGCGCCCATTATATTGTTGGATGATATAAACGCGCCAATCGGCATGCCGCCACCCAAGGCTTTGGCCAGCAACAAAATATCAGGCACAATGCCAAAATGCTCAAAGGCGAACAATTTACCTGTGCGACCCAGGGCGGCCTGGATCTCATCGAGGATAAGCAGTGTGCCTGTTTCGTCGCAGCGTTTGCGTAGGGCTTGCATATAAGTTATATCAGGCACACGGATGCCGGCTTCGCCTTGTATGGTTTCAATAATTACACAGGCAGTTTGGGTGGAAATGAGTTCAAGATCGGCAGGGTTATTAAACCTGATAAAGCTAACACCCGGCAATAACGGACGATAAGCCTGCTTAAAGTCCTCATTACCCATTACGCTTAGCGCGCCATGACTACTGCCGTGGTAAGAGTTTTTACAGGCGATGATCTGCTGACGGCCGGTAAATCGTTTGGCCAGTTTTAAAGCCCCTTCAACAGCCTCGGCACCCGAGTTAACAAAGTACACCGACTGTAAATTTTGAGGCAATACAGATACCAGCTTTTCGGCGAAACGTACCTGCGGGGTCTGCACATACTCGCCGTACACCATCAGGTGCATATATTTGTCAACCTGTTGTTTTATAGCCTCAATTACCTTAGGGTTGCTATGGCCAAGATTACTTACGCCGATGCCCGATATCAGGTCGATATAAGCCTTACCCTCACTGTCATAAAGGTAAACACCTTCGGCGCGTTCAAACTCCAATAGCAGCGGGAAATCTGTGGTTTGCGCGTTGTTGGCTAAAAATAACTGGCGAAGGGTTAACATAAGGCCAAAAATACAAAAGGCTTACCACTTTATGCGATAAGCCTTTTATTGTCCGATAAATATTTTGATTACGGTGCCGGCGTATTTTGTTCGTGCAGTTTTCTTACCAGTTCGTCGTTAAACTCGCGTTCGCTTTTTATTAGCTGGCTCACCTTTTCGGGTGGCAGTACCTTCATAAACTCGTCATTATAACGCTTGCGGATCTCTACCAGTTGCGCGTCGTAATCCAGATCGCGTTTAACCTGGTCAGCGCCGTTTGCCTGCGCGTCAGAGTTGTTTAAGCGTTTTAAACGTCTTACCTCAAAAAGCTCGCTTTGATACCTGCGGTACATGGGCCAGAATTTTTGCCCCTGTTCGCGCGACAGCGAAAGCTGCTGGCTGATAAAGGCTTCTTTAACCACCTGGATTTTACGCATGCCTGGGTTGAACGCCCGTGGTTCGACAACCCGGTTATTGGGCTGCTGCCGCCTGAAACCCATGCGCAGATCTTGCGAAAAAGCGCTTAGGCTGACACATGATATGAGTAATATAACAAAAATATGTTGGTACAACTTATTCACTGTCATATCTTATTGGTCGGTATAATCTTGTAAAGCAGCCTTCAGGTCGGCGGTGCTTACAGGTAAATTTTCAGAAGATACAGTGTGCTGTGTATCACCACCGTCAACAGTTTCTTCCAGATAATCCTGGATATCGGTTGCCGGTATGGTTGATAATTCTTTGTGCAGGAAAGAACGGTTATGCACCGCGCTTGGCGATTCAAACTGTAAAAATACCCCGGTACCTATCATCATTACAAAACAAGCGGCAGTCGCGTATTTGAACGCGGTTGATGAAAGCATCCGGATAACAGCGCTTTTGCGTTTTACAACTTCTTTTTTATTAACCGTTTTAGCCAGTATGTCCTGGTTTAACTGGTTAAAATACCCCTGCGGAACTGTTAAAGTATCTTCGGCGTTAACCAATGCCTCTTCAACCACTATCCTGCTTTGGATCTTGCTGCTTAATTCTTCAAAATAATTTGCAGGTACGGTAAGGCCTGTATCCTGCGTATCCAATAACTCTTCAACCGCTATGCGGCTTTGTATGTTATTGGTCAGTTCCTCAAAATAATTTGCAGGTACGGTAAGGCCTGTATCCTGCGTATCCAATAACTCTTCAACCGCTATGCGGCTTTGTATGTTGCTGCTTAGTTCGTCAAAATAGTTTTCAGGAACGGTAAGGCCTGTTGGCTGCGCGTTTATAGCATCGTCAACAGCAATACGGCTTTGTATGTTGCTTTTTAATTCTTCAAAATAATTTTCAGGCACAGTAAAGCAATCCGGAGCTATTGAGTTTTTCAACTCATCCAGTTTTATTGCCGATGTAATGCGCTCACCTAATCCCTCAAAATAGCCGTCAGGCACTGTAAACGGGTTTTTTGTACTAACCTGCTTAAGTTTTGCATGATCATTCAGCCACTCTTTATTTTCTATATCCCTTGCCATGATTACCTTATAGATGAAATTTAGATGAAAAGGTTTAACAACATTTTAAATTTAATCTTCTGCCAGTAAAATAGCCTCAATTTTTTTAACCGCCAGGTGAAACGAGGCTTTTAATGCCCCCACACTGGTACCCAATACCTGCGATATCTCTTCGTACTTCATATCATCATAATATTTCATGTTGAATACAAGCCGTTGTTTCTCGGGTAAAGTTATAATGGCGTTCTGTAATTTTTTTTGTGCCGCGTCGCCGTTAAAGTAGCTCGAGTCGGCCAGTGTATCAGAAAGGTTATACGCCTCGTCCTCAATAGATACATTGTTTCTTTGTTTCTTTTTATTTAAAAAAGTGATGCATTCATTGCTGGCTATGCGGTACATCCAGGTGTACAACTGCGAGTCGTTACGGAAACCGGCCAGGTTTTTCCAAACCTTAATAAATACATCCTGTACAAGGTCGTCCGCGTCGTCATGGTCAATAACCATGCGGCGCACGTGCCAGTAAATTTTTTGCTGATATTTATTTAGCAGCAGGTTAAATGCCTCGTTGCGGGTGCGCTCATCCTGAAACTTACTTAATATCTCTGCATCTTCAACCTGTGTAGGCATGTTCAATATAGTTTTTTGTATAATAACTATTTACAGTTTTTGTTTTAAACAGCTATCGGCGCTAAAGTAATTATAATTTTGGTTTATGACAAAAATGGGTGGGTAATTCAGGGAAATCGCTTTTACACGTTTTTAATAAAAGTGGACTCTATAAAGGCCTCCTGTTATTAAGCGAGAGTAATTATTAGTCCATACATTTTTGTTCATTTACCCTCTTTGTCGCTTCGAAAGAGAGGGTCGACGAGCACAGTCCCGATAGCTATCGGGATCGGGGTGAGTAAATACCACTCCCCTTTTTTAACCGCTCAATTTTCCGTATTTTTGTAAGTATCGCGCCTGTACCTTAACATCAGCTTGCTCATTACAGCCGATAGATAAAAATCAAGAACTAATAGTCGGTATTTATTTAACTTATTAAACATCAATATTTTAAATAAAAAATCTACTACCGGCATAAGTACTTATACCCGATAAATGCCTGTTTTTACTACCGGCATAACGCCTAATACCCGATAAACAGCATTTTTTACTACCGGTGAAAGCAGCGATACCCGGAAAACCATCGTTTTTACTACCGGTATTAAAGCTTAAACCCGTGCAAATGTAATTTTACTGTTAAGAATAGCCATAACGGTTTAGCCGCCATACACACTGGTTTTCTTTTAATATCTTTGGCTATGAAGCGTATACTATTACTCGCCGCGTTTTTGCTGATCAGGGGGATGGCCTTTTCGCAAACCGCGCCACCTGCCGACCTGGTAACCATACAACAAAGCTTTAAAAAATTAAACGTATTGGGCAGCGTATTGTACGTAGCCGCGCACCCCGACGACGAAAATACCCGACTGCTGGCTTATCTGGCGCAGGAAAAACATTACCGCACGGGTTATTTATCATTAACCCGCGGCGATGGCGGGCAAAACCTGATAGGTAATGAGCAAGGCGAGGTTTTAGGCTTGATACGCACCCAGGAGCTTTTAGCCGCCCGCCGTGTTGATGGCGCCGAGCAGTTTTTTAGCCGGGCAAATGATTTCGGGTTTTCAAAAGGACCGGAAGAAACCCTTAAGATCTGGGATCATGAGAAGGTATTGGGCGATGCCGTATGGGTTATCCGCAAGTTCAGGCCTGACATAATGATCTGCCGTTTTCCAACCACCGGCGAGGGCGGTCACGGACACCATACTTCATCGGCCATTATAGCGCAGGAAGCATTTGCCGCTGCTGCCGATCCGAAACGTTTCCCCGAACAACTTAAATATGTACAGACCTGGCAGGTAAAACGCCTGTTGTGGAACACCTTTAGTTTCGGCAATGTAAATACCACCGCGCCAAACCAGTTTAAGGTTGATGTAGGCGTGTACAATCCCATCCTGGGCAAAGGTTATGGTGAGGTCGCTGCTGATAGCCGCTCTAACCATAAAACGCAGGGCTTTGGTACGGCCAAAACCCGAGGCAGTTCGTTCGAGTTCTTTAAAACCATACTGGGCGATGCGCCCGTAAACGACCTGATGGATGGCGTGAATACTACCTGGGGCAGGATAGCAGGCGGTGACGCTATCGCGGCTGAACTGGCCGGTATCAAAAAAGACTTTGATGCGGAGCACCCTGAAAAATCTGTACCGGGCTTATTGAATGTATTGGCTGATATTCAGAAAATTGATGATCACTATGTAATAGGACAAAAAACGCCGGAGGTAATGGACCTGATTGCCGCTTGTGCAGGATTGTGGGTTGAAGCTTACGCACAGGAACCTTCTTACGCTAAAGGCGACTCCATGAAAATTGTTACCCAGGTTATCAGCAGGAGCAAAGGGATAATATTGCGGAACATTACTACCGACGCCGGATGGCCGGATATACAAAACTGGGATCTCGAAAGACAAAAGAAGGCATCTGCAGACTTTAGCAGAGAATGGAATGTGGTATTAGCGGCTAACCAATTGCAAAGTATTAATTTAAAAGACCTTGCCGGAAACGTTTCCCAACCATATTGGTTGGTTACTCCTCACGAGTTAGGTACCTATAATATTGCTGACCAACGGTTGGTAGGGAACCCCGAAAATCCGGATTCGCCATGGGCAATGTTTAGATTTGAATTGGACGGAAAGCAGTTTTTTATACAACGTAAAATAATGTACAAATACGTTGACCCCGCCAAAGGCGAAGTTTATGAACCTATAGTAATTGCCCCGCCTGTTACTGTCAATATCGTGAATAAAGACTATATTTTTAATAGCGAAAAACCGCAAACCATTCAGGTAAAACTGCAAAGCTTTACCAAAGCAAGTGGTAGCATCAGCCTAAAACCAATAGCGGGCTGGAAGATAACGCCCGAAAAGATAGACTTTACAGACAAGCCAAAGGGAACCGAATGGGTTGAAACCTTCACCGTTGTACCAACCGATAGCAAACCTAAAAATGATGTGTTGAAAGCGGTGGTAAACACAGGCGGTAAGGATTGGTCTATGGGCATTCAGCGCGTGGCTTATGACCATATCCCGGCCATAACTTTGTTTCCGCCTGCCGAGGCTAAATTGATCAATATCGACCTTAAAACCGCAGGCAAAAAAATAGCTTATTTACCTGGTGCCGGCGATTTAGTGCCCGAAGCATTAACTCAGGTAGGTTATGAGGTGCACCAATTAACCGAAAACGAGATCATGAACGGCGATCTTTCTGTTTATGATGCCATTGTTACCGGGGTGCGAGCCTACAACATTAACCAGCGTTTGGTGGTTGAACAACCTAAACTGATGGACTATGTAAACAAAGGCGGTAACCTGGTTGTGCAATATAATGTGTACTCGCCGCTGGTGTTAAACCAGATAGGTCCGTATCCGTTTAAGGTGGTAAACCAGCGTGTTACAGACGAGAATGCTAAGGTTACTTTTATTGATCCGGCAAATGCAGTACTAAACTATCCTAACAAGATAAACCAGGCAGATTTTGAAGGATGGGTGCAGGAGCGGGGGCTTTATTTTGTGAGCAATATTGACAGCCGCTACAAAACCATACTGCAGATGAATGACCCGGGCGAAGCGCCAAACCCCGGCTCATTAATAGTTGCCGATTATGGCAAGGGGCGGTTTGTTTATACCTCGCTTGATTTTTTCAGGGAACTGCCTGCCGGTGTACCGGGCGCTTACAGGCTGTTTGTGAACTTATTAAGCAAGCCGAAATGATAGGATAAATATTGCCTTATAGTTATATTTTTTTTACAAAACGCTATTGCGGCACATCATATAATAAATTACTTTTGCGGGTACTACTAAAATAGAATTATGAAACATCACCAAAAAGCTGAGAAAGAAGATCTGAATTATGTTTATTACCTGGTAGGTATATTGAGCGGCCTTTTTACCGGCGCAATTATCAATGTATCATGCATCTGGATATTAGTGGGTGGTCTTTTCGGATTGTTAACTGCAGCCTTCTTTGTGCATGTATTGGCTAAAAGCAGTGAAGATTTCTGATCCTGAGCTGCCTTCATTTATACGTAACTGGAACCAGTTTTACGGCATTGTAGCCGGATGGCTGGTTTTTTTAATTTTCATTTTTTGGCTCATTACTCTCTACTTTAAATGAGCGTAACCGACTGGATCGTACTTGGTGCTACCATTTTGCTCATCGTAGTATATGGGTTATGGAAAAGCGGTACCAATAAAAACATCGATCAGTTTTTGGTAGGCGGTCGGTCGCTATCCTGGTATCATATTGGTTTTTCGGTAATGGCTACGCAGGCCAGTGCCATCACGTTCCTGTCAGCGCCCGGCCAGGCCTATTCAGACGGGATGCGGTTTGTGCAGTTCTATTTCGGTCTGCCGCTGGCCATGATCGTGCTTTGTATCACGTTCGTCCCCATATTTCATCGCCTTAAAGTATATACCGCTTATGAGTTTTTAGAGCAGCGGTTCGACCTCAAGACCCGTGCGCTTACCTCGCTCTTGTTTTTGGTCCAGCGCGGTTTGTCAACCGGTATCGCCATATATGCGCCGGCCATTATATTATCAACCATTCTTAATATCAATACCATTTATACTACTTTATTTATAGGCGGCTTGGTTACTTTCTACACCGTTTACGGCGGTACCAAAGCGGTATCATACACCCAATTACTGCAAATGAGCATTATCTTTTTGGGGATGTTTGCCGCGGGAGCATTGGTGGTAGTATTGCTGCCGCATAACATTGGTTTTATGCATGCTGTTAAACTTGCCGGTAAAATGGGAAAGATGAATGTGATTGACTGGAAGTTTGACCCAAGCAGCCGCTATAATATCTGGAGCGGGATAATAGGCGGTTTCTTTTTGCAGCTTTCTTATTTCGGTACAGATCAAAGCCAGGTTGGCAGGTACCTAACGGGTAGCTCGGTAGGGCAAAGCCGCATGGGTTTGATCATGAACGGGCTGATAAAGATCCCCATGCAGTTTTGCATACTGTTGATAGGGATACTGGTTTTTGCTTTTTACCAGTTTAACAAACCGCCTATGTTTTTTAACCAGTATGAGGTTAAACAAGTCAAACAAAGCGAATACGGGGGGCAATATGTGGCTTTGGAGGGTAAATACGCCAACGCTTTTGAGCAACGTAAAGCAAAGGCAAATGAACTGATCACAGCCATCGACAATAAAGACAAAGCTGGTATAGATAAAGCCCAGGATAACTTGAAAGCAGCAGATTCAGCAGTCACCAATATCCGTAAGGAAAGCATCAGCCTGATGAAAAAGAATAACACCAAGGCCGATACCGACGATACCAATTACGTTTTCCTGAATTTTGTTACGCATTACCTTCCGAGAGGGCTGATAGGGTTGTTAATAGCGATTGTGTTTTTAGCATCGATGGGGTCTACAGCCAGCGCCTTAAATTCGTTGGCATCAACCAGTGTGGTTGATATTTATAAACGTATAGTAAATCCCGGCGCATCTGATAAAAATTACCTGGCGGCATCACGCCTGGCAACTATATTTTGGGGGCTGGTGTGTATTGGCATGGCGCTATATGCCGGCAAGATGGGTAACTTACTTGAAGCGGTTAACCAATTGGGCTCATACATATACGGAACCATATTAGGTGTATTTATAGTAGCCTTTTACGTAAAAAGGGTAGGAGGCACGGCCGTATTTATTGCTGCTGTAATAACCGAGGCCATTATGTGTATCATGGGATATTTTGGCTGGGTAGCTTATTTATGGCTTAACCCAATCGGGTGTGTTTTAGTGATCCTGATCGGTTTGATGATCAATCCGTTGACAAAAGAAAAAGCAAAGATCGCTTAAAACAAAAAAAGCCCCCTACCGGCGGTAAGGGGCTCAGCATTTAGAAAATTATATTAGCTGCAAATGCACTTGCTTGTTACTTTTGGGCAAGTTGATTTGCTTGTACATTTTGCTTTGCTGCATGATGTACAGGTAGCTTGTTTGGCTTTTTTTACAGCCGGAACAGTTGGTTTTGCAAATACTGATGCACCGGTAAATAATAATACCGCTGCGCTTAAAATTATATTTTTCATGATTTTTTTAAATTAAAGTTTAATAAATAGTGTAATAGCCATAATGGCCTTGAAAGTATTTATTTAAACTTTTGGCGGTTTCCAGTCTGACGGGAAATAACCGGCGGGATTACCGGCTTTGTATGTGGTGACCGGATCTTTAAGGATAATGAAAGTTGCGGGTTTAACTGTTACTGGTTCGACCGTAAGGAAACCGCAAATGCCGCAGGTGAGCAACATGCTGCAAGCATGTCCGTCGCAATCGTTTTGCTTTTGTCCGCTCTTTGGGCATTTTTCAGTTTTGCCAAATTTTTCGCAGCAGGCAGTTTTTGCAGTATGCGCAGCCGTTTTAGCATTCGTTGAATACGCAGACAAAAACAGGATACATACAATTTGCAGGATCGCCAAAAACTTCATTGCAACAAAAGTAAGGAATAATGTTATTGGAATTTAGTGTGCGATGGAAAAATAAATGTGAAACTTGGTTAAAAAATAAATGCCCCTTCGAACTTGCTTCTTAGGGGCATTCAACCTAAACCTTATCACAATTAAACTGGCAAGATTGCCAGCTTATACCCTTTAACGCAATTACTATACCAAATGTTATCTGCCGTGTTAATTGTATTTAAAAAAAATGTGTTTTTAAGTATGCCGACCTGTAAACAGGACGGGAAAATTGTCCTTTTTACACAGCAAACTGTACAAAAAATATTACGCTTGCCGGGTAAAAATTCGTTTTCGCAACACACCATCCAGTAAAAACAAGGCCAACACGGTGTTTAAAAATAAGAACGCTTGCAGTATCCCGCCAGACAGCCAGTTTTTAATATCGGGCATTTTAACCGGTGTACTGTTTACGTGAGTGCCTGTTACCTTCCAGTTAATGTTGAAGATTATGAAGATGAGCAAAGCAGCAAGGGTGACTATAAAAAAGCCCGCAATGGTTTTAACAATATTTTGGTTGACCTTAGCTTTTAACGGCTGCCTGGCATGTTCCGTACGGATCTGCTCTATAACGTTATAAGTAAATGCCATGGATGGTTCTTCCAGTTCAATGCCGGCTATCTCCCGGTTAAAGGCAAGTAGCTCCAGGTATTTTTGCCGGTATTCATCACTCTCGATCAATAAAAGGTCAATGGTCTCGCGCTCAGTTGCAGAGCAGTTGCCATCAATATAGTCCCAAAGTCTTTCTTCAATGCTGTTCATATCAGTTCTTTAACTTCGTGTTTTAAATTACGCTCCAGCTTTTCTTTTAAACGCTGGCGCGCCCTGAATAGTTTAACCTTAACACTGTTGGCCTCAACGCCCAATGTTTGTGCAATTTCTTCTAAAGATTGCTCGCCTTTATAAAATAATGTAATGATAGCAGCGTCATCAGCAGATAGTTGTTCAATAGCCTGGTTAAGGTAAAATGACCTCGACCTGTTTTCGGCATTGTTGGTATCGTATCCTGATGGTACGGCTGCTATTTGTATATCTGTTTCTTCATCGTCAATGGATGAAGTATCTAATCTTTTCTTACGCAATGATGTCATTGCTGTAGTGTAAACTATACTATATAGCCATGTGCTGAATTTTGACTCCTGCTTAAAATTATCAAGCGAGCGGTAAGCCTTAATAAAACAGTCCTGCGCAACTTCTTCTGCATCTTCCCGGTTTTTGGTAAAGCGCATGGCCAGCGTAAAGACAAAACGCTGGTGCCGTTTAACCAGGTCTGCATATGCCGATTGATCACCTGCCAGTGTTTTTTGTATCAGTTCTGTATCTGTAAGCTTGCTCTGCATCTTATATACCTGCTTTGACTACATAAGATTTGTTTAGGTTACACCCTAATTGTATAAATATACCATTTAAGTGGCAAGCGTTTTTTTGTGATGATGTGAAATAATATAACAAACATTTTAAAAAAGAGTGTAACCTAATTAAAAAGCATGTTGTCATAGCTTGCAAATACACCTGATGTGGTGTATCTGAAAGGAAATAATCAACAATAAAAATTAAATAAAATGGAACAAGGACAATTAGCAGTAATGATTCCTATGGTAGTATCGGTTGCCATGTTTGCAACCATATTCGGAATAGTTTACCTGCGCAACCGCGAAAAAATGGCCATGATTGAGCGTGGCATGGATCCCCGTATTAACACCCCGGTTAACCGTAATTATGTACTTACCTGGGGGCTGTTGTTAATGGGTTCGGGCTTAGGTTTATTGTTGGCTTATGTGTTGGATTGTACGCTTGCATTTACACAGGATAGGGATAACCCTGCATTGTATTTTGCTTTAATTGCGATTTTTGGAGGATTGGGGTTATTTACTTCTTACCTGATAGAAAAGAAGGAGAATAAGAAAGCTGAAGACTAAAAGACATTACATGCCTTTTACCTTAAACCAAATACCGTTTCTTTAAGATCTTTAAATGGTGCAGCTCATGGCCGGCCATAATATAAACGATAGTGTTTACAGCTATCGGGCTGCCATTGGCAATGCCGGTTGCTGCTAATTGTTGTTCTGTTAAAGCGCGCAGCATATAGAGGTTGGCTTCGCGTACTGCTTTAAATTCGGCAGCAAGATCAGGGAGGGTACGGCTTTTAAACGTTGCCAGGTCGACATAGGTGCTTTCATCAAAGCCGGGCAGTTCTTCCTGTCCGCGCGAAAATGCAAGGATACGGTAAGCAAAAGTACGCTCGGCATCTGTTAAATGTCCGGCAACTTCTTTAATGGTCCATTTGCCTTCGGCATAAGCATAATTGGCCTGCTCGTCAGTTAACGACAGGAATAACTCATACGTGCTGTCTTTTAATTTTTCAAGCGTATCTAAAACCGGTTCATCGTCAACAAGGGCAATGTACCTGCCGTAAAATGGGGCGCAAGCGCTGGTGTCCGGTCTATCCATTTTGTCTGATATTTTTTAATATAATCCTAAAGGTTGTGCCTTTGCCTAATTCAGAGTCGCGCACAAATACCTGCCCGTTGTGGTAATTTTCAACTATCCGTTTGGTTAATGATAAGCCCAGGCCCCAGCCGCGTTTACGGGTAGTATATCCCGGCTGAAATACTGTGATAAACTTAGAACGCGGTATGCCTTTACCTGTATCAATAATATCAATCAGGATTTGATCTTTAGTTTTATTGGTATGTATATTAACCTTTATGCTGCCCTTTCCCTCAATGGCATTTACCGCGTTTTTAAGTAAATTCTCTATCACCCAGTCAAATAAAGGAATATTTAGTCCTGCCACCAGGTTTTTATCTCCCGTTACTTCAAAATCTATACTATTGCTTACCCTTATTCTAAAATAGTTTACAAAATCCTCAATGATATCAAAAACAAAATGCTCTTCCAGCTTGGGTTTTGATCCTATTTTTGAAAAACGGTCGGCAACTATTTCCAGCCGTTTTACATCGTTTTCCATTTCGGCAACAAGTGGGTCTTCCTCGGCGTTGAATTTGTCTTTTATCAGCTCTATCCACGCCATTAATGAGGATATTGGTGTACCCAACTGGTGGGCCGTTTCTTTGGCCAAACCTACCCAAACCTGGTTCTGTTCTGATTTTCGCGACGAGTTAAAGGCGGTATAGGCCAGCAATAAAAACACGGCGATAACCGAAAGTTGAACGTATGGAAAGATCTTTAACTGGCTCAGCAATGCCGAATCTTTATAATAAATGAGCCAGTAACCACGCGGTAAAATTATCTTGATAGGCTCATGCTGCGATTTCATGGTTTGCAACTCGGCCTTAAAATAGTCCGGGTCATAACGCGGTGCATTTTTTTCTATAACAACATCGGGTATCGGCGGGATAAAGGTTCTGTTGCTGTCAAGCCCCCTTGAGTATTGAAATTCGCCTTTTTCGTTTGTCACAATGGCCGGTATGATAGAACTGTCGCGCACCGCGAAAACGTAGGGTAAAAAATCGTTATCGTCAGCAGATATTACCTGTTTCATACTCATGGCCCAGATCTGGGCACGCGTACGTTCAGACCGGGCGATATTGCGCACCAGGTAATTGGTATAAAATAAAGACCCACTGGCTATAACTACAGCAAAGGCAAATAAAATGTATTTCCAGAGCTTTATATTTTGGTAGGCATTTATCATATCAGCTTCAAATAACGTAAAATAGGTTTGTATGTTATAATTTTTATTTGAGGCGAAAGGTAAAAGGCGAAAGGTAAAAGGTTGTTAGCGTTCAAGACCTTTTACCTTTTGCCTTTCTCCTTTAACCTTAAAAATAACTTTACATCCTCCGGACTTTAGGGCGTTCACACTTCCCGACTAAAAAATTATCTTTGCCGCACAATGTCAGATAAAAGAGTTAGAGTAAGATTTGCACCAAGCCCTACGGGCGGTTTGCATTTAGGCGGCGTACGTACTGCCTTGTTTAATTATCTTTTTGCCAAAAAAAACAATGGCGATTTTGTTTTACGGATAGAAGATACCGACCAAACCCGCTACGTTGAAGGTGCCGAACAATATATAATGGATTGCCTTGACTGGTGCGGTATAACTCCCGACGAAAGCCCGGCTAAACCCGGCCCGTATGCGCCTTATCGCCAAAGCGAGCGTAAAAGCATTTACCGCGCCTATGCCGAAAAATTGGTTGCGCAGGGGCATGCTTATTACGCATTTGATACTGCAGAAGAGCTGGACAAAAACCGCAAAGAGATCCCTAACTTTCAATATGGGCAGGTTTACCGCGATGGTTTGCGTAACTCATTGTCATTACCGCAGCATGAGGTTGACCAGTTGCTGGACAATCATACCCCTCACGTTATCCGCATAAAAATACCGGCCGACCAAACAGTTAGCTTTACCGATATGATTCGCGGGCGCGTTAGTTTTGAAACCAACCAGTTGGATGATAAAGTGCTTTTAAAAGCTGATGGTATGCCAACCTATCATTTGGCTGTTGTGGTTGATGATTATTTAATGAAGATCTCGCACGCCTTTAGGGGCGAGGAGTGGCTGCCATCTGCACCTGTACATTTATTATTGTGGGATTACCTGGGCTGGAAAGCCGATATGCCGCAATGGGCACACTTACCTTTAATATTAAAACCCGATGGCCACGGCAAACTAAGCAAGCGTGATGGCGCGCGTTTGGGTTTCCCGGTTTATGTCATGGATTGGGAAAACACCCAGGCCGGCACGCTTGAACCCGGTTTTGAAGGAGTAGGGTTTTTACCCGAAGCTTTTATAAACGTTTTGGCAACACTGGGCTGGAATGACAGCAGCGGTCATGAAATATTTTCATTAAGTGAACTGGTTGAAAAATTTTCTATAGAACGCATAAGTAAGGCAGGGGCTAAGTTTGATTTTGAAAAAGCCAAATGGTTCAACGCCGAGTGGATCAAAAGATCAGGCGCCGAAAAATTAAAAACCCGCGTTGAAAAAGTATTGACCGATAAAGGCATAACCATAAAAGACGATAACTATTTATTAACGGTTATTGAACTGATAAAAGACAGGTGCACCTTGCTAACTGATTTTTATCAGCAAGCCAATTACTTTTTCCGGGTGCCGGCAGAATATGACCTGAATGCCGTTAAACCAAAATGGACGGACGAAAAAACCAACTTTTTTAATGCCGTAATTGAATTACTCAAATCAGCCGATACCATAGTCGCGGCCGACCTGGAAGCGTCATTTAAAGCGTTAGCCGAAGAAAAAGGGTTAAAAACAGGAGACGTGATGCTGCCGTTTCGCATTATGCTGGTAGGTGGTAAATTTGGCCCGCATGTTTTTGATATTGCTGCCCTGTTGGGTAAAGACGAAACTATAAATAGGATAGAGCAAGCTTTAACGGCATTTACCGCATAATTAATATAACTGGCTCGTCATTGCGAGCGAGGAACGAGCGTGGCAATCTCTACACGTCAGGCGGATAATATTTTATACCTATCGCGCAGAGATTGCCACGCTACGCTCGCAATGACGCGTTGAATATTAAAAAGGCTCACCGCGTTAGCGACAAGCCTCCATTTATAATAAAGTATTAAGTTAGGGTTTACTCCAAAGTTATCTGCCTCCTTATGCTTTCCTCTAATGATATAAAGGTTTCTGTGCGTTGTATGCCTTTTACACCTTGTATCTGTTCATTTAAAACCTCGCGCAAATGCGCTGTATCATGACAAATTATTTTTGCGAAAATGCTGTAACTGCCTGTGGTATAATGTAGTTCAACAATTTCCTTAACGGCTTTTAATTGTTTCACGGCATCATTATACTGCGAGCCTTTTTCCAAAAATATACCTAAGAACGCGGTAATGTCATAACCCAGTTTTTGTGGGTCTACCTCTAAACTGGCGCCTTTAATAACACCCATTTCTTCCAACTTTTTCATCCGCACATGGATTGTTCCGCCTGAAACGATCAATTCCTTAGCAATTTCCGTGTAAGGAGTAGTAGCGTTTTTCATTAATATTGATAAAATCTGGATATCAAGATTATCAATTTCTAAATTTTGAGCTTTTCTGTGCGACATAAATTTGAATATCTATATTGAAATACAAGTATAATTATAATTTGAATAAAAATAAAATATTTTTGTTGAAATATTTGCAAGGAATTGCTAAGTCTATTATGTTTGTAACAAGCAATTGGACCTATAACGCTTAAGAGTTCTTTAAAATAAATAAACATCACATAATGTTGGGTGGTGAAATTTTTGGCAGACACACCTCCTTGTCCCGGTGGTAGAGATCATAGGAAACCCGAAGCGGGCTAACTACTCTGTGGAGGTTCGAATCCTTCCCCAACAGCAATTCACTGGCGTGAATTAATAACAATAATGTAGGATGGTGAAATTTTGGCAGACACACCTCCTCGTCGCGGTGGCGGAGATCATGGGAAACTCTTAGCAATAAGAATAACCACTCTGTGGAGGTTCGACTCCTTCTCCTACAGCTCTTCTCATAATTTAGGTTTATAATTGGTTAGTAAAGGCCCCTGCCCATCAGGGGCTTTACTTATTTTATACCTTTTTGTTTTTCGATAAACCTTTTATATCGATATTATAGTAAGATCACACTTATAAAAATTTAATTTATTATCTATCGGGCTGACCTTGGGCATCGGTGTGTGCTTCAATGATTTTGTAATAAATTGTATCTTCAGTTATCTAAACAGCATGGGTAGAAAAATACAAAAGCCATTTTTTTATTTTGAGGAACTATCTGATGGAGATAAACTATTAATTGGTATATATAGTTTTTTTACTGTCGCGCTTTTATTTATCTGGCTTTTTGGAAGCACTGAATTAAAATGGCGATCAACATTTTTTTACGAAGTCATACCTCAATTGGCGATCATTTTTGGCTTATATATTTCCATTAGGAATTTTAAAGCCTATTTGATTTGGATGGGATTTGGATTAGTCCATTTATTGGTATTTATATATTTAACCTTATCAGGTCAAACTTTAGATTATAATGGTCACATGGGAGTAGGAATTAACACAGTCTTACTGTTATTGCTATTTCAGGGATTAAGGTATTTCAGCCTAAAGTTTCAGCATCGGGAGTTTGTCAACCCGGCAAAATCATACAGTTACACAAAGCCTTATGCCAAAGATTTTTTTGAGAAAAAAAAGTTTCACCGATAGACTGGATCGTGCTTTTAATATATATGGCGGCGTTTTTAAGTCTTACTATATTGACAAGCGGATTGTAAAAGATCAACATTTCATTACTTCACCCATTTCACCTCATTGGTACTCTGCGCCAAATTCACCAATACATCTTTAGTAGCATTGTGTTTGTCGTCCAATGGCGCGTAAAGTTCAAGGCTTGATTTTAAGAGCTTATTTTCAGTTAATGCCTTAGCTTCGGTTATATTCATTCCCGAGCGGTAAAAGAGCCAGTTCTTCGCGTCGAGGGCTTTGCCGGCTGGCTTGCCCAGATCAAGTTCTTTGATTACCAGCTTTTCGGTCACTTTTCCTTGTAAGGTGCTGTCGCAGTACAGGTCTGTCTCGCCGCGAGCGTAATAATGGGTCAGTATGATTTTATGCCAGTTGCCATCAGTAATCTTGGTGTTACCGGTAATGGTTTCATGGTTTGCAGATTTGTAATTAATAAAACCTTTGCTCGAAATTTCCAGGTCGCCGGCTTTGCCGGTACTGTCTTTTAGCTGTAGCAGTTTTCCTTCGCCATCGGCCTTAACAGTAATGCAGGTGGTAAAGGCGTGCAGGGTATTGTCGGGCTTAAAAGCAAGCAGCTTTGTTTTTTCTTTACCGCCCCAACTAAGGTATGATGCATCAATCAATTTTGGTTCGGGTTTGCCATTAGCCAGCGCGTCAAATAAAGAGGGCACAATGGTGTAAGACATTTCCGTATGGCCTGCATCATTAGGGTGCGCGTCATTAAATCGGTATTGTGTCACCCATTTTCCAGTACCGTCATCTATTGCGCCTAACAAATTTACCGAGGGCACATCCAGGTCATTTATCCAGAGATTTAGCTGTTTAACATAGTAATAATCAGCTTCGGTAAAATCGGTACGGGTATAGCAATTGGTAACTATAGGTACATAGCCACTGTCGCGCGCCATGGTGATCAGCTTGGTCATGTTTGTTTTAAACTGCTCATACATGGGCTTACCATGTTCATGTATGCCCTCATTACCCAATGATAAAGCATATACTACATATTTAGCCTTTTGCGGAACAAGATCCCTTTGCCAGCGTGCTAACAGCCTTACAGTATTGTCGCCTCCTACTGATTTATTGACAGTTTTCCAGGCTTTGCCCGTGCCGTTATCGGCGCGTTGCTGCAAAAGCCGGCTAAACATTTGCGTATATCCAAAATTATTTTTCGCGCCAATGCCGTACGGAACCGAAGAACCAAAGTAAACTATCTTTAAGGTATCTAATGAAGGATTAATAACCGGGTAAGGTTTACCATGGCTTTTTAGTTCAACTATAAATCCGCAGCAAAGGGCAAAATATAGCCCTAAGGCTATAATGGTTCGTGATTTCATATACAGGTAGTATGAATTTATGCAATATTATGTAAAAATATGTTTTATGCAAAGTGCTGTATTATAAGCAAAAACCCGCTCCGGTTATTTGCCGGAACGGGTTTTTAACTTAGTTTGGATAAGATCTTTTAAAAGAATTTAAAGCCGACACTTAGTGCCCAAATGTTTTGGCGCTGGCCATAATTGTCGCTTATTTTGGTAAGGCCGCCTTCGTAACGCAGGTCGGCAGTGATGGCGCCTATGTCAACGCCGGCACCGGCCTGGTAACCCAGCGTACTGTTTTTGTAATGTCCAAAATCAGAATAGGCGTTGTTAAAGTTTGCCGAAAATGATGCATCCTTATTCATCACATAAGAATAAACAGGACCGGCCATAATACGGAAATTCAAATCCTTAGCCCCAAATGATTTACCAATTAAAAGCGGAACATTTAAGTTGGTGAACTTTACTTTACCGCTGTAGTCAGTGCCGTTATTTGATGCGTCAAACTTACCGCCATTGCTGCTTACATAAAGCTCGGGCTGTAAATACAAATCGCTGCCAAAGCGGGCAAATAAGCCGGCCTGGTAACCGGCAACTGTTGTGTTGTGAAAATTATCAGCTCCTAATTTTGAATAATTTACGCCGCCTTTAATACCCAGGCTAACCTGCGCCTTTGCGCCAATGCTTATAGCTATCAGTAATATGGCGCTTAATAAATACTTCTTCATAACGTAGATATTTAGTTTTTATAAAATTTAATGGTTTTGATTATTGCCATCAACATTGGTTTAACAATAGCCATACCAATTTTTAACATAGCCTTGCATCGTATTTTTTATATTTTTGTTGAAAATATTTTATTATGGCAGAAATAAGTATAACCAATAAAGAGTGGGAGCGTGTAAAAATTAAAGTACAACGCAAATACAATCATTTAACAGATGCACAATTAAACTATACAGAAGGCCAGGAAGATGCCCTGATCACTAACCTGATGCACCTGGTAAACCGTAACCGCGAATATGTTGTATTTACTCTGAAAAAAGCTTTGGTTAATATTGATAATAATAGGTTGTAAAATGAGTTAACTATTTACAGGTTGTTTTTGTAGCTTTATATTTTACAAAATTTATCTAAATGAAAAAGGGTGTGGCAGTTAAGTATAAAAGATTTCTTTTATCCGCAGGGGTAGTTATACTTGCTTTGGGCGTATGGAGTTTTAGTGATGACCTTTTTCAGATCTCAAAAAACCTGGAGGTATTTGCATCCTTATATAAAGAGGTTAATATTAACTACGTCGATGATATCAATTCGGCAAAGTTTTTAAAAACCGGTGCCGATGCCATGCTGGACGGCCTTGACCCTTATACCGAGTTTGTACCCGAATCAGAAATTGAAGAATATAAACTGCACTACGTAAGCACGCAATACGGCGGCATTGGTGCAAGCGTATTCTCAAGGGATAATAAAGTATATGTATCCGGCGTGTTTGAAGGCTTCCCCGCCCAAAAAGCAGACATACGCCCGGGCGACCAGGTGGTTAAAATCAACGATATTGTTCTTGACGGCAAAAACAGCGACCAGGTAAGTCAATTGCTAAAAGGATCAAAGGGTGCCATTGTAAAACTGCTGCTAAAGCGAAGTAACGAAGACAAACCCGTTGAAAAAGATATCGCCCGCGATGAGATCAAACAGCCCAATGTATCATACTACGGCATGGTTGACGGCAATATGGGTTACATAAAATTGGACAGGTTTTTAGAAAACTCTGCCCAGGAAGTAACGGATGCGCTTGTCAGTCTTAAAAAAAATAACCCTAACGGCATTGTTTTAGACCTCCGCTCAAACGGTGGCGGTATCCTGCAGGAAGCTGTTAAAATTGTCAATCTTTTTGTACAAAAGGATGTGGAGATCGTATCGCAAAGGGGTAAGGTAAAAGAGAAAAACTACACCTACAGAACTGCTACCGCGCCCATAGCGCCTGATCTGCCTTTGGTGGTTCTGGTAAATTCACGTTCGGCTTCGGCATCAGAAATTGTGGCCGGCTCCTTGCAGGATCTTGACCGCGCCATAATCGTGGGTCAGCGCAGTTATGGTAAAGGCTTGGTGCAACAAACTTTCCCGTTGCCTTATAATAGTTTGGTAAAGATCACCATTGCTAAATATTATGTGCCATCGGGCAGGTGTATCCAGGAGATAGATTACACTCATCGTAAAGATGATGGCACGGTGGTAAAGGTTGCAGATTCTTTAATGCACGAGTTTAAAACCAAAAACGGTCGTTCTGTATATGATGGCAGCGGCATATACCCCGATATTTTTGTTAAACACGAAGCATATGCCAATATTACCCAGGCATTGGTAGGTAAGTTGCTGTTATTTGATTATGCTACCAAATACCGTTTAAGCCACGCTAAAATAAACGACGCGAAGACATTCACTTTATCAGACGCCGACTACGAGGATTTTGTTAAGTTTTTAGCCGATAAGAACTATACCTATAATACTACCTCAGAAAAAGTATTGACCGCTTTAAAGACTGAAGCTACTAAAGAGAAACAGTTTGACCAGATCCAAAGCGAATACGATGCTTTAAAAACTAAGCTGGCCAATACCAAGAAAAACGATCTGCAACTGCATAAAGCTGAAATAAAACAAGCGCTTGAAAACGAGATAGTAGGCCGCTACTATTTTGACAAAGGGCGCTATGAATCATATTTTAAATATGATAATGAATTGGCGCAGGCTATAAAAACCATGCAGGATAAAAACCAGCTTGCAGCCGTGCTAAAAGGCGATGGATCTTACAAAGTGATCGGCAAGCCCGTACTTGCCGCTGTGAGCGATAAAGATAAAAATGCTGATACAAAAGATAAAAACGATCAGTAATTATCTTGCTGTAATACCTTGATATAGTGCTGCTAAACAGTATTTTTTGTGGCTAAAATCCTGAGATCACCCCTTTGATCTGATAAAAAGTTTAAACCATTTAGCAATATATTTGTCCTAAGATCAAACAACACAACAAAACAACCATGAAAAAGTTATTCTTAACGGCAGTACTATTAGTTAGCTGCTTAATGTTTAAAGCCGATGCACAGATCAGTATTAACCTTGGATTAAATATCGGCAGCCAGCCTGATTGGGGCCCGGTAGGATACGACCATGCCGAGTACTATTACATCCCTGATGCTGATGCTTATTATGACGTACCAAATCATCAGTATGTGTACTTTCAAAACAACGTTTGGGTACACGGTGCCGCTTTACCAGCCAGGTATCATTTTGATCCGTACAGCAGCTATAAAGTAGTTGTTAACGAGCGTAACCCATGGGAGCGTGCCGCAGTTTACAGAAGAAAATATGCAAGCTATAAAGGTCGCCGTAACCAGGTTATTATTCGCGACAGCAAGGATGCCAAATACCGCAATCACTGGAAAGGTAACGGAAGAGGCCCGGGTAACAGCGATTACGGACATGACAAAGGTGCCCACGGACGCGGACACGATGACCACGGTCACGACGATCATGGACATGATGATCACGGCCACCACTAATCGAAACTAATTTTTAAATATCAAGCCCTTCAGCAATGAAGGGCTTTTTTGTGTCATCCTGAATGGACATAGCCTTTATTTTTTTAAATCGAAACATATCAGGTTCTCATAGCTTTTATTGATATGGATACATCTGCAGAAAGTGAATTAAAAGCTTTGGCGGCTTTTGTGCTTTTTGCTAAGCAAAAGGGATATGATGCCTATTTGATGGATGATTATGTGGTGATAAGAGATGTAACCAATAAAAATAACAACTTCAGATTAGCAAACTCGGATGGCTATTATAAAGTAAATACTATCTGCGTATCCCCGCTTGATTATGAATACACGGCAAAATGCACCGTATACATGTTATTGGCGCAGTATAACCAGGCAAATGCCGGCTCAACCCACCTGCATATCAATTTCAAGGTCGATCTGTAGTTATTTAACAGATGTACTGCTTATATTTTACCATTCAAGCTAAAAACGTACTTTTGATGCCGCATGGCCACAGGTAATAAAATTTATTTTGCTTCTGATTTTCATTTAGGCACAGGCAACTACGCGTTTCGCCGCGAACGCGAAGACAGGTTGGTGCGTTGGTTAGATACCATAAAAGCAGATGCTGCCGAAGTTTTTTTAATGGGCGATGTATTTGATTTTTGGTTCGAGTACAAAACAGTGGTACCTAAAGGATATATCCGTTTTTTGGGCAAGCTGGCAGAACTAACTGACCTTGGCATAAAACTGACCCTTTTTAAAGGCAATCACGATATGTGGATGTTTGATTACTTTGAAAAAGAACTGAACGCCACCATCATCAGTAATGAACTTGAAATTGAGCGCAATGGCAAAAAGTTTTACCTGCACCACGGCGATGGCTTAGGCCCCGGCGATGCAATGTATAAAGTCCTGAAAAAAATTTTCCGCAGTAAGTTGTGCCAGTGGCTGTTTGCAAGGCTGCACCCTAATTTGGGCGTAGGTATAGCCAATTACTGGTCGCAACGCAGCCGTATAGCGGGTGAGAGCAACGAAGAACATAAAAGACTGGAAAAAGAATGGCTTGTAATTTACAGCCGTGAACTGCTTACTACCAAATTTTATGATTTTCTCATATTCGGGCACCGCCATTTCCCGATGGATGTACAATTAAATGAAAAAAGCCGTTACGTTAACCTGGGCGAGTGGGTAAATTATAATTCGTACGCGGTGTTTGACGGCGAACAGTTAACGCTGCAATACTTTGAAAAAGAGGCAATAGCAGAAAGCTAAAAGACAAAAGACGACTAACTTAAGCTTAGCGTCATTTTTATACTGATGGGTCTGCTTTTAGCTTGTAACATTACCCTTTATCGCTAAAAAACAGTACCTTTGTAGGCTTTTTAAAGCCGGGTTATTTTTTTGATAGCCTTATTGACCAAATAGAATATGTTAGAAAAATTAGAATTGATATATCAGCGCTGGAAAGCAGTTGAAGGCGAATTGAGCAGCCCCGATGCTATGGCTGATATGAAACGCTTTGCCCAGTTAAATAAAGAATATAAAGACCTGGCCAAGATCGTTGACGAGTATAATATTTACCGCAACATCATGAGCAATATTGATACTAATAAAGAAATATTAGCTACCGAGAAAGATCAGGAGTTTCGTGAAATGGCGAAAACCGAGCTGGATGAATTATTGGTACAACAAGAGGAAAAAGAAGAGCAGATCCGTTTGATGCTGATCCCAAAAGATCCGGAAGATTCAAAGAATGCTATTATGGAGATCCGTGGCGGTACAGGTGGCGACGAAGCCGCGATATTTGCCGGCGACCTATACCGTATGTACATGCGTTACTGCGAAAAACGTGGCTGGAAAACCGAATTGGTTGACTATACCGAAGGTACAGCAGGCGGATACAAAGAAATTGTATTTAATGTAAACGCGGAAGATGCCTACGGTACGCTTAAGTTCGAATCGGGTGTACACCGTGTACAACGCGTGCCTGATACAGAAACACAGGGCCGTGTACATACATCAGCAGCATCAATTGTGGTATTGCCTGAAGTTGATGAGTTCGATATCGTTTTAAACCCTGCCGATATCCGTAAGGATCTGTTCTGCGCGTCAGGTCCTGGTGGTCAGTCGGTAAACACAACATACTCGGCTGTGAGGTTAACCCACATACCTACCGGCGTGGTAGCACAGTGCCAGGATCAGAAATCGCAGTTAAAAAACTTTGATAAGGCTTTACAGGTATTGCGTTCAAGGGTATATGAACTTGAGCTGCAAAAACATTTGGAAGAAGCATCTAAAAAACGCAAAACCATGGTTGCTACCGGCGACCGTTCGGCTAAAGTACGTACCTATAATTATCCGCAGGGCCGCTTAACGGAGCACCGCATAGGCTTAACCATTTATAACCTTACCGAGGTAATGAATGGCGGCATACAAGAGATCATGGAAGCCCTTCAGTTTGCTGAGAACGCAGAGAAATTAAAAGAAGGCACAGTAGCGTAATCTTTTTGATGTGCAAATTTGCTGATATGCAGATGTGCAAATGAATTATTTCATATGCGCATCTGCATTTTTCATTTAAATGTAATTATATACTCATCTGCACATTTTCTCATTTGCATATCTGCACATCACACCTTTTTTACATTTATAAAAATCCTGTTTTCATCTTGTTTTCATAAAGGGGTACTACTTTAGTTTTCAGAAATAAAAGACTGGATTATGTTGGCTCTTGAAAAAGTATTGACAAATAACGCTACCATATACAGACGCGAAGCGCGCCTGATGGGAAATAAGTTTGAAATTAGTGTGGTTGGAAATGACCCTATTTGGGCCGTTGAGCGTATTAACAATGCAATTTCTGAAATTAACCGTGTTGAAAAATTACTAAGCACCTTTAGCGAGGATAGCGAAGTAAATACTATAAACCGCAATGCCGGCATAAAACCTGTAAAAGTTAGCGCCGAGATCTTTAGGCTGATAGATCGTTCGCTGCAAATATCAGAACTTACTTACGGCGCGTTTGACATCACTTACTACGCGACGGATAAAACAGTCGAACAACACGATGCATCTGTATTAACTTATACCAAAATAAGTTATAAAGATGTAGTGCTTGATGCAAAAGCCACTACTGTATTTTTAAAAGAAAAAGCAATGCGGATAGGTTTTGCTGCCAACAGCAAGGGCTACGCTGCCGACAGGGCAAAATATATCATGCAGTTAGAAGGTGTAAGCCACGGTGTGATCAACGCCGGCGGCGACCTGCTTACCTGGGGTTTACAACCCGATATGGAGCCGTGGACTGTTGCCACTGCCGATCCGCGACAGGAAGCGCAACCATTTGCCGACCTGGAGATCAGCAATATGGCCATAGCCACCTCTGTTAATACCGAGAAATATATTACCATTAACGATAAAAAATCAAGAGCCGGCAAAGCTGCAAACGGTTTTACAGTTAGCGGCATAAAAAGCGTAAGCATAATAAGCCCTACTGCCGAGTTTGCCGACGCTATGGCTACGCCTGTAATGACCATTGGTGTTAATGCCGGTATATACCTGATCAATCAATTAAACCAAATAGGTTGTGTCATTATTGATGACCGCAACCGTGTATATCCGTCAAAAGGAATAACTATCGCATAATAACAGCCAATTGTTATATGTAAATTGGTTTTATGCCGTTATTGGCATACATAAGTGGCGCGTTAAAAAATCCTTTTTTAAATTAGAAAGTGTGACCGTGTTGCTATAATTTAGGGCTGTGGCCTAATGGAAACTCTTAACTAACTGATTTTTGGAAAAAATTTTACCATTTTCTTTCCTTCAATGATAAAGCGGCTTGCATATATTGTAATGTTGTTGATATTTGCAACAAGCTTATCATCTGCTAAAGTAAGAACAGGCCACCTTGTTCTTACTAATGACAATTTTATGCGGTATATTTTAGATGCTCATTTGCAAAGGGATACGGTAAAAAAACATCAACAGGAAGAAGATACCAAAAAAATAAAAGAGATATCAAAGGCCAAAAGGCAATCAAAGCCCGAAAAAATAGGTGACGGTGATAACGTGCAGGACCCCAAAGCTAAGCCTAAACCAAAAAGGGAACGTCGCCCTGAAGGTTTGGACAGGCCGCCTGAAATACCAAGACGAAATGGCAACTAACTAAACCAATAGCCGATACAAATGAGATACCTGCATATACTGCTTTTAATTTTGATAGTTAACGCTGCCCATGGGGCGGGGTTGACCCGGTATGAATATACCGGCCGCAGCGTATACAATATGGCTAAGGATACTGACACTATTATCAGAAAGCAATCATTATCAGTAGGGATAAACTATGGCAGCGACGCTATGTTTTTTGGCCGCACCGGGCCGATTACGTACCCATTTTTTTCTACCGATGTGGTTTATAATACCAAGGCTGGTTTTTTTATCTATGGTTCTGCATTAAGGCTGATAGGCTATCGTACATCGGTTGATGAGGTTGACGTGGGCGGTGGTTATTTATATCGTCCTTCAAAAAAATTCTCGGGATCAATATCCTACAACAGGTTTATATTTAATAAGGAAGAGCGGATCATCGAGTCGGCCACGTCAAATGATGTGAACTGGAAGAACTCGATGGATTGGAAACCATTTAAATCAACCGTGATATTAGATTATCTTTTTGGCAAGTCGAGTGATTTCTTTTTGACCCTGACCCAATCAAAATACTTTGAAACCAAAGGTAATATTTTTAGCGATGATGATTACCTGTCATTCAACCCGGGCATAAGCGCTATTATAGGTACACAAAACTTTGTTCAGCGCTATTCGCTTGATCACCAGGACAGGTTCGATGCCGATAATATCTATAAATATGGCCCCGGCGCACCGTCCAACTTTAATAACGGCCGTTTAAATATGTTAAACTACAGCTTTAAGTTGCCTATAGCCTATAACCGGCCGCATTATACTTTTGAGTTTTCTTACAAATACTCCATACCTGTTAATGTGGAAGGCGCGTTAGAAAACAAACACGAATCTTTTTTTAATGCATCATTTTTCTATATCTTTTATTAAAGCGGGCTATGAATGTTTTAATTATTGAAGACGAAGAGGCATTAGCACATGAGTTGGAAATATTTCTGACCAATCATAATTATGTAACTGAGATCTGCTATAATGGTCAATCGGCTTCTGAGAAAATTGCCATCAGTCTTTATGATTTTATCCTGATAGACTTGGGCCTCCCTGATTATGATGGCCTTGACCTGTTAAAAGAAGCAAAGAAAAATAACCCAGACGCGGCTTGTATAATTTTAACAGCCCGTGCCGAAATTAATGACCGGGTAAGAGGCCTTGACCTGGGGGCCGATGATTACCTGCCCAAGCCTTTTTCTTTATTAGAACTGCAAAGCCGTATGCAGGCCATTATGCGCCGTAAATTTGGGCTTAAACAAAGCATTGTAGAGCTGGGCGATTTTATCATAAACCTTACCGACAGGACAATTAACTACCATGATAACGTAGTTAGCGCTATCACCAAAAAAGAGTTTGACCTGATAGCTTATTTAATTTTGCACAAAAACCGCACGCTTACCCGCACGCAATTAAGCGAACATATCTGGGGCAGTGTTATTAATGACGATTACGACTCGAATTATATTGACGCGCATATTAAAAACATCCGTAAAAAGTTAAATGTTTATGCAGCACCCGATTGGTTGGAGACCGTGCGCGGCCTGGGTTATAAAATTAAAATGAATACGTAGTATTGAAATTAAATACAAAACTTACGCTGTTTAATGCCATTTCAAAACTGGTAATAGCCATACTTTTTGTGTTGTTATTGCCTGTACTTATCCGAAATATTAACCAAAACTTTACCGATACTAACCTTCATAAGCAAAAAAACAAGATACTTCATATTATACATACATCAGGTATAAAAGATAACGTATACGCTACTTACTCTCCGCTTAAGGAAGAATATTACAGCCTTGATGAAGACTCACTGAATGAAAAGCTTGACACGATAAAAAATGAAAAACGGAAAATTGAAGGTGACACTATAGAGTACAGGATACTTAGCTACAATTTTATAATTAACAAAAAAAATTACCTTCTTGAAATAGGTAAGAGCGTAGACACCATTGGCGAAACAACAACCCCGCTGCAAAATGTGGCCTTTGTGGTTTTGG
The DNA here is from genome assembly GCF_007558865.1 of Mucilaginibacter corticis. Lineage (GTDB taxonomy): Bacteria > Bacteroidota > Bacteroidia > Sphingobacteriales > Sphingobacteriaceae > Mucilaginibacter > Mucilaginibacter corticis. The sequence continues at coordinate 188,281 of NZ_VLPK01000002.1, forward strand.
TCGGCATGATATTGCTAACTATCCTGGCTGATCAAATTTACACCAATCATTTATTAAAGCCGCTGGGCAAGATCATTAAAAGTAAGCTGATAGGCCAGAAATTCCCCAAATTCGGGTCGTATAAAGAGGTTAAAACCAGTACATCCGACTTTCAATATTTGGATATCAGCATCCACAAAATGATCGAGACCATTGAGGCGGCTTTTCAAAAAGAACGCGAATTTATCTCGAATGCGTCGCACGAGTTGATGACGCCCATATCTATCCTGCAATCAAAGATCGAAAACATGTTTGAGCAGGAAGATATTGCCGATGAATTAAAAGTGCGCCTGCTCGAGATGCAAAAGATCCTTAACCGGTTAAAAAGCATCACCAAAACGCTGCTGCTGATATCGCAAATTGAAAATGAGCAGTTTTTAAAAGAAGACAAGATCTCGATAACCGAATTGCTGCAGGAAGTTTACGATGAGATCTCGGTACGCCTGCCCGAAAAGAACATCACCTTTGATATCCTGATCCCGCAGGATGTGGTATTGATAAACATTAATAAGTTTTTGCTATTTAACCTGTTTTTTAACCTGGTTAACAACGCAATAAAATATAATAAGGTAGATGGCGAAATTGTGATCACTACCGAAAAAGAAACCGGCAATTTGATAGTTAACATAACCGATAACGGTATAGGTATTAGTACAGAGGATATGCCGTTTATATTTAACCGGTTTAAAAAGTTCAGGCAGTCTATGCAGCAGGACAGTTTTGGTTTGGGCCTGCCTATTGTAAAATCAATAGCTACTTTTCACCGCGTTAAAATTGAGGTCGACTCGGTAAAAGACCTCGGCAGTAATTTCAGGCTTATCTTTCCAGCTGATGTGATCGGGTCTTTATCCTGATTATCATTGTGTTACATCTTGTACTATATGGTAAATATATTTTTAAATATTTTCGCCACTTAATTAAACCCTTTGAAGCTAAAATTGTCTAACAATTGCTATGTTTAGTAAAAGTTTATGCTGCCAATACTATTTAGCATCAAAATTTGTTAATTTTTCTAAGTATTATGAAAAAGTTATTTAAATATGCCCCTGCTTTAATGTTAACCGGGGCTTTGTCATTGGTGATGGTGTTGAATGCTGACGCGCAGCGTGGTAGTGCTCATGCAGGCGGCGGCGGGGCGCGTGTTAGCGCCGGCGGTTTTCGTGGAGGTACAGGTTACGGCGGTGGTTATCGTGGCGGTTTAGGTTTTGGCCTGGGCTTTGGTTACAGAGGAGGGTATGGCTATTTCGGTTATCCGTCTTTAGGGTTTTACTTAGACGCTCTTCCGTTTGGTTACTATCCGTTTTACATGGGGTCATCATTGTATTACTACTCAGATGGTATATTTTACCAGCCTTATAATGATGGTTACGCGGTTACGGCCCCTCCGGTAGGTGCAGCGGTGCCTAAGTTACCAAAAGGATCAAAGGCTATCATGATTGATAACCAGCAGTTTTTTGAATTTAATGGTGTATACTATAAAATTGTAGTTAACGATAAAGGTGATAAAGTATATGTTGTTGCCGGTAAAGACGGCGTTTTAAACACCGATAACGGCGGTGGTACTAACGATGACGGTACAGTGAACCAGGTGCCAAAAGTTGGCGACGTGGTTGACCATTTACCTGAAAACGTACACAGAGTTACCCTGAACGGTAAGAAATATTATGTAACTGCTGAAGATATTTATTTTGAAGAAATAACCGGCAGGAACGGTAATGTCGAATATCGCATAGCAAGCGTGCCTGATATGCAATAAACGCTTTGTCTGAATATATTAAAAGCCTCCCGGATATGGGAGGCTTTTTTGTTTACCGGTGCGCCTTAAAAACCGTTTTCGTTTTCATTAGTTATAAATGATATAAATAATTAGTTATGAGATCTATCTGGAAAGGTTCAATTGGTTTTGGGTTGGTAAGCATCCCGGTAAAGTTATATTCGGCGGTGCAAACCAGTTCACTGGACTTTGATATGCTGGATAGCCGAGACCACTCGCGTATCCGTTACCAGCGTGTAAATGAGCATACTCATAAAGAAGTACCTTACGATAAAATTGTAAAAGGATACAAGCTGAGCGACGATTACGTGATCATGGATGAGCATGATTTTGAAGATGCCGCACCCGAAAAGAGTAAGGTGATCACCATTGAAAGCTTTGTAAACGTAAGCGAGGTTAACCCCATGTTCTATGAAACCTCGTACTATACCGAACCGGATACCAAAAACAATAAAGCTTATGGCCTTTTGCTGCAGGCCCTTGTAAAATCGGGCAAGGCCGGGCTGGCCCGATTTGTATTGCGCAGTACCGAGAGCTTATGTATCGTACACCCGGTTAAGAATGTGCTGGTAGTAACCCGTATCCGTTTTGCACAGGAGATCCGCGAAACGGATGACCTGAACATAGCCGACGACATGAACATCAGCAAAAAAGAGCTGGATATGGGCCTGGCGCTGATAGAACAATATGCAGAGAAGTTTGATGTATCCAAATTTAAGGATGAGTATAACGACTCGTTGCTAAATATCATCAAGGCAAAATCAAAAGGAAAACGGGCCACCGTTAAAAAGCTCACGCCACATAAAACAAAAAGCGATGATCTGTATGATCAATTAATGGAAAGCCTGAAAACTAAGAAAGGGGCATAATACTGGTTGTCTGTGTTTAAAAATAGATACATTGTAGCATTTGTGGTACTCATCTCAGGAATATCAACTCAATAATTTTAGCTACAGTAAGCTTAAAACCAAGCTAAAAATGGGTGTGATGCAAAATGGCATCAGTTTTGAATAAGTGTTATCATATCTATGAAATTATTAACTAAATAATCAAAATTATGAACTCATTATTGTATATTATAGCAGTTATCCTTGTTATAGGATGGGCTTTAGGATTTTTTCTTTATTCAGCAGGTGGTATAATCCACGTATTGTTAGTAATTGCAGTTATCTCTCTATTATTAGGATTAATAAGAAGGCCGACCGCACTCTAATAAAATATCAGAACATACATTAACAAGAAGAGCCGCAATACTATTGCGGCTCTTCTTGTTTTAAATGGTAGTGTTTCCGGTTATTTGAGTGTTAACCATTTCTTCCTTACGGTAAGCTGCTCAGGCGTGGCATTTGGCAACTCGTCGATTTTATATTTCACCTTAGTGTCTTTTAACAGAGTAACGGGTAGTTTCAGTGTTAAACCATCGCGCACTACGGTTACTTCAATTTTATCGCCAACCTGTTTACCTGCAATAGGGCTGCCTGTTGCAGGTAAGGCTTCGTCATCAATCGCTACTATTTCGTCGTTCACGTTAATGCCGCTAACCCATGCTGACCCGCCACGCAATACGCCGGCAACAATCAGTCGGTTAGTACCCGCTACCTGGGTTATGCCTAAGGCCGGGTAATTACTTTCGGCAAGTTCGTCTGTTAGCTTATAACCGGCATAGGCTAAATAGCTGTTAAAATCAACAGGATCTAAGCCATTAATATATTTGGCGTAGAAATCGTCAAGGTTCTTACCTGCAAATTTCTCAACCGCCTGTTTAAACTCAGCATCGGTATAGCCGCGTTTTTTCTCTTTATAGTACTCGTTATACATATAACGCATTACATCGTCCAACGAGTTCTTGCCCTTGGTATCATTGATAATTTCAAGATCCATCAACAAAGCAACTATAGCGCCTTTGGTATAATAAGAGATGCCGGTGTTAACCGAATTTTCATTAGGCCGGTAAGCCTTTATCCAGGCGTCATAGCTCGACTGGGCCAGTGTCTGCACCTTAGCGCCCGGTGTATTTTCAAGTTGGTTAATGTCCTCGGCTAATACATTCAGGTAGTTTTCACGACTATAAAGCCCGGTACGGTGTACAATAATATCCTGGTAATAGGCAGTGAAACCCTCGGCTATCCATAAATTGGTGGTGTAGTTTTCATTATCATAATCAAACGGGCCTAAGGCTATGGGGCGCAACCGCTTAACGTTCCATAAGTGGAAATGCTCATGCGCGGCCAGGCTCAAAAAGCTTAGATATCCGCCTTCGGTCGCGTAAGCATCCCGCGAACCGCCCAGGGTGGTCGAGCTTAAATGCTCAAGGCCGCCGCCGCTTTTAAATGCGTTATGTACTATAAAGGTATAGTGCTTATTAGGGTTTTCGCCAAATATGGCTACTTCTTCGGCCACAATTTTGGGCATGTCTTTTATCATGCGCTCCTTATTGTAAGTGCCGCCGCCAACCATGGCTATCTCGTACTTAACGCCATCGGCATCAAATCCAAAGACATCCTGGTTGCCTACCTCGATAGGCGAATCAAACAGTATATCATAATCGGGTGCATACCTGGTAAAGCTATCGCCATTAACCTTTTCTAAACTGGTTGATACTGTTTTCCAGCCTTTATATGGTACAATATGTATGGTAGATGCCGCATGCAGCATATCGCCGGGATAGATAAAAATATCAGGCGATGATAAAAACGCGTGCGACGCGTCGATAAAGCTTGTACGTACAGAAAACTCAAAGGCGTATACGCGGTATTTAACAACTATGCCTGATAAACCTTCTGTATTAACCTGCCAGATGTTTTTGCGGATCTTTAGCGCGGCAACGGGTTTGCCATCACCTTTTACGGTTAATGATTCAATATTTCTTGCAAACTCGCGCACCAGGTACGAGCCGGGGGTCCAAACCGGCATTTTAAGTTCTATAGTACTTTGCTTTAACCCGGTTATTTTCATTTCTACATCGGCGTAATGTGCCTGTGCTTCAGGGAAAGTTACAGTGTAAGATATTTGCGTGTTGTCTGCAGCATTAACGGTGGTAGTCATCGAGAAAAATATTAAAGAAAAAATAACTGTTAATTGAATTTTTTTCATGCCGCAATGTATAAAATTTTAGCATTTGCTTTGGGCCGTTGTATAAAATGTTAAACACAATATGTTGTAAAATGGTTGATACATGCAACTATTAAAGTTTGTTACTATTTATTTTTATGGACTAAATTATGGAAGTACAACTTATTGAGCCAATATCGCGCAGGCTGAACCGTTTGGGCCGTGATTATCTAGCGGCGCTGCATAAACACATGGAGCACCTGGATGTAAAGAACTATTATTATCCATTAACACTGATCTGTTATTACGATGGCCAGCTTACTCAAAAGGCATTGGCAGAGAAACTGGATACCGATAAATCGATCATTGTAAAGATAATTGATTTGCTGGCTCACGAAGGGCTTGTGTACCGGCAGGTAAATCCGGACGACAGGCGGCAACATTTGTTAGGTGCTACCGAAAAAGCAAAGAAAGCATTTCCTCATATCGTTAAGGTATTTGAACACATGAACAGTTCTGCAGCAAAGAACATATCAGCGCAGGATATGGAAGTATTTGAGCGCGTATTACTTAAAATGAAAGACAACTTAGTGGACTTTAATGCATCCATCCCTGTAACCAAAACCCTCTAAACATCACCATATGAAAACCAGGTATGTAATATACTTATTGCTGGCATTACTGATCGGCTACCTAATTTACAACAAGTTCTTTAGCGACAGGGCCAAAAAGATCCAGGCAAGCGACACTAAAGGCAAAGGAAAAGGCAAAAAAAATGGCCCCGTGGCTGTTAGACTGATGATTGCCAAAGATACTGTTGTAGATAATGCGATAGACATAACCGGAACCATTGACGCTAATGAAAAAGTAAGTCTGATCAGCGAGACAGCTGGTAATATTACCGGTATTTATTTCCAGGAAGGCAGTAAGGTTAAAAAAGGCCAGCTATTGGTTAAGGTGTATAACCAGGACCAGGTAGCCGCACTAAAACAGAATGAATACCAGATAGCTTTAGCCAAGCAAACCGAATATCGTAACAAGATCTTGTTGCAAAAAGAGGCCATCAGCCAGCAAGAGTATGATACTTCGTTAACAAGCCTGAACACTTTACAGGCACAAAGCGATGTAATAAAAGCACAGATCGCAAAAACCGAAATAAGGGCTCCGTTTTCCGGAACTATCGGTTTGCGCAATGTTAGCCCGGGTGGTTACCTGTCGCCAAATACGGCTATCGCATCGCTTGTAAATGTTGATCCGGCAAAGGTTACTTTCTCTGTTCCTGAAAAATATTTACCGCTTACCAAAGTAGGGAGTAAGGTTAATTTTACAGTTACCAGCTCTAACAAAAATTTCAAAGCGGTAGTTTATGCTATCGAGCCATCTATTGATGTAACCTCGCGCACCATTACGGTGCGTGCCAAAGCGGCTAATCCTGATGGCATATTGCAGGCGGGTAGTTTTGCCAAGATCAACCTGCAGCTTGACCAAACCCCTAAAACAATCATGCTACCTACCGAATGTGTAGTGCCCGATCTGAAAAGCAGTATGGTGTATGTTTATCACAATGGTGTAGCCGTGGCAAGACCTGTAAAAACAGATCTGCGTACCGATACCAAAATACAGATAACCAGCGGCATAAATGTAGGCGATAGCGTAGTAGTATCAGGCATTATACAGATGCGCCCTAAAGTGGCTTTAAAAATTATTAAAGTAATTAAATAATCAGTATCCCATGAGTTTATCCTCAGTAAGTATAAAAAGGCCGGTACTGGCAACAGTTATGTCTATCGTAATTGTAGTATTCGGCGTCATTGGGTACAATTTTTTAGGTATCCGCGATTTTCCATCGGTCGATCCGCCTATCATCTCTGTCAGCACCAGCTATTCGGGTGCTAATGCTGATGTAATAGAATCGCAAATTACCGAGCCCTTGGAGAAAGCCATTAATGGTGTGCCGGGGATCCGTAACATATCATCAACAAGCTCTGTTGGTTCCAGCCAAATCACCGTTGAGTTTGACCTGGATGCTGACCTTGAAACCGCCGCAAATGACGTGCGCGATAAAGTGGGCCAGGCACAGCGCCAGTTACCGCAGGATATTTCAGCGCCGCCGGTAGTTACCAAAGCCGACGCGAACGCCGACAATATTATCACGCTTTCTGTAACCAGCGACAAGCGTAACATTACCCAGGTAGATGATTATGCCGAGAACGTTTTACAGGAAGGTTTGCAAACCATACCCGGTGTAAGTGCCATTAACATACAGGGCCAGCGCCAGTACGCCATGCGTTTATGGATAGATCCGGCTAAGCTGTCCTCGTTCGGGTTAGCAGCCAATGATATTACTGATGCGCTAAATAAAGAAAACGTTGAGCTGCCTGCGGGTAAAATTGAGGGTAACAATACCGAGTTGATCATCAGGGCCATTGGTAAAATGAGTACCGAGAAAGAGTTCAACGACATGATCATCCGGTCTGACAGTAACCGGGTAATACGGTTGCGCGATGTAGGTTACGCAGTAATGGGTTCTGCTAACGAAGAAACAGCTTTTAAAGAGTCGGGCGTATTACAAGTGGGTTTGGCTATTGTGCCGCAACCTGGTGCCAACTATGTGCAGATAGCCAAGGATTTTTACAAGAGATTTGACCAGCTAAAAAAAGATCTCCCAGCCGATATTCACGTTAAAGTTTTGTTGGATAACACCAAATTTATTAACCAGTCGATATCTGAAGTTGAGGAAACCCTGGCTATCTCCTTTATTTTGGTGGTAATTATCATCTACCTGTTTTTCAGGGATTGGCTTATTGCTTTCAGGCCTTTGATAGACATACCGGTTTCATTGATAGGTGCATTTTTTATCATGTACATCTTCGGGTTCTCTATTAATATATTGACCTTATTAGGGATAGTACTTGCGACGGGCCTGGTAGTGGATGACGGTATTGTGGTTACAGAGAACATCTACAAAAAAGTTGAGGGAGGAATGCCTATCCGGCAGGCCGCATTTGAGGGCTCGGCCGAGATCTTCTTCGCGGTAATATCCACATCTATCACACTGGCTGCAGTGTTTTTACCAATTGTGTTTTTACAGGGTTTTACAGGCCGTTTATTCCGCGAGTTTGCGGTAGTGGTGGCAGGTTCAGTGTTGATATCAGCTTTTGTATCCTTGTCGTTAACACCAATGCTTAATGTTAAGCTGATCCGTAAGAATTCAAAAAAATCAAAGTTTTACGAGCAAACAGAGCCGTTTTTTGAAAACATGACCAACTCTTATACCGAGAGCCTGGTTAAATTTATGAAACACCGGTGGATAGCAATAACTATATTGCTTGTTTCAATAGGTATGATCGTGGTATTGAGCCGGATCATTCCATCAGAACTTGCCCCGCTTGACGATAAAAGTTTGGTAAGGTATAACGTTACCGGATCTGAAGGCGCATCGTACGAGTTTATGACCAGGTATATGGATAAGATATCTGATATGGTAGCCGACTCCATACCTGAATCAAATATTAACCTGGAGATAGTAGCGGCCGGTGGCGGCGGTGCAGGTGCCGTAAACAGTGGCTTTGGGCGTATAGGCCTTGTTGCACCGGAAGGGCGAGAACGATCACAAAATGATATTGCCAACTGGTTAACCAAACAGGTAAGCCGTTATCCCGACGCGCGTGTAACCGTTACACAGGAACAAACTATAAGCGGTGGCGGCGGTGGTGCAAAAAGTGCGCTGCCCGTGCAGTTTGTTCTGCAAAACCAGGATTTTGAAAAGATCAGGAAAGTGCTGCCTGAGTTTTTTTCGCAGGTAAGCAAAAGCCCGGTATTCACCACGCCGGATGTGAACCTGAAGTTTACCAAGCCCGAACTAAGGGTAGTTACAGACCGCGACCGGGCACGTGATCTTGGTGTATCTGTTGCGGATATAGCATCGGCATTACAGTTGTATTATAGTAATGGTCTTTTAACTTATTTCCTGCTTAATGGCAAGCAATACCAGGTTATAGCACAAGCCGACAGGGCTAACCGCGATCAGCCGCTTGACCTGAAAACCATTTACATCAGGAATACCAAAGGGACACTGGTACAACTGGATAACGTGGTAAAGGTTGACGAAGACGCGACCCCGCCGGCTATCTACCACTTTAACAGGTTCAAATCTGCCACGTTCCAGGCAGGTTTAGCGCCGGGGCATACCATTGGCGATGGTATTAATGAAATGAACCGGATAGCCAAAGATTTACTGGACGATAGCTTTAGCACCGAGCTAAGCGGTGCCTCGCGCGACTTTGCCGAGAGCGCGTCTAATATCATCTTCGCTTTTATTTTCGCGCTTTTACTGATCTACCTGGTATTGGCTGCCCAGTTTGAAAGTTTTAAAGACCCTGTTATAGTAATGCTTACCGTGCCGCTGGCAATTGCAGGTGCATTCTTGTCGCTATGGCTGTTTGACCAGACATTTAATATTTTCAGCCAGATTGGTATTATTACACTTGTAGGACTGGTAACTAAAAATGGTATTTTGATAGTTGAGTTTGCCAACCAGCGCATGGAGCATGGATTGCAAAAATATGAGGCTGTAGTTGAAGCGGCCACCGCGCGTTTACGTCCTATTTTAATGACCAGTATGGCGGTAGTGCTGGGTTCTGTCCCTATTGCTTTTGCTTTGGGTGCCGGTGCAAAAAGCCGGGTATCGTTAGGTATCGTAATTATTGGCGGTATGTTGTTTTCATTGGTACTAACGCTTTATGTGATCCCGATGATGTACGTATTGATTGCATCAAAGACTCGCCATGATCCGGACCATGAACCCGCAGGTGAAGAAAAGAAAGAAATGAAACTGATTGAAAACGAATAAGCAATGATGAAATATATAAAATTAACTTGTTGCCTTTGTTGTTGTTTGGCGCTTACTGTTACAGTTAGCGCGCAAAATGCGCCTGCGTATTTAACATTAAAAGACGCGGTTGAAATAGCTTTAAAAAATAATTACAATATCATACTGGCTAAAAACAATAATGCCATCGCCCAAAATAATGTTACCATAGGTAACGCAGGGTTTTTACCCGTTGTTACCGGCGATCTTACCCAAACCAATAGCAGGCAGCATATTGAGCAAACACGGTCAGACGGTACGGTTAATACCATCCCTAATGCTAAAAACAGCAGCTTAAGTTATGGGCCTAATCTTAACTGGACCATTTTTAACGGCTTTTCTATGTTTGCCAATTATGATCAGCTTAAACAGCTAAAGGAGTTAAGTTCGGTTAGCTCGCGCGATACCATATTGGCCACAACCGCAGATGTTATACAAACCTATTATGATCTGACCAACCAGTATGAGCAGATCAAAGCGCAGAACGGAGCTATCGCTATATCGCATACTCAACTAAAATATGCCAGCGATAAGTTTAGTGTGGGTACGGCATCAAGGCTTGATGTGCTAAACGCACAGGTAAACCTGAATACCGATACCGCAACTTTATTAACCCTGCAACAGCAGTTTAAAGCATCAAAGATCAGGTTAAACCAGCTGTTAGTGCGCGATCTGCAAACAGATTTTACTGTGGCTGACACTATAGTAGTTGATGAAAAACTGGTATTGGGTGATATTATCGCTGCCGCGCAAACGCAAAACCCGGCTATCATTTCATCACAGATCAATAAACGTATTGCCGATATCAATTTAAAGCAGGTACAATCAAGCCGATACCCGGTAGTAGGGGTAAACGGTGGTTATGCCTGGACAAACAGCCATACGCCTGCAGGCTTTACGCAAATGCAGGATACGCATGGTTTAAATTACGGTGTAACGGCTTCAATCAATATTTTTAATGGGTTTAACCAGTCGCGCAGGGAGCGTAATGCTAAGATCCAGATCGATAATGCCACTGTTGATGTTAAGCAGACCCGCTTAAATGTCGAAGCGCAGATCAGCAACCTGTATGTCAGTTATCTGTCGGGCCTTGACCTGGTAAAGCTGGGCCAATCAAACGTCGCGATAGCAAAACGTAACCTGGATATCTCATTAGATAAGTATAAAATAGGCACCATAACCCCTTTAGAGATCCGCGAGGCACAAAGGAATTACCTGGCAGCACAATCCACATTTTTTGCCGCACAATACCAGTCAAAAGTGGCAGAAATAACATTAAAACAAATTACTAATAACTTAACTATCCAATAATCAAATATTTAGTTATTTTTGGTAATAATGGCTGCATCATACAACACTTGTTTGTTAATTGACGATAATTACCTCGATAATTTTATCACAAAAAAATTATTGGAGAACAGTAATTTCGCTAAAACTGTAGTGACATCCGAGTCGCCGGCCTATGCTATAAGGTTATTGGCCAGCGGTTCTGTGAAGCCCGATGTTATCTTCCTGGATATCAGGATGCCTAACATGAGCGGCTTTGAGTTTTTAGATGCTTACGATAAACTGGATATTGAAAAAGAAGGCATAAAAATATATTTACTGTCTTCGTCTTTTGATCCTACGGATATGAAAAAGTCATCTAATAACAAATACGTTACCCATTTTATCCATAAGCCGCTTACCCATAAAATTCTCGAAGACTTACCATGATCTTAGTCGCTGATAGCGGATCAACAAAAACAGATTGGTTGCTTAAACAACCCGGGCACGATGCACGGGCATTTAGAACCCCCGGGTTAAATCCCTATTTTTTAACAGAAAAAGAAATTGTTAAAATACTACAGGAACAGGCGCCAGACCTGATCGCGTTTAATCTTGATGTAAGGGAGATCTATTTTTTTGGTGCGGGATGCTCGAGCCCCGACAGGCATGAGATCGTATCAAACGCGCTGAGCCAATTATTCACCAAAGCTTATATTAGTGTTGATAGTGACTTGTTAGGGTCGGCATATGCTACCTGCGGACATGAAAAAGGATTATGTTGTGTATTGGGCACCGGCTCTAATATCTCATTTTTTGATGGTGAAGATATCCACTCAGGCAAACATGGACTTGGCTATATTTTAGGTGATGAAGGTTCCGGAACCTGGTTTGGCAAGGCGTTGGTAACCGATTTTTTATATGGCCTCATGCCTGACAGTATTTACACGCTGTTTAACAACACCTACCAGTTAACCAAAGAAGAAGTAATTAAAAACGTATACCAAAAGCCATCGGCAAACTCCTACCTGGCATCATTCGCGCGGTTTTTAAATGTGATCCGTAAAACTGAATATGGCAGCGCGCTCATCAAAAGAGGCCTGCAGGACTTTATTGATACCAATATCAAATCATATCCTGAATATCATACGTTTAAAAGCCACTTTGTAGGTTCAATAGCTTTTGTATTTACCGAAGAGTTAACCGCGCTTTGCGAAACGCAGGATATCCATATCGGCAAGATCATCAAGCAACCTATTAATGACCTGTTGGCGTTTATTTTAAGCAGGGAAGAAGCGTTGTAACTATGTTGATCGGTTACTTAACAGCAGTCGGCTTCCTTTTAACTCTTATTCTCACCAATACAAACAATATCCCTAATATGGCTAACAAACTTGCTGTTTTAGGCAGGTAGTCGCCGTGGGCCACGTAAAAGGTAATATCTGTATTCAGGTTAATGTTTTGTTTTAGCGCGGCCCTTACCCACCATTTGGTTTGCTGCACAATATCGCCACGTTCATTAATAAATGCAGAGATACCCGTATTGGCCGAGCGGCACACCCAGCGGCGTGTTTCAATGGCGCGTAGTTTTGCATAATCAAGATGCTGGTCTTTGCCGGATGTATTTTCCCACCAGCCGTCGTTGGTAATAATGGCAATAAATTGCGCGCCATTGCGTACATGAGTTGCCACCCACTCGCCCCAGATGGATTCAAAGCAAACCACCGGCGCAACGCCGATACCACTTTGCGCATATAGCTCCGTTGGTTTTTCTTGCCCTGCATATGTGCCGGTTGCGCCGCCCAGGTGTTCAAATACGGGTTTTAAAAATGATAAAGCATCGCCAAAAGGCAATGACTCGGCGCCCGGTACTAATTTAGATTTATGATAGAACTGCACCTCTGCTGAGTTCTCGATATTAACCGCGGTATTAAAACTATCGGCAAACTGGCGAGTACCCGGCATAGGGCTCGCTGTCTTAGTCTCGCGGGTGTTGTAAATTTTATAGGTTTCGGCACCGGTGATGATATTGCCGTTTTTGTATTTGTTTAGAAAGCGCTGTGCCTGCACAAAGTAGTTATTGGTACGGATATGGTCCTCGTCAATCGGGTCAGGTATAGCTGTTTCGGGCCAGATAAAAAATTCTGTATTAACCTGGGCTATTGAGTCTGACAGTTTGGTAAGCGTTGCCACTTGCTGATAAGCGGGTATTTCACCACCCTTGGCATAGGGGTCAATGTTAGGCTGGGCGACTACTATGTTTGACGGGTTTACAGGCTCTTTGTACGTATTGTACCGGTACAACGAAAAGCCTAAAGGGAGTACGATTATAGCAACTACCGAAATAATTAGTTTTTGCCTCACCGGTTTTGTTTGTGCCTCGGTTAAGCCGGTGTAGATCAAAAATAAAAGGATATTGATCAACCAGATCCAGATGGTGCCACCGTATACGCCGGTGTATTCATACCATTGCACCCATTGGTGTGCAGCCGCGAAACCATTTCCCAGTGTCATCCAGGGGAAGTTTAGGTCCCAGCTTTGATGCAGATATTCATAGGCTATCCAAAAGCAAACCAACGCAACTAGGCCGTAGGTACGGTTAGTAGCCAATCTGAACCGGTAATACAGCCAGCAAGTCGTTGACATTAACAGCGGACCCAAACAATAGGGTATGAGCGAGATTGGGAGCGCCACAACTTCGCCCACTATTTTTAACGCGTTGTAAACCCAGTAAATGCTCAATACATTCCAGATAAAGAACCCCAGGAAGGTAATATTGAATATCAGTTTGCCTTTTTTTGTAGAGGTTGATTTTATGATATTCTCTATTGCTACCAGCATCGGTACCAACCCAAAAAATAAAAAGACGGTGGTGTAATACATCGGCGGCCATGCCAGCCAAAGCAGTAAACCTGATAGTATGGATAGGAGGATGTTTTTCTTCATCTAATTTTATTTCGGTTGATTTTTGAACATAGCATCATTAAATGCCTGCGAATTTCCTTTGGGAATAGTCAGCGCTTTCCATCCGGAAGCTGCCATTTTTCCGATAAACACAATCTGACCAATGTGATACGGGTAATGTGCCAATTGCCTGTTTATGGCATCAATAACACTATGGCGTTCATTGCGGATATAAATTGCCTTATCCCAGTCCTCAGGCCCGATGGTATCGAGCGCATCAAACAGACATTCCCAGCCGGCGTTCCATTTATCCATCAGCTCCTTGCGGGTGGTAATTACAGCCTCAAACTCCTGGTCGCGGTCACGCCAGGTTTTCTCACCATCGCTGGTTAAAAAATCGGTCCATCGCGACAGCATATTACCCCATAGGTGCTGTACAATAATGGCTATACTGTTACTTTCTTCGTTATAGCAATAAAACAGGTCCTTATCATCAAGTTGCGCCATGGTTTTCTCGTCAACTGATTTATAGTACAGGAACTGTTTTTTCGCACTGTTAAGGTATGCTTCCATAGCTAAATCAAATCAGGATTTCCCCGCTACGCAAACCACAAACTCGCCTTTTACGGGGTGTGTTTCAAAATAGGTCTTAACTTCGGCTACGGTACCACGAACAGTTTCTTCAAACATTTTGGTTAGTTCGCGCGATACCGAGATCTGCCTTTCGGCGCCGAAATAGGTAGCCATTTCATCCAGTGTCTTTAACAAACGGTGCGGCGATTCATAAAGTATGATAGTACGGTCCTCGTCGGCTAAAAACTTGTAACGGGTTTGGCGCCCTTTCTTTAAAGGTAAAAACCCTTCAAAGCAAAACTTGTCTGTAGGGAAACCTGAATTAACCAAAGCAGGCACAAATGCCGTAGCACCGGGCAGGCATTCAACCGCTATATCAAACTTTAAAGCCTCACGTACCAAATAAAAGCCGGGATCGGATATCGCGGGTGTTCCTGCATCTGATATCAGGGCAATGTTTTTACCTTCAAGCAAAAACTTCACGATCTCGTTAGATGACTGGTGCTCATTATGCTGGTGGTGCGAAAATACCTTTTGATTGATCTCAAAATGTTTAAGCATAGGCGCCGACGTGCGCGTGTCTTCCGCCAAAATTAAGTCGACTTCTTTTAACACGCGGATGGCCCTGAAGGTCATATCCTCTAAGTTGCCTATTGGGGTTGGTACTAAGTATAGTTTGCCGGGCATTCAGTTTGCAGTTTAAAGTTTGCAGTTGGCATGTTCAATTTGAAGTTCCCAAAAAAAACTGCAAACCGCTAACTGCAAACTGTCAACTGTTATATCTTTGTCGAAAATTTAAAAATAATGCTGCAAGTTAGTTATATCCGCGATAACAGGGAACAGGTTTTAGAACGTTTAGCTGTAAAAAATTTTAAACAGGTTGATCTGGTTGATGAAATCATTCAGTTAGATGATAATCGTCGCCAAACTCAGGTTAAATTGGATAACACATCTGCAGAAGCAAATTCGGCAGCCAAACAAATAGGCGAGTTGATGCGCACCGGTAAAAAGGAAGAAGCAGAAGGCATGAAAGCCAAAACCGGTGTCTGGAAAGAAGAGATAAAAAAGTATAACGAAGAGTTAGCCGCGATAGAAGAAACCCTTTATCAGAAACTGGTATTACTGCCTAACCTGCCGCACTCATCAGTACCTAAAGGCCTTACGCCCGAAGAAAATGAGGTGGTATTGCAAAACGGGGCTATCCCTGAATTACCTGCAAATGCCTTACCACATTGGGAGCTTGCCGCGAAATATAAGCTGATAGATTTTGAATTAGGCGTTAAAATAACAGGTGCCGGTTTTCCGGTTTATACTAACAAGGGTGCCAAGCTGCAACGCGCATTGATCAATTTCTTTATTGACGAGGCTGAAAAAGCCGGCTACAAAGAAGTGAGCGTACCGCTGATGGTTAACGAAGCATCGGGCTTTGGTACCGGGCAGTTGCCTGATAAAGAAGGTCAGATGTATTTTGTTACCGAAGATAATTTATACCTGATACCTACTGCAGAAGTGCCTATCACCAACCTGTATCGTGATGTGATATTGAAAGCTGATGAGTTGCCGGTTAAAAACTGCGGGCACACACCATGCTTCCGTCGCGAGGCGGGATCATATGGCGCGCACGTACGTGGTTTGAACCGCCTGCACCAGTTTGATAAGGTGGAATTGGTACAAGTAGTAAACCCTGAAACATCATACGATGTAATAGAGCAAATGAGCTTACATGTACAAGGCCTGCTGCAAAAGCTGGGGCTGCCTTACAGGGTATTGCGTCTTTGCGGTGGCGATATGAGTTTCACAGCTGCTTTAACCTATGATATGGAAACCTGGAGTGCGGCACAACAGCGCTGGTTGGAGGTATCATCCGTATCAAACTTTGAAACCTACCAGAGTAACCGTTTAAAGCTGCGTTTCCGCAACGCCGAAGGTAAAACACAACTGGCGCATACGCTTAATGGCAGCGCGTTGGCCCTGCCGCGCATAGTTGCTACTTTGTTAGAGAACAACCAGACAGATAAAGGTATCAAAGTACCCGAGGTATTGGTGCCTTACACCAGGTTTGAGTGGATAGACTAATGACCCGGCGTTATGGAAACCATCAACTGGCATGATTTTGAAAAAGTAGAATTACGGGCAGGCACCATATTAGAGGTTGCCGACTTCCCGGAAGCGCGTAAGCCGGCATATAAAGTTAAGGTTGATTTTGGCGAGTGTGGTATAAAATGGTCGAGCGCGCAAATTACTAAGCATTATACCAAAGAGGAACTGCCTGGCAGACAGATAGCGGGTGTTATCAACTTCCCTAAGAAGCAGATCGCCAACTTTATGTCAGAGTTTTTGGTGACCGGTTTTGCCGATGAGAACGGGGATATCGTATTAACGTCAATTGATAAAAAAGTACCGAACGGAAGCAAGCTGATATAATGAGATACGTAACTTTTGGTGATGAGCCCGAGCTATCGCCTGATGATTTTTTCATGAATGAGGCATTGAAAGAGGCCCGGCTCGCTTATGCTGAAGACGAAATACCTATTGGCGCCGTTGTAGTGTGCCAGGGTAAGATCATTGGCCGAGGCCATAACCTCACCGAGCGGCTTAACGACGTATCGGCACATGCCGAAATGCAGGCTCTGACGGCTGCCGCTAACTTTATGGGCGGAAAGTATTTAAAAGACTGTACGTTGTATGTAACACTCGAACCCTGTGTAATGTGCGCCGGCGCATCATACTGGTTCCAGGTAGGAAAGATTGTATTTGGTGCTTACGATGCCAGGCTTGGGTTTGGCAGGCTTAACCAAAAAATAACACATCCCAAAACCATTATAAGCGGAGGCATCCGCGAAAATGAATGTGCCGAGCTGGTACGCAATTTTTTTAAAAGCAAACGGTAAAAACTTTTTGCTAAATCAACGCTTTACTGTAAATGTTCACAGAAAAAATTAAAGAAGCTACGCTGCAGTACCACCAGCAAACAGAAAAGATCTTAATAGGAAAGATGAAAAGCATGCGTTCCAAACAGGATTATATTGACCTGTTAGCTGCTTTTTACGGATACTTTGGCGGGCTTGAACAGCAGATTGAACGTTACATCAATGCGTCGAACCTGGCTGACTACAACGATCGCCGTAAAACCGCCGCCATTGCCGATGATATAAAGGTGTTAGGCGGCGACATACCGCAAAAAGCCACGGGCACCCAACTGCCTGAAATTGATAACTACCTGCAAGCCTTTGGCGCTTTATATGTTATTGAGGGATCGACGCTGGGCGGCAAGATCATCAGCAAGATGATACAGCAGCATTTGCATATAGATAATGGCGCCGGGCTATCATTCTTTAACAGCTATGGCGGGCAAACCGAACAAATGTGGAATAGCTTTAAAGAGATATTGAATGATGTAGCTATGACCCCGGAAGATGAAGTAATCATTACCGATGCCGCCAATCAAACTTTTTTAAAGTTTAAAAACTGGCTGGAAAAATAATAAACAAAAAAAGAAGTCGGGCTTGTGCGATTCCCTCCCATCGGGAGGGTGTAGGGAGGGGTTTGGTAATAATGCAAGATCGTAAATAACCCCTCCCTGCCATTACACTACCAAACGCTCCCCCCCCCAGGGAGGGAATTTTGTAGCGTTAAATTATTGCGTTATTATTTCTTAAATGCCACAAAAAAGGTCGATCCTTCGCCTAATTTGCTGTCAACCCAGATCTTACCGTTGTGCTTTTCAATTATCCGCTTTACAATAGCCAAACCAACGCCCGTACCTTCAATATCCTGAACATTGTCCATGCGTTTAAATAATTCAAAAACATGCGGGAGTTGCTTGATATCAATCCCCACGCCGTTATCACGAATGGTATATACGATCTCCGACTCGTTATCTGTAGCATCGATATGCACTTCAGGCGAACCCGATGGTAAGCTATATTTTATGGCATTGCTTAACAAATTGGCAAACACCTGCGATATCATGGTAGGGTCGCCCTGTACAGGCGGGGTAGCCCCGATATTAACCTTTAAATGATCGGCGTTGTAAACCACTTTCAGGTCCTTAATATGTTCGGCTATGATAGGGGCTACATCAATCTCAACCGGATTCAGGTCAAGCCTGCCTATCCTTGAATATTCAAGTACCTCGTTGATCATCGAGTTCATCTTATCAACCTTTACATCGATCTTTGATAAAACATCCTGTGTGCGCGACTCTAAATTTGAGGTTTTCGTGAGCATTTGCGCGTAACCTTTTATGGTTGATAAAGGGTTTTTCAGATCGTGGGATATGGTAAAGCTAAAGGTATCCAGCTCTTCATAAGCCTGTTTTAACCTTTCGTTAAGCATGCGGATAGCGCCGGCCTTCTGGTTGATGGCATAAGTTACCTCGGCCCTTAAACGGGTAACAGATTTTATCTCTTCATCGGCCCAGGGTACGGACTTGCCCGATACTTCCTGCGACCATGCCTCGAACGAATGTCTTGGCGAGATCTTCAAAGTGCCGTCGGCAGCCATTTCAGCAGGTTTATCAGGGTTGCCGGCCCAGGTAACTATTTCTAAATGTTCGGGCTTAAACCAGATGATATATTCAGACAATTCTGCCGAGAGGGTAAGCACCATGATGCCGCTGGCTACTTTTTTAAAGGCATCAGCCTCCGGGTAAATATAGGGCAGCTCATTGGTAGAGTAAAAAGTATCGTTAACGTTTTCTGTTATCCAGCCTACCAATTGTTGTATTTGCTCATCGCTTGGTGTTTTGCCTATTTTATAGGTATTGTTATCATAAATTAAAACTACGCCTGTGGCATCTGTAGCGTGCAGTATATTAACATCAGGCATGGTCAGAGCGTCTTCAATGCTGTTGTTTTTCAGCATGTTTTTAGACATGGCGTTAACGCTGCTGTTAAATTTATCCTGAAGGTGCTGGTTGGCTTCGTCCTGCCTGAACTCTAATGCCGACGATAAGATCTGCCCGATCAGTTTAGCCGAATCCCTTGCCTTGTAATCAATAAACCGCGGCGAATAGTTATGGCAGGCTATCAACCCCCATAACTCTTTTTTGTACATCAGGGAGATACTAAAACTCGACTCGACCCCCATGTTTTTAAGGTATTGAATATGGATAGGCGATACAGCCCTTAAATGCGAATGGGTCAGGTCCAGTGGGTCTTCGCTTAATTGTTTGGTAGTAACAATTTTTGAAGGCGTGGTATGTACGTTGGCTATTAGCCGTGTAAGGTTATGTTTGTAAAGCTCGCGTGCTTGTTTGGGTATATCAGATGCCGGGTAGTGCAGGCCTAACCAACTGTCCAGTTCATTGTTCCGGGCTTCGGCAACCACTTCGCCGTGTCCATCTGCCGCAAAGCGGTAGATCATTACGCGGTCATAACCGATAACATTTTTTACCTGTGTTGCCGAATTGTTAAGCAGGTTGTTCAGGTTTTTATCGGCCAGCATTTCTGATATCGACCGGCCTATCATTTTTTGCAGGTCGGTTTTCAGGTCAGATGCTACCGGCTCAAACTCTAACAAATAAAGCGGGCCGGATACATTAATGATCAGGTAAAAGGGCGTGCCTTGTATATCTGTACTGAACGGGTTGGTTTGGTCAAAGCTTTTATTACTGCGCCCAAAGCTGATCAGCTGATTAATAAAATCAGGCGGTTCGTTAGCGCCAATCAGCGGTTCAATATCATGAATAGGGCGCCCCAGTAAATCACCAGGCAGATCCGGCAAAAATTGAGTGATGTTTTCGCTATGAAACTTAATGATACATTTAGCATCAATAGCGATCAAAAATCCGTGCGATTGTACCTGGCCGGGAATATGTATGGGCTCGTTATCGCAATTGCTCAGGTCTACAGTTGGTGTCATTCAAAGGTAATTGGGGTTAGCAATTAAGGTAATTATTGTTCTAAGTTAATAATTTAATTATAATTCAAAATTATGGATCGATAATTACGCTAAATTGTTACGAAATAATTGACCAATTTATAAATATAGTCAGGTATAACAACACATAAACGATAATAGTTTTTACAACCCCTGTTTGTGAGCATTATTATAAGTTAAGTAATGTGTTTTGAACAAAACTTGACATTCAATTAGAACAAAAACCATATTTGCGCATTATATTTGCTACACAACAATTTTTAAACTTTAAAATAGCAATTATGGCATTTACACTACCGGCGTTGTCTTATGCAACGGATGCATTAGAACCACACATTGATAAACTAACCATGGAAATTCACCATGGCAAACATCACCAGGCATATGTTACTAATTTAAACAAAGCGTTAGAGGGCAAGCCCGAAGCTGACAGCAACATTGATGATATTATAAAAAACATTTCTAAGTTCCCGCCTGCGGTACGTAACAACGGTGGTGGCCATTATAACCACTCATTGTTCTGGACTTTGCTTTCGCCAAATGGTGGCGGCGAGCCAACGGGTGCGCTGGGTGATGCTATAAAAAGCACATTCGGTTCATTTGCCGAGTTTAAAACTAAAGTTTCTGAAGCAGGCGCTACCCGTTTTGGCTCAGGCTGGGCTTGGTTAATTGTTACTGCCGATAAAAAACTGGCTATAACTTCTACACCAAATCAGGACAACCCCTTAATGGACATTGCCGAAGTAAAAGGTACCCCAATTTTAGGTATTGACGTTTGGGAGCACGCTTACTACCTGAAATATCAAAACCGTCGCCCTGATTACCTGGCGGCTATCTGGAACGTGATCAACTGGAACCACGTTGCTGACTTGTATACAAAAGCGATAGGTTAATTTCGATTTCGGATTTAAAATAACATTTATAGAAAGAGCAGTAAAATGGCAACATTTTGCTGCTCTTTTGGTTAATTTAGAGTTCTCGCTAATAAGAACCTCTCCTCTGGAGAGGTTAAGGTGAGGTAAATAACATTATTATGAAAGCCAACGTACTCGAAGCACCTGATACATCCATCACCTGGAAAGAAGTTGAAACCCCGACACTTGCCGCTGGCGAGGTATTGGTAAAAATAAAAACTGCCGGTTTAAACCGCCGCGATTATTGGATCAGCATTGGTAAATATGCAAGCCTGAAATATCCTATTATATTGGGATCAGACGGGGCAGGCATTGTGGCCGAGTTGGGCGAGGGCGTTGATACCGCATGGCTTAATAAGGAAGTGATCATTAACCCCAGCAATAACTGGGGCGACAACCCTAATTTTCAGGGAAAGGATTTTAAGATTCTTGGACTACCGGACGATGGTACTTTTGCCGAATACGTTAAAACCCGTGCCGAATATTTATACCATAAACCAGCTTATTTAAGCTGGGAGCAGGCCGCTGCATTTCCGCTGGCAGGCTTAACCGCTTACCGGGCGTTGTTCACCAAGGCGCAGGCTAAAAAGGGTGATACTGTGCTCATATCCGGTGTTGGTGGCGGCACAGGCGTATTTGCTTTGCAATGGGCCATAGCGGCGGGTTGTCGCGTTTTTGTAACATCAGGCAGCGGCGAAAAAATTGAGCAGGCCAGGCAGTTAGGTGCCTTGGCCGGGGTGAATTATAAATCGCAGGATTGGGCCGAAGAACTGCACCACTTGGCAGGCGGCTTTGATATTATTATTGACAGCGCCTTAGGTGAGGGCTTTGCCAAATTCCCCGATCTATGCAAACCCGGCGGTCGCATGGTTTATTTTGGCGCCACCGCGGGCGATATGCCTGCCATACCCGGCCGTAAAGTGTACTGGAAACAACTACAGATCTTAGGTACTACCATGGGTACAACAGAAGATTTTAAAGCTATGCTGAGTTTTATGGACGAGCATAAGGTAGTACCGGTGATAGACGAAGTATACTCCTTATCCGAAGCGGGTAAGGCGATACAAAAAATGGGTACATCATCGCACTTTGGTAATATTGTGCTGAAAGCCTGAAACAATGCTCCGTTTAAGAGTTGAAACCATTAAGTGGGAAACCGCCGACACTGCTACATTCTATTTAGCCGATATTACCGGTAAAAAAGTAAATTATATAGCCGGGCAGTTTATTACGCTGATCTTTACGCACCATGCCGAAGAGATCCGCAGGTCGTATTCGCTCAGCTCATCGCCTGACGAAGAGCTGTTGGCCATTACGGTAAAGCGTATCCCGAACGGCGAGATCTCGCGTTTTATGCTGACCAAAGTAAAACCAGGCGATATCATTAACGCCGTTGAGCCTGCGGGACGGTTTACGGTAACTGATTTTACCGCCGCCAAAGACATTCTGTTTTTTGCGGCAGGCAGCGGGGTAGTTCCTGTCTTTTCACAACTGAAATACATTTTTAACCGCGAAGGCAACAGCCGCGTCACGCTGATCTACAGCAGCCAGGATAAAGCCTCGATTTTATTTGAAAGTGGGTTGAGTCTGTTACAGGCTAAATATCCCGGCAGGTTAAAGATCATACACTTGTTAAGCAGCGAGGGGAACCGCTTAAACAATATTATGGTTGAGCAGCTGGTGAAACAAAATGTGTACTACGGTATGCAAACTGCTGAATTTTATCTCTGCGGTCCGTTTGCTTATATGAGGATGGTGCGGCTTACCCTGTTGTATATGGGATTGGAGAACAACCATATCCGCAAGGAAAATTTTGTGTTGGATACAGTGCCCGTAGCAAGTGGCTATATTAATTACCCGCCCCGAAGCATCAGGATCCGTTTTAATAATGAACTGCATGATCTGACCGTAGGCGAGAACCAAACCATTCTGCAAGCCGCTTTGCAAAATAACATTCAGCTGCCTTACAGTTGCCGCGCCGGCATTTGTTCTGCCTGTACGGCTAAATGCACCGAAGGGAAGGTTGATATGGCGGTTAATGACGTATTGACCGACCTTGACCTGTCGCACGGATTGGTACTTACCTGTACCGGGCATCCGGTTAGTGATGGTGTGGTGATTGAATTTTTGTAAAATTGTTTTATTGTCGGTGTCGTTGCGCTCAACTGCCGCTAAGGCTGTTACTTTTCCTTGATGAAAAGTAACCAAAAATCAAGTCAGCCGATAGGCTTCTTTGCGCACAAGGCCTTTACCCTGCAAATCAGGTAAAACCAAGGGCCCGGTCCTTTTGCCCCCCTTTTGTCGCACAAGGCTACCGCTTCAGGCAAAATTACCAATGCCCTTGCTGCCGCACGGCCCAACTTGTTTTACCTGCTTTCACCCGAAGCTTTTCGTCTGACGTTCCGGTGGTGACCAATAATTTAGTATTTGTACCAAATTCAAAAAAGAGCGTAAATGCCCGCCAATTCGCCGGGCCGGGAGTATGGCCTGTGCAGATGAAGCGATCGAATTGGCTTGATGTTTGGTTACTTTGCATCTAAGGTAAAGTAACTGGCCTTAGCGGCCAAGAGCGTCACCGAGCGATAGGGGATAGTTGTTATCCAATCAGATCAAAGATCTTCACCATATACAAAGCCTCATCCATGGCATCCTTTAAATCTTCCCATTCTTCCTCGGTAAACGCGAAGTTGATATGATCTACCGGTGTTTTCAGTACGGCGCGGTCCTGCATGTCGGGGAAAGGGTGCGAGCGGTCTTCAAAATCCAGGTCATTAATAAATTTCCTGAAATCTGTAAACTGCTGTGGCGTAAAATTAAGCAGCAGGTTATTATGCCAGATATTCATGGTTTTACAATGTAGGCACTGGCTTACCATGCTAATACTCCGCTGACTTAAAGTTTTTGCTTCGCACATGTTGTTTTTCAAATTTGTGCCTGAACTATCCGCTATACCAAAACCGGTATCGCAGCAGATCAGGGCTTAATGGCTAATTGTTTATGCGTTCTGCGATGAACTACACCTTTTACTGTTGTTGTTTTCTTTTTTGATTTATTGCGTTTTCCCCACCATATCACAAAGCCGGTTATGGGCAAACTGGCGCAGATCAGGCTGGTTAAAAACGCTATGATCTTACCCGTAAGCCCTAATATCTGGCCTACGTGGATATCATAATTCATATCATTCAGCTTTAAACCGGCGCTTTTATTCTGATGCATCAATACCCTTAAAGGTTTTGCACTGAACTGGTCAAACTCGTACGAATCGCTTTTATAATAATGCATCGGCTGATAATAGGCATCGACAGTTACCGTAGCTGATGCTTTTTTACTATCGCCATAAAGCAAGAACATGCGTGCCTGCGGCGACTTGCTTTGCGCGTATACAAATCCCTTGTCCCAGGTATTTACAGGTACTACCGGTTTGTTTATGGTGTCTGATATTAATACGCGTTCTTCAATGGCGGGCGTTTGGCCCAGGTTTGCTGTTTTGTTAATGCCGGTGCGTACCCAGTCAAAAGCTATGGATAAGCCGGTAATTGCCAGTATTAAAGCTATGCTGCAGGCATAAAAGCCCAATACGTTATGCAGATCATAATTTACCCTGCGCCAGCGGCCGTTCCATTTAATGGTAAAGCTGCGTTTGCGGTCGCTTTTACGTTTGGGCCACCATAGCACAATGCCGGTGATCATTAGCACCACAAATATCACAACAGACCAGCCTACGATCTGCCCGCCGATAGCCGGCGGCAGCAGCAGGTAAAGATGGATGTATTCAACAATGATAAAGAAGTTACGCTCGATATTTTCCTGGTACAAGAACTTTCCGTCGTATGGGTTGATGTAAACGTATCGGCTACCCAGCTTAGGTACGGTCATCATAACCATAGCGGGCCTGTCGGGCCCGTAATAAGCGGTAAAACCGGGTTCGCCTTTCGGAAACTGTTTTAGCGCAACCTGCTTTAATTGCGACGGCAGTAAATAAGGTTTGTGCTGTATCTCAACTTTACGATAATCGTACAGCGCATCCTGGATCTCGTCCTGGAAAACAAAAAGACAGCCGGTAATACTTACAATAACCACCACAAGCCCGGATATGAATCCGAGCCAGCGATGTATAAACAGAATAGTTTTTTTTAACCGGGTCATCAATTAAAATTTGTAAGCTATGCTTAAACGGTAGTTACGCGGTGCATCTGCCTGCCAGTAATAAGCTTTAAGGTATGAGTAGTATGAACCGCTGTAGGTGTACTTATCAAGAATATTAAATACATTGGCAGTGATACGCATTTTTGAACCTTCCCAAAACAAGCCGCCATCCATTTTAAAGTAATCAGGCAGTTTTTCTAAACCAACGCTCCAGGTATCTGTCTGGCGGCCGCCAAGGTATGTGCCGCCTAAAGAGATACCCGTACCTTTAAGGTCACCGCTTAGCAATTTATAGTTTAGCCATGCATTAGCTACGTGTTTAGCATATCCCGGAACCACATCACCTACACTCGGCAATGTAACACCGGTAGGCGCTACGCCGAATTTGGTAACTTTTGAATCGGTCCATGCATAGTTTGCAGTAACATCAAAACCCGGTAAAATTTCACCCCTTAAATCAAACTCTAAGCCTTTTGAACGTTTTTGACCCAATAAAAAGCTTTCCGGATTTGCCGGTGTACTGTTTGGTGTAGCAGATGCTTCGTTGTTTTTTAAGATACGGTATACTGCCAACGTGGTATTCCATTTACCATTAGCCCAGTCTCTTTTCAAACCAAACTCCAAATTACTGCCGGTAATAGGTTTTACATTGCTTCCGCTTACTAAACGGGCGGCAACTTGCGGCATAAAGGCCTGGTCATATAAACCGTAAACAGAGGTTTTATCATCTATTGATACGCTTAAGCCAACACGCGGAGTAAAATGCTTTGCTTCTTCGGGCGTGTTAAAGTCAGACATATTTAAAGACGTGTAACGGCCGGCTAATGTTAGTCTTGCTTTATTATCAAAGAACCCAAGCTCGTCTTGTAAATAAAGGCTTGAGTAACTTGAGTTGATCAGGCCATAACCGGCCGCAGCACGTGCTTCAAGATTTAAAGTACGATCAAAAGTAGGGTAACCGTTTGCCGGGTTATTAAGTGTTGGTATCCCCGGTTCATAAGGGTCAAATGGAGTTTCTTTCGTGTCTAATGACTTGGTTTGGGCATAGTCGGCAACGTATTTTTTGTCGCCCATATCAAGGCCGGCTAATATATTATGTACAACACTTCCTGTTGTTACTTTGCCGTTTAAAAATATCTGTGCTAATGACATGGTGCTTTGAGCTTCCCAGATGCCCGCATTACGCACATATTTACCATCTGCAAATACAGTGTCTGCCCACATTGAGGTACCTAATTGCGAGTAGGTATAACGGGCAGCCTGAGCAGTCAGTTTCCAGTTATCATTAAGCTGATGCTGAAAATTAAGGGTAAAGCTATTATCATTAATATTTGTTGGCGGTAAACCAGCCGGGATTTGAGTAAAGTTTTGTGGTAACACACCATAACCTTTAGGGCTAAACACATAATATGAACCTACGTCAGACATGTGGGCACGTTGGTAAACGTACTCGGCAGTCAGTTTGGTTTTATCGTCTATCTGGTATGAAACTACCGGCGCAATCGCGTAACGGTCATTAAACTCGTTCGGGCGAAATGAATCTTTATTTTGTGCCGATAAGTTTAAACGGTACAGGAATTTGCCGTCTTTGCTTAACTTGCCGTCAAGGTCAATTGTTGCACGGTTAAGGTTAAAGCTGCCCATGGTGTAGCTAACTTCGCCGGCTTCCTGGCCTGTAGGCTTTTTAGTAACCACGTTGTATAAGCCGCTTGGGTCGCCATTGGCTAACATAAATCCTGCCGGGCCCTTTACAAATTCAATATGATCAACAAAACTCATATCTTCGGTCAACGGGCCCCAGTATGAACTTACTACGTTAAATCCGTTTCTGAAAGCCTGGATCTGTGATCCGCGCATGGTGATATTGGTATACAGGTCTCCCCAGTGTTCTAACCTAACGGCGCCGCTTACGTTGCGGATCAGCCCGTCGCTCATGCTGATCACTTGCTGGTCTGCCAACGCTTTTGAAGTAACCACCTGGATATTCTGAGGGATCTGTAGCAATGGTTCATTTAAGCGCAGGCTTTGTGAGGGGTTATCAACCTTATATTTTTTGCGCCTGTCTGATATGGCAACCTCATTTAATTGGTTGGCATTTTCTTTAAGCGTAAAATCAACAACGGTTTCTGTGCCGGTTACTACCGTAATTTGTTTTTCTTCGGGCACCAGGCCAATGGCGGTAGCTTTAATAGTATAGCTGCCGGGTTTAACTTTATTGATCTGGAATACGCCGTTAGCATCTGTCATGGTACCCCAGTTGGTATGGGTGATACTGATTGTTACCGATTCGACAGGCTTACCGTCGGCACTGTTTACCGTTCCTTTAACAGTAGTGTACTTTTGCGCGAACGCGCCGGTAACACTTAAAAATAGAATTGCGAAATAGAGTAGGGAGTTAATTTTCATGTATGCTTATTTAGACTAATTAAAAATAATGCACAAAAGTATACCCCTCCACTTAAGTAAGCAATACCCCCTTGGAGGTATAGTGCAAAACAAAAACGGGAAGATCCTTTTCAGAATCTTCCCGTTTTGTTAACAAATGTTTTGGTTTAAAAAGTTGCTGTAGTGTTAGTTATGTGTGCCAAATGATGCCTGCCATGCCATGAATACAAAGCCAGGTTTCGTTTTAACGAGATCTGCGCGCCGGTTTCGGGGTGGATAAAATAACGGTCCCATTGCTCGTCGGTAAAGCTTTCAAACAGGGCCACCAGGTGCTGGTGAATCCCCTCAAGCATTTTTAGGGATGACTCTACCGGGAGATTGTAATCAGCCTGCATAGCCCAGCCAGCCTGATCATATGCCTTAATGGTTGGGCTATCTTCTGTCAGTGCCCATTTAAAACGGATCAGCGAGTTCATGTGGCTATCGGCCATATGGTGTACCACTTGTTTCAGTGTCCAGCCGCCTGGGCGATAGTGTGTATCCAATTGGGCCTCGTTTAAACCAATGATTGCCTGGCGTACCTTTCCGGGATGTTCTTTAATATCATTGATCCATCCGCGGATATCTTGTTGGGTGTAGGTTACAGGTACAATGAATTTTCCTATAGGGTATCTAAGCTGTTCGTCGGTCATTGGTATTTATTTATGATTTTGGATAATATTACAGATTTATATATGCTTTGCGCTAATTTAGCGTTTTGTACTATTATTTAACCATGGTGAAAAAACTGCTGCTGTTATTCCTGCTCATAAATGCATCTTTCACCTACGCCGAAACTATTAAAACTGATGTGCTGGTTATTGGTAACGGCGTCAGCGCGGTCAGTGCCGCTATCCAGAGTTCGCGCAGCAAATTAAAAACGGTATTGTTAGTAAAAGGCAAATGGCTGGAAGATATGCAGGGTAAGACCATGCAATATGTAGTAAGTGGGACTGAGTTGCCAACAGGTTTTTGGGGCGAATTTAGAAAAGAGGTGCGACGTTTTTATAAAGATACACCGCGATACGACACAAGTTATAATGCATCATTGGGATTTGAACCATTTGTGGCAGCCAGCATCCTCAAAAAAATTGCTGATTCAACAAAAAATCTCACCATAAAATTGAATACGCCCTACACCGCTATAAAGAAAGACGGAACAGGGTGGGAGGTGGCTATCATTGTAAACGGCAAGACTAATTACATAAAAACCAAAACGCTTATTGATGCTACCGAAACAGCAGAAGTTGTGAACAAATCCGGGGCGACTATGCCGGCAGGTTATGATATAAGGAACGATCACAAGGGGGACCTGTATCGTACGTCAATTGCTGTTGGTGATTTTATGGATACCCCTCCAAATTATGGGTATAAGGATGTCGATTATTTTTTAAGAAACGGTTATTATATTCCAATGCGTGACGTGGTGGTTAATGACGCGGATAATTTATTTGTTACCGATATGATATTCCATGTTAAGCCAAACCTTCAATATTTACCGGCACAAATGGCTTTGGGGCAGGGGGTGGCAACAATGGCGGCTTACTGCGCTTTTTTTAAAACTACATCAAAAAATTTAAAGGTTAGGGTTATACAAGGCGAGTTGTTAGACTTTAAGGGATATTTGTTGCCATTTAATGATATTGATGTTGCCGATAAAAATTTTAGGGCAATACAACAAGTTACAGCTACCGGTTTGCTTAAGGGGATATCTAAATTAACTAAGGGAATTGATAGTGTACCGCAATTTCTTTTTATGCCCGATGCCCCGGTTAATACGGACGAAATAAAACCTGTATTTACAGAGATCTACAGCCGGGCGTTTATATGGTTTAATAACACCAAACCTGCCGCGCAATTTACCGTAGGTAACCTGTTGTCTTTCATCAGCGAAATTACGCTTAGCGACCCGCAATCTTTTCAGTCGACCATTCAAAAAGAGTGGAAGACCAAATACAAATTCACTTCAGAGTTTGACATTAACCGGCCTATTACCCGCAGGGAGTTTGCCGTACTGGCTAACCAGTTTCTTAACCCTTTTGCCCGGACGGTTGATCTGAACGGGAGAATGGTGAATTGATCTGCTGTCGGATTTAATTAACCTAAGTTGGTAGTAGCTAACCCCCGCAACTCTTTCGAACGCTATTCTAAAATAATGGCCTTACCTTACTATCACCGCTTTTCTAGCATACACCTTACTACCCAAAACTACTTTCAAAATATATGTTCCGGGGGTAAAATTAGTAGTATTAATAACGGTACTGAAATTCCCTGCGTCAGCACTTTGTTTTTTGTTAAACACAATGGCACCATTGCTGCTGATGAGCTGTAGGTTTAGTTTATCGACAGTTTTGGCGGTGAAAAGCACGTTGATCTCGTTATCCGCCGGTTGCGGGAAGATGACCAGGCCGATATCCGTATCCGTACCGGGATGGGTGGCCAGCAAAGCGTAATTAAGAACATCCGACTGTGTAACACAGCCCGAAGCCAAAGTAACCGCAACTGTATATTTACCACTTTGCAACGCGGTATAGTTTTGCTCGGTAGCCCCGGTTATTGGCTGTCCATCCAGGTACCATTGATTACCTGTGCTAAAGTTAGATTTCAGGATACTGCCCGCCTGTGTAATAACCGGTTGCGTTACGGTTACAGCTACCCGCGCGGCCGAAGCGCAGCCCGCGCTTTTAACCTGCATATCATACAAATAATAATAATAGCCTTTGTAGTAGGTGGTATCGCTGGCATCGTCAGGAACAGCGTTATTGCCTGTGATGCTGAACAGGTTGCCCAGCTTAAACGGATAGCCGGTAACACCCGCATTGTTACGGTACAAGGTAACGTTGGCATCATACACCGGGGTGATGGTATAATTACCCGCGGCCGGCAGTGATAAATTAAGGTTGTACACCCTGCCCTGGTCGTTAGGGTCGTCAGTTTGCGCGCCGGGTTGCGGGGTAGTGCGCGTAGCAGCAGCGTTTATGGTAACGGTTGATACGGTAAGGCCGGCATCATTAGTTACATTAAACGTAACTATCCCCGGGTTACCTATGTAGAGCCGGGCGCTTTCAATAACAGCGGGTACCGCGGTGTACACATTTATTCCGGGCGTGAACTGGTTATAACCTCCGCCTGTAAAAATATTTTTGGTGGCCGGCCCAACTGATCCCATAAAATCATTCAGCCCCGCGTAATAGGTATTATTTGTGCCTGCTACATCGGTACTAACCAATTGCCCGTAAGCAAATGGCAGTGCATCGGTACTGTTTTTATACCAGAACAAGTTGCCATCGCCCGCGCCTGATAGTTGGTATTGTTTACTGTTGGTACAATAAACTGCGCTCAGGCTATCCGGCGTTCCGGGGGTAAATATCAATGCACTTTGTGATGCCTGGTTATTTGACACTATCGGGTCGTTAGCCAGCGCTGTGGCGGCGGTAATGGCATAAGTTGACCCCGCGACAAAATTAAAAGTATGGGTCAGCGTAAAGTTGTCTTCCTGTAAAGGTGTAAGTGTGGCTATGTAAGTTTCGGTAATGTTGGTTATCGTGTTGTTTGGCGCTTTGATAGAAACCGTCACCGGGATATTGCTGATTGTCGCCCCGCCAAAGTTCTTAATGGTTACCGTAATTGCCGTATTGCCACTGCAACTGCCCGTGGCCTGCGGACTAACAATGGCCGTAATACCCGCGTCGCTGCCGGTTTTTACAAATTGTACGCGATAATCCTGTGTTTCGCCTTTGGCGTAGGTGCCGCAGGGGAGGATTTTAGAGGTGTCGGAAGTTTCAGTTAGCACAACACGCATCAGGCTATAATTTCCAGGCACCACCGTTGTAGGAACCGTGATGTTAGTTGTATACGTGCCGGTAGCATTGATAACGTTGGTTGTGGCCACCAGTTCGCCCGGATCAAAAACGTTGTTACCGTTCCAGTCGATAAATACTTTTGCAGCCTTGTTAAAGTTATTGGCGCAAGTGCCCAGCGTAATGCTTAAGGGGTAGGTTTTTCCCTGTTCAAGCTGGGCTGTAAGGTTGGTATAATCGCTATACGATGTGCAGCCTGCCGTAGGCGTATTATTGATGTTTGATACGCTGAAATTGTTAACGCGCGAATCGGCAGATGATAACGGCGCCGACGCGCAATAGCTTGTGCCGCCTATCCCCGTAGCTATAAGCGAATATGCCTGCGAGCCGGATTGCAGTGTGCCCTTATGCGAAACCGTAATGGTGTAGGTTTTACCCGGGATACCGGTGGCAATATAAACCTGCTCTATGTTATCCAATTTATTATCGCCTTTGATTGCCGCGTTGCCGGGATGCAGAACATCTAAAACCCAGGGCTGGTAGGTAGTTGTGCCATCGCTTACGCGGATATCAAGATCATTGACCAGCTTGGGTGTGCGGTTGTTAATTACACCATCGGCAGTCGGTGTTCCCTGCGGATCGGTCCATGCTATGGTGGCCATCAGCGGGCCGTTGCCCGATGCTACTACGTTAAAAGTTTGCGTTTGCCCCTGCGCTAAGGTGTTTTCTTTGATCAGGCTTTTGCCATTATTGTCTGTAATAGCCTGTGTGGCGGCTGTCATACTTAACAATCCCCAGCCATAAATATAATCGGGGCCAGCATTGCCCGCGTCAATAGCGGTATGACAGGCCAGCGCTTTTAAAGTGGCCGAATGCATAAAAGCGCCGTTGTTTTTTTCGGCATAGTATTCCTGCAGCAGCAACAGGGAGCCTGTGATATTTGGCGCTGCGAATGAAGTGCCGTCCTCGGATGTATAGTTTGTGGGGTTGGCACTGCCTGTCGATAAAATATTTACCCCATCGCCAACAATGTCAGGTTTTATACGGCCATCATCTGTAGGGCCAATACTGCTGAAATAAGCTATACTGATATCAGATGGAGAACCCGGCCCATTGGGCAGGGGATTTACCGCGCCCACCGTCAGTATGTTTTTTGCAGTAGCGCTGGTAGGTATCACGTCATAACTGGTATTGCTGCTGATGGTGGTCGGGCGCGGGCCTTTATTTACTATAGCCGGATCAGTACGGCTGGCATAGCCATAATAAGTTTGTCCCACGGCAGGGCCGGGGTACCCGCGGTTATTGCCTGACGATTCGACAATGAGGTAATACGGCGCGTTGTAGGCAATCTTATCCCAGGCGGCCGCGCGGCCGTCATAAAAGCCGAAGTTATAGTCAACCGAATCGCCGGGCAGGCCATACCATTCCCACCTTGATTGCGCGTCGTTATAATCCCAGCCCACTACATCACCGTACGAGTGGTTTGACAATAGCAAGCCCGACGCGGCACGGCTCATTTCGGTAACGTCGTTATTAAAATCGTAGGATAATAAGGTGTTCATGTTAAACGCCATGCCCTTTGCCGGGGCATATACACCTTTAGCCAGCAATGTGCCTGCTACGTGCGTGGCGTGGTCTATCACGCTTGAGGTATCGGGGAAAGAAAAGTTTTTACCGGCAAACTCCTGGTGCTGCGGGTATGCCCAGCCGCCGTCCCACATGGCCAGCTTATTGTTTAAAAAGGTGCTTGATCCCGATAAGTTAAGGCCTGTTGTGCCGCCCGGTTGCACCTGGTTAGTGCCTGTAGTAGCCGCCGCGGTGGTATTGTTATGCGTTTTTAAATAATGCGGGAAACCCAGTGAAGTTAAACCCTGTAATGATACTATACCCCCGTTGCGGGTGCGCCGGTTAACAAACCATCCGTGGCCTGCCGCCAGCGCCAATGCTTTTTGGTGACTTTTTGAATAACCGCTATCCGCTTTAAAAGCTATATTATTGAGTTCCTGTTTTTTTGCCGTGCTGACCAGTACCTGCTGGCCAAAAGCGCTGCAGGCAAAAGTTATCAGTAATAAAAATAATAACCGTGAGTAAGTTTTATTCATTAGAGTAGTTGAGTGCCAAAGTCATTAAAAATAGGTAAAGTATTTATAGCTTTTTAAATCTTTTTTTAACGGCCAAACGTATACTTTCAAATGTTTATTACCTCCCGGCCAATATTAATTTAATTATATTATTTTTACTCGATATAAATCCTAATAATTTGAAGACACGCTTACTATTTTATTCGGCTATTTTTGTTTTTTTATTTAACTGTTGGGCCGCAAAAGCAGTATCCTACAGGGCTTTCCACGTAAAAGGTACTATAAATTATAGCACAAATAATTTTACCGGGGTTATTGACACCGCTGCCAAACTACCGCCGCCATCCCTGCATTTATTGCTTTACAGGGATACCATCTATCATGATGGGACGGCTGTTTTATTAGACACTGCGGCAAAAGACTCATTAGATAAAGAGGATGTTTTGCATAAACCCTGGACCAAAGCCATCATAGCTACCATTACGCCCGATAACAACTACCTGGGTGTAGATGCACGTAATATCAAAAACAAACGCATTACCATACCGCTTTATGTAAACACCGTTGCCGATAGTATCTATACCATCAGCGTAGATAGCAGCAGCGTACTAATGAACACAAATTACCGGGTTTGGCTGCGCGATCATTTAATGGGCGATAGTATTGACATTGCGCATAATAATTACCAGTTCAGGGTTGACCTTACCAAGCCTGAAACCATTGGAAGTAAACGGTTTGACCTGGTTATTGTACAAACCCCGCCGCCGGCTACCATATTGGCATTTAGCGGTAAGCTTAATGCCGATAACCAAGGTGTTTTAGACTGGCAAACCAGCAACTATTATCCCGGCGTTACTTACCAACTGCAACGCGGCACTGATACCACAACCTTTACAAATGTTGCCGGGGCATATATCGGGGCCGACAGCGCGGCTAATAATGCTTACGAGTATATTGATACGGCTATGAACACCGGCAAAAATTACTACCGCTTAATACAAACAGACCTGTTTGGTAACAAGATCATCTCAAGTATTATCCTGCTTAATTCGGGCATTACGGCTACTATAAAACCTGTGAAAGGTTTTATGCTTTACCCCAACCCGGTAATAACCGACAGTTTCAGTATTTTAAGTGAGCGGGCATATACCGGCAAAATTAAGTTGACCGTTTATGCCAGCAACAGTGCCATAGTACTTACAGATGCGTTTGCGCAGTTAAGCGGCACAGTACCCATCATAGAAAATGTTAGCCAGCTAAAACCCGGTGTATACGTTGCCGAAATTAAGGTAGATAATACCATAGTATGCGGGCTTAAGTTTATTAAGTAGCTCGTATAAGTATTTTTGTCATCTTATCAAAAACAGGGCGACAAAAAATAAGTATTAATAATATTTAAGGGCTATGGCCCGGTGACCCGTAAGAGAGATCTTGCGGGTTTTTTTGTGGCGAAAAAATCTCAAAAAACGCCCTAATAACGCTAAAAACAAAGAAATCTTACCGGTAAACATCATTCATTTAAGTTAAATGGATTTTCTTTATATGAATTTACCCTTGTTCATTTTGTTCATTTTACAACTAAATGGAGTATTAAGCGTATAAATTACTTATATTGAAATAATTATTTAACCTATAGTTACCGGCATTAACCAGCCATTTTTTGAGAAACAACCCATTTTAAAGTCTGGATTTTTTGTTTGGGCCATATTTTACTGTTATTAATTCTACACTATTGAAAACGTTTTTGCAAAAACTGCTCTTGTTAGTGTGCCTGTTTGGCGCGTTGGGGTATGGTAAAGCCTATGCAACACCTACCATTACGCTTACAAGCCCGGCCGCTGTAACTGTTTTGCCGGGCGGGACTTTTACAATAACGGCTACAATAACAAAATTTTTGACTACATTAAATTTAAGTAATGTCACTCTTACCGTGCCACCATCGTCTGTCATAAGTAATACTATAACAGGTAGTACTTATTCTTATAGTTCTGGCCCGTTAACAGTTTCAACAACACCGGGAACTTATTTGTATCAATTAACAGCTACTGATGCTGGCGGTTTAGGAGGAGGAATGTCTGGCAATACAACAATTACGGTTACTGTTTCAAAAACATACAACTGGAACGGAGCAGGTACTTCATTTTCTACTGGTACTAATTGGACACCGACAGGGCCACCTACTGCTAACGACATCGCTCAAATTGGAGTGCTAACTTATGCCAGCGGGACAAATCAGCCAAGCATTGGGACAAGTACAGGTGTATTCCAATTGGTACTTGGTCCTAATAACACGCCGGCGCTAACAATTGGTTCGACCGCAACATTATCCGTTGGTAATGATGCAATCGTAAACGCAAGTACCAATGCGTCGTTGGTCGGTGCGGGGGCTTTGTCGGTTAGCGGCAATTTTACCAACGGTACAGGGTCAAACTTTTCAATAACGTCAAATGGTTTGCTCACTGTTAAAAACAGTTTTACCAATAACAGCACCGCTACGTTTACGGGTACGTCAAGCAGTACAGTTAACATTGCCGGCGGCACCCAAACAATTACCAATTTAAATACAACTGCCAGCCCAACTGTTAAATTTGGCAACGTAATATTTGCAGGCGGTACAAAAACTTTTGCGGCAGGTGGCTATTACAGTGTAGCGGCAGGCAGTACCATGCTTGTAGGTACGTCAACAACGGTAATTATCCCTAACTCTTCGCCAACTAATTATACGCATTTGGTTTTTTTAACAGATCTGGTTAGCCCTTATGTAAATTATGCGCAAATAGCTACCATTCCAAGCGGTTCAAGCATACAGGGAAATATAGATTACCCGGTTAACTTTACAGGCGGTGCAGGCTATCGTAATTACCGGTCAATGGCCTCGCCGGTTTATGATAATACTACAACTTATTCTGCCAGTAATGGTACTTATAAATATAGTAACCTGAAAAGTACATTTATCATTACAGGTACGGGCGGTGCTACAAATGGGTTTGATCTGTCAAGCAATAATGGTTCTACCATCAAAACCTATGTTCCGGCAACTAATGGCTATACGTTTCTTCCCAACTTAACAAGCCCTACCAGTGTTGCTACGACAGGCGTAGGATTTTACATGTATTTCCGCGGTAACCGTACCCCAACAGGTACAACAACGGCGGCAGACTTTTTTGGCTCAAAAACCAACAAAGTTCTTGGCGGCGGTTCATACGCAATACCAGAAGCCAATATGGTTTATACTTATACAGGCATACCTAACCAGGGAAATGTGACAACCGATTTTGGAACACTTGCGTCAGGGGCAACTAATAAGAATTACTATTTTATGGCTAATCCATACGCGGCGACGCTTGATTTTGATCAGGTTTACACTTCAAATCCTTATTTATATATTGATGCTACTTTATCAATTCTTGGGTATCCAATTTTCCCTCAATGTTATATCTGGAATCCGCCGACTGCCAGTTATATCATATACGACTCTAAAAATCCGACAGCGTCGCCGGGTAAAAGATATATTGTGCCCGGGCAAGGCTTTTTTGTACGGGCAAATACTTCAAATACGCTTCTTAATGTTTCACCAACCACAATTACTATAACAGAAAGTATGAAAAGCGTCGGCAGCAACAGCAATGCTGGGCGTTACTTAAATTCGGCACCAGCACAGGCATCTGCCGAACCACCAATTATGCGTTTACAGGCTTACAAAAACGAAAATTTTAACGAGGAAATAGGAATAGTACTAAACAGTACATCTAAAGATTCTTTAGATAACGGTGATGGCGGCCACTTGGAATGGACCAATATGATCCTGTCGACCATTACACCCGA
Organism: Mucilaginibacter corticis; assembly: GCF_007558865.1. Taxonomy (GTDB): domain Bacteria; phylum Bacteroidota; class Bacteroidia; order Sphingobacteriales; family Sphingobacteriaceae; genus Mucilaginibacter; species Mucilaginibacter corticis. The sequence continues at coordinate 225,831 of NZ_VLPK01000002.1, forward strand.
TAACCAGTACCTCTCTATCGACAAAAGATCTATCAAAGAAAAAAGAAAGATCATTCCTTTATACATCAATTCGGCTACCGATAGCATTTATACTTTTAAAACCATGTACAGCAGCGCGGTCATGAAAGCCAACTACCGGGTTTGGCTGCGTGATCATTTAACCGGCGACAGTATTGATATAGCACATAATAATTATGATTTCCGTATCGATCTGACAAACACGGCAACCGTGGGCAGCAAACGTTTCGACCTGGTTTTGGTGCAAACCCCGCCGCCTGCCACTGTACTTACATTTAGCGGCAAGCTGAATGCCGATAAAAAAGGAGTTTTAAACTGGCAAACCAGTGCGTATGTGCCCGGTGTTACTTATCAGCTGCAACGAAGTGCAGACAGCATTAACTTTGTAAATATTGACGCGGCGCTTGTGCCGGCCGACAGCATCGTCAACAATAATTATCAATATATTGATGACAAGATCAACCCGGGCAAAAACTATTACCGGTTGATACAAACAGACCTGTTTAACAACCAGGTAATTTCAAGTACGGTCATGCTTGATAATTCGGGCATAACCGTGAGCGAAAAGGAAGTAAAAGGCATTATGCTTTATCCTAACCCGGTAGTGACAAATAGCTTTAATATTATAAGCGAGAAGACTTATTCCGGTAAAATTACTTTGACCATTTACAACAGTAACAGTACCGTGGTAGGCAAAAACACATTTACACAATTAGACTCGACCACACCTATCCAGGAAAATGTAGGTCAGCTTAAAACCGGTGTTTACGTAGCCGAAGTGAAGGTAGACGACACGGTGATCTGCGGTATTAAATTCATTAAGCAATAGGTGGGTTGACTTGTCCTTTATTTCATCGGTATTGTGATAACAACCAGCGTAGAAAAGCCCGGGATGAAAACATACCGGGCTTTTTTATAATATTAGTTAAATCTAATTATATCGATTTAATTGTATTTGAAGTCGGAGAAATATAGTTGCGCCTGTTATTGCCTCTTGGTCCGCGGCCGCCTGCAGGTGCTGCGGATGATGGTGCAAAGCTCAACTGATCCAACACGCCGGTAACCACTTTAGGCAGATCGTCAATGTTCTTTTGTGTATTGCGGTGCACTTCGCCTACGCCAAAACCACGCCATACAATTTCTTTGCTGCGACGATCGATCAGGTCGATAATTAAAGTGCCTTCTTTATAGTGTTCCTGGCCTACGCCCATGCCGCCATACATAAATGGCGCGCCATAAGCATAATAGTATGGGCGGTACCAACCACCCCAGCCGCCCCAGCCACCGTATCCAAAGCCCCAGCCTAAACCAAAGCCCGGGTAAAAGCCACCGGGATAGTAATCAGGATAATAGTAAGTACGGGTGCCACGGCCAACTACGCTTGAGTAGCTAATGATCAGATCAGGGTTGCGCTGGTTTAATGTCAGGCCTTTGCCTACTAAGGATGCGGTAGCGGCATCTTTTATTTTGGCATCGGCAACCATACTTCCGCTTGCGTTATCCCCTTTTGTCCTTCCCGCCGGCATCCATGCAAAAGTGTGGTAATTGCTCAAATTGGTGCGGTTTAGTCCGGCAACATAATAATCATAACTGGTACAGGCAGACAGGCCCGATATAAACAGCATTACCAGCAATACATAGATCGATCTTTTCATGGCTAATTATCCCTCTTCATTTTTAGTAATTGTTAGACTAATATGGTATAAAAGGTTTAACGCTAAATTAAGTTTTTTGAACTTAATTTTTGACTTTATTTAGGCGCAAACATGTTATTACTTACCCCGCTATGACAGGGCGCAGATCAGGCGACTCTCATTCGTGTTTTAAAGGGGTATTATTACCTTTGCAGCCATGATCGATATAATACTTAAGAAGGGGAAGGAAAAGGCAGTGCTGCAACGCCATCCGTGGGTTTTTTCGGGGGCGATAGAGCATGTTAAGGGCAAGCCAGCTAACGGCGATATTGTGAAGCTGATAAACGCCAAAGGCGATTTTGTGGCTTACGGTTTTTATAATGATCAGTCGAGAGTTGCCTTGCGCTTGCTGGAGTGGGATGAGAGTGTCGCCGTTGATGAAGATTGGTTTCGCCATAAAGTGGCAGATGCCGTAGCCGGGCGAAATGAATTATTAAGCACGGGCGCTACCAACACCTGCAGGCTCATCTTCAGCGAATCTGATTACCTGCCGGGATTGATCGTTGATAAATATGCCGATCATCTGGCCGTGCAGGTACTAACATCAGGCATTGAAAAAATGATGCCCGTAATCATTGATGAACTACAGCGCCTGTTAAACCCTAAAAGTATTTTCGACAAGAGTGATGCGTCTTCAAGACAGCACGAAGGCCTGGAAACCACCAACGTTGTTTTACTTGGCGATGCCCCGCCTGAATCGGTAGAGGTCAAAGAAAATAACATCTTGTATAATATCAACATAGCCGAAGGCCAGAAATCAGGCTTTTACTGCGATCAGCGCGATAACCGTAGAATTGTTGCCGGCTATACCAAAGGCAAAAAGGTGCTTGATTGCTTTAGCTATACCGGTGGCTTTACCTTGAACGCCCTGCAAAACGGCGCGGCATCGGTTACCAGCGTAGATAGTTCTGCCTTAGCCATTGAGACATTAAAAGAGAACATAAAATTAAATAAGCTCGATGCCGGTAAACACACGGCCATCCAATCGGACGTAAACAAGCAATTACGCGCGTTTAAAGACTGTGGAGAATTGTTTGATATCATTGTGCTCGATCCACCGAAATATGCGCCGTCACGCTCAGCATTAGACAGGGCCGCAAGAGCCTATAAAGACCTGAACAGGCTGGGCATGCTATTGCTCAACAGCGGCGGTTTACTGGCAACTTATTCATGTTCGGGCGCTATGGATCTGGAAACCTTTAAGCAGGTCATTGCCTGGGCCGCGTTAGATGCCGGTAAACAGGTACAGTTTATCAACCAGTTTTGCCAACCCGAAGACCATCCCGTAAGGTCATCATTCCCTGAAGGGGAGTATTTGAAAGGGTTGTTGTGCAGGGTGGTTTAAAGTTAGTGATTAGAGATTAGTTAATTAGAGATTAGGCCTGTCAGCGACAAATAAAAGGGCGATAAGTTTTAATACTTATCGCCCTTTTAGTAAATAGTATAATTACTAATCACTGATCACCAATCACTAACCCTCAATCAAACTTCACACCGCCATAGCTTGATTTGATGGTGATAACCTTGTCGTTATCGCCTTTGCCAATGTGTCCCTTGTAGTTTTTGGTCGACGTGTAGCCGCGTTCGTTATCAGGCGTTTTGCTGGTTACGTTTACATTATTGTTATTGTATGAAAACTCGCCGTAATGTGTGGTCACATCAAAATCTGTATTAAGAGCACCTAAAGAACCCAGTTTTACCGGCGAATAGCTTGAATTTACATTTAATGTTTTTAAGCCTTTGCCTACGTCGCTAATTTGCAGGCTGCCATATTTTAAGTCGATACTGCCTGTTGATGTAAGCCTGGTTATTTTAATAGGGCTGTAACTAATTGTCGCGTCCAGTTTATCGGCTTCTCCTAAATCAAGGCTGCCGTATGATATTTTTACTTGCCCGCCGGTTATGCTGCCTATCTTGGCACCGCCATAGCTTATCACAAAAACGTTATCGGTATTTGTTAATGCTTTGGCTACCAGGCTACCGTAACTGCTTTTAATATTAAGCCTTCCATCAAGGTCAGGCAGGTTTATGCCGCCGTATTTATTGGTTAATGTAAGCGCGGTTTTGGCAGGCATATACACCGTATAATTGATCTCCACTTTATGAGTTTTTGATTTTCCGTTTTGCGTCAGGACACCCCACCAGCTTGATACCTGGTTTACTTCGGTTTTAAATGAAGCTACGTTTCCGCTCTTATCACTACTGATGTTGGTTTGATCCAATATTTTCTGAGCGTCGGCTTCATCATTGGCGGACGCCTCGATAGCAACATCAACCTTTACCTCGTTCTTGTTCCAGGTAGTTACATCAACCTTGCCATAACTGTTGTCAATTTGGATCATGTCGTTAGCGTCAATAGGGTAACTTTTGGTAAAAGTTTTGCTTTTTTTGATAACGTCGCCTTCCGGGTTATCAGCTTCACTTTTATTATTGGTGTAGGTAACTGTTTTGGTCACAGTTTTTGCATAAGTATTGGTGCCGGCATCGGGCGCTGCGGTTTGCGCATTCGCGATACCGGTGGTCGCCAAGCTGATCCACGCAGCGAAAGCGGTTTTATATACTCTTGATTTCATTTTTCTGTTGATTTTTAAATTCGTTAAATTGTTCGATAACATTTAGTTGCTGATTAAGCACCTCTGTTTGAACCTGCAAGTTCCGGAGCATTGCACGTAAAACAGCTTCCTGGTTAGGGCTGGTAGCCAAATCTTTATTTAGTTTTCTATAGGTCGAATCCATTTTTGTAAGCTCGGCGGTAAACTCGTGGTAAAGCTGTGGGTCGGCCTTTGCTATACTTTTAAGCTCGGTACGTTTACTGGCAATAAGCGATGCGTAGTGTACTTGTTGCCTGGCATATTCAGGGTTAATTGTTGCCAGGTTAATGGTGGCAGGTTTTGAGCTTTTTAAATAGATAAAAAAACAAGCGCTCATTGCTACAAATACTATAGCGGCAACCCTTAATACAAACCCTAACGAAAAGGTTTTAGCCTCATGCTTTTGTTCTGTAAATTCTTGAGGTAGCCCTGCTTCAATTTCGTTCCATAAACCGGCGCCTGGTTCAAGGTCGTCAAATTCATGGCGGTTGTTATTTATAAAATCCTCTAATCGCTTGCTCATTGTACTATTCCCTTCCTGTTTAAAATCTCGCTCAGCTTTCTTTTAGCCCTTAAAAATTGTGTTCTTGATGTATTTTCTGTTATGTTTAATATCTGCCCTATCTCTTCGTGATCATAGCCTTCAATAAGGTATAATGATATTACCTGTTTGTAACCCTCGGGCAATTCACTCATGGCCTGTTTTATATGCGCTACTTTGTATTGGATATCCTCATCGCCGTCGTCCTGCTCGTCGTCAATTAGATCATGTACCTCGTCGCCTAATTCCACCAGTTCTACCTTTCGTTTTCGTAACAGGTTGATAGACCGGCTTACCACGATCTGTTTAAGCCATAGGCCAAACGTGGTTTCCTGCCTGAAATCATGGATCCGCTTAAAAGCATCTAAAAACGATTCCTGCAAAACATCCTCAGCTTCGGCGACATTGCCCACTATCCTAAAGGCCACGTTCAGCATGGCTTTAGCATATAGTTTGTACAATTCATAGCAAGCCTTTTTACTGCCTTGCTTACATTCAACCACCAGGTTGTAATGCTTGTCGATGAATAAGGTGGTATCCAAGTTTTTGATTAGCTTTCAGAATATAAGACAGTGCTTATTTACAGATGTTGCATGAAAATAAAATATTTGTGAAATAAGAGTGAATTTAGGAAAACATCCGCTTGTTTTTTGCTAATCAGTGACACTCGGTCGTTGCTCAAGCAATTGCGTTGTTGCTTATTTATTAGTCGCTTGGTGACGCTCTTGGCCGCTAAGGCCAGTTACGTTTTTCGCAGGTTGTTTGTTTTTTTAAGGTACTCAAGAGGGCTACGCCGTCACCTTAGATGCAAAGTAACCAAACATCAAGCCAATTCGATCGCTTCATCCGCACAGGCCAGACACCCGGCCCGGCGAATTGGCAGACCTTACCCGCATTCTTTGAATTTTTACAGATACGAAATTTGGGGTTCTAACTGGAATGTCAGACGAAAAGCTTCAGATGAAAGCAGGTAAAACAATGTCGGGCATTGCGGCTGTAAGGGCATTGGTAACTTTGCCCGGAACGCCGGCCCTGTGCGACACCTGGGGCAAAAGGACCGGGCCCTCGGTTTTACTTGTTTTGCAGGGCAAAGGCCAAGAGCGCAAGAAGCATATCGGATGGCTTGATTTTTTGGTCCTTTTTCATCTAAGGAAAAAGGACTAGGACTTAGCGGCCATGAGCGTTACCAAGCGATAGCAAGCGTGTAACAAATGCTTAATGTAGAGTTCGGATATTATGTGATTTCTTTACAGGCTTGCGCCAATAATTAATCAATAAAAAAAATCCAACACCCACCCAACGTTTGGCAAAATTGATACGATGATGCAATAAAGACCATTAAATCAATTAGAACCATGAAAAAGTTAACTTTTACCATGCTCGCCGCAATATTGGCATTTTTTATTATCCAGGGGTGTAATAAAGATATGCAGCCCGTAATTAGCGCGAGCAAAATTAAAGCTGAAAAACTCGAAGTTAAAGTTGGCGAGCTTGATACGTTTGTCTATACCGGGGCTACTAATACTGACTCAGTCAAATGGACAATCACGCCGATAAATACTTCTATCGGTACAAAGGCAAATGTCGCGCGCATTGTTTTTAATAAAGTGGGTATTTACGTAGTAACTGCGGGGAAAGCCGGCGAAGTTCCGTCAAGAATTGCTATTAAGGTAGATCCGGCTGATCCTATTATTCCCCCTGTAGATACCGTTAAAACTCCGGCTGATACAACCACTTATGTGCCTTTAACAGGTGATAAAATTACCTTAAGTTTTAGTGCAGGCCGTAATGTAAACGGTGGTGATACAGTAGTTTTTAACCTAAGTGCCATTACAACTAATACTTATTGCTCAAGAGGTGTACTTCAATATCAATATAACAGGCCAACAGTTAACGGAGTTGTTGGTTACAAAGTTGATTTTTTAAATGTCAGAGAGCCAAAAGTTTGTTCAAACACGCCTGATGTACCAATGGCAGTAAGTAATATTGGTGGTGTAAGGCTTGCTGTTGGCAGTTATCCGCTAATAATTACCCTAAACGGTACAACTTACACCGGCAGCATAGTGGTATCAGAAACACAGGTTACTATAGATTGGAATTATACTACAGGTGTTGTTATGCCTTACAAAGTATTGGATAGGCCGCTATAAAATGTACCAGCATGTACCGCACTGTGCCATGGTGTACTACGTGTACCATGGCACACGTACAGGCTGTCAGTGTGTTATTCTTTTTGCGTGGATATACTTTAAAATAACGATACGCCTATCGCTTAAAACTTACAATTGATAGAATAAAATCATGAAAAAATTATCCTTTACCATATTTGTCGCTTTATTGGCGTTTTTTATTATCCAAGGGTGTGAAAAGGCGCAATTGACAGATCTTGGAGTGGGAACAAAAATAATAGCTTCTAAAACCCAAATTGCTCAATTAGATCTGGATACGCTGCTTTTTACAGGGGCTGGTGTTACAGATTCGGTTAAGTGGAGCGTAACCCCCGAAGGCAAAAGTGTTATTCAAAGCAAAGGAAATACCGCTGTAATTTATTTTATTGATTTAGGAAATTATACTGTAAGCGCTCAAAAAGCAAGCGGAGGCGAAGTTAAAACCAAATCAATAAATGTTGTGCCTCACCAGGCTCCTCCTTTTGTATCTGATCCCGGTACCACTAACACTACCGTATCAACTTCAAATAATTCAGATACTACTGAGTATATACCAATAACCGGCGATATAAATGTAAGTCCTGATTTCTATCGCATACCAACAGGCGATAGTGTACAGGTAAATTTTAGTCTTCAAACAGTTAACAAATATTGTTCAAGAGGAATTATCGAGTACACATCAATACTTGATGCTGCTAAAAACTATAGTTTAGATATCGGAAAAATCAGGGCTCCGAAAAACTGTGCTGGCTCATTATCACCTGATATGCAGGTATGGGCAGGCTATATTTTTAAAAGGAAACTCCTTGGCTTAGGTACACATCAAATTTCCATTACCTATAATGGAACAACCTACACCGGCACAATAATAGTAAATACAACCAATATAATAATTAACTGGAATTATACGTCGGGTGTGATTATGTTAACCCACGTAATTAATGGGTAGCGTGGGGGAGAGGTTCCGGCTATTGCCGGAACCTTATTTTAAACCCGACCTTGCTTATTCCTGCCCGGGTGTTACCCAGCTTTGAAATGAGCCTGTTTCAAATTGAATTGTCCCCGTTTTATCATCATAAGTTGCCTTTGATAACAAAGGGATTGGCATGGGTATTTTCGACTGATCTGCATGATGTGTTGCGTTATATACCGATTGTACGTCTAAAAGCTTTCTTTTATGCGAATTAATCATCATGTTTCCCATACTTAGTTTCACAACAGGTAATTGTTTATAATTTATGACGGGATACATAAACGGAGGTTTTTGCTTTGCAAAATTAATGGCCATTCCATATTGTTCTAAAAAATTAAAGTTGGCTTTGCTGTACATCAATTTCTTTCCCGGGAAAGCAAGCGACCCTATTGTTACTTTATGGTGTGATCTAAGATCTTCAATTTCCATGGTTACCCAACTGTGCTCGTAATCGCTCCAGGCAAACATCAGATCTTTATCCATAAAATTTTCAGCGACCGGTTTTCCCGGTACGTATCCTGATTTAAATAGCTTGATGCGGTATAAACCTTTATTCCATTTAAATTTATTGCGCACACCAATAAAATCACCCTCGCCATCGCTGCTATCGTAGTAGCCGGTTGTTTTTAATGCTCCCTTATTTCGCTCCAGCCAGCGGGAAAAAATACCGCCCCTGCCTATTCCAATATCCCCGCCGCCATTTATGGGTTTGCCGCCAGAATGGGTTTGCATACCGCAATAAAATTGCATTTTATTAATGGTGGCATCAGCAATACAGATATATAAATTATAATCGTCGGGTATTTCTGTTTGCACATCCACATCTACCGATAGGCTTTTAAACTCAAATTCTGCAGTATCCAGTTTAACATACGTATCTACAAAATGCAAAGGAGCCAGAATAATGCTGTCTGGATAAATATTATTTGATTGCAATTTCTTTTTTGTTTCCTGGTATATATCAGTGTTTTCGTATTTCTTTTTCAGTTGTTCTTTGGTGGTATCTTGTTGCTGGCCTAAAGCAACGCAATGTATCGTGGCAATAAGCAAAATTAGCAGGCGATGTTTTTTCATATGGTTTAGGTTAAAAATAACCTAACTACTTTATCGGATATATATAGGCTATTAATCCAAAGGTATAACTTTCATTTTATAACTATATTTACATTGCATATTTGAATATTTAGTTGTGAAAATAATTCTGTTGTTTCTTATATTAATATCTGTTACCGGTAATTGTTATAGCCAAAATAATGCTTTAAAAGCATCATATCCTTTCGACTTAGAAACTTTAAAGACGCTATCTGATAATCGTGTACAATATGATTCTGTAGCTCCTATGTATTTGGCGGGCGGTTTTACGTATGTGAATACCAAGTCAAAGTTACCGGTAGTTAAAAAGAAGTTTGAAGAAGCCTATCCGTTTGTACGCGATTTTGGATTAGTCAAAGTAGATGGAAAATATGGAATTATTAATCGGCATGGGGACTTTGTAGTTAAGCCAACTTTTCCACAATTTCAATTGGTTTGGAATGTAAATTATGGTGTATGGTTAGACATAGACCGTTACTTCTCCTTTATTCAAGGCAAGTTAATATATGAGCCGGAGATACTATGTTCTGAACCGGCAGGTCCTCAGCTATACTGTTATAAACAGGGTAAAAAATTTGGCTTAATATTCAAACACGATACTATTAAAAAGCCAATTTTTGATTCTATTTATGCAAACACCGACAGAATTGCAATAGTTAGCCTATCTGGCAAAATTGGTATCATAGATCACACTGGAAAAGTTTTGAACAAGCTTAATTATAATAGCTATGCAGGCCCTACAGGCTACAAAGGGATACTAAAATTTGCTCTGAAACAAAAAGATACATGGCATTATTTCAATCAAAACAAAAAACTTTTTGAAAGTAAGTTCCAGCCGGCTTTTTCTGACGGAGTTTTTTTAGTACGTGTAGATAAACGTTATAATTATTTAGACGAGGAGGGAAATCTCGCACTTTCCAAAAATTACAAATGGATATCCAATTACGGGGATATAGCCATTAATGAAAATGATAAGATTGTTTTTTTACTTAAAGGAAAAAAAGTGCTAACCTACTACTAAGTTAAGAGATGTACCATATTGTATCATGAAAACTACGTCAGGAAATTAACTATTTTATTGTCAGTTAATTGCAAAAACAGGTGTACCAACTGTTCCATCTGTCACACATTCGCGTGGAACAGACACCAAACAAACAGTTGCTTTAATGACCAATAACTATTTAAGCTCATCCAAAACCCTGAACATCTTTTCCCGTATTGCTTTGCCCGGTCCGTTGTAGTTGTTTACCATAATGCTGAACACCAATTCGCGGCCCTGGTGGGTTTGATAGCCGGTATAGGCCTGCACGTTATGGATGCTGCCACTTTTCATGTGCATGTCATTGTAAATGGGCAGGCTCTCATAAAAATCATTAAACCAGGCTTCTTTTTTTGCCGATTGCATGATGGTTGCCACTGTCATGGTAGTGATCCTGTCCTCGGGAGACAAGCCGCAGCCATCAATCATATCCATCGAATTAACATCTATACCACGCGCCTTCCAAAAGCTTTGCACAGCGGCAACGCCGTTAGGTGTCGTCACCGCTGTCCCGGCTTTGGCGGCAATGGCTTTCAGCAATTCTTCGGCATACAGGTTAAGGCTTTTGCGGTTGGTCCAGTATACGATCTGGTTCAGGCTGGGCGATGTCAGCGTGGTAAGTGTAGCGGTCATCTCCGGTGTCTGCACACCTTTGGCCGTCAGGCTCAGGCTTGATTCGGCAGCACCCGTAACTATGATACCCAGCCGTCTTAAAGTATCCAGCAGTCTGAACGCGGCATCATAAGCAGGATCAGGGTATGCGGCCGATACCAGTTTCTTTGTTTGATCGACAGCATAAGTGCCACGCAGGTACATGATATTGGTCAAGCCTGTAGGTAAATATGGGTAAGCGTTATCGCCCGTGCCGGCAGCAGCGTTGGTTAGCTCGCTCTTAAAAGTAAGGTAAGGGACGGCCGGCGTAGTGCCCGCCACTTTAATAGCCGTACCCACGGGGCCGGTTTTCAGGTTGATATCAAACTGGTTCTCATGCCAGCAAAGCGCGGTGGCGCCTGCGCCGTAATAAGTGCCCAGGTCCTGCCAGATCCAGCCGTCGGGTATAGTTTGCGTGCCGTACAGGCTGTCATCGCCAATAATACGTCCGTTTATCTTTTTGATGCCTGCTTTTTTAAGCGCAGTAACCAATGCGTTAAGCACAAAGCTTTGAGTGGTGTTTTCCCAGCGCAAGCTGCCCAGGGTTGGGTCGCCGGTACCTTTAATGATCAGGTCGCCGTTTAATGTGCCATCAGTTATGGTACCGCTGTAGCCAAAGGGGGTTTGATATTTAAAATCCTTGCCCAATAAGTTAAAGGCGGTAATGGTGGTCACCGTTTTTAAGGTAGATCCTGGAGCCAAACCTACATTCGGGTTGCTTGTAAATATTTGTTCGCCCGTCTTGACGTCCAATACAGTCAGCGATGCGAGGGCGTATTTACATTGGCTGTCGGCCTGCAAACGGCTAAAGGCTGCTGATAGTTTTTGCTGTAAAGAGGTTTGTGCCCAAGCCTGGCTAAATATCAATAATAAACTAAACAGGGCTATCAGCGGGCGCTTCATCTTTTGCAACATACTTTGTTATATAATAAATGGGGATGCCTATCAACACAATGATCAGGCCCGGCCAGGTAAATTGTGGTTTGTAGATGATCAGCAATACACAAAACGCCAAACCCATCAGCATGTAAACGGCAGGTAATACCGGGTAGCCAAATGCCTTGTAGGGGCGGGGCATATCCGGGCGTTGTATCCGCAGGATATAGATACCCAAAATGGTAAGCACATAAAATATTACTACTACAAATGATATCATATCGAGCAGGTCGCCATATTTACCGCTAAGGCATAAAATACAGGCTACAACGCATTGGATCCATAAACCGAAGCTTGGTACCGCAAACTTATTTAAAGTGCCTGTGCGCTTAAAGAACAGGCCATCCTTGGCCATGGTATAATATACACGTGCACCTGCAAGGATAAGGCCATTGTTACAGCCAAAGGTTGATATCATGATCATGACCGCGATAACCACAGTACCTATCGGGCCAAAAATAACCTGCGCTGCCGAAACCGCCACCCGGTCTTTCTCGGCCGTCGCAATAGCATCTAAAGGCAAAACACCGGTATAAACAAAGTTGATGCTTACGTAAATGATCGTTACTACTAACGTTCCCAAAAACAAACTCAAACCTATATTGCGTTGCGGGTTGCGCATCTCGCCGGCTATAAAGGTTACATTGTTCCATGCATCGCTGCTGAATATCGATCCTACCATTGATGCCGCAATAGCACCAAGCGCCGCCGCCATAGTATAAGAAGATGTACTGTCTAACTTGTGAATATTCCAGGCATTGGTCCAGTTAGCATGCCATACATCGCCCTTGATCATTATCAAACCAAAAATGATCAGCCCGAATAAACTGGCCAATTTGGTAATGGTGAACAAGTTCTGGATGATCTTGCCGCTCTTCACACCTTTGGTGTTGATATAGGTAAGAAAGATAATAAGCACGATAGAAACACACTGCGCCGCGCTGATCTTGAAATTATAAGTGCCAACCATGGTCGAGAACAGTATATGGTCCTCGCTCACCGCAGGTATTAAATAGGCGGTAAACTTTGAAAATGCTACACCCACTGCCGCTATAGTGCCGGTTTGTATCACCGCGAAGAAGCTCCAACCGTATAAAAAGGCTATCAGCTTATTATAAGCCTCTTTTAAATACACGTATTGCCCGCCTGCTTTAGGGAACATGGCGCTCAGTTCGCCGTAGCTAACGGCGGCGGTAAGGGTCATGAAACCGGTGATGAGCCAAACCGCTATCAACCAGCCCGACGAGCCTACATTGCGGATAATATCGGCACTTACAATAAAAATACCAGAGCCTATCATTGATCCGGCTACGATCATGGTGCCGTCTAATAAGCCTAATGAAGCTTTTAATTTGGTGGGCTCGGTTTGTTTACTCATTCAGTATATGTATTTAAAGTTCTAAACTATTCAAAAAACTTTATAATTGACAGGCTATTGTAAAGAAATTAATTTGTTTAATTTGCAAAACCAATTTACACACCAAGTAAAATTATAAACTAATTATAAACTATAATACTATATGGATTTTCTGAACACTTACTTAATTTACCTTATTCCCGTATTTGGTTTGGTGGGGATTCTATTTATGATTATCAAGTCGGCCTGGGTTACCAAACAACCAACCGGCGATGAGTCAATGACCGAGCTTGCCGGCTACATAGCCGACGGTGCGATGGCCTTTTTACGTGCCGAGTGGAAAATACTAAGCTACTTTGTGGTAGTGGCAGGTATCCTGCTGGCATGGTCTGGCACCACAGTGGTTACTTCAAGCCCTGTTATTGCTGTATCATTTGTTATCGGTGCTTTTTTATCCGCTTTCGCGGGATATCTGGGTATGCGCATCGCTACCAAATCAAACGTACGTACAACACAGGCTGCAAAAACCAGTTTAGCACAGGCACTTAAGGTATCATTTACCGGAGGTACTGTAATGGGTTTAGGTGTAGCAGGTTTAGCTATTATCGGCTTGGGTTCGTTATTTATTGTATTTTATACCATGTATGTGGTTAATGTTGCAGGCAGCAGCGTTAACGGCGAAGCAATGGCCAAAGCGCTTGATGTACTGGCAGGTTTCTCATTGGGTGCAGAATCTATCGCGTTGTTTGCACGTGTGGGCGGCGGAATCTACACCAAAGCTGCCGACGTAGGTGCCGACTTGGTGGGTAAGGTTGAAGCAGGTATCCCAGAGGATGACGTGCGCAACCCGGCAACAATTGCCGACAACGTAGGCGATAACGTAGGCGACGTAGCAGGTATGGGCGCTGACTTGTTCGGATCGTACGTGGCAACTATGCTGGCTACGATGGTACTGGGCCGTGAGATCGTATCGCATGATAATTTTGGCGGTATAGCCCCGGTATTATTGCCGATGGTAATTGCCGGTTTAGGTTTGATATTCTCGATAGTAGGCGCCGCGTTAGTAAAAATTAAAGACGAAAATTCAAGCGTGCAAACCGCATTGAACATAGGCAACTGGGCATCCATCATATTAACAGCCATAGCCACTTATTTTGTGGTGCAATGGATGCTGCCAAATGATGCCATGCACTTAACCCGCGACCTGGATGCCAGCGGCGCTCTCAAGGAAGGTTCTTTGGTGTTCACTAAAAATGGTGTCTTCGGGTCTATCCTGGTAGGGTTGGTAGTTGGTACGCTAATGTCTATCATCACCGAATACTATACTGCTATGGGTAAACGCCCTGTAATGAGCATTATTAAGCAATCATCAACCGGTCATGCCACCAATATTATCGGTGGTTTGGCTATCGGTATGGAGTCAACTGTATTGCCGATTATTGTTTTAGCTGCCGGTATCTATGGTTCATATTTCTTTGCAGGTTTATACGGTGTGGCCATCGCGGCTGCAGGTATGATGGCAACTACCGCCATGCAGTTAGCTATCGACGCGTTTGGCCCTATTGCCGATAACGCCGGTGGTATTGCAGAAATGAGCCAACTACCGCCAGAAGTACGCCACCGTACAGATAACCTAGATGCGGTAGGTAACACCACAGCAGCTACAGGTAAAGGATTTGCCATCGCTTCGGCGGCATTAACTTCATTAGCTTTATTTGCCGCTTTTGTGGGTGTTGCAGGTATTGAGCATATTGATATTTATAAAGCCAACGTATTGGCAGGCTTATTTGTAGGCGGGATGATCCCTTTCATTTTCTCGGCTCTATGTATTTCGGCAGTGGGCCGCGCTGCAATGGCAATGGTAGAAGAAGTTCGCCGCCAGTTCCGCGAGATTCCCGGCATTATGGAGTACAAAGCCAAACCCGAATATGAAAAATGCGTGGCCATATCGACCAAAGCTTCTATCCGTGAAATGGTTGCCCCGGGCCTTATCGCTTTGATCACCCCGATAGTTATCGGCTTTATCTTTGGCCCTGAAGTATTAGGCGGTTTACTGGCAGGTGTTACCGTATCGGGCGTGCTGATGGGCATCTTCCAGAGCAACGCCGGTGGTGCCTGGGACAACGCCAAGAAATCATTTGAGAAAGGTGTTGAGATCAATGGCGAAATGCACTACAAAAAGTCTGACCCGCATAAAGCATCCGTAACCGGTGATACCGTAGGCGATCCGTTTAAAGATACCTCAGGCCCGTCCATGAATATTTTGATCAAACTGATGTCTATTGTGTCGCTGGTTATCGCTCCGCACTTAAATAATGCGGTTGATCATAGCTCGCGTTTGCAAAAGGACATCAAAATCCAATCAATGAACACGCATGTGATCAAAATCGATAAGAAATTGTAGTCAATTTATAGTAATCAACAAAAAAGGGATGCAAACAGCACCCCTTTTTTGTTGATTAGGCGTAATAATGAAACTTAATTGAGCTGAATTTGTATCCATCAATTTTTTCAGAAAAATTAAGTATGTTTGGGACAAAGATTAACTGACTTTTTATAAAAACATGAAGCTATTTATTAGAAAACCTTTGGCGCAATTAATGGCCGCTTCGAAAGAGGGGGAAAAAACATTAAAGCGTACACTCGGTGTTGGCTCTCTTATTGCCTTGGGTATCGGCGCTATTATTGGCGCGGGTATTTTTGTGCGTACAGCAGCAGCAGCAGGCGAGCATGCCGGTCCGGCCGTTACCATTTCATTTTTAATTGCAGCCGCAGGTTGCGCCCTGGCAGGCTTATGCTATGCCGAATTTGCCAGTATGATACCCATAGCAGGATCGGCTTACACCTATTCTTACGCTACTATGGGCGAATTCATTGCCTGGATAATCGGTTGGGATCTGGTGCTTGAGTATGCATTAGGTGCAGCTACTGTAGCTATAGGCTGGTCGCAATACTTTAATACCTTCCTCGAAACATTCTTTAATGTCCATATACCGTTTGCATTATCACATTCACCGTTCGAAGTATCAACTACGACAACCGGAATGTATGCTGCCGAACTGGGTACCCGTGGTATAATAAACTTACCGGCAATATTCATATTGCTGATGCTTACTTTATTACTAATAAAAGGTACGGCAGAGTCTGCTGCGGTAAATAACGTAATTGTTATTATTAAGGTAGCCATTGTATTAATGATCATTGGTTTAGGCTGGAGCTTTATTAACCCCGCTAACCACGTTCCTTATATGATTCCTGCCAATGCACCTGATGTTAAAACCAATACGGGTGTGGTTCATTTTTCTGATACCTTTAATCACGGTTGGTTGGGGGTATTACGCGGCGCGAGCGTGGTATTCTTTGCATTTATCGGCTTTGATGCCGTATCAACTGCTGCCCAGGAAGCTAAGAATCCGCAGAAAGACATGCCAAAAGGTATTTTGATCTCTCTGGTATTCTGTACTATTTTATACATCCTGTTCTCGCACGTATTAACCGGATTGGTTTCTTACAGAGAGTTTTTGGTACAAGGTAAAGAAGCATCTGTTACTTACGCAATCCAGGCGGTTATGCATGGTTATGGCTGGTTAGCAAAACTGGTTACAATCGCTATTTTAGCTGGCTTCTCATCAGTTATCCTGGTGATGTTGCTTGGTCAAACCCGCGTGTTTTACACCATGAGTACTGATGGTTTGATCTGGCCGATATTTTCGAAACTGCACCCTAAATTCCGTACCCCTTATAAATCGCAATGGTTCTTCTTTGTGATGGTGTCATTATTTGCGGGCTTTATTCCCGATAGTATTGTTGGTGATATGGTGAGCATCGGTACGCTGTTCGCGTTCGTGCTGGTATGCGTGGGTATATTTATATTACGCAGAACAGATCCTGGTATTACCCGTCCGTTCAGTACGCCAATTTATTGGTTGGTTTGTCCTGCGGGTGCCATCATTTGTTTATTTATGATGGCAAGCGAAGGCTTAGAAAACTGGCTGCGCTTATTTATCTGGATGGGTTTTGGTATAATCATCTATTTTACTTATAGCGTTAAACATTCGCATGTAAGACATGGTAAGCCGGCAGATGCCATTGATCCACCTAATCCTAAATTTGTTGAATAACCAAACTGTAGAGACACAATATTTTGTGTCTCCTGATAAATTAAAATAGACACAAAGCATTGTGTCTCTACGCAAAAAGGTCCTGAATATTCAGGGCCTTTTTTGTTGCTAATGTTTCATAGCTTTGCATATCCATAACACAAAATCCTATGCATCCCTTAGTTTTTAAAGAGATCCTATCCGTAACCATGATCTTGTTCGCGATCATCGATATACTGGGGGCCATACCGGTTATTATCCAGCTGCGCCAGCGTGCCGGGCATATCGAGTCTGAAAAGGCCAGCATAGTGGTATTGGTGCTCATGATTGTATTTTTATTTGTGGGCGATCAGTTACTTGATGTTATCGGGCTTGATATAGCTTCCTTCGCTATTGCGGGCTCGCTGGTGATCTTCTTTATCGCTATGGAGATGATTTTAGGCATCCACCTGTTTAAAAGCGCTGATGAGGAATTATCCGGCACGGTATCTATCGTGCCGCTGGCTTTCCCCCTCATAGCCGGTGCCGGTACCATGACCACCTTACTGTCGCTTAAATCACAATATCAAACAGAAAGTATCCTGATAGGTATTGTAATTAATACCTTGTTTGTTTACATGGTACTTAAAAATGTGCAACGATTAGAGAAACTGTTAGGTAAAACCGGCATAGAGGTACTGCGTAAAGCCTTCGGTGTTATTTTGCTGGCGATAGCTATTAAGCTGTTCAGGAGCAATACGCACTTGTAGGCCAGAGGCAGGAAACAAGATACAATTGTCACTCTGTTCGTAAACTGTCTATGGGGTTAGCCGTGGCCGCTTTAATTGTTTGTAATATGATAACTAAAGAGGTTAAAATCACCAATGAAAATATCGCGATGCTAAATGGTAATACGGTTAGCGGGGTTTTAACAGAATAGCTCTCCAGCCATCGGTTCATCATCCAGTAGGTAAGGGGGCAGGCTATTATGCCGGCAATAACCACCACGCCTAAAAAATCTTTTAAAAACAAGAGGATGATACCCTTAACCGATGATCCCAACACCTTACGTACCCCGATCTCTTTTATGCGTTTTTGTATGCTGAGCGATATTAATCCCAACACGCCCAGCGATACAATGATAATAGCCAGAATTGTGGCTATGTACGATGCTTTTTTTAGTTGTATTTCGGTTTTATACATTTTTGCTATGGCATCGTCCATAAAGGCATATTCAAATGGCGCGCCCGGTAAAAGCTGCGCCCATTTTGTTTGCAGCGCGGCAATATCGGCCTGTATATTTCCAGGCTTTAGTTTTATTGACATAAAGCGATAAAGTACTTGCCGGTTTAAATTTACAAACGTCATGGGCGGTATATCGCCAACCATGGGGCCAAATCTGAAATCAGCGACTACGCCGCAGATAGTCGACGGTTCACCATCAACAACATTAAATTGCTTGCCTATAGCGTCTTTAGGATATTTGAATCCCAGCGCTTTTGATTGTTTTTCATTGATCACTACCAGGTTTGAGTCGGCCCGGCTGTAAAATTGTTTAAAAAATTCGCCGGCCTTTAAACGGATGTTATAAGTTTTGGCGTACTGGTTATCGGCAAGTAGCAATGTCGACGCAAATGCCTGGTTTTTTGTGTCGGTTGTTTTATAAACTTGCAACGACCCGCTGCTATTACCATCCGGGATTTCCCAGGATACGGTAGTTGATCTTACCTGGTTTAACTGCGAAAGCTGGTAACGCACATCTTCTATTCTTTCTACGCCAATGGCCGACCAATTACGCGGCACCTGTGCGTACACTACGTAATCTTTATCAAACCCTAAATCCCCGCCAAAAAAAAGATTGACCTGGCTGGAAATAATGATGGCAGCTGATAAAGCTATTGCCGCCGTAGCAAACTGGAAAGTAGTCAGGCTTTTGCGAAAGAATATGTTGTCTTTCACCTTGTCGCGTTTGCCTTTTAACGAATCTGTTGATTTTAATGATGACAGTACAAGCGCAGGGTACAAACCGGCAATTAATCCTATTATCAAAGCGAATAATACTAATAAAAAATAAAAGTAAAACGGGAACGATAGCACACCCGTCATTTCGGTAGTCAACAAGTCGGCAAAATAGGGTTTAGCAATGGCATAAACGCCCAATGATAACAAAGTAGCTATCAATACCATCAACACAGCTTCTGTTAAAAACTGGGCAATGAGCTGTTTTCGTAATCCGCCAAGCACTTTACGGATCCCCATCTCTTTCATCCGCTGCGATGACCGGCTAATACAAATATTTACAAAGTTGATTATTGCCATCAGCAAAATAAACAAGGCAATGCCCGACAGCGTATAAAGCATCCTCTTATTTATTCCGTTTTCGCGATAGTATGATTGAAGGTCTACCAAATATGGGCTAAGGTTGGCTGCAATTTGCGGCGATGCATTTGCTTTAATAAGCCTTTTCATAGGGTTTTCCAGATCGGCCGGTTTAACGCCTTTTTGTAATTCAAGCAGCCCAATAACAATGGCATTGTTCCAGCTTTCAAGGTCTCGCCCCAAAAACTTCGCAGCCAACGTGGGTAGAAATATGTTGCTGTTACTCCGCTCAGTAACATCCGTAACCGAATTTTTGCGGTACTTAGCCAATACGCCCGTTACCATAAAATCATGTTTAACGCCGGTAGAGCTTTCAATAGTAAGTGTTTGCCCTACAACGTCCGTTTTACCAAAATATTTAATGGCCCTATCGGCAGTTATTACAACAGAAAAAGGATCGTTAAGCGCGGTCGCGGCATCGCCATACAGTAATTTAAAACCATACATTTTTATAAACGAGCCATCGCCTATTTGCAAATTTTCACGAAAATGTTTATCGCCTTTTGATATATTCCAGCTTACGCCATCCCAATGGTAATAATTGGCGACAAGTTGCGGATACTCTTTTTTTAAAGCCTGGGGTAAAGCCGCGAGTGTACAAAGCTCATAACCCAAGCCATCAGTTTTCCACTTACTTTGTATGATATACTGGTTGCCGGCGTTTTTAAGTTCACTGTTAATGCTTCTTTCCTGCCACACATATATTGCAATAAGTAACGTAAAAGCTATACCTACAGAAAGGCCGAAGATGTTAACAAGCGAGAAAAGCTTATGTTTAAGAATGTTTCGCCAGGCAATAGTGAAGTAGTTGTGTAGCATAGATTACGGGTTATTGTAAAACTAAAGTACCCGCTAATGTACAATAAACGAAAAGATTAACACTTTTTAACGTTGCAACCTCGCCACAAACATGGTATCCGCCCGGTTATGATAACCTTTTAATACTTCTATACTTTCCAGTTTCAATCCACATTCTTTCACCAGATAATCAACCACATCCTCATTCTCGGCTTTAAAGGCCGAGCAGGTAATGTAGATCAATGGCTTGCTTGGTTTTAAAAACTTGATGACATTAGTTGCAATAGTTTTTTGCAGGCGCTGAAAAAACTCGATCTTTTGTGGCTCAAACTGCGAGATCATCTCGGGCGTGCGGCCCCAGGTGCCCGAGCCGCTGCATGGCGCGTCGAGGATAATACCGTCAAAAGCGTAATCGTGCAGTGCTTGGTCGTTATTTTGGGTAAGGTCAAGCTGTTTGCGTTGGTATTTTAACAATCCCGCAGAGCGGAAACGTTCGTCCAGATTAGCTAATATAGACTCCCGGATGTCAGATACCACCAGCTTAATGTTAGGTTCAAGCTCATGCAGCAGCAGCGATTTACCACCCGATGCCGCGCAGGCATCCCACCACGAATCCCACTGATTGGGCTTAAAGTAGTTGGCCGTTTGTTGTGATGAATAGTCCTGCACCTCAAACCAATGCTGGGTAGGGAAGATGGTTTCTAACCGCGTACCGTTGGGCAGTGCCAGGCAGCCATTGCCCTCGTCTTTAAAAAGTACATTAGCTTTATTTAATTCGGCTTTTACCAAATGGTCATAGCCGTTATGTACATGGATAAACAGGTCGGGCTGTACAAAAAATGCTTTCAGAAATGCTGTTTTATCAATATCAGCAGAGATCTGCCCCGCCCAGGGGAAAATATCATCCAGCTTAAAGTCGGGGTAAGTTTTGGTTACCAGGTCTATCTTTTCATCAATGTTAAAACCTACGCAGGCGGCCCAGTCAGGTTTAAAATGCTGCAAAAATGAGTTTACCTGCGTATTGCATAAAAACTCTGCAACCATTATACGGTCTTCGGTAGGGGTGTTCCAAAGCGCTTTACCTAAGCGAAAGTAATTATAGATCAAACGGTTGGCTACACGCCGGTCGCTTGAGCCCATCTGCTTGTTCTGGCGGTAAAAGCCCGGTAAAAATTTGCTTAAAGGGGTTTCGGCGGGGTAATCGCCCAATATGCGCTGAAATGTTTTAAGCTGGTTAATGGCTTTCATTCTACCTTTTTCAATTCGTAATTACGGTAATCCATTATGTTTACATGGGTGTTGATATAGCCTACGCCCGGTTTTTTTATAAAGTGAAAGCCGTTGTGCATGCCATTAAAATCATTCCCGGTTATTCCCTTCATCTCGCCGTTATTAGCCCCAAGTAATTTACCAAAATATAAGCCTTCGTCAAAGCCTTTTATAGCATATTCGCTGGCGTCAGTATGGTAAGCTTTGCGGTAGCTCCGCAAAAAGTCTATCGTAGCCGCGGCTTTATAGTCAACCTGGTCGGCAGCGGTTATATGCGTTTTTAGCCGCTGCAAAACATCGCTCCGCAAAAAGCTGAACTTAGGCCAGTTTGGGTGCCCAAACAAAATGATAGGATATTTTTTGGTAAGCGAATCTAAGGACCGCATGGTAACCGTTAAAAACGCCTGGTTGGTTGATGGTATAATAACAATGTTGGGAGTAGTTAATGAAAATTGCGGCAATAGGACATCAAGCCTGCCGCGCGATACGGTTGTTTGTACTAATTGGGTACGCCCTTTACTTAAACTATCCAAAGTGTTTTTAAAAGGATTGATGTATTCATTATCTTCTGAATAGCCTGACCTCAGGACAAAGATCTTTTGAGGCTTTAAGCGCCCCTGGATATATTTGGCGGCTGCCCGTGCATGATACTCAAGTGGTGGGGTGGCTGTTATTAAATTGTCATTGGCAAAGGTTGCCGGTGCGGCCGGCGATAGCGGCGAGAGAATAGGTTTATGTACCCCATTTACCATTACTTCTGTAAAGGCTTTCATATCGTCCGGAAATATCGGGCCTACTATCAGGTCGCTGGTGCGGATCTGCGGATTATAAGCCAGCGCGTGCGATTGCGACGGCACGCCCTTTGAATCATAAACCTGTAATTTGAAATTGTAGCCAAGCCCGGTTAATGAGTCGAGCGCCAGTTTAAACCCCTGGTAATAATCTAAAGCGATGTTCGCCTGCCGTAAACCGGTCTCGGTATAACTTGCGCCGGGATTTAACCGGTCAAGGTCAAACGGCAGCAGCATGGCAATAGTCGACTGCCTTACAGGCGTTGGTTTGGCTTTTACAGGTTCGGTTTTAACTACCGGTTTTTCAGTCTCTGTTTTTACAGGTGCCGCTACCGGCCGCAGTTTTGGTGAACATGCGGCCGCCAGCAAGGCTATCCCTAAAAATATAAACCGCTTATTCCCACTCAATCGTGGCGGGCGGTTTTGAACTGATATCATATACTACCCGGTTAATCCCTTTTACATTATTAATGATCTCGTTCGAGATCTTGGCCAGCAGGTCATAAGGTAAATGGCACCAGTCTGCCGTCATGCCGTCAACCGATTCGACAGCGCGTAAGCAAACCACGTTTTCATACGTGCGCTCATCGCCCATAACACCTACTGACTGTACCGGTAAAAATATGGTACCGGCCTGCCAAACTTTATCATAAACACCTGCACTGCGCAAATTGTTGATGAAAATAGCATCGGCCTCTTGTAAAATAGCAACTTTTTCAGGCGTGACGTCGCCAAGGATCCTGATAGCCAGGCCCGGACCCGGGAAAGGGTGACGGCCTAATATCGTATCGTCAATGCCTAAGGCTTTACCTACACGGCGAACTTCGTCTTTAAATAAGGTATTAAGCGGCTCAACAACTTTAAGTTTCATAAAGTCGGGCAGGCCACCTACGTTGTGGTGTGATTTAATGGTTGCCGACGGACCTTTTACCGATACAGATTCAATAACATCCGGATAAATGGTGCCTTGCCCCAGCCATTTAACGTCCTGAACCTCATGCGCGGCATCATCAAATACCTCGATGAATACGCGGCCAATAGCCTTGCGTTTTGCTTCGGGTTCAGATAAGCCAGATAATGCATCGTAAAAACGTTGTTTGGCATCAATGCCCCTTACGTTTAAGCCCATGTGCTGATAAGAGTCAAGTACTGATTGGAACTCGTCTTTACGCAGCAAACCGTTGTCAACAAATATGCAGTACAGGTTTTTTCCGATAGCATGGTGCAGCAATACCGCCGCTACTGATGAATCGACACCGCCCGAAAGCCCTAACACTACTTTATCGTCGCCCAGTTTTTCTTTAAGCGCGGCAATGGTGGTTTCAACAAAAGAGTCGGCAGTCCAGTCTTGCTTGCATCCGCAGATATCAACCAAAAAGTTTTGCAGCAATTGCTTGCCGTCAAGGCTATGCGTAACCTCCGGGTGAAACTGTATGCCGTAAGTTTGGGTGCCGGTTACCTGGTAAGCGGCAACCTTTACACTGTCTGTACTGGCAATGATCTCAAAATCGCTGGCCAGGGTAGCTATGGTATCGCCGTGCGACATCCATGTTTGCGAACCTACCGGGATTTGCTTAAACAAGGGGTTTGCCGAATTAATATACGTTAAGTTAGCACGGCCATACTCGCGGGTGCTTGACGGCAAAACCTCGCCGCCGTTAAAATGTGCTAAATATTGCGCTCCGTAGCAAACGCCCAGTAAAGGGAGCTTGCCATGAAATTTCATAAAATCGAAATGTAAAGCATCCTCCTGGCGAACAGAATAAGGGCTGCCCGATAGGATGATTCCTTTTACAGTGCTGTCAACTTCAGGGATTTTATTAAATGGGTGGATCTCGCAGTAAATATTGAGTTCCCTAACCCGGCGCGCTATCAATTGTGTAAACTGCGAACCGAAGTCAAGAATGAGGATTTTTTCTTGCATGGGCAAAGATAGGATTTAGATGCGAGATTTGAGAAGTGAGATTTGAGAAAGTTAGGATTTTGTATAACGATTTTGAGTATTATTGTCTGTCTTTATGTCAACCTAACCAAAATGAAAAATATTTTACTCCTGTTTTTTTTAGCTGTTAATTCACTGGTTCATGGGCAAACCAGCACCTACGATTATGCTTACCTTCGAAAAGCAAAAATATATGTTTACTCAATAGCCGATAAAAAAGAACTTTTTGTTACAAATGATGGTGTAAACCCAAACATTTCACCAGAAGGAAAAAAATTGGCATATACTATAATTGGTAAGGATACCAAAATGGGGCCTACGCGGTTCATAGGAGTGATTGATCTTAATACTAAGTCTAAAATTATTCTTAACACACATGATGATAACTGTTATGGCCCTATTTGGTCACCTGATGGAAAATGGATCGCTTATAATGTATCTAATAAAAAAAATTGGAGTATAGCTTTTATGGGTTCAGCAAATAGTACTTCACCTAAATTCATAAGTGCCGAGAATAGTTTTTCTCCACATTGGTTATCTGGCGGTACAAGTATTATATCGCACAACATGCAAAAAATAACCGTCTATGATCTAACGGGAAAAACAATTAAAAACTACAACATGCAAGACCTGGAAGGCGGATTACACGAATTAAAAGGTATGATAGGCAGCGCAAATAGTGATGATTTTATACCGATTAATGATAATAAAAAGATAGTTTTTAATTGCATGGTAAACGAACCCGGTGAAGATGGACCACCATCAGCTGTATTTGTTTACGATATTAATAGTAAAAAAACGCTTAGGGTTTCGCCAAAAGGATACAGCGCTAATAATTTGGCAATTAACAATAATAAAGTGTTTTTTGCTGCCTCAAAAATTGACTCTGAGGAAATTAACACATACAGTGTAGATTTAGATGGAAATAATTATAAACTTTTTTTGGCTAACTGCTATTCAATGTCGTTGAAGCAATAAATTGTTTGCCTTATCTTTACCCATGCCCAAAAAAGCAATTATCCTCTTACTTATTCTTTGCTTTGCCATCACCTCTAAAGCGCAAAATGCCGATACCGTTTACAACCGTTACCTTGATTTTAACCTGAAACGGTTGGAGGGTAATACATCAACAGCATTAAAACTGGGAGAGGATATATTACCTAACATAAAACTATTGCCTGATAAAAGCTGCATCAGTTTTTACGCCAGCCTTGCCAAGTTATATGAGGATGATAACCAATCGGTAGAAGCTATCCCGCTGTATGAAATGGTTGTTGCCGCGCAGCCCAACTATTATGTGGCGCACCGGGCCCTGGGGTATTTATATCTTAAGCCTGCGGATGAATTATACGCTAAACTGCAGGCAAACGCTAATGACAACGAGATTGCCGTGCTTTACAAAGCATCGGTACAGAAAGCCCTGCCGCATTTAGAAAAGGCCCAGGCCTGCGACCCGAGTGATGAGACTATGGCACTGATAAAAAAGCTTTACACCAATATCCATGATGATACACACCTGAAATCATTAGGTAAAAGGCTGGCTGCGCTAAGTAAAGATTGTTTAGATATTTTAAGCGATTAAACACAAAAGGCTCGCAGGTTTTTGATCCTGCAAGCCTTTTGTGTTTTGATATATTTTTAGCTTAGAAGCTTAAGCCTACGTTAAGGCTGCCTCTTAATAATTGTAAAGAACCGGTGTCAGATGCGCCCGGTCTTGCAACATTGCTTAAGCCTGTCTGGCTGTCGTATTCAAAAAATACGCTCGATGAGTTTGATACCGGTATTTTTATACCAAGACCTGCTGCCAGTCCACCGTCAACACTATGGAATAATGGTTTAAGGTCTATGTTATCGCCGCCAACATTTGCTTTCGCGGTGGTTAAAAAGCCTATATACGGGCCAAAATTTAAGTACCAATTACTTCTGCGGCCAAAATGTATATTAGCCATAATGGGCACGGTTACATAATTTAAACGATAATCAACATAATCAAATTCGGTGCCTTTGTCGTCTGTTAAAGATCCGTCTGCCCAGCCCTTTTGATCATAAATTACCTTTGCTTTAAGGCTCCATGTTTCATTAAAATAATACTCGCCTGACACGCCGACATTGTAGCCGCTTTTAATAGAACTGCTGTAGCTGCCATAATAATCGCCATAATAGTTGTAAAAGCCGGCGTTTGATACCGTGTACGAAAAGTTGTAACCGCCGCTTATGCCAAACTCAAAGTTACTCCTGGTTTTTTGCTGGGCATAGGTTAATTTGCCAATGCCGATGATGATTAACAGTGTTATAAAAAGTTTTTTCATGGTAGTAAATTAATTTACGAATATAGTTGAATTTAATTCTTAGGCTGATAATTTGTTTGTCAATAAAAAGGCCCGCAGAGCTTTGATCCTGCAGGCCTTTTAAAGTTTAGTCTTCAGGATTATTTAAATTTCAAGCCAACGCCAAGCCCTGATTTCCTGGTTTCCGATCCCGGGCTGTTGTGTAAGTAAGTGTTAGTAAAACCTGATTGGATGTTAGTGAAGCCCAACTGACCATCAAACTCAAAGAAAAGCTGCAATCTGTCTGAAATAGGTACATTTAAACCCAGACCTAAATCAGCACCAAATTCGGTACTTTTAAAATCTTTTTTCATGTCTTCGTGTGTGTAATCGTTGGTTGCATTTAATAAAAAGCCTGCATAAGGGCCTCCCATAACATACCAGTTTTTTTCAGGGCCAAAATGCCAGTTTAGGGTTACCGGCACAGTAACGTATTTTATAGGATAATAAACCCCTTCAACAACTGTTGATTTACCGGGGTCATTATAAATGCCATCTCCCCATCCTTTTGAATCATAACTGGCTTTAATTTTAATGCCCCAGGCATCGCTTAAATAATACTCGGCTGAGGCATGTGCTGTAAAACCCCAGGCAAAGCCTGTACTTGATGCGTGTTCCGCATCCTGAACTAAATAAGCGCCGCTAACACCAAGGCCCAACCCAACTTCGGTTTTGCCGGCACTTAACTTAGTTGATTGTGCATGGGTAAATGAATAAGCACCTAACAAGATGCATACTGTGGTAAAGATTTTTTTCATAAAAAAAGGTTTTTTATAGGTTTTAGTTTTCGGTGGGTTAAAGGTAAACTAAAAATTTAATTTTAAAAATTCCCGTTAAAATTAGTTGTATGGTGATACTAAATCCGGGCACTTATATAATTAGCTACTAAACTAATAGGTATTTTCTTAATTTCGCGGTTCAATACCCGTACAGATAAGCAATGGACTATCAATTTAAAGATATAGAGCAAAAGTGGCAGCAGTTTTGGGCCGATAACCAGACATTTAAGGCTGAGGATAAAAGCGATAAACCTAAATACTACGTGCTGGATATGTTTCCGTACCCATCTGGCGCGGGGCTGCATGTCGGGCATCCGCTGGGTTACATAGCCTCTGATATTTTTGCACGTTATAAACGCCTTAAAGGTTTTAACGTATTGCACCCTATGGGGTATGATAGCTTTGGCTTACCAGCCGAGCAATACGCCATACAAACCGGACAACACCCTGCAATTACTACCGAGGCTAACATTGCCACCTACCGCCGCCAGTTAGATCAGATCGGTTTTTCGTTCGACTGGAGCCGCGAGGTGCGTACCAGTTCGCCCGATTATTATAAATGGACACAATGGATCTTTATGCAGTTGTTTAACAGCTGGTATAATAAAGATGCGGATAAAGCGGAGTCAATTACCAAACTGGTAGCACATTTTGAAGCAAACGGATCAGCTGGTGTAAATGCTGTATCAGACGAAGAAGTTGCAACCTTTACCGTTGCCGAATGGAAAGCCAAAAGCAATAACGAACAACAACAGGAACTGTTAAAATACCGCTTAACTTATTTACGGGAAAGCACTGTAAACTGGTGCCCTGCATTAGGCACTGTACTGGCTAATGATGAAGTAAAAGACGGCTTTAGCGAACGTGGCGGATATCCGGTTGAGCAAAAGAAAATGATGCAGTGGAGCATGCGCATTACAGCTTATGCCGAACGTTTATTACAGGGACTGGATAACATTGACTGGCCAGAGCCGCTAAAAGAAATGCAGCGTAACTGGATAGGGAAGAGTACGGGCGCAAGTGTGAAGTTTCCTATTGAGAGTCAAGAGTCAAGAGTCAGGAGTCAAGAGTTTATTGAGGTTTTTACAACCAGGGTTGATACTATTTTTGGAGTGACTTTTTTAGTAATAGCGCCGGAGCATGAGCTGGTTGCTGAATTGACCACTCCTGAACAAAAAGCTGAAATTGAAGCATACATCGCCCAAACAAAAAAGAAATCAGAGCTGGACAGGATGGCTGATGCCAAGACGGTATCAGGCGCGTTTACGGGTAGTTATGTGATCAATCCGCTGAATGATGAAAAAGTGCCTATTTACATTGCCGATTATGTATTGGCAGGATACGGCACGGGCGCGGTGATGGCTGTACCAAGCGGTGACCAGCGTGACTTTTTGTTTGCCAAGCATTTTGACCTGCCGATCATCCCGATACTGGATACTCAAAATATTACTGACGAGGCCGACCCGACCAAGGAAGGTAAATACATTAATTCTTTATTCATTAACGGCTTAGGTTACAAAGAAGCCACAGCGGCAGTTGTTGCCAAACTGGAAGAACTGGGCCTCGGCAAAGCAAAAGTAAACTTCAGGATGCGCGATGCTATTTTTGGCCGCCAGCGTTACTGGGGCGAGCCTGTTCCTGTTTATTTTAAAGAAGGCTTGCCGCATTTGATCAGCGAAAGCGACCTGCCATTATTGCTGCCCGAAGTAGATAAATATCTACCTACAGAAAGCGGAGAACCGCCGCTGGGAAGGGCAGAGGGATGGAAGCATCCCGACGGAGAGTACGAATTAAGCACCATGCCCGGCTGGGCCGGAAGTAGCTGGTACTGGTATCGCTATATGGATGCGCATAATGACAAAGCTTTTGCATCAAAACAAACGATTGAATACTGGAAAGACGTTGACCTGTACATAGGCGGCAGCGAACACGCTACCGGCCACCTGCTGTACAGCCGTTTCTGGAACAAGTTTTTAAAGGACCTTGACCTGGTGGTTGAAGAAGAGCCATTTAAAAAACTGATCAACCAGGGAATGATACAAGGACGGAGTAACTTTGTTTACCGATTGATTGATGAAGAGGGAAGGGGTACAAATACATTTGTTTCGCAAGGTTTGATAAAACAATACAATACATCGCCAATACATGTCGATGTGAATATTGTGGAGAATGACGTATTGAACTTAAATAAGTTTAAAGCGTGGCGACCTGAGTTTGCTGATGCTGAATTTATACTTGAAAATGGTCAATATAAATGTGGTGTCGAAGTAGAAAAAATGTCTAAACGTTATTATAACGTTGTAAATCCGGACGATCTTTGCCAGCGCTATGGTGCCGATACCTTGCGTATGTACGAAATGTTCCTGGGCCCGTTGGAGCAAAGTAAACCCTGGAATACCAACGGTATTGAAGGCGTATTCAAATTCCTGCGCAAATTCTGGCGTTTGTTCCATAACGATGCCTGGGAGTTCAGTGTGTCAGACGCTGAACCAACCAAAGCCGAACTAAAATCATTGCATAAGATCATCCGTAAGGTTGAAGAAGATATAGAGCGTTTCTCGTTCAATACTTCGGTATCCAGCTTTATGATCGCTATCAATGAGCTAACCGACCTGAAATGCAATAACCGCAAAGTGTTGCAGGACCTGGTAGTAGTGCTGGCATCGTACGCGCCGCATATCTGCGAGGAGCTTTGGACATTGTTGGGTAATGAGGCGGGTTCGTTATCGTATTCACCATATCCTAAATTTAATCCTGCTTACCTTGTCGAAGACGAATTTGCTTACCCGATATCCATCAACGGCAAAACGAAGATGAACCTGAATATCTCTTTAAGCCTTGAACCAAATGATATTGAGGCATTTGTATTAGCTAATGCCGATGTACAACGTTACCTTGATGGCAAGCAGCCTAAAAAAGTGATCGTAGTTAAAGGTCGTATTGTAAATATGGTTGTATAGACAAGCGGCGATACTTAGAAATCTGAAATATAAAGCCCGGAAGGTACATGTTTACCTGCCGGGCTTTGTTGTAAACAGGCCTGTATTACAGTACCCTTATTGTAACATATACAACATAATTATTCTAAATTGCAATAAAAGTGATGTTTCGTTGTAACATTTGAAGTAGTTTTGCGCCTAAATCGAAAAATTTACCAATGAAACGCATAATTCTACTTATAACAATATTATGTTCCGTTATATCCGCTAAGGCCCAGTTTGGTGTCGGCGGTGGTGGCGGATCAACCATCGTCGGGAAAATATCCGGAACGGTTAGCGACTCTGTTACCAAAAAACCGTTAGATTATGGTACTGTCAGCCTGTTCAGGGCCACAGGCAAAGCGCCTATTACCGGTGTGCTTACCGATGACAAAGGAAACTTTAAACTGGATGGCATCCATCCTGGTGTTTACAGGCTTGAAATAACCTTTGTAGGTTATCCTACCAAAGTTATCAACAACGTTGAAACCACGCCATCAAAACCTGATAAAAACCTGGGTAGCATAGTTATCCCGCCCAATACAAAGGCATTAAAAGAAGTTACGATAACCGGTACCGCGCCATTGGTTGAGAACCGTATAGACAAACTTGTTTACAATGCTGAAAAGGACGTTATCGCCGCTGGCGGAAGTGCTACGGATATCCTGCAAAAAGTGCCGCTGGTAAACGTGGATATTAACGGTAACGTATCATTACGCGGTGATGCTAACGTGCGCGTATTGATCAACGGCCGTCCATCAGGCGCTACATCGGCCAGTTTGGCTGATGTTTTGAAAGGTATCCCTGCCGACCAGATCAAAAGTGTAGAGGTGATCACTTCGCCGTCTGCAAAATATGACGCGGAAGGATCTGCCGGTATCATCAATATCATCACCAAACAAAAAAATATATCTGGCATTAGTGGCGGTATAAGCGGTGGTGTAGGTACACGCCAAAACAATGGTAACTTTAACCTTAACTACAATAAAAACAGGTTTAACCTTACGGTGAATGTTGGGGGTAACGCCTCATGGCCGCAAACATCAAATACTTACCAGGCTACAAGTATAAACACCGCTACCACTAATTCTTTTACAGAAAGCAATGGTACCAGCAGGGTTAGCCGCCATGCAGTAACAGGTTCGGTATCTGCAGGATATGAGTTTAACGCTTATAACAGCTTAAACACCAGCGTTAGATTTAACCAGATCAAATTTAACACCAACTCAAACAGTATTACCACTGGTGATGATAATTACACATCGAACACCATAGCCCACGCCATACCTGCCAGCGGCTTTGACTGGAATATAGACTATGTACACAAGTTTAAAAAGGAAGGTGAGGAACTGGATTTTTCAACGCAATGGAGCCATAATATTGGTAAGACAGATTACACCAGCATATATTCAGCCGTAAACCCTAACCAAAAGAGCAATATTGACGGTACAAATAACGAATACACATTACAGGCCGATTATGTGTTGCCGATCAATACCACGTTTAAATTAGAGTCGGGTGCTAAATACATCATCAGGAGGATCAATACCACTAATGATATATTCTCACCTTCTACAGGCAATGACTTTGCTTTTAACGATGCCTTGTCAAGCACTTACGGCTACAACCAGAATGTAGGTGCGGCATATTCTGTATTGACAATTAACCTGCCAAAAAACTACAGCATATTAGCAGGTTTAAGGGATGAGTACACTACTATAGACGGTAATCCGCAAAGCGCGACACAACAGAACCTGTCGTTTACGCAGGATTATAATACCCTGGTGCCAAGCTTAACCCTGCAAAAGAAACTTACCGCTACACAGACCATAAAATTGGCATACAGTAAACGTATTACACGCCCAAGCTTACAATACCTTAACCCGTATGTTGATGCATCGAATGTAACGGCCCAAAAGGTAGGTAACCCTACATTAAGCCCTGAAGTATCGCAAACTGTCGAATTAGGTTATAATACTTTCATAGGCTCATCTGTGATCAACCTGTCAGCTTATTATAAGCATACCGACAATTTAATAGAAGGTATTGCTAAACCGCAAACGCTTGTAAGCGGTACAGACACTACGCACTACACTTTAACAACCTTCCAGAATATTGGTAGTAATAACTCGTTTGGCGGTAGTTTCTTCGGATCTATTACACCATTTAAAATATTGACTATACAGGGAAGTATCAACGCGTATACTTATAAACCTGATCCTACAGGTTTGTTTAGTAACGCCCAAACGCAAAACGGAACTTATGTACAATACGGGGGCTTTATGCGCGCTACCTTAACCTTGCCAAGCGACTTTATAGCAGAGTCATTTGCTTTTGGAAGTTCGGCACGCCGTACCATCCAGGGCACTAACCCTGCATTCAGCATATTTGGCGTAGGCTTTAAAAAGCAGTTTGATAAGAAAAAATACTCGCTGGGCTTAAATGCTATCCAGCCATTTAGCACCTATAAAAACTTTAACTCGAACATCAGCAGCCCGGGCTTTAACCAGGTTAGCAGGTTCCAGTTGCCGTTCCGTTCGTTTGGTTTAACGTTTGCTTACAACTTTGGCAAGCTTAATTTTAAGCCACAAAACCCGATGGAGAAAAAGAAAGGTGTTAACAACGACGACCTTAAGCAAGACGATAATGGCGTAGGCGGTGGTGGCCCACCCGCAGGCGGCGGCAGATAATAACTGTAAAAGCATCAATAAAAAAAGCGATGGGTTTTAAACCCATCGCTTTTTTTGTGTTAAACGCATTGTTTTAAAAAGGATTAATAATTCCCCTCTTGAGAGGGGGCGCGATGGATAGTGCGGTTGCAGGGGTGTGTCTACGCGTTAAAGGACACACCCCTACACCCCTCTCAAGAGGGGAATCGCGCGGCCTCCCGCTTTTCTTAGCAATAGGTGCTATCTACCCAAAAACTCATTCACCAATATTGCAGTCGACTGCGGCAGTTTACTACCCGGAGCGCCACTGCCGGCCTCACCGATGCATTCGCCATGTATACCGGGGATCACCGATAGTTTGGCACCGGCAATTAATTGAGACATCTTTATGGTATGCTCAACCGTTATTACATCTTTATCGCCAACCATAAACAGGGCGGGTGCTTTAATACCGCGGATCAGATCATCGCTGATGTCTTTAAAATTTACCATTCGGGCTTTATCTTTCTCAAACATATTTACCAACAGCGCGTGGTTGGGGTTTACCTTCATAAAGGCATCTTTTAATTGCTGTGGCATACTTTCAAAAGTGGCAGTAGGCATAAATTCAAAGAAACCCTGCATAAAGCCTTCACGCTGGTAGGCGCCCGCTACCACCACTATTTTGTTGACCAACTCCGGGTGGCGTATGGCTATTTGCAGCGCGGTGGTGCCACCATTGCTAAAACCCATAAAATTTGCCTTTGTAATGTTAAGGTGCTTTAACAAAGTCGCAGCGTCGTCCGCGTCCTGTACAAAACTTTCGGGTGTGTTGCGGTCGGTTGTGCGGCCGTGCGCTTGCGCCTCGATAGCTATAACTTTATGGTCAGTTGCCAGAAACGGAATAATATTCTCGAACGAAGTTTGTATGGTTGAACCGCCGCCGTGCAATGGCACCAAGGGTATATCGCCGTTGCCATAAACTTCATAATACATACTAATGCCGTTAACCGGCGCGTGTGCTGATGTTGCTTTCATTTTTTTATTGGATTGCTGTGCATTGCTTTGTGCTGCCGATAATATAAAGGCAAGCATTATTGCTACAATGTTTTTCATTACCTTTTATTTAGCGGGCATGGCTGCTAAGTACACATTCAGTTTCTCTATGTTTTGTTTCAGGCCTTCGGCTGCGTTGTGTGCTTTTACTATAGCCTGCAAGATCTCTGTCGAATCAAACAGCATGTGCCAGTTGATCAAGGTTTGTTCGCCCTGCGCCTCAAAATCAATGGTGGCTATAAAATGCGGGTTAAAGTGTTCATAGCTGATCCTTTTAAACTCGATGATCTCTTTAAAAGTGCTCTTGTTCACATAGTCCGTACCGTCAGGGCCGTGCATCACCAGGTGCCATTGGCCTCCGGCCACAAGGTCCATAGTGTTGATGGTATTGGTAAAACCGTTAGGGCCCCACCACTGGGCTATGTGCTCCGGTTTGGTCCACACTTCCCATACCAGGTCGATGGGGGCGTTAAGCGTTCTTGAAATACGTAATTCGCGGTCTTGAGTGTTACTTTCCATTTTTTCTTTCTTGTTTAAGTTTATCTAAATAGGTTTCCAGATTATCCAGTTTGCTTTCAAAGTGTTTGCGGTAATTGTCAAGCCAAAGGGCAACGTCGTTCAGTGGATCTAATTGCGCTTCGCAGATCCTTTCGCGGCCCTGTTTTTTGATCTTAAGCAGTTCACACTCTATCAAAATTTTTATATGGAGCGATATCGCCTGTCGGCTTACGTCAAAGCTGTCGGCTATGGTATTTACATTTAAAGGCTTATCGGCCACCATATTGATGATTTGGCGACGGGTAGGGTCGGCAATGGCCTGGAATACATCTCTTCTTTGGATCATTATGCAAGTATATGCTTGCAAATATAAATGCAAGTATTTGCTTGCGCAAATGTTTTTTGAAAAATTTAAACGAAAATGTAACTTGGTATTACCATGACCAGAAATTACCTTATCACCATCATTTTAGTCACAATATTGTTTGCCGGATGTACTAAAACTAAATCTGTTTCTTTGGTTGGTCAGGATTTTTATTTGGTTTCGGCAAATCAGCAGAAGAGTAAGTACGCGCAGATAATTTACCAGTTTAAAGAAAAAACAGTCGCAATTTTTTCCTTTACAAGTCAGAGTCCCATGTATGCCGATGTAACTGTTGGATCATATTCTTTTAAAAGGAACATTATTGAGCTGCCGCTGATTGGAAGTTTCCAAACCAGGCAAATTGCCGATGGATTTGACCTGTATAATAAAGGAGTATTGAAATATCGGTTAACAAAAAAAGTTAGCCCTTTTAACCGGCCCGAAGCTAATTATGCCCCAACATCTATCCCTATCTGCCTTAATAACAGCGACGCGTTAAACGTTTTGCACTCGCCGTGTTTCATTTTATAGTCAAACAGCATTTCGCCGTCTTTTACCTGTATGTCAAAATAGAAATTGCGCACATAATCGGGGTAAGCGGTTTCCAGTTTGGCTATCTCCAGATCGTGGGTGGCTACCATGCCGACACCTTTTTTGGCGATCAACTGTTCGATAACCGCTTTTGATCCCAGGTATTTATCAACCGAGTTGGTACCGCGCAGCATCTCGTCAATCAAAAAGAAAACTTTGTATTCCTTCTCCACAGCAGCCAGCAGCATTTGCAGGCGGTCAAGCTCGGCCTTAAAGGTTGATGTACTTTCATTCAGCGAATCTTTAATGCGCATATAACTCACCATGGTCATTACAGACACGCGCATGCTATCGGCACAAACCGGTGCGCCGCAAAGTGCCAGCACGGTGTTGATACCTATGGTACGTAAAAAGGTACTCTTGCCTGCCATGTTTGATCCGGTGATGATATCTATCTTAAAAGTATCGGTCAGCTCATAATCATTGGTTACCCTGTTTTTGCTGTTGATGAGCGGGTGCGCCATATTTTGGGCGACGATGGTATAAGTTTCACTATCCTCTATTTGCGGATTAGACCATTGCGGGTAATTAAACTTTAAACCGGCTATACCTGAAAGCGCCTCAAATTCGGCAATTACCTCAAAGGCATCTTCTAAACTCTCGTGGTTATTGCGTTTCCAGTTTTCAATGGCGATGGCTTGTTTAAGCGCCCATAACAACAGTACATTTAAAACAAAATTTACCACCATGATGAGGTTATAGCTCATCTTATTGATCAGCTTTGACAGTTCGGCAATATTTTTTGAGGTTTGGTTTTCTTTGATCTTTTGGGTTAGCGCTTTATTGTAAGGTGCGTGCCAGTCTTCCTGTTCTATTTTAGCAAATACTGCTGCATAGCCCGCAAGGTCTTTACTTATCCTGTCTGCAATAGCCGATGATTTGGCTATATAACCACCCTGCGACATTACGATGGTCATATTTGCCAGCGCCAGCCCAATGCCTATCAAGGTAAAAACAGGCGTAAAATAACCAGCTACAAACGCAGCCAGTAGCAGGTAAGGGGCTATATTAATATAGTTCACCAGCAACTTTTCGCCGGGCAGCGTTAACGGTGTGTGCAAAAAAGCGAACAAGCCCTGTAGTTGGTTAGCATCGGGTTTGTTGGCAAACAGCAACAGTGTTTGGATTTCTAACCGCCATTGATTTTTATTTGCTATTTCTTCAACTGCTTGTTGTCGCTGTAAAATAACCTCTTTTTTAGCGGGGGCGCTTAGCCATGATGCCAGTTTTGCTATCCCCGGCGCGGTGGCCGCCCGGTTCATTAATTGAAACAGCGACATATTGCCAAATATGTCCAGGTCTGATGTGTAAAAGTGTTTTTCGTTACCGAAAGCGCTGCCGTTGCTATAGATATTACCGCGGGTTTGTATACTGGCTATCTCGTTATTATTAATTAAGGTAAGGTCTTTAAAATACTTGCGTTTACGCTCATATGCGCTCTGTCGCGATATCAGCGAGGCAAAAACAAAAAGTAATATCACAAAGCTTACCGCTACTATACTAAAATTGTCATTAACTGCGCCAAAATAGATGGCTACCACCAAAGCCGCGAAAATGCCCAGGCGCATCAGTGAATAGGTGTCAACCAGCTTTTTAAACTTATCAGCCTGTTGCGATGCCTGCTGCGCGTTGTTTGTATAATGATCAATAATATCGTTTTCCATCGTAAATAAAATCAGGCTAAATAAGCACTAATATTTTAAATAACCGTTTATTTGTTTTTTTATGAAGATAACTTTCTTAACCGTTGGCAAAACTGAAGATGCTTATTTAAAAGAAGGCATTGACAAGTATGTAAAACGCTTAAAATATTATACCAAATTAGAACTGGTTGACCTGCCCGAATTAAAAAATACCAAAGCTTTGACCGAGCAGCAACAAAAGGCCAAAGAGGCAGAAATGATCCTGAAAAAGATCTCTCCCTTAGACCACGTTATTCTACTGGACGAGAAAGGCATGGAACTCACCTCAAAACAATTTGCCGCATTTATCGATAAAAAATCCATCAGCTCAACATCAAGCCTTGTGTTTGTAGTTGGTGGACCTTATGGCTTTGATCCGTCGGTTTATGACCGGGCTAATGATAAACTTTCGCTGTCGCGGATGACATTCTCGCACCAAATGATCCGCCTATTTTTTACCGAACAATTGTACCGGGCATTTACGATTATAAAAGGCGAACCTTATCATCATGAGTAACTACTTTGTAAAGAGTCAGATTACAGATTCTGCGTAATAGTCAGAATGGCAAGTATTTTTAGCTAACTTTGCGCCATGTCAGGTCACTCTCACGCTCATAGCCATGATCATTCGCATGGATTCGGTCATCACCATCACGATCATACACCCAAGCTTGATCATTTAAATGCCGCTTTTATTTGGGGGATTATATTAAACTCGGCTTTCGTAATTATCGAGGTGATCGCCGGCTTGATCACCGGGTCGTTATCCTTATTAACCGATGCCGGGCATAACCTAAGCGATGTGGTAGGTTTAGCACTGGCCCTGCTGGCATTTAAGTTAACCAAAGTAGGCTCAAATAATAATTATACTTATGGTTACAAGCGTTCAACCATATTAGTGTCGTTTTTTAACGCGGTGATATTGGTGGCGTCTATCGGCGTAATCGCTTACGAGGCTATTATCCGCTTTATGCACCCGCAGGTTATTGAAGGTGGCACAGTGGCATGGGTATCTTTAATAGGAATAGTTATTAACGCGTTTACAGCCTGGCTTTTTGTAAAGGATAAAGACACCGACCTGAATGTAAAAGGCGCCTACATGCACATGGCAATGGATGCCGTGGTATCATTAGGTGTAGTAATAGCAGGTGTTATTATTTACTTTACCAAACTATATTGGATAGACAGCGTGGTTAGCTTAATTATAGCCATAGTGATATTGCGCGGCACCTGGAGCCTGCTAAAGGACAGCCTGCGTTTAGAGATGGACGGGGTACCTAAAGAAATGGATCTTAACAAGATCAAAACTGAACTGTTAAAAGCCAAAGGTGTGGTTGATGTGCACCACATGCACGTATGGGCGCTAAGTACCACAGAAAACGCATTAACCGCTCACCTGGTAATAGCCCCTGACGATCTGCATTTGTTTGACGGCATCAAGGCTGACTTGCGGCACCGCCTGCAACATATGGACATAAACCACAGCACTTTTGAACCAGAATTCTCGACGGAAAAATGTGATGAACCGGATTGCTAAACCTCACCCCGGCCCTCTCCAAAGGAGAGGGAGATCATTATAAACAAAAAGAACCCCGCTGATTTCAGTGGGGTTCTTTTGTTTTATGTTTTTGTCAATTAAAGTCCTCGCCTTTGGAGAGGATTTAGGAGAAATTTTACCCTTTCTTTGACGGATTTTTAGGGGCGCTAACTTTGGCTGCTTGCGCCTTTGGCGCAGCGGCTTTTTTAGGGGCCGGTTTGTCTTTTGGTTTTTCGGTGATTTTTACCGGAGCCGCAGCCTCAGCAGTTTCACCTTCTGCAGTTGGTGCCGCAGGCGCTTCCTCATTAAATAAAGGCAGCTCTTTCAAAATGTTGAACCAGTTTAAGATTTTCTTCATGTCAGAAGCATAAACTTTTTCTTCATCATGGCCCGGGGCTATTTCCCTGAAAAAGCTTCTTAGTTTAGTGCCATCAGCTTTAGCGTCAGGAACGTTGGCAGCGATTTTTATACGCGCTAAAACATCAGTTAGCTTTATATCTTCGTCATCACCAAAAATGGTAATTTCATCCAATGCCGCTAATTTGGCGGTTGACAGGTTGGCTATCAGTTTAGTTTTTTGCGCGTCAAGGCTTTCTAAAACAAAACCTGTTTTGTTTTGTGCCAGTGCTTTCCACAATCCCGGCTTGCCCGATACTGATACGATTCCGCTTAAATTCATATAGTGAGTATTTAATGGTGAATGGTGAACGGTAAATAGTAAATATAAATTTCACTATTCGCCACTCACCATTCACTAAATTATTCTTCTGTTATTTCTATTGATATGATCTTATCGCCCTGGCGGATATCATCAACTACATCTACGTTTTCAATAACTTTACCAAAGCAGGTATGGTTACGGTCAAGGTGAGCAGTGTTGGCACGGCTGTGGCAGATAAAAAATTGTGACCCGCCGGTGTTACGGCCTGCATGCGCCATTGATAATACACCACGGTCATGATATTGCAGTTCGCCGGTTAGCTCACAGTCAATATGGTAACCAGGACCGCCGCTGCCTGCTTTATAAGCAGTCGACGCGTCTTTAGAGAAAGGGCAGCCACCTTGTACCATAAAGTTAGGGATAACACGGTGAAACGCCAATCCGTTGTAAAATCCTTCTTTAGCTAATTTTTTAAAATTTGCTACTGTGTTAGGCGCATCAGTATCGTAAAACGATACGGTCATATCGCCTTTGTCAGTTTTTATAATTGCTTTACTCATTTCAAATTTTTTAATAGGTTGGCAAAGGTAGTAATTTTTAGAGATTGGAGATTAAAGATTAGAGATTAGTTAATTGTGGATTGTTGATATGCTACAAAACAAGCAAATCTGGGTTTAAAATATCTATAATTCTACCTGTCCCTATTACTCTCGAACCTTCTCTAAATTCAAATTCCAAATATTTTTTTAACTTATGTTTGAAAAAATCGACCGATAAGATAGATATCTCGGCAGAAACACTTTCTCCGGGATACACAATTTCTTTATTGAGGAATTTTTGTTGCCCCGTTGTTTGATACTCGCTAAACGCAAATTTGATATGCGGGCGATAGCCTGACAATGCCGAAGTCGATCGTCCACCTTGCTCGTTTGTTCTATATGTCAATTCCGCAATAAAATCCGGCTGTTTGTTCATGCTAGCAATATACAATGATTGCTACATTTATTCGTTACATTTGATATAGCAATGAAACGAGCCAATAAAAAACCTTTTACCTGTCGCCCTTTACCTTTTAGCTTGCTGCTTTTCGCCTTTTACCTTTTGCCTTTTATAACAAAGGCCGCATCTATATTAATGCCGATGGACGAGGCGCAAAAAAATCACCTTAAGGCCTATGGTATCGCGTTTTGGGTTTTGAAAAATGGGGGTGAGGTTGACTGGCTGCTCAACTACCGTGGCGGCAGTTTCATGACCACTTATGATAAAAAACTGGAAGACGAATGCAACATCCGCGGTATCAGCTACGAGGTTTTGGCCGATGCCAAGGTAAGCGAGATCATTACGCAGGTAAGCGATCCATCTGTTAATATGGATCTGGTAAAACTGCAAAAAGCGCCCAAAATCGCTGTGTATTCGCCAAAAAATAAACTGCCCTGGGATGATGCCGTTACCCTGGTGTTAAAGTATGCCGAGATTCCGTTCGACCTGGTGTATGATGAGGAAGTGCTGCGTGGAGACTTGCCGAAATACGACTGGCTGCATATGCACCACGAGGACTTTACCGGGCAGTACAGTAAATTTTTCGCAGGGTTTAGTAACGCGCAATGGTATGTTGACGATAAAAAGGCACAAGAAGATATGGCCGCTAAGCTGGGCTTTAAAAAAGTATCGAAAATGAAGCTGGCCGTGGCGCAGCATATTCGTGATTTTACCGCGGGTGGCGGCTTTTTGTTTGCCATGTGTTCAGGTACCGAAACATTTGACGTGGCGCTGGCAGCAGGCAATACAGATATTTGCGAAAGCATGTTTGACGGCGACCCTGCCGACCCCAACGCGCAAAGCAAGCTTGATTTTACGCAGACCTTCGCTTTCCAGAATTTTAATCTTGACCTTAACCCGTTATCTCACCGGTTCAGCGATATTGATGTTACCACCACGCGCGAGGTTAACCGCACGGATGATTTTTTTACGCTGTTTGATTTCTCGGCAAAGTGGGATGTTGTGCCCAGCATGTTAACGCAAAACCATGATAAAGTAATAAAGGGCTTCATGGGCCTAACCACCGCCTTTAATAAAAACACCATTAAACCTGGCGTAACCATTATGGGCGATATGAAAACGGCTAACGAGGTACGTTATATCCACGGCGAGTACGGCAAAGGGCAATGGACTTTTTACGGCGGCCATGATCCCGAAGATTACCAGCACCAGGTAAGTGACCCGCCGACCGATCTTAATTTGCATCCAAACTCACCTGGTTACCGGCTGATTTTAAATAATGTGCTGTTTCCTGCCGCTAAAAAGAAAAAGCAGAAAACGTAGGCCCCTCAGCCCCCTGAAGGGGTAGTTTTAGTTTTAAAAGGATAATATGATGCATCGTATACAATACCTTTTAGCCTTTACCTTTCTCCTTTCAGCCTTCGGCTTAAAGGCGGCTTCCATTCTTATACCTATGGATGAAGCGCAGAAGGATCATTTAAAATCGTACGGAATTGCTTTTTGGGTATTGAAGAACGGGGAGGAGGTTGACTGGCTGCTAAATTATCGCGGCGGCAGCTTCGTGACCAAATATGACCCCAAAACCGAAAATGAATGCAAAGTACGCGGCGTTAGCTATGAGGTTTTAGCGGACGATAAAGTAAGCCAAATTATCGCCCAAATAAATGATCCATCGGTAAATATGGATGTGGTGAAATTGCAGACGGCCCCGCGCATGGCTGTATATTCGCCTAAGACAGGGGTTAAGCCGGCTGATGACGCGGTTATACTGGTGCTGAAATATGCCGAGATCCCGTTCGACCTGGTGTATGATGAAGAAGTGTTGCGCGGCGACTTAAATAAATACGACTGGTTGCACCTGCACCATGAAGATTTTACGGGGCAGTACAGTAAAGAAAGCCGCGGCCGGTACGCCGAAAAATTTCAGGAGATAAAGGCGTCGCAGGAGGCTACGGCTAAGAAATTTGGTTATAGCAAGGTGTCAAAAATGAAACTGGCGGTAGCGCAAAATATCTGCAGCTTTTGTGCCGGTGGTGGTTTTTTACTGGCGATGTGTTCGGGCGCGGATAGTTTTGACATAGCGTTAGCGGCGCAGAATACCGACATTGTTGATGAGCAATATGATGGCGACCCGCCCGACCCGCAGGCACAATCAAAGCTTGATTTTAGCCGGACCTTGGCTTTTCAAAATTTTACGGTAGTTACGGGGAGTTATCCCTCAGGCCGAAGCGGTGGCCGGTTCAGTAATATTGATGTAAGCAACACACGGCATATTGCGCAGGAAGACGATTTTTTTACGCTTTTTGATTTTTCGGCAAAGTGGGATGTGATACCCAGTATGCTCACCCAAAATCACGAACGGGTAATAAAAGGCTTTATGGGCCTGGCTACCGCGTTTGATGAACGTAAGATAAAATCGACCGTAACTATTATGGGCGAACTGAAATCGGCCAATGAGGCCCGCTACATTCATGGCGAATATGGCAAAGGGCAATGGACCTTTTACGGCGGCCACGACCCGGAGAACTACCAGTATAATCCCAATGAACCACCAACAGACCTGAGCCTGCACCCAAACTCGCCGGGGTATAGGCTGATCTTAAACAATGTATTGTTCCCTGCCGCGAAGAAGAAAAAATTGAAGACCTGATAAGGTTCAAGCGGGTTTCACCGGCTCCAGGCCATAATTTTTCATAATGGCGAGCACCTTTTGCATATCCGGCGGGCCGCCCGCATTAATCACAGCGGCTATTTCCCGGAAATAAGCCGGGCCTATTGACGCAGGTGACAAGGTACAAAGCACTCTCGCCGGTTGATCATAAGGATTGCTAAAGCCATGTACAACGCCCCTTTTTATAAAACATTTGTCGCCGGAGTGCATTTCCCTTATTTCTGAGCCAATGGTTTGCATGAGCGTACCTTCCAGCATATACGCTATTTCATCTACTTCAACATGAAAGTGTGGCGCAGGCACCTTTGCATTGGGTGGCACAATCATTTCAAACTGTACCATTGTGCCCTCGGTGTCATCACCATCAAGCAAAAAATTGAGTTCAAGTCCACCTATACGAATAGTTTCTTTAAAAGAAGGGAACATAAGGAATCGGCTTTTATAATTATGTGAACCAAGATAAGTTTTCAGTCCGACAAATGCAAGTTACCGCCAGTATAAACTTCGTAGTTCAGTTTGCAGTTATCAGTTTGCATATTACTGCAAACTGATAACTGCAAACTACCAACTGGATCTATTGGAAAAACATCCACCTTACACCAAATTTAAGCGCATGGTCTTGTTGCGGGTAGCGGTTAACCGTGTAATAGCCGTTGCTGAACAGCCCCTGGTTTGCATAATCATATTGTACAAACACGTTTGTGTTTTTGATAGTACCTTTCAGGAATACTGTCCCAACAGGGTAAGATGTGTAAATAACATTTTGCCCGTTATAAAACTGGCCCAGGCCAACTGCATATGACGGCGCTGTATAAGTGGTATTATAGCGCACATTAAGCCCTGCCGACATATGCAGCGTATTAAACAGGAAAGCGTTGTAATAAAGGCTGCTGTAGGTATAAACTTCGGGTACGCGCAGGGTTGATTGATAGTCGGTCTTTTCGTAAACAATATAGTTATCAAAGTGCAGTTCGCGCCAGCTTAAGTTTTTGCCCAGGCTTACTTTCAATAAGTTAATATCATTACCTAACTGAACAGGGTGCGCATCGCTACCGCCCGGTTGCGACACATAATAAAGGTAGTCGGCAATTAAAAAATACTCTGCTTTCAGGTCAAGCTGCAGTGGGTCATTGATATAGTTGAATGACAGGCTGGTAGTTTTTTGGTTACTGAAACTATTATGAAATATGTAATGGTTAGTTACCCAACTGGTAGCCTGCAATGGCGGCGAACTGCTTTGCTGGTATCCTTCCAGAATTATTTTACCTGCTTTGTTACCACCTGCCAGCAATAGCTTGGCATCATACAAAAAGTCGCCAAAGTTGCGGCCTACGGCCACCTGGTTTACTGTGCCTTCAAGGTCTATCCGGTCGCTAAAGCGGTAACTTAGTTTACCCCGTATGGTGATGTTTTGGAATGATGCGTCCTGTTTCTTGTCAGCTTTACGTAGTTTTTGGCCGTATTGGTCAACCAGGGTATCACTGACAAATTGGGTGTACGTATAAAAATCGTGCGTAAGGCCCAGGTCAAGCTTTAGCTCGTTTTTGGCAATTTTTTTTCCTTTGCTTCTTAAATAAAAGCTGTACCCAAAATCATTCTGTATGTGCGTTACCGTAAGCGAATCCCTTGACCGGTTTGAGCTAAAGTAATAATCAGGAAATACGTTATACTTATCTATATCGTTTTGAAAAAATTCGTACTTGCTTACGTCATAATTAAAGGTATAATTAACACGCTGAGTTGGTAACACTTTGGGTGTACCGCCTTTCAAATTGGCGGTATCGATATGGCCTATGTAATAAAAC
Organism: Mucilaginibacter corticis; assembly: GCF_007558865.1. Taxonomy (GTDB): domain Bacteria; phylum Bacteroidota; class Bacteroidia; order Sphingobacteriales; family Sphingobacteriaceae; genus Mucilaginibacter; species Mucilaginibacter corticis. The sequence goes on from NZ_VLPK01000002.1 coordinate 270,745, forward strand.
TGTTTAAGGTAAAGGCCTGTTGATTTCCAGTTTTCATAGTTGTTGGGCAGGCGTACCGTTTCAGTTTTTTTATCAAAAGACCCCACTGTAAAAACAGAATCGTTTAATATAGATCCTGTTTCGGGCGATTTAAGGTTATTGTATATCAAATTGGCCAACAGGTTGTACCGCTTGCTTTTTGATTCGTACCAGGTAAACGCGGCGGCGTTCAGGTCGCTCACATTTTGACCTAATACCCGGTTGCTTGAATAAAAGTTACGCGATCCTATAAAATTTAAGTTAAAACCGATATTTAAATTAGGATTAACGTTTTGGGTGTGCATGAGTTTAAATACCTGTTCTGCAGCACCCCCGGTGTAAAGGCTTAATACGCTATAGGGTACCCTGGCTTTATAATATTGGATATCTTCAGGCTTAAGTTTCCACAGATCAAGCGCGTGCAGGCCCACATCAAAGCCAATTGTTTTGGCCGGGGTAAACAGTAAACTGCGGCTGGCCAGGCCCTCGCTGCCACCTAAACTTATTTGCGGCGCGCGGGGCTGAAAAAGCGGGCTGTAGTTTTCAAAATTGGTTAACGTGGTATCAACAGCAAACAATTGTGTACTATCCCTGAGAAATCTTTCACTGGTTACCCTGATAAATTTTGAATTGAAGATAACCGAATCGCGCGCACGTTCTTCACGTTTACGCATGCTGTCGATCTGCGCGTCGCCGGATATTTCTTTCGGCCGGGTGGTTGTATCATTAGGATTGTAACCCCGCCTGTTGTAAGGGTTATTAGGATTATTCGGGTTATTCGGATCGTACCTGTTAGGATAATTTGGGTTGTACTGTTGGGCCACAGCAAATTGCGCCGCAAAACAGATCAGTAACAACAGTATGTATTTTAACTTATCAGGCATTTAAACCGGCGATCAATTCTTTAAGTATTAGGGTCATTTTCGGTTCGGCTGCGCCTGCCACCGCTATAATTTCTTCAATAGATACCGGTTTAAGCTGTTCAGGGAATCCCTCGTCCGTTAAAACAGATATGGCAAATACCGGCAGGCCCATGTGGTTAGCTACAATTACCTCGGGTACGGTACTCATGCCTACCGCGTCGCCGCCAATTATCCTTAAGTATTTGTATTCTGCCCTGGTTTCTAAATTGGGGCCGGTTACGGCAACATATATACCTTTATGGCAGGTTATATTATTTTTTGAGGCGATGTCAAGCCCTTTTTCTATCAGTGCATATTTATAAGGCTCGCTCATATCCGGGAAACGCGGACCCATTTCATCATCATTGCGGCCAACCAGCGGGTTATGGGGCTGTAAGCTGATGTGGTCTTCAATGATCATCAGGTCGCCTTTTTTAAACGATGGGTTAAGCGCCCCGCTGGCGTTTGATACAAACAGCGTTTTAATGCCCAGCATTTTCATGATCCGTACCGGGAAGGTGATCTGCTGCATGCTGTAGCCTTCATAATAGTGTAATCGGCCCTGCATGGCAACAACTTTTACGCCACCCAATGTGCCAAATATCAGCTTGCCCGAATGGAACTCTAAAGTTGAGATGGGAAAATCAGGGATATTGCTGTACATTAACTGTTTTTCAACCTCAATTTCGGTTACCAGGCCGCCAAGACCGGTACCTAATATGATGCCTACCTCGGGCACAAAATCGCCTATGCGGTTTTTAATGTACTGGGTGGTGCTCTCTAAATTTTCTGACATACTCAATAACAAATTGATCAAACTGCTGCTGATCTTCTAAAAACATAACACCTATCGGCATCACCAAAACAGGCAGCCTTTTAATAAGCGGCAGCAGTTCTTGTTCTCCTAAACGCTGCGCATCCTTTTCTGTTGTGACGATCACTTTTTTTTGTGATGCGCAGGCAGCAAATTCATCGGCAAGTTTAGTGATATTTTTTAAGCTAAAGCGGTGATGATCGGGATAATTATGATGAATAACGTTTATTGTTTGCTTTTTAATATGCGCAAGCAGAGGGGTGGCATTAGCAATACCTGTCAATAAAAATACCGTAGTGTCCTTGTCTATCACGGTCATTGACGGGTTGCCATCCATGTCATGCAACCGCATATAGCTTATGGTGGTAAAATATAATTGCTGCCAGGGCAACAGGGCCATGCCGGCGGCAATACTATCCTGCATGGCCTCGTCTAAATCTTCAGGGCATTTACTGATGATGATCACGTCCGCGCGCCAGCGCCCGCTAAAAGGTTCGCGGTAATTGCCGGCAGGTAATACCAAATGTGAGGCGTCAAGGCTGTTATAGTCAAATAATAGAATACTCAAGCCCGGTTTAACCGCGCGGTGCTGGTAGGCATCGTCTAAAATGATCAGGTCGTGGTCTGCTTTTAGCTGCTCAATGCCGTCAACCCGTTTCTCGCAAACAGCTACCGTAATATCCGGGAATGTATGTTTGAACTGAGCCGGTTCGTCGCCAACCCGGCTTGCTGTGGCAGTGGAAGAGGCAATTTTAAAACCTTTGGTTTCGCGCCCATAGCCACGGCTTAAGGTGGCCGGTTTATAATCCTGCTTTAACAGGCGGATAAGGTATTCGGTCATGGGGCTTTTGCCGGCACCGCCTATGGTTAAGTTGCCAACGGCGATTACAGGCAGGTCAAATTCGTGGCTTTTAAAGGCGCCCGTATCATAACACCAATTGCGCACCATCACAATTAATCCGTAGATCAACGAAAAAGGAAATAATAGCAGGCGCAGGTATTTCATACAGGGCGTAAAGATAAGAAAATAGCCACACCTAAATTCTGCCCGGCAGGGAGGACTTAAAAGAATTGTATGTTACCGCAGAAACTTAAATTTTGGGCAAAAAACATTCTAAAAAATATTTCAATTAACGCTAACCTGCAAGTTCAGCAATATCAAGGGCGAGTGATCTTATAACCGAGTCCTATATTTAAATTAACAAACACATTGCTTTGTTTATTGTCGGGACCGTTTTGAAGCTTGTAGTTGTTGTCGATCCGCCAGGGGCTATTGGAGGTTTGGAGGTAGTAGCCGAAGCGGATGCCGATTGGCAGGCTGCGGTGGATAGTGATATTGTCCATTTTTTTGTCGCTGACCGGGATGAGATAATCGAAGCCGCCGCCGAATTCGAGGCCGAAACGCGGGTTCCAGAGGGTCTTGCTGGCGGTTTGATTGAGCAGTTCTGACGAAAAATCAGAGGTGCTTTGAATGCGGTTGTCATCCTGGATGCGGAGCATGGCGGCATCAAGGTTGATGCCAACAAATGGAAACGCGCGGAATATCGGCGTTTGGGATACGTCATAACCTAAACGCCCGTAAAGCTGAAACTGGTTATATTTAGATTTGATGCCGTTTGCAACAGTTGAACTTGAGGTGAAGCTTGCACCTATACCATCTTCCATGACCCAGCGTTTGTGGATATGGTTCATGGAGAGATTAAGCCAATAATTATTGTCCGGCAGACTGGCCAGGCCATTGGCATTGAGGATTCCGTTCAGTTGTCCCAGCTTGCTTGGACGGTACATACCCTGGATCTGCATGGTGCCTGCAATGTCCTTTGGAAATGAATCTTGTGCGTGCGTGTTTGCGGCTGCTGCCAGCAGGCAGCATAAAAGCAAAAGTTTGTTAGCTAATCTGTTCATAGTTAAACAACAGCAACTTTATTGATTTGTTGTACAAATACTATTCCCCGACGGAATGAGTCTGATGATAAAAGTCGGTTGGTCTGTGCAGTTATGTAATGGTTCTGCTACGATTTTGGTGATGTACATGCGGTCGCCGTTGACGTCGGCAAGACCGGGTAAGATAGGCAATAGACAGGAAAGATAAAGCCTGTTATCCTGAGCATAGTCGAAGGGTGAGCGTAAGGCCTGCCCACACGCTTCGAGATCCTAAGCATGACACCCTGGTTTCTCGTCTCCGCTTTCACTGTTCGAAATACTCTTAAAACTGCAATTCTTTACCCTGCACCGGGTAAATAAAGTTTAACCCCAGACTATTGCCTGCCTTTAGCTGCTGCTTGATTTTGATGATATTACTGTAAGGCGGTTTTAAATGCACCACCACCACATTCAGGTTTTTAAGGGCATCGGTGCCGCTTAGTTTGCCAAGTTCGTTAAATTCGCTCATCAACCATTTTGGGGTAAAGTGGCCAAACAGGGTTTTATCCGGCTGCTCGTTAGGGAATGATACTTCTATCATAATGGCCTTAAGCTGGTGAGCCTTGATCAGTGGGGCGATAACCTCCCAAAGCTTTTGCATGTTACGGCTTTTCTCTATCTCGTCAGGGCCGACGTCGCCCAGGTATAACAGGTAATCGCCTTTACTTTTCACCAGGAACGCGGTACTGGTAAGATTTGAATGGCTCAGCGGGTAAGCCGTAACCTGCATATCGGTATTGGCGGCGTTTACGGTTACGCCGGGTTGCATTACCTGGTAGGTATATTTCTTTAAAGTGGGTGCTTCGCCCTCATTGGCAAAGTTTGCCCAACTGGTCCAGGTGAAGTAATGCGTTTTTATGGTATTTATACAATCCGCGAAGGCATAGATGTTCTTGGCGGTGTCATCAGGTGAATTGATGATTAACCCCGATAGGTGATCGAGGTGCGAGTGTGAGATAAAATAATCCTTGATATAGCGCTTTAACACCTTATTGGCCGGAATAGTAAATACCTTATTCTTTACTGCCTGCTCGATGCCGTAGTGCAGCGTCCCGGCATCCAAGCAGATATAATCATTGCTGCCGGTAGGGGCAACCATGTAGGCCGACAGGTTACTTTCGTCAATACCCCCCAAAACACCAAGCGGCACTACTTTAAAGGACTTTTGTGCTTGTGCAAAAGCCGCGGTTGACAGGCAGATAAAGAGGGTAAGTAATTTTAAACGCATGGTAAACAACTATTCGGTTTTCATTTTTTTCTCTGCCGACTTCTTGAACTCGTAGTCGCCGCCCAACAGGTAGCCCCATGGTTTCAAACTTTCAATACGGTCGAATATGATCTTAAATATAGCCATCATAGGGATGGACAAGAACATACCAGAAAGCCCCCATACCATCTCGCCCAGCAGGATGCCTAAGAAAGTGATCAGCGCGTTAAGCCTCACTTTCGACCCCACAATGGTTGGCAGTAATACGTTCGAGTCGATAGCGTGGATAACGATCACGGCTACGCCTACCTCAACGGCATTGCTTATAGGGCCGGTAGCAAAAGTGATAAGCACACTCAAGAACAAGGCTGTAAAGATACCTAAGTAGGGGATGATGTTAAACAAGCCTACAATAATGCCCAGCAGTACGGCATACTTTATCCCGATCATCCAGAAAGCGGTGCAGGCCACGGCAGCCACAATGATCATTTCAAGCAGCAGGCCTAATATGTACTGTCGCAATATGCTTTGAATGTTCTCTATGATATCATGAACAATCACCTCGTTGTCCTTACCGAAAGCCTGCAGGACAAACGTGAACAGCAGCTTCCTGTAAAACAGGATAAAAAAGGTGAAGATCATAATGAAGATATAGAACAACATTAAAGAGGACACAGCCCCAAAGGTTGTGCCCACCACTTCAGTGCCTGATGATAGGATCTTCTTTTCGGTAGTGTTAAGCAAAGCCTTTTGCCTGCCAAGGTTATAGTGAAAAGTGCTCTCTATCCAGTCGGAGATATTGTTGACAGATTGCGCAAGCTGTTTTTGGAGTATCGGCCAGTCATTCATTAATCTTGAGATCTGTGAGCCCACCAGGTACAATACCCCGCTGATAAAGCTTACCAGCAATATGATAGATATAAGCGAAGATACACTGCGAGGGAACTTTAGCTTTCGTTCAAAAAAGCCTGAAACCGGCAGCAGCAGTATGGCGAACAGAAATCCGAAGATCAAAGGATCAAGCACATCTTTGCCCTGGATCACCAGAAAACCAAGCGACATGATACCAATGAGTACCAGAGATAGACGTTCGTAAAATGGGGCTATTATTTTTTTAGGTACCATAGATCAAAAGCAGGGTATGAATTTTTTACAAGGTAACACCATTGTATGTTATATGTTTTTGAAGATAGGCATAAAGGGCAACATTTGCCAATTTATAAAATGACGGTAAGTTTTTCAAGTATCCGGCCGATTTGATGGTCCATGATCTTTGCGGGCTGCCTGCTAAAAACCTGCGTAGCGCGATTGGCCAGTATTACGTTGCACGATACTGCCTGATGACCTAATGCCGAAGCCAGACCATATATGCCGGCGGTTTCCATTTCAAGGTTGGTTATGCGTTGCCCCTCAAAACTGAATTGTTGTATGATCTCCATTAACCCCGGAATGGCTGCTTCGGCGCGTACCTGCCGGCCCTGCGGCGCATAAAAACCGGGAGCGGTAATGGTAAGGCCTTGTTGCTCGTCGCTGCCCAGTACTTGCAACAGGCCTTTTCCTGCTGACGCGATGTGCGGATACAAATTGGCGCTTTTTGGCAGGGATGCTTTGAAGGCGTTTAGCAGGTTGATCTCTTTATCGTTTAAGGCCTGTTTGTAGTAATTCATCAAAGGATCTAACCCAAATGCGGCAGACGATAGCAACAGGCTGCCTACCTCAATATCGGCATGTATAGCGCCCGATGTACCTATGCGGGTAATGTTTAAACTGCGTAAGTCGGTATTGACCGTACGTGTTTTGAGGTCAATATTCACCAGCGCGTCCAGCTCATTCAGCACAATATCAATATTATCCGTACCGATACCTGTAGAAAGCACCGTCAGCCGCTTATTGCCGATGGTACCGGTATGGGTAATGAACTCGCGTTTACCCTTTTTGAGTTCTATGCTGTCAAAGTATTTGCTAACCTCGCCCACACGGTCGGGGTCGCCTACGGTTATTACCATATCGGCAATATCACCGGGCAGCAGGTTTAAGTGGTAGACGCTGCCATCGGCGTTTAAGATCAGATCAGTTTCCGGTATGCGCTTCATCCCGGTAAAATTGGCAAATATTTTGCATGACTTATTATCATTTACTTAAATATTAAACATCATGGCAAAGTATTCAGAAAAGGCCGGCGAAAAAGTAGCCGAAACCATGCACGAAATGCACGAGGGCAAACTAAAAAGCGGCGGCGGCAAAAAAGTAACCAGCAGAAAACAAGCCATAGCGATAGGCCTGTCAGAAGCACGCAAAGAAGGAGCAAAGGTGCCTAAGAAGAAATAGGACCCCTCCCAACCTCCCCAAAGGGTAGGAGTCATCGGTTCTCATAAGTCTCCCTCTTGGAGGAGATTAGATGGGCTGGCTAAACGCGTCCATGATCTTCATCAAAACAACAGCTTCGTCAATAGCGCAGGGGGTATCGCCGTCACCGTTAAAGTAGTTCACTACCTTTTCTATCATGGGTTGTTGCACATGTTCAAGCGGGGCGAAGTTTATTGTCTCTTCCTTATCTGTAGTTTTAATCGTTACCGCATGGCCAAATACCGGGAAACTGATACTACCCTTTGATCCTATTATTTTGCATTCGTCAATGCGTTCATGTTCAGCAACGTTAAATGACCACGAGCCGTCAACCACTACCTTGTTCTTAAAGATGATCTGCCCGCTTACATTGTCATCACATCCATAATAGCCCGATTGGTTCAACGCGCGGCCGTTGTAGTATTCAGGCTCGCCGAAAAAGAAAAGCATCAGGTCAAGCTGATGGGGCGACAGATCATGGAAATACCCACCGCCCGAAAGCGCCGGGTTAATGCGCCAGTTATCTTCAAGATGCGTGATCAATTGCGGGCGTAGGCTTTGCCACATCTTTATCTGGGCAAGGCGTACATCGCCAATTGCATTGGTATCCAACAGCTCCTTTACGTATAAAAACATAGGCTGGCCGCGACGGTAATGCGCTATAGACACCTTACCTGTGCTTTGTTTAACAGCATCAGCTATGGCAATGGCTTCGGCGGCGTTTAGTGTTATGGGCTTTTCAATATAAACGTTCAGACCCTTTTTTAAGGCGGCTAAAGTATAATCAATATGCGATGCCGGGGGAGTAGCCACATAAACTGAATTGATCTCCGGATCGTTCAGCAATTGTTCGCCATCGTTATACCATTTGGGTACGTTGTGGCGCCGGGCATAATCGGCGGCCTTTTCGGCATTGCGGCGCATTACGGCTATCAGTTTGCTGTTGGGCACCTTGTTAAACGCGGGGCCGCTCTTTTTCTCGGTGACGTTGCCGCAACCGATTATCCCCCAGGTTATATTGCTCATGTTGTGTTTGTAGGTTCAGGTAAAAATAAAACAAAAAGTGTAAACAGGTGCAACAGATATTCATCATATCGATGGGTTTTAAACCCATCGATATGTGTTAGCTATATGTTAGTCAGACCTCTGCCACCACAAACGTGCTGCCGCCAACAAACACCAGGTCCTTAGCCTTTGCAGCGCTTTGAGCTGCCGCCAGGGCCGATGGTACCGAAGCATATACTTCGCCCCGCAAGCCAAACGCCTTTGCTCTTTCCTGTAAGATCGGGGCATCTAAGCCACGCGGGATATCAGGCCTGCAGAAATAATAGATAGCATCCTTTGGCAGCATGGATAGTACCTTGCTGCTGTCCTTGTCGTTTACCATACCTATCACAAAATGCAGCTGCTCATATTGCACGGCGGCTATGTTCTTCAATACCTCCTGTATGCCTTCGGGGTTATGGCCGGTGTCGCAAATGGTTAGCGGGCTTGTGCTTAGCACCTCCCAGCGGCCATGTAAGCCTGTCAGGGTTTTAACCTGGCGCAAGGCAGTTTTAAGGTGATCGTCGGTAATGACAAAGCCTTGCCGCCTTAGTTCGACTACCGCGCTTATAACGGTTTTTATGTTCTTTAACTGGTAGCTGCCGGTAAGGTCTAACTGTAAGGTGAGTTGTGAGTTGTGAGTTGTGAGTGGCGAGTGATGAGTGATGAGTGGCGTGATCTCTACATCAAGCAATTCATCAAAGCCTTTTGCCTTTTGCCTTTCACCTTTCACCTCAAACAGGTCCGAAGCAAAGCTGATCGCCGCGTTTTGCTGTTTCGCTTTGCGGATAAACAGGTCGGCCAGTTCTTCCTGCTTTTCGCCTATGATCACCGGTATATTGGGTTTGATGATGCCTGCCTTTTCGGCGGCTATGAGCTGCAGCGTGTCGCCCAGGATATTCATGTGGTCCCAGCCTATATTGGTGATGATGGACAGGAGGGGGGTAATGATATTGGTCGAATCCAGCCTGCCGCCCAGCCCGGTCTCGATCACTGCGATATCTACCTGTTCCTTAGCGAAGCTGTCAAAGGCTAAACCAACGGTCATTTCAAAGAACGAGGGCTGGATCTCTTCGAAGTCCTGCCTGTGACCGGCTACAAAGTCAATGACCGACTGCTCGCTGATCATCCCGCCGTTAATGCGGATGCGTTCCCTGAAGTCCTTTAAGTGTGGCGAGGTGTACAGCCCTGTTTTATAGCCTGCCACCTGCAATACCGCTGCCAGCATGTGCGAGGTTGAGCCCTTGCCGTTGGTGCCCGCTATGTGGATGGTTTTGAATTGATATTGCGGGTTGCCAAGCCGTGCGCATAGTTCGATGGTGTTATGCAGATCTGCTTTATATGCCGACGCGCCTACACGGGTAAATACCGGCAGTTGCGCGTAAAGGTAATCGATGGTTTGCTGGTAGTTCATTTACGTCAGCAAATATAATAAATAGCTAAGCGAGTATGTTTACGCCGTCACGACTGTTTGCTTGTTTCGCCGGGGTGTAACAGGTGTATCAAGTTGAAGGTGTCCCGGTGATACAGTTTGGTACACCTGTTTTTGTAAATAACTGACAATTAATAAACTAACTTTATGAAATTGCTTTCATGATACAGTTTGGTACAGATTTATCGACTTTTTTCAAAAAAAAACAAGGGCAAATACTGACAAAATAGCGCCACCATTTTTGTTTAAAAATATCGTATAACAAAAAAACGCCGGACGATTGCCCGGCGCTTAATTTAAAAATTAACCTGACTGATCTTTAATTGTTGATGTGGAAGGCGGCTTTAACCTGGTTGTAATCTTTAAGGTTAATGCCTGCTGTGGCTTTAACACCACCCGGAATTATTACATACCTGAACTGGTGCGAGGTAGATATAGCTGTATAATGATTGGTGCTGTTGGTAAAATCAATGGTGATCTTGCCAACAGAAACTTTTGCTGTCCAGGTATCTAATTGGGTGCCGGTTTCAACATAATTTAAAACAATCGGCATTTCCGAAACCTGGGTTGCAGGCCAAATTGCAGCGTTATAACCAAGCAGTTTACCAAATACAAGCACAACGCCATTATCAATAACATTTTGTGTTATTTGTGTTGCCGAAATATCGGCATTAAAGTGTGTTATGCTGAAAATTGAGCTCGAGGTATAAGCGGTGGGCCTGTACCAATCAGAATAGATTACGTTTGCAGTGCCTGTTGCGCCTGTAGCACCAGCCGCACCTGTCGCTCCGGCTGCACCTGCAGGGCCTGCCGCGCCCGGGTCGCCTTTGTCGCCTTTTACGCCTGCGGCACCTGTAGCCCCGGTCGCGCCGTTCGTTCCGTTTGTGCCATTGGTGCCTGCCGTACCAGTCGCGCCTGTTGCACCGGTATCCCCTTTAGGTCCTATCGGCCCCTGGTCGCCTTTTTTGCATGATACAATTGATAGTGTTAATACTGCTGTCAGCATCAAAAAGTAATTTTTAGTTTTCATAACGTTTTGTTTTAAGTGTTTTGTAATTGCGTTTGTTCATTACAAAATTGCCCCACATCAAAAACATATCTGTGAGGGAAGACACTCGATTTTATGGCGGGATGCTACTGAGTTTTTTTACGTAGTAAGCACAGGAGGAATGCGTAATTATACGTAAGCTGTGGTCAACCTGAATATGACGTAAAAGTCATTGTGCAACTATTTTCTTTTAGCTACATTGACAGCCTTAAACCAATTATAAAAGCCAATAAACCGATAGTTTTTTGGTTACTGCCTAAACCTGAATGTACACCGATATACCCGTTATGAACTATCGCACTTTATGTATAGCCGTATGGTTATTGCTAAGTACTGCGCTACAATTACGCGCTCAAAATACCTACGAGGGCCAGGTAATTGACAAAACAACCGAAATTGCAATACCCAATGTTACGGTGGTTTTGCAGAAAACAAATCAAGCTACTAAAACTTCAGAACAAGGCTATTTTAAAATAACTGCTGATGCAGTATCAGAAAACGACACACTCGTATTTAGCTATGTGGGTTATAAAACCCTTAAGCTTGGGGTAAAGAACAGCGGGCAACAACTATTTGTTACGCTTGAACCTGATATCACCCAATTAAAAGAGGTAGAAATAAATGCCGGTAAGGCACAGGATAAAGTATTAAACAAATTTTCATGGGTCGATCTCAGTGAAGAAGGTAATAATAAAATGTTTATTCAAACACATGAGGCATTGGCAAGACTTTTTGAAGCACCTCAGACAAACAGCCGGCTTATCAATATTAAAATCGGCAGAAGGCAAATTAATTGGGAAAAACTTCGCCCTGAAGCTACCGAAAGCAAGTATGCCCGTTTTTTTGTTCATGTATATGCTATTGACTCGACTACCAGGCACCCGGGGCAAATTTTATTAACCAAAGAACTGGTACTTTTAGATAAGGCGAAGATGATCACGCTGGATCTGAGCAAAGAACACCTGATCATACCCGGAAGGGAATTTTTTATTGGTATTGAGTGGATAAATAATCCTTTTAATGAAACTGTTCAAATGCTTGTAACTAATATAAAAGAAAGAGCCCGGTTAAATGGCAGGGTGTATGATCAGACCCTTTCAGCGTATTGGATTTCTTACCAGCCATTTTTGGTTGGCTATTCCACTAATAACCCAAGGGGAGTTATATGGTATAAAAAGGAGGATAAATGGATGATCTGGAACCTGGAGCCTGATCTGGAGATCGCTTTATCTGCTACTATACGGTATTGATATGAAACTAAAAATATTATTTACACTGCTTATTTGTTCATTTGCTTTGCAGGGGTTTGCACAGCAAAAACTCAATACATTTTATATTATTGATAGCAGTACCAAAAAAGCAACCCCTTTTGTTTCTGTTACTATTCTGCGCGCCAGGCTATCCATCACCACCGAAAAAGACGGTATTTTTATTATTCCCGGCGATCTGGCAACCATGAGAGATACTGTTGTGTTCGCGGCGCAGAATTACGACCAGCTTAAAATACCGATCAATAGCCTGGCATATAGGGATACAATTCAACTGACCCGCAATGAAATTGCAGCAGGTGTTGTATCGCAAAAATACACCACAGATACCTTGTTAAATGACTTTGATAAAAATGAGATCTGGCATTATGCCGGTTTCGATACAGAAACCGCCAATTTTGATTACTACCAGCTGGCGCAAAAATTTGAAGCCCCCAAGACAGGCGCGAGAGTGGAAAAAGTAAAAGTTGCCCGTTTGGCTTTTAATGACCAGGGCGAAGGTTATGAACGCGTGGCTTACCGCTTGCGGTTTTACGATGTTGACCCAAACACCCTTGGGCCCGGAAAAGAACTAACCGGAAAAACTATTGAAATAAGTAATGGCGAGGACCGGCAAAGCGGTGTAAGCTTGTCTAAATATAATATTATCATTCCTCAAAAAAGCTTTTTTGTAGCGATAGAATGGCTGCGCAGCAGCCACAATTTAGGGCACGTAATAAGTTATGATAAAAAACGAAAAGTAGAAGTAAGCCATGACAATTACCGCCCTGCTATTGGTATAGCCCCCAAAACAGGCAAAACGCTAAATATGTGGGCATTAAATTTTAAACACCAATGGCAGCCGTATACCTATTTTATGCCCTTTGGTACCGATCTGGCTATTAAGGCGACGGTTGAATATTAAATTGCTAATTTTATTAGTATAACGTGCTATTAATTGCAAAATAATTTCCAAATTTGTTTTGTGATGAACAATACACATACCATCAGCGAGGCAAAAGCCTGGATAAAACGGAACAACGGCCCGGATGAAGTGGTGAGCGTTGTTTTAGATACCATAAACAACGGTGCCGTAACTTGCTATGACCTATACACTGCCTTTGCCGAAAACCACGATTACCTGGGCCGCATCCTGTTTGACGCGCAGGGCTACTGGATCTATGACGGCGAACTGCTAACCATTGCCGAGCAGGAACAACTGGCTAAGTTTATTATCAATTATGTTGAGCCTGTTTGATGATAATTAAGATTTTTCAACTCCCCTCTTGAGAGGGGGCGCGATTGCAAGTGCGGCTGCAGGGGTGTGTTAATAAAGCGAAATAACGGTGTGTTAATGAATACGAAATGACACACCCCTACACCCCTCTCAAGAGGGGAATCGCACGAACCCGCCACTTTTTTAATACGGACTATTCAGCTCCCCCCTTGAGAGGGGGCGCGATTGGAAGTGCGGTTGCAGGGGTGTGTTAATAAAGCGAAATAGTAGTACGTTGATGCAACATTCCCTCCCATTGGGAGGGGTGCGGCTGCCAGTGCAGTGGCAGGGAGGGGTTTAGCAGTAATGTAAGGTCGTCCAAACCCCTCCCTACACCCTCCCGTGGGGAGGGAATCGCACGAGTCCGCCGCTTCTGATTAAGTACTGAATAAAAAAGCCTGACCATTTACTGATCGGGCTTTTTGAAAAAATACAAGAACAACGCTTATTTAAGCACCGCTGCCCAGCCGCCGTTGCGGGCCATTTTAATGGTCATTTTATCGCCGGCTTTTACCTGTTTTATTTTGCGGCGGTAGTCCATTGCCTGGCGGTCGGCGTTAATGCCATCTTCAAAATAGGTCATGTTATAAACCTTGCCTTTTTCAAGGAAATCAAAATTAAGCTCAACCTGGCGGCCACCCTCTTTGCCGTTGGTTATGCCGCCAATATACCATCTGTCGCCTTTACGTTTGGCCACCACATCCACTTCGCCGGCAACAGCCGCCAAAGCTTTGGTTTCGTCCCATGTGGTAGGTACCTGGGTAATAAAGTCGGTACAATCTGCACTGCGGTAGTACAGGGTAGGGTTGTCGCACAGCATTTGTATGCCGCTTTCAAAAGCTACATACAAAGCCATTTGGTTAACGCGTGTACCAATAGCCGCGGCATTTGGGCGCTCGGCGCGGTAAACTTCAGGCTGCATATTGATCATGGCGCCGGGGGTAAAGTCCATCGGGCCAACCGCGTTACGCATAAAAGGCAAATAAATGCTATTACTTGGATTACAACCGCCCATTTGCTCTAAACCACGCACGCCTTCGTACGAGATCAGGTTGGGATACTTATACTCTAACCCCGAAGGTTTGAACGCGCCATGAAAATCGACCATTATTTGATACTTGGCTGCTTCTTTTACAACGTCTTCGTAATAGTTAACCATCCACTGGTCGCTGCGCTCCATGAAATCTATCTTAACACCTTTTATGCCCCACTCGTGGAAGGTTTTAAACAGGTCCATGTTTTTATGTACGGTTAACCAGGTTAACCAAAGCACAATGCTCACATTTTTTTGCTGTCCGTAGCGGATCAGTTCCTTAACATCAACTTTAGGGTTCGGGGTATATGGGTCGGTAGTACTTTTTGCCCAGCCTTCGTCCATCACAATATATTTTACACCAAATTTTGAAGCGAAGTCGATATAATATATATAAGTCTCCAGGTTATAGCCAGATACAAAATTTACATCAGGCCCGTAAGGGGCGGCATCGTTCCACCATTCCCAGCTTGCCTGGCCCGGTTTGATCCATGACGGATCGGCGATCACGCTTTTTGAAGCCAGTTTCAAGGTCATGGTGTTTTCTAATAACTGCTTATCATCTTTAGTAATGAGGATGTAGCGCCAGGGGAAATTACGTGTACCATTGGTTTTCGCGATATAATCTGCAGATTTCAGGATCTTTTCGCTGCGGTCGCCATCCGGCCCAAATTCAAGCGGTGCTTTCGGGAAGGTAGCTATGGCGCCATTGTCGCCGGTGCTTTTCAGGAACATGCCCGGGTAGTCAGACAGGTCAGACTCGCTGATCAGCAGTTTGTATTGTTTTTTGGTATCAACCAATATGGGCAGATTGGTCATCTTATCGGTAGCTTTCCAGTTTGCCGATTCAATGTGCGAGTATGACTCTTCGTAAGAGGTTTTAAAGCCGTTATTCTCCTGTAAATGCAGCAAATAGCTATCAGGGAAGTTAATGGTATAATCTTCATCCTTCACTTCGATATCGCCTTTTTTAGCGGTGATGAAACGATAAGCTACACCATCATCAAAAGCACGGAACTCCACCGAGTAATTGCCTTTAAAGTTTAACAGCACCGCGTTGTATACGCTTTTAACTGTCGAGAATTTTAAAGCGACATAAGGTTTTATTTCTTCATTACCCCTGATGTTTTTTGAGCTGATCAGGCTTGGGTAAGCGCCTAAAACGCCGTCGCCTAAGGTTAGCGCCATGTGGTTATTGGTCAGTAACTCGGTACCATTGTCTGATACGGTGTAGTAGATCTTATCCCCGAAGGTAAAATCAACCTTGATGCCACCATTGGGCGATGTTAAAGAAAGTCTTTTAATTTGTGCATGAAGATGAGCCGCCGACCCTAAAAATAACAGGGCACAGCATAACAGTTTGTAAAAATGCTTCATTGATTTAGTGTTGGTTAAACTTTAATGTCGCCTTAAAAGTAAGTTTTTTTGGCTATTGTTAAATAGCTTTGCGCTCAATTAAAATACAGTAACAACATTAATACGCCCTGTTTTGCCCGGATAGGATAGGGCAGATCAGTTAAAAATGTCGGTCATCAGCTTACCTTTACCGTAATCCATTTTAAAGTTTAGCAGCTTTGCCACCGTCTGGCTAATGTCTATTTGCTCATACGGGGTAACCAAGCCGATGCCTTTTTTAAAGTCTGGCCCGACGGCTAAAAACTCAATATGCCGGCAACCATCGCAGCCATCACCATGGCTTACAAAACCGTCTGCAACATTATCAACGTGCCTGCCATGGTCATTGGTAATGATGAGTGTTGTTTTGTCTTTGTAGACAGGGTCAGCCTGGATCATGTCATATATGGCTTTGATGTAGCCATCTGTAGTTTGAATGGCTTTAATATAGTTGCTCCACAGGTTTGAGTGCCCGTAAGTATCCGGGTCCTTAAAGTTGATGAGCATTAAATTGGGGTGATAGGTATTGATCACATTTTTGGCATGTGCAAACGTAGTATCGTCAGCCCGGTAACCGCTGAAGATTCCGCTGATGCCGCAATCGGTACGGGGCTGGTACTGGCCGGTCCAGCCGGCTTGCTGGCAATCGCCCAGTATCTGTAATTTATCTTTCGAGGCTACTACCCAAGCTTTCTCGGCAGGCTTACCCGTTGCTTTTAAAAACTCCTGGAAAATTGAAGGATACTGCGGTAATGCCTGGCCGGTGTTCTCTAAGTTTTCATAATTACCGGTGCAGATGGCATCATGGCCCGAATCGGTATTGGTGGTACCCATGTTATGGAAGTTGCTTAACAAAACACCGTAGTGATAGATATCAAACTGTCCGGGGATGTTTTGACGGGTGTAATCGCCCCAGGTTTCGCTGTACCTTGGGCCGTCCATTACTATAATAATTACGTTCTCGGTTTTGCAGCACAGGCCTTTTGACAAATTGGTAGCAGGCACTGTTGCTACCGTATCCGTGCTTTTAGTGGTTGTAACCGGTTTTGTAATACTTGTTGACGAAGTTTTTTTATCAGTAGCACTTGTTGCAGCAGCAGCTTTTGTTACAGGCGTTTTTGTCTCTTTACTGCAACGGATAAACAGGCACAATACAACAGCTATTACAGTAAATGTAATACGGTTAGGCGGAAACATAATTGGTTTATAATTGGCTTGTGTAAACAAGTATACAATTAATATTTAATGTAACAAAAAAGATACATAATTTTAAGACAAAAGAAGCTGTGTGTATCAGTTTTGCTCAAGTTTTCCAACCAGGCCCTTTTCGGCAGAAGAGTTTATTTTTTCATTGTAGATCTTATCATCTTCAAAAATTCTGAGAAATAATTTACTGAAATAGATGCTCATATTGTAGTTGTAGATAATAGTCTGGCTATCTATGGAATTTTTATGTTTTGCAATATAATCGGCAGTCCGGTTTGACTTAGGATCTGTAAAGTAGGATATGCCGCACCATTCTTTTACAAAAATGTTATTATCACTGTAAAATGTGAACTTATACCTGGTTTCAGCGCTCGACATAAAACCAAGCTCTCTGAAATTTTTATTCATTATAGCTTCATAATGATTATTGAGTAAATCATATAGTACGTTGTCATGTAAGTTTACCGGCTTGTAGGTTGTGCAATCGTCAAAAGCTTGCATAAATACATTGTTATTGATAGCCCATACCAATATTTGGCCTGATTTACTATAGCAACTATTTGAATCTGCAGGCCACGCTGCTACATCTGTATTTTGAAAAACTTTATAGGTGAGCAAATTTTTTACGCCCATTTCTTTAAGCGTGGTGATTTTTTCAGGCAATTTTTCTGCTTTAGTGCCAAAGGCCAGATTCCAGTATTTGTTATGCCCTTTTACAATGATGCCTGCCGCGTTTAAAACATCAAACCATTCACTGTCAAATGCCTTCTCTTTACCTGATAATACCAGGTTAACCGCTTTATCGTAAACTATTAAAGCATCTTTAAGATTGTGTTTATACACTAATGAATCCCCCTGTCGTTTTAAACGACTGAATTTTTCTTGCGCGTGCGCAAAAAGCGGGAGTATCAAGCAAGATATGATAAACGCTTTTTTCATTTTACTTCCAATCAGGGCTTTTGGTTAACGCGTAAATTTTTTTATAAAGGGTAAATAAACCAAACGTTCCCTTCAAGCCATAGTCTTTGATAGTCTTTACTGATCCGTCACTGAATTTTATATAGATAATGGCTGTTGCGTCATCAGACCATCGAACTGCATAGTTTTCATTTAGTTTTTTAATGTTGATATATTCAATTAAGTGGTACAATTCTTCCAGTTCAGGTTTCTTTATTTCCATGTTAAAGACGTTTTGTATTTTTTCACCAGGCTTAAGTATATATACAATGTTTGGACTGGTACGATCATATTTTGCTTTACCGTTGTGATCTATTTCTATTTTGAATACAGGGCATGTACCAAAACAGGGCTGTGTTTTGTAGATGATAGAATCAATTTTGTAATGTGCCGGCTCTTTATTGAATTCTAAAAAATCGCCGTACTTGTATGTTAAAGTATCGGTACGAGAGATCCATTTGGCATTTTTGCGGCCCGGGCGCGTGCTCGCCCAGGTGTGTAATTCAACCATTTGTTGCCCGGCGTATTTTATCGTATTTGCCAATTGACAATTTTGATAAGAGCTTCCGCCAATCTGTATAAGCTGAAAAGTGTTATCGCCCTTATCTATTGCTATAAAATCACAATCAGTATCATACCAGTTAATAATGGCCAGCAGATCAGTTTTATGGTCGTTGTTGAAATCAGCTTTTTCCCAATTTTTAATATGCCATGTACCTGCAAGCGAATCGCAGCTGTGTCTTTTAACCAACTCTTCACTTGAAAGCATGATCAATTTGGGGGCATCCTTGTAATTAAAATTTTCCTGCAGGGGCTGAATGAATTTTACTATATCGCTGTCAGTTTTCAGGTCGTCAACTTTGTTGGCAAAACTGATCGTAGCAGTAAATAACAGGCTAAATAGGGTAAGTAGTTTTTTCATATTATTTCCAATCCTGAGTTTTAATCAAAGCATAGAACTTTGAAAAAAGATTACGTAAGCCATATGTACCAACGCCACCGTAGTCTGCAATATATTTAACAGAGCCATCAGTAAATTTAATGCGGATGTAGCTGCTTGTATCATCGGTCCATCCAACGGCATATGTGTCCTTTAATTTCTTGATGCTTAAATAATTGATCAGGTTGTAAATCTCCTCCAGATCGGCCTGTTTTATTTTGGTTTTAAATATGCCTGATACCGTACTGGGATCACGTGGTTTTTTCTGGCCCTTAGCCAATACATAGTAAACAAATTCTTTATTGTTAGTTAAAATCGCACGCCCTGACCGATCAATTTTCATAACTCTGTCAACATATTCCGGATTTTTTTTAGGTGTACCTTCCCATCCATACCATCCCCAAAGCGAACTAAACGTTATAGAATCAATTTTATAATTTGATGACTCTTTATTAAATTCAACAAAATTGCCGTATTTGTATATCAAGGTGTCGGTGTTAGGCAGCCATTTATTTTTTTTAAGAAAATCCTTTCTACCTTTAGGGTGCGAGCCATGAAATTCAATCAATGGTTGATCATGGTAATTTATGGCGTCGATCAGCTGGCAGCCCTCTATGTTAGCACTTTGGCCAATTTGTATAAGTTGAAATGTGTTATTCCCTTTGTCTATTGCTATAAAATTACAGAAGCTGTAATACCAGCTAACAATAGCCATTAAATCGGTACGGTTGTCATTATTAAGATCGATTTTTTGCCAATTTTTAATATTCCATGTGCTGACAAGCGAATCGCAATTACTTACTTTAACTATCTCTTCAGTTGAAAATATTTTTAATTGAGGCGCGCCTATGTAGTTAAAACTTTCCTGTAAAGGTTTCAGAAATTTTACTACGTCGCTGTCAGTTTTTAATTCATCGACCTTATTGGCAAATGCAGATATACTACAAAGCAAAAGGAAAAGCAGACAAAGCAAATTTCTCATAAGGACACAGGTTTATAATTGGTATTACTAATTTCAATACAAACTTTGGAAACCAAAAAATTATATTCCAGCCTTATGATGCTTCAAAACGACTAATTCCATAATGAAGCCTTAAAAAAATAATAATATCGAATTAACTTCGTAAATCTACCTGTAGCTTACTTCAAATTCACCACCTCAACACCGGGATATGCCTTGGTATCAAACGTAAAAGTATTATCAGGCACCTTAGTGGCAGGGGTAAGGCTGCGCAGGGTGTAGTTATACTTGCTGCCGCTTTTGTCAAATATCAGCGCGCTGTAGATCTGTTTCTTTACCTTATCTATCATCAGCCTGATCTTAAAAAAAGGCTTTTTATCATCCTCGGGAGTAAGGTCAATAGATTGATAGGTTTTACCGCCGATTTTCTGATCGCCATTGTAGATGTATTTATAACCATGCTCATACATGGTGAATAGTTGGGCCGGGTTAAAGCCCTCGCCGCTGTTGTCTGCATCACTTACCTGTACCTCTTTATCTGCTTTCAGGTAGGTCCACTGGCTTTTGCCGTCGCTTATTATTTCCTGCTCTTCATCGGTTTTTGCGCCTGTGGCAGTGTATAAGATCACTTTATATTTACCGCCTTTTGATTGGGTGATCAATGTACCGTTACGGGTCTCCTTAATGTTTGCCTGCGGGTTATCAATAGTAAAGCTAAAATCGCTTTTTATGATAGCATATGAGCGGTATTTTTGGCTCACCTGGTTCAAAATTACTTTTGCCTGCGCGTCTTTTTGCGCAAAGGCATGGGTAGCGGTTAATATGAAGAGAATGTAGAGTGTTATATTTTTCATATGGTTGTGACTGATTTATATGCAGAACGTTTAAGCCCACTCCGCCCCCTAAAGGGGGAACTTTATTTTAGCCCTCCCTTTTAGGGGAGGGTTGGGAGGGGCTATTTATCCAACGTCTCCAAATATTGCATTAATGAATACTCATCAGGATACAGCACCTCACGGGCTTTGCTGCCCTCAAACGGGCCTACAATGCCTGCACCTTCCAGTTGGTCGATAATACGGCCTGCGCGGTTGTAACCCAGTTTAAGCTTACGCTGTATCAACGAGGTTGAGCCTTGCTGGTGCATCACTATCAGGCGTGCTGCTTCTTCAAACATTGGGTCGCGGTCATTGGCATCAAACTCTTTAGCACTGCTGGTTTCGCCTTCGCCAAGATATTCCGGCAATAACAGGGCGGTAGGATAGCCGCGCTGGTTACCTATAAAGTCTGATATCCGTTCAACCTCAGGGGTATCCACAAAGGCGCATTGCAGGCGGATCAGGTCGCTGCCGGTTGAGAATAACATATCGCCACGACCGATCAACTGGTCGGCGCCGCCTGCATCCAGTATGGTACGCGAGTCGATCTTTGACAATACCCTGAATGCCAGCCTTGACGGGAAGTTGGCCTTAATAGTACCCGTAATAATATTTACCGACGGCCTTTGCGTAGCAATAACCAAATGGATGCCCACTGCACGGGCCAGCTGTGCTATACGTGCTATCGGTTGTTCCACTTCTTTACCGGCCGTCATCATCAAATCGGCAAACTCATCTATCACTAATACAATAAACGGCAGGTAGCGGTGCTTTTCAGGGTCGCTTATTTTGCGGTTGATAAACTTAGTATTATACTCTTTCAAGTTACGTACCTGCGCGTCTTTCAGCAGGTCATAACGCTGGTCCATCTCAATACAAAGCGAATTAAGCGTGTTTACCACTTTCTTGGTATCGGTAATGATCGCGTCGGCCTCGTCAGGTAGTTTAGCCAGGAAATGGCGTTCTATTTTGCGGAATAGTGTTAGCTCTACCTTTTTAGGGTCAACCAATACAAACTTCAGTTCGGCAGGGTGTTTCTTGAATAGTAGCGATACCAAAATAGCATTGATACCAACCGATTTACCCTGGCCGGTAGCACCTGCAACCAGTAAGTGCGGCATCTTGGCCAGGTCGGCAATAAATACTTCGTTCGATATGGTTTTACCTAAGGCTATAGGCAGATCCATGGTAGTATTCTGAAACTTCTCTGTAGCCAGGATAGACCGCATGGAAACCATCTCGGGGTTTTGGTTTGGTACCTCAATACCTATGGTACCCTTACCCGGCATAGGCGCAATAATACGGATACCCAATGCCGCTAAACTCAACGCGATATCGTCCTCTAAATTTTTGATCTTAGAGATGCGCACACCCGGTGCCGGGATAATTTCATACAGGGTAACTGTAGGGCCAATGGTGGCCTTGATCTTATCGATCTCGATATTATAATGGTTAAGCGTTTCAACAATTTTGTTTTTGTTGGCTTCCAGTTCTTCTGCGTTTACGGCTATTTTACCTGTGCCGTAATCTTCAAGCAAATTAAGGGTAGGGTATTTATATGATGCCAGGTCAAGCTTATGGTCGTAGGTGCCAAATTGCTCAACTAATGATCTGGCTTTTTCATCGTCAGATTTCTCAACGTTCAATACCGGGCTTGGCCTTTCGGTTTCAAGCGTTAGCGGGATATCCGCGTCAAGGTCGGGGTCCGCGCCTTCATCATCAGGCGTAAGCACTACCGGTTCATGGAAAATAGGCTCGGGGGTTAAGGGTGCCAGCGGCTGGTTGGTAAAGGCTTCGGGCTTGATGGTATTATTACCTTTGGGCCACTCAACCGGGTGAGATATTTCTTCGTCAACCAGCGGTACGGGCTCCGGTTTAAAGTTATCGGTCAAAGGCGCGACACCTGCCAATTCCGGTTCTTTAATTTTCCTTTTCGGGATCTTAAAATCAATATTATAAGCTACGATGAGTACGGTAAGCGCCGCGAATATCAATAAGCCGCCGGTGCCAGACTGGCCAATTTGCGCGTCGAGCAGTTTGTTGCTCCAGTAGCCAAATTCGCCCTCTAAAAAATGCGGATAGTCAATGATCAGGGCATGGATAAAGCCGATAAAAATGGATATGAATACCAAGCCGAAAAGCGAGTAGCCCAGGGTTTTAGCAACCGAATACAGCCTTACCTTGAACAGTAAGCGGTATCCTACAATAAAAAACACAAATACAAACAAAAAGGATGCTACGCCAAACCACTCAAAAATAAACTGGTTTGAAAGCAGCGCTCCAAATTTGCCCAGCCAGTTCTCAACAACCGGGTTTTTAATACCATTGTCCAATAATTCCTGCTGGGTTTTGAACAGGTTATGCCAGCCGCCGTTTGCTGTTGATACATAGCTTTGATCTTGCTGCCAGGTAAATAAATAGGATGTAAAAGCAATGAGAAAAAACAAAGAAAGTACCAGGAAAAACAATCCTAATATTTTAACCAGGCGCCCGTCATGGAGATCAAAAACAGGCATTTTTTCAATTTTTGGCTTTGCGGTGCGCTCCCTTGAACCTTTTTCTGAAGATTGACGAGGTTGATTCTCCTCCTTAAAACTATTTGACTTAAACTGATTTCCTTTTACCGGCATCCCTTATGTAACAGAAGTATGTGCAAATATAAAGTTAATAGATTAAACAACTATGTTGGTTATTTTTAATTTTTTAGTAATATTGAATAATGAGTTTAGAACTGTTGGAGCGATACATCACTGATGCTGATTTGACCGGCCTTAATAACTTGTTAACTCAAAACCCGGCATTAGCAACACAGACGACAAGCCATAAGGTTTCGCCACTGATGTTGTCATGCTATTTTAAAAAGCCTGAAGTTACTGCACTGTTACTAAAACACGTTGGCGAGATCAGCCTCTTTGAAGCATCGGCTGCGGGTAAGTTTGATGTGGTTGCCCACCTGATATATAACCACCCCGAGGCTGTAAATTTATATGCCGACGACGGTTTTACCCCATTAGGCCTGGCCTGTTATTTCGGGCAGTTTGAAGTTGCGCGTTACCTGGTTTTAAAAGGTGCCGATGTAAACCTGCCATCAAACAACGGTTTTAATGTTTACCCGCTGCACTCGGCCACCGCCGGCAATTATACTAACATTGCACGTATGCTGGTTGAGAATGGCGCTAACGTTAATGTAACCCAAAAGGCAGGTGCTACGCCGCTGCACTCGGCCGCCCAAAACGGCAACCTCGAGTTGCTGATATTACTGCTTGAAAACGGCGGCGAATTTAATATCCGCATGGAAGGCGGCAAACTACCCGCCGACCTGGCCCGCGAAAAAGGCTTTGATGATATAGCCGATATCTTAGACTGACCCATCCCCAAAAACAAAAAGGCGATAAGCATTTACACTCATCGCCTTAACTGAACTTTTAAAAAAATATGAAAAACTAACACCCACCCGGGTTGAAACGGGCGAGGTAGGAGGTTAATTAGCTACATATATCTGGTAATTATTAGTGGCCAGGTTGGCAACTTTGCCGGCGGCATTGGCTAACGCGACAACATTACGCTCGCCGTATTTTGCAATTAGGCTCTTTACATATAACCATTGCTGATATTTAACGGGGATCTTAGTTTCTTTTCTTTGGGTAAAGAATGCAGGGTCTGTAGCTACCATGGCTTTTAGGGCTTCGTAAAATTCAGGGTCGGCAGGCGCAGGCGAACTCATGGTTGGGTAAGCCAGGCCCCAGGTAGCGTAAAAGTCTGCAAATAGCTTTTCTTTTTGCAGATTAGTATGGTAGATCCACGGTCTTGAGGTATTGTACAAGTAATCTACATACACCCTGAAGTTTTGAAATTCGGGATTTTGCGTTAACGATTCTTTAATACATTCCGTGTTGTTTTCAATTAAAGTCGCAATAGTTTGCGGGTCTTTTGTGGTAAGGATTTCGTTGATCGGGCATTGCGCTTTTGTCGCCACATTAATACCAAAAGCCAACAAACATAACATGAGTGCTTTTTTCATAATCGGTACCTCCTTTATATTGGTTATTATAAAGCTACAACATTATTGCAACAAAAATGTTACAATTGGTAAAATATTTTTTTCGTCTGCCGATGCAAAATTTATCAGCACTTAAATCACTTTCTGTTTCTGATTGGCGCAGGTAATCTGTATTTTCAAAACTTAAATTTTATTATGCAAAAACTGGTCTTATTTATCTGTCTTATCACAACGCTAAGTGCCTGCGCGCAACCCGGCCCTCCGGTAAATGATGCCGCTTATATAAAGGCTAATTATACCAAGTACGAGTATCAGATACCCATGCGCGATGGCAAAAAGCTCTTTACGTCGGTATATGTCCCTAAAGATCAGTCTAAGAAATACCCTTTCATGATGGACCGTACCTGCTACAGCGTGGCGCCGTACGGTACTGATATGTATAAATCGTCGCTCGGGCCGTCGCCAAAGTTTATTTACGACGGTTATATTTTTGTTTACCAGGATGTGCGCGGCCGCTGGATGAGCGAGGGCATCTATGAAGAAATGACGCCCGAACTGGAAGAACATAAAACCAATAAGGATATTGACGAAGGCACAGACACTTATGATACCATTGACTGGCTGCTTAAAAACATCCCGAACAACAATGGTAAAGTAGGGGTATGGGGGATATCTTATCCCGGATTTTATACCACCACCGCTTTATTAAGCAGGCACCCCGCACTGGTAGCTGCATCGCCGCAGGCGCCCATTGCAGATCTGTGGCGTGATGACGGCTGGCATAACGGATCTTTCTTTTTAGTGGCCAACTTTGGCTTTTACCCCGGCTTTACCAACAGGCAGGACGACAAACCCACCCAACGCCCCGGCAAAGGTTTTGAACCCGGAACTAAAGACGGCTACGACTTTTTTATGAAGATGGGGCCAATGAAAAATACCAATGACAAGTATTATAAGGACACCATCAGGCTGTGGAACGAAATGATAGACCACCCGGATTATGATCAGCATTGGAAGGACCGTAATGTGCTGACCCATCTGCATGATATTAAAACCGCGGTGCTGGTTACCGGCGGTTGGTATGATGCCGAAGACCTGTACGGTGCAATTAATACGTATAAAACGCTTGCCAAAAATAACCCGGCTACACCTGTCTATTTTGCCATGGGGCCATGGGTACATGGCGGCTGGTCGCGCGGGCCGGGCGATCATTTGGGCGATGTGGATTTTGGCGGCCCGCAGGGCCCGCATTACCGCGATGATATCGAGTTTAAATTTTTTAGCCATTATTTGAAGGGTACAGAACTGAACATTGCACCCATCAACACTTTTGAAACAGGCACAAACCAATGGAAAACTTATAATACCTGGCCGCCAAAAAATGTGGAGGAAAAACAACTCTATTTTTTACCGGGCGGTAAACTGTCATTTAACGCACCTGCTAGTGATAAGGACAGTTATGATCAATATGAGTCTGACCCGGCTAACCCTGTTCCGTTTGTGGCCGACAGGAACGAGACCATGGATATGCAGCGAGAATACATGACTGCCGACCAGCGTTTCCTGGCTGACAGAAAAGACGTACTAAGCTACCAAACCGACGTATTGGATAAAGATGTTACCATTGCGGGCAATATCTGGGCAAACCTTAAAGTTGCCACCACAGGCACCGATGCTGATTTTGTGGTAAAGGTACTTGATGTATACCCGGACACCGCAGCAAACAACAAATTTACCGGCGCCGGTGTAAAAATGGCCGGGTATCAGCAAATGGTGCGCAGCGAACCCATTCGCGGTAAATACCGCAACAGCTTTGAGCACCCTGAGCCTTTTGTGCCGGGCAAGGTAACTCCGGTAAACTTTGAGCTGCAGGATATTTTGCACACGTTTAAAAAAGGCCACAAAATTATGGTACATGTACAAAGCACCTGGTTCCCGTTGATCGACCGCAACCCGCAAACCTTTGTAAATATCATGAAGGCTGACGAGAGCGATTTTAAAAAGGCTACGCATAAGATCTACACATCAAAAGAGCATCCAAGCTTTTTGAAAGTAAGGATTATGGAGTAATTACAATATTCTTGCGCTCGTTTGTAACGAGTGCTTAAAGTGGTTTAGCGATTATATCGCGTTGTCGCATCACCGATGCTGTAAAGTGTTAAGCACTCGTTGCAGACGAGCGCAAGTTGGTTGGTGGAGTAAAAATATATTCTTGCAGATTTACGAAGTTTTTTAAACTTCGTAAATCTTAACTATCTATTCGCTAAAACCTATTTAAATTGAAAAAGCTATTCCTTATCCTATTGATATTTACTTTGGCTTGTTCGACTTTTCAAAATAAACAGCAACAAGCAGAACGGACTGTCAAAGAGTATATTCATTCAAAGAATCCAAAAGCCAATATAAAAGACATAAAATTTAGTGATTTAGATCCTAATGGCAATGTAATAGGTGTTATTAAAAATAAAATAATTTATGATAGCAGTCACCACCCATTCCTCTTAAGCACTGTGTATTATACGTTAAATAAAGATCTAACACAAGTGAAATATGTTTATACAAACTAAAACCATCTTATCCCACTGATTTATAATTACCCCTAAGATAGAATCGCACGACCCTCCGCCTTTGCGTTGCTCAATCAAACAACTCCTGGCATTTTTCACAATAATAAGAATGCCGTTTTGTTTTGCCGGTATCGGTTTTGTGGAACGGGATCAGGTTACGCGGGCAGATATCTTTTTCATACGCTTCAAGGTGTTTGGTCAGCGTGTCTGCCTTTTTCCATTTTAAAAAGTCGCGGCTAAATTTGGTGACTTCGTTTACCAGCTCTTCCAGTTTTTTATCAGGGATCTCGCCGATAATACTTTTGGGGTGCAGCCTGGCCCTGAAAAGCGATTCGTTCTTAATGATGTTGCCCAACCCCGAAAAGATCTTCTGGTCAAGCAAGGCGTCGCAGATCATTACTTTGGGTTTTGCCTTGAGTTTTTTAATAGCATTGTCCGCATCCCATTCCTTGCTCAAAATATCCGCCGACCAATCATATACCTCATCCAACTGCTCTTCAATTAACTTAACCGCGCTGATAGAGAAATTTACTTCGCCGTTGCTAAACTTCATATGCAGCGAAGCGTTCTTTTTAGTAGGCTCATTAATATAGTATGAACCAAACAGCATCATGTGCACCCGTACCGTAAATTTAGGGAAGCAAAGCAGCGTGTGCTTACCCCAGGTTTTAATATCCTTAAGCGTTTTGCCTTTCAGTATATCCGCATCAAAACCTTTTGCGTAGCCATTGGCATCAATTACTTTTTTGCCTTTAAACGGCTGTAGTTTTTCTTTTAATATTAAGATGGATGGACCTTCGGGCATGGCGTTAATTTTTTATGAATTATGCAAATATTGAGCCATTGGTTATTGCTAAAATTATTACATTAGTAGCCAAAACCTTATTACCTATTTATGAAATGTTCAATATTTATCACCCTGATTTTTTGTCTTTTTTGTTTTAATTATAGTTCAGCGCAGGATTTTCCAAGAACATACTTTTATAAAAATGATGACCGCCTTGTAAAAACCCGTGACAGTGCTGATTATATCCTTGTGATAAGCGCACCGGATACCGGTTCGAAATTTTATAATTTCACCGAGTATTATGCGGATAATAAGATAAGGTCAACAGGTAAAACATCAGAGCCCGACTACAGAAAACTGGAAGGACATTATGAATCTTTTTATCCCTCAGGGCAAAAAAATGAAATAGCTACCTACAATCATAACGATAAGATAGGCGATTACTATAAATGTTATCCTGATGGTAAACTGTACACCCATAAATTCTATGAAAAAAGTGGCGAGAACGGTTCGGACTATGGCGCTAAGATCTTGATAGTAGAATGCCGTGCCAAAAGCGGCAGAATTTTGGCAGCTAATAGCAATGGTAAATATATTGGCTATGACAATGATTTTAAGAATAAAGAAGAGAATGGCCCGATAAAAAACGGGTTAAGAGAAGGTACATGGAAAGGTAAGATTAAGGATAAGCATGGCAAGCTCACTTTTATAGAGGAATACAAAAATGGCGAGTTGATTTCGGGTAAGGCTGTTGATAAGGATAAAAAAACATATACATACCAGGCCCGGGCGGTTCAACCAAAATTCTTTGATGGTTTTGCAGCTTTCGGCACTTATTTAGCTAACAATATAAAATACCCTTACCATGCCAGGGTAAACAGGATAAGTGGCATTGTACTTATTGATTTTGTGGTAGAAAAAGACGGGTCATTAACTGATTTTAAAGTAAAGAGAAGCCCCGACGGCGAATTAAGCGAAGAGGCCTTGAGGGTTTTAAAAGCATCGCCCAAATGGGCACCTGCCGCCCAATATGGCATGCCGGTAAGAGTACGTTTTACGCTCCCTGTCAGGTTTAATATCTGATCATTAGCCAACTGCATCCATTTATTAGTAAAACCGCACCATTGTAATAATGTTGTTTCATTATCAGAGGGTTAAACCATCCTTCATTTATTTTATCAGATATCACAAAACAATGCTTACTATTGAACGTAGTTAGCCTGACTGAAATTATAAACTGATATCCCCCAAGACAACTATTACATCTTATATGAATTCACTGAGTATTGTACTCGGAGCCGATCGCCCGGACCTGATCCGTGAGGAAACACTGGCGACTTTATTTTCAAGATCAGCGGCAGAACATGCCGGTAAAACCGCGCTTGTTTTTCATGAGCAATCGCTTACCTATGCCGAACTGGACAGGTGGAGCGACGTTGTGGCCGAATACCTGAACAAAAAAGGTATTGCCCGCGGCAGCAAAGTGGGGGTATGGTGGCAGCGCGGTTTAGAACTGCACGTGGCTATTTTAGGTATCGTAAAATCAGGCGCTACCTATGTGCCTGTCGACAGGGAGATCCCTGCCGAACGTGTAGAGTTGATATTGGAAGAAGTAGGTGCCGATGGCGTATTCAGTCTGCAAAAATTAAATTCACCCTGCCCGCGGCTGTTTGTGCCGCCAAGGCCCGCGCCGCAACAGGCTGTTAAATTAGCCAAAGGCCCGCAGCCTGACGATTGCGCTTACGTGCTTTATACATCAGGCAGTACAGGTAAGCCTAAAGGTATCCCGATAAGCCATAAACAGATCTGCCATTTAGTGAGGTCTGAGCAAACTGTTTTTAATATCAGGGAGACGGATAAAGTATACCAGGGCTTCTCGGTATCGTTTGATATGTGGTGCGAAGAGACCTGGATAAGCTATTTTGCAGGCGCTACCATTTGGGTGTCAGATAACACCACATCAAAAGCTATTGACGAATTAGGCGGCGTACTTGCCGAACAAAATATAACCATACTGCATGCCGTGCCAAGCCTTTTGGCCGTGATGGACGATAGCATAAGCTCATTACGCCTGGTAAATGCCGGCGGCGAGGCCTGTACACCGCAGGTGCTGGCCAAATGGGCGCGGTCGGGCATTAAATTTTACAACAGTTACGGGCCTACAGAAACTACGGTTACCGCTACCATAGCATCCCTTAATTCGGGAGACAAGATCGTAATTGGCGACCCGCTTCCTAACTACAACTTGGCGGTGGTTGATGATAACATGAACCTTTTGCCCATTGGCGAGGAAGGCGAGCTGGTGATAACCGGGCCAGGCGTGGCATCGGGCTATGTAAAACTGCCGCAGCTTACCCAGCAAAAGTTTGTGCCGAAACCAAAATCATTGGATGTATTGCCGGGTAAAACGGTGTACCGCACCGGTGATGCGGCAGTAATTAACCCCGATGGCACGGTAGACCTGCACGGCCGTTTTGACGACCAGGTAAAACTGCGCGGTTACCGCATTGAGCTTGGCGAGATTGAGGTAAGGTTGAACGCCATAACCGGCGTAGCATCCGCAGTAGTCGCCATAAAGAAAGATGGTAACGGGCAGGATCAACTGGTTGGCTATGTGGTGATGGATGGTATCAACGAGATAGAGGAAAATCTTTTCAGGATCGAGCTGGCAAAGACCTTGCCGTCATACATGGTGCCCGGCACCATTGTAGCGCTTGATGAAATGCCGAGAATGCCCAGCGGTAAAATAAACCGTAAGGCGCTGCCTGTACCCGAAGCATTTGCCACCATAGCAAATGATCCGCTAAACGCAATAGATCTGAATGCACCTGCTGCTGACCGGATCATGGCCGTATTACGCGGGATCTTCCCCAATAAAGAGATCACCCCGCAAATGGATTTCTTTGATGACCTGGGAGGGCACTCGTTATTGGCTGCCGGCTTTGTATCGCAGTTACGCAGGGATGCCAACCTGCCGGGCGCATCATTAAAAGATATTTATCTTAACCGCCCGCTTAGCAACCTGATAGAAGTTTGGCAGGGCCAGCCTGAAGTTAAACCAAAACATAAAAAGGCATACAACAAAACACCACTGCACCGTTACCTGCTTTGCTGGCTGGCGCAAACTGTGTCTTTATTGCTGATATACGGGCTTTTCGCGTTCCAGATCTTTATACCTTACCTGGGATATTATTATGTAGATCAGGAAACCAATAGTGTACTATACTCTATCATTACTTCGTTGGTGCTGTTCTCGTTTATTCCGCCGTTATTTACAACCATATCCATTGGTGCCAAATGGCTGGTAATAGGTAAAATGAAGGAGGGCGATTATCCTTTATGGGGTAGTTACTACTTTAGGTGGTGGTTTGTTAAAACTATTCAGCGTTTATTGCCGGCCCAGTTTTTAAATGGTACGCCGCTTTACCCGCTTTATTTAAGATTGCTGGGGATCAAAATAGCGCAAAACGCGCAGGTAAGCGATTTTAACTTTGGTGCAGAAGACCTGATCACCATAGGAGACGATGCAAGCATCAGCTCAAAAACGCATTTAAATAACGCGTTCGTAGAAAACGGCTTATTAAAGTTACGCCGCATCCATCTTGGCGATCACGCCTATATTGGTAGCAGCGCCATCATATCCGGCGATACCCGTGTTGAAGACTGGGGCGAGCTGCAGGACCTGAGCTTTTTACCGGCGGGTAAAACCATTAACACTGCCGAAGTTTGGCAGGGCAGCCCGGCGCAGCTGAAAGAAACCAGGAACATTGCCGATCTGCCGCACCCTGAACCGGTATCGACCTCTACGCGCCGTAAGTATAAGCTGATATTTATTATGTGTATGATGGCGTTTCCGTTCATTATTTTATTGCCGCTGCTGCCAACCATCATCACCATAAACCGGATGGACAACAACGCGCCCGATTATAATTTTAATTATATAGTGCACGTGCCTATGCTGGCCCTTTTATACATAGCGCTGTTTATGTTTGAAACCGTGGTGCTTACCCGCTTACTGCAATATGATATCAAGCCCGGCAAATACTCTGTTTACAGCGCTTTTTATGTGCGTAAATGGTTTGCAGATCAGTTGATGTCATTAAGCCTGATCGTAATGCACCCCATATACGCTACGGTTTATGTGACCGATTATTTCAGGATGCTTGGCGCTAAGATCGGTAAGAATACAGAGATCTCTACTGCCAGCAGCGTTACGCACCCGCTGCTTGAAATTGGCGACGGCGCTTTTGTTGCCGATGCGGTAACACTTGGCGAAGCTGACGTACGCGCGCAGCAACTGATATTAAGCAAGACCATTATCGGTAATAATAGCTTTGTAGGTAACAGCGCGCTTATCCCGCAGGGATATCAACTAAACAGCGATATGCTGATAGGCGTACTATCTACCCCGCCTGACGATAAGCAACAGCAGGAAAGTACTGCAAGGGACTGGTTTGGCTCGCCGGCTATACCTTTGCCGCGCAGGCAGGAAAGCACGCCTTTTGGTGACGAGCTGACCATCCACCCTAACAATTACCGCAAATTTGCCCGCGGACTGGTAGAGTTTATCCGGATCATCTTACCGGAGAGCGCCATTATTTGTTTTTCGATTTTCTTCATTGCCTACGCGCATGACCTGGTGGTGGATCAGCCTTTATGGAAGATCATTTTATACTTCCCTTTTTATTACCTGTTTTTTATGGGGGTGCCTTCATTCCTGGTACCGCTGGTATTAAAATGGGTACTTGTTGGTAAATATAAAGCGCAGCAAAAGCCGATGTGGAGTTGGGCGGTTTGGAAAAGCGAGGCTATAACCTCAACTTATGAGGCATTGGCTATTCCGTTTTTCCTGGATTATCTGCAGGGAACACCATGGCTGCCGCCTTTCATGCGCTTACTGGGCGTTAAGATTGGCAAACGCGTATGGATGAACACCACCGATATTACAGAGTTTGATATGGTAACTATTTGCGATGACGCCGCCCTTAACCAGGATTGCGGACCGCAAACGCATTTGTTTGAAGACCGGGTAATGAAAGTAGGGGCCGTAAAAATAGGGGCGAGAAGCAGCGTAGGTGCAGGTACCATTATTTTATATGATAGTGAACTGGGCGATGATACCAGCATTGAAGCCCTATCATTAGTGATGAAAGGCGAGCGTTTATCGCCGGGAACAGATTGGATAGGCAGCCCGGTGAAACCCCTCTAAATCTCCCCTAAGGGGAGACTTTAATGAATGGCTTATTGTTTTGTTTTAAAGCCCTCCCTTTCGGGGAGGGTTGGGTGGGGTTAAAGATACGCCACCCCCGTATAATCAATATGCCCATACATCAGCGGTTCAAAGCCTTGGTCAGCCAGTTCGCAGCTCACTACGATGGATGAAAGTTCGGCATCGCCAAAAATGTTGGCTATGGCGGTATCGGCAGCATCACGGCCGGTAGCTATTTTAACCATACCATTTAGTGGGACAAGCTTGGTAGCATCAAATAAGATCCATTCGCCATTTAAATAAGCCTCAAAGCAGGCATGAAAATCGGGCGGGGTTAGCTGGTAGGCATAACCGGTAAAGTATCTTGCAGGGATGGTTAACGCGCGGCACAGGGCAATGCCCAGGTGCGCGAAATCACGGCATACGCCCTGCTGCTCGGTAACGGTATCAAATGCCGATGTTTCTGAATTGGTTGACCCGCTCAGGTACTCCACATTACGGTAGATCCAGTCGGTAAGCGCAATAACCTTGGTAAAAGGGTTAACAATATGCCCGAACATATTATGCGCCAGGCGGTATAACTTGTCCGACTGGCAATAACGGCTTGGGTAAAGGTATGGCAGTATCGAATGGTCAAACTGCGCTACCGGTGTTTCGTACTGGCCTTCGTAATCAACTATCTTGTAACTGTTGTCAACGGTGGCCTTATAAGTTACCTTTACAGTTCCGGGGTTTTTAACTTCGAAACGCACCATGTGATTTTCGCCGCCTGTTGCCGGTAGCTCTTCAACCTTTATATAAGGGTCAACAATAAATTCTTCGCTTAATACTGTTTGGTGTTGTGTTCTTAAAGCATTGATGTTTAAGATCAATGTACTCTCCGATTTCACTATATATTCCATCTCGGTGAATACATCGAATTTCATAGGGGTGTAGTTTATGTTAGTTTGTCAAATGCTAAATTCATCCAGTCTTCGGTTACGTGCTCTAACGCGGCTTTCAATTCCTCGGCCCACTGGCCTGAAATGTTCTCCAGGTCTTTTTTCTCGTACCGTTGTTGTACTATGTTAAAGCTGTCTTTTTTATAGATCGCCACGTCAATCGGGAAGTCCACGTTGTTTGAACTTACACGGGTCGAGTCGAAAGATAAAAACCCAACCTTAAGCGCCAGCCTCAAACTCGAATCCTCTGTTAAGGTACGATTTAAAATGGGTTTTCCGTGCCCCGAGTTACCTATAATTATAAATGGCGCACCTTGCCCTAATTCAACCCAGTTACCTTCAGGGTAAAGCAGGAACAATTTATGCTCTTCGTCGTCTTTTAGTTGCCCGCCAATAATGGTGTGCAGGTCAAAATTAAACCCTGCTTTCTCTAATGATTCCTTATCCTCTTTAACCACGCGTTTAACCTGTTCGCCAAACGCGTTCACGGCTTTGTACAGCTTGTTGTATTCTGTTGTTTCTAATAATTCATTAAAATATACGATAGCCTTGTCCCTGGTTGAGCGCAGGCCGCTTGTCATGATAAAAAGCGAAAATCCGTCTTTTTGTTCTATGGTAATTTTCTTTTTTACAGTAGTATCAGTTCCGGATGTAATACGTGTATCAGCAATTGCAAGCAGGCCCTCTTTAACCTTTATACCCAGGCAGTAAGTCATATCAAATATTAAGTTTAAGGGTGGCAAAGTAAATAAATATTGAGTATTAACTTATTATAATATCTAAAAATGTTTGATGTTTATTGGCCGGGGTATAAACAAAATAGCTAATTTCGCGTTGCGTGAGTAATTAATTATAAACAGATAAAGAACAAAAACCGCTTATACATGAGGATAATTTACACCCTTTGCGGTTTATTGATAATACTATTATTCGCCCCGCGAGTGTATGCGCAGCGCAACCCCGAGATACCGCTTACCAAGATCTACACGGACAGCACCCTTGTACACAAAAGCAAAAAAGACACTACGGTACTTTCAAAAAAAGGCACCCCTCAAAAAGATCTGTACAGTGTGATAGGTGCCTTATTTCATGAGTCTACGCCATCTGTAAATGACAGTATTACCTCAAAACCTGTTATATCTGTTGTGCCGGCAATAGGCTATACATTGGTGTCACGCCTGGCAGTTGTATTGTCAGGTAATGTTACCTTTCGTACCGGGCCGCAGTCGCGGGTATCTACCATTGTAGCCAGTACATCTTACACGCAAAATAAGCAGTTCAGTATCCCGGTGCAAAGCAGCATCTGGAGCAAGAATAATGAATATAACTTTGTAGGCGATTATCGCTTTTATAAATTTCCGCAAAGCACCTTTGGTTTGGGCAGTAGCTCAAAAATGAGGAATGAAGACCCGATGGACTATAATTTTGTGCGCTTTTATGAAACGGTACTGCGTCACTTAGGCGGTAATTTTTATGCAGGCCTGGGTTATATGTTTGACACCCATTACAACATTACCGAAAAGGGCAACATAAACGGCGGCATATCTGATTATGCTCGGTATGGTAAAACAGCCGGTTCGATAGCGTCAGGTTTTGCCTTCAACACTTTTTACGATTCACGCGATAATGCCATAAATCCTTCAAAGGGTGCATATACTTCTTTGTTGTACCGCGTAAGCCCGTCGGCCCTGGGCAGCAGCTCAACGTGGACGTCATTGACCGTAGATGCACGTAAGTACATCAAGTTTCCGGCAAGCTCTGAAAACATCCTGGCATTATGGAGTTATGACTGGATAATATTAAACGGCAGGCCGGAATATATGGACCTGCCCAGTATATCATGGGATGCGAACTCGGCCACCGGCAGGGGCTATATCCAGGGGCGGTTCAGGGGTGCCCAAATGGTTTATGGCGAAGCCGAATATCGTTTTAGGATCATGGCCAATGGCCTGTTAAGCGGGGTTGTTTTTGCCAACGTCGAATCTTTCTCTGCACAGCAAGGTACACGCCTGCAAGCCATACAACCGGGCTATGGGCCGGGCTTACGTATCAGCATAAACAAGCTGTCAAAAACTAATATTACTATCGATTATGGCTTTGGGACGCAGGGTTCAAGAGGCCTGTTTATTGATGTAGGTGAAGCTTTTTAACCTATAGTTTAAAATTTCTAAAATTATAAGAATATTCTTAGAAGTTTTAAGCACATGTTCTCGGATTACGTATATTAGTGAGCCAACAATTTTATATGAGGGTTCATTTTTTTTCAAAAATCAATTCAGACTACCAATCCGCTTTCAGAAGTTACAGTACGCTCCAGAACCTGAAAACGGTAAAAACAGTAAGCCTCATTTACTTTTTGCTGAATATTTCTTTAAGGTTTATAGTTACCATATATCACATTCCTGTACAAAACATAAGCCACTATGATGAATTTAATAATGCCAACATCATATCAGCTTTAGCTACCCCCGTTTTTTACCTGGCCGGTTTATTATTGGTTAAACAGTATGAGCAAAACAAGCCGCAACCCAATTTAAGCCAGTTCCTTGTTTTGTTGTTTGCCTTATTTATTATGATAAGCTGTATGCGGGTAACTTTTTTTACGATGCACAACCCGCGCAATACCCTGGTTATGTATTTTATGGGGACGGTAATAGCAGGTATGTTTTTCACCCTTGAGTATTTTGAATCACTGATACTGGCTGTATTAGCGGGGGCTTTTTTTGCCTTTGCATTGCCTTATTACCAAACCGGCATCAGCGAGATCATTATGAACAACCTGGCATCGTTTGTATTGCTGACGGTATTTTATTGCATATCGCGGTTTTCATTTTCATACCGGGCCGATAACTTTTTAAAGCTGAAGGCCATTGAAGAAAAGAACATGGAGATAGAAACCGCTAGCCGTTTAAAAAATGAAATCCTGGGTATTGTAGCGCACGATCTGCGTAATCCGCTGACAGCGATAATGGCACTTTCCTCGCTGATGCAGGAAGACGATTCAATGGACGACGATAACCAGGAAAACCTGCAAATGATCCGCACCTCGTGCGTTAAAGCTACCGCGATAATTAACGACCTGATAGAAACCGCTAATAACGATAACGACAGCACGTTTGATATCGCGGAAATAGAGCTTAATAACTACCTCATCAAAATTGTTGAGGAATGGTCAAGGAGTAAGCTGGGCCAGGTAGAGATCTTATTTTACGGAACCGAATACCCAATCTTTACGCATATCAATACAGAGAAGATGCAACGCGTGCTGGATAACCTGATCAGCAATGCTATTAAATTCTCGGGCGAAAGCGAGCGTATAGAGATCAGCCTGCGGGACGTTAACGGGCAAATATTTATTGATGTACGGGATTTCGGTATGGGCATCCCTGAACATTTATTGCCATTTATTTTTGACCGTTTCTCAAAAGCCAGCCGTAAGGGTATCCGTGGCGAAGAGTCAATAGGGTTGGGCTTAAGCATTGTAAAACAAATTGTTGAAAAACACGGAGGCAAAATTGATGTTATAAGTACTGAAAAACAGGGTACTACTTTTACAATACACATGACACGGATGAAAAACAACATCGAAAGGCAATCATGATATGCAGCAAACCGAGATACTTTCGCTGGCAGATATAAAAGTATTGGTAGATACCTTTTATGAACGGATCAGGACCGATGCTTTGCTTGCGCCCGTATTTAACGAACGGATTCAGGACAACTGGCCGCAGCATTTAGAAAAAATGTACCGTTTCTGGCAAACCGTATTGCTGGATGAGCACACGTATTTCGGTAGCCCGTTTATGCCGCATGCGCGGTTGCCGGTAGCACATGAGCATTTTACAGCATGGCTAACATTATTTACTAAAACCGTAGATGAACTATTTACCGGCGTTAAAGCCGAAGAAGCCAAATGGCGTGCTGCAAAAATGGCCGAAATGTTTGAAGCCAAAATATCCCACGTTCGTAACAACCCCTTAAATATTTTGTAAACTATGGAAAATGAACCGCTTTGCGAACATTTAGAGAAAATAAAGCAGATCATACAACCTAAAGAGTACGTATGTGAAGACTGCATTAAAACAGGCGACGAATGGCTGCATTTACGCACCTGCCAAACCTGCGGCGTAACACTATGCTGTGATAGCTCGCCAAATACGCACATGACCAAACATTACCACGCTACCCAACACCCGGTGATCATATCTGCAGAGCCCGGCGAAAACTGGTTATGGTGCTACAATGATGAAGCGTTTGTAGAGTATAATATGTAGATAGCTTAAAAGCGGTTACTTGATATCTTTAATACCATGATCACATAACCACTGTAAAAAATTGGCTGTGTCTTCAGGAAAATAATGGATGATCTCACCATTTTTTAACATGATAGTGATCATTTGCGCAGTGGCGATATATTTATTTAATTCGCCGGCTTTGTAATCAAAATTGGGATAAGTATCAGTCGATTTAGGCATGGGCACAAATGTATTTGTTCTGATTATTCCCTTAGTCGTTCATTTTATTCATTTATTTGAACGGGAATCCCATTTCTATAAATGAAAAATGCCGATAGCTTTGAAACTATCGGCATTTATAAGACCAAAATCCGGTCTGATTATATGATCTGTTTTATATCGCTGTTTTCAGCAAACCGCCCTCGGCACGTACTGCTGCACCATTGGTTGCAGACGCCAGCGGGCTTGCCAGGTAAACAATGGTGTTTGCTATCTCGTCAGTCGTTAAAAACCTTTGGACGATAGATGTAGGGCGCATAGTTTTGAAGAAATCGGTTTCAATTTCTTCGTTGGTTTTATTTTGGCTCTTTGCCAGGTTTTCAATAAAACCGCCAACCCCTTCAGATAGGGTAGGGCCGGGCAATACCGAATTTACCGTAACGTTAGTTCCCTTGGTCAACTCGGCCAAACCGCGTGCTATGGCCAGCTGTGCAGTTTTGGTCATTCCATAATGGATCATTTCCTGCGGGATCTGTACGGCAGACTCGCTTGAGATAAAAATGATACGGCCCCAGTTTTTTTGCAGCATCCTATCAAAGTAAGCTCTTGAAAGCCTTACACCGCTTAAAACATTGATCTCGTAAAACCGCAGCCAATCCTCATCAGGAATATCGGCAAAGGCTTTAGGCTCAAAAATAGCCACGTTATTGATCAGGATATCCACCTCTGGTATTTGGGCTATCAGCGCGTCTATCTGGTCTTTGTCGGCAAAATCAGCAACAACGCCGCTTACGTTTTTATTGCCTGTTGCCTCAATGATGCTTTTTATGGCAGCGTCAACACGGGCCTGGGTACGTCCGTTAACAATTACCTGTGCGCCTTCGGCAGCAAACAGCCTGGCAGTAGCATAACCTATCCCGGCAGTAGAGCCGGAGATCAATGTTATTTTATTTTTTAATTGCAGATCCATTTTTATATTTCATTTTGCGGAAAGTCAGCCCCAACAGTTGTTGCTTCCCAGGTGTCATAATCTTTTTTCAAAACTTCAAGCTTGTTGCGTGCGCCTTTTAGCGCGGCTACGCCCAGCAGCAGGTGTAATGGTGGGTTTTCTGCCTCTACAGCTTTAACAATGGCTTTGGCGGCGCGTTCCGGGTCGCCGGGTTGCTTGCCGCTGTAGCCACGAATGGCTTGTTTATTAGCCTCTGCAGTTTCTTTGTAATCATCTATTACGATCTTGCTGTTATTGGCAGATCTGCCGGCCCAATCGGTACGGAAACCGCTTGGATTGATCACGGTAACTTTTATGCCCAACGGCGCAGTTTCTTTAGCCAATGCTTCAGAGTAACCGTCAACCGCAAATTTGGTAGCGTTATAAAAACCAACACCCGGGAAACCAACCAAACCGCCAATAGAAGCAATATTTACAATATGCCCGCTGTGCTGCGCCCTCATCAATGGTAATACTTCGTTAGTAATGTTCGCTAATCCCCAGAAATTGATCTCGAACATGCGTCTTACTTCATCTTCCTCACTCTCTTCAATGGCGCCAAAATAACCTATGCCTGCATTGTTTACCAATATATCTATCTGCCCGAATTTTTCTTTAACCTGTTTAACTGCCGCTGTGATTTCGTCGGCCTTGGTTACGTCTAACTTTACAGCAATGGATGTATCCGGGAACGCTTCAATAATATCTTTTACATCGTCCGTATTACGCGAAGCAACACCTGCGCGGTAGCCCGACTTCAATACTTCTTTAGCCAGTTCGCGGCCGAAACCGGTAGAACAGCCTGTTATTAACCAAACTTTACTCATTTTTTCAAAAAGATTTAAATGTTAATCAAAATAACAGCATAGCGCAGAAATGTTTGTCATGCTTATGTTTTAATCATGTTGTAAAATTGCCATTAATAAAAAAGGGTGAACGCTGATAAAGCGTTCACCCTTTTTTGCCTTTTAAATATTTTTTAGTTGCCCGGGCTGTCGTCAGGCGTGCCTACAACCTTGTACGCCTTGGCACCTTGCTGATCTCGTGTTTCCTGATAATAGAAATCGTCAGGCGACACATAATATAACTGACCGCCGATCCTTATTTTCCTGGTATCAGCCGGAAGGCTGTAAAACAGGTCGCCAATTTCAGGCATGGCAACAGCAGGTTGGTTATTTGCCGGAGGAGGATTGCCACCACCATTATCATAACCGCCGTTATCCTGGTCGGTCGCGGTTGTGTCTAACTGACCATCTTTACCCGCAACCTGGTAAACTACGCTGCCATCATCTTTTGTTACCGGCAGGTAGTAAACACCGTTAGACTCATAATATTGCTGCCCGTTAATAGTTATTGCCGATGCGTTGCTTGGCAAAGTATTTATAGCAGCGCCGATAGGTGGCTCAACTACAGTATATTGGTCGTTGTTGTATTGGTAGAAATAACCACCACTGTAGTAGAACTGCGCATCGCCCCACCAGAATGGGTAATAACCGTAAGGTAAAACACCTAAGCTAAAACCAAGGCGCGGATAATATAAACTACCGTAAAAACCATGGTTATAGTAAAAACCTCTGTGTGAGTACCATGGGCTATAACGATAGCCATAAGCGTATCCACGGCCATAACCATAAGCGCGGCCACCATAACCACCGGCATAATAATGGCCATTTCTTGTGTAACCGCCACGTATGCTACCGCGATAGTTGCCACCTATGTTGCTTCTGCTAAATGAACGACTGCCGCCACTATAGGCATGTGCACTACCACGCGGAGCGCTTGAGCCTGAAAATGCATTTGGAGACCTGAAGCTATTTGTGCTGCGGCCTGCGGAAAAACCACCACTTGGCCTGCTTCCGCCTGAAAAACTGCGACCGCCACCGCCGGAGAAGCTACGGCTACCACCGCCACCAGAGAAACTACGGCCACCACCACCGCCACCACTAAAATGGCTACCGCCTCCGCCGCCTCCGCCACGGCTACCACCGCCACCTCCTGAATGTCCACCACCACGTTGCGCATCTGCAGGGACAGCCAGAAACAAACACAATAATCCGCTTAAACCTGTCATCATCAAATACTGATATATCCTTTTCATAATTTTGTTTTTTTTATTTTAGTAAGCCTTAATTGCGGCTGTTATTCATATAGACTAAAAAAACGCAAACGGTTTAATGCCTGCAATAATTTATAGTCAAAAAGTAGTCCAACTTTACCAATTATTGACAAAACCTACGTATTAGTATGAATATGCGTGATTATAGGGTATTTAGATGGTCCTATGGTTCAACAACAGCTAAATTAAAAAATGCGGAAGAGTATTTTCTATCAGCATTTTAATGTTTTTATAAATATGACAACTGGCTTATTTTTTCTTAGGCGGCATGGGCACGTCTAATTGATAAAGGGCGTAAATATATGACTGTACGTTTGCGTGCGATGCGATCTTGCCATCCTTGTTAAAAACAAAAATGTCGGCATCAGGCATTTTAAATGATTTACCGGTCGCCTTCATCTTCCGGTAATCCTTTTTAAAGGTGCCGCTCCATACACCCGTTACAACTACTGTATCGCCTGATGCTACCGCGTGCATGTCGTCAGCTTTAAAATCAGGAAATGCGGCAAGAAATTGCTTTCCATCCATTTTCATCGAATCAATATTTTTCATGGGTTTCATGGCTCCATTGCCGTAGTCAACAAAATCCGTCGCGCAATCTTTAAATGATCCGTCGACATCGCCTTTGGTAAACGCGAGATCAAAGTTTAATGCGGCTTGTTTGTTGTGTTCCATCCTGGTGGCTGTACTGTCGCCGGTTGGCGCGGTGGTTGCCGATTGGTTTTTGCAGGCAACTAAGAAAAGGGCAGCAATAGCTGCGCAAGTGATAATTTTTTTCATGTTATTGGTTAATTGGTGTTAATAAAGATATAAATAATAAATGCCTATTAACCAATAACTTAATTGATATTTTTTAACAAAAAAGCCGGCATGAATATCATACCGGCCCATAAATGGTTTTTGATTGGTTTATATTTCTTTATACGCCGAAATATGGCTTGTTTTAATACTTAATAAAAAAGATTTACCCACACTTATCTTCACAGTTTTTCCCTGCAACATAGCGTTAATGGCCTCGTCGGTTTTTAATGCTTCATAAAGATCACGTGCTACCGCCGATCCACTAATGTTATTCGTCACCTTTCCGTTTTCCATGGCGATATTAAACGTGTAGCCCGACTTGCCGCGGTCGCCCGCCGATTCAAAATCAGTAATATTCAGTTTAAAGCTTTGCTCTGCGGTAAGGCTTCTTTTAAGATGCAAGCGTATTACCGGTATGTATCTTCTCCAGGTTGTTAAATATTTTCTTTCTTCCATGCGTGGGCGGTAAAGGTATCATTTAAAGATGAGGTATTTGCCGGATGTGGTTTTTATATATACTACAGGCAACTTTATTCAACTTTGTCACCATCTTTTACCTCATCGCCGGCGTTATTGACAATTTTACCGCCGGTTGTCAGCGCGCCAAAAACCTCGGTCGAGTCTTTACCTACCAGGCCTTCTTTAATATCAACCAGTTTTGCTTTTCCGTTTTGTACCGTAATAACATATTTCCGTTCTGTCGAGCGTACAATAGCGGTATTGGGTACCAATAAAGATTTAGTACCGGATAACATCGGGATGGTCACCTCGGCATACATACCCGGTTTTAGCTGGTCTTTGGTGTTCATTACATCAATCTCAATAGCTTCAGACCGCATACCGCCCAGGCTATTTGCCGAGCGGCTGATCTTAGCCGCATGGGCAACTCCCGGTATGGCGTTAAAGGTAAAATTTACAGGTTGTTTCAAATCAACCTTATCTACATAATCTTCGGGGATGGCCACCTCTAAACGGAGTTTACGGGTATCCTGCAATGATAACATGGGTTGATCTGTAGCCTTACCCGGCGCTACCAGCGCGCCCGGCGATACATTACGCTCTACAATAGTACCATCAAAAGGGGCATAAATGCTTAAGTACCCCTGCATTGTTTTTACCAATGCCACATTTGATCTTTCTGCTTGGGCGATAGCATTATCCGCCTTCATCCGCGCTACTGCATTATCCAGGTCAAGCGGCGATACTGACCCCGGTTCCTGCGCGGCTTGTTTTAAACGCTCATATTTTTCTTTGCTGGCGGTTGCTGTTTCCTGAGCCTGCAAGTAGCGCGAATTGGCAGCCTGTAGTTGTGATTCCATTTCGGGCGCTTCAAGCGTCATTAAAAGCTGGCCTTTTTTTACAACCGATCCGCGGTCCACATAAAGCTGCTTTACGAAGCCGTTTACTTTAGGGAAAAGGTT
This sequence comes from Mucilaginibacter corticis, assembly GCF_007558865.1. Classification (GTDB taxonomy): domain Bacteria; phylum Bacteroidota; class Bacteroidia; order Sphingobacteriales; family Sphingobacteriaceae; genus Mucilaginibacter; species Mucilaginibacter corticis. The sequence goes on from NZ_VLPK01000002.1 coordinate 314,653, forward strand.
TACTTCGTTAAATGGCACTAACGCCCCCGGCAGACGGGCCGTACTTGACAGCGCTTTTTCTGTAATGCTGCCTATATCGTATTTTTTAGTTGCTGTTGTTTTTGATTCGGTCAGGTCGACCGGTTTTTCGTTACCGCCGCAGGCTGCTAACAAGCTGGTTAGTGCGCCTAATATGATCAATTTGGTTTTCATGTCTTTTATATTGTTGAGGGTTCAAGGGGTTTAGTTTCTTCGCTTTCGGGCATTAGTGATGCAGAATCGTAGGTGGTTTTTTCCTGGATCCAGGCAAACACCAATGGCAGTATAAACAGCGCTGCAAGTGTTGATGCAAATAAGCCGCCTATTACCGCGCGCCCAAGCGGTGCAGATTGTTCACCCACCTCGCCCATGCCTGACGCCATCGGGATCATACCCGCTATCATGGCTAAACTGGTCATCAGTATCGGGCGTAAACGGATAGATGCGCTGGTAATAGCAGCTTTTGTAGAGTCCTTATATTCAAGCCGCAAATTTTCGGCATTGGTTACTATCAAAATGGCATTAGCTACCGATACACCCACCGACATGATCATACCCATGTACGATTGCAGGTTAAGTGTAGAGCCTGTTATTAACAGCATCGATATCGATCCCAATATCACCGCAGGTACAGTGGATAACACAGTAAGAGATACTTTAAATGATTGATAATTGGCCGCCAGTAATAAAAATATAACCAACACGGCAAAGCCCAAACCACTTTGCAAACTGTTTAGTGTCTCGGTTAACAAGCTTGACATACCACCTACGGTTGCTACCAGTCCTTTTGGTGGTTTGCCGGCTTGTTTAACTGCTTTTTGTACATCACCTGTTGCCGTGCCTAAGTCTTTTTTATAAATGTTGGCGCTAACGGTTATATAACGTCTCGGGCCAACGCGGTCATACTCGGCAGGCGCGGTGTTTTGCGTAAATGTGGCAACATCAGCCAGGGTGGGGCTGCTTTGCCCTTTTACCAAAGGTATTTCCTTTAAAGCTTCCATCGAGTTCATGATATACTCGGGTATCTGCGTTTGCACCTGGTAGGTGTAGGAGTTTTTTTCATCAAGCCATAAATTTTTCTGCGTAAAGCGGCTCGACGAAGTACTTGCGGTTACCGACCTGGAAATGTCGCTGATATTCAATCCCAATTGGGCAACCTTCAACCTGTCCAGCGTTATAGAAATAACCGGATAGTTTAATGGCTGGTTGATCTGGATATCGCGCAGATAGGGTATTTGCTTTAAATTGGCTAATACTTTGTTGGCATACCCTTTTATTTGTTGCAGATCCTTACCTGCTACCTGCACCTCGATAGGGGTATTTGCGCCCTGGCTCATGATCTTTTCCGTCATGTCGATAGGCTCGAAAGTGATCTGCATTTCCGGAATGGCTTTCGCTATGTTTTTGCGTAAAGCGTCCTTCAGTTCATCCATGTTGATGTGATAATCTTCATCAAGGTTTACCTGTAAAACGGCTTCCTGTGTACCGGTATTAAACACATAAAGGTTACTGCTGCCAAAGCTGCTGGGCACCAAACCAATATAACCTGATGTGATCTTTACGTGATTATTAACCGTTTTATTAATGATATCCAGCACATCTTTAAATTTATCCTCTGTGCGTTCAAGGCGGGTGCCCTGGGGCTCTTTTAAACGGATCTGGAACTGGCCGTTATTTAGTTTCGGCATCATGTCTTTACCTATGATCACGAAACCAACACCTGCCAATACAATCACCACCACAAAATAAACCGGCACCCAAAGCTTTTTACGCGGCATTATCCGGCTGATAATATTGATGAACCGTGATTTTACCTTTTCAAACAGATCGTTCTCTTCCGGGTGATCAATTTCCTGCTGCCGGTGCATGTTTACCTGGTCTTTCTCCAGTTTGTCCAAGCCTTCACCTGCATGAGCATGTATTTCGCCATGATGATAATGTTGGTAGTGCTCGGCCTTGATGAGCCAATTGCTTAATATGGGTACAACTGTTTGCGCCAATATGTATGATACGATCATGGTTAAGCCAATTGCCATAGACAGCGGCAGGAACATGGCCTTAGGTACGCCATTCATCAAAAACGATGGGGCAAACACGGCCAGAATACAAAGCAGGATCAACAATAACGGGAAGGCGATCTCCTCGCAGGCATCATAAATAGCCAGCCTTTTTGATTTACCCATCTCCAGATGCTGGTGGATATTCTCTATGGTAACCGTGGCCTGGTCGACGAGGATACCGATAGCCAACGCCAGTCCGCTCAAGGTCATGATATTGATGGTTTGCCCAAACAGGCTTAACAACAATACCCCGATCAGGATAGATACCGGTATGGTAATTACCACAATCAAACTGCTTCGCCAGTCGCGCAGAAATAACAGCACCATTAAGCCTGTAAGCAAGGCACCTAATCCGCCTTCGGTCATTAAGCTTTTTACGGCGTTTACAACGAATATCGACTGGTCAAACTGGTAAGATATCTTGACATCGTTCGGCAGTAAATTCTGCATTTCGGGCATTTTACTTTTCAGGTCCTGCACTACCGACCATGTAGAGGCCGAAGCTGTTTTAACCACCGGGATATAAACCGAACGCTTGCCGTTTACCAGGGCAAAATCCACAGTAACATCGGCGGCATCAGTAACCCTGGCAACATCCTTTACATAAATAGGGACACCGTTTTTAGTAATAACCGGGATATTGCCGAAGCTATCCGGGTTTTTAATGAGCGAATTCATGGTGGTTAAATACATCATATCGCCCATGCGCAGGTTGCCTGAAGGAGCCATCACGTTAAACTTGGCCAGGGCATCAACCACCTGGTCGGGTGTAAGGTTAAAGCTGCGTAATTTATCAGGGTCAATGCTGAAAACTATGGTACGCGCGTTTGACCCGAATGGCGGGGGGGCAGACAAACCGGGAATGGTTGAAAACATGGGCCGGATACGTGTAGCCGCCAAATCATAAATATCTTTCAGACTTTCGTTTTTACTGTCAAATACCAGCTGGCCAACAGGCAGCGATGATGCATCATAACGGATTACCTGCGGAGGCAATGCACCCGGAGGGAAAAAGCTTTGCGCCCTGTTTACCTGCAAGGCTACCTGCGCGGAGGCTTCGGCCATGTTGGTAGATTCATAAAAGGAAATTTTAATGATGGTTAGGCCCTGTATGCTTTTACTGCTGATGTTTTTTATACCATCAACATACAGAAACTGGTTTTGTAAACCCGTAGCGAAAAACCCCTCCATTTGCTGGGCAGACATGCCGCCGTACGATTCGATAACGTAAATGGTAGGCAGATTTAGCTTAGGGAAAATATCTATAGGTATATTGATTGCGCTTATTACTGCGAATATTAAAAGGCTTAAGGTGATTACCACCGTGGTTATGGGCCTTTTAAGCGCGGATGTGACCATGGACATAGTTAATTAATTTAATAAGTTTAAAATAGAGGGTAGCTGGTTGCCTGTAATAGCCTTTTGGAACAGCGCGCTGGTATAGGCATATTTAGCCTGTGCATAATCTGTTTCGGCGCGGTACAGGATATTCAGGGCCGCATTCAATTCAATAATATCAGTAAGCCCGCTTTTATACAGGGAAAGCTTTTGGCGGTAGCCCGCGGCAGCGGCTTTTAATTGATTAGGAATCTCCTGTAAACGTTGTTTAGCGGTATTTAACTCCACATCGGCCTGGTTAACACTTAGGGCCAATAGCGATTTTTGTTCATCCAGTTGTTTCGCGGCATAGTTTGTGGCGGTTTGTTGGGTGCGCAGCTTTAATTGCCTGCGACGCAGGTCAAACAGGTTGTATGATACACCTACACCCACCAGGTAATTGTTCCGGTCAAAACCCCAGCCATTGGCCAGGCTGCCAAACTTATCGTTCTCAATGCTTGAACCACGGCCCCAGGCGGCGGCTTCGATCAGTATTTTAGGGTTGTACTGTTTTTTTACCAGGTCTTCGCGCTGCCTGCTATTTTGTACTATGGCCTTGTAGTAGTTAATGTACGGATGGTTAGCCGTATCCGCATTAAACGCGAATGGCGGGTTTGCTTCGCCTATTAGTTTGGTACCTGCCAGTGTATCAGGTACGATAGTTTGATACGGCAGTCCGCTAATGGCTGATAGTTGCAGCTGCGTTTGTTTAAGCTGATTATCCAGTTCGATGTAATTTAAGCGAGCCTTTGAAAGTTCGGCTTCTGCAATGCTGGTATCCACACCCGGGCGAACACCGCTTTTGGCCAGCGATTGTATGGACCGCCTGATCTGTTCATTGCGCTGTATATTGCGCGATTGGATAGCCAGGTAATCCAGCAAACGCATGAGTTGCAGGTAACCGCCAATGGTATAAGCCTGCAGCTGGTATTTAGATCGTTGAAACTGGTTTTGCTCGACAGCGATATCAGAACTTGCTACTTTGTTTTGCGCGGCATAGGCGCCAAAGTTATAGGCTTCCCAATCAAACGCGGCAATGCCCAGGTTAACCAGTGCGGCGTTGGTTTTGCTTTCGGCCCGTACACCGCTTGAGTTTGAAGGTACTGTACCAAAGCCAAAATAAGGACCGGCCACATTGTTGTTGGTACCAACATCGGCCTGGTAATTTAATTTGAGGTTAGGCAGCCAGGCGTTACGAGTTTCGGTAGCCTGGGCTTGTTTTATGCTGATAGCTGCCGAATCGGCCAGTAAAGCCGGCGCTTTTTGATCGACAGTATTAAGCAATGCCTTTAAACTTAGCGGGGCATTTTGCTGTGCATAAGTGGTAACTACACAAAAGCATAATACTACTATGCACTTATATTTTAAATAGCGCATTTTTTAATGTTTAGTAAAAATTAAAATGGAATGACAGGTGCATAAGATCGCCCATCAGGCGTTTACGCAATTATTGTGGAGAGGAGAAAAACTTTAAATAGTGAGCTTGCCGCCGAGCAAATACAATTGCTCGGGCGGGGTAAGGCTGTAACGGATGGCAGTTAAGATACCCTGAGTGGTATTTTTAACAAACCTGAACAGTGCGGGTAAAAATAAAGCAATAGCAAATGCTAAAATCAGCACCAATGGTAAAACGGGGTTGGCAAGCCGTTGCTGTATTTTTGAGATGTTTGATTCATGCTCGTCCGCATACTCTTGTTTGCGCTTGGTAAATGATTTTACCAGGATATTCGGACTGCGGTGATGGGTAGATTCAAAATAATGCTGATAACGTAAACTAAAACCTACAAACGGTTTTGCTACCACCATAAGCATGGCAAAAACCAAAATGTATTTAAGTTTTAGTGCGGACATTTCCGTAGTTAACGCAATAGTATAGCCAAAGTTGCTGAAAAATGTTTAGCCTGTGTATTTGTAACAGCAAAATTGCAAAATCTTATTTTTTTTAGCTGATATAGCGGCTTGCGGGGTGTAGTTTTGACACATAAATTATGAAACTCTTAATAATCATAAAAACAGCCCTTTTACGGGTGAAAAAGCTTTTATTTTCAAATCATTTATTTAGGTTTGAGAAGGTTAACAATACACAAGGTATGTTTTGGTATGAACATGAAATAAAGCGTTTAGAACACCGCCGAGCGGAAACAACCGATGAGCCTGAGACACTGTTTTATGGCAGTTCGTCAATCAGGTTATGGACTGATCTTGAAAATGATTTTAAGGAACTCCGCCCCGTTAACCTTGGGTTTGGCGGATCTACCCTGGCCGCCTGTGCCTGGTTTTTTGAACGGGTAATGACCGGTTATCAACCTAAAAGACTGGTTCTTTATGCCGGCGATAATGACCTTGGCGATGGCAGGCACCCTGAAGAGATTTTTATTTTTTTTCGGGACATAGCAGCAAGGGTTCAAAAACGGTTTGGCCCGATACCCTGTTATTTTATCTCGTTAAAACCAAGCTTAAGCCGCTGGCACCTGATAGAACAATTTAAGTTCACCAACCTGATCATAGCTACCGAGATCAATGAGAACTGGCCAAACTGGCAAACCATAGATATTTTTAGCTCAATGCTGGGCGACGACGGACGCCCCCGAATAGATTATTTCATGGATGACGGGTTGCACCTGAGCCCTAAAGGATATGAGGTTTGGAAGTCTGTGATACAAAGGCAGCTAAATATGCATACTTAATGGTTTTTTGATCTTCAATTAACACAGTATAATGATCTTTCGGGCAAATAACCGCAGCTAAATGAACAGAGAATATCATAAGTGGTATAGCGGGCGGTTGCAGCGGGACATGGAGCTGCTGATATTTGGGCACGCCGGCAGGGCGGTATTGTTTTTCCCCACAAGAATGGCGCGGTTCTATGATTATGAGAACTGGGGAGTTATCGGAGCCTTACACGATCGCATAGAAAATGGCGAACTGCAAATTTTTTGTGTGGACAGTGTAGACGCCGAAAGTTTTTATAACGGATGGGTACATCCGGCCTCACGTATCTATCGTCATATCCAATATGAACAATACATCTTGCATGAGGTACTGCCGCTGATGCGAGAAAAAAATCCGGCTAATGATCTGGAAGCTGCCGGCTGCAGCATGGGCGCTTATCATGCCGCTAATATCGCTTTTAAACATCCTCAACTATTCAATAAGGTTGTATGCATGAGCGGGCGTTATGATCTCGGCCGCCAGATACATTCTTTCCGCGATCTTTTTGATGGGTATCATAATGAGGATATCTATTTTAATATGCCCCAGCAATACATTGCCAATGTACATGACGATGCACAATTGCAGGCTTTGCGTCGATTGGAAATTACTCTGGCAGTAGGCGAGACAGACCCGTTCCTGATCTCTAACCAGGAATTTAGCCAGTCGCTTTGGGATAAATCAATTCCGCATCAGTTTTACATCTGGGATAATTTTGCACACAAGCCACGCTCGTGGAAAAAAATGGTGCAGCTTTATTTATAAGGTATTATATTCATCGCCGTAAGGCTAAACCACTATATTTGCGGCGCTAAAAAGAGCCCGCGATGAACGATAAGATCAGTAAATTACAACAAGCAATAGCCCCATATAGAGAACAATTAATTAACCACCCGGTTTATAATGCCATTAACAGCCTTGAAGACCTGCGTATATTTATGGAACACCATATTTATGCCGTATGGGATTTTATGTCGCTGCTTAAAGCATTACAGATCAATCTTACCTGTACGCAGGTGCCATGGTTCCCGGTAGGCTCAGCCGGTACGCGTTATTTGATCAATGAAATTGTAGCGGGCGAAGAATCAGATGTAGATGAAACTGGTGAACGGATGAGCCATTATGAAATGTACCTGAACGCGATGGCGCAATGTAATGCATCAACTATCGCGTTTAACCAATTTGTAACAGTTTTGCAGGATACTAAAAGCCTTGATAAGGCCTTTGATGCTGCACAGACGCTGGATGCGGTTAGGGATTTTGTAAATTATACTTTCGATACCATCAATAGGGGCAAGGCCCACATGCAGGCTGCAGCTTTTACTTATGGCCGCGAAGACCTGATCCCCGATATGTTCCACGAGATAGTTAAGGATCTAAACCATAAATTTCCGCAGCAGGTTGCCAAATTCAATTATTATCTTGAACGCCACATCGAAGTAGATGGGGGACACCACAGCCATCTGGCAACCGAAATGACCACAGAGCTGTGCGGCGATGATGAACAGAAATGGCAGGAAGCTACAGAAGCCTCCATAAACGCTTTGCAAAAGCGCATCGGTTTATGGGATGGTATTTACGAAGATATCCAACTGCTGAAAAAAGAACCGGCCCCCCTTTTTAATTAGTTGTTTTCATGGCAATTATTAATAACTTTATTTATATCCGGGTTATTAATAAACAAGCTAATGAACGCAGAATCACAACAAATACGCGATCAGCAAAAAGATAGCTGGAACAAGTTTTCTGCAGGATGGAAAAAGTGGGATGAACTGACCATGAGGTTTCTGAAGCCTTTTGGTGATGAAATGATCAGCCAGATCAAACCTAAAGACGGTGAAACAATTCTTGATATCGCCACAGGCACTGGTGAGCCGGGATTGAGCATAGCCGCAATGATACCTAACGGTAAGGTGGTACTCACCGACCTGGCAGAAGAAATGCTTAAAATAACAGCTGAGAATGCAGTTAACGGTGGCCTGAAAAATATTGAAACATTTGTATGCGATGTTTCTGCGCTCCCTTTTGCTGATAACACTTTTGACGCGGTTACCTGCCGGATGGGCTTTATGTTTTTCCCGGAGATGGACCTTGCCGCAAAAGAGATTATGCGGGTTTTAAAACCTGGTGGCAGGGTTGCAACCTCTGTGTGGAACGCGCCTGAAAAAAACTTCTGGGTAACAGCAATGATGTCCACAATCAATAAAAATATGCAGTTGCCCGTACCACCTGCAGGTGCGCCCGGTATGTTTCGTTGTGCGCAGCCCGGTTTGATAGCTGATTTATTAAGCAATGCGGGCGCTAAAAATATACTGGAAAAAGAAATGGACGAAAAGCTTTTAATAGGGACTGCGGATGTTTACTGGAGTTTTCATACAGAAGTTGGTGCCCCGATAGTTGCCGCACTTGGTAAAGCCGATAATGAACTAAAAGCTAAAATAAAAGAAGAGGTATTTAATACATTACACCAACGATATACGCCGGACAATGTTTTCCTGGATTACAGCGCCAGGATCATTTACGCAGAGAAGTAATATAAGCTGTTATGCGAGGCATTTTATGCCGGGGAAAGATATGTTGAATTAGAGAAAAAAATATAGCCAGGGTAATGACCCCGCCAAAAATAAATTGGAGCGTATTTTCATATCTTCTATCCCTTACCGACATATACTTTACCTGTTTAATTTTTAATGATCAGGATAAGTTAACGTGTCTGAAAATGATTTGTTTTGAAATAAGTATTTAACTGTAAATACAGGGCGTACATACGTCGACAAATTAACTTGTCAGGTGGCTGCCTTTGAAAGGCATTTAAGAAGCAGCAAATTTAAGCCCCATAATACCTATCATGATCAGCAGCATGAAAAATATCTCCGGCCAAGAGGTAGGTTCGCGAAAAATCAAAGTATCCGCAAGTTTGATCATGATAATACTGGCTCCGGTCCATGCAGCAAATGCCATGGCGGTTGGTATTTGTTTAATTGCCAATGAGAAGAACCAGGCGTTTGCCAATCCAAACAAAAGATAACCGGTTATAGGTGCCAGTATAGCCAACCCGGGCAAGGTGTAGAAATTGGCCCAGGTAAGCAGCTTAAAATCACTGAATTTAAAGAACTTAACGCAGTAGGTCCACGCGGCTTCCAGTATTGCTGCAATAATGATGTATATCCAGGCCAAATAGCTACAATTAAACTTGCCTAAAATAAACGGGGGATATTAGTCAGGTATATATTAATTGTTAAGTAATTGAGATGTGGTTACAGCCTGACGCAGATCCAACAGACTGTACAGGACGGTTATATTTAGGCTAAAATATAATTTGCGAAATACTCTTTGTTATCAGCCTAAAAAAAATAGGAGCGTTAAAATATATAATTACATGACCAATAAGACCCTAAATACAAGGTTTTTCGTAAACAGAAAGTTATTTGTAATCCTGGTTTTCATTTTAGGTACCGTTACAGTCAGTCACGCACAACAAGTTAAAAAACGGATCAATAAAAATGGTTTAGCAAAAGATACCTTGTTGAATTTATTCCACACGCCGCCTGATTCTGCCAAATCAAGAGTATACTGGTTTTGGATTTATAACCGGGTAACCAAAGAAGGCATTACACGCGACCTGGAACAGTTTAAAGCCAAGGGGATAAGTGGGGTAAACCTGATCTGTAATGGCGGATACGCGGGGAAAGAACCGCTTCCGGGTGTAAAATGGCTGGGCGAAGAATGGCGCGCGCTGTTCCGTCATGCCATCAGGGAAGCCAAAAGGCTGCATATTGAAATAGGCTTTAACATGGCCGGGGGATGGACAATGATGGGGCCATCTGTAACCCAGGATCACGCCATGAAAAAAGTAGTATCCGCCGAAATGAAAGTTGCAGGCCCTGTAAAGTTTTCGGGCACATTGCCGCAGCCGGAAGTTGTAGAAGGCTATTACCATGATATCATGGTGCAGGCATTCCGGGTAACGGATGGCAGCAAGCAGATCGATCCAAAAGATATCATTGAGTTAACCTCTAAATTAGGCGCTAAAGGCCACTTTGAATGGGATGTACCTGCCGGGAACTGGGTGATCTTGCGGACCGGATACACTTTAACAGGCGCTGCGTGGAGCAAGTGGAAAGCTTATCCCGAAGGAGATACTTTTAAAGGTGGCGAAGGCTACGAGATAGACTATTTAAGCGTAGCAGCTTTAGACGATTATTTTGATCATTTAGGCAAAACGGTGATTGCCGAAGCCAAAAAAGCAGGAGGCCACATAGATTACTTATGGTCTGATAGCTGGGAGTGCGGCAAATTAACCTGGACACAGGATTTTGCCAACCAGTTTAAAAGGTTCAGAGGATACGACCTGAAAGCCGATATGCCTGTTTTGGCGGGGTATAACGTTGTTAATGCAGATGTATCGGCACGGTTTCGCGAAGACTTTGACCGTACTATACAGGATTGCATCGCCGAGAATTATTACGGACATTTTGAAGAGTTATGCCATAAAAACGGCATGAAGGTTGGCAACGAAGCAGGCGGGCCAAATGATATCCCACCGCAGGATGTACTGAAAAACTTCGGCCATTGCGACATTGTTGCCGGCGAATTTTGGGTAAACGGTACCCGTAACGCCCCCGATGGCTATAATAAGGACCGCAGAGAACGCCTCAACCTTAAACAAACCGCAACCGCCGCCCATGTGTATGGCAAGCGGCAGGCCGAAGCAGAAGCCTTCACCGAACAGGAAAGAGATGGTACACACTGGACGCTTGGTCCGTACGATTTGAAACCCTATGCCAATGACGCATTTTGTGAGGGGATAAACCGCTTCATGCTGCATGCGGCTACCTGTCAGCCGCCATCAGACGGTAAACCGGGTTATGAATATTGTGCAGGGCAGCATTTTACCCCGAACATTACCTGGTGGGAGCAATCGCCTGCATTTTTTAGTTACCTGTCGCGTTGCCAGTACATGCTGCAGCAGGGTAATTTTGTTGCTGATGTTTGTTTTTACCTGGGCGAAAGACCGCCATTATTGGCACCGCCTAAATATAATATCCCAACACTCGGCCCGGGCTATGATTGCGACTACAGTAACCCGGAAGTATTACTGACCAGGATGACCGTAAAAAACGGGCGGATTACATTGCCTGATGGAATGAATTATAAACTCCTAGTATTGCAAAATTGCGTATCGCCGGTGCCTGAAATTACTAAGGAGGTGGGCGGCTACCAGGGCTTATCGGTATCTTCTGATCAGTCAACCGCAATGTCATTACCTGTAATTAAAAAACTTAAAGAGTTGATCATGATGGGCGCGACAGTGGTTGGCGCACCGCCGGGTATGTCGGCCGAATTAAAAAATTACCCGGAGTGCGATACCGAGGTGAAAAAAATAGCTGCTGAGATCTGGGGCAATCTGGATGGTAAAACCCGTACCGAGCGCAAGTTAGGCAAAGGGCGTATAATATGGGGTAAAACACCAAAAGAGATCCTGCTTGCTGACGGCGTTTCGCCTGACTTTTCTTTTACAGGGCAAACCGAAAATTCTGATCAGTTTGATTATATCCACCGCACAAGCGGTAATGCTGAAATTTATTTTGTGATCAACCGCACCAATCAGCATCAAACACGCAGCTTTACTTTCCGTGTTTCGGGCAAACAACCCGAGATCTGGGACGCGGTATCTGGTAAATCTATAACGGCAAAATCTTTTGAGCAAACAAACGGCGCTACCACTTTACCTCTTGAAATGGACGCGTTCAGTTCTTATTTTGTGGTATTCCGTAAACCAATTGCTGTGAATGCTAAAGGGGCTTCTGAAAAGAATTTTCCACAGCTTGCAGAGTTTGAAAAACTGGAAGGCTCGTGGACAGCCGCGTTCGACTCGCAATGGGGTGGTCCGGCTAAGGCGCAATTTCCTGAACTGATCAGTTGGACAAAACGGCCTGAAGATGGTATTAAATACTATTCGGGTACAGCAACCTATACAAAATCCTTTGACCTGAAAAATAATGCAGATAAGAAAATGCGTAAATCCAAGAGGCTATTTCTTGATCTGGGTGATGTCAAAGATGTGGCAGAAGTGCGCCTGAACGGAAAAAAACTGGGCGTTTTATGGTGTGCCCCATGGCGTGTTGAAATTACCGGCGCTGTAAAACCAACCGGCAATATTTTACAGGTGGATGTAATCAATTTATGGGCTAACCGGGTAGTACATGACCTGAGTTTGCCTGTAGATAAAAGACTTACCAAAACACACGAGGTTTTCAGGTTTGATATGCTGAACGTAAATACACCTTTGCTGGAGTCCGGCTTGCTTGGTCCGGTTAAGGTATATACTGCAAAGGATTGATTTTCTGCCGATATTTGATCAAACGAAAAAAACAAAATGGAAAATTCAAAACCCGCACCGGTGGTTACCGGCCCAACCGAAGGCGAAAGTGTTTCTATGGCAGGCAATACTTACCGCATGTTGGTAACGGGCAAACAAACCAATAATGAGTTTGCTATTATGGATTTTTTGATCCCGCCTGGTGGTGGCCCAGGCCCGCATGCGCACCCTGATTTCCAGGAATCTTTTTATGTGACCGAGGGCGAGGTCGAAGTAAAATCAGAAGCCGGAACTTATATAGCCAAAAAAGGTTCGTTTGTTACCATTCCTAAGGGAGGTATCGTTCATCAGTTTAAAAATAAAAGCGACCAGGTAGCCAAAATGCTTTGCGTGGTAGTACCAGCCGGTTTAGAAGCCTTTTTTATGGAAGCCGGTCGTCCTACAGAAAATGGCGTTTTGTTACCACCCGTACAAGTGGATGCCAATTATCTTAAAAAAATGCAGGCGCTTGGCGAAAAATATAAGCAGCAGGTTTTTCCGCCGGATTATCTGGATAATGTATAAAACAAGAAACCCAACTATTAAGGTTGGGTTTCTTGTTTTATACTTGACGAATTTGTTATTTCTTAGACTGACTGAATAACCACTCCATAATATGTGGATCACTATAAACAGACAGCCATGACAGGTGGCCTGTTTCCGGGTAAAGCGTAAATCCCGGCCGTGCGCCTGCTTTGCGTAACTCGGTCACCATGTCAAAAGAGTATTGGTTGTTTACGGTCGGGTCATCCGCACCGGCGCAGATCCACATCGGTACGTGCGCGGCTATGCTGATCTTGCTTGCATCGCCGCCACCGCAAACAGGCAATGCTGCGGCAAACAGGTCTGGATAACGTTCCAACGCGTCGAACGTTCCGAAACCGCCCATGCTTAAGCCGGTAATATAAATGCGCTTGGGATCTACATGCTGCGTTTTAATCACCTGATCTATTAATTCGCGCAAGGCCTGCATTGATTTACTGGGTTGGGCATTGAGGGTGCCTTTAACGCTACCCTTGGTCCGCGACACATTGGCCCATTGTTCGTTCGGTGGGCATTGCGGTGCTATAACAACAGCGGGGTGCATGGCCATCATTTGGTCGGTAGCAAAGTTCATAACGCCCCATTTTAGCTGTGCCTGGTTGTCCAACCCGCGTTCTCCGCTGCCATGCAAAAATATCACCAGGGGTGTACTGCGCAGCGTGTCCCCGTCGGGGTCAAGAATGCAGTAGCGCAGGGTGTCACCGGCTTTGTCTACAAATTTTTTAGCCGTAAAACGCTCGCGCTGTGCAAAGCTGTTTAAGGCCAATAAACAAAATACAAAACAACTAACAACACTGCGTGTAGGTCGGGAAATCTTCATAATGGTTTTAATAGATGGTTATATAAAGCTAATTTTTATTTTTTAATTAATGTATCCCATTTACCCTGAAATAGCTTGCAATGCTTTAATACCCGGCATAAAAAAATAGGCACCGCCTTTGGTTGTTACAAATTCCGGCAGGTTATGAACGCGTGTGCGTGCAGGGCAGCCCTGTATACTAAACACGTTGCCATCATTGCGAGGGCCGATAAGCGGGTCAGTTTCATTATTGAGCGCGCTGAACGAAGGATTATTTGACCAGCTTTGCTGAACAAACTCGAACTGCCTTTCAATATTGCTGTTTAAGCAGATAAAATGCAGCCCCCGTTCTTTACCGTCGTCGACAAATACGTCGGCCGATTTGTCGCCGTATGACCTTCCACGGCGGATAATGCGGTGCCGTTTAAGGGTGCGCAAGGAAACTTCAGGGTCGTCAAACAAAGAATCCCTGGGGTTGGTCCTGCGGATATGCGCGCCAACCGGGCATCCGAAACCATCCAGATCTTTAGCAGCGAAACTAAAATTGTTTTCCTGGTTGACAGCGGGTGCAGTTTCAGGGTCTTTATCCCGGTACTCTGTAAGGGGCGCACCGCTTTTCCAGCGCCCAACTATCTTTGCAGCAAGGCGATCAGGGTCTGCCGGTGCAGCTTCACGCACGTATTGCCAGAATTTGTGCACGTGCTGTTCAAGCTGTCGAAACACAAGGTAGGTGCCATTCAGGCCGAAATCGGGAAGGCCGGGCCCTGCCGGAAGCGGATCAGGCATCAGCATTTCGTTTTCGTGGCCAAGAATAAATTCGCCGGCTTTTACCACCGTTGCGTGGCCGGTACGATCGGCCTGTTTGGCTTCGCGCCCGGTACCTTCAATAACCGGCTGGCCAATGCCATCCAGGAAACCAAAATGTTCTTTCGAGTCAGGCTGCCGGCCGGCTGCTAATGCGGTCACCAGTTTGACCCCACTGTTTACAGCAATGCCATCATCTATTTTTTTACGCTGAAGGGCAAGTTCTGTTTCGTCTTTGGCAAACAATAACAATAAAATGTCTACCGGGTTAGTGTCGTTACCCCAGGCCCATTTACCCGGGTCGCTATCACCATTGTCACCTAATAATTGTTGACGGATCTTTGTGCTCATTCCATCCTGGAAAGGAACGGAAAATGTCTGTAGGTCCGGCTCTTTAAAACCCAAAGCCGCCAACCCTGTAACTGTAAAAGCAATGTTAAGCGCGAAGTCACTTTTTCGGTCTACACCAGTGGTAATGCTGCCTGAAATTTCTTTCAGCCATTTCCGGCAAGCCGCCGCCTCGTTGATCTTCAGCAACAGGTAATTTGCACAGGGCATGTTGCCGGCGTATGAGGTGAGTATAAAACCTTGTATATCCTGAAAGTCTAATATCGCCATGTTAAAAAAGTTTAAGCCAGGTTTTGGTTTCTTCTTCAGAAATATCAGTTAATACTTGTTCTCTTATTTTGCTGTCTTTGTCGATATTTTGAACGGTTAGATCAGGGTAGGCGCTGTACCAAACCAGCGAGGGGACCTGCATACCCCTGGCGTAAGCTTTAAAACGAAATTCGTCAGTCGCGCCATCCAGTATCAAAAACCGTGTTTTTGGAAAGCCCACGGTGTTACTCCATACAGCCGTTAATCCGTGGCTGGCCTTATCTATAAAATCATCAAGGTAGCTTGCCCAGCTCCCGTCAAAATTACTTAGGAATAAAAGCTGCTTATTATCGATAATTGACCAATGCGCAAAATGAATGCTAGGTATGCCGCTAAGTTTGCCTTTGTTTGAGATGCGGGCAAGCAGGTTAACAGCAAACAGCGTAAAGCGCAATAAGTTAAGCCTGAACCAGCCGGGTTTTATGGCGGTGATACTGGCTAAATGGTTCTGTGCTATCTGGTTCTCGTTTTCCATTAATTTGCCAACCTGGTTAGGGTCTTCGGGCGCGGTATCAGAGGCATCGTGGTTTTCTTTGTAACGAAGTATGATCACCGCGATCAGGTCAATAGGTAACAACGCGATAAATACAATGCCGAACAGCACGAGGGTTACCCACGGCATGACTTTTTGTATCCAGGTTTGATGTGACGGCAACGGCGAGGATAAAGCGGAGTCAAGCGTGCCTGTGTATGACTGAATATCTTTTCTAAGTGCTGTTTCTGATAGCGACGTGAGTTGTAATCCATCAAGATGATCCTGTAGTGTTAGCCTTAATTGGCGGTTGTTAGCAATGTCTTTTGCCTTACGGCCGGTATTGCCAATATGGTAAGCGTTAGGAAGTACGGTATGTGCCGTAAAATATGCTTTGCCATTTGCCGGATCATAGCCTTTACAACAATTGTAGATCTGATCAATACCGTTCCTGGCAACACTTAGTAATTCGTCAAGGTAAGCCGACAGGTCGCCGTCAAAGTTGTTTTCAAATACCAAAAGCGGTTCTGCGGCAGGGGTTTCAATAATAACAAAACTTGCAAAATGGAGCAGGCTGAGTTTTGCAAACGGGATATAGCTGTTGCCGTACAGGTCTTTTTGTATTTCACCTAATATCGTTTCCAGCTCGTTTCTGCGGGCAGGTTCAATTGCAGTAACAATGGTTAATACGGTTTGCATTGGTTTGGTAAAGGTTTGCAAATCAAATTATTGCATAAGTACAAGGTAGATAAAAAAATAATATCCAACAAAGACTTTTAATTACAATAATAAATAACCGGGTTGTCACGCATTAATGGTTGACAGCCCGGTTATTTTACTGATTTATACCTTCTGTAAGATCGGGCCGATCAATTACGTACCCTGCCGGCTTCATCGTCGGCCGCGTTATTGGTATCGGGTTTCTTTTTGTCATTTTTATTTGAACCGAAATTGTATGTAAACCCAAGTGTTACCGAACGGTTTGAAAAATCATTATGATAAGTGGCAATTACGTTAGGGATGTTGGTGATATTACCGCCGGAAAAATTAGCGCGGAAGATATCCCTTGCGGATAATTTGACTGTTGCTTTGTTGTTAAGGATCTTTTTGGAAAGGCCGACATTGGTTTGCTCGCGGAAAACGTGGGTAAATTGCGCATCCCTTGTCGGGGATAGATAAAAGGTAAATACTTCTGCATTCCAGCCGTTTGACAGGTCGAACTGGTTGTTATTGCTCAGATAGCAATAGGTTGAACTGTTGTTTAAATAAGAACCGATAAGCTGGCCCTGGTAACTGGTGCGGTTAAGTTCTGTATGTAAACTAAAATTCCACCATTTTACCGGGTCAAGGTTCAGGTTAACTTCCAAACCCATAAAAACCCGCTTCCCTAAATTTATACTGGTTGCAGAAAAGGTAGATCCCCGTTGCGAATCATATTCTACCTGGTAATCGTAAGTAGGGTTGTATTCAACACCTGCAGAAAAAATGCTTTTGTAACTATACATCAATTGATAGTCGGAAGAGTATTGTGGTTTCAAAAATGGATTGCCCTCAAACGAACTGTACTTATCAAGGATGGTTTTAAAAGGGTTCAGGTCCTGGTAATAAGGCCGGTCAATACGTCTACCATAGCTTAATTTTAGCGTATTTGAACCCGCGCTATCTAATTTATATAACAAATAAGTGGTAGGGAACAGGCCTGTATAATGTTGGGTAAATGAAGAATCAGGAGCCTGGGCATTACCCAACTGGTGACCATTAACATTGGTGTGTTCTACGCGCAAACCTGCCTGTAGTGTGAAGCGTTTAAACTCCTGGTTATAGCCGGCATAAGCTGCATCTATGTTTTCGCGATAAAGAAAGCGGTTGGTATTGTTATTATCTACTACGCTGACATTGTCTATTATATTAAAATAATTGGCCGAGTTATCGGTGTTTACATAACTGGCCTTTAAACCGAAGGATAATTTGGCTTTGCCGGGTAAGGGCTGTACATAATCAGTTTTTGCCGCGTAAATATTAATATTTGCAGGCAGGTGATCTGTTATATCCTGTACACCACCCAGCATACCCGCGCTGTTATAGGTGTTGTTAAAAAAGGTTTGATCGCGGTTATTGTTATACTTTAAATAATCCAGGTCGAATGTTAAAACCTTACCTAAACTATCAAATTGATGGCTGAAATTAAGATTGATGCCGCCGCTGTAATTTTTGGTGTGCGAATCGTTTTTAGAGGTAATGAGCGAATCAATACGCCCTGCATTATCCTGTAGTACACTACTAACAGGGTTGTAGTTATCGCCTGACGACAAGGTGCCGGTTAGTACAAAACCGATAGTTGTCTTTGGCGATAAATAATAATCCATCCCCATCTTTAAGTTGGGGTTATAATTAACGGGATGGAAGTAGGCTAATTCAGAATAAGACGATGTGACATTATGATCAGCATCCAGGTAAGTACGGCCAACGTCTAACCTGCGGTAATTTTTCTGAATACCATAACCGGCTAACGCGAACCAGTTAGTTTTACCCGTATGATAATTAAGGTTTAGGCTTTCAAGCGTGCGCCAGTATTGAGCTTTGCCGGCGCTTGCCGCAAATGAACCATTAAACCCCCTGATCTTTGATTTTTTTGTTTTGATATTGATCACACCCGAGTTGCCCGAGGCGTCATATTTAGCCGGCGGGTTTGACATCAGTTCGATCTGGTCAAGTTGTGAGGCAGGCATTGCTTTCAGATAGTTAGCCAAGTCTTCGCCTGACAGGTAAGTAGGCCTGTCATCAATCAACACCAGGACCCCGCTTTTTCCTTTTAAGCTGATCTGGCCGTTATCATCAACTGTTACGCCCGGCGCTTTTTCTAAAGCCTCGAGCGCGTTTGCACCGGTATTTGAAATAGATGTGCCCACATTCACCACAGTACGATCGATCTTTTGTTCAATGAAAGCTTTTTTGGCCACTACTTCCACCTCTTTTAAAGTTTTACTTGTGTCTTCAATAACAATAACCGGCAATACAACCGCCTTGTCACCCACATTAAAAATTGCTCCTTTGTAATTTTGGTAACCAACAGTGCTAATGTTTACCCTGTACAAACCACCTTTTACGGGTGTAAAACTAAAACTGCCATCAGCAAGGGTTACGGCGGGTTTTGCCACTGCCGAGTCTTTTGCGGTTAACAACATCACCGTAGCGCCGTTAACCCCTTTATTATGGCCGTTTACTACATGGCCGGTTATTTGAGCGTTGGCAAAATTAAAGACAAAGCATGCCCAGGCGGTAGTTAAAACCGCTATAAAAGTTTTCATGATGAACGAGCTTAGACCTCTGTTATTTAGTTTTGTGCAGGTAGATATTACCGTTCATGTTCTTCATCAATATTTCAGGGCCGCCGCCGGCGACCTTGCCATATATCCAGTCTTCAATAGTTAAACGGTACATGCCATCCTTCGCAGTTTTAGTCGCTTTGGGGTGCGACGAATCACCTACCATATCGAAATCGCTATAAACCTGCCCCTGGTCTGACCTTATCTTAAAGTTAGCTTTTAAACTTGCCGGGAAGGTTACATCAACATTGCCGTTAAGTGTGCTGAACGCCATGGCTGCTTTGGGGTCCATATTTTTGAAAGTGACCAACACTTTTCCGTTAACTGTATTAGCCACAACAGACCCTGAAATATTGAGGGCGCTGATAAAACCGTTAACGTTTTGTATTTCAAGCGCGCCGCTTACATCGTTTACGTTGATATTGCCATTGTTAACTGTCGATAGTTTGATACTGGTGGCGTTTTTGGGCACCTTTAGTTCCAGACTAACTGTTTTCATGTTCTCTGCCTCAACATTTATTTCATTGTTTTTTTCACGTGCATTAACTGCCACATTTTGGCCACCGCTTAACCGTTTCATCCCGTTTTCTGTTTCATGCTGATTTTTATTACGCTCAGGTGCTCCTGTAACGTCAATAACTACGTCCTTGCCATCGTAACCGCTTACTTTAATTGAGCCGCTTGTAAGGCCTACGTTTAGTTTATATGCTTTGCCCGGGTCGCTTAGCGGCACAACCAACTGCTGCTCCTGTGCCATCAGGCGGGTATTGCTTAATATAGCTGCAAGGATAAATCCTGTAAATTTAATTGCTTTCATTTTTCTGAAATTTAAGATTGTTTTTTGATATAAATATTGCCGTTAAGCGTTTCGAACTTAAATAATTTGCCCCCGGCGCCCAGTTTGATCTGGGTGTCTTTATTTAGTTTATATTCCGTGCCACCTTCGTTCTTATTTTTGGTGACTATTACTTGCGTAGGTAAAAAACTGGTGTCTTCAAAATCTGTAAAAAATTCACCATTCATGCTTTTAAATTGCAGGTTAGCGGCAAAATTCTTTGGATAAGTTATTTCAAGCTTACCATTTATGGTCCTGTAGCTTGACTCGTCAGGAGGTACTGCCAGGTAATTTGCCGTAATACCACCGTTAACCGTATTGGCAATGGTAGTGCCTTTAGCATTGGTAATAGTTATGGGTCCATTTACATTATTTACTTTTAATGTACCTGCCACATCATGAACTTCGACATTACCATGATTAACGGTTGATATGCGCAGGCTTACATTGTAAGGTACTTTTAAGGTGTATTCAAGCTGTACATAGTAATAACGTTTCTTATCACTATTATCCCAATGCGGACGGGGACGGGTATCATAAGGTTGTGCTGTGTAGGCAATCAGGCTATCGGCTTTTTCATCAAAGCCAAGTTTAAACTCCTGTTTGCCTTTTTCAATATCCTGGGACGTTTTGCCGGTAATGGTTTCATCTATCTCTATGAGTACTTTATCGCCTGCATAGCCTTCTACTTTTATGGCGCCATCTATGTTATAAACCGCTACAACGCCTTTGTTAAAATTAAACTGCTTGCTTACATGGGTTTTGTAATCCTGAGCCCACCCTGATAATTGGGCAAAGCACAGCCCGGCACCTGTTAAAACAGGTATTAATAACTTGTTCATATGCTTGTTTTTAAATGAGTTTGGTTATCGTTTCGTTGATCTTATCCCTGACACCATGGTCAAGGTTTTTTTGTTTCAAGAGTTCTTTAAATGATTTTACCGAGTTCTTTTCCTGTAGCTTCAACATCACATCAGCAATAGCTGATTGTACCAGCGGCGAGTCCTGCGTTTTTATACTTTGTACCAGGCCGGCCCTCACTTCGGCATGGTTACCCAGTTGTGCCAGCGCCTCTAACGTACTTAAACGCACGTTTACATTCGGGTCGTTATTCAGCGTTTCAAACAGTGCATTTATTATCCGGTTATCAACGTGTTTGATATTGTTGGTGTAGCTCACTGCCTTTATCCGTTCAGACGCTAAAGGATTATCCAACATGGCCAGCATCATGGTTTGTTTTAATTCATGCACCTGCGCGTTCAACGCCTGTAATTGTTGTTCTTCCTTATTGTCATGCCTTAACCAATAGGCACCTCCAACACAAACTAATACTATTAACAGCGAATAAGCCAATGGCAAACGCAGCTGTAAAAGCTGACTGATCTGGTCTGTCAGTTTGCTCCATTTGCTTTGCTGATCAGCCGAGCGCTTAAAATCGTCAAGCATATGTTGAAAATTTACTTGCATTGCTGCCGAAGGTTCGGGCGTATTTATTTCACCTAAATCATCCCAGGTCAATTGCATGGCGGCAAATTCTTCCCGGCAGGCAGGGCAATCATTAAGGTGCTTTTCCAGCTCGGCCTGTTCTGCATTGCCCAATGTGTTATCGTTCCAATCTATAAACAGTTCCCTGTATTGCTCACATTTCATTGTGTTCCTGTTTTAAGTTCCTTTTTTAAATAGATCTGTTTCAATTCTTGTACGGCACGGTGTACCCTTACTTTTGCGGCCCCGGCAGTAATACCCATGATCTCGCCTATTTCAGTATATTTTAATTCCTGGAAACGGCTCAATGTTAAGATCTCCCTGTCGCTGTCGCTTAACTTTCGCATTGCTTCATATAATTCATAATGCGATTGCTTTTTAACCAAATGCTCGTCTGCCGATATGCCACCGGGAATGCTTTCTTCATGATCATCAATGTGGTCATACTTGTTGGCTATCCCTTGTTTTTTTACCTGGTCCTTCAATACATTGCGGGCTATATGGTACATCCAACCGGTAAAGTTGCTATCGGCCGAAAACGTGTGCCGGTATTTAAGCATCCTGTAAAACACATTTTGCACCATATCTTCACTGGCCTCGCGCCGGTGTGTCATATGAAATAAGAAACCAAATAATGCGCGGTTGTGCCGCTCAAAGAGCAAACTCATCCTGTCAAGGTCACCAGTTTTTACCTGTAACATCAAAGCATTATCGGTTAGTATATTCAAGCAGGTTTGGTTTAATTATTTGTGTTATATGATTGGAAACTCCGGTTATCAAAAATCGTTACATGAAATTTAATATTTTTTAATGGGTTGTATTGCCTTGCTAAAGTAATCATTACGCACTATCAGGGGATTGTACTTTAAAGATACCGTATTTATACGCTATGATTCAGCTTATTCGCCACCATATCTTTGTATTAAGGTGCTGGCCGTTAATTGTTTATAATAAATTAAATAATTGGTTAGTCATCTTATCTAACAGGGAAGCCGAAAACTGGGCAGAGTAGGCGTAATTATATAAGAATTAAAGTTTATGAAACAATTTAGAACATTATTCTATGCAGTTACGCTAATATTTGTTTCCGGATGCTGCACCCCCGATCCGAATGTCGGCTCCCAAAACCTTACCGTAGTAGGGCAACAGCAAAGTAACTGGTGCTGGGCAGCAAGCGGCCAAATGGCAATGGGCTTTTTTGGCGTTACCGTGCAGCAATGCGACGAAGCAAACAAGCAATTCGGGTTGTCAAATTGCTGTAATTCGCCTACGCCGGCAGCTTGTAATAACGGAGGCTGGCCCGAGTTTGATAAATATGGGTTCACTGCCGATCATACATCGGACGCGCCGCTTAGCTGGGAACAGATAAAAAGTCAGATCTCATGTCATGGTGCGCCATTTTGTTTTTCATGGCATTGGAGCGGTGGTGGCGGCCATATGATGGTGATAAGCGCTTATTCCGTTTTTAATAATGTAAACTACGTTTATCTCCGCGATCCCGAACCGGTAGGACAGGGGTCTTCAAGATGGGTTACTTATGATGCCTATGTTAACGGGCCGGGTTATACTCATTGGGATGATTATTACAACATCGCTAAAAAATAAAGTACAACCATTAAAACTAATAGACATGAAAAATCAAATATTAATAAAACTATTTGTGGTTACCGCCTTTGTTACGGCATTGGTACTTATTTTTTCACAAGACCAGGCGCAACCCAGCAACAAGGTCGAAACCATTTCCCGCGATCAGGTCAATAAGGCTGTCCAAACATTATCAGCCATGGTAACCGACCAGAATTTTCAAACCTTCGGGTTGACAAGCGTCGGTCAGCTCAGATCATTAAAAGCAGGTAAGCAGTATAATAAGTTTATGATAGGCCTTGATGACATTAAAAAATATACAGCAGGCCAGGATGTGCAGGCAATAGTTAAGCCATTAGCGGCAATAGAAGTGCCACTGGTTGATGAGTCGGGCAAAATTCAAACTGCTATCGAATTTGTAAAAAACAAAGACAAATGGGAAACTGCCGGTTTCGGCTTATCTTCAGACCTGGCAGCTGTGCGTAGTGTGCAGGCTAATCGATCAGATACTTCCAGGTCAAATGTCAGCCTTATCCGCATCCCGGCTTTGCGCACCAGGTTTATTGGTGTTAGCTCGCCCTCAGGCCTGAATTTCATCGTGCTTGAAAACAATGAAAGCCTTGGTTTCAGGCAAGGTGCAACTATCGCGGCTAAGGACGCTATTTTAAAGTTGGTTAGTGTGGCTAAACTTTACAATGGGTTGCCTGATTAAATATTAAATCCAAATAATAAAGTTGTATAATTACAACTTAAAGTGTCTTTAAACATAGTTTAAGGGCACTTTTTCTATGCATTCAACTATGTGTTTTTCGTGCTTTTAGTTCTACAAACATAAACCATCGCTTACGAACGAGCTGGGTAGGTATGGCATATACTGTTCTATGGTCATGACGAAGACTTTTGATGTATGGTAGCGCGTGCCAGATTATATTTCAAAAACGAAGTATAAATTTCTGATCGTTTTAAATTAACCTGAGTATATTTGATTTCAACCTCAACAGCAATACCATGTCTACATCAGATACACTTAATAGCAAAAAGCACAATATTGTTATCGGCACTGTGCTGGCAATTTTAGTCATCGGTATTTTTTTATGGATAAAGCACTCGCATAAAACCGACGATAATGCGGTTTTTAACAAATATATAGAATCATACACCGCTGGTATGGTTTCAAAAACGAGTACTATCCGGGTAAAACTTGCTGGCGATGTGCAGACAAGCCATGCCCGTAATGAAGCGGTAAGCAATGATGTTTTTAATATTTCGCCATCAGTAAAAGGAAAAGCTTATTGGGTTGACGAGCAAACCATAGAGTTTAAACCCGATGTTGATCTCGAGTCCAACAAAAATTATGAGGTTGATTTTAACCTGGGCCAGATAACTGCTGTCCCTGGCGAGATGAAGCATTTTAAATTCGATTTTCAAACCTTAAAGCCTGATTTTACCATAGCTATTAATAACCTGCAAACAGCTACCCGGACGTCGCTTGACAAAATGAAGGTAACCGGCGTTATCCAAACAGCTGATAAGGAAGACCCCGCCAGGATTGAAAAGATCATATCGCAATCGTATCCATCGCCGGTATTGGTTACCTGGCAGCATAATGATGCCACGAATACCCATCAGTTTGTTATAGATAATATAACACGTACGTCTGCCCAGCAATTGCTCAATATAAAATGGGACGGCAGTGTTATCAACGTGGATAATAAGGATCTTCAAACTGTTGCAATACCCGCCATTGGCGATTTTAAAGTGCTTAAAATTCGTGCTGTGCAAGATCATGACCAATATGTTGAGGTACAATTTTCAAACCCGATACTGATAGGGCAGGAACTGAACGGTTTGGTTGGCCTTAAAAATGTAGCCGATGCGGCATACACTATTGACGGAAGTTTAGTTAAGATCTATGCTCCAGATCATTTAGACGGCAATTATCAGGCTTTTGTGAACGAAGGGGTTAATGACATCAACCATAAAAAGATCACTACCGCGTTTGGCGCAAATGTATTTTTTGAAAACAGGCTGCCTTCGGTAACTATCCCCGGTAAGGGCGTAATATTACCCGGCTCGGGCAAATTGATGATGCCTTTTGAGGCTGCCAACTTAACCGCTGTCGATGTAAGCATTATCAAAGTATATGAAAATAATGTACCCCAGTTTTTGCAAAACAACGATTTTAACGGCGAAGAACAACTAAGGCAGGTTGCCAAACCTGTAGTGCGCACTACCATAAAGTTAAACAATGATAAATCATTGAACCTGCATAAAACCAACCGCTTTATGCTGGATATCGACCACCTGCTGCATACCGATCCGGGCGCCATTTATAGGGTGATCATTGGCTTTAGGAGAAGTTATTCGCTTTACGATTGCAAGGTTGGCGGCGCTAAAAAAGATAAAGTCGATGAAACTGACGGGGATGGAGAAGGCGAAGAAATGGGTGAAGGATCATTGTCAAATTCAATTGATGAGGACGATGATTTCTGGAAAAGGTATAACAACTATTATCCCGATGGCTTTAACTGGAAGGACCGCGCCGATCCATGTACAGACTCTTATTACTCTAAAGAAAAATGGGCCACACGTAATATCCTGGCCTCAAACATCGGATTGATTGCCAAACGCGGCAATGATAACAATATGCTGGTAGCGGTAACCAATATCCTTGATGCATCGCCAATGACCAATGTGAGTTTGGAATTGCTTGATTATCAAAAACAGGTGATCCTGAAAACATCGTCGGACGCTAACGGATTTGCCAGTTTTAATTTAAAGCACAAGCCTTATTTGCTGATCGCTAAAAAGGGCAATGAGCGTGGATATTTGAGGTTGGATGATGGCAGTTCATTATTACTATCAAAGTTTGATGTGGGAGGTGAGCAGGTACAAAATGGGCTAAAAGGTTTTATTTACGGCGAACGTGGCGTATGGCGGCCCGGCGATTCAATATATGTATCATTCATTCTGGAAGATAAGCTGCATACGTTGCCGCCCGACCATCCTGTGTCATTTGAGTTTTATAACCCGGCAGGGCAGCTCTTTAAACGTGTTATAAAAAGTGGTTCGGTTGATGGTTTTTACAGTTTCCATACCGCTACGTCGTTAGGGTCGCCAACGGGTAACTGGCTGGCACGGGTAAAAGTGGGCGGGGCATCGTTCGAGAAAACTATCAAGGTTGAAACCATCATGCCTAATCGCTTAAAGCTCGATCTTTCTTTTGGCGGACAAAAAGCATTGACCAAAGGCAGCGGCAGCAACGGAACGCTTAAAGCGCAATGGTTATTTGGTGGTGCTGCCCAAAACCTGAAAGCCAAGGTTGACGCGTTTTTATCGCAGCAAAACACAAGTTTTAAAGGCTACTCCGACTATGTGTTTGATGACCCTACATTGGTGTTTAAAACCCAAACCCAAACAGTTTTTGACGGCCGGTTGAATGCTGAAGGCACAACGCCTATTGACGCCAACATCAACGTAGAAAAACAGGCGCCGGGGCAATTACGGGCAAATTTCCTGGTGAAAGTTTTTGAACCGGGCGGTAATTTCAGTATCCAGCAATTGGCTCTGCCATACAATGTTTATAAAGGATATGTGGGTATTAAAACACCCGAGGGCAGCGCGTTTAGCGGGATGCTGGGCGTTGGGCAGGATCATGTAATTGATATTGCCGATGTTGATGTTAACGGCGCGCCATTACCGGGCGCACGCGATGTGCAGGTTGAATTATACAAGATCCAATGGCGCTGGTGGTGGGATCAAACCGGCGACGAACTGAGTAATTTTACCCAGAACCAATACAATAAACTGGCTCAAACAGCAACCGTTAAGGTTGTAAACGGAAAAGGCAAATGGACATTAAATATAAAGCAGGACGACTGGGGACGTTACCTGATCAAGGTTAAAGACCCGCAAACCGGGCACTCAACCGGTAAGATCGTTTACATGGATTGGGCCGAACGTTTACAGCAGGGCAACTCTACCGACGCGGTAATGCTTTCATTTACATCTGATAAAAAATCTTATAAAGTTGGCGATGAGGCTACCTTAACCATCCCTACCGGTAACGACGGACGCGCGCTGATCAGCTTTGAAAATGGCAGCAAGATCATCAAATCGGTTTGGGTTGATACCCATGCCGGACAAACGCAATATAAGTTTAAGGTAGATGGCAGCATGGCGCCAAACGTTTTTGTTAACGTAACACTGCTGCAGCACCATTCGCAAACGGTTAATGACTTGCCTATCCGCATGTATGGTGTTATACCGTTGCAGGTTGACGACCCGGCGACGGTGCTGAAGCCGGTGATCAATATGCCTGATAAAATAAAACCGGAGAGCACGTCGGCAATTACGGTTTCTGAGGCATCGGGCAAAGAAATGACCTATACCATCGCGGTGGTAGATGAGGGTTTATTAGACCTGACCAACTACAAAACTCCTGACCCGCACAGCGCATTCTACGCACGCGAAGCGCTTGGCGTAAAAACCTGGGACCTGTTTGATTACGTAATGGGTGCTTACGGTGGCAAGTTAGAGCGTATTTTAGGTATCGGTGGTGATGAGTCGTTAGGTAATAACAAAAACGTATCTGTTAACCGGTTTAAGCCCGTAGTGAAATTTATGGGGCCTTATCACCTTAATGCAGGCGAAAAACAAACCCGCAGGTTTACCTTACCGCAATACATTGGTTCGGTAAAAGTAATGGTAATTGCAGGTCATGACGGCAGTTATGGCGCGGCCGAGAAAGCTGTAGCCGTTAAAAAGCCGTTGATGCTATTGGCTACATTGCCGCGTGTGTTGGGGCCGACGGAAAAAGTGAGCCTGCCGGTCACCGTCTTCGCGATGGAGAACAGCATAAAAACGGTTAATGTCGAGGTGCAATCAAATGCCTTTAGCAATCTGGATGGGGCCAACAAAAAAACAATCACATTTAATTCGCCCGGCGACCAGATGGTGACCTTTGACCTGGACGTGAAGAATTTTATAGGTGTCGGCAAAGTACGCATCATCGCGCGCAGCGGAAATGAAAGCGCGGCGTATGATGTGGAAATGAATATCCGCAACCCTAACCCGCCGGTTACAAAAACATTGATCAAAGAACTTAAACCCGGCGAGATTTGGAACAGCGCCTACACGGCTGTCGGCATCAGCGGCAGCAATAAGGCAACGCTTGAGGTGTCTGCTATCCCGGCGCTTAACCTGGCCAAAAGATTGGGCTATTTGGTGACTTATCCGCATGGTTGTGTTGAGCAAACTACGTCGTCAGCTTTCCCGCAATTGTATCTTGCGCAATTGACGGATCTGTCAGAACGTGAGTTGGCCGAATCTGAACGTAATATCAAATTGGCTATCAGTAAGCTCAATGGTTTCCAGGTAAAGGGCGGCGGCTTAAGCTATTGGCCGGGCGATAGCGAGCCCGACGAATGGGGAACAAATTATGCCGGCCATTTTATGCTGGCAGCGCAAAATAAAGGCTATACTTTGCCTGTCGGGTTTATTGATAGCTGGAAACGCTATCAAAAACAAAAAGCCCTGAACTGGGCGCCGGATAGTCGCAGTTTTTACGGCGCCGACCTGGTACAATCGTATCGTTTATACTTGCTTGCACTGGCGCATGCGCCTGAGCTTGGCGCCATGAACCGCTTAAAAGAGTTTAAATATTTAAGCGTAGAGGCCCGCTGGAGGTTGGCGGCGGCTTATAAACTGGCAGGGCAGCCCGAGATCGGCCTGCAAATGATTGCCGGATTGCCGACTACCATTAAACCGTACAATCAGTTATATGGTACCTATGGATCTGATGTGCGGGACGAGGCAATGATACTGGAAACCCTGACCCTGCTTGGCCAGCGTCAAAAGGCATCGGGCATGGTGCAAACGGTAGCGGCGCATCTGTCTACCGACGAATGGTACAGCACGCAAACAACAGCTTACTCTCTATTGGCTATTGCCGAATATTGCGGACAAAACAAGAGCGGGGCTAAGCTTGCTTTCAATTACCAGTCGGGTAAAGCTAAGGCTGCTGTCAATTCGGGTTCGTACCTGTGGCAAACACAGCTTGCGGCAGATGACGGCAAGGTGATGCTGCAAAATCGCGGCGGCAATGTTTTATATGTAAGGCTGATACAACAAGGACAACCTGCACCCGGCCAGGAAACTGCGGAAGGTAACCACTCGGGATTATTACAGATGAGTGTTAATTACATTACGCTAAAAGGCCAGCCGGTTGACATTGGCAGTATTAAACAGGGCACTGATTTTATAGCGCAGGTAACCATTAAAAATACCGGCAGGCAAGGCAGGTATAACAATATGGCGCTCACACAGATCTTCCCGTCAGGGTGGGAGATCTTAAATACCAGGTTGATGGATAATGACGAAGTGTTTAAATCGTCAGTATCAGACTATCGTGATATCAGGGACGACAGGGTGAATACCTATTTTGGTATTGATGAAGAGCAAACGGTAACCTATTATGTGATGTTGAACGCGGCATATACCGGGCGCTTTTACATGCCTGCCGCTTATTGTGAAGCTATGTATAATTCGTCGATAAATGCGTTGCAAAAAGGCCAATGGGTTGAGGTTGTTAAATAGGGCGGGCGTTAATGCAGATAGGTAAAATAAAATTAAGCCGCACAAGGGTTGGTGTAGTAACGGTGGCGGTGGTATTGTTCCTTTTATTTTGGTTTTGCATTCCCAAACATTTATTTAACAAACCCACCAGTTTTATTGTTGATGATGATAAAGGGCAATTGCTTGGTGCATCAATAGCTGCCGACGGGCAATGGCGATTCCCGTATGATACCATAGTGCCCGAAAAATTTAAACAGTGTATCATCGCTTTTGAAGATAAACGCTTTGAACATCATCCCGGTGTTGATGTGTTGGCCTTCGCGCGTGCTATCCGGCAAAATATAAAAGCCGGGCACGTAACCAGTGGCGGCAGTACGCTAACCATGCAGGTGATCCGCCTGGCAAGCAACCACAAACGCACGTTTTTTAATAAGCTGCTTGAAATGGTTATGGCGCTGCGGCTCGAGCTAACCTACAGTAAAGAAGATATATTGGCGCTTTATGCCAGCAACGCGCCGTTTGGCAGCAATGTGGTAGGTATTGATGCCGCGTCATGGCGTTATTTTGGGCGTAGCCCTGATAAATTATCATGGGGAGAAATGGCCGCGATGGCTGTTTTGCCCAATTCGCCTACGCTGGTGCACCCGGGTAAGAACCGTTTTGTTTTATTGCGGAAGCGCAATCAACTGTTGGATAAATTAAACAGCTCGGGCATTATCGATAAAAATACGACTCTGCTAGCCAAACTTGAGCCAATGCCTGATAAACCTGTACCGCTGCCGCAGCAGGCGCCGCATTTGTTGGAAAGGTTTAAAAATGATTACCAGGCAGCCGGTCAGCAGGGGAGTACCCGTATTACCACAACCATTAAAGCCGAGTTACAGCAGCAGGTAAACGAAATTATTGAAAGGCACCACCAGGTTTTAAAGGCCAACCACATCAATAACATTGCAGCCATAGTGCTTAATGTGCAAAGCGGCGCGACACTGGCTTATGCAGGTAATATCAACCATCCTGAAGATACCCTGATGGAAAGTAATGTGGATGTGATAGCCTCGCCGCGCAGCCCCGGCAGTACGCTAAAACCCATGCTGTATGCCAGTATGCTGCACGATGGTTATATTTTACCCAACAGTTTAATGCCCGATATCCCTACGCAAATTGCAGGTTATCACCCTGAAAATTTTGATCTGGGTTATGACGGCGCCGTGCCTGCATCAATGGCGCTGGCCAGGTCATTAAACGTACCCGCGGTAAAAATGCTGCAAAAATATAAGTACGAACGTTTTTATGATTTCCTGAAAAAAACAGGCATCACCACCTATAAAAAGCCTGCTGATTTTTATGGCTTATCATTAATATTAGGCGGCTGCGAAAATACCTTGTGGGAAATGGCCGGCACTTACGCCGATATGGCGCGTGTGCTAAATAATTATAAAAACTATAATGGTAAATATAACCCGGCAGATTACCATCCGCCTGTGTACACGCGGTCTGTTGCCACAAAACCACAATTAGAGAAAACCGGTTTACTTGATGCAGGCTCTATCTATTACACGCTGCAAGCTATGGAAGAAGTAATGCGCCCCGGCGAAGAGATGCTTTGGCAGCAATTCGGATCGACGCAGCGTGTGGCCTGGAAAACCGGTACCAGTTTCGGCTTCAGGGACGGGTGGGCTATAGGCATCACCCCCAAATATGTGGTGGGTGTTTGGGTAGGCAATACAGATGGCGAGGGACGCCCGGGCTTAACGGGTATTATTACCGCTGCGCCAGCGATGTTTGAAATATTCAGGCTACTGCCCGTAACGCGCGATTGGTTTGACATGCCCACGGGCGAAATGGTTAAAGTGAAAGTTTGCCATGAAAGTGGCTACCGGGCAGGCGAATATTGTACCAATACCGACGATATTTGGATCCCGGTCAGTGGATTAAAGTCACCGGTTTGCCTGTACCACCAATTGGTACACCTCGATAAAACGGAGAAATGGCAGGTTAACAGTGATTGTGTGCCGCCGGATCAGATCGTAAACAAAAGCTGGTTTGTTTTGCCGCCGGCTATGGAATATTATTATCGCACAAAAAATTACCAGTATAAAACCCTGCCGCCTTTCAGGAATGATTGCACACCTGCAGAAAGGACATCGCCAATGGAAGTAATTTACCCGAAAGACGGTGCAAAAATATATATCCCCTTAGAGATAGATGGTACACGCGGAAGGATGATCTGTAATGTTGCGCATCGCCAGCAGGGCACAAAAATATTCTGGCATTTAGACAATCAATATATTGGCGCTACGGTTGATTTTCATCAAATGGCATTAAACCCGCCGCCGGGAGCCCATATTTTAACTTTAGTTGACAACAAAGGAAATACCATCAGTACAAACTTTACCATCTTGAGTAAAGATAAATAGCAACTAAGATGATGGTCCAACTAGGCAAGTTATCGCCGTTTGTTGCGCTATGGTAAAGCAGCCGGCCCGCTTTCAAAAATTGAATGTATCTCATCAGCAGATAAGGCGGCTTTAAATACCTGCACTTTATTCATCCGGCCATGAAAGATCCGTTCATTAGGAAATTCTTCGTTGCGGCCCAACGTCCATTTGTTGGTTACGGATAGGTTGGCATCGCTATCGGTAATTGTACTTCCGGCTAACATGCCATCAATGTACAAGTAGAGCATCCGGCCGTTGCAAACTCCGGCAATGTGATGCCATTTATTGTTCCAGTCGGCCGGTAGTTTAACAGTACAATCGCCCCGGCCCCAGCCGCCGGCAAAAAATGTAAGTGTATTGTGATCGCTTACCTGTAAAACATGGCTGTCGCCTTTGGTTATCACATCTGTTAAGCCGCGCTCATTGCCGGTAGGGTATAGCCAGCCCATCACGGTAATGGTTTGGTCCATATGGTCAAGGCTGGACGCGTTAGGCACCTCAACAAAAGTATGTTCATTAAATACCAGGCTTCCGTCACTTTTAGCGCTGTCAGAAGCCATGATATGCCCTGCATTATTAAACCCGGAACGGTCATTGATCAAACCCTGCGCTGAATAATTAATGGGCGACAGGTCTAATAACAACGACTCCCGGTTATCTTTATAAACCTTGTAGCGTATTTGTTCCTTATCAACCATTAACTTTTGAAAACCGGCTGAAGATGTTGGTAACTTATGTTTTATTGTCCTCGTCCCACCGGGTGTTAGCGTCACCGTATCGGTAAAAATAAGGCTGTCATTTTTTGTTATCGAGATCTTAAAGAGTTGTTTAAGACCCCCGGTATTTTTAACGGAATAAATTAGCTGCTGCGGTTCGTTGATCCTGACCATAGCTGTGGCGTCAAGATCGGATATTTTGAAATGCGGAACTGATGGACCTGCCTGTGATCTCACATTTACAATAAGCGGTTTCTGGTTTTCTATAGCAAGTCTGATCTTACCTAAAGGATAAATCCTGCATTGCATTGTATCGGTTTTAGTGATTCCTGATGCCACCAGGCAGTTTTTGGAGGCATAAGTTTTGCCGTTTACCCATAGCTTAACCATTTTAACCCCGGTAGCCCCTGTATTTTTTAATGTAAAACTAACTGAGAAAGGTTCGTCGGGCGCAACGATCTTTTTGGACACCGAATATACTGTTACCTTAGTATCCGGCTGTTTTTTTGTTTCTGATAGTTCCAGCGGATCTTTGACCTTTAACCGACTACTTGCTTTATCCCCCAAATTAAATTGGATGTTTCCCCCGTCTGTTAGTAATTTATGGGATAGGGTTAGCTGATTCCAGGGCCCGCCATTAACCGTAACCGATTGTACACCTGTGTTTTTACGGGATAAGCCATTGCTGTTAATAATAAACTTTTTCCCATTTGGCAGATGCAGGGTTACGTGCTTAAAAACAGGTATTCCTATTGCATAATAGGGCCGTCCCGGACATACGGGGTAAATGCCTATTGCGCTAAATACATACCAGCTTGACATGGAACCCAGGTCGTCATTACCGGGTAACCCGCCGGGGCTATCACTAAAACGACTTAGCATGATCTGCCTTAACCATTTTTGGGTCAGATCCGGCCGGCCGGCCTGGTTAAAAAGATAAGGCAGGTGAAACACCGTTTCGTTATCAAAAAGAATAACGTTGTGACTAAGCGCCGAATCAAGCCGGTCGGCAAACTGATCATTACCACCGCCCAAGTTGATCAGATCCCTTGCATTGTGTGGTACAAAATAACTGTATACCCACTGGTCGCCCTCTTTGTAGCCTGACATGCCCGGATTTATTTTGAAATCGTTACCGTTTCTTGGCAGCATGAATAGGTTATCGGCATTAAAAAGGTTTCGGTAATTAAAAGCTTTGTTGTGCAGGATATTGTAATCACCGGTATCATGCATTACTTCTTTGGCAAACTGCGACAGCGCCCAATCGTCATAGGCATATTCAACAGTGCGGGTGACAGACTCAGAGCGCGTGGCAGGAACATAACCCAATTTGTTATAGATCTCTATATCCGTCTGGACAAAAGGTAGCTCCAAAATGCTTTTTCTCATAGCCGCATAGGCCAGTTGCTTGCTAAAACCGGTGATGCCTTTCAGGTAACTATCTGCAATAATGGGCAGCGCATGGTTACCGGTCATTGATTCGGTTGGCAGATGCCCGGTTTGCCTGTAAATATCCAGCATGGACAGAATGATATCCTGTTGTTTGTCTGGATAGAGCAAAGTAAGTAAAGGGTGCAATGAGCGAAATGTATCCCATGGAGAAAACGCGCCGTATTGATGAGCGCCTGACTTCTGGTGGATTTTATCATCGGCACCACGGTAATTGCCGTCTGCATCATCAATCACCCAGGGGATTAACAGGGAATGATAAAGCGCGGTATAAAAGACGGTTTTATTTTGCTCATTATCGTCTTTAACATCAATTACAGACAGCTTGTTCAGCCATTCATTTGCGGCGCGGGTACGTAGTTGGCCAAAAGATAAGTTACCAATCTCTTTATCTATATTATTTTGCGCGCTTAAATAACCCACAGGCGAAGCACTCAGTTTCAGCTCAATGATTTTTAAACCTTTTTCAGCTGGCGAAAAACTAAAGATCCAGCCGCCTTTCACTTGTCTTTTTGTGACAAAAGGCTCGGAAAAATTGAACACAGTATTATTGTTTGAAGTCTGCACAATTTTAGCTGATACAGTATTCAGATCACCGGTATCACCAATAAACAGCTCGGGGCGTGTACCGCTGGCAAAAGTAAAACGGAACATGCCTGTCCTTGCGGTCGCGGTGGCTTCAACCACAGTCTGGTCATCTTCAAATCTTACTTTATAATAACCGGGAATGGCGGTTTCGTTTTTGCGTGAAAAAGTACGATTGTACCGGGCGGGGTCAAAATCTTCGCCGGCATGTTTTACAGGCATAATATAAAGCCGGCCTGCCGAACCTTCCGGAAAGCCGCTCATATGCCCGAAACAGCTAAAATAACAGATAGATTGGTCTGTATAATGGTACCCTTTTCCAAACCGGGTTTCCGGGCTTAATTGGATATATCCAGATGGCGCGACCGCACCAGGATAAGTACCGCCATCGCTACCCCATTTAGTAGCCACATTGCTTGAGGCAGTGCCAATAAACGGGTTAACATACTGTAAATGGTCTGCTACCTGTCCATATACCCCAGGTTTAGAAAATACCAGCGCAACGACTAAAAGAATGACTGATTTATAATCCCGAGAGCGCATTTTCATCGTAATGATAAATATCAGCAAAAAATACTAATTCATTACGTACTGCAGACTCGTTACTGATCATTAGTTCTTTATTAAAAAACCTGAAATAATTTGAGCATACCAGCGCGCTAAATAATCATTTGGGTGATTTACGTTGTTCCCGGTCATGTCCTGGTAGTATTTATGTTTGAGCAGTTCTGAATGAACCGCTGTCATGTCGGCTACAATTATACCTTTCCTTGCTAACTTATCTAATTCGGCTTTATAAGATGCCTGAATGCCGTTTTGTACGGCATCAGGATTAGGTAACATAGGTGCTATCAAAATAAACTCCGCATTCGGATTTTTCTGAACTACACTTTCAATAATACCGCTGATTTGCTGCCTAAATTGATCGGGCGGTACTTTAGACGATCCATCGTTCATCCCAAAACCGATGATAACAAGATCCGGATTTTCGGGAATTATTCTGTTTTTTACTTCTTCTAATCCCCAACCGGCAAGCTTACCGGGCACCGATTGGTTACTGAACGTAATTTGCGGCCCGTAATACCGGCGTAGATCATAAATTATCAATTCGGGCCATATTGGCATAAAAGGCGGGGTATTCATGCGGCTACTTGCATTGTATCCTGCTTCAATACTATTACCATAAAATACAACCTTAAGGTTTTGCTTATTTTTTAGTTTCGCTAAGGTACTGGGGAGTTTAGTTTTTGAAACTGATGGAATAGGTCCTTGCCACCGTTCACCTTTCTCTTTCTTATAGTTCACTACAATCTGCAAACCGCTAAAAAAAGGCCTTTCTGTAAACAAAACATAGGTGCCCGGGATTTTTCCGGTCATTGAAAGGCCGGGCTTATTGGTGTTGAAAACTAAATCTTCTTTATTAATAAATGGGATGGTTGATTGCGGTAATATTATGAGCTGGCCGTTTTTAAAATCCCAATCTTTTCCACGTGTAAACTCTTTACTATAATCTGCACTTTTAACAGATAGTATATCGCCGGGTTTAAACAACAGCTTGGTACTTATATTGCCGTTTTCTTTAATAGGCTGCACATTCTCATCAAATATGGTGTCTGTTTTCCAGAAAGGCTTGCAGTAATTGTCCAGGTTGATGTATTTCTGCCACCGCGACTCAATAGTATCCGGTATTTGCGCTCTTGTAATTTCAGATTTTAAAATACTGAATAGCACACAAATTATTATTGTTTTAAACCTCATAAATTCATTGATTTTCTATGTTACCACCAATGAAGCTATAATTAATAAAGCGCTGTTTGCTTTAATTAGCCCATTGTAATTTTTTGTAAATTATGAAATTAATTGATTTAGGCTTGATTAGTTTGATTTACTCAGAAAAGTCAGTTTTCAGATTTGTGTTATCGGATAAACCTTTGATATGTTTATAAAGATATATTTTTTTAATTCCCATTATCTGGCGGTAATACCTGTTGGTCATTAGTGTGGTCGTCTTTCTCTTTTTTGAATTCCAGCTTACCGAATTTATAGCTCAGCGTGATACCGAACGAGCGGTAAGGTACCCGGCGAAGATTGGCCTGGTCAAAACTTGCGCCATGCGTGGTGGTTACCTGGTTAACGTATTGCGCAAAAGGGTTTGCCGCAGTAAAACCTATACTGGCCTTTTTATTCATGAACTGCTTGCGCAATGCTATATTATAAAAGCCAAAAGCCGGGCGTGTACCCTGCAGATTTTTTTGGCTGGAATTATAATTGCCAAATAGTTCGGCCATCAGGTCAGCCGGAAACTGGTAGCTAGCATTAAGGTTAACGCGATAACCAAAACCTGTAACGCTGGCTAGCCCGGGTGTTCTGTTGGTACGTTCGCCGAGCTGAACATTTGAGCGAAATATGAATTTTCCGGCAGGTATAGAACCGAACAGGTTCAGGCCCACACCGGTTTGTGAGCCGATGTTATATCGCTGGGTAAGTGTTACGTTGCTGTAATCTGTACCACCGATATACAATGACGGATAAAAAGTACTGAAAGCCTGGATATCATCCGTATTATAGCGGTTAAAGGCCGATGCCATCAGGTTGCTGCCGTCTGTAAACGATTTGCTATAGCCGAGTTCATAATTGTGCCCGATCTCAGGTCGAAGCAGGGGATTACCGGTACTGATATTGTGCGGATCGCTGATGTTATAAAATGGATTTAGGTCACCGTAGTCGGGGCGTTCAATCCGGTAGGAATAGGCTATTTTTATAGACTGACTCTTATCCAGTTTATGTGAAAGCACAAATGACGGTGCAAAGGTATTGTATCCCGGAATGTTGGTTCCCGCAAAATCGGCCGAGGTTACAGTTCGTTCATAACGTAAACCGGCTTTGCCGTCAAAAAAATGGAATAATTTAAACGAACCGGATAAGTAAGCGGCGTAAATCTTACGGCTGTAATTA
This sequence comes from Mucilaginibacter corticis, assembly GCF_007558865.1. Lineage (GTDB taxonomy): Bacteria > Bacteroidota > Bacteroidia > Sphingobacteriales > Sphingobacteriaceae > Mucilaginibacter > Mucilaginibacter corticis. The sequence continues at coordinate 352,405 of NZ_VLPK01000002.1, forward strand.
AAGCCATAAGTTTGTGATACATTATTAATATAGCCGCCATTGTTTAACAGCGTATCTGTAATGACGTTATTGCTTAAAGATTCAAGCGTAAGTTTTGCGCCTGTTTCCAATGAAAAATTATCATTAACAGGTTCGGTATAATCCAGCGAGATCTGTGTCTGGCGGTCATGGCCGGGATTATTGCTGATAGTACCTTGTGACGGATAGCCACCGGTTAAATAGTTTTGTTGTTGGCTGGCAAAGGAATTATGCGTTCCGTAGCTTGAAGTATAGAGCAGGTCAAGCTCCCGCCCCTCTTTTTTAAATGTCTTTTTGTAGTTAAGGCTCCAATCTGTTGCCGTTGAACCCATATTGCTGATAGAGTTACGTAAACTGGACAGATTGTTGAACAACGTGCCACCAGGTGAAAGCATTTGTTGCTGCTGATTGGTCATTGCATCGCCATTATTGCTTAAATGATCAAGGCCAACAGTCGCGGTCACGTTATCATACTTTGTAATATCCCACTGAAAATTAAGCCCGCTTTCATAACCCTGCCGTTTAAAGCCACCATAACCATCCTGTAATAGTGTGGTTACGGTATCTCTTGTGTTATTGTATGAATGCCGGTTGTTAGAAGTATAAGTGCGGGTATTCAATTGCTCGTTTCCGCTAAAGAACAGCCCGGCGCCAAAGTTATTTTTACGGATATTTAAATTGACAGAGCTATTCTCCAACCGGGTGCCGGCTGATACGTTTACCGAGCCATTGATACCCTGTACCTTGTTGTCTTTTAAAATAATATTGATAATACCACCGGTACCCGAAGCGTCATACTTTGCGCCGGGGCTGGTGATTACCTCAATACTTTTGATCTGGCTGGCTGGGATTGACTGTAAAGCATCTGCTAGGCTTGCGCCGAAGATACTTGATGGTTTACCATTGATCAAAAAGCGTATGGCAGAGTTGCCCTGAAGCTCTACATTACCGTCAATATCCACGCTGATCTGCGGTACTTTCTTTAATACATCAAGAGCAACACCACCCTGGGCAGTGAGATCATTGGCTGTATTGTATACCATTTTGTCGATCTTGTTTTCAACTACCGGTGCGCTTGCTGTAATTTTTACATCTTTAAGTGCCGTTTGGGTGGCGCTTAATTTAATGACGCCAAGGCTGCTGTTGCCGCCTTTAACAATTACGTTATCTATGTTGGCACGTTGGTAACCCAAAAAATCTACAGTAACCTTATAAGTACCATCTGGAATATTATCGACTACAAAATTACCCTTAATGTCTGCACTGATGCCGTTGAACGGACTTGTGTTGCCCGGTTTATAAATACTGATCGTGGCATAGTCTACCGGCGCACCATTAACGGCATCAATTACTTTACCCGATATTTTTCCTCTGCCTGATTGCGCCAATGCCTGCAGTGTTAATCCGCATAGCGTAAGTATTAGATAGCCGATCTTGATAACTAAACGTTTCATGCTGCAAAACTGGCATGCAATTCTGGATAAAACCTGTGTGCTTTAGCTAATACCTGTTATTACATTAAATTGAAAATGCCGTTTTATCTATATCGCCTGATTTGAAAGGGTAAGGTGCTGTAAAAACTCACGTTTCGCCTGATTCAACAACTGCCAGCCAAGTTTGGCATTTTGTGTTGTCTGGCTAATCAATAGCGCGCCCTCAACCAGCGAGATCAGCAACCAGGCTAATTCTTCCGGTTCTGATTTGATCGTAAATTCGCCTGTTTTGATCCCGCCATTTATTAATTCAACAATATCCTGGTGCCATATAATAAGCGCGTCTGCCGCAATACGTTTCATTTCTTCATAGGCATGGATAGTTTCGACAGCATTGGGTAAAGAATTTCCGACTACTATAAGTGACTTTTTCTCCGGGTCATGCAAGTCAATATGTACCCCAAGCTTGCGGATCTGATCCGGCTGAAGCGCTGCCTGTCTGAGTATTTGAGCACGTTTTTGTGTGAGGTTATGCTCAAGTACCGCATTGGCCAGCGATTGCCGGTTTTCAAAATAACCATATAGAACTGCCTTGGTTTTTCCGGTTGCTTTTTCAATTTCGGGTATGGTGACATTTAAATATCCCTTTTGCTCGAACAAAGCGCCGGAGTCGCTGATGATCTTTTGCCTGGTAATAACTCTGGACATGTATACTTGAATTTTCGGCAAGATCAAATTGAAACCTGTAGAAAATTTGTTCAAAAAAAGACGAGGTGTATAACCCTATTATTAATTTATTCAAGCCAGATCATGGGTAATGTTTACTCCATGTTACCATTACATTACGAGTTTTTATCAAAGTCGAAAATTCAGATTTTACACAGAATTGATGGGGTTCATTGCGCCTGCTTACCGCATATGAAATTGATTTTTATTTAAAAAACCCCTACATGAATAAAGTTTTACCGCTTAAACGGCAATTATTTCTTTTTCTATTCTTCATATCCTGCTCATTTACCACACTTGCCCAAACCGTTTTAAAAGGCCAGGTTACTGATACCAAAACCGGCGAAACGTTGATCGGTGCTACGGTTCATATCGAAAACGGTAATACCGTATTGAATACATCAGTTAAGCTTGATGGTACCTACACTTTTAACAACTTAAAAGCAGGAGATTATAAGTTACATGTTAGCTACGTTTCTTATAAAACCACCCGTGATTTTGAAGTCGCAGTTGCTGATGGCAAAGTGAACGTTTTAAACGTTGCCATGATCGATAACTCGACCGCGTTAAATGAAGTGGCTGTTATTGAATATGCCAGTAAGGCCAGTGATCATTCGGCTCGAAATACAGAAAAGAACGCAAATAACACGCTTAATGCCATATCTGCACAAGCAATTGCCATTTCGCCGGATGTTTTGGTATCCAACGTGTTAGGAAGAATGTCAGGAATATCAATTGACAGGAGCAATACCGGTGATGCACGGCACGTGATCATTCGCGGGATGGATAAACAATATAACACGACACTCGTAAATGGGGTAAAAATACCCAGCCCCGATAACAGGAACAGGTATTTACCATTGGATATTTTCCCCGCAGGGCTGGTAGACCGACTGGAAGTTTATAAAACACTTACTCCTGATATGGAGGGCGACGCCTCGGGTGGCGTTGTAAACCTTGTAATGAAGTCAGCACCTGATCAATTAAAAATTGAAGGTGAATTTGGAACAGGTTACAGCCAGATATTTTTTAACCGCAGTTTTCAATCATTTGACCACAACGCGGGCAACGAACAATCGCCGGGAGAAATACATCCGGGTAAAATAGCCTCTATAAGTGAGTTTCCGTATCAGAGCCTTATCACAAAAAAAGCAAATGCGCCTATAAATAAAACGGCAAGTCTTACTATAGGCAACCGTTACCTTGATGGTAAGTTGGGTGTTTTGTTTTCGGGCACTTTTCAAAACCTTTACCAGGGTAACAACAGCTTTATTGTAGTACAGGAAAGCACGGTGGGAACATCGCCTGATATAAATACGCCTAATCAGGAAACAGCTTTCCAAAATTCTGATAACAGGCAGTATTCTTCGCAGTTAAATCGTTACGGGGCAATAGCTTCTATAGATTATAAATTCAACAATGCCAATATTATCAAATTGTTTGCAACTTATGTTGCGTTAAATGAATATAGGGTACGCCAAACCGAAGAAACTACTTATGGCGGCTATTCTTTTAACGGTTATCATGGCCCATTTTCAATAGATAACCTTACCCAAACCCGCAAAGATCTTCAAAGTATTTACAACATAACTCTAAGTGGTAAACACAATATTTTTAAAGGCATTTCTGCAGACTGGATTGGTTCTACCTCACAAGCAACAGAAAAGATGCCTGACATGGCCGAATTTGATACCAATTATCAATATCAACAAAATATTCCGGATGGTGCAACAAGCCCAACAAGCATCCAGCCAGGGCCTGTAATGGTGGGTAATGAGTCGCGCGGGTGGCAACATAATACAGATAAAGATCTTTCCGGTTATTTTAACCTTCATTATAAGCCTGACCATATTTTTAACAGTAAAGTAGAATTCTCTGCAGGCGGAATGGTGAGGCATAAAACACGGGATAATTTCCGTGACCAATATTCGCTGTCAAACACATATGTGCCGGGGTCTTCTCCCCCTGTTCCAGAGCCATATACCACTATTCCTAATGCGACTTTTCAATGGAAAGATCAGGATACCAGTTATGCTTACGGCTCGTACCGTACAGACGCGGGTGTGTACACCTTTACCGAAAATATAAACGCCATTTACGGCATGATCAAATATGATGTTACTGATAAATTAGATGTAATATTTGGAGTAAGGAATGAAAATACGCATCAAAGCTATAATTCAAGCCTTCCGGCTACTTTCCCGGGTAAATCAGCCGATATTAATTATACCGATTTATTACCAAGTATTAATGCCAAATACGCATTAACAAATGAACAGGCTATAAGGGTCGCATACTACAAATCTATATTAAGGCCGTCTTTTTATGATATTGTACCGGCACAGGATAACTCGCAGGATGATGCTTATTATGGTCATATTGGCAACCCATACTTGCAACATACAGTTATTGATAATTATGATATACGTTATGAATTTTTCCCGGGCGTGTTTGACGAATTCATGCTGGGGGGATTTTATAAACATCTGACCAACCCAATCGAAACTTCACTTCAACCGTCTACAGGCGGGGCAACTTTATATTATATCCCTAACAATCCAAGCGAATCGGCACAAAATTTTGGCGTAGAGCTATTAGCGTTAAAATATTTTGGCAATATCGGGGCTTCTATTAATTATACTTATACTAATTCTCAGATAACGACGCCAAAGACAGTAAATGTACAAGGCGATCTGATACATCGTACTCAAACAAGACCACTTCAGGGCCAGGCAACAAATATAGGCAATGCATCCTTATTGTATAAAAATCAAAAATCAGGTGTCGATGCGCAATTATCAGTAGCCTACACAGGTGAAAGATTAGCTGCAGTATCTACCTATTACGGCTTAGACACCTGGGAAAAACCTACAACATTTCTTGATTTCTCGGCTCAGAAAAAAGTAGGCAGGCATTTTATTGTATATGTAAAGGCTAACAATTTGCTTAATACGCCATATCAGTTATTTATAAAACAAGATAATCAATCAAACTATAGCGGTTCATCAAAATACCCGCACCAGGAAAGCCCCAATTATACAACTGTACAGTACGATCAGTTTTATTCACGCTACAGTTTGGGTGCCAAATACAACTTTTAATTCATTAGCATTTAACAATTAAACTCAATAATCATCATTCATTCCAACAAATCATGAAAAAATTACTAATTCTTTCGCTCGGGGTGTCACTTTTAGCGCTGGTATCGTGCAGCAAAAAAAATGATAAAACGGTGGTATCACAGCCGCAAATCCAGATCGGTAAAGCTATCCCTAACTCGGGTATCCTGCCCGCGGGTACCTACAAAGGCACTATGCTTGCAGGACAGACCTATACCATTGGCGGTGACATCACTATTAACGCCGGCGACACTTTACTTGTACAAAAAGGCGTTAAACTTAACATGACTAACGGTGCTAATTTTATTGTAAACGGTAACCTGATCACATTGGGCACAAAAGACGCTCCTGTAACTATTACCGACCCACGCAGAACCAAATCAACCGGCCAATCGGTATTGGGCCGCGATTCAGCTTATGTAGGTGGTTGGGGTGGTATTTATGCAGGACCTACAAGCAAATTCGTTATCCTTAAATGGACACATCTTGATTTTGGTGGCGCTGCTTTAAAAGCATTGCCTTTTCCTAACGGAAATTCGCTGAAGGTAGGCGCACAATATATCCTTTATTTTTGCAATCCAGCCGGGCTATTTATCATGGAAGACTCATGGATGTATGGTTCGCCTGACGATGCTACACGTTTTTATGGCGGTTACTACAATATTATGCGTAACACCATGGAAAAATGCGGCAGCAATGGTGGCGACGGTTTCAATGCCAAAGGCAGCGCTGTTGGCAACATGGCTTATAACCTGATCATTGGTGGTGCAACTAACGGTACTAAAACAGCAAGTGACGGTACTACAGCCGGCGAATGCCAGTTCACCATGTATAATAATACTTACGTGAATGATGGCTTTAGAAACAGTGGTGTTTTTGGCGCAAGAAGCGGATCGGCTGAAATTGAAAATAATTCAAGGGCATTGGTTTATAACAACCTTATTGTTAACTGCGCATTTGGCGTACGTATTGCCGGTGGTCCCGGTGGCGCTAAAGTTTATTTGGCCGATACTACCACCAATGCTTCATCAATTATTAAAAAGACAGCCTACGGTTATAACCTTTATTATGCGGATAATGCAACAATAGCAGGACAATTTGTACCTGACAACCGTGCACAGGCTGTAGTTACTCATCCTCAATCTACTGATATTCCTAACATGGCGGCTTTCCTTGGAGCAGGTTATCAGTTTGGACAAACTTATGACGGATCTGCTCTAGTTGGTAAAAACAACCCGATGTTCTCTAATTTTCCGTTGCCTGCAGTTGACGGTTCATGGGTAACCCAGTGCTCTGTTGATGGTTACAACTTCCGTTTACAAAATGCATCTCCGGCTATTGGTAAAGGAACAACTACAGCTTTTCAACCAATTACGACAGGTATCCCTCTTGATGCTAACTTTGGCTCAAGCGGTATTACCCCTCCGGGAAAAGATATTGGCTGTTACCAAACTAACGGCAGCGGTAACCAACATTAATATTCAACAATAATTGATGAAGTATTATAGGTTAATACATTTTAACAACAACCCCATTTTCATGGGGTTGTTGTTATTTATAGCGCTCTTTTGTTTTTCCTGCAAAAAATCGCAGGTTACTTCCAAACCTAATACAGATACTGCCGTGGTGGTTAAACCACCCGCGACGATCAATTTTTTTAAGCCGTCTTATAATCCATCGGCATTAGATACTACCAAACTATTTAACACTATCCCGGCTACCAGCAATCTGGCAAGAAAAGACCTTTTAGAGATCTCAGGGATTGCTGCCAGCCGGACTAATCCTGGCATATTATACATTCATAATGATAGCGGTAATGCCAGCCAGGTATATTTAACAGATGCAACAGGTGCTGATAAAGGAACACTTACGCTTACAACCGTAGGCAACCGCGATTGGGAGGATATTGCCGTAGGCCCGGGGCCTGTTGCCGGTATCAACTATATTTATGTAGCCGACATAGGAGATAATAAATCAATATATGGCTCTGTATTTATTTATCGTTTTCCTGAACCTGACCTGGCTGCGAAAACATTGCCTTATACAGCAGATATTACAAATGTCGACGTTATACAGTTAAAATATCCAGATGGTCCGCGTAATGCGGAGACATTGATGGTTGACCCGTTAACAAAGGACATTTATATTGCCAGTAAAGAAAGCAATTTGTCAAAAATATATGTTGCCCGCTATCCGCAAAGTACAACCACCAGTACTGTCTTATCTCCTGTAGTACAGCTATATTTTAACAAAGCTACAGGTGGTGATATATCGCCGGATGGCACAGAGATCTTACTTAGAAGTAATGAATTGATCTGGTATTGGAAACTCACAACCGGGATTACTGTATCACAAGGGCTTTTAACCCAGCCACAGGTTGCGCCTTATGCCAATAACGAGCCGCAGGGCGAAGGCATCGGCTTTGCGGCGGATGGATCGGGTTATTATACCGATACCGAGGTGCGGGATTACCCGGGGAAATTAGCTACCATATCTTATTATAAAAGAAAATAAAACTTGTTTATGCAACGTCGTCTTAAAAGTATTCTTTTTAGCCTGCTGATGGGGTTAAGTTGTCCGGTAATTTCATTCGGGCAGGTTATTCAAATGGTTTATACATCAGATGCGCATTATGGCATCACCCGTAAGGATTTTCGCGGGGGTACAAATGTTGACGCGGCAGTGGTAAACGCTGCCATGATCAAGGCTATTAATTCTGCGCCGGGTTTAACATTACCCCGGGATGGGGGAATAGGTTCAGGCAAAAAAGTATCAGCGATAGATTACTTGGTACAAACAGGCGATATTGCCAACAGGATGGAAATTCCATATCAGAGCGCGGCGGAAAGCTGGGCACAGTTTCAAAAAGACTATATTGATGGCGTAACTTTAAAAGATCATCAAAATCGCCCTGCTAAATTGTTATTAGCACCCGGTAACCATGATATCAGTAATGCCATAGGTTACAGCAAACCCATGAACCCAAAAACGGACCCGACCGCAATGGTGAGCATTTATAACCTGATGATGAAACCGGCCAAACCTAAAACAAACCAAAATTATAATTACGCCACAGATAAGATCAACTACTCATTTAACCTGCATGGTATTCACATAATGTTTATCACGCTGTGGCCGGATTCGGTCGAACGGATTTGGATGAAAGCTGATCTGCAGAAAGTGCCTAAAACCACCCCGGTCATTGTTTTTTGCCATGACCAGCCGACTTGCGAATCAAAGCATTTTACTAACCCGGTACCGCCTTATAATATGACCCCGGAAAACAGGTTCGAAAACCTGACTGCCGAGCATTATAAAGAAGGTACGGTAGCGGCAAAAAATGATGGCGCAACCGATATCGAACAACAAGGCTGGGTGAAATTTTTAAAAGCTCACCCAAATATCAAGGCTTACTTTCACGGCAACAGCAACTGGAACGAGTTTTATGTTTATAAAGGCCCAGCTAATGATGTAGCACTAAATACGTTTCGGGTGGATTCGCCGATGAAGGGCGATTATTCATCAAAAGACGAAACCAAATTATCTTTCCAACTGATCACTTTAGACACCAGAGCCCAACGCCTCACCGTGCGCGAATGTTTATGGAACACGCATCCCGCCAATCCCGAACAAGGAATTGAGTTTGGCCAGGTTAAAACCATATCACTAAAAGTAAATTAGTACTATCAGTAAAAACATAAAAAAAACCGCTATGCAGGCGGGTTTTTATAGTTTATTAAAAAGAGGGCATTAATCTATTTTAAGGAAATTGCCCTGCTCTAAAAAAAATAATTTGGTATTGACTGTACTATTGTGCAAGCGCGTAATATTTGAGACCGATAATGCCTGTCATTATTTGTATAATGAAAAAAGCTTCGGGTATTGAAATGGACTGCTTTAAAAAAAGCATTTCTGCCAATTTAATAAAGATCAAACTAATAGCCGTCCACACGGCAAAAGCCATTGCCATGGGGAGTTGCTTTATGGCCTGCGAAAAAAAATAGATATTGATCAGGCCAAATACAATATAGCCCACAAAAGGTAAAATTATTGGCAGGCTTACGCTTAAATTCAATGCGGTACTCACATTGAGTTTTTTCAGGTCGTTAAACTTCATCAGCTTTAGTGAAAAAGTCCACGCTGCTTCGCAGGCAGCTGCTATGATCAAAAATATCCAGGCCAAAATATCAATCGTTAATAGCTACCATAGTTTGTTGTTTCATTACCTGGCTTTCAGGTACGTGCTGTTTGGATTGAGGCTTGCCCAGTTTTTGCATAATGCTCGGCCGTAATTGGTAATACCACTTAAACCACTTGTATTTTAGTAACCTTTGTTCATCAAAACGCTTTACAGAAAACGCATGCTGTAAAAAATAATCGCGCGGATAAGAATAGGGCAGTCCCCAATTTTCGGGTTTGTTGCCGGGAGTATGTCCCGGATCATAAACGGTTCCGAAAAGGTAATCCCAAACAGAAAATTTGGTGGCAAAGTTGGCATGAAAAACTTCCTGATAATTGGCATGGTGCCATAAATGTAATTGTGGTGTGTTAAGGAAGTATTTAAACTTACCCAGGTTTACACGGATGTTTGCATGAATGAACATACCGAAGACAGCATCAAGCAATGCTTTAATAGGTATAACCTCTGGTGCCGCACCCAACAGAATAATAGGGGCAAACTCAATGGTTTGATTAATAATGATCTCCATGACATGCGACCGTGACCCCGCTAAGAAATCAACTTCCTTACCTGAATGGTGCGCTTCATGAATGCGCCAGAACACTTTGTTTGAGTGTTGAAAGCGATGGAAAAGATAAATGTAAAGATCATGCGTAAACAAAAAGAACAATACCTGTACCACTACCGGCCAATGGCTTACAAACTGGATATTTGACAGATCCAAGTGGTGGCTTAACGGCGCAATGATATAATCAAAGATCAGGATCTTTAAAAAATAACTCTGAATAATGGTGTACCACACCAGGTCAACCCAAAAGCCCTCCCTGAAAAAGGGAAGGCCTTTGCGGTATGGCCTGATTCTTTCCCAAGCAATAATCAGTGCGGCCCAGGTAAAGAGGATAATGGTAGTTATGGTTACAATTTTTTCTTGCGGCATTAGCTCAATTGCGGCTTTTCCTTAAACTCCTCGCTGATGTTTACGCGCAATCTTCTCATCGGAGAAAGTTCAGACTCGTAAACCTTTTTAATCCCGTCGCCGGCAGCGGTTTCTACATCACGGATATCGCGCACCAGGCGTTGCAGCCCCTGTGGTTCAACCGAAGCGGCATGATCTGATCCCCACATGGCGCGGTCAAGTGTAAAGTGGCGCTCTACAAATGTCGCGCCCATAGCAACTGCACCTATGGTTGTTGCCAAACCGGTTTCATGGCCTGAATAACCAATTGGTACGCCCGGGAATTTATTGCCAAGTGTCTCGATCATTCGCAGATTTAGTTCTTCAGGTTTGCATGGGTAAGCTGATGTTGCATGTGCCACAAAAAGCGGGTAAGCCGGATCATAATCATTGATAAACGTCATGGCGGCTTCAATCTCTTTCATGGTAGACATACCGGTTGATAGCATTAGTGGCCTGCCAGTTTCTAAAATTCGGGCTATCAGTTTAAAATCTGTTAATGATGCCGAAGCCAGTTTATATAAAATGGTGTCAAATTGTTCCATAAAATCAACAGAAGGGACATCCCAGGCTGATACAAACCAATCAATCCCGACTTTTTTGCAATATTGGTCGATAGTAGCATATTCGGCAACGCCAAATTCGGTTTTGCGTTTATAATCTATATACGACATGCGGCCCCATGGGGTATCACGCATTACTTCCCACTGATCTTTAGGTACACAGATCTCAGGAGTACGTTTTTGAAATTTTACCGCATCTGCACCTGCAGTTACTGCTTCGTCTATCAATTTCCTGGTAATTTCAAGCGAGCCGTTATGATTGATACCTATTTCGGCTATAATGTAGCAAGCTTCGCCATCGCCTATTTTACGGCCATTGCGTAAAGTGATAACACCGTTTTTCATAGGGCCGGCAGGAACGTATGCATTTTTTGCCTCGATGATCAGCTCTGCAAATTCACGGAAACAGCCTTCGCCGCTTTTGATATGACAAACATAGTCGGCGATGGCTTTAATACCGGGCAGCGCGTCCGCCGGACAGGCAGCCAGTCCCACCAGTTTCATCACTTCAGCGTCGTTATAATCGTCACCTATATAGGCAACTTCTTCCGGTTTTAAATTTAGCTTATGAATGATGCCTGCTAATACGGCAGGTTTATCTTTTACAAAAAGGTGAAGCTCTTCAATATTTAATTTCTCGGCACGTTTTATTACTGAAGGCGACTTTTCGCCGGTAATAATTGCTGTATCTATCCCGACCAATTTGCGCAGGCGCTCAACACCCATACCATCGCGCATACTGAATTTTTTCAGGCTTTCGCCATCCTCGCCATAATAAACACCACCGTCGGTTAATACACCGTCGCAATCAGTAATTAATAACTTAATGCGCACTGCTTTTTGTTGTAATAGCTCTTTCATGTGTTAGGGTTTTTAAATAGCTGTCCATCCGCCGTCAACCACCAGGTTGGCGCCGGTCATATAAGCCGAAGCATCGCCGGCCAGGTATATCAATGCACCCTGGTAATCATCAGCGTTTGCCATACGGCCCAATAAGGTTTTTGATGAATAATTTTGAATAAAGAAATCGTCCTGCCCGTTTTCAACACCACCCGGCGACAGGGTATTTACCCTGACACCTTTATTGCCCCAATACGCGGCCAAAAAGCGGGTGAAATTAATAACGGCGCCTTTGGTAACCGGGTAGGCAGCAGATTTATAAAAAGTTTGCTCGCCCGCGGCATTACGGTATATGGTTTGATCAGGGCCAACTATGCCGTATGTTGATGCCACGTTGATGATACTGCCCTTACCTTGCTTTGCCATTTGCGCGCCGAATACCTGCGAGCATAAAAACACACCAGTAACGTTTACATCCAGCGAACGCTGAAACGCTTCAAGCGGGTAGTTCTCAAATGCGGATAGCTCTTTGGCCATTGCCGGGTTTTCGAACATGTCATTAATAGCAGCATTATTTACCAGGACATCAATGGTTTGATAATTGCTTAATATCAATGACAAAGCAGCTTCAACAGAGGTCTTATCGGTTACATCGATGCCGATACCAATATGTTCTTCGCCAAGTTGTAAGGCGAAATCCTGCGCTTTCTGCTCATCAATATCAGCAACTATTACATGGGCACCAGCCATTGCCAAAGCCTCGCAATGTTTACGGCCAATTAGCCCCAGTGCGCCGGTTACAATGGCTGTTTTGCCTTTTAAGCTGAATAATTCCATTACAATACTGCCTTTGGCTTGATATTATAGTTGCTTACTTTGCGGAAAACTGTTTCAAGTACTTCGCCTTTCAGGTATGATTTAACGTCATCGCTTTGGATAGCTTCTTTAACTATCGGCAATACATCGCGATAAGCCGACAGTGTGTAGTTGATATCTTCTTCGGTATGGCTAAAGCACATATTATGGAAACCGGCCCAAAGGATCCCGCGCTTTATCATTTCCTGCTGCATCAGGGTTTTTAATTCCAGGCCATTGCCTGCTTCGGGCGTAAAGGTTACCATGCTGCGGCAGTTGTAACCTATGCAGCGTGTGTATTGATCCATTCCCAGCTCAATAGTCAGGCTGTTATAGCCGTCTTTTAATAAAGCGCCTTTTTCGTCAAGATATTTTGGTACCTCATGGTCGATCAATTCGTTTATGGTGGCTATGCAGGCTGCCATTGAAAGTGTTTCGCCACCAAAGGTGGTATAGCTGAATACTTCAGAATTGAACAATCCCATCAAATCGGCACGGCCGGTTAGTAAGGCGATTGGCATACCGTTGGCACAAGCTTTTGAGTAAACAGCAAGATCGGGCTTTACACCAAAATATTCCTGCGCGCCGCCAATTGCAATGCGGAAACCTGTCCACATCTCGTCGAATATCAGCAAGGTGCCGTTTGCTTTACATACTTCGGCCAATTCTTGCAGATAGCCCGGTTTTGGCGCTTCAAAAATGAAAGGTTCCAGTATCAGCGCGGCAACGGTTTCGTCTAACGCAGCTTTAACTGATTCAATATCATTGTATTCAAAAGTGTAGGTCATTTCCTGGATAGCTTCAGGGATGCCCGCATTGCGGCTAGTGATACCGATGTACCAGTCATGCCAGCCATGATATCCGCAGCAAAACACTTTGTCGCGTTTGGTAAAAGCGCGTGCAACCCTGATAGCTGCCGAGCAAACGTCGGCACCGGTTTTTGATATTTTTACCGCCTCAGCATTAGGGATCACCTGTTGGATCAATTCTGACAACTCCACCTCAAGCGGGTGCATTAATGAGAAGGTAATACCGTCATTCAGTTGTGCTTTGATAGCCTCATCAACTGCCGGGTAAGCATAACCCAATGATACCGGGCCTATAGCCGCGTTAAAATCAATATATTCGTTTCCATCAACATCCCATACATGTGAGCCTTTGCCCTTTACAAGATACTTAGGCGCTATGCCTTTGGTAAATTGACCGGGGCCTTTTGCCAGAGTTTGGGTAACAGGTTTTTGTACTTTAAGCGCCCTTTGATATAATTTATCAGACTGGGTGATGTCGGGGTATTTTTGGTTAAAAGCTACTTTATTTGCCATAAACTTATTCTGCAAATTGTGATGATAAAATTGTGGGTTGTTTGTGTTGGGTTTGATAGCCCAATATTTTTTCGGCTATTTGTTTACCGGTAAAGCCCTCATATGCTAATACAGCAGGCAACAATGCCGGGCGGAACCATCTTTCGTTAAGGGCAATTGGCAATACGGTGGCGGTTTGCTGATTTTTTAGCAATACTTCTGCAACTATGGTGTAAAGGCCGCCTGTTAAAAAATGATCTTCCAACGTAACCAATAAATTACTTTTTGAAGCTTTTAAGATCGCCTGCTCATCAACCGGTTTAAGGCTGCGCATATTTACCAGTCCTACAGACAATCCTTCAGCACGCAATATTTCGGTCGCGATCAATGCTTGTTCGAATAGAAGCCCATAGGTTAGGATAGTGATATCTTCACCCTCGCTGATCACTTCTGCTTTACCGGGTTCAAAATCAGCATGTATATAATCAGTTTTACGTGTATTGATGCGTGTATAAGCCGGCGATGGTGACTGCCAGATATGCGGCAGCATTTTTACAAGATCATCTTCATCCGCAGGGGCAAACACCGTCATGTTCGGGATGCCGCGCATTAAAGCCACATCCTCAATAGCCTGGTGAGTAGGCCCATTGGCGTCAGATAAAAATCCCGGTATAAAGCCACTTAACTTTATGGGCAGATTAGGGATGCCTGCATCTGTACGTACAAACTCAAAAGCACGCATGGTTAAAAATGATGCCAGTGCATGTACTACAGGTATCCGCCCGCGCAGGGCAAGGCCAGCCGCCGCACCAACCAAAGTCTGCTCGGTTATGCCGGTATCAATAAAGCGCTTACCTAAAATAAGCGGGAGGTTGCGCACCAATGCACGGTTTTCGGCCGTCATTACAACTACCTGTTCATTGGCCCTGGCGATCTCGGTTAAAAGTTCTTCGTAAGTCATTATCTTACTATTAAGGTTTCAGAGGTTAATTCAGTCTTGTTATTGCCGTGTAATTCTTCTAATAACTGTTCTACTTCGCCGGCAGAGAAATTGCAAAACCAGCGGTCGGCGCGTTCCTGTATGCTTGGCAGGCCTTTACCACGAATGGTATCAGCAATTAATACATTTAACCGGCCTTTGCTAAAAGGAAAGCGGGAAAAAGCCTTATGCAGCTCGTCAAAATCATGCCCGTTTATACGGCTAACGGCGGCACCAAACGCGGTGAATTTATTATGCAGCGGTTCTAAAGGGATCAATTCCTCGGTACGCACGTTCGCCTGGAACTGGTTACGGTCAATCACAAATAAAAGGTTATCCAGTTCATAAGCATTAGCAACCAATATGGCTTCCCAGCATGAGCCTTCATTGAGCTCGCCATCACCCAAAATACATATTACTTTATTGCTGCCTTTACGCATTTTAATATCCATGGCAACGCCTAAAGCAACCGACGGTAAATGCCCCAACGAGCCTGAATGAAATTCAATACCTGGAATATGTGTATTTGGATGCCAGTAAATATGATCGTTAGTAGTAAGATGATTAGCCAGGCGCTCTTTTTCAAGAATGCCCAGTTCTGCTAATGTGCCATATAGTGCCGGTACATCATGCCCTTTTGATAAAAACAGGTAGTCGCGGTTTTCATCTTTTAAATTATGGGCATTGATGTTTAAAAAGTTTGTGTACAGGTACACGATCAGGTCTACAGCTGATAGCGACGCGCCTGTAAAGCAACCGCCGTCTGTGGATAAACGCACAATATGTTCGCGTACGTTTAATGCAATTTTTTCAAGTTCTTGTTTATTCATAGCTCTTCTTCGGCCAGTTTGGTTTGTGCTGCCGAAACTGTTTTAAGTTCATTTAAATGATGGCGGTACCAGTTAACCCCTGCGTATTTTTGATTGATGTCGAATATTTCAGGCTTATCATCCAGTAATCTAAGAATGTCGGCACACGAAAAATTGGGGTTAGCAGGATATAATTCTTCATACACCCGGGCGATAAATTCATAATCCTCGAGGTAATCTATTGTGAAACGGTGGCTCATGGAATAATCCAACCCTGTTGCCCATTCTACATTGCCTATATTGAATTTTTCAGGATTCTCCCAGATATAAGGCGTGGTATGTTCCAGTTCCAGTTTTAACGATGCTTCCTGCCAGGCTTTTTCAAGGCAAGCCATTGTCATGATCTCAACATCGTTTCCATCAGGCCAGGTAGCAGGGTGCAGGTTACTTACAAAGTCATATTCGTTGTCAAAAAAGTAGTCAAGCGCCTGGTCGATCACGCCGGGATCTATCAGCGGGCAGTCTGACGGGATCTTCAATACCACATCGGCATTAAAAGCTTTTGCTGCCCGGTAATGCCTGTCCAGCAAATTGTTCATATCGCCGCGGAAGCAGGGGAGGCCCAATTGCATAGCTTCCTGTTCAATAACATTGTCGTCAGGGCCATCCGGTATTGCTATTACTATAGTTGCCGGATATCTTGATTGCTGCAGGCGCTCAACCATTCTTGCTAAAAGGCTCTTGCCCAAAACAGGCATCATTACCTTCCCGGGCAGCCTGGTTGACGACATTCTTGCCTGTACAACTATTACTATGTTTGATGCCGCTTTCATGCTACTACCAGTTCAACATTAGGTACAGATATTCTATCTTCAACAGGTTGCGATATTGAAAAGGCTTTTTTATCGCCGGTATATAAAGCATACCGTCTGCATATTTCAGCAATGTTTTTTGCCGATGAACCATTATTTTGCAATGGCGTTAACTTCTTTAATTCATCAACATTAAACCAGGAATGAACTTTTTTGCCTAATGCAATACCGGTATAAACAACGGTTGAATATTGTGTGATCAGCTCGCAACAGTTAGCGATCATTTCATTGGTGTTGCCGTCAGAAAATATCAGTGTACCCTTGGGGGCATATTTTTGAATTTCCTTTTTTGCCCGTTCCGCATTCTCGTTAGGGTGCAGTTTAAAAAGCAATTTGCGGCCATCTGCAATTTTCACCGCTTCGCGGATAAATGCCGGGCGGTTTTCATAACGGAAGGTTTCGCGCATATCCGTAGTGGCAACCATAACATAGTCATGATACGGGAAGTTGTTTATTAGGAACTTTTGTAAGTTATCGTAGTTAGGCATACCGGTAACTACAATTTTTTCAGCTGGAGTACCGCCTTTAGCAAAAAAGCTTTTGTACCCGGCAGATGCAGCACAGTATATATCGCATACATTTAAAGCGCCGTTAAGCGATGTATTGCCCGTTAACCAGGGCGGCAGGCGCAAAGCTTTAACAATGCGGGTAGCCAATGTCTGTTTATCCGTCATCCCTTCCTGTACCCATATTGTTTTATATTGGCGCATACGGCGCGGGATCAGCAGATCAGAGCAGTAAACCACCAGGTCATATTGATTAAGCTTTGCTTCATAGTCTATTTGGAGACCATGAGCATGCAGATACTTTTCTGAGTTTTCTTTAAACTGTCCCGAAAGCGCTGTGCCATTTAAAAGCCGGGTGTTTTTGATCAGGAATTTTGCAAAGGCGGCATCGGTAAAAACCTGGCTAAACCAACAGTCAAAACCAGGTAGTTGTGCAGCTATCTGGTGCATTTGTGAGGTTTGGTTTATAGAGCCTGTAATGAATAAAATTTTCTTCGTGCAGCCCATGTAATTTGCTCTGTATTTGTCAAACTTAAACATTGGGTTACCTTATGTTTTCCACAATAAATAAACTTCACAAACATTTAATAAAGGCAAAATCTTTGCTTAACAAAAGGGCTGTTTTGTTACGTTTGCTTTAATTTACCCTTAAATAAAAGTCAAGAAAATTTTTATAGATAATCTTGATTTGTCATTGCTTTGTAAGCTAATGCACGCAATTATTTTTCTCTCCTGTAGTGTAGTTTACGGGAAATATTTCGGAGGATTTATGGCTTACTCATCAATATATTAAGTTTAGGATTTTAATAATTTAACCCAATAAAAAAAGCCGCTTAAAGCGGCTTTTTTAAAATATGATCATACACTTGGCTTACCTTGCATATACTGCCCAGCCGGCTTTGGTCCAGTCTGTACCAGTAGGGTCAACTGCACCTACGTAGGTTGTTTTGGTAAAGAAAGCATCGCTTAATGCAGTGCCGGTAAATGCTGCACCATTTAATGCCGGCGAGCCTGTTTTTGGCATCAAATTAGGTGCTTGGTTATTAAAAGGATCCGTTAAACCAACATCCGTAGCATTGGCAAAAGATTTACTACCGTCACGGGTTTCAACCAATGATTTTAGTGTTGCCGCGGTTAACGCTACAGAGGTTAATTTATCTGTTTGATAGTTGGCGCCGTATGATTGCAGCAAACTGTTTCTGAAACCACTTTCGCTATTAACGTAGTAAGTAGCTGTAGGGTCATTATCAATATCCATACCGGCTTTTTGCCCACCCATAACGATAGAATTGGCCAGGATAAATTTAGCACCTCTTCTCCAGCGCATACCGTAGCCATAATCTGCAGAGACGCCGCTTGCGTTATTCGGGCCAATTGCTGTAAAGTTAGACATCACCGGGAAAGTAACAGGCGTGCTCATATAGCCCAAAGCATCTTTGGTATTATCTACTTCAAAATTGTTAGAAATATCGCCGGTAGTACCTTTGTTATCTGTAAATGTGGGGTCTTTAATTGATACAGCAAACTGTATTTTACCGTGGTATCCATCGTCCATATCAAAATCATCGTCAGCGCAGTTATAAGCTATTAAATATTTAGCGTTAAATGCCCCTCCAAAAAATTCAAACGCGTCATCAAGACCGCGAACTACCTCAATATGGTCGACAGTTGTACCGCTACCTACGGTGTACATGCTTAGTCCGTTTATTTCATCGCCCGGATTTACAGCTTTACCGCCATATTCAATACGTACATATTGTAAAACGCCGGAATTATCAGCGTCATTAGTGCCGCCAAATTTTTGATGGGCAACATCAACACCACCTTCTAACACAGTGTGGTTTTCATTGCCTGTAGCCAAGCCAACAATTACTAAGCCGCCAAGGTCACCCGGTTTACGGTCCGTCTCGTTAGATGTAAATACAATCGGTTTGTCTGCAGTACCCTGCGCCATAATTTTACTGCCTTTGTATATAACCAATACCCCTGCAGAATCTTTGTTGCTCACTATTTTAGTACCGGGATCAATAGTTAGTGTTGCATTGTTATCAACATAAACGTAACCCCTTAAGCGATATACCTTATCGGCTGTCCAATGCTGACTGGCAGTAATAACACCCCGTACATCAACCTTACCGTTGCTCACAATGGGAGTTGTCCCGCTGTCATTCTTTTTACTGCACGATGCTAATCCAAGTAGCCCTGCAAGTCCTAATAAATAAATGTTCTTTTTCATTTGAATTGATTACTTTGTTTTGATCCTCTATTTTGTTGTTCCGAAATTGTATTTGAATGATATTACCGCGCCTGTACCCATATAGCGTTGCTGAATGATCTTGTCTTCTTTACTATTGAATGCAGTTTTATCTAATGAACCATAGTTATAGTAGTAGGCATAAGCTTGATGGAAAAGATCAGAAAGGGTAAGCTTAAGCTCTGCATGTTTGTTCAGCACTGTTTTGCTGATCTGAAAATCAACAACGTCGCGCGGGCGTTCATAAATGTCTATTGCATTTCCTTCGCCGCGAAAAGCCAGTCGCTGGCCAATGCGGTTATACAACAGGTTGAAAGAAAGATTGCCATCTGTAGTGAGGTAATATAAACCCGAGTTGATCAGGTAAGGCGACTGACCTTGTAGTGGTGTAGAAATAGTACGGTTAGGTAAAACTACCTTAGCGTCAATGTATGAAGCATTCACATAAAAAGTCAGATTTCTGAAGAATTGTTGCCCGCCAATAAAACTGAGCTTTTTTCTGATCTCCATTTCAGCACCGTAATCAGTAGAACTTAGCGCGTTAGCATAAGAAAGAATGTTATTGCCCTGGTTAACCTGCTCTATAGGGTTGGTAAACTTCTTGTAAAAAGCAGATACTGAAATAATTTCTCCGCCTGATGGATAGAACTCGAAACGAAAGTCTGCATTGGCGATCTTACTGCGAACCAGATCAGGGTTACCTACAATAATATAATTGGTTTGATAATCGAAAAAGCGATAGTCGGCAAGTTCTCTGAATTCAGGGCGGTTAAGCGAGCTGAAATAAGCCAGGCGCAGGTTAGTTTTTGCTGTAAGGTTATAAGTTAAATTGGCTGATGGCAAAATATCTGTGTTATTGTAATCCCGTTCGCCTTTTCCTTTGGCTGCAAGCGTTTGGTTATAATGCTCTGCCCTTGCTCCCCAAATTAAATGGAGTTTATCTGTGAAGCTGTTGTTTAGCATCAGGTAGCCCGCATTAAGATTAGCGGTTCCATCATAATCGGTTGAACTTAGGTCAAGGCGTGCAAGGGCCAGGTTGTTTTGTACTATGCTACTCGGGCTGAAAATGTTACCCAGGTTAACGCCATTATTTAATGCAATTGGGTTGCTGCCATTTATTGAAGTTTGATTAACATAGCCCAACGCGTCGGTACTGAAATTACGGTCGCGGTATGAAAATAGCCCCCCGACTTTCAGCTGCTGGCCTATATTATTCCATTTGAATGGATAAGTCAAGTTTGCTGTAACGCCGTAAATATTTTCATGCAATGATGAATATACTCGCCCAAGATCATTAGGCTTAGGGCTGTTTTCGTTGGAAAAATCTACATATTCCGGTTGATTGAGCGGCGTGTAAATAGTTACTATTCGCTGATCCGGCATATTCCTGTAGGATAAGCCGTACGACGCATTCCAATTAAACTGTATGTTTCGTTTGCTAAAAGTATGTGTACCCTCCAGCACAGAAGAATATAAGCCATTTTGAGAGGTTTCGTTTGAAAAACCACGGTACCTTAATGGATTTGTCTGGCTCGACTCAAAATTTAAACCATTGTTGGTTTGTTCAAATTTGACGGTAAAATCATTATTGTACAGATTTCGCCAGGCTATTTTGTTCCGGCCATAAGAATAAGCCAGGTTTAATAAACCACCAAGCCCTTTTGTAGCCGCATAGCTGTTCCGGTCAAAACTATAATTTACCAGCTGATTAGCTGTACCTGTATTGGCGGCATTATATTCTGTCCTGTCGCCTGTCGTTAGTTGCTGCGATGCACGATAGTTTAAGCTGAAAATGTAGCCGATACGATTGTTATCAGCTAAAGTTTTTGAATTTCCGGTGGTTAACTGTAAACCCGCATTAGGCAAACTATTTACGTTATGATAAGTAAACGTATTAGGAAACTTTGACGCGATATCGATTTTTTGCTGATCGGTTAAAGCGCTGTAATTGGCTTTCGCATTGGTATATGCGTCAGGCAACTTGCGCGACCCATCATCAAAACCCAGGAAGTCAAGCCCGCCATGAGGTTGCGGGTTGACGAAATTTTTAAACGTTGTATTACTATTATAGCCAACATTTACAGTTAATTCTAAAAACTTACGTTCAGGAAGATCTTTTGTAGTGGTTTTTACAGTTCCACCGCTAAAGTCGCCGGGCAGATCGGGCGTAGCTGTTTTATAAATAACAATATTGTCTACCAGGCTTGACGGAATAATGTCAAAGGCAAAAGCTTTACGGTCGGGCTCTGAACTTGGTAAAATGGCGTTGTTTAGTAAATTAGCATTATACCGGTCTGATAAGCCCCGTACGACAACAAATTTACCATCCTGTATACTGGTTCCGCTTACTCTTTTCAGTACCTCGCCGGTGTTCCTGTCAGGCGAACGGCGGATAATATCTGCTGAAATCCCGTCAGTAACCTGGATGTTGTTTTTTTGCGCAGCGTAAAGTGAGTTGACAGATTCCTGCTTATAAGAGCCGCGTATAATAACCTCATTGATTGATTTTGCAGATGCAGGCGATAAGGTTGCGTTAAAGATAGCGACAGCATCCGCTTTGATCTCCACATCGCTTACAGATTTGGTATCATAACCCATATAGCGAATCAAAAGGCTGCATTTACCGGGGGCTAAACCAGTGATCAGGTATTGTCCGTCAACATTGGTCATTGCGCCGGTTGTAGTGCCCTCAACCAGTATAGTAGCACCAATTAAGGTTTCGCCGGTTTTAAAATCTGTAATTTTTCCGGATAGACGACCGGTTTTTTGAGCGGATACCACCGATGCCGATAAAACGAATACGGCTATGAATAAAAGTTTTCTTAACATAAATCTTAATGACGCTCAAAAGTATCTGCGCCTCATTAAGGAGATGTTAATTAAATATTATCAAATCTAATTTATTAGATATTATCTAATAAATTAGATTTGATAATATTCTTAGAATTTTGGTACTTGCTATTTTTTGCCCTTATCTTAGACGACTATTTAAAATGGCCACACATAAGAAAACAGATTTTAACAGCCAGGATCAGCAAATTTCAATGATTGCCGGGGCAATGTCGCATCCGGCAAGAATAGCTATCCTTAGGATATTGGCAGACCACAAGCGTTTGTCGTGCGGTGAAATTGTTGAACTATTGCCTTTAGCTCAAGCCACGGTTTCACATCATTTAAAAGAATTGATGGCTGTGCAATTAATTAAAATGACCAATGAGGGAAAGAAGTCTTTATATGAAGTAAATCAGTCCACCTGGAATATTTATACTAAAGACATAGCTCATTTATTAACAATGTTAAATAATACCGGGGCTTAGCGCCCTGCACGGCTAAATAAAAACCACGAAGTTTAAATTCCAATCTGCATCTATTTCTGACTTTTTTTAGCTCAGTAATGCTTACCAAACAGCAACTGATGCAACCTGCGTTTCACTTTTTTCTTTACCGGTAACATGATTTTTAAAATCAAGGGTTTTTAACAGGCTTAAAAAATTATTGGACATTTTAGTAAAAACCGCCTCATCAACCTTATAACTATTCATCCGGCCGTCTCTTTTGCTTTTCAGGATCTTTAAGTATATCAATTCCGCTAAATGCTGGTTAACGGTTGCCTGCTTATAGGGCAGTGAATGAAGCTCAAGCCTGGTAGCTTCGTTTTTTCTTTCCAGTATCAAACGAATGATACCCACCCTTACCGGGAGCGCAATGGCTTTGGCAAAGTTGGCCAGGTCAGTGTCTTTTTGAGTAATGGTATCCATGTGAGTTATTTGACAGCGAATTGATGAGCAAAAGCATTAAACTTTAATGATAAGTGCTTTAAGGTTACGCCATCGGTAATGTAAAAGCGACCAGACAGCTTGATCAAGCCGGTAAATTCAAGTTTAATAATTGCCTTTTTAATTACAATTGAGGGATGAGGCAATGTATATATATGCTGTGAAGTGACGTTTGACTGATTGGCTAATAAATGTATAACAGCCAAACAAACCGGAGACGAAATAATTTGTGCAAAGTTGGCCAGGACGTTATCATCCGGGCTAAACTTTGAATTAAGTTTTAGCATAATTTTATTGTATGCTGCAATAAAGTTAAAAAGTTGGTTGAACTTAACAGAATTACAGTAGGTGAGATAATGATTAATTTAAGCGGGACATTAGTATATTATACAAGGTCCGTGATTACTTAAAACATCAAATCCTCCAAATACAATGCAATTTTTGAAAGTCTGTAGTGAGTGCAGGCTTGCAGAGATCAGCTTTAGCAGTTTGTTCTGACTTTATTGATCCGTAAGCCGTAAAGCTGAATATTAAACTTGCAGTAACTGCTGATGCTGATTTTTTATGAACAGTTATTTTAGGATGAGCAAAGACCTTACCTACAAGCGGGGTGCTTTCTTTCTTAAAAGTATCCTGAACAATTGTATGGCTTGATGGATGGGCAGATGCAGAAGTAAGTGCTACATGTCCGACGGAAAATAAGACAAATACCAGTGTTAAAAAAACTGATAAAGACTTATGATATAATATTTTAAAGCACATCCGGATGCGATATTATCAAACCATTAATTCGGGTCTTTAAAAATATCGCCATATTGTTAAAGGTGCGTTCTCTTTGTGTTAAGAAAGTATTAATAAATCTTCAGTGTCAGCAGTTTTAGATAGCAAAGTCTTTAAATAAATCGTAATGATCTACTGATCAACGTACCCGTTTCGCAGACTGTCAACAAACTTGTACCTGTTATCTTCTAAAGTAATTAAGATATCTGACAAGTCAATGTATTATGACTACTGCCCAATGAAGAAAGCTATTGGTTAACTGCTGATAAGGATATTAAAAACCCTTATTATGATAGCCCGATGCAGGATTGTTGTATGATATCAGAAACAAATAATTAACACTGTATAAACCTGGCAAGTGATCAATTGCTATAATACAGGTATTTAAAAAGATAAACCTATGAGGTATCACCCCTTTGCGCTGAAAAAAATATAACAAAATAACGCATATAGTGTAAAATTTCCGGATAATCAGTAAACGCTTGTAATTAAAAGCAGCAATGTTGAATTTGGCTATCCGTTACGGATAATATTAGAATATGACAATAAAAACAAAGCTACTTGCAATACTTGTAATAACGCCATCGATACTATTGGCGCAGTCTGCGAACAAAACGGCGAAAACTTTACCGCTTGACCCGGCGGTGCGAACGGGTAAACTAGCGAATGGATTTACTTATTTTATCCGGCATAATGAAGAGCCAAAAAACCGGGTAACCTTTTACCTGGCCAATAAAGTCGGCTCAGTGCTTGAATCGGAGGACCAGCGCGGACTGGCGCATTTTATGGAACACATGAGCTTTAACGGTACCACACACTATCCGAAGAACGAGCTGGTGAACTACCTGCAAAAAACAGGCGTGCGTTTTGGTGCCGATCTGAATGCCTATACCAGTTTTGATGAAACGGTATACCAGCTGCCCATCCCGTCAGACCAGCCGGATATTGTACAGCACGGCCTGCAGATCATGCGTGACTGGGCACAGGAGGCCACGCTTGACCCGGTTGAAATCAATAAAGAACGCGGTGTAGTGCTCGAAGAGAAACGATTGGGCAAAGGCGCAGCCGAGCGGATGAGGCGGCAGTATTTCCCGACGCTACTGAATAACTCCATTTACGCGGAGCGGATGCCTATCGGCACGGATGAAGTACTGAACAACTTCAAGCCGGAAACGATCAAACAGTTTTACCATGACTGGTACCGCCCTGACCTGCAGGCGCTGATCGTGGTGGGAGACATAGATGTCGATGCGATGGAAAAGGATATCAAAACTAAATTCGGCGATTTGAAAAATCCCGCGAATGAAAAGCCAAGGCCAAAGTACAGCGTGCCGTTAACAGGGAAAAACCAGTTTATCGCAGTTACAGACCCGGAGATGACCGTTACAGCGGCGCAGGTGATCATGAAACAGCCGGAACTTAAGCTGCATACAACTGAAGACTACAGGATAGGTATCATCCGTGAATTATTCAATATGATGCTTTCTGACCGTTTTGCTGATTTACAGCGGCAAGCCGATCCCCCATTTTTACAGGGTGGTGCCGGAGTAGGCGATTTCCTGGGCGGCTTGGACAACTACGCGGTATCGGTTACCGCCAAACCCGGCGAACTGGAAAAAGGTTTTAAAGCCGTGTGGCGTGTTAACGACCAAGCCATGCGGTTTGGCTTTACCGCTACTGAACTGGAGCGCGCCAAGGTAGCTTACCTGAACCAATATGAGATTGCCTTAAAAGAAAAAGACAAAACACCGTCGGACAGCTATGTAAAAGAATACCTGCAATACTTTTTACATGACAATGCCTCGCCGGGTATAGCCTATGAATATAACCTGGTAAAAACAGACCTGTCAGGCGTTAACCTTGAGGAAGTAAATGCTTATGCCAAAACAAACTTAAAAACGACAGACAGGGACGTACTGATCATGGCGCCCGAAAAGGATAAAACAACCTTACCAAGCGCCGATATATTCAATGGCTGGATAAAAGCGGTGGATGACGAAAGCATTACGGCTTATCACGACGAAACCAGCAAAGAAAGCCTGCTTAAAAAGCAGCCTATTGCCGGAAAAATTATTAAAGAACAACATGACCTGAAACAGCACATAACCACCCTGACGCTCAGTAACGGAATCAAAGTATTATTGAAGCCGACTGATTTCAAAAATGACGAGATCCTGTTCAGCGGCTGGTCTGCCGGCGGTACCTCGCTGTACAGCGATGCCGATTATCAATCGGCAAGCGCGGCTAATATCGTTCCTTCGTTTGGTGCAGGTAACTACAATAATGCGGTGTTGTCCAAATATTTATCGGGCAAGAAGTTTAACGTACACACGTCCATCGGCGAAAGATCGCAAAGCGCGGGCGGCTCAAGCACCGTTGCCGACCTGAAACCGGCCTTACAAATGCTGTACGCCTATATTACCGAGCCAAGGAAAGACAGCGTATTGTTTGAAGGAATGATCTCGCGCTCCAAAGCAAGTTTGGCTAATCGCTGGGATAACCCGGCAAACGTTTACTCGGATACTGTTGCAGCAGTACTGAGTAATAACAATATCAGGCGGACCGGGCCATCCGTTGAAAAGCTGAACCAGGTCAGTTTAGAAAAAGCGTATGCTATATACAAAGAACGCTTTGCAGATGAGTCGGGCTTTACCTTTGTGTTTACCGGCAGTATAGATTCGGTATCAATAAAGCCGTTAATTGAGAAATACATAGGCAGCTTACCTGCCCTGCATAAAAACGAACAGGCAAAAGACCTGCATATCAACATTCCGGCAGGCAGGATAACAAAAACGGTTTATAAGGGTACCGAACCTAAAGCCACTGTTAACCTGGTGTTTTCAGGTCCGTTTGATTACAGCTTTGATAATGACCTGAAAATGGATGCTTTAAAAGAAACACTGCAGATCAGGCTGATTGAAAGGCTGCGTGAAGACGAGAGCGGGGTCTACTCACCGTCCGTTCGTGCCGGCACAGCAAAATATCCCGAAGCCAGGTTTAGCCTGAACGTATCGTTTGGCTGCGCGCCGCAGAATGTGGAAAAGCTGATCGCCTCGGCACTGGATGAGATCAATAAGCTCAAAACCGACGGGCCTTTACAAATCAACCTGGACAAGTTTAAGGTGGAAAACCGGCGGAGTATGGAAGTGCAGCTAAAAACCAACGGTTTCTGGCTGGGCTATATCAGCGGGCAGCTGCAAAATAAAGAGCCTTTAGACCAGGTAGACCATTATATTGAAAGTACCGGTAAGATCACACCGGCAGATGTTAAAGAAATAGCCGGTAAATATTTGAGCGGTAAGAATTACATCCGGCTGGTACTGATGCCCGAAGCAAATAAGCAACAATAAAATGGCCTGTTAAAAAATGTCGTTTTAAGATGGAGACACTTAGCCGGATAACTGTAATTGGTTTATGGTTACTCATCATCTTTTTGATCACAGTGATCTTTAAAATGATCCGCGACAAAAAAGATAAAGATGGCCTTTTTAAGACCCTCCCTGTTCTTTATCGTTCCTCATTACGATAAATGAGATCAGTTAAGTTACAATAGTTATAAAGGCCTTTCGATGGAGCGAAAGGCTTTTTTTGTTGTAGTTGAAGTCGGTATACCTTAGTTGTACCACTTTAAGTTTATACCGTTTGTCAATAATTTATTAATCATGTTTTTGCGCTACTAAAAGTAGCTATGCAGAAGATTTATGTGTAGTTATCTTCCATTTGCTGTTATTATTAGTTATTTTCGTTGTAAATCGAAAAAATGGCGTCGTTCTCATCACTTTCGGATCATGATCTGTTATCTTATCTAAAAGATGGTGAAGTTGGCGCATTTAAAGAAATATTTGACAGGTATGACCGCTTGTTGTTTATCTACGCTTATAAAAAGTTAAGGGATAAAGAAGACGCAAAAGACGTTGTTCAGGATATTTTCACCAGCCTTTGGAATAACAGGGAAACAATAATCATCAAAAATGCCTTGCAGGTGTATCTCTACACTTCTGTCAGAAATAAAGCATTAAATTTATTCAGGGACAGGCAAATCAATCATAAATACCTTGAAACATTACAGGATTTTATCAACGGATCCAGCGATTCTACAGATCATAAGGTCAGAGAACAGGATATAAAAACCCTGATCGATAATGAAATAGCCAGGTTGCCTGCAAAAATGCGGGAAGTTTTTGAATTGCGGCGTAATGCGCATATGAGTAATAAAGAAATTGCCGAGCAGCTTTCTATCTCTGAACATACTGTGGCCACACATATAAAAAGAGCTTTAAAAACCCTTAGGATCAGGCTGGGCTTGGTGACCTATTTAATTTTCTTGCTTTATTATTAGCGAGCTCACAATCTCCCTTTCATCTTAAATTAATAATTTCTTAATTATTTTTTAGCAGGCTGTACCCGATACAGGGTGAAGTGTGTCTTAACTATAATAACAATAATTATGCAGCAACACGAAGCAAATGTATTATGGACAAAGTTTTTGGCAGGGCAATGCACTGATGAAGAACGTTTGTTAGTTGAAAGCTGGTTCCATCATTTAAATATCGATGAGGAAATTGATCTTTCAGAATCAGAAATAGACACCAGCCACCAAAAAATGTGGGAAGCTGTTCGCCCGGTTGAGGCAAAGATCAAACCCCTTTGGCACCGTATAGCCATAGCTGCTTCTGTAATAATATGCTTATCGTTTGCCGCTATTTATTATCTGCACAAGCCGGGGCCGCAAAAACAAATGGTTTATAATAAACCCCAGGACCTTCTTCCCGGTGGAAACAAAGCAATCCTTACACTGTCAAACGGGAAAAAAATTGTACTTAATAATATAAAAAATGGCAATGTTGCCGTGCAGGCGGGCGCGCAAATAGTTAAAACTCAAAACGGACAACTTGTTTATTCTTTAAATAACACCAACCCCGGGTTACCGGCAGAAAGCGCCGGGTCTTTAACTTACAATACCATTACTACACCCCGCGGCGGCCAATGGCAACTTACGCTGCCTGATGGTTCAAGGGTATGGCTAAATGCGGCATCCTCAATAACATTCCCTGCCATGTTTTCGGGGCAAAACCGTAATGTTAAAATTACTGGAGAAGTTTATTTTGAGGTGGTACACAATGCTGCCAAACCGTTTAACGTAACTGTCGGGGGGCTCACGATTGAAGATTTGGGCACTCACTTCAATATCAATGCTTATGACGATGAGGGCAGCATTAAAACAACATTACTCGAAGGAAGTGTAAAAGTATCCAGCAGGGCTGCATCGACAACGCTGATACCCGGTCAGCAATCTTCAGTTGATCAAAACAGTGATAAAATATATGTGAAAAATGCTGATGTGGATGAAGCAATTTCATGGAAAAACGGCTTATTTCAATTTGACCGTGCAGATATAAAAACCGTGATGCGCGAATTTGCACGCTGGTACGATGTAAATGTGCAGTACAGCGGTAAAATTCCTGTCAGGGCTTTCTCCGGCAGTATTGACCGTAATACAAAAGCTTCTGTGGCTTTACAAATATTGAGCATACAGGGTGTTCATTTTCAAATAAAAGACAAACAAATTATTGTACTACCCTAATCATAAATTAACAAATTGATAACCCTCTAAAAGACCAACTCATGAAAAAAAACTTACAGCAGAAAATTTAACCCATCACCACGGTTAATTACGAAAAAACCGCGGAAGTGCTCTAACACCGCCACGGTTATATCCGGGTTAACCCTTCCCGAAAATATCGGGATAAACAATTTGTGCAGAGTTTAATGTATTAACCCAAACGTTACAAATGTAATGAAATTAAGAGCTATTAGCATAGCCATACGGGGACTCGTACGGCCCAATTTTCCAAAATTACTGTTGATTATGAAGTTAACTACACTTATGTTGATCGTAGGGCTTCTCCATGTTAGCGCAAAGGGGATCGGTCAGATCACCATCGATGAAAGTAATGTGCCTGTTAAAAAAGTGCTCAGATCAATCGAGAAACAAAGTGGGTACCATTTCTTTTATGATGCTGACCAATTAAAGGATCAAAGGATAGACGTAAAAGTAGCTAACGCGACATTGGCGGAAACGTTAGCGCAGTGTTTTAAAAATATCCCCTTTACCTATAGCGTACTTGAAAAAAATGTCGTTATAAAACAACAAGCCACATTAGCAGCTGAACGGAACAACGCAGCCATAATGTATGCTGATTTTCACGGAACGGTGCGTGATGAGGCCGGCCTGCCCCTGCCGGGTGTTACTGTTACCAATAAAAGCACCAAAAAGGCAGTAACTACTGATGTAACCGGTATGTATCACTTATCGGCGCAGAAAGGTGATGTACTGGTGTTTAGTTTTGTAGGATATAACACCAGGGAAATTACTGTTGCCGATCAGGCCACGGTTGATGTTTCTCTTACTATAAGTGTTTCTAAACTTAATGATGTAGTTGTAGTTGGTTATGGTACCACGCAACGCAAAGATCTAACCGGCGCTGTAGCTACGGTAAGCGGCAAAGATATTGAAGATATCCCTTTTACAACCTTTGACAACGCTTTGGCAGGTAAGGTAGCCGGAGTTTCGGTAAGCAAGAGTGACGGTTCGCCGGGAGGGGCTGTAAGAATAAGGGTTCGCGGTTCATCATCTTTTTTGGGCGGTAATGACCCTTTGTACGTAATAGATGGGGTACCCTTGCAGGCCACCAGTAATTTCCAGGCTACCGGATATGATATAAAAAGCCCTAACGCCAACCTTGCCAACGGTGCCAATGTGTTGCTCAATAGCAGCTTATCCACTTCGTTTGTTGATGGATTGAATAGCCTGGGCGGCCTAAATCCGGATGATATTGAATCTATTACCATTTTAAAAGACGCATCATCTACAGCCATATATGGTTCAAAGGCGGCCAATGGCGTGGTTTTGATCACCACTAAAAAAGGTAAGAAAAATCAAAAACCCCAGGTTAATGCCAGTTATTATAGCACGGTTAATAGCGCGGTACTGCCTCACTTGCTTAATGCAGAACAGTTTAAAACTGCGTATACACAAGCTGCGCAAAATACCGCTAAAAATTACACCAGTGCAGGGGCAACCGTACCGGCCAATGTCAACAAGGTATTAAATTCGCCGTCTACATTTTTCGGGACAGCTAATACCAACTGGCCAAAACTTATTACTCAGAACGCAATGTCCAGTAATGCGGAAATTTCCGTACAGGGCGGTTCTAATTCATCAAGCTATTTTAACTCTTTGTCGTTTAACAGTACGCCGGGTGTTGTGCGGTCAACCGGTTACCAGCGCATAGCAGGCAAAATAAACCTGGTGAATGATATTAATTCAAAATTCAGGATAGGCACCAATTTGTTATTGGGTTATACCGGCCAGGATATCGGCAGTAATGCTTATGGACAGGCTACACTTGCAAGGCCTGATTATGCGCCATATGATGCAAACGGAAACTATACTGATTTTTCAGGCATCGATCCTGCTCAGCCATCCAGAATTGTAAATCCGCTAAGCTTATTAAACGTTTACAATTATGCCAAAACGTTTACTTTACTGGGCTCATTAACAGCCAGCTATGACATCACCTCAGATTTGCAATTTAAAAGCACGGTATCAACCAATGTGCAGATGTATAACCAGCGTAATTATACACCAAGTTACATAGGGGCAAGAGGCATAAACGGTTACAGCGTTACCAATGGCATAGGCAGTAACCAAACCAGCACTGCCACAAAGTGGCTTGTAGAAAACACGCTATCGTACAATAAGACATTTAACCCGGAAAATAACCTGAATTTAGTTGCAGGAACATCTTACGAGTCGGATAAGTTCAGTTCTTTTGGCGCTGTAGGGCAAGGTTATCCTAATGACGATGTTTTAACCAGCCTTTCATCGGCAGTAACACCGCAATCTGTGAATGGCCTTAGCCCTACAATTCCGCAAAGTTATTTACTCTCATTTTACGTGAGGGCAAATTATAGTTACCTTGATAAATACATTCTTACGTTTACCGGCAGAGCTGACGGATCATCAAAGTTTGGCCCGGATAATAAGTTTGGTTACTTTCCATCGGGTGGCGCGGCATGGCGTATCTCGCAGGAGAGTTTCCTGAAGGATGTTAAATGGATAGATGATATTAAAATACGCGGAAGCTATGGCCTTACCGGTACGCAAAACATTGGCGATCAAATGTATCGTACATTGTACAGCCCATCAGCCTACAATGGCAGCAGCGTATTGATACCTACGCAATTAGGAAATTCAGAAGTCAAATGGGAAAGTACTTTACAGGCCGACGGAGGGATAGATATCTCTTTATTTAAGGGCCGCTTAGTTGCAACTATTGATTATTATAACAAACAAACCAATAATGACCTGTTATCCATACCTATAGCAAGTAACACATCATACAGCACTTTGCTTACCAACGTGGGCGGACTGAAAAATACAGGCTGGGAGTTTGCTTTGCAAGGCGATATCATACGTACAAAGGATTTTAAATGGAATGCCGGTTTTAATATCACTTTTGATAAATCTTTGGTAACCAAACTTGATCCGGATGTTAGCCTTGCACAGATCGGGAATTTATCGGGTGTAGAACTTGCAAATACAACATTAATACAAGGCAAACCTTTAGGTTTGATCACCGGATTAACGGAAACAGGTATCATCCGCGACCAGGCACAGTTAGATGCTTACAAAACTGCTTTGGGGCCATACAAAAATTACTTCCGCGAGGTAGCCATAGGGGGGCCTATGTTTAAGTTGCTGCCCAATGCAGGCGGTTATGATTACAACACGGTTATTGGCCACGGCGCGCCAAAATACTGGGGAGGTATGAACCAAAGCTTTAGCTACAAAAACTTTAACCTTCAGTTAAACTTTACTTACTCTGTGGGCGGCCAGCTACTTTGGGCCGACCATGTAGCCAGTGTTGAGTTTTATGCGCCAACAAATACAAGCACATCGGTTTTAAATGCTTATACCCCGGACAATACAAATGCCAGCTTACCGCAATTAACTATTGGTGCCGGTTATTATAAATCAACACTTGACGTTTTTAGCAGTTCGTTTTTGACGTTACGGTCATTAAGGCTGAACTACACGTTTGATAAAGCCAGGTGGGCTCAAAGGGTCGGGTTTAAAAACTTTGGATTATTTGCCACGGCAACTAATGTATTCACCATTACAAAATATCCGGGCAACGATCCCGAGATTTCAGATGATCCGTACAGCCTTGCCGGCGGGTACATCGACGTAAGTAATTATCCGACTATAAGGACATACTCTTTAGGAATTAAAGCCGGTTTTTAATCATTATTTATTACTTATAATATTAATAAAATGAAAAATAAGATATTAAATTATATGATTGCATTTTGCATCATTAGCTGTTCATTATGGTCTTGTAAAAAGCAGCTGGATGTGTTTCCGACTACACAAGAAGTTAACGGGAACGTGATCAAGGATACAAAAAGTGCTACCGAAGTATTAAACGGCGTTTATTATCGCTTTGCTAATGTTAATACAATAAACGGCCCTTTGGGTGCCGACTGGGTTGATGTAAATGAATGGTTCCCGTTTGAGTTAGCCGGTTCAATGTACACCATACTCGGTGATGATAATGTATATTCTATAACCTACGGGCCAACGACCGGCGGCACGGCAGCCATGTGGACTTATAGCTTTGCCATAGTAAATGCCGCGAATGGGTTCCTGGAAAATGTGGCGCCGGTAAATAGTGTCCCTGCGGCCACTAAATCAGAGATGATAGCCGAAGCAAAGTTTTTGCGGGCTTTCGGTAATTCGCAGTTACTGCTCTATTACGCCCAGTATGCCAACCCTGCAAGTAATTATGGTATCATCATCAGGGATAAGTTTGTTACTACGTCCACCATCGGGCAGGCAAGATCTACCGTGGCAGCATCATACAAAGCAATATTGGAGGACCTTGACGCGGCCATAGCCGGTTTGCCGGCCAAAAATACTACCATTTACCAGGCCAATGCCAATGTGGCCAAATTATTAAAAGCGCGCGTATTGATTAACCGCAATGAGCCCGGAGATTATGCAACAGTAATTAGTTTGACAAATGATATTATTACCGGAGGTGCTTTTAGTTTGGACCCGAGTGCGAAAGATATGTTTTACAACAAATTATATACCAGCAAAGAACCAATGCTGGGCATACCGGTATATCCTAATCAACCATCTAAAAACTATCAGTATAATACTTATGGTAGTTACGCGGTGACCGATAGTTACGCAAAGTTGTTAACTAACGATCCCAGAAGTAATTGGGTATACCTTAACCAGAGCCTTACGTTTTATACGCCATACTTTACAACTACCGGCACTTCAAATGAGTTGACAAAATATTATTCAGGCCCTTACACTACTTATCCTGATGCCGGGAATGTACAGGTTGAAACTTGTTACCCTTTCAGGGTTACTGAAGCTTACCTGCTTCAGGCAGAAGCCATAACACTTTCAAATGGCGACCTTACAGCCGCTAAGACATTGTTAAAAGCTGTAGAAGCAAGCGCCGGGATAACGTCAGATCCGGCGGTAGATAACGCGGGGACAGCAGCTGCGTTGCACTCGCTTATAGTAAAAGAAGAAATTAAAAACTTTATTGGCGAAAACGGTGCCGACTGGTTTGCATTGCGCAGATTGCCTTTAAGCGAGATCCAGACCTATCAGCCGGCAATAAAATCAGTTGACCAACTGATACTGCCAATACCACAGGCAGATATTTCAAGCAATGGCAGCATCAAACAAAACCCGGGGTATTTATAATTCAATATAAAATTTAACAAGATGAAAAAAATAAATTCATTAATCAACACATGGTTTGTTTTAATGCTATTAGTAAGTATAACGGCCCGGGCACAAAATGCACGGCTTACCGGAGAGCTAAAAGGCTTTTCGGGCGGGATGGTTAAACTGGTATATAACGGGCAGAGCAAAACCGACAGCATTAAAGTAAAAAATGGCAAATTTACCTGGAAGGGAAACCTTGATGAACCGCAGCAAGTGTATTTAACAATGCCGAATAAATATTATGTTTTCTTTTTTCAACCCGGTAATGCCAGGCTTACCGGTCTAAAAGATTCTCTGCAAACTTATAAGGTAACCGGTTCCCCGATACAACTGGAATCAGAAGCTTTTGACGCTTCTGTTAAAGAGTTAACAGAGCAGCAGGGAACGTTATATGCCAGGTATGGAACAGCGGCACCGGATGAACAAGTGACTATAGATAAGCAACTGGAAAAACTTAGGAAACAAAAGCAAATTATAGCAGATAAGTTTATAACAGATCACAGGCAAAGCTACTATAGTATGTACCTGATAGCCGGCAGTGCATCTTACGGCTTTGATTACAGCGAAGTAAAACCCCGGTTTGATATGCTTGATGACTTTGCTAAACAAACTGAAACCGGCAAAAGAATTGCTAAAAGATTAGCTATATTGGAAAGGAGCAGGATAGGCGCGCAAATGATCGATTTTACACAGAACGATACACTCGGCAATCCTGTGAAATTCAGCAGCTTCAAAGGCAAATATGTTCTGGTAGATTTTTGGACCAGTTGGTGCGGACCATGCCGGGCAGAAAACCCTAACGTGCTTAAAGCCTATAATGCTTACCAGGATAAAAACTTTACAGTTATAGGGATTTCGCTGGATGAAAAAGCCGATAACTGGAAAAAGGCAATAAAAGATGACAAAATGCCGTGGACCGAATTATCTGACATCCGGGGATGGAAAAACGAGGTTTCAGGCTATTACGGCATCCAGGGTATCCCAAGTAATTTGCTGGTAGACCCATCGGGCAAAATTATTGCCAAAGACCTAAGAGGGGTAATGCTTGAAAACAAGCTGAAAGAACTATTGGACTGATCTGCAACAAAACAGTAAGATACCTGCCCCAGGGTATTAAGCAGAGGTGTTTTATAAAGGACTGATTTAACAGTAAAAAAGCTATGCAATCTGCATAGCTTTTTTTGTAAACGCCCGGCGGCATATTCATCATTTATGGGTACCTGTTGCTTTAACGTCATCCATTATAATAATTTTGCTGAGACAGCTAAGTAGTGGAGAATCTGGAACACAAGTAAACAAATCCGGAATGTCCACTGAAGTCGATTATGGATGTTATCCTAAAGCGGATAGGCAGTATCGCTTTTTGTTTGAGAAAGCACAAAAAAGCTTTCAACAGTTTTGATGTTGGGCAACATGGCCAATTTATAACGATAAAAATCGTGGTAGGCATCCATATCCGGGGTGGCAATCCTTAAAATAAAATCAAACGCCCCCGTCATCTGGAAACATTCCATCACCTCTGGAAATTTTGCAACATCTTTTTCAAACCCGGACAGGGTATTGGCTGTATGGTCGTTTAACAACACCTGGCTAAAAGCTATCAGGCTCCTGTCTATTTTTTTGCGATCAAGTATGGCTACCACACCCTTAATATATCCCTGTTCCTTTAACTTCCTGATCCGCTCATGGATGGTCGCGATGGATTTATGAAGTTTAAAAGAGATCTCTTTATTAGTCTGAGCTGCATCAATTTGCAGCAATTTTAAGATTTCAATATCTGTAGGATCAAGAGAACTGATAGTTAGCATAATGAAAATAATGTCAATTAAATAAAGGTACGGAACTTTAATCTGAAAATAAAACTAATTATTTTTTATTTATCAATAAAATTTTCAGCTTTTCAATAAACAATTGTAATAATAATCAATGATTCGGAAGTTTACTGAAAATTATTTATATGACATCAACAGTGGAAACAACGTTGGAGCTTGAACACGAACATACCTTTAAAAATTTATGGCATATGGTGGGTAATACGCCTATGGTCGCCATAAAATATGCGTATAATGGAAATGCGGGTGTTGTTTATGCAAAATGTGAGCATTACAATCTTACCGGCAGCGTAAAAGACAGGATGGCGCTATATATCATGTATCAGGCCTATAAACATAAAAAGATAAAGCACGGAGATACAATTGTAGAGGCTACCTCCGGAAACACAGGAATTGCTTTCGCCGCCATTGGTAAAGCATTAGGCCACCCTGTTAAAATCATCATGCCAGATTGGTTAAGCCAGGAGCGTGTAGATATAATAAAAAGCATGGGTGCCGAAATTATTCCGATCAGCAAAGAGGAAGGTGGATTTTTGGGAAGCATACGCCTGGCAGAGCAAATGGCCAAAGCAGATAAGGCTATTTTTTTACCACGACAGTTTGAAAATCAATTTAACGCCGAAGCCCATGAAAAAACCACAGGTCGCGAAATCTGGCGCCAATTAGCCTCTAATGGTTTGATGCCTGACGCTTTTGTGGCAGGCGTGGGTACGGGTGGTACGGTAATGGGCGTTGGGCGTTATCTTAAAATGCTTAACCCTAAAGTAAAAATACACCCTTTAGAACCCGCCGAATCGCCCACATTAACAACCGGTCACAAAGTAGGCACTCACCGTATACAAGGTATTTCGGACGAATTTATACCAGCAATTGTAAAGCTAAATGAGTTGGATGGTGTAATACAGGCCGGTGACGGGGATGCTATAATTATGGCCCAAAAACTGTCTAAAGAACTGGGGTTGGCTGTTGGTATATCATCCGGGGCTAATATTATTGGCGCTATCAAACTAAAGGAACATTTGGGCACTGATGCCACAGTAGTAACCTTACTTTGCGACAGCAACAAAAAGTATTTAAGTACAGCCCTGGTGAAAGACGAGCCTATTAGAGCCGGCTATGTTTCATCTGATGTAATCTTTACCGGCTATGATGCTATTTCACGGTTAGCAGATCAATTAACTTTCTGACATAAACACAAAAAACTATTAAAATGAAAAAATTATTCCTGGCCGCAACTGCGCTTTTGCTGTTTGCTCTACACACTAAGGCGCAAATATTAACTCCTGTTACATGGAGCTATGGCGCTAAAAAAACAAGCGCAACAGAAGCAACTATTTTTATTAAAGCAACAATTGATGAAGGGTGGCATGTATACTCGCAATTTGTAAAAGACGGCGGGCCGGTAAAAACCACAATTACTTTTAATTCTTCAAATGCCTATAGTTTGGTGGGAGCCACTATTGAACCAAAGCCTGTTACCCGCATGGAAAAGGCATTTAACATGGAAGTGGGCTTTTTTGAACATAGCGTAATATTTCAGCAAAAAATAAAGCTGAAAGCAAAGCAAACTACTGTAACCGGCAAACTGGAGTATATGACTTGTAACGATCAGAAATGTTTGCCACCGGACGATATTGAATTTAGCATACCTGTTAAATAAGCGCTTGATGAAAAATACGCTACTCGTAATCTTTCTGTGTGCGCTTTGCATTTTTAGCTATACAAATGTGCTGGCACAAGATACGGTGTCAACCGCAGGTGTTGAATTTACTCCTGTTGCAAAGCCTGTTGTTAAAAAAGCAGTTGTGATAGGCCATGCTAAATCAAGTAATGCGGTAAAACAATCATTGTGGGCTATTTTACTGGCCGGTTTAGCAGGTGGTTTTGCCGCTTTATTAATGCCCTGCATTTTCCCCATGCTGCCGCTAACCGTAAGCTTTTTTACTAAGTCTGCCGAAAAAAAGGGCAGTGCAGCGGGTAAGGCTATTATATATGGTATTAGTATTATCGCCATTTATGTGATATTAGGCCTTCTGGTTACAATTTTATTCGGTGCCGATGCACTGAACAGCCTGTCCACCAACGGTATATTTAATTTTTGTTTTTTCTTGCTGATCGTTGCCTTTGCCGCTTCTTTCCTTGGGGCTTTTGAAATTACTTTACCCTCAGGCTGGGTAAATAAAATGGATCAAAATTCTGATAAAGGCGGCCTTATGGGTCTGTTCTTTATGGCAGCAACGCTGGCTTTGGTATCATTTAGCTGCACCGGCCCAATTATAGGTACGCTGCTTGTACAGGCAGCTACCACAGGCGCGTTGCTGGGTCCGGCGGTAGGTATGTTTGGTTTTTCATTATCGCTTGCTGTGCCGTTTGTTTTATTTGCATTATTCCCGGGGTGGCTAAAGTCTTTGCCAAAATCGGGTGGATGGTTAAACAGCGTTAAAGTTACCCTCGGGTTTTTAGAACTGGCTTTGTCATTAAAGTTTTTAAGTAATGTAGACCTTGCTTATCACTGGCATTGGTTTGATCGTGAACTATTCTTGTCACTTTGGATAGTCATTTTTGCATTAATGGGATTTTACCTGTTGGGTAAACTTAAATTTGGCCATGATAGTGACCTGCCGTTTATTGCGGTCCCCAGGTTGTTTTTAGCCATAGTTGTTTTATCGTTTACGATGTATATGGTGCCCGGTTTATGGGGCGCGCCTTTAAAATCTATCAGCGCGTTTTTACCGCCCATGGCTACCCAGGATTTCGATTTGTCCAATCTTAACACAGGAGTAATTTCAACCAATACGGATAGTAAACCACATAAATACGCCAATCTGTTTGACAAACCAAAAGGATTTGATCCATATTTTGACTACGACGAGGCAATTGCGTACGCCAAAAAAGTGCATAGACCGGTGATGATAGACTTTACCGGTCATGCCTGTGTTAATTGCCGTAAAATGGAGGCTAATGTATGGCCTGATAAGCAGGTATCCGCGCGCATTACGCAAGATTATGTGCTTGTTCAGCTATATGTTGATGATAAGACAGATCTGGCTGCGTCAGAGCAAACCACAACACCCGAAGGGCGTAGAATCAAAACCATTGGTAATAAGTGGAGCTACTTACAAACATCAAAATTTGAGGCTAACTCGCAACCATTTTATGTATTGCTGGATCCTGATACGCAAATACCCCTGGTAACACCACAAGGAGCAAATTTTGATCCGGTTGGTTATTTAAATTATTTAGACAGCGGGTTAAAAGCCTTCAGGAAATAAATCTATACTATTTACTATGAGTATCTTTTTTAAATAAATATCAAGTCTTCAGCCGTTCTTCAGATCAATGAAAGTTAATTATAAAAAAACATCCCTCTGAAGCAGGTGTTTTTTTTCTTAATAATTATTAAATCTATATAAAGACTATGGATTTAATAGTCTATATTTGTTTCCAATTTTATTGGCATTCACAATTGTAGTTTGTTTTGACGATTACAAAATATTTTCTCAAAAAAAATGTGAATATGATATTATATTTAATTTAATGTTTCATTTTTATTAAATTTGGTTTTAACAAACTGATCGAATGTTCAAAAGCGATGAAGATAAAATTCAGGATAAGCTACTGCTTTTAAAATTAAAAGAGGGCAATACTGATGCTTTTGACGCGCTTTATGAAAAATATTGGAAAGGGGTATACGCCGCAGCATTTAAACGCCTGCAAAATCCCGATCAGGCCAAAGACATTACCCAGGATGTTTTTTTACAATTGTGGTTAAAAAGAGAAAGCACCAATATTGATAACCTGCCGGCCTACCTGTTTACAGCCACAAGAAATAAGGTTTTTAACTGGATGGAAAAAGAGCGTAGGTACACGCCGGTACCAGAATTACTTTTGCAACTTAAAACATCGTGTGATCAAACTGATGCAGAAGTATTGAGAAAAGAGTTTATGAAAGCCTGCGAAGCGCTGATCAATACTTTAACAGAATCACAACAACGCATCTTCAGGATGCGCTACCAGCAGGATCTTTCTACCAGTGAAATAGCCGATCTGTTATCAATCTCACGTAAAACAGTACAAAATCAATTAGGTAAAGCTGTAGCGCAACTTAGGGCCTCTATGTTGTTGCTTGCCCTGATCATGTTGCTTAATTGATCTTTTTGGCGGTATTATCTCTTAATATTTGCTCTTATCCCAACAAAATTTAATTTTTTTTAAAATATTTCAAAAACCCGTGGGACTTTTTCAGTTTGGGCGGTCATGTATTAAAAGCAAACAAAACCGCTATTGGAAAAGAAGCAATTTTTAGATCTTTTAAAAAAGCATCGTTTAGGAGAAACGTCCGAGCAGGAAGAAGCCTATTTGGCAGCATATTACGATCTGTTTGAAGGCCGGCCTGATGTTACAGAGGTGCTTGATCTTGATGAAACAGATTTCTTAAAAAATCAGATCAGGGACGGGCTTAAGGAAAAAATGGCGTTACCTCAGCAGAAACCGGTTGCCAAAACAAAGAAACTATATTACCGGTTGATCGCGGCCGCAATTGTGGTTGTCGCTTTTTCCGCAGCTCTTTTAAATTTTACGCCAAAGGGCAGCGGTAACTTGTTTTCACTATTCCGGCATCCGCAAAATGATATCGAGCCGGGAAGTAACAAAGCCATCCTCACGTTGGCCAATGGCAAAAAGATCATCTTAAACAATGCTGCAAATGGCTTTCTGGCACAGCAAGGGGGCACCCAAATAATTAATACAGCCGGCCAGCTAATATACAATGCGGTACAGTCTGCAGGCGGCATCGATACGGCTTATAATACCATAACTACACCTCGCGGAGGACAATATGTAGTGATACTTCCCGACAGCAGTAAGGTTTATCTTGATGCTGCATCTTCATTACATTTTCCGGCAGCGTTTGCCGGAAAGCTGCGTACGGTTATGTTAACCGGCGAAGCCTATTTTGAGGTAGCTCATAATAAAGACAAACCATTTCATGTAATTACAAAAGGGCAGGTTGTTGAGGTATTAGGCACCCATTTTAATATTAATGCATACGATGATGAAAAGGCCATAAAAACCACGTTGCTTCAGGGCAGCGTTAGGGTGTTGGCCGGGGGCGATATGGCATTACTTACACCCGGCGAACAATCACAGCTTGGCGGTTTAGCTAATAATAAAAGCATCGGCATTGTTAAAAATGCCAATACTGAAGAGGCTGTTGCCTGGAAAAACGGCCTGTTTCAATTTGAAAACGCCGACCTGAAAACCATTATGCGCCAGTTTGCCCGCTGGTATAATGTTGATGTTGAATATAACGGAGAGATAAATGAAAGGCTTTTTTCCGGCGAGATCCATAGAAACCTGACACTGCAGCAGTCGCTCGAATTGCTAAATTATGCAAATGTCAATTTTAATATCAACGGCCGGAAAATAAGTATAACACCATAGTAATCAAGTATCATTAATCCCCTTTAAACAAGAAAGACATGAGGAAAAACTTACAAGAGTAGAAAAGCAATTAACCTTACAGGTGACCGAATAAAAAACCGCAGAAGTACTTGGACCTACTCCTGCGGAAAATATCCGGGCTAACCCTCTGTCCCGATGGTCATCGGGGCGGAAAATAATTTGGACAACTATTAGATGTATTAACCCAAACTTTGCAAAAGTAATGAAATTAAATGCTTTTATTAAAACGGTTCGCCCTGTAGGCGGATGGTTACCCCCTAAAATAATACTGGCGATGAAAATAACAACTTTTCTATTATTCGCGATTTTGGTACAAGTAAGTGCCAAAAGCTATAGTCAGATAAATTTGAATGAAAACAACGCGCCTTTAGCCAAAATCTTAAATTCCATTAAGAGACAAACCGGTTATTCTTTTTTTTATGATACTGAAGATGTAAAAGAAGCCAGGGT
Source organism: Mucilaginibacter corticis (assembly GCF_007558865.1). Lineage (GTDB taxonomy): Bacteria > Bacteroidota > Bacteroidia > Sphingobacteriales > Sphingobacteriaceae > Mucilaginibacter > Mucilaginibacter corticis. The sequence goes on from NZ_VLPK01000002.1 coordinate 394,935, forward strand.
TAGTATCCATGTAAACAATGTGTCTTTAGATCAGGCACTTTCTATTTGCTTTAAAGATTTACCAATAAGCTTTAAAGTAATCGAAAACAATGTTGTTTTAAAGAAGGAAGAACCCTCATTAATAGAAAAGATTACAACCATGCTGTCACCGGCGAAAGACGTTACCGGCTTTGTATTTGACGAAGGCGGACCGTTACCCGGCGTTTCAGTACGGGTTAAGGGAACTAACAACGCTACGTCTACCAATGATCAGGGCATCTTTACGCTTCCAAATTTAAAAGAAGGCGATATCCTGGTATTTACTTATGTAGGGTATAAAACCCAGGAAGTATTCATCAAAGGCGGTTCAGCAGGGATTAGAGTACGTATGGAAAAAGATGTTGCCGGCTTGCAGGACGTAGTTGTGGTAGGTTATGGTTCAACTCAAAGAAAAGACCTTACCGGCGCTGTATCTACTGTAAACGTCGCGGATATACAAGATGTTCCGTTTGCTACAATTGATAATGCTTTGGCCGGTAAAGCTGCAGGTGTACAGGTTACAAAAAGTGACGGTTCGCCGGGTGGCGCTGTGCGGATCAGGGTACGCGGATCAAGCTCTATTTTGGGCGGTAATGATCCATTGTATGTTATAGACGGTATCCCTGTACAAGTATCAAGTAGTTTCCAGGCACCTGGCTATGACGTTAGCAGCCCGGTTGGCAATGATGTTACTGCATCGGGCGGTGTAAGCACGGGCTTATCAACATCCTTTGTTAACGGATTAAATAGCCTGGGCGGTTTAAATATTGATGATATTGAGTCTATCACTATATTAAAAGATGCTTCGTCTACGGCGATATATGGTTCAAAAGCAGCTAACGGCGTTGTGATCATCACTACCAAAAAAGGTAAAAAAGACATGAAGCCGGTTATTTCGGCCAGCTATTATAGTACCGTAAGCACACCAATAACACCTACCGTTTTAAACGCGGAACAATACAGAACTTTAATTACTGAGGCCGCTCAAAATGACAAAGATTCGCGTGTAGCAGCGGGTAAAACAACTTTCCCTGCCAATACAACAGCTATATTAAATAACCCGTCTTCATTTTTTGGCACAGCCAATACAGATTGGATAAAGGAAGTTACCCGCAACACGGTATCGCACAATGCCGAAGTATCAGTACAGGGTGGGGGTAATTCATCTAAATATTTCAGTTCGATATCCTATAACACAACCCCTGGCGTGGTTAAGAATACCGATTATCACAGGATCTCAGGAAAGATCAACCTTGAAAATGAAATTGGGCCAAAATTCAGGTTTATTACTAACCTGATATTGGGTTATGTTAACCAAAATATTGGTGACGGCGCTTTTGACCAGGCACTTAAGGCCAGGCCTGATTATTCACCTTATGATGCTAATGGTAATTTTGCTGATTTTTCAAATGTTGGTTATTCGTATCTCGGCTTTCAAAATCCGGTAGCTTTACTTCAGGCTACCAACAATTCAAAAACCTTTAGCTTATTCGGTACCGTTTCAGGTGTATATGATATTACCAAAGACCTGCAATTCAAGAGCTCATTATCGCTAAACTCGCAAACCTATAATCAGCGTAATTTTACACCAAGTTATATTGCAATAGGTAGTTTTTACGGTAGCGTTGATAACGATGGTGGCATAGGCAGTAACTCAAACTGGCGCCATACTAATTGGATATTTGAAAATACATTAAGCTACAATAAAAAGTTTGATCAAAATAATAACCTTAATGTATTAGCCGGCCAATCTTATGAGACGCGTAAGGCGAGTTTTTTCAGCGCTACAGCCACAGGTTATCCTAATGATAATGTGCTGACCAGCCTTTCATCTGCTGTGACTCCTTTATATGTATATGGCGATGATCCTTCAGTACCTCAAAGCTATTTGCTATCATTTTATTTAAGGGCAAACTACAGCCTGATGGACAAATACCTGTTGACTTTTACCGGGCGCACGGATGGGTCTTCAAAGTTGGGTCCCGGTCATAAGTACAGTTATTTTCCTTCGGGGGCAGCGGCATGGCGTGTATCACAAGAAAATTTCCTTAAAAATGTTAAATGGATAGATGATATTAAAATACGCGGCAGTTATGGTTTAACCGGTACGCAAAGTATTGATGACCAAATGTACCGCACGCTTTATAGCCCCTTATCATATGGTGGGGTAAGCGCATTGGTACCAACGCAATTAGGCAACAAAGATATTAAATGGGAAACAACCCGCGAGGCCGATGGTGGGTTAGATATATCTTTATTTAATAGCAGGTTGACAGCAACTTTTGATTACTATAACAGACAAACCAGCGGCGATTTGTTATCTCTGCCTGTTGCACCAAGCAGTTCTTACAGCAGATTACTGAGCAACGCCGTGGGAATCAAAAATACAGGTGTTGAATTTAGCCTGGATGGCGACATTATACGCACACGGGATTTTAAATGGAATGCTGGCTTTAATGTAACCTGGAACAATTCTGTTGTGACCAAATTGAGTTCTTCTGCTGATCTTACCCAAATTGGAGATCTGACAGGTATGGAGTATGGTAACACTACACTTGTTCAAGGAAAGCCATTGGGCCTGATAACAGGTATTACCATAACAGGCATTATTAAAACAAAAGCGCAGTTGGATGATTATAAAAAACAACTGGGCGGCTATGCCGCTTATTTCCCATATCTTGCTATCGGGGACCCTATGTACCAGTTAGAAGACGAAGGCGGCGGTTATCATTATCCAAATTTCAATACCATTATAGGTAATGCCGCGCCTAAGTACTATGGTGGCATTACGCAGGGCTTTACCTATAAAAACTTCGACCTGCAGTTTTACTTTACATTTTCGCAAGGCGGTAAGTTGTTATGGGGCGATCATGTATCCAGTGTTGAATTTGTCGGTTCATCAAACGCTAACATATCAATGCTTAACAGATATACGCCAACTAATACAAATACTAACCAGCCACGTTTGGTGCTGAATAATGATGATGGTTTTTATTATAAAACCCAGCAAGATCTGTTTAACTCATCGTATTTAAAACTGCGTACCCTAACCTTCAATTATCATTTTGACAAAAAGGAGTGGATGAAAAAGGCTGGGTTTAGTAGCGTAGCAATTTTTGCATCAGCTACCAACCTGTTTACCATCACTAAGTATCCCGGAAATGATCCCGAAACATCAGATGATCCTTATAGCGTACAGGGCGGTTACTTTGATGTAAGTAATTATCCAACTATCAGGGCTTTCTCATTGGGCCTAAAAGCAGGGTTTTAATTTTTTACCATTTTAATAATCAGTAAAATGACACATAAAAATATTAAATACATTTTTGCTCTTGCCGCCATTTTGTTTTTGTGGTCGTGCAAAAAACAATTAAATGTATACCCCACAACTTCAGAAGTTGATGGTAATGTAATTGTTGATACCAAAAGCGCATCTACTGTTTTAAACGGTGTTTATTATCGTTTTGCCAACAGCGGATCTGATAATAATCTTGTACCATCTGTAAAATGGACGGATGTGAATGAAATTTTGCCGTCAGAACTGGCTAATTCCTTAAGTAACTCAAGCGGCGACGATAAAGTTTATTCGCTTGGTCTTGATGCTAAAAGTAACGCATCATCTATCATGTGGAGTTATGGTTACCAATTGGTAAACGCGGCAAACGGTTTTTTGAAAAATGTGGCACCTGTAACAAGTATCCCCGCTGCCACAAAAAAACAAATGATAGCCGAAGCAAAATTTCTGCGTGCCTTTGGCGATACGCAACTGTTGCTTTATTTCGGTCAATATTATGATTCGTCAAGTAAATACGGGATAATATTGCGAAGCGAGTTTGTAACGTCTGAAAATATTAACCTTCCCCGTTCAACAGTAGCTGAAACTTATGCAGCTATAATAGCTGATCTCGAAGCCGCGATACCAGATTTGCCTGCGAAAAATACTACCGCTTATTACGCAAATGCTTCTGCGGCAAAAATATTAGAGGCCCGTTTACTGATCAATCGCGGTACAGCCGCAGATTATGCAAAAGTGATCAGCCTGACCAGTGACGTAATAGCCAATGGCGGATTTACGCTTGAGGCTAATGTGAAGGATATTTTCCTTACCAAGGGCTTTACAAGTACAGAGGTAATTATGGGTGTGCAGCCTTTTGCTACCGAAACCTATAAATATCAAAGCAACCAATATTATGGTCAATACCCTGCATCAGACGATTTTGTTACACTACTAACAAATGATCCGCGCAATCAATGGGTTTATAGAGACGATCAGGGCGGTACTGTTTACGGATCGCGTGCAAATTTAAATGAACTAACCAAATACTACTCAGGTGATACAGGTAACCCTGTACAGACGCCGCTTTCTGAAACCAGCTACGCGTTTAGGTTAACAGAAGCATACTTGTTACAGGCTGAAGCAATTACACTATCAGGAGGTGATCTGCCCACTGCCCGGGGATTGTTAAAAACAATAGAGGGGCATGCAGGTATTGCCAATTTTGCAGATGTTGATGCTGCTACTACCGGTACTGCTTTACAAGCTTTAGTAGTAAAAGAGGAAATTAAAAACTTTTTTGCTGAGGCAGGGCAAGACTGGTTTGCGTTGCGCAGGCTTGGAATTACCGGATCACAGCCTAATATTGACGCTATAGCAACAATTCAACCGGCGGCTAAATTGGTAAATCAATTGATTTTGCCGATACCAAGTAGTGAAATAACTACAAACGGTAATATTATTCCAAATCCATAATAGCTGAAATCTTACTCAAAAAGTATAATCATGAAAAAGTTTATCATAATGAGCCTTGCGGCATCCGTTATCATGTTAGCATTTGTCAATTGTAAACAACCGGCAAAAACACAATACGTAATAAGCGGAACAATAAAAGGGCTGTCATCAGGAAAAGTAAAACTGGTTTACCAGAACGATGATGACCGTACTTCAAAAACTATTGACAGCGGTGTTGTCACCGACGGGAAATTTGAGTTGAAAGGGGATATAGGTGTACCAAAAATGGTAAATGTAACCCTTGTGCCGGGCAACTGGAGTTTTAATGTATTTGTTGAAAACGCACCGATAACGCTTACTGCAGATACCGCGGGATCCACTCATTATGATTATTCGGCTTACGGTATGGGTAAGGGTGCTGTAATAAAAAACTTTACAGAAACAGGCTCAAAAAACTTTGATGACTGGATGGCGTACCAAAACGACCCTGGTCAAAAACAATTTGATCCTGTTTTTGCCGAACTGGATAAAAAGTTTAAAGCCGCCGGTAAGGATATTGATGCCCAATACAAAGTACGTGATCAACTGGATTCTGTAGAGAAATTGCGCCAGGCATGGCAAAAAAAGAAAATAGATGAATACGTTGCTAAAGAGCCATCGTCTGTAGCGGGCGTATATATGTTTAGCCAACTGTACATGTTTGTTAGCGGCACCATGAAATATGGTACGCTTGACAGTATGCTAAACAAATTTACGGGCGAGGCAAAGTCATCTACCTATTATGCAAGTTTGGCAAAATCAAGAATCAAGCTCAAAGCGGTACAACCCGGCGCTGTGGCACCTGATTTTACTTTATTAAAACGCGATAGCTCAAAATTAGCCTTATCGTCGCTGCGTGGTAAATACCTGATGATAGATTTTTGGGCAAGCTGGTGCCATCCCTGCAGGCAGGCTATACCTCACTGGAAATCTGTCTATCAAAAATACCATGACAAGGGTTTTGATATTTTAAGTGTTTCTGACGATAGCCGCTGGAAGGACTGGACAAAAGCTATGGACGAGGAGAAAATGCCATGGCACCAGGTTGATGATGAGTTCCCTGTAAAAAATATGCCCGCAAAAGTCGGCAGTTTATACATGACTACGTTTATCCCTTTTTATGTGTTACTGGACAAAGAAGGAAAGATATTGGTTTACAGCGGTGAGGAAGCAAAAATTGATGCCAAATTAGAAGAATTGTTAGGAAAATAATAACAGCAAAGACTCAATAGATAATCATGAAAAATATTAAACTATTATTATGCACAGCTATAATTGGGGGGCTTTTACAGCACACAAGCGCCCAGTCTGTAAGTACAGGCAAGCCATTTACCATTAAGGGTGTAGTAACAGGTGCTAAGGTTGATTCTGCAACGCTTTATTATGAAGGCGAGGGCGGAAAGTATATGCACCAAACAGTGCCGGTTAAGAACAATCAATTTACGCTTACCGGCAATATTCCGCATGCGGTGAGTTCACGGATCATTTTTAAGAAGACAAAAGAGGTGATCCCGCGCGAAAAACAGGAAGAGCGTATGCGTGAGTTTTATATTGAACCGGGTATGATGATCCTAAAAGGCGATCCTGTTAATGTAAAGACCCTAATAATGACCGGATCAAAAACGCAAACAGAGTATGAAGCGTTGAACAGCAAGATTGAATCTATCCGACTGGAAGAAAAACCACTTGAGGCAAAATATATGAAGGCGAATGAGGAATATATGAATGCCGAAAAAAATAAAAAGTCTGCAGCTGTATTAGACTCACTAAAATATATTGCCGCGGATATACATGACCAGTTTGAACCATACAATGCCCGGATCAAGAGAGATACGTATAAGTTCTTTACTGAGCATCCAAACTCTTATGTTACACTTAATATGATGAGATATTATGTTTCAAGCATGAGCCTGGATTCGGCTAAGCAGATTTATAACGCTTTTAACAGCGAATTAAAAGCCACACCGGATGCGCGTGATATTGACGAACATATTAAACAGATCGAAGCCGGTTCGCCGGGAGCGATAGCACCGTTGTTTACAAAAACAGATATCAACGGTAAAGCACTTTCACTGGCTGATTTTAAAGGAAAATACGTCATGCTTGATTTTTGGGCAAGCTGGTGTGTGCCCTGTCGCAAAAGCAACCCTCATATGATCGAGCTTTACAATAAATACAAAGCCAAGGGCTTTGATGTTATTGGCATAGCTGATGATGACAGGAAGATTGCTGTCTGGAATGCAGCCGTGGCTAAAGATGGTGTAGGGATATGGCACAATGTATTACGCGGCCTGGACATGGATAAGATCATGAAAAATATTAAAAATCCGGAAGACCTTGATCAGCAATACGGAATAGCATCTATCCCCACAAAAATATTAATTGGCCCCGACGGAAAAATATTAGGCCGATATGGTGATAGTTACGGCGGGACCGAAGAAGATATGGATAAAATGCTGGCCTCAATTTTTGATAAATAGATTTGCCGCGATTTTTAATGAGTTGCATGGCTGAAAAAAAATATAATAAATACTATACAGATGCATCAAAAACTGTAAATAATCAGCTAAAAACAGGAATCAGCAAAGAATTTACGGATTTGGCGTAATTGATTGTATTTAATACCTGTTTTGTTGAGCTTTATAAATGCTAATATTAATTTAAAAAAAATGAAAAACATTAAACTGGTTTTAGGAGCTGTTACAGCTATCATATTTCCTTCGGTGCTATTGGCGCAATCATCTTCTTATACACTAAATGGTAAGGTGGCACAGTTACCGGCGACAGCGAAAGCTTACCTGATGTATAGTAATGAAACGGCAAGGCAGACAGATTCAACAACAATAGTTAACGGCGCCTTTGCCTTTAAAGGTACTTTAAGCGCACCTAAAAGCGCTTATCTGATCATCAATAAAAAAGGTACCGGTATCCGCTCAAACGATATTGGTTATATTGAACTATATCTTGAACCCGGTAAAATCTCTGTGGTTAGCCCTGACTCGATTAACAATGCGAAAGTTACCGGTGGCCCGGTAAATGCCGATAATGCCAAATTAAAAACAGCATTAACGTCTGTAACTGCAAAAATGGACGCGCTGAATAAAGACTACCAGGCAGCATCGCCAGAACAAAGAAAAACAAAAGAGTTTAATGACGATATTGAGAAGCGAAGCAACCTGATTGAAAAAGAACAGAAAGAAGTTTATCTGGAGTTTATAAAAGCAAACCCTAATTCGGTAATGAGCCTTTTTGCTTTGAAAAACTATGCCGGTTCTGTACCTGACGTTGCTGATGTTGAGCCGGTTTATAACTCGCTATCAGCAAGTGTACGGTCAACCAAAATGGGTGTTGATTATGCGGCAGAGCTTACCAAGTTGAAGAAAACTGCTGTTGGCGCTGTAGCGCCTGATTTTACCCAGGCAGATACTGCAGGTAAAGCAGTATCACTACATGATTATAAAGGCAAATATGTTTTAGTTGATTTTTGGGCAAGCTGGTGCGGGCCATGCCGTGCCGAAAACCCAAATGTTGTTGCTGCATTTAATACCTATAAAACCAAAGGGTTTAATATAATAGGCGTATCGCTTGATCAGCCGGGAGCAAAAGAAAAATGGTTAAAGGCTATCCATGATGATCATTTAACCTGGACACAGGTATCAGATCTTAAGTTTTGGAAAAACGACGTTGCTCAACTATACGCAGTACAGGCAATACCGCAAAATTTCCTTGTAGGCCCTGATGGAAAGATCGTTGCTAAGAACCTGCGTGGCGATGATCTTAACAATAAGCTCAAGGAATTATTTGATAAATAATTCGCTCTTAAAAAGAGGCTGTATCGCCATGATCAGCCTCTTTTAACCAATTAATCTTAAGCCATCCCAAATAAGTTTACACAGTTCGGGCTCGTTATTGGCTTTTTCTCTAAGATATGCTTCAATTTCCGGGTTAGGTGATAGTTCAAGCAATTCTAATGCGCAGAGCCAGTCGTCGTATTTTTTTAATTGATCCCAGATGTAATTCAGGTTTTCAGTTCCGGTCGGATTCTCGCGGAAGAAACGCACCTGGCGGTAAAGTTCATGGAGCGCCAATTGCTGCTCGTTATAAACAGGCTGATGTGTTGTTGTTTTTGGGATATAGACGCTTTCTTCGAAACTATCTTTATCGGCAGCTCCGCTATAAACGGATACAATATGTTCACCTATGGCCATGTCATAACTGCCCCAATCAGGGTGGAAAAGTGTCGCCCCGTCTGCCGATGTAACCGTGCAGTTATCAAAGCTTATCAAGTATTCGGAAATGTGATGTACAATACCTTTTAACGTTATTCCACTTTCAAAACTGAGCTGTACTGTATTGCCTACTTTAATGGCCTTGTCAGAACTGAATTTGCCAAATGGCGAGCTAAAACCATCCTTATGGTAATCTTTGCCATGGCCGGGTAATTGTTTGTTGTTTACGGCCAATGCTACAGGGCCGGTCATCCGGATAAAACCGTCGTTAAATTGGGTTAAGGTGCCGGAAACTTGCAATCCGGAACTATAAACTATCGTGCATGTGTTTTTGCTATCCAGCGCTTTTTGCAAACCATTTGTTCCGCCAGTCCTGAAAGCCATTTGAGCTGCAAATGCTTCTAATACATCAATCAGGTTTTGAAAATTGGGTGTGACGAATAATTGTTGCTGTGGCTGGGTGATATCAAAAGGATAATTCACAGCATTAGCCGTGTACCACAATTTTTTTACGTTCGGCTGCATACAACCTGCGCTTTCACCAATGGACGACAACAAGCCTGCGCCATAGATCTTCGGATCATCCAGCGAACCTATTAGCCCGTATTCAACCGTCCACCAGTGCAGGCGGCTTAACAATGCCATTTCAGACGGTTTCCCCATATTTTGCTGGCAAAAGGCAACCTGATCTTCTGCATTTTTAATGGATGCAGATTCTGCATTTGGCATCTCCTTTAAAATGGATAATGCGCGGATAGCTTCATAAAGTTCATAATCTTGCGCCGAATACATGGCTTTAGCGCCAATTGACCCAAAATAACTAAGGTATTGGTGATAATCAGGGTCAGCGATGATAGGTGCATGCCCTGCAGATTCATGAATAATATCCGGCGCCGGGGTGTATTCGATATGTTTTAACTGCCTGATATCAGCGGCGATAACTAACACCCCGTAGGCCTGATATTCCATAAAGGCGGCAGGCGGGATAAACCCGTCTACAGTAACCGCGCCCCAGCCGATCTTGCCAAGCGCGTCGTTCATTTCCTGCAGGTCGGGAATATGTTCGATGGACAAGCCGGCGGCTTTCAGGCCCGGGATATAAGGGTAATAAGCAATATCTTTTAAATGGGTATAGTTCTGTCGCATTACGTAACGCCATACGGCCTGGTCTACAGGCGTATAATGCTCATAATGCTGGTCGACGATGTATTGCCGCAAATGCTTGGGCAGCGCCTTTACCCGGATATTACCAAAATCGTTCATTATAAATTACCTCTTAATTCCTGTTCGCGCTCAATAGCTTCAAAAAGTGCTTTAAAATTGCCGGCACCAAATGATTTGGCCCCTTTACGTTGTATGATCTCAAAAAACAAAGTAGGGCGGTCTTCCACAGGTTTGGTGAAGATCTGTAATAAGTAACCTTCATCATCGCGGTCCACTAAAATACCCAGTTTCTTAAGCGGTTCAATATCCTCGTCAATCTTACCCACGCGGGCCTCTAATTCGTCATAATATGTGGTAGGTACTTTCAAAAATTCAATACCACGGCTTTGCAGGTTGGTTACTGTTTGTACAATATCATGGGTTGCCAGGGCCAGGTGTTGTACGCCTTCGCCCTCATAAAACTCTAAATATTCTTCTATCTGGCTCTTTTTCTTCCCTTCGGCAGGTTCATTTATCGGGAATTTCACAAAGCCATTGCCATTACTCATCACCTTGCTCATTAAGGCAGAGTATTCGGTAGAGATCATTTTATCATCAAACGTCAGGATGTTTTTAAAGCCTAATACGTCTTCATAAAACTGTACCCATTCATTCATTTTATGCCAGCCTACGTTTCCTACGCAATGGTCAACGTACAGCAAACCGGTTGGCGTTGGGTTATAGGTGGTTTCCATAGGCAAATATCCCGGTAAAAAAATGCCCGAATAGTTTTTGCGTTCAATAAATAAGTGAACAGTTTCGCCATATAATTTGATACCACTGGTGCGTACCTCGCCAAATTCATCAGTAATTGTTTGCGGCTTTTGATAGGGCTTTGCACCACGCGCAGTAGTTTGCTGGTAAGCGTCATAAGCATCATCCACCCATAAGGCCAGTACTTTAACACCATCTCCGTGTTTCTTAATGTGCTCTGCGATGGGATGATCTGAATACAGGGGAGTTGTCAACACCAACCTGATCTTACCTTGCTGCAAAACGTATGAAGCCCTGTCGCGGACACCGGTTTCAGGCCCTGCATAGGCAAGATCCTGAAAGCCAAATGCTGTTTTATAGTAATGGGCCGCTTGTTTTGCGTTACCAACATAAAATTCAACGTAGTCGGTACCGTTTAAGGGCAGAAAATCTGTACCTGTATTTTTTTCAATGACTGTTTGTGTTTCCATAATAGGTTATGCTAACCAGCTTTTATAATAATTTTCATCTTCAATTGTTAAGGCATCTTCCGTCAGCATTAACGGGCGGAAAGGGTCAATCATGACGGCCAATTCTTCTGTCGCTTCTTTACCGATAGATTTTTCTACCGAACCGGGCGCAGGGCCATGCGGGATACCGCCGGGATGCAGGGTGATTTGGCCCCTTACTACATTTTTACGGCTCATAAAATCACCGTCGACATAATATAATACTTCATCACTGTCAACATTACTATGGTTATAAGGCGCGGGGATAGACAGCGGATGGTAATCAAATTTGCGTGGTACAAAGGAGCAGATCACGAAATTATTCCCCTCGAAGGTTTGGTGCACCGGCGGCGGTTGGTGCAGGCGGCCGGTGATGGGTTCAAAATCATGAATTGAAAAAGCCCAGGGATAATGAAAACCATCCCAGCCCACAAAATCAAAAGGGTGGGTGCCATAAATATAGGGGTAGATCAATCCTTGTTTTTTTATCAGGATCTTAAAATCGCCACGCACGTCATGTGTTTCCAGGTTTTCAGGCCTGCGGATATCGCGCTCACAATAGGGTGAATGTTCCATTAACTGGCCTGCCGAATTTAGATAGCGCTTAGGCGGGCGGATAGGGCTAAAGCTCTCAATAATAAACAGGCGATTTTGATCATTGTCAAATTCTACCTGGTAAATCGTTCCCCTCGGTATGATCAAATAATCGCCATAAGCAAATTTAAGTTTGCCATAACCTGTGTGCAGTGTTCCAGAGCCTTCATGTATAAAGACAACTTCGTCGGCCTGGCTGTTTTTATAAAAATAATCGGTCGTTGAATTGCGCGGCGCCGCCAATGAGATGTGTAGGTCGCCGTTTACCAGCACCGGTTTGCGGCTTTGCAGGTAATCATCCTCCGGCTTAATATTAAACCCGATCAGGCTGGTATGCTTCAAATGTTTTTCGCGCGCTATCTTTGGCTCAACCGAATACGGCTCGCCCAGGGCTTTTACCAAAGTTGGCGGGTAATTGTGGTACACCAGCGAATAAACGCTGGAGAATCCTTCTGTCGATACCAGTTCTTCTGCGTATAAACTACCATCAGGCTTCCTGAATTGGGTATGCCTTTTGTGCGGGATCATCCCTAAAGTGTGGTAACTTGGCATATTATATCGGTTTTTTTAATTCAAATAAATCTGTAGTGCGGCAATACCAGTCGGCACCCATGCGTGCCACCAGGTCAAAGTTTTGCTGTACTACTTTACCATCATCATCAAATAACTTTTCATTAAAATGCAATTGTTCTACCTCGGCAATAACTAAGTTGCCCGCGCCGGGGCCGGTACCCAATGGCATAATGTGTTTTACCCTACATTCCAATTGCACCGGCGATTCGGCTACCCGTGGAGGCCTAACAACAACTGACGGAACAGGGGTTAAGCCTGCCTCATTAAATTCATTAATGCCTTTTGCATATTCCGCACTGGTTTGGTTCACTTTAGTTACCATAGCATAATCAACCATGTTCACCACGCATTCGCGGACTTCATAAAGGTTATCCAACGTGTGCTTTGTGGTATTATCACGTACCCGCCGCGACGGAGAGAAGATCACTACCGGCGGATTAGCGCTAAACAAATTAAAAAAGCTAAAAGGGCTCAGGTTAACCTTTCCATCACGGTCTATGGTAGAGACCAACGCAATGGGCCTGGGCGCAACAGCGTGCTGCAAATAATTATGCACTTGTGCTACCGATAGTTCGCTGGCCTTAAAGCTTTTCATAAATTTTCTTTTGCTGTAATATCGACCAGTCGGTTTGTTCTGCTAAAATGGTGTTCGTCAATTCGCCCAATCCTGTGATCTTCATCGTTATTTCATCGCCCGCCTGTAGCCATTGTTCTTTATAAGCCGGGTCATTCAATTTACCAGTGCCGTTCAGTTCAAGGAAACAACCTGTACCTACCGTCCCCGACCCGATCACATCGCCGGGGTATAGATCGGCACCGTATGATGCCCGTTCTATAATTTCTGCAAAGGTCCAATCCATATCAGCCATATTACCGCGCGATACCTCGATGCCATTAACCTCGCAGGTCATTTCTAAATTATAGCTATTACCGGTATGTCCGGCTTTGGGCGCAATCTTGTAAGCCTCGAGTTCATCAGGGGTAACCAGCCAAGGGCCAAGTACGGTCGCGAAGTCTTTTCCTTTAGCAGGTCCCAAATTCAGTAACATCTCTTCCATTTGTAAGGTGCGGGCACTAAGATCATTCATGATCATATAGCCTTTTATATAACTGTCCGCATCAGCCACTTTAATGTTTTTGCCGTGTTTACCGATAACTATAGCCACCTCCAGTTCAAAATCCAATTTTTCAAAGTGGTCAGGCATGCAATAAACCGGGCCCGGGCCATAAATGGCATTATGATTAGTAAAATAAAAGATAGGATATTGGTCAAACTCCGGTATCATAGCCAGCCCGCGGTTGCGCCTTGCTGACGCAACATGTTGCCGGAAGGCATAGCCGTCACGAATAGAATTTGGCCTGGGCACAGCTGCCAACAGTTTATAATCGCTCACTTCGGCGCCATTATGCAAATCATAAAGTTTGCCGTTTAATAACCTTCCTTCAAGGATGTGTCCGTTGTGTTGATAGCTGACCAGTCTCATAAGCTAAAGTTCCGGATTTGTAGGATAGAAAACATATATTGGGTAAATAATACATTTTTTGTCCTGCATTTTAATTTATATACTGGATGTTGTCCGAAAAATTGTTCTTAATTTTGTTTAAACCGAACAAACAACGAAATGATCGATAAACTGGATCAAACTGATATTCGTATCCTGCAGTTATTACAGGAAAACGCGAGATTGACCAATAAAGAAATTGGCGCGTTACTATATAAAAGCGCCAGCGCTGTTAATGACCGTATCCGCCGGATGCAGGATAATGGCTATATCAAAAAGTACGTAGCCGTGCTCGATTCGAAATTGATCGGTCGCGGGTTTACGGCTTTTACCCATGTACATTTAAAAGATCATGGTAAAGAGATCATTAACCATTTTGAAGAAGAGATAATTAGGCTGCCCGAGGTATTAGAATGCTATCATATGTCAGGACAATATGATTTTATCTTGAAGGTGGCAGTGAAAGACATGGATGCTTACCATTTATTCCTGATGAACCATCTATTTGAAAAGTTTTCTATCGGCTCGATAGAAAGTACTTTCGTGATGCGCGAAGCTAAGGCAGAAATGCCCTCGCCAATAATAAATTATAAAGGCTAAGTAATGGCTGATTTAGTTGTTTTTTTGTAGACTTAGGATAGCTTTAACTTGGTAGTAGGTTACAAACAAAGAAAGCGAGACAGCATCCAAAAAATGGTGGTGTCTCGCTTTGTGCTCCCGACGAGATTCGAACTCATATCGATGGTACCGGAAACCATAATTCTATCCATTGAACTACGGAAGCAATATGCCGCAAATATATAAAATTGATTTAACGCTGCCAGCGGCTACGGTAAAAGAATATCGCGTTAGCTAAAATTTAATGCCGGGCACAGGTTTAGCACTTTTTAACTATCCATATCAAATGTTTTTTATATCATCGTATAAAACAAATACGTCAAGGCCGCCATGGCTAACCCGGTGAATAGTTTGCGGTCTGAAGGGTAAGACTAAATAACAGGCTATTTAAAATGTTAATTTAAACACTATCTTTATGTTGACATTTAAATTGCCAATTATAAATGCGCCTAAACAGATTATTTTATTTCCTTGCTTTGTTGCTGGTTTTACCTGTGTATGTCTTTGGACAAAAAGTTCCTGTAGCGCCAACTATGCTGTTAGATATTGCCGGGCAGGAGTATCTAATTTCTTATTATAAATTTGATGCTCAAGGCAATATTTACGTCGCAGGCGGGCAGGAATATCCTTATGTAGCTAAATTCAGCGCCAATGGTGCCCTTGTTTGGCTAAAAACATTTGTTGATAGGACGGAGTGGGATGTACAAGGCCTTGATATTGACCGTAACGGCAACCTTACCGTGATTGGTCGGAAAGTTCCTGTAAGACAGGATAGTCATTACAGCTCAAATTTTTATCTCGATGCTTTTGTTTTGCATCTTGACAACAATGGAAACGATTTGTGGGAAAAATCTGTTGAAAGCGGCAGCAAAAATATACCGATAGACCTTAGCCACGCTAATAAATATAACGATATACAAACAGGATATAATGTAACCAGCGACAACGCCGGAAATTTAATAGCTGTTTTTTCATTCGCGGGATCACCCGACGTTGACGGAAATATAACAGCCAAAGGTACATTGGATGGTTTGGTAGTAAAGTATGATGCTAACGGTAAAGTAATATGGAAATTTAACCTTGGGGCAACCGGCGGACCACCAGGTGGGTATGATAATTTCGCGGTAGCAGCAGCGGTTGATAAACAAAATAATATTATTGTTGCAGGCTACACCAACGGTATGGTTAACTATAATCCTTTGGGTACTCCGGTTAATATTACCGGAAATTCTTCTATGTTTTTAGCCAAGTATTCGCCAGCCGGCATATTGCAATGGATCAAGACCATTGATGGTAATATGCTAGATGCTAACATTACGCTGGCTTTAGATGGCCAGGATAACATTTATCTGAATGGCGCATTTAAAAACCCGATGGATTTCGGTGTCGCGCCAACGCTAATACCAACATCTTACAATACCCAGGATATATTTATTGCAAAATATTCACCGACCGGTAATTTGTTGTATCATAAAAGCATGGGTGGTACAGCTAGTACTGTGATTAACCGTGGAATAACGACGGGGCCCGATAACAGTTTATACCTTACCGGAGATTTTAACGGTAAGGTCGATCTTGATCCGTCTTCATCTGTAGCCGAGCTCAATTCCAAAGGGACGGTCAGTATGTTTTTGGCAAAATATGATGATAATGGTAACTATCAATGGGCATTTGGCGTACCTGGTTTTGGTTCTGATGCACGGCTTGACATTGTAGATGATGGTGGAACGCTTGATTTTAGAGATTATGCTGGTGGGTTATTTGCTTCCGGCCCCCGGTATATAAATGTAAACAGCAGCAATGAAATATTTGTAGCCGGTGCTTTTAAATCAACTGTTAATTTTGACGGTACAGGATGCGGGGTTAGTAACCTGACTGCCCGGGGCGTTAACGGAAATAACGATATGTTTGTAGTACGTTACACGCCTACAACAGAAAAACCGGTTACCAATAATACGGTAACCACACCGGTTGTAACCGGTATTTGCCCCGGCGATGATCCCGCTCTTATAAGCGGCAGCACACCAATTAGTAATGGTAATAGCTATACTTACCAATGGCAGCAATCAACGGATAGTTTAATCTTTACAGACATTGCCGGCGCGGTATCAAAAGATTTTACCCCGAAGGCAATAACGGCAAAAACTTATTACCGCCGCAGGCTGGTTGTATCGGCATGTGCAGCACCCAATGTCAGCAATGTAGTTAAACTAACCCTTTTAACGCCTGCATACGCCAATACCATTACCGCTCCGGCTGTCACCAGTTTTTGTAATACCGGCGATGCGGATCTGATCCGTGGCTCTGTGCCGAAAGCCGTAGGCGATGTTACCTACCAATGGCAACAATCAACAGACAATATTAGCTTTACCGATATCAGCGGGGCCATAGCAAAAGAATATGATCCGCCGCCGCTTAGTGTTACTACTTATTACAGGCGCCTGATCAACAATTCTCCCTGTAGTATCGGTGTGCCGGGCAATACGGTTACCATTACCATTAATCAGTTGTCAGCAACAGTATCAGCCGAACAAACCATTTGTATGGGCAGCAGTGTCGCGCTGAATGCTGCCGGGGGGATACGGTATTCATGGTCGCCGGCTGCAGGCTTATCATCGGCCGATGTTGCGTCGCCGGTAGCTAACCCGAATGTTACTACTACTTACAGCGTTAACATTTATAATGGCGACTGTAGTACCACGCTTCAAGCTAAAGTAAATGTAGTAGGCCGGCCAACGGTTGATGCCGGGCCTGATCAGGAAATTCTGAGTGGCGATAAGGTGCAATTAAATGCACAGGTAAACAATGCGGAGGGCGCTACCTACAGTTGGACACCAACCACTTATCTTGATGACCCAAACATTGCCAACCCAATCGCAAGCCCGTTAACAAATATTACTTACCGGCTTACGGTAACATCGGCACAGGGCTGCTTTATCGCGAGCGATGAGGTGGCTATCAAAGTGCGCGCAAAATTGATCGTTCCCAATACTTTTACACCAAATGGCGATGGTGTGAATGATCTGTTAATCATTGATGGCTTAGATGTCTTCAAACAAAGCCTGCTGACCATTTTTAACCGTAACGGACAAGAGGTATTCAAAAGCCAGGCCTATCCAAAGCCCTGGGACGGCGCGCGTAAGGGTAAACCTGTACCCATGGGTACATATTACTATGTAATTGATCTTAAAGATGGATCAAAGCCGTTATCGGGCTGGGTTACAATTGTCAGGTAATATTTAAAAGTGTGACAGATCAAAACTTTAATTACTATTTACTATTTATATGTTAACATCGGCCAATAAGACATTACTATAACATTTTAGATGGCCGACTATAAATCAGACTTAAAAACATGAACACCCTACCTGAAATTGCCAACAGACTGACCTCATTATGTAACGAGCGGAAATTTGTTGAAGCTTATACTGAATTGTACGATGATAACGCGGTAAGTATCGACCCGAACAATAATAATGAACCCATAACAGGTCTGCATAACCTAATAGAGCGCGAAAAGCAATTCCTGGCAAATGTTGAGATCCATGACATCAACGTATCTGACCCGATTTTTGCCGAAAGCTATTTCAGCGTGATTTTAAGCATGAACTTTACAGTGAAAGGGCAGGAACGCAAAACCATAGAAGAGGTTTGCGTATATAAGGTTGAGAACGGAAAGATCATTAGCCAGCAGTTTTTTATAGGGTAATTTGAGCCAAGCAATTGTTACTGGTCGAATTATTGCGTTTTTTTCCGTACCTTTATTAGCATCAGTAAAGGTGCTCTCCGATATATCATTGCTCATTTTCAAATAAGCAAAAAGCAAGTAAACAAACAGGTTTTATTATTAAGTGGTTGATATATAGATATTTATATCTATTTTTTACTACCGGCATCAGACCGAATACCCGAAAAACGGGTAAAATTACTACCGGTAAAAGCCCCGATACCCGATAAATGCCATTTTTTACTACCGGCAAAAAAACAGATACCCGGAAAATGGTCAAAATTACTACCGGTAACCGTTGCAATGCCGGTAATAAATAATTGTGCAGATTATTTAAAATGTTTTCTGCGCTCAATCGTCTACCACCTTATAATGAAGAAAAGAGTTCTGTACATCGTATTGCTTTGGCTGTTTGCCGACGCTTATTTTTTTAACGCTGTTACTACCTTAACAGCTAACCCTATCTGGCACTGGGTTTATTGGTCTGCCGATATTTTAATTGCTACAGGTGTTATCACCATCATATTTGGCCGCCGGGGCAGCGAGCCGCCAAGAGCTATCTCGTGGTTAATGGGGCTGATGTTATTATCTGCCGTACCCAAGATCCTGGGGATGCCGGTTTTATTGATCGAAGATATTACAAGGCTGTTCAGGGGTTTTCCGCCGCGCAGTGTTTGGGTAAGCGAGCTGGCGCTGGTGGTGGCTGCTATCCCGTTCTTTGGCTTATTGTTCGGCTTAACGCGCGGGCGTCATCATTACCAAATACATAAGCACACCTTATACTTCCCTGACCTGCCCGAAGCGTTTGACGGCTTTACCCTGACCCAACTGTCAGACATCCACGCCGGCAGTTTCTCTGATGCTAAAGGCGTTAATAAGGGCATTGATATGGTAAACGCGCAAAACAGCGACCTGATCTTGTTCACCGGTGATATGGTGAACAACAAGGCATCAGAAATGACACCATGGATCAATGATTTCGCGCGATTACAAGCGCCATACGGCAAATACTCGGTATTAGGTAACCATGACTACGGCGATTATGTGAAGTGGGAGAGCGAGGCCGTTAAGGACGCTAACTTGGTTAGCCTAAAAGGTGTGCACAAGCAAATAGGGTTCAGGCTGTTGCTTGACGAAGCCGTTGAAATTGAAAAGGACGGGCAAACCATCACGCTGATAGGGGTAGAGAATTGGGGTAAAGGCGGTTTCCATAAATACGGCGATCTTGAAAAAGCCGTTGCTAAGGTAGACGATAGCCAGGTAAAGATCCTGATGTCGCATGACCCATCACACTGGGAAGCCAAAACGCTAAACCACTTAAAACATATCCATTTAACTCTGTCGGGCCATACGCATGGTATGCAGTTTGGCATCGAACTGTTTGGCTTTAAGTGGAGCCCTGTTAAATATGTTTACAAGCAATGGGCCGGCCTGTATAAGCAAAAAGACAGGTACCTGTATGTAAACCGCGGTTTCGGTTTCATAGGCCTTAAAGGCCGGGTAGGCATCTGGCCCGAAATTACCGTGCTTACCTTGAAAAAAGGGTAGCCCCTCCGCCCCCTAAAGGGGGGACTTTTGAAATAGCAGTTATAAAAAAAACAAAGCGTCTTGATTTACTAAGACGCTTTGTTTTTTGAGTTGTTGCTCCCCCTGAAGGGGGCTGGGGGACTAAACGTTAAACCTAAAGTGCATAATGTCGCCATCGGCAACTACGTAGGTCTTACCTTCAATGCCTAATTTACCGGCTTCTTTTATAGCAGCTTCAGATCCGTTGTATTTAACAAAGTCCTCGTACTTGATCACCTCGGCACGGATAAAGCCTTTTTCAAAATCGGTATGGATAACGCCTGCAGCCTGTGGGGCGGTAAAGCCTTGGGTGATGGTCCAGGCGCGTACTTCCTGCACACCTGCGGTAAAATAGGTTGCCAGGTTAAGCAGCTTATAAGCCGCTTTTATCAGCTTGTTAACGCCCGACTCGCTAAGGCCCATATCGGCCAAAAACATTTCACGCTCTTCAAATGATTCAAGTTCGGCTATCTCGGCCTCTATTTGTGCCGATATCACCAACACACCGGCGTTCTCGTCTTTTACGGCTTCTTTAACCTTGTCTACATAGGCGTTCCCGGTGTTTACAGAACCTTCGTCAACGTTACAAACGTAAAGTACTGGCTTTGCGGTTAACAGCCACAGGTCGGCAATGTATTCTTTATCTTCTTCGGCAACCGGCGCTGTACGTGCTGACTTGCCTTTAAGCAAATGCTCTTTGTAAATAGTTAAAACGTCGAAGGTCTTTTTAGCCTCTTTGTCACCACCGGTTTTGGCCATTTTTTCAACCTTCTGGATCTTCTTCTCAATACTGTCAAGATCCTTTAGTTGTAGCTCGGTATCAATGATCTCTTTGTCACGGATAGGGTCAACGCTACCGTCAACATGGATAACATTATCATTATCAAAGCAGCGTAATACGTGTAATATAGCGTTGGTAGCGCGGATATTACCTAAAAACTGGTTGCCCAAACCTTCGCCTTTGCTGGCGCCTTTTACCAAACCGGCTATGTCAACTATCTCTATTGTATTAGGCACGATAGATTTAGGTTGTACTATCTCGACCAGTTTTGTCAACCGCTCATCAGGTACGGTAATTACGCCCACATTTGGCTCGATAGTACAGAACGGAAAGTTAGCCGCCTGTGCCTTGGCGTTTGATAAGCAATTAAAAAGAGTTGATTTTCCTACATTTGGCAAACCCACTATACCACATTGTAAAGCCATATTTTATTTAAAAGAATCAAGAGTTAAGAATCAAGAGCCAAGACAAATTCAAAAGTCTTTGTTCCTGACTCTTGATTCTTGTCTCTCTAAAATTTGCGCAAAGATAACAGAAAATACTACCTTATAATTTGAAAAAATAAACGACTTTTGCAGCAAGTCATCAGAAATTAAAAAATATGTAAAGCGGGTACCCATATGGAAGAAATGGTTGAACAAATAGAATTGTTGCTTGAGCAAAAAGACGAACAACAACTTCAGGAATACCTTAACAACCTTAATATATCAGATGTTGAAGAGCTGATAGATGAACTTCCGCAACATGGGCCGCTGTTTATTGAAACGTTGTCGCTTAACCGCGCGGTTAACGTTTTCCGCATATTAGACTTCCCTACGCAGGAGCGGATCATCAAAAAACTTCCGGGCAAAAAGATCGCAGAGATCATAAATGAGCTGCCGCCGGATGACCGCACCTCATTTTTTAGCGAGTTACATGGTGACGCTGTAAAAGCATTGATCCTGCACCTTTCGCCCGCCGACCGGAAAGAAGCGTTATCCCTGTTAGGTTATGACGAATACAGCGTTGGCCGATTAATGACCCCTGATTATATCGCCGTCAAAAAAAGCTGGGATGTTAACCGTGTACTGGCTCATATCAGGCAGTTTGGTAAAAACTCTGAGACCATTGATGTAATTTATGTGTTGGGCGATAAAGGTGTCCTGCTTGATGATATCCGTATCCGTGAGATCTTATTGGTAGACCCGACTACCAAAATAAGCCAGTTAATGGATGGGCGGCTGATAGCGCTTAAAGCGACAGATCCGCAGGAAGAAGCTATCAATGTGTTCAGGATGAATAACCGCACGGCGCTACCGGTTACCGATGATCAGGACGTTTTGCTGGGGATTGTAACTGTAGACGATATCTTATGGATAGCTAACGAAGAGTACACCGAGGATATCCAGAAGATAGGTGGTACAGAAGCATTGGATGAGCCATACCTGGATATTAACTTGTTCAGACTGGTTAGAAAACGTGTGGGCTGGCTGATCATACTCTTTTTGAGCGAGATGCTTACATCAACTGCCATGCAGTATTTTAATGACGAGATAGCTGTGGTGATCCAGCTGACATTCTTTATTCCGCTTATTATGTCCAGCGGGGGTAACAGCGGGTCGCAGGCGTCAACCTTGATCATCCAGGCAATGGCGCTTGGTGAAGTTACCATATCAGACTGGTGGCGGGTTATGCGCCGCGAGATCCTTTCAGGCCTGATGCTGGGAGCCATATTGGGTTTAATTGGCTTTTTACGGATAATTTTATGGAGCACGTTCAGTAATATTTATGGCGCGCATCCATTATTGATAGCTTGTACTGTAGGGTTTTCATTAGTAGGTATTGTGCTGTGGGGATCACTCGCAGGTTCAATGCTGCCGATATTGATGAAACGGTTAAAACTTGATCCGGCAACTTCATCCGCCCCGTTTGTGGCTACCCTGGTTGATGTTACCGGCCTGATCATTTACTTTAGCATGGCACTTGTGGTAATGCATGATGTTTTGCACCCGGCTGTAAAACATGCGGGATTAATAAATTACATGGTGCCACAAAAAATGATATTCCAATATTGTTTAACATAGCTTTATAGTTTAAATAAATTTTACTTTTAAGGTAATGTATTTAAATCCGGCTTCAAATATTAACTTTTATTACTCTGCCAAATTATTATCTTAGGCACACTAAAGCCAAACAATGAGAAACAGTGACAAATCAGAACCATTCGTACTTATAACCAAACCTCAAGAATTAGTATTAACGGGCACTGCTTTACAAAATTTACAACAAACAGGCAGATGGGCCAGATTTTTAGGTATAACCGGCTTTATTAGCTCAGCTATTTTGTTTCTGTTCGGGATATTTTTTGTTAGTATAGTTAATATCATATATAAACACCCCACAACATACTACCGCATGCTTGATCTGTATGGTGTGCATGGCTATCGTTTCAGGCGGCCGCCTTTTATTTACAGTGGGTTTATGATATTCCTGTATACCGGCGTTTCAATATTTACATTCTTCATTTCATTTTATATCTATCAATTTGGTAATGATGTAAAAATTGCCATAGCTAACAATAGCGTCCCGCAATTGAGCCTTGTTTTTAGTAAGCTGAAAATATTCTTTAAACGTACCGGCTTTATTGTGATATGCTTTATTATAGCGTCAGTTATTGTAGCAATTTACCTGGGGGTAAATATTTACATTATCCGCAGCAGTCCTGATTTTGCTAAACCGGGCTTACAATAACAAGCACAAAAAAAAGGCCTGCTAATTAGCAAGTCTTTTCTTTTCAGGTTTATAATAAAGTTTGAGTTGGTTTTAACTATAAATTCTCAAATGAAAAATCATCGTCAGCTGTTGCTTTGGCAGCTTCGGGCGTTTCGCTAAATTCATAACGCTTTTCAACAACTTCCTGGTTCTCTTTAATGTAATCGATGGTTCCGTTTAGTCCTTCAACAAATTTTTCGAAATCTTCTTTGTATAAAAATATTTTGTGTTTAATAAACACGCCATCTTCCAATCTCTTTTTGCTTTCTGTGATAGTTACGTAATAGTCGTTTGATCGTGTTGCCTTAACATCAAAAAAATAAGTCCTTTTACCTGCTCTTACCTTCTTTGAAAAAACTTCTTCGCGCTCTCTGTTGTCAAAATCTCCCATACTTATTGTTGTTGTAGTTTAGTTTTATTAGGCATAAATATAAATAATTTTTCAAAGCGGAAGTATTAAAACAAATATTATTGTCTTTTTTTAAGCGATTAAGCGTAAAAATCACTTATATTCTTCTTTTTTAAGATACTTCCTGTTCTTCAAGCAATTGTTTTTCATACAATTCAAAATAAATGCCCTTTTGTTTCATTAAATACTCATGATTTCCCTGTTCCATAATTTCGCCATTATCCATCACTAATATTTTATCCGCATTTTTTATGGTTGATATCCTATGGGCAATAATAATATTTGTTTTGCCCTGCATAATATTACCCAGGTTTTGTAATATTTCTTCTTCAGTACGGGTATCAACTGCCGAAAGGCAATCATCAAACACCAATATCTGCGGATGTTTTACAATAGCCCGTGCTATAGAAACCCGCTGCTTTTGCCCGCCCGATAGAGTGACGCCTCGTTCGCCGATTAAGGTTTCAAATCCTTTTTCCAGCTCAATAATATTATTATATACCGCGGCATCTTTGGCAGCCTGTTCAACTACCGGCATATTTAATACATCGGCACTGAATGCGATATTGTTGGCAATAGTGTCAGAGAATAAAAAGACTTCCTGCGGTACAAAACCTATCTGCGCCCGGTAGCCTTCAAGATTAAGTGTATTAACGGGGTCTTTATCTATCAATATTTCGCCGGCGGTAGAGTCGTACATGCGTAACAGTAAATTAGCTATAGTTGATTTACCCGAACCAGTTCGCCCTATAATTGCCACCATTTCGCCCGGATGCGCGGTAAAGGTTATGTTTTTTAAAGCCTGTATGCCTGTGTCAGGATAAATAAAGGATACATCCTTAAACTCGATCAAGCCGTTGATGGTACGTTTAGGCACATCTGGCGATATGATTTCAGGCTTTTGATCCAGGAACTCATTGATCCGCTTTTGTGAGGCCGCGGCACGTTGTATCAGGGATGTAACCCAGCCCAATGCCATTACCGGGAAAGTAAGCTGGTTAAGATATACAAGGAACTCGGCAATATTGCCGGGTGTAATAGTGCCTTTCATCACTTCGATACCGCCAATAAATATGGTGATAACATTGCTAAGACCAACCAATAAAAGCATGATAGGGTAAAAGGCCGCCTGTACTTTCACCAATGCCATTGAATGGATCTTGTAATCATCGCTTTCCAAAGCAAATTTTTCGCGTACAGAGCCTTCACGCACATATGACTTCATGATCCTGATACCTGAAAAATTTTCCTGCACAAAACTGGATAGTGAGGATAACCGTTCCTGGATCTTTTCGCTGCGGAAATTGATAATATTATTTACATAATAAATAATAAATGCCAGTACAGGCATAGGTAATATCGAAAAAATTGCCAGCCTTACGTTTACGGTTAACATAGCATAAATAACCAGCAAGAAAAGTACGATGGTATTGATAGCGTACATAATTCCCGGCCCCAGATACATGCGTACACGGCTTACATCCTCGGTTACGCGGTTCATCAAATCGCCGGTATTATGACGGCGGTAAAAGGCAAGTGACAGGGCCTGGTAATGGTTGTAGATCTCGTTTTTGAGATCATACTCAATGTGGCGCGACATAAGGATGATGGTTTGCCGCATAAAGAACAAGAATAGTCCTCTTATTAGTGATAGTACCAACACCAGAATGCCAAACAACAACAAACTCGATCCAAATATCTCATAGATCATAGCCTGTCGGTTAAATCCCGAAAAAAGCTGGTAAACACCAATGTTTTCTGTTACCAGATCAAACGCTACGCGGATAACCTGTGCAGGCAGTACACTAAAAATATTGGATATGATAACAAATAGTATCCCCGGGATAAGACGCCATTTATATTTGACAAAGAATTTATTTAAATAAGCGAGATCTTTCATCGATTAAGCAAAAATAAGCTTTTGAGGATGGATTTAGATTGGGAATGCGAATTTATTTCGGCGCCAATTGGTAGCGATGGGTTTTAAACCCATCGCTAAAAGCTACCTTGCTAATTTAAAATAAGCCAATTCCTCTCCGTTCCTCATTAAATTATCGCCCTGCTTAAAACCTGCTTTCTGTAACACCCGTTGTGACCCTGCATTAGCTAAAGTAGTAACGGCTACAATTTCGTTAATTGTGCTATCATTAAATCCATGAGATGAAATGGCAATGGCCATTTCTGTAGCAAGTCCAAGGCCCCAATATTTTTGCTCAAGGCTGTAACCCAATTCTAATACGCTTGCTTTGTCATCAAAAGGGCGTAAAAGACAACTGCCGATAAAGCTATGGGTAGTACTGTCAAACATGCCCCAAATCCCGGTTGTATTGGTTGTTTGATATTGGTTTAAAGCATTGTTGAAGATGATAATGCGCTCTTCGCGGCTGTGTTTAGGTATGTACAAAGTAACCCGATCGTCGGTAAAGTGCTTTAGGTAAGTTTCCAGCTCTTCCACTAAAAATTCACGAATAATAATTCGCGGGGTTTGCGCTATGATGCTCATTTGCCAAATATAGCCCATTTGCCCGTTGTAGCGGCGGGTTTTAAATACTCCTTTTACAATTACCTGTTAAAAACCTTTGTTGCAAATAAAAAATACCTACTTTTGTTGCGCCTTAAAACACTACATGTCTACAGCAAAACTCACCGATTCGATATTTAGCCAGCTGGAAGATTGCGGGCATAAAAAAGTTGTTTATTGTAGTGACCCCGATACCGGCTTAAAAGCGATCATAGCAATTCATAATACCATACTTGGCCCGGCATTGGGTGGTGTGCGTATGTGGACCTACAAGACCGAGAATGAGGCCCTTGCCGATGTATTGCGTTTATCGCGCAGTATGACTTACAAGGCGGCTATATCAGGCCTTAACCTGGGTGGCGGTTGCGCGGTAATTATCGGCGATTCGCGCAAAGAAAAAACAGAAGCTTTAATGCGTAAGTTCGGCAGGTTTGTAAAAAATCTTAACGGCGAATTTATAGCAGGTGAGGACGTGGGTACCAATCTGCGCGATATGGAATATATCCGCATGGAAACAGAGCATGTAGCCGGTCTACCTGAAACAATAGGCGGCAGCGGCGATCCGGCACCGATAGCGGCAATGGGCGTTTTTATGGGCATAAAAGCATCTGTTAAAGAAGTTTTTGGTACAGATAGCCTAACCGGTAAATCAGTAATTGTACAGGGTATTGGCCACGTAGGCGAGAACCTGGTAAAGTTGCTGCGCGATGAAAATGTAAAGGTTTACATCAGCGATATTAACGAAGACAAAACACGCCAGGTGTCGAAAAAATACGGAGCAGAAGCAATTTCAAATAATTCCATTTTTGATATTGATGCCGATATTTATTCGCCTTGCGCATTGGGAGGTACCATCAACACCCAAACCATCAATAAACTAAAATGCGGCATTATTGCAGGGTCTGCAAATAACCAGTTAGAGGACGAAGAAATACACGGACAATTATTACTTGATAAAGGTATTATATTTGCCCCTGATTACGTTATAAACGCAGGCGGCGTTATTAATTGTTACTCGGAGTTAATGGGCTTTAGCAAAAAGCGCTCTTTACAACTAACCGAAAATATTTATGAGGCTACAAGAAATGTTTTACGCCTTTCAAAAGCCGAAAATATTTCAACCATACAAGCCGCAAACAAAATTGTCGAAAAACGTATTACAGACATTAACAAAGTAAAATCCAGCTATTAAATAAATCACAAACAGGAGTAAAAATCCTAAATCGTTCTTACAAAAATGTTAAACAGAAGGCACCTACGGGTAAAAGTACTACAGTCATTATACGCATTTCATCAAACCAGTGCGGTTAATATAAAACAACAGGAAAAAAGCTTATTGCAAAGCATAGACCAGGTATATGAAATGTATATTTGGATGCTTTCGCTGATATCAGAAGTTGTTGGTTACGCGGATATTGATGCTAACGAACGCGCCAACAAGCATTTACCTACAGCAGATGATCTTAACGCAAACCTTAAGATCCTTACCAACAGGTTTACCATATCTTTAAATCAAAACAAAGAGTTTTTAGCAGGTACAAAAAAGTATAAAGTAGAGTGGAGCTTTGAGCCCGAATTGGTTAAAACTTTATTTACTAACCTAAAAAGCGCCCCCGAGTACCAGGAGTATCTTGACAAAACGGGCGACACCATACAAACAGATAAAGACATTATTAAGTTCATCTTTAAAAAGGTGATCTTAAAATCAAGCCTGGCCGACCAGGTTTTTGAAGAAAAATTTATTTTTTGGCCGGTTGATAAGGATGTGCTGCAGGCTTTGATAGCTAAAACATTCAAAAACTTCTCTTTTGACGAGCCTGAAAAAAATAAACTGGCAGAAATTACCGGCAATTGGGAAGAGGACAAAGAATTTATTGTTAAGCTTTTAGAAACATCAGTACGTTACGATAAAGATTATCAGGAGCTGATCAGCGCAAAAACGCAAAACTGGGAGCCTGAGCGTATAGCCATGATGGATACCTTGTTAATGAAAATGGCTATTGCCGAATTTGTTAACTTTGCATCTATCCCGGTTAAGGTTACTATTAATGAGTACCTGGAAATTTCGAAAGAATACAGTACACCAAAAAGTAACTCTTTCATAAACGGTATCCTTGACAAGATCTTATTTGAGCTAAAAGCCGAAAAGAAAATTAATAAAATAGGCAGAGGACTAATAGAATAATCACAATGAAAAAAATATTGTTTAGCTTAATGATGGCAACCGCTTTAATGGCTTGCAATCAAAAGAAAAGTAATACAGTAGTAGCATACACTACTGACGGGGCAGATATCAAATACACAAAGCAGACTTTTGACTTTGGCAAAATAAAACAAGGCGAAAAGGTGACGCATAGCTTTGCATTTACCAACACCGGTAAAGCACCATTAATAGTTACCAATGCGGTAGCATCATGCGGTTGTACTACGCCTATCTGGCCTAAAACGCCTGTTATGCCAGGCGATACCGCGTCAATATCAGTAACATTTAACAGTGCCGGCAAATCAGGTTTGCAGGATAAACTGATAACCGTTACGACAAATAGCCAGCCTGCACAAAGTGCTGTGCATTTAATTGGCGAAGTTCTTACAAAATAATAATTAAAAATGATAGCAACTATTTTATTACAAGCAACAGGCGGAGCATTAGGCGCTTATGGTTCAATGATCCCGTTTGTGTTGATCATTGTGGTGTTTTACTTTTTCATGATCCGTCCGCAGGTTAAGAAACAAAAAGATCAAAAAAACTTTGTTAACGAATTAAAAAAAGGCGATAAGATCATCACCACATCAGGTATGCATGGCAGGATCGTTGAAGTTGCAGATACAACTTTTTTAATTGAAACCGAAGGCGGCCACAAAGTTCGTTTTAATAAAGCGGCAATCTCATTAGATGATTCAAAGGCGTTAAGCACACCACCGGTAGCTTCTAAATAAGCTTTGAGCATAAAGCTTAAAGTATTTAAGAATATAAAAATAAAGCGGAAAGAAAAGCTAAAGCTTTAACCTTTCCGCTTTCGGCTTTTAGCTAACAACATGGCAATAGTAAAACTATCGGCAACAGAACGCAGGCGGGCATCGGCATTTTTTACCTGCCTTATACTTGCTTTGTGTGCCTGGATAGCTATTACTTTGTCAAACTCTTATGATTACCAGGTAAAAGAGGTACTGGTTTTCAAAAACAGCCCTCAAAAACGGGCGTTCCATCCCTTACAATCTGATACGGTTACCGCCACTGTGAAAGGTAATGGCTGGCAAATGCTGTTCTCAAAAATGAACGAGCAAAACCGTATTATAAAAGTTGACCTGAGTAAACTGGACAGCGAAGCCTATGTAGTTGTAAGCACACAACTAAATGCTATCAATGCAGAAAAAGCGGTCGATAACGAAATAATTGCCATAGCCCCCGATACGCTTTATTTTGACTTTACCAATCGCAGCGACCGTAAAGTGCCGGTACAACTGGTAAAATCTGTGAATTACCAGCAACAATTTACACAGTCGGGCAATATTGTTATCAAGCCTGCATATGTCAGAATAATTGGTCCGAGTAATGTTATTGACAAGATCAAATTCTGGCGTACAGACCAGTTGACCTTAAAAAACATAAACGAAGACGTAAACACAGAGGTTAACCTGCAAGCACCTGATGAAGGAAATGTAAGTATCTATCCAAAAACAGTCCAGGTGAGTATTCCGGTAGATGAATTTACAGAAAAAACGATCGAGCTGCCGGTTAAACTGGTTGGCAATGTTGATTTTTATAATGTAAAAGTGTTTCCGCAAAAGGTTAAGGTAACCTTTACCACTTCGTTAAACCGATATGCCGATATTGATGAAGAGTTTTTTGAAGCGCAGGCTGATCTTAACTTATGGCGTGCATATGGTTATAGTTCGCTGCCGGTTAAGGTTACCCGTTTGCCTGATTATTGCAAGATAGTGAACATTGAACCTCATAATATTGATTTCATCGTTAAAAAGTAATGTTAAAAATAGGTATCACCGGTAATATTGGTAGCGGGAAAACTACGGTTAGCCAAATGTTCCGGGTATTGGGTATTCCTGTTTTTTACGCGGATATAGAAGCCAAAAACATCATGACCACTGACCCGGTATTGGTTGCTAATATGAAAAAAGCCTTTGGTGATGAAGCTTATTTTACCGACGGCAGCCTTAACAGAAAATATATAGCAAACATTGTTTTTAACGATGATGAGCAGCTGGCTAAATTGAATAGTTTAACCCACCCGGCCGTATTCAGGGCTTTTGATACCTGGGTTGCAGGCATTGAAAACGTGCCTTATGTTATAAAAGAGGCTGCTTTGTTATTTGAAAGCACATCTTACAAAATGTGCGATTATTCTTTGTTGGTTACAGCCCCGCTGGATTTAAGAATAGCACGTGTTACCAAACGTGATCATATAACCCGTGCCGAAGTTGAGGCCCGTGAAGCCAAACAATTTACCGAAGCCAAAAAGCGCGAGCTTGCAGATTACATTATTGAAAATGGCGAAACACAGCTGCTTATACCACAGGTTTTAAAGCTGCACGACGCTTTTTTACAATTAGCCGCCGTATAATGATTCTTGACGATTTTGTTTCGATCAACGCCAACGGTATCTACTGCAAATACGGCGATTTTTATCTTGATCCGCAGCAGCCGGTAAAAACAGCAGTGATATCGCACGCCCATGCAGACCATGCTATCAGCGGGAATAAAGAAGTTTATTGCACCCGTCCTACACAAGAGTTTATGCATCTGCGTTATCACCGTTCTGCGGCGCAGGTATTTAATATCGTGGGCTATAATCAGCCATTCTTTATTAAAGATATTAAGCTGGCCTTTATACCTGCCGGGCATATGCTGGGGTCGGCCATGATCCTGATGGAATACCAAGGGGCGAGTTATTTATATACCGGCGATTACAAGATACAGCCCGATGCAACCTGTGAGCCTATTGAATGGGTCAATGCTGATGTGCTCATTACCGAAAGTACATTTGCCGACCCTGGTATTATTCATCCTGACCCGGTGGAGGAGATCAAGAAGTTAAACGGAATTAAAAGTAACATCCTGCTGGGCGCATATGGCTTGGGTAAGAGCCAACGTTTGCTGCGGATGGTAAATGACTACGCTCCGCAGAAAAAGGTGCTTATACACCATAAAATAATGCCTATAAACCAAATTTATGAGCGTAATGGTTATCCGCTTGGTAAATACCAGTTATACGGGCGTAAACTGATGAAAGCGCAGGATGAATTTGTATATATTGTACCGCCTTTTACGTTTAACAGTTATATAAAGGCTACAGGTGTTAAGCGCTTATTTGCGTCAGGGTGGAAAAACTTGCAGGTGAATAAGGAGGATACGCTGTTTATATCAGATCATGTAGACTGGAACGATATTTTGCAGGCCATTAAGCAAATTAATCCTAAACAGGTGTGGACGTTGCATGGCAATGGCGCTCATTTAAAGGCACATTTAGAAACAGATATTTTGGTTAAATTGCTCAATTAACCGGTGATGAAAGAAGGCGAGGATTACTATATTAACGAAGACGGTAACTTTGTTTTTACAGAAGCTTATCACCTAAAACGTGGATATTGCTGCAAAAATAAGTGTAAACATTGTCCCTGGCATTTCGGAAAAACCGGAGAAGATACCAAATCAGAGAAAAAATAAAGATATTTGCATCTTTGAAGTAAGATTAGTTATGCGGATAGACGACGAAATACAAAGCTCTAAGTTTGAGGACAATTACCAAAAGGCTGTAATTAACATCGCGTATACCGATGGTTGGTTAAAGAACACTTTTAACTGCCATTTTGAAAAACATAATTTAACGCAACAGCAATTTAATATCCTGCGCATATTAAGAGGCCAGTACCCTAAGCCGGCTACGGTTAACCTGCTTAAAGAGCGCATGATCGATAAAATGAGCGATGCATCGCGTATTGTTGACCGCCTGGTGCAAAAAGAAATGATAACACGTTGTACCAATAATAAAGACAGGCGGGCAGTTGATATCCGCATCAGCGAAAAAGGGCTGGAGGTTTTGGCTAAAATGGATATAGAGTTTAAAACCAGGGACTTCATCAAAGGTAACCTTACCCAGGAAGAGGCCGGTCTGTTAAGCGATCTGTTGGATAAGTTAAGAGGATAGCAATAACTAAAAAGATTGCAGGTTTTCTATTTTCTTCATAAGAACCAATTTATCAGCATTTGATCTGGCCAACGATAAGGCTGTACTGAAATTTTCTTTAGCTTTTTTGTTATCTCTATCGGTATATAGATCGCCCAGTAAAGTATAGTAAAACTGGTCGGTAGTTAAATTAAGCCGCTCAGCCTCAATTATAGCTGATTCTTTTCCGCTTACTTTAGATAATACATAGATCCTGTTTAACATTGCCACTGGCGAATAAGCTAACATTAAAAGCTGGTCATATAATCCTAAAACAATTTTCCATTTTTCAGGCGTATCTATTCTTTGAGTGCCCCAGTAGGCAATAGTTGCCTCTATATGATATTTTGATAATTCAGACCCGGTGGCGGCACAGTTTAAAAAATATGCGCCCTTGCTAATTAAGTCGGTATCCCAAAGACTGGTATCCTGGTCATCATACAAAACAGGCTCACCGTTCTTATTTATCCTGGCTTCAAACCGGGAAGCATGAAAACACATTAATGAAAGCAGCGCGTTAACAGGTGGTTTATTGGTTAGTGGGTTTTCAACAAGCATGGTGCAAAGTCGCATAGCCTCAAAGCAAAGATCTTTGCGTAAAGTAATGTTACTATTTATAGAGTAATAACCTTCATTAAACAATAAATAAATAGTTGTTAAAACAGGTGCAAGGCGTTCATTTATTTGTCTGCTATCCGGCAGCCCAATGCTTGCTTTTTCATCACGTAGTTTTTCCTTTGCGCGGTATAGCCTTTTATTGATGGTTTCTTTGTTGGATAAAAACGCGTCGGCAATCTCATCAATGCCAAACCCGCAAAGAATCCGCAGTGACAGCCCGATCTGCGCTTCGGTTGAGATAGCAGGATGGCAGATGGCAAACATCATCTGTAGTTGACTGTCATTTATGTTTTGCGGCGACAGGTCTATATCTGTTTCATAATATTGAGGAGTTGAATGCTGTATTTCGGGAGAGATCTTTTGCTCAAATATAATGTCGCGCTGTAAATGATTTTTAGCTTTGTTTTTGGCCACGGTATATAACCATGCAGCAGGATTGGGCGGTATGCCTTTTATTCCCCAGGTTTGAGCCGCAATAGCAAAGGTGTCGCTGGCAAGATCTTCAGCAATGGTAATTTGTTCAAACCCAAAATGACGACAGAGCACCGAAACAATTTTCCGGTACTCTGTCCTGAACAAGTGGGGTATAATTTCTTGTTGCTGCATAGCTTGCTGTGCAAAGCCGCAACACGTTGCGACCCTGGTACAAAATTAGATCAATGAATGCCGTCACCTTTAGCCAACAGGCGCACCTCTACCGTATTACCTTCTCCTTGTAATACAGGGCTACCCTTTGCAAATTCAACCGCTTCGTCTACCGAGTCGGCTTTTACAATTACGTAACCGCCAAGTGTTTCCTTGATCTCTCCAAAAGGCCCATTGGTAACCACATTGTTATGGTGCACAACTTTGGCTTCGTCGAAGATCAGGCCATCGCCCTTGCCTTCAAATTTACCTTTAGCTGCAATTGCGCCGAGCCAGTCCATAGTTTGTTGCATCCATAGCTGCATTTGTTCCGGCGAAGCAATTTTGCTGCCATCCTGGTGCCTGAAAATTAGCATGTACTCTTTCATTGTTTTTGATCTTTAAATGTTACCTGATTAATTAATTATACAGGCATAACAAGTGAGGATTGACAGATTGGACACAAGGCGAACAAAATTTATTAATTAGCCAGTCGCACCATACAGATCATGTCTTTTTGATCAATATATTCTTCAACACAGTAACCTTCCGGATCTAACCCCAGTTGCGCTATAAGCACGTTAAAAGCTTTTTGTATCGCCGGGATATCCTTCATAAAGTCTTTTATAGTTAAGCTTATATACTTGCCTTTTTTAAGCGTAAGCGTTTTTAAGTTTAGTTTTTCAGCCTCGCCGGTTTCCATTTCTTCTGCGGCGGCTTTGTAGGCGATCGGTCCATTTTCAGGCCGTGATATACCAAAGTATCTCCTGTCGTCAGAATAAGGAATAAGCGCGTGTAATTGCTGGTGCGCGGCTAATACACCATCCGGAAATGACGTAGCTGCAATGTACATTACTTTAATGTCCTGGTCAATTGTTATTGTTTCCATAACCTATAGTTTTGATGTTAATCAAAGTTAAAGTACAATATTTAAACCGGGTAGGGGTATCGGGGACAATTTAAAGGGGCGAACCGGACAATTTAAAGTTTGTCGATAAACCAGTTATAAAACGCTTCAAAATCAGTACGCCATTGTTTTTGATCGGCCTTAGCGCTTTTAATAACAAGCGGCGTAGGCGTATTTTTCGAACTCATCTTTTTATGGCGCAAAATGTTGCTCATCCGGTTTACATCAGCAGCTTCATTATCTTCGACATCGCCATAGGCTAAAAAGAACCTGGATTTTGAATTGATCGCCTGCTTTGTCATGTCGTCAAATATACCCGGCGACTCTTTGTAAGCCGGTGAAAATATCCCGGCAACACCAAACACGTCCGAATATTTAGCTGTGGTGTATGTAGCTATAATGCCTCCTGCTGCGCTGCCTACAATAGCAGTGTATTTTGCGTCGTCTTTGGTATGGTAATTAGCATCGATATAAGGTTTTACAACTTTGGCTAGGTAACTGGCATAAATAGCACCATCACTGTTGCCCAGGTAAGGGTTATATTCGTTCGTACGGGTACTTCCTGATCCGGCATAAACAGCTACCAGTATACATTGCCGCTCTTCGGCCATTAAATTGACTAATGAGTCGGCATACCATTTATCACCGTCGAGGGCATCTTTTATATAAGCGTCCTGTCCATCCTGAATATAAATTACCGGGTATCTTTTTGAAGATGTTGAGTAGCCTTTAGGCAGGTAGATTTGTAGAGTACGCTGCCTTTTAAGCCGCTCTATCACTAACTTTGAGGTTTCGTATTTAGCTTGTGCTGTATCAACTAATTTTTGCGCGGATACTTTACCTTGTCCTAAAACCAATAAAAATATAAGCGATAATATCCACTTAAGCTTCATAACTGAAAGTCGGGTTTGTTTTCCAAAAAATCCATCCAAATAAAAGTCCTACAAGGGTACCATAAATAGCGCCTGTCGTTACATCAACGGGGTAATGTACGCCAACGTATACTTGCGCGAAACTAATTGCCGCCGCCCATAAAATAGCAGCAGGCAATACCCATTTATAGCGCCTGTAAAATATCATGCTTAAAAACATAGCCATGGCAAAGTGATTACTGGCATGCGCAGACGGGAAACTATAACCTGTTCCGCAACCTATCCTGCTCACTATAGTTGCTGCCATTGCCGGGTCATTACAGGGCCGTACACGTTTATAAAGTGATTTGATGACGGTAGCACTGCCAAAGTCGGCTACGGCAAAGGTTAATGCTAAAAGTACAATGATAATTATCCCCTGCTTTTTATATCGCCAAAGGCAAAAAACAAAAATGAAAATATAAAGCGGTATCCATGTCGGTGGATTGCGTAAAACGGGCATTAGCCAATCAAAAAACGCATTGCCCAGATCATGATTAATAAAATGAAACAATTGCCGGTCAAGATGCAGCAGGTAATCAGGCATGTGTAATTTTTATTAGCGGATAAATATAGGGACAATCTTTTTGTGTAATGTAGTGCCTGTGTAATTACCGCCTGTAATAGTTAACATTGTTTTTATTTTACAAATCCTTAACCTAAAAATCTTATTTTTGGGACTTACTTATTGAAACAATATTTTGACACTAATAAAATCAATTTCGGGCATACGGGGCACAATAGGCGGTGCCGCAGGCGATGGTTTAACACCATTAGATATCGTAAAATTTACTTCGGCTTACGGTGCATGGGCCGTTAAAAAGAGTGGCGTAAAAAAGATAGTTTTAGGCCGCGATGCGCGTATTTCGGGCAGCATGGTAAACAATATTGTTACCGGTACTTTACAGGGATTAGGTATTGATGTTGTCGATATCGGCCTGTCAACAACCCCGACTGTTGAAATTGCCGTACCGTTAGAAAAAGCTGCAGGTGGTATTATTTTGACCGCAAGCCATAATCCTAAACAATGGAACGCGCTGAAGTTGTTAAATGCTGATGGCGAGTTTATTAGTGATGCAGACGGAAAAGAAGTATTAGAGATAGCTGAAAACAGTGATTTTACTTATGCTGATGTAAACGCGCTTGGTAAAGTGAAGTTTGATGATAGCTACCTGCAAAAACATATAGACCAGATATTGGCTTTGCCTTTGGTTGATGTTGACGCAATTGCCGGCGCTAATTTTAGTGTGGTAATTGACTGCGTTAACTCAACGGGTGGTATTTTTGTACCCGCCTTGCTGGAAGCTTTAGGTGTAAAAACTGTACATAAATTGTTTTGTGAACCTGATGGCGAGTTTCCGCATAACCCGGAACCGCTGCCTGAAAACCTGGTAGCTTTATCAAAAGAAGTATTAAGTAAAAATGCAAACCTTGGTATAGCTGTCGACCCGGATGTTGACCGCCTTTGCTTTGTTTGCGAAGATGGCAATATGTTTGGCGAAGAATACACCCTGGTTGCAGTGGCTGATTATGTGCTGAAAAACCATAAAGGCAATACGGTTTCAAACCTGTCGTCTACACGTGCCCTACGTGACGTTACAGAACAGGCAGGTGGCGAATACCATGCGGCTGCGGTAGGTGAGGTAAACGTAGTTAATAAAATGAAAGAGGTTAATGCCATTATTGGCGGCGAAGGCAACGGCGGGGTTATTTATCCCGAAATACATTATGGCCGTGATGCTTTAGCCGGTATAGCCTTGTTTTTAACGCATTTAGCCAAGTATGGCAAGCCGATATCAAACCTGCGCAGTTCATACCCCAGTTATTTTATCTCGAAAAATAAGATCACGCTTACGCCTGAAATGGATATAGATGCATTGTTACTAAAGGTTGAAGCCAAATACAAGGATCAACCTCATTCTACTATCGACGGGCTGAAAATAGAATTTGATAAACAATGGGTACATTTGCGCCGTTCAAACACAGAGCCGATCATTAGGATCTACTCTGAAGGTGATTCTGAAACTGTAGCCAATAATTTGGCCAATAAGATCATTGCGGACATAAAGGAAATTTTAAAAGTGAACTAAAATAAATTATTGAATTATGGAATTAATGAATTATTGATTGGTTTCAATTCATTAATTCTATAATTCAATAACTCAATAATTAACTGATGCGTGTTTATTTAGACAATGCTGCTACCACGCCGTTGGATGCAGAAGTGATGAGTGTGATGTGTAATGTAATGGAAAGCCATTTTGGTAATCCGTCATCTATTCATGCGTATGGAAGGGAGTCGAGGACGTTGGTCGAGAAATCACGTAAAACTATTGCTGGCTTGTTACATACTTCGCCGGCCGAGATATTTTTTACCAGCAGCGGTACAGAAGCCGATAACACCGCTATATATTGCGGTATTATAGATAATAATATCACTCATGCCATTACCAGCCAAATTGAGCATCATGCAGTTATCCATACACTTGAGGCTATGGAAAAGGCCGGTAACATTAAGCTCAGCTTTGTCAACATCGACAACAAGGGGAATGTAGACTATGCGCATCTTGAACAATTGTTGCAGACCAACGAGCGTAGTTTTGTATCGCTTATGCAGGCTAATAACGAAATAGGCACGCTTACCAATATTGAACGAGTGGGAGATATTTGCGAGCAATATAACGCCATTTTTCATTGTGATACGGTACAAACCATGGGCCATTATTCGCATGACCTGGGTAAGCTTAAAGTGCATTTCCTGACGTGTGCCGCACATAAATTTCATGGGCCTAAGGGTGTTGGCTTTCTATACATCAACCACAAAATAAAGATAAAACCTTTTATTTATGGTGGTTCGCAAGAGCGTAATATGCGTGGCGGTACCGAAAATGTTTACGGTATAGCCGGCCTTGCCAAAGCGATGGAACTGGCTTATACCGATATGGAACAACACCAAAATCATATACAAGGCTTGAAAAGCTATATGATAGATCAACTGCAGGAAAACATCCCCGGCGTACTGTTTAATGGCGAGACAGATAAAGATAAGAGCCTGTATACCGTACTAAACGTTTCGTTCCCTGAAATAGACATTGCAGATATGCTGTTGTTTAACCTGGATATTGCCGGTATTGCCGTATCAGGCGGCAGCGCGTGCAGTTCGGGTACAGATATAGGTTCTCATGTACTTACCGGTATTCATGCAAGCGCTACAAGGCCATCTGTACGATTTTCGTTCTCCAAGTTCAATACTAAAGAAGAGATAGATTTTGTGGTGAATAAGCTGCGTGAATTGTTTACAGTCACCGCTTAATACACTTTAATTTATTTCAATATTTAAAACACTAATTATAGGTTTAGTGTAACGGTATTTAGGAAACTTAATTTCCTAAAAGGAAAACATTGGCACGGTTTTCGGAGTGTTATTATTACTACTAAATGAAAACCTATGAAAAGTAATGATCAAAAATCCGGAAACGGTAACAGACCACAAGAAGCCCCAAAAAGACATCAATCAGAACAAGAGGGTTCAGGTTACGCTACACAAAGAGAGCAACAAACACATACCAGGAATAATGATGCATCATACAGCGAACAAGCTGACGTAACTCCGCCAAATCATAAAGATTTTCCGGTAGTTGGCCCGGGCAAGGCTGATTTTGAAAGCCGTCCACATGGCCGCAGAACAGGCCGTATGGTAGGCCACGAGCCGGGTACAGAAAGCTTATAAAGTTCAGTAGTCTAACTGATTTAACAGCAAAACGGCTACCTTAAGGTGGCCGTTTTGTTTAAATATTAATTTATGAAAACGAATAATCAAAATGTGAATAACGGTAACCAACAAAAGGATACTGTTAAGCAACAGCAAGCAGATCAATCTCAAAATAAGGATAGAAATGCTTCGGGAAAAAAAGCTGTTTATATAAAAGACCTGCCGCCAATTGACGGCGTAAGAACGGGAATAATATAATAAGCATTACATAACAAAAAAGGGATGAACATTTGCTCATCCCTTTTTTGTTATGCGTTATAGAAAATTAATTTTTCATCATTTTTAGAAATGCCGATAGCTCTTCTTTCATTTCGCGGCGGTCGACTATAAAGTCAAGGAAACCATGTTCCTGCACAAACTCGGCAGTTTGAAAACCTTTTGGCAGGTCTTTCTTAATAGTTTCTTTAATAACCCGCGGCCCTGCAAAACCAATTAAAGCACCCGGCTCGGCAATATTGATATCACCTAACATAGCGTATGATGC
Organism: Mucilaginibacter corticis; assembly: GCF_007558865.1. Classification (GTDB taxonomy): domain Bacteria; phylum Bacteroidota; class Bacteroidia; order Sphingobacteriales; family Sphingobacteriaceae; genus Mucilaginibacter; species Mucilaginibacter corticis. Next base: position 434,895 of record NZ_VLPK01000002.1, read on the forward strand.
TGTTACACCACCGGTTGTGGGATCGGTCAATAATGAAATATAAGGTATTTTGGCTTGCGATAATAAAGCCAGTTTAGCAGATGTTTTAGCCATTTGCATTAATGAAAATGCGGCTTCCATCATACGCGCACCGCCTGATTTTGAGATCATTAAAAACGGAACGTTATTTTCAATACAATAGTCAATCGATCTTGCAATTTTCTCACCAACTACTGATCCCATTGAACCACCGATGAAATTGAAATCCATACAGGCTATTACTATGTCCTGCCCGTTAATTTTACCGGCACCGGCGCGTATAGCGTCTTTTAAACCGGTTTTTAACTGGGTTTCAAGTAACCTGTCTGTATACTTCTTGGTATCTGTAAAATGAAGCGGATCGCCTGAAACAAGGTCAGGATATAGTTCTGTAAACTCGTTATTATCAAATAAAACAGCAAAGTATTCTTTTGACCCTATCCGCAGGTGAAACCCGCAGTAGTGACAAACGTATTGATTTTCAACTTGCTCAGAGTAATGAAGGGGTTTTTTACATTGAGGGCATTTGTTCCAGATCCCTTCGGGGGTATCTTTCTTTTCCTCAGTAGTCGTAATTATCCCTTTTAATTCACGTTTAAACCACGCCATATCTATGTCTAGCTCTTTCAATACTGCAAAGAAACGAATTATTTTGTTAGATGTTTGTGATAAAATGTAGAAACAGTAATTAGATAATTAGATATAAGCGTCAAGATACAAGAATCAAGAGAGTTATACTCATTTTATGATCCCGGGACAGTTGCATGTGGAATTATTATAACGTTCAGAAAGTCTTGATTCCTGTATATTTAATCTTGTTTCTACAAGTCACTGTGTATGTTTTACAATAAGCTATCATTTTTATAGACAATTTTTACTTTAAAAACCGATAAATTTTTTACCTTCGAGGCCCAAACTAAGACCAATGGATTTAAAAAATTATAAAGGAGTTTTGCACGGCGACCAGGTGCAGGAACTATTTGAGGCAGCTAAAAAGCACCAGTTTGCTTTGCCTGCAGTAAATGTTATAGGTACAAATACCGTTAACGCTGTAATGGAAACCGCAAAAGCGGTTAATTCGCCGGTAATTATTCAATTATCTCATGGCGGCGCACAGTTTTACGCAGGTAAATCTTTAGACAACTCTAAGCTGCAAGCCTGTATTTTAGGTGCTACATCTGCTGCAAGGCACGTACACTTATTGGCCGAGCATTATGGCGTTGCTGTAATTTTACACACAGACCATTGCGCTAAAAAATTATTACCATGGATAGACGGTTTATTAGACAACGGCGAGAAATTCTTTGCTGAAACCGGCAAACCATTGTTCTCATCGCATATGCTGGATCTTTCTGAAGAGCCTATCGAAGAAAATATTGAGATCTCTGCCAAATACCTGGCACGCATGGCTAAAATGGGCATGACCTTAGAGATCGAACTGGGTGTTACCGGCGGTGAAGAAGACGGCGTAGATAACAGCGATGTAGATAGCTCACGTTTATATACCCAGCCTGAAGATGTAGCTTACTCTTACGAGAATTTATTGAAAGTTAGCCCGCGCTTTACCGTTGCTGCTGCTTTTGGTAACGTGCATGGTGTGTACAAACCGGGTAACGTAAAATTACAACCGGTTATTTTGCATAACTCACAAGAGTATGTAAAACAGAAATATAACCTGACTGCCGAAAAACCGATCAACTTTGTGTTCCACGGTGGATCCGGTTCAACCCAGGAAGAAATTCGCGAGGCTATCAGCTATGGTGCTATCAAAATGAATATCGATACCGATATGCAATGGGCATACTGGGAAGGCATTAAAGATTACTACCAGTCTAAAGAAGCGTACCTGCAGGACCAGATCGGTAACCCTGAAGGCGCTGATTCTCCGAACAAAAAATACTATGATCCACGCGTATGGTTGCGTAAAGGCGAAGAGAACTTCGTTAAGCGTTTAACATCTGCTTTTGAGGATCTGAATTGCTTAAACGCTACTGATAAATTATAAGCGATAAGCAATAGGATATATAAAGCGCCAATGCAAAACATTGGCGCTTTTTTTTAGTTATAAGGTCATAATTAATTAAGTATAATATGGCCGCCAATAAAAAAAACTTTTTCGAACGATTCTCAAACTGGGCCACTGCCGCTACCGGTAGTTCGGCAGCATTTTTAATGGCTATTGCCGTTATTGTGGTTTGGCTGGTAACCGGGCCGGTATTTAAATACTCTGATACCTGGCAGCTTATTATCAACACGGGTACTACCATAGTAACCTTCCTGATGGTGTTCCTGATCCAGAAATCGCAAAATAAAGACTCGAAAGCCATCCATTTAAAATTGAATGAGCTGCTGGCATCGCACCAGGGCGCCAGCAACCGCATGGTTGATATTGAAGACCTTACCGAGAAGGAACTTGACCAGATCCATAAATTCTATGTGCAGTTATCTGACCTTGCTGAAGAAGAGGATGACCTGACTTGTACACATTCTATTGACGCTGCCCGCGAAAACCATAACTTTAAGCTTTCAAATCACAAAACTAAAAAGCATTATAATGATGCCCGAGCTAAAAAAGATTCAAGTAAACAAAGTAAGTGACCCCAATAACCTTGAGAAAGTTTTTGCCATACGCCGCGAAGTTTTTGTAGGCGAACAAAACTGCCCGCCCGAACTGGAGTGGGAGCACGAAGATGAATCCACTCATTTTTTAGCTACTGTTGAGGGCGTGCCTGCCGGTGCGTCGCGGTGGCGTAAGACTGATAATGGCTACAAATTAGAGCGTTTTGCGGTGCTGAAACAATTCAGGGGGCAGGGCGTAGCGCAGGAACTGGTGCGCACTGTTTTAGCTGATCTGCCAGCCGACGTGAAATATATTTATTTAAACGCCCAGATCCAGGCCATGAGCCTCTACGAAAAATTTGGATTTGTTAAAGAAGGCCCGCAGTTTGAAGAAGCGGGGATACAGCATTTTAAAATGGTGAAGAGGTAATTTCGAATTTCGAATGTTCGATTTCGGATTTACGAGAATATAAATTATTGGCCAAATATTCTCACCGAATAATCTAACGCTTCCTGTAATTTGCCATAATTAAGCGATGGGAGCGAGTTTTGCGTTTTAAGGTAGCTAATCAGGTTCTCGGTAGCGATATTACCTGTAAGCTCGTCTTTGGCCATTGGGCAGCCGCCGTAGCCTTTTAAAGCGCCGTCAAATCTTTTACAACCGTTTAAATATGCCGATTCAACTTTTTCGTACCAGGTATCGGGTGTGCTGTGCAGGTGTACACCAAACTCTGTTTTTGGAAATTGCACGCTAAGTTGCGGATAGGTATCTTTAATTTGCTGAGGTGTCGCGACACCTATCGTATCAGAAAGTGATATGATTGAAACCCCCGCATTAACCAGTTTATTAGTCCAGTATTGTACTACATCAACGTTCCATTCATCACCGTAAGGATTACCAAAACCCATGGACAGATAAACCAGCAATTGTTTGTTCTTATTAATGCAAAGGTCTTTAATGCGTTTAACGGTTTCAAAAGCGTCAATTACGGTAGCGTTGGTATTACGCATCTGGAATGTTTCTGAGATAGAGAACGGGTAACCCAGGTAAGTTATCTCCTCGTGCTTCGAGGCTTCTTCAGCGCCCCTGTAATTGGCTATAATGGCCAATAATTTCGAGTTGGTATTAGTTAGATCAAGTTTAGCCAAAACATCCGCCGTATCGCGCATTTGGGGGATAGCTTTAGGTGATACAAAACTCCCGAAATCTATCGTATCAAAGCCAACCTGTAAAAGCAGGTTGATATATTCGGCTTTTACATCAGTCGGCACAAAGTCATGCAAACCTTGCATAGCATCACGCGGGCATTCGGTAAGTTTTACAAACTCCATTTCCGTTAAAATTTAGCGTTGTACATTGTCGCTTTTTGCTCAATAGATTGCTTCAGATCATCAGTTAATCCAGCCAAATATCTTTCAAAAGACGCTATAAGTGCCTTGGCATTTTTTGATATACGTTTGTTTTCTGCGGTCGATGCTTTCATATAAGTTTCATAAAAAGTTTCCCTTTTATTATAACTGTTAATTGGCAAGAAAAATACAATATTGTTAACAGTATACCGGTAACGCCCGTTCTTTATATCTAATGTGATGGCAAACTGTACGGTGTACGGATCGATTTCTTCATTGATATCTGCTACAAATAATCTGTTGACATTAATATTAAGGTCCTGCGTTGTTGTAAAAATTAATTTCCAATTAGTGTCATCTAAATAATTTTGAGTGAGGTTTTTAGCGGACATTACTTGTATAGCCCGTTCATAAATTTGAGGCGCCATGATATTATCACCTACTTTAACCGTTTTTTGGTAATAAACATTGTGATTAGTATCGGTCAGTATTTTAATTGTGTCGGGCAATGTATTGCTTGCAGGTAAGCCGTCCTTTGCAAAAGCCGTAAAAGTTAAAAGTAATAGTGTCAAGTTGATTACAAGCGTTTTCATAAAAGTATAGATTGAATAATCCTAAGACGCTAATTAGCTATTTTTAGTTTAACAACTCATGTATCAATTTTGTTAAAATAGGTTTGCGTCAATCTATATCGTGAAGCATTAATCAGCCTTAGCCAGTTGCCTGTCTTTTTTAGGCAGCTCTTCTCTTTTAAACCTGCGGATGATGAGCCTGCTGCCGCCATTATTAGCAAGGTAATTTCCTATCCAGTTAATAAATACAATCACCTTGTTCCTGAAACCCAAAAGCGATACCAAATGCACGAACATCCATATCAACCAGGCAAAAAATCCCTGGAATTTGATCTTACCCAAGTCGGCAATGGCTTTATTACGACCTATGGTAGCCAAAGATCCTTTGTCATTGTATTTAAACGGCTCGGTCGGCTCGCCTTTTATCAGTCGGATAATGTTCTTACCGGCCAGCATACCCTGTTGTATAGCTACCTGTGCTACACCCGGGTGCCCTTTTGGTGTTTCGTCTGATATCATAGCCGCCACATCGCCAATGGCAAATACATTTTCTGAGCCCTTTATGCGGTTAATGCTGTCAACGCTGATACGGTTACCACGTTCTATTACATCTTTGCTGATGCCATCTGGCACTACGCCCATAACTCCGGCAGACCATATCACATTCCTGGTTTTAATGGTTTTACCGCCTTCAAACTTTATTTCTTCGCCGTCATAACTTTCAACCTTAACGTTCAATAAAACCTCAACACCCATGCCGGTAAGGAATTTTTTGGCTGCTGCCGATCCTTCGTCAGAAAAAGGGCCCAGTACTTTTGGTAAAAAATCAACCAGGTAAACTTTCATGTGTTCTTTACCCAGCTCTGGGTAATCGCGTTCAAGAATGTGGTTACGCAGCTCTGCCAACGCGCCTGCAAGCTCTACACCGGTAGGGCCTGCGCCAACCAATACAAAAGTCAGGTAAGGTTCTTTCTCCTCCTTGGTGGTCTTTAAAGAGGCTTCTTCCAGGTTTTGAAGGATCAGGTAACGAAGGTTAAGCGCTTCGGGTATTGATTTCATAGGCATGGCATATTGCTCGATCTCTTTATTGCCGAAAAAATTGGTGGTAGACCCGGTGGCGATCACAAGGTAATCATAAGCGATATCGCCTACATCTGTCTTAACTATATTTTCTTCAAGATCGATGCCTGATACTTCTGCGATACGAAATCTGAAGTTTTTTTGCCCGCTAAAGTTTTTACGTAATGAAAACGCTATCGATTCAGACTCCAGGCTGCCCGTAGCAACCTGGTACAATAACGGTTGAAAGGTATGGTAATTATGCTTATCAAGCATTAAAACGTCTACAGGCTGGTCTGCAAGCTGCTTGGCTACTTCAAGGCCGGCAAAGCCGCCGCCTATAATAACTACTTGTGGGAACTTTGATTTTTGTGCCATATGCAATTGTCTGATCAATTTTTTTAAGATTGGTGTAATTTGTACACTATCTGCGAAAAACATTTATGTTATAACAAAAAAGGCTCCAAATGTTCTTTGGAGCCTTTTTTTATTTGTGATTTTGATGTTATCTCAAATCGTTCTTTCCAAAGTCTACAATTACCGGTGTCGCGATACAGATAGACGAATATGTACCGAAACATACACCTATCAATAATGAGAACGAGAAACCGCGTAAAACGTCGCCGCCGAATACAAACAGCACGATCAACACGAATAATACTGTTAAAGCGGTAATGATGGTACGGCTTAAGGTGCTGTTAATAGCGTTGTTGATAACCTCTTTCGGATCGTCGGCTTTTGAGTGGTGAAGTTTTAAGAACTCACGGATACGGTCAAACACTACCACGGTGTCATTAATTGAGTAACCAATTACCGTCAATATGGCAGCAATAAATGTCTGGTCGATATCAAGGAACGCCAGGAAAGGAACATGCCTGAACAACGAGTAAAACGATAATACCATCAAAGCATCATGCGCGGTTGCAACCATCGCCGCCAAACTATATTGCCATCTGCGGAAACGGATCAATATATAAGCTGAGATGATAACAATGGCGAACAACACGGTCCAGATAGCTGATTTTTTCAAACCATCGGCAACAGTAGCCTGTACTTTTTGCGAAGCAAGGATATCTTTTTTGCTTACCTGTGTTACCGCTTTAGTATTAAGGGCTGATAACAACGTGCTTTCAACCTTCGTGTCGGCTGATGTCGAGTTGTCTTCGATCAGGTAGTTGGTAGTAATGTTGATCTTGGTTGTACCCAAAGTTTTTACTTCGGTACCATGACCCAATACACCTTCAATAGCGCCACGAACATCTTCAACTGTAGCAGTCTTGTTAGGGAAAGCAATAGTGTAAGTACGGCCGCCCTGGAAATCAACGCCATAATTAAAGCCTTGCGTAAACATGGATATAATACCCGCAAGGATAAACGTACCTGAGAAGATATAGAATCTTACACGTTTTTTTACGAACGCGAAGTTGGCATTTTTAAAGGTATGTGAGCTCCATGGGTTTGAGAATTTAATATCCCAGCCTTTTTCAAGCATCCACTCAAATATTAATCTTGAAATTAATAATGAACAGAACAATGAAGTTACGATACCGATCATCAGCGTGGTTGCGAAACCCTGGATAGGGCCGCTACCGAAAACAAACAGGATGACACCTGTTAAGAAGGTACTGATGTTTGAATCTAATATAGATGATAAAGCGTGTTTAAAACCATCGCTAACCGCAATACGGATAGATTTACCTAAAGCAAGCTCTTCGCGCACACGTTCATAGATCAGTACGTTGGCATCAACCGACATACCGAACAATAACACAATACCTGCAACACCCGGTAAGGTTAATACCGCGCGTAAGCTGGTTAATACACCCATCAGGAAGAATACGTTTACAATTACTGCAACAACAGCAACGGTACCTGCGCGGTTGTAATAAGCAACCATGAACACTAACACCACCAATAAACCCATCAAACATGACAGTAAACCGGCGTTGATAGATTCTGCACCTAATGACGGGCCTACCACGTCCTCGCCGATGATACGGGCAGGGGCAGGTAAGCGGCCTGCTTTTAATACGTTGGCCAAATCTTTGGTATCTTCTATCTTGAAGTTACCGGAGATTGAAGACACACCGCCTGATATTTCGTTCTGTACGCTTGGTGCAGAATAAACGTTATCGTCCAATACAATGGCTATTGCTTTTTTACCTTGCGCGGCTTCGGCAGTCACAGCGCGCCATTTTTCGGCACCCTGCGAGTTCATTACCATTCTAACCTCTGGGCTGCCTTTTTGATCTACGTCGCTTTGGGCGTCGTTTATTACGTCGCCGGTTAATACAGGTCCATTTTCAGCACCGGTTAATTTAAGCGCGTATAATTCGAAAATTTTGGTTTTCTCCATCGGCTTAACCCCCCATGCAAATTTGATGTTGCGTGGTAAAGACGCTTTTACATCTGCGCTTTGTAAGTAGGCGTTTACTTTAGCTGTATCTTTTACCAAAGTCCAGCCTACAACCGCTCCCGGGCGCAACTGCTGCTGGCCGGTTTGATCCTGGTAAGTAGGTATCTGCAACACGCTGAATAACGGGTGTGCCGCATTTAATTTTGATTTAGCAGCTAACGAAGTGTCCTTAGATGAATTTTTTTCAACCTTGTTCAATAACGCTAAAGCACCTTTTTTAACAGTGGTATCTTTTTTAGCAGCATCAGCAACAACGGCAGTTTTTGCTGTGTCTTTAGCAGCAGCTTTTGATTTTGCGGCTAAGAGGTTGTCAATATTGTTAAAGATAGGATATACTTCCTGGCTCTCAAAAGTCTGGTAGAACTCTAATTTGGCAGAGCCTTGTAATAATTTACGTACACGGTCCTGGTCTTTAACGCCCGGTAGTTCAATTAAAATACGGTTGGTGTTTTCTTCCAGCTGGATATTTGGCTGGGTAACGCCAAACTGATCTATACGGGTGTTTAAAACGGTGTATGATTGTTTAACCGCAACATCAGCCTCGTCTTTCAGGTATTTCTCTACCTCGCTGTTTGAAGCATTGTATTTTAAATGCGCCTGGTTGTCTTTGGTAGAAAATATTGCCGCTAACTTACCGTTAGGGTTTAATTTTTCGTACTCGTTAACAAATAACGTAATGTAGTCAGACTGGCTGGTTTTGGTATCAGCATTTGCGTTTACCAGTGCCTGGTTAAAAGCAGGATCAGGATTGTTGTTTGACAATGCCTTTACCAGCTCTGCCAATGAGATCTGCATGGTAACGTTCATACCGCCTTTAAGATCAAGACCCAGGGCAAGCTCTCTCTCAACACAATATTGATAAGTGTGGCCTAACAATGGGTAGGCCGGTAATTCTGCAACAGAATCAAGGTATGCTTTTACTTTTGCTGTATCGCCTTTAGCATATACTTCTGCGTCCTTTTCAACTTTCTGTGCTACCCAAGTAAACGATAGCTGGTATATACACACGATCGTTAGTATTACGGCGAAAAATTTAATAACTCCTTTACCTTGCATTTGTAAATTGTAATATGTAATTAATTAGTTTATAAGCATTTTAAACAAGACGGCAAATCTAACAAAATTTTGCAACCATGAAATTTTAAATTAAAACAAAATTATGACAGTTAATGTTATGCGCGTTCAAGCGTGATGAATGAGAAAGGAAGTGCGTTTTTCTCGTCAGGATCGTGGTCTGCGCGATGGGTTTCTTTCCATGTATCTCCCTTAATTTCAGGAAAATAGGTGTCGCCTTCAATGTTTGCGTGAACTATGGTAAGATAAATGCGGTCTGTTAAATGCATGGCCTGTTTGTAGATCTCTGCACCGCCAACAATAAAAACTTCGGCCTCATCACGGCAAAGATCAAGCGCGGCTTCGATAGAATTTACCACTTCGCAGCCCTCAATAACAATGGGCTGGCGCGTAACAATGATGTTTCTGCGTTTTGGCAAAGGCCTACCCACCGAATCATAAGTTTTACGGCCCATGATCACTGTACCACCGGTGGTGATATCTTTAAAATGTTTCAGGTCCTTTGGCAAATACCATAGCAATTTATTGTCTTTACCAATGGCGTGGTTTTCTGATATGGCTACTACGATGGATACAGTCATTTCATTTGGTCATTGAGTCATTGAGTCATTAAATCATTTTTAAATGATTATTTTATGTTGCCAATGAATTTGATGTAAATATTAAGTTTTAGATGGATAGTTTCTAATTGCTGGAGCAATAATTTGTAAGTTTCATTGTCAATCAGATTTCTTGAAGTTGCTTTGTATAGCCATGTTTTAGTTTCGATGATAGAACCGCGACTATGGTAGCAGAAGTTTTTATTTTCCTTGTAATGGTACCGGCCAAATCCTTCGGCGATATTGGCACTAATTGAATCAGCCGCTCTTACTAATTGTTTGCCAACTGTATCCTTTGCAAAAAAATCCCAGCCGGTTACAACGTTCCAAATTTTGCCGGCAAAATCTTCTGATAAATTATAAACTTCTATTTCCTCAATGCGATTGCTCATTCAACACCAACCAATGACTTAATGACCCAATGAAATAATGATTATTAAACCGCCACAGCGCCCTTAATATGCGGCCACGGGTCATAGTTCTCCAATTCAAAATCCTCAAACTTGAAATCGAAAATATCTTTTACGTCCGGATTGATCTTCATGGTGGGCAGCGGGCGCGGCTCGCGGCTCAGTTGCAGTTTTACCTGGTCGAAGTGATTGTTGTAAATATGGGCATCGCCAAAGGTGTGGATAAAATCGCCGGCCTCCAAGCCGCAAACCTGCGCTATCATCATTGTCAGCAAAGCGTATGACGCGATGTTGAAAGGCACGCCCAAAAATATATCGGCACTGCGCTGGTACAACTGGCACGACAATTTACCATCGGCCACATAAAACTGGAAAAGCGTATGACATGGGGGTAGGGCCATCTGGTTAACATCGGCAACGTTCCATGCCGACACAATGATGCGGCGCGAATCGGGGTTGTTTTTAATTTGGTTTATAATTTGGCTGATCTGGTCTATATGCCCGCCGCTTGGCGTAGGCCATGAGCGCCACTGGTAACCATACACCGGGCCAAGGTTGCCGTTTTCGTCGGCCCACTCGTCCCAGATGCGCACGCCGTTGTCTTTTAAATATTTGATGTTGGTATCGCCCTGCAAAAACCAGATCAGTTCATGGATGATGGATTTGAGGTGGAGCTTCTTGGTTGTCACCAACGGAAAACCTTCCTGCAGGTTAAAGCGCATCTGGTAACCAAACACACTGATGGTGCCTGTGCCGGTACGGTCATGCTTTTGAGTGCCGGTTTCCATTACGTGGCGCATTAGGTCAAGATACTGCTTCATGTTTCAATGATTGAATTTTGAGTGATAGAATGAGTGAATGTTAATTTCACAACTACAAATAAAAATAATCTATTTTTGGTATCCTACGGATGTGCATAAATACCCGCCGTTGTTAACTTTTATATGATCAATTTTCCAAACGCAAAGATAAACATTGGCCTCAACATCACCGAGCGCCGCCCTGACGGTTATCATAATCTCGAAACCATATTTTACCCTGTAAAAATAAACGACGCGCTGGAGATCATCGAGTCGGATAAATTGAGCTTTGAATCATCGGGCCTGGACATACCCGGCAGGATGGAAGACAACCTTTGCGTTAAGGGCTATTACCTCATTAAAAAAGATTTTGACGTGCCGCCGGTAAAGATCCATCTGCACAAAAATATTCCGATAGGGGCGGGCCTGGGCGGCGGCTCGGCAGATGCTGCTTTTTTTATCCGGCTGATGAATGAAAAATTCGAACTGGATATGACCATCGACCAGCAACTGGATTATGCCCGCAAGCTGGGGGCCGACTGCGCCTTCTTTATCGAAAGTAAACCGGTGTTCGCATTTGAAAAAGGCGACGAGTTTGAATCGATAAAATTAGACCTCTCAAGCTACGAAATTGTTTTGGTGATGCCAAATATCCACATCTCTACTTCGGAGGCTTACAGTGGCGTAAAACCGGCCATGGTGAGACAATCATTGCTGGAGTTGATTTACGAGCCGATTGGAGAATGGAAAAATTTTATAAAAAATGATTTTGAAAATAATATCTTCAAAAACCACGTGGAGATAAGAGGGGTGAAGGCTGCCCTTTACGAAGCCGGCGCCATCTACGCCAGCATGAGCGGCAGCGGGGCATCAGTGTTTGGCATCTTCGCTAAGACATCCGACCTGTCCGCATTGGAGCACGACAACCAAGTGTTCTACCATATCTGACAGAAATTACTTTTTAAGGATGGCTGATGTAATCGCGGTCCTCATCACTTAGTGTATTGGGTTTGGTGCCGTCGTAATCGCCGTCATTAAACCCGCCTCCCAGCGTTCTGACTTTTTTAGGACGACCCACTAAAACGCCTAAAGTAAACGCGACCACCGAGAACCCCGTCAGTGCTACCAGTTTTGAAATGTAGAACGTGCCAAACAAAATGGTGAATCTTACCGGCTCTATATTTTGCATCAGGACTATCGTAAGCAATACGGTAATTAAAATAATGATCATTGTTTTTATGCGCATGACGTTTCGGTGTTTTCTGTTTTAGCCAATATCCGATTTTTATGGATGGAATAAAAATCCATTTCAAAATAGGATAGGGCTGAAATTTATTACGCGATTTGTAATTATAAAAAACATGGAGGGTATAGCCCTTTTTCAAAATGGAAATCCGTCCCGATTTTTCGATCTGTTTTTTTGAAGGCTTTAAAATAGCTCTGATGCTTCCAGTAAAAAAATCTACTCCCCGGATTTTGATTTTGTGACGCTGATTTATCGAACTTCTACAACCCGTTATTGACTCCCTGTTTTTTCGTGAATTTCACATTTGGTGCTTTCGGTACACTAACTGGTCGTTTTATTTACATAAAAAACCTATGGTGATTTATTTATTTAAATTATGTAGTTTAAACATCTCATTATTAGTATAATATATTGTATAAATATACACTATAAATTAAATTACTAATTTTGTTAGTTTTTTGAAAAATTAGTTTTTCAAAATGTTTAAACTTTGACTTTTGTTAATATTTATAAATAACTGATTTTTAATTATATATTTTATTTATATAAATTAAAAAATTGAAATAATTCTTCGAAATGTGCTCATTTTATGACGTAAAAACTATGTTTTTTATGGGTTGAAAATTAAGTTGTTTCGGTACACAAATTGCTTGCTGAAATTTGCCCTTAAATTGATTGAAATTTTAAAAATGTATGCGGGTGTGGTGAATACTCCGCGTGTGTCAGAGGGGCTTAAAATGAGTTTTACGGCATGGAGATTATCCCCTACCCTTGATTATTGGGCGGCGAAATGTTGTAGATTTTATATAACCAGGGAAAAAATTAACGCGCTCTACGCTTGTCAATTTGCTTTTGGGCGACCGGGAAAAGGAAGATGGTAGACAGGATTATTAACGCGCCGATCCAAAATCCAGTAGTCATTTTGTTCATGTCGTCAAAGAAAAGGAACGACATCAGGATGCCGTAAACCGGCTCGAGATTGGTGATGAGCGCCACCCGGAATGCCGAAAGTTCGCGCATTACAGATACGCCGGCAACGTATGCCAGGGAGGTACAGATGGTGCCAAGCAGTATCAAATAACCGATATCTGATGGCTTCAGGATCATTGCCTGGTTAAATCCGCCGGTGAAAAGAAGGTACAATGTCGACCAGAAAAAAGCGCCGATCAGCTCAAAAAATGAGATCACCGCAGGCTCTATTTGCTGCACTTGTTTTGAATTTATAATAGAAAATACGCTTGCACATAAGGCGCTGCTTAGGCCTGCTATGATACCCTTAGTGTAATGAACTTCAAATTTAAATATCAAAACTATGCCCGTAATGATGAGTAAACCGGCAATAATTTCTATAATTGAAATACGTTTTTTGCTGAAAATTGGCTCTAAAATGGCGGTAAATAACGTCATTGACGACAGGCAAACCAGCGTAACCGGCACGGTTGAAAGCTTGATAGAAGCGAAAAAAAGTATCCAATGGGCACCTACAATAGCGCCGGTAAAAAACAATTTCAGGAAGGTTTTAGTGCTAACTTTAAAGGCTGTACGGTTAAATTTGAAGTACAAAAACAGCGAAATCAGGGCAATTAATACGCGATACCAGACCAATTGTACCGCAGAAATGGATATTAATGCGCCTAAAATGCTCGTAAAACCCCAAATAAAGACGGTAAAATGCAGTATAAGCAGGTTTTTATTGAGCTCTGATGTGTTAGCGTTGCGCTGTGCCATTCTTATTTAGGCGCTTTATACAGCAAATATACACCGAAAACACCGAATAAAAAGTTAGGTAAACCGGCAGCTATGATTGGCGACAAGCCGCTTTTTATGGCAAAAACCAGCGCGAATTTGTCTACTACAATGTAAGCAAAACAAAGGAAAAGGCCTATCCCCAGGGGCAAACCAATGCCCCCGCGCACCTTGCGCGAAGCCACAGATACGCCAATTAAAGTGAGCACAAATGAGGCAAAAGGGTATAAATAACGACGCCATTTTTCATACTGCATATCCTTTAAATTACCCGCTCCGCGGATCTTTTCTTTGGTAATATTCTTTGCCAGTTCGCTCATTGACATGGCCGAATAAACGTTATCCTGGGCCTCAAAATCGGATGGATAAAGCTCTAATGTAGTATCCTTCATCATGATATTTTTCTCCATTCTTTCTCTTAATCCATTCACATATCGCACTGAAAAATTATGCAATGTCCACTTCCTTTTTAGTGAATCATAGGTGATGGTATGGGCCATGGTCTTCTCGCGCATGTTGTCGCCGTCAAACTTTTCAAGCACAAATTCATAGCCGGTATGCGATGAATTATCGTACGAATCGACATATACATAGGTACGGTTATCCAGCTTTAAATGCACCTGGTTCTTTTGCTGATCGCCGTAAAAACCATTGGCATTTTCAAACTTTACCTTTAAATTATTGGTGTAAGGTATCAGGTAAAGTTTGGCAAAAAGGTGTACAAAAAATATCAATGTAGCAGCTACAAAATAAGGCCGCAAAAACCTGTTAAAGCTTGCTTTACCACTTAATATTGGTACTATTTCTGTCTGGTTGGCCATTTTGGCCGTAAAGTAAATCACCGCCAAAAAGTTGATCAGCGGCGACAGCATATCCATATAAAAAGGTATGAAACCGGCGTAATATTTAAATGCTATATCATAAAAGCTGTCATGGTGCGACAGGAAGTTATCCAGGTGTTCTGACACGTCAAAAACAACCGAGATCAACATAAAAATACCAAGGGTAAACACAAAGGTACCCATGTATTTTTTGATAATATACCAATCAAGTATTTTTAAATACCGGTTTAAAAAATCCTTCATTTATAGTCGTTGGCCCAGGCGGTTTACCATTACTTTTTTCCAGTTATAAAACTCGCCTTCTATTATTTTATTACGTGCTTCTTTAACCAGCCATAAATAAAAATGCAGGTTATGCAGGGTAGCTATTTGCGCGCCCAGCATCTCGCCGCTATGTATTAAATGTCTTAAATAAGCCTTGGTATAAACCTTGTCAGCATAAAGATCGCTATCATCCTCAATGGCCGAAAAGTCGTTTTTCCACTTCTCATTTTTGATATTTATAACCCCGTTTTTGGTAAATAACATACCATTACGGGCGTTACGGGTTGGCATTACGCAATCAAACATATCAACGCCCAAAGCTATATTTTCTAACAGATTAATAGGTGTACCTACACCCATTAAATAACGTGGTTTTTGCTCGGGTAATATATCGCAAACCAATTCTGTCATGGCGTACATTTCTTCGGCCGGTTCGCCTACAGAAAGGCCTCCTATAGCATTTCCTTCACGCTCAAAAGAGGCAATAACTTCGGCCGAACGCACACGCAGATCCTTATAAACAGAACCCTGTACAATAGGGAAAAGTGTTTGACTGTATCCGTATTTTGGTTCGGTACTATCAAAGCGGTCGCAGCAGCGTTTTAGCCAGCGGTGCGTCATTTCGATAGACTTTTTAGCATAAATATAGTCGCACGGATAGGGGGTACATTCATCAAAAGCCATGATAATATCGGCCCCTATGACACGCTGTATGTCCATCACATTCTCGGGCGTGAACAGGTGTTTTGACCCGTCAATGTGCGACCGGAATGTTACTCCTTCTTCCTTTATCTTACGTACTTCGCTTAAGCTGTATACCTGGTAACCGCCGCTATCGGTTAGGATAGGGCCTTCCCAGCCGTTAAATTTATGCAATCCGCCGGCACCTTCCAGCACATCCAAGCCCGGCCTTAAATATAAATGATAGGTGTTGCCCAATATGATCTGGGCCTGTATATCATTCTTCAATTCATGCTGATGAACGGCTTTTACAGTGCCTGCTGTGCCAACAGGCATAAAAATAGGGGTTTGTATAGTACCGTGGTCGGTAGTGATCTCGCCCGCGCGGGCTTTTGAATTCGGATCTTGTACTGTTAAGTTAAATTTCATTTTTTGCGAGGACAAAGATAGTGATTAGAGATTAGTTGATTAGGGATTAGTTGTTTAAGATATAGCCTAAACATCGGATTTATAGGATTTAAAAATCTGCGACAACCGAAAACGTACAATGGCTGTTCGTTTCTGATACATCTTGGTTAATATGTTTTTTATTTAAATTATTGTTAATCAATTAATTATGTGAATGGCATTGAATTTTATAGAATTGAAAAAATTTGGAACCATGATCAGGAACTATATCAAAACAGCCTGGCGGAGTTTGTTTCGCCATAAAACATATACCGCGATCAATATCACCGGGTTAAGTGTAGGTATTGCCGCCTGCCTGCTTATCTTTTTAGTGGTACAATATGAAAAGAGTTTTGATACGTTTCATACAAAAAAAGACCGTATTTACCGGATCACCGGCGTGGTTACCAAGCCAAGCCTGAGCTTTGCGAGCGGGGTATTTTTCCCGTTACCTGAAGCACTGCGTGTTGATTTTCCGCAATTACCAGCAGCCACTATATTTAGAAATGAAGGCAGTTTCTTCAGTATAAATAGCAAAAAATTTAAAGAGGATGATACCTATTATGCCGAGCCACAGTTTTTTGACACGTTTGATTTTGCCTGGATAGCAGGCGATAAAAAGACAGCCTTGGCCCAACCCAATACCGTTGCGCTAACCCGCAGCGAAGCCGATAAATTTTTCGGGGATTGGCACCGAGCCATTGGTAAAACCATTAATTATAAAGGAAAAACAGATTTAAAAGTTACCGGTATTTTGGAAGATATGCCTGCCAATACCGACTTCCCATTAAAAGTTGTAATGTCATACGCCACGATGCAGGTAAAAGGCGGCGATTATTTTGATGCGATGAAGAGTTGGGGATTGGTTTTAGGCGAAAACTATTGCTTTATAACCTTGCCGGCGGGAGCAAATGTGTGTAGTTATGAACAACAATTAGATGCTTTTTTGAAACGCCACAACCCCGGCGACTATAAAAACGGCCTGCGTATGCAGTTACAGCCCCTTACCGCTATGCATTATGATACCCGCATTGATATTTTTACCGCGCATCCCTTTAGTAAACAGCTTATTAACGCCATCAGCCTTATTGGTTTATTCCTGGTGATCATTGCCTGCGTCAATTTTATCAACCTGGCTACTGCTCAGGCGGTTAACCGCTCAAAAGAAGTGGGGATACGTAAAGTGCTGGGCAGCCGCCGTAAGCAACTCATCTTTCAGTTTATCAGCGAAACCGGTATTATTACACTGGGCGCTATCGTATTGGCCCTGCTAATAAGTTGGCTGGCGCTGCCGTTTGTTAACCGGTTGTTAGATATACAGATAACAGCGCAGGCTATCTTTAATTTAGAGGTATTGGCTTTTGTTTGTGTTTTGTGGGTTGCAGTAACCTTTATATCCGGCTTTTATCCGGCTATAGTTTTATCGGGTTTTAACCCCATATCGGCGCTTAAAAATAAACTCAATGCAATCAGTTCGGGCGGCATTTCACTGCGCCGGGCTTTGGTGGTGATGCAGTTTTGTATTGCCCAGGTGCTGATCATCGGTATCCTGGTGATGATATCGCAGCTTAACTATTTTAAAAATAAATCGCCGGGTTTCGACAAAACAACTGTTGTTGCCATTGGTATACCCGGCGACAGCGTGAGCAGGACTAAAACCGCCTTTTTACAGCAGGAATTGTCACAGCAACCCGGTATAAAAAGTTTGAGTTACAGCGCTTACAACCCGGTTGACAATAATGCCTGGTTCTCAAAGATCCACTACAACCACTCGCCTAAGGAGAGTGATTTTGGTGTAAGCCTGAAATGGGCCGATGCCAATTTCTTTAAAGTATACCAGATAAAATTCCTGGCTGGCAAACCTTACGCGCCAAGCGATACTATAAATGGTTATGTAGTAAACGAAGCCATGGTGAAGGCGTTGGGTCTTGCTAACCCGCAGCAGGCCATTGGCAAATTCATTAATTTATGGGGCAATATGCGTATGGATGCGCCTATAGTTGGTGTGGTACATGATTATAATGTCGGCTCATTTAAAGATGCTGTACCACCGGTATTGATGGCTGCAAAAAAGAATGCCTATGGCGTACTTAATATTAAAATACAGCAAGCCGATATGCGGCAAACGCTTGCTACTATTGAAAATAAATGGAACGCGGCATTCCCGCAGTCCTTATATGAGTATCATTTTATAGATGAACAGATGGCGAGTTTTTATAAAGCTGATAATCAGTTATCTGCTTTGTATCAAATATTTGCAGGTATTGCCATCTTTATTTCATGTCTTGGTTTATTAGGGTTGGTTTCGTTCATGACCGTTCAACGTACCAAGGAAGTAGGCATACGCAAAACCCTTGGCGCATCGGTTGCGCATATTGTTTACCTGTTCTCCAGGGAATTTACTTTGCTGGTGATGGTTGCTTTTGCCATCTCCGCGCCAATAGGTTGGTACCTGATGAATAAATGGCTTGAATCATATACTTTCCGGATCAAGCTTGGCCCGGGTATCTTTATGTTGGCTATTGTGCTGTCTGTTGCTATTGCCTGGTTAACCGTGGGTTATAAAGCCGTTAAAGCGGCATTGGTTAGCCCGGTTAAAAGTTTAAAAAGCGAATGATGCCCTGGAATTATTGGCGAGCTTACTCAAAATCACTTTATATATAAATATTAAAAAATCATGATCAGGAACTATATCAAAACAGCTTACCGCAGTTTAAAGAAAAGCAAAGGTTTTACAGCTATAAATGTGCTGGGCCTTTCGGTAGGGTTAGCCACCTGTTTATTAATAGTATTATATGTTGCAGACGAATTAAGCTACGATAAATACAATAAAAATGCCGCCAACATTTACCGTATCACCGAAAACGCGAAGCTGAATGGCAATGAAGCATCGTACGCAGGGTCTGAAAAACCGATATTAAACGCTATAAAAGACTATCCTGAAATAGAGAAAACCACCAGGATAATCCCTAAAAGTAACCTGTTTAAAACTTCGCAAAAGTTTAATATCAAAAAAGGCAATACCAATATCCAGGAAAAAAATGTCGCCTTTGCCGAGTCGAGCTTGTTCGATGTATTTACATTACCAATGATAGATGGCTCACCGGCAACCGCGCTATCTGCACCGCATAGCGCGGTGATAACAGAAAGCATGGCAAAAAAATACTTTAATAATGTAAAAGCGGTAGGTAAAACCCTGACTATAAATGATACCAGTTATTATAAGGTTACGGGTGTTATTAAAGATATTCCTTCACAATCGCACTTTAATTACGATTTTATCTTGTCATACAACTCTATACCTGAGTACCAGGCAGGTGGCTGGGGATATAGCGGAATACATAATTATGTAGTACTTAAACCGGGCGCGGATATTCACAAACTTGAGGCAAATATGCGTTCTATTGCTGTGAAAAATTACCCGCCGTCTATGGTTCAGGGCGGTAATTATCTGAATTATGAATTGACACCTTTGCTGGATATTCACCTGCACTCGCATAGCCAGGATGAACTTTCAGACAGTGGAAACATCAGGTACGTTTACATATTTTCGCTGATAGCTGTATTTATCCTGTTGATAGCCTGTGTAAACTTTATGAATTTGTCCACCGCCAGGTCGTCCGGCCGTGCTAAAGAGGTGGGGGTACGCAAAGTATTGGGCTCGGCTCGTAAATACCTGATAGCGCAGTTCTTAACCGAATCAATGCTGCTTACATTAATAGCGTTTGTTATAGCTATTGTATTGGCGTTTATGGCTATCCCGTTGTTTAATGAAGTGGCGGCAAAACATCTTTCGCTTGGGTTTAACACATTTGCGTGGCTATTGCCCGCGTTGGTTATTGCATTATTAATAGGCTTACTTGCCGGTTTTTATCCAGCATTCTTTCTTTCTTCCTTTAAACCGATAGAGGTATTGAAGGGCAAACTGGTCGCAGGTTTTAAGGGTGGGTATCTGCGCAGCTTTTTGGTGGTATTCCAG
Organism: Mucilaginibacter corticis; assembly: GCF_007558865.1. Lineage (GTDB taxonomy): Bacteria > Bacteroidota > Bacteroidia > Sphingobacteriales > Sphingobacteriaceae > Mucilaginibacter > Mucilaginibacter corticis. The sequence continues at coordinate 454,957 of NZ_VLPK01000002.1, forward strand.
TTTTCTATTTCCATCTTCCTGATCATAGGTACTATAGTTATTTATAACCAGCTAAATTATATCCACAATAAAAGCCTGGGGTTTGACCGCAGCCAGGTAATGGTAATTAAAAACGTAAATGTGCTGGGCAACCAGGCCGCCACTTTTAAGCAGGAAATAAAACAAATGCCGGGCGTGGTTGACGCTACCATGTCGTCATACCTGCCTACCGGTGAGGAGCGTAACATAACCGGTATGTTTCCGCAGTTACCGCTTGATATCAAGCAGGATGTTTTGTCTGAATTTTGGCCCGTTGATGAAGATTACTTAAATACAATGGGCATCAAACTGATAGCCGGCCGGAATTTTTCAAGAGCAATGGCGACAGACAGTTCGGGGCTGATTGTGAACGAAGCCTTTGTTAAGCGCTTTGGTTTTAAAGACCCACTTAATAAACCTATTTATCGTAACAGTATTGGTTTACAAACCTTTCATATTATAGGTGTTATGAAAGATTTTAACTTCAGCTCGTTAAGAGATGAGATCAAACCCGTCGCGCTGATCTATAACGAAAGCCGTGGCGCGGTAAGCGCACGCGTAAAAGTTGCCGATATAGGCTCATTTATAGCTACAATGAAAGATAAATGGAAAGGATTTTCGCCCAACCAGGAGTTTGCCTATTCATTTATGGATCAGGATTTTGATGCTACTTATCGTTCTGAAGAACGCATTGGCGAATTGTTTATCGCGTTCAGCACGCTGGCTATATTTATTGCCTGCCTGGGCTTGTTTGGCCTTGCCGCTTATGCTGCCGAGCAACGCAACAAAGAAATAGGCATCCGTAAGGTGTTGGGTGCAAGCATATCAGGGATAGTAGCGCTGTTATCGACAGAGTTTATTAAGCTGGTGTTTATTGCCATCCTTATAGCATCGCCACTGGCATGGTATGCCATGAATAAATGGCTGCAGGATTTTGCTTATCGTATTAATATCCAATGGTGGGTAATAGCACTTGCCGGGGTGGTAGCTGTATTGATAGCATTTGTTACCATAAGCTTTCAGTCTGTTAAAGCAGCGTTGGCCAACCCGGTAGATAGTTTAAAATCAGGAGAATAAATACAGTTTGTATCTTTAAATCAGTAATCGACATTTTATGATCAAAAATTTTTTCAAAATAGCTTATCGCAATCTTTGGCGCAGTAAAGGCTTTTCGGTAATTAATGTCACGGGTTTGGCTATAGGTATGGCTGCCGCTATATTAATTATATTGTGGATCCAGAATGAACTGAGCTTTGATGGTTTCCATGTAAATAAAGATCGCATTTACCAGGTATGGAGCCGTGCTACTTACAATGGTGAAACCGGCACTTCAAACCATGTGTCGGCACCACTTGCCCGTGCTGCCGAAAAAGAGGTATCGGAGATTGAGCGTGCAGTTAGGGCAAAGCGTATAAGTGGTTTACTTTTTTCGGTTGGCGAAAAGAAATTGACCTTATCCGGCGGATTGGTGGATACCGGTTTCCTGCAAATGTTTACCTACCCGATGTTGAAAGGCGACCCCAAAACAGCATTGAATGATGCGCATTCGATAGTGCTTACGCAAAAAATGGCTCAGTCTTTATTTGGCGATGAAGACCCTATGGGTAAAACCGTAAAGGTTGACAATAAGGATAATATGTTGGTTACCGGCGTGCTGAAAGACATGCCATATAATACCCGTTTTTACTATGACTATTTAGTACCATGGTCATACATAAAGGTTGAAAAAGCACAGGATCTGGGATGGAACGACAACAGTGAGCCCACTTTTGTAATGCTCAAAAAGAATACAGGCTTTGCATCAGCGTCGGCTAAATTAAGGCCCTTAAGAGAACATTACAACAGCGATGCGAAACAACTGCACTGGGAGTATTTTCTGTACCCAATGGAACGCTGGCGGCTGTATTCGAGTTTTACCAATGGGGTAGAAGACGGCAACGGTCGCAGTAAAACTGTTAATTTATTCGGCATAATTGCCCTATTTATATTGCTGATAGCCTGTATAAATTTCATGAATTTAAGTACAGCCCGCAGCGAAAAACGCGCCAAAGAAGTGGGGATCCGCAAGGTAGTCGGGGCAAGGAAAGCATCATTGATAGGCCAGTTTATTGGCGAATCTGTTTTTATGGCTTTGCTGGCAGGTATTATTGCGGTTATCATCGTGCTGGTGAGCCTGCCGGCTTATAACAGGTTTACAGAAAACGAATTGTATATAAATTTTGGCAGCATTTATACCTGGCTGACCTTCTTTGGGTTTATACTATTTACAGGGGTTTTGGCAGGCAGCTACCCGGCATTTTTCCTGTCGTCTTTTCAACCGGTTAAGGTACTAAAGGGCACTTTTAAAAAGATAAACGCGTTGGTAACTCCGCGTAAAGCGTTGGTGGTGGTGCAGTTTACTTTTGCCATTGTGTTGATCATCTGTACCATAGTTATCAAGCAGCAAATTGATTACGCGCGCAACAGGGAAACCGGCTATAACCGCGACCATGTGGTGTATCATTTCATGACCGGCGATATCCCTAAGAATTATGACCTGATAAAAAATGAGTTATTATCGCAGGGGGTAGCCACATCGGTTACCAAGACCAATTCGCCGATCACCGAGCGCTGGAGCGATGGCGGAGGGCAAATGTGGGAAGGCAAGGACCCGAATGACCGTACATCTTTTGCCCGTTACCTGGCCGATGAAGGCCTGGGCAAGACTGTCGGACTACAATTTGTAAAGGGGCGCGATTTTGATCTGAAGCAATACCCTACCGATTCAAGCGGCTTAATTGTTAATGAATCGGCGTTAAGAGTCCTGAAATTTAAAGACCCTATAGGCAAAAAAGTGAGCGACCTGGGTGTTGACTGGCACATTGTTGGGGTGATAAAAGACTTTATCTTAACCAGCCCGTACGAGCCTATCCAGCCTTTGCTGATATGTGGCGCCAAGAGTAGCTTCCTCACTTTTAACATCGTCCAGATGAAATTTAACGGCAAAAATTCAACTGCCGATAACCTGAAAAGGGCAGAGACTATCTTCAAAAAATACAATCCGCAATATCCTTTCGATTTTAAGTTTGTGGACGAAGAATATGCCAAAAAGTTTGAAGATGAACAGCGCCTGGGCACTATGGCCGCCCTGTTTGCGGGATTAGCCATCTTTATTTCATGCCTTGGTTTATTCGGTTTAGCCGCTTATATGGCCGAAAACCGGATAAAAGAAATAGGTGTGCGCAAGGTGTTGGGTGCATCTGTAGCGCGCATCACTACATTATTATCTAAAGAGTTGATCGCCCTTGTCATCATATCATTTATAATAGCCGCGCCTATAGCTTATTGGGGTATGAGTAAATGGTTGTTGGATTATAGCTATCGGGTAAGCATTAACTGGTGGGTGTTTGCATTGGCCGGTACATTATCAATAATAATAGCATTGATAACAGTAAGCTACCAGGCAATAAAAGCAGCATTGGCCAACCCGGTTAAAAATTTAAGAGCAGAGTAGTTTGGTGAATGATTAATTGTGAGTAGTGAGCGTTTTGTTGCGGTAACCCACAACACACAATTAACCATTCAGCACTCACAACACAACTAATCTCTAATTAACTGATCTCTATTCTCTATTTTTTTAGCAAATTTGCGCCTTATTTAATATAGGTGTTGGAAACATACATTCGGCTTGCATTATTCGTTCTTTTTTTACTGGTGTTTATTATCCAGTTATATTACCTCATCAGCGGTCATAAATCATTGTCGGCTTATGTGGTTGAGGACGAGTTGCCCGAGGTTAATACACCGATATCCGTAATTATCAGCGCCCGTAACGAGGCCCAAAATTTAGCCGAAAACCTGCCATCGATATTAGAACAAAACTACCCAGACTTTGAGGTTGTAGTGGTAAATGATTGCTCGTCGGATAACTCGGACGTAGTTTTGGATGATCTGAAAAGAACCTACCCGCACCTTAAAGTAGTTACCATTACAGAGCATGTGCGTTTTAAAACCGGTAAAAAATTCGCGCTTACCCTGGGGATCAAGGCCGCTAAGAACGAACACCTTTTATTTACCGACGCCGACTGTAAACCAGCTACCGGGAACTGGATAACCCGCATGGCTGCCCGCTTTAGCGGCAATGTACAACTGGTACTGGGCTATTCGCCTTGTTATAAAAAAGGCGGCTTTATAAACGCTTTGGTAAGGTTTGAAACTTTAAAAACCGCCATAAATTATTTATCGGCCGCTTTAAACCGCGATCCGTATATGGGTATCGGCCGTAATTTGGCTTACACCAAAACGCTGTTTTTTTCAAATAAGGGGTTTGCGGCGCATATGCACGTTATGTCCGGTGATGATGACCTGTTTGTTAATCAAAATGCTACGTCAAACAACACAGTGATAGAGATACACCCTGATACATTTGTGTTTACGGATGCAAAACCTAACTTTGCATCGCTATACCGGCAAAAAAAACGGCACATGGGCGTGGGTAAGTTATACCGTAACAGGCACCGCCGCATGTTGAGTTTTGACGCCATAAGCGGGTTTCTTTTTTATATTTTATTTATTTGGTGTTTAGCCTATTATTTTGAGCCATTAATGGCATTAGGTTTGTTCATATTCAGGTGGTTAGCACAGATATTGGTATACAGAAAAACATTTAAGAAACTAAATGCCACTTCGCAGATCTGGTACTTGCCTTTTTATGATTTTGTTTACTACCTTTATATAAACATTTTTGGCCTCATCGGCACCTTTGTAAAAACTACTCAATGGAAATAAATTCCAATTTTACCGAGAATGCTAAGAACGATTTTCACCTGGTAGTAAAAGCTAGGGAAGGAAGCCAGAAGGCTTATGCCGATCTGATGCATCGTTATAAAGATTCTATTTATTTCATGGTGCTTAAGATGGTAAACAACAAAGAGGACGCTAACGACCTTACTGTTGAAACCTTTGCCAAGGCCTTTGAAAAACTGGACAAATACCAGCCCGAGTATGCCTTTAGCACCTGGTTATTCAGGGTGGCTACCAATAACTGTATCGATTTTATCCGTAAGAAAAAGTTAAATACCACCTCGATACACGGCATGACGGATGACGATGGCGAAGAAAAACAGCTGCAAATTAAGGCTGATGTTTTAAACCCGGAAGAATCGTCTATAAAAAAGCAACAAACCGAAGGACTTAAATTATTGATACAGGACCTTCCGGTACGTTACCGTAACCTGATCACGCTGCGATATTTTGATGAGTTATCATATGAAGAGATTGCCCAGCAACTTGATCTTCCTTTAGGCACGGTAAAAGCCCAATTATTCAGAGCCAGGTATTTGCTTGGTAATATTCTAAATCGCTACAACAGAGATGACATCTGATCAGCTTTTTACCTATTTTCCCGGCCTTACACCTATACAACAACAGCAATTTGAACAGTTGCCGGCATTATATGAGTTCTGGAACAACCAGATCAATGTAATATCGCGCAAGGATATCGACCAGCTTTTTGAGCGGCATGTGCTGCATTCATTAGGCATCGCTAAAATAATGCCTTTTTTACCTGGCGAAAGTGTGCTTGATGTAGGCACGGGCGGCGGTTTCCCGGGAATACCTTTAGCCATATTGTTTCCTGATACAAAGTTTTACCTGGTTGACTCGATCGGCAAAAAAATTAAAGTGGTGCAGGAAGTAGCCAAAGCGTTGGGCCTTAAAAATGTACGTGCATCACACCTGCGTGCCGAACAGGTTAACGAAAAATTTGACTTCATCATATCGCGCGCGGTAACCCGCCTGGGCGAGTTTTACCCCTGGATAAAAGGCAAGTTTACCCGCACATCAAACAATACCTTACCCAGCGGCATCCTTTACCTTAAAGGCGGCGACCTTGCCGAAGAGATCAAAGAATCGGGCCTTAAGGTGCAGCAATTTTACCTTAAAGATTATTTCGCCGAAGAGTTTTTCGAAACCAAGCAGGTGATCTATGTGAAGGGATAAACCTCACTTTGCCAGGGTATATTGAGCCCAAAAATCGGTTGTGGCTAAGGCTGTAGTAGCATCATATGGCGGCGGCGCCGCGGATGAAGAGCTGGAATCATTATGTGTATAGACCTGTTCGGGTAAGCCATTAACCTTTAGCTGATAACTAAACGGGTCGACGCCGTTATTTGGCAGATCCAGGTATTTAATAGGGATAGCCAACTCATAATTATATAGCGTATTATTGTCAAACTGTGCTGCTGCTTTTATACCATCTGTGTTATAAACCGATAGCGTATCGCTATCAAGATTTTTAATGCCCGTTGTTATAATTGTTTTGGATCCGGCATCTAATCTATTATTGAGTTCAGTAATAGTAACAGGTTTATAACTGGTGTCGGGTTGTTTATAGAATCTTCCAACAATTCCGTTAGCTATGCGGCTCATATCACTTCCCCGTAAAACAGGGTAGGTTACTGTAACAGGTTGCGGGTCTTTTTTATTTATCGAATGGTTAATAATAAGAGTAATGCCGCCACGGATAATTTTGTTGATGATCTCTTCATATTTAGCCTGTACAATCAGGTAAAGGTTTTTATCATCATTGCTTATAGCATAAAAAATCTGGGTGCTTTTATTGTAGGCCTGTAGTTTATTGCCCCACTCGGTAGCTATACCATCAATTTTTAGTTTTGCCGGCGCACGAAAACTAACCTCTTGTTTATTGGGCAGTTTTTGCCCTATGACATTTGCGGCAAATAGTAAAGTGAATGCAGTAAGAATGATAGCTGTTTTCATGGTAAGGTTATATTGGTTGTATAAAAATACTATTAAGATCGATCGTATCAAAACTTAATCAATATATTCAAGCCGGTTACCTTTATCAGTTTTCATCAAGTAATTCTTGGCGTTGGTGTAAATGTTTTTTAGTAAAATGTTTACTATCAGTATTTTCGGATATTAAACACAGCTGGGTGTTTGTTTAAGCCGATGCCGATAAAACAATTTTTTCCTGATACAGCGGGATATGCCAACACAGGGCAATCCGTCTATAACGAAAAATATCCTGACCGGATTTTTTGGTACCTGTTTATCGCGTTGATCGTGCTGCAGTTATTTATCACCTTGTTCACTAACGGGTTCGCTCTGTCGCAGGACGAGGCGATGTGGCATTATATCGGCCGCAACTGGTTTCGCAACGGCATGGTGCCTTATACCGGCGGTGCCGACAATAAATCGCCATTGTTTTATACCATATTCGGTATTTCTGATCTGCTTTTTGGTGTCAATTATTGGTTCCCGCGGGTATTCGGAACATTGGTGCAGTCTGCCGGTATTTTTTTTCTTTACAGGATAGCCGGCCAACTGGCAGGCAAACGTGCAGGCTTACTGGCCATGTCATTTTATGGCTTATCAGTACTGTGGCATGGTGCCGACGGCAGGTATGTTTCTTTTACAGAAACCTATGAACTGACTTTCGTTATCATTTCGTTCTACCTGTCTTTAAGTGCTAAAACCATAGTACGGATGTTTTTTTGCGGCGTATTATTGTCGGTCGCGTTGATGTTTCGTTTATCGGCATTTTTCGCAATAGTCCCGTTATTTATTATGGCTGTACGTAAAGGCAAAACCAGCGCGATAGCGTTTAGCGCAGGCTTGGTAATTGCTTTCTTTGCCTTGATTTTGATCGGGATTTTAGCCGGAATTGATCCGCAGGCTGTATACTTTTATGCCATAGCCGATAATTTTGGCAGCGGCAGTACCACTGACCATGATTTTTTATGGAGGGCCGTTCAGTTTTATAATCTTTTCTTTTATTCAGAGATCATCTTGTTTTACCCGCTTGTACTGGCGTACCTGTTCATGCAGCGAAAGTTTGACTGGCTGCTAATTTGGCTGACATCGGTTTTTATTGGTTTAAACGTTATTGGCAACTATGCCCGGGTAGACATGAAAGAACTATTACCCGCTATGGCGCTTATCGGTGCAATTGCGGTGGGGTATGTGATCGATACCTGGCAGGTGTCTTTTAAAAAAGTGATGTTTATTGTTTGGATCTGTTTTTCGCCGCGACTTATTGAGCCGTTTGTAAATGTGAAGCGCCTGTTTACCGGCGAGTTTCAATTTGCCGAAAACTTTTGCCACGAACCTTTTGTACCCCCGGATGAAAGTGCAAGCAGGCAACTTGGCCTATGGGTAAAAGCAACTACCAAACCTAATGATAAGGTGTACGTTGCAGGTTTTGGCTCGCAGGTACAGGCTTATTCAGAGCGGATCTCGCCAAGTATTTATTTTAACGTCACCCAAACGCCCGTAGCCAAACAAACCATTTTTAACGATTTGAATAAGCGGCACCCCGAATTAATATTGGTGCCCTTGTTCCCGCAATACAAAGAATATGTGGGTACTGATCTGCGTAATTTGGTCGACAGCCTGACCGCTAAATATTACCGGTTTGACCGCTGTATGTTTAATTATGATGTATACCGGCTTAAAAAAAGCGGTTTGTAAATAGTTGTTTTATTTGGTTGGTGTCGCGGGTGGCGTAGCCGGTGGTGGTGTTTTCTTTTTCTTAAAAAGATTTAACGGATTTGGCGGCGGTGGCGGCGGGTTTTGGGGTCCGCCGGGCCTTACCGCGGCAGCGGTATCTTTTTTGACTACCGTATCTTTCCCCTTGGCTTTTTTCTTTTTAAACGGGTTGATCTTATTAAATACTTCTGACGGTGATGGGGGCGGAGGTGGCGGCGACTGCGGCGGCGTTTGCGCAAAAGCAGTCGAACCAAAACTTAGTACACCGGCCAGCAAAACTCTTGCTGTAGATTTTTTTAAGGATTTCTTTTTATGTGACCGCATAACCATTCAGTTTTAAATGATAGTATAAATATAACATTTAAAAAGCGACTTTAGTTTACAAAAAAGCCGGGCAAATTTGCCCGGCTTTAGCTGTTATCAGGTATACGTTAGTTTTGTTTAGTGTAGCCGCGTATTACAACTTCATTAAGCCCTAAACCGCCGCCTAAATTCTGAATATCAATAGAATTTGGATTATAAATTCCTGAGTTGGGATCATGAGTTTTGGGGTCCTGTGTTACAGTCACCGGGTCTCCAATGTTGCCATTGTCAAGCGTATAACTTATGGGTAATGTATATTGTATACCTGGCTTTAAAATAGATAGTTCGGTACATTTTTTTAATACTCTGATTACTTCGTTGGCCATCGCGTCTGACGGAGTGCGCACAACCTTTGCATATTGCAAATTATGATCGGCGTCCAGGGCAAAAATGGTAATAACGCGGCCGGCAATATGCTCTTTCCTATCCGCAGACGGATATAGAACATGTGCACCAAAATATTGATAAAACTTTCCCCAGTCCGGTTTTGCTACCGTATCAACAACCCGTATAGGTGTTTTTATATAACCCCGTATCACGCATTCATTAAGTACAAGCGTTCCTGGCGGATTTTTAGGAATATCCATGCCAGAAGGATTGTAAGTTATTACCTGGCCATGAGTTATTGGTCCGGGTGCCAGTTCTTCGCCAGGTGCAGGGTCAACCAACCCCAATGTAAAAGACACTGATAAAACGTATTGTATACCCGGTTTTATGGATGATAAATCAGGGCTGGCTTTAAGTGATCTAATAATTTCATTACTCATTGCATCTGATGGGCTTCGTACTACCTGTGCATACAACAAATTGTGATCATTATCGACAGCAAAAAGCGTAATAGTCCTGCCTGATATGTTTTTTTCGAGATCATTTGCGCTGTATTTAATTGAGCGTAGCAGGTAGGTATAGAATTCTTGTGATACATCATTAGCTGTTGCAGGTTGGGTAATTGGTTGCGAGCCTGCAGATGTTTGACTTTTAGCATCAGGCCAATTGAACAACTTTGCTGATGCATGCCCTTTTAATACTACAACCTGGCCAACATCATTTCCCCACTTAGACTTTGCATACGCGTTACCCTTATCGTATACCGTCATAGAGTCGCAGGTAAGCGAGATAAGGGTTTTGTCGTTCAGCTGGCTTTTATCAATAGCATATTTTTTACCATCTACAATAAATAATAATCCGGGATCTGTTGTAAGCATTTGAGTTATGGGTAGCTGAGCATTATGCGAGCTGCCACACATACGGCCGCCAAACTGGTTTCTGGGGGTTAACGGCGATTCTGATTTTTTAATAACAGCGCCATGCCCCGAAAATATTCTTACGCCATTTTTAGCCTGAGCGCCCCATTTCTTTATTGCCCAGGCCGTGTTTTCCGGAACATCGGTCACAGAGTCAGCTGACACTGTTTCGTCTGGTCCGGGATGAATTACTTTGCCGTCCAGAATAATTAGTTTTGGCTTAGCACCCGATACTGATGGAGCTTTAACTTTTCCAAAATCTTGGGGTGTAGGTATAATTCTGCTGCTTTCGTGTTTTACAGGTTTTGCAGGGTCAAGATCAACCCAACCATAGGTTTTGCTAAAAGCTAAGGTAGAAACACATAGCAGGCTGGCAAACAAAGGCAAGATCACTAAGTATTTTAACCGTGCAGCCCGGCCTGACCGTTCGCGGTTAAGCATAATGATGCGCTTTTTTAACAGGTTGTAATTAAAAAAAGAATGGGTAAATGAAGGCCCGTCTGTACCATAGGCATTATTTACCAAAAATGTAGAGTAGGTAAGGGCGTCATCCTCAAAAGCGGCTGTCTGCTCGTCGGCTATGTATTCGTGTACGGTTTTCAGGCTGTTTTGCAGCAAGTACACAAAGGGGTTAAACCAGTTGATCACCTTTAATACCTCAAGAAAAATAATATCAACCGAATGTTTTTGGCGGATATGTACCAACTCATGCCTGATAATGGTATTGGCCGCCGAAGCATTATCACCTATAAACAGGTAATTAAAGAATGAAAAAGCAACGCCGGTTTCAGGCAGGTAAACCACTTTGTATTTAAGCGCATCGCTGGTTTGGGCGTTGCGCATCAGCCGGGCTAAGCCAAAAAGTTTAATCATCAGCATAGCAAATAAAACTACCGCGCCCAACAGGTAAACATATACCAGGTAATCCTGTGCAGCTAAATGATGCTCGACCATTACCGGCGCAACATTTACATAATTGGTAACCGGTAATTGTTCTGTATAAGCCGGCAAAGTGTAGTTTAAGGTTGTGTCAACGGCAGTTTCTACAGGCTTTAAAGCACCTACCTGTAAAATCGGCAACACAAATGCCGCCGTGCAGCTAAAAAGCAGGTAAGCCCTGTTAAGCTGGTAATAAGTTTCTTTATTGAGCAATAAACAGTAGGCCAGGTAAAATACCCCCAGGTAAATGTTGGCTTCTGCAAGGTAATACAATAGGTTCATGATGGTATGTTTTTTAGGTTTATGGCTGTGATAAGGTTTTGGTGGTTTTTAGGTTTAGATATAAGCTTGCAGATTCTTATTTAATTATCTGCTGATTTTTTGGCCGGAGCTGGTACAACCGCATCTTCAATACGTATATCGGCACTTTGCTCAGCTTTTTTAGCTGGCGCAGGTGCAGAATCGTCAATCCTTATGTCGGCAATCGGTTCTTTTTTTGCCGGCTTGTCTTTAGTAACCACCGGCTTTGGAAATTTAACGTCCTTCGTTTTTTTTGTCAGTTTGTCTTTAGTGACAATCGGCGGCGGGAATTTAACATCCTGTTTTTTCGCCTGATCATCTTTAGTAATTACCGGTGGGGGATATTTTCCCTTACCTTTTTCTAACGGCGGCGGTGGTGGCGGCGGCAGGTTAGGTCGGCTTTTTCCATCGGGTTTTATCTGCGTCAGGGGCGGGGTAGGTGGTACAAGACCTTTTGCGCCTTTTTTTGGTTTAGCAGGTGGCGCGGGGGGTGGCGGTGGCGGAAGTTTCTTTGGTACAGTGTCTGTAACCAATACAGTAGCGGCATGGCCAATATTAATAAAACCATAGCTTTTGCTAAAGCCAAGTGTCGACTCGCAAAGCAGGCCTGCGCAAAGCGGCAATGCAATAAGGTATTTTAGCCTTGCTAAATTACCCGAACGTTTTTGATGCAACATGATAATTCTCTTTTTTAACAGGTTATAATTGAAAAATGAATGTGTAAACGATGGGCCGCTTATGCCATAAGCGTTGTTTACCAAAAAGCTGGAATAGGCTGTAGTGTCGGCTGCGGCTAAGGCTGTTTGATCGTCGGCAATATATTCATGGACAGACCGCAGGCTGTTTTGTAAAAAATACACGGTGGGGTTAAACCAGTTAATGATCTTTAGCAACTCCAATGCCATCACATCCGCCGAATGTTTTTGTCGGATATGTACCAGCTCATGCCTTTTTATCATTTCAGGCTCGGCGGCGTCTGTCCCTATAAAAAGGTACCGAAAGAAAGAAAACGCAGTGGTTGATCCTTCTAAACAGATCAGCGTATAATCTTTACTACTATAAGCGGGTTTTAAGCGGGCCAGTTTTTGTAACTGGTACAGCTTTACCATAAACTGCATAGTAAAAATTATAACACCGGTTAAGTAGCTGTACAACAATCCACTTTGCCATGAAAGTCGTTTTTCTGCTACAGGTATATCAATCGGGGCGCCTGCATTTATATAAACCGTCGGCTTTAAAAAGTCAAGTTGTATTAATGGTAAAACAAAGGCTATTGCGCATACAAACAGCAGGTACACCCGATTAAAGGTGTAATGTGTTTCTTTTTTTAACAATAAACAGTAGGCCAGGTAAAATACCCCCAGGTAAATGTTGGCCTCTGCCAGGTAATACAACCAGTTCATGTTATTTTTTTGATTTAAGGTCTTCAATTAGCTTGGTCAGCTCGTCAAGCTCTTTTATGCCCAGTTTTTTCTCGTTGGCGATAAAGGATACCAGGCTCTCGTACGAATTACTGAAATAATTACTCATCATCTTATCGAACGTGAATTTGCGGTACTGCGCCTCGGTGATCAGCGGGAAATACACATGCGAGTTGCCATAGGCTTTGTGATCAATAAATCCTTTGCCCTCTAACACCCGCACCACGGTTGATACGGTGTTATAAGCAGGTTTCGGCTCGTTCATTTTTTCGATGATGTCTTTTACAATGGCTTCGCCTAATTGCCATAGTATCTGCATGATCTGTTCTTCGGCTTTGGTTAATTCTTTAATTTTCATAGCAAACTATTTTTATAGTTAGATAAAGGTAGAACTATTTTTATAGTTTGCAAACTATTTTTGTAGTTTTTTTAAATAGTTGAAATTGAGAATAATGGAGCTTGATTTTTTATACCGCCCGCATCATTTGCAAACTGACGTATCTTATGATAAATTTACTTGATGAGTAAAAGACAATCTTTAGTTATTGGTGATATTTTGAGTTTTAAAGGAATAGACAAGAAATATAAAGCAATTATTTGCACTGGTATCTATAAAGATCACAACCCTCATTACTATGAATTTGCAGCAACAACTTATAGCGATGAAAATAAACCATCATTGGTAGACATAATCAATAGCAAATTTTATGGGGTGGGAAATAATAAGTCTTTTGATTATTCTAAACTCGAGTTAGATAATATGTGGAAGATTCATCCTGAAGTCAAACCATATTATATTGGATCTTATGGGTTTTTGATTTGGAAAAAAGATTTGAGGACATTTTATAGTGAACTTGAACTTGTAGGTAATATAAATATTGTTCATAACCTCGCACAAAATGGAAACGGATCTGTAAACGCGAGTAGTTTGAATTTTTTAAGAGATTTTTTTGCGTTCGATTCATTAAATATACTTCTTGAAAGAGGGCAGGAAACTTATCAAGTAAAATCCATCTTGTTAGGTGAATAGGTCTAATAAAAAACAAATTGCTAAAATTTATAGTAATATTTATACCTTAGTGGCACACAAACTTTATGTCACAACTTCATCAGATAGCCCTTACATTCTTAAAAAATATTGGTCATAGTATGGGTAAGGTATTGGTTAGCCATTTGGGCAGTGCCGAAGCCGTGTTTAACGCCTCGCCAAATAAATTATTGAGCATTCCCGGTGTGGGCGAGAAAACCATTCGCGAAATGAATTTTGATGAGGCCCTGCAAAAAGCTGCGGATGAATTGAAGTTTGTAGAGAAAAACGATATAAAGGTGCTGTTTTATACAGATGCCAGTTACCCCAAACGCTTAAAAAATTGTTTCGACTCGCCCATACTATTATATTATAAAGGTAATGCCGATCTGAACAACCGTAAGATTATAAGTATTGTTGGCACCCGTAACGCCACCGACTACGGCCGCCAGCTTTGCGAAGACCTGATTGCCGAATTACAGCCATACGATGTATTGGTAATGAGCGGCCTGGCACACGGCATAGACGTTATCGCGCATAAAGAAAGCCTTAAACATAAAGTAGCTACGGTAGGGGTACTGGGACATGGGCTCGACCGTGTATACCCGGCGGCAAACCGCACTACGGCAGATAAGATGCTGAACCATGGCGGGTTATTGACAGAATATCCATCAAACACCATCCCCGGCAGGGAAAACTTCCCCGAGCGTAACCGCATTGTTGCCGGCATGGCCGACGCTACTATAGTTATAGAAGCCAGCGTAAAAGGCGGTGCTTTGATCACTGCCGAAATAGCTAATTCTTATAACCGCGATGTTTTTGCTTTCCCCGGCAGGGTAGGCGATGTATATTCTGAAGGGTGCAACTTCTTGATCCGTAATAATAAGGCAGCTTTGCTAACCTGCGCCGCTGATCTGGCTTATAGCCTTGGATGGGAAAAACCCGATCATACTAAACCCGTAGAACAGTTTTTATTACCGCTTGACCTGTCGGCCGAGGAACGGACAATTTTTGACATTATACAACAACACAGCGCCCCGCTTGCTATTGATGACCTCACCATAAAAACAAACATGCCCATGAGCCAGCTGGCCATGAACCTGCTTAATATGGAAATGCAGGGGTTTATCAGGTCATTACCTGGTAAGATGTATAGGGTTAGCTGATTTTTTAGAGTTAAGAATCAAGAGTCAAGAAACAAGACATATTGGCCATGTTTTCTTAACTCTTGATTATTTTAAGGTCTTTTGGTTAACAGAATAAGGAGATAGCCGAGATCTTTAACAGGGAATATCTTGATTCTTGGCTCTTGCATCTTGATTCTTCAGTCTATCACGCTCTTCTTATCAGCCCCAATAATAAAGCTATAATTGCTATTACCAATAATACGTGGATGATGCCGCCGGCAGAGTAATAGAAGAACCCGAATGCCCAGCCTATAACAAGAATAACAGCGATAATGTATAACAAGCCTCTCATGATGTGTATGTTTTAGTTGTGAATAATATTATTATAATAACCAAAACCATTCCAAAAAGCCATAAAAGCAAAAAGCCTTGCATATACAAGGCTTTTTTATAGATCTTAAGTATTATTAATACTCGTCTTCGTTAAAAAAGAAGTCATCTTTTGTAGGGTAATCAGGCCATATTTCTTCAATATTTTCATACGGCTCACCATCATCCTCTAACGCTTGCAGGTTCTCTATCACCTCGACAGGTGCTCCTGAACGGATAGCGTAATCAATTAATTCGTCCTTAGTTGCCGGCCATGGTGCATCCTCCAGGTGAGATGCTAATTCAAGTGTCCAATACATATTTTTACTTTATATTTTAGTTAACTTATAGTGTTTAGATTTCCGCAAAAGTATAATATTTTTATATTGATAATCAATATATTTTTTTAATTTTTTTTAAGCCTCGGTATCCACTGATTCTCAGGGATTTTATGATCATTTGCAACTTTACGCCCCAGTGTGAATAGGTAATCGCTTAATCTGTTAAGATAAATAATTACCTTATCATCTACAACACTTTCTTCGGCTAAGTGTACAACCAAACGCTCTGCCCGGCGGCATACACAACGGGCTATATGGCAGTAAGATATGGTGTTGCTACCGCCCGGTAAAATAAAATGCTTTAGCGGTGGCAATGTTTCATTGATGGTATCCATTTCCTGTTCCAGCAGTTCAATATCGGTTAGGTCAAAATCCGGGATCACCATTTTAGATTTTTCGGGATCGGCCGCCAATGAAGAACCAATAGTGAACAGCCTGTCCTGGATCTCTTTTAAAAGATCTTTATCATGCGGGGCAAGATCCTGGTCGCGTATCAAACCTATATAACTGTTCAGTTCATCAACCGTACCGTAGCTGTCAATACGCAAGTGATGTTTGGGCACGCGCGTGCCGCCAATTAAAGAAGTAAAACCTTTATCGCCTGTTTTGGTATATATCTTCATAAAGTGCGAGGCAATTATATAAATATTGATTTAAACATAGTTATTATTTATGGGTTAATTAAACTTGCCTTTATCTTTACGGTCCATCATTAACTATACTATACATACGCTGTGAAACATATCATATTATCAACTAAAACTATTTTTCTGCTGGCTTCAACATTATTATTGTTAAGTTTTAAATGCGGCAATAAAGCCGTGCCTGCGGCAGATAAACCGGCACCGCCCGTCGCGTTCAATTTAATAACCGAGAAACAGTTTAATGATCTTTTCCCGCAGCGCGATCCTTTTTACACTTATCCCGCGTTTATCAAGGCCATAAAAGAGTTGGGTATGGTCAAGGTTAAAATTACCCGCCGCGCGGTATCTGTTTACCAGTTTATCCGTACAGACAAAACTACCGGCAAAGCCACTACCATAAGGCAGGATGTGGACTGGAACGAGGCTTGGGCCAAAGTAAAACCCGACAGCACCTACACCATTGACTATGGCGCCTTTTGTGCCGAAAGCGACCCGCTGACCAACAAAAAAGAATTGGCGGCCTTCTTCGCCAACGTGGCCCACGAAACCCGCCATGGCATGAACGGCAGCTACACCGACGGCCTGATGCTGAAACATGAGGACAATACATCATTAGATTATTTTGGCGACAGCGACGAGTACCCGCCGGTTAAGGGTAAAAAGTATTATGGCCGCGGCCCCATGCAGTTAAGCTATAATGGCAATTACGGCTACGCGTCTGACTGTATTTTTGGCGACCATAAAATATTACTGAATAATCCGGACCTGGTTACCACCGATCCGGTTGTCGCTTTTAAAGCTGCCATTTATTTCTGGATGACACCGCAAACCCACAAGCCATCGGCACATGACGTGATGATAGGTAAGTGGAAACCAAACGCCGCCGATAAAGCGGCAGGCCGCGCACCCGGATTTGGCATGGTAATAAACATTATTAACGGCGCGCTTGAATGTAACCTGGGCGAAAACAATGTAGGCATGGTTGACAGGATAGGCTTTTACCAGCACTTTTTAACCAAACTGGGTATAAGTGATGCCAATTGCGTATGCTCTTGTGCTAAGATGAAACATTATTAAGGATATCGAATTTCGGTCCCGATAGCTATCGGGATCAATTTCGAATTTATTTGGTCATTTTGAGCATGTTGTCTACCTTTAAAAAATACCGAAACCATCCATGGAAAACTACCTTTTTGATACTACCGGGCTTAACGCGGATACCATTGACCGGTTTAACGCAACCTACCAGGCTTTAAAAGAAGAATTTAACATACACCCTACGGGCCATATTGATTTTGACCTGCCGCAATTCAGGGCTTTTAGAAATTGTTTGGATGTTAACGTGCGCGGATCATTTGTGATAAAAAAGGATTGCGGCGATTCGTACATCCTGTTTGTTGAGGTGCATTTTAAAGTGGGCGATAAGTATATCAACCATCACCAGGAGTTCCAGATTTGGGGCTTAACCTACCTGAAAAATAATTTTGGGGGAGTGGTAATTCGCCGTGAAACGCTCACCGACAAGATCATGGAACTGATCCACCCGCATGAGCTGGATTTTGACGAAGACAAACCGTTCAGCAATACCTTTTATGTAGTGGTGAACGACCATGTAAAAGCAAGCTCATGTATGAACCGCGATTTCCGCAACGCGGTAATGGATATCCGCGACAACGATTTTATGATCGAGATCATTGACCATACCCTCATCATCGGCAATTATGACCCGATTGTGCCCGAAAAATCGATCCATATCGCCGAGTTTGTGGAGCGTTTGGCAGGGGCGTGTTAGTTACAGCGTAAACAACGCGTCATTGCGAGGAACGAAGCAATCTCTACGTAGGACATTAAAAAAGATAAGTTTACGCAAGATGTAAATACGGTGTTTAGAACAAATCGCTGACAATAATAATCATTTGAGCTAAGTGCATCGCAAGGTCCTCAAAGAGAGACCCTGCGGAAACGGAAATTAGAAATTACATAAATGTGAATGCTGTTTTTCAAGAATCAGCATATTTAAATATTACTATTTTTTTTCAATATCTGTTGCTATTTTGTTTATATCTGACAGCAATCCTTTAATATTTCCGTCTACAGCCTTAACAGCATCAGCTAAACCATTAGAACTATCGGAAAGAGATTTGAATAATTCCTTATTATATAAAAACTTTCCTATCCGCACTTTTTCAACAACTACTTTGTACATTTTATCTTTCACAGCAATATGACAATCGTAAGTTAGTTGCCAAGTTGTGCCTATTTTGCCTGCTTCTCCTAGACCGGAATTTACTTCAGTTAGCCTACTAAATGACACCTCCCCGGTTGTGAAATCATATGAACTTTGAAAGTGAGCATACGTGAAGTCCTTTATTTTTAAGAATAGAGCCTTTTTACTAAATGATGATATATAAGTCGTGTCATACTTATACTCCGATTTAACAGTATCAAACTTAATATGCTGTGCAAGTGATGTGATCGGCGTAAAGAAAAAAAATACAACTAAAAATTTCATTCCTGACATAGCTGCCTGTTTTAATAAATTAAATATTCATAAGTTTTTAACAATTTAAAAAACTAATTTAGAGAATGAGTCTCTACGAGAAACTCTGCGGAGACGATTAAGACTAATTAAAAATCTATTTTTCATTTCGCTGCGTGCAATGCTACCTTATTGCCTTCCGTATCTAAAAACACTGCAATAAGTCCGGCCGGTATTTTACTTTTTGGTGCGATGACCTTGCCGCCGGCTGGTTCTATTTTGTCTATTACCGTTTGTATTGACGGGCTTGCGTTCAAATAAATAAGCGGACCGTCCTGCCCCGGTTTGATCCGCGCTGATTTTACCAATGCGCCGGATAATATACCTGACAAAGCCATAATGGTATCAGGTTTACGCGGGAAGAAAACTGTTTGTTCTTCGGGTGTGTCCTTACCCATGGTTTCCATTGTAATGTCTAAAATGGTTTCATAAAATTTTCTTGCTCTTCGCATATCCTCAACCGGTATTTCAAACCAGGTAAGGGCGTTTGCATCAGCGCTTAATTTCTGTAGCATGGCCTTAGTTTATTTTATTGATCCAAATAATATAGGCATCCCAAAATTGTATAATGAGATCCTTAGTTTCTTGATCGGTTAGTTTACCCTCGCCGTTAAACTTATCAGAAGCTTTCCCTAAATAAAACTCAGGTTGTTGCATGGCGGGCATATCCAGGTAGGTTAGCACTTGCCGCAAATGATGCACAGCGCCGAATGCTCCTAACTGGTAAGGCGTACAACCTAAAACAGCAACCGGCTTGCTTTTCCACTTGCTTTGCCCTTCGGGACGTGAGCCCCAGTCGAGCGCGTTTTTTAACACGGGCGAATAAGAACGGTTATATTCGGGCGTTGCCAATAAAACGGCATCGGCTTGTTCAATGCTATTGTGTAATTGTTTAACCGCCTGTGGTAAATTGATTTCAAGGTCCTGATTAATTAAAGGTAACTGGCTAATATCAATTATATCAACCGTTACATCTTCCGGCGCGAGTTCTTTAAATGCCTTTATCAGTTTAGTGGTAAACGAATCTTTTCTTAAACTACCTGAAAATGCCGCTATTGTAATAGCCATAATGTATAGATCTTATACATTTTAAACAGGATATTATAAGTAAGGTTTGCGAAAATAGTATTTAGCGGATTACTTCAGCAGCTCCAGATCTTCCGGCGTATCAATAGCGTGTGTTTCCAATTCCGTTTCAGCAACCTTTATGCGGTAGCCGTTCTCCACCCAGCGCAGTTGTTCCAGGCTTTCGGCTTTTTCTAAGGCTGATATAGGTAGTTTGGTGATCTGCTGCAACACATCAGCGCGGTAACCATATATGCCGATATGCTTAAAATAAGTGTAAAACTCCAGCCAGTTCTGCGGCTCTTCGCCCCTGATATGTGGAACTGCCGAACGCGAGAAATAAACCGCTTCATCCATCTTATTGACAATGACCTTGGGTGAGTTAGGGTTATGCAATTCTTGCTCAGTTTTAACGCGCTTTATCAGAGTGGCTATCTGCACATCGGCTGAGTTAAAGCAGACGGCCAGTTTGGTGATCTGTTCGGGATCAATATAAGGTTCATCGCCCTGGATATTGATGATTACTTGGTATTGCGAACGTGCCAAAGCTACCTCCGCGCAACGGTCTGTGCCGCTCTGATGATCAGGTGCAGTCATTACCGCCACACCGCCAAAAGCAATTACGTGGTCGTAAATGCGGTCATCATCTGTAGCGACGATCACTTCGGTTAAATGATCGCATTTTTTGGCCTGCTCATAAACCCTTTGGATCATGCTCTTGCCGCCGATATCAACCAACGGCTTACCGGGAAAACGTGAAGATGCGTAACGTGCAGGTATTATCCCAAGTATCCTCATTGCTTAAAGGTAATAGTTTTAAAAGCTTTTAATGCTGATTGCTGATCTTCAGCTGAAAGATTCATGCCATTCATTTGAAAGTCAAACGTAGAAGAACGATCTTTTATGTAAATCCCGGTCATACCCTGTCCAATCTTTTTAGGGTAAATAGTTTTAATTAAAAATTTACCACTGGAATCAATTTTGATATGATGGCTGCTTGAATCAATATCTTTTAGGTCATTGGCGTAACCCCTACTGCTACAATCAAAAGACAAACTTACTTTAGGACCAACTATTTCGCCCACGAATGAATCTTCCTGATCTTGTGGTATAGTTAGCTTCCAATTTCCAGGTGCATTGATAGTAAACAATCTTGCATCAAGCTGCCTCCATCCTGCATTATTTGTGGATTTACATCCGTCAAAAAGTATGATAAATAACAAAGCAACTCTCCAGTTCATCGGGAGTAATATTAATAAGATATTAGAACAACCCGTTAATCTCTCTTTCAACCAACTGGATAATAGATGACAAATCCTCGGTATTATTGGCAAAATCAAGGTTGTCTTTATCCAGTATCAGCAGTTTGCCTAACTTATAGTTATTGATCCATTTGTCGTACTTCTCGTTCAGCTTTGAAAGGTAATCTATTCGGATACCTATTTCATACTCCCTGCCCCTGCGCTGAATATTGTTTACCAATGTAGGTACAGATGCTTTTAAATACACCAGCAGATCGGGTGGTTTGATATACTCGGTTATGTTGTCGAAAATAGACTCGTAGTTTTCGTAATCGCGGCTGGTCATCAGGCCCATATCATGCAGGTTCTCCGCAAAAATGTAAGCATCCTCATAAATAGTACGGTCCTGGATAATGTTACGACCGCTTTTCTGAATATCGATGATCTGGCGGTAACGGCTGTTCAAAAAGAAGATCTGCAGGTTAAAGCTCCAGCGCTTCATGTCGCTGTAAAAATCTTCCAGGTATGGATTATTATCAACAGCTTCATACAATGGATCCCAGCCATAATTCTTGGCCAGCAATTCGGTAAGCGTAGTTTTACCGGCTCCTATATTTCCTACAACGGCTATGTGCATTGGCTAAAGATATAATTAGAAAGTTAAATTTACAAGTCAAGGCCTGATTTACTATAGACCATTGGCTACGGACTATAGACTGCCTAAAAGCTCCTGAACCCTATTATTTCCCGTACTTCTTTAACAGTTTTAGCAGCACTTTCACGGGCTTTTTCGGCGCCGTGCCGGGCTACTTTACGCAGGTAATTGGCATTGTTGGCAATATCGTTTATCCGCTCGCGGATGGGTGTAGTGGCAATGATCACATCCTCGGCCAGTTGCTTTTTCAGGTCGCCATAGCGAATCTGCATTTTGTTGTACAGGTCGTCAAAATGGGTAATGGTATCAGCAGTTGAAACCACTTTCATCAGGTCGAACAGGTTCTGAATTTCTTCCGGCTTGGTTTGATTTTCGACAGTTGGGCCGCTATCGGTAACGGCGCGCTTTACTTTCTTGCGGATAACCTCTGGCGAATCTGACAGGAAAATAGCGTTGCCCTCACCTTCTGATTTACCCATTTTACCCTTACCGTCCAAACCTGGTATTTTCACCAGGTTCTTGCTGAAGCTAAACGCATAAGGCTCGGGGAAATAGTCGTGGTTATATAAGTGGTTAAACCGGTTGCCAAAGGTACGGGCCATCTCCAGGTGTTGCTCCTGGTCTTTACCTACAGGTACTTTTGTAGCACGGTGCAACAATATATCGGCAGTCATTAAAACCGGGTAGGTTAACAAGCCCGCATTCACGTTTTCAGGCTGCGCGCGTACTTTGTCTTTGAAAGATGTGCTGCGTTCCAGTTCGCCTAAATAGGCATTCATGTTCAGGTATAAATACAGCTCGGATGTTTCAGGAACGTCAGACTGCATATAAATTGTAGCTTGCTCAGGATCTATGCCTGCCGCAAGATACTCTACCAGTACCGTTTTAACGTTGTTATGTAAATTGGCTGGCGTAGGGTGCGTAGTTAACGAGTGCAGATCAGCAATAAAAAAATAGCAGTTATACTCGTGCTGCATTTTCACAAAATTCTGTATCGCGCCGTAATAATTACCTAAATGCAGGTTTCCGGTTGATCTGATACCACTAACAACAGTTTCCATAGCGGCGAAAGTAAGTATTTTTTATATTTTTGAAGACGATGAAAATACTTTTGAGGAAAGTGCACTGCTATTTATACATAGCTTCTGTTGCCTTAACTTATGCATTGGCTTTCCCGTTTTTATACCTGTTATCTCGTGATCAACGTAATTATAAATACATGAACGCCATAAGGCGCACATGGGGCTTTATAAGCTCGCTGCTGGTAGGTATACTATATAACTTTGATTATGAGCAACCCATAGACTGGAACAAAACTTACATTATTTGCCCCAATCATACATCAAACCTTGACATTACCGTCATGACCATATTGGTTAAAAACAATAACCATTGTTTTATGGGAAAGGACGAATTACTGAATAACTTTGTAACCCGCCTGTTCTTTAAAACTGTGGATATCCCGGTTAACCGGGATAGTAAAATGTCGTCATACCGTGCCTTTAAAAAGGCAGGCGAGGCATTAGCCGCCGGCATATCAGTGATCATATTTCCCGAGGGGCGCATCCCCCACCAATACCCGCCCGAGTTGCACGATTTTAAGAACGGGCCATTCCGCCTGGCTATCGACTTAAAAGTACCTATCATCCCAGTATCGTCAACCAACACATGGAAAGTTTTGTGGGATACCGGCCTTGACCATGGCAGCAAACCGGGTATTTGTAATATATTTGTACACAAACCTGTTGAAACAGCAAACTTAACCGTTGACGATGCCGATGCACTGCGCGACCATGTACACAGCATCATTAAACAGAAATTAGTATAACCATGAATATTGACAGCGAAACTGTAGATAAAATAGCCCACCTTGCCCGCCTTGAACTTGCCGAAACCGAAAAGCAGGAAATGATTGGCGATATGAACAAGATCCTTGATTTTATGGCCAAGTTGAACGAGATAGATACCGTTGGCGTTGAGCCGCTGGTCTACCTGTCTACTGAGGTAAACGTATTTAGGGACGACGTGGTTAAGCAGGAGATCACTGTTGCAGACGGCTTAAAGAACGCGCCTAAGCATGACGACAAGTACTTCCTTGTGGCTAAGGTGATCGGGTAATGATTAGTCCTAAGTCATCAGTCCATAGTCTTAAGTCGACTTAGAACTATAGACTAATGACTACAGACTTGTAACAAACATTCCGATCCGCTGTCAAAGCAATAAACTGCATGGAGCCATTAATCACCATTAAAAACATAGGACGCAAATACGTTATAGGTACTGAAGTAATTCACGCGCTTAAGGATGTATCGCTAACTATTAATAAAGGTGAGTTTGTGGCGCTGATGGGCCCGTCGGGCTCGGGTAAATCAACCCTGATGAATATTTTGGGTTGTTTGGATACTCCCACAAAAGGCGAGTATATCCTGAACGGCATTAATGTTAGCCACATGTCTGACAACCAGCTTGCCGAAGTGCGTAACTCTGAGATCGGCTTTGTTTTCCAGACGTTTAACTTACTACCCCGTAATACCGCTTTAGATAATGTGGCGTTGCCGCTGATCTATTCTGGTGTGAGTAAGGTAGACAGGCTGGCCCGCGCCGAGCAGGCGTTGAAAAATGTGGGCCTGGGTAACCGTATAGACCACCGGCCAAATGAGCTGTCGGGCGGGCAGCGCCAGCGTGTGGCGGTGGCACGTGCGCTGATCAATGATCCGTCAATTATCCTGGCCGACGAACCTACCGGTAACCTGGACACCAAGACATCTATCGAAATTATGAGTCTGATGGAAGATATACACGCCAAAGGCAACACCATTATATTAGTGACCCACGAAGAAGATATAGCTATGCACGCCCACCGCATAGTACGCATGCGCGACGGCCTGGTAGAGCGTGACTATATCAATACCAATGTGCAGATTGTTGACAGAAGCGGGATTGTGTAATGTTGTTTTGTTTCACGCGAGTGTGAAACAAATGAAACAGGTGAAACAAGTTTTTTGTTAAATTATTGACCTTCAGTTTTTAATTAGAACCTGTGAAACAAAATGAAACAAAGGATAATGATTCTGCCAACCACATGTACCTAATGGTAAATAACTTACCTGCAACTTGAGTTAAATAATGATTTATGAGTGGGCTGCTACTTTATCTTACTATACAAAGCCGCCACCTTACCCCTGCACTCATTAAGCAAAACAACCGCCTGGGTTAAATTATCAATTACCTTATGCCTAAATGCTTTGCGGCGGCGGTTTTGAGCAACTTGTCTTAACAGCTCATCGTTTTCATAAATGCGGAAGTTAAGGTTGCTGTATATATCCTCGGCGTTAAAAGCAGGTATTCGCAGATTGTTTACCAATGGACGGTTATCCAGTAAGATCTTTTTAAGGCCGCTCACGTCGTCTTGCATAATACGGTATGTATTTGGGAAATGGTGGTCCTTAAACCCGTCACGATTGATCAGGCTGATCAGGTTATTTTGGTTAACGATGAGTATGCCTACTTTTTTATTGAAACTTACGGCCATGGTTTTAAAACTTTCGCGGTCAGACCTGTGGACGATCAGGTCGGCATTGTCCGTAAGTTTTGAGAATAATTTAGATACCATGTTTAAAGAGTACAGGTAGCTTTGGTATTCGTCACGGCGTTTCGGAAGGGCAAAATTTGTTTCGACAATGAATAGAAATATAAATGCAAGCAGTATTTTTTTCATGTTATGAATAGCTTAATAATTATGTACAAAGGAAAAAATCCTTTTTTTGTTTAAAAAAATGCGGTTAGCGCTTAGTAGTCAACGCCTTTTCCACAATTGCATTTTCTTAGTTTAAAGCCCAAAAATATTCTTACTTTTGTATCCCGTACACAAACAATTAGTGGCGCTTAAAAACCGCTGCCAATTTCAAAAAAAATCATGACTAAATACATATTTGTTACGGGCGGTGTTACCTCTTCGTTAGGAAAAGGAATTATCTCGGCTTCCCTGGCCAAACTACTTCAATCGCGCGGATACAGCGTAACCATTCAAAAGTTCGACCCTTATATTAACATTGATCCGGGAACGTTGAACCCTTATGAGCATGGCGAATGCTATGTTACCGAAGATGGCGCAGAAACAGATCTTGACCTTGGCCATTACGAGCGTTTTTTAAATACCCCAACATCGCAGGCAAATAACATTACTACCGGTCGTATTTATCAGAATGTAATCAACAAAGAACGCGAAGGCGCTTTTTTAGGAAAAACCGTACAGGTAGTTCCGCATATTACCGACGAGATAAAAAGAAACTTCCGCATACTGGGTGAAGACGGCAAATATGATATCGTAATAACCGAATTAGGTGGTACCGTGGGCGACATCGAATCATTACCATACATTGAGGCTGTAAGGCAATTCAGGTGGGAGGTAGGTTCAGGTAATTCATTGGTGATTCACCTGACGCTGATCCCGTTCCTGGCTGCTGCGGGCGAGTTAAAAACCAAACCTACTCAGCACTCGGTTAAAATGTTGTTAGAGTATGGTATCCAGCCGGATATACTGGTTTGCCGTACAGAGCACCATTTAACCATGGATATCCGCAAAAAAATTGCATTATTCTGTAACGTTAACATCAATGCAGTAGTCGAATCAATCGACGCGCCATCTATTTATGACGTGCCATTGCTGATGTTAAAAGAACAATTAGATAAAACAGTACTAACCAAATTAAAACTACCGCATAAGGTTGAACCGCATTTAGAAAGCTGGAAAGACTTTTTGGGCCGTTTAAAAAACCCAACATCCGAAGTAAGGATAGGCCTGGTTGGTAAGTATGTGGAGCTGCCGGATGCTTATAAATCTATCATCGAATCATTTATTCATGCAGGCGCAAAAAACGAATGCAAGGTACAGGTAAAATATATCCCCTCAGAAGAGCTTACACCGGGTAACGCCGTTGATAAACTGATAGGGCTGCATGGTGTGTTAGTAGCGCCGGGCTTTGGTGAGCGTGGTTTCGAGGGTAAGATAGAAGCGATCCGTTACGTACGCGAAAACAATATTCCGTTTTTTGGTATCTGTCTGGGTATGCAATGTGCCGTTGTTGAATATGGCCGTAATGTTTTAGGCCTTAAAGATGCCAGTAGTACAGAAATGAACCCTGAAACACCTAACCCGGTTATCGCCATGATGGAGGAGCAGAAAAAGGTGGTAAACAAAGGTGGTACTATGCGTTTAGGATCATACGCCTGCGATATTAAAAAAGGAACAAAGGCTTTTGCCATATACGGACAACAGCATATCACCGAGCGCCACCGTCACCGTTATGAGTTTAACAACGAGTACCTGAAACAATATGAGGCCGCCGGTTTGATCCCCTCAGGCTTTAACCCTGAGAATAACCTTGTTGAGATCGTAGAGCTTAAAAACCATCCGTTTTTTGTGGGCGCGCAGTTTCACCCCGAATTAAAATCAACAGTTGCTAATCCGCACCCACTTTTTATTAACTTTGTCGCCGCTTCGATGGCTTATGCCCGTAAGAAATAGTTAATTGAGTACGATACGATAGAAATGGATAGAAATACGTTTACAGGATTATTCCTGATCATGATCATTATTGCCGGTTCTGTTTGGTTGTTAAAACCAACTCCCGAGCAGATCGCAAAAGAAAAAGCAGTACAACACCAGGATTCACTAAAAAGGGCGGGCATAAAAGCACCTGCCGCTACTACCACAATTGATACCGGAAAAATAGCTAATAAACCGGTTGATTCGGCCGCGCTGAAAAGCCCCTTTGGCGCTACATTGAACGGCAGCGAAAAACTGATAACCATTGAGAATGCCGATCTGCGTGTAAAATTAACTACCCGTGGCGGCCGCATCTATTCTGTCGAACTAAAAAACTATAAAACGTTTGATAAAAAACCGCTGGTATTATTTGACGGCGACCAAAATAAATTTGGGTTTAGCTTTGCCGCGGGCGTCTCTAACGTAAATACTAACGAAAGATATTTTACGCCAAGTGCCGCAGGTTTACAGGTTACCGGTAAAGATTCATCGTCTATTACCATGCGTTTAAGCTACAGCCCTACGCAGTATATTGATTATATATACAGTCTGCAAGGCGAGGGCTACAAAGTTGGCTTAACCATTAAAGCTATCGGCTTAGACAACGTTATTGCAAATAGCAGCAGCATTAATCTTAACTGGGAGAGTAACCTGCTCAGGTTAGAGAAAAGTATCGTGCTTGATCGTACTTACAGCTATATCGGCTATTATAATACAGATAAGGATTATGACTATTTCGGTGATACGAAAGATGATCAGAAAGACATCGCTGATAAAAAATTGCAGTGGGTATCATTTAAACAGCATTTCTTTTCAAGCGTATTGTTAACTAAAGACGGCTTTGCAAAATCAAGTCTTTCTGTTAGCACCGATACCTCAAATCATACGGATATCAAGACCTTAAAAGCTAACTTAACCTTAGCCCGCAGTAGCGACGGTACTTTCCCGCTTGATTTTTACTTTAGCCCTAACCAGTATAAAACTCTGGCAGCCGAGGGTAATGGTTTTGAAAAACAAATTAACCTGGGCTGGGGCCCGTTAAAATACATCAACCGCGTTGCGGTAATCCCGGTATTTAATGTGCTGACCCAATTTAACTGGAACTATGGGTTTATCATCCTTGCGTTAACAGTTATCCTGAAATTGGTTTTATCGCCGCTTACCTACAAGTCATACTTATCAATGGCTAAGATGCGCGTATTAAAGCCGGAAATGGATGAGATAAAAGCAAAGGTTGGCGAAGATAACCCTACACTATTACAACAAGAATATCTTAAGTTATATAAAAAAGCCGGTGTAAACCCATTAGGTGGTTGTTTGCCGTTATTGCTGCAAATGCCGATAGTTATCGCGTTCTTCCGGTTTTTCCCGGGCTTGTTTGAGCTGCGCGGTCAGGGCTTTTTATGGATGCATGACTTGTCTACTTATGACTCTATTGTAAACTTTGGCTTTAGCGTTCCGTTTTTGGGCGACCACTTAAGTTTAATGTGTTTACTGATGACGGTATCTACATTGATCTATACTTATTTTAACAACCAGATCTCGGGTGTAAGTGGGCAGATGAAATATATCGGTTATATCACCCCGATCATCTTCCTGGGCGCATTGAACGGTTATCCGGCAGGTTTGAACTACTATTACTTCCTGGCTAACATGTTTACTTTCTTACAACAATACATTATCCGTTTAATGGTTGACGACAAGAAGATCCACGCGCAGATCCAGGAAAACAAAAAGAAACCTGAAGATGCTAAAAAGAAGAAATCAGGCTTCGCCGCTAAAATGGAAGAGATGATGCGCCAGCAGCAACAATTGCAGGCTAAGAAGGAGAAATAGAGATTAGTGATTAAAGATTAGAGATCAGGCCCGCATTATTGTGGGCCTTTTTTTGTTTTTTTATTCTGACTGTCATTTCGACCAACGGGAGAAATCTATACAAGACAGGCGGTAAAGCAGTGTATAGATTTCTCACTCGTTCCTCGTTTCGAAATAACAATCTGTTTTTTTAATTTAACTAAAAAAATTAGCAGAACTTTTTTACATTTACATCTATGTATGCAATTGTAGATATTGAGACCACGGGAGGGCATGCCAGCGCAAACGATATAACCGAAATTGCAATTTGCCTGCATGACGGCAAAAAAGTAACCAAGCGTTTTAGTACCCTTGTAAATCCCCGCAGGGAAATACCTATATACATACGTGCCCTAACGGGCATTACTAATGAAATGGTTGCCGAAGCGCCGCCTTTTGAGGATGTAGCCGCCGATATTTACCACTTACTGCATGGCAAGATCTTTATTGCGCATAATGTAAATTTCGATTACTCTTTTGTACGCTACCACCTGGCCGCTGCCGGGTATGATCTGCAATGTAATAAACTATGTACAGTAAGGCTGGGCCGTAAGATCCTGCCGGGATTACCGTCATATAGCCTGGGTAAGCTTTGCCGGCACCTGGGCATTGATAACGAAAGCCGCCACCGTGCCATGGGCGATGCCGACGCCACCGCCGAATTGTTTAGCCTGTTACTACGCAATGATAAGAACGACCACATTAAACAGGCTTTAAAGCAAAACTCTAAGGAACAGGTATTGCCACCTCATTTACCCAAGAAAGCAGTCTTAGAGTTGCCAAATACGCCCGGTGTGTATTACTTTCATGACCACAAAGGCAAGGTGATCTACGTAGGTAAGGCCAAGAACATCAGGAAACGTGTGACCAGCCATTTTACCGGCAATAATCCCGGCTTGCAGCGACAGGAGTTTTTGCGCAATATCCATCAGATAACCCACCAGGTTTGCGGTACCGAACTGATAGCTTTGGTACTGGAGGCTGTTGAGATAAAGCGTTTATGGCCTAAATACAACCGCTCGTTAAAACGATTTGAACATGCCTATGGCCTCTATATGTTCGAAGATCAGCGCGGCTATATGCGTTTGGCTGTTGATAAACATCGCAAATACACCGGCGCCTTATATACATGCAATACCATGTTGGAAGGCAGATCGATATTAAACCAACTGATAGAAACTTTTGAACTTTGCCCAAAGCTTTGTTTCATCCAGAACAATACAGAGCCCTGTACAGGCACAGGGCAGGACCGGTGCGCCTGCACAGGCATTGAAACCGCAGAAACATACAACCAAAAAGTTGAACTGGCTATAGCCGAACTGCACAAGGCCCTGCCAACTTTTGCCATTCGCGACGAGGGCAGAACGGATGACGAGCATAGCTGTATCCTGGTAGAGAAGGGCAAGTTTTACGGTATGGGCTATGTATCGCATTATTTCCAGGTAGAAAACTTGCAGCAGCTTAAAAACTACATCACGCCATACCCGGGTAATGATTACATTAAAAATATAGTGGCTAATTACGCCGAAAAGTTCCCGCAGCGAAAGGTGGAGTTTGCATAAGCGAAGCGGGAACTTATTAATGATCGCCCCCTTTATAGATCCACATTGATTCTGTAGTGCTGGCTTTTTCAAAACCGCATTTTTTGTAAAAGTCAATCGCTTTGCCGTCGGCCACTAAAATTTGCTGATGGAAGCCGGCGTATTTTTCCTGTAGTTTATTCAGAATCAATTTTCCAATCCCTTTGCCCTGGTAATCCGGATGGACGATCAAATGCGGATAATAAACAACCAGGTAGCCATCAGAAAGCGCGTTACCCAATCCGGTTAATATTTCGCCATCCCAGGCGGTTATAAACGAATGGGAGTTGAGTAAGCCTTTATACAGCAGATCAGGCTTTTCGGCGGACGACCAGCCATTGGCTTTATAGAGCGCGATGATATCCGCCTGCTTTACTTCAGTCGTTTCTTTAATTTGAATATTCATGTAATTATGATGTGGTTTTGAACAGACACTAAGTTATAAATTAAAGCATCGTTATTGTCCTTCAAAGGTGCTGTTATTAGTTCACATACACCTTCGGCATCATAATTGGTAAGTTCTTAATACATCAACTATTAAAACATAAATTATGAACAGTATCAATCAACAACAGCCCGAGGATAATTTTAAAGATCTGAACGGCCCCGAAGCGATAGAAAAATTAAAAGATCTGGCAGAAGATGCCAAAACCTGTTTCTTTATCAGCAATATTAAAACCGGTTTGCCTGTGTCTGCTCGACCTATGACTGTACAGCAGGTTGACGATGAAGGCAATTTATGGTTCCTGATGGCTAATGACAGCGAAACCTACCACGAGCTGCAAGGCGAACCACTAGCTCAACTGTTTTTCCAGGGATCAAAATATTCTGACTACCTGAATGTTTACGGCCTGATCACGCTAAGCGACGACAAAGAAAAAATAAAAGAATTTTGGAATCCCGTATTAAAAACCTGGTTTACTGATGGGATAGATGACGCCCGTATAGCCGTAGTAAAATTAGAACCCACCGAAGCTTATTACTGGGACAATAAACATGGCAACGCCATAGCCTTTATTAAACAATTAGCCGGGGCTGCAATAGGGAAGACATTAGATGATTCGGTAGAGGGAAAAATAAGAGTATAGACACTAATTAGCCGAATTTTTACGAATTACATGGATTATCTTGACAGGCGAATTCGTGTAATTTGTAAAAATTCGATAAAATTCGTGCCGTTATATAATTCCTGCCTTTTCCAGTTCTGCTTGCATTTCTTTTTGCAACTTGAGCGCTTCTGCCCGCGCTGCATCGGCAAAGTCTTCGCCATTACTTGCGTAAATGATGCCCCTTGATGAATTAACCAGCAGTCCGCAGTCTTTGGTAATGCCGTATTTGCAAACATCTTCAAGGCTGCCGCCCTGTGCGCCAACTCCGGGTACCAGTAAGAAGTTAGCCGGAGCATATTTGCGGATATCGGTAAACTCGGTACTTTTAGTGGCGCCTACTACATACATTATACGATCGGCACCGGCCCAGGTATTGGCCTTTTTTATAACGGCTTCGTACAGGTAACCATCGCCAGTATTTAAGTATTGAAAATCCTTGCTTCCTACGGATGATGTAAGCGCCAAAATGATAACCCATTTGCCATCATACTTTAAATAAGGTGTAACACTGTCATTGCCCATATATGGTGTAACGGTTATAGCGTCAAAGCTCATGCCTGATGTAGCTTCATCAAAAAAGGCGCGTGCATATTTATCAGAGGTGTTGCCGATATCGCCGCGTTTTGCATCGATGATGTTTAAGCAGTCGGTGGGTAAATATTTCCACGTAGCTATCAGGCTTTGTAAACCCTTTACGCCATAGCTTTCATAAAAAGCCGAATTGGGTTTATAAGCCACACAAAGATCTTTGGTAGCATCAATTATCCGCTTATTAAACTCGAAGATAGGATCGGGGTACTGTTTTAAAAAATCAGGAATTTTTTCCATGTCGGGGTCTAACCCTACGCATAAAAATGATTTTTTTAGTTTGATCTGTTCTATAAGCTGTTGGCGGTTGATCATTGGTAGAAATGGTATGATTTTTGAGTATTCAAAAAAACGAAAAATTAGTTTAAGAGTACGGTCAATAAAGATATTTTTTTAAAAAATTTGATAATTTAAATTTATTGACTACAATTGCACTGTTTCCTTTGAGTTTTTCTTGCACTAAAGAATAATTTTAAAATTCCACGTTATATATCAAAGTTTACCTGGTTTTAACAGTGCAAAAACAAGCTGCAAAATAAATTTCTTTTTCAAATAAGCTGAGCATATATATAGTACTCACTAATAACTATTGTAATAAATCCCCCATTTGAACCATAATTCATCTCATGTCTGATACAACCGAATTGAACGATAAACTCGTTTCTGAGTTGCGCGAAATTGCCAAAAGTTTAGGTATTGCCGACGCTGACGCCCTTAGAAAACCCGAGTTAATATCAAATATCACCCAAATGCAGCAGCTTATTGAAGCTGCCAGAGCACAACAACAAATTGTTGAAAATAACTACTCTCCAGTAGATGCCCCAAAGACCGAAGAGACCGGCGAAAAGAAAGTACGTGCCCGTATCCGTACGGTAAAAAATACAAATAAACCCCGTGTTGAGGTTCCTTTAGATGATACCAACCTGTTTGACCTGCAGGACGATGAGCCACAGGCTGACGAAAGTGAAGAAAATACACCTGTTGCCGTAACAGAAGACGCCGGTACAGAACAGCAAGGCAATGCGCCTGTTGCAGAAGAAGGAGTTGCCGAAGGCCGCCCGCAAAAATTTGAGCGCCGTGTGCAACAGCAAAAAACACAAGAGCCTGTTGTAAATTTAGATTTTGACAACGTTATTGTAAACGAAGGCGTATTAGAGATCATGCCTGACGGGTATGGTTTCCTGCGCTCATCTGACTATAACTATTTAACCTCTCCTGATGATATCTACGTATCACAGTCGCAAATAAAATTATTTGGTTTAAAAACCGGCGATACCGTGCGCGGCAGCATCCGTCCGCCTAAAGAAGGCGAAAAATATTTCCCGTTGGTACGTGTAGAGGCTATTAATGGCCGCATCCCTGCCGAGGTGCGTGACCGTGTTCCTTTTGATCACTTAACACCACTTTTCCCGTCAGAAAAATTAAGTTTATTTACAGATCCGGGCAATTACTCAACCCGTATCATGGATCTTTTCTCGCCGATAGGTAAGGGGCAGCGTGGTTTAATTGTGGCACAGCCTAAAACAGGTAAAACCATGTTATTGAAGGACGTAGCCAACGCCATCGCTAAAAATCACCCGGAAGTATATTTAATTATATTGCTGATCGACGAGCGCCCTGAAGAGGTTACCGATATGGCCCGCAGCGTACGCGCAGAGGTTGTATCATCAACTTTTGACGAGCCTGCAGACCGCCACGTAAAAATTGCCAACATCGTTTTAGAGAAAGCTAAACGGATGGTTGAGTGCGGCCATGATGTTGTGATCCTGTTAGATTCTATTACCCGTTTAGCACGTGCATACAATACCGTGGCACCTGCATCCGGTAAAATATTATCAGGTGGTGTTGATGCCAACGCTTTACACAAACCAAAACGCTTTTTTGGTGCCGCCCGTAACATTGAAGACGGCGGTTCATTAACCATTATAGCTACAGCTTTAACAGAAACCGGTTCGAAAATGGACGAGGTTATCTTTGAAGAGTTTAAAGGTACGGGTAACATGGAGTTACAACTGGATCGTAAACTGTCAAACAAACGCGTATTCCCGGCTATTGATATTACCGCTTCAAGTACCCGTAGGGACGATCTGTTGTTAGATCGCGAAACCTTGCAACGTATCTGGATACTGCGTAACCACCTTGCTGATATGAACTCTATCGAGGCAATGGAATTTCTGCAAAGCCAGGTAAGAGGTACAAAAACTAACGAAGAATTCTTAATATCCATGAATTCTTAATAATTTTGGTTTATTATTTGCAGTTTATAATTAACTGCAAATAATAAATACTTAATATAAGTTTGATACCTTCAGGCCAAAATGAAGAAGCGGGTTAAAAAACACCTTCCTAATGCCATTACTTGTGCAAACCTGTTTAGCGGGTGCGTGGGTATAGTATTTGCTTTCCAGGGTAATTTAATAATTGCGGCTTACGCGCTTTTCCTGGCAGCCATATTTGATTTTTTTGACGGATTTGCATCACGTGTATTGCAATCTTTTTCAGGAATAGGGAAGGACTTAGATTCGCTGGCCGATATGGTGAGCTTCGGCGTGTTGCCATCCGTAATATTATACCAATTGTTTTTACAAGCACCGCAGATCCCTAATGTTAGCCCGTATTTAAATTTTTGCGCATTTTTGATCCCTGTATTTTCAGCGTTAAGGCTGGCTAAGTTTAATACAGACACCCGTCAGTCAGAAATATTTATAGGTTTACCTACGCCGGCTAATGCTATCCTCATCGCATCGTTTCCATTAATTATTCAACAATACAGTAACCTGGCCAGGTATATACTAAACCCCTATGGGTTAACCGTATTTGTGGTGGTAATGTGCGCGTTACTGGTGGCTGAATTGCCGCTAATGTCGTTAAAATTTAAAAACAAAGATTTTAATCAAAATATTTATCGCTATTTACTGCTGTTGTTCTCGGCAATATTGATACTATTTTTTAAATTTGTGGCTGTACCGGTGGTCATATTCATTTATATCGCCTTGTCCATTGTCCAATTTAAAATAGCTAATGATCATATTATAGGCAGCCAAAAAAAGAATATTTAGCTGTATTATAATAACTCTTAAAAACACAAACTACTCCATGAAGACATTTCAAGCAGAAATAGATGTAATGCCAAAAAAAGAAATTCTTGATCCGCAGGGAAAAGCCGTAACCGGCAGTATGAAAAATTTAGGCCTTGCCGAAATTCAAAACATACGTATTGGCAAACACATCTCTTTGCAAATTGAAGCTGAAAGCGAGCAAATAGCAAGCGAAAAAGTTGAGCAGGCCTGTAAAAGCTTATTGGCTAACTTAATTATGGAGAGTTACACTTTTAAAATAGAGCAGCTTTAAAGATTAGCTGCCGCTTCTTCCTTTATTTTTGATAAAGCAGCGCTGCTTGCGGTAATTAAAGCATTAGCCTGTTCAAGTTTTGCTGTAAGTTCTTCAACATCAGGCGATCCTGTTTTGCAGCTTGATTCGATCTGGGCGAGTAATGCCTGGCTGTTTAACATGCCAAAAAAACCTAAGGTAGCTTTTAACTTATGCGCTGCACCGCCTGCCGCCGGCCAGTCTGAATTTTCAAGACCATTGGCTATACCCTGCAATGTATCGGGTGCCTGATCTAAAAACATACCTATCGATTCAACAATAAATTCGTCGCTGCCGTCAGCAATTTCATTCAGTAGCGTAAGGTCCAGGTCCAGGTTTGTTAAATCAATCTGCATGCTAATTAATTGTGGTGTTTCATTCAAATTTATAACTTTTTTACAACTAAGTCGTCTTTCAATTCTTTTTTAAGTTGCCGGTTGGTTTTGTTTAGTCCCGGATGGACGTAGTCCGGCGCTATTTCGTCCAGCGGTTCCAGGGTAAAACGACGATTATGTAATTCAGGGTGAGGGATATGTAAGCCCTGCTTTTCAATAATATCCGAGTTATAATATAATATATCAATATCGATAATACGCGCCCCCCACTTCTCGTCCCGCGTTCTCCCCATAACGTTTTCAATATTTAATATTTTTTCGAGTACAGCTTCTGCAGATAGTTCTGTTTGTAACTCTATAACCATATTCAGGTAGTCAGGCTCGTCAGTTTTTCCCCATGATGCTGTTTCATAAACCGATGATATTTTGATGGTTGGCGCTATATCATACGCAATATGCATAATGGCTTGCTGCAAAGATTGCTTTCTGTCGCCAAGGTTGCTGCCTAATAATAAAAAAACGTTATTCATTGTTGTAACAAATATTATGGATACTGCTCTTAATATTATGCCATATGGTTTTATTAAGTTTGCATAGATATAAATATTTATAATAGTAAATGAAGCAATTTTTCAAATTTGTCCTGGCAACCTTTGTCGGTATAATTTTATCTGCCATAATTATAATTTTAGTAATTATGGGGATGATAGCTGCAGCAAGTGGCGACAAAAGTGTGCAGGTTGATGCAAACTCAATTCTACATATCAGCATAAAATACCCAATTGCCGAGCGTACGGCTAATAATCCTTTAGCTAATTTAAGTTTTTTAGGCCTTGACGGCGATAAATCTATCGGCCTTAAGGATATCCTTGCCAATATTAAAAAGGCAAAAACTGACGATAATATCAAAGGCATCTTTCTTGACGAAAGCTATATGCTGTCTGGCCAGGCTACTACCGAAGAAATCCGCAACGCGCTGATCGACTTTAAAAAATCAGGCAAATTTATTGTTGCCTATGCTGAAGTATATACTAAGGGCTTTTATTATTTGGCATCAGTTGCCGATAAAGTATATATCAATCCCAGGGGTATCTTTGAGTTTGACGGGTTCAGTTCGCAAATCACCTTTTTAAAGGGCGCGATGGATAAATTAGGTATCGAGGCCCAAGTGATTAAAGTAGGTACATTTAAAAGCGCCGTAGAGCCTTTGGTGCTTACCAAAATGAGCGATGCTAACCGTTTGCAGGTAACTTCTTACCTGGGTTCATTATATGACCATTTTTTAACCGGTATAGGTAAAAGCAGGGGCGTAAATAAAGACTCCTTATTTAATTACGCCAACGAAATGCGGATCCAGCAGCCTGAAGACGCCTTAAAATATAAACTGGTTGACGGGTTAAAATATAAAGACGAGTTGATAGATGAGCTTAAACATAGGTTGAATGTGAAAGCTAAAGATGATATTAACAGCGTAGAAATTAGCGACTATGCAAAAAGCGATGATGACAACGATAAAGAAGTTTCATCAAACAGGATAGCGGTAGTCTATGCTTCGGGCGATATTGCAAGCGGCGACGGCGATGATAACAGCATTGGTTCTGAAACTATTTCAAAGGCATTACGCAAAGTAAGGTTGGATAAAAAAGTAAAGGCGGTGGTATTGCGTGTAAATTCGCCGGGAGGCAGCTCATTAGCCAGCGACGTAATTTGGCGCGAGGTAATGCTTACACACAAAGTAAAACCAATCATTGTATCTATGGGCGATTATGCCGCGTCGGGTGGTTATTACATCTCCTGCGCTGCCGATTCGATCTTTGCACAACCTAATACTATTACCGGGTCTATTGGTATTTTTGCAGTTTTGCCTAACATGCAAAAGCTGTTTAATGATAAGCTGGGTGTGACGTTTGATGGTGTGAAAACAGGCCAGTATGCAGACCTGGGTAATACCAGCAGGCCGCTTACACTAGCTGAAAGGGCGATCCTGCAAAACGAGATCAATCGCGGTTATGACGATTTTACAAAAGCCGTTGCCAATGGCCGCCATAAAACGCAAGCCTATATCAATAGCATAGGGCAAGGACGTGTGTGGACCGGCGCGCAAGCCATCCAGAATGGCTTGGTTGACCGCTTAGGAAATATTGATGACGCCATAGCGTCGGCAGCAAAAAAAGCTAAAATAAAAGACTACAAACTGATTGCTTACCCAGAGCAAAAAAGCGTTTTAAATAAGTTGAGTGAAAGCGTAAGTGTGCAAATGAAAACCAAAATACTCAAATCTGAACTGGGCGAAAACTACGGCGTTTACGAGCAAATTAAAAATGTTACCGCTATGATGCGTACCCCGCTGGCAAGAATGGAGTACGATGTGGTTGTGAAATAGATAATGGTTCATAGTAATGTATCTATGAACTAAAGCAAACCTTTTCTTATTTTTACTGCTTAATCTAATTATGGAAAATAAACCCATAGCCCGTAAACTTCGTTTGCTGTCACAACTCATGGAACTGCATGAGGTTAATCCTTTTAAAATAAAATCGATAGCTAACGCGGCATTTAATGTTGATAAGCTGCCTTACCCGGTGGCTGCCAAATCATTCGAAGAATTAGAAAAGATCAGCGGTATAGGCAAAAGCGTGGCCGCTAAGATCATTGAACTGGTACAAACCGGTACCATGGTTGAGTTGGAAGAGATACTTACAGCAACGCCTGCAGGTGTCGTTGAGATGATGGGCATAAAAGGTATCGGTGCTAAAAAGGTAGCAATCATTTGGCATGAAATGGGTATTGAAACAGTTGGTGAGCTCTTTTATGCCTGTAATGAGAACCGGCTGATAGAGGCCAAAGGCTTTGGTCTAAAAACCCAGGACGATATCCGCAAGGCCATTGAGTTTAAGATGGCCAGCAGCGGTAAATTTTTGTATGCCCAGGTTGAGCCTGAGGCCGATAAGGTAATGAACAGGTTGAAGGATATTTTCACCAATACCCTGATGGAGTTTGCCGGCGAATACCGCCGCTTGTGCGAAATTATAAATGAACTGGTAGTTGTTGTAGGCAGCCGCGATTGTGAGATAGCATTTCAAAGCATATTACAGTCTGATATCATAAATAACACAAGCGCTAAGGACGGCCACATCACCGGCGAAACTGATAACGGCCTGAAGGTTACCATTTGGGTGGTCGAAAAGCGGTACTATTTTAAAACGCTGTTTATTCAAACCGGGAACGACGAACACGTTAAAGCCGTTTTAGAGCGTGGGGGATATGATGCCGATCAGCCGGAAAGCGAAGAGCTGATCTACCAAAAAGCCGGCCTGGCTTTTATAAAACCCGAATTGCGTGAAGGTACAACCTTTATTGAGCGGGCCGCAACGGATAACCTGCCACAATTAATATCCTACAACGATTTAAAAGGTACCCTGCATAATCACAGTACTTGGAGCGATGGTGTCAATACTGTTGAAGAAATGGCTATCTATTGCCGCGACGAACTGAAACTGGAATACCTGGGCATGTGCGACCACAGTAAAAGCGCGTTTTATGCTAAAGGATTAAGCATTGAACGGGTTTTACAACAGCAGGAAGAAATAGATCATCTTAACAAAAAGCTGGATGGCTTCCATATATTTAAAGGTATCGAGTCGGATATTTTGAATGACGGCTCGCTGGATTATCCTGACGAGATCCTGAAGAAATTTGATTTTGTTGTGGCATCTGTGCACACCAATTTAAAAATGAGCGAAGACAAAGCCACCGAGCGCTTGATCAAGGCGATCGAAAATCCATACACCACCATATTAGGCCACCCGACAGGGCGACTGTTGTTAAGTCGCAATGGTTATACTTTTGACTATAAAAAGGTAATTGATGCCTGCGCAGCAAATAATGTGGTTATTGAGATAAATGCCAATCCGCTGCGCTTGGATCTTGACTGGCGCTGGCATCAATATGCTTTAGAAAAAGGTGTTTGGCTTTCTATCAATCCTGACGCGCACCGTAACGAAGGGTTTTTAGATATGCATTACGGTGTAATAGTTGCCAGAAAAGGTGGCTTGTACAAAGAAAGATGTTTGAATGCGTTATCATTGCAGGAAATAACAAAGGTTTTTAAAACCAAGAACGGTAAGTAAATGATTATTGAGCAACTGAAGGATCATCAGGATATAATACAAAAGGTAATTGACACACTTGTGCCCGATATTGAGAAGGCATGCCGGTTAATCACTTCAACTATAAAAAATGGCAATAAAGTTTTAATTGCCGGCAATGGCGGTTCTGCAGCAGATGCGCAGCATATTGCCGCCGAATTGAGCGGCCGATTTGTAAAACACCGTAAAGCATTGCCGGGGATAGCGTTAACCACCGATACATCGGCGCTTACTGCTATTGCTAATGATTACGGGTACGATTATGTATTTGCCCGCCAGGTGGAAGCATTGGCGCAACCCGGTGACCTGTTCATTGGAATCTCAACCAGCGGTAATAGTGAGGTGGTTTTACGGGCATTTACTACGGCAAAAGAAGTGGGCTGTAATACGCTGGGCTTGTCGGGTCGTGACGGTGGTAAAATGAACGGGCTTTGCGATCTGAATATCGTTGTGCCGTCAAACATCACTGCGCGGATCCAGGAAATGCATATCCTGATAGGCCATATACTTTGCCAGTCTGTTGACGATCTGTTTTAATTCAAAGAAAAAATGCGGGTAGATTTAGAACGAGCGCTATTAGATAAGATATCCGACCTGGATACGCTAAAAAGTAAAGTTGCGTTTTGGCAGAGCGAAGGTGATAAAGTGGTTTTTACCAATGGGGTGTTTGATCTGCTGCATATCGGCCACATTACCTACATGGCAAAAGCTGCCGATCTGGGCGATAAATTAGTTGTCGGTTTAAATGCGGATAGCTCGGTTAAGCGCCTTAAAGGCGAGAACCGCCCGGTTAATGATCAGGCTAACCGCGCCGCATTATTGGCTGCCTTATTTTTCGTTGACGGTATTGTTATTTTTGAAGAAGACACCCCGCTTAACCTGATCACAACGTTATTGCCGGATATACTGGTAAAAGGCGCGGATTACACCATTGATAATATTGTTGGCGCCAAAGAAGTAATAGCAAACGGGGGAGATGTAAAAACGATTGACCTGGTAGAAGGCTATTCTTCAACATCTATCATTGAACGAATAAAAAATTCGGGCACTTAAACTAAGCGCATGAAGGTATTGGTTATCCGTTTTAGCTCTATGGGCGATATTATTTACACAACCCCGGTTGTGCGATGCCTTAAAAAACAGCTGCCGGATGCCGAAGTTCACTTCATCACAAAACCAGCCTTCAAATATATTTACGACAATAATCCTTATGTAGACAAGCTGCTTTTACTTAAGCCGGAGCTGTCAGATACGATAAAGGACATTAAGG
The DNA here is from genome assembly GCF_007558865.1 of Mucilaginibacter corticis. Lineage (GTDB taxonomy): Bacteria > Bacteroidota > Bacteroidia > Sphingobacteriales > Sphingobacteriaceae > Mucilaginibacter > Mucilaginibacter corticis. Next base: position 496,541 of record NZ_VLPK01000002.1, read on the forward strand.
CCGAGCAGTATGATTACATTATCGACCTGCACAATAATCTGCGTACTACGCTGATCAAACTGCGCACGGGTATTAAATCGTCCACTTATAAAAAGCAAACCATTCGTAAATGGCTTAGCCTTAAATTAAAATTAAAATTGGTGCCTCCTGTTCATTTGGTTGACAGGTACATGAAAACGGTACAGTTTTTAGGCGTAAAGAATGATGATCAGCCAATAGATTATTATATCAAAGCCGAGCATCAACTTGATAAACTCTTACCCGTTTCGCATCAGCAAAGCTTCGTAGCTTTTGTTATCGGCGCTACGCATTTTACCAAGCGCATGCCTAACGAAAAGATCATCAGCCTTTGCAAAGAAATCAACGCGCCTATTGTATTACTGGGCGGCAATGATGTAAAAGAGAATGGGGATATTATAGCTAGTGCGTTGGGCAATAAAGTTTATAACGCGTGCGGAGTTACATCGCTCGACGAATCTATTTACCTGGTATCAAAAGCAGAAAAGATTATAGGGTTTGATACGGGCCTTACACACATCGCCGAAGCCTTTAAGCGCCCTATTGTATCTATATGGGGCGGTACTGTACCCGAGTTGTTGGGGGTACAGCCTTATAAAGTAAAAGAGGTGTTGGTGGCGGGTATAGAATTATCCTGCAGGCCATGTTCAAAATTTGGGTTGGCAACCTGTCCGCTGGGACATTTTAATTGTATGCGTCAAATTCCTGAAGTACCTATTACCCAATTCGTAAACAATAATTAGCATGGTAAAAAAAGCGATAGTTGTTTTGGCAGTTGTTTGTATCTCCACATTGAGTGTACATGCTCAGAAGATCATATTTGGTGCAAAAATAGCCGGGGGATTTGCTTACCAGCAGTATACCAATGCAGATGTTATTTCTACAGGCTCAATCAAAACATTTAATATTAAAGGCATTGCTCAAATACCTTTAAAAAATGATTTTTGGCTGGAGGCCGGCCTAGGGATCTCCAATAAAGGATCTATTATTTACAACGACGCGTTAACTACAACTACGCATTTAACTTATCTTGAGGTGCCGGTAAGTATCCTGCGCAAATTTACATTTACCAGTCTCGGCATTTTTTATTTAGGGGCAGGCGGTTATGTGGCCGATGGTTTAGGCGGCGAATTTGATTATCAAACTCCCGGCAGCACAGCATCAGATAAAGTGAACTTCGGCAAAAACAATGATATCTTAAGATTTGATACAGGTCTTAATTTTTCTACAGGGTTCGAATTTCGTAACAGGGTGACGTTTAACATGGCGTATACGCTTGGATTAAATAATATTGCATCATCGACGCAACAAGATGCGGGTACGTCTGTTGTAAAAAATAAGGAGTTCTCTATCGGGTTAGGATATCTCTTCAAGTAAGATCAAAATACAATGAAAAAGCTACTTTTGGTAAGACATGCAAAAGCCACACATGAAACAGGATTTGTAGATTTTGAACGTCCATTAAAACCTTCAGGGTTGCAGGATGCCGCTATCATGGCTGGTCGTTTAAAAGAGCATTCGTGGGTACCACAGGTTTTGGTTACCAGCCCGGCTTTACGTACTTTAAGTACAGCCAATGTGCTTTCGCAGCACTTGTCTATCCCTAAAGCCGAGGAAATTGCCGGTATTTATGAAGCCGACGAACGCCAGTTGCTTGCCATAATTAACCAGTTAAGCAACGATCATGATTTTATAGGATTGGTGGGCCATAACCCGGGCATTGAGCAAATACTTTACTACCTAACATCTACCTCGCCTGATATTCCGCCCGGCGCGGTAGCCTTGGTTGAATTTGATACCAATACCTGGGAAGCCATAAGCCCTAAAACAGGGAAACTGATCTATTACGATACACCGAAAAATTAATTTATTTGCTCTTTAGCAGCAATTCGGCAATTGCTATATCCTCCGGGAAAGTGATCTTTATATTTTGATAATTGCCTTCAACCAAATTGATCTTTACGCCCATTTCTTCAACTACGCTGGCATCATCGGTAAATTTAGTATGATAAGGCTGTTGGTATGCTTTTTTAAGCTGCGTTGATTGAAAAGTTTGTGGTGTTTGCACCAGGTAGATCTTGTCACGGGTTAAAGCCACGGATGTATCACCTTTTAGCTGCCTTATCGAATCGCGGCTTTTAACAGCCACTACGGCATTGCCGTTTTTTGTGGCATGTTTGTAAGCAAGGTCAATTATCCTGCAATCAGTAAGCGGGCGTACAGCATCCTGCACCGCTATTAAAGCATCTTCGTTATCAGGGATCAGTTCGAGCCCGTTTTTAACCGAATGAAAACGTGTTTCGCCGCCTGTTACTAACTGATGGGAGATAGTAAAGTGATGTTCTGTACACAATTCTGCCCAGTAATCATGATATGCAGCAGGAAGAACTAAAATAAGTTGTGGCCCGGCATCGCAATTATAAAAAGACTGTAACGTATGCATCAAAACCGGTAATCCGTTCAGCAATAAAAATTGCTTGGGTACCGCAGACAGCATCCTTGTACCCGAACCTCCGGCGACAATGATGGCGTAGTTTCTTTGATTTCGAATTTCGGATTTCGAATTTCGGATTTCGATCATGGCTCGAATTTACAAAATGATATTAAAAAAGCCGTTTAGTAATTAGCTAAACGGCTTTTTATTAAATCCGAAATTGAAAATTCGAAATCCGAAATTAGATGATCAGCATGGCATCGCCATAGCTGTAAAAGCGATATTTTTCTTTTATAGCAACTTCGTAAGCATTCATGATATGCTCGTAACCGCCAAATGCCGATACCATCATCAACAAGGTAGACTCAGGTGTGTGGAAATTGGTGATCATCGAATTAGCTATACTAAAATCGTACGGGGGGAAGATGAACTTGCTGGTCCAGTCGTTAACCGACTTTAATGTTTTACTGGCAGATACCGCCGATTCGATAGCGCGCATACTGGTTGTACCAACAGCACAGATCCGTTTTTTACGCTCAATGCCCCTGTTTACAATATCAGCTTGTTTTTGCTCGATAATAATTTGTTCAGAGTCCATTTTATGTTTGGTCAGGTCTTCAACCTCAACCGGGCGGAAAGTACCTAAACCAACGTGTAGTGTAACCTCTGCAAATTCAACACCTTTTAATTCAAGGCGTTTCATCAACTCACGGCTAAAGTGTAAGCCTGCGGTAGGGGCCGCAACAGCGCCTTCGTGCTTGGCAAATATGGTTTGGTAGCGCTCTTTATCTTCGGCAGTAGCTTTACGTTTGATGTATTTAGGCAGTGGTGTCTCGCCTAATATCTCAACGTTACGACGGAATTCTTCTTCGGTACCGTCAAACAAAAAGCGAATAGTGCGGCCACGTGATGTGGTGTTATCAACAACCTCGGCAATTAACAGATCGTCATCGCCAAAATATAATTTATTGCCTACGCGTATTTTACGGGCCGGGTCAACCAAAACATCCCATAAACGAAGCTCTTTATTTAATTCTCTTAATAAGAATACTTCTATAGTTGCCCCGGTTTTTTCTTTATTACCGTACATACGGGCCGGGAATACCTTGGTATTGTTAAGGATCATAACATCCTTATCGTCAAAGTAATCTAATACGTCTTTAAAAACTTTATGTTCAATCTTTCCGGAATCTTTGTGTAATACCATTAAACGTGATTCGTCGCGGGTTGCAGCGGGTGAGTGTGCGATTAAAGATTCAGGTAAATTGAATTTAAATTGAGATAATTTCATGCTTATATATATGAATTTTCAGGGCGCAAATGTACAAATATATTTGGTGATTTCACGGATTATATTATATAGGTTACATTAGTAGTAGATGGTTCCATAGATTTATTTTGATTTACACCGATTGGTTTTAAATATATTTTATTTTAGGCTTATTAATGAATTGGTGTAACTTACCATCAATGTAAACATCTAAGATATAACACCGGTTTTACAAGAGAGTTTGCGCGCACCTGTGAAATCAAAATAAAATCAGTGTAATCACAGCATATGATATTTTTAAAACTTTTCAGGGAGAGCTTCCTGTTTGCATTTGATGCTTTACGGCAAAACAGGCTGCGTACGCTGTTGTCTTTATTGGGGGTAACCATTGGTATATTTACTATTATCGCCGTTTTTTCGGCAGTTGATACGTTGCGCGACAACCTGCAGAAAAGTGTAAATAAGCTGGGTAGCAACAGTGTTTACGTAGAAAAATGGCCTTGGGTATCAGATGGCGAATATCCCTGGTGGAAATTTATGCAACGCCCGGTATCAAAATTAAAAGACTTTAACGAGCTGCAGCGCCGCAGTCAAACCGCCGCAGCTATATCTTATGAAATTGGTATCGACAATCGTACCATAAAATATGGCAGTAATACCGTGGATGGGGCGCAGGTTGACGCCGCCACGCAAGACCATAATAAAACCTGGAACTTTGATTTTCAGGACGGTAGGTATTTTACCGAAATGGAATCGCAAACAGGTGCGCCTGTTACCATAATTGGTAATGATATTGCCGAAAATCTGTTTCCCGGGGGCACAGCAGTCGGCAAAAAAATAAAGGTAATGGGCCGTTATGTTACCATTATTGGTGTGTTTGCCAAAGAAGGCAAGGACATGCTGGGTATCTCTGCCGATAAAGAAGTGCTGCTGACATTAAATTTCGCGCACAATTTGATCGATGTGCAGAACGAGCGATATCGTCCATCTATAGTAGTGAGGGGTAAAGACGGCATTCCGATAGAGGAAGTAAAAGGAGAAATAAAGGGACTGATGCGCGCCATCCGCAGCCTGCGGCCGGGGCAAGATGATAATTTCGCTTTAAATGAAAGTACCATGCTTTCAGACCAACTGGATATTGTATTTAAGATCATCAACGTAGCCGGATTGATTATTGGTTTGTTTTCTATACTGGTGGGGGGCTTTGGTATCGCAAACATCATGTTTGTTTCGGTAAAAGAACGCACCAATATTATAGGTATTCAAAAGTCGCTGGGCGCAAAAAATTATTTTATCCTGTTACAATTTTTAATAGAGTCGATCATTCTTTGCCTGATGGGCGGTTTAATAGGATTATTATTAGTTTACGGCGGTACCTTCGTTGTAAAATGGGTAGCAGACGTTGCCGTAGTGCTTTATCTGAAAAATATAATTATTGGTATAGGTACATCAGTAGGCATAGGCATCATATCTGGCATCATACCGGCTTGGTTCGCCTCAAAACTTGACCCAGTAGAAGCTATAAGATCTAATTAGGCGGATAGTGAGTGAGTGAGTGAGTGAATGAGTGAGTGAGTGAGTGAGTGAGTGAGTGAGTGAGTGAGTGAGTGAGTGAGTGAGTGAGTGAGTGAGTGAGTGAGTGAGTGAGTGAGTGAGTGAGTGAGTGAGTGAGTGAGTGAGTGAGTGAGTTTTTAGAATAATTCAAAACAACATTAATCCATAAAAATTCCCACTAATGACTAATGACTAATGACTAATGACTAATGACTAATGACTAATGACTATAATACCTTGACACCTTATCAAATAATAATTCAGGTACAAACGGCTTGGTCAGGTAATCGCTCATTCCGGCGGTAAGGGCCTTATCATAAGTTTCGGGCATTGCGTCTGCTGTAAGGGCAATGATTGGTATTGTAGGCTGTGTTTTCTTAATAGTTTGTGTGGCTTCAAAACCATCCATTACTGGCATTTGCAGGTCCATAATGATCAGGTCATAGGCTTTATCATTCACCATGTTAACAGCTATCTGCCCGTTTAGTGCTTCGTCTACATTGGCCTGCCATTTCTTTAAAAACTTTGATGCTATAAGTAAATTTAACTTGTTATCATCAACTACCAACACGTTCATGCCCTGTAAATTAAGCATCGGGTTATTGAAAGCATCGGCAGCCTGTTTTTTAACTTCAGTTTGAGGTCGGTCAAATGTAATACTGAAGGTAAATGAAGTCCCTTCTTCCGGCGCGCTGGTTACAGAAATATCACTGTTATGCAAATTTACCAGGCGCTTGGTTATTGCCAATCCTAAACCTGTACCAATGTTATTGGTGTTCCTGATGGTAGGCTCCTGTGTAAACGGATCAAAGATCATGCTTAAATTTTCGGCAGCTATACCAACACCGGTATCCTCAACCGTAAACCTGATCGTGGCTCGGTTTTCATCAACTTGTTCGGCTTTTAATTCAATAGAGATCCGACCTCTATGGGTAAACTTAACCGAATTGCCTATTAAATTATTTAAGATCTGGCTAAGACGCATCTGGTCGCCAATTATAAATTCGGGAATTTTCTCATCCAGCGACAAGGTCAGTTTTAATTTCTTTTCGGCAGCTTTCGCGGTAAAAGTTTGCTTTATTTTTTTAGCAAGCGCACAGATATTGAATTTCAACTGGTTAAGTTCAAGTTTACCTGCTTCAATTTTGTTATAATCAAGAATGTCATTAATAATGGCCAGCAGATTCTCGCCCGAGAATTTCAGGATATTCAGATATTCCAGTTGTTCGGGCCGTGGGTTATCAAGCAGTAATAAATTAGTTGTACCCAAAACCGCATTCATAGGTGTTCTGATCTCATGGCTCATGATCGACAGGAAATCAGACTTGAACCTTGATGCCTTTTCGGCCATTTCTTTGGCAAAAATAAGCTCTTTTGTTGCTTTTTGCTGATCGGTTATATCTTCGCCGATACTTGTAGTTTCCTTTAATAAACCGTTTTCGTCATAACTGACGGTATTTTGCCAACTAATAACCCGTTCAGTTCCGTTTTTGCAAAGAACTGGGTTGATATAATGTTGAGGAACTGCGTTTTCGGTGATCATTTCGCTGATTTCCTGCTTACATTCTTTAGGAATAAAGTTATCGCTCCAGTGCATACCAATTATTTCTTTTTGGTCATACCCCAGCAAATTGGCAAGGTACTGGTTACAAAAAATAATATTACCTTGATTATCCAACGATATCGCGACAAGTTTAATGGTTTCTAATACCAGCTTATACTTATTCTCTGTACGTTTATAATCTATCTCTACCTGTTTACGTGCCGTAATATCCTGTAGTGTGCCTATTATTTTACGTGCGATGCCATTCTCTGCCTTTAACACGTTGCCCACAATAACACTCAAATATTTGGTTTTGCCGCTGCTTGTAATTATACGAAGCACACAGGTATAATTAGGGATTATGGTAGCACTTTTAAATAAGTGCTGCAAAATGAATTTATCATTGCGGTGGATGTATGTTAACAGTAAACGCCGGACACCTAAATGAACAACCACCTCGGGCGCGACCTCGAAGATGGCGGCAATCTCGTCAGACCATGATATTTTGTTTGTTGTAAGGTCCCAGTTCCAGTTACCTATCTTGGCTATTTTTTGTGCTTCAAGTAATTCAGACCGCCCCCTTTTTATGGCTTTTTCTGATAATTTGACGTCAGTAACATCCTGTATAATGCCTACTATTCTTTTCAGCCTGCCATCATCATGAAACTCTTTATTGCCAATTATGATCTTGATGTACTTCAACTTTCCGGTAGGGGTGATAAGGCGGTGCTCGTATTCCTTTTCTGTAGAAGTAGCTACTGAGGAAAGGAACTGTGAGCAGCCTTCGCGATCATCCCAATGTACCAATCTTAAATAGCTTTTTAATTTATCGCTATCGTCAGATATATCTTCAGTTTCTAAAACTAAAAGCAAATTGGTTGACAGAAAAAGGCCTTTTGTTGTGCTGTCATATAACCAGTTACCAATTTTGGCTATGGTTTGTGCTTCAAGCAGCAGGTGTTCTTTTTCCTTTAACTCGTCGGCATAGCTTTTTTGCTCAGATATATCAGATACCGAAACAGATATGCGATGTGTATAATTACGATCGCGGTCAAACACAGGGGTGAAATGTGCCTTTAGCCATTTGCCTGTGCCATAATCAGAAATATACTCGATAGACGTAGTTTCTTTGTGGGCAATAACATAATCAAGCGCTACATTAAATTTAGCAGAACGCTCTTCGCCTAACAGATCTTCCAGTTTTTTGCCAACTAATGATCTTGGGTCTACCACACGTTCGGTAAACTCATTAAACCAGGCGTTAAGGCAAACTTTATTTTCATCAAACTCAAAAATAATGTCGTTTAATGAATTAATAAGCGAGTTAAGTTGTTTTGGGCTATCGGGTAATTGATCGATGTATGTTTTTACAGCCTTTTTGATGTAATGTTTATAGGTAAGCAGCATAAAAAGTGCCATTGCTACCAGGATTATCAGGGGCAAACCTACGCTATAATAGACGGGGATTAATAAAACATTAACGTCGGGGAATGTCATTGATAAATATACAATAATTATGTCAAGGTGCTAATAAAAAAATGTAGTTCATTGAATTAAGTTTAGTTTATAAGACAATTTTTTTACAATTACACAACCTTAGTTTAAGGTGAATATATACGCAGATTTACATATATTTGTTGCATATACTAAATTCTTTCTATGTCAAGCTCAGCGCAATTAAAAATAGGTGATAAAACATATGATCTTCCGATTATTGAGGGTACGGAAGGAGAAAAAGCAATTGATATTTCAAAATTGAGAGATCAAAGTGGTTTTGTAACTCTTGATATCGGTTATAAAAATACAGGTGCAACCCAAAGCGGTATCACCTTTTTAGATGGTGAGCTTGGGGTACTTAAATACCGCGGTTATGCAATTGAACAATTGGCCGAAAAGTCAACTTTTATTGAGGTAGCTTACCTGTTGATATACGGCGACCTGCCAACTACCAAACAGTTAACAGATTTTCAGTACGAGATAAGCCGCCATACGCTGGTGCATGAGGATATGAAGAAGTTTTTTGATGGCTTTCCGTCAAAATCACATCCTATGGGGCAGTTGTCATCATTGGTATGTTCATTATCTGCATTTTACCCGGAATCATTAAAATCAAACCAAACTAAGGAAGAGCTGAACCTGAGCATTGTTAAAATGCTGAGCAAGATGGCTACCATAGTATCGTGGATCTATAAAAAATCATTGGGCCACCCGGTGATGTATCCGCAGAACAAATATGACTACGTTACCAATTTCCTGAACATGACCTTTGGGCAACTGACCGAAGACGTTGTGATTGACCCGGTAGTGGTAAGTGCCATGAATACCTTATTGATACTGCATGCTGATCACGAGCAAAACTGCTCTACATCTACAGTGCGTATCGTAGGTTCGTCCGAGTCTAATATTTATGCTTCTGTATCTGCAGGTATCTCTGCGCTTTGGGGCCCGCTGCATGGCGGCGCTAACCAGGCTGTTATCGAGATGCTGGAGAAGATCAAAGAGGACGGTGGCGACACCGACAAATGGATCAACAAGGCTAAAGACAAGAACGATCCTTTCCGCCTGATGGGTTTTGGTCACCGTGTTTACAAGAACTTTGACCCACGCGCCAAGATCATCAAAAAGGCTTGCGACGATATCCTTGAAAAATTAGGCATTAACGACGAGGTTTTGGAAATTGCCAAACGCCTTGAAGAAGTTGCCTTGAAAGACCCTTACTTTGTTGAACGCAAGCTATATCCTAACGTTGACTTTTATTCAGGTATTATTTACCGTGCTTTAGGTTTCCCTACGGATATGTTTACCGTGCTTTTCGCGCTGGGCCGTTTACCGGGCTGGATCGCGCAATGGAAAGAAATGAAGCAAAACAAAGAACCTATTGGTCGTCCGCGCCAGATCTACAACGGCGCTGTTAACAGGGAATATGTTGAGATAGACAAAAGGTAATTAACCTTGCTAATTATACAAAGCCTCCGGATTTCCGGGGGCTTTTTTGTTGCGCTGTGTTTTTTAATTCACACGGGTATTGGCTTGTTTGCCGGTAGTATAAAAATGCCTTTATCGGGTATGAACCATTTTACCGGTAGTAAAAAAATGCGTTTATCGGGCATCGGCCTTTATGCCGGTAGTAAAAAAAGCTATTTTTCAGTTATGTGGCTTTATGTCGGTAGTAGGTTTTTTACTTAAATTAAAGTAAATCAGATACTTGTGTAAAAATTAATGAACGATGTTCCGAAATCGGTGAAAAATAAATTAAATTAGTGCAGCGGAATGTCAGCAAAGAAATGATGCTTTTGCTTCTTTCAAAGATACGAAAATTCCTTGACTTCTTGCCTTAGCAGGTCATTACCATTAGTCTGCTTTTAGTCTTTTTTTTATATGTATTAATTTAATAGGTAATGTCAAAACTCAATTTCATCACACTATTTTTCATTGTTTCTAACCTGAAAGATTCGGTAGCTTATTATGTCGATAAATTGAGTTTTGAGATATGGTACACCGGGCCCGATGATGATCCGTATTGGGCCATGGTGGGCCGCGGGCCTGTCTCTATCATGCTGAAGGCAATTGCCGACGATGTAAAACCCATTCCCAACCATACCAGGCACGAATGGGCTCCCTGGGACGCGTATATTTCTGTAGAAGACCCTGATGCTTTGTTTGAAGAATTTAGTTCGGCCGGTGTCACCTTTAAGAAACCGATCCATGACAACAGTGATGGCCTGCGCGGTTTTGAAGTAAGTGATGCTGATGGCTATGTTTTGTTTTTCGGTACACCTAAGGGTTGATTAAACTCATTTTTCGTGCTGCAATAGCTGCCAAATCTCGCAAACAATTATCTTAAAACTACTTTGTTGGTCAATTATTGAAGCTTTTAGTTAATAATTTATTAGTTAAAGCAACCATCGTGGTGTTTGTTACCGTATTCATTATAAATAACAACCTTAATTATTATGAATATCAGATTAAACCACATCATTATTGGCTGCTATGCGTTGGGCTTGGTATCCATCTTCAGCGCCTGCAAAAAAGGGGATAAGGCATCTCCGTCAAACAGTGCCGATACACAAATCTCCTTCGCCTTAAGTGCAAGCGGAAAGCTTAGCCCGGTAGGTGTAAACACTAACAGCGGCCTAACCGCCAACAGCCTGGCTGCAAATGCAGCTGCGGCAGGCATTACCTGGACATCGGGCATTGCCAACGTGAGCGCTTTCAAACTGGAAGCCAAAAAGAACGGTACCGAAATTGAGATCAAATCGCGTAATTTAACAAGTATTGACCTGTTTGCGCTAAGCCCGACAACCATCAGCGCTGCTATTGCGACGGGCGAATATGATGAAATTGAAGTAAAGGCTTTATTTGTTAAAAGCTCGGGCAGTGATATACCGTTAACCTTAAAGGGTAATTATACATCGCAAAGCGGAACGGTAACCCCGATAGAGTTTGATTTTAATGATGATGCATTGATAAAAGTCGAAGCCGAAAATGTAACGGTAGATGGTACTACAGACATTGCCGCAATAACTAAGCTTGACCTGACCCGGTTAATTGGTAACAACGCTGCCGCCGCATTAGATGCAGCAACCCGCACCAACGGCACCATAGTTATCAGCAATGCCAGCAATACCAATATTTATAATGCTGTAAAAGCCAATGTGGAACTATGCGGCAAATGGGGCGGCTTTGAACACCACGATAAAAGAGACAGATAAGATTTTGTGTAAGTAGATTAAATGCAACAAGGCCTGTTATTTTTTGGTAACGGGTCTTGTTGTTTATGAGGGTAGACAAATAATGAGTAAGGTTAAGTCTTTAATGTTTTCTGCTTATTGCGCAGCATGATCATGGCTTTATCAGCCCTTACTTTACGGGTTTCTTCCTGTTTGGCAGAGCCTACCCAATCACAATAACCTTGCTTGTATGATTTTGAAAGACCCTCAAAAAACTCCTTAGCTTCGGCATCTGTATCAAGCAATACCTGTAATTCGGCAGGTGTGCCTTCAATATGTTCTCCTTTTTTTAACATGGCGTTTTGGTATTGTATAAAGCCTAAGGTAATGATTTTTGTTTGCAGGCAGAATGCTACAATATTATGATACGATTTAGGTTCCGCTAAATTTCGGCCAGTAGTAGTGTGAAAATAAGTTTCTATTTTAAGAATTACTATATTTACATTAATTCTCCCCAATTTAAACCTAATCATCACATCATGCCTCAAAGATATTTACTATTAGTAGTTGTTCTCTTTTTTGCGCCATTTACAACTTTGGCCCAGGTCAAAACAGGCGACAAAGCGCCCGAAATACATATTACCAACTGGATCAAAAATGCGCCTCAATCCAAAGATTTAAGCGGAAAGTTTATTGTTATTGATTTTTGGGCGACGTGGTGCGCGCCTTGTTTAGAATCTGTGCCGCACATGAATAACCTGGCTAACAAAAATAAAGCAAGAACTAATCTTGTGTTTTTATCTATAACAGACGAAAAAGAAGATAGGGTAAAAGCATTATTAAACAGGGTTGATTTTTCTTCGACAGTTGTTTCAGATGAAACGCGACAAACATTTGATGATTTCAATATAAAGGACATACCATTTTGTGTGGTGATAGACGATAAAAACACCATTCGGTGGATAGGGAATCCGGGAGATCTTACCAACGAAATAATTAGCGATATTTTGGATGGAAGGGTGACTTCACCTGTAGTAACGACAATTATACCTTCAGCGCCGACACAAGCCGAAAAGATGTACGAAGCTTTAACCAATCGATATGCAACCTATTATAAAGATCAGGATCTGCCTGAATATTTTAATATGACGCTTTCTTTATTCCAGGTTAGCAGGACCTTTATTAACCAGCATAGTGATAGTTATTATAACGAATTGCTCATTTCTGACGGTCTGGCCTACCGTTTATCAACCTTTTTGGATATTGCCGAAAATCAGGTGATATTGCCGGATAGGATAGCAAAATCTTATATCTCATATTGTTACAAAAGCCAAAGAAAAATAGAAGCGAAACAGGTTCTTAAAGCTATCCTTAACCATTTGAATGTAGAATATACGGTGTCTGACAGTTTAATGGATGCCATACAACTGGAAGTTGTCGATAAGAAAATTTTGAAAAAGTTTGTTACCGATTTGCCTCATATTAGCCGCAATTCTTTTTCTGCATCATACGCGGCTATTGATAATCAACGTTTCCATCTCTTAGCAAGAGCTATCCAGGCACAGTTTCAAAAAGTTGTGGTCACTAAAAAAGATAATATTTTGGACGATAAAATGTCGCTGACCATAAAAGTTGATAATATTCAAAATATGATAGATTCTTTTAATGCTTACGGCATAAAAGCAACATTAGTTAAGCAAAAAGTACCTGTGTATAGGTTCACAGAAAAGAGATAGCCTTTTATGTCGCTAAACTTCGATTAGTGACAGCAAGCAGAATGCTTGCTACATTTTAGGACGAAGTTTTTAAACTTCGATCAGTGTCTTGAAGTATTTATGGTAGTAAATTGATATCAATTATTGCTGTTCTATCTCTCAGATTGTCAATTAAGTTAAATAACTCGTTGTCCTGAATATTCCTTAATCTTTTTAATAACATCATTTGTCTGTTGGTTTCCCTTACCATAAACTGATCATTGACGATCTTTAACTCAAAATAGGGATCACTATATTCGAGATCTTCTTTTTCTTGCACAAACATATCTACCGTATCCCTCGCATATATGGCAACATCAATAATGTGCTCGATATTGTTGTCAAGTAAGTAGTTTAATGTATTATATATTGAAGTACAAGAATCTAATGCAAATGATGTCAATAAGCCTGGAAAATCTTCTGTATCGGGGGTTATGGAGTCGACGGCAAAAATAGAATCTTTTATTATTTCCTTATCTATCTTATTTCTATTTAACATCGATTGATAAATAACGACTAATGCACTCTCCAGGATTCCAGCGTTACCCCATCCTGTATTTTTTTGAAAAAAAACATAATTAGGATATAGCTTTTCACTTGTCAACGCGGCAAATGCTATTTTCTTAACATCAGAAAGTAATTGTACTTCGTTTTTTATTTGTTGTCTATAATTATCCATAACAACACTAATTTAAATACATTTACTACACCCACAAACAAACAAGGCCTGCAATTTTTGCAGGCCTTGTTTGCTATATTATTCTAAATCGAAAATCCGATATCCGACATCCGAAATCAATCAATTAATCCCCATCCTCAATGGTATACAAATACGTTTCTGTATTGCCTACGGGTAAGGTAACACCGTCGCCACGGTTTAGTTGCCACCAGAAACGGCCGCGCAGTTTTTCGTGGTTGCCAATTTCGTTCATAGTTTCAGAATCGTACAGGCGACCGTTGATCATCACATATTTAATGTTATCGCTGTTGCGGATATCATCCAATGGGTTTTGGTTTAATACGATCATGTCGGCAAGTTTACCACGCTCTAATGAGCCTATTTCTTTATCCATGCCTAAATAAGAAGCACCGTTCATGGTAGCGCACCTGATCACCTGTAATGGTGTCATGCCGCCTTGTGCCAGCATCCACATTTCCCAGTGCGCGCCTATACCCTGGATCTGTCCATGGGCACCCATGTTAACCTTGGTGCCGCCGTCGGCAATCTGTTTAACATATTTTGAGATCTCGATATGGCCGTATTCACCATATTCAGAAGTTGTGCGGCGGCGTGATCTTGCATCTATGATCTGACGTGGCGTAAAGCTCAGCAAATGCTCATTTTTCCAAACCTCGGTACGGTCATACCAATAGTTTTCGCCAAACTGGGTGCCGTAGCTCACAATCAGCGTAGGGGTATAGCCGGTCTTGCTATCGTTCCATAATGATTTTACATCATTATAAACCGGCCAGACAGGTATGCTATGCTCAATGCCGGTATGCCCGTCAAGGATCATGTTCATATTGGTCAAAAATGTCGATCCGCCTTCGGGCACTACTTCCATTTGCAACTGGCGGGCAGCTTCAATAATCTGCTGGCGCTGTTCGCGGCGGGGCTGGTTATAACTTTTAACCGAAAAAGCACCTACTGCCTTTAAACGGCGCACTGCAGACATTGCATCGTCAAGGCTGTTTATTACCACTTTAAAATCGCCATCGGCACCATATAATATCGAGCCGGTAGAATATACCCGGGGCCCTATCATGCGGCCGGCCTTTAACATTTCAGACTGGCTGAAAACCATTTCGGTATTGCTTGACGGGTCGTGCGCGGTGGTAACACCATAAGCCAGGTTGGCAAAATAATTCCAGTCCTGCTGCGGCGAAATACCATCAGGGCTAGGGTGTAAATGTGCGTGCACATCAACCAGTCCGGGCATAATGGTTTTACCGGCAACATCAATGATCTTGGCATCATCAGGTACTTGTACTTCGCCGGCTTTGCCTACGGCGAATATTTTATTATGATCAATAACTATGGTGCCTTTCTCTATCACCTCATCATCTTTCATAGTGATGATGCGGGCATTGGTAAAGGCTATTTTGCCGTCAGGTACGTCGGTTTTTAATCTAAGGCCTATATCAACACCGGCGGTATCTATCGGCGGGTTACTGCCATCAATAAAGTTAAAAGCGCTGTGGATATCCCTGGTATAATATTTAGGGCCCATGGTCCACATTAGTTTTTGGCTGTCGTTACTCCAGTGCAGGAATGTGCCTGCATCCTTGGTCAGCTTTGTTAAAGGTAATGATTTATTGCTTGCTGAAAGGTCAAGCGGGCTACCGGCGTTAACCATTGGGGTAATGTAGCAGTTAAACAGCTCGGTAAAAGCCATCCATTTACCATCAGGGCTGGGTTCAAACTGGGTGGTGTAAGTTGATGTATATAAAGTACGCTGGTTAGCACCGCTTACGTCCATCACCTTAAATGCTTTTTTATCACCCTCGCGGCTTTGGTAATAGATCTTACTGTCATCGGTAGAGAAGCGCGGGTTAATACCATTATCAAGGATCATTTGCGGTGTGCTGCCTGCAGATGTGGATATGGTATAGATACCCGGGTTGGTGCCATAAGCAAAACCCAGCACTTCGTTACCCTCGCCTTTACGATAGATGATCTTATCGCCGTGGTTTGAATATCTCGGGGTGTAATAAAAACCTTTATCGGCAGTTAGTTTGGTTATCAGGTGCGTGGTTAAGTCGACAGTATTGATAGATCCTTTCAATACATCGTTCCATGCAATATAAACCAATGTTTTGCCGTCGGGGCTAAAGCTTGGGCTGTACCCAAAATCGCCGGTAGTATCAACACGGGTAGGTACGCCTTGCGGCAGGTCTTTTACATAAATATACCCGGCGGCGTTAAATGCCACGCGTTTGCCATCAGGCGACGTAGTCAATTGCCTGATCATCCGCGCCGGGAAATCATCCTGGAAAACTTTTTGCTGAAAATGCAAAGCATCGGTAATTGTTTGCTGCGAGCTAACTTCAAATGGGATCTGTACAGCGCTTAGCGTTGCGATATCCAGGTTCCAGATCTTGCCTTTGGCGTAAAAAATAATGTTTTTACTGTCGGGTGTCCAGGCAAAGTTAGGATAAACGCCAAAAATGGCCCAGGTTTCCTGCTGATCATGCGACAGGTCATCGTACACAGGCCATTCTTCCCCGGTATCTAATTTATGCAGGTAGATCACCGATTTTAACCTTACCCGTTTAACAAAAGCCAGCAACTTACCATCTGGCGATATTTGCGGACGGCATGCGCCGCCGGCATCGCCGGTTACGGTTTCTATTTTACCGGTTTCGCGGTTAAGGCGTTTTATAGCGTAAATGCCCGCGTTAGGGTCTTTGCTGTATTCAAAATTTGGTCCGGGGGTAACGTCCTCGCTCCAGTAAACAAATTTGCCATCGGGCGATACAATAGGTTCGCCGGCATCCTGCTGGTCGTTTTTACGTTTGGTTAACTGGATACCGTCGCCGCCGTTTTTGTTGTACATCCACATTTCGCCTGCACCTAATGAGCGTGAGCCTGTAAAGTGTTTACGGGCTACCAGGTATTGGCCGTCAGGCGTCCATGACGCGTTGTTCAATAATCTGAAGCTTTCTTTGGTGATAGAGTGTTTATTGCTGCCGTCGGCATTCATCACCCAGATATTGTCACCACCTTCTTTATCGCTGGTGTATGAGATCTGTTTACCATCAGGGCTGTAACGGGGCTGTACCTCGTAAGATTTACCGCCTGCCAGTAAAACAGCTTTTCCGCCGGTAATAGGGACATTATAAATATCGCCTAAAAGGTCAAACACAATGGTTTTACCATCGGGGCTTACGTCCAGGTTCATCCAGGTGCCTTCGGTAGTGTTTATGGTTACTTTTTTTGATGTTCCCGGGGGGGCTTCAACGTTCCATTTCTGGGCCTGCACGTTGCAAGCCACAATTAAAAATATAAATGTTAGTTTAAGTAGCTTCATGAGGGTTAATGTTTTCGGTGCTAAGATAAAACTATTGAGGCATTTTAGTGAGCGTATCCATGAAAACGTGGTTAAAATATAATAGTTTTGACACTGCGGTAATTTTAATGACAATACAGGAAATATTAAAAGCTTATTGGAACCATGACGCTTTCCGGCCTATGCAGGAGGATATTATCCAGTCTGTATTGCTGGGCAACGATACGCTGGCGCTGCTGCCGACGGGCGGGGGCAAGTCGGTATGTTTCCAGGTGCCCGCGCTGGCTAAGCATGGGATCTGTATTGTAATATCGCCGCTGATAGCGCTGATGAAAGACCAGGTTGAAAACCTGAAGCAAAAAGGGATAGAGGCAATAGCCATAGTTGCCGGCATGAGCAAGCGCGAGGTAGACCTGGCGCTGGATAGCTGTATCTATAATGGGGTTAAGTTTTTATACCTGTCACCTGAACGTTTATTGTCTGATCTGGTGCGCGAGCGGATAAAATACATGAAGGTGAACCTTTTCGCGGTTGATGAGGCGCACTGTATCTCGCAATGGGGATATGACTTCAGGCCGGCGTACCTGCATATCGCTGACCTGCGCGAGTTGCACCCGGATGTACCCATACTGGCGCTTACCGCCACCGCGACTGCCGAAGTGCGTATAGATATCCAGGATAAACTGCAGTTTAAAAACGGGGTTGTATTTCAGAAAAGCTTCGAGCGAAAGAATATAAGTTATGTAGTGCAGTTTGAAGAGAATAAGCTGCGCAAAATGCTCGACATCGCCACAGGCGTGAAAGGCAGTGGTATTGTTTACGTACGCAGCCGTCGTGAATGTGCAGAAATAGCAAAATTTTATAACGATAACGGCATAAGCGCCGACTATTACCACGCCGGTTTAACGCCAGACGAACGCTCAAAAAAACAGGAAAGCTGGAAGATCAATAAAACAAATATCATAGTAGCTACCAACGCGTTTGGTATGGGGATAGACAAACCCGATGTACGTTTTGTGATCCATAAAGACCCGCCCGAAAGCCTGGAGGCTTATTATCAGGAAGCCGGCAGGGCAGGGCGTGATGAAAATAAAGCCTATGGTGTCCTACTATATAATAATGCAGACAGGGCACGGCAAGAAAAGTTATTCGAGCTGAGTTTCCCTTCGGTTGATGAGATCAAACAGGTTTACCATTACCTGTCAAACTATTACTCGGTTGCTTATGGCGCGGGCGCGGGTATCAACTTCGACCTTGACCTGGGCGCGTTTTGCGCCAAGTATAAACTCGATGTAATAAAAACGTTAAACGCGCTCAAGTTTTTAGAGCAGGATGAATACCTGTCGTTTAATGAAAGTGTGTTTTTACCGTCGCGGTTCAGGTTTGAGGTATTTAACGAGCAGTTGTATAATTTCCAGATCCAGAATGCCGGCTGGGACGGATTTATTAAAACCCTGCTGCGGTCGTACGGTGGCGCGTTTGAAAACTATGTACGTTTAAAAGAGTTTGATATTGCCCGCCGCGCAAACCTGAGTGTGCAGCAGGTAATAGAAGGCCTGAAGCAACTGCAGGAATATAATATATTGAGTTACCTGCCGCAGAATGATCAGCCGCAGGTTACTTATTTAAAAGCCAGGCAACAACCCAACAACCTATATATCAATAAGCAATATATTGAGCAGCGTAAGCAAACCTATCGTAAAAAGATAGAAGCCGTATTTGCTTACTGCACCCATAAAATATGCCGCAGCCAATTATTGTTGTCTTATTTTGACGAGCCCAAAGCCAATAAATGCGGAATTTGCGACGTATGTCTTGAAGAAAAGCGCGCACAAAATGCCGTTGATGTGACGGATGATATTACCACCGAGATAGCACAGCTGCTAAGCGAAGCTCCATTAGATATCAGCGATCTGGTATCGGCCATAAAGAACGGTGTAGAAAAAGAGCGGCTTGATACCATCCGCCTGTTGCTGGATGCCGGTAAGATCAAATTTAACGGCGAAAAATATTACCTCTAACGGGATATACTTCCGTCAATATTAATCCGCATCAGCCAAACTTTAGACACTATTTACAGAGCGCTTAATATCATTGCCTCAATTTATTGTTTGGTGCAGTTTATTATCTGAGTGAGTTTTGTAGAATTACCGCTGATAACTTTAATTGTATTATCAGAAACATACTTATCTATTTGAGCCTGGGTACTATCACACCTGGTAGAAATTATAGGATCTGCGAGATCAAGCCCAATGCCCGGATAGGATTTATACATATAACATTTCCAACAAAAAGTAGGATCTGGTGCTTTGGCGGTTTCAGACTTTTTACATGAATAGACAAACGCTATAACGGCGATAATAAACAGATTTTTTTTCATTGTGATTGGTATGAACCAAAAGTATCATTATTAATTAAAAGTAATCGTGCAATTTTTTAAAAGTAGCAGGCTCTATTTTTTAATAGTTATTCAGAGTAAACAGTGTTTATAGATTCCCGCAAAGACACAAATAGTTTTTTAAGGCGAAAAAACATTGCGTTTTTATATTGATCAGGTGCCGCTTAGACACGCCAAATTGCTAATCATCATATTCTACTGTCATAACTCTTTAATTTTCCTGCCGTTTTCACCGATGGTTTCATGGCCTTTACCGAGTAAAACAGATAGTGTGTCGATTTCGCCGTATTTCGCTGTAACGTCTGGTTATTTGCTGCTGTCTTATGGGTGTATTTAAAATAACAAAAAAGATAATCACAACAAATAATTACGAAAATGAAAACAAGAATAGTAACCCTGATCACATTGTTAACCATCATATTAAGTGTAACAATGGCAAGTGCCGCAACTAAAAATGTTGATGGCAATCAAGCTGCCGTATTGGTAGCAACAAACAATATTAATAAAATTGAAGCTTCAGGAAACGTTGAAGTTTATATTACCAACGGCGATAAAGACCAGGTAAAAGTGTTTGACAAATACTACGCTAAAAACGCTTTGGTGCAAGACAAGGACGGTGTACTGCGCATCTCGTCATACACTGCTGATAAACTGGTAGTATTGGTAACCGTTGCCGATCTGCACGCGATAACAGCTAATGATAATGCCACTGTTAAATCATACGGAACATTAGCCGCTATTGATCTGAAAGTAACGCTAAATAACAATGCAGCCGCACAATTAAAGTTAGACGCTTTTGCTGCCGACATCACCGTTAACAACCGCGCAACTGCTAACCTATCAGGTAATATAAATGATTACAGCCTTAAATATAGCCAGTCATCAACTGTTAACAAATCGCAACTTGTGGCAGCCAATAGCAACGAGGTAAATACCACAAAAACCGCAGTACGTAAAGCCGAAGAAAAAATGGCAAGCTTATAACCTACGCACACTTTTGCAAAAGTTCACTATATATTTTGGTCAGGAGCTAATTAGCTCCTGATTTTTTTTGTAACTTCAATAAACCATTTAGCTTATTAAACTAAAAATCAATATGATGAGAAAAGCTTACTTAACCTTCCTGGTAATTTTTACGGCTGGTTGCCTGTTGTTATTATCCTCATGTAAATCGGGTTGTGTCAAAGGGTCAGGACATGTGGTCCCCGAAAACCGCAAGGTGGCCGACTTTACAAAATTGGATATTGCGGGCGCTTATAAGATCACCCTTAAACAGGACAGTTCATTAAACATAACAATATCTGCCGATGATAACCTGCTTAAATACATTAAAACTGAAGTAAGCGGTGACAAGCTAAAAGTATCAACCGATAAAAAAAATATATGCAGCAGCGGCGAGATCACGGTTACTATTGGTATTAAAAATATCAATGCTATAAAAACTTCAGGGGCAATTGATATTAGTACTGATGGGAAATTGGTTACTAAAAATGTTGAGTTCGACCTGTCTGGTGCTACAAAACTGGATCTTGACCTTGACGCTGCTGATGTAAATACCAAAAGCAGCGGTGTAACAGAAATTACTTTAAAGGGGCAGGCCAGTGCACATAACATTGAGATGGATGGCGGGGGTAAGTTACATGCCTTTGATTTTGTGACGGGTAACTACAACATTGAAACATCGGGCGCCAGCGATTGCGAAATTAATGTATTGCGCGATCTGACCATTAACAGCAGCGGGGCAGCATCTATCAAGTACAAAGGAAACCCAACAAGTATCCATAATCAAAAATCAGGCGTTTCATCATTAACCAAAGTAGACTAAACATAAACCTGCGGCTAATGTCTTTTCAGGCTTTTGCTGCATATCAACCCTTACCACAATCATGAAAAAAGTTATTAAAGCAATTGCTTACCTGGCAATTATTATTGTTATTGTACTCATTGGTGTTGTAGCCTATGTTACACTGGCCCTGCCAAATGTTGGCCCTGCAGAAAATATTAAAGTAGAAGCCAGCCCGCAACGTATAGCGCGCGGTAAATATCTTGCCAACAACGTGGCTGCATGCCTGGATTGTCATTCGCCTAAAGACCCGGTAAGATTTGGCAATCCGATAGATACAAACCGGCTGGGAGTAGGCGGTGATAAATTTGGCGCAGGCGAAGGTTTTCCCGGCGATGTCATTGTACCTAATATTACCCCGGCTAAACTACAGTCATGGACAGACGGCGAGTTATTTCGCGCCATAACTACGGGTGTAAAAAAGGATGGTTCGGCTATATTTCCATTAATGCCGTGGCCGTATTATTCAAAAATGGATAGGGAGGATATCTATTCTATCATTGTCTACATCCGTACGCTTAAGCCGGTAACTACAGATTACCCAAAGTCCAAACTTGATTTCCCGCTTAATATTATTGTACACACCATGCCGCAAAAGGCAACATTAGGTACAAAGCCTGATACCAGGGATAGTGTTAAATACGGCGAATACCTGGTACAATCAAGCGCCTGCCAGGAATGCCATTCGCAGGATGATAAAGGGAAGATCATTGCAGGCCTTGAGTTTGCAGGCGGTAAAGAATTTAAGGTAAACGGCCACACTTTGCGCCCTGCAAATATTACACCCGATGTTACTACAGGAATAGGTAACTGGTCAAAACAAATGTTTATAGCCAGGTTTAAAGCCTTTAACGATCCAGGTAAAGCGCAAGCCGTAGCCGCAGGCCAATTTCAAACCATTATGCCATGGTGGCAATACAGCAAAATGACAGATGGCGATCTGGCATCAATTTACGCTTATCTTAAAACGGTTAAGCCGGTTAAAAATAATGTAGTTAAATTCAATTAATTGTAAATAAAAAATGCCCGGTTACACGCCGGGCATTTTTTTAAGTTGACAGAGATTGTTATTCGAATAATTTGAACTCCATAATTTGGAATGCACCTGCAAACGTGCTCACAATTCTCCACCTGTACATTGAATAAGCTTTTGGATTTGCTATCGGGTAATAAAAATACCTGTAATATCTGGTATCATATTGGCCTATTGAGGTTAAATAATCAGCAAAACCAATGGTTAGTAATTGGTGATCTACCTGGCTCCATGTAGTACCGCCATCATTTGATCCTTCAATATACCATTCTTTCGGATCGCGGGTACTTTCAGAGTCGTTTCCATTTTCAATAGCATACAGTTTTACAGCTATTGGTGCCGGGAATGTAAGCTGAATATTTTCATCGCCGGGGAAAGCCGAGTAATAACCAAACTTGGTTTGTGTGTTGTTATCTATCAATTTTGCAGCGTTTTCATTTGTATTGTCAGTGTTATCATATGTTACTGAATAACCTACATTGGTTTGGGTAACATCGGTAGCTATACCATCTGTTGTAACACTCTTACTAATAGTTACCACACTTCCTTTATCAGTAGTAACCGTTAACGAAAAATTGTTAAAGCTTCCGTAAGCGAACGATACCAAAGGCGTTAATGAGGTGCTGGTTGTAGTCTTAACAACTGCTGTAACGGGATCTACCGCGTTAAATGTCCATGCCGCAGATTTAATTTTTGCGTTTATTGTAATGCCAAACTGAAGTTGGTATAAGACTTCTGTTTTCACGGCGGTAGCTTGCAATATTTTATTAGGATCAAGCAGTAAATTTGTGTATTTGTTTGACGTATTGCCGGTTTTTGAAGTAGTCTCTAAACTCACCTGGTAATTTCCGGTAGTTTGGTAAGTGTGAGTCGGGTTGGAGTCGGTAGATAAGCTATCGTCGCCAAATCTCCATGCCAACTTGATATCATTTTTTGCCAGGCTGGTAAACATATACGTCAGTGCATCGGACGGATCGGCGGTGATTGTGAAATCAGATAAGGGGTTAATTGGAGTAACATCAACCGGTA
The DNA here is from genome assembly GCF_007558865.1 of Mucilaginibacter corticis. Classification (GTDB taxonomy): domain Bacteria; phylum Bacteroidota; class Bacteroidia; order Sphingobacteriales; family Sphingobacteriaceae; genus Mucilaginibacter; species Mucilaginibacter corticis. The sequence goes on from NZ_VLPK01000002.1 coordinate 520,097, forward strand.
AAGGCTGGTCTTTTTTTGAACAGGATACGATCGCGGCCATGCAAAATAGTAATCCTAATGGTTTCATTAACTTTTTCATAGGTAGTTGTGTGTTGATTTTCATAAGTGTTAGTTGGTTAAGTATTTAATTATTTTATATAGATGCAGATGTAGGTTATATGTAAGCCGCAGAATAGATACTTAAAATTTAAGCATAGCTACGCCACAGGATTTAGTGTCCTAATTTTTTTAACTAAAGATTTAAATTAGTAAGGGTGTGATGATGATTACACCTATAAGTAACGGGGGTTATTCAAAGCAGCACATTATCAGCACGCAATTTTAACGAGAATTTTAGCTATAATGTATATTCAAGTAGCTTTATTCGTCTTTATAACAGAATAATTACACAATACTGTACAATAAGTGTTTTTCTTAACACGAAAAGGCCAATAAATTCAATTTTGTGAGTTTGAAAGTATCATTATTCAACATCACCTAATTAAAAATAAATTCGTATTTTTGCGCCTCTAAATTTATAGGCTTCAATTAAATAAGCCGTAAACGCAGGTACTTAATACTTAAATACCCATTAAAGATGAATATTACACAGGAAAAGATCGACAACCTGAATGCAGTAGTAAAGATCAATATTGACCCTGCCGATTACCAGGGACGTGTTGATAAGGCAATAAAAGACCATGCTAAAAAAGCAAATATGCCGGGCTTCCGTCCGGGAATGGTTCCGCCGGCACATATAAAAAGAATGTATGGCAAAAGTATTTTGGTTGACGAGGTGAACAACCTATTATCAGATACCCTGAACAATTACATCACCGAACAAAAACTGGAAGTATTAGGCCAACCGCTACCTAAGGTTGACGATACGCAACAATATAACTGGGACTTTGCTGACAAATTTGAGTTTAACTACGAAATTGGTTTGGCCCCTGAGTTTGCTTTAGATTTTTCATCAAAAGATAAACTTACCCAGTATGTGATCAAGATAGATGACGAAACTTTAGCCGAGCGTGTTAAAAATATCCGCAGAAGCTATGGCAAAATGACAAATCCTGACGTATCGGCAGAGGATGATGTTTTATATGCGCAATTAACGCAGCTTTCGCCGGATGGTTCTGTTTTTGATGATGGAATAAGCAATACAACATCAGTAAGATTAGAGCAGATCCAGGACGCGGACATTAAAAAATCGCTTATCGGCTTAAAAAAGGATGATGACGTAACGCTGGATATTCAGAAAGCCTACAACAACGATACCCCAAAGGTAGCAGCAATTTTAGGCATAGACGAAGCTGAAGCGGCTGATTTGAAATCAAACTTCAAATTAACTGTTAAGAATGTTAACCGCTTAGAAGAAAGCGATCTGAATCAGGAGTTCTTTGATAAATTATTTGGCGAAGGTGTTGTAACCGACGAAGCCGGTTTTAAAGCTAAGATAACCGAAGAGTTAGAAAGCATGATGAGCCAGGATGCTGAACGTAAACTGCAAAACGATATCTATAACTACAGCGTAGATAAAGTGAAGTTTGATTTACCTGATGATTTCCTGAAACGCTGGTTAAAGGTTACTAACGAGAAATTGACTGACGAAGAGTTAGAAGGCGGCTATAATGATTTTGCACAAAACCTTAAATGGACTTTGATAGAAAACAAGATCATTAAAGACAACAACATCGAGATAAAATACGAAGAAGTTTTTGCGGCAGCAAAACAAAGCCTTGATCAGCAATTCAGAATGTACAGCCCAACCCCAATTGCTGATGAGCAATTATCGCAATACGCGGTACAATACCTTCAAAACAAAGAGAATGCTAATAAAGTATTTGACGAAGTAAAAGCCCTTAAAACATTAGATTATATTAAGAGCGTAATTACTTTAGACAAAAAGGACATATTTTACAACGATTTTAAAGCGTTGGCTAAATAAGTATATCCTTAAGCATATTTTAAAAAGCATCCTCAAAAGGGATGCTTTTTTTTTACCCCTCCCAACCCTCCCCAATGGAGAGGGCTTTTATCAGCGCGACGAGAAGTCTGCCCTTGGGGGAGATTTAGAGGGGTAATTATTTTACTTTTAACAAACTTTATCATTTAAAATATATTCAACTAAAAACTATATTTATCGCGGGCAACCGCCTATACAACCACAAGTAAAAAACACATACACATGAACAGTAATCCAGATAAAAACGAATTCAGAAAATATGCTGTTAAGCATCACCGCATCAGCAGCACCTATGTAGATAAATTTATTGGCGGCGTAAACCGCAGCAATACCCCTACAGGTATAGTCACTGCTCCGGGTATTACGGGCATGACACCATATATTATTGAAGAGCGCCAGTTAAACGTGGCCCAGATGGACGTGTTTTCACGTTTAATGATGGACCGGATCATTTTCCTGGGTGACGCGATATACGATCAGAATGCCAATGTTATCCAGGCGCAGTTATTGTTTTTGCAATCGGCAGATGCCAAACGCGATATCCAGATCTATATCAACTCGCCGGGCGGGTCTGTATATGCAGGCTTAGGTATTTATGATACCATGCAATTTATATCTAACGATGTTGCGACCATCTGTACAGGTATGGCAGCGTCAATGGCCGCTGTATTATTATGTGCAGGTTCCGAAGGTAAAAGAGCGGCACTACCACACTCAAGGGTAATGATTCACCAGCCATCAGGCGGCGCGCAAGGCCAACAGTCAGATATCGAGATCTCTTACCATGAGATCACCAAGCTGAAAAAAGAATTATACCAGATCATTGCCGATCATAGCGGCGCATCATTTGACAAAGTAAACACAGCTTCAGACCGTGACTATTGGATGATTGCCGAAGAAGCCAAAGAATTTGGTATGATTGACGAAATATTAAAAGGCAGTAAAACAAAGAAGTAATTAGTAAGTTGTAGTCTTAAGTCCTTAGTCTATAGTCGCTGATTTTGATCAAGACTTATGGCTTAGGACTTAAGTTTTTTTTTATAATACCAATTGCGTAATTTTGCTAACTATAAATCACAATGAATAAAAATAGTAAAGAGATAAGGTGTTCATTTTGCGGCGCAGGCAAGCAAGATTCATTGATGCTTATAGCGGGGCTTGATGCACACATTTGTGATAAATGCGTTAACCAGGCTAATGAGATACTTGCCGAAGAGTTAAAGGTGCGCAAGGTTAAAACTTCGCCAACTTCGCCGGCAATATTAAAGCCATACGAAATTAAAACGCACCTTGACCAATACGTTATTGGCCAGGACGATGCTAAAAAAATATTAGCCGTTGCTACTTACAACCACTACAAAAGGTTAAACCAACGTGTTGATAAAGACGAGGTTGAGATAGAAAAATCAAACATTATTATGGTGGGCGAAACCGGTACAGGTAAAACTTTATTGGCTAAAACGCTTGCTAAAATATTAAACGTTCCGTTTTGCATTTGCGATGCCACTGTATTAACTGAAGCAGGTTATGTAGGCGAGGATGTAGAGAGCATCTTAACCCGTTTGCTGCAGTCTGCCGATTATGATGTCGCTACTGCCGAGCGTGGTATCGTGTATATTGATGAGGTAGATAAAATTGCCCGTAAAAGCGATAATGCGTCAATCACCCGCGATGTAAGCGGCGAAGGTGTACAACAGGCTTTGTTAAAAATATTAGAAGGTACCATGGTTAACGTACCACCACAAGGCGGCCGTAAACACCCTGATCAGAAAATGATCACGGTTAATACCAGCAACATATTATTTATATGCGGTGGTGCTTTTGACGGTATCGAAAAGAAAATTGCCAACCGTTTACGCACGCAAACAGTTGGTTATAAGCTAAAAGGTAATGAGGGCGAGGTTGATCTTAAAAACCTTTACAAATACATTACCCCGCAGGATCTGAAATCATTTGGTTTAATACCTGAACTGATAGGCCGTTTACCGGTGCTTACTTACCTTAATCCGCTGGATAGGGAAGCATTGTACAACATATTGACCGAGCCTAAAAATTCGTTATTAAAACAATACAAAAAGTTATTTGAATATGAAGGCGTAACGCTTGATTTTGATGATGAAGTACTTGAGTTTATTGTTGATAAAGCAATGGAATTTAAGTTAGGTGCACGTGGCCTGCGCTCAATTTGCGAAGCCATAATGATTGACGCGATGTTTGAATTCCCATCTAAAAAAGATGTTAAGAAACTAAACATTACTTTAGATTACGCACACGAGAAGTTTGATAAATCAGACCTTAAAAAATTAAAGGTGGCTTAACAACAAAACAAAGCCGAAAGGCTAAATTTGTTATAAATAGACTGCGACCCTGGCTATATGCCGGGGTTTGCTGTATAAGAACCCCTCCCAACCCTCCCCGAGGGGGAGGGCTCAAGAAAGTATAAATAATTATAAATTAAATTAGAAGTCTCCCCTTTGGGGAGATTTAGAGGGGTAAATATGATGAACGAAGAATTAAACGTAAAGAAAGAAGGAGAGAACCTTCCGAAAGTAAAAGAAGTAACCAGCCCGGTTAAAAAAGGGCTTAAGACAAAAGACGCGATTGTGGCTAACTGGCTTCCACGCTACACCGGCCGGCCTTTAGAGGAGTTTGGCGAATATATTATCCTGACCAATTTTTCAAAGTATATCCAGCTGTTTTCTGAATGGAATGACAACGCGCCGATAATGGGTGTTGACAAGCCCATGCAAAGCGTAACTGCCAACGGCATAACCATTATTAACTTTGGTATGGGCAGCTCGGTAGCAGCAACGGTAATGGACCTGCTGACCGCTATTCACCCAAAAGCTGTGGTATTTTTAGGTAAATGCGGTGGTTTAAAACGAAAGAATAATGTTGGCGACCTGATCCTGCCCATAGCTGCCATCAGGGGCGAGGGGACATCTAACGATTATTTACCGCCAGAAGTACCTGCACTGCCGTCATTTGCTTTGCAGAAAGCCATATCAACCACCATCCGCGATTTTTCATTAGATTACTGGACAGGTACATGCTACACCACCAACCGCCGTGTTTGGGAGCATGACAAAAAGTTTAAAAGCTACCTGAAAGAGTTACGTGCCATGGCAGTGGATATGGAAACCGCAACCATTTTTACCTGCGGATTTGCTAATAAAATACCTACAGGCGCGCTATTATTGGTATCAGACCAGCCGATGATCCCTGAAGGTGTTAAAACTACAGAAAGTGATTCGAAAGTAAGCGCCCAATATGTCGAGACCCATTTAAAGGTTGGTATTGAATCATTAAAGCAATTGATAAACGGCGGCCTTACCGTTAAACACTTAAGATTTTAAGTACAGGGTAAAGCTATTTTTGTACTTTTGTTATATTCTACTAAATTGGTAGATATTTATAGCGATCAGTAAAATGTGGCATAACAATATACTCGAAACCATAGGCAATACGCCGATGGTGAAATTAAATAAGGTAGTAAAAGATATCCCGGCAACGGTATTGGCTAAAATAGAAACCACTAATCCCGGCAACTCCATTAAGGACCGTATGGCACTTAAAATGATTGAGGATGCCGAAAAAAGCGGCAAGCTAAAACCGGGCGGGACTATTATTGAAGGTACATCCGGCAATACCGGGATGGGACTTGCCATTGCCGCTGTTATAAAAGGCTATAAATGTATTTTTACCAGTACGGATAAACAATCGAAAGAAAAGTTTGACGCACTGCGCGCCTTTGGTGCCGAGGTTATTGTTTGCCCTACCAACGTTGATCCTGAAGACCCGCGATCTTATTATTCAGTATCATCACGTTTAGAGCGCGAGGTGCCAAATTCATGGAAACCTAACCAGTATGATAACCTGTCAAACTCGCAGGCGCATTATGAGTCTACCGGCCCTGAGATCTGGGAGCAAACCGAAGGTAAGATAACCCACCTGGTAGCAGGAGTAGGTACAGGCGGAACCATATCAGGTATTGCCCGTTACCTTAAAGAACAAAATCCTGCTATACAGATCTTAGGTATTGATACTTATGGCTCGGTATTTAAAAAATATAAAGAAACAGGCGAGTTTGATAAGAATGAGATCTATCCTTACATTACCGAAGGTATTGGCGAGGACTTTTTGCCGGCCAACGTTAACTTCGATCTGATAGACCATTTTGAAAAAGTAACCGACAAAGATGCCGCCTTAATGACCCGCGAGGTAGCCCGCAAAGAGGGGATCTTTGTAGGAAATTCAACCGGATCGGCAATTGCTGGTTTACTGCAGATGAAGGATAAATTTAAAGAGGGCGACGTGGTTGTCGTAGTTTTCCCGGATCATGGCACACGCTACCTGGGTAAAATGTATAATGACGACTGGCTACGCGACCGTGGCTTCCTGAAGGATGGCAAGCTAACTGCAAAAGATATCATCAGCAAAAAAGAAAGCCGGGAAATAGTAACCATCGACAGCGAGAAATCTGTTTTAGAGGCTATCAATACCATTAAATCTTTAAACATATCACAGATTCCGGTTACACAGGCGGGGATGGTTATCGGCAAAATCACCGAGAGCGATATTCTGAATGCCTTGCTGGAAAATCCGTCGCTAAAATCTCAACCGGTTAAAACTATCAGCACAGCGCCGTTTCCGTTTGTTGATATCAATACGTCAATAGACCGTATCTCGGCGATGATCAATAATGATAATATAGCCGTACTGGTGGAGCATGAAGGGCAGATTGCTATTATTACGCAGTATGATATTATTAACGCGATATCGGGATAGCTTTTGGAGTTTTTAAGGTAAAAGGATAAAGGTAAAAGGTGTTGTTTGGTTACAACACCTTTTTTGCGTTTACGATGATTTGTAGCAGCATTTGTTCAATACGATCATTTGCACATCTGCAGATTTGCAAATATGCACATCCACTTACCACTTCTTAAATATCACAAACACCGCCAGCACAATCAAGCCAAAACCCACTAGATGGTTCCAGGCGAATTTCTCGGTTTTAAAGAATACTATGGAGAAGATCATGAAAATGGTGAGCGTAATGGCTTCCTGAATTGTTTTTAGCTGGACAAGGCTGTAAGGGCCGCCATCGCCTTTAAAGCCAGCACGGTTTGCCGGTACCTGGAATACGTACTCGAAAAACGCTAATCCCCAACTTATCAATATTATAGAAATCAAGCTCAGGTTTTTACCCCAGTCGTATTCTTTAAACTTGAGGTGCCCGTACCAGGCGAAGGTCATGAAGGTATTGGATATGATGAGGAAAATGATGGTTTTTAGTCCGCGCATATAAGGGATATTTTTGTTGGATAAAGCTATTTCTCCAGTTTTTGTTTGAGGTTTTGTTTGTAAAGTTCGCTGATAGTGGGTTTTACGCCTTTTAGTATGAAAATACCTGTGCGGTATTCTCTTGCCAACGGATCGGCGACCTCGCCAACCAATTTAGTGCTATCCACTATAGGCGCTAAATCGCTTACATCACGGTCATCACTTACATAAATTATTGTCTTCGGGTGAATATCCGCCGGTGCAAATAGTGCAAAACTGCTGTTAAGACAAACTATTTCGGGCAATTTATAATTGCGGCCAAAATGCGCGAATGCACCTGCCTCCCCGTAATTATCAGCCACAATAATTGTGTTGGCTTTTTCTTCGGGCGTGAGCGAGTTATAAACCGACGCGGTTTTTGCAACCATTTCTTCCCAACCCAGCATATCCGCGTAATCCTGAGTTAAGGGGTGCAGTTTATGGTCTTCCCAGGTAGCCGCAAACCTAAAAGCCGGGATATGCTTGTTTGCGTAGCTAAAAAGCTTCAGCGTAGTATTCAGCGGAAATACCGGCAGGAACAAGGGAAACAATGGCAGGTTAGGTACAACAAATAACACTACCGCGGCTATTCTTAGCGCAGGATATTTTAGCTTGATCCATCGCTCAAACCCATAGCCCCCCGCGGCAAACAACATAGGGTAGGCGCCAAATAGGTAATAACTCTTACCGTTCATCTCCAATAAAAACAGGAAGATCAGCATAAAGGCAAAAGCCAGAAACTGGTATTTGCGTAGTTTAAATGAAAACAGCAGGAAACCAAAGCCAACAAGCCATACAAACAAGGCAATGCCGTTTACCAGCAATTGCTGATTGATAAAATCAAGCGCCTTAATATAAACCAGCTGATTTTTTTGCAGTGTAGCCATGTGCGTAAATACAGGCCAGTGATGTTCAAACTGCCATACCAAGTTTGGCAATACAATGAGCAAGGTTATTGCCGTAGCGCCTAACATGTGTTTGTTCCACAATAAGCGGCGTTGTTTGCTGATAAGTAGCCCTGCTATTAATGTGCCGGCAAAAAACAGCATGGTATATTTGGTGAGGATGCCGATGCCTACCGTGAGGCCGATAAAGTAAAGATATTTTATAGCAAGGGTATTCACATAACGTAACAACAACCAAACGGCCAGCACCCACCAAAGCTGATCGAAAACCACCGGTTGAAAAAGATAACCGCTGGCAACAAATGCAGGCGAAAAGATAATAGCGAGACAAGCCAAGGCGATGGCAAAATGTTTACCACCCAGCTCGACTGTGATCTTACCGGTTAGCCAGATAATTAATCCGCTGCAAATGGTGGTGAACACACGTGCCGCAAAAACCGAATTGCCAAACAGTACGCTTGTTAAACGGGCAAGAACCGCTATAAAAGGGGGCACCTCTTTGTATCCCCAGTCTAAATGGTCGCCAAGTGCAAGATGCAAAAGCTCATCGCGGTGAAAGCCGAAGTTTGAAATAGCCAGTGCATTTAAACCTATCTTAATAAATACAAAAATCAGGATAAAGTTAGTGTAACTCGATTTCCGGTTTTTATAGGGCATATAATTTATGATCGGTTCTTATAAAGATAGTTTTTTTAGGTAAAAGGTTAAAGGCTAAAGGTAAAAGGTTTTTTTGAGTAAATAGAAAAAGGTTAAAGGAACTGTATCACCTTTAACCTTTTACCTTTAGCCCTTCAGCCTCAAATCAAATTCTTTTGATATCAGCGCCTAAAGCCAACAGCCTTTTATCGATATGCTGATACCCACGCTCAATTTGCTCTATATTGTAAATGGTTGATTTACCTTGTGCCGATAGTGCAGCTATCAATAACGATACGCCTGCACGGATATCAGGCGATGTCATGGAGATACCGCGTAGCTGTACCTGTTTATCTAAGCCGATAACTGTAGCGCGGTGAGGATCGCAAAGGATGATCTGGGCGCCCATATCCAGCAATTTATCCACGAAGAATAAACGGCTCTCAAACATTTTTTGGTGGATCAGAACCGATCCTTTTGCCTGTATGGCCACTACCAGTACAATACTTAACAGGTCGGGGGTAAAGCCCGGCCATGGCGCGTCGGCAATGGTCATGATCGACCCATCAATAAAGGTTTCAATCTCGTAATGATCTTGTGCGGGGATATAAATATCATCACCCCTAAGCTCTAACTTTATACCCAGGCGCCTAAACACGTCGGGGATCATACCCAACTCATTGTAGTGTACATTTTTTATGGTGATCTCTGAACCGGTCATGGCGGCAAGGCCAATGAATGAACCTATCTCGATCATGTCAGGCAGCATCCGGTGTTCTGTTCCACCTAACCTGGTAACGCCTTCAATAGTCAACAGGTTTGAGCCGATGCCGCTTATTTTTGCGCCCATGCGGTTAAGCATTTTACAAAGCTGTTGTAAATATGGCTCGCAAGCAGCATTGTAAATAGTTGTTATGCCCTTGGCTAAAACTGCCGCCATAACAATATTAGCCGTACCGGTAACCGATGCTTCATCTAACAATATATACGTGCCCTGCAGGTTTGACGCGTCGACATTAAAAAAGCCGTCTTCGGGGTTGTAATTAAATTGCGCGCCTAATTTTTCAAAACCTAAAAAGTGGGTGTCCAAACGCCTGCGGCCAATTTTATCACCGCCGGGTTTTGGGATAGATGCTTTGCCGAAACGCGCCAGCAAAGGGCCGACTATCATGATAGAACCACGCAGCCCGCCGCCTTTTGATTTAAAGGCATCCGACTGGAAAAAATCCTGGTCTATTTCTTTTGCTTCAAATGTATAAGTGTCTTCGCTTAGCTTTTCAACTATGACACCCATATCGCCCAAAAGCTCAATTAGCTTGTTTACATCTTTAATGTCGGGGATATTGCTGATGGTAATTTTTTCTTCGGTAAGCAGTACTGCCGACAGGATCTGCAGCGCTTCATTTTTTGCGCCTTGGGGCGTTATTTCGCCTTTTAAGGGTTTGCCGCCCTGTATTTCAAATGCGTTGACCATGGGTTGATAATTAATAGTTCATGGTTAATTGGTGCCATGAGCCATTGCAAAGATTATAAATATATTTATGATTTTGACTAACCCCCTCTAAATCTCCCCCGGCAGGGGAGACTTTTAATAAGCCCTCCCCACCGGGGAGGGTTGGGTGGGGTCTACTTAGTATTTTTTACCGCCGTTGTTACGGTTACGGTTATTTTGGTTGTTGTTGCGCTGGTTGTTATTATTGTTGCGCCCGCCACCTGCACCACCAGCGCCGCCACGGTTGTTTTGGTTATTATTGGTACGCCCGCCACGGTTATTATTATTGTTTTGGGTATGTGTTTGCGGGCGGTATTCAACTTTATTTAAGTTGATGTTTTCATCAAGCTTCAGTTCGCCTTTTGACAGGGCTACCAGGTCGGCTAAAATAGTTTCGTCAGCAACCGAATCTTTGTTCCATTGCACATAAGCCATTTTCATGAAGTTGGCTATGGCCTGCACCATGTGTTTGCGGCGCTCGGGCTCCTCAATGCTTTTGGCTTTTTCTATCATCATCTCGATAGTTTTACCGTAGTGCCTGTAACGGATCCGCTGATTAGGATATCTTAACGGCTCGGGCTTGATATGGATAGCTTCTTCGCTTGGTTTTGGATAAGGCGAGTCTACATCTATTTTAAACTCAGATATAATGTGCAGGTGGTCCCAAAGTTTATGTTTAAAATCGGCCACGTCGCGCAGGTGCGGGTTTAAAAACCCCATCAGGTCTATCACCACCTGTGCGTAGCGGTTACGTTCTTCTTTAGTGGGCAGGTCTACAATGTACTTAACCATGTTTTGTACGTTGCGCCCGTATTCGGTAAGCAGCAATTTGCTCCGGGTAGAATTATAATCAAAATTTGAAGGCGTGTTTTCTAATGCCATATAAATTAAATGTTTTTAAGAAAGTTTTAAGTTAGCCAGGCGACTTTCCCCGGAAAACAGGGTACAGGCGGCTAAAATTGAATGTATTGACTTGTAGTACAGCAAATATAGTGCAATAATTTGTAGAGACACAATACCTTGTGTCTCTTTTTTACATCTTTCTGTAATAACTGTAACGATACACAATGTATTGTGCCGCTACGGCAATAATTCTTTATTTTCGCTTATGGCATCACCTATCATTATTACCCATATAGATATTTACCGGTTTAGTATCCCTATGGAACCGTTTACCATTGCTACAGGTACCATGGATCATGCCCAGAATGTGTTTATCAGGGTACATACCGATGCCGGTTTTTATGGCGTAGGCGAGTGCTCGGCTTTCCCGATGATAGTTGGTGAAACACAGGATACGTGCCTTGCCGTTGCAAAGGATTTTGCCAGACTATGGAAAGGTAAAGATGCGCTGGATATCCCCGCGCGGCTACAGCAACTGCACGATGCCATTGCCGGAAACGGAACCATAAAAAGCGCTTTTGATATGGCGCTGTATGATATCGCCGCAAAAAACGCGAAACTGCCGCTTTACCAATTTTTAGGCGGCACTAAACGTGCGGTAGAAAGCGATATCACTATTGGCCTGGGCAAGCCCGAAGTTATGGCTAAAAAAGCTGTCGAATTTAAAGAATCCGGAGCCGGTATATTAAAGGTTAAGCTGGGCAAAAACGCCGCCGAAGATATAGAACGGATCAAACAAATTCGTGAGGCAGTGGGCTACGACATGAAGATCAGGGTCGATGCAAACCAGGGATGGAGTTTTGATGATGCAGTTTTCGCGCTGCAGGGTTTGGGTAAATATGATATCGAGTTTTGCGAACAACCTATGCGTACCTGGTATAATGATCAACTGCCCAAACTGATGCAAGTATCCCCGGTAAAAATTATGGCTGACGAAAGTGTGTACAACCATCATGATGCGCGGATACAGATAGAAAGTGGCTCATGCCATTATATTAATATAAAAATGTCAAAAGCAGGCGGCATTTATGAGGCTAAACAGATCCATGACCTGGCTGCCGAAAAGGGGATAGCCTGTATGATGGGCGGCATGCTTGAAAGCAGGATAGCTTTAAGCTCGAAACTTCATTTTGTGTACAGCAGCCCCAATATTCAATTTTATGATATGGATACCTGCATGCTGGGGCACTTGGCTGATCCTTGTGTTGGCGGGGTAACTTATGATGGCTACCATCTTAACATTGACGACGCTATTGGTATTGGCGCTGACGCCGATGAGGTGTTTTTAAAGGATTGCGAACGGTTTACTATTTAACAAAATGCCCAAGAAGGTCAACTGTCTGTTCGCTATTATGCTATTTTGCTTGCGTGTTTTAGCGCAAACCACATTGCAGCCTCCCTCAGATTTAATGGTCGATCTGGTAGCCCATAGCAATTATCAATCTATTAACGGCTACACTATACAACCTTCACCGGCAAATTTGTTAAATCCGAATGTCCGGTCCGTTTTAATAGGAAATAAAAATCCGGCTTTTAGCTGGCAGATCAACAGCACCGCCGCTGATGTAGCACAAGAGGCTTACCAGGTCCTGGTGTCAGATGATGAAAAGTTATTGGGCAATAATAAGGGAAACGTTTGGGATTCGGGAAAGATACAGAGCATTCAATCTTCAGCGGTGATATTTAAAGGTATCGACCTGAAACCTAGTACAGCCTATTACTGGACTGTTCGCGTTTGGACTAATAAGGAAAAGGGCCCCAGTCCATATGCAAAGCCTATTGCATTTTATACCGATAGTGTATTGTCTGAATATAAGTTACCATCGTACCCTACAGAAATTACAGAACAGAAACCTGTACGATTAACCAAAAGTAATGGTGTGTATTTTGCTGATTTTGGCAAAGATGCCTTCGGACAGTTAAAGCTTGATCTTTTTTCAGATACCAACAACAAAGCTGTTATAATCAGGCTTGGCGAAACGCTCGATGCAGACGGCGGCATTAATCGTAAACCACCCGGTAATGTACGCTATGCTCAATACAAACTTAACCTTCTCCGCGGGATGCATGCCTACAAGGTACAGATTGTACCTGACAAGATAAACACAAAGCCCGGGGCCGTAAAAATACCGGCATATATTGGTGAAGTAACACCTTTCAGGTATTGTGAAATAGAGGGGTGTAACGGGGAGGTAGAACCTGAAAATATCACCCGGCTTTTCGCGCATTATCAATTTGATGACAACGCGGCAAATTTTCATAGCTCTGATACTACATTGAACGCTGTTTGGGAGTTATGCAAATATTCTATGAAGGCAACATCGTATCTGGGGACTTATGTTGATGGCGACCGCGAACGTGTTCCTTATGAAGCGGATGCATATATCAACCAACTAAGCCACTGTGCTGTTGACAGGGAATATACCATAGCCCGTAAAACCAGCGAACATTTGATTTATCACCCTACCTGGCCAACAGAATGGATATTGCAGTCGGTGTTAATAGCCTGGTACGATTATTTATATACGGATGATATCAGGCCGGTAAAACACAATTATGAAAATCTGAAAGCCAAATGCCTCACAGCATTAGCAGATTCAACCTATTTGATCAGCACCTTGAACGGGAAAGTGACTAAAGATGTGTTAAGTTCCATCCATTTTAATGGCGAGCTAAGAGATATAGTAGACTGGCCGCACAACCAGGAAACAGATGGTTTTGTATTTACTAAATACAACGCTGTAGTAAACGCCTATTATTATCGTGCACTTGTCCTGATGAAAAAAATGGCCGAAGACCTTGGCAAAGCAAATGATGCCCGGGAATATGAGAAAAGAGCTGTCGCCGTGAAAAAAGCATTTCAGAAAGCGTTTTATGATCCTAAGCAAAAAATATATGTAGATGGTGATGGTACTAATCATGCATCATTGCACACAAATATGTTTGCACTTGCTTTTGACTTAGTTGATGCGGAATACAGAAAGCCAATACTTGAATTTATCAAATCGCGTGGGATGGCATGCAGTGTTTACGGTTCGCAATTTTTACTGGATGCAGTTTACAACGCGGGCGACGGCAATTATGGTCTTAGTCTGCTTACTTCGAAAACCGACCGTAGCTGGTACAACATGATCCGTGCCGGCAGCACCATAACAATGGAAGCATGGGATAATAAATATAAACCCAACCAGGATTGGAACCACGCCTGGGGTGCGGCTGCAGCAAATATCATATCGCGAAAGCTGATGGGGGTAGAGCCTATAGAATCAGGATGGACAAGCTTTAGGGTTAAGCCGCAGATAGGCAGCTTAACCCAGGCAAGTATTGATGTCCCGACTATTAAGGGAACTATAAAATTATCTTGCTATCAAACACCGAAAACATACGATATCTACCTTGCTGTACCGGCAAATACCTGGGCAGAGGTTGAATTGCCTATTGACAGAAGTAAGAATGATGGCAGGTTGTTTATTGATGGTAAACAGTTGAAATCAAATTTAAAATTGAAAAACCTGATCAACACGATGGAACGTATAGGCTCCGGCAATCACCATTACAAAATAGAATACTTTTAGTTACCTGCGCTTAGCTCTGTAAAGTATTTATGAAACAACGGTATCGTTTCTATTCCTTTATAATAATTAAAAATATCATACTTCTCGTTAGGCGAATGCAGGGCATCGCTGTCTAAGCCAAAGCCCATCAGTACGGTTTTTATACCCAATTCTGCCTCAAACAGGGCTACAATAGGTATACTACCGCCACCTCGGGTTGGGATAGGCGCTTTACCAAAAGATTCGGTAATGGCTTTTTGGGCCGCACGGTAAGCTACGCTATCGGTTGGTGTAACTACCGGTTCGCCGCCATGGTGCGGGGTTACCTTTATTTTTACAGATGCCGGCGCTATCTTTAAAAAATGGTCTGTAAAAAGTTGTGTAATTTTTTCTGATCCTTGGTTTGGTACTAAACGCATTGAGATCTTAGCATGCGCTTTTGATGGTAATACAGTTTTTGCACCTTCGCCAATGTAGCCACCCCAAATTCCGTTTAGCTCAAGGGTAGGGCGGGTGCCGGTACGCTCGAATGTGGTATAGCCTTTTTCGCCCCATAATTCAGCTACATCAAGATCGGCTTTATATTCATACTCGCTATATGGCGCAGCATTTAGTTCTTTACGTTCGGCTTCGGTAAGCGCTATCACTTCATCATAAAAGCCGGGAATGGTAATATGGTTATTCTCGTCATGTAATGACGCTATCATTTTAGACAAAATGGTGATAGGGTTGGCAACCGCGCCGCCATAAACGCCCGAATGCAGATCGCGGTTTGGGCCGGTCACTTCAACCTCAAGATATGACAAACCTCGCAGGCCCGTCTCCAGCGATGGGTTTTCCATGCTGATCATTGAAGTATCTGAGATCAGCACTACATCGGCCTTCAATTTTTCTTTATTGGCTTTTACAAAAATGCCCAGGTTGCTTGATCCAACTTCCTCTTCGCCTTCAATCATAAATTTAATATTGCAGGGCAGGGTATTGGTCTGCATCATCAGCTCAAATGCTTTAACGTGCATGTAGAATTGGCCCTTGTCATCGCATGCGCCGCGGGCATATATTTTGCCGTCGCGCACAGTCGGTTCAAAAGGCGGGGTTTTCCATAACTCTAAGGGATCGGCAGGTTGTACATCATAATGGCCGTATACCAATACTGTAGGTTTTGCAGGGTCAATGATCTTTTCACCATAAACAATAGGGTAGCCGGCGGTAGGGCAAACCTCTACATTGTCAGCGCCCGAATCGCGCAGCTTTTGTGCTACGTAATCGGCAGTTTTTAAAACATCTGGTTTGTATTTTGGATCTGCACTGACAGATGGGATACGCAAAAGCTCAAAAAGCTCATCTAATAAGCGTTGTTTATGTTGGTCTACGTACTCTTTTATATGTTGCATAATTAGCGGTTTTGGGCAAATATAATGGATGTTTAAATAACAAAACGGCCGTTGTTCATATTTATACATTTAACAAACTGATAACTGTAGCGTTTGTTATTGCACGGCCGTTTTATCTATATTTGCCGCTCGATTTAATTGCAATTACATAAATGGGTTATCGTAAGATAATTTTTCTATCCTGTATCCTTTCTGTCTTTTATTTATCAGGATATGCCCAGGCACCCAGTTGCAGTGCCGTTGCTAAATTTTACGGTAAAGACAGTATCAATGTAACCACTTTTGGGGCCAGCACTGTTGCAGGCGTGGGTGGTTTTTCTTTTCAGCCGGGCTTACTCAATAATATCGAATCTTGTTATACAGGCGTAATAGTTACCGTTACCAAAAACGGTGTCTCCGGAGAAACGACAACACAAGGATTAGTACGTTTTCCATCCGCCATAGCCGGCCGAACGGGTTTTATATTGATATTGATGGGGGCTAATGATGCATTGGCAATGGCCGATAAAAAAAGTAAAATTGGCGATACTGAAGCAAACATGCGGTATTATATAGAAACATCTATAAAGAACAAACTTATACCTATAATAGGAACCATTCAATACTTTAACGATAAAAATAACCAGAGACTTAAAACAGCTAATTTGTATGTTACACAGATAAATACTTTATATAAAAGATTAGCCAAGGAGTATAATATCTACGTTGCAGACATTAACAGGGCCATAGGGAGGGATTTTTCTTTATACCAGGATTATGTGCATCCTAATGCCGAAGGGTATAAACTAATAAGTTTTGTTTGGTTTGACGCTATTAATCACGCCATTGAGGATAGGTTATTGCTGGTAGGATTAAATCAGAATTATCCTAATCCTGCCATTGATCGTACTACCATAGGCTTTAGCTTGTCGCAAGCGGGGCATGTTAAGATCGATCTGTATAACATAAGCGGAACGTTTATTAAAACCCTGTATGATTCTTATCAGAACGCGGGTTATCAAACTATAAATGTTCCTTTAAATGACCTTAATGCCGGTATCTACATTTATACTATGCAGGTAGGCGGTCAGGTGATCAGTAAAAAAATGATCGTTACCCGTTAATTAAGATCTGTTTTCGGCAAACGGTCTTCTTGTTCGCCTTAAATTCTTGGTGTTCCAAATTATTAGCCTTGTACGGCTATTTATTACTGCACCAATTTCCGTTGAAATACAGCAGACAGCGAGTTTAAAGATCAATTAAAATCTGTCAGCAGTAGCTAAGTTGTTTTTGTCTTTTCTGTCAGCAGTAGCCAAATTATTTTTATCACCATTTCTGTCGGCAGTAGCTAAATTGTTTTTGTCGTTTTTATCAGCAGTAGCCAAATTGTTTTTGTCAGCGCTTCTGTCTGCAGTGGCTAAATTGTTTTTGTCTCTTTTATCAGCAGTAGCCAAATTGTTTTTATCACCTTTTAAAGTGTTGGCGAATGAAGTAGAGGTAAAGCTGGTAGCGAATAATATTGCGGTTGCGATGAATAATTTTTTCATGATCTGGGTATGTATTGGTTTGTGGTTTAATTATTTATGTTGAATTAAAATCTGTCAGCAGTAGCTAAGTTGTTTTTGTCTTTTCTGTCAGCAGTAGCCAAATTGTTTTTATCACCATTTCTGTCGGCAGTAGCTAAATTGTTTTTGTCGTTTTTATCAGCAGTAGCCAAATTGTTTTTGTCAGCGCTTCTGTCTGCAGTGGCTAAGTTGTTTTTGTCTCTTTTATCAGCAGTAGCCAAATTGTTTTTATCACCTTTTAAAGTGTTGGCGAATGAAGTAGAGGTAAAGCTGGTAGCGAATAATATTGCGGTTGCGATGAATAATTTTTTCATGATCTGGGTATGTATTGGTTTGTGGTTTAATTATTTATGTTGAATTAAAATTTGTCGGCAGTAGCTAAATTGTTTTTGTCAGTTCTGTCAGCAGTGGCCAGGTTATTTTTATCACCATTTCTGTCGGCAGTAGCTAAGTTGTTCTTGTCGTTTTTATCAGCAGTGGCCAGGTTGTTTTTGTCAGCGCTTCTGTCAGCAGTGGCTAAGTTGTTTTTGTCTCTTTTATCAGCGGTAGCCAAATTGTTTTTATCACCTTTTAAAGTGTTGGCGAATGAAGTAGAGGTAAAGCTGGTAGCGAATAATATTGCGGTTGCGATGAATAATTTTTTCATGATCTGGGTATGTATTGGTTTGTGGTTTAATTATTTATGTTGAATTAAAATTTGTCGGCAGTAGCTAAATTGTTTTTGTCAGTTCTGTCAGCAGTGGCCAGGTTATTTTTATCACCATTTCTGTCGGCAGTAGCTAAGTTGTTCTTGTCGTTTTTATCAGCAGTGGCCAGGTTGTTTTTGTCAGCGCTTCTGTCAGCAGTGGCTAAGTTGTTTTTGTCTCTTTTATCAGCGGTAGCCAAATTGTTTTTATCACCTTTTAAAGTGCCTGCAAATGAAGTTGTAAAGCTGGTTGCGCATACTAATGCGGCTGCGATGAACATTTTTTTCATGATTTTATATTTTAAATTTTTTAAGGGTCTTTTAATTTTCAGGCAGCCCTATCTGTTAAATAGATATACCTATTGTTTATAAATATTTATTATATACTGATGACAGAATTAGTCGGCAGTAGCTAATACTACTCTGTTATCTACCATAAGTTTTACAGGCGTAACAGTGGCAGTTTTTGCCGGTGTACTGATTTTTAACAGTGATGAAACACCTACTGATAAAATGATTGCTGCTGTAAGGATTACTTTTAACATGGCTTTAATTTTTATTTTTTTCTAATTGATGACTTATTAATTGATAGGGTAACGATTTTTTGTGCTTAATCGGCTGTTGCTAAAATGGTTTTTGCCGAGTAAGACATATTTGAAAATACCGTAAAACTGACTGGTACATTGCCTTTTTTTGCGCAAGATGATAAGATGCCTAAAGACAAAACTGTAATTGCTGTTAAAATGATATTTTTCATATTCGTTAATTTTTTAAATCAGTATTATATTTAATTATATATTGATTATAAGGATTAACTATTGGTTAATATATATTCCATATTTATACGTTTTGCATTTTTGAATGCTGCGTTTTTGTTGGATGCTAACCAGTTGTTTTTCCTTACGTTTCCCTTTTTGTTTTTTCTATACTTTTTTTATTTGATGAATAAATCAATTTAATTACTGTCTGATACTCTTTTGGTATTCAAACACTTAACCAAACAAATATACTTATGTTTTTTTAGCTACAAAGTAATCATAAAAAAGTTTTTTAATATAAAACTTACGTCTTTTTTTATGGAATGTGCAAAATATAATGTATTATTTATAACTTCACCATAATTAAAAACGTAATAAGGTTAAATGCGGAAAATTTGCTCAATCCTTCTTTTGATATCGGTTTCTCTTACTGTCTACGCAAATGCACCAAAAGATGTTACAGCAAACGATACAACCCAGGTAAACGCGTTAAATAAAAATGGATTGGGTAATGTGTTATCTCACCCGCAGGAAACTGTTGACGATGCTAAAAAAGCCCTTGAAATGGCTAAGGCTATCGGTTATACAAAAGGGATAGCAGAAGCTTACCGGGTAAAAGGGATAGGAGAATATTATCTGACCAAACCTGATAGCGCACTCAACAGCTATTTTGACGCGCTTAGCCAATACGAAAAACTAAACGACGAACGCGGCAAGGCCAAAGTATATAACAACATAGGTAACCTTTACCAGATGGTTGATTATGATAGAGCCTTAGAATACCTGGAAAAGGCAAAAGTAATTGCCGAAAAAACAAAAGATAAGCACCTTATTGCGTCTTTGTACTTAAATATCGGTAATGTTTATAACCGAAAAGCCATGTACAATAATGCTTTATCGTATTATGAGAAAAGCTACCAACTATTTAGTGATTTAAAAGACCCTATAAAGTTAGTATTATGCCTGCAGGATCTGGGTGTGATACACTATTTTCTGCATGATTACGAAAAAGCCAAACAATTTCTATTAGAAGCAAATAAAAGTGCTAAGGATAAAGATTTGAATGTCAACGTGGCAACCATCAACATGACGCTTACCGATATCTACCTTGCTGAAAGTAATTTTGACGAAGCCGAGAAATATATAAAGGAAGGTAAGACCTATGCCGAAATTATTCATAACGAGAAGGATATTTATGATTTTAAGCATTCGGCCTATGAGTTGGAAAGCAAGCGTAAAAATTACGCGAAAGCGCTTAGTATTTTAAGTGAGCTTTACAAAGCAGATAGTACAGGTTTTAAAACAAACGTATCAACCAGGCTTAATTTTTTACAACAAGAGCAAAGCCGGCTTGCAAAGGCGGCTGAGGAAGAAAATAATGCAAAGATAAACCGGGTAATATTTTGGTCTATTACTATTACAGCGGGTTTGCTGGTAGTAGTTATTGTGTTACTGGTGGGTAGCGTAAAGCGCAAGGCTACCACAAATTCACAACTACAGGAACTTAACAGTGAGATATCGCGACAGAAGGACAACCTTGACCGCATAAACCACCACCTTGAAGAGATCATTGACGAACGAACGAAGGACCTTCAGGTGAAGAACAAAAAACTATCAGAATACTCATCTTACCTTTCACACCAAATTCGCGGCCCTATAGCTACCTTAAAAGGTTTAATGAACCTTGAAAGAGAAGGTTTGGTAGACCAGCTTGAATGCATCAACATGATGGATAAATGCGTATCAGAAATTGATGAGAAGATCATTGAAATGAGTGATATGCTGCATGACCCAAGCCGTACCGGCTTTTAAGCTTTATCCTTTTTACATCGGGAAAGAGGCATGGATCCGGGGTTCTAATAAACCCAGGTACACACAATACCAGGATATCATTTGCAGGATAAGTAATTGCCTGTGTTTTTGATAGCCTTCGGTTTCAAAGGCAAAGATCTTCTTACCGGCAGTTACAAAAAAGCCTACTTCGCCTTTTCTTGGCTTAAAGCTCGGTCTTGCACTTTCAAAAGCTTTTACCTTTAATTTACTCTTCGAATCATGTATCGTCGCTGCTATCGGCTTCGTCGTGTGTGATATTGCAATTAAGTAATTTGACATAACGGTAGATATTTTTGTACCTGTCTTATTACAATTGTTACTCCAAAAGTGCCGTATAACAACGACGCCGCGAAAAACTTTACATTTTTCGCGGCGTTGCTTAATTTTATTTACCAGGGATTAATTTTTTAATCTTTAATAAAAAAATCTGTACATATTTTAATTTTTGACACTTTTAAAGTGTCGTATTTATCAAACGGTTTTGTACAGCAATTATACCCTTACAGGTTTGGCATTGCGTAATTCTTCATAAAGTAAGATCACTTTACGCTGTAAATTAACGATTTCGGCTTCGCGGTCAACCAGCTTTTTTTGCACGATGCTTAAATTAGACGGTTGTTGCTCAACCTCCTCAGCATCCATTGACAATAGCTGCACAACATCTATTTCATAAATGTTTGCAATTTGCTCAAGCCTTGACAAGTTAATGTCGGTAACACCGGTTTCAATTTTTGAAAAGGCAGGGATCGAGATCCCTAAACGGTTAGCCACATCCTCCTGGCTCCAACCATGTTGGTGACGAAAGGTCCTGATATTTTTACCAATCGTTTTGTTTGTTTTCTTCTTAAGGCTATCAATCATTTCAGTATAGTTAAAATTGTCGCGGTGATAACTATAATCCAAAACACATGCCATAACCCAATTAGGAGTTATTTAGCTTAAAATAGTAAAAAGAACAACAAATGATCCGTCTAAAACGGGGAATTTATTCCACAAAATATGGGGAGTGGTAATTAATTATTGGTTATTATACTCAGCTTGGCAAACTTTAAAAGCAATTGTTTTTGCCCAATTTCTTTAAAGAAGATGGTAGCCTTAATATCCGGTTTATTTCCTTCCAAACTTATCACTTTGCCAAAGCCAAAGCGCTCGTGCTCAACTTCCATACCTACCTGTAGGTTTGAAGTGTCAGACGGTTTAAAGCCAGCTGATGGCACATGCGCCTTAGCCAATATAGAAGTAGTTTTAACAGGTGCTGATGCCGGTTTAGGCTTCGGTTTTGAAAACTTATCGTCCGTACGGCTCCAGGCAGAACGTTCATCGTCATAGTTAAGGCTACCTGTGTTGTTAACCGGTTTGGCGGTAAAATCAAGTTCAAGGTATTGCGCGTCAATTTCATCCAGAAAACGACTTGGTTCGCAGTTGATCAGCGTGCCAAATTTAAACCGCGACGTAGCATAGCTTAGGGATAATTTCTGCTCGGCACGGGTTACGGCTACATAGAAAAGGCGGCGCTCTTCTTCAAGATCAGTACGCGAATTGAGTGCCATCTGTGACGGGAACAAGTTCTCTTCAAGCCCAACCACATATACCTGCGGAAATTCCAGTCCTTTGGATGAGTGTATGGTCATTAATGATACCGTGTCGGCATCTTTGTTTTTATCGTTATCGTCGTTGGTAAGCAGGGCAATGTCCTGCATAAATACATCAAGGCCCTTTTCTTCAATATCCTCGCGTTCGCTAAATTCCTTGATCCCGTTCAACAACTCCTGGATGTTTTCATAACGGTTAAGCCCCTCTACAGATTTATCCTCATAAAGGTCTTTTAAAAGGCCTGAGTGCTGCGCGATGTACAAGGCGGCCTCATAGGCGCTCTGGCTTTTTGTAAGCACCTGGAAGCTCTGTATCATTACCGCGAAGCCGGTAACTGATGCGGATACACGTCCTTCCAAATATTTTTCGGGCGCTATGATCACTTCCCATGGCGTAATACTGTGCTGATCGGCGGCAACAATGATCTTATCAATGGTAGTATCGCCAATACCACGACGCGGGTAATTGATCACACGCTTTAAAGCTTCCTCATCGCTGGGGTTAAAGGTTAGCCTGAAATAGGCTATCAGGTCCTTGATCTCCTTACGCTGGTAGAATGACAAGCCCCCGTAAAT
Organism: Mucilaginibacter corticis; assembly: GCF_007558865.1. GTDB lineage: Bacteria > Bacteroidota > Bacteroidia > Sphingobacteriales > Sphingobacteriaceae > Mucilaginibacter > Mucilaginibacter corticis. The sequence goes on from NZ_VLPK01000002.1 coordinate 543,236, forward strand.
TTTATACGGCGTGCCCATTTTGCGCAAAGCCTCCTCCATAGAGCGCGACTGTGCGTTGGTGCGGTATAAAATGGCAAAATCATTCCAACGCATACCTTTAGTGGTGCGCTGGTGCATTATCTCTTCGGCAACCAGTTTGCCTTCCTCATTATCGCTGAAGGCGCGCATTACCTTTATTTTATCGCCGTTTTCTTTTTCAGAAAATACGTTCTTTTTAAGCTGTTCTTTATTGTTGGCGATGATGCTGTTGGCAACATTTACAATATTTTGGGTTGACCGGTAATTCTGCTCCAGCTTAAATATTTTCAGGTCGGGATAATCTTTTTCGAAGTTTAAAATGTTCTGGATATTGGCCCCACGGAAAGCGTAGATACTTTGCGCATCGTCGCCAACCACACAGATATTCTCGTTTACAGCAGCCAGTTTCTTCACGATCAGGTATTGCGAGAAGTTGGTATCCTGATACTCGTCCACCATAATATATTTAAACTTATGCTGGTATTTGTTTAACGCGTCAGGATAGCGTTTAAACAGCAGATTTGTGTTAAATAACAAGTCGTCAAAATCCATAGCGCCGGCGCGGTAACAGCGCTGCACAAAGTTTTGATAAATAGCTCCTAATAAAGGACGGCGTGATTCAATATCGTCAGCTTGGATCTGATCATTCTTTTGATACTCTTCCCACGATACCAAATTGTTTTTAGCTGCTGAGATACGATTAAGTATAAGATTGACGCTGTACAACTTATCGTCAAGGTTCATTTCCTTTAAAATGGCACGGATAACGCTTTTGCTGTCATCAGTATCATAAATAGTGAAATTGCTGGGGTAGCCAATTTTGTCGGCCTCAACGCGCAGGATCTTCGAAAAAACAGAGTGGAAGGTACCCATCCAGATATTTTTAGCTTCGGGCCCGACTACGTGGGTAATCCGCTCACGCATTTCGCGCGATGCTTTATTGGTAAACGTTAATACCAGTATGTTAAACGAATCGACCCCGCTGCGGATAAGGTGCGCCACACGGTAGGTAATAACCCGGGTTTTGCCCGAACCTGCACCGGCAATGATCATTACCGGGCCCTTAATTTGTTTAACTGCTGCTTGCTGTTCGGGGTTTAATCCTGCTAAGTAATCCAATGCTTTTCCCTCTTTTCTGTGAGCAGCGAAATTAAGATTTTACCCTGAAAGCCGAAAACCAAATAGGTAAAAGAGCGAGATAAAACTGGCGGTAATTACAGTGGTAGCGTAGAGCGGGTGAGTCCTGCGCGCTACCCCTTGAATTGGCCATCGCAATTAATTACATTTGATACCAAATCAAATCCTTTATGCGTATCCTCTCCAATGTTCTCTTATTGATCTTGTTAACGGCAGTCTTGCAAAATGCACATGCCCAAACCTGTTATGAACTCAACTCCGGCTGGAAGTTTAAAGCCATAGGCAGTGTGACGGATAAAGGCGAAGCCATATCAACTACAGGTTACGCGCTTAACGATTGGCAGCCTGCTGTGGTGCCCGGTACGGTACTGACATCGCAAATAAAAAATAAGCAAGTACCCGATCCATTTTACGGGATGAATAACAAGCAGATCCCTGATATATACAGAACCGGCCGGGACTATTATACTTATTGGTTTGCTAAGGAGTTTAAAGAGGTTAAAGCACAGGGCAGCAACCAGGTGTACCTTAATTTAAGAGGGGTAAATTACAGTTATAACGTTTTCTTAAACGGGCACCAGCTAAATGAGCAATTAAACCAGGGTATGTTTTTGCGCCGCAGCTATAACATTACCAAATGGCTGGCAAAGAGCGGCAATAACCGCTTAGCTATTATTGTTTACCCGCCCGACCCGGTAGGCAACCCCAACGGTGGCCAGGGTGGCGATGGTACCATAGCCAAAAACGTGAGCATTCAATACACAGCAGGCTGGGACTGGATCCAACCTATCCCCGACAGGAATACCGGTATTTGGGACAAGGTTACCATTGAGAAAACCGGCGCGGTACGCATTACCGACCCGCATGTGGTTACATTGGTACCGGGTGTAAGGATGCCAGAGTCAGCGCAGGAACCGGCAATTATACAGGTGTCAGCACATTTGCAAAATACTACGGGTAAAGCAGTTACAGGTGTGTTAAAGTATAATCTGGATGGTAAGTCGGTGGCAAAGAATGTTACACTTAAGCCAGGAGCGGAGATTGATGTGCAGTTGAGTGACTATTCACTTAAAAACCCCAAATTATGGTGGCCAAACGGTTATGGCCCGCAAAATCTGTATCATTTAAACTTACAGTTTGTTACAGCGGCCAATAAAATATCCGACCAGAAAAATATCGAGGTAGGTGTGCGGCAGATAACTACCGAATGGAACAGCCATACGCAAAGCCGCCAGGTAAATGTTAACGGGCAAAAGATCTTCATTAAAGGCGGCAACTGGATCGTGTCTGACGAGTTGTTGCGATTCTCTAAAGCGCGGTATGATGCCGAGGTGCGTTTTCACAGGGATATGAACCTGAACCTGATCCGTGTTTGGGGCGGCGCGCTGATTGAGCGCCCGGAATTTTATGAGGCTTGCGATAAATACGGGATCCTGGTTTTTCAAGATATGTGGGGATCAGGCGATTGCAACGGCCGCTGGCAGGATCCTAAGAAACTGGAAGACCAGGCCACCCGGCGTAAATACCCGGATGACCATGCGTTGTATATCCGTTCGATAGCCGATCAGATCAAAATGATCCGCAATTATGCTTCACTGGCGATATGGTGCGGGGGCAATGAAATTACCCAGCCTGATGATATTCTGAAAGCCGTACGCGATACCCTGATGCCGACACTGGATAATACCCGCTGGTTTGTTGATTTTTCAAACTCGCTGGATATGTCAAAGACAGAGAAGGGCACCAATGGTGACGGGCCTTACGGGATACAGCATTTGTCTGTCTTCTGGGCACACCGCACTTACCCTTTTAATTCAGAAGTTGGGTCTGTGGGGATAGGGGATTATGAATCTCTGAAAAGATTTATCCCCGAAAAAAATATGATCGTACCTGATTATAACAAGTCTACGCGTAAAGAAAAGGTTGATTCTGTTTGGGATTACCATACCTATATAGGATATGAAGATTTCATTGATAAATATGGTAAACCAAAGGATGTTAAAGATTTTGCAGAAAAGGCGCAATTGGTTAATTACGACCAATACCGCGGACTGATGGAGGGCTTTAGTTCGCACATGTGGGACTGGTACACCGGTAGTATTATCTGGAAAACGCAAAACCCGTGGTCGGCTATGCGGGGGCAGATGTATGATTATTATTTGGACCCTAATGCTTGTTTATACGGCCTGCATAGCGGGAGCGAGTTAAAGCATATTATGTATAACCCGACGGATAGTACGGTGAGTATAGTAAATAATGATGTAGAATCGCAAGTGAATAATTTTGCAACAGTGAAATTATACACCATAGAAGGCAAGGAAATACCTGTAGCCGCAACACCGTGCGATCCTGAAGTAACGGGCGTAACCAAGCTTTTATCCATCAAAAAAGAAGTTGCCGCTGCCGCGACAGATAAAGGCGCTTTCCTGGCGTTGAGGCTTACCCGACGTGACAGCAAACTGATCAGCGATAATGTGTACTGGCTGGCAGATAAAAACGGCGAGTACAGCGGCTTAAACGAAATGCCGGCGGCAAAGCTTATCATTACAGCAAAGCCAATTTCAAAAGGAAAAATAGCAGTCACATTGACCAATAGCAAGCAAGGCCCTGTTGCTTTCTTTAACAGGATCTCGCTTATCAACCCTAAAACGAATGAGCGGGTGCTGCCAACTTTTTATTCGGACAACTACGTATCGGTTTTACCGGGTGAGCAAAAGACAATTACACTGGAATATGATCAGCCGGTGCTGAGTCCTAAAGTGTCGGTAAGAGGATGGAATTTGAAAGAGCGAATGGTGGAAGTGAAATAAACACGAGAGTTGTTCTGAGCGATAACGACTCACGTGTGACAAGCAAGCAAATAAAAAGACCCGGCTTTTAATAAAACCGGGTCTTTTTACTTATATAAGGTTAAGCCTTTTAGCTTTCACTTTTAGGCTTTTACCTCCAAAATCAATCTGCTTTATAAACGTTGTTCTTCAGATCTATATCCGGTAACTGGTGATCCGGATCGATCACGATACTTTTGATGACAGATGTTGACGGGTATTTGAATTTCCATACACCGTTGCGTTGCCATACGTTTACAGGCAGGTGCAGTAACTCTGTCTTGCCGTTAGCCTGGGTTATTTTCAGTTCGACAGGCATGGCCATCTTTTCTTTATTCACAATGGTGATGATGGCGCCGTTTTCCGGTCCGCCGGTGTAGCTTACGCTTTCTATCGCCTGGTCAAGTTTCCAGGTGGTGAAGAACCACGGTTTAAAGAACCAGTTCAGGTCCTCGCCGGCAGCATCATTCATCGCGCGGAAGAAGTCATACGGCAAGGGGTGTTTCATCGCCCAGTTGTTAACATACTCATGGAAGGCATAATCAAAACGCTCAGGGCCCAGGATAACATCGCGCAGCATATCTAAACCTAAAGCGGTTTTGTTGTAATACTGGCCATAATCGTTTAGGCCGATAGCTTCAGAAGGTGTCATCAGCGGGTCGTTGCTTTTGATATAGCTCCTTAACACTTGTTGCGCATTGGTGCCCGAATACAAGGCAGGTTTACCGTTCAAACCTTTTGGCGCATACTCACCGTTATTGAACATCAGGGTTGAATATTGGTTGATGAAGGTGTTAAAACCCTCGTCCTGCCACATGTATTTACGCTCATTGCTGCCAACGATCATCGGGAACCAGTTGTGGCCGATCTCGTGCGTAACATCGCCCCACAGGCCGCCGTCTTTTAATCCGCTTAAGCAGAAGATGATACCCGGGTACTCCATGCCCAAAGCCACGCCGGATACGTTAACGGCCGAGTTCCATGGGTATTCAATATAAGCTTTCGAGTAGATCTCGATGCTGTTTTTCAGGTATTCGGTCGAACGTCCCCAGGCATGCGTGCCCGCGCTCTCGATAGGGTAAACCGACTGCGAGATACATTTACGGCCTGATGGCAGGTTAACTTTGGCTGCATCCCAGATAAAGGCGGTAGAAGCGGCCCATGACACGTCGCGGGTGTTCTCCATTTTGAAGTGCCAGGTTAGCGAACCTTTAGACGGACGGGTAGTTGGTTTGCCAACTTCGCTATCTGAAATAATAGTTACGGTTTTGTCGCTGTTACGCGCTTCGTCCAGGCGTTTTTGTTGTGTTGGTGTAAGTACCTCGCTACCATTCAGCAGGTCGCCTGATCCGGCTACGACCATATTTGCAGGCGCGGTGATATAATAATCATAATTGCCGTATTCGCAGTAAAACTCGCCGAGGCCCATGTAGGGCAGGGTGTTCCAGCCTTCCACGTCGTCATAAACACACATGCGCGGGTACCATTGCGCTATCTCATATACCATGCCCTGCTTAAATTGCTTGCGGCCCATACGGTCGGCACCATAAAAAGGTATGGAGAAGGCATAGTTTACCTTTACCTGGATCTGGTCGCCTTTACCGCCCAAGGGCTGGTTTAAGCGTACCTGCATACGGGCGTCGGTGATAACCGGTGTAACGGTATAGTTTTGGCCCTTATAAGTAACGGTTACCGACTCAACCTTAACACCGCCGCGGCCAAAGCCTTTCACGTCGAAACGGTCGCCGGTGATAGGGGTTACCGCAGCACCACGGGAATCAGGGCGAAACAGGTTCTGATCCAGTTGCAACCATAAATAGTTCATATTGTCGGGGCTGTTGTTGGTATAGGTTATGGTAACATCGCCCATGATGGTAGTATCCTGCTTACCTTCGTCAAGTGTGGCATGGATCAGGTAGTCGGCACGGTTTTGCCAGTAGTTTGGACCCGGCTTGCCGGCAGCAGAGCGTGTACCATTGCTGGTAACAGGCCATACCACAGGTCCAAACAGGTCTGAGTGGTTATATTTTAAGGTGTCGGGGCTTTGCGCCGATGCGTTAAATGCAACAGCAAGCCAGCCGCATGCAAAGAGCAAGTAGTTTTTAAAGTAATGCATTGATCAGTTAATTTGTAAAGAACAAATAAAGCGAAATAATATGTGATTGCATAATGTTGCCTATTGAGTTGTCAAATCGGCCCGACAGGCAGGTTGTTGGTGTACCAAACTGAATGTGTCCCGGCGATACACTTTGGTACACCCGTTTTTGTAAGATGTTTATAATAAGAAAGTTAATTTCATAAACTCGCTTTCATGATACAGTTTGGTACACTTTTTTGTGTAAACCTATTTCAGGGCAAATCAAACTACTAATAAATGTAATCGTCCTGCAAAACTTTTCCACTTTGCAATTCATTTATTTTAATAATCGCATTTTTACATCATGAACCGTTTAGCCAACTCCACATCCCCATATTTATTACAGCACGCCAATAACCCGGTTAACTGGTACCCTTGGGGGACAGAAGCTTTGCAAAAGGCCAGGGACGAGAACAAACTCATAATTGTGAGTATTGGCTACTCGGCTTGCCATTGGTGCCATGTAATGGAGCATGAGAGTTTTGAGGATGAACAGGTGGCTGCGGTAATGAACGAATATTTTGTGTGCATTAAGGTAGACCGCGAAGAACGACCGGATGTAGACCAGATCTACATGAGCGCCGTGCAACTGATCAGCGGCAGGGGTGGCTGGCCCTTAAATTGTATCTGCCTGCCTGATCAGCGGCCTATATATGCCGGTACCTATTTCAGGAAAAACGACTGGACAAGCCTGCTTTTTAACCTGGCTGATTACTACAAACAAAAGCCCGAAGACGCACTGGAATATGCCACACGCTTGACCGAAGGGATCCAGAAATATGAATCGATAGGTTTTGTTGCGACGCAGCCTGATTATACTAAAGCCGATCTTGAACTGATCGTAAATAACTGGAAAAAATACTTCGATGGTGTTGAAGGCGGCATGGGCACCGCGCCAAAGTTCCCGATGCCAAATAACTGGCAGTTCTTGATCCGCTATGCGCATTTAATGCAGGATGATGAAATTGCGGGATTAGCCAAGCTTACCCTACAAAAAATGGCTGATGGGGGTATTTACGACCATTTGGGCGGTGGTTTCGCGCGTTATTCGGTTGATGGCCTTTGGCATGTGCCGCATTTTGAGAAGATGCTGTATGATAACGGACAATTGATCAGCCTGTATGCCGAAGCCTATACCTGGCAGCCTGATGAGCTATATCGGCAGGTAGTTGCCGACACGATAGATTTTGCGGTGCGCGAACTATTATCGCCTGAAGGCGGATTTTACTCGGCGCTTGACGCGGATAGCGAAGGTGTGGAAGGCAAATTTTATATTTTTGATAAAGAAGAGGTCAAAGCAGTATTGGACAACGAAGCCGAACTATTCTGCATCTATTACCACATCACCGACGAAGGCAACTGGGAAGAAGAACAAACCAATATCCTATTTAAACGGGGAAATGATACTGACCTTGCAGAAGCCATCGGCATCCCCGTTGATGAAATGCTGGAGAGCATAGCGGCATCCCGTAAAAAACTGTTTGAAGCACGCAGCAAACGCATCCGCCCCGGGCTGGATAATAAGATCCTGGCTTCATGGAATGGGTTGATGTTAAAAGGATTATGCGAAGCTTACCGGGCATTTAATAAAACCGAGTATTTATCCATTGCGCTAAAAAACGCTGACTTTTTAATTAATAACTTAATTAAAGACGGCCGGATAACTCGCGTACATAACTCCCTCTCCTTTGGAGAGGGCCGGGGAGAGGTCGCCTTTCTTGACGATTACGCTAATGTCATCGAAGCCCTGATAGCCTTATACGAAGTCACCTTTGATGAACAATGGCTAACTCAAGCAGTGCAATTAACAGATAGCGCCATCGCTCATTATTATAACGAGGCAAGCGGCATTTTCTTTTTCACCGCCGATGATGACGAGCAACTCATCGCCCGTAAATCAGAGATCATGGATGGGGTGATCCCGGCATCAAACTCGGTAATGGCGCGTAACCTGCAAAAGCTGGGCTTATTGTTTGATAATGCGCAATACCTTGACATATCGGCACAGCAATTACGCAATATCATGCAGCACCTGGCTAAATATGGTTCGGCCTATTCAAACTGGAGCATTTTATTGCTTGAAGAGGTATTTGGCACTTTTGAAGTTGCGATAGTGGGTGATGATGCGGAGGCTTATCGCACAGAAATGGAAAAAAATTACATTCCCAATAAAATTATCTTGGGCGGTAAAAAAGGAAGTTTACCTTTGCTGCGCGACAAGTTTAGTGATAGCACACAGGTATTTATTTGCAAAGACAGAACCTGTGGATTACCAGCCGCAAATATTGAAGAGGCCTTAAAACAAATTAAAGCCTGAAACATTTAATAATATAGAGAAGCAAGCACTCATGGGTGCCAATATTTTACCACTAACGAATAAATTATTCTAATGAAGATTGAACCACAACATGTAGTGTCATTAACTTACGATTTGTATGTTGACCAGGAAGACGGCAGCGAAGCTTTAGTAGAAAGCGCTACACAAGAGCAGCCGTTAACATTTTTATTTGGAGCAGGCCAGATGCTGCCAAAATTTGAAGAGAACTTAAGCACGCTATCAACCAATGATACTTACGATTTCCGTTTAACGCCGGAAGAAGCATACGGCGAGCATGACGAAGAGGCAGTAGCTAATTTGCCGCTTGAAATGTTCCAGGGAGCAGATCTGCCGGAAATTGGCTCGATATTGCCTTTACAGGATAACAATGGCAATCATTTCCAGGGCCAGGTTGTTTCTGTTGCCGAAGATTCTGTTATTGTCGACCTGAACCACCCTATGGCCGGCCAGCCTTTACATTTTAAAGGAACCATCATTAACGTTCGCCCTGCAACTGCCGAAGAACTTTCGCACGGTCACGCGCACGGTCCGGATGGTCATCACCATCACTAAAAAATAAATACCGGCAGTTGGTTAATTAATAACCGGCTGCCGGATTAATACTTAAAGTCCCTGATATATACTTCTCCCGAGTCGCTTACTATGCAGAAAACACTGATCTGCGATGTAATGGTCTTATCATTCAGCGTAGCAGGGATAAATGTTTTGTCCTCGTCGCTTAAAGTGCTTGTATCCATAGTATAGGTAATAACGTTTGTGTCATAACGTACAACGTCAATATTGTATTCAGCCAATCTCCCCATCGGGCTTACCAATAATTTCATAACAACCAGGTAATTGCGCAGGTAGTACTTATCTATGTATGGTGTTAAAAGCCGGATATAAGGTATATATCCAAAAAAGCGCCCGCCAAGCCTGATGGGTGGTGATGTTTTGTCGCTATCCTTTAATACATAATCTACCTTGTAATGAATACGCGATAAGCTATCATGCGGTGCTTCGTACAGCAGCATGTTGTTATCGTAATTAAAGTTTTCTAAAGGCGTACCATCGGGCGCAAAAAAATGCCAGAGCCCGGTTCTTTTATTATCCTTATAAATACCGCTGGCAATTACCGTTTTTTTATTATACAATACGCGGTACGTGCCCTGTTTAATTTGCTGTTTGGCTTCAATAACAGCTTGAAATTGCTCTGTAAGATTATCGGTGAGTTTGTTTTTCCGTGTGACTATATGCTGCGCAAAGCAGTTTACAAAACAAAAGGTAAAGGTTAGAAACAGGAGCAGGTTTTTCACAGGTGATATTTTTGGCAATTTAATATTTATTAAAATACAGCAAAAACGTAAATGTTTTATATTGCAAGGTATAAATGAAATAATATGGCCGCGTCACCCGATACATCAGGATTTAAAACTGTCCACTTTTCTGAAACCACCATTACCGAACTGATGATACCCTCGTACTCCAACTTTGGCGGTAAGATCCACGGCGGTATATTATTGTCGCTGATGGATAAGGTAGCCTACGTATGCGCGGCCAAGCATGCGGGTAATTATTGCGTAACGGCGTCTATTGACACCGTCGATTTTTTACAGCCTGTTGAGGTAGGCGACCTGGTATCACTAATGGCATCGGTAAACTACGTAGGTAATACTTCGCTGGTGGTAGGGATACGGGTGGTGTCAGAGAATATTAAAACAAATGTGATCAACCATACCAATACCAGCTATTTTACCATGGTGGCCAAGGACGAAAATAATAAGCCGGCACAGATCCCCGGGTTGATATTAGAGAACCGCGACCATGTAAGACGCTTTATTGAAGCTAAAAGGCGTAAAGAGATCAAGCAAAATTATAAAAATGAAGTAAATCAAATAGCTGTACCTGAGGGTATTAGCGAATGTGAACAACTATTAACCGGAGAACGGGTAATCTTAATCAATAATTAACGTTTGCTATTAAGCGAGTGTTATTAAATTAAATAAAAGTTTTTTACAAGTATTTAATTTATATATTACACTCAAATTACAAATCTAAATATTGATTAATCCCCAAACTTAGTAGATGGCTTTTTTAAACAACGTGCTGGAACCTCCTGCATATGGATGGACCGACGCGAATGGTGACCTGGCAAAGCCAACTCCGAAACAACTTTTTAAAGAATTTTTTTCAAGGTTAAACGTATTTAAAGACAAAAAAAACTGGCTCTCTTTTACCAGTTGGATGATGATTGTGGTGCTTGCACCATTCCTCTTCCTGTTCATATTTAAATATTTCACCATCAAATTATTGATAGTAGCCTTTGTTTACAGCATGATTGTTATGGGTACCCACGGTACCATCTGGCACCACAGGTACTGTACACATGGCGCATACCAGTTTAGCAATGGCTTTTGGCGTTTCTTTACACAAAACCTTACGCTTAAGATCATTCCCGAAGAGATCTATGCGGTATCGCACCATGTGCATCACGCTTTATCAGACCAGCCCGGCGACCCTTACAACGCACAGGGCGGCTTTTTATACTGTTTCCTGGCGGATGTAAACCATCAGCCAATAAACAGGCAAATGAGTGAGAAGGATTATAACTGCTGCGTTAAGTTGATGAAACATACAGGCGTACAGGTAAATACATACACGCAATATCAAAAATGGGGTACGCTGGCTAATCCGCTTAAAACTGTTTTAAGTGTCGCATTAAGCTGGGGACTTTGGTTTGCCGCGTTTTATTTGTTCGGCGGGATAGGTCTTGCCTGCGCCATGTTTGGTGCAGCCGGTTTTTGGGCCGTTGGCGTACGTACCTTTAATTACGAAGGCCACGGCAAAGGCGAAGATAAACGCCGCGACGGTATTGATTTTAACCGCGATGATATGTCTATCAACCAGGTTTGGCCGGGTATTGTAGCAGGCGAGTGGCACAATAATCACCACGCTTATCCAAACAGTGCGCGTAGCGGTTTTAAGCCGTGGCAGGTTGATAGTGCCTGGTACTACATTAAATTTATGAGCATGATAGGTGCGGTAAGCTCATACCGCGACTCGAAAGAACAATTTTACAGTGATCATTACGGCATTCAAAAGGCAGGTAAGGCAAGTATTAAAGCAAGTCCTGTCGAGGTATTTGCGATTCCCGAAGAAGCATTGATCGTAGAAACGGTTTGATCAACTAACATAACCAATTATAGCAGGCCCGGTATTAATTTACCGGGCCTGTTTGGTTAATATGCTGTATCATCAGGCATAAATTGCTTAGTAATATCTTTATGGCATTAGGTTTTTTATTAATAAAGTTATTATGTTTGGTAAACCTATATTATAAGAATTTTTAATGCTTGCTATACAATCATTAATTGCCATAAAACCAGTAATATACAAACTAATAAAACTAAAATGTTAAAGCCATTGGCAACTGCCGATAGTGATAACCTAATATGCTGACAAAATAATTATGAAATTAAAATTAGGAATGATAGGTGGCGGACAAGGTGCTTTTATAGGTGCCGTACACCGTATTGCCGCACGTATTGACGGCGATTATGAATTAGTATGCGGTGCTTTCAGCAGCGATCCTGAAAAATCAAAAGCCAGCGGTGTGGCCTTAGGATTGTCGGCAGACAGATCATATAGCTCATACCAGGAACTAATTGAAAAAGAAAAACAATTACCTGCCGACCAACGGGTACAGGTAATAAGCATAGTAACGCCTAACCATGTGCACTTTGGCCCAACAAAAATGGCTTTAGAGAACGGCTTCCACGTAGTTTTAGATAAGCCGATGACTTTCTCATTAGCGGAAGCTAAAGAATTGGAAAAAGTGGTTACAGCAAGCGGCAAATTGTTTTGCCTTACCCACACTTACACCGGTTACCCAATGGTAAAAGAAGCTAAGCAATTAGTTAAAAGCGGTAAGATCGGCAAGGTGCGTAAGATCTATGTGGAGTATCCGCAAGGCTGGTTAAGCACTTTTTTAGAGGGAGAGGATAACAAACAAGCCTCATGGCGTACTGACCCGGGTAAAAGCGGTATAGCAGGCGCGATGGGCGATATCGGCACACATGCTTTTAACCTGATGGAATACGTAACCGGTTTACAGGTTACCCAGATCTGTGCTGACATTAACATTGTAGTTGAAGGCCGTAAATTGGATGATGACGGCGCGGTACTGATAAAAATGAATAACGGTGCAAGCGCGGTACTTACAGCTACCCAAATAGCCGCCGGCGAAGAAAATAATGTAAAGATCCGTGTATATGGCGAAACAGGCAGCCTTGAATGGCAGCAATGGGATGCTAACACTTTGGTAGTTAAAATGAGTGGTGAGCCATGGCAGATCTATCGTACAGGCGGCGGTTATGTAAGCTCGTTCGCTACACATAATACCCGCACACCGGGCGGCCATCCTGAAGGTTATTTAGAGGCATTTGCTAACCTTTACCACAACTTCGCGCTATGTGTTAAAGCGCAGCTGGAAGGTACGCAAGCATCGCCTGAGGCGCAGGATTACCCGGGCATTGACGAAGGCGTAAGAGGAATGGCATTCATAGAGAATGTAATAGCCTCTGGCAAATCAGACATTAAGTGGACTAAATTCAACGTATAAATTTTATGAAAACAATAAAAGGCCCTGCTATATTTTTAGCACAGTTTTTAGGCGATAAACCGCCATTTGATACATTGGACGAGATCTGTAAATGGTCGGCCGGTTTAGGTTTTAAAGGTGTACAGATTCCAAGCTGGGCAACCAGTTACTTTGATCTGCAAAAAGCGGCAGAAAGCAAAACCTATGCCGACGAGATAAAAGGCCTGGTAAACAGCCACGGCTTAGAAATTACCGAACTGTCAACCCACTTACAGGGCCAGCTGGTAGCCGTTAACCCGGCTTATGACGACCTGTTTGATGCTTTTGCCCCGGCAGAGGTACATAAAAACCCCAAAGCAAGGCAAGAGTGGGCTGTACAGCAGTTAAAGTACGCGGCAAAAGCATCACAAAACCTGGGCTTGAATGCGCATGCAACCTTTAGCGGTGCTTTGTTATGGCCAATGGTTTACCCATGGCCGCAACGCCCGGCAGGCGTGGTTGAAACCGGTTTTAAAGAACTGGCGAAACGCTGGTTGCCTATCCTTGATGTATTTGAGGATAATGGCGTAGATGTTTGCTACGAGGTACACCCGGGCGAGGACCTGCACGACGGCATCAGCTATGAAATGTTCTTGAAAGGAGTGAACAACCACAAACGTGCTAACCTGCTTTATGATCCATCGCACTTTGTTTTACAATGTTTGGATTATCTGGAGTACATAGACATCTATCATGAGCGTATCAAAGCATTCCACGTTAAGGATGCCGAATTTAACCCTACCGGAAGGCAGGGCGTTTACGGTGGCTACCAAAACTGGGTTGAGCGCGCGGGGCGTTTCCGTTCCTTAGGCGATGGGCAGGTTGATTTTAAATCAGTATTCAGTAAAATGGCACAGTATGACTTCGGCGGATGGGCCGTTATGGAGTGGGAATGTGCTTTAAAACATCCTGAAGATGGCGCAAGAGAAGGAGCCGTTTTCATTAAGGATCATATCATCCGCGTAACGGAGAAGGCTTTTGACGATTTCGCGGCAGCAGGATCTGACGAAGCATTTAACCGTAAATTGCTTGGAATAGATTAAAATTAATACATTTATAAACCAATTATAAACTAAACTTAAAAAAACACAATGCAAATTAATCGTGAACAACTGTTCAGGGCAAGCTGTTTGTCCCTGTTGGTTACATCATTATCATTTGGTATCCGCGCCGGTATATTAAACAAACTTGGCGTTGATTTCCAATTGGATAAAGCACAACTGGGGTCCATAACCGCTACAGCTTTCTGGGGTTTTCCATTAGCGGTAGTTATCGGTGGTTTTATTGTCGATGTTATCGGCATGAAAAAACTATTGGTATTGGCTTTCCTGTTCCACTTAGCCGGCATATTGCTAACTATCTTTGCCCAGGGCTTCTGGACATTGTATATCTCAACCTTGCTGGTAGGTTTAGCCAACGGAACTGTTGAAGCAGCTTGTAATCCCTTGGTTACTTCGTTATATACTGATAACAAAACCACTAAACTAAACCACTTTCACCTATGGTTTCCGGGTGGCATTGTTATAGGTACGCTAATTGTTTTACTGTTTAATAAATTAGGTTTAAACTGGCAGATCCAGGTAGGAATGATGCTGATCCCTACAATTATCTACGGATACCTGTTTTCAAAACTGGATTTCCCGGTTACAGAACGTGTTGCATCAGGTGTAAGTACCGGCGATATGTACAAAGCGATATTAAATCCGCTGTTCATATTCATGTTTATCTGTATGTTCGGCACAGCTATCACCGAGTTATTTACCGGTCAGTGGATTGACGTATTGCTGAAAAACGTAACCCAAAATGCCTTATTGATCCTGACATTAGATACCGGTGTTATGGTTATAGGCCGTGCTTTTGCTAAACCGGTTTTGAAAAAAATTACACCACAGGCCTTACTGCTCATATCTGCCATACTTGGTGCAATAGGTATTTACCTTTTAGGTACACTTACCGGTAATGCGGTGTTCTTTGCTGCTATTGTCTTCGGTATGGGGGTATGTTTCTTTTGGCCAACCATGCTTGGATTTGTTAATACCAACATGCCCGAAACTGGCGCCTTGGGCTTAAACCTGATGGGTGGCGCGGGTATGTTTGCCGTATCTGTTTATACCATGATCATGGGCTCTTACTACGACAGGATTGTTGCCGACTCGCACGGTGATGACGCGCTTGCAGGAGCACAGATATTACATGCAACATTAGTTATTCCGTGTGTATTGGTTGTAGCGTTTATCGGATTGAATATTTATATGAAAGGCCGCAGTAAAAAGACTGCTGCCGCTATACAGGTGTAATCACTTATTCAATAAATAATAGCAAAAGCGATGGGTTTTAAACTCATCGCTTTTTTGTTAACAATCATTAAAGGATATTACTATTTTTAGCAATTGATCTTATTTAAAACAACCACACTACTAATGAATCCATCTGTTAAAATTAAATTATCGGTAATGATGTTCCTTCAGTTTTTTGTCTGGGGAGGATGGTATGTTACCATGGGGCCCTTCGCAGGGACTAACCTGCACGCAACCGGCGCACAAACCGGCTCACTTTATTCCACACAATCATGGGGCGCTATTATTGCTCCGTTTATAGTAGGCATGATCGCCGACAGGTTTTTCAATGCCGAAAAGATATTAGGAGTATTGCACATCATCGGTGCCGTGTTAATGTACCAGGCATACAAGGCTGCTGATATTTCTGCATTTTACCCTTACATATTAGGTTACATGATCTTGTATATGCCAACGCTTGCATTGGTTAACTCGGTTTCATTTAATCAGATGAAAGATACCGAAAAAGAGTTTTCATCCATACGCGTTTGGGGCACAATTGGCTGGATAGTTGCCGGTTTGGCTATCAGTTACCTTTTTCATTGGGATTCGGCAGAGAACCTGTCAAAAGGCTTTTTAAAATACACTTTCTTAATGTCGGGCATTGCCTCATTAGTATTGGGATTGTTTAGCTTTACCTTGCCTGCTACGCCACCTAAGCCATCAAACGGCGAGAAAGTTAGCATAGCGCAGATACTGGGTTTGGATGCTTTGAAACTACTTAAAGATAAAAACTACCTGGTTTTCTTTATCGCCTCGATCCTGATCTGTATCCCACTGGCATTTTATTACCAAAATGCCAATAGCTTTTTAACAGATATCAAGATCGATAACCCGACAGGTAAAATGACCATTGGCCAGATCTCAGAAGCCGCATTTATTTTGGCACTGCCTATTTTCTTCAAAAAATTCGGCTTTAAATGGACAATTGTAGTGGGTATGCTTGCCTGGGCCTTACGTTATGCCATGTTTGCTTATGGCAATGCCGGCGAGTTAAGCTTCCTGTTGATTATAGGTATAGCGTTGCACGGGGTATGTTATGATTTCTTCTTCGTGTCCGGGCAGATCTACACCGACTCGAAAGCCGGTCCGCAATACAAAAGCGCCGCACAGGGTATGATCACTTTGGCCACTTATGGCGTGGGTATGTTGATCGGTTTCTACATAGCCGGTTTGATATCTGATGCCTACAATGCCGGTGGCGTTCATGATTGGAAAATGATCTGGCTGATCCCTGCGGGTATTGCTGCTGTAGTAATGGTATTGTTCCTGTTGTTTTTTAATGATAAAACTAAAACAGAGGTAAAAACTTAGCTGCTTAAATAGCAATTAACAGCGATGGGTTTTAAACTCATCGCTTTTTTTACGTCTATACTGTACAATCAATCACAGATATTACTAATTTTAGCCAACTAAATACAAACACTAATTTCATGACAAATAGAAGAACGTTCTTAACACAGGCAGGTTTACTGTCGGCAGGTGTTATCATTGCGCCAAACTTGTTATCGGCCAAACCTGTTAAAAATGTAGGTCTGCAGCTATACAGCTTGCGCGACCAGTTACCTAAAGATGTAAAAGGCGTTATTGCCAAAGTTGCAGCAGCAGGCTACAAAGAAGTTGAGCCTTTTGGTTACAGCAAAAAAGCCGGTTTCTGGGGCCTTGACCCTAAAGCTTTCAGCAGCTTATTAAAAGCAAATGGTCTGAGCACGCCAAGCGCGCACTATGATATGAACGAATACTTAGGTTCGGGCAAGATGGATAATTTTAACGATTACATCGAGGCTGCTAACGCTACCGGCCAAAGCCATATCATCATCCCGTCAATAAACGGCGAATACGTTAAAACTGTAGACGAGTGTAAAGCCGTTGCAGAAAAAATGAACAAAGCAGCCGAGATCTGCCAAAAATCAGGCTTGAAATTAGGTTACCACAACCACAATTTCGAGTGGAAACCAATTGGTAATACCACGTTTTACGATACTGTTATAGATAACACAGATCCTAAGCTGGTAGCTATGGAGATGGATATTTACTGGGTAGTGCGTTCGGGCAAAGATCCGTTAGAGCTTTTTGCGAAACACCCGGGCCGTTTTGAGTTTGTACACATTAAAGATATGGACAAAACCAACAACGGTTTAAATACCGAAATTGGTACCGGTACAATTGATTTTGTGAAGATACTGGCACAGGCTAAACAAGGCGGTGTAAAACACTTTATTGTTGAGCAGGAAAACTATACCAATATCGATCCTTATGTAAGCATTACGCAAAGTGCTAAGTACATTAAGGATAAGATAAGTATATAAGTTAAAAACTTATTGCTTCAAATTTACCCGTCATTGCGAGGAACGAATCAATCTCTACGCGATAGGTTATCATATACCAAGCCTATGTAGAGATTGCTTCGTTCCTCGCAATGACGTTTGTTTTGAAAAGGATATCACCATGATCACCATAACAAACATTCATAAAACATTTAACAGGGGCAAGGCCAACCAGGTAAACGCGGTTAACGGGCTTGACCTGGTTATTAATGATGAAGAGTTTGTGGTGATAGTAGGATCGAACGGATCCGGTAAAACTACGTTGCTGAACCTCATCTCGGGTAGCCTGTTACCTTCATCAGGCACCATCGATATCAACGGCGACGATGTTACCAAACTGGCCGACTACCAACGCAGCAAATGGATAGCACGTGTTTTTCAAAACCCTATGAGCGGTACGGCATCCGAATTAAGCATTCTCGATAATTTCAGGCTGGCTGCCATACGTACAAAGGTTAAGGGTTTAACCATTGGTATAAACGATGCTTTTAAGCAGCAGGTTAAACAAAAGATAGCCACGCTGGGCATGGGCCTTGAAAATAAGATAGATCAGCCCATGGGTACTTTATCGGGCGGGCAGCGCCAGGCGCTAACCTTATTGATGAGTGTGATGGACGAGTGTAAGATCTTATTGCTTGACGAACCCACCGCGGCACTCGACCCGCGATCGGCAGAAGTGGTGATGAGCACTGCCGATAAATTAAGTAAAGAATTTAAACTGACCACAATATTAGTCACCCATAATTTAAAAGATGCCTACAATTATGGAACGCGTATTATCCAGATGGCAGAAGGCGCTATCATTAAAGATTTTGCCGCCAAACAAAAAGAACATTTAAAACAGAATGACCTGTTTGAGTGGTTTGGATAGTGTAGCTATGCCAGGCCCCGTGCGATTCCCTCCCAACGGGAGGGTGCAGGGAGGGGTTTCGCAAAAATGATATATTCACTAAACCCCTACCTCCTCCTTCCCCAGGGAAGGAATCGCACATTCCCTTGCTTTTGTATTGCACATCTTTTTTGGCAAACTTATTGTATTCATCCAACCACTATGATGAACAATAAATTTCAAAACATATCTGATGCGTACCAGCTGGTTAGCGGTGCCAGGATCAAAGGCAAAAAGCAAGACGAAATTTTTGAATTGGGCGAATACGATGCCAACAAAAGGGGATACACCGTATACCCGGTTGACAACGGCGTGAGGTATGACGACTTTAGTGTTGTAGTAGCCGAAAAAGAACTGAAGAACAATTTCCTGATAGAGGTAATAAAAGCGAGCATAGCTGCTTAAAAAGCAATGTCATTTCGAAGCGATAGCGAGAAATCTTAAAAGATATGCTACGGATCGCTTTTATAAGATTTCTCACTCGTTCCTCGTTTCGAAATGACAGGGTGGAATTTATTTTTTGTATGTAATCTTAAAAATAGTCCCTTTACTATCGTCTGTTACGTATAATGATCCGTCAGGGCCTTGGGCCAATCCGCATGGACGGTGTACAGCGGCACCAGATGCCTTTTGTTCTGCAGTGCCTGCAAATCCATCAGCAAATACTTCCCATTTTCCGTCAGGTTTACCATTTTTAAATGGCTGAAATACCACACAATACCCGTTTTGTGGCAACGGTGCGCGGTTCCATGAACCGTGAAATGCTATAAAAGCGCCATTCTTATATTTCGCCGGGAACTGGTTGCCGGTGTAAAATAGTAAGCCATCCGGCGCATAGTGTCCCGGGTATGCGGCTACCGGATTGATGTATTTAGGATCGGCACCTTTTACGCCATCACCGCCATATTCAGGGCCCATCATGTTTTTGTGTTTCTGCCAGTCGTAATAAACATACGGCCAGCCTGCGTTATCGCCTTTTTTTAGCGCGAACATACATTCGGCAGGTAGTTCGGCAGATTGCTGCTGTGTATATAGTTTCGGGAAAAGGTCATGCAGCGCATCGCGGCCATGCTGCATTACAAATAGCTGGTTGTCTTGCTGGTTCCAGGCAATGCCCACCACATTACGTAATCCCCAGGCATAGTGCGATTCTTTGCTATAAGTTTGATTAGGCACGTTAGCTTTAAACTGCCAGATCCCGGCGGTCGAATCTAAAATAGGGCAGCCGGTGCGCTTTTTGTCATACTCTTCGCAAATGTTACTTGGCGCACCAATGTTCACGTATATATTGCCATCATTGTCTAAAGTTAATGCTTTAGGCTGATGATGGTCAATGTCGATCAGTCCGTGAACAATAGTTTCAGGGCTGTTTGGATCGATAACCTGGTTATTGGCATCAAGCTTATAACGGAATACCGAGTTTTTTGACGATGCATATAAATAACCATCTTTAATAGCGATGCCTGTACCGCCGTAATCGCCGAAACTGGTTTTTACGGTAGCTTTTCCGCCTTCTTCGTGCAGCACAACAATGCCTTTACTTTTGCGGGTGCTGGCCATGTGTACATAAATATCATGTTGAGGTGTAACTACCAAATGCCTTGCGCTGCCCAGGTCGTCAGCAATTACTGAAAGGTCAAACCCGGCGGGCACCGTTATACCTGCTACGGCAGCTTTGTTTTTTACCGGCGGATCATTCTTTAAAGCGTTTAATGATAAAAATCCGCCTACTGCAGCCAGCGGTAATAACAGGGAGAATATTCTTTTATTTTTCATGGTTCTAAGTTTATCTATCAAAAATAAATACAAATAATATGAAAGCTGTTAACCAAATAAAATATTATCAAAGCTTTTACAATCCGTTCAAAATTTTACACTTCGAAATTTAGTATTGAGTAATTGGTTTATTTAAGAATTTAATTCTTAATAATAAATGTTATGCAATTTAATTGAATATGTTGATTAAACCATCGGTGGTTATTTAGCGTCATAGAGGTATAAATATTAACAATATGAAAAAGATAGCTTTAATATCAGCAATAGCATTAAGTGGTTTATTTTTTAACACTGCAAATGCACAAATACACATAGGTTTTGGTATCCATATTAATACCCCGGCCGTTAGGGTTGTAGCCGCCGCACCGGTTTACACCGAGTACACTCCAGCAGACGATTATTATTACCTGCCGGATGTTGACGCCTACTACAGCGTACCCGAAAGATGTTATTATTATAACGATGGCGACAACTGGGTAACCGCCACTTACCTGCCCGGCGAATACCGTAACTACGACTGGAGAAGCGCACGCCATTATGAAGTACGCGCAAACCGCCCTTATTTAAATGCGGATGTTTACAGGGCTAGATACCGGGGTAACGTTTATGACTGGAGACGTTTCAATGATCGCAGGTTTTATGCCCGCGAAGACCGCAGGGATGATAACTTCAGGTTTGAAAGGCGCGACGACCGCCGTGGTATAGCGCATGATGACAGCCGTTTCCAACGCGATTTTGGCCGCGGTCCGCAAAACTGGTCAGCGCCGCAAGGCAGAAACAATGACCGTGGTCCGCAAAACTGGGGTAACCGCGATCAGGGAAGAAACGATAACCGTCAGCAAAACCGCGATAATGGCAACCAGGGCAGGTTTGATAACCGCCAAAATGGAAACGATAACCGCGGAAGAGATAACAATTCAAACGAACACTTTGCCGACTATCGTGGTCAAAATGGTCATGACAGGTTCAGGTCTTAATATAATTTCCTCCATCATATATAATAGAAAAAGCCACTGTAAGGTGGCTTTTTTGTTGTATAAAGATTTTTAGCTTTGTTAATATTCGCTCGCCTCATTCAATAGGGCTATCGCTTCAGCATCTAATTTTAATTTTACCGCTTGTGTAGTGTCATGTAACTGACCAACAGAGGTAGCGCTGGCAATAGGGGCGGTTATCCCCGGCCGGGCAATTACCCAGGCAATGGCAACACTTGCAGGTGTTGTTTGATATTGTGCGGCTACCTTATCCAGCGCGGCCAGTATTTTTGAACCTCGTATATCAAAGTATTTTTTTACCCCACTGCCGCGAGGGCTTTTTGAAAGATCAGCATCCGACCGGTATTTGCCGGTAAGAAACCCGCTGGCTAACGAATAAAAAGTAATAACACCAATATTGTTTTTAACGCAAAGCGGTTCAAGTTCGGTTTCATAACCTTTACGATCATACAAATTATACTCGGGCTGCAGGGTTTCATAATACGCCAGTCCGTTTGCTTTGCTTACTTCAAGTGCTTCTGTAAGGCGCGCCGCGTCATAGTTTGATGCCCCAACCGCCCTTACTTTTCCCTGTTTTATCAGGTCGGTAAAGGTAGCGAGCGTTTCTTCAAGCGGTGTATTCTTATCATCGTCATGCGATTGATAGAGATCGATATAATCTGTTTGCAAACGTTTTAATGAATCTTCAACAGCTTTGGTGATGTAGGATCTTGACAGACCTTTGCCGGCAATCATGGGCTTACCCACTTTTGTAGCAATGATAACCTTGTCACGCTTGCCCGACTGTTTAAGCCAGTTGCCGATAATGGTTTCTGACTCGCCGCCCACGTTGCCCGATTTCCATTTAGAATAAACATCAGCAGTATCAATAAACTCAAGCCCCGAATCAACATAAGCGTCTAACACTTCAAACGATTGCTTTTCGTCAATGGTCCAGCCAAAAACATTGCCGCCCAGGCAAAACGGGCTCACCATAATACCTGATCTGCCTAATTCTCTTTTTTCCATAGTGATGCCTCACCTAAATCCTCTCCAAAAGAGAGGATTTTTACATTGCTTTAATCGTGTAATTTCAATATTTGTTCAACCATTTCATCAACCCAGCTAAACAGGTAAGGTTCTGTACCGGCAATTTTTTGCCAGTTGCCGTTTTCGTCAGGTGCTATCACTAAATGCAGGGTGTCGTCTATCGCGTCAAATTGATAGGCTCTTTTAAAGCTGCCGTAAGTAATGTGTTTAATAATCCCGTTTACCGGTCCTTCTGTTCCGGTTAGGGTAGCGCTAAATTGTGGTTCCATAGTTTGTTTATAACAGCATTTTTACCACTTGTGTTTTAGCAAATCTTTGCCTGTTTCGCTGTATTAAAGTGTGCGTAATAAACTCTTTACACAAGCACAAAAAACATTGCAAACTTTTTTAGTCAAATTGGTATTACTAACCAAATGAAACTCAATAGCATAGTTTAAAACATTATCACAATGCTACTAAAACCAAGGTTCGTCATTATACTGCTGCTGTTTTCTGTATGTACCAAACTGTACGCCCAGGATAGCACGCTGGTTGGTAAAACTATTAAATGGGACCTGACCCAATGTATTGAATACGCTAAAAAAAATAATATCCAGATCAATTCATTGCGCTTGTCAAAGCAATTGAGCCAGCAGGAACTTGAATTGGCAAAGGCCGCTAAACTGCCTGATCTGGCCGGGTCGGCAACTCAAAACTTCGCGCATTACAATAATGGCAATAACACCAACGGTAGCAGTTCAGGTTTTAGCGCTTCGGGCAATTACGGGTTAAGTTCGTCTGTAACGTTGTATAACGGCAATTACCTCAACAACAATATCTCGCAGAAAAACCTGGGCATACAGGCAGCTAACCTTAATATCCTGCAACAGGAAAACGATATCACCCTGCAAATAACCCAAGCCTACTTAGCTATACTGCTCGACAAAGAAAATATTATTTATGATACTGACCTGGTAAATACCTCAGCAGCACAGGTAAAGTTGGAACAGCAACGCTATACAGTGGGCAGCGTAGCACGCAAGGACCTGATACAATTGCAGGCCCAGCAAGCGTCAGACCAATATACTTTGGTCAACGTAAGAAACCAGGAACGCGGCGATTTGCTAACTTTAAAGCAGCTATTGATCTTGCCGTCTGACCTGACCTTTGATATTGTACGGCCCGATACCATCGTAACCTCACAGCAAAACGTATCCCCATTACGAGATGCGCAGAACCTGGCACTAAACAACCGGCCTGAAGTAAAGAGCAGCCAGTTGGGTGTACAAATAGCACAGTATGATGTTGTAAAAGCCGCCGCCGGTTATAAGCCTTCGTTAACGGCGGGAGGTTCTATCGGTTCCGGCTATAATACGGGTGCAGGCAATGGTTACTTTGGCCAGTTTAACAACAATTTAAATGAGCAGATAGGCCTGACCTTGTCAGTGCCCATATTTACCAGGCGGGTAGTTAAAACACAGGTTGAAGAAGCTAAGATCAATGTAGAGCAATCTAAGCTCGATCTGCAAAATACAAAGGTTGTACTGTCGGCAAGCGTTGAGCGGGCATTTATTAATGTGCAGAACGCACAAAGCCAATACGATGCCGCGGCCGAACAATATAAATTCAATCAGGAAAGCTACCGTATAGCAAACGAACAGCTAAAGGTTGGTGTGGCAAACACAGTAGATTTTTTATTACAAAAAAACCTTTTTGTACAGGCACAGCAAGCTTTTGTGCAGGCCAAATACAATGTTATTTTAAGCTTAAGGATATATGATTTCTACAGGGGCGTACCCATTAAATTATAACACCGGTTATGAAAACAAGTTATAAAAGGATCTTAATTATTTTAGCAATAGTAGTTGCACTGGTGTTGATATGGTATTTCTTTATCAGGAAACCTGAAGCGCCAATAGTGATACAAACCGATAAACCAACCGTAGGTTATATAGCCCAAAGCGTAACAGCTACCGGCAGGATAGAGCCCGAAGACACCGTTACCGTAGGTAGCCAGATCTCAGGCATCATCAGTAGTATATCTGCTGATTTTAATTCGCAGGTTAAAAAAGGACAATTGATAGCGCAACTGGATAAATCATTGCTGCAAGCCACTGTGGATCAGTATAGCGGGCAACTGCAAAATGCACAAAGCCAGCTGGTGTATGCTAAAAATAATTTTGACAGGCAATCATTACTCTATAAAACCGACGCGATAAGTAAAGCGGACTATGATGCGGCAGTTAACACCTATTCAGCCGCAAAGGCATCGGTAAACAGTGCTGCCGCACAAGTAAGGTCGGCTAAGAAAAATTTATCCTACTCGGATATTTATTCGCCCATTGATGGGGTGGTATTGAACCGTAATATCAGCGTGGGCCAAACCGTGGCGGCAAGTTTTAATACGCCTACATTGTTTGTAATAGCCAAGGATATCAAAAAAATGGAAGTTCAGGCCAATGTTGATGAGGCTGATATCGGCGCTGTAAAGGCAGGTAACCGGGTTTCATTTACCGTTGACGCTTTTATTACAGACCAGTTTAAGGGGATAGTAAAAGAAGTGCGGCTGCACCCATCCGTATCTGCCAACGTGGTAACTTATACAACTATTATCAGCACACCTAATGATGATATGAAACTGAAACCGGGCATGACGGCTAATATCATCATCTACACAAAAGAGGTAAACAATGCTATGCTGATCCCGTCAAAAGCATTAACGTTTCAGCCTGATTCGGCTTTGACAAAGGATTATCAGATCGTCGGAAAGATCTCGCGAAAACGTAAGAAAACAGGTGGTAGCGGCGCAGGTGGTGCAGCGGGTGACGCAGCACCTAAAACACACGCTTTAAGCAGCAGAAGCGATAGCAGTGGTATTGTAAGGCAAACATCATTTGTATGGCTGCTAAAAGGGAAACAGATCGTTCAAACCCGTATAAAAACCGGGTTGAATGATAATACACAGGTTGAGGTGTTATCCGGTTTAACAGCCAATGATGTGATAATTACCGGGGCTACAGGCGGAAAAATTTCTGCTACAAGCGGCACCGCGGCAGGTGGCAGTCCTTTTATGCCGCAACGACGTGGTGGCGGCGGTGGAGGAGGCCGTGGCCGATGAGCAAAAAAGCATTAGAGATAAAAGAGCTTAAACGCGAGTTTAAGATGGGCAGCGAAACCGTGCGCGCGCTTAAAGGGATAACTTTTGATGTTGAACCGGGCGAGTTTGTAACCATTATGGGTAGCAGCGGATCGGGCAAGACAACTTTGTTAAATATCCTGGGCTGCCTGGATAAACCCACCATAGGCGATTATTTTTTGGATGGCGTGGACATAAAAAAACTGAACCGTGATGAGCTGGCGCAGCTGCGTAACCATAAAATCGGGTTCGTTTTCCAAGCGTATAATTTGCTGGCGCGGACATCGGCTTTAGAAAATGTGGAGCTGCCGCTGTTGTATAATAAAGAGATCAGCGTAAGCGAGCGTCGCGATAGGGCCATGCACGCGCTTGAGGCGGTTAAACTGGAGAACAGGTTCGACCATATGCCCAACCAATTATCGGGCGGGCAGCAGCAGCGTGTGGCTATTGCCAGGGCATTAGTTAATGAGCCGGTGATGATCCTGGCTGATGAAGCTACGGGTAACCTGGACAGCCGTACATCATATGAGATCATGGCCCTGATGCAGGAACTAAACAGTACACAAGGTAAAACCATTGTGTTTGTTACGCATGAGCCGGATATAGCAGCATTTAGCAGCCGTACCATACAATTGCGCGACGGTATTATTCAAAAAGATACAAAAAATGAAAACCCGCGCTCGGCAAAGGAAATGCTGGCAGCGCTACCAGTTACAGACGATTATAACATATGAATTTTTCAAACCTGTTCCGCATAGCTTACCGCGCCCTGCTTAGAAATAAGCTCAGGGCATTTTTAACCATGCTCGGTATTATTATCGGCGTGGCATCGGTTATCGCTATGGTGGCTATAGGGCAGGGGTCAAAGCAAAGCATTCATGACCAGCTTTCAAGCATGGGTACAAACATGCTCACCGTGCAGCCGGCCAGTAACTTAAACGGCGGTGTACGTATTGCAGGTACAAGTTTCCAGACCTTGACCAGTAAGGATATTGATGCTTTAAAAAATCATCCACAATACATAACAGAATTATCGCCGTCGGTTAGCTCAAAAGGGCAGGCCATTAACGGCGCGCTTAACTGGCCTACTACCATGACAGGAGTTAGCCCGGAGTACTTAGACATCAGAAAACTATCCGTTAAAGACGGTATTCCTTTTACACAGAATGATGTTTTAACATCCGCTAAGGTGTGCCTGATCGGGCAAACCGTGATTGATAATATATTTCCTAACGGCGAAAATCCCATCGGCAAGATCATCCGGTTCGGGCATATCCCGTTCCAGATCATCGGGGTATTAAGTCCCAAGGGCTTTAATACTTTTGGGCAGGATCAGGACGATATCCTGATAGCGCCTTATACCACGGTTCAAAAACGGATCTTGGCTACTATCTATTATTCAAATATTTATGCCTCGGCAGCCAGCGAGGACGTTACCGACCAGGCCGTACAGGAAATGACCGACAAGCTACGCGCCTCGCACCGCTTACGCGACAGCGAGGATAATGACTTTACTGTACGTACCCAACAGGAACTGATAGCAACCCTAAGCTCAACCAGCGGGTTATTGACTGTGCTATTAACCGTTGTTGCGGGCATCTCATTAGTGATTGGCGGCATTGGCATCATGAATATCATGTATGTATCGGTAACCGAACGTACCAAAGAAATAGGCCTCCGTATGTCCATTGGCGCACGGGGCAAGGATATTCTGTTACAGTTTTTAATGGAGGCTATCCTGATCAGTATTACCGGCGGGGTTATCGGGGTGTTGCTGGGCTTTTTGTCGACCCAGATAGTGACCTTGACACTGGGTTGGCCGACCATTATTTCGCAATCTTCGGTTGTGTTGTCATTTGTAGTTTGCGCGGTAACAGGGATTTTCTTTGGTTACTATCCGGCGCAAAAAGCCTCAAGGCTTGACCCGATAGAAGCATTGCGTTATGAATAAAGATTAAAATAGACCGGCAAGTTCTATCTTTACCCCATGGAGCAGATCAAGCCCGATTCAAAAATTCTCGTCGATATCATTCAAACAAAAATGCCGTTTGGCAAATACAAGGGCACCTTTATCAGTGAGATGCCGGTGTATTACCTGGAATGGCTTAAAAACAAAGGTTTCCCGCCGGGTAAGCTGGGTATGATGCTATCCAGCGTTTATGAAATTAAGATAAACGGTTTAAACAGCATACTTACGCTGGTAAAAAATGCTTTAAAAAACGGTCAAATCAAAAGCTAAAATGGCAGGTTAGGCAATCGCTTGACTTACGGTTAATTTTTTTATCTTCATCCGTAAATCAATAAACCGGCACCTAAGCCAATTCATGAAACATCTATTTAGTCTGATCATTCTTTGCGCGTTGCGGATAAGCCTTTTCGCACAAGCTACTTACACCATTACCGGTATAATTACAGATACTACAGGCACAAAAATCCCTTCTGCTACGGTGTTCGTTGCAGGCAGTGAAAAAGCTACCGTGACTGATGGAAATGGCAATTTTGTTTTCAGAAATATGTTGCCCGGTAATTATCAACTGGTGGTGAATATGCTTGGTTATAATTATGTGAAACAATCCATAACACTAAAAGATAAGTCGGAAACAGTTAACATTGCTTTAGGCGAAAAACAGGTAGAATTGCAGGAAGTAGTAATAGGCGCTAAAAAAATTATGCCTAAACCAAGGCTGCTAAGGCTTTTTACTAAAATTTTTATAGGTGAATATGGCTTTGCAACGGATTGTAAGATACTGAATCCCGAGGTGCTGAAATTGAAAGAGGCTGATGTCAGCATATTTGGCAAAAGTTATGATTTTCTTCTTGTTGAAAATAACAGCTTGGGGTATCGTATAAAATACCTGCTTAAGTTTTTTCAGTATACACCTGTAAGGAACAGTTATTTTTATGACGGCGATTTTTCTTTTGAACCGATGGTTGGGACACCTGAACAGCAAGCTATCTGGGAAAAGAACAGGCGAATAGCGTACCTGGGATCATTTATGCATTACCTGAGGTCTATGCATGCTCAAAATACAAACAAAGAAGGATTTTTAACTTATGAGGTTACTAAGATGGACTATCCGGTAATGGATCTGAAACCTGCCCCTGTAAATACTGAGCAAATGGTTAGGCGTGTCGACGGTAGCCAGGCTGAATTTAAGTTTAACAATCTCTGGTTTTATGTAGCCTATGATCCCCGAAAATCCACGCCGGATTATGTTCCGAACAGTGATAAAGACGTTAGGCTTTTTCATATCGGGCGTGGCGCATCTGTTTTCAGGATAGGCGGCCAGTTTGATAGCAGGGGTAGTCTTAATGCCTATGAGAATATACAAATAAAGGGCTATTGGGCCGGCAAAAGAATAGCATACCAATTGCCATATGAGTATATATACTCCAACGATGGATCAATCGACTCAACCACGGCTCATCCTTAGATCTCAATATAATGCGCAAATGACTGCAGCATGACCAACCGTAAAACAACTGCATGCGTATATCTGTTAAAACCTATAAAATTTATGAAAAATTTATTGTTGTATATATTGCTTGGCGTAGTGATGTTTGGCTGTGCCAACGGACAGGACAAACCCGGCGATATGGATATTGCACGCGTACCCAAACCAAAAGCTAACCAGGCGGTAGCCACATTTGGCGGCGGTTGTTTTTGGGCCATGGGCGAGGCATTGTCTGAGCTTAAAGGTGTTGACCAGGTGGTTGCCGGTTTTGCCGGTGGCACCACTAAGAACCCTACCTACGAAGAAGTTTGTACCCGCACAACAGGACATGCCGAAACTGTACAGGTTTATTACGACCCCAAAGTGATCAGCTATGAAAAGCTGGCTGAGGCTTTCTTTTATGCGCACAACCCAACCGAACTAAACTACCAGGGGCCTGATGAAGGCACTGATTACCGCTCGGTAGCGTTTTACCGTACCCCCGAAGAAAAGGCCACTTTGGAGGCTTTGATAAAAAAGATCAACGACGCAAAACACTACAATGCGCCCATAGTAACACAGGTGGTGCCGTTTAAAGTCTTTTACGCTGCCGAAAATTATCACCAGGGATATTACAAATTACACCCCTCAAGTGCTTATATCCGGTCGGTATCTGTACCCAAAGTGATGAAAATGCGCGCTGCCGAAAAAGACTTTTTGAAACCCGAGTTTCAGAGGTAATATTTAGCTATTGGATTTAAAAG
Source organism: Mucilaginibacter corticis (assembly GCF_007558865.1). Taxonomy (GTDB): domain Bacteria; phylum Bacteroidota; class Bacteroidia; order Sphingobacteriales; family Sphingobacteriaceae; genus Mucilaginibacter; species Mucilaginibacter corticis. The sequence goes on from NZ_VLPK01000002.1 coordinate 572,977, forward strand.
CCGCTTTGTATGAATTGTACAAAGTGGCTTTTTTGCTTTAAAGAGTATTTTATAAGTTTTATATTCACCGTAAATTTTCGTCAATAAAACCTTAACCTAATGAAATTCTTCCTGGTACTATTTACCGCAATTGTTTTTTACACCGGCGTTAATGCCCAGGATTCTTTTACCATAAGCGGTACCGTAAAAAATGAAAAGGGCGAACTGTTGCAGGCAGCCACTGTATTTATAGCCGGTACCGAAAAAGCTACAGCCACTAATGACCACGGTAGCTTTAAATTTACGGGACTTAGCGGCGGTACTTATCAACTGATTGTAAATATGCTGGGCTATACCCCCACAAAGCAAAATATTATTTTAACCAATAAATCAGAAACTGTTGATATAACGCTTAGCTTAAAAACAATCGTTCTGAATGATGTTGTGATCGGTAATAAATCCGCGCGCGAAAAACAGATAAAAACCTTTGAAAAATATTTTTTAGGACAAACAATTAACTCCGGTTATTGCAAAATTTTAAACCCTGAGATTATAGAGTTTTCTACATCAAAATCATTATTAAAAGCCACCACGCCCGATTTTTTGATCATTGAAAATAGCAGGCTGGGTTACCGCATAAAGTATTTGCTTAAATCTTTTCAATATGATTATGGTAAGGATGTTACCAATTATGATGGAGATTATATTTTTGAAAAGTTAACAGGTACGCCAAAACAACAGTCGGAATGGGAGAAGAACAGGAAAGAAGCTTACCAAGGGTCTTTAATGCATTACCTCCGGTCGCTTTACGCCCGTAAAACACGCCAGGAGGGATTTTTGGTCTATAAAATATTGAGCCAGTTCTTTCCTCTGGTGATCGAAACTATACCTATCCCGGCTGATCAATTGGTAAGGCATTCCGACAGTACATTGATGACCTTTAAGTTTAAAATGCGTTTTTACATATTATACGATAAAAAAGCCGCAGCCAAGCCTGACAAATACAATGGTGAACCTAATTTTGTACTGAATAACCTTGACGCGACAGGCTCTATATTCATGACGGATGCCAAAGTAGATAGCCGGGGCAGCTATACAGACTATAAAGAATTATTGATACAGGGCTTTTGGGGTGAAAAAAGAGTAGGCGACCAGTTGCCCTTTGAATACGATCCTGATAAACCTTAGGCTTCCAAGAGTTTTATAGATCAGTAGAAAATTAGGTATTAACTGTTACATTTTGAGTAATTTGCTGTCAAATAAAGCAATACGACTTATTAAAATTGAAATTCAATTTTTCACATATCAACCTGTATGATCTTGCCTCACTGGGGACGCTGTTCACAGGGGTGACCATCGCTTTGCTTTTAGGGTTTGCTAAAAGGCCGGGTAGGGTAGCCAACCTGTTTTTAAGCCTGGCATTGGTTGTGGTAGTATTGCAGGCTGCCGGGATTACTTCATTGCTGTTACCGGCACTGGGGCTGTTGTTGTATTTTTATGTACGACAGCTAACATTGCCCGATCGGCAATTCAAACGAAATGACCTGCTGCATTTTTGCATTTTACCTGCGGGATGCTGGCTGCCAACCTGGGTGGTCTTGTGCTCGGTAATAGTTTATCTATACCTGTCGCAACGGTTGATACAGGATTTCTATTCCCGGCTGTGCCCGGTACTGATGGACAAGCCCCGTTTTGCCTTCAGGCGGCTGGAAAGAACGCTTTACCTGCTTTGTTTGATGTGCGGATTATCCATACTTAATATCGTTTTCTTTTTTGCAATTGCCATCGCGCTGATCGTGATGGCTGCCGAAGCATTGCTGAAACCGGCTGACAGCACCGGCATAGGCATACCGGCAAATGATACATCGGATGAAAGAATAAGGGCGCGAAGGTTAAAAGAAGCAGTAGCAGCGGCCCGCCTTTACGAAGATGCCGAGCTTACGCTGGCTACACTGGCAGTGAAACTGGCTATTCATCCGCATGAATTATCACGGATCATTAACGTAGGGCTGAAAAAGAATTTCAGCGATTTTATCAATGAATTTCGGGTGCGTGAAGTTGCCCGCAAAATGAAGGACCCGGCTTATGATAATCTTACCCTGTTGGGCATCGCATACGAGTCAGGCTTTAATTCAAAAACAACCTTCAATCGTGTTTTCAGGGAGATCACCGGCAAAACTCCCCTTGAGTATAAAAGCGGTACGAATAAACAGGTACCAATTCATAAGTTGGCACCACAGGCCGGTATCCGGCCGGTAATATTGCGTCAGGAAATGCCAAAACGCAAATTTATGATCAGGAATTATTTAAAGATAGCTTACCGCCAGTTGCTCAAGCAAAAAATGTATGGGGTGGTAAAGATCGGGGGCTTTGCCTTCGGGATAGCCGCTTGTTTACTCATTGGCTTGTATATTCATAATGAAATGAGTTTTGATCGCTCTTATCCAGGTGCCGACCGTATTTTCCGGGTGGTGGGCGATGGCAAAATGAGCCGTGGTTTAGCCTGGCCGGCACCCATGTCCAGAGCGATACAGCAGGATTTTCCTGAAGTTGAATTTGCCGGGCGCATGAGGCCATTAAACTCATACCTTGGCCATGCCGAATTGCGCCGCGCCGAGGAACCGCAAAATAGTTACGAGCAAGGTATCCTTTATATTGACCAATCATTCTTTAGCGCTTTTCAACTACCCATGGTTTACGGGGATGGGGCCACAGCATTAAAAGATCCGCAAACCATGGTGATCTCTAAGTCCATGGCTGATAAGTATTATCGCGGCAAAAACCCGGTCGGCCACGTTATGTACGTCGACAATGACCAGTCGCATCCCTACCGCATTGGCGGGGTAATGGCTGATATTCCTGAAAATTCGCATCTGCATCCTTTTAATTTTTTCATCACACTCTCAGGGATGGAATTTGGGGCTGGCGAACAAAACAGCTGGCGCTGGTTCAACTATGTGCAATACATTAAACTGAAAGCAGGTACCAACGTAGCAGCGTTTGAACAAAAACTGAATACCGATCTCCGGAAAAATTACTGGATACCTGAATTTCGTAAAGGGGGCTCGAAAGACGCTGTAAGTGAAGCAGCGAGTTTCCATGTGTACCTGCAGTCCGTACCTGATATTAATTTGCATTCAGGCGAATTTCAAGATGGGTTGACCAATGGCGATATCCGTTTTGTCTGGCTGTTCGGCGCTATCGCGCTGTTCATCCTGATCATTGCATGTATCAATTTTATCAACCTGTCGACCGCCAAATCTGCCAACCGTGCTAAAGAGGTGGGCCTGCGTAAAGTTGTCGGCTCATACCGTAGCAGCCTAATCGCACAGTTTCTTACCGAATCACTGATCTATAGTTTTATCTCATTCATCCTGGGTATTGTTGTGGCCTGGCTGTTATTGCCTTACTTTAATAGTATTTCGGCAAGATCCTTGTCTATGCCGTGGTTAGAATGGTGGTTTGTTCCGGTTATCCTGTTTTCTACGCTTGTGGTTGGCACGCTTGCCGGTTTATATCCTGCATTTTATCTGTCAGGTTTCAGGCCGGGACAGGTATTAAAAGGGGCTATCAGCACCGGTAGCAAAAGCCCGATGCTGCGTAATGGGTTGGTGGTTTTCCAGTTTGCGGCCTCAATAATTTTGATCATCAGCACGGTTGTTATCTATAACCAGATGCATTTTATACTGAACCGTAAAGCAGGTTTTGAAAAAGACCAGGTAATGGTACTACAAGGCACAAATACGCTGGGCGATCAAAATATCCGGAATTTTAAGACAGAGCTTACTAAGATAGCTGTAGTTAAAAGTGCGTCCATAAGCGATTACCTGCCTGTAAACGGCACGCTACGTAACGGTAATGCCTTCTTTAAAGAGGGGCATGAAAAAATCGACCCTGCTGTGTTGGGGCAAATGTGGCAGGTAGACGATACCTATCTGCAGACATTGGGCATCAAACTGGTTGAAGGCAGAAATTTTTCTTACGCTATGGCTGATGATACCGCAGGTAGATCCATTATCATCAATCAAAACATGGTCAAAGCGCTGGGTTTAAAAAAGCCTATAGGCGCACGCATTTATGATGATGGTATTTTTACAGTGATTGGAGTGGTACAGGATTTTAATTTTGAATCAATGCGAGGCGAAATCAGCCCGATGGTACTTCACTTTAGCTTGAGTACTTCTATGATGACCGTCAAGCTTCGCGGCGGAGACATACAGAATGCCATTACCAATGTAAGTGCGTTATGGAAGAAATACTCGCCCAACCAGCCTATACGCTACACTTTCCTTGATGAAGAGTTTGCCAATATGTATGCTGATGTAACCCGTACCGGTAAAATATTTACAAGCTTTGCCGTACTGGCTATTATTATTGCCTGCCTGGGCTTATTTGCCCTATCCGCTTTCTTAGCCGAGCAGCGCAGTAAAGAGATTGGTATCCGTAAAGTATTAGGCGCAAGCGTGCAGGGTATCACTGCTTTGTTATCAATAGATTTTATAAAACTGGTGCTACTGGCTATTTTAATAGCTTCGCCGATAGCATGGTGGGCCATGCACAAATGGCTGCAGGATTTTGCCTACAGGGTTACCATAAGTTGGTGGATGTTTGCCATAGCTGGATTTGGCGCTATTTTTATCGCGCTGATAACGGTGAGTTTCCAGTCGGTTAAAGCCGCGCTGGCTAATCCGGTAAAAAGCTTAAGGAGTGAATAGATTATAACCTACAGTTTTGTAAACCAACCCTTTTTCCAGAATACAATTACCTGTATAACTGCCAATATGCCCATGCCTATCAACGCGTAAACATATCCATGAGGCGAGTAAAGCTCGGGCATATTATCCGGCATTTGCTTATTGGTGACCGGGTCTACACGGGCAAAGTTCATCCCGTAAATACCTGCAATAAAGGTAAGCGGGATAAAGATCACCGAAATAATAGTAAGCACTTTCATGATCTCGTTCATGCGGTTGCTTACCATAGACAGGTACAGGTCAATAATGCTGTTGGTTATTTCCTTGTAGTTTTCTATCAGGTCCATTACCTGTATACAATGGTCATAAGCATCGTGCAAAAACATTTTGACCTCGGCGGTAACCAGCGGGTTATCGGTGCGTAAAATGTCATTTATCTTGTCGCGCTCGGGCCAGGTAATGCGGCGTAGTATGATCAGCGTTCGTTTCAACTGCTGTGTATCATACATAATGGTCTTATCGGCGTCGGTATATAAGCGGTCTTCGATCCGGTCAAGCTCATCGCCAATTTTGGCCAGCAAAACAAAATAAGTATCTATAATAGTGTCAGACAGCGCATAGCACATATAACCCGGCCCTGCGGTACGAATAGCGCCCTTACTGCCTGCTAAACGGGCTTTTACAGCGGCGAAATGCTCGCCATGGGTTTCTTCAAAGCTGATGATCAGGTTTGCTTTAACTATGGTTGAGAACTGGTGATTACATAATTCATTCTCCTCGTTAAAATAAATTTGACGGCTCACGCTAAAAACATAATCATCATACTCGTCAAATTTGGGGCGCTGGTGTGTATTGGTAATATCCTCTAACACCAAAGGGTTTATTTTTAAGTACGTGCCAATGTCTTCCATCAGCTTAATATCGTCAAGCCCTTTTATCTGAATCCAGTGAGTATGGTCTTTGCACTTTGCAAACTGATCAAGTATGATCTTTAAGTCATGGCCCTCGGCAGTTACCAATTCTTTCTCGTTGTATGAATATACGGCTATAATGGGTTTCAGCGCGTCTTCAGGAATAATGATGGCTCCCGGCTGGTCGCCTACCTCATGTTTCCGGGTTCTGTACCGTACTCTTTTAATATGGCTCATTACAAATAGTTAATGGTTTGCGGCCCCTGGCTAAATAACAGGTCTACAATGCTTAAATTTTTCATAAACCCGTTACGCTCTTCAAAAACCTGGAAATAAGGTTTTTGTTCAAATTCATATTCTTTTTTCGGGCTCATGGCATCGCGATAATCATTCAGTTCAGGATATTGGGCCTCATAGGTTTCAGTGTATTGTAAAGGTAACTGTATCTTTATAAACTTTAGCAGCAATTGTAAAAGCTGTTGGTTGTAATCAAACAGGTAGGTAAACTGCTTTTGGTAAAACGGCGCGAAATCATCCTCATAATATTCAAAATAAGCCGACCGGCGGTAACAGGTTTCCAGGCTCATCCAGTGCAGGCGCTGCCAGTTAAAATCATAACTGATCTTTACATCTTTTACTTTGGTGTGCACCTTTGAACCCTTGACAACAGGCACAGTAAGCGACAGTATTCCATCCGGCGAGCAGATATTTGCACGGTTACGGTAAGTTTGCTTTGGGAAATGCTCCTGGCTTTCTATCAGGATATCAGGCTTGTAAGTAATTAACTTACTGAAATACGCAACAGGCGGAAGATAAAATAAGGGTAATACAGCGCCTTTTTCAATCATATATTTTATGTTTGTGGATAAACCAACAAAATTAATGATAAATAAGGGGCTTTCAAGGTTGGGTATATTCTTTTTATACCTGGTTTCCCTATTACCTTTTTGGGCCCTTTACCTGGTGGCTGATTGCTTATTTGTAGTGCTTTATTACATTATAGGCTACAGGCGCGATGTTGTGCAGGAAAACCTGCAAAATGCCTTTCCTGAAAAGACCGTGGCAGAGCGGAATGATATTGAAAAGAAGTATTTCAGGTTTTTAGCAGATCTGATTATCGAAACTATAAAAATGGTTTCGATCTCTGAAAAAGAAATGCTGCGACGGGTGGTTTGTACCAATCCTGAAATTGTGCAAAATTATGAGGCCATTGGCAAAAGCGTTACTGCGGTTGCCGGCCATTATTGCAACTGGGAGTGGGCCGGCCTTGGGTTTAGCATTGACACCCGGCTGTTTGTTATTTACAAACCTTTAACAAGCGACGTATTTGATAACTATTTTATTAAAGTACGTTCGCGTTTTGGCGCTGTGGCTGTAGCTATGAAGCAAACGTTGCGCACCATGGTTGCCCATAAAAATGAATTTACTGTAACCGTTTTTGCCGGCGACCAAACACCGGTGCGTGAACAAACCAACTATTTCACCGAGTTTTTGAACCAGCAGACAGCCGTATTTTTAGGAATCGAGAAAATTGCTAAACTGATCGATTCGGCAGTGATATTTTATGATATGAAACGGGTAAAGCGGGGCTATTACACTTATACCATTGTGCCGTTGATTGAAAACTCGAAAGACAGTGCTCCGAACGAAATTACCGAGGCTCACGTTAAATACCTCGATTCTATGATCCGTCGCGAACCCCAATACTGGTTATGGTCGCACCGCAGGTGGAAATTCAAACCTGAACCTATAATTTAACAGTAACATAAAATGAATGTCAAAATATTTAGCTATGGGTCATAAACATTAGCCGGTCTTGGCTGTTTTTAAGCTGATATTTTAGTTTTGCAAAAAACGATCAGCGGCAGTGATAAAAAACGGACTATTAAGATTAGCTATACTTTTATTATATCTCATCTCGTTGTTGCCTTTCTGGCTGTTATACATTATATCAGACTTTTTATACATCCTGATCTATTACATTGTGCATTACCGCCGCAGGGTAGTAAAAGAAAACCTCAAAAACTCTTTTCCTGAAAAATCAAAAGCCGAGCTTAAGGTTATTGAAAAACAGTTTTTTCGGTACTTTGCCGATTTTATCGTCGAGACGGTTAAGGCCATCAGCATCTCAGAAAAAGAACTAAGGCGCCGGGTTGTACTAACCAACCCTGAAGTGATGGACAATTATTACGCGCAGGGAAGGAGTATTATTGCGGTAGGCGGGCATTACTGCAATTGGGAGCTGGCGGGCCTGAATTTTTATTTTTACACTGATAAAAAGTTTATGATTGTTTATAAACCATTATCAAATGCCATATTTGACAAATTTTTTTACCGTATCAGGTCGAGGTTTGGAACAATTCCGGTATCTATGCGGCAAACTTTGCGTAAAGTGATCGAGGTAAAAAATGAACTGTCAGCAATTGCTTTACTGGGCGATCAAACGCCGTCGCGCGAGGAGGTAAATCAATTTGTTGAGTTTTTAAACCAGCCGACACCGGTGTTCCTGGGGATTGAGAAATTAGCCATGAGTACGGACAGTGTTGTGGTTTATTATGACATGAAACGCATAAAAAGAGGATATTATAGCTATACATTAATACCTTTGTTTGAGGAACCGAAAAAAACGGCGCCGTTAGAAATTACAAAAACACACGTGAAACACCTGGAAGATATCATAAAACAAGAACCGCAATACTGGCTATGGTCTCACCGTAGATGGAAGTTTAAACCGGAGGATCTGAATTAATGAGTGATTACCCAAAGGTTGCTATTGTAATTTTAAACTGGAACGGACTAAAACACCTGCGCCAGTTTCTTCCTTCAGTATTATCGTCTGTATGGCCTAATTTGGATATTGTGGTTGGAGATAATGCTTCTACAGACGGCTCTGTTGAATTTATCAGGGCCGAATATCCAACAATAAGGATCATCCAAAACGATGCTAATTATGGCTTTACCGGTGGCTATAACCGTGTATTGGCCCAGGTTGAAGCTGATTATTATATCCTTTTAAACTCGGACGTTGAAGTTAATCCCGGCTGGATAGCGCCGGTTATCAGCCTAATGGAAAGTGACCCGCTTATTGCCGTTGCGGCACCCAAAATAAAAGCGTTTAACCAGCAGGATAGTTTTGAACATGCAGGTGCCGCCGGTGGCTTTATTGATAGTTTTGGTTACCCGTTCTGCCGCGGACGTATTGTAAACGAAACGGAGACAGATACCGGCCAGTACGAGCAATCGGGCGAGGTTTTCTGGGCATCTGGCGCATCCATGTTCATTAAAAAGAAATACTGGGATGAGGCCGAAGGATTTGACGAGCGGTTCTTCGCTCACATGGAAGAGATAGACCTTTGCTGGCGGTTAAAGAACGGCGGTTACAAAGTGATGTACTGCGCGCAATCAGAGATCTTTCATTTAGGCGGCGGGACACTGACCACAGAAAATCCGTTTAAAACTTATCTTAATTTCAGGAATAACTTGCTATTGATCAAAAAGAACCTGCCTTTCTGGAAAGGGTTTATTGTGATATCAGCACGTTATATACTTGATCTGGCAGCGCTGCTGCGCTTTTTAACAGAAGGTAAACGCAAGGATGCCTGGGCCGTTAGCCGCGCACACCAGTACTTTATCAGGCACATTTTTGAGCGTGGCGATCATGCATCAAGCACTCACCTGAAAAAGTATAACAGCAAACTAACAGGCATGTACCATGGCAGCATCATGTGGGCCTTCTTCGTAAAAAAATTAAGAAAGTTTACTGACCTGGATCAGAAACGCTTTTACTAAATTTTCTCCGGCGGAGTAGGCGGTTCTTCCAAATCACTAAGGTTTAAGGTCTTGCCCTCGGGTAAATTCAATTTAAGATCCTGGATAGAGTGCGGCAGCTCGATACCTTCTTTATTAAATTCGGTATAAATATCAGCCAGTACATTGCTTTTTAACCTGAGCCAGTGCGAAATATCCGCGGCCCAAAACAGCAGGCGGAAATCAACCGAGTTTTCATTTACCGTATTTAAAAAGATCAGCGGTTCCGGGTCGGCCATGATGTCATCGCGGTTGCACAGTATTGATCTTAACAGATCCTCTACCTTTTTAATGTCAGAACCATAGGCAACGCTTACAATCAATTCGACACGGCGGTTGTTATTACTCAGTGTCCAGTTAATTACGTGGTGCGATATCAGGTCGCCGTTAGGAATGATCACTTCTGCGCCATCGCTGGTTGCTATTTTGCTTGAGCGGATACCTATCTCTTTTATAGTTCCTGATCGGCTATCTATTTCTATGACATCGCCTATCTGCACCGGTTTTTCAAAAGCCAGTATCAGGCCCGATACCAGGTTGTTCACAATATTTTGCAACCCAAAACCTATACCTATACCAAACGCGCTGATGATGATGGTTATCTTATCTAACGGGAAATTAGAAGCAAATACCGCCAGGAAAAAGCCGATGGTAAAAACGCCAATCCTGATCAAAAGGGTAGAGGTGCGGTTTTTCTTTTTAAGTTTATCGATGCTGCTGGCATGTTGAACCGAAATATCGTAAAAGTAACTAATGAGTTTTGACATGACCGACGACAGCCAAATCACGGCGATAAAGATCACAAAACCACCAAACGTAAATGAAGCGCCCGATATGCCGGCCACCGTGCGCGGTTGTATCAGAATGTCATGGATATAATCAAGCGCGAAATCGTCAATGTTTAAGTTTTGGGCTAGGAAAAACAGCCATAACAACGCGGCGCCAACATTCAGTATATACCTGATCTTTTTAAGCATCAGGGTGTGGTCTATCCAGCTGATAATGCTGTCGGGGTTTTTAGGGTTTTTAAATTGCAGCAATAAGCCCTGGCTAATGATCTCTACTACAAAATGCAGACTTATTAAAAACCATAAATTATATACTGCTGTAACGCCCACTATTTTCGACAGGCTAAACCTGCCTGAAATATCTAAAACCAGCGACAATACCTGCAGCACAATGAATATTTTTACAATAGCGTCCGTGTTTTTCGGGTAATCTGCCGGTGCCGCGCTTACTTTTTTATTGAATTTGTAAGCGATAACAACAGATATAATATCTAAAATTAAGATGGCAAAGCGGTCGGCATTGGTGGTTTGGATCAGCAAATTACTGATGCTGTAAAATATGGTTACGTAAAATAAACTTAGCAACGCTTTAAAAATACCATAATTAAAAGCCTTTTTAATCAGTACCAATACAAGCACCAGCGATATGATAAAAAGTATCTCTAAAAATGCTGCCGGCGGGTGACTATAAAAATAGGGCACAATAGCTACACCCACCAATAGCGACGATATAACAGGCAGCTTGTCAATATAATTTGCTTCGCTGAAGATCAGTTCGGCGGTTTCGGCATTGCGTTTAGTTTTGCCTCGGTTATAAAAGATCCAGCTAAAGGCAATTACAATAAATACGATGGCTACTAAATGCGTAGCAGTTTCTTTTTTAATAAAATAATAAAGCTGCGAGTTATTTAAGTCGATAGTACCTTGTACCGATGTGCTCAGATTATTGTATGATTTATCTATCTCCCAGATATAACCAAACTCGCCGTCAAAAGCCCTTGAGGCAAATTTGGATACTTTGTCATCAATCTGGTCGCTTTCATCTAAAATATTAGCGTAAGCGGTAGCGACCCTGTTTTGCAAAATGTTTATTTTAAACAGGTTTTTGCGGTTAGCCGAATCTGTTTTCAGATAAAGGTTAAAAGCAATCAGTCGTTCCGAAAAAAAAGTAGACCTTAATACGCTGTCTGTTGGGATGGTCTTTAATAGTAATGAATCTTTTGGAAACTTTACAATGTCCGATTGATTTTGAACCAGTTTATCGTCAATGGCATCCAGGTTTGTCTGCCAGCCCTTTACCACGCCCTGTAAATGGTCAAGGTTATCACGTAAAACAAACAGGTAACGCAGTGTGCTGGCTTTGTGGGTATTTGCCTGGTCTTTTATTTTATTGATCCGCCTAATGGTAGAGGGCAGCCTTTGACTGATGTCGGCAGTATCCAACCCGGCAGCCAGGTTGTTATTGGTTTGTTTAAAAGTGGCAGTATATGTTTCAAGCCTTTGCAGCAGGTTATTTATGGATGTATCTGATTGATTAAAGGTGCGGTAGATCGAATCGCGGGTATGTACCGCTTTTCTTTCCTTTTTGCGCAAGGTTTTCGAATTGGTCCTGCTATCCTGTGCATAGCCATTTTGCAGTGAAAAAGAAAACAGGGTTATAACTAATACGGTAAACTTTAATATTCTTTGCATCGGCCAGGGGTAAATCAATACAACTTGTCTTTTAGTTAGCAATTTTATTTGCTTGCTATTAAATTTTCAATGGCTAAGCGGTAGCTATCCATTCCAAACCCGGCAATTACGCCACGGCAGCTGGCTGCCAGCATGCTGTGGTGCCTAAATTCTTCGCGTTTGTAAACATTTGATATATGTACTTCAATAACAGGTGTCTTGATACCTGCAATAGCATCAGCAATGGCGACAGAAGTATGCGTATATGCGCCGGCGTTTAGCACTACACCATCAAAGCTAAAACCAATTTCATGCAGTTTGTTTATAATTTCGCCCTCAACGTTACTTTGGTAGTAGCTTAGCGTATGGTTTGGATAGCGTGCCTGCAGTTCGGTAAAATAGGTTTCAAAGCTGCTGTCGCCGTAAATAGATTTTTCGCGTACGCCTAGTAAGTTTAAATTTGGGCCGTTAATAATTTGTATATTCATTAGTTCAAACTTAACTATAAAATATTAAAACTAAAATCAATTGGACTGGCGATCGGCAATAAAAGGGTTTCAGGCATATTTAAAACTGGAAAAATCCCTTTCGGCTAACTCTATCGAGGCTTATACCCGCGATATAGGACGGCTGTACGAATTTACCGAAACGCAAGATCCAAAGATCAGCCCCGAAAAGGTTGTACTGGCCGATCTGCGGCGGTTCATTACATGGGTTAATGAGTTAGGCATGATCCCTTCATCGCAGGCACGCATCCTGTCGGGCATTAAGGCATTTTATAAATACCTGTTGATGGAGGACATTATTAAAAGCGACCCATCAGAACTGCTTGAATCGCCCAAAATTACCCGCAAACTGCCTGATACCTTAAGCTATACGGATATCAATAAATTGATAGATGCCATTGACCTTTCAAAACCCGAGGGCGCACGCAACAAAGCCATTATGGAAACATTGTACGGCTGCGGATTACGAGTGTCTGAGCTGACCGAACTCAAACTATCAAACCTGTACCTTGATATTGAGTTTATCAAAGTATTTGGCAAGGGCAGTAAAGAAAGATTGGTGCCTATTGGCGGATCTGCGATAAAAGCGTTAAAGATCTGGATAGAACAGGTGCGGGTACACAACCCCATAAAAAAAGGCGAGGAGGATTACGTTTTTTTAAACCGGCGAGGGTCAAGATTAAGCCGCGTTTATATTTTTATGCTGATAAAAGACCTTGCGCTGGCAACGGGGTTAAAGAAAACCATCAGTCCCCATACTTTCCGGCATTCATTTGCCACGCACCTGGTTGAAGGTGGTGCGGACCTTCGCGCTGTACAGGAAATGCTGGGCCATGAAAGTATCACCACTACTGAGATCTATACGCATTTGGACAGGGAGTATTTAAAAGGGACGATCATCCAGTTTCACCCGAGAAATTAAGTTGGCAGTTTTTAGTTTGCAGCGGGCAAGTTTCATCGCATTTCTAATCGCCGTATGAAGCGTGGACGCTTGCGGTATATATCGGCAAAGCATAGACGCTTTATCGGGCGGGTGTTTTAACGGAGGAAATAAAATATATTTCTTATTTTTAATCACCATTCACTAAACCTATGCCATTATGAAAAAGATAATTATGCTTGTTTATGTCGCGTGTGCATCGTTTTTGGCGCATGCACAGATAGCTCCAGAAAAATTATTAGGCACCTGGACATTGATAAAATATGATTATGGAAATGGTAACAGCGGCGACCAAACTAAAACCAGGTTTACAAAAAAGCTAATTATAACACCCGAATACTTTACAGCGCTTAATTATGATACATCCGGGACTATTATAAAAACAGTTCTCTACGGCAGTTACCGGGCTAATTATTTTTGTTGCATAGGGCCATATCCTAATAAGGTGCCCGGAAAAAGTATAGTTGAGCTGACTATTTTGAACTCCACCGGCAATTCTACGCATTTAATATCGCAAAAAATACATCGTAATTTGGAACTCGACAAAGAAGGTTTTTTGCATGTTGACGATGTTAACGGTCATAAAAAGACGTCAGAAGTTTGGATGCCCGTCAAAGAGATTTCTTTTCCCTGGGCAAGTTCAAAAAGGTCTTTTGATGTTGAGGAAAGCCTGAAATTTGATACCCGTGCTTTACTGGTTTTGAAAAAGGGTGATGAGAAAATTATTCTGAAACGAAATAAGGCTTATCCCAAACCTTTTCATTTTTTACAAGCTGTTCAGGTAGAAGAGGTTGAAGTATTTAATGATGAAGACGCTATCCGATTTTATGGCACTGACGGCCGTTTTGGAGTTATAACAGTAAAGATTCTAAAAGAATATTTGCCAACTGTTATCGAACAACTCAAAAAGCAAAAGAATATGTAATATTTCTGTCCCCCTCAGCGGGGCCTCTCGCCTTGTGAAGCGTCCAGGCTTCACACCGTATAACTTGCAAGCGTCTGCGCTTGCGTAAAGGTTAAGCAAGCGTGGACGCTTGCTATTTGTATTGGTAAAGCGTAGACGCTTTACCGGGCGAATACTGCAAACTAAAAACGGCCAACTGCTTTTATCATCCTGTCCCTGCCGCTCATATCCTGCCTTAATTCCACATCTTTAAAGCCTTTACTTTCCAACAGATCCACCGTTTCTTTCCCAAAATTCTCGTTGATCTCAAAAAACAACAAGCCGTTTTCTGTGAGATTAGTCAGCGCGAAATCAGCTATCGTCCTGTAAAAAAGTAACGGGTCATCCTCCGGAACAAAAAGCGCCGTATGCGGTTCAAAATCGGTTACGTTACTGTGCATTTGCTTTTTATCATCCAAAGTAACGTAGGGAGGGTTGCTGATAATGATTTCGGATTTCGGAATTTCGTCCCGATGGCTATCGGGATCGGATTTTAAGTTCAAAATATCGGCTTGGATAAACGTAATCTTAACATCGTTTAATAAAGCATTTTCTTTGGCGATGTTTAATGCATCAGCCGATATATCAATGGCCGAAACCTGTGCTGATGGTAAATTCTTTTTTAGGCTGATGGCAATACAGCCGCTACCTGTACCAATATCTAAAATATTAAGTTCGCCAACGGCCAACTGTCTACTGTCAACTGATTCAATCGCCCATTCTACCAATTCTTCCGTTTCCGGCCGGGGGATGAGGGTGGCAGGGGTTACTATAAATTTTAGTTCGTAAAATTCAGTGTAGCCTAAAGCATATTGTAAGGGCTTGCCGGTTTTTAGCTGGGTAAGGATATTGTTAGCTTCTTCCTGTTGGGTAAGCGTCAGTTCGTTTTCAGGAAATGCCTTGATCTGTGCTTTTGATGAATGAAGTATTTCTGTCAGCACCATTAAAGTGATCGCTTCGCTTTCCTGCGCGTCATATATTGCGGCAAGGCCACTATTATAAGTTGTAAATACATCTTTAATGGTTTTCATTGCACTAAGTTAGGATTTTAGCAACAATCTATTAACCCGTAGCGATGGGTTTTAAATCCGTCGCTATCAAAGATGCAATATATGTTCGCACAGCAATTGTTATCTTTGCGGCATGCCCGATCACGAATTATATATGCAGCGCTGCCTTGATCTTGCCGCTTTAGGCATAGGCAGCGTAAGCCCAAACCCTATGGTTGGTGCTGTAATTGTGCATGATGATAAAATAATAGGCGAGGGCTATCACCGGCAATACGGCAAGGCACATGCCGAAGTAAACGCGGTAAACCAGGTTTTAGCCAATTTTACCAACGCCGAAGAACTGTTAAAACAAGCCGCCATCTATGTATCGCTTGAGCCATGCGCGCATTATGGAAAAACACCTCCATGTGCCGACCTGATCATAAAACATGGCATACCCCAAGCTGTAATAGGCTGCCGCGACCCGTTTGACCAGGTGGATGGTAAAGGTATTGAAAAGCTATTGACTGCCGGGGTTGAGGTTATAACCGGTGTTTTAGAAGATGAATGCAAATGGCTTAACCGGCGTTTCTTCACGCGGGTACAAAAACAACGGCCATACGTGATATTAAAATGGGCGCAAACTGCTGATGGCTTTTTCGCGCCTGACGGTAATAAACAGTTCTGGATAACAGGCCCCGAATCGCGCAAGCTGGTACACCAGTGGCGCGGCGAAGAAGATGCCATTCTGGTGGGGAAGAACACCGCCGCCATTGATAACCCGCAATTAAACGTCAGGTACGGCGGTGGCAAATCGCCTAAACGGGTAGTAATTGACAGGCGGCTGGAGTTAACAGCCGACCTGAACTTGTTTGACCAATCTGTAGAAACATTGATATTTAATGAGTTAAAAACAGATATCGACGGTAAAAATAAATATATAGCGCTTGAGGATTTTGACCGTTATGTGCCGCAATATATTTTGTACCAGCTTTATTTACAGGATATCCAATCGATAATTATTGAAGGTGGCGCACATACGCTTAATACATTTATTGAAGCCGGGGTGTGGGACGAAGCCAGGATATTTACAGGCGAAACAACTTTAACAACAGGTATAAAAGCACCAAAAATAAACGGTATAATTGTCGAACAGTTTCCGTCAGGGACAGACCAATTACAAATTTTATACAATAAAAATTAATAGCCGATGCTATATATATTACTAAGTGTTTGCTGTAGTGTAATTGTATCCGTTATGCTGAAGCTTGCAAAGCGATATCATGTTGATATGCTGCAAGCCATTACCTGGAACTACTCGGTAGCTATTGCATTAACATGGGTAATATTCAGGCCACATTGGGTTAGCTTGCAGTCGGCCCCGTTTGCCAACTATGCTGCTTTAGGTATCCTGTTGCCATCATTGTTTGTAATACTGGCAAGGTCGGTAAGGCATACCGGTATCGTACGTACAGATATTTCGCAGCGGTTATCATTATTTATACCCATTGTAGCAGCTTACTGGATCTTTGGCGACCAGCCCGGTATGTTAAAGATCACCGGCATTATTATAGGTTTCGTAGCTATTTTCTGTTCTATCCCATGGGGTAAAAGCGGCGGCGGCTCAAAATCGGGCTTTGGCGCATGGCTTTACCTGCTAATAATTTTTGTTGGGATGGGTATAATAGACATCCTGTTTAAAAATGTAGCAGCTTACAAAGTCATACCTTATACCACATCGCTTTTCATCGTATTTGTATTGGCGTTTGTAGTTTCATTTATTTTACTGGCTATTAAAATTGCCAGAGGCTATACTAAATTTTCCTTTCCGCATATCCTGATCGGCTGGTCGTTAGGCATTGCCAATTTCGGCAATATCCTGTTCTACATCAAAGCGCACCAAACATTGGCAAAACAACCATCCACAGTCTTCTCGGCCATGAATATGGGGGTGATCGTACTGGGTACGCTGATAGGTTTATTTGTATTTAAAGAAAAACTAAGCACGCTTAATAAAGTGGGTGTGTTTTTGGCGCTGGTATCAATAATTGTAATTACCTATTCGTCGTATTAATGCTTTTTGAGGATACGTACCGAACCATTGAAAATCCGTCTGAAGGTACTTTTCGCGACAGGGGAAGCAAGTTTTTGGGTTATGCCTATCCAATAACGTCAGAAAGCGAGATCAAAGCTATTGTAGCTTCATTAAAGTCAGAGCATCCAAAGGCCAATTACCATTGCTGGGCCATGCGTTTAACTGCCGATCGTTCGGTTTTTAAACTGAATGATGATGGCGAACCGGCAGGCACCGCAGGCAGGCCCATGCTTAATACATTATTATCTAAAGATATTACCAATATTTTAGTGGTAGTGGTGCGATATTTTGGCGGTACCTTACTGGGCGTGCCCGGCCTGATCAACGCCTATAAAATGGCGACAGAAGAAGCGCTTGAACACGCCGTAATTATCGAGAAGACGGTAAATGATGTTTATACCATCAGCTTTAATTACCTGCAAATGAATGATATTATGCGCATCGTAAAAGAGGCTGATCTGGCTATCCTCAACCAGCAGTTTGACAACAATTGCAGCATGCAGGTATCTATCCGTAAAATGCAGGTAAACATGGTTCTTGACAAATTACATAAGCTTACTGGTGTCAACGTAAAATACGACCATAGTATTTAAGAAAGTACAGAGTTGAACCGGATTAGTAATTCTTTTTAGTGTAATATCTCTGCCGGTAAATAAGGCAAACAATCTCCTTTTTTATTTACCGTTTACAGGCATAATGTTTAATTTAGTCGGGATATGCAATCTTTTGAAATAGATAAAACCGACCTGCTGCGCATTAAAACCGCGCTTGAGGGTGATGATGCTGAATTAGAGATAGTTCTGAAAGAATATCACGCGTCTGAGATTGCCATATTGTTTGAAAGACTGGAGCAGGAGGACAAGGAACGGATCATAAATATCCTGCCCACGGATATCGCGTCGGATGTATTTGCCGAAATGGATGAAGAGCACCGTCCCGGCGAGTTGCTGATTACGCTTGATCCTGAAAAACGGTCTGAGATCATTGAGGAACTGGATTACGACGACGCGACCGATATTATCTCGCAACTTGAAGAGCACGAGCAGCAAGAGATCCTTGAGGATATTGACGAAGAGGATGCCAGCAGTATCCGTGCCCTCTTAAGCTACGACGAATACACGGCGGGTGGTTTGATGAACTCCGATCTGATCTGTGTAAATATCAATTCGGATAAAAAAGAAGCATTAGATGAGATCATCCGCCAGTCGGAAGAGATGGAGGAGTTTAATACCATTTATGTGGTAGATGGAGATAGCATATTAAAAGGCATAGTATCCATTAAGAATATCATAAAAGCCCATGCTGATGTTAAGATCAGGGACATTTACCAGGATGAGCCGGTATTTGTAAAAGCCGATCTTTACCAGGAAGAGGTTGCCAAACTTATCTCGCAATATAACCTGACCGCTATTCCGGTTGTCGACGACAATATGAAGCTGCTAGGCCGCATTACGGTTGATGATATCATCGACGTAATGGAGCAGGAGAGTACCGAGGATATATTAAAGATATCGGGTGTATCAGAGGACGAAGAACTGAGTGGTAACTGGCAGGAAGCGGTGAAAAGCCGTTTACCGTGGTTGATCATTAACCTGGGTACCGGTTTCTTGGGTGCGGCGGTTATCAGGCAGTTTGATGACGTGCAGAAAGCAATACCGGCAGTAGTTGCATATATGACGATAATTAGTGGTATGGGCGGTAATGCAGCCACCCAGGCCCTCGCGGTAACGGTAAGACGTATTTCGTTAAGTGACCTTAACGACCAGCAGGCGTACCGGACCGTTTTAAAAGAGTTCTCGGTGGGTTTAATTAATGGTGCTGCTAACGGCTTCATTGTGGGAATGTTTGCTGTTTTTTATGATGGTAGCCCGATGATGGGGCTTGTGCTGTTTTTAGCTATGACCGGAAACCTGATCGTAGCGGGATTATCAGGCGCAGGCATACCTCTGATCTTAAAACGGGTAGGTATAGACCCTGCGGTAGCGTCGTCCATCATTATTACCACATTTACAGATTGCGCGGGCTTCTTTTTATCGCTTTGGCTGGCGACAAATCTTTTATTACATCACCATTAATTGTAATAAGGTTTTATTATAAATTTGAAACTTCAAAAAACTGATCGATATGGCAGAAGTAAGATATAACTGGACTAAAGAAGAAATTACCGATATATATAACACCCCATTGCTTGACCTGGTTTACTGGGCGGCAAGCATCCACAGAGAAAATAAAGACTATGCCGAGGTACAGATCAGTTCGCTGATCTCGATCAAAACCGGCGGTTGCCCTGAAGATTGTGCCTATTGCCCGCAAGCAGCGCGTTACAATACCGGCGTTGATGTGCATGCCATTATGCCAAAAGAAGAAGTGATAGCCGTAGCCCAAAAAGCTAAAAATGGTGGTGCTTCAAGGCTTTGTATGGGTGCCGCCTGGCGCGAGGTGCGCGATAACCGCGATTTTGACAAAGTTATTGATATGGTAAAAGCGGTAAACGCCATGGATATGGAAGTTTGCTGTACCCTGGGTATGCTAACCGAAAGCCAGGCCCAGCGCTTAGCCGATGCAGGTTTATATGCCTATAACCATAACTTAGATACATCTGAAGACGATTATAAAAGAATTATTACTACTCGCACTTATGACGACCGCCTGCAAACGTTAGAGCATGTACGTAAGGCAAAGATCTCTGTATGCAGTGGCGGTATCATCGGTTTAGGCGAAACAACCGAGGACCGTATTTCGATGCTGAAAACCCTATCTAACTTACCGCAACACCCGGAGTCGGTTCCTATTAATGCTTTGGTTCCGGTTAAGGGTACGCCGTTGGCAGATCAGCCACGTGTTTCTGTTTGGGATATGGTTAGGATGATAGCAACTACACGGATCATCATGCCAAAAACAGTAGTAAGGTTGTCGGCAGGCCGTACAGAGATGAGCACTGTAGAGCAGGCGTTTTGTTTTATGGCAGGTGCTAACTCTATCTTCGCAGGCGAGAAGCTGCTAACTACACCAAACCCATCTTTTGATGATGATATGGCCATGTTTGAATTATTGGGCTTAACCCCGCGTAAAGCCTTTAAAAATGGCCGCCCTGAAGTAAAGGAAATAAAAGAGATGAGTATTAATGAAGTGATTTAGGGTTAGAGATTAGTTAATTAGAGATTAGAGTTTAGTTGCTGTTGCTAATCAATCCTTTGATATAAGAAAAAGCGTCGCCCTATTAAATGGCGACGTTTTTTTTAATTACACTTTCGCCCCCAACCAAAATTGCCAGGCCCAACGGGTTAAGTTGTTAAAGCCTTTCCATTCGTTAACAAACTCAATAATGTCGCCAAGGCATTTGTCTGCAAATTTTTGCTTGAAGTTTCTTGAAGCCTGCCTATAAGCTTCGTCGGGATTTTCAAGACCAATACGCTCGTATATTTCACGTTTTACATACATGGTACGCACAAAGAGGATATTGAACAGGATAACGTAGCTATATAATGTTCGCTTTATATAGCCCGCTTTTGCCGAATAAGTTTTAAGCAGGCTTTTGGTAAATAATATGTGCCGGCCTTCCTCTATATTATGCAGATCGAACATTTTTTTAAGCACCGGGTAAATATTGGGCGATTTGCGTGCATAATTACCGTAAACATCGGTTACCAATTCTACAGAGATACTTCCCATAAACAGGTAGTCGGCAGGAAGGTATTTGTTACTAAACTCGCCGAAGAATTTATGCGCACGGCTTTGTTTAATAGGCTTGCCGCCTAATTTGGCAATAGCCTGTGCAAACATCTCCTGGTGGCGAAACTCTTCTATGAGTTCGCGTAATAAAAATTGGTGCTCTACATTATCGGCAGGTAAGGTAATGAGGTGGCGGGTCATGAATACGCAAAATAGGCACTCGCCCCATGCGTATGACGCGATCACCTGCACCAATTCATGCCTGCCCAACTCCAACTTTTGGGTAGGGGTAAGTGTGTCGTAAATTTCAAGGCCTTGCAGAGAAGTTAAAATTTCGGGCAAAAAAATGTCATCGGGTTCGGGCTCCAATTGCCAGGGGATATAGGTCTCCGGCATCAAAGGGCGCTCCCTGCTGATCTTTATTAAACGCTCTATTTCTTTAACATCCATATAATAAAGATACGTGGTATTTAGTCAAAACGTTGCGCGTTTGTTTGCAGATACTGCAGTTATTCAGCAATGATCTTTACATCAATATTACCACGCGTGGCTTTTGAGTAGGGGCAGCCTCTATGCGCGGCATCCGCTAGCTTTTGAGCTTGGTCAGCCGGTATACCGGGCACATGTACATGTAACTCGGCGGATAACGCGTAGCTTGTCTCACTTTCCTGGTTAAAGCCGATATGTACATCTACAGTAGCTTCGCTAACATCAACGCCATCACGTTTTCCTACTGAACCTAATGCACCTAAATAACATGATCCCCAGGCACCGGCAAATAAAAGTTCGGGGTTGGCATAACCATCTTCGCCGCCCAGTTCTTTTGGTTTTTTTAATTCAAGATCAATGATGCCATCTGACGATTTGATATGTCCATCGCGGCCGCCCTTAGCGGTTACGATGGCGGTATATAATTTTTTCATAGTTCATAGATTGTCTTTTTATAACCCTACAGGTAACATAATGTTTGGCTTAAGTGGCGTGTCGATTTTAGTCGTATCAGGAATGAATAAAATATCAACAATAAAACAAAATGCTAAAAATATTAGTAATTTTGATTTGATATGAATGCAGACAGGATAACAGAGAAATTAAATATTTTGGCTGATGCCGCTAAATATGATGTATCGTGCGCGTCGAGCGGGAGCAAGCGAAAAAATGAAAATAAAGGCTTGGGTAATGCCAGTAATGGTATATGCCACAGCTATACCGAGGACGGCCGATGCGTATCGCTGCTTAAGATCCTGTTAACTAACCATTGTATTTTTGATTGCGCCTATTGTGTGTCCCGAAAAAGCAATGATATCCAGCGGGCCGCGTTTACCGTGCAGGAGGTGGTCGACCTTACCATTAACTTTTACCGCCGTAATTATATTGAGGGTTTATTTTTAAGCTCCGGTATTTTTAAGGATGCCGATTATACGATGGAACGCCTGGTGCGTATAGCCAAAAAGCTGCGCACCGAACATGATTTTAATGGGTATATCCATTTAAAATCGATCCCCGGTGCCAGTGATGAATTAATGCTTGAAGCCGGCTTATATGCCGACAGGTTAAGTGTGAACCTGGAGATGCCTACCGAGGCCGGGTTAAAATTGCTTGCGCCTGATAAGAACCGCCAGGATATGATAGACCCGATGCAGTTTTTAAAGGATGAGATCATTTTACGAAAAGACGAGAAAAAGCTGTTTAAAAAAGCGCCCATGTTTGCGCCCGCCGGCCAAAGTACGCAGGTAATTATTGGTGCTACTCCCGAAACCGACCAGCAAGTACTGCAATCGGCCAATTATTTTTATAAAAGTTTCAATTTAAAACGGGTTTATTATTCGGGTTATGTGCCGGTACTGGCTGATAAACGTTTGCCAGCATTAAACACAGATGTACCCATGGTGCGTGAAAATAGGTTGTACCAGGCCGACTGGCTAATGCGTTTTTATGGGTTTAATGTAAATGAAATTGTAAACCAGCAACAACCTTTGTTAGATCTGGATATCGACCCTAAACTAAGCTGGGCCATCCGCAATATGCAAGCGTTCCCGATAGATATTAACAAAGCCGACCTGCATTTGATATTACGTGTGCCGGGGATAGGTGTATTATCGGCACAAAAAATTATAAGCGCGCGTAAGTATGAAAAGTTAAACTGGGATCAGTTAAAGAAGATTGGTGTTTCTGTAAACCGGGCCCGATACTTTATTACCTGTAACAGTCAGGAATTTGAACGGCGTGATCTTACCGGTACAAACATTAAGCAGTTTATACTGGCCGAATCGCAAAGTAAATACCTGAAGAATAAACCTAGCCAGCTTAACCTGTTTTAAAAGGCTTACCAATGACCACACTTTTGTACGACGGAACATTCGAGGGACTGCTTACCGCCATATTTGAGATCTATGACCGCAAATTAAACATGGTAAAATTGGAGAAAGTCGAAAAGTATGGCAGTGCCATGTTTGAAGATGTTTTAAAAGTTATCACCAACGAAGCAAGCGCCGGGCGTGTGCTTAAAGGCTTACGGTTAAAATTGTCGCCCAATGGTTTGCAACGGTTATATGTTGCCCATATGGCCGAAATGCCGGGCGAGGAAAATAATTTGGTTGGTTATATAAGGTACGCTTTTGACTGTAAGCAAAACATTGAAGACGATTATGGCAACAGGTATGTGATGCGGGTTTCAGAGATTATCCGCACGGTGCGCCGCGAAAAGCATAGGATGGAGGCTTTTGTAAGATTTCAAAAACTAAAGGATGGTGTTTATTATGCAGCCGTCGAGCCGGATTTTAATGTATTACCATTATTGATCAGGCATTTCAAGAGCCGATATGCCGACCAGAAATGGATCATTTATGACCTGAAACGTAATTATGGTATTTATTACGACATGCACGATACCGAATTTATTACACTTGATTTCTCAACTATCACAAAACCCGGCGAAATCATCTCGGCTTATACTGAAGATGAAAGCATTTACCAAAGCCTATGGAAAAATTATTTTCATAGTGTTAATATCCCCGCAAGGAAAAATACAAAGCTGCATGTACGCCATATTCCCAGGCGATATTGGAAGCATTTAACAGAGAAAATTTAGCAAAAAGCAAATTTTACGCGTTTTCTGACTTTTGGTTTTTAAAAGATTTTGAGCTTTCTGTTGATAAGTATAAATGTTAACAAACTTTAAACTTGCGTAGGCATTTAGGCCATTTGAAAGAAAGAATTTATGCATAAAATATTAAAAATTAGCAGTGTATAGATTCCTCGCTATGCCAAGTTTGATAAGTCCATATGTTGATAACTGTAAATATTATGTTAATAAACCGTTAATAAAAACAAAAGAAAATATTTTGCAAATCAGCTTCTTGTCCCGATATTGAAATCATCAAGAACGACGTACTTTGACAGCCTTACAGGAATAACAAAAATTGAATCGGGCAAATCTTCGGAAGCGCTAAAGATCAAGGGAAAGCCTGAAATGCACAAAACAGAAACAGCGCAAGCAACAGAAACGCAGTGTTATTTAAACGCGGCATTATCGGAAACTGCTAATCTTTACGGAGAGCGGCAGCAGAATATAATGACTTTGAAGAAACCGGAATCCGCGAGGAGGAAGGCGGGAGCGGGTCGGTCATCATACACAAAACTTGATGCTTTACGTCGGACTACGGTACGGCATAGAGTTGAAAACGGGAGATCAAATCGAAAGACGCGGCTCCCGTTTTTGTTTTTATATGGATTTTTAGCCAATTAAATCCGCTACGTCATTGCGATAGCGTGGCAATCTCTACACTTGCTCATCAATCCTTTTTTCCGTTTCCAAATTAATTTGATTCAAAATATAATTATCGACCTGTAATAATTGAGCTTCGCGACCTTTTAGAATGAGTTACTGTTTTTTAAATAATTCGGCTAATTTCAAATTTCACGCATTTTCCATCCTGTAATTTGTAGAAAATAGCTTACCAACTGTGAATAAGATAGTTGTGAATAAAGTTGATTTCGGTATAGAAATATAAGTAGCTGGTTTATAATGTGCTGTATAAAATTGTATTTACAGGGGCTTAATTTCATAGATCAGCACTAAAATAGCCTGTTTACAACCTTGAGTTTTTATGTTAATAACAGGTTAATAAAAATCATCAAAAAAAGTTTGGAAATCAGCTACTTGTCCCGATATTGAAATCATCAACAAGGACGTACTTTGACAACCTTACGGGAATAACAGAAACTGAATCGGGCGAATCTTCGGAAGCGCTAAAGATCACGGATCTGCCTGAATTACACAAAACACAAATTGCGAGAGCGACGGAAACGCAGTGTTAATTAAAATAAGGAATTATGGAGGCTGCTGATTTTTACGGAGAACACAGCTAAAGTAATAATGATTTGACGCAACTACATCCCACAGGGAATAAGCCAGGGCAATCAGTCATCTTACAGAACTTTGATGCTTTGTGAAAAACTACGGTTACTCACGAAGTTGAAACGGGAGACCCAAATCGCAAGAAGAGGGCTCCCGTTTTGTTTTAAGCAGCAATTCAATTCACCGCCTTGTCATCTTTTTTCTGACCCCACCTAACATTCCGTAATCTTTATAGATATTTGTTGTAACATATATTTTAATATTATGGAAATAGGGATAGATAGTTTTGCAGCCGCAAATGTAAAGGATACAACCAATAACAGCGACGCTTTGGTGCAACTGCTTGACAGGATGGAACATGCCGACAAGGTTGGCCTGGATGTTTTTGGTATTGGCGAGCACCACCGTAAAGAATTTTTAGATTCGGCGCCTACCATGATCCTGGCTGCTGCGGCAGCGCGCACCAAGCGTATTATATTAACCAGCGCCGTAACTGTTTTAAGTGCAGCCGACCCAGTACGTGTATTTCAAAACTTCGCTACGCTGGATCTGA
This sequence comes from Mucilaginibacter corticis, assembly GCF_007558865.1. Lineage (GTDB taxonomy): Bacteria > Bacteroidota > Bacteroidia > Sphingobacteriales > Sphingobacteriaceae > Mucilaginibacter > Mucilaginibacter corticis. The sequence continues at coordinate 598,885 of NZ_VLPK01000002.1, forward strand.
TCTCGAAGGGCCGTGCAGAAATGGTGGTTGGCCGTGGCTCTTTTACAGAAGCTTTTCCTTTGTTCGGGCAAAATCTGCATCATTACGACGAATTGTTTTCTGAAAAGCTCGACCTGTTGCTCAATATCCGCGATAACGAATCGGTTACCTGGTCGGGCAAATTCAGGCCGGCGTTAAATGATGCAGCTATCTATCCGCGCCCTTTGCAGGAAAAATTACCGGTATGGATAGGTGTAGGAGGAACCCCTGCGTCATTTGTGCGGGCCGGTACGCTTGGTTTGCCGCTGATGGTAGCGGTAATAGGCGGCGAAACCCACCGTTTCAGGCCATTGGTTGATCTTTATCGCAACGCCGGCGCAAAGGCGGGGCATTCGCCTGAAAAGCTGAAGGTAGGCCTGCATTCGCTTGGTTACATTGCCGAAACTACAGAAAAAGCTGCTGCCGATTTTTATCCCGGCTACGCCGAAACTTTCACCCGCATAGGCCGTGAACGCGGCTGGCCGCCGGTAACACGCCCGCATTTTGATTCGCAGAATGGACCCACAGGTGCTTTATTGGTTGGCGGACCGGAAGAAATTGCCGAAAAGATCTTGCACCATAGCGAGGCATTAGGCGGCATATCAAGAATTACCTTCCAGATGGATAACGCAGGTTTGTCGCATACACAATTATTGAATGCTATTGAACTGCTGGGTACAAAAGTGGCGCCATTGGTAAACAAATAATTTTTCTGCAAAGTTAAATTGCCTAATTTAGTAACCTATGCAAAAGGACGATAAAAGCAGGCCGAACGGGAGAAAGAAAATATTTGTTTTAGATACCTCAGTGATCTTGTATGATCATAACGCTTTTGAGAATTTCCAGGAGCATGATGTGGCCATACCTATACAAGTGCTGGAAGAGCTGGACAATATGAAAAGCGGTAACGATACCCGCAATTTCGAAGCACGCAGCTTTATCCGTTTGATAGATGATATTTCGCGTAAAAAGCTGGTCAACAAATGGCACCCATTAAACGGTAAAGATAAAGGTAGTTTTAAGGTTGTAATTGATACCAAAACTACAGGTACAGATGCCGAAGCTATTTTTGGATCGGACAAGGTAGATCATCGCATTCTGAACGCTGCACTGGGCTTGCAGGAAGAAAACCCGGATAAAAAGATCGTCCTGGTATCAAAGGATATCTGCCTGCGTTTAAAGGCAAAATCATTAAACCTGCATGCCGAGGATTATGAAACCGGCAAGGTGAAAAACCTGGATGAACTGTACAGCGGTAAAACTGTTTTAACGGTAACTGATAAGCAAATTACCCAACTAAATAAGCAGGATACTTTACCTGCCGACGGGCTGGAACTAAATAGGGGTACAGCCAATCACTTTTACATTCTCGAAAGTAAAAAAAATAAGGCGTCAGGTTTTTACAACAGCCAAACCGGGCAGTTGGAAAGAATTACTGAACAGCCTATATTTAATATCCACCCCAAAAATTTAGAGCAAGCTTTTGCTATCCATGCTTTACTGAACCCGGATATTAAACTGGTCACCATACAGGGTAATGCCGGTACGGGTAAAACCTTGCTGGCTTTGGCCGGCGCGCTGGAGCAGCGAAAATATTACCGACAGATCTACGTTACCCGCCCCATAGTACCGTTAAGTAATAAAGATATTGGCTTTTTACCGGGTGATGTGAAATCAAAAATAGACCCGTACATGGCGCCGATATGGGACAACCTTAAATTTATTAAAGACCAGTTTGCTGACGATGAAAAGATGCAGGCTAAGCTTGACGAATTGGTTACCAACGACAAGATCTCTATTGCGCCATTAGCTTTTATCCGCGGACGTACATTAAGCAAGATCTTTTTTATTGTAGATGAAGCGCAGAACCTTACCCCGCACGAGATAAAAACCATCATATCCCGCGCAGGCGAAAACAGCAAGTTTGTTTTTACCGGCGATATTTACCAGATTGATACCCCATATCTTGATGCTGAAAGTAACGGACTGTCTTACCTGATCGACAAGGCAAAGGGCCACCCGCTTTACGCGCATATCACTCTGCAAAAAGGTGAACGGAGTGAGCTGGCCAATTTGGCGACGGAGTTATTGTAAATACTACAATAACCACCGTCGTGCCGAACTTTTTTCGGCATAACGGCCTCTTTTTTGGATAATTTGACTTCTATTTCACTACACCATCCACGATCTTAGCAATATCATTGCTGATCTTATTGATAAAATCTAATTGCTCTTTCAGTAGGTTATCAGTTACGGTTGGCGTAGTTGCTTCAGTTGGTTCGGCTTTCTCGCCGGTAAATTCAATGCGCTCACCGCCCAGTTTTTTACAGCTTTCGTTTAGTACGGCAATGCTTTTCTTTACCAGTTTAAGAATATCAGGTGTGGTTTTGTGCATGCCCTTTATCGCTACTTCTGATGCTATGGTAGCTGTATAAGAAGACAGGATATGGTTCAGCACTACAAATTTGTGGATGTCTTTAATGTTGCGCTGTTTACTTTTAGGTTCTGATGTCATGCGCTCAAAAGCGGCAGATAAGTTGGCCGATTTAACATAAACATCTTTACGAGCTAATTTATACTCGGTTGTACTGATAGGTGTCCCGGTAATTGATTTGGCAATTTTTATCAGGTAATTAACATTCGAGTTGATCACTTGGGCCAGGCTTTCTTTTATTTGTTCAAATTCCCATGTAGGGAAGATCAGGTAGCTGGCTATAAATGCAATGGTTGACCCTATAATGGTATCAACCACGCGTTCTTCAACAATACCCCGTTGGCCTACTACTCCTAAAAATTTAAAAAGAATAAGTACATAAGGTGTCATGCAAACTACGCTCACTACGTAATTAAGCCTTTGGAAACTATAGGTACCCAACATTAATATCAGCATTAATACAAATTGCACATCGTTATTATGCACAAAAACCAATATGAGCACACCAATAAATCCACCCGCAATGGTACCCGTTAAACGCTGATAATTGCGTTGTTTGGATAAGCTGAAACCCGGTTTTAATATTACTATAATGGTTAACAAAACCCAATAGCTGTGGTGGCCCAACGCGAAGAATTTTGCTACGGTAAAACCTATCAAGCAAACTAATGAAACCCTTAAAGCATGTTTAAATGCCGCCGAATCCAGCGAGAAATTATCAAAGAATACATGGGGTTCATAATCCTGATGAGTTACAAATTTGGAGTACTCTACATCGTTATTATTAGCTAACAATGTTTTTGACGACCTTGAATTATAATAATTGAAAATGTTCTCGATCTCTTTATTCAGGTCGCGCAGGTTGATCAATATTTTTTTAAGCACCAGGTTACTGGTTTCATTGCTGTTGCCAATGGCATCAATTTTAAGCTTAAGCTGTTCAAGCGCCGGGTTAAAATCAACCATGTGTTTATACCGCGTGTTCGACAAGATGGCGAACCCGATATTCTCCAACTCGTTGGCCATTTGATGAACAATTTGGGCTATCTCTGTTAAAACACCGCTATCCTTAAATTTTTCGTGGATATAAGTATAATCATAATGCGTAGCCATGATCTGCTCAAACATATCAACCAGGTCAACAAAGGTCAGCACCAATATCCGGCTGGCATTGGTCGACTCGCGCACCATCACCCTGCTTTTAAATAGCAACTCCCTAACGGCATCCTGGTGTTCGCTTACCTTTATTTGTTGCGATACCAGCTTATGATAATTTTCACCAATATCTGTGTCAGGTAAATAAAAATCAGCCTTTATCCTTAAAAACTTAACAATGTCCTCAATATTCTCGCCAAGGGCCTGCTGCGCGGCACGATAGGGGCGAATGCCGAAAAACACCAGGCTAAACAGCATATACCACAAGCCTCCGGCTAAGGTTTCGGCGCTGTAAAGTATAATTTCGTTTGGTTTCATGTCCTTCTCTATCATAAATATCATGATGAGTAATGACGACGTACCGATAGACGCGGCCCGGTTACCATACACAATAAACATGGAGAAGAGAAAAGAAAAAACGGTTACTTCTAACCCTAAAGTAAATACATTTAGGCGTGCAAAACCGGTGGTAACCGCTACAATAAACAGGCATAAATTACCTATGCCCATGGCATTGCGTTTATGCAATACAGGGCCCGGCGCATCAATTACAGAGATACATAACGCACCTAATGAAAGCGCTATGCCCAGGTTAAACTGATTGAACTGCTGCAAGATAAGTGTGGGCAACAGGATACCCAGCGATATGCGCAGACCATCAGAAAAATACTGGCTGAAGAAAAAACTTTTTACCTCTTTGTTTTGAATGCTCACCCCACAAATTTCGGAAAAAAAGGCAGATATAAGAATTTGCAAAAATTTTATCTGAGTGCGAATTTTATAATCAATATTAGCGTCAATTTGTATTTTTTTTAATAATTATATAATTTTTAATGATTTTAGTTTAAATTCACACCGATTTAAGATTTATTGTAAATCCAATCGTCTTTTTTAACCTTTATAGCTATTTAGTATGTCCTCAACGTTAAAACTCAGCCAAAGAGAAACAGCTTTTAATAATGAAGTTGTTACCCGCTTTGAGTTATATAACAGCCTGTTCCAGACCCTGCCATTTTACCAGGTAAAAGAGATAGGTATTTTACTGCCGTTTTTTAGTTCGCATTGCGATAAGGGGGCCATAAAGGAAGAATCGCCAACGGATATCATCGAGTCATTTTTTCAGAAATACGTGCCGGATATTGACCATCGTGAACAGCTTAACCGCATGTTCAGGTTTATTCAATACATTGAACGCCAGGTTGTTTTGTTTGACGCTATAGAAGATTCATCATTCAATAAAATTGGTCGTGCCGATGATGTAGGTACGCTTACGGGATTATTGCAGGCTGCAGCAACCAGCGACCAAGTGCGTGACAATATCAGCGAAAAGCTGAAAGATTTTTCATTGCGGCTGGTGCTTACTGCTCACCCAACCCAGTTTTATCCAAGTACGGTTTTGGGTATCATGAATGACCTGATAGAGGCGTTAAAGACCAATGACATTAATAGCATTGATGTTTTACTACAGCAATTGGGTAAAACACCATTCTTCAATAAAAAAGCACCTACACCTGTTGACGAAGCCGTAAGTTTGGTTTGGTTCCTTGAAAATACTTTTTACCAGGCAATATCAGGCATCCAGACAAAACTGGAAGAAGAGTTTGATATTGACGAAAACAGGAAAAACCAGTTGTTAGAACTTGGTTTTTGGCCGGGCGGCGACCGTGATGGTAATCCTAATGTTAATACTAAAACCACGTATGATGTTGCCTGCCTGTTAAGGCAAATGATATTCCGTTGTTACTACCGCGATTTTAGGGTTTTAAAACGCAGGATCACTTTCAGGGGCATTGAAAACACAATGACCACATTAGATGGTCTGTTGTATGAAAATGCTTTCAACAATCATCAGCATAATGCTAAAGATTTACAAGGTGAATTATTAGCCTTATTGGGTTCTGTGCGTGAAACACTAATAGATAATCATGACAGCTTATTTGTTAACATAGTTGACGACATGATCCGTAAAGTACGGTTGTTTGGCTGTTTCTTTGCAACGCTTGATATCAGACAGGACAGCCGTATATTGCGTAGTGTATTTAAATACTGCACCGATAAAGGAATTGCAACCGGTTTGCCTGCTAACTATGATACTTTAGATGAAGATGAAAAGATAAAAAGCATCACCTTTAATGAGTTGAACTTTTTATGCCCGGAAGATGCTGATGACATGACCAAGGATACGCTGAACACCATTATGCTGATGAAACATATTCAGCATACCAATGGCGAGAAAGGGTGTCAGCGTTTTATTATCAGTAACTGCCAGGAGGCCTCAGATATTTTGCAGCTGATAGACCTGTTTTTATGGAGCGGTTGGAAAGCCGATGATTTAACAGTTGACTTTATGCCATTATTTGAAACCGTTAATGACCTTAAGGTTGCCGGTGAAGTAATGGAAAAATTATATACACATCCGTTTTACAAAGAACACTTAAAGAAACGCGGCAATTCGCAAAGCATTATGCTTGGTTTCTCTGACAGTACTAAAGACGGTGGTTACTTAATGGCCAATTGGTCTATTTACAAGGCTAAGGTTGAGTTAACAGCTATGGCACGTAAATATGGCGTAAGCCTGGCGTTTTTTGACGGACGCGGAGGCCCGCCGGCACGCGGTGGTGGTAAAACACATCGTTTTTATGCCTCGATGGGCAAAGAGATAGCTAACGAGCATATACAGCTAACCATACAGGGGCAAACAGTAAGCTCGCAATACGGATCAGTAGAAACTGCCCGTTTTAACATGGAGCAGCTGATCAACGCGGGTATTACATCGGCTTTGAATCCGGATAGTAATGACCTGCTTAGCGCTCAGCAAAAAGAGTTGATAACCGATATGGCCGAAGCCAGCCATGAACTGTTCATCAATTTACGCCAGCACCCTTTGTTTGTTGAATACCTGGAGAAATTTAGTCCGTTAAAATTATTATCGAAAGCTAATATCAGCAGCCGCCCTACAAAACGTAATGCCGGCGCGCCAATGAAACTGGAAGACCTGCGGGCCATTAGCTTTGTTACCGCGTGGAGCCAGCTAAAGCAAAGTATCCCGGGCTTTTACGGAGTAGGCACCTCATTAAAGAAAATGAAGGAAGAAGGCAAATGGGCAGAAGTTGAGCAGTTATACAATACATCAGGTTTCTTTAAAACTATGCTGGATAACTGTATCATGTCTATGTCTAAATCTGATTTCAGAGTGACTGCTTACCTTGAAAAGGATGCAAAATTTGGAGAGTTCTGGAAAAAGCTTAAAACTGAATTTGAACTTACTAAATCTTTACTACTGGAGTTAACCGGTACAGAAGTATTGATGCAAGATTCGCCGGTTGACCGTCGTTCGATAGGCGTCCGCGAAAAAATTGTTTTGCCCCTGGTTATCATGCAGCATTATGCATTAAATTGCCGTAACCATACTGATGATAAAGAATTAATAGAGATCTATGATAAACTGATTATCAGGACAGTATATGGTATTGTTAATGCGGGTCGTAACCTGGCTTAATAATGCTAACCTATAAAAAAAGCGGCGCAATATATTGTGCCGCTTTTTTTATAAATAATTATACTATTAATTAAATATTTTAAATCGATAGCATTATATTTGTTATACCAATTGGTATAACCTAATATATTTAAAATGAAAAAGGTAATATACTTCTTATCAGGAGTAGCATTGTTTGGTTTTGCGTCATGTATGAATAACAAACCGGCAAAAAACTATAATCAATTGGTTGACGAGGCAACATCGTCATTTATAAAACAAGGGTTAGAAGCCGGGCAAACAGAAATAAAGGCATCAAAAATTGCCGAAACCAATTCTAAAAATCCGCGGGTTATCAGCTTCGCTAAAATGATGATCGCCGACCATTCACAAGCCGGCGATGAACTGGAAAAAATAGCTATTAATAACCGTGTAAGGGGAGAAGACTCGATAAGTACTGTTCACCAGCAAAATATATCCGACCTGACAAATCTTTCTGGTAATAAATTTGATAAGGCATACATGCAAATGATGGTTGCAGACCACCGGGACGCGGTGAAACTATTTACCGAAGCAACTAAAAATCAAAATGAAGACATCCTGAAATTCGCTAAGAAGACATTGCCGGTGCTGCAAACGCATTTAGATTCGGCAAATGCAGTTTCCGCGTCATTAAAATAACTTCAATTGTTGTTGTATGGGCGGTTTGGCTTTACCCATTATGGTACGCCCGCCGTATTTCCAGGAGTTGTTGCGTTCTTCTTCAATTACCTGGTCAAAATTGGCGTTAGGTGTAAAATCCTTTTCGGCGCGCTGGGCAATTTGGGTTAAGCGTTTTATGGCTTCGTTCTTTTCGTTATTGCCTAATTTAGCTTTGTAGATAGCTGTTTGCAATACGCCAAGTGTTTCGTCATAAACTTTTGTAGGTACAGGGAACGGATGCCCATCTTTACCGCCATGCGCGAACGAAAACCGGGCAGGGTCTTTAAAACGCGATGGCGTACCGTGAATGACCTCGCTCACTAACGTAAGCGATTGTAATGTACGCGGGCCTAATCCTTTTAATAAAAGCAGTTCCTCAAAATCTTCAGGTTTATTTTCATGCGCCAGCCATAATACGGCACCCAATCTTTTCAGATCAACATCTTCGGCCCGGACATCATGATGCGATGGCATGGTCAGTTTGCCGATCTCTTTAAGCATAATATCCGGATGTTCATTGGTAATTTGCATAACACCCGCCCTTGAAGGTGCCGCCTGGCTATCTGCCATGTTTAAAATAAAGCCATGGTTTTGCCCGTAAATAGATGTGTGCGGATCATTAACAAAACTGCTAAGCTCGTCAGAATGCCAGTGATATCGCCGTGCAGTGCCAGAGGCATCGCTCATGCCTTGCTGCACTACACTCCACTTACCGCTATCGCTTAAAATAAAATTGTGAGTGTATAGCTGAAATCCATCTTGTATAGCGGTATTGTCGACCTTGGCGCTTAGTTTACTGCACTTAACCAGGTAATTACCATCGAGGCCTGTGCGCTCGCTTATTTTCAGCAGTTCGTCGGGTGTTTGTTTGGAATACTTGCCTTTGCCACCGCAGATATAAATACCTAATTCTTTACTATGCGGATTGATAGCCCGTTTTAACGCGCCCATAACCGAAGTGGTAATCCCCGACGAATGCCAGTCCATACCCATAACCGCCCCAAGGCTTTGAAACCAAAACGGGTCACTTAGCCGGCGCAATACTTCGTCCTTACCATAGTCCAGCACAATGGTTTCTACAACGGCTAAGCCTAATTTTGCCATGCGCTCTGCCAGCCATTGCGGCACATAGCCATAATGTAACGGCAGATCTGCACTTCCCGAACGCTTCATGCTAACAAATTTAGTAAATAGTTATTGATTGTAATTATTACATCCAATTAAAATTATCACCCAATCTATCTTAAAAACTTTTACATTAGCTAAACCAATATAACCGATATGAATAAACTATTGCTTACCGCCTTGTTCTGCGGGATGGGTTTTCTTGCGATCAGCCAGTCTGCACCAAAACCATATGGCCCTTTGCCTGCCGACAGGCAGCTTAAATGGCAGGAAACAGAAATTTACTCTTTGATCCATTTTGGTCCGGATACTTATACCGATAAGGAATGGGGTAATGGTGATGAAGACCCGGCAATTGTTAATCCTACACAATTCAGCGCCATGCAGATTGTAGGTGCCGCTAAAGCCGGAGGGGCAAGGGGGATAATTGTGGTTGCCAAACACCATGATGGTTTTTGCTTATGGCCAACCAAAACTACTGAACACAATATTTCTAAAAGCCCGTACAAAAACGGTAAGGGTGATATACTGCGCGAGTATCGCGAAGCTTGTGATAAACTGGAAATGAAGATGGGTGTATACTGCTCGCCGTGGGATAGGAACAGCGCCTTGTACGGCAAGCCTGAATATGTTACAGACGTGTACCGTAAACAATTAAAAGAACTTTATACCAATTATGGTCCGTTGTTTGTTGTCTGGCATGATGGTGCAAACGGCGGCGACGGCTACTATGGCGGCGCTAAAGAAAAACGTACCATTGACCGTTCAACCTATTATGGCTGGGACCAAACTTGGGGAATAGCACGTAAGCTGCAGCCCGGTGCTGTAATATTTGGCGATGTTGGCCCTGATGTACGCTGGGTAGGTAACGAGCGCGGCGTAGCGGGCGAAACCAGTTGGGCGACCTATACGCCACATGCACCCGAGCCCGGAAAACTGCCCGGCAATGGTTTTGTGATAGATAAAGAAGGCGTTGAGGGCCATCGTGATGGTAAATACTGGATCCCTGCCGAGTGTGACGTGGCTTTACGCCCGGGATGGTTCTACCATGCAGACCAGGATGGTAAAGAAAAATCACCGGCCACTTTGCTGGATCTGTATTACAAGAGTGTAGGCCGTGGTGCATGTTTAGACCTTGGCTTGTCGCCTAACCGTTTAGGTTTACTGGCGGATGGTGATGTGAAAACATTAACCGCATTTGGCGAGGTGGTAAGAGCAACCTTTAAAAATAATTTAGCTAAAGGTGCAACACTTAAGGCCAGTAATGTGCGGGGAGGTAATAAAGCCAAGTTCGGCCCTGCAAACTTATTGGATGCCGACCGTTACAGCTACTGGGCAACAGATGATAAAGTTAAAACGCCTGAATTGATCATTGATCTGCATCAGCCTAAAACATTTAACGTGGTACGCTTGCGCGAGAATATTAAATTGGGCCAGCGTATAGATGCCGTAGCTATCGACGCGTTTTTAAATGGCAAATGGGAGCAGGTTGGCGCGGCTACAAGCATAGGCGGTAATCGTTTGATTCGTTTAGAGAATGATGTAACCGCGGCTAAAGTACGTTTACGAATTACCAGTGCGCCTGTTTGTATTGCCCTTAGCGATTTCGGTCTGTATAAAGAAGCCGCTGTTCCTAACATAAATTAATATCAACTAATGACGTTCCTGAAGAAAGCGATTACCCTATTCGCATTTACAATTATGGCCATGACTGCAACTGCACAGCACACTTTGTTTGATACGCTAACCAAACCTAAACTGATCTCGGATCAATTTGCGTTTACCGAGGGCTGTTCTGTTGCCAAGAATGGCGATGTGTTTTTTACCGACCAGCCAAATGATAAGATCTGGAAGTATGATGTTGAAACCGGTAAGCTCTCTGTGTTCCTGGATAAAACCGGACGCGCTAACGGCACTTATTTTGATAAAAAAGGCAATCTGGTAACTTGTTCGGATGATAAAGGAGAACTTTGGTCTATCGACCCTAAAGGCAAGGTAACTGTTTTAATGAGCGGTCTTAACGGCAAGCAAATGAATGGGCCTAATGACATCTGGATTGATGCTAAAGGCGGCATTTATATGACCGACCCATACTACCAGCGCGACTATTGGACCCGCAAAAAATCAGAGCTTGATGGCGAGCATGTTTACTACCTGCCCAAAGGCAGCAAGGCACCCATAAAAGTGATAGGCGATATGCGCCAGCCAAATGGTATTGTAGGTACGCCTGATGGTAAATACTTATATGTATCTGATCTTGGTGGTCAAAAAACTTACCGGTACACCATTAATGAAGATGCAAGTTTAAGCGAGAAGACATTGATGTTTGACCAGGGATCGGATGGAATGACATTGGACGAAAAAGGCAATATCTATATCACCGGGAAGGGCGTTACCATTTATAGCCCTGAAGGTAAAAAGATAGCAAACGTCCCAAATACAGAAAACTGGACCGGCAACGTAGTATTTGCCGGCAAGAATCGCGATATCCTGTTTATCACCGCATCAAAATGCGTTTATATGCTGAAGATGAATGTGAAGGGAGTGGAGTAATTTATATTTCCTGTAGCGATGGGTTTTAAACCCATCGCTATGGTTATAAATCTACCTGGTACTCATATCCCAATATCTCAGCCACGTTAATCCCCGCTACCACCTTCCAGCTCTTATTCTCGTGAATAAACTGTGGCGCTTCCAGCCCTAATCTTGAAGCCGCGCCGGTATAGAAATCTGCACGGGTTGGGTGCAGTGGCGATACCGCGTTATAGGTATATCCAAACGCCTGTTTGTCAAGTATGGCAAGGCTTATGCCTATGCAATCTGTCAGATGGATCAAGTTAACGGGCGCATCGCCATTGGGGATCTCTGTTTTGCCCGAAAAGAAGCGTCCCGGGTCGCGGCCGGGGCCTATTAATCCCGCGAAGCGGATAATGGTTGTAGTAAATTCGGTTTCGGCTTTTAACAGGTTTTCGGCAGCGAGGAGTATTTTGCCCGATTCGCTGTCCGGGTTTAGCTCATCAAGTTCAGTGACTTCGGTATTACTATCGCCATAAACACCGGTCGAGCTGATCAGCACCACCTGTTTGATCTTCTGTTCTTTAATGATGGCTATAAGGCGTTCAATTTTAACCAGGTATTCGGCACCATTGCCGGCCCTCGCTTTTGGTGGTATGCTTATCCACAGTACATCGCATTCAAAAAAAGCAGGGTCAATCACCTCGTTACCGGGCGATAGATCAATGAGGTAAGGCTCAATTCCGCTTTCGGCAAAGAGGGGTAATTTTGTGGCTGAAGTTGTAGAGCCTTTAACCTTTATCCACTTTTTTACCAGGGATTTAGCCAGCTCTGAACCGTACCAACCACAGCCTAAAATACTTACCGTCATAAGTCAAATATCGGTCTTTTTTATTTAAACCATAAACTTTGAACGGCTACACCTGTTATGTTATTATGAAAATGAAGAAAGAGATCATAACAACATCAGCACTGTTAGGCATGGCAAGTATTGCCGCTTTGGTTTTACACGCGCAGGATAAACCACTGCAAACCGTACAATATGTCGAACTGGATAAATACTTAGGTAAATGGTATGAAATTGCCGCCTTCCCGCAAAGTTTTGAGAAAGGGTGCAGCCATACCTATGCCGAATACACGCTTAATGAGGACGGCTCGATCCACGTTAAGAACACCTGTATAAAAAACGGAAAGGTTAAAGTCGCCAACGGCAAAGCTATCGTGACCGATAAAAGCACCAATGCTAAACTTGATGTACAGTTCTTTTGGCCGTTTAAGGGTAAGTATTGGATAATAGGCTTGGGGCATGATTACTCGTACGCGTTGGTTGGCCACCCTAACCGTAAATATTTATGGATACTGGGCCGCAAACCGGTGATGGATTCGCAGACCTACAACCACCTGGTTACGTTGGCTGCCAACAAGGGTTTTGACGTACGGAATTTAGTTAAGACCGCGCAGGAGTAATGTGTGTTTTGTTTCACGGGAGTGTGAAACAGATGAAACAAGTGAAACAAGATTTTTGATTAAATATTTGATAAATAGATATTTAATCAAAATCCGTGAAACAAAATGAAACAAAGCCACTGACGGATTCGCGCCACCATTTATTAGGATTTATTTATAATGAGGTTCTTGATTTGCTTCGCGCGTTCTGCTTTTTTGTGTATTGTTACCAATAAAATCCACCATACAGAAGATTTATTTTGCTAACTTTTCGGCAGGTATTGCAGCGCTTTTAAGTCTGCAGACAAAAGCATGGTAAAAAAGATCTTTTTGATAACAGGGCTGTTCATCTTTTTGCTTGTAAAGGCAAACGGGCAAACAAAACCCTGGAAATTCGCACATATATCTGATACGCATATTGATGGTAAAACTACCATTGAAGATCTGCAGCGTACCATAAAGGATATCAATGCCAATCCGGAGCTTGATTTTGTGGTGATCACCGGCGACATCACCGAATTTGGTTCGGACGAAGAATTAATGACGGCCAAAAGAATGTTCAGCAGCTTGAACAAGCCCTGGTATGTGATTCCGGGTAATCATGACATGAACTGGTCTGAAAGCGGCGGCAATAGTTTTAAAAAGATCTTCGGGTCTAAAACCGTGGCTTTTAAACATAAGGGCATCCAATTTTTAGGCACCAACTGCGGCCCCAATATGCGGATGGGCCCGGGGCAGGTACCGCGCGAAAACCTGGTATGGCTTGATTCGGTTTTGAAACAAACCCCCAAATCGATGCCGGTAATATTTATGAACCATTACCCGTTGGATGCCTCATTAAACAACTGGTATTCGGTGATCAGGCGGCTAAAAACATGCAATACGCAATTGGTGATATGCGGCCACTGGCATCAAAACCACCAATTTGATTTTGAGGATATACCCGGTATAATGGGGCGGTCAAACTTACGTGGCGCGGATAGTGTTGGGGGCTACAATATTGTTACTGTAAAGGATGACTCTGTTTTTTATAATGAAAGATTGCCTGGTCTGGTTACTAAACCCACCTGGGCAACAGCCCGTTTGTGCCAGCACGATTTTACCGAACGTTATCCGCGGCCCTCATATGAGGTGAATGATCAGTTTAAAAACGTGAAACAGGTTTGGCGGGTTAGGGATAACAGCGACATTGGCGCAGGTGCTGCGATTACCGGCAACTTATTTATTACAGCCAATACCGGGGGATGGATAAGGGCGTACGATCAAAATAGCGGAAAAGTGGTTTGGTCCACCAAAACAGGCGGCAAATTATACAGCACGCCTTGCGCCTTTGGCGATGCCGTGGCGGTAGCATCAACCGATGATTTTTTATACTGCCTTGATAAAAATACAGGGAAGGTAAAGTGGAAAGCGGCTGCCGGGAAACCATTGGTGGCTTCGCCTATTATTGCCGGCAACCGGGTGTTTTGTGGCAGTTCTGACGGGTATTTCAGGTGTTATAAATTGTCGTCAGGCAAATTGATCTGGGATTTTAAACAGGTGAAAGGGTTTACAGAAACACGGCCGCTGCTTTACCGGGGGCGAATCTATTTTGGCAGTTGGGGCAACCAGTTTTACGCGCTCGACCAGCGAACAGGCGCTATGGCCTGGAAATGGGGCGATGGATATAAAAACCGGATGTTTTCGGCCGCGGCCTGCGAGCCGGTGGCTGTAGCAAACCGAATATTTATTGTAGCCCCCGACCGGTTTATGACCTGTTTTAACGCCTCAAACGGTAAAGTGATCTGGCGTAAGCGCGACCCGAAGATAGGGGTGAGGGAATCGATGGGCCTTTCGGCAGACAGCAGCCTGGTTTATGTTAAAACTACTGCAGGGGACGTATTAGGTATTAATGCACAGTCGGGCGATATGCAGGTGAAGTGGAGAGCGGGCCGTAGTATGGGATATGATATCTCGCCTTCGCGGGTTGAAGAGCATGACGGTTTGGTATTCGCCTTGTCACAGTCAGGCGCTATCTATTGTTATAAAAGAGATGACGGTTCGTTAGTTTGGATCCACAAATTAACTAACTGCCTGGTTAATCCTTTGAGTTTTTTGAATGATCGTAAGTTGATAGCCACGACTATGGATGGTGCTATTTCGTGTTTGAGTTATTGATTTGTGCGGATGCTTTGGTGTGTGTTGTCATCAACAAATGAGCGATTGGAGTGTATCCTAGCAGCGCATAATGATATAGGCACAAGTACACCATGCTGTGGCTGACACTCATACTTGCGCCAGCGAGCATGGGCCGTAGGCGACGCTTTAACTTTAACAAATATTGGTGTGCTATTTGAACTTTAATGCCAAACCGACTGCATCATTCGCTGTTACATCTTTATATGTTTCAAACATAGCGTTCTGATTTTCGAATAAAAATAACAAATACGCGTCGCCGGCATAATCTTTATGGATCATTTCAAAAAAGCCATATTTATAACCCTGCCCAAATGCAGAGTCAACAGGCCCCATAAACATAGCTCCCTCATCTGCTTTAAAACTGGTACTGACCGCTCCATAAGAATATTTTTTTAATGATACCTGTTCGGGAGCAAGCCTGCCGCCCGATATTTTACTGTATAGAATTGCGGGTATTGTATTATGTAATTTGTTGGGGTTAAGTACGGTATCGCCGGGTTTTTTCTGGCGACGGTTATAGCTGTCAAAATAACCCTGGGTTAGGGGCCATACAATGTATCTTACTTCAATATTTTTATCTTTAAGCCTGTAAGCATAATCATAATATACACCAGTGCTTTTCATAACGGGGACATCGACCGCACCATCCGGCTTAGCAAAAGTCATTTTAGCGTCTTCAACTTTCTTTTTAAAAGCGGTGTACAAACTATCGGCGTTGGTTACAGACTGGGCTTGTATGCCTGTCGCTAAAAATAGCAACAACACTAATGTTGAAATGCTTTTCATGATAATTGGTTTAAGCAATATTAGTAAACAAACATAATCAAATAGATCAATATCTTTACACCTGTTTGATCCATATATTTATTTATAAGGTGCCAAAAATTATCAATTGAACACATAATACCTTCACCCTTTACCACTCTCTAAAATACACCCATTAAAAAATTTAACAGCGTTAAGTAAATGACAAATAAATGATACGATGTTAAAAAAAGCGTTATACATTTGTATCGTTTAACAGTGTTAAATAATTTTATGTCAATAAGACAATGGCAAGTAAAGACAGGATATTACGTTTAAAAGAAGAAACCAGGTGCAACATACTGGATGCTTCTTTAAAGATCGTAAAAGAGGGGGGATGGGATGCCTTAAGTATGCGTAAGATAGCAGACGAGATAGAATACACCGCGCCTATTATTTACGAATACTATAGTAACAAGGGGGCCATATTATTAGAGCTTACCCGCAAAGGTTTTTTGCTGCTTTCAAAAAAACTGGAAGAAGCAAAAGCAAAACACAGGTTACCGGCAAAACAGTTAGAAGCCATGTGGCTGGCCTACTGGGATTTTGCCTTCGCCGAAAAAGAATTGTACCAGGTAATGTACGGCGTGGAAACTACCTGTTGCGAGATGGCAAAGAAGCTGCCCGAATCTGAAATGCCGATGGACCTGATATGGGACGTAATTGTGGAGCTGATGCTGCCGCATGTAGGTACAGAAGAAGAGGTTTGCATTAAATACTACACATTTTGGTCGGTTATTCATGGCCTTATATCTATCAACATGGTTAATCGCGGTAACACCGACGAGACTAACCAGGAAGTTTTAAAGACCGCTATCACCGGTATTATCAGATCCATAAAAGGATAAAATTTTTTCACGAATAAAAAACATTGTTAAAAAGTCTAACAGTGTTAAATTAACTTAAAATCTACTTTAAAATAAAAATAACAATGACAACTCCAGCACTTCCCTATTCATTTAACACTGTTAAGAAAATTAACAGTATTATCGCCATTGCGTTGGCACTGGCATCACTTTTATTATACAGCTGCTCGTCTACACCGGCAGCAGCACCTGCACCACCGCCGCCATCATTGCCGGTACAAACAGTTCAAACCAGCGCTGTAACTACTTACCAGGAGTACCCTGCATCTATCGAAGGAACTGTTAACGTTGAGGTTAGGCCACAGGTTAGCGGCTCATTAGACAAAGTATTTGTCGACGAAGGCGCTTTCGTATCAGCCGGCGAACCGATATTTAAGATCAACGATCAGCCTTATCGCGCAGCTTTAAACAACGCCTTAGCCAGCCAGCACGCGGCAGAGGCAGCAGCAGCCAACGCGCAGTTAGAGGTTGATAAGTTAACTCCACTGGTTGAAAATAAGGTAGTTTCTGATTACCAGCTTAAAACAGCAAAGGCATCATACCAGGTGGCTAAAGCTAATATCGAATCGGCCAAGGCAAATGTATCAACAGCGCAAATTAACCTGGGCTATACCTTAATAAAAGCACCGGT
The DNA here is from genome assembly GCF_007558865.1 of Mucilaginibacter corticis. Taxonomy (GTDB): domain Bacteria; phylum Bacteroidota; class Bacteroidia; order Sphingobacteriales; family Sphingobacteriaceae; genus Mucilaginibacter; species Mucilaginibacter corticis. Next base: position 616,236 of record NZ_VLPK01000002.1, read on the forward strand.
TAGCGGTTACATTGGCCGCCTGTTAAAGAAACAAGGCAGCCTGGTTGCTCCGGCAGATGTTGAGGCATTGACCCAATTGTCTGATGTGCATGATGTACACGTTTACTTTTCATTAGGCGAAAAAGACTTCGTGAGCTTTAAAGAGCAATATGCGGGTACAACATTAAAAGATAAATTGAATCACCTGCCTGCCGTATCATTATTACTGGCTGATAACAGCGAATACGCCACCAAAGGTAAAATTGATATGATTGACGGCCAGTTTGACAAAAATACCGGTGCTATTACCGTGAGGGCAAGCTTCCCTAACAAGCAGGGGCTGTTACGCTCGGGCAATACCGGTAAGATCCGTTTAAGCCTGGTACATAACAATGCTTTAACAGTGCCTGAATCGGCCACTGTTGAAATGCAGGACAAAGTATTTGTGTTTACCCTTGCAGACAGTAATAAGGTTAAGAAAACCGCAATTACTATTGAAGGTAAAGACGGCGACAACTATGTAATAAAAGACGGCCTAAAAGCAGGCGACCAAATTGTATTAAGCGGTATTGACCACTTGCAGGAAGGCGCTAAAATAGCCCCGCAAAAAGCTACAGATAAGGTTGCTAAAAACTAATTATTAAATGAGAGTCAAGAATCAAGAGACAAGAGTCAAGAAACGTGGCGAATAATAATTATCGCTAACTGTCTTTGTTGCTTATGTCTTGTTTCTTGCCTCTTGATTCTTGACTCTAAAAAGAAAAAATCATGTTTAAGATATTTATCAAAAGGCCTGTACTGGCAACTGTTATCTCCATATTGTTGGTGATAGTGGGTGCACTCGGCCTGTCAAAATTGCCCTTAGAGCGGTTTCCTAATATTGCGCCCCCGTCGGTATTGGTATCTGCTGTTTACCCGGGCGCTAACGCCGAGACCATATTACGTTCAGTAACGCCGTCGTTAGAAGAAGCAATTAACGGTGTGGAGAACATGACCTACATGACATCCACTGCCAGTAATGACGGTACATTAGGTATTACGGTTTACTTTAAACAGGGTACCGACCCCGACCAGGCCGCGGTGAACGTTCAAAACCGTGTTTCGCAGGCTACCAGCCAGTTACCTGCCGAGGTTGTACAATACGGTATAACCACAACCAAGCAACAAAACAGCTTTATCGGGGCGATGGGTATTTATACAGATGATCCTAAAAAATATGACGCTACGTTTGTAAATAACTATGCGCAGATCAACATCATTCCAGAGATCAAACGGATCCCGGGTGTGGGTTCTGCCAGTGTGTTTGGTGGTATTAAGGATTATTCTATGCGGGTTTGGTTAAATCCAACTCAATTAGCTACTTACAAAATAACACCAGCCGAAGTTATGGCCGCCATACAGGATAAAAACCTGGAGGCTGCGCCCGGTAAAGTTGGCGAGCAAAGCCCCGTAGCGTTTGAATATGTAATCAAGTATAAAGGTAAACTTACCACACCCGAAGAATATCAAAATATTGCTATCCGCGCAAATGCCGATGGTTCTGTATTACGCTTAAAAGATGTGGCACGTGTTGAACTGGGCGCTTATAGCTACGGTAGCGTCAATCATTTAAATGGACATGATGGTATTACTATTGGTATAATACAATTGGCAGGTTCAAATGCCAACGAAATTCAGATAGCCATTGATAAGCTGATGGTGAAATTATCAAAGGATTTCCCGGTAGGTATTAAGTACGACCAGTTTTATCGTACCAAAACCGACCTTGACGAATCAATTAACCAGGTTGAGCATACATTGGTTGAAGCATTTATCCTGGTGTTTATCGTAGTGTTTATCTTCCTTCAGGATTTCAGGTCTACGCTTATCCCGGCTATTGCTGTTCCGGTTGCTATTATCGGTACGTTTTTCTTCATGAACCTGTTTGGGTTCTCTATTAACTTGTTAACCTTATTCGCACTCGTACTGGCAATCGGTATTGTGGTGGATGATGCCATTGTGGTGGTCGAGGCCGTACACGCCAAGATGGAGCATAACCCGGGCCTTAGCCCGAGAGCGGCAACTACCGAGGCGATGCACGAAATAACAGGCGCTATCATCTCTATTACGCTGGTAATGGCGGCCGTGTTCTTACCGGTTAGTTTCATGACCGGATCGACAGGGATCTTTTACAGGCAGTTTGCATTAACCATGGCTATCGCCATCCTGATATCGGCTGTTAACGCTTTAACTTTGAGCCCTGCTTTGGCTGCTTTATTCTTGAAGAATAAGCATACCGAGGATGGCCACGAAGCGCCTAAAAAGAGCTTCACAGAGAAGTTTTATGCAGGCTTTAACGGTAGTTTTAACTACATGACCGATAAATATATCGGCGGGGTAAAAACACTTATCCGTAATAAATGGGTTGCCATATCAGGGCTTGCGCTGATAGTGGTTGCTACTGTTTATCTGGTAAGCTCAACAAAGTCTGGTTTTATCCCAACAGAGGATCAGGGCTTTGTGGCTATCGCTGTTTCATCACCATCAGGAACTTCATTAGCCAGTACCACTAAAATAATCAACCAGGCCGAAAAAGAGCTGAGAGCTATGCCTTCAGCACGATTTGTGATGGCCTTATCCGGCTTCAACTTTTTAACATTATCTAACAGCCCGTCAGCAGGTCAGATCTTCCTGTTGCTAAAACCTAATAAAGAAAGGGGAGCCGTTAAGAATATTGACGATATCCAAAATATAATAAGAGGAAAATTAGCGGCCATATCAAATGGTACCTTCTTCGTGTTTAGTTTCCCTACCGTACCTGGATTTAGCAACGTAGAGGCCATGGACGTGGTACTACAGGATAAAACCAATGGCAGGCTGGACAAATTCAGCGGCATTGCCAATAACTTTATCGGCAAGCTGATGCAGAAAAAAGAAATTGCTTTTGCCTTTACTTCCTACAAGGCAGATTATCCGCAATTGCAATTAGAGGTTGACGACGAAAAAGCCAACCAGTTGGGCGTAAATGTTAAGGATATACTGCAAACCATGCAGGCTTACTTTGGTACTGCCCAGGCATCAGACTTTAACCGTTTTGGTAAATATTACCGTGTAATTGTACAGGCAGATATCGCCGATCGTACCGACCCTGCATCTATCGACCGTGTATTCGTGAAAAACAAAGCCGGCGAAATGGTGCCTATCAATACACTGGTAAAATTAACCCGCGTTTATGGTTCAGAAACCGCGTCAAGGTATAACCTGTTTAACTCTATCGAGGTGAACGCCATACCTAAACCGGGCTACAGTTCGGGCGATGCTATCCGCGCTATCGAAGAAACCGCTAAGGAGCAATTGCCATCAGGTTTTGCTTACGAGTTCTCCGGTCAAACCCGCGAAGAGATCAGTTCAGGTGGTCAGTCAACCATCGTATTCCTGATGTGTCTGGTGTTTGTTTACTTCCTGTTATCTGCACAGTATGAAAGCTACATCTTACCGTTAGCGGTAATACTATCTATCCCTACCGGTATATTCGGTGTGTTTGTGGTGTTGGGTTTAACAGGTATTGAAAACAACATCTACGTACAGGTAGCATTGATCATGCTTATAGGCTTGCTCGCTAAAAACGCCATCCTGATCGTCGAGTTCGCGGTACAGCGGCGCAGGGCAGGGCATGGGCTTGTTGAATCGGCTATTGAGGCTGCAAGATTAAGGTTACGTCCTATCGTCATGACATCGCTGGCATTCGTATTCGGTTTGTTCCCGATGAGTATCGCTACAGGCCCGTCAGCACAAGGTAACCACTCTATCAGTATTGGTGCCGCAGGCGGGATGGTATCCGGTGTATTGTTAGGTTTATTTATTATCCCGGTATTGTTTGTGATCTTCCAGCATCTGCAGGAAAAAGTAACAGGTGTACCTTTTGCATTGGATAATGAAAATGACGACCATCATCATGTAAATGGCGTGCGTATACCGGCCATTGAAAAAACAGAACTGGTATAATTAAAAATACTTACAGAAATGAAAACTTATAAATATGCATATCTTTTGATGATGACTTTACTGGTGCTTGGCGCCTGTAAAGTATCAAAAGATATAAAAACACCACAAGCTGCATTGCCTGCAACTTTCAGGAATGCCGCTACTACAGATACCACCAGTATAGCCGACATCCCCTGGAAAAACTTCTTTACAGATGCCGAGCTGCAAAAACTGATAGACAGTGCCATAGTTAAAAACTATGATATGCAACTGGCTGTGAAGAATATCGAGTCGGCACAGTTGTTGGTTAAACAGGTTAAATGGAACTATGTGCCAACTGTGGGCCTGAATGTAACAGCCAGTACCAGCCGCCCGTCTGACAATAGTTTAAATGGCTTGAGCCTGAGCACTGCCGGTGTTACCACCAAGCACATTGAGGACTACAGCGCCAATTTAGAGCTGTCTTGGGAAGCTGATATCTGGGGCAAGATCCATAACCAGAACAAAGCTGCTTTGGCTGCTTATTTGCAAACTAATGAGGCTAAAAAAGCAGTGCAAACTACATTAGTTGCTTCGGTATCACAAGGTTATTATAACTTGCTGATGCTTGACGCGCAATTGCAAACCGCACAAAATAATGTTAAACTGAACGACAGCACATTGCGGATCATTAAATTACAATATGATGCCGGCCAGGTAACCTTATTAGCCGTACAACAGGCAGACGCTCAACAACAGGCCGCTGCTCAATTGGTACCGCAGTTTGAACAAAACATAGCTTTACAGGAAAACGCTTTACGTATCTTAACCGGCGAACTGCCTGACAGGATAGAGCGCAGTAAAAAGTTAAATGATATCGCCTTTGCTGATAATTTATCAGCCGGTTTACCATCAGCTTTGGTTAGCCGCCGTCCTGACGTAAAAAGCAGCGAGCTTGCATTGAATATAGCTAATGCCAATGTAGGTATTAACCAGGCAGAAATGTATCCCGCTTTGCGTATTACCGCACAAGGTGGTGTAAACTCATTCAAAGCCAGTAACTGGTTTAATGTACCTGCATCTTTATTTGGTGTGGTATCGGGCAGTATTTTACAGCCTTTGTTAAACCATAAAGAGTTGAAAACCAATTTCGAGGTAGCTAAGATCGATCGCGAAAAAACAGTGATACAATTCAGGCAGACTGTATTGAACGCCGTAGGCGAAGTATCAGACGCACTGGTTAAAATAGACAAGTTAAAAGCCGAGCAGGATATTGCCGCCAACAGGGTAAATACCTTGCAAAAAGCTACCAGCAATGCCAACCAGTTATTTAAAAATGGTTTGGCAAATTACCTGGAGGTAATAACGGCCCAGGGCAATGTTTTACAAAGCGAATTAGAGCTAGCCACCATAAAAACAGAACGCCTTAACGCTGTGGCAGAGCTATATCGCTCGCTTGGTGGCGGGTGGAAATAATGCAATCAATGATTTATTCATTGTAATAAAGCATTTACACATTTTTATGTGTTTTTTAATAACATTAGTAAGGTTTTGTTTGGAATTTAAATACTTTTAGCTCTGCAATATATTGCAGAGCTAAAACAAAACCAACAAACTTTAACTATCAAATGAAATTAAAATTACACAGCTTTTTAAGCGTTGCTTTATTGACCCTTACCGTAGGTGTTAGTATAGCTAATGCGCAGGTAAAACCGCGCATTTTAGTTTTTAAAAAGACACAGGGCTATCATCATAGCTCGATCCCTCTTGCCGCTCAGGCAATTATGAAACTGGGAAAAGAAAACGGATTTTTAGTTGATACCACTACCGATGCCAATAAAATTGAAGAGAGCAATTTGAAAAAATACACTGCTCTTGTTTTTGCCAGCACAACCGGTAACCTGTTAGACGCCAATCAAAAAGCCGATCTTGAACGTTACATTCAGGCAGGTGGAGGTTTTGTAGGTATCCACGCAGCTGCTGATGCCGAATACAACTGGCCATGGTATGGCAAAATGGTAGGCGGTTATTTCGCTCACCACCCTGCACAGCAAATGGCTACTTTAACTGTCGTCGACAAAAATTTTATAGCTACCAAAATGCTTCCAACCGAGTGGAAAAGGAAAGACGAGTGGTACCATTATAAAACCGTAGCTAAAGACATTCACGTTTTAATAAACCTGGAAGAATCATCACTTACCTACAATCCAAACGGCGGTGACGATCCGTATAAAATGGGCGCCAGCCATCCAATTGCCTGGTACCATGAATTTGAAGGCGGCAGGGTGTTTTACACCGGCCTTGGCCATACCGACGAATCATACAGCGATCCGTTGTTTTTACAGCACCTGTTAGGCGGTATTAAATATGCTATTGGTAAAAACCTTCCGTTAAACTATGCCAAAGCTAAAACGCCGCGTGTACCTGACCCGGATCGTTTTACTAAAAACAGATTGGTAAACGGCACGTTTGATGAGCCTACCGAAATGACCATTTTGCCAAACCTTGATGTGTTGGTAGTACAACGCAAAGGCGAATTTATGCTGTATAACCACATCACTAAAAAGGTATCAAAAGTTGGTTACCTTGATGTGTATTACCACACGCTTAAAGCCAAAGGCGTAAACGCCGAAGAAGGCTTATTAGGTGTACAGGCCGATCCTGATTTTAACACCAATCACTATATCTACGCTTATTACAGCCCTTCTGAAGCTGTGGTTAACAGGTTATCCCGTTTTACATTTGTGAACGGCAAGGTTGATATGAAGAGCGAGAAAGTTATTATAGAGGTTAAAACCACAAGAGAAATTTGCTGCCACACCGGTGGTTCAATAGCGTTTGGCAAAGACCATATCCTTTTTGTTTCGCAAGGCGATAATACTACGCCGTTTGACGAGCCTAACGAAGGCAGGGGTAAAAATCCGCCAAACTCTTACTCATATTCTCCGCTTGATGATCGTCCTGGTTTTGAGCAATATGATGACAGAAGAGGTTCAGGAAACAGTAATGACCTTCGCGGTAAGATCTTACGTTTAAAGATCCATCCTGATGGTAGCTATACCATCCCTGAAGGTAACCTGTTTCCTAAAGGAATGGAAAAAACCCGCCCTGAAATTTATGTAATGGGTAACCGTAACCCTTACCGTATTTCTGTTGATAAAAAGACCGGCTTTTTATATTGGGGCGAAGTTGGCCCTGATGCTAACGAAGACAGTTTGGCAACACACGGCCCGCGTGGTTATGACGAAATTAACCAGGCGAAAAAAGCAGGTAACTTTGGTTATCCGTACTTTGTAGGCGATAACTATCCTTACAGGGAGTATGACTATGCTACCGGCAAGGTAGGCGCGGCGTTTGACCCTAACCACGTTATCAACAATTCAAGAAACAACACTGGTTTAAAAGAATTACCGCCGGCACAGCCTGCGTTTATCTGGTATCCGTATGCCGAGTCGCCGCAGTTCCCTGAATTAGGTTCAGGTGGCCGTACCGCAATGGCGGGCCCGGTTTATCACTCAGAAGACTTTAAAACTCCGGGTGCGTTGCCGGCTTATTACAACAATAAACTATTTATCTATGACTTTGTAAGGGGATGGATAAAAGCAGTGACCATGTATCCTGATGGAAAACTCCAATCAATAGAACCATTTGTAAACGATATGAAGTTTAGCTCGATGATCGATATGGAACTTGGCCCTGACGGTAAGATCTACGTATTGGAATATGGTAATGGCTGGTTCCAGAAAAATGGTGATGCCGGATTATCAAGGATAGAATACAACGCGGGTAACCTTGCACCAAAGGTTGCCGGTATCAGCGTTGATAAAACTTACGGCGGCTTACCTTTAAAAGTAACCCTTTCTGTTAAAGCAACCGATCCCGAAAATGATAAAATGACCTATACCTGGAACTTAGGTAACGGCATTAAAAAGGTAACTTTAAAACCATGGTTAGTGTACACTTATCCAAAAGCGGGTACATTTAAAGCATCTGTAACGGTTAAGGATGTTAAAATGGCATCAACCACAAGCAAGCAGGTAGTTATTGCCGCGGGTAGCCTTGATGAGCCTATCGACCCGTCAACTCCATTTGCTGCAGGCAGAGCTTTAATGCAATCAATGGATTGTAAATCATGCCACAAGGCAGATCAGAAAGTTATAGGCCCTGCGTTTATAGATGTAGCCAACAAATACAAAAAGAATGATGCAACCTACACCGCGCTTACAAACAAAATAACTAATGGCGGTACAGGTGTTTGGGGCGATGTAACCATGCCTGCTCACCCAAGCTTAAAACCAGAGGAAGCTAAACAGATCTTAGACTGGATCTTCTCTTTGAAGAAAAACTAATATATCCGGCTAAAAATATAAAAATGCCGAAACGGTTATCCGTTTCGGCATTTTTTGTTTAAAACCATTCCTTAATTTCTGTTGTATTATAACTAAAGTAACACAGTTATGAGCCTTGAAAAATACGCGGAAAAGAGGGATTTCACCAAAACAGCCGAACCCAAAGCCGGCTTGAGTAAGGATAAAGATCATTTGATGTTTGTGATCCAAAAGCATGACGCATCGCGGTTGCATTATGATTTCAGGCTGGAAATGGATGGTGTACTTAAAAGCTGGGCCGTACCTAAAGGCCCGTCTACCGATCCAAAAGTTAAGCGCCTGGCTATGATGGTTGAAGATCACCCGTTTGACTACCGCAACTTTGAAGGCATTATCCCCAAGGGCGAATACGGTGGCGGTACGGTGATCGTGTGGGATGAAGGTACTTATGAACCAATAGAAGAAATTAAAGGCAAGAAAGCGCAGGAAAAGCATTTACTGCAGCAGCTCAAATCAGGCTCGGTTAAGATCAAGCTACACGGTGAAAAGTTAGAGGGCGAATTTGCGCTGGTTAAAACCCACGGCATGGGCGAAAACGGCTGGCTGCTGATCAAGCATAACGATGATTTTGCATCGAAAACAGATATTACTAAAAAAGATAAATCCGTATTGTCCGGCAAAACCATTGAAAAAATGGAGAAAACCAGCGAAAAGGTTTGGCAGCACGGGCATGAAGAAGAAGTACAATCTGAATCAAAGAATAAAAAAAAAACACAGCCAAAAGCAGCCGAAGAAGCAGTAGTTGATAAATTAAGCGATAAACAGGCTGGTGCAAAAGAACCGGATGTAGAAAAGATACTTAAAGCGGCACCCAAAGCGGCAGTCCCCAAAAATATTAAACCCATGAAGGCCACGCTGGTCGACGCGCCTTTTGATGATCCTGATTGGGTGTATGAGGTTAAATGGGACGGTTACCGTGCCATAGCGGTAATTGATAAAAAGGGCGCTGAGCTGATCTCGCGCAATAATATCCCGTTCGATAAATATTATCCAATCAACAATATTCTTAAAGACTGGCAACTTAACGCCGTGATTGACGGCGAGATAGTTGTACTGAATGATAAAGGCCTGTCAGATTTTGGCGCGCTGCAAAACTGGCGCAGCGAGGCCGATGGTAACCTGGTTTACTATGTTTTTGATATTTTATGGTACGAAGGCAAAAACCTGATGCATTTACCTTTGACAGACAGGCAAGCGATTTTAAAAGAGATCCTGCCGGCTAATGATGACAGGGTACGCCAAAGTAAAGTGTTCGCTGCTAACGGTACCGAGTTTTTTGAAGCCGCCGAAAAGATCGGTATGGAAGGTATCATCGCTAAAAAGGCAAGCAGCGTATATACGTCAGATCTGCGGTCGAAAGAGTGGTTAAAGATCAAGGTACAGCGCAGGCAGGAGGTGGTTATAGCGGGTTTTACAAAGAATACGGGTACCGCCAAGGCGTTTAGCGCTTTGATATTGGGCGTATATGATGGTAAGGTATTAAAGTATGTAGGTAAGGTGGGTACCGGGTTTTCTGAAAAATTGCAAAAGGAACTGATGACGCGGTTTAAGCCATTAATAACAGATAAAAGCGCGTTTGATGTTGAACCCGACGTGGATAAGCCATCACGGTTCCGCCCGCAAAGATTGGGAGCCAAGCCTACCTGGCTAAAACCCGAATTGGTAGGCGAGGTAGCCTTTGCTGAAGTAACCGGTGAGGGGGTTTTCAGGCAAGCATCATTTAAAGGTATGCGTGAAGATAAAAAAGCAAAGGATGTGATATTGGAAACACCAAATGATACAAAAAATACGGTAGAAGAAGCCGGAGAAAAATCGCCGGAAGAAACGCACGAGGCAATTAAGCCGGTTACCGATAACGACCGCAAAACCTTACTTAACCCTAAGGACGAAACACAGGTGCGCAAAATTTGCGGGCACGAGCTGAAGTTTACCCATTTGAGTAAAGTATACTGGCCCGAGGATGGCGTAACCAAACGGGATATGTTTAACTACTATTATAAAGTGGCCGAGTATATTTTGCCTTATTTGAAAGACAGGCCAATGTCGCTTAACCGTTTCCCTAACGGGATACATGGGCCAAGCTTTTACCAAAAAGATGTTAAAGGCAAAGCACCTGATTGGGTGACCAAAACATTTCCTTATACCAATGGCGACGGTGAGCATAAGGAATACCTGGTAGGATCTGACGAGGCTTATCTATTATGGATGGCGTCGTTAGGGTGTATTGAAATGAATCCCTGGTTCAGTAGGGTTAAATCGCCGGACAATCCCGATTACTGCGTGATAGATCTCGACCCTGATAAAAATACCTTTGACCAGGTAATAGCTGCCGCGCTCGAAGTAAAAAAAGTATTGGATGCTTTGGATGTACCTTCATATCCCAAAACATCGGGGTCGACGGGGATGCATATTTACATCCCGCTTGATGCAAAATATGATTATGATCAATCGCAAATGTTCGCTAAGATCATTGTATCGCTGGTGCATAAGCAGATTCCTGATTATACCAGTTTAGAACGGACGGTATCTAAACGTAACGGCAAAATGTACCTGGATTTTTTGCAGAACAGGCCGGGAGCGACCATCGCCGGACCGTATTCGCTAAGGCCGAAAATGGGTGCTACTGTTTCGATGCCATTAAACTGGGACGAAGTGAAACCCGGGCTAACCATGAAAGACTTTACGATATTTAACTCGACAGACCGTTTAAAAGAAACCGGCGATCTGTTTAAAGGCGTATTAGGCAAGGGGATAGACCTGGAGAAAACCATAACAAAGGCAAAAAACACTTTCGGGACGTAAACCTTAAACTGCTCAATTATTGCTTCGAATTGTTCAGTTTGTTCAGTTTTAAACAGAGAAGTTGTTAGTATCAGAGTAAATACTTACATTTATTTTTGTGCATTTTGTACATAGACCTATGAATGTTACCCCCGGCATATAAATGTTGGTTTCTGTAAACGATAGCACGCATTTTAAAAATAACGTCTATTACCTAAATTAATTTTTTGTGCAGAGCAGAAGAGTTGAAAGCGTTGCATTGAGCCATAGTTTTGACGAAAAGCTTTTTCGTTTATTGGTGGCCAGTATAAGCGATTATGCCATTTTCATGATAGACCCTAATGGTTATATCATGAGCTGGAACCAGGGTGCACAAAATATAAACGGGTACACCGAAGACGAAATTATTGGTGAGCATATCTCAGTCTTTTACATCCCTTCTGATCTGAAAAGCAATGCCCCCAGGCGAAACTTGAACGAGGCGCTTAAACATGGTAATTATGAAAGTGAAGGCTGGAAACAGCGTAAGGATGGATCGGTATTTTGGGCAAATGTAGTATTTACCACGGTATACAATGATGACGGACACCTGGCGGGTTTCGCTCAAATTACCCGCGATATTACTATCAGAAAAGAGAATGAAGATAAACGGGAAGAGATCAATACCGAGCTTGAAAAACGTGTTAAAGAAAATACCGAAACCATCATTGCCAACGAGATAAGGTTCAGGAAACTGATAGAAAATAGTTACGATGGTATTGTGTTGTTGAATAGCGGGCTGGATGTGGTTTACCGAAGCAATTCGTCTGAACGAATCAATGGGTGGAGCAACGAGGAACGGGCCGGCCATGAAATTGACGACCTGGTACATCCTAATGACAGGATAAAAGTACGTGATCTTTTAATAGAGATTCTTAATAGCCCGGGCGTTCCTATCATTTCCAGTTACCGTACCAAACATAAGCAAGGCCATTATATCTGGGTTGAATCGTTGTTTACCAATTGGCTGCATGATGAAACAATTGGCGCCATTGTCTGCAATTTTAAAGACATTACCCAGCGCGTAGTCGCGCAGGAAGAACTTGAGAAAAAGAACGAACAAATAGAGAGTATTCTTGAAAGCATTACCGACGGGTTTATAGCGTTAGATAAAGACCTTTGCTATACCTATGCCAATAAACGGGTAGGAGAAATGGTAAATCGTGATCCGGAGAAATTGATAGGCCAATACATCTGGACGGAATTTCCTGAATCGGTAAATTCTGCCACTTACAAAGCCTTTAATAAGGCAATCTCAAAAAAGCAATACGTCAGCAATGAAGACTATTATGCGCCACAGGGACTTTGGCATGAAAATCATATTTATCCGTCAGCAACAGGCGGCCTTTCTGTTTTTATAAGAGACATAACCGAACGTAAAAAAGCCGAGATTGAGATCCGTCAATTAAATGAAAGCCTGGAAAGAAAAGTAGCCGAGCGAACACTGCAGTTAGAAGCTGCGAACAAAGAGCTTGAATCGTTTTCATATTCAGTATCGCATGATTTACGCGCGCCATTGCGCGCGGTGAATGGCTACGCCATGATGCTGAAGGAAGAATTTAGCGAAAAACTGGGCGATGAAGGCAACAGGGTTATCAATACCATTACCACCAATGCAAGGTTGATGGGACAGTTAATTGATGACCTGCTGGCATTTTCGCGCATGAGCCGTAAAGAAATGGTGGCAATGCGGGTTGATATGGATGCCCTGGTTAAAGTATGCACCCGCGAGCTTTTAGAGACCCAGCCCAAACGGTATGAAATAATCATTAAAGACCTGCCCGACTGTGAAGGCGATATCAATTTAATGCGCCAGGTTTTACTGAATTTAATTGGAAATGCCATTAAATACAGCTCAAAAAATGAGCACCCGGTGATTGAGATTGGCGGAGTAACAGATAAAGATAAGCGCGTTTATTATATAACTGACAACGGTGTTGGTTTTGATATGAAATATAGTAAAAAACTGTTCGGCGTATTTCAACGCCTGCACAGCGCGCAGGAGTTTGAGGGCACCGGGGTAGGTTTAGCGCTGGCAAAAAGAATAATAAGTAAACATGGCGGAATGATCTGGGCAGAATCTGTACTTAACGAAGGTGCAACGTTTTATTTCAGCATGCCTTATAAAAAATAATATTTATGAATGTTGATGAAGTTGAAATATTATTAGTAGAGGATAACATACACGACGCCGAATTAACTATCAGGTCGCTTAAAAAAGTGAATCTTGCAAACAACTTGTTTCATGTTAAGGATGGTGAGGAGGCGCTTGATTTTATATTTGCCAAAGGCGAGTTTGCCGGTCGGCAAATAACCAATCGCCCTAAGGTTATCTTGCTGGATATTAAAATGCCCAAGGTTGACGGCATTGAGGTTTTAAAACAAATAAAAGCAAACGATATTACTAAAACCATCCCGGTTGTTATAATGACATCATCAAGAGAAGAGCAGGATATCATAACAAGTTATAAGCTGGGTGTAAACAGTTACGTTGTTAAACCGGTAAACTTTGAAGCTTTTGCCAAAGCTATTTGCGATTTAGGGTTTTATTGGTTAATAATAAATCAGCCGTCCGTATAATTTTTTTAAACTAAGTGGATACCAAAATTAAAATATTACACCTTGAGGATGTGCCAACCGATGCTGAATTGGTTGGTATTGAATTAAAAAGGTCAAAATTATCATTTGAAAGAATTGTTGTCGATAATAAAATAGACTATATACGGGCAATTGACGAATATAAACCCGACATCATCCTGTCAGACCATTCTTTACCATCATTTGACTCGCTTGAGGCTTTCGAGATCCTTAAAAAAAGCGATCTTGATGTTCCGTTTATTTTAATTACTGCTACTATATCTGAAGAGTTTGCAGTCGAAATTATGAAAAATGGCGCCGCCGATTATGTTTTAAAAGACCGTACGCAGCGATTACCCAATGCCATTTTAAATGCGCTTGAAAAATACAGGCTTGAAGCCGAGCGCAAAAAATACATGGAAGAAGTAATAGCCAATGAATCGTTATTAAAAGAAGCCGAAAATATTGCAAACATAGGCGGGCTGGATATTGATGTAAAAACCCAGTTTACAAAATGGTCGCCGGGTTTATATCATATCCTGGGGCTTGATGTTGGTGAGATGGAACCTACATTCAGAAACTTTTTTAACTGTATCCATCCTGATGATGCTTTCAAAGTCAAGGCCGATTTAGATAACGCGCTGCTAAATCTGTATTCCATAAGTATTGATTTCAGGATAAAAACCTACAAAACCGGTGATATTAAATACCTGCATGCCAAATTACTGATTGACAGGGATAAGTATGGTGCGCCGGTGCGTGTAAAAGGCTTTACACAGGATATAACCGAACGCAAATTAACCGAGGAAAAGATCAAGGAAGCATCAGAAACACAAGCGGCAATTTTAAACGCGCTGCCGCCAAATATTGTGCTGATCAATGAAAAAGGCAAGATCATAGCGGTAAATGAGTCGTGGAAAAAAATGGCCCTGTTTAATAATTTGGGTATCCCAAATTATGGTGTAGGATATAGCTACATGGCCTTGTCAGAAAAAGCTATTGGCGTTGATAATATAACCAGTATTAAAATTGAAAAAGGCATAAACGAAGTTATCAAAGGCAACACCAAAGAATTTGTAATGGAATATGCATCGCTGGGCGAAAGCGATTGGTTTATGATCGTGGTAGCGCCGCTGGCCGATAATACCCATAAAGGTGCCGTTATTCTCCATATCAATATTACCGACAGAAAATTGGCAGAAGCTTCATTGCTCAAATCAGAAGCAAATCTTCGAACGGTATTTGAAAACATTGATCTTGCTATTGTTCTTGCTGATGCAAATCTTAATGTGGCATCATTTAATAGCAATGCAAGCGCCGCTATGCTTAAACACTTTGACAAGAAACTTAGAGTAGGATCGCCTATTATTAGTCACTTTCCTAAAGACAGGCGCGCGTCTA
Organism: Mucilaginibacter corticis; assembly: GCF_007558865.1. Classification (GTDB taxonomy): domain Bacteria; phylum Bacteroidota; class Bacteroidia; order Sphingobacteriales; family Sphingobacteriaceae; genus Mucilaginibacter; species Mucilaginibacter corticis. Next base: position 631,343 of record NZ_VLPK01000002.1, read on the forward strand.
TCAAACAGCACCTGGACTTAGTTAAGGAAAAGCACCAGGTTGTGGCTTACGAAACAAGTACGATATCAGAAAATGGTGAACTGGAGTGGCATGACATTAAATGGGTAGGGGTTGTTAACCATAACAATGAAAATGTGGGCGTCATACTCACATTCAAAAACATCACTGAAAAGAAAAATATCGAATCAGAACGTGAAAACATGACTGCTGACCTTGCACAACGGATCAAGGACCTAGAGCAGTTTAATTATATCATCTCTCATAATTTAAGAGCGCCTGTAGCTAATATACAAGGCCTGGCAATGCTTTTAGCAGATATGCAACCAGGTATGCCCGAAAGCCTGGAAACATTGCGCGCGCTTGGTATATCGGTAGATAACCTGGACAAGGTGATACTTGATCTTAACCAGATCTTGCAGGTTAGGAGCCAGGTGAATGACCAGATAGAATGCGTATCACTGCCATTGCTGGTAGATGAGATTGCTGTAGGTATTGAACAGATGATTGTTAAGAATAAGGTTGAGATCATTACAGACTTTGACGAGATGGATGAACTGTATACTTTGAAAAGTTATGTATACAGCATTTTGCAAAACCTGGTTGTAAACAGTATCAAATACAGGCGCCCCGATGCAGACCCGGTTATTACCATCACCAGTAAAGTTAAAGGAGAAAGGTTGCTTATCAGTTTTAAAGATAATGGCCGGGGTATAGATCTTCAAAAAAATGGTTCGCATGTGTTTGGCCTGTACAAACGATTTGACTGGAGTGTTGAGGGCAAGGGCATAGGGTTGTTCATGGTAAAAATGCAGATGGAAAGCCTGGGTGGCTCTATTAACGTCAGGAGCGAAGTAAATGTTGGTACTGAATTTACATTGCAATTTCCGCTTTCGGTAAAATGGAACGCACCGGTTACAGTACGGTAAATTAACTGGTAAAAGGTATTTTAAATAGATTAGAATATTCTAATTTAAGGGGGTGATATTTAGGTTTTAAATTATTATAATTGTGGTAAAGTGTCAAGATTTTGACAGGTAGGGCCTGCCTTGAGTTTTTTTGCCGGGCGCTATCTGTGGTAATTTAACATTATCGAAAACCTTTAGCTGTATTTAAACTAAAACTTGTTTATCAAATGAAGAGAAGAGACTATCTGAAAAGTATTTTGGTCTTAGGCGGTTTAGGTGTAACCTCTGTTTCTGTCTTTGAATGGGTTAAGTTAACCAGGCACGTAGATACTAAACAAATTCTTGATAAACGCCCAATTATAGCCGAGCTTGCAGAAATGATCATTCCCAAAACGGATACTCCGGGAGCAAAAGACGCTAATGTGCACGATTATGTTCTTAATATCATGATTAATTGCGCAAGTGTAAAAGAGCAAAACAGGTTTGTTTCAGGTATCCAGGAAATAGAAGATTACGCATCTGATAAGTTTGGCAAAGATTTTCTGAAATGCTCTTTAAAAGAAAGGAGCGAGGCATTAAAACACATTGCAGAACACGCCGGATTTTCAACTCCGATATTAAATAAAATCAATGAGAGATATTTGGGAACCCCCTTCTACCCTAAATTTAAAGCTTTAGTGGTTGAGGGATTTTGTCTGTCAAAGCCCGGAGCAACCCAGGCCCTGGCGTATGATTATGTTCCCGGATCTTACGAGGCATGTATCCCTTTAAAACCACTTCAAAAAGCTTGGGCTACCAAATAATATATGTATATAAGCGATAAAACCAAAGAAGCTGCTACCTACGATGCTATAGTAATAGGCTCAGGTATCAGTGGTGGATGGGCAGCTATGGAGCTGTGCAAAAAAGGGTTAAAAGTATTGCTGCTTGAAAGAGGGCGCGACGTTAAACATGTTGTTGACTATCCTACAGCTACGTTAAATCCATGGGATTTTAAACTGGGCTTTAATAATACTAATAAAGATAAAGAGGAAGACCCTATACAAAGCACGTCATACAGCCCTGCTGATAAGCATTTTTATGTAAGGGATAAAGAACATCCTTATATACAGGAAAAACCATTCCACTGGATCAGGGGATACCAGGTAGGTGGTAAATCTCTGATCTGGGGCAGGCATTGCTATAGGTTAAGCGACCTGGACTTTGAGGCAAACGCAAAAGAAGGTATCGCCATTGACTGGCCCATCAGGTATAAAGATCTTGAACAATGGTATTCTTATGTAGAGACTCACATTGGCATCTCCGGGACAAAAGAAAATTTGCCTCATTTGCCTGACGGCGAGTTTTTGCCCGCATGGGACCTGAACTGTGTTGAAAAGCACTTGAAAGATTCTATTAAAAAACATGACCCTAACAGGGTGCTTATAAATGCGCGTATAGCTAATTTAACAAAAACCTGGGATGGTCGCGGGCCTTGTCAGGAAAGAAACCTGTGTAGCAGGGGGTGCCCATATGGCGGGTACTTTAGCAGCAATAGCTCTACCATCCCTGCTGCTTTGGCTACTGGTAATCTTACATTAAGGCCTTTTTCTATAGTAACCAATATTTTATATGATGAGCACAAGCAACGTGCTACTGGTGTAAGTGTTATCGATACGCTGAGTAACGAAAAGTTTGAGTTTTTCTCTAAGATCGTTTTTGTAAATGCGTCTACAATTGCAACTACGTCTATTTTACTTAATTCTACGTCATCAAGGTTTCCTAATGGTTTTGGTAACGATAGCGGGCAGCTTGGTCATAATTTGATGGATCATACGTCGGCAGCCGGTGCATACGGTATTCTTTACGATCAATACTCGGATATGTATTACAAAGGCCGCAGGCCTGAGGGGTTCTTCATCCCGCGGTTTAGAAATTTAAAGGATGACGAAAACTTGGGCTTTAAAAGAGGCTATAATTTTCAAGGGCATGGCGAACGGCAGGAGTGGGGTGATAAATCACGCTATATCGTTAATGAATTTGGCGAAGACTTTAAAGCTAAATTAACTACGCCGGGCCCCTGGACAGTTTGGATGCAGGGCTGGGGCGAGTGCTTACCTTACTTCACCAATAAAATGTCGTTGAGTGATAAAGAAAAAGACAAATGGGGTTTGCCGCTTGTTAAGATCGACTTCGCTTATGAAGATAATGAAAATAAAATGATCGATGATATCCGTAAAACATCTGCAGAAATGCTAACACAGGCTGGTTTTAAAGATATAGATTCATTTAGATATACTAAACCCGGCGGCTCTACAATTCACGAAATGGGTACCGCACGCATGGGGCTTGATCCTAAAACCTCTGTGTTGAACAAATTCAATCAAATACATGATGTGAAAAATGTGTTTGTTACTGACGGTAGTTGTATGGTCTCTTCCGGTTCTCAAAATCCATCTTTAACTTATATGGCGCTAACAGCAAGAGCTTGTGATTTTGCTGTCGATGAATTAAAAAAGGGGAATATATAATACAAGAAAAATCAATTTTAAGCTATATACTGCTACTGGATATTGTGTTGAAAAAAGGATTTTTGTGCAAAAAATAAATCATTTATCACGAATAAAATTCTTAAATTAAACCAAATTTTTTATTTATGCTAAGATGATATTGATAATATAATATTACTTTATCTGTATAAATAAGCCTTACCAATTAATTAAATCTGTACGGGTATATAAATAGTTGATTTTTAAACAATTGGCATGGTGTTTGTATTTCTTAATTTATCCAAACATCTGCCTAAGTAAGTATTATGTGCAAGTTATTAATGATAGATGATAACCCGTTAGAGCATCTGATAATGCAGAGGATGGTGGATAACTATAATGTTTTCCCTAACATGGATCATAGCTTAGAGCCAGACATGACTATAGCTTATCTTGAGAATAATTATACCGATTCTGAAAATTTACCTAATGTTATTTTTCTTGACTTGAATATGCCCAAGTTTAGTGGCTGGGATTTTATTAAAAGTTTTGAAAAGATATACGCCAAACTGAAAAGGCCTATTGATATATATATATTATCGTCATCTATCGATAGCAGGGATATTGCTCAATCTCAAAAATATCCCTTTGTTAAAGCCTTTTTTCCAAAACCGATTGCAAAATCTACTCTGTTAGACCTTGATGCCATTTATAACAAAGCAAGCTAAATCCAATAGCTAAAATGTCAATGACTTTTAGATACTATTATTATTCTCAATTCCCGGTTACCAATATTCTTTCATTAATTTATATAACGACTAATTGTCTATGTTGGATTTTATTTTCGGGCAGTGATTTTAATGCTGTGAGCCGTCGACAAAAATCGTCCTGATTCGCGATCCTTAAACTTGACCGATAAGGTAGGTGACATTTGTACATTATCAGGCGCATCTTTAAGTGCATATAAGTTATATTAAGTCAAAGGTAATTGGCATTGATTGTGGCAAGAAGTATCTTAGCCTTTTATATAACGATAATTTTCAGTGATTTTTTTGCGGTTTATAGTATTAGTTAACTATCTTTAAATGTACAATTGTATATACAGGTTGTAAAGCTGAATTTTGTTTAGCTAATATTAAATATATATTTAATATTAAACCAAGATATATTTGCATATTAAATTGACTGATTATTTATTTTGTATTGAGCCGATAATAAAACCCTAATTATTATTCATCTTATTTTTTCTTACAAGTATTTAATATAATCTTATGCTTAAGCTATTGATAGTTGACGATAATCCTTTAGAGCACTTGATTACAGAGATAATGGTAAGAGAGAGCAAAATCTTTGAGCATATATCGCACAGCATGGAAGCTGATGTAGCCATTGCAGATCTGGAAAGAAATATCAATAAACCTGATGCTTTACCTGATGTAATATTTCTGGATCTTAGTATGCCTGTTTTTAGCGGCTGGGATTTTATAGATAAATTTGAAGAGCTTCATCCCCAGTTAAATAAGCCCATTGATATATACATTGTATCATCATCAATAGATACCGGAGATATTTTCAGGGCGGGAAAATACAAGTTTGTTAAGGCTTATTTTACCAAACCCTTAAAGAAAGAAACACTTACAAACTTATATTCCGTTTACCATCCTAAGGGCTGATAAACGAAATATTATGCAAGTTCAAATACATTAAGATTCTTGTTGAGCAAGCTCGGGTTCAACATGATTATAATCAGAATGATCATAATGTGTTGAAGATACGCCCATAAGTATTGCATTAGGGCTGAATGTATGCATCATGTGCCAGTCCAACGGCTCAACGATCAGGCATTGCGACGGACTGTTAAGAAAAAACTCCTGTTTTGTTTTACCATTGTTAATTACAACAGTAAAAGATCCGTTTACACAAAATAAGGCTTCAACGGTAATATAATGTAAATGTCCACCACGATTAGCCTGGTCGGCAATATCATGGATATAATATATACGTTTAATATCAAACGGAAGTATTTTATCAATAGCGGTTAAACGCCCGCGTTCGTCAGAAAAACTTTTAATATCAATTAGGTAAGCCATAAAATTAGTTTATTACGTTGTTTGCTTTATCGAGCATGTCAAAAAGTTGTTCGTCTTTATTTATATCAAGCTTTCGCGCAAATATGCTGTCAGACGCCATTATTTTATCAAAATCTTCGCTTAATAGTACTTTGGGGCGAGCCTCGCCGGGAGGCCAGTCAATATAACGATAGTTTTTATTAATTACATTATCTTTAAAAGGAGAGGCCATAATTATAGTCTGGAATATAAACTCGTCGCTCCCCCAGGTATATCTTAAAAAATTCTTTAGTTGTGAATTGCTATCAATAACGTTTACTACGTATTGAGCGCATTGCATACTTAGTGTCCAGAAGGTTTCTTTACCATACAAACGAACATCCAATGGGAATTTTCTTTTACCCGTAAACATATTGACTATTTTTTCGAGCCTGCTGTGCCCTTTAAAAGTCATTTCGGTGAAATGATATTTAGTAACACGCTCGTTAGCTTCACTCCATTCGGTTTCAAAATCTTTATAAAGAATAAATTCCTTACCTATATTATCTTTAAGAAACTTTTCAATGTATTCTGCTGATTTTATTGGATAATCCTGACCTGTTATCAGATTAATAAACTCATATTTATTGTTTGATGCGGTTATCTGACGTATGCCATTTAATGCAGCTTCAACAGTGCTAAACCCGGCCCATTTAATGTCAACCCTGTTTTCAATAAAATAGACATTGGGTATATCAAATAACTCTTTGTGGGTATTTAGATCAAGCTTTTTATCTACATGTATATAGAAATCGAACGAGCCATTATTTAGCGCGTCAACAAGCCTTTTTGTTTGCCTGGCCGAGGTATAGGTTATTATTAAAATTGCGAATCTCAATTTAAATTAAATTAAAGATTAATGTGATTATCGGAAAATACAATCCAAAAATGGTAAATTATTTTGATATATTTAAAATATATCAAAAGCCAACTATTAAAATATTTTAATAGTTTTAATATGCTCTGTACGATATGGATATATACAACTGCATGATGTATTATATTACCTTCTATATTCAATATCTCCAATTGTAATCATCTTTCATTAACAAAAAGATAATTAATAATTAATAGTGATATTGCCTTAAACAATCAGTTTCGATACTAATGATATTTGCCGGGATTTAGAAAGCTCAGTATGCCGGATTTAATCAAAAAGCAAAATAAACCCACTTGATTATTAGTTGATAATCCTAAAAGTTTTTTAAAAACTGATTCTCATAAATCATAACCCGATGCGTTTTTGCACCCTAATTCTCCCTGAAATTATTAAGTATTAATTTTTTTTTGACAAACTTATTAACATTTACAAAAGGGCCCTAAACGTTACGATAGCCACGTTTTTTGCCCATTATAGCGGACGTTTTCGTAGGGTTTTCCACACGTTTACAGGTGTTTTTTCTTTTTGAACGTAACCTAATCTGATTTAGTGGCGTAGAAGTGCTCAAGAAAACGATTTGTGATTTAATTAACCCCCTACTATGAACAAGAAATTTAAAGCCCTTACTTATATCGCTGCAGCAGCAGCACTGGTTTTTACCGCATGCACAAAACCACTTGAAGTTCCTACACCAACCCCAATCTCATCAGGATCTACCGGAACAACCGGAACCACAGGAAAGACTGGCTCAACTGCAACAACCGGTACGACCGGAACTACAGGAAAGACCGGGACAACAGGATCTACCGGAGCAACAGGATCTACCGGAGCAACAACACCTCCAGTAGTAACCCCGCCAACCGGAAATACATATAACGTTGGTGATGGTAAAAATGCACTTACCATAGATGGTAAAACAAAAAGCTACCCTGCAGGAAGTATTATCATTATTAAAGCAGGTACTTATACTGGCGCAATTACTGTTCAAAATTTAACAGGTGTTACCGTACAAGGTACGGGTGTTATATTAGATGGTCTGAACAAATCAACTGCCGGTCAATTCAATGCCCTTGACCTTGGTAATTTAACCAATGTTACAATATCTGGTATCACTGTGCAAAATAGCAGTTACCGCGCGGTTAATATTGATTCACGCTTGGTAGGTGTAACTTTAACCCAAATGACTTATAGCAACTGCGAATCAGGGATAATGGGAGTTGGCGATCAAACAATTTGGGATAAAACAGACAATACTGTGTTCTTGTTAAACTTTACCATATCAAACAGTACCTTCAACAATGTCGGTCCAAGTATGTTGGGCCCATACAGCGGCGGTATAAAAAATGGAAACGTTTACAGCCTTGTTAAGAACTTAACTATCAGCGGTAACAAATTTACAGGCGCTGATGCAGGTGACCTGATACAATGTGAAGCTGTAGACAATTTCCAGATATTTAACAACACGATTACAAATATCAATCCGACTAATAATGGTGATAACAGGTTGTTTATGATGATTGGTTACGGAGATGCATATAACAATACCTTTACCAATTATGAAGGACACGCTATTGGTATATGGCCTATAAGCTTCGGCACAACTGTTAAAACCAGCCATATCCATAACAACACTTGTAAAAATTCAAGAAGATATTCAGCTTTTGAATATCAAGAGTTCACTGAACTTGCTATCTCAGGTACAACTGTAAAATCTGATCTGATTGTTGATAGTAACGTTGTTAGTAGCATTAACACAGATCATTGGACAGGATATCCAGGAACATTTATTGATAACTATATGTTTGGTTATGTAGGTGGTCACGTAACTCTTACAAATAACAAAGGTTACAATTTCTATCCTGCACCTTTACTGGGTATATTATGGAACCTTGCCGCGCCTTTCCTTTCAAGCGGAAACACTTACAGTGCAACTGCACTTTAATAGCAGATTTAGTATAAAAGTTTATAATGTAAACGGCCTTGTGAATTTCACAAGGCCGTTTTATTGTTATAAGTACTAATTAAGTATTTCTACAAAAATTGGCGTTTCTGTTACTTTAATTTTAAAAGCGGGCTTAGTAACATGAATAGTTTCAGATCTCATCTGATTGGCGCCCGGCACCAAATAATTAATACGAATAGCAGAACTTTTGCCCGGATTTAAATTATAAAACGCTTCGCGGCCTTTTTCGTCAGGTACATATAATATATAGATGTCTTTATTGCCTTTGGTATAAATATCTACCACAGGATCGCTGCTGATAGTTTGTTTGTAGGAGTAAGCACCAAGTAACTTTTTAACCTGCAGAAAATAATCGGCAACAGGGCGCTTTTTATTATCTCTATCAATAAACCCTGATGATGAGTATTGAATAGGGTCATTGACGTTAACATCATCCACCATATAAAAAAAAGACTTTTTTAGTTGATGCCGTGTATATAAAAATGCAGACCTTATCATCCAGTCGGCTTGCGTGATCAATACCGGTTTATTGCCTATTTTAATAGCTCGTTGCGGGCTTTTAGGATTAATGTCATATCCTGACTCAGTGATCCATACGGGCATGCTATTAGCGTATTTTTTTGACATTGCCACAAACGAATCAGCTACTTTTGCCGCAGTTGATAGTTCGGGGGCTTTGCCAACTGTTCTTTCGTCACCTTCAAGAACCGCGTCACAATTGTAAAAGTGATAGTTAATAATATCAAAGCATAGATCAACAGAACCATCTGCCTTAAGCCCTCTGTGCTTTCTGCACCAATTGATCATACCTACAACGTAGTTAGGCGTAGGCGCCGAGAGCCCTGACATTACAACTACCATAGTTGGATCGGCTGATTTTATACCCACGTTTTTACCTAACCGGCCTTTGTCCCCATCGTAAAATGCTGATAGATTAGCCGCGTATTGCTCGGCGCTTTGCTGGATGCCGGGGCCTAACCAGTCTTTATCAACTTCATTTCCACATTCAATATAATGCACGTAGCCTAAACCAACTTTTATGTCATTAGCCTCGTCGTGCGGCCAACGTGGCGTTTGGGAAACATCTACCAGTTTTCTGTCGATAATTTTATTATTGCCATACCTGGCCGCAAATTGAAACGCGGCTTTAGCCTGGTATAGATAAGAGCGGGGATTTAATCGGTCTGAACCATACGGAACAGGTACAACATCAGCGCTTTGCTTGTCCTTAGGATAAGTGTTTGCCAGCCAAGCCGGGGTGTTTTTTAAGCAGGCTAATACTTCTATGTTATTTTCTTTACACGCGAGATAAACGCTATCATAATTAAAACCGCCCGAATGCGTGGGATTAAAGGTATATACCCCCTTTTCAGATTCTATTCGTTCCCAGTCCATATAATGTCTGAATCCGGTAAACGACCGCATGTTTTCAAGCTGTTTTTTATTTACCCTGCTGCCGGATTTATCAAGAAAATCCCACTCAAAACCATTAATTCCTAAAAAATCATCGAAAGTGGGGCTGTTGTTCTGGACTACATTCAGCTTAATGTTTTCTTTAATGGTATGATTATGTTTTTGGGCACATGCTAAACCAAATAAAACGTAACCTATCACTATTGTTTGAATGAATAATTTTAACATACAGATCGAATTTGAATTTGAAGTAGCGTGGTTTTGTTGAAAACCCATAGTAACCATCAATTAACAATCCAATGCTAACATTCCCCGCTTTGTTAAATAGCCAATAGCAACTAATGGTAAAAGTATAAAAATTTATTTTTATACTTGAATACATTGTTATCTGATAAAAGTGGGGTAATTAATGTTTTTGGGTGTTTGCTTCGGACAAAATTATTTGACTGATATGATCCGAAAACAAAATTATATCTTCGGTTGAAAAAGATATCTAGCCAATCATATTTGGAAAGTTTATGTAATTTTAGTTGCGCCAATAAGGGGCTTAATGCCCAGTTTTGGGCGGACTAGGTGTACGTTACAGGTCAGTAAATTGATAGCTAAATATTGTACTAACAATTAGAAACAAACTACAAAAGCGTACTAAAAAGATTAAACAAATTTAAAATGAACAGAAAAAATGGAATTGATTTATTTAGGCTTGTTGCATCTTTTTTTATAATCTGCCTGCATACCAGTTACGGAAACTTAAATAAGGAAATTGTTGATGATCTGCGATTACTTTCACGGTGGGCTTTACCATTCTTTTTTATAACGACAGGTTTTTTTCTTGGCTATAAAATTGAAAATAATACACTTGATTTTAAAAATATCCAGAAGAATGTAAGCCTGTTAATTTCAATTCTGATTATTTCAAGCATAGTTTGTTTGCCAATAGATATTGTAAAAGGGAACATGTCAATTGGCGTTTCAAATATATTAACGGGTCTCCATGCTCATTTATGGTTTATCGGTTCACTATTGATTGGGTATATTTTTATTTGGTATTTATTTTTTATCAAAAGGAATAACTACCTGCCTTACATATCCATCGGCATATTGCTCCTTGCGCTTTTTTCAGATTCCTACGACCAGGTATTTGGTAAAAATATCGATTTTGAGTTGGCCAGATTTTTATTGTCTATTCCATTGATGTACATAGGGATCATTCTTGCGAAAAAAGAAAATGTCTTTAATTCAATCAGTAATATATTATTAATAGGATTGGTTATTGCGGGCATAGCCATTCAATTTATTGAAGCACAATTGCTATTTAAGTATTTCAATTATGATAAGTTTAATCATCAATTTTTATTGGGCACAATTATAATTGCTATCCCATTGTTTATTTTAAGCACAAAAATAAATACGGAAGAAAATGTCCTCACAAAATGGGGAAAGGAATACTCGCTGTTTGTTTACTTGTACCATCCTCTTACGCTTGCAGTTATGACTGTGATATTTAAATTTACGCCTAACAGTTTTGATTTTATAAGATGGTTTTCTCCTGTTATCGCGTTTACTTTAACATTAACGTTTTCCATCATTTTGAATAAGTTTTTCCCTAAAATTTACAATATTATGAACGGGAACATTGCAAATAAAACTGCCTTAAATTCACTTCCGCATTAGTGGGTGCAAGCGTAAAACTTGCATTGGTTGATGCTAAGATTTGTTAGTAAGATTTTGTTGAGCTGTTATTTGTTGGATTTTGCATTGCACGATATTATAATATCTTTGTCACAGGCACGTACGCGGAGTTTGTAGATGGTTCTGTATTCGCATTGCGGCCGTGTAGCATTAATGAAAAAAACTATTCTTGTCTTAATAACAGCCTTTATTGGGTATATCGCAAAGGCTCAAACAAAACTTTCTGCAGATATAGCCGCAAATACAATTGTTTTAGGTAGCGGCGAGGGTTTTTTAATAATTGATGGTGCAAATAATAGATATGCTCCGGGTACACGTATAATTGTTAAGCCTGGTATTTATACCAACGGACTAATTGTTCAAAATCTTAAAGACGTTATTATAAGTGGGAAAGACGTAACAGTTGATGGGCTTTCACAAACAGCAGAAGGGTTTAATAGCTGCCTTAACTTAGGTAATCTTAATAATGTTAAAATTACCGGTTTTACTACACAAAATAATGGGTACAGAATGCTCAATATCAACTCGCGGCTGGTAGGGGTGACGTTAGATAGCCTAAGTTTTATTAATTGCTCACAGGGCATATATGTTAACAATAGTAACAAACTAATATGGGATGGTACCGAAAAGACAGTAAATCTGCTGAACTTTAAAATTACCAACTCAGAATTTATTAATTGCGGTACAAATGAACTGGGTGGAGGTATAGAACATGGTTATGTTTATAACCTGGTGAAAAATGTAGTGATCAGCAACAATATATTTACCGGGGGTAATCCCGGAGATTTAATTGCCTGTAAGGCTGTTGACGGTTTTAAGGTGTTTAATAATACCATTGATGGTGTTAATCCTACCACTAATGGTGATAACAGGTTAATAATGATGACGGGTAATGGCGATGCGTACAATAATAAATTTACTAACTATGAAGGGCATGCTATTGCCGTTTGGCCTGTAAGTTTTGGTAAAGTTGTTAAAACCAGTCATTTTTATAATAATGTGTGTATTGGTTCCAGAAGATACGCCGCTTTTGAGTTTCAGGAATTTAAAGAATTTGCCATCCATGGCATAACTACAAAGTCAGATCTGATTGTAAATAATAACGTTTGCGGCGATATCAATACCGACCACTGGACCGGGTACCCGGGTACATTTATTGATAATTACCAGTTTGGTTATATGGGAGGAAAAGTTACGCTTACTAACAATAAAGGTTTTAACTTTTTCCCGGTCCCAACAAATAACGTATATTGGAATTTGGCTAAACCATCTGTAGTGCACGGTAATGTTTACACTGCTGAGCAATCTAAATAACCATTAAATTCGTAATTCTTAATAATTTAAAATTAGTGCTATGTATTTAACAACTATATGTTGTTAACAAAATTAACTAATGTAATAAAATTAATTAAGACAAAATTCTTTAATTTACTGTATGTTAATTTATTGAACAGGTGGGTGTATATTGTGGAAGTATTTCTATAAGCAGTGTAACATAATACACAATATATATTAAGCCAATAGTTAATTTATATATATAATGTTAATGGCATATTAATAGTAAACGTATACCTTAGATTTTAGTTGCGGGTATTGAGTTTTGGATGTCTATCTTGCCGAAATCATACATGAAACGAGGATGTATATTAAAATATGCAATAAATCTGAATTTTGGAATAAATAATGATAATTTAGAACTATAAAATAAAGGTTTTTTATAAATTTATCAGGTTTGTTATGTTGGCAGGGAAATAAGATATTTGAGATATTTTTCTATTTTTGTGTGGGTAATAATATTTCGATATATATAACTGAATTATATAGTTGGTAATCAAGTAAATAAAAATTGTATATAGATAATTTATGCAAGTTATAGTTAAATCAAATAAAACATTTACCAGATTACATAGCCGGGATTAAACAATCAGCAAACATAAATTGTAACAATCAACTTAAAGGCTTGATATAATTAAGCCGGCTGGGAAAAATAGCGTTAACTTTAAAAAATATAATTATTGCACACTAAATTAAATCATTAAACTATTAATCAAATGAAAAAATTATACCCGGTACTCTTCTTATTAGTAACCCTGTTAAGTTTTAAGGCGTCTGCACAAGAAACCGTAATGAGTGAAATAAATTATACTTTTTTAGAGAAATGTATACAATCTGCTAAAGATCATTACATCAGGCGTAAAATATTTGGTTTAAGGGCGCAAGATGCTCACCTTAATATTTCAACAAGCACTATTTCTTATTTAGATATTTTTACTGCTTCATATTTTTACAGGCCAAATGATAAACCGGTAATTGCCGGCGACGGTCTTACAACAGCAAACCCATACTCAGTAAACGGCTTTCAATTCGGTGGAACTATAAATATTGGACAATATCTTCAAAAACCATTTTTGGTTAAAAAAGCGAAATATGAATATCAGATTGCTGAATTAGAAGCTCAGGAATATGATAAAACTTTAGCTACAGAAGTTAAGACTAACTATTACAATTATATACAGCAGCTAAGCCAGCTTAAGCTAACCAATCAAAGTGTACAGGATACTAAAAGTATAGCTGAAACTACAAGAAATAAATTTCAAAAAGGCGAAGCTACTTTAGATGTATATAACCAATCAAGAGCCGCTGAAGCTGCAGCAGAAAGCACAAAAATACAGGCCGAAATTGCTTACTTAAAAGCAAAAGATGCTTTGGAAGATATTATAGGTGTCAAGCTTACGGAAATTAAATAAAAAGCCGACTACCTGAAAACATAGTACTATATAAATGGATATAAAAGCGTTTCTAAAAGTTATAAGCCGGTACAAGTGGATAGTGATTTTGGTACCAATTATTGTTGTAACCATTACCTATTTTTTGGTTCAGAATTTACCCAAACAATACAGCTCAGAATCACAAATAGCAACGGGGCTGCTTGATCCTTCCAAGAAAGTAATTTCCAGCGAAACTGTTGACTTGTTTAAGACAAGCCAACAGTTTAATACTATGATGGAAAAGCTGAAATCTAAAAAGCTGATCAATCTGCTTGCCTATAACTTAATTATTCATGAGTTAGAAAATCCGCAAAAAGCATTTAAAAAGTATAAAAGCGAACAATTAGACTCGTTGCGTCCTGAAAATAAAGTACAGGTTATTAAAATTTTAAAGAGAAAACTTGATAACAGCGAAATTTTAACGGTTTTAGATAATAATGGCCCTTTCAGATTGTATGACCTTGTTGAATCAATGGGATATGGGGAGAACGGATTTGGAAAAGCCTTAGATATTAGCCATACCGAAAATAGTGATGATATTAATATAAAATATACATCGCCAAACCCTGATCTGTCTGCATATGTGGTAAACACCCTGGCATCTGAATTTATTAGCAGTTACAGCACTGATGTAAACACCAATCAAAACAGATCACTTACCCAGCTTGACTCTGTGCTAAAAAGTAAAGAGGCTGTAATGATCCAAAAGAATGCCGACTTAGCGGATTTTAAAAAGAACAAAGGCGTACTTAATCTTACAGGAGAGTCGACTAATCTAAACGGACAAATTACAAATCTTGAAATTGATAAAACAACACAACAAAAAGTAATTGACGGCAGCACTGCACAGTTGCTGATTATTGCAAGAAAACTTAATGGTGGCAGTGATGCTGATCTGGGTAATAATGGCAGGTCAAGCAGCACAGATATAATTAATTTGCAAAATCAATTAAGGATAGCCAGTAATACCCTGGTTGATAATGGATTCAAACCTGCCGATCAAAGACGTGTAGATTCTTTACGACGGTTACTTAGCAGCAAAAGTTCTCAAAATAATGATGACAACGTTATTGATCCAAGAATAAATAAAACAGCTTTACTTACTCAAAAAACCAATCTTGAGCTTGGCATATCACAAGCCAGAGCCAGTTTACAAGCAATAAATTCGCAATTAAATTCATTAAAGGCCCAATACAAAGGTATGGTGCCGTATGATGCTGATATTGCCCAAAAACAGAATGACGCAGATTTTGCTACTAAAGATTACCAAACCTTTTTAGTAACCTATAATCAAAACAAAACGGATATTAACACCGGTTTTCATTTAACAATTGAGCAGTACGGTTTGCCGGGCGCGCCTGAGCCATCTAAACGAGCAATTATACTGGCCGGATCAGGCATTGGAAGTGTTGTTTTGTGCCTGGCTTTTCTATTCGTCATATTTGTATCTGATAACTCTATTAATGATGTCCGTCATCTCGAAAAAGCGGTCAAATCAAAGGCCGTTGGTACCTTAAATATGATCACTGGTAAAGAGAAGAATATAAGGGATATATGGGATGATAATGAAGATAAAACTTATGCCGTATACCGTGATCTGCTCAGGTCGCTAAGGTTTGAAATTAGCAACAAACTTGACGAGGATGATAGCAAAATATTAGGTATTACAAGTTTGATTAATGGCGAAGGAAAAACTTTAATTGCACATAGTCTTGCCTACGCGTTTGCAATGACAGGCAAAAAAATCTTATTGATTGCTGATGACTTCCCAATGGCAAAATCAGAAAGTACTGAACTTGTTACCGGCCAAAATTTCCAAACATTTTTAGTAAAGAAAGAGATCCAGACTGAAGATCTGATTACTGTTATGAATAAAAATATGGCTCAAAACTCTCTTTTAGAGATGCATAATATTAAGAGCCTTAAAATTGGTTTTGAAGTACTCAGGAAAGAATTTGATATCATTATTATAGATGTTAATAGCCTGCATAATTTGAATATTGCTAAAGAATGGCTATTGTTTACCGAAAAAAATATAGCAGTATTTGAAGCGGGCCGCACTATTAAAGAAAACGATCTGGCATTTGTAAAGTATATTAAGGAGCAACCAGGTTTTATTGGATGGATCCTTAATAAATTCAAGGTTTAACATAACAACCTCAAATAGCATATTGAATATAATTTGAAGTCCCTTGTTTTGATATTAGCGATGATAATGGTATGAGGAATTCTCTTTTATATTTTCTAACATGTTATTGTTTCTTATATGGCATTCCTGGTCGTGAAATAGGAATAATTCCCTACGGTACGATTATCGAAGCAGTGTTACTAATTCTTTGGATAACCGTTTTAGTGACTGTTCCTGCCGAAGAAAGAAAAAGTGCCGGCGTAGATGTTGTTTACCTGTTGATAATATGGTTGGGCATAAGTATTGCCGAAGTCGTAAATCCGGGGGCAAGCGTTGCCGGTTGGTTTTTTGAGTTAAGATCGGCCGCTCTTTATCCTTGTCTGATTGTACCCCTTGGCCTGATCATTTTAAGAACACACAGGCACCTGGATATGTTTTTGATCCTGATAATTGCCTGCTCAACACTTGCTTCGCTCAATGGGCTTAAACAGCTTTACATACATCCATCACCCGGCGAACAGCGCTTCTTAGATGGTGGCGGCTATATTACGCACATATTATGGGGCAGGTTAAGGGTATTTTCTTTTTACAGTGATGCCGGACAATTCGGAGCCTCTCAAGCTGCCCTTGGCCTCAGTACCCTGGTACTTGCGCTTGGCCCATACAAGAAAAAAACAAAGCTTATATTATTAGTTTGTGCTTTGTTACAGCTTGATGGTATGCTTATTTCAGGTACACGTGGAGCTTTGTTTGCGTTAGTAATGGGAGCATTTGTAGCTATAATTTTAACTAAAAATGTTAAAGTTCTGTTTATAGGGGGGATACTTTTGGTTGGATTTATATGTTTCCTTAAATATACTTATATAGGTAACGGTAATTATCAAATCTATAGGTTAAGGACAGCGGTTAACCCACAAGATGCGTCTTTAAATGTTAGGTTTAATACGCAGATGCGCATGCGCGAATATATGAGCACAAGGCCTTTTGGTGGCGGACTGGGCACAATAGGCGCTGCCGGGACGCAATATAATGCAGGTACGTATCTATCTACCGTACAACCCGACAGCTATTTTGTAAAAATATGGGCCATGTATGGTGTTGTTGGGCTAACTATATGGGTGTCTATTATGGTGTATATCTTAGGTAAATGTTTCGGCATAGTCTGGAGGATTGAAGATGAAGGACTTAAGGTAAAAATGGTGGCATTGGCAGCGGGATGCGCCGGTACATTGTTTTGTAGCTATGGCAATGAGGTAATTAATACTATGCCCTCATCTATTGCTGTATACCTGTCATGGGCTGTAATTTTGGGGACGCCGGTAATAGCAGCATCCTCTAAAACTAATATGTTAATTAAATAAAGTTTTTATGCCATACGATATATTTGGGATACCCGCTATAATTTGCATGATACTTGGGATAATTAGTGGGTTAAAGTTAATGGCCCCTAAAGAGGAAGACGAAAGATATTAACAGCTAATAGTATGTCAATAGTTTCAAAAGTAAAATCGAACCCTAAATTAAAAAAGATAGCATTATCTCTTTTGATTCCGAAAAACGAAAACAGCCCCCGTTTATGGGTAAAATTATTTTTGAACCCGTTTAAACATAAAAAGGGCGCCAATGCTGTTGTTAAAAGCCGGACACGGATGGATGTGTTTCCGTTTAATGGATTTACTTTGGGTGCTAACTCTGTTATAGAAGATTTTGCCACCATAAATAATGGTGTGGGCGATGTTAATATTGGCGACCATAGTTTTGTAGGTATCGGTAACGTTGTTATAGGGCCGGTTAATATTGGTAATCATGTAATTATCGCTCAAAATGTTGTAATGTCAGGTTTAAACCATGGATATGAGGATGTAACTATACCACCATCCTTACAAAAGGTTACTACTAAAGCAATTAATATTGAGGACGATGTATGGATAGGTGCCAATTGCACTGTAGTAGCAGGTGTTACAATAGGTAAACACAGTGTTGTGGGCGCAGGGAGCGTAGTTACAAAAGATGTCCCTGAATTTTCTGTGGTGGTGGGTAATCCTGCAAAGGTGATAAAGAAGTACGATTTTAAAGAGCAGGCCTGGAAGAAGGTTTAAACGTAAATACTTCAATCAAAGAACTTAACCAAACTCACAATCAATATATTCGGTATTTAACTGCAAAAATTAACAAGGTGTTAATCATCAAATAGTTATATTTAACAGCTATCAAGCCATTTCAGAAAAATCCATGAGCAAAAAAGTAACCGAAAGAAATTTCATAATAATTGGCCAGCAACCCTGGGATACTGAAATAGGTAGTAATTGTAAAAATGTAGCGCTCGAACTTAGTAAAAATCACCGGGTATTGTACGTTAATTCGCCGCTTGACAGGGTTACCTTAATGCGTGCCAAAAACGACCCGAAAGTTATTAAGCGGCATAATGTTATAAAAGGAAAGGAAGATGGATTGGTAAAGATCCAGGATAATCTTTGGAATTATTATCCCGACTGTATAGTGGAGTCGATCAACTTTTTAAAAAGCCATTCTCTTTTTAACTTTTTTAATAAACGCAACAATAAAAAGTTTGCCAGATCAATTAATAAGGCTTTAAATAAACTGGGATTTACTGATCCTATTTTGTTTAATGATAACGAGATGTTTAAGGGTTTTTATCTGCAGGATTTTTTGAAGCCGCATTTGGGTATTTACTATTCCAGGGACTACATGTTGGGTGTTGATTATTGGAAAAGGCACGGCTTGCAGCTTGAACCGCAATTAATAGCCAAAAGTAACCTTTGCTTTAGCAATTCTGAATACCTGGCTGAGTACTGCAGAAAGTATAATCAAAACTCTTATTACATAGGCCAGGGCTGCGATGTTGATGATTTTATAAATGTGAGCAGTGATGTGCCTGAAGATGTGCAGTCTGTTAATAAACCGATTATAGGATATGTAGGTGCTCTTAACAGCGAACGCTTGGACTTGGATATAATTGAGTTAATAGCTACAACTTACCCGCAATACAGCGTTGTTTTGGTAGGGCCTGAGGATGATAAATTTAAAGCAAGCAAATTGCATCAATTAACTAACGTAGCGTTTTTAGGGCAAAAACCGGTGAGTATGTTGCCAAATTATATAGCAGCTTTTGATATCTGTATAAACCCGCAATTAGTAAACGAGATAACGATAGGTAACTATCCAAGAAAGATCGATGAATATCTTGCACTGGGTAAACCAACTATTGCTACAGCTACCAAGACGATGGAAACATTTCGGGATTTTGTTTATCTTGCTGACAGCCCGCAAGATTACATTAAACTTATTGCAAAGGCTTTAGAAGAAAACAGTGAAGCTTTAAAGACCAAGCGAACAGAATTTGCTTTAACCCACACGTGGGAGCAAAGTGTGAAACTGATGATGGATCAAATAGTTAAATATGAATCAGAACATAATGGTTAAACCTTTACTAACTAACTTATCATGAGCGTGTTGCTGATTGTTTTTTTGATTATTCAGCTGTTGGTTGTTTTTTATTTGATATTTCCGTTCCTGCTGTATGTTATTGCAGGTATTAGGGGAGAAGAGAAACTAAAGGCCGACAGCGTTAACGACGAAGCAGATTATGCCATAATTGTTACAGCTTATGAGCAAACAACCCTTCTCCCAAGCGTTGTAGATTCTATACTGAAACTGAATTATAGTAATTACCTGATCTATATAGTTGCTGATAATTGTGATATAACAGATCTTAAGTTTACAGACCCCCGTGTTCATGTTTTAAGGCCCGAAGAAGTGTTGGCAAGTAATATCCGGTCTCATTTTTACGCTATCAATAATTTTAAACGTCCGCATGACAGGCTAACCATTATTGATAGTGATAATCTTGTAAATGCTGAGTATTTAAACGAGATCAATAAATTGTTTAGTGAAGGTTATAGCGCGGTACAAGGTGTAAGGCAAGCTAAAAACTTAAATACAACGTATGCCTGCTTAGATGAAGCCGGCGATATCTACTACAGATATATTGACCGTAAATTACTGTTTAGTGCAGGTTCATCTGCTTCGTTAGCAGGTTCAGGCATGGCGTTTACGCTTGATATTTATAGGGAATGCCTGGAACAATTAAGCATGGGTGGTGCCGGCTTTGATAAGATATTACAGTACGAGATATTAAAACGTAAATTAAGGATAGCATTTGCAGAAAAAGCAGTTGTTTTTGATGAAAAAACAGCCAAGTCAGACCAATTGGTAAAACAAAGGGCCAGATGGATCAATACCTGGTTTAAGTTTTCATTTTTAGGCCTTAAAATGAATTTGAACAGTATTTTCACATTCAACTGGAACCAATTTATATTTAGCTTGATGCTGATGAGGCCACCATTGTTTATGCTCGTTTTAGCTTCAGGATTATTTTTCCTGGTAGACATTTTTGTAATACCTGCTATGCTTATTACCTGGATTGTTGCAGTGATCATATTTGTAGCCATATTTTACAAGGCACAAGGATATTTTAAAGCCAGCGACAGTATTTACAAATCATTAAGGCAAGTGCCTAAGTTTGTGTTTTTTCAAGTATTGGCCTTAACAAAGGCAAATAAGGCTAATCAGCTTTCTGTTGCTACCAAGCACGAAGACCAGTCAACCATTAACGACATAAAAAATTAACCCTGTTTAACCTATTCAGGAATGGCAAATAAGAAAATTAAGATATTGCAAACTATTCGTCAAGGTAAAATTGGCGGCGGCGAATCTCATGTTATTAACCTGGTTGAAGAATTGGATAAAGAACGTTATGAAAATGTTGTGCTTTCATTTACCAAAGGCCCAATGGTTGACCATATGGAAGCTAATGGCATAAAAACCTACGTTATTGAAACCGAAAAGCCATTCAATTTTACGGTTTGGGGCCAGGTGTCAGAGATATTGGAGAAAGAAAAAATTGACATTGTACACGCTCATGGTACACGGGCAAATTCAAATACCAACAGCAGCGCGCGTAAATTAGGTATACCTGTTATTTATACGGTACATGGCTGGTCATTTCACCCGGATCAAAAATTTCCGTTGCGGAAGTTGAGGATAATGGGCGAGAAGTACTTGGTAGATAAATCTACTTTATCAATTTGCGTATCAGACAATAACCTAAACGATGCCAAAAAGATTTTTCCGATGGAGCGTGCTACTGTTGTAAAAAATGGTATTAATCTAAAGAAATTTAATCCTGAAGGTACATTTACTGATATCCGGAGCGAAATAGGCGTAGACAAGAAAACTATGCTGGTTGGTTATGTGGTAAGAATGACTGCTCAGAAAGACCCACTGACACTGGTAAGAGCTGTTTCATTAATTCCTAAGGAACTGGATATTAAATTTTTATTTGTAGGCGATGGCGATCTGAAGAAAGATACAGTTAATCTGGCCAAAGAGTTAGGCGTTGATTCTAGGATCATCTTTATGGATTTCAGACAGGATATACCTGATGTATTAAATGCTATAGACATTTACTGCTTACCATCATTATGGGAAGGCCTGCCTATTGGTATGCTTGAAGCATTGGCAATGGAAAAAGCGGTAGTTATTACTTCAATTGATGGTGCCAAAGAGGTAATTGTAGATAAAGAAAATGGTATACTCATTCCGGTTAAAGATCCGCAAAAACTCGCTGATACATTAGTTTTATTATACAATGATCCGGCACTTAGAAAAAAAGTGGGAAAAGCCGCCGGCCGGACTATAGAAAAAGATTATAACATTGTTAAAATGACCCGTAAGATCGAGGCCATTTATGACGAACTGTATAAAGGCTAACCTTTATAGCACAAAATTATAATTTTGCTTTTGACTCGTGAACTGCATCATCAGGCAATTTTGAATTAAAGTTTTTAAAGAAACGGTTAAACTCTTTCTTTAATCTGACTGCAAAAGCCTTATCTAAAGAACCATCTCTTTGTAAGGTGCGTGGACCGGTCCAAACACGGGCTTTGTTACTTCTAACTTGTTTTACTTTCCCATATTTCATTAACCCCAGGCATAACTGGCCGTCATCACCCCAAAAGCTAGTTTCAATAAATCCAACCTTTAATCCCAATTCCCTTACATAACCCATACTTAAGCCGTATGCATTAAAATAAGGGCGGTTTAATTGCCTAAATTCAGCAATAACATCTTTCAGTTTTTCTAATACGAACAATTTCCATCTCGGGAATTTAGGTTCGCTTATAAAAGAATAACGACCGTAAATACACACAACATTAGGTTTTTGAATAACTTTAGTCATCTCTGCAACCCAATGCGGAGGGTAGAAGCAATCGGCATCAGCTAACAGAACATATTTTCCTTTTGCCTGCTCCTGGCCAAATCCTCGTGCAGGGCCACAGCCTTGCTTCAGCTCAAAAAGGCCGGTTATATGTAATTTGTCTATAGTGTCTTGTGTTCTATCCTTCGAGTTGTTGTTAACAACAATAATTTCTATCGGAAAATCGCACTTGGTTTTTGAGAGGCTGCCAATACATCTAAGTATATTGATCTCCTCGTTCCAGGCGGCTATTAATACCGTTACTAACGGGTTGTCGCCGGTTATTTTATCCAGGTCTTTATTGATAGAATCAAATACAGACTGAGGTACTTCGTCTACTGTTTGGTAGTTATATTCAAACTCGTTAAGCCACTTTGGGTTGTTGAACAAAGTCATAGTTGCTATATAATTTATTGCACCACAAAATAAAAAATAAAATCGATAATTTCATACCAAAAACCAATATCAAAAAGCAGTCCATTTAAAAAAGAATAATGGCTTAATTGAACGGATAATGGATTGAAATATAAAATTGTTAATTATATTTACGTATCCCTAAAATATAATATGAATAGAAGGACTACAATAAAAAGTTTACTTGCATTTGGATTTTTAGGAGCATCGGGTTTCTCTATATTTAAATGGGCCGACATTAACAAAGCCCCTGATACAAAGTTTCTTCTGTCAAAAAAAGGCCTGATAGCAGACCTTGCCGAAACTATAATTCCTGTTACCGATACTCCGGGAGCTAAAGACGCTAAGGTTGAAGATTATATTATAACCATGATGCAGAAATGTACTGATATTAAAAATCAGAATCTTTTTATTGATGGTTTAGCCGATGTTGATAGTTACAGTAACAAGCATTATGATAAGTCTTTTCAAGCTTGTAAGCCAACCGAAAAGACGGAGATCTTAAAGCATTTTGAAAAAAAGGCGCATAGTTTTAACTCATTAATAGCTAAAGTTGAGGGCCGGTATTTAGGTGATCCTTTTTTTACCCAATTAAAAAACTTAACCGTAACCGGCTATTGCACCTCACAAGTTGGGGCGACTAAAGGCCTTGTTTATGATTACATACCGGGAATGTATAACGGTTCGATGCCGTTAGCTCCGCATCAAAAATCCTGGGCCACTAAATAATCACAATGGATATTAATATCAATACAGTAAGTCAGAATACGTATGATGCAATAGTAATAGGCTCGGGCATAAGTGGTGGCTGGGCTGCTATGGAACTATGCAAAAAAGGGTTGAAAGTTCTTTTACTTGAGCGGGGCAGAAATGTTGAACATGTAAAGGATTACCCAACCGCATTGTTAAATCCCTGGGACTTTGAGTGTCGTTTACAATATACCCAAAAAGAACTTCAGGAAAACCCGGTGCAAACCAAAGCTTCTGATGCCGGCAGTCAGTTGTTTTTTGCTAATGATAAAGATCACCCGTATATACAGGAAAAACCATTTAACTGGTTTAGGGGATATCAGGTAGGAGGACGATCATTAACCTGGGGCAGGCAATGTTACCGTTGGAGCGATCTGGATTTTGAAGCTAATTTAAAAGACGGAAACGCGGTAGACTGGCCCATAAGATACAAAGACATTGCTCCATGGTATGACTATGTAGAGTCTTTTATAGGTGTTAGTGGTTCTAAACAAAATTTACCCCATTTACCTGACGGAAATTTTTTGCCGGGTATGGAACTCAATTGCATTGAGAACCATTTGGCGCAATCAATGAAAAAAAGCTACAATGACCGTTTATTGATGATTGCCAGGGTAACCAACTTAACCCGTGGGTGGGATAACCGCGGCCCTTGCCAATACAGAAACTTATGTAGCCGCGGATGCCCTTTTGGCGGGTATTTTAGCAGCAATGCTTCTACTATCCCGGCTGCCGTAGCTACGGGTAACCTTACATTAAGGCCTTTCTCCGTGGTATCTGAAATTATTTATGATGATAAGATCCAGAAGGCAACAGGCGTACGCGTTATAGATACCAGTACTCACGAACATTTGGAGTTTCATTCAAAGATTATTTTTGTAAATGCCTCCACTATACCTACCACTTCATTACTGATGAATTCAAAATCTTCAAGATTTCCTAATGGCCTGGGTAATGATAGCGGTGAGTTAGGGCATAATTTAATGGATCACCATTCATCAGCTGGAGCAACCGGCTCTCATGATGGCTTTAAAGATACTTATTACAAGGGCCGGAGGCCATGCGGCTTTCTGATACCGCGTTATAAAAATTTAAAATCAGGCGAAAAGAACGACTTCTTACGGGGATACAATATTCAGGGCACCGGCGAGCGCCAAGGCTATGCTGAACTGGCCGGCACGCCCGGTTTTGGTGCCGACTTTAAAAATACCATTACTACTCCGGGGCCATGGACAATATGGATGGCAGGTTGGGGTGAATGTTTGCCCTATCATACTAACCAGATCAGCTTTGACGAACATCAAAAAGACCAATGGGGTTTACCTGTCGTTAAAATAGATTTCTCATTCCGTGAAAACGAGGATAAGATGATGAAGGATATTCAGGATACCTGTTTAGATATGTTGCAAAAAGCCGGGTTTAATGCAAGTAAATTTAATTATAATAAACCGGGTGGCTCAACCGTGCACGAAATGGGTACCGCCCGGATGGGTAGAGATCCTAAAACTTCTGTATTAAACGCTAATAATCAATTGCACGCCGTTAAAAACGTATTTGTAACTGATGGCAGCAGCATGACCTCATCTGCCTGCCAAAACCCCTCATTAACCTACATGGCATTAACTGCAAGAGCATGTAATTATGCTTTTGAACAGCTTAAAAAAGGAGAGTTGTAAAAATAATGATTATAAAGAAAGTCGGTCTGACAAATCAGGTCGGCTTTCTTTGCTTTATAATTTCCGATGTTATAATGATTTCTTGATATCCATTACTTCGCGTAGTGACATTTTGAATTTTAATGTTAGCCCGACGTAAACAGCCGCGCCGATTACCACCTGGGCAATGATGTTTACCAAACCAATAGTTCCAAGGAAGTATTGATAGATTAGCAAGGCGACAACCATCGCAAGGCAAAAAGATAATGGTTTGTAAATGTTATTAAGAAACTGTGGTAAAATACTGCCTACCAGCGTAGTTACAAAGTAAAAGCATACACATGTTTCAATAATTGACGCAAGCAAATAACCATAGGTAATACCTATTAAACCAAAATATTTAGCGGCAATATATATAACCGGGATTTTAACCAAAAGTACAATCAGGTTTAAAAGGAATACCAATTTTGGCTGCCCTTTTGAGAAGGATAATGAAGCAAACGGTGTAGTTACGCAAGACAAAAATCCCACAAAAACAACAACCTTAAACAATGGTACCGATGGTAGGAAATTGTGGCCAAATACCAAGGGAACTACTCCTAAAGCGGTGAGAGCAAGCCCGGTCAGAATAGGGAAATTGCAATATGTAATAAAGTCTACGATTTTTAAATAAGCCCTTTTTAAACCTTCGTTATCCTTCATTTTAGCCATGATAGGGAAGGATACCTGCATAATGATAGGATTAAGTTTATAGATAGGGAATATGGCAAGTGTCCATGCAATATTGTAATATCCTAATGCTTCAAGGCTTATCAGCCTTCCTATCAATATGTTCTCTAAATTACTGTTCGCAAAACCTAATAAACCTTCGCCTATGCTGTAAATGCCAAATTTTAAGTGATCCTGTATTTCTTTAGGTTTAAAGTGCCAAACCGGGCGAAAAAGTTTTATACCCGTAAGTGTGTAGCTGATTAAACGTACGCCCGCCCATGTCAATTGCCCGTACATCATAGCAAATTCATTGAATCCATTATAAGCTAAGGTTACAGTAGTAACTATACTCGCTACAACGCAAAGCGTATCATTAACGGCAATAGTTTTAAAACGGAGTTCTTTTTGTAACAAGGTGTTGTAGATCTGGCCGGAATAAATAAGCGGAAAGTTAAGCGCTGCCAAAGGAATGATCGCGGCTAACTTTGGCTCATGATAAAAGCTAACCACTAACGGGCTACACAGGTTTATAACAATGCAAAATATAACGCCTAAACCCGCGCTGGAGAAGAAAATAGTTGATAGTTTTTTCTTATCAGTTTCTTGTGTTGAGATAATTGAGTTGGCAAAGCCAAGGTTGGCAAATACCTGAAAGAAGCTAAGCATTATAGTACAAATACTCACCAGGCCAAATACGGAAGGGGCAAGTATCCTGGCAATAATTGCTGTTTGCGCTGCATTAAGTATTGTAGTTATAACCGTGGCAGAGGTAGTCCACTTAGCACCATTTATTGCGGTTTTTTGGTTGCTCATTTATTTATAGTAATATTCTGTGTGATTGTTTAATTGCACAAAATTGTGATATGATGCTTTCATCAAGTTTAGTTGTGATGCCTGCAAGTATTTGTATAACCATATCTGACTGCAAGCTCAAATACGTTATAAATTGCTTTATAGATTTTATAGGTTGTTAAAATTTACTGATATTAAAATTAAGCGTTTCATTTATGCTGTAAATATAATAATTAGATTTTAACGCTGTGAGTGGATGAATACCTAATAAAAATCTTTTAGGATCAATCACCCACCTTTATTTTATAAGCAAGGCGTCGCTTGAGTATAACCCTTATCAGATCATCCAGACTATAGCAACTTCCTGAATTTTTGAATAGTGGTTGATTGAAATATGAGATGATTTTCAAGTTTACCGGCTTTCTCCAGGATTTCTCGGCCGTAGATAACTGTTTGTTCATGTTTAGGGGTGTTTATGAGGATAAGTAAATTGTTATGCTAAATTACTACTTAACAATGAACAATCTCTATCTATTTTGTCTAATATTTGTGACTCAATATCCTGATCAAATTTTCTGGCAAAAAGCATTCCTGACTGTTTAATGTGATCAAAGTCTGCCATCCCCAATAGTTTGGGGCGCGCATTGCCTTCAGACCAATCAATATATCGCAGATTATTATTAACCGTATCATGCCTGAATTTAGAATTCATGATTATACTGCAAACCATAAACTCATCAGTACACCATGAATATTTCAAGAAATCCCAAAGCTTTTTGTCATGCATTAATTCATCAACCAGGTATTTTGCACAATCTCCGGTTATTGTCCACCACGATGCATTTCTGCCACCAAATAACTTAAATGAGTAAGGAAACTTTCGTCGTGGCAAAACAATGTTTACAATCGTTTGCAACACATATTTCCATTTAAAATGCACATCGGTAAAATGATATTTTTCATACCTGTTCACAGCGCCCTTCCACCAGTTTGATTGCCTTGACGGATCGTAAGAAATGAAATTTTTATTAGAATTTTGTAAAAAATAATTATAAATGTTTTCGGCCGTCGTAATAGGGTAATCCTGGCCGCTAAGCAAGCTAACAAAGGCATAATTTTTCTGTAAATGAATTACCTCGTTTACAGAACTTATAATAGCCTTAAAAAAATTATTACCTCCCCAGTTACATTCTACGCGGTTTTTTATAAAAGTGATGTTAGTTTTTTCTTTTAGTAAAAAAAAATTATCCAAAGGGACTTTTTTATCGATATGTATAAAAATATCAAAGTTGGGGTGTTGTAGTCGTTCTATTAGGCGTAAAAGCTGGGGCGGGTTTTTATGAGCCATTATAATATGTGCAATACGCATAAGCAGTGCTAACTAATGGGAAATAAATTGCTTAAAAGTAGTTGTAATAATTAATTTATGGTCCATTTTTTTGAAGTTGTTGCAATAATAAGATTTATTTGACTTAATAAAAATACTGTTTTACACTAATAATACGCTTGTAGATATACTTATGTTTCAAACCTGTTACATTATTATTTACCGGTTGAAAATTAATGTAAACGCAATATTAAATTATTGACGCTATCTATTTTTATTGGACGAATCATGATGTCTTATTTAAATTATGGCCTAAATTAATTACTTTTACGAGGCATGAAACTAACCTCAATCATCACAGTTAATTTTAATCAGCCAGGCGTAACCATTGCATTTTTAAATTCAATAAAAGAAAATGCAAAAAATGATAACGTAGAAGTGGTATTGGTTGATAACGGTTGTGACGAAGATCACGAAGCCGAATTTAAAAAAGCCTTTCCCGAACTGGTATTTGTCCGATCTGATTATAACCTAGGTTTTGCAGGTGGTAACAACTTAGGCATTGAATATGCTAAGGGCGATTATCTGCTGTTATTAAATAACGATACGGAGATCACAGAAAATCTAATTAGTGAGCTGACTACCGAGTTAGAAAATAATCCGGAAATAGGGTTGATTTCGCCAATGATCTTATATTTTGATAATCCTGACATTATACAATACGCCGGATTTACTAAAATGAACTATTTAACCTGCAGAAATGCGGGCATAGGCAGCATGGATGTAAATAAAGGTCAATACAATAACGATAGTCGCGAAACTGCTTTTTGCCATGGTGCTGCAATGATGTGCCGAAGCAGTGATCTGAAACAAGTAGGATTGATGGAAGAGCACTATTTTTTGTACTATGAAGAATTAGACTGGTGCGAAAAATTTAGAAGGGCCGGTAAAAAGATTTGGTTTACGGGCAAAACTAAGATCTATCATAAAGAATCAATGAGTGTAGGTAAAGAAAGTGCTGTTAAAACCTATTTTATGACCCGCAACCGAATGCTCTTTATAAGACGAAATACCAGTGCTCTGAATACGCTGTTATTTAGTATTTATTATATTTTTATTGCCTGCGGCAAACAAATGTTAAACTACATTTTAAAAGGCCGCAGTGATTTAGCCGGCTGGACTTTAAAAGGAATATTTTGGAACTTCACTAACGCTAACGATAGTCAAAACTTAGGATTTAAATTAAAAAAAACTAAATGATCACCGCTTTCTGGATTTGTCTTTTTATTGTTATATATACATTTGTTGGCTATGGTTTTTTGATGTACTTCATCATAAAAATTAAAAGGCTTTTAGTAAAACCGTTTTTGTTTAATGACGATTATCCCTTACCTACTGTCAGTATACTTACCGCCGCTTACAATGAAGAAGATGTTATTGATGCAAAGGCGATAAATACTATCAATCTTGATTATCCTAAGGATAAATTACAAATAGTTTTTACTACCGATGGCTCATCTGACAGCACCCCGCAAAAGCTAAAAAAATACGATGATGTTTTAGTTTTGCATGAAGATATAAGAGGAGGGAAGATGGCTGCCATAAAAAGGGCTATACCCTTTATTACAGGAGATATTATGATTTTTACTGATGCCAATACGCTTTTGAATAAAGAAGCTATCCTGGAGCTTGTTAAACACTATCAGAATGAAAAAGTGGGTGCGGTTGCAGGTGAGAAAAAAATAATTGTTGGCGAGACTGCGGATGCCAGTTCTGCCGGCGAAGGTTTTTACTGGAAATATGAATCGGCATTAAAAAAATGGGATTATGATTTATATTCAGGTGTAGGGGCTGCCGGCGAATTATTCAGTATCCGGGCCGCATTATATCAGCCGGTTGAAGCAGATACCATTATTGATGACCACATGATAGCCATGCGGATAGCAGAAAGTGGTTATATCATTGCCTACGAACCTAAGGCTTATGCAATGGAAACTGCGTCTGCTGACATTAAAGAAGAACTTAAACGGAAAGTTAGAATAGCGGCTGGTGGCATTCAATCAATTGTG
Source organism: Mucilaginibacter corticis (assembly GCF_007558865.1). GTDB lineage: Bacteria > Bacteroidota > Bacteroidia > Sphingobacteriales > Sphingobacteriaceae > Mucilaginibacter > Mucilaginibacter corticis. Next base: position 661,666 of record NZ_VLPK01000002.1, read on the forward strand.
CGTCTTAAAAAAGCTATAAATCCGTTTTTAAACCCGGTGTTTACCTTTCAATACATCAGCCATCGTGTATTACGCTGGACAATTGTACCATTTTTGCTTGTTTTATTATTCATCATCAACGGGTTGATCGTGTTTGCCGGAAATTCGCCATCTCCGGTATACGAGTATATTTTTATAGCACAAGTATTATTCTATGTATTAAGCCTACTTGGATTGCTGTTTGAGAGACGCAATATCAGGATCAAGCCTTTGTTTATTCCATATTATTTTTGTATTATGAATTATGCTGTATTTGCCGGTATCATCAGGTATATAAGAGGAAATCAAAGCGCAGCATGGGAAAAATCGAAAAGAAAATAAGAAACTAAATGTAACAAGGATGCAATTCTGTATTCACTCTTGATTATAATTTATATTTTAGTGGCATAATTAATACCCCCTAATTAATTATCCTAAAAGTTATTGGTATTAATATGATCACTGTTGACCAACTGGTAGCTAACCAGTCACATAAATTTCCAGATAAGGTTGCAATAAAGCAGGGAGATAAGGGGTTTACCTATAAGCAGGTAAATGAAATATCTAATCAGCTATCTTTTTATTTAAAAGATCAGGGCGTTAAAACCGGTGATGTTGTAGCCCTTGCAATTGACCGTTCTCCTGAGATGGTTATTTCATTGCTGGCTATTATGAAAGCCGGTGCCACTTATCTGCCAATTGATATTGGTTTTCCTATTGACAGGATAAGCTATATGCTTAATGACGCGGCGGTTAAATTATTGATCACCTCAAACAAATTCCAGGAAAAATACCAGGATCATACCCAACTGCTGTTTATAGAAGAAGCCTGGCAAAAAAGCACCTCTTACAGTGCGGTAGATTTTACTGCCGATATAAATGAAGATACCATAGCATATATTCTATACACATCTGGTTCAACAGGTAAGCCTAAAGGTGTTGAAGTTAAGCATATCGGGCTGGTTAACTTTTTGATCAGTATGGAGGAATTGCCGGGGGCTAATAGTAACGATGTTATTCTTTCTTCAACTACAATATCCTTTGATATTGCCGAATTAGAAATATATCTTCCCCTAATTACAGGGGCCTCTTTGGTTATAGCTTCGCCTGATATTGTGAAGGATGGTAGAGCATTATTAGATATTGCACGAAAAGAGAAAATTACTATTATGCAAGGTACGCCATTTATGTGGCGCATGATGCTTGAAGCAGATTGGAACGAAGTGCTTCCGATGAAAATACTTTGTGGCGGCGAGGCTATGACCAAAGAACTTGCTGCAAGCCTTGTTGATAAATGTGCGGAATTATGGAATATGTATGGCCCAACAGAAACAACTATTTGGTCTACAATTAAAAAAATAACTTCGGGCGATGACCTGATAACCGTTGGCTTTCCAATTCTGAATACCCAGATCTATATATTAAACGAAAGTTTTGAAGAGGTGCCAAAAGGCGAGGTAGGCGAAATTTATATTGGAGGCACCGGTGTTGCCAAAGGCTATTTAAACAGGCCTGAACTTACCAGCGAGAGGTTTATAGATGATAAGTTCTTAAACATCCCCGGGCAAAAAATATATAAAACAGGCGATTTAGGGAAACTACTTGCAGATGATGAGATTTTGTGCCTTGGCCGGATAGATCATCAAATTAAAATAAGGGGCTACCGTATTGAAACGGAAGAAGTTGAATTTCAGATAAAACAGCAACCTAATGTTAAAGACGCCATCGTATCTGTATTTAAAGATACTTTAGGAAACGCGCACTTAGTAGCTTATGTAGTTCTCGAAGATCCTGCTGTTATAAGTGACCCGCATATTTGGAGAACTGATTTAGGAAAAGTTTTACCTGAATACATGGTGCCAACCAATTACACCATAATTCCGGCTGTGCCATTGATGCCCAATGGTAAAACTGACAGAAAAGCTTTGCCTGATCCTGTAATAAACGCCCAGGTATCCAATAAATACGAAGCACCAACCAATACAGTTCAAGCAAAGCTGACAGACATTTTCCTGAAAAATGTAGCGGTAGAAAAAATTGGTATTACAGATAACTTTTTTGAGTTAGGTATTAATTCGCTGGTTTCTGTTAAGATAATGTTGCAGGTAGAAAAAGAGTTTGGTAAACGGTTACCGCTATCAACCTTACTTAAATACCCAACCATAAAGGATCTTGCCTTAGTTATACAGGACGAAGCAGCAGAATCACCATATAAAGCATTGATCCCGATCAAGCCAAATGGTTCAAAGCCAACATTATACATAGTCCATGGCATAGGGCTCAACCTGAATAATTTATATAACGTAGTAAATTTATTAGGAGAAGATCAGCCTGTTTATGGCTTGCAGGCGTTGGGCCTTGACGGCACTGTTGAAACTCCGGATACATTAGAGGCTGTAGCTAAATACTATAATGACGAGATACTTAAGCATGATCCGGTAGGTCCATATGCAATTGCAGGCTATTCATTTGGTGGGTTTATTGCTTACGAGATGGTGAAGCAACTTAAAAAAATAGGCAAAGATGTAGCTATGTTGGGGATGCTTGATACCAATGTGCAGATCCCAACCCACCAATATCCATTGCTAAAAAAGATTTGGATAAAAGGTATCAGGCAAATTCATAAGCTGTTGTTCAGGATAGGGACAATATTTACACAGCCTAAAGTTACCTTAGAGTATTTGCAGATCTATTACACTATAAAGTTCAAATTCTTCTTTAAAAAGTTTGGTTTTTTTAAAGATTATGATCCGGATGATATGCCGCCTTTTATGCAGCAAATTGCCGACAAATTAAACCATGCGTTTGCCCATTATGTAGTAACACCCCTTGATATAAAAATAGATCTGTTTAGGGCCGATGACCGGATATTTTATGTTGACGACCCCAAATATTTGGGATGGGGGAAATATGCATTAGGCGGGGTTGAGATCCACAAAGTTCCCGGTGATCATAAAGAGTTATTTTTTCCACCAAATGATGCCATTTTTGCCGGGGTTTTACAAAATACATTGGATAAGACCTACAGCTAATTAATAATTCTCCTGACTTTTATGCGCTTAGCACACCTGATCCTGGCACATGGCAGTAAATCACAACTGGAAAGGTTGGTGAAACGCCTTGTTTATCCTAATACAGATATTTATATCCATCTGGATGCGAAAAGCGACATGGCCGAATTTGCCGACCTCGAAAAATTGGATGGCGTTTCTTTTATTAAAAAAAGAACAGGTATAAAGTGGGGTGATTATAGCATGGTTACTGCTACTTTGATAAGTTTTGAGGAAATATTAAAGTCGGGTAATGAATACAGCCATATTAATTTGCTAAGTGGCCAGGACTATCCGTTAAAAAGCGCGGCTACTATACAAAAGTTCCTTTTCGCTAATACAGGAAAGAGTTTTATAAAGCATCTTTCCATTTTTGACGAATGGCAAGAATCCAAATCAAGGATTACTATGTATAATCTTGGCGATTACAATTTTCCGCTAAAATTTAAAATTCAGGATTTCCTAAATAAGTTTCTTCCGGACAGAAAGATGCCATTAGGATTAAAACCATATGGATTTTCACAATGGATCACCATAACGCCTGAGTGTGTGGCCTATTCGCTTGATTATTTAAAAAAACACAGAGCAGCAAGGCGTTCTTTCAGGCTGATCTGGGCTGTAGACGAAATTATTTTTCAAACGATCTTGATGAATTCACCTTTGAAGGATAAGGTAGTAAATGATCATTTGCGTTACATTAAATTTAAAAGAGGAGCATCGAGGCCAAATACATTAACTATGGCTGATGCAAAACTACTTGTTGATTCGGGTAAATTTTACGCCCGCAAGTTTGACCCTAATGTTGATAGCGAGATTTTAAATTACCTGGATGCAGCTGCCGAAAAAGAGAAATAGCAAATAATAAAAACGCCTTTAAATATTAAACATTCAAGAGTTTAAAAGGTATTTGCGAAACAGATGGCAGCAGAAAGCCATTATTCATAATCCATAAGAATTATGTCATAACGCTACCTGACATAAAAAACGCATATATAAATCGGCGTTAAAACACTTACAATAAGTTTATTGACCAGAAGTAATATGAAAATATTGAATGTGCAAATTCTAATTTCGTTCTAATCTCAGGCTAACAGATAACGCTATATTAGTTTGTGTCTTACAGAGCAGGTTAGACCAAATAAAATAATAACCCAATTGTTTAAATACATGATGAGGTTAGCATATTTGATACTGGCACATGGCAATAAACCGCAACTCGAACGGTTGGCGAAAAGTCTTGTTTATCCTAATACAGATATTTATATCCACCTTGATACAAAAATTGGCATATCCGAGTTTGCTGATCTTGCACAGTTAGATGGCGTGTCTTTTATCAAAAAAAGGACAAACGTAAAATGGGGTGACTACAGCATGGTTGCAGCTACGCTGATCAGCTTTGAAGAAATATTAAATACAGGTAATAATTATAGTCATATTAATTTATTAAGCGGACAAGATTATCCCTTAAAAAGTGCGGCTACTATACAAAAGTTTTTATTTGAAAACCCGGATAAAAGCTTCATTAGATATCGTTCTATTCTTGATGACTGGCAACAATCCATATCAAGGATCACAATGTATAGCCTTGGCGATTATAATATCCCCTTTAGATTTAAAATTCAGGACCTTTTAAACAAGTTTCTTCCGGATAAAAAAATGCCTTTAGGATTAAAGCCCTATGGATTTTCGCAATGGATTACGATAACGCCCGCTTGCGCAGCCTACTCGCTTAATTATTTAAAAAGCCACAGATCTGCAAGGCGTTTTTTCAGACTGACCTGGGCCGTAGATGAGATCGTTTTTCAGACTATTTTAATGAACTCGCCATTAAAAGATAGTATCGTAAATGATCATTTGCGGTATATTAAATTTAAAAATGCCGCCTCAAGGCCAAATACGCTGACCATAGCCGATGCAAAACTACTGACTGATTCAAATAAATTTTTCGCCCGCAAATTTGATCCGCAAATTGACAGTAAAATCTTAGATTACCTGGATGCTGTTGCTGAAAAAGAGAAATAGATAAGCTATTTTTGAAATAGTAAAACTTATAGAGCTTTCAAAAAGTGAATCACTCAAAAAATATTACAGGCATAATATTTAGTGTCTTACTGACGCTGGCATGTTTAACAAGCTGCAAGCATACGCCTTATGGAAATAACAAAGCCGTTGGTAGGTATTATAACATCCGCGGATTTAAAATGTATTGCGAAACTTACGGTACGGGTAAACCGTTGCTTATGATTCATGGTGATAATGGCAGTATAAGCACTTTTTCAGATATCATACCGGCTTTTACAGATGATTATAAAGTAATTGTAGCAGATAGCCGCGCCCAGGGTAAATCAAAGGACCTTACAGATTCTATAAGCTTTGAGATGATGGCTGATGATTATGCAGCTTTGCTTGATTCGTTACATGTTGATTCGGCTTACGTTATTGGCTGGAGCGACGGCGGGATTAACGCTTTGTTATTAGCTATGCGCCATCCTGAAAAGGTAAAAAAAATTGCTTCATCTGGTGCTAATTTATGGCCGGATTCTACCGCAATTAATGGAAAAGACTGGCTATCTGCAAAAAAAGAATATGAGCAAAATAAGGATAGGATAAAGCTGGGTGATCAGGATAAAAGGAACTGGAAACTTTTTATGATGGACTGGACACAACCGCATATCAATCCAAAATCGCTCAATGCCATAAAATGCCCTGTATTAGTTATGAGTGGCGACCATGATCTGATCAAGAAAGAACACAGTAAAATTATTGCTCAAAACATCCCGAAATCAAACTTGTGGATAGTACCCAAATCAGGCCACGGGATATTGTTTGAACACAGGCGCAAATTTATTAGTACTATAAAAGATTTTTTCGATAGGCCTTTCCAGGCAAACTACAGCTATTAAGTATTAGCAGGTCTTAATAAAAGTTTTGCCGTGTTTTTTAATACGTTGTTAAAAAGCAAAACATGGATTAACAGTACTACCCATGCCAATGGCTGAGTAAAAGCAGCAAACAATAGCAGCGATACCGGGTAAAAAAAATGATAATAATCGGCCATAAGGATCTGGTAAGATTTTCCTTCAGGCACTAATACCAAGATAAGTTTACGGCTAAGCTTTTTATAGTTAATAAATACCAGTATAAAATATAGTACCAAGAAGGCTATGGTAAGCGGTATAAATATTTTAGCTAACATTATTGTAAAGGCAGTCAATTCAACAGCCGTTATAAAAACAGCCATTTTTTTAAACGACTCAGGTTCAACACCAGTGGCGTACGTTTTTAAGTTTACCTTAAGATCATTATCACGATCATAAAACTGGTGCCATAGTATGCCCCTTAAGCCGTATGTAAAAGCCCATACGCCAACAGCGGCAAACCATACCCAATCAATAGGGCGCCGTGTAAATGCTGATACACTGGATACAATTAAAAGACTGATAAATATGTGCGAGCCTGAAGCATCAGCCATTACGCCCCATATGCCCCTGTTTTTAAGCCTTACCGGAGGAAACGAATAAAGGCTGAACGAGATCCACGGCAAAAAGTATAAAACACGTGATAGGGTATCTTTTAAAAAAACAGAAATGAATAATAATCCAAGCAGAACACAAGCTGCAGGTATAAGCCATCTGTATTTTGCAGGTATTTTAGCCATCCGGTTTGATTTACCACTGGCCAGATCCTCATCCATATCTGTAATATCATTAATAGTGCTAACGTATATGGCACCAATGATGATAGAAAGTAGCAATAGCAAGAGCCACGCGCCTACTTTATAAAGCGGCATTGTTGAAGATAGCGCGGTTGCGTAACCTAAGGCTAATAGTGGCGGTAATTTAAACTCCCACCATTCATGCGAACGGATGATCTTTAACACCTTTGCCATTGGCTGTATGCTTTATTTGCCGTTATCTGCGAAATAGTTTTCTACCTACTGCACGTATAAATTCGCCGTTTTTTATCCGGTTTAAAAATTCAAAGGCGATATATTTATTAGGTATTGTAGACATTGGATTAAATGGAGGCCCGCTTGATTTCATGATAGGTTTGGGGATATCCTGCCATTTTACCGTTGCCGGATTTTTGGGATCTGGTGTAGCTCGCTTACCTGTGGCCAGAATAGATTTACGAGATACCCAACCCGGCATATATGGCGGGTAACGTACAACTTCTATATGGTCAAAATAAGGTTCCATCAGTTTGATAAAATGCTCGGCCGGTGGCGATACCAGGTGCTCATGAAATTTACCGTTATCTTCAAGCCATGACCAGGTAACACTGGTTATAGCAATGGTGCCACCATAAACGTCTTTAAAATAATGTTCATACTCGATCCTGGTATTAGGGCGAACATCCTCAATATCAACTACGGGCAAAAATATAGCGCCACCTGTTTTGGTCCAGTTAATAATGTTTGATGTAACTTTCTCAACCTCTCTTACAGAATCAACATAACAATAGGCCCCCCACATACAAGTGATAAAAGACCACATGTCATTCCATTCAGGGTTTTCAACCCTGAAATCACCTTCCTTAAAAAACAAAGCATCAGGGTTGGCAAGTTTTGCTGTTTCCAGCATTTTTGGCGAAATATCTAAACCTGCACGCTGTATACCTGGAAACTCGCTTAAAAAATACCCGGTGCCACATCCCAGGTCAAGCCATTTGGTATCTTTATTTATTTGCTGTTTTAATACGTTTAACTCAGTAATAGAACTTGTTTTTGAAAACGGGTTAAGCAAATACCGCTCATTGTAATCATTAGCGTAATCGATATCGTAAATTCCCCAGAGATCTTCTTTTTTCATGATAATAATTTTATAGAGATGATGAGGGTTGTTTATTTAACCGGGCTTGTTTGGTTTGAAACTTTATTATAAAATCTTTTAGATGACGATTAACGCCAAAAAATAGCACGTCCGGAATAGCTTGAAGCGTGTATAAAAAATCCATTTTAAATGCGTTATTAAGCAGTTTTGCTGATTTATTAACGTTGAAGTTACGAAATGCATGATGTTTTGATAGTTCTACCAGGCCGCGTACGCATCTTTTGTTCAGTATTAAAAGTTCGGCAGGAGTAGTTTTATCTTTAAACCGGTCTATAAACTCAAGTGTATCCTTAATATACATAAATTCTAACACTTCACTTCTTGCACGGCCATCGTAAATATTATTGTTGTTAATAAATTTATTCCAGTGCCTGTCTAATGTAAATGCTGCTTTGCTTTTCTTAGACATAATGATATCCAAAAATAAACACCAATCGTCGCAGATATTGATCTTAGGGTTCCAACCGGCTACAATTGACGATTTACGTATTACTGCGGATGAAGACGGGGAAGGGCAGGCCTTAAAATATAAATCACGAAGATCTTCGGATGAAAGATCCTGCCATTTAGCGTCTTTGTTTCTTATAAGAGGTTGTAAAAAAATGTCACCAGAAAAAAAATCGGTTATCTTACCGTCCGATTGTTGTTGGCTCCAATTGGCAAATACAAAATCAAGATTATCCTTTTCCAGTTTTTCAACGCATGCTTCAACAAAATCAGGGTTCCATTTATCATCCGAGTCAAGCGAGGCAATAATTGTACCCTTAGCTTTTGCCAAACCATTGTTCCTGGCAGATGCCTGGCCACCATGCTCATTCATGGTATAATCTATAGTTGGGTAGTTTTTTTCAATAAATTCTTGCGTACCATCAGTCGACCCATCATCACTTACAATCAACTGTATATTGGGATATGTCTGATTTAATGCACTTTCAATAGCAGTGACTATTTTATCCCGTCTGTTATAAGTAGGTATAATTACAGAAACTAAAGGCTTATCAGTCATTTATTAGTTTATTTATAATTTTTGCAAATTCTAATTCGGGTTCTTTCGGAACCGTTTCGGCAATATATCCGGCTGCTTTCTTTCCTATGTTTTCCCAATTATTTCTTTCGTTCCATGCTCTTTCCATTGCATCATCAAACATTTCATAATCTATTTTTCCAACAAATCCTGTTACATTATCTTCAACAACTTCGGCAGTACCGCCGGCATTTGTAATAATTACCGGCCGGCCGCTGGCCATAGCTTCAACAACAGATAATGGTAAACCTTCGCTACGAGAGGGGAGAATTAGCGCATGGTAGTTGTGCCATATATTTTCAATATTATCAATATGCCCAATAAATTCAACGTTTTTAATCGCTAAAAGTTTGGCCATCGCACGTAATGGTTCCAAGTCATCTCCGGAACCAACGAAAGATACAAAAAATGGTCGGTTTTTCCATTTTTCCTGGGCCAAAATACGTATCAACATATCTTGCCCTTTATCAAGCAAAAACAAGCGAGCAACGCAGGCTAATTTGTAACCATTACTTGTATCAGGGAAGGGCAGTGGATACCGGGAAACCTTAACAGGGTTAAATATTACGCTGCCATTTGGCAGCCGCACGCCAAATTGCTCTTCTGTTAGTTTGTAATTATGATATGATACAAAAAAGATCTGTTTTGCGTTGATCAATGTTTTGATCATAAACGACCTGTCGCCAACACCAGGCCAGTAAAAGTCGACTGCCTTTTGGCAAATAATAACGTAAGGGATGTTTAATAGTAAACATTGATAGGCATGCTCTAAACCATCAAAGTTGATCCCTTGCGAAACAATCACAAGGTCAGGTGTGTGTGTGTTTAAATTGGCTATAAAGGCACGGTCGGCTTGTTTAATGGGCGCGAGCTTTTTAATCTCCGTATAAGCATTATTAAGAGTGATCAGTCCCCTTGAAATTATACGCCGGCCAAGGTTGTAGGTGGTTCTGGTATCTGTTAGCGTTACGCCTTTGGCGGCAAGCTCTGCAAATTTAGGGTGACGATAATTTAGGTGTTTTTTATAAACGGTGATTTTATGCCCGCTATTTAAAAGATGAGGTACACTTTGTGCCCATAATTCTTCACTACCGCCCCAATCAATAAAACAGGTACTAACAATTAAGATACTTTTTGCCGACATTACATAAACTTAAACAGGATCAGATTTTACAATATCCTTATTGAATAATAAAGCGCACTCGCATTTTATTTTTAATAAATTAAGGTGTGTTGCGCTTTGTGTTACTTTTTCCATAGATGTCACATAAATATAGCCAGTATTTTAATCGACGTTTAAAATGGTTTCTCTTTTAAATCATCAATTGTAAGTTCTGATATATTTATTTCGTCTTTTTTTTCGACAGCAATATAGCTTTTATAGTTATAATTAATATGCAGCTCAGTTAAATTCCATTTTATATTTTCACAGATTGCGGTTTCCTGATCTAATATGATGTCGGTAAAATTTATTCCTAATCCTTTACCATTAGCTTTGATTACAGCTTCTTTTTGTGTCCAAATTTTATAAAAGGCATCCGTTGCATTTTCGTCAATTAAAATTTGTTGCAGTTCATCCTGTGTTAATACGTATTCAAAGTCGGGTATATTTATTGGGTTGACCTTTTCAATATCAATTCCTACACGGTTGTTTTTTGAAATGGCACAAACCACGTAATCGCCTGAATGCGAAATATTAAAATCTATTTTACTGTTTAAAAAAGGCCTTTGAAATTCATCTAGTTTGATTTGGCTTAGTATGTTCGCCGGGTAACTTTCTTCTATCAATAAATTTTTAAGAAGCACCTTACCCATGACACTTCTTATCCTGTCTTCCTGAAACTTGTATTTAGATACTTTTTCCTGGATAAAAGAGGGAAATGTATCAATCAATTTTTCATAATTAACTTGGGGGGATGGTGCAATTTTGAAAAACTTAACTTTTGTCATTTTCTTTTAACAACATATTTTCTTAATGTCAATAATAAAATGGGAACTTATTAATAACATTAATATAATATTGCTGAAACTTGCCACAAATAAACGGCATTATCGTAATGATCGCCCGTATATGGCAAAGAACAATTTTAACAGTGGGAGTTAAACATTTTCCTTTTGCAGCAATGCCGGTACAGTTTTCAAGATGACTAACAGATCATTTTTGAAACTATGGTTTAAAGCGTACGAATTATCAAGCATTAATCTTTCATCTTCGTTCATATCGCCTTTACCTCTTTTTTCAACCTGCCATAAACCGGTTATGCCTGCGGGGGCAATAAAACGTAACGCATATTTATCTACAGTAAGCTTCTCTGCCTCATATAGTGGTAATGGCCTGTTGCCAACAATACTCATGTTGCCAATAAAAACATTCCACAATTGTGGTAATTCATCAATACTGGCATTCCTGATAAAGTTACCGATCTTGGTTACCCTTGGATCATTTTTGATTTTGATAAATGCAGATTTGGCATTTGTCTTTTTAGAGGTCATGTACTGCTTCTCGCACCAGGTAGTATTATCTGCGTATAGCGGAAACTGGCAAGCTCCATACGAAACGCAATCGCTGCATAAGTTAAGCTCATATTTAATTTCCTCAACCTCGCTGACAGCATCCGCCTCATATTGATTTAAGTGCTTCAGGTCTTTAAGTCGTTGATCTGCATTAATGTACATTGACCTGAACTTATAAAACTTAAAGATGCGGTAACCCGTACCGGCCCGGTATGAATAATAGAATGCCGGGCCGGGTGATTCTATTTTAACCAGGATGTAAATGATCAGAAATATTGGCGAAAAAAATAATAATGCCAACCCCGAAAACACAATGTCAAAAAGGCGTTTTCCAAACGGGGTTTTATATGGCGTCGATGATTTTTTCTGGAACTTTTGTTGTAATGCCTCCCAGTTATTAATGGTGAAGTTTACCCTTTTCTCTACATTTTCAGTTACAAAGGGCAGTTCAAAAACATCAACTATTCCGGCATCGAGCGCTACACTTAACAGGTTTTTATTAAAGTGGGTAACCAGTAAAAATATAGGTACGCGCGGCAACTTTTTAGCTGATAAGCTCTCAACCATGCCTATCCCATTACTGCCCAACATCTCGCTGTTTGAAATGATAGCCACTATTTCAAATTGCTTGTTATCCCAATTTGAAATTAGTTCTGTTTCATCGATGAAATTGACTAAATGCCTTTCTCCAAAGTCGCATTTACTTATCAGGTCGTTAAGATGTTCGTCAAAATTAATCAGAGCAATAGCTTGCATTTGCTTGTATAAATTATTAAGTATTAATAATTATTTGCTATTTCTTTTTAAAACTACCCTGATCCGGGCCTCAAGCTCGGCGGGGTTAAAGGGTTTAACAATATAATCATCAGCCCCTGAATTTAAACATTTTATCCGTTTATCAGAAGAGTCATCGCCAGAAATCATTATAATTGGGATAGATTTAAAAAAATCGCTTGCTTTTAGTTGGTCAATCAACTCTAAACCACTAATTTGCGGGGTATTTAAATCTGATATGATGAGGTCGGGCATATTGCCGTTTTGCAAATAGGTAAGTGCATCAAGTACAGTATCACATGTTTCTATTTTATAAGTCTCGTTCAGAAACTCTGATAAAATGAGTTGCATGTATGCATCGTCTTCAATGATTAGTATTTTGGTTTGGGTAATTGTCGAAAAACTCATATATTGTACATGGAAATATTTTACTAAAATATAAAATTATAGTTTACGAAAACTATAAATAATAGTTTCTTTATCTTTATAATTATTTATAAGGATTCTTTCTAATTAATTGTCTAAAAATGAAGCTTACGTTTAGTCAGGAACAACTCAATAGGATTTTTCCATATCACCTAATTATGGATAAAGATCTATCAGTTTTATCCTGTAGTAATAACATTTTAAATTTTATTGATGCTATAAATAATAAAAGCTTTTTGGATGTATTTAATATCAAAAATATTGATCATCCGAAAGATGCATTTACTCCTGACACGCTGCCTAACTTCATTAACCGCCCCTTAAAGATACAATTAAAGTCTAAACCACAGCTAATTATTGATGGCAGATTTGAAGAATTATCAGATAACGGACAATTTTTGTTTTATGGCGACCTATGTGCAGTTACCAATGATGATGGTGTATTATTTGAGAATAAGTTACCTGAGCTGGAATTTTATCAATATATCATTAATGAGATACCGTCTGATATAGCCGTTTTTAATGTTGACAGAACGTATTTATTTGTAAACTCATCTGTTGAACCTGATCCCGAGATCAGGAAATGGATGGTTAATAAGAAGGATGAAGATTATTGCATCCTAAAAAATATCCCCATGAGTATAGCCTTAAATCGTAAACGGCTATTTGAAAATGTCTTAAATACAAAAAAGATAAAATCATGGGAAGAAAAAATACCTAATGAGGGTGAAGCAAATTACTACTTGCGCAGTTTTTACCCGGTGCTAGATAGTAATGGAGATGTTAAGCAGATTATCAGGTACGGTGTAAACATTACCGACCGTAAACTTATTGAAGAGCAACTGGTAATTAACGAAAAGCGATACCGCGATCTGTATGCTTATAGCCCGGCATTAATTTACACGCATAACCTCGATGGGAAATTATTGTCATGTAACCCGGCTATATTAAATATATTAGGTTATAGGGAAGAGGATATCGTTGATACGGATATTCAAAACCTGTTGCCGGTATATGACCGTAAAAATATCAGGCGTGATTACTTTGATAAAATTATAAAAGAAGGAAAAAGTAAAGGCATTTTCCGTGTGATACCGAAACAAGGTAATAAGGTATTGTACCTGTATTATCAAAATTATCTTGTTGATGAATCTGATTCGTCGTCATATGTAATTGGTTTCTCGCAGGATATTACTGACCGTATCAATACAGAAAAGAAACTGCGTATGGCTAAACTTGCTACAGAGAATGTGGCCAAGCAAAAGCAGATCTTCCTGGCTAACATGAGCCATGAGATACGGACGCCGATTAACGGAATTTTGGGGTTAAATAAGCTTTTGTTAAAAACTAAGTTGGATATACAGCAAGAAAATTATGTTAAGCTAAGTTCAGAGTCTATCAATAATCTGCTGATCATTATTAATGATATTCTGGATATTGAGAAGATAGGGTTTGGAAAAATTGAATTTGAGACCAATCCATTCAATATTTCTGATAAAGTACTTAGAACCATACAACTCTTTCAATATAAAGCCAAAGAGAAAGACCTGGAACTGGTATTTGATAACAATATAGCTGCAGACTTTATAGTTAACGGCGACCAATACCGGTTTGCCCAGATCATGTCGAACCTATTAAGCAATGCCATAAAATTCACACAGACTGGGTCAATTACAGTGTCAATGAGTGTGATTAATGAAATGCAGAATAAAGTAATGCTTGAGTTTTCTGTAAGAGATACCGGTATAGGTATCAATGAAGAGGACGTTTTGAAAATATTTAAACCTTTTGAACAGGCATCACAAAGCATTACCCGTAAATATGGAGGTACAGGCCTTGGTTTATCTATTTGTAAAAAATTAATTGAGCTGTTAGATGGCAGTATAAACGTTTACAGCCAGGTAGGTAAAGGGTCTGAATTTATATTTACCATACCGTTTGAACGGAATTATGTATATAAGGAAGAAAAAAATCAGTCTTCGGTTATTAATTATTCAAAATTAAGGGATAAGAAGATCTTGATTGGAGAGGATGTTGAACTGAACCAGTTTTTGATAAAAAATCTCCTGGAATCATGGGGCTGCACGGTTGATGTTGTTGATAATGGTATAAGGATAATTGAAATGTTAACATTAAGTGATTATGATATCATCTTAATGGATATACAAATGCCGGTAATGGATGGTTTAACTGCTGCTAAACATATCAGGGGTATGGACGACCCGACTAAGGCTAACATACCTATACTTGCCTTTACTGCAAGCGTAATGCAGGAAGATATTAACAAGTACCGTAATGTTAAAATGAACGATTTTATTTTAAAACCTTATTCGGATGAGCTGCTGCATGAAAAGCTTATATCGGTTTTAAATGTAAATGACCCTGCCGATGTACTGACAAATGTTGAAAATGAGGAAGTAAGTAACGAACCCGTTGTTTCTGCATCAAAGCTATATGATTTAACAGAGATCAGGTCTTTAAGCCGTAATGATGAAAAGATCTTTAACAAGATCATTAATATGCTGATCAGCACACTTTCTGTTGAAGCTGAAAATATCAAATCATCTGCAATGGATAATGATTGGGAAACCGTATCAGGCATTGTTCACAAAATAAAGACATCCTTAATTCATATCCGGGTAGACTCCTTAAAGGATATTATCCTGAACCTGGAAAAGAATTACAATAATTATGACCAGGAAAGTCTTAATTCGTTTGTAGATGAATTATGTAATACACTTGCAGAAGTTGTTGGCTGCCTGAAAAATGATATAGACACCTTAATAGAAGGTTAACCATTTTTCAGGCAGACAATGCCAATTATTAATATAGGTCGTTATTATTCTGCCAGTTCTTTAGCCAGGTAAGGTGCCAGGTACATCAGCCTTGAGGCATTTTCTAAATGCCAGAAATAGATCCGGTTATTGCGATTGCCGCCAAGCAGCGGGCCAATTACATAAAGATTAGGAGCCGCTTCAAATTTATCATTCACATAAACACCTTTGCCTGATAAATTCATTTTGCAAAGCTTATTATGTACAAGATTATACAGTAAACGGCTTGATGAACAATCCAGGTTGTCAGAGCCAGAGCAATTTATAACTATTTTAAAACCTGCGTCGTACTTTTTAGCCGGCCTATTCTCATCAATATAATTTATCACGCCAAGCCCATCTGCCGACTCTAAGCTTACTGCGGCACCTTTTACCAATTGCAGTTGGCCGCTGTTTATCCATGATTGCGCGCCGCCTTTATAATCATTACCGGCCCTTCTGAATATATTGCTTAACTGCATTCCATAAATGCCGAAAAAGGTATTTTTTGCATCATCATCCAATTGATTCAGCATTTCAATAGTACACCCGATTATCTTGTCAATGCTTGATGTAATAACTACGCCATCCTGTGTAGCTATCTTAATGTCTTTCCGTGCAGCATCGATCAGGGCTTCCAGGTTAAAGCTTTCTTTTGATTTTAGTTCGTTAAGATTTACTAATGGATTATCAACGAATGTGTCGTTTGAGATATGGTTAGGCAGGCTGCCACTTTTAGATAATACGGTTATTTTATTGATCAAAGCCTTTATATCGGGATGTCCTGACAGTAAATATAAAAACTCAAGACTACTGGCATTTGAACCAATAATTAAAATGTTTTTTTCGGTTTCGTTTGCGCCGCTTAATACATGCCTTATCTTTTCAATATTAGTTTCTGTATCAGGTTCGTAAACATCTTTTATGTAAAGAATATTATCATCCAAAGCTGATGGGTCAACAATTTCCCCAGATGGTGCAGAACCTGTAGCAACTACCAGTTTGCGGGTTTTGATTTTGTCAGTTGATCTATCCGCTTTCTCAAAAGTGATTTCGTACAGATCGCCTTCGGTAACCTCAACATTTATAGCCTCCGCGTTTATTGTATTAACAGTAGCAAGGCCTTTTTCTTCTACAGTTTTTAAAGCTTTGTTAAACCTGAGCAACTGATATTTACCAAAAATAAACCTTGGGATGTAAACCTTGTACCAGTCTTTCTCTTCAATGGCTTTACGATTATTTTCATACCATGTTTTAGATGTATTACCATTATTTAATACATAATGATTGTGCAGCTCTTCCATGTTTGCATAAAGCCATTCAAAAAACAGCGCTCTTTCCTTATCTGAGGTAAAAAAGTCATTTATAGAGGTAATGGTTAACGCGTTCTGCGATGACCGGGAACCATAGGGGATACCTTTCCAAAACTCATGGTGCTTTTCAATTACCGTAATTGATAATTTATTCTGCGGATTGTTTTGGAGTACCAAGTTATTAAATAATTCTATCAGGGTTGATGTACAGGCAATACCACTCCCAATTATTACAATATCATTAGTTTGCATAGTGTAAATTAATAATTGTTAAGTATTTCAATTACCTGCAGTACCTCATCTTCGGTATGCGAAAAGGAGCATGGTATACTAAGCGTAGTATTATGAATCTCGTCAGTTAACGGAAACTCTCCTTTAATATTCTCGCCTTTTAAAGCATTTTGACGATGTGGCGGGATAGGATAGTGTATAGCCGTCCCTACACCTTTGTCTGCCAGGTATTTCTGCAGGTCGTCACGTTTTTCATGCCTGATGTTATAAATATGAAATACATCATAATGATCTTCGTTAACATCAGGTAAAATGAAATCGTCTTTTAAATTGTCAAAATAAAGTTTCGCAAGTTTATTCCTGTGCGCGTTCATTTCATCAAGATACTTAAGCTTTACACTTAAAAAACCTGCCTGCATTTCGTCAAGGCGGTTATTGTACCCTACAATTTCATTGTGATACTTAATCTCTGACCCATAGTTGCGCAATTGTATAATTGTGCGTACATGCTCAGGGGCGTTACAAATTATTCCTCCCGCGTCGCCCAAAGCACCCAGGTTTTTGGTAGGGTAGAAGCTAAAAGCCGCAAACTCTCCAAATGTGCCTATCAATTTGTTTTTGTAAGTAGCACCATGTGCCTGCGCGCAATCTTCAATTAAGTAAAGGTTATATTTTTCTTTAATACGCATGATCTCATCCATATCACAGGCTTTGCCATACAAATGCACTATCATTAAAGCTTTTGTTTTAGGCGTAATAGCTTCCTCTATTTTAGTTACATCAATATTATACGTATGGATATTGGGTTCAATCAGCACCGGCTTTAGCTGGCAATTTAAAATAGCCAGTATAGTTGCTATATAAGTATGTGCAGGTACAATTACTTCGCTCCCTGCAGGCAGGTTACATGCTTTTAAAGACAAAATTAAAGCATCTAAGCCGTTTGAGATACCGAGAAAAGAGTTTACCGAGTGGTAAGCAGCAAATTCTTTTTCGAAGGACTCAAGTTCACTACCTAATATATAGTGGCCATTGTCAAGTACTTTGTTAAATTTTTCGTGGAATGCTTCTGTAAAGGGCGCGTTTAAGCGTTTAAGGTTTTCGTATGGGATCATGGCAATAAGGGGGTTCATTAATATCCTCTTATAATTATTATTAAGGCTAAAGGAATAAGTTTAATATTCAAATAATCGGCATTACTTAACTATAACTATATAGTAAAACGTTTCTGCAGTAATTTGAGCCTAATTTATTAATAAAATCGGAATTAATTTTTAATCGCTTAATTTATATGCAAATATTAATAAATATATAATATTGTTAAAGCTGCATTTAACAAATAATGCAGGAATTTTAAATTAAAAACGATGTATTTGTTGATTTGCTATTAGGCACTAACGAATGTATTATATTGATAAAGATTTGATCCGGTTATTGATTTATTATAAAAGGATCAAATCAATAACCGGATTCTGGTTCTACGGAGAGTTATGATGTACGCTGCAACTTAAAAGCTGTACAGGCCATGCGTTTTATCAAATGTTTCATCCGGATCACAAATGGCATTTGAGCACTCGTAAATAAAAATATTGCGCAATAGCAATATGTAAATTGTGAGAAAAAATACTAATATCATGACGACGATTTATAATAATTGGTTCCGTAATTAACTAATTAAATAGCGGTTCATTGCACAATAGGCGTACTTTTTTTTAATCTTAATGTTACAATAAATTAAAGTATAGCAATACTTAAATTATTTCTTTTTAGTTTATTTGCAATATGAAAATAAACTTTTGAAATCGTTTGTAGTTTTAGTGCTTTATATGCTGCGGATAAGTAGTTTGTTTACCTAAAAAGAGCATTCTAATATCAATCTAATTTACCATTGATGACTAAGTCTTAAATTTGATTGTTTAAAATAAACTACTCGTTTTTAAAATCTTTTCTTTAACCTGTTTTTGTATCACAGCTTTAATAATTATAATTTTTACAGTTTTAAAGTCTAATAACAAAAAGTTCTTTAAAGATTCATGCTTAGGTAATTATTCTTTTATAACCTTTGTGTGTGTAAGTAGTCGCAAAATTTATAATTATATTAGTAAGCAAAATTATCTATATGGATCTACTCAATTCCAAATTTGTATATAGCGAAAGACGGTTAAACTGGATAGACTATGACAAAGGAATTAGCATAATTTTAGTGGGTTATGCACATTGCTTTTTTACTTTAAAGGGCTATGGCCCTAATATAGAAGCTTACCCCATCATAAATGATCTTGACGTTTTTTTATACGGCTTTAGGATGCCTTTATTCTTTATCATTTCTGGTATGTTCTTAGCAAAGAGTTTACAGAAGAAATCGCTATCCGGCTACATTAGTGCGCGTGCAGATACTATATTGTATCCATTATTTATTTGGGGAATATTTGAAATATCCTTGAAGATCATTAACGCACGGTTTAATCCATCCATTGCCCATGAGGGTGCAAGTTCGATGGATTATCTTTACTTAATTATTAACCCGCGTGTTACGGGGCACTTTTGGTACTTGAATACTTTGTTTTGTATTGGAGTTATTTATGCAATATTGAAATCAATTCTTAAATGGTCGGCAAATTTCCAGATAGTACTGGGGCTTGCGCTTTATGCATTTTCTTCTTACATCCATATTAATAAACTTAACTATGGTGTAATTACCGATATTTGCGAATACTATTTCTTTTTCGCGCTTGGCGACCTTATTTCTGACATTGTTCCTTCCGGAAAAAACATAAAACGATCTACTTTATGGCTGATGTTTGTGCCTTTGGTTATTGCGTTTTTTGTGGTGCAATATTTTTGCTGGGATATTAACATCAGGAAAAGTTTGGATGGCATAAGCTATGTTGAGCACAGGTTACCACATTTATATCTGGCGCAGGTATTGGTTGGTTGTGCTTTTTCTGTGATCCTTTCCTTTTTGTTACAAGAGTACAAGGCCTTTAAGTTTTTGCGCATAATTGGCTATCATTCTTTATATGTTTATGCTATGCAGATCATAGCAATGACGTTTGCACGTATCATTTTCTATAAGATCTGTAAGATATCATACGTTCCTGTTCTTTTTGTACTTGTATGGGCGTCAGGTGTGATACTTCCGATCGTGTTTTATAACTTTTGCCTGCGCTTTAATCTGTGGCGGTTATTTACCTTTAAAAAACCGGTAAGGCAAGTGGAATACTTACAGAATAATAATATTTTCAGCTTCAAAACATCCGATAACCTCAGTAGTGCTGATAAATAATTTAAGCAATCGCGTTAGCTTATTATAAAACAAAGAACCACCGGTCCAGGTGGTTTTTTGTTTTAACATGACTATACAAGAATAATTGTTGTTAAATAGGTTATAATAATATAACTTTATCGTTAACCAATTGATAACTGTACATCGCCAAGGTATAGCTTGCTGAATTATGAAAAGGAGTATACACTATATATTGCTTATTTGTATGTTGTGTGTTTTATACACAATATATTCCTGTAACCATTTTTCGGCAGAGCAAAGCACAACCGAAGAAATACCCGATACCATTAGCTACAATTTTAATATCAGGCCTATCCTTTCTGACAAATGTTTTAAATGCCACGGTCCCGATGCCAGTAAACGCCAGGCCGGTTTAAGGCTTGATATCCCTGAAAGTGCATATAGTGCATTAAAAGATAATCCTGCAGCACATGCTTTAGTGCCGGGCGATTTGGACAAGTCTGAGCTTTTTCAACGGATTTCTACTTCAGACTCTTCCACTTTAATGCCGCCGCCCAATTCAAACCTTAAAAGGCTTAACCAATATGAACTGGCGCTAATAAAAAAATGGATAAAACAGGGGGCCAAATATGAAAAACATTGGGCATTTGTGCCGCCTAAATACACACCCGTACCTGAGGTTAAAGATAAAACCTGGCCAAAAAATCCGATAGATAACTTTATTCTTGCCCGGTTAGAAAAATACAATATCAAGCCTAATGCCGAAGCGGATAAAGAGCGATTATTAAAGCGGATAAGTTTCGATCTTACCGGCTTGCCACCTGATTTGGCTACCATGGATAAGTTTTTGGCGGATAATAGCCCTGATGCTTATGAGAAAATGGTAGACGAGCTAATGGCCAAACCGCAATATGGCGAAAAAATGGCGCTGCATTGGATGGATATTGCACGATACGCAGATTCGCACGGTTACCAGGACGATAATTACCGAACCCAATGGCCATGGCGTGATTGGGTGATACATGCCTATAACGAAAACTTATCCTACAAAAGCTTTATCACCTGGCAACTGGCCGGCGACCTGATGCCTAACCATACCAAAGAACAACTGCTGGCAACCGGCTTTAACCGTAATCATAAAATAACCGAAGAAGGCGGCGTAATTGATGAAGAGTACCGCGTCAGTTATGTAACCGATCGAACGAATACGTTTGGCAAGGCCATGATAGGTGTGTCGCTTGAATGCGCTCATTGCCATGATCATAAATATGATCCTTTTTCGCAAAAAGAATATTACCAGGTATTTGCGTTTTTTAACAATGTAAAAGAGGTTGGTATTGAAACTACAGTTGGCGGCCCAGAAACTTACGCCAAAAAACCATTGATGCAGATTAGTAACGATGATGTAAAAAGTGTGCTCAAATTTGTTAATAAGAAAGATACGGGTAAACTGATCGTCTCCATTATGGGCGATAGCTTAAATTACCATAAAACTTATATTCTGAAACGTGGTTCATATGATGCACCCGGCGATGAAGTATCCGCCGGTACCCCAAAAGCAATTCTTCCTTTTAATGATAGTTATCCTAAAAATAGATTAGGGTTAGCTAAATGGCTGTTTGATAAAGACAATCCTCTTACTGCAAGAGTATATGTTAATCAAATATGGCAAGAGTTTTTTGGACGGGGGATAGTTAAAACATTGGGCGACTTTGGTATGCAAGGCGATCTGCCGTCTAACCCGCAATTGTTAGATTGGCTGGCGCTTGATTTCAGGGATCATGGCTGGAACATAAAACGTTTGGTTAAGCAGATGGTGATGTCGGCAACATACCGGCAATCAGCTGTAATATCACCTGAAAAACTGAAGGAAGACCCCGAAAATATTATGCTTGCACGTGGCCCGCGTGGCCGCCTGCCTGCAGAATTTGTGCGCGATGAAGTACTGGCCAGCAGCGGGCTTTTAACCAAAACCATAGGCGGACCCAGTGTGAACCCTTACCAGCCTCCGGGCCTTTGGGAAAACACTACATCAGGCAGAGGGCAGCTTGCAAGCTATAAGCAGGTTCATGGGCCTGATTTGTATCGCCGGGGCATGTACACTTTAATTAAACGCACAGTCCCGCCGGTTGAAATGGCTATTTTTGATGCCAGCAACCGTGATCAATGCGAAGTGCAGCGCCTGCGTACCAATACACCGCTACAGGCATTGCTGATGATGAATGATCCGACAGTTTTAGAAGCCGCGAGAGTTTTAGCAGCCAAGCTGCTGCAGGAAAAAAGCACAGCGAACGACAAAATATATAAGGCTTTCAGATTAATTATCTGTCGTAAACCTACAGCTAAGGAAATGGGCATCCTTACAGCTTATTATACCGAGCAATTACAATCAGCTAATAAACAAAGCGCGGATAAATTATTGAGTGTTGGTGAGTATCCTATTCCGCCGCAGTTGGATAAACTCGATTTGGTTACCATGATGAAGGTAGTAGACACCATATACAATTTAGAGGAAGCGATAACAAAAACATAAGCGCCATGGAGAAAGATATATTAGAACATAGGTTGGGCATAAACCGCCGTCGTTTTCTGTCAAAGCTGAGTCTTGGTTTGGGCAGCGTCGCGTTGGGTTCATTACTGGTGCCTGATCTTTTTTCCGGAGTTAAGAGTGATGATGCTGATTTTATACCCGGGATACCCAACTTTGCGCCAAAGGCTAAAAGGGTGATCTATTTGTTTCAGGATGGTGCACCTTCTCAGTTAGAATCGTTTGATTATAAGCCCAAATTACGAGAAATGATGGGGCAGGAGCTGCCACTATCTGTAAGGGGCAACCAGATCTTGACTGGTATGACCGCCAAGCAGGCATCATTCCCTTTAGTAGGTTCATTTTATGATTTTAAGCAATACGGGCAGTCGGGCGCATGGGTAAGCGATATTTTTCCGCATATCGGTAAGATAGCAGACGATATTTGTATCATCAGGTCGATCCATACTGATGCCATTAACCATGACCCGGCACTAACATTTTTTCAGACAGGTGCGCAACAAGGTAACAGGCCAAGCATGGGTTCGTGGGTAAGCTATGGGCTTGGCAGCGAAAATAAAAACCTGCCTGCTTTTACGGTACTGTTATCAAAAGGAAAAGGTAACGGGCAAGGCGTCTATTCAAAATTATGGAGTAACGGATTTTTAGATTCTATTCACCAGGGAGTGCAATTTAGCAGCAGCGAAGACCCGGTTTTGTATTTGAATGATCCTAACGGAATGGACAGGGTAGAGCGCCGCAAAATGCTGGATAAACTGGCCGAACTGAATGATATATCCGGTAAAGAATTTAATGACCCTGAAATCAATGCCAAGATACAACAGTATGAAATGGCCTACCGAATGCAAACCGCCGTCCCTGAGATAACGGATATATCAAAGGAGCCTGACGATATTATAAAATTATACGGCCCTGATTGTTTAACTCCGGGCACTTATGCCGCTAATTGTTTGCTGGCACGTAAACTTTCTGAAAACGGGGTAAGGTTTGTACAGCTTTATCACCAAGGATGGGATCAGCATGGCAACCTGCCTATTGAAATGGGCGGCCAGGCAAAAGACGTCGACCAGGCATCAGCAGCTTTGGTGACCGATCTGAAACAACGCGGTTTGCTTGATGAAACACTGGTGATCTGGGGCGGCGAATTTGGGCGTACAAATTTTAGCCAGGGCAAGCTTTCAAAAGAAAATTATGGCCGCGACCATCATCCGCGTTGCTTTAGCATGTGGATGGCCGGCGGCGGCATTAAACCGGGCATAGTCTACGGCGAATCGGACGAGCTGGGATATAATATAGTAAGCAATCCGGTACACGTGCATGATTTCCACGCAACTGTATTAAACCAGTTGGGAATAGACCATACCAAACTTACCTACAAAAGCCTGGGCCGCAGGTACAGGTTAACTGATGTAGCCGGTAACGTAGTAAGAGATATCATATCCTAAATATAACCAATCAAACATGGAAAGAAGGAGTTTTGTAAAGCAGAGTGCTATAGTATCTGCAAGTTTTTTTATAACCAAAGATCTTTTGGCAAAGGATAAAGGGTCTGTATATGGCCATAACGGCATGCGTTACCGTATGGATAATGCCTGGAGCAAAGCCGACCCAAAAATAAACCCGGTAAATGATTGCCATGAAATGGTGCAGGATGCTAAGGGACGAATATTGTTGCTGACCAACGAAACAAAAAACAATGTGCTGATTTACAATAAATCAGGTAAGCTATTAACCACCTGGGGGCATGATTTCCCGGGGGCGCATGGTTTAACTTTGGTTAACGAAAACGGTACGGAATTTCTTTTCATTACCGATACGGTAAAACACCAGGTTTATAAAACTACTATTGATGGTAAGTTATTAATGACTATTGATGTCCCGCTTGAAACCGGCGTTTATAAAAAAGCAGAAGAATTTGTGCCAACCGAAACTGCTGTTGATACAAATGGCGACTTCTTTATTGCTGATGGCTATGGGGCACAATATATTACCCATTATGACAAGGATGGCAAGCTGAAAAACTTTTTTGGCGGCAAGGGTGAAGGCGATGAGCATTTAGATAATGCGCACGGAATTGTGATAGACAGGCGCAACAGCACACCTACTTTATTGATAACAGACCGTACCCGCAATTGCTTTAAACGCTTTAGTATGGATGGTAAGTTAATTGAAATAATTAAACTGCCCGGTGCCTGTGTATGTCGCCCTGTTATTAAAGGCGATCATTTATATGCCGCAGTATTACGCTCGCCGAATTTGGGCGCAGAAAATTCCGGGTTTACCACTATCCTTGATAAAGATAATAAAGTAGTATCAAACATTGGGGGGACAGAGCCGATATATAAAGACGGCATTTTACAACCAATGGCCCAGGCCGAAAAGATCTTTTTAAACCCGCATGATGTATGTGTTGACAATGATGAAAACCTGTATGTAGCACAATGGGCGTCGGGCAAGGTGTACCCGTATAAATTTACGCGCGTTTAATACTGCTGTCTTTTATATGATAATAAGCCGCTATAAAGGTTTTGCAGACAACCTGTTAATTGCCTTAAATATATTTATTGTTTTTTTGTTATTGGCCGATGGTCATATAGTGATACCGCAATGGCTGCAACCGACGGGCCGTATGCACCCGCTGGTGCTTCATTTTCCGATAGTGTTGCTTATTCTTGCTATGCTGCTGGAGTTTTTTCGTTTCATGCCTGAGTTTACAGACGATAAACTATACCAGCAATTTACTACAACATTATTATTGGTTGGCGCGCTTTTTTCGGCCATTACCGTTATTATGGGGCTTTTTCTTTCGCACGAAGCAGGCTATGCAAACGGAAATCTGCAGTGGCATAAATGGTTTGGCGTTTGTGTAACCTTTATAGCAACATTTATTTATTGGTTTAGGGGTAAAAGCCGGTACAACGCTACTATAGCTCGCGTTAACGCCATAGTATTGGTTTTCTTTGTAATTGTAGCCGGGCATTTTGGCGCTGATATTACGCATGGCGATAATTTTATTCTTGCACCTGTTATGCATAAAAAACAGGTTTCGGTTGATAAAGCCATAGTTTACCAGGACGTGATCCAGCCTATTTTTGAAAGCAAATGTAATGGTTGCCATAATGCCGAAAAATCAAAGGGTGGTTTAATATTGACAGACCAGGCATCGTTGTTAAAAGGGGGGAAGACAGGTAAACTATTTGTGCCGGGGCAGCCCCAAGTAAGTTTATTATTACAACGGATCCATTTGCCTGATGACGCGAAAAATCATATGCCGCCAAATGGCAAACCACAGCTAACGCCTGATGAAATGAAGGTGCTTTACCTTTGGATAAAAGATAATGCCAATTTTGACCAAAAGGTAGTTAGTTTACCTGCTGGTGATTCCTTACGTACCATAGCCTCAACTTTTTTAAAACCGGCCGAAGCTGTGGAGGAACAATTTGACTTTGCCGCAGCAGATGATAAAACGATAAAAAAACTAAACAGCAATTACCGAGGCGTATACCAATTAGGCACAAATTCGCCGGCTTTATCAGTTGACATATTTAACAGGACTGCATATGATCCTAAGATGTTGAGCGATCTGACTGAGATTAAAAAACAGATTGTGTCGCTTGATCTGCATAAAATGCCTGTTAAAGACGGTGAACTAAAAACCATCGCCAAATTTGAAAACCTACGGACACTTAACCTCAACTACACTGACATTACCGGAAGCACTTTAAAAGAACTAACCTCACTTAAGTATTTACGGTCGCTATCACTTGCCGGCACACAATTAAAGCCTCATTCGCTTGATCAGTTAGGCGCATTTAAAAGCCTGAACGAATTGGTGATCTGGAACAGCGGGTTAAGTGCAACAGATATTCAACAGCTTAAAACCGCTAATAAAAAAGTACAAATAATTGATGGTTATAAGAATGATGGCAAACTTATCCCGCTAAACTCTCCGCAAATAAAAAATACTGCTTTTGTGTTTTCTAAGCCGGTACCATTAGTGATCAGCCATCCAATTAAAGGAGTGACCATCCGATATACAACTGATGGTACAGACCCGGATAGTCTGCATTCTGCAATTTATCAACCCGGTGTTATGATTGCCGATAATTCAACTATTAAAGCAAAGGCATATAAGCCCGGCTGGTATGGCAGCAACATTGTTAGCGCCGCATTTTATAAGGATAGTTTCAGGCCTGACAGTGTTCAGTTATTAAGCGTTCCGAACGAAAAATACAGGGCTGGTGGCGCAAAAGCATTAGCAGACGGCGAGTTGGGTACGATGGATTACAATGCAGGGAAATGGTTGGGATACCAAATTGATATGCAGGTATTATTATATTACAATCAACCCGTAACACCACATACACTCACATTTAATTGTCTCAGAATGATCAACAACCAGATCTTTTTGCCTAACGAAATACAGGTTTGGGGCGGTAAAGATAAAGATCATTTAAAACTGATAAGCACATTGAAAACAGGTGAGCAAAAGAAAGATGATCCGACTGTTATAACGGGTATGGTATGTAAATTGAATGTATCGGCCCCAATATCGTGTATTAAACTGGTTGCTAAACCTATTTATAAATTACCGCAATGGCATCCTGCAAAAGGCCAGCCATCATGGGTATTTGCTGATGAAATATTTGTGAACTAATTGGTTCCCATTTTAGTTATTAATGTTCAAATAGCTTATAATCGGCTAACAAGTTTTTAATAACGCCTGATATTAGCTGTGATATTACTAAATTTGTGGTAATGACTGAACTGAATGAATACGAATGCGAAATGCTTGACGCGATGCTGGAAGCATTTGGCATCCCAGATAGCCTGACTCGTACCCAGTTAATGAGCCTTTTTGACCAGGACGAGGCAACTGCTTTCGCTATGGTACAGATCCTGATCCGTGAAGGATTGGTTGCCGAGGCCGGCAAACATGGCAATTTTGAATTGCCTGAAAAGCTGGTGCTTAAGCCTAAAGGAGAAAAATTTCTGAAAGAAGGTGGTTTTACCAAACGCCACAAACAAGAACAGGAAAAACCTGCAGAGATTGGCGGCACGCTGTCTAAATTACAGCAACAGAATATGCGCCTGCAAAATCTGAAATTGGCTAACGAATCGCAGATCCAGGAGCTTCAGAAAAAAGTTGATATGGCCCAAATGCGTCAGTACATTTGGTGGGTGCTCATCATCGTCGCGTTAGTTATTGGTTACTTTATTGGGCATTCACTAAAAAAGTAATAAATCCTTGTTTGAACACGGTTATGTAACAAAATAACTGCTGATGTTCCTAATACAGAAACAATTAGGGCGTTTTTTGCGTTAAATCTAACGCGTATGCAAACAAAACTTGAACTATACCGGAAAGTCACCCCACTGGCCGGTCTCGGCATATGGGAACGCAACCTCGTCACCGGAGAGGTTTATTGGAATACTGTTGTACGCCAGATCTATGCCGTACCTGAAGATTTCAATATGAGTCTTGACAATTCGCTTGCTTTTTATCATAATAAGGCTGCTATCGAAAATTTGCTTGAAACGGCTGCCAAAACCGGCGATCCGCAGATAGGTCAATTACAAATAACCGCGCAGGACGGACGGCAAAAATGGGTTAAGATCAGGGTACAGGCTGAATTTGAAGAAGAACGCTGCATAGCAATTTATGGTACACTTGAAGAGATAACCGAACAGGTGGCCTTGTTTCATAGAATGGCCGAGCAGGAAGCCCAGTTTCACCAGGCTTTTGAATTTGCCCCCATTGGTATGGCTTTGGTTTCGCTTAAAGGCCAATGGATGCGTGTTAACCCCAAGATAAGTGAGATGCTGGGTTATTCAGCACCTGAACTTTTTGCACTTTCTTTTCAGCAGATCACACATCCCGACGACCTGCAGAGTGATCTCGATCAAATGCAGCAGCTGGTTAATGGTAACATCGGGTCATACCAGATGGATAAACGTTATTTCCATAAGGATGGCAGTGTAATATGGGCATTGTTATATGTCAGCCTGGTGCGCGACCAAAACGGATCTCCGCTATATTTTGTTTCGCAGCTTAAGGACATTACTGAACGCAAGCATATGGAGTTTGAAAGAGTTAAAACACTTGAAATAATTACCGCACAGAATAGCAGGTTGCTAAATTTCGCCCATATTGTTTCGCATAACCTGCGTTCGCATGGTAGCAATATCCAGCTAATAACCCAGCTTTTAGAAGAAGAAACCGATCCGGCGGAAAAAGAACAGCTGACTAACTTGTTAAAAGTTAACGCAAGGAATCTACAGGAAACGCTTGCAGATCTGAACAATGTTGTAGATGTACAAAGCTCAGGCAAACAAACCATTAAATCACTCAACCTGTACGATCAGGTTTTTAAGATAGCTGAGGTAATGGAATTGCCATTACAACAGGTAGACGGTACATTGGTTAATGAAGTAGATAAAGATCTTTGGTTTGATTATGATCAGGCCTATTTGGATAGTATCCTTTTAAACCTGCTCACCAACGCCATAAAATACCGTGACCCGGAAAGGCCTTTGTTGGTCACATTAAAAGCCCGGCAGGAGGGTAGAAAAATCATCTTAACCGTTAGTGATAATGGCCTCGGTATTGATATGACGCGATACGGCGATCAACTTTTTGGTATGTACAACACCTTTCATGGTAACGGCGATGCACGTGGTATCGGCCTTTTCCTGATCAAAAGTCAGGTAGAAGTAATGGGTGGGCACATATCTGCAAGCAGCAGCCCTGGTGCGGGCATGACTTTTACGTTAGAATTTAATTAATAATTTGTATTTGCTGAAATCGTTTTCTAACTTTAAGCGCACAGTACTTTTAAAACTTACGTTATGACAGAAAACCGCACTTCATTGCTGGCTGTTATTCTCAGCAAACTCAGCCCTGCCGATATCAGTTTAAAAGAAAATCGTCAGCTTATAGCCGAGCGTATAGAAAATATACTAAGCCAAAATAGTTGGTCGCGACAGCACTTTGCAACCCTGATGCGCCTGGAAATACGCCCGCTAAGAGCCTGGTTGGGTAATACATATTCTATGACTGTTGAAAACCTGAATGACATTTGCCAATTGCTTAATGTGTCATTAGGTGATCTTGTGGCAGCATAAGGATACCGGAAGCGAGCCTCAAGCATACATGTAAACCTTTAGGCACTATATTAATTATAGTGAATGTCTTAAGCTATGTCGTAGATAATTCTACGATGCTTATTTGCTATTGTATTACGTAGATAGTGCTGTTATTTCTTCATGTTTATTTACGTTTTCATAAAATATTAAAGATTTAAATATCC
Source organism: Mucilaginibacter corticis (assembly GCF_007558865.1). Taxonomy (GTDB): domain Bacteria; phylum Bacteroidota; class Bacteroidia; order Sphingobacteriales; family Sphingobacteriaceae; genus Mucilaginibacter; species Mucilaginibacter corticis. The sequence continues at coordinate 691,766 of NZ_VLPK01000002.1, forward strand.
CGTCATTGAATTAAGTAACATCTTGAAGAGTTTTCTCGTGATTGACGTTTTACTTTTTATATTCGTTTGATATTTATGAAAACAATATTTAAAAGTTCTATACTGCTGTTAGCCGCTGTCGGTTTAGCACAGAAACCGGCCGATGCCCAGATCAATAAAGTAAAACATGTAGTGGTTATCTATATGGAGAACCACAGCTTTGATAACCTTTGGGGGCAGTTCCCGGGTGCTGTGGGCCTTGATAATGCCAAAAAAGAAAACATTATTCAATTAGATGCAAACGGTCAACCCTATACAACGTTGCCGCCAATACCGCGCAGTAGTGCTTTCCCTACCAACCTGCCAAATACTTATTTCAATATAGATCAGTACGTAGCTGCCGATCAGATCAGCCCTGATCCCACACATCGATTTTACCAGGAGCAATTCCAGATAGATGGCGGTAAAATGGATAAGTACGCGCTTTATAATGACAACAAAGGTTTTACCATGGGGTATTATAATACCAAAGACCTGCCGCTGTATAATCTTGCCAAACAATACACTATTTGCGATCATTTTTTTCATAGCGCTTTCGGCGGGTCATTTCTTAATCATCAATGGCTGATCGCCGCTGCATCCCCGGTATTTCCCAACGCGGTAGAGAGGCTGGTAGCTAAGGAAGATGCTTCAGGTAAGCTAATCAAGGACGGAATGATAACGCCCGATGGCTATGCGGTAAATACTGCTAACTCGATAAATCTCCACCCGGAAAAAGATAACCCCGAAAACCTGGTACCAACCCAGAACGGCGTAACTATCGGTGACAGGTTGTCTGATAAAAAAATTTCATGGGCCTGGTATTCGGGCGGCTGGAACAATATCATGCAGGGAAAACCTGCGCCTACATTCACGTACCATCACCAGCCATTTGCTTATTTTTCAAAATATGCTGCAGGTACACTAGGACGTAAAGAACACCTTAAAGACGAAACAGAATTTTTGGAAGCAGCAAAAAAAGGAACGCTGCCAGCTGTATCATTTGTAAAACCCATCGGCTTAGAAAATGAACACCCGGGTGAATCGACCGTTAAAGGAGGTGAAACTCACGCTGTGGAACTAATAAACGCGGTACTGAACGGGCCAAATGGCAAGGATGTTGTAATTATTCTGACCTATGACGAAAACGGTGGTTTCTGGGATCATGTGGCCCCGCCGGTGATAGACAAGTGGGGGCCGGGAACCCGGATTCCTGCGCTGATCATCTCGCCATTTGCCAAAAAGGGTTATGTAGATCATACCAGTTATGAAACCGTAAGTATATTGTCTTTCATTGAAAAGCGTTGGGGACTTGAGCCGCTTAACGAGCGCGACAAGAAAGCCGATCCGCTGAGTCATGCATTCAAGTTTTAAGACCATTGCACTGGTTGCGTTTGGGATCACGGGCTATAGTCTGTTTGCATTCCGGGAAACAACACCGACACAAACTGTACAAAACCGGCTAAGGTTACAGGCGGACAGCTTTGCTATGGCTGTCCAGGATTTGAAACGTATTCCTGTAGATGCAACGCATACTCAACAACTACACTCGGCGTTTATCAAAATGCGGTTGGCCTATAAAAAAATAGAATGGGCTGCCGAGTATTTTGTGCCTTTAACTACAAGGCAGGTAAACGGGCCGCCGGTGCCTGAAACCGAGCTTAACGGCCAGGTAATTCAGCCAAATGGATTGCAGATGATAGAAGAGGAGTTGTTTCGGAGATTATCATCAACAAAAAAATTAAAAGTGTTGATGGCCGGTCTGGCGGATAACGCGGTAGAATATCAAGCTTTTTTTAATCATGCCGACTTGCAGGACTGGCAAATACTGGACGCTGTTAAGTTAGAGGTTTTTCGCATCGAAGCATTAGGTCTGAACCGCTTTGATGACCCGCTCTCGCGTAACTGTTTCAATGAATCTGTCGTCGCGTTGCAAAGCCTGAATCAGGTGATAGCAAACTATCCCGGCGGTAATAAGCTCGGGCCATTGTTCTTAGCAGCTATAAGCTATTTAAAGCAACCTGTAAGTTTTGATAATTTTAACCGCATCGTCTTTCTTACCAAATACGCTAACCCGCTTACCGGGGCAATCACATCACTGCACAATCAGTTAAACTTACCTGATATACATTATAACCGGCTGCTTAATCAAGGTGCTGAAACGCTGTTTGCCCCAAATGCTTTTAACCGCAATGCTTATACTGCCTCTCCCGCAGACTCGGCTACTACGGATAAGATAATGTTGGGTAAGAAATTATTTTTTGATCCCCGGCTTTCGGGAACAATGGCCCGCAGCTGTTCATCCTGTCATCAACCGGATAAAGCTTTTACCGATGGCTTGACTAAGAATCTGGATATCACCGGCAAAAAATTTATCACACGTAATACGCCTACGCTCATCAATGCCGCTTTACAGGCGGCCCAGTTTTATGATCTAAGAGCCGCGTCGCTTGAAGATCAGGTGAGGGATGTAGTGCAGAACAAAGACGAGATGCATGGCGATATGCAGGTGTCCACCCAAAAACTATGGCAGGATACCATTTACCGTAAATTGTTCACCATAGTTTTCCCTGCGCGTAACAGGTCGTCAATAGATACTTTGGAAGTTATGAATGCGCTGGCAAGCTATGTCCGCAGCCTGACCGCGCTTAACAGCCGTTTTGATCAATATATGCAGGGAAAGAGAGAGGCGCTTACTACAAATGAAGTTGCAGGCTTTAATTTATTCATGGGCAAGGCCCGCTGTTCGACCTGCCATTATTTGCCGCTGTTTAATGGTACGCTGCCGCCCCGATATATGCAGTTAGATGCCGAAGTAATTGGCGTGCCGCATACAAAGACTGATAAACAAATAGACCCTGACCAAGGCCTTTATAATTTATCGCCGTATAGCTTTAACCGCCATGCCTTTAAAACAACTACAGTACGTAACACAGCCCTTACAGCGCCTTATATGCACAACGGTGTATTTAAAACGCTGGATGAAGTGATTGATTTTTATAACAATGGCGGTGGGGCCGGTATGGGGATAAAAATTAATAATCAAACTTTAGATGCCAGCCCACTTCATTTAACAGCCAAAGAGAAAAAAGATCTGGTGGCTTTTATTAAAAGCTTAGATAGTAAATAAGTACCAATCTCTGGATATTTTCATCATGTTAGTTGGAATTATATTTCAATGATGAAAAATTAAATTTTAAAAATTACGATAGTATTGTTAAATTGCTGAAAACCAACCTTTTTATGCAATTAGTCATTAACTCGCTTTCTAAAACCTATCCTAATGGTGTACACGCGCTTAAAAATATCTCTTTAACTATTAACCAGGGCATGTTTGGCTTGCTTGGGCCTAACGGGGCCGGCAAATCATCGCTGATGCGAACTATTGCTACTTTGCAGGAAGCCGATACCGGGTCGATATTTTTAGATGATCTTGACGTGCTCGCAAAAAAAGCCGAAGTAAGGCAATTATTGGGTTATTTGCCCCAGGATTTTGGTGTTTATCCGCGTATTTCTGCCGAAGAGATGCTTGATCATATCGCACAGCTAAAAGGTATCGGTGTAAAGTCTGAACGTAAGGAACTTGTTAGCGCCCTGCTTGATAAGGTTAACTTAACCAAAGACAAAAAGAAAAACTTAGGAACGTATTCCGGCGGAATGAAACAACGCTTTGGCATAGCACAGGCGTTAATGGGTAACCCGAAACTAATTATTGTTGATGAGCCCACAGCCGGACTTGATCCCGCCGAAAGAAACCGATTTTACAACCTGTTAAGCCAGATCGGCGAAAATACCATTGTTATCCTGTCTACCCATATTGTAGAGGATGTGCGTACGCTTTGTTCAGACTTTGCCATTATTTGCCAGGGCGAACTGATGTATAAAGGTGAGCCTGACGCAGCGATTGTCGAAATAGAAGGTAAGATCTACAGTAAAACCATAAACAAGGATGACGTACTCAAATACAAAGAAAGCTACAGCATCATATCCACACAATTAAAAGGAGGGCAGCTTAACCTGCGGATATTTAGCGATACAGACCCGGGCAATGGTTTTGTACCTGTACCAATTATCCTGGAAGATTTTTACTTCAGTAAAATAGCTCAAAAAGTAGATGTGATCACCCTTTAAACCACCGGCTTATGTTTTGGCAGATATTTACTTTTGAAATAAAGTACCGGCTTAAGCGCCCGGCTACCTATCTATACTTTGCTACATTTTTATTGCTTACTGCCGCGGTTTACGGTGCGGGATTGGTCAATGGTTCAGAAAAGGTGTATTATAATTCCCCCATTTTTACGGCCATTATCTTCACTTTTTTAAGCCTTTTCATGATGCTGGTCAGTTCGGCCGTTATGGGGGTGCCCTTATACAGGGATATAGATTATAATACCAAAAACTACTACATGGCCTACCCGATAACAGAAAACGGTTATTTCTGGGGCAGGTATCTGGGGTCGTTTATTTTCGTGTTGCTTATTAGTACATCTTTGATTTTCGGGGCATATGTGGGTACGTTTTTGGGGCCATTGTTTGATTGGGTGCCTGATAAACGTATTGACCATAATCATTTGGTTTATTTCCTTCAGCCTTTTTTCTGCATCGTAATACCTAACCTGTTTTTTACTTCTTCTATCTTTTTTGGCCTGGTAGCTTTAACACGTAATGTTAAGATCATTTATACTGCAAGTATTTTATTATTGATAGCTTACCTGCTTTCAAATTTCTTGATCAGGGATATTGAGAATAAAAACCTGGTAAAACTGCTTGATCCCTTCGCGCTTAATACCATAAGCCTTGAAACCAGGTTTTATACCCCTGCCGAACAAAATACGTTGATGGTGCCCATTAAAGGCTATGTTTTATATAACCGTATTATATGGGCATGCGTTGGGTTGCTTATACTCCTGGCTACTTATTTTGGTTTTAGCTTTAAACGGTTTTTTGGCGGGGGACGCATGAAGAAACAGGTAGCCGAAACAGGGGAAGGCCTGCGTGCTTACCTGTCGGCACTGCCAAAGGTTTCGATCAGTTTTGCCGGTAATTACTATCGCCGCATCATGTTTAACATGGCTAAAATCGAGTACCTGAGCATTGTGCGCGATGTTTATTTTAGGGTGATCTTGCTGGGCGGGGTTATTTTTCTGGCGCTTGATTACTGGATAGGCGATCAGTTGTATAGTGTCCCCAATTATCCGCTTACGGTTAACCTGATGACGTATAAAAATTATGACTACCTGTTATTTATTTTCATCATCATTGTTTTTTATACCGGCGAAACTATCCATCGCGACAAAACAAGCCGCTTTGCCATCATTAACGATGCCTTGCCAACGCCCGACTGGGTTTTATATGGGTCAAAGCTGTTAGGACTGATTACCTTGGCTTTTGCGCTATCTACAATACCATTAATTGTCGGGCTACTTGTACAGGTGTTTAAAGGCTTTACAGATTTCAGGCTAGATGTTTACTTTACAGAGCTGTATGCTATAACCTTTCCTCAGTTTATACAAATGATCATGCTATCATTTGCGGTGCATATCATTGTGAATAATAAGTTTGCCGGGCATGGTATATCTATCATAATATGGGTTATTATGTATTCGCTCCGCAATTTCGGGCATATGGATTATAACCTGCTGTTTTATTCATACATGCCTAATTATATCTGGTCGGACATGGATGGGATAGGGCATATGGCCCGGCCGGTATTTTGGTTTAATTTTTACTGGATGATATTTGGTTGCCTGCTGTTGATTCTTGCTGCTATGTTTTTTTCAAGAGGTGTGGTGTCAACATTCAAAGAGCGCTGGTCAATTTTTAAACAAAGATTTCATGGAGTGCCCAAATACTTATTTTTTGGGCTGATAATTTGTTTTTTCGCAGTTGGCTCATATATCTATTACAATGTAAGTTATATCAATGATTATCTAAGCACAACCGAAACTGAATATAGGCAGTCACAATACGAAAAGACCCTCAAAAAGTATGAAAAGCTGGATCAGCCCAAAGTGACCAGCCTTAAAATGTTTGCAGATATCTTCCCGATGGAGAGAAAGGTGTTGGTTAAGGGGATAATTAAACTGGTAAATAAAACAGGCGTGGCTATAAGCACACTTCATTTAAATGGAACCGGGCTTGAAAGTTTTACAGTAAAATACAATAATAAAAATATGGCAGTAACTTACCCGCTGTTGTATAAGAGAGGACAGTTTAATTGGTTCAGATCAAAAAAAGATACTGCTAAATACCGCATTTACAAGTTGCCCGCAATTATGCAGCCCGGTGATAGCGCCATACTTGAAATCAATTCGGTTGTGGCCTACAGAGGGTTTACCAACGATATTTCTGGGACCGACATAGTTCATAACGGGACTTTTTATGCCGGAGGTTTACCCACTATCGGCTATGATCCGGATAACGAATTGAATAGTGATGAAAAGCGGACTAAATATCATCTGCCTGAAAAAAAAGACGAATACCCGCCACAAACAGATAAAAAAGGGATCAGCACACTTTTATTTAATGACGATGCGGACCTGGTAAATTATGATATCACAGTAAGTACAATTGGCGACCAATTGGCTATTGCGCCGGGTTACCTGGATAAGGCCTGGAAAAAAGACGGCCGTAACTATTATCACTACATACAGGATGACCCTAAGGTCGATTTGTTTTTTGATGTAGTATCTGCAAGGTACACTACTAAATTTGATAGCATTACCATGTTTAACGGCAAAAAGGTGCGGCTTGAATTATACTATCATTATGCACATGCTTTTAACCTTAACCGTTTTATGGCTGCATATAAAGACGGTATCGATTATTATTCTAAATCGTACGGTCCTTTCCAGTTTAAGCAAATGCGCTTGTTGGAGTATCCGAAATACAGAACCTTTGCGCAATCGTTCCCCAATACCGTATCTTATGAAGAAGGATTTGGCTGGACAACAGATTTCAGGGACCCCAAGAAATTTGATTACGCATATTTTGTGACCGCGCATGAACTGGCACACCAGTGGTGGGGACACCAGGTTGTACCTAACCGCACACGAGGATCAAACCTGATCTCGGAGGCGTTGGCAGAATATACCGCCCTTATACTTACCCAGCGCAAATATGGAAGGGATAACATGAAGCGTTTCTTAAAACAAGAGCTTGATGGTTACCTGCGTGGCCGGGCCAGCGAAACAAAAAAGGAAAATGTGTTTATCAATTGTAATAAGCCTTACGAGTGGTATCAAAAAGGGTCTTTGATACTTTACGGGCTGCAGGACCTGATAGGGATGGATACATTGAATAACGCTTTACGCGAGTTTAGAAATGCTTACGCCTTTCATCCCGACCCACCATTTCCGGGAAGTAATGACCTGTATCGGTACATCAATAAACATGTGCCTGACAGTGTGAAATATTACTTGGATGATACCTGGAATAAGATCACCCTTTATGAAAATAAAATGGATGATGTTACATCGGTACCAACGGGTAAAAAGGATGAGTACAAAGTAACAATGAAGGTAAGCACCCGTAAAATGTATGCCGATAGCGCAGGTAATGAAAAACCCGCGTTAAAAATGAACGACTATATTGATATAGGTGTGTTTGCGGCCGAAACAGAAGATAAACTGGGCCGTACGCAAACCAACCCGCTTTATTTAAAAAAGTACAAGCTAAAAGCCGGACAACATACCATATCGGTTATTGTAAAGGGTAAACCGGTAAAAGCCGGTATCGATCCGTATGTTAAACTAATAGACCGCATTCCTGATGATAATATTAAAGATCTGTAAAATTCCCTGATCAACATGGCGAAAAATTAAGGTCAATCACATATTGTCCTTTTTGACTTTGGTTGTTGCATATGACATTAAAAAGTTATTTTTGATCAGAAACCAGTTTTATGAAACACGGATTATTAATTGATATGGACGGCGTGATCTACAGCGGCGAACAACTTATTTTCGGCGCAGATCAATTCATTAAAAAATTAGTTGACGAAGATATTCCCTTCGCGTTTATGACCAATAATAGCAAACCAACAAGCCTGGAGGTGGTGCGTAAATTAAAACGATTGGGCATAACGGTTGAAACCAAACACGTTTACACAAGCGCTATGGCTACCGGGAAATTTTTAGGCGACCAGTCGACGAACGGAACAGCTTATGTGTTGGGTGAGGGTGGCTTGCTCACCAGCCTGCATGAAAACGGGATCACCCTGGTAGACAGCGACCCTGAATTTGTTGTATTGGGCGAGGGGAGGAACTTTACACTTGAAATGGTGCAGCGGGCTGTTGATATGATCCTTGCCGGTGCTAAGTTCATTACAACCAACCGCGACCCATCACCCAAGAAACCCGGCTGGAATAATCTTGGCATTGCTGCAACAACCGCTATGATAGAAGAAGCGACCGGCAGAAAGGCTTTTGTTACCGGCAAGCCCAGCCCGGTAATGATGCGTTCGGCACGGAAATACCTGGGATTGGAAACAGCAGAAACTACTGTTATAGGCGACACCATGGAAACCGATATACAAGGTGGCGTTCAGATGGGGTACAAAACCATTCTCGTGCTTTCAGGCATTACTACCAAAGAACAATTGAGTCAATTTGCGTATAAACCAGACCTCGTTGCCGGATCTGTCGATAAAATAGAATTTCCTTTAAAATGGTGGAATAGTTGATAAGAGGGACACAAAAATGTTTTTAAACAAAAAAGCCATTACATATGTAATGGCTTTTTTGTTTAGCGGAGAGTTAGGGATTCGAACCCCAGGACCTGTTACAGTCAACAGTTTTCAAGACTGCCGCAATCGACCACTCTGCCAACTCTCCGGGGACAAAAGTACAAATCCGGCCCGAATTGGCAAGTGTGAATTTCACTTTTTTTAACATTCTGTTAAATAAGTGATAACCCACTGTAAATTAATTTGTTGAAAACTTAGTTTGTGAGTTTTTCGGCGCGGAAAGAGTTAAAACGTGGTTTTACGATCTTTAAATTGCGTCTTGAAAGGTCAATACTTGCATTTAATTCGAACCCGATCAGCAAAATAAGCGAGTTTAAATACAGCCATAACATCACCACGATAATCGCACCGATAGATCCGTATAACTTATTATAGCCTGCAAAATGATTAATATAGTAGGTAAACCCTAATGAGGTTAAAATAGCCAGCCCTGTAGCCAATATGGAGCCGGGGCTTAAAAAAGGCCACTTCAATTTATGCGATGGCCCATAACGGTATAAAACAGAAATGGTAACAAAGAATATGATAACAATTATGATCCACCGCGATAGCAGCAACAGGTAGATCCAGAAATGGCTCTTGCTGGCAATATGGCTTTGCAGGTAATTAATTACACTCTCGCCGGCTATCATAATGGCTATAGCAATTATAAGTGCTAAACTTATAGTTACGGTAAGCAGCATGGCAATGCCACGCCGTTTTAGCCAGCTGCGCTTTTCTAATATCAGGGACGAATCATTAAATGCCTGCATGAGCGTACCTACACCATTGGTAGCAAAGTATAAGGCGGTAACAAAGCCCAATGATAATAAGCCGGCGTTTTGGTGTTTCAGGATATCTTCGATGGTGTTTTCAAGCGCCAGGTAGGCGTAGGTTGGTAATAGTGTACGTAATAACTCCAACAGCTTTTCCTGGAAGTTGTGAATGGGCACGTAAGCTATCAGCGTAAATAAAAATAGCGTGCCCGGGAAAAGCGCCAGCATGAAATTATAAGCAAGCGATGATGCCTTATTTAGCAGTGAATCTTCCAGAAATTCGTTGATGAGCGAAATGGTTACCGCATAAACAGAAAGGTTGCCAAACCCTGGCAGGACAATGGATTTGGTCCATTTAATAAAGGCCCGGTATAGTTTTACACGGAGTAATAAACGATGCAGCCATCTCATTCGAAGCTAATTTACTCAAAAAATGGCTTTATTTTTTCTAAAAATTCTGAAGAGGGTAGGCAGGGGCGATTAGTGGTCATATTAACAAACACCAAAAGGGTTTCGCCCTGGTGGATCAATTCTTCCTTTTCATTAAACAACTCGTACCTGAAATGAATTTTAACCCCCGGCATTTTATCCATGATCACCTTTACGGTGATCTCCTCGTCATATAAAGCAGGTTTTAAATACTTGCTTTTCATTTCAAGCACGGGCATCATAATTCCTGATGCTTCCATGCCGCTGTAGGTTAAACCCAGGCTGCGCAGCATTTCAACGCGGCCAACCTCGTAGAACTCGGCATAATTACCATAGTACATGTAGCCCATCTGGTCGGTTTCGCCGTAGCGTACCCTTATTTTGGTTGAATGCTCAAACATTATTTTTTAATGTTATGCTCATCAAGCGCCTTATGAAATTTCGCCGCATTAATTTTATGCTCTGCTTCGGTTGCAGCAAAATTGTGGCGGTTTGAAAAATCCTCTTTAGCTACCATGTACAGGTAATCGTTCTTTTGGTAATTAAGTACGGCTTTAACCGCGTTTACAGATGGCAGCATTACCGGGCCCGGTGGCAAACCGGTATGCATATAAGTGTTATAAGGCGAGTTAACCAAAAGATACTTATTCAATACCCTGTGTATGGTAAAATCATTCATGGCGAAGATAACGCTGGGATCTGATTCTAATTTCATGCCCTTGCGCAGCCTGTTTAAGTAAAGACCTGCAATGGTTGGCATTTCATCATCATATAATGCTTCAGCATCAACTATTGAGGCTAAAATAGAGACCTGTGGCACAGTAAGATTAATCGCGGCAGCTTGTTGTTTACGCTCTGGTGTCCAAAAGTTTTCATAATGCGCATACATGCGTTTAAAAAATTTATCCGGCGCAATGTTCCAGTAAAGCTTGTAACTGTCGGGCATAACCATCACAAAAGCATTATCAGTATCCAAACCGAATTGCTTAACAAATTCTGCCGAATCCAAATAACGCAACAGCGTCAATGAATCAGCCTCGAGTTTTTTACTGACAAAGCCAACAAATTGTTGTTTGGTCCTGAATACGTGGAAAGACAGGTCGACCTGTTCCTGTTCGCCCAACTGCAGCATCCTGATAAATTTGCGGTTGCTCATTCCTTCGTGCAGGCGGTATTTACCGGGTTTAACATGGTTAGTATACTTCATGTTACGGGCTGCCCAGGCAAAGGTGATGGTATCTTTAACTATCCCTTTATCACGAATAGTTTTGTATACGTCATTAAAATCTTCCCCGGTATGTATGTACAGGTATTCTTCTTTGCCGGTAACGTTGGCATCAAAATATCTTAGGTAATAAAATATTAAAGTTCCCCCCAAGCCAATAACGGCCAAAACTACAAGGGCGATAATAAACTTCTTTAATGAGCCGCCCTGCGATGTTTTTTGTTTAGTCATAGTATTAAAATAAGCTTATGCCTGCAATCTTTGCAGCGCTAATAATCCGCCTGTTAAATTCTTTACGTTTTGATACCCGTTTTGTATTAGGATTGATTGAGCCGTATCGCTTCGTAAGCCGGCTTTGCATATAACAATAATTTCGTCGGTTTTGTTATAGCCTATTGAGCCGAGATTATTTGTTAATTTAGATAGCGGTATGTTTTTTCCGCCGATGTTATAGGTATGATATTCTATCTCCTCGCGCACATCCAGTAAATTTAAGCTTTCATTGGCCGATAGCCTGTTTTTTAAATTTTGTGCATCTATCTGCTGCATTACTTTTTGCCCTGGGTAACCACTAAGTTAATTTTTGTACCGATGCTCACCTTCGTTACCGAATCTGTTTTCATTGGTGACTGGCTAACCACTACCACATTGCTTGAATCAGTAATAGCCCCTTCATAGGTGATGGTACCTAAGCTAAGGTTAGAGGTTTTTAACACAAAACGTACGGCATCCAGATCCTGGTTGGTCAGGTCAGGTACTTCAACTTCGCTCGCGCCAACACCATCGCCTAATACAAGGTCAATTTTTGAGCCTTTAGGTATTTTAGTGCCGGCCTTAATAGTTTGTCCTGCCAATTTGGTTTCTAATACCACATTCAACGCTATATCTGCACGATAAGTAGTATCACCCACTTTCAAACCATTGTTTTGCAAAGTAGCGACCGCTTGTATATATGGCATTTGATCGATATCCGGCAAATCTACCGGCGGAGCCTTAAGGGTAACCATGGTCAAATAGATCACACGGTTTTCTTTAACGCTGGTTTCGGGGTCCGGATCTTGTTCTATCACCGTTCCTGGCGGCGCATCACCCACATAAACCGAATCTATCTGGTAATTAAATCCCTGATCTTTTAATATATTGATGGCTTTTTCAATAGGTATGCCTTTAAGCATGGGTACCGGTATGCCCGAGCCATGGTTAGTATAAAAACTTAAACTAAAAAAAGCTATCAGCACCACCGCAATAACAGAACCTATAGCCAGCAGTATATTGTTTCTGAAAGATGTGGTTTTTAAATAAGCCCCGAATTTACTCATCTGCAGTAGGTAATATTATACTTAATTAAGCATCAAACATAAGGATAATTTCGGATTTTACAGTTTGAAAAACTAATGTATTAATTAGACACAGGCCTTTAAAAATATTTATATTTGGCCGTATGACAACTAAGAATATAGCGCTTTTGGCCGGCGGGTTTACCGGCGAATATGAAGTATCATTAAACAGCGCAAAAAATATTGCTAACAATTTAGATAAGGCCAAATATAACGTTTACACCATTTTAGTAAACCGCGACCGTTGGTTTTATGAAGATGAAAGCGATAGGGTGGATGTTGATAAAAACGACTTCAGCATAACTATCAAAGGTGAAAAAATAAAGTTTGATTTCGCGTTCATAACCATACACGGTACACCCGGCGAGGATGGTAAAATGCAGGGGTATCTTGATATGTTGGGTGTCCCGTATAATACCTGTGATGTTACCACATCAGCCATCAGCATGAATAAGGCTTATACCAAAACTATTGTTCATGGTATACATGGTTTAAATACGGCTAAATCTATCCGCCTGTTTAAAAATGACGGCCATGATATTGGTAGTATAGCATCGTCTTTAAAATTTCCGTTGTTTATTAAGCCTAATAATGGCGGCAGCAGTGTAGGTATGAGCAAAGTGTATAGCGCTGCCGAACTGCCCGATGCTTTACACAAAGCGTTTAATGAAGATAATGAGATCCTGGTTGAAGAATTTATAAAGGGCCGCGAGTTTAGCAGGGGCATAGCTCGTTTACACGGTAAAGTAACGGTATTACCCGCTACAGAGATCATCAGCTCAAAAGATTTTTTTGACTACGAAGCTAAATATACCGCCGGGGTTACTAAAGAAGTTACGCCTGCTGATCTGACTCATGCAAAGGATGCCGAGAGTGCCGAGATCATTACCGAGGTTTACCTGCGCCTTAACTGCCGTGGTATGGCACGGGTAGATTTTATCCTGCAGGAAAACACCAACGATTTTTACTTCATTGAAATAAACACCACACCCGGCCAGTCGTCAAACAGCCTGATACCACAGCAGGTAAGGGCGGCAGGTATGAGCGTGGCAGATTTTTATGGCGAGCTGATAGAGGGCGCTATTTAGATCATTAACATTTGTGGTAAATCACCCCCTGTAAAAGTCATTTTTACCCGCTACTGTTTTGTTAGGCCGGCTGTACCTTTGGTTTATAAATATTTAAACGATCACTCAAAAAATAAAAAAATGGAAACTACAGCAAAAACAACAATTACAGTAGAAGCTACAATTAACGCGCCGGTTGAAAAAGTTTGGAAACTATGGAACGGCCCGGAGCATATCACCAAATGGTGCCAGGCATCTGATGACTGGCATGCGCCACACGCTGAAAATGACCTGAAAACCGGCGGTAGTTTTAAAACTACTATGGCCGCTAAAGACGGCAGCTTTAGCTTTGATTTTGGAGGCGTTTATACTGATGTTAAAGAAAATACCCTGATAGCCTATAAAATGGAAGACGGCAGGACAGTATCGGTTAGTTTTATACCCAAGGGTGATACTACTGAAGTTATTGAAACTTTTGACCCTGAAAGCATCAATCCTTTAGAAATGCAGCGAGGCGGCTGGCAGGCTATTTTAAATAACTTTAAAAAGTACGCTGAAAATAATTAAGCTATATAGATAAATCATTTTAACGCCGGTTGCTTATAAGTACCCCGGCGTTTTTTATATGGTGAATGAGGTATAATGTTCAATAACATCAGCAGGAATGTTAATAGCTTTGCCGCCGTTAATATCCACCATTACAAAGTCAAACCAGCCATCGCAACAAACCTTATTGGTAGCTTTATTTTTAATGCTGAATTTTACGCGGCAGTTCTTTTCATTAATGCTTTCAATTCCGGTAGATACGATAAAATAATCGCCAAGCAATAGCGGCCTTTTATAGTCAACAAATACGCTGCGCACCAGCCAGCCGAAGCCCTGGTTTAAAAAGTGTTCCATAGGCATACCATAGCAACGCTCCATTTGGTCATACCTGGCGGCTAATACATAGTCAAAATATTTACTGTTATGTACGTGGCGGTACATATCAATATCGTCCGGGCGTACACGGTATTCGGTTTCAAAAGTGCTGTAAATAGGTGTTGTTGTCATTATTACAAATATGGATATTTGAACATTATATACGCTATGAAATTAAATCACATTAATCTGCCGGTAAAAGATGTAACGGCAGCACGCGAGTTTTTCGAAACCTACTTCAATTTCAGATCAGAAGATATTAAGCTAAATGATACACTCTCCGTTTTAAAAGGAGAGGACGGCTTTACACTGGTGCTAATGTCTGAAAAACTTAATCAAAACGGCAATCATGCTTACCCGGACGCGTTTCACATAGGCTTTTTTCAATCAACAGAAGCAGAGGTGACGGCGATATTTGAACGGCTGAAAGTTGGCGGGATATATTTGGAAAAAGAGCCACAACTGATCCGTAAAACGTTTGGCTTTTATTTTAGATTTCAGGATATTTTGATTGAGATAGCTACCGGTGGTTGATGGTTTACAGAATCATCATATATTTGATTAAACCTAAAAGGCGCTGTCACATGTCAAAAAAAATACTCATTACTTTATTCTTCATTATTAACGCGGCGGGTGTTTACGCGCAGCAGTACACCGTTAAAGATCTTATTGGTCATTGGCGCGAAGCGAGAAATAAGCAAGCTAATATCTATTTTTTAACGGACTCGACAGGAGTGTGGGTAGGAAACGATGGTTTTTTGTACAATAAAATGAATTACACGGTCAAGGCCAACAAGGATATTATTGAATTAAGTTACACCATACAAATAGATGCTAAAAAGCCAAAATACGCGCATCCGTACATTAAATTTTTAAATGATAGTACATTTTTAATAAGGTTTGGCTGGTCGATACCCAACAACGCTGATACCACAAATAAAAAAGTAGCTGTTTTTGTGAAGGATAAAAAAGAGATGCCCGGCGCAGCAATAAGATTACCAACCTATAAAGACCTGCTTGGTCAATGGGTGCTCACTTTTAAAAATGAGCCGAGGGAATCGAAATTAAATTTTATTGATTCAAACCGCGTTATAAAAAAGACAGCAACCAATGCTGTTTTAATGAACTATATTGTTGATTTTACTAAACAACCCATCACAATGGATCTTTATGTAGGCGGGAAATTGGTTAACCAGACATTCTGGCTTTTTGAAGGCCCGAATAATGCCTTAATTGAGTTTTTTGACCCTGGTAAGCGAAAAGATCACTTTACTACTTTTGGAAAGAATTATTTGTATAAAAGAGAAAAGCCGCTTTAATTATTTGTTTATTGATAAAGTGTTAGTGAAGAGGTGGCTATGTTAATTATATCTTTTGAATTTTAACTTTTTAATTCTGAATTTAAAATCTATCTTTGCACCCACAATTAACAAAATTATTTACGCTTTAATATTATTCAGGTAATGTATTTAAGTACAGAGGCGAAACAAGAGATTTTCGCAAAACATGGTAAAGGAGCCACCGACACAGGTTCAACCGAAGGTCAGGTAGCATTGTTCACTTACCGCATCGCGCATTTGACAGGCCATTTGAAAAAGAACAAACATGATTTTTCAACTCAGCTTTCACTGCAAAAATTAGTAGGTAAACGCCGCGGATTGTTGGCTTACCTATACAAAAAGGATATTGAAAGATACCGTGCTATCATCAAAGCATTACAGCTTAGGGATATCATTAAGTAAATAAACTTATCTTTTACAAAAAGCCGTCTCTTTTAGGAGATGGCTTTTTTACTTTTACGCAATTATTTACACACAATAAAAACCGGTGCGTTCTAAAAGATGAAAAACGCATCACAAAACAAACAAAATGAGTTTAAACGTAATTAAAAAAGTGATCGATTTAGGTGACGGCCGCACCATCGAGATCGAAACAGGAAAACTGGCCAAACAAGCTGATGGATCAGTAGTGATAAAAATGGGTGATACCATGTTATTGGCTACCGTAGTTTCATCGCCTGAAGCAAAAGAAGGGGTAGACTTTTTACCGCTTTCTGTTGACTATCAGGAAAAATATGCCGCTACCGGACGTATCCCCGGTGGATTTTTACGCCGTGAGGCACGTTTATCAGACTATGAGGTTTTGATCTCTCGTTTGGTTGACCGCGCTTTACGCCCAATGTTCCCTGAAGATTATCACGCTGATACACAAGTAATGATCACCCTGATATCTGCAGATAAAGATATCATGCCTGATTGTTTAGCTGGTTTAGCCGCTTCAGCAGCGCTATCTGTGTCTGATATTCCTTTCAATGGCCCGATATCAGAAGTTCGTGTAGCTAAAATTGATGGCAAATTGGTTATCAACCCTAAATTAAGCGAGTTAGCTAACGCAACTTTAGAATTTATAGTTGCCGGTAGCGAGCATGATATCAACATGGTTGAAGGTGAGAGTGCTGAGATACAAGAAGCTGAACTGGTTGAAGCAATTAAATTTGCACACGAAGCCATTAAAGTACAGTGTTTTATACAAAAACAATTAACTATTGAAGTTGGTAAAACCGAAAAACGCGTTTATAGCCATGAGCACAGCAATGATGAGTTAGAGAAAGCTATCTACGCTGCTACTTATGACAAAGTTTACGCTATTGCCGGCGAGGCTTCAGGTAAAGACGAGCGTGGCGCTAAATTTAAAGCAGTACGCGACGAGTATATCGCTACTTTAGGCGAGATCGACGATATCACTAAATCATTGGCTAAAAAATATTACCACGATGTGGAGTATGACGCTATCCGTAACCTGGTATTAGACGAAGGTAAACGTTTAGACGGCCGTACAACTACACAGATCCGGCCGATATGGAGCGAAGTTGGTTATTTGCCATCGGCTCACGGTTCGGCTGTGTTTACCCGTGGCGAGACTCAATCATTAACCACCGTTACCTTAGGTGCTAAGGATGATGAGCAAATGATAGACGGTGCTTTCATTAACGGTTACCAGAAATTCTTATTACACTACAACTTCCCTGGTTTCTCAACCGGCGAGGTTCGCCCTAACAGGGGAGCAGGCCGTCGTGAAATCGGTCATGGTAACCTGGCTATGCGCTCATTAAAACGCGTATTGCCTGCTGATGATTCAAACCCTTATACTATCCGTGTTGTTTCTGATATCCTTGAATCAAACGGTTCATCATCAATGGCTACGGTTTGTGCCGGTACATTGGCGCTGATGGATGCAGGTGTTAAGATCAGCAACCCGGTATCAGGTATCGCAATGGGCTTGATCACTAACGAAATGGGTACCAAATATGCTATCCTTTCTGATATCCTGGGCGACGAAGATCACTTGGGTGACATGGACTTTAAAGTAACAGGTACTAAAAACGGTATCGTTGCTGTACAAATGGACTTAAAGATCAACGGTTTATCATACGAAGTTTTAACTAATGCGTTAAATCAGGCTAAAGAAGGCCGTTTACATATCCTTGGCGAAATGGCTAAAACCATTACCGAGCCGCGCGAAGATTACAAACCACACGCTCCGCGTATCATCACCATCAAGATAGACAAAGAGTTTATCGGTGCTGTTATCGGGCCCGGTGGTAAGATCATCCAGGAAATGCAACGCGAAACCGGTGCTACCATCTCAATTGAAGAAGTTGGCAACCAGGGTATCGTTCAGATCTTTGCTGATAATAAAGAATCAATTGATAAAGCAGTATCGCGTATCAAAGCCATTGCTTCAAAACCAGAAGTAGGCGAGATCTACGAAGGTAAAGTAAAATCAATTATGCCTTTTGGTGCATTTGTTGAAATTATGCCGGGTAAAGACGGTTTGCTGCACATTTCAGAAATAGACCATAAACGTATTGAAACTATGGACGGTATTTTTGAAGTTGGCGACGAAGTACGCGTGAAATTACTTGATGTTGATAAGCAAGGTAAACTGAAACTTTCTCGTAAAGTTTTATTGCCTAAGCCTGAAGCAGCTAAGTAATAACCTCATAAATTAAACAAAAAGAGCCTTATTTATAAGGCTCTTTTTGTTTATGGAAACTTTGTTTCGTTTTTTTTATTTTTTTTGAAACAAATGTTCTTTATTTAGCTTTATAGCTTTTACAAAGTTGTTAGGACTCTTGTAATAAAGTTGATAAAAGCTAAAAGGCCGATCCTATTGAAAATGACGTCTACCACCAATGATCCCTTAGATTTTCTCAACAGCAATAATAGTTCAGGTAAACCGGCAGGCCCCCAGGCCGACTTAGTGCAATTATTGTTGTATGAAATAATAAGGGTGAAGGAATTAATTTCTTATTATGACTCCATTCCCAATGGGGGCGGTAAGTTGGGCTCTTCTATTTTGACCGAACTGGTTACCGAAGCTTATAACTCATTAGTTAATTACGATCTTGTGCTAATGAAAAAATACTACGATCTTCTGCAAAATTGTGATTGAGGTTTTGCCTGATTACACTTATAATATGCCGTTTAAATAAGCTATAATGTTCGCAGATGGACAGCGATTGCATCAAAAGCGAACAGTTTTTAATTAAGTGGTTTGTGTTATTTTATTGATAATCAATATTATGACGCAATGGTATTATCTTGGTTAACCTAAAATCAAAATTGCACTTGCTATGTTTAAAAGCTACTTCAAAATAGCCTTCAGAAACCTTTGGAAAAACAAAAGTTTTTCTGCCATCAATATATTAGGATTGGCTATAGGCCTGGCCGTTTGCCTGCTTATCACACTTTTTGTGATAGATGAATTGAGTTATGATAAGTATAACCTTAATGCTGATCGTATATACCGCATAAGTTCAGACTTCGAGGTTAACGGCAGTTTGTTCAATGACCGCGAATCGCCGGCACCCATGGCTGCTACCATGATGAAAGATTACCCGCAAATTGAACAGGCAACGCGTTTACAATATGCAGGTAAAATACTAGTGAAAAAAGGAAGCCAGACAATTACAGAAAAGAACACTTTTTTTGGCGATGCCAATATGTTTAAAGTGTTTACACTGCCATTCATTGCCGGCGACGTTAACACTGCTTTAAGCCAGCCAAAATCTATTGTGATAGCAGAGGATGTTGCCAGGAAATACTTTAACAGCACAAATGTTTTAGGCAGAACACTGCATCTTAATAATACCGACGATTATAAAATAACCGGGGTAATTAAGAATACGCCCAGTCAATCGCACCTGCACTTTAATATCATTATCGCTATGGCAGGTTTGCAGGAAAGCCGCAACAATCAATGGACAAGTGAAGATTTTTCAACTTATATAATGGTTAAGCCCGGTGTTACACAACAGGATCTTGATCGTTACCTGAAAGAAGCGACAAAAAAATATGCCGAGCCAGAATTAGTTCAATTCATCCACGCAACAATAGCAGACATTGAAAAAAATAAAGGAGATCATTTTAGGTTTGTTACAACGCCGATAACTAAAATACACCTGTACTCAACCACAAGCAGAGAGATAGAACCATCAGGCAACGTACAATACGTTTATATATTTATTGTAATTGCAGCTTTTATATTAATTATAGCTTGTATAAATTTCATGAACCTGTCCACCGCACGGTCGGCAGGCCGGGCGCGCGAAGTGGGTGTACGCAAGGTGTTAGGCTCAAACAGAAGTACGTTGATCTACCAGTTTTTAACAGAATCAACTTTAACAAGTTTTGTAGCCTTACTTATCGCCTTGTTTTTAGCTGCATTATTATTGCCTTATTTCAATATACTGGCCGGTAAACAAATTGTATTCAGTTTTATGGCTTCTTTATGGCTGGTGCCCGGTTTATTTGCCGTAACACTGATAATTGGTTTAATGGCAGGGCTGTATCCCGCGTTTTTTATGTCCGCATTTATGCCGATACAGGTGTTGAAAGGGAAACTGTCATCCGGATTTAAAGGCAGCTGGCTACGTAATAGCCTGGTGGTTTTTCAGTTTGCTACAGTAATTATGCTGATAATAGGCACCCTGGTAATATACAGCCAGCTAAACTATATCCGTAACAAAAAACTGGGTTATGAACGCGATCAGGTTTTGGTGATAAAAAATACATATTCACTTTACCAGCATGCCAATACATTTAAACAAGATGTACTAAAATTAGCAGGAGTACAATCCGGTACCATTACCGCTTTTTTACCCACCGAAGCACCTGAAGTTACAGAAGTTTATAGTAAAGACGCTGTTAAAAGTCCCGGCCAGTCAATGGGGTTAATTAGCTGGATAGTAGACGAAGATTATATCCCCACATTGGGTATGAAAATGGCCGAAGGCCGTAACTTTTCAAAAGAAAACCTTAGCGACTCGACAGGTATAGTTGTTAATGAGGCTGCCGCTGCATTATTAGGATATAAAAAGCCGCTCGATAAAAAACTTTATCTGGGTTCAGGTAAAGACCAGCTTGCATTAAACATTATTGGTGTGGTGAAGGATTTTAATTTTGGTTCGATGCGGAATAAAATTAAGCCGCTTGTTTTACGCCTTGGTGCTAACCGGGGCGCAATGGCATTTAAGGTAACAACAAAAAATCTTCCGGGAGTGATCCGCCAGGTAGAAACTTTATACCATAATGCTGACGCCAACATGGCCGGCCAGCCTTTTGCTTACTCGTTTATGGATGATGACTTTAATTACCTCTATCAGTCAGAGCAAAACACGGCTAAGATTTTTATGTCATTTGCTTTCTTTGCCATTTTTATTGCCTGTCTTGGCTTATTTGGCCTGGTTACCTATGCTGCCGAGCAACGCACCAAAGAAATAGGTATCCGCAAGGTGTTGGGCGCCAGCGTGGTCAATATTGTAAACATGCTGTCAAACGATTTTTTGAAACTGGTAGGCATTGCGGGCATCGTAGCTTTCCCTATCGCATGGTATGCCATGAATAGCTGGCTGCAGGGATTTGCTTATCGCACAACCATTAGCTGGTGGGTGTTTGTAGTTGCTGCTTTGTTAGCCATAATCATTACCATAGCAACGGTAAGTTTCCGTGCCATTAAAGCAGCGCTGACTAACCCGGTAAGCAGCTTAAAGAATGAGTGAGTTTGTCATTAGTCATTGGGTCATTAAGTCATTAACGAATGACTATCTAATTTGTATAGCATCATCAATAAGCTATATTTGCAACGACTAATGACCAATGACAAAATGACCAATACCCGTCTGATCTCTCCATCTATTTTATCTGCTGATTTTGGAAATCTGCAACGCGATATTGAAATGCTTAATCAGAGCGAGGCTGACTGGATCCATGTGGACATTATGGACGGGCAATTTGTACCCAACATATCATTTGGTTTCCCGGTGGCAGAGGTGGCAAAAAAACACGCTACTAAACCGCTTGATGTGCATTTAATGATTGTTGAGCCCGATCGCTACCTGAAACGTTTTGCAGATGCAGGTGCTTCCGGTTTAACAGTACAGCTTGAAGCATGCCCCAATTTGCATCGTACTGTACAGGTTATTAAAGAGTCGGGATGCAGGGCAGGGGTGGCCATTAACCCACATAGCCCGGTATCATTGCTTGAAGATATTATTACCGAACTTGACCTGGTACTGGTTATGTCTGTAAACCCTGGCTTTGGCGGACAAAAGTTTATCGAAAATACTTACAAGAAGGTAGCAGATGCTAGGAATCTCATAGAAAAGCGCAACTCAAAAGCGCTGATTGAGATTGATGGCGGCGTTGATATGAATAATGCCGGTAAGTTATTTTCGGCTGGCGCAAATGTGTTGGTTGCAGGCAGTTCTGTATTTGCCGCGTCAAGTCCCTCGCAAATGATCTCGTCCCTTAAACACGCTTAAATGTTATTACAATCGTAATAGCAATAGTACAGTAATTTTAATTTTATTTAATAAAACGGCCTAAAAAGGTGGTTTTATTAAATATTTGTATTTTTTTAATAAATGCAAATAAAGTCTATAAATTTTGTCAAATTAATTACCTTTGCGGCAGTAAAATACGAAGTTTTCAATATAATATTTTGCTACAAACCAATTTTCAAAACATATGAAACATAATTTTGGTGCCGGACCGGGCATCTTACCTCATGAAGTTTTAAAGCAAGCTGCAGCGGCAGTTGTTGATTTTAATGGAATCGGATTGTCTCTTTTAGAGATCTCGCACAGATCGTCAGAGTTTGAAGCGGTTTTAGACGAGGCCGTTAAATTAGTGAAAGAATTATTAGAAGTTCCTGAAGGTTACTCGGTACTATTTTTACAAGGCGGCGCAAGCACTCAATTTGCTATGGTGCCTTACAACTTATTACCATCAACAGGTAAAGCCGCTTATGTAGAATCGGGCGTGTGGGCAAATAAGGCTTTAAAAGAAGCTAAGTTTTTTGGCGAGGTTGATGTTATTGCTTCTTCAAAAGAGAGCAACTTTACTTATATCCCTAAAGATTATACCGTACCTGCTGACGCGGCTTATTTACATTTAACATCAAACAACACCATTTACGGTACACAGTTGCATGAGTTCCCTGCATCGCCAATACCTGTTGTTTGCGATATGTCTTCAGATATCTTTAGCCGTAAAATAAACGTTGCCGATTTTGGTATCATTTATGCGGGCGCGCAGAAAAATATGGGCCCTGCCGGTACAACTCTGGTAATTGTTAAAGATGAGATATTGGGCAAGGTTGACCGTAAGATCCCTGCAATGCTTAACTACCAGGTGCAGATAGAAGGTGGCTCAATGTACAATACGCCGCCGGTATTTGCTATTTATGTATCTATGCTTACCCTAAACTGGTTAAAAGCCAAGGGCGGTGTTGAAGCTATAGCTAAAGAGAACAAAGCAAAATCAAAAGCATTGTACGAAGAGATCGACCGTAACCCGCTGTTTAAAGCAGTTTGCGCGGTTGAAGATCGTTCAGATATGAACGTATGCTTTGTTATGGAAAACCCTGAGCTTGAAAAACCATTTTTGAAACTATGCGACGAAAAAGGCATAGTAGGCATTAAAGGCCACAGAAGCGTTGGCGGTTTCCGTGCATCTATATACAACGCATTGCCAATAACCAGCGTGCATGTATTAATAGATGCCATGCAAGAGTTCCAGGAAAAGAATAAATAATTTAGTTCATTAGCTCATTGGTTCAATAGTTCATTGGTACTTATCCATCGAACTAATAAAGCAGACCAATGAACTAATGAACAATTGAACTAATGATTTATAAGAGATGATCAAAATATTAGCTAACGATGGGATAGACCCTATCGGAAAAAAAATGTTGGAAGATGCCGGTTTTGAGGTTGATACCAATAATATCCCACAGGATGAATTACCTGTTAAATTACAAAATTATGATGCCATTACCGTACGCAGCGCAACTAAAGTACGCAAAGCTTTAATTGACGCATGCCCTAATCTCAAACTGATTGGCCGCGGTGGCGTTGGTGTTGATAATATTGATGTTGAATACGCTAAAGAAAAAGGTATCGGCGTGTATAATACCCCGGCATCATCATCATTGTCTGTTGCCGAACTGGTTGTGGCGCAGTTGTTTACCGGTGTGCGTTTCCTGCATGACAGTAACCGTAAAATGCCGGTTGAAGGTGGTACTAAATTTAACGACCTGAAAAAAGCTTATGCTAAGGGTATTGAGCTGCGCGGCAAAACTTTAGGTATAGTAGGTTTTGGACGTATAGGCCGCGAGGTTGCCAAGATAGCTATCGGTGTTGGTATGGATGTAATTGCTTATGACCTTTTTGACTTTAATCCTGAGGTTGAGATTATATTAGGATCAGGTGGTACTAAAGTTAACGTAAGCGTTAAAAAAGCTACACTTGATAAGATCATTAAAACTGCTGATTTCATTACCCTGCATACGCCATTTATTGACAAAGCTTTAATTGGTGCAGAAGAACTGGCACAAATGAAAAAAGGCGTTCAATTGATCAATATTTCACGCGGCGGATTAATTGACGAGCTGGCATTGATAGACGCGTTAAACAGCGGCCAGGTATCATACGCGGCGTTAGACGTATTTGATAACGAGCCAACACCTCGTGCAGAGATCTTGTCCCATCCTAAAATATCATTAACCCCGCATATTGGTGCTGCTACAAACGAAGCGCAGGAGCGTATAGGTGTAGAGCTTGCCAGTTTAATTATTGGGCATTTCAAGAAATAGTGAATCAACTCACAACAAACAAAAAAGGCGCTATCAGTGCCTTTTTTGTTATAGATTATTGCGGTATACCTATTTTACTTTCATGACATTGTTCTTCCTGTCCGAATCGGGTAGGGCATTGTCCGGGTCGATAGTAACAGATTCAGCCTCGGTTGTTGTCGGGATGGTAAACGTGGTAGCTTTATTTTGCAGCCAGGTTTCAACCGGCAGGGACATGCGTTCTTTACAGCCGTTCTTTAGTTTAACTTCAATAGTGAACGGCATCGCCATTTGGTCTTTGTTAACCACCACAACCTTTACGCCTTTTTTGGCATCGCCATCAACATATTTGGCACTGCTTAATGCCAGGTCCAGGTTGTAGTTGTTATAATACCATCCTTTCCAGAACCAGGACAGGTCTTCGCCTGCACCATTCTCCATCGAACGGAAAAAATCATCAGGCTGCGGGTGCTTAAATGCCCATTTGCAGATATAATTTTTAAAAGCGTAGTCAAAGCGATCCTTACCTAAAAATTGTTCACGCAGCAATATCAAACCAAACGCTGGTTTGAAATAGGTGATGGGGTGGCGATATTTTTCGGCGATGGCATCTGGCGCGGTCATGATAGTTGGTGCATCGGGGTCAAGTATGGTCGGTACAATCTCATCGGCGGGGTTGCCGCCGCCGGGCGCATATTCGCCGTCGCGTTTTGGGGCATACTCGCCTTTGTTAAACGCGTCAGACGCGTACACGTCAATAAAAGTATTAAAGCCTTCGTCCATCCATGCAAAGCGGCGCTCGTCTGTTCCAACTATCATTGGGAACCAGTTATGGCCTATTTCATGCGCGGTTACCCAAAACAGGTCCTTGCCCTTATCTGTAATACCGTCAAAAAGTATCCCCGGGTATTCCATACCGCCTGCTATACCTGCCTCATTAACCGCTACAGGATAAGGGTAAACATACCACTTGGCCGAAAAATGTTCGATAGCGCCTTTCAGGTATTCGGTTGATCTTCCCCAGGAATCATTGCCGGCGCTCTCTACAGGGTAAACAGACATGGAGAGCGATTTTTTACCGCCTGGCAGGTTTATCCTTGCCGCGTCCCAGATATAGGCTTTTGATGCGCCGAAAGCGACATCACGGGTATTAAACATTTTAAAGTGCCAGGTAAGGGTGCCTTTATTAACCGGGCGTGATGCCGGGTCAGTTACTTCCTGCGCTGTCCTGATCATAATAGTTTTATCGCTGTTATGGGCCTGGTTGTATCGGCTAAGTTGTTTGGCGGTCAATACTTCTGCCGGATTCACCAACTCGCCGGAACCGGCAACGATCATATCCCAGGGTACGGTTACGCTGTAATCGATATCGCCGTACTCGCAATAAAACTCGCCGCTGCCCAAAAATGGCAAGGTATCCCAGCCTTGCGAATCATCATAAACACACATACGCGGAAACCATTGCGCTATTTCATAGATCTTGCCATTTTTGGTATCGGTATAATCTGTACGGGCGCCAAAATTACCGGGAATGGTATAGTGGTATTTGATCAGGATATTAATTTTGCCGCCATTACCGGCCAACGCCCGCGGCAGGCGAATCTGCATGCGCGTATCAGTGACCACGTAAAGCACTTTTTCTGTTTTTCCGTTTTGTGATATGCTTACGGACTCCAATTGATAGCCTGTAGTATGCTGATCGGCACGCGGTTGATTGCCGGTTACAAAGTTTGAGCGCGCGTCTTTTTTATAAGTATTCTGGTCAAGCTGCAGCCACAGATATTGCAGCGCATCAGGGCTGTTGTTGGTATAGGTGATATTCTCGTCGGCACTTAAGGTTTTTGCAACCGTATCAATATTGGCTTTAAGCAGGTAATCTACACGGTTTTGCCAATACTTCGGCCCGGGGTCGCCATTAACAGAATGAAATTCATTACCCTTTTGTGTATGAAATGAGGGTGAAAATAAATTTGACGGTATGTAGTTGGAACTTATGGTATCGTTATCGGTATTACGGGACTTGTGTTGCGCCTGCGATGAAAGCGCGAATAACAAAGCTGCGCCGGCAAGGATAAATTTGAATTTCATGTGTATCAGTTAAGGACAGCAATATACGAATGATGTGCAACAAGTAGAATGGCTTTGACAGATTTACTCAAATTGTTATCTTGTAAAAAATAATTATGCATTTCCCGGTAATCATTCCTTTAGGTAAGTCGCATGTTCCATTGCATTTAGTCTGCGAGACCCTGGCTTATTTTATCGGTTACAGGTACTACAGCTATTTGCGCAGGCACAGTAATGACGAAATAAGCAGCGAAAATCGTTTACTCATTTTTATTGGCGCGGCTGTGGGCGCTTTTCTTGGTTCGCATATTTTAGGTGTATTAGAAAACCCCAAAATGCTGGCTAACACGGGTGTTGTTTACTTTATGGCTAATAAAACAATAGTCGGTGGTTTTTTAGGGGGATTAATAGGCGTTGAACTAACCAAAAAACAAATAGGTGTAACTGTCTCGTCGGGCGATTTGATGGTATATCCATTAATCCTTGCTATGATCATTGGTCGCATTGGTTGTTTCCTCACGGGATTGGAAGATGGTACGGTCGGTACGCCCTCATCCTTACCATGGGCCATCAATTTTGGCGACGGTGTCCGAAGGCATCCCACCAACTTATACGAGATTGTTTTTTGGCTGATGCTTTGGTTTTTGCTATGGTTTTATGAGCGATATCATCGTTTTACCAATGGCTCGCGCTTTAAAATATTTATGGTAAGCTATCTGTTGTTTAGGTTTGTGGCCGAGTTTATAAAGCTTGATCCGTTCTTTAGCTTCGGATTATCTGCAATTCAATTAGCCTGTATAGCCGGGATTGTTTATTATTACAAAGTTTTTATCTATCCATCAAAACTAACCGAACCCTATCAATATGCCTGAACGCCCGTACATATATTACGATTTTACTCAAAGCATTTGCTCAACCTGCCTGAAGCGTGTGGACGCCAAGATTGTTTTTGAAGACGAGAAAGTATACATGCTTAAAACCTGTCGTGAACATGGGTTTGAAAAGGTTTTGATAGCAACTGACATTGAATACTACAAAAATTGCCGCAACTATGCCAAGCGCAGCGAAATGCCTCTAAAATTTAATACCAAAACACATTATGGTTGCCCATATGATTGTGGCTTGTGCCAGGATCATGAACAACATTCTTGTTTAACAGTGATTGAGGTTACCGACCGTTGTAATTTGAGCTGCCCTACGTGTTATGCTATGTCATCACCAAATTATGGCAGGCACCGCACGCTTGAGGAAATTGAGCAAATGCTGGATGTGGTAGTAGCCAACGAAGGCCAGCCCGATGTGGTGCAAATAAGCGGCGGCGAGCCAACCGTGCACCCGCAGTTTTTTGAGATACTGGATATAGCCAAAACAAAACCCATCAGGCATTTGATGTTAAATACCAACGGTATCCGCATAGCTAAAGACGAAGCTTTTGTAAAACGCCTGGCAACTTATATGCCCGACTTTGAGGTCTATCTACAATTCGACTCATTCAAGAAAGAAGCTCTGGAGCAATTACGTGGCGAAGACCTGCGCGAGGTTAGAGCTAATGCGATAGCCAACCTGAATAAATGTAATCTGTCGACAACGTTGGTGGTTACCCTGCAAAAAGGATTAAATACCGACGAGATCGGCGAGATCATTGAATATGCTTTGAAACAGCCTTGTGTACGTGGCGTTACGTTCCAGCCCACTCAACAAGCCGGTCGTTTAGAAAACTTCAACAGCAAAACCGATAGGTACACCATGACCGAGGTTAGAACTGCCATCCTGGAGCAAACGGATATATTTAATCATAATGATCTGATCCCGGTGCCTTGTAATCCGGATGCTTTGGTAATGGGTTATGCGCTTAAACTCGGCGGGCAGGTTTTTCCGCTTACGCGGATGATCAATCCTGATGATCTGCTGGATAATTCAAAAAATACCATTGTTTATGAGCAGGATGAACAACTAAAAAGCCACCTGCTAAATATGTTCAGTACCGGTAATTCGGTGGATAAAGCTTCGGAGCATTTGAAGTCTATCATGTGTTGCCTGCCTGAGATAGATGCGCCAAATCTGGGATATGATAACCTGTTCAGGATCATCATTATGAATTTTCTGGACGCGCAAAATTTCGACGTGCGTGCTGTCAAAAAATCATGTGTACATATTGTGAATAAGGACATGAACATCATCCCGTTTGAGACCATGAACATATTTTACCGTGATGATAAAATTAACTATCTAAACCAGTTAAAAGCCGAAATGCTATGAACGAAGAAACAAACCCTTTTGAACCCCAAAAACAAACAGACAATAAAGTAAACCTGAAAATTGCAGGTTACAATCTGGCAGCAATGCTCATGTATGGTTTGTTGTTTGTAGGTGCGATGGGTAATGATGGTTTTATTTTATTTGGATTAGCATTTCTCGCCCATGCTTTTGTTTGTCTGATCTTAGCTGTAGTACAGCGTAAATGGGTCTGGGTATTAAGCAGTTTATTAATAGTTATTATTGGTTTTTCAACGTGCGCAAACCTGTTTCATTTAGATATGCGTTAAGCCATCATCTCTGCCAATACACCTTCTTTTAACGAATAGGTAGATAAATAAACCTTATGGATCCCCAACTTTTGCGTGATGAAACGGGTGATCAAAGATGCTACCACGATCATATCCACACGGATAGGGATGATGCCTTTGGTGTCTTTACGTTCATTATGCGATGACGCGATGAGTTTATTGGTAACGGCTACCAGCTCATTAAAATCAAAGGTGTAATTTTTGATATCGAGGGTAAATGGATTATTCTTTTCCAGTTCTATCAACTCCGCAAACGTCTCAAAGGCCCCTGATGAACCGATGATAGAATCGACCGGGTATTTTGAGGCTACGGCAAGCAGGCTTGGCAAATGCTCTTCCAAATAAATTTCAAGCGCGTTGATAGATTCGCGCGGAATAGGGTCTGTACGGTGGAATTTATCCATCAACCTTGCAGCACCTATTTCAAAGCTTTGTTTCCAAAGGATAGCATTTTCATTGCCCACAATAAATTCAACGCTGCCACCGCCAATATCCATGATCAGCGATGTTTGGTGCGATAAGCCGCCTGCCAGCTTCACGCCTTTATAAATATAATCGGCTTCCTGCTCGCCATCAATGATCTCGATATTTATACCTGTCTTCTCTGCAACCTCGTCCATAAACTGCTGCCCGTTAGATGCATTACGCAAAGCGGATGTAGCAATTGCGCTAACATCTTGAACGTCATTTTCTCCAAGTAATTTATGGAATTTCAACATAGCAGCCATACCCCGCTCATAAGCTTCGGGCTGGATAATGCCTTTATTTATACCGCCTTCGCCTAACTTTACGGCTTCATGCTCGTGAACAATTTCCTTGTAGTCAGATGCATTGCCTTCGGCAATTAACAGGTGAAAAGTGTTGGTGCCAAGATCCATTACGGCAATGCGCTTACTCATGCATCTAAATTAAATAATACCTAAATGATTGATGTTAAAAAATTATCATCATTTAAACACCGGTTACCCATAAATGTGTGACGTTGTGTAATATTATTCTCTAAATGGCTGATCAGTAAAAATATATGTATGTTTAGGTGCCAATTATAAAAACTTATCTGATGAGGCTGAATTTAATTTTAGGGCTTTTAATATTATGTAGCTCTGTCCAGGTATTTGCACAGAAAGCAATTAAACCTGTACCCATAATTTTTGATAGCGATATGGGGCCAGACTATGACGATGTAGGCGCCATTACTATCCTGCATGCCCTGGCAGATAATGGCGAAGCCAGGATACTGGCAACTATGGCCAGCAATAAATACGAAGGCGTGGCCGCTGTATTAAATGTATTTAGTACTTACTTTAAACGTCCTGATATACCGATAGGCGTACCTATAGGTGACGCGGTAAATATGCGCGACGGCCAACATTGGACGGATACCCTGCTTGCCAAATATCCGCATAAAATAAAAACCAACGCAGATGCCGAAAATGCTGTGAAGCTATACCGTAAAATACTGGCTAAGCAACCTGACCATAGCGTAACGATAGTAACTATTGGATTTTTAACCAATATATCCAATTTGCTGAATACGCAGGCTGATGAATATTCACCTTTTAGCGGAAAGGAACTGATCGCGAAAAAAGTCAAGCTATTGGTAAGTATGGCAGGCAGGTTTCCGTCAGGCTATGAATTTAATGTGGATAAGGATATCGTTGCTTCAAACAATGTGTTTCAAAATATTGATGTACCTGTAATATACAGTGGTTTTGAAATAGGCGAGAAGATAAAAGCCGGCCTGCCTTTAATAAATAACGCGGAGATAAAAAACAGCCCTGTAAAAGATGCTTTCAGAATAGCGATGTCGCAATCTGCAGGAGATGCACAGGGCCGGATGAGTTGGGATGAGACAGCCGTATTGATCGCCATAAAAGGCTACTCAGCTTATTATGACCTGCGTAAGGGTAAAATGGCGCCTGTAGCAACAGACGGCAAAAATACCTGGGATGATAACGGAAAATGGCAGGGGTATGTGGTTGAGAAAATGAATCATCTGCAAGTTCAGGATCTGATTAATGAGTTGATCCAACATCAGCCGAAAGCTAACTAAAATGAAAAGCTCAGAATTATAAAAATCCTGAGCCTTTAACCTTTTGCTCTTCAGCTTTAATCTTTACTCAAAGTATTCCTTCATCCGTTCAAAGAAACTTTTCTCGTTCTTGCCCGGATTAGGTTTAAAGTTTGGCGAGTTCTGCAGCTTTTCTAACAAAGCGCGTTCTTCGTTACTCAAGGCCTTTGGTGTCCAGATATTGATATGGATCAGTTGGTCGCCGCGGTGATAAGAGTTAACCTCGGGCACACCTTTACCTTTTAAGCGCAATATTTTACCGCCCTGTGTTCCAGGATCTATCTTGATCTTAGCTTTACCATCAATAGTAGGTACTTCAACACTGGTACCTAAGGCTGCATCAATAAAGGTAATATGCAGATCAAAGATCACGTTGTTTCCATCACGTTTTAAAGTTTCGTGCGGAATTTCCTCTATCAGTATGATCAGGTCGCCCGGTACACCACCACGAGGGGCAGCATTACCTTTACCGCTCATGCTCAACTGCATACCTTCGCTTACGCCGGCAGGTACATTCAGGCTGATGGTTTCTTCGCCGCGTACAACACCGTCGCCATGGCAAACGCTACATTTTGATGTAATTACAGAGCCTTCACCATTACAGGTAGGGCAGGTGCTGGTAGTTTGCATCTGGCCCAAGATGGTGTTGGTTACACGCCTAACCGCACCCTGGCCACCACAGGTTTTACAAGTTTGGAAAGATGATTTATCCTTAGCACCTGTACCGTCGCAGGTTTTACAAAGTATTTGTTTGTTTACCTTTATTTTCTTCTCGGTACCGTTGGAGATTTCTTCGAGCGTTAAACGAACTTTAATGCGTAGGTTGCTGCCACGTGCTACACGACGGCCGCCATTTTGCCTGCCGCCTCCGCCACCAAAGAAACCTTCGAATGGGCTGCCACCGCCAAAAATATCGCCAAATTGACTAAATATGTCTTCCATATTCATACCGCCGCCACCATATCCGCCATTGGCAGATTGCGCGTTAGCCGCATGTCCAAACTGGTTATAACGCTGGCGTTTTTCAGGATTGCTTAAAACTTCGTAAGCTTCGGCAGCCTCCTTAAACATTTCTTCGGCTTCTTTATCACCCTCATTTTTGTCCGGGTGATATTTGATAGCCATTTTACGGTAGGCTTTCTTTATTTCATCCGCGTCTGCACCCCTTGAAACGCCCAATACGTCGTAATAATCTCTTTTTGACATAATTTTATTTCGGATATCGAATGTTCGATTTCGAATTTATTCTATTTACTATGTTATATTGTTTAGGTTTCAGGTACTTTTCAAATTCGAAATTGAAAATCCGAAATCCGATATTAATTTACGCTCCTACTATAACTTTAGCAAAGCGGATAACTTTATCATTAAGGTAATAACCTTTTTCCATTTCGTCAATCACCTTGCCCTTCATATCATCAGTAGGTGCAGGGATATTGGTTATAGCTTCGTGCAGGTCGGCATCAAAAGGCTGGCCTATAGACTCCATTGGTTTTAGGCCTTTCTGACCAAGAATATTGTTTAGTTTATTTTGTACCAATATAACGCCTTCTTTCACTGCCCTAACGTCAGTAGCGTTTTCCATCGATTTAACAGCACGTTCAAAGTCATCAATAACAGGAATAAGTGATACAATGACCTCTTTGCCAGCTTGCTGTAAAAGATCTACGCGTTCCTTAGTGGTACGGCGCCTAAAGTTGTCAAACTCGGCATAAAGGCGCAGGTACTTATCATTAGCTAATGATATTTCTTCTTTTAAAAGATCCTCTGCTGATTTTTCATCAATCGCACTTCCTGTCACTTCTTCAGTTTCAGTATCAATAGCATCATTTATAGCATCAGTATTTTCCACGTCTTCAATCTTTTTTTTCTTTAACATATCTTAAAATTCATAGATAATAGTGCTAATCAAGTACCTTGCCACGGCTTTAAAAGCGACAAGCTGACAGCGAAATTTATTTTTTAAGCAGTAATGGCATAACTGTCACAGCAGCACTGGCAGTAAGTATACGATTTTACGTTCTTTAAGGTTTGCTGTAACACAATGATTTATGCTATCTGGGCATCTTCTAAAACCTTACCGTTTTCGCATTTTATAATGCGCGAAGGGAAGGTGCGGATGATGTGGTAATCGTGTGTAGCAATGACCACTGCAGTGCCCGACTGGCTGATCTGTTTTAGTAATAAAACGATCTCTTCCGAAGTATCAGGGTCAAGGTTACCCGTAGGCTCGTCCGCAAGAATTATTTCAGGATCATTTAGCAATGCGCGGGCAATTACTACACGCTGTTGCTCGCCGCCTGACAGCTCATGCGGCATCTTTTTTAATTTGGAACGAAGGCCGACTTTTTCCAACACGTCTAAAGTTCGATCGGCAATTAGTTTAGGATCTGTCCAGCCGGTTGCGCGCATTACAAATTGCAGGTTTTGCTCAACGCTGCGGTCTGTCAATAACTGAAAATCCTGGAAAACTATCCCTAGTTTACGGCGCAGATAGGGGATATCTTTGTCGGCTATTTTGTCCAGATCATACCCGCAGGCATGGCCCGTGCCGATGTTTACGCCAAGATCGCCATAAATAATTTTTAACAAGCTACTTTTACCCGAACCGGTTTGGCCTATCAGCCATACAAAATCACCTTTATCAATATGCAGGTTAACATTTGATAATACCAGGTGCTTTTGTTGAAATATATCAACATTATTTAGCTTAATAATGGTGTTTCCTATCATTGTTTCTATAGTTCTAATTTCAGGATATGTCCAAAAGGCAGTTCTTTAACAACATTCATTATATATTCGGCTTTGTCTGTCAGACCTATTTTGTCTAATGATTTTTCAGGTCTGTCAACCCTAAAGTATGCCAGCAAAGTAAATTCATCATCCCTTAGCTGCACATAATCAGGTATTTTGGCAACGCCTTTAACTTTTATAATATACATTTTTAAATGGTTAAAGGCTAAAGTTAAAAGGTAAAAGGCGCGAATAGAACCTTTTACCTTTTACCTTTTACCTTTCAGCCTCAAATGTATGAAGATTTGTCAAGAAATCCATTGTATCTACACCATCGGCATAGTCCCATAATTGCGGGTGCTGGCTTTGGCCGAAATCAACTAACTGACTGTTTATATTTAATTGCGCGGTACTTACAACGCACTGTATGTTTTCGGCTTCGGTATTTATCAAATCTTCTACTGCTTTAATATCGTCGTAATAGCTGTAAAACAATACTGCCAGCGGCGACGTAAGACGTTCATCTTCCTTTAATATCAAAAAGTTGTTATCCAGGTGCTGTTCGCTGCCAACTAAAAATATCGACCGGTTGTAGCCATAATTGTTATTATACTTATTATGGTTGATAATATCTTTATAGGGTTCTATCGCTTCAAAAAATTTAGCCAGATCATACCCATTAGGGATCAATAATTTTGACACATTGCGACATCCTAAACCAAAGTAATTAAATATGTCATGGCCCAGGTTGTAAAGTTGATCTTTCGTTTCAGTGCCGGTAATTACAGCTACACTGTTACGGTTTTTACGGATGATATTTGGCACTTTGCCAAAGTAATATTCAAAATAGCGCGATGAATTATTGCTGCCGGTGGCTATAACAGCGTCAAAATCTACTAGTCGCTCTACAAAACTAAACTGGCCGGCAAACCGGTTATCAATTGTAACCAACTTTTCTAAAAAGTGTTTAATCAGCCTTGCATCCTGGGTAGATGCTTTGATCAACGCATGGTTGCCAGTTACCAAAACACAAAGTACATCATGAAACCCAACTAAGGGGATATTACCGGCCAATATCAGCCCAATCTTTTTTGGCGAAGCGTTTTTATCAAGATCATATTTACTAAGCCAGATAGTCAGATCAGCTTCATTAAGCATGCCGCCAATGGCTTTTACGGCGTTCTCTACACTTTCGGGAGTGAACCAGGCGTTGTAGATATGCTCGTTGTTTATGAGTTCAGTAAGGGCTTCGTCAGGGTTAGATAATTGTTCGCCCAGTTTTGAAAAGGCAAGTATTAATTCTTTTGTGTTGAATTTTGACATATATATGGTAGTAATCAAACTCTGAATTTCTTTTTTTGTTATATTTGCAAAACTTTGTTAATTGACAAAGGTAGTTGAGAATATAAGATTATTAAAAAATATGGCGATTATAATCACCGATGAATGTATTAATTGCGGAGCTTGCGAACCCGAGTGCCCGAATAATGCAATTTATGATGCAGGTGCAGCCTGGCGTTTCAGTGACGGAACAGGCCTGAAAGGTGTTATTGATTTTGGCGATGGCGTAACCTTAAATGCCGAAGAAACACAAGCTGCATTGTCTGACGATATATATTACATAGTTCCTGATAAGTGTACAGAGTGCGTTGGCTTTCATGACGAACCACAGTGCGCTGCGGTTTGCCCGGTTGATTGCTGTGTAGATGACGAAAACGTACGCGAGACCCGCGAAGAATTACTGGCCAAAAAAGACTGGTTACACATAAACGAGTAATAGTAACTAATTTATTACAAAAAGGGGCTGCATATATGTGTAGCCCCTTTTTTGTTGTTGAAACATTTAAAAGAAGTTAACGTACAAGAAACCTTAGCTACATATATATCTTATCTACTTATGGAATACGGGATTTGCAATTTAGCTGTTATACCTATGCGCGCTGAACCTAACGAGCGTAGTGAACAGGTATCCCAAGTGTTATTTGGCGAAGCTTTCGAAATATTGGAATGGAAAGAGGGTTGGGCCGAAATCCTTACCCTGCATGATCATTATAAGGGTTGGATAAGCCGTTTGCAATTTGTTATGCTGGGCCATATGGCATATCAGCAATTATTGCAGGAGCCGCCAAAGTTAACCTACAAAGCCATAACCCAAGCCTGGAAAATAAAAGATAACAGTGTTATATATCTGCCTGCCGGCAGCTCACTTTCGTTTTTAAATGGAACAACCTGCTATATTGATAAGGAAAAGTTTGAAATAATTGGGCAAATGGGTCAGAATGAAAGTATTGACCTGGTAGCTAAATCATTTATCAATACGCCTTATTTATGGGGTGGCCGCACGCATTTTGGTATTGATTGCTCGGGTTTTACACAAATGGTTTTTAAATTAAAGGGTATACAATTAAGGCGCGATGCAAGTTTACAGGCCCAGGATGGTAGGTTGATAGATTCGCTGAACGAGGCTCTTATAGGTGACCTTGCCTTTTTCGAAAATACCGACGGCAAAATTACACACGTCGGGATGCTATTTAACCGTGAGCATATTATCCACGCATCAGGAAAGGTAAAGATAGACCAGATAGACGAGAAGGGCATTTATTCGCAGGAACAGAACCGGTATACGCACAAACTGCATAGTATCCGCAGGATGTTTTAACCAAACTTTACATCCCAAAGAATCACTTTTTTATCATCACCGGCTGACAATAGTTGGTCGCCGCTCCATACCAGTTTGTTTATAGACAGGCGATGGGTATCATATCCTTTTTCGCGGCTGATGATCTTGTAAAGTTTAAAATCGTCTGATCCCCAGATCTTGATACTTTTATCCATACTGGCAGTGGCAAAGTAAGGCTGATCGGGATGGAAAACAATATGGTTTACGGCAAACAAATGTGCCGGAATGTTTTCTATTAATTCAAAAGTCGTGGTATCCCAGATCTTAACCTGTGCATCGCGCGAACCCGATACCAGGTAACTGCCATCCGGCGCATACTGAAGCGAGAAAACCGCCATAGAGTGGCCGGTTAACGTAGCCATTAACGTATAATCCTCAAGATCATAAACCCTGATCTCGTTGTCGCGGCAGCCAAAAGCCACCTGCTTTTCATCAGGCGAAATGCTAATACAGCGAATGGTATCTACAGAAACTTTTATGGTATGCACTAATTGCAAAGTCTCAAGGCTCCATACGGACACTGTGCCATCTTCTGATGCTACCAGCAACTCTTTCTTGCTGATGACCGATTTGATATCAAAAACAGGCTTTAGATGATGTTTTAAGGCCGATTGTAATTGCTGTTTAATAAAGTCGAAAACCATGACACCGCCGCTGCGCAGGCCTGTGAACATTAACGGGTAACCTTCAGGGCAGTGAATTGTATAAACCGATGCCGCAACCGGGAACATCACTTTAATAAAACTATTGGTTTTTAAGCTCCACTCAACCACGCCCTTATCATTACCCCCGGTAAACAAAATACCCGGCTTTTGCGAAGGTGTTAACGCAAATATGGGATTACTATGCCCGGTAAGTTCGGCTGTTTTGTGTACGGTGATCATGGGGGTAGTTGGCAGTTGGCTGTTGGCTGTTTGCAGTTAGGCTGTCAATGCCCACTGCAAACTGTGTATTGCAAACTTACTTATGTCTTTCTTCTAAATTTTTGGCGATGGTTTCAAGTGTTAATCCTTTTTCGCGCAGCAACACGATCAAATGGAACACCAGGTCGGATGCTTCATTGATTAGGTCGGTTTCCGTTTCGGCAAGAGCGGCTATTACTGTTTCAACCCCTTCTTCGCCAACTTTTTGTGCAATCTTATTTAAACCTTTTGTCCGTAATTTGTTTACGTACGATCCTTCCTGCGGATTTTCATACCTGTCGGCAACTATTTGCTCCAACTGCAGGATGAAATTTTGATTATATTCTGTTTTAAAACAAGTCCTGTCGCCGGTGTGGCAGGTAGGGCCATCTGCTTTAACTTTGATCAACAGCGTATCATTATCACAATCTAAATGAATACTTTTTACATGCAGAAAGTTGTTGCTGGTTTCGCCCTTTGTCCACAAACGTTGTTTTGAACGTGAGAAAAAAGTAACAATGTTTTCCTGTACCGTTTTATCATAAGCTTCCTGGTTCATGTAGCCCAGCATTAATACTTCAAGCGTTTGCTCGTCCTGTATCACTACCGGCACTAATCCGTCTGTTTTGCTAAAATCTATATTCATTTGTATTTTTATGCCGTCATTTCATGGTGTAGTAAAAATGACAGTTAGGTTTTATTAATTATCTTACTTCAATATCCCGTTCTCTTAAAATATCCTTAAGGTCAGGGATCAATATCTCGCCGTAATGAAACACTGATGCGGCTAAAGCGGCATCTACATTGGTTTTTTCAAATACGTCCACAAAATGCTGTACAGAACCTGCGCCGCCCGATGCAATTACCGGAATGTTTACCGCGTCGTTCACCTGTTTCAGCAAGCCGTTATCAAAGCCAGCCTTTGTGCCGTCGTGGTCCATTGATGTTAATAATATCTCACCCGCACCACGGCTTTCGGCTTCTATGATCCAGCTTAGCGTTTCTTTTTCTGTGGGGATACGCCCGCCATTTAAATGAACGATGTTTTTACCGTCATTAAAACGCGTGTCAACAGCAATTACTACAAACTGTACCCCAAATGCCTTGGCCAACTCATCTATTAAGGCAGGATTTCGCACCGCTGCCGAATTAATAGATATTTTATCCGCGCCTGCATTCAGCAAAGCGTCCGCATCGGCAATTTCATTAATTCCGCCGCCGATGGTGAACGGGATACTGATCTGCCTGGCCACAGACTTAACCAGCTCGACCATGGTTTTACGACGTTCGTGCGTTGCAGTGATATCCAGGAATACCAACTCATCTGCGCCTTGTCGCGAGTAATTCCAAGCCAATTCAACCGGATCGCCGGCATCGCGCAGATCAACAAAATTGACACCTTTAACAGTGCGCCCGTCTTTAACGTCAAGGCAGGGGATAATTCGCTTAGCAAGCCCCCCCCGCCCCCTAAAGGGGGTGCTGGTGAGTTCGCTTTTTATTGTACTCAAAATTTTTTCTAATTGATTTAAAATTTGTTCGTTTTTGAATCGTAAAAACTTGATGCCTTGGGATTCTAAATATTTTTGTCTTTCGACGTCATTAGCGACTATGTCCGGTATGTTATGGATTTCGCCGTCTAACTCTATGATTAATCTTTGTTTATGGCAATAAAAATCAGCTATATAAATCCCGATAGGATGTTGCCTTCTGAACTTTTTACCTAATTGGTTGTTTCTTAAATACTCCCACAATATTGTTTCGGCTTCAGTCATTCTATGTCTTAAGGCTTCAGCATTTCTAAAAATTAATGGGTCGGCGTTAAGAAACATTTTCTGTTTTCTCATTTGCGCTATTGTTCCCCCTTTAGGGGGTTAGGGGGCTTGAGTTATATCGACATTAAACTTTCCAAATTCCAATTCTTTACTTCGTCAATAGTAATATGGCCCTCATAAATAGCTTTGCCAACCACACACGATTCGATTTTATAATTGCTTAATTGTTCAATATCAGCCATTGAGCTTACGCCACCCGAAGCGATCAGTTTAATGAAAGGAGAGTGGTCAAGTAGTTTGGCATAAAGCTCAACACCTGCACCGCCTAATTTGCCGTCTTTATTGATATCAGTACACAGAAATCTGAAGAAACCTAACGACAAGCACCTGTCAACATAATCCATTAGCTTAATTGGCGAACTTTCCATCCAGCCTGAATATTTGATAACCTCATCCAATACATCAATAGCTATAACTACGTTGTGTGAGCATTTATCGCGGCCGCAGATGGCTTTGCTCAATTCGTCAAGAAACATGGGGTTTGTAATGGCCTGTGTGCCTACAATAACGCGGTGAACGCCTGCATCTATCAGTTCTTTAACTTTATCAATACTGCGGATACCGCCGCCGTATTGTACCTGCATGTCTGTTTTACGGATCACATCAAACAAATACTGTTGGTTAGAGAAATCGTTTTTTGCACCGTTAAGGTCTATGATATGGATAAGGTTGGTACCGTTTGACTGGTAACGCTCTATCATTTCTTCCAGTGTAACATCATATTCTGTTACCTGGCTGTAATCGCCTTCGCGCAGGCGGACAACCTTTTTATCTAATATATCAATTGCAGGGATAATATACATGTCTTTATAATTTTGAGAAATTTGTTAATAACGTTTCGCCATAAATGCCTGACTTTTCAGGGTGAAATTGAACACCATAAAAATTATCCTGCCAAATTGATGCCGAAAATTTAATACTGTAATCTGTTGCGGCTAAAGTATATGCATTGTTATACTCAATAAAGTATGAATGTACAAAGTAAAAATGTGAACCAACAGGAATATCTTTAAAAAGTGGATTTTCCTTTTCGGCATAAACCCTGTTCCAGCCGGTGTGCGGTACCTTATGGTCAGGACTGCTTGAAAACTTTAAAGTTTTTATGGGGAAGATGTTCAACAAGTCGGCATCGCCTTCTTCAGAATAAGCAGTAAGTAATTGCATGCCCACGCATATGCCCAGGGTTGGTTTCTGCAATGCCTTTATTGAGGGTACTAAGCCTGAATTGTTCAATTTATCCATGGCTGCCCCGGCATGGCCCACACCCGGAATAATATACCGATCAAACTGTGCCAGATCTGCCTCGGTATTTACCATGCCATAGGGGATACTCAACCGCTCTAAAGCCGCAGTGAGCGAGAATATGTTACCGGCGCCGTATCTTACTATTCCAATCATTTTATTTAGAATCAAGAGTCAATAATCAAGAATTAAGAGCCTAATTATATCCTGGCTCATGATTCTTGTTTCCTGACTCTATAACAAACCTTTAGTTGAAGGTAAAACCATATTGTTTACATCACGTTTTACAGCCATTTTTATTGCTTTGGCAAATACTTTAAATATAGCCTCAATTTTATGGTGCTCGTTTTGTCCTTCTGCCTTAATATTCAGGTTACATTTTGCAGCATCGCTGAATGATTTAAAGAAATGGTAGAACATTTCGGTTGGCACATCGCCAACTTTTTCGCGTTTAAAATCTGCATCCCAAACCAGCCAGTTACGGCCGCCAAAATCAATGGCAGCTTGCGCCAGGCAATCGTCCATCGGCAGGCAAAAGCCGTAACGTTCAATACCTTTTTTATTGCCAAGAGCGGCGGCAAACACCTCGCCTAAGGCGATGCCGGTATCTTCTATGGTATGATGCTCGTCGATATGCAGATCGCCTTTAGCATTGATCTCCAGATCAATACTGCCGTGCCTGGCAATCTGGTCAAGCATGTGGTCGAAAAAATGCAGCCCGGTTGATACTTTGGCTTCGCCGGTACCATCCAGGTTTATTTTAACGTAGATGTCTGTTTCTTTGGTAGTACGTTTGTTTTCAAAAACACGCTCACCTAGCTTTAAAAATTCGTAGATCTTTTTCCAGTCGGTTGTTTCAAGCGCGACAATGTCTTTTATATCCTCATCGTCTTTAAATTCAGCGCCGCCTAAGTTAGAACTGTTATTTAACCAAATAGACTTTGCGCCCAGGTTTTTGGCCAGCAATACATCATTCCGGCGGTCGCCAATGGTAAACGAGTTTTTAAGATCGTATTCAGTATCGAAGTATTGTGTCAATAATGCCGTGCCGGGTTTACGGGTAGGGGCATTGTCTTTTGGCCAGGTACGGTCAATGTAAACGGCCGAAAATTTTACGCCTTCATTTTCAAATGTTTTTAAAACGAAATTATGCACCGGCCAAAAAGTATCTTCGGGATAAGAAGTCGTACCTAAACCATCCTGGTTGGTAATCATTACCAGTTCATAATCAAGCTCGGTAGCTATTTTTGAAAGATAGGTCACAGCACCGGGGTAAAACTCCAGTTTTTCAAACGAGTCGATTTGCTCATCAGCCGGCTCTTTGATCATGGTGCCGTCGCGGTCGACAAAAAGTAGTTTCTGTAGCTTGCTCATTTAAAGTTTTTTAAAGTATCTATCAGTATTTCATTTTCGGCAGGCGTACCGACAGTTATGCGCAGGCTGCCTTCGCAAAGATCAATTTTTGAACGGTCGCGCACAATAATTCCTTTTTGCACCAGGAAATTGTAAATGCCTTTAGGATCGGTTGTTTTAACCAGTATAAAATTAGCGTCGCTCGGGTAAATATCCAGTACAAAATCAAGGTCTTTCAGGCTTAATACTAATTTATCACGTTGCGCTAAAGTTTCTTTAATCCAGTTGTTTACCTGTTCAACGTTAGCTAATGCTTTTAATGCCAATTGCTGCGATGATTCGTTGATGTTATAAGGCGGTTTTACTTTGTTCATCACCTCAATGATCTCTTCGCTGGCAAAAGCCATCCCTACACGTAAGCCTGCCAGTCCCCACGCTTTTGACAGTGTTTGCAGCACTACCAGGTTTGAGTATTCGGTCAGTTCCTGTATGAAAGTTTTTTGGCGGCTAAAATTGATGTAAGCTTCATCAACCACAACAATGCCGTCAAAATTATTCAGTAGCGTTTCTACATCGTCACGGTTGATAGAATTACCGGTAGGGTTGTTAGGCGAACAAATAAAGATCAGTTTGGTATTTTGATCAATTTCCTCGGCAATACCTTCTAAATTCAATTGGAATTCTTCGGTAAGTGATACCTTTTTAGTTTTTATATCATTGATATTTGCCGATACCTCATACATGCCATAAGTAGGCGGCACCAGGATCACATTATCCACACCCGGGTTACAAAAACTACGGAACAAGATGTCGATAGCCTCATCACTGCCGTTGCCTAAAAAGATATTGCGTACAGGTACACCTTTGATCTCGCTCAAACGTTTTTTAACGTTGTATTGCAGCGGGTCAGGATAGCGGTTATATGGTTCGTCCAATGGCGACCCGAAAGCGTTTTCATTAGCATCAAGGTACACACTGGCCTCGCCCTGGAACTCATCACGGGCAGATGAATAAGGGGTAAGGTTTTTTATATTTTCTCTGAGTATATTGTTTAAATTAAACATGGTCCTAAAAATCAAGTTGTCATGCTGAGGAACGAAGCATCTTGCCATGCAGACAAGTAAGGCGTATAAGATTCTTCGCTATGCTCAGAATGACAATTATTATAAAGTCTCTTTCATTCTCACACTTACCGCGTTTTTATGCGCGTGTAAGCCTTCCAATTCGGCCAAAATTTCTACTGATGGCCCTATGTTTTTTATGCCATCGGGCGAAATATGCTGAAAGGTTACCTTTTTAACAAATGAATCAACCGAAACCCCGGAATAGGCTCTTGCATAAGAACTTGTGGGCAGTGTATGATTTGTTCCTGACGCGTAATCGCCGGCACTTTCAGGTGTTAAATTGCCTAGGAAAACAGAGCCGGCATTGATGATCTTATCAGTGATCAGTTTCCAGTTTTCTGTTGCCAGTATCAGGTGTTCAGGCGCATACGCGTTGCTGAAATCCATTGCTTCCTCCAACGTATCGGTTACTACAATATATGAGTTTGCCAACGCCTGCCTTACAATTTCTGCACGGGGTAAAACGGCGGTTTGTTTTTCAACCTCTGCCAATGTCGCTTCGGCTATTTGTGCCGATGTGGTAACCAGGATAGATTGGCTGTCAATACCATGTTCGGCCTGTGCCAGCAAATCGGCGGCAATAAATTCAGGCTTTGCAGTTTCATCGGCTATCACCAATACTTCAGACGGGCCCGCAGGCATATCAATAG
This sequence comes from Mucilaginibacter corticis, assembly GCF_007558865.1. Taxonomy (GTDB): domain Bacteria; phylum Bacteroidota; class Bacteroidia; order Sphingobacteriales; family Sphingobacteriaceae; genus Mucilaginibacter; species Mucilaginibacter corticis. The sequence goes on from NZ_VLPK01000002.1 coordinate 735,622, forward strand.
CTGTTGTAGTGGTTGATTGTACAATAGTTTTAGCCTTGGTTACAAACTGGTTGCCCGGGCCAAAGATCTTATCAACTTTACTAATAGTTTCAGTACCGTAGGCCATTGCAGCAATAGCCTGTGAGCCGCCTGCCATATAGATCTTATCGATGCCTAAAAGCAAAGCCACGTAAGCAATGAAAGCGTTTACCTTTCCGTTTTTTTGCGGTGGCGAGCAAACTACAATTTCATGGCAGCCTGCTATGCGGGCCGGTATCCCCAGCATTAAAAAAGTACTTGGCAAAACCGCTGTGCCGCCGGGAATATATAAGCCCACTTTTTCTATTGGCCTTAACTCGCGCCAGCAGCTTACGCCTGGCATTGTTTCTACCTTATCCTCGGTTTTAAGCTGGCTTTGGTGAAATTTATAGATGTTATTATAGGCGGTGTCTAAAGCTGCTTTTTGTTCAGGCAATACGGTTGATGCCATCTCTTCCAGCTCGGCTTTATCTAAATAAAGTTTGTCTAGCGTAACCTTATCAAACTTCTCGGCATAATCAAACAAAGCGCTGTCACCGTTTTGCTGAACGGTAGCCAGCACATCTTCAACAATTGTACGGATCTCATTCGCCGGGTCAACGTTACGTTGCACCAGTTTGGTGATATCGCTTTTGCTTAAGTCTGAATAATTGTATATCCTCATAATCCAGTTTGCAGTTTATAGTTTGCAGTTGGCCAGCTGCATTTACTGCAAACTGCCTGCTGCAAACTGCCCACTATAAAATTATTTTCTCAATCGGCATTACTACAATGCCCTGTGCACCGGCCTGTTTTAGCTGGCTTATACGGTCCCAGAAATCGCGCTCGGGGATTACGGTGTGTACTGCTACCCAACCTTCTTCTGCCAATGGCAAAACCGATGGGCTTTTTACGCCCGGCAGCAATTCCAAAACTCCCGGCAGGTTATCTTTTAGCACATTCAGTACCACGTATTTGGTTTCTTTAGCGCGCAGTACAGATTGAATGCGCTGCATCAACTCTTGCACCAGGTCATTACTTTCACTGCCTTTTGAGCCTATTAAAACAGCTTCAGAGGACATTACATCAGCAAATGGTTTTAACCCGTTGCTTTTTAAAGTTCCGCCGGTTGATACCAGGTCGCAAATTGCATCGCTTAAACCCAAACCCGGAGAGATCTCGACAGAGCCGGAAATAGTGCGGATATCCGCGTGTATATTTTGTTTTTGTAAAAACTTACCCAATATAACAGGGTAGGTGGTAGCTATTGATTTACCTTCAAGATGGGTAAGCTCTTTAATATCGCTGCTGTTGGTAATGGCTATTTTTAAATTGCACTTGCCAAAACCAAGGCGTTGCAGGTAGCTTACAGTTACTTCGGTTTCTTCGATCACGTTTTCGCCAACTATACCTAAGTCGGCGATACCATCCTGAACATATTCAGGGATATCGTCGTCACGCAGAAACAGGATCTCAAGCGGGAAGTTAGAAACGGGAGAGATAAGCGAGCTTTTGTAATTTTCAAAATTTAAGCCGCAATTTTTTAATAATTCAACGGATTTTTCGTTGAGCCGACCCGATTTCTGGATCGCTATTTTAAGTGTTTTCACTGATTGAATTTAAGAAACTATAATAAAAATTATAAACGGGGGTTGTTATTTCGCGTAGAAACATACATTATCTAATCACCACAACGTGGTGATGGTGCAGATGAAGATGATGTAGTTGGTTAAGTCCCATTTTTATTATATAGTAAAACTATAGATAAGCGATGCAAATATAGGCAGTTGTTTGTAAAAACAAAATTATATAAGTTTTTTAAAACATTATAGCCAATTAACACTCAAGACTGACTACAGACCACCCGCCACTGATCACTCACTACTGTCCATTGACACGCTCACCATTATATTCATAAACCGCGCCGTCCTTTAGGTTATAAAGCAAGTGCATTTTCTCAACTTTTTCAATATCATGTATATTGATCAGTTCTGCGTTATCAAGCGTTTTAAACCAGATGTAGTAGTAATGTTTAACGTTAAAAAACTTTTCTACATCTTTTTGAAAGAAGTGGTGCGGCACCAGTGTGGATGATATGCCTGTAAACAGATAAACGGCTTCGTCGGCATCAGAATATATGGGCACGCCGGGTTTGAAAATATGTTTATGTGTTTTTAAAAATTGTACAAACGGAGAGGTATTCCAGCTATCGTCCGAGTAGCCGGGAACGCCGTAATCCATTTCGTCATCATATCGGTCCATATCTACCTTTAATGTAAAATACTCAAACGCAAGCATCATTACTACAGCAACTCCTGACAGTACATATTTAGCCTTTGATTTAATGGTTTTCAGCACATCAGGCACCCAACTGGTACATGATATTAATAAAGGTATAAACATAGGCGACAACAGCCTGCTGTTTAGCCTTTCGAAACGCGAGAATGTTGCCAGCAAAATGATAAAGAGTCCATAAACTATGGTGAAAGCTATAATGATATTTTCATAGCTATTTATTTTACCGGTTAACGCTTTCCAGCCTAATAAACCAATAAGCGCAAACATAATAATAGCGGTAATCGGTATAGCGAAATGGTCTGCAAAATTGCCTATTGCACCCCAGTCGTTAAACACGGTGCCTGCGTAATACATGTTTTCGCCTAATGATGTTATTGATGGTTCGCGCGTGCCTGTGCTTAAGCCTGCGGTAAGGCGGTTATAGGCCAGGTTAGCTAATAACAAGGATATGGATAGCACACAAAACAGCGAAATGTGTTTTATTTTACGCTGGATGGTCAATTTATCATCCAGCAGTAACATCAAACCGCCGGTGCCTATTAAGGTAATACCGGCATAACGGGTAATACATGCCAAAGCCGCCACCAGGATCATCATGAGCAGCCTGAATGTGGTTTGCTTTTGAAGATAATGGTGGTAGGCCATTATAAATATCATTACCTCCAGTATAAACAAGGTTTCAGACCATAAAAAGCTGTAGATCTGAAGTAAGGCAGGGCTCAATATAATAGCAATCAGAATGAGCCATTTATAAATAATAGAATGGGTAATGAATTTAGACAGCATCCAGCCGGTCACCAATATCACCGTAGCGAACAAACACGAATTTATAACACCGCCTGCTGTAAACGGATCGACCCCTGTAATAAACTGTATAACAGCTAAAAACGTAGGGTAAAACACCGGGAAAAAAACCAGCGGCGTTTTATTGAATGTCATGATAGAAAAGTGTGCCTGGATATTATTGGCCGTACTGGCATACATGATCGAATCTGGAGAGATACCTACACCGCTATATTTGGTAAACAGGTGAATGGCGTAAAAACCAATTGCTGCAGCTATTATCGTATCTAAATGTTTAAGGTATCGGGATGCCGGCATATTATTAAATATTACTACTTAATTATTATAATATTCATAACTATAGACAGCAGGAAATACTTGATATTTTCCGCTATCTATAAAAAAAACTTTGTACTCGTAACTCGTTAACGTCGATATTGTTTTGAATTAATCGATCAAATCCAGTACAGTACTTATAGGCTGGTCGCTGTCAATCAATATGCCTTTTACGCCAGCGGCTGTACCTGCTTCAACATCGCGTTCCCTGTCGCCAATAAAATAAGACTTTGACGGATCAAGATCATATTTCTCTATTCCCTGTAATAATAAGCCCGGTTTAGGTTTGCGGCAATCGCAATCGCCGGTAAAATTTGGGTGATGCGGGCAGTAAAAAAAATCGGTTATTTCTACGCCGTGTTCCTGATAGGTTTCTTTGAGCAGGCTGTGCATTTTTGCTAGTTCTGCTTCAGTATACCAGCCTTTGGCTAATCCGCCCTGGTTGGTAGCCACTAAAAGCAGGTAACCTTTATCCTGCAAGGCTTTTAAAGCCTCAAAATTATCAAGGATGTGAAAATCCTCTATCCGGGTAACATAATCGCCCATTTCACGGTTCAATACACCGTCGCGATCTAAAAAAACAGCTTTATTTTTTGCAGACATTAATTATAAATTTCGGCTAAATTACAAAATGAAATTTTAACAGCTTAAAAAGGGAATTAAGCGCAAAAAAATAATAGGGAGTATCATAAGTTTATTTTGTGATATTTTAACAAAACTCAAATAATACATCAAATAAAATAATACGCTTAATAAAGACAATATTCCATTAATGTAAGAATGCTATTTAGAATAATTCAAAATAAAATAGCGCAGAAAATCACTTAAGCCTAATTACATTTTGTTATAAAATGGGCGGTGAAATTGAATTTTGTATATCGATGCATTAATTGCAATAAAAAACTGTATATGATATAGGTCATTGATTTTGCGAAAATTTAATTGAAATTGCTCGAATTTTATTAAATTCAAAATTAATATAAGCAATATCTGTAACTTTTTAATATAATCCCAAAAATTTATAATTATATCGCAAAAAAACTTTAGATTTTGTAATTTCGTGGTTACAACATTTATAAACCCGTTTGTAATAGCGATGGATCAGAACGAAAGCACACAACAGGGTCTTTACAGGCCGGAATTTGAACATGACTCTTGCGGAACAGGTTTTATTACCAATATTGATGGTCATAAAACCTACCAGATAATTGATGATGCCTTAACCATGTTAGAAAACATGGAGCACCGTGGGGCCTGCGGTTGCGACCCGGATTCGGGTGATGGTGCAGGTATTTTAATACAAATACCGCACGAATTTTTAATGGAAGAATGCTCTAACCTGGAGATCAGCCTGCCTGAGCCGGGAGAGTATGGTGTAGGGATGATCTTCCTGCCTAAAGAATCTCCGCTTAAAAAAGCTTGCCGCATGGCAATCGATAATGCCATTGAAAAATTAGGCTTGCACAAGCTGGGATATCGTAAGCTTACAGTTAACAGCTCGGTAATTGGTGAAACAGCGCGCAGCGCCGAACCGGATGTCGAGCAATTATTTATTGCCCGCCCGCAGTACATTACTAACGATGAAGATTTTGAACGTAAATTATACGTATTAAGAAGGTATATTAATAAAACCATTACAGAAACCATCCCCGGTGCACGTAATGATTTTTACTTTACTTCTTTATCATGTAAAGTTATTATATATAAAGGCCAATTAACTACTTACCAGGTACGCCAGTACTATACAGATCTGAATGATCCGCGTATGGCTTCGGGTATGGCCGTTATTCACTCACGTTTCTCAACCAATACGTTCCCGTCATGGAAACTGGCACAGCCTTTCCGTATGATAGCGCATAATGGTGAGATCAATACCCTTACCGGTAACTTAAACTGGTTCTATTCGGGCTTGAAATCATACGCGTCGGCATATTTTACTGCCGAAGAAATGGAGATGTTACTGCCTGTAGTAGATAACAACCAGTCTGACTCTGCCTGCCTTGATAATATTATAGAGATATTACAACACACCGGCCGTTCATTACCGCATGTAATGATGATGCTGATCCCTGAAGCATGGGACGGCAACGAGCAAATGGATCCGGTTAAAAAGGCATTCTATGAATTCCATGCTACTTTAATGGAGCCATGGGATGGCCCTGCTGCCGTTAGCTTTACCAATGGTAAACTGGTAGGTGCCGTGTTAGACAGAAATGGTTTACGCCCGTTACGTTATACTATAACTAATGACGGTCGTGTTATCGCCGCTTCTGAAACCGGTGTTTTAAAAATTGACGAATCAACTGTTGTAAGCAAAGGTCGTTTACAGCCGGGTAAAATGTTATTGATTGATACCGAACACGGTGTGATCATTACCGACGAAGAAATTAAACAACAGGTAGCCTCTCGTCAGCCTTACGATCGTTGGCTCGAGAACTACAAAATAAAACTGGAAGACCTGGCGCAGCCACGTTTAGCTTTCGCTAACTTGAGCCCAGATTCGGTTTACCGCTACCAGCAGGTATTTGGCTACAGCCGTGAGGATATCGATACCATTATCAAGCCAATGGCTTTGGATGGTAAAGAGCCTATCGGTTCAATGGGTACAGACGTGCCTTTGGCTATCCTGTCAGACAAGCCACAGCATTTATCAAGCTACTTTAAGCAATTCTTTGCCCAGGTTACCAACCCGCCTATCGACCCGATACGTGAGCGTATGGTAATGAGCCTGGCTACCTTTATTGGTAACAACGGTAACCTGCTTGATGAGGATAAAATGCATTGCCATTGCGTAACGCTTAAACATCCTATCCTTAAAAACCATCAGTTAGAAAAACTGCGCAGTATTGATACCGGCATGTTCCATGCTAAAACGCTGCAAACATATTTCAATGCCGACGGTAACCCCGGTTCATTACAAAAAGGTATAGAACGGATCTGCCGTTATGCAGAAGACGCGGTAGCGGATGGTTTTGAAGTATTGATCCTGTCCGACCGTGCATTGGATTCAGAACACGCGCCGATACCTTCATTATTGGCAGTATCAGCCGTGCATCACCACCTGATCAAAAAAGGATTACGTGGCGCGGTAGGTATTGTTGCCGAAGCAGGCGACGTTTGGGAAGTACATCATTTTGCCTGTTTACTGGCGTTTGGTGCTACCGCTATTAATCCATACCTGGCGCAAGCTACTATTGAAACTTTAAAAGACAGCGGCGCGCTTGACACAACGCTTGATATAAAATACCTGTTAAAGAACTATGTAAAATCTGTGAATGATGGCTTGTTGAAGATCTTCTCAAAAATGGGTATCTCAACTTTACAGTCATACCATGGATCACAGGTGTTCGAAATTCTAGGTCTTAACAAAGCTGTAGTTGAAAAATATTTCTGCGGCGCGGTAACCCGTATAGGTGGTTTAGGCTTAGACGAGATTGCCCGTGAAGCGCTTTGCAAGCATAAATTTGGTTTTGACGTAAAAAGCGAAGACCATTTATTGCCCGAAGGCGGTATCTATCAATGGAAACGCCGTGGCGAAGAGCACTTGTTTAATCCAACAACCATTCACTTATTACAACACGCTACCCGTAGTAACGATTATAACATTTATAAAAACTACGCTAAAGCTATTAATGAGCAAAGCGAGAAACATTATACCATCCGTGGTTTGTTAGACTTTGCGCATCACCGTGAGGCTATCTCTATTGACGAGGTTGAACCTGCAGAAAACATCATGAAGCGCTTTGCTACAGGTGCAATGTCATTCGGTTCGATATCGCATGAGGCTCATAGCACTATGGCTATCGCCATGAACCGTATTGGCGGCCGCAGTAATACCGGCGAGGGTGGTGAAGACGAGATCCGTTATACACCATTAGCAAACGGCGATTCTATGCGTTCGTCTATCAAACAAGTGGCATCAGGCCGTTTTGGGGTGACCTCAAATTACCTGACCAATGCAGACGAGTTGCAAATTAAAATGGCGCAAGGTGCAAAACCGGGCGAGGGTGGACAGCTACCGGGCCACAAAGTTGACGACTGGATCGCTAAGACCCGTCACTCAACTCCGGGTGTTGGTTTGATCTCTCCGCCGCCGCACCATGATATTTATTCTATCGAGGATCTGGCACAGCTGATCTTCGACCTTAAAAATGCTAACCGCCAGGCGCGTATTAACGTTAAGTTGGTATCAAAGGCCGGTGTAGGTACTATCGCGGCAGGTGTTGCCAAAGCACATGCCGATGTGATCCTGATCGCAGGTTATGACGGTGGTACAGGTGCATCGCCAATTAGCTCAATTAAACATGCAGGCCTACCATGGGAACTTGGTTTAGCCGAAGCACATCAGACACTGGTACGCAATAAACTGCGCAGCCGCGTGGTGTTACAAACAGATGGTCAGTTAAAAACCGGTCGTGACCTTGCCATAGCAGCCCTGATGGGTGCCGAGGAGTGGGGTGTGGCTACAGCAGCCCTAGTTGCAGGCGGTTGTATCATGATGCGTAAATGCCATCTGAATACCTGCCCTGTTGGTGTTGCTACCCAGGATCCTGAATTGAGGAAACTATTCTCTGGTAAACCTGAGCATATCGTTAACCTGTTCAGGTTCCTTGCCGAAGAGCTTCGCGAGATCATGGCCGAATTAGGTTTCCGTACCGTTAATGAAATGGTTGGCCGCGTTCAGTTTCTGAAAGTAAAAGATAACGTGAAGAGCTGGAAAGCTAAAAAAGTTGATCTTTCAGGCATACTGCACCCTGTAAATAATGCCAAAGACATGACGCTGTACAACAGCGAAAAACAAGATCATGGCATGGACGCTATTATCGACTGGAAATTATGGGAAGACGCGAAACCTGCATTGGCTGATAAAACTCCGGTATTTGGTACTTATGATGTGATTAACACCGACCGTACCATTGGCGCGCTGTTATCAAACGAGATATCAAAAATTTATGGATCTGCTGGATTACCTGACAATACCATTAACTACAAATTTAAAGGCTCTGCCGGCCAAAGCTTTGGTGCATTTGCAGCCAAAGGTGTTTCTTTCGAACTGGAAGGCGAGGGTAATGATTATGTAGGTAAAGGTTTATCAGGAGCGCAACTGGCTGTTTACCCGGCTACCGAAGCAACTTTCGTGGCAGAGGATAACATCATCATCGGTAACGTTGCCTTGTATGGCGCAACCTCTGGTGAGTTGTTTATCAGCGGTATGGCCGGTGAGCGTTTCGCGGTGCGTAACTCGGGCGCTACTACAGTTGTTGAAGGTATCGGCGACCATGGTTGTGAGTATATGACAGGTGGCCGTGCGTTAATATTAGGTAAAACCGGGCGTAACTTTGCCGCAGGTATGAGCGGTGGTATTGCCTGGGTCTATGATGTTGACGGTACCTTCGACGAAAACTGCAACAAAGAGATGGTTGACCTTGACCCGCTTTCTGCTAAGGACGAAGAAGAAATTTTAACCTTGTTACGTAAGCACATCAGCTTAACCAAAAGCAAGCTGGCTCAAAACATCGTTAAAAACTGGAATGAGGCATCAACCAAATTCATCAAGGTATTCCCTCGTGAGTACAAAAAAGTATTGGAAAAATTAGAGTATCAAACTATCAGCAAATAATATAGATGGGAAAAGTAACAGGATTTCAGGAGTATGACAGGAAAATGCCTGAAAAATTATCGCCTGCAGAACGTGTAAAAAACTATAACGAATTTGAAAGTTTATATTCTGACGAGGAGTTAAATAAACAATCTGCACGCTGTATGGATTGTGGTATACCTTTTTGTCATTCAGGTTGCCCGCTGGGTAATGTTATCCCTGAATTTAATGACGCGGTGTACAATAAAAAATGGGAAGATGCCTACAAAATCCTGGCGTCAACCAATAATTTCCCTGAGTTTACCGGCCGTATTTGCCCGGCTCCATGCGAATCTGCTTGTGTGTTAGGCATTAACAAACCACCGGTAGCTATTGAAGAGATAGAGAAACATATCATTGAGATAGCTTACCAAAAAAACCTGGTTAAACCGGTTGCTCCCTTAGTTAAAACGGGTAAAAAGGTTGCCATTGTTGGTTCAGGCCCTGCAGGCTTAGCTGCCGCGGCGCAATTAAGCAAAGCCGGCCACGAAGTGACCTTATATGAGCGCGATGATAAGATCGGTGGCTTATTGCGTTACGGTATCCCTGATTTCAAGATGGAAAAATGGATCATTGATCGCAGGATGGAGATCATGGAGAAAGACGGCGTGATCTTTAAAACCAATACCGAAATAGGTAAAGATATTCCTGCTGATGAGTTGGTGCGTAATAATGACGCGGTAGTTTTAACCGGTGGTTCAACCATCCCTCGCGATCTGCCGATACCCGGCCGTGAGTTAAAAGGGATTCATTTCGCGATGGACTTTTTAAAGCAGCAAAACAAGCGTGTGGGTAATTCGCCTATTACTGCTGATGATATCCTGGCTACAGGTAAAGACGTAGTAGTTATTGGTGGTGGTGATACCGGCTCTGACTGTGTTGGTACATCAAACCGCCAGAATGCAAAATCTATAAAGCAGTTTGAGGTGATGTTTCAGCCGCCTGAAAAACGTACCCAACACATGCCATGGCCAACTTACCCTATGGTGTTAAAAGTTACCAGCTCGCACGAAGAAGGTGTTGAACGCCACTGGGGTATCAATACCAAAGAGTTTATAGGCGATGAAAACGGCGAACTAAAAGCTTTGCGAATTGCTGACGTAGAATGGGAGACTGACTTTTTAGGTCGCCCTACCAAGTTTACCGAAGTTGAAGGTTCTGAGCGTGAGATACCTTGCCAGCGTGTATTCCTTGCAATGGGTTTCCTTAACCCGCAATATGTGGGCATGTTAGAGAGCCTGGGCGTTGAGCTTGACGCACGTAAAAATGTTAATGCCAAAGAAGGTGTTTACCGTACCAACGTAGGTAAAGTGTTTGCAGCAGGCGATATGCGCCGCGGACAATCATTGGTTGTTTGGGCAATATCAGAAGGCCGCGAGTGCGCACGCAAGGTTGACGAGTTTTTAATGGGCCATTCAAACCTGGAAAGCAAAGATTCTGTAAATCAGTTTGACCAGGTGTTTACTTCGTAAGCTCAGCCCTAACCCCCTGAAGGGGGAATAATAAAGTATTGATCCTCTTTCGCTTTTTGTGGGAGAGGATTTTTTGTGTTATAAAACTTAACAAAAGCGTCATTGCGAGGAACGAAGCAATCTCTGCGCATGCTATTCAGTCTTGCTAATTCGCCGCCCGTCTCATTAGAGATTGCTTCGTTCCTCGCAATGACGTGGGATGAATTGTGGTCTTTATTTCTCCGACGGATTTTTCTTTCCGTCATTCAATTTCTCCACCATTTTGACCAGCCGTTCTTTGCGGGTTTTTTCCTGCTTGGCTGTTAATATCCATAAAACGTATTCTTTTTTATTGCTGTAGGAGAGGGACTGGTAAAAATCCATTGCCGTAATTTCTTTTTCAAGCGTATCAGAAATTTCAGGCGGTAGCTTAACCTGTTTGTTATCTACATCAATGTACTCGCCAAATTCGTTATTGCGGATGTTGTCATTCCGTCCCTCTGATACCTTAATATTTTCCTCAGGGCGAAAGCGCAGGCTGGTCCAAACATCATCTATCGCGGCAGACGCGACCGGTTTTAAACCATAAGGTTTGGTTACTTCCCAGCCGCTCATCATTTCCAGGTCGGTGGTAACTCCTTTATTCTTTTTAGGGTAGATCACCCAAAAAACTGCATCTGGTTTTAAAACGGGAATGATCAGCTTTAATAAAGTTGTAAGTTCCGCAGTATCTTTTACAAACAGTTGTACGCCGTCGAAAATGTCATCCGCATTGAAAGAAATCTTAAGGCCATCAGGAAGTGGTTCTAAAGATGCAAGATAGGTATCAGGTGCGTTAAACAACAGCCAGCGGGTGCCGGGTTTCATTTGTAGTTTTTTAGCGAGAGGGCTCATTGGGTTTGCTTTACAAACTCAATTTAGCAAAGAAATCCCACAATACAATACCTGCCGATACCACGATGTTAAAAGAATGCTTGGTGCCAAACTGGGGGATCTCGATACAGGTATCGATAATCTGCATCACCTCATCGCTAACACCGTTTACTTCATTTCCGAAGATGAGCGCGTATTTACTGTTCTTATCCGGTGTAAATTCGTTCAGCATCTCGCTGTTCTCGGCCTGTTCTATGGCAATTATCTTGTAGCCGTCTGCGCGTAATTGCTGTACGGCAGCTACAACGTCTTCATGATAGGTCCAGTTGATCGACTGTGTGGCACCTAGTGCAGTTTTTTCGATCTCGCGATGCGGAGGCTGGGCCGTGATACCGCATAAAACAACCTGCTCTACCGCGAACCCATCTGACGTGCGAAATATCGAACCGATATTATGCATGCTACGTACATTGTCCAATACCACGGCTACAGGCAGTTTTTCCTGCGCCTTAAATTCAGACACGGTGGCGCGGTTTAACTCGTCTAACTTTAGTTTACGCAAGTTTAGAGATTGGTGATTAGTTGATGAGAGATTAGTTTAGAAGTTTTTAAGGGATAATTATGCTTCGCTGGTCACTAACAGTGTGCCAACACCGCTGCCTATTAATGATTGGTATACAGATGGGGCGTAACCTATTTTAGCTGTATAAAATTCATTTAGTTCTTTGCTGAAGTTGTCAAACTCGTCCTGTTTTACCAGTGCGATAGCGCAGCCGCCAAATCCTGCACCTGTCATGCGTGCTCCGGCTACGTTAGGGTTGGTTTTAGCATATTCAACAACGGCATCAAGCTCTTTGCCGCTTACTTCGTACAGGTCACGTAATGAGTCGTGCGAGGCATACATCAATTTGCCAAATTCACCCAGATTATTTGCAGCCAAGGCATCAGCAGCTAATTTAACGCGGTCATTCTCTTCAACTACGTGTTGTGCACGTTTGCGTACTACCTCGTCGGTTATTAAATGTTTGTACTTGTTAAATGTTGCTGTATCAATATCGCATAAATAGTTTATGCTTAGTTCCTGGTTTAAAGCTTTTAAAGCTGCCTGGCATTCTTCAACGCGTTCGTTGTATTTTGATTCAACCAGTTTGCGCGATTTATTGGTATTGATGATGGCCAGCACATGGTTGCCTAAGTTGCTGTTAACAATATCATATTCCAAGGTATCGCAGTTCAGTACGATCGCTTTGTCCTTCTCACCGAAAGCAACCGCAAACTGGTCCATAATACCACAGTTTAAGCCCATAAAGTCATTCTCTACAGATTTAGAGATCTTTACCAGGTCAAGCTTGCTGTAACCGGCATTAAACAGCTCGTTCAGCGCGAAGCTTGTAACTACCTCGATAGAGGCTGACGATGATAAGCCTGCACCGATAGGTATATCGCCAAAAAACAACATATCCAAACCTGTAATATGGTGGCCATCTCTTGTAAAATGTTCGATCACACCCAGCGGGAAATTAAACCAGCCGTCGCCATCTTTTTTATAACTGCTTTGAACCGCTACTTCAGGGTTCTCATCAAAATTTAAGCTTCTGAAACGAAAAACATTATCATTGTTAGGGCTTATTAACAGGTAAGTGCCAAAGGTTATTGCAGAAGGCATAACCAGCCCGCCATTGTAATCAATATGCTCGCCGATCAAATTTACCCGTCCCGGTGAAAAAAAGGCGTATTGAGCTTCTTTATGATATATTTCATTAAATTTTTGTGGCAGTTGGTGTTTCATTTTCAGGCTAATTATTGATTTGACAAATATTGTAAATATTACACTATTACGCTTAATATTTACTAAAAAATTAAACAGAATTTAAGTAAGCTTGTTCACTAATTCAAATAACCAAAAACACCGATCATCATGAACCAATATTTAGTAACCGGGTATGATTATACCGACGAAGGCGCATTTGACAGACGAATGAACGTAAGGCCACATCATATTGATAACCTGAAAGTGTTAAAAGAAAAAAGAAACTACCTGATAGGAGGGGCGATGATAGATGATGAGGGTAAAATGATAGGCTCGACCATGATCATGCAGTTTGAAACCGAAGAAGAATTGGAAGCCTGGAAACAAGGTGAACCTTATATCACCCAAAAAATATGGGAATCGGTAGATATAAAGCCTTTTAAGGTGGCGGTGGTTGACTGAGGCTGTTAATAGTATTTATATTTACAGACATCCATAATTACATATTTGTTATTATGCAAAAGGCTGGTTACAATAGTCTTTCCTGATCTGGTATAATTTGTTTTGCCCTTAAATCCCCAATACTTACGATCAGGCGAGTCAAAATTTGTGTCATAAATATATATGGTGGTTGATTTGACTTTACCTTTAAATTTAGGTTGTTTCAATTGTGCATGTACTAACTGATGGATTAGCAAAAAAGCGGATATAATAAATAATACTCTCATGATCAAGGCAGGTTTAGAAAACTAAGATAATAAAAAAGGATGCAGTATTGCTGCATCCTTTTTTATTATCAATTATCGTTAATTACGCGGGCGATATACTATTCAACTCTTTAATATCGTCTTCAGTTAATTGAATGTCGATAGTTTTCATGTTTTCTTCCAGGTGGTCAACACTTGATGTTCCCGGTATCAGCAGGATATTGTCCGCATGGTTTAATAACCAGCTTAAGGCAACCTGGTGCACGGTAGCACCATGTTTGTCGGCAATGATCTTTAATTTATCCTGTGCGGCAACATTGCCGGCATTAAGCGGGAACCATGGGATAAAGGCAATGTTTTGTTCCTTACAGTAATTCAGCACAGCTTCCCATTTACGATTATCTACACTGTACATGTTTTGTACCGATACCACGTTAAAATAATTTTGGGCGTCCTTAATATCCTCAACACTTACTTCTGATAAGCCGATGTGTTTAACCTTGCCACTTTGCTGTGCTTCCTGTAAAAACTCAAAGCTTAGCTCTGCGGGCACTTTAGGATCTATCCGGTGTAGTTGATAAAGATCTATTTGTTCTAGCTTTAAACGTTTTAAACTGCCGTCTAATGCTTCTCTTAAATGGTCGGGGTGGGCGTTTATCGGCCATTGGTCGGGCCCGGTGCGTTCCAAACCGCCCTTGGTGGCAATTACCAAGCCAGTAGCGTAGGGATGCAGGGCTTCGGCTATCAGCTCTTCAGATACATGGGGGCCGTAACTGTCTGCCGTATCTATAAAGTTTACGCCTAATTCTACAGCACGTTTCAGTACGCGGATAGATTCATCATGATCTTTTGGCGGGCCCCAAATGCCTTTACCCGTAATGCGCATTGCGCCGTAACCTAACCGGTTTACAGTAAGATCACCGCCTATAGTAAATGTCTGATTGTAAATAATGCTTGAAGTGGCCATAATATTGGATGTTTAATGTTAGGTAAGTAAAACACTAATATGAGGCGTATTGTTCTCCATAATGATCTGCCAAGTGTAATTTTATAAAACATAAAAGGCCAACCAATAGGTTAGCCTTTGTATAAAATGTCAGCTGTTTTTATTTGACGGTATATTTATAAACGGTGCGCCCAATATTGCCGTTGTTGTCAATGCCCTCAATAATAGCTTTATATGATCCTGTGCCATCAGCATTAAAAAAATCAAAAGTGGCAATGCCATTTTTATCAGTTATTACTTTAGGGTTCCAGTATATCGTAGTCCTCAGATCTCCGCCCAGTGCGCCGGTTTTAGTAGCATCATATTTAGGCGAATAAAACTCCCTGGTTAAGTAATATCCTTTAGGATTAAATTTTACAGCGCTATACTGCGGTGTCAGCAATTCGTTAAGCAACTCTTTGTCTAAAGGTTTTTTTTCAGCCTTTTTACTGCTGATAACTACAACACCGTCTGTATTGTTCATCCTGTTTATTCCGCTTAAACCATCATTATTGTATATTTCGATCTGATCGATAGTTTTAGGGTCGACGCCTCCAAGCCTGGTAAGGTCAACAGCTGCACCGTCGTAGTATATAGAAACTTCAACCTTTTTACCTGAATTATAGTTGCGGGTTAAATATAGCAAGTCATTGTCATAGGTAATGCCCGGAAGCGAGTTCTTTATACAATCATAAAGGCTGGCACAAGCCGTAAAGCGATCGCCATCTATTACGTGGTCCGGAATGCTGCTTAAGCCCGTTAAAAATGGATAATCTTTATGACTGGCTTTTTTAACCGGACGTGCTTCTTTTACCACAACCTCTTTAATAATATGCGAATTAAGCGATTGCTTTTTATCGTTTTGCAGGTAAGAGTTTAACGCGGTATCAATATTGGCTATTTCATCAGGCGCTGTCAGGTTAGGAGTAATGGCCTGTGGCGTTGTATTATTAAGGATGATCATTAAATTATTGGCATTATAATTACCTTTTGCATTAATGACAGCTTTTACCGAATCAGGAAAAAATAACTTTGTGATAGCAAACTGTCCGTCTTTATTAGTCTTTACCGTTGCCGACACACGCATATCCTTTATGTAAAAATTTACAATGCCATTTGAAACTGGCATGCCGGAGCCGGTACGTAATGACCCGGTAACCTCAAGCCCGTCTTCGGGCCCGTACTTAAATGTAGGCAGCTTGTTTTCTACTATGTCTTTATAACTAACCCGCCGGTAACCTTGTGTAAGCATTAAAAGGTCAAGATCTGCTGTAGTTTTTTCGTTAGGTTTATTAAAATAGTAGTTAGGTTTTTCGATATAACCTTTCAGATCTGAGGTCAGCAGCAAACTTGTCAAAATAGTGGTTTCAGCATTCTCATTAAAAGGGACTTTCGACTCATCTACTACAGTGACAGACATATTGGCCAATGCCGGTTGATTATCAGCTGTTTTTGCGTTGACGTTAAATACTACCTGGTCCCTGGCTGTGTAATTTGTTTTGGGTGTAGTTAAGCTGATTTTTAACTGATCATTACGCTTAACAAATACAAGGCGTTCGGCCAGAGCAGCACCTGTTGATGAGAAAACAGTAAATTGAACTATGCCCGAAGGAAATTTGGATTTTAATACAGTTACTGTATATGTTTTTGATGTAAGCGCAGTTTGGCCGGCATAACAAACTATCTGGCCCGACAGGCCTATGATGGATACTTGTTTATTTTGATTGGCTGCAAAAAACGCGTCGCTTGCGTTAAAAGTAATTTGTAGGTTATCTTCGTTTGCGTTATTTACTGCTAAAGTTATTCCATTGTCTTTTGCAGATGGCAGGTTATAACTGTTTTGTGATCCGTCAGCAAATGTTAAATTGGCTTTATAGGTTTTTCCTGCTGCGGGTGTCAGTTCAAACACACCCATGCCAAGGTGCTGGGTAGCAACTGTTGCTACCGTGGTGCCACTGTTGTCAACAATAGTCCCCTTAACATCTGCGCCCAAACCGTTTGGGTTAACCGCCTTAAAGGCCACTTTAGATTTTATTCCATTAAGTAGATCACCGCCTTCTGGAAAAAACTGCACATCTATTGGCGATGCTACATTTTTTAACGAGTACGAGTTTAAAATAGTGGCGTTATTAATGTCTATACCCGCATATAACTTTGCGGTATTCAGTTCGGCGGTTTTATTAGTGGTAAAAGTAATCTCTATGTTACCTTTGGCATCCGTTGTTCCCTTGCCTTTACCCAATGTTTCGTCGTCGCCGGTTTGTGCACGCCAGCTTACCTTTCTTGCCGAGTAGTCGCGGCCGTCTACCGTGTAATAATGTATTACCGCGTTTATCTTGGCTGATTCGCCTTTTGTCTGACCGGTCAAAGAAATGGTGCTGAATACGGTTTTATCTACAATAGTGCCAACAGATATGGTTTTATTAAAAAAGTAGTCGGGGTCAAAATTGCGCATCCAATTGGTGTAGGCCCTTATATGGTAGTTGCCTTCGCTGTAATTTTCTTTCAGTAACTTAATATCGCCATAGGCCATGCTGGCTGTAACCGGCAATTTAAGGCGTTGAACAACGGAGTCTTTACTTGACAGTATATCCACATATACCACCTTGCTTATTGGCGAAGGTATATGCTTGTTTTTGGTCATATCATCATTATTAGCTAAAATATCTGCCGTTACATATGCTTTAAACCAAATGGTATCGCCAACGGCATAGTATGGTTTATCAAAATGCAGGTAAACTTTCTCAAAAGGGTAGTCGTTGTTATATTTTATGGTTTTGGTAGCAATTGTTTTTACGCTAACGGTATCACTTTGCGAAAATGCCGACAAACAAACTGCGAGTAAAAAAAATAATATTGCAGTAAATTTTCCTAATCTCATGGGTATGGTGTAAGGTATTTAAAAGATGGCTAAATATATCTATTTATGCAATAGTATAGATAAGCATGTTATACTTTAACATTTTTTTACATTTTGTAGTATATATGGTTATAATTAAACTTAACAAAGACCGGCACATACTGTTGTTGCTTAAATACATTTACATATGGGTATTGAAATTGAAAGAAAGTTTTTGGTAGATCATAAACAGTGGGATAAAGTAATCAAGCCCGCTGGTAACAAATTACAACAGGGGTATATTGTAGATGAGGATGATAAAACCGTAAGGCTGCGGATAGCTGACAACCAGGCCTGGCTTACTTTTAAAAGCGGAAAAGGGCACATTAGCCGTACTGAACATGAGTATGAAATACCCGTTAATGAAGCTACCGAACTATTCGAACGTTTTGTTAAAACCCGGCTGGAAAAAACCAGGTACTGTATAACTTATAATGGCAAACTTTGGGAGATAGATGTTTTTGAAGGAGACAATACCGGGTTGATCATTGCTGAAATTGAGCTGGACGAAGAAAATGAACAGTTTGACCTGCCGACATGGATAGCCGGCGAAGTGACCGGGCAGGATCAGTATTATAATTCAAGTCTTTCAGTTAGGCCTTTTAAAACCTGGGGGAAATAAATAAGGCAGGTGTTTTTTCAAAAACCTGCCTTATTTATATGCATTGGCATATCTGCCAGTAATGCTATTTACCAGCCACTGCCTTTTTTTGCAGCACCGCTTGAAATATGACCTTCGGCAGTAGCCTTGCTCATAATTGCAGCCATTTTGTTGCCTGCACTGTCTTTACCTGTAGCAATATATCTACCTGATTTTACATCAATAACAGGATCGACCATTGGTACATTCTTTGTTTTTGTTTTTACTGAATAGGCGGTAATGCCGCCACTTGTAGGTGTTGCCATGATAAGTTTTTAATTGTTTAAATAAGTTAACCCTTGTTAGGTGTGAATTGTTTTCACAAACATAGTTTATTGTTGTTAAGTAGTATATAATTATCAATATTTTTTATCATATTAATTGTGGATAAACAGGCGGTTTTATAGCTGATTTGTTTAATTGTGGAAAACTTGTTGCTTTTATAATTAAATGGCTTGCCTTTTAAGTACCAAAAATCTACTTAAAAGATAGGTATGAAAAAGCCGGAGGTAAAAGCTTATTTTTACATCCGGCATAGAAAATATTATTAAAATTTATGAAAACAAGAGACACCAGCCTATTATACCTGTTCTTAGGTTTGTATGCATTAATGATAAACTGGTATTATAACCACTCCATAATAATGCTGATACTTTGCTATATATTCTGGCCTGTATATTTAATATATGAGTTGCTAACCGGCGGCCTGTCGCACGGTATGTGGAAACATATCCCGTTAAGCTATTTTAATTAGGATATTTTTATATTTTCTCTACTGCAGCCGCGGTACCATATGCCAGTACTTCGGTTACTCCTTGCATTACCTCATTAGCATCATAACGCATGTTAATTACTGCATTGGCGCCAATTGCTTGCGCGTGTTGTATTAAAAGCTGGTAAGCTTCTTCGCGTGCATTCTCGCAAAGCTCGACATAAATAGAGAGCCGGCCGCCAAATAAAGATTGAAAGCCGCCGGCTATATTGCCGCCAATACTGCGACTGCGAACAGTGATACCGCGTACAACGCCCAAATGTTTAACAATTCGGTAGCCCTCTAAACTGGTGCTGGTAGTTATCAGTGAATGATCCATAATTTGATATATTTAAGTTTATATCAAATATAACACATTCAATAATGTATTATTTGTATTTGCACAGGTATGAGCTCTGCCCGCTTGTCTTTACTTTGAATGAAGCATTGGTAGGCACCTCGAACGACTGCCCGTTGGTAAAAGTTTTCCAATCCTGCTCGCCGGGTAATAGGGCTATAAGTTCACCTTCAATAACCACCATGGTTTCGTGGGTTGATGTGCCAAATTCATATTCGCCGCTTTCAATAACACCAATGGTTGATTTGCCGTCGGCAGTTGTATAGGCCAGTGACTTTACCGCGCCGTCAAAATATTCGTTTACGTTGATCATCGTTTTTATTTTTGGCCGAAGATGCAAATTTTAGCTTAAAAAGCGATGGGTTTTAGCCCCATCGCTTTAGGTAACTACTTTATCCCGCCAAACGCCGCGAAATATGAATTTTTATGCAATATCTCCACATCGGTAAAGCCAACCTGTTTTAACAGGTCCATCTGGTAGTTTACGGAGCGTGGCGTGTCTTCATGGGCAACATAGTCCAATACTTTCTGGCGATATTCAGGCCCACCAAGGGTATCCAAGTAGTCGCTGTAGCGTTGGTAAAATAGCCTGTTCAGCGGCTCGGCATCATGGGCTATAAGGTCCGAGATCCAGATGCTGCCGCCGGGTTTTAAAGCTTTGTATAATTTGCTGAAAACGTTTTCCCAATCCGCGTCATCGCGCAAATGATGAAAAGTAGCCGCCGCCAGTACAATATCAAAATGATCATTCGGCAGGTTAAGGTTACGCATGTCATCCTGAATAATAACTACGTCGCCAGTTGTTTGGGCAGATACCCGCTCTTTGGCGCGTTCAAGCATTGGCAGGCTTAAGTCGTTTAAGGTGCAGTTAAGGTTTTCTATTTTACTTAACATTTTTAAGGTGTAATTACCCGCGCCGCAGCCTATGTCTAACAGGTTTTTGGCATTGGGATTAATATACTTTGCTGCTTCGGTACAAAGATCCATAGTTAAGGGCGCATCTATTGTTGTTGCCTGGCCGGTATCCAGGTTCGAGAAACGTTCAACATCGTTATCAAACCGGTTCCTTATCTCTTCGTTTGTGGCTTTGTCAGCATAGTTTGTGTTCATGTTATTCTATTATTTGGTTTATGATTTGTCAAAACTATTGCATTTTACAATATTTGAAAAATATCAATTTTATCAATTATTGATAGCTATAAAGTATCATTAAATGGAAATTCGTCATCTACAATATTTTAAAGCCGTTGCAGAACATCTGCATTTTAGAAACGCCGCGGCCAGTTTATTTATTTCGCAACCGCCTTTAAGCCGACAGATCCGCGAGTTGGAAGAGGAGTTGGGCGTACAGCTATTTTTAAGAAACAATAAGCGGGTAATATTGACCGAGGCCGGTAAATATTTTGCATCTTCTGTCGATACTATATTCGCACAATTGGAAGAAAGCAAGAATATTACCCGCCAGATCCATTTGGCTGCCGATAGTGGTGAACTGAAGATAGGTTACATCAGTTCTGTTTACCAGCCGCACCTGGCAGAAATATTAAAATCATTGCGCCAGGTATTTCCGTTTATTAAAACCAGTTTATATGAGCGGCCAACCATTAAACAGATCGAAGCGCTTGAGCAGGGGAAGCTGGATGTAGGGATATTAAGAGCGCCCGTACGTTCGGACAAGCTGGAAGTGCAAACGTTATTTTTTGATCCGTTTATGGTGGTGGTGCCATCAGTAGGAAATATATTTAGTGATACCGCGGCGCTTGCTGATTTTATAAAAGATAAACCTTTCATATTCTTTAATAAAGAATACGCGCCCCATTATCATGATAAGCTGGTTGAAATTTGTCACCGCTTAGGCTTTAAGCCGGATATTACCCACGAGGTAAATAACGTGCATTCTATAGTGCAGTTGGTAGAGGCAGGGTTGGGTGTATCCATACTGCCGCTTTCATTAAAACAGCAATATGCGGGTTTACAGTTATCGTTTGCCGAATTAAAAGATATCCCGGTTACTACCGAAGTGGTGCTGGCTTACAAAAAATCAAATTTAAACGCGGCCTTAAAATGGTTTATTGAGAATTACAACAATAAATAAGCATTCGTTAACGCCTCATAGTGCGCACAAACATTATAACCGCGATGAAAATTACAGCCAGGTAAACAAGTTTCATAATCAGGGCTTAGTAAATAATTATTAATGGGATCTGCAGGTAATAAAAAGAGCCCGGGCGTTTTGCAACGGGCTCTTTTACAATAAGATTACTGTGAATTTATTTTTGTAGTAATACCGTAGCCTTTAAAGTTCCGGCATTTATGCCTGAAAGGTAAATAGTGTAAATATGGCCGGCCTGTATGGTGGTAGGTATGCTGATCAATGATGTGGTATCACCGGTTGTATTTGCAGAAAATGTGGTGCCCGAATCAACCTGGTAGTAATCAGAAGCTACAAATTGAGATAAAGCTGATGCAATTTTTGTACCGCCCGATACAGTAAAGTCTGTAGTACCGGCAAGCCCTTCGTTCAGGTTAATAAAACGAACTTTCGCCTTGCCTGATTGCGGCGCGGTCAGATCATCCTGATAAGCTATTGTACTGCCATCAATATAAAAAACGCTGTAATACGCGTTGTTTTGCGGGTTAATGGTGATTGAGGCCAGGGTAGCGCCCGATGCAGTTGATTTAATGGTTGCCGATTGGCTTACACTGGATACTTGAAAATAACTGGTGCTTTGGTTATAAGTAAGCGACGCGTCATTTTCTTTTTTATTGCCTACATAAAAATCCATTGGCGAGGCTGCCTCCGCGGCGTTGGTAAATTGTATGTAAGAGGTGCCGGTAGTGTCAGACTTTTTACTGCATGATGTAATGCATAACGTTATTAATAATAAAGCCGCAGGCAGCAGGAATAGGATACCGGATTTTTTGACGCGTAGATTTTTTTTCATAATGGGGTAAATATAGGTTTGAATTTAATACCTATAACAAGATTTTTTTTTAATTATTATAAAGTTGTGCCGATTATTATTCATTAACAAACTCTAATATATCACCGGGCTGGCAGTCTAAAACCCGGCATATGGCTTCAAGGGTTTCTAAACGTACCGCTTTTGCTTTGCCTGTTTTAAGGATAGATAAATTGGCCATAGTTATTCCAACCCGTTCGCTAAGCTCGGTTAATGACATTTTTCGTTTAGCCATCATTACATCTAAATTTACAATTATGGGCATGGCTATACGGTTAAGTCGTGTTCGTCTTTTAAAGATTTTCCCTGGGCAAAGGCCCTGTATAACAGAAAAAAAACAAGCCCTATCCCAATCGGTTCCAATGAATTTTGCCACACTGATTTATTCATTATCACATCCGAAGTAAAATAATTATAAAATACAACCCTCATGAGCTGGTTAAGCAAAAACAACGCGAAAGGGTATAAGATCAGGGTGATAGCTATTAGTTTTAAACGGGCAATATTTTTATCTGTAAAGGCCAGGCCTTTTGATAGATCCACAATGAAATTAAGAAAACTTATGATTAAATAAGCTAAATATGCCAGTAAGGCAAAGCCGAAAATACGTAACACTATTTCGATGTTATTTTTAGTGGTTTTAGTAACAGGTATCAGCAGATATTGATTTGTTTGATCATAAGCAAATTTGACGGGTACATCTGCAACATAATTCGTTTGATGCTTATTTCCCTTATTTTGTGCTGTTACAACCTTTCGAAGATAGTTTTGATCGTTCTCTGTATGAAATTTAACCGAATCTGTATACCAGAATATGCTTGTAGTATTTTTTATCTTCCATAAAGGCAATGTTATATAATATTTTCTATGCCGGCTATCAGTATCAGAATGCGTAGCAATCCATTTAATACTACAGGTATCACAGTTAAAACCGCCCGTAGTTCCAATAAAACCCGTCTGAATGCCACTGCTTGAATGGTACGCCATCGCGTTTTTACTGTAGCTATAATAACTACTACCTTCCTGAAGGCTCGCCTTATCAGGAATTAAATTATCGAAAGGTTTTAAATGATCTACAACTTCAACACTCGATTGCCCCGCAGGTGTGTAATTATTAATTAAATATAACGCAGTTGCTGCAGTCAGATACATTCCAATAGTTATGGGTATCCAAAAATTAGGTCTTGATGTTATCTTCATAACAATTAAATGTGATAAGGTTAAGCTTTAATCAATTACATTACAAATCAATAATTTATTATTGATAAAAACAAATTATTTATTGAATTGCAATAAATTTACTAAGATGGATATTTGCTGATACATATCGCCATAAAACATAATGCTTGTTTTTTTATTTATCCCTAAGTAAATATGGCAGGAGTAAATAAATCAATATACGCGGCGCTGTTGGCTAATCTAATGATCGCGGTCACCAAATTTATAGCAGGTGCCATAAGCCATAGCGCGGCCATGATCGCCGAGGGTGTCCACTCGGTAGTTGATACCATTAACCAGCTTTTATTATTACTCGGGCTAAGCTTAAGCAAAAAGAAACCCGATAAATACCATCCGCTGGGATACGGCAAGGAACTTTATTTCTGGTCGTTTGTGGTATCCATTCTCATTTTTGGTTTGGGTGGAGGGATATCCGTTTACCAGGGTATAACCGATATTTTGCATCCTATCGAGCTGGGCAACCCCACCTGGAGCTATGTGGTGCTGGCTACGTCATTGGTATTTGAGGGCACATCATTGATTATTGCCGCTATTGAATTTAATAAGCTGCGCGATGGGCAAACCTGGTGGAATGCCATCATCAACAGTAAAGACCCGTCGACCTTCCTGGTATTGTTTGAAGACAGTGCGGCCGTAATAGGCCTAAGCATAGTGGCCATTTGCCTGTACCTGAGCCACCGATTAAACGCGCCTTATCTTGATGGTGTGGCTTCGCTGCTGGTTGGGCTGATATTGGTAGTGGTTTCGCTGATACTGGCGCGCGAAAGCCGGAGTTTGCTGATGGGCGAGGGGATAAAGACCAATACCAAAAAACGTATCAGGGAAATTACCGAAGGCGATAAGGCGGTGTTGAGCTTGATGCACCTGATGTCGATCTACCAATCGCCCGACGAGATCCTGGTGATGATGATCGTAGCATTTAAACCCGACCTGGATACCGCCGAAATTAATGACGCGATAGACAGGATCCGCGAGCAGATCAAGGCGGAGTTTGCCCGCATCCGCTTTGTTATCATTCAGCCGGATGTATTTGAAGATAAAGTTGACCCGAATGTGCAGGCGTATATTTAAAGTATGTTGTCATTCTGAGCGATAGCGAAGAAACTGCAAACTTTGCATCCGCCGCCTGGTAGATTCTTCGCTATCGCTCAGAATGACAAATTAATTAAGTGCTCTGTTAAAAAGTGGATTGGCAGATGTCTATTTTTGATCCTCAATCAATACACATGATCCTAGAAGCCGCCATATTAAACGTAATTCCCGGGCAAGAGGCCCAATTTGAACAGGACTTTGCCACAGCCGGCCAATATATTAGTTCAATTAAAGGCTACATAAAACATTCAATGAGTAAATGTATTGAACGGCCTAACCAATACTTACTGTTAGTTGAATGGGAAACGTTAGAAAATCATACCATAGGGTTCCGGCAGTCTGCACAGTATTTAGAATGGAAAAAGCTGCTGCACCATTATTATGATCCGTTCCCGGTGGTTGAGCATTATGAGGCGATATTGTAACAGCAGCGGTTCCACGCTGATCAAAAATTAGCTATGGCTTAAATCTGACAGACCTTGTAAAATCCGTGTTTTTCATAATGTCTTTCATTTGATCGAACATTGTTGCCTGATCTTCAAACAAATAAAGCGCATAAACATCTGCAGCGTAGTCTTTGTGGATCACAGCAAAAAAACTGAAGGTGTATTTCTGGCCAAAAGTTGTACCAATCGGCCCTGCAAACATAGAGCCACCATCAGCTCCCTGGTCTTTTGCGTGCATGGGCTGTAATTTTATTTCCTCTAGTTTGAGCTTTCCCTCGGCAATTTTATTGTACATAATTGCGGGCAACCTTACGTACATTCTGTTTGGGTTAAATACGGTATCGCCCGGGGTTTTGTCGCGTTTTTCGTAAGCATCAAAGAAATCCTTGGTCAGGGGCATTATGATATATCGGACCTCTACGTTCTTGTCTTTTACTTTAAGCGCATAATCATATTTAACACCGGTATTGGGTATTACAAGCACCTCAATAGTACCCTCAGGTTTAGTAAATATAAGTTTGCCGTCATCCAGCTTTTTCTGAAAAGACGCGGGTAATTGGGATTGATCTGTTGACTGGGCTTTTACAAGCGTGGTAAATAATAACAGGGTAGCTGCAAATAATACTTTCATTTTGGTTTAGATTGGATCATCTAATATAGATAATGTGAGATGAAACGCAAAATGACATGTATTCCCTTTCGTTTTTTGTTGATGATATACCAATAAGGGCGAGGAAAGTAGGGCCTGTGCGATTCCCCTCTTGAGAGGGGGCGAAGGGGTGTGTCTTTTCGTGTGCATAACACACCCCTGCAGCCGCACAATCGTCGCGCCCCCTCTCAAGATGGGATTTTTTACTTACACATCCGCCAACTCTATCCAAACCGGGGCGTGGTCGCTTGATTTTTCCCAGCCGCGTACGTTTTTATCTACGCCGCCTGCCAAGAGGCGCTGCTCAACCTCGGGGCTTAGCAAAAAATGATCTATCCGCAAGCCGGCGTTACGGCCATAGGCATTTCTGAAATAGTCCCAAAAAGTATAGATCGTTTCGGTAGGGTATAGCTTACGCAGGGCATCCGTCCAACCATGTGCCACCAAGCGGTGAAAAGCCTCGCGGGTTTCGGGCCTGAACAGGGCATCGTCTAGCCAGCGTTCGGGTTTATATACGTCCTGTTCGGTCGGCATCACATTATAATCGCCGGTTAACACCACCGGGATGCCACGGGCCAATAAACCCTCGGCATGGGTTATGAACCGTTCAAACCATTGCAGCTTATAATCAAATTTTGGCCCGGGTGCAGGGTTGCCGTTGGGCAGATAAAGGCAGCCTATAACTATGCCATTTACCAGGGCTTCAATATAGCGGCTATGCAGGTCTTCCGGGGCGCCGGGCAAGCCGCGTTTAAGTTCCTGTATCTCACTTTTAGCTAAAATAGCTACGCCGTTCCAGCTTTTCTGCCCATGCCAGATGGCATTATAGCCTGCATCAATAATTGCCTGCTCCGGGAATTTCTCTTGCGGCGCTTTCAATTCCTGCAGGCAAACCACATCAGGTTGGGTTTCTGTCAACCAGCGAAGCAGTACCGGCAGGCGGCCATTTACGCCGTTTACGTTGTAGGTAGCTATTTTCATATCTGTAAACTTATAAAAATTAAACTTGCAATTAATGGCGATATACAGGTGTCATCAAAGAAAATGTGTGCCAAACTGTATCATGAAAGCAATTTCACAAAGTTAACAATTTGTTTTACAGGCAATTTCAAAAACAGGTGTACCAAAGTGTACCACCGGGACACATTCAGTTTGGTACACCTGTTTCATACTCACTTTAAATAGATATCGCGGTCTATCCACATCCGTTTAACTTTTCAACAATCCTGCCAAAGCCCGTGCAATGCATTAACTTTACCGTTCACTTAAAAAGGAGTAAACCGCTTGGCAAAAGACGCTACCAAAGAAACGCCCTTAATGCAGCAGTATAATACAATTAAGGCTAAGTACCCCGGTGCTTTGCTGC
Source organism: Mucilaginibacter corticis (assembly GCF_007558865.1). Taxonomy (GTDB): domain Bacteria; phylum Bacteroidota; class Bacteroidia; order Sphingobacteriales; family Sphingobacteriaceae; genus Mucilaginibacter; species Mucilaginibacter corticis. The sequence goes on from NZ_VLPK01000002.1 coordinate 762,843, forward strand.
TGTTCCGCGTGGGCGATTTTTACGAAACGTTTGGTGAGGATGCTATAAAAGCGGCCGGGATACTAGGGATAACGCTTACCCGCAGGGGCAATGGCGCGGCTACCTTTATTGAACTGGCCGGGTTTCCGCACCATTCGCTGGATACATACCTGCCTAAGCTGGTGCGCGCCGGTCAACGTGTTGCCATTTGCGACCAATTGGAAGACCCCAAAGCCACCAAAACCATAGTTAGGCGCGGAGTGACCGAGCTGGTTACCCCCGGTGTTGCCACTAACGATAATATCCTTAACCAAAAAAGTAATAACTACCTGGCGTCGCTGTATTATGAGAAGAACAGCATCGGCATAGCCCTGATAGATATCTCAACCGGCGAGTTCCTGACCGCGCAGGGTAACAGCGATTACATCGATAAGCTATTACAGGGCTTTAGCCCGAGCGAGGTAATCTACCCCAAAAGTAAGCAAACCGAGTTTAAAGAAAGCTACAGCGACCGGTACTATACCTACACGCTTGACGAATGGCCCTACAGCGGCGATTACGCGCACGAAACGCTGTTAAAGCACTTCGGTGTTAAATCATTAAAAGGGTTTGGCATAGACAAGCTAAACCTGGGCATTGTAGCTGCCGGTGTCGCCTTACATTACCTGAATGAGACAGAGCACCGTAACCTGCAGCATATCTCGGCAATAAGCCGGATAGAAGAGGATAGGTATCTGTGGCTTGACAGGTTCAGCGTACGCAATCTTGAGCTGATAGGATCGGCAAATGAAAACGCGCATACATTAGTTGAAGTGTTGGATCATACCTGCTCGCCTATGGGTGCAAGGCTGTTGCGCCGCTGGATAGTAATGCCGCTTAAGGAGATCAAGCCGATAAACGACAGGCTGGGTGTTGTTGAATACCTGATAGCCGAAGAAGAGCTGCGTGAAGAGTTGCAACAGCATATCCGCCAGATAGGCGACCTGGAGCGACTCATCTCGAAGATAGGCCTGCAAAAGGCTAATCCACGCGAGGTTTGTCAGCTTAAAAAGGCGTTGATAGCCATCGGGTCTATCAAGAAGCTATGTGAGCAATCCATCAGCATGCCGCTAAAAGCCATTGGCGAACAGTTGAACCCCTGCGCCTCAATCTGTGAAAAGATAGCCAATGAACTGCACCCCGAACCACCAGTGATGCTGATAAAGGGTTCGGTCATGAACGACGGCGTTAACGAAGAACTTGACCGCCTGCGTAAGATCGCTTTTGGAGGCAAGGGTTACCTGTTGGAGATCCAAAAACGTGAGGCTGAAGCTACCGGTATACCATCGCTTAAGGTATCATTTAACAACGTTTTCGGCTACTATCTTGAGGTTACGCATAGTCACCGCGATAAGGTGCCGACAGAGTGGATCCGTAAGCAAACGCTGGTAAACGCCGAACGCTATATCACCCCAGAGCTTAAGGAGTACGAAGAGCAGATCCTCGGCGCCGAGGAGAAGATCCTGGCGCTTGAAACCAAGTTATACAATGACCTGCTGTACGCGCTGGCTGAATATATCAAACCTATCCAGCTTAATGCGCAACTGATCGCACGGTTAGATGTGTTATTAAACTTTGCTACCATCTCTATTAAAAACTATTACGTTAAGCCACAGATCAACGAGAGCAAGGTAATAGACATTAAGGGCGGCCGGCACCCGGTAATTGAAAAAACGTTGCCGCAAGGCGAGGAATATATTACTAATGATGTTTTCCTGGATTCAGAAAGCCAGCAGATCATCATCATTACCGGGCCGAACATGGCGGGTAAGTCGGCATTGCTTAGGCAAACCGGGTTGATCGTGCTGATGGCACAGATGGGGTGCTTTGTACCCGCTAAATCAGCCTCATTGGGTTTGGTGGATAAGATCTTTACAAGGGTAGGGGCGTCAGATAACTTATCGTCGGGAGAGTCGACCTTTATGGTGGAGATGAACGAGACGGCAAGCATCCTGAATAACTTGTCAGATCGGAGCCTGATCTTACTGGACGAGATAGGCCGGGGGACTTCAACTTATGACGGGATTTCTATAGCCTGGTCCATTGCCGAATACCTGCACAACCACCCAACCGCGAAAGCTAAAACGCTTTTCGCGACGCATTACCACGAGTTGAACGAGTTGAGTAATAGCTTTAACCGTATTAAAAACTACAACGTTACCGTAAAGGAGATAGGCCACCAAATTATCTTCCTGCGCAAACTTGTGCCGGGCGGCAGCGAGCATAGCTTTGGGATCCACGTGGCTAAACTGGCCGGTATGCCGCAAAAGGTGTTGTCGCGCGCCAATGAGATCTTGAAAAAACTGGAGAACGAACGTACCGGCGGCGAACATATTAAGGAGAGTATCCGCAAGGTGCAAAAGCAGGCTGTGCAAATGCAAATGTTCAGCATTGATGACCCGGTACTGGTAAAGATCCGCGACACGTTGAATAACCTCGATGTTAATACCTTAACCCCTGTTGAAGCTTTAATGAAGCTTGACGAGATACAGCGGGTGATAAAAGGGTAGGGTAATTTCGAATTTCGGATCTTCAATTTCGGATTTCTGTTGTAGAGGCGCAATACCTTGCGCCTCCGGCATTAAATAAAACGTAATGTATTGCCTATCTACGCATTATGTTGAAATGTTTATAACATCCCATAATTCTTTACCCTTTTTTGTGCTATTTTTAAGGCATGAGCTTAAACCGTTACCTTGTATTGTTTTGTGCAGCTGCCATAATTCTTTCGTCGTGCCATTCAAGAAAAGCAGCATTAAAGTCTGACTCCGGCGTAGCTGCAGGTCCGCCAACATATATCACAGATCCTACAAGGATGGTGGTTAGACGTATCCCACCAGAACATATCATACCATCGTCTGATATCATGGATAAATATTCGCAGTTAATGGGTGTTAAGAAGAATGACATTACCGATGGTCGCCTGTACAATTTTATAGAAACATGGACAGGTACCCCATACAGGTTCGGCGGGTTGGATAGGGAAGGGATTGATTGCTCGGGTTTTGCTTTATTGTTAGAGCAGCAAGTATACGCTATTCCATTGCCACGTACTACTAAACTACAAGTCTCGGTAATAAATCGTAAGTATGAGAATGAATTAAAGGAGGGCGACCTGGTGTTTTTTGATTTCGACGGCAAGCAATTTAGCCACGTTGGGGTATACCTGCAAAATGGCTACATTGTTCATGCCAGTACAACCAAGGGGGTTATTGTGGTTCCATTGCACGGCGCTATTTATAAATATTTTTCGCGTGCCGGATCAATTCCGGTTGTCGATTCTGTTGTTGTGGCGCAGAATTAAGCTGCTTTATTATCCGCAGGTAAATATTATTTTAATAATTTTGCCTCCACCATGTCAAAACAAGATTACTCTTTCTGGACTAAATACAAGCGCTTTGCTGGTACCGAAATATTGCTTTATGTAATAATGGTATTGGGTATTATATTAGGCATCTGGATATTTAGTTAAATATTTTTCTGTTTTGTACCCGACGGTAATATCTTTCCATGCTGTAAGATCATGCTTTATCCTGTGATGTTTTTTTAACCTTAACCTGTTAAATATTTTTATGATAATAACGGGGTGCTGATTTTTTTTAAGACTTTTGCAACCTTAACTACCTGATTGGGAAATAATGAAATTGAAATTAAAACGGCCGCTGGCATTCTTTGATATTGAAGCTACCGGTATAAATATTGGTGTTGACCGTATTGTTGAGCTATCAGTAATTAAACTGCACCCGGACGGGAGCGAAGAAGTAAAAACATGGCGCGTTAATCCCGAAATGCCTATTCCTATAGAATCTTCATTGATACATGGTATTTATGATGAGGATATAAAAAATGAAGCCACTTTTAAAGAAATAGCACCTTTGGTAGCTGCGTTTTTAGATAACAGCGACCTGGCAGGTTTTAACTCTAATAAGTTTGATATCCCGATGTTGATGGAGGAGTTTTTAAGGGTTGGTGTTTTGTTTGATCTGGATAACCGCCATTTTGTTGATGTTCAAAATATCTTTCACCAAATGGAGCAGCGTACTTTAAAAGCCGCTTATCAGTTTTATTGTCAAAAAGATATTGTAAACGCGCATTCTGCCGAGGCTGATACCCGTGCTACCATGGAAGTGTTGCTGGCGCAAATAGAGCGGTACGAGAACCAGGAGTGGGAAGATAAAAAGGGTAATCGCATCATACCTGTTGTAGATCATGTTGAAGGCCTGCACAAGTTTACCAACTTAAATCGTCCTGTTGATTTTGCCGGCCGTATGGCTTATAACGAAAACGGCGAAGAGGTTTTTAACTTCGGTAAACATAAAGGTAAAAGGGTAGAAGATGTGTTTGGTATTGAGCCCAGCTACTATTCATGGATGATGAATGGTGATTTTCCGTTATATACCAAGCGTAAATTAGAAGAAATTTATAAACGCTGGAATGATAAGCGCCAGGCAGATCGCCAGCAAAAAGCAACTCAACCTAAACCTGTTGTAGAAAGCACTGAAGTTCCTAAGACAGTAACCCCAAATATCCAGAAAGAACTGTTTAAAAAGCCCGAACCCCAAAAGCCTTACAACAAACCATACGACAATAAGCCTTTTAAAAAGAAGGAAGAACCAGCCAAACCGGTTGATGAAGATATGCTGAAGTTACTGGCTGATAAGTTTAAGAAGGGGTTGTGATTAGTCATTAGTCATTAGTCATTAGTCATTAGTCATTAGTCATTAGTCATTAGTTTAATTTTGAGCTATACAAGTTATTAAAAAGGGTGGTAGGTATTGAAACTTATTGCCTTTTTTATTTAGCCCGCGACAGGCCTAATCTTTAATTAACCAACCTCTAATCTCTAAACTTCAAAAACTCGATATTTCTTTTCAATCCGTTGAACTTGGTGCGTTTAACGGCCGAATTTTTAAATACCTTTTGAAAAACATCCTCCGTAATTTCACGCAGGTCATTAGCGTTTAAATTCAATAGGTCGGGGTGCGGATCAAACGCCGGCTCGTTATTTATAATGGAGAATTTATTCCACGGGCAAACATCCTGGCAAATGTCGCAACCGAACATCCAGTTATCCATTTTGCCCTTAAACTCCTGTGGAATCTCGTTTTTTAGTTCGATGGTTAAATATGATATGCAACGGCTGCCATCCACAACATAAGGCCCTACAATAGCATCAGTAGGGCAGGCGTCAATACAGCGGGTACAGGTACCGCAATGATCGGCAGTAGGATCAATATCATATTCCAGTTCAATATCAACTATCAACTCTGCCAGGAAAAAGAACGACCCCGTTTTTTGATTGATCAGGTTGGTGTTTTTTCCTATCCAGCCAAGTCCTGCCTTTTTTGCCCAGGCTTTGTCAAGCACCGGTGCCGAATCAACAAATGCACGGCCACCAATTTCGCCGATCTTTTCGTTTATAATTGCTAATAGCTGCTTTAATTTGTCCTTAATTACCGTATGGTAATCTTTACCATAGGCATATTTTGAGATCTTTGGCGCAGTTGGATCAGACTGTGTATTTTCCGTGTAATAATTTAACCCCAACGAGATAACAGATTTGGCCCCGTCAACCAACAAGCGCGGGTCAAGGCGCTTGTCAAAATAGTTCTCCATGTATTGCATTTCGCCATGCATGCCCTTGTTTAGCCATGCTTCAAGCCGTGGGGCTTCCTGCTCTAAAAACTCAGCTTTGGCAATACCACAAAACAGGAAGCCAAGTTTTTTAGCTTCCGCTTTAATAAGTTCGCTGTATGCTGATCTGTTTTGCTGCATTATTGCAAAGATAGCATAAATACAAAACAGACTTTTTAATTGCTTGTTATTGCTTATAAATCATTATAAACGCTTAATGCCATGGAAAATACAGCAGGTACCGATCCTAAAGATGATCAGATCACAAACGACGATAATTCTGTAACCAATAAAGATGGTAACAATAACCTGGAACAGGGCGAGCCACCGGTTGACCCGCATGAAGAAAATTCAGACGCGGACAGGATCCAAACTACAGCGCCCGATGATAATATGGGCGACCCGACACCATTGAAAGAAGAGGACGAAGATGCTTCAAATAAAGGGCAAGGGCCAAAAGGTGAAAATCTATAAGTTTTTTTAGGACGGGTCACATTTAAGGTGAATCACTAATAGGCTAAATATTCTGTAAATATTTGCTGCATAAAAGCCTTGCCCGTAAGTAAGGTTTTTTCGGTTAAGGCTGGGTCGGCAGTTTTGTTTTTAACATAGATCATGCGCTGGCCCGAGCTGTCGTATGATACAGCCTGATCGGGCAATAAAAAGCCAAAGCCGTTATCCCAGTCAAAAAAAGCAAACGCGGGTGTGTACGGGTTCAATAAGTTTCTTGACCATTTAAACTTTTGCTGCGGCATATTAAGCTGGGCTAAAAGCGTAGCGGCTATATCTATCTGGTTGCCCAGTTTGGTTATTTTGGTGCCACGGTATTCAGGTTTTATAGCATCGCCAAAAAATAAAAGCGGAATATGGTATTTAGCCGGGTCAAAAGCCGCGGACGTGCTTTTTGGTAAACGGTGCCCATGGTCTGCAACTAAAATAAATAAGGTATTTTTATACCACTCGTGTTTTTTTGCGTCTTCAAAATAAGCGTTCAGGCATGAATCTGTAAACCAGGCCGTGCTTCTAAACTGGTCGGCCACATCTTTACCCTTAAAGTGCGGCGCGCCCGGAAGCAAGAATGGCTCATGGTTGGTTGATGTTTGCAATAACGAAAAAAATGGTTTGGTTTGTTTGCTAACGTAAGCTATATGTTTGTCAAAAAGTACGTTATCGTACGCTCCCCAGGTAGTACCGACCTCACTTTTCTGCATGGTCTTTTCATCAATGATCTTGTCCGTTTTATGATCATTCATATAGGTGTCAAAGTTCATGTAGTCGCTGTTGCCACCATAAAAATAGGAGGTATTGTAGCCGGTATCTTTAAACTCGCTTAACAATGATGGCAGCTTTCTTTGCTTGGTGGTATCGATAACTATCGTACGAATAGCCTGCGAAGGATAACCGCTCAGAATAGCTATAATGCCCTTGTCTGTACGGTCGCCGGCCGAGTAAATGTTATTGAACAATACCCCATTCTTTACAAACTTTTCAAAGTTAGGGGCGACACCTTTTTCACCGCCTAATGATTCAATGATATCAGCCGTGTAGCTTTCCATTTGGATAATAACCACGTTTGGCTTATCTGTATTCAGGATATGGATGGTGGTGTCTTTTTTTACTTTGAACGCGCTGTCAACAATACTTTTTGCCTGTGCCGGAGGCATAAATAAGTAAGGGTTATAAGGCTTGCGCAGGTTCTCAAATACGTTGTTAAATAGGTTCCATTCGGTATTTTGAGCTGAAAGATCCAATAACTGGTTGTCAGAGAAATAACCCGCGCTTTGGTTAATCGGCATGGGAGTTAGCGTTCCCCGCAGAATAATGAAGTTTATACCAAACAGAAATATGGAGAAAATTATCTTGGTTTTAGTAGTTGCCACCGACTTTTTAAAAGAATGGTCAAGTATATAATGGGCTAAAACAATACCGGTGATCAGCAGAACTACCATAATGGTAAGATTCAACGCGATAGGCGATGATGCCGTAGAAGACATGGACTCGGCAGGCGAATTGTAAAGCGTATCAAACGCGCGGAAATTAACTTTTGCACCCCATTCTGCAAAGATTCCCAGGTCAACCACCGCTATCAGGCTGATACAAAACAAACAAAACCAGGTATAAATTTTAAGCCAGATAGATTTGATCGGCTTCTTACCGACAAACCAGTTAATAACAAATACCAATAACGGCAGTATGGCTATATAAGCAGTGGCAGAAGCATCCATGCGGATGCCGTAAAGAAATGTTTTTACAATATCTGTAAAAGTAGCCCCGTGAAGTTTGGTATGGAAGTATATCTCGAACGTAGCCCTTGTTATAGCAAAAAACAAGAGCCAAAAGATATAAAAACGAATAAAACTATAAAGGCTTCTTAACATCGGGGGGCAAAAATAACCATTTTACCCAAAGGTTAAGAAGCCTTTAAAAAAATGTTGACTTATTGACTTATTGGTGTCTCATGGAATCAAGTTGTTCCATTGTTATTTTTTCAAAATCCTTTTGTATTGCAAATGTGCCTGCGGGAGCTTTTCCTTCAGTGATGCTTTTTACCGAAACTTGGGCTGCTTGCCCATCGCGGAATGAGTAGTATTGAATAGGGAAACCACCAGCACCATTATAAATTTTAGACATTGGTGATGGAGGGATCGATATATCATTAGTTACCCAAAAATCGTAGGTTTTATTTGCCTTGGCATCAGTAGCTACTACTTTTTTACAGTTAAAGCCATTAATAACCTTTGTTTCGGTAGTTGGCGCAAACGTGAAAGTAGGAATTTTGGAAAGATTTTCCTCGACTTCGGCAGGGGTTGCAACTGCGGCGAATTTTTTTGATGCAATAGGCACGTCAACTAATGTCGCCATAAAATCGCCTTTATTGCTTGATAATATCCTTACAGCTGCCGGCCCTGCTTGAAAAGCAATGGCTGTTGAATCGGTCGTAAAATAAGTTTTTGCCTCTACAGGCTGTCCCATTACATTAACACTTGAAGTAATAATACCTTCGGTATATTTTTTTTGAGCATTCGCGCTAAAGGTTAAAGCTGTAAATGCCAGGCCTAAAGCCATTTTAATTTTAGTATTCATTTTTTTCTGTTTTTAAGCACAATTTAGTTGTTTATGATCTATTAAGCAAACTTTTCGCTTCGATTATATTATTAGTTAGATGAGACTATGAAAGAATTGTTACGTTTAATTACCCGGTAAATTATATGCTGATTTTTGGCCTGGTGTTCAAGGCTGTCAACCAATGTATTGCTGTTACTGCCATCTATAACTAACGATGTGTAGGCATAGTTTTTATTAATTTCATTTAAAGATGTATGCGGATTACCGGTTACGTATAGGTAATCTACATTTAATTTTTTGGGTAGCTGTTTTCCCTGCAGGTCTTTGTTAAACAGTAATACTTTTTTGTTTTGAAACTGAATGAGGTTATTGGTTTTTATAAAATAAGCCGACCTGATATTTTGCTTTAGATTCCTGATAGTGGTATCGGTAATTTTACAGCTATCTAAATAGGGTTGTACCGAATATTGATAGTTTTTGTCGGCGCTATTAATATCTGATAATATGATCGCCTGATCACCGTGCTTGAAGATCAGGCCCAGGTGTTTGCGCATATTTAAGAACGTGATGCTATTAGATCGTAAAGCGTTAATTCTTTTCGCGCTAATACTTACCCCAAGCAAAAGAATTATTATAAGGCTGACTTTTATTAGCCACTTTTTCCTATCGAATAAAAAATAGAACAGGCAAATAATAAGTGTACAGGCTAACAGGTATTCTGTAGCTGTTAGCCATATTTTACCGACACTGGCAAATGGAGCATGTTCTATTATCACCAACACTTTGTTCATTATAAGGATGGATTTCTCCAGCACCCAACCTAATATAGCGGACACAACAGGTATTTCCGGCAAAAGCAAATAAGCCATCCCTATACAAATGATGAATTCGGCGGGTATGAGAATAAACAGATTGCTCACCAAAAAGTAAACCGGGAACTGGTGGAAATAAAGCGCGCTAAGCGGAAAAGTAATAGCCTGCGCAGCAATAGAAACAGAGCAAGCGCCCCAAAGTTTATCGGCCCATTTGTTTTTAAACGTTGCCAATTTATAAACTAACGGCTGGAATATAAGTAACCCGGCGACAGCAAGATAGGAGAGCTGAAAACCAACATCGGCAATAAAGTACGGATCGTAAAGTAATAACAGGAAAGCCGATAAGGCCAATATATTCAACATATTGATATACCTGCTGTAAGTTTTACCTATAATGATCAGCGATATCATTACCGCCGCACGGCAAACAGCAGGCGAGAAGCCGGTAAGTAGTGAATAATACCAGATCAACGTTATAATGAGCATAGCTTTAATAACTTTACCATGTCGGTATCGCCCCAAAAAGCCAAATACTAAATTGAGCAGCATAAAAATAACCGCCACGTGCCCGCCCGATACCGACAGGATATGAATAGTTCCCGTTTTAGAATAAGCCTGCAACAACTCATTACTCAGATCGGCTTTATAGCCAAGTATCAATGTAGATGCAACGGCGATAGCTGAGGTGTCGCGCATGTGCAGCTTGAATTTTTCGATTAAGTGTTGCCGCAATCTTAAAGAATAGGCAATAACCGTGTTGCCTGCATTATGATTGATAACCACGTACTGCTTCGGATATAAAAAAGCCTGGTGGTAGATATTTTGATTGGCAAGGTATCGCTTATAGTTAAACTCGGCCGGGTTAAATGGCGGGTCTATAGTATTGTATTTTGCAGGGATCAACAGCTCGTCGCCATAATAAAGTTTGTTGGCGGTAGTGTCTTTTATGGCAATGAGTAAGGTGCCGCTGGTGTTTATCCGTTTGTTATTAATAATTTGCTGCTCAGCAACGGCAGTAAAGCGTACCAGTCCATTTTTAACAGCGGGTTCATTATTGATCTTTACTACTAGGTATTGTGCAGGTGTCTTTGAAAAATGATCAGGTCTGTTTAGCTCATTGTAGCGGATCACACTTAACCATCCGGTAAGGAAAAGAATGATGGCGATCAGCGAGCCGCCTATCCATCTTACTTTATACAAACTGAATTTTGCGTAGTTAAAATTCAGGATGATAAAAACAATGCTCAACAAAAGGGTGGAAACAAATACCCACATCAGGTAGCCGGCAGACGAAAAACATAATCCCAAACTTATCCCTAACAGAAAAGGCAGGATCAGAACTACAAATGGTATTTCGCCTTTATGGTTAGCCAGCATTAAACTATGATTTGCAGGATTTTTAAGGTTATAGGATTTTTATAGCTAAAATAATGAACAGAATCTTATCATCCTAAAGATCCAATGATCTTAGTCTACAATTGATCTCTGACTTCAAGTAAAAACTTTTTCAGGTTTTCTAACGATTGGATAACCCGCTGGCTGTCTTTACTTTCGTTTAAGTTACCCTTTAAATGTTCTTTAGCGCCGTGCAGGGTATAGCCTTTGTCCTGGATCAGGTGAAAAATGATCTTCAGATTCTCAATATCTTCGGGGGTGAAAAGCCGGTTGCCTTTTTTGTTCTTTTTAGGTTGCAGAACATCAAACTCTTTCTCATAAAAACGGATCATTGACGCGTTAACGTCAAACATGGCCGATACCTCGCCCATGGTGTAATACATTTTATTGATCTCGCGTTCCTTATAAGGCATATGCAAAGGTAAGTTTATTGTTATTTAAATGAGTGTCAAGTGTGAAAAAAAGTGTGGAGTTCTACACAAAATTTCACACTTTTGCGCTATGTGTGTATACAAAATTTCACATATTACTACACATAGTTAAATATGACCGCTAACGAAATACGACAGGCTTTTCTTGATTTTTTTGCTTCTAAAGGGCATACTATTGTGCCTTCTGCACTTATTGTTGTTAAAAACGACCCTACGCTGATGTTTACCAACGCGGGTATGAACCAGTTTAAGGATATATTTTTGGGTGAAGCGCCTGCAAAATCGCCGCGCGTTGCCGATACGCAACGTTGTTTACGGGTGTCGGGTAAGCATAATGATCTGGAAGAGGTAGGTATCGATACCTATCACCATACTATGTTCGAGATGCTGGGCAACTGGAGCTTTGGCGACTATTTTAAAAAAGAAGCCATTGAGTGGAGCTGGGAGTTACTGACCGAAGTATATAAAATAGATAAAGAGCGGCTTTACGTTACCATTTTTGAGGGCGACGATAAAGAAGGCCTGCCTAAAGACCAGGAAGCGTATGATTTCTGGAAAAAGTATGTGCCCGAAGACCATATCCTGTTAGGAAACAAAAAGGATAACTTTTGGGAGATGGGCGAAACCGGCCCCTGCGGCCCTTGTTCTGAAATTCATTATGATAACCGTAGTGACGAAGAACGCGCTAAAATACCGGGTGCTAAACTGGTTAATGCCGACGACCCGCAGGTTATTGAGATCTGGAACAACGTGTTCATGCAGTTTAACCGGTTAAAGAATGGATCATTGCAGCCATTGCCGGCTCAGCACGTGGATACTGGTATGGGCTTTGAACGTTTGGTGCGTGTGATACAGGGTAAACAAAGCAACTATGACAGCGATGTGTTTACCCCGATGATCGATTTCATCGCGCAAAAATCAGGTAAGGCATATAATGCCGCAGCTGTTCCCGGTGATGCCGATTGGAATACGGCTGTTGCCATGCGTGTACTGGCAGATCATATCCGTGCGGTAAGCTTTACCATTGCCGATGGGCAATTACCATCAAACAATAAAGCCGGCTATGTTATCCGCAGGATCTTGCGCCGCGCCGTGCGTTACTCATATCAGTACTTGGAATTTAAAGAGCCGTTTTTAAACCAGTTGGTGCCTTTGTTGGCAGATCAATTTAAAGGTGTGTTTGATGAGCTATACAGTCAGAAGGATTTTGTGCAGAAAGTGATTTTAGAGGAAGAGGTTTCTTTCTTGAGAACTTTATCTGCTGGCATAAGAAGGTTTGAAGAAATGACATCTGTAAATTATGTAGGAAATGTTTTTATCATTGATGCAGATGCTGATCCAAGACAAACTGCTAATAAAGTATTATCCGGAACATTTGCGTTCGAAATGAATGATACTTATGGCTTTCCTTTAGATTTGACTGAATTGATGGCTCGTGAGCAGGGTTGGAGCGTTGATATTGAAGGATTTAATGTAGCCCTTCAGGAACAAAAAACACGTTCCCGCGCTGCATCTGCTGTTGATACCGGCGATTGGGTAACCCTGAAAGACGAAGAAACCGAGTTTACCGGTTATGACGAAACCGAAACGATAGCGCACGTTACCAAATATCGTAAGGTTACTGCTAAGGGTAAGGAGCAATATCAGTTGGTATTGGATAAAACGCCTTTCTACGCCGAAAGCGGTGGCCAGGTAGGCGATACCGGCGAACTGGTTTTCCCGGATGGTGAGGTGATCAATGTTACGGATACCAAGAAAGAGAACGGTTTGCTCGTTCACTATGTAGATAAACTGCCTGATGATATTGACGATGCCCTAACCGCTATAGTAGACCGCGAGCGCCGCAATAATATCATGAACAATCACAGCGCCACGCACTTGCTGCATGCCGCTATGAAACAGGTATTGGGCACACACGTAAACCAAAAAGGATCATTGGTAAACAGTGATTACCTGAGGTTTGACTTTTCGCATTTTGCTAAGGTAACCGATGATGAGCTGGCCCAAATTGAAGCTATTGTGAATGAAAAAGTGCGCGAGAATATCGCCTTAAATGAACAGCGTAATGTACCTTACGATGTCGCAATCAGCAGTGGGGTTACCGCTTTATTTGGCGAGAAATACGGTGATTTTGTACGGGTAATAACCTTCGACGAGAAGTTTAGTAAAGAGCTTTGCGGCGGTACGCACGTTAAGGCTACGGGCGCTATCGGTTACTTTAAGATCGTATCAGAAAGTGCTGTAGCGGCAGGCGTACGCCGTATAGAGGCTATTACAGGCATTGGTGCCGAGCAATTTATCATCGACCAAACCAAACTGGTCGGTCAGGTTAAAGAGCTGCTTAAAAACCCTAAGGACATCGCTAAAAGTATCGAAGGCCTGTTAGAAGAAAATGCCCGTTTAAAGAAAGAGATAGAGAAGTCGATCCTGGAGAAATCGTCAGGATTGAAAGACGAATTGGCTAAAAAGGCCGAAACAATCAACGGTGTTAATTTTATCGCCCAAAAGGTTGAGTTGCCTAATGCCGATGCTATTAAGAATTTGGCGTACAACTTAAAAGACATCGTTGCCGATCTTTATTTGGTGTTAACTGCCGTTATTGATGGCAAGCCAAACATCACGGTTATGATAGCCGAAAACCTGGTAAAAGAAAAAGGCCTTAACGCCGGTAACATTGTTCGCGAACTGGCTAAAGAGATCCAGGGCGGCGGCGGCGGCCAGCCATTTTTTGCTACCGCAGGGGGTAAGGATGTGAATGGGTTAGATGCGGTGTTAGTAAAAGCAAAAAGTTTTATAGCTGCTTCTTAATTATCCCGATTTGGAAGGCTTAATAAGCGGCGTCTGTTTCACGAGAGTGTGAAACAGATGAAACAAGTGAAACAGTATTTTTATTTAACAAGCTGAAAATTAATCGGTTAATGAAAATCGGTGAAACAGAATGAAACAAAATTCTGACACTGATGCGTCACCATTTGTTATTAATAAATTTTATATACAAAGAGAGATTTAGAAGGGGCTTTGTATATTTTTATATATTTGAAAATGATTAAGGGAAAATACCTTAATCAAATTATTAATTATGACACTTCTACCAGTAGAAATAGCCGAAAAGTATGAATTAGTTGTTGGATTAGAGGTTCATGCACAGCTATCTACTTTAAGCAAAGCCTTCTCGTCAGATTCAGCTGCTTTTGGCGCCGAACCCAACCACCACATCAGTGCCATATCTTTAGGTCACCCGGGTACTTTGCCGCGCATTAATAAGCGCATGGTTGAGTATGCGGTTAAAATGGGCCTTGCCTGCAATTGTAGCATTAACCTCAACAACAGCTTTGCCCGTAAAAACTATTTTTACGCGGACCTGCCTAAAGGTTACCAGATCACCCAGGATCATATGCCGGTATGTTTAGGCGGTTCGGTTTTGGTGAGGTTAGCAAATGGCACTACAAAAAATCTGGCTATCCACCACATCCATATGGAAGAGGATGCCGGTAAAAGTATGCACGATAATCATCATGCTGATTCATTGATAGACCTGAACAGAGCAGGAGTACCGCTGATTGAGATCGTATCAGAGCCTGATATGCGCAGCGCTGAAGAAGCAGGCCAGTTTTTAACCGAGATCCGCAAACTATTGCGCTACCTAGATATTTGCGATGGTAACATGGAAGAAGGCAGCATGCGCTGCGATGCCAATATTTCTGTGCGCCTTAAAGGTGCTACCCAATACGGAAACCGTTGCGAGGTGAAAAATCTAAATTCCATCCGTAACGTACAGCGCGCCATCGAGCATGAATTTGCCCGCCAGGTAAGGGTTATTGAAGACGGCGGCAGAATCGACCAAAATACATTGAATTTTAATGCGGATACCGGCGAAACATCGGTATTGCGCTCTAAAGAAATGGCTAACGATTACCGCTATTTCCCCGAGCCCGACCTGTTACCCTTAGTGCTGGATAACGCCTACGTAGAAAATGTTCGCAAAACATTGCCTGCATTACCTAATCAGCTTTATAAAAAATATTTGGAGATAGGTTTATCAGATTATGATGCATCAGTGATCACTGCCGATAAAGAGGTGGCCTTATATTTTGAGGAACTGATCAAACATACTCAAAACTACAAAGCCGCTGCCCATTTAATGATGGGGACTGTTAAATCGCATTTAAATGAAACAGGCCAGCATATTACAGATTTGGGTATAGAGCCGATAAACCTTGCCGGCATCATTAAACTGGTAGACAGCGGGACCGTAAATAACTCGGTTGCTACGCATAAATTGTTCCCGGCTATGCTAAAATACCCGGAGAAAACGGCTGACAGCCTTGCCGCCGAATTGAACTTACTGATCACCACTGACAGTAATGATGTCAGTAAATATATACAGGATGCTATAGCTAAATATCCTGATAAAGTAATAGAGTACCAAAAGGGTAAAAAAGGCGTTTTAGGTCTGTTTATGGGCGAGATCATGAAAAGCTCAAAAGGTAAGATCGACCCGCAGGCCACCAACAAATTATTAATTAAAGAATTAGAATCTAAATGAAATTACGTTCAGTAGTATATAGCATCATCGCTTTGGTCCTTCTAATGGCATCATGTAAGGATGAGTCATTATTTAAAATTAAGGGCACAGTTAAAAATCCGGGTACAATAAAAAAGGCTTACCTGCTTGAAGCAGATAGCACGCAGATCAGTATTATCGACTCGACCGCTGTAGCCGCGGATGGTAGCTTTGAATTTAAACATCCGGCTCCTTATGCCAATCTGTATAAATTACGCATAGGTACAGCAATTTATGACCTGATAGCCAAAAACGGAGAAGTTATAGAGTTTACTACTGATGAGAATGATAAGGCGCACACTTATCAGATCAAAGGCTCAGAAAGTTCTGAAAAGATCCAGGAATTTAATAAGCTGAGTAATTTTTGGGGCGAAAAGAACAGTAAGATAGTTGAAGAATACCAGGCAAAAGTGCAACAGGCAGGTAAAGAATCAGATTCGCTGATTGCGATTTACCGTCCTATGTTCATGAAAAATATGGACGGTTATACCCAAGATGTTTTAAAATTTATTAATGATAATAAAACGTCGCTGGCTGCTTTCTATGCCATGTCATCGCTTGAGCCAATGAAATACGAGCAGCAAATGGTTGCTTACGCGGATGAATTAAAAGATAAAGGCAGTTTTTCAGACAATCCGGGTGTACAGCGCTTTATCCGCCAGATGATGTTGGTTAAACCCTTGTCACTTGGGCATAAGGCACCAAACTTTACAACTACGGGTATTGATGGTAAACCGGTTAGTTTGGCAGACTATAAGGGCAAGTATGTGATGGTAGATTTCTGGGCATCATGGTGTGCGCCATGCCGTGCCGAAAATCCGAACGTAGTTAAAGCTTACGCCGCGTTTAAGGATAAAGGATTTAACATATTAGGTATCTCGCTTGATGTTAAGAAAGATGACTGGCAAAAAGCGATAGATGCAGATAAATTAACCTGGGCCCACGCGTCAGACCTGCAACGTTTTGACGGCCCTACTGAACGTTTATATCATATTGAAGGTATCCCTGCAAACTTTATTATTGACCCTCAAGGCACTATCGTAGCCAAAAATGTAAGAGGCGAGGAACTTGAACAATTTTTAAACAAAACATTTAATAAGCCTATATAATATGTTAAGAAAAGGTGCCTGTTAACAATTTGTTAATATTAGCTTTACGCTAAGCTTTTTTTAAGTACATACTTTTATAACAAAATTACAATTGTTCATGAGCACCTCTACAAAACAAAAAATACTTATAGTTGACGATGAGCCGGATATTTTGGAGCTTATTGAGTACAACTTAAAAAAAGAAGGTTACCAGGTATTTTTGGCTCGTAATGGCCAGGAAGCCGTTACCGAAGCGAAAAGATCACTGCCTGACCTTATTGTGCTTGACATTATGATGCCTAAAATGGATGGCATTGAGGCATGCCGTATTATGCGCACCATGCCTGAATTTAAAAATACCTTTATGGTATTTTTGACAGCACGCAGCGAAGAGTACTCTGAAATTGCTGGTTTTAACGTAGGTGCTGATGATTATATTGCTAAACCAATTAAGCCTCGCGCTTTAGTTAGCCGTATTAACGCTATACTGCGCAGAAACGCACCGTCTGAAGAGGTTACCGATAACAAACTTGAAATTGGCGACCTTGTTATTGACCGTGAAGCTTATTTGGTTTTTAAGGATGGCGAGAAAGTAGTATTGGCAAAAAAAGAATTTGAATTGCTGTATCTGCTGGCCTCAAAGCCGGGCAAGGTTTATACCCGCGAAGTTATATTAAAAAACATCTGGGAAGATTCTGTAGTAGTAACCAATCGTACCATTGATGTACACATCCGTAAACTGCGCGAGAAACTTGGAGATGATATTGTAGCCACTGTAAAAGGAGTAGGTTACAAATTTGAAGCATAAAACAAAAGGCCCCGAAACCGGGGCCTTTGTTGTTTTGTAAGATTTAAATTTACAATACTGGTTTTCTCTTTGCTTTAGCGGCAGTTGTGCTTGCTTTAACACCCACTGCTTTCTTAGCGCCTGCTGTAGCTGTTTTTGCTTTAGTATCGGCTTTAGCTTCAATTTTTGCAGCAGTAGTTTTTGCTTTAGCAGTGATGTCTTTTGCTTTAGCATCTGCTTTAGCTTTAGTGTCGTTTGCTTTCGCTTTAATTTCCTTAACCTTGGTGTCAGCTTTAGCTTTAACATCTTTGGCTGCAGTTTTAGCTTTGGCGGTTACATCTGCAGCTTTTTCTTTAACGGCTGTTTTGGCGGCAGTTACTTTTTTAGCTGCGGCTTTTTTAACCGGGGCTGCTTTTTTAGTTATATCGTTGATCTTGTCTTCGGCTGCATCTTTTATATCTTCGGCTTTGTCTTTGGTTCCATCCCAAAACTCTTCAATTGTTTCTTTTACCTTCTCGAAAAATCCCTTTTCTTCGGGTTTGGTTGGGTTAGTACTCATAATATTTCTATAGTTAGATTGATAATTTTTTTGATGCTATAAATACAATAACTGCACCAATTGAATTTTTTGATTAATCAACCTATAAAATGCGCGTCTTTGCGAGGAACGAAGCAATCTCCAAGCAGGATATTCAATAAAAGCTGTCCTGATATTAGAACATTGGGATTATACATAGCCTGGTTAAGGTAAAGACCGCAGGTTAAATTTAAAAACCGTATTTTTGCCGGCTATATTTTTAATACATGAAGATTCCAAAATTTGCCGACCTGATCTTATTCGAAGATGATGACCTGATCGTGATCAACAAGCCAGCCTTTATCAGCTCGCTTGACGAAAGAGAGGGTGGCGAGATCAATATACTGCGTTTAGCAAAAGAATATTCTGACGATGCACAGATCTGTCACCGACTGGATAAAGAGACTTCAGGAGCGTTAATTATAGCCAAGAACCCCGAAGCTTACCGCACCGTATCTATGCAGTTTGAAAAGCGTCAGGTTAATAAAGTTTATCATGCGGTAATTGACGGTACCCATGTATTTGAAAAATTGTTGGTTGATCTGCCTATCCTTAATGTAGGCAAGGGCAATGTAACCATCAGCAGGCAGGAGGGAAAACGTGCGGAAACCTGGTTTCAGTCGCTGCGTTTTTTTAAACATTATACTTTGGTTGAGTGTAGCCCGGTAACCGGCCGTATGCACCAGATCCGGATCCATTTAGCCACCCAACGCGCCTCAATAGCCGGCGACGAAATGTATAAAGGTAAACCTGTATTCCTTTCGGCCATTAAACGCAAATATCATTTAGGCAAAGACCAGGAAGAACTGCCTATTATGAAACGTTTTGCCCTGCACGCTTACCAGGTTACCTTTAAAAAGCTGGATGGCGAGTCTATAACCATACACGCGCCATATCCAAAGGATTTTGAAACGCTGTTAAAGTTGTTGGAGAAGTTTGATTCTTAGTTTGCAGTTTGCAGTAAATTTTGACAATCACTGCCAACTGCCTACTACATACTGCCAACTACCTAATCATCACCCCCGGTTTATTTACCACGGGTAGTTTAATGAAATTAGAGTCGATAATACTTTCGGGGAGGAAGATAAATTTTTTATCGTAGATCTGGTTGCCTATGTAGTAGCTTACCCAGTATTCGTTGCTTAAGCCAAAGGTTTGCTCGTCTATCAGCTCTATTTGTTTGTACGAACCATTAGGTACCACCGGAAACATATGGCGCAGGGTAGAGGTTTTAACCTGCTCGCCATCCTTTTCGCCATAACCCTTTGAGGTTATCAGCACATTTTCAATGGGTTCTTTTTTAAGATTGATAAGATATACGTGGAATATTTTACTTTGCGCGTTTTCGCCTTCTAAGGCAACAGCTACGGCAATATCGGTTACGTTATTTTCGGGGAGGTCTTTGATCATTTTTTGAGTAGTGAATTGTTAGTGATGAGCAGAGAACGGACATAAACCATTCACCATTCTCTACTCACCACTCACTAAACTATTTCTTCTTAGCGAATTTTTTGCCACCTTTTTTAGGCGCTTTCGCATCCGCTGCAGCTAATGCTTTAACCTGCTCAAATGTCAGTGTAAGCGGGTCGGTAACATCTTTAGGGATCTTAACATTTTGTTTGCCAAACTCAATGTAAGGCCCCCAACGGCCGTTTAGTATCTTAACGGTTGGGTCTTCATCAAATGCCTTGATCAGCTTTTCAGCATCTTTCTTGCGTTTTTCCAGGATCAGCTCAATAGCCTGTTCCTCGGTCACGTCAAGCGGGTCAATTTCTTTCGGTAACGATACAAAAGCGCTGTTATGGCTAATGTACGGCCCGAAACGACCTATAGCCACTTTCATTGCCTTGCCCTCAAATTCGCCTACAACTTTTGGCAACTTAAATAATTCAAGCGCTTCTTCTAAAGTAATAGTCTCAATGCTTTGACCGGTGCGCAGGCTGGCATATAGTGGTTTGTAATCTTTATTATCGTCGCTGGCGTTTTCGCCTACCTGCACAAACGGACCGTAACGCCCAATACGTACGGATACTTTTTCACCTTTTTCAGGGTGGATACCCAATTCGCGTACGCCAGTAGCTTTGTCGGCAGTTTCAATTGTATTTGCAACATCAGCATGGAAAGGGGTGTAGAAGTTCTTCAACATGGTTGTCCACTCTTCCAGGCCTTGTGCTATCTCGTCAAATTGCTTTTCAACCTTAGCGGTAAAGTTAAAATCGACAATACCTTTAAAGTGCTGTACCAGGAAATCATTTACTACCGCGCCGATATCGGTCGGGAATAACTTGCCGCGCTCGGCACCGGTATTTTCCAGTCGTTCTTCTTTAGCTATATGATCTGCTTTAAGTGTTAAAACCCTGAATTTTCTTTGTTTACCTTCGCGTTCTTCTTTTACCACATATCCACGGTTCTGTATAGTAGATATAGTAGGAGCGTAGGTTGACGGACGGCCAATACCCAATTCCTCTAATTTCTTAACCAAACTGGCTTCGGTATATCTTGCAGGCGGGCGTGAGAAGCGTTCTGTCGCAGTCATTTCTTCCAGGTCTAAACGCTGTCCTTTGGTTAACGGCGGCAGCATGGCATTATCGCCATCCTGTTGTGTGTCATCCTCGTCGTCGTCCGATTCCAGGTAAACTTTCAGGAAGCCGTCAAACTTCATCACCTCGCCATTGGCGGTCAATTCTTCTTTACGTGTTGATATACCGATCTTTGCAGTGGTTTTTTCAAATTGCGCTTCACTCATTTGTGAGGCGATAGCACGTTTCCAGATCAGCTCATATAAGCGTTTTTCGCTGCCATCGCCGTCAATAGTATGGTTGCTAAAATAGGTAGGGCGTATGGCTTCGTGCGCTTCCTGCGCGCCCGCGCTTTTAGTTTTATATTTCCTGTGCTGATGATATTTATCGCCGTAAGCGGATATGATCTCCTGCGATGCTGAAGCTAACGCAGTATCAGATAAGTTAACCGAATCTGTACGCATATAAGTAATATGCCCGGCTTCGTATAATTTCTGCGCGATCTGCATTGTCCGTGAAACCGAATAGCCCAGTTTACGGCTGGCTTCCTGTTGCAGGGTAGACGTAGTAAAAGGAGCGGCAGGCGAACGTTTAGCCGGTTTAGTTTCCAGCGATCTTACATCGAAATCAGCACCTATACAATCATTTAAAAATTTCTCGGCATCTTCCTGTTTGCTATAACGCTCGGCCAGTTCTGCTTTAAAAGCTTGCTTGCCTTTTCCAAAAATGGCCACAATTTTAAACGCGGCTTCTGATTGGAATTTATTGATCTCGCGCTCACGCTCGACAATAATACGTACTGCTACAGATTGCACACGCCCGGCAGACAATGAAGGTTTAACCTTTTTCCACAATACAGGCGAAAGTTCAAAACCTACTAACCTGTCTAAAACACGGCGTGCCTGCTGCGCATTAACAAGGTTATAATCTATTTTACGCGGATTGTCAATAGCGGCCATAATAGCCGGCTTGGTTATCTCATGAAAAACGATACGTTTGGTGGTAGCGTCTTTTAAATTTAAAGTATCAAATAAGTGCCATGATATGGCTTCTCCCTCGCGGTCCTCATCGGAAGCTAACCAAACCATGTCCGCTTCTTTAGCTAATTTCTTTAACTCGCTCACAACCTGCTTCTTGTCGGCAGGCACCTCATAAGTTTGTTTGAAGTTGTTGGCTATATCAATAGCGTCTTCTGATTTAACCAGATCACGGATATGGCCATAGCTTGATTTAACTGTAAAGTCTTTGCCAAGGTATCCCTCAATGGTTTTAGCTTTCGCCGGTGATTCTACTATTAGTAAATTTTTAGCCATTTAGTATAGTTATTTTTTGCAAATAAAAGATAAAGTATGCGAAACGCAAACTTTGTTTTCCCTTTATTAAAATGTTTTGAGGTTTAAATGTTTAAATGTTGTACGATTAGTTTAAACAGATGAGGCCATTTTTCAACCTGCAACTTTAAACTTTGGAACAAATCTCTACATCAAGAATCCGCCGCCCAGCAGGTCATTGCCTTCGTAGAATACAGCAGACTGGCCCGGGGCAATACCTGATACCATATGTGTAAAATCAACTTTCATATGGTCGCCCATTTGAACGATGGAGCTTTCTGCACCTGCATCCTTATACCTTATCTTGGTGATGGCGTTTAAAGGTTCTTTAATGCTTTCATATTTAACCAGGTTAAGGTTTTTAACCCAAGCTTGTTTCTTTTGCAGTTCGTCTTCGGTGCCAAGCGTAACTGTATTACCAACAGGATCAATATGTGTTACAAACATTGGATGCCCAAGCGCAATACCTAAACCACGGCGCTGACCGATAGTATAAAAAGGATATCCCTGGTGCTTGCCTACTACAGTGCCGTCTGTTAAAACAAAATTACCTGGGCCGATACGTTGGTCAAGATCTTCAACTTTATGCCTTAAAAAGGCCCTGTAGTCGTTATCGGGCACAAAACAGATTTCATAACTTTCGCTTTTTCCGGCTAATTCTATTTGGCCCATGTCAAGCGCCATTTGCCTGATCTCGGGTTTAGAGAAACTGCCTAAAGGAAATTTGGTGCGTGCCAGGTTTTGTTGCGATACTCCCCAAAGTACATAAGACTGATCTTTGTTTTCATCCTTGCCTTTTGAGATCACATAACGGCCGTTATCCTGTAAACGGATATTGGCGTAATGCCCGGTTGCAATAAATTCGCAATCCAGTTTATCAGCGCGTTTTAATAAAGCTTCCCATTTAATATGTGTGTTGCATAATACACATGGGTTAGGGGTACGGCCGGCCAGGTATTCGTCAACAAAATTGTCGATCACAAAATCGCCAAACTCATTACGGATATCTAAAATATAATGCGGGAAGCCATAACCTACGGCCAAAGCCCGTGCATCGTTAATACTATCCAGGCTGCAGCAACCGGTTTCTTTTGAGCTGCCCCCCGCCGAAGCATAATCCCAGGTTTTCATGGTAAGGCCAATAACTTCATAGCCCTGCTCATGCAGCATCACTGCCGCTACCGAACTATCAACGCCACCGCTCATTGCCACTAAGATCCTTCCGTGCTTACTCATAATGGCGGCAAAGATACAGCTTTCAATTTTAACCTGTTAAAATAGGATGGTCAGTTAAGCGTAAAGTTAACAGATGAATCTTGTAAATGTATTTAATAATACTATTGATGAGTAGCTTATAACAATTTAAAAGCGGGATGCGTATAATAGGTTTTTGCCAATTATTTTATAAAATACCCCTATAATAAAGATACAGATTGGCTGATTCATATAAATTGAAAAATTTTAACGGGATCAGGTAATATGATATGACCTGGAAATTATTTGATTTTTATTTTTTTAGATTCCAAACAAAAAGACTAAGAGTATAAAAACAAATAAAAGCAATTTGTTAACAATTTGATAAAAATGTATTTATCTATTGTAAAAGCCGAGTTATATTATAATTTTGATGTACCCTAATTAATAAAGAATGAAGACTATTATCAATTTATCAATTGAACAAAAGCTACAGGCCGTAATTTTCTTTATCATCTGTGTTTTAGCAGTAGTAAATTACACAAGGTAGTCTTAAGTTTACCGGCTTACCCCCAAGCGATAAGCCGGTAAACAACATTTATGAACGTATTTGTCCGTTTCCTTTAACCAGCCATTTATAGCTGGTTAGCTCATTCAAGCCCATTGGGCCACGTGCATGTAGTTTTTGTGTACTTATACCAATTTCTGCACCTAAGCCAAATTGAGCGCCGTCAGTAAACGCTGTCGATGCATTAACGTATACTGCTGCGGCATCAACCCGATTTAAAAAAGCTTCCATGTGCGCTTCGTTTTCAGTAATAATGGCTTCGCTGTGTTTTGAGCTGTGCGCTGCAATATGTGCTAACGCCTGCTGAAAACTATCTACTGTTTTAACAGCCATTTTCATCGATAAGAACTCAGTACCAAAATGTTCAGCCCCGGCATGGTGCAATAATGGGGCAGGGTAGTGGTTTTGTAAAACCGCGTAAGCTGCTTCATCAGCAAAAATCTCGACACCTGCTTCGCCCAATGGTTTAGTTAATTGGGGCAGGTCATTTAATCTTGCCGAGTGAATAATGGCACAATCAAGTGCGTTACAGACGCTTACACGCCTTGTTTTCGAATTGAAAATTATATCTGTCCCTTTTTTCAGATCGGCAGATTCATCAAAATAAGTATGTACAATGCCGGCACCGGTTTCTATCACGGGTACTTTGCTGTTTTTACGCACACTGTTGATTAGCCCTTGGCTGCCACGCGGAATAATAACATCAACATAACCTACGGCCTGCATCAGCGCTTCTGCAGCTTCACGCTCTTTTGGCAGTAAAACAGCAACGTTAATATCAATACCATGTTTGGCCAGCACTTTGTGAATGACTGAGATTATAGCCAGGTTGGAGTATGACGCATCGCTTCCGCCTTTTAAAATACAGATGTTACCGGTTTTAAAACACAATGCAAATACATCAAAAGTTACATTTGGCCTTGCCTCATATATTACACCTACTATACCTAAGGGTACACTTATTTTTGAGATGTGTAACCCGTTAGGCATGGTTTTTTCTGATAAAATATGCCCTAATGGATTTTCTAAGTGCGACACATTAATAATATCCTTAGCAATATCCTGGATCCGCGCGGCGGTTAGCTTAAGCCTGTCGTAATTTGGGTTTGATGGATCCATTCGGTCCAGATCCTTTTTATTTTCGGCAAGCAAATAATCGGTCTGCGCGATAGCCTCTGCAGCAAGATCTTCTAAGACACGGTTGATCGTTTCAACGTTCAGGTTCAGATTTCTTGCCGCTATTTGCGCATTTTCAAAATAGGTAGTATAGCTCATATCGCTTAGCTTAATAAATAAAGATAATCATAGTGTACCAATGGCCTTTGTTTTTTTTGGCCGATACTTTCTTTTGCCTTGTCGGCCCCATATTCTGCAATACCCAAGCCAATCAGTTCATTTTGCTCATCAACCAGTTTAATGATCTCTCCTTTTTTAAAATCTGTTAAAATGGTGACTACACCAACAGGCAGCAAACTAGTTGCCTTATTTGATATTAAAGCAGTTTTGGCACCGGCATTTACCTGTACTATGCCCGTGGCAGATTTTTCTGAATGAGCTATCCATTTCTTTTTCTCAGACGCTGTTTTGTTAGGTACAAAGCGGGTATGGGGCGCTGTACCATTAAGTACATTTAACAGAATGTCGTCTTTGGTGCCATTGGCAATATGTACAGCTATGCCCAGTTTTGCAGTTTTTTGCGCCATGTGCGATTTGGTGATCATACCGCCACGCCCAAATTGTGAACGCCCCGATGTTACAAATGAGGCAAAATCGATCTCGCTGTCCGCAACTTCGGTAATTACAGATGACCCGGCATCATTTGGATTGCCGTCATAAATCCCGTCAACATTGGTTAAAATAATCAATGCCTGCGCATTTAACATAGAGGCGATAAGGCCGGCCAACTCATCGTTATCCGTAAACATTAACTCGGTAACTGACACCACATCATTTTCATTTACAATAGGGATAACCTGGTGCTGTAACAATATCTCGAGACAGTTTTTCATGTTCAGGTAATGCTGCCTGCCTTTAAAGTCTTCTGTAGTAACCAATACCTGCGAGCAAAGCATATTATACTGCTCAAACAAGTGCGCATAAATATTGATCAGTTTGATCTGCCCGATGGATGCAAGCAACTGGCGGGCAGCTATAGCATCATATTTTTCGGACACAGTTATTAAGCTCCTGCCGGCGGCAACAGCGCCCGATGATACCAACGTAACTTCGATACCCTGTTGTTTTATGGCTACAATTTGCTCAACTAATTTGCTAATTCGTTCCTGGTCGGGCAGGCCGTTGCTTTGCGTTAATACGTTCGATCCAATTTTTATTACTATCCGCTTGTAACTAAAAGCCATCGTTTTATTATATAATCAGCGCAAATATTGTATTAATTAATGGTTTTGAATAGGTTTTAAGCTATAAATAGTAAAAAATGACTTAAACAAGCCAGTTTAAACATGATATGTCACGAAACTGGGTGGTTTTTCACTGAAATGTATTAAAAGTAGGTTAAAGTCAATCAATTTATCAGAATAGGTGATAGGTTTTCGAAAAAACTGGCCAGGTAATTTGAAGGCCAACTTATCATCAAGAAAAACTTTTTAAAAAAAAATATTGCGTGTTAATTATTTTTTATATTTTTGTCTACTTATTCTATAGACTTTATGTTATTAAGTAACTTATTTACTATCTCAAACCCAATGCAGCGTACCTCAAGCTACTGTTGCTGATCCTGTTGTCAGCACACTACGATTCTATTTTTCATCATACTTTAACTGAATACTTAACCACAACCAACAATATATTAAATGAAACGAATTCTCCTATTTATCCTTCTAATCTATTCTTCAATAGCGGTTTTTGCGCAAAATACCATAACCGGTGTTGTTAAAGACAGTAAAGGTGCCACGGTACCGCATGCATCTGTAACTATAAGAGGGACCAAATCCGGTGTCAGTGCCGATGAAAACGGTAAGTTTACATTAAATGTTACTACAGAATTACCATTTTATATCCGTATCAGCTCAGTTGGCTTTAAGCCACAGGATTTCCAGATCATAAGCATCCAAAACGCTCCGTCTGAGTTTGTGTTGGTAAGCGATGATCAATTACAAGAAATTGTGGTTGTATCAAGACGTCGCCAGGAGCTTTTGCAGGATGTGCCCATCCCGGTATCAGTAATTGGTGGCGCACAAATTGACAAGGCTGGCGCTTTTAACGTTAACCGTGTAAAAGAGCTTGTACCGTCTTTACAGCTTTATACATCAAACCCGCGTAACACAGGTATTAATATCCGTGGTATTGGTTCACCATTTGGCTTAACCAATGATGGTCTTGATCCGGGTGTTGGTTTTTATGTTGACGGTGTATATTACGCCCGTCCTGCTGCTGCGACGCTTGACTTTATCGATATTGATAATATAGAAGTATTACGTGGCCCGCAAGGTACT
Organism: Mucilaginibacter corticis; assembly: GCF_007558865.1. Lineage (GTDB taxonomy): Bacteria > Bacteroidota > Bacteroidia > Sphingobacteriales > Sphingobacteriaceae > Mucilaginibacter > Mucilaginibacter corticis. Next base: position 790,285 of record NZ_VLPK01000002.1, read on the forward strand.
TTATTTGGTAAAAATACCAGTGCGGGTGCCATCAACATTACTACCCGTAAAGCCAGCTTTACGCCGGGTATAGCACTTGAAAGCAGCTTTGGTAACTATGGTTATATCCAGACAAAAGCATCAGTAACAGGTCCTTTAGCTAAAGATCTTGCAGCGCGCATTTCATTTTCAGGTACACAACGTAATGGATTGATCCAAAACGAGAAAACACAGGTGCCCGTTAACGACATCAATAACATAGGCGCACGTGCCCAGTTTTTGTACACGCCTTCAGATAAAGTTACTTTAACCTTGTCGGGCGATGCATCAGATCAAAAACCTAACGGCTATGCCCAGGTGATTGCAGGCGTTGCACCTACATTGCGCGCGGCATACCGACAGTTTAATAATATTATTACCGATTTAGGTTATAAACTGCCATCAACCAACGCTTTCGACCGTGTGATTGACCATGACGCTCCGTGGAGATCAGGTAACCAATTAGGCGGCGTGTCATTAAATGCCGATTTTAAAATAGGCTCAGGTACTTTAACCTCAACTACAGCATGGCGTTACTGGAACTGGGATCCGTCAAACGACCGTGATTTTACAGGCTTACCTGTATTAACTAAATCACAGAACCCGTCAAAACATCATCAGGAATCTGAAGAGATCCGTTATGCCGGCGACATTAATGATAAATTAAGCGGCGTGGTAGGTTTATACTTTTTAGATCAGAAAGTAACAACAACCGGCAGGGAAGAAGCAGGTTCTGCAGAATGGCGCTTTGCACAAAGCACTACCAACACTGCATTATGGCAAACACCCGGTTTGTTTGAAGGGTATGGTATAACCACCAACTCGTGGATCAGATCGCAAACCGCGGCTGCATTTGCAAACTTAGATTGGAAAATTGCCGATGTATTCCATATTAATCCGGGTGTACGTTTCAATTATGATAAAAAGGATGTTTACTACAACAGGGTAGCAAATGGCGGCGTAACCATAACCGACCCAACTTTGCTTGGTTTCAGAAATGCTTTGTATAGCAGCCAGTTCTATACCACTAATTTTGATGAGAAGAACTTCACTTACCAGGTTACCGCATCATACAGGCCGAGCAAAACCGTTAACGCATTTGCTACTTATTCAACAAGTTACAAGCCATCAGGTGTTAACGTAGCCGGTTTGCCAACTATTAGCAATGCACCGGCTCTTAGCCTTGCAGTTATCAAACCTGAAAAAACAAAGCATTTTGAGTTTGGTGCTAAAACCAACCCGGCAGATAACTTCACTTTAAATGTTACCTTCCACAACTCAGACATAAAAGATTACCAAACCAACGTACAATCGCCTGATCCGGGTGTAAACCGTGGTTATTTGGCAACTGCCGAAAAAGTTAATGTAAAAGGTGCTGAATTAGATGCAAATTACCAGGCAAGCAAAAACTTTACATTCTATGCTTCTGGTGCATACACAGATGCTAAATATGTTAAATTTACCAACGCGCCGCTTCCGCTTGAGCAAACAGGCTTAACAGTAAACGGCACTGCTGTTTATTTTAAAGATATTTCAGGTACCGCACTTCCGGGTGTGTCAAAATGGACAACATCAGCAGGTGGCGAATTTGCAACTGACGCGAGATTTATCAGCGAAAACTCAAAATTCTTTATCGGGGTGGATGATTATTTCCGTTCGCGCTTTTCGTCAAGCCCGACCCCATCAAAATACCTGAATATTGCAAGTTATACCCTGGTTAATGCAAGGTTAGGTTTCAGGGCTGCACATGGTGTTTCTGCTTACGTTTGGAGCCGCAACTTATTGAACCAAAACTACTACGAGCAGTTATTACCTGCTACAGGCAACGCCGGCCAATATGCAGGTGTATTAGGCGACCAAAGAACCTTTGGTATAACCCTGCGTTACGTACTATAATAAAGTCTTTTCTTACATATTAGGTTTATATTTATATTGGTTAAGCGGGTCAGGTTTCTGGCCCGCTTTTTCGTTTTTAAGCAGCGCTTGCGTCACACGAAGGTGAAACAGATGAAACACGCGAAACAAGGTTTTGAGATAATTATTTATTATTCAGTATTTTGATTAAAATCGGTGAAACAAAATGAAACAAAAAGCTGGCAATATTTTGTCACCAAAAACGCCGAACAAAAATTGAATAAGGTACTGCTGTCAGGCAATTTGTGAGGATACAAATAGCGGATTTATTAATTATTTTCGAGATAATTTAACCAAGCTTCCACAATTTCTTTTAAATCAGTTGTTGGTAGTGAAAAGTCAGGCAGGTCTGTAGATAACCCCTGAAAAAACATAGTTGCTTTATTTGTAATTTTAGCAGTAACCATAGTATTTGATTTCATTAACTTTTCAGAAACTACTCCATTCAGTACATCATTTACTGTCGAAAGCAAATACCTATTTACATCTTCGGTATCCGTAAAGTCATCAAAAAATCGGCTAAACACATCGCTAATTGAAATCATTTCTTCTTCATAGTCATTTATAACGAATCTTCTGACAAATTGGATTTTATAAGCTTCAATGGTTGTACTCATAATTTATGATATATTAGTCGATTGATGCATTGCGTGACACATCTAAATATGGGAATTTATTGATTAATACGCAATTGTGTTGTAAACGTGTGCGCTTACAATTTGTCTTATTCGAGTGTGGATACTCGAATAGGCGGTGTAAGGTCAGCTTAAAACAAAAAAGGCCCGGAATAATTACCGAGCCTTAAATTATATTTCTGTTGATCTTATTTAATCAGCCACGCTACGAAGCATTACAGCGCCCACAGTAACGTTTGTACGGCTGTCAATAATAATAGCGCCGCCATTGGCTTTATTTTCCTGGTAAGCGTCAAATGCAAGCGGATCGGCAGTTTTAATAATAATACGTCCTATGTCGTTAAGCTTAAAGTCCTCGCTTTGCTCTTTTTCAAGCGTATTGATATTAACCTTGTAAAGTGTCTCCTGAATCTTGCAGCGGGTTACTTTGCTGTTATGCTGAATAAAGTAAGTGTGCGTGGTATCTAAAGCGCGGGTATCCATCCAGCACAGGTCGGCCTCAATTAGTTGCGATACCTGTGGCTGGTAGCTGCTGTTAACCAGCAGGTCGCCACGGCTGATATCGATCTCATCAGCTAAATGCATGGTGATGGACATACCTGCGGTAGCTTCGGCAGGTTCTTTGTCAAATACCTCAATTTTGCTAATGGTTGAAGTAAAGCCAGATGGCAATACGGTTACCTTATCATTTACCTTAAATGACCCGCTTGACACGCGGCCGGCATAACCGCGGTAATCATGCAATTCGTCTGTTTGAGGGCGTACAACCCATTGTACCGGGAAACGGGCGTGTTCCGTACTGTTATCAATATTCAATTCTACAGTCTCCAGGAAATGCAATAAGCTTTCACCGGGGTACCATGGCATATTGGTAGAGTTATTTACAATGTTGTCTCCTTTAAGCGCGCTAACCGGCAGGTAGTGTACATTTTTTAAATCCACTTTTCCGGCAAGTACTTTATAGTCGGCGACAATTTTATTATAAACATCCTCGCTGTAGTCAACCATATCCATTTTATTAATGGCCAGTACCACCTGCTGGATACCCAGCAGCGATACTAAAAAGGAGTGACGTATGGTTTGTTCGATAACACCTTTACGCGCGTCAACCAGAATAATTGCCAGGTTAGCGTTTGATGCACCGGTAACCATATTACGGGTATATTGAATATGGCCCGGGGTGTCGGCAATAATGAATTTACGTTTATCGGTTTGAAAATATTTATAAGCAACGTCAATAGTAATACCTTGCTCGCGTTCGGCTTTAAGTCCGTCGGTTAAAATAGCAAGGTCAATAGTACCATCATCATTTTTGCGGTTTGATGATTGTAACGCTTCTAATTGATCAAGCAGGATAGAATCGCTATCATATAACAAGCGACCGATCAGTGTACTCTTACCGTCGTCAACACTACCTGCAGTTAAAAATTTTAATATATCCATAATTATAATTTCGGATTTCGGATTTTCGATTTCGGATTTTTAATCCACATTTCAATAATTCGAAATTTAGAAATATCCCCCTTTCTTCCTGTCTTCCATTGCGGCTTCGGATACTTTATCGTCCATACGGGCACCGCGTTCGCTAATCTTTGAATTGCTTATTTCGTCGATAATATCATCTATCAAAAACGCTTCAGAAGCTACAGCTGCTGTACAGGTCATATCGCCCACGGTACGGAAACGAACTGTACGGCGTTCTATCACATCATCGGCATCCATGTTTAATACCTCGTTAGCAGCCATCAATTGACCATTACGTACAATGGTATCACGCTCATGCGCGAAATAGATACTCGGAAGTGCTATATTTTCCCTGCGGATATAGTTCCAAACGTCTAACTCCGTCCAGTTACTGATCGGGAAAACACGCACGTTTTCGCCTTTGTGGATCTTACCGTTGTAGATATTCCATAACTCGGGGCGCTGGCGTTTTGGGTCCCATTGGCCAAACTCGTCACGTACAGAAAAGATCCGTTCTTTCGCGCGCGCTTTTTCTTCGTCACGGCGTGCGCCGCCTATACAGGCATCGAACTTATTATCGGCAATGGTATCTAGCAGTGTAACGGTTTGCAAAGGGTTGCGGCTGGCGTTTTTACCTTTTTGTTCAACAACTTTGCCCTGGTCTATTGAATCCTGTACAAGGCCAACAATTAATTTCTCACCCAAACGGGCTACCATGTCGTCGCGGTATTGTATGGTTTCAATAAAATTATGGCCGGTATCAATATGTACCAACGGAAAAGGAAACTTACCCGGACGGAAAGCCTTTTCGGCCAAACGTACCAATGTTATAGAATCTTTTCCTCCTGAAAATAAAAGCGCGGGGCGCTCAAACTGGCCGGCTACCTCACGCAGAATGTGTATGGCTTCTGCTTCAAGCTCGTCTAAATAGTCCAGTTGATTGTGGTTTGTCATGTGTGTTAATTAGTGAGTTATTGAATTAGTGAATGAGTGAATGATATTTAAAAATCTATAACTCAATAAATCATTAATTCAATAATTACTTTCTATTTGTTGTCTATTATCAATTCGTGCAGGCCGCATTCTTTTTTCGATTGGTCTTCCCACCACCAGCGCCCGGCCCTGAAATCTTCGCCTTCTCTTATCGCTCTTGTACATGGCTGGCAACCAATGCTCGGGAAGCCCCTGTCATGTAAAGTATTATAAGGTACGTTGTATTTTTTTATGTATTCTTTTACCTGGTCTAATGTCCAATCAAAAATAGGGTGGAACTTAACCAGGTTATGCGCCTCGTCCCATTCTACATTGTGCATATCATGGCGGTTTACAGATTGCTCAGCGCGGATGCCGGTGATCCAGCATTTATTGCCTGCCAGGGCACGGTTTAGCGGCTCAACCTTGCGGATCCCGCAGCATTCTTTCCTGTTCTCAACCGACTCATAAAAACTGCTTGGGCCTTTCTCATTCAGCATTTTTTCTAAAGGCTCGTTTTTAGGGTAGTAGGCATGGATAACATTGCCATACATCTCCATTGTGCGGTTCCAAACATAATAAGTTTCCGGAAATATGCGGCCGGTTTCAAGCGTGAAAACTTTTATCGGCAGGTTATTGGTAAAGATCATGTGTGTTATCACCTGGTCTTCCCAGCCAAAGCTGCTTGAAAACACAATCTCGCCCGAAAAGTGTTCGGCCAATTTAGTTAGCGCGGCAACAGGATCAAGGCCTGCAGTTAACTGTTTTATTTCTTCTGCCTGGGTACTCATTATACTATTTTCATTACAAAGGTAATAATGCTGCGCAAACTCATCAGCATAATTATAACAGCCACCGATACCATGATGGCCTTAGTAGATATTTTATTGGATATTTTAGCTGCGATAGGCGATGCCAGCGCACTGCCGAATACTAAACCAAACACAGCTTCCCAATGTTTACCGTTGATCATGGTTATAAAGGTAAGCGAGCTCATTAATGCAATAAAAAAGCGTGATAGTTTAACCGTGCCTAAAGAAAACCGGGGATGACGTCCACCTGCTATTAAAGCCGACAGAACAATTGAACCCCAGCCACCGCCGCCAACAGCATCCATAAAGCCACCACCAAAACCTAAAAGCGAGATCTTTTTTATCTTTTTTGGACGTTCTTTACCATTATTCCGTCTAAGGTTAATTGCTTTCATGAGTATAACAATACCCAAAATCAAAGTATATAGAGATACAAATGGTTTTGAGTACATGCTGTAATGTTCAAGCGATGAAAGCAGGTAAGCACCTATAACAGCACCAATCGTACCTGGTATTAATAACAGCTTAAATAATTTCCAGTTGATGTTGCCCATACGGTAGTGCATCCAACCGGCTATACCGTTACTCAAAATTTCAGACAGGTGCACACTCATACTTGCAGAAGCAGGGGGGATGCCCATTGCCAGCGAAAACGTAGTAGAGGTAACACCGTAAGACATACCTATAGCGCCATCAATCATTGCGAAGACAAAGCCTGCCCCAAGGAAATAGTAAAATATGGGGTTGATTTCTTGCACGTAAGCCTTAAAATCAGGCTCGTTATACCAAAGCGCAGTTACAGATACCGCTATAGCAAATACGATAGAAAGCCAGATCAGCCATTTAAAATTTTTGCGCTCATTTTTTTGCTCAACCAGTACCGAAGTAACCTTGTTCAGCTTTTTAACCTTATCCGTAAAATCACCGGATAAGGTTTCGCGCAGCTGACTCATGTTTTGCAGCGACTGATCAAGCTCTGCCGGGATATTTTGATCCAGCACTTCGCGTAAACGTTTAGCTATGGTTGGCGATTTACCGTTGGTTGAGATACCGATCTTCAGATCGCCTTTTTGTACGATGGAACCTAAGTAGAAATCACAAAGATCAGGTTTATCAGCAACGTTAATTAATAACTTACGCTGGTGAGCCGATTCGCGGACATAACTATTTAATCCGGTATCATCTGTCGCGGCAATTACCAGATCTGCATTGTCCAGGTCATCATCAGTAAAGGCTTTAACAATGATCTTTACAGTAGGATAGGTGTTTGCCAGGTCATAAACACCTTGAATAACCGTTTTGGCAATAACCGTAACCCGTGCCTCTGCGCTGTTATGCAAAATGGCGTTCAGTTTCTCTAAACCAACATTACCAGCGCCGATAAGCACAGTATGCAGCTCATTTAACTTTAAAAAAACCGGAAATAGCTGATTCCCATTGTTCTTTTCGTCCTGCACACTAATCAAATCCTTATCTTGGGGCACTAACGTCATTTATTTATTGATTACGACTGTAAGACAGCTTCTCTTTTAGCTTTTACGTTAGCTAAAAACTCAGTAGCCAATGCTTTATAACGGGTGGCAAATTCTTCAGATGGTTCATTTTTGTTGATCTGAGTTACCATGTCATTAAAAGTACCCTCTAATGCAAACTCGCCGGTTGAAACATATAGATTATCAAACTCTTTCATAATACCAACTTGGGTGCTTGCATTAATGCCTTTATCTAAAAGCAAAGCTTTAGCCGAATTGATAAACGTATTGTATGAGTGATATATAGCATCGGCCCAAGCACCGGCATTGAATGATTCATTTGCCCATTCTAATTTCTCATCACTTTCATATAATAAAGTGGCAACCAGGTCGATCACCACACCGGCACATTCACCAACGCCAATTGCTTTTTCGTAAGTTTCTACGTGGCCCCAATCAACAAAATCTTCGTCGGTTAAGGTGGTAAGGTCGGCCAAAGGTTTTAGCATCTGGTAAAAGTAATCTTTACCCTGCCTATCGTAATAGTTATGGAAAACCTCGTTCTCTATTGAGTTAGCTTTATAATCATCTAACACCATTCTTAATACATTGGTAGCGCGTTTTGCAGGAATCTTGATCACCCTGTCGCCTGCACGGCCAACACCATCGCCTACGGTACCGCCACCCAGCATTACCTGCATTGAGGGCAATACTTTAGCGCCGGCTTTTAACGAGCTGCCGTGGAAGCCGATATGCGCCATACTATGTTGTCCGCATGAGTTCATGCAGCCGCTTATTTTTATTTTAATATCGCGGTTGTAGATCAAATCTTCGTATTCGTTGTAGATCAGGTCTTCCAGAACACGAGCAAAAGTCATACTGTTTGAAATACCCAAGTTACAGGTATCAGTACCAGGGCAGGTAGTCACATCGGCTACGCTGTCAAAACCCGGTGCGGCCATGTCTAAATCGGCAAGTCCATTATACAAAGTAGCAAAGGCTTCTTTGCGTACATATTTTAATAACAGACCCTGGTTTTGGGTAATGCGGATCTCGTCGCCTGCTAAGGGTTGCAGTAAAGCAACCAGCTTGCGTGCTTTATCGGTAGGGATATCGCCGGTTTGTACTTTAATGTACACGCCGTAGAACCCTTTTTGCTTTTGCTCAAATATATTGGTAGCCAGCCATTGCTCATAACCTAACGGGTTGCTGATGGTAACATCAGCAAATTCTGTTTGCGGCGGTAAAGCAGGCACCGGTACATTATCCGTATTTATTTTGTACGATTTTACCTTGTTAGCTATTCTTTCTACTTCTATCAGGCGCAATACTTCTTCCAAACCGAATTTTTGGATCACGTATTTAAACCTGGCTTTGTTACGATTATTGCGTTCGCCATAGCGGTCAAACACACGTATAACAGTTTCGATATAAGGGATAAGTTGATCCTCAGGCAAAAACTCATTAACTATATTAGCAAGGATAGGCTGTGCGCCTAAGCCACCGCCTAACATTACTTTAAAGCCACGCTCGCCGTTGCTGTTTAATTTAGGGATAAAACCCAGATCATGCGCGTAAGAGTAAGCAGTATCTTCATCGCTTGATGAGAAGGCTATTTTAAATTTACGCGGCATATCCTGGTTCACAGGATTGCGTAAAAAGTACTCAAAAGTACCCTGGGCATACGGCGAAACATCAAATGGTTCCTGCGGATCGATACCGGCAGTAGGTGAGGCCGTTACGTTACGTACGGTATTACCGCAGGCTTCGCGCAGGGTAACATCATCTTTTTCAAGATCAGCCCATAGCTGCGGTGTTCTGTCTAAACTTACGTAGTGGATCTGGATATCCTGGCGGGTTGTTAAGTGCAAATTGCGGCTTGCATACTCGTCAGATACATCAGCTATGCGCAACAATTGCTTGAAGGTTACTTTACCAAAAGGTAACTTAATGCGTACCATTTGTACGCCGGGCTGCCTTTGACCGTAAACCCCCCTAGCTAAGCGCAGGCTCCTGAATTTTTCGTCATCTATTTTTCCTTCACGAAAAGCCCTGATCTTTTTTTCAAGATTGATAATGTCCTGTTCAACAATCGGGTTTTCAAGCTCTGTTCTGAAGCTTTGCATAGTTTAATTTAAAGTTTTTAATCAACAGCTTTATGAATTCATAACAGCTATTGTTTTCCAAAGATATAGATAGTATATGGAAATGGTAGAATATTGTTTAAAAAAGGTACTTTTTAACAATAAAATGAATAATCGCTTTTAGATGTTTATAAGCTTGTTTTCCCGTTTGATAACATCGGCGATACTTGTTTCTGATAAGATCTTAAGTGTGGCATCGCGTACATCTATAAAAACATCACGGATACCGCAGGTAGTTTCCTGATGGCATTCGTCACATTTATGATAAAAGTTTAAACTGGCGCAAGGCAGCATGGCCACCGGCCCGTCGGTAATACGCATTATACTTACCAAGTATATATCTTTGGGGTCTTTGTTTAAAGCATAACCACCGCCGGCACCTTTTTTACTGTATAAAAACCCCGCATTGCGCATGTCGAGCAATATTTGCTCAAGGAATTTTTTGGGTATGCGCTCCATCTCTGCAATCTTTGAAATTTGCATGGGAGGTTTGTCCATATTCTTCCCAAGAATTACTAATGCCTTAATGGCATATTTCGTTTTTTTAGATAGCATTTTTCTATGTCAATAACTCACAAAGATAACTAAAGAATTGTAAACCAATAAAAAATACCGATTTGGTATACTTATTTTACAATCCGGTCAGAATGCCCGAGGTTTTTATCAGGGTTTACCTTATCGCGCACCAATTGTTTAAGCTCTTTAATTTCGGGGAAACGGCCTTCTTGTTTACGGTCGAATAGTACAACATCATTCACCCTGATGGAGTATCTGCCGGCTATCTCGCTTGGCTGCAGGGTTATGCCGTACAGATCGTCTTCAAAAGTTGTCAACAGCTCCTGTGCCATGTAGGCGGCACGTAGCAGCCAATGACATTTTGGGCAATATTCTATTGTGATGGTAGGTTTCATTTCTTTTCAATTATAAACCGGTCTTCATGATGCCTTGATAAAACGATCAGTTCGTCGCCAACAGCAATGCTGCCCGTGGCCGAATGAACTATGTTTTGGCCAAAGTAAATATTATTATTTTTTCTGCGATAAGATGCCAGTGTTTTGGTTGGCTCTTTAGCCGATGTTGCGCTTTCTTGGTCGATAGTAATAACGATACATCTTGCGCAAAGCTTCACACCGTTAAATAGTATCTTACCGATCATAAAGCTATCTACCGTATCCTCCAAATAAGGTTCGCCGCCGGTAAAGACAATGTTTGGTCTGAACCTGTTTATTGGCAGAGAGATACTTAAACGGCCATTAAGGTCATCCAATGAGGATTGCCCGATCAGCAGGAAAGGGTAGGCGTCTGAAAATGAGGTTATTTTACCTGCCTGCGTATATTTAGGATTGGTAAAACGTTTGGTATCATCAGGCATGTAAACAAGTCGCGCATTCAAGCCCAGTATACTGCTAAACCATTTGTCTGCCTCATCGCTTACCAATTGCGCGGTACAGACGTCGTCCCAGATCTCTACTGAAACGACGTCATGCTTTAATGGCGTAAAAGGTACATCAATCGAATTGTTATTACCCAAATGGGTAACTGTTATAAAATCATCAGAGATATGGGTTTTCAATAGCGCCATTACTGAGTGTTCGCGCTGCGAAATGAATTTATTGTTATCATCTATCAGCATCCACCTTCTGTCGTACTCAAAACCCCTGTCGGTAACCAGTGCCTTTTCAAGCTTTATCCCGCCTAATGATTTAATGGGATATATGTACAATTCGCTTACCCTAAGCATAAATATTATTTATCCAATCCACCGCGACGGTTGGCTTTAACAGGCTGCGGCCATTTAATGCCATCGGCCTTAATGTTTTTTGTTTTCTCCGGATCTTCGCTGGCCATATACGCCATTACCGCCAGCAGGATGGCGTTGTTGCTTAGGTCGTCGAAAACAATTTTGTCGTAGGTGTCGCGGTTGGTATGCCAGGTGTAGGCTCCGTATGCCCAGTTAAGTGATTCTAACGGGAAACCCGGCGCGCCAAGTGCATCAAACGATGAATAGTCTGATCCGCCGCCGCCGGGAGAACCCGGGAATTTTGTTTTTATACGGTTCTTGATGGTATCAGGCACAGCCGATAGCCAGCGTGTTAAAAAACCTTCGGCATCGGTAAAGCCTGATCCATTAAGTTCCTCAATCCGGCCTGTGCCATTATCCTGGTTAAATAATGCCTGCAGGTTTTTTACAATATCAGGGTGGTCTTCAACAAAAGCACGCGAGCCGTTCAGTCCTTCTTCTTCGCTGGCCCAGTGCCCAACCAGAATGGTGCGTTTTGGGTGCGGATAAAACTTCTTTAAAAGGCGCATAGCCTCCATCATAGTAAGTGTGCCGGTGCCGTTATCTGTAGCGCCTGTTCCACCGTCCCATGAATCAAAATGCGCAGAAAGCATTACGTATTCATCGGGTTTCTCAGTGCCTTTAATTTCGGCAATGGTATTAAATGTAGGTACTTCGCCTAACTCTTTAGATTCGGTATGGATAGTTAAAGTAGGTGGCGTGCCTGATTCTGTAAGACGATAAATTACACCGTAATCTTCAAGACCGATATCAACCGTAGGCACTTTCTTGGTGTAAGCGCTAAAGATCTTATCTACCCCAAACCCTGCCGACCAGTTATTGCTGATGATACCAACAGCCCCGGCATTTTCTAAAGCAATAGGTAAGGTGCGCGAGGTATAACCGGTCTTTTTAATGCGGCTTGCCCAGGCAGTTGTCATGGCTGTGCGCTCAGCTTTCATTTTAGCAAATGATTCAGGCAGGGCAAACTCTTTCCAGTTATCGTCCGGCCTGCCGGTTGGCTGGCACATGGATATCAGCACAAATTTGCCTTTAACGTTTGGTAACCAGTTTTTAAAGGCGGTAGAATCAGGCAGGTCAGGCAAAATAATAGTTTGGGCAGTCGCGGTTTTTTTACCCATGCCGGGACTCCAGGCCAGTTGCGTACCCTCAAGCGATTTTACCCGCGGCGAGATCATATCGATATGTGATATGCCTCTTTCCCAGCCGCGCCACACGCCCCAGTTTTCTTTTCGGGCAGTGATATCCCAGCTTTTATATTTATCTACAGCCCAGTCGCCGGCTTTTGCCATTTGTGGTGTACCCACCAGGCGCGGGCCTACGCCATCAAAAAGCTCATGGGCCAGTTTTTGCAGTTGTGAATTATTGGTTTCTCCCTGTACAATGGCATCAATAACAGATTTGGTTGATTGCGCGAAGGTGCTGTTACAAAGCAGAGCACCGGCCAAGGTTATAGCGATTTTTAGCCGGCTGTTAAGGTAGTTGGTAAGATCAGTTTTCATGAACCCAAATTAAAAATTTGGGCCGAGGTATACTAATTTATTTTGTGTTGCTTAAGCTTGTTACACAAAGTTTACCACATCAACAACAGCAAATATTGACAGGCCTTTAAGTAACAATACTTTATTTGAACTATACCCACGGTTATTGTAGCACCGATCCTCATCAACTACCGAGCAGAAATGTGAGAGATCTTCCTCGACCCGCCAGTCAGACGGTACAACTAAGGTGACTTCGCCGAAGGCCTGCGAGATATCAAGGGTGACAACGCCGTTGATATCTGCATAAGTAAAATCCAGTTCGGTGCTGCCAAACAGATTTTTTACTTTGCCGCCCTTAAAATCTTTTGAAAGTATGGCCCTGTTTATCGCGCCAAACAGGGTTGACGTGTTGATATATTCTTCTGTGTTGCTGCCCGCGGTTCCTGATAACATGTCCATGAGTTTTAATTTTTATTCAAAACTAATTTTTGAAACCCTGCAGAAAAGAGATCTCCCGTGGACCTACCAAAGTTGTCGGTGAATGAGTGTATTATATCGGTGAAAAAAACCGGATAAAATATTTATATCAAATTGATTATTAAGCTGTAACTATGTGTGGTGTAACAGGTCTAACTTGTATATTTAATCAATTATTATTAATGATCATGCGTTACTTTTTGTGTTTACTATTGCCGCCATTAGCCGTATTTACTACCGGCCGGATAGGCGCCTTTATATTGAGTATATTTTTAACCCTGTTTTTTTGGATCCCAGGAGTAATCCACGCGGTTTTGGTCACAAATGATTATTACGCAGCTAAGCGTCACCGGCAATTGGTCAGGGTGATGAAACGGAACCGGTATTATTGATGGTTGTAATAATCTGTTTCGGTAATTTTATAAGAGGTATTGATATCTAATTTCCAGCCAGCATTAAGCACACTTGTGTAGGTGCTTTGCAGTTCCAGATCAGTTTGTGTCAGGATAATTATTGATTTGGTTTGTGTACCTCCGATATTTTGTTTCAGGGTTAAGTTATTGCCCAGTATGGTATAACTTAGGTACGACGTTGTATCAGTTGCGTACACATTGGCGCTGATCTTCCTTGGCGGCGCAGTGATATAGCCCGTGCCATCGCTGTTATAAATTTCAAGCCATGATTTGCCTGCATTAGTGCCGGTAAAATCGTTGGTCGAGTCTTTTAAAAGTCCATTGCTGCTGATATCATAAACCTTTATGTTTTGACGGTACGATTTCCATGTACCTGTTATCAGTTTTGGGTATTGATCTTTTACCTGTGCAGCATGATCTTTTTTACAGCATTGCAGCACTGATAATAAAACAGGTATAAATAATAAGTATATTTTTTTCATAAAACAGTGCATGTTAACTGATTACTATCAGTAGTGTATGACGCTATTACACTCATAATACACATAAGCAATTGTTATGTTTTATTTAACTTGCAACGGTTATGATACGCTACTTTAATATATAATATGAACGACGTTTTAGGACAAGCAATACATGATCATTACCATAACCTTGATGCCGGTAAACTTTGGATAAATAATAAATACGGCCCCAAAGAAGAAATGCCCATAGCCACTTATTTCAGGGAGGAAGATGATATGCCTGATATTGAATGGATGGCGCTTGAGCAATGCCGGGGCAAAGTACTTGATATTGGCGCGGGAGCAGGTAGCCACAGCCTGTTATTGCAAGAGCAGGGAATTGATGTAACGGCCCTGGATATTTCTCCGTTGTGCATTAGCGTCATAAAGGATCGGGGCGTTAAAAAAATAATTGAGGAGGACATATTTACCTACGATAAAAACCGGTACGATACCTTGTTGTTACTAATGAATGGTATTGGTTTGGCCGGTACTATAAGTAGTTTAAAAGAGCTATTGCAACATTTTAAATCGTTGTTAAATAAAGACGGGCAGATCTTGTTCGACTCGTCAGATATCGCTTATCTGTATGAAGGAAATCTGCCCAAACAAGGTTATTATGGCGAGATCCAATACCAGTACAGTTATAAAAAAGTTAAAACCGAATGGTTTAACTGGCTTTATATTGATGAGCATACCATGTTGCAGATCGCTATTGAAATGGGTTACCACATGGACGTGTTGATTGACGATGAATTTGGGCAATATTTAACGCGTTTAACATTAGCTGTTTAGCATATTATTATAAATATCTGTTAAACTTTAACCGTATTATTTGTTCTATAACAATAAAAATATATTTATGAAAAAGTTATTTATACTCGCCGCGCTTATTGTAATCAGCTATAGCACTTTTGCACAAAATGTCGATCTACGCCGTAAAATAGAGGTAACCGGCCTTGCTGAGCAGGAGGTTACTCCCGATATTATTAACGTCACCATATCCCTGCAGGAATATATCAACGGTAAAACAAAGATTACTATTGAGCAATTGGAGAACCAGTTAGAAGGGGCAGTACGCGATGCCGGTATCCCAAAGGAAGATTTTACAGTTAACAACCTGTCAGGTTATAACAATACTTATCAAAAGAAAAAGAACCCTGATTTTTTAGCCGCTAAACAATATGGTATCAGGTTTCATGATCTGAATAAGTTTAACCAGATATTGAGCAAGGTTGACCCTAAAGGCATCCAAAGCACCAATATTGACAGTTATGATTATTCAAAGGCGGATCAGCTAAAAAATGAGTTGAAATTAAAGGCATTATTATCAGCTAAAGCAAAAGCCACTTATCTTTTAAATGGGCTGGGCGAAAACCTGGGGCAGGTACTGAATATTACCGAAAGCGATAACAGTAATTACCCGCAGCCAAGGCAGTTTATGTTTAAGAGCATGGCCGTTAACGATGTGAAAATGCCGGCAGAATCTGATATTGACGTGCGGAAAATTAAACTTAGTTTCCAGATAAATGCGGTTTTTGAAATAGGGAAATAGTAATTGTGTGTGAAGAGTTCCTTAAGCGCCCCGGCAGTAACTGGGGCGCTTTTTTTATAACTACTAACTTATAGTGTATAAAGTCCTGTCAGAATTCATTATGACTTAACATTTCCGTAACACACTGTGGTTAATTTCGGAGGATGCAAAAAACTGATATGGAAAATTTAAGTGTACCTGCTGTAGATACTACCAAATATTTTAACCGCGACCTGAGCTGGCTAAGTTTTAACCGCCGCGTGCTTGAAGAAAGCCTTGACCCGCAATTACCCCTTGTTGAAAAAATAAAATTCATTGCTATCCATGCATCTAACCTTGACGAGTTTTACAGGGTTAGGGTATCGCACCTGGAAACATTGAGCAAAATGGGCGAGTTTAATGAGGAAGAGAACAGCTCTTATCATGATATATTAGCCGCAGTACGTAAAGAGGCAAGCCATCAAACCAGCTATCTGCGTTCTATTTTGGCAACTACGGTTATCCCCGGTTTAGAAGAAAATAATATTGTACTTTATCAGGACCATAGGGAGGTGCATGAAGAGCATCTTGAATTTATATATGAATATTTTAACACACAGGTAGCTTCATACCTGCAGCCCATCTGGTTAACTAGTGATACTACCCCTTTTTTAGAGGACAGGCAATTGTACCTGGTGTGGCAGGTATTGCAAAAAAACAAACCCGAAAGACTGATCTTATTAAACCTGCCAACACAGCACCTTCCGCGGTTTATATCGCTGCCTAAGATAGGCGAGAAGCACTACGTAATTTATCTGGATGATATTGTACGTTTGGGCGGAGAGAAGTTTTTAGAAAATTATACTGTAAAGGGTTGTTACTCGGTTAAGCTGAACAGGGATGCCGAGCTTAATCTTGACGAATATTCAGGCACCATTGCTGATCAGATGAAGATCCGTTTAGCGCAACGCGCTTTCGGTGCGCCGTCACGGTTTCAGTATGATGCCGGCATGCCGAAAGAACTGGTGACACAATGCGTAGAGCTCTTTCAAATAGAAAGAGAAGAGCTAACGCCTACGGGCAGGTACCAGCAAATGAGCGACTTTTTCTCTTTTCCCATCCCGGCTAATTCAATGCCGTCATTGGCTAAATGGAAACCATTAAAGCACCAGGAACTGGCGTCGTACAAGCATTATTTCAAGGCCTTGAACGAAAAGGATTTCTTACTGCATTTTCCTTACCAGTCGTATGACCATGTGCTGATCTTCTTTAACCAGGCCGTGCTTGATCCTTATGTAACCGAGATCATGGCTACCTTTTACCGCGTAGCATCCGACTCGCATATTGTGAATGCCTTAATAAGCGCTTCAAAGAACGGCAAAAAAGTAAGGGCATTTGTTGAAGTGAAGGCCCGTTTTGACGAAGCCAACAACCTGCTTTGGGCCGAGAAAATGGAAAAAGCGGGCATTGAAATTTCATACAGCTTGCCTGATATAAAGGTTCATGCCAAGACAGCTCTGATCACCCGGGTAAAAGATGGTAAAACCAAAACTTATGGTTTTTATGGTACCGGTAACTTTAACGAACGCACCGCCGGCATTTATTCTGATATTGGCCTGCTTACTGCCAACCCGGTAATGAACGAAGAGTTGAAAGATGTATTTCTTTACCTGTACACCGGTAAACAGCCTGCGCCGTTTAATCATTTGCTGGTGTCGCAGTTTAATATCATCGAACGGTTTAAAGAGTTGATCCATAACGAGATCAGGATTGCAAAAAGCGGGGGTGAAGGCAAAATAATTATCAAGTTGAACAACCTGGAAGACAGCGAAATGATAGACGCGCTTTACGAAGCGTCAAACGCCGGGGTAAAGATAGACCTGATCGTACGCAGTATCTGTCGTTTAAGGCCTGGTGTGCCGGGACTAAGCGAAAATATTACACTTACCCGTGTTATCGGTCGGTACCTGGAACACTCAAGGGTGTTCATTTTTAACAACGAAGGCGATCCAAAGATCTTCTTAGGGTCTTCTGACTGGATGGAACGTAACCTGCGCTCAAGGGTAGAAGTGGTATTCCCGGTATATGACGAGGCCTGTAAAGCAGAGATCTTCAGCTTTATCAACCTGCAGTTAGCCCCTTACCGTAAATCAAGCCTGATAGACCAGCATCTTAAATCAATACCTTTTGAACCCGAAACCCTATGCGGCGATGATGCTCAGGAAGCTTTTTATCAGTTGATGGTGAAAAAGAAATAATTTAAGCGATATGATAAAAAATGCCCTTAGAGTATCTAAGGGCGTTTTTGTTTTTAGTTGCTTTTAAGGGAAAGTCACATTCCAAATGTGGCAAGATAAATCAATTCGTATTCAATATCAATCTCGGCTCGTCATAAGCTATCATTTGATCACGTTCTTTTACCGGGATTGGGATAGATTTGTTGGCTTTGTAATCGTAACTGATGCAAACCGTTTTGCCAGTGGTACAGATCTCTTCGCCGTGCGGGGTTACCCTAACCAATACGTGCATTACATCAAAGCTGCTGTTGCCTATGCGTACAACGCGTACGTAGCAGGCAATGTGGTCATGCAGCATAATGGGTTTTAAATAATTTACTTCCGACCGGCCCACAATCACACCGTTCTCGCTGAAATTCCAGTTTATAGCTTCTTTCCAATAGGTAAATCGCGCTATCTCAAAATACGTTAAATAGATAGCGTTATTAACGTGGCCTACCGCGTCGATGTCCGAAAAGCGGATGGCTATATTGGTTCTGAACTTATAATCTGATAGTTTTTCAGCCATTTTATGTCATTATGTCTGTTATAAATTAAGTTTATGGTCAAATTGTCATTTAAAATAACACAAAAGCCCATTGGTATATCAATTGATTAAGTACTTGCGAAGTTAATAAAAGAAAAACTTAGGAGGATATAAAAATGACTTTAGTAAAATTTGGCAAAGATCAAAAAAGTATAGTGAATCCATTTTTTAACGATGTGTATTCATTATTGAATGATTCGTTTTTAAACGAAAAAGCAGCAACCCGTACGCCTGCGGTTAATATTTCAGAAAGCGATAATCAGTTTGAAGTTGACTTGGCTATCCCTGGTTTAAGTAAAGAAGATATCAAGATCAACCTGGATAAAAATGTATTGAGCGTTTCGGCTGATAAGAAAACTGAAACCGTTGATGAAAACAAGAAATTTACAAAACGCGAATACAGTTTTAATTCATTTTCAAGGTCATTCACTTTACCTGAAAGCGCAGATCATTCAAAAATTGAAGCTGATTACACAGCCGGTATATTAAAATTGACCATTGCTAAAAAAGAAGAAGCTAAATTCCAAACCAGGGAAATAGCTGTAAAATAATATCGGAATGTTCCAAAAGTCCGTGGCAGTGAGTAAAGCTTTAGCAGGGTTAGGCCCGGACCCAGGAAACACCGACAAAAGAGTGTTTTCATAATAAGTAATGTTGGTTTAGTTTGAAGAGAGGGCCGCCCTGAAAGGGGCGGTCTTTTTGTATGTGACTACTTATTTAAATTGTGGCAACGTTAAAATAAAAAAGGCTGCCCCGTATAGGACAGCCCTTGTTAATGTTAAAAGCAGCGATAATTAAAAACTGTGTTTAATGCTGTTACTTAAAGTTTTAGTGCTCCAGTAGCCGCTATCCAGTATTCTGCGAACGCACATCAACGGGTCATTAGGGTCGCGCTTGTCTGCAAGGGCGAAAGCGATTTTAAAACCGCGTTTATGTAATTCAGGAAAACCTGATTTATTCCAGATGCCGAACGGATAAGCAAAGTAAGTTATCTTTTTGCCGGTTATTTCTTCCAGTTTTTGGGTTGGCTTATCAACCTGTATCACCCAGTCGTCCTTTTTAGGGTTAGGATCATGTTTGTATTTGCTGGTCATGTGGTGGTCCCAGGTATGGCTGCCTATCACGTTACCCGCGTCAGATAATGCCTTAACCTGCTCTTTGGTCATATAATGTGGGCGGCCTAACGACACCGTCATCACAAAATAAACCGCTTTAAAACCATATTTCTTAAGCTCGGGTGCTGCAATGGTGTATTGGTCTTCGTCGGTATCATCAAAAGTAAGCATGATGGGCTTTTTAGGTAAAGCTGCGCCGGTTGTTAAGTATGCGTACAGCTGATCAGGCAATATGGTATGATAACCGCTATCGGCAAGCATTTTAATGTGCTCTTTAAAAGCTGCTATTTGTACGATATAATCTTTGGCGTTTTTTGAGTCTTTTGGTCGCCAGTCGCGGATTTGGTGATAACACAATACAGGCACTTGTTTGCGCGCCATAATTGCTGCCGCATTTGATTGGGCGTTGACTTTAACGGTTGCAAATAAACAAAGTGATAATAAAGCGATAGATAGTTTTGACATTAGCAGGTGGTATTAGTTATTAAATAAACCTGCGAAGCTGTGAGAGCTTCGCAGGCGGGTAATGTTTTATTACGGTTGTAAAACAATGCGTTTACCTTCGTTGATTGAGCGTTTGGCCGCATCTAATATTTCCATGGCTATCATGTTATATTTTAAGGATGCCTGGTCGCCTTCGCCAGAGATCTCGCCTCTCAATACAGCGGTTAAATAAACCAGCGGGTCGTTATTTGGCGCCGCAAGTGGTTTTGCATCGTGTATTAAAGTAAACTTGGTTTCCTCTTTTGGAGTTCTAAACTGAACGCGTTGGCCGTTGAAGGCGTGGATAACGCCGCTTTCGCCCCAAACCTCCATGTCTTTTATGTTTAGCGCCCAGTTCCATGATGCTTCGATAGAAGCGGTGGCGGTAGGGTATTCAACCAGGATGGTGGCATCGTCTTCAACCTTAGGATATACCTGCGGTTTGTAATGTTTGGCAATAGCGGTAACCGCTATTGGGCGCTGACCCTTCATCAGCCATGTAGCCAGATCAGCACCATAGCAACCGAAGTCATTAAGCGCGCCTGCACCATTTAGTACAGGATCGGTTAACCATGCCAGGAACTCAGGGCTGCAACCTATCTCTTTAGGCCCGCTGTGGCCATCACGGATCACCATCTTACGGATCTTACCGATACTATCCTGGCCAACCAGGTCATGAATGTACTGGAAAGATGGGTACCACGTAGTTTCATAGTTCACCAATACTTTAACATTGTATTTATTGGCTAATGCCTCAATACGTTTTGCTTGTTGCAAGGTGGCCGCCAATGGTTTTTCAACCATTACCGGGATATGCAAAGGCGCGCACACTTCAACAATGTCCACATGATTGCCAACCGCGTTGTATCCCAGCATTACGTCAGGTTTAACGGCCTTGATCATTTTGTGGACATCATCAAAATAAAGCGAGTCGGGCAGGTTATAGCGTTTCTTGTATTTTTCCCATAGCGGCTTGCTTGGCTCATAAACACCAACTACGTTGGCCGTTCCTTTTTTCATCTGGTTAAAAAAGCCCAGTATGTGATCATGGTTAAGCCCGTAAATGCCCAATCTAAGGCGTTTGTCCTGCGCGTTGGCATTAATGACCAATGCACTTAAAAACACTACAAAAACAGCCTTTAACAAAAGGCCCGAAATTTTATTTTTCATTTGAAAGTGAGTAAGGGAAGCTTGAATCTTTAGTACCTCTTGTTTTGTTTGGCTGTGCAGACATGGTGAAATCTAAAACACCGCCTTTTAACAGGTCAGTATGGTTTACATAGTTGAAATCATACGGCTTGCCGTTAAATGTAAGGTTTTGAACGTATTTGTTATCAGGGCTGTTGTTTGGCGCATTGATCAATAGTTTTTTACCGTTTTCAAGGCTAACTGTTAAGCTTTTAAACAACGGTGCACCTAAAGCATACTGGCCGCTGGTAGGGCATACCGGATAAAAGCCCATAGCCGAGAAGATGTACCAGGCTGATGTTTGTCCGTTATCTTCGTCACCGCAATAGCCGTCAGGAGTGGCTTTGTACAGTTTGTTCATGGCATCGCGCACGTGGAATTGTGTTTTCCATGGCTCGCCTGCAAAGTCATACAGATACAACATGTGTTGGATAGGTTGGTTACCATGTGCATACTGGCCCATGTTAACGATCTGCATCTCGCGGATCTCATGGATCACACCACCATAGTAGCTGTCATCAAAAACAGGCGGTATGATAAAGATAGAATCCAGCTTGGTAACAAATTGCTTTTTACCGCCTTCAAGGTTGATCATACCCTGGATATCGTGTAAAGCAGCCCAGCTATAGTGCCATGCGTTACCTTCGGTAAAGGCATCACCCCATTTCAATGGATTAAATGGTTTAACCCATGATCCGTCTTTGTTTCTGCCCTGCATTAAACCAATTTCTTTGTTATACAAGTTGCGGTAGTTTAAGCTTCTTTTCTTGTAGATATCAATTTCTGATTCAGGTTTGCCTAAAGCTTTACCTAATTTATAGATAGCAAAATCGTCATAAGCGTACTCTAATGTACGGGCAGCGTTTTCATTGATCTTCACGTCATAAGGTACATAACCTAAGGTATTGTAGTATTCAACACCACGACGGCCGGTAGCTTCAGGGCCAACATTGTTAGCGCCATGTTTTACAGCTTCCCAAAGTGTGTTGATATCATAACCGCGTAAGCCTTTTAAGTAAGCGTCAGCAACGATAGAAGCTGAGTTATTACCAATCATACAATCTGCATAGCCAGGACTTGACCATTCAGGCAGCCAGCCGCCTTCTTTGTAATCATTAACCAAACCTTGTTGCATTTCCTGGTCAACAGACGGGTATACCAAGTTAAGGAAAGGATATAAAGCCCTGAAAGTATCCCAGAAACCTGTTCCGCCAAATTTATAGCCCGGCATAACTTCGCCGTTTTGAGCGCTGTAGTGCGTAACTTTATTTGAAGCATCTAACTCATACATTTTATGAGGGAAGAATAACATACGGTAAAGGCTTGAATAGAATGTACGTGTCTGGTCAACAGTACCGCCGGCTACAGATAGACGGCTTAAAGTTTTATTCCATACAGCCCTGCCTTTTTGAGCAGTAACGTTAAAGTTATCTGTACCTAACTCTCTTTTTACGTTCAAATCAGCTTGCTCAATGCTGATAAATGAAGATGCAACACGTAAATGAACAACTTCGCCGGTATGGGTTTTGAAACCAATAGCAGCCAAAGCATGCTCGGCTTTTGATTCTAAATCGCCTGTAGCAACATCACCATTATAAGTACGGGATAACGTGAATGGCTTATCGGTGTAAATAACGAAGTAGTTTTTAAAGTTCTTCATTTTACCGGCAGCATATTGGGTTGAGTAACCCACAATTTTGTTTTCGCCGGGGATCACTTTTACATATGATCCTCTGTCATAAGCATCAACAACTATAAATGAGCTGTCGGCTTTTGGGAAAGTTATTCTGAATTGAGCAGCACGTTCTGTAGGTGCTATTTCAGTAGTAACGTCATAATCGGCTAAATAAGCGCTGTAGTAGTATGGTTTTACAATCTCTGCCTTATGCGAGAACCAGCTGGCGCGTTTATCCTGGTTAACCTGCAGGTGCTTGGTCATAGGCATGATAGAAAACTGGCCGTAATCGCCCATCCATGGTGATGGTTGGTGCGTTTGTTTAAAGCCGCGAATCTTGTGCGCATCATAAGTATATGCCCAGCCATCGCCGTTCGGACCTGTTTGCGGCGCCCAAAAGTTCATGCCCCATGGTAAAGCTATACAAGGGTATGTATTACCGTTTGACAGATCGGGTTTTGAATCCGTACCCATTAACGGGTTAACCCAGTCAACCGGGTCTGTTACCTTGGTAACTATTTGGGCAAAGGTTTTGCCGCACGTTAGCAGCAATGCAAAAAGGAGTATTCGTTTCATAAGGGTTAATAGTTTAAAAACTATAGTGTTTAGTTGATTGATTTTTGAATGTTAAAATATTAATTATGATAGCAATAGTAATAATAAAAACTTAAAATAAGGAAGCATTTCCGCCGAGTTTTATTTTGCCTAAATGCCTGTAGGCGCTCTCGGTAGCTTCGCGTCCGCGGGCCGTTCGCATTAAAAAACCTTCCTGTATCAAAAACGGTTCGTAAACCTCTTCAATAGTACCCTCATCTTCGCCAACAGCGGTGGCTATGGTTTTTAATCCAACCGGGCCGCCTTTAAATTTATCGATGATGGTGGTCAATATTTTATTGTCCATTTCGTCCAGCCCATGCTCATCAACATTAAGCGCGTTAAGGGCGTATTGTGCAATTGCTGTATCGATATTGCCATCACCCTTTATTTGGGCAAAATCACGCGTACGGCGTAATAACGCATTGGCTATCCGTGGCGTACCGCGGCTGCGGCGCGCAATCTCGTAAGCGCCCTCATCACTTATAGGTGTTTTTAAAATAGATGCTGATCTTAATACTATCGTAGTCAGTAACTTGGCATCGTAATATTCTAACCTTGCATTTATGCCAAAACGCGCCCTTAGAGGTGCGGTAAGCAAGCCGGACCTTGTTGTAGCACCTACTAATGTAAATGGGTTAAGCGAGATCTGTACCGAGCGCGCATTAGGCCCACTTTCCAGCATAATATCTATCTTAAAGTCCTCCATGGCTGAGTAAAGATATTCTTCAACCAGGGGGCTTAAACGGTGGATCTCGTCGATAAACAAAATATCGCCAGTCTCTAAATTGGTTAACAAACCTGCCAGATCGCCGGGTTTATCCAATACAGGGCCGGATGTGATTTTTATCCCGACACCCATTTCGTTTGCTATAATATGCGAAAGGGTTGTTTTGCCTAATCCCGGCGGGCCGTGTAGTAATACGTGGTCAAGCGCTTCGCCGCGCTGGCGGGCCGCCTGTACAAAGATCCTTAAATTGGCTAATATTTTAAACTGACCGGTAAAATCCTCAAAAACCTGCGGGCGTAAAACCTTTTCAATATCACGTTCTGTTGGTGATAACCGTTCGCGGTCAGGATCAAGATGCTCGTTCATGATTGACGAAATTAATCTATTATTTCGAATTTCGGATGTTCGATTTCGGATTTAATAGAGGGTAAATAAGTTGAAAGCGGTCTGATAAAAGATAAATCCGAAATTGGATATTCGAAATCCGAAATCAAATCAACCCTCGGGATACTTCCTGAATATACTATTGATCCGCATACTTAAAACGCCAAGAAAAGCTTCTTTAAAAATACCTTTTGACATTTTTGAAGTACCTGCGGTACGGTCGGTAAATATAATTGGGACCTCGGTAACGGTAAAGCCATGTTTTACCGCGGTGTATTTCATTTCTATCTGGAAGGCATAGCCTACAAACTTTATTTTATCCAGTTCAACAGTCTCTAAAACATGGCGTTTGTAGCACATAAAACCAGCTGTAAAATCCTGGATATCAATACCTGTTATAAATCTGACATATACAGAAGCAAAATAACTCATCAACACCCGGCTCATTGGCCAGTTAACCACGTTTACACCTTTAATATAACGCGATCCTACGGATACATCCGATCCCTCAACGCATGCGTCCCTAAGTTTTACCAAGTCGTCCGGATTGTGCGAAAAGTCGGCATCCATTTCAAAAACGTAGTCGTACTGATGTTCAATGGCCCATTTAAAACCATGAATATAAGCGGTACCGAGGCCTTGTTTGCCTGCGCGTTCAACTATATGAAGATTGCCGGTGAATGTATTTTGAAGGTCTATAACGATCGAGGCGGTGCCGTCCGGCGATCCGTCGTCAACAATCAGAATATGAAAATCATGCGCTAAAGAAAATACTTTGCGGATCATCCGTTCAATATTTTCTTTTTCGTTATAGGTAGGTATAATAATTATGCTATCTGGCACTATTGGATATTGGCTTTAGATAAAAAAGTATAAAAAGTTTACGAAAATAATAGATTTACCACGTATATAAAATAAAAAAAGCAGGGATCAATAAATATTCCCTGCTTTTTTTATAACGTTAATTACGGTTATAAATTATTGGTTTGCGCAATAACTTCATTTCCTTGAAATTCGGCATCGGGCTCATCAATATAATTTCGCTCTTTCAACCGCGGCGATATAAATAAATATAATATAAGGAATACAGTACATATTCCTACAAACACCCAATAAAAATTAGACCCTGTGTACTTGGCAAAAAAACCATGATTTGAAATACTATTGTTTACATATGCATCAAAAAGATTGCCTATAGAAACCGTTAATAGCCAAATAGCAGTCATGGTGCTTTTCATTGATTTTGGCGCTTGGGTATAAGCATATTCCAAACCGGTGATTGATACCAGTACTTCGGCAGCAGATAATACTACATAAGCAAATATTTGCCACCAGACAGATGGATGCCCGCCGGCATCTACACTGATTTGTACAAATGCGATGATTACAAATGATAATGCTGTTAAAGCTAAACCGGCACCTATACGACGTAAAGGAGTGGCTTTTAGACCTATTTTATCGAAAAACGGATAAATAAAATACGTAAACAAAGGTATAAACGATAATAAGAAAATAGGATTAGCGGTTTGTACCTGTCCGGCTAATATGGTAAAGCTGGTAAAGCCCAGGTTAATATGCCTATCCAGCTTCTCGGCTTGTAATACCCATTCAGATAAGTTTTGATCCCACATGGCCCAAAATATTGGTGCGAACATAAATACAGCCATTACCCGATACACTGCTTTTACTCCTTCAACTTTTTCCGGATTAAATTTACCTTTTGACACATCTAATAAAGATTGACCTTTTTGTTTTTTACCAATGTTAAATAACGCATATACAGATATAAAAACGAAGTTGTTTTTATTGATTCCACCAGGAGGAACTCTAACATAAAGTTTACGACCTGAAAAGAAAATGATTGTCGCTAATGCCATTAACAGACCCGGAATACCAAATGCCCATTGGGCGCCATAATTTTTATATATAGGGGGAATTAATAATGTTGAAAAAACTGACCCGGCATTGATACTAAAATAAAACCAGCCATATACTTTCGATAATAATGTTTGATTTGTTTTGTCAAATTGATCGCCAACATTTGCGGAAACACATGATTTTATACCACCTGCACCTATGGCAATTAGTAATAAACCAACCATAAAACCATTCAGGTTTGTGTCAAACAATGCAAGACAAAGATGACCGAAGCAGTATACAATTGATATCCATAAAATTATTTTGTATTTGCCGGTGAACCAGTCGGCTACAAGTCCGCCAACAAAGGGTAACGCATATGCTAAAGCAACAAAAAGATGAACGACTTCATTACCCTTTGCATCAGCTACAGTTGGATTATATAATTTACTATAAAACTGCGCCACTAAAAAAGTGACCATTATGGAACGCATACCATAAAAACTAAAGCGTTCTGCCGCTTCATTACCTATAATATACGGGATACTTCTGGGGTATTTCGCTTCTGTAGTAGCAGCATCGGCTGCTAAAGATTGTTGAGACATAAGATCAGTTTAATTTGCCTAAAATACTATTATTCCCGTAAATAAAAACCATGAAAATGCAGCCTGCAAACGCAAACTATTTTGAATAATTACTGTACCTTTTTTTTCTTGATTGGAGTAGTAGCCTTTACTGGGACAATTGTAGCCCGCGGATCAATGTAGTTGGCATCCTCCTCATTAGGGATATTTCTCATATCCAGGTTGTCAACATAGCTCCATTGCTCGCCAATTAAACGGTAGCCGTCATAAGTCAGGTCGGGGCCATAAGTTTCTGGCTTATCTTTTGTTTTTTTATCAGCCGGTGACAAATTATCAAATACAATGAGGTGTTGTGAAGGGATGTATTTTAATAACATGGATGCCTGGCGTGCATATTCAAAAACTATCCGCTTGCGTTTTCGGCCGTTACCATTAAATACCGGCATGCCAAATACCGGCCTGTCATTTTTAAAAGATAGTACTTCGATAACTTTTTTGGTAGATTGATCATTGTTGCCTTTCCAACCCAGCAAAACATAATAGGGGTTAGTGCTGCCAACAGGTATTATGGTGTAATACTGGGCGCCAAACCATTTGCGATTATCGGTTACCGAATCTTCAGGACTTTTAAGAAGAGGCGTATAATCTTCTAAACCGTATAGTTTTAAAGGCCCGGTGCTGTTAGCCTGGATAGCGCCATAAAAACGGTAGCTGCCGTCATCATTGGCCACATGCCAACTAAAGATCCTGAACCTGTCGTCTGGCGAGCGGGTAAGCGTTATGGTTTTAACAGAATCAAACGGAAAAAGAAAAGAGTTTGGTGTTTTTAAAGCGGCTACCAGCGTTTTTATAAACTGGTAATTGGCGTTTTTGCGTACCAGGTCATTGGCATCATTAATAAAGGTACTGCCTAAATGTTTTAAACTATCCTGGTAAAAATTTAATTGCTTAAGCCCGCCCTCGTCAATACGCTGCGCAAAAGCCTGTGAAAAAAAAAATATCGAAAATGTAACTAAGGCGAGTTTTCTTATCGCCATTGAAATATGAGTGCCCACTACCGGTAAATATACTTGATTTTATATATTAACGTAAATTTTCAATAACAATTGCGCTTGCGCCACCGCCGCCGTTGCAAATTCCGGCCGCACCATATTTGCCATTATTCTGTGCTAACACACTTAATAAAGTAACAACAATACGTGCACCCGAAGCACCTAAGGGATGACCTAAAGAAACCGCACCACCATTAACGTTTACGCGCGACGGATCTAATTTAAGCGCCTGGTTATTGGCGATAGATACCACAGAGAACGCTTCATTGATCTCATAATAATCAATATCGTCGCCGGTTAACCCTGCCCGGTGCAATGCCAGCGGAATAGCTTTTGATGGCGCCGTGGTAAACCACTCGGGTGCTTGTTGGGCATCCGCATAGCTTATAATTTTAGCTAGGGGTTTAATGCCCATTTCATCAGCCTTTTCTTTACTCATCAATATTAAAGCTGCAGCGCCATCATTTAAAGTCGACGCGTTTGCCGCAGTAACGGTGCCGTCTTTTTTAAAGACAGGTTTTAATGTGGGGATCTTATCAAACTTTACAGTTGCGGGTTCTTCGTCATCACTGAATAATGTAACCTCTCCTTTTTTGTTTTTAAGTTCTACGGGTGTGATCTCATTGACAAATTTACCACTGTGTTGAGCATTGATGGCCCTGTTGTATGATTCAATGGCGTAAGCATCCTGTTCTTCACGGCTGATGTTGCATTCCGTAGCGCAAAGCTCAGCTGCCGACCCCATGTGGTAATCGTTATAAACATCCCATAAACCGTCTTCAACCAAGCCGTCAATTAATAGGTCATTACCTAATTTATAACCCGTACGCGCCTTTGACAGATAATAAGGCACATTGCTCATGCTTTCCATACCACCCGCAACCACAATATCATTTTGCCCGGTGGCTATACTTTGTGCGGCCAGCATAATAGCTTTCATTCCTGATGCGCAAACTTTGTTAACAGTGGTAGCCGGTAAATAGGGAAGGCCGGCAAATATCGCGGCCTGGGTTGCAGGCGCCTGGCCCAGATTGGCCGACAGTACATTACCCATAAAAACTTCCTGGATCTGTTCAGGCTTAAGCCCCGATCTTTCAACAGCCGATTTAATAACAATAGCACCCAGCTGTGTTGCTGTAAGCGATGCCAAACTGCCGCCAAAACTCCCGATAGGGGTACGGATGGCCGATACGATAACTACTTCTCTCATAAAATAGATTATTTGACTACAAATTTATTTATATTTCTATTAATAAATACTATGCTTGCATAGTATTTATTGTGCTTGTTTTGCTTACAAAAGCAATAAAAAAAATCATATCGCATAAAATATATTATTTTTGAGCGCTTAACTTAATAAATGGCAACACTTTCGTCTTCGCGCCAAAAGGCTTTACTCCGCAAATACGCCCGTAACGTCAAGTTCTTAATGATGGTGGTGAGTACTTGTTTAATTGTCTATTCGCTACCCAAACAGGCCAAGTTTAGCTACGAGATTGAAAAGGGAAGGATCTGGAATCAAAAGGATCTGATATCACCCTATAACTTTGCGATATTAAAAACACAAACCGAGATACAGACCGATCGCCGCAACGCATTGGCAAGTACAACCCAGCTTTACCAGTTAAATAAAGACGTTGCCCAGCAGCAAATTGATGGTTTCAGGAATGATCTTGAAATAAAATGGCACAACGCGGGCATTGACGACAAGCTGAAAGAAAGATATATTTTAGAAGGGACCGATCTACTAAGCACCGTTTATAATAAAGGCGTAGTAGGGTTGAATACAAAATACCAGCAAAGCCCCGGATATTCTATTACTATCCTGCAAAAAAACGTATCTACAGAAAAAAATACATCAGACCTGTTTACCAAAGAAACTGCACTTGCTTACTGTGGACAGGAGTTAAGTAAACGTGCAGACATTGACAAAACCTTTTTGCTTGACCTGTTGCAAAACCGCATTCAAAATAACATACTTTACGATGATAAGTTAACCGCGCGACTGGAAACAGAAGTGCTGGAAGGTATATCGTTAACCCGGGGTATGGTACAGAAAGGTGACGTTATTGTAGCTAAAGGATCTGTTGTAAATGATGAGGTTTATCAGAAACTTGAATCTTACAAAAAAGCATTTGAGGATAATGCCCGGATAAACGGTAACCCAAAACTGGTACTCGCAGGACAGTTTATTTTAGTTGCTATAACCATAGCGCTGTTAATGATATTTCTGTACTTGTTCAGAAAAGATATCTATGCTGATAACCGGTTGGTTAGTCTGATATTATTGGTAATCACAGCTATGCTGTTTACTTTATCAATGGCTATAAAGCTGCAAATACCAACCAATTTATATTTTATACCTTATTGTATAGTACCTATTATCATCCGGATCTTATTTGATACCCGTTTGGCATTGAATATTCATTTATTGGTAGTACTGATCGCCGGTTTCTTTGTGCCAAACAGTTTTGAGTTTGCTTATTTTGAGATCACGGCAGGTATGGTATCTATATACAGTATCAAAAACCTGGTGCGTCGCGAGCAGTTCCTGATCTCGGCAGTGATCATAACCTTTACATATTTTGTCTCTTTTTTAGGTATCTCTTTAATAAGGGAAGGCAGCCTGATCGATATCGACTGGCTTAATTTTGTTCCGTTTGTTGTAAGCGTGCTGTTAACATTATTGGCTTACCCGTTAATTTATCTGTTTGAAAAGATCTTTGCTATAACATCAGACATCACGCTGATAGAGCTTACAAACACCAACGCGCCGTTGTTGCGCGAAATGGCATTCACTGCTCCAGGTACTTTTCAGCATTCGTTACAGGTAGCTAACCTGGCAGAAAATGCCATCTATGCTATTGGAGGTAACGCGTTATTGGTTAGGGCAGGGGCCTTGTACCATGATATTGGTAAAATGGAGAACCCGCTGTTTTTTGTGGAGAACCAAAATTCGGGCTTTAATCCGCATGATAAGGTGCCTTATGAAGAAAGCGCGCAAATCATCATCAGGCACGTGTATAAGGGTATTGAGATGGCTCATAAGGAGAATATCCCTGAAATTATAATCGATTTTATCCGCACTCATCACGGCAATACCCGGGTGGATTATTTTTATCAGTCGTTTTTAAAAAATTTCCCTGAAAAAATCATCAATGAGAACACTTTTAGGTACCCGGGACCTATTCCTTTCTCAAAAGAAGGGGGTGTTTTGATGCTTGCAGACTCGGTTGAGGCCGCTTCGCGTTCATTAAAAGAGCCTGACGAAAAATCTATCAGCGCATTGGTAGATCGTATTGTAAAGTATAAGCTTGATCAAAACCAATTGAAAGACAGTAATATAACTTTAAAGGATATTGAAACCATAAAGACGATATTTAAGAAGATGCTCATGAGTATTTACCATGTGCGAATAGATTATTAATTTTTTTTTGTCGGCTTAACCTAATTGCTATATTTGCAGTCCCTGAAAAAAGGGGTTTTTACTGAAAATTACACGGTGAGGTGCCTGAGAGGCCGAAAGGATCAGTTTGCTAAACTGACGTACGGGAAACTGTACCGAGGGTTCGAATCCCTCCCTCACCGCTGAGATGTTTTTAAAAAAGGGCTTTAACGCAACGTTAAGGCCCTTTTTTACGTTCAATAATTTTAGGGGGCAAAAAGGGGTGCAAATCCAAATGTTTTAACCATTATATCCATGTGCCGATGGCAAGCTAGGGCAGCGCCGAATAAATCGCCAAAGCGGTGCTTTTCCTGGCCTCGCCCAACTCCGCGTATTTCGTTGCGCATTATTTCCTGTTCAATATTAAAGGCAGAACCCTTCACAATCCAGTTGGTATTTCCATACATTAGGTCTTACGTTTTGGCAGTTTCGGCTTTAAGCGGATTGGATGCGATCCATATACCTGTGATGAATTTAACTTCGTTGAAAAACACTTTAAAATCTAACATAACTGATATAACTGACGATATGGAGTTATTAAATTAATTTAATAATCCTATATGTAAAAAAGGCATTTCAAATACGAAATGCCTTTTTTATTATAACATGGTCTAACACGTATATAGTTACCTGACAACACCAACATGGGCAATAGAAATCTACACAAAGCGGGCGAAAAAGCAGTGTGTAAATTTCCTGTCTACACAGTTCAGCCCGAACAGTAAATTCGATAAACCCGGCAGTGTTTTTTTATTTTAGATACTAAGCTGCTGCCGGTTCTTTTTTATCAGAATACTTATTACGCAACACGGTAATTTTCTTCTCGAACAGGTTATATATCAAGTGCGACGCTATAATTACCAACACCCACATTATTGCCGACTCAACTATCGGATTTAATCTGCCGGCAAAGTAATACGGAACAAGGTATGAAAATATAGGATGTATCAGATATAAAGAATAGGAGATGATACTTACATAAGTAACCGCGTATTGAATAAACTTTAAACGCGGGGCTTTAAGCGAGTAAACAAATGGCAGTAACAAACCTATGGCAACACTCATAATAGTAAAATAGAACGTATCCATAAAAAAGTTTTTTTGCATCAAATTGCCCCGCAAGAAAAAGTGGTAAACAATAGAAGTAGCCAAACAGAACATAATGATTCCTAACACCACCATTTTGTTTTTATTATTGAACCAGAATTTCTGGTAGTAATATTTAATGGTAGCCGCTAACACGCCGATCGAGATGCTATCCAATCGCAAGGGCATCTGCTTGCGAAAGCCTTCATCCCATCCGCGATAATCAAAATGCATCCAGGCCACACGAAGCAGCAAACAGATTACTATAAAAGTCGCAATGGTGAAAAATATACTCTTTTGCTTACTACGCGGAACAAAATGCTGATACGCCAGTAATATCAGTGGGAATGTCAGGTAAAACCACTCCTCTATACTTAATGACCAGGTTACGCCATAAAAGCCTGGCTCGGTAGAAAAGCAGTTCTGCAGAAAAACCAGGTATAGCGGCAATTTATAGTACGGTATATATAACTTATACAGGTTAAACACTACCAGGTATATGGCAAAAACCAGCAGGAAGTTAGGCAGCGTTCTAAACCAGCGGCGCACCCAAAAACTCTTGATATTTTTAAAGGTGGTCACGTCGGTGTTATCGTGAATTTTAATGATGATGGTACCTATCAGGAAACCGCTCAGCACAAAAAACAGTTCAACCCCAATTAGACCACAATAGTCTTCAAACGGCCTTAGAGACCGGTACTTAAAAAGGCCTAACATGGTATGATCAATCAGTACCAGGGTGATGGCAAAAAAACGAAAAAGATCAAGGCCGAAGTTCCTGTTTTCCAGTTCATCGCGGCGCATCCAGGGTAGGATATTCTGCATTGGGTTATTAAATTTCGGGGTAAAAAATTTATTACAGTAAATATAGCTAAATGCAGTTTGATTAATCGTGTTAAATCCACAAGAAATTTTACCCTTACATGTTGGTGACAACAGGTAACTTAGGGTGCAAATTTGGGTGCAATTAAGCGAGTAATTGTGTGCAATTTGTTATTGCTGTGGATAATTATTACAGGAATTTATACTTGAAATTGAATGATTTTTAGAGATATGGCTTACTTGAGCTAAAATAGGTTCAAGTTCCTCCCTCACCGCTGAGATCTTACTCAAAACACATCAAAAGCGTGTAAATCATAAGATTACAGGCTTTTTTATTTTTTTTTAAATCTTCAAATTATCTGTGAACACTCATAATTTCAGTTAGACTTAAAAAAACACCCTTATGCCGGTTTAGTTATATTTGCCTGATGAGATATTTGATACTTACCTGTCTTGTTTTTATTTCCATATGCCGCAAAGCGCAGGAGACACTTCGTGTAGTGCTGATCCGGCATGCCGAGAAGCCGTTGACGGGGGATAACCTTTCATGTGCCGGCTTTGACCGCGCCACCAGGTTGGCCAGCGTGATCAAAAACAAATTCGGAGTGCCTTCAGAAATCTTCGCGCCGGCCCCAGCCACTGGCCGAAGCACTAAGAACGTGCGCATGCTGCAAACTGCGTGGCCGATGGCAGTTAAATATAACTTACCGATAAATACACGGTATACCGTTGAAGAAAGCGACAAACTGGCCAGAACATTACAAAAACGCAGTGGTACAGTGCTGGTGGTTTGGGAACATAAAGAACTTATCGCCATTGCTCAAGCACTTGGTGTAGAGGGAACATTAACCTGGCCGGCAAATGATTATGATACGATCTGGCTGATCACTTTCAAAAGCGGAAAACCTGTATTGACCATTGATCACGAAAACATCCAGCCCGGAGCGGGTTGTCCCTTTTAATATTGAGCAACTTAACCTGCGCTACCAGATCTTAACCCGCTTAGCCGGGTCAAGCCACATTTTATCACCTTTTTTAATTTTAAATGCATCGTAAAATTCAGGCACGTCGGTAAACGGGCCGTTAACCCGCATAAAGTCGGGTGCATGTTCATTGGTCAGTATCTGGCTCGATAAGGATTCTTTGGTGTCCTGGATCATCCAGCCTAAAGAATAACCTAAAAAGAAACGTTGCAGCGGGGTTAAGCCGTTAATTGTTTTGCCTTGTTTGTACTGGTCGGTTTTCTTGAACGCGTCTAATGCGATTACAATACCACCCAGATCAGCAATGTTTTCGCCTTGCGATGCCTTGCCGTTTACATGCAAACCATAAATACTGTAACCGTTAAACTGATCTATCAACACCTGTGCGCATTTGGTGAAATTCACGGAATCGGCAGGGGTCCACCAGCCTTTTAAGTTACCGGCAGCATCGTACTGTCGGCCCTGGTCGTCAAAGCCGTGGGTCATTTCATGCCCTATGGTTGATGCGCCGACATAGCCATAGATCACCGCGTCGTCCATGTCTTCATCCTTTACATCTGGTATCATCAGCATCGCCGCAGGCAGTACAATTTCATTGTTAGAGGCGTCGTAATAAGCGTTCCAGGTTTGCGGTGTCATGCCCCATTCGGTTTTGTCTACCGGTTTGCCTAATTTTTTTGCGTTAAAACGGTGCCAGAAATTATTGGCGCTAATCATGTTAGCTACATACGAGCTACGATCTGTAGATAATGATGAAAAATCTTTCCACTTGTCCGGGTAACCAACTTTAGATACCACCTTGGCTAACTTTGCATAGGCTTTTTCTTTTGTCCCCTGGCTCATCCAATCCAGTTTTTCAATGTGTTTCTTGAAGCTGGTACGTACCGCTTCCACCAGGTCGCTGTAACGTTTTTTTGTCGCCTCAGAAAAATAATCCTTAACAAATAATTGGCCAAGCACTTCGCCCATCGCGTCGTTTTCACTGTCGATAACCCGTTTCCAGCGTGGCAATTGTGCCTTGCGGCCGGTTAATACCGTACCATAAAAACGGAACGATTCATCATTAAATGCGTTGCTTAAGAACGGGCTTAATTCTGCCACCAGGCTTTTACGTAAGTAAGCCTTCCAATCTTCAAGCGAATAAGTTTTAAGCGCTTTATTTACGGCCCGGTAATACTCGGGCTGGCCAACTATAACGGTATCGACGTTTTTGTAGTCCATTTTTTCAAAAAGCGATTTCCAGTCAATATCTGGCGCAAGCTTACTTAATCCGGCTAAAGGCATTTTATTATAGTTTTTATACGGGTCACGAAGATCCTGCAACTTTCTTGAGCTATCAGCCAGGAACGTTTCTAACGCGTATACCTTATGTGTAGACTTTTTGGCTTCGGCTTCGCTTGCACCCATCAATTTGTAAAGTGCCGGCAAATGCTTCTGCTGATAATCGGTGCGTATGTCAACACTGTGCTGATCCTTGTTGAAATAATAATCGCGGTTGGGAAGGCCAATACCTGATTGCCCTAATTGTAAAACCATTTTTGCGCTGTTTTTGGCATCCTGGCCAACATAAGCGCCAATAGGGGTAGTTATACCAATGGTTTCAAGGTGTGCAAATTCATCAAGCAGGGCAGGTATACTGTTGATATTATCGATCTTAGCTAATTCGGATTTTAGTGGTGACAATCCTTGTTTCTCAATTGTCACACTATCCATCCCGGTATAATAAAAATCGCCGATCTTTTGTGTAGCAGTTCCTTTGGCAGCATTTGCCTTGAGCGCGTCTTCATTGATCTTTTTAAGCCGGTCGCGCAGTTCATCCAGTATCACACGATTTATTCCCCATGACGAATAGGCAGCCGGGATAGGGTGCTTTTTTAACCAATCGCCGTTGGCATACTGGAAAAAGTCGTCGCCCGGTTTAACGGTGGTATCCCGGTCTGTATAAACCGGGTCATTCGCCAGGCGATCATTTGTTTCCTTGTTTTTACAGGCGTAAAGCAGCGTCATTCCCATAATAGTAATTAAACCAATTTTTGCAGCGGTGTTTATTTTCATTGAGATGTAGTTAATGTCAGCAAATAAATATATCGCTTGTTAGTTATAATAGCAAGTTGTCTGAAAACTAAAAAACGCCGGAGATTTATCAACCCCTGGATAATTGCTAAAAAACGGGGATAAGGCTATTGGTATTATTTTGAGAGGCTGATTTATGTAGTAAACAAAAATGTTTTGTCTGTAAGGGCATCTTCAGTAAATTGCGGATCATAACTTATGACAATGTCGAATTTTGAAGTGTTTTTCGATTACATTCAAAACTTATCCAGAAAAATGCTTTCAGCGGATGATAAGCAAGTATTTATGGCCCATTTGAAACCTAAAAAGCTCCTGAAGCGCCAATATTTTTTGCAGGAAGGAGATATCTGTAAGTACACCGGGTTTATCGTAAAGGGAGCTGCCAAGACTTTTACCGTTGACGAAAAAGGAAACGAACATATCTTGAAATTAAGCGTGGAAAATTGGTGGCTTGCCGATTTTGAAAGTTATTATCATTTAACACCAAGCCGCTATAACATAGCAGCATTAGAAGATATGGAAATTTTACAGGTTACCAATGCCCAGGTCGAAGAATTCTTTGCGCCTATCCCTGCATTTACCGCTATGCAGGAGGTGATCAAACAAAACTACGCGATAGCCAACCAAAAACGGGTGCATGCTGCAATTAGTTATACCGCAGAAGAACGTTACGAAGATCTCATTAATAATTATCCGCATTTTTTAAAACGATTCCCGCAAAACATGATCGCTTCCTATCTGGGAATTTCACCTGAAACGTTGAGCAGGATCAGGAAAAACACCTTAAAATAAATTCCGTAATATTTCTGTTTTACAATTATTTATAAATAAATGATGATTGATGTCATTCGTTTGAATTGACATTTATCAAGCATATTTAATGATTCATGTCAATTCACAGCTTGTCTTGGCGCAGCATCTTTGTGTATCAAGTACAAAGATTAAGATCATGAATAAATTAAGTAAGAAAGTCGCCGTTATTACCGGCGGCAATAGCGGTATCGGCTTTGGTATCGCCGAAGCATTTAAAAATGAAGGCGCAGTTGGCGCTATCGTGGGCAGAAACCAAAATACCTTAGCTACTGCTGCGGCTCAGCTTGGAAATAGTTTTATAGCTATCAATGCCGATGTAACCAATGCAGACGACCTGGACAGTGTGTTTAAAGAGACAGCTGAAAAATTTGGTAAAATAGATGTTATTGTAGCCAACGCGGGTGCCGGAACTGTCGGAACAGTGGAAACTACCAGCGAAGCTGACTACAACAAGACTATGGATCTGAACCTGAAAAGCGTTTACTTCACTGTTCAAAAAGCACTGCCTTATATGAACGATGGTGGTTCTATTATTTTGATAGGTTCAAATGCAGCACACCGGGCATATCCAAATTTCACGCTTTATGGTGCTGCAAAGGCGGCCGTTGTCTTTTTGGCAAAGGCTTTTTCGAGTGACCTGCTAGGCAGAAAAATCAGGGCAAATGTGATCACACCAGGTACAACGGATACACCGGCCTTTGAAAAGTTTGTTCCCCTTGAACAAATTGAAGCTATAAAAACACATTTCGCAGGTGAAATGCCGATAGGCAGGATCGGTCAACCCTCCGACATAGGCAAAACAGCAGTTTTCCTTGCTTCAGACGATTCTTCGTTTATCCTCGGTACCGAAATTCTTGTTGATGGCGGTATGACTTATTTGGCTAAATAATTAAAAAATTCTCAAAATGAACAAATTAGAAAATAAAGTAGCAGTAGTAACCGGGGCCTCAAAAGGTATAGGTGCAGCTATCGCCAAACACTTTGCTGCAGCAGGCGCAAAGGTTGTAGTGAATTATTCGTCAAGTAAAGAAGGCGCAGATAAAGTGGTAAAGGCAATTACTGATAATGGCGGAAAAGCTATCGCTGTACAGGCCGATGTTTCTAATGAGAACGATGTAAGCCGGTTATTTGAAGAAACACAAAAGGCTTTTGGCGGTTTGGACATCCTGGTCAATAATGCGGTTGCGCAGGGCTATGCACCTATCGAACAAATATCGGTAAACGATTTTCATCAAAGTTTCAACGTTAATGTATTAGGACCTGTAATGACCATTCAGGCCGCGTTGAAGCTGTTTGGCAATAGAGGCGGCAATATTATCAATATCAGTTCGGGTGCCAGTAAATACCCGCTTCCATCGGCCTCATTGTACTCGGCAACCAAAGCTGCTCTTGACGCATTTACTATAGCTTTATCTAAAGAACTGGGTGTGAAAAATGTTCGGATCAATTCTATTTTGCCGGGTGCTACAGAAACAGAAGGTGCAACTAATGCCGGAGTTACGAAAGGTAGTGATTATGAAAAAATGTTTATCGCCAATACCCCGCTGGGGCGTAGGGGGCAGCCTGAAGATATTGCAAAAGCTGCGGTATTTATTGCTTCTGACGATGCAGCCTGGATAACCGGCGAACAGATCTCCGTTTCAGGAGGTATGTACGGTTTTTAAAGCCTCCAATATTATAGTCAGTTTAAATTGCATATAACCGGGAGTCAAATACGAGGGAAGAATCTACTCAGCTTGTTGCTGATGGTGATGGAATCAATTCCGGGTAAGGTGCGGCAGTATCGATAGGGCTTGCTGACGAGTAAGCTCTTCGATATTGGTGGCCTGGTTAGTCATAAAATGGGTTCTTATCATTATCTTTGATTATGCCTGAAGCCGCTGATTTTATTGAACGCATTAAAAATGCGTATACCCGGGAAGAGCTTCCCCCGAAGACTTTATTGATAAAAGAAGGCGCGGCGGCTAAAAAGCTATTTTTTATTGATCAGGGTTGCTGCCGGTGCTGGTTTAATAATGACGGGGTAGAAGTGACTTTTCAATTTTTATTTGAGGGAAGTTTTGCTTCTTCCTTTGAGTCTATGACTTCGGGTGCTGCAAGCTGGTACAGTATTGAAACGCTTGAGCCGGCCGTGGTTTATAGCGTGCCGATGGAACGGTTCAGGGACGCCCAGGAAAATAATCCTTTGGCCAAAGCTTCTTATGTGCAATATATTGAGCAGCGACTGATGTACATGCATAAATTGTTTGTCGCGCACATTAAAGACAGTCCGGAGCAACGATATAAGGAGTTATTGGCCCATCACCCCGAGATCATTCAGCGTATACCGCAACATTATATCGCTTCTTTTTTAGGGATCACTTCGGTATCGCTTAGCCGCATCCGTAATCGCAAGTAATTAATTAACAATTGTTATCGTTGCGCCCCAGGCATAGCGGATAATTTTGTCCCAACAAAAGAATCATGCTATGAATCATACCAAAGTATTAATTATAGGTGCCGGCCCGGTAGGGTTGACCTTAGCCTGCGAGCTTGCCCGCAGGAATGTTCCTTTCCGTATCATTGAACGTGCTGCAACTGCATCTCAAGGCTCACGCGCAAAAGCGCTGCAACCCCGCAGCCTAGAAATATTGAATGATTTAGGGATCGTTGAGCAATTAATGGAGATCGGTATTACAGAACTACCTTATCGTAAATTTATCGGTAATCAATTGATGGGCGAAACACCGCGCACCGGCTTTCCGCGTACCGATACCCGTTACCCTAAAACCTTGTTGTTGCCGCAACCCGCGGTTGAAAGTGCGTTGAGAACCAGGTTGGAAGAGTTAGGCGGCAAAGTGGAATGGGCAACCGAACTCATTGATTTTACTCAAACTGATGAGGGGATTATTTGCCGGCTGGAACACCCCAACTGGAGCGAAGAACTTAATGCAATTTACATGGTAGCCTGTGACGGCGGCAAAAGCACCACCCGCAAAAAACTGGGTATCCAATTTTTAGGCGAAACGCACCAGGAAGAACAGCTTTGGGTTGGCGATGTGGAAGTAGATGGTTTAAAGCCCGATGCCTGGTATAACTGGCTGAGCCCTGTTTACGGTATTGCGATGGCTTTGTTTCCGTTTAAGAATAGCAATAAATGGCAATTACAAGCTGTCGTACCGCCGGATGAGAACGGTAATGTGCCCACACCAACCTTAGAAGGCTTTAATGAGTTGTTCAAAGAACGCACGCAGATGGAGGGGGTAACTTTCACCAATAGCACCTGGCAGTCCATTTACCGGGTGAATGTTCGCCGGGCAGCAACTTATCGCGTAGGGAATGCTTTTATTGCGGGTGATGCCGCCCATGTGCATTCCATTGCCGGGGGCATGGGGATGAATACGGGCATTCAGGATGCATACAATCTGAGCTGGAAACTGGCTGCTGTGATAAATGGTGAAGCTAACGACCAACTACTAAATACCTATGACGAGGAACGCATACCCATTGCCGACTGGCTGCTGGAAACGACCTCGCAACGACAAAAAGTAATGATGGCCGGGGCTACCAGCGGAAAAAGCGGTTTTGAAAGTTTGGGCACAGCCGACACCACGCAACTTAATTTGAATTATCGTGGCAGTTCCCTGAACGTAGGCAATATCGTTACATTGACTGGTTTGCAAGCAGGAGATCGCGCGCCGGATGTGCAATTGTCAGATGGACGCTGGCTATCTGAACAATTGCGCGGAACCGAATGGAAATTACTGGTTTTTAACACCAAAGCTCAATCTAATGAGCGCATTAAAATCTTGTCGGTTGAAGAAACTGTTCAATTGGCTTATGGTGTCGGTTCAGGCGCCGTTTTGATTCGTCCGGATGGATATATCGCTTTAATTGGACAAGCAAACGAAATAAATAACTATTTAAAGAACTTATGATCATGAATGTCACTTTTTCAACACTTGCTATTTTACTGACCGCAGCTGTCATACTGCATGTAACCGAAGAGTTTTTAGTTCCTGGCGGTTTTGTCGACTGGTACGCCCAGCTAATGCCACCAAAAACCGAAAAGAAAAATAATACCGGTTTCCTGGTCTGGATCAACACCCTGATGATGTTTGTCTGCGCGCTGGCGCTTTACTTTGGTAACACCGGCCTGGGTTATTCGTTCTGGTATTTTAATGCTTCCATTGCAGCAGCTAATGCCTGCTTTCATTTATGGGGTGT
The DNA here is from genome assembly GCF_007558865.1 of Mucilaginibacter corticis. GTDB lineage: Bacteria > Bacteroidota > Bacteroidia > Sphingobacteriales > Sphingobacteriaceae > Mucilaginibacter > Mucilaginibacter corticis. The sequence continues at coordinate 831,817 of NZ_VLPK01000002.1, forward strand.
TCTCAAACTGAAAGCTTACTCGCCGGGCGTAGTAACCGGCTTTTTATTGTACATTCCGCTATTTGTGATCGGTACTTTACAATTGGTAGGTACCGGCTTATTCCCGCTACATAAGGCCATCGTTGCAATAGCCATAGGTATCGGTTATCACGTATTCTCGGTGATCAGACAAGCTAAATAACCAAAATGAGCACTATGCGACAGTGTTAAAATTTAATGCGGCTGTCACATTAAATAAATATCCGCATAAAAATGCACGAGGCTGCAAATGATTAGTTTGCAGCTTCGTGCATTTTAAATATGTAGTCTGCCCATAATTTAAGCTTATCATCTTTACTTTAACGCAGCTTTTTTCCTAACTTTCCAATCCAAAAGCCCGCCAAATGAAAACAGAAACTATAGCCTGGCTACAAAGTATTGAGGCATTAAAGGATGTACCCGCCACACAACTGGAATGGTTATATGACCGTTGCGAAGAGTTGAAAATAGAAGCCGGAGGCCGTGTCTTTAAGATTGGCGAGCGGATGAACGGAACTTATATTCTTATTGAAGGGAAATTTAGGCTATGCGTGGTGCAGGGTGACGGTTTGAAAGAAGTTGCTGTGTTTGGGCCAAAAGCAATAACCGGCTATTTGCCATTTTCAAGAGGCATTACATTTCCGGGAGTCGGCGAAGTACTGGAAGATCTTAAATACCTGTTTTTCCCGATTGAAAAATCAGAAGAAATGATCCGCACGCAATTTGAACTGACGCAGGCATTGGTTCATGTAATGACCAACAGGGTTAGGGATTACACATCATTTCAGCAGCAAAATGAAAAAATGATGGCTCTGGGTAAATTATCTGCAGGCCTGGCTCATGAGTTGAATAATCCTGCCGCGGCTATTGTACGCGGCGCCGAGTCGTTATTGCAACACCTTAAACTGGCGCCCGCAACGTTTAAAGCTATCACCATAACCAAGATCAGTGCTGAAAACGTTGACTATGTCAGCGGGAAATTATTCGCTGTTTTATCAAAAACAGAAAGGCCTGCTTTATCAATGATGCAACGGTCTGAACTGGAGGACGAGCTTGCCGATTGGATGGATGATCTGGAAATCCCGAAAAGCCAGGAAATAGCAGAAAATCTGGTAGATTTTGGTTTTACGCTTGACGATCTTGAAGACTTTAAAGCGCATATCCCTGTAGAAACCATTTCGCCTGTGTTTGGCTGGATCAATAATAATTTGGTGACAGAAAGAATGGTGATGGATATTGATGCTGCATCCCGCCGTATTGCTGAGTTGGTGGGGGCGGTAAAAAGCTTTACTCACATGGACCAGGGATCTGGCAAGCAATATGCCGATATCCACACAGGGATACGCAATACACTTACCTTATTGCAGCATAAACTTAAACACGGTAATGTGCATGTAGTAGAAGATTTTGATAATACTTTGCCAAAAGTAAATGCCATGATAGGTGAGCTGAACCAGGTATGGACCAATCTGATAGATAACGCCATTGATGCCATGTCACCAAACGGAAAGGGAACACTCGAGATTAAAACATCAAGAGCTAAAGATTGCGTAAGCATAGCGATCACCGACAATGGCAGCGGGATCCCCGAAGAAATAAAGAGCAAAATATTTGACCCCTTTTATACTACAAAAGAGGTTGGTAAAGGCACCGGACTTGGCTTGGATGTAGTGATGCGGATAGTTAAACAACATAGTGGAAATATTAAAGTGAATTCTGTGCCGGGACAGACTACCTTTACAGTTGAATTTCCTATAAACGGATAATAATTGAGGTTTTAAAAATGAAAAATTTGCCTATTATATTTTGTATTGACGATGACAGCCAGGTATTAAGGGCGGTAACACGCGACCTGAAAAGTAAATACCGCGACAATTACAAAATATTAAGCACCACAGTAGTAAGCGAAGCGTTAGACAGCTTACTTGAACTAAAAAATAAAGGAGAAAGTGTAGCCATATTCATCTCTGACCAACGGATGCCTGAAATGGACGGCGTTAGCTTTTTAGAGAAAGCGATGGAGTTTTTTCCGGATGCAAAACGTGTTTTACTAACTGCCTATTCTGACAAGGATGCGGCAATAAAAGCCATTAACGCCGTTAAACTGGATTATTACCTGATCAAGCCCTGGGATCCGCCTGAAGAGAAATTGTTCCCGGTGATTGATGATCTGCTGGAAGACTGGCAGGTTGATTATTACCCGGTATTTAAAGGCATTAAGGTGATAGGTTATCAATACTCTTTGCAATCGCACGAGGTAAAGGATTTTTTGGCCGGTAACCTGGTGCCATATCAATGGCTGGACATTCAAACTGATCCCGAAGGAAAAAAACTCCTGGAGGTGAATAAACTTGATGTTAAGCAATTGCCTGTTATTTTTTTAGAAGATGGCACTCATTTGATTCAACCAAACATTGCAGAAATTGCCGACAAGATAGGTTTAAATCCACATGTCGACCGCCAGGAGATCTATGACGTGGTAATTATTGGTGCTGGTCCTGCCGGCCTTGCAGCCGGGGTTTACGGCGCATCAGAAGGCTTGAAAACCCTTTTGATAGAACGCCGCGCGCCCGGAGGACAGGCCGGTACAAGTTCGCGAATAGAAAACTATCTCGGCTTCCCGACAGGGTTGAGCGGTTCAGAGCTTTCACGCAGGGCAATGACACAAGCAGCACGATTAGGAACTGAATTTATATCACCTCAAACTGTAAAATCCATTGAACAAATTGATGGCTATAAAAAAGTGTTATTAGAGGATGGAACGGCTATTAACACCCGTAGTGTGATCATTACTACAGGTGTAGATTATCGGAAATTGGATACTAAAGGTATAGATAGTTTTACAGGTGCCGGTGTTTACTATGGTGCTGCCATGACCGAGGCCACGGCCTGTAAAGGCAAAGAAGTATTCATTGTAGGTGGCGGCAATTCTGCCGGGCAGGCAGCTATGTACCTATCTAAGTTCGCTAAAAATGTTTGGATCGTTATTCGTAAGGATGATCTAAGCCGAACCATGTCCGCCTATCTGATCGACCAGATAGACGCGACTCCTAACATTCACATTTGCCCGAAAACTAAAATAGGTGAGGCCAGAGGAACAGATAAACTGGAACAGTTGACACTTATTGATGTAACCAATTGCAACGAGGAAGTGAAGCAAGCTGATGCGCTTTATATTTTTATTGGCGCTAAACCGTTTACCGATTGGATAGGCCTAGATATTTTGAAAGATGATAAAGGTTTTATCGAAACCGGCCGCGAGCTTAAAAAATATGATAACTACGAAAAGATCTGGAAACAAAAGCGCGATCCTTACTTGTTGGAAACCTGTTGCCCCGGAGTGTTTGCCGCAGGCGATGTTCGTGCAGGAGCGATGAATAGGGTAGCATCTGCCGTAGGTGAAGGATCAATGGCGATAAGCTTTGTGCATAAGTATTTAGCAGAGGTAAAATAATACTCTTTAAAATAAGAAAGCCAGCCTAAACTAACTGGCTTCTTGTTTTAATATATCAAAATATTATTGTTTTGTTTTTAATGCCTGCCCGATGGCTTTTTGTGCCAAAGGCTCCATTACCTTGTAACCCTCAAGTGTTGGATGCACGCCGTCTTTTGATAAGGTTTTTGGCAATCCCCTGTTCTCGTCAACCATAGCGGTAAAATAATCCAGGTAAACAAAATTGTTTTTAGCAGCATAAGCCTTGAGCATATCGTTTAAGGCTTTTACTTTTTCTTTCGGATCTATAGCCGGCCTCCATGGAAATGCCGCTGCGGGTAAAACAGATGATAATACAACCTTAATGTGATTAGCCTTGGCTAACTCGGCCATCGACATGATATTGCCCATAACATCTTCCAGTTTTGACGGACCGTTATTTTCGGCAATATCATTAATGCCTGCCAGTATCACTACCACATCAGGTTTTAAATTGATCACATCCTCACGGAAACGTACCAGCATTTGCCCGGTTGTTTGCCCGCTTATGCCGCGATCTATATAATTATTGCTTTTGAAAAAGGTCGAGTCATTATTGATCCAGAAATCGGTGATAGAGTCGCCCATGTATACCACGGTCTTTTTGCCGTTGGCTGGCGCTACCTGGCTGTTAGCTTGCTCATAACGTTTAATGTTAGGCCAGTCTTGCGCTGTTGCAGATGCTGCTACAAACAAGAAAAAAAGTAAAATCAGGTTATTTTTCATTCTGCCAATTTAAAAAATAATTATCGACAAATGCAAAATACGGTTTGCAGTGGTTTTCGATTAATGTTTCTCTGCTGATTAATTATAATACATATATTAGCAAGGTAATTTGCTTTAAAATAGGCAATTGTTATATGTTATTAACCTTATGACACCTATAAAAATAGATCCCGCAAAAGGGAAGATCACGGTTGGAATACAAGCAAAGTCATTGATCGTTATTAGTTTTTCTATAACTGTGTATAAACCGGATGGTGATACCATTGATGATCGTTTTACTGGAGATACAGGTATTAATAATCCAAGCCTTGTAACGTTACCTAAAGACGCTGCTTACTATATAGATTTTTATTTAGGTTTCACGCTGAAATTCATGGATCCTGCTGCGGATGGCACAATTCAATATACTTTGGATCTGTTTTTAAGTCAGCAGGACGTCAAGGTCGATCCTGTAATTACGTTGACAGGGCCATTAAAACCAGGAGAAAATTCAGAACAGACATCCTATCATATACAATAGCACCATGAAAAAATATTTTTTGTTAATGGTGCTTATTGCCATTGTATCCGTTGAAGTAAGAGCGCAAGATAGTGTAAAGTTTAAGGCAGGCTGGGGCAATTTGGATTATTCAATTCCTGAGTCGCCGGCATTTAAAATTTTGGGAACCGATCCTGACAACATCTTAAAGCCATCATCTGTAAGGAGTGTCGCTTTAAGTATCGGCAATTATTTTGTTACCAATGGCGCGGCTATCCCGAAAAGCCTGGCTGTTGAAATATCTCCGTTATTGTTAAATGGCAACGCCAGCTTAAACGATTATAATAAAAATAAATTTTTATACCGAGCCCGTCTATCTTTTGGGACATCAATGGGCGATAAAGGAAGTTATTCAACCGCCGAAGGTATCCGTTTTACCATCATTGATAAAACCGACTTACGTACCAATACCGCCTACTTAAAAGATATACTTGCAAGCCTTGGTGCTGCGGTAAATGCCGAAGACAAAGCTATACCAGCTTATATCAAACAAAATAATTTAAACATATCGCAGATAGCTTTCAGAGAACAGCTGGCTAAAGACACCGTGTTATATAATAAGTTACTCGCTTTTGAAACCCAGTTTATACCTGATGATATTGTAAAACCTGCCGACATGGAAAAGCTGCGCAATAAGTACCGCGAATCACTTTGGAATGCGCCTACATGGGAAGCTGGATTAGCAACTTTGCAAACCTCGAAGGATTCTTTATTAAAAAATTTAAAGACATCGCAAGTTGGTTTATGGACAAGTGCCGGCTTACCCGTCGGTAAAAAAGGGCAGGTATTAATAGGCGCAAAGTTTGCCATGGCTGATAGTGTAGGATGGCAGAAAAAATATTCGGCAGGCGCACGTTATTACTATGGATCTAATAGTGTTAAGGGATTTGCACAAGTGCAGTTTGATCGTAGAAACAATGCAAACAGCACAACCGCCTCAGTGGGCTGTGATTTCAATATTGCAAATGGTATTTGGGGACAGGCAGTATTTAACTTTATTGATTTAAACGGAACAATAAGTTATCAACCGGGCTTTAATATCGGATTTGGTACCGGTGAAAAAAAGCATAGTTGATAACTGATCACGATGTTTCCAGATTACTTGATAACACTGTGATAAAAAACAATTTTTTAGTTTGTCGCGGATAAACGTTGACTAAGAAGTTTACTTAAAAGTTATAACCGGCACCAAATTTAAACCCGGTATTTGTAAGGTTAAATTCCGAGTCTTTGTCAAACCTTACTATACTGTGGTATTGAAAATAAGGGCTTGCAAATATCGTGATCGAACCAAAGGTATATTTAGCACCGATGTCTCCCTGAAAGCCAATACCCGATTGTTTTGGTGCAACAGAGGCAGAAGAATAATTGGTTTGAAAATCAAATGTAAACCCGGCATCGGCATATAGGTATTTCAAAAAGGTAACTTTTCCTAAAACCGGAATGGTCACCATCTTAATTTTATCATATAGCGGCGGTGGGTTACCGGGCATTATTGATGTTTCTTTGATGTTGTTACTTAATAAAGTAAGATCAGCTTCTAAAGAAAATATCTTATTTATATAACGGGTATAACTTAAACCAAATGTATGGGCACTTTCAGATTGATATCCAAAATCGCCTACCACACCGTGAATGTTTACGTCTGCAGAGCCAATGCCATAAAGTACTGACAAATTGTTTTTTGTTTGCGGAAAAGCTTTAAGGCTTGCAAAAAAGAGTAAAAGAATAGTAAGATTTATTTTCATAGATGTAAGATGATTTAGGGTAAGATACTTCAAATATAATATTTTACCTGATTATGTAATGAGGCTTTTAGTCTCTTAAGATAATTGAGTAGTTTAGCCCCGATCAAAATGGAACTAAGAACAGTAAATGTTATCAGGTACGTTACCCCTTTGCGCGAAGGCGGCTCATTACCGGCCATAGCCGAAGCTGATGACGAATTTTTGTATGTACTTAAATTTAGGGGTGCAGGGCAGGGCGTAAAGGCGCTCATAGCCGAATTAATAGGCGGCGAACTTGCACGCGCGTTAGGACTAAAAGTACCTGAACTGGTATTTGCCAATTTAGACGAAGCCTTTGGTCGTACCGAGCCTGATGAAGAAATACAGGATCTGCTTAAAGCAAGCGTAGGCCTGAACCTGGCATTACACTATCTTTCGGGCGCTATAACTTATGATCCTGCGGTTACCGTTATTGATGCCAGACTGGCCTCGCAGATCGTTTGGTTAGACTGTCTATTGACCAACGTAGACCGCACACCACGTAATACCAATATGCTGATCTGGCATAAAGAGCTGTGGCTGATAGATCACGGTGCCGCGCTTTATTTTCATCATTCATGGGGTAACTGGAAAGAACAGGCGGTTCGGCCGTTTGTGCAGGTAAAAGACCATGTTTTATTACCATGGGCAACGGAGCTGGAGTCGGTTGACTTAGAGTTTAAAGCCATCTTAAATGAAACTTTGATTCGTGATATAGCCGCTTTAATTCCTGACGAGTGGCTGGCAGATGATATTGAAGCCGCTGCGGAACGTCGTGAAGTCTATGTTCAATTTTTATTGCTGCGGATAGCAGCGTCTGATATATTTATAAAAGAAGCAAAAAATGCCCGGGAAACACGTTTTTGAGTACGCCGTAGTTCGCGTTGTACCAAGGGTAGAACGTGAGGAATTTATGAATGTTGGCGTGGTGCTGTATTGTAAAAAACTAAACTTTTTGCAAGCTATCATCACCGTTAATGAGGCAAAGATCTGTTGTTTTACCAACAAAGACGAAGCACAGCAAATTAAGGCAAATCTTCAGGCATTTGAACAGATCTGCAAAGGAAGTGTGGAAGGTGGCCCTATAGCCAAGCTGGATGAAGCATCACGTTTCAGATGGTTAACAGCCACGCGCAGTACGGTTGTGCAGGCATCAAAGGTTCATCCGGGTTTGTCGGCAGATCCTTTGGAAACATTGACAAAGTTACACGCGCAACTTGTGTTATAAATAGAGTTACTCCGCCATCCTGATCTTTATCACCATTTTCTTGTCTTTGTCATAACCATCAACACGAATCCCGGGACGGTGTGAGTTTTGCGGGAAGAATATATAAAGTGTTCCCGGATCGGCAGTGTAATAATCGCCTTTGGTATTGCTGTCAAAATTAACCAGGTCTTTTGCTTCGTTATAAGGGTTGGTGACTTTGGCATTTGCCGGATTCATCACACCAATACGCTCTTTCCCGCTGATCACTAAATGCAGGTCTATGTATTTGTGGTGTGCTTCCCAGCCGGTTTTATCCAGCTCTTTTGTTGGTCCGTCGCTTACTGTCGCGAACACGTTTTCGCCGTCAATTGCATGTTTACCTGCCGATAGCGTATCAAGCTTGGTATTGCTAATAAATGCAAAAGCTTCATCCCAATATTTTTTATTGGCTTGGTATTGTTTGGCAAACTCCACGTTATCCAGGCCGGGGTAAAGGGTTAGCTTAAAACTATTTCGCCATTCTCCTTTTTTTACCCATGCCTTTGCCGCGCTTTCTGTCATTTGTGCGGATGCAGTTGCGCCGGTAAAGCATAGTATAGCCAAAATTAGAATCTTTAAAGTGATTTTACTTTTCATAAAGGTATATTTTAGGTTTTCCTTCAGAGCGGAAACAATCGGTTCAATACTCAATGATACAAGTATTTAGGCGGATATTTAGTTTCGATCATTAAAAAATTACATAGCCATTTGTAAGTCTACATCGTTTGCGTAAAAATATAGATGGGTTGGCTTTTAATATGGGTGATAAATTGTAAAATTGCCTTTATAACCAAAAAATCTAAATGTGTTGAAATCTATCCACAGCGTCCATCCCGATGATTTTAAAACCTATCAAACGGCTACCATACGTGAGCGTTTTTTATTGGACGGTGTAGTAAAGCCTGATCAGGTCAATTGCGTCTATACACATTACGACAGGATGATAGTAGGCGCTGCAAACCCTGTTGACCGACAGCTTGAACTTGAAAACTACCCCAACTTAAAAGCCGATTATTTTTTACAGCGCCGCGAAATAGGTATCATCAACGTAGCAGGAAGCGGGCAGGTTATTGTCGACGGCGAAGTTTATCCACTAAATAAATTGGATTGCCTCTACATAGGTAAAGGTGTTAAAAGCATAAAATTTTCAAGTGACGATGCTAATGACGCTGCTGTGTTTTACCTGCTGTCATGCCCCGCACATACTGCCTATCCAACTACACTATTAACACATGCGCAAGCCATAAAAGTAAACGCGGGCGATGCGTCGACCGCTAACCGGCGAACCATCAATAAATACATCCACACAGAAGGTATCCAAAGTTGCCAGTTGGTAATGGGGCTAACTGTCTTAGCCGGGGGCAGTGTTTGGAATACTATGCCTGCCCATGTGCACGACAGGCGTATGGAAGCCTATTTTTATTTTGATGTTCCGGACGGGCAGCGGGTATTTCATTACATGGGCGAGGGGAATGAAACCCGGCATATTGTTGTGGCTAATCATGAAGCCGTAGTGTCGCCGCCGTGGAGTATCCATTCGGGTAGCGGTACAGCAAGTTATAGTTTTATATGGGGTATGGCAGGCGAGAACCTGGATTATACTGATATGGACATTTTAAATATCACAGATCTTAAATAAATATAAAGGTGGAAAACAGTTTCTCATTAAAAGATAAGGTAATTGTAGTTACCGGCGGTACAGGCATTTTGGGTAAAGCATTTGTAAGCGGCATAGCCGAAGCAGGCGGCATTGTAGGTATTTTAGGCAGAAATGAACAAATTGCCGAAGAAAGGGCTGCCGCTATCAACGCCAGCGGCGGGCAGGCCATAGCGCTAATAGCTGACGCGTTGGACGAGGATGCGCTGATAGCTGCCAAAGACAAAGTTTTGGCAGCCTACGGCCGTATTGATGGCTTGGTTAATGGCGCCGGCGGCAATATGCCAGAGGGTGTTTTATTGCCCGACCAGGACTTGTTTAAAATGAATATGGCCGGAATGAAAAAGGTAACAGAGCTTAATCTTTGGGGTACACTGATACCTACACAGATATTTGGCGAAGCTATTGTTAAAACTGCCGGTAAAGGCAGTATAGTAAACATATCCTCCATGAACTCAAAAAGCGCTGTTACACGTGTGTTGGGGTATAATATGGGTAAGGCTGCGGTTGATTGTTATAACGAATGGTTCGCGGTTGAACTGGCTAATCGTTACGGCGATGCCATCCGAATGAATGCATTAGCACCGGGCTTTTTCCTGACCGAACAAAATCGTAATTTATTGACCAAGCCGGATGGCGGCTATACGGACAGGGGAGAGCGGGTGATCAGGAACACGCCGTTTAAACGTTTTGGCAACCCGGATGAATTGATAGGCGCTTTGGTTTGGCTGTTAAGCGATGCTTCTAAGTTTGTCACCGGATCGATGATTACCGTAGATGGCGGATTTTCTGCATTTAGTGGCGTATAATATGGCAGCATAATGCTATATTGTACAACCAAATATCTACCTTGATATAACCGATTATGAAAAAAACCACTACCGGCAACTACCGTTGGGTAATATGTGCGCTGCTGTTTTTTGCCACTACGGTAAATTACCTTGACAGGGCTGTTATAAGCTTGCTGAAATCAACCTTGTCAAAAGAGTTTAAGTGGACTGACGGTGACTACGCCAATATCGAAATTGCTTTTAAACTGGCTTATTCGCTTGGACTTATTACCGCAGGCGGCATTATTGATAAGGTGGGTACCAAGATAGGCTATTTTATGTCTACGCTTTTGTGGAGTCTTTCTGCAGTGGGGCATGCCCTTGTTTCAAGCACATTCGGATTTGGTTTTGTACGTTCTGCGTTAGGTTTTAGCGAAGCGGGTAACTTTCCGGCCGCTATTAAAACCGTAGCCGAGTGGTTCCCTAAAAAAGAGCGAGCCTTTGCTACAGGCATATTCAATTCGGGTACAAATGTTGGTGCTATTGTGGCACCATTAACAGTCCCTTTTATTGCGTCTGCGTGGGGGTGGAAATGGGCTTTTATTATTACCGGTTCTACCGGGTTTATTTGGCTCATATTCTGGTACTTTTTTTATCAATCACCTTCAAAACATAAATATGTAACACAGAACGAATTAGATTACATCAATAATGATCCTGAGAATTCAGTTCCTGAAATCGCGCAGCAAAAAATTGCGTGGGGTAAGTTGCTTCAATTCAGACAAACCTGGGCATTTGTGGTAGGCAAGTTTTTAACAGACCCAATCTGGTGGTTTTACTTATTTTGGCTGCCCGATTTTTTAGAGAGCCAATATGGCATTAAGGGTACGGCTATAGCTTTACCAGTCGCGTTTGTGTACACCATGTCTACGGTCGGCAGTATCGCGGGTGGCTGGCTGCCCATGAGCCTGATCCGTAAAAACTGGCCGACATTTAAGGCCCGCAAAACGTCCATGTTTATTTACGCGCTATTTGTTATCCCTATTGTATTCGCGCAGTTTTTAGGTGGTATAAATATGTGGCTGGCTGTTATTGTAATAGGTATAGCGGCATCGGCACACCAGGCCTGGAGCGCTAATATATTTACAACCGTGTCTGATATGTTCCCCAAAAACTCGGTAGGCTCTGTTACCGGTATAGGAGGTATGTTTGGGTCATTGGGTGGCGTACTATTTTCTTTATTTGTACAGAAGAACCTTTTTGTTTATTACCGCAGTATCCACAAGATTGAAGTAGCCTATTATATCATGTTTTTTGTTTGTGGCGGGGCATATCTTTTAGCCTGGCTGATCATGCATTTCCTGGTACCTAAAATGAAACCTGTCAGGTTAGATTAAAAATAAATTTAGTTTACCTGTTTTAACTATATTTATTGCGCATTAGGCGCGGCCATTACCAGTTGGGCAACCTCAATAATTTGATAGTTTACACATGAACAGGTTTTTTGTTTGTACATTAATAATTTTATCGAAAATTACGCCGGTAACTTATGCGCAAACGGTAATGCTCGATTGTTATTTTAACCACGAAACGTATAAAACTTCACACGGAACTGAACGCTTCCATTATTTATGGAGTGATGAAAGAGATTCGGGCTTTAGTATATGGGGTGATATATTTAAAGCCAATGGTTTTAAGCTGGACACATTAGATAAAGCGCCATCGGTTTCGAATCTGAAAAACAGCAATGTTTATATTATTGTAGACCCGGATACAAAAAAAGAAACCGCTAATCCTAATTATATTAAAGCTGAAGATGTTGAGCAGATAGCGGCCTGGGTAAAAGCAGGCGGTATATTGGTTATAATGGCCAATGACAGCGCTAATGTAGAATTGCCGCATTTTAATAATTTGGCTGCAAAATTTGGCTTACATTTTAATAATGATTTGCAAAATCATGTTGTGGATGATAAACATTTTAAAGATGGTGAGGTTATATACGTCGATAATGACATATTCAGATCAAAGCCTACGCTTTTTTTGAAAGACGTGTGCAGTATCAGTATAAATAACCCAGAAGGCAAACCTGTATTTAAATCGGCGGATGGGGCCGTAGTGATTGCTGCTACCGCTAAATATGGAAAAGGTACGGTGTTTGCCGTGGGCGATCCGTGGTTGTATAATGAGTATGTAAACGGTCGGTTACCTGCCGGATATCATAATGATGTCGCGGCGAAGGAGCTTACCGCATGGCTGAAAGAACAAATAAAAAAATAAACCAATTCATATAACTTAAATTAAAAACATGAACTTAAAATTTATCGCGGGTGCGTTGCCTGCCCTGCTTTTGGTGGCAGCCTGTAATTCGTCAACAAAAACAACTGTTACAGATAGCGTAAAAACCGATTCGGTAGCTAAGACAGATACATCAACCAAAAATGCATCGTTCTATACCCTGAAAAATAAAAATAATGTGCGGGCTATATTTACAAATTATGGCGGCCGCTTGGTAAGCTTGTTCGTACCGAATAAAAAAGGTAAAATAATTGACGTGGTTACCGGTTTTAAAACTGCCGAAGAATATAAAAAATCTACCGAACCCTATTTTGGCGCTACCATTGGCCGTTACGGCAACCGTATTGCAAAAGGCAAATTTATGTTAGATGGTAAACAGGTTACACTTACCATAAACAATGGCCCTAATACGCTGCATGGTGGTAAGGCTGGTTTTCAGTATGTGATGTTTGATGCTAAAATGCCCGATGATCATACTTTAGAACTAAGCTATCTGTCAAAAGATATGGAAGGCGGTTTCCCCGGGAATGCAAAAGTAAAGGTTACTTATAGCCTTAATGATGAAAATGAGTTACATATGGATTATGAAGCTACAACTGATAAAACTACGGTAATGAATTTGACCAACCACGCGTTCTTTAACTTAAATGGAGAGGGTAGTGGTACCATATTAAACCACATTGTACAGATCAATGCTGATAAATACACCCCGGTTGATTCAACGCTGATACCTACAGGCAAATTAGAACCGGTTGCAGGTACACCGTTTGATTTTAATAAACCAACAGCTATTGGCCTTAGAATTAAAGACAAGAACGAGCAGTTAAAAAATGGTACAGGTTACGATCATAACTTCGTATTATCGGGCACAGCGCCTGGTAAATTCGCGCACGCGGCTACAGTAATTGGCGACAAGAGCGGCGTGGTAATGGATGTGTATACCCAGGAGCCGGGACTGCAGTTTTACAGCGGTAATTTTATGCAGAGCAAGAATACATTTAAAGGCGGCAGCAAGGACGATTTCAGAACAGCTTTTGCTATGGAAACCCAGCATTTCCCTGATTCACCAAACGAGCCTTCATTTCCGACAACTACTTTAAAACCGGGAGAAACTTATAAAACATCGTCATACTATAAATTTTCGGTTAAGAAATAACCAGTATAAAAACATAAACAAAAAGGCGATGAGTTTTTAAACTTATCGCCTTTTTGTTTATAAATGTGGTGGCATTATATTGTCAGTGATTTTGTTTCATTTTGTTTCACCGTATTTTATTAATCGGCTGTATTTTAGGAGATTATTAAAAAAAGTTGTTTCACTTGTTTCATCTGTTTCACACTCTCGTGAAACAAAAACATACACCTGATATCCCGTGAAAAGCAAAAATCCCTGACCTGATAGGTCAAGGATTTTACTATCGCGTTAGCAATACAATAGCTTAGTTGTATATAAAGCTGCCGTCGCCTCGGCGCTGCATGTTCTTGCCGTTGCGTTGCGGCCGGCCTCCCCATTTTTGCAGGTTAAGGCGTAAGCCCACCAGGAAGTAGCGGCTGTTGGTGTTAGATATCGTACTTATCTGTCCGCCGGCGAATGGTTGTTGCAGGATGAAGTCGTTTTGATGTAGTACGTCAAATACGTCAAAGGTAAATACCAGGTTTCTCTTTTCCAGGAACTCCTTCTGGAAGCCCATATTGATAACAAAGGGATTGGTGCTGCCCTTTACCCCTGATACCAGGTTTTTACTTGCACTGTAATTGAGTTGGTAAGTTTGCTTAAAGTAAAACTTACCGTCAATAGCAAATTTAGTAGTTGAATATTGGGTACCCATGGCTTGAGCTATCGAACTAAAATTACGTGTTAAAGTATAGCCTACATAAGGGTTTACTTCAATGTTGTCATTCGGATTGATCCTTGGCCCAAACCGGTTATCAAATGACCATGTAGTTTGGTGAAATATATTGTTGGCTTCTTCTGCAGTTGCATAATTGTAATTTACGCTTCCGTTTAAAGAGAAATTGTATCTCCTGTCATCTAATTGCTTAGAGATGCTATAACCGGTTCCCCATGCATATGAGCCATCAAGGTTAATATAGTGTACCTCCCGGTAGGTAGAATGTGTGGTATCATTTGGGATTGGAATTGTTAAAACGTTAGTAGTAACCTTGTGCGTATACAAATTCAAATAACCACTAACACTAATATTAAACCTTGAGTTAGCCAGGTAATTGTTATACTTTCCGTTGATGGAGTGATTAAAGCCAGGGTCCAGGTTAGGATTACCAACGATAACGTTCAAAGGATTACTGCGATCTGTAAAAGGTTGTATTTGATCAAATGACGGATCAATATTGTTTCCATTATAGTTTAACTCCACTCTTTCAGTACGTGACCATGAGTATGAGAACCGGAATGCAGGTATTACTTTAAAATTATGGCGTGAGCTTGAAACATTTTGAGCTATACTGTTATCAACCTTTGTACCCGATAAGTCATAATTTATTGCGGTTGCACCAATAGACATGTTTACCTTCTTTCCATCCAGTCGATAATTAACTGTATATCTTGATTGGGTGATTGTGAAGTTGTAAATGTTGCTCAAATCAGGACGATGAACAATTGAATCCTGACCATTGACATCTTTGCGGATTTCTGTCTGCTGAGAATTTGCTGAATTGTCGGACTTTGAGAATTCGCCTCTGAATTCTAATAAAGAAATCAGACTTAAGGGTTCAGTATAGGTAGCAGAACCGTTGAACGATGTATTTATGTTATGCCTGTTAGTTAAAAGATGCACCGTAGAGTCTTTTATTACGGTGTTCATCGTGGTGTCTTTGAAATAAAGGTAATGTTTGTTTGTATTACCATCATTCGTGTTGTCGTTATGCGAATAGCCTAAATTGATTGAAATATTCCTTTTAGGTTTTTTAAAGAGATGTACATAAAGCGCATTTGCTCCAAAATTTGTATTCGAACCTGTGTTAGTACTTACTCCATCACTTAAAAGATGTTGAAAATTTGAAACACCAAGACTGTTACTGAAATCATCGGTTTCATTTCGTCTGTAATTGTTTGAGTTTGATGAATTGGAAATGCCAAAATTCGGATTTATCTGGATGAAATTCAGGCTATCAGCTTGTATTTCAATTTGAAAATGCCCGTTTTGTCCATTACCGTGATTTTCGGCGCTTCCCTGCTGATCAAATTTTACAGGCCCTCCAAAATTTGTTTCGCTTTTTTGTGTGACATAGTTGCCAAATTGGTGGTTTATTGAATTATTATTATTAAACCAATAACCATAACTGGTATTAACCTGCACTTTTTTACTCCACTGATCACGATAGCTCACATTTGGTGAACCTGTATGTGTAGTGCCCGGATTACCACCGCCAATACCGTCAACGGTACTTTTAGCGTCCCCAATAACACTTACTACCTGGTTAGCATCTATATGCTGAACCGAGACAGAAGCATTATACCTGCCGTTATTACCTGCCTGATCGGTTGTACGGCCGGTGATACCTACAGATCTGTCGGGTTTAGTGGTGATATTTAAGATCTTTTGCGGAGTTCCTGTTTTAATGCCGGTGCGGGCAGCCTGGTCGCCATAATCGTCAACTATCTGTAGCTTTTCAACTATATCTGCTGGTAAATTTTTAAGGGCTTGTGATACGCTGCCGCCTGCAAATTCCTTACCGTTCAGTTTGGCCTTAACAACTGCTTCACCCTGGTGTGTTAATGATCCATCTGAGCCAACTTCCATACCCTCCATTTTCTTTAACAGTTCGTCGATGGTGGCATTGGGCCGTACTTTATAATCGCTTGCGCGGTATTCAACAGTATCTGTTTTATAGGTTACACTGGGCGTGCCATTGATTTTTACTTCGTTAAGCTGATTGGTTTCAGTCTTTAGCGTTATCGGGTCGAGAACTATTTTCTTTGCTATATCACTATTAAGATATTTTTTCACAAACGTTGTACTGCCTATACTTGAAACAGTTACGTTAAATACGGCCTTTTTTACGTCTTTAAACACGAATATACCATCTTCGTTTGTGGCGGTTCGTATGGTGTCCACTGCTGATTTTAAAGTCACCAGCGCGCCAATAACGGTTTCTCCTTTCTCATCCTTTACCACACCACTCACTTCGCGTGAAGGTAGGGGGGGAGGCGGTTGCGCAGGTTTATTTTGTGCCGATATTTTTGACGATATCAACAATAAAAATAAGATGGGTATAATCGGTAAAAGTTTTTTCATATTAGGGTATAAGTATATAATGGTTCAGGGTAACTTACTTTTCGGCTAAAGTATATTTACCCCAAAAATCGGTAGGAGCTAACAGCTCCTGGTAGTCAATATTATTTCGTCCGCCGCCGGAACCACCACGTCCGCCGCCGCCACCACGACCGCCACGTCCTCCGCCACCTCCACCAAAGCCGCCGGTAGCAGGAACTGGTATGCCGCTAAGCATTATCTGGTAAGCAAATTCTTTTGGTGAGTCGGCAGATAAGCCAAGGATTTTAAGCGGTACAGCCATTTCATAAGTTAGGCTACCCTGATCGTCATATCCTACCAATGCTTTAATACTGTATTCGTTATAGATAGATATCAAGGTATCTGTAATGTCTTTAAAGCCTAAAACTTTAATTTCTTTAGCTGCTTCGATGAATTGCTTGTGCGCTTCTTCAGTAGCTGCTTTAGCAGCCGAGTCAGACAAAGGCGCTCCGCCATTTCTTCCCCCACCAAAACCACCACGTCCCCGTCCGCCACGTCCAACTGCTCTGCCTACAACAGGATAGGTTAAGCTGAAGGCATCCTTTTCGTTTTTCTTATCATCGGTGTTTACATTAAGCGTGATACCACCCGCGGCAATTTTGGCATTATTGGTAGCATCGGTTGATTTTGCAACCAGGTATAGATATTTCTCATCGTTAGCTAAGCTGTAGTATAGCTTAACGTTTTTGTTATAGGCCTGAAAATTATTGTTCCATTCGGCAATGTTGCCATCAATTTTAACATTTTGTACAGCCCATAAACCAGCAGCTTGTACACTTTTTAACTTGTCCTGGGCAAAGTTTTGCGAAATGCAAAATGCAATCAGCAGTAATGATAACACACATTTTTTCATGTCGGTATTTGTTTAAAATTGATGACCGTGAAATTACGACGAAGTTTAATTTAATATCGTAATGTCATACAATTGTTGCTTAGTTGTGATGTAATTGTTGCACAAAATGTTAGCTAAACTGGTATATACATGATTATTAAATGTTTAATGAAGGTGTTTAATTGGCTGTCGTATTTATTTGAAAAAATATTTGCAGCAGTGTTTTTTAATCCTACCTTTGCAATCCCAATCGGGATGTAGCGTAGCCCGGTATCGCGCCACATTTGGGATGTGGAGGCCGCAGGTTCGAATCCTGCCATCCCGACGGATAGCGATATCAAAAAGAATCAAAACCCTGTAAGTCATCTGATTTACAGGGTTTTGTGCTTTATAGCCCTTCCCCAAATCATCAAAAAAACGCATAGTTTATCAAGTTGTTGGATACCAAAGTGCACACCTAAAATTTTATTTTAGATTTGAGGTATTCAAAAGTGATGTAAGTAGCTGTTATACAGTTAGTTGTAAGCGTTCAAAATTGACGAATTTTGCCTGTTTTTACATCGTTTTGCGCCCTATTTGAGTCAGTTTATTTACCTGAAAAATTAAATGAAACTCAATTAAAATCAAATGATATGAAAACAACTAACAGCTTTGGGGTCTATTTTACGATAAGAGTAGACAAAGAAAAAGACGGAATCGCACCGATTTATGCGGGAATTACGGTCAATGGCACAAAATCTCTCATGGCTTTACAGGAAAAAGTTAGCGTCAAATGCTGGGATATTAATAAAGGACTTGGTAAAAACAA
Source organism: Mucilaginibacter corticis (assembly GCF_007558865.1). Taxonomy (GTDB): domain Bacteria; phylum Bacteroidota; class Bacteroidia; order Sphingobacteriales; family Sphingobacteriaceae; genus Mucilaginibacter; species Mucilaginibacter corticis. The sequence continues at coordinate 850,219 of NZ_VLPK01000002.1, forward strand.
TACGGCTGAAGGCAAAAAAATTAACGCCTACCTGGAGGAGGTTAGGCAATCCATCACAGCATGTTATAAGGATTTGCAGTTACAAAGGAAGGTCATAACTGTAGAAACGGTCAAAGCAACCTTTCTTCGTACAGGTAGTGACGAACACACTTTAGCTGAGATCGCTACCTATCATAATGAAACTTCTGCCGGGGTGCTTGCGGCCGGCACGATGAAAAACTATTACACCACTCAAAAATATATCGAAGAATTTGTGCAGGCCCATTTCAAAAGGAAGGCGTATTTCCTTACCGAACTTAACTATAAATTCATCCTCGATTTCGAAACCTTTCTTCGTAAACGCGTACCGGTGGACCATCAGAAACCGCTTACGAATAATGGTATCATGAAACACCTCGAACGTTTCCGTAAGATGATTAATCTGGCTTATAAACTAGAGTGGATACACCGTGACCCGTTTGAGAAATTTCAATTAAAATTCAACAGGGTGGAGAAAGATTATTTATCAGGTGATGAACTGGCGGCCCTGGAACAAAAAGAATTGTCGCTCCCGCGATTATCGGTGGTCAGGGATATTTTTGTTTTCTGCTGCTACACGGGTCTGGCATTCGTGGACGTTGCTAATCTGTCTTACGAAAACATAGTAAAAGGGCAGGACGGAGAACTTTGGATCAAAACTTCCCGCCAAAAAACAACGGTTCCGGTTGACGTGCCGCTGCTTGATCAGGCAAAAACAATCATGGGGCGTTACAAAAATAATATCCGAGCGAGATCCGGCGGCACTATTTTTCCGATGATCTCAAATCAAAAGATGAATAGTTACCTAAAAGAACTGGCAGAGCGGTGTGACATTACCAAAGTGCTGACCTTTCACATCGCCAGGCATACGTTTGCGACTACCGTGACCTTGTTAAACGGGGTTCCGATGGAAACAGTCAGTAAGTTACTTGGGCACACCACGATGAGATCAACGCAGGTTTATGCTAAAGTGATTGAAAAAAAGGTTAGTGAGGATATGGCAAAATTAAACCTCTTACTCAGCAAGTGATCTTTCTATGCGCACAATTCCGGCCAGACCAAACCCTATGGGGTACAAACCAAAGTCAAGCGACATGTCCTTTTTCGCCCCGGTATCCCGGGGCGAAATTTTTTAGGATAATTTAATCGGTTGCGTTCTGAAGTTTTTAAGATGAATAAACGCGCCACGGTTAAAAATCATTCCTTCACGGAAGAGTTGCCAAAGTAATTCTCCGCCCAGAATGGCGATTGCAGGATTGATAAATAAATCCTGTTGGGTCAATGCTTCTGCCAATGAGCAACTGGGCGTGTTGTCGGATTTATCCGCCTGTTCCAGCTCATCCCGGAACATTTCTGTAATAAATGGCAGATTACTTACAGTGGTAAATTTTTCAGATTCAGGTTGCCTGATATTTGCTATGGTTGAAAGAATGGCTTGCCCCGTATCTTTACTATTTCCCAAATCCAGCCAGTAAAGCGGTTGATCCCGATTATATCTTTTGCTCAGGTTCATTTCGTAAAGAAGCTCGCTGATTTCGAAACGGGATTTGGCCGTGTCTACACAAGAAATATGGATGTTTGCCCTGTAGCTGTCAATGTCATATAGATCATTCCCGAAACGCCGGGCTTTGGCTTTCCAGTTTGTACCAAAAAAAACATTATACCTGTTTACAAGCGTTACGGATTTATGGAGTCCGATTTCACTCTCGGAAAACAACTGCCTGCCGATATTGGCTTCGGTAATCCGGTCATCATCGTAAACGGTCACCGACAATCCCGGATGGTCAAGGTGAAGCAGTGCATAGTTAATGCGTGCCAAAGCCGTAAGCATCTGGCTCCCTGTTCCGCCTGCGCCGATTAAGTTGACAGTTAACGGATTGGTCGGGTTGATGATATAGTTGTCAGTAATATGTACACTTGTTTTCATGCGATCAGCTTTTTAACAGAGATATTGTTCGGGATAAGGCAGTCGTTTGGAAACGGAGTGCCGTGTATAATTTGGTTTTGCCATAACTGGATGATGTTGCCTTTTACAGGTTGGTGACCATCAAAAAGGTGGCTGAAATAGCTGTTAAAGAAATAGTTATGCCATAAGGCCATAAAATCTTCGAGGTGGCAATTATTGGGGATTTTCACTGCTACGCTCCCCATACATACCCTGCCACCTGCATAGATATTGAAAAAAGGGGCATGGTAAAGCAGTGAAGTAGCCGTAATTGTTTCGTCCTTTACCGAAAAGACGGAAAGACTGTTTTTGCCCGCCTTCCATAGCAGGGCGGGTATGTATCCTTCACCGCAAGGAATGTCTAAACTGTCGGTAAACAGTAGTTTTGTCTTTTGTTCGGGTGTGCGCCATAAGGCATAACCATCATGCCCTGTTTTCAAAAACACCACGTTTGGGCTAAGCAATTCTTTCGGGTTCAAAAAATTGCATTGTTTTTTCTCCCTTACCTGTAAAGATTTAGCCAAGCTGTTCGCTTCCCTGACCGAAAGCGGATGGGCGTTAATGGGTAAACCATCTTCGTCGATATCATAGCATTCCACGTGAACGCTGTTTTGATTATCATTATTTTTCCCCTCAAATATGACAAAGGCTTTGGTAGGGTGAGATAAGTTTCCGAATTTGTTGGTCAAATCGTTCATGGCAGTTCAGTTAACAGGCAACACAATTCATTAATAATTTCAATTACTTTTTCCTCATAACCCAATTGGTCATGATAGCTTCCTTTTTCTTTGTTGAAAGCGATATTTACCTCGAAATTTTGCGTACCTGAACGTTCATTAAAATCGTCGTTCAGCATATTTTTGATGTTTTCGTAAACCGCCCCCGAAGTTTCGCCAATGAAGGATATATAATCTGTGACCAAAACTTTCCCCGTCCCGTAGTAGTCATCTTCATCCTCGTCTTCCTGCGCTACATTTTGATAGAGATTTGCGTAGGGGTATGCCACCCAAACCGCTAATGTTTCTTTGGCTATTTTTAGACAATCCTGTTGAAATTTACTTTGAGGTTCACAAGCCTGGATAAGGTCTTGTAACAGTAATAAATAGCTTTCATCCGCTAAATAGGGTTCAATTTTTTCGCCGATTGCCAGCATTTCGTCAAGGTTAGACCTTTGTTCTTTATAATCTTCATCATCCATGCTCCCCTTATCATCTTCTATCCAGCCATCCATAATATCATATAAATAGCAGATGTAGCTTTCGCTGTCCCGGTAGTGACAGACCCCGGCTTTACGATACAGGTAAACACAAACCCCCATCAACAATTTAAGCCATTCATCGGCCTTGTCCTGCAGCCCTTTGTAAAGCGACGCGACAGGTATATAATACAGGTCATAACCGGTATCTAAGGTTTCTGCGACCGAAACGGTAATGGATTTCTCCCCGTCATTTTCTGTGACACATAAACTCCTGTAACGTCCCTTGACCCGCATTTTCCGGTTAGCATCCCAATTGGACAAAAGCACATTGTATGGATAGGGGAACTGGCTGACATCCATCAAGTCGATGTTATAAAATGACCTGACCCGTTTTTGCGATTTTAAATAAATAGCTTCGACTTGTTGTCTTTTGGGTAGCTGTTCCGATATTTCGTATTTCGGCAAAAACCGATGCCTTAAAAAACCATGGGCAATAATGCCTGCGGTGCAGGGCGGAGCTTGTTCGACCTTGCTTCCCTGGCGTCGGGAAGTCTGTCGAGGTCGTGGGCGAAGTGTGCGATTTGCTGATAGAGTTTGCATTGCTGTTGGGTTAGTGTCGGGAGTAATCCTGTGGTTTTGTCTTTTTTCATTATCCTTTCGTACCTATGGTGGAAACAAACTGGTATTCAATGGCATCCTTTTTAATCTCAGGGCCTGCAATTTTTGCGGTCGTGAGGATGGCATACAACCCTGAATAGAAGTTACAGACCTCTTCGGGTGTCAGGTTTACATCGGGGTCGGTCAAACGGACTTCCTGCCCGTTTTCCTTGTGTATAAAAACACGGGGTAATAACTGTGATAATAGCATGGCTTATGCGTTAAATAAAGTGAGTGCCTTTTCATACTGTTCCCGTTTACGTTCGAGGTCGGCTTGTTTTTTCTCCAGTTCGGTCTTCCTGTCGGGGTAATCTTCAATCTTTGGCAGAAAGGTCAGGGCTTCGGCATATTTACAGGCATCGTTCAATTCAGCGACCTTTTTCATCGCTTCCTCATAATCCTTCCGCTTTTCTTCCTTATCAGGTTTAGGTACGGTCGAAACTTCTATTCCGTCTTTCGGCTCTGCAGGCTTCGCCAGTGCTTTGGCTTTCTTTTTATCCTGCTCCATTTTAGACTGTTTTTGCGCATCTTCCAAGCCCTTTACATAGTCGTTTATGTTATGGAACAAGCCCGATGCCTGTTGTACCGGTTGCCGTATGGTGTCAAAAAAATGTTCGTCCAGTTCTTCGGCAGTGCCTTGCAACTGCATCGGTGGCACTAATTTTTGCGCATTATCTTTGACTTCCGCCGTAGCGAACAGAACAGCTACGCTAAACTGTCCGTCTTCCTTGCTTTGGATAACTAAATTCCATTTACCCGGTAAATGTAATTCATTGATTTGCTGAAAAAAGTTCATGGTTTTGGTTTGGTTTTATCTCTTAAAATAATCAAGGTATTGCGTTGCATGGTGTAGTCGAAGGCAAAGCCTGAGACCCGCTGTCTGCGTACCAGTTCCGCACCCTCGTCGTCCCACTTGAAATTGGGCAGGGCATTTGCCCTGTCAATTAAGCCCTGATTGGACAGGTGTTTGAATTTTTCTTTGACATAGCTTTCGATGTCATTTTCTATCAGCAAGTAATCTCGCAGACGGTCATTCAGATATTTCCCCTTGCGGAACACTTCCGCACCCCAGTCATATTTTTCCTCGCAAAAATCCACCTTGCGCAGGCAAAGGTCGATATCGTAACGGTAATCCGCATTCAGGCGCAAAAGCCCGTCCATCGTGCAATGTTCTCTTAATAAGACCATTTCCTTTTCCGCATCACGAAAGGAAAATAAAGGCAATAAAACCTGTTCCACAAAATAGCCCTGTTCAGGGGCGCTACTATTGTCTGCTACGGCAATGATTTCTTTGCCATTCGATAAAGTGATATATAAATTTGAACGTGTCATCTGCTAAAATTTAAGATTTGAAAAAGCAGGTTTATCGGCTTAGCCTGCATGCCATTAGAGATTTACTTCGTAGCTACCCTGAGTTCTTTTTTCGTAGGTGCTGCTGCAGGCGCTTTCGCTAACAATTTTACCGTACCGACATTGCAAACTAAACTGGCCATCGCCTCGGCATCCTTGCTTATCCACGGTTTTGCTTCAACACGCCCTGAAATTTCAACGATAGTGCCTTTTTTGAGGTATTCGGCTAAACCCGGATTCACCCAATAAGAACATTCCACGAACGTGGTAATTTCTCTTTTTTCGCCTTCTTTAGTTTTGAAGCGGTCATTAATAGCCACATTGAAACCGGTTACTTTTCTGTCGCCTTTGACATTTCTGACTGCTGCATCGGCAGTCAATCTTCCTGAGAATAACATAATTTAATAGATTAAATAAAACAATAATTTTTTCGCCGGCCGTCGGGGCTATTCCCCTCTTTTTAGCCTTTGATAAAGGCTGTAAATTTTAGCGCATAGGCGCTGGCAAGGCTGCCGCAAAAAATACTACCCAGCAGGGGTGGAGATTTTTTTAGCGGCACTCTGCATGGCCTTGCCGGGGCCGTAGCGCGGTATCCCTTTGCCTGCATCAAAGGCTAAAAAGAGGGGATAAACTATTTAAACAATGTGATCGCAGATCCCAATCCAACAGTTCGTAAGGACGGACGCTTTCCCGGCTACCATTGCCGGGCGCGGCGGCCGGACCGGAGGACTGGGTAATAAAATGACGGTGGTCAGCAAACTAACACAGTTTGTTGACCACCGTTATTTCTAAAATCGGCGTTGCTGGTATACACCTGCATCGCCTGCAGTCCGTCAGGGATAGGAGTGGCATCCTGCGCAGCAGATATAACGGATAGCCCGGCCTGCCTCGCAGGGACGGCCAAAAGGACTAAATATCTACGATTAATAACTTCCTCATTTTGATCGTCATCATGCCCGCAGCTGCTTCCAGTTGCAGGATGAACGCCCGCTCTTTCTTTTCAAAGATCTTCGGTAGCATCCTGGTTTTCCTGCAAACCAGGAACTCCGTCGCACCCGCTTCCAGGGCAGGGGTCAGTAGTTGTTTAACGGACGGCGGTTTGTTTTGTACGATCCCTATTTCTTTCGTTGCCAGCAATTCCTGGCGGTTGTTCAGCATGATCAGAAAGTAGCCGATGCTTTCTTGCTTTTCCAGGTAGGGCCGGATAAAAGTTTCTGCCTCTTTATTGGTTTTTAAATTAAGTGGCGTTCCGTTTTGAAAAAACGCGCGCTTGCCGAATTCAAGAGCGGCGGTGAGTTCGATAGCTTTTACTTTTCCAATGCCTTTGATTTGTTTTAATTCCTGAATGCTCATTTTAGCAAGTATTGCGGGCTGGTCGTCAATGACGGTAATCAGTTTGCCGCAGATTTCATTTAACGGGGCACTTCGAGTGCCTGATCCGATAAGGATCGACAGGAGTTCCATGTTGCTCAGCGCACCCGGACCGAGAGTCAACAGGCGCTCGCGCGGACGGTCTGTCGTTGAAATGCTTTTAATGTCCTGCATCTTTATGCGCTGATCCCTAATTGCCCGGAACTATACCTGCCCAACAACATCGACATGGCTTCCACTAAAAATTGAAGATCGTCTTCTAAAAAGATGATCTCGTATCTCGTGAAACTTTCGTCTTTCGCCTGGTCCCTGCGGGTGATGCGCAGGTAATGATTCTTGTTTTTTGCCTGTTTAATATCCAGGTAAAACTGGCGGTTTTGATTAAAAAAGTACTCGCTGTCGATTATACCTGTCAGCTTTGTTTTATGCTTTTCCATTTTTTTTGTATTGGGTTGCAGCAAAGTTGATAACGGGGCGGCTAAGATTTATGCGTTTAAATGGGTAGAAACGTTTATAAATGTTTCTTATCTACCACCACGGGATGTTTCGTAACAGATATTTAGCGTATGGAAGAAATCGCAGAACGTATTTGTAAAGACTGTGGCAAGCCTTTGGGGGCAGGCCGCGAAGACCGGCAATATTGTGATGACGGCTGCCGGACGAATTACAATAATCGTAAGCGCCGGGAAAATCAGAAAACACAACAGGTGACGCAGCTCGCTGAAAATACCCCGGAACTGAGCGTGCCGGACTATATCTCGCGTATCCAGGAGATCATTTTGAGGAACCGGGAACTGCTGAAGGAATTATGCGATGAAGACACAGCGGGAAGGATAAGGCTGCGCAGGCTGGAAGGGAGAGGTTTTAACACTAAGTTTTTTACCAGCGAAGCTGAACCTACAGGATCAGGAAACGTTTACAGGTTTTGTTTCGAATATGGTTACCGGATGACAGACGACGAAATGGTGATCGTCATCTGTCGGGAACGGGAGATCTATTGAAAATAGTCCTGGTCAAGGCAGCGGAGGGAGATGGCTTCCGACAGATGGAGCAAGCCGATGTTTTCCGAACCCGCCATATCCGCAATGGTGCGCGCTACTTTCAAAATCCGGTCATGCGATCTTGCCGAAAGCTGATGTTTTTGGAGCACGGTCAGGAAAAGTTCATGTTCAGCCGGTGCCAGACTGCAATGTTTTTTTATTAATTCGGGTGCCAATGAAGCATTTTGAACTCCCTGGCGACGAATCTGGCGCTCGAGGGTAGTCAAGACCCGTTTTGCTATGGTGGCGCTGGTATCAATCTTCAGGATCGGTTGCTGCGCAGTGTAAGCGACGGGAGGCACCTTCACCTGCAAGTCTATGCGGTCCAGTAAGGGCCCTGAAATTTTTTGCAGGTAGCGCCTGATACTTTCAGGACTGCATGAACATTTCCTTCCCGGATGTTTAAAGTATCCGCAGGGGCAGGGGTTCATGGCGGCGGCCAGGAGAAAGTCTGCCGGAAGATCGGCATTATAACTGGCCCGCGATATCGTGATGGTTTTTGCTTCCAGCGGTTGTCTTAAAGACTCTAGTACAGCTTTTCTAAACTCAGGAAGTTCATCAAGGAACAATATGCCGTTGTGTGCCAGTGAGATCTCACCCGGCATCAAGGGCGACCCGCCACCCACCATCGCGATGTCACTTGCCGTGTGATGGGGTTTCCGGAATGGCCTGCAGCTTTCAAAAAAGACCTGGTCGGAACGGCTGGCAACGGAATAGATCTTCGTCGTTTCAAGCGCTTCTTCTGTTGTCAATTTCGGCATGATCCCGGGCAGCCGGTTAGCGATCATTGTTTTGCCGGAACCGGGCGGCCCGATCAGCAGAATATTATGGCCGCCTGCAGCCGAAATTTCCATGGCCCGCTTTATTTTTTGTTGACCGCTGATGTCAGCAAAATCCAGTTTGGGCAGGGGTTGTATACCTACTTTTTCTTTGCCGGTCGGAGGTAAACTTAATTCAAAATCTGAGGGCCGGCGTAAACAGGCGATCACTTCTTGGAGTGTCGCAAGACCATATACTTTTATACCGCTGACAATGGCTGCCTCGGGACTGTTTTCAGTCGGCAGGATGAGCGTATCAAAACCTGCTTTGCGGGCTTTCAATGTGATGGCTATCGCGCCGCGAACAGGCCGAAGATAGCCATTTAGCGAAAGTTCGCCCGCAAACAGGGTTTTATCGAGATCCAAATCGAGCTGACCAGATGCAGCAAGGATGCTGATGGCTATGGGCAGGTCAAAACCTGCGCCTTCCTTGCGCAGCCCCGCAGGTCCCATATTGATCAGCACTTTCTGGCGTGGCATGTGCAGGCCCGCGCTTTCTATGGCGCTTTCGACGCGGAAGAGACTTTCCTTGACGGATTCCCCCGGCAATCCAATGATGAAATACTGAACACCGGGCGAGATCCTGGTTTCAACAGTGATCAATTCCGCATCGATGCCCATGACGGCGGCAGAGTAAACGGTCGCGGCCATAACTAATTTCGCAGGAAGTCTATTTCGTTCACGAATACTTCCATGCTGTGGCGTTTAATGCCGTCTTTGTCGGTATAATAACGGCTTACCAGGCGACCCTCTACGGCAATTTTGCTGCCTTTATCAAGATATTTTTCGGCAAGGGTAGCTTGCTGTTCCCATAATACGATCGGGTGCCAGTTCACTTCTTTTACGCGGTCGCCCTGGTCATTCTTCCTGAAGTGATTGGTGGCCAAACTGAGTTTGACATACTTTTTTTCATTGTCTGTGAATTTTACTTCTGGCGCGGCGCCTAAGAATCCGGTCAGCCGGACGCTGTTGCTTAATGTACTCATTTGTTTTTTTCTTGGCCGGTAAATTCCGGTGAGGCAAAATTGAATAGCACGGAGCGTAAAGGATTTATTTTAACCGAATAAAAACGTTTTTAAACGGGTTGAAAATTATCCGAAAATATTCTTGAGTTATCTACCACCTGGTAAATTAATGATGCTTAACTTGTACTTTAAAATCTAAATCAATGTCAAGGAAGAGAAATCCCGATGATAAGCGGTCCCGCCTGGTCGCCGCCGTTGCCGATACCCTCGCTGAAAGCGGGCATCAAGGTTTGGGAATGAACCGGATCGTAACAAAGTCAGGTGTCAGCAAGCCGATGGTGTATGAGTATTTTGGGAATTTGAATGGTTTATTGAAGGCGTATATTGGCCGGAAGGATTCCTGGCTGACTTATTTCGAGTCGATACGATTGCCGGAGAACCCGACGACGGAGGAATTGAAGAATTGCTTTGTCAAGTTATTGCAGGATCAGTTTCGTTATTTCCATTCAGACAAAGAAATGCAGAAACTGGTGTTATGGCAGATCAGCGAATATAATCCGCTGATGCGGGCGACTTGTGAGGCGAGGGAGCGGGAGGGTTTACGTTTACTGGAACTGGCGGATGGCCATTTCCGGAAAAGCGGGGTGAGTTTAAAGGCGGTGATGGGTATGCTGGTTGGGGGCATCTATTATAATATATTACATAGCAGTGCCGGCTTGGGAACGATCGCGGGTATTGATATCCGGAATGAAAATGAATACGAGATGGTAATGAAAACGATTGAACAAATTATTGACTGGGCTTTCCAGGCGGCAGCAAATGAAATCAGCGTTTAAATTTTGAACGGTCACAACGCCTGGATACCCGCCATGCGAACAGCATCCAGACGATAACGGTTACACTCAGATAAGGCAAGGGGTTATTGGATTTGGTGCTGCCGAGTAGCGCGCCGGTGGAGATAAATAAGGTAAGCAGGAAGTGTACGGTGGTTTTCATATCAGTTGATTTCAAAGACCTGGTTGTGGCGGCGGGTTTCGAGGACGCGTTCACGGATGATGTCGATGATGTCGGATCGGGGGATGCCGCGGAGCAAAAGAAAAGGATTTTCGGGATCGGTGGTTTTGAGCTGCACGTTCATGAGTTTGCACAGTTGGAGCAGGGGCGGTTGAAAAATGACGTAGTCCTTGACCCTGAAAAGTTCCACGGTTTCAATTTCTTTAAAAAAAATGCCGCGTGTGATCCTGATATATTGCGGTGTAACAAGGTATAGAACACGATGAAGGTATACATAGCGATAGATCGCCAGTGAACTGAAAGCGAAACTAAGCCATAAGAGGGACGGCCAACAGGTGTTCGCCAGCCAGGTGACCAGAATGGTGCACAGCATCAATGGCAGGGTTTTGAAGAAGGAGAATAGCCTCGTCTGTTTAATACGAATGTCCTGGTCGGTGGCGTTCATGGCAGCTGATTTGTTTTGTGGGTGCGGATGCGAAAGTTATAACCGCTGGCTTTTTCCAGCGCGTTGAGGCTTAAGCGGTCAAATGCATATTTTTTGTTTTCAAAATTGACCAGGTAATGATTTTCCAGGTAACTGATCTTGATGGGTTTGTTACGGATCCAGGCAGCGAGTTTGAGGTCGCAGAGCGCGCCGGTGTCGTCGTTGCCGAAAAGAAAATGGATTTTCCTGTTCCTGGCGTATGGGCGGATGATCGCTGCATGACAGGGTTCGGGTGCGTATCCGGTGATCAGGACAAATAGCGGTGCATGGTAGCGTGAATGATTTGCTTTGAACCAGGCGGCGGCTTCGCCCTGTGTACTGGCTACAAACAGGTCTGTAGCCAGTACCGGGTCATCGGTGGTGAACATTTTTCCCTTTCACGCGGTCGTTTACTTTCCTGACTTGCATGTCTTCGAGTGCGTCGTAATAGCCACGGCTGTAGTCTTCGGATACTTTTTCGTCTTTGCTGAGCGCTTTAAGTCCCCGGTAAAGCAGATAGCTCAGGCCGCCGTCGATGAGTAGGGATGCGATCAGGTGCAGCTTGTTGGAGCGGATGCCATTGGGATCGGTTGCAGTGTACCTGAATTTTGTACCGTCCCGTATTTCTACCTCCTTTCCTTTTCTAAAGAGGAGTTTTTGATCGGGTGTCAGTTCTTGATTATTGACATAGTCAGGGGCAAGGATCTGCGCGGTGTCAGTGATGATAAATTCGTTGGTGTCTTTGTCAAATTCAATGAGCACCTCCTTTTTGACGCCACCGATTTCGACAACTTTATCGAGGTTGACAAGTTCACCATTGGCGAATTTTTCGGTTTCCCCATCGGTAAGGTAGGCAGGTCCTTGCGGTTCGCGGTAGACAGGATGGATCAACAGGTCGAGGTTGCCCTGCTCGTTTCGCCGCAGGGATATTTTGGCGTCGAGGTGCATGATTTTGATTTCGCCGTCGGTGAGGTTATGCAGGCGGATCATTTCGGTCCTGTGACCGGCGAGTAAGGCTTTGAGGTCATCCTCACCAAGGTGAAGCCTGCCGTCTTTTGAAAGGCCGAGGTTTTGAAATTCGGCTATGGGGATTTCTTGTTCCTCAAATGCGGTTTGTGTCATCTGGCTATGGCGTAATTTTTTTCTTCCTGTGGTTGCAATTCTTTCACGGTGGCTTCCCGGACGCTGTTTTTAGCGTCTACCAGCGCGGCATATAAACCATCTTTGGGCCCGACTTTAAATTTGGCGCCGTCGGAGTTTTCGACCTGCGCGGTCTTCCCTTTCAGGATGGACAGGACCTTGATGGTGTCGCCTTTATAGGGGATGACATCACCTTTGTTAAGGGTGGTTTTGTTAGTCATTTTTTTTTCCTGCCTGAGGACTTTATCGGCGATGTATTGCGCGTCGTTGGCAGCTTTGAAGAGTTCTGCGGGTTCCTCTTTCAATAATTGCGACCAGGGTTTGATGTAGCCGATGTGGTCGCCGATGTCATAGGGTTGCTGCAGCTGCGCGCTCAGGAAGATGGCGGCGATGTTGGCTTTTAAAGCGTCTTTAATGGATGACTCGCCGGGTTTTTCAGCAATGAGTTTTTCAGCTACGGCGCGCAGGCCCGGTTCTGGGCCGAGGATCTGGCCCAGCCGTTCCGGGTCGGGGGCTTTGACTTCGAGGGGACGCATGTCTTTAAGTTGTTTCGCATTAAAGACGAAGGCGGTCGCCAGTTTTGGCTCATCGAGTTTAACGGAGGTCATTTTAGGTTTGCCCTTGTCATTTTTTTCGCCGGTGTCTTGTAATTCGCGGGTTTTGTAGAAGCTGATGAGGGTTCCTTTTTCTTCTTTCATGACGTTGTTTTTCATGAAATTGCCCTGGTCGAGGGTCATCCAGCGGGGATCAGCTTCCTGTTTCAGCAGCAGGATAAGGGCGGGGGCGCCACGGTAATTTTTGCCGGTGCTGGGGTTAAGCGGCATTTGCAGCGGTTCCCCGCCGCCTTTTTGGAAAAGGGATGTCCCTTCTTCGAACTGCTGGATAAGTTTTTCAGCGATTTGTTCGGTCAGTGGTTTGAAGTTGTTGCTCATGTTGGATTATTGTTTGGTAAAGAAATTTTATGGGGTCAATGGCGCGGTCCTGGTAATTGATGGCGAGGTGGAGGTGCTCGCCGGTTACCAGACCGGTGGCGCCTGTTATCGCGATGGGTTCACCTGCTGTGACTTGGCCGTGGCCGAGCAGGCATATAGAAAGATGCCCATAGATACAGGTCAGCGGCCCGTCTGTTATGCTGACGTAAATACCTGATCGGTTATTGTAACCTATTTGTGCCTGGCCGGAGGCGATGGCATAGACGGTGTCGTGTTTGGCGCGCAGATCGATTCCGCGGTGAAATTGGCGAGCCCGTGTAATTGGATGGATACGATTGCCATAGGCCGAAGTGACGAGCAGGTGTTTTAGCGGCAGGCAACAGCAACAGATCAATAATATTTTGATCATCGTTCGGGCATGAGTTGTCTTTTCAGCCCGAGTTTATCTTCGAGCGTCTGCATACTAAGGTTCCGGACCGTTTCGTTTTGGAGCGCCAGTGACATCGCTGTTTTGATGTTAGCGGTGGATTGCCGGAACTCTTGCAGCAGCGAGATCTGGAACAAGGTTTTATAGTCGCCGACGCTTAACGCTTGTTTATGCTGCTGTAGTAAATCCTTGACCTGGTCTGCCGGTTTCAGCAGCAGTAATGCGTCGGTTCCGTATAGGCCCTGCCCGTTTCGGCCGAAACCAACATAGATAGTGTCATTTCCGAGGTCGGCGCCGGTAATGATACCGACTTGCCCGGATTTCCCGGCGGGGTCTTTGCTGAGTTCTGGGTGAACGAGCACGAGTGTTCCGGTGAGTTCATCGTTTTGATTCATGTTTTAAAGGTTGCTTTTGCGGGGTTGGAGACGGTGGGCTTTTTAAATGCGTTGACGAGTCCTTCGATTTCTTTGTTGATTTTCAGGAAGTTCTCCCGGAGTATTTCTTCTTTTTTGCCATGGAAGTCATAGTAGACCGGTAGTGGCCGGTAACCGCTTTCTTCCTGGTTTAATTCCTTTCCGTCGAGGTTGACGCGGCAATGGATAGCCGATGTTTCAAATTGCCCGGTGTATTTTTCCTGCGCATCAGCGGCGATAAGGCCGACCACTTCACCGGTGTTGAGCGAGGCCATTTTTCCTGCCGGGATCAATGCTTCCAGTTTTTCGTTGAGCGAGGTGGATGTTTTGTTCCGGTCGATGGACAGGCCTTCGCCAATTTGTTTGGATTTGCCGAACAGGCGCTCGAGCCATTCGAGTGTTTCCTTGTTGCGGACGGAACCGGCCAGCACGTTTCCCACTACTGCAGTGATGGTGGCCGCGGTGTCCTTGCCATACTGCTGCTGGAACTGCGGTATTTCCTGCAGGCCCATCAGGACGGCCACTTTGTTGCTCCGGGCCGTAGCGATCAGGTTTTCCACCTTGTGCACAAACAGGGTCGGAACTTCATCAATGATCAAGGCGGAAGGTAAATTGCCCTTGCTGTTAATAAGTTTGGTTAACCGGTTGACGATGATAGAATAACAAGTAGAGTTAATGTTCTGCGTGTTTGGATCATTAGCCAAAATGACGATACTTGGCTCTTTCGGGTCTGATATCTTAAGATTGAAATCATCGCCGGAAAAAACCCAGAAAGTTTCTTTCGTAGCCAGCCTGGAGATGAATATTTTTAAGGTGCCGATCTGTCCCTCCAACTGGGGAAATACTTTTTCCAGGTAGGCGGTCCGGAAAGGAGAGAGCAGCGAAGCCAGTTCGGGCTCCGTGAATAAAACATCGAATATTTCCTGGTAAGAGCGGTTCAGGAATGAGAGCACATGCGGCAGGCTCGAATACTTACCGCCTTCGTGTTTCGAGAAGAAGAAGATACAGGAAGCCAGGAAATTGATCGCGCTTTGTGTGAAGAACTGATCACCGCCGCTGCTTTTTTCACCTTTCTTCAGGGCCTCCACCAATCCTTCCGCACTTTCGGAAGCATCCGCCAATGTTTTCAGGTAATCTGCCCGCCAGGGATTGGTGCGGCAGCCCATTTCCACCTGATCGAGGTTGACCACATTGAACCGGTAGTTTTTGAGCTTACCCTGCTGTTTGGCCAACAGGTAATGGTAATAAGCGATTTTTCCGAGGTCGGGGTATTTAAAATCATAGACGCAGCAACAAAACTCCTTGGCGATCAGCTGGCGGATAAATGGATTGACGATCCCGAAACTCTTACCCGAACCCGGCGTACCGATCAAGATCGTCCCGCGAAATGGATTGACCAAATTGATCCAGCCGTCCCATACCTTTCTGTCATGATAAAATTGGGTCGGGATGTTGACCGAATAGGGTGTAAGGATGGGTTTCACGGCCTGCATAAAACTTTCAGCTTCTGTGTTCCATTTATCTTTACCCAATCCCGAATGGATGATCTTGGAGATATTGTCCATGGCCATACTGGTCAGGACAGCGCCGGCAAAGGAACCAAAAAGGTAGGCCCAATTGTAAATTCCCAACCCGTAAATACTCCCGAAAAAAAGTAACAGGCCCAGAACTAATGGATAGACGATATGCAGCTTGGGGTCGAGGTCGACTTTCTTTTTTGCCAGTGTGCCGATACTCACCAAACAGATCAGGAAGAAGGTCGCCAGTTTGCTGTATACGATGTTTTGATAAATTGCCAGATGGCTCAGCTTTTCCAGTGGCAATCGAAAAAAGCCCCAGAAAGGGGCCTGCTTATACACAAAGATGCCGGCTTCCAGGGCAATCGACACATAAATGCCACACTGCAGGAAACCATGCAGCTTTTGCTGGTCACGGGTTTCTTCCATAAGAAAAGGTTTGCAGAAGTAAAGAATTGTTCGATAAAGGGGCCTGCGATGAAGAAATTTAACCCATGGAAAGTGTCAAAAAACATCGTAATGATCGCAAGAATCTGGAAGAAAAATTACTGTTGCTTAGCGCCGAAAAAAATAGAAATTGATGCCTTACATAGGTAGACGACTTTCATCTCGAACGTTTCGTCAAAGCTATGGCTAATACGGGGTAACAGGCTTTAGCGGCCCAGGTAATACGCTTGAGCTATGTTGTTGTCAAAGGTAAAGGCTGCGGACATTCTCTCTTGCTCAGCGCGGGGGATTGCTAATTGCTCAGCTATTGTGCGCCATTGGGAAGTGCCAAGCCGCACTTCCTCGATTATTTCTTCCATTTGACGGTTAGTAAGTTGAAAGTAAATCCCTACGCTTTTTGCCAATGCTATATCAAGGTCGTTGTTGTCCAAGTCGATATTTAATGCAAGTCCTTCTTTGTCAACAGATGGGTTTAGATCATAAGCAGGGGATAAATGCCATTTTTTGTGATCGAGTAAAAAGCCATGATTTCGTAAATGGTCATCTGTGTTTGAAATGGCGATGTTAAAGACAATTCTGCGCCATAGCTGATGCAGGTCGGATATATTCTCGCTTTGTTCGGTCAGGATAAATTCAGCAATTTCCAGATAACTGGCATTTCGATCACGAAGAGATCCTTCATGGTTGGCGGTCATGGTCATTGCGGAAGAAAAATGTATTCTTTCATCTTTATTACGGTCGAATCGTTTAGTGAAAAATGTACGATAGTTTCCTGAAACGTGCTCAAGTTTGCTTTCGGTCATTCGTAACCCGGAATTCACAGCCAAGATATGCGCGAGATATTCCCAGGCAGCTTTATCGGTGATGTCGTTTTTTTGCCGGAAATTTTGCGATCCACAAATCGCCTTTTTCATCCACGATATTTGCTTTCGGTCTGGCGCCGCCCAAAGATGATCCGTGTGCGAGCAATAATTCTAGGTGCTCTTTGCTAATATGTTCATCATCCTTATCGAACATTTCAGCGCTGGATTGAAGCTCGCGTAACGAGGTCCACGGCGGAACCGGATGATGATTATCATTATCCAAAAATGGTCCTGACGATGTTAGCCTGAACCTAAGAGCGCCCATACGTGTCAAATTATTCACGCAAAGCAGGCAGTCAATCTCATATAATTTCGGTGCTTTCTCCTTTTGTTCAGCAGCTTTTTGCGCGGCTCTTCTTTGCATTAACTTCCTGCCCCATGAATCCTGCATTGCATCGGCAAAGGCGCCGAAACTTTCTTTTTGGGTTGGATATTGCAGTCCTTTATATAAAAGTATTTCCGGGTCAAGCATGAAAGCTTGTTTTGATTGCAACCACTCCGGCAGATATTCAAAACTGGAGGCTTTCCTGGTTTTGGCTTGATGAGCAGTTAAAACACCAATTTGAACCGGTTCGATGGCACCAGCCGGCTGAAAATATACTTGTATTTCTGTTTTAAGACTCATCGTAAGTGTTATAAAATTTCTAAATCCTGAAGCTTCCTGCCCAGTTCATCCGCGGCGGCAAGCTTCAATAAATCCTCTTGTAATCCAAACACCCGTAAAACATTCACATAGGCGCCTATTGATACACTTGGATTTCCTTTTTCTATTTGCCTAAGTGTGCCTCGGTCAATTGCTGACCTGTCCGCGACATCCTGCATAGTTAATTTTCTGCGTTTCCTTGCAAGTTTGAGGTTCTCGCCGAAAGCCTGCAACAATTGTTGTTGTTTAGGAAATATAATATGTTTTTTTAGTGCCATGATGTATATTTTCTCCAAAAAAATAAAAAATGATTAAAATATACATCATTTATTTAAGTTCCGAGCATTTCTCCCGGGTAATCTGCGCCTAACAGGTGAGCTTTCCTAATCATTTGTAAATTCTCTGATTGGTCAAGTGCTATTACCGGCGCTTCCGTAACCGTATCAGATTCTGCTTGGGCCGTTATTTTATCGCTGATTTGTTTTTCGAGCTTTTTGAGTTCAGTTTTGAGGTCGGCTAGTTCCTGTTCCTTGTCAAATGTTCGCTGCGTTAGCTGTTTGAGTATGGGTATTTCACGCTGGCTTTCAGCGTAATCCTTTTCATATTTTTCCCGCAGTCCGGTCACCCGGTCAATGGCATTGAGAAAATAGCGGGCCGCCAGCTTTGGATTGTCTATGTTCGGGACGCCGTGGTTCCAGAGGTATTTGATACCGCTGGGCGATTCCGCGTACAGGTCATTTTTATTTTCATACTGGAACATGCCGTTGCTTTCATAGGGTATCTTTTGTTGGCGCACATAGACATTAAATCCATGGATCGAACCAATTTTTTGTTCGTCCGGGCCCTGATAAGTCAGGTACAATTTATTGATAAACTTCCCGACGGCTTCGCTGTCAGCGCTGTGGAAATCGGTCAACGCTAACGCGTTGACTTTGGTGCCATCCTTATCAAAAATTAATGAGTCTTTATATAATTTTTCATCCAGGATCAGTTTGTCCAGCGTTTCTTTGGTTTTTACGGCATCTTTTTCCACTTCCTGCAAGCGGTTCCTGCTGCGGGCGACTTCTTTAAAGTGGACGGACCTCGAGCCTTCGAGTACCACGACTTTCTTTTCGATTTTGGTTTTCTCCAGCAGGGAGGTATCCCCTGAAAGTATGGCGATATATTCTGAGAAGTTCATGCCGCTCTTTTCATCCATCGCGCCCTCGTCCAAAGTTCGAACGTTCAGCTCACAGTTTTTCATCTGGCTGATGAAAGTTTGCTTGTTCTTGAGCAGGTTGAACTTGTAGTTGTCCAGTGACTGTTCGACGGCGTAGATGTAGTTCTTTACTTTGTTCCCGTAGTATTCTTTGGCAATCGTATTTCCTTGCCGTGCGCCGCGCCCGTCCCTTTGTTCCAGTTCAGCGGGTTTCCAGGGGATATCCAGGTGGTGCATGGCTACGATCCGTTTTTGAACATTTAAACCGGTACCGGCTTTTTCAGTTGAGCCGATAAGGATCCGGATGTCACCCTGGTTCATTTTTCTGAATAGATCCGGCTTTTGCTTGTCGGTCCAGTCATGAATAAAAGTGATCTCATGTGCAGGGATGGAAAAATCCCTGACCAGTTTAATTTTTAGCGCATCATAAATATTGAAGGCATCAGGTTTTGGCGTGCCTATATCGCTGAAAATGATCTGGGTGCCGCGATGAACGTTACTTTCGAAATAATGCTCTGCTACCCGGCGTGCGCTCACATTGACTTTGCTGCCGGGATGGTCTTCATAATCCTCGCTGATGAGCCGCATGTCGGCGGACATTTTCTTAGCGTAATTGGTTGCGATCAGCATCCGGGCATTATCTTCCTCTTGTGTCAGGGGTTTGCGGCCGATCAGCGTGGCATCGCCTGTTTTAGCGAAAGCCATGAGGTTAGCTATAAACTCCTCCTGGTCAGGGGTTGGTTTGATATTGACCAGGGATTCATCCAAACCCGGTTTATCCAACTGGATATGCCGGGCTGTTTTGAAATCCGTGATGTCGTTATAAAATAAAGCCAGCTCGGGTACTTTAATAAAGTGCCGGAAGCGTTCCTTGGCAATGATCTCGTTGGTGACTGAATACTCAAAATCGACAGTTTTTCGGGCGAACACCGAGGCCCAGCCATCAAAGTTCTCGATCCGCTGCCGGGCCATTTCGTTGGGCCGCAGGTATTTAAAGATCAGGTACATTTCAGTAAGGCTGTTAGAGATGGGGGTACCTGATAGGAAGGTAACACATAAGTCGCTGTCAAACCGCTTTTGCAGGGTGCGGACAGCAAATAACATATTTAACGCCTTTTGGCTGCCTTCCTGGTTGCCCAAACCCGCTACCCGGTTGTGGCGGGTGGTGTAGGTCAGATTTTTGAACTTATGTGATTCGTCGACAAAAAGATGATCAACATTCGTTTGCTCGAAATTTACCCCGGTGTCTTTGCGGTTCTCTATGGCGTATAAGATACCGTCAAGTTTAGTTTGCAGATTGTTCTTGCGGATCTGAAGGCCTTTCAGCATTTTACGGCTGATCTCGCCACCCAATTCTTCGAGGGTTGCCAGATCCTGCTCAATACTGTCCAGTTCCTGCGATAGTATTTGCCTTTGGATTTCCGGCGACTGCGGGATCTTACCGAACTGGTCATGGGTCATGATGATGCAATCCCAGTTGTTATTTTTAATTTGGTGAAACAGGGTTTGTCGCTTAGCGGGTGAGAAATCATTTTCATTAGGCGCTAAAATTTTTGCTTTCGGGTAGGCCTTCCGGAAAGTATCCGCGATTTGTCCGACATTGGCTTTCAGCGCCAGGATCATGGGTTTCTGCACTATACCCAGGCGCTTCATTTCCATAGCGGCAATGATCATGGTCAATGTTTTGCCTAAGCCTACCTCATGGTCGATGAGCGCCCCGCGGTTCTGCATGATCCGCCAGGCGGCATTAACCTGGGACACATACAGGTTTTCGATCCCCAGTGCATTGCGGTCAAGCCCCGGGAATTTAAGGTGGCTGCCATCATATTCGCGAAGGACATAGCAATTGAATGTAGCGTTGTACAAATGCTCCACGGCTTGTTTTTTATCATCCGGCAGATCGCGCAGCCAATCGCCGTACGCTGTACGGATCTTTTCAATCTTCTCGTGGCCCAGCTGTATGGCGTCGTTGTCAGGTACCCGCACCTCTTCGCCATTGACCATTTTGGTGTAGGTGAAATGTGGCGTGGTGTTTTCGAGCGCGTGTTCGAGCAGGGTATGGGCTTTCATTTTAATACCGGACCTGGGCAGCACCGAGAATTCTTCGTCAGTGATGGCATTACCCGCCGGATAACTGACTTTAAAAGTATCCGCGGATGAAAAGTATTCCACCCTGGTGGCCAGCCCAAATAATGAGCTTGCAAATTCCTGGTAGTAGGATGTAGGTAACCAGCGTTCACCAAGATTGAAATCCAGTAATTCAAACGGGATCTTTTCAGGCTGCACCCTTTGTATCGCGGCCAGGCTGCGCGCAAACTGCAAATGCTCCGGTTCATCTTTAACAGCTTGCTCAGCAAGCCGTAATTTTTCGACAACATTGCCGGACAGATACGCGTCGGTGGTTACCCAGTTACTGAGCTGCGGATCGAGCAGGATCTGTTTTTCGAGCAGCCGGATGATCTCGGGTTCTGACAGGCTGGTCATTTGGCCGACATAGTTCAGGTCGACCCGCCCCATATCATTCAGGCTACGTGCAAGGGCCTCAGTGGGGTCATCTGTTTGCAGCATTTCCTGCTGGCGGTACACCGGCCCGTGAAAGATGTCGCTTTTTACCCAAACATCGTTTTCCCTGCGCTCCAGTGAAGAAATAATGGTAAAGCCAAAGGCCGGGTCATTGAGAATGCGCGAACGGTTGAATACTTTATTCAGCTCGCCATATTTTGCCAGGAATTCATCGTAAACCCCATTGAGCGCAAAGCGCTCCAGATTTTGGAGTGTTAAGGTGCGGGATTCTGCTTCGCTTAGCTCAACGTAAAGGTCGCGGACGGCAACATAACTTTTGTAGAAATCAATATCCTTTTGTTCTTCAAACGCGCTGAATAATGCTTTGCCGTCTTTGGGTTCCTCAATTAACCCGGCTTTGTTTCGGTGAATGACCAGCGTATCCTTTACATAATGAGGCCCGATATTTTCAACTTGGTCCGGCCGGTCTTCACCGAGACTAAAAGCCGGTTCCAGGCTGCGATCGCCTTCGTAGCGGAAGTCGTGTGCAAAGTTTTTAAGACGGGCTGAGAGGACTTTTAATTCATAGGTCAGCGCATTTCCGGTCAGCCATTTGTTGGAGAAGCGGATTTCGGAAACATTGCTGAAGAGTTTATAATGATAACGGCCGCTGTTTTTTGCCCTTGCAGTCAGCATAACGATACTTTCGTGTTCCGGGTGGTCGGTTGTCCGGATCGTGCTGATGATACGTGCCGAGGCAGGATCGATGGTGGCCTCATCAAGATCGCTCAAATAAGCTTGTGCACGGTCATTGCTTAGGGTTGGTGCCGCATCGAAAAGACCCAATTGCGCGACAGAATGGATGTTCCTGACCCTTGTTTCCGGCACCTGAGTAAATGTCAGCTGTTTTTGTTTTGAATTTGACGGAATTTCCGAACGAACATCAATATGTTCCCAACGCGTACGGTCAAAACGGCTGGCTAAACCTTCCGTGATCTGCTCTTGCAGCGGTCCGGCAAGGTCTTCCAGATCGCCATTCATCCAAATGGTCTGCGAGGGCTTGCCGTATTGGTTCGTACCGGCGCCGATCTCATCCGCTAAAATGAGTTCAGGGTGCCTTTCGAGGTAGGCATTTTGCGAAAAGGTGCCGGCGGAATTTTCTTGCTCAATAGTGTCAATCAATAAAGCTTCGTCAGCTGTGAACCCTTTTTTTTGGTTGTTTTTTTGAACCACCAACAGGTGACTTGGTGCCTCGACATTAGCGTTATCCTTCATCAGGTTATCCGGCAGAACCGATACGCTGATAAAATCAGCAGAGGTAAAAACAAGTTTCCGGGCTGTTTTATTAGCCGGCGCATTTAAAAAAGCGTCAGTCACCAGGTAGGCCAACAAGCCGCCGTCCCTCAACTTGTCCAGGCCCTTGGCAAAAAAGTAATTATGGATCCGGCTGGTAACAGGGCTGTTTTGATAAGCAGGGTCAAAAACAGATATGTTGCCAAAAGGGATATTGCTGGCAATTAGATCATACTGGCCGTTTTCGGATGCCGGAGTTTCTTCAAAGCCTATGTTCCAAATAGTGACATTATCCGATTGTGTTTTTAAATAAGCTTCCAGCACTTTGGCCGTCAGCCAGTCCTTTTCGACTGCGTTGACGTGGATATCATCGAAAGCATTAAACGCTTCGGCAACAAACACGCCTGCCCCGGCGCTTGGCTCATAAATTCGTGCGGGATGGATCTTTTGTTCCCGTAAGGCGGCGTAAAGCGCCTGCGGCACGAACGCAGGCGTGTAAAAGGCAGTTAAAGAAGATCGTTGTAGATCATCAATGGCCTTTTTATAAGCCTCCGCATTTAGCCGCGTTTCTAAGGACTGGTGCAGCTCCATGACCAAAGAATACAGCCGCAGGTCGGCATCCGAAGCATTTCGCTTTTGCCACTCCTCAATCGATCCTTTTGCATAGAGAGCTGCCTTCAACCCGCCGAAACCGCAATAATTTTTAAGCACACGTGCCTCTTCCTCGTTGAACTGGCGCTTTCCGTCCCAATCCAGGCTGAGCCTGATCGCCTCAATGTTGTTGCGTAGTTGCTTCGCTGCGTTAAATGCCATTTGCATGGGGTAAAATTGGCCGGAAGCCATGTGAAAAAGACGGATTAAAGCGCTTAGAAACGTGTCTAATCGTTTAGATATTCGGCGATCAGTGCAATAATAGAATAGCGCAGGAAACGGTCATCCTCATTTTTGGGAAACCCGGTATCACGCATCAATCCTGAACAAAGTGTGACGAGGTTAATGACCTCGTAGTGAAGGATGCTGGCAGAAAAAAAACGGAGGTAGGTTTCTTCAAACTCTTCCTCCAATATGTTCGCGATATAATCATAGCGCAAACCAAGGGCTTCGCGGCCTTCGGCTTCGATCATGATTTCAAACGGATCGGACATGGGAATTTCTCCAGGCTCGGGGGATGCCCGGCCGGGGTTAAATAATGTAGCCATGATTTTAGGAAAATAAAAAAGCCGCTGGTTGAGCGGCTTGCTGGTCTAAGAGATAATTTTTATTGTTTTTTGATGGTCGAATAATAGGTGCTCGTTGTTTCTCACGTACCCGAGTTGATTGGTGAGCATTGTTGTTTTACCGATTTTAAAATCAGCGATGTTTTGGTGATGGTGCCCATAGATCCAATAGTCCGGGCCTTGTTCGTAAATATAATCCGTCAAATTAACTGCAAATGCTTCGTTCAATACATCGCCGAAATATTCAGGTGGGTAATTCATGAAAGTAGGCACATGGTGGGTCACTACTATTTTGATTAAGCGCGGATCGGCTGTTGCCAGTTCTTTTTTGATAAAGTTGACCGATTGTTGATGAACCTCGTTTAAGTCTTCGCAAGTTAACCGGTTATCGTTCACACGGATGAGGTGGAAGTCATTCATCCTCCGCTGGATCTCGATCTGGTAGTTGGGCTTTATCTTTGTCCACATGGTGGCGAGTATCAGGTGAACATTGCCAACTGTTACCGCATAATCATTTACCAAAAATACATTCGGGCGAATTTCTTCGCAAAAAATACCTGACCTGTTGTTTAGTTTGGTGTTGTAATACTCGTGATTACCAGGGATCCAATAAGCCACACCGAAGTTTTCCGAAACATAATCGAAGAACCAATCGTGGCCTTTCATGGATCTGAATTGTAGTATATCACCGCCCAATAGTAAAATATCCGCGCCCGGAGTCAATGGATTGGTTTTTAAGAAAAATTCATTTTCTATAAATTCAAGATGAAGATCGGAAGCGTATTGTATATTCATGACGCTAAATTATGCCCCCAAAAATCTACTGGTGGTAGATAAACCGAGTTTCATTTGCTTTTACCTTGTAAAACTTGGGCTTTGACGTCCCCGCTCTATGGCTTCGATTATATCTTGCTTGATGAAAGTCCATTCCTTACCACGAAGGCATTGAGGATCTTCGTCTTTATCGGCTGCTTCGAAATCGGTGAAGTTAGCCATAATTGTTTCAGGCTCGTGGGTATATTCAAATCTCGCACCGTGCAATGCCACCATTTGTTCGACCGAATAACTTTCAAGTAATTCGTGGATATCCCAAAAATCTTTTTTGCGCCCTTTTCTTTGTACAATATCCATCTTCATTGCAATAATTTCTTCCACCGTGGCCATGCGGATGTCGTTTTCGATAACCATTGGTTGGAAAAATGGATCCATTGCGTAAAATACGTCAACTTTTACACTGTTATATTTATCCTCGCCAATAATGTAACTCTTTCCAAGGCCGGGATCAGTGTTGATATCTCCAAGGATGTAAGGATAGTTCTTTAAAAAGTATTTTTCAATCGCCTTAAAATCTATTGAACCATACGGGGAATCTGTAAACAGGTCAATATCGACAGACATACGGTGACCCAGCTGTAAACTCAACGAAGTTCCCCCAACAAGCCGAAAGTCTTTGAATTCGTCGGCGTGCATAGAACGAATCAATGTATCCCGTAATCGTGTATTAACTGTATCCCAATATAACATATTATCTTTTCAAATGAGGCATGATTGGCAGATTCCCGGATGCTGTCCGGTTAAGACCGGATAATATCTCGTTAACTTTTTCAATTCCATAATAGCGATCAATTTCGTTGCGCATTGCTTGATCGCCCCGCTCGTAAACACGTCTGATTACATATTCAGCCCTTTTTTCCCAATCTATTTTTGACATGTCAACATCCCAGAAAATAACCGGGGGAATGTTCGGGCCGGGCCCTTGGGTTCGCAAACGTTCCAACTTTAGATCGTAGTGGACCTGTAAGGTCATTAATGAACCTTCTTCAAGATCCAATGCCCT
Organism: Mucilaginibacter corticis; assembly: GCF_007558865.1. Taxonomy (GTDB): domain Bacteria; phylum Bacteroidota; class Bacteroidia; order Sphingobacteriales; family Sphingobacteriaceae; genus Mucilaginibacter; species Mucilaginibacter corticis. The sequence goes on from NZ_VLPK01000002.1 coordinate 875,487, forward strand.
TTCAATTTTTAACGCTAAACCAATATTAAGACTGCGTTTACCTTTAAGTATAGCATTGAAAGTTTGCGGATGTTCAGGCAGCGCAAGCGCAAAAGGGCGCTGATTGATATTGCGTTTAGTGAGCAAACGTTCAATAACTTTACCGGGGTGAATACCTTTATATGATTCAAATTCTTGCGTCATATTCAAATGTAAGCAAATTTGCTTATATTTCAAAATCGGGTTGTTTGGGTCCTGTAACATCGTAGAACTGATTGAAATTTTACATTTTTTGTCTGGAATGTCTTTCTGCGAAAGGTATCGCGCATGTTTCGCACAGGGTTTTAACCCACCTGTCGCCGCGAAGGTTTACTTTTTCTGTGCTTCCGCAAACTTCACATACTTTGAAGGAAAGTGCTTCGTATTCCATGATGATGTCGGTGCAATTTCCTGTCAGACCTTCCGCATAAAAGCGCAGGCCGCCGAACTTTTCTTTGATTTGCCGGATCTCACGCGTCCAGCCTGCATCGATAAGTTTTTGAATGAGTTCGGCGATGAGCCCAAACCAGCCTTCGTTGCATTCAGGGCCATATTTATATACCGGTCCTTGTTCTTTGCGGTGTGAACAAATCAATCCGCCCTCCATTTCCAGAAAATGATAAAATTCTGCTCTTGTCATCATGAGGCAAAGCTCAGTGCTATTTTGCTTGGTGGTGGTAGATAACTCAAAGATTTATGGTGTCTGCTTCCAGGATGTCTTTGTAGCTGACAGATAGGGTGATGACGCGGCCGGAGATTTGTTTTTCACTGAGTTCTATGTTCAGTACTTTATTGCCGGGGAAGGAGATCTTTTTGAAAACGACGATGTTACGATAACTATGACGGAAGGCAGGCTGGTCGAACAGGATGAATTCGGGTTTGATTTCCAGGGATTGTACGTTGGTGGCCTTGGTGATCTTTTTGTCTTCGATTTTGAAACGTAGTTCGTCGATGTCGTATTTGAGGTTGCTGTTGTTTTCATAGCCCAACGACAGTAATACATAGTCGCCTGCACTATATACATGGAATAGATTCGCTTTCAGTCCAAACGCCTGGGCGGAAGTAACGGAATGGTTTTGTTTTTTGCAAAACAGGTTGATTGCGAGGTTTTTGAGTTGGGGCTGTGAGAGGCCGATGCCGGATATGTCCAGGGGTTTCATATCGGCCGGGTTGATGTCAATTTCGGTAACGGCGTTTCTGCCGCTGTCACAGGAAACGATATGGTATTGCGCGATGTATTTTTGGCCGGTGATAGTAACAATGGCATCCGCATGTTGCACGGAATCTTTGAGTTTAAGCCGCAATACGTTTTTGAGGGGCAGATCGCCGATGATGTTCTTCTGCGAGATATCAACGTATTGGATCGGCTCGGGTGATAGAAAATGCAGGGACAGGTTTCGCGGGAGCTCGATTACAGCTAGTTCGCTAACCTTGCGGTCCTGGGCATAGGAGTGGCTGATTGAAGCTGCCAGCAGGAATAATAGGATATTTTTCATTTGTTTTCGGTATCAATTAAGTAGAGGTAAGAGTTGTATTTGATCTTGGCTTTGTCTTTTCGGATCAGCCCTGATATCGCCGAGGAGGTTGATTCAAACATTTTGCCGATGGTGCTCATGACCAGCGAGGAATTGCCGTCCAGGCTTACGCCGTTAATGGTATTGGTTCCGAGGTCTTTGGTGAAATCCCGGAAAGAAGATCCGGGGACGTAAAGCCCGGCCAGACCGTCGAGATCATAGACTTCCAGTTTGACAGGGAGTATTTTACTACCGTAAAGAATGCTCCGGACAGCCAGGTTCACCCGCTGCCCGGAAAAACCCGAGATCAGCGCGTAGAGGTAGGTGCCTTTAGTGATCAGGCAGCCGCCAGCGTTGATATCGTCAAGGAGGCGCAGGCGGATGCGGGAACCGGCATAACCCGTCAGGTTTTCATCGATGACCACTTTGATGGGGTCATCTGTGCCGCGGGGCGCGATGGTGTTAAATTCTGGAACGGTTGCTTTAGCCTTTTGAACTGCCAGGGCGGGCGGGATTTTTTGCTGTGTCTGGGCCGCGGCTTTTTTTTGCTCCGCTTTGACGGCGGGGTCGTTGGCCTTGTTCATGCTGTCGATGTAGGTCATTTGCTGCCGGAAGGTTTGCATGGGATCGTTTGCAACGGGTGCTCCCGGTGTTTGTGGTTCCGCTTTCCGTTCAACATGATTGAGCGCCTGGGCCATCACCTGGTCGCTTTGGTGGGACTTCAGCGTGCGGTTGATGGAGTCCAGGAGCTTTTTTTGTTTGTCAAAGGCTGGCTCGCCGAAAGGCTCCGCGGGTAAAACGCCCACCGCGCCGCGGCCGTCGGCATCTTTGTAGGAACTGCGGTAGGCGTCCAGTTTGTTTTCGAGTTGCTTTTTCCGGACATCTGCTGAAACGTCGCCGACGTTGCTGTTCAGCCCGTTTTCTTTTTTGACAGGTCCGGTCTTTTTACCAAAGGTGCTTTGGTAGATAAAAAAGAAGAGGCAGAGGAAAGGCAGCAGGATAACCGGGACGATGTACTTTGGTTGTTTGAAGTTGATTTTCATGGCTTGCGTTTTTTTTGAAAAAGGGCCGGTATCTTGTCAGCGGGCGGATCGGGCCGGCGGAAGATGGTGAAACAAAGAATAGCCGACGAAACCAACAGGATAACCATGAGCCAATACAAAAGACGCGGATAGCTGGCGGCCAGTCGTCTGAAAATTGTTTTAAGGTGATCAAACTGTGGCGCCAGTTCACGGCTGAGTTCGGTGACGAGGCTCGCCCCCGGGTCCCGCTTAGAAGTTATTTTTTTGAACATCGCTGAGGTCTTTATTTTCCAGGGTTTTCCAGTTAATGATCAGTACGCCATGCGGGTTGTTATCGCTGCGCGGGATGTCTTTGAGATAGCCCTCGGTGATGAGTGAGCGTGTGACGGTCGAACTGCGCCGATCTATTTTGAGTTTGCCGAAATAACGGAAATAATTTTTCGGCCTGTCTAGGGTGATCGAATCCGTTTGAAGGGTCAGCACGGAGCTCGAGGACAGGATAGAATTAAAAAATCCGTTCTCCTTCAGGTTATTGTATTCCTCCATACCCGACTGGTCGACCAGGTACATGGCCTTTTTCATCTGGTATTCGATGTATTTATCATCCGGCGTGAGTGAGAAAAAAAGCGCGTGGAACAAGTCCACGTCGGCACGGTACTCGGCCGGCCGGTTCATTTCCATGTCCGTTTGGCTGGCCTGTAGCGGCACGTTATGGTCAAGGATGTAAATGCTTTTGCGGGCATCCGAAACCATCCGGTAAGCAAAGGCATAAGCGACCGCGCTGACAATGACCGCGCAAATGAGGCTGCCAAACGCGATGAAAGTCGCGAGCCTGATCTTGGCTTCGATATTTTTTATTAACATAGGATGAAATTTAAAAGAAACTGCCGGTGGCGGCCGTCTTCACCGCGGTGACCGCCGAACCCGCGTGGCGGCCAAATGTCGAACTGGCGGAGCTGATCCCGGAGGTGGAGATGATCCAGGTAGAGATGCTGGGGACGGTCAGCATACATATCGCGCCAATTAAAAAGACGATGATCACGGTACCAAAGGACAAAACACCGTTACCGGCAAAGGCTGCGAAACGGGCCATGTCCGCGGTCGTGCCCTGGCCGGCGGCCAAAGCCTGGTATTTGCTGATCTCCGATTGCAGGGCGTATTCCTGCATCAGCCCGCAGAGGTACATAATGAGGTAACCGATACCCGAGTACAAATTCACGGAGATAAAGCGTGCCACCCAGGTACTAAAACTATCGCGGAAGGCCGGTAGTATACTCACAGCGACCGAAAAGGGGCCCAGGATGATGAGGACGGATGAGTAAATGATCTGGATCATAAAAATAATATAGACCGCCAGCCGCAGGATCCAGATACCCAGCAGCTCAAGCAGTTGGGTTAACAGGAGCTGCATACCGATCGTGAGCCGGTTTTTCAGATCAAGGAGCGGGGATACAACGGAGGAAATTCCCTGCTTTATGCTGCTGGTCACCGAGTCCCAGGCCTGCCCGTACCAGGTGTCACTTTCCTTTTCGGCTACCTGTGCCTGCGCCTGGTAACTGTAGAGCGAATCGGCTACCTGCACCATGAGTGCCGCGCGCTGGAAACGTAAGCCATCTACCGTTCCTTGCACACTGTCGAACATTTGTTCTGTCTGACCGGCCACCAGGTCGGTAGGGAACGCGACCATTTTAACAAAACCGCCCCACCACAGGATCACCATGGCCAGCCCGAAGGGCCTTAACAATGGCATGATCTCCATATCTTTATCGCCGACCATCAGTTCATAGGAGCGGATGGCAAAAAAGATGATCATAAAAATAGCGGCAAGCGCCTGCGCGTCCGCTATAAAAAGATCAAAATGCGCCCAGATCGATTCTTTGAGCCCGCCGAGAAAGGTCATAACCCCGGTCTCGTAAACCCCGTCGCCCTGTAAGTATTGTAAAGTCTGTTTATACTTGGCGGTGTCGATGGTCTGCGCAAAGCCCGCGTTGCAAAATAACAGCAGGATAATCAATAGTTTTTTCTTCATCAGTATTTGGCATTAAGAAGAACCTTATTCGCGATCTGCACGTCGCTGCCGGGAGTCCAGGTCGTAACGGGTGTTGTGGAAAGCGTAACCTGCTTTTGTGCCGCCTGCATGTTGAGTGTCATTTGCGCGGCCGAAACCCGCACGGCCCAAACACCGGACAGCCGTTCGTAGTCCCGGAGCATGCGGTAATAGGCCATGATCCGCGAACCACGGTCCATATTCGTCGTCCTTGCCCCGTTGAGCCGTTCTTTGAGCATGGATAATTCGCTACTGTACCAGCCATACATACCGTCTGATAAAAGGGCGGCGCTGACCTTTGGGGGCAGCGGACCTAAAAGAGTGGCCGGGGAATAATTAAGCAGCGGGCTGAACTGTTGCCGGTAATACAGTAGCCATAAAGGATCTGCATCGGACAATAAGCCGGATTGCGAAGCGATTTGTGATAGCGCGGTGGTCCGTAGGGTGTCGGATTGCAACTTATAGCGATCATCCGTATTGTCCATCGCCGCTACCAGCGCCAGCCTTTGCGTTTGCGGACCGGTGGGTGACAATGGCCGCAGGTCCGTTTTGTGGTAATTGGGGTCAAAAAGGCCCCAGACCAGCCAGTAATACGGATTGGTATGCAGGAAACCCGGGTGCGGGTAAAAGTTGTTTTGGTTCCATTGCTGGAAAACCATGCGTTGCGATTGGTTGTCGACCGCATCGTCTTTGATGACGGACTGGGCAAAAAGTCGGGCGCTAAACAATAGCCCGGTTAGGAGTATGCGTAGTTTTTTCATGGGTGTTGTAAGTATTTAGCATTGTTAACGATTTGTTGGACATAAGCTTTATCGTGGTTGATAAAGTTCTGCCAGGGATTGACGGAAGCGAGCAGGCCCCGTGCTCCGGCCCAGTACATGGCGCGCCAGGCACCATAGGCGAGCGCGTCGAGGATCTGCAGTTGCCGAATGACGTTTTGGAGTAACTGGTCGCGTGCATTGTAGTCAGCCATGATATGACTGCCTTCTTTAAGCGCAAAGCCGGAAACCTCGGAAACAAGCCCGACCGAGCGCAGCTGAATTTCATGTTCGATGCCGGTCGCAAACAGCAGCAGGTAAGGTTGGGACCTGGCTAAATTCAGGCATTGTTGCAAATAGTTCGTAATGTCGGCTGTCAGCACCACCATGTTCTTCACCGCCAGTCCGTCCTTTAGGGCCGAATTGACATTGGCCATCGCGTTATAAATGATGGTTTGCGCAGCGACCACCGAGCCTGTGTTGACATTGATGTCGTCCAGGCTGCGGTTGATCTTTTTCAAATAATCATCGTGCGTTAGCTCGGCGCTCATCCGGGCCGCCTGGTTGGCCTCCACTGATTCGAGGTATTTGTAATCGATCACGTATTGCTGCGCTTTGGTTGAAAGCGAAAAGCATAAAGCGAAAAGCATAAATCTGATCTTCATTTTTTGAGGTATTTGGCGTTTTGGAGGATGCTTTGGGCCATATTCTTGTCCAGGTCGACATAGTTCTGAAAGGGCTTCAACGAACGTAGTACCGTATGCAGATTAGCATAGGTGAGCGTTTGGACGAGATTCCCCGATAACTCCTGCAAAACACTTAATTGTCGGGTTACGTCGTCAAAGAGCAGTTTGCGGTCCGAAGCCTTCATCTGATTAACGTCACCGATGGAAAGTGTCAACGCGGTGACATAGGCCAAAAGCGATTCGGCTTTTCCGGCAAATTCGATTTCGGTTTGTGTCCCTAATAAGGCAATGGCCGGGTTCTTTTCAGTCAGGCTAATGATCTGTCCCTGGTTGGCAATGATCCGGCTGAGCATAGGTTTGGCTTCGATGCCGATTTCAGCGGCCGAGACCGCTGTACTCAAGGTATGGTAACGCTGCTGCAGTGTCCGGGAAATATTTTTGAGTTTTTGGAGTAAAGTCAGGTTCGCCTGCTCATTGGCGCTGACCGTTGCCTGGTTGTTCCGCGCGTTAACCTGCCGGGTGTGTTCATTTTTCGATTGGTTGATCAACTGGTGCATTTCAATTACGTCGATCGTACTTTGCTGGCTGAAAGCTTTGATGAAACCAGCCATGAAAAACATCAACAGCGTTATGCTTTTTTTCATGGCTTCAGGTATTTTGCATGATTGGTCACATCATTAGCAATACGCACATCGTCGTTCTTCCAGGTTTCCCAGGGGTTCAATGAACGCCACAGCCCGCGCATTTTCGCCCAGTACATCGAGCGCTGCATCCCATAGGCGATACCGCGGAGGATCTGCATTTCGGTTTGAATATGGTACAACAGTTTACCGCGCTCCCCTGAATCCATGAGGTTGGTCCCGCCGCTTTTTAATACAAAGGCGCTGACATCGGCAGCCAGCGTCACGGCGCGGGTTTCAAACTCACGGGTGCCTTCTTCGGCAAATAATAAGAGTACCGGGTCCGATTTGGCCAGCGTAACAGCCTGCCCGACATCTTTAACGATGTCGGTGCCGCAATCGGCGATCTCTTTGACACTGGCCAGGTTGTTCAGCACCGAAGCGACCTGGCTCAAACCTGTATAGATGTCATTTTGCAGTTTATTGACGATCGTCAGCTGCCCGGTAAGGGCAAGCTGCCCCTTTTGGATCAGGCTCAGGTTGCTGTTGGTGGTGTTGAGCTGCCCGTTGATGGTCGCACTGTTAATGGCCACGGCCGCCGAAGTGGTAGGATCGACCACTAATTCCTGCGCCCTTATGCCGTCGGCCCAAAGGCATAAAGCGAAAAGAAAAATAAGTTTCATGATTGATTGACTTGATGGATAAATGCTGACAAACTCAGCCCGCTTTGTTTAAAATCGCGGACAAACGCGTCCAGCCCGTCAGGATAGCAGCCAAATCGTTTGGTATAGCTTTCTACAGCCGATTTTTCGGGCTTCTCCGTCGTATAGGTCAGGTATTGCTCGAGCGAGACTTCAACCCCGTAAATTTCGCCAACCGAACCGCGCCGGATGTACACTTCCTTAAAACGGCTCCGCCCTTCGGTATTGTCCAGCTGGTTAATGGTAAAGATCTTTTTGCGCTCGGTCTCATTGATGGATAAGAGCGCGGCGATCTCGTTGTAATTGTCCTTGAACTTAGTTTGATCCAAAAGGCAAACGGTATCCGAATTATTCAGGATGCTGTCCTTGACGACCGCGTTGCCAATAATATCGCCGAGTTCCTGGGTCACCACAATGGCTTCGCCCCAAAACTTCCGCACGGTCTTATAGAGGTACAATAAATAACCGGCCATCATGGGGCTGGCGATCGCTTTCCAGGCTTCCTCGACACAAAGACATTTGCGCCTGTCGGAACGGAAACGCATCTTTTGGATAAAGACGTCCATAATTATGAGCGTCACGATCGGGAACAAGATCCGCGACTCTTTGATGGAATCGATCTCAAAAACGATAAAGCGTTCGGTAAAGAGCGATTGATCGGCCGGCTCATTCAAAATCGCCGCATACGCGCCGCCCTGGTAGAACTTTTTCAGCACGTAGCGGAATTCGTCGAGATCAAAAAAAATTTGTTCCTCTTTTTTGATCTCTGGTATTTTATGGAGCGCGAACAGATAAAAACTGTTGAAATTCAGCGTTTCGCCACTGGCAAAGAATTGTTCGTAATAGGCGGTGATCACATGGGCGATCACATCCCTTTCTACCTGGTTGAAGGTTCCGTCGGCCCCTTTCCATAAAAGTCCGATGAGGGTGCTTAAAAAGTCTTTTTTTTCAATATTATATTCGTCCGGCCTGATCTGAAAAGGGTTCATGGTAATGGGCCGCTCATCCGTATAGGTAATATACTTGCCCTTATAATAACTGCAGAGCCCCGAATAGGAGTGGCCCGTGTCTACAATGACCATGTCCATGTTATAGCCCATGTACTGCTCGATGAGCGCGTTCATAAAGAACGACTTGCCGGAGCCGCTTGGGCCTAAAACAAATTTGTTCCGGTTATTGATGCGGTTCGTGCGCATCGGCAGATCAGCGGGGTCAATGCCAACCGGGATACCCTGCCGGTCGGTAAAACGGATCAGGAAATCCGAGGGCTCGTCTTGCTGCATGGCTTCCTTAAAAAAGAAACATAGTGCCGCCTCGCAGGTGGTCAGAAACCAATCGTACGCTTTTAATTCTACCGCGTTCCCGGGCAGCGCGCATCGAAAGAGTTCCAGTTGGTTATAGGCGTTTTTGCTTGGGATGATACCTAGAGAGAAAAGCGCACTTTCTATGAAGTTGCAGGATTTCTGTAAGGTGTCGCCGGGTGCTGCGACCACGATATTGAAATGGCAGTTCACCAGTAACTGGTTTTCCCGCGCGACATCGTTCAGTAGCAGATCTATATCGGCGACGCAGATCTGGTTGGCCGGGTCGGGGATACCCGAATGGCGTTTTTTCTTTTGCTCCAGTTTGCGTAAAGTACCGCTCTGGTTAACAATTTCAATGACCTGATTATACAGGATGGCATCAAAATCCGGCACCTTGAACAGGAAGGACAGGAAATCTACAGGGAAGCCTCTTAATGTGTCCTTTTCATGGAGCTCGATATAGCTGCTGACCTGTAGCGGCAATTCAATTTTATCGATATTGATCAGGCTGATGCTCCGCACCGAACGCGGTCCCATTTCCAGTTCTGTAGCCGTGGGCCGGATATTGTTAAGGGCGACCGTTCCGTTAAATTCCATGGCCAGTATCCGCATGAACAGTTCGTTGACCTCCGCTTCATCCAGTACGTGGGGCGAAGTTTTGCCGGCTGTCAGCACGTCTATCACTTTCGCGGCAGCCTGGCGGAAGTCGGGCACGACTTTGGCATCATAGGTGTAAAAAGTACCCTTTTTAACCTGCCTGGATATGGTTAGATAGGTGGCTACTTTGAGAAAGCTGCGTCCGTTGAAGTGAGCGTTGTATTTCTGTCGCAGGTACTCGCCGGCTTGTTTTTCCCGGTAAACGTCCCGGCTGACTATATCCTGTTTTTGCAGGATATAGCCGTCACCCAATAGCTTAACGATATTGACAAGTAGCTGGTGAAACTCCCCGTAAGCAGGCGCGGCGGCAGAAAAACGGGTAACGGGGTTGGTGATTTTTATGATCATGGAAAACTCACCGCCAGAGCCAATGAGCAGGCCCTGGTCGATTCCCGCATAGGGTAATTCAAAGCTTTGTTTGGCCATGTCGGTGAAGTTTTTTTAAATTACTTGGGTGAATGAGGATAGCGCTTCCGCCTGCTTTGCTGTGCAAGCCCTGTTTTTGTCTGGAGGCGACAAATACCAAGCCCCCGGCAATACAGCTGATCAGCACCAGCGTGCCGAGCCATATGTTCACAAGCGTGATGGTCAATCCGCCGAATACCAGTCCGGCCAGCAGCGCGCCGATGCCCCAATAGATAAACTTGCCTTTAAAGCCGCGGTAAACAAGGGGCTTTTGCAGCCCCTTGTAGATCGGATAGGTCCGCGCCATTAGGTCAGGCCAAAGAAGGCCTTGATCACTACGGCGGACACGACCAGGAATACACAGCTGCCGCCCCAGCCCATGAGTTCTTTATTGATGTCCTGATCACCGGAGTTCCACTTGGAATAGACGCGGATTGCGCCGACAATGCCGACGATACCGCCGATCACCAGTACCACGTCTGTCACAGGGGCGACGTAGGTTTTCAGGGAGGTGGTTGCCGAGTTGATGCCGGTCACACCGTTTTGGGCAAAGCTAGTTGCAGTGCCAAGGGCGAGCACGACGGCTGTCGCCCACATTTTTTTGAGTTTGTTCATTTGAATAGAGATAAATTTTGTGTTACAGGCCAAAGACGGCCTTGAGAAAAACGCCGGCAAGGATCATGAAAATCGCAGCGAAGAACCAGGCCAATACCATTTCGTCAATTTGCGGATAACCCATCTGCCAGTTATGGTAGATGCGGACGGCGCCAACGATACCGAAAATAGCGGCCAGTACCAGCGAGCAATCCAGCGCCGAGAAGAAGGTCGACTGTAGTTGCTGCCGGGCCTGCTGCATTTCGTCGATCCCGGGTTGGGCGTTTGCCTTTGAATTCAGCAGGCCAAGGCAACAGGCAATCCATGCTTTTTTCATGTTAAAAGCTTACAGGGCGCGTGTAAATAATAGCTTCTTCGCGGCACAGGTTAAAAAGGTTTTTGAGCGACACGCCGCCGGAGCCGATAATGGGCGACTTTAAGGGTTGCGCCTTTTCAGTGGTGGTATCGGGCTTATCCGGCAGGTAGTCGATCTTTTTGGGTTCAATGTCTTCAGTTAATGTCAGTTCGCCGCTTCCGGCAGCGGACTTCATACGCTTGCTGCGCGATGCGTCAAAGGAAATGAGGCCAAGGTAATACAGCAGGTAAAGGCCCGCTACCCAGCCGGCAAAATGTAGCCAGTTCATAGATTCAATTGTTGGATGTAATGTTTTACTAAGGTTTTGATTTCGGGGTGCTGTTCGAGCAGTTGGTGAACCGAAAAGGCGACCAGTTTGGTGACATCCACACCGGTGGCCATTTTGAATTGCCCGAGGAGTTTTAGGGTATCCCGGTCAAAACGGATATGCATCAGGGACTTATGGTCACGGTTGTCATACTTGCGGATCTTTTCCAGGATTTCCGGTTCCGGCGGCGGCTTGCCCTGCTGGTGGATGTTATTGCGGAGCTGGTCGGCCAGCGATTTGATCTCATTCATATAAATACTGTTTGTAGATGGTATCAAAGGCGTTTAACACAGCAGGAAGGATCGCAGGTGGCGTGGCAAAAGTGCTGACCCGCTGGAAATCGATGCGGTCGGGCAGGGGGCTGGTCACCGTGCCCAGCTTGGCGAGCTGTTCATCCACATCCCGCTGCGTTTCATACTTTACATTGGCCTTGACCCGGTTGGGTATATAAACTATCGGAACACGCGAATTGATCTTGTGCAGTACGACCGAGAATAAAATCGTCGATTCGAAACTAAACTCGTCGTAAGCAAAAGGGCAGATGACCAGGTCGGCTGCCTCAAAGATGGCGATCAATCCGTCATCATCCAGTTTGCCCGGCAAATCAACTAAGATGATTTGCGCCGGGTCACTACTCAGGATTTCTTTCATTCCCGGGAAATGGTCCAGGCTTGCTGCCACTACGGTGTAGGGTTCGGTGTTCTCCAGCAATTTTGCCCGTTCGTACTTTTGCGCGATGGATTGCTGGTAGTCAAAGTCGATGATGGTAACCGTTCGTCGCTTCGCCTGCGTCAGGTAATTGGCAAGCAGGAGCGTAACCGTGCTTTTTCCGGCGCCGCCTTTCTGATTTCCGATAAGAATGGTCATATTAATGGCAGTGACAGGAGTAGGACGGTATCGCTTCTTCCAGGTTAAAATCAGGCCTCGCGCTTTTCGCTATGGTCAGCAATTGCTGGTAGGATACATCCGGGAAAAAGGTATTCCCTGAACGTTTTTCATCGGAGATCCATTTGTCAGCCATTTCCGGGTACGCCGCCATGAGCTTGATGATGTTATTCTTCCCCTTTAGAAAACACAGGTCGCAATTACCCTGTATAGCCGGGATCTCTAAGGTATAGGGCTTAGAAAGCCAAAAAGCATCGACCATTGCTTTGGTGATGCCTTTTTCGTAAAGCGGGAACTTTGTGACTGTACCTTTATAGGTGCTTTTATAGTTCCGGACCCGTCGTTCTTCGTCGGCCCGAAAACCGATATACTGTTCAAACTTTAAGCCAATGAGTGGCCGCAGGTAACGGCGGGCAACCATGATCTTCAATTCGACCGTACAGATGCGCCGGACCCGGTTGGGGAGGTAGCGCTTCCATTTGGTCAACGCATCGAAGCCTGTCAGTCCGGGGCTGCGCCGGTGGGTATACGCCGCGCGATGAATCTTGAAGCCTTCGTGTTTTTCAATTTCATCCAGGAATTTGTAAGTAGCCGGGTGCTCGCGGCCGGTATCTGTAAAAAGCACGATATCATCGGGCGCTGGTTCGCATAAAATAGTCATGTAGGCGGAGCTTTTACCGCCGGACAGGTTGAAGACACGGTTCATAAATATAGTATTGAATATTAGCGTTGCGTTCCACGCGTTTTTCTTTTTCTGCGACGGCCATGCACAGCAGCGTCGTCAAGGTCTTTGACGATACGGATAGGTAGCCGTATAGCTGGCTCTGTAGTTTTGGAGCCTGCTAAATCTCGTTTTGGCGTTGTGATGATTGACGTGGTTTCTTTTTGTGTATTTTCTTGCAGTAATTCTTTCAGCGGCATCACTTCGCTGCCTTTGTATGCATTCTTTTGCGCATGGTCCAGGATCGTGTAACCGTACGCGGGTTTGCCGTCTTTGGAATGGAACACGAGTTCAACCCCCATTTTGGATTTTAAGTAATTTGTCAAGCCAGCCTGGTCAAATTGCGGCGCGTATTTTTTAAAAATGGCTTTGAGCTGCCCTGCACGCTGCGGGTCCGGCGCACGCTGGGGTATTTTGTCTACATCCAAGTTTAATAGCTTCTTTCCGGACTTGATGAGCGAACCATCGTTAATCATATATCCCTGTAATTCCAGGATCAGCTTAAATTGCGACAGCGTGGAACAGCGATAGGATAAGGCCTTCGCTAAATCTTGTTCTGCGGTGATACGTTCATCAAATTTTTGAAGATTGTTGATTACTTTCACCGCGCGCACATGCTCAAAAGCGCTACTGATCTTTTTTCCTTCCAAACCTACACGGGTGCTCACGATATGTACATGGTTGTTTTCGGTGTCCTTATGAAAGAAAACCAGGTAGGGCTGGTTAGCATATCCCATCTTATTCATCCAGGCCTTCGCGATGTTTGTCAGCTCGTCCTTGCTATGTTCCCGCCCTATGGTCGAAATCGCAACATGCAACTGCGGTTCACTGATGCGTTTATTTAAAGCCGAAACGGCTTTTAAATGATTGACATAGTCCTGTGGCCGAACCTCAGTAAGCGCATCGAGCAGTTCGAAATTGACCGCTGCCATCAGTTCGGCCTGTCCCGCAGTGATCTTATCTGTATTATAATACACCCCGCCAAACCCGGCAGAGGGCTTTAAAAATTTTACCACCATAATGTAACAAATATCAGGTTACATAGCATGTTATAGTGGTAGATAGCGATGGATCAGGATCCCAGGATACGTATCAATCTTCGCAATGATATATTCAACTCGGCCCTGGTTTTGAGATGGTTTTCCAATAACAAGATAAACCGCTTTACCACTGCCGGTGATAAGACGCTTTTCAGTTTTAAAGTGTTCGCGTGATGCGCCAGTTGATTAATATTATTCCCGGAACGCCCAAGCTCGGTACTCAGTAAGCTCAATTCCCTTATCAATGCTTTCGCGTTGAGCACAGTACCGGCACCATTCCGTAGAACCTTCGTCCGAATCAGATTGGTTTTGCTGATGCTCAGGGTCTTTTCCATGTCAAGGATCAGTTTGTATTCCTCTTCCGTAAACCGTACATCAATTTTAAACGTCCGTTTGCCCTCTTGCAGCGGCGGACGCCCCTTCCGTTTCGGGTCTTCGTTCATGAAAAAACAAGTTGCGCAGTTTGACAGCTACCCGTCTAGGGCAAGATCCTTTTGTCGGAAACTCCGTTTCTGTCCGACAAAAGGACATCTTGCTCCGTAAAAAAACAAAATGTAGCGGTGTAACGGGAGGGTTGTTTTTTTGCTTAGAGTTCCCGGATAAACGTTTCTTTGCCGGTTTTTGGGTCGACTTCGACGAGTATGCGCCGGCCGTTAGGGTACTCATGGATGAATTGCCCTTGTACTTCGGTTGGCGTTGTGGTGTAATTATTTGTGATGGTTTCCATGGTTATCCCAAATTTAGCGCTTTTAGGCTGGTGTAAAAGTGTTGTTGAAAAATGTCTTTACGGTTGTATAAATTTTGTTTTTCGCCACCTGTTTTAGCGAACGGTCCACTCAGGATAATGGTGGTTTAAAGGTCATCTACAAAACAAAAGGGAGCCTTTTTGGGGCTCCCTTTGAATATCTTTGGTTCGGGAATACTCGCGTCATATCCTACGATATGGGCATTTCAGCCTGCCCCGGCGCTTTCGGGTATTGCGGTTTTACGCTCACTTTCGCCGGATTCTCCATTTTCGGTGGAGTAATGGTTCTTCCCTGTATGTCAAATAACGTGCTGTCGTAGGTCTTACAATTGCTTGCCGGCGACAATACAAAGTTGGCTGGATTGCAAAAGCGCTTTGGGTTGTAAAGAGGGTTGAAACCTTAAATAAAATCACGTACAGCGGGTTGGTAGTTGTGGTTCAATGAGTTGCCATTTATTTTTTTGATAAACAGCCTGGAAATTAGCCAGGTTCGGAACCGGCAAAATTCCCATTTGATGGTAAAAGTGGTGCATTTGCTCGCGGCCGGATGTGAATTTGTGGTCGCCGAGGATTTGCCAGAGTGCCCTTAATACATGACCGTGCGTAAAAATGACCAGGTTTTGCCCGGCCATATTTTCAAGCATTTCAATGCAACTGTTTAGTCGCTTGATGAACTGATTGAAAGATTCCGCGTCCGGGCCATTTATGTCGTCCGGGCCGGCTTGCTGCCAATACCGGTCAACGAGCGGGTTACGTTGTGCAGAAGTTGAATTTACGCAGGATTCAGGAGAGAGGTAAGTGAATTCATGGAGGTTAATTAGTTTCACAGGTACATCAGGGAATTTCCGGATCAATGGTAATGCCGTTTGCCAGGTCCTCAGGTATTTCGCAGGCAGGATGATGTCTGGTTTTTCGGTAATGGCATCTGCGAAAACCTTTGCGTCATGCCAACCGCGTTCTGTTAATTCAATGCTATGGTCGTTAGTGGTAGGTTCGCCTGCGTTTGCCTGACTTTCGGCATGTGCGATAAATGATATTTTTTTCACGGATGCTGGTTTAACAATGGATTTCATGGAAATATGCCTGTTTGTGGAGAACGTCCAGATAGGTGATGGATTTGCCCTTCCGGCATAGTTGTTTTGGCTGGTCCTGAGGATTATGGCCGACAAACTGGTGATAGCCATTTAACGAATCGTGGAAAGTTTCCAGGTAATCAGCCCACAGAGGACCTCCGTCACTGTCGTGCCCTGTCCGGTAGCGGCTGTAGCTGTAAATTGTAGAGTTTTCGGTTTGCGTTTCAAATCGGTTAAGGGTATCGGCTATCGTATCGCCCGTACGGTACAATAGGCTATAGGCAAATGAACGTCTGAAGTTATAGAACCATCTGTTTGTAATGCCCGCATGGGTAAACAGGAAGTTTCGGCGCTGGTAAGCGATTTGAAAAAGATGCCTGTTATCCTGAAAAAGTGCTGATAGTGCGGGCTGCATACTTAATCTAAAACCAGGGCAATGATATTTAGGGTAGTGCAGGTATTGGACATCGTGATTGCCGAGGAGCAAGATTATTTTTTGCGGATATAGCTTTTTTAGCGCGATGATGGCCCGGAGGTTATTGGGAATCATCTGATCTGAGCGTTTAAAACTGTCGACATAATCGCCAAGAAAAACCGCCCCGTCATATTTCGAAAAGTTAATTTGCTTCCAGCTGTCACGACCATGCAGGTCGCCGATCACGATATGTTTCATGCTCAATAGTTATATATCCAGTTCGTGAAATTGTTCCCTGGCGGTTAATACATCGGTATAGGTGATGGATCTGTCAGTGTAGCTTATGGTCCGGATTTCTTCGACCTTGGTATGGCCGACAATCTGGTGACAGCCGTGAAGGCAATCACTAAAGCTTTCTTTGAGGTCGGCCCAGAGCGGCCCTCCGCAGCCGTAACCGCCACGGCTGATTCCGGCATCGTAAAGATGTGTGCGAAAAGCGGAATGTTCGATTTGGTTAAGCTGTCCGGCAATGTTTGCGGCTGTTTCACCAAATTCTTTGATTTTTGGCAACCGCTGTATTTCATTGTACCAGTTATTCGTCACACCGGCATGGGTGAAAAGGTAGTTGTCTTTTTGATAAGCGATTTGGAAAAGATCCGCATTTCGCCGCAGGATAGCAGTCAAGTCCCGCTGCATGGATTTGCGGAAACCAGAGCATTGATGATGGGGATAATGGAGATAATGCGCGTCATGGTTGCCGAGTAACAGGATGACTTTATCCATATGGCGCTTTTTAAGGTTGATGATCTTTTTAAAGTTTTCCAGGATGGCATAGTCGGAAAGCGTAGGGCTGTCGACATAGTCGCCAATGAAGATGATTTTGTCGCATGATTTAATATTGATGCGCTGCCAGTTGTCGCGACCATGGATGTCGCCTATCACGATATGTCTCATGTTACGAAGTTATATAGCTATGTAGCTGCTGGTGGTAGATAATTATTCGAACCGGTTATTTCGCAGGTAAGCACGCATGTAGCGGTCCTGGAGGTTTCTGCGGTTGCGCCAATAACGGATGCGCCTGCGGCGGGGGAGCATTAATAGATTGTATATGATCCAGATCAGGATGACCGCGCCATAGTTTGGGAACGGATGAAGCGCCGGCGCGCCTTCCAGGCAGCTGACGGTTACGAACAGGGCGAGAAAGAATAATGCGAATCTCATGTGTTTGCGTGTTTTTGTTGAGGCAAACTTAACAGGGGATAGCCGTGTAAGTCGTGTTTAAACGGGTAGAAACGGTTTTAAACGGGTAGCAATAAATGAACTGATTGTGTAGCTTATCGCGGCAAGGCACAGTTGCCGGAGTTAACGGTAACTGTGTCGGTAGATGCTGAAAATCTGATGGTCGGGTTTTAAGAACAAGTTGAAGGTGGGGTTTGGGATCACATTTTAGGGCTAAGGGTATCCTTGCGGAGTTATCGCTGGCTGAGCCATTCGTTGATCGCTTTGACTGTATCCCCATAAAATATCTTATAGGTTTCTTCGGTTACATAACCGGTATGCGGGGTCAAGACCACATTGGGCAATGTTCTTAACGGGTAATCCGACGCTAAGGGTTCCTGATCGTAAACATCCAGGGCCGCGCCTGCAATCGTATTGTTTTTCAATGCAGCTATAAGCGCGTCCTCTTTGACTAAAGGTCCGCGTGAGGTATTGATGAAATAGGCGGATTTCTTCATTAAGGCAAATTCATCTGTTCCCACAATGTGCCGGGTCCGTTCGCTCAGCACCAGGTGCAGGGTCACGAAATCAGCGGACTTGAACAGGCGTTCCTTGCTGACCAGTTCGGCGCCTGCGCGGTGCGCTTTTTCTTCGGTCAGGTTCTCGCTCCAGGCGATCACTTTCATTTCAAAAGCTTTAGCATAGCGGGCGATCTTGCTGCCTACACGGCCCAGCCCGACGATCCCGATGGTCTTTCCCTTCAGGTCTGTGCCGATGGTGGTTTGCCAGCCGCCGGTTCGCATATTTGTATTTTCGGTTGGGATATGCCTCGCCAGGGCCATCAGCAGGGCCCAGGTCATTTCCGGCGCGCCGCTGTCGTGGTATTCTGTAAAGCGGACTTCGATCCCCAGTTCTTTGCAGGCCACGCTATCCAGTGAGGCGTTCCGGGCACCGGTTGATACGATCAGTTTCAGTTTGTGCAATTGCTCCAGCGCTGCCCGGTTCAAGGGCATTCTTTCGCGCATGATGCACAGGACATCAAAATCCGCTAATTCTTCGATATGCTTTACCGGTTGGTTAAACACCATTAATTCAGCCCGCGTTTCAATAGCCGACCAGTCGGCAAATTTTAAAGCTACATTTTGATAATCGTCCAGTATCGCAATTCTCATGGCGCAAACTTCTGCAAAAACTCTGAAAGACGTCATGGATTTTTTAATATTTGCAGGATGGACGAACTTTTATTGCCGGTCAGCTTCCGCGGGGAAGAACTGGAGTTCCCGGTAAAGATGTATGCTTTTGGTTATACCTACCGCATCGAGGTGCTGGTTGAGGGCACAACGATCATATTCGATCCGGATGAGGAAGGACAATTCCGCGCGATAGGGGACAAAGCGGTCGATATCGCTTTACTGAAAGCCATCGCAGCAGCACTTGAACAATTACGTTAATTTCCGGTTCTTTAAAATTTAAGTTGCCCGGGATCGGCGACAATGATCTCTGGTTTTCCTTTATAGTCGATGACCTGTCCTGTAACGGTAATCGTCTTGCCCTCCAAACCGGTCGCGGCCGCTTTGGCGTCGCCCTTGATGGCCAGCGTTAACAGTTGGTTCGGATACGCCGCGCCCATATTGGCCAGTACCATACTGCCGATATCTTTTACACTATAAATTTTTCCGCTAACGGTGATCGTCTTACCGGTAAATTTAGCGGCATCTTTCAGGTCGACCGCGGTTGCCGCAGGCGTTTGTGCTGTTATTTTGGGTGCCTGCGCGTTGTTAAAAAGTTTATTGAGTTCGCCTGCCAAACGGATGCCGGCCTGGTCGATACGTTTGCGGATGACCGGGATGTATTTCTGGTAGTAGGCTTCGTCGATGTCCTGTCCGGGATTAACATTCGCGTAAAGTTCGCTGCTGATCTGGTAGCTCTCCCAGATCCATTCCATCGGGCTGTCGTTCTGCCATTGTTTGATTTCGGCGGGTGTGGCGGTATCATAGTTTTTAGCGATATCCGCCTCGCTCAGTCCTTCATGGTCGATCAGCTTGCTGTCCCAAAGACTGTGCAGGTTGGTACCTTTGTTGTCAAATCGTACTTGTATGGTATTGCCGCCCTTGTCTTCCTTGCGGGAGATGTGCATGGGCTGGTGCGCGTCGCCCACCAAATGGATCAGGTATTTCAGCGCTTCGTTCTTTTGCTCATTACCCAAACTATTGTCCTTTAGTTCCGCTTCGGCTTTGAGGATTGCGTTGTAGACATTGTTGTCGCTGCCTGCTACGGCCTTTGCAAAAGCTTCATGGCTTAAGCCCGGGGGCAGGTTCAAAAAATGCCAGGGTGCGGTAGTTTGATTGCGGTTCTCATCCGCCCAGGTAGAAACGTCCGCCATGCCCTGCCCGTTCAGGTAAGCGGAAACGACGTAAGCGGTATTGCTGGTTAAATGATGTTGGGCGATGGTAGCGACGGCACGGTGCCCTTTAAATCCCCATGAAGCCAGGACAAGGGACAAAAATAAGATGCAGATGATCCAAATGTTTTTCATAATACGAAGATAAGGAGAAAGGAAAACTTCACGGACGGCTTTTGACAAATACCAACTGGCACACTCATAATCAGGAAATAAAAATTTTGGCAACAAAAAAGCGGCCGGCCTGTTGTACACCGCATGGAACAAAAACTACAAAAAACCCGCTACAATGACGCGGAACTTACGGAATTCAAATCGCTGATCGAAAATAAGCTGCAAAGCGCGCGTGAAGAACTTGGCGAATTGCTGGGTTCGCTTAATGCCAGCAACAGCAATGGTGACGATTCGGCGATCGCCGGCAAGACACTGGAAGATGGTTCCGCGACCTATGAAAAGGAACACAACACGCAGCTGGCATCGCGCCAAAAGAAGTTCATTGAGCAACTGGAAGCCGCTCTTGTCAGGATCCAAAATAAAACCTACGGCATTTGCCGAAGCACAGGCAAACTCATTCCGGCTGAAAGGCTGCGCGCCGTACCCCATACGACCCTGAGTATGGAAGCCAAGCTAAGACAAGCTTCGTGAGTGGATTTTACGGCGGGACAAGCGGGCTCAAGATTGCGATGCCTAAGCGAGACTTCCCGCCGCACCAGGCGCATCTTTCCAGGCTGGGTTTTTACGCCCGTCAGGAGAACAGCATTGAGATCAACAGTTCGTTTTATCATTTACCGCAGCCGAAAACGGTAAAGCGCTGGTCTGAAGAAGTGACTGAAAATTTTCGGTTCACGTTCAAGCTCTGGAAGGAAATCACGCACCGGAAAAACCTGATCTTTAAAGCGGAAGATGTGACGCGGTTTAAGGAAGCGATAGCCGTCCCGAAAGCTCACCGGGGCTGTTTGCTGGTGCAACTCCCGCCCGGCTTGCAAAGTGCAGCGCTGCCACAACTACAGGAATTGCTGCTTGTGCTTGGAAATGACTGGCCCGTGGCTGTAGAGTTCCGGCATAATTCCTGGTACAAGGATGAAGTTTATGAAATCCTGTTCCGGGCAAATGCCACGATGGTACTGCAGGACTTTCCGAAAACAGTGACACCGGTTGAATTGACCTCGGATGAGTTGGTTTACCTGCGCTTTCATGGCCCGTCCGGCAATTACAAAGGCAGTTATACCGAATATTTTCTTTATGAGTATGCCGCATATATTCACGAATGGCTGCAGGAGGGGAGATCGGTTTATTGCTATTTCAACAATACGGCCGGAGACGCGCTGGGAAACCTCTGTTCACTCAAACAAATGGTCAGTGAACTTAGCTGATCTGCCGTCTTGGCCTTTTCTTTTTTAGCGGTTCCGCCGCCTTAAATGCCGGGCGTTTGTCCACATAGCGAACGCCGATGGTGCGATCACCGATTTTCAAACCATTTAAGGCAGCGATAGCGCGTTCTGCCGCCATTTGATCGCCCATTTCCACAAAACCATAGCCCAGGCTGGATCCTGTTGTTTTATCGCGTACAATATTTAGCGCGGCTACGTCGCCATGAAGAGAAAATAATTCCAACAATGCCGTTTCCTGCATCTCACGCGGAAAGCCGACCACGAAAAGTTTTGAGATCATGGTTTAATTAATTAGCAGGTAAATATAAACAAGGTTAGTAGTGAATTCAAAAATAAAGCCCCGGGCGCTCGCCGCCGAGGACTTTAAACCTAAACCTTATCACATCGCGGCAGGTGCGCCGCGTTTCGATATTCAAATATAATCGCGGTTATTTTACGTGGTGGTAGATAACAAAAAAAATAAAATTCAATATTTCAACGTACGCCGGGGCAAACAGTGTTACCTCGATTGTCGGGACAAATTCTGGAATGGCTTCTCTACTTTACCGTCGGAACGTCTTGAACCTGCCTTAAGCGGTTTGAATAATTTTTTATGTGCTTATGGTCCTGATCAATTGACCATTTTCAGGGTAATACCGATGATGCCGGTAAATTGTTCAAGGTAATATTGAATGGTTTGGAGTTTAAAGTCTTCCCAGTAGGGCAGCATGGGGGCGAAGGCGGGGTTCATGGCTTCGAGGTCATCGAGTACGAAACCAGGCGCGTCGGGCTGCTTTTCCGCGGCCAGTCTGAGGTTTTCCTCTTGCATGATGCCGGGAAAATTGGAGAGGAAAAGTAGTTGTACAGATACTTTGTCTTTTTGATTCAGCCTGGGGAACTCTACGATCTCTGATGCTTCGCTGTCGATGTGGGCGAGCCTCGTTTCAAGATCCGTTTTCTGTGGTTCCAATAACAGCAGGTTAATCATATCCAGCAAGCCGGAACCTTGTTCGGAAAAGAATTTTTTGGTGCGGCTGTCATAATAGTAATGCGCGGCTGAATGGGTAGGTACGGTCATTGCCTGGCAGAGCCAGTACAGGTTGAATCGCTGGAGGTCGGTCATAGGTCGCTAAAATAAATAATTTGGAGCGGATAAGGGTATTTTCCGCGCAGGCTTAGTCAACACGATGGAAGCAGATGAACACCGTCTTCACTGTAAAAAACTTTGCTAAACCGGTTTTTAACAGTAAAATTTCTTGAAAATCCGGAAATGCTTGCGATTGTTTTAGGGAATATTCAATTTAGCTCGATATAGACTTTTATGAACAGATTAAAATTAACCATTGTGGGTTTGCTTGCTTTTACAGCGGCCCATGCGCAAAGTAATGACTGGCAGCACCTGGACCTGCAGCAGGATCATATTTTCGGGATCAGTGATGACCGCGCGTATAAAGAACTATTACAGAACAAGAAATCAAAACAGGTCGTGGTCACCGTGCTCGATAGTGGTGTGGATACGACCCATACTGATTTGCTGAGCGTTTTATGGCTCAACCCGAACCCGGGTAAGAAAGGCTATCCGGACGACCGGCACGGCTGGGGCTTTATTGGTTCGGCTAAGGGGAATGTGCATTATGATAACCTGGAGCTGACGCGCCTGATCCGCCGGGGGGACGGTAAGAACGATCCGAAAATGCAGGCGGATTTTGACCAGCAATTAGCGGAAGCCCAAAAGGGGTTGCAGGGGGTAGAGCGCTTCGCGGCGATCCTGGATACGCTGGTGACAAAAACAGGTAAGACAGCACCTGAACTGGCAGACTTCCAGGCCCTGAAACCTGAAGGCAGGGGGCAGGAGCACGTATTACGTGTAGTAACAACTGTGTTGGGACAAGGCGGCGACTTCGCGTCTTTCAAATCAGACCAGTTGCAAAAGAGCCTGGATCATTACAAGGAGGAAGTCGACTACCAGCTCAATGTAAACTACGACCCAAGGCCTGAACTGGTAGGTGATAACTATAACAATTCCGCGGAAAGGAATTATGGTAATAACGACGTAACGGGCGCTGACGCGCACCACGGTACCCATGTGGCCGGGATCATCGGGGCCGACCGGAATAATAATATTGGTATCAGGGGTATCGCCGATAATGTGAAGATCATGGCGGTAAGATCCGTCCCTGACGGTGATGAAAGGGATAAAGATATCGCCAACGGGATCCGTTACGCGGCGGATAACGGTGCCAGGGTGATCAACATGAGTTTTGGTAAACCTTACAGTTATGACAAGGCAGCGGTGGACGCGGCGGTTAAATACGCGCTTTCCAAAGATGTATTACTGATCCAGGCGGCAGGTAACAGTAATGAAAATATTGATAGTGTAGCCAACTTTCCGAACCGGAAGTTCCTGGATGGCACTACGGCCGGGGCATATATCGTAGTGGGCGCTTCGGGCTGGAAGGATGATGAAACTTTAAAAGCGCCGTTCTCTAATTATGGGGCGACGGCGGTTGACGTATTTGCGCCGGGCGAACAGATCTATTCGACGATCCCGGGCGGAGGCTATGCTAAATACGACGGCACCTCGATGGCCTGCCCGGTTGTAGTAGGGCTGGCGGCCCTGATCCGGGAGTATTATCCGAAGCTGAGCGCGGCGGACGTAAAGGCGATCATCCTGCAGTCGGTGACCAAAGTGAGCCACCCGGTGAACCTGACCAAAGAGGGGAAAACTTTAAGCGTGCCATTTACTGAACTATGCGTTACAGGCGGCGTGGTAAACGCCTACCAGGCCTTGCAACTGGCAGAACATTACCATTCAAAGAAGCAGGCTTCCTAATCTAAGAAACCCCAAAAAAAAAGGAAATGGCCCGCTGGACGGGCCGTTTCTTTTAAATCCGGTTGTTGTGCAAGGTAATAAGTAACCTCTGATGTAAAGCGCCGCCGTTTTTAAATCAAAAAGAAGCGCGCCAGGTAAAAGTTGGAATGGCCGGGATGCACCGGTTTAAACCGGTATTTTTCACAGGCCGTAAAACAATTGATTGGTAATTCAATTTATTTACCAATGGAAAATATCAAATTGCTCATCGTAGATGACAATGAAAGTAATCTCGATATACTGGAGTCTTCTTTAGAAAGGGATGAGTTAACGATTTTTACTACCGCCTTACCCAAAACCGTAATTCAGCTTTGTCTGGAAAACGATATTTCGATCGCCCTGATCGATGTGAAAATGCCCGATATCGACGGGTTTCAGTTACTGGACCTGATCAAGGCTGATCCGCGAACTTCCCACATCATGGTGATCCTGATGACGGGCTATTCCATGAGTGCAGACGACGTTGTAAAAGGGTTGACGAACGGTGCTGTGGATTACCTGTTCAAACCACTGGACCTCTATATTACCACTGCTAAGGTCAATTCACTGATCATACTGGTTAATTATCAAAAGGAAATAAATCATAAGAACGCAGAATTAGAAATTTACCAGGACGAACTATTTAAAGCGATCAAAGACTCCGAAGAAGCTAAGGCGCTGAAGGAGAATTTTCTGGCTAACATGAGCCATGAGATCAGGACGCCGTTAAATTCGATTATTGGGTTGACCCATTTACTGAAGGAGACGGCATTGAATGATGATCAAAAAGGTATGATCCGCCTGGTAGAATATTCCTCTGCCGCCTTACTGGGTATTGTTAATGATATTTTAGAAAGCGCCAAGATCGATGCCGGAAAAGTAGATATTATCCGTTCCGAAACTGACCTGCCTGAACTGGTAAAAACTTTAAGTGATGTTACACGGCCGCTGGCAATGGAAAAGGGCCTGGAATTGTTTTGCGCGATAGAAAAAGACATACCGCCTTCGTTAATGGCTGATGCCCTGAGGATCCAGCAGATCCTGATGAATATTATCAGTAACGCGATCAAGTTTACCATAGATGGCAGCATTTCGGTGTCGCTGAAAATGGTGGAAAAGAAAACAGGATCGGTTAAACTGGAATTCTGTGTCAGGGACACCGGTATCGGTATCCCTCAATCCTCTATTGAACGGATATTTACACGTTTTGAGCAGGTGGAAGATAAAACCTGGCAAACCTTCGGCGGTACGGGGCTCGGCCTCTCCATCGTAAAAAGACTGATAGAATTGATGGGCGGAACCTTACACATTGATAGCGCGATAAATAAAGGTACCACCTTTATCTTTACTGATTGGTTTGAACTTTCCGGTGCCGCTGCCAAATCTGAAACCCAGCCGCATTTAAAAGAAGTATCTGAGTTGGAAGAACTGCATATTTTGCTGGTAGACGATGATACGACCAACCAGTTTATCATTGTTGAAATGTTAAAGGAATATAATATCCGGGTTGACCTCGCTGAAAACGGCCTGGAAGCGCTTGAAAAACTGAAGGCAAATGATTATCAGCTGATCTTAATGGATACGCATATGCCCGTGATGAATGGCTATGAAGCGACCCGGAAGATCCGGACAGAAATTCCCGGCCCCAAAAAAGACATTCCCATTATTGCCTTTTCGGCTTCGGTCGTGGACAAAGAAAAGTCTGCTGCTGTAGATGCTGGCGTGAATGACTTTATTGAAAAGCCTTATGAAGTAAATGATCTCGTTAACCGGATCTTTAAAATGATCGGCAGGCGTCACCCCATGCCCGAATAAGATTTGAACCGGACTATTTTCGCTGATTTACGGAGCATGGAATTTAACAATATCACTGATGGCTTTTAAGCGCTTGCAAACGGGGACGCCCTCATTCAGATTGCAAAGATTCCATAAAAAAAGGTGTGCCTATTTATGGCACACCTTTCGGTTTTATCTATGGTACATTAGACTACCGTATCCCTGCGAAGGAAGCCAAGTATGAGTGAGATGATCGCGATGACCAATAAAATATGAATTAAACCGCCCGCTGCATAAGCGAAAGTTCCGATGGCCCAGCCAATGATCAGGATGACGGCAATGATGTACAGTAATGATCTCATGATTTTTAATTTTAAGTTCGTTTACTGTTTACCCAGCAAAACCGGTACCACGCTGGATTCCGCCGTCAGCAGGAAGTGAAGCAAGCGTTTATTGTAGTAAATACTAAACACTAGCCTTTTTAAAAACCGATAAAAAGAGTTCAGGTTGATTTTGAGTGATGAAGTCTTTTGGGTAGGCATTTCCGTTAAGATTGTAGCAAATGGTAAGCTCGCCGGACGTAATTTGATAAATAGCGGTCAGGTGCCGGCCATTATGTACTCCGTCGGTATTATAAATATCCAGTTTGTCCCCATTCACCCGGATAATCCCTTCATCATAATCCTGTGACAAAACGGAATAGGTGCTGCCTTTGATCGATACCTTTTTAAATGAAAAAGCTTCCGGCCGTAAAACGCGCCCGCCTATCTCCTGGTGTATCGGTTCCCATTCGCCATCGGGCTCTATGTGCTTTTTGATCATCAAGCAAAGATACTGAGTTTTTAATTTCATAAAAACATAACAATATATTCACATAACTATGTTATAAAAAGTGTGTTGTTCAAGCAATGTACCTATTGAGCCCCGGCAGGAGGCGTGCCCAGGGTCGCATTGGCGTATTTATTATTTACATAAATCCAGTTATTTAAAAAATAAGATCATGAACAGAGACCCCAAAGAACAGCCCGCACATGCCATTGAAAAGGATAATGAAATCCAAAGCAGGGATGGCCAGGAAATTGAGAACGAAAAAGACGTGCATGAGCTTGAATCCGGCAACGTCGGTGAGCCTGAAGCTGAGAAAAGTAAGCTGGATGGTCCGGCGAATGACCTGGTCGGCATGCCGGACGCGGATGACGGGGAGCCAAAGAAATAATCGCTTAAAAAATTGTTAAATTTGGATATGTTGGCCAATGACGTCCAGATAGAAAAAGCTAAGCCGGAAGACTTGCCGGCGATCCTTGCCCTGCAGAAACTGGCCTTTCGGTCCGAGGCGGAGCTTTACGGGGATTTCAGTTTACCGCCTTTGCTGCAGACGGAAGAATCTATCCGCAAAGAGTTTGAAAACGGAATTATCTTAAAAGCAATGAAGGGCAACGAAATTGTCGGCAGCGTACGTGCCCGCATGGACGAGGGAGACTGTTTTATTGCGAAATTGGTGGTCCACCCGGAAATGCAGGGAAAAGGAATCGGTAAGTTGCTGATGAACGCGATAGAAAATTCTTTCAGCGATGTAGCATCGTTCAGGGTATCCACCGGTCACCGGAGTTTACGCAACCTGAGGCTTTACGAAAAAATGGGCTACCAGGCTGTCGGAGAAGAACCGATTACCGCCAATCTCACCATGGTCAAACTGAAAAAATTAGTGGGGTAAAGAAAAACCGCTTCAACAGGATTTTGTTAAACCGTTATGGAAAATAAGGTAAAAACCGTCGGTGAGTTTCGCGATGCCTTGCCGGGCATTGTGATCAGGGCCATGAAAGCGCAGCTTATCGGTAAGCTGGGTAAAGATTTGGAAAATAAATTGCTCGCCGAAGGAGCTGACCTGCATGTGAATGTGGTTTCCGGTACTTACAGTATTTTAAACTGTTCGCCCCAGCTCGAAAAGGAGATCAATCTTAAATTAGTTGGCTAAGCGAACGCGTACACCCATAGTTAGTTATCACTGACCAGCGCCTTTTTCTTGCGTTGTTTGTTGACGCTATGGGGCTTAAGAAAATTGTAGGTGAAAGCCAGGCCCATGTACTGGGTGCCCCGGTTATCGTTCGTGCCGTCATAGAATACGTACCCTTGTGTTACGGCGAGCGCGATATTTTCCGAAACGTTAAAATTAATACTGTTACAGATCTCGGTCATCAGGCCCTGTTTCGCCCGAAAAACATAACCCCCGCCAAGGCAGAGCGCTTCCGCAAAACGTCCTTTTGAGAAAACATTGATCGTCGGCCGGAACTCGAGGTAATGCGTGGTATCCCCGCCGGTGGTTTTTGCGTAGCCGGTAGCCAGTCCGATATCAAAGATACCATAGGTTCTTCCAAATTCTATAGCGGGCGCAAAACGTTTGGCGAACCCGCCTTTCGTATTGACAAATATATTCGTATTTACGGAAAGATAATAATAACGTGGTTCCTGGTTTTCTTTCGAAGTATCGGATTCTATGGTGGTATCCCGCTTTGACAGCAATGCTTTCGCGACCAGGGGCGCAGCCGGTTGCCGCTGGGCAAACGCAGTTAATCCTGTCAAGAAAATAGCCAGTGTAAAGATTTGTTTCATAATTGGTTATTATTGATCAATATTACAAATTAATTCCCCATGCCATGGCAAAAGACCGTCAGTTACAGTCCTCACTGGACATCCCCAAAACAAGCGCTGATAAACTGGCGATTTTTATCGCGAACATGTTTGGCAGTATGATATTCCTCCTGATTTGCATTTTGCTGTTTACGCTTTGGATCTGCTGGAACACCGGTTTGATCCCCGGCCTGCAACCACTGGACCCCTTTCCGTTCCCCGCGCTTGAAATGGCCGTTTCCATTTTTGCAGTGATCCTTTCCGTATCCGTTTTGATCAATCAGAACAGGCAGGGAAGGATCGAAAAGATCAGGCAGCAGGTTGAATTTGAGGTCAACGTCAGGGCAGAAAGCGAGATCACTAAAATCCTTCGTATGCTGCATGAGATCCATCAAAAACTTGGACTTAACAGTGCAGAGGACAAAGAGCTGGAAAAAATGAAAGAACAAACTGACCTGCATAAGATCCGGGAGCGGGTAGACGAAAAACAAAATGATCCGGGCAGGAGCGAGCCCCGCCGGACCTGAACATTAATTTTCCGGTGTCAGAGATTTTTTATAGCGTCCTGCTTTCAATAAATGATTTTGTTCAGCCGCATCGATAGAATGGGTGCAGGTAATATCATCTTCCGTTTCCGCCAGGTCAGATAATTGTTGGTAAAACTGGTGCAAATGGTCCAGTTCTTTCTCTGTGAGGTCCTCGATATCCACCATACGGTTGCTGGCGCCTTCGTGCGCGGCCAGCAGTTCGTTCAGTTTCAGGTGAATGGCTTTGGAGTCTTTATTTTGCGACTTCTGGATCAGGAACACCATTAAAAAGGTAATGATGGTCGTCCCGGTATTGATGATCAGCTGCCAGGTATCGGAATATTTAGCTACAGGGCCTGTGGCCAGCCAGACCACGATAGCGGCAATGGCGATCATAAAAGCCGCGGAACTGCCGGTCGCAGCTGTCGCCCAATTGGAAAAGCGTTCGAAAAAGTTCTTTTTAGTTTTCATTTAAAGGGGTATTTGACCTATAAAGAAACGAATACCGCAATTGTTTTCAGAATCGCTCCAATATCCTTAAACCGGAGATATCACTACCTGTTTAACCTGGGGAAAATCTTTTTGAATATGACGGGTTACGCGGTCAATCGCTGCTTTCAGCTCCGTCATGCTCAGGTTGTCCTTAAAGCGCGCACTGACCATCACCATCGCGTCCTCAGGAGAGCGGTAAATGGAGGCCACACCTTTGACCTTGCTGATCGCGGTATCCTGTTCCGCAAGCGAAATGATGCCACGCCTGGCGCGCGGGCTGATCGATTCGCCCAACAGTAAACTTTTGCTTTCCCGGATCAGGAAGCCTGAAATGATCAGTAACAACAGTCCGATCGCGACCGATGCGTAACCGTCAATTGAAGCGTTTTGCAATAGCCTGCCAATAAATATCCCTAAAAAAGCGATCACGAGCCCGATCAGGTCGCCGATATCGCCCAATAATACGATCATGGTTGAGGGATCTTTCGTTTTGATCAGTGCACGCCAAAAACCCGTCGATTTTCGCTGCGCATTAAAAGCTTTTAAGGCGCTCAGCATAGAAATAAAATTGAAAAGGAAAGCGATCCCCAAGATGATGTAGTTCCATTTAGGGTCACCGTCAAAAACGGGGTGCCTGATGCGCCAGATGCCTTCATATATGGAAATACAACCGCCCATGATAAAAATGACCAGGGATACGATCAGGGACCAGTAATATAATTCGCGCCCGTAACCAAACGGCCGGGCAGCATCTGCCGGCCGCTTACTGCGTTTGACACCCCATATCAGGAGCAGCTGGCTGACGGCATCGATCACGGAATGAACTGCCTCTGCCATCATGGAAGAGCTTCCCGTAAAGGCAGCGCCCACAAATTTGGAAACCGCGATCAGGATGTCAGCCAATAGCGAGATGTACAAAAAAGCCCTTGATTCCATATATGGTCTAAAGAAAAAAACAACAGGCTTTGTTTTCTCCTGTTTACGCCATTCCTTGCTTGCACCCTTAGGGTTTAAAAAAAATGGAGGGCCGCACATCCTTTGTTCATTTCAGATCGTATGTTCTATTGAGATGGCAGCGATAGAAGAAAAAGTCAATTTTTTGTTGGTCAATATCCGTAACCGCCGGCATGACCTGGGTTATTCTCAGGAGTATATGGCATTCAGACTGGGTATATCTCAAAACGCCTACAGCAAAATAGAAGCCGGTAAAGCAAGTATGAATATCAAAAGGTTTTTCGATATCGCCGGCGTGTTACTAACGACCCCGGAAAGCCTGATCGAATCAGGGCAACAATCCGAAAACCGGGTTTTCAGTAACAAAAATAACAAGGCCGAATCCCTTGCGTAAAGCGCAGGGGTTTTATTGGATCCGGTTTGCTTTTTGGTATTTTGCAAACTGGAAAATCGAAAATATCAGCTGGATCAAACCTGCTGTAAAAAAAACCAGGCAGAGTTTGCTACCGGAAATCACCGAAACAATTCCGGCGAAGAAAAATAATAGGGTAAAGGTGAATTTCCACGCGAAATTTTTGAGCAACTTGTTTTTTTGGTCCTTAATTGTCTTCGCATTATCGTGTGATGAACGGTTTAAATCCGACCACTCACCATTGTTGTCACTCATGAAAAATAATCCTGCTAGCGCGTTATAGTTTAAATGAAAATTGGGCATAATGCTTTTACGGTTTTCAGAAATAAATGTTACCGGGAAAAAACTTTATGCCTTTATATTCAGTAATTGTATTAATATATTTTAATTATTCAAAAATATTATTGCAAAATACTGAATGAGACCTGGTTATATAACTGCGATTTTTCCAAAACGAACCCGGGAACGATCTTTCGTTTTCATGGGGTGTATTTTGCTGTTATCAGTCACGATCTGTGTATCTGTTGCTTTGCTGGTACTTGTTTTCAGCAAAAAAAGCGGCAGGGCGGAGATCGTTGTTCCCATAGGTTACAGACAAATTGCGCGTAAACAAATGACAGACCCGGACCAAAACGATCAGGCTGTTTCAAATTTTGCAGCACGGCAGATCGTTTACCTTCATTCGAAGGACTTGCTCCGCCAGGCCCTGGGCCGGCTGGATTACGCGGCAGGTTATTTTCAGCCTCAGTTTTTCCGGGATAAGCCGCTGACGGAAGCCACTTCACCTGTGAAGATCCTGATCTTAAAAAATGACTTGCATGCAGACAGGCAATTTGAAGTTGACGCGATAACTGATCGTTCTTTCGTAATTACCGTGGGTGATAAAAAGACGGTTTACAGGTTCGGACAAAAGATCATATGGCCTGATCTGGAATTCATCCTGCTCAAACCCCGGGAAACCACGGCTTTGACGGCAGTCGCCCTGAAAATTAACAACCTGACCGGCCTTACGGATAAATATTATCAGGAACTGGACCTGGAACCTGTTGCCGGGGACCCGGGAAAGGTCAGCTTATCCTTGCCCGCCGGTGAACAAAATGCGGTTCCTTTGCTGTTGACCCTGCGCAGGTTGTTTTTCGAAAATAACCGACGGGTCAGTTCAACAAAGGCCGCGATCAGCTACCTGACCCGGCAACTCGATTCCCTGGACCAGACCCTGAAACTGAACAAAATAAAACTAGCCATATTGCAAAGATCAAATGACGGTCCGGTAGCGAGTACGGTCGGGCAGGTTCCTTTAAATGAAGCTGCGCTTAAAAAGCAATTGGATATACTCCGGACCATCGCTTACTATGTTAAACTCCCGACCCGGCAATTTGCCTTCGTGCCAAACACCTTCGAAGTGCCGGATGACTCCTTAAAATTCCTGATCGACGAGCTGAATAACAGCCAGCTGCGAAAACAAAAATTAGCTGAAACCGAAAAGCCGGATGCTGAAAGATCGGTGGAGGCTGCCTATTCCGTAAATGTGCTTAAAGTCGCCTGTTTCAATAAAATCAACAGGTTGGAGCAACAAACTCAAGCTGTTTTAGCCTGTTTGAAGGGCTTGCCGGACCGGAAAGATAAAACAGTTAACAAGGATCTGATCGGGCAGTTGAACCAGCAGCAGTTGGCAGAGACCAGCCTGCTTTTGAACCTCCTGCAAAAGCGGGAAAACCTGCAGCAGGACGATCAGGCTGAAAATAATTTTTATGATAGCGCGTCCCCGGTGAAGATCAGCTCCGGTGAAAGCGCTGTCGGTACCACCTTGCTTTTCGGTTTTCTGCTGGGCTTGCTGGTCCCTGTTCCCTATTTTTATTTCAGCACGAAGGAAAAGTTGAAATGGTCTGCTGATGATATCATTCGCCAGGTCAAATTACCATTATTGGGGACGCTAAGTGAAAAAAAGCGGGATGAGACGATTCTGTATTCCGGCGAATTTAATTCAGTGTTCGCAAAGCAACTGTCAACTATCCGGGCTGGTATTGAAAGGCAGTTAAAGGGCCGCCCGCTTATTTTTACTTCCCTGGCGCCGGGTACGGGAAAATCTTTTTTGGCGTCCCAGGTCGCCATTGGTTTGGCCTACGCCGGAAAAAAAACGCTTTTGATCCAGACCGGCGCTAATCCCCAAACGAGCAATTTTGCTGCCGCCGGGACCCATAAAGGGCTGAGCAATTATTTAGGCGACCACGGGACTTTGCCAGGCGATGTCATCTGCCCGGCTAAAATTCCCGGGTTATGGTTGATCACCCCGGGGGTACCGGAGATGAATAACGTTTTAACCATGAACAGGATGGCATCGCTTCTAAAGGATACGATGCTTTTATTTGACCATATCCTGATCGACGGGTACCCGATGGATGGCGCCGCCTTTGAAAAGGCCTTAAAACTACTGCCGGCCGCGATCGTACTGGTCACCAGTACAACAGGCATGACGAAAAGAGAACTGAATCTGCTCAATGCTTACCACCGAAACCACGGGGAAAAGGACATTTATTTGATTATAAATCATTTAGCTTAAATTTAATTGTCCCCGGCACAAACTATTCTTTTGATAATTCGTAATTATATTAATTATAAACTATTTTATTATCTTAATTATCAAAGACATGAAAAATTTTATTAAACAAGCATGGTATGTGCTGGCAGGCACAGGCCTGATCCTCACCAGTTCCGCGTTCAGGGTTCCGGGACCCGCTAAAATTTCCAAAAACAAGTCTTTAAGCTCGAAATCCGCAAAAACCGGGTCACTAAGACGCGCGGATTTTAATTTCAAAAATATCCAGTTTGATTTTAATAAGGCTTCGATCAAAAAAAGCTATTACAGCGAACTGGATATGGTCGCGTCAAAATTAAAAAGCACAAAAGCATCGCTTAAAGTATCGGGTCATGCCGATAACCGGGGAAGTTACCTGGTTAACTGGAAATTATCCCAGGCGAGGGCTGAATCCGTAAAACAATATATCGCGGGCAAAGGTTGCGATACCTCCAAAATAGCCGCTACGGAATTTGGGGATACCAAGCCGATCGCGAGTAACCGTACCCGGGAGGGAAGGCAAAAGAACAGGCGCGTGGAAATAGAAGCTTATTAGTTCCCCACCATTATTTGATCAGCGCGGGTGCAACGGTATCAAAGGAACTGCCTATTTTATGGTTCGCCAGATACATTTTGAGATTGCTGACATGCGTCTTTTTCGAGGCATCCGTATAGGTATTGTCCTTATCATAATAGCAGGCTAATTTATGATAATTGGGTCCTGTTAAATTAGCCGCGGTGATCGTAGCCAGACCGGTGGACGGCAGAATTTCGCTAAAGCCGGTTTGACCCTGTTTACGCAACCATACCTGGACCTGGCCCTTCGACGGGTCGGTACTTAGAACCTCCCGGTAAACGAAGTCGTACCAGACGTTGGCCTGCATTTGATTTTGGTACAGGTTCTTTTCTTTCCCGAGATCGGTAGCAACGGCAACGATATTGCTCCCCTGTATGCCTAACCTGAAGGGGGACGTACCGATGTAAGGGGCACCATAGAATTCGGAAAAAGTAAGGAAGTAGGTCCAGAAAGTTTGGGTAAAGCGTACCGAGAAGCCGACATAAATGGTCTGCCCGTCGGTATAGCTCATCGGGGTTTGCACCTGTGCACGGGGATTTTTAGTGATCCCGGCATTGTCCTGCACATTAACATTCATCAGCATGACCTTTCTTTTGCTGCTGTAGACCGGATCGTTTACGACGCTGATACAAGCGGGATTGATCACCATGGCGGTGAAAGGGTCGCCCGGGGTTTTTTGATACGCGGAAAGATCGCCTTTTGCGGTAAGGGCGGCATCGAAAATTGCCACGGGTTTATTTTGCACCGTTACCGCGTAGGAGGAAGCGGAAACGGTTGTCGTGATACCGGACGAATCTTTTCCGGCGACGGGCACGGCTTCTTTTTTACAACTGAGCCAAAGGGATACGATGAGTAATAGCATTGATTTTGATTGTTTAAAAAAAGCATTTTTCCCGGTAAAATCTTTTGACATTATAATTTCGTAATTTAAATCAATGGTTAGATTTTTTACGAAACAGTTTAAGAAATGTTGCCTTGTATGTAAACTTTTAATTATTTCTTATAAAGATAAAATTTATCAAATATATTAAACTTAAATTTTTATTTCTTGTTATAATCTTCAAAATCATTAAGTTAAATCTGTGATCGCTATAAGAAATTTCTATACGAAAGTATTTGGCGGTAATGCCAGAACCAACAAAGCCGCAAAAAATATCTTATTTTCCTTTTTCATAAAAGGATATTCCATCGTTATACAATTCGCGCTGGTCCCGCTCACACTTCATTATTTAGATAAGTTCCATTATGGCATCTGGCTGACGCTGGCCTCGCTTTTGGAATGGTTCAACTTTTTTGATATCGGAATCGGGCACGGCCTCAGAAATAAGCTGGCTGAGTCGCTCGCGAACGAAACCTATGAACTCGGTAAAATATATGTGAGCACCGCTTACGCGATCGTAACGCTGATCTTCACCGGTTTTATGGTGCTGTTTCTTTGCATCAACCCGTTTTTAAACTGGGCGGCGATCCTCAATGTGTCACCAGCGATCGGAGCGGAGCTCAGCCATCTGGTGCTTTATGTATTTATATTTTTCTGCTTTCGTTTCATTTTTAACCTGATCAGCGTGGTCATGTACGCGAACCAGAACCCGGCGCTCAATAACCTGATGGGTCCCCTGGGCAGTACCATCGCCTTTGCAGGTATCTTTATTCTGACTAAAACGGTACCGGGCTCTTTGTACGGCGCCGCAATCGTTTTAAGCGCGGCGCCCGTATTTATCCTGGTGCTCTTCAACTTTATTTTGTTTAATACAAAATACAAGTCGATCAAACCCGCATTCGGGTCGGTGAAGTTCCGCTACGCGCATGAATTACTGGGTCTGGGCGTGCAGTTTTTCATTATCCAAATGTCCATCCTGGTCGTCGTATCGACCGATGATATCATCCTGACCCAGCTCTTCGGGCCGGAACAGGTTACGGTCTATAACATCGCCTTTAAATATTTCTCGATCGGGATCATGATCAATACCATTATCACGTATGCTTTTTGGACTCCTTTTACGGAAGCTTTCGTCAAGCAGGATTTTACCTGGATCAGGAACACCCTTAAAAAATTGCAGCAGATCTCCCTTATACTTATTACGGCGGTTATCTTTTCCGCACTGATTGTGGACCAGGTTGTGTTTTTGTGGGTGGGGAACGCGGTACGGATCCCTTTGTTCATGACGATAGCGCTGACGCTCTACACTGTAATCAACTTATTGTCGGCCCCCTATAATATGTTTATCAACGGTTCCGGTAAGATCAGGCTGCAGCTCTATATGGCGGTCATATCCATCATTATTACGATCCCTGTTTCCATATTATTTTGTACGACGCTCCATTTTGGCCCGGCAGGCGTCACCATGGCCATGGTCTGTACGACCTTGCCCAACCTCATCGCATTTAAAATCCAATCTAATAAAATATTAAATGGGACAGCAGCTGACATCTGGAATAAGTGACGATGCACCGGTGACCAGGCTGGAGTTCCTGCTCATGTTCCTGCTGCTCGCGCTGTCGGGGAACCCGTTCTTTTCGCAAAATCTGCCTTTATTCATATCCGTTTTATCGCTGATCTCCCTTTATTATCTTTTAACCCATTATAACCGGACGATCTACACGCGGACGCTGTTCATTTTTGTTTTTTTTATCGGCTATGAATTCATGCACGCGTTCATGTTTGACCTCGATTATAAACAAACCATTATTAAACTCTTCCTGATCCTGCTTTTCAGTTTTACGGTGGTGAACATACTTAAAAGCCGGTTCATCCCCGTCTTTCTATACACGATGTATGTGATCTGTATCATCTCATTTGTGTTTACGGTATTGTGCTATATTCCCGGTGTCGGAAGAGGGTTATACAACCTGGCAGCTGCCCTTTTCCCGCTGCAGAAGGACTTTAAAAACTATTCCACGCCAACACTGATCGTATATACTTTTTTGCCCGAATTTTTTACCGGCGCCTTTAAGTATACGAGGAACGCCGGGATATTCTGGGAAAGCGGCGCTTTCGCGGTCTACCTGAACATTGCTTTATATTTAAAGTATTACACTAAAAATATCCAAACTTTTTCGGACCTCTTCGACCGGCAGTCGACGGTATTTATCATTGCCATGTGTTCTGCGGCATCCACCATGGGTATCCTGGCCATGGTGCTGGTGATCACGTTCTATTGTTTCCGGTTAAAATCCAACGTAAAATACATCGGGCTATTTTTGATCGTGACCGTCTCGGCGCTGGCCTTTACCAGTTTTGACTTCCTGGGCAGTAAGATCGAAAAGCAATTATCGGTCAGTGGCGAATCCAATAACCGTTTCGGATCCGCGTTAATGGACCTTAAAGACATCGAAGAAAGGCCCATCCTGGGCTGGAGCCGCAGGATCGAGGTCTTATTCGGAACGACCGTATCCAGTTCCAGGACACACCGGCCAAACGGGCTGACCAATTTTATCAGAAATTATGGCTTATTATATTTCCTCGTTTATTTTTTCCTGGTCTACCAGTCATTTAAAGCGATCGGCAAATATTATCATGGCGGAAGTACCGGGCTGGCACTGCTGGGTATATTGCTCTTATGGGTGGTCAGCTTTTCCGAACAGATCTATGACGAGGCATTTTTAAAAGGGCTGCTCTTCCTGGCGCTGGTCTACCTGCCCGTAGCAAGGCAACAAGTGCAAAACGTAAAAGTCAAAAGAAAATTCAGCCTTAATTAATCATATGGCCACCAGTAAACAGGATTCTCAGAAAAAAGAAACATGGTCAAATGATCATGCCTTTCCAAAGGTGCTGATCATCGGGCAAACCTTTACGATGGATACCGGCGGCGGGATCACGCTAACCAACTTATTTAAAAAATGGCCGAAAGAAAGATTGGCGGTCGCCGTTGAAAGTAAAGAAGTCGTTGATTTTGATAAAGCGGATTATTATTACAGGATCGGCTTCCAGGAGCTGAAAATGCCTGCTCCTTTTTCATTTTTCCAGCGTAAAACAAAAAGCGGGGCAATCGCCGAAAGTAAATCTGAAGGTGCCGTACAGGTAAAAGAAACCGGCAGCCTGAAATTCAAGGTCAAGCAGTATTTCGATGCGGCTTTGCACCATACAGGT
Source organism: Mucilaginibacter corticis (assembly GCF_007558865.1). GTDB lineage: Bacteria > Bacteroidota > Bacteroidia > Sphingobacteriales > Sphingobacteriaceae > Mucilaginibacter > Mucilaginibacter corticis. Next base: position 913,246 of record NZ_VLPK01000002.1, read on the forward strand.
TTGTATTTCTGGATGTACGGAAGGGAAAAAGTGAGCCCCGCGCTGATCGCCTGGATCGAAGACTTTCAGCCGGATCTCATTTACTTCCAGCCGAATTCTTATAAATCACTGGATTTTATATTAGCTGTTACTGAAAAGATTCGCGTCGCCCTGGTTACCCATGTGATGGACGATTGGTTCTCCTTCGTGGTCCGCTCCAGCCCTGTGAAAGGCTACTGGCAAAAAAAGATCGACCATAAGGCTCAGCTTTTGTTTGACCGGACGCAGTTACATTTAAGTATTTGTGATTATATGTCACAGGAATATGAACGGCGTTACGGCCATCCATTCATTGCGTTCCACAACTGCGTTGACCTGGATTTCTGGTCGACCGCGGCTCAAAATCATCCGCTCAGCCAGCCTATAAAAATTTTGTATGCCGGACGGATCGGGTACGGCCTGGAAATGATCCTTCTAAAGATGGCGGATATCGTTGAGCAAATGGGCAGCGAAGGGATTGCTGTTTGTTTGGAAATCCAAACTAAAGACCAGCGGCATGAACTGATCAGCACGCTGGAAAATTACCGGCATGTATTTACGAGCCCACCTGTCGCTTATGAAAAACTGCCCGAGAAATTCGCGGCGGCTGATATCCTGCTGATCCCCTGCGATTTTGACGGCAGCGGCGTCAGGTTTTTAAAATATTCTATGCCTACCAAATCCAGCGAGTATATGGCCACCGGCAGGCCGATCCTGGTTATCAGCCCTGCAGGTACTGCATTAACAGAATACGCCCGCAGCGGCTGGGCATTACTTTGTGATTCAGACCGGGAGGCAGATATCAGGAAAGCGATCCAGGAGCTGATCAGCTCGGAAACGCTAAGGGAAAAAATTAGCGGACGGGCCCGCGAACTGGCGGCGAATAACCACAGCCAATCGATCGTTATGCAAAGGTTCAGGGAAGCGTTAACGAAGCTGGCCGGCGCGCAAATAAGCTTAAATAAAAAAACCGCCGATGGAAAATAAGAAGATGAATATTGTTTTTTTTCCGCATTCGGTGAATTACGGCCTGGCGGGGACGAACCGCCTGCAAAATATTATCTACTTTTTAAAAAAGGAAGGTGCCGGGACGGTCGCAAATATCGCCCTGGTCGATGAACCCATTGTTCCCGGGAATGAGAACCCACCCTTTTTAACAGATTACAAAGAAATCGCTTACGGGCCCTCCGTTTTTAATTTCCTGAAACATATTTTCCAGACCGGCTTTCACCTGTACAAATTCAGGAAAAAGGATAGCCGGAACCTCATCTATTTTTATGGGGAAGTCGATATCAAGAACTTCTTTTTTGTCACCTGGGGCCGAATGCTCGGTTACCGGGTCGTCATTGACATCGTCGAGGACCTGGAAGCCATCCAAAAATTCAAGTCATTTAAAAATAAACTGAAATATAAGTCAGCGATCTTTTTCAGGAAGCGGCTGGACCGCTACGCAGATGGTTTTACGGTAGTCTCCAGCCATCTGGAAAAAAAGATCCGGCTGAACTTCCCGGATCGCCCTGTCTTTTTCCTGCCGGTTACGATCAATAAATATTTGCTTGACGATCATCCGGACGGTAGGCCTGCCAAACCGCTGACCATTTTTTACAGCGGCTCTTTCAATGAAAAGGACGGCCTGCCTTACCTGTTAGGCGCCGCAGGGGAGCTAAAGCAGGCCGGTTATGCTTTCCGGATCCTTTTATCAGGAAAGGGAACGGATGCGGAAATGCAGGCATTCCGGGAAATCGTCCAAAGAGCCGGCCTGGAGGAGCAGGTCCGTTACCTTGGCTTTTTGGACCGCGACGAATATATCCGAATACTTTCTTCAGCAGCAGATGTACTTTGTATGACCAGGATCAATTCTGCCTACGCCAACGCGGGTTTTCCCTTTAAGCTCGGTGAGTTTTTGGCTACTGGCAAACCGGTTATTGCTTCAACGGTCGGAGATGTACCCAAATATTTGTCGGCGGATGACGCCTACCTGGTTGCCCCGGAAAGTATTGCGGAGATCAGGGCGGCTCTTATTGCGATCGTTTCAGATCCAAAAAAGGCGGTGCAGGTGGGTTTGAACGGCAAACGGGCCGCCATGAAATATTTCGACCATGAAAATTATGCCGGGCCGCTGAAGGAGTTTTTCGAAAAACAAATCAATTCATAAAATATGTGCGGGATAGCAGGATACTTTCATTTTGACCGGGCACGAAGCGCCGATCAAACCAGGTTAAAACGAATGACCGACGTTATCGCGCACCGCGGCCCTGACGGGGAAGGTTTCTACACCAAGGCCAACGTTGGGCTGGGGCACAGGAGATTGTCCATTATAGACCTGTCACTTGGCGCGCAGCCAATGTACAGCGACGATAAAAAGCTGGTCATTGTGTTCAATGGGGAGATCTATAATTACCTGGAAATTCAGGAAGAGCTCAAAAGCCTCGGGCACCGGTTCAAAACAAATTCCGATACGGAGGTCATCATCCGGGCCTATGAGCAGTGGGGGACGGACTGTCAGCATAAATTTAATGGCATGTGGGCCTTCGCGCTTTGGGACGACCGTCAGCAGCACTTATTTGTGACGCGGGATTGTTTGGGTGAAAAGCCTTTGAACTATGGGGTCTTTGACGGAACCTTCGTGTTTGGATCCGAGATCAAAAGTATAGGCGCTTACGGCGTCAGTCTGAAACCCGATGAAGAGCTGCTGGAACTTTTTCTTTTTTTAGGTTACATTCCTGAACCCTATACTTTTTACAAAGGAATAAAAAAGCTGGAAGCCGGGCATTACCTGATCGTTAAAGGCGATGATATACAAAAATTTAAACACTGGGACCTGCCCGAAACGGACGAAGAGGCGCTGCTGCGCAATGAAGGTGAAGTTGTTGAAGAATTCCAGGCTTTATTCAGTGATTCCGTGCGGATCCGGATGAGAAGCGATGTGCCCTTCGGCGCCTTTTTGAGCGGCGGGCTGGATTCATCAAGCATCGTTTCGGTCATGTCGGAATTCAGCCGGCATCCCGTGGAGACATTTACGATCGGTTTTGACGAAAAGAAATTCGATGAACGCGGGATGGCCGGGATCGTAGCAGACCGGTTCAACACCAATCACCACGAACATGTCGTAACTGCAGCTACATTTGATGAATCTTTAAAACGCGTGTTATTTCATTATGACGAACCTTATGCCGACCCTGCCGCGATCCCGACCGGCATCGTATCGGGCTATGCCGCGGAAAAGGTAAAAATGGTCCTGACAGGTGACGGCGCGGACGAGGTTTTGGCCGGGTATACGACCTATCAGAGTGAAAACATAGCCGGCAGGTACCAGCAATTACCGGGCCTGATCAGGCAGGGCCTGCCCAAAATAAGTGCGGGACTGGCACCGCTGCTCAAAGGCGGCCTGCGCTACCGGGCAAACCGGCTGACCAGGGTGCTCCATAATTTTAACGCGCCTTTCCAGGAAAGGCTGATCTCCAAGTCCATAAAAATTCCGGTAACGGACCTCAAGTCGGTCTCTTCAGGAAAGCATTTAAGTATTGAAGATTTTGTAGCGGACGTTTTTAAGCCGGTAAAGTTCCGCGACCCTTTTTACCTTTTAACTTATTACAATTTAAAGGTATCCCTGCCGGCACAAATGCTGGTCAAGGTAGACAAAATGAGCATGGCGCATTCACTGGAAACCCGGGCGCCTTTTTTGGACAGGCGCATTGTCGAATACCTCTACCGGGTCGATAAAAATGTAAAGCTGCCGAATGGCAATGCAGTGAAAAATGTCCTGAAGAAATCCATGACGGGCAAGTTGCCGCCGGAGATCATCGACCGCAGGAAAAAGGGTTTCGATGTTCCGCTCCGTGAATGGTTCAAAGGCGACAGCTTTGACCGCAGGCTGAGCCAGGATTTTGACCAGTTTGGTCTGAACGGCAAGCTGATCGGAGAGATCTTCGGCCAGAATAAATATGGCAAAGCGGATCATGGCGCGCTGATCTGGCGCTTATTGGTCTATACCGGCTGGATGCGGCAATTTTAATCCCTGCTATCGAATGGAAACGAGAAAGAAAAACGTTATAATTTTTACCAACACCTTATTGTCAGGGGGCGCCGAAAAACAGGCTTTGCTCTTAGCGATAAAATTAAAGGATACCCATAACGTGACCCTGGTTGTCTATTACGGGGACAAAGTAGAGGAAAAGTTCCGAAAAAAGATCGCCGAAAACCAGGTACCCACCGTTTATTTACAAGGCGGGCACCTGAACAGGATCAGGGGTTTTTACCGCCTGTTGAAAAAGGACCGGACAGATGTTATTTTCTCCTACCTGCTGACCACCAATTTGATCGGCGCTGTAGCCGGGCGACTGGCCGGTGTACGCGTCAGGGCGGGCGGCATCAGGAATGCGCAGCTGGATAAAAATAAAATGGGCTTGCAGCGATTCATCCATCATTATTTCAGTACACATACGATATTTAACAATTATGACGGGCTAAAGCAACTTTCCGCAAAGGGCTTTAAAACCGGGCACGCGGTGGTGATTCCCAATTGTTTCGAGCTGAATACCACTGTTATGGAGCGTGAAGATACCGATCTGGTTAAAATTATTACGGTCGGCAGGTTCGTGGCCCAAAAAGGGTATTTCGATGCGCTGGAAGTCATGCGGATCCTCAAAGCGGAGGGGTACCGTTTTAAATATTTCCTTGTAGGTTTTGGAGAACTGGAAAGCGAACTCAGGCAGCGGATCAGTGCCCTGCAACTGGAAGATGTCGTGGAAGTGCTGATCAATCCCCCGGACCTCAACGACTATTACCAGCGATCAGATATTTATTTCTGTTCATCTTTTTTTGAGGGTTTGTCCAATACGGTCATGGAAGCGCTGAGTTTCAGCCTGCCGGTCGTCGCCCGTAATGTTGGTGATAACGATCGCCTCGTGATTGACCAGGTCAATGGTTATCTGGTCCCGCCAAATGATCTTCACTTATTTATCGAACCGTTAAAAAAATTGATGGCATCCGCGCCGCTTCGCAATGAAATGGGAAAAGAAAGCTTTAAGCTGATCAGGGAAGTGTACAGCGGCGACGCATTTAAAAATAATTACACCAATTTTATCAGCCGGGCGCTATGAAACGAAGACTGGTCATCTACGGCGTAAATTTTTTTCCACCAAAAGGAGGGACGAGCCGCGTAGTCGAAAATCTGATCCTGCAGCTGAAGGACGAATTTGATATTACCATTTACTGCTACAGGACCCCCCGGGCGAAAACGCATATTGCAGGGGTTAAAACCGTTGAGTTCCGGCAATGGGCGAAGGGCAGCCCCGGGTCCCTTATCTATTTCTTTTGTTCAGCTGTCCACCTGCTGCTATTTGGCAAGGCTGATCTCGTGCATGCCCATAAAACCGACTGCGCTTTATTTATCCCATTGCTGAAACTGCGGTTTAAAGTGATCGCCACCTCCCACGAGGCACCCTATAAACGGGATAAATGGAATTATTTGCAGCGCACATATTTCCGGCTGGCGGAACGCGTCTTTGTCAGCTCAGCTGATGTATGTACCTGCATCTCGAAACCGCTTTCGGACTATTATGAAACGAAATACAAGAGAAAGGTTTACTTTATTCCAAACGGGATCAATGTTACGGAAAGGAAAGATTTTGATGAAGCGGCAGCCCGCGGCTTTTTGCCCGGACCGGCATCCCTTGACCGGCCCTATATCCTTTTTTCCGCAAGGCGACTGATGTCCACCAAGGGGTGCCATACGATGCTGGAGGCTTTAAGGGCAATTAATTACGAGGGCCAGGTATTTATCACCGGTGAACTGGAAGAGACCGCCTACCTTCAAAAATTGAAGCGATTGTCCACGGGTTTAAATGTGTTTTTTTTAGGGTATGTTGACCCGCTTAACGCACTGCTTGGGCTGGTCAGCAGGGCCGGCTTATTTATCTTTCCTTCCGAAACAGAAGGGATGTCGGTCATGCTGATGGAAGTCGCCTCGGTTGGCGTACCCATTATCGCCAGTGATATCCCTGAAAACACCCAGGTGTTCTCGCCGGAAGAAGTAAGCTATTTTCAAACCGGGAACGCGGCGGACCTGGCCGGGAAGATCAAACGGGCGCTGGATGAACCGGCCCGTATGGAGATATTTGGTGCGGCTGCACGTAAGCTGGTAATAACCAATTACCTATGGAAGGACATTTGCCAAAAATATTCGGAAATTTACAGAATAGTTTAATCTTCATTGACTAATAATTAAACTTATTCCTGGCAGGGATATTCGGTGATTTTTAAGGTTCTAATTAAAACAATATCGTGCAAATTTAATTATCAGAAGTAATTAATAACCTCACCAGCATATTGTTAATTCTATGAGAACCAGAAATTTAATCAGTTTATTTTTCTTTTCCGACATCGTGCTCTTGTGTTCATTAATGACCTTTGTTTCTTATTTACATTATGACCTGACCCACGCGATCATTGACCCCATTAAAAACCTCCTGCTGTTATTTTGTTTCGGCTGGTTTGTGGCTACCCTGATCTTTATCGAGGACGTCCGGAACCTGAAGCTGGGCCTGTCTATCGTTTTTCGTGCTCAGCTGAAAAAGATGGTCGTTTTTGTTTCGATCGTCGCCGTGGGGATCATCACCGCCAAACTGAATGATTTTTCGCGTTCTGTTTTTTTTGGTACCCTTGGCCTTTTTATTCTTTCCAAATTCGCGATCTCTACCTGGTTCTATTATTATTTTTCGATCAGGGACCAGACAAATGAACGGCCGACGATCATCATCGGCAATACCAAGATCGGGCGGGAACTTTTCCGCTATTATTCCAAATACTCCTTTATCGGCCTGAAGCCGATCGGCATCCTGGATAACAGTACCCCGGGAAACGCGACCAACAAAATTATCGGCCTGATCACCGATTTTGAAGAGATCTATGAGCGCGAACAATTTTTGGAAGTGATCATCGCGCTGCCTTTATCCGAAATGGACCATATCAAAGCGATCATCGGGAATTGCGAAAGAAACGGGGTCAAATCACATATCGTTCCCAATTATTTTGGTTCGATCGACCGCGTCTTTAAAATTAATATCCTGGGCAGTATCCCTATGCTCGATCTCCGGTCTTTGCCGCTCGACGGTTATACCAACCGGTTCTGGAAACGGGCGTTCGATATCCTGGTTTCCCTGGCGCTGATTACGTTGCTGTTGCCGTTCATGGCGCTGGTCGCTATCGCGATCAAACTGGAAAGCAGGGGGCCCGTCTTTTATAAACCGACCCGGCTCGGCCTCGACATGAAACCATTTGTCCTTTACAAGTTCAGGACGATGTACCATTCGGACGATCCGCTTGCCGGGAACGTTTCGACGGCAAAAAACGATACCAGGGTTACCCCGCTGGGTAAATTGCTCCGGAAATGCAATATCGATGAATTACCGCAATTGCTCAATGTGATCTTAAACCAGATGTCCCTGGTCGGGCCGAGGCCGCACCGGGTGAACCTGAACCATTCCCTGAAACAAAAAATGAACACCTATATGGTCAGGCATTGGGTTAAACCGGGCATCACGGGCTGGGCCCAGGTCAATGGCTGGCGGGGGCCGACGGACAGCAGGCTGCAGTATATGGCCAGGACGCTGCACGATGTCTGGTACATCGAACACTGGAGTTTCTGGCTCGATATGTATATCCTGCTGTTAACGTTTTGCAGCAGGAAGGCCCTCAGGAACGCATTTTAAAACAGGCACTAAACCCATAAATCATGAAAAAATTAATTTTACCCGTAAACTTCATTTTGATCCTGCTGGGGCTGTTGTCCTGCCGTTCCTATAAAAAATTAATTTACATGCAGGATGTGAACGGGCATGAGTTCCTTTCCGGTGGCGCGGCGAATATCCCGGTTTACAAGATCAGGCAAAAGGACAACCTGTATATCAATATCATCTCACCGAACCCGGATCTCAATAAAAAATATAACCCGGTAGAGGCGGGTACCAATGGTCTGGCGCTCAGCAGCCAGTACGAAAACCAGCAGGAACAGTTTATCAATGGCTATACGGTAGATGACAAAGGCGACCTGACCCTGCCGGCGATCGGTAAAATAAATGTAGCCGGTAAGACGCTGGCTGAAGCGCAAAGCGACATTGAAACCCGGGCCGCTACCTTTTTGAAGGATGTCATTGTGAAGGTCAAACTGCTGAGCTTCAGGGTGACGGTGATCGGTGAGGTCAAGCTACCCGGTGTCTATTATAATTACAATGATAATTTTTCCGTGCTGAACGCCATCGCTTCGGCTAACGGCAATACGGACTACGCGAACCTGAACAAAGTGCTGGTGCTGCGCCCGACCGCGACCGGGAGTGAAACATTCACGCTGGATATGCAGTCCAAGCAAGTGGTCAACTCACCTGCGTTTTACCTGCTGCCCAATGATGTCGTTGTCGTACAGCCGGACAAGAATAAAAATACGCAGATCTCCATTTCTACCGCGGCGCTGGTCCTTTCTACGATCACCTCCGTGTTTTTGATCTTAAATTATGTCCGTAAATAAAGAAATGAAAAAAACAAAAAAACATATAGTCGTCCAGAATGAACCCGGCGGGATCAATCTAAAACAACTGTACTTTTCCGTATATAACAATAAATACTGGTTTTTACTGTTCGCCGGCATCGGGCTGGCCGGCGGGGCGCTTTATACTTTCTTTGTCCCGCAGAAATACAATGTACTGACTTCGGTACTGGTCAAAACGGATAATTCGCAGGCTACTTTAACAACGGTCCAGGTACAGAACCAGGACAACAAAAAAAACAATTCCGTACAGGACCAGGTGGGGGTACTGAGCTCTTATACCCTGAACCTGCAAACCTTGCAGAACCTGGGCTGGAACGTGTCCTGGGCCAGGAAAAACCTGCTCACCACTACCGACCTTTTCAAAGACACGCCTTTCATCGCCGACACCCTGCCCGGTACCCGCCAGGTCAAATCGGTGCCGCTGGTCATCACACCGGTCAGCAATACGCAGTATACGGTCAAATGCGATGCCGTCCAGGAACAATATGGCAGGAAACATAAGATCAATTTTGAGGAAACAGGCTATTTCGGCAAACCTTTTAAAAACGACTACTTTAATTTTACCCTGTTAAAGGCGCCCGGTTATGTGATCAGCGATGGCGATAGTTTCACCTTAACGTTCAATGATCTGAACCAGCTGGCAAAATCTTACCAGGAGGAGCTGAAGATCACGCCCGGCGACGAAGGGTCCGACCTGATCACGATCGAACTGGCCAGCCGCGAGCCGGAACGCGCGATCGATTACCTGCGCGAACTGGTCAATGTCTATATTAAATTCGGGCTCACGGAAAAGAACAGGCGGGCAGCCAATACGGTCAGGTTCATCGATAACCAGATCGCGGGTATTTCTGACTCCCTGCAAGCTACCGGCAATACCGTTTCCGATTTTAAGGCAAATAACAACGCGATAGATATAAACCAGCAATCGACGGCGATCGTCAATGACCTGAATAAGTCGCGGGGCGACATCGCTGCCGCCAAAATGCAGCTGGATTATTATTCCAATTTAAAACGTTACGTGAACAGCGCGACAGCCATGAAAGGCATGGTTGCGCCTTCCGTGGTCGGGATCACAGATGCCTCGCTCAATTCGCTCGTCGCCAAGCTGACCGAACTGTTCCACCGCAGGGAAGTACTGTCGTATACGGCAACCGACCAGAGCCCGGAGATCATTTCCCTGAACCAGGAGATCAGCTATACGCAAAAAACCATTTCGGAAAACCTCAATAACCTGATCAGCAATGCGCAGCTGCAGCTGCAAAGCCTGAACAGCCAGGAGTCAAGGATCATTTCTGCAAAAACGGTCCTGCCGAAAACGGAGCAAAACCTGAATAAGATCAAACGGAAATTTGATTTCAATAACGACCTGTATTCTTATTTACTGCAAAAAAGGTCGGAGGCGCAAATTGCGGAGGCCTCCAGGGACCCCGACGCCCAGGTCATCGACCAGGCCAGTTTCGGCACGGCAACGCTGAAAGGTTTCGGTACGGCAGTAAAGCTCCTGATCGGAATGGTGCTGGGGCTGCTTTTACCATTGATCTACCTTACCGGCCGGTTATTATTTAAAAACGAGCTCAAGTATGTCACAGATATCAAAGAACAGCTGCAGCCCGCGATCATCGGCAATATTTTGCATAATAAATTTGATAATGAACTGCCGGTGATCACCTACCCGCATTCCGAGATCACCGAATCTTTCCGGAGCCTGCGGATCAGTATCCAGTATTTGCTCAAAGACTTACCACACAAGGTCATTTCGGTGCATTCTTCCATCGCGGGTGAAGGAAAGACCTTTGTTTCCTCCAACCTTGCCGCAATTTTAGCGATCAACAATACCCGGGTTTTACTGATCGACGCGGACCTGAGACAGCCCCGGACCCAGCAGATCTTCAAACTCCAGAATGCGCCCGGTCTTTCTGACTACCTGAAAGGAACCGCGGTATTTAACGAGATCATCAAGCCCTCACATATCAAAGGTTTGCATGTGGTCACCTCGGGTGAAAAACCGGATTACCCGTCAGAATTGCTGGCCAACCATCGCCTGGAAGGTTTTATTACCGAAGCCAAGAAGCACTTTGAGTACATCATTTTTAACAACTCGCCGATGGGCATTGTTAAAGACGGGATGATGGTCGTTCCACACAGTGACATGAACCTGTTCCTTTTAAGAATGAACAAGAGCTCGGTCGACCAGCTGTACTATATCAATGAACTTTTAAATGAAGGCGTCATCAAAAATGTGGTGGTCGCTCTGAACAATGTGACCGATGAAAGCCAGGGGATGGTCGGGCAAAAAGGCCATGGTTACTATAATGACGACAGGTTGCTGAAATTGAACTAAAACTAGTTACGAAACTTTATCCAATACATGAAAATATTAGTCACAGGTACGGCAGGTTTTATCGGGTTCCATCTTGCCAAGAGATTGCTGGAACAGGGCATGGAAGTTGTCGGTCTTGACAATATCAATGATTATTACGACCCGCAGCTGAAAGCGGCCAGGTTAAAAGCTACCGGGGTGGTCGCTGAAGCAGGCAATTATAACCGGTTCATCCAAAGTTCCCTGTACGAAAATTACCGGTTCATCAACCTGGATCTGAAAGACGCGGAGCAGATCAACCAGCTTTTCGATACAGAGAAATTCGACGTGGTCTGTAACCTGGCAGCGCAGGCCGGTGTTCGCTATTCCATCGAAAACCCCCGGTCTTACATCAGGAGCAATGTGGACGGATTCCTGAATTTATTGGAAGGGTGCCGGAACAATCCTGTGCGGCATTTTGTCTATGCCAGCAGCTCCAGCGTGTACGGCCTGAACGGGTCCATGCCATTGTCCACCCATATCGCGACCGACCACCCGATCAGCCTGTATGCGGCGACAAAGAAAACGAATGAACTGATGGCGCATTGTTACAGCTTTTTGTTCAATATCCCGCTTACCGGCATCCGTTTTTTCACCGTTTACGGACCCTGGGGCCGTCCGGATATGGCGATGTTCAAATTCACCAAGGCGATCCTCGAGGATCAGCCGCTGGATGTGTACAATAATGGTAACATGATGCGGGATTTTACCTATGTGGACGATATCGTCGAAGGGGTGCTGCGGGTGATCGACACGCCGCCGTCCAAGAATTTGAAATGGTCGAACATTGTCAATGATTCGTCAACATCGGTTGCGCCCTATCATATTTACAACCTGGGGAATTCTTCGCCCACCAAATTAATGGATTATGTCAGGGCGATCGAAAAGGCGACCGGGAAAACAGCCCATATTAATTTTTTGCCCCGGCAGCCGGGAGATATGCTGGATACTTACGCGGATATGCTGCCCATGCAGTATGACCTGGATTACCAGCCGAAGACCGAGCTGCAGTTCGGTGTCGATAAATTTGTGGAGTGGTACCGTTCTTATTACCAGTGTTAACCCTTATTGATGTGCTAAAAACAAGCTTGTAAAGGTATGTTGTTCAATTCATTCAGCTTTTTGGTGTTTTTTCCGCTGGTGACGCTGCTTTATTACCTGTTGCCGTATAAATCCAGGTGGGCGCTTTTGCTGCTGGCCAGCTGTGTATTTTATTGTTTTTTCATACCTGTCTATATCCTGATCTTACTGGTAACGATCGTGATCGATTATTATGCCGGGATCTATATTGAAAGATCGGATGGCCCGGTAAGGAAAAGGTATTTACTGGTGAGTATTTTGTCCACCTGCCTGGTCCTGTTCATTTTCAAATATTTTAACTTTTTCAACAGTAACATCAATGTGGTCGCCGCGTATTTCCACCTGAAATATGCCTTGCCGTTGTTACATGTGATCCTGCCCATCGGCTTATCGTTCCACACGTTCCAAAGTCTGAGCTATGTGATCGAAGTGTACCTGGGCAAACAAAAGGCGGAAAAGAACTTCGGTATTTACAGCCTGTATGTGATGTTTTACCCGCAGCTGGTGGCCGGTCCGATCGAACGCCCGCAGAACTTGCTGCACCAGTTTTACGAAAAGCATCCTTTCAATTATGAGGATGTGACCACCGGCTTAAAAAAAATGGCCTGGGGCTTTTTCAAGAAAGTGGTCATCGCCGACCGGCTTTCCATTTATGTCAGTGCGGTCTACGGCAACCACGATAAACATAACGGCACCTCCTTACTGGTCGCGACATTTTTTTTCGGGTTCCAGATCTACTGTGATTTTTCCGGTTATTCCGATATCGCGATCGGCGCGGCAAGGACGATGGGGTTCAAATTGATGACAAATTTTAACCGCCCATTTTACAGTAAGAACATTACTGAATTCTGGCGCAGGTGGCATATCTCGCTGTCTACCTGGTTCAATGATTATATGTTCACGCCTATCACGTTCGCCTGGCGGGAAAAGGGCCGGTATGCGACCGTATGGGCCTTGCTGATCGTATTTGCGGTAAGCGGCTTATGGCATGGCGCCAACTGGACCTATATCTTATGGGGATTGTTGAATGGGATGGCTATTGCCTTTGAATTATTAACCAAAAAGATCCGGAATAAACTGGCCCGTACGGTTCCCGGCTGGCTGTATAAACCTTTGAGTATCTTACTGACCTTTTTTTACGCTTGTTTTACCTGGGTGTTTTTCCGTTCCCCGGACCTGGGCACGGCGATGCAAATTTTACATAAGATCGTATTTGTACACGGCCCTTGTTTTGTGGGCGACAGGAAGAATATGATCTACTCGGTGTTTTTTATCCTTGTGCTGCTCGTGATCGATACCATCAAAGAATACCGCCTGTTCAACAACTTTTCCCTTTTCGACCATTCCAGCCTCTTGGTCAGGCGGCTTTCTTATGTCGTGATCGTGATCATGATCCTCCTGTTCGGGGTATTCGATAACAACCAATTCATTTATTTTCAATTCTGATGGTTATGACCGCTACTGCTCCGGCCCAGGTAAAGAAATTTATGAAAGTCTTTTTGATCGTGCTCGCCGGCATCGTTGTTGCTGACCAATTGACCGGCCGCTGGCTGGAGCACCTTTACCACCGGCAAAGATCCGGCTTGCTGTACCGGACAAGCTATGCGATCGACAGCACCCGGGCGAACTATATCGTGCTCGGTTCTTCCAGGGCGAACCATGATTATGACCCGCATGTCTTCGAAAAAATACTCAAAACTTCTTTTTATAATTGCGGCCGGGACAAACAGGGGGCGCTGTACAGCTGTGCCGTTCTTTCGGCCATATTGGAGCGGTATAAGCCCCGGTGCATATTGATCGATGTTACACCCGGCGAATTTACGCAGTCGGATGAAGGGACATTATCCACGCTCTTGCCCTATTACCACAACCCGGCCGTACAGCCTTTCGCTCGATTGAACAGCCATTTCGAAAATGTAAAAATGCTGTCCCGGATCTACCCCTATAATTCTTTGTTGAGCAACCTGCTGGCAGGGCTGAACAAATCTCATAAAGAGGACTATAAAGGCTATGTCAAGCTCACTGAAACCGCCGCCAACGACGCGATCGTACCCTATATGGAAAACCAAACGGTAGACACGCTCAAGCTGGCCGAATTTACCCGGATGCTCGCCAAAGTCAACGCGCTGCGCATTCCGACGTTCCTGATCATATCGCCGATCCGTTACCGGTATACGAGTTTTGCCACGGTAAAGGCATGCCGGTCTTTCACCCGGCAATTCGACCAGGTGTCCTTCCTCGATTTTACCAACCGGGCGGACTGGGAAAACGCGGCGGAGTACAGTGATAATAACCACCTTAACCAGTTCGGCGCTGCCCGTTATTCGGGGGTCATCGCCGCTTATTTATTAAACCACCAAAGTTTAGCGCGGGTTCCCTGAACGGCGCCGGTCGGCAGCCTGATCGTTTGTTTATTGATCCCGGATCTTTTGCCGTGAAATATTCCCGAAATCTCTTGGAATATGGCCCCGCATCCTTTTGCGCATGAATGCAATTGTTTATATTTATGACCTGTAGCGCGTGACAATCCTGTAACGGCATCGATCAAAAGAACGCTGTGACCTTACCGGCCGGCGATCCGTTTACCCCTGATAAATATTGATGGAACCAGATATCCCAACGCAAGTTGCCGCCGGAAAGGCGAACGCCCGTTTCGAGCGGAAAATGAAAAAATACTTACGCAAATGGGTCCGGAACCATGAAGAAAGAACGCTGCTCAAATTTGACCAGCCCCCAAAGGATTATTTAGCAAATGACGCCTTACGCGATTTCTTTTTAAGTACCGGGCAACCGCTTTTGAAGCTGTTAAAACACCGTTTCGCCGCGCGGCATTTATCCCGTCCGGCAAGCGAAGTGTATTTTGACGAGGTGACAGGTGACCCCTTATTCGCGCCAAGCGAACAGCGCATTTACAACCTTGCCCGCAGGATGGACAGTGAACGCATGCACATCCCTTTCCGCTCTGTACACCCTGTCAAACAGACCGCGGCGGGCGATACGGCGCCGATCGATACTTACCCGCCCGAATCCCAGGAGATCCGTTATAACAGCGGCAATCATTTCAGCAGCCGCCCCGCCAATAGTAATGTCTTTGATGAAAACAGCAGGCGGTGTTCGGCAAAGGCAGGCGGAAACCTGCACATCCTGTTCAAACGCGGATTTATGGAGGACCGCCTGCAGGAGATCAAATCACTGACGACTGGCATGCAGCAGACAGGGGAGACCCTTCCGCAATTTTTTGTGATCTGCAGCAGGCATTCCCTTAAAGAAGGGCATTACGGCGTATCACTCGTGATCATGGACCCCGCAAACCCTGATTTTCCAAAACGCGTGATCGTCTGTGACACCCTGTTAAAGGAGCTTCCGCATCATCCACGCTGGTGGAACCATTTTGTCGGGGAATACAGTCTTGTTTTTGGCAACGCGGTTGTTGAAATACTGGAAGACCTCTCACATCCCTTGCAAAAGGTAAATATCAAAGGTGACCACCCATACCGCCATGACTGGGATTGCCCTTACTATGCATCCGGCATGGCCAATGCTTTGGCTGACCTGGTGAACGAGGATAGCGCGCTTGTCCTGGCAGGAAGTGCGCAGGCTATCCACGACGCGATGAAGGACAGGATGCCTGATTATTACCGGTCATCTCTTGAAATTAAGGACCGGCAGGGGATACAGTTAGCCAACCGTTTAAAGCGCTGGAACAGCGGGCGGGACCTGGTACAAAATTTAACGGAAGAGATCAGCCGTAAATCAGCTTACGAGCGCTGATTATTTCTTTTTGATGCTGACCGGGGTGATCGTCCCTTTCGCATGGCTGAACCTGCCATCCGGGTGTGTCCAGTTCATATAGACCGTTCCTTCTTTATGGTCCTGGACCTGGGTCACCGTATTCCCGTTTTTCTCCTTCCAGGTCAGCATAAACAGCCTTGGCCGCAGTTGCGTAATCTCAATAGCCACGGTTTCCGTATCATCCGCTTTCTGTCCATCGATCTCCGTGATATGGAACTCCAGTTGTGTTGGACTTTTAATATACAGGGTGGCTTTGGCGCCGAAATCCACTGCGAATTTTTTTCCGATAATTTTCATGTCATTAGAACAGCAAATCCGGTACCAGCTTTCGCCGGCCATATCGCCCGCCGGGCCCCGGCATGAAGGCGACGGTTTTTAGGCACGGGAATTGACTTAACAGAGACCAATAGCTTATAACGCATGTCTACCCCCGAATCGTCTATTTTTGAGCGCATTTTTAAACAATCACTGGCGCCGTCCTTTATCCTGTCGGCTGCAGGGCCGGAATACCTGGTGATCGCGCAGAATAAAGCCCATGAGCTATCCATGAACCATAATGAAAATATGCAGGGTAAAAGCGCCTACGATCTGCTGGTGCCGCAACCCGAAGATGCGGAGTTACAGGCATCCTACGAAGTGTTTATCGTAAATATCGAACAGGCAATCGCAGAAAAAACAATCGTCAAACTCCCGGCGATCAAGTCATTGGTAAAGGACCCGGATGGCCAGATGACCCACGGTATCTGGCGGCAACTGGAAGTGGTGCCGGTGATCGCCGAATCAGGGGAGGTCCAGTATTTGATCTGTACGGCCAATGATGTTTCCCGGCAGATCTGGCTGGAAGCTGCCCGTAAAACCGGGTTCGAAAAAGAGGCGGGACTGACCGAAGAACTGGCTGCTTCCAATGAGGAACTCAGCGCCACGAACGAAGAATTGAGCGCCTCCAACGAGGAACTCCGCCAAAGCCGGGAAAACCTCGCGGAAACGAACCTAAAACTGGAGAACCGGGTCGAGCAGCGGACCCATGCGCTGGCGGAAAGCGAATCCAGGTTTCGCGCCATGGTGGAACAATCACCTGTTCCCATGCTGGTGACCATTGGCGAAGAAATGATTTTTGAGATCATCAACCCGCCTATGCTTGAACTGATCGGAAAGGACGCGTCCGTGATCGGGAAACCCTGGCATGAAGCGATGCCGGAACTGGAGGGCCAGGATATAATCCGGCAGCTCCTGGAACCTATGATGCCGGCCTGAGCTGGAAAGGGGACGAAGTGCCGATCGTGATCTACAAGAATGGTAAGGCCGAACTGGGCTTTTATAATATCGCTTATAACCCGCTGACGGAGAACGGGGTAAAGACCGGGATGCTCCAGTCGGCGATCGATGTGACGGAACTGGTAATGGCAAGAATAAAAGTCGAGGATCTGAGCCGCGAACAGCAAACGGCGAACGAAGAGTTAGCAGCGATCAATGAGGAACTGCATACTTCCAATGATGAGTTAACGGTTATTCAGGGTAAATTGCAGGACATGATCGTCGAACTCGCGGAAAACGAGCAGCAACTGGAGCAGATCATCAATATACTTCCTGCTGCCGTGGTCATTATCCGGGGCAATGACTTAGTGGCGGAATCAATTAATAACACCAACCTGGCCTACTGGGACAAGACCCGCGAAGAAGTGATCGGAAAACCCTTGCTGGAGATCTTACCGGAACTGGCCAGCCAGCCCTTCCCGGGGCAATTGCGGCAGGTGATGCGAACCGGCGAGGTCATTGATGTCCGCGACAGCCCGGTGCTATTCACGAATGCCGACGGCAGTAAAAGAGAAACTTTCGTAGATTATACCTACCAGCCGCTGACTGACCGCAACGGCCTGCGCACCGGGGTACTGGTCATGTCCTATGAAAATACGCAAAGGGTGCTTTCCCGAAAACTCCTAGAGGAATATTCGGAACAAATGCAAGCGATGAATGAAGAACTGACCGCCTCAAATGAAGAACTGATAGCCGCCCAGCATACGATCGAAGAAAGCCGGACAGCGTTGCGTTTAGCGATAGATGCCGCCGAACTGGGGACTTGGTATGTGCACAGCATCAGCCGGCAATTGATTTCCAACGCCCGCCTGAAAGAATTGTTCGGCTATTATCCGGAAGAGGATTTTACCCTGGAGCAAGCTTTGGCCCAGATCACGGATGAGTACCGGGAAAGCGTAAACGCGGCCATTGAAGCGGCGATCCACCACGGCGGGGATTATGATATTACCTACCCGGTCACCGGCTTTCATGATCAGCGACAGCGCTGGGTGCGGGCGATCGGGAACCTGCAGCCTGATCCTTCGGGAACTTTCGCGGCCTTTACCGGCCTGGTAATGGATATTACAGAACAAAAGACGGACGAGCTCCGGAAAAACTCTTTTATCGGAATGGTCAGCCATGAACTGAAAACCCCGCTGACCTCCCTGAACGGCTACCTGCAGGTATTACAGATCAAGGCGAGGAACTCGGGGGATACCTTTGTTTCCGGTGCCCTGGATCAATGCGTCAAACAGGTAAAGCGGATGACCAATATGATCAACGGCTTTTTGAATGTTTCGCGTTTAGAGTCCGGCAAGATCCATATCGATAAACAGCAATTTGATATGGCGGACCTGATCAGGGACATGACCGAAGAGACAAAAACTTTGTATGCCACGCACCAGCTTATTTTTCACCCGGTTGAACCGACGATGGTCAACGCGGACCGGGAAAAGATCGGGCAGGTGATCGATAACCTGGTCAGCAACGCGGTCAAATACTCTAAATCCGGCAGCAGGGTACAGGTGGCCTGCGTGCAAATGGAGGGATCCGCCCGGGTGAGTGTGCGTGACGAGGGGATGGGGATCGACAAGAATGATATCCCGCGCCTGTTTGAACGGTATTACCGGGTAAACAATGACAATAAGATCTCCGGTTTCGGGATCGGCTTGTACCTGAGCGCGGAGATCATTGAACGCCACAACGGTAAGATCTGGACGGAAAGTGAGCCGGGCGAAGGATCAACCTTCTATTTTACTTTGCCTTTAGCAAACTAAGGGACGGTGATCGACGAGCCGCAGTACTTTAGCGATCATGTCCTCCACATCGAACGGCTTGCGGATAAAATCGTTGGCATTACATTCCGTGGCGATCATTTCAATATCGTTCGCGGTCGACAGGATGATTACCGGTACGGATGCTAAAGCGGTGACCTGTTTGATCTTGCGGCAAAGCCGGTGACCGGGTTTGTTATTGATGAATTCATCAAGCAAGATAATATCGGGGGAGAAGGGAATAATTTCCGCCAGGTCTTCAGGTTCCGGCAGGCTGAGCGTCTCAAAGCCTTGTTCATTCAGTATAATTTCCACGATCATCCGGATATCCCGGTCATTCTCGATAATCAGCACCCTTTTCTTCATCGGTGTAAAATTAAGGCTTTTAATATCAAAAAGTTAAATGTATTTTAGAGGTATCCAATGAGCAAGGAGATTTAAGCCGATCCTTTACTTAGCCACACATTTTTGTTTGTCCTGTTTTCTCCTGTATCTTTACCAAGGAATAGAGAAGAATGGCTGATCAATACCCCAATTTAAAAAATGAGAACGAGCGCCTTGATGCGTTACGGTCTTATCACATACTGGACACCGCGGAAGAAAAGGACTTTGATGAGCTGACTAAGCTGGCTGCAGCGATCTGCGGCACGCCGATCGCGCTGGTTAGTTTAGTGGATAAGGACCGGCAATGGTTCAAATCCCATCACGGCCTGGCCGCGCGGGAAACGCCCAGAGCATACTCATTCTGTGCGCATGCTATTGCTAAACCGGACGAGATCATGATTATCCCGGACGCAAAAAAAGACCGTCGTTTTGCGGATAACCCTTTGGTGACAGGAGAGCTTGATATTACTTTTTACGCGGGCGTACCGCTGGTCAACCATGAGGGTTTCGCATTAGGGTCACTTTGCATCATTGACCAGCAATTACGCGAACTCAGCCCGGAGCAAACCGATGCCCTGCTGATCCTGGCCAAGCAAGTGGTGGACAAACTGGAGTTGAAGCGGAAAGTTGCTGAACTGGAAACGCTCCATGGTTCGCTCAAAAGCAGCGAGCTGAATCAGCGGAACTTAATTCAGCATGCACCGGTTGCCATTGCCCTATTGAGCGGACCTGATTTCAATATTGAGTCCGCCAACGAACAAATGCTGACCATTTGGAATGAACCGGATACCATCACGGGCAGGCCATTGCTGGAGGCCATGCCGCGCCTGGCGGGAAAGGAACAGCTGCAATATTTACAAATGGCCCTGGAAACAGGTAAAGTCCAGTACAGCTATGAAATTAAAATAGACGACCGGTTTTTTAATTATGTCTATCAGCCTGTCGCGGCAGAAACAGGGCATCCTCAAGCTGTCATGGTACTGGCTACGGATGTCACGGAGCAGGTCAATGCCCGAAGCGCCGTAAACGACAGTAACGAAAGACTGGCCATGGCGCTGGATGCGGGTAGGCTTGGTTCTTATGACCTGGAATTGTGTACGGGGCTGATGGACTGTTCTAATCAGTGTAAGGCTAATTTTGGGCTTAATCCCGGGGATACTTTAAATTTTCCTGATCTCTTTACAGCGATCCTGCCCGAGTACCGGGAGTATGTTGAAGAACATGTAAATACCGCCATTGCCAACAATACCATCTACCAGACCGAATACCAGATCCAGTGGCCGGATGGGTCAAGGCATTGGATCAGCGCTTACGGGAAACCCCGGTACGATGCCGCCGGTAAGCCTGTTCGCATGGTCGGGATCACCCAGAATATTACCCAGCGAAAGGTCAATGAACAACGCAAGGATGATTTCCTGGGCGTGGTGAGCCATGAACTGAAAACACCGATTACCAGCCTGAGCGCCAACCTTCAGTTAATGAACCGGCTGAAAGAGAACCCGGCAAGCCCGGTCCTGCCCAAACTGATCGATGCCTCGGCAAGGAGCCTTTCCAAGATCAGCAACCTGGTTGACGACCTGCTGAACATGCGGCGTTTCGGCGAAGGCCTGCTCCGGCTGGAGAAAACCAATTTTACCATAGGGGAGCTGCTGGCTGTCAGCTGCAACCATATCCGGATAGCCGGTACGCATGAACTGCTGATCGAAGGGGATACGCATCTGCAGATCTTCGCGGATGAGAACCGGATCGACCAGGTACTGGTCAATTTTGTCAATAATGCGGTCAAATATGCGCCTGACAGCGACCGGATCCTTTTTGGAATTGAAGAACTTGACGGTTTTGCGAAAATATCGGTCAGGGATTTTGGCCAGGGTATCCCGAAGGAACAAATTCCGAACTTGTTTGATCGTTACTGGCGGGCAAATCATTCCGGCGCAACCTATTCCGGCCTTGGACTCGGTCTGTATATTTGCGCGGAAATCATCAAGCGGCATGGGGGTACGATCGGAGCTGACAGCGAAATCGGCAAAGGCAGTACATTCTGGTTTACCATTCCGTTAACACAAGTTTAATACCGTTCCTGTTGCAGAAATCTTTTATTTTTACGCTATGGTATTAAAAAAGATCCTGGTGATCGATGATGATGAGGATGTACGGCTTATCCTCAGCGACATTTTAAGACAAGCCGGTTACCAGGTCAAAACCGGGAAAGACGTCACTGCCGTTTATGAGATCGAAAAAGATCCGCCGGCATTACTCCTCATAGACAACTGGCTGGAAGGAAAAACAGGCCATGACATTTGCTGGCAACTGAAGCAGGATCCGCGCACGCAAAACATTCCTGTAATCCTGATATCGGCAACGACCAAGCTGGATGAAACCGCCCGCCGTTGCGGTGCAGATGATTATATCTGCAAGCCTTTCGACCTGGTTGATTTAGTGAATAAAGTAAGATTAACGATCAGGCAGTAACTTTTCCAGTACCGGCCAAACATTCCCGGCGATCACCCGGTAGCCCGCGGCGGAAGGATGAAGGCCGTCCCGCAAATTCAAATCGGCGCGTCCGGCCACCCCTGCCAAAAAGAACGGTACGAATGCCGGCTCAAATTCAACCGCCAGTTTTTGATAGATACCGCTGAATTGAACAGCCGTAACAGAATTAAACATGGAAGGTAATTGCATACCCATCAGGACGATCCGGGCTTCAGGATATTTTTGCTTTACTTTAACGACGATCGCACGCAAGTTTGCCAGCGTTGCCGCCGGAGGTATCCGGCGAATGACATCATTGATCCCGAGCTCTAAAACGAAGATGTCTATCGGTTTGGAAAGCCAGTGATCCAACCTTTGTAGCCCTCCCGCAGAAGTGTCCCCGTTCTTGCCGGCATTGGTTATTTCGTAAAATAAGCCTGCTTCCGCTATGCGCTTTTCAATTAATGCCGGAAAGGATTGTGTAGCCGGGTTTGCCAGCCCATAACCCGCAGTTAAACTGTCACCCAAAAAAGGATATGTCCCGTCTTATTCATCGCATTTCAGATCAGGCCCCTTTTTTAGCGGTAAGACTGCTCATTAGCTGGTCGTACAGGTCATCGCTCTTCGATTTGGCAGGTTTCAGCTTCTTGATAGTCGGACGTTTCCCTTTCGCTTTCTGCTCAATGATCTTTAACAATTCATTGTGGTATTCGTCTCTATATTTTGACAGGTCGAGCGGCTCAGCGTACTGGTTGATCAGTGCCAGACCCATGTCCAGTTCCTTCTTGCTTACCGCAGGCGCATCATCCAGGTCCAGGTCATCCTGTTCACGGATCTGCTGGGCGAAACGGATGCGGGTTACGACGATCGCTTTATCCACCGGGTGAACGATACATAAGCTTTCCGTGCTGCGCAGGACAAACCTGGCCAAACCTGCCTTGCCCGACTTTTTTAACGCTTCCAGTAACAAGGCATAAGCCTTATTCTTTTTAGTGGCCGGCGCGGTGTAATACGAGGTTTCATAATACATCGGGTTCACTGCCGCGACATCCACGAAACTTTCAATTTCGATGACCTTCGTTTTTTCCGGTGCCGCGGCCTCAAAATCTGCTTCTTCTATGATGACATATTCATCATCATACTTGTAACCTTTGACGATCTTATCGTACGGGACTTCTTTTTTGGTATGTTCGTTGACCCGCTGGAATTTGATGTTGGCATGGTCGCGGCTGTCGAGCATATCCAGGTCGAGCCGGCTTTCCTGAACGGCCGAATAAAGCTTAACCGGGATACTTACCAATCCAAAGCCGATGGATCCTGTCCAGATACTTCTCATTGTTTTAGTTTATTGATACCCCGCGGATGATGGGTCTCGATCTCGTCAGCCAGTAAATGGAGAATCTCTTCATCAATTTCGCCGGGGTTTTGGCAGATGTGTAAAAAGTCATGATTGTCCGGCTCAAAGCTGGCGACATACACCCCGTTTTCAAATACACGAAACTTGCACTTATCATCATCCTGGTGCGCATATTCGCCGACCTCGAAATGATGCACCTCCTGGTCCTTGCTGATGGTTATCGGATAGTTTTCCATACTATTTCTTAAAAACTGAGGCGCCTGCTTCCGCTACCGCGTGGTCCTGGTCGACCGACCCGCCGGAAACGCCGATCGCGCCGATGATCGTATCGCCGTCTTTGATCAACACGCCGCCGGGAAAAGAGATTAAGCCGCCGTTGGAGTGCTCAATGTTATAAAGCGGCCCGCCGGGCTGGGACAGTTTGCCGATCTCGCCGGAGGGCATATCGAAGAAACGTGCTGTCCGCGCTTTTTTTATGGAAATGTCGATGGAGCCAAGCCAGGCATTGTCCATACGGTGGAACGACTTCAGGTTGGCACCTTCGTCAACGATAGCGATATTCATCGGTACGCCGATTTCCTTTGCCTTGGCTTTTGCTGCTTCTGCTATTTTTTCTGCCAGCTGAATGGTAATGCTCATGTTGCTGCTATGTTTAGTTTATGATTAACAATCTTTTGATGGTTCGATCCGGCTTCTTTAACAAGTGCTGCGCCGATCAGGGATGAATTTTATTCGTCCCAAAACCCTTCATAATGAATACGCAGGGCGGGGAAATTTTTGGTCAGTAATTTCCAGCTGAAATGAAAGATCCAGATCAGCAGGCCTATGATCGCAGCGATGATCAGCGCAAAAATAAAACCGGCCTTAAAGGCATCCTCCATCAGGCCGCAGCCCGACAAGGACAGGCACAGCGGTAAAGCAAGTAAGGGTAAAATGAACTTTCTCATCAGGCTGCTTTAATTTCGCGGGCGTTTTTATATGCTTCCAGGTCAGCGGCCAGGATGGCCAGCAATTCCATATCCAGTGCTTTAAGCATTACGGTGGTTTGCGTTGAGTTTTCCATGTGCTGTTGTTTTTGATCTGTATATTTATGTTAAATATAATGCCATTTTATCCTGAACGTAAAAACCTGTTGCTACTGTCCGCTTTTATAAGCAAACGATCACCAGGGTGTCTGTTTTTAGAAATATTTCCTTTTTAAAACAATAAATTTTACCGCAAGTTAATCCAGGTATGAAAGCATTATTTATCAACTGCACCTTGAAACGTACGCCGAAGTTTTCAAATACCGGGGCGTTGGCTGAAAAAGCTGCCGGGCAGCTAAAAGCACTGGGTTTTGAGACCGAGATCATCCGGCTGAACGATTACAACGTGTTAACCGGCAATACTTCCGATGAAGGAGACGGAGATGAATGGCCCCTGATCCTTGAGAAGATCAGGGCCTGCAATATTTTCGTTATTGCCACGCCGATCTGGATGGGGCACCTGGCATCGACCTCGCAAAAGGTGATCGAAAGGCTGGACGCGATTTTCCGTGACGAAGATCTGGCGGATAAGGAAACCGGCCAGTATATGCCCTATGGTAAAGTCGGCGGATGCCTGGTAACGGGTAACGAGGACGGTGCCCACAGTTGCGCCGCGCAGGTATTATGGTCCCTGCAGGAGGTCGGCTTTACTATTCCTGCCAACGTGAACGCGTATTGGGTCGGCAAGGCCGGAGGGGAAAAAGATTACGTGGAAGCGGGCGGTGAAAGATATCTTTATACGAATAAAACCCTCCGTTATATGACGGCTAACCTGGCGTACATGGCAACGTTACTGGCGAAATATCCCTACACCACCAATTTACTGGAAGAAGCTAAAAAAGCCGAAGCCGAAAGCGATAAGGAAGAAGAATAGTCAGGAAGACGCAGTGGCTTCCCTGCGGGCGAGTTTTCCGGTTCCCGGTCCATTTCAGGGGAACGAAAGATCCGGCAGGAAAGATAGGCACTAAACTGAGTTGACGTTTTGGTTTCATTTCAAATCATAAAAACGAGCCGCCCGGAAGAGGCGGCTCACATCATTAATTAAGCTTTTGCAGCGTCACGTAAGGCTTTGATGCGGTCATGCGCTGCGCTGATGTCCTGCGCTTTAATATCCGCGATGGCTTTCTCAAAACCGGCTACGCGGTCATTATTGATTTCGATCAAGTGGTTTAAAACCCCTTTTTCATTTAAGTAGTTGACATCGTATTTTTCTTTTGATAGACCTGGTACAGTCCTGATATCATGCCAAAGCATTTACGAATGCCTGCAGTCTTCCTGAAAGGTGTAACTAACTATCCGGCGGCCCTGCTGGCAAATTAACGGCGCGTTAACAATCCGGTGTTTTGGTTTCAAATTAATTCATAAGATTCCCGTAAATATATAAAGACGCCGGGCTTGAGTTCATCCAGCGTCGTCAAGCGAATATGGTTCTCGAATTTATTACCCGATTCCACGCTTTTCAGCACGGGTTTATCCTTATGGACCCTGCCGGAATAAAATTTCAGGTCCAGCCATTTTTTCATCGGACGGATAATTAAAAAAGCGGTCCGCCGGTAAAAGACGATGCAATTCGGCGTGGTGCTGATCACCACTTTGTCCCAGTCGGCCACTTCCGCCAGGATCTTATCAAATACCAGTACCAATTCCTCGGAACGTCCCTCAAACAACGTATCCAAACTGACCCGCCGGCAATAATGCCTGTAATCAGGCCAGGGTAACTCCCGCTCGCATTTCGGACAGGTCCAGCTCATTTGCTACGTATCATTTTTATTAGTCTGTGCTTGCTAAATAATTATAGTGGTATAGTATGTACTGTGATTTGCAAATACCATGCCCGGTAATGGCATGTTATTTCCAGTAATCATTATTTTAATACCGTATCGCGTCAGCTAAAAACTAAAAAGCAACCGTACTGTTGTTTTTTTATGGCAAAAGCAGAAAAATGTAGGATTATCGCGATCGAACACCTGACGTTGGATGGCGTATTCCAGGGGCCGGCAACTGCCGATGAAGATACCCGCAACGATTTTCAATATGGCGGCTGGTCCGCGGCAGGCGACGATCCTAAAATGCGCGAAGCGATCGGCAAGTATATGGGCAAGGGCTGGTCCTTGCTGGCCGGAACAAGAACCTATGAGGACCTTTATCATGCCTGGCCACAGCGCAGACCCCATGACCCGATGACCCGGGCGCTGACCAAACCCGAAAAATTTGTTGTTTCCCGGAAGGTAAATTACCCGCTGCCCTGGGAACATTCCACTTTGCTGACCGGGGAAGCTGCCCAAACTGTCGCGTCGCTGAAAGAAGAACACGATCGGAACCTGCTCATTTTTGGCAGCGGGGAAATCGTACGTTCCCTGATGCAGGCAAACTTGTTAGATGAATTACTATTGATCATCCATCCGGTGATCCTCGGAGCAGGGATGCGCCTGTTCGACAAAGGTTCGCCTTTAGCCCGGCTCAAACTGAATTCGCTGAGCAAGACGGAAAATGGGGTGATGATCGCTGCTTACCAGGCTAAAAAGGACTGAACGGCATTTTTTTACCAGTAGGCAGGCTTTCCTAATGATTTGTACGGCTGATTGGAGACCCTTTATTTGATCACCACTGTAAAAAGTGCCTGGCATATTCGAGCCCGATCGCAAAAATAATGTTGGAAGGGATTTCCAGCTGTTCATTAAAACGCAGAACAGGCTAGCCATAAGATCTTCAGGGAGCGCATCAAAAGCGGAGCTGTTTAATGGTGCTTGAAATACTGGATCTCTTTTTCGTGCTTTTTAGCTGCTTCTATCGAATCGAACGTCCCCAGATTCTTTCTTTTCTTAGTTTCCGGGTCAACCTTCCTGGAATAGATGCGGTATTGGCCCGATTTTAATTTCCTGATCATACGTAATAAATTCTTCAACCAATAAAAGACGTTCAGGACGGTTTTTGTTTGTTAATTGCTTATTTTTGAATGGATGAATGATTTGGTTAAGGGCCGCCTGGAGGCCTCGCGCAAGGAACTGCTGGACCTGGGGATGCGCAACCCGCTGTTAAATTACCGTACGCCAAAGGCGCGCGGTTTGCATATCGTTAACGAAAGATCGGTTCAAACTTACGATATTTTGGTGCGGCAGCAAAAAGCCATGACGTTTTTGCCCGCCGGCAATACGGAAACTTTGCCGGATACCAAACTGCAGACGGAAGAGGAGGAAGCAAAACTGCAAACCCGTTTGCTCAATACCTATTACTTTGCGCGAACAAGTATCGAAGAGCAGGGCGTCAATATCTTATACCTCGCTTTGGGCATGCTGCACTGGAACGATGGGGAGGAGGAGCGGCTCGCCCCCGTATTATTGATCCCGGTAGCTTTAGAACGCTCGAGCGCCCAGGAGCGTTTCCGGCTGAAATATACCGGCGCGGAGATCGGCGCGAATCTTTCCCTGCAAGCCAAATTGAAAACAGATTTTAATGTCGCATTACCCGACGTGCCGGAAGCGGATGAGTTTGACGTTCCCACGTACTTTAAAAAGGTGAAGGAGCAAAGCCTCCAGAACTGGACGCTGGATGAAGATGCCATTGAGCTGGGGTTTTTCTCCTTTGGAAAATTTTTGATCTACAATGACCTGGGCGCCATCGCTGCCAACGAAAATATCGTTTCGCTTTTTGAGACCGGTTTTCACGAAGATATTACCGAAGAGGAACAAGAGGACCGTGACCTGGATGAAGAAACCAACGCCAATGAATTGTTTCGCGTGGTAGACGCGGACAGTTCCCAGCTGCTGGCTATGCTGGCCGTCAATGAGGGCGGTAATATCGTGATCCAGGGCCCGCCCGGAACGGGTAAATCCCAGACGATCACCAATATCATCGCCAATGCCGTCGGCCAGGGAAAAAAGGTCCTGTTCGTAGCTGAGAAAATGGCCGCGCTCGATGTTGTGAAAAGAAGGCTGGATGCCCTGCAACTGGGGGAAACCTGCCTGGAACTCCACAGTCACAAAGCCAATAAACGGGAACTGCACCAGGACCTGAAACGGACACTGGAACTGGGCCGTCCGGCCAGCGTACAACTGGAACAGGAAAATGAATTATTATCGGCCTACCGCAATGAACTGAACGGCTATTGTGATGCGGCGAATGAACCGCTAGCAGGAAGCGGGTTGAGCGTGGAGCAAGTGATCGGCTACCTGCTCGGGTTGGGAAATGTGGCTAAAAAACTGGTGATCGATCAACTGGACAGCTGGGACGCTGCCCGGTTCCGCCTCGCGGAGGAATTCGCGGACAGGGTCGAAGCACGTCTCGGTACCACGGGCATGCCTGCGGACCTGCCGTTCTGGGGCAGTGAGCTGGCCCTGTTACAACCGCATGATAAAGGGCCGCTGCTGGAACAAATCAAGGCCGCCGCCAAAGCGTCAGCTGAAGCGGATCAGTTATGGGAGGAGATCAGGACAAAAACCGGTCTGCAATCCAAAGCGCAGCTGGAATCAGCGGCTGAGGCACCTGACCTATCCGGTTTAGCTGTTGCGGACGGGAACTGGCAACTGAAAGCGGCAGATATCAGGGAACTGATCCAAAATGGACAGCAGCTGGACACTTTGAAAAAACAATACGGCACGACGTTCATTGCGGAAGCCTGGTCGCAGGATATTCTGGAGATCAGGAAAAATATCGTGGCCGGCGGGAACAGCCTGTTCAATTTTTTATCCGGGGGGTACCGCCAGGCAAAAAAAGACCTGGCAGCGCTGCTGCGCGTCCCCATGCCGAAATCCGCCGAAGAACAGCTCCGACTGGTGGATGTGATCTCTGAGGTCCGGGGACTGGAAACACAAATGGCTAAAAACCTGTCGTTCATGGGCCCCTTGTTTGGCCAGGTGCGTGACTGGGATAAATTATCGGCTGCATCGGCTTATTTATCGACGCTTACGGATCAAAACGTCAGGGACTACCTGGAACAAAGGACTGGCGCTTCAGCGGCGGCATTCATTAAACAGTTGGCTGCAAAAGAAACCAGCTATGAAACGCTCAAAACAGCGGCGCTCCATGCTTTAAAAATAGCTACGGAGCCCGAATGGCAGCTTTGGACGGAACAATTTGATACCCTGCAAAAAGTGATCGACTGGAACCAGCTCAAAATACAGGCGCACGAAGCGGGCATGGATTTCCTGGTACGCACCGCGGAAGACTGGCCCGAAGCCCCGCGGCAGTTAAAAGCCGCCCTGCAAAAAACCTGGTACGAGCATTTAAGCAACCTGGCCTTCCGCCTGCGCCCGGAACTGAGCCGATTTGAACGTGCCAGCCACGAAGAAATTATCGGGAAGTTCAGGCGGCTTGACCAGCTCAATTTATATTACAACCGCGCACGGGTGGCGCTGAAACATTGGGAAGACATACCCAAAGGCAACGCGGGCGGGCAACTCAATATCCTCCGCACCGAATTCAATAAAAAAGCCAGGCATATGCCCATTCGTAAACTCGTAGGGGAGGCTGGTAAAGCCATGCAGGCCATTAAACCGGTATGGATGATGAGCCCCCTCTCCATCGCCAGCTTCCTCCCGCCGGGCGTCCTAGAATTTGACCTGGTGATCTTTGATGAGGCCAGCCAGGTCCGGCCGGTCGATGCCCTGGGCGCGATCGCCCGCGGCAAACAACTGGTGGTCGTTGGCGATACGAAACAATTACCGCCGACCAGCTTCTTTGATAAGCTGAACGCGGATGTCGAAGACGAAGAAAATGTTACCGCCGACCTGCAGAGCATCCTGGGCATGTGTGACGGGCAGGGCGCGCCAAGCCGGATGCTGAAATGGCATTACCGCAGCCGGCATGAATCACTGATCAGTTTATCCAACCACGAATTTTATGAAGACAAACTGGTGATCTTCCCAAGCCCGGGCTCGAAAGAAAGCATGGGCCTGAAATTTCATTACCTGCCCGATGCCATTTATGATCGTGGGAAGACCCGCAGCAACCCGCTCGAGGCGAAAGCGGTGGCCCGGGCAGTGTTCGAACATGCCAAAAGATCCCCGGAGCTTACTTTGGGCGTGGTGGCCTTCAGCAGCACCCAGGCGCAGGCGATCCAGCTGGCCCTGGAGGCGGAACGGAAACAGCACCCGGAGACCGAGGGGTTCTTCGCCGCGCACCCGAACGAGCCCTTCTTTGTCAAGAACCTGGAAAACGTACAGGGTGACGAACGGGATGTGATCATGATCAGTATCGGGTACGGCCGGACCGAAGACGGCAAAGTACCAATGAATTTCGGGCCGCTCAACAACGACGGCGGGGAGCGGCGGCTCAATGTACTGATCACCCGTGCCAAAATGCGTTGTGAAGTGTTTACCAATATTACCGCGGACGATCTGAAAACGACGGAGGCTACCAGGTTCGGGATCCGTGCCCTGAAAAACTTTTTATATTTTGCCCAGTTCGCCAAACTGAACGATCCGGAAAATTTAGCGGCAGAGAACCGCCCTTTTGAGGCGGAAGTGGCAGCACAATTGACCAAAGCCGGGTATATTGTCCGGGATAAGGTGGGCACGCCGGGCTTTTATCTTGACCTGGCGATAGTTGACCCGGATAACCCGGGACGTTACCTGCTCGGCATTGTTTGTGACGGCAGGGCTTATGCCAGCGCGCGGTCCGCTACGGACCGCGACCGCCTGCGCGGCCAGGTGCTGGAATTGTTCGGCTGGAATATTTACCGGGTCTGGAGCACGGACTGGTACCGGAACCCCGAGCAGGAACTGCAGCGCCTCACTGCCGCGATCGAACAGGCCCCTGTTCCCGAGCCGGAACCTGAGCCTTATGAATTTGCCAGGGTGGAGCATCCTGACGGGCAAACGGATACGGCTTACCAGGCAGCCATTTTAACTATTGATGAGCCCAAAGATTTGCAATTATACACGTTTGAGCAGCTGGCCGGCTGGATCAGCGAAGTCGTTCAGACAGAGAGCCCGGTGCACCTGGATGAAGTTATCCGGCGCATCACCGAAGCCAGCGACATCAGTCGTGCGGGCGCCCGGGTTAAATATACCATGACCCAGGCTGCACGTTACGCGGAACAAAACAACCTGGTTAAGTTAAAGCAAGAATTTCTTTGGCTGCCGGGTATGGAAACGCCGCCGGTCCGCGACCGCAGCAAACTGCCCGCAGCCTCCCGGAAGATAGCGCTGGTCGCCCCGGAAGAGATCTATGAGGCCATCCGGCAAGTAGTGGAAGGATCGGTGGCGATCACCGAAGAAGATACGATCCCGCTGGCAGCAAAGCGGCTTGGCTTTGCCCGCCTGACCGAGGAGCTCAAACAGGTATTGTCGGATGCCGTCGGACAGTGTATCCGCCGGGACATCCTGACGCACGAAGGCCTTTTGTTAAAATCGGCAGCTGATGCTTAAATATGTTTTTTAACGGTTTGGAGCAGCTGATCGATGGCAAACGGTTTCGCGATAAAATCATCGTAGCCGTAATGCCCGAGCGAATCCAGTACCCGGGAATGCGCGGAAAGGAAGATGACCGGCGTATGGCTGGTCAGCGGATCCTTTTTGAGCTGGGCGCAGAACTCACCGCCGTTGATCCCGGGCAGTAAAAAGTCCAGCAGAACCAGGTCGGGGGATAAGTCCCGGACAGTTTTCAAAATATCATCAACTGCTGAAAGGGTAGTTACCCGGTAACCTTCCGGTTCCAGGATGTCCCTGATCAGTTCCAGGATGTCCTCGTGATCGTCAACGATCAATATATGCTTCATAAGGGATTTAAACCTTGCAGCGGGCCTTTTGTTTGGTGCTTAATTATGAGGCTACCCGGAAAACAATTAAGGTTTTCATCGCTTGTCTATTGGTAGTTAGCGGGCTTGCGCCTTTTCAATCATGAAAGATTCCGATCAACGCCATCATTTAAAGGCTTTAAAGGCGCTTACTTTGTCGCTTGCCGGAATCAGCAGGCTGCAGAGTTCCTGTTGCCGCCTGCTCGCCTATATGATCCTGGATAAAACCGGGATCGGGATCAGTGAAAATACGATCAGGCGCATATTTGGCTTTGCGGTAAGTCAACCGCCGCCTTCGTCGTATGCACTGGACACGCTTTCCCTTTATTGCGGCTACTTAAGCTGGGATGATTTTTGCCGGCTCCAGTCTTACGGCTTTGCGCCGCAGCCGGATTTTTTTCCCTTGCTGGAAGTTTTGACGGACACAAATATCCCCACGGTGATCGTCGACGCGGAACCGGATGAATTTAGTGTATTGACCGCAAATAAAGCTTACCGGCAGCTTCTTCCTGAACAGCAAACAGAGCTTCGCGGATTACCCTTTTGGAATGCTTTCTTCCTGGAGAAAGAAGAGGGAAATGACAGCCTGTTGTTATTTGACGCGCTTTTGGAAAGCATCCGCAGCGGCCAGGTCGTGCAGGCACCGCTTTTACAATATGAGACCATCTCCCCGATAACCCATCTGAGCGAGACCAGCTGGTGGGAAATTCAAATTACCCCGGTAAGCGATGCGGGCACGGTAAAATTACTGGTACTGCATGTTCGTAATGTTACTGAACGGGTATCTTCCCGTTACGATATTGAAGAGGCGATCATGAAGGAACTGACCATGGCCGAAGACCTCGCGGTCAGCAATGTGAGGCTGAACAAGGCATTGGAAAGACTGGGTGCCAGCAATTACGAATTGTCACAAACAAAGCGGGAACTGCAGGCGCTCAACCATCACCTGGAAGAGCGGGTGCTGGAAAGAACGGACAAGCTTTTTGAAAGTGAGTCGCGGCAGCGATTGCTCATTAACAATGCCCCGGTGGCCATCGCTGTTTTAAAAGGGCCGGATCATATCATTGAAACGGCGAACCGGAAGATCATCACCTACTGGGGAAAAGATGATACAGTCCTGGGAAAACCTTTGGCGGAAGCCTTGCCGGAACTCGAAGGGCAGCCGTTCATCGAAATCCTGAATGAAGTCCGGCGTTCCGGGGTCCCCTACATCAACCCGGAATTAAGTGCCTGGCTGGAATATGACGGAACCATGCAAACGCGTCATTTTGATATGATCTATCAGCCGGTACAACACCACGAGGGTATTACGGACAGCATCTACATTATCGCGACGGATATTACGGATCATGTCAGGGCCAAACTTAGGTTGCAGGAATCAGAAGCCATGCTGCGGCTCGCCTTATCCGCGGTACGGGTCGGTTCATGGACCTATTGCCCGGAAACAGAAAACCTGGATTACAACTCCGTTTATGCGGAAATCCTGGGATGGGAACACGAGGCCCATTTAAATAAGGAGCTGGTTTTGGAACA
The DNA here is from genome assembly GCF_007558865.1 of Mucilaginibacter corticis. Taxonomy (GTDB): domain Bacteria; phylum Bacteroidota; class Bacteroidia; order Sphingobacteriales; family Sphingobacteriaceae; genus Mucilaginibacter; species Mucilaginibacter corticis. The sequence goes on from NZ_VLPK01000002.1 coordinate 946,614, forward strand.
GGTGGAGGAAGCGTATAAGGAAGAGCTGATCAATGCCACGCTGATCGCTATCGCAGATGGCACTGAATATGATGTAGTATACCCGATCAAAAGGTTCAATGACGGGGAGGTCATCCGGGTCAGGGAAAGCGGCAAAGCCAGCGGCCCCGGTTCCGGGAAAGAAGGGGTGATCTCCGGTATCATCCGGGAACTTTAAACATTAGGGCATAAGTAAATCAAATATTTCTTGGTAAGGAAAAAGGTTATCTATACATTTAGTTATTCTTAACTGTTTATAATTTAACCAATTAAACCTTGCCAGTTATGATCTCAACCGATTTAACCGATCTTCTCAATACCTTAACAGGCCAGTTACAGGTAAGTACACCACAGGAACAGCAATCCTTACAAGATGTACAGCAAACCCTGGCACAATCACTTTTGCAGCAGAACCTGGCCGGCCATTCTGCCGCTCAATTTAGTTTTGAAGGCGCAAACCTGTTAACCGCTAATAAGGCTGACTTTGCCGCGCTGACCCATATTGCAGAAACGGCGGTACAGGCCCACCAGGCAAGCGTAACCAATAACTTAAAGGTATTTAAGCGGGATGTTCCGTTGCGTACCGCCCAGCTAAGTAATAGTGTGCCTGCATGGGCGGCCGGCGCCAAGCTGGCACAAACTGCAGGCCCGTTTAAAGACATAAACGGCAAACAAAGCTGGTTTGATTTTTACACGGTTGAAAAACTGATCCCTTTATATATTAACGGACAGGCTAACCCGGTATTGCTTTTTAAGGCTGCATTACATGAAACGCTGATTCAAAAACTGTTGCACAGTGATATCAATATTACCAAACAGTTTACACTGGTTAAGGGCAGCATCTGGATAGCGGCGCATGTATTTGATAGTACAGCGCCGGTTGACCGGTATATCGGTTTACATGCTGCAAGCGGCAGTATAACCTTATCTGAAAATCCTTTCGAGCAGGGGACTAAATTAACGATCAATCCCGGCGTGACCATTCATGTTACGCTGCAATTAGATCAGCCTGCCGCTGCTGTTGCCAACACGTCGCCGTACGGTATTGATGCACGGGAAGCAACATACCTGCTACCATCTGTATTTGAATTTACGGTGAGTAACGGCAATTGCGTGATCAATAACATAGGTGCCCTATCCTGCAAAATGTACGGTCAAGCGCTTAATTTGGCATATAACCAACAAAAGCCCGCTTATAACCCGGCTTTGCAAAGTGTGTTTTTTCCATGCAATGCAGACGTTAGCACATTTGAAGCAGCGCAATGCCATAGTTCGTTTTTTACGTTGGATGGCAAGGCGGGCATAACTTTAACCGCCTGGGCGGTTGCGGCTGCTACCATTGATCTTATTAACCCCGTAGAAGCTGATGGCGGTGGTTATGTGGTAATTATCTGCAACGATGGCTTAACCGCATCATGGCAAAATTTAGACGGACAGGATATCGCCCTGAAAGTGCCTGCTATTATGGGCAACCCTGCACAGATCAGTATCATTGATATAGCCAGTAAAGGAACGGGGGTAACGCAATCTTTTGACCTTTGGGCCGATGCTCAAAATACTCATGGCACTACGCTTGATATCACCTATTTAAAACAGGCACTTTTCTTTTATGATACCATCAGCACCGGCAACGAAGCGCTGTTTACCTTCTGCAACGCTAATGTAAATATAGACCGCCCTGTCAAAGTAAACGGCGAAGCATTTGAGGTTCGTACTAAAAATTCACTGCTGCTACTGTCTGCTGACCAAACTAAAAAAGGCATCCTGTTATATGACAATGATATTTTAGCAGATAACCAGGTTGTTATTACGCAACAGCCAGTAATTAAACCTGTTGCATTGGCGTTAGATAACGCGCTACTGACCGTATCGCAGGTTAACGGGTGTTTTTTATCAGGCCAATGTGATGATTCATGGAGTACGGTTACCACCGGCAGTGTTGTGCTGGCTTTTGGTTTATTGTCCTACCTGCCTACGCTTCCTGATCCGTATGTCGCCAACCTTAATTTACTGGAGCGGCAATTTGAGGCTGCGCAAGCTAACGGGTTGCAGGGAGGGCGTCAAATATTGATGTGGTTGTACGGCGTAGTAACATTTAAACCGCAGGATGAAACGACCGATGAGGTAACGGTGGATTTCTATTTTAATACCACCCAACCTGCGCAAAAAGCGAAGATCGATCCTGACCATGTAAATACCGGAACAACTACTGTTGCAGACTATCAATTGGCAGGCATTTATAATGTTGTTAAAGAACAAACAACAACTAATGATTCCGCTCCCGCAGCTGCTTATATGAGAACGGAGATGGTGTCAAATAGGTTCAATTTTGGGGATATCTGGGATAAGCAGTTTGGTACCTTTAATGACGCTTTTGCATTGCTTGATGTGAGCAGTAACGCCAATCAGCTGGGGGTAAGCTTTGGTGCTTTTGGCAACCAGCGAATGGCTATGGTCAAAACAGCGGAAGTTATACCATTGGCAAATAACCAGGGAAGCCAGTTAAGTAATGTTTTCCCGTTTATTGTAGAGGGCCTGCAAATGAAAGCACCGTCGCGATTGGTCAGGTCATTTATGTTACCACAATTTGCCTGGGAGCCCGTATTTAATTTAACCGAGCCCCAACATGCAGACCCGTATGATGATACTTCGGCCACATTACCTATGGATCCGGAGCAGGGCTTTGAGTTTTTTGGTGACGATGGAGGTGCCACCAGGATCTTCAATACCAGCCTGAAACCTGTGGCATTGGCACCTTTGCCGCTTGTTGATTTTTTAGTTAATGATGCCCCAAAAAGCAAAACGGATAGTACCATTTCTTCCTTTACGCTTCCGTTTGGCCTAAAAGCGATCGGCGTGGTTGCTGCAAACCTGAAAGAAACCATTAAACCATACCTGGCAAACGCACAGCCACTATTTAAAAATGTAAAAGGTGGGGTGCAGATCAGTATGGTGGCCGGTAACCATGGTAAACCTGAACTAAACGGCATCCCTGCTGATAGTAATATGTTCCCTGGTTATACGGTACAATTAAATAATTTAGTTGATGACAGCGGCCCGACAGGCGCCAGTAACCTGGGCGATGTAGTTACCCGGATATTTAATACCGAATTTTTTATAGAACCGCTTCAGAACTCGGATAAGCTGGACGATTCGCGGGGTGTGCCGGTAAGCCGCATTGATTTTAGCGGGTATGGCGCCAGTTTGTTTAGTAATTGGCTAAGCCCGCAGGCTGCTATCGCGGCAACCAGCCAGGCTAAATTTGAAGCCATCGCAGGCCGTACCGCGCACGAGGTGATCCAGGTAAAGAGTATTCTTTATCCCTGGGGTATCCGTGTGGTACGTACCATCACTGTTTTCAGGGTAAGCACCGGTTATGTTTACCGGGTTGACAGCGGCTGGAAAGCAGAAAGCGACGGTAAGTTTGATTTCTCTTATAGTTATGTTGATATTAACGGCAATCCTAAAACCATTGATCAGCCGTACGAGATCCACCCCGGTACCATAGCCGGTTTATTTAACATCACCAACATCAAAGATGCGCCGGGTGTTGAACCCTATACCGCTAGCAACCACATCGCAAAGGGCGCTGTTTTTGTAAATGGGGTCATAGGCGAAGAACAGACAGCCACTAAAGATATTACCCAGGATGTACAATGCAGCGCTGTTTATTTTGACGCCGATGTCGCCATAGAAAATGTCATCATGGGACAAACTACTTATGGGGTAGTATCTAAAAAGATCCTGGGTTATGTGCAAACCGCGCCTACGGGTGTGCCGCTTACCGTAAGCCAGTTCAGGGGACTATTGCAAAAACAGGGCGGCAGCATGGGTGGTGACATTGATTGCGTTGTCGATATTAACAAAAGCGGCCAGCAAATGCGCCTTAACCGGTTTGATGTTAGCTCATCTGTAAACGCCGGTGGCGGTATCGCATTCGTGCTGGCCGCCCGCGGTCATGTGATCTTACCTAAGGATGGCAGCTGGGGTATGGTACAACACGCTGTTGGTACAGGCGAGGTTACGCCGCTTGCCGATGATGTTACAGTGCCGTTAATTCGTATAGGTAAATGGGTAAGAGATACAGTAATTGACATCAACGCGGTAAATAATAACCTGCTAAGGGTGGCCAACCCCGCTGATATTTTAAGGGATGTAAACGCGCAAACGATCAACTTCGGGTTTTTACAAAGTACGGCAACGCAAAAAGCGTTGTTTCTTACACCGGCTTTTGGTTTGGGCCAAAGTATCCTGATGAGTAAAACGCCGCCGGTATTTGCAGATGCTTACAGGTTAATGACCGGAAAAGGGATCTTCCCGAATATAGGCGATGCTGATACCGGTTTTGGCAAAGCAATGGCATTGGTGACCGGCGTTGATAAAAATGGAGCCAAGGTAACCGCATTTACCCAAAGTGTTTTGCAGGATGGCGGCAAAAAAGTCTGGGAACTGATGGAGGTGATCGCTGATGATCCAACCAATTTGCTTGCTCAAAAAGGCTTGGAATTATTAAAGAAAGGTGCAGGTGGGGTCATTGACAAGGCGTTGCATTTTGACGTGCCCCCGTTTGATATTCCGTTAATTGATATCGAAGGATTAAAGATCTACATACAATACAAAACCACGGATAAAAAAAGTGGCTCGACAGCTGATTCAAAAATAAATTATGATGTTTCTTCTTTCGCGTCCGCGATGGAGGATCAGTGGAAAAGCAAGCTGAATAATATTTCGATGGTGGTTGATTTAGGTTCGATGAAGAGTCTGATGACCATACAGGGAAATTTCAATGCTCAAAAAGGTACCGAAAGCGGCTATGCCGGTGCCGATGACGGCGAACCTGGCTTACCTGTACCTAAAATTGTATTTAGCGACGCGTTGCAGCCGGTTATCGATCTGTTACAGATCTTGCAGGAAATGGATACCGGTGATTATGCCGCGGCTTTAAAAAGCGGCCTGAAAATAGCCATGGGTAACAGCGGCGAGGTTTGGGATTATAAATTCGAGGCTACCAAAGAGATAGCGCTGGTTCGTTTCCCTATGGGCGAATTATACTATGAGCCAACCACACCGCTCAAACTGGAAGCCTCCATGAGTATCGGCGTATATTTTAACGCCGCGCTTAAAGTTACTACAGATCCTACACAATTATTACCTACGGCAGGCGCGTTCCTGCAGTTCCACGGCGGGTTATCCGTGATGTGTGTTTCATTGGCGGCAGCTACCATATACGCGGTAGGTTCTGTTGATGTACGCATTGGTTGTGACACCAAAGGTGGCCCGAGCCTTGACCTTACCTTTGGCTTTGGCGCGCAGATAGCGGTAGGTTTGCCGGTTGTAGGTAATGTAAGTGTACTGTACATGGTTGGCGTGCAAATGCATGCCGATACCGGCGACCTGAGCATTTCTGCCTTCCTGTTATTCAGGGGCCAGGCCGAATTGCTGGGTGGCCTTGTAGGTGTAACCATTACTATTGAAGCAAAAGGAACAATAGACAGGAGCGGGGATCCGGATAATCCTTCCGCAGATGACCAGACAACCTGTACTGCCGAGGTAACCTTTGCGCTTGATATCAGTATATTCCTGGTAATCGATATCAGTTTTGAAAAATCATGGAGCGAAAGCCGCCAGATCGCTTAACCCATTTTAATTAAAAAGATCATGGAAGAGAAAAAAAGATATACCCTGATGGTTTTCCCGCAAGGATTTGACGGTGAAAAGCTTTCCTTAAATATTGTACTTATACCGCGTAACCAGGACCCTTTCCTGCCGTTTGCGACAGGGCTGGCTGCACCAAATGATACCGCAGCGGCATTTGCAGATTTTGCACCGCAGTTTACCCTGCAGATAGTAGCCGGATTGGATGAATTTCCGCAGAGCAATGCTACTGCCGCAGGCAGTATACCGCATCCTATCCCGGTTGTTGTTAAAAATGCAGCTACTAAAAAACTTGAACTTCAAAAAATAGCGACCGCTTTCGCCGGTCGTATCAATCTAACAGGTTCTGACAAAGCTACCGCCACTGTTCCTGAAGCACAAAGCGTCAGCAAATATTTGCCGCTAAGCTATCGCAGTAGTTTCAATTTTACTACGCCGAGTCATGAAAACGCTAAAACAGACGATAGTTATCATTGTGCAATCCGCAGTAAACAAGCGCCTGTGGTAACAAGCAATGATGATAATGTTAGCTGGGGACAATTGTACGCTCATATTTTAAGACAGCCAAAACTGGCCGAAGTATGCGGAATGATCTACCAGGTCGAAGTATCTGTAAAAGACAACCCCTTGCTGTTTAAAAAAGGCTGCTACATCTATGCTGATATTGTAAATGCTGATTATCAGTCTATACAAAATATACTGCTTGAAAAAGATGAAGGCCCTTTTATTAAACGCTACGCTGCACGTATACCCAAGCTAACTTCTACAAGTCGCCCGGTTTTTGCACCAATGGTGTTCCCGGTGCTCTATAAAAAGTCAGGCGGGCCTGATCCTGACCCGCAAGGCGAATGGGATAAAATCTTTGCCGAGGTAAACGATTATAATGATGGCTACGCCAAAATTGTACACGCGGTACAACCGGTAAGCAGTAATTTGCTGGTTGAGGAACAGGACGGCGCACACCCGGTAAATGATGCCGGTATCCGTTTAGCCTGGGACGATGAACAATTGCTGATCTGGTATATCAGGCAACTGGCAGATAATCCTGTCGCTCCCGGCTCAAGGGTTGATGCCCCGCTGGGTGTAAACGGTTACCGCATTGACGTACGCGAAAATATCGCGGGGAAAAAATGGAACAGCCTGAACAAAGTAAAGTTAAATAAGCAACTTACAAACCACCTGCAGGATATCAGGGAAGAAGATACAACCATTGAGCTGCCTTACCAGGTTTATCCCACCAAATTTCAGCAAAGCGCGGGTGCAGGGTACTGGCTGCCCATGTATTTTACCAATTGGATAGGTAAGAGCCTGGTGATAAAGGATGTTGACGCGATAAAAATATACAGGAACGACTCGGCCAAAGGGGGATTGAAAGACCCGACCGACAGGAGTGTGGATGCCAATAAACTGTATGACGAGGTGCCATCTGAGGCTAAATTGTTGTACGGTCATAGTTACCAGTTCAGGGTTCGTTTAATGGATATCAGCGGCGGCGGCCCTGTAATTGAAGATCCGGATAACGGGCCGTTCAATAAATCATCTTCAGCGGTAACCACGCCATTATTATTTAAAAGATATGTAGCGCCTGGCTTGCTGCGTATTACGCAGCCTGACGATATCTATAACCTTAAAACCACTTATTATAACGAAACTATAGCGGCTGATAATTCGAGCATTTTTGCAGCTAACCCGGTAATTACGATTAACCGGCCCTTGCTTAGCTACCCGGCAGTTGTTTTTACAGGTAAATACCAGGCTAAGGGACTTGACCCGGTACAATTATTAATAGCGGCTACCGGCGCAGGCGATGGCAATAATGTAGCCGGTATTGCTGATCCTGATGTGACCAAAGTAGAGATAAAAGTGGAAGTGGAAACGCTGCGCATGGATAATTTATTAAGCGACAGTGGTACCGAAAACTATATTACGCTTTACAAGACCTTCCGTAATTTTTCAGAAGATTTTGATACGGCTTTGAATTTGCCTGTAAAATTCATCGATGTAAACGTGCTTGACCTGGGTAAAATTGATCCTTTCGGCGACCCGCAATACAACCAGGCCGCATTGGATGCAATGCAAGAGATCATACTACCAACAGCCCGGAAAATACGAGTCAGCGCCCGTTCAGTTTGTGATGGCGATGAAACTTATTTTGGCTTTGTGAGCGACGGGACAGACCCGGCTAAACTTGACCCGGATCATCTGCTGGATAGTCGTTACAGCAAACCAATACGGTTCTTATTCTATAAAGAATCCAGTGTGGAGACCGACCTGCTGCAGCAAAAAGATAATATCCCAGCATTGCAGAGTATCTATTTGCAACCCGACCCGGTATTTGTTAACAATGGTACCATCGCCAACCGTTTTTTGGTACGCGAAAAAGAAAGCCAGATGCCCGACATTGTACAGCGGCTGGCGCAACAATTAGGCGTAACCTGTAATGGGTTGACGCTGGTTGCTAAAAAAGGAGAGCGGATCGTATTCGGGTGCAGTAACAAGATACGTCATCATTTATCGCCCGACCATAGCAGTATTACCTTTTCGTCAAAGGCCGACCTGAATAACCATTGGCTGGGTTGTCTCACTTATTCGCTTAATCGTGATTGGGCCTGGGACGCTTTACAGGATGTAAGTTTCCAAATTGGCCGTACTAAAAAATTTAAACGTCAGCTAGAGTCAGACCCTATAGAAGAAATAGCTGTATTAGGTGATATAGAGATCAAACACTCCGCGTCATTTGAAGCACTGCTGCCTGACACCTACAGCGAAATAGATCGTAAAAGTTCGACACTGATATTTATCGACGCTATTGAGCCTAAGGATATACTGACCGATAGCGGCGTTCCGCGATTTCCGGATGAGGTAGTAGTTGACTATACCATCAAACCTGTGTTTAAATCAAATCACGCAACAGGAGGCACAACACCTGTTACTATTGATGAATTGGATCTGCCGACTACGATAAACCCTGTGCAGACGCCTGTTATTGTAAGCGCGGGCATAGCCTTGTCGCCTTATGTACAAAATGATAAGTATAGTGCGACTTCGCCAAGGCAGCGGTACTTGTGGATAGAACTGGCAGAGCCTGTCGCTGACCCGCATGATACTTTATTTTGCCGGGTGCTGGCCAATGCTCCCGATCAGTTATTAAGCAATAATGAACGTGACCTGATGACGGATGTGCCAGAGGAATTGCCTTTAGCGATAGATCCTGAATATATCCGTGTAATCACCCCGGGGCAATCAGATACCCGGGATGGTTTAAGCGCGATGCAGCCGATGGAAATGTCAGAAGATAAGATCCATTATTTGCTGCCATTGCCCCCGGGACTAAATCCGTCCAGCGCCGAGTTGTTTGGTTTCTTTACCTACGAATTCAGGATAGGACATACCCACTGGACCGACCGTGACGATAATTTGTGGAGCACAGCGCAGGGCAGGTTTGGCAGGCCCTTACGCCTGGCCGGCGTGCAGCATCCTGCGCCGCCGTTGCTGTGCAATGTCAACAGGGATAATGATCGGTTATCTGTAAACGCGCCTTATGCCCAGGCCGTACATAACGGGCGGGATGTAACCAGCAGGCCGCCACGCACCATGTTGTATGCATTGCTTTATACCCAGGTGCGAAGAGCCGACGGGGGCAATAATTACCGGAATATCCTGCTTGATCAAAAGATCATGCACCGAACCTTGTTAACCGGAATTTACGGGACAACCAGCCATTTAAACGATCCGTTGACAGGCCGGGAAACAACTATCGGCCTGAAGGAAGACAGCGGTTTGATAGAAGACAGGATCGCAAAGGCAAAAACCGGCCTTAGTTTAAAGGAGGTTAAAGATTTAATTGCAGGTATTGACACGACGCCAGACAATACCATAAACATAAATGAACTTAGAGAAGAAAACGGGGATGTTTTAGGGCAGACGCTCAAACCAAATACAGAATTGCTGACGCAGCTTAAGGCGGCTGCAAGTATTATTAAAGATCTGCCAGCAACCGCATCGACGTTTTGGCAGAATACCCTGATACAGCAAAAAATTGAACTATTGGGGCTTCCTGACGACGCGCCATTGAGTGTGCTGGTGGTTGAGGTGTTTGACCATATTACCAGTACAGACGAACTGGTAACCGAAACAAGAACCAACCTTGGCGCTTACCAGTTTGCAGCGCGAAGTGAGGTTTACAATGACGAAGACGCCGCGATTAACCAGGTTATCACCGATAAAGGGGCGCTTTCAGGTAACCTGGGGGAATACCGCATTTTGCGTACCTCACCGTTAACCGAAGTGCCGTTTGTATGCTGTCCGGCTTGTTGAAATAGGTTAAAATAGCTGATCCTTAGTAAAAATTGAGTGAAAATTATCAAATCAATGAAAATTCCGCCCTTTATGGATAGCGGTTTCTGCCGGAGACGCGGAGCGTCCGTCATAGTTGACCGGTTGCGTGGTTTCATCACCGCGGGCCAGGGTCTGCGGCATATCCCGCTCCGTTAAAGTCCGTAATAAAGCACTCAGGTTGAAACACTGCCGGACGATGACGTGGATCACCCCGCCATCACCGATCTGTACCTTACCTGCGGCCATCAATAGTTTGGATTGCACGATCTCTTTGCGGTACTTGTCAAAAAGCTGCTGCCAAACGACCAGGTTGGCGGAGCCGGTCTCATCTTCCAGGGTCATAAACAATACGCCTTTGGCCGTTCCGGGACGCTGGCGCACGGTGATCAGCCCGGCAAGCCGCACATGATCCCCATCTTTGTAATGGGCCAGGTCACTTACTTTCACGTTGCGTAAACGGGAGAGTTCGGGACGCAGGAGGTCGACAGGGTGGGCTTTCAGGGAGAGCCCTGTCGCGATATAATCTTCTACGACGTGTTCTCCCAGGCTCATCGCCGGCAGCGGAACCTGCTCTTCCAGCACGGTTTCCGAGACCTGCCCTTCAAATAAGCCGGCCGGCCGGTCAGCCAGGGCCGCTATTTCCCAGAGTGCCATTCGCCGGTCAGCACCCAGCGAGCGGAAAGCATCCGCGTCCGCCAGTTTTTCCAGCGCCGCCTCCGGCACGCCGGCAGTGCGGAGCTGATCAATGTGCAGGTAGCCCGGGTCCCGCATGGTTACCAGTGTAAGCATATCGGTTTCCCGCAGCCCATCCACTTGCCGGAAACCCAAACGCACCGCGAAATATTTACCGCCTTTCTTTTCCAGGCTATTGTCCCATTGGGAATGATTCACATCTACTGGCAGTACCTTGACACCATGTTTTTGTGCATCCTGCACCAGTTGCGCGGGTTGATAAAAGCCCATGGGCTGGCTGTTGAGCAAAGCTGCTAAAAAAACATCCGGGTAATAGTATTTCAGATAGGAAGAAGCGTAGACCAGAACCGCGAAAGAAGCCGCATGGCTCTCCGGGAAACCGTAGCCCTCGAAACCCTGTAATTGCTTGAAGACACGCCGCGCAAACTCTTCTTCATAGCCCCGTTCGAGCATTCCCTCCACCATTTTTGTTTCATACATGTGCAATTTTCCGTTGGCTTTAAAGGAAGCCATGCTGCGGCGCAATTGATCGGCTTCGGCAGGAGTAAAACCTCCGGCAACGATCGCGATCTCCATGGCCTGCTCCTGAAATAAGGGTACACCCAGGGTACGCCCCAGGATATCTTCCATCTCTTTGGATGGATAGCTTACATGTTCCAGTTTCATGCGCCGTTTTAAATAAGGATGCACCATGCCGCCCTGGATGGGCCCCGGGCGGACAATGGCCACTTGTATGGTAAGGTCATACGCGTTACGCGGCCGCAGGCGTGGCAGCATGGACATTTGCGCGCGGCTTTCGATCTGGAATACCCCGACCGTGTCGGCCGCGCAGATCATGTCATAGACCAGTTCATCATCCTGCGGGATAGTGGCCAGCGTCAGCTTCCTGCCATACCATTCTTCCACCAGTTCAAATGCCTTGCGGATCATGGTGAGCATGCCCAGGCTCAGCACGTCTATTTTCAGAATCCCCAGATCTTCCAGGTCATCCTTGTTCCACTCGACCTGTGTGCGGTTTTCCATGCGCGCGTTGAGGATGGGGCAGAAATCGGAAAGTTTTCCTTCGGTGATCACAAAGCCGCCCGTATGTTGTCCGAGCTGGCGGGGGAAGCCGATCAGCTGGTTGGTCAGTTCCAGTACCTTGCGGATATGCGGATCCTCGGGGTTGATGCCTTGTTCCCGCAGGCGCTTCTCATCAAGGCCTTCATCGCGCCAGTCCCAGACCGTGGCGGTGAGCCGGTTAATGGTATCTTCGGAAAGCCCCATCGCTTTACCCACGTCACGGATCGCGCCCTTATAATGCAGCTGGGTAACCGTCGCGACGATCGCGGCCCGGTCGCGCCCGTAATCGTTATAGGTAAACTGCATGATCTCTTCGCGGCGCTCATGTTCATAATCCACATCGATATCCGGCCATTCGTCGCGCGCGTCGGACATAAAACGGGAAAAAAGCATCCGGGAATGCTCAGGATTGACCGCGGTGATCCCCAGGCAGAAACAAACCGTAGAATTGGCCGCAGAACCCCGGCCCTGGTGCAGGATACCCAACTCTTCGGCCCGCTGCGTTTGTTTATAGACCCGCAGAAAATACCAGGCAATGCCGCGACGGGCGATAAATGCCAGCTCAAACTCGATTTGCTTACGGTGTTTTTCCGGTATGGGGTCACCGAACCAGGCCAGCGCTTTTTCCCAGGTCAGCTTTTCCAGCCGCTCCTGCCGGGTCAGTCCGTTCACCAGTTCCTCTTTTGGTGCCAGGTATTTGAGTTCGTCCAATGAAAAAATACAGGCATCAGCAATTTGCGCCGCATTCATTAATGCTTCGGGATAAGCCCGGAAAAGCCGTTCCAGTTCTTCTGTGGATTTTAAAAAGCGTTCGGCATTGGGGTGCAACTTAAAGCCGGCATTGCCGATCGTACACTTTTCACGCGTACAGGTTAACAGGTCCTGCAGTTCCCGGCGTTCGGGAGTATGGTAATGCACATCGCCGGCAGCGACGAGCGGGACGCCGGTTTCCTTTAAGCGGTATAAAAGCTTGGCATCCCGGCCCTGGTAATTAAACGAGGCGGCGATATATAAAGACCGGCCAAACCGGGAGCGGTATTCAGCGAGGTCCGCCAGAAAATCCCGGTCCAGTTCAAAGCGGTTGTTAAGTTTTTCGGGGGGCACCACAGCAAATAGCATGCCTTGGGCGTATCGGTAAACATCAGCTTTGCTTAACACGCATTTACCTTTTTCAGTGCGCAGGTTACCTGAGGTCAGCAAAGCGGATAAACGCCCGTAAGCTTCCCTGTCCTTGGGATAGGCCAGTAAACTCGCGCCGTCTTCCAGGTCCAGGCGGGCGGCAGGGATGAAACGAATCCCCGATTTTTTGGCAGCCATGTGCGCACGGACGACCCCGGCTAAAGTATTTCGATCGGTGATGGCAATGGCTGAATAGCCCAAAGCAGCCGCCTGTTCCACCAGTTCCTGCGGATATGAGCCTCCGCGCAGGAAGCTAAAGTTAGAGGTTACCTGTAAAGCGGCGTAATTCATGCAAAATAACCATGTAAATACCAGCGGGCATCGCCGCCATCATAATGACCCGAACGGAAAAGCCAGTAACGCTGCCCGGAATCGTCCTCGACGATATAGTAGTCGCGGTGCGCCCCGCTGTCCTGCCACCATTCCCGACCGATACGTTCCGGCCCGTCCGCTTTGGCGATCGTATGGCGTTTACCCTGGTAAACAAACAATTTAGGGGGATGGTCGGGCACCAGGGCCATGACCTCGATACTTTCCGGCACGGGAAGTAAACGGATCGGCCGGGGCAATTCCGGCCAGGCGGTTTCCGGTTGTTCGGTCAATGAGGCGGCCAGTTTGACCGAACGCTCCGGCCAGTGATTTTCAGCCGGTAAAAAACGTTGTATCGCCTCAGCGCCCACTTTACCGGCGATCCGGTCCAATAACTCCGCTAATGCTGTATCGGCCAACCCTTTGGACTCCGCCCAAAGCTGTTCCTGTATCACTTCCATTTGCTCTGTGCGCAGCGCTTCCATAACAAATAACTCGATACCGAGTGCCGGTTCGATCTTGTCGATCTGCAATGTAAATAAGCGCAGTAAGTGGGAAACGCTATGCGTGCCTTTCGTGGTGCTAATACCTACTTGGACTTTGCGCCCGTCAATACGATGGCATTTTAGCACCGCTTTCCGGACACCCAGGCCCTCTGCCTGCAAACGCAGGCAAAGCATTTTTAATAAATTTTCGATGGCGATCGTTATACCCGGCACGGTACGGATCGGTTCCAGGGAAGGCAGGCGTTCCATGAACGGTACGGGCAGCACTAAAACTTCCAGGTATTCTTCCACCTGTCCCAGGGCCTGGCCGATCCGTAACAATAAACCGGGACCGAACCTGCGGCGCAGGCTTTGGGGTGCAATAGTCAGCAGCGGTTCAATATGCTCAAAACCCAGTTTTTTCAATTTCTCCAACGCTTCCGGCGCTAAACGTAAAGCCGCGGGGGGTAAACCCGCAACAGCCGCAGCCTGGGCGCCACCGGCAACGATCGGCTGGCGCAGGGCAAAGCGCGCCACCGCCCAGGCAGCACCCTGAGTATCGGCGATCGCGGCACGGGCGTCAAAACCCGCTGCCCGCAGTTTGAGTACGATCTCTTTCAGGTATTCCCGCTCTCCGCCCCATAAATGCGCGCAGCCGGAAATATCAAGCATCAATCCGTCCGGCAGATCAAGCGAAACAACCGGTGTATAGCGGATACAGCCCAAGCCGATCAACCGCAATAATTTAGCAGCCTGGCCCGGCACTTCATTGATTGCCAGCAGCCCCGGTACCGCCGCACACGCGTCGGCCAGGGCCATACCCGTAAAGGCGCCTTCCTGTTCTGCCCACGCGCTCGCCGCGCTGATGACGACCCTGTTTTTAACGGATGCGACGACCACAAAGGCAAGCGCTTTCAGTTCAGGCCGCCGGCGTGCCAGCCCATCCGTCAGTAAATGACGGAACCAGATCGACATGTATCTTTTTTGCATCGCTCAGCCGGCCTGCCTTTCTTTCTGGTTTTTATAGGCTTCAAGGGGTACAAAATGACCGTCCTGCCATTCCAGCGACCAGCTGCCGGTTTGCCCGTTGCGTACTTTCAGCAGATCTGCCTGCCAGCAAAAAAAGCCCAGGCCCGGTAAACCATTTAATGCCGTACTTGGTAAAGATCTAATTTGCCAGCGGGCCGCACAGGCGGTGGAACTCAATTTAACCGCATTCCGCAGGATAAAACCGGTTACCCGGCTGTTTTCCACCGCGCGCTGAAAACGCTGCGATTGTTTAAAATCCATTTCCCGCAGTTCACCTACCACGGCGGTCAGCCCGGGACATTTTAAGGCTTCTTCCATTACCCATAGTGTATCCTTGTCCTTATGCAGGCTGATAAAGATCACCTGGTGCGGCGCTACGCCAAAAGTCGCCAGTGCCGGAGCGAACAAGCGCCTTGCCCGTCCTACCCAAACACAAACGCCGCCCGGTTGCAGCAGCAGCGACAGGATGCCGGTAACAAAACCGCCCGAAGCGGCCGCTTGCTCATGGCTGGCACAAACCAGTTCATGAACGCTGTGTTGAGGGAAAACCCCTTGCGGAAAAGCAGCCTCAAGGGGTCCCAGGCCTAATTGCGCGCGCTGTCCGGGAAGGGGAGGTTTATATCCTTCCCAGCCCAGTAGTTCTTGCCGCAATTTGCTGATTACCTGTTGTTTGCTTTCCATTAATACATCAGTTTAAGACAGGAGCGGGATAAGGCGGCACAAATAAATTCAGCCAGATTTTTAATTGGGTGCTCATGTGCTGACTAATCGCCGCGCCGATTTGCTGTAATTCGGCGGCATGCAGCGGGCTCCGGTAATCCGGGTCCCGGATTTCATCTGTTGCATTGTTAAAAAGGCACAGGAAACCGGAATTCTCTCCAAGCCGGACACGCCGGTCATACCAGGTGCCGTTTTCCAGTTGCACGATCAGCGTACAGATCTGTGTTTCGTTAAAAAAAGAAAGCTCGAACTGCGGACAGGCAGGAAGGTCCCATTGGTCACAGGAAACAGGTTCTACATGAACCGGCGTCAGGCCCCGGCCCAGTTCTGCATCTATATAAAATTCTGTTATCATGATTATGAAAAATAAATACAAACATAATGCTAAAAATATTAGTATTTCAAATGGTGTGGAGAAAAATATCGCGACTATGCGCGTTTGACGATTTAAAACATCTTCAGCTGGTCGGGGGCATTGCCGAAGTTAGACAGGCTGATACCCAATAACCTGACACGCTGCCCCTCCTGGATTGTTTCTGCTAATAATTGGATGACAGCAGTTTGGATCGCTTCCGTACCTGCTAAGGGGGCCGGGTAGGAGCGGCTCCTGGTAATCAGTTTGAAATTACTGTATTTGATCTTCAGGGTGATGGTGCGGCACTGCAGGTTCTTTTGGATGAGCCGGCGATGGACGGTCATGGAAAGTTTTTCCAACTCCTTTACCATTTCTTCCTGTAAAGTAAGATCATGGGCAAAGGTATCTTCCGCAGCCAGGGATTTGGTTTCACGAAAAGGTTGTACCGGCCTGTCATCAATACCCCTTACGATCTGGTAATAGAATTTGCCGGCCTTACCGAAATTCCCGGTTAATTCATCCTCACCCAGTTTTTTCAGGTCCGCGCCATTAAAAACACCCAGCTTACGCATTTTGCCGGCGGTAACTTTTCCGATCCCATGAAACTTTTCGATTGGCAGCTGTTCCATAAAAGCGGGGATGGTGGAAGGGCCTATGAATTTGAGGCCGTCCGGTTTATCCAGGTCCGAGGCGATTTTAGCCACAAACTTATTTACAGAAACACCTGCCGAAGCCGTTAAATGTAATTCATCCCTGATGGCTTGTTTGATCTGCCGTGCGATTTCCAGCGCGGAGCCTATGCCGGGTTTGTCATGGGTCACATCGAGGTACGCCTCATCTAACGATAAAGGTTCTACCAGGTCCGTGTAACGGCTGAAGATCTCCCGGATCTGCACTGATACTGCTTTATATACATCAAACCTTGGTTTGACGAACAGGACTTGCGGGCAAAGTTGTAAGGCTTGTTTCGAAGGCATCGCGGATCTGATGCCGTACAGCCTTGCTTCATAGCTCGCGGTTGCGACCACACCGCCTCGGCCTTCGGGTAAGCCACCCACGACCAGGGGCTTTCCGCTCAACCTTGGATCATCCCGTTGCTCTACGGACGCGTAAAAAGCGTCCATATCGATATGAATGATTTTTCGGTAAGGCGGCAAAACATTCGTCATGGTTTACATGTGAATTTAGTTAAATGAGGCCCGGAATGCCAGGGGCGATTGGTTGGTTTTATTTTTAAAGAGCTTGCTGAATGATTGGAGATGTTCAAAACCCAATGTATAAGCGATCTCCGAAACTGACAGGTCAGTCGTACTCAGTTTTTCCTTGGCTTTCTCAATAAGTTTATCATGGATATGCTGCTGCGTATTTTGACCGGTCAGCGTGCGCAGCATACTGCTCAGGTAGCTGGGCGAAACATTTAAGTTTTCGGCTAAGTAGGCAACCGTCGGTAGCGCAACTATATCATTCGTAAAGTAATCATTCAATAGCTTTTCCAGGCGGTCGAGTACCTGGCTGTAATTCTTTTTACGGGTCAGGAACTGGCGGTGGTAATAGCGCTGCGAATAGTTGAGCAGGGTTTCCACATGCGACAACATGATATCCTGGCTAAAATTATCGATATTGCCCACATATTCCTGCCGGATATCCTCCACCAGGCTATTGATCTTAGCCTGTTCCTTTTCTGTCAAAAACAAGCCTTCATTGACCGCGTAATCAAAAAACTCGTATTGTTTAATGTTTTTGCCCAATGTGGTATTCCATAAAAAGTCCGGATGAATGAGCAACAAAAAACCCGATGGTGCTTCCGGCATCTCAACCATCTTTTCAAAACTCAATACTTGTTTGGGCGCCATAAAAAATAGCAGGCTCTCATCATAATCCCGGATATGCTGCCCGTATTTGAAAGTCACCCCCTTCATCCGTTTGAGCCCCATGAAATAAAAGTCAAAAGTTACACTGGCACCATGAACTACCGGCAAAGCCAGTCCGTCCAGCGTCACCACGCTGATCAGGGGATGCTCGGGTTTTGGCAAACCCAGGTGGCGGTGGTACTCACTAATCGTTTTGATCCGGTGCGGCTTCATAAGCTTTGACAAATTCGGGTAAATAACTTTCCAGTTTCGTTGGCGCTAATTTAGGCCTATGTGCGTAATAATCCGTATATAACTCGCCGCGCCTTCCGCTGGCACCCATATCCACGATCCCCAGGGCAATACTCGGGTTCAATTTGTATTTCACCAAAGTATCTTTGAGCATCTTATCGGATATCGTGCCCCATTTCAGATAGGGCTTTCCAATGGCCTTACCGATCTTAGCCGCCACCTCATCGCAAGTCAGTTCCTCGCTGCAGATATAACGGATCGGCCGGCCGGAAAACGGCAGCTCCATTTCTTCCGCGATCACGGTCGCAATATCCAAGGGCGACACCAATAGATTCATCACCTTGCCACCATAATTCGACACGATCACCCCGCGTTTACCGCTCAATAAACCGCCTAAACCATAATTGCTCAGCGCCATAAAAGCGCCCACAAATCCCTTGCTCAGTTGTTTGATCATCGGTGCGTTATCCAACAGGTTATAATAAAAGCCCACCGGGCGCATAAACTTAACAGAGACGTCAGGAGGTAAAGAACCTAATATTTTTTCCGCCTCAAAATGAAATGCCAATAAACCGACACCCTCGTTTGTATGGGCGCCGATACTGCTTAAATGGATCACTTTTTTAATGCCGTTTTTCTCAATGGCGTTTTTATAATTGGTCACAATTTTCTTTACCTTATCGACCATCACCTCCAGTGTAAAATCATCACCGGTCATCAAATGCCGGCCAATAATTTCCATACAATAAACGACTTCTGCACCGACAAACGCACCCGCGATAAACTCCGCGTCTTCCATTTGCCCGATCAGCGCCTTAGCGCCCAATGCTTCAATCTCCTTTTTTCGTTCAGCCTTACTACTGATCACGGTCACTTCGTGGCCTCCAGCCAAAAGCTGAACGGCTAATGGTTTGCTGATATGTCCCATAGAACCTGTTAATACGATTTTCATATCTTTATTTTTTTAACAAAGCTCAGAGAAACCAGGCCCCGGGATTTAGCCATATCCGCTGAAGATTTAGCCTAAATGGAAACATGCTGAATCTGTTGTTGGCCGATCTCAAAGACATCCGCATAAGAAACAACATACAGATTGTCAATCCGCTTTAAAATGACTACGAAATATCAATTTTATCTACAATAAATCTCCAAAATTTAGTCCTATTTTTAGGGAAAAATTCAGGTGAAAATACTTATTGTAGAAGACGAACAAGCCTTGCGCGAAAGTATTGAAGACTACTTTACCGAAGCCGGCAACATCTGTGAAACCGCCAATGATTATGCCTCGGCATTAACTAAAACCAATTTATATCGTTACGATTGTATCTTACTGGATATTACGTTACCTGGCGGCAACGGCATTAACCTTTTGGAAAATTTAAAGAAAAATAATTACCCGGATGGTGTTTTGATCATTTCTGCCCGGAATTCGCTGGATGATCGTTTGCTGGGCCTTGATTTGGGTGCTGACGATTACCTGGTTAAGCCCTTTCACTTATCAGAATTGAAATCAAGGGTTACCGCTATTATCCGCCGGAAGTCTTTTAACGGGAGCAACTTACTGAAGTTTAACGAAATTAGTATCGATTTGGCAGGCAAGGAGGTTAAGGTCGGCAAGCGGCTGGTAAAACTTACGCCTAAGGAATACGGTTTACTGCTTTATTTTATCGCTAACCAAGAGAAAGTGGTATCAAAGAATGCAATCGCCGAACATTTATGGGGTGACCGCATCGATATCGCAGATAATTTTAAATTCATTTACTCCCATATTAAAAATACCCGTAAAAAGCTGATGGAAGCCGGCAGCAAAGATTACATTCAGGCAGCTTATGGGACAGGGTATAAATTTTCTGCTAAATGAAACTTTTCGCGCGGTACAACAGGGTAAACCTGGTCACTAATATTGTACTTATGCTGATAACCGGGTTTGCTTATTACCAGGCGATCAGTTGGGTATTGACCCGGCAAAAAGATAAAGATCTTCAAAATGAGGAGATGGAGATACTGGAATACGTCAAGTATAACCAGGAACTACCCCAGGTTTTCGAATCCAAATATTTACAAATAGCATTCAAAATAGTACCAACTAGTTCGGTAAAACGAAAGTTTATAGATACACTGTATTACAAGAAATGGGGAAAAGATAATCCTAAAAGAAGAATTTATCACACTGACGGAGATTATGAACCGGGTAGGGGGCTGGTAACAGCGGTAATTGCAGGCCACCAATATTATAAAGTTATAATTGTAGAGTCAAAAGTAGAAACAGAAGATCTGATCCGCATTATTTTCCTGATTACTGCCGGAGTGATTTTACTTTTATTGCTGCTTTTGCTGATGACCAGCAGGCTTATCCTTAATCGGCTATGGCGTCCTTTTTACAGTATTATGCATGAATTAAAGCTGTTTAACATTGCCGAGCCCACCGCGATCCCTAAACTGGATACAGTTATTGATGAATTTAAAGAAATGAATGCTGTGGTTAGTGAAATGGCTGCTAAAGCCAAACATGATTATCAAACGCTGAAAACATTTACGGAAAATGCTTCTCATGAATTTAATACGCCGATCGCCATTATAAATTCAAAGCTGGATTCGCTATTGCAAACCGACGCTTTTAACGAAAAGCAAGGTAAATTGCTTGATGACCTTTATGAAGGTGTTTCACGGATAAACCGCCTGAACCAATCGTTGCTATTATTGGTTAAAATTGAGAACCGCTTATTGCAGGAGATGCAGCGGATAGATTTAAAAACACTTATAGAAGAAATGCTTATCCAGTTTGAGGAGATCTACCAGGATAAAGAACTCATTCTTCGCTACCAGTTACATGAAAAAGAAATTTTTGCCAACAGTTATTTAATAGAGATATTGTTGAGTAACCTGATCACAAATGCTATCCGTCATAATTATACCGGCGGAGAAATGATCCTTGAATTGAGTAATGAAAGTTTTAGTATCCGTAATACGGGCGAGTCCCGGGCTTTATCCGGTGATGAAATATTCACCCGCTTCCATAAATCATCAGGTTCTGAAGGTAGCGGTCTTGGCCTGACCATATGCCGTCAGATCTGTGAAAATTTTGATCTTTCTTTAACATACAATTTCGATTCGCCTTATCACATATTTACGGTTTTATTCCCAGCATGAACTTTAAGTTATTGTTAATTTAAACTGATCTAAGAGAATCAAATATTAAAGTTAATGCCCTGATTATTAATTAAATATTACTAAACAATTAAGCGTTGGATTATGGGCATTTAATCCAACTTTCCTCCAATATTCGCAGTGTTTTTTGCCTGTATATACAGAAAATATGGTCAAAAAACTTTACTTATTCTTATTCTTCCTGCTTTTTACCGTATTGGCCTATGCCCAAAATGCTACACTCAAAGGTCAACTTACCGATAGGGCAACTCATGAGGCTTTACCCGGGGCAGTTATCCATTTTGACGATTTTAACAATGCTGTAGTAGCCGATGAAAAAGGCAATTATACCTTCACCAACGTTGCACCCGGAGAATATAAGGTTAAAGTCAAGTTTATCGGTTACGAAAGTTTTGAAAAGAAAATTAAATTAAGCGCAGGGCAGGTATTAATACTGGATATTCAGCTGGATGCTAAAAATAATAATTTAGAAGCTGTCAATATATACGATAGACTTCCTAACGGAACAGAAGAAGCAGCACGTGATAATGAAAAAAATTCAAACAATATAAAAAACGTTATAAGTGCAAAAGCTATCGAAAAATCACCGGATATCAATGCGGCCAATGTACTGCAGCGTATGTCAGGTGTTACCATACAGCGTAACGCAGGTGGCGATGATGCCTATGCCATTATAAGAGGGCTTGAACCACGGTATAACAATACACTTATAAACGGTGTGAAAATAGCGAGCCCGTCAAATAAAACCAGGCTGGTATCCTTGAGTGTTGTGCCGTCAGATTTGCTGGACAGGATAGAGGTTGATAAAACTCTTTTGCCTGATATGGAAGGGGATGCTATCGGCGGTACCGTTAACATGATTTTTAAGGATGCGCCTGATAAAAGGTTAATCTCGGCAACGGGCTCGGTGGGATACAATCAAATATTTATTGACCGCAAATTTTTAAAGTTCTCTTCGGCTGATATAAAAAAGTACAGCCCGTCAGAGGCTAATGGCCCGTCTTATGTCGCCCAGCCAAATGACTTTACAAGATCAAACCTGGATTTTAAAAATGTCAACCCTCCGCCTGCCAGTACCTTCTCAGTAAGCTATGGCGAGCGTTTCCTTAAAAATAAGCTTGGTTTTATTATAGGTAACAGCTTTCAGAATTTATATTTTGGGTCAAATACCGAAGGTAATGACGGTAATGCAAACCCTAATGACCCAGACCACAGGCCCCGTATTAATGATATTACTAATCGCAGTATTTCAAGTCATCAGTTATTAAATAACCTGATCACCCACCTGGATTACAAGATCAATGATAAAAATAAGATCATGCTTGATAACGTATTGCTGTACTCGCGGCTTGAAGAAGCTTCGGTATCCGCAGATACTTCAATAACAGGCGGCAATGGCGGCAGGTCTGTTCCGGGTTCGGGCCCGGTAAGCAGCGTTTATCAATCAACACTAAGCAATCAGATTATTGAAAATTTAAAATTATCCGGTGAGCATATCTTAAATACACATTTCAAATTTAATTGGTATGGTGCATTTTCTGATGCTTATGTAAGAACTCCGGATCAGGCTGATATAAATACCAATATATTGATCACCTATGATCCGGTTTCGGGCAAGTTTAACAAAAGCCCTGATTACTTTGACGACATCAGCCGGGTTTGGGCACATAATGAGGACAAGGATTTTGATGGCGCCGGCAACCTGACTTATAAAACGAACTTCAATGATATAAAACTTGAATTAAAAGCAGGTGGACTATACCGGCATAAAACCAGGTATAATTATGAAGACCAATATACCTTACGCCCCGTAGCTAATGATAATGGCGGTAAACCAATCTTTACTGACATCAACGCTGCCAACTGGAATGTATATAACCCATATGGCGCAGGCGAGTTTAATATTAACAACTACAACGCTTTTGAAAATATCACAGCGTATTACGGTGAATTTAAAATAACCTTTTCACAACTTGATGTTTTTGGAGGTGTCAGGTCAGAAACCACGTCGCAGGGGTATCACGTAAGGCAGGATATCACCAATGCATCAGATGTAAATAAAAATTATACGGACATTCTGCCCAGCATTACGCTAAAATATAAACTAAACGAGAAAACTAATCTGAGATTTGCCTATTTCGCTTCTTTGGCCCGCCCTGCTTATTTTGAATTGGTGCCTACAGTGCCGCCAAGTACCGGAGGCTCAGCTGTTGAAGGTAACCCGGCTCTAAACCACACAACCGCTAATAATTATGATTTAAGGTATGAACTTTTTCCACGGGCTGACGAGTTGTTTTTTATTGGGGCTTATTACAAACAATTAACTAATCCTATTGAATATGCCTACGGAGGAAGTAGTGGTCCGAATACGGTTTATAAACCTATAAATTCTGCCTCGGCTAAAGTAGCAGGTTTTGAGATTGCTTACACAAGGTTTTTTGGCAATATTGGGTTAAGTGGTAATTACGCCTATAATTATTCAGACGTAAATGCTTCAAAGATTGACAGAAACAACCCTCAATTTCATATCCTTGAACACAGGATGCTTACTGGCGCGTCTGTGCATGATCTTAATGCAAGTTTATTATATAGAAATAAAGCCGCAGGCTTAAACGTACAAATAGCCTATCAATACTTAGGTAAAACCCTGGTAGGTGTTTATCCTGATAATGGGGATAATTACATCCAACAGCCATTATCAACCTTGGCATTTTCTGCTGATAAAGCCGCAGGTAAACATTTCACTGTATTCACCAAGCTTAATAATCTTTTAAATACACACACAACAGTTGTTCTGCACAACTTTCAAAACGGCAATGAAGTAACCAAGGCCACTTATCTTTTAGGCCTGCGCTATAACTATTAATTATTTAAACAAACTATTATTGATATGAAAACCAATCAAATCTCCTTTTGGATAGCCGCTATAGCATTAGCAGGCACCATCGCATCGTGCTCAAAAAAAGAGGCCACAAACCTTAAGTCGCCTGTAATACCGCCATCGCACCCCATTAGCTCAGACACTATTGGCAGCTTTGAAAAAGGTACGTTATTATCCGGCAAAACTTATACAATGAACCATGATGTTTATGTTAAAGCAGGCGATACGCTTTTGGCTCAGCCGGGTGCTAATATTATTGTAAAGAATAATTCGCAATTTAAAATACAAGGCGTATTTCAGTCTTTAGGTACTCAGACCAGCCCGATAACTTTTGATTCTGATACACATCAGCCAGGCACCTGGGGCGGTTTTGCCTGTGATAGTGCAAAAGCGGTGACAATTTTATGGACCAAGGTATTAAACACAGGAGGCCCTGATAATACAGGTGGCGCCCGCAGAACGTTAGTGGTTAGTAAACCCATTAAAGTTGATATTGAAGATAGCTGGTTTGCAAATGGACAGGATGACGGAATTGGCCTGTTTGGCGGTGCGCAGGTGACTGTATTGAGAAATACGATACAAAGTGGCGGCAGCAGTGACGGTGAAGCAATAAATTTAAAAACGGGTACTACCGGTACCGTTGCTTATAACGTAATATTTAACCAGGCCGGAACAGGTGTAAAGCTGGAGACTGCTAAAGTAGTTACAACAGCAGAAACGAACGTTGACGTATACAATAATACAATTGTATCATGTGGATGGAGAAGAGGGTCTGCTGAACCGGGCAGAGGTGTATCTGCGGGTGTAAGTGCAAAAGGGAATATTTATAATAATATCATTGTAAACTGTTACCATGGGATTGAAATATTTCAGGATGCAGATGTTGCTAATGTAAAATATGGTAATAACCTTTTCTACGCTACTGCCGATACTCAGGTAGACAATACTGCACCGCCTGCAATCACTGTGGATATAAGAGCCGGTTTTTATCCGTCAGATGCTGCTGGTAAGCCACAGCCAAGTGATATTATTTCAACAAGTATAGCAACAGGAAACCCTATGTTTACCAGTTTTGATGGCGCTTTGTTATTGCCAAACGGTGCACCAAATACAAACGATTTTCATTTAAAAAGCGGCTCACCGGCAATTGGTAAAGGTAATGCTACCTACAATGCCGATATGGGTGCATACACTTCTGACGGCAAAGGCAACAAACACTAATTAATTATACAAATAATGAGCAGGAATTTGTGTAAACAGATCCCTGCTTATTTATATTCTGATCTTATGACTATGAAAAAAACGATCCTGTTGCTCCTTTGCACGATAGCGCTGTTTTGCAGCGCATTTAACGCATCGGCACAAAAATATGTATTAGAAAAAACGATTTCACTACCGGGCGATGGTGGTAATGATTATGTTTTTATAGACCAGGCGGCCAAGCGCCTTTATGCGTCACACGGCACTGCAGTAAATGTGGTTGATCTGGCTACCGAAAAAGTGATCGGTATCATCAGCGGCATGAAAGGTGTGCATGGTATTGCAGTTGTAAGCGATCTGAATAAAGGTTTTATTACCGATGGCAAAGCAAACGCCGTGGTTGCTTTTGACACTAATACCTTACAGGTTATAAAAACCATTACCATTACCGGTAAAGGGCCGGACGGTATTATTTATGACCCGTTCTCTAAAAAAATATTCGCTTTTGAAGGCGACAGCAATGCCGCTGTGGTTGTGGACCCGCAAAGTTTAACACAGGCAGGGACTGTAGATTTAGGCGGAGCGCCTGAATTTGCAGTTAGTGACGGCAAAGGAATGATATACAACAACCTTGAGGATAAAAGCAAACTAGCAGTTATTGATACCAAGGCCTTAAAAATGGTTAAAAGTTTTCCGCTTAACCCTTGCGGCGGCCCTACTGGTATAGCCATTGACATATCCGGCCAACGTTTGTTTACGGTATGCCGCGAAAATAAAGGCATGAGTGTGATCGATATTGCTTCAGGCAAAGTGGTACAAACTCTTCCTATCGGATCAGGTGTTGACGCTGTAGTGTATGATGCCGTAAACAAGTTGATCATCGCATCTAATGGTGATGGTACCGCTAACGTTTTTAGACTAAATGGGCCTGATGCTTACACAGCTTTACAAACCATCACCACGCAATATCATGCCAAAACTATGGCATTGGACGCGGCTACGCATAAGATCTATTTCCCGGTATCTGACTATAAAGAAGGAACAAAAACTCAGC
This sequence comes from Mucilaginibacter corticis, assembly GCF_007558865.1. Classification (GTDB taxonomy): domain Bacteria; phylum Bacteroidota; class Bacteroidia; order Sphingobacteriales; family Sphingobacteriaceae; genus Mucilaginibacter; species Mucilaginibacter corticis. The sequence goes on from NZ_VLPK01000002.1 coordinate 972,862, forward strand.
TGCCAAATTCATTTAAATTATTGGTTTATCAATTAAAAAATTAAGATTATGGAGCGCAGAGACTTTGTAAAAAATACAGCGCTTGCTGCCCTGGGTGCCTCATTTATTGGCCCCGCGGCAGCTTTCGCAGATGAAAAAGTGACCTACCTGGATAGTAAAGATCTAACCTTATTACCAAAGGTAAAAGATGATTTTGCCTTGCATTTTATAGCATTGGGAGACTGGGGCAGAAATGGAGAATACGATCAGTTAGAAGTAGCCAAACAGATGGGCCAGTGGGCTACAGATCATCCCAATAACTTTGTAATATCTTGTGGAGATAATTTTTACCCATCTGGGGTGATAAGCGAAGAAGACCCGTTATTCAATTATTCTTTTGAAAATATTTATACAGCCCATTCGCTGCAATGCGACTGGCATATTGTGGTAGGTAATCATGACCATCACACAGATGTAGATGCACAGATCCGTTACAGCAAGATCAGCCGTCGCTGGAAAATGCCGGCACGTTATTATTCAAAAGAAGTGAACCTGAACAAGGATGTTGACAAAGAGATCAAAAGCCCTGAAAAAGTTAAAAGCAACGATAAAGTGCTTTTTGTAATGATGGATACAGATCCTTTTCAGCATGAAGATCAGGCCGATTATGTTGCCAAACAAATGGCCTGGTTAAATGAAACACTGGCTGCTGCATCTGCTGATGTTAAGTGGAAAATTGTTGTGGGCCATCATCCTTTTTACACCGTAGGACCCCGTATTGTAAATATTGAAACTTTGACGATGCGAAAAGCCCTTACCAAAACTTTCGAGGATCATAAAGTTGATGTTTACCTGTCAGGACATGAACACTCACTCCAGCATCTTAAGGGCGAAGGGCATACCCATCAAATCATTTCAGGTGCGGGTTCTGAATTAACCAAAGTGACCGAAGGGGCAGCTTTCAGCCGTTTTGCCGCCTCAGCACACGGATTCATGTATTTTTCAATAGACTCGGCCAGGCTGAACATAAAAGCAGTGGACCTTACAGGTAAAGTATTATATGAGACAGAACTGAAAAATGTGTAGCATACAAAACCAAATCCGAGAAATAAAAGCAGGGGTAAAAGAATGGTCAAAAGTGATGAAAGAGATGCAAAAAGACTCCGCTTATTTTTGCAAAGTACGGAAAATTAATGGAGATAAGTTATGATGATTTGCCAAGAATAATGACCCGCATGATTAAAGCTTATCGCACATTTCTTATCCGTTAAATTCGCGATAAAAAGCGGGTTTGTCCCGGACGTAAAAGTTTTTTATTTCGCATTATCGTGCTGCTGAGTGATGTTCAACTCCCCGGAAAGCCTTTTCTGCGGGAGGCTGCCCGGCATCTTTTCCCGGATAAATTTTACCAGGTTCTCCCGGACGTAGCAGCGCAGGTCGAATGCCTGCGAAGAATTGCGGGCGCTCACCAATGCCCTGATCTCCATGGTTTGTTCCTTAACATCGGTTACCTGCAGAATGCCCACTCTTTTGTCCCAGAGCTCATTCAGTTCAAGCAGCCTTTTCAGCTCCGCCCGTAATTCATCAACAGGCAAGGAGTAATCCGCGTAGATAAACACGGTGCCCAGAATTTCAGAGGTGGTCCTGGTCCAGTTCTGGAAAGGTTTTTCAATAAAGTAATTGATGGGCAGGATCAGCCGGCGCTGGTCCCAGATGTTCAAGACCACATAAGTCAGCGTAATATCTTCGACACGACCCCATTCCCCCTCAACCACCAGCACATCATCGATCCGGATAGGTTGGGTAAAGGCGATCTGGAACCCTGCCAGGAAATTGGCGAGCGATTTTTGCGCGGCGAAACCGATAATAATACTGCCGATGCCTACGCCCGTTAACAAACCGGCGCCTATCTTCCTGACGTTGTCAAAACTCAGCAGGATGATCGAAATGGTTACCAGCACGATGAAAACGACAATGACCTTACGGATAAATTGCAGTTGCGTACGGATCTTGCGCTCCTTCAGGTTATCTGCCTTGTTCAGGTCATAAGTATGGTAAACATAATCCTCGAAGGTTTTAATCGCGCTGATCAGCAAAGAAGCAAACGAGATGATCAGTAAGATCTCTACGGTCCGGTCTACGATCCCCGCGTAGCGTTTGTTCAGTTCCATCGAAGGGACCAGCAGGTTCAGCAGGAACAGCGGTACGAAATGGTTCAGCGCCGGGCCGATATGGGTCAGCACCGATTTGAAAAAAGAATAATCTGCGGTCCTTTTATAAAAATGGAGCAAAGAAGTGATCAGGAGTTTGATCAGAAAACCGGTGAGCAGCGCCGCGCCCAGCACACAAAGGTTCCAGGCCCAGGGCTGTAACTGATCTGACCATACTTCAATTTGATCTTTCATAAGCGCTTACAAAAATACCGGCCTGTCCAGTTTAACAGCGATCCGGTAAGCGGCGTTCATCAGCCCTACATGACTGTAAGCCTGGGGGAAATTACCCCATTGACTGCCGTCCTGCTCGCTCACGTCCTCACTGAAAAGCAACAGGTGGTTACAGTATTTCATCAGGTTTTCGAACTCGCGGACCGCGTCATCCATGCGTCCCACGCAAGCCAGCGCCTCTACGTACCAGAATGCGCAGATCAGGAAGGTCGTTTCCGGTTTTCCAAAGTCATCGGTATGCAGGTAACGGTAAAAAAGCCCGCCTTCGGTTTTCAGGTCCTTTTCCAAAGCAGCAAGATGATCTTTCGCTTTTTGGGATGCCGGATCGATGTAATTCATCATGATCAGTTGCAGGGTGCTGGCATCAAGATACGGACTGCCCACGGCATGGGTGTAGACTTTCCTTTCCGGATCATAGCAGGCTTCGATATGCGCGGCGGCCCTCGCCATCAGCGCGGTCGCCCGGTCTTCCAGTTCTTTGTTATCGATGGTCAATGCGATCTTCAGCGCAGCGTTGCAGCCCGCCCACTGAAAAAGGTTGCTGTAACAGTGAACATTGGCCATGTTCCTGAATTCCCAGATGCCGGCATCCGCTTCATCAATGGTCCTTTCGATCTTATTGAGCAGGGAATGGATCCAGTTCGCGGAATCCTTCCGTTCACTGAAAACAAAACGGTGATCGGTATAAAGCGGCAACAGGGAGATTAACACCTGGCCGTAAATATCATTCTGGATATGTTCATAGGCCTGGTTGCCAACACGCACGGGCTCGTTGCCCCGGTAACCGCTCAGGTTCCCCATGATCTGTTCGACGAGCTTTTTTTCGCCGGTAATTCCGTAAAGGGGCTGGTAACGGAACTCGTCCCCCTCGGCAAAAGAAATGTCGGTCACATAGCTGAAATATTTCTCCATTTCTTCAAAATGGCCGATATGGTTCAACGAGGTTAAAACGTAATAAGTATCGCGCAGCCAGCAATAACGGTAGTCCCAGTTGCGCCCGCTGCCGGGAAACTCGGGGAGGCTCGTCGTACTTGCGGCGATAAAGGCACCCGTGTCCTCATATTGGTGTAATTTCAGCACAAGCGCTGAACGGATAACGTGCTGCTGGTAAAAACCCGCGATAGAAGAGTGCTTGATCCATACGCGCCAGTAATCTTTGGTTTCGCGAAAAAATTCTTCCGCTGTGCTGACCAGCGGCGCGTCCAGCAGGCCGCCGTAATTTAGCACCAGATATTTGGTTTCGTTCAGGGAAAATAATTGTTCCTCCATCACGTAGTTGACCGGGATATTGGTGGTGAGCCGGATCTTTTCTTCGGCACCGTCATATTCGATATGGTTACTGCCCTGCAAGCGCTCCAGTTCTTTGTCGCCATAATCCCATACGGGATTGCATTTTACCCTGATCCTGGGCGTGCCTTCAATGGCTTCGATCTTACGGATCAGCATCAGGGGTTTAAAATAACGTTCATACTGGCGGAAACGCGGGGCGAAGTCAGTGACCTGGTATTTTCCAGTTTTGCAGGTGATTTCTGTCCGGATAATATTTGTGTTTTCCAGGTATTGCTGGCTGGAAGTAAATTCCCCTTCAGGCTGTACCGAGAATTCGCCGCCCAGCTTTTCGTCGAGTAATTTCCCGAAAACAAAAGAACTGTCAAAACGCGGCCAGCACAGCCAGTCGATATTCGTGTTTTTATTGACATGCGCCAGGTACGCGCAGTTACCGATCAGGCCGGTCTGGTAAATGTGTTTCTCCATATGCTGTCGCTCAGGCGTAAATAGAAAGTTCATCATGGATGAGCGAAAGTATATTTTCGACCAGTTCAGCATAGGGCTGTCTCTTGTCGATCAGCGCATCACTGCCGAATTTAACCGCCAGCTTTTCCAGCCCGGTGAATCCGGAAAGTAAAAATACCGGGATATATTGTGTCTTCGGATCTGTTTTTAACTGGTGACATAAAGCGCCCCCGTTCAGTTCCTCCAAAATAAAATCCATCATGACCAGGTCGGGTTTACCCGCTGCCGCCGCGTTCACGACCGCGGTCGGATCTGCCAGCGTGGTTACGCAAAACCCCAGGTTCGTCAGGCCCGGATACAGGCCGGCAAATAAGGCCTGGTCGTTAGTTACCAATAAAATGTTCTTCATACCCGTCTAACAGCGAAATCAGGCGATTTGTTTGGAGGGGCCCGCCCTTTAAATTATTGCAATGTTCCAAAACATTTAAGCTTGTTTTTTGATTTTTAGCGGTATGGAACTACAAAAATACCCGGGTAACCCATACCCGCTGGGTGCCACCTGGGACGGTGAAGGGGTGAACTTTGCCTTATACAGCGAAAATGCGACCGGTGTTGAACTCTGTTTATTTGATGATCAGGGATCGGCCGAAACGCACAAAATTAAGCTGGCCGAACGGACCCATCAGGTCTGGCACGTCTACCTTCCCGGCATCAAACCCGGGCAACTTTATGGTTACCGTGTATCCGGGCCTTACGAACCGCAGAACGGTCACCGCTTTAATGATCATAAACTCCTGCTGGATCCCTATGCCAAATCCATTTCAGGCGATTTTAAATGGCATGACGCGCTTTTTGGTTACGAGATCGGTTCGCCCGAAGGCGATCTGAGCTTTAGCAAGGTAGACAGTGCCCCCTATATGCCAAAATCGGTGGTCATTGACAGTAACTTTGACTGGGGGGATGACCATAAACCGCACACGCCGTATCACCAGTCCATCATTTACGAGGCACATGTGAAGGGCTTTACATTTTTAAACCCTGACATTCCGAAAAATATTCGCGGTACCTATTCCGCCATCAGCCACCCGGTCACGATCAGTTACCTGAAGGAACTGGGGATCACGGCGATAGAACTGATGCCGATCCACTATTTTGTCAATAACCGCCCGGCCGCCGACAGCGGGCTGAGTAATTACTGGGGTTATAATTCTATCGGCTTTTTCGCCCCGCACACGGCTTATTCAGGAAACGGCGATACCGGCGGGCAGGTCAGAGATTTTAAGCAAATGGTGAAGGACCTGCATTCGGCAGGCATAGAAGTGATCCTGGATGTGGTCTATAACCATACGGGGGAAGGGAACGAAATGGGACCGACCCTGTCTTTTAAAGGAATTGATAATGCCGGCTACTACCGCCTGGTGGATGACGACCAGCGGCATTATATGGATTATACCGGGACGGGAAATACGCTTAATGTTACGCTTCCGAATGTCCTGCGGTACATAATGGACAGTTTGCGGTATTGGGTACTGGATATGCATGTGGACGGTTTTCGTTTTGATTTGGCTTCGACACTTGCCCGCGAGCTGCACGAAGTGAATATGCTGGGCGCGTTCTTCGATATTATTCACCAGGACCCGGTTATTTCTCAGGTGAAGCTGATTGCTGAGCCATGGGATGTGGGGGAAGGCGGCTACCAGGTTGGGAAGTTCCCCGCGGACTGGGCCGAGTGGAACGGAAAGTACCGGGATTGCATCCGCGACTATTGGGCCGGCGCGGACACCATGCTGGGCGAATTCGCGCAGCGCCTGACCGGCAGCCCCGACCTGTATGAGAGTGATTACCGCAGGCCGACGGCAAGCATCAACTTCATAACCGCGCATGATGGTTTCACGCTGCAGGACCTGGTCAGCTACAACGAAAAGCATAACGAGGCAAACGGGGAAGACAATAATGATGGTGAAAGCCATAACCGCTCCTGGAATTGCTGCGCTGAAGGGCCGAGCGATGACCAGGCTATCCGGGAACTGCGGGCAAAACAAAAACGCAATTTTCTGGCCACCTTGTTTCTTTCACAAGGCGTGCCCATGCTGGTAGCCGGTGATGAATTTGGCCGCACACAGCAGGGTAATAATAACGCGTACTGCCAGGACAATGAAATATCCTGGCTCGACTGGGCGAATGCTGATCAGGAACTATTGGCCTTTACCCGTAAACTGATCCGTTTCCGCAAGGATCATCCCGCTTTTCGCCGGCGCAACTGGTTCAAAGGCTTACCGATAAAAAACAAGGAACTGGAGGACATTGCCTGGTTCCTGCCGGAAGGCGATGAAATGAGCGATGAGAACTGGAACCATGATTTTGCCAAATCACTCGGTGTATTTCTAAATGGCAAGGCCCTGCGCTATGTGGGGCCGAAAGGGGAACAAATTGCGGATGACAGTTTTTACCTGATCTTCAATTCGCATCATGAATCACTTGACTATAAGCTTCCTGAAAAGATCAGGAGTAAAAGCTGGATAAAAGTGATGGATACGGCAGTCACTGATTTGAAGGAAGAGGCGCTCAGGGAAAAGGAAGTTATTTGCGTACAGGCCCGTTCGGTCGTGATCCTCGAACTTCACGAAAAATAAGATGGACAAAACTCCGGGCATACGTTTTCAAAATGGCAGCGCGACGATCGTCGTTTGGGCACCCCGGGCGAAGTCCGTAGCGCTGCATTTGGTTAAGCATAACAGTCAATTATCGCTGGCCGCAAAAAAACGGGGGTACTGGGAACTTGAAACTACGCAAATACAGCCGGGTGACCTGTACAAGGTAGTAATAGATGAGCAGTTTTTTCCTGATGTGGCCTCAGTGGCGCAACCGGAAGGCGTGCACGGACCGTCACAGGCGCTTGACCTCGCCCATTTTGAAAGAACCGGTACCGCCTGGGAAAACCCGGCTTTGGATAAATACATCATTTATGAACTGCATACCGGTACTTACAGCCCTGAAGGCACGTTTGACGGCATCATCGGCAAGTTGGATCACCTGGAAGAATTGGGTATTACCGCCATTGAGCTGATGCCGGTGGCGCAATTTCCGGGCGGACGCAACTGGGGCTATGACGGGGTGTTCCCCTACGCGGTGCAAACATCTTACGGCGGCGCCACCGGTTTGATGCGGCTGGTCGATGCCTGTCATGCCAGGGGCCTGGCGATCATATTGGATGTGGTTTACAACCACCTGGGGCCGGAAGGGAATTATTTTAATAACTACGGGCCTTATTTCACGGACAAATACAAAACGCCATGGGGCAGCGCGGTTAACTTTGATGACGCGGGATGCGACGGCGTGCGCCATTATGTTGTGGAGAACGCGCTCATGTGGTTCAGGGATTTCGGGGTCGACGCGCTGAGGCTGGATGCAGCGCATGCCATCAAAGATTTTAGCCCTGTGCATATCCTTCGGGAACTCAGTCAACAAGTGCTGGCATTAACCAAACAAACAGGAAGGCTTTATCATTTACTGGCTGAGGTCGACCTGAACGACACGCGATTTATTGACCCGCTTGATAAGTGTGGTTATGGCTTGAATGCCCAGTGGATCGATGAGTTTCACCACGCGCTGCGGGTAAGCGCCGGCGGTGAGACAAGCGGTTACTACGCGGACTTTTCCGGAATTACTGACCTGGCTAAGAGTTACCGTGACGCTTATGTGTATGATGGCGTTTATTCTGCGCAGCGGCAAAAAACATTTGGTACCAAAGCTGATCATCGCCCGGGCGGACAGTTCGTCGTTTTTTCGCAAAATCATGACCAGGTGGGCAACCGTATGCTCGGCGAGCGGAGTACTGAACTTTTTAGTTTCGAAATGCAGAAACTCATGGCAGGGGCGGTATTGATCGCGCCTTACCTGCCCTTACTGTTTATGGGCGAAGAGTTCAGCGCGCGGTCGCCGTTTTTATATTTTATCGACCATAGTGACCCAAAGCTGGTCGAAGCGGTCAGGAAGGGCCGGAGCGAAGAATTTAAAGCGTTCAAAACGAAAAGTGAAGTACCTGACCCCAAAGACAAAAATACTTTTGACCGTTCAAAATTACCCTGGAACGACTATCATCTTTCCACGGGCAAAGCCATGTTTAACTATTACAAAGCGCTGATCGCCCTGCGTAAGCAATTGCCCGCGCTGGCCATACCTGACCGTGGGTCGGTACGGGTTGAGGTATTGGCGGACAAAAATATTTTGTTATTGCAAAGGGGAAAACTGCAGCAGGTTTGCGCAGTGCTTAACTTTTCCAGAGAAATACAGGCCGTTGAGCTGCCCGCTGGTAACAGCTGGGTAAAAGTAATCGACTCGGCAGATCCATCATGGAAAGGGCCGGGGGCATCAGCTACACTAGGTCAAATCCGGCCGGAATCGGTCATTATCTATAAAAATCATGACATTTAACCCTGCCGCAACTTACCGGATCCAGTTCCATAAAGATTTCAATTTCAAAGATTTTGAAGCGGTTTTGCCGTACCTGGAGCGCCTGGGTATAAGCGCCATTTACGCGTCCCCGATCTTCCGGGCCGTACCGGGGAGTATGCATGGCTATGATGTGACCGATCCCCTGGAGATCAACCCGGAGATCGGGACGCTTACTCAATTGCGCGCTATCAGCAAAAAGTTAAAAGCCCTGGGGATTGCCTGGATCCAGGACATCGTACCCAACCATATGGCCTACCATGCCGATAACCATTGGCTGACGGATGTTTTGGAAAAGGGGCCTTTATCCGCATATAAGGATTATTTTGACCTGTTTACCGGGCCTGTCATGGCGCCCTTCCTGGGCGGCGAACTGCAGGAAGTCATAGAAAAGGGTGAACTGACCATCGCCCGCGAAAAGGGAAAATTCGTATTTAAATATTTTGACAATACCTGGCCTTTAAACAGCCGTTCAGCCGAAAAACTGGATAAAAAACTGCAACAGGTGAACCGGGATAAAGACTTATTAACGGAAATCGCGGGGGAGCAGTTTTACCGTTTATGCAGCTGGAAAGAAACAGACCAAAAGATCAATTACCGTCGTTTTTTTACCGTCAACGGACTGATCTGCCTGAATATCCAGCGGCCGGAAGTGTTTCCCCATTACCATCAGCTGATCGTTGAATTACTGGATGAAGGTGTCTTCCAGGGATTACGCGTGGACCATATCGACGGGCTTTATGACCCGGGCCTTTATCTCCGTAACCTGCGTGAACTGGCCGGTGACCAGGCCTATATTATAGTAGAAAAAATACTGGAACAGGGGGAGTCCATGCCCAACTGGCCGGTGCAGGGGAATACGGGCTATGACTTCCTGTCGCTGGTGAATAATTTGTTCACATCGCAGCATTATCAAAGCCTGTTTACCCGTTTTTACCGCGACCTGGCAAAAACTGACAAGCCAATTGGCCGCCAGATCCTGGAAAAAAAAGCACTGATTCTCAACCGGTCCATGTCAGGGGAACTCGATAACCTCACATCCCTTTTTTTTAAGTACGGGCAGGCGGACGAATATAAATTGCGCCGGACCATCGCTGCATTCCTGGTCAACTGCCCGGTCTACAAATATTACGGAACGAAAGAAGAGCACAAGGCCATCCTTGCCATTCTAAAAAAAATAAGTGATGAATCCCCTGATCTTGCCGGAACCGTCAAAGCCCTTAAAAAAGTTTTGCTGGACAGCGCGGATCCGCATTTTTACCACAGGTTAATGCAGTTCACGGGGCCGTTAATGGCCAAAGGGGTAGAAGATACCTTAATGTACACCTATAATCGTTTCATCGACCATAACGAGGTCGGAGACTCGCCGGCGGCTTTCGGTACGGGCGTGCAGGACTTCCACCGGCAAATGATCAGCCGTTTGCAAAACTGGCCCTTATCCATGAACGCGACCGCTACCCATGATACCAAGCGGGGCGAGGATGTGCGCTGCAGGCTGAACGTACTTTCGGACATGGGGCAAGAGTGGCTGGCGCAGGTCGTATCCTGGCAGGAACTGAATAAAGGGCTTAAAACCGATGCTGCGCCTGATGCCAACGATGAATATTTCATTTATCAGACGCTGGCAGGGAGCTACCCGATGCCCGGAGAAAAGGAAGACGATTACCGGGAGAGACTGGCAGCCTACCTCGAAAAAATGCTTCGCGAGGGCAAACAACATTCAGACTGGGCAGCGCCGGACCTGGATTATGAAGCCGCTACGAAAAAATTCGCGGCCGGCTTACTGGACCGGCACGTGCCGTTCTGGAAGAGCTTTTCCCGGTTCCTGGCCCGGGCGGCGGACTTTGGGGTCGTTAATTCCTTGTCCCAGGTGGTACTGAAATTTTTATGCCCCGGCGTGCCCGATGTTTACCAGGGCTGTGAGCATTGGGACCTGAGCCTGGTCGACCCTGATAACAGGCGGCCTGTGGATTATGCCGGGCACGAAAAACTTTTAGCAGGCGACAAATGGAACCCGGATGTATTGCAGGCACTCTGGGAAAACCGTTTTGACGGTCAATTGAAAGTAAAGCTAACCGGCCTTTTGCTGCAGGAGCGGAAAAAGAACGCGGAATTTTTTAAGAATTCCGATTACCTTCCCTTGACCGTAAGCGGGAAATACAGAGAAAATGTGATCGCTTTTGCCAGGAAGTTTAAACAGCAATGGTACCTCGTTGCGCTGCCCCTGCATGCGGCCGCGCTTTGTTCCGCACAGGATTGTACCTTGGCGGAACTGGATTGGGGGGATACCCGCCTGGAGCTACCGCCTGGAGCGCCCCGGACCTTCAGCAACCTGTTGCTCCCGCTGAAACCGGAATTAAACATACAGGAGTTGTTCTCGGTAGTTCCGCTGGCTATTTTGAAAGCGGAGCCGCCGGTTAATGAGCGCGGGGCAGGTATGTTACTGCCGGTATTCTCTTTACCTGCTCCTTTCGGGATCGGTGATCTCGGCCCGGGCGCGACCGCTTTTGCAGATCTGCTTTACCGTTGCGGCCAAAAATACTGGCAACTGTTACCCCTGAGCCCGGTAGATGCCGCGAGCCTGTATTCACCCTACAGCGCTAATTCAAGTATGGCCGGTAATGTCCTGCTGATCAGCCCTGAATTATTACATCATGACCGGCTCTTAAGTGCGGAAGACCTGGAAAGGTCTGAAATTACGGACAGGGGCAGGGTAGACTATGCGCGAGCAGGGCAAATCAAGGAGCATTTGTTTGAACTTGCCTGGGACAATTTCCGGGAAAGGGCAGGCCATCACCTGCAAACGGCGTTTCAAGACTTTTGTGATAAGGAAGCTGCCTGGCTCGGTGATTATGCGCTGTACGCGCAATTGAAAATTCATTTCAGGGGAAAACCCTGGCACCAGTGGCCCGGCGGATACCGGCTGCGTAAACCGGCCGCTTTAAAACGATTCACGCATCAGTACGAGGATGCGATACTAAAGACCAAATGGCTCCAGTTTATCTTTTCCCGCCAATTTTTCGCGCTGAAAGCCTATTGTAATGAAAAAGATATCCGGCTGTTCGGGGACCTGCCGTTTTATGTGAGTTATGATTCAGCCGACGTGTGGGCGAACCCGGAGTTTTTTAGCCTCGATAAAAACGGGAAGCTGATGGAAGTAGCCGGAGTCCCTCCTGATTATTTCAATGCCAATGGCCAGCTCTGGGGCATGCCCGTCTTCCGCTGGGACCGTTTGGCAGCCACGGGTTTTGCGTGGTGGCTGCAGCGCATTAACAAGAACCTGGAATATTATGACCTGCTGCGCCTCGATCATTTCCGGGCATTTTCAAACTACTGGGCAGTACCGGCCGGCGAGGATACGGCGATCAACGGGCAATGGAAAGCGGCGCCCGGTAAAAAACTGTTCGAATTGCTCCTAAAGGAACTGGGGAACTTGCCCTTCGTTGCCGAGGATCTCGGCGATATTGACCAGGCCGTGTACCGGCTGCGTGATGATTTTAATTTACCGGGAATGAAAGTGCTGCAATTCGCGTTCGGGGAGGATTTGCCGGTATCTGCCCATGCGCCGCATAACTACACGCCTGATTTTATCGTTTACACCGGCACGCATGATAACAATACCACGAAAGGCTGGTATAGGACCGAAGCAGATGAAACGGTGCAAGCGCATTTAAAACAATATACCGGGCGTTCCGTAAGCCCCATAACTATCAGCCGGATATTCATCAGCCTGGCCTACGCCTCTGTCGCTAAAATTGCCATCATCCCTTTGCAGGACTGGCTCGGCCTTGACGAAACGGCAAGAATGAACATCCCGGCCGATATCCTGGATAACTGGACCTGGCGGCTCAGCCCAAAACAACTTTTATCGATCCCTGAAAAGCAGCTCGAAGCTGAAGTGCTGCGCTATAACCGGTATTGACCTATTTATTCAGGCTGAAAATTAGAGTGCCCTCTTTTTCACTGGCGCCGATACGCCCCTGGGTATGCAGATCGGTGAGTACTTTATGGACACCGGCGATCACTTCTTTATCCGGGATTTCCGGTGCGAGTGCTTCCAGTTCGCGGCTGATCTTATCTGCTGTGCCTTCGCCCAGCCTGGCCAATGCGAATAATACACGTTCCTGGATGGTTTTCGCTTCTTTAAAATCAGAAGGAATTGCTATTGATTGTTGACTGTTCATCTGCGCTTTTTATTTAACTATAAAATGAATAATCAGCCATATTGTTTTAGCCTCCGGGCAGAATTCAGGACGCTAATGCTGATCTATACCATCAAGATAATCCCCGATTTTCCGGATGCAGTCTTTTTGAGGCAGTTCCCCGGTGAGCAGGCGCCAGCCCGAGCCGTGTTTGCATAGCGAAAAATTACTGCCGCTCAGTTCATCATGAAAATGGTAGATCATTTTACCATTTTGGTTATTGAGTTTTTCCACTAACCTGCATGGATGACGGTTCGCGTCATCACCATCGATCGTGATCCTTATCACATTTTCCATCGCCGTTCCTTTTATAATTAAACTCCTTAAACATCAAATTGTTATGAGAAAAGCAATGAAGTTTGTTTCGTGGGTCATTCGAACTGGTTTTTGATCATATAACCGGATTCCTGTAAAAGTTTTTCCTTTTGAAATAGCTCAATATCTGAGGCAACCATTTCCTTAACCAGCCCCTTTAAATCATATTTAGGCTGCCATTTTAATTTTTGCTGACATTTAGTTGGGTCACCTATTAAAAGTTCAACCTCTGTCGGACGGTAATATTGCGGATCGACTGAAATAACTTCTTTTCCGGCGGGTAACTGATAGCTGGGATTTTCACAAGAAACGACGTACCCCGTTTCATTTGCACCGCTTCCCTTGAAACCAACCGTAATACCGGCTTCCAAAAAAGCCAGTCGCACAAATTCACGTACGCTGGTGGTGATACCGGTGGCTATCACAAAATCTTCAGGCTCTTCCTGCTGTAAGATCAGGTACATCGCCTCTACGTAATCTTTGGCGTGTCCCCAGTCTCTTTGCGCATCAAGGTTACCCAGGTATAGTTTATCCTGTAGTTGCAATGCAATCTTTGCAACACCACGGGTTATTTTACGCGTCACAAACGTTTCACCGCGTAACGGGCTTTCATGGTTAAATAAAATACCATTGCAAGCATACATTCCATAAGCTTCGCGATAATTCACAGTGATCCAGTAGGCATATAGTTTGGCGACAGCGTAAGGCGAGCGCGGATAAAATGGTGTTGTTTCTGATTGCGGTACAGCCTGAACAAGCCCATATAACTCGGAAGTTGAAGCCTGGTAAACCTTGGTTTTCTTTACCAAGCCTAATATGCGTATTGCTTCTAAAATTCTTAATGTACCGATACCGTCGGCATTGGCCGTGTATTCAGGCGTGTCGAAACTCACCTTTACGTGCGACATGGCACCTAAATTGTAAATTTCATCAGGTTGCACCTGTTGGATTATGCGGATCAAATTCGTACTGTCGCTCAAATCTCCATAGTGCAGGATCAAGGATTTGTTCTCGTCATGCGGATCCTGGTATAAATGATCGATCCTGTCCGTGTTGAATAACGAACTTCTTCGCTTTATCCCGTGAACTTCGTAACTTTTAGAAAGTAACAACTCGGTAAGATAGGAACCGTCCTGCCCGGTGATCCCGGTGATCAAAGCCACTTTTTTTTTCATAACTGTCTTTTTAATATCCTGGTTTTCAATTCTATTTCTATAAGACGGATCTCGATATAAAGTGTTTGATTGATACAGTTGATTTTTGAAAAAAAGTAAATGAAACTTAGTGGCCTCCGTTGCGTATGAATGGTCGTGGGAAAAATATTATCTTATAGCTGTTATCAATAAAATATTAAGCAATATTGATTAATTAAAAAATAAATTATGATTACCCTTTATCAAAAACTGTTTATTAATAAAATCACTTACTGGACCGCATTTTTTTCTACGGTAACGGGCCTGTTCTATTACACCTTCCACACGACCTTTTTCGCGGTCGTCTTTTTCGCCCTTTCGTTCAGTACCTGGTTAACCTGTATTTTAAGTGCCTTAAAGTACCAGGAAAATAAGCGGGCCGGTTCCGGGTCACCGCATTAATAAAAACTTAATGCAATAATTCCGCTTAAGATCAATACGGCCGCTAATAACCTCCTTTTACTGTTTTCTTCGCCAAGTACCCGGCTACCCATGAACACACCCATTAAAATACTCGTTTCCCTGGCAGGCGCCACAACGGTTAGCGGCGAATATTTTAACGCGATCAAAACCAGGATGTAAGCGACAGGGCTTAAAACACCTACACCGATAATTTGCCATTTATGCGCCCGGAGTTCCCGCTTTAGTTCCATGCTTTGCCGCCATACAAACGGAGCGAGCAGGAAGGTACTGAAGAGATTGGTGAAAAGTGTAAGCGTTAACGGCGCAAGGGCATAGGTTTTTACAGCGACGGCATCGTTTAAAGTATACATGGCAATAAATATGCCCGTGAGCACACCGTAGATGACGCCCTGCGTAACCCGGGTGTCTTTTTCCTTTTTAAAACGTATCCCTGTGATGATCAGTACGCCTGTGATGATCAGCAATAAACCAACCGTAGCACTTAATTTGAATTTTTCGTGCAAGAAAAGGATAGCCGCAACAGATGAAAACAAGGGTCCCGATCCACGGGCGAGCGGATAAACGACCGACAGATCCGCGCTCCTGTAGCCCTTTTGCAGCACCATAAAATAAGCGATATGCAAGAGGGCACTGCTCAAAGAAAACCATAGCAGCAGCTCCCATTTAACCGTAATAAGCTGATCGGTTTGAAAAAGTAAAAAAGGCAAAAAAAGTAAACTGCCGGCCGCGTACTGGAGCCAGATAAATGCCGTCTTCCCGCCCGCTTTTTTAGCCAGCAAATTCCACAGCGCGTGCAGAAAAGCAGCACTCAGCACCAGCAACAGTATATGCAGACTCAATACTTTAAGAAATTAACTCCTGAACCGCTAAAGTTAATGATTAACCAAAGAAAACAGCGCTAAGTCTACTTCGCGAAGTCTTATCTTTCCACTTATTTATAATTATAAGTATAGCTTTTGGTAATACTTGATGCCGGCGGGCCGATATAGCTCACCTTTACCGTAACGGTGGCCGGGTAACCCTGGTCATTGTAGGTATAAGTAAAGTCATCCTGTTCCGTAGTTTCAAGGTCACCTTTATTATAGTCTAATTGCTTGTAGACGATCTGTGTCGGGTTATTCTTGCAGAAGGCCAGCGCATAATCTGATATGAACATTTGAGGATACGAGAAAACAGGATAACCTTTTACCGAAGAAAACGGCGAAGGATGATTATCAAGCCCGGTAACGGTCATGCTGGCAACCACTTTCCCTGCCTGCGCACCCGATAAATTTGTAAAGGAGATCGTTTTAAAGTTGTTATTGGCATCGTAGGTAAAATCGATGTTTTCACCTCCCGCGTCAGAGGTAAATAGCTTCGTGATGAGATCTTTACTACCCTCAAAGGCCCATAGTTTACCGGGGTTAGTGGTAGAGGTACCCGCTAAATTATCTTTGGCGTACGTGCTGATGGACCTTTGCGCGGGCAGATCGGTATAAATATCTACGGGGGCATTAGAAGGGCCGGAGTAGGCGTAAGTGGTAACAAAGTCGAATTCGGCGCTGAAAGTGCTGACGGCCACGGTATGGGCGGTAACCGCGACCTGGTATTCACCGGCTGAACCGAAACCTGTCATGTTGTTATCGTTATCATAAGTGTTTGTAGGTGATCGGCGTCCCGCCGGTTTGCACGAAGGTCGATGTCACAGGATATTGCGTGGTTGTCGTGCCGGTTTGTGTTGTCGTACCGGTATTCGTTTTGGATGGCGAGGTGCCGGATTTTCCGCAGCCACTGAAAACTGCTGTAATAATGATCATCAAAATGGTGAAGTAGGGGCGTTTCATTTTCATATGAATATTGGTTTATAATTTCGGGCAAATTGGGTAAAACACGGCAAACCGGCTTTCGAATTTGTTGCAGATCCTTTCGAATTTGTTGCAGGGACGCCCGGCCGGTCATTCGATATCCATTTGTTGCAGCAGACCGTCTTTGATCGTATATGCATGCCTGACCATGCCATCAAATAAAACAGTACCCTCCAGATCTTTGACCAATTGGTGCACCTCCACTTCCACCTTGCCATCCGCATGTTCCGTAATCTTTATTGGCTGAACTACCGGGTTGATCTCGCCCCATTGTCTTGTCCAGTAATCCCGGACCGCGTCATGCCCGGTCACATAGCCGCCCTCGAAGGCTTTCGGCCAATTCACATCCGGCGCCATTACCGTAAAAACGGCATCAATATCCCGGTCATTAAAACCAGAGTAAGCTATTTGAATTAATGCTGCTGTTGTCATAACGATATGTGCATGTTAACCACCAAATATCACCATTTTGCAGAAACATTATTTGATTTGCGGCGTTACTAAATAAATTAGTATTCAGAAATTATGAAAAACGATCCAAATAATAACAAAGGTTCCAATACCATCAAAGACCCGGAAGACTGGACAACCGGCAATGAACCGATGACCGGCGCGCAACGTTCCTACCTGACCACCTTGTCGGCTGAAGCAGGCGAGGCGTTCAATGAAGAACTAACCAAAGCGGAAGCATCGGAACGCATCGAAGAATTACAGCAAAAGACTGGTCGCGGTTTGGAAAACCAATAAGAAACGTAAATTAGCCGCTGAAGGTCATAAAAGGCCGGGGCACATGAAAAACGCTTGCATCTTATGCTACCTGATGTTGTTGACCGGCCTGCATGTTGCCGGCCAAAAAAAGCCTGGCCTGCTCGCGCTGACCGATGTCAGCATTATAGATGCAAATCACCGGCAAGCGCTCGGGCATCAAACCGTGCTGATCAGGAACGGCAGGATCCGGTCGATCTTTACAACCGGCAGCGAAAATTTACCGGACTCCGCCACGATCATTTCAATTAAAGGAAAATTTCTTTTGCCCGGGCTGATCGACAGCCATGTGCATCTGGCTACCGACCCTTCGGGTGTAGATAACAGGGCGCATACCACTGGTGTACTCAAACGTATGTTACAAAGCGGCGTGACTACAGTCAGGGATATGGCCGGCGATGCAAGGGTACTGGCAGGTCTTTCGCGTGAGGCGGAGCTTGACGAGATCCCTTCACCGGATATCTTTTACTCCGCGCTGATGGCAGGACCCGGATTCTTTTCGGATCCCAGGACGGCCACTTCGACTCAAGGCGGTGTAAACGGCGATATGCCGTACATGCAGGCGGTCAGCGATACGACAGATCTTGTCCGTTCGGTAGCGCGTGCTAAAGGGAGCGGTGCCTCAGGTATTAAATTGTACGCCGACCTTTCGGCTCCCCTGGTTGCCCAAATTGTTGCTGAAGCTCGCAGGCAGCACCTGAACGTTTGGGGGCATGCCTGGCTGCAACAAGCCAGGCCATCTGATTTGGTTAATGCCGGCGTGGGCTCCATATCGCATGCCCCGCTGCTGGTAAGGGAAGTCATACCTGAAATTCCCGCAAACTGGAAGACCCACGCGCACGATGCCGGATTTTGGGACAAGGCCACGCCCGACCTCAGCCCTTTTTTTCGCTTAATGGTCGCCAGAGATTGCATTCTTGACGCTACTTTACTGACCTATAAAAAATGGGCTGAATCCGATACGGCCGCCCGCTGGGATTACGAAGTAGGTAAAAGGATCACCGCGCAAGCTTACAGAGCAGGGGTGCGCATCTGTGCAGGGACCGATGACGACCAGGAACAATTTGTACCATCTGAAATGCGCCTGCTGGTGACAGATGCCGGTTTTCTTCCAATAGACGCGATCACTGCGGCTACCAGGAACAGCGCGATGGCTTTGGGCATAGAAAAGGACCGGGGAACGATCGAGGCCGGAAAAGTGGCTGATTTTTTAATACTTGATCAGGACCCGCTTAGCAATATAGCAAATATCGGGTCGGTATTCATGGTGCTTAAAAATGGGAGGGTGGTACAAAAGAAAGGGGCGTCGGTAACAATATATGTTAAATAAATTAGATCACAATGAAAGCTAAACTATTTTCCTATAAAGTGGAGGGCATCGTGCTGGAAGAGCAGGATAGACATTTAAAGCTGAGCCCGGAGTTCGACCGTAAGCAAGTTCTGGCGCCGCTCAAAGAACGCTTTGAAGCGGAGAATTATAAAATTGACGAAGCATCCTTAAGCTTTAAGCTGGTGGATGATCAGTTATATATTCAAGGTTTGGCAAAAGAAAATGACGAGCCGAAAACAGTTGGCTTCCGTTTCGGCAATTAATAATCGTTAATGCCTTCTTTCAGGACATGATAAACGGCCATACCATGCCCGCGCCCCAGGCTATAATCGTCTTTAAGCCAGTCAAAAACCTGCATCGCCTTGATCTCCGGTTTAAGCTGGTTATCATTCATCCAGCCTTTGGCATCCGCCGCTTTCCTGAAATCCGCGGTTGTCAGGCCAGTCTTTTTTTTGATCGTCGCGAAATACGCCGCTAAGTTGATGGTATTCATATTTAAGTTCATGAATTGCCGAACTAAGATAAGGAATTTAATAATCCGATCATTTTAAATAGATTTGGTGAACAGGAGCGGACATGTTTGAAGCATTCGAGAAATATTTAAGAGATAACGCACATTTAAGCATCGAAGAAATTAATGCTGTCCGGGCCGTTAGTACCGAAAGGAAAATCAAAAAAAGGCAATACCTGTTGCATGAAGGCGGTGTTTGTCACTACAATTGCTTTATTGTAAAAGGCTGTCTCCGTCTTTATGCTGTAGGGGACGACGGTTCAGAACATATCCTCAGGTTTGCGGCAGAGAACTGGTGGATGAGCGACCGCGAAAGTTATAACAGCGGTAATCCGTCCAAATATAATATCGATGCACTGGAAGATTGCCAGGTTATCCTGATCGATAAGCCTGATTTCACCCGCTTGCTGGAAGCCATCCCAAATTTGAAGAAGTTTATTGAAGGCCTCCTGGCCAGGAGTTATGATGCCATACAAAACCGGGTTATGGGCGTTATCAGTTACACGGCAGAGGAAAGGTATCAAAACTTTATTACGCGGTTCCCCAATATCTTTTACCGGGTCCCCCTGCATATGATCGCTTCCTATTTGGGGGTTTCAAGAGAAACTCTGAGCCGGATCAGGAGCCAGTCCGTTCATAAATAAAAGGGGTAAGGCAAATCCTGCCTTACCCAGCGGTTACTATCAGATGTTGCTGATACCACCATCCACGACCAGGTCAGCGCCCGTTACGTAGGAACTTTCGTCTGAGGCGAGAAATACCGCGGCGTTAGCCTGTTCCTCTGGTGTGCCAAGTCTTAATAAAGGTACATAGTCCGCATAGTGCTTGTGCAGCGCCGCGAGTTCTTCTGGCGAACTGGCTTGTCCTTCCATAATGGCGGTCGGCACCGGACCAGGGCTTAAAAGATTCGCGCGGATGCCGCTATCCTTAAACTCTGCCGCCCAGGTGCGGACAAAGGACCTTAACGCTGCTTTCGCGCCCGCGTAGGTCGAATGATTGGCCAGCCCCATATAATGCATCGCTGAGGCTACCAGGATGATCGAACCGCCGCCTTCCATGAGCGGCAACATCTTTTGTGCCAGGAACAACGGGCCTTTGGCCATCAGGTCGAATGTACGGTCATAATGTTCCTCGGTGATCTCGCGGAGCGGAACCTGCTCGGTAAAACCGGCATTTGATACCACGATATCTACTTTGCCTTTTGCCTGCCGGATAACTTCGGCTACGCGGTCCAGGTCCCGGAGATCCGCCGCGTCCGCCCGGATAGCGGTGACGTTACTGCCAATCAGTTTGACCGCTTCGTCCAGGGCGTCCTGTCTTCTGCCAAAAATAAATACATATGCGCCTTCTTTAACAAATCTTTGCGCGATCGCCAGTCCGATCCCTGCGGTTCCACCGCTGATGACTGCTATTTTGTTTTGTAATTTCATCGTATCAAGAATTTTTTATACGACAAATCTCCCGCGAAACGGGCAAAATCGCCAAGGGCATATGACGCAAAATCAGCGTGACATTTATCACGAAGATCGTATTTACAATGCAACTAAATGAGAAAGGTGTTCGGGTGCGATGTCCTTAGCAAACTTGGCCAGCAATGTTTTCAGTTTGGGATTGACGATGTTCTGGCAAAAGGGTTTTGAAGGGTCCTTGTAATAGTAATCCAAATAGTTCTCCTCGTTAAGTTTGAACGTTTGAAAGGGCAGGGCCCTGGTGATAATCGTATCTGTAAAGTCCTTTTGTAAATTCTGGATAGCCTGAACAGCTTCCTGCGCCTGCGCATCATCAAAAGTGTAAACTGCCGACCGGTATTTGCTGCGCATCTCATGCGCTGATGTACAGCTATGGGTATGCAAATGAACAGTGATGAGGGTTTGTAAACTGATCGTATCCGGGTCAAAATTTACGATCACGGCTTCCGACGGCACAGCGTTTTCACCATCAGATGAGATCCAGCCCTGTTCGACGGCCGTAACGCCCCTGAGTGAGCGGAAGATCGCTTCCGTGCACCAATGACAAGAACCGCCGAAACCTATTTTTTTCAATGTCAAACCGGCAAAAAGGGCCAACCATGGGTTAGCCCTTTTAAAAGTATCAAATTAAAATTTATTCTGCAACCGCTTCCGCGTTTACAACGCTTTCGGCAATACCGGTCAGCGCTTCGTCGGTGGCTTTTTCGTTATCCAGCGTTTTTTGCAAAAGCGCCGCTACGTCGTCATGGCCCATTGCCGCAGCCAGGGTGCGTAAGCCGCCATAGGTCGCGATCTCGTAATGCTCCACTTTTTGCGCGCCCAGGATCAGCCCGCAATCGCGGATCATGGTGCCTTTTTCGGTTTCTTCAATGATACCGCTGGCTTCTTCCAGGATCCCCGCCATCGCGTCACATTTCTTAGCAACCGCTTTTTCGCCTAACAATTCAAAGACTTTTTCCAAAGTTTCGATATGCGTCTCGGTCTCGCCGGTGTGTTTGTCAAAGGCCGCTGCAAGTTCCGGGCTGGTCGCCGCCTTTTTCATTTTTGGCAAAGCTTTTACCAGGTGCTTTTCCGCCCAGTAAATGTCTTTCAATTCGTCTACAAAGAATTCATGGAACTCCTGTGGCTCCATCTTTCCGTTTTTTGATGTTGTCTTTTTCATAATAGATGTTCGTGTTAAATTGTATAAAGACAACCTGCCAGTAATAGATATGTTTTAACTTTCGGGAAATATTTTATACAACTAATTAAATCGTTTATTTTGAATTATCTCACCTATTTCTAAACAAAAAAAATTACTTCAAGTTAAACAGGGTATAGGTTTTTGAATAAACGCAATGCTTAAATAAAGACACCATGCGTACCATCACTTTAGAAGAACATTTCGCCACTCCGCTGTTTATCAGCGGACCGGGGCAGGACATCAGCAGACAACCGGAGATTGCCGAAAAATTGCTGGAACTGGGTGAAAAGCGTATTGCTGAGATGGACAGCGCAGGCATCGACCTGCAGGTATTGTCCATTAACGCACCCGGGGTGGAACAGAGCAATGCTGCCGATGCCGTTATACTCGCCAAAGAAAGTAATGACCGCCTGGCGCTGGCTTTTACTACTTACCCGGATCGTTTCGCAGGCCTTGCGAGTATACCTGTCGTTAACCCAAGGGCCGCAGTGTTTGAACTGGAGCGCGCGGTCGGTTCACTTGGATTCAAGGGCGCGGTTATTAACGGTCATGTGAACGGGCGCTACCTGGACGACTCTTATTTCCGGCCCATTTTTGAGGCGGCAGAAAAATCAGGCGTGCCGGTTTACCTTCACCCGACCAAACCGCCCGAAGCTGTCAGCAAAACCTATTACAGCGGTTTTTCCGCGCAGGTCGACGACCTGTTCTCCCGCGCGGGTTATGGCTGGCATATTGAAACGGGGGTGCATGTGCTCCGGCTGATCTTAGGTGGCGTATTTGACCGTTATCCTGAGCTGCAGCTGATCATCGGGCACCTGGGCGAATCGCTGCCCTATATGCGGGAGCGCATGGATAAAGTGCTGACACCTGAACAAACGGGGTTAAAACAGAAGGTGAGCTATTACCTGAAAAACAATCTGTATTATACGATCAGCGGGTTCAATTATACCGCACCGTTCGCGTTGCTAATGTCGGAAGTTGGCCCGGAACGCATTATGTTTTCAGCCGATTACCCTTACGCGCCGATGGACGCAGCCAGGAAATTTCTCGATAACTTACCGGTCAGCGATGCGGACCGTCACCTGATCGCGCATGGCAACGCGGAAAAATTACTTCAGCTTTAATTGATATTACGATGTTAACGAAAATAGATCAGCTCCCTTCCCACGTATTGGGCATCCGTGCGGGCTACAAAGTGACTAAGGCAGATATGCAGCAGGTCCTGCTGCCGGCACTGGATGAACTGGCGGAGCGCAGCGACCGGCTCAACTATTTGCTGGTGCTGGGCACCGGGGTACAAAATTTTACCGCTGAAGCATGGTGGCAGGATATGATCGCGGGGCTCCGGCATTTTACGGACTGGAACCGGATCGCGGTGGTGACCGGTCAAAAACCGGCGGAGTGGTTTACGGATCTGTTTGAACTCGCTGTACCGGGCAAGTCGAAAGGCTTTAGTTTGGCGCAATTGGATGAAGCGGTCAGCTGGGTCAGCCAGGTTGAAGTGCCAAAGAAAGTCAATTTTAAAAAGAGCGCGCGTATCGCTCTGGGTGCCGGCCTCGTTTTTGCCGGGATCAGCCACCTCACCTTTGCCCGCAAAGATTTTCGCGCCCAGGTGCCCGACTGGGTGCCGCTGGAAAAAGACGATATCGTGGTTTACTCGGGTCTAGCCGAGATCGCCCTGGGAAGCGCCATCCTCCTTACGCCGGAGAAACAGGCAGACAGGGTGGGGAAGATTGCCGCCGTGTTTTTTACAGCAGTGTTTCCGGGTAACCTCGCACAATACAAAAATCACCGCAGCGCCTTCGGTATGGACACCGATCAGAAAAGACTGGCCCGTTTATTCTTTCAGCCCGTGCTGATCGCCTGGGCTTTGGCGAGTACCGCTAAATCAAAGGAAACGCCTGTTCGTGCCGCCAGGATAAGTCCGGAGATCCAGCGCAAGGGCAGGCAACGGATGAAATAACAGCAAATGAGCATCCGTAAAGTTAATATCAACGGTGCTTCCGGCATTTGTCTGAACAGTGTTTGACCTCGTCCCAAACCTTTTCCCATTTCTTGCGCCAGCTGAAAGGTTTACCGCAGGTGGCACAGACCTTTTCCGGCAGGTGCTCTTTTTTAACCCCTTTCATCTTTCCATTGTTTCTTTAGCCTTGCATATTGTTCGTTGGCTTCAGCGGCTTTCCATCGTTCGTAAAAAATACCGGCAGACGCTGCTTTTCCGGCTTCGCCGGTACCACGTTCCAGCTGGCGGTAGTTGTCAGTTTCGTCATATTTTTTGCCACCCTTGTAATTCGCATAGCGCCGGGAGCGGGTATAACCCATCTGCAAATATTTGCGCGCCATATCGGCACCGACGAAATCACCGGCTTTGAGATAGGACTCAAACAGCTGAAAGATCTGTTCGCTGCTTTCTTTTGCGATCTGCGGGGTCCTGAAACGCCAGTGCGGGCCGATCTCGCTTTTATAAGGCTCGCAGACCAGGACCCCTTGCTCTCCTTTGCCTACACGGTAAAGTTCGGGCTGCCTGCGGTAATCAATATCCGGCGTCCAGGCATAATTGTCGCTGTCAAAGTTTAAATAACTTGGCTGCTTAACTTTTGCGGTAGTCATGTCCTTGGGTTTGATCTTATTCATACAGCTCCTGGCCAGCCGTATAATACGTTTTTCGTTTGGCTATCTCGGTGACCAGGATCGGTTCCCCTTTTGGTGTCAGCTTATGTTTCGGTAAATGTACCTTTAAAAAGTCCCGTTCCTTTTCTGTGATCGTATCCGGGAAATTTTTGCGGATATGTGCCTCGGCATCGGTCAAGACCTGGCTGATTGCTTTGCCCAGGTCCCGGATCTTCTGTTCAGGGATTTTTGCAGCTATTGATAAAGGGGAGATCTTGGCCTCGTAAAGGATCTCATCAACATAGGCATTGCCGATCCCCTGGATCACTTTGCCTTCCTGCAGCACCGTTTTGATCGGCTTGCCTGCTTTTTTAAGCACCGGATACAAATAGCCCTCGGGCAAATCCAGCGCGTCAGGCACATCCGGTACTTCGGGATCGAGGGTCAGGATCACCGCTTTTTGCCAGTCCGTGATGGCAAGGCCGGTATCATCGGAAAACAACAGCTCGGCGATCGTGAATTTGTTTTCATTATTGCCGGTGTACCAATGCATTGATCCGTACAACATCAGCTGAACACTCAGGACATGCGCATCGCCAAAAACAAAATACAATTGTTTGCCCACGCGCTTGATCGCCGTGAGTTCTTTTCCTTCCAGCGCCGATCTAAAAGCGGCTTCCGGTAATTTAAGCCTTCGGTCAATCAATATGCGGATACTGCTTAGTGTCTTTCCGGCCAGGCGTTTGGCCAGGTTGGTGCAGAACACATTCAAATCAGGTATTTCAGGCATGATGCAATTTATTTTCTATAGTTAACAGCATACCGCGCTGATAGTTTCCGGTTCACCCGGAATCGAATAATTATTTGACTTGAAAGTTGTATAGGCAAATGGGCCGGAATAACCGGATCCGGGATGCAAACAGCAAAAAGCTCTGATAGAAAGGCTTGATCAAAGTGTTGCGTTGATCGGGTGGGAAGGCCGCGAATGTACTGATTAGTAAACATTTGAAACATTTTCCGGAGGGATCTTTAAAAGGATAGGCACGGGGCACGATAATTTGAGCGTGGCTTAAGTTTTTATTGACCGTATGGACGCTTTATTCCGATCGTGGCTTGGGAATTGTGTTTACTGGTTTATGAATATGAAAAAAGTACTTGTGGTGGATGATGACCGGGATATCCGCGAGATCATGATGATGATACTGGAGGATGAGGGATACGTGGTCTCGGGTTTGGATAACGGCAGTGCTGTAATAGCGACGGTGCGGGAAACCAGGCCGGACGTACTTTTGCTGGATGTGCAGCTGGGTGACCGGGACGGGCGTGATATCTGCCGTGAATTAAAAGACACCCCTAACACGCATGATATACCGATCATCATGGTTTCGGCGACGCATGGCTGGTCCGCTTTGCGGGACAAGAATTGCCATGCGAATGATTTTTTGGCAAAGCCCTTTGATGTAGCGGAACTGCTTTCGCATGTGAAGCGCTTCGCTGCCTGATCCGGATTCCTTCAAGACGTTGCTTTTGTTTTTCAGATAAGATATAATTCCGAAAAAATTTTATCTTTACTCAAAAGTGTAGGTATTGAAAAAGAGTGTGCTGATCGTTGAGAATGACCATGATATCCGGACGATCGTGGAATTGATTTTGCTGGAGCAGGGTTTCCAAACCTTGAGTATGCCCGAGCCGGACGACCTGGCTGAAATCGTGGTTTTCCGGCCTGACCTGATCTTGCTGGATGAATTTATCAATAATAAACCAGGGCATCGCTTGTGCCGGAAAATTAAGCAGGTTCCCGATTTAGCCGGGGTGCCTGTGATCATTTTGTCTACGGCAAATGATATTGAGCTGATCGCTAAGGAATGCGATGCGAATGATTATATCCGAAAGCCTTTCGACCTGGAAGATATGGTGGAGAAAGTACTGCGTTTTCTGGACCATCAATCTTTGGCTTTATAGCTCCGTGCTGAGTCGCAGCCCGCGCTTTACCAAACGGATATCGTTTTATGGAACGGTTATTGGTCTGCATATAAAAAGCAAGATCATGGCAAATAACGAAAATGGAGCTAAGACAGACCGCAAAGGAAAACCTTCCGGGAACGGTCGTGAAAACGAAACACTGGACGAGGCGATCAACGAATCGGCTGAGATGGATGCGCTGGATACGGAAAACACAGCGGTCAAACATCATAACCGCCACCTGCACAAAGGTGAGGACATCAAAACTTTTAAGGATACCGAAGAATAATGAAAATGCTGTTGGTGGTTTTGATCAGTTTATTGTTTCAGCGCCCCGCACGTGTGCTAGATATTTATGCCCTGAACCGCAACGACCCGGATTATGTTAATCAAATGCGCCGGCTCGGTTCAGATCCAAAAGGTTTGAAGGAACGCGATATCACCATTAAAACATATTTTCACCATCCTGGTTTCAGGATCACACTGACCGGAAAAGATGGCGGTCAAAAGTACAGCAGCGACAAGATTCTTGAACTTTCCAAATTATATGCGCTGATCGATGCGATGCCGATGCGCCGCGAAGAAATGGCCAAAAGAAAATTGCAGTAACGGTACACGATCCGCTTTATTAACACATTGCATTTTTAAATAGGTGGTTCAGGGTAACCTTTGCCCTGTAAGGCAGCAATGCTGACCAGATCGAAGGAGACCCCGAAAGAACGGTGCCTGCAGGCGATTGATCTATGAACCTGCGAATGTCAATATCGTGAAATTTGACAATGCTTCGGCGACCGAACCTTTGATTTTTATTGCCACTTATTTGCTCAACGGTGACCAGGAGCTGATCAAAATGTTTTTATAAAGGGACAATTTGCGCTTTTGAAAGCATAACAGGCCAGGTAAAGCCATCCGGGCGCAGCGCGGCGTCAGCTTTTAATTTCATTTTAAGTCCGGAAAAAACGGCATATAGGTTTCTCTCGCGTTCTTGCCGGTTTCGTGAACAGTTATGCCCGTAATAATGGCCTTGTCATCCGTATCAAAAGCAATTCCTTTTAAAGTATCGTCATAAAGAACCCGTCCCGCGCCTTTATCCGTAAAGCGTGCGATTTCTTTAAGGTTGGACGACTTTTCCAGGGCAGCTAAAGGTTTCCCGACATGAATGCTGTCCATTAATAAAAAGCGGGTATCAGTGATCCTGATCTGCTTGACACGCTTTACCGCGTCATCGCCCTGCCCGCGGGACAGGAAGATTTGGGTTACAGCGCCTTTCGGGGAATGGCCGGCGTACCAGGTAAACGCACTTTTTCCCATAGCAGAATCACCGCTGTCAGGCTTTCCCATTACCTTTAGCAGATTTTGATCTGTTTCATTGATCGTAACCTGGCCGATACTTTTACCCGGTTTGATCAGTTCGGTAGTTGATACCACTTGACCCGGCTTTGGTTTACAAGCAGATAAGCAAACGGCCAGTGTGAGTAACGTTAAGAGATTTGATGTTTTCATGATCTTTACAGAGCAAGTAAAGGGCCAATTACTATATCCGGGTTTCAAAGCTTCAGCGGCTGACCGGATTACAACAACAAGTAAAACAGGATAGCTGTCCATTTGATTTATCTGTTATCTTTACGGGTACATGAAATATCGCGCCAAAATAATCGCCTTATTTGCTTTTGCCACGCTATTTATAACGGGGTTTAAGCAGGCAAAACCACCGCTTTTTAAACATCATTATATTGACCTTACCCTGCCCATGAGCAAAGAAGGTATAGGCGACTACGGGCTTACCGCGCTGGTTGACATTGACCATGATGGTAAACTTGATTTTATATTAGGCGGGCGCAACCCATTACCCAGTCGCCTTTATTGGTATCAATATGTTGATGCCGACCATTGGATAAGGCATGACGTTGGCAACGATTATTTATCGGATGTTGGTTTGGCTGCGCTTGACGTGGACGGCGATGGCTGGACCGACCTGGTATGCAGCGGTGTTTGGTACCGCAATACCGGCAAGCCCAGGACAGAACGATTTGAACGCATTGTATTTGACGACCACGCCGCCGGCGCACACGATATTTTGATCAAAGATATTAATGGCGATGGCAAACCTGATGTGGTAATGATGGGCGATAAAAATTCGGCATTAGGGGGCATCTATTGGTATGATATCTCTGCTGACCCACGTGATCATTGGGTGAAGCATTTTATAGGTCCAGGTATTCATGGAGCCATATCTCCGGCGGGTGTCGCTGATATAAACGGCGATGGATTTGCTGATGTAATTCGTGCCGATACCTGGTTTGAAAATAAGGACGGTAAAGGCATTGACTGGATAGCGCACCCGAACATCCCGATGGGACGCGAAGGCAAATTTGGCTTTTGTGTACGCACCGATGTAGCGGATATGGACGGCAACGGCAAAAACGTGGTTGTAATGTGCGATGCAGATATGGACAACTCAAAAATGACTATCCTGCGCAACCCTGATGGTAAAGGCGAAAGCTGGACCAAGCAGGAGTTGCCGCAAAGTTTTGCTTACGGCTCTTTACATGCGCTTGGCGTAGCCGATTTTAACGGCGATAAACGATTAGATATTGTTTCTGTTGAGCAGGAAGAACTACTGCCAAACGGGCGCCAAAACCCGCGTTGGGTACTTTGGACCAACAATGGCAATGGTAACTATACCGAGAATATCATCCTTGATGAAAAGCTGGGCGGGCATGAGTTACAGGTAGGCGATGTTGACGGTGACGGGGATATCGATATCTGCTCGAAAAACTGGGGTGCTGATCTTAAGAATGGCGCGGGCGGAAAGATCCATGTGGATTACCTCGAAAATTTAAGCAGCAAAAAGAAGATAAAAAAATAGGGGATTGTAGCAATAGCTTAAAATGATAATAAGCGGTAAGAAAAAACAAAACCGCCGCCAGGCACATCCGAAGCAATAGTTGCCGTGTTCTTTGGTATTCTGACACAATAAAGCTAAAGTTTGGCTTGAAAGTTGTATAGACAAAAACCTATGTCAAACTTTAATCCTCCAAAATGAATATCGAAAATCCATGCCCGCATTGTTCTTTTGCCGCACTTGAAGGAAGACCGGCAAATTCATTCACGAAAAAACTATTTTTTTGGCTGCCGATCGAAAAACTGGCCTGTCCCCATTGTTCATCCACCTTTTACCTGCGGAGAAAAAATAAATTCGCTTCCGCATAGATTTAAGGCATACCCGCACCACCGGAAGCGCCGTAAATCTGTCCCGTCGCGTAACTGGCATCTTCTGCAGCCAGCTGTACATAGATCGAGGCTAATTCCACGGGCTGACCCGGACGGCCCATCGGCGTCCGGCCGCCAAACTATTTCAATTTTTCCATGCCTGCACGGCTGCTAAAGCGAAAAGCTGTGGCCGTAAACCGACATTCCGTTCTAAAGGTTCGCCATTCCAAAGAAAACTTAGCTGCCGGAAACTCCGTACAAATAGCGCAATAAATTTAGTAATGGAAAAATTTGAAAAAGTAAAAGCAATTATCGCTTCCCTGGAAACCGATGTGTTAAAATTCTACGAAAAAGGTAATGCCGCGGCGGGAACGCGCGTCCGGATCGGGATGCAGCGCCTGAAATCCGCCGCGTTTGAGCTCAGAAGGGATATCACCGAAAAGAAAAAAGAAGGCTAACGACCTAAAACAATCCGTGGCGCTGCATCTTTTAATATAAAGACAAAAGATGAAGTCCATGATCCTGATTGCCGGCTCGGGTATGTTGCTCCTGTCCGCCTGCGCACAAAAAAAGCCTGATCCGAAAAAAGCGGATCAGCTTGCTTCCGGCGCGGGCCGGGAAGTTAATTTGCCCGCACCTTATCAAACCAAATCTGTAAAAAATTATTGTGACGTTATCGGCTGGGAAAAAGGGGAGCTGCCGGTAGCCCCGGCAGGTTTCACGGTCAGCCTGTTTGCCGATAGCCTGGATAACCCCCGGAATATTTATGTGGCGCCCAACGGCGATGTTTTCGTGGCCGAAGCCAACACGGAAGTGAAAGGCATCAAAAAGCTTGGGGCGGACATCCTCGGTGTGAGTAAATCACAGGACCTGGGCAAGAGCGCGAACAAAGTCTTATTATTCAGGGATGCCGACCATGACGGCAGACCCGAGCTCCGGACCGTTTTCCTCAGCGGCCTGCACCAGCCCTACGGTTTACTGATCCTTGGGAATTGTTTTTATGTGGCCAATACGGACGGGCTCTGGCAATATCCTTACCGGGACGGGCAGGCGCGCATGGATAAGCCCGGCAGGAAAATTTTAGACCTGCCGGCCGGCGGTTACAATAACCACTGGACAAGGAACCTCCGCGCAAGTGCCGATGGCTCCCGGATCTTTGTGGATGTCGGTTCGGGCAGCAATGATGCCGAACATGGTATGGCAAATGAAAAACGACGCGCGGACATCCTCAGCATCAAACCCGACGGAAGTGACGAACAGGTCTATGCTTCGGGTTTACGGAACCCGGCGGGCATTGATCTTCAACCGGGTACCGGGATCCTTTGGGCCGCGGTGAATGAAAGGGACGGGCTGGGTGATGACCTGGTTCCCGATTACCTGACCAGCGTCAGGCAGGGCGGCTTCTACGGCTGGCCGTTCGCTTATTTCGGCCCGCATGAAGATCCGAACAACAAAGGAAAAGCGCCGGATATGGTGAAGAAAACGATCGTGCCCGACCTGTCGCTGGGCGCGCACACGGCCTCGCTGGGACTGGCATTCTATAATGGCAAGAGTTTTCCTGCCCATTACCGGAACGGGGCTTTTATCGGGCAGCACGGCTCCTGGAACCGTTCCGAACTGGCGGGTTATAAAGTCGTTTTTGTTCCCTTCGCGCAAAATAAACCCGGTAAGATGGAAGATTTTCTGACCGGCTTTATAAAGGATAAAGCCGCCAAAAAGGTGCATGGCAGGCCGGTAGCGGTAGCCGTGGCGCCGGACGGAAGTTTACTGGTAGCTGACGATGCGGGCAATAAGATCTGGCGGGTCAGCGCGAACTAAGCGTCAATAACACGCTGGAAATAAGTATCGGTGAACCAATCGGTTAAAAATGAAGCTTTGTTCACCGTACTTCTTTCAATCATGTATGAAATCCTTTAATTTTGCGTCATGGCAGCAGCTACGATCCTGGTAATTGATGATGACGTCGATGTCCTCATTATTCTTCGCACTATTTTAAATGAAGCAGGATACCAGGTCAAAACAGGAAAGGATGTCACCGCGGTGTACGAGATCGAAAAAGATCCGCCGGCTTTACTGCTCATTGATAACTGGCTGGAAGGTAAGACCGGCCATGATATTTGCTGGCAATTGAAGAATGACCCGCGTACGCGGAGCATCCCCGTGATCTTGATCTCCGCCACTACAAAACTGGACGAAACGGCCCGCCGCTGCGGGGCCGATGACTACATATGCAAGCCATTCGACCTGGCAGAAGTTCTGCGTAAAGTAAGATCGACCATCGTTTAATCAGCCGGACAGTAAACAAAGTAAAACCTGTATTTGTTAATAATTCGTGGTCCACTGCTAAGTGTATTTCAAAAACTATTAATTATGGGGGCTATTCTAAAAAGGGATAGCCTTTTTTTATGGACGATCCGGAGAAAATGTATCTTAGGGTGATCGCTTGTAATTGTTTACATATTCTAGACTGATCAGGAGTGGTTTTAATAAGTAAGGCTCCTGATGGGCAGGAGCCTTTACTAACCAATTATAAACCTAAATTATGAGAAGACTTTTAATGGTGTAAAAGTAACACTAAGTAGCCTGATCTTAAAATAATTTCCGGTGGTTTTACAAATCAATGACCATTTAATTCTAATGCGCATCTAATAAAGATAATGATCCATACCCCTAACTTTGAACGACTTAACTACGTATAACCTGGCGGAATGAAAAAATACTTCACCTACGGCATTGTTTTCTTATTGTCCGCTTATTGCCTGTCGGTATTTTACCGCGCTTTCCAGGCACGCAACGCCGCTTTCCGGGGCACCATTACCAACGTAGTTTCTTCGTCCCTCGGTTACCAGCCGGTGATCGTGGTCAACCACCAGGACCGTAATTTAGAATATATCAGGTGGTCACCCGAGAACTTTAAACCTGAACCGGGCGATAGTGTCGTAAAGCTAAAAGGATCAGTGATGATGTCCGTCTATAGAAAGCGCATTGCCCGCCTGGCTAAGTTATCCAACTAAATTACCTTCGTTTCATCAGGCCCTTCAATGGTGCCGTTCTTATCCGGTAATTCGTCAGGAACGATCTGCGGATCTTCTTCAGGGATCTCCGCAGGATTCGGATCGGATGGCCGGTTTATTTCCGGTGTTTCCTTTGGAACCGGCACTTCAGGCTGTTCGTTCGGAAAAGTATCGTGTTGCTTGCCCATGGTCTTTGTTTTAATTTAATATTTAAACATTCCTTTCCGTCAAATGTTGTTTTTTTATGGCAAATCAAAAAAACAAAGCCGCCGTCGTGACGGGCGGCTCAGGTGGTATCGGCTATGAGCTGGCACTGATCTGCGCCCAAAATGGCTACGACCTGGTGCTGGCCGCCCGCAGCGAAGACAAACTGGAAGCCATCAAAAAGGACCTCGAAGAACGTTTTTCAATCAAGGTACATGTCTTTGTCAGCGATCTTTCGGAAATGGGACAGCCCGCGGAGCTGCACAAATATTGCCGCGTGCACCATATCCCGGTGGAGCTGCTGATCAACAATGCCGGTTATGGGGATTACCAGCCCGTAGCCAATGCTGATCCCGCAACCCTCAGCAACATGCTCCATCTGAACATTATCGCGCTGACCGAACTGACCGCCTTATTCGTGAAAGATATGCTCAGACAAAAAAGCGGGCATATACTCAACATAGCCTCCACAGCCGCTTACCAACCGGTACCCAGGCTGGCTGCTTATTCCGCCTCAAAAGCTTATGTGGTCAGTTTTACGGAAGCCTTACATGCTGAATTGAAGGGTACCAAAGTGACGGCGACCGTATTGAGCCCTGGGGTAACGGAAACGGGTTTCGTCGACCGCGCCGGGATGAACGCGTCTAAGTTCGCCCAGGGAGCACAGGCCAACGCAGCAGATGTCGCTAAAGCTGGTTACGCGGCCATGCAGAAAGGTAAACTGTACGTGATACCGGGTTTCCTGAACAAATTATTAGCTTTCAGCACACGGATCACGCCCTCGAGGCGTTTGATCCTGGCGGTTTCGGCGATGATCAGTAAATAGAAAATAACATGGCAAAAATATGGGTAACCGGTTCAGCGGACGGGCTCGGTTTATTAGCGGCAAAACAACTGGTAAAAGAAGGGCATGAAGTCATACTGCATGCCCGTAACGAAGAACGCGCAAAGCAAGCTGTGCAGCAAGTACCGGGCGCGATGGGTGCCTTGAGCGCAGATCTATCCGATCCGGAAGAAGTGAAGTCGCTGGCAGAAAAAGCCAACAAATTCACTTTCGACGCGGTGATCCATAATGCCGGGGTCTACCAGGTCAGCGCCCGGGATCTTTTAGCGGTCAACACATTAGCACCCTATATCCTGACCGCTTTAATGCAGCGGCCGCAGCGCTTAATTTATTTGAGTTCGGGCATGCATTTATCCGGTCATGGGAAATGGACAGACCGGCCCTCTTATTCCGATACCAAACTCCATGTGCTGCTCCTGGCAAAAATATTGGCCAAACAATGGCCCGGAATTTATGCCAATGCGGTCGACCCGGGCTGGGTGCCCACTAAAATGGGGGGCAGGGGCGCACCCGACGACCTGCAAAAGGGCTATGAAACACAAGCCTGGCTGGCGACCAGTGATGATCCTGCGGCATTGCTGAGCGGCAAATATTTCCATCACCAAAAGCAGGCGCGCTATAATCCCGCTGCCGATGACGCAACAACGCAGCAAAGCTTTTTAGAAAACTGTGCCAGGTTAACGGGAGTTACGCTTTAAGCCGCATCCTTGTTATAGCGGTTCCGATATTCCAGCGGTGACAAACCGGTGATCCGGCGAAATACTTCGCGAAAAGCTTTCTGATCGGAATATCCCACTTCGAACATCACCTCGTTGACCGATTTACGGCTGGTCTCGAAAGCTTTTTTAGCGACTTCCATTTTCACCCGTTGGGCATATTCGGTCGGGGTATTACCTGTAGCTTTAATAAAGCGGCGGTCAAAATTACGACGGCCGATAGCCAGGCTGGCCGCCAGTTCTTCCGTCGGGATCTTTTCATCCAGGCGGTGCTCAATATAATCCTGCGCTTTTTTTACCAGCTCGTCGCCATGTGTTTTTTGCCCCTGGAAAATGATAAAGTCCGACTGGCTGTGCCGGTCGATCTCGATCTGGAAGATTTTCGCACAATGGATCGCCGTTTCGCGGTCATAATATTTTTCAACCAGGTACAGGATCAGGTTCAAAAAGGAGTAAGCCCCGCCGTTGGTATAAATGCCGTTCTCATCTGTGATCAACAGGTCCGTCTGCAGCTTAACTTTAGGATATAAGGCCCTGAAATCATCCGCCGTTGACCAGTGCGTTGAACAACTCTTGCCATCGAGCAGACCTGAAGCGGCCAGTAAAAAGGCACCCGTACAAATGCATGCTACGGCCGCACCACCACGGTATTGTTTGGCAATCCAGTCCGTCAGTTCGCCGTTGATACTGGTCGAGGCCTGGTAATTATGGTTCAGTGAAGGGATAATCACCAGGTCGGTTCGTTTGATCTCCGATATAAGCTTATGCGGACGCGCCGAAAACAAGCCACCGTGAAAATCGGCACTGGCAGATACCCCCGCCAGTTCGATATGAAATACGGGTTTGCGCAATTCATTGGCGCGGCTGAATATTTTATAAGCCCCGACGATGCTGCTCAGGTTATTTTCGCCGTCAGGCACCAGGATGGTTAAGTGTTTCATGGTTTAAAGTTAAAGGATTCTTTTGTCCAAATCAACCCGTCATATTGTCTAAATAACACCCTATTGAAGTTGACAATGGGCGGTAAATTTGTTCATGACTTCATACGAAACCTTTTACCAATTACACCAGCAGCCCGGCCCGTTTTTACTGGCCAATGCCTGGAACGCTAAAAGCGCGCAGCTGATCGAAGCTGCCGGTTTCCCGGCTATCGCCACATCCAGCGGCGCCATTGCCGATGCGCTGGGTTACCCGGACGGCGAGCAGATCCCGTTTGAAGAGTTGCTGTATATCATCAAACGCATTAAAGCCTCAACACAGTTGCCATTATCCGTGGATGTTGAGCGTGGTTACAGCAGTGACCTGTCGGTGATTGCGGATAACATCAGTCAACTGCTGGATACCGGCGTTGCAGGGATCAACATCGAGGATGCGGAAGGTGAAGCCATTTATTTAAAAAAGCTGGAAGGCATTAAAAATTACCTCAGCAAAACCGGCCGGCAGCTTTTTATCAATGCCCGTACCGACGTATTCCTGCAAAAACTGCCCGCGCCGCTTGAAACCATCATTCGCCGCGCCAAACTTTACCGGGAAGCAGGAGCGGACGGTCTGTTCGTAACCGGTATCGCTGACCCGTCTGTCATTAAAGAGATCGCGGTTAACGTTGCCTTACCGCTTAATATCGTCGGCAATCTTAAGCTGGCCTCGGTAGAGGCTTTGGGCGCGGCAGGCGTAAAACGCATCAGTATGGCCGTTATCCCTTACCGCGCTGCTTACCGCCACCTGGAACAAACACTGGGCGCGGTGATCAATGAACAATCCTTAGCACCTTTATTTTAAAACTATGAAACTATTTATCATCACTTTATTCAGCCTTATGTCTTATCAAGCTATTGCCCAGGAAAAAACACTGACCCCGCAGGAACGAGGGAAAGCGATCCGGTTGTTGGAACAAACCGAAACCGGCGTTTTTGACGCCGTTAAAGGTTTGACGGAAGCACAGTTGAATTATAAAACCGGCTCCGGACAAATGGAGCGTGGCCGAATGTGTTAAACATATCGCCGCCGCGGAGAAAGAACTTTGGGCGATGGCAGAACCGGCCCTGACCCAGGCACCCAACCCTGAAAAAAAAGAAAATCTCATCTTCAAAGATGACGATTCACTGGTCAATGCGGTGGAGGACCGTACCCATAAATCCAAAACTTTCGCAGCGCTGGAACCGGCGAACTCGCCGTACAAAACGGTTCCCGAAGCGCTGGCCGCTTTTAAAGCGAACCGTGAAAAGCTGATCAGCTTTGTGAAAAATACCCGGGCTGACCTGCGCAACCATATTCTGATCCTACCGGTCGGCACCTTCGACAGCTACCAGTTCATCCTGCTGATCGCCGCGCATAGCAACCGGCACACCCGGCAGATCGATGAGGTAAAAATGAACACTAATTTTCCAAAGCTATGACCATGCAAGATTATCAAATTTCATTTACAGTCAGCCAAACCCCTCAGGAAGTATTTGACGCGGTAAAAAAGGTAGCAGACTGGTGGCGCCCGATCGAAGGCAGTTCCGGAAAAGCCGGTGACGAGTTTATTTACCGCCACGGTGATGTCCATTACAGCAGGCACCGCATCACTGAAATGGTGCCCGGCCAAAAACTAGTGTGGCTGACCACCGACAGCCGCTTAAATTTTGTGGCGCAAAAAGAAGAATGGAACGGCAGCAAGCTTATTTTTGACATTGCTGAAAAGGACGGCACAACTACATTGACCTTTACCCAGAAAGGACTGACCCCTGCGCTGGAATGCTATGGCGCTTGCTCGGGCGCCTGGGGTTTTTACGTGGGGGGAAGCCTGCTTGCGCTCATCGAAAGCGGTCAGGGCCGGCCGGACAAATAAACTTCAGCTGCGCCGCGAAGCCAACTGTTTTTGAATTCCTGAATTTCCATGGTGGTACAACGAAAAATAAATAAACATGTTGAAACAACCTTTTCTGTAATATTGTCGTTACATCTATAATGACCACCGTTCAGTTAATCATCGAAACCAATGCCCTGCAATGCGAATTGAAAATTCTTGCCGCTTCTTTTGACGGTTTTACGATCAAGTCATTCACCTCATCGATCTCGATGGATGCTACTGAAAGCTTTATAGCGGTCATGGTAAAACATTCCATCTAATCCCTGTATATATGACGATAAGAATACCTCAAACTGCTTACGAAAAAGTGCTTAAAGCGGTGGTTGAAACCATACCCCGCCATGCGGTTAAGGTAACGTATGTCAGCTATAGTTACATAGTAGAAGCGGAGGAAGCGATCATCCGGCGCCTTTATGATTCGGTCAACGAAAACCTTTGTCACCTGGAACAACTTAAACTTGTATTTGACCAAAAAATAGCTATACCAGATGCCATGTTGCTGGTAAAAACGTGTTCCATTGAAAAGCATAAAAATAATAAAGCCTCCAACGGGAGGCTTTAATTTAATTAATGGTGATGGTGCCTGATCACCACTTTATGGTGGTGGTAATGGTGTACGATCCTGCGGTGGTGCATTTGTGCTTGAGCCGCGCTGAAACTAAAAGTGGCGATGAGCGCGAAGGCTGCGATCTTAAGAGCTTTCATAAATGTCTGTTTTCAGCAGGTTAAATTACCTGCCATTGAAACAACACCTCACAGACCTATTTGTTGCTGCTATTGCTCCGGTCATTTCATAATTTTCCCGTTAAAATAATTCCGCTGTCAAAAAAACCTCACCCAATACGCTAAAACCTGAACGTCCGCGCAGGGCATCATGAAATGAGGAATTTGTTCATCAAAAAACAATGATGAAGGTCGCACCTTTTCCGGGCTCGCTCTCAATATGGATGCTTGCGCCCTGGGATTCCAGCTGGGTCTTGATCAAAAACAAACCGATGCCATGGGCCGTATCATTTTGGTGAAAGGTATGGTACAGGCCAAAAACCTTATCCCCGTAAAGTGAGAGATCGATCCCCATTCCGTTGTCGGCACATTCTAAAACTGTTTTCCCCGCCTTATCTTTATAGGTCCTCAGCTTGATAAAACAATCTTCGCCTTTGATCCGGTATTTAATAGAATTGGAGATCAGGTTTAATAAAACACTCTCCAGGTACAGCTTCGGGAACGCCACCGTTTCCACCTTAAAATTTGTAAAAATGCCCACATTATACTCCCGGATCTCGGTTTCCAGTACCCCGGCAACCTGGTTGTAAACTTCCCGGAAGCTAAGGACTTCCCGCGGTACTTTCCGGTCCCGGACAGACATGACGGCATAGAGGTCATTGAGCGTTGTGTTTAAGCTCGCCGATACGGTACTGAGCATCCCCACCAGCTTCGCATTTTCCTGGTCAAGCGTTCCGCGATCGATCATTTCTGTTAAAGAAGATATGTTCCCGGCGTAGGTACGGATATTATGGGATAAGATCTGCGTAAAGGAGCGCAGCTGGTCATGACTTTCCGTTAATGCCTGCTCCGCCATTTTTCGCTGGCTGATCTCCCTTTCCAGTTCTTCGACCGTACGCAAAGAAAATACCATCGGCAGGATCCTGTACAAAGCGAAAAGCGTAATGGCCGAGATCACCCCGGTCAGCAGGCGGATCAGCGCGCTCAGCCGGTAGGCCGGCCACCAGAAGATCAGGGCGTCCATGAAATGGGTCGTCCCGCAAAATATGATAAATGCAATGAAGAGCCAGATGATCTTTGGAAATGGGATATCGGGTCTTCCTTTGAGCATCCGGATCAGCAGGAAGGGGATTGCAAAGTAAGCCACCCCGATCACCAGGTCCGAGCAGATGTACAGCCAGCCGTGAAAATCGCTCCAGTTCCCGCAATGCCATCTCGGTGGCCAGTCGCTGGTATCTAAGATCCGCGAAAAGAATTCAGAAAGCTGTGCGGTAAACGGCTTGGTTTTTAACGGCACCCCCTTGTTAGCGCATAGCAGGCACTGCTTGGGCGAAAGCACAGTACGATGAAATGTTGCCAGGCTGTCTAACATGAAGGTTTAAATTTAAAATAGGGAGCGGGGACAAACGAAGAGGCCGGGGCAAATACAATTGGTACTCAAACTTAATCATTAGCCGGCATAAACAAAATTTTGTTAACAATTTAATTATCAGGAAGATCATAGACTTAATACGGCCCGGAAAGTAAGAAAGAGATCACGGCCAAAAAGCAAGCTAACTAGCTCAATTTATTACGCGCTTTTTTTAACTCGCGTTCTTTTTTCTGCGCATCTTTTTCGGCGGTCAGACGCTCACGTACCAGTTCATCCAGCGCCACATCGGAGGCCGGCCTTTGCGCAATGGCTTGTTCGAAATCTTCAAAAGACAAGGTTTCGTTTACGAAAGTATTTTTCTTCTTCATAATAAATGCTGACCTGAAAAGTAAAAAGGTGTGCCATCAAACGGCACACCTTTTTTATCTGTGATCTACTAAACTACCGTGTCCCTGCGGAGGAAGCCCAGTACCAGGGAAATGATCGCGATGACCAATAAAATATGAATTAAACCGCCTGCTGCGTAAGCGAAAGTTCCGATGGCCCAGCCTATGATCAGGATGACGGCGATGATGTACAGTAATGATCTCATGATTTTTGTTTTTAGTATTCGTTCGCTATTTACTTAGCAAATCCGGTACCACCTTTGGTTGTGCGGTGTAAGGAGGGCTGGTAAAGCGGGTTTGTAGTAAATACTAAACAGGGAAAGGCCAGTAATTTAGCTTTTGTAAACCATAACCGGCTGTTAAGCTACCGCCGAAAAAAGGAGGTGACCGGGCTTATTCATATTCCAGCTAACAATCATCCCGCTGAATTGTTAATCGAAATGATGAACTATAAGTATATCATTCTCGGAGGGACAGGCCATATCGGTACTGCCCTGGCTAAAGCGCTGGAGGACCGTGGAGAACGGGTACTTGCAGCCGGCCATGATGAAGTCGACGTTTTCGACACCCGTTCTTTAAGCGGGTTTTTCGGGCAGGGTGAGCGTGCCTTTATCCTGAATCCCCCGGCTCCGCCGGATGCTGATACCCTTGAACAGGAAACCAAAAGTATGCAGGCTGTTATCGCTGCCGCAAAAAATTCAAACCTGGAGAAAATCGTCGCGGCTTCTACTTATGGCGCGCAAGCGGGTAACCATATCGGCGACCTGGGCGTCTTGTACGAAATGGAGCAGGGCCTGAAGGCGCAGCAGGTGCCGCTCGCGATCATTCGCAGCGCGTATTACATGAGTAATTTCGATCAGTCCTTAAACGTGGTCAGGGAAACGGGGAACCTGCCTTCGCTTTATCCTGCGGATTTCGAGCTGCCGATGGTCGCGCCGGCAGATATCGGGCTGTTCGCGGCAGAATTAATGGGTAACGGGCAAACGGGTTTGTTTCATATCGAAGGGCCAAAGCGTTACACCATACAGGACGTGGCAAACGCATTCAGTGAAGCTTTAAACAAACCGGTCAATGTTGCGGTGACACGGGAAGCGGACTGGGAAAGATCACTTATTCAAAGCGGTTTTTCAGAAAAGGCGGCGGCATCATTTGTAAATATGACCAGGTTAACCCTGTATGGCCCGTCAGAAGACGTTAACCGACCACATTTGGGCAGTACCAGTTTGCTGAGCTATATCAATAACCTGGTCAATAGCGCTTAGTGAAACTGGAAATACAGTAAGGCAATGGCGGGGGCCGTCATCAAAACAAAAGCGAGTCCGCCGGGGATATTCGACCAGCGGCCATTCGTAAATTTTCCCATTAATTTTTGTTGTTCCCGATATGCATGACCATCAGGATCATCACCGGGGCAGCGCCCAACTAAGGATCGCCGTGTAAATCAGCGATTGGATCGGGCTCACGCCGGCAAAATTCGGCACCGGGTTAAATTGCATTTTTAATAATTGGACTGTTCCGCTTCTTTCTTTGCGAACTTTTCAATTTCCCGGTCCAGTTCGGGCGAGCGGAAGATCCGGTAGGCGAGATATACCAGCCCGGCAATCACAAGGGTTGGGCCTAAACCAAGACGTCGTTTTGTCTTCATGATCTTTATTTCATAAAAAAAGCCGCCCCGGAAAGGGCAGCTTTAATTTGTTAATTCAATTATGCTTTCGCGGTGTCGCGTAATGATTTGATCCGGTCATGTGCCGCATTGATTTCCTGTGCCTGGTTTTGCACGGTAGCAATAGCCTCCGACGGAAGTTCATTACTGCTTAAGGCATCCTGGTAAGCTTTCTTGATCGCGTCTTCGCCACGTTCGGCTTCCGATAAAATACCTGCACGGTCACTGCCGCCAAAGATAGATTTTACGTCGATCCAGGCACGGTGTAAAGTGCCGCCGGCGCTGGTACCGGTTTCAACATCCTCGGCATTACCAACGATAGCTGCCAGTTCCTGGCCGTTCTTGCGGCTTTGTTCCGCATAGCCCTGGAAGATCTCTTTCAAGTCGATGTTCTCGTCCTTGATATCTGCAATAGCTTTTTCAAAACCGGCCACGCGGTCATTGTTAATTTCGATCAGGTCGTTTAAAACGCCTGTAGCATTTTCTGTAGTTGACATATTGTTTTTCTTTTGATAGACCTGATACGGTCCTAATATCATGCCAGGACTGCCGGTTAGTCTTTTTGGTTGTATGAAAAAAATGGAACAATACTTGAAGAAGAAATGGAATATATTTATTGCCGCTTAAGCTTCTAAAAACCGGTTGTTTTTGTTCTGCCAATAAATGTGGTTCAGACTGATATGATGCGCATTGGCAAGCAATACCCGTTTCACCTCCAGTTTTACGTTTTTTTCAGCGTCAGTCAGGTGTCCGGGCAGGGTAGCATGTGCAATGGTATTGCCGGTTTGTGAATTAATGAACTCATAATAATCATTAATGCTAATCACAGGTATCACGGGCGGGGCATCGGAAAATAGAATTTGGTAATGGAGCTGTTCAAGGGCTGCTATCAATTCAGCCTGATAGCCATCCGTAATTTTAAAGACAGTAACGGTTTGCTTATCGTGGTCAACGCTTGCCGAAAAATCATGCCCGAGCTTGCTATTCAATTGATCAATGACGATATATACGAACCTTCTGGTATCATTACTGGTTTTCATCCCCGGTAAGGTACGCTTAATAAACTACTATTTGTGTTTATTCCCCTCTGTATTCGACATCAAAATAATAATCATTGGCAGATTGACCGGTCAGCTCCTCGATCAGGTCCATAAATTCCAACAGTTTCATCATTTTATTTTGAGATTCATCAATCAGAAAACGGATCGCATCCTGATGTAAAATTGCCTGGTTACCATCGGTCAGCTTTTTATTTAATTTATCAATCAGGTCGGGAAGCGGGGTATTTATCATCATGACAAGGTTCGAAACAAATATACAACCAAAAAAGTACAGGTTTTTGAAATTGTAAATTGTTTAATTAGGATAAAGTATTGATAAATAAGAACCTATAGGTTGAATAGCGCTCTTTTTCTATTTAAACAATTCAGGCATGTAGCCTGATAGAACGCTTATTAAAAATAAAGCCCCGGTAAGTTTACCAGGGCATTACACTGCGATAAGATGCAGGTCGGTTTAAATTATTGACAGCGTGTAAGATAAATACTTTTCTTTATAGAATACACAGAACAATATTAATGGTATAATCGTTTAAAAAAAAGTAATTAGTTATTTCAGTATTATTAAATGTTGCAATTGAAAGTTCAGGCTAATCTTCCGGGGTTAGCCTTTATTTTGCAGGATATTCAATTTCCAACCCTGTTTTCAGTATTTCCACGACATTATCTTGCCCGAAGCGTTTTGCGAACTCTATAGCCGAATCGCCGTTTCCATGGCGAAGGTTCAGATCTGCACCCGCGCTGATCAGCTGTCCCGCTATATCCGTATAGCCCTTGACCGCTGCGGCCATAAGGGCAGTGTTGCCGCCGGAATCTGCGGCATTAACACCGGCACCGGAATCGATCAGGAACTTCACTGCCTCGTGCTGGTGATTGTAAGCCGCAGCCATTAACGGCGTTACGCCCTTATGATCACCTTGGTTTACTTCAGCGCCTTTGGCGATCAGTTCCCGCATCCGGTCGACCTCGCCCCGCTGCGCGGCCAGGATCATTG
The DNA here is from genome assembly GCF_007558865.1 of Mucilaginibacter corticis. Taxonomy (GTDB): domain Bacteria; phylum Bacteroidota; class Bacteroidia; order Sphingobacteriales; family Sphingobacteriaceae; genus Mucilaginibacter; species Mucilaginibacter corticis. Next base: position 1,016,316 of record NZ_VLPK01000002.1, read on the forward strand.
CTTGTTGCTGCACAGGCATCATTTCTTTTTTACATTCAGGTCTTCCCTGGAAATACTTTTCTTACCGGCCTGGTAATCGGAAGTGGACTTTTTACCGGTCGTGTCCGGCGCTTTTTTGACGTTTTTACTGCCTTTGTCTTTACTCATGATTTTATGGGTTAAATGAATTGATTTTAATGCCCCGGGGGCGGTAAGGTTGAGATGCGCTGCCTTGCGGTAAACAGCAAGTATTTATTTGTCAATTAAGACTTCATACCCTTTATAACTATCGGAAGCGGCATTTGTTGCCGAAGATCTCGAATATAATGACCACTCAATTTTTTTGAAATTCAGCGATCAGTTTTTTGATCGCCCTGTATTTTTTTTGACCGGGAAGGATATCGGTATCTACGATCACAAATTCGTCACCCTGCTTTTCGATTACGGCGCCAAATTCTTCGTAAACTTCAATGATGATTTCTTCGTCTGTTAATTTCATTATACCGCTACTTTAAGGTCATCGAGATAGGGCAGGACGAACATGGTGTGCTCGAAGGCGCGAAAATCTGCGATCAGCCTGCTGGTTCTGTTAAAGAATACTTCCACATAAAACTGATCGACGTTGTACAACCTGACATAATGATCTTCCGTAATCCTGTCAGCCAGGAAGGTGCCTGTTAAAACCACTTCGGTTTTTTCCAAATACCCTAAGGCGTTAAAATGGTCCGAGTTCATCATAACAGAACGATTTGCATTTAGCTCATGATCAAAGAAATACAAATACCGTGCCCATTAAATGCTTCACCAAACCACATAAAATGTATATCTTTAAACACTATGAAAAAATTGATTTACCTGTGTTTTGCGGTCATGTTGGTCAGCGTAACGAAAACGACGATCGCGCAGCAGCGTAGTTTTGTGGATGTAGCGGGATTAAACCCCGCTATCAAACCCGGAGATAATTTCTTCTTATACGTAAACGGGAAATGGAATGATACGGCGAGAATTGCAAACGATCAGTCAGGTGTAGGAAGTTATTCGTTTATGAATATCCCGCAAAAAAGATTGTTGCAAAGCATCCTGGACAGCGTTTCAAAATCCAATAACATAGCCGGGAGTATCGAACAAAAAGTAGGTGACTTTTACGCCTCCGGAATGGGCATGGCCGCGATCAACCGCCGGGGCTATCAGCCGGTTAAACCTATCCTCACGCGGATTGCTGCCATTAACAGCCTGCCGGCTTTGCTGAAATTCATTGCTAATGAAATCAAATCGGGGAACAACTCTCTCATTAGCTTTGGCATTTCACCGGACAACAAGAACAGCAGTATAAACATCGCACATGTTTACCAGGCCGGCATCGGTCTGCCCGACAGGGATTATTATTTTAAAAAGGATTCTTCGACGCTCGCCATTCAAACCGCCTACAAAAAATACGTCCGTACTTTATTTCAATTAACCGGCAGCAATGCCGCTGCAGCCGGCAAGAACGCGACTATCGTTTACGGCATTGAAAAGCAGTTGGCCACGGCGCATAAAACGAATGTGGAGCTGCGTGACGTGAACGCGAATTTCCATAAAATGGCGGTTGAGGAGATCGCTAAGTCACAGGCCCGTATCGGATGGATAACCTTGTTGGCAAACATTGGGGCAACAACTGACTCTATCGACATGGCGCAACCAGCCTATTATCAAAAATTGAACGCGCTTTTAAAATCGGTACCACTGAACGACTGGAAGATCTACCTGAGGGCCAGTACGCTTGAAACCTACGCCGGAACGTTGAGCCAGGGGTTTATCAACGCTTCCTTTACATTTGGCCAGGCATTATCGGGAGAGGCCACACAAAAATCGCGTAAGCAGATCATGACGGAAAATGTCGATGCTTACCTTGGCCAGGCTTTAGGACAGCTTTACGTCAAAAGATATTTTAACGAGGCATCCAAAAAACGCGTATTGGCGCTGGTCAACAACCTTCAGAAAGCTTTCGAAAACCGGATCAATAATTTGGACTGGATGAGCGATAGCACGAAAAAGAAGGCGAAGGAAAAACTGTACGCGATCACTAAGAAGCTGGGCTACCCGGACAAGTGGCGGGATTATAACCAGGTACAGATCAGCCGGGCGACCTATTTTGAAAATGTGCTTTCGCTGAACAAAAATGATTACCGGTATCAGCTGGCGCAACTGAACAAACCGGTGGACAGAACCCAATGGGGCACCACGCCGGCTACGGTGACCGCTTATTATAATCCATCCTTTAATGAAGTTGTATTTCCGGCGGGTATCCTGCAATATCCCTATTTTGACTTCGCGGCGGATGACGCGATCAACTATGGCGGCATCGGGATGGTGATCGGCCATGAAATGACACATGCCTTTGACGACCAGGGCGCTCAGTTTGACAAAGATGGCAACGTTAAAAACTGGTGGACTAAGGAAGACTACCAAAGATTCAAGGAGAAGACCGGGCAATTAGCCAGGTTGTACAGCACTTTTACGGTACTGGACACGGTTCACCTCAAAGGCGAACTCACTTTAGGTGAAAATACCGCGGATAATGGCGGCATCGCTATCGCTTATGACGCATTCAAGATGACCGAGGAAGGAAAAAGTACACAGAAGATTGACGGCTTTACACCCGACCAGCGCTTCTTTCTATCGATTGCCAGGATCTGGCGGGTGAAAACAAGGGACGCGTTCCTGCGTACCTACGTGAACACTAACCCGCATTCTCCGGCCATGTGGCGGGTCAACGGCCCGCTGATGAATTTCGCGCCTTTTTACCGCGCCTTCAACGTGCAGCCCGGCGATAAAAATTATAAACCGGAAGATCAGCGGGTGAAGATCTGGTAACATCAGCGCGTTTTGTCACCGGCTGCTATCTCACCCGTTTTTACCTCGCCGGCTTTTTTTTAGTTGGCCAAAATAACGCCTTTAGAAATGGTAATGCTGTCCGTTAGTTCAAGCGTGCGTGGCAGCGCATCATATATTCAATATGTCAAAGAACATCGGCCAAAGGGAACAACCACACTTGCCTGGAACAAATTTGTGGGATAATTCGCACGATAATGGCAAATCAAACGCGTATAAACGTTTATATACGCATCATCAATTTACATGAAGCTAATTCACTATTATTTTTCTTTTTTCACCTGAAATTTCGACGAACCCAGTATGTTCGGTACTGTACGGGTTGTTGTAACAATACCGAACAGTTAATCACTGTATTTTTAGTTTAAATTATTGATTTATAGGTATCTATGATAATGGCATTGCAATTGGCACAGCCAAGTTGTTAAATCCGGTTATCATGATCAAAAATTACTTACGCATCGTCTTCAGAAATCTGGCTAAGCATACAGCCTTTTCTTTTATCAATATCGTTGGCCTGGCAGTAGGCATGGCCGCCTGCCTGCTGATACTGCAATATGTAAGTTTTGAATTAAGCTATGATAACTTTCAAGCCAAAGGCGACAGGCTATACCGTATCAACCAGGACAGGTATACTGGCGGTAAGCTAAGTACCAGTTGGGCTGCTGGAGCCTCAGCAGCGGGTCCCGCTTTTAAAGCGGCTTTCCCTAACGAGATCGAAGACTACGTAAAACTAATATCGACCGGTAAATTATTGGTTACGTATCAGGGCAAATCTATAGTAATCCCAAACAATTTTTTAGTTGGTGCAAATTTCTTTAAAATGTTCAGCTATCCATTGTTGCAAGGTGATGTTAACACCGTGTTGAATGAACCCCGGTCGGTAGTGTTATCTGTTAGTATGGCGAAAAAGTTATTTGGTGACGTAAATGCAATGGGAAAAAACGTTACCCTATTTAACCGGCCATTAAAAGTAACCGGTATAATGCAGGACATGCCAAAGAATTCGCATTTGAACCTGGAGATCATGGAGTCATATGCTACGTTAAAAGAAATTTTTGGTGTGCCGCCAACAGAGGATGTAGAAACAAGATGGTTTAACGACGGTTTCATAGCATATGTGCTGCTTAAGCCCGGTGTTAACCCGAGGGAATTGGAGAAAAAGTTTGTTCCTATTGCTGATAAAGGTATGGCCGAATGGCCTAACGAAAGGGCAAAATTTACTTTACAGCCGGTTAAGGATATTCATCTTTACTCCAACCGTAAATTAGAAGTAGCCGCAAATGGCGATGGCAAATCTGTATATTTATTATTAGCGATAGCCATTTTTGTGATAGTTATAGCCTGGATCAACTACATTAACCTGGCTACTGCCCGCGGTATGGCCCGAGCTAAAGAGGTTGGTGTACGTAAAACGCTCGGTTCGGCCAAAACTCAATTGATAGGGCAATTTTTGTTTGAAGCAATTTTACTTAACGGCCTGGCTATGTTACTGGCTGTTGTTATTATTGCTATTTGCCTGCCGGGCTTTGCTGCCATAAGTGGTATGGCTATTGGTTTTTCATTATTTGCGCAACCTGCTTTTTGGTTATGGGTTTTTGGTGTATGGGCTGTGGGCTCCCTTTTTTCAGGGTTTTACCCGGCTATAGTACTTTCTAATTACAAGCCTGTCGAAGTATTGAAAGGCAAATTGGCCAACACCTCGGGTGGCGTAGTGCTGCGTCAAAGCCTGGTAGTGGTGCAGTTTGCGGCATCCATATTTTTATTGATCGGGGCGTTGACGGTTTATAAGCAAATTACTTTTATGCAAGATCAAAAGCTTGGCGTAAACATTGATCAGACGGTTGTGATACGTTCTCCGCTAATAAAGCTAGATTCATTACGCCGGGACACCAGGATATTTAAAGAAGCCACCTTGGCATTAAATAATGTTAAAGGTGTGACCGTATCCAGCGACGTGCCGGGTAGCGAGGTGTTTAATAACGTAGGTGCGTTACATATGGCAGGCCAAACCAAACAAAACGATGTGCAGTGCAGGCTAATCAGTATGGATTATGATTTTCTTAAAAATTACGGTATAAAGATCATCGCCGGCCGTGATTATTCGCCTCAGTTTCCGGGCGATGAAGAAACTTTCATTGTAAACCGCTCGGCTACCAAATTATTCGGATTTAAAAAGCCGGAGGATATGATAGGGAAACAAATAGTAACAGGAAATGGCCCCCATACCGTTGTCGGTGTTACTGAAGATTATCACCAGCAATCGCTGCGTGATAACTACGATGCTGTAATATTTGATTTCAGCTCATGGGCATACGGCAATGTATCGGTAAAAATAGGAAGCGGTAATGTTTCGCAAACCATCGCTTCGCTAAAAGCCAACTGGGCCAAATATTTCCCCGGCGATCCGTTTGAATATGAGTTCCTGGACAGCCACTTTAACGAGCAATACAAAGCCGACCAACGCTTTGCTCATGTCTTCGGTATATTTACGCTGATAGCCATTTTTGTGGCATGCCTCGGTTTGTTTGGGCTGGTATCATACACCATTGTACAGCGGACCAAAGAGATCGGAATCCGCAAGGTGTTAGGTGCATCGGTTAACAGTATATTACAACTGCTGTACAAAGATTTTGCTATGCTGATACTGATAGCTTTTGTTTTGGCCGCGCCGATAGCCTGGTATGCTATCCACCAATGGTTAAACCATTACGCATTCCGTATGAGTATTAACCCGTTTTTGTTCTTGCTGCCGTTTGTGGCGGTAGTAGGCATAGCCTTTGCTACAGTATCATGGCTTAGCATAAAGGCCGCGCTGACCAACCCGGTTAAAAGTTTAAAAACCGAATAACCTGGGAAAGATTCTCCGAGCAGTTTCGGACCGGCGAACGCCTTTCAAACTACTCATTTTGAAACTAAAAGTAGAATTCAGGCAATGGTATAATTTTAAGAAATAGATTTGAACAGGAGATTTTATCAGTCTTTTTTACGTCATTCACAAAAATTGTTCGGGAGGCGGTCTTAATACCTGATAACCATGAAAAAACTTCAAATAACATTATTCCTTATTTTCCTGACTTCTGTCACATTTGCCCAGACGATGGCAGGGGACTGGTATGGCGTCCTGAATGCCGGGGGTAACAAAATTCATCTGGTTTTTCATATCCTGCAATCCGGGGTTGCTTATTCAGCCACCATGGACAGTCCCGACCAGGGGGCCAAAGGCCTTGCTTGTGACAGCGCAAAGATCAATGGTAATCAACTGCTGATCATAGCGGCGCGTTACAATATTAAATATTCGGGCCTTTATAACGCTGACGGTAGTATTATAACCGGCACATTTACCCAGAATGGCGGAAGCCTACCGCTTGATCTGTCGCGGGTTAAAGGTCAGGACGCAGTGGCCGCACCAGCCAAACGCCCGCAGGATCCTGTTGATTTTCCTTACAAACAGGAACAGGTTACCTTCAAAAATTCAAAATCCGGAAACACCCTTGCCGGAACGATCACCCTGCCTTCAGATGGAAAAGTGTCTAAGATCGTTATCCTAGTAACCGGATCGGGTCCGCAGAACAGGGATGAAGAGATGAAACAGTTCAACCACCGTCCGTTCCTGGTATGGAGCGACTGGCTTACCCGTCATGGCATAGCCGTACTCCGGTATGATGACAGAGGAGTAGCCCAGTCAACCGGTGACTACAGCAATGCGACAACCGGTGATCTTTCCGATGATGCTGAAGCAGCGGTAGACTACCTTTTATCCCGCACGGATACAAAAAGACTCGCTATCGGCATAATGGGGCACAGCGAAGGCGGGATGATTGCGCCCATGGTGGCAAGCCGGAATAAGAATGTCAGATTTGTGATCATGCTGGCTGGTCCCGGCGTTCCGGTAATTCAGCTGATGCTGAAACAAACAGATGACCAGCTTCGCCTGTCGGGGGCTTCTGAGCAGGCACGGAAAAGTTCTTCCGCCATTAATAAAAAGATCTTTACGTTGGTTGCTGACAATCCCGGACTATCAAAAGAAGCACTCAAAATCAAAATAGACAGCCTGATGTACCGGGAACTGAGGGCGATGCCGAAAGCAGACCTTGGTGACACCAATATTGACCATATGGTTAAAGCCAGTGATGTCCAGGTAACTTCGGCGTGGTACAGGTATTTTATCTCAGCAAATCCGGCGGACTACCTGGTAAAAGTTAAGTGCCCCCTGCTGGCACTCGACGGCTCAAAAGATATGCAGGTTAACGCCGAAATGAATTTGCAGGGGATAAGGGAGAGCATGCTAAAAGCAGGCAACAAACATGCTGAGGTTATTGAACTGGAGGGTTTGAATCACCTGTTTCAAAAAGCGGAAACAGGCTCACTGGCTGAATATTCGCAAATTACAGAAACAATCGATCCCGTTGCCCTTGAAAAAGTAGCAGATTGGATAAATGAATTATAAAACCCTCAGGTGAACTGATCCGGTCAACAGCTATTTGTACTTTTCCTGTAACGGCAAGATCTGCTTTAAAGAGGGTTACGCGGTCACGAATCTATATACTTACCTCACTAGCGATCCGTCTTTTTCCAGCTGAGTTGGCTGCAGGTTCAGGATCATCTGAGTTACGGTCTGCGATTCTTTTAGAGGCTCACTGTACTGGAAATTCCGAGGCCATGTACGACCCCAATCCGCATGGTCAAGCCTTTCGGAATTTCTGCCATTTCGGCGCAAGATATAGTATTAAACGATACTAAAGGTGTGCTTTTAGAATAGTTTAAGCCTAATTAATTGTTTGCTCGATTTACTGGCTTATGTTTAAGCGAAATCTCCAACAAGGGGATACTTCGAAACTAATACCATCCACAAACCCACCACATCCACAGGTTGGATCAACTGTGGTGGATCAACTATGGGCAATGCCATGCTGGCTTTTTAGTAGCATTTGGGCGTATGTATAACTGACAGTTGTAACCTCATTTGAAACATAAAGTGGTTATGAAGGTTCTCCAAGCAACATACACGTAATGAAAACATATGAACAATAACGAAACATCACCGCGTCGTGACTTCATGAAGAAGTCCCTGACTGGCACTATTGCACTCAGCGCAGGTCTTACACTAGGCAGCACATTGCTTGGAACGCTTACGGCAAATGCCGGGAGCACAGATTACGTTGCACCCGATTCACCTATTGCAGCCAACGAAAAGGAATTTAGAATGGGAGTTATAGGACCGGCAGAACTATCATTAGCTACCAGTCAAATAGCCGTAAACAAAGCAACTGATAAGTTCGTGAAGCAATTTGCAAACTTTGAATTAACAGAAGCGATAGCTGTAACTGGTGTTTTAAAAGATCTGAACACGCCTGTGCCAGCCATGACTGCTAAAGCCAAAGCAACTCTTGCCACTATCAAAAACACACCGGCAGGACCTGAGTTTGACAAAGCTTTCATCAAAGCACAGCTGGAGAACCACGAGTTCTTACGGGATTTAGCGCAAAACTATATCAGTAAAGGTAAATTACCTGGTGCAGCCGAGAATCAAGGCCGCCATCTAGCCACGCTTTCATTAGCAGTATTTAAAGAACACGTTGCCATTACAAGCGGGATACTCACCGAATTGAAATAATAACTTAACTGTCCTGCTTTAGCTTCTATGGTTTGAGCAGGATGGTTATTTTAATGTTATAAAGCACGTACCTTCTAACTGTTAAGCATAAGTTATACCACTGGTAGTTGAATTGCTTAACTTCGTATTTCACTTTATTAATTTATTTCAAAGGCAAGGTAAACCAAAACGAAGATCCCTTACCCAATTCGCTTTCAACGCCGATATCACCGCCGTGACGTTTGACGATCCCGGCGCTGATATACAGGCCGAGCCCAAGTCCGGAAGTTTGTACATCGTCCGTTTGCCCTTTGTAAAAGCGGTCAAACAGAAATGGCAGGCGTTCAGCCGGGATGCCTTCGCCCCGATCACTTACCGTAACTTTTGCTACTTGGGCGGTGGATGAGATATGAATATTTATCGTTTTCGAGCCGGCGGCATACTTGACGGCATTATTGACCATGTTTAAAACAACCTGGTCCATCCGTTCAAAATCGGCGAAGACTTCCAGGTCTTCATCTCCATGCAAAACGATCTTGTATTTTCCTTCCAGGCGTGTGCCGCTGCAACACGCACTGATTAATTTTCCCAAAGCAAACTTAGTTTTACGAAGTTCCAGGCTGCCTTCCAGCAATTGGTCTGAAACCAGTAATTCTTCGATCAGGTTAGCTACTTTTCCGATACTCTTGTTGGCTTGCGTAATCAAAGCGGAAACTTTAGTGGTATGCTGTGCGTCATCTACCTTATTCAAAAGCTGTAAGGAAGCTTTTAAACTGGTCACCGGCGTCTTTAACTCGTGACTTGCCGCACTGATAAAATCGTTCTTTTGCTGTTGCAGGTTTTTAAACTGCCCGGCTTCAGACTTTAACTTGATCTCGTTTAATTTGCGGTCAGAAATATCATTCTGAATACCAACATAGTGCGTCGTCACGCCCCACTCATTTTTTATCGGGGAAATATAGATCTCGTTCCAGAATTCCGAACCGTCTTTCCTGTAGTTTAGTAATTCAACTACACAATGACTATTATTTAGTAAAGCCTCCTGAATTTCAAACCTGCCTTCCTGTAATCGTTGATCGCCCTGTAAGAACCGGCAGTTTTTGCCTAACACATCGCCACGGTCGTACCCGGTTAGCTGTTCAAATGCCTTATTGCAATAGATGATCGGGTCGTTTGGCTGCTGGTGATCGATGATGATGATCCCGTTAAACGCTGCGTCGAAGGCTGCATGGATCAATTGTCCCTGGCCGGTAAATTGATTGGTTAAGTTGTCACGGGTAGTCATAGCCATAGCAATGCACGAATAATGCCATGAATGAAACACGCAGCCCCGCAAACAAAAGACAGGACATTTGCAATAGGGCAGGATGTGCTTCGCATCTGCCGACATCATTGTCATCATAGAGACGAACTGGGTGACAAAAATAGAAATGCTCTCATGTCCCAACAGTAAAATGGGACTAAAAATAATCCGGCAAATTATACGTGTAAAAACGTTAATAACGCTTATTCGATCATTTGTATATTTGCTGGATGGCAAAGCTTTTTATTGTTGGTTTACCAAAAGACATGGAGGAGATAGCCTTGATTGAGATGTTTAGCCTCCACGGTACGGTTGATACGGTCACCATCGTGAGAGACAGTATGAGCAGGGACAGTAAAGGTTATGGTTTTGTCACCTTGCTTGATAATGCCGGCGCCGATCGGGCCATCGCAGCGTTGAACGGCGCTAAAATAGCTAACCGAACGCTTAGTGTCAGGTATGCCGAAACTCATTCCGCTGTCCAAAAAATTTCGCCCGACCGGTTAAAACCTAAACGTCCGCGCAGGGCATAGGGAAATAATCAGATTTTGTAAAAAAATACATTTTGATTTTCTGTAACTTGCTTACAGTAAATTATTTATATTTATTTTCTTTCAAATATTAAATATTATTTTAATATTTTTATAAAAAATAACAGATATGAAAAGGGTCCTGCTTCTCGTGTTCTGTCTGTCAGCGTTCCTGTTTTCCTGTAAGAAAAGTGGAATAGCGCCCGCCAATACTATTGTCGCAACGGTCGATGGCGTGACCAAAACATATGTTGTTGAGCCAATCATTACTTTTGCCCCTGTAAATCAATTAATTTTTGATGGATATGTCAATCACGACCAGAAAGCAGACTGGATTAGTATTTGGCTAGATGCCAGCGCCCCGATTACTACAAAAAGTTATGATTTAGGTTCAAGTTATATCGATGCCGGCTATTCCCCCGCGAATCCTTCAGACTCAGGCAGAGTCTATTACAATACCGACGACAAATATTTATACGACTACAACTTTACGGTAACCATTAAATCGATAAAGGGGAATAATATACAAGGCACATTTAGCGGACAGTTACTGGGGCTTTTTAGAAAAAGCGTCATTTCTGTTGACGGAAGATTTAATATTAATGTTGAACGTAGAAATGTTAATTGATTGCGTGTTATGAAAAATTCATTCACCTGGGCACTAATGTTGTTATCTCTTTTTTTGCTTTCCTGTAAAAAAGACCCGAAGAGTTCGTCAACTAAAGCTTCAGCAACCGTTGGCGGTTCAGCAAAAAATTTTCGGGGTATCCTGGTTACCTCAGAGGTGATTCGATTATTTCATTGTCTACCAGCGTTATGAATAGTCAAGAAGGTTTATCCATCGATCTTCATACTAAATCACCGATCACTACAGGAAGTTATAAAAATGGCGGGGCTAACGGCTTCTTTACCATCAGTTATTTTCCGCCGGACTATACGCTTCAATCGTTTAAAGATTACGATTCAGATGAAACGGGAACTCTTCCTTCCGAAATCATTATAACTTCCTTTAGCCATACACATGTTGAAGGGACTTTTACTGCGGTCTTATTTAATTCCGATAGCAATAAAACGCTCCAGGTAATTGATGGAAAATTCAGTGCTGATTTAATTCAGATCCCATAAGCAAGATTATGATGACAGCTATCGTAAATTCAATCAAAGGATGTTACAGCCGGATAGTGGTATTGGTGTTTTGTACAATTTGCCTGGTCTGCTGCAAAAAAGAAAAAGTTTTAAAAGATACCCAGGAGATCAGAAACGAGATCACGGCTAAAAAGAAAGCGGTTTAGATCAAAACTTATTGCGTGCTCTTTTTAAATCGCGTTCTTTTTTCTGCGCTTCTTTTTTGGCGGTCAGGCGTTCACGTACCAGTTCATCCAGCGCCACGTCGGAGGTGTGTCTTTGCGCAATGGCTTGTTCGAAATCTTCAAAGGATAAGGTTTCGTTTACATAGTTATTTCTCTTTTTCATGATAAATGCTGACCTGATAAATAAAAAGGCGTGCCGGTTGACGGCACACCTTATTACTTTGTCCGTGTTTTGACTAAACTACCGTATCCCTGCGGAGAAAGCCCAGTACCAGTGAAATGATAGCGATGACCAATAAGATATGAATTAAACCGCCCGCTGCGTAAGCGAATGTTCCGATGGCCCAGCCTATGATCAGGATGATGGCGATGATGTAAAGTAATGATCTCATGATTTTTGTTTTTAGTGTTCGTTTTGCTATTATATATCAAATTGAGTACCACCCTGAGTTGTAAGCGAAATTCATCCTTTTATTATATTAACTGTAGCAAATACCATTCAATCATTTCGCAGCGTCAATTCAAAACTGTATGCTGTTACGCTACGTAAATACCATTAATGGAGGGGAGCTTATTAAAAATGGATAAAGTACTGCGAAATATACGTGGACGCAGGTGCTTAAATCCTACACAATATGATATGGCGGGCCGGTTGTCCATGAGCCAGCATGGCTACAGTAAGATCGAGAACGGCTTGTCACAATTAAGCCTCGAGCGTTTTATGCAGATCGCCGTCAGCCTGGAGATATCGGTAGATGACCTGATCGCCTAAAATGAGCAAATATAAATTAGCGCCCCGCAAGGGTATTGTTATAACAGTTTTAAATGATGATCATGGAAAAATTTGCGATCCTGGCCGTTTAGAGGCCAAAACCGGAAAAGAACAGGAAGTAGCCGAATTTATTAAAAGCGCGCTGCCGCTGGCGGAACAGGAAGCCGGAACCGAGAAATGGTATGCGCTGCAAATCGGTCCGTCGACATTTGGTATTTTTGATACCTTTGAAAATGAAGACGGCAGGAAGACGCACCTCGGCGGAGAGATTGCCAAAGCGCTGATGGCAAAGGCACCGGAACTGCTTGCTGCCGACCCTGTTTTGGAAATGGTTGATCTGCTGGCAGTAAAATAATTGCAGCCTCCGCTTTCCGCAGTTAACTATTCAGAATCGTAAATCATAAAGTGCCTTCTGCCAAAACAATTTCTGCGCCTATGCGGCCGTCGTGCTGTTTCCGGTATCTTTATGACAGCAGGAGGCATAACTATTTTTTGCTCTTGGGGATTTCTTCGGGGTGATGTTCAAAATGTTTACGCGCCTGTTTTAAACCTGTAGCAATTGCTTCGCCTTCATTATGGGTCGTTTTCAATACCTCGTTCGCGATCTCCACCGCTTTGTCCCGTAGATATTTGGGTTGGTTCTTATAAGATGGCGGGTAATCACCGTGATACCAGGGCATAACTTCTCCTTTTTGAAAATAACGCTTTGGCATGGATTTGGTTTGATTGCTATATGGAAGCAAAAGAACAGGAAGAGATTTACAAGGAATTTTATCAGGCGGTGAATATGACCGCAACAACATTGGAAAAATGGTTAAAGACCGAGGAGTCTAAATCAGTGGGCTGGGACAGCGGTGACGGCGAATCGATCGGGCATAAATCCGGCGAACATATCATTAAAATCCTTAACAAGAAGA
>NZ_VLPK01000003.1 GCF_007558865.1 Mucilaginibacter corticis
TAGCGGATTCTGAAAAAGTAAACAGGGCCTTAGACAACCTGATGCTTACGCAGGGCTACCGCAGGTTTGAATGGAAATTATTGGATAGTGCACTGAAATCTAATCCTATATTTAAATCTGAAGGCTTAAAGGCTACCATTTCAGGTTTGGTAACCGACCTGAGAAACCGCCCGTTACCAAACGCGGCAGTGCTGCTGGTTTCATTAAACGCCCGCATTAAAAAAACAACCACTACCGATGCCAATGGCAGGTTCAATTTTGACAACTTATTATTTGCCGATAGCGCTAAGTTTGCAGTGCAAGCCAGGGATTTGAAAAATACTGACCATGTTATTATTATTTTAGACAGCATACCCCAAATTAAGATCGCTGCCCAGCAAAGTTTTGCAGATATAAATATCATTAAAGCCAACTTACAAAAAGCCGAGGATGAGGGCACCCCATTGAAGTTAACGGGGCATATTTTAAAGCAGGTAAATATTAAGGATGTTAAATTGAAGAATGAACCAGGGGTCGCAACCCAGGGAATGTTTTCAGTGCCTGATGAAGAGTCGGCAGATAGAGTCATACCTATGAATCATCCGGAACTTTATCCTACAACGCAAACTTTTTTGCAAACAATGATCCCTGGTGTTACCTGGCAGTTAGATAATAAGGGGCATACCAGGTTATTAACTATGCACAGGACGGTTAACTTTTCAAATAGCCCAGCTGATGCAGAGAGTAATGATCTTATACCTCTTCTCAACGGCCGGCCATCAAGCTATGAAGAAATTGAAGATCTTCAACCGGACGAGATCATCAAAATATTATTAGTGACAAAAAATGAAGCTATTAAAAATATATTGAGAACAGGCAATTCTCATCCTGCGGGTTTTATATTATTTATCACTAAAGTACCCGGTGCACGCAAGCAATACATTCCTAATATGGCTAACATATCGCCCAAAGGCTATAACAAAGTACGCCGGTTTTATTCACCGCGTTATGAAAGGCCGGATGCCGGGAATAAACAGCCCGACCTGCGTTCAACCATTTACTGGAACCCGTACGTTAATACGGATGCCACAGGAAAAGCAACATTTGATTTTTACAATGCCGATGGCCCCGGAAAGTACAGGGTAGTGGTGGAGGGCATTAATGCCGCCGGCGAATTAGGCAGACAGGTGTATACTTATAAAGTTGAGTGATGTAAAATAATATGTTAAGCTGTAAAGCAATCGTTATTATGACTAATAACGTCCTAATTGTTCGCCGCGGCCTATCGTTTTATTGGTTTCATAGTAATGCTCGGAAGGTTTCCTTTTTAGTTCCGGATCATATTCAGGGTCGGGTTTTGTTAAATAATAAACCAATACGCACCAAACAAAAGGCAGTATCACAACAAGCAAACCATTTACAATTTTTTGATTTTTGGTGAATAAAGTACTTTTAACCACCCGGCTAACAAAGTAAGATGCTATACTTAAATGGGCAACTATTAAAATTAGTAAAGTGATATTGCCGGCGTTCATTGTGCTTATTAAATTTTCCTTCTAAAAATAACCGATTTTCTGGTTTAAAATATTAAACGTAATTGTTTTATATACAGTATTTTATATGATTTTTAGCTATAAATTTACTGACGTAAAAGTTATACCAAACTGTATCATGAAATCCTTGATAGTAAATTAATTATTTTATTATCAATGAATTGCAAAAACAGGTGTACCAAATGTTCCAACTGTTACACACTCACGTGGTACAGATGAGACAGCCTTACTGCTCTTCTTTAAAAAACACCTTGTAGTAATTCATGGCCTTTTCATCATCAAAACCTTTTTCAATCAGCTTGTTGTCGCCATGTATGTAAATGTGAAAGTTCTTATCCAGCTTTAACACGCTTTTATATACGCGCGCCTGCTTTTTGACCGCGTTGTCCGAGATCTCGAAGGTATCCCCAATACGGGTGTCAAATTCGTCCTCATACTGGCTCTTAAATGTTTTAAACGACTCGATAGCTTTTGGGTTACCAATCACCTCATCGGCAAACTCATCCATATCAAAGGTTTCTTTTTCCTTAAAATACTTCATCGAGCGATTAAGCAGGTCTATTTTATCGGTTTTGTTCATATCAAACTCTTCGTCTATCTTATTAGTGACAAAGTTCTTGTAAATGCCTAAAGCGTTGCTGGTTTGGTTATAGCTGTCGTTACGGATCTTAAGCTGTAAGAAATCGTCTTTCCAGTAAACAGCGGTATCCTGCCCGCGATTGCTGTTATCAATCACCACTACCTTATAGCCATTCTCTTTTTCGATATTGAAGATCAGGCAGCCTTTATCCAGTTTGTTAATATTGATAGCATTCTCTTCATAATCAATCGCGAAACCACCTTTCTCGGGGTATACCTTTAAATAGGTTTCCTTATTCTCTGATTTAAAGATCCCAATAGCATCCAGCAGATTACCCTCTATCTGCACATCCTTAAAGTAAGCCACATACAACTCGCCGGATTTGATGTTGGGATGATTAGCAACCTTATACAGGTGTTTGGCTATCTGTTCAGACGCTTCATGAAACCTTTCCTTATCCTCAAACATCTGTGAGGCAAAGTGATGGATCTCGTTCAATGCCAGGTCGCCGCTGCTGTGCATCAGGTGATAAACCTCGACAGCTTTGCTAAACGGCGACAGGAAATACTGCTTTAACAGGCTTGCTATCAGCTCGTCTTTTAAAACAAGTGGATGGCCTGACAGTGCATACATTTCACTTAGCGCCTGGTTGCCAACGTGATGTACAGAAATAGTATTGAGCGAAGCTTCAAATGAGGTTACCATAATTGGGGCGCAATTTACTTTTTTTACTTTAGGGTTATAGCTATTGTTGCCGCTAATTTGCGACCTTTGCCGCCAATGACTAATACTGAAGAAACCATTGTTGCTTTAGCCACCCCGGCAGGTACAGGGGCTATAGGCGTTATCCGCTTATCGGGCCCTGACGCCATACTTATCGCCAATAGCGTGTTTAAAGGGAAGGATTTGACCAAACAAGGATCGCACACCATCCATTTCGGCAATATATTTGACGGCAACGTAATACTGGATGAAGTATTGGTGTCATTATTTATTGCCCCAAAATCATACACCCGCGAAAACGTGGTAGAGATCTCCTGCCACGGATCTAACTTCATTATTGAATCTATTATAAAACTGCTGATCAAAAAGGGGGCACGCTCTGCCAAAGCCGGTGAGTTTACTTTGCGAGCCTTCCTGAATGGTCAAATGGACCTATCGCAAGCCGAGGCTGTTGCCGATCTAATCGCTTCTAACTCGAAAGCATCGCAACAGGTTGCCTTACAGCAATTAAGAGGAGGATTTAGCAGTCAGCTACAAACCTTGCGCGAACAATTGGTGCAATTTGCCTCGCTGATTGAACTGGAGCTTGATTTTGCCGAAGAGGATGTAGAGTTTGCTAATCGTGACCAGCTAAAAAAACTGATCTACGAGATAGGTAAAGTTATAGGCGCACTGATACAATCGTTCGAGTTGGGTAACGCTATTAAGCATGGCGTAAATACCGTTATAGCCGGCCGGCCAAATGCAGGTAAGTCAACCCTGTTAAACGCGTTGTTAAACGAAGAACGAGCCATTGTAAGCCACATACCTGGTACCACACGCGATACGATAGAGGAAGTGTTAAATATAAACGGTATTAACTTCAGGCTGATTGATACCGCTGGCATCCGTGAAGCTACAGATGCTATTGAAAAGATAGGGGTAGAGCGTACCATGGAAAAGATCGAGCAATCTGCATTGCTGGTGTATGTATATGATGCGGCACAGATAACCAAGGACGAACTTGACAGTGATATTGCAAGCCTGCAACGCCCCGGGGTAACCATGCTGATATTAGCCAATAAAGCAGACTTACTTACGTCAGAACAATTAGAAGGTTTGAGTCAATCACATACGCTAATTATATCCGCAAAGGAAAAAACGCACATTGATGAGCTGAAGTCAAAAATATACCATTCGGCAGTAAAAGACCAATTGGATGCAAACGAAACTTTAGTAACCAACATACGCCACCTTGAAGCGTTGCAAAAAACAGCAGATGCCCTCGGAAGAGTATTAAGCGGGATAGATACCGTTACTTCGGATTTTCTGTCGATGGATATAAAACAAGCCCTGCACTACTTAGGTGAGATTACGGGTGTGGTTACAACTGATGATCTGTTGGAGAATATATTTAGCAAGTTTTGTATCGGAAAGTAGTCGTGTTTCATTGATTTTCAATTATTTGCATTTCAATGCTCCCAACGCAGTTTATTTTTCAATGAGTGGTAATAATTTGCATTGATCTTCCCATTTTGTGTGCCGTTTTTGTAACGCGACACTAATTCAACACCAAAACGTCACCAATTTAGCCCACCATTCGTGGGCTTTTATTTTTGCTCTGTGTTTCTGCTGCTCGTTCTTTTGTGTGTATTGAATGGGGACATTCGGTGACAAAAAATCGTAAATTATTATGGCAAGCATTAGCATCAGAGAAAGAGCATTGAAAGACGGAAAGTCGAGATTGGTACTTGATTATTATTTACCGGGGGGAAAACGGAAAACCGAAAAGCTGGATTTAACCGTAATTGATAAACCGACAACCCGCGAAGAAAGAGAGAATAATAAAACTGCCCGACACTTAGCTGATAAAATCCGTTCAAAAAGATTTTTGGAAATCAGTAACAAAAAATATGGTTTCGCTGATAATCAAAAATCACAAGGTAGTTTTCCCGATTACTTTAAAAAAGAGGTAGAAAAACGTAAGCGCACAGGAAGCCATGGCAATTGGCAAAGCACCTACCAGATATTATTAAAGTTTCTTGACGGTAAAGATCTGACTTTTGAAGAAGTGGACACCGACTTCCTGGAAAAATTTAAAAAGCATTTGCTTGAAGCAAGAATAACCAAAAGTAATACACGCTTGGCACGTAATTCAGCATTGTCATATTTCAACAAAGTGAAGGCCGCTCTTAATCAAGCTTTTGATGATAAAATAATTCAGGATAAAATCGGTCAGCGTGTAAAAAGCATCAAAGAGCAGGATACACACCGTGAGTACCTAACCATTGAAGAACTAAAAAAACTGGTTGATACCGAATGTGAAAGCGATTTACTAAAACGGGCCTTTTTATTTAGTGCGGCTACCGGTCTACGGTGGTCGGATGTTAATTCAATTACCTGGGCTAACATTGAGTATTCAGATGAATTACTGTGCCATCAGTTAAGGTTTGTACAGCAAAAAACTAAAGCTGCTGAAATTTTACCAATCAGCAGTCAAGCGCTTGAGTTTGTCGGTGAGCGAGGTAATGATGTAGATCGCGTGTTTAAAGGATTAAAATATTCTTCATGGCATAATTTAAAACTTAGAGAATGGGTGATGAGGGCGGGTATACGTAAAACAATTACTTTCCATTGCGCACGCCATACCTACGCTACCTTAATGCTTACCCACAACGTTGATATTTTCACTGTTTCGAAATTATTAGGCCACAGAAATCTAAAAACTACGCAAATTTACGCCAAGGTAGTTGACCGCAGAAAGGTTGATGCCATTAATCAGTTACCGACATTTAGTTTTTAGAATTTATGAGTGATTATTCAATATATCGACAGGAGGGAAATAACAAGGAGCCAGCGCTTGATCCATTCCCATAAAAACTAAAATGTTTTTTAAGAAACTTACCGAACGACTTTCAGAGATATATCTAAACAACAATGGTAAGGTATTATTTAGAAAAAATTGCGTACTAGCCGCGTTCGAGCGATGCCTTAAGCCTAGATATAAGTAAAAATCTTCAACAGCATTGCTTTTTTGACGAAATCTATCCATCGGAAGATAACTTACTGCTACAATATTACCTGGCAAAATAATCCTATCTTGAATTTCTTCAATTGGCTTATCGTTTATTGAAAATTCATAATACCATTTTAAGATTCGAGTACCTTCTTTATAGGCGTCTAGATCTAGGCCATTATTCTTTTGAGTAAACTTAAAAACATCAGTATTTATTTGATATGTTATATTATAAGAAAAGGTTATAGCCCGAGGCGCTCTTTTCCCCGTGTCTTTAAAATATTTTATGTCTTCAAAAATTTTTACTAGGTAGGATAGTATTGTACTTTTACCTGTACCATTAGCGCCAATTAAAACAGAAGTGTAAGGTAAATCTGTTGGCTCTCGTTCTTCTAGAGGAACAAATACTAACTGGTCGGCGGGAATGTGGCCTAAATAGCTCTGGTCATCAAAATTTAATTCAATTAGCCGAAACATTTTCAAATGATAAGGTTACTAATGTATTTTAGTAAACTTTAAAAATATGAGAAGACCACTTATCTTCCAAATTATCATTGAAAAGATCTGAAATATTTAATTCAAAATTACTATTGAATATTTTATAAACAAACGTCGCAGTAAATCTCAAATTAATTACTCAATCAGACAACAGGAATTTTTATCACCGATTTTAAAACTGCTTGATTTAGCAATGATTTTCCGCTGTTTTCATCGGTTCGGTGACAGATTGGTAACGCAATAGCATTAACTTGCTGAGAATCTGCACTACTTCACTTTCTGTATCGGGAAATAGAGAGTAATATCTCCATAATATTTTGTTACTCATTCAGAATATCTGATTAACTTGCTATTTATTATAGTTAAGACATGAGAACCAATAACCTGCAGATTTGGTTGATGGCGGTATTGCTGTCAGCAGTTTTTAGTTGTTCGAAGAAAAAATCAGTTGTACCTAATCCATCCAAAGACACCACTACTGTAGTTGTTAATAAGCCGTTGCCAACAAGCGATGTTGTGGGTAAGGTTATTGTAGGTTACCAGGGATGGTTTGCAGCAACAGGCGATGGTTCGCCAATTAACATGTACTGGCACTGGGCGCAAACCTGGGAACAACAGCCTTCGTCAACCAATGTCGCTATTAAATCCTGGCCTGATGTCCGCGATTATGCAACCACTTTTCCTACACAATTTGCTAATTTAAACAATGGCCAGCCGGCTAATGTATTTTCATCTTTTAGTGATCAGACGGTGGATATCCAGTTTAAATGGATGAAACAATATGGCATTGACGGTGCGGCATTACAGCGTTTTAATCCGAGTGGCCTGGAAGGGCCAATACGCGATGCCATGGCAGCAAAAGTAAAAAAAGCTGCAGAGGTAAACGGCGTTAAGTTTTACATCATGTATGATGTTAGCGGTTGGACAAATATGCAAACCGAACTCAAAGCCGATTGGACAAACAAAATGTCGGCATACATTTCATCAACTGCTTATGCAAAACAGAACGGCAAGCCTGTAGTATGTATCTGGGGCTTTGGTTTCAATGATGATAATCATAATTTCAATACCACAGACTGTATCGATGTCATCAAATGGTTTCAAAGTAAAGGCTGTTATGTAATAGGGGGAGTGCCCACGCATTGGCGTGAGCAAAATAGCGACTCAAGACCTGATTTCCTAAGCGTTTATAAAACTTTCAATATGCTGTCGCCATGGATGATAGGGCGTATTGGTAATGCTGATGACTCGGATAATTTTTATGTAAACGTTAATAAAGATGATCAGACATATTGCAACGCTAATGGTATTGATTACCAACCTTGCGTTCTACCCGGTGATCTTCAGGAACGTCAGCGCGCTCACGGCGATTTTATGTGGAGACAGTTCTATAATATGAAAAGGTTAGGGGCGCAAGGTCTTTACATATCTATGTTTGATGAATTTAATGAGGGAAACCAGATCGTAAAAACAGCCGAATCACAAGCATTCGTTCCATCAGGATCAAATTTTATGGCCTTAGATGAAGATGGAACACCATGTTCTTCGGACTATTATTTAAGATTGACCGGAGATGGAGCTAAAATGTTCAAAGGTGTGATTTCATTAACCACAACAAGGCCTACAAAACCAACGCTTTAAACTGTCTAAAGTGGACCACTAAAGAAAGAGTAAAAGTAGCCACTGGTGTGGCTAATAATCTATTTTATGATCTTATAAATTGCGCCTTTTACATCATTCAATAAAGTACCACCGTTCGTGATCACGTACAACTCGCCTGACGGATCTTCGCCCCAACTGGTTATTTTTAGGTTTTCGGGATAGTTTTTTAGTTCAACTTTTCCCCTTTGCCATGCTGCACCTGTTTTTTCGATGTAGTAAATCGGCCCTGTCCAATCGGCAAAGAAGTATTTACCTTTAATAGCCGGCAGTTGCTTTCCATTATAGACATAACCACCAATAACACAGATACCGCTTTTATGGTCATATTCAGAAATTGGTTTTATGGTGCCTGTAAAATCACAATCCTCTTTGGGGTTAAAACAATGATCGCCCTCAACCATCCGCCAGCCATAATTACCACCTTTTTCTATGATATCAGTTTCTTCCCATGCACCCTCTCCGACGTCACAGGTAAACATTTGCTTAGTTGCTTTATCAAAAGAGAACCGCCACGGGTTGCGTAAACCATATGCCCATATCTCCGGCCTGACATCAGTTTTTCCGGCAAAAGGATTATCCTTTGGCACAGTGTAAGTAGAATCGCTATTAACGTTTATGCGTAGTATCTTACCCAGCAGCGTATTTTTATTTTGACCGTTGCCGATAAGGCCGTGCTTATCACCGCCGCCACCGCCATCACCCATGCCGATGTACAGATAACCATCAGGCCCAAATTTTAGGCAACCACCATTATCTCCCTGGCCGGGTTCATCGGCAGTAAATAAGATTCGTCCGCTGTCGGGGTCAACTTGTGTTGAATTTGACGATAATGTGTATTCAGCTACAACATCTTTGTGGTCTGATTTATCAGCAGTAGCGGGCGCGCAGTAAAAAACGTATATCTTCCTATTCGAGCTAAATTGGGGGTGAATAGCAAAGCCCATTAAACCCCTTACATCAACAGGCATAGTTTTAACCAGTTTGCTGCTGATGTCTAACAAAGGTGCATCGGTTAATTTCCCGTCTTTAATCAGCCGTATCTTACCTGTTTGTTCGGCCACAAGTATATCACCATTACCCGGGAATGCCATATCCAAAGGCGATTGCAAATCTGTAACAACTTGTCTGACGTTTAGCGTCAAGGTAGGTGCGGGTAAATCGGCATTAGCCACTTTAATTTTTTTGGAAACGTACGAAGGGAGTAGCAATATGCTAACTCCCCCCGTTAAAAGAATAATAAATAATTTGTTACTAAAGCCTTTTGCCATGCTAATTTTTTATGATCTTATAAATACTTCCGGTGGTAGCGCCCACAGGTCCCGGGCCTGTATCCGTATTGGTTAAAAAATATAACTCGCCTGACTGATCTTCGCCCCAGCCGGTGATCTTAGCGTTTTCAGGATAATTTTGTATCGTGATCTTACCGCGCAACCATGTATTACCGGATTTTTGAAGATACCAGATCGGGCCGGTCCAGTCACCAAAAATATATTTGCTTTTTAATGAAGTTACCTGTTGGCCATTGTAAACATAGCCACCTATAACGGATACGCCTTCACGGTGATTATATTCGGTAATTGGCGGCGTAAGTCCGGTAAAATCGCAGCCCTGGGCAGGGTTGTGGCAATGGTTGCCTTCAACCAGGCGCCAACCATAGTTAGCGCCTTTTTCAAGAATATCAACCTCTTCCCAGGTATCCTGACCAACCTCGCCGATGAATAGCTTTTTAGATACTTTATCTATCGAAATACGGTATGGGTTACGAAAACCATAAGCCCAGATCTCTGGCTTATAACCTGCTTTACCAACAAAAGGATTGTCTTTAGGAACCGAATAGGTAGAATCAACATTAACGTTAATGCGTAAAACTTTACCTAACCATGTATCCATATTTTGTCCGTTACCGATAGGACCATGCTGATCATGCTGACCGCCACCATCACCAAACGTAACATATAAGTAGCCGTCGGCACCGAATACAATACCGCTGCCATTGTGGTTACCGTCGGGTTTATTTTGAGTTAAAATAATGCGTTCGCTGTTAGGGTCTGCCTGGTCTGAATTAGGCAACATTTTATATTCTGCAACAACATCGGTATGATCAAACTTACGGTTGTTTGCCGGGTTTTGAGTTGTTGTAGGCCTGCTGTAAAAAACATAAAATTTCCCATTCGAGCTAAATTTAGGATGCAACACCACATTTAACAAACCGCGTTCTTCATAACCGGTATTAACCTTTATCATTTTGCTTTTCAGGTCGAGCACAACAACATCTGTGAGTTTACCATTTTTAAGTAGCCGGATCTTGCCGGTTTGTTCGGTTACCCAGGCTTTGCCGTTTTCAGGAAAGATCAAAGCTGTAGGTGCTTGTAAACCATCGGTTACTTTTTCTGATTTAACAGTTATGGTTGCAGGGTCACTGTTTTTAGTAAATGAGGGCAACGTAAACACAGTTGCTAACACCAGTAGCGAACTTATTGATGCGTAATATATAGTTTTAACCGGCGTGACTTTCTTCATAAAAAATAAGGTGTGTTAAATTAATGTTTGTTGTTGGTTTGGGCAACAATTTTACAATATATCACTCAGATTAAAAGATAACAAACCTATATTTCTACGCAAACGATGTCGGGCTTTACCTAACAGACTTTGATATATTCAAGGCCAAGCAAATTACTCAGCTTTTGTATTTTCGACGCAATATGGCCATTACCGATAGCGCAATGATGTGCCGGTCCATGTGAGTTCCAGGCTTCAACAAACCCACGGGCACCAATACTGAATTTATACCGGCTGTTGGTATTGCCAATTTCTAAAATTGGGCCTGCAACAGATTCGGCTTCGGCTACCAGCAGCATTATTTTACCATCCACAGTTTCAACTACAGATAACAGCGTCACCGGGCCATATTTTACCGACATCTCTGCCGATAAACCTTTACCCACTTTACCATGATAAACCTGTAAGGGTTTAACTTTTATTTTACCTTCGGCGATGGCTGGATGACAAGGGCCGTCATGCCCCATTAATACCACATCATCATTAAAATCCATAGCATAATACTCGGTAAATGATCCGCCAGCACCAAAGCTATCCATGATTTTCATCGCTTGTACGTTCTTTATCTCGTATTCGCCTGCAACAGGTACGTTGTGCCCTGTAAGTAATGAAGTGCCTAAGATCACTGAACTCATGGTATCTTCATTGGCAGGATTACCTGTGCCTTTATGATAGTAAGCGATAGAACCTAAATTATATTTAGCGACCAATTTATCCAGAGCCACCGCAGTTAACGCAGCGCGTTTTACTTCATCTTCAGAACAATCGCTTTGCACATCAAACCATTTATTGATCGTTTGGATCTTGTCATCTATTTCTACAGGTGTTACGCTATTTCGTAATCCTGATAACTCATCTACTTCAATAATTTCAATATGCCCGCCAAAAGTGACGCACTGCAAAGTCAGGTTTGAGTAGATATCCAGCATACCGCCATAATAATTACCCATTACACCTAAAGTGTTATTGTACATAGTGTGAGCAACTTTTGCTGCTGCTACCCATTCTTCAACCTCCTGCCAAACATGCGGATCGTTATTTAACATACCGGTTATTTGATGAAACGGGATATTTGAGCGTTTAAAAACATTTGCTATTTCAGGCACAGGGCAAGCCGAACAATAGGCCAGCCATTCGCCCGTCATTGTTGTACGGTTATTCAGCTTATTAAAGGTTGAGTAATCAATGGCCGCCTCGGGTGCCAGGTTCAAAACAATAACCGGTACTTTGGCTTTTTTCACCACCGGCAACACAGTTGACGATAGGGCATAAGTGGTAACATATAAAAATATCAATTCTACGTCTTCACGTTTGAACTGACTGCCTGCTTCAAATGCCTTTTGCGGTGTATCTATTAAACCAAGATTGACAACTTCAGCACCATAATTACCCAATTTGCTGCTTACGATATCTATATACCCATGTAATCTTTGTTTTAATCCTTCAAATTGTTCCCAATAGATATCTAAACCGATGCCGAATAACCCGATCTTAATTGGCTGAGTTGTTTTTTGTACAGATGTCATTATTATATTTTAGTTACTTTTTTGGATGGTTACCGGACCTAAAAGCCCTGAACTGTATAAAGGTGAATTTTTATTATAGAAATGGTATGTGGCGAATGTATACCGTTTACCTGGTCTTGGCAAGCCTTTCATTAGCCAGTCAGGCCATTGATCATTTACTATGCCATCGTTAGCAATTTTATCATCCCCAATCAGCCGATTTGGCCAACGGTTTGCAACTTCAATTTCGAGTTTGTTTTGCTTTTTTAAAGCGGATGCTGATATCTCAACGCGCCATGGGGCGGTCCATAATACACCCAGATCTTTTCCATTTAACTTAACCCTTGCCAGATCTTTAACATTACCAAGATCAATAAAAAATGTAGCTTTTTTGTCAGAGGCGATATTTGCCGGAAAGTCAAAAGATTTGGTATATGTTGCTATGCCCGAGTAATACTTTATTCCGTCTTCAGGCCTTGAGATCCAATCGCTTAACTGATTGAAAATTATGTTTTTAGGCCCGCCCCATTTTGCATCAAAAGAAACATTCCATGGGCCATCAATCTTGGCAACAGTCGTAAGAGTATTGAAGTTTTTATTTTTCAATGACGGGGCTGTTCGTACGTCTTTTGTGAATACAACAAAATAGCTTTGGTAAGCATCTAATCGAACAGGGATTATAGTATGGTCACCCTGCTTTTTAAATTGAGGTAATGCCTGTGTTTTGCCTGTTAGCGGATCCCAAAGTTGTGGTGAGCCTTTTATGTTGCGGAATGAAGCATTAGCGTCTACAGGGTTGTCTGACCGGTTTGAAATAAAATACGCATCCCAATTTGAATTGGTACGACGGGTGTAGCGGATAGGCCCGTTTGATTCAAAATCCGGGCTGACGTTCATTTTCTTCAAAATGTTTGCCGTTAGCTCATATTTAGGATAAAGATTGTCTAATTGCTTGTCGAGCTCACCGCCCCAAATAACCCTGCCTTTTCCGTAAGTATGAACAGATTGTGTTGTCGCATCAATATTTGTTCCCCAAACTAATTTAACAAGGGTTGCAATCTCCGCATCACAAGCCGGATAATTTGATAATCCCGGCGATTTTAAAGGAGGCTCACCTACAACAGTCGCACCAGCTTTAACCAATTCTGTTATTTTTTTTAACAGGGCAGGTGTCATGGTTTTTACTGCCGGTAATACCAATATGCGATAACTTGCACCGCCAGGGAAAACAATACTGCCGTTAACAACACCAGCTTTATAAAGTTGGCCCGGTGAACATCCGTCAAAATTATAACCTTTCCTGTCAGGGATTGTATCGTTACCTTCCATAGCAGAAAATGGTGGCCGGAATACATGTGGCGAACCTTCAGGGGTTAAATACAACACATCTGCAACCGTTCTGCCTTGCTGTAAAATATAGCTGCAACGGGTGATGTATTTATGATAATCACCTACCATGGGCCACCAGGTTTGGTTACGGTCCCAATGTACACCATAAGGACCCATCGTAGCGCCCGGACGTAAAGAGTCCGGAAGGAACTGGTTTTCAAACGTGTGATAAACAAACCTATTTACACCGGCTGCAAAGGCCCAGTCGCCCTGGTTTTTCATTGATCCTGGATATTGTTTCCAACCTTCATCATTCTGCGCGGTAAAAGACTCGGCAGGCGTAAGCGACTTGCCGTTAACATGCGCGATAGATGTTGCCTCAACTACACTAAAAGACGAATTAAACCCCAAACCTTTGCTCCAAAACTCGCTCATGGGCACATCGGCTACTGCGCCAAGCTCCAGATCGGCAGTAGGGTTCATATCATATGGCTCGATAGATAATCCCATGCCATTTCTGTGCGCATATTCTTTTACCGCTGCTGCGTGATATTCTAATATCAGTTCTTGAGAAGTTTGGCGCAGGTCCCACAAAAAACGCTCGCTTATTTCGCGGTTGCCAACAATATTACCTGCATAAACAGGGTAGTAGGGTAATGGATCGTAACCGCGTCTTTTTATAAACTCGGCCCGAAAGTGCGGTGTCCAGTTTTGTGAGCCCATTTCCCAGCTATCCATGTGCAGACGTTTTAATCCACCTGCCACTTTAGGATCAGGATTGCCTACCTTGCGTATTAGCTTGCCTATGTAATTATCCAAGTGATCGTTTAATGCTACCGTGTCAAATTTATCAGACTCAAAACCTAAACCAGGAACAGGGGCAGGCCGCGTTATCGCACCATTATTACGACGGCCAAACCGCATGATCGTCCAGTTGCCGGCGGGTGGTGTCCAGTTCAATGTGCCGTCAGGTTTTAAATATTTTGTCAGGTCGACGATCTTATTTTTATCGATCACCGCTTGTTTGGTGGTCTGCGGGTAATCAGCAACCGAAGGCAGGAATTGCTTTACACCCTGTACTGATGAATAAGGTGCACGGTAATACAATGCTTTTTCGTCAATATCCTTGATCTTTTCTGAGACTTCGGGCGTGGGATAAGCCAGCACCGCCACATCTTCGTAAAAATCGTCCCATTGTTTTTTTAGCTCTGTTGTAAAAGCGCCGTCGCCAAAGTATGGGCTTTTAGGTGGTGGTACTGGTAGCACGATTTTATCAGCCTGGCCGCCTTTTACATTTACCGAACTTGAAACCAGGTGTTGCATAGACTGCCCGGGCTTTACCCAAGGGCCGCCGCTGCCTGTCCAACCCGGGCCGATACCTAAGGTTATTTCAATACCCAAACGTTCACTCTCGCGCACAGCATGTTTAAAAAGTTCCTGCCATTGGTCACTCAAAAAATCGACCGGCCCGCGCGGTATGCCAACATTAACTTCAAGGAATATCAAGTTACCTATACCGGCTTTTTTCATGGCCTCCAAATCCTCGGTTATGGATTGCTTATTCATATTGCCATCCATGAAATACCAGTAGACACCGGGCTTGGCAGTATTTGGCAGGTTTACAAAACCCGCTTTTAAAGCTTTAACAGCAAGAGGGGCAATTTGCTGACTATAACCGCAGACGCAGCAAGCCGATAGAATCAGGGTTAATAAAAGTCTGTTTTTTACAAGCAACATCAGAAATTTGGTTTATCAGGCATTGGTTGACGTAAAGATAGCAGGTTGTATTTAAACAACTATCCTTAACAGTCTAACAGTTACACAAGCAATAATTAAAAGCAAAGTCAAAAAAATAATCGTTTAGATATAAGCTATTTAGATAAATTTTGTGATATTTTTGAGTTATGTCAAATATCGTATCTAATACAAATGCCAATATAAAAGTTACCGCCAAATCGGGAGATCTGGAAGTAATAGGAGATGGAACCGTAGTAGTTTCTACCGAACGGCCATTGTCGCTTTCTATAGATGATTTTGAAGTTAAATTTAATTTTGAAAATGATCTGACGGATAAAGCCCGGAGATATTCGGCTGATGTAGCTCAAAGTGTTTTAAGCATTAAAATGATCAATTTTAAAAACCCATTGGGCGAAGGTATAATGGATCCGTGGAAAATTGGTGTTGCGTACAACCGCGCTTGCTATTTGTCATTTTGGGTTTGGACACCTGATGAGAACGCGGAATCGAGAATTATGAATTACGCTATATATTTAGGAGAGCCTGCAAATGGGTAAACTTTCAGACATACCGGTAATTGAAGAAAAAAAATCTGCCCGCCAACCCAGGCTTAGTAGTGATATAGCCGGCAAGGTAACAGAGACTTTAGGCACCGGGGCAAATGCCAAAGACTCGATTGTGTATTATACCATAAAGTGGGCTTTTATAGCAGGTACGATAATTTCTGTTTGTGTAATGATCAATTACTGTGTGTACAGAGACAAAGTATCTGATTTTACCGACGATGTGAAGAAAATCTGGGAAATGGTGGTTCCGATTATTACTTTGGCGTTAGGGTATCTTTTTGGCAAATCGCAAAAATGACACATCAGCATTTTTAAGCGTATACTTGCTTCACACTTTGCTGTCTGTTCATTCTGAACAAAACAAACATGACCACACCGGATAGTAATATAAATACCAGGTAACTATAACTCAGATTAAGCTCGTCTTTAGCCGGAATTATCGACACGACCACATAGGTTAATAACGACAGAATAACATAAACCATTCCGCCTGTTAATCCACCCGACATACCTGCGTTTTTTGGGAACCGGCTAAGGCAGTATGTAAAGTAATTATTGTAAGTAAAGCCTGCACCCACATGGATAAGGAATGCGAATAATACCATCGCATAAATGTTGGTGATAAAGTTGATACTGACAATCATCATCAATACAAACAATAATTGTAAAGCGATATTCACAGACAGTTTGCTGAAAAACGGACGGCTGATCAGAGCTTTGCCAATAAAACCGCCAACCATCCAGGCGAAACCTAATATTAACGAGCAATAACCTGCAACGACAGGCGTAAAATTAAAATGATGCTCAACAATAAAAGGTCCGGTCATGTTGTACATGATCACCATTGAGTAAGCAAAACTTAACATCAGGATGCCTAAACTAAAAGTTGTAGTTTTTATCATTTCGGCATACAAGCCTGCTATAGTTTTTAAGTGGAATACCGTTGGCTTCTTTAAGGTTTCGCCACTGTAAATGATCTCAAGAATAGCTATAACCAATGCTATAGCTGCCAAGAAGTAAAAGTTTGACTGCCAACCTAATGTGCTTTGAAAATAACCGCCAATAAACGGCGCCACAATTGGCCCTGCCGACCAAATGATGGTGAACATGCTTAGGTAGTTTTTAAGCTCATCACCTTGATAAACATCAACAAAATAGGCGCGTTTAGCTACAACAATCATAGCTACTGTTATACCGTGAATTATCCGCATAGCGTAGATCAGGTAAATATTATGCGTAATCGCGATAACAACACTGGACAGTATAAACACAATAAGCGCTGCTAAACTAAATTTATAACGACCATATGAATCTAAAATACTACCCAGGAAAAGCTGCGAAGTACCGTAGCTGATCAGGAATAACGTAAGTGTGAGCTGTACCTGTATGCTGCTGATATGCATATCTGCTCCCATACTTGGCAGCGAAGGGATATAAATATCAGTAGCGAAGCCGGATAGTGGTAACAGCGCAAATGCAAGTATGGTAGAGATACGCCGGTTACTTTCTTTTAACATGCTGGTATTAGTTTAACGTGGCGCAAAAGTACAAATAGCAAAAATGGCTATTGTTGGCTCAAGGTAAATTATACACCGGCTCATTAAAAGCAAAACGGAAGAAGCTTAAATACCTCTTCCGTTTCGCAGGATATGAATTATCCGTTGTTTATTTTGGTGACGCTTTAAATCTGGCTAACCAATTCGGCAATTCTGTTTGAGATACCTACTTCATTATCATACCAGGCAACAACCTTTACCATTTTACCAATAGCTTTGGTAAGGTTACCATCAACGATAGAACTATGGGTATTGCCTAATATATCTGCAGACACAAACTGTTCTTCAGTATATTCTAATATTCCTTTTAGTGAACTATCTGCATATTGTTTTATTACAGCATTAAGGTCTTTAGCCGTTACCTCTTTTTTCAGGTTGATTGACAGGTCTACTATAGAACCATCAATTACAGGCACGCGGTAGGAGAACCCGTCAAGCTTACCTTTCAATTCAGGTAATACGTCGCCAATGGCTTTTGCCGCGCCGGTAGTGGTGGGGATGATAGAATGTGGGGCAGACCGCGCCCTTCGCAGATCCTTATGCGGTGCATCCTGTAAGTTTTGATCCGCAGTAAAAGCATGTACAGTTGCCATATAACCAGATTCAATACCAAACTCTTTATCAAGTATATATAAAACCGGTGCTATACTGCCGGTTGTGCATGATGCTGTCGAGTAGATATTATCATCTCCGATAAGGTGATTATTCACACCATGAACAATTGTTTTTATACCACCAGTAGCAGGTGCGGTGATCAACACTTTTTTAGCACCTGCGTCAATGTGTGCCTGCGCGGCAGACCTGTCTGTAAAGCGCCCGGTCGATTCAATTACAGCATCAATGCCCAGATCTGCCCAAGGCAAGTTCTTCGGATCTTTTTCGCTTAATAACTGTGTTTTTTTGCCGTTAACTATTAAAGCGTCATCACTCCCCTCAACTGTGCCCGGAAAACGCCCGTGGGTACTATCATATTTTAACAGGTGAACCAACGTTTGCAGATTGGTGAGGTCATTGATTGCAACGACTTCAATATCCTGTTTATCTTGTAAGGCCCGCAGCGTCATACGCCCGATACGGCCAAATCCATTAATTGCAATTTTCATATTTCTGTAGTTTTAAAAATCTTCTGTAATCTGATGGAGAAACCATCAGGTGTCTTAAAAACAAGCGCCTCATAGACACCAATCCACCCAGTCCGCAGCGTAAAGCTATTTCTTCAAGAGGTTCATCGCTTTGTTCCACATATAAACGAGCCTGCTCAACACGTAATTTTTCGATGAATTTTGCCGGTGATATATCCGTTTGACGTGTAAAAACACGGGTGAAATTTCTTGAGCTCATATTCATTTTTTCGGCCAGTCGGCCAACATCCAGTTGCTCATGTAACCGCCCTGCCAGTTTTTCTTTTAGCGATATGGCTAATGCCGATGTATCAACAAGGTTGCCAAATTGTACCTGGTAGGGGGGCCTGTTTAGGTAAAAAAATATAAGCTTCCGCGCAATGTCAGCAGCTACGCCACGGCCGCAATCTTCTTCTACCATAGCCAGGGCAAGGTCTATTCCTGATGATACACCACCTGATGTATACAACTGTCCATCACGAGTATGAAAAAAGTTCCGGTCGGGCTTTAAACCTGATCTTTCTAAAATTGTCATTCCGACACCGATAACACCTATCCTGCGGATATGACTATGCGCACTTGTCAACCAGGTATAAAATTCTTCGAAATTTGCCTGCGTGTCATTACCTGTGATCAGCAGTGTATCTATACTCTCGTCCAAATCTTTTAAGTCCGCAAAATCGATCCTAATACCACCTGTACTTATTACTGCTCCGGCAACCGGTGAAACCAATAGAATATCATAAAGATTACGTAGCCTGTTTGCGTGATGAAAAACATCTGCCGGGCCTGCAAAGTCCATCAATATATTGCCGGACATCACTACTATAGCGACCTTCTTTTTAAGCATGATCAAAATTATAGATTACTAAAACTGTCTCAAAGGACATAAATTATACAATTTACGCCATGTATTGAATACAGCATAATATTAACTACCAATATTTAATTAGTTGATATAAGAGGAATTAAAGGTTGATAAAATAAGAAAGCGGCGAGAAATGATTTATTCCTGCCGCTTTCTTATTTTATATGTAGTGCTAATATTAATTAGCTGCTGTACTAACCGGATCAGGCAATGCCGGATTAGCCGGATCATAAACAGCAACAGCTACTCTTGAATCGGCGCAGCCGTAATACAAGAACCATTTCTTTTTAAAATAAACCATGCCCTCAATAAAGACAGTTCCGTTTACATATTGCCCGCTCTTTTCAAATGGTTTCATAGGGCGTAAAAAGGGTAAATCGAGCCTGGTTACAAACTTTGAAGGATCACTACTGTCAAAAAGAGCTTGCCCGGCGCAATAGGAATTGGCATTGAATCGCTCATCACGGCCTTCTTTTGCTTTGTTTTTCCCGTTATAAAAAAGGATGATTCCATTTTTTGTCATTAATGCAGGCGGGCCGCATTCGGTGAGGTCGCTGTCAAAATATCCATTTCTTGGCGACATTAATTCTTTTAGCTCACCATTGGCATCTACCACCGGATTCCAGTTAACCAGATCGGTAGATGTAGCCGCGTATACGTGGTGTTCGCCCCAGTATAACCAATATTTGCCTTTACTTTTAATAATAACCTGTTTGCCATTAACAACCTGGGTTAATATAGAAGCAGATTTACTGGCGATATTAAAGAATTTGCCATTGTAAGCCTTTCTAAAAATCGGTCCATACTTTTTCCAATGGATCAAATCGGTTGATTTGGCAACACCTAAGCGTGGTACATCACGGTTCCATTCCGTATAAAAAACAACATAGGTACCCGTTGTTGTAACCGCTACCCGCGGATCTTCACAGCCACCCGGCCATTCATATTTTTTTGCTATATCATTATCGGGGAACAAGACAGGAGTGGGGCGTCTTTTGTAAGTAATTCCGTCACTGCTTTCGGCATAACCAATGCGCGATGTACGAAAACCTATTCCTGTTCCATAAAGATCTTCGGCGCGGTACATCACCACGATCTTGCCGTTTTTTACAGTTGCTGCCGGGTTGAATGTATCGTTAGCTTCCCAGGCGACTTCTTTTTTACTTACAGGATCTAAAAATCGCGAATCTTTATTAGGGGAAATAATAGGATCGATATCCTCAGAACGTACAAAACCGCCAAATGCCCATTTGGGTAATTTGTTTTCTACATTTTGCGCATAACAGTTTATAGATGCTAACAGCAGTATTGCCAGCCTAATACTTATCCAGTTTTTTCTCATTTCTTATTGGTTTATCAAATAAATATAGCGGCTTTTTACAGCATGCTATATTTTTATGTGTATGCTAATTAATTTATTATGGCTGTTCCATCACATAAAGTGAATTAACCTCTGCATCGCTCAATACTTTATTGTAAAGGCGAATATCGTCTAACGATCCCTGGAAATAACTGGCGCCATAAAAATAGTTGGGGTTTGAGGTATCGCTAAAGTTATAAGCAGTTTTTGGTAGTTCATTACCGATACAGACATTTACGATAGTTTTTGGCGCTATCAAATTACCGGTAGTAGTTACGCTTTTTACTAATTTGCCGTTGATGTAAAAAACAATGGTACCAGGGGTGAAGGTAACGATCAATTGGCTCCAGGTATTTAGCTGCACAGCGCCGGGATTATCATCAACATCATGTATACCGGCATCGGTTGACACAGTCAGGAATGGAAAGTTGTTGCCTTGTAACTGGAACTTATAGCCAAAGTAATGATCGACAGAGAAAATGTAATTACCATTACTTGCTACAGTTGGTTTAACCCATACGCTTATGGAAAAACTACTTGGATACAATGAATTATTATAAGGTATTTCAACATATGCCCCTTTATCAAATGCATAGGCTTTGTTTGCAGCGCCGTACCTGTCAGTAGTAAGTATGGGTACAGTACCTCCGTCAGTTGCAGCAGCAGCAGTTGCACCAATGTAATTGGTCTTTAGTGCACCGTTATGGCCATTGCCTGAGGCATCGGTAACGTCGCCGTCAAATTTCCAATACGCAACCAGGTTTTCAGGAGATACCTCGAGTATCAACTTGTTCTTAAATGCAATCTCGGCACGTATAAGATTGGCGTTTGCATTATTTACCTCTTGCTGGGTAAATGCACCTGTTTTAACTTGAGTTGCCAGGTCTATAGCTTGTTTAAGCGTAGCTTTTGAGCCTGTTGCATAGTCACCGGCTTGCTTTCCTTCAGTAGCACTATTGTACAAAGTGTTTGCCGAATCTATTTGTAAGCTAAGTTTTGCTTTATCAGAATTAGTATTACGTGAATCCTCATTCTTTTTACAAGATTGGGTCAATATTATTACAGCCGTCAATAACATAACAGCTTTTATCAATTTGGTTAGTCGTTTCATGTTCATTTTTAATTAAAACGTGTTACAAGCCTAATTTCGGGTTACTATCTCTTTCGCTTTGCGGGATAGGGAAATATTTATTGGTGTTATAATTAAATAACGGCACATCTGACAAAGCCGAGTTGGCATAAGCAGATCCATAACGAATAATATCAAAGAAGCGATGAAATTCAAGCGCCAATTCAGAACGTCTTTCTCTGCGGATAATGTCGCGTAACTGCGACTGATCTGTCGTAGTAATATCAGGTAGTAGGCCTGCAGGTACAGTACCAAAACCAGGTAAAGTATTGTCGTACAAATAACTTTCACGGGCGCGTTTTCTCACACGATTAAGTGGAGCTAACGCCTGGGCACTACTACCGGCTTCATTTAAAGCCTCGGCTTCAATTAACAACACATCAGCAAAACGGATTGCAGGATAGTTTAAATTACCATCGCCTTTGATATTTGTTGCAATTTCTGATAAAGGTTGACAGTCTTTTTTGCTGAGATAGCCGGTGCTTGTCCAGCTCGGATCAAATGTACTGTCAAAATATGGATGGCCGGCGCGGGCTACAGTATAATCCAAACGTGGATCATCAACCCCGCCCGGCGATTTTTCAAAATTACTTACAAGGCTTTGAGTTGGATAAAAGAAACCATAGCCGTTAATTGTGCGTGGTGCAAACCATTGGTTAAGCGTATTACCCTGAAAGGGTGTTAAACCGGTTTGGTGCATCACGGTAAATACGGCTTCATTATTGTTTTTTGTAGCTGCGCGAAAATTATCTGCAAACACCTGCAACAAGCTATAAACATTCAGATCATCAACTGCTTTTGCCGTTGATGCAGCCAAAGCCCATTTTTGCTCAAACAAATAAGTTTTTGCTAAAAGGGCTAATGCCGCACCTTTTGTAGCGCGGCCAATATCGCCCCCTGTTTGCGTGGTTGGCAGGTCAGCCGCTGCATCTGTACAATCTTTTTCAATTTGTGCGTAAACGGTAGCTTGGGGTGATATTGGTTTTTGTGCCTCCAAAGGTGTCTCAACCGTTAAATGGAGTGGGATATTACCATAAGTGGTAGTAAGGACAAAATAGTAATAGGCTCTTAAAAATTTAGCTTGCGCCAAAGCCTGTGTTTTTACCGTCGCGCTTATCCCGGTTGCATTTCCTGATGTTAATCCATCAGTAACCACATTGCAGGCAAAAATGCCCTGATAGTACCTTTTCCACAAACCTTCGACAGCAGAATTTATCGGCGTGATATTAAAATCATTGATCAATTGAAAATCAGCCTGATCGCCCGCACTTCCGCCTTTTATGGCATCGTCAGAGGCTACATCCCCCAAAACCCAAATTGTATTTGAGGATGCATCCGTAAAACTTAAAGGCGTGTAGGCAGCATTTATTGCCAACAGCGTATTAGCATCACTGTTAAAGAAATTCTTGTCGGTGTATTGACCCTTTATAGATTGGTCTAATACCTTTTTGCAACCCGTAGCAATAATAAGCAGGGAGGCAACCAAAAATATATAGAGGTTATGTTTTGTTTTCATCTTTCTGTAAATTAAAGGTTAGAAATTTGCGTTGATACCGGCTGTTAATATGAGTGCCGACGGATAGGTACCCCAATCAATTCCTACGCCTCTGGTGTTGTCGCCTGCGTTATTATCATTGAAGTATTGTTCCGGATCAAGGCCTTTGTATTTGGTAAAAGTGAGCAGGTTTTGCCCGCTTACATATATCCGCACAGACGATAACCCGAGCGGTTTTAAAGCGTTTTTACCTAACCTATAACCTAATTGTACATTCTTAAGCTTTAAATATGAACCACTTTCTAAAAAACGGGTTGATGGTTGCTTATTGTTAGCGGCATCAGACCATGACAGTAAAGGATTGCTATTGCTTGTGCCCGGGCCTGTCCAGCTTTGAGTGGCAGTGGCTTGGGTGATGTTAAACGGACGATAAAAACCTTCTAATTCGGTCATTACCTGGTCGTATATTTTATTGCCATAAACGCCCTGGAAGAATACGCTCAGATCCCAGTTTTTATAACTGACATTGGTGGTTAAGCCATAGGTTAATTTAGGGATAGCGCTACCGGCAAAAACACGGTCATTTCCATCAATAACACCGTCACCGTTCACGTCTTTATACATCACGTCGCCTGGGCGTACTCCCGGGCCCTGGTAAGCGTGTGTAAAAATTTGCTGAGTATTTTGGAAAATACCTTCCTGTTGTAACAAGTAAAATGAACCTATGGGATGGCCAACATCTGTACGCGTGGCAAAAACACCATTATCTATGCGGCCACCAGGAAGGGATGGGTTGCCACCTAAAGAAACGACCTCATTTTTCTCTGTTGCCAGGTTACCATTAATACCTATATTCCAATCATTACCTATCTTAGTACGATAGTTTATATCCAACTCAAATCCCTGGTCACGCACTTTACCCGCATTAATAAATGGAGCGGAAGCTTGCCCGGCGCTGCTTGGTAATTGCAGTGGCAGTAATACATTGTTGGTGTTTTTTATATAATAGTCGGCAGTTATTTGCAAGGCGCTGTTAAACAAACCTATGTCTAAACCAATGTCCTGTTGAGTGGTGACTTCCCACTGGATCTTTGGGTTACCAATAGCGCCAATAGTAGAACCCTGATTGGTCACACTGTTAAAAGGATAGTAATAATTGCCGAAAAAGGTTGACAGGTATGGGTAATCATTCAAAGCCTGTTCATTACCCAATTGGCCTACGTCAACCCTCAATTTAAGGTTTGATATTGGCTTTATATCTTTCATAAAATCTTCCTGGTCAATGCGCCAGCCTAATGAGCCCGAATAAACCGATTTTGAGCGGTTTGTTGGGTCTAATTTAGATGAAGCATCCCAACGGTAATTGAAACTGGCCAGGTATTTATTATTATACTGATAATTTACACGCCCAAATAAAGAAGAAAGGCTGTGAGAACTTTCAATACCGCCATTTTGCATACCGGCTAAGCCACCCAAACTCAGGTATTGAAAATCAGGAGTTTGGTTTACAAAACCTACACGAGACGCACTCAAGTCTTGTACATCCTCTACAACTGTTTCTGTACCTACAATAAAGCTGAAATCATGTTTATCCAGCTTTAAATCATAATTTGCGGTATTTGTCCAGTTGTAAGTAAAGTCGAGTGTTTGCGTTTGAGCCAGTGACGCCGGGGTGTTGAAACTTCTGTCAGCGCCGTACGTTCCAAAAAACTGCTTATAATTTACTTGCCTCAGGTTTACGCCCAAATCAGATTTGATTCTTAAGTTTTTTATAGGTGTTAATTCACCAAAAACATCCCCTAATACCGAGTAGTTATAATGATTATCATCTGTAGAAGCCGCTAACTGTATGGGGTTAATGCCATCGCCTAAAAAATTACCTAAAGTTGCGTTTTGCTTAGGTAAATCTACAAACTGCCCGTTGGGTCCGTAAACAGGCGTACCCGGCGTGCGGAACAAAGCATAACGTACTACACTTGGTTGTGCGCCGGTAAAGCCATCACCTGACGAACCAACCACGCGGGTTTTCTCATAAACCAGGTTTAAATTGGTGCCAAATTTTAAATATTTTGTAGGGCTGCTATTGATTGCTGTACGTAGGTTGTAGCGCCTGAAAGATGAGTTTTCTATCAAACCATTTTGACTGAAAACGTTACCCGAAACAATATAATTTGAAGTGGCATTGCCTCCGCTTACTGATAAATTGATATTTGTTACCGGTGCAGGCCGCAACAGTTTTTTTAGCCAGTTCACATCAGACAGCGTAGCGGCAAGGCTATCGGAAATACCAGGCCGCCCATCATTTTTTGCTGCCATATTATATGCGCTTACGTATTGCGCATTGTTGGCCATTTTAATTAAATGCGTGGCCGATTGTACGCCGGTATAGGCATTTACACTTAATTTAGCTTTACCCTCGCTGCCATGTTTGGTAGTAATAATAACCACGCCGCCGGCGGCACGGGCACCATATATGGCTGCAGACGATGCATCTTTCAAAATATTGATACTTTCAATATCGTCTGGTGCTAGCTGGTCAATACCGCTTAATTGATTGCCATTGGTAGTTGATACAGGACTATTCGCAACCGGCACACCATCAATTATATAAAGTGGGGTTATGCCATTAATAGTGTTTAAGCCACGTACCTGTACACTAATGCCACCGCCGGGAGCACCATTGTTTTGTGTTACGGTAACACCTGCCGCTTTACCCTGAATGATTTGGTCAACACCACCAACAGGTATACCTGCAAGGTCTTTTGTGCTGATAACAGAAACCGCACCGGTAAGATCTTTTTTGCGTTGTGTGCCGTAGCCAGTAACAATTACCTCATTTAAATTACCGGCATCTTCAGTAAGGGTAATAGTGATCGCCGACTTGCCCGCGGTTTCAACTTCCTGCGTTTTAAAGCCGATATAGGTAACTACCAATATGGTATTGTCGGGAACGGTAACGGTAAAATTTCCATCCGCGTCGGTTTGCGTTATCGAGCTGCCGTTCTTAATAGCTATAGTTGCGCCCGGTAGGGGTTCGCCCTTCGTATCTACTACCTTACCCTTTATGGTAATATCGGCCGTTTGCGGGGCAGATTGCCGGGTTATCACAATAAGGTTATTATTTAATATCCTGAATGATAAGCCTGTATTTTTAAAAGCGTTATCCAGAATTTGAGGTACGGTAACATCTTTAACATCGATAGTTACTTTCCTTTGGGCTATGGCCTGGTTGTTATATAAGAATGTATAACTGCTTTTTTGTTCAAGCATCTCGAATAGCTTGTCGAACTTGACGTTTTTTACAGTTAGGTCTAATTTGTCTTGTGAGCGTACCGCCGCAGAAACATGCATTAAGGCGATAAGTATAAAGAATGTTGTTAGTTTCACACACAATAGTATTTTTTTGCCAATAGCAGGGTCAATGAAATAACTTAAAGTTTTTTTCATACTTTTGAATTGTTGAGGTTAATAAAATCTAAAAAAGCCTGGTATCCAGTCAGATATTTGGGTAGCATCGGATAACCCCAATAGAGGAAGTGTTCCCGCACTTCCTTATTTTTTTGAGGTTAAAAAGCTGTCGTGAAAATAAATTTACGTCATGTGTTTTTTCCTTTCTTCTCCTTTAAGTTTATGGTTATATGGCTGGTTACCATATGTGTATTTGGTTGTTTTTTATATTATAATGAAATGGCTCGGTAAATTGCAGATCGCGCATTACTTCGTTAATATCTTCATCTTTAAAGGCGCCTGTAAACTGTTTTGCTGAATAGTTATCATTATCAAATTTTATTTCAACATTATACCAGCGTTCCAGTTGCCTGGCAAGGTCGCTAAAGTTCTCTTTTTTAAATATCAGCTTATCGCTTACCCAAGCTGTTTCAGTGATGGCAGCATCCGGTAGTTGCGGCAATAAAGTTGTTTTGTCGGTAGTTGTTGAAACAGAATCAATCAGCTTGTTTTTAACCGCAAGTTTTGTTTTAAATGATACAGCGGCATTTGTACCGATGGTAACCTTTTCGTTTGGATATAAGATCACATTATCTCCGGGTTTATCACTGTTTAAAACCTCAACTTTTCCGCGGATAAGCGTCGTTTCCATATAAGCATCACCCTGGTAAGCTTTAACATTAAAGGCGGTGCCTAAAACCACCACATTCAGCTTACCTGCATGTACAATAAAGGGGTGTTCTGTGTCATGCTTAACATCAAAATAAGCTTCTCCATTTAAGGTCACTTCTCTTTTTCCGTTAATCACCAGGTTTTCCGCATATTTTATTGTGGAACCTGAATTTAACCAAACTGTAGTACCATCAGGCAGGGTAGTATGTATGCGTTTACCATAGTGCGTTGCCACTAATTGCTGTTGCGGATTTGCCGGTATGGTTTTAAAACGCTTTAACAGTATCGTCCCGGCTGTAAATAACACCAGTAATGATGCCGCAACCATCCACCAGGTTATGCGCTTGCCGTTTAGCGGAGTGGGTTCGTGGTTGAAAATATGCCTTTCTATAAATCTGCCTTCGTTGGTTAATGAATAGTCCAGCTTTTTCAAACCTCTCTCAAGCGCACCGCGCTCTTCAATGGAGGCAGCTACCGGTGTATCCAGTTTTAAGCGTTTAATATTATCATGATCATCCCGCAATTCGGGTTGAGCAAGAAAAATAAGTTCCAGCTCATTAGCTTCTTCAGGTGAGATATCACCCGATACAGAACGTGCTATTAAAAACCAAACTCTTTCTTCTGATGTCATAATATTATTAAGACACAGAAAAATCAAAATACCCCCAAACAAAAAATATTTTATTTAAAATTAAAACGTTTTTTACCCGGGTTGGTTTATTGAATAAATACCATACCTTTATTTTCTCTTATAAACCGTGCAGCTCCTATGCAAGTTATACTTCATGAAGAATTAAGTCATTCTGCATTGCAGGATGAACAGGTCTTTAAAGAACTGTATAGGGAGTATTTTGTAAAATTATACAGGTTCACCATTTCAATTGTGCACTGTCGCGAATCGGCCGAAGAAATTGTACACGATGTATTGATCAATCTCTGGAAAAAAAGAAGCTCGTTTCATGAGATAGAAAATTTAAATACCTACCTGTATGTATCGGTAAAAAACCTGTCGCTTAATTATCTGAGAAAACAAGGCAAGCATGTTTATGTAGATGATGACGTTTTGTATAATAAAACTGCTTACACATCTGTCGATCCTGAAAGTGTAATGATCAGTAAAGAAAAGGTAGAAGCCTTAAATGGTTTCATCAATAATCTGCCTTTAAAGTGCAAACTCATATTTAAGCTTATTAAGGATGATGGCATGAAATATAAAGAGGTGGCTGCACTTTTAAATATATCTGTAAAAACTGTCGAGAATCAATTAACCATAGCTATAAAAAAAATATCAGTAGCTATCAGGAAAAGCGATACGCTTTAATTTTAACCGGCATAAATAAAAAAACTTATTATTAATAATAACAAGTGCAGCAATATTCGGCTTATTAAATAACTGCGGCTAAGCTATTTTGTGGGAAAATACACCAATGTTGATATTATGATTCACCTTAATAATAAAATATTTCGTTTATTAGCTTCAAGGCAACCCATGAATAGCTTATCAACTAAGAAAATTTTGTTTGTGCTTGACTATGATGTGATTTTTCACCGCATCCTGACTTTTGCCAATAAAAGAAATGATTATAAAGGGATCTATTTTTATACACAGGCAGATCATTTACTCAGCTATTTAAAAGAACACCGAAGTGACACAGCCAATCTTCCGGATGTGTTATTTTTAGAGATCCCGCCTTCAAATGATGGTTGGGTATTTTTAGATGCCTACGACGAACTCAGAGTAGGTATGAGCAAAAACATCGCTGTTTACATAGTATCATCATCTGTAAGGCAATATGATAAGCAACGCGCCTTAAGTTATGGCTTTGTTCTTGATTATATTTTCAAACCGCTCCCAATGGACAAATTTCGTGAAATTGCCGGTTTTAAGTCCTCATCGACCGAAATTTAGAAAATAGGTAAGATTTTGAACATCGTTGTTTAATTATAAATTTAATTAGTGGTAAGCCATATTAATTAAACACATCATTAGCTTTCTTAATACTTCAAATTAGACCAAATTCGTTTTCGTTTATTGCTTAATGGGGTATTTTTTTATCTCTCAGATAAGGTATATTTTACTGTAACTTTTTTGATATCAATAAGTTGCGTATAAAATCACTATGTATATTTGGTATACCATACCTTGAAAAATTACGATTATGAAACATTGGGAAATTATCCTGACCAATTATTTGCCGATAATTATATTTGGCTTAATCAGCTTATTTGCAGCTTATCTTTATTTGTTTCTTAAAAGCAGGTATTACAATCAGTTAGACGGATTAAGCAAAGTAAAATTAGAGAACCAAATCGCCATCATCCATGCAGAACTTGATCGCCTGGAAGTTCAGATAGATAGGGCAAGCCTTACTATTAAACAAAAATATGATTTACTATCAAGCGCACTTTATAGTAAAGCAAGTAAGGTTTTAACCCTCTCCATCACTTTTACCATACTGGCAATTATCGCGGGGTTTTTATTACGACTTCCGGTTTTAAACAGAATTGCCTGAACACCGACTTTTTAATTATTATTTATTTGGATCAGCACCTTTCGCGTATAAAAGTTGACCTTGCCTGTTAACCAAACCTCATTTGTGTTAACATATAAAATATTGCCATTTGTTGCATTTTTGCATTAATTACATAACTTTATAAGCGATAACAAGTATATACAAGCTATAGTATATACTTGTCCTTGTACCTAACTGTTTTGTCCAAACCTGCAACTATGAACTCCAAAAAAACGGAAAACCCAAACCCGCGTAGGGATTTTATTAAAAAATCAGCAATTGGCGTAGCCGCTTTCACTATTGTACCACGTTATGTATTGGGTGGTACAGGCTTTACACCGCCAAGCGATCAGCTGACTAAAGCCGTTGTTGGTGTTGGTGGTATGGGCCGTAATCATTTTGAGTATGAAGGTACACGTGTTGTCGCCATTTGCGATGTTGATAAAAAACATCTTGCCGAATGCGTGGAGATATTAGATAAGGACTTTAAAATTAAAGGCGTTAAAACTTTTGGCGATTACCGGGAACTGTTACTATTACCCGAAGTTGATATTGTACATATAGCAACCCCACCACACTGGCACGGTATCATCAGTGTTGATGCCGCCAATGCCGGAAAAGATGTATGGTGCGAAAAACCCATGACACATAGCATAGGAGAGGGCAAACGTGTAAAGGAAGCAATGGAGCGGCAAGGCAGGATCTTTCGTATCAATACGTGGTTTCGTTTTAAAGACGCATTCTATGGTATGGGTACCACCGTGCAACCGATCAAAAAATTAGTAGATAGCGGGTTGTTGGGCTGGCCGTTAAAAGTCACAGTAGGTAAACATACCGGTTACGACTGGAAATTTTACTGGG
Source organism: Mucilaginibacter corticis (assembly GCF_007558865.1). Lineage (GTDB taxonomy): Bacteria > Bacteroidota > Bacteroidia > Sphingobacteriales > Sphingobacteriaceae > Mucilaginibacter > Mucilaginibacter corticis. Next base: position 30,709 of record NZ_VLPK01000003.1, read on the forward strand.
TGGGCAAAGACCACCTTGAGCCACAACCGGTACCGCCCGAATTGGATTACGACACCTGGTTAGGGCCGGCGCAATATAAACCTTATAATATACATCGTACACACCAGACATTTCGTGGTTATTGGGATTATGATGGTGGTGGCCTGAGTGATATGGGGCAACATTATATTGACCCTGTTCAATATTTTTTAGGAAAAGATGATACAAGCCCTATATCTGTAGAGGTTGATGCCCCGCAACAACATACAGATGCTGTAGGTACATGGCGAACAATAACTTATACCTATGCAGACGGGTGCCAGATTGTACTGGATGGCGAAGGTAAAGACATTGATGTACCTTATATTCAAGGCCCTAAAGGTAAATTATACCCGGGTTTTAAATCTGACATTCCTGATTTGGAACGTAAGCTGGCCGCCTTCCCTGAACCCGCACCGCAATTATCCGTTTTTACAGACGCGGTTAAAACACGTCAAAAATTTGCACTTAACGAAGCGAATGCCTTCCGTTCATGTACAATTGTAAACATGGGGATGATTGCCTTAAAATTAGGCAGGTCTTTAAAATTTGATCCCGAGAAATTGGAATTTATAAATAATGATGCGGCAAACCGGATGATCAATCCTGTAATGCGCGCGCCTTTCAGTATTTAACGCAGTTCAGTATAACTATTTCAAAACTATCATAATGGTAAAAAAAATATACCTAATATCGTTAGCTGTTGCTTTGCTCCAAAATATGGTTCATGCGCAGGATAATAAAATTGACGCCGTACTTGCCCAAATGCCCGCAAATAATGCCGGTGCATATAAAAACAATGTAGAAAACATCGCCAGCCTGGGCGAAGATGGATATGTAACCCTTATAGAAGGCCTTAAAGCGCCGGGTAAAGATAATAACGCTTCCATTGAGTATACAGTTGGCGGTTTTTCTGCCTATGCAACGCAAACCGGTAAAGAGGATCTGCGCAAAATGAGTGTTAATGCTTATATAAAGGCATTACAAAAACTAACAGACAAACAGAATAAGTCATTTATCATCAGCCAGTTTGATATTGTAGGTAAGGATGATGCTATCGCTTGTTTAAAACCATATTTAACAGATAATGATCTTGCTGATCCTGCCGCCCGGGCATTGGTTAAGATCAATACACCTGCGTCAAAAGCAGCTTTGTTAAGTGCTTTAAGTAAATCAAGTGGCAATGCCCGGCTTTTTATTATTGAAGCATTAGGCGATAGCCGTTTAAAAGAGGCGGCGGCACCAATTAACAAATTAGCTACGGGTAATGACCCATCAGTTACCAAAGTCGCGTTGTATGCATTGGCTTATATCGCTTCTCCATCGTCTGAACCGGTAATGGCTGTAGCAGCTCAAAAATGCGGGTATAAATATGAGAGCACCAATGCAACAAAATCATACCTGATCTATGCCGAACAACTAACAAAAAATGGCAATTCCTTATTAGCTAAAAAAATCGCAACTAACCTGACAGCTAAAACAGCAATCCCAGGAAATGTCCGCGCTAATGCTTTGCAATTATTAGTTAAAACTGCTGCAAATCCGCAACTGATACTGTTAAATGCCGCCGGCAGTGCAGACCCACAATATCGTGCAGCCGCACTCCGGTTAGCACTTCCTTATCTGACACCCGCAAATACCGGTTTATGGGTTAAAAAACTGATCAGTGTAAATGATCAGTCAAAAGTCGATATCTTATATATGTTCGGTCAAAGTACCGCCAAAAGCGCGTTACCAGCCATCCTTGAGCTTGCTAAAAGTAAAGACCCTAAAGTTAAACAGGCCGCTGTCAATACCGCTGTCAGCATAGGACAGCAGGAAGTATTAGGTAACCTGATCAAATTAATGGGGCAGGGCGATTCGGATGATATAGATGTCATTACAGAAGCAATATCTCACATGAAAGGCGCTACCGTAGCCGCGCAAGTTGCCGCCGCTATTCCTGCCGCTAAACAGAGTGTGCAGGTAGCTTTGATCGGCATTCTTGACACGCGTGCTGCAAATTCACAGATCAACACCATTTTTGAACAGCTAAAAAGTAAAAATTCAAGAACCAGCCATGCCGCTTATGCGGCCCTTGCCCATGTAGTGGTTAAAGAAAACGCACCTCAACTATTTACGTTGCTTAATGAAACTAACGGATTGGATGAAGAAGCTGTGCAAGATGCCATCATAGCTGCATTAGGCGGTAAGGGTGACCATACTAAAGAAGTAGATCTTACCCTTCAACATATGGCTTCTGCCCCTCAAAATAAGAAGTTACTGTTCTATAAAATTCTTGGCTGTCTTGGTGGCGAAAAAGCTTTGAAAATAGTTACCGCTGGTTATGATAGTGGCGATGCAGAAACTCAAAAGGTATCATTAGCAGCTTTAGCTGCTTGGCCTAATGATGGCGCCGCGGCAGAGCTATTAAAGATAGCACGTGAAAGCAAAGATCCGGCTGCTCAAAGCAGCGCTGTTTATGGTTATTTACGCATGGCTGAACAAGATGTCGTTCCGGACGAACAACAATTGCTGCTTTTGCGCAATGCAATGTCTGTAGCGCAAACCCCTGAACAGAAAAAGCAGATCCTGAAAGACATGGCGCAGGCTAAATGTTTTAACACCATTATTTTTGCCGGTAAATACCTGGATGATCCTGAATTACAACAACAAGCTGCCCGTACGGTGATGACTGTTACCCTGGATAGTGTTTATGAAGGTGATGTCATAAAAACATTGTTAAACAAAACTATTCAGGTTATTAATGGCAGCAGGCAGAAAGATGCTATCCGTAAATACCTGGCTGATATGAAACCGGGCGAAGGTTTTGTTTCTTTATTTAACGGAACGGATCTTACCGGCTGGAAGGGTTTGGTAGCTGACCCTATAAAACGTGCCGCGATGGATGCCAAAAAACTTGCAGCCGAACAGCAAAAAGCTGATGCCGAAGCCAAAGTAGACTGGAAACCGATTAATGGTGAACTATTATTTGAAGGCAAAGGCTTCCAGAACTTATGCACCGTGAAAAAATACGGCGACTTTGAAATGTATGTTGATTGGAAAATTATTGACGATCATAAAGGCGAGGGTGATGCAGGTATTTATCTGCGCGGTTCGCCACAGGTACAGATCTGGGATACTTCCCGCAGAAATGTTGGCGCGCAAGTAGGTTCGGGTGGTTTATACAACAACCAGGTGAATGAAAGTAAGCCGTTAAAAGTTGCCGATAATAAACTGGGGGAATGGAATAACTTTCATATCATCATGAAAGGCGACAGAGTTACTGTTTACCTGAATGGCCAACTGGTAACCGACAATATCATTCTTGAAAACTATTGGGACAGAAAGATCCCTATATTTGCTGAAGAGCAAATAGAACTGCAGGCCCATGGATCGCCGGTGGCTTACCGTGATCTCTACGTAAAGGAATTACCAAGTGTAAAACCTTATGAGCTAAGCAAGGAAGAGCAAAAAGATGGTTTTAAAGTACTGTTTGACGGCACAAATATGTTTAACTGGACAGGTAATACGGTTGATTATACCATTGATAGCGGCAACATGGTTATACACCCGAGGCCGGGAAAAGGATCGGGAGGTAATTTATATACCAAAGAAGAATTTAGCGACTTTGAATACCGTTTTGAGTTTAAGTTGACTCATGGCGCAAACAATGGCTTAGGTATCAGAGCACCGCTTGAAGGCGATGCCGCTTATGTAGGTATGGAGTTACAAATACTGGATAATGAAGACCCGATGTATAAGGACTTGCATGTATACCAATACCATGGCTCTATTTATGGTACCATATCGGCTAAACGGGGCTACCTAAAACCGGTAGGTGAGTGGAACTATGAAGACGTAATTGTAAAGGGCCCTAAGATAAAAGTGATATTAAACGGGACCACGATATTAGATGCCGATATTACCGAAGCACGTAAGAATGGTGCCGCTGATGGCAAACCCCATCCCGGATTGCAGCGTGATAGTGGACATATCGGCTTCCTGGGCCATGGCGATGTGGTATCATTCAGAAATATCAGGGTGAAGGATCTGAGCGGCAAAAAATAACGAATAATAAAAATGTCTGAAAAAAATATAAAAGTATTAGTTGTTGGGTGCGGAAATATGGGTGCTTCGCATGCCATAGCTTACCATAATCTGGATGGATTTGAGATATGCGGATTAGTATCTACAGGAAATAGTAAGGCAGTGTTGAATGAAAAATTAGGTGGCGGCTATCCTTTATTTAACGATTATGATGAAGCGCTGGCGACTACAAAGGCCGATGCTGTTTGTATTTCTACATACCCGGATACTCATGAAGAATTTTCAATAAAGGCGTTTGAAAGCGGATGTCATGTGTTTATAGAAAAACCGCTTGCCGATACTGTTGAAGGGGCAGTACGCGTAGCTGAAGCTGCAGAAAAGGCAGGTAAGAAACTGGTGGTTGGTTATATATTACGCTATCATCCGTCATGGGAAAAATTCATTGAGATCTCAAGGCAGATGGGTAAGCCGCTTGTTATGCGGATGAATCTTAACCAACAAAGCCATGGCTCTAAATGGACCGTGCATCGTAACCTGATGAATAGCCTTAGCCCCATAGTAGATTGCGCGGTACATTATATTGATGTAATGTGCCAAATGACACGCTCAAAGCCTTTACAGGTAAGCGCGATAGGCGCAAGGCTTACCGATGATATCCCCGCATGGAATTATAATTACGGACAATTACAGATCCGTTTTGAGGATGGCTCGATAGGGTGGTATGAAGCAGGATGGGGGCCAATGGTAAGCGAAACGGCTTTTTTTATTAAAGATGTTTTCGGGCCAAAAGGAGCGGTATCAATTGTTGCTAAAGAGGCGACTAAGGAAGGTAAATCTGATTCGATAGATGCGCATACGCAAACAGAATCTTTAAAAGTGCACCATGCAGACCTGGATAAAAACGATGAATTTGTTAAGGCAGACGAGTGGATAGATCTGCGTGATGAGCCAGACCACCAAGAGCTTTGTAAACGTGAACAAGTTTTTTTCCTGAAAGCCATCCGCGAAGACCTGAATTTGGATGACCCTACGGCAGACGCAATAAACAGCTTGCGCATAGCTTTTGCCTGCGATGAATCGGTGAAAACCGGTAAGGCTGTGGAATTATAATATCTTTAATGAGATATTAAATTGGTTATCAGAAAAGGTTTATGACTTGTAACTAATATTTCTGATTACTAATCTCTAATTAACTATTTCTTCGCTTGTTCGATCACTTCAGTATTTAACCGTATATACTCGTCACTTTTATCTTCGGTTGCTGCCTTAACACCTTCCTGTGCGGTGGCTATTGCGGCAGCTTTGTCACCCTTTTTTAACAGTACACGCGCTTTCCATAGTTTAGGTACGTATGGCGAAAATGCTTTATTCTTCTCCAGTTCGTTAGCCCAGGCAAGGGCTTTGTTCATATCTTTATTATTGTTGTAGTAATAAATAATAGCCTCGTAATAGGGTTTCTTATCAGTATTCATAGCCGAATCTATTCGCGCCATAACTTTTGCATCAATATCTGTTGCCAGGTGAATGGTAAAACCGCTGTGTTCCCATTTCATTTGCAGATCGCAGGCAGTAGGGGTTACATTGTTAAAAGTAAGCGTCATGGTTTCAGTTAAAGCCGACAGATGCTCGGTTTTTACTTTTAACCGTAAAAAATCATCGGCTTCTTTGTAAGCATAGGCACCCCATTGTTTAGCTTGCTTAATAAAAATAATTGTCCATTCCTTTTCGTCCGGTATACTGAAAAAGCCATATTCGCCGGCAGGTACCTTTTGGCCCTCAATCGTAACATCATCCGTAAACTTTATTATCGTTGCCGAGTTAGCACCTGTACGCCAAACAGCCCCATAAGGTTCCATGCCTCCAAATATTTTGCGGCCCTTTACGTTAGGGCGTGAATAGGTCAAATTAATCTTGCCAAGGCCAAAGCCCTGAACAATTGTTGTGGCCGAACTGGGTTGCGGGGTTATTTGTGAATAGCTTTTTGCTGTTATAATTAGTAAAATCGCGCAGATACAAACGTATAACTTCTTCATTGTTGTCAGGTTTAATAATGCTAAGTTATTAAATAAGACTATACTTTTAATGACTTTAGCGATGTAGTATTGCAGAATAATATCTACCATAAATAAAAAACCGCCTCACAATTACTTATGAGACGGCTTTTATTTAATATCAGACAGGGTTAAACGCCAAGGTCTTTTATAATAGCATCTATCTTTTGTTCAAGCTGCTGATCTGTTTCTTTGTATTTGTCAGTGCTGCTTAATTTACCGTTTACACTACAATAAAATTTAATTTTAGGTTCAGTGCCTGATGGGCGGGCAGATATAATGCTGCCATCTTCGGTAATAAATTGCAATACATCTGATTTTGGCAGATCAATTGGTTTAGTTGTATTACTCGTCAGGTCGGTTTCAACACGACGCTCATAATCCTTCAGCGTAACCACTTTTGAGCCACCCAAAGTTGCCGGCGGATTGGTGCGGAACGTCTCCATCATAGCTTTGATATCCTCGGCACCGGTTTTACCTTTTTTAGTGATCGAGATCAGTTTTTCTTTAAAGAAACCGTATTTAACATAAGTTTCAAGTAATGCCTCAAATAAGCTGCTGCCCTGGTCTTTGTAATAAGCCGTCATTTCTGCAATAAATGCGCTTGAAACAACCGCATCTTTGTCACGTACCAGTTCGCCTATCAGGTAACCGTAGCTTTCTTCGCCTCCGCCTATAAAGGTTTCTTTGCCTTCAAGCTGTGTCATCAGCTCACCGATGTATTTAAAGCCGGTTAAGGTATTAAAGCATTTTACATTTTTTGCCGCAGCAATGGTATCTATCAGGTTTGAGGTTACAATGGTTTTTACAATGTACTCTTTACCTGTTAATTTGCCTGCTTCTTCCCAGGCGCTTAACAAGTAATTGATCAGCATACTGCCGGTTTGGTTGCCGTTAAGTAGTATAAACTCGTTATCGGTATTTTTTACCGCAATACCAACACGGTCGGCGTCAGGGTCGGTAGCCAGTACCAGGTCGGCATCCACTTCTGCCGCTTTTTTCAAAGCCAGTGTTAAAGCTTCTTTTTCTTCAGGGTTTGGATAAACAACGGTTGGGAAATTACCATCCGGAGTAGTTTGTTCGTCAACCAATATCACATTTTCAAAACCGAACATTTTCAGTGCTTTTGGCACCAACGTAATACCTGTACCGTGTATCGGCGAGTAAACGATTTTTAAATCTTTTTGGCGATTTATGGCATCACTGGAAACCGACAGCGCCGTGATTTTTTCAAGATATGATTTATCTATCTCTTCGCCGATCAATTCGATATTCTCGTCAACGCGGTCAAATTTAACCTCATCAATACTTTTAATTGCAGCAACTTCGTCCATTACTGCAGTGTCTTCAGGATGTACAAACTGACCACCGTCGGCACCATACGCCTTATAGCCGTTATATTCTTTAGGGTTATGAGATGCCGTAACCATTACTCCACTTTTGCAACCCAATTGCCTGATGGCAAATGATAGTTCGGGCGTAGGCCTAAGTTCTTTAAAAAAATAAACATGTATGCCGTTGGCCGAAAATACTTCGGCAGTAATGCGGGCAAACAGGTCAGAGTTATTACGGCTATCATGCGCAATGGCTACACTTACTTTTTCGCCGGGGTATTTCTTTTTAAGGTGATTGGCCAGCCCTTGTGTGGCAGTGCCGATAGTATATTTATTGACACGGTTTGAACCCGGTCCCATAGTGCCGCGCAAACCGCCTGTACCAAATTCAAGGTCGCGGTAAAAAGCATCGGTCAGCTCGATAAAAGCACCTTCGTCAAGCTGCTTCTGAATTTGTTGTTTTACATCCGTATCATAGCTTCCCTGAAGCCATACGTTTACTTTTTTTAGGATTATTGGATCTAATGACTGCATTTTTAAAAGTGGAAATAATACTGCGGAAATTACAAACTATTGTCTGAATTGTTGTGATAAATAAAAATATTTGCAGATTTGCTTTCATGGCCGATCTTATTATTTCAGGTCCGCGGCGAGCTTACAAGCTTATCACGAACCTGAAATATAAAAAGAGTATGATTAGCGATTATTATTTCCTTACAGATCTTTTAATATCTATTTAAGACGCTTGCCTGATTGTCCAGAAATCAGTTGCCAGATTGGTATTGGTAAGATACTCATATGGTAAAGTAAACCTTCCTTTGTTACCCCAGTTTTCTCCCCACGAGTTAGTTAAGATCCACACGCTTTTAGTATCATCAAAACCCTCAAGTACCACGCAGTGACCACCTACCAGTTTAGAGCTCTTGGTTGGCATGGGTACTATACCTGTTTTAGCAGCATCTTCACCCTCAAATTCTGAATAAACACTAAACCCGATGATTATAGGATAACCTTCTGTAAGGCAAGCTTTCAAATCGCCAATTTTAGTATTGTCTACCCTGAAATATTGTATGGCTTTATTTTTAAGGGCCGACTTATATACCGCTTTGGCTGGCTTCTTTTTAAATTTAGCGATGTCGTAAGGCCACAACTTTTCGTCGGCTGCACCATTATTGGCTAACACTTTTAAACAATCTCTTATTTGAGCGCCGCTATCCGTTTTTACAGTACCTTCAATAACCCGCTCGTCATAATAAATTTGCAATCTTGCTGGTGCGAAATCTGTTAAACCCTGTTTTAAAATTTCCTGTCTTAGTATCCTGGCTCCGCCGTTACCCGTGCAGCAACCTAATTGCCCCTGGTCTAAAATGGGATTTTTCGGGTTAAACACATCAGCGCTTTTTGGAACCTTAAGCCCGGTTGGTGGTACATAAGGCAAATCGCGGAAGTCGCCAAAATCCGGTATATAACCGTATTTGGTAATTGATCTTTGTTCCATAATGATTGATTTTATTGGGTATTAAGTTTTTGATTTATAATAGCTTATGTTAAAGTTACATAAAAGGAAAAGTCAAATTATAATAATAATTAAAATCAATAATTGAATAGGTTTTAGATCAGAAAATATTTGGAAGTAGCTTAAAAAAATAAAACCGCTTCTAACGTAATTAGGAGCGGTTTTTTATTTAAGTGGTGACCTGGGAGAGGATCGAACTCTCGACCCACTGATTAAGAGTCAGTTGCTCTACCGGCTGAGCTACCAAGTCTGATTTTGACCGGGTGGCAAATATACAGCAATATAATAAATTGTCAACTTAGTTTGTTGTTATTATTTAAAACGATACCCAATTGGTTCAAAGTACAATTGATCAATAAACATCGGGCTTGCGAATCAGCGCATCCTGCTCAATCATTTATTTTTATTATTTCTATTTACCGGGATAGTTGCTACTTTTAAAAATGAATCTTAAACACAAGGTATTTTTTTGGTTGGCCGTAGTTTGCCTGCCTTTCTCATTAACTGCGCAAACTTTTAGCAACTTCAATAAAAAGGGTGAACAGGTAACCAAGTTTAGTAAACTGGGCGATGCTGTTGATGCGCACGATGGAGAGATAGCTTATTTTAACGGTACTTATTACTTGTATGGCACCAGTTATGGTTGCGGGTTTGAATGGGGCCATAAAGACGCGCCATTTTGTGGATTTGAGGTTTATTCATCTAAAGATATGGTGACTTGGACAGATAAAGGTACTTTGTTTGATGCCAGTACACCGGTTTGGCAAACACGTTGTAATGGCAATACTTATGGCTGTTTCAGGCCACATGTTATCTATAACAGCAAAACTAAATTGTACGTGCTCTGGATAAATGTTTATGATAATCGTGTGGGTTATCGTGTATTTACAAGTAAAACCCCTGTCGGCCCATTCGTTGAGCAGGCAGAACCGAAACTGGCTGTAAATGCCGACGCTGCTGTGGGAGGCTTAAACAACGGCGACCATGACACCTTTGTAGACGACGACGGGAAAGCTTATTTGGCTTATACGGATTGGCATGCCAAAGGAGCTATCGCTATTGAACAATTGAGTGATGATTATCTTACCGGCACAGGCAAAGTGGTGCAGGCAGTAACCAAGGAAAGCACAGAAGCCCCGGCCTTATTTAAGCGGAAGGGAATTTATTACCTGATATACTCAGACCCAAACTGCGGTTATTGTGGCGGAACGGGTGCGTCTTATCGTACTGCTAAATCGCCATTAGGTCCATGGTCAGAAGGGATTAAGATCAGTGATAATTCATGCGGTGGGCAACCTTCGTTTGTGTCATCCATTAAACTAAAAACAGGTGATGTGTTTTTATTTGGAAGCGATCTGTGGAACAATGCTGCAAAGAATGAATCGCTGGCTAATTATTACTGGGCGCCATTAAAATTTAATGAAGATGGTTCTATAAAACCTATAGCCTGTCAAAATACCGTAGCTGTGCCCGGAAGTACCAAAACAGACGAGAGCTTGAATTATGCGCCGGGTTGCGATATTAACGCTGCAACTAAGCGTACCACAAGTTTTAAAGCTGCTAAAACCGGTTTGTTAACCAATCTCAGCCTATCAACTTTCAAATCGGCTTATCCCGACGCAGAATTACAGATAACTATTTCTGCAGAAGGTAGTGATCAGCCTTTAAAATCATTTACCGTGAACGCCGGTAGATTAAGCTGGTCACCTAAGAATCTGGTTTTGCATCCTGAAATTAAGGTTATAGCCGGTAAAACCTATACTATCAGCATAAGCTCTACTATTTCAAAAGGATGTTATGGTTTGGAGTATGACAGGGCGACGAAGGATAGTGCCGAACCTGCATTTTTATATAAGTTAACTATAGCAAGCAAATAACTTGCTTGCTATAATTAACACACGTTGCGTTTAGGCGTAACGTTCTTCTTTCAGTTTTTCAATAGCGTCACTATTGATGTACTCGTCGTAGCTCATCAGTTTGTCTATAACACCACCAGGGGTTAATTCCACAATGCGGTTAGCAACGGTTTCAACCAACTCATGATCCCGTGAAGTGAATAGGATAGTGCCTCTGAAGTCCTTCATGCCGTTATTCAGTGCGGTGATAGATTCCAGGTCAAGGTGGTTGGTAGGTTCATCAAATAGCAGCAAATTGGCTGATTGCAGCATCATACGGCTAAACATACAACGCATTTTTTCACCACCTGATAATACCGAGCTTTTTTTCAGTACTTCCTCGCCCGAAAATAACATACGGCCCAGGAAACCACGGATAAACTGATCGTCCTTTTCGCCTGGTGAGAATTCACGCAACCAGTCTATCAGGTTTTCGTTATTATCTTTAAAATATTCGGTATTATCCATCGGGATATCGGCCGGGTTAATGGTTACGCCCCACTTAAACTCGCCTTTAAAATCTTTATCACGACCGGTTAATATATTGTAGAAAGCAGTAGTGGCTAAGCTATTGTTAGACAATACAGCGATCTTATCGCCTTTATTAACCATCAGGTTGATGTCTTTAAATAACACTTCACCGTTAAGTGTTTTACTCAATCCTTCTATCTGTAAGATTTGGTCGCCGGCTTCGCGTCCCTGGTTGTTAAAGATAATTCCCGGATATTTACGGTTTGACGGTTGGATCTCGTCCAGATTGATCTTATCCAAAGCCTTTTTACGGCTGGTTGCCTGTTTTGATTTTGATGCGTTGGCACTAAACCTGCGGATAAACTCCTGTAACTCTTTAACCCTGTCCTCAGCTTTTTTATTCTGATCGGCACGTTGTTTCAAGGCCAACTGGCTTGATTCGTACCAGAAAGAGTAGTTACCCGTAAAGATGGTCATTTTACCAAAGTCAATATCCACAATATGCGTACAAACCGAATCCAGGAAGTGTCTGTCGTGCGATACTACTAATACAATAGCTTCATAGGTTGCCAGGAAATCTTCCAGCCAGCTAACGGTATGAATATCCAAATCGTTGGTAGGCTCATCCAGGATCAGTATATCAGGATTGCCAAAAAGCGCCTGGGCCAATAATACACGTACTTTTTGTGTACTGTCCAGATCTTTTACCAACTGGTAATGAAACTCTTCTTTAATACCTAAATTACTTAATAAGGTAGCGGCATTGCTTTCTGCATTCCAGCCATCCATTTCGGCAAAAAGGTTTTCCAGTTCGCCTGCGCGCTCGCCATCGGCATCTGTAAAATCTTCTTTAAGGTAGATGGCATCTTTTTCCTTCATTATTGCATACATCTCCTTGTGGCCCATCATCACAGTTTCAATAACCGGGAACTCATCAAAAGCATAGTGGTTCTGGCTTAAAACTGCCATACGCTCGCCGGGGGTAAAGGCCACCGATCCGCTGGTTGGGTCAACCTCGCCCGAAAGAATTTTTAAAAATGTTGATTTACCCGCGCCATTGGCACCAATAATGCCGTAGCAGTTACCCTGGGTAAATTTTAAATTAACATCTTCAAATAAAGTACGCTTACCATAGCGTAAAGTTAGATTTGATACATTGATCATGCTGCACCTGTAATTTGCGGCAAAGGTAGGTTTTTTTTAGTGATTAGCGGTTGGAGATTAGAGATTAGTTAAGCGAATTGTGGTAGATGGCGACATTAACTTATCCTCATTAAGGATTCAAGGCTTTCTGTTTCATGATCTGCCAGTTTTTGAAGCGGACCTGATGCTACCAGTTTCATCATCATGTTTAATTCAGCAGTAATGCTGAATGTTACGTTTGTTTTATCGCTGTCTGCTTCAAGCACCCAGTTAAGTTGTACCGGGAAAGGTGGGTTATCAACTGCTGTGATATTTACTGCCTTATTTTCTACGCGCTCGGTGATCCGTAACGATAGTTTAATGGTATTTTGTACCGTAAAACCGGCCTCATTATAGCTGGCTGACCAGTTTTGTACACTATCAGGCATTAACTGCCCATGGTTATTAAAGTCAGATAAGAAACCATAAACAGCTTCCGGCGAAGCGTTTATAACCTTTTTACTTTCGAAAGTTGTCATATTGTTATTAAGCAGTTTCCGTTCCCCAGGTTGACGGGCTTTCGCGCCACTCTCTTAAAATCTCAACATCTTTGCGTGAAATGTATTGATGCTGCTCGGCATAATTAATTAATGCCGAATAATTTGAAAGCGTAATAAAAGGGCAATTGGCGGCCTTGAAATTCTCGGTAGCTATATCAAAGCCATAGCTGAATATTGCGGCTAAACCAGCTACATCATAACCCGCTTCGCGCAAAGCAGCTACAGCCTGTAAACTACTGCCGCCGGTCGATATCAGGTCTTCAATAACCACTACACGCTTACCGGTAAGTATATCGCCTTCGATCATATTCCCGCGGCCGTGTTCTTTTGGTTTTGACCGAACATAAATAAAAGGTAATCCAAGTTCCTGAGCTACCAATGCACCTTGAGGGATGCCTGCAGTAGCAACACCTGCAATACAGCCTACAGAACCAAATTTTTCCTGGATAGCTTTAGTTAATTGCTGGCGAATGTAAGTACGTATAGGGGGATGAGACAGTGTAATCCGGTTATCGCAATAAATTGGCGATTTCCAGCCCGATGCCCATGTAAAAGGATTATTAGGTTGTAATTTAATTGCTTTAATTTGCAACAGAAATTCCGCTACCTGTTGTTCGGTTTCACTAATATTAAACATGGCTCAAAAATACAGAATTTATATTAACCAGAAAGTTATCTTATTAACAGAATCTGAACCAATTCAAACAGCTAATTATCAAAAGATTGATAGCCAGACATTTGATCTTAAAATAATTTATACCTGGATATTGGCCCATAAAAGCGAACTGTTTTATGTTCTGTGTAAAGATGCCAAAGCATTTTTAAAACAGGTTAAGCAGAGTGTTACTGTTATTGAAGCGGCAGGCGGCCTGGTGAAAAATGAAAACCGCGACCTTTTATTCATCTATCGTAATGATAAATGGGACCTGCCCAAAGGAAAAATTGAAAAAGGCGAAACTGTTAAAGAAGCCGCCGTGCGCGAGGTAGAAGAGGAGTGCAACATAGTTGTTAATAAACTTGGCAAAAAGATCTGCAAAACTTACCATGTTTATATTTATAAGGACGAGGTGGTTTTAAAGAAAACCCATTGGTATAAAATGAAAGCGAAAGGCCAGAACAAGTTAAAGCCACAAAAAGAAGAGGGGATAACAGACGTACGCTGGTTTAAACCAAATGACATTGATGCGATATTGAGTAATACTTTCCCGTCTATTCTTGATGTATTGGCAGCAATGGATCTGATTACAGATAAGCCAGTGCTTCTTTCGGAATAAACTGGCTTACATCGCCGTTGTAGCGCAATATCTCGCGTACAATAGTCGAACTGATAGATGAGTAACCCGGTTTGCTTACAATAAAAATACTTTCGATATCCGGCATAAGCGAATGATTCATTTGGGCTATGGCTTTTTCATATTCAAAATCAGATACCGTACGGATGCCTCGGATCATATAAGCGGCGCCAATACTTTTACAAAAATTAACCGTTAAGCCTTCGTAAGCTATGATATGAATTTTAGGCTCAGTTTCAAAAATGGCCCTGAGCATCTGCTCGCGTTTTTCTATACTTAAAAAACCTGGTTTGGCGCTGTTGCTGCCAATACCTATATAAATTTTATCAAATAAGCCTACCGATCTTTTCACAATATCAACATGAGCTTTGGTAACCGGGTCAAACGATCCGGGGAAAAGGGCTATTTTCATGGTCTGTTGTATTTTACGTAAAGATAAATCTAATATGGTTTAGTTCTACCTTAATTTTTGGATAAATCCGTAATGCGGCGCCGGCGTCTTTCCGTTGGGGATATTGTTATACGCCTGGTAAAATATGTTGCTATTGTTTTGGTCAATCCCTTTAAATAATCTCCCTATCGCTTTTTGAATTTCCTGGTTCTCTGCCTTTAAAGCAACGCTGTCCGTCAATTTAATTGCCGACTTATAACCGATCAAAGGGAAAACACCTTTATGACCTTCCTCTTCCATTATCTCCGGGCTGATAGAAAAAATTTGCGGTTTAGTTTTAACCAGGCCAATTATAAACGGGAATTGGTACCTGGCATTTGCTTCGTCAATTATTTTTGAATAAAAGATCTTCATTTCGCTATTGTTTTTGTACGTAAAGCGGTCGCCACCAGGGTTAACTAATTGCGATACCAGGATCATATTGTTTGTAGCGTCCAGCAAATCACCTCCGTTATAAAGGCCTAAAGCAGTTTTGTAATATTCCTGGGGTGTTTTATTAAGAATATTGTAATCACCAATCTGCAGGATGTTTATTTTCCAGTTATCTCCATATTTTCCATAAATAACCGTTATTAAACAATTAACAGGTAGGTTCTTGGTTACCAGTAAAGATATATATGTCTGCTCATTTACTGCTTTATAAGATAATATATAATCCGCGTCGTTTCCTTTATTTGACGTGATGGTATCAGGTATATTAGCGGTAGTATTTACTTTATAATACTCATCAAGTACCTCGTAATCTTTTGCCTCATATTTTTTAGCCGATCTGTTTATAATGCTATCAAGATTGCCTTTTGCCCTTTTAACCAATTGGGCAGATAACAATGCCTTTACCGCGCCAATATTTTTGGTCATTATGCCGGTAAAAAGTTTTTGGTTCAGATCAGCTATTTGCTTTTTAACGTCGCTGTTTATATCGCCATTAGTCCAGGTGCCGGTTTTGTCTGAATGACAACTTTGCATTGACACAATAAAGCAGGTGGCAAATAATAGATATATAATATTTCTTTTCATTTGTTAAAATTGGTACAAGTCGGGGGGATTAAAAACGCAATATTATTAATTTTTAAAGAATGAAAATGATGAATGTCCATATTTTCGTTGTTCTACAAAAGCAGGGTGGTTGCTCAAGTTTTGCATTGACTGATGCTCTACGATCAGTAAGCCATCCGGCAGCAGAAGATTTTTGTCAAATATAATCTTAGGTATTTCAGGTATATGGTTCAGATCATATGGCGGGTCGGCAAATACCAAGTTATATTGCTCGGTTTCAAGCTGCAGGTATTTGAAAATGTCAGCTTTGTAGGTTTTTATTTGTGTTAAGCCGTGTTGGCGTGCAATGTCCTTAACATAATTAATGCAATGGATGCTGCGATCAACAGCAATGACCTGATCTGCCCCGCGAGAAGCAAATTCATAAGAGATATTACCCGTACCACAAAAAAGGTCAAGTACTTTTATGTTGTCAAATTCTATTTGATTTTGCAGGATATTGAACAGCGCTTCTTTTGCAAGATCAGTAGTGGGGCGTACAGGTAAATTTTTTGGCGGGTTAAGCCTCAGACCCTTTAAAGTACCTCCGATGATACGCATAGAGTCAATGCCGCTAAATTCAATATTTGTTTTGAGTTGATGTGTCCCGGTAATTCTAAAATTTGCGGGTCAAATGAAGAAACTGACTCAAAAAACCTGCTTAAAAGCGCGTTGTATTTTCCTTCGGAAGCAATATTGCCGCTTAATTTAAGATTAACCTGGTTAGGTGATAAACCTAATTCTTCGCTCACAAACGCGGAAAAATAAGCAATGTCGTTTTCGTCGGTAAACTCAAAACTGTTGTAAAAACGGATGTTATTATCTTTGAAATACAGAAAATCGACTTTGCCGTTTTCCGCATACAGGTAAAGTTGGTTGTTTAAAGGTGAGGCTTGAGCTATTGCCGCAATCAGGCCTTTGCCTGAATACACAATTTTGTCCAGGCCGAAATGCTGAACCGCTGCAACTGTTTTTTCGTCGACTTTATAAATTATAAAGTTTTGTTTATCCAGTCTTTGTGCTAAAACTTTTTCGTTAGATTTTACATCAAGCAGCAGGGCATAGTTGGCAATCTGGTCTTCGTTGAAAAGCGGGGCGGGCACCAACGTAAAACCACTTCCTTTTAAACCAATAATTATCTCTTTGTAGTTTACCGCTAATTCTTCAGCCAGATCCTGCGGATCTGATAACTCACTTAAGCCATAATCTGTTCCCAATGCAACTAATTCTTTTTCATAAGTTATGGCATACGAAAAAGAATTGGAATCAATTTGTAGCAATAACCTGTAATAGGCCGACCGGTTAAGGTCAAATGAAAGATCGCGGAAAGTGTTTTGTTCGCTCATGCTGTTAACAAAAGTAATATTCTTTTATTATTTTGCTGTTTCCTGCATAAAATAATGAAATGGGCTTCAAAGGACAGAATACTATATTTATTCATCATTATGGCAGGCTTTGTTTTAAAAACCCAGGCTTTGAAAGAACAAAGATAACAAAAATGGTTCATCGATATAGTGTGAAATATCCGGGAGATCAGATCTTCGCTATAACGTGCCCGGGGATAAAAAAATATTATTCTTAAACAACATAATCAATAATAAGAACGTTGATATACACGCAACCCTAAAAAACTATGACTATAAGAATACCACAAACAGCATACGAAAAAGTACTAAAAGCAGTTGTAGAAACAATACCCCGCCACGCCATTAAAATAACTTATGTAAGTTACAGTTACATTTTAGAAGCTGAAGAAACTATCATACAAAGTTTATACGCTGCCGTTAATGAGAAGCTAAATTATCTGGAACAAATCAAACTAACGTTTGACCAAAAGATAGATTTAAACCCGGCTTAATAATGCCAAAGGCATGGAAATAATTTCAATGTTAATTCTACTTAATAAGATGTCAGGATTGCATACCCTTGTTTGAAATTATTGCACGAATTTTGACGTAGTCTAATAAAATTTGAATGAGCTATTAACCTGCCATTGGGGGCGGGTTTTTAGCTTTTTTATTCGCTTTTATAGGCAACATCAAAGCTAAAATCATTTGCAGATTGTCCGGTTAAGGTTTCAAGCAAATCCATAAACTCAATTAATTTCATTACTTTACTATCTGAATCATTGATAATAAATCTGATAGTATCCTGATGTAAAATAGCCTTATTGCCATCAGTCAACGTTTCATTTATTTCATCCACAAGGGTAGGTAGGGGTGTGTTAATCATAGTTTAAGGGTTTTGGTACAAAAATACATTCACGTAAAAAATCGAAAAAAATATTTGGTAACTTTTTTGTGATAAAATACTGATAGTTAGAGATGTTAGGAATAAATTAACTCTTTTTTAATAGATTAAATTATTTGAAAAAAAATAAAATGAACTTTGGCGAGATAATAATTACAGCCTAAGCTGAATTCAAAAACGGTTTAATATTAGCGGGTCTAAGCCTGGCAAAATCATATATGACGATCAACCCCGGTGGTTGAAACAATTATTGCCTACGAGACGTATTACAGCCTGACCACAAGATATTATCTCAAATCAGATATATAGAGAGAATATTATGTAAGTCTGATTAATTAATAACTTTTAAAATTGAATGACCTAACCTTAACAGTATGATTGCACTTTACCAAAAAATATTACTGAATAAACTTACCTATGGGATATCCTTTATTTCAACATCCCTGTTACTTGTATTATACACATTTTATACTACCCTCTTGACAGTGGCGGCATTTGCTTTATCATTTGCCATATTAAGCGCAAATAAATATCAAGCAAATAAACGCCGGTATTGACACCTATTTAATAACCAAATTTCATTGATTTACAAAAAAGCCCCTGCAAGATGACATGGGCTTTTCATTAAATTTATTTTTATAAAAAACTATTAGAAATAATCAGTGTTATTATTCTCACCCACTGAAAAATTTAATTGTTTAATAAAATGAGGATAGTTGTAATATGGGTGCTTGTATGTAACGTTGTTTATACCTTGGCTCAACATTTTGAGGTGTTACTGAAGAGGTAATATACTGCAAACTCTCGGAGTTTACACATGCGTTCCACGCATGGTAAAAAATATATTTTAAACATTTGGGGAATATCTATATCCAATTAAAATATTAATTATTAGTTTCGATTTCTCAGAATAATTAACCTAAAATTAATCAGATATGGCTTCCGTTAAAAGAAGGCAGGATAATCAGCTTATTACTGCAAATTCAATGTTTAGTTTAATCTTTAATAATGGGTATCCACCCGAAGGGACAGAAATCAATATCAAAGCAATAGTTATTTCTATGAAAATTACATTTCTTATTTACTGTTTTTTATTCTTAGTTCATTAGTTAAGCTTGTTTATTAGGTAAATTTAGGTTTAACCCATAGTTTATACATGATTGCTACGTGAACATGATTATGGTCTAAACTTGACGACGGGGCATTCGTCAATCAAAAACAATATTCAATTAGTTGCATTTATTATATATGATTAATAGTAGGGGTATTATTGATCAATTATTCATTGAAAAAAGGGCTGATCAGGAATGGTCAGCCTTTTTGCTTTGACCATTTGGCTCAAATTATTCTTTACTTAGATCAGTAATCCGCATTTTTGCTATGTGTCAACAACAGATCAGATCCGTAAAGCCTTTCCGCACGAACCTACAGCCCAGCAACAAGAACTGTTTAGCAGGTTAAATACCTTTTTGTTAAAAGATGATGGCGATGAGTGTTTTATATTAAAAGGATATGCCGGCACAGGTAAAACCACCATTGTCGGTGCGTTAGTAAAAGCGTTAAGAAGTTACAACTACAAATCGGTACTATTGGCACCAACAGGGCGCGCTGCAAAGGTGATCACAAGTTATTCGGGGCGTAAGGCATTTACCATCCATAAGCGCATCTATCGCAAAAAAACAGCGTTGAATGTTGATGAATCGTTCACAATTTCTGATAACCTGGCAAGCAATACTCTTTTTATTATTGACGAGGCATCAATGATATCAGATCAGCTTAGCGGCAATAATCGTGATACCTTACTGCATGACTTAGTTAAATATGTTTATAATAAAAAAAACTGTAAGCTGATGCTGGTTGGCGACACCGCGCAATTACCCCCGGTAGGTTCTTACAGCAGCCCGGCGCTCGACGAGCAGTTAATGAAATTAGATTATAGCCTTACCGTATTCAGTTATGAACTGACTGATGTATTGCGCCAGGGTAAAGACTCCGGGATCTTATATAATGCCACCCGCATCCGTGATATCATCCGCCAGGAAAAAGAGATCATACCCAAAATAACTACCAAAGGTTATACCGATGTTTTCAGGATGACAGGCGAGCGATTGGAAGAGGGATTGGAATACGCCTACAATAAATATGGCAATGAAAATACACTGGTAATATGCCGCTCAAACAAAAACGCTAACCTTTATAACAAGCAGATCCGTGCGCGACTGTTATGGCGCGAAGAAGAGCTAACCGGCGGCGACCAGTTGATGGTGGTTAAAAACAATTATTTCTGGCTGCAGGATCAGGAGGGGGGAAGCACCGGTTTTATTGCCAATGGCGATATAGCCAAGGTCAGGAAAGTACGTCGGATAGAGGATATGTATGGCTTTAGATTTGCCGATGTGCAACTGGAATTTATTGATTATGCCGAAGACCCGGTTTTAGATTGCAAGGTATTGTTAGATACTTTGTATTCAGAATCACCAGCTTTACAACCGATAGACCAGAAACGGTTTTACCTGGAAGTAATGAAAGATTACGACCACATCCCTAACAAACGCGCCAAGCACCAGGAATTGAAACTTAATCCATATTATAATGCCCTGCAAATAAAATTTGGTTATGCCATTACTTGCCATAAAGCGCAGGGCGGACAGTGGGATGCTGTATTTGTTGACCAGGGCTACCTTACCGACGATATGGTAAATACAGATTTTTTAAGATGGTTCTACACCGCCTGTACCCGCGCGACCAAAGAATTATTCCTGGTTAATTTTAACGATCAGTTTTACGGTGCCCCTATTGAACGGCCATTTTAACAATGGTGTTTTCTGTTAATTTTTAATCATCTGCCTTGTTGTTATAATGGCTGATTCTTCAATTATTCGTAGACAAAAAGTCATTTTATTTAAAAAGTGAATGCCATTATTTCATAAACATGGTTGTGGCAAGTGATTTGATTGTAAGCTAATACAACAATAATAATTATGAATTTTAACAATTTTACCATAAAGGCCCAGGAAGCCGTTCAAAAGGCTTCAGAGATTACAACCGGTAATCAGCAGCAGGCAATTGAGCCCGCTCACCTGCTAAAAGGTTTATTACTGGTTGATGAGAATGTTATAACCTATTTACTAAAAAAACTAAATGTTAACCTTAACAGGTTAAACGATATTTTGGATGAGCAGATAGCGTCGTTCCCGAAAGTTAGTGGCAGCAACGTTTACTTATCATCTACTTCTAATTCGGCTTTGCAAAAAGCTACAGGTTACCTAAAAGAATTTAAAGACGAGTTTGTATCTGTCGAGCATATCCTGTTAGGTATTTTAAGTGTCAGCGATAAAACCAGCGCCGCGCTTAAAGATTTCGGGGTAAACGAAAAAGACCTGAAAAAAGCTATTATTAGTTTGCGTGGCGATAATAAAGTTACCGATCAAAATGCCGAAGCAACTTATAACGCTTTAAATAAATATGCCCGTAACTTAAATGAATATGCCGAATCAGGCAAGCTTGATCCGGTAATCGGCCGAGACGAAGAGATCAGAAGGGTGATCCAGATCTTATCGCGCCGTACAAAAAACAACCCTATTTTAGTTGGTGAGCCTGGTGTAGGTAAAACTGCCATAGCAGAAGGCATCGCTTTCCGGATCATTAAAGGCGACGTACCAGAAAGCTTAAAAACTAAAACAGTTTATTCGCTTGACATGGGCGCGCTTATTGCGGGTGCCAAATACAAAGGCGAGTTTGAAGAGCGCTTAAAAGCCGTTATTAAAGAAGTTACCCAGGCAGATGGCGAGATCATTTTGTTTATAGATGAGATCCATACCCTGGTTGGCGCAGGTGGTGGCGAAGGTGCTATGGACGCAGCCAATATATTAAAACCAGCCCTGGCAAGAGGCGAATTAAGAGCCATAGGCGCAACAACGCTGAATGAGTATCAAAAATACGTTGAGAAGGATAAAGCCTTAGAACGCCGTTTCCAGATGGTGCTGGTTGATGAACCTGATACAGCCGACGCGATTTCTATTTTGCGTGGCTTAAAAGAACGCTACGAAGCGCACCATAAAGTGCGCATTAAAGACGAAGCTATTATAGCCGCCGTCGAAATGTCGCAGCGATATATTTCTGATCGTTTCCTGCCGGATAAAGCGATCGACCTGATGGACGAAGCTGCCTCTAAATTACGTTTAGAGATGGATTCTGTACCTGAAGTTGTTGATGAGCTTGAACGCCGGATAATGCAACTGGAGATTGAGCGCGAAGCGATAAAACGTGAGAAAGATGATAAGCGTGTAAAAGAATTAGGTGAAGAGATTGCTAATCTATCCGCAGAGCGGGACTCGTTACGTGCCAAATGGCAGGGTGAAAAAGATGTGGTAGATGGCATTAATCTTAAAGTTGAGCAGATAGAAAATTATAAGCTGGAAGCAGACCAGGCCGAACGCGCCGGCGATTATGGGAAAGTAGCCGAATTACGCTATGGTCGCATAGTTGAAGCGCAGGAGGAAGTTGAAAAGCTGAAGGATGCTTTGTTAGGTAACCAGTCTGAAAACAGGATGCTGAAAGAGGAAGTTACTTCGGACGATATTGCAGGTGTGGTTTCACGCTGGACAGGCATTCCTGTTTCAAAAATGATCCAAAGCGAACGCGAGAAATTACTGAATCTTGAGGATGAGCTACACAAACGTGTTGCCGGTCAGCATGAAGCTATCGAGGCTATCAGTGATGCCATCCGCCGCAGCCGCGCAGGTTTGCAGGATAAACGTAAACCAATAGGATCATTTATATTTTTAGGTACCACAGGTGTTGGAAAAACAGAACTGGCAAAAGCTTTGGCTGAATACCTGTTCAATGACGAGCATGCTATGGTGCGCATTGATATGAGCGAGTACCAAGAACGTCATGCTGTGTCAAGGCTGATTGGTGCCCCCCCGGGATATGTAGGCTATGATGAAGGTGGACAATTAACAGAAGCAGTACGCCGCAGGCCTTATAGTGTTATACTTTTAGACGAGATTGAAAAAGCGCACCCGGATGTATTTAACATCTTGTTACAAGTATTGGATGATGGCCGTTTAACCGATAATAAAGGCCGGTTAGTGAACTTTAAGAACACCATTATCATCATGACCTCAAATATAGGTTCGAATGTTATACAGGAGAATTTCCAGGATTTTGAGGATAGTGATAAAGAGAAGGTAATTGCCAAAACTAAAAATCAGTTATTTGACCTGTTGAAGCAAACCATCAGGCCCGAGTTTTTAAACCGGATAGACGAGATCATTATGTTCACCCCGCTTAGCCGTGATGAGATTGGTGATATCGTGAAACTGCAATTTAACCAGGTACAGCAAACGCTTGCAGAAATGGGCATAGAGATCGAAGCATCAGAAGAAGCTTTGGACTGGCTGGCGCAATTGGGTTATGACCCGCAATTTGGTGCAAGGCCTTTAAAAAGGGTAATTCAGAAAAGAATATTAAACGAATTGTCTAAACAAATACTGGCTGGCAAGGTTGATAAGGACAGCAAGATAAAACTGGATATGTTTGATAACCAGTTCGTATTTCTAAACACCAATGAGCATGCTACTGCCGATAAATAAAAAATAATTAACCCATCATATATAGTTAAAAAGCCACCCGTTTATATACCGGGTGGCTTTTTTATGAATTACTGATGATGGTTATTACTTTGCCTTCATTTCAACTTTCCCCGAATCAAACCCGGTCACTTCGTATTTGGCACCTATTTTTTTACTCAACTCATCAAGGAAAGCATCGGCTGTACCACCATAGCTCACGGTAAAACTACCAACGCCAGATGATAAAGCTTTTTCCATTGATTTGTAGTTAGGCATAGTTGAGATCATACCTGCAAGACCGTTAAATGACGCATAGTTCGCATTTGATAGCGTTACCTCAATTTCATTTACACCACCGTTATGGCTGGTATTGCCCGGGATATTGTCGGCAGTAATATTTAATGAATCGCGTACATGGGCCATATATTCAACCGCGTGTATAACACCGTCTTCCATTACTGCGGCAACTGCAGGGTCGCTGTTGTCTGTCGATACCAAACCTAATACCGAAACACTATTACCTGTTTTTGATTGAACCCTGATCACCTTTGAGGTAATCACATCACGAGTTTCCGGATTTACCAGTTTCAGGTTAAAACCTATCTTTACCACTTTTTTGCTGGCGCCAACACCCATTACATTTACACCTTTGCCCTTTACACTGTATTCAATTACCTCGCCGGTTGCTACTATCTGCGCGCCGAGTTGTTTACCTGCTTTTGGTGCTTTTTTGCTACTTAGGGCAGTGGTTCCTGCATTTATTTCCTGGGTAAGATCATCATTGTTTTTCAGCGTTTCCAAAACACGGAAACAGTTTACACCTTGTAATGCATTGGTAAGCATGGTGGCCATGTTGTCACCCAAAGTAACCGGGATCTCATCTGCCCTTGGGGCATTACCACCACCGCCTGTAAGCATAGATAGCGCTTTAAGGCCGTTATTGGCATTGGCGTTTCTTTGAACGTTCTTGTCGTTTACACTGGTAGTGGTTACGTTAAAACGGGTAACACTGATCCGTGCCCGTTTCTCAAGCGGCATGCCCGAGCATTGCTGCTTTACTTCTTCGTAAGTTACTTTTTCATCTTTTTGTGCATAGGCCTCGGTGGCCAAAATAATTGTGATTAAACAGAGTAATGCTTTTTTCATCTTGGTTTAGATTTTAGGGATAAATAATTAATAATTAAAGTTTGTTAATTGTGAAATAATGAGGCAATCGTTTTAAGTAATTAGCGATTTCCTTCTATTAAATTTATATAATTATTTAATAATCAAAGCATTGTTAATAAAAAATTAAAGTTTTATAAACCTTATCTTAAACAATATTCAAGCTTGCTTATGTATCTAAATATCTATAAACAAAAAAAGGAGCCTTGTGTAAAGCTCCTTTAATACATCTTAATTTTAAAGTTGTTATACGATTGCGGCCAAACTAATGCCGGCTAATTGATCAGCAAAAGCGATAAACGCGTTATCAGCGTTGATAGCATCCTGGTGCTCAATTAACTTTTTCAGGTTCACTTTACCGGTAACATATTTGTAGGTACCCGAGTAATAACGTTCATTAATGGTTTTGAAATCAAGCAGATCAACCAATTGCTCGTTATCATAACGCAAGTAGATATTCAGTTCGATATCATTGGTGAAATTCAAACCTTTACTTTCTTTGGTTTTCTTGTATTCGTATTGGTAATCGTAGCGCAGCGCTGCAATGTCAGATAGCACAGCCGATCCGGTAGGGTGGCCGCCCGCACCTTTTCCGAAGAAGAATTGCTGGTCTGCAAACGCAGCCTGTACGGTTACACCGTTATATTCGTATTCAACGTTATATAAAAACTCAGTTTCGGTAACAAACTTTGGTAAAACAAACAGGGTTACGTGCGCGTCGTCCAGTTCTTTAGCAACCGGAACCAGTTTTATCTTCAGGTTCTTTTCGCGAGCGTACTGGATATCATTTGCCCCTAAGTTCTGGATGCCAAAATTAAACACATCTTTAGGATCTATCACTACGCCGTAAGCGTGTGCCGCAGCTATTACCAGTTTATATTTAGAATCGAAACCACCTACATCTGAGATAGGGTCAGTTTCTGCAAAACCAAGGTCCTGCGCTTGTTTTAATGCCGAAGCGTAATCTAAGTTCTCTAAAAATCCTTTAGAAAGAATATAATTTGATGAACCGTTAAAGATCCCGCTGATAGAGTGCAGCAATTCGTTATCATAATATTCCTCCAGGTTACGGATGATAGGGATACTGCCACAAACCGCACCTTCATAAAGTAAAGAGGTGCCATATTCGTTTTGTAACGCTATCAACTCATCAAGATAAGTAGCAATCATCTTTTTACTGGCTGATACCACATTTTTGCCGGTTTTTAAAGCCGTAGAGACAATATCGAAAGCAGCCTCTGTATCGTTGATCAATTCTATAATGGTATTGATCTCGGGGTTGTTTAATAGCTCGTTTTTATCAGTAGTGAAATAATGCTCTGGTAGCGAGCGTTTTTTGGTAGCATCTTTAATAGCTATCTTTTTTATTTCAAGATTCAGATTTTTTGTTTTGATGATATCGTATAAACCCTGGCCAACAACTCCGAAGCCAAACAGGCCTATATTTAATTTTTTGCTCATTATGCGGTTTGCTGTAATTGGATGATCTTTCCTTTTACGTCTGTTTTAAAAAATGATGTAATTATATTAGTTAATGCTTCTGTCTCAATTAAAAATCCGTCATGACCGTAATACGAATCAAATTCAGCATACGCGGATTTCGGGATATGCCTGAATAGGTATTGTTGTTCTTCAATTGGGAACAACAGGTCTGACTTAATACCGATAACCAATGTACGCGCTGTAATCAAAGCCAAAGCTTTCTCAATACCGCCGCGATTACGGCCTACGTTGTGCGAGTCCATTGATTTACTTAAATACCAATAGCTGTAAGCGTTAAAGCGGTTAACCAGTTTATCGCCCTGGTAATTTTGATAACTGGATGCTTTATAATTATCGGTAACACTGTCATTGTCTTCCTGTTGCCTGATACCATAGGTTTTATAACCACGGTAGGAGAGCAGGGCCATAGCCCTTGCAGCCTTTAAACCCTTTGCACCACCCGTAGGTGTATTTGCATTAAAGGTTTCATCCGCGGCAATAGCCAGGCGTTGCGACTCATTAAATGCGATACCCCAGGGCGAATGACGTGCGTTGGCTGCTATGATGATCAAGTTTTTTATAAAACCAGGCTCAATGATGGCCCATTCCATTGCTTGCTGCCCGCCAAGCGAGCCGCCAATTAAAGTATGGATACCTTCAATACCTAAATGTTTAGCCAATAATTGCTGACTTTTTATCATATCACGTACAGTAACCTGCGGAAATGATAAATAATAAGGTTGACCTGTTGCCGGGTCAATGCTTAACGGGCCGCTTGTACCATAGGCAGAACCCAGCATATTGGCACAAACAATAAAATGTTCGTTCGTGTTAAAGTAGTCCTTTTCGCCAAATAGGCCCTTCCACCAATCCAACACATCAGAGTTTGCTGTAAACGCATGGCATACCCATACTACGTTATCTTTATCAGCATTTAATGTACCGTAAGTATGGTAAGCTACTTTAAGTTCCTGCAGTTGCAAGCCTGATTCAAGCTCAAATGGTTGTGAATGTTTATATATACCTGTATCCATTAATTATGTAACCCTCTCCGTATAGGAGAGGGTATTATTGTTATACTATTTTATTTTATTAAATGCCTGTTCAAAATCGGCTTTGATATCATCAATATGCTCAATACCTACCGCTACGCGCAATGAAGTAGGCGTAACACCTGCTGATAATTGTTCTTCTTCAGAAAGTTGCTGGTGCGTGGTAGCTGATGGCTGTATGATCAACGTTTTTGCATCACCCACATTAGCAAGGTGGCTTACCAATTCTAAACTGTCAATAAATGCGCCGGCTTTTTCTTTATCACCCTTTATCTCGAAAGATAAAACCGCGCCAAAACCGTTCTTTAGATATTTTTTAGCCAGGTCATGATATGGCGATGATGTCAATCCCGGGTAATTAACTTTAGCTACCTGCGGATGCTGTTCCAACCATTTTGCCAGTTCTAATGAATTATCAACATGGCGTTGTACGCGTAATGACAATGTTTCTAAGCCCTGTAATAACAACCACGAATTAAATGGCGACTGTGCAGCGCCAAAATCACGCAGGCCTTCAACACGTGCACGGATGATGAACTGAATGTTGCCAAACGGCCCGTTAACGCCAAACACATCAGCAAAAACTAATCCGTGGTAACCTTCTGACGGTTGTGTAAACTGCGGGAATTTACTATTGCCCCAGTTATAATTACCACCGTCGACAATAACCCCGCCGATAGTTGTACCGTGGCCGCCTATCCATTTGGTAGCAGACTGTACCACCACGTGTGCGCCATGCTCTAACGGGCGGAACAGGTATCCGGCTGCGCCGAAAGTATTATCAACTATTAAAGGCAGGTCATGCTTTTTGGCAACGGCTGCTACTTTATCAAAATCGGCAATGGTAAAGCCCGGGTTACCTATGGTTTCAAGGTAAATGGCTTTTGTTTTATCGTCTATTAAAGCTTCTATATTTTCGGCAGTATCGTCCTTTGCAAAACGTGCCTCAATGCCTAAACGCTTAAAGGCAACTTTAAACTGGTTGTATGAGCCGCCGTAAAGGAAAGGTGAGCTTACAAAATTATCACCAACACCTAATATATTATTCAATGCCAGGAACTGCGCCGACTGGCCCGAAGCTGTTGCCAGCGCCGCTACGCCACCCTCTAATGCCGCTATGCGTTTTTCAAACACATCGGTAGTAGGGTTCATAATGCGGGTATAGATGTTACCAAACTCTTTCAGTGCGAACAGGTTAGCGCCATGCTCGGCGTTTTTAAATACGTATGAAGTTGTTTGATAAATAGGTACCGCGCGTGAGCCTGTAGTTGGGTCGACTTCCTGGCCGGCATGTAATTGTAAGGTTTCGAATTTTTGAGCAGACATGATCTTTTTTGTTTTAAAGGTTTAATGAATTTTAACAATTGGTTTGTGTTTAGTCAGCAGGATAAATTATCCATTGACAGCACACGTGATTTTTTTTCGGGATAGAAAAAAGAGAAACGTATTAACCGTGTATCAACAACAGCAACACATGCAGCAACCGGTATTGTTGTATGCAGGCATAGTGCGTTTAAGCGCGTTAATAATGTTTACAGGATGGGGACTTGCTAAATTTTCCATGTTGTTAATTTATATTTCCCGGGATATTTACCGGGCCAGGAATTGGCACCTTCTCTAACCTTAGAGGGTTGCCAGCGGGTCACGGAGCCTGATCTCTCGCCGCTTCTTTATAAATCAAAACCTTTATTAAGGGAATTGATCGTTATTGTATTGCTACCAAATATGGGGCAAATATATAGGCTTAAGTTTTATATACAAAATTTATTTTACTTATGCACTAGTTGTATAGACTGATCGCGCTAAAAATAAATATTCCTAAAATGTTTATTCGCAAAAAAATTAGCTAATCATTAAAAAATTTGGAAATATTAGTTAAAAAGTCGATGCTATTTATATATTTGTTAGGTAAATGCTTGATTATTAACAATAATTCAACATTTATATTATTAGTTAATTTAAACCCCTGATTTTGAAAAGACTTTTACTTAAAATAATAAGTGCGGTTGCGCTTACATTTCTGTTTTTTTTTAATTCGGCAAACGCCGCTACATTAACTATAGCTTCTGTTGGAACAACTGCCGGCAGTAATGGATTGGCTGCAAATCCGTTAAGTATCAATCAAACAGGTATTGCGGTGATGGGTTTTTCAGCTAAAAGTAGCGCAGGTACCATTAGTGCTACTCAATTTGTATTTACCGGCAGCGCTGCAATAGGTACTAATTTATCAAATTTTAAATTATATAGCTCTACAAATAGCACTTATACATCTGGTACAGACCCTCTTGTAGCAGGTGCCACTTCTGTAATTTCAGGCTCTACAATAACTTTTTCATTTCCGGCTGCATCAGCACCAATAACAACAACAACAACATATTATTTTTTAATAGCCGATTACACAGTAACAAGTTCAGCAAGCAGCACTTACACTTTTAGTGTAACTGGCGCAACCAGTGCAGGTAACACGCTTTCAGGCCTTCCTAAAAGTGGGCCAACATATACACTTTCTTCTTACACTTGCGATTGGTTAGGTTCAACTACCAATACAGCCGCGGCAAATAACTGGAATACTGCTTCTAATTGGAGTAATAATCATATACCGGCTACTTATGATATTGTTAATATTGCTGTAAACCAATTACCAAACTACAACCCTGTTATTAATAGCGGTGTAACAGTTAACGTTAGCGCAATTAATTTCGGTGGACAGTTTACAACTAATAATGGTACTGCAACTCCGTTATATACTTATCCAGGTATAACAGTTACCGGAACGCTTAATGTTAGCGGAGATATATCAACACCGCCGGATGGATTTCCGGGTAGTGTCGGTACTTCTACTCCGATCCCATTAAATCAATACACGCTTAGTGGTGCCGGTACGGTAACTGCTAACAATATATCGGTTTCAGGAGTTTATGGTTCTCAAGCCGCCGAAAATTGCATACAGGTAATTTATAGTTCGGTTGCTTCGCTTACAGTAAATGGTGATGTGACTTTATTATCTGAAGATTGGAGAAGTAGCGGATTTGGTGCAACTACTTATCATCATTATGCCAATTTTATTCAAACGACCGGTACTGTTTCAATTGCTGGTAAAATAAAAACAACTCCTACTACTAATACAACTACTTATACCACCAGTACTTTCCAGGTTAAACCTACTGCAACGGCTACGCTATTACTTGCCGATGCAGCAGTGTTGTCTAATTTATCAGCTAATGGCACAAATGTGATAGATGTTGACAATACAGGAGTTACAGTAAATTATAACGGTGCAAGTCAAACAGTTTACACGTCCTCGGCGCCTAATGTTTCGTTAGGAGTTCCCTATTATAACTTAATTTTATCAGGCACCGGAACAGCAACGCCCGGCACAGGGACAGTTACAGTAGCAAATGATTTTACCACCACAGCAACAGCTGCCAATTTTAACACCAATAATACTGCTTTAACGGTAAGTGATATTTCATATATTAAAGGTGGTACAATGACCTTAGGTTCAGGTAATTTTACAACAAGCAATGGTTTGGACGTATATGGCAGTTCAGTATTTAATGCCGGTTCAGGAAATATACTTGACGGTAATTTTTTCAGAGTGAATGTTGATTTAGGCTCAGCCACAGTTAATTTCAGCACAGGTACAACTACAATAGGTAATGCTATGCAACTTTATGGTGGTACAGTAAATGCTGGCTCAGGACCGATCAGTATTGCCGCAGCAAGCCAAATTTATACAGGCGCAACATTAAATGCAGGCACTGCGGCCGCATCATCTTTCACATTTACAGGTGCATATACAAATAACACGGGCGGTGCTTTTACCGCCGGGGGTGGCAATGTTTACTATAACAGTGCCTATACTAATAATGGAACTTTTACCGCAGGTACCGGTACCGTCAATTTTAATTTCGGAGGTGGACAAGCACTTGCTGACAACAGTACGGCAGGTACATTATTTAATAACGTATCATTTAATGGCGCAGGAACAAAAAAAATCACTAACGGCGTTTTTGGCGTATCATCAATCGGGGTATTGACTGTTGGCACAGCAACAACCAAATTTGATCCGGGAGGCTTTCTTACCATGTATGCCAGCAGCAGTAATCCGCTTGAGTATGCGCAAATAGCACCTGTTACCGGCCAAATTATCAGCAATCTTAATTACCAGGTATATTTCCAGGGCGGTGCAGGTTATCGTAACTATCGGTCTATGGCCGCGCCGGTTTATACAGGAGCTTTCAGCACTTCAAATGGCACATACCCGCTCTCCACTCTTAAAGGATCATTTATCATAACCGGAACAAGTGGCAGTACTAACGGGTTTGATAAATCATTTAATAACGGTTTTACACTTAAAACCTACAGTCCAGCTACAGGTTATTCATTTATAACCTCACTTTTAACAAATCCTACTATTGCAACAGGAAGCGGATTTTACATGTATTACAGAGGCAATCGTACAGTACCTTCTACTGGTGTTACTGCCACAGATCCCTTTGGATCAAAAACAAACAAATCGTCTACCGGGTCTTACTCTATACCCGAGAGTGTAACATATACTTATACCGGCATACCTAACCAGGGGCCTTATTCAGT
Source organism: Mucilaginibacter corticis (assembly GCF_007558865.1). Classification (GTDB taxonomy): domain Bacteria; phylum Bacteroidota; class Bacteroidia; order Sphingobacteriales; family Sphingobacteriaceae; genus Mucilaginibacter; species Mucilaginibacter corticis. The sequence continues at coordinate 62,606 of NZ_VLPK01000003.1, forward strand.
TTCTATCTTGGCAGCCCCAACGGCACCTGCTACATCTCCATATTATTTCTTAGCTAACCCTTACGCAGCGACATTGGATGCTAACGCTGTTATTAACAGTGCTGTGACCGGCGTTATTTATTTTATAAATCAGAAAACATGGGTATGGAACCCGTCAGTGGCCAATTATGCCGTATATAGTTCTATAAATCCTTTGCTTATAACTAATGGTGCCAAGCAATACTTGGTGCCCGGTCAGGGCTTTTTTATACAAGGAAACAATCTTTCGGGTTCGACAAAAACATTGACAATTACTGAAAATATGAAAAGCGTAAATAATAACAGTAATGCCGCCCGCTTTTTATACACCGCAGACCCTGTTGCTAAAGATGAAATGCCAATTTTTAGGTTGCAATTTATTAAAGATCGCATTTTATCAGACGAGATAGCAGTAGGGCTTACAGACAGTGCTAAAGCGGGGTATGATAAAAATGATGCCACACACCTTGAAGGTACCAGCCTCACGCTATCAAGCTTAACACCCGATAATCAATATTTGGCTATTGACGTTAGGCCTTTTACAGCTAAAAGCACGGTGATACCATTGTATATTACTCCGGATATTGATACTACTTACAGCATGAAGTTATCATACAAAAACACTTCGATGAATAATTTCAAGGTGTTGTTAGCTGATAGCTTGCTTGGTAAAACAACTGATATAAGCAATGCCGCTTATACTTTTAAAGTGACCCCAGGTACTGCCAACACATATGGTAAAAGGTTTAAATTATTTGTACAGGCCCAAACCGCGCCTGTAGTTTTCGCTGATTTTAGAGGTAGTATTGATAAAACCAAAACGGTAACCCTAAAATGGACAAGCGAAAACACCGTAGGAAATATTCATTACCAGGTGCAGCGCAGTGCAGATAAAACTACGTTTACCGACATTGGCAGTACAGTACTAAGCCCATCAACAGAAGAGCCGGTAAAAACCACTTATACAGTTTTAGATAAAGCGCCGCTGGTTGGCTTAAACTATTACCGTTTGGTACAAACAGATATGTTTGGCAATGTTTTATATTCTGACACGATAACGGTGGCCAACAATCCCGGCTTTAACAATGGCGTAGCAAAAACAGGTTTTATTTTATATCCAAACCCTGTAAAAGATGTACTCTCAATAGTGAGCGATAAAAGCTTCAGCAAAAAAGTGGTGATGAAGGTTTATGATACGCAAGGCATTTTAAAGTTTACGCAAACCTATAATGATGGTATCACTGCGCAAATACCTGTACAGGCCAATGTAAACAAGCTGCAAACAGGGGTTTATGTAGTACTGATTACCAATAATGAAAAAGAATTGGTAGCTTTGAAATTTAAAAAGCAATAAAAAATGTTAAAGAGTAAATTGTGCAGCGCGTCTTTTTGGAGTAAAGGTGCTTTAACAGCTTTGTTTTTATTGATCTCCCTGGCAACTTTAGCCCAGCCAGGTGGCCCAGGTACTGGCGACTGCGGTACAGATACCACAGGTGGACCCGATGATCCGTGTCCGCTTGATACATGGGTTGTACTGTTGGCCATTATTTGTGTAAGCTTTGCAGTTTACCAGTTGCACCAAAAGCAAAAAAAAGCTTTACAAATAAGCTAAAAGGCAAAAGGTTTAACGTAAAAGGTATTTTAGCTTTTCGGTGATTTTGCCTTTGATATATGGTAAAAAAACCTTTCACCTTTAACCTCAACGCATGGCTTGTGCCAGATCGTCAATCAAATCATCTATATGCTCCAGTCCGACTGAGATCCGCAATAAATTAAACGGCGTTTTGGTGTCAGGGCCTTCCATTGTTGCCCGGTGCTCTATTAAACTCTCAACCCCGCCAAGGCTTGTGGCTTTAGTAAATAATTTCAGTTTATTAATAACCCTGTTAGCTTCTTCAGGGCCGTCTTTTAAGCAAAACGACAATACGCCCCCAAAACCGTTCATTTGTTCTTTAGCGACGCTATAATTAGGGTGCGTCGGCAAACCCGGATACAATACCCGTTCAACTTTTGTATGCGTATTTAAAAATTCGGCCAGTAACTGCGCGTTATGTACGTGGCCACGCATGCGGTAGGGCAACGTTTTAATACTACGCACTAAATAATAGCAATCGGCAGGCGAGGGGATAGCCCCACCCATTTGCTGTACGTTGCTGATCTTTTGCCACCAATCATCATTCTTAGCAGTAATTAGTGCACCGCCCATTAGGTCGCTGTGCCCGCCAAAGTATTTGGTGGTCGAGTGCATTACCAGGTCGGCACCTAACGCTAATGGCTGCTGGCATATCGGCGTGGCAAATGTATTATCGCAGGCTACTTTAATACCGTGCTGTTTGGCAATGGCGATAACCTTTTTAATATCCGTTACTTTAAGCAAAGGATTTGAAGGTGTTTCAATCCAGATCAAACCCGTATTAGGTTTAATGTGTTGCTGTAAAACTTCGGTATTGTCAATGTCGATAAAATCAAACTCTAAGATTCCTTCAAACAACTGCTTTAGCTGGTTGCGTAAGCCATGGTACATATCGTCAGGAGCGATGATGTGTGTACCTGGTTTCAAAGACTGAAAAACAGTCATGCCGGCTGCATTACCTGATGAAAACGCGGCGGCGGCTTCACCACCTTCTAATTTAGCCAACACGTTTTCTAAAGCCGTACGGTTGGGGTTTGCAGACCGGCTGTAAATATAACCTTCGCGAAAACTGCCGTCTTCCAAACGCTCAAACGTTGTTGATAATACAATAGGTTGTATAACTGCTCCGGTTGTGGCGTCGGTATGGTTGCCGGCATGTATGGCTATGGTTTCCGTTTTCATAACGCAAACTTAGTTTAATCGCTGTAGAAGCACAAAATAATACGTTGTTACAACAGATATTACATCAGCATTACAGTAACATTTCTTACTTTTGAAAAAAAGTTTTTTGATGGGAGCTGAAGATAATTTACAAGTATTATTACAGGATCCGGGTTTATCTGCTGATTTAAAACACATTGCCCAAAAGGTGCTTAACCATGAGCGTATAACTTTTGACGAAGGCGTTTTACTTTTTGAAAAAGGTGAGTTAGGATATTTGGGTGTGTTAGCTAATTACATCCGCGAGGAGCGCCACGGCGACAAAACTTATTTCAACCGTAACTTTCATATCGAGCCTACCAATCTTTGCGTTTACGACTGCAAATTTTGTTCGTACTCACGCCTGCTGAAACAAAAAGAAGAAGGCTGGGAGTACACCATGGACGAAATGTTTGACATGGTTACCAAATATGATAATGAGCCCGTTACCGAAGTACATATAGTAGGTGGCGTTTTACCGCAATATGATGTGCCATTTTATGTAGAACTGTTTAAACGCATAAAAGCCCATCGCCCCGAGTTGCATGTTAAGGCATTAACGCCGGTTGAATATCATTATATCTTTAAAAAAGCTAAGATAGATTACGCAACCGGCATGAAAATGATGCTGGATGCCGGCCTGGAGTCAATCCCCGGTGGAGGCGCTGAAATTTTCCATCCCGAAATAAGAGAACAGATCTCAAAAGATAAATGTACTGCCGACCAATGGCTGGCGATACACGAAGAATGGCATAAACTAGGCGCACGGTCAAACGCTACCATGCTGTACGGGCATATTGAAGAATATAAGCACCGTATTGATCATATGGAAAGGCTGCGCCAATTACAGGACAGGACAGGAGGGTTCCAAACCTTTATTCCGTTGAAGTTTCGCAACAAAGACAACCAGATGTCTGATGTACCTGAGTCTACCGTTGTTGAAGATCTGCGCAATTATGCTGTCGCGAGGATCTACCTGGATAACTTTGACCACATTAAAGCATATTGGGCCATGATCAGCCGTACCACAGCGCAGTTATCATTAAACTTTGGCGTTGATGATATTGATGGTACGTTGGATGATACCACAAAGATCTACTCGATGGCCGGTGCCGAAGAGCAAAACCCGGGCATGAGCACAAAGCAACTGGTTGAACTAATAAAACAAGTTGGCCGTTACCCCATTGAGCGGGATACACTATACAATGTGGTTACCGACTACAATGACTACCAGTTTGCCGACGAGCCAAAACCACAGTATTATAAGCTGCCGGTTATAAATTAGTTGATGTGTCATTGGTCATTAGATAATTGGTTCTGTTTGATCTGAACATTGTATCTAATGACCAATGACACAATGACCAATGACTAAATAGGAATGATAAAAACGCTATATATTGTCCGTCACGGGCAAACAGATCTGAATAAACAAGGTATTGTACAGGGCCGGGGCAGAAACACCGACTTAAACGACGAGGGACGCAAACAGGCTAACCAATTCTTTGAAGCCTATAAATCTGTCCCTTTTGATAAGATCTATATTTCAGAACTTAAGCGTACGCAGCAAAGTATTCAGCAATTTATTGATTTTGGGATCCCTTTTGAGAAATTATCAGGCCTGGATGAGCTGGCCTGGGGTATTTATGAGGGTATGCCCAGCACACCCGAAACCAAAGCCGCTTTTTTAAAATTAATGCGCGATTGGATAGCCGGCAACCTTGACGAAAAGTTTGAAAACGGCGAAAGTCCGAACCAAGTCAGGTTAAGGCAGTTAGAGGCGCTGCAAATTATAATGAGCCATACCGAAGAAAACAATGTGTTGATTTGCATGCACGGCCGGGCTATGCGTTTATTATTATGCCAGCTAACCGGCAAACCACTTACCGAGATGGATACCTTCCCTCACCAAAATCTGGTACTGTATAAAGTTACTTTTGACGGCGAAAAGTTTGAGATCATCAGCTTCAACAATGCCGAACATCTAAAAAACGACTAACACTTCTGTGAAAAAAATTAAAATATCAGCTGTAAGCTACACTAATACCAAACCATTTTTATACGGTATACAACATACCGATGTCATTAATAAAATAGACCTGAGCCTTGATATCCCGTCAGACTGTGCTCAAAAACTGATAGACGATAAAGTTGATATTGGCCTGATACCCGTGGCTGCCACGCTTAACTTGCCACATTGGGAAATTGTAGGTAGCCATTGTATTGGCGCGGCTGGCGCGGTAAACTCGGTATTTATATTCAGCAACTGCGATATTAAGGATGTAACCCATTTACAGCTCGATCCTGAATCGCGCTCATCAAATAATTTAGCCAAGGTTTTATTAAAAAACTTTTGGAAGATACACCCCGAGTTGATCACCAACGCGCCCGATTATGCTGACACAACAGAGACAACTACAGCTTTTGTACAAATAGGGGACAGGACCTTCGGCAAAAAAGAGAAGTACCCGTTTGTGTACGATCTTTCAGAAGAGTGGCAAAGGTTTACCGGCCTGCCATTTGTATTTGCTGCCTGGATAGCCAATAAACCTATTCCGGCTGATTTTGCAGCCGAATTTGACCAATCACTAAAGTTTGGATTGGATCACCGTGCAGAATTGCTTAAAGAGCTCCCTAAACGGCCGGATTTTGACATGGAAGATTACCTGATGCACAAACTCGATTTTGATCTTACCGAAGACAAACGCAAAGCACTGCATCTTTTCCTTGATTACATAAAGGCTTTGTAACAATAGGCTGACAGTTTAAACCAAGCTGTACATAACTAATCCTACAGTTACCATATCATTATGGTACAATTAGTTATGGCGGGTTTAAAAAAGATTAGTACAAGTTTAAAGGTGGTTTTGTCGTTACTGGCATTACTGGCTGTAGCTTATACTGTAAACTTATTTACCGGGCATAAACAGGTCATTTTGGCTGACACTGACACTATAGCAGTAAGCCATCCACTGCAAAAGCTTGTAAAACACCACAGAAACAAGCAACATGCGCAAAGGCCGTCTGCCATAAAGGAAATTGACCACACCCCGAAAATTGTACAATTGCCGGCGACACAAACCAAACCTGAAATAATTAAACCTTCATTACGGGTTGCTTTACAGAATCCAGAATCCCCTAAATCTGATACTTTGGTCAATACTAACAACTTTATATATACTACCTATGTACAACCCAATGTAACAGGTGTAGTTAAATTGCGAGATCAGGATAATTTCTACGCTAATACATTAACAAATATCCCTGCCAACTCAAAAGTGCAGGTGTTAAAAAGAGGGCAGACCTACTACCAGGTGGCCTATAATCATACAATCGGCTTTGTGCCAAAGTGGACATTAAAAACCAAGTAGCCTATGGGAATTTTTTTAGAATTATAATATCTGCCGCTGTTTTGGGCAGAAAATGGTTAAAATCATTGTAAACAGCGTGTTACAATGCAGTTTTGTCATTTTTTTATGATCTACAATATTTACATATTGTACAAAATACACTAAGTAATTTAAAATATTTTCAATTTAATATCTAATAAGTTTATAAATTATGAAATATTCACAAAAGTTTAAAATTTTTTAATTAATATTAAACTCGGCCGTACTTTTGTTGTCAATAATACAAATTCACACACTATGAAAAAGTTATTTATAACCGCAGTGATCGCTACCATGTTTAGTGTAACTGCATTCGCGGATGGCGGAAAAAAAACATCAACAGAAACAGGTGAAAACAATGTATCATACTCAGCGCTTACTCAATTCAAATCAGATTTTGAAAATGCAAGCAATGTAGTTTGGATAGTTACATCTACCTCTCAAAGCGTAAGCTTTACACAAAACAACGCTAAATACACTGCTTATTATGATTGGAACGGTCAGTTCTGGGGTTTAGCTCAGGATGTTAGCTTAGCAACCATAACCAAACCGGCAAAACAAACCATCGCTAAAGAATATAGCGGTTATGACGTAGCAAATGTTACCAGGTTTGAAGCACAAGACGGTGAAGAAGCTGTTGTATATTTTGTTAAACTTAAAAATGCAACGAGCGAAATTGTTGCAACTATATCACCTGTTGATGGTGAGATCAAAAATATTGATACAATTAAATAATTAATTGTTCACTAATTTTCAAGCCCCGTTAGGCAATTGCTTAACGGGGCTTTTTTTATACTTAAAATTAAATAATGTAATGTCTATGTAAATAGTAGTTTAATTTTAAAATAGCCATTGTTATTTTAAACAATCGCAGTAACTTTAAAAAAATAATTCTATTTAAAAACGTACAATCATGAGTTTAAGATTAGGCGATAAAGCCCCAAATTTCACAGCACAAACCTCACTTGGCGAGATCAATCTATACGATTATCTGGGCGATGGGTGGGGTGTATTATTTTCGCACCCGGCAGATTACACACCGGTTTGTACAACCGAACTGGGCAGAACTGCAGCTTTAAAAGACGAGTTTGCAAAACGCAACACTAAAGTACTGGCGTTAAGCGTGGATTCGGCTGAATCACACAGGGGTTGGATCAAAGACATTAATGAAACACAGAATGTTGAGGTTACCTTCCCGATAGTTGCAGACGAAGACCGTAAGATAGCCGAAGAGTATGACATGATCCACCCGAACGCGTCTGTAAACGCTACCGTGCGCTCATTGTTCATCATCGGGCCGGACAAAACTATTAAGCTGATCATCACTTACCCGGCATCAACCGGAAGAAATTTCCAGGAGATATTACGTGTGCTTGATTCGTTACAACTTACTGCATATCACAGCGTAGCAACACCTGCCGATTGGAAAGACGGAGAAGATGTGGTAGTGGTGCCTGCTATAAAAACTGAAGATATCCCGGCAAAATTTCCTAAAGGATATACTGAAGTTAAACCATACTTACGTTTAACCCCGCAACCTAACAAATAATTTTATTTGGATAATCAAATAATTTTATATATTTGGAAAAGCAGGGTATATTATTCCACTGATTATTAATACCATTTTGTATTCAGCCTGGTTTAGCTATATATCTAAAACAAACTTTTAATACTATTATATTATTATGAAAACAGGAAAAGTAAAATGGTTTAACACACAAAAAGGTTACGGCTTTATTGTTACCGAAGACGGCAAAGACCTGTTTGTGCACTTTAAAGATGTACAAGGCGGTGTAAATGCTATTAAAGATAATGATAGCGTTGAATATGATGTGGAAGACGGAAGAAAAGGATTACAGGCAGTAAATGTAAAGAAAATATAATTTACTAATCCCACCCAAAGAAACCTCTGTAAGCCCAGGGGTTTTTTTTTGTCAAAAAATTTAAAAACCTGCCTATTTCGCTTACATTAGGCCACCCAATTATATCGTATTATGACTGATGCCGCCACACCGGCCAAAATTTCACGGAACGTTACTTTTTTAGTATTGGTAGCCTCATTAGGTTACTTTGTAGATATTTATGATCTGGTTATCTTTTCCATTGTACGGTTAAGAAGCCTGCAGGAAATTGGTGTACCCGCTACAAGTATAGAAACCGAGGGTAACTACATCATCAACATGCAGATGTTTGGCCTGTTAATGGGCGGGATATTATGGGGTGTTATTGGCGATAAGCTGGGCAGGATAAAGGTTTTGTTCGGATCGATATTTTTATACTCGATAGCCAACATTGTTAACGGCATGGTGCATGATGTTAACAGTTACGCTGTTATCCGCCTGGTTGCAGGCATTGGCCTGGCCGGCGAATTGGGAGCGGGCATAACCTTAGTAAGCGAAACTTTAAGTAAAGAGCGCAGGGGATATGGTACCACTATTGTAGCCATGATAGGCCTTTTAGGCGCTGTAGCAGCTGCTTGGGTAGGCCAATATAACTGGCGCACGGCTTACTACGTAGGTGGCGGCCTGGGCATAGTTTTGCTATTACTGCGGATGGGTACTTTCGAATCGGGCATGTTCAAAAACATGTCAGACAAGGATGTTTCAAAAGGCAATATCCTGATGTTATTTAATAACGGTAAACGGTTTTTAAAATACCTGTATTGCATCCTCATCGGCGCGCCGTTATGGTACGTAGTGGGTATATTGGTTACAAAAGCACCCGAGTTTGGTAAAGCATTGGGATCTACAGAACCTTTAAGTGCCGGTACAGGAATACTTTTCACTTATGTGGGCATTTCGGTAGGTGGTGTATTTGCGGGTTTGCTGGCGCAGTATAGCCGCTCGCGTAAAAACACCATGTTTATTTTCTTGTTACTGTCGCTTATTAGTGTAATGTTTTACCTGAGTGCAAAAGGCATTACGCCAACGCAGTTTAAATGGCTTTGCTTCTTTATGGGCTTTGCAGTAGGGTATTGGGCTACGTTTGTAACCATAGCTTCCGAGCAATTTGGTACCAATATCCGGTCGACCGTTACTACTACCGTACCCAACTTTGTACGTGGGTCATTGATCCCCATCAATTTTGCATTTACCGCATTAATGGTACATTTTGGCCGCATCAGCAGCGGCTATATCATGATGATCATCCTGACAGGTGTCGCTTTATTTGCGACAAGCCAGTTAAAAGAAACTTTTGATAAGGATTTGGATTATATTGAGGATGAGGGTGCGAATTTACTTTCGTAGATTCCTTTTTATCATTTCGAAGCGAAAAATCTTAAACGTTTTGTTATTAATCGCACTTGTAAGATTTCTCACTCTTTCCTCGTTTCGAAATGACAAGTCAATTATAGTCTAATTCCAAAAAAATCGCATTTTTGCGCTCAATGATCACTAAAGAACAAATCGCTGCCGATTACCAGATTATCCAGAACGAAATATGCGCTGCTTTAGAGTTTACGGACGGCAAAGCCAGATTTGAAGAAGAAAAGTGGGAGCGGGAAGGCGGCGGTGGCGGACGCACGCGGATTATCCAAAACGGCAATATCTTTGAAAAGGGCGGGGTAAACTTTTCGGCTGTCGACGGACAACTGCCCGAGGTGATCAAAAAAAGCCTGAAAGTGGACAGCGATGATTTCTTTGCTACCGGCGTATCTATTGTTATCCATCCCAATCATCCGCTGGTGCCCATTATCCACATGAATATCCGCTATTTTGAAATGCCGTCATCATTTGCTGCGGGAAAAGAGCCGATAAGATGGTTTGGCGGCGGTATTGACCTTACCCCGCATTATGTTGTGGAGGATGATGCAAAGTTCTTTCACAGTAGCTTAAAAGCAGTTTGCGACCGATTTAATACCACGTTTTATGACCGGTTCAAAAAATGGGCCGACGATTATTTCTTTATCAAACACCGTGACGAAACGCGCGGCGTTGGCGGCATATTTTATGATCGTTTAACCGCCACTGATAATCTGAGTTGGGATGACCTGTTTGCATTTTCAAAAGCGGTGGGCCGGTCATTTATCCCTATTTATACCGAACTGGTTAATCGCCATAAGCAGGAAACTTTTACAGCCGACCAGCAGCAATGGCAATACCAGCGCCGCAGCCGTTATGCCGAATTTAACCTGGTGTATGATGCCGGAACAAAATTCGGACTGGAAACTAATGGCCGGATAGAATCAATCCTGATGAGTTTGCCGCCGACTGCAAAATGGTTGTATAACTACCAGCCAAAGCCGGGCAGCGAAGAAGAAAAAACATTATCCCTGTTAAAAAAGGGTATTAACTGGGTATAAACATGAAAAAGCTGCCGGTAATATTGATCTTATTTGCGCTGTTGTCTTTTAAGCAACAACCTGCATCCTTAAAAGGAACCTGGGAATACCGTGGCGGTAAATACAACTATAAATTATCGGCTGCGCCAAAAGGCTATTCGCAGCAAAGAAAATATACCGATGCTAAGTTCGACGCCTTTTTGTACGAACCCGACCAACCCACTGTCAAATATGAAAGCGGTGATTATACTTTGGCCGGCGACAGTTGCCTGGAAACCCAAACCTTTTGCCTTCAGGATCAAAGTATGATTGGTAAAACTGTGCATTACCAATATACCATCATAAAAGACACCCTAAAATTAAAAGGAACTTTACCTAACGGCGCTGTTATTGAAGATTATTGGGTAAAGACGAAGTAAGATTATTTATCAAAGCGTCATTGCGAGAAACGGGGGATAACTGATTAACCTACCGCATCTTATCCAGCGTAATCGCCGATGTATCATCCATCAGCGCTTTGTAATGCAGGTTGTCAACAATATTAACTTTTGCGCCCGGCCAGCTATGCCACTGTAAAAAATAGGGGGCTTTTCCTTTAAAAACTTTCAATACTTCCAGCTCGTCAAATTTTCCGTGCGATTCTTCAATCGGGCCTATTTCAGCTTCGGTAACCGGCTTGCCTAATTTGATCAATTCGGGGTAATCATTAAATGCGGGGACTTTAGGATAATTATCTATGGCCACGATATCCACATACTTGTCACCGGGATAAAATGCAGCAGGGGCAGGGAAGTAGTTACCGGCAATATTAGGCGCATAGATCCAGATCAGGTTATCCAGGCCGTAATCTACGGTCAGCGTTTTATACAGGTCTATCCAAAGTGCCGCATAGTCTTTTTGATTGGTCGGGTTTTTAACATCATTTGTTCCCCACCAAAACCAGGTACCATTCATCTCGTGGAATGGCCGCCATAATACCGTTACTCCTGCATTTTTTAGTTGTTTCAATGCTTTTGCAACATTGGCTAACTCGGCACGATAACTGTCTTTTTCCTTCGACTCGGGTGCGTTTTTTAATAGTTTTTTCAGGTCGATAATATTTTTATTATCAACCGTATTTAACCGAACGTTATAACCCGCGGTAAACGGGCAGTCGGCATGCCAGCTTAAGGTTACCAACCCACCACTTTGCCAGTGCTTTAAGGCATATTGGTTGGTTTGCACAAAATCAATATTTGGGAAATAACCATAATCCAGCCCCAACAAAGCAGGGTAATGACCGGTAGAATCGTACAGGCGCTGAAAATTCTTTTTATATTCCAACGCCACATCAAGCGATTGGCTGCATTGCTGCCCAACAATAACCTGGTTATTTTTAACAATGGTTTTGAAGTACTGTAATATGCCTTTTTTGCTTCTGTCAGTTAGTTTTGGGATAGGCGTTTGAGCCATAATCAATTGACTGATTATCAACAGAAAAACTATAGCGGCTAAGCGGATCACGGTTTTCATTTTTTTGGCTCTGCGTTTTTTTAATTAAGGTACATAATTAGTCACATAATTATGTAATCGATTTCTTTGGTGGTGTAATATTGTCAGTGACTTTGTCCCATTTTGTCCCACCAATTTTTAACAAAAATCTAATAATCAACAATTTAAATCAAAATACTGTCCCACTTGTCCCATCTGTCACACACTTACGTGGGACAAAATTACATTGTAAAAACTCCGAATAACTCTTGTAAACCATCGCCTAATGTTGACTAATCATGATATGTGGAAAAAAGTGCAAATTATTGAGGTTCAAATATGTGTTAGACTGCCATTTTGTTGGTAAAAAAAGGGTGATAAATCAACTAAATTCTTAACTTCGCAGGTCGTATAAAAAATCCGTTTTTTACGATCAATTATAAAGCAAAATATCTACAAATAAATAAAAATGGCTGAAGGTACAGAGAACGATAATCCGAACAAAGAGGACAGAATTATTTCTATAAATATTGACGAAGAAATGCGATCGGCTTACATTGATTATTCAATGTCAGTTATCGTATCGCGTGCATTGCCTGACGTGCGCGACGGTTTAAAACCCGTACACAGGCGTGTGCTTTTCGGTATGCTTGATCTGGGTTTAAATAATAACAAACCTTATAAAAAATCGGCCCGTATTGTGGGCGAAGTGATGGGTAAATATCACCCGCATGGTGATTCATCTGTATACGACACCATGGTGCGTATGGCGCAGGAGTGGAGCTTACGTTATCCGTTGGTTGAGGGCCAGGGTAACTACGGTTCAATTGACGGTGATAATCCTGCGGCAATGCGTTATACTGAGGCAAGGCTTGAAAAGATTGCCGAGGAAATGCTGGCCGATATTAATAAAGACACCATAGATTACCAGTTAAACTTTGACGACTCGTTACAGGAACCAACTGTATTACCTGCAAAGTTCCCTAATTTGCTGGTTAACGGCGCATCGGGTATTGCAGTGGGTATGGCCACTAACATGGCTCCGCATAACCTGTCGGAAGTAGTTGATGCCACTATGGCATTGATCGATAACCGCGATATTGAGGTTACCGAGCTAATGAAATATGTTAAGGGCCCTGATTTCCCAACAGGAGGTATCATATATGGCTTTGAAGGCCCGCGTGAAGCGCTTGAAACCGGCCGTGGCCGTGTAGTACTGCGTGCCCGTGCAGAAATTGAAACCTACGGTAGCGACCGTGAACGGATCATCGTATCAGAGATACCTTACCAGGTAAATAAAGGGCTGATGATAGAACGTACTGCCGACCTGGTTAATGATAAGAAACTGGAAGGCATATCTGCCATTCGCGACGAATCAAACCGTGAAGGCATCCGGATAGTTTACGAGATAAAACGCGAAGCAAATGCAGCTATCGTATTAAATAACTTATTCAAATACACAGCGTTACAAACTTCATTTAGTGTAAATAACATTGCACTGGTACATGGCCGCCCAATGCTGCTAAACCTGAAGGATCTGATCCATCACTTTGTTGAGCACAGACATGAGGTTGTTATCCGCCGCACTAAATTTGAGCTGGCCGAAGCACAAAAACGCGCGCACGTTTTGGAGGGCTTGCTGATAGCCTTAGATCACCTGGATGAGGTTATTAAATTGATCCGCGCATCACAAACGCCTGATGAGGCCCGAGAAGGCTTAATGAGCAACTTTGGCTTAAGCGATATACAGGCACGTGCCATACTGGACATGACCTTGAGAAGGTTAACCGGACTGGAACGCGACAAGATCAAAGACGAATACGAAAGCTTAATGAAACTGATAGACCATTTAAACTCGATTTTAGCAGATGAAGGTTTAAGGATGCAGATCATTAAAGATGAGCTGGCCGAGATCAAAGATAAATACGGTGATGAGCGCAAAACAGAAATGGTGCATTCGTCAGCAGAAATGCAAACCGAAGACTTTATTGAAGACGAAAATGTTGTAATAACAATATCCAGAGAAGGATACATTAAACGGACATCGCTTACAGAATACCGCAGACAGGGCAGAGGTGGCAAAGGATCAATTGGCAGCAACAGCCGTGATGAAGATTTTATTGAGCACCTGCTGATAGCCTCAAACCATAATTACATGCTCTTCTTTACAGAATCGGGCCAATGTTTCTGGTTAAGGGTGTTTGAAATTCCGGAAGGATCTCGTACTTCTAAGGGCCGTGCTATACAAAATATCATAAATATCCCTAAAGAAGAAAACATAAAAGCCTATATTAAGGTTGTTAATTTGAAGGATACTGAGTACCTTGAGAACAACTTTATCATTATGTGTACCAAAAAGGGTGTGATCAAGAAAACTTCGTTAGAAGCTTATTCAAGGCCACGCGCAAACGGTATCAACGCTATAAATGTTAACGAGGGCGATTCGTTATTAGAAGCAACGTTAACAACTGGCAGCAGCGAAATTGTAATGGCGTTGCAATCGGGTAGGGCGATACGCTTTAACGAGGCTACGGTAAGGCCAATGGGCCGTACCGCTACAGGCGTTAGGGGTATTACTTTAGATAGCGATAATGACGAGGTTGTAGGCATGATCAGTATCGATAACCCTGAAACTACCGTATTAGTAGTGTCTGAAAAAGGTTACGGTAAACGTACCGATATTGATGACTATAGGGTAACCAACAGGGGTGGTAAGGGTGTAAAAACACTTAACATAACTGAAAAAACCGGAAACCTTGTAGCCATAAAAGGTGTTACTGATGATGAAGATCTGATGATCATTAATAAATCAGGTGTGATCATTCGTATCGCTGTAAGCGAACTGAGGGTAATGGGACGCGCTACACAAGGAGTGAGGTTAATAACATTAAAAGGCAATGACGAAATTGCGTCAGTAGCTAAAATAGAGCATGACGATGAGGAAGAGGTAACAGATGTTGAAAATTCAGGCGAAAACCCGGATACAAATTCAACACCTGATACTGATGCCGAATCAACATCTCAAATTGACATAACTGAATAAACAATGAACGGCCGTAAAATAACAATATCGGTTTTATTGATCCTGTTTACTACATCTTTTGCATTCGCTCAATCAGAAGTGCTAAAAGGTGTAGTAAATAATTTAGCTTATTATAAGCAAAAAAAGGAACTCAAGAATTTAGCTAATGCTAAAAAATCCATAGATAGCTTACTTAAGTTACAGCCTGATACTAATATACTTGATCAGAACGTTTATCGCGCAGTTATCAACTCTGCTATTTTATATATCGACTCGACGAATACACTCGGCCAACCCGAAAACTATTTCAGAAAAACAGTTGAACAGGTTGATATCTTAAATACCCGCAAAAAGATCTATAAGTATCAGCCCGAGATGGATTTTGTGAGGGAATGCTTAGCTAATGTTTACATTCGCAAGGCTTTTGCCTATATCAAGATATCTGACTATACTAATGCCGGTACCATGTTCTTAAAAGCGCACAGATATGTACCTGCATTTAAGCCCCTTAATGCCTACATAGCGTACACTAATAATAAGTTGGGTGATGTAATTACAGCTGCTAAGTATTACGACAACCTCATCAAGACAGATAGTGCTAAAACTGACAATATTGAAGCTGCATCAAATGTATATAAAGCTATAGGAGATACGGCTAAAGCTATTGATGTACTTAAACGAGGCAGACGGTTAGCGCCGAACGACAAGTTTTTATTACTGGATGAAGCTAATATCTATAACAACAAACGCGACTATGAAGCATTAGGTCCGTTATTGCCGCAATTACTTGATATTAACCCAAATAACCCCGATATTGTATTGGTTGCGGCAAATTGTTATGAGCATTTACATCAGTACGATAAGGCCGAATCGTTGTATTTACAGGCTATTGATTTAAATAGTTCTGCATACGAACCGATATTTAATTTAGGTTTGCTTTATTTAAAAACAAGTGCCTTAAAAAAGAATGGTGACGCCGGTAAAAATTTAGCATATGCACAGCAATGGCTTGAAAAAGCAAATGAAATATCTCCGAATGATGTAAATTGCCTGCAGGTTTTGCAGCTTGTTTATGCTAAAACCGACAATAAAGATCAACTAGACAAAATAAATAATAAACTAAAACAGTTAACTAATCAATAAATTAAACTATGAGAATTAAATTTTTGATAGCAGGCTTATTAGGCGTAGCCAGTACCACGGCATTTGCTCAAAAATATGAGTTAAATTACGCCAAGGATTCGTATGTAAAGTATGTAACTTTAAACAAAGTAAAAGCAACTTTTGCCGAAGCTGATAAAAATCTTAATGAGGCTAAAATAGCAATTGAAAAGGCAGGAGCCAATTCTAAAACCGCAGAATTGCCTTTAACTTACGCGGTAAAAGCGGCAGTTTATGCAACTTATGCATTACGTGACAGTGCTAAAGCTGTTTCATATTTTAATGATGCCGATGCTGCTTTAAAAAAGGCCAAAGAATTAGACGCCAGCGGCGAGAACAAAGTATTAACAAATGATGCCGCCAATAACTTGGCGCAATACCAGTTAAATAGGGGAATAATAGACTTTAAGGATAAAAAATATGATGCCGCCTATAAAGATTTCGATTATTTCCACCAACTTTTTCCTGAAGATACAACTGCTTTATATTATTCAGGCTTAGCTGCAGTAGCAGGTAAAAATTATCCGGCCGCTATTACCTCATACTCGAAACTTTTACCGGTTACTTTTTCTAAAAAAGAAAGCATTTACTCTGATATGGCAAGTATTTATCTAATGCAAAAAGATACTGCAAGCGCTTTGAAAATATCTGCAGAAGGTGTAGAAAAGTTCCCAACAAGCGCTGAATTAAGAAGAAGAGAAATTGAGGTTAGTTTACAAGCAGGTAAAGCTCAGGATATTCTTACTAAAATACAGGCTGCTATAGCTAACGACCCCAAAAACAAAAACCTATACTATTATGCGGGTTTAGTTTATACTACTGAAGGTGGCAATGCCGGTGCAGAAATCACTAAATTAAAAAAGGCAGGCAAAGATGCTGCGGCAATACCAGCTACTCTACAAACAAAAAAAGATGAGGCTTACGCAAAAGCAGCAGAAATGTATAAAAAAGCAGTAGATATCGATCCTGAGTTTTTTGAAGCTAATTTAAACTTGGGTTATGCATACTTGGCGCCGGCAATTGATCAGTATAACGCTGCAAACCAATTACCACCAAGTAAACAAAAAGAATACAATGCGGCCATTGCAAAAGCAAATGCGCTGTTTGAACAGGCAAAACCTTATTTATTAAAAGCTACCGAATTGAATCCAAAATCTAAAGATGCTTTGATCAATTTAAAAAATTATTACCTGGGTACTAAAAACGCAGCAGAAGCAACTGCAACTCAGAAAAAAATAGAAGCATTACCTGGTAACTAATGTTTAGAGCCTGCCTGAAGAAAGGGCAGGCTTTTATTAGATAACATTACTTAACATAATGTTAATTATGTGATAATTTATATAATATAATTAGCATAAAAAAAAAGCCCAATAAATTGAGCTTCATTTTGATTGAACGTATCCGATTAATTTACATTTTCTTAGTAGTGTCAGTTGACATTTTTCCGGTGTCTTTTTTAGTAGTATCTTTTTTACCGGTATCCGGGCTTGCCATTTTACTGGTGTCTGTAGACGTCGAATCAGATGTGCCGGCTTTTTTTTCTGAACTACAACCGACTGCTAATGATCCGATCATTGTCGCGACAAGCGCGAAACTTAAAATTTGCTTTTTCATAAGTATAGATATTAGTTTTTTAATGTTAACTGAATTATTAACCCAGTTTTAAAGTCATTGTTTACAATAATCTATATGTTCACATATTCACTACGGCATCATCAGAAATTAATTTATGAGCTATTACTGATCGATATTTAATTTTTATTACAGATATTTAAGCGTTATGGTAATATCAGAAAGATTATCCAAATGGGGAATGCGCATCTACCCTCCTCTTTTTTTTCAACGCATTTGGGTAGTTAAAATTGATAAAAGATTTAGGGGCGTTACCGTACGGATAAACAAAAGCATTTTTAACAGGAACTACAATAATTCTATATTTGGCGGTACTATATTTTCTGCAGCCGACCCATTTTTTCCGTTGCTGTTTCACCAGATATTTACCCATAAGGGCTACAACGTAATAGCCTGGTCAAAATCGTCAGAGATTCAGTTTTTAAAACCCGGATTAACTAAATTGCAGTTTAAGATCCATATAAGCGAGGAAGAAATAGCTGAAGCTGAACACATATTAAACACAGGTGGCAAATACATTAAATCGCATCCCATTGATATATATAACACCAGTGGCGAAGTGTGTGTGTCACTAATGAATGAGGTTTATTTAAGAAACTTAAATTTTATCGAAAAATAATTGTGATGAAGGTTATAGTAAACGATAAGGCATTTTTAGATAAAGGCTACAGTATATCTACCGATAAAAGCCTGCTAAATTTTGATGTGATATATAAATATCTTGACCAGGAATCTTATTGGGCAAAAGGCATACCTGCGGCCACCTTAAAAGTCTCAATAGAAAACTCCTTTTGCTTTGGCGTATATTATGATAACGAACAAATAGGTTTTGCAAAAGTAATAACCGATAAAGCTACATTTGCCTATATTGCTGATGTATTTATTCTGCCCGAATTTAGAGGCAAAGGCTTGTCAAAATGGCTAATACAAACCATAGTTAATCACGCCGAGTTGCAGGGATTAAGGCGATGGTCATTAGCTACTGCAGATGCACATGGTTTATACAGCCAATTTGGATTTACAGAAATAACCCGTCCGGAAAGATGGATGGAAATATTTACGCCCTACCAGGTACCTAACAAAGAAGAAAAATGAACGTAAAGAAACTGATATTTGAGGGCGAAGGCGTAACACTTGATTTTAAAAAAACCATAACCAGCTGCGAAAAAATTGCGCGCACCATGGTATCGTTCGCTAATAATAAAGGCGGCCGGCTATTAATTGGCGTAGCTGACGATGGCACAATAAAAGGTGTAAAATCTGAAGACGAAGAGCGTTATATGATAACAAAAGCCGCACACCTTTTCTCAAGGCCGGCATTAGAACCGTTGTTTGAAGAGATCTATGTGGACGATAAACTGGTACTGGTTGTTGATACAGCCGAAAGCACGTTAAAACCACACTATGCGCTTGCTGAAGATGGTAAATGGTGGGTATACGTAAGGGTAAAAGATAAAAGCGTTTTAGCCAGTAAAATTGTTGTTGATGTGTTAAAAAGATCGGCAGATAATGCAGGCGTCTTAATCGAATATTCGTCTAAAGAAAAATCGCTGTTAGAGTATCTTGAAAAAATGAACCGCATCACTGTTAAAGAATATTGTGAATTGATAAAAGTTGGCCGCAGGGCTGCTCAGCGCATTTTGGTTAACATGGTGCTGTCGGGTGTCATCAAGATCCACACAACCGAAAAAGACGAGTATTATACTGCGGCTTAATATAAAGCTACATTTCATGTTATCTGTTTACAAAAAACACCGGGCGCATTATGGCGACAACCTCAGGTTGGCTATACCGGTTGTGATATCACAATTGGGCCATACCCTGGTTCAAACATCAGATACCATTATCGTTGGTCATTTTGCGGGTACGGTTAGCCTGGCCGCAGTGTCATTAGCTTCGAGTATTTTTGTAGTCCCGATGATCATCGGCATTGGTATCTCCTATGGTTCCACTCCCCTAATTGCCCAATATAACGGCCGTAAAGAGTTTAAGGAATGCGGGCAGCTATTGTCAAATAGTTTATTTATTAATTTGATAACCGGCTTTATTCTTTTTGGACTGGTTTGTTTGGGTTCTATTTATTTCCTGGATCAGTTACATCAATCGCCGCAGGTTTTAAAACAGGCTAAACCGTTTTTAATGCTGTTGGGGTTATCGGTAATACCCATGCTGGTATTTAATACGTTTAAACAGTTTGCAGAGGGCCTTGGCTTGACCAAACAAGCCATGATGATATCTATATGGGGTAACATCTTCAATATATGCCTGGGGATAACTTTTGTTAAAGGCCTGTTTGGCATCCATCCTATGGGCATAATGGGTGTTGGTTACAGTACACTAATTGACCGTTGTACCATGGCAATTGTTATGGCTGTTTATGTTTTCAGGTCGCGTAATTTCAAACAGTACCTTAAAGATTTTGCGATAAGAAACATCGACCGCATCAGTAGTTTCAAGATCTTAAAGATCGGTGCTCCTGTGGCCCTACAATATACATTTGAGATCAGCGCGTTCAGCGCGGCAGCCGTTATGATCGGCACTATTGGTTTAGATCAGCTTGCAGCTCATCAGATAGCCATCAATATGGCATCTATTACTTACATGATGTCAAGCGGATTGTCTGCCGCTGCTGCCATAAAATCAGGAAACTACTTTGGTGTTAAAGATCATCATGGGCTTAGGTTGTCTGCCAATGCAAGCTATCATATCGTGCTGATTTTCATGAGTATTACCGCGCTGATATTTACCTTCGGCAATAATGTTTTACCATGGATTTATACTTCAGATAAAAATGTTATACTTATTGCATCACAGCTACTTATACTTGCTGCAGTATTTCAATTATTTGACGGAGCGCAGGTTGTTGGCCTTGGGATTTTAAGAGGCATGGGCGATGTTAATATACCTACCGCAATTACGTTTTTGGCTTATTGGATAGTTGGCCTGCCCATTGGTTACTTTTGGGGTATCCGCCTGGATTGGGGCATTGCAGGCGTTTGGTACGGACTGGTTTTAGGGTTGATGGTATCTGCAGTATTACTATTTATCCGCTTTAAAATGATTAGTAAACATCACAGAAACAACCAATCTGTTATTATAGCCCAGGATTAGCTCGGTTATTTATTGGACTTGCTTACATACGGATTACCTTTAATATAAAATCTATAAGGTAAAAGCGCGTCTTCTTTTGCATAAGCAACTCCTACCCGTGGCACAGTTGCAATATTTTCATTAGGGATAACCATTCCCCGGTCTTCAATCCATAATGTATCACTTTGTAAACTGATTCCGTTTATTTTGCGGGAGATGCCAAGTGCCAGGGCTACAGATCCGGGACCAGAAGTAATGCTTGGTTTAACTACATTCATACTTCGCCTAAACTGCATAATATCCAATCCATCAGTTGGTTGTATGGCTCTAATTAATATAGCATGTGGTGTACCTTCTATCGATGTTACCACATTAAACATTTCATGAATGCCATAACAGAGATAAACATATGCTATCCCACCTTGCTGGTACATGGTTTCAGTACGCGGAGTTAAACGGTTGCCGTAACTATGTGATGCACGATCTATAATCCCGTTATAGGCCTCTGCTTCAACAATATATCCACCGGTAAGCGCATCATCAATATAGGTAAATATATACTTACCCAACAGCTCCCGACTAATAGTCAAAACGTCATTACGTTGATAAAATGATGGCGCAAGCTTCATTTTTTCTTTAAAATACCTTTCAATAATTTATTAATCTCTTTGGCTTTATCAAATATCATGATATGTGTACCGCCTTTTATTACCATATCACTATTTATGCGCTTGTAATTGAACACATGATCACAGTCGCCAACAATATGGTAGACATTGGCCGGAATAACTTCGTTTTTCCAGGCTAAGACAGCATCCATTGCCCATTTCACAAATTTAGGCGACGACTTTTTCAACATATTGTTAAACAGCCAGGCATCATTGGCAGACATTTTACCAAATATAGGTTTAATGAGTACACCTAAATTTGTCAGTAATACTCCGGGCAGTAGACGCTGAACAGGTATAGCTTTAAAGAATTTAAAATATGCCGGGGCTTCATGAACAGTCTTAATACTTGATATAAGGATCACTTTGTTAAGCCTTACCTGTTTGGCAATTTCTATAGCTAGCATTCCGCCTAAAGAATTACCAATTAAAATTGAATTATCGTCTATAAAATACTGATGAATAAGTTTTTGTGCATACGTGTTTAAAGTATCTGTCTTGTGAGGTTCTATCCAGTCAACAGGTATTACCTCGTTATCGCCAAGGTCGATGTTATTGTAAATACGGGTATCAGCCCCAAGGCCTGCTATCAGGAATATCTTACTCATTAAAATTGATCAGCTTTAAAACCTCGTTAAGGTATTTTGCATCTGTTTCATCAAACTGCGCTAAATTTTCGCTGTCTACATCTAACACCCCAACTACCTCATTGTCGTTAAAAAGCGGCAAAACAATTTCAGACCGCGACGCAGAACTGCATGCTATATGTCCCGGAAAAGCATCCACATCAGGAACTATCAATGTTTTGGCTTGCTGCCATACCTCGCCGCAAACACCTTTGCCTTTAGCAATACGTGTACATGCCACTGGTCCTTGGAATGGCCCCAATACCAGTTCTCCGTTTTTAACCAAGTAAAAGCCTACCCAAAGCCATTTAAACTGCTCTTTTAATGCAGCGCATACATTTGCCAGGTTGGCAACCAGATCAGGTTCGCCAAATAACAGGGCTTCTATTTGCGGGATAAGCGATCTGTATTGCGCTTCTTTATCGGTTGATGTTATAATTGTCAGGTCTTCTGCCATGAAACAAAGGTAAGTAAGGCGTATTAAAAGTAAATAAGACGAATCTCATATTTAATCTTTTATTTAGCAATTCAATGATCGTCAGCCTTACCATAGTACGTTATAAAAAAGCGCTTATACCGTTTGCTTTGCTGGCCATGGCCATACACCGGTTGCCTTTAATGCTGCAAAAGGGCTGCTCATTCTGGAAATTGCTGGGAAGCGGTAAAAACGGCACCTTTGATACCAAACCCGACTGGCAACAATGGGGACTTTTAGCTGTTTGGGATAAACCAGAGAGTTTTTATCAGTTTCACAACCAGTCATTCATAGCCTTTTGGTGGAATTTTTTCTTGGTAGAAAAGTGGACAATATTGTTGACCCCGCTGCAAAGTCATGGTAAATGGGACGGTAAAGAACCTTTCGGTAATGAGCAAATGGGTATGGAAGATGGGCTCATCGCCGTGCTGACACGCGCTACGATCCGTTTAAACAAACTAAAACACTTTTGGGGTAACGTGTACGGTGTTTCGGATTTAATGGCCACAGCGAGGGGCTTTATAGCCTCATTTGGCATTGGCGAGGCACCCTTGTACCGTCAGGCCACATTTTCTATTTGGGAAAGCCTGGAAGATGTCAAGGCATTTGCTTACCGGTCGAGAGAACATAGCGAGGTTATAAAAAGAACCCGTGCCGAGAACTGGTATAAAGAAGAACTTTTCGCAAGGTTTAAACCCATTGCTACCTTTGGCACCATAAAGGGCAAAGATCCCTTGGGAGATCATATTAATTTATTAAACAAATGAGAGTAATAGCAGAACTACCGCATCCTGAATTTAAAATAACCATCTTTTACATGAACCAGAAATTTATTGTAAAAGCCGAACGTGGTATTTTAGAACAGAGCTACAAAATACCTGAAATGGACCTGACAGATGGCGTTAACAGCGTATTTGAATTACTGGATGAAGAGTTTTTAAAAACCATCGCGGCACGTTTTATAGAAATGGGTAAAGATTTTAAAGCCAGTTATCACAGATATAACTATTGATAGAAATAAATTACATAATAAATTGATTAACAATAATATATAAGTAAAAGTTTAAATTATGAAATGGTAGCCAAATATAATTTGCTGTGCCATATTTTAAAAAAACGGACATTTCGACAAGAAACGGGGAGAAATCCATACAAGACAGGTCGGTTACATATCTGTGTTTAGATCTCTCAAATCGTTCGAGATGACATTTTTTATTAATCGCATTACTCTCGGTGTTTTCTTCAATCCTCCCATTTCACTCCCATGTTCAATCTTTAGGCCATTAGATAAGATTGAATAGAAGGTTTGTATATTGCAGCTACTAATCATTATAAACAAGCTTTAATTAAACAACATGGCAACAGGCAGAATAATATCCGGGCGCATGCTCTTATTAACTTTTATGGTGATATGCCTGGTAAACCATGTAAATGCCCAAGATGTTTACGCCCCCTACCGGCAAAATTGGCTTAAAAAGGCAGAGCAATATAAGCCGGTTCTAAAAGAAACTGTAAAACAACCTTTTGGCATTGTTAAGTTAGAGAAAGATGCGTCCGCTTTCCAGGGATGGAAAACGGTAAGCGCGGGTGGCATGGATCAGCTTTACAACAAGCCGTTTAACAAAGGCACCAGCGGCATTGTAGTCGACTTTGGCGAACACATGACGGGTTACTGCACCTTTACCCTTAAAACTTTAAGAAGCGATATGGACGCGCCGCTACGCTTGAAACTAACCTTTGGCGAAGTGCCTGCCGAGTTAGCCACCCCATTTGATCCGTATCCCGGTGGTTTAAGTCGCGCCTGGCTGCAGGATGAAACGGTTACCGTTAGTGTTTTACCGGCAACAATTACCATTCCGCGCAGGTTGGCTTCCAGGTATGTTAAAATAGAATGGCTTGGCTCGTCATCAAATTTCGAGTTTGGTTTCTCTGATATCCAGTTTAAAGCGACTACTTCTGTCAGCATCACTCCACCCGCTTTGGCGGCAGGTACACCGCAGATTATAAAGGACATTGACAGGGTTGGCTCAAATACTTTAAAAGAGTGCATGCAAACTGTTTATGAGGATGGCCCGAAGCGCGATAGAAGGTTATGGATCGGCGATCTGTATCTTGAATCGTTAGCCAATCAGTACTCATTCAAAAATGACGGCCTTACCAAACGCTGCCTTTACCTGTTAGCAGGTTTAGCTAATGATGATGGCATCCTAAATGCTAACGCGTTTGAAGAGCCCGTACCACACGCGCAAAAAAGCCGACTGCTTGATTATTGTTATTTATTCAATGTTGCACTGAAAGAATATGTAACCGCTACCGGTGATGTAGAAACAGGTAAAGATCTATGGCCCGTAGCAAAGAAACAATTGGATATTGCCAAAATGTACGCAGGTGCTGACGGCATGATGGATTATCAAAAAGCGGAAAGAGAATGGTGGGTATTCTTCGACTGGAAAGACGGGCTGGATAAACAAATACCGCTACAGGGCATAACCATATATGCCCTGAACCAAACCTATGCTTTAGCCAAGCTGTTGGGTAAAGAAAACGAAGTTGCAGAGATTCCCGCTATTACTAAAAAATTAAAGGAAGCTGCCCATAAAAACCTATATGATAAAAAAACAGGGGTGTTTGTCAGCGGAACTAACAAACAAGTATCGTACGGAGGACAAGCCTGGATGGTATTGAGTGGCGTAGCTACCAAAGCCGAGGCTCAAAAAGCGCTTAAGACGCTACCGTCTTTACCTGATGCGGTACGGCCCGGCGCACCCTACATGTTCCACTATTACGTAGCTGCATTGATCGAAAGCGGTTTGAAAGCCGAAGCAAAAGAAGCAGTAACAACTTATTGGGGCGGCATGGTGAAAAAAGGCGCGGATACTTTCTGGGAGGTATATGACCCGGCGGATGAATTTAAATCGCCTTATAACTTTTTCCCGGTAAATAGTTACTGCCATGCCTGGAGCTGCACTCCCGTATATTTTATCAGGAAATACCCGGAGATATTTCAACAGTAAAACCCGGTGTAAACTTTTGACAGGATTACTGATTCAAGGTGATTCACTTTTAGTGATTCACTCATTAAAAAAGGGTCGAAAAATGCCATTTTTTAGTTAATTGATTATCAATTATTTAAATAGGTATTACACTTAAAAATCCTGACTTTTAGTGGTGATCCAAACTGATCCACTCAATTTGACAAAGCACTTGTTTACAGTACATTAACTAAAAAAGGTGATCCGGTGATCCATATTTTAAAGTGGATCACTCACATAGCATATCAGCAGTACAATGAAGGATAATTAGCTTATCTTTACAGCGTCTTATTGCAATTTTCATGAAGATCCATTTTAAAAGTATCTTGCTTAAAACTCTTAAAGTAACAGGTATAAGTATAGTAAGTTTACTTGCTTTGATGTTCCTCCTTCCCTACCTGTTCCCGCAAACCATTACACAAAAAATAAAGCAATGGGCCAATGGTAGTATCAACAGCCAGCTTTCGTTTTCGGGCACCAGCTTATCTTTCTTTAAAAGGTTCCCATCGCTTACCCTTACGCTAAGCGATTTTTCATTACAAGGCAGTGCCCCGTTTCAAAAAGACACGTTAATTGCCGCTAAAGAGATCTCATTAGCTATTGATATCAGTTCGATATTTAAAAGCAAGATCAATATCAACAAAATATACCTGAGCCAGGCTAACATAAACATCTTGGTGGACAGTTCCGGTAAGGCCAACTACAATGTTTACCGGGCTAAACCTAAAGCAACACCGTCAGCTAACGATACCAGCAGCGCGTCATTAGGTATTGAGCAGATCCTGATCGAGCAAAGCCATTTGTATTATAACGATAAGTCACTACCCCTGCTGATCAATGCCCGCAACTTTAACTACAAAGGCAGCGGCGACCTGAGCAAGGATCTTTTCGACTTGCACTCGCATACCGAGATCGGTTCAATCGATTTTTACTATGGCAACCAACCGTATGTGATCAACAAAAAAGTAAACGCCGACCTGGTGACAAGTATCAATACCAAATCGCTTGCGTTTAGCTTTCAAAAAAACGACCTGATGATAAATGAACTGCCTGTTCAGTTTAAGGGTCGGTTCGAGTTCCTGAAAGATGGCTATGACATGGATTTCAAGGTATCCAGCTACCAAAGCGACCTGAGCGATATCTTTACCGCGATGCCCGCAGCCATAGCTAAATGGGGCGATGATACTGATATCAATGGTACAGGCAATATCCAGTTGTCACTTACGGGCAAATACATAGCATCAAGCAATGTAAGGCCTGACCTGAACTTCAGCATGAAGGTAAACAATGGTTATATCGCCAGTAAAAACACCCCATTACCTGTAAAGAACCTGTACATTAACATGAATGCGCAGGTACCCGGCCTTAACCCGGATAATCTTAGGCTCAACATTGATTCTGTTCATTTCAACATTGGCAAGGATTACTTCAATTCGGTATTCAAAGTAAAAGGTATCAAATCGCCTGAGATCTACGCCAAGGTCAATACCGAAATTGATCTTGACAAATGGGGATCGGCCTTGGGGGTTAAACCATTTAAAATAAAGGGCCGCTATGCCTTACAATTATTAGCACAGGGTAAGTATATCACCGGCTTGCAAAAAAGAGGACTGCGCCATGTCGATACGGTTATTACCAGCATCCCGAAGTTTACATTGCACTCAACGTTTAAAGATGGTTATT
Source organism: Mucilaginibacter corticis (assembly GCF_007558865.1). Taxonomy (GTDB): domain Bacteria; phylum Bacteroidota; class Bacteroidia; order Sphingobacteriales; family Sphingobacteriaceae; genus Mucilaginibacter; species Mucilaginibacter corticis. Next base: position 89,984 of record NZ_VLPK01000003.1, read on the forward strand.
TTAAGTATGCCAAATTGCCTCAAGCCATTGATCATATCAGTTTTGACATTGATGCCAACTGCCCTGATAACAATGTAAAGCACGCCAAACTTCAAATAAACGATATCAATATTGCTGCATTAAGCAATTACATTAAGGGACATTTTAGCTTGAATAACACTTCAGGAATCTTCATAAATACCGCTGCCGATATCAAATTCAATCTGGGCGATATCAAAAATATTTACCCGGTTGACGGACTGGACCTTCGTGGTATCATAAACGCGAACGTTAAAACCAAAGGGAAATATGCCCCCTCCCATAACTTATATCCTGTAACTAAAGCTGATATTAACTTAGCTGACGGCTATATACAAACCAAGTACTATCCGCACCCGGTTAAGGATATACAGGTTAGTGCAAGCATTGTCAATAATACGAATTCGTTAAAAGGATTAAAGGTTAATATTAAACCGGTTTCGTTAAGTTTTGAGGGCAAACCGTTTGTTCTTAAAGCTGACTTGAAGAATTTCAACGACCTTGAATATCGCATAAGTTCACAAGGCACAGTGGACATTGGTAAGATCTATAAAGTATTTGCTGTTAAAGGATATGATGTTAAGGGATTGATCACCACCAACTTTTCATTAAAAGGCAAACAAAGCGATGCAACCGCCGGCCGTTACGATCAGTTAAATAATAAAGGCTCAATACAGGTTAAGAACCTGGTTCTGACATCAGACTTGTTCCCGAAACCTTTTCTGATTAAATCCGGCATCTTTAGCTTTAACCAGGATAAAATGAACTTCGACAGTTTTACAGCTAATTATGGCCGCTCTGTCATTGTGCTGAACGGCGCTCTGTCAAACGCGATAGATTATGCGGTTAAGCCAAACTCGACATTACAGGGCGTGTTCAATTTAACAAGCAGCAACATCATTGCTGATGATTTTATGGTATTCGCTGATAGCGCCCCCCCTTCGTCCGGTCAAAAAGCCACAGGCAAATCAACAGGCGTGATACTTATTCCGGCCAATCTTAATTTAACTTTTACAGCAGATGTGAAGAGTGTTAAATATAATGGCCTTAATATAAATGATGTTAAAGGACAGATGATTATTAATAATGGGCAGTTGTCATTAAAACAAGCCGGTTTTAACCTGATAGGCGCACCAGTTGTAATGGATGCCGACTATCAAAGCATAACCCCTACCAGTGCTCTGTTTAATTATCATATAAACGCCAAAGATTTTGATATACAAAGAGCCTATCGTGAAGTGAAGCTATTTCATGATATGGCATCGTCTGCTGCTTCTGCGCAAGGTATCGTAGGTTTAGATTACCAGTTAAGCGGCAAACTTAACGGTGATATGAGGCCGGTTTATCCTTCATTAAAAGGTGGCGGAGTACTATCAGTCAAAAGTGTAAAGATAAAGGGGTTTAAACTGTTTGGAGCTGTCGGTAAACAAACCGGGCACGACAGCCTGGGCAAAGGTGGCGATGTGTCTAAAGTTGAGATTAAAACAAGCATTAAGAATAATATCATGACCATTGAGCGCACTAAAATGCGGATTGCAGGGTTTAGGCCAAGGTTTGAGGGCCAGGTGGGCTTAGATGGCAAATTAAACTTACAATTCAGGCTTGGTTTGCCTCCATTGGGCATATTCGGAATACCTATGACCATCACCGGCACCCAGGACAACCCTAAAATACATTTAGGCAAAGGCAAAAAAGAGGATGAGTTAGAAGAAACAGAAGATGATAAATAATACTTATTTCTCATTCATGATTTACTTTTAAAATGCTTAAACTGTTGGTCTTATTTGTTCATTTTATTCATTCGTCACACAACTGCTGTTTAGATTTAAGGTATTCCATATAATTGTATTTATCTTAATCTTAACATTTATGATTATAAACATTTACTCCATCTCAAGTTCAGAAAAGACTTTATCTGATTGCTATGTACAATCTACAGCGGGATCAATAAATTATATTTATCGCTCCCAAAACAAACAGGGTCTTTTTTAGTCATCGTTATATAATAATGTTAACTATAGGTATAATATAATTTCATATATTATCCTATTGTTATAATTTAAATTATAATAAGCTCTGACTAATACAATTTTTGATGTTAGTTGATTACATTGCTATGTGTAGTATATAATCTTTGTTTGTACTTAAACCTTATACCAATCTTTGAAATAACCATTATGATCATAACCTGTAACCAACTACCTAAAATCATGGATGCTAAATTGATTAACGCTTAAGTACAACCGGTGATAATATGCAACAGGTTGAATTAGTTATGAAAGGATTTAGTACAGTGGAGAGAATAGATAATGAATAAAATTTCATTACCAAAGTATGAAGAATTAAAAAAGTTAATGCTTATCAACTCGGGCATTGTGCACATGCTGCCGTCTGATTGTAAAACATTATCTGATAAAATATTTAAGAAAAATGGTAATCGCATTAGCGAAACCACCTTTAAACGCATATATGGCTTTGCTTTTAGCAAGTACAGCCCTTCATTATTTACGCTGGATGTTTTGTCCAGATATTGTGGTTATAAAAGCTGGGCGGCGTTTTGCGAAAAACAAGACAAAGACGAAACCACACCTGCAAAAGAACTAAGCTGGCAGACATTAAAACAAAATGCTGATAAAATAACCGGCTTTGCGTTACAGGCTTTAAAAAACAAATCAGGCATACCTTATAATCAAACCATTGAGCGGGAGTTTACAGATCATCATTTTGATGAATTTCTTAATTCTAATCTCACAGGTACCATATTGTGTGCACCCTCTGGTTACGGAAAAACAATAGCTCTTTGCCAATGGGTCGAGAAAAAAGCCGCCATTGACGCGTTAAAAGGTAATAATGATATTGTATTACTGTTTAGCAGTAATGCTGTTATGAGCGTTATAGTTAGCGGCAAAGACATCCACGACTGGATGCTGGCTTTACTTGGCTATGATACGGATAATGACATCAGCGTTCTATTAGATGTAAAGCAACGTAAAGACGCTAAGTTTTATCTGATCATTGATGGGTTTGATGAGCATATGTTTAAGGGCGATCATTTTAAAATAATCCTTAACCAGCTTGTTGATATTTTTTCGTTTTATCAGCATCATGATTGGTTTAAACTGATATTGACTACCCGTACCGCTACCTGGATAAATAATCGGCACGAGCTTGAAATAAATAATAATACGTGGTTTACAGGGTTTGGACAAGATCCGAATTATATAAATATCCCTTTACTTAACTTGCAGGAAATTAAGTTTTTATGCAATCAAATTAACTTAAATATTGAAAATGCTATACCCAATGACATTATAGAAAGTTTCAACCATCCCTTATATTTTCAATTTTATTATCAGCAGCATAAAGAGTTTTCTTCGCAAACCAATATTGATCACATCAGTTTTTATGAGATCTTGTCTACTTTCATTTTAAAGAAAGTATACCTGGGGCACTACTCTACCGAAAAAATACTCCTGATTAAAACCCTGGTTGAAGAATTAGACATAGCAAATGATGTTTATATTATAAATAAACTAAAGGTTGCAGGCGATATTAAAAAATCGCCCCATGCCTATCAGGAGCTTATAAACATTGGATTTATCAGGGAGTTTGCTGAAAACAATAACTATCTGCAGCATACCTATATTGTATTTGGCAATACAGATTTTATGGAGCATAGTATTGCCAAAACATTGCTTTATAACAACGGGAACTTGCTGGATATTGATCTTATAAGATCAATAAACAGTTTATTAGCTAACAATAAACACAAAGTAAAAGTACTGAAGTGGTGCATTATGCACGCTATCAAATCAGGGCAGTTAAAAAATATCGAATACATAACAAACGTACAATTAACTACAAATGAGAAATCTGAACTGATCACCTTCCTTGGTGAAGTATTACAAACCGAATACGCATCTACTACCGGAAATGACTCGATCATAAATTACTTTAAAAATTCATTTAGTGATGAGCTGTTTGATTATTTCTTCGGATTGGAATTGGTAAATACTGATTACAGGAAGTTCCTTCATGTTCTATTGAAATTCGACCAGTCGAATCAAAAGAAAGTGCTTATTCATTCTACATTAGCGATTATTGCAGCTATACAGCTTGATCTTAATGATCTGGAAATAAATCTGGCAAAACTTAAAGCGTTTCCAAAAGCCGAATATGAGATATTTGCCGTTAATCCATTAAGCTGCCTGGATGCTATTTATTACCAGTTAAAATATGGAATAATTAAAACCGAGGCATTAATTGATCTGACCAAGCTATATTTTAAAAGGCCCTATGATATTAGTATAAAAGAAAGCGCATCGAATGATATGCTTTACCTTTTAGGTTTGTTTACAATGTTATTGTGTAATAATCCTAAAAAAACATTGCGCTTTATTAATTTCCTTGATAAGAATTATCGAAGTAAAATAAAAGAAAACGATAATTCGCAATATGGCTTCTTCATAAAAATATTTAAGGCAAACGCTTATTTGGAACTTGGCGACCAAGCAAAGGTTTCTGAAACGTATCAATCTATTGCGATTGACTATGAAGAAAATGAAGATCTATTAACACCATATATGAAAATCCTTTTTCATAGTGTAAAGATCAAAACTTTGCTAAACACCACGGAAGAAAGCCTGGTATCAAATGAAATGGAAAACATTAATGATATTGCCCTAAACTCCGGGTACAAGTTTCCGAAGCTTTATATCACATCTATGTTATTACAGAGCATAACGTTACAAAACTCATCGCCCGCTTTTTATAAACAGCTTAATATTGACTTTAATAATATTATAAAAGAGTGCGGCCTAAATCCTCAATTGTTTCTTGATTATATAGCTATCAACAGAAAATAGCGTTTTACTTTTATAAAGAAGTTATTTTATACAAATGGGCACCCTCCTCATTAAACCCCACCTCAAAGTTATTAGCGCCACTAATGTCTTTATCACCGAGTATTTCTGTTAGCTGATAATTTCTGTTTGCAGCAAGCCCTAATCGCTTTGCGATCAACATAATATTTGCAGGTTCCTTTTTGTAATGGAATACAGCCAGGTAGATATTCTTGGCGTCTTTCCTTATAAATGCCTGTGCAGCTGCTCCGCCTTCACCACCTTCTACAGGCATAAAGGCCTTTCCACTCTTTATTAGCTCTTTAAGCTCGGGCCGTTGTATCCATTCTTTAACCTGTTTTTGCCACGTTGCGTCTTTGCTATAATCGTCGCCTAATATTACTGATCCGGTAATTAAACCCGACACCAGCCTGATCTTGTTGGTGCCTACGCTTTCTTTTTGAAAGATCAAATGATCAGCATCTACATAATCGTACAAATAAGTTTGCCACCAACCATAGGTAACGCTGTTAAGGGTGTATTCAGCATCCTTAACAGAGTGAAAGGCATCGCAGGCTATCCTGCGCATATTCACGTATTTTGCTGTTGCCAGCGATGGCGAAATAGCCGCGTAAACCAACATCGAATTATCAAGCGTTTTAATAACGGTTTCCATTCCCACCCGGTAGGCTTGCATACCTGTTGTGATTTTAGGGTCGTAAAACTTAGTAGACTCCGCCGCGCCATGCCCCAGGAAATCGATCTTGATCATTTTAAAACCACAATCTTTTAATTTGCCCAACACATAAGCTATCCGTGCTTGTGTCCCTGGATGGGTTGGGTCTAAAGCTCTACCTCCATCCAGATCATGAAATCCTTTATCAGTTTTTGTCCACATTTCAGAAAACTTGTAATTACTTCCTTCTGCTGTACGGTCTGGGTTTGTCGATTTAAATCCCCAGTCGGTAAACGGGGCCCAGTAAACTCCAGGCTGCAGGTTTCTGTCCTTGCAATAATTTACAAATTCTTTAAGCTTTGAAAAGTCACCCCTTATTCCCCCCTTCACCATGTTATCCCAAAACGAATCCAGGTCTATATATGCAGTTCCATCAGCATTACGAAATGCGGGGATCTGTTTGTCAAAAAAGTCGGCCACGGCGGTCGCTTTATCGTAACTGATGTGCTCGGCAATTACGCCCCAGCTATTCCAGCCTACCGGCGTAGCTTTAGTCCATGGTTTAATATATCTGCCTTCCACTAAATTTCCGGTACGTGCATATGTTTCCAGGCCGGTGCGCCAGTCAGAAAAATAACCGATAAACATTTTTGGAGATAAGATCTTATCCCCTTTTAAAGAACCATGCGCCATCGAGTCGCGCGTAATGGTTACGTTATTCAATCCACCCCAAATTTCAAGCTGGTTAATGTGACTCTTAACTCCTTTACTTTTAACTCCGGTTTTCCAGTTATCATGATTTAAAGAGCCTAATATCAATCCTTTTCTTGATTCATTATCATAAACCACTCCTACTTCAGCGCTGGTAACGGGTTGGCTGTTCAAGTCCTTAGATTCATACCTGATAAAAGTATCATTATCAAAAGGCACAAATAATGACTGCGCTTGGCTATTGGTGTAAAGATCAGCTTTAGTTGTTATTACTGGCGCCATGTAATTAGAACTCAGGTCATGACCATCAATCTCCAGTTCGGTTATAACAAATTCCTTGTTTGGATAGCAGTAAAAACGCTGGATCATAACAGGCGCATCTGCTTTGGTTGAGGTCAATATTAAAACCTTTCCTGTACCAATTTTATCATGTACGACTTCTGTTTTTATAGCATGCTTTTTAAAATCGCTGCGTTGATATTTGGTATCGCCTAAGGCAAATGCGGCAGAAGCATTTGAGATAATAAATTTACCATTGTATTTTATACTGATCAAACCGGTATTAGCATCAACGATTAATTGATTGCCTTTGCCAAAAGGCATTGCCTGTTGTTTAGTAATCGCTGTTCCTGAAGCACAGAAAAACACGCTGAACAGAAGGATTATTGCAATATTTATACGCAACATAATTGATAAAATTTGTGATAAAGATATAGCTATGCCATTATATAATTTTGGCATACTGTTACGTAATCATTGCTTTGTTTGAAGCGTGAGTTTCCTTACAGAAAAAGAATCATTTCCAGAGAATAGATAATAAATTGTTCTGCCATCCTTGCTCATCCAGTTAACGGGTAAACAACCCGATTCTCCCGGCCCCATATCCCATTCTCTTGTGTAAAACACTGTTTTCCATGGCCCCCAAGGGTTAGGCGATTCAAATATCCCTAAACCACCTTTAAACCGTGGCCCCTGCTCCTCTTTGTCGTTTGACAGAGGTACTACCTGGCACCATAAATATCTTTTCAACCCGGCGTCAAAGGTCATACCAGAGCGATAGGTTTTTCCGGGATTTACATAAACAGGCTTTCTGCGCCTGATATCAATTGACCATAAAGGTTTTCCTGAATTACCGTAACCGGCAAAAAATTCATACGCTTTCCAATCCATGATCTGAGTGTTTTTCACCCTGGTAAGAACCATTTGGTCTGCGTATTTATAAGCGCTGGCATCGTCTACCGAATAGGTATAAACATAACCATCCCTTGCGCCTGTATTGTTTTTTCCGTAGTTGATAAAATTCGGGCATCCAAAACTGGTATCAAATTTCCAGTCGGCCCAGGTCCATGTTTTACTATGATCTGTCGAACAAGCTAACCGGGCGTTGTTAACATTGCGAACCCACATATATAGTTTGCCATCAACCATAATCATACCGCTTGGCTTTGCGCCGGCCGGCCCTTGTCCGACCCGATCTGCCGATTGTGTTCTGATATTGGCGCCTGTTAAATTTGGAGGTGTGCCGGATACCACAGCTAAACCCATACTTAATTTAATATCGGTTTGTGGTTTAAACCCATTACCGTCTCCATAGGCTGTATACATTAACCCGTCATCACCCCAGGTTGATGGCCAGCAATCGCCGCCTTCGGCCATTCTGATCACTTCATTCGCAGGTGCAAATTTTGCAGATACAATAAAATCGCTTTTTGGATAAGGTGGCTCATCAACCGCATCAGCTATCGGGTTAAAAATATTGTTCTCTATAAATTCCCAGTAACCTTCGCCGGTTGTGCCTTTGTTCATCGTTTCTCCCATTCTTACCAAAATGATATTCAGACTAGGAATTACCAATAATAATTGTTCGCCGGCACCAGCACCCCAAAACGCGTCCCTTGGCAAAGATTTGAAGGTCCCATCGTGATTTGTGAACCACCCAAGTACGGCGGTGGTCTTGGGTTCTCTATCATCATTCGTAAGGTTACTATTTAAAGCGGGCATGGTGGTTGCGTCGACATTTAAGGCTCGTTTTATAACTGTTGAATCAATAATCTGTGTGCCTTGCCAGCTCCCTTTTTTCAATATTAGCCTCCCTATTCTTGCGACTGCGTCAGCCGTAAAAGCAGCGCCGCCCCATCCTGCTACCAGATCAAGGCTATCGACCTTATAAGTGGTGTTATAGCCCATGGAGTAAGTATCTTTCTTTATCCCTACCCTACTAAATATACGCTTGTCTAAATAGTCTCTGATATCTTTATATGACGTTTTTTGCAGGCTTTTAGTTACCGCATAGTTGAGCATGGCAATACCAGGGTTACTGTAGGCAGATCCCGTCCCCGGTTTAAATAGTACTTTTGCGCTGTCGCGTGATAAGGTAAACGGATCCGGCTTTTGTCTCCAAAATGCACCTTTCCAACCCGGAAGGTCCATATGCCGGTCTTTTTTCTGACTAATTAATTTTTGTTCCTCTTCGTCTGTTGCCTCCGCGTCCTCCAAACCAGATGTATGGGTATCTAACTGTCGGATTGTAATTTTTGATTTTACGTCGAACTTTTTCCAGGATGGTATGTACAAACAAGCCGGCGCGTCCGGGTCAATGTATCCATCGGCTATGGCAGCATTTAAGGACATGCCACTTATCAAAGCTTTTGCTAATGATGATGTACCACTTGTTTTTACAGAGTCTTCCCACCCTTTGGCAAAAGCCTGGCAAATTATTTTATCGTCTTTAATGATAAGTAATTTGTGTGTTCCCCCTGCCATAAGCCGTTTTTTAAAAGCGTCCAATTTAGCACTTGAAATTCCGACATCTTCAGGCTTGGCACGCGCCCATTCAAATGCTTTTTTATCCTGTGCTAGAAGGGCAACGGGTAAACAGACAAGTAGGATGCAAAGTTTAATTGATCGCATTAAGGGAACTAATTGGTCAATCTAAATTAGTCAATTTAACTTCCCTAAAACAACAATGGTGATAACGACCTGAGTCATTATCACCATTGTTACATTTAATTTGGTATTAAATACTATTCAACTGTCAATGTACCCTGCATCACATAAAAGTGGCCGGGTACGGTACATACATAAGTGTATTTACCTGCCTTTGGAGCCACAAAATAAATAGTTTGTGATGAGCCCGGGCCTACCAATGTAGCATTGAACAATATTTTAGGTGTATTAGCTATGTAATTTAATTTAACAGCCTGCAAGCCTAACTTGCTACCCAATTCGCCTACCGCAATAGCTTCGCCTTGCGGAACAACCACAAAATTATGCGGCATATCGTCATTATTGGTAAAGGTTAATTTAACCTTGCTGCCTGCTTTTAAGGTTAGGTCTGTTTTGTCAAACTTCAATCCCGGTTTTGTACCGATAGTAATAGTCTGATCAATTGTTGTCCATGAAGCAGGTTTAGTGGTCTGATTCTTTTTAAGAGCGACACCACCCACAGCAGCAGCTTTAGCGGTTGAAGGCGCGGCTTTACCCATTTGCATGTTCATGCCTGCCATATCGTGTGCCATTTTAGGTTTTCTTTTTGGTACATTCAATTTTTCGCCATCAGGGATATTGTTAAGGGTGTAGTAAGCAACAGGGTGTAATAATGAGAAACTGCTGTCTGCAGATACTACTGCTTTATCTACCTTAATCTCGTGAATATATTTTTCACGCAGGCTATCTGCAACTAAACGTACTTTTAATCCGTCCTCTGATACAATAGCAGCATTGATATTACTTACTTTCTCACGGATGGTAGCACTACCATAAACCGGGTGATATTTATAAGTAAAACCTGTAATAGTGTAGTTATCAGGATCAGCTGCTGCTTTTTTATCAACCGGCTTAGTAAATTCAATTTCAAATCCATCAGGCATCGCTCTTACCGCTTTCATTTCGAACGGCGTTGTCTTTGCCCAAACCAAACGCTCTAATCCAAATATTTTCTGACCGGTTGATCCCCAGCCACGGCTGGTTTGGCCAACAAATAATGAATTGTCTGCACCCCAGGCTAACCTTAAAACGCCCGATTCAAAACCTTCACGGAACGGAATTGCAGCGCCTTGATACTGACCTTTTACCTGCTCTAAAAATATACGGTTAATACGGCTTTGTGCTTGGTCGCCTACCAACACCTGGCCTGCAAACGGGCCAAAGCTATCATTGTTAGGGATCTGGATCATTGACGAGGTTGAGTTACCCAACGTACCATGAGGCACCCAAACAGCAGGAGTTTTATAGCCTTTTTTAATATCCGAAGCTACTTCCCACAAGGTTTTAAACGGACGTTTAGGATCCCTGTCTTCTATTTTTCCTTCAGGATCATTAAAACGTGGGTTAACGCGTGAATAAATATCTTCAGTACGTACTTTAACAGGTGATGCCGGATCAGTAGCCCAACGCAAACCTGCAGGGTGCATAGCAAAATCACCACGATCTAATTGCATGATATAGCCCGATCCTACCCAGTCCCCTTGATTTTCAGCATAAAAATATTTGCCGTCAATTAAGCCCTGGCCTGCCGGTGAACGGAAACCCGTAGCATAAGGGTTCATGGTACCATCCGGTTGGATCTCTAAACACCAGGCTCTCCATTTTACTAAACTTTTACCGCGCCACCACTCGTCATCAAAACCTACGTTAAGGTTTACCATCATGTTACCGTTAGGCATAATTACCGGGCCGTAAGAATACTCATGATAGTTACCTGATACCGGCCATGAATAAACAATCTCGTAAACATCAGCTTTACCATCACCATTCTTGTCGATCAACTTGGTTAATTCACCACGTTGTACACAGTAAAAAGCACCGTCTTTGTAGGCAAGTCCCAATACTTCGTGCATACCGGTTGCAAACTTTTTATAAAAAGGCAGGCTGCCGTTTAGCTGGTACGGGTTTTGAATGATCCATACATCACCACGACGGGTTGAAACACCCATATCGCCGTTAGGCATCAACGCAAGTCCGCCAACCTCAAGTTCAACACCTTCGGGAACCGGCAAGGTTACTATACGGTAATAATCTTTTTCGGTATGCACTGCTTTTTCCGGGCTGTTTTGTGCGAATGTGGCAGTACAGCCAACGCCTGCAGTAACAGCAGCAGTAAATAATATATTTTTAAAAATAGCTTTCATTTTAATGTCTTTTTAAATTACCAGATCAATGAATATTGAACAGAAGTCCCTTTATCGGTATTTTTTATCGGCAGCAACAATTCCTTACCTTTTGCAGATGCACGTAAAACCGGCTTATCGCTTTTTTCAAATTGTACGTAATAGGTAAAGTCGTCTATGCTGAATAAACCATTGCCAAGATCTGTAATATCGTGAGCGTCTGCCACGCGGGTAAACAGATCTTTTGGTGCAGGTCCGTCAACACTTATCTTACGGGTAAGCATTTTACCGTCATCGCTGGTAGTTTTATCATTGATGCTAATACCATCAAAAATATATTTAAAAGTAGGTAAACCGGCTTCATCAAGCTCATAACCTTTAGCACGGTAAACACCGGTAGCTAAAGTGTCAGGCCATGCCTGGGTGTCGCTGTGAATTGAAGCTAATGCAGGTTTATCATTCAGGTGGATAACGCTGCCTATTGGGTTTGCATTACCATCGCCACGAGACAACCACATTGGTGAAGCATCAAGGAAAGCACCTTTCCATATGTTATAAATAGCACCGTTTTCAAGGTCATATCCAAAACTGATATTATGTAACAAGCCTACACTTACAGAATGTGTAACCCTTTTACCAGGGATATCAACAAAGCTGCGGAAAACAACAGGCTCGCCTTTAACATCAACCGTTACCGGTTTATCATTTTCGTCCCATACATTTCTTGAGCCATCAACCTGGCTGCTGTTAACTGTAGTATTGTATTTAAAGTTTTTGAACGCCACGGCTCCATGATCGCCTTGTAAACGTAGCGGGCCTGTAGCAGCCTCATTTGCAAATGCCGAACCACGGGTTGGCGCTTGTAATTCAGCATTTTCAATAATAACAACACCATTTAAAATGATTTTTACAACACGCGCGTTTGCTATTTTCTTGCCTGAAGCGTCAAACTTTGGGGCCTGGAAAAGAATACGGATATTTTGCCAAAGGCCAGGCGCGCGGCTTACGTTAATACGCGGGGCAACACCATCAAAGCCAAATTGGCCTGCCGGGCGGCTTTCGTCCCAACGCTCATAAACGGCACCAAGATCACCACTGGTAAGAGCTTGTTTTCCCCAGCTGTCAAGCAACTGGATTTCATAACGACCTTGCAGATAGATACCTGAATTTGATTCTTTAGGCATCATAAAATCAACGCTCAGGTCAATATCACCATGCTCCATGTTGGTAAAGATATCTTCATTTTTCCCTTTACCCGGTATGCTTACCAGTATACCGCTTCCATCTTTTTTAGTAATGGTATTCGGCTTAACAAAATCGGCCATAACTGAGCCTGCAATTGACCAGTTAGCACTGGGACTTTTAAATGCTGAAAGATCATTTAATGAAATTTGAGCTGTTGAACCGCCTTGCGCTGAGGCAAAAAACGGAATGAATGTGGCCCATAAAAACACGTGCAATGGGATACACTTTAGCAAGTACTTGTTTTGCATATTGTTTAAATTAAATAAGGCAATCAGAAAGATTTGCATTTATTGGTTTGATTACAAATATGTAATTAATAACTTAATAATCCCAACACAACTATCTCAAAAAAAATACACACATTGACAAAAATTTCAACAAAAATCATTGCTAATGAACCTGAATTATCCATCTTGTATTTACAAGTGAGTATAATTGTATTTATTACACTGTATTTAAGTAATAATTGGTGCTTAAAATTAATGAGTAAACCATTAAATACGTTAACATATTTTGGCTGTTTATTGTATTTTTATTGCTATGCATAATACCGTAATTCAATACACCTGCCTTATCGCTATTATTTTATTTAGTGTGATGCTGGCGCAAAAAATAAAGATAGCCTATCCTATTTTATTGGTTTTAATTGGGCTTCCGCTTGGTTTTGTGCCTTTTTTAAGAGGTGTGGAAATACAACCCGAACTTATCTTCGTTATATTTTTACCTCCGTTACTCTACGAAGCTGCGTGGAATACCTCATGGAAAGATCTCTGGAAATGGCGCAGGGTGATCAGCAGCTTCGCATTTCCGGTAGTTATCATTACCTCATGTGTGGTGGCGTTTGTTTCTGCCGCTCTTATCCCCGGTTTTTCCTTGGCTACAGGCTTTTTATTGGGTGGTATTGTTTCACCGCCTGACGCGGTTTCAGCAAGCGCGATACTTAAAAACGTTAAAGTACCCAAACGTTTTATTTCTATTGTAGAGGGTGAAAGTTTACTAAACGACGCTTCGAGTTTGGTGGTCTTCAGATTTGCCTTGGCGGCAGTTTTAACCGGAAGTTTTGTATTCCGTGATGCGGCGACAAATTTTGTGCTGGTAATTGTAATGGGGGTTTTAATAGGTTTGGCAGTGGCACTTATTTTTTATGCCATTCACCGCTGGTTGCCCACATCAAACAATATGGATGTAGTGCTCACCTTTATTACACCCTATGCCATGTATATGGCTGCAGAGGAGTTTCATTTTTCGGGCGTATTAGCGGTGGTAAGCGGTGGCCTGTTCTTATCATTCAGACAGCAGCAATTCCTGTCGCACCGCAGCAGGTTGCAAGGCGTAAACGTTTGGGAGGCGGTAGCTTTTGTGCTTAACGGCATTGTCTTTATTCTGATAGGCCTGGAATTTCCCGTAGTCATTAAAAACCTTGGGCCTGATGGATTAAGACCCGCTATTTTATACAGTGCAATTATAACCGGGACTTTAATAATCACACGGTTTGCCAGCACCTTCGGGGCCATTGTGGTGACAATAGTGATGAGTAAGATCATTACCGTTGCCGACCCTAACCCGGGATGGAAAGCCCCTATCCTATTGGGCTGGACAGGCATGCGTGGCGTAGTATCTTTGGCCGCTGCATTAAGTGTCCCGGTTGTGTTAAGTCCGGGCCATCCGTTCCCAAACCGCGACCTTATTTTATTTATCACGTTTAGCGTGATACTGGTTACGCTGGTTTTACAAGGCCTTACTTTACCCGCAATGGTAAAGCTGGTCAATATGCCTGATCCGGATTTTACAGATATATCTATAGCGCAGCAAAGACAGCTCGTGCGCAAAAAACTATCGCATTTGTCCCTAAAGATACTGGATGAGGAATATCATGAGCAAGCCATGCATAACGCCATGGTGAAATCAGTTAAATTGCGTTATAGTGCCGATATGGAATTATTAAAGGATTGGGAAAAAGATGACAATGTAGATCGCGCTGAAGAATATTACAAAGATTATAGGGCTATCATGGCTCACCTACTCAGCGAACAACGCAAGCTATTACTCACCTTAAATAAAAAGGAAAATATCAGCGATACATTGATCAGGCATCAGCTGGAATTGTTGGATCTTGAAGAAGAAAAACTACGCCAACATTTTGAGGCCGGAGAATAACTATCAGATCTCTTTAACGTCTGCCAGTTTTAGCCAGCCTTCGTTACCGTTTGCAAGTTTGATCTTTAGCCAACCGTTGTTGTTATCAGATATATTTACTTTGGTGCCGTCATGTAACACAAACAAAGTTGCTGCCTGCTCTGCAGGGCTGCCTTTTACATTTACTACGCTGGTAAAAATTATAGCCTGCTTGTTATCGTTAAAATAACTTACCTGGCTGCCGGCTACAAACACCGCAAATATCCCCAGGAAAAATAAAACCAAGGATGCAAAGAATGAAACCTTTTTAACAGTAAAAGAGTTGCTAAAGAAATAAAGGATCAATGTACCCGAGCCTAATAGTATCAACACGATAGCAACAATGGCCAAAGCATTAGCAGATATAGCTAACATAAACCCTTTCCACCATTTTGACAAGAAAAACTCGGGGGCTTCATCTATTTTATCTGTGGTTTTGGCATTAGCAAAACGGATGTTAAAATTGATATCATCATCACCAGGAGATAATCGGTGCGCCTTTTCATAATATAACAGTGCCGATGGCAGATCACCATCTTTGTAATAAGCATTACCTAAATTAAAGTATACAGGCGCAGAATAGCTCCCTGCATTTATGATCTGAGTATATGTGCTAATAGCTTCTTTATAATGGTTTTTGTTATAAAAACTATTGCCTTTTTCAAAGGCCGACTGCATATCATCAGCAAAACACAATGCCGGCAAAAACAGCATTAGCACAAAGCAAAGCGATATTTTAAGCTGGTTATATTTCATTTTCAATAGCATCAATGGTGTTCTTTGCCTTTTCGTAAACTTCATTTGTCGATATATGCGTCACAGGTGCATATCGCGCCATCTCGCATAAGTCAAGCGTATCAAGCAATTGAGCAACTACGTTCTCATTTACAGCTTTTGCTTTAAGGGCAGAACTAATTGTTTCCCTGTCAAGGTCAGCGTAGCTGATATTTAATTTATCACTTAAATAACCATATAAGCCTTTAAATACTGCCTCGTAAAATGCTTTAATATTATTTGCCTGCAGTTCGGTTTGTGCATTTGCCAGATGTTTAGCCGCAACCTTACTGGCTCTGCGGCTTTTTACTTTTACCACGTCACTGTTTTCTTTACGCACCCGGTTACGATATACAAAAGCACCTGCGCATGCAATCGGACCTAATAACAACAGCAGGTAATAAGGCAAAGAACCATAAAAACCGTCGCCTTGCTTAATTGATCCGGCATTACCTGTTTTAATGTAATGGATATCTTTATCCAGCAACTTAACATCTTGTTTATCGTCAGAAAAAGCAGTAACGTTATTTTCAGTCAGACCTTTATTAACCTTTATATTAAAAGCCTTTGTAGACAAGCTGGTATATTTGCCGTTAGCCGGATTAAAATAAGAAAACTTAACTTCAGGAATAGTAAAATCGCCTTTATGCCTTGGTATTAGCAGGTAATTGTAGATCCGGCTGCCTGCGCCGCCGTTAACTGTATCCGTTATCTTAGGATCATACTTTTCAAAATCGGCAGGGAAAGCCGGGTTAAGGTTTTTAAGTAATTTAATATTACCTGCGCCAGTAACTTTTATTTTATAGTTTAAAGCCTCGTTGGCTTTCAATTCGTTTTTGTCAACGGATGCTTCTACATTAAAATTACCTACTGCTCCCGTATAACTATCAGGTTTACCTGCCTCAGGTAATGGCTTTACATGTATAACTACTGGTAAGCTTTTGGCTGTATAGTTTACATCCTGTACATTTCCACCAAAAAACTGATCCATAATATCGCCGGTAGCTACACGCACTCTTGCAACAAACGAAATTTCAAACGGATCAATAATTATATTACCGGCATGTTCAGGAAACAATAACACCTGTTTAACATCAGCAACGTTATATTTTATGCCTTTGTAAGTTTCAACACGAGGTTGTTGCTGTTGCAACTTAACATCTTCATTCCAAAAGCCTGTTAAATCAGGTAGCTTATTTACCTGGTTCTGTAAAATATCAACTCGGAAATAAACCTTATAGGTCAACGTTATTTTTTGGCCCTGGTAAACATTGTCTTTATCAACCACAGCCCTTAAAAACAAGGACTTTGATAAATCCTGTGTATTTGCATTTGAAGCTCCGCTTTGTCCCCCTCCTCCATTATTTTGCGGAACAGGCTGGCCTTTTACCACCCTGATCTGAATAGAATTAGAAGTTACCTTAGTACCATTAGCAACAATCGAAGCAGGGCCAATAGTAAAATTACCCTCTTTAATGGCCATCATAATATAGCTGATAGTAGTACTTTGTGATGATTGACCATTAATAGACTCGAAACTATTTGACACATTTGGCCCGCTTAAAATATGTAAGCCGGTAACATTTGGTGGGGTAAAATCGTCAGCATTGGTATTTATGGTGTATGAAACCTCAAATTGCCCACCTGTTCCCACCACAGTTTTACTGGCTGTGCCAATAAATTTTGCCTGCCCAAATACTTGCGCAGAAAGCAACACTAAAAGTGACAATATGTAATAGCGGATCTTCATTGATATTACCAGTCTTTTAAGATTTTACCGCCAGTACCTTTAACTTTTTTATTCTTCAATTTATCCTGGGTTTGTTTTTCGTCATTATTCAGCGCGTCCAGCATCCGTTGTGCATCTTCTTTGGACAATTTATCAGGCTGTGGTTGTTGCTGATCCTTTTTTTGCTGGTCTTTTGGTTTATCCTTGTCCTGGTCCTTGTCGTCTTTTTTCTGCTGATCCTTTTTATCCTGATTAGGCTTATTGTCTTTATTTTGGTTCTTATTATTCTTATCCTGCTGCTGTTGCTTTTTTAACTGTTCTTGCGCATAGGCCAGGTTGTAGCGCGTCTCTTCATCCTTAGGGTTATTAAGCAATGACTTTTTATATGCTTCGATACTTTCTTCAAGTTTTTTATTTTCAAGTAAGGTATTGCCCAAGTTATGATATGCCCTGGCTGTTACTGATTTATTTCCACCCGATTCCGCTATTTTATTAAATTGTTCACCAGCTTTGTTAAATTGTTTCTGTTTATAAAATGCATCGCCCAAATTAAACTGCCCCTCAACACTTCCGTTTTTCTTTTCAACGGCTTTGCTGTAACTCTCAGCAGCTTCTTTATATTTTTTTTGCTGATAAAGGTCATTACCATTTTTTACATAGCCTTTTTCTTGTGCAAAAAGCGTGTAATATGGTAGTATGACCATGACCATCAGTATTAATACTAACTTTTTCATGCGCTTTTTACCTCAAATAACTTCAACCTGCTTAATCTTAAACTTCTACGATTGGTAATAAAAAATTCGACTACCAAACATAAAAAAGCAAACCCTAAAAAGAACTGGAAACGATCTTCAAAATCTTTAAAAGATTTAGTATCATAAGTTTTTCGCTGCATTTTATCTATCTGCCCCATTACTATGTTTAAACCGCTGTTTGCATTAGTTGCCCTTACATAAGCCCCATTGCCCGCTGCAGCAATTTCTTTACACATATCTTCATTAAGTTTACTTATAACAGTTTGGCCCGTAGTATCTGTGTGAAAACCCACCTGTTTACCATCCTGATATTTAGGGATAGCTGCACCCTCGGGAGAGCCCATTCCTATTACGTGAACAGAAACATCTTTATCTACCGCATTTTTGGTAGCAGCAACCGCGTCATCTTCATGATTTTCGCCATCAGTTATTATGATCATTGCCTTACCTGTTCCGTCATTAAAGTCAAATGATTTCATCCCCAGATCAATAGCCGCGCCGATTGCGGTGCCTTGAGTGGGTACCATACTGGTATTAATAGTATTGAGAAATAGTTTGGCGGCCGAGTAATCAGTGGTCATTGGTAATTGCACATAGGCTTCGCCGGCAAATACAACAATGCCGATACGGTCGCTGTGTAAGTTATCTATTAATTGAGCTATAGCTTGCTTGGCATTTTCAAGACGATTGGGCGCCATATCTTGCGACAGCATGCTGTTTGAAACATCCAGCAAGATCATCAGGTCTGCACCTTTACGCTTTTCTTCCTCCATTTTAGACCCGATTTGCGGATCAGCAATGCCAATGATCAAAAACACATAAGCCAGCATAAATAGGATGAATTTTAAACGTGGGGTTGAAAAAGAAACATCGGGAACAATTTTATCTATCACATTTCTATCGCCCAGTTTTTTGATCGCTTTAGTTTTCCAACGCGTAACCCTGATAAAAAGTAACAGGAAAACAGGGATAGCAGCCAGTCCCCATAAATATTCTATATGTGCAAAACGTAGCATTTTATGTTAAGGCTCCTTTTAGTAATGTATTTTTAAAAACAAATTCAAGCACCAGGAACAACAGCGCCAATAGAGCAAAGGGTAAAAACACCTCGGTCTTTTTACGATACTCAGTAACATTGATCTTTGCCTTCTCTAACTTATCTATTTGTTCGTAAATACTTTTTAGTTTTTCGTTATCTGTAGCTCTGAAATATTTTCCACCGGTTATATTGGCTATTTTGGTTAATGTCGGTTCATCAACATCAACCGCCATACGCTGGTACTGTACACCCATTGCAGTTTGTACCGGGAACGGCGCAAAGCCATGTGTACCTAAACCAACAGTATAAACCCGCACACCAAATTGTTTTGCGATCTCGGCAGCTGTAATCGGTGGTATGGACCCCATATTGTTTGATCCATCAGTAAGTAATATTACTACCTTACTTTTCGCTTCGCTGTCTTTTAACCGGTTTACTGCAGTTGCCAGGCCCATACCAATAGCCGTACCGTCGTTGATCATTCCATATTTAATATCGCTAAACAGGTTGATCAACACCGAATGATCAATAGTTAAAGGGCATTGCGTAAAACTCTCACCGCTAAATATTACCAGCCCGATACGATCATTGGGACGATTTTTAATAAAATCAATTGCGATGTTCTTTCCAGCTTCCAGCCTGTTGGGTTGAAAATCTTCGGCAAGCATACTGCCGGAGATATCAGAGGCAATAACAATATCAATCCCTTCGGTAGTTGAGTTTTGCCAGCTTAAAGCGCTTTGCGGACGGGCCAAAGCAATTATCAAAGCTATGAATGCCAGCGATCTGAAAATAATCTCTAAATGGCGCAATTTCGGCATCACACTTTTTACCGGTGTGGAAAATCCTTTTATTGCCGACATATTCAAGTAGCCGTATAATTTCTGTTGACGCCAGATATACCAGGCAACCATTGCAGGTAGGATGAGCATTAACCAAAAAAATCCCGGATGTGCAAATTCAATATCCTTAAACATTAACCTTCCCTCCTTCAGCATCAGCCTGGTTAACTACACTTTGCTGTGTTTTCAGCACAAATTCAATAGCGTTATCCAGACTTCGTTCGTTTTCAAGTGGTAACGGTTTTTCTTTAGCAAACTTTACAAGGTCAGCCATTACCAGGATCTGTTGCAACATATTACGGTATTCACCAGTGATATCACGGTTATTTAAAGCCGTTAATATTTCGTCTGTAGTTTTTTCATGGGTTTTAATGTTATAACGTTTTTCAAGATATTCACGAATGATATCCGTTAGTTCGCTATGGTACAGCTTAAACTCTTCCTGCTGCCATAGCTTTTTATCACGCAATTCCTTCAATTTATCAATAGCAACTATATGTATCGGGATGCTTGGTTTGGTAATTTTAATAACAGGCTGTTGTTTAGGTTTATTACGTAAATAAATAATCAGACCAATAATTAACGCTGTAACTACTATCGCTATGACAATCCATGTCCAGTTATCTTTTACCCGGTCAAAAAATGTGTAGTTTACCAAGATCGGCTGTTTAATATCATAAATAGATTTTGTTGTATCTATTTTTACTGTTTGCACCTGCAACATCAATTCGTTACTTTTAATAACGCCAATACTTGAGCCAAACGAAAATAATGGAAACTTATAAATGCCCGCGTCGAAGCTTGTTATAACATAGCTGCGGATAATGGTTATCCTGCTGTAATCTTTTTTGTCGGGTATAGTATCGGGCTTATTGGCGCTTACTATTTGTACCTTATCTGTAATGGTATCTGTAAATACCGGGAAGTTTACATGTGCCTTTGCCGGTTGATTTACTTCAAGGAATAGCCTGGTTTGGTCGCCTATCTTTATAGTATAATCCTGTAGTTTGGCCTCTACTTTTATATTTTGCGCCTTTGCAATACTTGACAGGCAGGCTAATAATAAGGCAAGCAGGGTATAATTAAAAAACTGTTTCTTCATTTGCTCACCGTTTTCTTTCCCGTTTTTTAAATAGTGTCATTAATGGTTTGACGTAAGTTTCATGCGTACCTATTGATGTAGTATCCACTCCCGATCTGCTGAAAACATCTTTCAATTGAATGGTTCTTTTTAATGCTTCCGTTCTAAAAGCCTCGCGTACCTTTTTATCGCCTGTATTAACCCACATTAGCTGCCCGGATTCTTCGTCTTTAATTGGTATCAAACCTAAGTCGGGAAATTCTTCCTCATGTTTGTCATACAGCCTTAAAGCGATAACGTCATGCTTTTTATTGGCGATTTTAAGCTCGGCTTCAAAAGCCGGGCTGATAAAATCTGATATAATAAAAGCGGTACATTTTTTCTTAATGGCCGATGTAAAATATTTTAAGGCCACCCCTACGTCTGTTCCTTTATTTTCTGGCTTAAAGTCTATCAGTTCCCTGATGATCATCAGGATATGGCTACGACCTTTTTTGGGTGGGATGAATTTTTCTATCTTATCGCTAAAAAATATCACACCCACTTTATCATTGTTTTGAATAGCCGAAAATGCCAGTACGGCACAGAGTTCTGTAGCCAGATCCTGTTTTTGTTGGTTGATGGTACCAAAGTTTTCAGAACCACTAACATCCATCAGCAGCATTACCGTAAGCTCACGTTCCTCGTCAAATACTTTAACATAAGGATGGTTAAAACGTGCCGTAACGTTCCAGTCGATAGTCCGGATCTCATCTCCTACCTGGTATTCACGCACTTCGCTAAAAGCCATACCGCGCCCTTTAAACGCAGAATGGTATTCGCCCGAAAACAGGTGATTACTTAAGCCCCGGGTTTTGATCTCTATTTTCCGAACTTTTTTTAATAGTTCCTTGGTGTCTTTTGCCATTTTTCTTGAGAGTCAAGAACCAAGACGCAAGAACCAAGATAGATTTGTTATAATCTTACCTCTTGATTCTTGTCTCTTGGTTCTATCTGCTTATGGTACCTCTACCGCGTTTAGTATTCCTGTTATAATGTCCTCGGTGGTCATGTTCTCAGCTTCGGCTTCGTAAGTTAAACCTATACGGTGGCGTAACACATCATGGCAAACAGCACGCACATCTTCCGGTATGACATAGCCCCTGCGCTTAATAAACGCGTATGCTTTTGATGCCAGGGCCAGGTTGATACTTGCCCGTGGCGACGCGCCGTAACTGATCAGGTTTTTATAATTTGCCAGCTTGTATTGTTCAGGGAAACGTGTTGCGAAAACAATATCAATAATGTATTGCTCTATCTTCTCGTCCATGTATACCTCGCGCACTACTTTGCGTGCCTTAACAATATCATCAGGGTGAATAATTGCATTTGGTTTTAACATCCCTTGCGGGGCGATATTTGACCTAACTATTCGCTTTTCATCTTCCTTGCTTGGATAGCCAATAACTACCTTTAACATGAAACGGTCAACCTGGGCTTCAGGTAGTGGGTAGGTTCCCTCCTGTTCAATCGGGTTTTGCGTGGCCAATACCAGGAATGGGTTAGGCAGCGGGAAAGTTTTCTCGCCGATAGTTACCTGTCTTTCCTGCATCGCTTCAAGCAACGCGCTTTGTACCTTTGCAGGCGCACGGTTTATCTCATCAGCCAAAATAAAGTTAGAAAATATAGGCCCCTGCCTTACAATAAACTCCTCTTTCTTCTGATTATAGATCATGGTACCCACCAAATCGGCAGGTAACAGGTCGGGCGTAAATTGGATCCGGCTAAAATCTGCCTGGATGGCTTTTGACAAGGTATTAATAGCTAATGTTTTTGCCAAACCCGGCACACCCTCTAGAAGAATATGTCCGTCGGCCAGTAGACCTATCAATAAGCGGTCGACCATATATTTCTGGCCAACTATCACTTTGTCCATTTCCATTCTCAGCAGGTCAACAAAGGCGCTTTCACGCTGGATCATTTCATTGATAGCCCTGATATCTGTTGAATAAGACGAACTGCCGGCAGGCACGTCTGTTGAAGGATGCGTTATATTGCTAATTGATTCTTCCATTAAATAGTTATTAATTTTTGGTAGGCAAACTTAAAAAGCAAATCATTTTTTTGCCAATAAAAAACTGCTTTTAAATGTTAAAATTTGTTAAATTCAGTTAAAGCCTGTCAAATTTTGCCAAATATGGTTATAACAAACCGATTAACGGGTTAGTATTTGTATTAAATTTAGTACTTAAGCCAATGTTTAATTATTTGCATTAATTTGCGTAGCCAATTACACCAAATTATACCAGGAAATGAAAAAGTATTTTGTCGCTTTTGTGAGTGTATGTTTATTTATTTCGACAACATTTGCCCAAACACCTAAGCCACCATTTTGGGATGACGTACAAACCATAAAAAAATATGATAAAATGTTTGCACCTCCTGAACATCCGGTGTTGTTTGTGGGTAGTTCGTCTATTCGTAAATGGGATGATGCACAATGGGTGTTTGCTAAATATAACGCGTTAAATCGTGGCATAGGCGGCGCAGTAACTAATGATATTATCTATTACCTGAATGATCTTGTGTTTGCTTATCAACCAAGGCAAATTGTATTGTATGTCGGCGAAAACGACCTGATGGACAATATCTCGACCGCGGACTCGGTTTATAACCGCCGGTTAAACTATACCATGCAATAAGGACCCAAATGCCCGATGTGCCTATTTTGTACATCGGGATGAAACCAAGCCCGTCCCGCGAAAAAATAAGACAGGCAGAAATTGACGCCAACCTAAAGATCAAAACCTTTTTAGCTAATGAAAAGAATACGGTTTTTGTTGATGTAATGCCATTGATGTTAAAAGACGGAAAAACGCAACCTGAGCTTTATTTAGGTGATATGCTGCATATGAAAAAAGCAGGGTATGCTATTTGGGAAAAGGCAATCAAAAAATACCTTATAAAATCATAAATACTTAGTATACATTTAAATACAGATTATATTTGATCAGTTAAATCACCAATTATGTACCGAAAATATATCATCTTGTTGTCGTTAAGCGTTGTTGCATTTGGTTTTACACTACCCCTAAAAACCAGCGAATGGAAACCTTTATTTAACGGAAAAAACTTTAGCGGCTGGGATATCTATCTCGGACCGGATTTGGATGATAAAGGTAATGCCATAACAAAAATTCCGCTTGGATTAAATAATGACCCGAGGCATGTTTTTACAATTGTAAAGGAAGATAACGAAAGTATTATCTGGGTTTCCGGAGAAAACTGGGGTGCTATCATAACCAAAAGCGAATACGAAAATTACCACCTGCAGTTACAGTTTAAATGGGGCAAGTTACAATGGGGACAAAAAAAGAGCGGGCATAAAGATAGTGGTTTGCTTTATCATTCGGTTGGTAAATATGGTGCTGATTATGGAGCATGGATGCGCGCGCAGGAGTTTCAGATAGAAGAAGGTAATTGTGGTGATTTCTGGGGATGTGCAGGCGGAACAGCGGATATACCGGCGATAAAAAGATCAGAAAGCGATTACATTTACAGCCCGCAAGGCGAGCTTTTGACGTTTAGTGAGGGAAATAAGCAAGGTAGACATTGTACCAAGCAAGGTGTTAGTGCAGAGAATCCAGCGGGCAAATGGAATACGCTTGACCTTTATTGCCATGGTGATACCAGTATCCACGTGGTAAATGGAAAAGTAGCAATGGTTTTATATCATAACAGCCAGGCAGATAACGGCAAGTTATCCCCGCTAAATAAAGGTAAAATTCAATTGCAATCAGAAGGTGCCGAAATATTTTATCGACACATTAAGATGCAATCCATCAGCCAATTACCTGCTGAATTGATCAAGCAATAAGTGCAGTAAACTTATCTGCCTATATTAAAAGCGACCATTGCTCTTATGGAATAACCGTTTTGTGTACCGGCTGTACCGATATCGCGGATAGCTTCTGAACCTAAAACAGTGCTATGGGTTGCATAAAATACCGGTCCGCCGGAAAGCGAAAAAGAAAAACGCGAATACATAGGCGCATAATTTAATGACGGGCCAAGTAATAATTTTGCACCGCCTTCTGCTTCATCTGTTTCCCAAAAGCCTTCCAGATCCTCACCAACAGCTTCTATACCGGCAAAGAAAGCACCCGCTATACGATGCTGGTAGCCAATGCTCGAGATCAGATCAATGCCGTCCCGATCTTTAGCAAACGCTTTTTCAAATTTAAGGTTACCACCTATCCGCCATGTTGGCGATTCGAATGCAGCCGTAATCCGGCTAAATACAGCTCCGACACTTGAGAAATCGCGGTTAGCGCCAAGTCCCACGCCAAAACGTGCGCCATAAAAGCTTTTACCACCTACAAAATCGCGGATCACTTCGGCTTGCTGGGCACTTGCGGTGCTACCCGTACGCGAAAAACCGAGATCGGCATTCGCCAATAAGGTAAACCTATTACCCAAATAACCTTTTACAGCAAGTTGCTGATCTACTCCGTCGTAACCAAATGGGCCTGCGGTACGCTCGGCGTAATTACCGGACGCGCTAATGCTTACAAATGGTGTTTCTGAAGTAAATGTATTAACTGAAAACAGAAACGGTTGCGCCGCGTTACCTACCGCATTCATAGACTTACTAAAAGATGGTAATTGTGCCATTACTGACGAGCTTATCAGTGCAATAATTAGCAAGGTTAAAATACTTTTTTTCATAAAGTTGATCTTAATAGCTGTATTTAATATTTTTTTGATTTTGATCAATCGTCATCATCTTTCTTTTTCTTTTCCAGGATCACGAACGCGCTGCGCTTAGGTGCAGGCATAACCGCATCTTCACCTTTTACCGATTTCCAGATCACTTCATTCAAAGCCAGATCAGGCGCTGCATCTTCTTTTTTGAAGTTAAAGCTGTCTGACTGTTTGCTGCTTTTGTTTACAGCCACATTACGGCTTGTAAGATCTACTTTAGCCGGAATAGCTTTAAAGGGTGACAGATCAGGTGTAGCGGTAAAACATTCGTACATGGGTAATGCGGCCGCATCATATTGGCTCATAGGTGGTAAGCCCAATATCAGTTCAATAGTACGTAATACACCGGATGTTGAATACATGCTATGAACGACTGTATTACGCTTGACATATGGCCCAACTACATAAACCGGTGACCGGTGTGCATCTATATGATCAGGGCCGTTTTGTGCATCATCTTCTAATATAAAAACAACCGATTCTCTCCATAATGAACTGTTAGACAAGTGATCTATCAGTTTACCTACAGCCAAATCATTATCAGCAACAGCAGCTATGGGCGTTATCGCACCTCTTTTTTGTCCGCTGGTATGGTCATTACTGATCCTGATGGTGCTCAGTTGTGGCACAGCTCCGGCAGTTTCGAGCGAATCAAAATCATGAGCCCATGCGTCATAACGTACCTGATCCGGTATATTCAGGTCAAAACCCGGCGCAGCCGCACACATATGCCCCTGTAATGTTTTATATTTTGTTTTTCCGAATTCACCAAATTCGCCATAGCTACGGAAACTTACCCCGGCCCGCTGGCAATAATCCCATATATAACCGTCATTTGGAAAAAGCGCAGGCCTTGCCCCTTCGTACCCGGTTGATCCGCCACGGTTGCCATAAGTTGTTGGCCATGTCTTTTCAATCGCGTCTGTGGCATAAGCTGCCATACTCCAGTTATGTCCGTCGGCACTCACTTCTGCGTCCACATAAAAGTTATCCATCAGTACATAATTATCTGCGAAAGCATGCTGATTAGGCGTAACCTCATTGCCAAATATACATAACGACCTGTCTCCGTTGCCTTTACCCATATCACCCAATACCTGGTCGTAGGTGCGATTTTCCTTAATGATATAAAATACATGTTTAATTGGCGACTGTTGTCCTGGTTTACGTGGTATAGGGTTCCCGGTTTCGCCCGCTGCCATAGCTACTTTGTCGTTATTAAATGGAGTATTAGCATATACCTGTTTTGTGTAAGCCTTTAATTGTGTTTCGTTCGGTGCGTCAATGATTGACAACGTTCCTTTGAATAAACCTGCTATGTATTGCAAGCGGCTATTTGCAGTACTTCCCACATGCACACCGCTATTATCTTCCTTGGCATAAGGTTGCGGACCTTTTGGGTTAGCTATTGATGTTAAGCCCTTACCGTTTGTTATCAGTATTTTATTACCGGTTAACTTAACATTGGTTGGATACCATCCTACCGGGATAAAGCCCATGCTTTTGCTGTTAGCCGCAGATGAAACATCAAAAACTGCAACGCAATTATTATCAGCATTGGCAATGTAAAGTGTTTTTTCGTTGACTGATAACGCGAGGCCATTAGTTGTTGAGCCGGTAAGGTTAGTAGGATAAAGCGACGTAACCAAGGTCTCAATCACTTTACCGGTTTTTGTATTGATTATTGATACCGAATTATCATTGGCGTTTGCCACGTATAATAAAGTTCCTTTCTTATTCAATAACAATTCGTTAGGGTGGTTACCTACAGTGATATTGCCCTTGATGGTTTGTGACTGCGTATCAAACAATACCAGTTGGTTACTTCCCCAAATGGATATATATAACGTTTTTTCATCCGGCGAAAGCAGGCAGCTATAAGCCATTTCCGGTAACTGTGAAGCATTAATAACTTTCCGGGTTTTCAGATCGATAGTATATACGCTATTATCTTCTTTGGTAACGGTGTACAACCGCGACATATCCCGCGTAATCGCTATACCTGCTGGGCATATTTTACTTTTTGGCCAGGCATCACCAAGGCGGATAGTATCCGGAGTTTTTAATTTGTGGTTGCTGACGTTAAAATCCAATATTACATTTTCATTTCCTCCTGATACATACAGATTTTTCTCATCGCTGCTAAAAGCCAGGCCGTACCATGACATACCCAGCTCTTTTTCAGACAATACCTTCTCAGCTTGCGGATCGATCAACTGCAGCGTTTGGGTGCTTTGACCATTGTTTGTAACCGCTAACAGTTTTTCTGAAGCACTTAACTGCATATTTAAAGGCAAGTCACCCAACTGAAGCTGCCTCCCCGCCGGGCTCAGTTTCCAACCGTTTGGCAGCAAGATCTGTTCGGTTTCTTTTACTTTACCGGGTATTTGAGCCCACAAAGAATTGAACATGAACAAAGCTGCTGAAAACAGCGTCCCTGTTATTTTGATTAAGTTTTTCATATACAATAGGTTAACATTGTAAAAATAACTTTATTTTATTAATCTTTCAATCCTGTCGGAATAACTCCTGAGGGATATTCGGCCTCGATCTGGTCAAATGTAGATTGCTTTATTAGCTGTACTAAAGATTATATACCAATTGCAAGATAAACGCCACTACGTTTAGACAATGAAACATCTGTGTTAAGTTTACATTAAGAGCCGCCTTATGAGTTATTACGTGTCTGTAGGTTCGCTTAATAAGAAATATTAATTACTATTGATGTAACCGGTATAAGATATTGGTTATGTAATATTATGACTTTAACCCATAAAAAAAGCGCCCGGTTTACCGAGCGCTTTTAAATTATAATAAGTTTAGTCTAAAGGGCAAGTTCACGGCCAGTGCGCAGCACTGTGTATTTACTTTTAGCGAATTCAAACCCACCAAACAAGATCGCACAATATATTAAATCGCCATAAAACATATTTTTTTCAAACGGTATAGCATTATGTAATGACAATGCGTAACCTGCCCAGGTATGTGCATATAGTGTACCATATAACCATGGCAGATCCATTACCAACCAGTGATTAACCACAGTAAATAACGAAACCGCAAATACACTTAACGCATTTACTTTTTTGATCAGGCTTCCAGCAAATACGACGAATGCAAAAAACAGGTAGACCCATAACGAACCGGAATACCATGTCAACGTTGAAGTATACATATAATTTACAGCCAGGTCACTTAAAAACAAGGTGATCAATACAACTGCGTATGCTTTCCACTTGTCGGTAAAATAAGCGCCGCCAAATAGAGCGATGGCACCGACGGGTGTTAAGTTACTCAATGCCTGATATTTAACATTAACTAACCGCATAGTGGCCGCCAGTATTATCAGCAGCACAAGCACTATTGTACGGACATCGATCTTCTTTAATGACATGCAGTAAAATTACGTATTTATCCTAAAATTACTAAACAATTTAATAAATGCTATTATTTGTTAATTAATGTGTTTGAGATTTAAATAAACTAAAAGAAAACTACCCGGCCTGTATGCTGTTAAATAACTATAATATAATATCATTATGGCAACAAACACATTATACCCGGTTAAACGCTACAATACTGTAACCGAACCGGTAAACATAAATTTAAACTGGCCCGAGCGTTATATTTTCATCGCTACAGGTGTGAAACTTACATTTTCGGGTTTGGGTAATTTATTTACAAGCCCGTTATCAAGTTTATTCAAATTAGGCGTAGGTGGTTACTTATTAAACCGTGGCGTTAGCGGCCACTGTGCCATCTATTCAAAAATTGGTAAAAACACCCAGGATCCGGTTAATATCACTATCCGGAGCGCATTCAATATTAATCAGCCGCGACAAAAAGTATATGAGTTCTGGCGCAAGCTGGATAACCTACCACTGTTTATGAACCACCTTGAAAGTATCGACTTAATTGATGATACCCGGTCACACTGGGTACTGAAACTACCTACAGGGGTTGGAACCATAAGCTGGGACGCCGAAATTGTTAAAGATAAACCTGGCGAAGTTATAGGCTGGAGTTCATTGCCTGACTCGATCATTGATAATGCCGGTAAAGTATTTTTCAGGGATGCCGCGGATGGCAAAGGTACGGTGGTGGATATTGTTATTACTTACCAGCCACCAGCAGGTGGTGTCGGCGCAAGCATTGCGCACGTGCTAAATCCGTTGTTTAAAAATATAGTTGATAACGATGTGCGTAATTTCAAACAGTATATGGATATTGAAAACACATTAAAGCCACTTGCCAGCAATAACAATACGCATAAATCAGCTTCTCATAAAACGGCAACCCACAATAATTAAGCTGATAAGCTTTAAATAAAAGAAAATGCTTCCACTAATCAATTAATGGGAGCATTTTATTTTAGGCTGGAATCTATCAGTCAGCTTTTATACCATATTTATTGCTGAATTTTTTGTACAACTGTTTATGCAAATTATCCAGGTTAATGTTTCTGCCTTGAATAAAGGCCTGTTGTACATCCAGCGTGATCATATCCAAAGCGTCACCGCCTGATATGAACAGGTTAGCGTCTTTTCCTACTTCTAAAGTTCCGGTAGTTTTATCGATTCCTAAAATTTTAGCATTATTTATGGTGATCATACTCAATGCCTGTTCCTTGGTTAAACCATAACCGACTGCCTGTCCTGCCTCGAACGGTAAATTACGCTGACGCCAAAAGCCCGTACCGGTTAAGCCGTATTCAACGCCGGCGTCCTGTAGTATTTTAGGTAATTTGTAAGGCAGGTAAACATCATCTTCATCCCTGGCAGGCAAAGTTTGTGTTTCGCGGATGATTACTGGCACATTGTTTTGTTTTAACAGATTGGTCACCAGGTAAGCTTCTTTACCGCCAACAATCACAGCCTTGATGCCTAATTTATTGGCAAGTGTTACAGCCTCAATAATTTCTTTAGCGCCATCAACATTAATGAACAACTTTTTGCTGCCATTAAACAAGCCCTTTAATGCTTCAAATCTCAGGTTGACGACGTCGGGCTTTGCTGTAGCATAAGCTTTGGCGGCTGTGAAAAGATTGTTGATCTCGTCAAGTTGTTTTAGTCTTGCTTCATCCGGCGACTCGGCATTAGCATCAGCTACAGTTGCTCTTCTGCGTGGTGGCCTAACCACCGGCCAGTTTAAATGCACCGCGATATCTGTTTTATAAGCTGCGTCTTCCCAGTTCCAGGCATCCAACTGTACAACAGATGACTGGCCTGATAATGTACCGCCATTAGGTGTAGGCTGTGCCAGTAAAATACCATTTGATCTTACGGTCGGGATAACTTTTGAATCAGTATTATAGGCTACTATAGAACGTACATTCGGGTTCAGGTCACCTGTTTCTTCATCGTCAACAGTCCCCTTTGCCCCTTCTTCAATTTCAACTAAGCCCAGCGTAGTAACCGGGCAAATAAAGCCGGGGTAAACTTGTTTGCCGGCAGCGTTAATTATATCAGCTCCGCCGGTATTGGGTGCTGTGCCCTC
Source organism: Mucilaginibacter corticis (assembly GCF_007558865.1). GTDB lineage: Bacteria > Bacteroidota > Bacteroidia > Sphingobacteriales > Sphingobacteriaceae > Mucilaginibacter > Mucilaginibacter corticis. Next base: position 121,217 of record NZ_VLPK01000003.1, read on the forward strand.
GCCTACTGCTGTTATCTTGCCTTTATCAAATGCGATGTAGCCATTGTTGATTACCTGACCGTTACCCAAATGGATGGTAGCACCGGTAATGACGATTGGTTTTGATTGTGGTTTGGCAGGCGAGATGTTAGCCTGCGCATATACAAGGACGGTGCTCAGCAACAATCCTCCAAAAATTAATATTTTTTTCATGGTGTTGTGTCCTTATTTAGATTTAAGCATTCCGTTATAATCATCAGCTACCACATAGGCACCGTCTTCAATTGTATCGCAATCATAAACAGGTCGCTTACGGCCACCAACACCGGCCGGTTGTGTGGTAGCTCCTTTATTTTTGGCTGCTAACATTTTTTGAATGATTCGGGCCTCATCAGCCTGTAATTCTTTTTGTTTAGCTGCATCTTTGTCGTAATCCCAATAAGGGACACCATCTACATAAGTTTTTTCGGCAACAGCGTAAATCGATAAGGGATCTGTCGACCAGACAACCAGGTCGGCATCTTTGCCAGCCTTTAAGCTGCCGATCTTATCATCAACATGCAGCATTTTTGCAGGATTAAGGGTAACAAGCTTCAGCGCTTCTTCTTCGCTCATATGGCCATAGGTAACCGCTTTACCTGCTTCCTGGTTTAGGCGACGGGCCATTTCTTCATCATCAGAATTAAAGGCGGTAACCACACCCATATCATGCATGATCTTGCCGTTATATGGAATAGCTTCGCTAACCTCGTTTTTGTACGCCCACCAATCAGAAAAAGTAGAACCGGCAATGCCGTGTGTTTTCATTTTATCGGCCACTTTATAACCTTCAAGAATGTGGGTAAACGTATTTACTTTAAAGCCCATCGAATCGGCCACGTGGATCAGCATATTGATCTCTGACTGCACGTACGAGTGGCAAGTGATATGTCTTTTATCTTCCAGTATCTCTACCAGGGCATCCAGTTCAAGGTCGCGGCGTACATGGTTGCCTTTTACGGCAAGCGCCGCTTTATATTCCTTAGCACGGGTAAAGGCATCAACATAAACCTGCTCAACCCCCATACGCGATTGAGGGAAACGGGTATTAGGGCCGCCCGGTATGTTAAAGTTACTTTGCTTCACATTTTCGCCTAAGGCAAATTTGATAAAACCCGCAGCACCATCCAGTTTCAATTGTTCGGGCAGCACCCCCCATCGGTGTTTGATCAGCATAGTTTGACCGCCGACCGGATTTGCCGATCCATGCAGGATATGCGACGTGGTAACACCGCCCGCTAATTGACGATAAAGGTTAATATCTTCTGAATCCAACACATCGCCTATCCTCACTTCTGAGGTAACAGACTGTGTTCCTTCGTTAATACCACCTGTAGCAGCAATGTGCGAATGCTCATCTACTATACCAGCGGTAATATGTTTGCCCGTAGCATCAATCACTTTGGCATTACCTGCCGATAAATTTTTGCCTACCGCTTTGATCTTTCCGTTTTCAATCAATACATCGGCATTTTTTATGATGCCTTCTTTCTCGTTTGTCCAGACGGTCGCGTTTTTAAATAAAACCGTTTCGGCCTTTGGAATTTCAGCATTACCAAAGGCGGCGAACGGATATACAACCGGCCCATAACTTAGATCAGGCTTTGGCTGTTCACGGTGTTCGGCCGCAGGTACCGGACCTGAATACACAGCCGACCAATTGGTTGAACTGCCGTCAGGCAAAGTAGCGCCGCCGGTTAAAGTTAAAGGCGAGGTATTCGAGATGTAACCATTTAAGCGGATAGTCCCGGAAGGTTTGTTTTTCAGGTCGAAATATAAAGTAACCATATCGCCATTGCGGATAAAAGTACCGCGGGCACGCACACTGTCAGCACCAGTACGCTGGGCACTCAAATCATACGAGCCGGGATTGCCCGTGACCTTCAGTTCTATACCTGCCAATCCATCACCGCTTAGTTTATAATTGCCTGCCAGGTTAATGGCGCTTACCCGGCTTACTATATACTGCCTGCCTTCTACCCAATTCTCATAGATCACATTTTCTTTTTTAAACAGATCGTCAGACGTGATCAGGAAGTTGGCCATTTTGCCTTTGGCAAGTGTGCCAACCTTATCGCTTACACCTAACATTTCTGCGGGGATCTCGGTAAGTGATCTTAAGGCCTGTGCTTCGGTCAAGCCATGCTCAATGGCAGTGCGCAGGTTTGTCCAAAAATCGCGTGGGTTATTTAAACCGAACGAGGTTATTGCAAAACGGATGCCTGCCTTTTCCATCAGTGCCGGATTGTTAGGTGCAAGTTCCCAGTCTTTTAACTGTTCGTAAGAGATCTTACGGGCTTGTAGCGGATCCTCCACATCAAAAGCATCAGGGAACGTAAGCGGAATAATGAAACTACTGCCGGTTGCTTTCATGGCATCCATGCGGCGGTATTCGTCGCCATCTGTTTTATACACGTATTTCTTACCAAACTCTTTGGCTATTTTATCGGCACGTAATACCATTAATTGATCACCAGCCTCAAATATCTGCGGTAGGTTTTGCTGACGGTTAAACTCGGCTAATGAAATATTATATTCTTCTTTCTGGCTATTGTACCATTGCGCATCAAGATAAGTTTGCCTGATCAGGGCGATACTCCCCATTAATGAAGATGGATAGTTAGTTGCCGCTGTACCTTTTGAAAATGAATAATTTGCAGCCGCTTCGTCCTTCAAAACAACCAGGTTATCACGTTCATCGCCCAATGTTGCAACAACTGATGTACCTCTTGCAATGCCGTCATGAATTAACGATTGTACCGCACCAAATCCATTCTTTTTAAATGCCTCGGCTTTTGATCCGTCAGAATGAAATATCGACTTTACATTCATTTCCGGGCGGATGGCTTCGTTCCAGCCATAAGCGCCTGGTTTTGTTGATAAGGGTGTGATGGTACGCCCGGTAAAAGCTTGGCGCGGCGCATCAGGTAAACCGTAAGTTGTGTAAGCATCAATCAGGCTTGGATAAATATATTTTCCTTTAAGGTCGACAACAACATATCCCTTCGGGATAGCTGTACCGGCACCTACAGATTCAATTACCCGGTCTTTAATTAATAAAGTGCCGTTCTGAATAGTTTGCTGCGAGTTTACCACTATAGTGGCGTTTGTAAAAGCGTATAACCCCGGGCGGATATCCTGTACGCCATTAACAGGAAAGGTTTGCTGCGCTTTTGAGTAGTTAAGCAAAAGCACAGCAAAACCACAAAGTATAAGTTTCTTCATGTGATTAATTAGGAGTCAGTTAAGTATCACCGAATATAATTGTAAAAAATAAGTTTTTTACGTAGTAACAGAAATGTTAGATAGAGGAAAAACATAGCTACTCAATCAAAAGTAACAGGCAGCCAAATATTTATAAACAAAAAAGACCCGCATTACTGCAGGTCTTTTTTATAATATTTAAAATATACGACTTATTTCACCGCGTCAACCACTGCTTTAAAAGCATCAGGGTTGTTCATAGCTAAATCAGCTAATACTTTACGATTTAAACCAATGTTTTTAGCGGCTAATTTACCCATTAATTGTGAGTAAGATATTCCGTGCTGACGGGCACCTGCGTTGATACGCTGGATCCATAAAGCTCTAAATTCTCTTTTCTTGGTTTTACGGTCGCGGTAGGCGTATTGTAAACCTTTTTCTACTGTGTTTTTAGCAACGGTGTAAACCTTGCTGCGTGATCCCCAATAACCTTTGGCGAGGATCATGATCCTTTTTCTGCGTCTTCTCGACGCTACGGCGTTAACTGAACGTGGCATTTTGTTTGTTTTTTGGTAGTGAGTGTCTTTAAAAGATCTTTAATACTCTAATACCTGGTTAATTAATTTGTTAATTACTTTCCGATTGCAAGCATACGTTTTACGTTACCCATATCAGCATCAGAAACTAAACTGGTGTGAGTTAGGTTACGCTTACGTTTTGTAGACATCTTGGTTAAGATGTGGCTTTTGTATGCGTTCTTTCTTGCAATTTTACCGGTTCCAGTAAGCTTAAAACGCTTTTTAGCACTGGAATTGGTTTTCATTTTTGGCATATCCGTTATTTATTTGTGTTAGTTACCTGCGTTATCTCAACGCGTTATCTTTATGTGCAACAGCACGTTATAATTACTTTTTAGCTCCTTTTGAGGCTACGGTTAAAAACATCCGCTTTCCTTCCAGTTTTGGCAACTGCTCAACTTTGCCTACTTCTTCTAAAGCCTGTGCAAAACGCAGTAACAATATTTCGCCCTGCTCTTTGTAAACAATAGCACGGCCTTTAAAATGTACGTATGCCCTAACCTTTTCGCCGGCTTCTAAAAATTTGGTAGCATGCTTTAATTTAAAATCAAAGTCATGGTCATCAGTATTAGGGCCGAAGCGAATTTCTTTTATAACTGTTTGCTTGGCATTGCTCTTTATCTCTTTAAGCTTTTTCTTTTGTTCGTAAATAAACTTGTTATAGTCAGTTACTTTACAAACCGGCGGAACGGCGTTTGGAGATATCTCTACCAGGTCTAATTCCTGCTCTTCGGCAATAGCCAAAGCATCTTTTAGGGAATAAACACCCTGTTCTACATTGTCGCCTACTAAACGAACTTCTGCAGCCCTGATAAATTGATTAATGTTGTGTTCGGCTTCTTTTTTCTTGAAAGGAAGCCTTGGTCCTCTGTTGAAGGGTTTGTTTAATGCCAAGTTATACGGTTATTTCTTTAATTATTTGTTTTTTAAATTCTTCTATACTCATTCTTCCCAAGTCGCCCTGACCATGTTTACGAACAGAAACAAAGTTTTCTTCTGCTTCTTTTTCGCCTACAATCAGCATATATGGGATCTTTTTGACTTCGGCATCACGGATCTTTCGACCAATTTTTTCATCCCTAAAGTCAATCAGCCCGCAAATATCGGAATCTTTTAACTCATCTGAAAGTTTTTTTGCATATTCTTCATATTTTTCAGAGATAGGCAGGATAATAAATTGTTCGGGCGATAACCAAAGCGGGAAATTACCGGCACAATGCTCAATTAACACAGCCACAAATCGTTCCAGTGAGCCAAATGGCGCGCGGTGGATCATTACCGGGCGGTGTTTCATGTTGTCGCTTCCGGTATATTCTAACTCGAAACGTTCAGGCAGGTTATAATCAACCTGGATAGTGCCTAATTGCCATTTACGGCCAAGAGCATCCTTCACCATAAAATCAAGCTTAGGACCGTAAAACGCGGCTTCGCCTAATTCAACTACAGTTTTTAAACCCTTTTCGTCAGCAGCTTCAATGATAGCGCTTTCTGCAAGCGCCCAGTTCTCGTCGGTACCAATGTATTTGGCCTTATTTTCCGGGTCGCGAAGCGATACCTGCGCAGTATAATCTTCAAAGCCCAAAGCTTTGAATACATACAATACCAGGTCTATCACCTTCATAAATTCTTCTTTCACCTGGTCGGGACGGCAAAATAAATGCGCGTCGTCCTGTGTAAATCCGCGTACGCGGGTTAAACCATGCAGTTCACCGCTTTGCTCATAACGGTATACAGTACCAAACTCGGCCAAACGAACCGGAAGGTCTTTGTATGACCGTGGTTTTGTTTTGTAGATCTCGCAATGGTGCGGGCAGTTCATCGGTTTTAAGAAGAACTCCTCTCCTTCCTGCGGAGTTTTTATCGGCTGGAAAGAGTCGGCACCATATTTTTCATAGTGGCCTGAGGTTACATATAGATTTTTATGACCTATGTGCGGAGTGATCACCTGCTCATAACCCGCTTTAACCTGCGCTTTTTGTAGGAAACTTGCCAGGCGTTCGCGCAAGGCAGTGCCTTTTGGTAACCACAAAGGCAGGCCCATGCCTACTTTCTCTGAGAAAGCAAACAGTTCCAGTTCTTTACCCAGCTTACGGTGATCGCGTTTCTTAGCTTCTTCCAGCAAATGCAGGTAATCTGTTAACTCGCTTGCTTTGGGGAATGTTACGCCATAAATACGGGTTAGCTGCTTACGGCTTTCGTCGCCGCGCCAGTAAGCGCCGGCAACGCTCATTAACTTAACAGCCTTTATGAAACCAGTGTTAGGGATGTGCGGCCCGCGGCAAAGGTCGGTGAAGTTACCCTGTGTATAAAAAGTGATCGAGCCGTCAGGCAGGTCCTTGATCAGGTCCAACTTGTACTCATCATCCTTTTCAGTAAAATAAGTTATAGCATCAGCCTTTGAAACAGGTGTGCGGACAAATGTTTCTTTAGTTTTTGCTAGCTCAATGATCTTATCTTCAATTTTCTTGAACTCCTCTGACGAAAATTCGCGGTCGCCAAAATCTACATCATAGTAAAAGCCGGTTTCAATAGCCGGGCCGATACCAAATTTTGTTCCCGGGTATAAGGCCTCAAGCGCCTCAGCCATTAAGTGAGCAGACGAATGCCAAAAAGTTGATTTACCTTGTGTATCGTTCCAGGTTAACAGTTTTACGTGCGCGTCTTTTTCAATCGCGCGGCTTGCGTCCCAAACCTGGCCGTCAACTTCGGCTGCTAATACGTTACGGGCTAAGCCTTCAGAGATCGACAGTGCGATCTCCATGGCAGTGATCCCTGCGTCATACTGACGTACGGACCCATCGGGTAGTGTAATATTAATCATCTACAACTATGATTTAAAGTTTATAAAATTACGTTTTGCGGTCACCTACGTGTGTGACCTGTTATTTGTGTGCGAATTTACAATAATTTTAGAATTATAATGGCTCTTATAACGGTATAGTTAAACAGCCTATCGTAATTTCTTTTCGTAATGCTCCCTTACATGCCGATTGATATACGTAGTTAACCCAACCCCTTTCTCAGCCAGTATTTTCATCTCGGCAATAGCAGCGGGGCCGGCACTTTTATTGGTATAAACATAAACCGACCCATCCCTGAATTTTACACTAATGCTGTCGGCCTCTGTTTCGTAGGCAATTACTCCTGTATCAAGATCAGCCGATCTATACTTTTTCATATCTATCGTGTAGCAAATCAATTGCCAAATAATCTTTGTTATGACTTAACGGACTGTAAATGTCTTTAGATAATGGTAAGGCATCAGCAGTGCGGTTTCTTAAAAAGTTTATTTACTTTTAGCGCAATTAATCAACCTGATAACTTCCTGTTTTAACTTATGAATCTGAAAAAAGTATTTACTTTATTGCTCTGTACCGGATTTTCGTCCGCGTTATTTGCCCAAACCTGGCAGCCTAAAACCGCTCCGTTAATGAGCAAGTTTGCCAAGGACGTAAACCCCGATCATGTATTGCCCGAATATCCGCGCCCTCAACTGGTGCGTAAAGAATGGCTTAACCTTAACGGCATCTGGCAATACCAGCCCGGCGCTGCCGGCGACGCGTTGCCTACCGGCAAACTAACCAAAACTATCCTTGTTCCATTCCCGGTTGAGTCGGCCTTGTCTGGTGTAAGAGAACATCATGACCGTTTATGGTATCGACGCAGCTTTACTGTACCCGCAGCCTGGAAAGGCAAGAACGTTATTTTACATTTCGGCGCAGTTGATTTTGAGTCGGAGGTATTTGTAAACGGCAAAAGCTTTGGTATACACAAAGGCGGTTATGACCCGTTTGCGTATGATGTTACGGCCGCCCTGAAAGGTACAGGCCCCCAAGAACTTACCGTACGTGTTTACGATCCAACTGATAACGGGGGCTATCCGCGCGGCAAGCAAACGTTAAATCCGCAGGGAATAATGTACACATCTGTTACCGGTATCTGGCAAACAGTTTGGGCCGAGCCCGTTGCTAAAACCAGCATCAGCGAGATCAAGATCGTTCCGGACGTTGATAACTCAGCTGTTAAGCTAACTGTTAATACAACAGGTAATGCCGCAGGTGCATCGGTTTCGGTAAAGGTAAAAGATGGCAACAACGTGATTAGCACGGTATCTATAAAACCTAATGTTGAAACCAGCGTTAAGGTGGCTAATCCTAAACTGTGGTTGCCCGATAGCCCGTTCCTTTATAACTTAGATATCGCGCTAAACAAAGGCGGCGCAAGCACTGACGCGGTATCCAGCTATTTTGGTATGCGTAAGATCTCTGTTCAAGAAGAAGGCGGCTTTAAAAAACTGTATCTGAATAATAAATTTCTGTTCCAGTTAGGCCCGTTAGACCAGGGCTTCTGGCCTGATGGCGGCTACACTGCCCCTACCGACGCAGCCTTAAAGTACGACCTGGAAATGATCAAGAAATTTGGTTATAACATGGTGCGTAAGCACATTAAATATGAGCCTTATCGCTGGTATTACTGGGCAGATAAGCTGGGACTATTGGTTTGGCAGGATATGCCTTCGCCAAATTCATATACCGAGCATGTGCCTCCTGTTGACACTGCCGAGTTCAGGTCTGAATTAACCCGTTTGATCAAAACCCACTGGAACTCGCCAAGTATTGTAACCTGGGTGATATTTAATGAAGCACAGGCACAGCATAATACAGCAGGCTTAGTAAGCATGGTACATAAGCTTGACCCGTCGCGTTTAATTAACCAGGCCAGTGGTGGTAACCACTTTGGTGTTGGTGACTTTCTGGATATCCACAGTTATCCGCCACCGGCAGTACCTTTCAGCAAGACACAGGTTTTGGCCTGCGGTGAATACGGTGGTATCGGTTTCATCATCCCAGATCATACCTGGAAAGTTGGTGACACCTATATCATGATCAACAACAAAAATGATTATACCGATCTGTACAATAAGTTTGCAGACGACTTAACGCTTTATAAAACCAACATGGGTTTAAGTGCAGCGGTTTACACAGAAATTACCGATGTTGAAGTTGAGTTAAATGGTTTACTAACTTATGATCGCGAGGTGATTAAAGGTGATATCGATAAGATCTACGCGGCAAATTATAAGGTGATCCATGACAACCTTTATATTAAAGAGGTTTTACCATCATCACAAAAACAAGCCCGCGAGTGGAAATACACCACTGACGAACCGCAAGGCGAATGGTTTCAAACCGCGTTTAACGATGCATCATGGAAAACAGGACCGGCTGGTTTTGGCAGCAAAGGTACACCGGGCGGTAACATAAAAACCAACTGGACTACAGACAACATTTGGCTGCGCCAGGAATTTACATTGGGTAACCTGACAGCCGAACAAAAAGATAAACTGGTGTTGTACGTTCACCATGATGAGGATTGCGAAGTTTATATCAATGGTGTTAAAGCTGCCGCTATCAGCGGATATTCATCTGCCTATACCGTAGTGCCAATGAATGCCGAAGGCAAAGCCGCAATTAAAACCAACGGCAAAAACATTATAGCTATTCACTGTAAACAAACGGTTGGTGGCCAATATATCGATGCCGGGCTTTCAATACTTAGCAAAACTAAGCTATAATAAGGCTATTAACTATAATATAAACAAAGAGGCTGTCTCAAAAGTGAGACAGCCTCTTTATATTTTAAAGTTTACCGTTAAAAATTATCAGCATCATTCAGATTATCAGCATCACTTACGGTTTGATTTATTGATGACATGATATTGCCAGCCAAAACATTTAAGCTTTGAAGTGCTCTTTTCGATTGATTTTTGTTAAAAGGGTTTACACCACCCGATAAAGCAAGGTCGGTTTTATTGCCGAGCAAATAATTCATTAACTTTTCCGCATAAAGTAAGTTTTTCACCTTGTTCGTATCTTCAGTTTCAATAACAATATTGTAGATGCGTGTTCGATATCTGCCATTTTTGCAATCTATCTGAATAGTCATATCGACATCGTAATCCCGTTCCATTTCTAATATACTTTTAAATGTCAACAATTCCCGCCCATTGCCAACAACACGCCCAATAACATCGTCCTGAATTTGGATACTTTTAGTATTTTTATAATGCTTTATAAACCACAATTGGGCATTGCCAAACAGTTGTACATTTGATTTACCCGGCGCGCTAAAAACTTTTTGATACATGACATCTCCGTTGATAAAAGGTGTATTTAAACCAACAGTGTCTTTTTGTGCAAATGTAGTCTTGGCAAATAGTATAAATATTAATAGCGGTAGCTTTTTCATGGGTGATGATTAGGTTGAAGAATTAAGGCGTTTTAACTTTGACAGCAGCTGTTAAACTTCGTTTAACAGCTTTGAAAATAAAAAAAAGATGAAATTGAACTAACAATTTCATCGTTATGAATAGTCTTAAAATACTTGTCAGATTCTATCTGGCTTAAGAATATTATTGTATAAATTATGACAATAAACCAAATCCGGTTAATTATTTGCCGGTCATAGTCTGATTAATAGATGCCATAACGTTATCAATTAAACCATTTAATTTACCAAGTGCTCTCTTTGAATTATTTTTGTTAAAAGGAACCGGGTTATAACCTTCGGCATTTTTAACCTTTTGGCCTAAAATATAATTCATCATATCTTCTGCTTTACAAAACTCTCTTTCTTTGGTGGGATCACTTTGGTAACCGTAAACAATGTTATATATACGTACATTATAACCGCCGTCTTTACTATCAATTTGGATCATCATTTTTACCTTACAATCAACATCCGTACTGAACGGGCCATCAAACGTTAAAAATTCAGTACCATTGCCTATAACTTTCCCTGTTGGCTTGTCTTTAGTTTCAATTCCTTCGGCGCTTTTATAACGCTTTACAAACCACGATTCAGAATTGCTGTAAAGTTGATCTGCTGATTGGCCCGCTACGTTGTAGGACTTTTCGTAAACAATTTCGCCGTTTTTAAATGGGACATTCGGCATCTCGAGCTTCTTTTTTTGAGCGAATGTAATTTGGCTGATCAGTACAAATGTTAGTAAAAATAACTTTCTCATAAATGATTAATTAAGGTAATATTTATAATTGGCTGCCGCTGTTATGGCTAATGATTTAATTCGTTTAACATAACGAAAATTTATTTAAAACATTATACATTACCCCAACCATTTGCTAGTACATCGGCAAGGTGCATGGTTTTAATGGGCAAGCTGTTTTTGTCGATGTAGCTTTGCAGGTGTAACAGGCAGGAAGCATCGGTCGAAATAATGTAATCCGCTTCAACACCAAGTGCATAGTCTACTTTCTGTTGTGCCATAGCGCTTGATATAGCGTCAAACTTAACCGTGAATGTACCACCAAAACCACAACAGGTATCGCCCTGCGGCAGGTCGACCAGTTCAAGGCCTAAAACTTTTGATAATAATTGACGAGGTTCCTGTTTGAGCTGGCATTCGCGCAAAGCTGCACAGCTATCATGATAAACAGCACGGCCATCCAGTTCGGCACCGAAGTAATCAAACTGTAAGATATTCACTAAAAAGTCTGACAGTTCATAAATATTGCCTTGTATGGTTCTGCATTTGTTATGAATAACTGTATTAGTGAACAAGTCGTTATAATAGTTCTTAACCATACCTGTGCACGATGCTGATGGCGTTACAATAACGCTATCGTCCGAAAATCCATTCAGAAATTTACTGCCTACTTCTTTGGCATCGTCCCAAAAACCGGCATTGAAAGCGGGCTGCCCGCAGCAAGTCTGATCCGGATTATATTCAACAACACAGCCTGCCTTTTCAAGTAACTTGGCCGTATTAAAAGCAGTTTCGGGAAATAACTGGTCTATGAAACAAGGAATAAATAGTTCAGTCTTCATTGGCCGCTAATTTCAACTTTTTTTTCGGATTTTCTTTTCTTGTTGATGCAAAGAAATTAGCAATACCAAACCAATCATAAAGAAAACACAAAGCATTAGTGCCGAGTTACGCATGTTCCCGGTAAGCTCTTCAATAAATCCAAAACTGAACATTCCGCCTACAATTGCCAGCTTCTCAGTCACATCATAAAAGCTAAAAAAAGATGCAGTATCGGGGATATTTTGAGGCAGGTATTTAGAATAAGTTGACCGGGAAAGCGATTGGATCCCTCCCATGATCAGGCCTACAATACCGGCTAAACCATAAAATTGAAATGCAGTTGTAGTTAAATAAGCACCCACGCAAGCCAGTATCCAAACGACAACCACACCTGCCAGCACCAATACGTTACCATATTTCTCAGACAGCTTGGACATCAGGTTGGCGCCGCCGATGGCAACAAGCTGAATTATCAGCACAACTGTAATCAAGTTCGGCGTAGGCAAATTCAGTACTTTGGCGCCAAAACTTGCGGCAACCAGCATAATGGTTTGTACGCCCATCGAGTAGAAAAAGAATGCTGGCAGATAACGTTTTAACAAAGGCATATTCTTAACCTGCTGCCATACTTTCCCTAACTCAATAAAACCGCCCTTTATAATATTTTGATGATTGGAATGTGCATTGGGGCTGCCTTTTGGCAATACAGTGAATGGAATGTATGCGAACCCTATCCACCACACCCCTACCATCAAAAATGATAGCTGCGCCGCGCCAGATGCTGATAACCCAAAGTTTTTTGGAAAAAGTACAAATACAAAACAAATGATCTGTAGTAAAACGCTGCCTATGTAACCATAGGTAAAGCCTTTAGCGCTTACTTTATCCTGCATATCCAACGTTGCAATTTCGGGCAGGTATGAATTATAAAATACAAACCCGCCGGTATAACCTATTGCCGCGAGGCCAAAACAAATGATACCAAACTCTAAAGTACTCAGCTTAAAAAAGAATAGACAGCAGCATGATATTGCACCCAGCCACGTAAAGCACTTCATGAAGATCTTTTTGTTTCCCTGGTAATCGGCTATCGAGGTCAAAATGGGTAACAGCAGTGCCACAATCAGGTAAGATGCAGCAAGAGCGTAATCTGACAAAGCTGTATTTACAAAACTTTTACCGAAAAACATCACCCTATCCCCGGTAGCTTTATTAGCTGTTATAGCCACGTAATAAGCCGGAAAAATAGTTGATGTAATAACCAGGTTATATGCCGAGTTAGCCCAATCAAAGAAGGCCCAGGCGCGAATAGTTTTTTTATCGTTCTTCTCCACTGACTGATATCTTGAGTGAATATTTCTTCATTAAACTACTTCTGCATGTAATGTGGTCGATTCATTTTTAGCTTTCTTTTCGGCGGCAAATAAGGCTATCAATAATATCAGTCCGACAACAAAAAAGCAATCCAACGCTAATGCCGAATCGCGCATTTCGTGGGTATAATCCTCTACTAAAGCAAAAACAGCAAGGCCTACAACAATAGATAGTTTCTCAGTTGCATCATAAAAACTAAAATAAGATGCCGTATCCGGAATATTCTCGGGTAACAATTTGGCATATGTCGAACGGGATAAAGACTGGACGCCGCCCATTACTATCCCAACTGCGAATGCCGCTACATAAAATTGATTTTGGTTAGAAATATAGTAAACACTCAAACAAGTCAATGTCCAAAAAACTACCAGAACTATTAGCGCTTTTGTATTACCATATTTATTTGAGGCTAAAGAAGTAAGCCACGCACCAATTATGGCTACCACTTGTATGATCAGGATAATAGTGATCAGGTCATCGTCTTTCATGTGTAATTCTTTTGCAGCAAATTCGGCAGCAACAAGCATAATGGTCTGCACACCTACAGAATAAAAGAAAAACGCAGGTAAAAATCGTTTAACTAAAGGCATATTTTTTATTTTACCGAACACCTTGCCCAACTCTTTAAACCCACCTGTAATTACGTTGAATTTATGGGATCCGGCGTTAGGCTCACCTTTAGGTAATATCTTAAAAGGAATAATGGCAAAACCTATCCACCATAAAAAAACAATGATAAAGGAGATCCGCGCCCCCATATCTTCAGTGATTCCAAATGAACTGTGGAATAACACCCCTACCAAACAAACCAATTGCACTACAATGCTGCCTGCAAAGCCATAGATAAAACCTTTGGCGCTAACGTCATTCTGTTTATCTAATGTGGCTATTTGTGGCAGATAGGAGTTATAGAAAACAAATCCCCCGCAATAGCCAATGGTAGCTAAACCAAAGCATATCATTCCAAACTCTATCGGACCGCCTTCTTTTAAAAAGAACAAACCGGCGCATGCCAAAGCACCTACCCAGGTAAATAATTGAAGGTATAATTTTTTAGCTCCGCGATAATCAGCAATTGATGTTAGTATTGGTAATAAAAGTACAATGAGCAAGTACGATACTGCTAAAATGTAATTTTGCAATACGGTATTAACAAACTTATGACCAAAGAAGCTAACCGTGTTTTTACCGTAAACGGTATTAGCTGTAATGCCTACGTAATATGCGGGGAAAATGGTGGACGTGATCACCATGTTGTATGACTGGTTTGCCCAATCGAACATACACCATGCCCAAATAGTTTTCTTGTTGTTTTTTTCTTCCATGTAGAAGCTAAAAGTATATATTTTTTGGCAGTTACAAAACTATGCTTTGTTGGTGATAAGCATCATTTTTACTTATAACGCGGTTTCCGTTTTGGTGGAGTTTTTTGTTAGCCGGACTTACTCTAATTATTTTAACAAAGCATATAAATGCTCATCCATAACCTCACCATTTTTTACTATCGCATTTTTAAGGATTCCCTCTTTTTTAAAACCCGCTTTCTCGAGAACACGCATAGAGGCCGGGTTATTATCATTTACAATTGCCTGGATCCGGATGATATCAAAATTATGAAAGGCATAGTTTGTAATTAAATTGACGGCTTTAGTCATGATTCCTTTGCGCCAGTGATCCTGGCCGAGCCAATAACCCAAGGTGAATGTTTTATAATGAATATCGTGTTCTGGTTTTAGTTCTATAGCTCCCGCTACCTGTTCGTTAATAACAATGGCAAAATTTGTTATGGGACTTTGATCATGCAGCATTACTACCCAATTAGCTGCATCGGCCAAGGTATAGGGATATGGGAAGCGGTCAAATAAATAGCGCGAAATATTGTTGTTATTTGCCTGTTGCTGCAATGATATCTCATCGCCGGCTTGCCATTGCCTTAATATGAATGTATTTCCTTTCAGTTCCATATAATTGGGTATTTACTTCTTTAGTCGTTTTACTATCCACGGCAAGGTAAGCCCCTGGCCCAGTAAAGAAAGCAATACCACAGCGATAGACAGAAAAACAATCTCGTTTCGCATAGGAAAAGGTGCGCCATTCTCCAGGGTGACAGGTAAGCCTATCGCGATTGCTAACGAAACAATGCCCCGCATACCCGACCAGGTAATAATAAAACTTGTCTTTGAATCAAACAAGGCATCCTCACTAACTTTACGTTTACCTTCAAAAGCTCTTTGCAGATCGAATTGCTGAAGGTAAACCCTGATCAATCTTATTACGATAGTTACAGCAGTTATAATTGCTGCATAACCAATAAACGGCCATATTTGAGCCGATGCCATATGCTTCAACACTAAAGGAAACTGTAAGCCTATCAGCAGGAAAATAAGTCCGTTAAGCAAGAATGTGATCACTTCCCAAAAGTAACGGGACTGCTCTTTAAACTTCTCCGGGAACTTTTCACGACTTAGGCGCGACATCCCCAAGCCTAACACGACTACACCGATAACACCTGATACATGAAAATGCTCGGCTACAAGGTAAGTTACAAATGGCATTAAAAGCAGCAAACTTGCCACTACCATGGCATTGCCTTTAAAATATCTTAGTGTATAAGCCAATATTCTTGCCATTACTACCCCGATCACGAAGCCGCCGCCCAATACAATTAAAAATTGCACAATACCTTTCCACCAAACAAAGGCAATACCTGTAACCGCCGCCACAGCAAAACGATAAGCCACCAATGCCGAAGCATCATTAACCAGGCTTTCACCTTCAAGAATGGTTACGGTTTTATGAGGCAGGCCCAAGCCCTTGGTGATTCCCATAGCGGCGACAGCATCGGTAGCCGAAAGAATAGCGCCTAATACAAAAGCCAGCGGCCATGAAAGGCCTGCTATGAGGTAATGCGCGGTAACGGCTATCCCGGCAGTTGTCAGGAACACCAATCCAATGGCCAGTGTGCCGATGGTATTACGGTTGGTACGGAACTCTGCAAACGAGATGTTGAACGCGGCATCATACAATAAGGGAGGCAGGAAAAGCAGCATAATGATATCCGGGTTCAGTTCGATACCCGGCATGGCCGGTACAAAGCCAACACCTATGCCAACCAATAGCAGTAGCACAGGTACCGGGATCTTTACCTTTTCGGCAATGCCCGACGCCCCGATCATCAGCGCCATGATGACTAATATAACGGTGTAGTTTTCCATCAGTTTAACAAAAGTATTATTGCCGGGTTAAACTACCAACGTTAATTGGTTTAATTGAAAATAAAAAAGCCATTAACTGTATGAGTTAACGGCTTTTTTGTGCGGAAGAAGGGACTCGAACCCCCACGCCGTGAAGCGCCAGATCCTAAGTCTGGTGCGGCTACCAATTACGCCACTTCCGCTTTAGGATTTTTAAGAGCGACAAAGATATGATTATTTAAGTGATTTCACAGATATTTTTGTGAGATTTTGCCAATTGATGCGGATTGCATTGATTCTAATAGAGTTAGCAATTCAATAAATTTTTCGGTTGAATGTACAATAGACAATATTAGTACATCATATTATTGATTATAGATCTGGTAAACGCCTACTATCTTCCTATTATTACCTACCAACACGTTAGTTATCTTCTTATCCATCATTAGACCCTCTATCTGGCTTACAAATTCGTCGCCGTCGACGATTACGGGATTGGTCGTCATCATATCTTCAACAGATAGTTTGGATGCGTCGGGGTTTTTAAGCAGCGCTCGGCGCAGATCGCCATCGGTTATCAGGCCTGATATATGATTTTTATCACCTACGATTACCATACCAAGCTTACCTTCTGACATACGCAGCAGCACGTCTGTAAAATGTGCATCGGTTTGTATGAACGGCAAATTATCTGTACGCATCAGGTCTTTTACTCGGGTAAGCAGTTTTCGGCCCAGACTGCCGCCCGGGTGAAAACGGGCGAAGTCTTCTTCCTGGAACTTGCGCGACTCCATCAAAGCAATAGCCAGAGCATCGCCCATAACCAATGCTGCCGTGGTTGACGATGTTGGCGCCAATGCCAGCGGGCAGGCCTCGCGGGTAATTTTAATGTTTAAATGGTGACGGCTATTTTTAGCGATAGTTGAATTAATATTACCTGTTATGCTGATAATCACGTTCTTATTCCATTTAAGGAATGGGATGACTTTTAACACTTCGTCAGTCTCGCCCGAGTACGAGATCAGGATCACTGCGTCTTCAGAACCGATTATACCCAGGTCGCCGTGAAAAGCATCGCCGGGGTGCAGAAAGAAGCTTGGCGTGCCTGTGCTTGACAGTGTAGCTGCTATCTTTTTACCGATCAATCCCGATTTACCAATGCCGATAACGATAACCTTACCGCTGCTGTTCAATATGGCCTCAACCACTGTAGTAAAACTATCGTCTATCAGCCCAACCACATGCTGCAGCGATTCTATCTCGACCTCAAAAACCCTTTTGGCAATATCTTTCATGACCTCAACACACCCGGTTATACCTTATTTAGTAGTTAATTAACGGTTTTATCACTTCTTCCAGTTGGTGCAGTTTAACCATGTTAGGGCCATCGCTCA
Source organism: Mucilaginibacter corticis (assembly GCF_007558865.1). Lineage (GTDB taxonomy): Bacteria > Bacteroidota > Bacteroidia > Sphingobacteriales > Sphingobacteriaceae > Mucilaginibacter > Mucilaginibacter corticis. The sequence goes on from NZ_VLPK01000003.1 coordinate 138,807, forward strand.
GTGCGTTGTCCGGGTCAGGGTGCGCTTCCATAAAGTAGCCGTCAGCGCCAAAAGCTTTAGCGGCAAGGGCCATCATAGGTACAAAGGTGCGGTCACCGCCGGTTTTGCCCCCTGCCCCACCCGGGCGCTGTACAGAGTGCGTACAGTCCATACAAACAGGGTAGCCAAAGGCTTTCATGTCATAGATGTTCCTGAAATCGACAGCCAGGTTGTTATAGCCGTACATGTTGCCACGTTCGGTTAAAATAACCTGTTCATTACCGGCCTCAACAACCTTCTGTGCGGGGTAAAACATATCCTGGCCTGATAAGAACTGCGCCTTCTTTACATTCACGATCTTGCCGGTTATCGCGGCAGCTACCAATAGGTCCGTTTGGCGGCATAGAAACGCCGGTATCTGCAGGATATCAACAACCTGTGCGGCTACAGCAGCCTGGTATGGCTCGTGGATATCTGTAGTAACAGGCAGGTTAAACTTCTCTTTTACGTTTTGCAGCATCTCCATGCCTTTCTCAATCCCCGGGCCGCGGTATGAATGTATGGAAGTGCGGTTAGCCTTATCAAACGATGATTTAAATACTACCTGTATCGGGTACTTCTGCCCCAATTCAGCCACCTTATCGGCAACGGTATATAAAAGATCCTGGTTCTCCATTACACATGGGCCCAATATAAAAAACGGCTTCTGCCGTATCTGTTCAAACAATGCCATGGTGCAAAGATGAGAATTTTTATCATTAGCCACTAATCGCCTTTGTTTATTGCTAAAGACGTAGCGTTTGTCTTAAGAGAGTATGACTACTGTACCAAACTGAATGTGTCCCGGTGATACATGTTGATACACCTGTTTTTGTAAATGCCTGATAATTAAAAAACTAATTTTGTGAAATTACTTTCATGATACATTTTGGTACAATTTTACAGTAAATTCATACTTAAAAATCTCGTAATATAATGCGCTATCCCGTACTTTTGCATTATGATCAATTATTTTGACTTTTACGCCATTCCGCAATCATTCAATCCTGATACTGTACAGCTAAAAAAGAAGTTTTACGAGCTGAGTAAACAATATCATCCCGATTTTTACGCCAACGAGGGTGAGGCTAAACAGCAGGAGATCCTGGAACTATCAACCCTGAACAACAAGGCTTATCAAACACTTTCAGACCCCAACAAGCGATTGGAATATATTTTGCGCTTGCATGACCTGGTATCAGAAGGTGCTAAACCACAGCTGCCTTCAGATTTTTTAATGGAGATGATGGATATAAACGAACGTATTATGGAAGTTGAAGACGCTACCGAGTTAGGACACATAACCGGCGAAGTGCTTGCTATTGAAGGCGATATGAACGAAGAATTAAATACACTTACTACCTATTACGAACAATTAGACGATACCGCCAAAGAAAGCCGTTTAAACGAAATTGCAAATGTGTACTACCGCCAAAAATATTTGTTGCGTATTAAGGAGAGCATGACCAATGTGTCGCAGCGGTTATCCATTTAGCCTATTAGTATAGGCCATCTTTTGTGGTTTTTCAGGATATCCGGTATGTATAAAAAAAATCCCTCAACATAAAATACCATATGCACCGCTTTAGCATAAGTTGCCGGTAATGAACGACGCCCCTTCAATAACGATACTTAAGTAGAGAATTTTGTCACTTTTATGATATATTTACAATCTTTTATGATATATTTACAATATAAATATTAGTTGTACAACAAATTTGCCAACTTGCCGTTAGGTGAACAAATGAATATTTTTTTATAAGATTAAATATTCACCTACCCCCCCTAAAATTAGTTATATAAAGCCATTTGATTAGTAAGATCACTAATTTACTAAACTGACTTTAGTCAATTCTACCAATTTATTTATTAACCAATCTATTTATGAAAAAACAAAAACGCATTATGAAAACATTTTTATTTGGGAAACGCTTTGCGGCAGTTGTAGCAATTGCGCTTATGGTCCAAACAGGCTGTAAAAAGGAGAAAGGCTACTACGACAGCAAGCCTGTCGCAGGTTCAGGCAACTTAACCGCTTATGATTATTTAAAAAGCAAGCCAGGAATTTATGATTCGTTATTATTAGTTGTTAACGCTTTAGGTTACCAACAGACTTTAACTGACAGTAGTGTTACGGTATTCGCGCCGTCTAACCAGAGTTTTAAAATCGCCATTTCAAACTTAAATACTATCCGTCAAAGTCTTGGACAAGCCCCTGTTTATTTGACCCAGCTTGCCAAGGGCGGCGACGCTATAACTGACCCTAAGGCCAAGAATAAGGCTAACCGTGACAGGGCACAGTTAGATACCATGGTTTCGATGTATATTATCCGGAATCAATACACGTCTACTGATTTCTCGGTTGGTGACGGACAGACTGTAGCCACCGTTCGTAATAATTACCCTATGCATGGCCAACGGATTTATGGAGATGCTGAAGGTTATGTAGGCGGAGGTGCCGCGTTGGTTGAATATGCCGATACTAAAAGGAGCTTATTCGTTTCCAATTGGTCAAAAAGCACCACCTCGTCGGTTGATATTAAAACAAAAAACGCTATTGTTAACCTGATGAGTGATGATCACGTATTTGGTTTCGATTCGTTTGTATCGCGGATGACGCTGATACCTGCCCCACCTGATGTTATTAACCCTAAAACAGATAGTTTGTGGGTTGTTTTCCCTGCCGGTTCAGGGTATACTGACGGACAAGTATCGCCTGGTGAGGTATATAAGAATCTTTTTGACAATACCGTGGGTACAAAATTTATCTGTTACATCAGCGTTCAAAACAACTGGTATCCTATATTGTATTGGAAACCCGCAAAGCCTACACCTGTAAATAGTTATTCGATGACCAGTGCCAACGATTCTAAGGAAAATAATCGTAACCCAAGAGCCTGGAGAGTACAAGGTACGCTTGCTGATCCCGCGAACGATACAGTCCCCGATGAGCAATGGGTAACCTTAGACGTAGAACAGGAACAGGACTGGAGTTCGAACTATCAATTAAGAAGTTGGTCCTTTAATAACACGGTGGCTTATAAGGCATACCGCCTGGTTTTACTTCAAACCGGTGACGGTCTGAATCCTCCGGATCAACTATTCCAGATTTCTGAGTGGACAATGAATTATCAAGATCCTAATCAATAAGAAATTTCTGACAGCTTAGAGCTACAAACAACAAAGCCATGTAAACTAACACTTTACATGGCTTTATTGTTATAACGACCCTTAACCGAGAGAATTCATCGCCTTAAGAGATACCGCATTTTTAATTTAACTCAATCTCATAAATGCCACAGGCCATAAAAGGAATTTAAAAAATATTTAATATAGACAAAATACCTGTTGCGAATTAAGGAGAGTTTAAATACATTTGCATCCCGCTTCTGAGGGTTGAAAGACATCATCAGATTAAGCATGCCCAGCTGGCGGAATTGGTAGACGCGCTGGTCTCAAACACCTGTGGGAAACCGTGCCGGTTCGACTCCGGCGCTGGGTACAAAGCCTTGACGTGAAAACATCAGGGCTTTGTTATTTTTTGGGGGTTCGAGTCCCTTCTTCCGCATATTTTTGAGAATAGCAGATTATCAAGTTAACGGCTTTTCGTTTTATTTTATCAAATCAAGAAATTTATATCAGGCTTTTTTATTTTGTTTGCGATGATTAATCCATTCAAGTAACAATGGCCTAAATTCGGTCATAGGTGTTATCTCACCATGTAATTCAACATTTGGATAGTTTAATGTAAGGTCGGGGTCTGCCCAATCAAAAGAAATACATTCCTCATATTGAATTTCGTTTAACGCGTTATCTATTTCTTCAATTATGCGTTCATATTCAACAATATGTAGATCCAATATGAATCTTAATTTATAAAACTTTTCATTATAGTAAGCTTTATTTTCCGTGAATTTGTCGTCATTTATAATGTGGGCCTCTTATATTGGCTCAATTCCACGTGCATTTTCAATGATATTTTTAAAGAAATTTAGTATTCCCATATAAATAAATTCTCTTTAAGACCCAACTTCAAGCCTATATCCCTTCCCACGCACAACAACAATATTAGTATTGGGGTCAGCTTCTAATTTTTTTCTGAGTTTTGAGATGAACATATCCAGGCTACGCCCTACAATAATGCCTTCATCTTCCCAGATCTCTTTTTGCAGCCGGCTTCTTTCAATGATCTCATTGGGCGATAACGCTAAAATTCGGAGTATGCGCGTTTCAGTTCCGGTCAGCTCTGCGGTATTCCCATTTATTGTCAGTTGCCGTTTTTCCGCATCAAACAAAACAGAGCCAAAAGTGAGTACCCCTGTGTGCTGATTATTATGTAAGTCTCTCCGCGGTTTAAACGATCTGAAAAACACAAAACCGATAAATGCTAAAACCGGCAGGCTACCCAGAAGATATTTGTTCTTTACCGCATTTATTCCTGTCGGTTTAAATTTTATATTGATGGTATAAGATGCTTTGGGTTGTTTCCTTCCTCTGCACGCTATAATATCGTCTTTTTTATTTCCGGATATAGCAAATCCGTAGGCTACACCGGCATTGCCACGGTTCAAAACATTAACAATATAATCACCTGCGAGTGGGTCTTTAGCTAATAAACGTTGGGTAGTGTTTACCAGGGAGTCCGCCTGGAAAGTAAGCTCATTTTCAAAACTGACCTGGTATTCATTTTTGGCGATCTTTTTTACCGGGAGCACCCTTGATGTACGGTCGCCGGATTGTGTGAGCAGTTCATCTCCTATCCTTCGGAGTAAAACTTCCCTCCTTGAAATAGCAAAATCGTCACTGCCGTTCATGCTGAAAGCCACACAGATCACAGCTACAAACGAAAGCAGTATCAACCCGAACAGGTATTTACGCTTCCCCGGGAAGAGTTTTTGGCTAAGACGCATACTGTCAATATTTTATTTACAAAGTTTGCATTTTTATTTACAATCCAAATTATCCAAGCCGAAAAACATCAAAGTAATTTTGCAGTATCAAATTTATAAGGACATGAAAAATAAAAAAATGAAAAGATTATTTGTGTTTGTTCCGGCCTCATTAGTGGTGTTATTTCTGCTAAATTCTTTTGTGGTAAAAGAAAATAAAACTGAGAAAAAAACAATAAAGCGGACTAAATCAGCGATTTTGAACATAATTTTCAGATCTACTGATGGCGGACAAACATGGCAGAACATTAGCGAAGGGCTGCCCGAAAATTTACAGAGAACAGGTGTGTGGGGCAAAGGCTTATTTACAAATGACCGTGGGCTCTATTTACGTGCCGGCAATGGGGTTTATCACAATGAACCAAATTCGACTACTTCTTTTTGGACAAAAGATCTTTTTCCAGGTGGACAACGTAACATTGCCCCCGGCAAGAATGGGATACTTGCTTATGATTTTAGGGGGCAATTTTTACAAAAAATAAACGGAACGACTGATTGGTCACCTACCTATACGAATTTCCAGGAGCAAGCCTTGCGCATAGACAAAACAGCAGATTGGATGTATAAGAATTATAAAGAGCGCGAAGTACGCAGCGTTTTTGAAACTGCCGGGGGCACCGTTTTCATTAGCTCGAACAACATGCTTTTTAGATCAACCAACGGTGGAAAAACCTGGAAACAAGTACATGTTGGAGATGGCAGCATGAAGTTGACAGAATCAAACGGTGTACTGCTGTCTACCAGCTTTGACGGAATATTAAGATCGACTGATGATGGCCAGACCTGGGAACGTGTGATCGGTGAAGGGGGTGCCGGCATAGCTGTGGAACATATAGATGGCGGATTTGCTGCTATAGCCCATAACACAATAACCCAAACAAACAGGATACACATTTCACTGGATAATGGAAAAACCTGGAATATCATAGGTGAAGAACTTCAGCCTTCTTGGAGTAGCCTATTCATGCAACAAATATTCGGGCTTCAGTCTTCATGGAGTATTTTATCAATCAAACAAGCCGGCAAATATTTAATCTGTGGCCGCTCAAACGGTATATTCCGGTCATCTGATATGGGCAAAACATGGACGAAACTATCACTTCCTTCTATACAAAATAACGGTTTCAATTTATCTGTTTCAGGCGATGTAATTTATATCTTACCCAACAAAGGATGTTAAAAGGTATTAATTAACCTGTGATTGGTGTTAGCGGGAATGATAACACCAATCATAGGCTAATTAATTATTATGCTACTTTGCAATACCTTTCAGCGTTAATCGTTTATGGTAAAAAATATAAGAGCACGCTAATACGGCAATTAATATCAGCATAAATGCCCAGTCTTTAATGGCAAAGCCAGAAGCATAAAAAGAATAAGTCGCGCCGATAAGGTCGAACGTAAAACCCGCGTACGCCCATTCTTTAAGTCGTGGAAAACCCGGCGTAAGGATAGCTATTATGCCTAACACTTTGGCTACCGCTAAAAGATGCAATACATACGGCCTATACCCTATTGCTGCCAGCATTTTTGTACCGTCAGGGTTGTCCATAAAGCTTGACACTGCCGAAAACAGCATCATGGCCAGTATCAATACGGTCGAGATCCAGTAAATAACGTTGATAGTTGTCTTGTTCATAGTACTTATAATTTAGGTTAAGTTTTTAATTAGTCAGGGTTTTCTGATGTCTAATATAAAGCTTTTATTATAATATGAACACTTACAAGAGTAGATTATACGCTCATCCTACCCAAGCTTTTTACGCAGCCATTTGCGTACCGGCTCGTCATACCATTTCAATGCGGCGTAGGCCAAAACTATAGCGCCTGTCAAAATAAGTAAAGCGTACGGCCAGGCCTGTACAATGGTTGTGCCTTTATGGTTGCTGATCCACGCGACATAAAAATAAACCAGCGGGTAATGTACCATGTAAAGCGGGTAAGACAACTCGCCTAAAAATTTGCAGATCCTGTTTTCTCTTTGCGTTTGAATCTCACCGCTTGCGCCAATGTATACAATCAACGGGAAAACAATGATGATACAAACAGATTCATAAATGCCATTCATCCAAAGATGCTCGGCGCCGCCAATGCGCGGCATATATAGTATGATAACTATTAAAAGACTGCACCATAAAAAGGCGTTTTTAATTTGGGCCGGTTTTATTATGCGTGACATTAACAAGCCAGCAAAAAAGGGATATATGGTACGCGTAAACCCAATGCGTACCTGTGGCACATTCAGTGTCCAGCCGCCGCTTACGTCGCCGTTTGTAATTGCCAGGTGTGCCAGCGCTATAGCAGCAATTCCTACCAAAACAGCTAAAGCTGTTTTTGAAAACTTCCTGATCCATACGGCATACAAAATATTGGCTATGTATTCAAAGAACAACGACCATCCCACGCTATTCAGCGGGTGCATCTCTTCCCAGCCGCGTATATCAAGCGATAACGGTACAGGCAGGATAGTATAGCCGACCAGCATCACCAGCAACATTTTCCATAACGGAATAGTATGAATAAGCGGCCACAATGTCGAATCTGTAAAATAGAAACCTATGGCACCCATTGTCATCCCCAAAACCACCATAGGCTGCAGCCTTTCTATACGACGTTTGAAAAAACTACCTACGGTCATTTTATTCCAGCGGTCGTCATAAGCGTAACCGATCACAAATCCTGATAATAAAAAGAAAAAATCGACAGCCAGGTAACCGTGATTAACAAGTTTATCTAAATTGCCGGTAGCCAATGGCTCGCACAGGTGAAAAGTTACAACAACTATAGCCGCGACACCGCGAAGACCGTCTAATATGGGATAGTGTGGCTTGGTGGCCAGCTCGTTATTATTCATTAATAAAATTAAGTATACAGGCTATAAATAAAACCGGCGCAAAATATAAAAACAAATGCATCGGTAGCCCCTTAGGCGTGAAAAATATTCGTATCACTCTTTTGAGATCTTGAAGCTGAAGCTAATTCAAGTAAAAATTAATTATTAAATCGCGCCGAAAAATATTTTTTTTCAGTCTTATGAAAGCACATCCTGTTACAACATCATATCTCTAAACACCACCTATTATTAACGTTATTTGCATTTTTAATAAATAACATTTACCTTAAAATAATTTTTCTAATTGACTGATTTATAGACCATCAATTTTACTAAGCCGCTAAAAAGGATAGATCAATCCTTAATATGGTCCCGGTATGCCGAAACCGGATTTAAGTAGGCGGTTACCTTATCCTTTTACCATGCGTACAATTAACCCCAACCGGCTAATTTTTGTTGGCTTTAGTCAATTGATCCGGCATTTAAGTTTTATTTTGTTTTTAATTTTTGCACCGGCATCTAGTTTTGCTATTGGTGTGGAAACTGCAAAAATTGACTCGCCGGTAGTTGCGGCCGCCCCGCCTCTTGTATCAACCACTGTAAAAGACACAATTATTAGTGTAAAAAGCTTAGGTACTCAACCCGATTCGGCCAAGTTAAAGCAGGTTATTGCCATCAGGCTTTCAACTACAAAAGACGCTGAAACATTCAGCACCTTGTATATTGATGGCATTGCTTTGCCCAAATTAAAACCATGGAAAATCAACGCCGGTGATAAGATATTATTCTTCCCGTTGAATACTGATGTACAAGAAGTTTTACTTAATTTTTTACAAAGTAGTCCTTTTGAAAAATCTGTCATCCCGGTTTACTTTAGTGTAGGCACGCCAAAACAGGCTTTAATTAACAATAAGATCCCTGTTTATGTTGAAGTAAGGCAACGTATTGCCACCTGGTGGATCTGGTTAGCAGCAGTGGTCTTGATCGCGCTTGCAATAGCAGCGCTTAAATACAATATTTTAAAGGATGATAATAATCTATATTATAGCCTTGGCCGTACGCAACTTTTCTTCTGGACGCTGCTTGTGCTTACCGCTTACATCATGATCTGTTTAAAAACAGATACCATACCCGACCTGCCGCTATCAGTACTGGGCATTTTGGGTATAAGCGTTTCAACAACAGCCGTGTCAAAACTCATTGAAAATAAAAACAAGGCAGGTATCCCGATAGACAAAAATGCTAAAAGCGAGGGTTTCTTTCTGGATATTCTTTCTGACGGCAGCAGTATCAATATTCAGCGTTTCCAGAATGTAGCTTTCAACCTGTTTTTTGGTGTCGTATTTTTACAGAAAGCATTTGCAAACCATATCATGCCTGATTTTGATCAGAACGTATTGATCCTGATGGGTATCAGTGCAGGTACATATGCAGGCTTAAAGAATACAGAAGCCACAAAAGAACAATCAGAACCTGCAAAGCAAACAGGGGATGATATCACAACACCAACCACGCCGACTGCGCCCCCTCCAACGAGTCCGCCGCCTACTGCACCTGTAGCAACAGATCCGCCGCCAAGCAGCGGGGATCCACAATAAAATATTAGCAAAGCCCTGGTATTAACATCAGGGCTTTGTTGTCTGATTATTTCACCTCGAACAGATAGCTACCTGATCCGCAATTAATTATCTCACTACCCTTTTCTGTCAAAGTAATTTTTGCAGGTTTACCGTCAACATAAGCTTTCAGGCCGTCTTTTACCGGCAGATACACATTCGCCTTTTCATTCGGCGGGATAGTTACATGCAACGTAAATGTACCGCCCTGTTTTTTCCAGCTGCTAGTAACCCAGCCGTAAGGCGTATGGAAACTACCCGAAGCGCTGGTAATATCACCGACAGGTTGCGGCCTGATCTTTAATAATTTAAAGCCAATACTGCCATCTTCCTGCCCTATCCCAGCTAAACCGCTGTAGAACCACTCCATAATATGGCCAAGCATTAAGTGATTGTTAGATACATTTTCAAGCGCCGGCCATGATTCTGTTAACGCGGTGGCTCCTTTTTTTAGCTGATAGCCATAACCCGGTACATCATCGCGGTTATTCATGGCATAAATAATTTGCGATTGTCCGCCCTTATCCAACGCGTCTATCAAAAAATGAAAACCAATGTCGCCTGCGGTCAACGCGTATTTATGCCGCCTGATAGAGTCTGTTAAATTTTTAAGCACTGTGCTTTTCTTATCATCGTCAACCAGCCCAACACTTAAGGGCATCGCCATAGCTGTTTGACTGCCTGTAGCATAAACTTTAGTAGCATCGTTATAGAATTTATTATTAAAAGTTTGCTTAGTGGCAGTTGCCAGCTTTGTATAAATAGCAGCATCACCAGGTTTGTTTAGTACTGACGCCATTTTACTGAGCAATATAATATCATAATAAAAAATGGCTGTTGCGGTAAGCGCTTTAGGTGTCAGTTGCGCTTCGCCGGGCTGGTTGGGTCCATAATCAAACCAATCGCCTAAACCGTATGATAACAGGTGATGATCAGATCTGCTGTCCAGGTAATCAACATACTTCTTCACTATGGGATAGGCTTTTGCTAATATATCTTTATCGCCATACCAGTTATACAACTGCCAGGGCAAAATAACGGCACTGCTGCCCCATTCCGGCGAATCCAGGAATCCCCCTTCAAACCTCACAAACTCAGGCGCTATATCCGGTACAAAACCTGCCGGGTTTTGTGCGTCTATCAAATCAAAAACAAGTTTGCGGTACAGGTTATAATTATCCAAATTATAATGAATAGAGTTACCCATCAGGTAATCTTGTTCCAACCAGCTCAATTTTTCGCGATGCGGGCAATCTGTAACCACACTTTGATAATTACTTTTTATAGCCCAGTTTATCAGTGTGTAAATGCGGTTAAATAATTCATTTGAGCATTTAAATGTACCGTTTTGCGGCGATGAGTTGCGGGTATGTAAAGAAGTTAATTGCTCAATAACCGGAAGATCACTCACCTTATCATTCGGAACAGCGCCTTCAAACTGTACGTACCGGAAACCATAATAAGTAAATTTCGGCCTGAAGATTTCTACACCATCTCCTTTTAGCGTATAAGAAAAGCTGTATGGGCCACCGGTAGCATCCTGGTTAGCCAGTTTGTCTTGAGTCAGTATTTCGGCCGGGACCAATTTTACAGTTTGACCTTTGCGGCCTTTAACTTTCAATTCAATAATTCCCGAAGCGTTTTGCCCGAAGTCATATACATAAACTGATGTCTTTGGCTCACTGATCTTTTTCACCTTAAAAGAATCCATAACGGCCACCGGGTAATCCGGATCGGCAAGCAAACGACCGGTTGGGGCCTTTACCAATTCTGCTTTTTTCCAATGACTGTCGTTAAAGCCGTTTTTATCCCATCCCGGCTGTTCTAAACGGGCATCATAATCCTCACCGCCATAAATACTGCTAAATGTTACAGGCGATGGTGCAGTCGCCCAGGTATTGTCACTCACAACATCAGCGTTTGTACCATCTACGTACTGAATTTTTATCCTGCAGATCAGTTTGGGCATACCAAAGGCGTCTGTCATTTTAAAATACCGTTCGCGGTTGATATTATAAAAGCCGTTACCTACAATAACCCCTACAGTATTATTTCCCTGATTTAATAGCGAAGTGATGTTTAGTACATTATACAAACAGGTTTTATCATAATAGGTCCAGCCCGGTGTTAAAAAGCCGTTGCCCGCTTTCTTACCATTCACTGTCATATCATATTGCCCCAAGCCACTAACAAAAGCATACGCGGCTATTACTTTTTTATTAGCTGTAAATTCTTTTCTGAATAACGGGATCACCGGCCTTACTTTTGCTTTATTTCCGAGGTGTGCCACCTGACCGTCATCAAGCCCATGTACGCCGGGAACAACCCGCATTGAATCCGGCAGATCCTCATATCCTATCCATTGCGCGCCGTGCCAGTCGGCAGTACTTTCAAGCCCGGTGCAAAAGCTTGAAGTTTTACTCCATGCAGATGCCTGTTTATTTTTATCCCATACTTTCACCTTCCAGAAATATACTGTACCGGGTTTCAAGTCTTTACCGGTAAAAGGAACCAATACGCTTTTATCACTTTTAATAAGCTGTGAATTCCATACGTCATAAATGCCATTTTTTAATTTATCGGCCGATGTGGCTATAACTACCTGGTAAGCGGTTTGATAATTATCATTCTCAGGCGATGACATTTCCCAACCGAAATAAACACCTTTAATAGACACGCCTAACGGATTAATTTTATTACCGCACAAACTTTTTACAATGCTTAATTGCGCATAAGCATTACAGTAAAACAGGCAGCATATTGTGCCGTAAAAAAACGCTTTCCGTACTATTTTCATGTTATAGGTGGCTTATTTTATAAAACTAAAAAATATTTGCGTTTAATACCTACATCCCCTATAGCTATGATCCCAATTTACTGTAGCCTATTTTTTACATAATCACAATTTTACGGTAGCTATATTTATAGCCAAACTAACTGATATGATCAAAAAATTCTCAAACCTTGCATTAGCATTAATGCTTTGCAGCGCAGCCATGGCGCAAACCACTCCGACACCTACAAAACCCGCAGGACAACGCAGGCGTAACGAACCCCGCCCTTATACGGTTACCATTACCAATAACTCAAAAAAAGTAAAGCTTGATACAGTACAAACCGCACAACTTACCAAAGCTTTTATGGATGTATACCCACCGTTTGCAGGCGCAGATGGCTATCGTACCAAAAGAGAGGTTACCTTAACAGTTACCGATACTTTAAAAAGTGACCTGACCGCTAAAGCCGGCGAAATTGTTGTCAGCGGTAAATGGCTTAAAAAGAAAAAGAATTTTGACGCGTTTGAATCAACGTTAAATGCCGAGCTTAAGAAAAACTGGGTATCGGTAGATACCATCAAGAAAGAAGGTTACCAGTTAGTTTTCATCGACAAAAATTCAAAGTTTGACCCGGTTATCCAAAAAAATCTGATAGATACTTATTTCGAGATCTACCCTAAACTGGTTAGTCTGTTCAACGATAAATCGACCCACGAAGTGGTGTTTGTTACAGATACCGCTTACAAAGGTGTTGCTGAAACCAGCGGAAGCCGCATATTATTCTCAACCAAATACATGAACAGCCACCCTACAGATATTGACGTGGTAACGCATGAAGTAATGCATATTGTACAAGGTTACGGATATGGATCGGGCCCGGTTTGGTTAACAGAAGGCATTGCAGATTTTATCCGTTATGAATACGGTGTAGATAACGTTGGCTCAAAATGGTATTTACCCGCATTTAAACCAACCCAAAGCTATAAAGATAGCTACAGGGTAACAGCACGCTTTTTTGAATGGATAAATCAGAAGGTAAAACCGGGAATGATTGTTCAGATAGATAAAGAATTAAGAAACCATACCTATACAGAGGCAACCTGGGCCACACTATGCGGTAAATCTTTAGACGATTTATGGGCAGACTACGCAAAAGACCCTACAGTTGAACTTAAATATAGCAGCAAAGCTAAAATTTAATTTCAACTACCTGTGAAAGCAAAAGCCTGGTGCTAAGCGTGCCGGGCTTTGTTGTTTTTATACTAAATTTAGCCAACCATAAAATCTGATGATCAAAATATACTACTCCTTTAAAGCTTGCACTTTATTTAGCCTGATATTGCTTTGCAGCGTGACGGCCTTTTCGCAAACTAATTTAAGCCGTGAAAAAGCTGCGGCAATAGCGGTTGCCGAATTAAAAAGTCAAATGGAATTGCAGAAAGCTAAATCTACTATTGACTGGGCGGCTAAACAGATCACATATAAAAATTACACTTTAAAATTTACTACCCAGATCTTTGGCGATAAACCTGCCGACGGCCGGAGCCTGTACATATCATTACACGGCGGAGGTGGCACCACAGCGGCCGAAAATGATCAGCAGTGGGAAAATCAGAAAAGGCTGTATAAACTTAAAGAAGGCGTTTACTTTGTGCCGCGCAGTCCGGCAAATACCTGGAATATGTGGCATGATTACCCAATGGACCAGCTAATAAGCGAGGTGGTTAAAGGCGAAATTGTGATGGATAATGTTAACCCGGATAAAGTTTACGTAATGGGTTACTCTGCCGGGGGCGATGGTGTATTTCAGTTAGCGCCCCGGCTTGCTGATTACTGGGCAGCAGCTGCGATGATGGCCGGCCATCCGGGTGATGCGCAGATATTAAACCTGAAGAATATTCCTTTCGACGCTTTTGTGGGCGGTAAAGACGCGGCTTATCACCGCAATGAGTTGGTGGCCCAATGGGGCTTGCGTATGGACAGCCTTGCCAAAGTTTATCCGGGAAGTTTTATTCACGAAACACACGTTTACCCCGACATGCCGCATTGGATGAACAGAAAGGACACCATTGCCGTACCATGGCTGGCATCATTTACCCGTAACGCTCTACCTAAAGATGTGATCTGGATCCAGGATGACATTTTACGTGATCAGTTTTATTGGTTGGGAACACCAATTGAAAGCGCTAAACAAGGCTTAAAAGTTCATGTGGCTGTAACAGGCAATACTATTAATATCATCGAAAACCAGGATGAGGTACTATACTTATACCTTAATGATGATTTGTTGAACCTGGACAAAAAAGTGTCGGTTACCATAAACGGCAAAAAAGTATTTAATAAAAACGTGCCCCGTAATGCTGAAGTGATCAAACAATCAATTGCAGCAAGATTAGATAAGAGTTTAATTTTTAGTGGCAAACTAATTATTAAAAACGGGCAGGTTAGTACTTTATAGAAAGTACTAAGTAAGTTAATTATTACAATAAGACATTTTGGCTTAAAAGTTTTATTTATTTCCTATAATTGGGGTGTCAAATCGCTTTTATTTTGGAGCGATACCCTATAACCCAAACTATATTAGGCTACAAAGCATGAAACTTAAGTATCTTTTTTTTGCACCCCTGTTTTTTATTAATTCGGCATTTGCACAGCAGTTGGATCTTGTGCATTATGTAAATACGCTGCAAGGCACAAACTCTCAGTTTAAATTAACCAGGGGCAACACCTATCCTACTACAGCATTACCGTTTGGTATGCACACCTGGACACCACAAACCGGTAAAAACGGCGACGGTTGGAAATACCAGTATTTTCTTGACCATATCCGCGGATTTCAGCAGGCACACCAGTGTAGTTCGTGGACCAATGATTACGCTGTTTTTTCATTAATGCCCATGACCGAATTGGTTGTGGAAGAAAACAAACGCGAAGCCAAGTTTAGCCATGCCAATGAAATAGCCAAGCCCAATTATTATAAAGTACAGTTCGATAACAAGATCACTACGGAGATCTCGCCGACAGAACGCGGTGCGCATTTAAGATTCACCTATCCGGCAGGTAAAAAAAGCTTTTTGGTATTAGATGGCTATACCAATATCAGTGGGGTTAAAATTTATCCGAAAGAAAACAGGATAACAGGCTATGTAAATAACGGCCGCGGGTTTCACAAAGGCTGGAAAAGTTATTTCGCCATGAAGTTTGACCAGCCGATAAAAGCATATGGCACATGGGAAAATAAAGGGAATACTACCAAGGCTGATTCGACCGAAGCTGAAGGTTTGGGTAAAGGCGCTTACATCGAATTTAAAGCCGGCGCTAAGGTGCAGGTAAAAACGGCATCGTCATACATCAGCCTTGAACAAGCCGAATTGAACTTGAAAAGAGAGTTAGGCGCTGATAAAACATTAGAACAAACCAAAGCAAACGCCGCCGCGGTTTGGAATAAATCATTAGGAAAAATTGTTGTTGAAGGCGGCACGCAGGCCGACAGGGAAACATTTTACTCTTGCTTTTTCAGGGCCAGCCTATTCTCACGTAAATTTTATGAGATTGATGCTTCAGGTAAACCGGTTTACTTTAGCCCGTACGACGGCCAGGTACACCCGGGCTATATGTACACCGATACAGGTTTCTGGGATACTTTCAGGGCGCAGTTCCCGCTTAATACACTTATCCAGCCCGAAATGCATGGGCGTTACATGCAGGCTTTAATTGATGCCTACAAGCAATGCGGCTGGCTGCCGTCATGGTCGTTCCCGAGTGAGGGCGGCAGTATGATAGGTAACCATGCCATCTCATTATTGGCAGACGCCTGGGCAAAAGGCATCCGCACATTTGATCCTAAAGAAGCCTTGGAAGCTTATCTGCATGAAGCAACAAACAAAGGCCCCTGGGGCCCGGCAAATGGCCGTGACGGCTGGAAAGAATATTACGAATTAGGTTATGTGCCTTATCCAAAATACCGCGAAGCAACTGCAAAAACCTTAGAGTATGCTTATGACGATTGGTGCGGTTACCAATTGGCAAAAATGACCGGCAATAAATACTATATGGACATATTTGCCCGCCAGATGTATAACTACAAAAACGTATATGACGCTTCAACCCGTTTTATGCGCGGTAAAGATATCAACGGGCAATGGACACCAAATTTCGATGCTATTGAATGGGGCGGCCCTTTTACCGAAGGTAACTCATGGCACTGGACCTGGTGTGTTTTCCAGGATACTAAAGGCTTGATAGACCTGATAGGTGGTAATAATAATTTCAATGCAAAGCTTGACTCAGTATTTAGCGAGCCTAATAAAGTAAAAGTTGGTACCTACGGTGGTATGATCCATGAGATGACCGAAATGGTTGCTGCCAACATGGGCCAGTATGCGCATGGTAACCAGCCTATCCAGCACATGATCTACCTGTATGATTATGCCGGCGAGCCGTGGAAATCACAATTCCATGCCAGGGATGCAATGTATAAATTGTACAACGCTACAGAAAACGGTTACCCGGGCGATGAGGACCAGGGTCAAACATCGTCATGGTATGTGTTGAGCGCTTTGGGTTTTTATAGTGTAACGCCGGGAACAGGTGAATACGCCATAGGCAGCCCGATGTTTAAAAAAATCACCCTTAATTTAGAGAACGGAAAGAAATTTGTTATCGACGCACCTGCCAATGATAAAGAGCACGTCTATATCCAATCTGCAACCTTAAATGGCAGCACCTTTAACAAAAACTTCATTACACATAATGAACTGACCAACGGCGGTGTTTTAAAACTGGAAATGAGCGATAAGCCTAATAAACAAAGGGGCATTGCTGACAGCGACAAGCCGTTTTCATTAACCAAAAACTAATGCTGAAAAAAGCGGGGATCATATCAGCAGGTTGTTTACTGTTAGTCAATTTTGTTTTGGCTCAAAAAATAATACATCCTGCTGATACTAACTCCTTGGCCGGTACTATTGATTTTCATTGCCACACCGGCCCCGACGTCTCTCCCCGGTCCATAAATGATCTTGACCTGGTTAGGCTGGCCAAAAAGGATGGTATGCGCGGCATTGTCCTCAAAAACCATTATGCAATAACTTCGGACAGGGCGCAACTGGCCATGCAGGAGATTGGCGGCATTGAAGTATTTGGCGGTATCGCACTTAACTTATCCGTAGGCGGTATTAATGCCGAGGCGGTTCGCCGTATGGCGCAGTTTGATGGGCACCGCGGCAAAGTTGTATGGCTGCCGACTGTTGATGCAGAAAACAGCTTTGAACATGGCCCAGGCCCCAGGAAATTTGTCCCGGTGGTAAAAAACGGCAAGCCTGTCCCTGAACTTGCAGAAGTATTCCGGGTTGTAGCAGAAAACGACCTGATATTAGAAACCGGCCATTCAACGCCTGCAGAGTCATTGCTACTTATCCCTGCTGCTAAACAAGCAGGCGTTAAAAAAATTGTAGTGACACATGCCATGCTGCTGGGCGCAACACTTAGCCAGGTAAAGCAAATGGCGACGATGGGCGCAGTTGTGGAGTTTTGCTGGCAAACCTACCTATCAAAGTCTAATGGGAAAATTATTGTCGATAATAAAGCAGTCGCCAATTGCGCGGAAGTCATAAAAACTGTAGGTGCAGAACATTTTATTATTGATTCTGATCTGGGCCAGAAAGGTAACCCTTTGCATCCTGATGGCATGCGGGCCTTTATAGCCGCACTTAAAGCAAATGGGTTAAGTGAGCATGAAATTGATTTGGTAGCCCGTAAAAACCCTGCGCAATTACTTGACCTTGATACCGGGAAGTAAAACCTGTACCTTTATTGTACTTCTGTTATAAACCAATCTTAATTATACCTGATGAAAAGACTATTTTTTTCAATCTGCCTGCTTTGTTTATTTTTAATAACTACTGATATAAGTTTTGCAAAGACTCCAATTAAGCCAACCATCAGCAAAACATATTATGGTGAGTTGGAAGGGCAAAAAATATATCAGTATACATTAACCAATAGCAACGGTATGCAGGTTAAGGTGATCAATTACGGCGCTACCATTACCGATATCATTACACCTGACAAGAACAAAAAAATGGGCGATGTAGTATTGGGTTTTGATTCACTTAAACAATATGCGGGCCGTGATAACGCGTTGCTGGGCGCTGTTGTAGGCCGGGTGGCTAACCGTATCGCCAATAAAAAATTCACGCTTGATGGCAAAGAATATGTGCTTATGTCAAACATTCATGGCGGGCCAAAAGGCTTTGATAAACAAGTATGGAATATTGAAGAAATACCCGGCAAAGATGTGGCTTTAAAATTGACCTATTTCAGTAAGGATGGTGAGATGGGTTATCCCGGTAATCTAAACGTTACCATGATATATACGCTTACCAACAACAATGAACTGAAACTCAACTATAGCGCAATTACCGATAAAGCTACACCCTTAGTGCTGACCAATCATACTTATTTTAACTTGTCGGGCACAACTGATAAGGTGTCCGACTGGCAATTAACCATCAACGCAGATAAATACCTTGAGGCCGATAAAGACGTAATGCCAAGCGGGAATTTATTAGATGTAAAAGGTACGCCATTTGATTTTACCCAGCCCAAAGCCGTAGGTAAGGACATTGCTGCTACAGCGAATGGTTATGACCTGAGCTACGCTTTGCGAAACAAATCGGGCAAGTTGGCTTTGGCTGCAACTGCTTTCGAGCCTGTCAGCGGCCGGCAGATGGATGTATATACTACCGAGCCAGGTCTGGTTGTATACACCGGCAATCACTTTAGCGAACGGATAATTGGCCGCAACGGTCAGCATTTTAATAAGTGGGGCGCTCTATGCCTGGAAACACAACATTATCCCGACTCGCCCAATCATGCTAATTTCCCCAATGTCATCTTACGGCCGGGCGAAACTTTTAAATCTGAAACCATTTACAAGTTCTCGACCAGATAAAATGAAAACCCTGTTTGTGTTGGTTTTAGGATGGTGCGTAATCAGTAATTGCGCAATTGCGCAGCACAAACAAAATCCGTCAGGTACTAAGATTTTCTTTGGAGAAGCCGAAGGCCAAAAGATCTACCAATATACCTTGCAAAACAGCAATGGTATGCAGGTGAAGGTGATTAACTACGGTGCTACCATTACTGATATCATTATACCCGATAAAAATGGCGAAATGGGAGACGTGGTATTGGGATTCGATTCACTCAGTCAGTACCTCAGTAAGGATAATGCCCGTATGGGGGCAATCCGCGGCAGGGTTACCAACCGTATTGCCAATAATAAATTCAGCATAGATGGTAAGGAATATAAAGTAATTACCAGTAAAAATGGTGAAGTACTTGGCCTAAACAAACGGATCTGGAATATTGAAGAAATACCCGGCGATAAGGAAGCAGGATTAAAAGTAACCTATTTAAGCAAAGACGGCGAAGAGGGTTTTCCGGGGGATTTAGACCTAACAGTGATCTATACATTAACAAACAAAAACGAGCTCAAAATAAATTATAAAGTAACTACTGATAAACCAACACCCGTAGTACTTACCAGTCACTCCTATTTTAATCTTTCGGGTGGCAAGGCAGATAAGGTACTGAGTACCGAAATGCAATTTTTTGCTGACCAATACCTGGAAACTACCAATGGCGGGATCCCGACAGGTAATTTGCTGGATGTTAAAGCAACTCAGTTTGACTTTACCCAACCTAAGCAAATAGGCAAGCGCATAGCCGATTTTAATAATGGTGATGGTTATGATCTTACTTATGTGTTACATAATCAAACCGGCAAATTAGCTTTAGCTGCTATTGCTTATGAACCCATTAGTGGCAGAGTAATGAAAACTTATACTACCGAGCCCGGCGTTGTTTTTTACACCGGTAATGGATTTAATGATAAAGTAAGAGGAAAAGGCGGTAAGACGTTTACCAAACACGGTGCTTTTTGCCTTGAGACCCAGCATTACCCCGACTCGCCTAATCAACCTAAATTTGCGAATGTAATATTAAGACCGGGCGAAATATTTACATCAGAAACTGTTTACCAGTTTTCGGTGCGTAAATATTAAGTACAAACTAAAAGAATGCTGTCAAAAACAAAAAAGTCCAACATATAATGTTGGACTTTTTAAATTATCGGGTAGCGATACGGTACCGTCTTTAATAAAGTAAAGAGTTACGCTCGTTGAAGATCAATTTATGATTGTTGTTTTTCGCCGGCTAATGGAAGGCTTGATATGTAAAGAACAATGCCAATACCAAACACAATAAATCCGCCGTAGGCTAAACCTGCAGAAGCGCTTATTCCGCTTCCTGAATCGGCAGCGTTTAGTGCATGGTCAGGGGTAAGAACAAATGAGCCAACCACTATCAATATACCAATTAATGTAATTATAAGTCCTAAAGTCTTTTTCATATCAGTTGTACAAAACTATTAATGCGCAAATATATAAACTTTGTGTTTTAATTAGATATCTAAAACAATTCTTTTACCCTCCAATTTTTTATAGCGGTTATCTAATTATGAATAACTTCTGTTACATTTACTTACCAATACATCAATAAGCCTGTTAATGAAAGTAATTATTGCCGTTTTATTCATGGCACCATGGTTATGCGTTCATGCGCAAACTAATGAATTACAGTCTGGTGTTTATAGCTGGGGCAACAGCAAGGATGAAAAAATTGGTATTGTTGAAAAACGACAGGTATTAAACGGTAAAACACTTGATCTTCAACATTTCGAGATCTACACACTTACCCTCCGTCCCGGCAAAACTTATATACCACTGGTTACTGATGAGAATAACGAACAGCTTATAGTTGTAAAAAGCGGCAATATCAAACTCCGGCTTAAAGATACAGCTCAAACCGTTAGCGCAGGCAGTATAGCCCTGGTTTTGGCGGGCGATAAGATCAGCTTTCAAAATCAAACGGCAACTGCGGCAACCTGGTATGTTATTAATTATAAATCGGTAAACCCCGTTAACACACAACGTGGATATGGTGGGGGGCCGTCGTTCATAAAAAATTGGGATCAGCTTAAAGTCAATATATCTCCAAAAGGCGAAAGCCGGTCGTTATTTGACAGGCCGACAACTATGTTTGAGCGGTTTGAAGTGCATGCCACCGCATTAAATCCAGGGTATGCCAGTCATGATCCACATACGCATCGCGTAGAAGAATTGATATTAATGCTGACCGGCGATGTGCAGGAAACTATTGCACAGAATAAATTTAATGCCCATGAGGGCGATTGCATTTATTTACAATCTGAAATATTGCATGGCCCGAAAAATATCAGCAATAAACAGTGCTATTATTTAGCCATACAATGGCATAATTTAAAAACAGATTAATCAACCCAATTAATAGCCGTATGCCTGTACAACGACGAGAATTTTTAAAAAACGCTGCTATCGGTTTAGCAGGTTTAAGTTTGGCGCCTATCTTTAGTGAAACATTATTTGCAATACCCCCTGCAGCCGCACTAACACATAGTCTGCCCGAAGAACAAGGCATATTATCGGCAAGTATATTGGAGTTTATTAACGCCGCCGAGAAGAATAACCTGCAGTTGCATAGTCTGATGATAGTGCGCAACGGTAAAATAGTTACACAAGGCTGGTGGGACCCATATAAACCTGATCTTAAGCATGTGCTTCACTCGTTAAGTAAAAGTTTTACTTCTACAGCTATCGGGTTTGCTGTAAGCGAGGGTTTATTATCAGTTGAGGATAAGGTGATCAAATTTTTTCCCGGCGATGTACCATCTGCACCTAATCCACATTTGGATGAAATGCAGGTTAAGCACTTGCTCACCATGACCACCGGCCATGACGCGGATACATCAGGCCCTATGCGAAAAGGAACTGAAGTATGGACAAAGGTATTCTTATCAACCCCAATTGCACACCAGCCCGGCACTTATTTTCTTTACGATACGGGTGCCACTTATATGCTATCGGCCATTATTACTAAATTAACAGGCAAAACGGTATTAGAATACCTTACCCCCCGCCTATTTACCCCGTTATAAATTACCGGTATGGATTGGGAAGTTAGTCCGCAAGGTATTAATACAGGTGGCTGGGGTTTGCGTGTTAAAACCGAAGATATTGCCAAACTAGGTTTGCTTTACCTGCAAAATGGGAAATGGAACGGTAAGCAGGTTTTATCGGCAACGTGGGCAGAAGCGGCCACAACTTATAAAGTACCTAATGCCAATCCTAAAGGAAAAGATGAGAACAGCGACTGGCAACAGGGGTATTGCTATCAATTTTGGCGCTGCCGTCATAACTTTTTCAGAGGTGATGGCGCGCAAGGCCAGTATTGTCTGGTGTCGCGTGATCTGAATACGGTCATAGCTATCACCAGCGAAATTGCAGATATGCAGAAAACGCTGAATTATGTTTGGGATCATCTACTTCCCGGTATAAAAAAGGATGCACTACCGGCAGATGGTGTTAACCAAAACGCGCTTAAGCAAAAATTGACCACCCTTACCTTATTACCGCAAAAAACAAGTTTCGGAGAAAGTACAAAAACTTTAGTATCGGGCAAAACATATACCATTAAAGACAATGCGGTAGGTATTAGCCAGGCATCATTAACGTTTAATAAAAACGAATGCGTTTTTACATTAAAGAATAATCAGGCCGCACAAAGTATAACCTGCGGATTAGATCATTGGGTAAAAGGTGAAACGACAATTCCCGGTGCGTCTGTTGCAAGCAATACCCCCCAGAAAATAGTAGCTGCCGGTATTTGGACCGATGATAAAACATTTGTGATTACCTTACAATACTATGAAACCCCAAATTCTGACCTCATCACCTGTCGCTTACAGGACAACGCTATCCACATTGAGTTTTTAAACGGCATGGCTGCAAGAAATGGCAGTACTAAAGATAGTCGCCCTGCTTTAGAGGGAAACGCGTAGTATATTGAAAGCTTGTTATTTTGTATGCTGATCGTCGGCCAGTTTTTTTTCTATCCGTGTATCAGGTATAAACCAAATGCAAGCTACAGCTACGTATAATGCTAAGCTTACATAAGTATTGATCCAGGCAAATCCTATCGCTACAACGTAAAATACAATGGAGATCCTTCCTTTACGGTCAGTACCTAAAGCAGCTGCCAATGCCGAATTTGGACCTTCATGCTTTAACAATACAATAACCAATATAGCATAAGCTATTGCATTCATTAAAAGCACAATACCATACATAGCCATGGGCCAAAGTAATGTGAAAGGG
This sequence comes from Mucilaginibacter corticis, assembly GCF_007558865.1. Lineage (GTDB taxonomy): Bacteria > Bacteroidota > Bacteroidia > Sphingobacteriales > Sphingobacteriaceae > Mucilaginibacter > Mucilaginibacter corticis. The sequence continues at coordinate 162,258 of NZ_VLPK01000003.1, forward strand.
TTTTCGCCCAGCCAGGCGCTTACAAACGGCACCATTGACAACCAGAAAAGCAAATGCAAATTAGCCCATAACACTGCGCCGTTTATAGACTTTACAATATGGAACATATGGTGGTGATTGTTCCAGTATATGCCAACATATATAAAGCTGATAATATAGTTTAATAACACCGGCCATACATGATGTAATGATTCCAAGTCGGGCTTTTCAGGGGTTTTAAGCTCTAACACCATTATAGTGATGATAATGGCTATAACCCCATCGCTAAAGGCTTCGAGCCTTCCTTTACTCATATTCGCATTTATAGATCGCATAGCTTAAAAGTATAAATATTATTAAATAGCAGGCGAAATCTCTTTAAATAAATCATTGTACTGCTGTTTTCCAAATTGGGAAAAATGAGCTTGAAATTCAATTGTAACAAAATTGTTGCAAATCAAAAATATACGCTATATTAGTGACGGCTTAAACAGAAAAAAGTTCACCTAATTTTTTAAACTAAAATGTACGAAAAAAAGTCCCCCTCGCTTTTTTTTACAAGGCTTGTAGTAGCCTTATTAATTATTGTTCTGCTATCAGGAATGACAGAAGTTGCCTATATAGCAGCGTCATATAAAGACCAAAACGGCTTTAAATCGACAGGACAGAAAGCTACAATTCCGCACGAAACCCTTCATCGCTTAAAATAACATAGCAGATGGTATGATGCTCATAATTTCTAAACGATCAATAACAACAAAAAAGGGATAACGTCAAGCTATCCCTTTTTTATTTGCCTGTAACAGATTTTAATAATCCGAGTAGTCTGTTGGATAAAGGAACAAGCTTTCTGATCTTGATACGTTTTTCTGGTATTCGGGCATTTTGCCTAATGCTTTGAAATGTTCATCATCAAAAAACAGCTTCCATTTATCTTTATTATCCTGAAGCCCGTTAAACGTGGTTATGTACATCAGGTTGGGCATATGACTACCTGCTATCACTTCACCATAAAACATAGCGTTAAAGTTGTATTTCTTAAATACCGAGATCTCATCGCCCACATTAAACATTTTAACTTTACTGGCATTGTATTTTTCTGTCGCGCTTTCATAGCTGCGCAGTTCGTAAATACGGTCGGCTTTTTTTGCGGTAAGGTTAGGCACGTTTGGCTCAGGTGCTCCCGGGAATGCACGCAGCACAATGGTTTCTATACGTGTATAAGTAGGGTCATTGTACGATGCATCTAAATAATCTTTCCCGGCATTCAGGTAATCCTGGTCTTTTAACAACTTTTGATCTGTATTTTCTAAGGCATCAAAAGTTTTGTAAGCTGTATATACATAGATTTTTTTATCAACGCTATCCGGCTTTAAGACTTTAAACACGCCAACATTTTTTATACCTGCTTTATGCATTGCCGGCAGATACGCGTTTTGCAGGTAAGCATCTAACCTATCCTCTTGGGCTTTGCTTTTATAATGATATATTTTAAGCTGATAGTAATATTGCGAGGCTGCCTGCACGTACAGGCCGGAGAACAAACAAGATGCAAACACAAAAAGCGCGACAAGCACTATTGGGCAATTTTTATAAAACATTTTCATTTTAGGTGATAATTAATCTTTTATGTGGTTTAAACGTGGTAAACTTACAATTAACAATACAAATACAGCGGTAACCAGCTTCAATAAATTTGCATCAACCCCAATGTATAAAGTTAAGGCTAACACCAACTGAAAAATGATAGCGCCTGCCAATACCAACAACAATATCATCCATACGGATGTAATATGCAGCCAGCCTATTAATGTTTCAGCAATTATGACCGACCCCAACCCTACTATCACTATCCCGATGCCCATGCTGATATCTGCAAATCCCTGGAATTGCGTTATCAGATAACCGCTTACCGCTGTTAAGGCATTGGCCAGCGCCAAACCTATGATTTTCATCCTGTCGGTATTTACACCTAATGCGCGGATCATCGACTCGCTATTTCCCGTCGCGCGCATGGCGATACCAAAATCTGTTTTTAGCAGGTAACCGATTAGCAAAGTAATTGCCCCTACAAATAATAACAATATCCAAAATGTATTCTGATTTATATTGGTTGCAATTTGGATCAAAGTAAATATAGACGATGTGCCGATAAGAGGCAAATTAGACCGCCCCATTAAAGTTAAATTAACCGAATATAAGGCGGTCATGACTAATATACCCGCTAATAACGGATTGATCTTCAATTTGGTATGGATAAGCCCGGTAATTGCTCCGGCCAACCCGCCGGCAAATAATACAGCAGGTAAAATCAGATATCCGGGGATATGCCGGGTAAGTAATATTGCAGACACCACGCCACCTAATGTATAGCTGCCATCGGTAGTAATATCGGGGATATTAAATATCTTCATAGATATATAAATCCCTAACGCTATACCCGAAAAGCAAAGCCCCTGCAATAAGGCGGTAAGGTAAAAATCCATTATTTTACAGCTTCAAAATTTGAAGGTATGGCAATATTGTACTTTTTAACGGCGGCCGGATTATACACCCGTTTCCTGATCTTTACCATTTCAGGTTTTAAGCCGTCTGTTTTATGAGTTTTAAGGTATTGAGCAGCTTGCTCGCCTGCCTGATACCCCCATTGATAGATATCTGCACCAAAGGCAGCTACCGCGCCGCGTTGTACTAATCCGGCCTCGCTGGTAAATATCGGCACATTGGCTTGGTTACAGTTTTTTAATATAGTTTCAAACGATGCAAATACTGTATTGTCAGGATTGGCAAAAAATGCGTCTATCTTTTTATCCAACAGGGCTTGGGTAACTAATTGCGCATCGGCTGATGAATTTAAAGGTAGAGCGATAAGAGTAATATTTAATTTATCCGCTAAGGATTTAATTCGTTGCATGGCATCTGCCGATTGCGGTTCGGCCTGGTTATAGATCATCCCGATAACCAGTTTGCTCCCTTTTGGTTTTAACAATTTAGGGATGATAGAGAATGAAGTATCAATGTATTGCAGATCCTCAACCGCACCAAAAAGGTTAGCCGGGGCTTTACCATCCTTACCGATCACTTTCATACGTTCAGGCGTTGGCGAAACCATTTCAAAAATCGGGATGGTCTTGGTGTTTTGCACAGCAGTAACCGATGATAAAGTTGTACAGGTAGCCAACAGGTCCACATTTTCTGATACAAAATAGTTGACGATCTGTGTCAGGGTAGGAATATTACCCTGCGCATTACGATATTCTATCTTGACCGTCTTTTTTTCTTCACTGAAGCCTTCTTTTTTCAGAGCATCAGTAAACCCGGTCCGTGCTTGCGCAATGGTAGCGTCTTCAAAAGCATCAACAAAACCAACAACCGGCGCATTGTTTGCCTTGGGCGATTTACAGGCGGCAAACAGTACAGTAAACAATATAAGGGGCAGATATTTTTTCATGTTACTAAGTTAGGTAAAGCTGGCAAAGTAGCGAAATGCAGGTATTAATATTTACGTCACAATTGAGTTGACTAAGACATATTAAAAAAAATCTCTCAGTAACTTTTTAGCGACTTCGTTTAAATCAGTACTACCCTGATTATAATTACGCATAATGATCACCGAATATTTTGAATCTAAATCGACAACAAACTGCGCTGTATAACCAGGGACGAAACCATCATGTTCTATCAAATTTTGACCGATACCCGAATGCATCATCAAAGCCAAACCGTAGGTGTCGCTTACGTTAGATATATCTTCCATCTTTCTGATACTTGATTTGCTTAATATTTGTGGCTTTACTATAAATGATGTTACAAACTTAGCCAAGTCTGATGGTGTTGAATAAAGCGAACCGGCCGGCAAGCCATACCCCATTCCTGATTGTTGTTTAAAAGGTATATCGATATATACAACGCCCGATACATTTTCCAACCCTACGGCCAGCTTTGTTATTTTAGTATCGGGTACTAAAAGGTAGGTATCGTGCATTTGCAGTGGTTCAATAATCCTTCGCTGTAACATGCTGATATAACTTTCGCCGCTGGCTCTTTCTAAAGCCAGTCCCAGAATTGCATAACCAATATCCGAGTACAAAAATTCTTTACCTGGTTTTGAGGCAAAACTTGTTATAGGTATAGCACGAAGTAATAATCGCTCCCATTGGGTTGGGTCGCCGAAGTAATATGAATCCGGATCGGGATGGCGTTTAATTCCTGATGTATGCGATGCTAACTGTTTAAAGGTGATTTTATACTTGTCTGAATAGCCTTTCAATTGAGCTATCTCAGGAACATATTTTCTTACATCATCATCCAGGCTAATTTTTTTATCCTCAACCAATAGCATTAATAAAGTGGCTGTAAAAGTTTTGGTAATAGACCCGATTCGATAATTAGTACCGGTGTCAGCTAAAATATTCCTGTCCTTGTCTGCATAGCCAAACGCGTTTGCCCATATTACTTTATTACCCTTAATTACAGCTGCCGATATACTGCCATGTAAATCATCCCAGGCTACATCATTTTTTAAGCGGTTGCTAAATTTTGAAATAACTTCATTTTCATGAGCGGTCAACTGCGAAAAACCGGTCATCGGAAGAAATAAAAAAATAAAAATTATGGCTGATAAGTTGATTTTAGGTGTCATGTATTCAGGCAAATAATGATCTTAAAGATACTGTCATTATTATCATTTTCAAATATGGTTTAAATGGTTTTGCTTACTTTAGCCAAACATGAGTACTATTACATCTAAACTACCCCAAGTGGGCACTACCATATTTACCACCATGTCTGCACTGGCGGCAGAAGTTGGTGCCATTAATCTTTCACAAGGCTTCCCTGATTATGATTGTTCGCCCGAACTGATCGAGCTGGTTAATAAAGCCATGAAAGATGGCCATAATCAATATGCGCCTATGGCAGGCGTAAAAGCATTACGCAACCAAATAGCTTACAAAACACAGAAATTATACGGAGCCAGTTATGATCCGGATACGGAAATAACCATTACCGCAGGTGGTACGCAGGCAATATTTACCGCCATTAGCGCTATAGTTCATCCAAATGATGAGGTAATTGTTTTTGAACCTGCGTTTGATTGCTATGCCCCTGCCATTAAATTAATGGGTGGTGTTGTTAAATCATTGGAACTTGAGCCGGGTAACAATTACCGTATCGACTGGGCCATGGTAAAAAAACTGATCAATAACCGTACAAAGCTGATCATCCTTAATTCGCCGCATAACCCTACGGCAACCATTTTGCATGAACAGGATATTAACGAACTAAGCGCGATTGTAAAAAACCAGAATATTTTTATACTGAGCGACGAGGTATATGAACATTTGATTTATGATGGCGAAGTACATCATAGCATGGCCCGTTACCCCGAATTACGGCAACGCAGCTTTATAGTAGCATCGTTTGGTAAGTTATTTCATGCCACCGGCTGGAAGGTTGGCTATTGCCTTGCCCCTGCTTATTTGATGCACGAGTTTAAAAAGATCCACCAGTTTTTGGTTTTCAGCGTAAACTCTGCCGTACAATATGCCATAGCCGAATATTTAAAAAATGAAGACACTTATTTAAACCTCCCGGCCTTTTTCCAGCAAAAAAGAGATCACTTCAGGAACGGGCTGGCTGCAACGCAATTTGAGCTGTTACCATCAAGCGGATCATACTTTCAATCAGTTAAATACGGGCACCTCACAGATGAGAGTGACACTACATTTGCTTTAAGGTTAACAAAAGAAGCCGGGGTGGCTTGTATCCCTACTTCTGTGTTTTACACAAAGGGTACAGATCATCGTGTTTTGCGATTTTGTTTCGCCAAAAAGCAAGAAACATTGGATGATGCCGTTAATAGATTGTTAGATTTTAAACTTTAATGCAGAAATTGCGTATTAGTTATTAGTTAAACCAATTAAAGCCGTTACAATATTTGCTATGGAGAATTTAAAGATCACATCTTTTCAGGGATATCTGTTTTGGGAAAAAATAGACCAAAATCTGCAAAACATTGCCTTGCGGCTATCTGGTATTCGCGAAAAAACTGATCTGATCATACTACCCGAAATGTTTAACACCGGCTTTACCATGAACGCGTCAGAACTGGCTGAGCCCATGGGCGGTAAAACCATGCAGTGGATGCATAAAATAGCCAAACAATATGATTGCGTGGTTACCGGCAGTCTGATCATTGCCGAAAAAGGTAAATACTACAACCGTTTAATATGGATGCTGCCCGAAGGCACCTGCAATTATTATGACAAAAGGCATCTCTTTGCACTGGGTAAAGAACATCATACTTACACCGCAGGCACTAAAAAGTTAATAGTTGAACTGAAGGGCTGGAAGATCTGCCCAATGATCTGCTATGACCTGCGTTTCCCGGTTTGGATGCGAAATGTAAAAGAAACTTATGATCTGCTTTTAATAGTAGCCAACTGGCCCGAACGCAGGGCTTTACACTGGCGCACATTGATCCCGGCCCGTGCCGTCGAAAATCAGGCTTATGTTATTGGGGTTAACCGTGTGGGGCACGATGGTAATGAAGTGTATCATTCTGGCGACTCGACCTGTATAGACCCTAATGGTAATGTGGTTTATTACAAACGCGACGAGGAAGATGTTTATACATTTACCATAGTAGCCGATGAAATTCAAAAAACGCGTCGTGCTATGCCTTTCCTGAAAGATGCCGACGAGTTTACACTGCTTTAGCCTGCTGATTTTCTTATAGATCTCTGCTTAATTAGTAATTTGCGTTCCAATTAATATTCGCAAAGTGATAAAAGTTTCCCGTGTCTTATTTTTAGCCGTGTTGGTTGTCAGTCTTAATGCATCGGCGCAAAAGAAAAAAGATTACACGTCCTACGTTGATCCTTTTATAGGTACCGGCAGCCACGGCCACACTTATCCGGGTGCGGTGATGCCATTTGGAATGGTTCAGTTAAGCCCCGATACGAGGTTAGAGGGCTGGGATGGCTGCTCAGGCTATCACTATACAGATTCTGTGGTTTATGGCTTTTCGCATACTCATTTAAGCGGTACCGGTATTTTTGATTATTGCGATATCTTGTTTATGCCCACCACAGGCACACCGCAGTTTAACAACAAAGATTATAGTTCGCCTTTCAAGAAAAAAAATGAATTTGCATCTCCCGGCTTTTACAAGACCAGGCTTGATAAGTATAACATTGATGTAGAGCTAACTGCTACTACCCGTGCAGGGATGCATAAGTATACCTATCCATCAACAGAACGGGCTAATATTATTATCGACCTTAAACACCATGACCAGGTTTTAAATTCATGGATCGAGATCATTAATGACCACGAGATCCGCGGCTACCGCGAATCGAGAAGCTGGGCTAAAGATCAGCATGTTTACTTTTATGCCAAATTTTCAAAGCCGTTTAAAACGTACGGCATAGCTGTTAATGACCAGCTACAAACCGGTTTAAAAAAAGCCGAAGGAAAAAACATTAAGCTTTATATCCAGTTTGATAATCCTGGTGAAGTTGTATCTAAAGTGGGCATATCAGCCGTAGGCACTGAAGGCGCTTTGAAAAATCTTGACGCAGAAATACCCGACTTTGACTTCAAAAAAGTTTTAAAAGCCGCTAAAACCACCTGGATAAACGCGCTTGCAAAAATTGAGGTTGAAGGCGGCGGCCCCTCTTCACAACAAGAACAACAACAAGCTGCCGACGCGATGGCAAATAGTGATAGCCGACCAGCAGGTAAAAAATCTGAACCGATTGATTATGGTAAAATCAAGCGCATCATATTTTATACTGCTTTATACCACAGTATGTTATCGCCAAATATCTACAGTGATGTTGATGGTCAGTACCGTGGCATGGATCAAAAGATCCATACAGCAGATGGATTTGATTATTATACAGTGTTTTCTTTGTGGGATACTTTCAGGGCAGAACATCCGCTGCTTACCTTAATAGACAAAAAACGTACGCTTGATTTTGTAAAAAGTTTCCTGGCTATTTATGACCAGCAGGGTTTACTTCCAATCTGGTCATTAGCGTCAAACGAAACCTATTGTATGATAGGCAATCATTCTATCCCGGTTATTGTTGATGCCTATGCAAAAGGCATCAGGGACTTTGATGCCGAAAAAGCGTTTGCTGCCATGAAGGCCTCGGTTAACCGCAATCAATTTGGTTTGGATTCTTATCGTAATAACGGATTGGTTTTAGGCGATAACAACAAAGAATCTGTTTCAAAAACATTAGAATATGCATATGACGACTGGTGTATAGCCCAAATGGCAAAAATGTTGAACAAGTTACAGGATTACGCGGAATTTATACAGCGCGCGCAGTATTGGAAAAACGTGCAGAATAAAGATAATGGCTTTGTACAAGCCCGGGTAAACGGCGATTGGTTTAAGCCTTTTAACCCTACTGATGTTAATAAGAACTATGTGGAAGGTAATGCCTGGCAATATACCTTTCTGGCACCACAAGATGTAAACGGACTGATCAACCGTATGGGCGGCATGGCTAAATTTAAATCGAGCCTGAATGAACTATTCACTACCACTGCCCCATTAACAGGTACCGAAACATCAGACATTACCGGCCTGATAGGCCAATACGCGCACGGTAACGAGCCAAGTCATCATATGGCTTATTTGTTTAATTTCACAGATGATGCCGACAATACACAGTTTTTCATCAACAAAATATTAAGCGAACAATACAGCAATAAACCCGATGGATTGGCCGGTAACGATGATTGCGGGCAAATGTCGGCATGGTATGTAATGAGTTCGTTAGGGATCTATAATATCGCCCCGGGTCAGCAACAATTTCAAATTGGTTTGCCGCAATTTGATAAAGCGGTTATAAATCTTGAAAATGGAAAAAAATTCACCATCCTCAACTCCGGGGCTTCTGTAGCGCGTAATAACATCTATCTGCAGGGCATGAACCTGAACAAAAAGTCGTACGACAAATTATACCTTGACTATGCGGACATAGCCAACGGCGGAGATTTTGAGGTTTACGCCGGTCGTTTAGCTAATAAAATATTTATGCAAGACCTTGAAAAACCGGTTTCAGCGATTACTGATGATCTGATTGTACCTAACCCGGTTATTACCTTATTAAATACATTTGCCCCTCCAACGCATGCCGAGATCAGAAGTAATGATATTGAGGCCAACGTTATTTATTATACTATGGATGGGTCTGTTCCTACCACTTCATCAAACGTGTATAGCAAACCTATCCCGGTAACGGCAAAAACAACAATTAAAGCTATTGCGGTTAAAAACGGAAAATCAAGTTTTATTACAGAAGCGCATTTTTAATTAAAGAAGTTATTATGGCCTACGACGAACAATTAGCGGATAAAATAAGAGAAGCATTAGCTGCACATAATATTACTGACGTTGAAGAAAAGAAGATGTTTCGCGGGCTCTGTTTTATGGTTAACGGCAAGATGTGTGTTTGCGCCAGTCAAAATGAAATGCTTTGCCGCATAGGTCCCGAATACGTTGACGCATTGGAGTTAAACGGCGTACGCGGGATGATCCGCAACGGTAAAACATTAAAAGACTTTGTGTTTGTAAGCAATGAGGCCATGAAAACAAAAAAAGAGTTTGACAGTTGGATAAGCAAAGCCCTATCATTTAACAAATTTGCCAAAGCAAGCAAAAAGTAAAATCTCTAAAATAGCCGTTACAAAGCTTTGCTTATGAAATTTTAATATTAAAATTGCGTTGTTACGTATTTACAAACCGGCCATTATTTTGAGCCAATAATTTTACATCTTTACCGAATGTTCAGACGTATAAAAAACCGATACCTGAGATACTTTGTCATCTTTATCTATTCTGTTATTATTTTCTTTTGTGCTGTTGAGTTAAACTTTCTTTGGCTGTTTGGCTACACGCCTGATATGCAGGACATTAAAACACCAAGTATGTCTGTTGGCTCGCAGGTATATACTGCCGATGGTAAATTGATTGGCGAATACTATCATGAAAATCGCTCGCCGGTTGAATATAAAGAGATCTCGCCAAGCATTGTACACGCGTTGGTAGCTACAGAAGATGTAAGGTTTTACAAGCATGGCGGTGTTGATTTTTATTCGTTTTTAACCAGTGTCCTTTCTACTGCCAAAGGCGATAAACGCGGCGGCAGTACCATTACCCAACAGCTGGCAAAAAACCTTTTCTCTACCCGTAAAAGAAAATCGCAGGGCTTGCTACGGCACGTACCTGTTTTGCGTACGCTGATCTCAAAATGTAAAGAATGGTTAACTGCTTATAAAATTGAGCACATTTATAATAAAGAAGAGATCCTGACACTTTATTTAAATACTGTTCCCTTTGGTAACAACTCTTTCGGTATCAAAACTGCAACATTAAAATTCTTTGATAAAACACCTGATGCCGTTACCCCTGCCGAAGCAGCTACGCTGATCGGTATGCTTAAAGCAACGTCAACTTATAACCCCATCAATAACCCTGACCGGTCTCTTGAAAGAAGAAATACCGTATTGGGGCAAATGGAGAAATATAATTACCTGACCAAAGCCGAGTTTGACAATTATAGTAAAATGCCCCTCGGTTTGAATTTAAGTTATGTTGAAAATGATTCGCATGGCGATTCTTATATCCGTGAGGCAGTTGAACGCTGGTTAAAAAAATGGTGTAAAGACAATGATTATGATCTTTATGAGGACGGTTTAAAGATCTATACCACCATCGATTCGCGTTTGCAGGAGTATGCAGAAGAAGCCGTTGCCGAAAAAATGAAAATGCTGCAAAAGCGTTTTGATAATATCTGGGGAATCAAAAACCCTTGGCGCGATTCGAAAGGAGTTGAGATCGTAGATTTTTTACCTAAAGCTGAGCAGCATTTGCCTATCTATAAATTATTGTTAGCCAAATATCACGGCGACATGACACAGGTAAATAAATACTTTGAAACGCCTAAACGCATGAAAGTATTTACCTGGAAAGGTGAAAAAGACACTACTTTTTCAAGTGTCGATTCTATAAAATACTATACCCGTATATTAAACACCGGTATGATGACCATTGAGCCGTCAAGCGGAAAAATTAAAGTCTGGGTGGGCGGTATCAACCATAAATACTTTAATTATGACCACGTAAACCAGGCAAAAAGACAGGCTGGTTCAACATTTAAACCTTTTGCTTACTTAACAGCTTTGGACAATGGTTATTCGCCATGCGACAAGTTTACAGACCAACCAGTTTCTATAAAATATACCGACGAAGGCAAAGACCAGGTTTGGGCGCCAAACAATGCCGATTTCCATTTCAGTTACCAGGAGATGTCATTACGCTGGGCTATGGGTAAATCTGTAAATTCAATCACAGCACAACTCACCGAAAAAGTAGGCTGGGATAAAATCGTAAGCTATGCGCACAAATGCGGTATTGAAAGCCCCTTAAAAGCAGTCCCTTCTGTTTCATTAGGATCAAACGATGTCTCTGTATATGAAATGGTACGCGCTTACAGTACCTTCCTGAATAAAGGCGAAAAAATTGACCCGCTGTTGGTTACCAAAATAACCGATCATGACGGAAACACTATACAGGAGTTTGTTTTGAAAACAGAACGCGCCATAAGTGAAGAGGTTGCATGGCTGATGCTCTACATGTTTAGGGGTGGTATGGAAGAACCGGGCGGAACATCGCAGGCATTGTGGGAGTACAACGGTTTATGGAAAAAAGACAACCAGATTGGCGGTAAAACCGGCACTTCGTCTGACTATGTTGATGGCTGGTATATGGGTATTACTAAGGACCTGGTTACCGGGATTTGGGTAGGTGCCGATGACCGTAGCGTTCATTTTAACACTTCTGAAAGTGGTGAAGGATCACACACCGCGTTACCGATATTCGGTAGTTTTATGGAAAGAGTATATGCTGATAAGCAATCAGGTTATACTTATGGGCCATTCCCAAAACCATGGACAAAAATTACCAAAAGTTATGATTGCCCATCTCCAAGGATCTCTGCCGATACAACTGCTAATGATAGTTTAAAAATGCCTTTGGATACAGTAAACGGTTTTCAGAACACCGATCCAAAACCGCCCGGCGAGCAACAGGTAAATTAAATATGATTTAGTAAATTAGCCGCGATTTATTAGAATTTATGGATAGCAACTTCTCCCCTATAAATAAGGTAAAAAAATATTCATTTATTTTAATTTGCTTTATCGGCTTGTTGCTAAATAGTCCGTTTTCTAAAGCGCAATATTTCGGGCAAAATAAAGTGCGCTACAAGAACCTTAAATTCAAGGTTTATAAAACCCCGCATTTCGAGATCTATTACTATCTGAAAAACGATAGTATGATCAAACGCTTTGCACAGGAAAGCGAATTGTGGTACACCCTACACCAGCAGGTTTTCAGGGATACGTTTAGAAATGCTAATCCTATTATCCTGTATGCCAATCACCCCGATTTCCAGCAAACTACGGCTATTGATGGCGAAATAGATGTGGGCACGGGCGGTATCACCGAAGGTTTGAAGAACCGCGTGGTTATGCCGGTTATGGAAAATAATCAAATGACCAGGCACGTAATCGGCCACGAATTGGTTCACGCCTTTCAATATCATTTGCTGTTGGGGAAAGAAGATAATCAATACGAGAATATTAACAATCTCCCGTTATGGATGATCGAGGGTATGGCCGAGTATCTTTCATTGGGTAAAAAAGACTCGTACACCGCCATGTGGATGCGCGATGCTTACCTGAATCATGATATCCCCACAGTTAAAGACCTTACCGAGAGCAATAAATACTTCCCTTATCGATACGGCGAGGCGTTCTGGAGTTTTATAGGATCGACTTATGGCGATACTATTATCACACCTTTTTTTAAAAACACAGCACGCTTTGGCTTGTCATACGGTATAAGGCGCACTTTTGGCTATGATGATAAAACGCTGTCACAACTTTGGAAAACCTCGATTGAAAATACCTACAAGCCTTATTTAAAAGATACAGTACAAAAGCCTGTAGGTCAGCTAATTGTAAGCGATAAAAATTCAGGTAAAATGAACGTGGCCCCTGCCATAAGCCCTGATGGCAAGTATCTGGCTTTTTTATCCGAAAAGAACCTGTTTACAATAGACCTCTTTTTGGCCGATGCAAAAACAGGTGTAGTCATCAAAAAGCTCACCAGTAAAGTATCGAACACCCATATCGACGAGTTTAACTTTATTGAATCAGCGGGTACGTGGTCGCCGGATGGTAAGAAGTTTGCGTTCAGCGTATTCAACAAGGGCAGAAACCGGATGCTGGTGGTTGAAGTACCAAGCGGGCGTATACTTGAGGATGTCTCAATGGAAAAGGCCGAACAGTTCAGTAACCTGTCATGGTCGCCTAAAGGTGATGAAATAGTTTTCCAGGGATTATCAGAAGGCCAAGTAGATCTATACCTATATAACTTCAACTCGAAAAAAGTCACGCAGTTAACTAATGATAAGTATTCAGATTACCAGCCAAGTTTTTCAAGGGATGGCAAAAAGATCGTCTTCGCAAGTGACCGTACAACTTATGATCGCACATTATCGCAGGACATAACTTTTAACCTGGCAGAATATGATCTGGCTACGGGTAAGATAACCGATATACCTGTATTTAACGGGGCAAATAATTTAAACCCACAATATTCGTCAGACGGCAGCGAGATCTATTTCCTGTCTAACCGCGATGGTTTCCGTAATATGTACCGCTATAATATTTCCAGCGGTAAAACCGAGCAGATGACGGATTTATTTACCGGTATTTGCGGTATAACAGAATTTTCGCCGGCTTTAAGTATATCAGCTAATAATGATATTGTTTACTCCTATTATCGTGCTCAAAAATACTCGTTATATAATGCAAAGGCATCCGAATTTACCCCGAAAACTGTTGGCGGTGCAGAAACTAATTTCGACGCTGCCATGCTGCCGCCTGCCCGTGCAGTCGGAGTCGATCTGATCAACTCTAATCTTAAAAATTATTTAGCTTATCAAAAGATCCCGACCGATTCGATTAAAAATCAACCCTATAAGCCAAAGTTCAAATTGGATTATTTGGCGAGTAGCGGTGTTGGTGTATCAGTAAGCTCATATGGTAACGGTGGATTAGCCAGTGGTGTTCAGGGTATATTCAGCGATATTTTGGGCCGCAATCAGATCTATGCAGGCGCTGCTATAAATGGCGAAATATATGATTTTGGGGCACAGGTTATTTATATCAACCAGGAAGGCCGATGGAACTGGGGTGGCGGCTTATCGCATATTCCATACCAATTTGCAAATTATAATGTTGTTAATACCACGCATATTTTCAATAACAAAACGATACCGGTTACCGAAGAGCGGTTTGATATTATACGCATTTTTCAGGATCAGGCATCTTTGTTTACATCCTACCCGCTTTCTAAATCAACCAGAATCGAGTTTGGCGGAGGGCTTTCCCGATATTATTACAGGGTTGACCGGTACAGTACATTCTACGATACGTCCGGCAAGTTCATTGATAATCAAAAGAATCATATATCAAACCAAACTTATAACACAGATCCCTCAAATACGGGTACTGCCCTAATTCCATTTACCACTTATCAAGTAAATGCTTCACTTATTGGCGATAACTCTTTTTTCGGTGTAGCTGCTCCTCTTGACGGATTTCGTTATCGAATAGAGGGCGAAATAGATATGGGTACATATAAATTTTTTGCACCTACAATTGATGTTAGAAAATATGTGCGTGTAGCACCGGTTACCTTTGCTGCGCGTTTATATGGCTACGGCAGGTTTGGAGCATCATCAAATAACAATAGCGGCCTTTATCCATTATTTATAGGTTATCCTTTTTGGATACGCGGGTATGAGGCACAGACTTTTTATGGAACCAATAATAAAACGCCAACTAATAATTTTACGATAAATCAACTGTCAGGTGATAGAATGGCAGTTGCTAATTTCGAAGTCAGGTTACCATTTACAGGGCCCGAAAAATTAGCACAGATCAAATCAAAGTTTTTATTTACTGATTTGAACCTATTTTTCGACGCCGGCTTAGCCTGGAGTGCCGGTGATAAGGTTGAATTTAAATCAAACCCTTCTATTTTAGGTACAAAACCACTTGTTGATATAACAGGTAAACCTATATTAGATGACAAAGGCATACCGCAAACAACAAATATTTATTCAAAAGTACCTGCAACCAGTTTAGGATTGTCGTTAAGGATAAACATTTTTGGTTATTTTGTGCTGGAGCCTTACGCTGCAATACCATTTAACCGCACTGATGTGGGTAAGCCAGTTATAGGATTAGGGTTTACTCCGGGTTGGTAATTTTAAACATAAAAGTGATTTTGGGGTTATAGGTTCATGAGGAAGTTAGTTTTTTTAATAGGTTTACTACTAAACGGGGCTGTGTTATTTGCCCAAACAACAATAAATACAGATTCAACAGTTAAACAGACATCTAAGTTATCCGGATCTTCGCTAAAACAGACAGAGGGTGCCGCTATGTTGGCTACTAATAATATTATTACAAATATTTCCGCTTCACCCGAGTTAAGCAATTTTTATAAAGTAATAAAAGCTACCGGTTTAAGTGAAACATTAACAAGCCAGGGACCCATAACCGTATTTGCACCAAATAACCAGGCATTTAATAATCTGACATCCTGTAAGTTGGATACGCTACTCACACCACAGCGCAAATATGACTTGATAGCTATGATCACTTATCATACACTTGCAGGCAAGGTTACCTCAAGGGATATTGTGCATCAGATAAATACCAACAAAGGCCTGGCAACTTTTACTACCATTACCGGCAGCAAACTAATGGCTCGGTTAGATACCAACCGCAATATTGTTTTGATTGACGAACATGGTGGTGAAAGTATAATAAGCCGTTTTGACCTTGAACAAAGTAACGGCATGATCCATATCATCACGGGTGTGCTGGTGCCTAAATTTAAAACCATTTAAGGTGTCATAGCGGTGACAAACCGATTAAAATATTATTACGTAGTTTCAGTTATAATCCTACAAAAAAACTACAGAAATGAAAAGATCAGTTTTAGCAATAGTCACACTATTTGCAGTTACGGCATTTGGTTGCCAAAACAGCAACGGACAAGTCAATGAAAAAAGGTTAAGCAAACCTGCCGCCGAGTGGAAAAGACAATTGGACGCGAATGCTTATCACATCATGGTTGAGAGTGGTACCGAACCACCTTACCATAATGCGTATTACGATAATCACCAGAAAGGTGTTTATGCAAGTGCGGCTACGGGAGACATATTATTTAGCTCGGACGATAAATACGATAGCGGCACCGGCTGGCCAAGCTTTGTTAAGCCGGTTGATATGAAAAAAATTAAAATAGTTGTCGATAACAGCTTCGGCGAAACACGCGAAGAAGTTATTGAACGTAGTACGGGCTTACACCTGGGCCATGTTTTTGACGACGGCCCTGCAGACAGGGGCGGCAAAAGGTATTGCATGAACTCCGGCGCGCTCAAATTCATTAAAAAGTAACTGAACTACGGCGCGAGTTGATAGACGGGCGCAACTGCGGCCTGGTACGTACGCCGCTTTCAAAGTTTAATCCAATGGTCAGATCTACCCAATCAGGGTTTACAGGTCTGATCATTTTTTCTTTTTGGGGCCTTGTGTAAGTGCTTACAGTTTTAAAGCGTTCCATTGCCAATTCTTCAGAATTGATCTCCTCAAAATATACTAATCTATTTAGTTGCTGTGCGCTATCGAAAAAAAGCGTAGGCATTTCGCCATAAAATTTCAGTGTTTTTAATAGATCTGAACAAAGCCCTACGTGTAAATTGTTCCTGTTTCTGTCGGTAATGATATAGATAAAGCGTTTCATTTGATAATAAAATTTGCTGTTTAAAAAATAATTACTAATTTTATGAGCATAAAAATACTAACTATTTTAGCAAATGCAAATTTTATGACAAAAATTTCATCAAATATTAAATTTCTTAGGAAAAAGAAAGGCTTAACACAGCAACAGTTTGCAGATCAGGTAGGTATAAAAAGATCATTGGTTGGCGCTTATGAAGAAGAAAGAGCCGAACCTAAATATGATTTGCTAAAAAATATAGCATTATTTTTTGATATAACGGTGGACGATTTTATAAATGAAACTATCGACGATAAATTTCTGGCAAAACCCAAGCCCAACCAGGCAGGTTTACGTGTGCTTAGTATCTCTGTAGATAAAGAAGATAATGAGAATATTGAAATGGTTCCGTTAAAAGCCAGCGCGGGATACATGAACGGCTATGCCGACCCGGAATACGTAGCACAATTACCTAAACTATACCTGCCTATGTTTAAACAAGGCACTTACCGTGGTTTTGAAATAAAAGGCGACTCAATGTTACCGCTGGTTTCAGGCACCACTATTATAGGCGAGTACGTAGAGAATTGGGGCGACATCAAAGCTTCTGAAACTTATGTTATCATCTCGAAAAACGATGGCGTGGTGTATAAGCGTATCGGCAATAAGTTTAAGGATAACAAAAAACTGAAACTGGTATCTGACAACCCGGTATATGAACCTTATGAAATTAATGGCGAGGATATTTTAGAGGTTTGGAAAGCAAAAGCATACATATCTACACACCTGCCCCTGCCTGCACCTGAGCCGACAATGGAAAGCCTTACCAATATGATGGCGCAGATGCAGCGATCTATAGCTAAACTTGAAGGCAACAATTAAGTTACATATATAATATTAAACCTTAGTCATTTATCTTTATCAAAACCTCACATTAAATCTAAAGAAAAATGAAAAAATTAGTATTAGTATGCGCTTTCGTATTGGGGATTAGCGCGCTTAGTTTCGCCCAGGGTGGCGGCAGGCAAAGACAAACACCTGAGCAAATGACAGCCAGATTGAAAGATTCGTTATCATTAACCAGTGACCAGGTTACAAAAGCAACAGCAATTTTTGCAGCACAGGCAAAATCGCAGGATAGTTTAAGAGCGGCAAACACCGGCGGCGACAAATCAGCTATGAGGCCTGCACAAGCTGCGTTAAGAAAAGCTACCAATGATAAAATAATGGCTATTTTAACGCCTGATCAGGCTGCTATGTATAAAAAACAATTAGCCGCCAGGATGGCTGCAAGACAACAAGGTGGCAATTAAAAATAATTGCATAATTAAAAAGCGACTTTCGGGTCGCTTTTTTGTTTTGTGAAAATCTCACTTAAACGACAGCAACAATTAAGTTACACATTGCTTATTAGGTATATTACTATCTACCTTTAATTAAACAACAAACCAAAACATACCGAAATGAAAAAATTAGTATTAGTATGCGCTTTTGTAATTGGCGCAAGCGCAGTTAGCCTGGCCCAGGGCGGCGGCAGAATGAGAATGACACCCAAAGAACAAACCGACCAGCTAAAAGAAAAAATAACCGGCATAACAGATGACCAGGCAACAAAAATTACTGCTATTTATACCGAAGCTGGTAAAAAAAGAGATAGCATAAGGACCGCAGCAAATGGCGACAGACAAGCTATGATGGCCGGAATGATGAAAATGATGCCTGCCACCAATGCAAAGATCAAAGCTGTACTAACAGATGAGCAGGCAAAAGCATATCAAAAAATAGTTGACGAGCGTGCGGCACAAATGAAAGCGCAAATGCAAGGCAGTAACTAATTGTAAAATCATATTAATAAAGAAAGCTCCGATAAAACCGGGGCTTTCTTTATTTTAGCTGAAATTTTTTTGAGTTGACATCCGCAGAAAATTATATCAAAAACAGGCTTTCGGACAGGCAGCAGTCGGGCAGTTACAGAACGCTTAAACCTGAAAATAAGCTAGCAGATTTTTGCTCGAACGATTACCTGGGTTTTGCACGTTCGCCGGTTCTTAAAAGTAAGATTGACGAAGAAGTATCAAATTATTTTAACCTTAACGGATCTACCGGGTCAAGGTTAATATCAGGCAACCTTGCTTATACAGAAACCTTAGAAAAGGAGATTGCCGCTCTATTTAAGTCAGAAGCCGCTTTATTATTTAATTCTGGTTACGATGCCAACGTTGGTTTGTTATCTTCGCTACCTCAGCGCGGTGACACCATCATCACAGACGAACTGATTCATGCGTCTGTAATTGACGGCTCACGACTAAGCCACGCCAACCGCTACACATTTAAACATAATGACCTTGCCGCTTTGGAGGCCAAACTGCAAAACGCCAAAGGAATAATTTATGTTGTTGTAGAGAGCGTATATTCCATGGATGGTGATACTCCTCCCCTTGCTGAAATATTATCATTGACAGAAAAATATAACGCGAATTTAATAGTTGATGAAGCACATGCAGTTGGCCTTTATCAAACAGGTATTGCCACGCAATCAGGTTTGCAGGACAGGGTATTCGCCCGCACAGTTACATTCGGCAAGGCATTAGGTTGCCACGGCGCTGTTATATTGGGCAGCAATTTGTTACGCGAATACCTGATCAATTTTGCACGCTCTTTTATTTATACTACTGCAGCCCCGTTTCACCAATTGGTGTGTATAAAAGTTTCATGTTCTTTTTTACAGTCTTCAGGTGAGCAAGTAGCCACATTACGTTATAATATTGATCTGTTTAAACAAGCACTTAAAATATCGTCAGAAAGCTCATACTCGCTGATTGACAGTGATAGCTCCATACAATGCATCTTGTTAAAAAGCAATCAAAAAGCTGTAGAAACAGCCGCACATTTACACAATAGTGGTTTTGACATTCGCGCGATAATGAGCCCTACCATACCGCAAGGCAGCGAACGGATAAGGATTTGCATTCATTCATTCAACACTGCCGATCAAATTATTCAATTGACAAATAAAATTAATCACCTGCTAAATGAGCAATAAGCCGTTATTTATAACCGGGATAGACACAGGTATTGGTAAAACCATCGTATCTGCAATATTGGTGGAGAGTTTACAAGCCGATTACTGGAAACCCGTACAATCAGGTGATCTGGATAACAGCGACACTTTAAAAGTAAAAAGCCTGGTTTCAAATTCAAAAACCACATTTCACCCTGAAACTTACCGGTTAACGCAGCCTTATTCGCCGCATAAGTCGGCTGCACTGGATGGCATTGTTATTGATCCTGAAAAATTTAGCATACCGGTTACTGATAACCAATTGCTCATTGAAGGAGCCGGCGGTTTAATGGTGCCGTTAAACAATGATTTTTTAATGATCGACCTGATAAAACAACTTAATGCTGATGTAATATTGGTTGTGAAACATTATTTGGGCAGCATAAATCACACATTACTATCGTTAGATGCGTTAAACAACAGGAACATACCTGTAAAAGCGATCATATTTAATGGCGACGGGGATGAATACTCAGAAGATATTATCACAAAATACGCAAATTGTAAAACGATACATATCCCGCAGATTAAAGATATAAGCAAAGAAAATATAGCCGCAGAAAAGGTAAGTTTATAATAAAATACCGCTATGAAAAAAATTGCAGTAATAGGTTCCGGCACAATGGGTAATGGCATAGCCCACTCGTTTGCGCAATACGGCTTTGATGTTGCTTTAGTTGACATTAATTCCGAGGCTTTGCAACGGGCCTTGCAAACCATTGCTGTAAATCTTGATAAGCAGGTAAAAAAAGGAACTATAGATGACCAGTTAAAAACTGACACATTAAAAAGGATCATTACATACACAGATCTGGCTGAAGCTGTAAAAGATGCCGACCTGGTTATTGAAGCCGCTACCGAAAACCAGGATATCAAGCTTGAATTGTTTAAACAGTTAAGCAGCATTTGCAAGGCCGATACTATCCTGGCGTCAAATACCTCATCTATCTCAATTACATTAATAGCTTCGGTAACAAAAAACCCGGCGAATGTGATCGGGATGCATTTTATGAACCCGGTGCCTTTAATGAAGTTGGTTGAAGTAATAAAGGGTAAAGAAACTTCGGCCGCTACTACTAAAATCATCATGCAATTAGCCAAACAGCTGGATAAAATACCGGTTGAAGTAAATGACGCGCCAGGATTTGTAGCTAACCGTATTTTAATGCCGATGATCAATGAAGCTATTTACACCTTGCACGAAGGAGTTTCAGGCGTTGAAGAAATCGATACGGTAATGAAACTGGGTATGGCCCACCTCATGGGCCCATTACAACTGGCAGATTTTATTGGCCTTGATGTTTGTCTTGCTATACTAAATGTATTATATACCGGTTTCAATAATGCTAAATATGCACCTTGTCCTTTGCTTGTTGATATGGTAACAAACAAAAACCTCGGCATGAAAACAGGCAGCGGGTTTTATAAATATACGCCCGGCAGCAAAGAACTGGTGATAGCAGACCAGTTCAGCAAACACTGATTTTAAACTTTTTCAAAAAACAATTGTCAATAAAGTAAATATTGACAAAATGAAAAGCATTGCAAAACTCGGAATATTATTAGCCTTAACCGGCAGCTTATTAACCTCATGTACGGGCCAATATTATTATGTAGCGACACGCCCGGTCGAACCTTATTATGTCAGGCCGGTGTCCCCTTATGCTAACGCGGTTTGGGTAGACGGCGAATGGATCTGGCAAGGCGGACGATATGCATATGTTGGCGGACATTGGGAACGTCCTCACGGTCGTAGGGCTTGGGTAAGAGGCAGATGGGTATCAGGTCAAAGAGGTTATGCCTGGCATAGAGGGTACTGGAGATAATCAAAAACGGCCTGTTATTAAAAATTAACAGGCCGTTTTTGATTGGCAATATGTCATTATAAGTAATATTTACGGGTCAAAATATCGTTTATATCAATAGTTTTTAGCGGCAATTTATTTAACTGTTGTGTTAGTATTGTTAATATTTAATTTATGTTAATATTAAATAATTACGGTATTGCAATATTTCTATATATTTAAGCCATAAACAAGCCTAAAAAAATGCGGCGACTGTACTTGGCCTCGAACGATAAAAATAACGCATCCCATTTAAACATTAACTCCAAAAAATGGCTGTTCAGCTATTTTTTAATACTGTTGTTGCTGCCACAAATTTTACTCGGTGAAGGTAGTAAGGAATTAAACTCAAACGGTGGTTACCGTGCATACCTTTATTCAAGCCCATATTCTACCGACTCATTCCCGTACCCAACATTAGGTACAATGAAAGTATACGTTAAAGCCGGCGAAACAATATATGTAGGCTCAAGCGCACAAGGCGTGGGCAATGGTACCATTAATTTAAGAGCGCCGGATGGAGGCACTTACACATCAGGTTCATCAAAAACAATAGGACGTATTGTTAATAGAAACCAGGAAGCAGCCGGTCCTGCTCCTAATGTCGGCGGTTACACTGCATATACACAGATCGTTACAGCCGCCCAGGAAGGTGTCTGGGAAATAGATTTTTTATCTCCTAATACCGGCTCTAACGGAGAGATACTTCCAATAACACTACCGGCCAATAGCGCCTGGACACAACCGATAGGTCCGAATATTGCAGCCTTTGATGTTTCTGTAAGAAATACAGGTAATACCGCATTTTTAACCGGACGCGTGTTTACCAATGTATTTTCCGGAATATTAGGATCATTTAATGTGGGTTTTAATGGTATCTTCCACGTACTTACCCGCGACGGTTATCAGTATGTGTTAGATAATAACGGTCAAGCCGGTGATGGCTTTTGTTTCTTTGCGAATAATAAAGGATTTAAAAAAGCTGATGGCACAGCAAGCTATCTAAGCATTGACAGCCTGGAGAATGCCCCGGTTCATGACCCCAGGCTTCCGGATACTCAGTCGGATGTAACGCACAAAATATTTTTCAACACACCTGCCAATGATCTGCCTGCAAATGCAAATACTCCAGGCGGGGGAACCACATGGCTGATAAATCCACCTTTTATTCCGTCAGTAAGTGCTTTTACAACAGTCGGAACAGAAGGCACACCTGGAAAAATGGGGACGGCCCCATTAGGAGGAACTATCAATTTTACAGCTACCGCAAATGGATTATATACTATTTTTATTGATGTTAATAAAAACGGGATATTTTCAGATCCTGTTGACAGAATAATATCAGGCGTATCAATCATTGGTCAAAATGCTGTGAAATGGGACGGCCTGGACGGATCAGGTAACAAAGTACCTGCAAGCAGTACTGCCTATAATGCCAACGTTATCTTAACCATGTTTGTGGCAGAGGTTCACTTTCCATTTTTCGATGTTGAACGTAACGTTAATGGTATTAAGCTTACTCGTACAACCGGAAGTAATTCGCCGGATTATACGGTTTATTGGGACGACAGCAAAATCATTCCGGATAGCGGCAGTGTCGCCTCTTCTCCTCTTAAAAACTTAACAGGTATAAACAGCCTTATTAATGGACACAAATGGGGATCGCCGGCTGCTACCGCTAACCAGCCCGGAGATTTTGGTGACAACAAAGGCATTGATACCTGGGCCTATGTAAGTACAGCGCCTGTAAATGCTTCTATTAATTTCATTGTACAGGAAGCTGATCTGGAAGTAGTAAGTTTAAAATCAGATATTACAACAGGCTGTGTTGGGCAAGATGTCAATTATATTGCAATAGTAAAAAACAATGGCCCTACCAATGTTTCCGGAGCTACGTTTGCATTTACTTATCCGAAAGAATTAACCGGCGTAAAAATAACAAGCACGGCTACTACAGGTACAACCACCATTACTTCTGCCGATTCAACACAGGCCGGTAGCTATAAGGCAATAATGGACATACCAAATGGATCCGTACGGACATTTACTTTATCAGGCAAGGTTACAGGTACACCAACAGGCTCGTTAGATGTTTCTGCAAGCATTTTGCGCACCACTGATATAACAGACCCTGATGCTACAAATCCTGATTCAGCAGTTCCAACTGATGCTTCAGGCGAATGCGATTCAGATCCATCGGGTGCAGGTTGTAACAATATTAAAACCGTAAGCAGTACATTTTTAGCGCTGCCGGATGCTGGGCCTGATCAATCTGTAGATAAAAACACCGTCGCAACATTAAGCGCTAATGCTGCCGGCGCCTGGGCACAGGTAGGCGAAACACCATCTAAAGCAGTTATAGCCAACCCGACAAGCCAGCAGACTAACGTATCCGGTTTAACAACTATAGGCCGTTACACATTTACCTATACCAATGTCAACGGTTGTGCAGATACGGTAGTTGTAAATGTATCATCGCCTGACCTTGGCGGCACAAACGTGATCACCCCTAATGGTGATGGCAAAAATGATACTTATACCATACCTGATCTTAGCTTTTATCCGGGCAGTAAATTGTCTATATATAATCGTTGGGGCAATGAGGTGTATCATTCAGACAATTATGACAATAGCTGGGCCGGACAAGGCTTGTCAGACGGAACATATTATTACTTGTTTGACAGAAAAGACCCAAGCGGCAAAATAAAAAGGTTTAAAGGTTGGATATATTTAAAACACTGATGATGAGGTTGATGAAAAAATATATCTTATTCATACTACTATTTGGCATTGGCAAAACTTATGCACAGCAAACGCTGCAGCTAAGCCAGTATATTTTTAATGGCTTAGCGGTAAACCCTGCTTATGCCGGCTACAAAGATAATTGGACTATAAACCTTGGCAGCCGACTGCAATGGCAGGGTGTTAATGGCGCGCCGGTAACCAATACTTTATCTGTTGATGGTATTGCCGATTCAGAAAATAAAAACATAGGCTTAGGCTTATTGGTGATGAATGACCGGCTGGGCCCGGAAAACAACTCGTCTGTCTATGCAAACTATGCCTATCGCATAAAATTAAATAATGACGACTCACAACGTCTTTGTTTTGGTATAGCCGCCGGGATTGTACAATACAGCATTGATCAAAGCTTGTTTACTCCAACAGATGCAAATGACCCAAGCCTTTCTACCGGTGTTCAAAATAAGATCTCGTCAGATTTTAGGTTTGGTGTCTATTATTATTCGCCGTTATTTTATATTGGCGGATCAATTCTTAACCTGATACCTGATGACAGGCCTGACCCAAATTCAATATTCGTAAAGAACGTTAGGGCAATGTATTTAACGTCAGGATTTATCATCCCGGTATCGTCGCAGGTTAACTGGAAACCTTCGGTACTTTTTAAGGAAGATTTTAAGGGCCCTACCAACTTAAATGCGGGTAGTTACTTTTTAATAAGCGATCTATTATGGGTGGGCGCATCTTACAGCACCGCTGTTACGCTCTGGAAAAAATCAAATTTACAAACCGATCTGAATAAAACAGATGCGCTTACCGCCGCTGTAGCAATAAACATTTCGCCTTTATGCCGCTTTGGTTACTCGTATGACATTGGTGCCGGTAAGGTAGCCGGGTACCCGGCAGCATCGCACGAAATTTCATTTAGTTTAGGTTTTGGAAGAAAGAAAGGCAGAATATTAAGCCCTCGTTATTTTTAAGATGATCGTATGAAGAAAGTAGCTTTCATAATTCTATTAGCAACTACCTTTTTAGCCCGGGTTAGCGCGCAAGAGCAGCCTACCAAGCAAAAGTTAGCTGATAATTTATTTGAACGCTATGAGTATTTTAAAAGCCTGAACATTTATCTTGAATTAGCCAACAAAAGCCAACCAAAATACGCTGTTGTTGAGCGCATTGCAGATTGCTATCGCCTGATGAATGATTATGAAAATGCCGAAATATGGTATCAAAAAGCGATAGCCTACCCCGAAGGGGCAATTATTGATCATTTTTACTATGCCGAGGTATTATTGCGAAATAAAAAGTTCGCTGATGCACGTGAACAGTATAAAGTTTATTACCAGGTAGAAAACGGCGATCAGTTGCCTTTTAAATTAGCTACCTGCGACTCGGCTGAAAAATGGATCAATAACCCGTCGACCGCATTTACCGTTATCAATGAGCAAAAGTATAATACTAAATACTCCGACTGGGGATTAAACTATGAAGGCCCGAGTGGTTTTGTCTTTACATCAGACAGGATCTTGCCCAAGCAAAAAAATGATATTTATAACCGTAACGGTAATGGATACTTCAAAATGTACCATACAACCGGCGAGAACGGTGTTGGCCTGCTTGAATTAAAAACAGAAAAGAACCCCATTTTTGAGGCGGTTTATAATGTTGGGCCAATGGTGCTCACCAATTCGGGCGATACTGCTTACATCACTATTACCACTACCCTGCCTAAAGGAAAATTATCTGTCGATGCAAAAGTTAGCGGTGGTACCGAGTCGTTATATACCCGCCGCCTTCAATTGATCGTAGCTACTAAAACGGCTGGTAAGTGGACAAATTTTAAAAGCTTTCCATATAATAACGTAAACGAGTATTCGGTTGGACATGCAACCTTATCTAAAGATGGAAAAGTTATTTACTTTACATCTGACATGCCCGGCGGGCAAGGTAAAACAGATATCTGGTATTGCATTAAACAACCTGATGGCACCTGGGGACAACCGGTTAACTGTGGTAACGTTATTAATACTAAAGAAGACGAGTTTTTCCCGACTTTAAACGATAACAACACCCTGTACTTTTCATCGAATGGGTTACCGGGTATGGGTGGGCTTGACATCTTTAAAACAAAAGGCGAAAAATCAACCTGGATCAAGCCTGTCAACTTAAAAACACCGGTTAACAGTACCAGCGATGACTTTTATTTTGTAACGCGCGATAGTTTAAGCGGCTACTTTTCTTCAAACCGTGAAGGTGGCAGCGGTAGTGATGATGTATATAGTTTTGGTTATAAACCGCCGCCGGAAACTAAGCACCCGGCAAAAAATGCTTTGACGGCAAAAAATGGACAGGTATCATCTTCATCTAAAAATGGAAATGGAAAGCCGACTTTAGCTAACAGGTCTGCACAAGAACCTTTAGCAAGGATCGTATCGTTGAATAAGGGCGACGGCTTTATTATCAAGAATATATATTACAACCTTGATAAATCTAATATTCGCCCTGATGCTGCTGTAGAGTTAGATGAACTGGTACAAATTTTAAAACAACGCCCAACCATACGCCTTGAAGTTGGCGCACATACAGATTCACGCGCACCTGCGGCTTACAATATGGCGCTATCTATCCGCAGAGCGCATTCTGCAGTTGATTATCTTGTCGCGCGTGGCATTGCGTCAGACAGGCTGGTACCCAGAGGGTATGGCGAAACACGCTTGTTAAACAATTGTACCAAGGGCCGTTTTTGTACCGAAGCAGAACATCAGTTGAATAGAAGAACTGAATTACGGATATTGAGCGAATAATTAGCTGATATAAAACTTTTCGCGGTACCCTGTCGGTGTCATGCCTACAGTTTTTCTGAATATTTTACGGAAAGCTTTTGGGTCGCTATAACCAGAGTTGATCATTACCTCCGTCATTTGCTGGTTGGTTTGTACTAATAGTTTTTTGGCAGCCTCTATCCTTGTTTTTTGCAGGTATTCTATTGGTGTTATACCGGTTACCTGTTTAAAGCGGCGGGCTATATTTCTGCGGCTGCCGGGTATTTCTTTGATCAATTCTTCAATAGTGCCGGCATTATGGTACGCGGCTTCTATGTTTTGTTGTGCCATGGCAACCAACTCGTCATTATGCGCTTGTACCGGCGAAAACGTACTGAAATACGTTTGCTGTTCCCTATCCATATCGATAGAGAATAATTTGGCTGTGCGCACGGCAATATCTTTACTGCAATACTTTTGCAACAGGTGCAGCATTAAATGAAAGCTTGATGTAGATCCCCCGCTGGTATATAAACCGCCATCGCCGGTTACAACCTTGTCGGCCTGCAATTTAACAGTTGGAAAGGCATGCGCAAACTGCGGGCAGGCATCAACATGTGTAGTAGCTGTTTTACCGTTTAAAAGCCCTGTAGCTCCTAATAAGAATGCACCGGTGCAAACACAAGCCAATTCGGCACCGGCCTTAAATTGCTGTTGCAGCCAGGGAATGTATTTTTGATTCTCGCCAATAGCCTGTACAATATTAGCCGCGTTAAATGCGGGTATAAATATAAGGTCCTGTTTTTGTGCTTCGCAAATTGACTCAATCCTGTAACCTTTAAATTCGGCAGCATGGTTTGTATCTATCTCGTCCATACAAAACAGCGAAATATTAAAAGCAGGGGCTTTATCATCGTCAGCGTAAAACCGGTTTACACTCTCAAAAACATCAAGGATAGCAGCTACGCTTAATAGCCTGTACCTGTTGGTCAATAAAATGCCTAATTGTATCATCTGCATTAGTTTAGTATGCGATAAATATAAAAAAATGTCCTGAATACCCCCTATAGTTGACATTTATACACACCTTAAATCTGATAAATTGCCCTTACCTTAGTATTATCAAAAAAACATAAACCACACTTTAAAACATTACATCATGGCTAAGATCAATCCTTATTTAAACTTTTTAGGTAACACTGAAGAAGCATTTAACTTTTACAAGTCCGTATTTGGCGGCGAGTTTTTAGTGCTACAACGTTTTAAAGACACACCACATGGTGATAGTATGTCTGCCGAAGATAAAGAACGCATTATGCACGTCGCTTTAATGGTTGGCGATAATATGCTGATGGGTACCGATGTCCTGGAATCCGCCGGGCAAACACTAACTTTCGGGAACCATCTTTCTATTGCTATCGCTCCGGAAAGTATTGAAGAAACAAACGCTATATTTAATGGACTGGCAGCAGGAGCACAAGTAGAAGTACCATTAGAGAAAATGTTTTGGGGAGCAACATTTGGTATGCTTACCGATAAATTCGGTGTAAAATGGATGGTAAATTATGATGAGAATCAAAAATAGAGTTTAACCAATGAACCTGCCGCGGTTAAGGTCGCATATTAAAAACCGCATAGCTATGAAAGATCTGTTAAAAGAACTGCAAGACACAAAAAGCGAACTGACAAATCTAATTTCGTCAATAAGCGAGGATGACTTTAATGCCATTCCTTTTGAAAGCTGCTGGACACCCTCGCAGGTTACAGAGCATATTATAAATGCTGTTGGAGTAGATATGCTGTACGGCGAAACAAAACCAACACCGCGTAGCCCTGACGATAAGATAGCTGAAACAGCCAAACTTTTTTTGAATATGGAGATTAAAATGGAATCGCCCGGTTTTATTTATCCGTCAGGCAAACAGCATAGCAAGGCAGAAATGCTGGATATTGTAAACAATAAATTTACAGGCCTGATCAATGCTGTAAAAACGCTTGATCTGTCTTTAACCTGCACCGCGTTTGAGATACCGGGCTTTGGTGAATTTACACGGTTGGAGTTTATCTGGTTCTATATATACCATACACAACGGCATATCTTTCAATTAAAAAATATAGCAAAAGCATTAGCCGGATAAATAATTTGCCTATGACTGTAGAGGTTTTTAAAACAAATGTCGACGAGGTTGAATCTTCCGAAATACTGATCCGGAAAGTTTTGGATCATTTCCCTGAAAGTCGGGTAAATTTTGATATGGAGGATTGTGACAAGATCCTTCGTGTGGAAGCACGGAAAGTAATTCCCGAAAGAATAATTGAAATACTGAATGCACACGGGTACACCTGCGAGGTATTGACCTGATAATTTAAACTGACCTTTTCATAGTGACTATAAAAAACATTATTTCTGTAATCCGCCAGTCGCTTAATGGCGAAACCCAGGATTATACCACGGGCAGTATCCGCAAGGCGGTATTCTTGCTGGCAGTACCTATGATACTGGAGCTAAGCCTCGAGAGCGTATTCGCCCTGGTCGACATCTTCTTTGTGGGTAAACTGGGACAAAATGCCATTGCCAGCGTTGGGTTAACAGAATCTGTTATCACCATAGTTTACTCTATTGCCATAGGCTTAAGTACAGGCGCAGGTGCTGTAGTGGCCCGGCGTATCGGTGAAAAAAATGCAGACGGTGCAGCCCATGCCGGCGCGCAATCGCTGATTATCGCGTTCATCATTTCAGCAGTGTTAACCGTTACCGGTATGATATATGCCGGCGATATTTTAGGACTGATGGGCGCGAGTAAAGAAGTAGTTGCCGATGGCGCCATATTTACGCGCATCATGTTTGGCGGCAGCCTGGTTATAATCCTGATCTTCCTCATTAATGGCATATTCCGTGGCGCGGGTAATGCCGCAATGGCCATGAAAAGTTTGTGGATAGCCAGTTTGACCAATATCATCTTATGCCCTATCCTGATCCATTTTTTTGGTTTAAAGGGCGCTGCCATGGCAACTGTTACAGGCCGCACATCGGGCGTAATATACCAGTGCTACCATTTAATTAAAGGAAACGGTATTGTAAAATTTACGGCCTCGCATTTTAATTTTGATTCGCCTGTTATCAAAACCATTATTAAAATTGCATGGCCCGCCACATTGCAATTTATAATATCCAGCGGCAGTTGGATAGTTGTAGCCCGGCTTGTAGCAGAGACCGGCGGGACAGCCGCATCTGCAGGTTACCAGGTTGCCATACGTAATGTGGTCTTTTTTATTTTGCCGGCATGGGGCTTGAGTAATGCCGCTGCTACTTTACTTGGCCAAAATCTTGGTGCAAAAGAAATTGACCGCGCCGAAAAAAGCGTTATGATAACCGCGAAGTATAATGCCATTTTTATGGGGATAGTAATGGTTGTTTTTTTATTATTCTCAAGCCCTATCATTAATATCTTCACAAAGGATGTGGCCGTTGTTAAATTTGGTGTGCAAGCCTTGCAAATCTTTGGTTCGGCATATATTTTTTATGGGATAGGCATGGTAATGACCCAGGCTTTAAACGGTGCAGGCGATACCAAAACCCCTACCTGGATAAATTTCGTTTGTTTTTGGTTGATACAAATACCGTTGGCTTATTATCTTTCTGAAAAACTAGACATGAAAGCCACAGGGGCGTTTATATCCATCCCCATAGCAGAAACTTTACTCGCTTTGGCTGCCTGGTATTATTTCAAGAAGGGAAAATGGAAAGAGGTTAAAATATAATTTGCCGGTTAAGTAAATGTAATGTTACGTTAGCTTTAATTATTAATTTAAAAACTATAATTGTTAGTGTTTTAAACTGATACAAAAATCTGATAGATTTGAGGTAACCAAAAATAACCTCATGAAATATAACCTGATTTTAACAGCAGCGTTGTTCTGCTTATCGCCAATTGTGTATGGGCAAACAACTACGGCCACAATCAATCAAGCCAACCTTGCTTCTTCAAACCCAACAAATGCCGAGATCTTTAGCCCTGTACCAAATGTTGTTACACCAGGCAAAACTTTTGGTACGGCGCCTTCTGACGCTATAATATTGTTTGATGGAAAAAACCTTGACGCATGGGAGTCAGCCTCTGATCAATCAGCTGCGAAATGGAAAATTAACGGTGATGTGCTTACGGTTGACAAATCGACCGGTGACATTGAGACTAAGAAAAAGTTTACCAGCTATCAGCTACATATTGAATGGAAAATACCTGTAGACATTACAGGTACCGGACAGGCAAGAGGCAACAGCGGTATTTTCTTGTCAGGAAAGTATGAGATACAGGTTTTGGATACTTACAATAACGATAACAAAACCTATACAAACGGGATGGCAGGAAGCGTATATCGCGAGTCTATTCCATTAGTAAACCCGGCACACAAAGCGGGTGAATGGAACGTTTATGATATCGCTTATACCGCCCCTGAATTTAATGAGGACGGTACAGTTAAAACACCTGCAAGGGTTACTATTTTCTTTAATGGCGTATTGGTTCAAAACAATGTAGCGATTAAAGGTGCCACTTCTACTGATAAGCAACACGTTTATACCCAGCATGGTCCCGCCCCATTAAGGTTACAGGCACATGGCGACAAAAGCGCGCCCATCAGTTACCGGAACATCTGGATAAGAGAATAATTTTTAAAGCAATGGATTGATATTTCTTGAGTATCAATCCATTGCTTTTTACTTTTTATAAGAAATTAAAACATTAACAAATATTAACACCTGTGTAGTGCAATAATCTATAAATTGCGTCGTATTAATTAAAAATCCTGTTGCCATTTGATAAAACTTCGACTTTTCAAATTATTTAATCATCACAACATGAATTATAAAGTGAAATTGGCCGATGGTACTACACACCTTATTGAAATAACTACCGGTTATTTTAAAAACTGGCGGGTGTGGAAAGTTAGAATAAACGGAAAAGCAGCCATGCTTTATAAATTAGGCAGCGAATGGATGCAGCGTAATGAAGATTACCTGGACAGCTACACATTAAAAGCGATTGGAGAATTTATTGACACTATGATCTTGCCGCCTGGAAACACGGCATCATTGGCATCTTAAAAATCTCACATTTAAATTTACCGGATTATAGTAACATAACCGGATAAAGTCTTTCGCCCATGCCTGGGGTTAATAATATAGTAATAAACACCTACAGGTAACTCAGCATTATTGAATCGTCCATTCCACGGTATTTTATAACCAAGCGATGTATATACTTTCTGCCCATAACGGTTAAACACATCAACAGTACAATCTATATAAGTATCCAGGTATTTTATCACCCATGTATCATTTACGCCATCATTATTTGGCGTAAAGGTATTAGGCACAACCGGCAACTGTAAAACCTTTACTTTTAAACTATCAGTCACAGAACATCCTTCTGCATTGGTTACGGTAAGTATATATTTCTGATCGTCATTTAAGCTAACTACCGGATCTGGGATATGGCTATTACTTAAACCTGTTGCCGGGTACCATGAATAAGTAACACTATCGCCGGTCGCGGTAGCATGTAAAGTGGTT
Source organism: Mucilaginibacter corticis (assembly GCF_007558865.1). Classification (GTDB taxonomy): domain Bacteria; phylum Bacteroidota; class Bacteroidia; order Sphingobacteriales; family Sphingobacteriaceae; genus Mucilaginibacter; species Mucilaginibacter corticis. The sequence continues at coordinate 195,103 of NZ_VLPK01000003.1, forward strand.
GCCCCTCCTGCAAGTATGGTTGCATCCGGCCCGGCATCAACAGTAGGTATTGGTTTAACAGTAATATTTTTTGTAAGCGTATCGGCACAGTTGTTAACTGAAGTGTAAATGCAAGTTATGGGAAAAGTACCAAGGCCTGCAACCACCGGATCAAATACAGTACCACTCACTCCCGTTCCGGTGTAAGCCACCGTACCAGCACTGCCCGTATTTTCAATTGATGTAAGCTGTACCGGGCCATTATTTAAACAAACCGAGTCTGGTGGTGCGAAGCTAATTACAGGTGGTTGTAAAACAGTTATAGTTTGCTCTTTAACTTCGTGGCAAACATCTGCATCCCCAGTAAATGCCTCAAGCCTTACAGTATAAGTTCTACCCGTTTGAGGGTAAGTATGCCGGTACATTTTACCTGGATGAGGATCATTATCTATTTCCTGTACAGAGAGATCAGTAGTATCAAAATACCAGATCAATTTTGTGATGTTTCCAATAGTGGCTTTTGAATTATTTACAAAGAAAACATCGCGGTTAGCACATAATGGTTGGTCTTTAATCACATCAAAATCAGGTATGGGCGATCCGTTTACCTGGAGTGTTTTGGTGGTGCTTACAACACACCCATCGGCCGAGGTAATAGTAAGTTTTACCTGGTATTGTCTAATCTGTCCATAATAATGTTGCGGATTCTTTAATGTTGATGTATTTGGGTTGTTAGCCGTGGCATTAGGGTCACCAAAATCCCACAGATAAGTAAAGTCGGCAATATTGTTATCAGCTATGGTAGTGCTGTCTGTAAATGTTGCCGACAGGTCTGCATAGCAAACCTTTGGCAGTGTGAAATTAACCACCGGTAAGGGGCTTATTTTAATGCTTTTGCTAAATGTTGTTGTACAGCCTTTATCTGTTTTAATGGTAAGTTTAACCACATAATAATCTGCTTTGGCATAAATATGCTGAAACGGTGTATTATCGGTTTTGGTTTCTGTGGTGCTGTCGCCGTAATCCCATACGCGTGATATGATCTTACCTTCGGGGCTAACGGATTTATCTGTAAATGTTACTGCTCTTGTTTCACAATCGGGTGTGGATGTATCAAAATCAACGTTAACATACGGGATAACATGGATAATTTTAGTAGCTGTTTCTGTACATTCATTTTGATTAGATACCGTTAATGTTACGGTTTTGTCGCCGGGAGTTTTATAGAGATGTGATGGATTTTCCTCCGTTGATGTTTGCCCATCACCAAAATCCCATTTGCGGCTGGCAATTGTTGATACCGATTCTGTCGACAAGTCTTTAAAAACAGAGGTATCGCCCTGGCATATCGTCTCGGCAACCGAAAAAGCAGCCACTGGTGGGGGGAATACCAATATATCGATCTGGTTTGATGCCACAACACATTTTGAAATATTAATACTACCAGCGTCCCCCTTTACCAGTCTGTAGGAATAATAGCCGGCAACTGTCGGCGACGGAAAAGTGAACGAAGGATCTGTCCCTCCAATTCCCTGATCAACCCATACACCATTGACTAACTGTTGAAGCTTTTGACTAAAACCCTTATCAAGCATGTTAGTAGTTTTAATAGTTATGAGTTCCGGCGTATTTGCACAATATGTTTTGACACCTTGATCAACAGCAATGCCTATTGTTGTACCATACGGGCTAAAGGTAATGTCGTCAATAGCAAGGTCATTACCCCCACCGCCCGGTGCATTATTGATCATTTTTATCACAACAGAATTTGCACTTGCAGGGGTTTTGAATGTAGAAGCATATTGTTTCCAGTTATTATTTGCAATATCTCCCGTACCAAATGAGAGTAAAGGTGTGCCATCCAAAGCTTCAATTTCAAATGTTACATTAGGTAGAATGCCGCCAATGCAAATATTTTTTATAAACGCACCAAACTGATACGTCGTACTACCACATAAGCCGTTAACAGTTCGGGTATAAAAAAGGCCGGGGTCATAACTGGCGTTAACAATCATCATGTAACCGTTAGGATCACCCGTATGGTCAGTTGTGCGAACCCAACCGGGGTTCATACCTTCAGTAGAATTAGCTATAGTATAAAAATCATCTTCAGGGGATATATGTACATATTGATACGTCGTAATACCTGAATCAGGCTTTAAAGCCCCGGCATATTGATTAACACCCGAGCCAAAGGTTATATGAACAATAGGATCACCCAAACTTTGGGCATAACTTTGATAGCTAAAACTAAAAAGTAATAAGCTGGCATAAATAATTACACGCAAGTTTTTATAAAAAGTTATGCTATCAAAGCATTCTGGCATTGGTAATCTGGTGATTTATTAATTGGTAAGGATAAATATATTACAAATCAGACGGATACCTAGCACCAATCCTCGTAAATCTTCTATTTTTTAACAGACATGAGCAAAAAACGCAAGAAAATGAATAACGTTTATATGTATAATTTTTTCTTAAAAAGCAATGTCACTAAAACACAACCTATTTATGACCAAATATTGACAACAAACCTTGCTTTAGAGGAAAATTTTAATAATTATTTAATATTTATTCGCGTGTAAACATTTACATTTGTGTAACAATATTAATATAAAAATACAACACACCCCTTATTTGTATTACTCATGGTTCTGCCGTTACAAGATCAACAAGACAATCAAACAAATACCAGGCACTATCCTGTTTGCCCCAAATGCAAAAAACAAATGGAAGATCGAGTACCAAGGGGCAGTTTAGTTAAAACCTTCTTTTTCTGGATGCCATTAAAAAGATACAAATGTTATAGCTGCCAAAGAAAGCGCTACGTTTTAGCCTAAAAAGACCTTACCTGCGGCATTTGCAGTAATTCTTCATCGAACTTGTTAATATGCTTTTTATGACCGGTTACTACTAACGTGACCTGTAAGCTATCACCCGATTTATTAATCTGCCTGCGCTTGGCAACCAGGTGGTGTGATTTTGCAGTAGCTTCAACCAAATGCAGATTTTCATAATCTGTATTGGTAAATACAATTATAAATAGCTTGTCATGGTGTACCCTATCAATATATTTCTCTAATAAAGAAAATAGCAACAATACAGCTAATGTAACTATTGTTGTGATCAGGGCCAGCGGATAATTGCCGGCACCGGCAGCCATGCCTATTGCAGCTGCTACCCATATTACCGCGGCTGTAGTTAAGCCGCTTACACCGGTATTATCTTTAAAAACCACACCAGCACCAATAAAACCAATGCCGGTAATAACATTAATATTTACACCTAAACCGGCTTGCTGGGCAACCATAGTAAACAATGCCGAACCGAGCGTGATCAATATAATGGTACGAAAACCCGCGGTTTTATTTTTATACTGACGCTCAATACCCAACAACCCGCCGCAAAAAACAGCAAACCCTATTTTTAAAAGATCCTCATCGGTTATTTGAAATCTTAGCGGCAACTCCATTTATTCCTGATTAAATATTTTCCCCGGGTTTAATATGTAATTTTTATCGAATACATTTTTTATCCCCCTCCACAGTTCAAAATGTATTGGCGAATACTTTATCGGCATAAAATCTTTTTGCACCAGGCCAATGCCATGCTCGCCGGATAGTGTACCACCTAAAGATACGGTTAACTCGAATATTCCACGTATGCCGTCTTTTAATTTAGTGTTCCAGTCCTCGTCGCTCATTTTTGCTTTCACAATATTTACATGCAGGTTACCGTCGCCTGCATGTCCGTAGCAAACAGATTCAAACCCGTATTTCGTCCCTATCTCTTTAATCCCTTTTATTAGTTGCGGCAATGCGGCGCGTGGTACAACGGTATCCTCCTCTTTATAAACTGAATTTGCTTTAACAGATACCCCCATTACTCGCCTGATGCGCCATAATTCTTCTTTTTGCGTGGCAGTATCCGCAAACAAAACATTTGTACAGCCAAATCCTTCTAAGACAGCGTTTATCTTTTCGCAATCAGTAAACACGGTGTCCTGATTATTTCCATCCACTTCTATCAGTAAAAAAGCCACGTCTTTTTCTGCCAGATCAAAAGCTATTCCGTCATTTTTTATTACCCATTCAATACCCCGGCGTTCCATAAACTCGAGGGCAGATGGTACGATCCCGGCCCTGAATATAGCTGATACGGCATGGCAAGCATCATCATTTGAATTAAATGAAGCCAACATCAACGCATCTACCGTTGGCGCGGGGATCAGTTTAACCACTATTTTGGTTACTATCCCTAATGTGCCTTCCGATCCGATGATCAACTGGGTTAAATTGTATCCTGAAGAATATTTTAAAGTGTTTGCACCAGTCCAGATCACCTCGCCCGATGGCAAAACCAATTCGAGGTTTAAGATATATTCACGTATGGTGCCGTATTTAACAACCCTTGGCCCGCCCGAGCCGTGCGATACATTACCGCCGATAAAACAACTACCCTTACTTGCCGGGTCAATAGGATACAACAAACCTTTAGCTGCTACCTGGTTCATAAACTCCTCGGTAACTACGCCCGGTTCAACTGTGGCCTGCAGGTTTTGTTCATCAATATTCAACACCCGGTTAAAGCGCTCCATGGCTATAAGCAGCCCGCCCATAACAGGTAACGCGCCACCGCTAAGCCCTGTCCCTGCGCCTCTTGGCGTTACCGGGATAAGGTGTTCATTACAAAGTTTTAATAATGCAGATACCTGTTCGGTAAATGCTGGTTTAACAACAACTTCAGGATAATACCGCAGATCTTCGGTTTCATCATGGCTGTATCGTTCTAAACCGTCCTGTTCAGTAACAACAAAATCTTCACCTACAATTTGTTTAATTGCGGTTAATATATCATCAGTTATTTTGTTGTAGGTCATTTACTTATAAAACAGGGAGATGCTATGCGTTGATTGCATTTGCAGGATACTGAACAGTAACGCTCGAATATTTGGTTTTCGCGCCCACCAAAGGGTTCATTTTTTTAACCCTTACCTGTATCCTGTCAACAAATGTGTATTGATTTTTTATTTCATCGATAATAGCCTGCGCAACGGTTTCGATCAGCTTTTTGGTCAGCTTCATCTCCTCGCATGCAATATCATACAATTGTTCATAATTAACAGAGTTGTTTAAATCGTCGTCACTGATATTGGCAGTTGGCGTAAACTCAACGTCAATATCAACAACAAACCAATTTCCTAATTTCTGTTCTTCAGGATAAAAACCATGAAAGGCAAAAAATTCCGCACCGTGTAAGGCTATAATCATGCTCAAAAGTAAATTAACAATTACAAAATATCCAATGTAAGTAACCTTTCATTAAATTTGTTTTTACACCCTAAAAAAATCCCATGGCAAAGACTGATCTTTTTGAATCGCCGGATTATTACCAATTGGACGAATTATTTACCGATGAACATAAACTGATCCGTAAAAGCGTACGCGATTGGGTAAAAAAAGAGGTAAGCCCCATTATTGAGGATTACGCCCAGCGTGCAGAATTTCCAAAACATTTGCTGAAAGGATTAGCAGAAATTGGCGCATTTGGCCCAACTATCCCCGCAGAATACGGCGGCCTTGGACTTGACTATACCGCTTACGGGATAATTATGCAGGAAATAGAACGCGGCGATTCCGGCATCCGTTCAACTGCTTCAGTACAGGGTTCGCTGGTGATGTACCCTATTTTTGCCTACGGATCAGAGGATCAAAAAATGAAATACCTGCCCAAATTGGCTACCGGCGAATTGATGGGCTGTTTTGGGCTTACAGAACCTGACCACGGATCAGATCCGGGCGGCATGACCACCAATTTTAAAGACGCAGGCGACCATTACCTTTTAAACGGCGCTAAAATGTGGATCTCGAACGCGCCGTTTGCCGATATTGCCATTGTTTGGGCCAAAAACGAACAAGGTAAAATACAGGGATTGATTGTAGAACGTGGCATGGAAGGTTTTTCGACGCCCGAAACGCATAACAAATGGTCGTTACGTGCATCGGCCACAGGCGAGTTGGTGTTTGATAATGTGAAAGTTCCTAAGGAAAACCTACTGCCAAATGTATCGGGACTAAAAGGCCCGCTGGGTTGCCTTAACCAGGCGCGTTATGGTATAGCATGGGGTGCCATTGGCGCCGCTATGGATTGTTATGATACCGCTTTACGCTACGCAAAAGAGCGCAAGCAGTTTAACAAACCTATAGCAGCTTTTCAGCTGCAGCAAAAAAAATTGGCCGAAATGATAACTGAGATAACCAAAGCACAGTTATTGGTTTGGAGGCTTGGTATTTTAAAGAGCGAAAACAGGGCTACTCCTGCCCAGATCTCTATGGCAAAACGTAATAGTGTTGAGATAGCTTTAAACATAGCACGCGAAGCAAGACAGATATTAGGAGGCATGGGAATAACCGGCGAATACCCGGTAATGCGCCACATGGCGAACCTTGAGTCGGTTATTACGTATGAGGGTACACATGATATCCATTTACTGATAACAGGACTGGATATTACAGGAGAAGAAGCATTTAAATAGACACATTAAACAACACTTATAGCTGTAATATCCATTTGAGTATTATATTTGTGAGACCTATAACCCTAAAAATTGATCTGTAAACCGAAATATTTTTTTGTTAAGTTTATACGTAACACCTGGTTATTGGCCCTCGCTTTTATGACCATAACGTCGTGTAACCAAAAAGATACACAAGCTGATGGTAATACAGCAGACTATAAACGGTTGGATGGACATATCGATACGCTTTTTAATTCAAACCGTGCGGCTGAAGGCATACACTTGCTTGATTCAATTGTAAATCATGCTGATAATTTAACCGTCGACGATAAATTTAGCATATACTGGTTTCGTTACATCTATTACCAGCAATACGTACACGACAGTAAAAAAGCTTTGCTATATGCCGACACACTGCTAACCATTGCCAATCAAAGTGTAAACAATAAACAGTACACTTCTTTATATGTAACCGCAAACTTTGCTGCGGGCGATGCCTGCTTTACACTACAAAAATATACCGAGGCTTACCAACATCTTTTCCAGGGTTACCTGATCGGAAAAAACACTTTAAACCGTAATGTTCTTTCTGACTATACTTACCGGATGGGTATGATTACCTATAAAATGGGGAATTATGGCCTGGCTAAAGATTACTTCATTAAAAGCAACAATTACTATGATATGAAGCCGCATGATTTTGCGACTTTTTATCATAAGCAAGAATTGATAGATAATATTGCTTTAGCTTACCAAAGTAACAAACAGACAGACAGTGCATTAATATATTTTGATAAATGTTTAACGTTAATTAACGAAAATGCCGGCCAGTTTAAAACCAGTAAAAAGCAATTAGACATGGCGCGTGGTGTGGTGTACGGAAATAAAGCCGAAGTATACACTGCAAAAGGTGATTATAAGCAAGCTACCGACTTATTAAAACAAAGCATAGCAATAAATTTACAGCCCGGGTATGATAATAACGACGCTGCCATAGCACAAACAAAATTAGCGCAGATATATTACAACAATAGGCAGGATACCGAACTGTTTAGCTTATTGACCTTGATTGGTAAACAGCCTTTTAGTTTTAATAACCCGGATGTTGCAATTCATTGGAACCATTTAATGAGCGATTATTATATCCGCAAAAAAGATTTGTCAAAAGGGCTTAAATATCTGCGGGTATACCATACCGTTAAAGATTCTAATATCCAAAGGATAAACCTTTTAAAACAAAGCAACGTCAGTAAGCAACTGGATAATTACGATAAACAACAACAAATTGAACAGTTAAGCGATAATAATAAAATACAACGCATATTATTATTCGTAATAATTATCGTGGCAATAATGGCGCTGATAATCATTATGTTGATATACCGTAACTGGCGAAGATCACGAAGGGATGTATTGACTGTTAACCTGCTGAATCAACAGATCAACAATCAAAATGCAGAGCTTGGAAAAGCCCTTAATGACATTAAGTTAAACAGCCAGGAGAAAGACCGGATATTGCGTACGGTAGCGCATGACTTGCGTAACCCAATAGGCGGTATAGCGGCATTAATATCTGTAATGGCAGATGAAGATTGTACGGACGAGCAAAGGGAAATGATCAATCTGGTTAAAGAAACGTCTTATAATTCGCTTGAGCTGATCAATGAAATATTAGAGGCAACAAATGTAAACGCGCTCGAATTAAAGCCCGAGCCTGTTGAGATCAATTCATTGGTTAACAAAAGTGTCGAGCTACTGCGCTTTAAAGCGTCAGAAAAAGACCAGCAAATATTTTTTGAACCTTTATCAAGCCCTGTTGAATTATTAATAAGCCGTGAAAAGATCTGGCGGGTAATCAGCAACCTTATCAGTAATGCCATAAAATTTAGCCCAGACGGCGCACCGATATTTGTAAAAGTTGTTCAGGAAAACGTTAATATAATCATATCGGTACTGGATAACGGCATAGGCATCCCTGACGAAATGAAAGACCAGGTATTTAATATGTTTACTACAGCGCAAAGACCGGGCACAGCGGGCGAGAAATCATTTGGGCTGGGGCTTTCTATCTGTAAACAGATCATTGAAAAATCGCACGGCAAGATCTGGTTTGACAGCAGCAGCAGGGGCACTATATTTTATATCAGCCTGCCTCTCCCCGGCAAAAACGGCAAGCAGACAAAATCAGCTCAACAACGCGGCATACCACAAGCCGGATGATTTTACTATACGCTGCTGCGTCTCAAAATCAACGTAGATAATTCCAAACCGGGGATTATAACCCTCCGCCCATTCAAAGTTATCAGTGAGCGTCCATATAAAATAACCATCTACCTTGCAGCCCTCGTTTTTTGCCTCTAAAACCTGCCCTAAATATTCCTGCAGGTAAGCTACACGTTTCGGGTCGTCAACTTTTTGATCGATCACCTCGTCAGCAAAAGCGGCACCACTTTCGGTAAGATAGATCTTTTTAATTTGCGGGTATTGATTGTATTTTTTTAAGATATGATAGATTGAAGCCGGGTAAACCTCCCATCCCATCGCGGTTGTGGCCACCTTCCTTTTTTCAGCTTTAACCAAGCTGGCATGGATATAAGGTGTAAAAAACGAATACTTTACAATTTCGCGGGTATAATTTTGCAGACCGATGAAATCAAAATCAAATCTTACACCGTCCATATCACCGGGTAAGATATATTTTTCCATACCTGACAAGACCGTCAGTTCTAATGGATAACCCAGGCCCAATACCGGTTCAATAAACAAACGGTTAAGCAGGGCATCTACTCGTACGGCAGCGGCTACATCTCTTGGCCCGTCAGAATAAGGTTCAATGTGTGAGCATGAAAACGTAGTGCCTATTATCGCATTCGGCAAAATCTCGCGCAATTTTCTCCCCCCTGCGGCCATACACAATACAGCGTGATGAATAGCCGGTAAAAAGCTTTTTATACCTGTACGCCCTGGTGCATGGATCCCAAAGAAATAACCGGCACCTGTAAACACCGCCGGCTCGTTCATTACCATCCAATGTTTAACCCTGTCGCCAAAGGCGTTGGCACAAACGGTTACATATTCGCTAAACCAGTTTACTATCGCGCGATTAGTCCAGCCGCCTTGTTGCTCAAGTTTATGCGGCAGGTCCCAATGATATAAGGTAAGCCAGGGCTCTACCCCCTGCTCAAGGCAATAATCAACAACGCGGTTATAGTAATCTATACCGGCCTGGTTAATTTTCCCTGTTCCGTCTGGCAAAATACGCGCCCATGCAATAGAGAACCTGAAATTAGGAATGTTAAGCTGTTTGATCAGGTCTATATCGTCCTGGTAACGATTGTAGAAGTCTGTAGCTACGTAATGGTGATGGCCTTTTAATATTTTACCCTTTTGAGCAGAGAAAACATCCCAAATAGACTCACCTTTCCCGTCGGTATCATGTGCACCTTCAATTTGGACAGCAGCGGTTGATACGCCCCAGATAAAGTCCTCGCCAAAAAGCTGCTTGTTAAGTGGTGTATCCTGAATATTAGATTTCATTAAATTGAGCTACGCAACGCCCAAATTGTGCATTATAATTTTATAAAAGAAACAGTAGCAAAAATAAATTAGTGAATAAAAGAAGATCTCATGCTTTTTAAGATCATCCACTCACGTAAGCTGTTGAATAAATTGACTATGAATTTCATAACAGATTGATTTATGTACACTACTAATTTACGCCGCCAGTGTATGTTTATAATGACGTTAACATTATGTTATTGTTAAGCCGATAAACCTTGATTATGCTTAAATAATCACTATTTTAGGCACAAAAACAAACCTATTAATGCATATTTCATACTACCAGATCGCAGAAATATTTGGCTTATCAGAAATTATATTGTTGCTGGTGAAACGATCAAGAAAAGGCTCTTCTAAAAACCAAGCGGACAACCGGTCATTAATATACCTTTGGATAGCTATTACAGGCTGTATCGCATTAGGCGGGTATATTGCAATAATTGGTATCTGGCCGTTTCCTGATGCCAGGTTGGTAATGGATATTGGCCTGGCCGTAGCTATCATTGGTTTTATTATCAGGTGGACAGCCATTTTACAACTGGGTAAAATGTTTACGGTAGATGTCGCCATCAGCAGTCAGCATAAATTAAAAACCACAGGGTTATACAAAATAGTACGCCACCCCAGTTATTTAGGTTTAATGATGATCATTTGCAGTATAGCGTTGTGCCAGGCCAGTATACTATCTTGCATTGTAGTTATTATCCCAACGTTCATTGCTTTAATTTACCGCATACAGGTTGAAGAAAAAGCCTTGATAATCGAATTTGGCGCTGATTACATACAATACACAAAAACTACAGCACGTTTAATTCCCGGTATTTATTAAATTATGATGAAAGATTATTTCACCCGTTTATTTCAATATGACCTGCATGCTAATCAGTTAATTTTAAAAGCAATCAGGTCAACAGGTAACCCGCAGCAATCCATCTTGTTATTTGGCCATTTGCTGGCCGCGCAGCAGCGCTGGTTGGCGCGTTGCGAATATTCTACCGCGCCCGAGGTTGAAATCTTCCCAAAAGCAGAGACCATTCCCTTTGAAGAAGTATTGGCCGATAACCACAATCGTTGGATCACCTATTTAAACACGACTGATGATGACGATTTCGATAAAACAATAACCTATAAAACAACAGCCGGCGTTGAATTTTCTGATAAACTGGTGGATATGATAACCCAGGTTACCAACCATGGCACACATCACCGCGCGCAAATTGGGCAGCAACTTAAACTTGTAGGTGTTGAACGGCTGCCCGCTACAGATTATATCCATTTTATCCGCAATTAATTAATCGCCGGCCATAGTAATAAGGCCGTATTGATGTAATTTTGAGGCCGACATGATACTGCTATAATTTTTATGAGAAAGATATTTTTGTTTGCATTTGCCGCTTTGGCACTAACCGCCTGTAATGATCCTAAAAGCCAGGAAAAAGCCATTTTAGATGACGTGATTAAGATCCACGATAGCGTAATGACTTATGATGACCAACTGATGCACAATAAAATGAAGTTGGATACCCTGATGAACATCGCTAAGAACGAAGAAGCAAAAGCCAGGATCAAAGACCTGGTAGGCCGGTTAAACAAAGCCGACAGTTCAATGAGCAACTGGATGAATAAATTTGACGCGGCACAAAAAGGAAAATCGCATACAGAAATAATGAATTACCTGTCAGAGCAAAAGAAACAGGTTAAAGCGATAGATTCGGTAGTTAAAAGCGCGGTTACTGAGTCTGCCGAATATTTAAAACCATTTAAAAAGTAGCGATGAAGAAATTAATTGGGGCCATTGCTATTGTTCTAACTTATAGTGCCTGCAAATTTAATACAGCGCAAACCACGCTGCCTATTTATGGCAACCGCACACCCGTAACAAAAACGGTAGACGGCAAAACCGAAACTGACACCGTATACCAAACCATCCCGGCGTTTAAAACGGTTAACCAGTATGGCGACAGCATCACCAATAAAAGCCTGGATAACAACATTTATGTAGCCGATTTTTTCTTTACCACCTGCCCTTCCATCTGCCCGGTTATGCACCGTAATATGCTGACTGTTTATGATGCTTTTAAGAGCGAAAAGGGTGTGAAAATAATTTCATACTCTATTGACCCTAAGCATGATAGTGTTAATGTCTTAAAGCAATATGCAGACAAGCTGGGTATTGCCGGTAATACCTGGTGGCTATTGCAGGGCAAGAAAGACGAGATCTACAAACTATCAGAAAGTTACCTGGTGCGCAGGCCAGAGGAGGACGCTAAGCAACTGTTTATCCATGATGGCTATTTCCTGCTGATAGATAAACAAAAACGGATCCGAGGTACGTATGACGGCACCCTGCCCGACCAGGTTAAACAGCTGATAGCCGATATCAAAACCTTGAAGGCCGAACCTGATCAAATTAGCGGCAAATGAAATTAAAGGTAATAAGCGTTATCTGTTTGTTGCTGGGTGTGTTATTTTTTTCATGCCAGACCGATGACGAGATCACTTTTAAACGCTATTATACTACGGGCAGCATAGTTTACCAAAATAGTTGCCAAAACTGCCACGGTAAAAACGGAGAAGGTCTGTCTGCTTTAATGCCACCGCTTACTGATTCTGTTTTTTTGAAAGCAAATAAGGCCTCTTTACCGTGTTTTATTAAATACGGCTTAAAGGAGAAATTGCTTATCGTCAACAAAAAACCATTCGAAGGCAATATGCCTGCCATGGATCTTGCCCCTATTGAAATTGCCGAAGTACTTACTTATATAACCAATTCGTTCGGTAATAAAATGGGCGTTGTTACGGTACAGCAGGTAAGTTATGATCTGGATAAGTGTAAATGATTTTAGTTCCCCTCTTGAGAGGGGGCGCGTAAGTATGTGCGGCTGCAGGGGTGTGTTAACCGCGCAAAAGGACACACCCCTACACCCCTCTCTCCATAGGAGTCCTACGGACAAGAGGGGAATCACACAAGTCCTCCGCTTTATCTTCCCGACTTTCCGACTAAAAACCCTACCTTTATAGCGCAAAACGTTCTATCGCTGTCCCGATAGCTATCGGGACGGAGGAAAGTCCGGGCAACACAGAGCATCCTGCTTCCTAACGGGAAGGCGCCGGCAGCCGGCGACAGCAAGTGCCACAGAAAATATACCGCCTGTAAGGGTAAGGGTGAAAACGTGAGGTAAGAGCTCACGGCTTTTCCGGGCGACCGGGATTGCGGTAAACCTCAGGAGTTGAAAAACCAAATAGGTCTTGAAAGTGAAGCGGCTCGTTTCCTGTCCCGGGCAACCGGGGCCGTCAAGATGGGTAGGTTGATTGAACCTGCCGGCAACGACAGGGCCAGATTAATGATAGAAGCCGTCCCGATAGCTATTGGGGCGATACAGAACCCGGCTTACAGATTTGCTGCTGTACAACGCCTCTTCCGTTTGGAGGGGGCGTTTTTTGTTAGCCCCACAACAACCAGGCCTGTAAAATAGGTTGTTATAGTAATATTACATTCCTATAACCTAAACGTTAATTTTAAGTTATGCTCTAAAATATTATTTGTTCACATTTGTACTTGTGTTCAAAAAACTAATCCTTCTATTTTTATTATTTGCCAATTGCGCCCTTGCACAAACTGGTGGTAACTGGGATCTGAAAAAAACCGACGATGGCGTAAAGATCTATACCCGCGAGGTTGAAAACTCAAAGATCAAAGCCATAAAAGTAGAGTGTACGCTTGATGCTTCGCTTACACAAATGACAGCGGTTTTGATAGATATAAAGAATGGCGAAGACTGGCTTTATCACGTAAGCACCAGCTATGTGATCAAACAGGTATCCCCGCAGGAATTATATTATTATTCGCTGGTTGAAATGCCCTGGCCCATCACTAACCGTGATTTTATTGCCCACTTGAAAGTAAGTCAGGATCCAACTACTAAAACAGTCAGTATTGATGCCCCCTGCCTGGCCGATATGGTGCCCGTAAAACCCAAAATAGTACGCGTGACCGACTCGAACGGCCAATGGCTGTTAAGCCCCCTGGGAAAAGATAAGATAAAAGTTGTTTACACCCTCCATGCCGATCCGGGTGGCAGCCTGCCTGCCTGGCTCATCAACCTGTTTGTAACCGAAGGGCCTTTACAGAGCTTCAGAAAACTAAAGGTAGTGCTGCAAAAACCGGTTTACAAAAATGCTAAGCTTGATTTTATCACCAATTAATTTAATTAATAAATGGTGGCGCTATATTGTCATTATTTGTCCTTGATTTATACTGAAAAAAGTCGATAAATCTGTGCCAAACTGTATCATGAAAGCAATTTAACAAAGTTAGTTTGTTAATTGTCAGCTATTTAAAAAAACAGGTGTATCAATGGGTATCACCGGGACACATTCAGTTTGGTACACCTGGTTAAACCAGGCAAACAGCATGCGCGGAGCGGGCATTGTGTTGAGGTTCCGGTTTAACCTGTGCCATAAAATGAAAAAATAACGTTTCAGCGTAAAACAAGTCGCGCCAAAAAGTGTTTAGTTTCCTATACATCTATTATATTAGTAAACGTTATTACAACAGACTATCTGAACAACACATGGCCAAAATTTTAATAATTGACGATGAGCGCGCTATCCGTAATACCCTGCGCGAAATACTTGAATACGAAGACTACGAAGTTGAAGATATAGATAACGGCATCGACGGGCTGGAACTGATCCGCAAAAATGATTATGACCTTGTACTATGCGACATCAAAATGAGCCGCATGGATGGCATGGAAGTGTTAAGCGAAGGCCTGATCATTAAGCCTGATCTTCCTTTCATCATGATATCGGGCCATGGCACAGTTGAAACCGCGGTTGAGGCCAGTAAGAAAGGCGCATTCGACTTTATCTCAAAACCACCCGATCTTAACCGCCTGCTGATAACCGTACGTAACGCTTTAGACCGCGGCAGCCTTGTTGTTGAAACTAAGGTACTTAAGCGCAAAGTATCAAAGGTGCGCCCCATACTTGGCGACTCGACCCCGATAGCCAAGATCAAGGAAACCATTGAACGTGTTGCCCCTACTGATGCCCGCGTGCTGATAACCGGCGCGAACGGTAGCGGTAAGGAGCTTGTGGCTCGCTGGCTGCACGAAAAGTCAAACCGCTCAAACGCGCCGTTGATAGAGGTTAACTGCGCGGCCATCCCATCGGAACTGATAGAGAGCGAATTGTTCGGGCATGAGAAAGGCTCTTTTACCTCGGCTATCAAACAGCGCATAGGTAAGTTTGAGTCAGCATCGGGCGGTACGCTCTTTATGGATGAGATCGGCGATATGAGCCTGTCTGCACAGGCCAAGGTACTGCGTGCACTACAGGAAAACAAGATAACCCGGGTAGGCGGCGAAAAGGAAATTGATGTAGACGTACGCGTAGTAGCAGCAACAAACAAAGACCTGTTAAAAGAGATCGAAGCCGGTAACTTCCGTATGGACCTTTACCACCGCTTAAGCGTGATCCTGATCCATGTACCGCCGCTGACCGAACGTAAGGACGATATCGGCCTGCTTACACAAAGCTTCTTAGAGGAAATCTGTAATGACTATGGCATGCCGGTTAAAAAGATCTCGGACGGGGCACTTGAGGCGCTTAAAGCCCAGCCATGGACGGGTAACATCCGTGAGCTGCGCAATATGGTTGAGCGTTTGATCATATTAAGCGATAAGACTATTACTGAAGATGACGTAAAATCGTTTGCTAACCCATCTGCGCCTGTCGCCGCAACGGCAGAGGCAGCCGCACCGCAAACTGATTACAACCAGTTTAAAAACTTCCAGGACTATAAGGACTTTGCCGAACGCGAATACATTAAATTCAAGTTGGAAAAGAACAACTGGAACGTATCAAAAACCGCTGACGATATCGATATACAGCGCAGCCACTTGTACAGTAAAATTGAAAAATACGGGTTGAAGCGTGGCGAGTCATAAATCGCACTTATCATTCTAATTATTAAAGAGGTGCCCCGATATATCAGGGCACCTCTTTTTATATCTCAACATTATCCTTATTAAATTTGCTTTTACTAATATTTTTAGCAAATTTGCTATGTGAATCAAAACTCTGTTGAAGTAAAGACCGAATCGCGGGTGCTGTTTATTGATATGAACAGCTATTTTGCCCGGTGCGAGCAGCAAGCCAACTACTGGCTGCGCAACAGGCCTGTAGGCGTTTGTGTTTACACAGGCAAATACGGGTGCGTTATTTCATTATCAACAGAGGCAAAAGAACGAGGCCTGAAGGCCGGGATGCGTTTAAACGATGCCATGGCTGTTTGCCCTGACCTGGTGCCGGTAGAGAGTAATCCTACCCGCTATCGCGAATACCATACAAAAATCATTAACCTATTGCTTGAGTACTCAAAGGATGTTGTAGCTAAAAGCATTGATGAAGCTATTATTAACCTTACCAATTACCCGCACCTTGACCCTTTAACAATTGCAAAGCAAATAAAACGTGCTATTTTAGAAAGAGTTGGCGATTGGTTAACATGCTCGATAGGTATTGCGCCTAATGCATTTTTAGCTAAACTCGGCTCGGTTCGTGGTAAAAAATTGGATGGCTTGCTGATGATCACCCATCAAAATATTGATGAGATATTACGGCCCCTTAAATTAGGCGATATGCCAGGCATTGGCGCCAATATGAGTTACCGTCTTGAACGTGCCGGGATCAAAACACCGTTGGAAATGCGTTACGCCGGCCCCGACAAGTTAAAAGCTATCTTTAAAGGCATTGAGGGTATCTATTGGCATTATCGCCTTAATTTTATTGAAACCAATATAGCTGCGCATGATTACCGTGGTATGCAAGCCATGCGACAGATCTCGAAAGAAAAAAGACAGCATATTAATTATATCGACCAGTTGTTTATGACGCTTTGCCTCACGCTTGAAAAGCGCATGGTTAAGCATAAGTTTTATTGTAAGTCGGTAGGGTTTACTGCACGTTATGATGATGGTACCCGCTGGGACGATGCCTTTGCCGTTACTACACCTGTACAAGACGCCATCAGCTTGATGCGCATGATTCGGTTAAGAGTTGACAAGTTTGAAAAATTGCATAACACCGGGCATATCTTTAATACTGAAATCACCCAGATGCGCGTTGGTGTTACCAACTTTGTAAACAACGGCAATATGCTTTACAGCCTGTTTGAAGATATGGACCGCAAGGAAACCGCGCTAAAGACCATGCATGAGATCAAGGATAAATTTGGCTCTGATAAATTGATCCGCGCTATTGAAATGACGGATGGCAAAGTGATAAAGGATGTGATCGGGTTTGGATCTGTTAAGGATTTAACGGAACTGGATTATAAAAAATGATCCTACAAAAGCGAATCTGCAGATCAATTTAAACTTCAATAAGATATTTATAAACAATTATAAATAAGAAACTTATACAGATTTACTTAACTTTATAAATACTGAATGAATTAAGCCCCTTAATTCGCTGAATTGAGTATAATTAATTTACTTCCCCATCCAATGCTACCACCCAGTCATTAAATAATCGGGTTTCCATTTCAACGGCTTTATCTGCATGCAATTGCCATTGCGGCGAGAATTGTTTAAGCTGATTGATCATCTCTTCTAAATGGCCTTCTTCTTCAAGTATGATAGATTTCACGTTGATCTTGCTGCCTGCACTATCCAAAGCGTCCTGGTAGATCGGGTAAAGCTCATCAGCGCGTACTTCAATGGCATAAGTAACCAAAAGATAGGCGGCAAAACGCAGCTCTTTACCTGTTAACTGTAATTCTCTCTTCAAATACCGACATACTTCCACATCCAGCATATTCAGGTAGTATTTGCTGTAGTTTGAAGCCACCAGGTATTCGTCAGCATAGGTTGGACAAAGTTCTTTTCCCGTCTTTTCTATCTGCTTTTTTAAATAAAAAGCGTGGCGGTGCTCTTCGGCCGCATGTTTTAATATGATGTAGGTAACCGTAGTAGGGTCTTCGCTGGCCGAGATCTTGCGTGCGCCGGTATTTTCCATTAAGGATAAGGTATTTAACCAGCGTGCATGTAATTGGTTATCAGCTATTATTGTCGGTAGTATTTTGTTTAAGCTCATAAGTTCTATAATTAATCAGCCCTGCTAAATTTCGTCCAGCGCCTGCTCAATTTTGCTGTAAATGTAATCCAAGTCGGCGTTGCTAATGCAATATGGAGGTAAAATGTAAATTATATTGCCAAGCGGGCGCAAAATAATACCGGCATCTAAAAAGTAATAATACAACCTGTCGCGCAGCGAACTGAAATAAGAAGTATTATCGCCTGTCTCCCATTCCATTGCTATAATAGTTCCTATCTGACGCACGGTTTTTATTTTCGGGTGATTTTTAACCCGTTCACCGAATTGAGTATGAGCGTTTTTTATCCGCTCCATATTTTCGGCTGTCGCCGGATCTAAAAACAAATCCATACTTGCCAGAGCCGAAGCGCAAGCTACCGGGTTAGCAGTAAATGAATGCCCGTGAAAAAGTGTTTTTAGTTTATCATCAGACAAGAAAGCGTTGAAGATATCTTCGGTACAGGTTGTCAATCCCAAAGCCATTGTGCCGCCTGTCAGGCCTTTTGAAAAACACATAATATCAGGCTGTTCGCTGATATGGCTTGTAGCAAACGGCTTACCTGTACGCCCAAACCCGGTAAATACCTCATCGGCAATACTCAGTACGTTTTCTTTGCGGCAATGGGCCAATAACTCGTTTAAGTATTGTGCCTCGTACATTACCATACCTGCAGTACCCTGAATAAGCGGCTCAAAAATAAAGCAGGCTAACTGTGATTTAAGGTTTGAGATTTGAGATTTGAGGCTTTCGATATTATCTGCATCCGGCAGATCAATAAACTCAACCTCAAACAATAAGGTGTCAAACGGCGCGGTAAAAGCACTGCGTCCGCTTACCGCCATGGCTCCAAAGGTATCGCCGTGATATGCGTTTTTAAAAGCCAGCATTTTGGTACGTGTACGGCCCTGGTTACTCCAATATTGCAGGCACATTTTAATGGCTACTTCTACAGCTGTCGAGCCGTTATCAGAATAAAAAGCTTTCTTTTGGTTGTTGGGTATAATTGCCAGTAATCGTTCTGCCAGTTCTATTGCCTTTGGATGCGTAAAGCCGGCAAAAATTACGTGCTCTAACTGTAGCAACTGTTCGCCTACTTTTTTAGCGATGTAAGGGTGCGCGTGTCCGTGAATATTTGTCCACCAGGACGATATGGCATCAATATATTTTTTGCCGTTCTCGTCAAACAGGTAAGCACCTTCTCCCCTTACAATTGGTATAGGCATACCAGCGGTTTTCATTTGGGTATAAGGGTGCCATATTACTTTTAAATCACGTTCTGCCAGGCTCATATCTTATCTATTAAAAGTTTTGCAACATATTGGTCAATCGGGAAAGTAAAATCACTTTCTTTCAGATCCTGCAATTTTATCCAGCGGAAGGACTGTAATACATCTCCTTCGCCATCAAAATCAAACGGAATTGTTTTTATAACCAGATCCAAAGGTGCTATATTTTTCACCAGGTAATAAACGCTGATGATCTGCGAATCATTAAAAGCCGATTTTACAAAAAAATCTGTTGTATAAAAATGACTGATCACTTCTACTTCGGCATTACATTCTTCAACAAATTCGCGTTTTAAGCCTTCAGTCATACCCTCGCCGTACTCTAAGCCGCCGCCCGGGAATTTGGTAAACTGCATGCCGTATTCCTGCTCATCGCTTATCAGTATTTCCTGCTGATCGTTTATCAGCAAGCCATAAACACGCACATTAAATTGATACATTATTCAAAGTGTTTTTTGTTCCGGATCACTCTGTCCATTGTCCAGGCTATATCCTCGGTTTTAGGCTCGGTCCTGACCGGGCAATTAGTCATATTACAATAATGACAGCAATCAGGTAAACAAGGGTCGGCATGAATAAACAGCTCGGTTTTTGTAACCTCGCTATTTATCAGCTTATCTACCATGGATACCTGCTCATGCACCTGGTTCAGATCGAAATAATAAGGCAATGTAAGGTGACAATCGATATGCAGCTCATTACCATACTTTTGCGCACGAAAATTATGGATATCGATCCACTCGTTACGTCGCTTATCGTTTAAAAACTGAACGACATTATTTACCACGTCAAAATCAGCCTCGTCCATTAACCCACCTACCGATTTCCTGACCAGCTTATATCCTGTAAATATGATGAACAGCGCTACCGGTATAGATAAAATACTATCCAATAAAGCAATTTTTGTAAAGCTGATCAGTAACAAGCCAACTACCAATCCGCCGCTGGTAACCATATCAGTCAGCAGGTGCCTGCCGTCAGCCTCGATAGTGATAGAAGGGATAGATTTACCCCTCCGAATCATATAATAGCCCAATGCACCATTAATTACACCCGTAATGCCAATGATGACAGCACCGACCATCAAGTCATGTATAACATTGGGGTGAACAATGCCATCAATTGATTTTACAATGATACCCAAACCTGCTATCAGGATCAGTGTCCCCTCGATAAAGACAGAAAAGTACTCAACCTTACCATGCCCGTACGGGTGGTTTTCGTCACGTGGTTGTGATGATAGATAAATACTAAAAAACGCGAACGAACTGGCAACTACGTTTACCACGCTTTCGGCGGCATCAGTCAGTACAAAGTTTGAGTTGGTTAAAAAGTATGCGGTAAACTTGGCCAGCATCAATACAATGCCGGTGATCAGCGAAATCAGGATTATCTTTTTCTGTTCTTGCAAAGCAGCTTTATTAAGCGCCAAATTTAGGTTTTTTAAATATAAAAGGTGAAGATTAGTTTACCTAAGATTGGTTAATTGAAGATTAAAGACTAGTCCGGTCAGGCCGTATTCTGTCTAATTTAATTCCAACTCCAGTCGCAAATTACCAATCTTTAATCTTCAATCTTAATCACTAATTAACTAATCTCTAATCACCTTATTTCATATATTTGCCGCGATAATAAAAAAAACAACTATGAGTGCATTAAGTAACAGGATCAACAACCTGTCAGAATCAGCTACAATTAAAATGGCCAAAATGGGCCGCGAACTTGCCGCTAAAGGTATTGATGTGATCAACCTTAGCTTTGGCGAACCGGATTTTAATACTCCCAAGCATGTTAAGGAAGCCGCTAAGAAGGCAATGGATGACAACTACACCTATTATACCCCGGTACCGGGATATCCTGAACTGCGTAAAGCTGTTGCTGCCAAGTTGAAGAACGAGAATGGACTGGATTATGATTTCAGCCAGATCGTTGTTTCAACCGGTGCTAAACAATCAATAGCCAATGTTTTGTTTTGCCTGGTAAATCCGGGTGACGAGGTGATCATCCCTACCCCGTACTGGGTATCATATTCTGAAGTTGTAAAATTGGTAGAAGGCGAAAGCGTTTTTATTGATACTACCGTTGAGCAGGATTTCAAAATAACCCCAGAGCAGTTAGAAGCCGCAATTACGCCTAAAACAAAAGTATTTTTATTTTCATCGCCTTGTAACCCAACAGGCAGTGTATATAACAAAGCCGAATTAGAAGGCCTGGTTAAAGTATTTGAAAAATATCCTGAGATCTATATCATATCTGATGAAATTTATGAGCACATCAATTTTGTTGATAAACATGAGTCTATAGCCCAATTTGAAAGCGTAAAAGATCGCGTTGTTATTATTAACGGCTGGTCTAAAGCATTTGCTATGACCGGATGGCGTTTAGGCTACTCAGCATCAAATAAAGAGATCGCTGCCGCCTGCGATAAATTACAGGGACAGATCACGTCTGGTACTTCATCTATCAGCCAGCGTGCAGGTATCGCTGCTTACGAGGGCGGATTAGAAACCGTATTAGAAATGCGCGAAGCTTTTAGAAAACGCCGCGACGTGGTATATAAATTAATGAGCGAGCTTGATGGTGTTAAAGTAAACCTGCCTGATGGCGCGTTTTACTTCTTCCCTGATGTTACTTATTATTTTGGCAAAAGCTACAATGGCAAAACCATTAATGATGCCGACGAACTGAGTATATACTTATTAGAAGAAGCACATGTATCAACGGTAGGTGGTGATTCATTTGGCGACAAAAAATCCATCCGTATGTCATACGCGGCTTCTGAAGAAAAGTTGGTTGAAGCAATGGCAAGAATCAAAGCTGCTTTGGCAAAATTATCTTAATCGATAGCGCAAGCATAAAGAAAGCCGCTTTGCAAATTGCAAAGCGGCTTTCTTGTTTTTAAGTAAATGTTGTGTAATTACAATCCAAATCCGTAGGCGACACGAAGTGCTGCCAAACCGTAGCTGTTACCTTGTCCTGAAAAGTTTTCATAACGTGCACCAACATCCCAATGTTTAGTTGCATAACCAATTCCGGGAGTTAAGATCAGCTTAGTGTCTTTGTTGGCAAATTTCTCATCAATTCCTTGTGGTAAAAAAGTCTTGGTTTCAATACCGGCACCAACTTCTGCACCGAAATAAAGATTGTCGGTAAAGAAAGCCTTAATACCTAATTTGATAGGAACCATACCTAATGACTGATACTTGGTAGTAGTGTTAGGCTCTGATTTTCCGAAGAAATTGTAATAACCTGATGTTAAGGTAAGCGCTAAGTCTTTGTCTAAACCGTATTGCAACCTTGCTGTACCACCTAATTCAAGGTTAGAATAATTATGCGCATTGCCTGTTGCAAGGCCACCTTCAACGCCAAATCCGAAACGCAATTTGTTTGGGGTAATAGTTTGTGCTTTTACATTAGTTCCGATAAATAGCGCGAAACCTGTTATGGCCACTGCTGCTAATTTTGTTAACTTTTTCATTGTTGTGTTTCTCTTTAGTAAAATAAGTATAGATTAAATTATTATCAGCACTTAATCAAATACTTTGCCATTGTGCCAAAATCAGGCTCTTTTTAACATTTGGCATTAATGCCTCATACAGCGCACAAAACCCTTTATTAACAATTGTTAATAGCTTACAGACTGATAATGAGCGATAAAAACAAAACTGACAAAGAAACTATTCATAGTATTAAATTAAAGTTAACCGGCTTAGTAAAATGGAATAATCTGCCTTTTATAATATGC
Source organism: Mucilaginibacter corticis (assembly GCF_007558865.1). Classification (GTDB taxonomy): domain Bacteria; phylum Bacteroidota; class Bacteroidia; order Sphingobacteriales; family Sphingobacteriaceae; genus Mucilaginibacter; species Mucilaginibacter corticis. The sequence goes on from NZ_VLPK01000003.1 coordinate 218,295, forward strand.
AATTTGTCTGTTATAAACTGCCTTATTAGTATGTATTACAGCTAATAACTGTATCAATAAGGCTACAAAACCTGATTTATATGATAATAAAAGGCTATAAAACAAAAAAGCTCCCGGATCTTACGGAAGCTTTTTTGTTAAGTATTATTTATTAATGGATCTCGTCAGGATCTTCTTTATAATTCTTCTCCAGTTCGGCTAATTTTTCTTTACCGTATGCAAAACGGGTTATCAGGAAGAATAATACCGGCACTATAAATATTGCCAGTGACGTAGCTGTAAGCATACCGCCAAACACCGTCCATCCTATTGTTTTACGAGCCTCGGCACCCGCACCCGATGCAAAAAGCAACGGCGCAACACCCAGGATAAACGCAAGTGAAGTCATAATGATCGGCCTTAGACGTAACCGTACAGCTTCAAGGGTCGCTTTCTCCAGTTCCATCCCCTTGTCAACACGCTCTTTGGCAAACTCCACTATAAGGATCGCATTCTTAGCCGCCAAACCAATTAGCGTGATCAAACCTATCTGTGCGTAAATATTATCAACCAGCCCTTTATTAAGCGTCAGGAACAATATCGCACCAAAAGCACCAAGCGGTACAGCTAATAATACAGAAAATGGTACAGACCAGCTCTCATACAAAGCAGCCAGGAAGAGGAACACGAAACCAATAGACAAGGCAAAAATGTAGACCGTCTTTGATCCGGATAATTTCTCTTCGCGGCTAAGTCCCGAAAATTCATACCCAAAACCTTGCGGTAACGTTTGAGCTGCTACTTCTTCAAGCGCTTTTAACGCGTCACCACTACTATAGCCCGCTTTAGGGTTACCATCTATTTCGGCAGACCTGAACAGGTTGTAGTGCGATATCAATGGCGCGTTCTCCATCATCTTGTAAGAGGTAAGGGTACTTAACGGCACCATTGTACCGGCCTGATTGCGCACGAAATATTGTCCAAGATTATCCATATTAGTACGATAATTGGTATCAGCCTGCGCTAACACCCTGAAGTTACGGCCATATATGGTAAAATCGTTAATATAGGCACTACCCATATAAGTTTGCAGCGCGTTATTGACATCCGAGATCAGTACACCTAATCGTTTAGCCTTTTCGCGGTCGATTGTTAATTGATAAGCAGGTGTGCGCGCGGTGAAGAATGAAAATGCCTTGCCTATTTCGGGCCTTTTATTTACAGCCGCGATAAAAGCCTTCAACACATTCTCAAAGTTTTTGATGTCGCCACCTGCTTGTTTTTCTTCAAGTATGAAAGAGAAACCTGCTGTTGAACCCAAACCCGGAATAGCCGGTGGCGGAATAACAACTACGCTCGCTTCTTTAAACCTTGATAGTTTTTTCTGCAACCTATCTACCAACTGCAACGATGTCTGCTTACGCTCATCCCAATTTTTAAGCTGTACAAATATTGTCGCGCTGTTTGATTTTGTAGCGAAACTTACAACGTTCAACCCACCCAAAGCCGCGTAATGCGCTACTTCAGGCACTTTGTCCAGCGTATCCATCATCGCGTGCAATACAGCGACTGTACGTTCTGTTGATGAGGCTTCCGGTAAGTCATAAGTAATATAGATCCGGCCTTCATCCTCGGTCGGGATAAAGCCTGTTGGTTTACTCTTGAAAAGCAGGATAGTACCAACGATGATACAAACCAGTATGATGATAATAAATTTTGAGTTTTTAATACCCCTGTCAACCCCGTTACGGTATTTACCGGTGATCCTGTCAAACCAGGCATTAAATTTAAAGAAGAATTTATCAAGGCCCCCTGATTTTTCATCAAGCTTATGCGGTTTCAACAAAAGTGTACATAATGCCGGTGTTAATGACAATGCCACAAATGCCGATATCAATACTGATATCGCGATAGTTATAGCAAATTGCTGATACAACCGCCCTACTATACCCGGAATAAACCCTACCGGTACAAATACCGCGGCAAGGATCAAAGCAATTGCAATAACCGGTGCCGATATATCACGCATGGCATGCAAGGTAGCATCTGCAGGGCTCATATCCTTTTCGTCCATGTAGTGCTGCACTGATTCCACCACAACGATCGCGTCATCCACCACAATACCAATAGCCAGTACGAAACCAAACAGTGTAAGTGTGTTAATGGTGAACCCCAATGGTATAAAGAAAATGAACGTACCTATAATTGATACCGGAATAGCCAATACCGGGATAAGCGTTGTACGCCAGCTTTGCAGGAATAAAAATACCACCACAATTACCAGGACCAAGGCTATAACCAGCGTTTCAACTACTTCTTTTACAGAAACCTTTACCACGGTTACAGATTCAAAAGGAACCACATAATCAACACCGGCCGGGAAAGCTTTCTTTAGTTCGGCCATGGTAGCATAAACATTGTCAGCAGTTTCAAGCGCATTACTGCTTGGCGCCTGGTATATTAACAGGTACGATGCTCTTTTTCCATCAACAAATGAGTTACCTGCATAGTTAAATTTACCTAACTCGATACGGGCTACATCTTTCAAATGAACCACGGCACCTGTACCCGGCTGTGTACGCACGATCACATTGCCAAATTCTTCAGGCTGTGTTAAACGGCCCTTAACAATTACAGAATATTCAAAGGTCTGCCCTTTTTCTTGCGGGGTAGCTCCTACTGTACCTGCGGCAACCTGCGCGTTTTGCTCATTTAAAGCGGATGTTACATCGGCGGCGGTCATTCCAAGAGCTGCAAGTTTATCTGGCTTTAGCCAGATCCGCATACTGAAATCATCCGCACGTGATACCACGTCACCTACCCCCTTTGTTCTAAGCAATGCGTCCTTAATAAATACGTTAGCATAGTTATCAAGGAAAGTAACATTATGGCTGCTTGTAGGTGAATAAATAGCCACAAGCATTAATATACTCGGGTTACGTTTACGTACCGTCAAGCCCAAACGCTGCACTTCCTGCGGCAATGTAGGTGTTGCAATACCCACACGGTTTTGCACGTCAAGTGCTGCAATATTAATATCTGTACCAACCTCAAAGTTGGCTGTCATGCTTAACGCGCCGTTATTTGTACTGTTACTTTGCAGGTAGGTCATGCCCGGCGTACCGTTAACCTGTGTTTCAATCGGCGTTGCAACAGTTTGCTCAACCGTTAGGGCGTCAGCACCCGTGTATGTACCGGTTATAGTAACCGTTGGCGGCGTAATTTCAGGATATTGGCCAATTGGCAAAGTGCCAATGGCAATCAAACCAACTATTACAATAACTATCGAAATAACAATTGCCGTAACGGGTCTTTTTATAAAGGTCTCTGCGATCATCTAAAATTCAATTTTAAAAAATACCCGTAATTAGTTTTTAGCCGGTTTACCACCTGCTGCCGCCGGCTGTACTGGAATACCCAATGTTACTTTGCCGCTATCGCGCAAACGCTGAAAACCATCGGTAATAACTTTATCGCCATTTTGTACACCGCTAAGAATAACCACTTTGTCACTTAAACGCGGGCCCAATGATACTTTATGTTGTAAAGCGATGGTATCCCTTTTCTCTCCGCCCTCTTTTTGTTTCATAGTAGTATCTTTGGTTACAAAAACAAAAAACTCACCCATTTGCTCAGTAACAGCTTTGTAAGGGATGATCACCCGGTTTCCTGACCCGCTGTTTAACACTTTAAGCGCGGTGCTCATGCCATCTTTTAAGATAGCCTTATCATTAGGAAACTGAAGCCTAACTTTTATCGATCCGGTCTGGTTATTTACCCCTCTGTCGATAGCTAAAATTTTACCCTGTTTATCATAGATGGAAACACCATCAGGTAATACAAGCCTGAAGGTAGAATCAGTACTTTTTTTCTGCAGATCATAAAAGCGATTAATATCCTGCTCATTGATCACCACATCAACACCAATTGGGTTTTCACTTGATATAGTATTTAATAATGTGGTCCCTGCTCCTACCTGGCTACCCAATCTAACCTGCGATATACCTATACGGCCTGTAACAGGCGCGGTTATGGTAGCGTAAGAAAGATCTGTTTTAGCTGATGATAACGCAGCTTTGGCCACATCAACCTGCCCTTTTGATGTTTCATAGGTAGCCACAGCCTGGTCTACAGTTTGACGCGCCACAGCATCACTTTTCAAAAGCATGTTATAGCGGTCAACATCTTTTTGAGCCTTAACCAAATTTGCATTGGCATTAGCCAGGTTAGCTTGCGCCTGTGCTACGGCATCAAGAAACTTGCGCCTGTCAATTTCATAAAGCGGCTTGCCTTTTTGTACAACATCACCCTCTTTAAAGAAGATCCCTGTTATAAAACCGGATACCTGTGCACGCAATTCAACATTATTTAATGACACCACAGTTCCCTGGTATTGGTCATAGTAAAGCGCGTCGCCTAATTTAGCTTCGGCAACGTTTACCGCTGTTGGCGGCGGCGCTGCATCTTGCTTTGCCGAATTATCTTTACATGATGCCCATGCTAACATTGCAACCGGGGTTAACCAAATTATGTACCTTTTTTTCATCAGTATGAGGGTATTGTTGTGTGTTATATATTTATTGCAACATGTGCAATATCAAATGATTATTAATTAAAATTTACTCGACAGCAAGTGTACCTAACGCTTTTTTCAAATCGATTTTGCTTGACAGTAACTGAAACAGCGAGTTATAATAATTCAGCTCTGACGTACGCAGGTCTGATTGTGCCACAATAACATCCAGGTAAGTTTTAACACCTTCGCGATACTGCAGGCTTACTACATTATATACATCTTTTGCCAGGTCTACGTTTTGCTTAAGTATCTGCCAGTTGATATAGTTACTCTTATAGCTGGCCAAAGCCTGTACGTATTCTGTATTAATGGTATTTTGCGAGTTGATCACATCCAGGTCTGTACGCTGAACGTCAAGCTTTGCTTTGCTCAGATTTTGCAATCGTTTTGTTCCCTGGAAGATGGGTAATGATAACGACAAACCTCCATACGCGCTTGGGAATGCGTTTTTATAAAGATCAGAGAAATGTGTATTTAAATAAACTAAGTTATAACTGCCCACAGCAGATAAAGACGGCAAAAACCCCCAGCGGTAATAATCTACATTTAAGTTTTTAAGATTTTTTTGTGTTAATAACAACTGGTACTCAATGCGGTTATTTACATTTAAAGTTTGGTTGGTATCAATATACGCCTCTTTCTCATAAGTGGTCGAATCGTATGACAGTGTGATATCATTCTTCGTATTAAGACCCATTATCTGTTTTAGATAAGCTAACTTGGCGTTAATGCTTTCAGAGGTTTGTTTTCGCAATGCGATCTCGTTGTTTAACGCTATGGTGGCTTGTTTATAATCTATTTTATCAACTACGCCTGCCTGATACCTGTTATAAGCATCTTTTAGAGACCTTTGCAGCCTTAACATGTCCTCGTTAATGATGTTTAATTGTTTCTCAGACAACAACACATCAAAAAATGCTTTGCTTACATCAGAAACTACATTGATCTGACTGCTTAATGTGTTTTGTTTATAATATAAGCGCGAGTAGTTGGCTGTTCTTGATGCCAGCAATACGTCATTATTATATATAACCTGGCTGGCTTGTAAACCCAGGCTTGAATACTCGTCAATACTTGATACTACACCCGGTGTTGTAGATTGTACCGGGCTTCCTTTAAAATAATGGTCGTAAACACCTGATGAATTAACCTGAGGTAACCACGCCGATAAGCCGATGCGGATATCGCGCTCATTGATCTGCTGATCTATGGATGCCTGCTTTACTGCCGGTTGATTCCGTAAAGCAAAAAGTATACTTTGCCTTAGTGTTATTACGTTAGTTAACGTATCTGCACGGTTTTGTGCAAACATTTTAGAAGCATTTAGAATTAATACGGCATTAATTATTAACAACAAGTATATTTTTTTCATGATAGCAGGAATGATCAGACGATCGGTAAACAACAAAAACAGGTATAAGTTTTCCTGTTCTTCACATGTTTAAATAATTAGGGAATGCGAAGATGGAATATTTAAATATAAATAAAAATCCACAATAATAATTTTACGTAAAAAGTACACAAAACTTTTCAAATGGCATGTTTTTAGCGCTTTTTTAAAAAAAATGAAAATTATAGACACTAAATAAACAAAAAATTTAATTAATTTGCCGAGTGAGAAGTTCGTTCCATTTTGAAGAAAAGTGGAATGTTTAAAAAAATTACCTACTAAATATAGGTTATAAACTTATTCATGGTATTTTTACAAAAAATTTAAGCAGGGTTAATACATGGTTAAAAAACTACATGAGAAGATTGCTCAATTTAAAGATGCAGCAATGATCAGGGAGAAAGGGCTGTATCCTTATTTCAGGCCTATTGAGTCTGCGCAGGATACAGAAGTGATTATAGATGGCAAGCGTGTGTTAATGTTTGGCTCAAACTCTTATCTGGGACTTACCAATCATCCAAAAATTAAGGAAGCATCAAAGAAAGCAATTGATAAATATGGTACAGGCTGCGCAGGATCAAGATTTTTAAACGGGACGCTTGATATACATATTGAGCTTGAAAACAGACTGGCCACCTATGTAGGCAAAGAAGCCGCGGTGTTATTTAGCACCGGTTTCCAGGTAAACTTAGGTGTGTTATCATGCGTTACAGGCCGTAACGATTATTTAATATTAGACGAATACGATCACGCATCATTAATTGATGGCAGTCGCCTTTCTTTTTCAAAAGTTATTAAGTATGCCCATAATGACATGGCAGACTTACAACGCAAATTAAGCATATTACCTGAAGAAGCTGTTAAAGTTATTGCCGTTGACGGTATTTTTAGCATGGAAGGCGATATTGTTAAATTACCTGAAATTGTTGAAATAGCTGACCAGTTTGGCGCAAATATCATGGTTGACGATGCCCATAGCTTGGGTGTTATTGGCCACAAAGGTGCAGGTACTGCATCGCACTTTAACTTAACCGATGATGTTGACCTGATCATGGGTACTTTCAGTAAATCATTAGCATCATTAGGTGGTTTTATTGCTGCCGATGCCGATACTATTGATTATATGAAACACCGCGCACGTTCATTAATGTTTAGCGCGAGTATGACCCCGGGGTCGGTAGCCAGCGTTATCGCGGCACTGGACATCATTGAGTCAGAGCCTGAGCGTATCCAAAAACTTTGGGATAATACCAACTATGCAATGAAGCTTTTATTAGACGAAGGTTTTGACCTTGGCCCTACCGAAAGCCCTATACTGCCTATTTATGTAAGGGATAATGATAAAACCTTCCTGGTTACTAAACACCTGCAATCATCAGGCGTATTTGTTAACCCGGTTGTGTCTCCTGCTGTACCTTCAGACTCATCTTTACTGCGTTTCTCATTAATGGCAACGCACACTTTCGAACAGATTGACGAGGCCGTTGAAAAAATAACCAAAGCCTTTAAAGATGTTGGTGTAGTAATGGGCGTCAAAGAAAGAATATAATTAAAAACCGATATAAAATGCGGCTATTTAAAAAAGTAGCCGCATTTTTTGTTTACTATCAATAAATTTCTGCCAGTTAAATGAAAAAAATAATTCCCGTAAATTCAAAAAAAGAACTTACAGCATTTATTGATTTCCCGCATGATCTGTACCGGGACGACCCTAATTACGTGCCTGAATTATTTATAGCACAAAGAGATCTGCTAACTATACACCCTTTTCATAAACACAATAAATTACAGGGATTTTTGGCTTATGATGGCGATAAAATAGTCGGCCGTATAGCGGCTATATTAAATAACAGCCATAACGAATACAACCATGTTAATGATGGTTTCTTTGGATTTTTTGATTGTATAAACGACCAAGAAACAGCTAACCTGCTTTTTACTACTGCTACTAACTGGTTAAAAGACAAAGGCGTAACCGGAAAATTTTTAGGTCCTGTAAATTTTTCAACTAATGAGCCTTGCGGCTTATTAATTGAGGGTTTTGATAGCCCGCCCGTTTTAATGCAAACCTATAACGCGGCCTATTATGCCCAGTTAATTGAAGGTTTTGGCTTTGGAAAAGATGTAGACCTGATTGCCTGGCATTGGGATGGTAACAACTATGATGATAAATCGGTAAGGTTGCTTAATGCCTTGCAGGAGCGCTTAAAACGTAATAACATTATCATCCGTAAAGTAGACCTTAAAAACTTTAAAGAAGAGACTGTAAAACTGCGTAGCGTATACAATTCGGCCTGGGATCAGAATACCGGGTTTGTTCCATTATCTGATGAAGAATTTGATTACCTGGCTAAAGACCTAAAACTGATACTTGACCCAGATTTTGCATTAGTAGCAGAACAGGACGGCAAAATTGTAGCTTTCGGCCTTGCGTTGCTTAATTACAATGAAATTTTCAGAACTATTAAAAACGGGCGCCTGTTCCCTACCGGGATATTTAAATTATTATTTGGCAAAAAGAAGATACAAAGCCTGCGTATCTACGCTTTGGGTGTGATTGATGGCTACCGTAAAATGGGTATTGAAGCTTGTTTATATGGCACCATTATTAAAAACTACACAGCGAAAGGATTAAAATGGGCCGAAGCCGGATGGACCCTTGAGCATAACACGCTCATCAACGAGGCCATCATAGCCATAAAAGGCGATCCGTACAAGAAGTATCGCATGTATCAAAAGCAAATATGAAAGAAAAGGTTTTAATAACCGGGGCAAGTGGCTTTGTTGGGTACCATCTGATTATTGAAGCATTACAAAACAACCTTGAAGTGTATGCGGCTGTAAGGAAAAACAGCCGTGTTGATCACCTGAAAGGTTTTGATATTCAATATATCAACCTGGATTATGAAAACCTGCAATCCCTTAAAGACACTTTGCAGGAAAAACAGTTTGACTACATCATACATGCCGCGGGCATTACCCGTGCGATATCTGAACAGGAATATAATCTCATAAATGCTACTTACACTGCCAATCTTGCAAATGCAGCCGCAGATACCGGAGATAAATTAAAAAAGTTTGTTTTAATAAGCAGCCTGGCAGGAGTTGGGCCTTTGCAAACCTTAACCGGCATAATTACAGAAGAAACACGCCCCAACCCTATCACCGCGTATGGCCGGAGTAAATTATTAGCCGAAAGAAAACTTAAAGCGGTTAAAAATTTAAACTATACCATACTAAGACCCACTGCTGTATATGGCCCGCGCGATACCGGGATCTTTATCTTCTTTAAACAGGTAAGTAATCGCATAGAAGCTTATATAGGTAAAGGGCAACAAAAATTGAGCTTTATTTATGTTGTAGACCTGGCCAAAGCAAGCATCCTGGCGCTCAAAAACGGCAACATGCAAACCTTTAATTTATCAGACGGAAACTTTTACGACAAGCATGAACTTGGAAAGTTATCAAAAGATATACTAAATGTTAAGACAGTGAAGTTTCATCTTTTAGTAAACTTTGTAAAATTAATTGCCGGCGTATCAGAAAAAGTAAGTTCTTTGAGAAATAAAGCCCCTATTCTAAATATCGAAAAACTGAACGAACTCACGGCTGTTAACTGGTCGTGCAGTATTGAACTTGCAAAACATGATCTGAAATTTTATCCGCAAAACACACTTAAGGACGGCTTACAGCAAACCCTTAAATGGTATAAGGATAATAATTGGCTTTAATACACAATCTGCATATACACTATAATCTACATATTAAATTTACACAATGAAAAGCACCATTAAACCTGCCGAGGGTAAACTTGGCATTTTATTACCGGGATTAGGGGCAGTAGCCACTACACTAATTGCCGGCGTTGAAGCAGTTAAAAAAGGAATATCACAACCAATAGGTTCATTAACACAGATGGGCACTATCCGTTTGGGTAAAAGAACAGAAAACCGTCGTCCAAAAGTTAAAGATTTTGTGCCTTTGGCAGACCTTAATGATATTGTATGGGGTGGCTGGGATGTATACGAAGATAACGTATACGAATCTGCAATGAATGCAAAAGTACTTGAGCCTGGATTGCTTTATTCTGTAAAAGAAGAGTTAGAGGCTATCAAACCAATGAAAGCCGCTTTTGATCAAAACTATGCAAAAAACTTAACCGCTACCAATGTTAAAACCGGTACCCGTTATGAGTTGGCGCAACAGGTTATGGAAGATATCCAAAACTTTAAAGAGAATAATGGCCTTGACCGCGTAGTTTTGGTATGGTGCGGATCGACAGAGATCTATTACGAAGCATCGGATGTTCATAGCTCGCTTGAAAAATTTGAGCAGGGCTTAATTAACGATGATAAACTGATTGCTCCAAGTATGATCTATGCTTACGCGGCTTTGAAATTAGGTGTACCTTTTGCTAACGGCGCTCCAAACTTAACAGTCGATATCCCTGCGCTGATCGAGCTGGCACGTATCACCGAAACACCTATCGCCGGTAAGGATTTCAAAACAGGTCAAACTTTAATGAAAACTATCTTGGCGCCAGGTCTTGCTGCAAGATCATTAGGTGTTAACGGTTGGTTCTCTACCAATATTTTAGGTAACCGCGATGGTTTGGTATTAGATGATCCGGATAATTTTAAAACTAAAGAAGTTTCAAAATTAGGTGTATTAGAAGATATTTTTAAACCGGAAGATAATCCTGAATTATATGGTGATATTTTCCACAAGATCCGTATTAACTACTACCCTCCGCATGGCGATAACAAAGAAAGCTGGGACAACATCGATATTTTTGGCTGGTTAGGTTACAAAATGCAGATCAAGATCAACTTTTTATGCCGCGACTCTATTCTTGCTGCTCCTATCGCATTAGACTTGGCTTTGTTTAGTGATTTTGCAAAACGCGCAGGAATGAGCGGCGTACAAGAGTGGTTATCATTCTACCTGAAATCTCCGCAGACTGCTCCTGGTTTACCTGCAGAGAACGATATATTTAAACAATTAATAAAACTGGAAAACACGTTACGCTACTTAATGGGCGAAGATCTGATAACCCACCTGGGCCTGGATTATTACGAAGAACTGGTTGAAGTAAAATAAGCATGTTGTTTCATAAACTGGCCGCTACTGTTTTTGGCATTGGTTACTTAGGTAAGGGTGTCGGCACAATAGCGGCCTTTTTTGCTTGCGTATGTTGGTACCTGCTTTGGCACAACAACGCAATGATAATGCCCGCTATCCTGCTTACTGCTATTGTAACAGCGTTGGGCATTTGGAGTGGCAATAAGGTCGAACCTATCTGGGGCAAAGATCATAACCGTGTGGTTATTGACGAAGTTGCCGGGATGTTTGTAAGCTTACTTTTTGTACCAGTTACCTTACCTTACATTACAGCTGGCTTTATTCTTTTTAGATTTTTTGATATTTTAAAACCTCTTTTTATCAGGCGCCTTGAAGCTTTGCCGGGCGGATGGGGCGTTATGGCTGACGATCTGCTGGCCGGAGTTTATGCTAATATTATTTTACAGTTAATTGTGTGGTTAAACATACTTAATGTCAGATTTTAGTAAAACCTGTTAAATATTGTTAATCCCCGGCAGTTTTTGACTTTTTGACCACAGAAGTCTATTGTAATTCTTTAACTTTGCCCCTGTTTACCGAACTAAATTGTACGCTTATTCTGCGGCATTGTACTACCCTCTAAACTTATTTTAAAATAAGCTGGATTGTATAAAAGAGTAGCACTACAAACACGGTTTGTATTATATAAGTACATGGATTTTAAAAGTTTACTCAGAAAGTTTTCATTTTTAGCTTTCTTATTATTTTATACCACCTCGTTATTTGCACAGGTTACTAAGGTTACAGGCGTTGTAACCGACGGCGGCAGCAAAGGTAATGACCCAATGCCGTTTGTTACGGTTGGTTTTGCCGGCAGTAGCATTGGCGCACCTACAGATAATGATGGTAAGTTCTCAATCTCTTCTGATAAGCCATTCTCGCAGATCAAAGCAACTTTTATTGGCTATAAAGATGTTGTTATCAGTATCGCACCTGGAAAAACACAGACGATCAACATCAAGTTGGTACCTTTACAGCAAGAGCTAACCGAAGTTGAGGTAAAAGCGGGCAAGAAACCACGTTACCGTAACAAGGGTAATCCTGCTGTCGAACTGATACGTCAGGTTATAGCGCACAGGGAACAAAACCGCCCAAGACATTATGATTATGTTGAATATAAAGAGTATGATAAAATGCAATTCTCTATTGTCAACTTATCTCCTAAAATTGCCGAAAAGAAATTTTTCAGAAAATACAAGTTTGTTTTAGATAATCGCGACAGCACGACCGTACCGGGGAAATCATTATTACCATTATTCCTGGACGAAAAAATATCGCAATATTATTATCGCAAAAATCCTGAAAAGGAAAGAAATATTATCATAGGCCAGCGAAATGTTGATTTCGGCGGATCTATTGATGCCGAGGGGGTGAGCCAGTTTTTCAAATACATGTATAACAAGGTTGATATCTATGACAATAGCATCAACCTGATCACCAATAACTTCCTGAGCCCTATTGCCAATGGCGGTCCGCAGCTTTATAAATATTTTATAACTGATACCATTGAAACCGAGGATAAAAAGAAACTGGTCGAATTAAGCTTTACGCCTCGTAATACCGAGGATATGCTTTTTGAAGGCAAGATTTACATTACGCTGGACAGTAACTATGCTGTACAAAAGGCTAAATTAGGTATCAACAAAAACATCAACCTTAATTTTGTAAAATCAATGACCGTAAACCTGGATTTTGAAAAAAATCCGGATGGCAGGTATCATCTAAGCAAAAGTAATACACTTGCCGACTTTGGGGTTACCAAAAAGAAATCAGGTGGTGTATTTGGTATCCGTACCATTACTTATAAAAACTACATAGTCAACAAGCAGCAGGCGGATACGGCTTATGTTTCAGGCGCTGACGACCAGGTATTGTCTGATGCGGTTAAACATAGAAGTGAGCAGTTCTGGCAGCAAAACCGGCTTGATACTTTAACAACGGCCGAATCAAAGGTTTACAAAAATATTGACAGTCTGAAAAACATGCCGTCTTTTAAGCGGACGTTGGATATAGCTACCCTTTTACTGGCCGGATATAAATCATTCAACTGGTTTGAAGTTGGTCCGTCTAACACCTTTTACAGTTTTAACCCTATTGAGGGCTTAAAACTGCGTTTAGGCGGTCGTACTACGCCTGAACTGAGCAAGCGATATTATTTTGAAACCTATGCAGCCTACGGTTTTAAGGATGAAAAATGGAAGGGCTTTTTAAGCGCGACCTATTCGCTTAATGATAAGTCGATCTATAAGTTCCCACAAAACTATTTAAGGGCAAGCTTTCAGCGCGATACCAGGATACCGGGAGCTGCCTTGCAGTTTGTGCAGGAAGATAATTTCCTGTTATCATTTAAACGTGGTGTGAATGATAAATACCTGTATAATGATTTTTACAAGTTCGATTATGTGCACGAGTATGAAAACCATTTTTCATACGGGTTGACCTTGAAAAAATGGACACAATCGCCGGCGGGCTCGTTATATTTTGTTAATAATACAGGAACAATAAATAACTTGACAACAGCTGAGGTGGCAGTAAACCTGCGTTATGCACCAAATGAGGGCTTTTACCAGGGCAAGATCTACCGTGTGCCGATACCAAGCAAATACCCGATATGGACTTTGGATTACACCCGTGACTTTAAAGATGTTGTAGGTGGGGCTTATAATTACCAATCATTGCATTTGCGCATTGAAAAGCGTAATTACCTGTCGCAATTAGGCTACATGGATATGGTTGTTGATGGCGGAAAAATATTCGGACAAGTACCTTATCCGCTGTTAACTATCTTCAGGGCAAACCAGACTTATGCTTACGATATATATTCGTACAACTTAATGAATTTTCTTGAGTTTGTGAGTGACCGGTACGCATCTATTAACCTGGATCAGCACTTTATGGGCTTCTTTTTTAACAAGATACCTTTGTTACAGAAACTAAAATTACGTGAGGTAGCGTCTTTTAAAGCCATATATGGCCAATTAAGCGATAATAACAACCCTGCGCTGCATCCATCACTGTATCAGTTCCCGGTAACAAGTATAGGTCAGCCTATCACCTATTCTTTGGGTAATACGCCTTACATTGAGGGTAGTGTTGGTGTCGAAAATATTTTTAAATTTATACGCGTAGACCTGGTCAGGAGATTCAATTATTTAGATCATCCGGACGTTTCGCCATATGGCATACGTGTAAGGGCGAAATTTGATTTTTAATACCATGGCCGCAGATCAACAGTTAATGGAACAACAACCATCCATACGTACAAATCTTCAATTGGGTATCTATAAGGTAATAGATCCCTTTGTGAAACTTTTAATAAAACTGGGCCTTACCCCTAACGCTGTAACTACCATTGGTTTTGTACTAAATGTGGGTGTAGCCGCAATATTTGTTATAGGCGGCGAAGAAGGTAACAGGGGTGATTTGAGCTACATCGGCTGGGCAGGTGGCTTAATTTTATTTGCAGGCCTGTTTGATATGCTTGACGGACAGGTTGCAAGGCTTGGCAATATGAAATCGACTTTTGGCGCTTTATATGATTCGGTGCTGGACAGGTATAGCGAGCTGATCATGTTTTTTGGTATCTGTTATTACCTGGTGGCGCATCACTATTTTTTAAGCTCGATGTTTGCATTTGTTGCCATGATTGGCTCCATGATGGTTAGCTACGTAAGAGCGCGTGCAGAGGGCCTGGGTATTGAATGTAAAGGCGGTTTAATGCAGCGGCCGGAACGAGTAGTAACCATTGGTCTATTTGCCATACTTTGCGGACTAAGCTCATTATATATTGGCGGTAATTATAAATTGTATATACCGGGTATTAAATTCCATGTTTTTGAAACCATGTCAATTTTCACCATCCCTATTACCATACTGGCTGTATTGACTAATATCACCGCCTTTAACAGGTTAAAAGAATCAAAAATCAACTTAGAAAAAAAAGAGAGCGGCGACGCTACAGATTAATGAGATTATCAATTTTACTACTATTAGCCCTTTACTCTTACTTACCTTTAACTAAAGCCCAGAGTAAAGCGTCCAACAAATCTGTCGCAGCAGAAAGTATCGATCAGCATGAGGAAAAATTTCCAACTCCGCCCGAAAGCGGAAACCGGTTATTTTATCTGCAACGTGATCCTAACACAAATACTGTTATTTATGATCTTAATATACATAACGGGCAAATAGACGAAGATGAGCCTTTACACGTTTATTGGATAAAGTATGCAGACAAAGGACAAAAGGAAGAACTCAATTATATTCAGCGTAAATTTGCGTATGGTGTAACAACCAAAAAATTACCGAACGATCAATATGATGTCAGATTTGTATCATACAAAAAATTTCCGCTGCTTTTGATGAAGGCAAACGACGGAAAATATCATATCTTCGCAACGATTGCGCAAAAACAAATGATGCTTGACCACATCTTTGTTAAAATTGTGGGCGGCTCCTTTTGGATCCCAAATGTTGTTTACGTAGAGTTAAAAGGAACAGATCAAACTACAGGCAGAGAAATTATAGAACGTTTTAAACCCTGATATAACATGGCAAAAAATTTCATATCAAATTCACAGGAATCGACCAGGATGTTTAAAAACGACCTGTTGGAAGCTTTATCAAAAGTTCATTACCTGGTACCGGTATTTATTTTTGTACCGGTTATATTAGTCAGCACTTACATAGCGCTGTTTGTTAAAGATATTAATGTGCTTACCTACTTTGGGCTTTTCTTTGTAGGGCTTTTTGTATGGACGTTTGTTGAGTACATTATGCACCGCTTTGTGTTTCATTATGTACCAAAAAACAAAATTGGCTTAAGGCTGCATTTTATATTTCACGGTGTACACCATGATTACCCAAGCGATGCTAAAAGACTGGTATTACCCCCATCTGTAAGTATCCCGCTGGCAACAGGCTTTTATTTTTTATTTAATGCCATATTGCCTGCCAACTACGTGTTCGGGTTTTTTCCGGGCTTTATTTTGGGCTACTTATTTTATGACATATCGCATTATGCCATCCATCACTTTAACTTTAAAGGAAACATCTGGAAAAAGATAAAGCAACACCACATGTTGCACCATTATCAAAGCCCCGACAGAGGTTACGGTGTAAGCTCGCCATTGTGGGACAAGATTTTCCGGTCAGATTTTATAAAAAAATAGAATGAATGGTGCTGTTAATCAAAGCCCGGTAATTAGTGCCAAATCCATAATAACCGTTTCGCTGCTATCTATAGCTTATTTATTGCTATCAACCTGGGTAGTAGGTTTTAAATCAGACCAGGTTGTATTGGTGGTTATTTTTAACAGCCTGTTTTACATCTCTGACATCAGCCGCAAGTTTATTATCGGCTTCTCGGTTTTTATAGTTTACTGGATCATTTTTGATTACATGAAAGCTATCCCTAATTATACTATCAGCAACGTACACATTGCCGATCTGTATAATTTTGAAAAGCACTTATTCGGCATTAACTATAAAGGACATTTATTAACGCCTAACGAATATCTAAAAGTCAACGCAACTACGTTTTTAGATGTAATTGCCGGTATATTTTACATCTGCTGGATCCCGGTACCGCTTAGCTTTGCGGCTTATTTGTTTTTCAAGAACAGGCGCGAATTTCTTTCTTTCGCATTGACCTTTTTACTGGTAAATCTGCTCGGCTTTGTAATATATTACTCCTTCCCCGCTGCACCACCATGGTACATCCAGGAACACGGTTTTATTTTCCATCCCAACACTCCTGGCAATACAGGTGGATTAGCCCGGTTTGATGCCTATTTTAACGTGCACGTATTTCAGTCTATTTACCAAAAGGGATCGAATGTTTTCGCGGCAATGCCCTCATTACACTCGGCCTATCCGGTTATAGTTATTTACTACGGCTTAAAAAATCGTTTAGGACTAATAAATATTGTTTTAGTAACTGTTATGGTTGGTATCTGGCTTACGGCAGTTTACACCAGTCACCATTATATTCTTGATGTATTGGCCGGAATCACTACAGCTGTAATAGGTATCAACCTGTTTAATTTCCTGTTCACCAAAGTGCCTGTGCTAACAGAGTTCTTAGATAAATACGAAGCTTTTATCCGTTAGTAAAACAACAGTGTACTGTTTTGTGTACTATGTATTGTATTAATAAATACATTCTGCGGATAGTAGTCATTTTTTTATAACCAATCCCCTATTGGCTTCCTCTATTGTATAACAGGCATACTATTTGAATAGTTTCTTTTAGCTGTTAAAGCGGTTTATATGAAGAAACTTATTTTACTTATCACTATCCTGTTTTACGGCATAAAATCCTTCGCTTTTACATTACCTGCTGATAGCACAGTTAAACAGTCGCAACCTATTGATAGCTTGGTAAAACAATCGCAACCTGTCATGCCCGTATTAGACGGATTACTACTACAAGTACAAGGTGCTATTACCGATTCTGTAAGATCAGGATTATATAATCAGATAGCGCACGAATATTTAAAGTACGATAGCCTTAGTGCTAAAAAAAGAAAACTATATCAAGCACAAGCCTTAAATTATACCTACAAGGCTTTGCATTTATATTCAAGGATGCACGATACACTTGGCTTACGCGATTGCTATAATGGACTTGCCAAAGTCTATAAATCACAAAAAAAGTATCCGCAGGCAAAGTGGTTCATTTTACAATCAAATTCATTATCGCGGGCTAAAAAAGATGTGCCTAACATCATGTCGTCGCTTATAGTACTGGCAAATATCAAAATGGAGATAGAAGACTATACCCTTGCCATGCATGATCTGGATGAGGTGTTGAAGTTATCGAAAGCCAATCATGACCCAAAGGCCGAATCAAATGTGCAGGAAAACTATGCCATGCTCTACTCGCATATGCAAAACTACACCAAGGCTACCCTCGCCCAAAAAAGGCATGACTTTATTGAGGACAGTCTTCTAAAAAAAGAAGAACAAGCCATAGCTAAAACACAGGATACGCTGCAAACAAAAAAAAAGTTTATACAAGTCAGCAGAAAAGTTTACAAAAGCAGCTCTTCCAAAAGGATAGCCTCAATATAATACTGGTTGTTATTGTCGGCCTGATCAGTTTATTGGCCATGGTTAGGTACACCAGGCGCAGGCGTCGCAAAAGACGAAAGCATTAAACTTCATGAATCAATTGCTGTCATAACCAATATGAAGTATTTAATTTTAGGGATAGCGCTAATATTTTTAACCCAAAGCGTACACAGCCAAAACCCCGGCACCAATAAATTCAAAAAAGAGTTTTTACAGGCAATTAACCGCACCCGGCAAAAAGGATGCACTTGCGGTACTACCTATATGCCGCCTGCCCCGCCGCTGGTATGGAACAACCTACTTGAAAAAGCGGCTAAAGGCCATGCGCAGGATATGGCACAAAATCAATACTTCAGCCATGTTAGCCGCGATGGCCGTACTACATTTAATCGTGTTGAAAATGCAGGTTACACACGCACAGGTTATAAAAGCTTTACTGTTGGCGAAAATATTGCGCAGGGCCAACCTACTATTGCCGTGGTACTGCAGGGCTGGTTAAACAGCGAGCGTCATTGCAGAAACCTAATGAACCCCGACTTTAAAGAAGTAGGTATTTGGCTATACGATACCTATTGGGTGCAGGACTTTGGCGGACGTGAAGAATTTTCGCCCGAAATGAAACGCATGATAAAGAGCGGAAAAGTTAAAATAATACATGAAGACCCGCGCGGGCGTTAAGGCCTTGGCCCTCTTTGATGAATGATAAGCCCGTTTAAAAAGTTGCGCAAGATCTGGTCGCCGCAGGGTTTAAAATTAGGGTGATCTTCTGCCCTGAATATGGCACCTAATTCTGTCTTGGTAATCCTGAAATTAGCTAATGCCAAAACTTTCACAATGTCATCATCTGTAAATTTCATGGCTACCCTAAGCTTCTTCATTATGTCATTGTTACTCATAGCATTCTATCTTGATATTTCGATCTTTACTTTTTTATTCTTTATTTTCTTGCCTCTTAAATGGTGTACCACTTTCTCTATCTGCGTACGTTTTACCGCTGCGTATGACGTGTTATCCAAAACTTCTATTAAGCCCAGGTCCTCTTTTGCCAACTGGCCTTTTTTAAGTAATAAGCCTACAACATCCACTTTGTTAACTTTATTTTTTTTGCCTGCGGCGATATACAATGTTGCCCATTGCGTAATTTCAGGTAAAGATAGCTTTTCAGGCAATTCTTCGATCTGCGGATTTTGTTTAATGTAATTCTGCTTTTCGTCTTCGTTCAGGATCAGGTACGCAGTCCCCTTGGCATGCATCCGTGCTGTACGGCCGTTGCGGTGCGTAAAAGCCTCTTCGTTATGTGGTAACTGGTAATGGATAATGAATTCTATCTCAGGAATATCCAAGCCGCGCGATGCCAGGTCGGTGGTGATCAGTAAACGGTGGCTGCCGTTTCTGAATTTAAGCAAGGCCCGCTCACGATCATCCTGCTCCATGCCGCCATGAAATATATCATGGATGATGCCCCTGTTCCAAAGCAGATCGCTTATGCGTTCAACCGCTTCACGATGGTTGCAAAAAACCAGCGTAGTTTTATTACCTATCTTACAGATTAGCGAGAATAAAGCGTCCAGTTTATCGGCAGCTTCGGCTATTACGGCTTTGAGTTGCAAGTCTGGCGTATTGGATTTATTTTTCAGGAAATCCAACTCTATAGGATCAACAACACCCGTAAAGTCAGGTATGTCAGGCATTCGTGTAGCCGAGGTTAAGATTCGCCTGCCTAAATGCTCTAACTGCCGGATAATGATAGTCATATCCGTTTGAAAACCAAACTCTAAAGATTTATCAAATTCGTCAAGCACCAAAGTATGGATAGCCTCCGGGCTAAAGTTCTCATGGCGTAAATGATACGCTATT
This sequence comes from Mucilaginibacter corticis, assembly GCF_007558865.1. GTDB lineage: Bacteria > Bacteroidota > Bacteroidia > Sphingobacteriales > Sphingobacteriaceae > Mucilaginibacter > Mucilaginibacter corticis. The sequence continues at coordinate 238,289 of NZ_VLPK01000003.1, forward strand.
CGGCCGGGTGTACCAATCAATACAGCAGGCGGCTGCGACAGGTTATTCTTCTCGATTTTAGTAGCGTGGCCACCGTAACAGCAATTCACCTTGAAGCCGCTGCTTATGGTTTTAAATACCTGCTCAATTTGCAGCGCCAACTCTCGCGAGGGCACCATAATAAGCACCTGTACCAGGTTAACATCTGTACGTAACGATTTTAGCACAGGTAATAAAAACCCAAGCGTTTTGCCGGAACCGGTGGGCGACAACAATACCAGGTCACGTTTTGGGTCAGCATTGATTGCCGCGTTTTGCATTTCGTTTAATGCCGTGATCTTTAGATTTTCGAGCGCTTTTTTTATCATCAGGCAAAGATACACTAAGATTTATAGGATTAACGGATTACAGGATCTCGTACTGATCAAAATCCTATCATCTAAACAATTTTATAAATCTTAATTAGTTCTTACCGCCCTTAGCCAATGCCAGCGCTGTAGTGGTGGTATAATACTTGGCTATCATGTTGGGGACTTCCCATTCGGGGATATCGCCTTCGCGCAGGTAGTCCAGGTATTTTTCTGTAACGCGACCAAAATGCGCTTCATGGCCGTCTTTGTATTTATCAGGAATGATAACTTCCCAGCCTTTAGGTTCTTTTTTCAGTGTAACACCGGGATATTTATCCTGTACATCTTCCAATTTTTCCATCAGGTCTTTCTCATAATCAGGACCCGGGTTTACCGGTTCGATGTATAAAACAGGAACATATTTTTCCGCTTCTCCTTGTCTCACATACAGATCAGCCTTAGTACCGTGCAGTACAGAGTTTTGGCTGTCCCCGCTTCCCTGTGGCGCGGCGTAAGCCCATTTTGCGGTCAGTTTAATATTGGTGCCAAACAAGCTATAGTTTACTGATCCGTTTGCATACACCTTTAGCAAAGTGTCTTTCTCAACATATTTTTTTAAAAAATCAGGGAAGCCGTTAGATTGGGTTATGGTGTTAAATTGTTTCAGGGTTATGTAAGAAGGCCATCTTTTGGCGCTGTTAAACTTAATATCCCGCTTATAACTAATTGTTTTATCCGGAAAGCATTCCCATTGTGTCAGATCTACCAGGTGTACGCCAACATCCTGCAAGCCCTCGCCTTGTTGCTTGGTATCAAAAAACCAATCGGGCCTGCTTAATACATTGCCTGATACATATTTATAAAAGTAATGGATACTTTCCATTTCAACAGCGGGCTGTTGCGGCGTTCCTTTTTTAAGCTGACCAAATATCTCGGGGATCATGGCAAACTCACGTTGCAGGGCATTGGTAATTTCATAACGCTCGGTCATGATATCGTATAAGACCAGCTTTCTTTTCGCGGCTTCGACAAACGCGCTTTTAAGCATTTCAAAATGCTCGGCATCAATAGCCATAGGTTTATCACCCAAAACATTAAAACCCGCGTCTATCGATCTTTTAATGTACTCTGTTTTCTTTTGATTATTACCGGCCATCACTACGACGTTCCCTTTTTTCTCGGCTATCATTTTATCAAAAAAATCATTACCGGTATAAACTATTTCAGCCCAGTGTGTAGGATTGTCTTTGCGGAGATTATAGGCATCAATTTTATCAAGGTGCGATTTTACATCCGGCCCTTTAGGGGCATAAACGTAAACATCAGATGCAATATCAGGCAGGTCTGTTTTTTGTACCAGGGCCGCATGGAAATGGCCGGGGTCCAAAGTAATTAACTTTACTTTTTCATTTTCTTTAAGTTGCGCGTTGGCAGAAAACCCAAAAAGAACTGAGCAAATTACAGCGCAGCTACCTACAATATTTTTCATAAAATTTTATAGATTAAAACCATACTCCCTGTATTAAAAAGAAAACACCAATACACGCAAAACCAATACTTACCAGCCACAAGCTTTTACGCTTAACAATAATTGATATGGCGCCTATGGCAATAGAAATTTGAAACAATGTTATGCCACGTGCAAAAACACTGTGTTTGGCAACATGAGTGTTTGATTCTTTTTGAAAATCTTCGGCTTTTTCTTTTATTTCGGCCTGCTCCTTCTTATTTTCCTTAATTTTTTCTTCATCAGCGGCAATTGGTGTTTTGCCCATAGCCAATAATATTTTACCAGTTTGGTTAAGGGTTTCTGATTTGATGCCTTTGGCCTGGTAATATGCCCACTGATCTGACGAGTGGATCTGTGCAAGCATGGCTTCGTCAGCATGTTCGCCGGCCAGTAAGCCTGTTATGGCAGCCAACACGGCAATTAACGCTGTAGACAAGGCTACAAACAACACCCATCTATCTTTTCCTTCTGACAGGATATGATGTGCGTGTTCGTTACTTTGCTCATGAATATGTTCAGCGTAATTTTCTATTTCATCCATTTGTAAATTATATAAGGGTATTTTTTATAAAGGTAAATTTAGCATATTTTACCTGCAACACCGTTGTGTAAAGAATTTACACCGCTTTATTATTATTAGCGCCCGAAGCGTTTTTTATCTGTATAAAACCGGCTATTTCGGCCGCGTCCTGGTGTGTCAGGTCACCCAAACCCGTATACTCCCACTGCTTCATATTATCGTCAAATATAATATCGCCTATGCTGTTACCGTTTTCAGTTAGTTTAAAAATACCTGTTGCACAAAGGTTACTACCGGGTATAAACTGGCTTACCGGGGTGATGGTAATTTTATGCTCGCCGGCATCATTAACAATAGTGTAATATATGGTAGCTGTCATGCAGTAACTACAAAGCAGCATTTACTTTGTTTGCGCTTTTACCAGTCCATTAAAACCATAACCCGGTTAAATTCTTTATGTACCGGCGCTGGTATGATTATGGACTGATGAGTAACCGGGTGGTTAAACATCAGCTTTGAAGCGTGCAGCAGCAATGTGGTCATTTCCCACTTTTCTCTAAACAGTCTGTTTTGTTTATTGCAACCGTGGGTTGTATCGCCAATTATAGGATGGTTAACATGGCTCAAATGTTTCCTGATCTGGTGCATCCGGCCGGTTTCAGGCTTAACATCTATTAATGAGTATCTTGATGTGTCATGTTTACCCAGCGGGACGGCTATCTCCGCGCGGCTTAAAGTTTTGTAAGCAGTAAATGCTTCCTGCAAGGTGCCATTTTCTTTCTTGAGCGGATAGTCAATCTCTTCAACGTCAGGAGTATAGCCACGCACAATAGCTAAATAGTTCTTTTGAACCAGATTATCAGAAAATTGCTGCTGCATGGCTATTTCAACCTGTTTATCCAACGCGAATAGCAATACACCACCGGTGGCCCTGTCTAACCGATGAACCGGGCTAACTTTTAAGCCAACCTGGTCCCTTAACAATTGCAGCGCAAATTCTTCGGCATCGGCAGCTATTGACGAACGGTGTACCAGCAAACCATGCGGCTTGTTAATCGCTATCAGGTGTTCATCACGATAAAGTATATCGAGCATGGATTATCCCAATATCTTACCCAGATCAGCCGGCGAATAATTGATCGATTTTAAAGTTTTATTATCCTGTGTTCTGTAAACCAGGAATAACCCGTCAATTTCTTTATGATAAGATTCTGTATTGTCTTTTCCTTTATAGTGCGCTATGGTGTCGTTTGCTTCTTCGACATTTTTGCACGCTTTGCTCATATTTGAGCGGTGTACTTCATCAAAAAGCTCTTTAAATTTCTCGCCCAGACCAAACTCTAAAACAGCGCCCGACAATACATATTGAAGATCGCAAAGTGCATCGGCAATTTCAACCATATTGTTATCATCAATAGCCTGTTGCAATTCTTTCAGCTCTTCGGCTAAAAGCTCAACGCGCAGCTTGCAGCGCTCCGGAGACGGGATGGTTGGCTCCGGTAATATAGGATGTTTAAATGTGGTATGAAACTCGGCTACCTGGTTTAATGAATTTAAATCTTTGATCATGACGTAATTAATGGTTAAACGGACTTACACAATTTGGTAATGCCGGCAGATTGCTAAGTTATAAATAACCTTATACTTGTCAATGATAGTTAATAAATTCACGGAACGTAAACTGCGCCTTTTTTGTAGTTACTGCTATATGCCGTTTTAATATTAAAATATTCGTCACGGGCATCAGTAAGTGTTAAATATTATAATCAGAGTTCCATACCCCAACAGCAAAAACTCGATATGGCGCGGGGTGATGGCTAAAAATAGAGGTATTATCTACGGTTTGCTTTTGCTCAGAACAGGCAAAAAGCAACAAACAAAAAACTAAGGGGAGTTTTTTCATGTACTATTAGCAAAGAATTAAAAATCAATAATTTAAATCCTCCGAATATAATAACAATTGCATATTAAATCAATATTATTACTACAAATTGATTAAAATTTATATTATTTAATTATTGTAACCAATGCTATATTTTCATTATCTATTATTTAAATATTTTCAATAAACATATCCTTACATTAAAAATCTATCAATTTAATACTTCAACGGAATAACAAATTTATTATTTCATAAAAAAACGTTACTTAACTGGTGGAATGTACACCAGTTAAGTAACGTTAAAAAAATATTTTTATAATATTATAATTCTCTAACCCAAATGTTGCGATAGCTTATCGGCTCGCTATGGTCGCCATGGGCTTGCAATTTTATTGGCGCAGGTCCATGTTTTGCATTATTATATGATGCTTTACCAATATATTGAGTTGGCCCTAATAACGAAACATCGTTTTGTACCAGTACGCCATTATGAAATACTGTAGCTTTTGCCGGAGTTTTAACTGTACCATTCTCATTAAAGGTTGGGGCGGTCCATATAACATCATAGCTTTGCCATTCGCCCGGTGCTTTGCTGGCGTTAACCAATGGTATAAATTGCTTGTAAATACTGCCTGCCTGACCGTTTACATAGGTTTTGTTATTGTATGAATCAAGTACCTGTAGTTCATAACCGGCATCGCCTTTACCTAACGATGCCAAGAATACACCGCTGTTGCCGCGTGCCTGGCCGCTGCCCGTAATATTTGACGGTATACGCCATTCTATATGTAACTGATAGCTTGAAAATGATTTTACAGTTTCAATATTTCCGCTGTGTTTGTTAACTGTCAATATCCCGTCGGCAACATTCCATTCAGCCGGTTTACCACGGTCGTCGGTCATTGTCCATTCATTCAGGCTTTTGCCGTCAAATAACACTACAGCGTCTGAAGGTGCATCGCTATTGGTTTTTCCCGGTGTTACCACCTTTGGCACAGGTTCATAAAATTCTGTATCTTCCGGCTTTTGTGCATAGGCCGATAATGTACCTGCAGCAAGCATTACCGACAGTAATAATGTTTGTTTTCTGTTCATAATTTAAAGAGATGTTTGTTCATCAAACATAACAAAAAAAATCATCCCATATAATTAAGATGATAATGTGTTCAAAATATCAGAAATGTATACTAATTTCAGGTCACCAGGCGAGTATTAAACAATACAACAGCATCTATGCCGCCCGCACAACATGTAAGTTTAAAACTTTGAGGTGTTTTGGTGTATCAAAATAATGGCTTTTATTGCTTTCAGTAAATCCTGTGCCATTGTTTTTATCATTTAAATGAGTAACCATGCATACAATTACAACAGCAATAACTAATAGTACATTGATCTTGATCTTTCTTAATCGTTGTTCATTATTAACATAATTATCAGAGGATTTCATAGGTTCAGGTAAAAGTTTTGTTTTCATATCCAGATATTATAATATCTTAAACTTAATATTATTTCATAAGCAATAATTAAGCCAGTATTATAATTTCTCGGCGCAAATATAATTATTTTAGTAGACGATAATATGACTTAAGATTATATTTAGAATAAATTAAGCACCTTATTTTCACCTCCCCAAATAAAAAGTAATCCTATTACATTCGCTCAGGTACCACTATACCTAACAATGCCATGCCTTTGTTGATCACCTTTGCTGATGCTAAAGAAAGCTGCAACCTGAATTGTTTAACCAATTCGTCTTCGGCTTGCAGGATAGAGTGCTCGTGGTAAAATTTATTGTATGCCTTGGCCAGTTCATATACATAATTAGCTATAGCACCGGGGTTAAAACCAGTGGCGGCCTGTTTAATTACATCCGTAAATTGCGTTAAAATAACAATCAGATCGCACTCTGCGGATGCAAGTTCTGTAGGCTCTGCTTCTACATTAGTAATATTAGCCCGGCTCAATACAGATTTTATCCGTGCATGGGTATATTGTATAAATGGCCCGGTATGCCCTTGGAAATCAACCGACTCGTTAGGGTCAAACAGCAACCGTTTTTTAGGATCAACCTTTAACAAGAAATACTTTAACGCGCCCATACCTATTGTATGGTATAGCTCTGTTTTCTCTTCTTCGCTAAAGTCGTTTATCTTTCCTAATTCTTCAGTTACCTTTTTGGCGGTACTTTCCATTTCAGCTATCAGGTCGTCGGCATCAACTACTGTTCCTTCGCGCGACTTCATTTTACCTGAAGGCAAGTCGACCATCCCATATGATAAATGAAACAAGCCCTTAGCCCAGCTTTTACCCAGTTTCTGCAAGATCAGGAACAGTACTTTAAAGTGATAATCCTGCTCGTTGCCCACTACGTAGATAGACTCGTCCATCTTAAAATCGTCATACTTTAACCGGGCGGTACCCATGTCTTGGGTGATATATACTGAAGTACCGTCGGCACGTAATACCAGTTTCTGATCAAGGCCGTCTTCAGTCAAATCGATCCAGACAGATCCATCATCCTTTTTAAAGAAAACACCGCTTGCCAAACCCTCTTCAACAATATCTTTACCTAATAAATATGTATTGCTTTCATAATAATATTTATCAAAAGCCACACCCAGCTTTTCATAAGTTTTGGCAAAACCTTCGTATACCCAACCATTCATGGTTTGCCAAAGGTCAATCACTTTATCATCGCCCGCCTCCCATTGTAACAACATTTCCTGCGCCTGTTTAATTAGTGGCGCATTCTTTTTTGCTTCTTCCTCTGTTTGGCCGACTGCCTTTAGTTCTTCTATTTGTTTTTTATATTCTTTATCAAAAATCACATAGTACTTCCCTACCAGGTGATCACCTTTTTCACCTGTCGACTCAGGCGTTTCGCCATTACCCCACTTCTGCCAGGCCAGCATTGATTTACAAATGTGGATACCCCTATCGTTCACTAAATTAGCTTTGATCACTTCATACCCCGCGGCGGTTAGGATCTGTGCTACTGAAAAACCCAGCAGGTTATTACGCACATGGCCCAAATGCAACGGTTTGTTGGTGTTTGGCGACGAATACTCCACCATCACCTTTTTACCGTTTGGTTTAAAAATGCCAAAATCATCGGCATTGACCGTTTGATATAGTTGCGTGATCCAATAAGCGTTGGATATGGAAATATTTAAAAATCCTTTTATTACGTTAAATGCCGATACATCTGCCAGTTCGTTTTTCAGGTACTCTCCTATTTCGTTGCCTGTTTGTTCGGGCGATTTACGCGAAAATTTGGTAAACGGAAAAGTAACTATGGTAACCTGGCCCTCAAACTCTTTACGGGTTTCCTGCAGGCTTACGTCGGCAGGTGTTATATCTGTTTGATATAATTGTTTAACGGCTTTAACGGTGACATCAATAATAAAATTCATGCGGCAAAATTAACAAAACCCCTCTAAATCTCCCCAAGGGAGAGACTTAATTAATATTACTTTTAATTACCACTTCAATAACACAGTAAAGTCCTCCCCCTCGGGGAGGATTTAGGAGGGGTATATCAAATTTTCTCGATAGCTTTGTGTTGCTAAATAACATCTATGATATTACCCGATAGCGATTTCAAATTAAATGTAAGTTCAGAAATTGGCGACCTGCGCGCGCTGCTTATCCATAGTCCTGACAACGGGCTGGGCCGTGTCGTCCCTTCAAAAGCGCAGGATTGGCTGTTTGAAGATATTGTGCACCTGGACAGCATGCGCAAAAATGAATATGACTACTACATTAAACTACTACTGTACTTTCTTGATCCTGCCAAAATAAAGGGCAAGCTAAAAGAGATTGATGCCCGTGAAAACAACCGCGACTTCTTCAAACCCGACAATAAAAACTTTTACGCCTCTGATAAAGTAATTGAGATCCAAACCCTGCTGGCAGATATTTTGGCCGATGAGGATATTCGGAATAAGCTTACGGCTTCTGTATGTGCCATTGAAAGCTGCAACTATCGCCTACAGCAAAACCTAACAGATACCGATCCGGTTGAGCTGGCTAAGATCTTTATATCGGGCTCATTAAACACCAATGAAATGATCTTCGCGCCTATCCCCAACCTGATATTTTCGCGGGATATTGGTATTGCTATTAACAACTTTATGCTTTTAAATAAGCCCGCTAAAAAGGCGCGTTCGCGCGAGACTTTGCTGGCGCGATATATCTTTTTTAACCATCCGCTGTTTGAAGGTTACCGCGACAATATCCTGGAGATACCCGAAACCGTACAGCATTTTTTACGCCCCGGCGAAGACCTTGACGAAAAAACCACACTTGAAGGCGGCGACGTAATGATGATCAGCCCCGGCCACTTAATTATTGGCTGCAGCGAACGGACATCGGCCAGTGGTGCTAACGAGGCGATAAAACTATTGTTTGCCAATAATGTGGTGGATAAGATAACGGTAGTAAAAATTCCATACCGACGTGATTATATGCACATTGATACTGTATTTACCCAGGTTAAACGTAATGTGTGGGTGCTGTTGCATTCGCTAGCCGTCACCCAAAACCCGGTTGAGGATAGCGAACCCATTGCCTGGCTGGCCGATAAAAAAACAAAGGACAAGGACCGCACGGATATCTTGCAGTTTGAAAAAGGTAAAAAGAAACCGCGCACCTTTAGCTGTATTGAAGATCTGTTAAATGACATCAGCCAAAACGATCTGCAAAGCACAGAGCCAACCAAATTTATTTACTCAGGCAATGACACTTTCCCCTATGATGCCCGTGAGCAGTGGACCGACTCCTGCAACCTGCTGGCTATAAAAGAAGGTGTGGTTTTAGGCTATGACCGTAACGATAAAACCATAGAGGCCTTTAAAAAGAATGGTTTCCATGTAGTAAAAGTTAAGGACCTGCTAAAGAAGTTTGAAAACGACGAGGCCGATCCGCAATTGCTGAAAGATACGCTGATCCTGATGCCATCTGCCGAACTTTCAAGGGCACGCGGCGGGTTTCACTGTATGAGTATGCCATTGCAAAGGGATAATTTATAGTCATTGGTTATCGTGTCATTAGTCATTGCAAATTTCAATACTTAATGATAACTATAATGACCAATGACGCAAAGCAAATGACTAATGACGCGAAGCAAATGATTAATAACCAATCCACCTCAAACCTGTTAATGATACGCCCGGTAAGTTTTGGCTTTAACGAGCAGACTGCCGAAAGCAATGCATTCCAAACTCGTGGTGCCGATCAGCAAAAGGTGCAGGCCAACGCGCTTGCAGAATTTGACGGACTGGTAAAAGTTTTGACAGATAACGGCGTAAATGTGACCGTGATTAACGATACGATGCAACCGCATACCCCCGACTCTATTTTCCCAAACAACTGGATATCTTTTCACGCCGGCGGCGATGTATTTTTATACCCCATGCAAGCCGTTAACCGCAGGCTGGAACGCCGTGAAGATATCGTCAAAATATTAGCTACTCAATTTAATATTAAACACGTTATTGACCTGAGCCGTTTTGAGCATGAAGACAGGTTTTTAGAAGGTACAGGCAGTATGGTACTTGACCGCGAAAATAAAATAGCCTACGCCTGCCTTTCGCCCCGTACCGACAGAAACGCACTGGCAACTTTTTGCCGGCAAGCAGGTTATAAAGCGGTTAGTTTCCACGCCTTTGACGAAAACGGCCTGGCCATTTACCACACCAACGTATTAATGTGCATTGGGAGCCAGTTTGCTACTATTTGTTTAGATAGTATAACTGATACTAATGAAAAACAATTAGTTATAAATTCATTAAAAGCCACTAACAAAGAGATCATCGAGATATCTTTTGACCAGATGAACCACTTTGCGGGGAATATGCTTGAGATAAAAAACGTGAATGAAGATACCCTCATCGTCATGTCGAAGAGCGCTTATAACTCATTAACCACGCATCAAATAAGCGCCTTATCCAAATACGGAAAATTGATCTATGCTGATATTAGTACCATTGAAACCAACGGTGGCGGCAGCGCGAGGTGTATGATTGCCGAGGTGCATTTACCCGTTTTAGTCCGTGGCCGATAGTCCATAGACCATGGTAAAATAGGCACCAAATCAAATGACTAATGACAGAATGACCAATGACACATAATAATTACATTTCAACTATAAAATTTCCATTAATAAATAGCCGTTAATTCCGTTAAAAAATTACATTTTTGCCAAAAATTTTATAAATGCAGAGTTACCAGGAATTTCTTGACTTGAGCGTTGGCTTTCCGCAGGAAGGCTACGAGATCATCGACGATGAATTATACTTCCATGATCTTAATTTAATGGAGATGATCGAAACGTATGGCACTCCCCTGCGTTTTACCTATCTGCCTATGGTCACTAAAAAGATCCAGCAGGCAAAATTGCTGTTTCAGCAGGCTATCATAAAAAACAACTATCGCGGCAGCTATAAATATTGCTATTGCACCAAAAGCTCGCACTTTAAACATATTGTTGAAGAAGCTTTAAGAAACGATATCCACCTGGAAACATCATCAGCTTTTGATATGCCGATGATTGACGCGCTTGAAAAGAAAGGCGTTATTACCAAGGAGATGACCGTTATCTGTAATGGCTTTAAAACTTTTCAGTACAAGCAATATATTATCGACATGCTGCATGATGGCTTTAAAAACATCATACCTGTATTGGATAATAAGGAAGAGTTTAACCTGTACGACGACGAGGTAGAACTGACCACCCCGTGCAACCTGGGTATCCGGATAGCCGCGGAAGAGCAGCCGGATTCGCAGTTCTATACTTCGCGCTTAGGCATCCGTATGGAGGATATCATCGATTTTTATTATAATAAGATCGAGCAAAATCCTAATTTCCAGGTTAAGCTGCTGCATTTCTTCATCAATTCAGGTATTTCTGATACGCCATATTACTGGAACGAGTTAGAGAAATACGTTACGCTGTACTGCAAGTTCAAGAAGATCAACCCCGCGTTAGATACACTGGATATCGGCGGTGGTATGCCATTTAAAGATTCGCTGGTATTTGATTTTGATTATGAGTACATGATCAACGAGATCGTGAGCCGGATAAAAGAAATCTGCGCCGAAAACGATACTATAGAGCCGGATATCATTACCGAATTTGGTAAATACACCTGCGCTGAAGCATCGGGCATCTTATACAAAGTATTGGGCCGTAAACAGCAAAACGACCGTGAGCGCTGGCTGATGCTGGATGGCTCATTTATTACCAACCTGCCTGACGTTTGGGCCTTGAACCAAAAGTACGTCCTGCTGCCTATAAACAACTGGGACTCTGAATACGAACGTGTTAACCTTGGCGGCATTACTTGTGACGGCCAGGATTATTATAACCAGGAAGCACACATGAACAGTGTGTTTATGCCAAAAACCCGTAAGGTGCAATACCTGGGCTTTTTTAATACCGGTGCCTACCAGGAAGTATTGAGCGGCTACGGTGGTATCCACCACTGCCTGTTGCCATCGCCTAAACACGTTATCATCCGCCGTAACCGCGACGAGACTTTTAATTTTGAGGTGTTTGGCGAAGAACAAAACAGTAAACAGGTATTGAAGATATTAGGCTACACAACCTAATATCTTTACTAAATATATTTAGCCCGGTAGCAAAACTACCGGGCTTTTTGTTTAATCTCCAATTTTTTCAACATCATCTATTTCTTCATCATATACCTTTTTTAAACTTTGCTGATAAGCGTAATAATCAGTTGGCAGTACTTTCACGTATTCGGGCTTATCGCTAATGTTTACCGTTTTTTTCTTGCCGCAATTTGGGCAGGTATAAACTTTTACGTATTCGTGAATATCAAAATGAACGGCAGGATATTTATGGCGGCAAAAAAATTGCGCAATGCGTTTTATCATAAGTAGTCACCGGCGTGTGATATCGCCGTATAACTAATACATCGTGCCGAAAAAATAAAACGTTGGGTATACCACCGCTCATTTATTGGTTAAAAGACCAATAAATGAGCGGTGGTTATTTGTTTGATTTAGCTACAAAACTTCTTAATACGCGTTGTTATTAACATATAACGGTATCCTATACACCCTGTGCCAGCCCCAGCCGTTAGAATTATTTACGCTTGCCTGGAACACCACTTTCTTAGTGGCATAGTCAACCTCTACAATTTTACCGCCGGATCCATTCTTGTTTTGCACATTAAACCCGGGCGAGAAAAGTATGTGGTTTGAACCCGGTAGATAAAATACTGAAGAGACTATTGCCGAATAGGTTTCTATCCCGCGTTCCTTTCCATACTCCCACACTTGCTGAATAGTCATATTGGCTTTGTTGATCTTATATTCTACCGCACGGCTATAGTTAGGTAGTGATCCGTCAAAGTTTCTTGTCGTGCCGTTATCAAATAGTAACAGATCGCCGCTTGGCAAAATTGTCGGGCAATGCTGGTAATAATTCCATTCAAAATCCGGGCTGTTCTTATTGCCGCTTAAAATATCCGCATTTGTAATTTTATTGCCCGATGCGTCAAGTGGTGTAAGCAGATAATTATTCAGATCTTCGCCGCGTTGGTTTTTACCCCAGCCCTTATGCGGGCCAATTATCCATTGTACATGATTATCATAGCTTAACTTGAACACGCCCTGAACACGGCCCGATATGATGATGGTATTGTCTGACGGATCATAAATTACAGCGTTAACATGAATCCAGTCTTGCGGGTCATTATTAAGTGTTTGCCGATATTCGTTTAATGATTCAAGCAGGTTCCATTCATTTACTATATTACCGCTTGTCCTGTCAATTTCTAAAATATGATCTTCAATAGTTGGCGAACCATCAGCATGCGTGCTGCCATCTTTGTTAACCGTGATCAGGAAGTTACCATCGGGCTTTTCATAAACATTATGGTGAAAAGAATAACCGGGGAACGACCACGAATGAATTATTTTGCCCATCATATCTACCTCATAGATCTTACCTGATGATGAATCGGCAAAGTAAAGATCACCGTTCTTTAGCCTTGCGATACCACAATCATAAAACAGGTTCTTTAAATTATCATTCTTTGAAAAATCAAGGCACCAGCGGATCCTGCCATAACTATCCATTATATAAGGTGTTTGCGGTGGGTTTGGCAAACCGCTGAAACTGCTCACCAGGTTAAAGCCCGGCTCCATGTTTGCCCTATCGGCAACATCAATTGTCATAGAGGTCGGCGTGTTCACCGGTAAAGCGGCAGTTCTGATATGCAGCTTAGCTTCGGCTAATACATTTCCCTGGCTATCTTTAAATGATAGGTCTATGATGTTATCCCAATTGGCATATAAGCCTAATACCGGGATATTATGTGTCAATCCAACATCAGAAAATTCCTGTGTAATTTCAGAACCTAATCCATCACGTCCCTCCACTTCAATTTTTGTATGGCCGGGCACTGTGGTTGTATACGAGATAATAGCCGATAATGGCGCATTGCCGGATGGATTAAGCTTAATAGATTCGGCCGGGATATTAAGCACCACATGCGGCAAGGTTTTGGTAGTGTCGGTAGTTGTGCTTGTAGGTTTAGTGGCAGTTTTATCTTTTTTACAGGCAACAGCAAAAAGCACCACAAATAATAGTAGTAAAATTCTTTTCATACTTAAGTTTAAATTAAAAGGGGGCAGCAAGCAGGTTTATAGACGCTTAGCTATCAGACAAATGTAATAAATATTTATATTTTGTAACATAAAATTTACATAGACTATATATTTACAAACATTGGCAACGATTGCGTTAATTTTCCTTACTGATAACTATCATCGTCGTTTAAAAACTCTTAATATCGTTTAATCAATTAAATTGGACATTCTTTACTGAATACCTTAACCTGCTATTTGATAACAAGCAAACCTAATTACTATGAAAAAAAGTGTCGTGATTCTCCTTGCTTTAACAATTTGTTCATCCATAGCTTGCTCGCAGCAAAAAAATAAGACAAATGCTACATCTAAAGATAAAACGCCGTGCATGGATGTGCTTAACCTGTTTACAGCCGCTAATGTGCCCGCTATGGCTTCCGAAGAAGAATTGGCACCACTATCAGTTCGACAGAGGAAACCCCGGCAAACCTGCCCGGAAACGGTTTGGCCCAACACCCAATGCTGTATGTAGGCGAAAATTGTGACCGAATGTTCCTGATTAAAGACGGCAAGGTTATCTGGACTTATAATACAGGCAAAGGTCCTGAGTTTGATGATGTGTGGATGCTATCAAACGGTAATATTTTATTTAGCCGAATGAAATATGTCGCGCTGATAACGCCGGATAAAAAAGTGCTTTGGAAAATGGATTTTAAAGTACCGCAAGGCGCAGACCATACCGAAGTGCATACCTGCCAGCCAATTGGTTTGGACAAAGTAATGTTTGTGGTAAACGGCCTGCCCGCAAAACTCTGTGTAGTAAACTACAAAACAGGTAAAGTTGAGGTTGAGCACGAACTGCCGTTTAACAAACAACCGGATCAACAAGGGATCCACGGTCAATTTCGCCGTGCCCGTGTTACCGTGCAGGGTACTTACCTGGTATCCTACCTGAGCGACGGCCGTATAGTTGAATATGATAACGATTTTAAACCCATCTGGAGCTACGATACGCCAAAGCCATGGGCCGCAATAAGGTTAAAAAATGGCAACACGCTGATTACAGACGAACAAGATTGGCTGACCCGCGAGGTTAACAGCAAGAAGGAAACCGTATGGGAATTTAATTGCAAAACCGATCTGCCTGCCGAATACCAATTTACATCAGCGCCACAAACCTGCACCAGGCTGGCAAACGGCAATACCATCTTCACCTCGCGCGGGCAAAACGGAAAAGGCCCGCAAATGATCGAAGTAAATAAAAACAAAAAAGTGGTTTGGGTACTGCATGACTGGCAAACCGTAGGCGACGGTACTGCCGTACAAATTTTAGATGATCCGGGCATTCCGGAAATTCCGGGTCAGTCTGAACATTAGGCATATTTTACAGCAAGTTAAGGATGCTTTACCATACTTTTTTTCAAAGTTCAGCTTAATGACATACACTACAAACTATTGAATTGTAGTGTATTATAAAATAAACAGACATAATTGGTGGCGCTATTTTGTCAGCAATTTTGTTTCATTTTGTTTCATCGATTTTTATCAAAGTATTTATTTCCAATAAATTAACTAAAAATCTTGTTTCATTTGTTTCATCTGTTTCACACTCGAGTGAAACAAAACACATACTGACCCGACCCGCTTTCATCTGTCAACATCTTGTCAGTTGTCCTATTTAATTGCCGCGTTTACAAACCCAATCATTATATTGGCTGTATTTATATTGCTACCCGCATGCTTGAACAGTACGACCTGAGTAATTTACTGGTATTGGATATTGAAACCGTGCCCCAATACAGCACGCACGACGAATTGCCTGATCATTTTAAAAAGCTTTGGGACCTCAAGACCCAACGTATCCGCAAGGATGAAACCGCCGAAGATTTCTATGAAAGCGCCGGCATCTGGGCCGAGTTTGGCAAGATCATCTGTATATCGGTAGGCATATTTACCGGTGGTGCAGAGCGTGGCTTACGGATCAAATCATTCGCCGGGCATGATGAAAAGAACCTGTTAGAGCGATTCTCGGCCATGCTGAACGGCCAGCCGCCAAGTTTGATATTAGTGGCACATAACGGCAAAGAGTTTGACTTTCCGTATATCTGCCGCCGGATGCTGATACATGGACTCCCCTTGCCCAAACAATTGGATATAGCAGGCAAAAAGCCCTGGGAGATAGGCCATCTGGACACTATGGAATTATGGAAGTTTGGTGATTATAAAAGTTATACCTCATTGAACCTACTTACCGCCATATTTAACATCCCTACCCCAAAAGATGATATTGACGGCAGTATGGTTGGTGGCATATACTGGAACGAGAACCAGTTAGAGCGCATCTGCACCTATTGCCAGAAAGACGTGGTAGCTACCGCGCAATTGCTTAGGCGCTACCGCGGCGAAGCATTGATACCCGATGAAAATATCACCATAGTAGCATAATATGCTGACCGTAAATGACCTTTCTATCAAATTTAAAACAGCAAACGGTTTGTTTGACGCGGTTAAGGGCATCTCATTCAGCCTCGGCAAAGGCGAAACCATTGGCATAGTCGGCGAATCAGGTTCTGGTAAATCGGTCACCTCGCTGGCTTTGATGTGCTTATTGGACAAGAGTAACTCAACTATATCGGGTAAGGTGATGCTGGATGATATCAGTATTTTTGATCTGCATGAAGACGAAATGCGGGCAGTACGCGGTAACCGCATGGCTATGATCTTCCAAGAACCAATGACCTCGTTAAACCCGGTGCTTACCTGCGGTTTCCAGGTTATGGAAGCCATACAGCTGCATTTAGGCTTAAGCAAAGCTGATGCAAGAGCGCTTACCATACAGCTATTTAAGGAAGTGCAACTCCCGCGCCCCGAGGCGATATTTGACAGCTACCCGCACCAGTTATCAGGCGGGCAAAAACAGCGGGTAATGATCGCCATGGCACTTTCCTGCGATCCTGACATATTGATCGCCGACGAACCCACCACCGCCCTTGATGTCACCGTGCAAAAGACCATCATCGATCTGCTGATAAAGCTAAAGGAGGAACGCGGTATGAGTTTGATCTTCATATCGCATGATCTTGGCGTTGTCAACCAGATTGCCGATCGTGTGCTGGTGATGTACAAAGGGCAAATAGTTGAGCAGGCACCTACAAAGACTATATTTAAAGACCCGCAACATTCCTATACCAAGGGCCTACTGGCGTGCCGGCCATCGGTAAAATACCACCTTAAACGACTGCCGGCAATTGCCGACTTTATGAATAATGATGCCAGCATCGGTAATATCCGCGAAGCGTATAACTATCCTAAAAAAGAAATAACCGAGCGTAAAGAAAAGCTATATAGCCAACAACCTTTGGTACAGGTAAAAGATCTGAGCACCTGGTTTCCTGTTAGTTCAGGCATTTTTGGTCAATCAAAAAAGATGGTGAAAGCAGTTAATGGAGTAAGTTTTGATGTTTACCCCAGCGAAACGCTGGGCCTAGTTGGCGAATCGGGTTGCGGTAAAACCACTTTAGGCCGAAGCATTTTGAGGTTGATTGAACCAACAGCCGGCAGTATCAACTTTGAAGGGAACGATCTGCGCAGCTTAAACAAAACCGACCTGCGTAATATCCGGAGTAATATCCAGATCATTTTTCAGGACCCTTACTCGTCACTTAATCCCGGGCTCACCATCGGCGAATCCATCATGGAGCCGTTACAGGTTCATAACCTCTACAACAACAATACCCAACGCAAGCAAAAAGTGCTTGAACTGCTGGACCGTGTTAACTTATTGCCCGAGCATTTTAACCGCTATCCGCACGAGTTTTCGGGCGGGCAGCGACAACGCATAGTTATTGCCCGCGCGCTTGCCCTGCAACCTAAATTCATTATATGTGATGAATCGGTTTCGGCACTTGATGTATCGGTACAGGCACAGGTATTGAACCTTATCCGTGATTTGCAACAGGAATTTAACCTGACGTACATCTTCATCTCGCACGACTTGTCGGTTATCAAACATATATCAGACCGTATGATGGTAATGAACAAAGGCGAGATAGTTGAGATTGGCGATCCTGATGATATTTATAATTATCCGAAGGAAGAATACACAAAGAGGCTGATTGGCGCAATACCGGGGTTTTGAAATGCTATTCACAATTATGACCCTGTAATTTCATAACTCGCTGGTCAGTACTCACAATATCGTACTTAATCACGTATCTTCGCATAAATACATATCTATGTCTAACAAAAAGAAACACAGCGCAACAATAAATACGGTACTCACCCAAATGGTACTTGATATTTTTGAGCAAAATGGCAATACACCACTTAATTACAAACAGGTATCGGCAAAATTGAACGTGCGCGATCCTGATGCAAAATATACCATACTTGATATTTTAAAAGAAGAAGCATTTAAGCAAACCTTAAAAGAAGTATCTCCCGGCAAATTCCAACTCATCGAGCTTAAAACCTTTGTTGAAGGCAAGGTCGACCTGACCAATGATGGTTCTGCCTTTATTGTTACGGACGACCCTGACGAGAGCGATATATTCGTCGCCCCGCGAAAACTAAGAAACGCACTAAACGGCGACCGCGTTAAGGTTTATGTTTATGCTAAAAGCAAAGGCAAGCGCCAGGAAGGCGAAGTGATAGAAATACTGCAGCGCGCTAAAATGGAGTTCACAGGTATTGTGAAACTATCAGACAGGTACGCGTTCTTCATCCCAGACGACCGCAAGATGATGCACGACATCTTTATCCCCATGGGCGAGCTTAATGGTGCAAAGAACGGCATCAAGGCAGTCGCTGAAATTACCGACTGGCCGGCACAGGCTAAAAACCCAGTAGGCCGCATCAAACACATTTTGGGTAATCAAGGCGAGAATGATACCGAAATGAATGCTATTCTCGCTGAGTATGGGTTCCCTTTATCTTTCCCTGCCGAAGTTGAGCATGATGCAGAAGCGATAGCCGCGGATATAACCCCACAGGAGATTGCCAAACGAAGAGATTTCAGGGACGTCATTACTTTTACCATCGACCCGTTTGATGCCAAAGATTTTGACGATGCGATATCTTTTAAAATATTGGATAACGGCAATTACGAGGTCGGTGTACATATTGCGGACGTATCGCATTATATCATTCCGGATTCGGCCCTGGATAAGGAAGCCTTTGATCGCGGAACATCAGTTTACCTGGTTGACAGGGTTATACCAATGTTGCCGGAGCGGTTGTCAAACGGTTTATGTTCTCTACGGCCTAATGAGGATAAGCTATGCTTTGCCGCCGTATTTGAGCTGGATGAAAAAGCAAATATCATTACCGAATGGTTTGGTAAAACAGTGATCAATTCTAACAGGCGTTTTACTTACGAAGAAGCACAGGAAGTTATTGAAACCAAGCAGGGAGATTACACCAGTGAAATTTTAAAACTAAACGAGCTGGCTTACATCCTGCGCGACCGTAAATTTAAAAATGGCGCCATCAGCTTTGAAACCACCGAGGTTAAGTTTATACTGGATGATAAAGGTAAACCTACCGGCGTTTACGTAAAAGAGCGTAAAGACGCACATAAGCTGATCGAAGACTTTATGCTTTTGGCTAACCGTAAGGTAGCCGAGTTTGTGAGCAAAAAAGGCAAGGGCAAACAGAAATATACATTTGTATACCGTGCGCACGACGCGCCAAAACCTGACGCTATTGCCAGTTTCGCTAATTTTGCCTCAAGATTTGGTTATAAGATCAATACAAAATCTGACAAGGAAACTGCCAAATCCCTCAACTTTTTAATGGAGGATGTGGAAGGCAAAAAAGAGCAAAACGTGTTGACACACCTGGCTATCCGCTCGATGGCTAAGGCTATCTATACCACAAAAACAAGCAGCCACTATGGTTTGGCGTTTGATCATTATACACACTTCACCTCTCCCATCCGCCGTTACCCGGATGTGATGGTGCACCGTTTATTGCAACATTATTTGGATGGCGGCCAATCTGTCAATGCAGAGCATTACGAGAAATTGTGCCAGCATTCATCACAAATGGAGAAAAAAGCTGCCGATGCAGAACGCGCATCTGTCAAATACAAACAGGCTGAATTTTTGAAAGACCAGGTAGGTAATGTCTACAGTGGCGTTATCTCGGGCGTTACAGAATGGGGTATGTATGTAGAGATCATTGAAAATAAATGCGAGGGCATGATCAGGCTGCGTGATATCTCTGATGATTTTTATACTTTAGACGAGAAAAATTATGCGATCATCGGCCAGCGCAAAAAGAAAGTTTACCAATTGGGTGATGAAGTGCAAATACGCGTTAAAAACGTCGACCTGACTAAAAAGCAGATTGATTTTTCGCTGGTACAGGATTAATTGCTCCTGTAAACTATAACTATGAGAAAACTACAAGATCTACAACTACTGATTGACGAAGCGGTAACTAATCTCCGATACCCGGCTTATCCTGCCGAGTTGTATGAGCCAATTCAATATATTTTAAGCATGGGCGGCAAACGCATGCGCCCTGCCCTGCTTTTAATGGCTTGCGATCTGTTTGGCGGTGACGTAGAGAACGCCGTATTGCCCGCGTTGGCTATAGAGGTATTTCATAATTTCACCCTGATGCATGATGATATCATGGATAACGCGCCTTTGCGTCGTGGCAAGGTAACCGTGCATGAAAAGTGGAATAAAAACGCTGCCATCCTATCCGGCGATGTGATGCTGATACAAGGCTACAAGTTGATGATGAACGTTGAGGACAGGCTATTGCGGGTAATATTAAACATATTTAATGATACCGCCGTAGGCGTGTGCGAGGGCCAGCAGTTAGACATGGACTTTGAAACCCGCAGTGATGTAAAAATAGACGAATATATTTACATGATCCGCCTTAAAACAGCGGTGGTATTGGGCGGCGCTTTAAAAATAGGATCGATAATTGGCGGCGCTGAAATAAAAGACGCAGAATTGATAGCTGAATTTGGCGAGAACCTGGGCTTGGCTTTTCAATTGCAGGATGACCTTTTAGACGTTTATGGCTCGCCCGAAAAATTTGGTAAACAGGTTGGCGGTGATATCATCTCCAACAAAAAGACCTTCCTGCTGCTCAAATCGCTTGAACTGGCAAATGCAGATCAGGTTGCCGAACTGAATAAATGGATCGACGCCAAACAATTTGATAACCAGGAAAAGGTAAAAGCGGTTACTACGATTTACAACGATCTGCAGGTAAAAGATCATGCGGAAACTGCCATGCAAACCTATGCAGAAAAAGCTTTTGACGCGCTTGAAAAGATCAATCTACCTGAACAGAACAAACAATACCTGCGCAAATTTGCAGACAGTTTGATGGTAAGGGAATATTAGAACTGCTTAGTATCAGCTTTTTTACAGCGGTGGTATTGCCTTATGCCGATAATAATCAGCATATTTAGGTAATCCAATATAACCTGTGTATGAAAGCTTTTAAGCTATCGCCGGTCAATAGCCTTGCCGGTAATAACTCACGACGCATATTTTTAAAAAACGGAGCCGTGTTAAGTTTGGCTTTAGCGGGCAACCCGTTGCTGAAATTATCCTCTGTCGTTGCAGCAAATCCGGCCAAGGATTATATAAACGGGTTGCAAGTCGGCATGGCATCATTTGCTGACGAGGGCATAGATACCGTATTGGATACCTTACAAAAACGCGGCGCTATCAACACCATATTTCTGAATACTTTTACTTATGGCGATGGTTTATCGGGTCGCCAGGTAAGCGGGCAACCATTTCCTGACCATGGGCCGCAGGAACCTGATAAAAATTATCATGGTGGTAATTATGCCATTCCCAATATCAAATACTATCAAAACACAGTTTTAAAGGATACCCGGTCGCCGGAATATGGCAATCGCGATTTAGTTGCCGAAGTGATAAAAGGTGCACATAAACGCGGCATGAAAGTTTTTGCCACTATTGAAGACCAATGGCGCGACGATGTACCCGGAATAGACGAGTGCCATGAAGTTGACCTTATGGGTCGTAAAGCAAAGACAACCTGTTTGTTTAATCCAAACGTTCGTGAGTTTTGGACGGCACTGGCTACAGACACTTGCGCCAGTTATGATTTGGATGGCATTGTGTTCTTCAATGAGCGTAGCGGCCCGTTATTGAATGCATTAGGAGCCAGCCATTTGGTTGGCAATGTTGATCCGTCAAAATCTACCTGTTTTTGCGAATATCACCAGGCAGCAGCTAAGGCGAAGGGCATCAGCTTTGAACGGACAAAAGAAGGTTATCTTAAACTAAATGAATTTGCAAAAGCCTGTAAAGCCGACCAACGCCCAAGCGATGGGTATTATGTGGAATTTCAGCGTATCATGCTTGAATATCCGGAAATAGTTGCCTGGGACAGGTTATTCGACTTTGGCAAGCACCAAATTGTTGACGACGTTTACAAAGCCGTAAAAGCGTTGAATAAAAAGCAATTGGTTGGTTTACATATTGAGCACGTTAATTCATTCAATCCCTTTTTCCGCGCTACAAGGGATTATGAAGATCTGGCTAAACGGGTTGATTTTTTGAAGATAGTAGTTTATAATAATTGCGGCGGAGAGCGTTACCAGCATTTTATTAAAAACATCCACTCAACCATGTTTAAAGATATCCCGCTGGATGAATTAATGCGCTTTAACAACCATTTGCTTGGTTATGGGCCAAGTGAAGCATCATATGAAGGCCTGCCAAAAGCTGGCCTATCTCCTGATTACGTTTATCGCGAAACGCAAAGAGCTTTAAATGGGGTAAAAAATAAATGCCTGATCCTGCCCGGCATCGATATTGGTATCCCGGTAGGTAAAGATAGCCGAAAGCAATCGCCTGACGATGTATACCAGGCTACTATGGCTGCTTATAAAGCCGGCGCAAACGGCATAATATTGTCGCGTAAATACTCTGAAATGAACTTAAACTTAATTGATGCAGCGGGTCGTGCAATCAGCGAAGCGACAAAAGGTTAAAAGATATAAACCATAATGAAAGAAGAAAATAAAGACGGATTATCGCGTCGTAAATTTATGCAAGCCGGTGGCTTAATTGCTGCTGCTGCAGCAATACCAACGCAACTAAAAGCATCAACAGATAAAACAAACGAAACAGAATCAATAGCTGCGCCTGAGGAAGATTTCCTGCAATATATTGACCCGACAATAGGCAATATAGCGCCCCTGCTTAACACAAACCGGCCCGTGGTGCATCTACCCAACCAAATGGTTCGAACGCATCCAAGGCGGCAGGATTATTTGGATGATCAGATCACAGGTTTCCCGTTGCTGTCCTTAAATGTTATCACGCCGCAAACCATCTTTTCAGTACGCCCGGCAAAAGGCCGTTTAGACGATTCGGCGTGGAACGACCGCATGACCTATGACCATGATATGGAAATCACCAAACCCTGGTATTATTCTACCATGCTAATAGAAAAAGGTATTCGTGTGGAGAATACGGTTAGCAAAAAAGGCGGGATTTATCGTTTTACTTTCCCAAAGGGCGTCGAAAAACATCTACTCCTCACCCATTGCTATGATAATGGGCTTTATGATGTTACCGATAATACCATAAGCGGAACTGAATTTGTAAACGATGCCATACATTCGCAAAAAGGTAAGGCTTACATGTATGCAGAATTTTCAGGACAACCTAAAAGTGCCAAGTCAGAAGGTGATAAAGATTGGGGTAAATACACAGTCCAGGGAGCATTAGCTACACCTAAAATGATGGATGGGAAAAAGGTGGCTATGAGCTACTCTAAATCTGATCCTGACCAGGTAGAGTTTCGTTTTGCGGTTTCATTTGTCAGCATTGAACAGGCTAAAGCGAATTACGTGAAAGAAATTGCAGGACTAACCTTTGATCAATTGGCAGAAAAAGGAAAAGCTGTCTGGAAAAAGACCATAAACCAAATAAAGGTTGAAGGTGGCACTGCCGGTCAGCGACGTACTTTCTATACTGCATTGTATCGCAGCTATGTGAGGATGGTTGATATCAATGAGTACGGCAAGTATTACAGTGGTTATGATGATAAAGTACATGATGATAAACGCGCTATGTATACCGAAGATTATACCTGGGGCGATTACATTGCGCAACATCCGTTAAGAGCGTTGCTAAATCCGGAACAGGAAGGCGATATGCTGCAATCTTACGTAAATATGTACGAGCAAAGCGGCTGGGTTCCGGAGTATCCAAAGGTGTATGGCGACAGGCCGGGTATGTTTGGCTTCTACTCGGCAGTGATGTTTTTGGATGGGTATCGTAAAGGCATCCGCAACTTCGATGCTAAGAAAGCACTAGAAGGCATGCTTAAAAATGCCGAACAGGCTACCATGCTGGCCTCAACCAATGGGCCTAAAGGCGCGCTTGAAGACTTTTATCACGAAAAAGGTTATTATCCTGCCTTGCGCATTGGCGAAACTGAAAGCGATCCGTTTGCCAAACAACATCACAGTGCACGTTCTGCGGTAGCTGTAACATTGGCTGCCAGCTATAACGATTGGGCGGTAGCACAACTGGCCAAAGAGTTAGGGAATGATGAAGTTTATAAGCGCTATTTACCTAAAACCCTCAATTACAAAAACCTTTGGAGCAAAGATAAAATGTTATTTATGCCTAAGGACGATAAAGGTGAATGGGTAGACATTGATCCTAAAATGCAAGGACAGTCTTATTATAACGAAAACAACGGCTACACTTATAAATGGGGTGTACAACACGACATACCGGGTTTAATTGAATTAATGGGTGGTCAGGATAAATTTGAAGCAGAACTGGATCAGCTCTTTCGTGAAGGTTTGGGCACAAGCCGTGCAGCATTTTTAAATAAGTTTCCGGACATGACTTCGCTGATAGGCCAGTTCTCTATGGGTAACCAATGTTCGTTTCAGATCCCGTACCTTTTTAATTACACTAAAAACCCATGGAAAACACAAAAATGGACAAGGTTTATACTTGATGTTTATTTTAAAGATAACGTTTTGGGTGTAGCCGGCGACGAAGATGGAGGTTCCATGTCATCAGTAGTTGTATTTGCGTCAATGGGTTTCTTCCCTGTTCAGCCCGGATCACCAACGTATACCATTACAAGCCCGGTGTTTAGCAAGGTTACTATCGACCTGCATAACGGCAAGACCTTTACATTGATTGCTAAAGGAGCATCAAAGACTAAGAAATACATCCAGTCGGCCAATATGAATGGCAAAAAATTAGATAAACTGTGGTTTTCGCATCAGGATTTAATAAGCGGCGGTACTTTGGTTTTAGAAATGGGCGAAATGCCGGTACAGGCGTAATATAACCAAACGCCATACTGAACAAATTCGGTATTACGTTTAAACGATAAAGCCCGTATCAATGATACGGGCTTCTTATATTTTGAGTAGTAATCTGATTACTCAGCAGCCGGAGCTTCTTCAGCGTCAGCAGCTTTTTTCTTTGGAGCAGCTTTCTTTTTTGGAGCTTCTTCAGCAGGAGCAGCAGTTTCTGCTACAACTTCAGGAGCAACTTCAGCAACAGGTGCTGTTTTAACTTCTGCTTTTGCTTTTGGTGCCGGAGCTGCATCTTCTGCTACAGGTGCAGTTGCAAAAGGAATTACAGAAACGTATGAACGGTTATCTGCTTTCTTTTTGAAAACTACTTCGCCTGCTGCTAAAGCAAATAAAGTGTGATCTTTACCGATACCTACGTTAAGGCCCGGATTGTGTTTGGTACCACGCTGACGTACGATGATGTTACCTGCAATTGCCGGCTGACCACCAAATATCTTGATACCTAAACGTTTGCTATGTGACTCGCGGCCGTTTCTTGAACTACCGGCCCCTTTTTTGTGTGCCATTTCTTATATTTTTATGAAACTTAAAAAGTTTCGTTTTAAAAATCTGATTATAAAGTTATACCGGTGATCTCGATCTTGGTAAATTGCTGACGGTGACCGTTTTTCTTTTTGTAACCTTTTCTTCTTTTCTTTTTGAAGATAATTACTTTATCACCTTTTAAATGAGACAGGATCTTAGCCGATACCTTTGCGCCGTTCAAATCAGTTCCTAATTTGAAAGCACCTTCGTTTTCTGCTAACAACACATTGTCAAATTCAATACTAGCGCCCTCGTCACCTTGTAATCTGTGTACAAAGATCTGCTGGTCTTTAGCAACTTTAAATTGCTGTCCTGCTATACTTACTATTGCGTACATGGTTTGTTAATTAATGTTTTTAAAATTCGAGGTGCAAATATAGGTATTACATTTTCAATATGCAACACGCCTTTTATTTTTTCTCGTTTTGCTCTTCAGTTGAAATAACCTGCAAAATTTCTTTTATCAGCCCCTGGTTAGCGTCTATCAAACGCTGGTCGCCAACAAAGTTTGCATCAAATACCACTTTTTTACTTTTGCGTTTGTATTTAAACTCAATGATGTAACGCACCGGTTTAGGGCCTGTTTTTATGCTGTCGCCGGTTTCATCCGCAGGGAAATCCCAAAAACCCAGATCAGCAGCTTTACGGTGCAGGTAAAGCAGATCTTTTTCGTTAAGGTGCAAATGAATTTTAACCAGCGAGTCGCGATTATTCAGGTATTGATAATTGCCTGTTTTAGAGTCGTACTTGTTTAACAAACTATCACGATCGCCGTACTGAATGCTCATTGAATCAAACTCCACAAATTTATACGGTGCATTTTTTAGCATATGCCCGTAATAATATAAACAGTAAAAAAGAAATGGAAGGATAACGCTTAGCGCCAGGAATATTCGTTTTGATCTTGAAAGCATGGGTGTTAATTATGGAATTATTGAGTTATCGAGTTAATGAATTATTGATTTTATTCTATTGATATCGGATTACCATCTGCCAGCTCTCCTTCCCACTTGCTTACCACTGCAGTAGCCATAGCATTACCTAATACGTTGGTTGCCGATCTCCCCATGTCTAATAAGGGGTCGATACCAATCAGTAATGCTAATCCGGCTTCAGGGATATTGAACATGGCGATAGTTCCCGCTATTACCACTAATGATGCCCGCGGCACACCCGCTACCCCTTTGCTGGTTAACATCAGCGTTAACAGCATGATCAACTGCTGGGCGAAAGATAAATGAATGCTGTAAGCCTGCGCCAGGAACAAAGATGCAAACGTCATATACATCATTGAGCCATCCAGGTTAAATGAATATCCCAGCGGCAATACAAAGCTTACTATTTTATTGCTGCAGCCAAAACGCTCCATCTCAATTAATACCCGCGGGTAGGCTGCCTCGCTGGTTGATGTGCCGAAAGCCACCAGCATGGCATCTTTAATATTATTAACCAGTGTAAATACACGGCTCTTTAAAACAAAAAATCCGGCTAAGATGATAGCGACCCAAAGTATAATGAGTGAGAAGTAAAACTCGCCTATAAATACAGCGTAGGTTGATATGATACTCAATCCCTGCTTAGCTACAACAGCTGTAATAGCGCCAAATACAGCCAACGGGGCAATCTTCATTACATAACCAGTTATCTTTAAAATAACATGGGCTATCGCGTCAAAAGCTTTAATAATTATCTCGCCCTTTTCGCCAATTGAGGCCGTCGCGACGCCAAAGAACAAGGCAAACACTACTATCTGCAAAATCTCGTTATTCGCCATCGACTCAAAAAAACTTTTCGGGAAAACATGGCTGATAAAATCTTTTAAGGATAATGCAGTTTTTTGTATCCCGGTATTAAGGTGGCTGTCGGGCAGCATCAGGTGCATTTCGTGTCCGGGTTGAAACAGGTTAACCAGTAACATGCCCAACAATAATGACACCAATGTAGCACTTAAAAACCAGAGCAATGTTTTTCCGCCTATTCTGCCTACGGCTTTAATATCCCCTACTTTAGCCACACCTACAACCAACGTAGTAAATACCAGCGGCGCCACGATCATTTTTATCAAACGCAAAAATATATCGCTTAAAATGGTGAAGTATTCTATCTTATCTTCCCTGATGCCGTCGTTAAGTTTGCGTATTTTGGTGGCAGAGATCCGTTGCGATTTAAGGTCTTTATAAACAACTGACGTAGTATCTTTCAATAACACCAGTTTATTATCAATAACTTTGATGGCTGTTTCGGCGGCACTGATTTTGTTATTGTATGTGGTAATTACAGCTACGTTATATATGTAACCAACTATAACACCTAATATAAGTGCAATAAAAATGTAAAGCGTGAGTTTGCTTTGTTTCATTTATAAATTTAACGGTGCGAAGCTACAACTAATTACTATTTTGCTAAAAATATAAATTTTTAAAGATGAGCACAGCCACTTATGGCTTACAGGATATTAAAAAAGAATTGCAGCACCTGTCCGGCTTGCAGGTAGCCGAATTGTGCCTGCGCCTTGCCCGGCATAAAAAAGAAAACAAAGAGTTATTAGCCTATTTACTATTCGAGGCTGATAATGATACCGCTTTTATTGAAAAAGTAAAGGCTGAGGCCGGTTTCATGTTTAGCCAGTTGCCGGTGCGTAGTTATGAGGCAGCAAAATACCTGCGTAAAATATTGAGGCTGATTAGTAAATACACTAAGTTCATGTCATCAAAAGAAGCCGAGATAGACCTGTTACTTAATTTCTGTACTAACTATATTCAATATGCCGACAGGCGTACAGCCTACAAGCCCTTGCGCTTGATATTGGTAAGACAGGTAGAAAAAATACGTACCGCCATAGGTAAGCTGCATGAAGATCTGCAATATGATTTTATTAATGATTACAACACGGTACTTGATGATGCCGAAAAAAAACTAAGCTGGTTTAACAAGAGCAATTATTTGTTGTAACATTCCTCCTATCTTAGCATCTAAACAGAAAAAAACTGATCAATAACTGTGGCCGCCGAAAAGGAAATTGTCTTTAAGCAAATATTTGAAGCTAATTCAAAAAAGATATTCCATTTGTGCTATGGTTACACCGGGGATGATGATGCTGCGAACGACCTGCTACAAGAAACATTTTTAAAAGTATGGCAAAACCTGGATAAATTTCGTAACCAGGCAATGATCTCGACATGGATTTACCGTATTGCGGTAAACACTTGTTTAACTTATCTTAGATCAGAAAAACGCCAGGCTAAAGACGAGCTGACACCGCTGATAGCCGAAACCAAAATTGAAGAAGTATCAGAAAAAACCGAACAGGTTGCTTTATTGTATAAATGTATATCTAAACTCGAAGAGTCGGAACGGATAATTATTACAATGGTGCTTGATGAATTACCTTATCCTGAAATTGCAGAGATATCGGGCATATCCGAAGGAAACCTAAGGGTAAAGATTTTTCGTATTAAACAGAAATTGACAGAATTATATAATCAGTATGAAAGACTTTGATCATTTAATGTCGGTTTGGCAGGAACAGCCAAAAAAGGATCAGCTTTCAGTAGATGATGTGCTGAAACAGGTGAAGAAGGGAATGAGCGGGCTAAGCAGGAAACTGTTTTGGAACATTACCAGTATGGCAATTTCATTAGCCGGGATATTTGTTGTAATGGTGTTTTTTGTTTTTAACTCATGGGTTACTTACCTGGGCATATCTATTATACTGCTTACTATGATATTGTATGTAATTATGATGGTAAGAGATTACCGCATCATCAACAAGCAGGATATTACCATTGACCCGGCAAGCTATTTACAGGATCTTAAGGAATATCAGAAAAACCGTGCTAAAGTATACGGAGGTTTATACTACCTGTATGTTTGTTTAATAAGCGGCGGCCTCTTGCTATATTTCTATGAAGTACTTCAAAGCGCGTCAACCATGTTTAAAATAATAGCCTATACTTTAACCACCTCCTGGTTATTGTTTTGTACTTTTTATTTAAAAGGACGCTTTGTTAAAAACGAACAAGATAAGCTTAACCTGATAATAGACCGCCTGATAAGGCTGCAAAATCAGTTCGATTAAAGTTTATTTCACAACGCCGGTAGCGGCCCAAAACAACATATAAGTTTTAGAAAGATTTTTGAATTTCACTCCGGTTAATACCCTTTTAGCATCCGGGTGTACATTAAGCGCATGGATATTATGATGCTCGGTTTCTGTTAAGGTACTTTTATTGCTCCATTTGGCCATGTCATGTACCACATAGCTAAAATCGGGATCATCAGCAGACACATCATTGGCCCAATCGGGTACGGTTATTTGCTTCACCTCTGCCCCATCGGTATAGATCAGGTCATATTCAATTTTAGAACTACCGTAAGCGCTTGTAAGACATACGTACAGATCGCTGTAATTGTGTTTCGGAACTTTTATGGTAAGGGAATTGGTATCTGCTAATAATTTTGCCTGGCTCTTTGTCCCTTCGTTATTAGCATAATGTAATAAAATAGCAGGATGATGTTGATCAGCCGGGATCAAAGGATCATCCGGAATAGCCTTAGGGTTTGTCTCATTATTAAATAAAGCAGCAGCCATCGTAAGGTATCCGTTCTCACGATCTACACCTTTGTCCCAAACTACTAATTTACCTCGTGTAAGTGTAGTTACCGGGCGAACGTTTAAAAGGTCATCCACATTGATCTGGATAATTTTACCCGACTGGTATGTATAAGCAGAACTAACTATTAAACTGCTGATAATTAAGGTTGCAAACAAATATTTATTACGCATATGATAAAGGTAATATTTCTTGCTTATTTTGCGTTTATGCCGGTTTAACATTATTTAACCAGCAGGGAGGTATCTCCACTTAAAATCAATGCACATTTTTTATATTTTTGCATGGGTTTAAAATAAGCAGCAGCTTTAGCCCTATCACCAAATCAATGGATATATCAGTAGTAATACCTTTATATAACGAAGTTGAATCATTACCCGAGCTTACCTCATGGATAAGCAAAGTGATGGATGAAAACAGTTTCCTTTACGAGATCATCTTAATTGACGATGGCAGCACCGATGGTTCATGGGAAATGATCAACAAGCTGCGTTTAAATAATCCTTTTATTAAGGGTGTCAAATTCAGGCGCAATTATGGTAAATCAGCAGGACTTAATGTAGGCTTTGAGGCCGCGCAGGGCAATGTTGTGATCACCATGGATGCCGACCTGCAGGACAGTCCCGACGAGATACCTGAGCTTTATCGCCGCGTTACCGAAGAGAAATACGACCTGATATCGGGCTGGAAAGCTAAACGTTATGACCCGTTAAGCAAAACTATCCCTACCAAATTATTTAATCTGGCTACCCGTAAAATGTCGGGCATAAATAATCTGCATGATTTTAACTGCGGACTGAAAGCTTACCGTAAAACGGTGATCAAAAATATCGAGATCTACGGCGAAATGCATCGTTATATCCCGGTAATTGCCAAATGGGCCGGTTTTACAAAAATTGGCGAACAGGTAGTTGAACATCGCGCCCGTAAATACGGTACTACCAAGTTTGGTATGAGCCGTTTTATCAATGGCTTTTTAGACCTGCTTTCTATATTCTTCGTTGGTAAATTCGGCAAGCGCCCCATGCACTTTTTTGGCGCTATGGGCAGTCTAAGCTTTTTTGCCGGTTTGATCTGTGCTATCTGGATCATCAGCGACAAATTGTATGATATTGCACATCATATCAAATACTCGCGCGAGGTAACGGCGCAGCCTTTATTTTACATTGCATTAGTGGCTATTATTATTGGTTCGCAATTGTTTTTAACCGGCTTTGTGGCCGAACTGGTAGCCCGCAGCGCCCCCGAGCGAAATCATTACCAGATAGAAGACAGGATCTGATGTACTGATGTGTGGATATGCAGATAGAATATCCCATTTATCAACAACATAAACCCAATTAAAAAAAATCTGCACATTTGCACCTACGCACATCTGCATATCTATACATATGTTTTTTTCCATCATCATACCATTATATAACCGACCGCAAGAAATAAAAGAGCTGCTTGAATCGCTTACAAAGCAAACCTATAAAAACTTTGAGGTATTGGTTATTGAGGATGGTTCTGTTGATGATGCTGAAGATATTGTAAACAGCTTTACCGATCAGTTAAACGTACGGTATTTTGTAAAGGAAAACGCGGGCCAGGGTTTTGCGCGCAATTACGCTTTCGAGCGCGCCAAAGGCGATTATTTTATCATTTTCGATTCTGATTGCCTGATTCCTGCAGATTACCTGGAGATAGTCAATAATTCACTTGCCAAAAACTGGCTTGATGCCTATGGCGGTCCCGATGCTGCGCATCCGTCATTTACGCCCGTGCAAAAAGCTATCAGTTATTCCATGACCTCGCCTTTCACAACCGGTGGCATCCGTGGCAATAAAAAGAGTATAGGCCAGTTTCACCCGCGTAGCTTTAACATGGGCATATCAAGGCAGGTATGGGAGAAAGCCGGCGGTTTTATCATCACCCGCTCGGGCGAGGATATCGAATACAGCATCCGCATCCACACCATGAATTTTAAGATCGGCCTGATACCACGCGCAAAGGTTTATCATAAGCGCCGTACCAGCCTTTACCAGTTTTATAAGCAGCTTCATTTCTTTGGCAGGGCGCGTATAAATGTTTATAAGTTCTTCCCAAACGAGCTAAAAGCCGTTCATTTTTTCCCG
This sequence comes from Mucilaginibacter corticis, assembly GCF_007558865.1. Classification (GTDB taxonomy): domain Bacteria; phylum Bacteroidota; class Bacteroidia; order Sphingobacteriales; family Sphingobacteriaceae; genus Mucilaginibacter; species Mucilaginibacter corticis. The sequence goes on from NZ_VLPK01000003.1 coordinate 270,771, forward strand.
GCAATATTCACATTGGGTGTATTTTTTACACTTATTTCGAACATTTTTAGCTGGCCAATTGCTATATTGTGTAATGTTATTGCCGTACTATTAATTTTGTTGATATTTTTTCACTCTTTAAGTAAAAATAAGTCGGTAAAAATTGCATTTTTGAGCGTACTGGCTTCCTTCATCCAGTTAACTGCTTACGGGCTTGGTTTTATGCAGGATTTTTGGAGACGGGTAATATTAAAAAGATTTTAAGCAAGATATGTATCATCCCTTTTCGGTAGTAGAAACAACAAAAACAGCCTGGACTATCTTTAAGAAGAATTTTGCAACCATAATTGTTTATTCAATTGCAGCTTCTTTCTTATTGCTGGTATTAGGCGGCGTTGTTGAGTTTGTAATTGCTCCCGAAGAATTTACCGGCAAAATGATCGTATCGCTTTTTATGGTCTTTGTGCAAACCTACACTACGCTTGGTCTTTATAAACTGATCTTTACGGTAATTGACAGCGAGTATTATGAATTTGAATTTTCGCAGATCTTACCGCCTTTTAAAAGCATCATGAGTTACTTGGGTGTTATTTTTTCGATGGCATTCGTAGTTACTACATTTCACCTGTTAATGTCAAAGATGGATGATTATCCTTACCTGCAGCAGTTGATTGAAGATGTGGCTGCCATTGCAGCTTTATATTTTGCCCTGCGGATAATGTTCTTCATTACCTTCATCATTGATGATAAATCCGGCGGGCTTGAATCATTGCGCCAAAGTTTCCAACTGACAAAAGGATATTTCTTTAAGATACTGGCTATGCTGGGTATAATATTACTGTTTATTGCATTACCTGCCGCTTTATCACAGTATAAAGGCTTAAGTTTTATATCAATAGCAATTATAATTACCTACCCTTTTGTTAATATTATTCTTGCGGTAACTTATCGCAAACTGATATACAGCCACCAGGATGTGGACGACGATATTGCCGAAACTAATTAAGCGATGGGTTTAAAGTCCATATTAAGCAATGTGTTTGCGGCATGGGTTAATAAAGACCTTAACCGTATCCGTAAAAATGCAGTAGCCATACAGAAACAAACTTTTGAGAACCTGATCAGCAAGGCTAAAAATACCACCTTTGGACAAGATCACCATTTTGACCAAATTAAATCTTACGACGATTTTAAAAGGCAGGTCCCGCTGCGCGATTATGAAGAGCTTAGCCTCTACATTAAACGCGTGGTTAATGGCGAAGCCGATGTACTTTGGCCAGGCAAACCTACTTATCTTACCAAAACATCGGGCACAACATCGGGGGTAAAGTATATTCCTATCAGCAAAGAAAGCATGCCCGAGCATATCAGGGCCGCGCGTAATGCTTTGCTAAACTATATTCATGAAACAGGCAAGGCAGATTTTGTAAACGGCAAGATGATATTCTTACAGGGTAGCCCGGTTTTGGCAGAAAAGGCCGGTATCCCAACAGGTAGGTTATCAGGTATTGTAGCGCATCATGTCCCCGCTTATTTACAAAAGAACCGTTTACCCAGCTACGAGGTAAATTGTATTGAAGACTGGGAAGAAAAAGTCGACGCCATTGTACAGGAAACCGTTACAGAAGATATGCGCCTGATCTCTGGCATCCCGCCCTGGTGCCAGATGTATTTCGACAGGCTTTCGGCCGTATCGGGCGGAAAAAAGATAAAAGACATCTTTCCCAATTTTAAACTATTTGTTTACGGCGGTGTAAATTTTGAACCGTACAGGGTACGCATGCAGGAAAGCATTGGTTTTGCTATCGATTCGATTGAAACATATCCCGCGTCAGAAGGTTTTATCGCGTTCCAGGATTCTCAGAAAGAAAAAGGCTTGCTGCTACTGGTTGATTCGGGCATATTTTATGAATTTGTACCAACCGACGAGTATTTTAATGAAAACCCAACCCGCGTTAGCTTACAGGATGTTGAACTGGATAAAAATTACGCGCTGATATTAAATACCAACGCTGGATTATGGGGCTATAGCATTGGCGATACTGTTAAGTTTGTTTCTAAAGATCCATATAAGATCGTAGTGACCGGGCGCATTAAACATTATATATCCGCATTTGGCGAGCATGTTATAGGTGAGGAAGTAGAACAGGCGCTAATGAGCGTGGCTAACCAGGAAGGGATTGAGATCATTGAATTTACGGTAGCACCACAAGTTAACCCGCCCGCCGGAGCTTTACCTTACCACGAGTGGTTCATTGAATTTGGCACCGCGCCAAAAAACGTCAAAGATTTTGCTTTAAAAGTTGACAAGGCCTTGCAAACAAAAAATATTTACTATTTTGACCTGATTGACGGTAACATTTTGCAACCTTTGATTGTCCAAAGCGTAAAGAGGGATGCGTTTATTAATTATATGCGCTCGCAAGGCAAACTTGGGGGACAAAACAAAGTGCCAAGATTAGCCAACGACAGGAAGATAGCAGACGGATTAAAGGAGTATATAGTTTAAACACCACATTGAGTACCAGTATTAAAAACATTGCCATTCTTGGCTCTACAGGGAGCATAGGCACACAGGCTTTAGAAGTTATAGGTGCAAACCCTTCTCTGTTTAAAGCTTATGTTCTTACGGCAAATTCCAGCGCTACCTTACTGATACAGCAAGCCCTGCAATTTAAACCCGCCTACGTAGTTATTTGCGACGAAAGCAAATACGCCGAAGTAAAGGAAGCTTTATCCAATACCGATATTAAGGTTTTAACAGGTATTAATGCAGTAAATGAAGTTGTTGCCCAGGCAGAAGTTGATACGGTTTTAACCGCCATGGTAGGCTTCGCAGGTTTGCAGTCTACTATCGCGGCCATTAAGGCCGGTAAAGATATCGCGTTAGCCAATAAAGAAACTTTGGTGGTAGCCGGGGAGTTGATCACCGATCTGGCCAAACAGCATGATGTAAAGATTTTACCGGTCGACTCTGAGCACTCGGCCATTTACCAATGCCTGGTTGGTGAAGAAAATAACGCGATAGAGAAGATCATTCTGACCGCATCAGGCGGCCCGTTCAGGGGTAAAACTCTGGCACATTTAACCAACGTAACCCGCGAACATGCTTTAAAACACCCTAACTGGGTAATGGGTGCCAAGATCACCATTGATTCTGCCACGCTGATGAACAAGGGCCTTGAAGTGATCGAGGCAAAATGGTTGTTTGACCTGGCTGCTGATCAGATAGATGTTATTGTGCACCCTCAATCCATTATTCACTCGATGGTGCAGTTTGAGGATGGCTCGATAAAAGCGCAAATGGGCTTGCCCGATATGAAGCTACCCATACAATACGCGCTGGCCTACCCTGCCCGTTTAAAAAATAATTTTAAACGGTTTAGCTTCACAGACCACCCGACTTTAACGTTTGAAAAACCTGATCTGGAAACGTTTCGTAATTTAGGTTTGGCATTTGAGGCGCTGAACAAAGGTGGTAACATGCCTTGTATTATTAACGCCGCCAATGAAATTGCCGTAGCCGGATTTTTAAACAGCGCGGTAGGTTTTATAGCCATGAGTGATGTTATTGAAAACTGTATGCAAAGCATTAGCTATCAAACACAACCTACCCTTGACGATTATTTGAATACTGACAAAGAAACACGCATATTTGCGCACAATTTAATAAACCGGATGTCATCAAAAGCATCATATATAATTTGAAATAAATAAGAATGAGTATAGTAATTATGGTTGGCCAGTTTGTACTGGGGCTTTCGATTTTAGTGATATTGCACGAGCTGGGCCACTTTTTAGCCGCAAGGGCTTTTGGTATTAAGGTAGATAAATTTTACCTGTTTTTTGACGCATGGGGATTTAGCCTGTTTAAGTTTACTTATAAGGATGTTGAGTATGGTATAGGCTGGCTGCCATTAGGCGGCTACGTAAAAATTGCCGGTATGATAGATGAATCAATGGATACTGAGCAATTGGCAGGCCCGCCGCAACCGTGGGAGTTCCGCTCAAAACCGGCCTGGCAGCGTTTAATTGTAATGCTGGGCGGTATATTTGTAAACATAGTATTAGCCATCTTTATTTTCTGGATGCTTACCGCGCGTTATGGTGAAAGCTATATTGCAAACTCAAGCGTTAAATATGGCATTGTACCGGGTACTATCGGTAAAAAGATGGGCCTTGTGGCAGGCGATAAGATTATAGCCGTAAATGGCAAAGCTGTGGACCGCTTTGAAGATCTGATGAGCTCAAAAGTATTGTTGGATCATACGGTTTTAACCGTACAAAGAGGAAACCAAACACTCAATCTTACAGTTCCGGCAAATGTTATAAATGATCTGTCTGACTATGGCCTTGAGCAATTCATCAGCAGCTTACCACGTACTACTTTTGCTATTGATTCTGTTTTACCAAACAGTAAAGCACAGGAAGCCGGTTTAATGCACGGCGACAGCATTATCGCCGTAAATGCTGCTAAAGTGGTTTATTTTGACCAGCTTCAATCCCAACTACAGGCTAACAAAGAAAAAGCCGTAGACCTAACCGTGCGCCGTCATAATGAAACCAAAACTTTAAAAGCTACCGTTACCAAAGAAGGCACCATCGGCGTGCGCCTGGCTTATGACCTGCCGAAAGAACAGACCATTAACTATGGCTTCTTCGGGTCGTTACCGGTTGGTGCAGACAAAGCCTGGAATAATTTTTCAGGCACAGCAAAAAGTATCGGTAAAGTTTTTAAAGGCGATGCTAAATTTAATAAAGTAATAGGCGGGCCGGTTGCTATTGCAACTCAATTTGGCTCGCGTGTAGACTGGGTTCACTTTTGGACACTAGTTGGCTTATTATCTATCGCGTTAGCATTTACAAATCTGTTGCCTATCCCCGCGCTTGACGGCGGCCATGCCATATTTTTAATAGTTGAAATGATCAAAGGCAAACCGCTTAGCGATAAGTTTTTAGAACGCGCCCAACTGGTTGGCTTTGTTTTAATATTATCATTAATTGTATTTGTTTTTGGCAATGACATTGTTAAACTGGTAATGAAAGGCCGGTCTTAATAACAGATAAACTTAATTAACAAAGAAGGCGTTACCAATGGTAACGCCTTCTTTGTTTTTACAGTAGTATTAAAATCGCTATCCTTGCGACAATAAATAATCATTTATTACCTATACCTAATAGCCAACAATGATCGATACACCGCAAAAAAATCGGCGTTACAAAACCGCTGTTTCGTAACGCCGATCATTAAATATTTATTGATGTCTCTATTTAAACTCTTCGTTAGTTAAACCTGTGTTAACCAATACATTGTTTACTTTAAACTCAACAGGTACACCCAGTAATACGGTTTTGGTGTTGTATGGAATTTTAACACCGTTCACCTCGCGGTAATCGCTAAACTCATTTGCTGACGCGTTTGGTATATCTGTGATCTGTTTTACCTTAAGGCCTGTTTTGTAATCAAAGTATGATTTTACTTTTATCCCGTCAGGGTGCGTAACCGTAACCAGGTAAGCCAGCTTTTCGCCTACGGCACGAATTGTATTATCTAAGGTTAAAGTATAGCCTGATTTATCGTAATCCAATTCAGGGAAGAAGCCAAAACGATCAACCAATTGATGCTGGTAAGCCTTTGGCGCAGGGACAGGCTGGTTTTGCTGCACCACGCTTACACTATCGGCATTGCCTTTTAAATGCAATAACACAAAGTTATTATAGGTTGGGGCTATAGCGCTATAATTAAATTTATCAGGTGATTTATAACGGTTGGTCACTTCTACCGAAACTCCTTGTAACGGTCCGTCAGACTTTATGGTCATATCTTTAATAGCCTTTACTTTATCTGCACCGCCAATGGCATCCAGGTAATTTTTAATTACACCTGCTGCGGTAACACTCTTATCTATCTGCGCACCACTGAAGGAGTTATTTTCAGGATCGGTATCAGGCAATACATGCTCAGGATCAAGTGTTACAAGCAATATTTTTGATATTGACTTATATGGGAAGGTCCAGGTGCCGCCGCGCTGCCAGATCTCGGCAGGTAGTTTAACCGTTCCGGTTTTACCGTTCTCTTCTTTTATTAAAGCGGTAACCGGCAAGGCCAGTTCGCCTAAATTCTCAATGGTGATTAACGAGCCTTTCGACGCGTCGTTGTCATTATAGTCTATTGATTTTACAGCCTGGTCAAGCGACATGGTACCCATAAACCATTCGTTCCAGAACCAGCTCAGGTCCTCGCCTGCCGCGTTGTCCATGGTATGGAAAAAGTCCCACGGTGTTGGGTGTTTAAAGGCCCAGCGTTTTATGTAAGTTTTAAAAGCGTAATCAAACCGCTCTTCACCCAATATCTGCTCACGCAATATGGTCAGGCCCAAAGCAGGCTTTTCATAAGCGGCATAGCCTAAATAATCAGGCTGAATAACATCAGGCGTGTTCATGATCGCGTCTGCATCCGGGGAAAACATAGCCGGCGCTGATTTCTGAACATCCTCTTTTTGATAATACTCGCCATTGTTAAATACCTTGGTATCTACCTTATTGATAAAGGTGTTAAAACCTTCATCCATCCAGGCAAACTTACGCTCGTTTGATCCTACGATCATCGGGAACCAGTTGTGGCCAAACTCGTGGTTGGTTACTTCCCAAAGCTCGCCGGTTTGCGATTTCCATCCGCAGAAAACAATTCCCGGATACTCCATACCACCTACTACACCGGCTACGTTTGTTGCTACCGGGTAGGTAAACTCATACCACTCTTTCGAGTAAAGTTCTATACAGTTTTTCACGTATTCTGTTGATCTGCCCCAGGCTTTGTCGCCATTTACCTCAACCGGGTAAATAGACTGCGCCAGCGCTTTTTTACCGCTTGGCAGGTTTATTCTTGCCGCGTCCCAGATAAATGCCTTAGAAGCCGCCCAGGCTACGTCGCGTGTATTTGTACATAAGAAGTGCCAGGTTAAAGTAGATTTCTGCGGATAAGAAGTTTTACTGGCGATATCGGCCTCGTCACGGATGCTTACCGTTTTATCACTGTTCCGCGCAGCCGCCAATCTTTTAAGAGCTGTTGCAGATAGAACTTCGTTAGGGTTTAGCAATTCGCCCGATCCTGCAACAATTAAATCTGCAGGAGCCGTAACAGTGTAATCAATATTGCCGTACTCCAGGTAAAACTCAGATGCGCCCATGTACGGAATGGTATTCCATCCGCTGATATCATCATACACTTCCATACGCGGGTACCATTGTGCAATTTCATATACCCAACCGTTTTTGGTGTTCAGGCGGCCCATGCGGTCGGTACCATATTCAGGCACATCAAAAGCATAGTCAATTTTAATATCTATTTTTTTACCGTTTGCCTTAAGCGAATCTTTCAGTTTGATCTGCATACGGGTATCTGTAACCAGGTAATCAACCTTTTCGGCCTTGCCGTTGCTTACAATATACACGCCTTTTATCTCGTCGCCATTGGTATAAGTTTTATTGGCAAAGCGTCCGCCGGTAACCGGGCTGGTCGCCTGCGCGCGCGAATCTTCGCGGTAAATATTCTGATCAACCTGCAGCCATAAAAAGGGCAGGCCGTCCGGGCTGTTATTTGTATAAGTGATGAGCGCAGTACCTGTAACCCTGTGTTTAGCGGTATCAAGGGTTACATTCAATTTATAGTCGGCACGGTTTTGCCAGTATTTGGCACTTGGCGCACCACCGGCAGTACGAAACTGGTTACCGTTTTGCTGGTAAAATAATGCCTTAAATACTTTATGCTGATCGTATTTTGAATGCGCGGTATCGGTTTGTGCCCGTGCAGAGAACGCGCTTATTGCTAATGAAAGCGCAAAAATCATTTTGTTAATTTTCATGTTGTTGTATGAGTATGAGATCGGTTAAAGATATGCTATCAGTGTATATTATCAAAATGTTAGATAACGAAGGGGCGAAAAGGTTACACACCTCTCCCTAAATCCCTCTCCAAAAAAGAGGGACTTAAATATTAATGTCTTGTGTCTAACCCCCCCTCTTCTTTGGAGAGGGCTGGGGAGGGGTCAAAATCAACAAAATTACGCCATCATCTTCAATAAAATCAGGCAATTATCAATTTAAAATCAATCTGTATTAGCTTAATTTTTTAAGTATAACAAGTCTGTTACGCATAAGCTTTATCTTTGAGCATCTTGTTTATCACAAAAACATGAATGATTTTTTAGCCGCCAGATCGCAAATGGCCCTTTCACTGGGCTTTCACATCATCTACTCGTGTATTGGTATGGTGATGCCTGTTTTCATGGCGATATCGCACTACAAATACATTAAAACACAAAACCCGGTCTATAAAAACATCACCCAGGCATGGAGCAAGGGCGTAGCTATATTTTTTGCGACCGGAGCGGTATCGGGTACTATGCTCTCGTTCGAGTTAGGTTTGTTATGGCCAAAATTCATGCAGCATGCAGGGCCCATTTTCGGGATGCCTTTTTCTTTAGAGGGCGTGGCATTTTTTATTGAAGCGATAGCCCTCGGATTTTTCCTGTACGGATGGAAAAGGCTTAATAAATGGTTCCACTGGGCTACAGGTGTAATGGTTGGCGTAAGCGGAATTTTATCGGGAATTTTGGTGGTATCTGCCAATTCGTGGATGAACAGCCCATCGGGATTTGACTATGTAAATGGCCAGTACCTTAACATCGACCCTATAAAAGCCATGTTTAACGGCGCCTGGTTCTCTGAAGCCCTGCATATGACCATTGCGGCGTTTTCGGCCACCGGCTTTGCCGTTGCTGGTATCCACGCGCTGATGATCTACCGGAAACAAAATATTGAGTTTCATACCAAAGCCTTTAGGATAGCTATAGTATTTGGTGCGCTGGCTGCCATATTGCAGCCTTTAAGCGGCGATATATCAGCCAAGCACGCCGCCAAAAGGCAGCCGGCCAAATTAGCTGCGATGGAGGCCTATTTTCATACCCAGACTTATGCCCCGTTGGTTATAGGCGGCATTCCGGATACGGTTGAAAAAAAAGTAAACTACGGCATTGAACTGCCGGGCGTATTAAGCTTTTTGGTGAACGATAACTTTAAGCAGGAAGTTAAGGGATTAGACCAGATCCCTGCTAAAGATCAGCCAAATGTGCCCGTTACGCATTATGCTTTCCAAATAATGGTAGGCATTGGCATGTTAACCATGCTGATAGGCATTTTATATTTTATTGCTGTCTGGAAAAAGCGTGACTGGCTATCAAGATCTTGGTTTTTAAAACTGTTTATTATGGCTACCCCGTTGGGATTCATTGCCCTGGAAGCCGGCTGGACAGTTACCGAAGTTGGCCGACAGCCATGGATAATCCAGGATGTAATGCGTACGGCTGATGCCGTTACGCCTATGCCGGGCATTCAGTATTCGTTTTATTTATTCAGCTTTATATATTTTACGTTGAGTTTAGCGGTAATATTTTTGCTGCAACGCCAAATTAAAATGGTACCTGAGATTTATGATGTTAAATAATAGAGACAAGAATCAAGACATAAGAATCAGGATAAACGGCCGTTTTAAACGGCTCGCATATCTTGATTTATTTAACTATTATTTTCTTGATTCTTGCATCTTGACTCTTGATTCTAAAAAAACATGTTAACCGTAGTAATTATCTTCCTGTTCTTCGCTATACTGCTGTACTTCCTGCTTGGAGGGGCTGATTTTGGCGCGGGGATAATTGAGCTTTTTACATCAAACGATAATAAGCACCGTACCCGCAGCACCATGTACCAGGCCATTGGCCCGATATGGGAGGCTAACCACATGTGGCTGATCATTGCCGTGGTAATTATGTTTGTGGGTTTCCCGGATATTTATAGTAAGATGTGTACGTACCTGCACATTCCACTGCTGATCATGCTTTTGGGGATCATCGCGCGGGGAACGGCTTTCGCTTTCCGTAACTATGACGCCATAAAAGGCGAACGTACGCAATACCTGTACAACAATATCTTTGTTTATTCAAGCTTTTTAACGCCGTTGTTCCTGGGGATAATTGCCGGTAGCGCCATATCCCGGCAGATAGATTTTGCCGCAACCGATTTCCTTTCGGCATACGTGTATAGTTGGTTCAACTGGTTCTCTATCGCTGTTGGTTTATTTACAGTGGCGCTTTGCGGTTTCCTTGCCGCCATTTACTTGATTGGCGAAGCCGACGACGATTACGATGTTAAACGCTTCATTAAAAAAGCCAAGATACTAAACGGCATCGCTTTCTTTTGCGGGGGATTGGTCTTTCTCGCTGCCGAAACAAATAATATCCGCATGGCACACTGGATCTTCGGCAACCCGGTTAGCTTAACCGCTGTAATTGCGGCATCAGTATCGCTGGTATTACTTTGGATAACGGTAAGTAAAGGGCGCAAACAGATCCCGCGCATTTTTGCCGCGTTCCAGGTGAGTATGATCCTGCTATCTGTAGGCTATACGCATTACCCTAATTTTGTTATGGGTAAAAACGGTCAAAACTTTTCATTACTTACCGACCATGCAAATGCAAACACCATTGATGATCTTGGCGCTGCTTTATTAGTTGGCAGCTTATTTATATTACCTGCGCTGTTCTATCTATTCTACAGTTTCAGAAGCAGGCGCGGCGGCGGGCACGATTAAGCCGTTATTTCGTCGCGATAGCTATTGTACCGCCATTTTTAAACAAGTCATGCGATACAAAGTAACCGCCTATAGGTTTACCATCAACCTTTATTGAGGTAATCCCCCTGCCCTTACCGGGTTTTGATATGGTGATGTATTTACCATTACTGGTACGCCATTTCACCTCGTCGAACAACGGTGCGGTCACAATATATTTTGGATCCGTTGGCGATACGGGATATAAGCCAAGCGAACTAAATACAAACCACGCCGACATCTCGCCTGCATCGTCCATACCCGCCAATTCGATATCTCTTGGACCTATACCGTACAGGTTATTCATGATGTTATCCAACACCTTTTGCGTCTTTTCAGGCTTGCCGATAAACGTGTAAGAGAAAGGCGCTTCATGATCGGGCTGGTTACCCTGGCAATACTGGCCGATAAAAGTTTCAACATTACGGGCTATGTAATGCGGGTTCCACGGAGTGGTGAAGAATGAATCCAGCTTGGCCTCAAACTTAGCAGGACCGCCATAAAGCTCGATCAAACCCGGCATATCATGCGGCGCGAAGAAAGATACCTGCCAGGCATTAGCTTCGCGGAATTGCCACTCGTAATATGGATATTGCGGGTTAAAATTCTGCACCCATCCCCCATTCTCAAGCCGGCCACGCATAAAGTTAACCGACTTATCAAATACATTCTTATAGTTTTTAGACCTCGCCATCAGTTTCCTGTAATTGGCAGTGTCACCCAGTTTTTTAGCTATCTGGGCAATCGAATAATCATCATACGAGTACTCTAAAGTTTTTGATACCCCTGCCCTGCCTTTAGCGGTTTCAGTAGCGTTCTCAATTTCAGGGTCAGAGATGTAGCCTTTTTGCAAGTACTCATCCAGGTATTGCCTCCCCCCGCCACGCGGATTAGTTGGCGGCACATAAGCGTTATTTAACAGGATCTTGTAAGTGTCTTTGATATCAAATCCATCAATCCCGCGCAGGTAAGCGCCTGCAATAGATGATGCCCCATGATCGCCATGGAAAAATGTAGGGATATAGCCTGTCTTATCGCCTTTGTCTTCTAATGATTTGATCACATTAAGGGTAACATTTGGCGTTACCAGTTCAAGCAGCACATCCTTGTTACGGTAGGTATCCCATAATGATGGCTCGGTGTAGTAAGTGATCCCGGTATTTACTACCTTTTTATCGATATCCGTAAAATCCCCGTTCACATCACTGCGGATAACCGGCCATAAAAACGAACGGTAAAAGCACGAGTACAACATGCGCTTTTGCTTTTCGGTACCGCCTTTAACCTGTATGGTTGACAGCAGGTTTTCCCAGGTTTGGTTAGCGTCGCTGCGGATAGTCGCAAATGATTTATTGCCGACTTCTTTATCCAGATTCATTTTGGCATTGGCAGTACTCACAAATGAGAAACCTATTTTCAATTCAACGGGTTGCTTACCGTCGTCAACCAGGTGCACTATGGCATTGCCGCTCGGCGCGCTCACCTCTCTGTTCCTAACTGTTTTTGTGGTTGTACCGTGGGTATCTGCCAGGCTGGCGATCTTTGAACTGAATACCGCGTAGAAATAAATATTCTCTCCACCCTGAAAACCTTTAACCGCGTAATCGCCATCCTGGTTTATCTCCCAGCTGCTAACACCGCTTAACGCTTTTGACAGATCAAACAATATCTGCCTATCCTTATTGTCCTTATAATCAAACTTATAGTAAGCGCATCTTAAAGTTGATGTCAGCTGCACGTTAACGCCGTAATCCTCCAGATAAACCTGGTAATAACCGGGTGACGAGCTTTCATTTTTATGCGAAAATTTTGAACCTATGGTGGCACCCGGCTTTGACATTGGCAAAATAGGCACGTTGCCAAAATTCCAGTGCCCTTTATTGGTGTGGGTAAAAGATACAATGGTCGAATCCTCATACTCATAACCCGCGCCTGCCGGCTGGTATTTGGTCATGGGGCTAACCTGCACCATAGCGTTTGGCAATGAACTGCCCGGGAACGTTAACCCCGACCATGGCCGCCAGTTTTTAGGCGCTACATAACCCAGTATCTTAGGGTCGGCAACGGCTTCTGTACCTACAAAAGTGTTTACATATTTGGTGTAGGTAGTCGTCTGCGCATTAACCGCGGTCGACGCTATAATGGTCAACGCAGCAGCATTTAAAACATTTTTAAGGCGGGCTCTCATTTTTAAGGGTTGTTGGTTCACTCAAATATATACAATAGCGTTTTGGGTGTTTATTTTATGTTAAAAATGTTACTGTTTTTAATGGATGTTAAATTGTAAAATAGTAGAATTGTAAAGCAAAACCTAAGTTAATTAGTCGTACAAATAACTAAATCTCTTTCATGCATAAATTAAAATACTTTAAAGCCGGCATAGCCGCATGCTGTACTATTGGTATTTCGGCAGCTTTACTCGCTTTTAATACGCCTGACAATGGTGTACCCGCACCATCTAAAAAACAAATAAAAAGCAAGGCCAATCAGTTAAATGCGCCGGCGCTAAAAAAGCCCGAGGATAACCGGTTTGTAAAAACCGTATTGTCAAACGATTTGAATGAACCTATGGAGCTGGCCGTAACTACAGATGGAAGAGTATTTTTTATTGAACGTTCGGGTAATTTTTATGTGTACACCGCTGCGGATAAAAAAACAACGCTGGTTTATAAGTTCCCGGTTAAAGCGGTAGATAAGATCCTGCAAGGTATGTTGGGTATGACCATTGATCCGGATTTTAAAACCAACAACTATATCTATTTCTACTACTCGACAGACAAAAACGGCGGCCTGGTAAACCGGCTGGCACGCTATACCATCAGCAAAGCCAATCAAATAGATTTTCAATCGGAAAAAACACTGCTTGATGTCCCGTTAGATGCCGAAGTAAGCGCGCACTCGGGCGGTGGTATGGCCTGGGATAAAAACAAAAACCTGTATTTATCTACCGGTGATAATACCGTGCCCTTCGAGTCGGACGGTTATGCCCCTATCGACATGCGCGAAAACCGCCAGACGTTTGATGCCGAGCGCTCGGCAGGTAACACCAACGATCTGCGCGGCAAGGTACTGCGTATCCACCCGGAAGCTAATGGCACTTATACCATCCCCGAAGGCAACCTGTTTAAAAAAGGCGAGGCTAAAACTCTGCCCGAAATTTACGTAATGGGCTGCCGTAACCCCTACCGTATCTCGGTAGACGAAGCGACGACTACGCTTTACTGGGGCGAGGTTGGCCCGGATGCCGGCACCAATGGTAAACAAGGCCCGCGCGGCTATGACGAGATTAACCAGGCCAGAAAAGCCGGCAACTTTGGCTGGCCATTTTTTGTGGGCAATAATAAACCTTACAATAAATATGATTTTACCACCAAAGCTATCGGTGAGTTGTTTGATGTAAACGCCCCCGAAAACGCGTCGCCCAATAATACCGGTTTAAAGATCCTTCCGCCTGCACAAAAAGCCATGGTTTGGTTTCCTTATGATACTTCGCCCGAGTTTCCGATATTGGGTAAAGGCGGGCGTTGCATTATTGGCGGACCAGTGTACCATTATGATCCGACGCTTAAATCAAAAACTAAGTTTCCGCAGTACTACGACAAGGTTTTATTTGTGGGCGATTACATGCGCAGCTGGATCTTCGGCGTACGCATGGACGATAATTTGAACTATACCGACCTTGACCAACTAATGGAAACCAACGGCGATTTCAGGCGACCTATTGATATGAAATTTGGCCCGGACGGGTCATTCTATGTACTGGAATATGGTTCGGCCTATGGTTTGGATAATCCTGACGCGCGCCTGGTACGGGTAGATTACAATGCCGGTAACCGCGCGCCGGTAGCCAAGATAGCGACACAGGACACCATCGGTTTAATTCCATACAAAGTTGCGCTTAACCAAAAGAGCTACGATTTTGATGCGGGTGATAAATTAAGCTACAAATGGATCCTGAATGGTAAAACTGTAATATCTACAGTAGAAAAGCCGGTTTACACTTTCCGTAAGAACGGCGTGTACAAAGTGACGCTAAAAGTTACTGACGCCGCGGGTGCAAGTTCGACCGATACCAAGGTGATCAAGGTGGGTAATACTTTACCACAGGTGGCTATCAGCACTAATTCAAACAGCAGCTTCTTCTTCCCCGGCGAGCAGACCTTTGATTATAATGTGGCGATAAAAGACCGTGAGGATAAGATCATCGACCCGAAAAGAACCAAGATAACAGTGAACTATATTGCCCGGGTTGAGAATAACCAGGCCACGGCGGCAAACTATAACTATGGCAAAGCATTAATGGCTAAAAGCGATTGTAAAGCCTGCCACGCCGTTAATACCAAGGTATTGGGCCCTGCCTTTGTTGATGTTGCCAAGCGCTATGCAGGCAATAAGGAAGCGGTTAATACGCTGGCATTAAAAATCATTAAAGGCGGTAACGGCGTTTGGGGCGAGCATGCCATGAGCGCGCACCCGCAGTTAAGTAAAGACGATGCATCAGAAATTGTGAAATACATTTTAACACTTAATGATGCCAAGCCTGCCGCCAATTTACCGCGACAGGGAACGCTGACCTTGAAGGACCATGTAAGCAACAATAACGAAGGCAGGTATATTTTAACTGCGTCATACACAGACAAAGGCGGCGCCATTACGCCGCTTACCACAACCGAATCGCTTGTGCTGCGCCCGGCTAGAGTACAGATAGGCAATGCGGATGTGCTTAATAATATCGAGAAACATGAGCAGGCGGCTTTTGCGAATGAAAACGGTGCATACTTTGCCCTGAAGAATGTCGACCTTAAAAATATAGGCCAGTTAACGTATAGCTACTTTTCGAAAAAACTGAACGGTACCATAGAAGTGCATACCGGATCGCCCGAAGGGCCTGTTATCAGCACACTAAACTTTGCCGCTGCAGATGGCCAGCAACATACAGAACAAAGCACCGCGATCAGCGATCCAAATGGCAAACATGACCTTTATTTTGTGTTCACCAAAAACCCGAAATCGGCCAAAGGCGAAATTGAATTGTATTGGGTGAGTTTTGAGAAAGGGAAGTAAATTACATCAAGTTGTAAGTAATCTACCCCAAATGCTGGTGCTGCATACTTGCATCAGCATTTGGCTTTTATAATTAAAATCAGATGTTTCAAATAGATTACCAAATAATAACACAATCGTTTGATAGAGTCGAATTTTTTACGGAAGTTGACCTTAGATATGATTTTCTTTTAGGTAGTATTTACTTCGTTACAGATGATAAAGTGATAGATATGGGATGGGAATGGATACCTCTTTTAGATTTTTCATTTTGTTTAACACAAATAGTAGTGGGGATTAGAAATGAAGAAAGTATAACCGAAACATTTGAGTTCACTGAATCAGCTGAGACAATTACATTTTTAAAAGACAAATCAAATGTGAGTATTATTCCTTCATTTTCGACAAATACAATCATTGTAAAATTTGATGAGTTTGAGCAAGAGGTTAAAAATTTCCAAAATAGCATTAGAAATTTCATAATCAAGAATATAGGTAGTCACAATCTTGGCGACACACTTAAAAAATATCTCAAATGAAAATATTAATTTTCCTTTACTTGTTAAAGTTACATTTCACTAAACTGAAACATGTGCATGGGGATAATATCGTACACCCGCCAATCTTAATGCAGTTTCCTGGTATACTCTGATAACCTGGTTATTTTTCCGTCTTTTATCAGCAGATCATTAGTAACATCTAAAGAATCTTTAACCTCTTTTTTGGTTTCCCAAACCTGCCTGTACCAAAGCGTTACCCATTCTTCACTTTTATCTTTCGATATAACAGATTCCCAATCCTGCATTTTTACCTTAACTGTTTTATAGCTGCTCCAATCGCTCACGAACATTGCTTTTAGACTATCTTTAGGCAGTTTTTTATCCGGCCCGTCAAACTGCAATAGAATAGAATCGCCAAAATATTTCATCGATTCATCCATTTTTCCTGCTTCCCAGGCTTTTAAGCTTTTTAATGCGATCAGCGTATTTGCGGTATTGCCTGCCTCCCAATTATCGGGATGTTTGATGGTGTAAGGATACTGCGCTGTACTATCTGAAGCAGGCGTATCTTGTGTGCCTGCGGTTTTTTCTTTGCAGCCATACATCGTGGTAATGGCCAGGGCGAATGATAAAACGCCAGGTAATAGCAGTTTTTTAGTTTTCATCTGTTTAATATGGTTAGGGTAAGCAATAAATAGCCAATATAAACAATTTGATTTAATTAATTGATTATGAAATCGTTTTGCATCGAAATAACAACAGGTCGTTCAAAAAGTGGATTGATAAGTATTTAAGCTTGCGCAAAGCTAATGACGGAGAGAAAGAGATGCTGTATGTGCTTTTATAGTTTAATTAAGCAGCCGCTCAACAGTAGCAAGTAATTTCTGCAGGTTAAAAGGTTTGGCCAGACATACATCGGCACCGCAAAGTTCAGAGTAATGATCCAGCTTGGGATGTGATGAGATCAAAACAAGAGGAATATGTGCAACAGCAGGTTTTGAACGCAGGTAGATACAAACGATGTGGCCGCTTATTACCGGCATTTGCTCATCTATGATAAAGCAATCGGCATCAAGACACAGCAAAGCTTCAAGCGACTGGATATGATGTATGGCGGTAACACGGTAACCCGCATGTATTAACACCTCCTGTTGTATATTGAGAAGTTCCTCATCATCATCAATAACAACAATATGTTTAGATTGCATGGGCGAAAGATACAACGGTGATGCCTAATAGCTCAAGCGTATTCTTAAAATGTTTGACTTTTGACAGATTATGCTATCCTTAGCTACTCATTAATTTCTGTCTCACTGCAGTTTTATTGATAAAAAACCACCAAAATTCAATTGTTTGATAAACAGACATTTACACACTTTTCAGCTATAAATTTACTAATTAATACACTGGCTCATTTTGGCCCACCAATTTTTTGAATAACCTATTTATTTTCAATAGATTAATAAAAAAACTATCCCACTTGTCCCATCTGTCACACACATGCGTGGGACAGATGGCATCTTGCCCGAGCGTAGTAATGCTGCTATCTTAAAACCAGTGCGTCACCCTCAAAAACCACACCCTGCCAGCCATGTGCCATAAACTGGCGGATATTCTGATGATTTATTGCATCTGGGTTAGCCAATACCGATTGGTAGTGTTCTGCAAATAAATACAGGGTATCTTCCTTGGTTAGATTATTCAATTTGGCAAATGAAAAGACTTTGGCACTGCCCTGGTTTTGCGTTGCCTCGTTGTAAACGTCGCCATTTTTAAATGCAGTTGGCTGATGCCGGTAGTAAGTTTCAATAAATTTGATCACATCAGCAAAAGACAGCGAACCTGCTCTTAGTGAAGCTATTAATCCGGGTAGTTTTTCTTCCATTATTCAATAATAATTTTGCCCGAAAATAGCATTTAAAAACAAGGTTCACTAATCATCTAAACCTTTTCTATTAAGGATTTTGGGGATGTATTTTTCGATCCGCGACTCGCGGGTTTTAACCTGCTTGGGTGCCGAGAAATGCAACAGATAGGCCCTTTGCCGCCCCGGTGTTAAGGCGTTAAAAGCAGCTTGCAGATCAGGCATATTATCCAGCTTATACTTAAATTCGTCAGGCATGCTAAACTCTTTGTTTTTTTTAAGCTCGACCTTTAAACCGGCCTTTTCAACTTCTATAGCTTCAAAAATATGAGCCTTCAAAACAGGTTCTAACTCTATGATCTGGCTGATATCTGTAAACCTGGCTTGCCGTGCCGCCTGTACATTTTCTGTTTGCTGGATCAGGATGCCGGTGCTATTATTTAACAGCGCACCTTTAAAAAACAACAGCCCGCAGTATTCTTTAAATGTGTGGATCAGTACAACATTACTTCCTTCAAAAGTATAGCAGGGACATCCCCATTTTAGCTCCTCAGTAAGCCCGCAATCAAGGGCTATCGTCCTCAATTTGCTGATCTCCTGTTGCCATTTTTTAGCCTTATCGAAATAAAAATCAACCTTAGGATTCATGTTATTTGTCGTTTAATATCAATTTATATTTAAACCTTTAGCATACCGCGAAAACTGCGGGCAGCGTAATAAGATTCTGCACCATTATGATATGTAAAAACGATATCATACCGACGATCACAAAAGACGGCACCGCCAAGTTTCCTGATATCGGCTGGAGTTTTTATCCAGCTTGATGTTTTCAGATCGAATTTTCCCAGTTGTTGCAGCGCACGATATTGCTCTTCTGTTAGCAACTCAATACCCATAGCTATAGCCATACTTACAGCACTATTTGCAGGTTTATATTCCTTTCTTGAGTCTAAAGCTTGTTGATCATAACAAAGGCTTCTGCGGCCTTTGGGGCTTTCAGCAGCGCAATCACAGAACGTGTACTCATCCGTTTCCTGATCATAGCCGATAACATCAGGCTCGCCACCTGTCTCTTCCATTTGGTTAAGAGACCATAGCGCCTCGGTGTTCGATTCGAGCTTTATTTTCACTTTGTCCCAACCGATGTTTTCATGTCGACTTGAGTTTTTCTCAAACCGCGACTTCAGTATATCCAGTAATTCATCAATCCGCTCTGATAATAGTTCTTTTGTATTACTCATAACTTAATTTTCTATCTGCCGGCCGTAAATACCATGACAGTACCGTAAAAATAGCCAACACGACAGGTGCAATAATTTGTATAGTAACATTATTACTCGCGATATGTGAGATCACCGCTCCTGTCATCGTAAAAAACAAACCCGCATACGCCCACTCTTTGAGCAATTTAAATTTCGGGATCAATATCGCAATTATGCCCAATATCTTCCAGATACCTATCAGCGAGATAAAGTAAGTTGGATACCCCAAAGGTTTAAAACCTTCAACCACTCCTTTTACCTCTAAAGCCTGCGCTACCCCACCTGAAAAGATACAAAATGATAATATTGCAGTAATTATCCAATACCAAACTAATCTATTCTTCTCCATTTTCGTTTATTTTAAGGCCGTTAATATTTCTTGTATGCGGTTATGCGCCATATTTATGCCCTGGGCAAAAGGCAGCTTTAACACCTGGTCTCTCTGCGTAATTGATTCATAAATTACATGCATATTTAACTTGCAGGTATCACCGGTGACATGTTCAAATTCATATATTTCAAGCTGTACACCAAACGGCGTATTTTCCATTTCAAATGTTCGGATGATCTTTTGCTCGGGCACAAGCTCATGGATCACGCCATTTGCCCTGAACGCCAAATTCCCTTTTGCATCACTTGTTTCAATTTGATAACTGCCGTGCTTTTCGCTTTCCAATTTAATCACTTTGGTTCCCATCCATTGTTCCACAATTTCAGGTTCGGTAAAAGCTTTAAAAAGTAATGGCAATGGCAGGTCAAATTCCCTGGTTATCCACAAATCCTGCTGACCGTCCTTTGCGTCGATCTTTGTTTTCAATTCCATCTTCTGCTATTGTTTTGGTTTATAATTTTTCATCACTTCTTCTAATTTGTTGAACCTGTCATCCCACATTTTGCGGAACGGCTCAATAAAGTCGGCCACTTCTTTCATGTTTTTAGCATTTATATGATAGTAAATTTCCCTGCCTGTTTGCTTTTGTTCAAGCAATTCGCACTCAGTTAGGATTTGCAGGTGTTTTGAAACTGTGGGCCTCGCCGTATCAAAGTTTGAGGCAATTGCGCCGGCCGTTAGCGATTGCGTGGCCACTAAAAGCAATATAGCCCTCCTGGTCGGGTCGGCTATTGCCTGGAATACATCTCGTCTTAAATTCATTATGTAGCTATTTGACTACAAATATAAATGTAGTTATTTAACTACGCAAATTTTCTGAGATTATTTTTTCGTTTTTAATTGGCTGCAATGATAGGCCCTGCATAATGCGCCAGACTCATTACGGTGATTTGAGGGTTAACACCTAAACTTGTCGGAAAGACGCTGGCATCGCAGACAAATAAATTATCGTAGCCATAAACCTTAAAGTTTTCGTCTACTACGCCAGTGGCAGGATCGTTACTCATTACATTACCGCCTTGCGGGTGCCCTGTGCCGGTTGAGATATCGGGGGATGCCTTTATGTTTTTACGAAAATTCTCCTTCAATTCTGCCACCGTTTTATACTCATAATAGTCAAAGGTATTAGGCATAACCCGTTCAGCGCCGCCTGTTAAATAAATTTCGGCAGCTTTTTCTAACCCGGTCATCAGGCTTTCAAAATCGTCTTCGGTAGGTACATAATTAATATCACGACCAAATAAACCTGCAATCTTCACTTCGGCGTTTGACGCCGTACCAACCAACACGCCCGTACAAGCCATATTACCGTAATGCAACATATTGTTAAAATGCTGATCAAACCAGCCCGGCATAGCAGTAGATTGAAACATAGGCGGGTTATACCATGTTTCCATCACAAACCTGCGATCATTCGTTTTAAGGAAATGCGAGATCTGCAATCCATCATACGAGTTGACGGTATCTTTATAAGCAGCTGTTATTTGTGTACCGAGATTGAATGCCAATTTTTTGCCCGCATTGGCAATACCCAATTTTGACTTAAGCAGTAAAATGCTGGAAGAAATAGCACCGGCAGATGATACAAAAGTATTCCCTTTGATGGTAATAGAACGTCCGCTTTTAAACTTGCCGGTGAGCGAAACGATCCTTGTTCCACTTTTGTTAAAGCTAATGGCCTCGCAGTTAGTAATGATCTGGAGCGAACCGGGGTGCGCCATTTGGATCTGTGGTAATATAGTGTCAAGCATTGAAAGCTTTTTACCATATGCGCACCCCATGTTGCAATAGCCCGAGCCCAGGCAACCATTAATATTTGCCATTACCGAATCAAGTTCAGGCTTGGTGTAACCCAATTTCGCGCAAGCTTCTGCAAACAACCTGCCACCGGGATTTAGAAACCGGTCGTCAGTCATTATAGGCGTGTGCGATACTTTCATCAATTTGTAAACAGCTTCCATCGATGCGAGATATCGTGTCCTGTCTAACTTTATGCCCATTTCATTTATCCATTTATCAAGAATATAATCAGGAGTTTCAAAGCAAACCGCATTGTTAACCGTGGTAGAACCACCAACACAGCTGCCCTGAAATACCTGGAAACGAAAATCTCTTGATAATTGCAAAGCGCCGTTGGCATATAATCTGCTCACCTGGTCTACCTCATCTTCAGTAAATGTCGATGGTTTTTCAAATCCCCCGCGTTCAACTAATAACACTTTGCGGCCTGCTTCAACAAGCTGGTATGCAAGAATGGATGCGCCTGCGCCTGATCCTACAATAACCACATCGGCAGTTATCTCACTTGATTTTACATCAGCATCATCCAATACCTGCAAACTGTTGGCCGGTGATGGCGTTACCGGGAAGATCCGTTTGCGCTCATCAACATCCTTTCTTTTTGAGAAAGGCACATAACCAATACTTTCATATACCGTCGGATCACTATAGTAACCCATAAAACATATTTGCTTGGTCATCCTGATCGCGGCTTGTATTATCTCTCCGTACCAGGCTGGCAAGTTCTGAAATTCAAAATCAGTAATAAATCTTTTTTTAAGAAAATCTAATCGTGCTGCGGGCTGCATCAAACTAAGCATGGGGTTAAGCGACAGTAAAGGATAAATTTCCATTGCTGTGAGCACCAGTTTCATCACCCATTTGTTGGTAGCCTCAAAGCTTGAAAGATAATTATCTACATTGGTTGCCATCTGTAATGGTTCAATCTGTAGCTTGTACAAATCTGTGTCACCTGATATACAAACCTCGGCCATAGCCTGCAGCGTTTGAAATTGCTGGATAGAAAGGTATTTCAGTTTGTACCTCGCTATACCGGCAGCCCTGAATAAAAACCAAAGTCCTGTAAACGCAACCGCATAGGTAATAACCTGTGCCAGATGAGTGGTGCCAACAGGCGCATCTTTACCCCTGATCCATTCAATGGCTGTCCATATAATAGCAATACCAAGGATCCATTTAAACAAGCGGATCAGCGGGCTAAACCGGCGTACATCACCAATGGCAAGTGCAAGCAACAGAACAATTAGAAAAGCCTGTAAAATGGAATTAGCCGATAAGATAACATAGGCCTGGCCAGCTAATGACCCTAAAAATGCCGGGGTAAGTTTAGGGTAAAAGTTAAAAAAAAGTGTAAGTAATGACAGGATAAGAAGGAACTTTAAGAAAGACTTCAAATATTTTTCTTCCGGGGTTAATTCACTGTTCATAACATTAAGGTTTATAAAGGTTAAAACATTAAGCCATAGCTATTATCAGAAAAAATTGAGCAAATGCTTACCAGGGCAGGTACTGAATTTCTTTAGGATGGCCCAATAAAAAATAACAGTAAAACAGGTTAAGATTTTCACCAAAGGTCAGGTATGCTTTACATAGCATCAGGCTATGATCGCCCTCGTTGGGCAACACCACAAAATCACGGATCACTTTGAAAAAACTGAGTGTAAACTTATGCAGCGGGATATCATAATTAAAATGCGCCAGGTGCAGATATGGCTGGTAAAGTTTATGATAAGGTTCGTCCTTTACGTATGATGTACGGAAATAGCCTAATTGATTTGGCCGTACCCTGTGCAAGCCTACCTCCCATTGTCCCAGGTATTTTTGATGATCCTGTATCACGGTTTCGTTGTAACCATAATTAGCGCCGTTTCTTTTATAAAAGCCTTTTTTAAATTTTTCGCCCGATATTTTACCAATCGGCTCATGGTTCCATCCGCAGTAAATAAACCCGTTCAGTTTTTCAATATCCGGTGGCGTACCTGTAAGCAGTATATTCTCTAATGTAGCTTTATCGCATTGCGCAAGCGTTTCGAAAGTCCATTTTTGTGCCATGATATATAGAGTTAAGGTTTATAAAACGTGACAAAATATTTTTTAACCAACACGGCTTATTGCCGGCTTAATTAAGCGACCGAAAAAACAAAGCAAACAGCTTATTATTATAATTGATAATCAGCAAGTTAAAAACTATTTTTTATATTTCAAATACGTATAAATACGCAAATTACAACAGCTGCAACTCAACTCAGAATTGTATGTTTGTTATGAAACAATAAGCTACCACTTATGCCATCATTATCGCGCATATCATTCTCTGCTCCGCAGGATAACAGTTACCTGCAGAACATTCCAAGTCTTAACAAGGGTTTACAGCTCACGCTGAAAAGTAATGTAACCTTTTTTGTTGGCGAGAACGGCTCAGGTAAATCAACTTTATTAGAAGGTGTAGCAGAACAATGTGGTTTCAATTTAAGAGGCGGTAACCGGAATCATAACCTCAATACCGGGCATCGGTTTGAGGGCTATGAATCAGCGATAGCCTCACATTTAAACTTGTCATGGTCGCCACGCAGGGTTACCGAAGGATTTTTTATGCGGGCAGAGAGCTTTTTTAATTTCGCATCGTATATAGATGAATTGGCATTAGAGGATAATCGCATTTTAAAAGCGTATGGCGGCCGCTCATTGCACAACCAATCGCATGGGGAATCGTTCCTGTCGTTATTTTATAACCAGTTTGAAGCAGGGATCTATATCCTTGATGAGCCCGAAGCAGCGCTGTCACCTGCCAGGGTACTGGCATTTATGACAGTAATTCACGAACTTGAGCAAAGCGGCAGGGCACAATTCCTGATAGCTACCCACTCCCCTATACTGATTTGCTACCCGGGTGCTACGATTTACCAGTTTGACGAAAACGGCGTTCGCGAAACCGGGTATCAGGATACTGAACATTTTAGCCTTACCAAATCATTCTTAGACAACCCAGCGTTGTACTTGCGCCACTTAATGAACGAGTGATCACAGGTTTGTAAACTACTTATTGTTCGTTTTTTGGTAACTGCAGTTTGTCAAGTTCTTTCTTAGCCTTTTCTATTTTTTTGAGCAGCTTTTTTTCTGTTTTACGATCGCCTTCCAGCTTTTTAGCAGCATCTTCGGCATCACTGGTTTCACTTGCGGCCTTTTTTGCCTGCTTTTCGGCCAGCTTTACATCGTCCATATCGCCGCCAACCGCCTGTTCAGACCGTTTTTTGCTTTTCACCTGCGCCGCATGCGATCTTTCAAGTGCACTTTCCAATTTTACAGAGTCAACAGGTATTTTTGTTCTGACTTCTAACAATTGTGTTTGCAGATCAGCAATGTTCAAATTAATTTTTTTGATCTGCTTGTTTATTTTAGCGGTGTCTGTTCCATCTTCTCTGTGTGAGACTATGCCTGCATGTAAATGGGTGAAAGCAAATACTACAACCAATGTTAAAATTATCTTTTTCATTTTGTTGGGGTTTTAATTTAAAGAGGGACATGTTATATCAATAATAAATGAAGTACCTATACCTATTTCGCTTTTAACAGATAGTTTACCGCGATACTTTTCAAGGATTTCTTTCGCAAGGATAATTCCCAGTCCAAAACCGTCTTTCATTTCTTTATGTGTTTTTAAGCTGCTGGTATTGTTAATTATACGTTGTACCTGTTCGCAAGACATACCGGGCCCGGTATCACGGATTAATAGCCTGGTATAGTCTGTTGATTTTTTGAGCGATATGCCTATTACACCATTTTCGGCAGTGTATCTTATGGCGTTATCCAGTAAGTTGCGGCATACAACGTCCAATATGCCCGGGTCATAGGTTAATACCGCATGTTCAGGTAAATCTAAAACCAACCCGATATTTAGGTCACTTAGCCTATCTTTATAATAAACGGCATATTTTGAAAAGAATTTATTGAGATCAATAGACTCGGGCTGCTCAGTAAACCGTCCCCTATCATCGCTTATCCGCATCAATAATGAATTAACAATATTGAAAATATAATCTACCTGGTTATTCATCTTGAAAAACAGGTCCTCAATATCCAGGTCAGACAAGTTCAGGTTTTCATACCCATCAATAATTTGCTTGATGCAACCTAAAGGGCTCCGTACATCATGCGCGATAACGGCCAGCAAAGAGTCTTTTTGTTTTATGGTGTCTGTAAGCTCATTGGTTTGTGTTTTAAGCTCATCGACATTTAAAAAAGTAATAGCATGCTTATTTCCAATAATATGTTTGTAAACATCAAACCATCTGTACACGTTATCTGCGCAATGTATTTTAGATACCACGTGAATGGTTGGATCATTACTATTCAAGGCGGATATTAACGCATTATCCCAGCTTTCAATAACTTGTTCCCGATAAACCGGATCAGGATAAGCCTTTTCAAACCAGGTTAGCTTATCAGGCATTTCATCTATAAAATAACCAACCTGCGATTGAAAAGCGCGGTTAATATAAACCGGTTCATCTGCTTCGTTGGTTAGCATCATTGGGGTGATCATCTGATCAAGAGTTTGATTTAATTCTGTAGGTTCTATAAGATATTTCATATATAAATGCAATAAACTGGATCACTAAGCCGACAGCTTATTACACTGCAGTTCTTTGTAAAGCTCAATTACCTTACGCTGTAATACCAGTATCTCCAACTCCCTTGCGGCAAGCTTTCGTTTTAGCTCATTTAAAGCCGGACCGGTTAATAATTGGGGTACTGTTTCATCGTCAACGCCTAACAATTGTGTTAGCGGCACTTCGTAGATTTTAGCCAAACGCTCAATGCTTGATAAAGTAATAGCTGTGATACCTGCCTCAATTTTTGAAATTGACGGAGCAGAAATCCCCATCCTGCAGGCCAGGTATTCCTGGCTCCATTCGCGCTCATGGCGCAATTCTTTTATCTTTTTGCAGAATGAGCTTTGTATTGTTTTTTGCAATGCACTCATAATGACACAAAGAACCCGTTTAACTCGTTTAACAAAGAAAAAACAGCTACGCACATCTACCCTTAAATCATAACATTTTGATTATCAAGAAATAACATTTATTTAGCTATACAACTGCAAATAAAACAGGCTATTCAATGATTGCTGTTTTTGTAATAATTTCGGGATATGTGTAGATGTGAGTAGTCTTTTTTATGGTAAATTCAGTATAAGTTGTTCATTTTGCAGGTAATTTAAACTTGACTGACTATTTATTGTAATGAATGTAACTTATACCAAAACACAGGGAAGAAAAATTCTTTTAGTATTCCTGATCTTCACAATTATTTTTGCCGTAACCGCACTTGTCGTACAAAAAAACATCACTAAAAAACTAAACGCCGTATCTAATCTTGCTACTAATGTAGAGCATAGTCAATCTAAACCGGAGCAAGCATTGTTACTACTCCACCAGGCTGAAGATGATTTCCAGGCGGCGTTATTTAGTACCGATAGTAAGAAGATCGTATCCTACAAAGAAAAGCTGTCAAAAGCGTTCAATGAGATAGATACGCTATTAAAAGAGAAACCTGACACCTCGCATTTAACTTCAAGCCAAAATACCGAGATCAAAAACTGGTATAAAAGAAAAATTGAGTTGTCTGACAAATTATACTCGCTCAGGCACAGTTTTGATTCATTGCTGATGGTTTACACCGATTTGCATGATAACGCTAACAGTATAAACCAAGACCTTAATACCAATAACGGTGTGCTGCAAAAAAGCAAAGAGAATATAAGTGTTGACACCAGCCGCCATATTATTGCACCGGCTAAAAAAGGACTTCTAAAGAGGATAAAAGAAGCCATTATTAACAAAAATAACAATTACTCGGTAGAAATTAATCACAATAAAAGCGCGCAAATCATTGATACTAAAACGCAAAGGTTATTAGCCGATAACAAGAATGCCTACGCGAAAAAGCTGGAGAGGTTGCAGCAGCAAAACGCCAAGTTATTAGGCATGCAGCGCGAATTAAACAGGTTAAACACTTACATCAGTAACGAGTTAGAAACCATTATTAACCGCGTAAAAGACATCAATTATATTATGGCGCTTGGTTTTAAAGAAATGGCGCTTAAAAACTACCAGGACACCACCACCATTTTAAACCGCTTTTACATGGCCGCATCGGTGCTATTACTTGCTTTCGCGATATCGCTGATCATATTTATTAACCAGATCAACAAAGCCGAGGTATTATTAAGAAGAGAAAGTGAACTATCAGTATACACGGCTCAGCAAAAAATAGATGAGCTATTGACAAAGATCATGGGCGATGAGGATAAGCACTCCGTCGCTAAAATGGAGGAGTTAAAAGAAATTGTTGAACTGGCTATCAATAATAACCCGGCTTTTTTAACCAAGTTCAACGAGTTTGACCCGGAGTTTAGTAAAACTTTGTTAACCATGGCCCCAAACCTGGTGGCCAGCGAGCTTGAATTTTGTACCTTACTAAGATTAAATTTCGAAACTAAAGAAATTGCCCGCTACACCAAATCATCTGTTCGGGCAGCTGAAGGTAAAAAATACCGGATCAGGAAAAAATTAGGGATCCCGTCTGATCATGATATCAATGTTTGGATGGCCCAGATATAGGTAAACAAGAAGGCTTCAGTATTACTGGAGCCTTCTTTGTTTATTTGGATAAGCTATTTTATTTAGCTGATGGATACCAATTTCTTATCCGCACATCAATATTTTTATCGCCTGCGTTAACCAGCTTTTTAAATTCGTTGATGTCCTGACCGCGATAATGATATGGGTATACCACTTTTGGTTTAAAAGCCAAAACGCCTTGTGATGCAGTTTTAACATCCATGGTATATGGCAGGTTCATACAAACAAAAGCGATATCTATATTCTTTAATGATCGCATTTCGGGAATATCTGATGTATCTCCGGAGATATAAATATTTTTGCCACCAATTTTCAGAATATACCCATTACCCCTGCCCTTGGTATGGAATGCTGTTGGCGATTCTGGTAGATTATACATGGGTATCGCGCTGATAGCTATTCCTAATTGTGTGATAGTTTGCCCGTTTTTGAGTATTACCAATTTTGATTTATCGGTAGTAGCCAGCAGTTTATCTGCCACGGCCTGCGGAACCAATAGTATAGCATGTGCTGTATTAATGGCATCAATTGTTTTAGGGTCTAAGTGATCGGGATGAATGTCAGTGATCAAGATTATATCTGGCTTTCCCAAGCCTTTATAAGCATCGGCACCACCTACCGGGTCAACATAAATATTTTTGTTTTGATAAGTAAGTACCAACGACGCATGGTTAACCGGCTGGATAGTTAATTGTCCACCTTTTACAGTTTCATGATCAGGCGCTATTAATTGTGCTTTCGCAGATAATATCCCCAGAGATATTAATAATGTTAAGATCAATTTAAATTTCATAATGGCAATTGTGTTTTGTGTAATACTAAACAGGCTTTTTTCAGAATATGTTTTTCATAGTACGTTGATCATGATTATGGAGTTGCTTTAAGTATGTGAAACATGTTAATTCTTCCAAGCACACCTGAAATTAAAACGACGGTTTGGCGCACTATCACCTGTAGTGCTCATTGATATAATATCGCTAAGGCTTTCGGCATTATCACTCCAATGGTAATCAAAGCTTAAACTATTTGCCTGTAGTTTGAGTAAAGTTCTTGGTATTGCTACTTCCAATTTATTCCCTTTATATCTATAATTAACCTTAGCTACTTCAACCCAATGATCACCGGGCGCTTTCACGTCATAACGATATAGCGTTGTGGTTTTATCATCTATCACTTTTTTATTGATCATAAAATCATAACCGTACCAACCTGTATTGGTGTTTTTGTCAGCATCAATAAATAGCAGCATCCAGTTTTTACCGGATGATGGTGTAAGCGCCTTGTCTGTCTCAGCATAGAAATTGATGTTAGTTTTATCTATCCCTATTTTACAAGTTAAAATATCATTACGGCCGGATGTATCTGTATAATGCAAACCGCCGTAACCATTGTTATTGCGATGGGCAATATCTCCTTTTGTATCGCGATACTCTGTTTTTATGGCTGTCCAATCGTTAAAATCACCATCAATTTTAATTTGTGCTATACCTTTTAATTCAGGTATGGGCCGTACACCTTTGTATCTTCTTATGTTTTCGGCCATTTGCATATAATAATTATCTGTATAACCACCTTTCATAGGCTGGATGCTGCGGTTAAACTCTGCATTATATTGGTCTACGAAAAAGAATGAATTTTTACGTCGCATAAAATCGAAAGTAGATCCTGCGTCCGGCTGATATTTACCTGCCGTCCATTCATTCCAGTCGTTAATATATAAAAATGAAGGATCTGCTTTTAAGGCTTCATCCCAACGTTCCTGGAAATAGATACCGTAACCTTGCGGGTTGGCCACTTTCTTTTTCAGCCATGGCACGTAAGTATCAACAGGGAGGTCTCGAGCATTTAACTGCGGCTCGCCATTGGCTCTCGACCATGACTTGCCTATCATACTTGCCGGGTGCTGTGCCGGTGTAACTGCATATTCTTCGCGTTCGCCTTTATGGGTAGCCATCAAGCTGTCAGGATTTAAGGACCTTACTTTTTTATCGCCCAGATCATAACCAAAACTCCAGTTATCTTCGGTACCTACATACCTTTTCCCGGCCCATTTATAATAACCCCACCACATACTACGCGGTGTAAAAGTGTTCTTAACTTCCTGCGTATAATCTGTATAAAATTTATCCGTGTAATCTTTATTTCCGTAATGCGGATTATTTTTTTCCGTCAATGCAGCTTCATCATAATGCGGATTTGGATTTTGCTGAACATTGCCTATAGCATCTTTTGCCTGAGGGCTTCCGTTGTACAATAATAGTGGTTTGCCATCCCAATAAAACCAAAGATTATGGTATTTATTGACCTTGTAAATCTTGTCGTATAGATCTTGCACTACCGTGATAACAGGGCCATTATAGGCCCAAAAACAAAACTGCGGTACTTTATTGCCTCCAGCTTTCATCTTTTCCATTACCGTAAAAATGGTTTCCCACTCGTCCCAGTATCTTACCGCGTTGGTAACATCAAATATTAAAACATCCACCCCGGCGTCTGTCAACATGGACATATCCTTACGAATAACGTACTCATCCCTGCTTAAGAAATAACCCATCTCAGGTTCACCCCAATGATATGACCCTTCTTTCCATTGCGGGTTTTTGGCATCTATGCGGGCGTTTGAATCTGCAGCAAGAACTTTGGTCACATCAGCTGAGTACGGGCTTTTCATGTTTGCGAGGTTATTACTATGCCAGGTGATATAAAATATGCCTACTATCCGCTTATGATTTTTTTTAACCGGTCCGGCAAGATCTATTGTCGGCATGGTCCTGCCTAAAGCATCTGTAGCAACCCAGGTGTCGCTGTACAAATCGCGATAGGTATTGGATTCGGCGGCAATATTTTGCGCATTAGCGTATACTACACACAATAACAACAGCAACAACAACCAGACTTTGTTTTTCATTTTAGATGAGCAGACTTAATAAAACGCAAAGAGCCCTTCATTGCTGAAAG
The DNA here is from genome assembly GCF_007558865.1 of Mucilaginibacter corticis. Lineage (GTDB taxonomy): Bacteria > Bacteroidota > Bacteroidia > Sphingobacteriales > Sphingobacteriaceae > Mucilaginibacter > Mucilaginibacter corticis. The sequence goes on from NZ_VLPK01000003.1 coordinate 301,878, forward strand.
GCTCTATCATATTTTTTATTTACAACTTTACCGTTGCAGGCAAATACTTGGCTATCAAATCCTCATAATACGGCTTTAACTCTGAAACAACAGGAGCTTTGGGGCTTTTTGAGTAAAGATCATACGGGTTAAACTTATCTACCCATTCAAACATTTCCCTATCATGCGCATTCAGCAAATGATTGTAAGCCTGTTCACGATGCTGTGAATAAAATGAGTGATAGCGGATCATATACAAGGCAGGCTCTGGCAAATAATCTTTGGTAAGGTGATATAGATATTCATCGTGCCCCCACGACATATGTACATTATCTAAACCGCAATGGTGCGAGTAGACACCATATTTTGTATTGAACCTTTCGTCGTGAATATCAGGATTAGCGGCAAAAAATTCTGGGTAAACAATTTTATCAGAAAAAGCGCAACCAACCGGAAAAGTATCCCCTACTACATTCCATTGCGGTTCGCCAAACAGGCAAAGCACTTTACCAAGATCATGAATAAAACCTGTTAATATAAACCAGTCAGGGTAACCGTCTGCACGAATAGCTTCTGCTGTTTGTAACAAGTGTTGTAACTGGTCTAATGAAATATCCGGGTCTGAGTCATCAACCAATGTGTTTAAAAACTCCATTGCTTTCCACCATGGCATTTCCATTTTATCAAACTTCAGGAAATTGGCCTTTTTAGCTAGTACATTATCATAAGTCTGGTATTTATGATTAAGCCGGTAAAATTCACGTACGCCGTCAATTTCAGGACTGTCATAATTTCTAAACTCTTCTTTCTTTTTAGCCGGCCCTGTTTCCGGATATCTTTTTAAAACATCATCTTCCCAAACATCTAAACTTGATAGTGGGGATAGCTCATTTTCATTTAGATTTTCCATATCTGTTTGATTTTAAATAAAGTTACCAAAAAACTGTATACAATGCAGTTAATATCCCGCAAATTGCTACTGAGGCTACAACGAAGCCGGGCGTTACCTTAAACATACTTTTATCAATCTCCAATCCTTTCTTATTGTCTTTACTTTCCGGATCTAAAAGGCTTACAATTACCGTTACCAACATCACAATTGCAAATACCCAGGTCATCCTATTTAAAAAAGGTATTGGCTCAATAGCGCCGTGGGTTAGTTGTGGCAAATACTTAAACAGCACCGATAATGGGATAGTAATGACAGCAGTAATTAATGCAGCCCTTGAAGTAGTCCGTTTCCAGAAAAAACCTAAAAAGAAAATAGTGAATATACCCGGCGATATAAACCCAACATACTCTTGTATGAATTGGTAAACCTGGTCGAAAGTACGCAATGTAGGTGCTATCAACATCGCTATTATCGAAGCGAATACAACAGTCAACCTACCGATATTAACCATCTTTTTTTCAGACGCGCCTTTATTAATATACTTTTTATAAACATCAAGCGTAAAAATGGTAGCTATACTATTGCTTTTGCCCGCTAACGACGCTACAATGGCAGCTGTAAGTGCCGCAAATGCCAGTCCCTTTAGGCCTGATGGCAATAGATTCATCAATATAGGATATGCATGATCGGGCTTAACAACGTTGCCGTCCATCATTTCTGTATGAAAATAGCCATGCTGATATAATACAAAAGCGGCTATACCCGGAATAACAACAATAACCGGGATCAGCAATTTAAGAAACGCTGCGAAAATTAAACCGCTGCGGCCGGTTTTTAAATCGGCACCTAAAGCGCGTTGTACAATATATTGGTTACAGCCCCAATAGTTCAGGTTGTTAATCCATAAACCACCGGCCAAAACCGCTATACCAGGCAGGTCATCATAGTATTTATCACCTTTATGAAATATCATGTGAAAGTGGTCTGACGCCTGTTCTCGTAAAAAAGGCAGGGAATCGAAAACAGTTTTAACGCCAAGTTTATCTGATATTTGATTCAAAGCCATGTAACAAGTTATCAAACCGCCCATCACTAATACAAATACCTGTATTACATCGGTATAGCCAATAACTTTCATCCCGCCGAGGGTTATAAATGCCGAAAATATAGCTAAACCTATTACACACACATTAAATGATATACCGGTAATTGTTTCAATAGCCAATGCGCCCAAAAAGAATATGGATGTAAGGTTTACAAATACGTAAATCAGTAACCACAATACGGCCATAACGCCGCTAACCAGATCATTATACCGCTGCGACAAAAATTGCGGCATGGTATAGATCTTATTCTTAATATAGATAGGCAGAAAAAATATCGCGACAATAATTAACGTAGCCGCCGCCATCCATTCGTAACTTGCTATGGCCAAACCCATAGCAAAGCCTGAGCCTGACATTGCTATAAAATGCTCTGAAGATATGTTTGATGCAATAATAGATGCCCCAATGGCCCACCAGGTTAATGATCCCTGTGCTAAAAAGTAGTCTTTGGTGTCTGTATTTTTAGCTTTCTTGCTGTAATACACCCAGTAACCGTAACCGGATACTACAATAAAATAAATAAAAAATACAATGTAATCGCTTACGGATAAATGGTTCATGTATAGTTAGAAAATTAGGCTATTAATTGGCACTATCGAAGTACCGCAAAATTATTGTGATAAACAAATTACCACAACTGCTAAATATACATGATTATAATGAGTATTGAAATCTGCACCTGTTGTATCAAATAGATAACAATAAGCTATAATACAAGATATAGTCTATTCGATTGTGATACTAATTCTCCATTTCGGGGGCGGGTCCCGCTGTGTTTATCCTATTAATCAGTTCAAGGCTTCCAAATTCATTAATCGCATACGACGCATTACTGGTATCAGTATCAATTTTGTAACGGGTTTTGATTGGGCTCTTTTTAGATTTTAATGGCACTATAATGGCAGCCAGTAATAAGATTATCTGTGACGTAATGATTAGCATATTATTTCATTTAATTGCGCGTATGGGTTCATTGACCAAAAAGAATGCCAAATTTAATTTTTGCTTAGAAATTAAGGACTAAATATTCATTAAATGACAAAGCCCTGTTTTGATCTCTCAAGCAGGGCTTTGTCTTTAATACTTAGTTGGCTTAGTTGTTAAACACAGGCTCAACAAATGGATATTTATAAACATCGGCAACTGCTTTATAAGCAACCGAACCATTAAAGGTGTTTAGTCCTTTCAAAAGCGCCGGATTATCTGAAAACGCTTTATAATAGCCCTTATTAGCTATCTGTAATGCATAACCTAAAGTAGCGTTAGTAAGTGCGATGGTTGAGGTATTTGGCACAGCACCAGGCATGTTACCTACCGAGTAATGTAATACATTATGTTTTACATAAACCGGGTTATCATGTGTGGTTGCATGATCCGCAGTTTCAAACATACCGCCCTGGTCAATAGCAATATCTACAATAACAGAACCTGGTTCCATGGTAGCAATCATAGCCTCGGTAACCAATTTAGGCGATTTTGCACCGGGGATTAAAACAGCACCGATAACAAGGTCTGAATTTTTAACTGCTTGGGCGATATTACTTGAATTTGATGCTAAGGTCGAGATCTGGTATCCAAAGATATCGTCCAGTTGGCGCAACCTATCTAAGTTGTTATCAATTATAGTTACATCGGCACCTAAACCTATTGCTATTTTTGCTGCATTTGTACCTGCAACACCACCACCAATAATGGTAACCTTGGCACGACGAACTCCCGGTACACCGCTTAACAATACACCTTTACCACCATTTGGTTTTTCCAGGTAGCTTGCCCCTACTTGTACAGACATACGGCCCGCAACTTCGCTCATCGGAGTAAGTAATGGCAACGCGCCGTTTGGCAGTTGAATAGTTTCATAAGCGATAGCAGTAACTTTAGATGCTAACAAGGCGTCTGTTAACTTAGGCTCGGCCGCCAAATGAAGGTAAGTAAACAGTATCAGATCACTACGGAAATATTGAAATTCAGATTCAATTGGCTCTTTAACCTTCATAACCATTTCGTTACTCCAGGCCTCGGCCGCAGTATCAACCAGGGTTGCACCCGCCTTTTCATAACTATTATTGGTAAACCCCGAACCTTCGCCCGCTGTTTTTTGGATGAACACCTTGTGGCCGGCGGCAACTAAAGCCTCTACGCCTGCGGGTGTAAGCGCCACCCTATTCTCGTTGTTTTTAATTTCTTTTGGAACACCAATAGTCATTTTCTGTAATATTACTTTATGAGATGAATAAACAACAGTAATAACCCCATAGAGGCTATTACTGATTAGCGATTTGTCTGAGACAGTTAATTTCAGGTCACAATATTAAACAAATAATTCACCATTAACTACAAGCTTGCCAAATTTTATTTGGCGATATTATTTGTTTAAATTGTTATGACAAAACAAACAGAAGCTACAAAGGTTTACTTTATACACTATGCAAAAACTTTTTATTCCGTTCTTGTTATTTATCAGCATAAAATGCTATGCACAAGACAGTTTACAGAATTTAAATTTCAACAGAAACCACATTAAAAATACGGGCATGCAAGTATTAGGCGCCTGGGCCACGGCAAATATTGTAACAGGTGGCATTGGCTGGGCCGTCACAAGCGGCAAAATAAAATACTTTCACCAAATAAATGCACTGTGGAATGTAGCCAACCTTGGCGTAGCCATTTTAGGTTACGCAAATACCATAAAAGATAAAGACAGAATTTATACCGATCAGGAAAGTTTACAGGAGCAAAATAAATTAGAAAAGATCTTCTTAGTAAATGGCGGCCTCGACCTGATCTACATCGGGATGGGTGCCTATTTAGTTCATCGGGGAAACATGAATAACTCAGATCAATCAAAAGGTTATGGGTCGGGAATTATTATGCAAGGTGCATTTTTGTTATTATTTGATACGATAATGTACACATCTGAAATACATACCGGTAATAAACTGCGCAATTTTTTGCTTAAAAATCCTGTTACATTTGATGGAAAAAAAGTTGGAATAGTAATTAATCTTTAATAACAAAAGCTCTGAAAATCAAAACATTTAATGCAAATAGGCTATCCGCATACTTAATATTAAAACAGTTGTTAACATAAATATAATATTAAATACACATTGCAGTAACTTAACTTTGCAAAACAATATTTTTAACTTTATTGAACCACGATATTTCAAATGAAAAAAACTAAACCAGATTCTACAGCAAAGAAAGCCAAGAAGGCTTTAAAGAAAGATTTAAGTGATAAAATTTCAGCACAAATAAAAGCATTAGTTGGCGAAATTGGCCCGGGCTTTAAAAAAGCAGAAAAATCAATTGAGAAAGCTGCAAAAAACTTAGCAAAGAAATTATCAAAATTAAAAAACGATAAAACCAGCGCTAAGCCAGCTCCTGTTAAAAAAGCCGCTCCTGCAAAAGCAGCAAAACCACAGGCTGTTGCTGTTGAAACCGAGCCGATCAAAGCTCAACCGGCAAAGACTACACCTGTGGCAAAAACTTCACCAGTGAAGGCTCCGGCTGCAAAGGCCCCGGCTAAATCAACTACTGCTAAACCGGTTGCTCCAAAAACCGAAGCTAAAAAATAGCTACCAGTTAAAACAGAAACGGCGCTAAATTAGCGCCGTTTCTGTTTTAAATCCATCTTAAATTCAGGAAATCACTTTTTCTTATCGCCAATAACGTTAAGTACAATGGCACTGTTATGAGGTATACCAAGTGTATAACCTGGGATAACCTGGAAATATGTTTTTAAATACCCATCAATAATAGCCTTAATGGTATGATTGGTAGATTTTTCGAATTCGGGGAATACATAAGTCATTGATTTTTGGTAATGGATCTCACCTTGTTTATCCACCGTAGCCCAAAACGAATACGAGAATCTTTCATAGGCTTTCTTTATATGAATGGTATATTCAGGAAACATATATTCTTCTGATCTATCCCATTTATTCATCACATCAGCCTGTACCTCTTGTTTGGCAACCGTAGCTAAAGGGTTCCTGCTGATAAACTGTACAGGTTTACGTCCTGCAAAAAAACTGTCAACACTGGCATCTATGTGAGCTATGCGTTTAACAACATATAGGCTATCTTTCTTTAAAGGCTTTTTTAGTTCCTCTGCAGTTGTATGCAACACGTTCTTTATATAGTTATCAGCGTACAAGGTCATGTATACGTTCGACTTTACGTAATAAACCGTTTTGCCCTCAACTTTTAAAACCTGAAACCTCAAACTATCCTTAGTAATACTCATCGCTTTAAACCAGGCACCTGAAATATTAAAGATGGAATCATGGTCAAGCGTTACCGCGAACTTTAAAAACTTATCCTTATCGGGATTATAAACATTAGCCCATTTATCCGAATAAAACATTAGTTTCCATATCGGCTCCAACTGATAACCGTCTTTGTTAAAAATAAGTCCGGTATCAAAACTTCGGCGCACTTCGGTGTAGTTAATTCCTACCACACTTTTGAAAGATATTTGATTATCAACCGGGTTTTGAAACTTACAGGCAAAACCGGTAATTGCGACAAAAAGAAATAACAAATATGGACGTATAGAGGCAGACAGCATACTGTAAAAATGCAGAATTATTTTTTATTCCGAAATTTGAAATGAATAAGACACGTAACAACCATGATGGGCGAAAGAAACAGCTATGTTTAACTCCTGTCCATCTTTCATTAAAACAGGATATCCTGTTGGATGTTTTTCGACAGATACATTCGAAATTTTCAAATCATTCAACAAAAGAGACCTAACAGCTTTTGATTGATTTTCATAATCAGATGCTTCGATCTTCAAAAAATTCCATTTTACGTCGCCTTGAGTAATTACAGTCGAAATAAATTCAGGCCTTGTTACCGAAAGGAATGGCAGGCTCATGTCTTCTGCTAAAATCCAACCCCTATAATTATGAACGTTTTCAGTTTTTAACGATACGACAATATCTAAACTTACTACCTTGATTTTAGCCGGAGCGAATATCAATTCAGGATTAATACGTTTTAGATATTTATATGCAGACTCTTTTGCAGACCATATCAGCCAAACAAAATTAATCAATGTAATTTCATTCGGATTATATAAGTCAAACTCTGTAGGGGTAATAAATTTAGAGTAAAATGCAGGCGATTGGGTGCGTTGTACATCAATTACATTTAGCGCGACAATATCATTACCTGCGCTTATCACGCGGTTTTATTGATCTTTTCTGAAATTACATCAATGCAATTTCCAACATTGTACATTTTTTCGGCAGCATCAAAATCAATTTCAATATTGTATTGCGCTTCGGCATCTATAATAATATCAACCAGGTTAGCCGAGTTGATCTTTAAATCTTTTATAAGGTCTGTTTCTTCATTGATCCCTGCCAACATCTCTTTGCTTTCCGTGTACGGGGCCAGTACTTTTTTTAACTCACTTAAAATTTCTTTTCTATCCATTAGTTGTTATTATATTTTGAGATAATTAAACAACTGTTAACATCACCAAAACCAAAATTGGCCTTTGCAACAGTATTAATTACCTTCTCTACTTTAGTTGTAGGTAAATTGTTTGCCCCAATTATATCTAAAATTTCCGGTATTGGGTCTTCTAAATTTAAATTAGGGTGTATAAAATTATGTTTTAACTGCAAAACAGCGGCAACAGTCTCTATAGAGCCGGCCGCGCTTAAAGAATGCCCCACCATTGATTTCAACGAATTAACCATCGGGAAATCATCACCACTGCGTCCTAACGCCTTCACCCAATTTTGGATTTCAAGCTTGTCGGCTATTGTAGCGGTTAAATGGCCGCTAACCAGGTCGATCTCATCGGCACTGATATTTGCATCGGCTATAGCTTCTTTTATACACCTGATTACTCCTTCAGGCCCCGGTGCTGTCATGCTGCCACCGTTTTTTTGTCCGCCCGAATTTGTTGACCCTCCTTTAAGTTCACCATAGATCTTTGCACCACGTGCCAATGCAAACTCCAGGTCTTCCAATATCAGTGCCCCCGCGCCTGATCCGGGCACAAAACCACCGGCAGATGCACTCATCGGCCTTGATGCGCGTTCCGGTTCGTTATTAAATTTACGTGATAATACACGCATAGAGTCAAATCCGCCAAAAACATAACGGTCTACATATTCACAGCTACCAACCACCATGCGTTTTGCCATACCAAACTTAATATACTCATAACCCATTAAAATGGACTGCGTACCGGTAGCACAGGCGGCAGAATTATTAATGATCTTGTTGCCTAAACCCAGCCTGCCTGATATATAAGCGGTAACCCCGCTATTCATGATCTGCTCTACCACGCGCGAACCTAATTTCTTCGATTCGCGGGCATCAACCCTGGTTATGGCATTTTTGATCACGTCGGTATCGGCAACGCTGCTGCCAAATACACAGCCGGTTTCCCAGAGTGTATCCTCGCTTACAATCTCGTTGCCTGCATCTGTCCAGGCATCCAGAGCTGCCTTTATACCATACGCTATGCCTTTTCCCTTTAACCCATACAGACTTGTTTCTGTAATGTAATTGCGCAGTTGCTCCCATTCAAACTCGGGCATCCCGCTTACCTGGCAATTAAATTTAAGGTCTTCATACTCTGGCACAAACCGGATCCCCGATATTCCGTTTTGTATGGCATGCAAAAAATCAGGAATATTTAACCCATTCGGCGATACAATCCCAAGGCCTGTAATTACAACACGGTTACCCATTTATCATTTTATTTAATGGCATTTTTAATGATGCCTGAAAATACTCCTTTTGCTACTAATTCACCAACCGCGTTATGCATTTCTACCAAACATTTTAATTTACCGAAACGGAAATATTGCTTTTTTGATGTTACCACAACCTTTTCGCCGGGCAGCACCATTTTAAAGAACTCAACATTGGTTGAGGTTAGTAAGGGAAATGAATTTTCGTCCATTGCTCCCCCCTCCTGTTTTGATCCACTGACCATTAAGTATATCCCCAAAACAACCAATCCTATCTGTGCCATTATTTCTGTAATGATAACACCAGGCGTTACAGGGTTGCCGGGGAAATGATCCTCGTAAAAGAAAGCGTCCCTTTTTAAAGTATAATTTCCTGTCACCCCGTTCTCATCCAATGATGTAATATCATCAACAAATAAAAAGGACGATTTATAAGGTAAATAGTTTAATATGTCGTTCATGTATTCTTATTCTGATGCCAAATAAATGGCTATCTGCAATGTTCACCTCCGTCTACATGGATCACTGTTCCGTTTATCCAGGCAGCCTCATCTGTGCAAAGCAGGTATATAACATTTGCTACGTCTTCTGGTTTTGTTATTCTTCCTGACGGATTACGGGCAGTTGCATGTGCTATTAACTTATCGCTGCCAGGAATCTTTTTTAATGACGGCGTGGCTGTAATACCGGCTTGTATCAGGTTGGTTTTTAAACCGTGTCCGGCCAGTTCGACTGCCATGTAAGTTGTCAAACTCTCTAATGAAGCTTTTGCGATAGATACGGCAGCATATCCTTCCCAATACTTATATGACCCTTCGCTGGTTAACCCAATGATCCTGCCGTCGTTGTGAAACAAATCAGCAGCTATCAGGTCTTTGGCCCAATCCAGCATACTGGTAGCCATAGCATAAGTAGTTAACTGGATATCATCCTGGGTTAATGCTTCTTTATCGCCATCTGCAACCAATGGCTTCAGGTTACCACGGGCTATAGAATGCAACAGTAACTTAACCTTATTCTTTTTATCGACAGCAAACTGCTTAATAAATATGGCACGAGCGACCAGGTCAAGCGCGTTGATATTATGAGGTGCAATCACCACTTGATTTGCAGCGGCTATTTGCGAAAGCTTTTCCTTTAACTCCCTTTCGGCAGCTGCTGTTTCCCGGTAAAGCAGCGCGATGTTCATACCATGCCGGGCCAGTTTTTCAACAGCTGCAAAGCCAAACCCACTTGATCCGCCTAAAATTATGGCCCAGTTGTAAGAAAAATTTTGGTTATTATTTTGCACTTAACTTTTGTAAATATTAAAGTCTAAAAGTAACGCAATTCCTGGTAATTTAAAGCTTGTATAGTCTACTTAATTAGGCAAAACAGTATTATTAGCTATATTTGTTGCAACTGAGCGCCAAAAACTAAATATGAAAATAAGAATAATATTTGCCTTGCTGATACTTTTGCCGGGCATGGTTGTTCTGGGTAAAAGCAGCCAGCAAAAGCTGGACAAAGCTGCCTTTTACGCTGTGATGGACCGTGGAAATTTAGAAGAAGTTAATAAGGAGATAGACTTGGTTACAGCTTCTTCATCGCCTGAAAAAGAAGGATATGCCGGGGCGTTATTAATGCGCAAAGCCGGGTTGGTGAAGCTGCCTGCGCAAAAGTTAAAATTCTTTAAGGCCGGCCGCATAAAATTCGACACCGCCATATTAGCCGACAAAGACAACCTCGAATACCATTTCTTGCGTTTCGCGATACAGGAACATGCCCCCAAAATAGTTAAGTACCGTGCAGACATTGAAGCCGATAAGCAGATCATCATAAAAGCCTATAAAAATTTATCGCCTGTGGTACAGCACGCCATTATGGATTATACTAAAAATTCAAAACTTTTGCTGGCAAGCGATCTTAATTAGACTGATGAGCAAAAAAGTATTAGCTATATATTATTCTCAGTCGGGCCAATTAGGCGAGATCATTGATAACTTCACACAACCGCTTATCGATGCGGGTATCACTGTAGAGAAAGTGCGCGTGCGATTAGTTAATGAGCCAAACTTCCCCTGGACAGCCGATACTTTTTTTAGTGTGATGCCCGACTGTCAGTTGGATGTCCCTGCAGAATTGCAGCCTTTTATTCTTAAAGAGCAGAAATATGACCTGGTGATATTAGGTTACCAGGCTTGGTTTTTATCGCCCAGCATACCTTTTAACTCGCTGTTGCAAAATGCGGAGTTGAGGGCTGTATTAAAAGACACCCCCGTTATTACAGCAACCGGGGCGCGTAATATGTGGCTAAGCGCATTTGTACGGGTTAAAAAACTGATCCATGCTACAGGCGCTAAAATAGTGGGTAACATAGCTTTGGTTGATACGCACCCAAACCCGGTAAGCTTTATTACTATCTTCCATTGGATGCTGCACGGAAAAAAAGACAGCTATCTAAACATTTTCCCCCCTCCCGGTGTTTCTGATGCGGATATTAAATATACCAAAGTATTTGGCGAAAGCGTTATACCACATCTGCTGGATAATAACTGGGACGGATTACAGGGCGAATTAGATGTGAATAAAGCTGTGGTACTAAATTATAACCTTATGGTTATTGAAAGTACCGCAAGCAAGATATTTAAGGTATGGGCTAATTTCATTGCTAAAAGAAAGAACAAACTGCCCTGGATAAGGGCTTATAAATATTACCTGTTAATTGCGTTTTTTGTGGGTGCACCTATTTTGATAACACTAGATGCTATATTATTCAGATTTACTTCGCCTAAGCGTATCAGGGCGAAGAAACAATATTATTTAAATTTAAATTAACCGGTATGCCCGTTTATATTACTAATACGTCTAAATTTTTACCGAATGAACCCGTTCCTAACGACGATATGGAACTTTACCTGGGTTATATTAATGATAAGCCGTCAAAATCTAAAAGCATAGTACTGCGTAACAACGGTATAAAAACACGTTTCTACGCGCTAACAAAGGGCGGTAAGCCAACGCATACCAATGCTGAAATGACCGCCCTGGCTGTTAAAGAATTATTTAAGGACAATCTTGCAGAAATGCAGGAAACCGAACTGCTGTCATGCGGTACTTCATCGCCAGATCAGATGATGCCGTCGCATGGGGTGATGACGCATGGCTGGCTGCCCGAAATTGGCCCTATCGAAGTGGTATCTCCGTCAGGGGTATGTTGCGCGGGGATGCACTCGCTTAAATATGCTTACCTGGCCATAAAATCAGGGGAGGTTAAATCGGCGGTAGCTACAGGTTCAGAGCGTTTTTCGGGCCTGCTGGTTTCTGACGTATTTGAGGAAGAGGCACAGAAACTGAAAGAGCTGACAGACAACCCGTTCATTGCCTTTCAAAAGGACTTCTTACGCTGGATGCTGTCAGACGGTGCATCGGCTTTTAAATTAAGCGACGAACCAAATAACGAGGGTTTAAGTTTAAGGATAGACTGGATAGAAGGTGTATCCTACGCTAACGAGATGGAAACCTGTATGTATATGGGTGGCGAAAAGCAGGCCGATGGTACCCTGAAAGGGTTTATGGACTATACACCCGAGGAGATCATGACCAAATCCATCTTCAGTGTTAAGCAGGATATTAACCTATTGAGCGACAATATCGTCCCGCTGGGCGGTAAAAAGATAAAGGAGATCTTTGAGAAGAAAGGCCTTACCGCGGGAGATATCGACCATTTTTTACCGCATATCTCCAGCAACTTCTTCCGCAGTAAGATCTATGACCTGGTTGAGATCTATGGTGGCGGCATCCCTTACGAGAAATGGTTCATTAACCTTTATACCGTAGGCAATGTGGGCGCGGCATCTGTATATTTGATGATAGACGAACTGTTTCACAGCGGCAGGTTAAAGAAGGGCGAAAGGATCTTGCTATTAGTACCAGAAAGCTCGCGTTTCTCTTATATGTACGCTATGCTTACAGTTTGTTAAGGATCTGTGAACTACAACATACATCGCCTTGCAGATGACAAATATCAATAACAATGAAAAAAGAAGACGTTCCGCAGGATTTAGGGGCTCTTGGTAAAATAACCAAAGAGGTTTGCTATGCTACGGACGATTCCGGGAAATACACCACACAGTTAAGTAACGGCTGGGATGTCAAAGCCACCGCTTTAGATACAGCCTGGCAGAACGTTGAAGAACGCATAGCGGCAGCAAAGCAAAAGGTATTGGCCAATGAAGCCAGTCCTATCCTGTTTTTTATGGAGAAGGCCCTGATGGATACAGAAATACTGGCCGGCTACACCGGGTTTTGGCAATGGCAGGTAAAAAGGCATTTAAAACCCGACGTTTTTAAAAACCTGTCTGAAAAAAAGCTACAGAAGTATGCCGGGGTGTTTAACGTCAGCGTCACCGATCTTAAAACAATGACCGTTAATGAAGCTTGATATCTTAAGCAACCCTCTCTTCGCTGCGCGGAAAGAGGGTAACCAATATATTTTAATTTGAATGTCAGCTACTACGCTATCCTTTAACCACATCCAGGCAGCGCACTGCGAAAACGGTGTAACTGTAAGCCTGTTAAAAAATAGTGGCATCGGGCAAATAACCGAGCCTTTAGCATTTGGCATCGGCGCGGGTTTATTCTTTGTATATATCCCATTACTAAAAATCAACAACGGGCCAGTCATAGCCTTTCGCAGCATGCCGGGTCTGATATTTAACCGCACCTGCAAAGCATTGGGCATCCCGGTGGTCCGCAAAAAGTTCCGTTCGAAAGAGACTGCTGAAGCTTTTTTAAACGAATGCCTGGAAGCAGGTCATCCTGTTGGCTGCCAGGTTGGAGTTTATTACCTGCCATATTTCCCAAAAGAATACCGTTTTCATTTCAACGCCCATAATTTAATTGTTTATGGCAGTAATGATGGCAACTATATGGTGAGCGACCCCGTAATGGAAGGTACAAACGTAATGACGGCTTATGAGCTTGAACGCGTACGCTTTGCCAAAGGGGCTTTGGCACCCAACGGACAATTGTATTACCCGAAAGAAACCAGGACGGTTACGCACGAACAAATGAAAAAAGCCATCATCAGCGGAATAAAAAGAAATGTTTTTAACATGATCTCGCCGTTTATGGGGCCAATTGCCGGGGTAAACGGCATCAGGTACACCGGCAATAAAATAAAACAATGGCGTGATAAGCTGGGTTTGAAAGAAGCCGGATCGTATTTAGCACAATTGGTGCGCATGCAGGAAGAGATAGGCACAGGCGGCGGCGGGTTTAGGTATATTTACGGCGCATTTTTGCAGGAAGCACATGCCTACGTACCTAATGACGAATTGTTGGAGATCTCTAATTCGTTTACTGCATCCGGCGATCTTTGGCGCACCGCGGCTGTACAGGCTGCGGGTATTTACAAAGGCCGCATAGGCAGCCAGGAAGATTTTAATACAATGGGCGATTATTTATTAGAGATCGCCGAGATAGAAAGAAAAGCTTTTACAGCGTTAAAAAACATAAAATGGCAGCAGACCAACCCTTCGCGATAGCTATTGAGCATATGGGTTTCAGGTACCCTGACAATGCTGCTGTCTCCTTTGCCGATCTGAATTTAAAGGTAGAAAAAGGAATACGTTTCGGTTTGTTTGGGCCCAACGGCGCGGGTAAAACCACTTTAATGAACCTGATGACCGGCGTGCTTTCTGTTAACGAAGGCAGCATCAAACTTTTAGGGAAAGAAACAGGTAAGCAAAACAAGGAAGTAAATACGCTTTTTGGCTTTGTCCCGCAGGATTTTTCTTTTTACCAGGAGCTGTCACCTGCCGAAAACCTGGAGTTTTTTGGCGCATGGGCCGGTTTAACCCAAACTGAAATAACCAATCGTACCGATGAATTGCTACATATCTTAGGTTTAGAAGATGTGCGGAACAAGCCTGTCGAAAAATTTTCAGGCGGGATGAAGCGCCGGGTAAACCTGGCTATCGGGGTTATTCATAACCCACAGGTATTGTTTTTGGACGAGCCTACGGTTGGTGTTGATGTGCAAACACGGCAGGCAATTATCAATTACCTGCTTAAACTGAATGAAAGCGGCACAACGCTGATCTATACTTCGCACCAATTAAATGAAGCCGAGGACCTTTGCGAACAAATTGCCATGATTGACGAAGGTAAAATAATAACCCAGGGCCATATTGACGATGTGCTGAAAGCGCATAATCACGATAGCCTGGAAAATCTGTTTATTAATTTAACCGGCAAAGCCTACCGAAACTAAAATGTTTAAACTCTGGATTTCCATAAAAAAAGATGTTCGCATTTTGCTTCGCGATAAGGTAGGCATCTCGTTGATGTTTGTTATGCCTATTATTTTGGTGGTAGTAGTTACCAGTATTCAGAACAGTACTTTTCAGCTGGTTAATAAAAACAAACTACCCATCGTAATTTGTAATACCGATACCGGTAAGGCAAGTACACAGTTTATCGAATCCGTAGGTAAGATCGGGTTGTTTACAGTTACGCAGATCCCGAAGGAAAAAGCAAAAACTATCACCGACGAAATGCATGGTAAAGACGCTTTGTTGGGCATAGTTATCCCGTCAAATTTCTCGTCAGAAGTTGATAAAAAAGCTAAATCCGCATCCGACAAAGCCATGGTGGCATTTAGCGGGCAGGCTGACAGCATAAAAACTATTGCAAAAAGCACTAAAACAAATGAGATAGATCCGCTGACATTGTACTACAACCCTGTTTTACAAGAATCATTACGGTTCTCCATCCAGGGAGCCATTGGCAGTTGCCTGCAATTGGTACAAACCCGCGAAACTTTAAGGACACTCTACTACGCATCAAACGAAAAAGAACTGCCCAAAAGCCTTGAAGATGAAATGCTGAACAGCAACACCACCATCAATATGCTGCCGGTATCAAAAGACGGAACGCGTACCACACCAAACGCATCGCAACATAATGTACCATCGTGGACCATCTTTGCCATGTTTTTTGTCATCATGTCGCTTGGCGGCAGTGTGGTGAGAGAGAAGGTGAGCGGCAGCTTTATTCGCCTTAAAACCCTACCTACCAATTACCTGGTTGGCTTATTGTCAAAGCAGATCACTTATTTGGCTGTAACACTTTTGCAGGCCGCTGTTATATTTTCTATGGGGATGCTTTTATTCCCTTACCTGGGGCTGCCTGCTTTAAACTTGCCATCAGACCTGTTTGCCTTATTTTTAGTAACGCTGGTATGCGGCTGGTGCGCAGTTAGCTACTCGATATGTGTAGGCGTATTTTCTGAAACGCAAGAGCAGTCTAACGGGTTTGGTGCTGTATCCATAGTGATACTGGCTTGTGTAGGCGGGTTAATGGTACCCAGTTTTGCCATGCAGGGACTTGCCAAAACCATGGCAAACTTTTCGCCCATGCATTGGGTATTACAGGCTTACTATACTTTGTTTTTAGAGGGCGGTAAATTAAAAGATGTGTTAAACAATATCGGCTCGCTGTTTATTATTACTGTAGTTATTCAATTCATAACTTATTTAGGATTGAAACGAAAAAATTTGATATAATTACCCCATGGAAAAAGAAGCGCTGAAAGAACAGTTAAAAGTACAGATCATACAGTTTTTAAACTTAACAGACCTTAGCCCTGCCGATATAAAAGATGATGAACCTTTATTTGGCGATGGATTGGGTTTGGATTCTATCGACTCGCTTGAGCTGATCGTTTTATTGAAGAAAGAATACGGCATAGATATCCGCGACCCAAAAGAAGGCCGCAAGGCACTGGTAGATATCAATACTATGGCCGATTATATTGAGGTGCACAGGACGAAATAACTACTAAGCAAAACTTACGAAGTTTTTAAAACTTCGTAAGTTTAATATAAGCAACCTAATAAAACACTACCCGTTTTCAACCAATACCGACTTGGTCGCTTTATTACCGGATAAATTCACTGATATTATACGATGTTCATTATTTTCATTTTGACATTGTAAATAGCCCATTACAAATTTCATTTAAGTAGTTTTTTGTTTTAACTTGGTTTAACCACTAACCTTTTTTACAATGAAAAACCTTATTAAATGTATCATCTTAATTTTGGCTGTTTGCCTGTTTAAAAGCGCCAGTGCAGCCGAAAACCATGCTGTGTCGGGCACCGTAACCAACCAAGATGGTCAGCCGCTTCCGGGCGCTACGGTAATTTTGAGCAATGACAAAATTACTGCCGCGGACGACGACGGAAAATTTGTTTTTCATGAAATTGAAGCTGGAACGTACACACTTTCTGTAACCATGGTTGGTTATGATGCCTACACAAAAAAAATAAAAGTTAAAAATACTCCTGTAACATTAAACTTAATATTAAAGGCCCAAACAAAGACGCTTAATGAGGTAAACGTGACACCAAAAATCAGCACTAAGATCAGTGCTAAAATAATGACAACTGAGGAAACCGAGGAAGAGCAAAAGAAAATGTTGGGTCCAACACCCGACAACCATATTTACGACACCGAAGGTAATGTGGTGGATTCGGCCAAAGCTGCAGATATGCTAAGATCTTATGACTATGAAATGGCGCTTCGTAAACTAAAAGGGCAAGACGCTTTTAAACATGTAATTATAAAAACTGACACCAGGGTACAGTTAATGTCATATCAATATATGAGAACGCTACCCTATTTAAGGGTACAAAGCCCTAAATTACAGGATGGCCTGACGTTGGATCTGAAACCTTTAGTTAAGCGGATAGATACGGCCACTCTTAGCGGGAAAGCAATAATTATGATATTTTGGTGCCCCGAATGTTACAGGGGCTCAAAATCTGATCAATACCGCGAGGTTAATGACGCGATTGCACCTTTTGCTAACTCAGATAAATTGCAGGTGCTGGCCCTTACTAAAGCGCAAACTTACCAGGCTAATGACGCGCTTAAAAAAAGCCCGATATTAAATGCCCGCATGCTCACAGAAGCTTCATCCGTTACTTATAAATATGATCTTGATGATACACCCGTTATTATCATGACAGACACAAAGCATAAAATAATTTTCTCTATGGCCGGATGGAATCCAATAACTCCACCGGTGCTGCATAACTTATTGAAAAGTATCCCTATTTAAGCTTTGTATATCAAACCATAGTTTAATCCAGCCATACAGCTATACCATAGCCGATTAAGTAATAAAGTCTTAGCCCTGTTGCATGAGCAGGGCTTTTTATTTTGCATAACTTACCCAATACTTACAATGCTCTTAAGCAGTTACACTGACTATAAAATAACAAACGTACCCTGTAATTTCATGCAGGAAATTTCGCCGGACGAAAGGCTTGAATTCACTTTAATATCGTTATCTGTCAGTTGATAAGCAATATTTAATTGAAGTGATTGTGCAGACGGCTGGATCAGCGTCAGGAACTTGATATTATCAGCTTTTACCAGGCGTAAAGTAATATTCAAGGCATCCGCCAAAACCTCCTTTACTGTTTGCAGCATGCACGCACCCGGCACAACCGGCTGATCGGGGAAGTGTCCGTTAAAGATCTCATTCACCTCATCTATCTCTAAAACAGCATTGATGGTGTTGTCCTGGTGACTAACAGCAAGTATCCTGAATATTGGTTCTTTAAGCATATCAGCAGGCAGATAACAACATTAATGAATGATAACTATTTTGATAATGGTTATAGATCAATACTTTTTTTGGCGATTTATTTTTTATCTCGCCATCGGCAACTACAGCCGGCACCTCACCTCTTTTTATCACATTTGATGCCAGCCACAAGGCAAATGACATGGATGTAGGATACTCGCCGCATAAGTGTTTGTAATAAGCTTTTGAACTATTGGCGAACAATGATCCATCTAACGCTTCATAAACCGCGTCATTTTTCAGATCGCCGTTTTTGCCGGTGATAATAAGGTCGATATCTTGAATAGTCAGATTATTCTTAGCCAGAAACGCTTCGATCTGCTTTTCAATATCTGCATTACTTTTGGGTTTGTAAAATGTCTTTGTACTTACCAATTCAGCAAGGTTTTCTGTTGATGGCTTATCGTTCAGCAGAAAAAACACCGCGCCTTCGCCGCCTATGGTACCTTTTGATTTTGTGTTATATAACTCAAAATTAGAAAGCGGCCAGCGCTTATACAGCCCCAAGCGGGTCAGGATCTTGAACGCGGTATCGGTCATTTCTTCGGTGCCGCCTACCAGTATCTCATTGGCGTCGCCCTCTTTCAAAAGCATTATGGCATCAAGCAAAGCGCTTTCAAAAGAAATTCCCTTATGAACAAATGTATTGTTGTAATTGTGGCATTTTAGCATCAGGGCTATTTGTGCTGCAACTGTATTATGTGTGGATTGGATAAAAGCCGTAGGCGGCAGCATTTCTTCCTGCAGTTCAATAATGCGGGTCAGAAAAGATACGGTGTCCTCCTGGCAACCAAGGGCCGTACCGGTTATAATTGCGCCCGGCATTTCAATCCCCGCATCCTTTAAGCATTGCATAGCCGCGGCCACACCCATTTTTATAATCCGGCTCATGCGACGGGCCAGTTTTGGATCGACAAAATCTTTGTAATCGGGCTCAATGGCGGAAAGCCGTGTGCCGGTGTATTCAATCGGTTCAGTTAAAAACGGAACATAGCCAAAGGTTTTTTGGGCAGATATGGCAGCTGTCGAGCGAATATAAATCTTCATATTAAACAGCCGAAAATATTAATGATGTACAATTACCACCAAACCCGAACGAATTAGACAGCACGTTTTTTATGGGCTGGCCTTCCAGATAATGTGTTTCGGGCGTGAGCGGCACATCTTCCATGGGCGTTTTAAAACGCAGGTTGGGATAGATCAATCCATGCTTAACCGCCAATACAGAGAATACAGCTTCAACCCCACCGCTGGCACCTAAGGTATGGCCGGTAAAAGATTTGGTCGAGCTCATAGGCGGATAATCAGGGCCGAACAGGCGGGTAATGGCCGTACCTTCCGCGCTGTCATTATTGGGTGTGCCGGTGCCGTGTAAGTTGATATAGTCAATATCCGAGGGTTGCAATCCCGCTTTTGATAAAGCGCCCTGCATGGCCATGTACGAACCCGTACCGTCGGGTGAGGACGCCGTTTGATGATAAGCGTCGTTACTATTGTTGTAACCACTTAAAGTGCAGCAGAGGGGCTTATTTAGCGTTTTAGCCACCTTGTCAGACACTAATACCACATAACCCGCGCCTTCTCCAAGGTTCAGGCCCTCACGGTGATCGTCAAAGGGCTTGCAGTATTCTTTATCCAGGATCATCAGCGTGTTAAAACCATTAAGGGTGAATTTGGCAAGCGCGTCTACCCCGCCCGCTATAACCACATCCAAAATATCATTCTTTATCAAACGAGCGCCGTAAAATATCGCGTTAGCTGAAGATGAGCAGGCGGTGCTGATAGTAGTCATGTAATCGCTTATGCCTAACTGATCGCCTACAACCTCGGTCATGCTGCCGCATTCGTGGTCAAATACATTGCGGAGTTTGCCTTTATCGTTATCGTTCAAAAAATCAACAAAGAAATCTTCACTTTTATCCATACCGCCAACGGTATTGGCAGATACAAAGCCCGAACGCAGATCGGCAAAGCCGGGGATGGCGGCGTCATTTAAAGCCTCGCGCGCAGCCACCAGGCTTAGTAATTTGGTACGGCTAAGTTTTGACGAGATCCCGGCCAATTGAGCAAGCGCTTCATTACCCAGCTTTACTTCGGCTACAGGCAGGTTACCGCGATGAATAGTATTCAACAACGTGATATCGCCCATGCCGGCTTTTTCCTGTTGGAACGCGGCCAGGTTTTCGGCCACATTATTGCCAATTGCTGTAATAATCCCTACGCCTGCAATATAAACCGGCTCGTTCATTTATATTTTATCAATTATTAAATTATCAAATATGTTGTTCAGGTTCTTTTTTGAAAACTGCACCGAATTTGCTTTTTCTTCTTTCTCTACCAAAAACAAAACCGCTTTATAATCATCGCCCAGCACATCAACCCAGCCGCAAATACAGGCCTCTAAGATCCCGTTGTTCAGCAGGTTATTTACGTAGGTTTCTATAAAAGCAGCGTCGAACTTTTCAAATATAAAAAATGCATCCTCGCCTTTAAAATTATTGCGGATACATATTTCGCCTGTCACGATATTAGGCAGCGTGTACACAAAAAGCGCGGGGCTGGGGATATCATTTACACTCTCCATATATTTCAGGTCGCTATCCAAACTGGCATTGGCATTGGTCAAGATCAAACCAACTTGTTCCGGCGCATAGGATTTTATATCAGTACCTCTTAATAAGACCTCGGCAGCCAGCCAACCCAATTTGCTGAGGTTGTCCATCTTGTAAAATTTGGGATAAGTAACCTCCAAAAACTGGTAAGCTGATAACAAAAATGAAGGTACATCAGCGCCCCGATCTTCAAAAACAGGGACTTCGTTTTTGTAGATTACATTTTTGCTGATGGTGCAATAAGATGTTATGTTATTATTTATATACAAGTATTTATATATTTGATTATAAATTATTTATAATTATTAAAATGCCAGTTTGGCAGTATCAATTGATCATATTTAATTGTCATCTCGAGCATAGCGAGAGATCTATAAACAGATGTACAACCAACCTGTCTTGTATAGATTTCTCACTCGTTCCTCGTTTCGAAATGACATCGGTTTTTATCATTTACTAAACACCACTGCAGCGTTACACCCGCCAAAACCTGACGCTGTTTTTAAACAGGTCTTTAAGCGTTTTGGCGTCAACGCAGTACAAACATTTACCGGGCTGCTTACTCCTATTTTCTCAAATCCTAAAGTTGGCAGTATCACATTTTGTTTTAATGATTGGATGGAGATAATCGATTCTATCAACCCAGCGGCACCCAAGGTATGCCCATAATAACCTTTCAGACTATTGGTCGGAACAATACTTAATCCCGCTAAGGCAATAGCTTTAGCTTCCATTTCGTCATTATAACTGGTTGCTGTTCCGTGCGCCGAGATCAGATCGATATCATCAGGGACCAAACCGGCCATACTCAATGTTCTTTCAATAGCATCAGAAAGCTCTTTTCCGGTGCGTGAAGGTGCCGAAATATGGTTAGCGTCATTACTTACCGCCCCACCTAAAACTTTGATCTTACCGGCATATTTGGCGTTTGTTGATAAGATCATAGTTGCCGCACCTTCGCCAAGGGTTATACCCGTCCTGTTCTCGTCAAATGGCTTACAAGGCTCAGAACTAATTGCCTGGAAAGACTGAAAGCCCGATAACACAAACCTGCTGATCACATCCGCGCCAACTACAACCGCATTTTCATACTGACCTGATTGCAATAAACGCGCCCCGGTCAGTATTGCCATGATACCCGAGATACATGCATTTGATACCACCAACGGCTGGTTTACAAAACCAAAATGCACAGCAACTTTTTTAGCTGATGTATGCAACGCTATGCGATCTTTCAGATCCGGCGCGGCAGGATCTGTTTCCAAAAGGCTAATATTTCCTTTGGCTGACGATACGATCAGGATAGTTTTTTCATCGGTAGCATCTATGTCAGCAATGGCTAAAACATCTTTAATAGAAGATACAAGTAATCTTTCAAACTTGCTGTTTATAAATTCTTTATTATCTTCACTTTCGTTATAGTTAAACAGCGAAACATGTACAGACTCATCAGATAGGGCCGGATCATTATGTTTTTTAATCCCGGAAATACCTTGTTTTACCCGCTCGAAATTTTGGGTAGTTGTAGTGCCTATAGGCGAATAGATATTATCGGCAACTATGTAAACCGCAGGCATTATTGATTGATAAATATTTTCATTTCGCATTGCGCCACCTCCACTTCGTTACACCATATTTTACCGGATACTATACCGGCAGCAAATACCTGTACTTCTATTTTTACCTCGGTCAACAGCACATCCCCTACTTTGGGCAAACTATAAATTTCAAAGTTTTTCACCTGGCCTATATAGCCATTTAACACGGGACGATTCTCGATACGCGCCATATTGCCGGATCCGGCGGCGGCGGTTTGGGCCATATTTTCCATTAATCCGGCTTCGCTAAACTCGCCGTTTATTACAAAAACATTGTCACCGGTAATGGTAAAGCTGGTTTTGGTAATGTTATCGTCAGAGAACAACAGTTCATCTACCATTACAAATGGTGGTTTTTGGGGGATAAGGGATAATATGCTTATGCCTTCTGTCATGAATATAAACCGCCGTTAATTGATAATACTTCGCCGGTAATATAGGATGCTTCTCTTGAAGCTAAAAATCCAACCGCGTGCGCTACTTCTTCAGGTAAGCCAAAGCGATTAACCGGGATATTTCTTTTCAATTCCTTTTCGTCCAAACCCTCGGTCATGTCTGTTTTAATAAAACCCGGTGCCACCGCGTTAACGGTGATACCACTGCGGCCAACCTCTTGAGCCAACGCTTTGGTTGCCCCTATTACACCTGCCTTTGCAGCCGAATAATTGGTTTGCCCGGGCAAGCCTTTTAGCCCTGATAAAGAAACTACGTTAACAATACGGCCATAACGGTTAAGCATCATACTATCCAGAACAAGGCGCGTAACATAAAAAAAGCTGTTAAGGCCCGTGTTGATCACGTTGTCCCACTGCTCATCCTTAAGCCAAACCATCAGGCTATCATCACGGATACCGGCATTGTTCACCAGCACCTCGATGTCTTTGTCCTCATTAGCGTTTATCCAACTATCCAGCACTTCTTTTATGCTTTCCCTATCCGCTACATCAAACTGCAGTAATTCGCCGTCACTGCCCGCTTCCCGCACCAATTGCAGGGTATTGTTAGCTTCTTCGGTATTGCTTTTATAATTAATGAGCACATAGTAACCCATAGCAGCCATTTTAGTACAGATAGCCCTGCCTATTCCCCTTGAACCACCTGTTATGAGTGCACATTTCATTGTTATTCTGTGTTTCGCCACCTCACCCTAAATCCCTCTCCAAAGGAGAGGGACTTGGATTATATTTTTTTTAAAGCCCTTCTCCTTAAGAGAAGGGTTGGGATGCGGTTAAAAAATCTTTAACCCGCTCCATATCCTTATACTTCGGCGTGTCTTCTACAAACTTTGGTAATATCGCCCTTACCTCGTTATACAACGCCAATGTTTTTGGCGCCAGTTTTTCCTGGCAGGCCAAATAATCAATAGCCTGTAATATAGTCATTAATTGTATGGTTAATACTGTAAAAGCGTTATCTATCACCCTGCCTGTCATTAAAGCCGCGTTGCAGCCCATGCTCACAATATCCTGGTTATCATTATTGTTAGGGATGCTATGTACATACATCGGGAAGGATAATGTCTGATTTTCGGCCACAGTAGATGTTGCCGTAAATTGCACACCCTGCATCCCGAAGTTTAAGCCTAAAACACCCAGGTTTAAAAACGGCGGGAACTTCTGGTTCAGCTTATCATTCAGCAGGTAGTTTAACTGGCGTTCTGACAACATGGATAGTTTGGTAATAGCTATTTTAAGCTTATCCATTTCAAGTGATACGTAATCACCATGGAAGTTACCACCGTGAAAAACGTTTTGGTTTACGTGGTCAATTACCGGGTTATCATTAACCGAATTAAGCTCATTTACCAACACTTCTTCGGCTTTCGCGATGGTGTCATGGATAGGGCCCAGTACTTGAGTTACACAGCGTAACGAATAGTATTCCTGTACTTTATCTTCAAAAACATCATGAGCGATATTGTCCGGCTGATATAAATGATCCGTACGGCTGCGGATCATCTTGCTGCCGTCCAAAATATCGCGCAACACTGCGGCAATTTTATTTTGACCCTTATGATGCTTTACAATATTCAGTTCGTGCGAGTAATGATCGTCATAAGCCTCGACAACTTCATTCGTCATGGCCGAAAACATGGCCGACCAGCCCAGCAGTTTTTGCGCCTGGATGATATTCACCATGCCAATACCCGTCATGGCCGATGTACCGTTGATGGTAGCCAATCCCTCGCGCACGTGGATACTAAGCGGTTTAATGTTTAATTGCTTAAAGATGTCGGCAGTCGGGTGTATTTCGCCGTTGTAGATCACTTCACCCTCACCTATCAGTACCAAACCCAAATGGGCCAGTTGCACCAGGTCGCCGCTGGCGCCAACTCCACCATGCTCGTAGATACATGGGGTTACATCGTTATTAATTAGCGCGGTAAGCAATTCAACAATATCGGTATGCACACCTGAATATGCCTGGATCAAACTATTTAAACGGGCTATCATTAAAGCTTTAGCCAGTGTAGGCATTAACAAATTGCCACTGCCCGAGCTATGACTGCGTATGAGGTTATATTGTAAACTCAACAGGTTTTCTTCGCTTACCTTATATTGGGCCATAGGGCCAAAACCGGTATTTATCCCATAAATTAATTTATTGGACGAAAAGTTTTGTAAGAATTTAAAATTGGTCTCAATTTTTGTTAAAGCTGAGGGTGACAAGGAAACCGGCTTTTTATTAAACACAATATCGTTAAAGTCGGCTAAAGAAAGGACGTCCTGTCCAATAGTTATCATAGGCTAATGTTAATAATCAAAATCTTTAAACCCAATCATCGCCTAATAGTTTGCGTTGACGGATGACAAATATATTGAAAATAGTGATTAGTGATTGCCTATAGGTAATTAGTTGGTAAACTGCTATAGGTTAAAAGATGTTAAAGCGATTTTATAAATATCAATACCTGATTATGTTTGTAAAGATCTGAACATCAAACCTCAACAATGCGCATTCTGTTTATAGCAATAATAACGTTAGTCTGTTTAAATACGTATGGGCAGACTATAAATGGCATTGTTACCGACAAACAAACCGGCCAGGCAATCAGCGGCGCTTTAATTACATCATCAGAGTCAACCGTAATCAGCGATTTACGTGGCAATTTCAGCATCGCCATAAAGGAAATTAACGACACCATCGGGGTGAGTATGGAGGGATATATCCCCTATCAAATCTCAAACCTAATAGCAAACTCTGCTATTTCTATAGCTTTAGATAAAATCCCGATAGCGCTTAAAGAGGTTAAAGTATCTGCAAAAAGAGACAGGCTCACAGATTCATTAAATAATCGCGAGATGTTCGCAAAAAGCTTTAATTCGTCTGCACCAAAATTTAAAGATATTGTAAGGGTGTCGCAAGGACTTGGCGTTGTGCCCATCGCTGGGGTAACTATAGTACCGTCAGAACTTGTTAAGGCTATAACCTACAAGCATAGCCGTGAATATAAATTCAAAAAAACATTAATTAATGACGAGCACTACAAGTACATAGACAACCGGTTCAACAAAAGCATGGTTATGGCGATCACCAAGTTACAAGCTGATTCGCTATCCGATTTTATGGAAAAATACCGTCCTACTATCAATGCTATTAAAAAGATGACAGATTATGACATCAGGGTTTATATAAAAAAGAGCCTGATTGAATTTAAAGGCAATATTTAACATTACATACAGCTATACCCGCTTATCAATAAATTTCACCGCCTTGCGCACGGCCTCGGGGAACTGCATTTTCTGGATCTCGACGGCAGTTACATAATTAACATGCGGACTAACCCGCAATCGTGCCTGCAGGTAGGCCCTGATGCGGTTATCGCAGGCCTTACTATCGTCTAAAGGTAACAGGTGTAGCAATACTTCATCCATACCAATATCGTTGGAATATACCTCTACCACATAATCCAGCACCTCTTCCATTTCATTAAGTAGGTCGAACATTGCCGGTGGGTATAAGGTTGTGCCCTTGAACTTGATCATCTGCTTTTTACGGCCAATAATCGGCGACAGACGCATACTGGTTCGGCCACAGGGGCAAGGCTCGTCAAAATACATGCACATATCGCCCGTTTTATAGCGCAATAATGGCATACCCTCAACACCAAGTGTAGTTATAGTTAGCTCGCCGGGTGTATTTGCAGGTACAGGGTTATTGTCCTCATCTAACAGTTCGGCAATTAGCAGGTCGGGTTGTAGGTGACCGCCATGTCCCTGGCTGCATTCGGTAAACGCGGTCTGCATTTCGGTCGAAGCGTAGGTAGAATATAATTGAATATCCCAGGCTTCGGTTATTTTTTTACCGAGGATATTTAATGAGAAATCGGTGTTACGGATATTCTCGCCTATACAAATGGCTTTTTTTACGGATGTTTGATTAAGGTCGATGTTATAATCCTTAGCAAACTGAATCAGTTTTAAAATGAACGACGGCACAGCAACTATAGCCGTAGGATTTAGCCTGCGGATAGTTTCCAGTTGCATAGAAGGCACACCGGGCCCTAAACGGATGATCCCCGCCCCTAACTTGCGCAAGCCGGAATAATAGGCTATGCCTGCCATAAACTGCCTGTCAAGCGTCAGCATCAGCTGGTAAATATCGTGCGGACTACCATCAGCACAGGTAAAAGAATTGTATTCGTTTAGTGTTAAGCGATTCAGGTCGTTCTCAGTAAGCGCAATGGTGACCGGGCTGCCTAACGTGCCTGATGTAGAGGCATACTCAATAACTTTATCTTTAGGTACACATAAAAAATCGTTATTTCGCTGTTGCAGATCGTCCTTACTTGTAGTGGGGACCTGCGCGAGATCATCAACAGATCTGATGGTATGAATATTTATCTGATGCTGAGCAAACAATTCTTTGTAAAACGGCGAGTTCTGGCTAACGTATGCCAATAACTGCTGTAGTTTTTGTTCCTGGTCTGTTTTCACTTGATCTGCCGCGGTAGTGGTACTCATTTAACAAAGAAAACAAATTTAATGCGAAAGCTTATACGGTTTAAAAAAATCCCAGATCACCTCACAGGCGTTCAAATTGCGGGTTGTTTTACCTACAATAAATTGGGGCAAATACTGCCAGCCGCCCGGCCATGTATGCCCACCATTAACTACCGAATAGCTGATCACTTTAAGCCCGTTTTCAGGATTACGGTATTCTTCCTTTAAAATACTGGTACCATCACGCGCCGTGTCGGGGATATCAGTTACTATGGGCTCTTTCTCACATTTATCCAGTTCAACCCATTTACTAATGATATCCTGGTGTGAAAACACGCGCCTGCCAAAAAGTTTACCGCCATTGTAGGCTACTATCGGATCTGTCGTGCCGTGTATATACAACGCAGGCATGGGCCTTTGCAAGTCGTAGCCTTCACCGACATCCAATGATGCAGCTACTATCGCCACAGCAGCTATACGTTGATTTAACTGGCAGGCCAGCCTCGCAGTCATGAAACCACCGTTTGATATACCGGTTACATATACCCTATCCGGGTCGGCATTGTAAGTTTTTACGATGTACGTTATCAGTTGATCTATAAATTTAACATCATCAATACCATGCAGGTCTGCACCGTCATGCCAGATATGTTTAGATGCCGGGCAAACAACAATAAACTTGTCCCGGTCTGCCATGGGCCTGAAATCGGCTAAATGAAACATACCTTTAGGGCTTGCAAAGCCGCCATGCAATGAAATAACCAATGGCATTTTCCCTGCTTTGTCGGTCGCCGGAATGTAAGTTAAAAATGATCGCTTATTGCCGTCTATAACCATATCGCCATTAATCAACTGCTTAGACGCTTGTGAGAAAGTTAATACCGATGAAAATGTTAAAATTAAAAAGAGAATAATGCGCATATAAGCCGTTAAGTTGTCTTGATAAACAATTACCATTAAAAACGTTTATTTTCACCGCATAGTTTTAATTAAAACCGTTTGGCCTGTTTTAAGTTATAACTACAGTTAAACAACCCGGTTAAACACAACACAAACTTACAACACAATGAAAAGTATCAAATTATTTTTAATAGCGGCCATAACGGTATGCACCATCAGCTTAGCGCAGGCGCAGATACATTTACCGCCGCCACCACCACATCCGCCGCACCCGCCATTGCCGCATATACATTTAAGGTTAAGAAGGCCGCCACCGCCGCCAAGAGGGCCAGTAGCGAGAAGACATGTGGTGAGACGGCACTATTATTACCGTCATGGTGTGCGCCATTACCGCACATACTAAAATGAAAAGGCCGCTTATCGTTAAGATAAAGCGGCTTTCTTTTCAACTGTAAACCAAACCAAATAGTATTTTTATTTATGCAGACTGGCTGCGGATATTCGTAAGTGATGCGTTGTATACGGAAGCTATAATATCATCGGCTATAAACGTGTTCGTAAGATCGCGGTCGATATGGTCATAAACGATATGACGCTCGGTATCGATAACATAAACCGCCAATAAAGGAATGTTTACGTCGATGCCTGAAAACGTATTCCAGGTTGGGTCTTTTTCAGAATAGATCCTGAATTTTTCTGCTATCTCGTTATTGATATCGTGATAAAAATTCAGCGACAAGCTGTGATCCCAGGTCAATTTAGCCAGTTGCTCATCGTTAGCCTCGTCTGTTAAAATTAACAGGTTACCGCCGTTGGCTTTTATTTCGTTTTGGATAGTATTTAAACGTTGTAATTGGGTTACGCCTCTATCCCCCCAATGTTTTGAGTAAAAAGCGATAGTCAGCGGCTTGCCATACAAATGTTTTAGAGTAATGGGTCCACGACTTACGGCACCATTGTAGAAAGTCTTCCACCTTTTATAATCTGTTACCAGGTTAATATCAGGTATTAAGTTTCCGGTTCTTACAGGCTTTAATTTTTGATATGTTTTGTAAGCAAGATCGTTGTCCGGAATGATCTCTGACAGGTCGAAGAATGGATATTTATTTATGGTAGTTAGCATTTTAATAGAATTGAGTACTGAATTTGATTGATAGACGCAGGGACGGCCAAAGGATTTTTAGCTGCAACAATAACACATTCGGAAACCTTTTGACTGCCTGCCCGAGAGGATTTCAATATGGGGTATTGTTTTAATGCGTATCATGATGTTTTTCAATTACAAATCAAATATACTACTAAATCCATATACTTTATAGTAATTAATAAAATATTTCATTATCAACTGATAAACAGACAAATAAAATTCATTTTCAGAAATTAATTAATGGGATATATGCTTTTTGATCTTGATCAAAACCAATTTTGAGGTTGGCGTATTGCTTTTCTTAGCCACGCTGTCAATAGGCACAAGTACATTGGTTTCGGGGTAGTATGTAGCGGTATTGCGTTCGGGGATATTGTAGGGAACAACTACAAAAAGATGGGCGACACGTACTTTGCCACCGTGGTAATTATACAGATCAACCAGTTCCCCTTCTTTAAAACCGGCTAAACGTATATCCTTACGATTCATGAATATAACCCGGCGCTCGTTATGGATACCGCGATACCTGTCGTCTAATCCATAAATGGTGGTATTAAACTGGTCATGGCTGCGGATGCTGGTCATCATATATTCATCATCGGCCAGTTTATGTTCGGGCAGTTTATTGATGGTGAAGGCCACCTTATCGCCATACTTTTCGGTTTTAAATTTCCCTATCCTCGGACCATTTGGCAAGTAAAAACCTCCTGGCTCACGGATCCTCTTATTATAATCATCAAAACCGGGAATAACTTTTTCTATATCATCCCTTACAGCATCATAGCTGTTAGCATACCTATCCCAATCAATAACTGTACGGCTGCCAATGGTAGCTTTGGCTAATTTGCATACTATCTGGTTTTCATTCAGCAAATTATCAGATATTGGGTCAAGTATCCCTTTTGACATCTGCATAATGCCCATAGAATTTTCGCAGCTTATAAACTGCGGTTCACCATTTATCATATCCTTATCACTGCGTGAGAAGGTGGGCAATATGATAGACTCCTCGCCATGTACCAGGTGGCCCCTATTTAATTTAGTTGATACGTTAACAGTAAGTTTCATCTTACGCAATCCCTGCGCGGTATAGGTGGTATCCGGCGTAGCCGAAAGAAAATTACCACCCATAGCAAAGAAAACCTTTAGTTTACCCTCGTTCATAGCATGGATGCTTTCAACAACATCGTAACCGTTTTTGTGCGGTGGTTCAAAACCAAATACTTTTTTGAGCTTAGCCAATTGTTCAGGCTTGGGTTTGTCCCAGATCATCATGGTTCTGTTACCCTGCACGTTGCTGTGGCCACGCACCGGGCATAAACCTGCACCGGGTTTGCCTATACTACCCTTAAGCAGGGTAAGATTAACTATCTCGTTAACAGTCGCCACGCCGTTTTCATGTTGGGTGATACCCATGGCCCAGCAAATAATAATGCGCTTTTTGTCTTTTAACATGTCGGTAGCTTCCTGTATTTGTTTTACAGGTACACCGGCAGCAACGGCTAATTCATCAATGTCATATGTCGCAAGCTGATGAAGGATTTCAGTATAGCCAACCGTGTTATATTTAATAAACTCGTGGTCAAATACTGTCCCCGGGGCTTTTACTTCTGCATCATATAACAGTTTTTCTATGGCTTTTAACAGGGCCATATCACCGTTTATTTTCACTTGCAGGTAAAGATCGGCCAGTTGGGTATTAATGCCTAACACGCCTTTAACTGTTTGCGGGTTTTTGAATCCCATTAAGCCGGCTTCAAGCAGCGGGTTTACGGCGATTATTTTCGCGCCGTTCCCTTTGGCTTTTTCAAGCGCGGTAAGCATCCTTGGGTGATTGGTGCCCGGGTTTTGCCCCATGATGATGATTACGTCTGTTTCATAAAAATCATTTAGGGTAACGGTGCCCTTACCTATGCCTATAGCCTCTGCCAACGCAACACTTGTAGATTCATGGCACATATTTGAGCAGTCGGGCATGTTATTGGTACCAAATTCGCGCACAAACAACTGATAAGTGAATGACGCTTCATTACTGGTACGTCCTGATGTGTAAAATGCGGCTTCGTCGGGCGATTTTAAATTATTTAAATGCCCGGCTATCTTTTTAAAGGCTTCGTCCCAGCTTATCGGCTGGTAATGTGTACCCCCTTTTGGCAGATAAACCGGTTCAGCTATCCTGCCCTTTTTACCTATCTCATAATCATTGAGTTGGGCAAGGTCGGCTACAGAATTTTGGGCAAAAAACACCCCTGTCAGCTTTTTAGTTGTGGCTTCTTCTGCCAGTGCTTTGGCACCATTTTCACAATATTCTGCTATTGGCGACCGGTCGTCGTCCGGATCAGGCCATGCACAGCTTGAACAATCAAATCCTCCCTTTTTATTCATGTGAAACAGGGCCTCCATACCACGTTTAGGGCCTGCCTCATGCAAAACATCATCCATGGCGGCAACAACTGCAGGTATTCCCGCTGCCCATTTCTTAGGCTCGGTAACCTTTAGATCCAATAATTCTTCCGGATTTTCTGCCGCAGGCTGATCTTTTGTTTTATACATAAATTATTTAAAGGATAGCGGATTTGGATAATTATCGTTTTGATCCTCAGATACATTATCCAAACCGGTAAAATCTTTTTCAAGCAGCAATTGCACTTCGCCATAGCTGCCTTCAAAGCTTACAGTATCATTATTGGCAAATTGTGCTATCATTATTTTGGGTATATACAGTGTCATGATTTCATTTTTTAAAGTTCACAGATAATTCATTATCTACTGTATTCTGCAAAACATAGGCCAATTTGTTATTTACATTATCCACATACTGTTTATAAGCCCATAAGCTTGTAATAGCTATTTTGTTAGTTTACAAACTGTTCCGTTGATTTTTAGGCGTAATTTCTTGCATAGGCAATATTATACGATGTGCCGCAGTGTATATATTAAACCGATGATTGCGTAAAAATCCAACTAAGGTGATATTAAATTCTTCTGCCAACTGAACTGCCAAACTTGACGGCGCACCTACCGCGGCAATAATTGTGATGCCTGCCATAGCAGCTTTTTGCACCAGTTCAAAGCTGGCACGCCCGCTTAATAGTAAAACGGACTGTTTTAAGGGCAGTATATTTTGATTTAATGCCGCTCCTATTAATTTATCCAAAGCGTTGTGTCTGCCCACATCTTCCTTGACCATCAATAATTTACCTGACAGATCAAACAAAGCGCAGGCATGTAAGCCGCCGGTTGTCACAAATATTTCCTGGTGTTCTGCCAATATCTCCGGCAGTTCATGCAATAACTCTGAACTGACCAGATTATCATCAGCCGAATATGAAAAAGGGCTTACTGTACGGATAGCATTGATAGAACCCTTACCGCAAACCCCACAGCTTGAAGTAGTATAAAAATTGCGTTCAGTATTTTTTAATTGAGGGATAATACCTTCTTTCAGGCTTACCTGTATTACGTTCTCTTTATTTTCGGCACAAGTTATAAATGAGTAACCAGTCTCAGTCACGTCAGAAAGTTGTGTAATAATACCTTCGGTAAATAAAAAACCGACGGCCAATTCCGCATCGTTACCGGGTGTACGCATTGTAACGGATATATTTTGCATCTGGCGCTGGTTTGTTTCGCCGTATTCAAGCCTGATCTCCAGCGGTTCTTCAATTGCAAGCGAGTCCGCCATGTTACTGCTCAAAGTAGCATATACTTTGGTAACCGGTAATTTTACAGTAGAATTTTCAGGCATGTTTTATTTAACAACTGATAAAATTGATTGTTTACTTTACAGCGATCTTTCTTGCATATATTTGTATACTAATATATATGAAAGTTAACATACTGGCATTTGGCATTGCGAAAGATATTTTTGGTGGCCCGGCAATTGATGTTGAGTTGTTTAATGACGCCACGGTTTTTAACTTAAAGTTCCTGTTAGAAAAACAATACCCGCAATTAAAAAAACTGGCAACTTACATGGTTGCCGTTAATAACGAATACGCCCTTGACGGTGACACCGTACACGAGCGTGACGAAATAGCTATTATTCCGCCCGTTAGCGGCGGATAAATCCCAATAGCTATGAATAAACAGATCAAACTATCGGTTTCTACATTGAACGTAATGGAATGCGTTGATTGGGTAATGTCGCCCGAATGCGGCGGCATAGATGTATTTATCGGGACGGTACGCAACGCAACCAAAGGCAAAACCGTTGTACGGCTTGAGTTTGAAGCTTACGAGAAAATGGCAATAAGCGAATTAGAAAAGATCGCCGACCAGGCATCAATAAAGTGGCCGGTGCAAAAAATGTTGATCCATCACCGCACTGGTGTTTTACAGATCGGTGAGATCCCTGTAATTATTGCTGTAGCAGCCGCGCATCGTCACGCTGCATTTGAGGCATGCAGATACATTATCGATACCCTTAAACAAACTGTCCCTATCTGGAAAAAGGAAATATTTGAAGATGGCGAAGTTTGGGTAGCAGTGCACCCGTAATTTAATGATTGAATTAGTGATTGAGTGAGTGGTTAGGAGTGAATGGTCAATTTTTAAGCGTAGCTTAACATAATGTCTCTCTAATCTCTAATCTCTAATCTCTAATCTCTAATCTCTAATCTCTAATCTCTAATCTCTAATCTCTAATCTCTAATCTCTAATCTCTAATCTCCGATTCAAACCACGTTTTTAAGCCACCTTCCAGCGAATACACTCTTGTTTCCGGCGATTTAAGCCTGATCTGTTTTACGGCTTCGGCACTTCTTTTGCCTGATGAACAATAAAGCACCTTAACTTTAGAATTTGTGAGGTACGCCATGTTTTCATCGATCTCATCTGCTTCGAAATGGATACCGCCGATATTGATCTCATCGTGTTCTTGGTCGGTGCGGATATCAACCAGTTCTAATGTATTGTCTGCCAACCCTTTTTTCACTTCAGCGACCGTTAATGTTGGTGCATCTGTAGAATGCTGTAATGAAACGATATTAGTATTGGTAATTTTTCCAATTTTAATAATACGGCTTTGCAATGTCAGCGCATCAAATACCATTACTTTGCCTGCCAGCAATTCGCCTGTTTTAGTAATATATTTAATAACCTCATTAGCTTGCACGCAGCCAATGATACCTGCCAGCGTAGGTATTACACCCCCATCGGCACAGTTGGGTATTTGCGCGGCATTAACCTTTGGGAACAGGTCGCGGTAATTAGGCGATTTTGTGCCGTCCGCATTAGCTACATTCCAAACTGCAGCCTGACCTTCAAACTGGTAAATGGCACCGTATACAACGGGCATACCTGCAATTACGCAAGCATCATTAATAAGGTAACGGGTATCGAAATTATCTGTACCGTCAACTACAATATCATACCCGCTGATGGTATCCATTACATTGGCTGACGTGATCTTTACATCATGAGGTATCAGCAGAACTCCGGGATTTTGCACCCCGAGTTTATTACAGGCCAATAACGCTTTCTTTTGCCCTATGTCTTTAGGTGCATATAATACCTGGCGATGAAGATTGCTAACAGAAACCACATCAAAATCAGCTATGCCAATTTTACCAACCCCTGCCGCAGTTAAATACTGCGCCGCGGGGCAACCAAGCCCCCCAGCCCCTATGATCAAAACCTTTGCCTGCCGTAATTGCTGTTGGGACGCTTCACTAAAGCCCGGCAACGTTATCTGGCAACTATATCTTAAAAAATCGGGTTCCATGATTATGCGGACGCTATTTTTTGATGGATCTGGCGTGTTATTTTTTCAAAGTCTTCGGGTGTATTAACATTGGTTAACGCTTCGGCGCTTTCAGGTTTTAATAAATGTGTATCACTGTTAATTAAAACCTTGCGCGGGCATGAATACCCCTGCGACAGAAACGACAACAATACCAGGTAACTCTTGGGCTCCCAAATAGTAATTAATGGTTCGGGAAACCCGTCAAAAGCGCTCTCATAAGCGGTAGCAATTGAAGACGAACTTCTGTTCTTTATTAAATGACCAAACGTATCCCCGTTTAGCAGTGGCATATCGCAAGCCACAACCAACCAGGCAGCATCAGGTTTTTCGCGAAATGCAGATAAAATAGCGCCAAATGGCCCTAAGCCTGTAAAAGTATCAGGCAGGGCGTTATAACCTGCAGTTATATCCTGCTTTTGTTCTGCCCGGCAGGATATATATACTTCTTCGCAATATTGCTTTACGAGGTCGGCCATGTAATAACGCTGTTCTTTTCCGTACCAGTTAATGGCGCCTTTATCTATGCCCATCCGTAAACTTTGCCCACCTGCCAGTACCAAACCGTTCAGTACAGGCTTTGCCTGCTGCATTCTGGCCTTAAAAAAATTAATGATCTTTTCGGTTTCGTCCAACCGGTAAAGGGGTATTTGCTGCCAATTAGGTAAGGCTTCTTTTATAAAATCAAAAACATCGTCAACATTGTCTGCCAGCAAGATCAGCTCAACATTGGTTAATTGTTCTACCCGTTTTTGCAGGGACGTCATTTTGCTATTATAAATAACAACAACCTGCGCTTTTGCCTGTTGGTGATTACCATTTACCAGCACTATATCGGCATCTGCAAACTGCTGTTTAAAATTTACCGGTTTTAAAGCTTGGCTATAATTAAATTGATGGTTATTTAGCTGATCTGTATATTCTAAAACAGCACCGTTGGCCAATCGGCCGGGAAGTTGGGTAACCTCATCATTATGTGAGGCATCCGCGTAAGCGCATTTATATTGAGGGGACAAGGCGGCAATAATATCGGCCGCTAAAAGTTTAATATTGATACATGGCGCGCCGATTATCGCCCATTCATTGCGCCCAAAATTCCCAATGGCAGGGTTGGCAAGCGAGGCGTGTTTTTTATGCTCTTTTGAAATCACGTTTACCTCCTGTTTTTTCTATCAGCTTGGTTTCTTTGATAACAATATCGTGGCTCAAAGCCTTACACATATCATAAATAGTTAGCGCGGCGATACTCGCCCCTACTAAAGCTTCCATCTCGACACCTGTTTTTGCGGTAATAGTTGCGGTACAATCAATAACTACTTCCTGATCATCGTTTAACTGTATATCAATTTTACAATTATCTAAACCTAAGGGATGGCAAAGCGGTATTAGGTCGCCGGTTTTTTTGGCAGCCATAATGCCGGCAATAATAGCTATTTGAAACACCGAACCTTTTTTTGTTTGCAGATCACCATTGGTTAGTTGCTTTAAAACCTCATTTGGCAGGTACACCATGCTGCGCGCTGTAGCCGAACGCCTGGTGATCGTTTTTTCAGAAACATCAACCATGGTGGCTTTGCCTGTATTATCTAAATGAGAAAATTCGCTCATTGTTATAGTTGATTAAATAGCCATATAGGATAAACTTCACCCTTTTTAAATTCGCTTTTCTCTAAAGGCAATTCCATAAAGGCGTCTGTATCTGCTAAGTTAGCAAAATCGCCCGAACCATTTCCTTCTACAGGCGCGGCTAATAGTTGTCCCTGTTCGTTGAAATGTAATTTAACCTGTAAATAGTATTCTAATTGCGGCTGAAATGAAAAATCATCAGCCAAAACAGCATACATAGTTTTTTTTGGAGACAAACCCAACGAAGCGTTTAACCAGGGAATAAAGTACCGCTGTGTACACATAAAAGAAGCAATCGGGTTACCCGGAAAAGCAAATACCACTACCCCATTACTATGTTTACCAAACCAGAATGGCTTACCGGGGCGCTGCTGTACTTTGTGGAATAGTTGTGCAACCTGTAATTCTTTCAATGCCTGCGGGATATAATCGAATTTACCCATAGAGATACCGCCGCTTAATAAGATAACATCAAAATTTTGAAGACATAAACCTAATTGCTGCTTGATAATTTCCGGTTCGTCAGGAATATGCTTTACCAAAGCCTTTAACCCTTGCTGTGCTAAAATTGCCTGCAACATGTAACTGTTTGATCGGCGGATCTGGTAAGCCGATGGCGTTGCCCCTACCTCAACCAATTCATCACCTGATGATAATATAACCACTCTTGGGATTCTTTTAACGCGCAGTTCTGTTTCGCCAACTGATGCCACCAGGCTGATAACCGCCGGTGTGATCAATTGTCCGGGAGTAAGAATGATCTCGCCTTGCTTTTTATCAGCGCCTTTTAAGTGCTGGTTCTGCCCTTTTTTTATTTCGCTGGTAAGCAGGGTTGCCTTGCCGTCTTTTATCTCCACATCTTCATAACGAATTACTGTATCAACCAAATCCGGCAGCGCGGCACCTGTCATGATCTCAATGCACTCGTCTATGCCTTCTATGTCCGTTGGTATGTCACCAGCGGCTTGGGTTGCTTTTATCGTAAACATATTTATGCCTTGTTCAACCGCTTTAAAATTGATAGCGATACCATCCATCGTTACGCGGTTAAACGCAGGCAGGTCACGGTCAGTTTTTATATTTTCGGCCAGTACTCTGCCTAAAGCTTCGTCAAACAAAACTATTTCCGCGCCGTAATCAGCGGCATTTTCAAGTATAATTTGTTCGGCTTGTTGAACCGTTATCATAGATTATCTATTTTGATATCGGAGGCACAAAGTATTGTGTCTCTACATTAACATTATCTTTATCCGCCAATTGTAGCCATAGATTCATGCACGCCGGTCTTTTCAACTCTTAAACGCTCAGCTTCCCAACCATCTACGGGCCTGTTACTAAAAGCTTTCAGTAATTCCTGCTCTATCTTTCCATCACTCGCGCCCGACCGCATCAGATCTTTAATATTTAGCACACCATCATCATACAAGCAATTTTTTAAAGTCCCCTGTGGCGTTACCCTGATACGGTTACAACTGCCGCAAAACGTACGCGAATAAGCGGCAATTATACCCACTGTACCTTTATGCCCGGGGACGTGATAATTATATGATGTGGAGTAAAGCGGATCAACCAATTTGGTGATCGTTGGATAATGTGCTTCTATTTCGTTCAGTATCCGTACATGATCCCACTGTAAACCATTGTAAACATGGCCATCGCCATTAAAAGGCATCTCTTCAATAAAGCGGACACTAACAGGCAGATCCTTTGTCAATTCGACCATGGGGATAATATCCTGCGTGTTTTTGCCGTCCATTACTACCGCGTTAATTTTTATTTCGATGTTGTGCTTTAATAACTCATCAAGGGTGTTCATCACATTGGCAAACTCATCACGGCGCGTAATTGTAAAAAAACGATTAGCGTCTAACGTATCCAGGCTTAAGTTGACTGAACTAACGCCCAATGCTTTCATTTCGGCTACATGGGGCGCTGTCAGAACTCCGTTGGTGGTCATGGTTAACTCTTTTAAACCATTTAACTTTGAAAGTCCTGTTAGCAACTGCATGATATCCTTGCGTACAAATGGCTCGCCGCCGGTAATGCGGATCCTTTCAATACCCATGTGTACCAACAAGCCGCAAATCCGCAGCATTTCGTCATTACTCATCAGCTCTGTGCGCGACAGCCAGTTCAAACCGTCCTCGGGCATACAGTAAAAGCAGCGCAGGTTGCACCTGTCTGTTACCGCAAGACGCATGTAATTTATTACCCGGCCGTGATTATCTGTCAGCAATTATATCCCTTATTAGAAACCATAAAGTTAACACAACAATGTGTTATTTGATTGTAATAAGATGGACTGACTACACAGAAAACTTAAAGGTAGTGAAGGTATTATACACCTCGCCGGGTTTTAGCACAGTTGACGGAAATTGCGGCTGGTTCGGCGAATCAGGAAAGTGTTGTGTTTCTAAAGCGAATGATGTTTGCCTGTCATCCTTAGCATTACCCCTGATGATGTTGGTTCCCGGGGTAAAATTGGCTGTGTATAGCTGCATACCGGGCTGGTCTGTAAAAACCTCCATCTTTATCCCGGTTTTATCACCAATGGCCGTGGCTACATGTACTTCCTTACTATGCTGATTCAGCACAAAGTTATGGTCATAACCATTAGCGTTTTTCAACTGTTCGTTATCATGGTTAATCCTTGTACCAATTTTTTCAGGTTGAGTAAAATCAAATGGAGTGTCTTTTACTGTTGCTATATCGCCGGTAGGGATCATAGTTTCATTGATCGGCGTATAGCCATCCGCATTTATTTGCAATGAATGATCCAGAATATCGCCATTGCCCTCACCATTCAGGTTGATATAGGCATGGTTGGTTAGGTTAATGATAGTAGTTTTATCAGTAGTAGCCTGGTAGGCTATCGTCAGCGCGTTATCATCAGTAAGTGTGTAGGTTACTTTAACATTTAATTTACCGGGGTAGCCTTCTTCCATATCCGCAGAAAAGAGAGTTAGCACCATAGTTTGCGCATCGGTTTGCTCCGCATCCCAAACTTTAACACTGAAGTTATCTTTACCGCCGTGCAAACTGTTCGGGCCGTTGTTTATAGCTAAATTATATTCTGTACCGTCTAAAGTAAACTTACCCTTAGCTATACGGTTGGCATACCTGCCCACTACCGCGCCATAATAGCATTCCTGTTTTAATAAACCTTCAATGGTATCAAAACCAACTATTACGCTGGTTAAATCGCCTGCCTTGTCCGGCACCCAGGCGCCAACTAAATAAGCGCCATAGTTGGTAACAGCCACCTGCATTCCTGCTTTATTGGTAAGTGTATAGAGTTGAATCTGTTTACCATCTATTATTGTATGGTAAGCAGCAGTATTGGGTATAGTTGCAGCAGTTGGATTGTAAGCCATCGAATTAAATTAAAACATATCTTTTTCTACAACCGCGCTCTCGCAGATGTAGGTTGGTACTATACCGGTTGTGGTGATCCTGTTATCTACCTCATGGGCCAATGTATTGCCCGACAATACCAATACCGTATCTAAACCAAACTTATTACCGCCTAAAATATCGGTATGCAGGGTATCGCCCACCATTACAATATCTTTTTTGCTGATGGGGCGATAATCCCGGATCAGATCATAAGCAAACATGAATATTTGCGAATCGGGTTTACCAAAACGGATAAATTTTTTGCCAACCACAATCTCCATCATTGTTGCAAGGCCGCCAATAGCTATGGATACTTCAGATACCGTTACCGGGTATGCATTATCTGTATTTGCCACAATTGCGGGTATTGTACGCCTGCGCAATACATTCACAGCAATATTCAGATCGTTACGCCAGTCGAAACCCTCATCATCTAAAAATATAACCGCGTTAATTTTATCAATATTGGTACTGTTTACCTGGCTGATGGGTATGGTATGCAGACCTAAACTTTCAATGTAATGCGCAGAATCTTCGGTACCCAGGTAAGCTACTATCCCACCCTCCACTTTAAGATCAAGGTATTCTTTGGTCAGCATCCCTGATGAGATGATCCTGTCGGGAGTTATGGCGTGCAAGCCTTTTTTATGGTACGAATCGGCCAACTGCGCCGGGCTGCGTGAAGCATCATTTGTCACAATGTAGTATTCCTTATTTTGTTCCTTCAAATAATCAAAGGTTTTACCTATACCCGGTACAAGGCCCTCATAATTTTTTAGTACGCCAAACGCATCAAAAAAGATAACATCATACTTGTCAATTATGGTTTTAAAGTTATCGATACGTTTCATGCAGCTATAATGGTTTTATTTATTTCAAATTTAAAGTTCTGATGATCTTTTCGGCATCAAAATCCCTGTCTACCGATGGCAGGTATAGCTCAAATGCCTCGCTTTGCAGTTTTTTGGCGTATTGTTCGTTAAAAAAGTATTTACCGTCTTTAATAACATAATTAAGGATAAAGAAACGGTAGGCTTCTTTCAAGAACCTGATCTCATTAGCAGTTAAAGGATTTACCTGGTGATATTCTTCGAGGAATAAAATAAAACGGTCTTCCATCAGCGTGTTTATTCCGTAACTAAATACCGTACGGTCGCCGATATCTGATACTACCCTGCTTAAAAAATAAAAATCAAGGATCCGGTAGCTCATCCTGAACCAGTCATAATCCCAGCGCGAATACAGATTCATGTTACTGTCAACCGAAAAATTACCAATGTTCCAGTCAATAAAAACCGGGATGATCTCGAAAGCGCTCATGGTATATTTAGAGCGGTTACGCAAGAATGTTTCGCAATGGTATTTCAGGAAATCAACCTGCATAGCGGTACCAAATCTTTTTTCATTAATTTCTAACTGGTGCAGCAACGAATAAATATCCGTACGCAATGTCTTGGACGATTTTGGCAGTACATTCTTTATCCGTGAACAAGCCTTGTGGAACTTACCTACCTGCTGACCCAGCTTGCGGATATGATCTTCTTCTAACCGGCGGGGCATACGATCAAAGATTCGGGTAGGGTTATAAAACACAACCCAGGCGTCCACTTTACGGTGTTTGTAATGGTGGATATATACCCTGTTATTTTTTAATAATGATTTGGCAAGAAAGTTCTCAAACGGGTAAAGCAGGTTGTTTGACAAACTGTGTATAATGCGATGATCTTCTTTAAAATGCTCGTACTTACCAAAATAAGATAGCTTGGCTATAATAATATCATCATCATCAAAGGTTATCTTGAATACACGATTGGTTGAAACCATCGCACTGATATCTTCAATTTTATTTATCTTTTTTGAAGCATCATATCCTTCCCACGCAGCTTTAATAATTATAGAATAGTCCATTCGGTTTATATATTCAAAGGACCGCAAAGATATAACACAAATGATTTAATAAGGCTGATTTTTTAATTTATACTATTTAACAGGAAGTGCAAAAGCCACGTAAGCATCGCCCGACGGCACGCCCAGTTTGCCGCCGCCACACGCTATTACCAGGTATTGTTTGCCGTTTAGCAGATATACACTTGGTGTAGCGAAACCCGCCGCCGGCAGTTTGGCTTCCCATAATTGCTTGCCATTCCATTTATCAAATGCGCGGATCTTTGCATCTTTTGTAGCCGCGATAAACACAAGCCCGCCTGCTGTAACCACCGGGCCGCCATAGTTTTCTGTACCTGTTATAGGCACGTTCTTATCTTTTAAACGTTCTTCTTCGCCTAACGGGATTTTCCAGGCTATTTTGCCTGTGTTTAGATTAATAGCATTTAAAGTACCCCAGGGCGGTGATATGGCAGGCAAGCCTTCGGAAGTTAAGAATTTGTTATACCCTGTCATTTCATAAGGCAGATCAAGGTAGGGATCAAGCGGTGCCGGGCTGGTTAATTTGCGCTGCCCTTCTTTTTCGTCGCCGGTAATAAAAGCTACAATGGCTTCACGCTCCTGCAATGAAACATCCTTAAACGACGGCATCATTCTGCGGCCTGTTTCCAGTAGTGTTAATATCTGATCTTTGTTGTATTTTTTTTCGATGTTTATTAATGACGGATAATTACCTGATCCTTTCCTGTCTTGCCCATGGCAAGCCATACAATTTTTGGCAAACAAGCGTTCGCCGGCAGCGGCAAAAGTTTCTATTTTATCCGGTGGTTTAACAGCATCAACCATGGTGAGTATCCAAGGCATTTCATTAGCATTGATATAAATTAAACCCGTTTGCGGATCATATGCAGGGCCGCCCCACTCCGCGCCACCGTCAAAACCCGGAAATATCACCGACGGAATCTTTCCCGGCGGCAAAAACATGCTACCGTTGCGATAACCTTTTAACCGGCTCAATACTTCGGCTTTTGATTGCTCGGATATATAAGGGTTGATATCATTATCCGTAAAACTTTGCCTTACATAAGGCTGTGGCAATGTCGGGATGGGCTGCGTTGGCCATGGTTTTTCGCCATCCAGTTCGCTGACTGTCGGTACCGGCTTTTCATGAACAGGGTACAACGGTATACCTGTCACCCTATCCAGAATAAATAAAAATCCATGTTTAGTTGGCTGGGCCACAGCATCAATAGCCTTACCCTTTCTTTTTATGGTGACCAATGCCGGCGCGGCAGGCAGGTCCTTGTCCCACATATCATGATGGATCACCTGGTAATGCCATTTTAATTTACCTGTAGCAGCATCTAAAGCCAGCAGAGTATTTGCAAAAAGGCCTGAACCTAACCGTTTACCACCGTAAAAATCAAAAGACGCCGAGCCGGTGGGCGCATACAGTATCCCGCGCTTCTCGTCCATACTAAAACCTGTCCAGCAATTAGCACCGCCGATATGTTTCCACGCGTCTTTATCTTCCCAGGTATCGTAGCCATACTCTCCGGGATGAGGCACGGTGTGGAAGATCCAGCGTCGTTTACCTGTGCGCACATCAAAAGCCCTAATACTACCGGGGGCAGCGTTGGCGCTTTCGTTAACACGGCCACCAACAATATAAAGATCCTTGTAAATTATTCCCGGTGATGTACCGGCAATGTACCATGTCTTGTTACTCAATTCCAGGTCATCATGCAGGTCTATCCAGCCTCCTTTACCAAAGTCTTTTTCCAGTTCGCCGGTTTCTGCATTAACCTCATAAATGTTCGAACCGGCGCCGTATAATATTCTTTTATCATTCCCGCTTTGCCAATAAGTAACACCGCGGCTGTTGTTAACACCCAGGTTGGTATTAGGGGGCAAATAATTTTCAGGGTTAAATAACCACTTTTGTTTACCAGTTTCCGCATCCAGCGCTATCAACCGTAATCGTGGCGTAACTCCATATAGTATTCCATCAACAATTACTGGATTACATTGAATTTGAGACGAACCTTTAACATCAGCATCTTCTGTGTGGTGAATCCACGCCACCTGTAATTGGCTAACATTGCTTGTGTTTACCTGCTTTAACGAAGAGTAACGGATGGATTTTTTTGACCCGCCATATACCGGCCAGCCTGTATTTTGATCGGTTTGCGCCTTTATTTCACCCGAAATAAAAAGCATAGCAATAACTAACAAACAGGCAGCAGCCTTTTGAATAAAATGCATTTAAGTACGGGTTATATTTTGGTTTATATTATTTCAAAATACCTTTTCAGCTCCCAGTCTGTTACACTTTTGGCGTATTGCTTACACTCCCATAAACGGGTTTTTGTAAAATGGTCAACAAAATCTGCACCTAATATTTCTTTGGCAATGGCCGACTGCTGCATATCTACCGTAGCCTCGTACAAGTTAGGCTGTATTTTTCCGTTTGCCGAATTTTGATAACCGTTACCAATAGTTTGCGGGATATCCAAACTCAATTTATTTTTTATCCCGTACAATCCCGAAGCCAGCGCCGCAGCCATTGCAAGATACGGATTGGTATCCGCGCCCGGTATACGGGTTTCTAAACGGGTATATCCTTTTGCCGAGTTTATTACCCTGAAAGCTACCGTCCTGTTCTCTACAGCCCAGGTAATGGTTGTTGGTGCCCATGCACCTTCT
Source organism: Mucilaginibacter corticis (assembly GCF_007558865.1). Lineage (GTDB taxonomy): Bacteria > Bacteroidota > Bacteroidia > Sphingobacteriales > Sphingobacteriaceae > Mucilaginibacter > Mucilaginibacter corticis. Next base: position 346,775 of record NZ_VLPK01000003.1, read on the forward strand.
ATCAACCGTTTGTAGCTGTTTATGGTCGGCGCGTACATAGGCAATATATGCGGCAGGCAGTATAATTGCCCGGCCAGGTATTGTTTATGCAGTTCGCTCATTTTATTGGCGTCAGTGCCATCATAAAACAAGTTGTTAACATGCTCTTTATCCCATAAGCTTTGATGGATATGGCCACCGCATCCCGGCAAGCTCTCGTTCCATTTGGCCATAAATGTGGCTGTTATGCCGTGTTTATAAGCAATTTCTTTAATAGCTGTTTTCAATAGTACTGCCCTATCCGCCGCTTCAATTACGTGCGAGTGCAGTATAGCAGCTTCATAAACACCTGGGCCTGTTTCCGTATGAAAACCTTCCAACGGGATATTAAATTGTGTTAACAGATCAACTATATCCCTGCAAAAATCACTATTCTCTGAAGTGCGTAATATCGAATAACCAAACATCCCAGGGGTAAGCGGCTCTAAATTGGTAAAGCTTTTGGCTTGCAACGTTTGGGGTGTCTCTTTAAAATTGAACCATTCAAATTCCTGCGCAAATTCGGGATGATAACCCATTGCCTCGCATTGTTTGGTAACGCGCTTTAACAAACTGCGCGGACAGGCTTCCAAACCATTACCATCAACATCGCTAAAATCGCCTAAAAAGAAAGGTAAATTATCCTGCCATGGCACGGTGCGGAATGTAGACAGATCAATATGACAGGGTTTATCCGGGTAACCGGTATGCCAGCCTGTTAATTGTACACTATCATAACAAACATCACTGCTATCCCAGCCAAAAACCACATCGCAAAATCCATAACCACTTTGCAAGCCATCAAGAAACTTTTTTGAATGAATAACCTTTCCACGTAATACGCCATCAATGTCTGCAAAGGCAAATTTTATCTTTTGTATGTTATTTTCTTGTATATATGCTGTAATTTGATGCTCGTTCATGGTATAGGTAAATTATCATCCCAATATTAAGCAAGATAGCTAACCTAACCTAAAATTTATATTTAAAAATGATAAATGATTTGTTATTTGTGTATGGTTCACTGTTAAGCGCTGATAATGAATTTGCAAACTATCTAAGCCAGAATGCCACTTTTTATGGTGACGGCAAGTTTAAAGGTAGATTATACGATATGGGCAAATATCCCGGGGCTGTATTAAGTAATGATCAAGCTTACGACATTTCAGGATCTATCGTAAGGTTAAAGAATCTTGAACAAGTACTAAAGGTATTGGACGATTATGAAGGATTTGGAGAGGACCAGGAACAGCCAAATTTATTTATAAGAGATTTGTTACCGGTTATAACATCGGATGAGCCTGTTAATTGCTGGGTCTATTTATATAATCTTTCGGTTAACGGACTTATGGAGATCAAATCAGGAAATTATATAAATTATTTGAAATCGCATTAAACATAATGTCATTGCGAACGAGCCCACCTGCAGGTGGGCAGGGAACGAGTGTGGCAATCTCTATATGTCAAGCGGATAACTATCGGGCAGAGATTGCCACGCTATCGCTCGCAATGATAACTTATATATATACAAAAAAAGCGATGGGTTTAAAACCCATCGCTTTTTGATTAATATCTATTAGCTAAAATTAAACTTTAGCTGTTTTTACAGTTTTGATGATAACTGCAGCTACTTTGTATGGATCGGCAGCAGAGTTAGGACGACGATCTTCTAAGTAACCGCTCCAGTTGTGGTCAACTGCGTAAAGAGGGATGCGGATAGAAGCGCCACGGTCAGATACGCCATAGCTAAAGTCGTGGATTGAAGCTGTTTCGTGTTTACCGGTTAAGCGTTGATCGTTATCAGCACCATAAACAGCGATACACTCAGCAACTGCAGGACGGAAAGCCTCGCAAACTGCTTTAAATTTAGCTTCGCTGTTAGCAGTACGTAATAATGTATTTGAGAAGTTAGCGTGCATACCTGAACCATTCCAGTCTAATTGACCCAATGGTTTGCAATGCCAGTTAACAGCAACGCCATAGCTTTCGCCTATTCTTTCTAACAAATAACGTGCAACCCAGATCTGGTCACCAGCTTCTTTAGCGCCTTTAGCAAAGATCTGGAATTCCCATTGTCCGGCAGCAACTTCTGCGTTAATACCTTCAACGTTTAAGCCCGCTTCTAAACAAACGTCCAAGTGTTCTTCAACAATTTCACGACCGAAAGCATTGTTAGCACCTACAGAGCAGTAGTAAGGGCCTTGCGGACCTGGGTAACCACCTGCCGGGAAACCAAGAGGTTTATCGGTTTTTGGATCCCAAAGGAAGTATTCCTGCTCAAAACCAAACCAAAAATCATTGTCATCATCCTGGATTAGTGCACGGCCGTTTGACTCGTGTGGTTGTCCTTTTGAATCCAGTACTTCGCACATTACCAGGTAAGCGCTTTTTCTTTGCGGATCTGGAACCACAAATACCGGTTTTAAAATACAATCTGAAGAACCACCTGGTGCCTGCTCGGTTGACGAGCCGTCAAAGCTCCAATTGTCTAAATCTTCTACTTTTCCGCTAAATTCTTTAACGATTTTTGTTTTGCTTCGAAGGCTTTGAGTTGGTTTGTATCCATCAAGCCAGATGTACTCGAGTTTTGTTGCCATGTTGTTTAATTATTTATAAAAGTTGATTCCAGATTTGTAATTAATCGCAACGATTAAGTTTATGCAAGCAAATTTATATTAATAATTCTATTTTTTGCAATTTTTACCAAAAAAAGATAAAAAAAATGAAAATTGTCGTTAAAAAACTATTCATCATTGTTAAAAAAGGCAAAATATTGCAATAAAAAATATAATTATTGCCATTTTACCAATTTCTTCAAAATTTTATTTCTTAAACAATCATTTATATAATTAGAGCCCGGTATATCATAACTTAAAATTATTATCCTACGGTAAAGCATTTTACTGATACTTAATGCTATTTTAACAATGCACCGACACTATTTTATAATTTTTTATTAAAATTGCACGCAATTTATATCCTCTCATCAAATCAAAATAATACTATATGAAAATAACAGTTGTTGGTGCCGGAGCTGTTGGCGCTACTTGTGCGGATAACATCGCCAGAAAAGAATTAGCCGAAGAACTTATTTTATTAGACATTCGTGAAGGCTTTGCCGAAGGTAAGGCTATTGACATGATGCAAACCTCTGCCCTGTTAGAGTTTGATACCAAAATAAAAGGCGTTACCAATGATTATGCTGCCACTGCTGATTCTGAAGTGGTGATCATCACCTCAGGCCTGCCACGTAAACCGGGCATGACCCGCGAGGAACTGATTGGTGTAAACGCAGGTATTGTAAAAAGCGTTACCGAAAATATTTTAAAACATTCGCCAAATACCATCATCATCGTGGTTTCAAACCCGATGGATACCATGAACTACCTTACACTGAAAACTTCAGGCCTGCCTAAAAACCGTATTATTGGTATGGGTGGCGCTTTGGACTCTGCAAGGTTTAAATATTACCTGAGCCAGGAACTTGGCTGTTCGCCTGCTGATCTGAACGCCGTTGTTATTGGCGGACACGGTGATACTACTATGATCCCATTAATTCAGCACGCTACCTGGAACAGCATACCTGTTACCCAGTTTTTAAGCCCAGAGCAGCAAGACAAAATAGTTAAAGCTACTATGGTTGGCGGTGCTACTTTGACCGGCTTGATCGGTACATCAGCATGGTACGCACCGGGCGCAGGCACTGCGTTTATGGTTGAGGCTATAGTACGCGATCAGAAAAAACTGATCTCATGCGGGGTGGCTTTAGACGGCGAGTACGGCCAGAAAGACATTTCGCTGGTAGTGCCGGTTATCCTGGGCAAAAACGGTTGGGAGAAAATCGTAGACTTTAAATTATCAGGCGATGAGCAGGCCAGCTTTAACAAGAGCGCTGATGCCGTTCGTGCTATGAACCAGGTTTTAGCAGACAGCAACCTGATCTAATAAACCTGTCAGGAAACAAAAAAGGGCTTCGGAGAAAAACCGAAGCCCTTTTTTGTTAGTTATAATGGCCGCGAACCCAATGACGGCCGCCATAAGGGCCAACATCATAATGTCCGGGTACCCAGCCCGCGCGATGCGTTCTTACCACACATGAGCTAAAGCTTGCTGCCATGAGCAAGAGTAAAGCCAAACTTTTTAATGATTTCATAATGATAGATATTTTAAGTTTTTCTATCATTTCTGACTCCGCAAATTATCGTTGGTTTAATTTTAAGTGATAAAACGGATAGGATGCGGCTTTGCTTATAAATTTTTCAACCGGCGTTGCCGGCGTATCTCGTCAGGGTCTACCTTGTAGGGCATAAGCGCTATTTGAGTTATATAGGTAGCAGGCAAGTTGGCATCCTTTGCCAGCTTTAATATTTTGGCGTGATACCAGTCATAAGGCAATAAATGCGTGATAATGGCATGCGGTTGTGTCACAAAAACTTCGGCATGGTATATATTATCATTCAGGTCGAAGCATAAAGCAGGCTCGAGTTTTAAAACCGAACTCCACATCGGGTCATAAAAATCAGAGCGTTCTTCGTCGTCCAGTTCAATTAAAAGCCCCCAAACTACTGCATCCTGCTCAAATGACTTTACCACATTAGCTTTTGCCGACTCATCCTCGCCGGCACTGTTAAAAACAAAACTATATCCCGGTAATTTGGCAACACCTATATTGTGGGCAGATGGAACGGTCTTTTTAAACTTCTCCACATTCATGTTGCCGGCATAAGCAAATAGTATCATAATTTATAAGTATTGGCTTATAAATTAACGCACGGGGATAGGTATTGTTATGAAAAAAAGCATTTAATCCGGTTAAGATAAATTCAAGTCCACCTTCTTTCCTGTCTTAACTGCAAGATATATCGCATCGATGATCTTCAGGTCTTTTACCGCTTCATTACCATCAACAGGCACCGGCGGTTGTGCACCGTTAAATAAAATATCGGCAAAGGCATCCATTTGTACGGTTTGATGAGTAGTAACCGGCTGATCAAGTTCGCCTTTAAAAGTGCGTCCTTTTATTGGCCCGTAGCCTGTAGATGGCTGCATTTCGGCCCAACCCTTTTGGCCGTTCAGATAAAATTTATCTAAGTTGTTCTGACTATAGGTTGATAAGCACGAGGCCGTCGCCCCGCTCGGGAAACCGAACTGGAACTGTATGGTTTCGTCCACTCCTTCTTTAAACTTTACGGGGTCGGTTTTGGTTTCTTGCGCGGTTACCCAAATAGGTTCCTCGCCGGTCATGTAGCGAGAGCCGTTAATGGCATAGATCCCGATGTCCATTAAAGAGCCGCCACCTGCCAGTTCTTTATTTAGACGCCACTGTGTAGGGTCGCCTATTTCAAAACCGCACAGACCTTGAAAAAATAAGATCTTTCCAAATTCCCCCGCCTTACGCATCCGGATAATCTCTAATGTATGCGGTTCAAAATGCATGCGATAACCTACCAGCAACTTCACCCCTGCCGCATTACAGGCATCCACCATGGCCTGCCCCTGTTTAGCATTAAGTGCCATTGGTTTTTCACAGATAACATGTTTGCCTGCTTTTGCTACCGCCAGGGCCATATCATGGTGCAAACCATTGGGCGTTGTTATATATACCGCGTCAATATCGGGGTTGTTCTTTATCTCATGATAGGTTTGATAGTTATAGCAATTTTTAGCGGGGATATTAAAACTGTCCTGCCAATCCGTTAGTTTTTTAGGCGTACCACTTATGGCACCCACCAGTTTAGCTTTGGTACAGTATTGCATAGCACCTGCAACGCGGGTACCATAGCCACCCAAACCCATAATGGCTACACGCAGCACCTTGCCGTCATATGGCTGATGCGATGCATTTTTATCATTGGCCCAGACATGAACAGTACCCAATTGCAGGGCCACCGCAGATACCCCTAATTTCTGCAGAAAATCGCGACGTGAATTCATAATTGACAATGCTTATAATCAATTAAATGTAGTCATTTTTAAATAATTAACATTTTCAATATCGCCTGGTTTTATAAATTACCATTAAAACAAAGAGGGTGCATCATTTATCAATGATGCACCCTCTTTTATCTATTTTAGAATAAGTTATACAGTGGGATCCGTCGCATTTTCAACTATATCCCTGTCAGTACGTTCTTTTTTAAAAATCGTTGCTCCTATCAGGCCAATTATAGCTCCGAAGATCGGATATACAACGGCGGTACCGAAAGCGGCAAACAATGGCCCCCATTTTTTAGATATTTCCATTGCTTTATCAATTTGCTCAGATGACATTTTTCCCTGCTCTTCCATTTTTGTGCGGGAAAGTTCCATTGCTTTATCAAAAAAAGATGGGCTTAAAACAGTGCAGTACAAATAAATAAATACTGCCATAACTAACCCTGTGAATAATGCATATCTGAAAGCTACTGAAAATCCTTCTCCAAAAGTCATGAAACCGCCAATCTGATCCCTAAATTCTTTTTGTGATAAAAATAAAAACAGAATAAAAGGAATATAGGTTAGGTATTTTAATGAAGAGTTGGGGTCGACATTAAAAAGCTCAAATACATAAGTAATTACAATAGCTACCAAAGCATTTATCAATGCCCATTTAGTTGCCATTTTTGTGGGATTGTTTTTCGCAACCGGTATTACTACTTCTTCCATGATGGTTATAATTTAAATAAATGACTCTAAAATAGCCAGCACCGGCATGTCAAATTCCTGGTCGACGGCATTGTCAGCAATGACATTTTTCTCATCGGCGGTTGGGCCTGTATTTTGAAAAAAGCACATCATCGGATAAAACAACTCTTTTAATTCTGAATCTTCCGGCAGTTTATTGGCAACTTTAGCTATTTCAGCGGCAGGGCTTTCCATCAAGATCTGGTTAGCTATTACCGGTTCATAAATACGGTATTCGTCCTGGAACTCGTCTTCATCAACCAACAAAAACTCCTTCAGGTAATCTTCCAGTTCGGGTTCAATATCTTCGTCCTCGCATTCATTCAGGTAAAGCAGAAGGTTTAATAACTCCGTACCCCTGTCTAATGTTTGCTCCTCGATATCTTCCCATTCAGGTGTATCCAGGTAATCTTCTTCCAGGCGTTTTACGTCAGAGCTGAAAAAATTGATCATCAGCAGATCAAAAAACACTTCACGTAAAACTTCCAGCTGTGGATAATTGTCAAACACTTCGTCCAAAGCATCAACCTTGGTTAAAAAGTCTTCTTCCAATTCAAATACCGACTGAAAATCGGCGTGTATAGCACTAACTTCAAATCCGTTATATTTTGAAAATGCCTGCAGCGCAGCGCCAATTGCTATCTCTATTTTTGGGTCGATCATTATTTGTTTGATTTATATAAGTGATTATTGTTACAGGTTAACAACACTTGTCCTGTTAAGTTCTGCCCCAGGTAAGGCGAGTTGTATGATTTAGATAGATTGTTTTCTTTATTATACTCCCATTCGGCATCTTTATCAAATACCACCAGGTTAGCTTTTTGCCCGGCTGCAATAACCGGAACTTCTATATCCAGTATCACACGCGGGTTAATGGCCAGTTTTTGTACGATCAGGTCAATAGATAAGCCTGCTTTTAAAGCCAATGCAAACGCGGTTTGAAAACCGATTATACCGTACTCGGCAACCTCAAATTCAACATCCTTAAACTCAATTTCATGAGGCGTATGTTGCGATACAATGGCATCAATAGTACCATCTTTTAAACCGGCTATAAGCGCGTTAACATCAGCATGAGTACGCAAGGGTGGCTTAACTTTATAAAGGCTGTCAAAACCAGCTAAAGCATCGTCAGTAAGTATAAGATGATGTGCAGCAACGTCGCAACTTACTTTTAACCCTTTTTTCTTTGCTTCCCTGATCAGTTCTACAGACCGCGTGGTTGATATGGTGCTAAAGTGAATTTTTGAATCGGTATATTCAGCAAGGTAAAGATCGCGGGCTATCATTAGTTCTTCAGCTAAAGATGGGATGCCTTTCATGCCCAGCAGGGTGCTCATTTCGCCTTCGTTCACTTTAGCTTTTCCGGCTATAGCGGTATCTTCAGGATAAGAAAAAACAGTAGCTTCAAAACCTTTGGTGTACAATAAAGCACGTTCCATCAGGCCGGCATCCTGCACCGGGTGGTCGCCATCTGTAAAAGCTTTAGCGCCGCTCAGGTACATATCGTACATTTCGGCAAGGTCTTTTCCTTCGCGCTTATGCGATAAAGTTCCTAAAGGATAAACATCTACCAGGTTACCTTTGGCGCGGTTAAGCAAGTATTCAACTTCGGCTTTTGAGTGCACCGGCGGCTGTGTGTTTGGCATCAAAGCTATCCCGGTAAAACCACCGGCAGCAGCTGCGGCTGTTCCGGTTTGCAGGTCCTCTTTAGTTTCAAGCCCTAACTCGCCAATGTTGCAGTTAAGATCAAAAAAACCGGGGGACAGTTGTTTGCCGGTTGCATCATAAACGGTAACGTCAGTTTTAATGTCCGTGCCGATCTCTGTAATAGTTCCGTTTTTTATTAAAATATCAACAACCTGTTGATCAAATGGTGAGTTAGGGTCAGTTATTGTAGCGGATTTGATAAGCAAATTCATTAGCGCTGCTTTATGTATGGATTGAGGTTGATTCTTCTTTTTGCGAAAACGCCTGTTTATCGGCCCCGGCTGTTACGGGGACGTACATGGTAAGCAATATTTCGGCAGCCAGAAAAATCAATGCCAAAATTATACAAAGTTTCCATAATTGTACACCAAAATCTGCCCGGCTTACAATATCTTTTACAGAGCCTTTATTAACATTGATCACGTTATCCCTGGCGGGTAATATTTTATCGAGTTCGGCAGGTGTGTAATAGCTCAGGTCTGATTCGATCCTGTTATCATTAAAAGCCATTACAGACACTATGCTGTCCTGCTTTTTAAGTTCATATATACCGGTTTCCTGCAATTGGTCTGACACATATAATAGTGTGCTCCCCTCCTGTTGTTTCACATCGGGGATGATACTTTGCTTGCCTTTAACCAACTTTAGCAATTGTTTTTCTGATGTTTGTATGGGTGCTGTCTGAAGCGTTTCGTCACGGCCCAAGGTATAAAACAAAGGCTGATCACGCCCGCTCAGCAAAGCTATCCTAAACATGATGGGCACAAACAGCGCATGGCGCGGCAGGTTACTAAAATCTTCATTTAAAGGTACAGCAGCTACGTACACTTTACCTTTGCCATTATTATATCCCGCCCAAAAGGATTGTCCGCCCGGCAACTGCATTAAATTTTCATTACCGCCCGACGCTGCACCAAGCTGGTAATATTTTTTCACAACAGGCAGATCAGGATTTTTTGGGAAATCTTCAAATATGTTTTTAAACACAGGGTTTTGCAGATTTAGTGCCGATACTTTAATGTTTTCAGTCAACAACTTTTCCGGATATGAAGCCCCTAATGGTTGCAAGAATGACCGGTGGCTTGGCAAGTCGGCATCTGTCGCGGGGAAAACTACCAGCGTACCACCTTTGCTTACATAAGTTTTTAACTGTTGCGCCAAGCCTGCCGACACTGATTTAACATCGCTCACAACAATTAAGGGATGTGCACCAAGCCCCGTATAATTGACATTGCCTGCCGGGACACGGTTAACGTTAAAGAACTGATCAGTTGCAAAAACCGCTTTTAAATAGGGATTAGCAGTACCATCATCAATTAACAGCACCTGCATTTGTTGTTTTACATTAAAGCTAAAGTAAAACTGATTATCAAAAGTCACCGGATTATCCTGCAATGAGATCTCGGCACGCTGCCAGCCTGCTTTCAGGCCCGAAAATGTCACTGTATCATTTTGGATGGCGTGTGCACTGATAGTGTAACCGCCTAATGCCTTTTGCTCGCCGTTAATAGTTAATTTTAACGGGATCTTTATCGAGTTTTCGCCGGCATAGTTATGTAGCTTTACCACCAGTTTTTCAGTTTCGCCGGGGCGATGGATGGCGCTCAACAGCCATACCGAATCAACCGCTACATTAGCCTGCGTACTTGCATTGAGTTGGATAAGGCTGGCATGTATGCCGGTGTCAATTTTTAAAAGCCTGCCATTGGTAATGTTTTTCTGAAAATCAGATATAATATCTATCGACCGGCTTGCGCCGGGCTGCATATTTAATAAACTTTGCTGCCTGTCAATTACCTGTTGTAAACTACGGCTGCGCGGGCTAATCTTTACTTCGTCTACGGCATCGTTAAATTCATCGCGGCTTAGCAATCGCTGGTGTTTACCTTCAAAATCCTGAGTAAGCAGTTGGAATTTATCGTTCATTGAATAGGCCGATGCAATTTCTTTGGCGCGGCGTTTGGCTTCATCCAGCAAAGACCCTTCACGATTAAGCGTTTGCATAGAGTATGAATTATCTAAAAAAACACTAACAATACGCTGTGCGCCCGCGTTGGCATTGTTGTTTTTAGAAATATAGGGCCTTGCAAAAGCCAGTACCAAAAATGTAAGCGCCAGTAGACGGGCTGCCAATATCAAACGTTCTTTTAAATTTCTGCGGGATGATTGCTGCTCCTGAATCTCTTTAAGGAACTGCACATTGCTGAAATATACCTTTTGGTAACGCCTGAAATTAAATAAATGAACCAGTACAGGAATAGCCAGGGATATGAATGCAAATAAAAAAGCCGGGTATAAAAAGTGCATTTTTTGATGTGCAAATGGTAGATATACAAATGTGCAATTTTAACCGCAACAATTGATACGATTAAAACAAAATGGCGCAGCGTGTACGTGAAAAGAATTAACGAAAATTCTTAATCAGAATTATGGTGCCTTCTTTTGTGTTTCTTTTTATGCGACTCTGTTTTATGGTGTTTGCTTTCTGATTTTTTTGTGGAGGTATGCTTTTCCTCGCTTTGCTTTTTCTGTGGCTGGCTTGTTACGCTTTTATCCTTTACCGCGGTTGAATCTTTACTTAGCTGTTTAACATTAAAGCTATTATTGTATAAGGTGTATTCCAGCTTGCGCTTTGCTCCGCTTGGTTTGGCAGATGGTCCGCTTCCCTCATAAATAGGAAACTCCCTGATAAACTTACCTTCTGATATGTAGAAATTATCGTTACCACGATATCCTTTTCTTTGCGAACTGGTTAATTTGGGGAAATCAAGTTTCTCGACCCTGCTTTCGTAAAACTCAAATGCGTAAATACCGGTGTAATTGGTAGTATCATTACGTTTAGCCTGGATCAGTATCTCCGGGTGCCCGTCAATATCCATATCGGCATTATAAACATCTACTATTTTGCCGTTCAGGTCGCCTGTTGTGGTAGTATATTTTCTGCCTGCCGAATCAGAATGCAGGATCATGAATGCACCGGTATCTGCAGAACCCCTACCCCAGCTAAAAATATCATAATATTGGCCGGGCGATACCTCTATCAATTTATGAAACCTGAACGGGTCTGTTAAAACCGGGGCCTTGGGGACATTGCTAACAGCAACCGGTTTTTTCTCGTCTTGCGAACAGCCCGCTACAACCAAACTGCAAATCAATATATAAAAACAAGATCTTATGTTCATATCTCTCCCGTATTAATTAAACAGCAAATCAGACCCTAATTCGCCGGTTGGTTTGCCCGGTATAGTAATAAATACTTTAAGGCTGCCGGTAGTACCTATGTTAAAGTATTTCAAAGTAAACTTATGAAACCCTTTTTGCAAGGCAACAGCACCATTTTTACCACTTACCGGGTGTTTACCATCATTATCAACCACCAGTTGGTCGTCTATCAATATAGTTGATCCATCATCAGAAGTGGTTGAAAAACCATAAACACCATCACTATCAATACGGATATAACCGTTGTATATTATGCCAAAACCAGTAGCTTTTCTGAATTGGTTGATATTAAAGCTCTTAGCAATCAATGAATCTGCACCATCAGCAGATAGTTTAAGATTATTGGTACTGTTAAATTCGCCCGGGAAAAACTCATAACGTAACCCTTGATTGGTTCCTTTGTAATTAACCGGGGCCAGCGGGGCTTTATTATAAACAACTGTTTTAGTTACCACACTGCGTTTGCCGGTTGGGGTAATAACAATGGTTTGAATTTCGCGGTATTGATCAATCGGCACATTGTAGGTCATAGGGATATTAAACTCGTTGTCCGTTTCGCGCGGGGTGTAGCCATCAATGGTATAATAAACCTTTGCCCCTTTTACCGATGGTTTTAAGTCAACAGTTACCTTATCAGCAAAATATGCTGTATCCTTCGCACCAATAGCTGAGGGCACACGGTAATCGAAGCTGTTCTTATCCAACCAGGCTAAGTGAGATGGTAAACGGGTTTCAGAAAAGTCTTTAAAGTTTTTGTTAGCCAGTGGTGTCCAGGCAATTTCAGATAAGGCCAACATACGCGGCAGCAACATATATTCGGCCTTATTTTCTGTTGGGATATATTCAGTCCACAAATTGGCTTGCACCCCTAATATATGTTTTTTCTGATCGTCACTTAAAACTTCAGGAGTTGGATCATACCGATATATTTTTGTTATTGGTTCGTTACCACCAATGCTTAACGGCTCGGTACTAAAAAAGCCTTGAGCATGGTCAATATAGAGGCCGCCGCTACTTGGGGTCATGATCACATCATGATTTTGTTTAGCTGCCGCGATACCGCCTTCTTCGCCTCTCCAGCTCATTACGGTTGCATTAGGTGCTAAGCCACCTTCTAATATCTCATCCCAGCCAATAATGCTTCTGCCTTTTGAGTTTACAAATTTTTCTATCCTATGGATGAAATAGCTTTGCAAGCCATCCTCGTCTTTCAGCTTAAGTTTTTTAATCAGTTGCTGGCAAAATTTCGATTCCTTCCAGGCACTTTTGGGTGCTTCGTCGCCACCGATATGTATGTATTTACTTGGAAAAAGATCGATCACCTCGGTCAATACATCTTCTAAAAAGCCAAATGTTTGTTCAGAAGGGCAATAAATGTTTTTAAACACGCCCCAGGTTCCCTGTACCTTATAACCCGATTCAGGTTCGCAACCCAATTCAGGATATGAAGCCAAAGCAGCCATAGCGTGCCCGGGCATTTCAATTTCAGGCACTATGGTGATGTACCTGTCGGCGGCATATTTAATTACGTCCCGAATCTCATCCTGTGTATAATACCCACCAACCGGAGTATTATCATACTGCTGTGGTGTACGATCATGATAGTTGCCGATAACCGTTTCCGCACGGCGTGAACCGATCTCTGTTAACTTAGGATATTTCTTGATCTCGATGCGCCAACCCTGGTCGTCCGTTAAATGCCAGTGAAAAGTATTTAGTTTATAAGCGGCCATCAGGTCGATATACTTTTTAACAAACTGTACAGAGAAGAAGTGACGGCAGACATCAAGCATTAAACCACGGTAACCGAAACGCGGATAATCTTCTATCTGTACACATGGCAGTTTAGCCGTAGCGCCCCTGTCCGCAGGGATCAGTTGTATCAGGGTTTGGATGCCGTAAAACAATCCTGCACCTTTTGCGGCAATAGTTACATTGGTTGGAGTGATGGTTAGGCGGTAACCTTCGGCCGGTAAGCCATCAGTACCTGCGCTGGTTAATGTGATGCTATTGCTTACGCTTTGTCCGCTGTTTTGTTTAAGCGCGACGTGCAGCATAGCTGTATTTTTTAAATAATCTGATAAAAAAACAACGGCTTTGTTGTCAAGCGTATCGGCCAGCAACTGTGTTTCCTGGCTAAGTACAAATGTACCTATCGATTTTTTTACAGATACGGGTGCAGGTATTATCCCCATGTTGGGGTCCGTGTCTTGTGCCTGGACTGCTATTGAAAGAACAAATGTGGTAACCAGCAGTAAAAGTGTTTTTTTATACATAATTATAGATCGGTCAATAATTTAAAGATGGTGAAGTTAAAAGATTTTAAAAAAATATCGCACTCTATCCTGTAAAAAATATGCCACAAAAAAAGGCTGCCTGTATAGACAACCTTTATGTTTAAAGTTTTATTGCACCTTACGCGGTAACCACATGCTCTTTGGCGGCCAGATAACGTTCTGCGTCAATAGCGGCCATGCAACCTGTACCTGCTGCCGTAACAGCCTGGCGGTAAATATGATCCTGCGCGTCGCCGCAGCAAAATACGCCTTCAATATTGGTTTGGGTCGATCCCGGTTTGGTAATGATATAGCCGGTTTCGTCCATATCTATCCAGCCTTTAAATATCTGGGTATTTGGCGAGTGACCGATAGCCACAAAAAAGCCAGTAACGTCTAAAGTTGTCTCTTCGTTGGTTTTATTATTGATCACTTTAACGCCATTCACGCTTTGGCCATCGCCTAAGATCTCCTGGGTTTCGGTGTTGTATAGTATCTCGATGTTTGGTGTATTCACCGCACGATGAACCATGGCTTTTGATGCACGGAACTCATCACGGCGTACGATCATGTAAACTTTGCGAGCTAACTTAGCCAGGTAAGTAGCTTCTTCGGCAGCAGTATCGCCGGCACCTACTATGGCAACGTCCTGTCCTTTAAAGAAGAAACCGTCGCAAACGGCACAAGCCGAAACGCCAAAACCGCTGTATTTTTGTTCAGACTCCAACCCTAACCATTTTGCGGATGCCCCGGTAGAGATAATAACCGTATCAGCCAGGATGGTCTTGGTTTCGTCAACCACCACTTTGTGCGGCAGGCTTGAAAAATCAACCGAGCTTACATAGCCAAAACGGATATCGGTACCCAGTCTTTCCGCCTGCTGACGGAAATCTTCCATCATTTCAGGACCCATGATACCTTGCGGATAACCCGGAAAGTTTTCTACATCGGTAGTTTGGGTAAGCTGGCCGCCTGCAAGCATACCTGTGTACATTACAGGTTTCAGATCAGCACGCGACGCATATATGGCTGCAGTATATCCTGCGGGACCCGACCCGATGATCAGGCATTTAACATGTTCAGTAATTTCAGACATTGAATTAAAAATGAAGCACAAAAGTAGCACAATTTGCCGTGCTCATCAATAGGTGTTAGTCACTATATTGCCATTAGATTTAAGGATGGCTGACTTAATTATTTTATCACTCTTTAATTTAAAACAGATGTAATAAATTGCCGCCATCAATATTATGAAAAACATTTTAGCCATATCGGGCAGTCTGCGTGAGGGTTCATCAAACCACGCCATCTTAACTTATTTGGGCTCTGTATTGCCTGCCGGTATCGATTATAATATTTATAATAATCTTGCCCAGATACCGCCGTTTGATCCCGGTTTGGATACAGATAGCCCACCCAAGCCCGTAGCCGATTTAAGGAAAAAATTAGCCGAAGCTGATGGCCTGATCATCTGTACGCCCGAGTATGCCTTTGGTGTTCCGGGCTCGTTAAAAAACATGCTCGACTGGCTGGTATCAAGCAGTACCCTGGTTAATAAACCTGTAGCCTTGATCACCGCATCATTGGGCGGCGAGTACGCGCATGCCTCCTCATGCTCACACTGGGCGCTTTAACTGCCAAACTTTCTGACGAGACCAACTTGCTGATCCAATTTGTAAGATCAAAAGTGGATAAGGATGGAAATGTCACCGACGCTGAAACGATTGAAAGATTAAAGCACTTATCAGAGAATTTTGTCGCAAGTATTACATAACTGATAAATAAGCCCCTTTCCTCATTTCACATACTTATTAGTATTATTTATGTTAAATAATACTAAATCAATAGTTAGTTAAGGTATTTTTCCTTAAAATTATATCCTGTATTTGTGTTTAGTTTAAACCTTATCGCAAATTTCCTGCTGAACCTATATTTATGACAATGGCTAATTCAAAATGGTCTGCAAAAAAATTTGATGCGGTAACGCATTGCTGCAATATTATTTTAGGCATCGTCGCGACTATTCTTTTGAACACCTTTTGTTATGGCCAGCCAAACAAAGATCAGCCGCCTAAATTTGATCTCAACGGCCTGACATCAACCTATTCAAAAAATTATTTCATCTCAATATTTGACAAAAAAATCCCTGATTCTGTACAAATTGTCGGACTGGGCGAAGTTAGCCATGGCGGATACGAACCTCTCGCTTTTAAGGTAAATATGGTTAAATACCTGATTGAAAATAAAGGTTATCGAAAAATACTTTTTGAATTTTCAGACATAGGGGACATAAGAGCAATGCGAAACTATTTAACGCATAAAACCGATAATGATACGTCATACATTAACCAGTGGGTTAAAAAAGAGGCGTTTATGAATGCATATACAGCAGTCTTTCCCGATCTGCTTAAATGGATAAAACTGTATAATGACAAACACCCTAAAGATATGGTGCAGATCATGGGTTTTGATATTCGCAACGAGCAGTTGGATATAAACTTTGTGCTTAATAAATACATTATACCCTATAATTCGCAGCAAAGCCAACAATACGTATATCAATTAACTTCAAGCACATCAGATCCGGATAAAATTTCGCTTATCAACAAATGGTTCAAATCAAATGAAATCGATCTCAAAACCAAGCTTAATAAAGAAGATTTTTATTGGCTGTCCTTCTATGTTAATAATGTAACAAATGGTTTAACTTATGTTATAAAGAACTCAAAGACTAAAACCAGTAAATCAGATTCGACGAATTTATTTCGCGATAGCGTGATGTCCGAAAATGTTAAATACCTAAGCGGGAAAGAAAAAAGTATAATTTGGGCGCATAATGGACATGTAGTAAGATTTGAGAGAAGGTATATGGGGAATTATTTAAATCAGTATTTTAAAAACAAATATTATGTGGTCGCAACTGATTTTTCAAAATATGCAGCTGTTGAGGTTACCAATCCGGACTCTGTTAAAGACCTGGTTGACAAAAAGCATCCTTCCAAAATATTTAAATCTGCCCCCAGTACGGCTGCTTATAATATCCTTGATAGGTACGGGGTTTCAGAAGGAATTTATTTTCGCCAGGATCTGATCAGGATGAATATTAAGGAAGATATCAATGTCATAGATGTGGCGGGGGTCCCTATTTACATTCCTGAATTTAACAACCCTGCTGATGCATTGGTCATATTTTCAACCATTTATCCAAACGCCAAATAAAACCAACCTATACCACATGAAAAAAAGCTGCCTTTTGATTGTACTGATTTTAGCCTTTGCTAATGTGAATGCGCAAAAGATCCAGGAAATTGCATCGAAAAATATTGATGAAGCTATCCCGATGTTTAATAAAATTTCGGATTTTAAAAACACCGACGATATTAAACTATTAGGGTTAGGTGATGTGGCAGATCTTGCCAAAGAAACTAAAAAGTTAAACACCGCATTTACTGCTTACCTTATTATTAAGAAAAACTTCAGGAACATTGTAATTCCCGGAGACGATTGGATGCTCAGGCCTTTAAATGCTTACATGACCTCTTCGGCACCTGCAGACAGCGCGGCATTATTATCCTTATTATCAACCAGTATCCCTCCGTATCCTAAATTTGCTAACACAGAGTTTTTTGAATTGATAGCATGGATAAAAAAATACAACCTAGCCCACCGGCAGGATATGGTTAACTTTTTTGGTGTGGCACCTAATACCGCTATACCGCCGTCTTATTTTCTATCGGCTTATGTATATGCAATTGATAAAGCCTATGGCCAGAAGTTAAGCGATAAATGGAGCGAAAACACTGCTTCTGACTCTGTAGCCTACGCAGATATAAAAACCTGGCTAACAACAGTTAAAAGCACCGGTTTGTCGAAAGATAACCAGGCCTTAGTTGCAAAATGCAATGCAGATCTGCTGCATAATAAGGCTGTGGTGAAAATTTTATCCATTGATCAAAAGTTTCCGCCGAAAATTTTAAATGACAGAGCCCGGTACATTGCCAACCGCATTTTAGAAAAACTTGATAAAAAAACTATTTTCTATGGCTCAAACGTGGAAGTGATGAGGGCTGATTTGGCATCGAGCATGGTTTTGAATAATACACCGGTTTACACTGCTGGTAAGTGCCTCGGTGAAGATCTTAGGGAAAAATACAATGTATTTATTACTGATTTTACCGACACCGCTAAACTACCTATGGTTTATTTTACAGCAAAAAAGATCAACGATGAAGTATTAACCGGCCCGGAAAAAGCCAAAGATTTGTATAAGAATAACGACTACCTTGATGATAAAAAAGATAAAAATCTGTTAAAAGGATATCAGCCTGAATTATTACCTTATCTTAAAGAACAAGTTAGCCAAGCTGTTGTCGACAAGGATGGCTATGCTGCAGACGGCTTATTTTTGCTTTCAAACCTGTCGAAAATAGATACAGATTTTCATTTTTAACCCAATACCAGATATTTATGAAAAAACTAATCTTTACCGTAATCGTATATTGCTGCATCTGCAATCTGAAAGTTTACAGCCAACTAATTGTACGCAACTGGGGGTTTGAACAATATGATGCAATAGGAGTTGAAATTGGCTGGACCCAGATCAATACCAGACAACAATACATTCTTGACCAGGACACTATCATATTTCATTCAGGCAAAAGATCATATTCTGTTGAGGCAAAGTCTGACACGGCGAAAGACCGCGGGATGGGCGGCGCTGGCACCATGTATCTTTCACATACGATTAGCCAAAAAAGAAAGATCAAAGTTTCTGCTTTTATTAAAACCAAAAATTTAACTGAAGGAGCGGCTGGGATACTAGTTATACTGAATGGTGAAAAAGGGCAAGTATTTCAGGCAGATAACCACGAAAAAAGCCCCACCGGGACTACAGACTGGACTAAGTATGAATTAGAACTGCCTTTAACCGCCGATGTAAGATCCGTAAGCTTTGCTTTTGTAATGACAGGCAAAGGCAAGGCCTGGTTTGATGATGTGCAGGTAATGGTAGACGATCAGGTAGTTGACGATAAAACGTGGTAAAGAGCAATACAAAAACTCAATAATTAGATCAATAAGGAAAACTATGGATCTGTTATCATTTATCAGGAATGCTTATGTACGTTATTTTTTAACAGCGTTGGTTTTACTGACGGGTCACTTTGCCTACGGACAAAACAGGACAGGCATTGTAATAGGTGAATCGAAACCATTGAACGGGGCAACGATTAAAAATATTAATTTAAATATGCTTGCCATAAGCGGCGATGAAGGCGCTTTTATACTAAAGTTAAACAATGGCGACACGGTTGTAACCAGCTATTTGGGTTTTAAAACCGATACATTGGTTTTTTATGAACAAAGCTCGCTGTTAATTACGCTAAAACCCCTTACCAATAAAATAGGCGAAGTAGTAATTAAAGGATTTAAAATAAGTCCGCTTGAAAAACTCAGAAAAAACCAGGAAGATTACAAACAGATCTACCGCATTGGCGACGATAGCCATATGTTCAATGCACTTGGGGGCTTCGGGTTCGCGGGTTTTGCAATAAGTATCGACGCGCTGTACAGCCATTTTAGCAGGGCAGGAAAAAACGCGCGTAAACTGCAAAAAACACTGGTGAGGGATTATTATGCGGATATTGTAGACTCCCGCTTTACAAAGGACCTGGTAACCAAATATACGGGATACGAAGGGCAGCAGTTAGATCAGTTTATGATTGACAACCGCCCGACCTATGATTTTATCAAATACGCGTCTGAGTACGATGTGATAAAATATATACAGAAAATGGCTAAAGAAAACCCGCCTGCTGCTGTTACTGGCAGAATACAAAATAATTTGTGATTCTCCTCTCTGCCAATTTGACAATCAATTGACCTTTGGAACATTGATTGATAAGCAGGATTGTTACCAAACATTTAATCCAAATAATCAATAATAAAATTATGCAAGAAAAAGGAACCATTTCGATCCACACCGAAAACATTTTTCCGATAATTAAGAAATTCCTGTACTCTGATACCGAGATATTTTTACGCGAGCTGGTATCAAACGCAATTGACGCTACCCAAAAAATAAAACGCCTGGCATCATTAGGTCAATACAATGGCGATCTTGGCGATCTGCGGGTTGAAGTTGCTTTTGACGAGGCAAAAAAAACCATCACTATATCTGACAATGGCTTGGGTATGACTGCCGATGAGATCAAAAAATACATTAACCAGATAGCATTTAGCGGTGCTACCGAGTTTATGGAGAAGTTTAAAGAAGCCAAAGACGCTAATGAGATCATCGGCCGTTTTGGTTTAGGCTTTTACTCGGCCTTTATGGTGGCTGATAAGGTTGAGATCGAAACCCTGTCATACCAGGAAGGCGCTGAACCTGCCCACTGGACCTGCGACGGAAGCACCGAATTTGAAATAAGCGAGGGCAATCTTGTAGAACGTGGTACCGAGATCACTTTACATATCAACAAAGATTCGGAAGAGTTTTTAAGCAAACAGCGTTTACAGGAGATTCTGGATAAATACTGTCGTTTTTTACCTGTGCCTATTAAATTCGGCACAAAGACAGAGTCGGTTGAGGATGGTGTTGACGAAGAAGGCAAACCAAAATATTCTTCGGTTGAGGTTGATAATATTATCAACGAAACCAACCCTATCTGGACCAAAGCCCCTGCCGACCTGAAGGATGAAGATTACCTGGCTTTTTACAAAGAGCTATATCCTTTTAGCGAAGATCCGTTGTTTTGGATCCACCTGAATGTTGATTATCCGTTCAACCTGACTGGTGTATTATATTTCCCGAAACTGAAAAAAGATTTCGAGATCCAGCGCAACAAGATCAAATTATTCTCTCGCCAGGTGTTTATTACCGACGAGGTGAAGGACATTGTTCCCGAGTTTTTAATGTTACTGCACGGAATCATCGATTCGCCGGATATTCCGCTGAATGTATCACGCAGTTTCTTACAGGCCGATAGCAATGTTAAAAAGATCAATAGCTATATCACCAAAAAAGTAGCTGATAAATTGGCAGAGCTGTTTAAAAACGATCGTAAAGCTTACGAAGATAAATGGACTGACATAGGCCTGTTTGTAAAATACGGTATGGTAAGCGAGGATAAGTTTTATGACAAAGCAAAAGATTTTGTTTTACTGACCAACACCGCCAAAGAAAACTTCACCTTAAACGAGTACAAAGATAAAGTTGAAGCGGTACAGACTGACAAAAGCGGCCAGTTGGTTTATATTTATACTAATGATCCATCCAAACAGGACGCGTTTATACAATCGGCCAATAAAAAAGGTTATGATGTATTATTGATGGATTCGCCTATCGATACGCACTTCATCAGCCATTTAGAGCAAAAATTGGAGAAAACCTCGCTTAAGCGTGTTGATGCCGATGTAGCTGATAAACTGATCGGCAAGGATGATGTTCCTGAGCATATTCTGACTGAAGAACAGGCTACTAAAGTGAAAGCAATTTTTGATAAGGCCATTAACCGCCCTGCTTACAAGGTTGAGCTGGAAAGCCTTAACCCTGACGAACTGCCGGTAACTGTTACCATGGATGAGTTTATGCGCCGTATGAAAGATATGGCAGCCATGGGCGGCGGTATGGGCTTTTATGGCAGCATGCCCGACAATTACAAAGTTGTGGTTAACGGCAACCACAAACTGGTAAGCCGCATACTGCAGGACGAAAACGAAGACGTACAATCGCAACTGGCTAAACAAGCGTTCGATTTAGCACTACTTTCACAAGGTCTGTTAACCGGCGCAGATCTGACCGAGTTTGTTAACCGCAGTGTTAATTTGATATAACGATCAAGCATTCGATATCAAAGCCGCTCACATAATTGTAAGCGGCTTTTTTATTACCCAAGATTGTCATTTCGAACGAGGAGAAATCTATACAAGGCAGGTCGGCGACATATCTATGTATAGACTTTTTTAATTTTAACTAACCAACTACTCGGCTATATTCTTGCTTTTATCAAATTATTATACTTAACTTTATATAAAGTAACGAAACCCAATCGTTATAAACCTGTTAAACCTTTTAAATTCTGTTGTTATGAAAAACTTAAAATTGTTATGCATTTTAATTATGGGTGCCATCGGTATAAACTTAAGCTTTGTACAAGCCACCAAAATTGACAAGAAAGCCGAAAAAGTGGCTAAAATTAAACGTTTGATCACATCCGGTAATTACGTATTTGTAGCCAATTACGCCATACCTATGAGTATGCCGGCACGTAATTTAACAAGCAATTATGATGTGACCATAACCAAAGATAACCTGGATGTTTACCTGCCCTATTTCGGTCGTGCTTATGCAGCACCAAGAGATCTGACACAAGGCGGCCTTAAATTAAAGACATCAAACTTTGATTATAAAGCAGTAGAAAAAAAGAAAGGCTGGGAAATAAACATTACACCTAAGGATCAAAACAACCCTCCGGGTGTTAAGGATGTGCGCTCAATGCAATTATCCGTAAGCACTGATGGCTATGCTTCGCTAAGTGTAACATCGCTCAACAAACAGCCTATCTCTTTTAACGGTTATATTGACGAGATTCCAAAAGATAAATAATTTTCATACTTATAGCGATGGGTTTAAAACCCGTCGCTATTTACCGGATAACAATCCCGCGTTATCCTTCAATTCCACACCTGATAGCTTTCTTTTAAAAGCCTCCTGAACCAGGTAAAAGATCTTTTTAGATGCCTGTTTATAGTTAAGGCCATTGGGCCTTATATTTGAAACACAGTTACGTAATTCGTCCGTTAAACCCGGTTTAGGGTTGTACGTAAGATAAGCGCCGATACTGTCTGCCGAACTCAGACCAGGCCTTTCTCCTATCAATACCAGCGACAGCTTTGCCTTTAAACTCGAAGCGATCTCATCGCCTATGGCTACCCTTGCCTGCTTTACCATCACGATATCAGCCAACATAAAATCAGCGGTTCTCAGTAAAGGTATTAGCTGTTGTAAAAGGCCCATCACGTTGAGATTGATAGCTGTAGCCGAAAGTCCATCGGCAATAATAATGACAACATCCGTTGGTTGGGTATGATCTGCTAATTCTGCTAAAGATTCTTCGTTTAGTTTGCGGCCAAGATCAGGCCTTTGCAGGTACTGTTCGCGGTAGCCGGCCATGCTATGCAGGTAACGTACAGGCAGAGTAAATTGCTTAAGCTTTTCAGTCAAACCGTTCAGATCTAATTCAGAATATACCGCGTCGCGGGCATGGGCATGGGCCAGCTTAAATTCAAGCGACTGTTTTAACGGTATGCTTGTACCGGCCCTGCCTATGGCTATCCGCGCTGCGGTAAACTCCTGCAGGGCAATTAACGGATCGGATGGTTTGATCACCTTTTTCATAACCTTCCTCCTGCCAATAACCCGTGCGAATCATTAACCGACAACAAATTACCTTTATCGTCAACAATTCCTTGTTTTATCAGCCATTGCTCAAACTCGGGTGCGGGGCGCAAACCCAATACTTTGCGCAGATACAGTGCGTCGTGAAATGAGGTCGACTGGTAATTCAGCATAATATCATCTGATCCGGGTATCCCCATTACAAAATTGCAGCCAGCAACACCAAGCAAAGTCAATAGGTTATCCATATCATCCTGATCGGCCTCGGCATGGTTGGTGTAGCAAGCATCAACACCCATGGGCAGGCCTAATAACTTGCCGCAAAAATGGTCTTCTAACGCTGCGCGGATAATTTGCTTGCCATCATATAAATATTCGGGCCCGATAAACCCTACCACTGTATTTACCAATAGCGGGTTATATTTACGGGCGACGGCGTAAGCCCGGGCCTCGCAAGTTTGTTGGTCGACCCCAAAGTTTGCATTTGCCGACAGGCAGCTGCCCTGCCCGGTTTCAAAATACATCACATTATTGCCTACAGTGCCCCGATTTAAAGACAGCGTAGCCCGGTAAGCTTCGTCCAATAAAGCAAGGTTCACCCCAAAGCTTGAATTTGTACGCTCCGTACCGGCTATGGATTGAAAGCAAAGATCAACCGGCGCGCCTTCGTTGATCAATTGTATGGTAGTTGTAATATGGCTAAGCACGCATGACTGCGCCGGAATTTCAAATTGCTGCCTGAAGGTATCTATCAGCCGCAACAGGTCGGCGACCGCCGCAGGACTATCAGTAGCCGGATTGATACCGATAACCGCGTCTCCGCTGCCATATAGCAAGCCATCGATGATGCTCGCAGCAACGCCTTTAGGATCGTCCGTAGGATGGTTTGGTTGCAGCCGGGTTGAGAAATGCCCTTTGAGCCCAATGGTATTTCTGAAACGGGTTACCACCTCGCATTTTTTAGCCACCGCTATCAGGTCCTGGTTACGCATTAGTTTTGACACTGCCGCTATCATCTCGGGCGTTATACCTGTCGAGATCTCTTTCAGCGTATCGCAAGTGGTATGATCACTTAGCAGCCAATCACAAAAATCGCCTATGGTGAGGTGGCTTATGGGTTCAAAGGCTTTGGCATCATGCGTGTCGATGATCAGCCTTGTGATCTCATCTTTTTCGTAAGGGATAACCGCTTCATTCAAAAAGGTTTTTAAAGGCACATCGGCCAAAGTGATCTGTGCCGCCACACGTTCTTCATAACTTGCGGCGCAGATACCGGCCAGTTCGTCGCCCGACCGGTATGGCGAAGCCTTGGCCAGCAGATCTTTCAAATCTTTAAACCTATATACTTTGCCTTTTATGGTATGCCGGTACATGGTTAACTTTTTCCTTTTATCATACTTTCCGCCTGTACCATCAGCACATCGTCCAATATCTTGACCTTATGTTTACCCATCAGCATAAAAATGATGATAGCCACAGCAAGGATCGCGAAGAAGATCAGGCTTACCGTTACATTGAACCAAATAATGACAAACAAACAGATCAGCGATATCACCAATGCGATAGCCGGGGATGCGGGGTAAGCGGGTGCGATGAACGTACGCTCTAAATCAGGTTCTTTTTTACGGAGGATGAACAGGCTCACCATACTCATCATATACATTACCACCGCGCCCAATACCGACAGGATAATGATCTGAGCGGTAGTACCGATATAAATGGCAATAAAGCTGATCAGCCCGCCTGCTATTAGCGACCAATGCGGTGTTTTAAACCGGTGGTTGATCTGTGCCAGTCCTCGTGGTAAATAACCACTGCGGGCCATGGCAAACACCTGCCTTGACGATGCCAGTATGGTACCATGCAATGAGGCTATCAACCCAAACAAACCAATGCTGGCAAATATTTTAGTTAACCCATTGCCCTTGCCTAAAACTATTCCGATAGCTTCGGGTAATGGATAATCAAGACCGCTTAGTTTGCGCCAGTCGGTAATGCCGCCGGTAAGTATCATTACAGACAAGGCCAGCAGTACCAGTGTGACAATGGCCGATATATACCCTTTGGGGATATTCTTTTTGGGCTCCTGAACTTCCTCAACCACCATAGCCATGCCTTCTATCGCCAGGTAAAACCAAACGGCAAAAGGCAGCGCGGCAAACACGCCCGACCAGCCGAATGGCATGGGATTAGCCAGATAGTTATTCATCTTAAAATGCGGTGATACCACGCCCATATAAAGCAACAGCTCGGCGACAGCAAGCAAGGTTATAAATACAGAAAACGTTGCCGACTCTTTAACCCCCGAAATATTCAGCACAATAAACGCAGCGTTAAACAGCATAGCCGACTGCATTATAGGGATAGCCGGATACAAGAAATGCAGATATGCGCCCAGCGAAACCGCTATGGCCGGCGTTGCCAGCAGGAAATCTATCAACGTAGCATAACCTGCGATCAGCCCGCCAAATGGCCCCATTGCGCGGTAGGCGTAAGCAAAAGCTCCGCCCGCATGCGGGATGGCTGCTGTAAGTTCGGTATAGCTGAATATGAAGGTAACATACATTATGGTGACCACCAACGTAGCTATCAGCAGCCCAATGGTGCCTGCCACGCCCCAGCCCAGGTTCCAGCCAAAGTACTCGCCGGATATCACCAGGCCCACGCCGATAGCCCATAAATGCACAGGCTTTAATACCCGTTTTAACTGCTCCGTACCGGTACCTGCCATAAGCCTGTGTTTGAGTAAATTATTGCCGCCTTAAGATAAGCAAAGACGGCTGTAATTCAAAATGCAGTTTACACGTACATAGATAAGTTAAGCGGTAGTAATTTTTGGCATTTTCCGGGTACCCGTGTTTTTACCGGTAGTAAAAAATGCCGTTTTCCAGGTATTGTGCCTCATGCCGGTAGTAAAAATCACCTTTTTTCGGGTATTACGGCTTATGCCGGTAGTAACATTTTTAATTAAATAGCTGTAATAAAGAACTTTATGTATTTTTCCTGATTATCGCATCAGTTTTTTTGATCCTTAGAAACTTAAGTTTTATTGATCGGCAGCGGTGTAATTATTAAGAGTTCATCACAATAGTAATAAAAATACGGATTGCTTTTGGTGACATTGTTTTACTCACCCTGTCCAGCATAACTACGTCGTTCAAGACTCCATTGGATGGTGAGTAATTGATAAGTCATAATTCACCCTGCAATGGACTTCCTGTAACCTATTCGCCACTAAATCCTTCAAAAAAAGGGTTAAATCATGCTTTATCTAAAGGTAGGGTGAACCAAAAGGTACTACCAACGCCCGGCGCGGTTTCCACCCCTATTTCGCCTTCATGCCGTTTGATGATCTCCGCGCAGATGTACAGCCCCAAGCCCAGGCCGCTGTAAACTTTACTTTCTGTTTCGGCGCGGTAATAACGGTTAAACAGGAATGGGATCTTGTCTGCGCTGATACCCGGCCCCGTGTCTTTTACCGAGATCTTAGCAAAACCGGGGATTTTCTCTATAATAAGATAAATATTTTTTGAGCCGCTCGCGTATTTTACCGCATTATTCACCAGGTTTACAAGCACCTGATCAATACGGTGCTCATCAGCGTAAACCTCTAATTGTTTATTCCCCTGTATGATCAGTTCATGCTTGCCGGCTATACGTACATGGTTACAGCATTTATTCAACATATCGGCAATTACGAAGGTCGACTTATTTAAAGCCAGCTGGCCGACATCCAACCTGTTCACCTGCAACAAGTCGTCTATCAGGTTACTTATCTTTTCCATGCTGCGGTTAGCCTGTTCCAATAATTTAACGTGGATAGGCGCGGTAAATTCGGCCTTCATCCTGTCCAATAACTGAAGCGTGCTTTTCAGGCTGGTGAGCGGTGTCTTTAATTCATGGCTGGCAATGCTCAGAAAATCATCCTTGCGCTGCTCCTGCAGTTTACTCTCCGTAATATCAGCTATCACACCAAAGAAATTTCCCTCTTTATGGGCGTCGTTTTTATAAAGCCTGCCCCGGGCCCGTAGCCAACGTAATTTTTTATCGTGCAACCCCTCTACCTGGTATTCCTGGTCGTACACCGCGCCTGTGCTCAGCGTATTTTCCACAGCCTGCCGTACCTTTTCGCGGTAAGGTTCAGTGATCAGATCTATCGCGGCGCTTAATGGCATGTTTTCATCCGGCTTATAGCCAAAAAGCTCTTTCAGCCGTACAGAGGGAAAAAACTTGCCCGTATCTGCATCTATATACCAGGTAGCCAATCCTGCTGAATCAATAGCAAGTCGTAATTGTTCTTCGCCCCATTCAATGGCTTGCCGCGCCAATACCTGGCCGGTCACTTCAACCGCCACATCCATTACGCCGATAATACGCTCACCATCCTTTAACGGCCGGTAGCTGAAATTGAAATAGCGGGTTTCCATCCCGCCGTTGCGCAGCATACGTACAGGCACCTCGTTCCCGTCAGATGATATCCCTTTGTTATAGATGTCAAAAAGCAACTCTACCGCCGGTTCGCCCTTCAATTCAGGCATCGCTTCCAATAAAGGGCGACCGATAATGCCGCTATCCTTGCCCAAAATGTCTAATATATTCTGGTTAGCCAGATCGACCACCAGGTCAGGGCCACGAAAAACGAGTATCGCTACCGGGGCCTGCTCCACCATACGCTTAAAGTCTGTTTCTGATTCGGTTAGGCGCAAATTTGTTGTACCCAACTCGGCTATCATCTTCTGCAATTGACTCTGTGCTTCAGAAAGTTCTTCATTAGTAACGCTTAGCTCTTCGTTTGCAGCAGCCATTTCTTCATTTACCGACTGTAATTCCTCGGAGCTTTGAGCCAATAGTTCCTCTGCTTTTTTACGTTCGGTTACATCGCGCGTGGTACCTGCTACCGCCTCAACCTCGCCGTTCTCATCAAATACCGGGTTTAATATATAATCATAAATACGCCTGCCTAATGTAGCATGCGGAAAAGCCACTTCACCGCGTACAGATTTTTTAGTCGCTTTTATAAGGTCTATCTCCCTTTCGTGCATTGCGGCATGCCAGGGCTCGTAACCGTTTTCCAGTAATTTTTTTCCGATAGCCGTATCCCAGGTTTTGCCCCACATGGATAGTAAAGCTTTATTTGCATACGTAAAACGATAATCAAGATCGAACACGTACATCAGATCGGGTGAAGTTGAAGTAATGGTTTCGTAAACCCTCCGCTGCTGCTCAGACTGCTCTTTTGCTTCCCGGAGTTTTTCTTCGGCCTGTTTACGTTCTGTAATATCGCTAGCTACGCCGAACCATTCTATGATCTCGCCTTCATCATTTAAAATAGGTACAGCCCGCGAAAACGTCCATCCGGGTGTGCCATCTGCCCGCCAAACCCGGTGCTCTAACTGAAATATCTCTTTTTTCTGAATAGCTTCATCAATGGCTGCCTGCACCATGGCCAGATCATCGGTATAAACATTCCTGGTTTGCCAACCTGTGATGGGTTCATCCGTATCTTTTAAAAAGCCACGTCCGTCTAATTCCCTCATTACCTTCCAGTCGGCACTTAAGCTGTAGATAACGTCAGAAGTAGCTGTAACCAACGCCCTTAAGCGTTGCTCGCTGGCTGCAATTGCCTGCTTGTTTAAATTATTATCGGATGGCTCGGTCATATTTTAAAATAGATACAGAGCATAAAACAGCGGAAATAAAAATTTGTTTCCTGCCAAAACGAGTTGATTATATCTTATGTGGGTTGTAATGTTAGCGTATCGCTCAGTCCTTCAAAAACGGGTTAAAATTCCGTGTCCCGATAGCCATGCCTGCCGCGCGGCAAACGGTTTTGTCGCCAAATTTAAAGTTGATCTTGTCCATGGCCTGGTACAGTTTAATGCGCTCTTCGTTATCCTCAAAAAGATTGATCTGGTAGCTGCCTGGGCATAGGTTGCTTAGTTTAACGCCTATCAGGCGGATGGGCCGGTGGCCGTTCCAGGCTTTTTTTAGCAGGTTTTTGATGCCGGGGATAAGGATATGTTCGGCTGCCGTGAGGGCAATTTTTTCCTGTACGGTATGGGTTTCAAAATTGGCAAAGCGGATCTTTATAGCCAGGCATGATGCCACCTTGTTTTCCTTGCGCAGTTTATAAGCCAGCTCTTCGGTCATGGATACCAGCACGGTTTCCAGCGTTTTGGCGTCGTTCACGTCTGCCTCAAAAGTATTTTCGGTCGAGATAGATTTACGGTCGCTATGCGGAACGATCTCGCTTTCGTCTATTCCGTTTGCCCGTTCCCAGATGTAGCGGCCGTGCTTGCCGAATACCGTTTCTAAAAACTTCAATTCCACCCGCTGCAGGTCGCCTATTTTTTCAATGCCAAACTGATACAGTTTCTGGCAGGTCTTTTCGCCCAGCATGGGGATCTTGCGGATAGACAGCGGCGCCATAAACTCCTTTTCCTTACCGTGCTCTATCAACAATTGCCCGTTTGGTTTGGCGGCATTGGTTGCCATTTTAGCCACCGTTTTGCATGACGCCATCCCGAAGGAAATAGGCAGCCCTGTTTCACGGATAATGCGCTGCCGCAGATCTGTAGCCAGTTGGTAACAATCATGAAAGCGGTCCATACCGGTAAGGTCGATATAAAATTCGTCGATAGATGTTTTTTGGTACAGGGGTACGCTGTCATGGATGATCTGCGTTACCTCGCGCGAAGCCTCGCTGTACCTGCCGTGGCTGCCGCGGATAATGGTGGCGTGAGGGCATAATTTCATGGCCTGTTTCATGGGCATGGCCGAGTGGATGCCAAACTTACGCGCCTCATAACTGCATGATGCCACTACCCCCCTGTCGGCCGATCCGCCTATCAGTACGGGCTTACCTATCAGGTCGGGATTAAACTTTCGTTCAACCGATACGAAGAACGAATCCAGGTCAATATGCACAATGCAGCGCTTAGCTTCCATGCAACAAATATAAAATTAATTTGCATAAATACTAAAAATATTAGTATTATTGTTTCCCATTAAATTTTAAGGCGATGAAAGGATATACAGACTTTTTAATGTTGCTTTCTCCTTCGGACAAGGTTAAAGCTGTGGTGCATGATCATAAATTTTACGCGGCTAAAATCATTGGCAATTATGAAAGTATGCACGCTACGGCGCATATCTCCATTAAGATGATGCACAGCCAGAAAACATTTTTAACCGAGCCGCAGATCCTGGCTTTCAGGAAACGGCTTTGCCTTATCCCGCCGGTAACGCTTACCATTGATGGCTTTGATTATTTTAATCACGGCGAAGATTTTAAAACCATTTACGCGCGTATCCGCAACTCGCCCGAAACCGGGCATTGGTTTAAAATGCTGAAACAGCACTTACACATTAAAGAGTTTATGGTGCCGCATATCACCATCTGCCGCAATATCCCTGTGGCCGACTTCGAGCAACTATGGCCGCACTTTAAGGCTTTGGTGTGGACGGAAACTTTTACCGTAAACGCCCTAACCGTTTTACAGCGCGAAACCTTTGCCAGCTTTGCCAAGTGGGAGCCTTTTACCGAGCTACAATTTGAAGGTAAAACACAGTACAGCCTTGCCCCGCCAAAACCATCGCTGATAAAACCCATACAGAGCCAGCAAACCAGTTTGTTTTAAGTTGTTAGGTAAATGTTAATAAATAGTATTAACACCAACCCAAAATAGGTATTTATACGCAATCTATTAGTTATTAAACCACGTAGGTTTGTTGTATTAAATTTATGATTATGAACACAATAGCAAAATGTAACGCAATACTTGAAAAGATCATGTCTGCACATACAGACTTCTTTAACGGCGATAAATCAATATTTGACTACGTGGGTGTTGTCAAATCAAGGTTTATAAAGGTATATATTATTGATGCTGATCTGCCGGATAGCATTGGCGACGAGATAGCGCAATATTACTACGTGGTAAATTTTTAATAGCGCGGTAAACGCCTAAATTTTTGGTTGCTAACGCGACGTATACATCTACCAACATCTACATCTGCGAAAAACTAATTGCCGGCCCAGCAGGTTACCTGATCTTAATGGTACCTGAACGGTATAGATCAAGCGCCTGTTTAATAATGGCCTCGATGGTATCAACGGGCAGGTCCTGGTTTGGGTCGAACAGCATGATCTTCATGCGCGAACGTTTTTCAATGATAAGTCCGGGATGATCGATACGTTTACCCTCAACTATCCCGATATAAGGCTGATGGCTGGTTTTATGCACCCATAAATAGCAAAACATTTTACCCTTATAACAGAAAAACGGCATCCGGTATTTCCACTCGGCAGTGATATTTTCATCCTGTTTTAAGATAATGCTCCGCAAAGCCAGCAAACATGAGTTAAATGGTTCGGAGTGTTGCAGGTAGAAATTATCGAGGTCGCTGATCATAATCTAAAAAAACGTGTCATTTCGAAACGAGGAACGAGTGAGAAATCTTATACGTTTTGCTACTTAGCGCTTGTTTAAGATCTCTCACTACGTTTCGAGATGACAACTTTTATTGAGGCATTCTTTGACGAATAGCTTCGTAAAGTATTATCCCCGTAGCTACCGACACATTCAACGACTCGATCTCGCCATACATCGGGATCTTAGCCAGGTGATCTGCTATGCGGATAATATCGTTACGTACCCCATCCTCTTCAGATCCCATGATAATAGCCGTAGGCGCGGTATAGTCGGGTTTATAAATATATTCCTCAGTTTTTTCGGTACAGCAAACCAGTTGCAGGCCCGATTCCTGTAAAAACTTAATGGTTTGCATAAAATTGTCATGCCTGCAAACCGGGATCTTGTACAGCGCCCCGGCAGATGTTTTTATCGCGTCGGGATTGATCTGTGCCGATCCTTTGGCCGGTACTACAATGGCATGTACGCCGCTGCACTCGGCCGTACGGGCAATAGCACCCATGTTGCGTACGTCGGTTATCGAGTCGAGTACCAAAATCAATGGCACCTCTCCTTTTTCAAAGATCTGCGGGATAATATCTTCAACCTTTTGGTAGGTTATCGGCGATATGAAAGCGATAACCCCCTGGTGGTTCTTCATGGTGATGC
Organism: Mucilaginibacter corticis; assembly: GCF_007558865.1. Taxonomy (GTDB): domain Bacteria; phylum Bacteroidota; class Bacteroidia; order Sphingobacteriales; family Sphingobacteriaceae; genus Mucilaginibacter; species Mucilaginibacter corticis. The sequence continues at coordinate 379,144 of NZ_VLPK01000003.1, forward strand.
GGTTCAATTTCTCAACCGGCACCTGTTGCGCTATGATCTGGTATTCGGCCAGCAGCTCTTTAAGCTCGGCCAGTAAGCCGCCGCCAATACCCCGCTGTATGTATAATGATTCAATTTCTTTACCTGCCCTAATGGCTTCAATAACCGCGCGGATACCAAAAACTACCTGGTTACTTTCGCGGGGCTCCCTGTTATTATTATACATTTTGTTTATCTTCTAAAAAAACCAAAAGTAGCTATATTAATTGGATTGGCACTTATTGAACCGATGTGCCGTTTTGGTCATTTTTTAGTAATTAACAATTACCAAACTTTATCCACACTACGCTAAATAATTGGCTTTCAATTGTATTTTAAAGATACTAACAGGTAATTAACATTCGTTGTTAATTATCTAATTACCAACATATTTTTTGTTAATTACAAACAGGGTAAAATCGCATACTGTAAACATTGTTTTTAAAAACGAAAAAACTTCTCAACGTAACGTTGAAGAATTAGCTAAATTTTTGTATATTTTTGTTGCCTTATGAATTTTGATAACGACCAATATAACAAGGCTAACACCAACGACAAACGTAACCGCTTAACCAGCCCAACCCCTTATACCGGGCTTGGCAAATTACCCCCACAGGCAGTTGATCTTGAAGAAGCTGTGCTGGGCGCATTGATGTTAGAGAAAGACGCGCTATCGTCAGTGATCGATATTTTAAAGCCCGAAGTTTTTTACCGCGACAATCACCAGAAGATCTTTAAGGCGATACAATACCTGTTTGAAAAAACGTCCCCGGTTGATATTTTGACCGTAACCTCGCAGCTGCGCAGCCAGGGCGAGCTGGAAATGATCGGTGGTGCCTATTATATTACCGAGCTGACCAACCGCGTGGCATCTGCCGCCAATATTGAGTTCCACTCGCGTATCATTATTCAAAAATTCATCCAGCGCGAGCTGATCCGAATCTCGACAGAGATCATCAATACCGCTTACGAAGATACTACCGACGTACTGGACCTGTTAGACAAGGCCGAAAAGAACCTGTTTGACATTGCCCAGAATAACCTGCGCCGCGACTCGCGCAAAATGGACGATTTGTTGCAGGAAACCTTAAAAGAAATTGAAGCATTAAAAGATAAAAAAGATGGCCTTACCGGTGTACCTTCAGGTTTTACAGACCTTGACCGCATGACCTCGGGCTGGCAAAAATCCGACCTGGTAATTATAGCTGCCCGCCCCGCGATGGGTAAAACGGCTTTCGTATTAACCTGCGCCCGTAACGCCGCGGTCGATTTTGAAAAGCCGGTTGTAGTTTTCTCGCTCGAAATGTCGTCTGTTCAGTTGGTTAACCGTCTGGTATCCGGCGAAACAGAGATAGAGCAGGAGAAGATCCGTAAGGGTACTTTGGAAGAATGGGAATGGCAACAGATCCACTCTAAAATAGGCCGCTTAGAACAAGCCCCGCTAATTATTGACGATACCCCGGCGCTGAATATATTTGAGTTCCGCGCCAAATGCCGCCGTTTAAAATCGCAATATGATGTCCAATTGATCATCATTGATTACCTGCAATTAATGCAGGGAAAATCGGCAGATGGCAAAGGCGGTGGTAACCGCGAGCAGGAGATCGGTAGTATTTCGCGTGCGCTGAAATCAGTAGCTAAAGAGCTGAACGTTCCGGTAATTGCACTATCGCAATTAAGCCGCGCGGTTGAAAGCCGCCCCGGTGCTTCAAAACGCCCTATGCTTTCGGATTTGCGGGAGTCGGGCTCTATCGAGCAGGACGCGGATATGGTACTCTTCTTATATCGACCTGAATATTACGGGCTTGATGTGGATGAAGACAACAACCCAACCAAAGGCGTAGGCGAGGTAATCATTGCCAAGCACCGTAACGGCGAAACCGGCATTGTGCGCCTGAAATTTGTTGGCAAGTACGTTAAGTTTACCGACCTTGATACCGGCGACAGTTTCCCGGCATCGGGCGACGCCTTTAGCGGACTTAACCCGTCGACAGACTTTGATAAGCCAAGCAACTTTATTATCCGCCCGTCAAGAATGGATGATATTGATGACGAGCCACCGTTTTAACCCCCCAGCCCCCTGAAGGGGGAGTTTGAAAAGCTTTTTGTCATTTCGACCAATGGGAGAAATCTTATACATGCGCTTGGTAGCACAGCGTTTAAGATTTCTCACTCGTTCCTCATTCGAAATGACATCGAAATAAATAATTGTTTCCCGTTTAGGGTGTTAAGGGGCTAACACCAATCCTAACACCACGCCTATCAATATTACTACCGGCGCTTTTATTTTGGTGAATTGTAGTAGCAGAAACGTACCTACCATTAAGCCATAGGCCATCCAGTTGCCGCCAAAGGGCCTTGTCAGTAAAATAAACGCGGTTGCCATAAAGCCTACCGCTACGGCGTTAATGCCGCTAAGCGAATTCTTTATCCGGGTGATCTTTTTCAGGTCCTCCCAAAACGGTACAATGAATAGGATCAGGATCATACCCGGCAGGTTGATACCTATCACGGCTATCACGCTGCCCAATATCTCGCCCGCCATGCCGTAGCCTTTGTTGCCTAAAGTTATGCCTCCTAAAAAGGATGTAAAAGAAAACGTAGGCCCCGGCAAGGCCTGCTGCAAGGCATAGCCCGACAGAAATTCCGAGCTGCTGAGGTAGTGTTTCAGTTCTACAAACTCGGTGTACATTAGCGGTACCAATACCTGCCCTCCGCCAAATATCAGGATACCGTTACGGTAAAAATTCTCGAACAAACGTATAGGCAAACTAAATGGCGACGTACGGTTAATGACCGCACCCAAGGCCGCGAACGTAAGCAGAATACCAATGAAGTAAGCAACCTTATTGGGATTAACATTGGCGAATAGTTTAACGCGCAACTCGCTCTCCTGCGGCTGTGTCTCTAAAGCCGAAGAAACTATACCCCCCAGCAAGATCAGCAAAGGGAAGGCATAAGGGTTTTGCAGGATAAGCGTAACTATCAGCGAGCCTACGGCCAGCATAATGCTCACTTTTGTTCTTAAAAACTTATGGGCGAAGGTATAGGTAGCATAAGCGACGATCCCTACCGCCATAGGCTGAATGTAGCGCAAAATAGCGGCTATCTTACCCTGGTTGGCAAACATCTTATAACTGATCGCAGCCATACACATGATAGCCGCCGACGGCAATATCCACATTAAAAAGGTGATGATAGCCAGCGGCAGGCCGCCCACCTTCCAGGCTATCCCCACCAGCGTCTGCGTCGACGACGGGCCCGGCAATACCTGCGCCAGGGCATTCAGTTCCATCAACTCTTCTTCGGTAATATAGCCGCGTTTTTGCACAAACTCGCGCAACATAATGGCTATATGGCCCTGCGGGCCGCCAAATGCACTTAAGGTGTAAATAAATGCATCACGCAGAAAAAGAAGTTGGCGTTTTTTCATAACCCCTCTTTGATCTCCCCAAAGGGGAGAAAACATAAACTATTTATAAAAAGCCCTCCCTCTCGGGGAGGGTTGGGAGGGGTGTCTCTAATAATCATCGTCATCATCATAACCAATCGCTTCGCGGTAAACGGCCTGCAATTCAGAAAAAGCATGATTGTCACGCTTGGCTTTGGTTATTTCCATGCCTTTTTCGTAGGTTTTCACGGCATCATCCTTGCGGTTTAGCGCCTCATACAGCTTGCCTAAATGATAATAAGTACCGGAATATTGCGGGTGATTGTTAACCAGGTCCTCATAATACTCCAATGCCTTATCTACCTGGTTTAAACGGAGATACTCTGTCGCCAGCGCGTATTTTAAAAACTCGTCGTTGGGTTCGTTTTTTATAAATTCAAGTAATTTATCTAACCTGCTTATCTCCATTTTTATACGCTATCTTTTTTAACTAAATTTGTAAAAAACCTCTGTTATGACTATCCTGGTGTGTATAAGTAATGTCCCTGATACAACGACAAAAATAACTTTTACTGATAATAACACGCAATTTAATACCAACGGGGTTCAATTCATTTTAAACCCTTATGACGAAATTGCCCTCGCCCGTGCTGTAGAACTGACCGATGGAGGCAAAGGTACGGTAACCGTTATCAATGTAGGCGAAGCTAATACTGAACCTACCATCCGCAAAGCACTGGCCATTGGGGCCACTGATGCCGTGCGCATTAACGCCAAGCCACATGATGCCTGGTTCGTAGCTTATCAAATAGCACAATATGTTAAAGCAAACCCTTTCGACCTGATATTGACCGGCCGCGAATCGATAGATTATAACGGTTCAAAGGTTGCGGGTATGCTGGGTGAATTATTGGACCTGCCGTCGGTTTCCATTATCAAAAAATTAGAACTTGAAGGTGATAAAGCCGTTGTAGAACGCGAAATTGAAGGCGGTAAAGAAATACTGACCATCCCCTTCCCGTTTGTAGCCGGAACTGCCGAAGGCGTAGCCGAACCTAAAATTCCCAATATGCGCGGCATTATGTCGGCACGCACTAAACCTTTAACGGTTATTGAACCTGTGGATGTGAAAACAAATTCAGAGATCATCAGTTATGAAACACCGGCACCCCGCGGACAGGTAAAATTAGTTGCAGCAGACGATGCCGGTAAACTAATTGACTTGCTGCATACAGAAGCAAAGGTTATATAATTTAATACCAGACAACATAAACTATGTCAGTTTTAATATATGCGGAAAACGCTGATGGCAAATTCAAAAAGTCAATTTTTGAAGCCGTAAGCTATGCCCGCGCAATTGCCGATCAACAAAACACCGCTCTTACCGCCATATCTATCGGCGATGTAAATGCTGATGAACTAAACTCGCTGGCCAAATATGGGGCAGATAAAATATTAAATGCAGCCAACGCACAGTTAAAGAATTTTGTGAACCAGGCCTACGCCTCTGTGATTGCCGAAGCAGCCAAAAAAGAAGGCGCGGATATCGTGGTGTTATCTAATTCATTCTCCGGCCGTGGCCTGGCACCAAGGCTTGGTGTTAAATTAGATGCAGGTGTAGTTGATGGCGCGGTAGAATTACCCGAGCTAAATGGTGGCAAATTCACAGTAAAAAAGACAGCATTTTCTGGCAAGGCATTCGCGGTTGTCGAACTGACATCGGCCAATAAAGTGATAGCGCTTACACCAAACTCTTACAAAATAGTTGAGGCTGCAAAAGCAGAAAAGGTTGAAGGCTTTAGTGTTGAAACCAACGAGTCGGACTTTAAAGCCATGCTAAAAGAGATTGTACGGTCGACCGATAAGGTTTCTTTACCTGATGCTGAGATCGTTGTATCCGGCGGGCGCGGCTTAAAAGGGCCCGAAAACTGGGGCATGATTGAAGAGCTTGCAAACCTGTTAGGAGCAGCTACGGCCTGTTCAAAACCTGTGTCCGACTCGGGTTGGCGGCCGCATAGCGAACATGTTGGACAAACTGGTATAGCTGTCAGTCCAAATTTGTATATTGCAATAGGAATTTCGGGTGCTATACAGCACCTGGCGGGTGTAAGCTCGTCGAAAGTTATTGTGGTAATAAACAAAGATGCGGAAGCTCCTTTTTTTAAAGTAGCAGATTACGGCATAGTTGGTGATGCCTTTGAAGTAGTACCAAAATTAATAGCAGCGATTAAAGAACATAAAGCCTTAGTATAAAGAGGATTGTTGTGATGGGTAATAACATGAAAAAAATTAAGCTTGATATTGTTGGCTTGTCATATAGCCAAACACAGTCGGGCGCATATGCATTGGTACTGGGCGAAGTTAGCGGCAGACGCAGGTTACCTATTATTATTGGTAGTTTTGAGGCACAGGCCATTGCCATCGAGATTGAAAAAATGACACCAAGCAGGCCCTTAACACATGATCTGTTTAAGAGCTTTGCCGAGGCTTATCATATTATGGTGCAGGAAGTGATCATCTATAACCTTGTAGATGGTATATTTTTCTCAAAGCTGATCTGTAGTGACGGTAAAAAAGTAATGGAGATAGATGCCCGTACCTCAGACGCCATAGCTGTTGCCGTAAGGTTTGACTGCCCTATTTTCACTTACGAATTCATCCTGTCAAGCGCGGGTATTGTTATTGAAGGCAACGACTTTGTTTACCTGGAAAATATCACCGAAACTCCTGAAGAGGTTACTCCCGTTTCTACAACCGCGCCAGGGTTCAGCGCCTTAAGTACCGATGAGCTAAAAACCAAGTTACAGGAAGCACTTGCTGATGAATCATATGAAAAGGCGGCCAAGATCCGAGATGAGCTGAACAGGCGAAAAGCGTCTTGATATCGGATTTCGGATTTTCAATTTCGGATGTATTTTTTATTCACAATTAAAATCTTTTGTAGTTTTTAAATCCGAAATCGCACATCCGAAATCCGAAATTATTTATTGCCATTCCCTTTTAATTCACTACTTTCAGATTTTGAATTTTAACTGATCATAATTGATTTAAATCCGCCTATATGACTATTAAGTTTCGCTTAATACTGATGAATTTCATGCAGTTTTTTATTTGGGGATCATGGCTGCTTACCGTGGGCGCTTACTGGTTTCAAAATAAAGGATGGTCTGGTGCAGAGTTTGGGGCAATTTTTTCAACTATGGGTATCTCATCCATATTTATGCCGGCAATTGCGGGCATTATCTCTGATAAATGGGTAAATGCCGAAAAGCTTTATGGCGGTTTACATATTGCCGGCGCCATAGTTCTTTTTTGCGTGCCGATGGTAAACAGCCCTACCTTGTTTTTTTGGGTGATATTGATCAATATGTTGTGTTATATGCCCACGCTATCCTTATCCATTAAAGTTGCTTATTCGGCTTTAAAAGGCGAAGGTAAGGATGTGGTTAGTGTTTACCCTCCTATACGCGTATGGGGTACCATAGGCTTCATAGCTGCCTTGTTAGTGGTTGATGTAACCAAAAGTGAAACTACCGCAAATCAATTTTATATCGCATCTGCAGTAGCCCTTATGTTGGGTTTGTTTTCGTTCACGTTGCCAAAATGCCCGCCTTTATTGGGTAAAACCGGCAACAAAACTTTGAGGGACGCTCTCGGCTTAAATGCCTTTGAGTTATTCAAGACACCGAAATTCGCTATCTTTTTTGCATTCTCGTTGCTTTTGGGCGCGGCCTTACAACTTACCAATGCTTATGGAACCACTTATATCCTGGACTTTGCAAAAACGCCTACTTATAAAGGCTTATTTGCTGTAGAACACTCAGGCGCTATTATATCTATCTCGCAGGTATCTGAAACACTATTTATTTTAGCCATCCCTTTCTTTTTACGCAAGTTTGGTATCAAAAATGTAATGTTGTTTAGTATGCTGGCCTGGGTATTACGCTTTGGCCTGTTCGCATTTGGCAACCCTGCCGAAGGCTTATGGATGATCATCCTGTCGTGCATTGTTTACGGTATGGCATTTGATTTCTTTAATATATCCGGATCGCTCTTTATTGAAACACAAACCACACCTGAGATCCGTGGAAGCGCACAAGGTTTATTTATGATGATGGTGAACGGTTTCGGCGCTTTTTTCGGCAGCATCGCCAGCGGCTTTATTATCGATAAATTTTTCTTGCACGCCGATGGTAGTAAAGACTGGCATGGCATATGGCTTTGCTTTGCCGCTTATGCGTTAGTTATAGCCGTAATTTTTCCATTTGTATTCAGGTATAAACATAACATGGCGTTAGAGCGCGCCATACAAAATGCACAACATTAACAACTGATCCAACCGCTCTTATCCCATGAAAAAACATTACCGTAAAGAAAACGATTGCTTAAACTGCGGAGCTGAACTTAAAGGCAAGTTTTGTTATGTGTGCGGGCAGGAAAACCTGCAGATAAAAGAAAGCTTTGGCCACATGATGAACCATGCCATAAGCGATTACTTTCATTTTGATCATCAGTTTTTCCATACGTTAAAGCCACTGTTATTTAAGCCCGGTAAGCTAACCAACGAGTATATGGCCGGCAGGAGGGTACAATACTTGCACCCGGTAAAAATGTATATTTTCATTAGCCTGGTGTACTTTGTATTATTATTTCAAAGCGGATTTGAACCGGTAAAGATCAAAGATGGCAATGATGGTAAAGTCAAAGGCAAGAAAGCCCTAATAGCAACTAATAAAGAATTAGACAGCATTAGCAAAGACCCAAATACGCCGGACATAGCTAAAGGAATTATTTCAAAAGTAAAAACTAAAGTCGACTCCAACTTAAGCAAAATAGATACTACAGATAAAGACGATGACGACGATGAAAATACAGTAAGCGCTAATCATCAAAAAACACACTACAGTATTTTCGGCGATGATGTTGACGATCCAAAACGTAAAAACGACACTACTTACGAACTCTATTTAAACTCGCAGCAAAAATTACCTGCTGACCAACGGGATGGTTTTTTTCATCGGCTAATCAGGAAAAGAGAATATGAATTAAATGCCAACGCTAAAGAAGTAAAAGCGAATTTAGTAGAAGGATTAAAGCATAATACACCTAAAATGATGTTTTTGCTGTTACCCTTATTTGCTTTGCTATTAAGGATAACTTTCTGGAAGAATAAGAAATTCTATGTAGAGCACCTGATCTATTCATTCCATCTTCATTGCTTTATATTCTTATTTTTAGCAATAATGATGTTGCTAAAAATGGCCACGCCCGCTGCATGGCACGGCGTTACTACCTGGTTAGATTTAGCGTCAACACTTATTATCATATGGTATATTTATACCTCGCTGCGTGCAGTATACCATCGGTCATCAGGCAGGACGATATCAAAAATGATAGGCTTATCCTTCAGCTATTTAGTCGTATTTAGTTTTTGTATGCTGAGCTTAGTAATAATTGTGGCGCTGTTTGATTAAAATAACCGGTACGCTAACGAAAGATTAAACAGGTTGATCTTGGTTGAGCCTGCGCTATAGTCCTGTTTGCTTAAACCGGCTTCGTAACGCAGATCGACAGACAGGTCGCGGATATCAACCCCAGCACCTAACTGCCAGGCATAATTTTGATCTTTATAATTAAGTTTGGTGATATTGCTTGCCGCGTTGCTATAGCTTTGGTCTTTATTAATAGCAAATGAAACTACAGGACCAGTGTAAAACCTTGCACCTAATCCCAAAGCGCCAATTTTACCACCGAATAATAAAGGCACATCCACACTGGTAAATTTGGCCTTGATATCGTCTACAGTTACATTTTTACTGGTTACATAAGCTTCGGGCTGAAAATTAAAACCAAGCGCGCCAAACCGTGCCCAAAGTCCCCCTAAATAACCTGCCTGGTTACTGGTATTAAATGTCCCGCTTTTTGACAGGCTGGTTAAATTCATGCCGCCTTTTATCCCAAACTGGAAACTCGGGATAACTTGTGCTTGGGATACATATGCCGTGGTAAGGCAGATAGCTAACGTAATAAATAGTTTTTTCATAGCTTTTAAGTTCAGATCGCGAAGATAGAATTTTACAATTATTTCGTAAACGTTAAATCTTAACTTAAAAGTATATTTTGGGGATTATGTTTGGATTATCCCGACATTAAACTGCTTTTCGATAGGTGCATGATTTGCAGCTTCAATCCCCATCGATATGATCCTGCGGGTTTCCAACGGATCAATAATGCCATCAACCCAAAGACGGGCTGCTGCATAATAAGGTGTGGTTTGTGCATTGTATTTGTCTGTAGTTTGTTTTAGCAATTCAGCTTCTTTTTGTTCATCAACATCTTCTCCCCTGCCTTTCATACTTGCTGACAGCATTTGCACCAATGTTTTAGCAGCCTGCGACCCGCCCATTACCGCGATCTTAGCGGATGGCCAGGCGTAGATCAGGCGCGGATCATAAGCTTTACCACACATGGCGTAATTACCTGCACCGTATGAGTTACCTATAACAAAAGTAAATTTGGGCACAACCGAATTAGCCACCGCGTTAACCATTTTGGCGCCATCCTTTATTATCCCGCCCTGTTCAGACCTGCTGCCTACCATAAAGCCGGTAACATCCTGTAAGAAAACCAGCGGGATCTTCTTCTGGTTACAATTCATGATAAACCGCGTAGCCTTATCTGCCGAGTCCGAATAGATAACGCCGCCAAACTGCATCTCGCCTTTTTTTGACTTGAGCACTTTACGTTGGTTAGCCACAATGCCTACCGCCCAGCCATCCACACGGCCCAGGCCGCAGATAATCGACTGTCCGTAACCTTCTTTATATTCTTCCAGTTCAGAGTCGTCCAGCAGCCTTAAAATGATCTCGCGCATGTCATAAGCCTTTTCCCTGTTATCCGGCAGCAGGCCGTAAATGTCTTTCATATTGAGTTTTGGCGTGGCAGGTTTTATGCGATCAAAGCCTGCTTTTGTAAAATCACCCGTCATACTCATGATCTTGCGTATAGCATCTAAACAAGCCTTATCATTAGGCTGTTTGTAGTCGGTAACGCCTGATATTTCGCAATGAGTAGTAGCGCCTCCCAAGGTTTCATTATCAACGTCTTCCCCTATGGCTGACTTTACAAGGTATGATCCCGCCAGGAAAACAGAACCTGTACCTTCAACTATCATGGCCTCATCGCTCATGATAGGCAGGTAAGCCCCCCCGGCCACACAGGCACCCATAATAGCCGAGATCTGGATGATGCCCATACTACTCATTAAAGCGTTATTTCTGAAAATACGCCCGAAGTGCTCTTTATCCGGAAATATCTCGTCCTGCAAGGGCAAGTACACACCCGCTGAGTCGACCAGGTAAATGATGGGCAGGCGGTTTTCCATGGCTATCTCCTGGGCGCGCAAATTCTTTTTGGCAGTGATAGGGAACCACGCTCCTGCTTTTACAGTAGCATCATTAGCTACAATAACACACTGCCTGCCGGATACATACCCAATGCCCGTAACTACGCCTCCCGACGGGCAGCCACCATGTTCGGCGTACATGCCATCCCCTGCAAATGCCCCGACTTCCAGCCAATGCGAATCTTTATCTATTAAATAAGCAACCCGTTCGCGGGCCAGCATTTTGCCTTTTTCTTTTTGTTTTGCAGCCGCTTTCTCGCCGCCGCCCTGGTAAATTTTCTTTAACCTGGTGTTTACTTCAAACACCATTTGTTTATTCAGGTCTTCTTGTTTATTAAATTCGATATCCATAGCAGCTTGTAACAGAAATACAATTTAGGTAAAAAACGGTGGGCGCGATTATTTTTTATACGCTACAGCTAAAAAACGATTTTGTAACATTTATATTACAAAAAACTTGATTGTGTGGATATCATTTCGTTAATTAGCATAACTGACCAATTAATTTAACAATGATACTACTAACCATTGCCTATTTGTGCAAACGTTATAATGTGTTGGCACGTGTGTACAGCATGGTGTTCATTACTAAAATACCTGCAGTTACGTTGGCGGCATGCCTCGCCTACCAGCCTGTAAAATCTATTTAATTTAAGTAAGATTTCTGTCCCTGAACCAAACTTCGTCGGGTTTTACCTGGGCGTTTCCCATCAGATCGATCAATTCTATAGCGTTTGTTGAGGTAATTACCAATTTGCGATTTGCCGGTTTAAGAAACCCCTGTTCAACCATTACATCCATCTGCTGTAGTAACAGATCATAAAAGCCGTTTACATTCAATACACCTACAGGGTGATGGTGCAATCCCAATTGCAGCCAGGTCAACACCTCAAAAAACTCTTCAAGCGTACCGAAACCGCCGGGCAGCATTATCACGCCATCGCAAAGGTTATTCATCATTTGCTTGCGCTGGTGCATGTTGTCAACAATATGTAGTTCGGTTAAACCGGTATGGCCAACTTCCTTATCCATTAAAAACTGAGGGATAACACCAATGGCCTTTCCGCCACGCTTTAAAACGGCATCTGCTATAATGCCCATTACCCCTACCTTGCCACCGCCAAAAACAAGTGTGATGTTTTTATTCACCATAACTTCGGCTAATAGCTCAATGGATTCGTTTAAAGCAGGATCATTGTTAAAGTTGGCGCCGCAGAATACACAGATGGATTTCATTTCGAAATAGGTGTTTGATTGGTTAAAGCAACTATCAATGGCATTCGATACTCTTCGTCCTTTTCCATTAATTGAACAAGTTTTTCATTTTCATTAATGTTTAAAAAAACTTCTGCTTCATCATCATTATTTACATCAAAAAATAATTTATACTTAGTAAAACCGTCATTGTCTGTCGGTTTATTGCCTGTTGAAATTACAAATTTTTCAAGGTCCACATATTCTGCATCAACCTCTCTTATGAATAAATTTGCAGAATCAGTTTTTAACTTATAAATAGATGTCAATGCATGTAAAAAATTATTGCTGACTTTTCCTATTGATGTAATTTTCATACCAGTAGAAAAGCCATCTTTGTTAGTTGCTTTATTTGGTATTGATAACGCTAACCCAACGGTATCTTTATTATATAAAGCTTTAAGTGTATAGGTTTCATTATTGGGTGTGTGTTTCTTGTCAACAATTTTTAATATGACATCCCCACCCCAGTTATTGTTTGGTGATGGATCAAGTAATTGGCTGAGTTCAATTCTATTGTCAATGTCATTGCTTTTTGGCTTACATCCTATTACCAAAATCACAATTATTAATAAAAAAAACTGATTGGAAGAGAAGAAATTGGAGATAAAGTTCATATGGTAAAGATATATTTTACAATATGAAACTTGCAAGATTAATCATATCAAAAAAGTTATAACTTCCTTATATTCAAAATATACTGTACATTAGTATAAATCTAAATTATCGATCATGGCACAATTTGACCCTGCGTATGCTATAACTATGCACAACGAAGGCGGCTACGCCAACAATCCCTCAGATCACGGCGGCGAAACTTATAAAGGTATTGCCATAAAGTTTTGGCCCAACTGGCATGGCTGGCCTATTGTACATAGTATTGCCGCAACGCATCCCGCAAGCTTAAACACCGCGCTGGCTGCCAACGCAGATCTGCAGCAGATGGTGCAATCATTTTATAAAGCTAATTTCTGGGATACCGAATCACTGGACAATGTGACCGACCAGCAAGTTGCCAACCAGCTTTTTGATATTGCAACCAATATGGGTACGGGGATAGCCGCAAGGTTTATGCAGGAAGCTGTAAATACGCTTAGCCCGGGTAAGCTTACGGTAGATGGTCAGATTGGCCCGTTAAGCCTTGCTGCCTTAAACGGTGCAAACCAGCAATCACTTTATAATGCTATTATACAATTGCGTAAAGCAAGGTACCAGGCCATTATTGCCAAGGACCCGTCGCAGCAACAATTTGCCAACTCATGGAATAGCAGGATGCCTGCTTATGTCGTTTGATTTTATAAAGTCGTTAATCTAAAGTCTTTAGTCCCGAGTCAAATAAATTACTTATGACTTCAGACTAAAGACTTTAGACTTGAAAAACTATCTTGTATAGTTAGGTGCTTCTTTAGTGATAGTAATATCATGCGGGTGCGACTCGCGGATACCTGAAGCTGTAATACGGACAAATTTAGCTTGCTGTAAGGTTTCGATATCCTTCGCACCGCAATAGCCCATACTTGCACGCAAGCCACCAACAAACTGGTAGATCACTTCAGACAAGGTGCCTTTGTATGGTACACGGCCTACAATACCTTCGGGAACAAGCTTTTTAATATCGTCTTCAACATCCTGGAAATAGCGGTCTTTTGAACCTTGTTCCATGGCTTCTATCGAGCCCATGCCACGGTATGATTTGAAACGGCGGCCTTCGTAAATAATGCTTTCGCCGGGCGACTCTTCAACACCGGCAAATAATGAACCTGCCATAATGGTACCTGCACCCGCAGCAATTGCCTTGGCGATATCGCCTGTGTGTTTGATACCACCGTCGGCAATTACCGGTACACCTGTGCCTTTTAAAGCCTTGGCACACTCATAAACCGCATACAATTGCGGAACGCCTACACCGGCTATGATCCGGGTGGTACAGATAGAGCCCGGGCCAATACCAACTTTAACACCATCTGCGCCGGCTTCGGCTAATGCTGTGGCGGCTTCGCCGGTGGCTACGTTGCCTGCAATAACCTGCAGGTCGGGATATTTGGCTTTTACTTCTTTTAATTTATCGATAACACCTTTCGAATGGCCGTGAGCCGTATCAATAGCGATAACGTCTACACCTGCTTTTACAAGGGCATCTACCCTATCCATCGTATCGGCGGTAACACCAACTGCCGCGCCTACGCGTAAGCGGCCATGCTCGTCTTTACAGGCATTAGGGAAGTTTTTGAATTTCTGAATATCTTTAAAGGTGATCAAACCTATCAATATGCCGTTATCATCAACAACAGGCAACTTTTCGATCTTATATTGTTGTAGTATTTCTTCAGCTTGCGAAAGGTTGGTGCCTTTTGCTGCCGTGATCAGGTTGGTTTTGGTCATTACTTCCTGAACCGGTTTACTCATCTCTTTCTGGAAACGCAGGTCGCGGTTGGTTATAATACCTTTCAACTTGTTTGTTTCGTCAACAACCGGGATGCCGCCTATTTTGTATTCGCGCATGATCTTTACCGCGTCGCCTACGGTTGATGCTTCATGCAGGGTAACCGGGTCCTGGATCATTCCGCTCTCAGAGCGCTTAACTTTACGTACCTCGTCTGCCTGGCGGTTAATGCTCATGTTTTTGTGCAGCATACCCAAGCCACCTGCCTGCGCCATGGCAATAGCCATTTGCGATTCGGTAACGGTGTCCATCGCAGCGGATACCAAGGGAACATTTAATCTGATGGTACGGGTTAGAAATGAGCCGGTGTTTACGTCGCGCGGTAAAACTTCTGAATAAGCCGGGAGTAATAGTACGTCGTCGTAGGTTAAACCTTCTCCGACAAATTTTGATGGGTCTGACAGCATAGCAAATAATTATTTTGGAGGTATTATTTGCCGGGCAAAGCTAATGAAATATTCCGGATTAGGAAAGTGATGCTACGAAATTGTTTGAGATTTACACTGCCGTGTCAATTGCAAAACACGATGCCTGACAAGCGTGTTTATTTAACGCGTGTGACCCGATAGCTATCGGGAATACTGCCACCATATCTTTTATTTTATTTAATTACCTAATAATGAAAATATTAAAAGCAATTACTTTACCGTAACTGTTGGTATCGCGTCACCCACCTCATGGCCTGCATTTGCTTTAAAATCAAAGCCTAACAGCATTGATAAGGTTTGGGCCAGTTGTTTATGGTAAGTAGTTGTTGGGCTTTTCATTTCTCCTGCCGGCGGGGTATCAGGCCCTATCACTGCAAACCACGTTTGTTCAGAGTGTGGTGTTTTATCTCCATGATCTCTCCAATTTTCTAAAGGCACGTCTCCACGACCGTGGTCGCAGGTAATCAATAAGGTAGTCTTGTTTTTATATTGCGGATCGCTTTGAATATAATCCCATATCTGTTTAATAAAATCGTCCTCTTTGTGGGCCTCTTTTAAATACAATTTATATTGACCACCATGTGCCATATCATCAGTTTCATCAAAAGCAATGTACAGTACTTTAGGTTTGTATTGTTTTAAATATTGTTTAGCAAATTCAAAGGTCAAAAAGTCAAGCCGGGTGTCTTCGCCAAGCAGCTTTGGCACTTCCCGCTGGATACTGTTTAAGTACTTAATATTTGAATTAGCATCAGGGTTTAACAAGTCTGTATAACCCGAATTAACCAACAAACCCGAGCGTTTTTCATTTAGGATAGCAGGAAATACTTCCCATGATGAAAATGCCGCAACTTTATCCTGGTAACCTTTTTGTTTGTTGATATACTCCAAAACATTCATGTTTGGATTGGTTATCGGATCGTTTGTATTCATCCTTACATCCGGGAAACCGGTAAAAATTTCATTATAACCGGGATAAGAGAATTTATAAGGATTAGCTACTTCATCTTTACTACCAAGATCTCTGTTACCATATAACTGGCCTTTTTGTGCAATAACCGACCAAAAGAAAGGCAATAACATTTCGCGTCGCTGCTGCGGTGTTTCTGCCCAAAACATTTTCCTGATCTCGTCTTTATCATCTGTAAATTTTGAATTTATCAATGCAGAATCAGCACCGCGGTAAAGTTATTCCCACCTGAAACCGTCAAGCGTAACAATTACCAGATTCTCTGTCTTATGCGACTGTGCGTTAATGTTTATAAACGTTAAACCTGCCAGGATAGTTAACAGTATTTTTTTCATTTTTGATAATTATTGAGGTTTGTTTTCTGGCCCCGGGAGGATAACCCAGCGATTTACCGTATTATGGGCGCTTTGATAAATACCGCTTTTTTTAGTCAGCATTTGCGCAAAACCATTTAGCGTGACCAGTAATAGTAAAAATATAAGACACTTGATTTTACCCGGCATTTTGAAAGTAGTTGTAATAAACAATACTGCCGTAAAAATAAAATCATTTATAGGAGCTTATATTATCAAATCATTATGATTTAAGTTAGATGGGTAAATATTTATGTATAAAAATATATTACTAATACTTCCCTACTATTACCTTATAAAACTGATCAAAGTTGAGATATTGATTAGCCAGTTTCAATAATTCATCAGCAGTAACTGTTTTTACGATCTGGGTATAACGATCATAATAAGCATAATCCAAACCCGAGAAATACAGGTTTTTAAACTTATCGGCGTGCGAGAATACATTTTCCAGGCTGCCTAATAACGAACCCAGCATATAATTACGCACCAGTGCCAGTTCATCATCCGGGATCAGTTCTGTTTTTAACAGGTTGATCTCTTTCTCTATTTCAACCGTAGCTGCCTTGCAAACATCGGCACCTACTTCCGTAGCTATAAACAAGGCCCCACCCTGTTTATAAGACGTTATACCCGACCCAATGCCATACGTATAGCCTTTGTCTTCGCGGATGTTATTCATCAGCCTGGAGCCAAAATAACCACCTAAAACGGTGTTCAATACTTGTACAGCAGGGAAATCCGAGTGTTCACGGTTAATAAACGGCAAACCCATGCGGATAGCAGATTGCAGGGCTTCCGGCTTTTCTACAAAATAAAAATGTTCGGCAGCATGGTTAACTTTTGGCTGGGTAATATCAGCAGCGGCCGGTTGGTTTTTCCATTCGCTTTCAAAAGTAGCGGCTAGCAGGTCAAGCGCTTTTTGCTCAACTTTACCGGCAATAATAACGGTACAGTTTGAAGGCTGGTACATTTGCTCATAATGCACCAACAAATCTTCACGTTGCAAAGTATTGTAAGTTTCAACCTCGGCAGTTAAGCCGTAAATGGTATCGCCATAAAGTGCCTTATTAAAAGTACGGCGGGCAACAACGTCATTTTTTTGCAGGCTAACCTGTAGTTTTTGCTGTTGATTGCGGATAAAGGTTTCTAATTCCTTCTGCGGGAAAATTGAGTTAGTTAAAATGTCCTTTACAACCGGCAGTGTTTTATCTAAATGTTTGGTTAAAGAATATAAGGTAACCAGCGACTGCTCAAAGCCATAATCGACTGACAGGAACGCGCCATAAAAATCAATTTTATCAGCAATTTCAGCGGCAGTTAAACTGGCAGTACCGTCAGTAAGCATGGTATTGGCTGCCATGTTTAGCAAGGGCTTAGCCGGGTCAAAACGCAGGTTATTAAAGATCCATTCTATCCGTACCAGTTCCTGATCGCCTGAATTAAAGCAGAAAATTTCAGAACCGTTGGCTAACGATTTTTTTTCTGGTCGTAATAAATTTATATTTTCGATAGCCCTAAATTCGGGTGCTAAAGTTCTGTTTAAAGTATTAGTCATTAGTTTGCTCGGCAAGATAGATTAATGTAGATGAGTTATCCTTTCTGAACAACTTGTTTGCTTCTTCTTTTATTTGCGCCGGGGTTACCGCCAGAAATTTTTCAGTTTCGTTGTTGAACAGATTGGCGTCGCCCAACAGTTCATAATAGGCCAGGTTCATGGCTTTGTCTAACAATGACATTTCTGAAAATATCATGGTCGATTCTGTTTTGTTCTGAACCTTGGTCAGCTCATCAGCCGGTACTTCATGTGTTTTCAGTAATTCTACTTCTTCCCATAGTGCCGCCTCGGCCTGCTCAATGGTTACACCTTCGGTTGGCTTGCCTTCCAACACAAACATACCTTTATCCAGGCTGCCAAACACATAAGCGTGAACCTCGCTAAAAAGCTGTTTATCCTTCACCAAATTACGGTACATACGCGACGAATTACCGCGTGAAAGAATATCAGAGATCAGCTCGACCGCGTAAAATTCCTTTTCACGCCTGCCCGGCATCTGCAGGGCTATATATACATCATTAACCGGTACTTTAGCCGTAATGGTTTCGCGACGCACTTCGTGTTGTTGTGGCTCCTGCGGTAAATTACGGGTATATTTTTCGCCTGCCGGGATTGGGCCGAACCATTTTTGCGCCAGCTCTTTAACCTGCTCCAGCTTAACATCACCACCCACAACCATAATGGCGTTTTGCGGGTTATAGTGTTTTTTAAAGAATGCTTTTACATCTTCAATTTTAGCGTCGGCAATGTGTTCGATATTTTTACCGATGGTATCCCAAAGGTATGGGTGCTTTTTATAAACCATTGGCCGTAAACGCAGCCAAACATCGCCGTAAGGCTGGTTCAGGTAGCGCTGTTTAAACTCTTCTATCACCACTTTGCGCTGTACTTCAAGGCTTTCTTCGCTAAAAGCCAGGCTCAGCATACGGTCGCTTTCCAGCCAAAAAGCAGTTTCTAAATTGGCAGATGGCAGGGTGATATAGTAGTTGGTAATATCGTTACTGGTAAAAGCATTGTTCTCGCCGCCTACCTTTTGCAAAGGACCGTCGTAATTGGGGATATTTACAGATCCGCCAAACATCAGGTGCTCAAACAAGTGCGCAAAACCGGTCTGCTCGGGGTTCTCATCGCGCGAGCCAACATCATACAATATATTAACTACGGCCATTGGGGTGGTACTATCTTCATGAACAATAACGCGGAGGCCGTTGTCCAGTGTAAATCGGTTGAATTTAACCATATATAAGTTATTCGTTATAAAAGTAGTGGACAAATGTATTGATTTTAGGCTATTTGTATAAGTAAGCGTAATGTTATATTTTTTATTTTCGTTTACCGAAGGATATTAAACCAGTATGAACCAGGCCGAACTCATTAAGCAAATAACCGCCACTATAGGTAAATTAAAGGTGCTTGAGTTAGGCAAAATACTCCACAACAAAAACTTCAACTTACGCGATCTGATAGACATTACCTTATATCCTGACGATGCTATTGCATTCAGAGCAGCCTGGTTACTTGAAAATGTATTTTTACAATACCCCGAGGTTTACCTGCCTGATCTGGATTATCTTTTATCAAAAATAAACCTGGTAAAATCTGCCGGGGCTAAAAGGCATTATGCTAAAATCGTTATGCACATAACAGACAGGCGTGCGCAGGAGATCATTAAGGAAAAAGTAAACGAACTGGACCTTGAATCAACGATAACGCAATTGTTTGATTGGATGATAGACCCTGAAATAAAGATAGCTGTAAAGGCTTTTGCTGCCGAAGCTTTGTTTAACCTGCGCCACCATTATTATTGGATTACAGAAGAACTGGCTAACCAATTACAGTTTTTGATGCGTGATGGAACTGCGGCTATACAAAGCCGTGGAAAAAGGTTGTTGAAAGAATTATAGAGACGCAATGCATTGCGTCCCTACAATATATTTTACGCCTGCGGCTTATCGCTGCCGTGCAGGTTATGGCTCACCATGTAGTGATGCAATTTGGCTTCTATGGCCGATGAGCTATCATCAGCATAAGTGCCATAGGCGTTCACAATAAGCCCCTTTAAATTATATTTTGGCGAACTGACCGCGTAAACAATTGACATATCGGCGGGGTTACTTGCACCCTCAAAACGATAAAATTCATCTATCGAAAAATCGTCAGCGGTCATGTGTATGTTTTTCGATTTGTCGTCAATAGTGTCGCCTTCCATGCTTAAGTTAGCCGTATATCCTCTTTTCATCAAATCATTAGTGGCATCCACTAAAGTTTCATAATTTTCCATGATAGTGTAGTTTAAATACAGGGCAACAAAACGTAGCCCTGTAGTTATTTAAACTACAAAACAGGCATGGTTGTTTGAATTGTTCAGAAAGATTTTTGCAGACTTAAATGGTTCTGTTGGTATCCCAATTTTCAAGATAATGTGCTATCCTGCTTAAAAACGAGCCACCTAAAGCACCGTCAACCACACGGTGATCATACGATAACGACAGGAACATCATATGCCTTATCGCTATTACATCGCCCTGCGGAGTTTCAATAACGGCAGGCTTTTTCTTGATAGCCCCAACCGCTAAAATAGCAACCTGCGGCTGGTTAATTATTGGCGTGCCCATTACGTTACCAAATGTACCCACGTTGGTAATGGTGAAGGTTCCGTCTTTTACATCATCAGGCTGTAGCTTGCCGGTACGTGCCTTATTAGCCAGGCTGTTTACCGCTTTGGTTATGCCAAGCAGGTTTAATTCTTCGGCCTTTTTAATTACCGGCACAATTAAATTACCACTCGGTAAAGCAGTAGCCATGCTGATATTTATAGCAGCTTTTTTAATGATCTGCGTACCGTTTACAGATACGTTAACCAATGGGTAATCTTTAATGGCTTTCACCACAGCCTCAATAAATATAGGGGTGAAAGTTATTTTTTCGCCTTCGCGTTTTTCAAAGCTGTTCTTTATTTTTTCGCGCCATTGTACCAAAGCGGTCACATCGGCTTCAACAAAAGAAGTAACATGCGGCGAGGTTTGCTTGCTCATTACCATATGTTCGGCGATTAAGCGGCGCATCCTGTCCATTTCAATGATCTCGTCAGCACCTGACGCTGATACTGCCGGTTTTACATATTCTGATCCTGAGGCTTCCGGCTGAGTTTGGGCCGGCGACGCGGTCCTGCTGCGCACATACCTTAATATATCATCTTTAGTTAAACGCCCTTCGGCACCCGTGCCGGGGATACTATCCAACTCTTTAATATCTATGTTTTCCTGCAACGCGATATGCTTCACAAGCGGCGAATAAAATCTCGATTCGCTTCTGAACTCGGACGGCGTCGGTGTTGGCACATCAGCAGCAACCTGCGGACGTTGCTCTAATTGCTCAGTGCCGGGGATATCCTGTGGCTCGGCTGTTGCAGCAGCTACGGGTTCCTGGACAATTGGCTGTGGTGCAGCTTCGGGTTGTGCAGGTGCAGGTGACGCAGGAGTTTCCTCCTGTTCAGGCTCATCTGTTTCAATAATAGCTATAACAGAACCTACCTGTGCAACTTCATCCTCTTTAAAACGCTGTTCAACCAATTTACCTGCTACAGGCGATGGTACTTCAGAGTCTACTTTATCGGTGGCAATTTCCATTACTGCGTCGTCGGCCTTAATGTAATCACCTGGTTTTTTAAGCCATTTAATTACAGTTGCTTCTGCAACACTTTCACCCATCTTCGGCAATAACAGTTGGTATTTAGCCATAAATAAAATATAGTTCTTTGCTCAAAATTAGAAAAATAGTTGTTTACTTCTCAACATCTTTCAGTAAATTATTCAACATGAATAATGCGCTGGTAGCGCTGCGTTCTATATTTTGCTGGCGTTTATTGCCAAATGTGAATTTCTTTTTAACTGTCTTTTTTGCGGATGCTACTGCAATCCAAACAGTTCCAACCGGTTTATCAGGCAAACCGCCATCGGGCCCGGCAATACCCGTTACCGCAATAGCGTAATCCGACTTAAAATTTAACAGTGCGCCTTCAACCATTTCAACAACGGTTTCCTCGCTTACCGCGCCGTGTTGCCACAAGGTTTCATTTTTCACACCAAGTATGCTCTCCTTTAACTCGTACGAATAAGAGATCGCTCCGCCAAAAAATACTTTTGACGAACCCGCGTGCTGGGTAAATAAATGTGATATATAGCCGCCTGTGCAGCTTTCGGCAACAGAAAGGGTAAGCCCTTTTTCGGTCATGTAATTTAATATCGCCTTTTCAAGCGGGATATCTTCTTCGGCCACAACAAAGTTGCCTACACGTTCTACGATCTTCGCGGCGTAGTCATTGATCTCAGCGCGTAGTTCGTTTTCGTTATCGCCATGCCCGCTTAGCCGTAACCTTACCGAACCCAGTTTTGGCAGGTAAGCCAGTTTAATATGTGCGGGTAATGAATCTTCAATATCAGCTATCCGTTCGGCCAGGAATGATTCTCCTTCGCCAACAGTCAATATCGTTTTATGAATGATGACAGGCAGTTTAAATAACGTCTTTAATTTCGGGATCACTTCTTCCTCCATCAAATACATCATTTCAAACGGCACCCCCGGCATTGACATATAAATTTTGCCATCCTGGTTAAACCACATACCCGGAGCCGTGCCATTTTTATTGACGATAACCTCACAATTTGCCGGTACTTGCGCCTGCAGTCGATTTATATCAAGCATCGGGCGGTTATATTTCTCAAATATGCGCAGCACGTTATCCAGTGCCGCTTGGTTTTCAACCATCCCTACGCCAAAATATTCGGCAAGGGTGTTTTTAGTGATATCGTCTTTTGTAGGTCCAAGTCCGCCTGTAATTAATATAATATCTGCCCGCTTTGCCGCTTCGGCTAACGCAGTCAGGATGTGTTGCTTATCATCAGACACAGACGAGATCTGTTTTACACTAATACCTGCATTATTAAGCTGCTGCGCCATCCATGCCGAATTGGTGTCGACAATCTGGCCTATTAGTATTTCGTCGCCTATGGTTATAATTTCTGCAAGCATTATTTTATTGATTGAAGTTTGTGTTACTGGTATAATCGCTCCGTTTACTCAGTTTTAACGCTTGCAAAATAGCTGATTTTACCTTTAATGTAACATTATATGATTTATAATAACCAAACGGCACCCAGTTTACCGACAGGTCCCAACAATGCAGATCCCGATAAATAGCGAATGAGGTTGCGCTACTTATTTGCCTGGCTACCAGGTCATAGTTGGTATTAAACTGCACCTTCCATTTAGGTGTGAGGCTAAAATCCCCGCTCAGCATGACCGTATTTGATCGCGTACTCCTGAAATAAGCATCAGAAAAACTGAAGTTGTAATTTATCACTAGGTTCCACGGTATGTTAAAGTCTACATAGGCGTAGGGGTCACTATTTAAAAGCGCCAGGCTTTGCCGTTGGGCATCGGTAGCATTTGCCAATGTGTTAGGCATATTGGGGTTATAACCGGGCAGATTATTATTGTTGTTTGTTGAAGGGTGGAAAGATGCCGGATTTAAACTGCCGCTTACACTAAAGCCAAATTGTGTGAGCTTTGGTAACTTTCCGTCCTGCCAGGTATAGCGGTTTATCTGCCTGGCGTAAGTGGTGATCTGCCCGTTGGATATAGAGTCACGGATATAAGTAACATAAGGATTAAGTACGCCGTTAAAACTAATATTTACCTTATCATGCAATACACTGGTATGGCCTGAAAACGATATTGGTTGTAACTTGAAAGAATCCGCAGCGAAGTTATAAAACGATGATAAAGACAGGCTTTGCAATAGCTGTATCTTACTGGGTGTCTGTGACGTATCGGTACTCTTAGGCCGCAATTTTGCTTCAAGGTTATTATCAATATTAAAGCTTATACCTGCCTGCCTGCCACTTGCAGGTCCACCATATACCGAATTATTAAAAATTGAGTAACGCTGATAAACCACAGGGTAAGGGACAGTAGCATTGCTTACAATTAATTGATTGTAACTTCTGTCAAGGCTTGAATAATCAGGCGAATAACTAAAACCGATAGAAGGTGTTATAATATGACGTATGGCCATAAGCTTACTGTTCTTAAAGGTAACCATACCATATATTTTGGTAGATAAACCCGCGCCTAAATTATAATTACCAACCCTTCTGAAACCCGGTACAGTATCGGTAACCAATGAATCGGCCCTTGCATAATGCTCGCGTATAGTTTGAAAATACCAGCGATCTGTATAATTAGCGTTTACGTTAAATTGGAAATACTTAAGAACGTTAAAGCTTAACCCAACCGGAATTTGATGCTGAATACCATTTTGCATCCGTTTGGTAAGTGTTTCGCTGGTAAACAACTCTGTTTCGGGCACGTTATTTATTTTGTTTGTTGCCGTCATGTTGTACGAAAGAGTTATTTTTTGATACCATTTTTGCTCGCCCACCCTGTCCTTCGAGTCGAAAGGATTGATACTGGACATGCTAAAGTTAATATTCGGCAACTCTAACGAAACCGTTTTTGCTGTAAGGTCCTGGCTATGCGAAATACTGGTGGTTAAATTAAACGGCGTACCATCCCAGGTTCTTGAATAAGCTATACTTGAACGCAAAGCGTTTTGTGTAAGTTGTTGCAGGTTATATCCTAAAGATGCCCCATTGTTTTGAAAATAGCTGGATGTACCCGCGTTCACCGACGCGCTAAAAGTACTACCGGGGCTGGCATTAGGGTTTTGGCTATGCTGCCAGTTAATGTGAAAATCTTTTGCAGCAGGGTCGCCGGGCAATCCGTTATTATGCGAACTATAGCTTAACGTTAAATTACCATTGTATTTATAACGTTTCATATAATCAAGCGAACTACTTACCTCGTATGATCCGTTTGAGTAATAAGTACCCAGGTTAGTAAGATCGGCATAGTCGCCAAAGCCTAAATAATAACCAAAATCACGCAGGAAAAAGCCGTACGTGGCATCCTCGCCAAAAGTTGGCAGCAGCACACCAGACGACCTTGTGTTAGGCTTAGGGAAAAAACCAAACGGAATACCTATAGGAATAGGAATACCTTCGATCTCAAGGTAAGCCGGGCCTGAAATGATGTGGGTCTTCTCGCCTATACCCCGGGTAATAACTATACCGTAATCGGGATCCTCGCCTTTTGAGGGCTTATCGCAAGCACTGAATATAATATTATGGTAAGCAACCTCATCCTCATTCAATTTTTTGGCCTGCCCGTGCGAAATATAGTTACCATCCTGCTCGGTAAATACGTTATGTACCAACCCTTTTTTTGTTTCATAATTAAACAGCAGCGAGTCTGAAGTGAGCGGCGAATCTTTGCCTTGTTTTGAAATAGGCCGGCCAATATAACGTCCGGTTTTAGGGTCTCTGCGCCCGCTGGCATATATCAGGTGGTTCTTTCTATCTATCCTGATATAATCGGCATCAAGTTCAAAATCGCCATAGGTTACACGGGCATTGCCTATGCGGTAACTTATTTCTGTTTTAACATCATTATAGCTGGAGTCTGCAATGTCCTTTATCTCGGTTGTATCTGCGGCAACTCCTTTTTTTGTGGTGTCATTTGCAATAACCAATCGTGAAGTGTCGTTTTTACGTGCAGAACTTACCTTAGATTTTTTACCTTTATTATAAAGTTTAGGATATTTTGCTGAATCAATCGGTATAATTGTATCTGAAACACGTTTATTTATGGTAGCCCTGCCTTTATGTGCAAAAGCTATTATGTTTACCATTAAAATAATTGCAAATAGAAAAATTAAGTTGATGAATTTCAAAATTGGTTATGAATAGTATTTTTGCAAAAAAAGTTAACAGCGTTCAAAAATAATGAAAAATAAGGCATTGAAAAGATTGATTTTTGGATTAGTGGCATTACCGGTGTGCTTTTCTCTATTTTCCTTTACTTTACTTCCAACAACAAAAATTGATACCGTTGTAAATAGTGGCTTTAAACTAAAAACCATTATTGTTGATGCGGGTCATGGCGGTGCTCCTACCGGCACGGGCCATTTTTCGCATGGGGCATCAGGTTCTTTTTCAACCGAAAGAGGTGTAACGCTTGCGGTGGCACTTAAATTGCAAAAAGCGATCGAAAAAAACGTAGATGGCGTTCATGCGGTACTTACCCGTAAAACAGAAGACGATGTATCTTTTGAAAAACGAGCTGAAATTGCCAATGAAAACAAAGGCGACCTGTTTATTTCTCTTCACTGCAACGCCCTGCCCGATAGAGTTATCAGAGAACGTGTGGGTACTAAAAGAGGTAAAGGTGTTTACAAAACCGCACGGGTAGCTGATAAGTCAGGTAAAGGAGTTTTAATGTTGGTATATGCTTTAAAACGCACCAAAGAGCAGCAAAATGAAATTAAATCAAATACACTTGAAGAGGATATTGACGATGGAAGCGCTGTTGATCCAAATGATCCGATAACTGTTATATTAACTAATGAATATAACCGGCGATTTAGACTGCGAAGTATAAAATTTGCAAATATTCTTGCTTCTGAATTTGTTGATGAGGATGAGCGAAAATTGGAGGGGGTACGTGAACAAAGCCTGTATGTGCTTTGCCACAGTGCAATGCCATCGGTTTTGATAGAGATAGGATATATTACCAATCCTGAAGAAGAGCAGTACCTGAATTCGGAAGAAGGACAAGACGCAATTGTAAAGACCATTGTGCAGGCTATAAAAATTTATAAGGACGATGTAGAACAAGTAGCAAAATAATTGGTTATAGTGGTGTAAGATCTTTGCAGTTGAACAGGAAATAACGACCATTTAGACAACATTATAGCTGATGCCAAACATTTACCATCTGCAATCTATTATCACAAATCTATAATATGAAGATATCTAACGAAACCAAAATAGGCGCTTTAACTACTGTTGCCATAACTATATTGATACTGGGTTACAGCTTTTTAAGAGGTAACGATGTCTTTTCAGGATCTAATAAATTTTATGCCATTTATAAAAGCGTTGATGGATTAACGGTATCAAAACCTGTGTTGGTTAATGGTTTCCAGATAGGCCATATATCTAAAATGCAACTGGGCGAAGATGGTCGTACTACCGTCGAGTTCAAAATCAAATCAGAATATAATATCCCGGTTAATACGCTTGCTAAACTGGTAAGTTCTGACCTTTTAGGTAACAAGGCGGTTGTTTTCTTATTAGGCGACAGTAAACAATATGCCGAAAACAAAGATACTTTACGTGCGGATATACAGGGTAGCCTGGCAGAAAGCCTGCAACCTATCCAAACCAAGGCTGAAAACCTGATGACCAAACTCGACTCGTCATTAGCGGCTGTTAATAAGATCCTGAACCCCAATTTTCAGAAAAATGTCGACCGTAGCTTTGCCAGCATCGCCAATTCATTGCAGACATTAGAGGGCACAACCAAAAAAATCGACAACTTGGTAGGATCACAAACCGGACATATCAACGGCATCCTGGCAAATGCCGAAGCGGTATCAGGCAACTTAAAGGTTACTACCGCTGGCTTGAATAAAGTTACCGACAACTTCCAGAAATTTAGCGGCGACCTTGCCAATTCAAACATTAAACAAACGCTTGATAACGCCAACAAAGCTACTGCCGATCTGCAAGCTACTATGAGTAATATCAACAGTACCAAAGGCTCGTTAGGCTTATTGTTGAACGATGATCATCTGTACAAGAACCTGCAATCAGCATCAGAAAACATGAACGCGCTGTTTATTGATCTTAAAGCCAATCCTAAACGTTATGTACACTTCTCGGTGTTCGGCGGGGGTAGTAAAAAGGATTAGTGGCCTATTCAAAAGGTCAAGCTTAATTTAGCGTAATAACATAGTAATTTTAAACCGTAAAAGTCTTCCCCTCAATAGCCAGGTTTGTTTCCGGGAAAATGCTTTGGGCTTCTTCAAGCAATTCGTCAAGGGTTTTATAGCGAGCAGAGAAATGACCTATCAGCAGTTTTTTTGCATGCACAGTTAAGGCTACTTCAGCTGCTTGCAGGGCGGTGGTGTGGTGAGTTTCTTTAGCCCTGTCCAGCATATTATTCAGGAAAGTCGCTTCGTGGTACAGCAGGTCGACATTGTCTATCTGCTTAAAATATTGCTGGTTGTACAAAGTGTCAGAACAATAGGCATAAGCCTTTGGCTCATCCGAATCGGTGGTCAGCGTATCATTTTTATAAAGTTTACCTTTTAGGTCGGTGTAATCAGCGCCTTTTTTTAAAGCAGTAAAGTATTCGACAGGTACTCCTATTCTTTCCAACTCGTCTTTCAACAATTTGCGCAGCCGTTTTTTCTCCCTGAATAAAAACCCGGTACAGGGTATGCGATGATCAAGCGGAATGGTTTCGACAATTACGTCTTCGTTTGAAATGATTGTTTGGGTCTTGGTAGGATCGGTCGCTGTAAATTCTATTTCATACTGTAGCGTTGTTTCAGAGTATTTAAACTGCAGATCAATAATTTCTTTAAGCTGAGGCGGGCCAAATAGCTTCAGCGTTTTTTTCCGTCCGTTTAAGTGCAGTGATGATAACAACCCGATGAGGCCCAGGTAATGGTCGCCATGCAGATGGCTGATAAAGATGTGGTCTATGCGGCTTGCTCTTACATCAAACCTTAGCATTTGCTGTTGCGTACCTTCGCCGCAATCAACAAGGTACAGGCGCTCATTAATATTAAGTACCTGCGATGTAGGGTTTCGATTATAAATAGGCGTTGCAGAACTACTTCCAAGTATTGTTACCTCAAACTTCATATCAGGTAAACAATGTAAGTATTATCTTGCTTCTTTTTTTAATTCTTTTTCTATCTCTTCCATAAAAATAACATCTACACCTTCTTCAGGTGTCGGAACGATAGTAAGAACATTTTCTAATTGAGAAATAGTGATCAGGCGCGCAACTGCGTCAGTTAAGCCTGTAAGAATAAATGATCCGCCCGAATTTTTGCATAATCTGTGGCCAACCAATAAACTGCTTAAGCCTGATGAATCTGCAAATTTAATTTGTGACAGGTCAAGGATAATGTTTCGCTGGCCTTCAGTATTGATCAATATCAATTCAGATTTTAATTGCGGAGTTATCAATGAATTTAATTTAGTTTCATTGAGTTTTAGCAAAATGTATTTCTCGTGTTTATCAACTGCAAACTTCATTTTCTTAATCCAGTTATTTAAGTGCTAATATAAGTATAATTCATAAATAAAAACTATAATGAAATTAACGCTTGGTTAATTGCATTTTCCACCCGGTTTAATACGTCAGTCCCTTCAGGTTTTACAAAGGCCTCGCCGGTTATTTTTTCGTAAAGCTCAATGTAACGTTCTGATATGGATGCTACTTTTTCCGGTGTCATAACAGGTACTACCTGCCCGTCTTTTCCCTGGAAATTATTTTCTATCAGCCATTTGCGCACAAACTCTTTTGAAAGCTGTTTCTGCGGTTCATTATTAGCCTGTCTTTCTTCATAACCCTCACTATAAAAGTAGCGCGATGAATCAGGCGTGTGGATCTCATCGATCAGGTAGATCTTACCATCAGCTTTACCAAATTCGTATTTGGTATCTACCAGTATCAAGCCTTGTTTAGCGGCAATCTCGGTACCGCGTGCAAACAAAGCTCTCGTATACTTTTCCAGTTGCTCATAATCCCCGGCAGATACAATGCCTTTGGCTAAAATATCTTCTTTTGAGATATCCTCATCATGCCCTACCGCGGCTTTTGTTGTAGGTGTAATGATGGGTTCAGGTAGTTTATCATTTTCTTTTAAACCTTCTGGTAAGCTAACACCGCAAACCTGGCGTCTGCCGGCAGCATATTCACGCGCGGCATGACCTGCAAGGTATCCGCGGATCACCATTTCAACTTTAAACGGCTCGCAAATGCGACCGATGGTCACACTCGGGTCGGGTACGTTAACCACCCAGTTAGGAACAATATCAGCAGTGGCTTTTAAAAATTTAGCCGCTATTTGGTTTAGCACCTGCCCTTTATAAGGGATTGGCTCAGGCAGCACGACATCAAATGCCGAGATCCTGTCGCTCACCACCATTACCAGGTATTTATTTTCTATCGTATATACATCCCTGACCTTGCCCTTGTAAAAACTGGTTTGGCCGGGGAAATTAAAATGTGTTTCTTTTATTGCATTCATTTTGAGAGTCAAGAATCAAGAGTCAAGAGTCAAGAATTTTTACAATTTCTATCTGATCACTTAACGCGAATTAATTTTTTTAAATTTTAGACCGAAAAAGTCAAGAATAAAACACTTTTCTTGGTTCTTGATTCTTGACTCTTGAGTCTATTGTATATCCCCGTAAGCTGCTAAGATCTTACGCACCAGTTTGTGCCTTACTACGTCTTCGCCGCTCAGGTAAACTATATCTATTCCTTTTATGTCTGTTAATATCCGCAACGCGGTGTGCAGGCCTGATTGCTGTTTTTTTGGCAAATCTATCTGTGTAACATCACCCGTAACAATAAACTTGGCAGACGGCCCCATACGCGTTAAAAACATTTTTAACTGCATATCGGTAGCATTCTGCGCCTCATCTAATATCACAAAACAATTATCAAGCGTACGGCCACGCATAAAGGCAAGCGGTGCTATTTCTATAGTGCGGTTCTCTAAATACAATTTCAGTTTTTCAGCCGGGATCATATCGTCCAGCGCATCGTACAAGGGTCGCAGATAAGGATCAATTTTTTCTTTCAGGTCACCCGGTAAAAAACCCAGGTTCTCGCCTGCCTCAACCGCAGGGCGGGTAAGGATAATCCGTTTGATCTCTTTGTTTTTTAACGCCCTTACCGCCAGTGCAACCGCCGTATAGGTTTTACCCGTACCGGCAGGGCCAATGGCAAACAGTATATCGCTTTTATTGATACAATCAACCATTTTGCGCTGGTTGGCTGTACGCGCTTTAACCATAACACCATTAGGGCCAAATACAATTACTTCGCCGGTAGCAAACTTATCGGCAGCAGGATCAGCAGGTGTCGAAGTATCTGCTTTTGAACCCAATACCCTTTCCAAATCGGTTATGTTCAAATTTTCAAACTTCTCAATATGCTGGATCAGGTGGTTAAACTTTTCCTCGAAAATTACTAATTCCCGCTCGTCACCTAATACCTTTACTTCACTGCCTCGGGCTACGATTTTAAGCTTTGGATATTGTTTTTTTATGATCTCGAAGTGATCATTGTTTGGACCCCATAAAACAGCGGGGTTTATATTTTCAATTGATATTTTAAGCTCGTTCAATAGTAAATTTGATTATTTGTTGCCGGTTTTTATGAATTAAAAATTGAATATTTGCAGCGTCTAACGCTTGTACAAGATTAGCAATAAATATTTAAAAAATTAATGGCAATAATAACTTTAACTACTGATTTGGGTGATAAAGACATTTATCAGGCTGCCCTTAAAGGAAGCATATTGAAATTATTGCCCACAGTAAATATTGTTGATATTACCAATAGTGTTGCCGCTTACAATGTACAACAAGCCGCATTCATTTTAAAAAATAGTTTCTATTATTTTCCGGATGGTACAGTACATCTTATCGGCATTGATACCGTTTACAGCGACCATACACGGTACCTGGCTTTGCACTACAAGAACCATTATTTTGTAGGATCAGACAACGGCATTTTCTCGCTGATGTTTAATCATGAGCCTGACGAAATGGTAGAGATAAACATTATGCAGGATCTTAAATTTTTGCACTTCCCCCTTGCGGATATTTTTGTTAAAGCCGCGTGCCACCTGGCCAAAGGCGGTAAACTGACAGAAATAGGCATCCCGGTAAGCAGTATTGAAAATAAAATGACGCTGCAGCCGGTGATAGAAAAGAGCCTGATAAAAGGTGCTGTAATTTATATTGACTCTTTTCAGAATGTAATTACTAATATTACCAAAGAGTTTTTTAACAAGGTGCAACAGGGCAGGCAGTTTACGCTTTATTTTAAACGTAACGAAACCATCAATCACCTTAGCTGGCATTACAGCGAGGTGCCCGAGGGAGAAAAGCTTTGCCTGTTTGGCATTAGCGACCACCTTGAAATTGCTATTAATAAAGGCAACGCCGCCGGCCTGCTGGGTCTTAATTTAGGCGACAGCGTAATTATTGATTTTGACTATACAGCATGAAGAAACATTTAATATTAGTTTGCCTGTTATGTTTTTTGTTTTCGGCCGCCTTTGCGCAGCCAAATTCTGATTCGGTAGCTTACCAGCAGCAACGCGCAAAAATTAACAGCATGCTGGCTATCCGCACTCAAAAGTTTGGCCAGTATGACAAAAGCCTGGGCGAGCATACCGGCATATTCGGCCTGCAAACCAAGAAAGATATCCGCCGCAGCAATGATATTCTGATGGATATTGTTAAAACAGACAACGATATTTATAAACAGCTTAAAATATTATTAGAGTACCGGGCGTTTCAACAAAACCAGGCTGTAGATAAGTCGAAGGAAACAGAGGGTACCGCGCTTGAGTCAATGTACACCATAACCAGGTTACAAAACCAGCTGCAAAAATTAAAAAAAGAACAAGACGAGAATATCAGGCTACAGGATAAAGCATCACTTAACTTTAAGATCATTGTTTTTATACTGGTTGGGATAATACTATTCCTGCTTAGGAACCAGATACGCCGAAAAGAAAAATCTTAATGAAATTAACCATACACGGTGCTGCCCGGCAAGTTACGGGCAGTATGCATTTGCTTGAAGTTGGCCAATATAAAATATTAATAGATTGTGGCCTTGATTATGAAAAAGACCGCAGCATTCAATCTAACGAGGATTTTCCGTTTAACCCTGCGGATATTGACGTAGTGGTGTTAACCCACGCGCATATCGATCATTCGGGTAACATTCCCACCCTGGTGCGTATGGGCTTTAACGGACAGATCCTATCCACCGCTCCTACTGCCGACCTGACCGAGCTATTATTGCTTGATTCGGTAAATATCTTTATGAATAAAGCCCACAAAGGCCGCAAGCATGGCAAAGGCAAGTTTGGCACCAACGCCCAGCCATTATACCTGCAAAAGCATGTAATGGATGCCATGGACCGCTTTGTCACCATTGGCTTTAATAAACCGTTCCGCATTACCGGCGATATCGAGCTGACCTTTGTGCCCGTAGGGCATTTGCTGGGTGCAGCCGCCGCGATATTCAAAATAAACGATAACGGTACAGAAAAATCCATTGCTTTTACCGGCGATATTGGCCGTAAAAACTACCCGGTGCTTGATGATCCGCAAGCTTTACCGCCGGTCGATTTTATGGTGACCGAGTCAACCTACGGCGGGCGTATGCACACCAAAGATAAATCGGTCGAGGAAACACTGATAGAGGTTATCGATAAATGCTGTATCAAAGAGCAGGGGCGCATGATCATCCCGGCGTTTAGCATCGGGCGTACGCAGTCATTGGTTTATTCGTTGAATAAGATCTTCAGCAGTGGCTTATTGCCGCCTGTAAAGGTATTTGTTGACAGCCCGATGGCAAGCATAGCGACGGGCATCTTCCGCAAATACCATAACCTGGTTAACAAAGAAGCGCAGGAGTTTTATAAAGCGCAGGGTGATGAGTTTGAGTTTGATAACCTTACCTATGTTGAAACGCTGAAGGACAGCCGCCAGATCTCTAACTATTTTGAGCCTTGCATCATTATTTCTTCGGCCGGGATGCTGGAAGGCGGACGGATCCAGGACCACCTATTCTACAACATACAGAATTATTACTGTACTATATTGTTTATTGGCTATTGCGCTAAAGGTACTTTGGGCCACCGCTTATTGCGCGGCGATTCTATCGTCCATATTAAGGACCGTGATCTGGCCGTTTACGCCACCATTAAGCAAACAGACGTACTGAGCGCCCACGGCGACCACGAAGACCTTGTAAACAACGTAAAACAGCAGGACAAGACCAAGTTGAAAAACGTTTACCTGGTGCACGGCGAAGAAAGCAGCATGCAAGCCCTAAGCGACAGTTTAACTGCCGATGGCTACACAGTTACAATCCCAGAAAAAGGTGTGAGTTATATACTTTAGTCTACCAACTTTATCAACGCCTGGTATAACTTCTCGGTAGGTAAACCAACCACGTTGGTGTATGAGCCGTTTATTTTTACAATAGACGTTACCCCTACCCACTCCTGGATGCCGTATGAACCGGCTTTGTCCATCGGTTTGTATTTGCTTACATAGTTGGTGATCTCTTCGTCTGTCAGCGTACGAAAGGTAACGTCAGACACATCATAAAAGCTATGGTACTGCTGCTTATAAAACAGGCAAACACCGGTTATTACCTGGTGCACCTTACCCGACAGCATTTTCAGCATTTCTATAGCGTGCTGTTCGGTTTCAGGCTTACCTAATATGTGGCCGTCAATGCTTACAATGGTATCGGCGGTTAGCACCAACTCATCGTCATTAACCGACTCATCAAAAGCCGTAGCCTTTTTTTGGGCAATATATACTGCTATTCCCTCGGGTGTTAAATTGTCGGGATATGACTCATCAACCTCTTTCAGCACGATCTTAAAATCAAGATCCATCAGCTTTAACAGTTCCTTTCTGCGGGGCGATTTTGAGGCCAGTATAATAGGTGGAAATTTATTCATTTTAATATTAGTCCTTGCGGCAGCAAAGGTAAGCTTGTTTCACGCGAGTGTGAAACAAATGAAACAGGTGAAACAAGTTTTTTGATCAACTATTTTAAAATCAACAGATTAATTAAAACCGGTGAAACAAAATGAAACAAAAAGTCTTTAAATTTTTATAAAGTTTTACTCATCTTAACCAAAGGCAATACCTCGCCGTCGGGTAACGGTTCATCAATTTTTTGTACGGCCTGATACCCCATGGCTTCATACAAAGGCACGCCGGGTAATGTGGCCCCTAACTGAAATTTGTTAAACCCGGCATTTTTTGCGGCTTTTTCGCAAACCTGCATAATATGCCGGCCAACACCCCTTCTGGCCCAATCAGGGTGAACAAAAAAAGCACGGATCCTGGCCGCGTCTTTTGCGGGATCAAGAAGCGAGTCTTCCACTTCTTTATGCTGATCGCCGCCATATAAAGTATTACGTTTACTCCAACCGCCGCAACCTGCAATAGCACCGTCCACTAAAGCAACATAATAAGTACCGTCAATGATCAGTTGCGTATCTATCCCAAAAATATATTTAATAGCGCTTTCAATTTGACCGGGCGTATTGTAAGCGGTACTTAGCCCGCGTACCGAGTTTCCAATTAATTGCTGCAGCAGCGGGATATCATCAAATGTAGCAAGCCGGGTATCAATATTCATTATACAATTGGTTTATAATCCTGCAAATGTAAAAATGCAAAGGATTAAAAACATCCCGAATGGTCATTATATCGGCAATTTTTTAATTAGTAATGATCAGCTATAACAACTTTTGATGGTACATCTTAGAAGTAGCACAACTGTATAAGAGAATATAATATTAGAGCGGTTAAGACAAAAGCCGCAATCTTCCGGCTTGCGTTTTTTGAATTTAGGTGTGACCCCATTTGGACTATCTTCGAACCACTTTCTGCAAGATCTAAAGGAATAACCAGTCTTATTTGACCGGTTCATCCAAGCTTCAGGGACAGCCTTTGGATAATTATCCAAAGGCTGTCGTAATAAATCTTCTTAGATTCTTTCCCATCCCGGGAACGAAATGGCAGATTTTGTAGCCCCAAAGGGAGATACGTTGAACACTTATTCGAGTTTTTAAAGTGAGGTACGAACTTTAAAATAATCGAATCAATATAGAATGGCGATGTTCAAATTCACTTCAATGATTTCCAATACTTACTTCCCGTACCCTACAAATGCCATACGTTCGCCCATTTCTTTGTAGGCTTCGTTTGGCTGTGGTGCCCAGGTGCCCAGGCCATCTACATAACGGTTAAACATACAAAATGCAGCGGCAATGAGCACGGTATCATGAATTTCCTGGTCGGTAGCGCCGGCTTCGCGGGCGGCGGCAATGTCTTCGTCGGTTACATTTTTGCCGCCTTTTTGTACCTGGTGAGCAACGTTCAGCAGGGCGCGCAGCTTGTCTGATACCGGGGTGTTCGGCAACCCGGCTTTGATATCGTCAATCAGGTTTAGGCCGGTTTGCAGGTGCGCCGCTGCGGCTGCCGCGTGCGAGGTGTGACAAAAGTGACATTGATTCCAGTAAGATACCGATGCGGCTATGATCTCTCGCTCACCACTCGTCAGGCCCGACGGACCGCGCAGTAAGGTTTCAGCAAGGGCCAGAAGTGGCTTGGCTGTTTCGGGGCGAAAGTCTAATAATCCACGTATGCCCGGGAGTTCTTCGTTATTCAGTTTAATATGTGCCATTGTATTTAGTTTTAAGTTGTTTGAGTCAGTTCCATTTCACTTACTTTAACCGGCGGCGTGCCGTAGCCTTCGCGGGCGCGTTGTTCGCCCATTTTGTCGTAAAGCTCATCATTGTGCGGTTGCCAGGTAGCAAGGCCATCAACATAACGGTTATACATGCAAAACGCAGCGGCAATCAGTACAGTGTCATGAATCTCTATATCTGTTGCGCCTTCTGCACGTGCTGTCATTACGTCATCTTCAGTCACATTTTTTCCGCCCGATTGCACTTTTGCCGCAATCTTCAGCAATGATTTTAACTTATTGCTGATGGGTGCCGTGTTAGCGTCGGCCAATACCTGTTTCACAGTCCCGGCATCGTTACCCAACTGGTGCCTGGCAATGGCGCCGTGAATATTGGTGCAGTAATAACAAGTGTTGAGGTTTGATACATAGGTGGCAATCAGTTCGCGCTCACCGGCTGATAATGTTGGATGCGGATCATGCAGCAACACTTGCACTAAGCCATTTAATGGTTTTGCAGTTTCAGGGCGATAAACAAACAGACTCCTTATTCCGGGATAATCGTTTGATAAATTGATGTGTGGCATGGTTATGATTTTATAGGTTAATATTAATTGTAAACGCTGGATTGATACCCTTCTTCTGCACGGCGCGGCGCACGGTCAACATAAAATTGCCGGTCTTGCGGTGCCCATGTGCCCAGCCCGTCAACATAGCGGTTAAACATACAAAACGATGCAGCAATCAAAACCGTATCGTGGATCTCAACATCTGTTGCGCCTTCCGTCCTGGCTGCTTCTATCTGCTCTTCGGTTACATTTTTGCCACCCTTCTGTACGCTTGCGGCAATGCTTAACAGGGCTTTCATTTTAGGCGACAGATCAGTAGATTGAAAATTGTGTTTGATACTATCTATCTGCTCAATATTGCAATTAAGGTAATGCCCCGCCAGCGCACCGTGTACATTCTGGCAAAAAAAGCAATCATTCAGGTAGGATACGTAGGTGCCTATCAGTTCCCGTTCGCCGCGTGTAAGGGTGTTGTTATCGTCGCGCAGCAAAAGCTCGACTAATGCGTTTAGCGGCACCTCTGTTTCGGGGCGATAGGCCATCAGCCCGCGAATGCCGGGCAGTTCGTTATTTAATTTTATATGTGCCATTTTTCAGAATTTTAAAATGAATTATTTGGATGCGGGCTGCTGTGCCGGTTTTAGGTCTTTGCTGAAAAGTGTTATCAGTAAACCTACTAAAAATACCAATGAGAAGATAAATAGCGCATTACCATATCCCCCCAAACTAATTACAAGCACACCTACAAATAATACCGCAGTAGCGGTAAACAAGCGCCCTGCGTTAAAACAAATGCCTGTAGCTGACGAACGGATGCCCGTAGGAAACAGCGCCGGAATATAAACCGACAAAATGCCCTGGCTTGCACCGAAAAACAGTGCCAGTACGCCAACTTCAGCATAAATAATTGGCGAAAAAGTGCTGTTGGTTTTAAATAATATGAACGACAGTGCGGTGCACACGGCAAAGCAGGTGATCATCGATCGTTTTAAGCCCATCAGGTTTACCAGCCAGCCGGAAAAGAAACCGCCGGTTAGTCCGCCCATGCCCAAACACATCATGCTTAATCCGCGTGCTTTGCTGGCATCACCAACGCTGATGCTTTGCACCCAGGTTGGCATCCAAGAAAAAATTGCCCAAAGCCCTATCAGCATCGCACCGAAGATCAATGAGCCGGTCAGCAACGTTTTTCGGTTTTCGGGCGATGATAATTTGGCTGAAGCTAACGGGGCTGATTTTTTTTCTGATCGATGCTTTTTCCAAAGGTCTGACTCGGAAATGGTCCATAAAGCAAGCAATGCCAGCAACACTGGCAGGGTGCCAACCAAAAATCCCTGGCGCCATGTTTTGGTGAAGTTGTTAATTACCCCGGCCGAGAAAATACCCACCGGGAATGCAATGGAAAGAATACCGGTGTACACCGCTTTTGATTTTTGCGGCCACACCTCGCTTACCAAAGTGAAAGCAATAACCAGGTCGCCGCCTACGCCAAAGCCGCTCATAAAACGGCAGGCCATAATACCGCTCCAGCTGGTCATATAACCGGTTAAAATGGTAAAAATGCCATAGCTTGCCGTTGCCAGCACCAGGGCCATTTTACGGCCGATCTTATCGCTGATCAATCCCCAGAAAAAGCCGCCGGCCGCCCATCCATAAATGAATAAGGAGTTGATCAGCCCGCTCAGGTAGTTCACTTCTTCCGGGCTTTTGTTGCCCTGCATTTCTTTCACCACGGTGGGCAGGTAAACCGACATAAGGGTTGATATAGCCCCGCCGGCGGCGCTGCTTGCAAAACAAATTACAAAAAGGGCCGCCAATTTTACCGAGCTTAACTGCTTTGGCTCCACTGCGTTTATGGTTATTGCTTCCATATTATTTTAATAAATTATCAAAGGTTACTGCTACATAGTAGATAGCGCCTATAGCAGGCGATCCGTAGGCTTCATAAATATGTTTGTTGAATATGTTGCTTCCGCCCAGTTTAATGGTTGCTCCTGCTTTTGGCAGTTTTTTGTTCACTTGCAAATCAACCAGTGAGTAAGCATCTATGCGGCCGGGATTGTTGGCATTGAAGGTTCCGTACCAGTCGAACGCGCTTTGCCAGTGCCAGTTTACATTAAAGCCATAGCCATTGCTAAAGTTGCTGTTGGCAAACGTAAAGTTGCCGCTCCATTTTGGAGTGTTGAAAGCAGCTACGTTGTTTTTGTTTGCGGTACCCAGGTCGAACACAGAAAGGGTGGTGTTAGCGCCCGCGCTATATCCATGAGGAAACAAATAAGTCAGGCCTGCACCTGCACCCTGCTCAGAAACCTTATCGGTTGAGTTGGTGTACAACTGGTAAGCATGCACTTTGCTATTTAAGATATCGCTTGCTGCTGCGGCATTAATTTTACCATCAGCACCAATAACATTATTCTGTGGTTGGATCACTACGCTGTTAAGGATGAAGTTATTATAACTGCTGTAGTAGTAATTAACGTCGATCAGTAATTTGTCTTCGATCACGCTTTTATAGCCAAACTCAAATGCTTTTTGTTTTTCAGGTTTGATATATGCCACGTTTGATTTTTGAAGCAGATCCTTATTAGCAGCAACGGCATCAGGGAATGACGCTCCACCGGCTACGGCCGCGCCAAATGCCGCACCAAATTTGCTTACTGAGGCCGCGGTGAATGAATTTTGATAAACAGTTAGATCTTTACTATTTGCCGGCGCGCCACCTAAAATAGTAATGGGGCCTACGTTCAGATGGATGAACTGGTCTACCGGGGTCGGGTTGCGGAAACCTGTTTGGTATGATGCACGGAAATAATTCTTTTTATCAGCGCTGTAAACGGCAGAGAAACGCGGGGTAAAGCTACCGTCGAAGTTCTCGTTCTTATCGTAACGCAAAGACGCCAGTAAGCTTAGCTGATCGTCAAACACTTTTTTACCAACCTGTGCATATGTACCGTATTCTTTGATGGTGATTTTTTTATTTTTATCGTCGAACAAGCTTCCGTTGGTGAACATATCATAATCGCGGAAACTGCCGCCGGCCTGCAAATCAAAGATCTTGATGAGGCTGCTAAAATCGTACTGACCTTCGGTATTGTAGAACTTGCTGTTACTGAATACACCTGCACCGCTTAATCCATAGTTGTGGATCGATGCATCTTTAGCACTGTTAAATGCAGCAGTACCCGGCAGGAAACGGCCCTGATCGGCAAAAGCGCGGGCGGCGGCATTATCATGCCCGTTTACGCCGTTTACCGTTCCGTTAAAGGCATTCTGGTAACGGGTAAACCACATCGCGTCGGCCTGGTCAGGTGTTACTACGTTGCCACTCATGTCCTGTACCCAATCGCGGTTAATGAATTGCGCCAGCGAACGGGTGTTGTAAGAGTCATGCGAATTCTCGATCACCGCGTAGGTTCTCAAAAAGAAATTGCTGCCTTTTAACTCAATACGGTGTGTTTGCAATACGAAGTTATTCAGGTCGAAACGGCTGCTGCCGGTATAGCTGGCTGTACCGCGACCGTAATTATATTGGTAAATAGCCTCGA
Organism: Mucilaginibacter corticis; assembly: GCF_007558865.1. Lineage (GTDB taxonomy): Bacteria > Bacteroidota > Bacteroidia > Sphingobacteriales > Sphingobacteriaceae > Mucilaginibacter > Mucilaginibacter corticis. Next base: position 419,474 of record NZ_VLPK01000003.1, read on the forward strand.
TGTTGTTGTTGAATTTGTACTCAAGCGCGCCGTTCAGTTTCAGGCTATAAACGCCATAGTTCATCAGGTCCTTTTCTTCATAGCCGGTACGGGTTACCAAGCCAATGCCGGGTAAAGTTTTTGAAACCTCGTCGCCATAAATATTTAAAGCGTCACGGCCGGGATTGTTTGGTCCTCGTTGTGCAGGAGGGGTTGCTGCGCTGATGTCGGTATAATTGTTGGCATACCAGTCTGTACCGCGTAAGTATGAAGCATTGATCTTGAAGGCAAATTTGTCGTTAAACGCTTTAGCATAACGTAATGCAAAATCATAAATTGGTTTTGCGCCAACACCTGTCTCGCCAATGTGGTTCAGGCCATATTTAGCTTGAAGCGATAAGCCCTGGTATTCAAAGGCATCTTTAGTATGCATCAACAACGCACCGTTAAAAGCCATTGGCCCGTACAAAGCAGAAGCAGCGCCGGGGATGATCTCAGCACTTTCAATATCCAGATCCGAAGCGCCGAACAGGTTACCCACGGCAAAGTTTAAACCGGGGGTTTGGTTATCAACCCCGTCAACCAGTTGCAGAAAGCGCGAGTTGCCGGTATTGTTAAAACCACGGGTATTTACCTGTTTGTAGGTAATGCTGCTGGTTACGGCCTCAACGCCCTTTAACGATTCCAGTCCATCATAAAAATTAAATGAAGGGTTTTCGCGGATGGCTTTCTGGTTCATTTTTTCTATACTTACAGGCGAACTTAAAATGCTTTGATTTACCCGGCTGGCAGCGGTAACAACCTCGTTCAGCACCACGGCCATCTGTTTCAAACTGATATTGGTGGTTTGGCCCGGCGCGCTTACAGTAATTTCCTTATTGGCATAACCAACATTGGTGATCTGTAAAACAATAGGAAATTTAAGCCTATCGGCATTAATGCTGTAATTACCTTTTGCATCGGTAAGGGTGCCTGCAATTTTACCCTTAACACTGATACTTGCGCCATTGATGGGTAAATTGGTAAGAGTATCGGTTATATTACCCGTTACGCGGATTTGTTGCGCATACAGGTTTACGCCGCTCAATAATAATAGAATTAGTAAAAGTTTTTTCATTGTGATTTTGGGGATTTATGGTTATTGTTGATTTTTTTTCAAATGATCATAGCCTTGGGGCAGGCGCATGTATCCATGGTTTTTTAACCGTTCAGCCAGCATATCAAAATACGCCGGACTATCAGGCAGGGCGGTAGCCAACCCATCCACATAGCGGTTGTACAGGCAAAACAAGGCCGCTATAAGCACCGTATCATGAATTTCCAGATCGGTAGCGCCGGCTGCGCGTGCGCGTTCAACATGTTCAGGCTTTACCGAGCGGCCGCTTTCACGAATCTTATCGGCAATTACCAGCAAGGCCTTCATTTTTTCGCTTAAAGGGGCAGATTCAATGTCGGTCTTTATGCAGGCGCTGGTTTCGGTTTCGCCTAAAAATATATCGGCGGCGGCTGTGTGCGCGGCGGTACAAAATTTACATTCATTGCCATTTGATGTTACGGTGGCAATCAATTCGCGTTCGCCCTCGGTAAGGGTCGATTCGCCGCGCAACAGGATCTGGGTAAGTTCGCGAATGGGCTGGGCGGTATCTTTACGATATTCCAATAAGCCGGTAATACCCGGCAGGTGTGCTTCAACTGCTATGTATGGCATTGTTTTAAAAATAAAATTGAATAAAAGCCGGACGGCAGCCTTCGCCATGTATTCTTGGAACTATCATTGCACAGTAAAGCGCTGGATGAATTCAGATCAAAAAATACATGAGGATTTAAAAAGGCTCCGTTCGTGTTAAAAATGATTGACAGGGATTAGCAGTCAGCTTTGGGCGGTTCCTCGGGTATGCGCAACGTATTTGACAATAGTTTAGCCGTTGGTTGTATGGTAATTGTCTTTAAGCGGTGTACAGGAATATTAAAAGCGAAACGATTAAAATCAACCTGCGCTTTTTCATTAAGATTTAGTTTGATAAACGGAATGTGATTCTTTTTAGGCACAGGGATATTTTTAATGCCTTTAGCCAAAAGAACATTCCAGGGTGAGACTTTTGTGGTCTGGTAATTTGAAGCACACGTTAGGTAAGTGGCGCTGCACGTCGTTCTCATATGGACGTAATTACACCTGGCTTTATCAAATTGAATCTTGCCTCTTACTTTCCCGAATGTCGCACAATAGGTTAGGTTAAGCGAGTCGATACGGGTTTTTGCCTTTGTAATATCAATGATAATATATTTGTTTTTGCTGGTTTGCCCATTAAAGAACGTGTCCGACAGGTATTTATGCAAAAGCACGTTCCCACCTGTACTGAACAGATGGGACACCAAAAGTGCCATGGCAATAAACTTTTTCAATACGGGTTAAATAATTGGGTAGCCTAAAGATGAAACATAATTGTTACGTTTCAAAATTTTTTTTTAACTCGTAAATAAGTATAGCTAATGATCGTCGCGTAATCGTTCGATCTTAAAATTATATCAAAGTGTGGTAATCCCAATTGAATTCGAACTAAAGTCAATGCTATCAGAGATATTCTTTCACGTGTTATTTTTAAGATGAGTTATCTTATCAATAAATATACACATCAGCAGTTAAGAATGTAAACTATTAGGTATTTGGTTATATTTACCTTTGAATCTATAAATCACCAATTACTTCCATAAATCAATAATGAAAAAACAGATCTTTTTAGCCGGGATGCTGGCTGTTTTTAGCTTAAGTACGTTTGGCCAGGCCCGTAAACAGGCTGTGGTAAACCTTACTAAATATGTCGACCCTTACATCGGCACCGGTTTTCACGGGCACGTATTTGTTGGGGCCAGCGTGCCTTTTGGCGCGGTACAGTTGGGGCCTACCAACATGTCCGAAGGTTGGGACTGGTGCTCGGGCTATCATATTTCTGATTCTACCATTATCGGTTTTCAGCATACGCACCTTAGCGGCACCGGCATAGGCGACCTGGGCGATATTTCTTTTATGCCGACAACAGGCCCGGTAAAGGTTATTAAAGGCAGCTTAAAAGATCCGCAAAGCGGATACTTTTCACTTTTCAGCCATAAGGATGAGGTAGTAAAACCCAGCTATTATAAAGTTAAGTTAAAACGTTATGATATCGGTGTTGAGCTCACCGCCAGCACTCGCGTGGGTATGCATAAATATACCTTCCCGGCATCGAACGACGCGCATGTGGTTATTGACCTGAAAGAAGGTATAGGCTGGGACGAATCCATGGAAACTTATATCAAGCAGGTAGATAAAAACACCATCGAAGGCTATCGTTTTTCAAAAGGCTGGGCTAATGACCAGCGCATTTATTTTACCGCGGTGTTTTCAAAGCCGATCAAATCATTCAGCGTTTATAACGATGCCGAAGGCAAACCGGGCACACAGCTTAAGGGCAAACGTGTTAAAGGCGTAGTAAGCTTTGCCACCACAAAAGGCGAGGTGGTTTATGCTAAAGTAGGTATCTCGCCGGTAAGCTCGGCCAATGCCATGCTCAACATCAAAGCAGAGATACCCGGATGGGATTTCAATAAGGTTGTTGCAGCAGCCGATATGGCCTGGAACAAGCAGTTTGCCAAGATCATTATTAAAACAGATTCATTATCACAACTTAAAAAATTCTATACCGCTTTTTATCATACCATGATAGCGCCTTCTATATTTAATGACGTTAACGGCGATTATTGGGGAACTGATAAAAAAGTGCATAAAAACGTAGGTTTTAATAACGTCACCACGTTTTCGTTGTGGGATACCTACAGGTCAAACAACCCATTATCGACCATTATCCACCCCGAGCATACTAATGATATGATCAATTCTATGCTCACCATTTAACAGCAACAAGGTACTTTGCCGGTTTGGCATTTAATGGCTAACGAAACCAATTGCATGGTGGGTTACAGCGCGGTGCCAGTCGTTGCAGATGCGTTGCTGAAAGGTTATAAAGGTTTTGACGCGAACCTGGCTTACGAGGCCATGAAGACCACCGCAATGAAAGATGACCGCGGAATTAAGTTTGTAAAAAGGTTGGGCTACATTCCGGCTGACAGTACAGCCGAATCAGTTTCAATGGGTTTGGAATATGCTATTGATGATTGGTGCATAGCCCAGGTTGCCAAAAAAATGGGCAAGGCAGATGACTACGCCTATTTTAGCAAACGCGGGCAATACTACAAAAACTATTACGACCCGAAAGCCGGGTTTATGCGCGGCCGTTTGTCAGAAAACCAATGGCGCACGCCTTACAGCCCGTTCATTTCTATACATGAACACGGCGATTTTACCGAGGGCAATGGCTGGGAATATACTTTCCTGGTGCCGCAGGATGTTGAAGGCCTGATTGCACTTTTAGGAGGGCCGGACAAGTTTAACACTAAGCTCGATTCGTTATTTATTGCCGAAGGAGATATGGGTAAATTTAAATCGCCTGATGTGTCCGGCTTAATTGGCCAATATGCGCACGGTAACGAGCCGGGGCACCCCATGACGTATTTATATGATTATTCGGGCAAGCCATGGAAAACAGCCGAAAAAGTGAGATTTATTTTAGATAACTTTTATACCGATAAAACAGACGGCATTATAGGTAATGAAGATGTAGGCCAGATGTCGGCGTGGTATGTGTTATCGGTGCTTGGTTTTTACCCGGCTAACCCGGCAAACGGATTATATGTTTTTGGCAGCCCGGTTATTAACGAAGCAACACTTAAACTAAAAGACAACAAAACTTTTCATGTTATAGTTAAAAACAATGGCCCGAACAACAAGTATATCAACGCCATGAAATTAAATGGTGTTAACTACACCAAAACCTACTTTAAACATACCGATGTTATGAAAGGCGGCGTACTGGAAATTACCATGGGCAGCAAACCGGGCACTGTTTGGGGCGTGGGTGATGCTAATAAGGCGGTATCTGTGTTGAAATAAAAACTATTACACTGAGTGAAGGACCTGCCGGAACCGGGTTTCGACAGATTCTTCACTTATTTTATAAAGGTCAAATTCTACCACTGTCACATCTATCAAAAACATGAACTATTTTGTCAGCAAGTTTAAATTTGTTCCGGCTAAACGTTTACTGTTTTTTGCTTTGTTTTTTATAGGCGCATTTACTGCGGCTGCACAAGTCAATGACGCGCCCGTCGAGGTGCTTATCCCCCACGCCCCTGCCTTTTTTAAAGGCAGCGATAACCGGTGCCATGCAGAATACGAGATCCATATTACCAATTTCTATGAATCTACCGGGCCGTTAACTATCAAGTCATTATCGGTTTATGGAGATTCATCTAAATCACCGGTAGTAGTTTTCTCCAAAGAAGAACTGCTGAAGCTGCTCAATTTTGAAGAAATGCCAAAAACCGGTACAGACCTGATTATAGCACCGGGCAAGCGAACCGTTCTTTTTTTATGGCTGACAATTAAACCGAGCGAACCACTACCAAAGAGTTTACATCATGTTATTGATTTTACTGATTCGACTAAACAGATCCACACACTTAACGGCGCAGAAACGCGGATAGATCAGCAGCCTGTATTAGCGCTTGGTGCCCCTTTACGCGGACACATGTGGTTTGTTGATGAAGGGCCAGGTAATCCTAAATCTCATCATTGGGGCAGCATGCTTGCACAAAATGGGGTGATAACTATTCCGCAGCGCTTTGCTATTGATTTTTTTGGATTAAACGATGCAGGCCATGCCATAGAAGAACAACCTGATAAGCTAAACCAAACCAACAACAAGCAATGGATAGGTTACGGTACTGAGGTGCTTGCCGTGCAAGATGGTATTATTAAGGACCTGCGCGATGGCATAGCTGACCATGCGCCGTTAGCGCCTTTGCCCCAGCCAACCGAGATCACAGCCCGCGGTGTTTACGGAAACTTTGTTGTTTTACAGATAGCTCCGGGCATATACGCGCATTATGCACACTTACAGAATAATAGTATTCGTGTTAAAATAGGGCAATATGTAAAAAAGGGGGACGTATTAGGTTATTTAGGGGATTCCGGAAACGCGGGAGGGCCTCATCTTCACTTTCATGTGTCAGATAAACCTACATTTGAATTATCAGAAGGTGTACCTTACGTAATTTCTACTTTTAATGTAGTGGGTAGTACTGATGAGGGATCGATGCTAAATCCTGCCTCAAAATTTCAGAAAAATCCGGTAGCGGTAAAAAACGCGTTACCGCTTTTTGGAGACATTGTGCAATTTTAGAAAAGCCAAATCAGAAACACTGATTTACCAGCTATAAGACTCTTCGCTCATCCATTTATCCTGCACCTTTAACACTTTCTCGATCACGTCACGGGCGCAGCCTTTTCCGCCGCCAAACGGCGATACATATTGGCTTACCGCTTTGATTTCTTCAACCGCGTCTGCCGGGCAAACGGGTAAGCCTGCCAGCTTCATTACCCCCAGATCAGGGATATCGTCGCCCATGTAAAGTACATTGGTCGGCAGTATGTGTTTTGATTCCAGGTAATCTTTAAACTTATTGGTTTTTACGTGGGCACCAATAAAAACATCGGTTATTCCCAAACTGTTTAAGCGGTATATAGCCGTTTTTGAGCGGCTGCCCGATATGGCGCAAACATTATAACCGCATTTTACCGCCAGTTGCAGCGCGTAACCATCTTTAATATTAAAGGCACGACTTTGTTCGCCGGTCTCGCTTACAAATACAGAACCATCAGTCAGCACACCATCTACATCAAAAATAAAGGTGGTAATATCTTTTAGCTTGCTTAGGAATGATTCCATTTTTTAGTTTGTAGTTATCAGTGTGCAGTTGGCAGTAATTATTTAGTTTGCAGTTTTAAGTAGGCAGTTTGCAGCTATTTGGTTAACAGTTTGTTGTTAGCAGCATCTTCAATTTTATACAAATTAAGTCCTCAAAAAGCCAACTGCAAACTAAAAACTGCCAACTAATGAACTATTGATTATCCCGCCATTCATATACCCATGCCGATTGGATCTGCTCCAGGTGGCCTTCGGTTGATTGCTCGCGGGTACCGGCAAAGTTTGGCAATTGCAATACCCACTCTAACAGGTCGGTAAAGCGGATGCGGTAGATCTTTGATTCGTTAAAATCATCGCCAAATTTTTCATAAAGCGACATGGCAATGTCTTCATGGTCGTTCCAATGGATAGGAAGGGCAAATTTATCGTCTGTCATTATGTTTGGTTTAGTATTAATGGCCTAAAAACTGTGATTGATCCGGCAGCGTAACTTCAATATCGCCGTCTATCATTACGCACTGGCAGCCTAATCTTGAAGTGATACGCGGGTTAACGGCACGGTCAATAAAATCTTCTTCCTTATCAGAGATCTCCTGTACATTGTCGCCGCCCTTGTTCACATAAATATGGCAGGTACTGCACCCGCAAACACCGCCGCAGTTATGTTGTAACTCGATACCGTTTTCAAGGCAAACATCCAATACAGACTCTCCTTCGGCTATCGGCAGTTCAACACTTTCATGGCCTGCTTCCTCAAAGTTTATCTTTACTTTAAAAATATTCATTTTGGCAAAAGTAACAAAATTACTTATCCCCGTGCGGGTCAATGTCCATTTTGATAATACCCTGACTTAACAAGGTGTACAATTGCTGCAAATCGGGATTATCCTGAAGCAATTGCAGATGATTATCCATGGTATTTTGGTCGTGGCGTATAGCTGGGCCGGTTTGCATGGCGGCAGGCAGGCCGGTTTGTACTTTTTCTGCCGTCTCCAGTATCAGCGGTCTTATAAGGTCGATATCAAGCCCCTGCTGCGTTAAAATCTGCTGCGCCATGGTGTACAGGTAATTGGGGAAGTTATTGGCAAATACAGCCGCTAAATGCAATATCCGGCGTTGTTTGCTGTCTATATCATAAACGCTGTTGCTAACGGTTTGCGCCAACTCGCGCAGTTCTTTAGCAATGTTTTTATCCGCAGCTTCAATGCAAATGGGTACGTTCCTGAAATTCACTTCCCTTGTTTTGCTAAACGTTTGCAGCGGGTAAAATACCCCCACATTATCGGCAAAAGCCAGCAGCGCGTACAGATCTGTAGCGCCCGATGTATGTACCATTAATTTTTGATGCGGCTCCAATTGCTCGGCCATTATGCCAATAGCATCGTCTTTTACGGCTATAACAAAAATGTCTGTCTCGGGGTCTATCTGGATCAGATCGTCAAGCGGTTCGGCTTTTACGTGGTAAGCCAGCAATGCCGCGTGTTGCATATTGCGGCTGTATACCTGCACAATGCGGTGCCCTGCGTTTTTAAACGCGGCAGCCAAATGTGTAGCAACATTGCCCGAACCGATGATGGTGATACGCATACCCCTCTAAATCTCCCCCAAGGGAAGACTTTTAATATCTTATTATTTAAATACTATTACTTAGTAAAAGCCCTCCCCTTTGGGGAGGGTTGGGAAGGGTTAAACAGTCTTCAACTCCTTATTCCTTCTAAAAATAGACAGCAATATCCCAATAACCATAATGATAGTACCCGACCACAAAAAGTTAATATCCGGAAACTGGATGGCGCGCATAACTATCCACTTTTTGGCGCTTTCAGGTTGCTGATAAAGTGTGATCTCTACCTTGCCTTTTTGCGGCAACACCTTGGTAAAGCGCAGTTTCAGTCCGGCATCTTCTACCTTTCGCGCAAAGTCAAATGCGTTGTTACTGCGGATCATATAGATCGGTTCGGCATCATAAGTTTTACCGTTGGCATTAACCTGTAGCTTAGCAGATATGGCTACATCTTTATCGGTAAGCGCTATATCCTGTACCTTGTCTACCTTGCCTATGCTCTTTAAAACAACATAGCCATCCCTAAAACGGATAGTATCACCTACCGCTACTTCGTAAGGTATCGGCGCGTCGTATTTTTTATCGTCGTCGGCTTCATCATGGCCTGCTGCTTCTGTGCCCTCGCCAACTGCTATGGCGTTAGACATATTAACGTGGGTGTACAGATCGCTAAATAAATAATGCTTGGTATCCGGCGACGAGATCAGGCCCATTTTGGCATTAGCCTGCGCGTTGGGTTTCAATAAAAACTCTTCGGTAACCTTTCCTGCCGCGTCTACAACTTTATAGTTTACTTTAAAATAATGATTTGGCACCGCTATCGAGTCGCCTATGTAAGTAACCGTATATTTACCCATTACTACCGGGGTATTTTTATACAGTATGATATTTTCGCGCGGATTATTTTTCACCTTAACAAAATCCGCCCCGAAATCCTGTCCGGTGGTATTTTCAGAGATCACCTTGCTGGTACCTGCCGATATCAGCGCGCCTACCATAATCAGCCCGAAACCGATATGTGCCACTGCCGAACCTGCAAGTTTAAACTTGCCTTTAAAAGCATCTATCAATACCTTTCCGTTAGCTAATACTGAATAAATAGCGCCAACCATGATCAGGATAAATACAAATTGCAGCTTATTCGCACCCGTAAGGTAAATAACCGGCAAAGTAATTAGTGCGGCAACTACCAAATAAACCAACGTAGAGATAAAGAATTTAACGTTGTCTGTTTTCTTGTATTTCAAGAATTGCGTAAAGCCGGTTAATAAGGTTATTACTACTGCGAACGAAGCCTGTACAATATTATAATGCTTTACAGGATCTGACGGTGGTGCCAGTTTGGTACCGAATATGGCGTTCCACACGGGGATAGATGACACTACCACAAGGTGAAAGCACGATAAGCATAAAAATATCGAACCTACAAACATCCAAAACTCCCGTGAGTAAGTTTCTTCATCCTTGGTGGTGCGTGGTAATTCTTTCCAGCGGATGGCTAATAGTACGATAGTAAGAATTAAAAATACTACAACATCTACAACTAAATGCCAGAATATACCGGCATCTACAAATGAGTGCACAGATGTTTCGCCCAAAATACCGCTGCGGGTTAAAAACGACGCGTATAATACCAGTATAAAGCTTGTTAACGTTAATATAGTGGCAGTAATGTATGAGTGTTTGGTATTTTTGTAAACGATCATTACGTGTACAGCACCTACCAGTACCAACCACGGGATGATAGAGGCATTCTCTACCGGGTCCCAGGCCCAAAAGCCGCCGAATGAAAGTGACTCATAAGCCCAAAACGCGCCCATGATAATACCCGTACCTAAAACCATCATCGCGAATAACGAGTATGATAATGCAGGTTTGATCCACTCGGTATAACGTTTTGTCCAAAGCCCGGCAATGGCGTAAGCAAAAGGCACCACCATTGATGCAAAACCCAAAAACAACGTTGGCGGGTGTATCACCATCCAATAGTTTTGCAGTAAGGGGTTCATGCCGTTACCGTCCTTTATATAGGTTAAATAATTATGGTAAAGCGCAGGGTTGGTAGCAAATATGGGTGCAGATTGTTTAAGATCAATAGCCTCGCGCAGCAAAATAAATGGTGACGTACCTATGCGGCCTCCCAATATTTCAACACCTATCAGCATTGTAGCCAATATGGCTTGCGATAAGGCTATCACAGCCATTACCGGGCTCTCCCATGATTTTGCCTTGCGTACTAAAACGCAGCTTAACACAGCTTGCCAGAAGTTCCATAACCAGAAACTTCCCTCCTGTCCGTCCCAAAAACTTGAAATGATATAGTGGGTGGGTAATGCTCTTGATGAGTGCTCCCACGCATAATAATATTCAAAAAGGTGATTAATAATGATATAATACAAACAAGCACCTATGCCTACTACAGATATAGCGTTAACATAAATACCGATACGCCCTAAACGTTTCCACGAAGTATCGCCGGGATTGGTAGTTGCAAAATAGTAGCTTATTGCCGCAAATAATGACGAGCCAAATGCCAGTATAGTAAAAAACTGGCCCAGGTGGCCCGGTAAAAGGTGTTCGCCTTTAAAAGGATTATCCATTAAAAATAATATGTTATATGCTGGCCTGTTTAGCTTTGGCCTCTGTAATTTCTACCTGATCTTTGGTGTATTTAGATGGGCATTTCATCAATATATGCATTGCATGAAATTCGTTACCTTCCATTTTCCCGGTCAAAACAATTTGCTCTGATCGTTCAAAATCCTGTGGTTTAGAGCCGGTAAACACCACCTTACATTCCTCGCCGTTATTATCTTTCATATAAAAAGAAAAATAGTTGGCATCCTTGGTAGCGTCATATACTAATTTTTTATCTTTATTAAGATGACCTACTACATGCAGTTCGCTATTGGTATTGGCAGCATCTTTAAATGAGCCGTAAGTGCTTGAGTTAGAGTAAACACTTATGATAACAGCTATAGCAATAGCTATAACAACAAGGCCAAATATGGAAGATTTTTTCATTTATGGTTTATTTCCTGTAACAAAAGTTTACAAAAGTACAAAACGTACAGGGAATAATGTTTATTGCTAGCGATATATACTATTTAGAATCAATCTTAATACTACCGGATAATTTCTACATATCCGCTTTTGGTGATCTTGGTATGATAGTAGGTATCCAGTCCGGTAAACAGCCAATAGTAAGTACCGTCAGGCAAGGGGCGGTTATTTAAATTACCATTCCAAAGATCGGCCTGCGACTTAGCGTTGTAAACCAACTGCCCGTACCTGTTATATACATTCAGGTTATTAAACTGCACAAAGCCTTCAATGTGTAAACTAAATGTATCATTCACCCCGTCGTTATTGGGTGTAAACAAATTGGGAGCGGCAATAACATAAGGTAATGGAGGTAAAATAGTAATATCAACACTTGCAATGCTTACACATCCCAATTTATTTTCAACCTTAATATAATATCTCCCTGTTTTATCAATGGCCGTATAATTCTTAATCGGTATGGTAGCGGAGGCATCCATGTAATAACTATAGGTCAGGCTATCAACCCTGTCAAAAGCTGTGGTAATATCAAAAGTATCCGGATACCTTACAGGCGACGGCTGATTAACTTTTATAAAGGGAGCCGTTAACTTAACATGTGTAGGCAGCGTAACGGTACAACCATCCGGACTAAGCCCTTGTATAAAATAAGTACCGGGTAAGGCCACCCTTTTGGGGTCAGGGATGGGTGTACCTGCTACGTCAGAAAAATAGCTATATGTTAAACCGGGTGTGCTCCCCGCAGTTATATAGGGCGCCGTTAAGTCGACACCCGTTTCAGGGCATCCACTTACAGTATCTACCAAATTTAACTTATAGCCGTTGGATATTTTATTGATGACAGTGTACAATATGTCTTCGCAGCCAACGTCAGGGTAAGGCGTAATCTTTAAAGCAATTTTAGTTAAATCAGGCGGTGGCGGCGAGATCTCCAGCGTTTGGCCCGATCCTAGTTCTTCTGTCATGTCGCCGTTATACCATTTGTAATCTAAAAAACCCACCGGTCCTTTTAAAATAATTTCCTTCTCTCCCTCACAATATGCATTACCACCTATAGGTTGTGCCTGGTTTGCTTCATCAATATCAAGGTATGCGTAGCCAAAGTGTTTGTGAAAGGTACAGTCGTTGGTTGTAAATTCAATCCGCATTTTTTTACCTGCATAAAGCCGCATATCTAAACTTGCGGTTGACCAGTTTTTGAAATAAACGGGCGCGGGTGTACCGTCACTATCTTTTAGTACACGCTTAGATAGCTGAAAGCCCGGCAACTCAGAGCCGGCCACAAAATCAAACGATGGACAATCAGCATACTTATCATCTGTAACATCATAAATGCGAGCAGTAAACCGGGGCTGTTCAAAAAATTTATGCGGCGGGTTTTGCAAAACTACCGCGTAGTTAAAGTTGATGCTATAGGAATATGCTTCAGCAGGTACAACAAAACTGTAAGAAACCCTTTCAGCCTGGGCACCGGCCGAATCATTGCCTAACCTGATAGAATAGTTACTGCCATTGGGGCAAAGGACCGGGAAACCACCATAATAATCAATTTTACCGGCAGCATCAAGCTTACCGAATACGGTATGACGGCCCGGAATTGGGTTGGAGGCGCCCACAAGAACAGTGCTTGAGGTTGAATCGGCGTTTACAACTACCCTACCCGCAGCACAATTCCAATAGTTAAAAGAGCCATCCTCAAAGCCGATATTAGGCGGTAATTGAGCAAACGCCCTCATACTTATCAACAAGAATAAGACAAACAGGTACCTGGTCACTATAATTGGCTTAACAGTATGAATTTACGAAAACATTTGTTTACGTATCCTCTTTTTAGTTAATACGTTAGCTAACTAAAAACCGTTGCCCGGCAGTAAAAAAGGGCAGACTGATAAGCCTACCCCTGTTTGTCTTTACATTTGATCTTCTTTTTATGGCCAGATACCTAAGTTTTGGTATGATACTGCTATTTTATTAATAACGCCAACCAGGGCCGCGGTGCGCAGGCCGTCTATTTTTTCATTTGATTTATAAACCTCTCTTATCTCGTGGTATGAGCGGATCATGGTGTCTTCCAGTCCTGAGTTTACCAGCTCTAATTCTGACGCGCCTTTAACTATGGTGGCGCGCTGAAGCGGGGTTAAAGCAAGGCCGGTAATTCCCTCAACCATGTTTACCAGGTTAAGGTTTGAGTTTTCTTCAAACCTGCGGTTGATACGGCCAAATGCCACATGCGACAGATTTTTTAACCACTCGAAATAAGACACGGTAACACCGCCGGCATTAGCGTACATATCCGGCACTACTAAACCGCCCATCTGGTAAAATATGGTTTCGGCTTCAGGACTGGTCGGACCGTTGGCACCCTCTACAATAACCTTCGCCTTTATGTTGCGGATATTGCTAACGGTTAACTGGTTCTCTAAAGCGGCAGGCACCAGGATATCGCAAGGCTGCTCCAGGCCTTCCAGGGTGTTTTTAAATTCTTTTTTAGCACCGGGGTAACCCAATATTGAGCCGGTTGCTTTACGGTGCTGAAAAACAGCTTCAACATCCAGGCCGTCTTCATTATAAATAGCGCCCTCGAATTCGCACAAGCCAACTATCAAAGCGCCAAACTCGGCAAGGAACTTGGCAGAATAATAACCCACATTACCTAAGCCCTGCACAATAACCTTTTTGCCGGAGATGCCGGGTGTTAAACCTATCTTCTGCATATCCTCGGCCACGCTTACACATTCGCGCGCGGCAATGGCCACGCCCCTGCCGGTAGCTTCGCGGCGACCCTGTATGCCATGCAATGCTATAGGCTTTCCGGTGACTGCGCCCATGGCATCTAATTGGCCGGGATTCATGGTAGCATAGGTGTCGGCTATCCAGCTCATTTCGCGCTCGCCCGATCCATAATCAGGTGCAGGCACGTCAATACTGGGGCCTATAAAGTTTTTCTTGATCAGTTCTACCGTATAGCGGCGGGTAATATTCTCAAGTTCTTGTACGGTGTAGTTTTTCGGATTTATTTTTATACCGCCCTTTGCACCACCAAAAGGAACATTAACAATAGCGCACTTGTAGGTCATTAGCGCGGCAAGTGCCATTACCTCGTCTTCGTTTACCATTTCGCTGTAGCGGATACCGCCCTTTGTTGGTGACTGGTGGTGCGAGTGCTCTACGCGCCAGGCATCTATCACTTCAAAACCATTACCCCTGCGGATAGGGAAACGGAAGCGGTAAACGCTGTTGCATGATTTTATCTGGTCTAATAAACCGGCGTCGTGTTTGGTAAATTGTGCGGCGTAGTCAAAATTGCTGCATACATCAGCAAAGAAATGAGTATCCAGGGTTAAGGATGATGAATTAATGGTAGCCATAGCTCGATGTTATAAATATGAATTTGTTAATAAACGATGCAAATTTGATACATATTTTATCAAAATCGCAATTTATTATCACTGATGACAGTATACTTATATCAACAACAGTATGAAAACTATGTTTAAACAGCTACGGACTATTTTTCAGGCTATTTTTCTTTTTCGATTTTTTTTAACCGACGGTCTATTGAGAACAGGTAAATTGATAATCCGGCAAAAATTATAACAATTGTAGCTATAACAACATATATTTTACCCGAGCTGCGAAATGCATCGGCCATTTCAACAGACTGTGGTTGTTGTGCAAAAGTTGTCACGAAAGACAGGAGTAGTAATAATAAGATAAGTGACTTCTTCATTTAATTTATGTTGTTTCTTTTGTTCTCAATTAAACGGATACGGTAACGCAAGGTGGCAATCCAAACTGCCATAAAGCTCCAACCCATCATAGCAGGATAAAAAGCCAGTTTCATACCGTTATCCAAATCATATTTACCAAATGCAGGGTTACCGCCGCTGCCCGGGTGCAATGAATCTGTTAACCGTGGCAACACAAATATCAGCACGATCATTATCGGGAAAGCGAATATGTTGTAAATGGCAGAGATCTTTGCCCGCTTTTGTTCTTCGTCTATCGAGTTGCGTAATACCAGGTATGCGCAATACAGTAAAAAGGCTATGGCGGCGCTATTTTGCTTAGGATCACCGCTCCAAAACTCTCCCCAGGTATATTTGGCCCACATCATACCGGTTATCAACCCCATGGTAAAAAATACGAGACCGGTATTTACACATTCAACAGCTGCCAGGTCATACTCTTCTTTACCTGTATTTAAATATTTGATGCTAAAGTACACCGAGATCGAAAATACAGATAGCATCCCCATCCACATAGGTACGTGGAAGTACAGGTTCCTTATAGTTTCGTGAAGAACGGGTAACTTAGGAACAGGCAGTATTAAACCGGTTATAAACGTAGAGAGTATCAGCAATACTACCAGTACCTTCCACCAAGTTTGATATATAAATTTCATGTTGATTAGTTGGCAAATGTAGTAATAATTTGTATTGACCGCTTATTTATGTTGTGTGTCGTCAAAGCTTTGCGTCGGCACATAATCAACCGGCAACAGCTCTGATAAGCGCGACTGGCTCCAGGTACCTTCATAAAGCGGCTCACCGTTTATCACTATGCCATTTTTATCAAATAAAGCATAAGGATTTTTATTGTCAGGCAGCGTAATTACACTTATCTCATAATTAGGCATATCCAGCGGCCTGAAAATATCTTTGTAATTAGCCTCATCACGTTTGCGGGTGTACATTACGTACAAGTAATTTGGGAAGGTTATGGCATATATACCAGGTGTTGGTGTGGACCTCAATAGCTCGAATGAAAAATAAGGGATCTGCGTAAGCCGGTCCATATAATATTTTGAGAGATTAGCTATCTCAACCCAATGATTGGCAGAATCAATACGGTTAATACTTTTGAATTTGTTTATTTTCTGGCGGATCACCTCATCAGACGGGCGGGTGGGGTTAAGGTACCTGGTTAATCGGTGTACTTCAAACCCCTCTTCTTTCAATTTATCTGTATACAACGACCGGTAAAAATGCATTGCCGATCCATAATAAGCAATATCACGATTTTTAGCCCAAAGCTTTTTTTGACCGGGCGAACCCGGCAGATCTTCAAACAACCGTTCGCCACCATAGGTGATTATGTTTGCAACGCCGTCACTTTTAAAATCCTTGAGTAAAAACTTAACCCTGTAGCCAAGGCCGCGGTTTTCTATCACTAAAAACTTATCGGTCTCAGCCTCTAAGATCAGTTTTCTTTTGCTGTAGGTAAAGTATAAAGCATCGGGATTCAGGATTTGGCAAAGCTTCGCGTTCTCATCCGTACCTATAAATTCTTTTTTAAATTGCTCGAAATTTCTTCGCCAGTCTGCTTTACTGTTGGTTGATATCACCACCTCTCTTAACTGGATGGTCTTGGGCTGCATTTCAACATCCACGTTTATGGACTCGTCCCCTACCTGCACCTTTTTAACAAAGTCTTCAAATCCAACCGCAGTTACCACAAGGGTATATTGGCCCGGTCTAAGCTTAGCTAATTCGAATGTACCGTCGTTAGCACTGATGGTGCCGAATGATGAGTTGCTTAAAAAAACACTTGCCCTTGCTACAGGCGATTTAGACTCTTTTGTTACGATCTTACCGGTAATGCTTACACTTTGCGCGACAGTAAAAACAGGCAACAAAATACACCATACCACTAACCGGAAAAACCGCATAGATAAATTGACATTAAGGTTTTTTTAAAAAACGCTAATTAAAACATTTACCGCTAAATTATTGATCAAAAGAAACATAAAAAATGTTAAATACAGACATTCTAATCTCGTTCTAATCTTTACTTAATGGAACTTGGGGCTGTTTGTTATAGGGGGTGTAATCAACCGGTAATAATACAGAGATCCGGGCCTTTGACCAGTTACCTTCATATAAAGGGCTATTGCCTACAACCGTTCCGTTACCATCAAGGGTTATATTGGTGTTGCCATTTATCAGGCTTACAATGGTTGTGGGATAGCTCAGATCATGAGGAACATGGTATACATCCCTGTAATAAGTATCGTCCCAGCGCATGGTGTACACTACATATAAATGATCAGGGAACGAAACGTTGGTTAACCCCGGTTTGTCCGAACTATGAACAATATCTTTCACAGCAAACGGCCCAAGAAACTTTTGATGAGTGTAGTGCGATGCTTTTTGCATCTGTGTCCAATATAAAAATGAATCGTCCTTAGCATCTTTGGCTTTTTCCAAATTTTGCTGTATCACATCATCGGCAGGGCGTTTGGTGTTAATCTCGCGGCGCAAGCGGTAGATCTTGAATCCTGCATCTTCCAGGCTATCTTTAAAAAGCGACCTGTAAAAATGCATGGCCGAGCCATAATAAGCTTCATCACGCTTTTGGTGCCATTTTTTTATTTCATAGCCCCGGCCGGGCAATTCTTCAAAAACTTCGTTACCACTGTAAACTACATTACCGGTAAGTAATTCGCTTTTAAAGTTTTTAAGGAGAAACTTAACCCGGTAACCTAAAGCATGGTTTTCAACGATCAAAAACTCGTTGGTATAAGCCTCAAGAACGGTTTTATTTTCTGTATAACTAAAATTCAATACCTGCGGGTTAGTTATTTTACAATCCTGGGCATTATCATCCGTACCTATAAAATCCAGTTTAAATTGGTCAAGGGCCTTCTTTTTATCGGCTTTTGAAATACCTGATATAACAACCTCTTTTAGCTGGGTAGTTTTTGGCGACAATTCGATATTTAAGTTAACAGGATTATTGTTTAATGTGACTACCTCTGAATGATCTTCATAGCCTACGGTAGAAACTACCAGGTTATACTGACCCGGCTTAAGCCCGTTCAGGGTAAATGCCCCATCCTTATCCGTCGAGGTGCCAAAAGACGAATTGCTTAGAAAAACACTTGCCCCGGCTATCGGCGTTTTTGTATCTGCTGCAGATATTTTACCTGTTATCGCTACATTTTGCGCCAGGGTAATTACAGGCAGCAACATCAAAAACATTATTCGGAATAATTTCATGCGGAAGAATTATACGCTTGTTTTAAAGTTTATTAAAACGCACATCGGGTGTTAGTATTGTTAATCTCGCCATAAATATGGAAAGAGTAATAAAGCTGTTGCTATCACTATCGCGTTTATGGCGCAAAGCGCTCCTATATCGCCATAGCTCAGGCTACGCTCAATGCCGTCCATAGCATTTTTGCTCAGGCGGATCAGCATTAAAATAACAGGGATAATAACCGGAAAACTCAATATAGCCATTAAAGTACCGTTATTGCCCGCTTTTGACGCGATGGCAGATATCATGGTAAACACAGTAGAAAAACTGATACTGCCCAAAATCACTACCAGGAAATAAAACAACGGATCGCCAATGGTATTGGTAAAAAAAAGCAGGTAAACTATCAATGCCAATGTGCTGAGTAACGACATCAGCAAAATATTGTAAATAGTTTTTGAAAGGATAATAGCGTGCGGGCTGGCAATTGAGTAATAGTACAGCAACCTGTTCTTACTCTCCTGCATAAAACTTTTGGCTATAGCGTTAACCGATGCAAACAAAATAATGATCCAGAACAGCACATTCCACACCACTTTATAGCCCTGGCTTTTATCAAAACCCGGTGTTAGGTTAAAAGATATATAACATATAAACACCGTAGAAACTACATACAGCAACACGCCGTTAAACGCGTATTTTGATCGCCACTCCAGCACTACTTCTTTTTTAAAAAGCTCCCACGTTTGGTCAAAGAGTTTCATGGGGTAAAAATAGTGATTAGAGATTAGTTAATTGGTGATTAGTTAAAAAGGAAGTAATTTTACATTATGCCAGTTACCTATTATAAAACGCCCGTGGGCATTTGCTCGATAACAGAAGAAGATGGCTTTATAAGCCGGGTACATATTTTGGATGAAGAACACGAGCCTACCCCGGCAGAAACACCTTTACTAAAAGAGGTTGTAAAACAAATGGACGAATATTTTGCAGGCACACGCAAGGTATTTGATTTCCCGATAAAACAGGCAGGCACTGATTTTCAGCAACAGGTTTGGCAGGAACTGTTAAAAATAGATTACGGAACCACTATCAGTTATAACCAGCAATCTCAACGGATGAAAAGCCCGCTGGCTATCCGCGCTATCGCGTCGGCAAATGGTAAGAACAACCTTTGGGTTGTTGTACCCTGTCACCGGGTTATCGGCTCAAACGGCAGCCTTACCGGTTACGCGGGCGGCTTATGGCGCAAGCAATGGCTGCTTGAACATGAAGCTAAAATTATGGGTATAGGCCAGACTAAACTGGCCTTTTAACCAATAAGTTTTCTATTTTTTTGTGCAGTTGAGCAGATTGAAATGGCTTTGGTAACACATCATCCATACCTGAATCTAAAGCTTCCTGCTGCTCATAATCAAATGACGCGGCCGACAATGAAATTATTGGAATGCTGCGTTTAGGCTCATCAAATTCGATCCTTATTTTTTTGGTAGCCTGGTAACCATTCATTTCCGGCATGTGCGTATCCATCAATATGATATCGAAGTCTTTTTCTTTTAGTTTTTCAAGTACTTTAACACCGCTGTTTACAATCTCAACATGCGCATCCCAATCCTCTAAAATTTTTGATAAGAAAAACTGGTTAACCAGATTATCTTCAGCGACAAGGATTTTCACGTTGGTAAACGGTGTGAAGTCTTCATCTGCAACTATCGCTTTTTCATTTTTTGGTTTATTTGCAATGGTGTACCAATTAGTAAAAGTAAAGGTACTGCCGCTGCCGGGCCTGCTCACCACAGTAAGATCACCGCCTTTAAGATGGGCCAGTTTTTTTACTATGGCTAAACCTAAGCCTGTACCGCCATATTTTGCAGCCGTATCATCTGAGGCCTGTTCAAAAGACTCAAAAATATCATCCAAACGATGTGCGGGGATACCGATACCGGTATCTTCCACCTCAAACTGAAGCTGTACGCCATCTGTTTTTTTATCAAGCATCTTTACTTTGAGCTTAACATGCCCGCGCTTGGTAAACTTAATAGCATTACTTAACAGGTTCATCAGGATCTGGTTCAATCTCAATGAATCTATCATCAGATACTCAGGGATAGTGGGATCCATATCCAAAAAGAACTCTACACCTTCTTCATCAGCTTTAAATTTAAGCAAACGATATACGGAGTCAACCAGGTCTGAAAGTTTATTGGGTGATCTGATAATACTGAATTTCCCGGCATCAATCTTTGAGATATCCAACACATCATTGATCACGCCAAGCAATGATTGCGAAGAAACCTCTAACAGATCAAGCATATTGCTTTGCTGATCATTTATATGTGTTTTGCGCAGCAAAGAAGTTAATCCTATAATACCGTTAATGGGCGTACGCAATTCATGGCTCATGTTAGCCAGGAAAGTTTCTTTTGTTTTCTTACCGTACTCGGCCAGTTCTTTTGATTTGATCAACTGGTTCTCATAACTTTTTTGCGGCGTAATATCATTGATATTAAAAAACAATGTTTTGTTGCGATACGCTACACGGCATTCCACAAATATGGGGGCCTTTGAGAAAGTAGCAAACTGATAATCTAAAACTGCCAGGCTAAGGTTTTCTTTTATGATCTCACCCAGGCGTTTACGGAAAGGCAGCTTATCTTCTTCAACAACCGCGTCAATGATGCTTTTGCCGATCATCTCAACCGGTCTAAAGCCGAGTATGGTTTCAACAGCCGGGTTAATGCTTTTTACACGTAGTGTTTCGGCATCGACAACACAAATAATATCAGCCGAGTTTTTTACCACCAAAGCAAAATTTTCAAGCTCATCATTTTTTTGTTTTACCTCGGCCTGCGCGCGGGCAAGCTGTATAAATGAATCTACCTTAGCAGCAGTTACATAAGGGTCAAGCGGTTTGTACAGATAATCAACCGCGCCGACACCTAAGCCTTTAACGGCATATTTGGCATCTTTTGATATCGCGGTAACAAACAATACCAATATATCCTTGGTGCGCGGGTTTGATTTTAGCATTTCTACAAACTCAAAACCATCCATCTCGGGCATTTGAACGTCGACAAGTGCTATGGCAATATTATTTTCCCATGCGATTTTAAGGCCATCGTTTGGCGATGTGGTGGTGAAAAGTTTTATGTCGTTTCGGCTTAACAGTGCCTCAAGCGCAACAATATTTTCTTCTCTGTCGTCAACAATAAGGATATTTACAGGGGTGGGCATTTGCAATTATAAACGTTAGTTTTTTAATATTATTTCTGAAAAAGTTCAAATATATCCTTCGTGTTCAAGATGTATTCTGCCGCGTTTTTATTGATAGCAGCCTGCGGCATTTCTTTCATTTCAGCATCATCCGGATCCTGGGCTATGGTTAACGAACCGTTTTTACGTAATTTTAGCAGTCCTTCTGCGCCATCGGCGTTTGCGCCTGAAAATAGAACTGCTGTACATCGATTTTTATAGATTTCTGAAGCGCTTTCAAAAGTTACATCAATTGATGGCTTTGAATACCAAACGGCCTCAGATACATCTAAACTAAAAGACTTGTCCTTTTCAATTAGGGTATGGTAGTTGGCAGGCGCGATGTATATAGTATTTTTATTTAAAACGTCCTTATCCGTAACTTCTCTCATCAACATACGGCTATTATCGGCAAACAGTTTTTCTATCTCACTAAAAAAGTTTTTTTTTCTGTGAATTATAATTATTACGGTCTTGTTTAAATTTTTAGGAAATAATTTTACGCATTGGTAAATTGGCTTGAACGAACCGGCAGAACCACCCAGCAGAAGCAGTTCTGTATTGCGCCAGCGTTGTATTATGTTATCATCAAGAGCCAATTTTTTGATATATATTTTCTTTTTGATTAATTACCTTAAACTTCTTCCTGAAATTGTCTGAGCGGATGGTCTCTTTGGCGCCCAGGCATAAAAAACCAAGTGGCGCCAGGCTTTTGTAAAACAGATCAAGTATCCGCTCCTGTAATGCTATTTCAAAATAGATGAACACATTACGGCAAGTTATCAGCTGAAATTCGTTAAACACATTGTCTGATACTAAATTATGAACCGAAAACAGCGTATTTTGTTTCAATTCGCTGTGGATACTGGCCGCGTCATACAGTATGGTAAAGTGATCTGTTATAGATCCTTCAAGCCCTGCAAGCTGGTAATTTTCTGCATAACTTTTTATTTTGCGCAGGCTATAAATACCTTTTCTTGCTTCTTTAAGGCATTCTGTATTAATATCTGTACCGTATATAAATGATTTCTTTCGCAAACCGGCTTGTTGTAGTAGTATCGCAAGTGAATAAGCTTCTTCTCCTGATGAGCAGCCAGCACACCAGATCTTGGCATGCTGATATGATGCCAGGTATGGTATTACCTGCTTGTTGAAAGACGAATAAAAAGTAGGATCGCGAAACATCTCGGTAACATTTACCGTGATCTCTTCTAAAAACTGCTGAAAGAAACCATTGTCATTTACCAGCGTATGTTTCAGATCATAAAACTGCAGCTTTTTCAGCTGCATGATCCTGGTCATTCTTCTTTTTAACGATGCTTTGGTATAACTGCCAAAGTCAAACCCATAGATCTGTTTTACCAGGTCAATGACCTCGGTTACCTGTGGGGCTGTTATCGTTTCGGCGGTATCATGCATGTTATTTATCAAGCCATAATTGCATTAATGCAATCAGTCTATCCATATCAACAGGTTTTGTAATATAATCGTTTGCACCTGCCTCAATACATTTTTCACGATCATCCTTCATAGCCTTTGCAGTTAACGCGATAACTGGCAATCTGGCCCATTTACTTTGTTTCCTGATATATCGCGTGGCCTCGTAACCGTCCATCTTTGGCATCATGATATCCATTAATACAATATCAATGTCGCTCATCTCTTCCAGTTTGGCAATGGCTTCTTCGCCGTCGCCGGCTATCTCCACATTCATATCATAGCCTTGTAAAGCACTGCTTAACGCAAAGATGTTACGCATATCATCGTCAACTATCAATACTTTTTTGCCTTTAACTCCGTCTTTTCCTGACACTGCTGTAATTTTATTTACAGGCGTACCAATAGTTGTACCAGTTTGTTGCGGTGTGGTACTTATTTTATTTAAAAACAGGTTTACTTCATCTATCAGCCTATCTGACGATTTATTGGTTTTTACCACCATAGCGTTTGCATATTTCATCAAACGGCTTACCGATGTCTTGTCAAGCTCCATAGCAGTGTTCACAATAACAGGCAATGATGCAAAACGCTCAACCTCCTTGATCTTATCCAATAGGTCAAGGCCTGAAATATCAGGCAGGTTAAGGTCAAGTATCACGCACTGGTATTCGTTATCATGCAGCATCTTAAAGGCCGACTCACCATCAAAGGCCTGGTCTACCGTAATGCCGTTTGCCTGCATCATTTCTTTCAGTGCCTGGCTTTGCGCTTTATGATCTTCAACCAATAATATCTGTTTGAATTTGGTACCGCTATTGGCCATAATATCGCCAAACAGTTTATCAAGCGTACCTGTATCAATTGGCTTTTTAAGGAAGCTTATAGCACCTTCTTTTCGTACCCTGGTAGCCGCGGCATCGCCTGCCGACATGAGGTGTACCGGAATCCCGGCAGTTTCAGGATCGTCTTTTAATTCTTTCAGGATTTGCCATCCATCTTTACCCGGCAGCATAATATCCAGTATTACCGCGTCCGGCATATTGTCCTTAACGGTCTGCACCGCGGTGGTACCTTCATTCACAATGACCGATTTATAACCATGATCGCGCGAGTAATCCTGCAAGATATTGGCAAAATTCTTATCGTCTTCAACAATCACTACCAAAGGATCGCGGCCATGATTTACCGGTAACTTTTTAACCGGTTTCAGTATTTCTTTTTCAGGCTTGAAAGTTTCAACTGTTGGCAGTTCTTCTTCATGAGTTGCGGCAACGTCTTTGGCTTTTACAGGTATGGTCAATGTAAACTCGCTGCCCTCGCCTTGCTTACTTTGCAGTGTAATTGCACCACCCAATAAAGCGGCCAATTCACGGCTTATAGATAGGCCCAAGCCTGTGCCACCATACTTACGGCTGGTTGAGCCATCAGCCTGTTGAAATGCTTCAAAGATCAGTTTTTGTTTATCAGCGGGGATACCTATACCCGAGTCGCGCACAGCGAAACTTATGGTTTGCGGCGATTTACCCGGCTCGACATTTATGGCTATAGATCCACCGTCAGGTGTAAATTTAAACGCGTTTGATAACAGGTTTTTGATCACCTGCTCAACCCTTACTTTATCTGTAAATACTGTAGGGGCAATATTCTTAGCGCTTGTTGTAAACTTGATTTTTTTGTTGGTAGCAACCTCGGCAAACAGGCTTTCCATATCAGCCAGTATTTCTGATACCTTAATGTCCTCATTTTGCATATCTAACTTGCCCGATTCAATTTTGGACAGATCCAAAATATCATTAATCAGCGTCAGCAGGTCATTACCGGCGTTAAAGATCACACTGGCATATTTTATCTGGTCTTCTGATAAGTTAGCCGGTTTGTTATCTTTCAGTATCCGCGCCAATACCAAAATACTGTTTAGCGGCGTACGCAGCTCGTGGCTCATGTTAGCCAAAAACTCAGATTTGTATTTGCCGGTAGTTT
Organism: Mucilaginibacter corticis; assembly: GCF_007558865.1. GTDB lineage: Bacteria > Bacteroidota > Bacteroidia > Sphingobacteriales > Sphingobacteriaceae > Mucilaginibacter > Mucilaginibacter corticis. The sequence continues at coordinate 444,533 of NZ_VLPK01000003.1, forward strand.
CAAGCTCTTCAACCTTAATGTTGATGGCAGCACGCGCTTCTTCAATAGCCTGGTTCTTCTCTTCCAGCAGGCTTGCTTTTTCTTCCAACTCGGCATTGATGGTACGCAATTCTTCCTGTTGTACACGTAACTCTTCTTCTGATGCTTCCAACATTTCTGTTTTATTCATCAGCTCTTCGTTGGTTACACGCATTTCCTCTTGCTGTGCCGCCAATTCTTCTGCCTGTTGCTGGGTTTCTTCAAACAGGTCATGCATAATGGTGCGGGCCTGCGCTGTGTTTACGGCAATGCCTATATCATTACCAATAATTTCCAGGTAATTACGGTTATGATCTTTTAATTCATTGCTGAAAGCGACTTCTAAAACACCTTTCAATTTTTTATCGAAAAAGAAAGGCAGTACATAGGTCTCTACCGCACCGTCAAATACTACCGACGATTGAAGCTCAAGCTTATCATTAAGCTTGCCTTTTACCACAGCAGCCTTACCGTTTTTTGCAACCTGGCCTATCCAGCCCTCGCCTAATGCAACCGTATTTTTAATTACGTTAAAGTTTGAAAACGCATATGTTGAATACAGATCCAGGTGGCTTTCTTTATCATTATACAGGTATATGGTACCGGTTAAAGCTTTGGTATAATCACATACTTCTGATAAAATATTTCCGGCTAATTCTTTCTCGCTTTGCTGGCCCTGCATTGTTTCGTTGAGCAAACCAGTACCGGTGAGCAGCCAGTTTTTAGCCTCGTTTTCGTTTAATACTTTTTCCAGTTCAATATTCGTGATCTTAATTTCGTCTTCTATTTTCTTTTGCGCAGCAAACGATGCCTGGATAAAACGGAACAAGAACAGAATAATGAACAGGAAGATTATGCAGCCAACAATTATAAATATAATAGCATTGGTTGATGCTGTTTTTGAGCTGGCTTTACGCGCATTTAGTAATTGGCTTTCAGTATCAATAACATGTGCAATTACCTTACGGATACTATCCATATTTTGCTTACCATTGGCAAACATGTTATTTTGCACCATGTAGTCAAGCCCTTTTGTATCGCGCGCGTCAACATTGGTCTTCAAGATATTTAGCTGATCACTTACCAGGTGGGTTAAAGAGTCTACCCGTCTAACCTGTATAGGGTTGTCAGGTATCAGTGATCTTAAATCTTCCAGATCTGAGTGAATGCTTGGTAAAGCAGCGTTGTACGGGTCAAGAAAAAGCTTTTTGTCGGTAGCACCATAGCCACGCATACCTGTTTCGGCATCAATTAAAAGCTGCAGCAGGTTGGTTGATGTTTTGATCACCTTTTGAGTGTGATCAACCATTACGGTGTCGCTTTCTAATTGATCAATACTGTTGTATGATAATATGCCAACAATAAATACAAGTACGATAGACACGGCAAAGCCTATTAACACCTGGTTACGGAAAGATAATTTTAGCATCTATAGATAGTTTGGTATTACAAATATGTAAAAAAAGTCTATTTGATTTACGTTGTGCGAAAGTAAACTGCTGAATTTATTAATTATTAGTCAACCACCGTTTTTAAATAGAGCTACCTGGAATATTTTGATGTTTTTACCATTGATCCAGCAAGCGCGATAACCGGGCCTGCAAAAAGCAAGTACCAGCCCCATTTAAACTTGATCTGCCCTGCCAAAAATCCGGCGAATGATTTAAAAGGAATAAAACTAAAAGTGGCATGCACTTTCATAAACGCGGCCACTAACAATAACAGCACTAAAACCAGCGAAATCCATCCGGTAAGTTTTACCAGTTTTATCTGGTTTAATATTACGCCCAATATGCCTACTACGGATATTAACAATACTACCATACCGTAAGGCCGGTTCAAATCATAAACATCCCAATTCATGAGATGAAAAGGACGAAGCAACGGGCACCAGGTACCGGCCATTAATAAAACAAAGCCTATAAATGATATCAGCGATGGCAATCTCATAACGGGTTTATTTAGAGATCTCCATTTTTTCGGCGAAGTGGGCGCAATAATCGCGCAGGTCTTCTATGATATTGGTTTCGCCGGTGGCGCGTAAAAAGCTGTCGCCCATGGTCATTAGTGTCTGGTAAAAAAATACTTTCATCTCGTCGACAGGCATATCTTTTGTCCAAAGATCAATACGCAAGGCGTTTTTATAGCTTTGATCCCATAAGGCCAGCATCATTGATTTTACAGGCACAGCCTCTTTATTGGTCGAGTCGGTTGATTCCCATAGGATATTTTCGGGCACATTATTTTCGTCAAGTTCGACGGTTACTTTTATTTCAGCGGTTTTCATCTAAGTTATTTAACAAGTAAAAATAGTATTGCGGCCAAAGTTATAAAGCTTAGTTCAATCAGCCATAACTTTTTAAGCTCGGGGAAGAAATTACGGAACATTAGATCCATAAATGACACTACAAAGGCAAACAGCAAAAATATCAGGCTAATGGCCCCACCCAAATGCGGAAACTTCATACCCGTAATGGCAGCGCCATTTATCCAAACGTAAACTGACAGAATCAGAAAAAAAGCGGTGGCGAAGTTTAGCGGGGTAATTTTGGTTTTCATTTGTTATGCTGATAAAGCGGCTGTCATTTCGAACATAGTGAGAAATCTATATATTGCCAATTAGCACGTGTATAGATTTCTCCTCGTTCCTCATCGAAATGACATTTTGTATTTTCTTAATGTCTCTTTTTAAAATTCTTTGGCTTACCTTTTTTTGGTGGGCCATTCTCGCCGGTACGCTTGGCACGTTCAGCCTGGAATTTTTTCTTTTGATTTAATGTTTTCTTTTCGTGGAAAGCGCCCTTAAAATCAGGATCTTCACGGCGCTTTTGCATATCAATTTCCTTATTCTGATCCTGGCGTTCTTCGTAAGGTGTTTCCTCAACAAAAACCTCGTCGGGTATGGTAAATACCGGTATAGTTTGCCTGATCAGCTTTTGGATCTTATTTAAATAATATTCTTCTGCAGGGTTACAAAAGGTAATGGCTTCGCCCGATTGCAGCGCACGGCCGGTACGACCGATACGGTGTACATAGTCTTCTATTACAACCGGCACATCAAAATTGATCACATGACTCACATCGCTCACATCAATTCCGCGCGACGCCACATCTGTAGCCACCAGGATCTTCACCTCGTCGTTTTTAAAAGCGTTCATGGAATTGATACGCGTATTTTGCCCTTTGTTAGCATGCAACACCCTTACCTGCCCCTCGCCAAACTTGCGGAGTAAAAACTTATATACATCCTCTGCCGCGGTGCGGGTTTTGCAAAAGATCATCAACTTGGTTATATCGCCTTCGTCCTTCAGCAACTCGCGCAGCAGGTTGATCTTGGTTTTCATGTTAGGCACATGATACACTTTTTGCGTAACCGTTTGTGCCGGCGTTGCCTGCGGTGTAACCTCAATAACCGTAGGAAACTCCAGGAAATTTGCCGAAAGTTCATGGATCTTATCAGACATGGTAGCCGAAAACAGTAGGTTTTGCCGTTTTAAAGGTACTATCTCCAATATCCGGTTTATCTGCGGCATAAAACCCATATCCATCATCTTATCGGCTTCGTCCAACACCAACACCTGCAAAGTTTTAGTAACGATATGACCTGCCAGGTAAATGTCCATAAAGCGGCCGGGCGTGGCAACGATAATATCCACGCCTTTATTAATGATCTCGATCTGTGTTTTTGGACCGAGGCCACCGTAAACAGATACAATGCGCAGATCAGTATACTTTGCATAGGCTTTGACATTATCCTCTATCTGCATAGCCAGTTCACGCGTTGGCGCTATGATGAGCGCACGGGCATGATCACCCTGCGCATATTTAAGCCGCATAATGATAGGCAAAACGTAGGCGGCAGTTTTGCCCGTGCCTGTCTGGGCGATACCCATTACATCCTGTCCGTTCAATATCGGCGGAATAGCTTTTTGCTGTACAGGGGTCGGTTCGGTATAACCTGAATCGGCAATGGCATTTAAAATTTGCCTGTTAAATTTAAAATCTTCAAATGTTGCTGCCATGGCGCAAAGATAGGGTTTTCTTTGAGGGTAAAGGCGAAAGCTAAAAGCTTAAAGGTTTTTCTGCGCTTAAAATCCTAATTTTAGCGCCATGCAGACAGATAACAAAATACAAAAATGGACCGTACTGAACGAACAGAATGTATCCCCCAGCCCGTGGTTCCCGCTGCTTAAGCATACTGTTAAACTGGCTAACGGTAGTATTATTGACGATTATTATTACTCGCCGCTTGGCGATGTGGCACAGGTTCTTGCTGTTACCAAAAACAACGAGGTGGTATTGGTTAAACAATATAAACACGCGTTAGGCGAAATTTTAATAGAGCTGCCGGGCGGCATGCAACAGAAAAATAAGACCATCATTGAATCGGCATTGAACGAACTGGAAGAAGAAACAGGGATCAGGGCAACTGCTGATCAACTGATATCGCTGGGCAAAATAGCCAATAATCCAACCAAACTTAACCAGGTAACTTATGGTTTCATACTTTTTGATGCCGAGTTTAATTCGGCACAAAAACTAGATGCGACAGAAGACATACAGGTTTTGACCAAACCTGCGCCCGAGGTTTTAAAAATGGCTTTAAACGGCGAGATTTGGGTGACAGATTCCCTTAACTTTATTTTAAAGGCTGCTTTGACTTATCCGGATGTTTTTGGATTAACGGAAAGATAACGTGCTCGATATCATTTATTAAATAAGTTTAATATCCGGTAAAAAATTAAAGTCCTTTACATTATAAGTGAATAGCGGAATTTGATGAACGACTGCTGTTGCGCCAATAATCGCATCGGGTATTTGAAGATTATGGCTTAGTTTGAAATGCTCTATAAAATCAGCAGCTAAATTAGAGGTGTTGTTATCTATTGCCACAACATTATAATATTTCATTCTCTTTTTCATCTGAGCCAATTCTGTTTTATTGCTCATTCCCTGATATAACTCCATCACAGTAATGACGGAAACAGCTATCTGACTTAATCCAATTTCTTGAAGTTTATCAATTGTGTCTTGTCTGCCATTAAAAGCATGTATAAAAATATTGGTATCACAAAGCACCATTGCTTATTACCCGTTTTTTCTACTCCAGGCCTGGTTACGAATATCCTCTATGGTACGTGGATTGTTAGCCCAAATGCCAAATAACGGTATAGGATCGATATTTTTATCTCCGTTGGTTACAGGTATATCTTCATGCGTCAAAACATTAACAGAATTTATGTCAAACGCCTTCAACAAAGCAGATAATTTTTCCATCTCTTTATCACTGTCTATCTCTATTGTTATTCTCATACCAGTTTATCATTATCAACGTAATCAAAGTTACTAATTTTATTTTTGAGTTTATGAGGATTGACACATTCTGATTCTTTCAAACTATATTTGTCTCATGGCATCCATCCTCATCAAATCAGCAACCGTAGTTAACGAGAACAAACAATTTATCGCAGACATCCTGGTTAAAGATGGCCTGATAGAAAAGATCGCTCCGCAGATCAACGTGACTGCAGATCAAACCATTAATGCTGAAGGCTTACACTTATTGCCCGGCGCAATTGACGACCAGGTGCATTTCCGCGAGCCGGGACTGACACATAAAGCTAATATCCATTCAGAGTCGCGCGCTGCTGTGGCGGGGGGTATCACCTCTTTTATGGAGATGCCCAATACAGTACCCAATACACTAACGCAAGAATTATTAGAGGATAAATACCAGATAGCTGCGCAAAATTCGTTGGCTAACTATTCGTTTTTCATGGGCGCATCTAATAACAACCTCGACGAAGTTTTGCGCACCGACATAAAAAACGTTTGCGGCATTAAAGTTTTCATGGGCTCATCAACGGGGAATATGCTGGTGGATAACCCGGTTACTTTAGAGCACCTTTTCGCACAAGCGCCCATGCTGATTGCTACCCACTGCGAGGATGAGGCTACCATTCAAAGCAATTTAAATCATTATAAACAACTACTGGGCGAAAACATCCCGGTTAGGCTGCACCCTAAGATCCGCAGCGAAGAGGCTTGCTATTTATCATCGTCTATGGCTGTCGCGTTAGCAAAAAAACACAACACAAGGCTTCATATTCTGCATATCTCGACAGAAAAAGAAACGCATCTTTTTGACAATACCACACCGTTAAAAGACAAACGCATTACTGCCGAGGCCTGCGTACACCATCTATGGTTTAGTAATAAGGATTATGAAACAAAGGGCAACCTGATAAAATGGAACCCTGCTGTAAAAACCGAGGCCGACCGCGATGGCATTTTAGCCGCAGTATTGGATGGCCGGATAGACGTAATAGCAACCGACCATGCCCCCCATACCATTGAAGAAAAAGCCCTGCCTTACCTGCAGGCACCGTCAGGCGGTCCGTTGGTACAACACGCGTTGCCGGCCATGCTTGAGCTATACCACCACGGCAAAATAACGTTGGAACAAATAGCCGAAAAAATGGCGCATAACGTAGCCATCTGCTTCGAGATTGAAAAACGCGGCTTTATCCGTGAAGGCTATTTTGCCGACCTGGTACTGGTAGACCTGAACAAACCATGGCAGGTAAATAAAGACAATATTCTGTACAAATGCCAGTGGAGCCCGTTTGAAGGAACAACCTTTAAATCAACTGTCAAACACACCATCGTATCAGGCAACCTGGCCTGGAGTGATGGCAAGTTTACTACAGATGTGAGTGGTAAACGGTTAAGTTTTGCACGATAGACAAAAAGGGTGTCACACTGAGGCACTCGAAGTGTAAGCGCGCGGGCCTGCCCCCATGCTTCGAGGCCTCAGCATGACACCCGGGCTATCTTAGTCCGCTTTACCACTTTCCACCATATCCCTCATCGCACCAAAAATATGCTGCCAGTTTTGTTCTGAATGTTGTTTGGCATCTTCGGTTTTGATGTTGTCCTGGCCTATTTCTAAAATGGTTACCCCATCTTTTTCTGTAAGCTTGTAACTTACGTTCTGGTAGTTTTCGGGTTTATCTTCGGTGCCGCTCATACTGCTCCAATAGCTATATTTTACGTAGGTGCCGGGCGTTATCTCCAGAATCTTTCCGTGATCCTGGTAGGTTTTACCTTCCCATTCGCCGGTCCAGGTTATATCACTGCCCGTTTTCCAGTCAGATTTTTGGTCGGTGCCAAAAAAATATTGCTTAACAATTTCTGCATCTGTTAATGCTTTCCAAACTTTTGCCGCCGGGGCCTTAATGTCAATGGATGTTTTTAAACTGATGTTTGCCATGGTGATTGTTTTTATTTAAGAATTTTTAAACAGCTTTATTGTTTGATGATGGTTGTATTTTCTTTTAGCATTTCGGTTTTTATCAAGTCAAAATCGTGCTGATTTATCTCAAAGAAACCAAAACGGAACGGATATCCCCACGAGTTTTTATTGGGGATAAAATCAAGCTTGTCAATAAGCGGAGTTATGGGTGTTTGTGTGACTTCGTAGAATTTAATATTACGGCGAAAAGGTATAAAATCTTCGGTCATTTTACACTGGTAAACCTCGTTGTCGGCTGCCTGCCCTATGGCGGTAAAGGCCTGGCAAACTTCATTGCCTTTAAAGGTTTGTTTGGGCGAATAAAAAATCACCCAATCGCCCGCTTTCATACGCCTTAGCGGACCGGCCTTGCCATGATTAGCCTGCATAAAACCACCGGCTATGTGATCTTTTGATACAACGGTTATCCAATACCGGGTGCTGTTTTCCATATTACCAATTATTTGATAACACAAAATTAGGGCCGCTATTGACAACTGTATGTCAGCAGGAAATAAATTGATCTATGATTACTCACCCGATCTGCGCTTCGCTGGATCACCCTCTCTTTGCCTTCGGCAGAAAGAGGATTGGTTTATTTTTTTCAATTAGATTATTTGCCCTCTTTCCCGCTTGCGGAAGAGAGTGCCGGCAAGCGAAGTCCCGATAGCTATCGGGATCGGAGTGAGTCGACGGCGATTACTCAGTATGCAACCGAATTAAAATTCCGTTGCATCAATTTCTCGGCAAGTTCTCTCACCCGGTCTTTCAAACTATCAGGCGTAATTATTTCGGCGCGTTCGCCATACATCATGTACCAGCGCGCAAAACCTTCTAAAGATTCAGTTAAAAAGGTCATTTCTACAGCATCGCCAACCGTTTTTTCAGATATAAATCCGCTGAAATATTTTTGGTTTTCAAGATGCGGGTGTATGGCTTTATCCACCACAATCACTACCGCGTCAAGTACCTTTTCTTTGGTCTTTTTAGTGATGTAGTCCTTTAGGGATGGGTGTTCGTCAGTATAATATTCATCGGTGATCGACAGGTTTTTTATCCGGTCTATCCTGAAATCGCGGTAATCATTGCGCAGGCGGCAATAACCTATCAAATGCCAAAAGCCTGCCATGTAAAATATGCCTACAGGCTCAACAAAGCGTTTGGTATGCTCCTGGCTATGCTGGGCAAAATAATTAAGCGACAAGACATTTTTCAACGCTATGCTGTTCAGTATAGTTTGAATATGGTCGTTATTGCCGGTGACAGGCCGTTCAATCGTTTTCACAACCGCTATCCGGTCGTCCATACTTTCCAATAGATCCTTTTCAGTAGTTTTTAATATCGCCCTCACCTTATACATGGCCGATTTATAATTTGCCGATGTCGACGTATCCGTCAGTTTCTCTACAAATTTTTCGGCAGTTAAGAAGGCGGTAGCTTCTTCTTTGGTAAACATAACCGGTGGTAGGCGGTAGCCATCCATAATGGAATACCCTACCCCGGCTTCACCAATTAAGGGGATGCCGGCTTCTTCCAGCGTTTTTACATCGCGATAAACCGTGCGCAGGCTGATATTGAAACGCTCGGCAATATCAGACGCTTTTACAACCCTGCGTGATTGCAATTGAATTAAAATAGCCGATATGCGGTCGATGCGATTCATTACCGCCAAATTAAAAAAAACTAACTACATTAGCTAAACCTAACCGTTAATTATGGAAGACAAAATTGTAACCCTCGAATCTTATTACGACCCAATGCTTGCCCAGATCATTCGCGGGCGGTTAGAGGCTAATGACATTCCATGCTTTATTGCCGATGATAATACACTTGCTGCAAATCCATTTTATAACCAGGCCATAGGCGGCATCAAAATAAAAGTATTTGAGCGCGATCTGGAAAAATGCAAAGCGATACTGGCAGAAGATGTTGAAATTGCACCTGGTGAAGAAGGACTGATCACCTGCCCTAATTGCAAATCAAAGAATGTGTATTACGGCCCGGCATCCGTAAAAAAGAACTGGTTTAGCATTTTGATATCGTTTGTACTAAGTACTTATCCTTTTTATTTGCGTAAAACATGGATCTGTACAGATTGCGGTGCAAATTTTGACCAACCTGCTGAATAATTTAGTGTTTTTTATAATTATCTGCACGGCCTGATGGCTGTACGGCGCTAATTTTTTATATTGCACTATGTATAACCGCAGAAAATTCATAAAACTATCCTCTATAAGCGCTTCCCTTACAGCAATTTCGGCATCGGGTGTGGCAAAATCTGTTTTGCACAATGCACCGGCAAATCTGCCCATCGTGATATCAACCTGGGATTTTGGTGTTGCTGCCAATAAAGAAGCCTGGAAAATTTTAGAAAAAGGCGGTCGCGCGCTTGACGCTGTTGAAGCAGGCGCGCGCGTACCCGAAGCGGATATGAACAACCACAGTGTCGGCCGGGCGGGCTATCCTGACCGTGACGGGCATGTTACTTTGGATGCCTGTATCATGGACGAACAAGGTAACTGTGGTGCTGTAGCAGGTATGGAGAATATCGCCCACCCTATATCGGTAGCACGTTTGGTGATGGAAAAAACACCCCACGTTTTGTTGGTTGGCGATGGCGCACGCCAGTTTGCTATTGAGCATGGTTTTAAGAAAGAAAAACTACTGACCCCTGAATCAGAAAAAGCATGGAAAGAGTGGCTGATAAAGCATGAGTATAAGCCAATAATGAACAGCGAGAACCAAATGCCCGGCGGCAAATACAACCATGACACCATTGGTATGCTGGCTATTGATGCCAAGGGAAATATATCAGGCGCATGTACTACCAGCGGTATGGCCTGGAAAATGCATGGCCGTGTTGGCGACAGCCCCATCATTGGTGCCGGGCTATATGTGGATAACGAAGTAGGCGGCGCGACATCAACCGGCGTGGGCGAAGAGGTGATCCGCAATGTGGGCAGCTTTTTAGTGGTTGAACTGATGCGCCAGGGCTACTCGCCCACTGACGCTTGTAAAGAAGCTTGTAAACGGATCATCAAACGGAAACCGGATACATCAAAAGAGATCCAGGTTGGATTTTTGGCGATTAATAAAAAAGGCGAATATGGCGCATACGCACTGCATAAAGGTTTTACCTATGCGGTGTGTGATGCTAAAAAACAAGATTTAATAATACCGGGAGAGAGTTTCTACGAAACAGTGAAGGATTAATATTTAACTAAATTATTAACCCCCTAATTATCTACCAAATGATCTTATTAGAGGTATGCGCCAATTCGATTATGTCGGCAATGGCGGCGCAGGAGGGTGGCGCACAAAGAGTTGAGCTTTGTGAAAACCTGAACGAAGGCGGTGTTACACCGTCGCCGGGTCAAATTTCAATTGCACGTAAAAAGCTTCATATAGAACTTTATGTATTGATTCGTCCGCGGGGCAGTGATTTCCTGTACACCGATATCGAGTTTGAAACCATGCTTGCCGATATACAGTATTGTATTGATTGCGGCTGTGACGGTATTGTAACCGGCGTACTCAATGCCGACGGAACCATAGATAAAAAACGCTCGACACAATTGGTGCAGCTGGCAAAAAAGGCCGGGCTGGGTGCTACGTTTCACCGGGCGTTTGATATGTGTGTTGATCAAATGCAGGCTTTAGATGATATTATTGATATGGGATATGACCGTATCCTAACCTCGGGTGGCAGAAGTACCGCTATTGAAGGTTCACGCATAATTGCCGACCTGGTAAAAAAGGCAAATGGCCGTATCTCCATCATGGCAGGCAGCGGCGTTTCAGAATTAAATGTTGCAGACCTGATCCTTTTTACCGGCGTGAAAGAAATTCATGGCACTTTACTAACCCGGGTAAAAAGCCAGATGCACTATAACAACGACCACATTGTGATGGGTAGTGATATTGGCGACGAATACGCTTATGAAATTACCGGTGTTGACCGCGTTAAAAATGTCCTTGCAAAAGCAAACGAAAAACCTGCTTAAGACTTTATCCGGTCTGTATTAAAAGAAGCTGACAGGCAATACAATCTCAACTACATCGCGCCCGGTATTGCCGGTAAAAATATTCTGGTCTAACAAATGGCTGTAACGCACTCCAAACGTTAACGACTGTTGGTTAAACCATTTGGTATCAAAATATAGTTCAACACCTGTAGATCTAAAGTTTCTTGTTGCCATGGCGGTATTACTGATGTTAAAGCTGCCGCGGGTATAATCATAAAACAGGTTACCCCTTAAGCGCAACAAATAAACCGTATTTGCTATGCCCGCATCCGGGTATGCTATCGGGAAATGATAATCTACGCCTATCTTGTTCATGGTCTGCAAATTCTCTGCAGCGTATCCCCTGCTAAACGGAAAATCATTTGAGAAGCTAACTGTGCTGCCTTGCGCTTTTTGCTGATGAGCACCGCTGATCAGCAGGTTATGATTAACAAATAATCCGGGTAAATAAAATGTACCTATTGCTAAAAACTGGTTAGCGTATACCCCGCTGATGGCTGTTTTATAATTTAAAACAAAGCTTTCTCCAAAACGGGGATAGATATTTTTCTTTGCCTGCTGAATGGTATTGGAAAATATAACCGTATTGTTCAAGTAAGTATAAGACGTATTTAAAATACGCTGATATACTTCCTGAAACGATGTTGTACTGTAATGCACAGAACTGCTTAAATTTAAAGAAGTTAATTGTCTGCCATTACTTAAATTTAACGGAAGCTGCACCCCGGCATGGATATCGCTTTCGTTCCAGTATATATTTGTAGATTGATACAACGCGCGCCTGTCAAGCGTGTAATCAAAGCCGGCCAGCAGGTAAGGGAACCAGGCACCGTAAGCTACGTCGAAACCAAACTCTTTATAACCCTCATCGCGGTTATAGTTAAACACCACCTGCGATTGAAAAGTATTCAATACGTTCTCGCCTTCTAAAGTAACCGTATAATTGGGGTCGCTAAAGTCGGGCACCAGGCTATGAAAATTAAAAAGATGATAGGCGTTATTGTAATTGGTGACAGGTAAAGGCTTGTAAGGCACAGTGGCCAATACATCGGTAGACGAATCTCTTTTTAAAGCTGATATATTAAAGCTGGCTAAGCCGCCCGGGATAGCGTTACCGGGTAAAGCCTTCCATTGCGTGGGGTTGTTTTCATTTTGCCGTACCTGGTAGCCAAACGCTGTAAACTCAACCCAAGCCAGTTTTTTTTCAGTTATAGCCGGTTCATATTTATTGATCCCGGCATGGTCTATCGCATATAGTTTGCCGGTACCTGTATTAATCGCAAATAAGCGATCGTTTATACCGGTGGTTGCCGAAAAATAAATGGTATCGCCATGTACAATCGGGAAAGCTATTGGCTGGTAAGAAAACGCCAGGAGATATTTGGCATCGCCTGTTTTAATATCAATAAGCGCCAGGCTCATTTGGCCCTTAGTATTGCGCACGGCAGCTACTATCTGTTTACTGTTATAATATTTTGGATAAGTATAAAAAAGGTTTTCTTTATCCGGTACTACAGAAATAAGCGCGCCGTTATGCGCATTTAAAATATGCAGGTGATTTTTACCCGACGGGTCAACCTGCACCGCTACTATATTTTTACCATCATTACTAAAAGCAGGCGAAAAATACTTGGTGCGCTTAGTGAGACGCTGTTCTTTACTGGTTTTAAGGTCTAATACCTCTATCTCGCTGTAATCCCTGTAACTCCAACGCGCGTCAGGGTGCAATGCCGAATAAACTATTTTACCGTCATGGTATGCAAAATAATTATCAAGCGATACTGACCGTACGCTAATCGCTTTTTCTTTACCATTGGTATTGATCACAAATTGCGGTAAATGATCATAGGTGCTTTTCAGGTAAACAAGCGTGCTGTCATTAATATAAGCAGGGTATTCCTGGCTGCTGATAAAATGCTGATGTTTATCAGCGATCAACGCTTTAGACAAAGTGCTATCAGACAGCTTACCTGTATAAAGCCGCTTAAAATGATCAAAGCCGTTGTTTGTAAATTGGTCGAAGCTTTGCCCCGAGTATTTTTGAATGGCACGCTGCATCGGAAAAAACAAACCTTTATAAGCCGCGGCGTCTTGTGTTACCTTTTTCCAGAAATCATCGCCATACTTTTCGCGGCCGTAAGCCACCATCATATAGCCCATAGGGTACCAATCAGGTATATAATCAACAAACGACCCGTTACGCAACTTCATCCAACTGTAATCACGTTTGGCATCCCATAATGCGCGGTAGCCATTAAAAAAATAAGGTAACCGGCCCCTGCCCTGTTCGCTTACTTGGGTTTCATTAAAAACAGCATCGCCTTCAAAAAACCAATCGGGTATGGCAATATCATTACCAAGCGCCTGCCCGCTCTCGCCAAAAACGGTATGCAGGGCTTTTGATAAACCCACGTTAAAATTGTTGTACTGCTGTACATGCCTGAACTCGTGGATAGCCAATTGGGTTGACCACGGTAAACTGCCTATCTCAAAGCTATTCTGATCGGGCGTTAAATAAAATTCGCTCCTGAAAGGTGCCAGCCCTACATAAGCATTTGATATAGTGGTTTGATTTTGCAGCAGTATGCTTACCGGCTTTTGTTTGTAACCAATGGTGGGTTGTACCGCGCTGTTCATGCGTTGCACAATGTCAGCTACCCGCGACGCTACAGAATCCATCCCCGCAGGGAAAATAACCTTGGCAACCGGTACATTCACCTGTTTCCATTTAATGGATGGCGGGTTGCCGCCAAACTCCTGCGCCCTTACAGTTACAGCGGCTGCAACAAAAAACAAGAATAAAAATATACTTAGTTTATACGTACGGGTTAGCATCAGTGGTTGAAAGGTACAACAAAATTAGAAAAACAAATAAGTCAATTCACAATAACATGACATACCGTGCGCCAAAACTGACTACATTTGTCCCTCTGGTAACGCATAAGTAATGGCTAAAGTATCTATCAACCTGGCAACAGGCTCTATACAAAAAGAAGAAATTATAGTAGGCATTGATCTGGGCACCACTAATTCGTTGGTGGCTTTTATTAACCCTGACAAAAACGCGCAGGTAATTAATGATACCGGCAAAGGTGTGCTGGTGCCTTCCATTGTACATTTTGGCCCTGCAGGCGATGTTACTGTGGGTAACGAAGCGAAAGAGTTTTTGATAACAGACCCGTACAACACCATATTCTCTGTAAAAAGATTACTTGGCCGGAGTTATAAAGACATTGAAAATTACAAAGACTTTTTTAGCTATAAAGTTATTGACGACGATAGCGAAAGCCTAGTAAAAATAAACGTAGGCGATAAGTTTTATACGCCTATTGAACTTTCGGGCCTGATATTAAAAGAATTAAAGGCACGTGCCGAGCATGCTTTAAAAACCCCTGTAAACCGCGCTGTTATTACCGTCCCTGCTTATTTTAACGACTCGCAGCGCCAGGCAACACGAGATGCCGGCAAACTGGCCGGGCTTGATGTTTTACGCATTGTTAACGAACCTACCGCCGCGAGCTTAGCTTACGGCATAGGCTTAAATCCCGAAGAAACAAAGACGATAGCGGTTTACGACCTGGGCGGCGGTACATTTGATGTATCTATCCTGCAGATCCAGAGCGGCATTTTTGAAGTACTGTCAACCAATGGCGATACCTTTTTGGGCGGTGATGATTTTGACCGTGCCATTGTTGATTACTGGATAGAAAAAAACCAGCTTAATAAAGCCGAATTGGTTGCTAACCATGAGCTGGCACAGGAATTACGTTTAAAAGCAGAGGAAGCCAAGAAAGCATTTAGTCACCAAAGCTTGTTTAACGAAAAAGTGGGCGACATTTGGTGTACGCTTGACCGTGATACCTTTGAGCAGCTAATATTACCCAAAGTACAGCAAACCATTACCGCCTGTGAGAACGCTTTACGCGATGCAAAATTAAGCATTGAACAAATTGATGAAGTAGTGATGGTTGGCGGATCTACCCGTACAGGGCTGGTGAAAAAGATGGTGGGCGATTTCTTTAAACGCCCGGTGCATGACGAAGTGAACCCTGACGAGGTAGTTGCTTTAGGCGCGGCTATCCAGGCTGATATTTTGGCCGGTAACCGTAAAGATATTTTATTGCTGGATGTTACGCCCCTGTCCCTGGGTATCGAGACTATGGGCGGGCTGATGGATGTGATCATACCGCGTAACAGCAAGGTACCTACTAAAGCGGGAAGGCAATACACCACTTCAAAAGACGGGCAGGTAAACATGAAGATAGCGGTTTACCAGGGCGAGCGCGACCTGATCAAAGAAAACCGTAAACTGGCCGAATTTGAATTGAAAGGTATCCCGGCAATGCCGGCAGGTTTCCCTAAGGTGGATATCAACTTTTTACTGAATGCCGATGGGATCCTGAAGATCCAGGCGATAGAACTACGCTCAGGCGTTAAGCAGGAGGTTGAGGTTAAACCAACTTATGGTATTACCGACGACCAGGTAGAGCAAATGCTGATGGACAGTATAACCCACGCCAAAGAGGATGTGAGCCAGCGGATGCTGATAGAGGCCCGTACCGAAGGCGAGCAAATGGTGTATACGGTTGAAGGCTTTATTAAAAAACACGGAGCCTACCTGTCTGCCAATGAGATAACCGCTACAGAAAAATATATCGCCGACCTTAAATCTATTTTAGCTACCGGCGAAAAAGACGCGATACTAAAACAGATAGACGCGGTTAACGAGTTTACCCGTCCCTTTGCCGAGCGCTTGATGGATCAGGCTATCAATACGGCTATGAAGGGAAAGAGTATAGAATAAGTTATAGGTATTTGGCTGCTTTAATTATATTTGAGAGCCAACACTCTTTTTATGATTAAATACTTCAAAACCCTGCTATTTCTGCTTTCAGTTATTTTGTTTTCCTCTTTAGCCGACAATTCGTTCGCCCAATATCCGGGGATGGCAAAAGTTTATTCTAATATAAATCAACAAATGATGAATCAGCGGATGAACAGCTTGATGATGATGAATTTAAATAATCGAAATGACATACATAACTCGAAATATGAGTATAACGTATTGATGAAAGACAGTACGCAGCTTAAAGTCAAATCAAAAATGTTAAGCGATACAGGCTCACGTAAAAATTATTTGTTGCTTGTGGATAAAAAATATCCAAAATCTGATCCGAAAAGAGAGCAAAAAATATTTCCGGATCAAACTGTTAAAATTACCCGGACAGAAGAAATTGGCAATGGAAGTAAACCGTTTGAAATCAATGGCATAGCTAAAGATAGTTGCTGGATGTTTAAAGTAATTACCGGCCGGATAAACGCCTATTCTTATTTAAGTGAAGTGGATATGTTTTTTCAACCTGAAACTATTTGTGGAATACAGTTAAATGACGGACCTATTGTGAAATTAAATGCAGATGAACTAACAACCATGGTTGGGAATAAAGAAGATGCACTTAAATTCATCAAAAAGAAAAATTATTATAAAGCAATAAAGCGTTACAATAAAGACTTTGAAAAGGCCGATACAAAATAAAATCCAGCTATTAGCTAACACTTCACCGTCTTTTTCTTTTTACCCAAATTACCTTTAACTTTTACTTTATCAATATAATCTGTAGCTAAAGGCACTTTGCAGGCAGTACCTTCTTTTATTATCGTTACCGGCCCTATCCGGTTAGCAACCGCAATGGCCTCTTCAGTTAAAGCGGTTACATAACTGCCAACACTAATAATAAAGGTATTCATGCCTGATCGTACCCTGTTTGGCGCAGTATGTATAGTTTTCTCAACCCTTGCCAATAAACCTTTTAATTGTCCTGTATCCAGTTCACTGTCCGGTTTAAGCGCTACAATATTGCTTAATGTAAACCATCCCGCTGATGCAATGTGTTCCTGCGGATTGTCTATCCACCCAACTGCCAGTTCATACCCATAGTTACCTTCGGCAGCTACCCATGGCACAGTATAATCAGCAATATTGTTTGATACAGCTTGTTGTACCCAGGTTTGCAGGTCATCTTTTGTCATCTGTTTATCGTCGGCAACTAACCCGGCAAGGTACATGGCATCGGCATTACCTGTGGCATAAAGCTCTTTGGCTAAATGATAATCTTTTTTAATTTTTTTTTGGATGATCTTTAAATATTCAACCTTTACGCCGAAAAAAGGCTCTTTTACGCCATGCTTTAACAACACTTTTTTTATGCCTTCACTGCCGTGTGATTTCAGTTCGGCCATTACATCTTCAACAGTCATAACAGTTTCATAATTAGCACATTTAATGTAAAAATAACATTTCTTAAAAAAAGATAGGCACACCTTTTGTTATGATGTTGATAGTTTATTATTTTATCTATTTATCTAACATCTAAGAAAATGAAACGCATATTATTGTTAATCGTAGCTGCAGTAGGTATTCATACTGCTTACGCTCAAGACCAACCAAAAACATCGGCAGCAGACATTAAAAAAATTGTCGATACAAAAAAATTCAAGTTTAATGCTACAACCGCTACTTTGGAAGTTGACCCTGACCATACCAGCGGATCAACAGGTGTTTCCGGAGTTCCGGATAATCATTATGATTTGACCGGGTCATACTATGCTAAGCTGACACCAGACTCAGTAGCATCTTATCTTCCTTTTTATGACAAGAGTAAAACAACAGCTGCAGGCGAAACCAGCAGTACTACTATACTGGAAGATCCCAACAAATCTTTAGCTGCTACTTATGACTTTAAAGTAAAAGAGAAGAAAGATGGTAAAGTGGATATTACTGTAAATCCGAAAACTGATACTGATAAAGCCAGTAAATATGTTTTTGAGTTTGCACCTGATGGCACAGCAAAATTGGAACTAACTGTTAATAATTACAAGGTGATCACTTACACAGGTACCGTTACCGCGATGTAATCGGTCATTTTAACCAACAAAAAAATCCCCCACAATTAAATTGTGGGGGATTTTTTTATTTAAAGTAATTAAACTTTTAAAGCTTCCTGCTCTTTTAAAGCGCTGATGTTGTTTTTATTGCTGAAAGCATCTGTTTTACTTGCAAAGTCCTCCAACAAACCGGCTATAGTATCCAGGTTGTCTGACACACGCTGGTGCATATCAGGCAGGTCGTTTTCTAATTTTTTGTCGCCAAGATCAATATTGTCGACTTCAATTTTTGTCAGTTTGGTTATAATAGCCTGCTGGCTGTTTTTAAGGTCCTCTAATTCATGGACTATCTTTTCCATCAATGCAAATTTCTTTAACGTATCCATAGGTTGTGTTTTTAGTTAATACTTCAATTACAACATCATTAACCAAAAATTGTTCCGAATTTGGAAATATCGTTTATAACTAATAATTTAGTTAAATGAAAAACCTATTCCTTCTTTCCCTTTTAAGTATAGTAATTATCAATGTTTGCAACGCGCAGCAACCACGTAAAGCGGATGATGCCCGGTTATTAGATTATTACCAAAACCAACGCTTTGCAGACGCACTAACCTATCTTAAAAGCGTTTACACCGAACCTGTAACCGATGCAAAAGAACTATCAAGACTGGCATATACATCAGCAATGGCACACCGACTGCCGGAGGCAGAAAGTTATTATCAACAGATGTATGATAAAGATACAACCAATGTATCTGTAATATACAACCTGGCCAATATCAATCAGCGACGTAACAATAACTCAAAGGCCGAACTTTACTTTAAAAAGCTGGTGGTTATCGATTCAACAAATTTTAATGCCTACAATAATTTAGCACAGCTGTATCGAGACAAAGGCGACCTGACAAACGAAACAATAAATTTTGAAAAAGCAAATCATTTAAATCCGGTTGATGCCGATGTAGCTTTTGACCTAAGCCAGGTTTATATGATGCAGGAACAATCGCCAAAGGCGGAAAAAATATTAACTACAGCTATTGCAGCCGACCCGCAAAATGTGTTGCTGCAGCAAGCTATGCTTAAACTTAATTATATTGAAGGTAAATGGCATGAAACAGTAGCCACCGGCGAACAGCTTTTGTTGGCGGGTGATAGTTCTGTTTCGACCATATCAAAATTAGGCCGGGCTTATTATCAGGTTAAAAACTATACCTGCGGTATCGCCGTGCTTACATCATTACCAGAAACAAACCAAACCGAAAACACGGCTTACACCACCGCTATTTGCTATAAGATGCTTAAGGATCAGAAAAACGCTATCCTGCATTTCAATAAAGCCATTGATATGAGCATCTCAAAAGGCACCGCTACCTACTACAGTGAAATGGCCGACAGCTATGAAAATACCCGCCAGCTTAAAAAAGCGCAGGTCGCCTACCAAAAAGCGTTGCTGTATGATGAAAGCCCCCTAACCTATTATTACTTGGCGACATTGCTTGACACCAAACTGAATGATAAACGTAACGCGTTAAAATACTTTAAGAAATACTTGGCGGCACAACCCGGTAAAAAACAACAGGCCTATATTGATTACAGCGCGCAGAGGATTACTGCTTTAAGCAGTAAATAATTTAGATAGCGATGGGTTTTAAACCCGTCGCTATATATAATTATAGTATTTAACGGTTCATTAACCGGGCAACATATTTGCCTATAATATCAAACTCCAGGTTCACAACCGACCCAACCCTTACATTGTGCAGATTGGTATGCTCAAAAGTATAAGGAATAATAGCCACCGAAAAACTGTTGGCCTGCGAGTTCACAACCGTTAAGCTGATACCGTTAACGCAGATAGAGCCTTTCTCTACGGTTACATTACCGATAGACGCGTCATATTCAAACGTATATTCCCAGCTGCCGTCAAGTTCATCAAACTGTGTACAGATTGCTGTCTGGTCTACGTGGCCTTGTACAATATGGCCGTCAAGCCGGGCATTCATTTGCATGCAGCGTTCAAGATTTACCGGCTCGCCTGTTTTCAAATGGCCCAGGCTGGTTTTGTTCAGCGTTTCTTCAATAGCGGTTACGGTGTGTTTACCATCAGCCACGGCTACCACCGTAAGGCACACACCATTATGCGCTACCGATTGGTCTATTTTCAATTCGTTTGATATAGTCGATTCGACCGTGATGTGTAAATTACCATGTTCCGCGCGCAGGTCGGTTATTTTTCCTAATGTTTCAATTATTCCGGTAAACATATTGCCCTTGTGGAGTTAAATTGCAAAACTAATTATATTAATTCAGGTTTATTAGTCACGTATGCATATCTCTAATCAAAGCGCAGGAATTTTACTGTACCGCAACAATAACGCCCGGCTTGAAGTTTTCCTGGTGCATCCCGGCGGGCCATTCTTTAAAAACAAGGATGAAGGCGCCTGGTCTATCCCCAAAGGCGAGTTCCTGGATGATGAGGACCCGCTGCTGGCCGCACGGCGCGAATTTTTAGAAGAAACAGGCCAAAAGCTGGTGTCCGATAAATTTATTGCGCTATCGCCTATCAGACAAAAAAGCGGTAAAACAGTAGTCGCCTGGGCAGTTGAAGGTGATATTGATCCGGTTGCGATTGTAAGCAACCTGTTTGAAATAGAATGGCCGCCCAAATCAGGCAAACAAGCCAGCTTTCCCGAGGTTGACCGTGGCGGTTGGTTTAGCTTTGATGAGGCTAAGATAAAGATCAACCCTGCGCAGGTAGCGTTGATTGATGAGTTGGTTTCAGTGTTGAAATAGATATATAGTAATTGAGATGATCCGTCCGCTCAATCGCCGCGGGTATGCTTTGTTCTTTTCCTTGATGAAAAGAACCAAAAATCAAGTCAGCAAAGAGGCTTCTTTGCGCTCATAGCCTTTGCCCGGCAGTACAGGTAAAACCTCGGGCCGCGCCTCTTTTGCCCCGCTATCGCACCCACACCTCCCACGCTTCAACAAAACCTGCGAATGCCAGTTCCTACGCACAAAGCCACCATTGTTTTACCTTCCCCCACCCGAAGCTTTTTTGCTGACATTTCTGTTATAAACAATGATTTCGTATCTGAATAAAATTAAAAAAAGGAGTGTAAAGGCCTGCCAATTCGCCGGGCCGGGAGTATGGCCTGTGCGGATGAAGCGATCGAATTGGCTTGATGTTTGGTTACTTTGCATCTAAGGTAAAGTAACTGGCCTCCGCGGCCAAGGGCGGACTGCTTATCTCAATGTGCACTGTATCCGGTATAAGCAAGAATAATCCAATTCTTTGAAAATTATAAACTAAAACACTCTCCTATTCTTAACCCAATTCGACACCCCATCAACCGAAACATCAACCGTATTTTTGGTAGCGCTTAACAGTCGCTCCATTACCAAAGCAGCAATTAAAGCCTCATCTTCATTACCGGTGTGCAATACTTCAGGTGTAAAGTATTTCTTTACAAAATGGGTATCAAAATTACCCGATGTAAAAGCCTTATGCTGCATTACAAATTTACCGAAGCCGAGTGTGGTGGTGATGCCCGTTATCTGGTATTCGTTTATGGCGCGTACCATGCGTTCTATCGCCTCAGCACGGTCTTTACCGTAGGCGATCAGTTTGGCAATCATCGGATCATAATAGATCGGGATCTCCATACCTTGTTCAAACCCATCATCCACCCTGATACCCGGGCCTTTTGGGGTGATGTAACTTTGCAGTGTGCCGATATCCGGAAGGAAATTATTGGCAGGGTCTTCGGCGTATACGCGTAGTTCTACGGCGTGGCCTATTATTTCCAGGTCGTCTTGCTTAAAGCTGATGGCCTCTCCCCTCGCAATTTTTATTTGTTCTTTTACCAGGTCAATACCGGTTATCAGTTCTGTCACCGGGTGCTCCACCTGCAGGCGGGTATTCATCTCCAGGAAATAAAAGTTAAGCTTATCGTCCATGATAAACTCGACCGTACCCGCACCGGTATAATTTACTGACCGTGCCACATCCACCGCGCATTTACCCATAGCCTTGCGGATCTCGGGGGTTAATATAGCCGATGGCGCTTCCTCAATTACCTTTTGATGCCGGCGCTGTACCGAGCAATCGCGTTCAAACAGGTGGACGATATTGCCGTGCGTATCGCCCAGTACCTGGATCTCGATATGTTTGGGTGATGATACATATCGCTCAATAAAAACAGAACCATCGCCAAAAGCCGATGTAGCTTCTGAAACAGCCAGTTGCATTTGTTCCTCAAAATCGGCCACGATATCAACAATACGCATGCCTTTACCGCCGCCACCAGCCGCCGCTTTTATCAGGATGGGGAAACCAACCTCAACCGCACGTTTTTTTGCTTCATTTACGTCAGTGATCGCCTCTTCGGTACCGGGTACCATTGGGATATTGTATTTCATAGCCGCAGCCTTGGCCGACAGTTTATTACCCATGATCTCCATAGCTTCGGGCGATGGGCCAATCAAAGTCAGTCCAGCCTCACGCACCTGCCGGGCAAAAGCGGCATTCTCACTTAAAAAACCATAGCCGGGATGAATACCCTCCGCGCAGGTTTGGCGGCAGGCATCAATGATCTTTTGGCCAACTAAGTAGGATTGGTTTGATGGGGCCTCGCCGATATATACAGCCTCGTCGGCGTAACGAACATGAAGCGCGTCCCTGTCGGCAGCTGAATATACCGCCACGGTTTTAATGCCCATCTCGCGCGCCGAACGCATTACTCTTAAAGCGATCTCACCCCTGTTGGCGATCAGTATTTTTTGCATAAAAACAAATGTAGCAGATTTGATTAAACGACAATGGAAAGCTCATTTTTTGTAACCGGATTTTTGACTAACAAAAATGCCTTCCGTTTTATCCGGAAGGCATTTTTTTATTATTTCTTATTAGCTTAGCGGCCACCACCTTGTGGTGCAGGCTGGCCGGCCGGGGCACCCATACCCGGTGCCGGCGGATGCGGCGCATCACCACGCTTAGGCCATATTGC
Source organism: Mucilaginibacter corticis (assembly GCF_007558865.1). GTDB lineage: Bacteria > Bacteroidota > Bacteroidia > Sphingobacteriales > Sphingobacteriaceae > Mucilaginibacter > Mucilaginibacter corticis. The sequence goes on from NZ_VLPK01000003.1 coordinate 467,767, forward strand.
TGTCTCTAAATGCGCAACCCCATTGTGGCAGGTATAGCAATTAACGCTACTCAATTTAGCTACGCCCAGGCTATCTTTCTCGCCTTTAAAATATTTTTTGTTCAGTTTGGCTGCCATCACATACATTTCGCGCGCCATTTGTTTTTCGGGCTTGGCATCACTTGCAAAATTCATCCCTTTACCGTCGGCATTACGCTCGTGGCAAAAATTACATTTTACACCTAAGGCTGCTGCCCAGTTATCCATGATATGATCTACCTGTTTAAAAGTTAATTTTTTTGGCAATACCTTTAAATTGGTTATCGGCGGGTCAACACGTTGCTGTTGCGGCGGTTGCTGTATAAACGTCATTGAAGCCAGGACGATCATTCCCGAAAACAACCCTATGGGAATAAAGAGCTTTTTATTAAAATGCATGTTTGTCATATTTAAGTCACCTAAATTAGCCGATTCTTTTCAATGTTCCAACAATTATTTGAATGTATTGTGTTTATTACACATCAAAATTTTTAACTAATTCTTCGCTCAACGTCCATAATTGATTGCGCGCATCTGCATCGTCGGCAATAGCGGCAACTTTAGCTACATTCTTCTTTACAAAATATTGGCCGCTTTTGCTATCCAGCTTATTCTCAGTCGCCAGGTACACAGATGTTTCAGCGCCTTTTTCAGGTGTGATCATAAATGGAGTCGCCAGTGAAAAAATTAATTTTAACCGCCCTGTAAGTTTGGAGTTAAATTGTGTCTTCACAACGCCGGGATGCAGTGCATAGGCGGTAACCCCTTTTGCAGCATAGCGCTCGGCTAATGATTTTGTGAAATAAATATTGAAAAGTTTACTGGTACCGTACGCTTTCATTCCCGAATAGCTATCCGGGTTTTGTAGTTGGTCAAACCGGGGTTTGCCCATTTTATGCATATCAGAACTCACGTTGATAATACGCGCATGGCCGCGCTCCAGCAATGGGATTAACCGTTTGGTCAGCAAAAAATGTCCCAGGTGATTTAAAGCGAAGGTCATTTCAAAACCGTTCTTACTTAAAGTAAAATCATTAAACATACCGCCGGCATTGTTTATAAGCACGTTTATGTTGAATAATTTGGAGTGCAACTGATCAGCAGCGGTTAAAACACTTTCAAGATCGGTAAGGTCACAATGAACTATAAAGATGTTTTTGTTCCCCGTTTGTTTGATGATCTCTTGCTTAAGGCCCTCACCTTTTTGCACATCCCGCACCAGTAAGTAAAGTGTATGTTTTCTTTCGGCCAAAGCAAACGCCGTAGCCTCGCCAATGCCTGATGTTGCACCTGTTAATACGGTAGTTGTAATTGCCATGCTGTTAAATTATGTTAAAATGGCTAATAAACTGTTAAATTATTAAAAATAAATTTGGACAATTACGAATAGTTCGTAGATTTACGAAACAATCGTAAATAGTTATGGAAAAATTATCAGTACAGGAAGAAGAAGCCATGCAAGCCGTATGGCAATTAGGCGAAGGATTTATTAAAGATTTTTTGGATGTAATGCCCGAGCCGAAACCACCCTACACTACCCTGGCATCAACCATTAAAAACCTGGAACGCAAAGAATTTTTATCGGCCGAAAAAATGGGCAACTCGTTTCGGTACAAAGCAGCTATAAAAGAAGAAGAATATAAAAAACGCTTTATGAGCGGTTTTGTAAGCGATTATTTTGAAAACTCATATAAAGATCTGGTTACCTTTTTCGCCAAAAACAAAAAAATAAGCGCCAGCGAATTAAAAGAGATCATTAACCTGATTGAGAACCCTAAATCCTGAAACCATGCCTGCATTATTTGTTTTTCTGCTAAAAGTAAATATAGCGCTGCTGGTATTTTGCCTGGGCTATTACCTTGTGCTGCGCAAGCTTACTTTTTACACGCTTAACCGGGTGTACCTGGTTTTAGCTATCCTAATATCATCAGTTTACCCTGTAATAAACATCAATAATTTTGCACAGCAGCACCGGCAATTAATTGCCCCTGTACAAAAGGTTGCCATAAACTGGCAGATGCCGGCCCAACGTTTTGCCGAAGAGCCCGCTTATTGGTATTGGGCCGGCATTTTGTTTTGGCTGGGTGCAATAGTTTTTGCCGCGAAGTTGGCTATGCAGTTATTATCGTTATACAGGCTATACCGTAATTCATCACCCGGCAAGATCCAGGACCATGCAGTACGCATCACAGCAGCTAATGTAAGCCCCTTCTCTTTCTGGCAAAACATTTACATTAACCCGGATAATGTTGAAACCAAAGACCTGAAAAGCATTTTACAGCATGAGCAGGTACACGTTAATCAATGGCATACGCTGGATATTTTACTGGCCGAGATCAGCGTGATATTTTACTGGTTTAATCCCGGCGTATGGTTCATGAAAAAAGCCGTACGTGAAAATATAGAATTTATAACCGACCGCAAGATCCTGCAAAAAGGCACGGATAGCAAAGCTTACCAGTACAGTCTGCTTAACGTAAGCATTGCAGCTACCGCTTCGGCCGGGATAACCAACCACTTTAATTTTTCAACCTTAAAAAAACGTATAAAAATGATGAACGCTAAAAGATCTTCAAACCTAAACCTTACACGCTACGCGTTTTTAGTACCGGCTGTTTTGATATGCCTGTTTGTTTTCAGCATATCAAAAGCCGAATTGGTTAAAAACACCAAGGTAACCTATAAAAAGGTTGCTGCATCAGTAAATAATCTTGTATCCGCAGCCGCACAACAGTCTGTGATCATAAAGAAAAAATTTGCGCTTACAGACACTAACAAAAAAATCAGGAAAGACGTTACTTATCGTATTACTACCGATACCGGTGTGCATAAAAGCTTTAGCTACAGTCAACACGGCGATTCATCTGCATATTATGTAGATGGTAAAAAAGTAACCAAAGAGGAGTTTCAAAAACTACAACCCGGCGGTGATTTCCAAAATATGCAGGTAATGGATGATCATGTTCAAATAAATCCTGACGGCAAAAAGATAAATGTCGTTAAAGTGAATGGAAAAGTTATTGTTGTAAACCGGGCCACCGTACACCCAGTGATCATTAAATCAGGAAAAGACTCAATAAAAACCAATGTTGTTTATACTGTCAGAACGGATGATGACAGTGATTCTGATTCGAAAACAGGTACAAAGGTTTATAAGTCTAATATAAATTATACTTATTCAACTGATGATAAAAATGATGCCGCCAAACAAAAGACCATAGATGTGGTATTAAGCCCGCCACCAGGTCAAACCGACTTTAACAACAAATTAATTTTAATAAACGGCAAGGAAGCCGACGCTCGGAAGTTAAAAAAGCTGTCGGCATCAGATATTGAAACAGTTACTCCGTGTAAGGGACAAGATGAGGATCCAAGCGATGGCATAACCTACATTAAAAAATATGGCGATAAAGCTAAAAATGGAGTAACATGGATCACCACTAAAAAGAATAAATAATAAGATCAGTTAATTATAGTGCAGCCACGCCGGGGATCGGTGTGGCTTTTTTGTTAAACTTTTTAAGCTATCCTATTAATGACTTGTTTTAATTAAATTTGATATACTAACCAAAGCCTATCATGAAAACATTAGTTATTGCAGTAATTTCGCTTTTTAATACAACTTTATTGAATGCACAAGACGTATTATCAGGTAATAAATACAGTTTACGGGCACCGGCTAATATAAAAATTGATGGCATGCTTACCGAGTGGAATGGCAAGCTAAAAGAATACAGTAGCCATACTCAATTCTACTACGCTGTATCAAACGACGACAAATACCTTTATTTAACCATACAGATTACTAAAAGAGAAATTATTGATCGTATTATGAATGGTGGAATAACCTTAACCGTAAATAAATCCGGCACCAGGACAGACCCTAACAGTATACATGTTACATATCCTGTAGTTGACCATCCTATTTTAACAGTTAGATACGCACCGGATGTAAAACATGGCGGTACTGCTACAGTGGCCAGTTTAGATAGTTTTGTTAATGAAAAAAATACACAACTAGCAGCCAAAACAAAATTCATTAAAGTGTTGGGCGTAAAAGGTGTTGATAGTTTGATCTCTGTTTATAACAAGGATGGAATTAAAGCTGCAAGCAAGTTCGATAAGCAATTAAGTTTGAACTATGAATTGGCTGTCTCGCTTGCTGACCTTGATCTGGATATTAAAAATCCACAGAAATTTAGCTACCAGGTGATGATCAACGAGGTAATGCCTATTGATATGACTGCTAAAGATCACAAACCGGGCGAAATATATGTTTCAGTAACGCTGCCCGGACAGACTGCTACTGATTTCTGGGGTGAGTATACGTTAGCTAAGTAATAAAATAATTGCATTTCGACCAACGGGAGAAATCTACACACTGCTTTTTCACCTATCTTGTAGACCTCTCACTATCGTTCGAGATGACACATTTAAATTTTCAACTCGCTTCTGCCAGTTTTTCTTTATCCAGCAGTTCAAGCAACGCCTTTTCGGCTACGTTTAGTTCTGAGGCTTTGATGTCTTTATCTTCGTCAAGGTGTTTAATATAATTGAACAGCGTGCCTTCTTCGTAGCTTTTTATTACCGTAGGGTGAACGTAGTATTTTTTGCAAACCGTGCGGGTATTACCCAGGTTTATGGCTACTTCGTCTAACACACTTACTATTTTTTTCTTGCACTCGGTTACCGTATCAAACTCGCCGGCTTCCTTGAAGGCATACAGAGCGCTTACGCTGCCTGCCCAGGTCCTGAAATCTTTTGCGGTGAAATCTTCGCCGGTAATATCTTTTAAATAGGTATTGATATCGCCCGACCCAATCGAGCAACGCTTACCCTCGGCATTATAAAACTGGAACAACTCTTTACCCGGGATATCGCGGCATTGCTTTACCAGTTTGGCCAGTTTACGGCTTTGCAGCGATACCTTATGAAAAACGCCTTTCTTGCCTTTAAATTCAAATTTAAGGCTGCTTCCATCTATTTTAACATGCCTGTCCTGCAGGGTAGTTAAGCCGAATGAGCCATATAGTTTTTTGTAGGATTCATTACCCACCCTGATACTGGTCAGTTCCATTAAGCGAACTACCAATGCCACCACTTTTTCATGATCAAGATTATGCCGTGCCAGGTCCTTATCTACCCGCCTGCGGATATCAGGCAAGTGCGCGGCAAAAGTTTGCAGGCGGTGGTATTTTGACTGGTTGCGGATCTTGTTCCAGTCGGCATGGTAGCGGTATTGCTTGCGGCCGGCGGCATCTGTACCGGTAAACTGTAGGTGCCCATTGTCATAAGGCGAGATCCAGACATTGGTATAAGCCGGCGGGATAACCAGTTTATTGAACCGGTTGATCAACTCTTTATCCTTAACCATTTTGCCATCGGCATCCAGGTAAGTCCACCCCTCGCCTGCCTTTTTACGTGTATAACCGGGGCTTGAATCTGCAACATAACGCAGGCCCACGGCTTTGGCGGTTATTTTAGGGTCGCGGCCAATTTTTTCGAGTTTTTTTACCAATCTGTCCATTGATGATACAACGATTGATGCAATAATAAGTTTGACAAATAATTACCGGAAAAACCCTCTTTATGCCAAGGCAAAGAGAGGGTCGACGAGCAAAGCGATGTCGGGGTGAGTCGACGGCGCGTTATTGCCTGGCACAGTCGCGGACTCACCCGGTCTGCGCTACGCTGGACCACCCTCTCTTCACCTTCGGTAGAAAGAGGGTTATTTTTTACCATCCCCTGACCTTTTATTTAAACACAATAGCCAATTTTATGGTTTAACTCACAACAAACCAATCAACTTTTATGAAATACAATTTTTTAGGAAATACCGGTGTGCTGGTATCCGAGATCTGTTTTGGCACCATGACCTTTGGCGGTAGCGAAGAAGGTATTTGGGGCAATATAGGCCGTGTACAACAGGATGAAGTTAACCAGATGATGAAAACCGTTGTAGACGCGGGCATCAATTTTATCGACACCGCCAACGTGTATTCGTTTGGCAAATCTGAAGAGCTATTGGGCCAGTCAATTATCGACCTTGGGCTTAACCGCAATAACCTGGTTATCGCTACCAAAGTTCGCGGGCGCATGAGCCCGGATGTGAACGACGTTGGCTTGAGCCGCTTTAACATTTTTCAATCGGTTGATGCCAGCCTGAAACGCCTGCAGCTTGATCACATTGATATTTTATATGTGCACGGTGTGGATATCATGACACCTGTGGAAGAAACTGTTCGCGCCTTGAACGATATTGTACTAACCGGCAAAGTACGTTACATTGCCATTTGCAACTGGCCTGCCTGGATGGTAATGAAGGCGCAGGGCATTATTGAAAAACACGGTTGGAATAAATTTGTGGGACTGCAGTATTTCTATTCCTTGTCAGGACGTGATATTGAGCGCGAGATTGTACCGATGGCGCAGGACCAAAACCTGGCTATTTTCCCGTGGAGCCCGCTGGCCGGTGGCTTCCTGTCGGGCAAGTACACCCGTAATAACGAAACAGCTGGTGATTCGCGCCGTGATAAATTTGATTTCCCGCCGATAAATAAGGAGAAAGCTTATGATATTATTGATGTACTGGCAGAAATTGGTAAACAACACAATGTATCTGTAGCGCAGTTGGCGTTAGCCTGGGTGCGCCTGCAAAAAGGCGTTACCAGCACCATAATCGGCGCTAAAACTATCGATCAGTTAAATGATAATTTAAAATCTGTCGATATCGAACTATCAGCAGACGAACTAAAAAGAATTGACGAAGTAAGCGCCCTGCCAAAAGAATATCCGGGATGGATGGTTGAAAGGCAAATGAGCGACAGGTTGTTGAAAAAGTAACCTATACCGTAGAGACGCAATACGTTGCGTCTCTATACTTTCGAAAAAAAATGTAAGAGGCGCAAAGTATTGCGCCTCTACGTTGTTTATAGATTCCTGATCACCCGTACCACGTGCTCTACCTGCTCGGGGTGGACATCCAGATGCAGTACAAAGCGGATGCGGTGTTTATCGGTTGACATGGCGTGAATGCCATACTCCGCCAATTTTTTCAACACCAAATCAGCCGGCTCAACGGTATCGAATAAAATAATATTGGTTTCGGCGGGTAATACATTGCTTACTGCCGCCGATCTTGTCAGCGCTTCGGCAATGATCTGCGCGTGGGCATGGTCTATCTTTAAACGTTCTACATGATGATCTAATGCGTAAATACCTGCAGCCGCTAAAAAACCCGCCTGGCGCATGCCACCGCCCAATACCTTGCGGATCCGCCGCGCGTATTTGATGGTATCCTTATCGGCCAATAAAACAGAACCTACCGGCGCACCTAATCCTTTAGATAAACAAACCGAAATACCGTCGAAATATTTACCATATTCGATAGCTTTATCACCAGTATAAGCAAGGGCGTTAAAAATGCGCGCCCCATCCAAATGCAGTTTAAGCCCTTTTGCTTTGCAAAGTGTGGCAATAGGTTTTATTTGATCGAGCGTATAGCAACTGCCACCACCTTTGTTCACCGTATTTTCTAAAACAACCAGGCTGGTGCGCGGGTAATGGATATTTTCGGCATTGATCTCCGGCTCGATCATTTCGGGGGTTAGTATCCCGCGGTAACCATTTAGCAAACGGGTTGACACGCCCGAATTAAACGCTATACCCCCACCCTCGTAACGGTAAACGTGCGCGGTTTGGTCGGCAATCAGTTCGTCAAGCGGCTGGGTAAAACATTTAATTGCTATCTGGTTGGTCATGGTGCCCGACGGGCAATATAGCCCGGCTTCCATACCGAAGATGGCTGCAGTTTTTTCTTCCAGTTCGTTAACGCTTTCATCTTCGCCAAAAACGTCGTCGCCAATGCGGGCATTAAACATGGCTTCGCGCATGCCGGCGGTGGGTTTGGTTACGGTATCGCTGCGTAAATCAACAGTAGTCATATTAAATATGTTAAAAATGCGTTATTTGTATTTTTATATCTTATGCGCCCAATTTTAATCATTTTATGCCTGATGCTGTTGGGTATAACAGCAAAATCACAATCATGGCAGCCCGGCTATTTTTATGATGTTAAAGGAACAAAAAATACTGGACTTATACGTGTAGACCCGCGCGGAAAAGGCCCTATTAAAGACGAAGGTTTTATTGAATATAAAGAGAATGCTAAAGCCGAATCTATCAAACTAAGCGCCAGCGACCTGCGCTCATTTGTTGCAGGTAAAGACAGCTTTATTGTAGCGGCCGCACCAAGGCAGGGCTGGTCAAAATACGATCTTGACTTTGTGCAGGTGGTGGTTGATGCTCCGCTTAGGTTGTTTATAGCACAGGGAGGCTCGGGCGGTGGCGGCGGTGGTTTTAGCCCCGGTTTGAGTATTGGCGCAGGTGCAGGAGCCGGAACAGGTGGCTATGGCGGCGGCTTCGGAGGAGGAGTTGGCGGCGGCGTGTCCATCCCGATCTTTGGCGGCGGTGGTGGCCGGGGCGACGGCAAAGCACAATATTTTTATGGCGCTAATACCGCCGAAATGCAGCCCATCACTAACGAAAACTTTATTGACGTAATGAGCGAGATCATGGGCGACGAGCCCGAGGTGGTAGAAAAGATCCAAACCAAAAAATTTGGGCCTAATAATATGGCGAAGCTGATCGCTTATTTCAAGCAGGTGCAGGCCAGTCATGGGCAGTGATTAGTAATTAGAGGTTAGTTAATCAGAGATTAGTTTTTTATTTGCTATAGTTGTTTATCCATCTTTGCAATGTAACCTCTCATGAAATATCTGTTCGTTTTATTTGCATCGTTTATTTTCACTGATAGGATTCTTGCGCAGGGAGTTCAAACAGCTTATCCTTTCGGGAAAGATCTTTCGCAAACCATGACCTACAAGATCATGCTGCGTTGCGCTACTGCCGACCAGGTATCAAACCTTGACCTTGGCGCGGTATTAAAATACATCAAACAAATAGACAACATAACCAGGGGGCTGCCTAAAATAGTGATACTTGGCGGTTACCAGCAAGACGGTCATGACCATCAATACCCATGGTGGACCCCGGCGGACAATACCCTCTTTGCACCCGGCGGGTTAAAAGGAAAGCCGGCGCTAAGCTGGCTGATGAAAGAAGCTATTAAATACCATACCCATTGCACATTTCATGTTAACCCGTTTGATGCTTATATGGAAAGCCCAAAATGGAATTATTACGCGGGCAAAGATCTGATCTGCAAAGAAACGGACGGAAGCTATGTAAAGGGTGGCAAATGGTGGGGCCGGCAAAGCTATTTTGTGGATCTGGTGAATGAATGGAGATCAGGTGTTACAAAAGAACGGATAGATGATCTTATCGCTACTTTTCCGCAATTAAAGGAGACAGGCGTTTTATATTTTGATAACGTAACGCAATACCCGGCAAGCCCTTACCATCATCAAACAAGTGATGACCAGCGAAACATTATCAAACAGATTGCGCTGTACCTGAAGCAAAAATATGGTATTCAACTGATCGGCGAGTATGCCGATAAACAGCTATACGGTTATCTTTCGCAGGGCATCACCTGGGATTGGGGCGAATATTCGTTAGGCATCGATCAGATGGAAGTACCACCCTACCTGATATGCGGCGGACGCGATATCGCTCATGATAAATTATTGAACCAACGGCTCGATATCAAACCCGCGTTGCAGGTATTTGGCAGCAGTGTGCAGTTTGAAGACATCCAGTTTCAACACTTCCCTGAGCGCGCTCAACGCGAATTTGTACACCATACGCTTACCTATTTTAACCTGAACCGCTTATTACGCGAAAAATACACTGCTGATAATGGCAACTACACGCTGTATCTGTCTGACAACACCATCAGCAATTATAAAGACAGTTTACAAACTATAACCCGGGATGGTAACCTGATCAAATCAGGCTATGATGTTTTCATGCCGGTTTACTGGCTTGATCATTTAGAAACGATGTGTTATTCGTTAAAGGGAAATACACGCACCTGGACATTCCCAAAAACCTGGAATAAGGTAAAATCAGCAGACCTTTATCTGATTACGCCAGATACCATAACGTTAAAAGAAACCGGCAGAAATATCACAGGTCTCTCCATAGCATTAGCCATGAAAGCAGGAGAATGCTTGAGTATAGTTCCGCATGGTACAGACATGCGTCATATCCGGACCATATATCAACTTCCTGCAACAGGTATAGTTGCTTTTAATGGACGGGATAGCACAACAAAAGGCAGTTGGGTGGGCAGCTATGGTAAATCAGGTTACGATATTATTGGCGGCAAGCATAACCTGCCTGCTTCCGTAAGCGTAAGCTATTTGGCCAACCATACAGAGACATGGGATTCTAATCCGACGGATCCGCGTGCGCCTTACAAGTCCGCTAAAAAAGACGGGCGCGTTGCTGCGGGTAATACAGCGGTACTCCATGAGATAATTGACGTCAGATTAAAAGACCGGTTAAGGAAAAAAGTATCGCTTTATTTCCTCGACTGGCAACACCATCACCGGCAAATATTGGTTGATGTGATTGATACTGACACCAAAAAGGTATTACAATCAAACGTATTATCTGATTTTGACAACGGTAGCTATTTAAATTACGCCATAACAGGACATGTGCAGTTTCGTTTAACCCGCTTTTTTTATGATGGTTATAAGAACCCCGGCTACCCTACTTTTTCCGGCATTTTCTTCGACTGATTGTACCTAATCTTTAATCTTCAATTAACTGATCTTCACTAACCAATCTTTATTCATTAGCCGTTCGTATTGCTGATCAATCTTTGAGTTTTGCACTACGAAATCTTTAAACAACAGTTCGTAAACTATTTTGGCCCAAATGATAATTACCGGCCAGGCTTTCATAGAATAGCGGGCAATGTAGGGTTGCCGTATAAACTTAGGCACAGCGTCTGTAAGGCCCAACCCGGTTAGTACCAGCACCAATACCAGTAAGATGATATTTGTGGTGGTATAGGGCTTGTCCTGGATCAGCATCCATATAAACACACCTGTTACAGCAATGATGTAGGTTGGATGCTCGGCGCCTGTGCTGAAAATCACAATAAATATTAATGCCGATGCCAGCACCTGTGCCCGGTACATAAACGATTTGTACTGGCTAAAGCGCAATAACGGCAATAAAAACAATATGGCCCCGGCAATGATAAACGGCGGGTTTGGTATATTGATATTACCTGTGATACGCCTTACTACCCCCATTACGCAAATATCCTGCGGCGAATCAAAATAAGCATTCAAACCAACCTTTCTGTGTAAGTTGGCAAACCATTCGGCATATGAGTTAAGCACGAACGACGGGCTGCTTATGGCCATTGGTAAGACCAAAAATACTACGAACCATATGGCCGACCATAATATAAACTTACCCTTGTTCCTGGAGAACAGGAAGAACGTAAGCCCTATTACCGGGTAAAGCTTGATCAAAAATCCTAATACTATGAACAGCGTAGCCCATTGGTCTTTACCCCGCTCTACCAATATAAAGCTAAGCAATATCATAGCCGTTATGGCCGGGTTAAACTGCATATAAAATACCGAGTTGGCATATTCTATAGCGCAGAGCAGCAATAATTGGTTCTTCTGCCGGGTGGTAAATGGCAATAAGTGTATGGCTACTAAGATGGCTATCGCGTTAGCCAATTCCCACAATAAAAAGCCCAGGCCATGCGGTAACAAAGCAGATGGCGCAATTATGGCCGTAAAAGTGGGGCCATAAAAATATTCGTCGCCATACTCGTTCGGGTAAAACCCGTACAGCGTTTTTTCTTCGCGGGCATGATAGTATGAGGCGCGGAAGATCTTGTAATTATTATCGATATGCCGCGTGTATTTAAACAGGCAGGTATAAGCCGCTACCGCGATATATAATACCCAAAGCCATTGGTAGCCGCTTAAATAAAGAACCCGTTTGTTGCTCATGCCGGCAAATATAAGTGGTGAGTGGTGAATAGTGAGTGGTGAGTGATAAAAAGTGAATGGTTAGTGGTGAATGGTTTGATGTGTAAAATTAAAAACAATCAACTTATCTTTAATCTTCAATCACCAATCTTTAAAATTAAAGATCGACAGGCCTAATCTCTAATTAACTAATCTCTAATCACAAATTCTGCGCTATCACAAACCCACTGGCCCAGGCCCACTGAAAATTGTAGCCGCCCAGCCAGCCGGTAACATCAACACATTCGCCGCCAAAAAACAGGCCCGGTACTTTTTTAGCTTCCAGCGATTTTGACGACAGCTCATCTGTAGATACGCCGCCGCGCATTACTTCGGCTTTGTCATAACCCTTATCGCCGGCAGGCTTAACCTTAAAATTATGGATCAGGGCATCAATAGCTTCAAAGTCGGTTTTGCTTAATGATGCCAGGTTCTTGTCTACCGGTAAATAGCCGCTTAAAGCCTCGGCAAATTTGCGGGTATAAATACCCGAGAGGTAATTAAGCAATGTCTTTCTGCCGTTTACTTCGCGTTCTTCCTGTATCAGTTGTGTGATGTTTTCATTTGGCAGCAAGTCAATATAAATAAACTCCCCCGCTTTCCAGTATGACGAGATCTGTAATATCGCCGGGCCGCTCAAACCCCAGTGTGTAAACAATATGTTTTCTTCAAAGCTGGCCCTGTCGTTCCACACCCGGCAAAAAATACTATTGCCCGACAGTTGCTCATACCATTGCTGGTCTTTACCCGTAATGGTGAGCGGCACCAGCGCCGGGGCGGTATCAATAATTTTCAGGCCGAACTTACGGGCTACGCGCAGTCCGAAATCTGTAGCGCCCATTTTTTGTATGGGCAAGCCGCCGGCAGCTATAACAACCTTTCCTGCTGATAAACGTGTCTCGCGCCCATGCTTCTCATACACAACTTCAAAACCTCCGTTGCTTTGTTCAACGCTTTTAACATCGGCTTCGCAGCGGATCTCCTGGCCCAGGTCATGACACAGGTTTGTAAAAACCTGGACAATATCTTTAGCTTTATCACTCACCGGGAACAATTGGCCCAGCGTTTTTTCTTTACCTGTAATGCCATAAGTTTCAAAAAAACTAATGGTATCATCCACCGTCCACTGCGCAAAGGCCGACTTGCTAAAGTGTTCATTTTGTGAGATAAACTGCTTGGGCGAAGCGTACAGATTGGTATAATTACACCGCCCGCCGCCACTGATCAGGATCTTGGCACCTACTTTATCGTTCTTCTCCAGGATCAGTGTACGCTTGCCTAAAAAACCTACCTGTACGGCACACATCAATCCACAGGCACCGCCGCCAATAATTATAGCATCAAAATCTGTTTGTTTTATTAAATTTGCCGGCATGGTTGAAGTTTCGCAAATATCAGAATTTGGAAAGATACTTATCTTTTTAATAACAGGAATTATTGCTGTCGGCCTGATGTTTTTTTTGAACCGATTGATCGCGCCCAGCAACCCAACTACCGAAAAGCTGACATCATACGAATGCGGTGAAGAACCGATAGGTAATGCCTGGCTCCCTTTTAACTCGCGCTTTTACGTAATAGCACTGATATTTTTATTGTTTGATGTAGAGATGGTATTCATCTTTCCGTGGGCGACGGTGTTTGGCAGTCATGAGATCATAACCGCCGACGCGCGCTGGGGCTGGTTCTCGTTAGCAGAAATGTTTATTTTCCTGGGGATATTGATACTGGGCCTGGTTTACGTTTGGTGCAAAGGCGACCTGGATTGGATAAAACCCAAACCGGCTGTACCAACCACCAACGCAAATATCCCGGCATCATTATATGATCAGTTAAACATTGAACAGGGTACATTTAAAGTAAGGCCCTTTGCTGCAGAACCTGCTTTAGCAACAACGACAGCGCCCGTAGCAGCAACTACAGAACCTGCGCCTGTACGCAAGCCTATGTTTAAACCCACCTTTAAAAAACCGGCAGATGAGTAACGATATCAACAGCGAAGGCGGCGGCGTAGTTGTCACCAAATTAAATGACCTGCTAAACTGGTCAAGATTGTCATCGCTCTGGCCAATGGGCTTTGGCATTGCCTGCTGCGCGATAGAAATGATGGGATCATACGCGTCTACCTACGATATGGACAGGCTGGGTGTTTTCCCGCGGCCATCAGCCCGGCAGTCGGACGTGATCATTATTGCCGGAACGGTAACCTTTAAAATGGCCGAACGCATTAAACGCCTTTACGAACAAATGCCCGAGCCAAAATATGTCATCTCCATGGGTTCATGTTCTAATTGCGGCGGCCCGTATTGGCAGCATGGCTACCACGTGGTTAAGGGTGTTGACCGTGTTATCCCGGTTGATGTATATGTACAAGGCTGCCCGCCGCGCCCCGAGGCATTGATAGGCGCCATTATTGAACTGCAGAAAAAAATAGAAGGCGAAAGTTTGGTAAAAAGCTAATGTCATGGACAAGGCTACAGGATTTAGCAAACTCTTTACCGAACGGCTTGCCTTGCGAAAATTAAAAGCCGAAGATGCCGATGCCTTATTTGCACTAAGAACCAATAGCGACGTTAATCAATATCTCGACCGACCCGAAACTACCGGTATCAGCCAGGTTCTTGATTTCATTAAAAAGATCCAGACCAGTGTTGATAGCGGCCAATCTTTCTATTGGGCAATTACATTTCCGGCTGATGATAAACTGATAGGTACCATCTGTCTCTATAATTTAAGCGAAGATCATATAGAGGCTGAAATAGGCTATGAGCTATACCCGGATTTCCAGGGAAAAGGATTAATGCAGGAAGCCATGGCAAAAGTTATCGGGTTTGGCTTTAATAATCTCGGGGTTAAAACAATTACGGCTTTGCCCCATGAAAAAAATGAACGTTCAATAATGCTATTGAAGAAAAACCATTTCGAAATTGATAACGCTCTTATGGATAAAAACAAAAACAACGAGGAGTTTGATAATTTGCTTTGCTATTCGCTTTTTAAAAATGTGAGCAAATAATATCGGCGCTTAATAAATTCAATCATGTCAAAATCTAACGATAACAAAATAAAAACACTACTTACCATCCTTTGGTTAAGCCTTTTAACCGGTACATTGGATGGCATTGCAGCCATATTACTTAATTTAAGTTTGGGTCCTGAAACTATCTTTAGATATATAGCCAGCGGCATGTTTGGCCGTGCCGCTTTTGAAGGCGGTACCGAAATGATAGTTTCGGGCGTAATATTTCATTATTTGATCGCTATTTTATTCACAACGGTATTTTACAGGCTATACCCGCTGTTTAACACGGTATTTAAAAATAAATACATCGTAGCCATCGTATTCGGGGCATTAGCGTGGGTAATTATGAATATTGCAGTGATCCCTTTAAGCAAAATAGGCCCCCACCCTATTAAGATACAAGACGTTATAACCGGGCTGTTCGCGTTGATATTATGTTTGGGATTGCCGATTGCTACGGTGGCGGATAAACAGGAAAATTAAATATTTTAATGGCGATGGGTTTAAAACCCATCGCTATGGTGTGCACACCTCTCCACAAAACCAAAATTCCTCATCAATTTTTGAAAGATTTAGGGTAAACTTGCAGTTGAAAATGAAAGCATTTTACGGAGATCTTAAACTTGGAATTTTAGGCGGCGGTCAGCTTGGCCGTATGCTGATACAGCAAGCCATTAATTATAACGTAACCGTTAAAGTACTCGACCCTGATCGCGAGGCACCCTGCCGTAAACTATGCGACGAATTTACAGTTGGCTCGTTAGGCGATTATGAAACCGTGTATAAATTTGGCAAAAAGGTCGACCTGCTTACTATCGAGATAGAAAAGGTAAATGTAGACGCGCTGGAGCAATTGGAGAAAGAAGGTGTGTTGGTATACCCCCAGCCAAGAATTATCCGTCTGATACAGGATAAGGGCCTGCAAAAACAATTTTTTAAAGAGAACAACATACCCACTGCCGAGTTTAAGGTGATCTCGTCCATTGCGGACCTGAAACAGCAAACCGATATCCCTTATCCTTACATTCAAAAACTAAGACGCGATGGTTATGACGGTCGCGGCGTATATAAGGTGTCTGACGAAACTTACCTGGCTAACGCTTTTAAAGAACCCAGCCTTGTAGAGTGCTTAATTGATTTTGAAAAAGAAATAGCAGTTATTGTGGCCCGTAACGAAAGCGGCGAGGTGAGTACTTTCCCATTGGTTGAGATGGAGTTTAACTCGGAAGTTAACCTGGTGGAGTTCCTGATATCGCCGTCTACCCTTTCGTTCGAGATCCAGCAGGAAGCCGAGCGCATCGCCAAGAAAATAGCCGAAGATCTAAAGATCGTTGGCTTATTGGCTGTCGAAATGTTTTTAACAAAAGACGGGCAGATCCTGGTGAACGAACTTGCCCCGCGCCCGCATAACAGCGGACACCAAAGTATTGAGGGCAATGTTGTATCACAATTTGAGCAGCATTTAAGGGCGATTTTTGACCAGCCCATGGGCGATACCGCCTGCTTAGGCAACGCGGTGATGATAAACGTATTAGGCGAACCCGGTTTTGAAGGCCCAGCCGTTTACCAGGGGATCGAAAAGATCTTAAAATGTCCCGGAGTATATGTGCATTTATATGGCAAGGCATTAACCAAACCGTTCCGCAAAATGGGCCATGTTACCGTGGTAGATAATGACCGCGAGAAAGCGATAGAAAAAGCCCGCTTTGTGCAGAAAACGCTTAAGGTAGTTGCCTGATCAACTTACGAATGAGAAAAATAGTTTCTTTCTTAGTTTTATTCCTTTTGTCGATACCTGCTTTCTGCCAGTTAATTTATACACAAAATCTTAAGCAGATAGCGCAAATTAATTTCCCGGGGCAACCTGTTGTTAAGGAATTGCCTAACGGGATAACCATGTACTATCTTAAAGTAAATAGTGAGATCTATTTTGCACAGGTTGCTTCTTATAAAAAAACGTTAAGCCAGCTTTTCACCAACAATGTAAATCAAAAAATATATGACACTTACATCCATGGTAATGTAAATACAGCAAAAGGCAAACTTTTATATAAGAAAAAAATCTCGATAGCTAATCTTGACGCGGTAGCATACACTTACACTTCTAAATTGCCTAAAAAAGAGCTTTACGCTTACAGTCGTTTAGTTTTTTTAAATGATAAACTGCTTAATATTTCGCTGCTGTCAAGAGACTCTTTGCCGGACAACGATACCACGCTAAACGCATATTTTAATTCGTTAAAAATTAACATACCTGCTAATAAAATTGTTACTGATAATGGCCCTGAACTGTTAAGCCGTTTTGGTTATGTTATTGGTATAGCGGCAATCTTATTGGCAGGAGTAATACTGGTTTACAAAAGATCACTTCAAAGAAAAAATCTCAGTTAGGATGGGTTTTAGCTTAAAGTGTATTATCTTCAATTATTAAAAATATGAATTCTCCAAAAATAGGTATAATCATGGGCAGCAAATCGGATCTTCCGGTTATGCAGGATGCCGCTGATGTTTTAACAGAACTGGGTGTTGAGTACGAAATAACTGTAGTATCGGCACACCGCACGCCCGACCGTATGTTCACTTACGCCCGCGAGGCCGCAGGCCGTGGCATCAAGGTAATTATTGCCGGTGCCGGTGGTGCCGCGCATTTACCGGGTATGGTGGCCTCATTAACGCATTTACCTGTTATTGGCGTGCCAGTTAAGTCAAGCAACTCTATTGATGGCTGGGATTCTATCCTGTCTATCCTGCAAATGCCAAATGGTATCCCTGTTGCCACGGTAGCTTTAAATGCCGCTAAAAACGCGGGCATCCTTGCCGCGCAGATCATATCAACCGCCGACGAAACGATAGTTAAAAACCTGATCGTGTTTAAAGAAAACCTAAAGAAAAAGGTTGAGGAATCGGCAGAAGAGATGTTAAAAGATCTTAAATAATAGAAGGTGTCATTTCGATAGAGCAATGCGGGGAGATTGCGGGAAGCTGCGAAAGAGAAATCTTCTACAATATACAAGGCGGAAATGCACGGTGTAGAAGATTTCTCCTCACACCAAAGCGCTATACCCTTCACCGTTCGTTCGAAATGACACTGCGGTTTCCTTATCCCGAAATTACGTTATTTAATCAAACGCCACCGTATCCACCCCAGACACCTTATTCACATGGCAATTACATCCGCCGGATAATTTCAGGGTAACGGTTTTGGTTTGATTGGTTGAAGGATCAGTTGCTGATACCAGCACGTCATCGCCCTCGGTTGATAGTTGTGATTTGGCACTGTCGTCAGCAACTAAATAATAGCCATAAGCCAAGTCTATGATTGTTGAACCAGGGTCGATAATTTTTAAATGCGTACGCAGATTAGTAACACTGTAATTTTGCACAGTAATAGCATTCCCATTTTTATCGGTAAATTTTATGTTGATGATGGCAAATATGTCGGTACATACCTGTGTGCCGCAGCCGGCCTTTTGTTGGTTTTTATGGCACCCCAAACAACTGCCAATAAATAGCAGGATCAAAAGTTTTTTAAGCATAACAACTAATCTCTAACCTCTAATTAACTAATCTCTTAATTCAACTGCGGATTCTCGGGGAAATTAGCAATGTGCGCGTACCTGCTGCCCAGGCTAATAACCACTTCTTTCCACATATTTTGTTCTGAAACGTTAAATATGGTATCGGCGCTACACTTCTCGGCAACTATCCAGCTATTTTCTTTTAATTCTTCATCAAGTTGGGCGGGTGTCCAGCCGGAATAGCCCATAAAAAGCTTTATTTCTGATTGGTTTAACCGGTAACCGGCTATCTGTTCTTTAACAGATTCAAAATCGCCGCCCCAATATATTCCGGGGCAGATCTCAATGCCGCCCTCTATTTTCTCGGGCACGCAGTGAATAAAATGCAACGTATTGGCTGCTACCGGCCCGCCTACGTAAACTGGCAGTTCTGAATATGCAGTATCGGGCAAAACATCGCCCAATAAATAGTCGCTTTGGTGGTTAAGAATAAAGCCCATGGCCCCGCTGTCGGCATATTCTGTTAACAGGATAACCGATCTTTTAAAATTCGGATCCGTCATAAAGGGTTCCGAAATTAACAAGCGGCCTGCCGCAGCTGTGATAGAATTTAACATAAACGTAGTTTATAATATAGATTGGTTTAACAATGTAACGTAAAATATGTTCAAACCGTTACCATTGAAATACAATTATAACTATTTACGGTATATTTAATTTGTAAGTTTGCACAAATGAATAAAGAAGAACTACAAAATTTAAGACAGGATTACAGTGCTGCCACCCTATCGGAAAAGAGCATAAATGTAAACCCGATAAAACAGTTTGATATATGGTTTAATGAGGCCGTAGCAGCCGAAATACATGAACCTAACGCCATGACCCTGGCAACCGCAACTGCTGATGGGCGCCCGTCGGCACGGATAGTTTTGCTGAAAGGGTTTGACGCCAATGGCTTTGCTTTTTACACCAATTACTTAAGTCGCAAAGGCAAAGAGCTAACCAAAAACCCCAATGCCGCTATTGTATTTTTTTGGGGCGAATTAGAGCGCCAGGTACGTATTGAAGGCACTATTGAAAAATTAAGCAAAGAGCAGTCTGAACAATATTTTCACTCTCGTCCTAAGTTAAGCCAGATAGGCGCGCTGGCATCGCCGCAAAGCCAGGAAATTGCTGGCCGCGATGAATTGGAAGCTAAAATGAGCCAACTGGAGGGCGAGTACGCCGATAAAGAGGTGCCCAAACCATCATACTGGGGCGGTTACATTTTAAAGCCACGCCTGATCGAGTTTTGGCAGGGACGTCGCAGCCGCCTGCATGACCGTATTGTATTTAAAAAGATAGATAACAAAAGCTGGAAGAAAGTACGCCTTGCACCATGAGTTTTGAGGATATTAAATTATTGCTAACCAATACATTCGGCGCGGACGTTATAGAAGGCGAAGAAACCGGCGGCTTACAACCGGCGTTATTGATAGCGCCCGACCGGATAGCAGATGTTTGCCTTGAGTTGCGCAATAATTCAAAAACCTATTTTGATTTTCTGTCATGCCTTACCGGCGTTGACTATGGTGTTGAGGCCGGTCGCTTTGGTGTGGTTTATCACCTGGCATCCATCCCTTATAAATTGCAGCTTACGTTGAAGATCAGCAAGGAACATGATCGTACCAATGGCGAACCTGTTTTTAAAAGCGTGACACCTGTTTACCGCACCGCCGACTGGCATGAACGCGAAGCGTATGACCTTGTAGGGATATTTTTTGAAGGCCACCCAGACTTGCGCCGGATTTTATTGCCGGATGATTGGGAAGGATATCCCTTACGTAAAGACTATAAGACTGCAGAGTATTATAAAGGAATAAAGATTGATTTTTAGCCCCCCAGCCCCCTAAAGGGGGAGTTTGACGATGATAAATACAGCTTTAGAGAACTATAATCACAAGATCGCTGCAGCCAGCGTTGAGGACATGGTGCTGAACATGGGGCCGCAACACCCGTCGACGCATGGGGTTTTGCGGCTGGAGCTGATCACCGATGGGGAGATCGTTAAAGAGGTTATCCCACACATGGGTTACCTGCATCGCTGTTTTGAAAAACATGCCGAGTCGCTTACCTATCAGCAAACTATTCCGTTTACCGACAGGCTGGATTACCTGGCATCCATGAATAACAGCCATGCCTGGGTAATGGGTGTTGAGCGCATGCTGGGTATCGACAAAGATATCCCAAAACGGGTAGAATATATCCGCGTACTGGTATGCGAAATGAACCGTATCGCGTCGCACCTGATAGCTATTGGCACCTATGGTATTGATATTGGTGCCTTTACCCCTTTCCTTTGGTTGTTTAAGGACCGTGAGCATATTATGGGCATGCTTGAATGGGCCTCGGGCTCGCGCATGCTGTATAATTATATTTGGGTTGGCGGCTTGTTTTACGACCTGCCCGTAGGCTTTGAAGAACGCGCCCGCGAGTTTGTTAATTACTTCAGGCCCAAAATGGCCGAGCTTAATCAGTTGCTAACAGAAAATC
The DNA here is from genome assembly GCF_007558865.1 of Mucilaginibacter corticis. Lineage (GTDB taxonomy): Bacteria > Bacteroidota > Bacteroidia > Sphingobacteriales > Sphingobacteriaceae > Mucilaginibacter > Mucilaginibacter corticis. The sequence continues at coordinate 488,823 of NZ_VLPK01000003.1, forward strand.
AGATCTTCATCAGCCGTACTGCAAATGTTGGCGTATTGCCGCGTGATGTAGCCATTAACTATGGCTGCTCTGGCCCTATGCTGCGTGGTTCCGGTTTAAAATGGGACCTGCGCCGGATAGATAATTATTCGGTTTACCCGGAGATAGATTTTGAGATCCCGGTAGGTAAAGGCGAAATGGGTACCGTTGGCGATTGCTGGGACCGTTACAAAGTGCGCGTCGATGAGATTGAACAATCATTAAGGATCATGGAACAATGCCTTGACCGTTTGCAAAACGAGTTAAAGCGCACCACCGATTTTGACCCGCGCGCTAAGCTACCCCGCAAACTCACCCCAAAACCACAGGACTACTATATAAGATGCGAAGGCGCAAAAGGCGAACTCGGTTTTTACTTTATGCATACCGACGCGCGTTCAGAGATACCTTTCCGCGCAAAAGTACGCGCGCCCAGCTTTAACAATTTGTCTGTATTGCCGGAGATTGCCAAAGGCGTTATGATTGCTGATTTGATAGCTATTGTAGGCAGTATTGATTTTGTTTTGGGGGAAGTAGATAGATAGACCTTGATTTTAGGATTTAAGGATTTCCTTGATTTGATAATTAACATTAATCATGGTAATCATCAAATCCTAAAAATCAAGGTCAAACAAGAAAGGCGCCTTACAGCGCCTTTTCCAGTCCATAGGTAAATGGAGTATTTATCAGTTATAAACTTTAACCATAAATACAAAGTTCTTGGTCTTTTCTGTTTTTTGCGCTTCGCTTAGGCCGGCAAGAGTATTCTTTTTGTTTAGGATAACTTTCTTGTCCAGCGAATCTGCAGGAATATTTTTGATGGCATTTAACAGGTATCTTGATTTGATGGCAAAATGCTCACCTTCAGCCTGCGATTGCTTGGCATCTGTAATACCGATGATATTTCCTTTACTGTCCCATAGCGGGCCGCCGCTGTTGCCGGGATTGATCGGTATAGTAACCTTATAATGTACGCTGTCGCCGTTCTGACCAACCAGTGATGATAACGAACCGGGGCTGTAAGCAGGATATCCGTCAGGATAACCATAGGTAGAGATCTGCTCGGCTATATTACCTTCCGCACGTTTAAAGGTGTAAGGTACAGCATCAAGGCCTTCAAAAGTCTTATCAACTATTTTCAGGATAGCAATATCATGCTGCGGCTCGGCATATAATACCTCTGCCTTGTAGCTATCGCCCTGTGCGTTTTGTACAGAAACCGCGTTGGCACCATCTACCACGTGGTAGTTGGTAGCGATCAGACCATCGGCAGTAATAGCAAAACCGGTACCGGTAAAGGTGGATTTATCAACAACGGGTTTACCTTTTACTGATTTATCTGATTTAATAGCGTTGATAGAACGGCTTAAGTTGGTGTTTGATCTATCCAGCCTTTCTACCTTGTTTTTCAATTCGATGATGTTCGGGTTATCGCTGTTGGTTAGTTTACCGGTAAACAGCAACACGCTTAACACGGTAAATATAGCCACCGACGCGGCAACCGAGATCTTTGAATGATGGTTACGCCACATCTGCACGATCCACATCGGGTGGATCATCAGATTTTCTTTCAGCGTGTGCACATCTATTTCATCATGGATAGCGTTAAGGCGGCTTTCCATTTCAACACGTTCGCCGTATTGTTTTAAAAGGCTTATAAAAAGTTTATGTTCCACAACTTTTCCATCCACCTCGGCATCCTCCTTGCGCAGCAATTCAAATTTCTTACGCTCATCCGGTTTCATTTCACCGTTAAGGTAACGTTCAATTACTTCTAAAAGCTGGTCATCACTCATTTTCTTACTCCTTTTTATTTCTGCTGAAAAAATAGTTTCTTCAGCCTTTGCAGGCACTTATATTTTTGCGTTTTGGCATTGTCTGCATTGGTATAACCAAAACGTTCGCAGATATCCTGCATTGATTTATTGTGGATATAAAAGTCCTCCATAATGGTTTTGCAGGGTTCGCCTAATAACCTTAACGCGCTTTCCATTTTGTTAAACTGGATATCGCGGTCACTATGCTGGTCTACCTCCTCTTCCTCTATCGGCAAAAACTCCTGGAAATCCCTGATATCCCCGCCATATCGGTTAAGCTGACTCAACCTTTTTAACCACAGCCTGCGGCAAACCGAATAGATATAAGTTTTCAGCTTACTACTTAATTCAAAATCGCCGGCTTTAACCTTATTATAAAGAACAATTATTGCTTCCTGATATATATCCTTAGCATCATCTTCATCGCCGCTATTATTAATGATCAATTGTAATACCATCGGAAAATAAGCTGTGTAGAGCTTTCTTAATGCGCTTTCCGAATTATTTAGTATCCCAAGAATAACCTCGCTGTCTGTTGGCGTTGAATCTTTTAACTGTTTATTCACTATTAATACTATTTATACAAAATTGTAACCCATTGCAGGTAAGAAAAATCTAAATTAAATAAATATTGTGTTTGGCCTTTCAATATTTTGCCCTCATTGCAGCCCAAGGTACTAACATTATCATTTGCAAACAGTTAAAAAAGCGTAATAAATTGGTTTGGCATGTTTAATGTGTGGTGTTTTTAAATTATTAAACAAATTATACTTATTTAAACACACAACCATGAAAACTACATTAAAAAACGGCTTCTTAGCTTTAGTTATTGCAGCATCATTTGCTGCATGTAAAGGCAAAGGGTCAAGCGGTGGTGCTGATTCTGTAAAAACTGATTCATCAAGCGTTACCACTACAACAGATTCTGTTAAAAAAGACACCAGCTCTGCCACGCCTGATTCATTGAAAAAAGACACCACCATCAGCACACAAAAAACTGAGGTAAAAACCAAAACTACCGAAACCCACAACAAGAAATAAGTACTTTTAATTGCAAATTGATAGGGACACGCCTTAAAATGCCGTGTCCCTTTTTTTATGCGAATTATTTATGCATGATACGCTGTATAATTGGGTCACCTTTTAGTAAAAAATGTATTAATACCAATAAATCACATTTATAAACAACAACAAAACGACAAAAAATGAAAAATGCATTCAAAATTGCCGCGGTTGCTTTAACAATCACCGCTTTTGCAGCTTGTAAAGGAAAAGGTTCTGCTGGCGCTGATTCTGTAAAAACTGATTCAGTTAAAAAAGACACTACAGTTAAAGTTGATACTTCTAAAAAAGACTCAACTAAAAAAGACACTACTGTAAAAACTACTACAGTTAAAAAAGATTCTGTTAAAAAATAATTTTAACAATTTTAAAAGCTGATTACTTAGTTTTTTTTAGCAAAAGGTAACTCATTTGGGTTACCTTTTTTGTTGCCTGATATTAATAATATCAGATCAAACGATAGTACTATTATTACTAAAACTGTTATAAAACACCGATATAAAAAATAATTTTAGCAACTTTTATACTTGATTATTAGTTTTTTAGCAAAAGGTAACCCACTATTTTACAAATAGTGGGTTACCTTTTGTGTTTTACAGTATTAAGAGAAAAACTATATAGTCACTTTTTAAAAAACTTAACATGAAAAATTCATTAAAAATCGCTGCTTTAGCTCTTGTTGTAGCTTCTTTCGCAGCTTGCAAAGGTTCAAGCTCAACTACTACTACTGATTCAGTAAAAACTGACACTACCAAAATGGCTGACACTTCTAAGAAAGACACAACCAAAATGGACACTACTAAAAAAGATACTACTAAAAAAATGTAATCTTTGTTAGTTACAAAACAAAAAAGCCTCCGGAAGTTCATCCCGGAGGCTTTTTTGTTGCTGTTAACTTTGTTGAGGATTAAGTTCAACAACCGAATCACGCAGGGCTTTGATCTCGTCATGCGATTGATCGATGATCGCCTTTTGATCGTTCAGGATATCCCTGATATATGCCGGTAGATGCTGTTCGTTCAAGGCTGTTTGGTAAGCTTTTTTGATAGCGTCTTCGCCAAACTCGCAATCTTCTAAAATACTTCTTTCGCTATGGCCCCTAAATGCTGCCTTAACTTCAAGCCAGGTACGGTGTATGGCACCGCTAACGGTTGTGGCATTTTCAACATCGGCACCCAATACCTCAATCTCTTCGGCAAGGGTTGATTTCAGCTGCTGGCTTTCCAATATCTTATTGTTAAACACAGCTACCAGGTTGTCATCGTTATCCTTAGTTTCTTTAATGGCATTCATGTAGCCTTTGATCCTGTCATTGTTGATCTGTACCAGATCATTCAATGTTTCGATAGTTGCTTTGTTGTTTTCCATGGTTTTGATTATTTATTTACCATGTGTGTAACCAAAAGCTTGCCAATAATTAACTTTTGAATAAATTAATATCAAAAAAGTAAAATCATTTACCACCGCCCATAAACAGCGAGATGATCCAGATAATTACGCCAATTACAACTACTACTGCTAAGATGCCTACAAATACGCCGGCTTTAAAAATACCGGTTATAACAGAACAGCTGCTAAGCGCCATCATGGTTAGTACTAAAAGGGAGATGTTTAATTTTTTCATGGTTAATAGGGTTTTAAATTACAGCAATAACTAACATTACGCACCAAATGTTTTTGGGCGGAGTAAACATTGTTTATACATCATGTACATCAATAGCTACACAGCATACTACATCGATAAAATTGCTTAATTATTGGCGTGATAAGTTGGGCTTATTGGCACAGATGCCTAATTTTACCGGCTATGACATCTCCTGTATTTTCTGCACAAAACATCACCGTAAGGTTTTTAAATAATGTATTGTTTGATCATTTAAACTTTACTATCAACAAAGGCGAGAACTGGGCCCTGGTAGGCGAAAGCGGATCGGGCAAAAGCGCTTTGCTGCAAACCATAGCGGGTAATTTCAATATTACAGGCGGCGAGGTCCGTTATCACTTTTTCGAGGATTATCTTGACCGGCATCCCGGCAATCCCGAAAACTTAACACACCATAAACTGGTGGCCATGGTTGAGGCTAAGCATCATTTTAAAAACCTATCGAACACCGGCGATTTTTATTACCAGCAGCGTTATAATTCGTCTGACAGTGAGGATGCCTTAACCGTTACCGAATACCTGCATACCATAAAACCCGCTCCGCGGGCTGATGTGTATTGGGATTTTGATAAGATCATAACGACCTTAAAATTAGACCGCTTAAGCCGCAAGCAGCTCATCAAATTATCAAATGGCGAAACAAAACGCCTGCGCATTGCTGCTGCCTTATTGAAAAACCCTGTTCTATTATTGCTGGATAGCCCGCTTACCGGCCTGGATATTGAAACGCGGCAGGAGTTTAATGCTATTATTAACGAGATCATTGCATCGGGTATTACTGTTGTGATGGCTACATCGCCTTATGAGATCCCTGATGCTATTACCAATGTGGCCGTATTGAAAAATGGTGTGATCACTCACGTTGTTACGAAGGCTGATTTTAGCCCTAAACTGGTAGAACTGCAGCAAACTGATAACATTGACAAGGATGAATTACGGTCGCTTTTAAATACCGGCGCCGCATCTTTTGATTACGGGAAGATAATCAGCATGAATAAGGTACATGTACAATATGGCGAAAACGTGATCTTGAATGATGTGGACTGGCAGGTAAACCCCGGCGACCGCTGGGCGCTGCTTGGGCATAATGGCGCCGGTAAATCAACCCTGCTAAGTTTAATAAACGGCGATAACCCGCAGGCCTATGCCAATGATATTATCCTGTTTGATAAAAAACGCGGCAGCGGCGAAAGTATTTGGGACATTAAAAAGAAAATAGGTTTTGTATCGCCGGAACTGCACCAATACTTCCCGACGGATAACAGTTGTTTGCAGGTGATCGAATCGGGTTATTATGATACCCTGGGCCTTTTCAGGCCAAGCAACAAAGAACGTGCGGAAATAGCCCTGCGCTGGATGAAAGCTTTAGAGATCGATAAATACGCGCGTACGCTGTTAAAAAACATCCCGGCCAGTGCGCAACGCTTATGCCTGCTGGCCCGTGCACTGATCAAAAACCCGCCCCTGCTGATATTTGACGAACCCTGCCAGGGCATGGACACACACCAGCAGCAACATTTTAAAAGCCTGGTAGATACCATTTGCGGACTGAGTAAGGTTACACTGATCTACGTGACCCATTACCAGCATGAGATACCGGAGAGCGTGGACAAGGTTTTGAAATTGGAGAAGGGGAATGTGGTGTAACAATATCAAATTGTTTATATTTTATTGTTATAATTTAATTAATTTAATAATAAGAAATAACAGGAAACTATTTTCCTTCAAATTACGTTAATTGGGTAACGAGGCATATCGTTCCAACCTCTTCTGTAGCTTATGCATCGGTTACCAATTAATTTGAAGGAATAAAATGCCATTGAACCTCAAAAAAACATTAATGAATATCAGGCTTAGGCGCGAAAACTTGCACTACAGCCAGGAATACGTTGCATCAAAACTAAAATTAACCCAGCACGCCTACAGCAAAATAGAATGTGGCGTCACAAAAATAACCCTGGAAAGATTAGTACAAATATCAGACGTGTTGCTAACGCTGCCGTCTGCTTTAATTGAAATCTAGTGCGAGAGATGCGGTGGAACCAGTATGAATATGCTGAGCTGGATTTTTACAAAGATATAGACCTGTTAGACGAAGATTTTGCTGAAATACTTTCGCCTACCCCGGTTAAATCCATCAGGCAGTTTTTTTGGATAGAGCGCGATTATATCAGTCCGGATCTGATAAAACCCGTTTTAATTTTTAATAAGGAGCTTGAAATTCCTTCCAACATTATTTTCGCCATAGGGCTTAAATATGCCAAGCACTTTCTGCAATGGTAAGTCATCAGCAATGCAACTTCGCACGTTTCGTACCTGACGGCACGAATTTTACATTTGGTTTTTTTGCTACCGACCTTTAGCACCTACGGTGCACGGAATCTTGTTAGTAGGCCGTAAGCCATAACGGCCATTAGCGCCACGACACGGTCAATTGTGACAAACATTTACCAACAAATGCTTTGTTAGCTTTCGGTAAAGTTTTTCAATAAAATACCTTTTACCTATCCGCTTTCACCTTTAACCTTACTACTTTGTATATTTGCTGTATGAATACTGCCGATCTGTTACAACGCGCTTCGCGGTTTGAGTTTTTGAGTATTGAGGAAGGCGTTTACCTGCACTATAATGCATCAACAGCCGACCTGATGTATGTGGCAAACGAACTGCGTAAAAAGCAGGTTCCGCATGGCAAGGTAACCTGGCAGATAGACCGTAATGTTAATACTACCAACGTTTGTATAGCTAACTGCAAGTTTTGCAATTTCTTCCGTCGCCCCGGCCACGAGGATAGCTATATCACTGATATTGAAACTTATAAACAAAAGATAGAAGAAACGTTCCGCCTGGGCGGCGATCAGCTTTTGCTGCAAGGCGGCCACCACCCCGACCTGGGCCTGAGTTTCTATACTGATCTGTTTAAAAAGCTGAAAGAATTATACCCTACGCTTAAACTGCACTCGTTAGGCCCGCCTGAAATAGCGCACGTAGCCAAACTGGAGAACATGAGCCATATCGATGTGCTGCGTGCCATGAAGGAATCGGGATTAGATTCACTGCCGGGCGCAGGTGCGGAAATATTGAACGACCGTGTACGCAGGCTGATATCAAAAGGTAAATGCGGCGGTAAGGAATGGCTGGACGTAATGCGCGCCGCGCACCAGCTGAACCTGCCAAGCTCGGCCACCATGATGTTTGGCCACGTAGAAACCATTGAAGAACGTTTTGAGCACCTGGTATGGATCCGCGAGGTACAGTCAGAAAAACCTGAAGGGCATCATGGCTTTATCGCGTTCATCCCCTGGCCGTTCCAAGATGACGGTACTTTATTACGTAAAGTGCGGGGTATCACCAATAACGTTACCGGCGATGAATATATCCGCATGATAGCCCTGAGCCGTATTATGCTGCCGAACATTAAAAATATACAGGCCTCATGGTTAACCGTTGGTAAACAGGTGGCACAGATCTGCTTAAACGCAGGCGCTAATGATTTCGGGTCCATCATGATCGAAGAGAACGTGGTATCCGCCGCAGGTGCGCCGCACCGTTTTACCGCTAAAGGTATCCAGGATTCTATCAAAGCCGCAGGGTTTGAGCCGCAACTCCGCAACCAAAAATACGACTGGCGCGAAATGCCGACACAGTTGGAAGAACAGGTGATTAACTATTAATCATTGGGTCATTACGTCATTAGTCATTGGAACATGTACTAATGACGTAATGACCCAATGACTAATGACTACTCACCGCCCTCATCTTCAACCGTTTAAGCGACAACGGTGTTTGGTCTAATGTATGGCCCACGCCGCCATCGGGCAGGTTAAAATAGCAAACGTACAGGCAACCGTAATTACAAGTTTTTACCCAATCGTAAATAGCGTCAATATATTCGGGGCAATCGCCTACTCCGTGTAATTCGTTAGGTTTATTTCCTTTAGGGGCAACATTACCAAACTCGCCTATGCAGGTTGGCTTTTTATGCTGATTGGCAAAACTTGCCTGCCACTGCAGCATGTAGTCGCCTTTGGTTATCCTGTCCAGCATTTGTTGTTGAGTAGGGTCTTTGTCTCCCCAGATCATCCCGTATGTATCAGACCCGATAACATCTACCACATCATCACCCGGATAAAACGGCACAGGGTTTGGGTTACCGGCATTTACACACCACACGATATTAACTATTTGCCCGTTAACCGCTGCCGATTTAAATCCTTTTTTGATCAGTGGCACCGCCCTGCGCCAGGCGGCTATAAACAGATCGGGTGTTTGCCGCATAGGGTTCATGTTAAACTCCCACCATAACCGGGCGTACACGGCTTTCGGTCCGTACTTAGCCAGGCATCTGCCCAAAGAAATGAAAGTACTATCTTGTGATCCCGATATGATCTCCTTTAAATATTCATTATAATTAACGCCCATATCGGTAGGTATCAATGGCACGCCCACATCAATGGGGCGGTCGAAATGGTTTGCCTTCCAGGCTGGCACGCCACTCTCTTTAGCCCAGAGCCAATCACCATTAGCAATATTCTTCCAGCTTGAACGCCCCATCCAGGTACCCATTATTTCCTGTTTGATGCCGTACTGCTCTATGCTTTTGCCGCTGTTACCGGTTAGGGTTCTGCTGTGTTTGTATGATGGAGTATCTATATGTGATATAGCAAATGTTTTAACACCGCTAAATACTACCAGGCATACTAAGATTGATTTGATCATGTCGCTTTTATCCCCGTATAAAAATGCAATTTAAATCCCGATCCAGGTAATCTGCAAAAGGCATAAAACAAAAACGCCCCGGCAAGCCGGGGCGTTTTTAACATAGGTATTTCAATATTATTTTACACCGAATGGCGCAACTAAAGCAACAACCTGTGCCGAAGTTAACGGCTCATCGAAACTTGCTGTAGCAGCCGCAATGCTTACATTACCGCTTACACCTGCAAGGCTGGTAATAGTTACACCACCCTGTTTGATATTGTCTTCACCTGCATAGTTACCGTCAACAGCGCCTATACCGGTATCGTTAGCGCCAACTATCCACGGTTTGGTAGTTGATGCACCTCTTGCCCTACGGATCTGGCGGATGGCAGAAGCGTGGCGTGCTTCAACAGAGTGGATGTTCAATGCCGGGGTTAAAGCTCCGTTGTTTCCTAACAAGAAACCTGCCTGGCCTTTATACGCACGTACGCCGGTATCTTCAAACGCTTGCGCTACCGCAAAGAAGGTATCCAGGTTTGTTAATACAGTTGGAAAAGTACCGCCTGCTGTAAAATCATAAACCCCGTTATTACCTTGTGTACTTTGAGCAACCGCAGCAGACATTAACACACTTTGTAAAAACTTAACGTGTGCATTTTCATGACCCTGGATAAGTGTGATATATCCTTTTTCTGATGCAGAGAAGCCTAATGACGAAGCTGCACCTGCATTGTAAAATGCAGATTCAAGATATTCTAACTTCAAGGCATAGTTTAACACATCAGTTACTGATGGTGTAGCAGCCTGGCCATAAGCCTTTTTAAACAGGGTGCTGAAAGCAAACGGCATAGCAGCAACCGCCACTTTTGAACCAAAGCTTGTGATATTTTTTATCGCTGCGCGACGTGGGCTGATCCTGTCCTGGAACTCGGGATCTGCCTTTTCAATTTCTTCTATTATTCCAAATAAATTCATGACTTTTCTGTTTTTAAGATGCTACGTAACCATAATTAGACGCACTCACTTTGGTAGTAAGGTATGTATTTGCTATCGGCAATACCTGGGCAATGGTTTGTTGTTTGTCTAAACCATTAACGTCAAGTATTGTAGCGTCAGCAAAGCTTCCCGGACTAACTAAATTGCGGATGTATGAAGCATGACGCGCTTCAACTGATACAATTTTTCCTGCTATCAGTAAATAATCAGCGTTTTGAATTAAGTAACCTGCACCATTATATGCACTTACGCCTGTATCCTCAAATGCTTTTGCGGCAGCTAAAACGCTATCGCGTTTTGAAAAGTCAATTGCGCTAAAGTTAGGTGTTAATGATTTAATGGCATTTGTACCTAAAGCTGCCTTAAAAAATTCGCGGTGTGCAACTTCGTGGTCACGAATATCTGTTAATAAAGCAATCTCATCAGCAGTAGCGCCTGTGTACATGTGGGCCGCAACATTGATATAAAATGCCGCTTCTAATTGCTCAAGTGCGTAAGCATAGTTAAGTATGGCAAGATCACCTTTAGCGCCAATGTCAACACCTGTTGATGTAGTCGGGCCCGGGTTTTTGTCCTTGTGGCATGAGGCTGCTGCTAATACGCCAATTGTGGCGACACCTGCCCCGGCATAACGTAAAAACGACCGTCTGGCCAAGTTTACATCATCTTTCTCAAATAATTTTTCTGTTTCCATGAGTGAATTGTTGAATTTGATATTTTAGTATTTAAGTAATAATTTGCTGGTTGTCTTTTTTAACCTACGTGTAATCAAACGGCCTCGGTTTTCATATTGTCAATACATTGTTACTCCTTTGAGGAATTATTGAATTTTTATTAAAAAAGATATTTCAATATTAAAAAAATCATAATTTCGGTTATAGTTCCCCGTTGCCAAAAAGCATACCAGTAATACGAATAAGTGATGTTTGGATTTAATTTCTAATTAAATAATTTAAGAACCGGTCTTATTTAGCTATAACCGGTTGCATTTTTAATTAAAAACTTGTTACACGTTTGAGGAATATTAATTTTACTGCATAATGGAGAATCCTGAATTGTATATAGAGGCTCTTGTTTTTGCTTCAGAACAAAGCATCCGTGTTGAAGAAATTTTATACTGCCTGCAGGCTGCCTTTGAGCGCGATTTTACAACCGAAGAAATAAATACGAGCCTTACAAATATTAAGAACAAATACCTGGCAGATAATTTTGCCATTGAGCTTACCCATGTAAATAACGGGTACCAGTTTCTTACTAAAAAAACTTATCACCCGGTTATCAGTTTACTGCAACTACAACGGTCAAAAAAGAAGCTGAGCCAGGCTGCTTTAGAAACGCTTTCCATCATTGCCTACAAGCAGCCCGTAACTAAAACCGAGGTGGAGCAGATCCGTGGCGTAAACTGTGATTACTCCATACAAAAATTGCTTGAAAAGGAATTAATCGCAATAAACGGGAAGTCTGAAACCATTGGAAAACCAATTTTATATGGCACAAGCTCACTTTTTATGGATTATTTTGGAATAAATAATATTGAAGAATTGCCTCATATAAAAGAACTTACAGATGGTTCAAGTTCAATTGGCGAGCAGCAGGAATAAATTTTAAATGTTTTTTTTTTCAAATTGAATTTTCGTTATTTTTACTAATAATAAGAACACACATTTACAGGAAGATTTTATAAATTATTAAGCTTATCCTAATTTTAATTTTATAATAAATATCACCCCATGGGAACGCCAAAAAAAAATGCAGACAAGAACATTCCTAAAAACACGGATGCAGAAGATGATGATGACGACTTGGAAGTAACGCCAAAGAAAAAAGTTGTTGACGAAGACGACGATTTTGACGGGCCTTTGGATGACCTGGGCTTTGAAGAGTTTGGTGATGATGACGAAGACGACGATTATTAATAACTATATTAGCTAACGTATTTTAAAGCATTCAGAATACCTTTCTGGATGCTTTTTTTATTTAAAATCCATTCATGACCGTTATTGAAGTTACAGATAAAGCCACAAAAAAAGCATTTTTAGATACTGCCCGCATCATTTATAAAAATGATAATAACTGGGTTTGCCCGCTTGATAATGATGTTGAAGCTGTTTTTGACCCGCTTAAAAATAATTTTCATAAATACGGTAAATGCACCCGGTGGATCTTAAAAAATAACAAAGGCAACCTGATTGGAAGAGTTGCCGCGTTCATTAACAATAAGAAAGCATATCATTATGAACAGCCTACCGGCGGGATGGGATTTTTTGAATGTATCAATGACGAAAAAGCCGCTTTCCTTCTGTTTGACACTGCTAAGAATTGGTTAAAAAATAATGGCATGCAGGCCATGGATGGGCCGATTAACTTCGGCGAAAATGATACTTTTTGGGGGTTGCTGGTCGAAGGCTTTTCACCACCGTCATATGGCATGAATTACAACCCACCTTACTACCAGGTGATTTTTGATAACTATGGCTTTAAAAAAATGTACGAACAGATCACCAATCACCTGGATGTACATAAGCCATTCCCGGAGCGTTTTTATAAAATAGCTAAATGGGTTAGTCAAAAACCGGGCTATGAATTTAAACATCTTGAAACAAAACAGATAGAAAAATTCGCGGCCGATTTTATTGAAATTTATAACGATGCCTGGGCCGACTTTGAAAATTTTGTCCCGATAAATTACAATACCATATTAGAAAGTTTTAATAAAATGAAGCCTATTATGGATGAAAACTTAATACTATTTGCCTATGTAAATGGCGAACCGGCATCGTTCAATATAGTTTTGCCGGATGCCAACCAAATGTTAAAGCCGCTTAACGGAAAACTTAACCTGGTAGGGAAGCTTAAATTTCTGTATTATAAGTGGAAAGGCGTAAACCGTATGCGGGCCATAGTAATGGGTACCAAGCAAAAGTTCCAAAATCATGGCTTAGAATCTGCATTGTTTATCAAACTGGGCGAGTATGTGCTACCGCTTAATCAATACGATGTGTTAGAATTATCCTGGGTTGGAGATTTTAATGAAAAAATGGTGGCGTTACACGCTTCGATGGGTGCAACTTTTGCCAATAAGCATTTAACTATGCGTTATGTTTTCTAACCTGTAAACGACAAAGAGCAAAGAAAAAAGGCTTATACGCATATATTCCATATACGTATAAGCCTTTTAATTTTATGGATAGTTAAGTTTTTAAACTTAAGCTGTTATTTTATTGTGACGCAGTTCTTCAAAAAGTTCAATAACTTTCTTTTGCAGTTCAATTATTTCTATTTCTCTGTCTGTCAGCTTTTTATTAACAATATCTAACTCATTAACAAATTTTTGTTCTTGCTCCAGATCGTTAAATGTAAGTAATTGAACAACCGACATTTCGAACAAATTTGATATTTGCTCAAGGCGCGACAGGTTGATATCGGTAATACCGGTTTCTATTTTAGAAAAAGCAGGAATAGAAATATCTAACCTTTTTGCTACATCTTCCTGGCTCCATGCCTTTTGGTGACGTAATAGTCTGATTTTTTTTCCTAGTGACTTCATTTCAGGGGATAAGGGTTTCTCAATAGTTAATAAAGTTACTAATTATTTTTTATTTACAACTATTTATTCTAATATTTTATTTTTTAGATCAACCAGGTTTATCCCGCCGAAGTTCCCTGAGCTCATCATCAGCAAGTTAGCATTAACTAACTTCAATTTTTGAAGCTGGCTTAATAGTAATTGCGGATCATTAAAAAACGTCAGATCGTCCTTTAAAAACGCGGCTTTAACTGTCTCAGCAGGATAAGGTTCCATCTTTTTTTGCTCGAAAGTTTTCTTATCAATAAATACTATTGCTTCATCAGCCTCGTCCATCGTACCGGCATATTCTGCTAAAAAATCCTTATTTAAACTGCTAAAGGTGTGCAACTCAATACAGGCTATCAGTTTCCTGTCCGGAAACTGCGTCTTTACCGCATGGATAGTCGCCAGTAACTTTGACGGCGAGTGTGCAAAATCTTTAAAAACTGTCCCGCTATCATTTTTACCTACCAGCTCCAGCCTGCGTGCCGCGCCTTTAAACGTTGTGATATGGTTATAAAATTCGGCTTTAGCAATGCCCAAGTCTTCGCAAACCAGGCGTGCGGCTTGCATATTAAGCAGGTTATGCTCGCCGAAAACTTCTAAAGGGTATTTTTCGCCGTCTGACAGAATTGTAGTAACCCCGTTTTCAATGCTATATTCAGGCAGGGCATAAGGCTGTTTGATTGCGTTTGATTCGTCTTCGGCAACAACTTCCTCTAAAACCTTATCCGTTTTACTGTAGATCAGCGTACCGCCGGGCTGTATGGTTTCGATAAAGATCTTAAACTGGTCGATATAACTTTTAAACGTCGGGAACACGTTGATATGATCCCAGGCTATCCCGCTGATAACCCCGATATTAGCTTTATACAAGTGAAATTTAGGCCGCCTGTCAATCGGCGAAGCCAGGTATTCATCACCTTCAATTACAATGATTGGGGCCTCTTTGGTTAGTTTCACCATGGTTTCAAAGCCTTCCAATTGCGCGCCCACCAGGTAATCAAAGTCTTTGCCGGCTGCCTGCAGCACATGTAATATCATTGATGTAATGGTAGTTTTGCCGTGACTACCCCCTATTACAACCCGCAATTTATCTTTTGACTGCTCGTAAATATATTCGGGGTATGAATATACTTTTATACCCAGTTCCTGCGCCTTTAGCAACTCGGGGTTATCAACGCGCGCGTGCATTCCCAGGATTATCGCATCAAGATCTTTGGTGATCTTTTCGGGGTACCAGCCGTTTTCTTTGGGTAAGATACCATATTTGGCCAGCCGAGAAACCGATGGCTCAAATAACACATCGTCAGACCCGGTTACTTCAAATCCTTTTTTATGTAAGGCAATGGCAAGATTGTGCATGGCACTGCCGCCAATAGCTATAAAATGTACCCTCATATAATTTAGCAGACGCTTTTATCCGCTGCAAATAAACACAAAAACGCTTGGCTTAACAAGCCTTATCACTTCACCCCTCCCAAACCCTCCCCAATGGAGAGGGCTTTGATTAGCTTATTTAAATTCTCCCTACCGGAGGAGATCAGAGGGCAAACCTCATTACTTCAATAACAACACTGGTACAGCTGCGCTTTCTGCCAGTTGCTGCGAGACACTGTCATGCAACAGCGACTGGAAAAAGCTATACTTATGCGGCAAGGCAATTACAAGTTGAGCGTCATTATCCGTAGCAAAATGGAGTATCCCGTTTATCACATCTGTATTGTTTACGTAGCTGTAGGTTGGTTGATAAGGCGACAACATTTTATGCAAAGCGGTTTCCTCGGCCCGGCGCTCTGCATCGCCGGCAAGGTGCCTTGAATCTTTATCAATGTTTACCACCAGCAGTTCAAATTTTTTCTTATCCAGCAAGCGTTTCAAGGATTCAAGCGGTACGGTTTCTTTAACCTTATCAAAATCGCAGGCAACAACTACGCGCCTGATATTTTCAAAATCATAAGACGGCGGCACTACAATTACCGGCACCGGGCTGGCTTTTGATATTTTTATTACGTGGCTACCCACCTGCGAATCGTTTTTACTGGTATTACCCTTGCTGCCTAAAATTACCAAATCGGCATTTTTGTCTTCTACATTTTCAATAACGGCACGCAGCAGGTGCGACCGGTTAAGGTGAGTGGTAATTTGAACTCCTTCCCTAACCAATTTACTTAATTTATGCTTTAAATGTTCCAGGTTTTTTATCCTGTCGGCAGCATTTTGCTCTATCTCCTCCTCTCGTAATTGCACCATATCCGGGTTAGGCAGCATCGTCTCCAGTGGCGAGACATAGTAAGCATTTAACAAAACAATGTGCTCAACATTGGTTTGTTTACTTAGTTCGGCGGCAAATTCTGCAGCGTGTACGGACGCGCGCGAAAAATCGATGGGTACAAGATAGGTCTTCATTATATTAGAATTTATAAAATATATGTCTTTTTGACTTTTTAGGTCTAAAAGTTAGTATATACAAAATTACTTGGTCTTTAGGTTCTCTTTGTCAGATAAAACACATAAATATAAATAGAGTTTACGTAGAATTAACAACAAAATTGTTGTTCTGCGTAATCAAATAATGAAGATTAGAACCGGAAGATTATTTGATAAACTTAGCGGCCACCCACTCTTTATCCTTTTTGTGGATAATGTATTTCAGGCCGTATTTGCGGGCTTCGTCAGTAATGATATCAAGGTCTGGGGTTTCATAAAACCCGCTGAAATAGATCTCGCCATCGGGCTTTAAGGCTTCCGCGTAGCGCGACATCTGATCGATCAATATATTGCGGTTAATGTTGGCCAGGATAACATCATATTGCTCGTCGGGAATAGCTTCTTTTGATCCGCAGAGCGCGGTAATGTTATCAATATGGTTTAGCTGCGCGTTCTCAATAGTGCTGTCATAACAAACCGGGTCATAATCAATAGCCACTACACGCCCGGCACCAAGCTTGGCAGCCATTATCGCCAGGATACCGGTACCGCATCCCATATCCAATACCTCTTTGCCGGCAAAATCATTCTCAAGCATTAATTGCAGCATCATGGCTGTAGTTTGATGATGGCCGGTGCCAAAAGCCATCTTGGGGTCAATCACTATCTCATACTTAAACTCGGGCCTTGGCTCGTGGAAAGTAGCGCGTACAAACACCTGGTCGCCAATGGTTATGGGTTCAAAATTACTTTCCCATACTTCGTTCCAGTTTTTTTGGGGGATAAGCGTTACTTCGTAACTGAACGTAAAAAGGTCGCGGTAGGGCAATAAGGTTTCTCGAACCAGTTCCTCGTTAAAATCATCAGCCGGGATATATGCCTTAAAACCCAGGTCCACCTCCTCAAACGTATCAAAACCTACCTCGCCCAAAGCATTGATCAAAAGGTCCTGCTGGTAATCTTCGGTAGTTATGGTAGTGAAAAGGAGTTCGTAGTAATTCATGATTCGTTATCAGTTTCGGCGACGGGTTGCGTTTTTCTAAACGCTTTCCAGTCTAACAGGTACAGTAATAAAAAATTGATCACCCAATAAAACAGCTGCACCCCTGTCATAAACCAGCCGATATCAATAAAGCGGCTCTTTTTTGTTTCAGGATCCCAGATCGCATAAGCCAATCCGAAAGCAAATATCGCGCAAATCAAAATCAAAGTTATAAAAATAAGAATAGCCGATTTTGGTTTCGCTATGATCTTTCTCCATAGCGGCATTACAATTAAGAATTGGGTAAGTAAGGCAATGATTATTTGCGCGGGCGCAAATATTTTATAATAAGAGATGAGGCCGTAAACAGAGTCTTCGCCCATGTTCTCGGCCGCGTTAACGTGGTGAAAAACAGGGGTGAATTTTATAAATAAAGCAAACGCCCAAAAAGCAAATAAAGGGGGCAGTATAACTTTAATAAAATACTTCATTTTAGTAGCAAGTAGTTAGTATCAAGCAGCAAGACATTGATTTTGTTTAAAATAGTTTCACTTATCTTGATACTAATTACTCAATACTAAGTCTTAGTTAAAAGCTTTTACAATATCGGTAAAATCGCGTGATTTTAGTGACGCGCCGCCGATTAAACCGCCGTCTATATCCGCGCAGCCAAATAATTCTGAAGCGTTTTTAGGGTTGCAGCTGCCGCCATATAGTATGGTAGTAGCATCGGCAACCGACTGATCATATTTAGCGGCAATTTCCTTGCGGATAAACGCGTGGATCTCCTGCGCCTGGTCTGACGTTGCGGTTACACCTGTACCAATGGCCCAAACAGGCTCATAAGCCAAAACCAATTTAGCAAATTGTGTGGCATCTAAATGAAAAACACCTTCAACCAATTGGCTTTTTATTACATCAAAATGCTGGTTTGACTCGCGCTCCTGCAAAGTCTCGCCGATGCAGAAGATCGGTTTCAGATCATTAGCTAAGGCTGTATCCGTTTTTTTAGCCAGCAGCTCATTGGTTTCGCCAAAATACTGGCGACGCTCTGAGTGGCCTAAAATAACGTAAGCAGCGCCAACAGATTTAACCTGCCTTGCAGACACCTCGCCGGTATAAGCGCCGCTTTCTGCCTGGTGCGCGTTTTGCGCGCCGATAGAAACCTTTGCCGAACCTTTAGCCAGCTGAACCAGGCTATGTAAATGAATAAACGGGCTGCAAACCACAACTTCCTGCGTTCCGGTAGCTTCGTCTTTAACCATATTTACAACTTCAGAAAACAAAGACAAACCTTCGTTATAATCTAAGTTCATTTTCCAGTTTCCGGCAACAATTTTTTTTCTCATGATTGGTTTTTTAATAGACCATGGTCCATAGTCAATGGACCATAGTATGGTGATTTATAATTTATTTTAACCATGGACTATCGGCCATGGACTATCGACTTATTTAAAATACTTTTCTATACTTTTCTGTAAGCGTAAAAACTGTCCTTAACAGTTCCTGTTCAATTTCATCAAACGGACGGGTGCGACGTTCATAAACCAGCTGGGCGGTTTCAAACATTTTCTTGATTGAATATACCTCAAAACCATGTGCTCCGCCCCAAGCAAAATCAGGCACAAAGTTACGCGGGTAACCTGCACCAAAAACATTAGCACTTACCCCTACGACTGTACCTGTGTTAAACATGGTATTAATACCGCATTTAGCATGATCGGCCATGATCAAGCCACAAAATTGCAAACCTGTTTTACGGAAACGCTCTGTAGTGTAATCCCAAAGCTTTACCTCGGCATAGTTATTTTTAAGGTTTGAGTTATTGCTGTCGGCACCGATATTGCACCATTCGCCTAACACAGCATTGCCCAAATAACCTTCATGCCCTTTAGATGAATAGCCCCAGATCACGGCGTTATTGATCTCGCCGCCAACGCGCGAAAAAGGCCCTATGGTAGTTGCACCATAGATCTTACTACCCATTTTAATTTGAGAGTTATCACAAAGCGCTAAAGCGCCCCTGATATTTGTACCTTCCCAAACGCTGCTGTTTTTACCTAGGTAAATTGGGCCATTTGTGGTGTTAAACGTCGAGCATTCGGCAGTTGCGCCTTCTTCAGCAAAAAAATCAGCACCTATAATGGTATTAGTATCGCTGATTTTAACACTTTCACGGCCTTTGGTTAATAGTTTATAGTCTTTACGCAGCTCGATATCATTCTTACTGAAGATATGCTCTGGATGTTTTATACTGATAAAAAACGGATTGTAATTGGTAACGTTACTAAACTCGCTATCCGTAGCACCCTTTGCTGCTATTAAAAACTCGCCCTGTTTTAATGCCTCGCCTGTTTTAAGCTGGCTGATGGCTTCAAGTAATCCCTCATCAGGGCAAACAGAACCATTGATATACAGGTCATCAATCCCTGTTTTCACGGGATATTTAGCTTGCAGATAAGGTTGTGTCTGGAAAGAATAGGTTGTATCCAGGTGTTTGGCCCATTTCTCGGCAATGGTGAGTATACCAATGCGCAGATCAGCAACCGGGCGGGTGTATGTTAACGGTAGAAGTGTTTGGTGTGCGTTATCGTCAAATAGGATAATTGCCATGGCGCAAAAATAAAAAAAGTCCCGACTGCAAAGCCGGGACCGGGAAATATTTTATCAACAAGCTATTAGTTCTTGTTGTAACGGGTACGGAATTTATCAATACGGCCCGCAGTATCAACCAGTTTCATTTTACCGGTGTAAAAAGGGTGCGATGTATGAGAAATCTCTAATTTTACTAACGGATATTCGTTACCGTCTTCCCATTTTACAGTTTCACGGGTGTCGATACATGATTTAGTGATAAAAGAATAGTCGTTAGACATATCTTTAAATACAACTAATCTATAGTTTGATGGATGCAGATCTTTTTTCATCTTTATAATTTGTTCTATGTCGGTGATGAAGCTATCATAAGCATTAATTTGCCTTTGGCAGCTTATGATGGTTTCATCTTTATAATTCTCTTCTTCTTTCTAATAAAAGAGGTGCAAATGTAGTGATATAATTCAAAAGTAAAAAGTCAAAATTAAAAAATTATTAACAGTTTGAAAAATGGGTATTGAAGATGAAAGATTGGTAGTTTTGAGGAAGTTACTTATGTCTTATCTTAATTATCCAGTAATGACAACTTGTAAGTCATTATTAGTAAACATTTCATTCGCTTTGGTCTTTCTCTTCCAAACCAATTTATCATTCGGGCAGAATGTACTGCAAGCAAAGATCGGCCAATGCGCAAAAAATGCAAATGGCAACGTTGGCGTTTACGCATTGGTGTTGGAAACCGGCGAAACAGTTTCTTACAATGGCGATAAAAAGTTCCCGATGCAAAGTGTGTACAAATTCCCCATCGCTATGGCTGTGCTTGACAGGGTTGATAAAAAACAGCTATCCCTCAACAAAAAGATCAGTGTTACCAAAGCCGACTATATCGCTAAGATCGGGCATAGCCCGCTGCGTGATAAATTTCCAAACGGTACGGACATTGCTATTAAAGACCTGGTAAAATACAGCGTTTCAGAAAGTGATGGTTCAGCATCTGATGTATTAGTGCGGCTATTGGGCGGCACAAAGTTCGCGAATGAATATGTTCATCGACTGGGTGTAAAAGATATAGCGATAGCTACAACAGAGAAGATCCAGGTTGAAAATGACACGATACAATATCAAAACTGGGCTACCCCAAAGGCAATGACCAGTCTTTTAAACATTTTCTACACCCGACATAAACTTTCTGCAAGCAGCAGGGCTGTGTTGTTAAATGACATGATCACCTCAACTCCCGGCGCTAAAAGATTAAAGGGTTTACTGCCTGTGGGAACCATTGTAGCGCACAAAACCGGCACGGCAGGCACCTTCAACGGCTTAACAAGGGCCACAAACGATGCCGGGATAATCACACTACCCAACGGCAAACATTTGGCGATAACGGTTTTTATAGCTGACTCGCACTCAAGCGAAGAAATACGGGAATTGACTATAGCAAAGATCGGTAAGGCTGCTTTTGATTATTGGGGCGGTGGAAAGTAACGCGATAGTCTGAAGACTATTTGCATAATAGTTCGAAGTCACAGACTTCGAACAGCGGGGGAAAATCAGGAACTTATATTATTCACTTTATCGTATGCGTCACATCGTCTGAACAAGATAAACTGTTTCATACCTTTAAATTCACCGGGCATTTCCCAGCTCTTAGCATAATTGAAAATTTCTTTTTCGCCCAACTCCCAAGGAACGTTATTAAAAAGGCATTCGCCAATAATCTCCCCATCGGCCCTTTTTGAAATATAAACCTTTAACCAGTTTATTTTGTTATTGCTTAACCGACTTGGAATTTTATCCTTTAATAAATCAAAAATCAGTTCGGTTTGCGGTTGTTCACTCCATTCACCTTGTATCAGTAAGTCTCCTAATTTGGGATGAAACAACATATATTCGCCATTTATCATCGCCATAAAGTCAAGGTCAGGGTCGTGACTATCCGTAAAACTGTCAATTATGGTTACAAATGTTGAAGTTATATAATTGTTTAAAGCAGTATTGGTTTGATCTTCAATTGAGAGTCCGGCACCCACAATACTTTCTATTATTCCGTCAGGAAAATATATCGCGTGCGAAGCAGATACCATTAGATGCATTATGCTTGGATGGCTGTCTGGGTTTTCTACTACCATTACACCTATTTCTAAATCATTATTCACGATTATAGACAGGTATTGTGTATGTCTTTCAACCCGATATCCCATTTCAACAAGCCGAGACTCAAGAGCAGCCAACACATATGCATTTTTATTCAACCGGGGCAGCTCATTTCTTTGTACATCTTCAGGTGTTTCAGTTATTTTTTTCTTAAAAAAATCAAATAAGCCCATTCGTTTTGTTGTCTTGTGTTATTACCAGAGAAGTAAAATACGCTATATCATAAAGTTATGGATTAGGCACTAACTCCTGCACCAACTCTACCAACACCCCACCCGCGGTTTTAGGATGTACAAAACAAACCAGCTTATTATCAGCGCCGGGTTTAGGTTCATCGTTTAGCAAAACAAAACCTTCACCTTTAAGTCTGGCCATTTCGGCTTTAATATCATCAACCTCAAATGCGATGTGATGGATCCCCTCTCCTTTTTTGGCGATGAATTTGGCTATCGGGCTATCGGCAGATGATGCTTCAAGGAGTTCTATTTTGTTGGGGCCGCTTTGCAAGAACGCGGTTTTAACACCTTCGGTGACCACCTCTTCAATTTTGTAAACAGTGGTATTTAATAGTTTTTCATACAGGCTGCCGGCAGCTTCAAGATCGCTTACGGCAATGCCAATATGTTCTATTTTGTTCATATACAAATATATAAATATTTTAGAAGTATGGTGGCGCTATACTGTCAGAAAATGGCTGCACAAAAACACACCTGTAAGTCAGGAAAAGTGTACCAAACTGTACCACCAAACCGAATTACGGAAATTAATCTATTCATTTGCAACAACATACAAAAAAGGTGTACCAAACTGTATCACCGGGAGACACTCAATTTGGCACACGTGATCGGGCTGCAAAACCTACTGAGCCGTCGTGTTTTCCGTCGGCTGATCTAACGCATTAGCCGTGCCGGTAGCGCATGGGTAACCAAACAGGCAACGCTCCTTGATCATGGCCGCTACTTCGTTAGGTACGTATTGCTCCCAGCCTTCAACACCCTGCTTGATCAGTTGCAGCACAATGTCGGTCTGCACATGCAGGTTACTTTCGTTATAGTTGCGGATATCCTCGATCTTGTTATTGGCTATCAGGTAACGGTACAGGTCAATGAGGTGCGGTGGCGGGTAAAAGCGCAGGCAATTCATGATCACGCCGTTACGCAGCGTAGGGTATATAAACAGCTTCACCTTACGGCTAAACAGCGTAGCAAACGATTCAAGGATGCCACCCGGCAGGTCTTTATAATGCTCCTCAGAGAAGATGTACTCCAGGTTGGGATAGCCCAGCACCACGCCCATTTTAAGGCTGGTGATCTTTGACAGGTATGCTACCAGCTTATAATACTCGTGGAAGTTAGAGATCAATACCGTTTGCCCAAGCGAGCAAAGAATGTCTACACGGTCAAGGAAGTCTTTTTCGTCGATCTCGGCGCTTTCGTCGGCGTTACGCTCTTTCAGGGCTTGCAGCGTTAGTTCGCTCAATACCACCACATTCGCTTTATCTACGTCGGGCTCTTCTTTAAACTGCTTTACACCTGTAGTCAACATATCTAAGTGCACATTAATAATCGGGCGGAAACGGCCGCGGATAACGCAGATATGCTTTTTATACAACGCTTCTGAGGGTTGCTGGTTCTCGCCATCAGGCCCGAACAAAGCGGCGTCTGAGAAGCCGTATTTTACCAGGTGCAGGCTCATCAGGCGGTTATCCACCTTCTCAAAGTCAGGCCCTTCAAACCTGATCATGTCTATTTGGATACGGTCCTTAGCCAGCTCGTCCATCAGCGACAGCAGGAAGATATTCGGCGTGGCATGGTAATAAAAGCAGGCATAAACCAGGTTTACGCCCAGTACGCCTACCGCTTGCTGCTGCAGGTTACTGTCATTGTCCATCAGCTTAACATGTATTATTACATCGTTAAACGGGCCGTTGGGCTTTAACTGAAAGCGTACGCCCATCCAGCCGTGGGCCTCGTTTGTTTTGTGATAGTTAAGGGTAGATACAGTATCTGAAAAAGCGAAGAACGTTGTGGTATCGCCCCGTTGCGAGGCTAAACGCTCTATCAATAAGTTGTATTCATGCTCGAGCATGGCCATCAGGCGCGACTCGCTTACATAACGTTTAACCTTTAGCGCACCATAAATAGCGTCAGACACGGTCATGTCATAAGCCGACATGGTTTTAGCTATGGTACCTGATGATGCGCCGGCTTTAAAAAAATTGGCCGCTACGTCCTGGCCCGCGCCAATTTCGGCAAATGATCCGTAAATTTCGGGGTCGAGGTTGATGGCAAGGGCTTTTTGTTTTGTGCCAATATCTTTATTATACGTGATATTCATACACTTAAGTATTTGTAGTTAACTGTTGCCATTGTGTTGGTAAGAACGACTTAAAATTACGCTTTTTTAAGACACGGGAACCTAATTTTTTGAAAAAGATAAGGCAGGCGGTTTTCAAGATGTGTTGATATCCGTTTTTTTGGTACAGATATTCTTTAGATCATACAATGCTCAAATTATTAGTTTAAGATGACCATTTTGCCCTATATTGAATGATTTTAAATTAAAATGTTTGCATATCTTTGTACTATTAATATATTTAGATATGAATATCCCGATTTACCTTGATAACAATGCTACGACACCTATGGATCCACGGGTGCTGGAAGCTATGATACCTTACTTTACCTCAAAGTTTGGTAATGCTGCCAGCCGTAACCACCCGTTTGGATGGGTAGCCGAAGAAGGTGTTGATTACGCACGTGAGCAAGTGGCCAAGTTAATAGGTGCCAGCGAAAAAGAGATCATCTTTACATCAGGTGCTACAGAATCAGACAACCTGGCTATAAAAGGTGTTTTTGAAATGTATAAAGAAAAAGGTAACCACATTGTCACTACGGTTACTGAACATAAAGCTGTATTAGATGCCTGCAAGCACGTTGAAAAACTGGGCGGCAGGGTAACTTATCTTCCGGTTAAAGAAGATGGTTTGGTTGATCTTGCTGTACTGGAAGCCGCTATGACAAACGAAACTATTTTAGTTTCGATCATGTATGGTAACAACGAAATAGGTGTTATACAGCCTATAAAAGAAATATCAGCCATTGCGCACAAATATGGCGCCTTGTTTATGACCGATGCTGTACAGGCTGTTGGTAAAATACCTGTTGATGTTAACAAAGACGGTATTGACCTGCTGGCTTTATCGGCACATAAATTTTATGGCCCTAAAGGTGTAGGCGCATTATACGTACGCCGTAAAGGACCGCGTGTTAAAGTAACCGCGCAAATGGACGGTGGCGGCCACGAACGCGGTATGCGTTCGGGTACCTTAAACGTACCGGGCATTGTTGGTTTAGGTAAAGCTGCCGAACTTTGCATGCTTGAAATGGAAAGCGAAGCCAAACGTTTATCTGCTTTACGCGATAAATTACAAAATGGCTTAACCGTGTTAGAAGAAAGCTATGTAAACGGTAACGTTGACCATCGTCTACCGCATGTGGCTAACATCAGCTTCAAATATGTTGAGGGCGAAGGTTTGATGATGGCGATGAAAGACCTGGCTGTTTCTTCAGGATCAGCCTGTACATCAGCATCGTTAGAGCCATCATACGTATTAAAAAGTTTAGGCTTATCTGATGATCTGGCACACTCTTCGATACGTTTTGGCTTGGGCAGGTTCACTACCGAAGAGGAAGTTGATTACGCTATCGAGGTAACTAAAAAAGCGGTTACACACTTACGTGATCTTTCACCGCTTTGGGAAATGTTTAAAGAAGGCATTGACCTTGACTCGATTGAGTGGGCAGAACACTAAGCCCCCCGGCCCCCTAAAGGGGGAGTATGGAGGGATTAAAATATAATTAAACATAAACAACTCTTATTCCCCCTTTAGGGGGTTAGGGGGCAAAACTTAATAAAATGGCTTATTCAGATAAAGTAATTGATCATTACACTAACCCACGTAACGTTGGTACCTTAGACAAAAGCAGTCATAAGGTAGGTACCGGCCTGGTTGGTGCACCCGAGTGCGGCGACGTAATGCGCCTGCAAATTGAAGTTGGGGATGACAACATCATCACCGACGCAAAATTCAAAACTTTTGGCTGCGGTTCGGCTATCGCTTCATCATCATTAGCTACCGAGTGGTTAAAAGGTAAAACTATCGACGACGCTATGAAAATTGACAACATGGATATTGTTGAAGAACTGGCATTGCCGCCGGTAAAAATTCACTGCTCTGTTTTGGCAGAAGATGCTATTAAAGCAGCAATTAACGACTTCCGCGTTAAAAACGGCATGGAAGCAATTGAGCTTGAAAAATCACACCACTAAGAATTACAGTAGCAAGTATATAGTATCAAGTAGTAAGACATTTGATACCATTAACATAATCAAGCTTTTAATTTGTCTTGATACTGGGTACTTGATACTCAATACTAACAACTATGGTAACTGTAACTGATAAAGCGAAAAGTAAAATAGATAACCTGATGACGGATTCGGGGCTTGATGCCTCTTATTTCCTGAGGGTTTCTGTTCAGGGCGGAGGATGTTCGGGGTTATCTTATAACCTTGACTTTGATAACGAAGAAAAAAAGGGCGACCAGTTTTTTGAAGACAAAGGTGTGCGCATGGCTTTAGATATGAAATCGTTCCTGTACCTTGCCGGTACCGAGCTTGATTTTTCGGATGGCTTGAACGGTAAAGGATTTAACTTCCATAACCCTAACGCCAGCCGTACCTGCGGTTGCGGCGAGAGTTTCTCTGTATAAAGAGAGATTACACAGATTTTGATACAAAAAACACCGATCTTGTTTTACAAGATCGGTGTTTTTTGTTTATGGCAATTGTAGAGACGCGATACATCGCGTCTCTAATCTATAAATTGTTACAGCATACCGTTACCGTGCATCATCACATCCGAGATCTTCTGTTTCACGCTTAAAACCTGGTCTATCATCTCATCATTAACCCGCAAGATATCATATCGCGCAAAGCGAATATCTTGTTCATTATATTCTAATTGAACGATAACCATATCCCCTTCTCCTATCACGCGGTAAACTTTGCAGTCTTCCATCAATTCATATCTTGCTCTAACCAAATCTTTATTGGTCACGGCATTTGCGTTCAGATCAATTACAAATCCATCAAATTCAGGATGATTAACCTCCTGCACTACGTCCCAATGTTCTGCAAGTTGGCCATTCTGCAATCTAAAAAGATCAAGCACCAACATTTGCTTACCCATAAATGCAATGTACAGTAAACCGGCAACCAGGTCGCCATCTGCTAATAATAGTTTTACAGGCGATGTTTTTTCTGTGGATGGTGGCAAGGTTTTCAGGAAGCAGATCATTTCCCGTATTCCCTCCCTGCCGTCTTTTCCGGCAGGGCTATGTTGAATATAATCTTTGCGAACGTAAACATCGATCAGTGATTCATTCCGTTCTTTTATAATTTCTTTATAAAATTGAGCCACTACGGCTTTGTTGGATTTTGTTTCCATATCAAATTGTTTTGGGCAGTTATAAAATTGCCCGGTAAATATTTTAGTATTAAAATTTAGAATTAGCGCAATAGCGCTTCATTACCGACGATACCGGCAACGTAAAACCTGTTTAACAGGCCGGATTTTTGGCAATCCTGATTTGATATGTGGTGATAGTAATTATGCAGTGAAGGTAACAAAAGCTTACATCAGAACAAAAAATCAGTGAAATCATTTAACCAATCGGCGAAATCAAAAAAAAATATAGTTTTGCTAAAGCAATCAACCAATTTAAACAATGACTTTAGTTAACGAGCGTACTACCGTACCCAGCCTGATCCGTTATTTGGTAAAAAATATCCACCCGGATACCCATAACTTTTTAAGTCATAAAGTTGGTGACGCATGGGTTGATATCACCTATCGCGAAGCATTGAACAGGATAGACGCTATATCTGCCTGGTTTATTAACATCGGCATAAAAAAAGGCGACCGGCTGGCACTGATCATTGAGAATGGCCCTGACTATATCTATTATGACCAGGCCTTGCAGCAGATAGGCGCGGTAAATACATCCATATACCCTACCCTTACTGAAACCGAAATAGAATATATTTTAAATGACTCGGGCGCGCGGACAATCATTTGCGGCAACCCGTTTCTGTTCAGGAAAGTTCTTAAAGTTGCCAATAATTGCGCCGCGTTAGAGCGGATCATCCCCGCATTTGATGATTACGAAAAGCACCTGGAGAAACAAAAATTAAACGCCGGCGTGATTGGCTTTAAAGACTTAATTACAACAGGACTTACGCTGGTAAATCAGCATCAGTCAGCAATTAACAGCGCGCGCGAAGCTATATTACCTACTGATCTTTCCTGCCTGATCTATACTTCCGGGACAACCGGCACACCTAAAGGGGTTATGCTTACGCACCATAACCTGGTTGAGAACGTACGAGTATCTTTGATCCAGATCCCTATTATTGAAAGCACGGATGTATTTTTATCTTTCCTCCCATTATCGCACGTGTTTGAGCGTACGGCTACTTACCACGTCTGTTTATACTCGGGCGCTAAAATAGCCTTTGCGCAAAGCCTGGAGCTTTTGGCAAAAAACATGGGCGAGATTAAGCCCAATGTGATGAACTGTGTACCGCGTTTGTTAGAGCGTATACATGACCGCGCTATGAAAAACGGCACCAGCGCTGGCGGTTTAAAATCAAAGATCTTTTTGTGGGCATTAGAGGTTGGCAAGAAACACCGCATAGCTAACGAAGATGGCAAAACATCTGGCCCGATACTAAATGCGCAACACGCCCTGGCAGAAAAACTGGTTTTCAGCAAAATAAAAGAGCGCACGGGTGGTAACTTAAAGATCATGCTATCGGGCGGCGGCGCGCTGCCTAAAAACATCGGCGAGTTTTTTGGCGACCTAGGCATTAAGGTATTAGAAGGCTTTGGCCTTACAGAAACATCGCCGGTAATGGCGGTAACCGAAGTGCACCGCCAAGTGTATGGCACCGTTGGCCGCATTGTCCCGGGCATTGAGGTGGCCATACAAAATGTAGATACCAAACAGATCTATACCGTGCAAACGCACGACTCATTTAAAGAAAGCTTTGAGTCGGAAGAAGGCGAGATCATTGTACGGGGGCATTGTGTGATGAAGGGCTATTTAAACAAACCCGAAGAAACGGCGGCTACAATTGATAAAGACGGCTGGCTGCACACCGGCGACATTGGCCGTTACTACAAAGGCAATCTGCAAATTACCGACCGTCTGAAAAATATGCTGGTTAACGCCTACGGTAAAAATATATACCCTACACCTGTAGAAAACACTTACCTGAAAAGCCCTAAAATTGAAGGCGTGTTTTTGTTAGGCGATAAACGCGAATATATCACCGCCATCATTATCCCCGCAAAAGAAGCCTTGCAGGAACAATTTGGTTTAAAAGAGGATTTCTTTGAAAATGCAGATCCGTTTATTGAGGATAAGGAGATAAAAGACTGGCTTAACAGTGATATCCGCAAACTATCTAACGAACTGGCCAAATTTGAGCGGATAAAAAACTTCAAAGTAAAACGCAAACCTTTTAGCATGGAAGACGGCGAGATCACTCCTACCATGAAACCCAAACGCAAAATCATTGAAAAGAAATATGCTTACGCGATAGAGGATCTGTATAAAGGAGATGTGGAAGCGGATTAAGGAATAATTAGTAAAATATTGAAAGCTATCAAAATGAAAATAAAGCCAAATAATGAATTTACTAATGCGATTACGAAAATTAAAGAATCATTAAACAATTCGATATCAGAAATTGATTATTTAAAGAATAAATATATAAATCAAGAATTAACTGATTACGAAAAAAATTATTTAGAACATTTCGATTGCATTAAATTTCTTTTAACTGAATTAAAAAATGACATACGTTATAAAGATTAACAATTAAAAATTATTTATATCTACACCATTATTCTTCAACCAATTGCTGTCAAACCTTCCGCTTGGACCTTTGATCCAATGATTTATCAAAGGAATCATTTTGCCTTTTTTATAAATATTTGTTTGTTTATGCAGAGCCCCGCCTTGGGCTGACGGTGTATATATTGAAATAAATTCGCGCCCACTTATTTGGGTTTCTATTTTTATTTTATCCCAATGTTTCGCCCATATACCGTCCGGTTTTCTTGTTAAATAAATAGTTTTAATAGCATCATTTTTCTGCAAATACTTAATTATGTTGTCTGTATTCCATTCAACTTGGTTCAAATTATGAAGATCAGACAGACCACCAATTTTACCTTTTTTTCCATCTTGGATTAAATTAAACTCATTATTCTGGTACAAAATAGTGTCATCACCCAAAATTTCATATTCACTATTATTATGGAATAAACATAGAATCAAATCTGCAAATGTCAACCTTAATTTATTACATAACGTAAATATTTCATTTAATTCAGGATTCAAAACTTCAGCTGGCTTACCTCTTAATTGCATTCTTGGGTTATCTATCAAAACTTCGTTATGAATAAATAAATTTTTTAATCCTGGCCATAAATAATTCCTGCCGTAAAAAAAATCTGCAAAGTTTTCCTTTGTATTAGGATTGTTTGTTCCTAAAAACATAACTTCTGGTTGATAAGGGGTAATGTCAAGTATAGCATTATGGGTTTGAAAGCCACACTTAAAATCGGTTTCGTAAAATTTATGATAAATAGACATGGTTTTTTAGGATATCTTTTAATATACTAAAAAGAATTATGGTTTTTATCATCAAATTGTCATTCCCAAACAGTTGCCTATTTAGACGATCAATTAAAATTAATAAATTGTGGCGCAATATTGCCAGTGATTTTTGTCCCATTTTGTCCCACCATTTTTAAACAAGAAATTAACCATCAGCCACTTAACTAAAAACGCTGTCCCACTTGTCCCATCTGTCACACACTTCCGTGGGACAATTGTGACATAAACCGAACTACACAAATCCCAAAATATCCCTGATGCACTCCACACTTTTAAACATGCCGCTATCAATGCTGTGTTCAATTTCTTCGTGGGCCCAGGTGATATGGTAAGGCACATGGATGGCGTAGCCGCCGACATTTAGCACCGGCAGGATATCGCTTTTAAGGGAGTTACCTACCATCAGCAACTCACTGGGGCGGATGTCCAAGTGTTTGATCAGTTTTAAATAGTTGGCATCATCCTTTTCGGACATTACCTCAACATGGTGAAAATAATTGGCGATGTTTGATTTTTTAAGTTTACGCTCCTGGTCAAGCAGGTCGCCTTTGGTGGCTACCACCAGCCGGTATCGTCCTTTCAGCGCCCGAAGCACTTCTTCTACCCCATCCAGCAGTTCAAGCGGCTGGTTAAGCATTTGCTTGCCCAGCTCAATGATGTCGCCAATGGTTTTAGCGCTGATCATGTTATTGGTTACGGCCATGGCTGTTTCTATCATGGATAGCACAAAACCCTTAATACCGTAACCATATAATCCAAGATTGCCTATTTCAACTTTCAGCAACTCGCGTTCAAGTTCATGCCGTGGCAGGTATTCTTCCAATAAAGTACAAAAAGCTTCTTCCGACTGCCTGAAATAAGGTTCATTTACCCAAAGTGTATCATCAGCGTCAAAAGCTATTACTTTAATGTCCATATAGCAAAGGTATCAAACAGAAACCATTTGCAAAATACTACCATGGGCTTTCCTGATCTGCGGCTTCAATATCTTGGCTAAAAAACTTCCCGGTAGGCCCATCGGCGCCGAGGGTGGCATACTTAACAATAATTGTCGCGGCATCTTCAACCGTCCCCGGCCCATTATGTCGGTTAAAATCTGTTTTTGTCCAGCCCGGATCAACCGCATTTACCTTAAATGCGGTATCCTTTAATTCATAAGCCAAGTGGACGGTATAAGCATTCAAAGCAGTTTTTGACGGCCCATAAGCAGCGCCTTTAACGTTATAGTATTTCCAGTTTGGATCGCTGTGCAGGGTTAGCGAGCCTAAGCCTGATGTCACATTCACTATTCTTGGCTCAGGCGATTTTCTAAGTACCTCAATAAAGCTCTGAATCATATTTATAACGCCAAAGAAATTGGTATCAAAAACCTTCCTGATAGATGATAACGGCTCGGACGTAGGTGGTTGCGGTACATTGCCAAGTATACCGGCATTGTTGATCAATACATCAAGTTCAGTTATCTTTTTACTGGCTGCTTTAACAGATGCAGGATCGCTTACATCAAGCTGTAATAATTCGACGTTATTAAGCCCTTCGGTTTTTAGTTGGTTTATGGCCTCCTGTCCATTGTGAAGGTCGCGGCTACCCAGGTATACAAAATATCCTTGTTGCAGCAGTTGTCTGGCTGTTTCAAAGCCAATGCTTTTGTTGGCTCCTGTAATGAGTACTTTTTTCATATTAGTTGTGTTTATGGTCAGCAGCTTTGGCAGCATATCCGTAATATCGCGGATGCTCCAATGCTCCATGTACCTGTTGTTTTTTAAGGTGATGATATCGATAATGTTAATGTCTACAACTTGGCCGCTGGGTTGCACGCCCAACAGCGGCGCAATATGTCGTCCGCGGATAGTTTTGCGCGTAACAACCTTTTCGCCTTCGGCTACTTGGTCATATATAATCACTTCCCTTTCGGTTAGTGCTTGGTGCATGATATTGATGGTAAAGTCAAGTATCCCTTGCGGACCCGGCGCTGTACCAGGCGGAGCGGTATAGTTAATAAAATCGGGGTGGATAATTTCAAGCAATGCTTCAACATTGCCTTGTTGCATAACTTCTTTATTGAAGCGGAGTACGGTTGCCTTGTTTGCTGATTCTTGTTCTGTCATTAATAGTTGTTTAACAAAAACAAAGGTAGGCCGGCGTTTTTCAGTAAAACTGCACTTAAGCAGGCATTAATGGTACATTTCGCGGATCTGCTTTCTGTAACCCGCCGGGGTTTGGTCACTCAACCTTTTAAAGAAACGGTTAAAGTAGGATGCATCTTCAAAGCCCAGGCTAAAAGCGATCTCCTTGATGGATTGATCGGTATGAAAAAGCAGGCGCTTGGTCTCTAACATCAAGCGGTCGTGAATATGAGCAATAGCAGGCTTGCCGCTTTGCTCTTTAACTAATTCGCTTAAATACCCGGCAGATATATTCAGCATATCCGCATAGGCAGATACCTCATGGTAATCCGTGTAATGCTCTTCAATTTTTGAAAGGTATCTTTTCAGCACAACACGATCCTGCGCGGTATCCTTTTGGCTAAACTGTTCGGTGTATAACCTGCTCAGGTAAATAAACAATATGCGCATATAGCCCATCAGCATGCTTTGCTGCCAATTGCCGTGAGCTTTATTTTCGGCATATATTTTCTCCAGCATATCCTCAATAAACAATACATCAGCATCATTCAGGATAAGTTCGTGGCCGTTATCCGGGTTCTGTATAATAGGTAGCTGCCGCAGCAGGCTATTTTCTTCAAGTGCTAAGAAATCATCAGTAAAACAAAGCGTCATGCCGGTTAATGGTTTGGCTTCTTCTTTTAGATGTACCTGGTGTGGCACCGTAAAATAGAATGTATTGGGCTTTAGCTTATAGGGCGTCATGTCTATCCAATGGCGCGTCGAACCATCCTTTACAAACGCACAGAAATAATAACCCTTACGGTGCGGGATCAAAAAATCCTCTAACCGGTAATTAACAATACAATTTGCCTTGTTAACAGTAAAGATTCTGCTGCCGGTATTTACATCGGGCGCAAGGGCATAACTGGGTATGGCTACTTCGGTATCAGTTTGGTACATATTCAAAGTTAAGCTTATCCTAACATACAACCGGAAAAAATCCTATTTTTGCACCTCAATAAAATATCGTCACAAAAAATGAGTATTGCATTATCCGAACAGGAAATTATTCGCCGCGAATCTTTACAACAATTACGTGCCCTGGGCATTAACCCGTATCCTGCAGAAGAATATAAGATCACCACTTCTGCACAGGATATCACCGATAATTTTCAGACTAATCCGGATAATTATAAACAGGTAGCTATTGCCGGCCGTATCATGATGCGCCGCATAATGGGCAATGCCTCTTTTTTTGAACTGCAGGACAGCTCGGGCCGTGTGCAGGTGTATATTAAACGTGACGATATTTGCCCGGGAGAAGATAAAACCCTTTACAATACCGTATTTAAAAAGCTACTGGATATTGGTGACTACGTAGGTGTTAAAGGCTACGTTTTTATCACCCAAACCGGGGAGATCTCTGTACATACACAAGAGTTGACTATCCTGTCAAAATCATTAAAGCCGCTGCCTGTCGTACGCAGGGATGATGAGGGCAATATTTATGACGCCTTTACCGACCCGGAAATGCGTTACCGCCAGCGTTATGTTGATTTAACGGTTAACCCCGAATACAAACAGATCTTTATTAAAAGATCAAAAGTGATAAGCGCTATGCGCAATTACTTTAACGCCCAGGGATGGATGGAGGTTGAAACCCCTATCCTGCAAGCTATACATGGAGGCGCGGCAGCGCGGCCGTTCGCTACGCACCATAACACTCTGGACATGCCGCTGTTTTTGCGCATAGCCAACGAGTTATATTTAAAAAGATTGATCGTAGCCGGTTTTGACGGCGTTTATGAGTTTGGTAAAATGTTCCGTAACGAGGGCATGGACCGTACGCATAACCCTGAGTTTACCGCTATGGAAATATACGTGGCCTATAAAGATTATATCTGGATGATGGCCATGGTTGAAGAATGTTTAGAGCAGGTAGCGCGCGCGGTACACGGCATTGCCGCGGTACAGGTTGGCGCTAACGAGATAAACTTCGCCGGCCCTTACACCCGTTTAACCATGTACGAGTCTATCCAGAAATATACTGGTATTGACGTATCGGCCATGGACGAAACAGGCTTACGTGAAGTATGTGCCGATTTAAAGATAGAGGTTGATGCCAGTATGGGTAAAGGTAAACTGATCGATGAGATCTTCAGCGCCAAAGTTGAAGCTAACCTGATACAGCCTACTTACATTACCGACTACCCTATAGAAATGACCCCGTTGGCTAAAAAACACCGTACCAAAGATGGTTTGGTTGAGCGTTTTGAGTTGTTTGTGAACGGTAAAGAAATAGCGAATGCCTACTCAGAGTTGAATGACCCTATTGACCAGCGCGAACGTTTAGAGGAGCAATTGATATTAGCAGGCCGCGGTGACGATGAGGCCATGGCAATGGACGACGACTTTTTACGTGCCCTGGAATATGGTATGCCGCCAACTTCAGGCCTGGGTATTGGCATTGACCGCCTGGTGATGCTGCTAACTAACCAAAGCACTATACAGGAAGTATTATTCTTCCCGCAAATGCGTCCTGAGAAAAAGGCAAAAGTTGCCACGGCCGATGATTTTGTAAAAATTGGTGTACCGGCAGAATGGGTACAGGTACTCAATAAAATGGGCTTTAATACCGTTGAAGAGTTAAAGGCTGCAAACCCAAACAAAGTGTTTAATGATCTGGGCGGTATGCGCAAAAAGCTAAAACTTGAAATTACTATGCCTGCGAAGGAAGTAGTGATGGCCTGGTTTGAATAGTACTATTGTATTAATCGCAGATTGAGCGTATTGATCATAAAATCCGATTAATCTGCGATCAAATTAATTATCCACCAGTGTTATTAACAATTCTTTAATGTAATAATAAAATGTGGGAAACTTTGGCATTTAATGTGTTACGTATTTTTACAATCACACATTGATGCAAAGACTTATGACTAACTCAATATTAGAAATAACCGACAACGAATACCTGATAAAACTGAACAGATCAAACTTCAATTTATCATTTATAAGAAGCCTTTTAAAAATGGTTGAGGTTGCAAACCCGACGGAGGACGTTTATTCGACGCCTGACAGGAACATCAGCTACAATCAAAATCACTCGTCAGAGCCTGATTATTTTAGCTCGCTTGAAGAAAAATAGGCTGTAAAACAATCTCTGTTTTACAGCCTATTTTATTTATTAAAACTTTTGTCTAAAGCCTCCTCTTTGGCTTGTTACTACTTGTTTGTCCATTTGGGCCATTTGCTGCTTCATCATTTTTATCTGTTCTGTAAGCAGTTTATTCTTATCATCTTTTGATGCTTCCTGCAAATACATCTGTGCTTCGCGCTTGTTGCGTTTAGCCATTGATATACCTGCCAGGCTTAATTTAGCCAGTGCCGTATTGTGCGACATGGTCATGCCCAACTGTAAAGCTTTCTTAAAAAATTTCTCAGATTTTAAAGGCGCTTTGCGCGATTCTATCAAACCTAACAACAGGTTATAATAACCATGCTGATTTTTATGTAATTGTTTTTCGTAATCTGATATTTTCAGTAACCACTCTTCGGCTTTGTCAGACTTTTCTTTACGTAGAAAATACTGTGCTATGATCATGTTCTCATTAAAGAAGAACGATAACAATATCACACCGCCCAATAATAACACCAATATCCCCCATCCCCAAAAACTAAACACGCAAAGTGCTACAGCGGCACCAAAAAAAACGCAGGCTATAATCAGCCGAACTATATTTGACATAATTTGTTATCCTCTAAATTTGAGTGCAAATATCCGTTTATTTGTACTCTTAACCAACATTTCATAAATATTTATGGCAATTGAATTAGAAGCCTCATGGCTTGAAGTTTTAGGTGATGAATTTGAGAAAGATTACATGCTAAAGCTGAGGCAGTTTTTAAAGGAAGAAAAGCAGGCAGGTAAAATCATCTATCCAAAAGGCGGCGATATTTTTAATGCCTTTGCTAAAACTCCGTTTGATGAAGTTAAGGTGGTGATATTAGGCCAGGATCCCTATCACGGGCCTAACCAGGCACATGGCTTATCTTTTTCCGTACAAAGAGGCATAGCAACCCCGCCATCGCTACAGAATATCTACAAAGAGCTGGCAACAGATATCCCCGGCTTTACCATACCCAAAACCGGCGATCTGACCGAATGGGCAGAGCAGGGCGTATTATTATTAAACGCCACATTAACAGTACAGGCGGCTATGGCCGGTTCTCATCAGAAAAAAGGATGGGAACAATTTACAGATGCCGTCATCAAAACCATCTCTGATAAAAAGGAAGGTGTGGTATTTATCCTTTGGGGCGCCTATGCACAATCAAAATCAGTTTTGATTGATGACACTAAACACCTGGTGATCAAATCAAGTCACCCGTCTCCGATGGCAGTAATAAAAGGTAATTTCTTTGGATCAAAACCTTTCTCAAAAACAAATGCCTATTTACAGCAGCACGGCGAAAAACCGATTGACTGGCAGATACATTAATGTTAGTTGATTAGTTAATTAGAGGTTAGAGATTAGTAATTAGCACACCCCTAATCTCTAATTAACTAATCTCTAATCTTTGCCAAGGCCTAATACTCCAACGGTACTATCGGTTCTTTTTTGCTGGTTGACATGATCATCATGGTTTGAAAAGTTTTAACCACGCTTATGCGGCTGATCTTTTCCATAATCAGTTGCTCATATGATTTAATGTCACGCACATAAACCTTGAGCAAAAAATCGCACTGCCCTGTTACGTGGTGGCATTCTGTAACCTCCTTAATGTTTAATATCTCATTAATAAAAGTCTGGATGGTATTTTTCTGGTGAAAGTCAAGTGAAATCTGGATAAATGTTTTAATACCCAGGCCCAGCTTTTCCTCGTCAACCAGGGCATGGTAACTCTTTATATATTCTGAATTTTCCAGTTTACGTACACGCTCAAGGGTAGGCGCCGGCGACAGACCAATTTCTGTTGAAAGCTGAAGGTTTGTTATCCTCCCGTTTTCCTGTAATGTTTTAAGTATTTGTAAGTCAATCTTATCTAATTCTGCTGCCATGATAAAGTCAATAAATCAGAACAAATTACAAAATTTAATTCGTCAATATCAAGATATGTAAAATATAATTTTTTAAACATTTATTTTTAGACAAGTCTAAATTTTTTGTTAGATTTGCTTAAATGAATACTTTAGCCGAAGAGAATTACTTAAAAGCAATTTATCACCTATCGTTAAACGATGTTAATGTAAGCACCAATCAAATTGCTGCAGCATTAAACACAAAAGCAGCGTCGGTTACAGATATGCTTAAAAAACTGGCCGATAAAGAGCTGATCAATTACGAGAAGTATCAAGGCGTAACGCTAACTTACACAGGCGAAAAGATCGCTTTGCATATCATCCGCAAGCACCGGCTTTGGGAATATTTTTTAGTAGAAAAGCTTCATTTTAAATGGGACGAGGTACATGAAATGGCTGAAGAAATGGAACATATCTCGTCTGTTGAACTGATTGACCGGCTGGATAAATTTATGGACTACCCCAAGCACGACCCCCACGGCGACCCTATCCCCGACCGCGACGGCAATTTTAAAAAACATGAGCTTACACCAATCGCCTCGCTTAATGTTAATGAAAGCGGTGTGATCTCGGGCGTGCGCGACCACTCGCCTACCTTTCTGCAATACCTTGAAAAACAACAATTGGTTATAGGCAAAAAAATAAAAGTTACAGACATAATTGAATACGACAACTCTATGATACTACAGGTTGAAAATATAACTACTCACATCAGCCGCGAAGTGGCTAAAAATTTATTGATAGCCATATGAGTAAACCATACAATGAATCATTAGGGAATGTACACGGGTCTGTAACTACCGAAAATAAAACCGGCTGGAAAAAGATCCTGGCCTTTATCGGCCCTGCTTACCTGGTAAGCGTCGGTTATATGGATCCGGGCAACTGGGCTACCGACATAGCAGGTGGCAGCGCGTTCGGGTATAAGCTGATCTGGGTATTATTCGCGTCAAACCTGATAGCGCTTTTACTGCAATCATTAAGCGCAAGGTTAGGTATAGTGCGCGGGCTTGACCTGGCACAGGCATCAAAGATCACCTATCCGCGATTTGTTAACTTTTGTCTATACATACTGGCGCAGATAGCCATCATAGCCTGCGACCTGGCAGAGATTATCGGGATGGCTATTGGCCTAAACCTGCTGTTTCATTTGCCGCTGATATGGGGCGTATCGCTTACCATAACAGATACCTTGCTAATGCTCTTCCTAATGAATAAAGGGATGCGTAAGCTTGAATCCTTCATCATATCCATGATATTTATTGTAGGGCTATCTTTTTTAATAGAGATGTTTATTGTTACTCCCGATGTAAAAGAGGTTGCTTTAGGATTTATACCCGGTAATTTAACCGGCAGCGCGTTATATGTTGCTATTGGTATCATCGGCGCAACGGTAATGCCGCATAACCTTTACCTGCATTCGTCATTAGTGCAGACGAGGCAAATAACCCGTACAGATCAGGGTATAAAAACAGCCATAAAGTTTAACCTATTTGATACGGTGATCGCGCTTAACCTGGCGTTTTTAGTAAACGCGGCTATCTTGATACTGGCAGCCAGCGCATTTTTCAAGAACGGTTATTTCCAGATAGCAGAGATACAGGATGCTTACAAGTTATTAGAACATATTTTTGGCAAAACGGCACCTGTTTTATTCGCCATTGCGTTAATTGCCGCGGGCCAAAGTTCTACCATAACCGGGACTCTTGCCGGGCAGATCATCATGGAGGGCCATATCAACCTGCGTGTTGAACCATGGCTGCGCCGATTGCTGACAAGGATCCTGGCTATTGTACCTGCTATGTTTACCATCATTTATTCCGGCGAGGATGGCTTAGGCAATCTGATCATCTTGAGCCAGGTTGTTTTGAGTTTACAGTTGGGCTTCGCGGTTATCCCGCTGATCCATTTTACATCCGACAGGAAAAAGATGGGGAATTTTGCCATCAGCTTAAAAGTTAAAATTGTAGCCTGGGCAAGCGCCATTTTAATTGTGGGCCTTAATGCCAAACTGGTTTACGAGCAAATAAATACCTGGGCCAAGGCCTCGCCATCAACCGCGTTTTGGATGTACGTATTGGTAATACCTGTTGTGATAGGTATTGCGCTGTTATTGCTCTATGTTTTTTTAAGGCCGCTATTGTTTAAACATGCCGATGTACCAACGTATATTCCCCACGGTATCGCCGGAGAAATTGATAACCTGGATGCTATAGTATATCATACCATTGGCGTGAGTATTGATTTCTCAAAAAATGACACCAACTCCATCAGGCATGCTATTATGCAAGGCGGCAAAAAAGCGCATTATATTTTAATACACGTTGTTGAAACCGCCGGCGCACGTTACTACGGCGACCAGGCCATGGATCACGAAACCCAAAGCGACGTAGACAATTTAAACCGGTATGTTGAAGCACTCGTTAAACTGGGATATAAGGCCGAAGCAAAAATTGGCTACGGTATGGCTGCCACCTCCATTACCGAGATTGTGAATAACCGGAAGATTGACTTTATTGTTATGGGATCGCACGGGCACAAGGCATTGAAGGATTTGATATTTGGTACAACCGTAAACAAAGTGCGGCACATGGTTAATATACCAGTGCTGGTTGTAAAGGCGCAAGTTTAGAGGTTAAAGATTGGTTGATCAGAGATTAGTTATACCAAGTTCTCCAACTAATCTCTAATCACTAATTAACTAATCACTAAATTCTTTAAGTTTGCAACCTGATGAGCGACGATAAAATATACATAAAGAATAAAAAGGCTTATTTTGAATACCATATCCTTGACAAGTATACTGCGGGGATAAAACTGTTAGGTACCGAGATCAAATCTATCCGCAGCGGAAAGGCTAACTTAAACGACGCGTTTTGCACGTTTATTGACGGGCAGCTTTATGTGCGTAACTTACATATTGCCGAATACACGTTCGGATCATTCTATAACCACGAAGCTAAACGCGACCGTGTTTTACTCCTTAATAAAAAAGAGCTAAAAAAACTGCAAACCCGCGGCGAAGAAAAAGGGCTTACCATAGTTCCGCTTGCGCTGTTCATCAGCGAGCGCGGCTTTGCTAAATTAGAGATAGGCCTTGCACAAGGTAAAAAGACCTTTGATAAACGCGAAACCCTTAAAGAACGTGACACAAAGGTTGAAATGGATAGAGCGATGAAGAGATAATGGACTATCTAAAAACAATTAATTCAATAATAACCATATTGGAAGAAGCGGGTCACATTGACATTGCTGAGAAAATTTCCTTATTAGAAGATAATGCGTCTGTTGGATCAGAACTGTTAATGTCCGTCACTTACGAATTGCTAAATGTAATTAAGTCAAACTCTGAATTGAATATATTAATTGGAACAAAAGTGATAGGATTGAAGAAATACTGCTGGTCAATAGGGTTGCAAGTAAAATAACCCCAACTCACCATGCTCGTTCTCCCACCAAAGGCACAAACCTGAAAGTGTCCAGCACGTGTTTTTCGTAGTCGTGCTCACCGGTTTTTAGTATGGTAACCATTTTTTGCGCGTTTTCATCTCCTACAGGGATAACCAGGATGCCGCCTATATTCAATTGATTGAGTAATATTTCCGGCACTGTGGGCGCGCCGGCTGTTACAATAATTTTATCATAAGGTGCGTGATTTGCTATACCTTTTGACCCATCGCCTAAAAAGAATCTGGCTTTGTAGCCCATACGGGGCAATAAAGAACGGGTACGTTCGTATAGTTTTTCCTGCCTTTCGATAGTGTAAACTTTGGCGCCAACCTCTAATAAAATGCAGGTTTGATAGCCCGAACCGGTACCTATCTCTAATACCTTGTCGCCTTTTTTAATATGCAGTAATTCTGTTTGATAAGCAACCGTGTAAGGCTGCGAAATAGTCTGGCCCTCACCTATCGGGAAGGCAATGTCTTTATAAGCCTGGTTCCAGAAAGTTTCATCGAAAAAAAAGTGACGGGTAACTTTACCAATGGCATTAAGTACCTGTACGTCCTCAATACCCTTCTTTTTTAACTCTTCTACCAGCTTTTTTCTTGCTCCCTGTTCGCGGTAATTATCAATATACTTATAAGCCATTATACAAACAAAGTTATACAAAAAGCAGGTTGATTTATGGGCTATATATTGCCCGTAAACAAAATATAACGGGTGTGCCTGACAAAGAACCAATTAAAATTATTTAAAATAATTAGCCCTGTGTGTAGCGAAAATTATCCAGTGACCGTTTCATCAAATAAACCATCACTTACAATTATTTTAAACCTATGAGCAAGTCGCTAACCTTAAATTTATCGTTGATAATTGCCGTTATAATTATCATCTTGTCGTGTAAGCAAAATCCGGATACTACAATCAGTGCTACTATTATTGACCAAGGCCTGCCGGCTGCCGATGGCTGTGGGTGGATGCTGAAAATTGATGATAAACTTTACAGCCCTACAAACCTGCCCGAGAAATATAAAAAAACCAACACCAATGTTGAGATCACGTACAAGTTACTGTCAAGCCAATACCAATGCGGCATAGCGGCTAATTTAAAATATCCGCAGATCGAACTAAAAACCATCAAATAAACTGATCAATACGGATCAACATCAGGCTGTACTATGCTGCCCTTGCTTAGTTTAGTGGTTTGAAACTGGGTGATAATATCTCTGATAGTAGTTTTTACTTTATTGATAGATACGCCGTCCTTCTCAAACTTGAGCATAATGGATTGGATGTAATAGTTACGAATGCGGCTAACCAGCGGCACTTGTGGGCCTACCACACGCTCTTCGCCAAAATGCTTTCGCAATTCGTTACTCAGGTAGGTAGCTTGGTTATATAATATATCCGAATTTTTATGTTTAACATCCAGGTTGATGATTCGGTAAAAAGGCGGGTAATGAAAACCGCGACGTTCCTCCATTTCGGTAAAATACAGATCGCTATAATCGTTCTCTATCACCTGCTTGATCACCCTATGTGCCGGGTCATATGTTTGTATCACCACCTTGCCTTGTTTACCCCTGCGCCCTGCCCTGCCACTTACCTGGGCCAGCAACTGATAACTGCGCTCATTAGCGCGATAGTCGGGGTACTTCAGCAAACTGTCGGCATTGATGATCCCTATTACGGTTACACCCGCAAAATCAAGCCCTTTGGCAACCATCTGCGTACCTACAAGTATGTCTATCTTTTTCTCTTCAAGATCATTCAGGATATTTTGCAACGAGTTACGCGACCGCGTGGTATCCAGGTCCATGCGCGTTATTCTTGCATCGGGTAATAACAAAGTCAGTTCATCTTCCACCTTTTCGGTACCGAAACCCCTGTACTCTAAATGTGTAGACCCGCATGCCGGGCAAATAGATGGCGTATCTTCTTTGTAGCCG
Organism: Mucilaginibacter corticis; assembly: GCF_007558865.1. Taxonomy (GTDB): domain Bacteria; phylum Bacteroidota; class Bacteroidia; order Sphingobacteriales; family Sphingobacteriaceae; genus Mucilaginibacter; species Mucilaginibacter corticis. Next base: position 532,143 of record NZ_VLPK01000003.1, read on the forward strand.
CAATAGTGGCAATGCAGTTTACCGCTATGTTTATGATAGGTAAGGCTTACATCGCAGTTAATACATTTTGGCGTATAGGCACAGATCCTGCACAGCAAAACCGGCGCGTATCCCCTGCGATTTTGAAACAGGATAACCTGTTCTTTATTGGTAAGTGCCTGTTGTATATCAGTCATCAGCACGCTTGTAAAATGCGACTGGATGGTTTTCTTTTTAGTTTCTTCGGCAATACTCACCACCTCGATAACCGGCAGATGTACGCCACCGTAGCGCTCGGTCAATTCTGCTAAACCATACTTATGCGTACGGGCGTTAAAATAACTCTCGAACGATGGTGTTGCTGAACCCAGCAACACCTTACCCTGGTGCATATTTGCCAGGAATATAGCCGCATCACGGGCATTATAGCGCGGTGCGGGGTCAAATTGTTTGTAGGATGTTTCGTGTTCCTCATCGACAATGATCAAACCCAAGTCTACAAACGGCAAAAAAACAGACGAACGCGCGCCAAGCACCACCTTATATTCATTGTTCAGCACTTTTTGCCAAACCTCGACACGCTCATTATCATTAAAACGCGAATGGTAAACACCTATACTACTGCCAAAATACTGGCGCAGGCGTTCAATAATGTGGGTGGTAAGCGCTATCTCGGGCAACAGGTAAAGTACTTGCTTGCCTTGTGCTATCATTTGCTCAATCAGCCTGATATAGATCTGGGTTTTGCCTGATGACGTAACGCCATGCAGCAAAACCACATCCTTTTGTTCAAACTGCTGTTTAATGCTTACTAATGCCGCTTGTTGCTGATCGCTTAACTCAAAATTAGCGTCCAGATCTTCCTCCTCAAAATAAAGACGGCTTACATTCTTTTCTTCTGCAATAAAAACTTCTTTCTCAATTAACGAATTGATACTTGCTGCACCGGCGCCGCTCTCTTCAATCAGTTCACTTTTTGATATGGCTTTTTGGTGTCGCGCCAGTTTAATGTATGCTAACACGGCATCGGCCTGCTTTGGGGCGCGTTTCTCTAAGATCCCAAAAAGTTCTTTTAAATTGTCCTGTCCCTGGTAGGCAGGATTAAGCGTTAAAAAGGTGCGTTTGCGGGGCTTGTAACGGTCGCTTACCTCTTCAGATATGTTGATGATATTCTTTTCAAACAATTCTTTTAAAATGGGCATTACTGTTTTTTGGCTCAGCAGCTTTGAAATATCACTTATGGTTAATTCGGGTTGAATATCAAGCGCCTCCACAATCAGATATTCCTTATCATGCAAAGCCGCCCTGTCATATTCAAATTCTTTATTGAGGGCGATCTTTGTTTCGCTGGCCAATTTTAGGGCTGATGGCAAAGCCGCATTCATTACCTCGCCATCATAGCACATATAATATTCGCCCAGCCATTTCCAGAATTGCAGTTGCCGGTCGGTTACTACAGGCCGGTCGTCCAGTATCTCCAATAAATATTTAGCTTCGTATTTTTCAGGCGGATGTTCGGTAATGGCCGTAACAATAGCGGTATAGAGCTTACTCTTGCCAAACTGCACCACTACCCTTTTGCCAACTTCGATGATGTTATTCAATTCGAACGGCACACGGTAAGTGTAATTTTTAGCTATGGCAAGCGGTAAAATTACTTCTACGAAAAGCGTTTTGCGATCTGTGTATTGAGCGTCGGCAAATTCAAGCATAATTTATTTACTCTTGGCAGCGGCCACAGCAAGCGAGAACCAACCAATAATAAAAAACAGGCCGCCCAACGGTGTTATAGGGCCTATTACTTTTGATTCGATGTGCAACAAGTCACGGCAGGCCAGTAAATATAACGAGCCTGAGAAAAATACAATCCCAATGGTAAACATGTAATAGCTTGTTATTACCCAACCGTTTTTACCTTTTGCAAAAACAGACAGGAACAGTAATGCAAAAACGTGGTAAAAGTTATATTCAACGGCGGTATGCCATACTTCAAGCTGCGCCGGCGCGATGAGCGCTTTTAGCCCGTGCGCCCCAAAAGCCCCTGCTATAACTGCCACCATACCTAATAGCGCCGCTGTAATAATTATTGATCTGTTCATGAAAAATATAAATGGCTAAGTTAACCAATTGAAAGTATTACTTGAATGCCTCGCTGTAAAAATCTAACTTGCATCGCAAACTATTACATGAGACGATTTATTATTATTACAATAATTTTGCTTATAGCCACAGCTGCTATAACAGCTGTCTATTTTAAAAAACTAAGAACAACAGGCCCCCATACCGCCGAAACAATGCGTACCATTCCAGACAACGCGGCTCTGGTATTCGAGTTTAACAACGATAATGGGTTTTACGATATTTTTGCTGGAAACAAACTATTTGCAGCAGTTGTTGGCAAGCAACAAATTGACGACCTGGATACATTGCGCAGCCAATTGCTGACCAATGCCCCGCTTCAAAAGTTCTTTGACGGACAAAATATTTTCGTCTCGTTACATCCGTTAAAAAATCATACAATAGAACTACTTGTCACCATCGCTGCCGACAAAGGTTTTGAGGTAACTGATATTGACAAGCTGCCAGGGCAATCAAACAAAAGCCTGCTGGTTACCGCGGTAAACTTTAGCGGCAAAAAAGGATATATTCTTTATTCGGGAATCTTAAAAAAGAGATTTTACCTGGTTAGCCAGGAAGACGGAATCTACGCGGGAAGTTTCTCAAAAGAACTGGTTGAGCAAAGCGCGCAATACGTTCCGCAAAAAGCTAAAAAGCTTTTTTTGATGTTGCCTGATCAGCAAAATGCAAATTCGCTGGCTAATTTGTATATAAACTACAGCCGCTTAAACTCTTTATTTGAAGCACTGTTTAAAAACAAGAATACCGATATTTTTAAAAGCTTTAAGATGCTGCCAGCCCTTGCGGCATTGAATTTGAATTTCAAAAATGACGCGTTAATGTTTACCGGTTTTTCAAATATCCAGCCAGATCAGCCTTCGTCATATTTAAACTTGTTTGCCAACCAGCAGCCCGTAGCCAATCACTTAAAAGATATTTTTCCATCTACCACCGCTTACAGCATCAGCTTTGCGGTGTCTGATCCTAAAAAATTCAAATCAGACCTGTCCGACTGGTACACCAAAGCAAAGCTGCAAAATCAAAAAGACTCAATATTTAGTAAAGTAACAAAAGAAACCGGCGTCAACTTAATAGCTGAATTTAACCGGGTGCTAAGCAACGAATTTGCCGTAGTAACAACCCGTTACATGGAGAAATATGCCATCATTAGCCTAAACAATGGTTCATTGTTTAAACCTATCATGAAAAACATCAGTAATATGGCTACCGATGAGATAGGCCAGGTAAACTATAACAAATTACCATTTTTTTTATTGGGCGATGCGTTCAGTGTATTCCATAAACCATGGTTTATGATAGTTGACAATTACCTGGTATTAGCTAACAGCGAATCAGAATTAAAAAGTTATTACGATTCCTATTTCAACCGCAAATTTCAAAGTAAAATACAACAGTATAACCAGTTTAATGACCTGGTAGCAGAAAAAAGTAATGTGACCTGGTTTATCAATTTTAAAAATGCCGACCCAGTTTTAAAACAGGACCTGAATGATCAATTCTACAATAATTTTGATAAAAGTGAAACAGGATGGAAAAATTTTTATGCGGCTTCGTATCAATTGATTGCTTCGGACAAAAATTTTTATACTTCTTTTTGCATGAATCTTAACCAAACAGATATTCAGCCATAAAACAAATCTTAATAGTTAACGTTTAGTTGAAAAAGCCCTTAATTCAACTTATTTTAGAAATAGTAGCTTTTGAATTTTACCTTTACGAACAAATTGATTAGCTCCTGATTACCTTTTTGAATGAAAAAAAGTTTATTTATCTTTTGCTTCTTCTTAATAACAGTTAAAGTTTTTGGGCAGCAGTTTTCGCAGTATAATACGGGCTCGTTATATGAGTCGTTTGAGAATCCGTCGCAGCGTGCGTTTATCCCTGATACAACACGCCAGTTCGCCTTTAACTTTTTCATTCCCAATTTTACCGCCAATTTATTGGTAGTTGGCAACGGACAGGAAGCTTTAAAAACCCGAGCGTTTTCTGCATACTACAATACGGCCAACCTTTTAACCGGCAAGGGCGGCTACAATCATATTAATATAAACGCCAATGCTTACAGCATTATGTTTAAGGTATACGCCAGCGAAAGTGGCGATGTGGAATTAGGCTTTTCTTTAAATACCAAAGCCGAGGCAAAAGGAGTTTTTACAGACGAGACTATTTCTTTATTTAACGCTTATACCAATTTTCCTAAAACCACATACACTAATTTGTTTAATGACAATTTTTATTACCAGGCATATAATCAAATTGGCTTTACCTATCGTGAGCAGGTTACCAAACGATTTGCTTTTGGTATTAAATTAAACGCTTTGTCAGGTATCGCCTATCGTCAAACCACGGTTGATCACTCAAGTGTTACATTTGATAAGGAGTCAGACCAGGCAACCATTTTTGCCCAGGGCACAAGCTATACCAGCATTATTCCTAAGGGAACATCAAACAAGGCTGTACTTTTACCTGATTTTTTAAATCCGGGGGCCTCAATAAGCATTGGTACATCATACCTTGATGATAACGCGTTTAAATGGCAGGTTAATTTAAAGGATCTTGGATTTATACACTGGAACAAAAAATCAAATGTAAGCACCTTTAATGGTAGTGGCGTGGTATCAGGTTTCTCTTCCAGTCAGCGCGAAACTAATATCTTTAACCGGTTAGACAGCCTTACCAATAATGATGGCAGTACCAAAGTGAAAGGCTTTAATACACCTACCAACGGTTTGTTAGAAGTAAGTGTTAACAAAACCTACTGGTTAAGTGATGACTTTGATAAAAACTTTAAGTTTTCGCCTACGCTGGTAGCATCTAAAGAGCTATTCTATTCAGGCTTTACCGCCGCATTAGTTGCCCCGGTACAGTATAGTAAATATATCGTATCACTTACCACAACATACAACGACCTGAAATTACTGGGTTTTGGCGGACAATTTATGTTTAAAGCCAATAACGCAGAGTTTTTTATTGGCAGCGAAAGGGCCTATCAAACGGCTTCGTTGACACGCAGGGCCATACGTGGTAAAACAAACAATGCCCAACCGCAAACACAAATAGATCTGCCAGGCTATAGTGGTATGGATATTTTCCTTGGTGTATCGTTTAAATTCGGGCCGGATATTGAGCACCGTTTAAATTCAAGCTCGATACCTATGGGAGAAAAAGGCTTTTTAGGCAAAATGTGGGATGGTATATTCCACAAGGACCATAACTACTAACCTTTTTTTTGCGTAACTAGAAAATCTTTCAGGTAGTACGGCTCAAAATAAGCCACATCTTCAAAATCCTGTTTAATAAATTTTTCAGCGGCGCTTTTTGTAAGATGAGTTGCCGAATTTGTAAAATCTGTTATAAATTTCGCATTGGCGTTTTTGCCTAACACATCACGGCATTTATCTGCACCGTCACCAAAAAACGCAATTTTGTTGTTTTTTAATTCAGTCGCAAAACTATGCTCATCTATAATTTCTGCTGATGTTGGTTTTATAACATTGCCATTTATATCAAATAGCGCTGTATACACTTCCATCCTGCGGGCATCAATCATAGGGCAAAGCAAAGTTTGGCCGTCAATATCCAAAGTACCAGCAATTCCATGCGCCATCGCGTCAAGCGTGTGTACAGCTATCAAAGGTTTATCTAAAGCGAAGCATAAACCTTTGGCTGTTGATACCCCAATACGCAACCCGGTATATGATCCAGGCCCGCTGCTTACTGCCACCGCACCTATATCAGCATACTTTAACCCTGACGATGCAATTAATTCATCAATATATAATGTAATTATCTCGGCATGGATATTACGCTCATTAAGCTGTTTAACGCCAATAACCTCGCCATCCCTGGCTAAAGCGACAGAGCAAACAGTAGTTGCGGTTTCTATTTGAAGTATTGTAGTCATTGGTTAATAGTCATTGGTCATTAAAGCAAGTTCACTCACTCACTCACTCACTCACTCACTCACTCACTCACTCACTCACTAAGGTACCGGGTCATGTCCGTGGCCTCCCCATGGATGGCAGCTGGCAATACGTTTAATGGTTAGCCACCCGCCCTTAAACGCACCGTGTTTCTTAATAGCCTCGACACCATACTGCGAACAAGTTGGCGTATAACGGCATGAAGCACCTGTAAGCGGCGAAATAAAATACTGGTATATTCTTATTAGCAATACAAAAAAACCACCTATAACGGCTTTAAATATAGCTGCTACGGCTTTCATTTTGCAAGTTCGGCGTTAAGCTGGGTTAAAAGTTTCAGCATTTTTTTTTCGATCAGCTCGTAAGGTGCAATTTCCTTTCCGATGTAACCAATTGAAAATACTATTCTTTTATCAGTAGCAAACAGAAGATCGTATAATTGTTTTTTGTTTAGCCGGTAGGCTTCGCGCATACGCCTTTTTATTACGTTACGGTCAACCGCACGTTTAAAACGCTTTTTGGATACCGAAAACACAATTTGCGCCGGAACCTGCTGTTCGCCGGGCATTAAAAGCCAGGAAGCTTTAAAGGGATAACATAAAAAAGAAGAACCGTTATGAAAAAGCTTCTCAATAAGCTTCTTATTACATAACCGTTCTTCTTTTTTAAAGGTATACATAGTTACTAATTATGAACCGTGATTTATTATAACAGGTTCAAAACTCCTTGTAACAGGGAAGTAACCGGATATTTATGCTTTATGGCGACTCTCGCTTGATACAGTTAGCTTTTTTCTGCCTTTAGCTCTTCTTGCTGCTAAAATTCTTCTACCGTTAGCAGTAGACATGCGCTCACGGAAACCGTGTTTATTTCTTCTTTTTCTTTGAGAAGGCTGGAACGTTCTTTTCATGACTTTTTTATTCTATTTGTTTTTTAAAAACAAGAGCGCAAATGTAGCGTAATTATTTAGTTTTTCAAAACATACATTTGAAAAAAGTTAATAGCCCCATGTTGATAATTTAATGTTTGATTATTAGATAACGCCAAACAATAAACTGTGCCTTTATTTTTTAGCTAACAAATCGCGGATCTCGGTAAGCAATGTTTCTTCTTTTGTTGGAACAGGTTCGGCAGCAGGTGCAGCCTCTTCAGGTTTTTTAAGCGAGTTGATTGCTTTAACTACCATAAAAATGCAGAAAGCTATGATCAAAAACTCTAAAACGGTATTGATAAAGTTACCATAACTGATAGCTACCGGGTCAATTTTCTTGGTCGGGTCGCCGGGTTTTAAGACTAACTTCAAATTTTTAAAATCAATGCCACCGGTAAGGTAACCAATAGGCGGCATAATAATGTCGTTTACCAGCGAGGTCACAATTTTACCAAAAGCAGCGCCAATGATAACACCGACAGCAAGATCAACAACGTTGCCACGCATGGCAAACTCTTTAAATTCTTTTACAATAGCCATAATTTTTGTGAGTTAATTAAGTTTGTAATTAAAGTTAGCATAAAAATACTGACCTAACCAAACAAAGTTTGTTTTTCGGCCTTTAGTCATAAAACGCTTTCCTTTTAACTAATTTTTAAAGTTATAGGTAATTCATGTAGATTTGCCATATCTGATTTATGCTAAAACAAAACCTCCAACAGAAATTACTACAAAAGCTATCGCCACAGCAGATACAGTTTATTAAGCTGCTGCAGGTGCCTACCGTGTCGTTAGATACACGGATAAAAGAGGAGTTGGAAGAAAACCCTGCTCTTGAAGATCTGAGCCTGACTAACTTAAATGAGCCCGAGGACCAGTACCCTGACCGCGACCCCGAAGATGATAACTTTAACAGCGATGAGGAAAGGGGCGAAGCTGACGAATTTAATATTGACGATTACCTGCAGGAAGATAACGTAAATGAATACGGATCACGTTATGACCAGAATGGTGATGACGAAGATGAGCGTAAAGAAATACCTTTTGCCGTACAAAGCTCATTTTTTGAGTTATTGCAGTCGCAATTGGATATGCTGCCGATGTCTGATAAGGATTTTAAAATAGCTAACCAGATCATAGGCAGTCTTGATGACGACGGTTACCTGCGCAGGCCTGTTACTTCGCTTACTGACGATTTGGCCTTCTCGCAAAACGTGATGGCCGAAGACGAAGAGGTTGAAGATATGCTAAAGCTGATACAAAGCTTTGACCCTCCCGGCGTTGGTGCACGCAGCTTGCAGGAATGCCTGTTGATACAGTTACGCAGAAAAGACATAAACGACCCCATCATAAAAAAAGCCATACTGGTTGTAGAGCATCATCTGGATGAATTTACCCGCAAGCATTATGATAAGCTTGAAAAATCATTGAACATGACCTCGGTTGAATTACGCGGCGTAGTAAATGAGATATTAAAGCTTAATCCAAAACCGGGCGACTCGAACGAGGTTAACACCAAGCAGATGCAGGTTATCCCCGATTTCCACATCAAAAATAGTGATGGTGTATTGATACTCACCCTTAACTCAAAAAACGCACCCGAACTTAGGGTAAGCCGCTCTTATCAGGAGATGTTTCAGCATTATGATAAGGCATCTCAAAAAGATAAAAAACTAAAGGAAGCGGTACAATTTGTAAAGCAGAAACTCGACTCGGCTAAATGGTTCATTGATGCTATAAAACAGCGTCAGCAAACATTGCTAAAAACAATGAATGCAATTATGCATTACCAGTATGATTTTTTCCTGACCGGTGATGACAAGAACCTTAAACCGATGATATTGAAAGATATTGCCGATAAGATAGGCATGGATATCTCTACTGTGTCGCGGGTTGCCAATTCAAAATACGTACAAACCGAGCATGGTACATTCCTGTTAAAATCATTCTTTTCTGAAGCGATACAGACCGAAAGCGGCGAGGAAGTTTCAAACAAAGAAGTTAAAAAGATCCTGGAAGAACATATAGGCAAAGAAGACAAACGTCACCCGCTTGCCGACGAAAAACTAACCGATATACTAAAAGACGCCGGCTACAACATTGCACGGCGCACCGTAGCAAAATACCGCGAGCAAATGAATATCCCGGTAGCGAGGTTGAGAAAGGAACTATAGTTTGCAGTTTTTAGTTAACAGTTTGCAGTATTTGATTTGCCAACTGCTAACTAAAAACTGCAAACTGATCTAAAATCCGTGCTGCGGGCAGGTAACCTTATAGCGGTTATTCAATAATATGCCTATCACAATTTCGTGCGAGCCGTAGCTTACATTGTTTAAGGCCGATGTGGTGATATCGTAAGAATAACCAACGTTAATAAACGAGCTTAAGTTAAACCCGGCTAATGCGCCAAATGAGTCGCCATGACGGTATGAACCTCCTATCCAAAATTTATCCTGGAAAGACATTTTTAAATTAACATCATAGGTTAGCGGTACAGGCTGGATCTCTTTTATCAGGAAAGATGGCAACAGCGTTATATCATCTGACACATATAATTTAGTACCTGCTGTAAAGAAATAGTGCGGCACAGTTTTACTTGCGTTTACCGCCTGGGTTGATGTACTAAAATATAGATTTTGTGTAAGTAACTGCTGAACAGAAACACCGAAATAATAATCGCCCGAATATAACCAGGCTCCTAAGCCCAGATCGGGGTGCCATTGGCTGTTGTTACCATTTGCTATAGCAGGGTCAAACGGATCGGCTAAAGTAACATCAGCAGTGTTTAAGTTGGTACGGTTAAAACCCGCGGAAACACCAACAGCTAAATTCAGCTTTGGGGCCAGACCCAAATGGTAGGCATAAGTTGCAGCAACGTTAGTTTGCGTTATTGAACCGGCCTTGTCAGTGACTACCATAAAGCCAATGCCATGATGCGGTTCTGAGGCCTGGTAGTTTTGCGTATATAATCTGCTTGACGGGTTAATTTCTCCCCCACCCGGAAAGGCAGTAGCATCACCATTAATAAAATTATCGCCAATTGGCGCGTTTACAGTTAAAAAACTGGTAACCGGGGCACCGTTTAAGCCACTCCACTGGTTACGATAACCTAATTTGGCATCCGTGTAATTCTCAATACCCGTTACAGCCGGGTTTAACAGGTAGTTATTAAATACATATTGCGTGTATTGCGGCAGCTGTTGGGCTATTACAGTATGTATACCAAAAGCAAAAAATATCAACAGGTAAATAATTTTCTTCATCAAAAATCTATGCTGCATGTTTTTACACACATATTTATTTAGTGGTAAGTATACTTACTACAATGTTAACATAATAGGTTTATACTGTAATTATACTATAAAAGTTATAATTTATAAGACGAATATAGCTTTTCTAAAATGATCTGACAGCTAAATAATCGTAATATTTATGCCCTACAATATACAGTTTTAATCATTATCTTAAAATAGCCAAATAGCCCGTCACAGGTTTTGTAGAATTTCCAAGTTTTATAATATAATAATAGGTACCAACCGGTAAGTTTGTTCCGTTAAGTTTTCCATTCCAGGGGATAGGATATCCATTAGAGTAATAAACTTTTTGGCCGTAGCGGTTTAATACCTCTACTGTGCAATTTGTGTACAGGTCTAAGTGCTTTATTTCCCAGTTATCGTTAATACCATCACCATTTGGCGTAAAAGCGTTGGGCGGGTTTACCGTTCCGGATATAATTTCCAATACACCCGGCATATATGATATAGTATAATTAGTGGCAACTGCCCCACTTACGTTAATTGGGTATAACCCTACCGGCGACAATTTACCAGCAGTGGTAGTTACTACAGGCAGGCTTGTTAATTGTGTCGAATCTTCCGAGTTTACAAAGCCTGTGTATTTCACTGTAAAAACGGGGTTGTCATCACCCAAAAACTTGTGCTTATTGTCCGCGGTAATGGTTAACGGCGCAGGTGTTACTATTCCGCTTATTGGGGTATTTACAGTTGTCGCCCCCGTGCTGGTTAGTTGTATATTACCGGTGTAATTACCAGCAGGCAATTTTGATTTCAACCTGACGTAAATGGGAGTGGACGGTATATCCCCTACCGATCCTACAGTAACCGTATTACTAAAATTCATATTGTCTGTACTTACTTCAAAACTATCAGAGGCCGTAATTACTAAACCCTCTTTAAGGTAAGCGGCCGATATATTTATTGTTTGGGTAATTCCATCTGTACCGTATTGCTCAGACAAGGCCGGGATGATTCCCGGATCAGTGATAACAGGCGCAGGATTTACAGTAACTGTAAATACAATCGGAACGCCATTACAACCTATACCCGCAGATATAAAATTACCGGTAGAGTTAGGTTGCCCCTGCCATGGGATTGATGATATTATTTGATTATTTGACGTATTGATCATAGTAACCATATCTGGCGTAACGCTGGTTACATAAAGCAAATTACCGCTTGGGCTAACAGATATACCCTGTGGGGCGCCCTGCACAGGTATTGTCTGCACTACCAAATTCGTTGCCGTATTAATTACGGATACAGATTTAGACAGAAAGTTTGAAACATAAACTGATTTACCATCAGGAGTAATAGCTAAACTATAAGGTGCCTGGCCAACAGGGATAGTGGTAGCAGCAAAGGTTTTGGAATTAATTGCTGATACTGTATTTAAGTAATCATTGGTAAGGTAAACGGTATTGCCGTCTGCACTTACAACTATGCCGTCGGGGCTTAAACCTATCGGTATTGTTTTAATAATTGATTTATCTGCAGTATTTATTGCATAAAGTGTACCTGTAGCTGCAATACCATCTGCAGTAACATACAATGTTTTACCATCATTACTTATGGCCACACTCAAGGCATAAGTAATGGGGATATCAGACACCGTATTATTTGTCAGATCAATGATCGATACGGTATTGCTTGATTTATTGGCTACATAAGCTTTTTTTCCATCGGGGCTAACCACTATTGAACCGGCATTTCTTCCGACAGGAATGGTAGAAATAACCTTGTTTTGCGCAGCATCTATTACAGAAACGGTACCTATACCGGCATGCCCATATACGTCATTTATGCTTAATACATAAACCCTTGTTCCATCAGGGCTTACTGACACTGCCCATGGCTGATTATCTACCGGAATATCTTTTACAAAATTTCCGTTGGCCGTATTAAATACAGATACCGTATTTAAGGATGAATTGGCAATATAAGCATATCCGTCAGACGTAGGTGTAGCCGTTATGGTTGCAATAATTGGTGTGGTTCCTTTATTTATAGCAGTAAATGAGGGGATATCGCCAACACCATTGCTTTTTAAACCCACAGCCGTATTATTATTAACCCACTTATAAGAACAGCCTGCCGATGAGAAGGAAGGTAATGCAACGACGTCGCCATTTGAAACGATTACAGAATTTTGAGCTATTACCTTTATCGGGAATAAAAAAACGCAAAACAAGCCCAAGGCAAAAAACCACCGGCTTAGTGCATATTTAAACTGACCAGGAATTAATGCAAACTTCAAAGTTTATAATACAGGCAACTAATTTATTAAATCTATTGGATGATAGTACCTTATATCGCAATATTAATATAGCCGACGTGTTTAACATCAGCGTATTATGGTTACATATCCGGCAATAGGTTTACGACCACTATTTGGGCTGATGATATAATAATAAGTACCTACGGGTAATCCGTTACCATTTGTTTGGCCATCCCAAGGTTTAGCATAACCATTTGAGAAAAATACTTTTTGCCCGTAACGGTTAAAGATCTCGACAGTAACGTTTGGATATTCGTTCAGGTATTTGATCTCCCAGGTATCATTTATACCATCACCGTTAGGGGTAAAAGTATTTGGAATGACAGGCACTTTCAAAACCTTTACAAACGTTTTTACCGATACCGGGCAACTTTGGTCTGACGTTACAGTTAAAGTATAAGTAATATCGTTTAATAAAGTTACAACCGGGTTTGCAACGGTATCCTGGCTTAACCCTGTGGATGGTGACCATTTATAGCTAAGCTTGCCGCCGCCTGCAACACTTGCAACCGGCCGTAACGTAATCTGTGCACCTTCCAGAACCGTGTATTGCGCAGGTAATGATACATCGGGTGTAGGATTTACCACAACCTGGAAACTTGTTGCGTACAAACAACCGGTATTTGCAGTAAACAAATAATTGATGGTATAAGTGCCCGGCCCTGCTGTTTTAGGATCAAACGCCCCTGCCGATGTTATACCCGTACCTGTAAATGTGCCGGTACCAGCAATGTTTGAATTTCCGGTGATGTTTACGGTAGCATCGTCCTGGCATAATACCAGCGGATCAGGCAGCGCAACTTTATTTATAACCAACGCTACTACGGGATTTGGCTGTATGATTATTGTTTTTTGATATGGTGTCCAGCAGGTTTGCCCAGAATAAGCATGTAATACTACGTTATAACTTTGCGATAGGGTAGTATTATTTATCCCGTAAAAATGACTGTATATTTTATTATTGTGCATAGTAGTTTTGTCAAACACAACGCTATCGGTAGGGTGATTGGCATAATCAAAGAACCATACCAGTTTAATTACATTGCCTATGTTACCCACGGTAATTGCTGAAACATCTGTAAACGATACACTGTCACTACTGCAAAGGTTTGCCTCACTTTTTACAGTAAAACCGGCGTCGGGATTAGCCCCTGTTACCGGGAATGTTTTTGTAATGGTCGAGTCGCACCCGTATTTTGATGTTACTGTTAATTTGGCCGTGTAGTTGCCTTGCGCATGGTAAATGTGTTTGGGCGCTTGTTCTGTTGATGTATTTGAACTACCGCTTGACGGGTCGCCAAAATCCCATTTATAAGTAAAATCGCTTTCCGTATTATCGGCAATAGTACTTATTGAAGTAAACTGAGCGTATGGGTCATGCAGGCATATATCCGGCACAGTAAAGTTGGCAACAGGTAGCGGGTTTATTGTTAAAGTTTTTGTTAACGTATCACTAATGCAGCCCAGGTCTGTAACAACAACCAATTTTACTTTGTACGACCCTACTTTTGTATAAGTATGTGTAACCGGTTTACCATCCGTCGATGAAACTTTTATACTATCACCAAAATCCCAGTTCCAATTAATGATGTTTCCTTGCGTGGCTTTGGATGCAGCACTGTTAAACGTAACCACCCGGCCCGAGCAATCGGGCGTTGACGACTCAAATCCAGCTACCGGAAGGGTTGCTATCGTTACAGTTGTAGGTGCCGATACGCTTGAGCATCCGCTAAAATCAGCAATGGTTAAACGTACAGGATATTTGCCGGGTGCAGCATATTTATGTTTAGGGTTTTGCAGTGTTGATGTAGTATTGTCGCCAAAATCCCATAACCAACTTTTAATAGCTGCTGCTGTTACAGGTGTTTTATCTGTAAAAGCTGTCGAATCGCCCAGACAACCGGTTGGGGCGACGCTAAAACTAATGCCCGGCGGATCAGTGATCGAGAAATCATTTTCTATATCCAGATTTGATCCGCATACATCAGCTACCGGGTTAAATACAGTAGCAATTACATCATGTGTGCCGGCAGTAAGGTTTACCAGCTTATTATACTCATAGGTATAAAGCAATATGCCATTTTTTGTGGTAGTTGTTTTTACTACCGGGTTTGCATCTGTATATAGAAGAGTACCGTCCATATTCCAGTTAATACTGGTTGTCTGGAAAGGAATAGTTACCTGTAGCTTATAAGCGACGTTACTGCAACCGGCTATCTGGTTAACGGTTGGTGTTAGTGGGTTTTGAAGCGCCACATATTCATTCAGATCCTGCAGATTGGCACCAGCGCCATAACCATACGACTCATTGGAGCCAAACCCGTAAGCAATAGCGTTAAATGATGCCGAGGCATTGATGGTATGCGTACCTGCTGTAATTGATGTTGTATTACTGACCGCCTGCGGCCCCGATATCACCTTAATTTGTGCGTATGAATAGTTGGAGTTTGGAACAGCGATAAACTTATTGGCGTAAGACACCCCATCAATTGTAACTGATGAAGCTGCCGAAGTGGGAATAATTACATTAACGTAACTTTGTAAAATGGCATAATATCCCGTTGAGTAAAGTGTAACGTGGTTAAGGCCCTGTTCTACAGGGCTCAGATAGATCATTTCAGGGTCACCAATATCGCCCTTTCCAAGGGTACAATCTAATTCCTGGTTTTGTGTAGGCGAATATTGCACCACCTGTATTGGTTTATCGGCTGAGATACTATTGGGGGCAGTTGAGCTAAATTCATAATACAGACCGTTAGTAAAAGATGTTGTGCTTAGCGCCATCCCATTTAAGGTTACCGCGGTACTCGGGTCGCTTAATACGATGCGGAACACATCATAGGGCCTGTTTGCAAGCGGAGCGGTGATGTAGTTTTTTCCCCAGGTTGATGTTGGGTAAACCTGTTGAAATAAGTTATCAGAACTAAAATCATTGGTTTTATTTGCCACACAGCCTATCCCCATCCTTGAACTGCCCGAAAACACTGCTATTTTTTTGCACGAACCCGTAGCCGTACTTATAGATTGGATCTTTGTCCCGGTAAGATCAAGCGCTGCAAGACCCTGGTATATCTCGCCTTTGTTTAAAGATACATTAAAAGGTACACCCGCAGGCGACCCATCTGTTAGGTCCGCCGATGGTGTTATGGATACCGTTGTATTATCCTCGGTTGCTATGACGGCAAAGGTTGAAAATGCGGGGTTATCATCCGGCGCATTCGATAGTTGCTTATAATTGAGCGATAGGTAATCTTTACCCATAGCGTTAACCGGCAAAAGCAAAGTCGCGCCTGATACTTTTGAAGCATAGATATGGGCATAAACCGCTATTGGCCTGGCTGATTTAATATGGATACCCTGGGTTGAAAACTTACCAATACCGGATAAATAAGCGCTGCTGGGGATCTTGATAATGGTTACAGCATTAGCGGTAACATTAAAATTTTGCAGTAAATTGTCACCTATTTCAACACTGCCAATTGTTGAAATATCTGACGTAATATATAGCACCATACTGCTTGCTCCGTTGCCGGCAATACCGGCATTATGCAACATATAAGCGGTCCAGAACTCTGTGCCTTTATTAGTTTGCGCATAAGCTTTAAAGTCTACAATTAGTAACAGGGGAATTACAAGGATGTAAAAGACCTTCTTCAAGTGTTTATAATTTAGAAAAGAAACGTTTATTTCGAATAATTGGTATCACAATATACGTACCTTTTACCGAATTGATCTTACTATTATAAACTATAAACCAGGTCTGCCTAAGGCATCAAGCGCGGCATTAGCCAATTGTAGTTTATGGGCAAGGTCCTTATTTTCTTTACGGAGATTATAAATTTCGAGCGCGTTTTCGATATACATTTTAAGTTCGTCGTTTTGCCAGGGCTTAACCAAATATTTATAAACCTGGCCGCGGTTAATGGCGTCCATTACTGCGTTTATGTCTGAAAAACCGGTTAACAGTATCCTTATGGTATCCGGGTATACAGGTAAAATAGATTCTAAAAATTCGATCCCTGTAGTGCCCGGCATACGTTGGTCTGTTATAATAACACCTATCTCCTGGCTGTCAAGCACCTTGCGCCCCTCCTTTGCCGAACTGGCGGTAAAGATCTCAAAATCACGCCTGAACGACGCCTTAAAACTGTTAAGATTGTTAATTTCGTCATCAACGTATAATACACCTATTGCCATGATCAAACTTTAACGGTTATTGTATTTTTATATTTTATTTCACAGGATGCATAAATTTTTAATATTCTATGCATTTTTATTTGCTATTATTGGCCGCACCACTGCTTTGTAAAAATGAAAAAAATATTGTTAATCTTAGCTTTCCTGGTACAAAATATTGGCGCGTTTGCATCAAAACCTGATACTTTAGTTATTCGTGACAGCGAGGCGCATTACCTCACCAATCAATATTTCCTTGAATTAGAAGACCCTTACAATACCTTACAAGCGAAAAACGTCATCAATGACAGCCGGTTTCACAGCATAAGTTCGTCGTTTCCGCGCCTTAAATATTCTAAATCTGTTACTTGGTTAAAGTTTACTATAAAAAACAACACCAGCAGGCAATACCTGCCAATAACTATCAGTAAAAGTATAATTGACGAGTTTGACATTTATTATATAGAATCAACAGCGGATACCGCGGATCATAGATTATTATTAAATCACCTTTCATCTACCGATCCACGGTTTAATTCAAATCTTTTAACTCAAAGCATCACGTTGATCAATGTGCCGCTTGCGTTAAATTCAACACAGACATTTTATGCACGGATAAAGAGTAACGCATCGTCGGTCATCCCGATCGAGATAAATAGTGCCGATCAATTTACGCGAAAGCGGAATGCCGATATCATGATAAATGGTGCCGTTATTGGCATGTTCATCATTATGGCGCTGTATAACCTCATGCTGTTTATAAGCGTTGGCGACAGAAGTTATTTATTCTACGTTATTTATATCATATTCCTTGGCTCTACGCAATCGTTGATCCTCGGCATCGGCAGTAATTTGTTTCCAAATGACCTTAAAACATTAAACAATTATATTACACCGTTACTAAGGATCTGCTTTGGCTATTCTTTACTGTTATTCGCCGGCGAATTTTTACAATTCCGTCAAAACCTTAACAGATATTATAAATTTTACTTGTTGCTGTATGTATTATATGGCTTACCGGTAATAGCAGTAATTGCCGGATTACCACATATAGCTTATACATTAATAACTATTTCTGCCCTGGTAACTTGCATAACTCTGTTGTTCCTGGTTTCAATCCTCTATTCGCGCGGATTTAAACCGGCAAAATTTTTCATTTTAGGCTGGGGACTGTTTTTAATATCCCTTGTAATTTCAATTACACGTAATGGCGGTGTGGTGCCGTATAATCATTTCACACTTAATGTGTTGTTATACAGCTCACTGATAGAGTTAATACTTTTCTCCGTAGCCTTGGCGGACAAGATAAATTTTTACAGGCAGCAAAATACCGAGTCACAACTGGCAGCTCTGGCTATTGCTAAAGAGAACGAACGTCTGATAACCGAACAGAATATATTTTTAGAAAATAAGGTAAAAGAGCGCACGCAAGAACTGATCCAAACCAACCAAAATTTATCCATCACGATAGATAACCTTAAATCGGCACAGGTACAGTTGATAGAAACGGAAAAAATGGCCTCTTTAGGTTTGCTTACCGCGGGTGTGGCACATGAGATAAATAACCCCATAAATTTTGTAAGCGCCAATATTAAACCGCTGCGTTTAGATTTTAACGAGATTTTCAGCCTTTTAAAAAAATACGAAACCGCAGCTAACAATGCCGAAACCGCCGGTTTACTGGTAGAAGCCAACGACTACAAGAATAAAATAGATGCCGATTTTGTTAAGGACGAAATACTTACTTTGTTGGATGGTATAGAAGACGGCGCTTCCCGCACTGCAGAAATAGTGCAAAGCTTGCGCACCTTTAGCCGGTTGGACGAGCTGGTATTATTGCCCACCAACATCAACACTGCCATATTGAGCACCCTAGTGATATTAAGAAGCGCCATCCCCTATTACATCGAGATAAAACCTATACTGGATAAATTAGCGCCGCTAAACTGCTATCCGGGTAAAATAAACCAGGTACTGCTAAACCTGATCAGTAACAGCATACAAGCTATCAAGGCCAAAGAAACACATCTTAACGAGTGTATTACGATATATACGCATGACCATCCGGATTATATTACCATTGAAATTACAGATACAGGCATAGGCATGACACACCAGGTAAGGCAACGCATATTTGAACCTTTTTTCACTACAAAAAACGTAGGCGAAGGAACAGGTCTCGGGCTGTCAATTGTATTTGGTATTATTGAAAAACATAATGGTAATATCAATGTGCAATCGGCAGCAGGCAAGGGATCGACATTTAAAATTACTTTGCCCAAAAACCTGGCCGATACCGTTACCAAACCTGATGAGCCTGCCGAATAATTAACTTACACGTTTGCCTTTAAGCAACATATTCACAGCATCATCTAAAGAGCCGGCCCTGCCAACTTCGCCCGAGTTTACAAAATAGATCTCGTCGGCATTCTCAATGGTATTTAAACGGTGTGCAATAATTACCCGTGTAGTATGTGCCGGCAAATTATTCAGGATATCGCCCAATAATTTTTCGGTAATGGTATCGATATTGGCCGTAGCCTCATCCAGTATCAAAAGATCAGGGTTACGTAAAACAGCCCTCATAAAAGCTATTAGTTGTTTTTGACCTAAGCTGATGCTATCTCCGCCTGATGATACAGTTGTATCCAACCCGTTATCAAATATGGCCAGCAAACTACCTAAGTTAGCATCGGCAATTACCTGTTCCATTTGTTCGGTAGTATGGTCTTTGTAAAGCGGGTTCCCATATAAAATATTGTCACGCACGGTACCGGTAAACAAAAATGGCTCCTGCAAAATAAAGCCTATTTTTTGCGAGCGTTCATCGTCGTCATAACTCCTTATATCCTTTCCGTTCAATAAAACCGTTCCTTTATTAGGATCATACAATCTTGCTATTAATGAAGCAGTTGTGGTTTTACCGCCACCTGTAGGGCCAACCAATGCGTAAGTTTTGCCGCGCTCCATTTTAAAGCTTACGTTGTGTAAGATCTCATGATCATTAGCATAACCAAAATGTACATTTTTAAACTCTAATAATGTGGCTGATGATTCGGCTTTAGTATCCGCAACACTTATAAGATTTGTCTCCAAACCTAATATCTGCGAAATCCTGTCCCAGGCAGCCATAGCGGTCTGGAAGTTTGCCCACAATGCCGCCAGTTGCCTTAACGGATTATAGAACAAGGTAACATATGACAGATAGGCAATAAGCAAACCGATGGAAAAACCATTGCCTATCATGTAAATACCATACACCAATACCGTTAACTGTGCTACGCTTGAAAAGAAGCTGTAAACCGGCATAAAAACGTTATTGGCCAGACCGGCGCTTATGGCGGTTTTATAATTTTGCCGGTTGGCATCGTCAAAACGCTTCCTGAAATAATCGCGGCGGTTAAAGGCTATAATTACCTTAAAATTGTTCAAACTTTCCTGTATCTCGGCACTCATACCGCCCACGCTCTTTAAATTCCTTGCGTTTGTTCTTTTAACCCAGGGCGATACAATGGTGGTAAAGATCAATATCAGCACCATAGGCGCAATAGCTGCCAAACCTAATTGTATATGAATGATCAAAAGGAAAATACCCGCGCCGGTCATGGTGGCTATACTACCAATAAACTGCACTAATGACTGCGAGAAAAACTGGTTCAGTTTATCCGTATCATTATTTACGCGCGATATCAGGTCACCCGCCTTGTTCTGGTTAAAAAAATCAACAGGTAACAGCTGCAGCTTATTAAAAATTGCGTTGCGTAGAGTAAACAACATGCGTTGCCCTACCCCGCCCATTAATTTTGTTTGCGCGTAACTGGTCCCCAATGCCACCAGGTACATGGCCAATAATATGCCTGACGATACCAGCACGCCATGATATTGCTTCTGCTGCACGTAGGTGTCGATAGTATGGCCGATAATAAGCGGCCCTAACAGGTTAAGCGTAGAGTTTACCAGGATAGCCACTGTGGCTAACAGCAAAGTAGGTTTCTCGTTCGAGATCAGCTGCAGCAGTTTTTTAAGTGCCGATAAGTTTGATGTTTTTTCGGCCTGCTCTGATAATTTGTTCAAATTATAATTCATAATTGCTGGTGCTTTGTTGTGAATTAAAAATTTGTACATACTCCGGGCTGCTATCCATTAAATGACTGTGCGAGCCGCTGGCTACTATTTCGCCCTGCATCAATAAAACAACCTGGTCATAATGTTCAATAGCCGCTATTTTTTGTGTTACCGAAACCAATGTTATTTCGGGATAGTTGTTTTGCACGTTGGCCAGGATATTCTTTTCAGTATTGGCATCAACACGGGCTGTAAAATCATCAAGCAATAATACTTTTGGATTAACCGCCAAAGCCCTTGCCAGCATGATGCGCTGCTTTTGCCCGCCCGACAGGCTTGATCCCCGTTCAGAAACTATGGTATTCAATCCCTCGGGCAAACTGTCAATAAAATCTTTCAGTTCGGCGGTATCTATCGCTTTTTGTAATGATTCGTTGGTTACGGTATCGCTAAACGCTATGTTCTCACGAATACTCATGTTAAAAATTATACTGTCCTGGAAAACAAAGCCCACCTGGCTATGAAACGCCTCGCTGTTATAGCTGGCCAGATCTTTACCATCAAACTTTATCGTTCCGCTATCGGCATTAATAAGACCCGTAAGCAAATAAAGCAGTTGGGTTTTACCGGCAGCCGTTGGCCCCAATATGGCTATTTTTGACCCTGCTGCTATGTTGAGCGATATATCTTTAAGTGCAGGCTTTTGTCCATAAGTCAGCGTAACATTTTTTAACTCAATATCGCCTTTTATAGTGTCTGTTATAATGCCGCTATCTTCCATATCGGGCGCGTCAAGTATAACACTGATCCTGGTGTATGATGCCGTTGCCTGGGCAATGATATTACTCATGAAACCTATTACCAGTATCGGGAAGATGAGCATAGACAGGTAGCTGTTAAAAGCAGCGAAATCGCCCAAAGTCATGCTGCCGGAAATTACATAGTGCCCACCCAACGCCAATATGGTAAGCGCCGACAAGTTTGCTGTAAACGTAATGATAGGGATCAGCCCGGCAAACATCCTTAAAATAGAAAGGCCAAAATCGCGCGCTTTGGTGTTCGCCTCTAAAAACTTCATAGTTTCAAGCGTTTGCGAATTGATAACCCGTATCAGCGCAGCGCCCAAAATACTCTCGTTGATGATCTTGTTTAACCAATCAATAACCTGGCGGCTTTCAACAAACAAGGCCCGCACCTTTTTCAGTACATAAAAAAACGTACCGCCTATTATGGGGATAATGGCGATAACAGTTAACGCCAGCCGCCAGTTAATAGTAAGTAACAAAATACTTGCACCAACAATAATAAATACGGATGACGCTATAGATACGATAGCCTGTGATACAAAGAGTTTTATCGAATCTGTATCGGCAGTTAAATTGGTAAGCAATTTAGATGGATTGGCTTTTTCAATAAAAGCATGGCTTTGCCGCGAGATCTTATCAGAAAGGCGGGTGCGCAGATCGCGAGCTACACGCTCTGACGCGTAGGTTTGAATAATGCTCTGCAAATAAGCAAAGATAAAAATGAGCACCACCGCGCCGCTAAACTGCGTAATGATGTGTTTAACATTAAAATTTTTATGCGTGTAGGCATCAATGCCTGTGGCTATAATTTTAGGCAGTAAAAGGTTAATACCATTACTGAATAAAGCAAACAGCATAAGCAAGGCAACCAACCCGAGGTAAGGCTTCAGGATGCTAAAAATACCCGGCGGCTTTTTTTGATCTATTTGATGTTTTTCTGGCGGCATGTATGTTTATTTGTCAAAGATTGTGCAATTGTTTCAATTATCAATAACCATATGACGATTGTTGCAATAAAACATTTTAACATTTTTTAAAAATTCAACAAATGGCTTTAAACTTTAATAAAACGGCAGAATATACGTTAGAAGATGAGAGCGTGTTATTAAGGCCGCTGCAAATAACCGATGTGCTTAACCTTTTAAACATTTCTGTTAATGAGCCTGAAACCTGGGATTATTCATCAAAATCTGCCGCAGGCGAAGAAGCTTTGAAAGCCTATATTGAAGAAGCATTGGTTGCCCGCGGTGCGGGTACCGAGTACCCTTTTATTGTATATGATAAAAAGAATAATGCCTATGCCGGCAGCACACGTTTTTATGATATCCAGGTAAATAATGGCGCTTTGCAGTTGGGTTACACCTGGTACGGCAAAGATTTCAGGGGAACAGGTTTAAATAAACATTGCAAGTTTTTGCTATTACAGTTCGCTTTTGAAACTTTAGGTGCAGAACGAGTTGAGTTCAGGGCCGACAACCGGAACCAGCGTAGCATTGCCGCCATGAAAAGCATAGGCTGTACGGTTGAAGGCGTTATCAGGAGCCATATGCCCCTGCGCGATGGTAGTCGCCGTGATTCCATTATACTAAGCATCCTGAAAGACGAATGGTACAACACTGTAAAACAGAACCTTAGCAACAAACTAAGATAGTTTCTGAATAACAGATAGTCAGTAAATGGCTTGCGCTTTAAATTATATTTGTTGAAACATAATTTATATAATGAGCACAAAACTTACCATTAATAACAACGGATCTGTAAAGATTGAAGGCGATTTTGAAATAGTTGATATGCAAGGCAACAACTACGGCCTGCAAGGCCGTACAGTAGTGTCTATCTGCCGCTGCGGCCTGTCGGCCAATAAACCATTTTGCGATGGTTCGCACAGGGGACATTTTGAGCACGAGGCCATAGCATTTGATTTGCCACCAAGAAAGTTTAACACCACTCCCAACCCTCCCCTAAGGGAGGGCTTTATCGTAATTTATAAACCGTATATTTAAAGCCTCCCCTTGGGGGAGATTAGAGGGGTTTATGCGCTACTTTATCCACATTGGTTATCATGGTACTAAATACAGTGGCTGGCAAAAGCACCCGGGAGTATTGAATGTACAGGAAGTACTGGAAACCGCGCTAAGCAGTCTGCTGAAAACGCCGGTCGCCATTGTTGGTTGCGGCCGTACCGACGCGCAGGTACATGCCAGCCAATTCTTTTTCCATATGGATGTGGAGAAGGAATGGGACTTCGATCTGTTCTTTCGCCTCAATAAGGTACTGCCTGATGATATCGCAGTGTTTGATATTATCCCGATGGAGGGACTGCCCCACGCGCGTTTCGATGCCATCCAACGGTCTTACGATTACTTTATCCATACCTATAAAGACCCGTTTTTAAGCGAGTTTAGCGCGTTGTACTTAGAGATAAACTGGGATCTTGACAAAATGAAAGCGGCGGTCGCCCTGCTACCGCTGTATAACGATTATCGCGGTTTCTGCAAAAGCCCGGACCGTAATGATCATACCATCTGCAACGTAACCACAGCCGCTTTATATGTAGATGAGCGTGGCGACAAGCTGCGTTTTCAGATCTCGGCCAATAGGTTTCTAAGCAAGATGATCAGGATCATCATGGGCCGGTTGTTAGACATTGGCCGTGGTAAAATGAGTGTTGATGAATTTGAATCTTATCTCATCAGTAAAGAAACACCTGCTGTGATCATTCCCGCTTATCCGCAAGGGCTGTATTTGTCGAAGGTTACTTATCCTTATTTAGAGCTGGAGCCCAGAAGCATTTTTGCTTTACTAAAAGATGAAGATAGCTGGCAATTGGTCTGAACTATGATTTATAGGATTGAAGGATTTTAGGACGAAGCGAAATCCAATAATCTTTGCATCTTAAAAATCTTAGTCTATTTACCCTTTAAATACAACTCTTCAACCTTCTTTCTTGCCCAATCAGTCTTGCGTAAGAACTTCAGGCTTGATTTGATACTTGGGTCCTCCAGAAAGCAATTGATACGGATACGATACCCCAATTCCGGCCAGCCATATTTGGCCACCAGTTCGGTAAGGATGCTTTCAAGCGTTTTGCCGTGCAGCGGGTTGTTGGGTTGATCGGTCATATATGTTCTCCATAGCGATGGGTTTAAAACCCATCGCTATAATGTTATTATCTGCTTTCTTTTACTATGGTTATAGCCTGTTTAGTTGCCTCGGTTAAAGCTGCGTATTGTTTGCCTTCCATCACTGCGTTACTGATCAACTGGCTTCCCATACCTACTGCACAAACACCGGCTTTAAACCATCCGCCTATGCTTTCCTTTGTGAGCTCTACCCCACCCGTCGGCATAAATAACAGGTCAGGGAACAAGGTTTTGATACTTGATAAAAAGGCAGGCCCTAACATATTGCCCGGAAACAGCTTGATGATCTTAGCGCCCAATTGCTCGGCTTTGATGATCTCGGATGGTGTCATACAACCGGGTAGCCAAAGGGTATTGTTTTTATCAGCTACTGCTATTGCGTCTTCCACTAAACCGGGACTAATAATGTAGTCGGCACCGGCATCTATAAAAGCCTGTGCGCTTGCTCCATCTTTTATGGTACCGATACCCAGGTACATTCCGCTTAGTTCTGTATCGCAAACCCGGCGCAGCCTGGCAAAGTTCTTCAGTGCTGCCTCGCCCCGGTTGGTATATTCAATTGTTTTAATGCCGGCCGCATAAAGCGCATGTAAAATATGCACGCTAACCTCTTCATCCTTATTAAAATATAGGGGCAAGATCCCTTGCTCGGGGATCAGTTTTAAAATCGCGGCTTTCTTATCCATTTACCAAACAATTGGGTAGTAAATGTAGAAAAGAATATTCAAAACCATGAAGTGGTATCATAATATTAACGCAAACGATGGCGTCAGTACAAGAACTCACCCGACCAACGCTTTGCTCGGTCACCCTCTCTTCCGCAAGCGGAAAAGAGGGTTATGAAAAAAAAAAGCCCTCTTTCTGCCAAAGGCAAAGAGAGGGCGGTCCAGCGAAGCGCAGACCGGGTGAGTCGCCGCAAACGATGGCGTGCATTTCACTATAAAACCTTTCTTAATTAGTTTGCTTTAATGTACTTTTGGTTACCACAGTAAAAACAAACCAAATAAACAGTCAATTATCAATGCCAAAAAAAGTTGTCACACTCGGAGAAATAATGATGCGGTTATCGACCCCTGATCATAAAAGATTTGTGCAAACTGAAAGCTTTGATATTACCTATGGCGGCGGCGAGGCTAATGTTGCCGCGGCGCTTTGTAACTATGGTTTAAATGGTGTGTTCATTACCAAAGTGCCCGATAATGCTTTGGGGCAATCAGCTATCAACCATCTACGCCGATATGGTGTCGACACGCAATTTATAGCCCGTGGCGGCAAACGTTTGGGCCTTTATTTTTTAGAGCCGGGTGCTTCTATGCGGGCCTCGCAGGTTATATATGACCGTGCGGGCTCATCGATAACTGACGCTGACGCAAGCGAGTTTGACTTCGATAAAATATTTGAGGGTGCTGACTGGTTCCATACATCAGGGATCACACCTGCAATAAGTGATAAAGGTACCGCGCTAACATTAGCTGCATTAAAAGCAGCCAAAGCAAAAGGTATTACCACCAGTCTTGATTTAAATTACCGTAAAAAGCTATGGACGGCAGACAAGGCGCGAGAGGTACTGACCCAGCTTTGCCAGTATGTAGATATGTGCATAGGCCCCGATGCCACGCTTGGTTTCCATATTGGAGATACAGACGTTAACCTGACTGATTTAAAGCCGAAAGACTATAAAACCGTATTTGGACATATGAGAGAAAAATACGGATTCAAATATATTGCATCGGGCCTGCGCGAAAGCCACAGCGCTTCTGACAACCGGATCAGCGCTGTGATATACGATGGCAGTACCCTTTATCAAACTAAACAATACGATGTGCGCATAGTAGACAGGGTTGGCGCGGGCGACTCGTTTGCCAGCGGGCTGATCTATGGATTGATCACAGGAATGAACGCTGCCGATGCAGCTGAATTTGGCGTAGCAGCATCTGCATTAAAACATACTATCCCGGGGGATATGAACCATGCCACCTTAAGCGAAGTTGAAGAACTGGTTAAAGGTAACGGCTCAGGCAAAATACAGAGATAAATTAGTGAATGGCTAATAGTTAGTGGTGAATCACAATTAACTATTAGCCATTTACTACTCACCACTAACAACTCACAATGATAATAGACACACTTACCAATGCCGAACGTTATTACGGCTTGCATAAAAACTTCAAGACCGCATTTGAGTATTTAACCGCGGCCAACCTTTTGGCTTTAGAAAATGGCGTCATTGATATCGCTGATGGCGTAAAAGTGATCGTATCTGAAGATCCGGGGAAAACAGTAGAAAGCACACTACAAAAATTTGAATGCCATAACCAAAATATCGACATACAGCTTTGTATCCGGGGGCATGAAACTATGGGTTGGAAACCCCGTGCCGATTGTAAACAGGTAGTAAGCGAATACAATGATGAAAAAGACTTTATGTTTTACAGTGACAAGCCGGACACTTACTTTTCATTAAAGGGCGGCCAATTTGTGGTCTTTTTTCCCGAGGATGTACATGCCCCAATGATTGGTGATGGGTTGATCAAAAAATTGGTAGTGAAGGTGCGGATTAATTAACAAATAACATCCATGTAGAGACGCAAAGTATTTCGTCTCTACATTTAATCTATTCATAAAAGCCGAAATATTCCCTGGCATTATAATAACAGATATCCTGCACTATCTTGCCTGTCCATTCAATATCATTTGGCAGCTCACCATTCTCAATATCGGTTGCTAAAAGATTGCACAGTATCCTGCGGAAGTATTCATGCCTCGGGAATGACATAAAGCTACGAGAATCTGTAAGCATGCCAACCAGACGACTTAGTAATCCAATATTTGATAGCGAATTTAACTGATCTATCATCCCATTTTTTTGATCCATAAACCACCATCCTGATCCAAATTGAATCTTACCTGCTACTGAACCATCGTTGAAATTACCGGTCATGGCAGCAAAAAGGTCGTTATTTACCGGGTTATTGTTATAGATTATGGTTTTCGCCAGGCGATTATCAGTATCCAATCTGTCCAAGAACTTAGAGAGACTTTTTCCTTGTGTAAAATCCCCTATCGAATCCCAGCCGGTATCGGGTCCTAAGGTAGCCAGGCCACGGGTATTGTTATTGCGCAACGCACCTAAATGATATTGCTGTACCCATCCTTTTTCATGATCCCATAACGCAAATTGGTAAAGCAGCGCAGATTTAAATTTCAAATTCTCATCGGCCGTTATAACGGTATGGTTTCTTATTTTAACAAAGATGTCTTTGATCTCTTGTTCTGTATAATCAGCGGCGTAAATATGGTCAAGCCCATGGTCGGACAGTTTACTGCCATTTGCTGCAAAATAATCATGGCGGCTTTTAAGCGCATGCAGGTAACTGTCAATAGCTGTGATCTTCATATCTGCCACTGTTTCAAGCTGATCGATATACCCATTTAAAGTTTGCAGGTTATCTGCGTTCATTGCCTTGTCAGGCCTGAAAGATGGCAATACTTTTACCCCGAAATCATCTTGCCTTATTTTTTGGTGATGTACCAGGCTATCAAGTGGATCGTCTGTTGTTCCAACAACTTCAACCTTAAACTTTTTTAGCAAGTTTCGCACACTATATTCCGGCGATTGCAGTTTCTCAGAACATTCATCATAGATCTTTTTAGCTGTTGCCGGCGATAAGATCTCGGTAATCCCGAAGTAACGTTGCAATTCTAAATGTGTCCAATGGTAAAGCGGATTACGTAAGGTATAAGGTACGGTAGCAGCCCACTTTTCAAACTTTTCCCAATCACTTTTATCACCTGTAATATATGCTTCATTTACGCCGTTTGCCCGCATGGCACGCCATTTATAATGATCGCCATTTAGCCAGATACGGGTAAGGTTAGCAAATTGTTTATCCCCGGCAATTTCATCAGGCGGCAAGTGACAATGGTAGTCAATGATCGGCATTGATCTGGCATAGTCGTGATATAATTTTTGAGCGGTCTTGCTTTCCAGTAAAAAGTCGTCGTCAAGAAAATTCTTCATCGTTGGGTAAATAATTTGCAGAGAACAATTATACTTTTTATAACCTGCTTTACCAACTCAAAAAAGACACAAACTATGCTATCGTTTGCGGAGAGGCATACGATAATAATTCTTTAACCAACGCTTGCAAACTTACTGATGCACAAGCCACAATATCATCGCCGGCACCATAATAAATGTACAAAGTGTTGTCAAACAAAGCGGTCCCGGTGGGGAAACAAACATTATCTACATCGCCTGCCAGTTCATATTCCTGGTCAGGTTTAAATAATGGATAAGGCAGCCTTGCTAATTCTTTTTTAGGATCATCCAGATCAAACAGTGCAACGCAGGCAGAATATTCATATCCTCCATCAAAATACTGTACTCCGTGATAAATTACCAGCCAGCCATGCGGAGTTTCAACCGGCGGACAACCGCCACCTACATAGTTGATCTCATGCTGATATTTAGGTGTCAGTAAAATATTGTCGCTTAAATGGGTAAAATAATCTTTCCAGAAATCGGCAGTTAAATCATCTAAACTATCTACAGCAACAAGTTGAATATCAGGTTTGATCCTGTGTAAAAAAGTGAGTTTGCCATTTATCCTTCGGGGAAAGAAAACAACATCTTTGTCCATTAGTATGGTATCGGGCGCGTTATAATCTTTACGGTAACGCTCAATAATACTTGTATTGGTTTTTGCGAACTCATCAAACTCATTGCAAGTTAATTTAGGTACGATGATGCCCTGTTTTTCAAAACTTTTCAGGTCTGTTGATGTCGCTAATGCTCCGAGCGCGTCATTGCCATCAAAAGCGATGTACGAAAGATAATAGGTATCACCTATCTTAACTATTCGCGGGTCTTCCATGCCATGCTGCTCATAGTCAAATTGCGGCGATATCAGCGAATGGGTTAAGCGTTCCGCAATTTTTAGCGGTCCGTCCAATCTGCAGTAACCTATGGTAGAGTAATTTCCTTTACGTACCGCGCGGTAAAACAAGTGTACGGCATCGCCTTCTTTTATTACAGCAGGGTTTAAAACGCCTTCATTTTCAAATTCAAGATCTGTAGTAGTAAGGATAATTCCTTCTTTTTTTACCGTTATCATTTAGATGGCGTAAAGGCTTAACTTGACTTTTTAGATGTGACTACAATTACAATACCACCAATTAGTAATACCCCACCCAGGTAAGGCGGCCAGTTAACCGTCTTTTCACGGTCGGCTGATATTTGGATAGGGCCGGCATCAATTACTTTTTCTTTTTTGGTATAAGTAAACCCGATCCATACAATCATTACTATGCCAAGTACAATCAATACAACTCCAATTAGTTTAGTGCTCATAATATATGTTTCTATACTAATGGAATAATTGATTAATTGTTTAAACTATCTGAGTAATTAAAAAGCATTATCATACTTACCTTTTTTATCCAAGCAGGCTATAATACCCTGAACAACGCGTTTGGTTTCATTTGGGTCTTTTATACAAACCGAGGCCACACCGGCTTCTTTCGCCGGATAATCGTTACCGCCGGGGAATATGGCATCACCAATAAATATCATTTCGCGCTTGCGGATGTTTAAGATCTCTTTCAGCTTTTTAATTCCGTAAGCTTTGTCAATACCCGGTTTAGTGATATCCACCGATGTTGCACCACCTAAATTCACTGAAAACTCGGGGATGGTTTTACTAAGTGCGGCCTGTATTTTTTTACGTTTGGCAAAACCGGGGTCCCACCCTTTTTTTTCCTTTAATGGTGCTTGTTGGCCCAATGCCGAGTAGGTGATCTGGCTGCCCCTGTCTTCAATTTGCTCGCCCCAGGTTTTCTCCGGTTTAAAGCCCTGTTCCTCAACTGCAGCGTTTAATGAACTGATGATCTTCTTTTTTTCAGCATCAGTAAAATCCTCTGAATACAATTTTTTCCAGCCTGATTTATACTGATAAAATTTAGTACCACAGGTTGGCAATATCGAAAGGTTTTTAAAAGCTTTCTTGTTGGATAAATGAGACAACACCTGCTTTTCAAACTGGGGCCAATCGCCACCGGATATGATAGCTACTTTGGCAACATCAATTAAAGCATTCAGAATCTTTATCATTTCTCCGTCAATGGCTGCCTTACTTTCTGCAAGTGTGCCATCAAGGTCAAATACAATCAGCTTTTTCATATCATTAAGTTTATTGATCAAGATCGACACTATATTGCCCTGCACGAGCGGCACTATCCATGCTCGCCCTGAAATAAAGCATATCCTGTGCGGCTTTTACATTTTCTTCTTTACCCTTCCATAGCTCTAAAGTTGGCTGCTGTAAAGCGCGCGAAAACGAAAACGTAAGCGGCCATGGCAGTTTGCTTTCAAACTTTGCATGCATAGCCTGCAAGTGCGCTGTTGCTTCCTGTGGCGATTGCCCGCCTGATAAAAACGCCACACCCGCAACTTCTTTAGGCACAACCGATAAAAGGCAATTAACTGTAGCGGCTGCCACTTCATCTGTGCTGTTTTGTATCGTGCAATCTTTACCGGCAATTACCATATTGGGTTTTAATATCAATCCCGGCAGGTATACATCATGTGCATTTAATTGTTCAAACAATTCTTTAATAGCTTGCTGGGTGACTTCGTAGCAACGTTCAATGGTATGGTCGCCATCCATCAAAACTTCGGGTTCAACTATGGGTACAATATCGTCGTCCTGGCATAGGCGGGCATATTTAGCCAGCGATTCGGCATTTGCCTTGATATTAGCAGGGGTAGGCAAACCTTTTCCAATTGTGATCACAGCCCGCCATTTTGCAAAACGCGCGCCCAGGCCGTAGTAATTATTCAGGCGCAGGTCCAGGCCATCTAAGCCATTGGTGATCTTTTCCTCCGGCGAACCCGGCATATCAATCGTCCCTTCATCTACTTTTATACCGGGGATAATATTTTGATGCTTCAATACATCAACAAATAAAACCTTATCATCCGTCGACTGGTAGATGGTTTCATCAAACAATATTGCCCCGCTAATATATTCCCCTAATCCGGGTGTCGTCACAATTAATTGGCGATAGAGCCTGCGATATTCTTCTGTTTGCGGGATACCGACCTTTTCAAAACGTTTGTTACAGGTTGGCAAGCTTTCGTCCATTGCTATCAGGCCCCTTTCGCCTGCCATCAATACTGTTGCTGTGTGTTTAAGTTCTTCGAGATTCATATTAGACATTATAATAGCTAAACAACAAATGTTACAATTAATTGTGTTTAATTTTAAAGTCATAAAAAAGGGGATCAACCTATTAGTTGATCCCCTTTTCATCATTTAATCATTACCCTAATTCCTTCTGAGAACAGGCTTTGTAGCTTCAAGCTCCGGCATTTTATAGCTCGTAGTTCTGCCAACTGTAGCATCCCTAACTTTTTGAACATCCTCAGGCAATACAATGTTTCCTTTATTACCAAAGTCACTTCGGATATAACTTAACACCGATGCTATATAATTGTTATCATTGCCACCTAACGCAGGCATCGCATCATTATAAGTAGTACCCCTTATCGGCCCGTTTAGGCCGTACAGCAAAATACGGATGATCCTTTCAGGCGACCCGGCATTTACATCAGGGTTTCCGGCCAAAGCAGGTGCTGTCAAAGCCGCACCACCTGTATGAATACCTTTTGCATCAGTTCCATGACAGGTAAAGCATAGCTGCTTAAAAATAATTGCGCCTTGTGCAACCAATTTTGCGCCTTGCTCGCTCATGGCTTTTTGTCTTGCCAATTGCTCTGCACGTGCCCTGATCTTATTTTCATAAGTTCTTTGCGATGATTTAAGCACAGGATCATCCGGATAATCTTTGATCAGCCCGGCAATGATATCTTTCGATTTGTCAGAATTTACAAAACGCATAGTCAATAGCAATTGTAAACGTACATCTGCGCTTGGGTCGTTGCTCATTTTAGCTAACAGGTTTATTGCCTCGCTGTCCTTTTTCATAAAGTCCTCACCTATCCAAACAGTAGTTTTACGTACCTCGGCATCTTTATCTTTTAAGGCAGTAGCAAATGTTTCGGCATCCATCGCATCTAAACCATTCAGAGTCCATAATGCATGGATACGTGCCAATTGTCCACCATTTACAGCCAAAGCCTTTAAAGTCGGAACTACAGATTTATCACCTCTTACAACCAAAAGCTTTTGAGCATTATCTCTCCACCATCCATTTTGGCTATTTAAATGATCAACCAATTGCGCGCTGGTTTCTTCCAGCATGTGTGGTTTTTCTTTTGATAATTTATAATCGTCATGCACCAGGCGGAAAATGCGGCCGCGACCTATGTTATTCTGCAAGCCTTTTTGCTGAATTTTTGGACGCAGGTAGCTATCGGCTTTTGTCCATTCACTTTCCTGAATAATGCCGTGGTACATATCCACAATGTACATACAACCATCAGGACCTGTTATGGTATTCACCGGCCTGAAATTTAAATCTGTCGACGCCAGGAACTCTGATTGATCATAAGCATTTTTAAGGGTGATCTTACCATTGGTGTTGGTTACCTTACTTCTGCGGATCAAACGGCCCACCGGTTCACAAATAAACAGGTCGCCGCGCATATCCGCAGGCAATTTGTCGCCTCTGAATATTGACTGTCCATTACTTGCTGTAAAGTGATTAAGCGTACTATCCTTTAAACGCAATCTGCCGAAACCGCCTTGTACGTCGGGCGTGGTTACAATAGGCCATACCGGAACGAAACTCTCGTCGTAACGGTCGCCAAAATCAAATTGTCCGTAATGGATATTTTGCTGGTATAGGTAAGCAGGGTCTTCGCCACCTGCCGATGAATAAAACATCCTGCCATAATCATCGTTTGCCAATCCCCATTGTCCTGCCGAGCCTTCAACCAGCGTATCAGGTATCACATGATCACCTTTAAGGGTATATCTAACCGGATCGTAAGTCAAATACATCCTGTTGTCCAGGTTCCAGATCAAACCGCTTTTTTGGTGCTCAAGGTTATTGGTATTGTTACCATTATTTTCATAAGCCAGCCAATGTTTATCGGCTACGCCGTCGCCGTTGGTATCCTGGAAACAGTAAACGCTGTTTGTCCAGGTTTGGCTCACCAGCAAACGGCCATGATCAAGCGGTTGTAAGGTACGCGGCAACATCAGGCTATCGGCAAATACGGTCATTTTATCCATTACACCGTCGCCGTTAGTGTCTTCCAATAATTTTATCTTGCAGATCTTATTACGTTCGCCGGTGCCGTTAACATCAAGCATGTAGGTGTTTAATTCGGCAACATACATACGAGCGTCACCATCCCATGCAATGGCTACGGGCTGGCTAACCATTGGCTCGCTTGCCACCAGTTGTAAATGGTAACCGGGCGGTACATAAATATGCTTCATTTCCTCTATAGGAGATTTCGGCGTGGGGTCGGGATGCATATCCACCAGTATCCTGCCTGACGCGTCGCGCTGAACGGGGTATGGCGTTACAGTCTTTTGTACCGATTTACAGGTGTAAAACAGTACAGCAGATGCACTGATCACACCTAAAAGCCATTTGTAATTTTTTCTCATAATTAAGGTTTAATATTCTTTTCAGTAAATATTTAAAACATGGCATAGCCAGCAATCCACTCGGCCTGATTTAAAGCCTTGTGCATCAGCAAGCAATTATATAAAAGTATGTTTAGGTTATAATTGGTATAATCTTAAAAGCCGGGATAGTAATCTATATAAATATTTGATTGCTATACCGGCTTTATGCTTTTGGGTACGATCAGATCTGTACCCAAGATCTATATGCTTATATTATTTAAGCGATAAAATGTATTGTATCATTTTTTTAACGTCTGCCGGTGGCACAGAAGGGTGTGGCGCCATCGGTACTTCGCCCCAAACACCGCTACCACCTGCTATTACTTTTTTAGATAACAGGTCATAATTTGCTGCAGTAGCAGGATATTTTTTGGCTACGTCTTTATAAGCAGGGCCTACCAATTTAACATCAACTTTATGGCAGCTTAAGCAATCGTTTTTTGCTAATAATTGTTTTCCTTCTTCAAGCGTAGCAGCGCTTGGCTTAGCAGATGATACAGTAGTCTTTTTAACAACTGTAGTTTTTTTTGTGGTTTTTACCGTTGTTTGCGCAAATGACGTACTTACAGCAAACATTGCAACAACAAGGGTAGTTAAAATAGTAATCCTCTTCATGATGGTATTAGTGTGTAATTAATTGATTTATTATCCTGTACGACTTATTATTAATTAAGAGGTTTAACCAGGCGCTCAACAACGCATTAGCTTTTCTAACTAATAAATGGTATCGAAAACAAAGTTAATTAATATGACTTCAAAAGCAATAGCCGCATGTCTGCTTTGGCCGCTAAGTAGCCTGAATGAAGTTATTAAAACTGCTTTAGAATCTAAGTAAATGCATTTTTGAAGCTAAAAAACCACTTTTTTGCTTAATAGGATTGATTCTAAATTTCAAATAAATCATACAGGGCGATATTTGTAGTGTATTTGTTACGCTAAGTACCTCTGTAATGCAACAAAAAAGGGGGATAGCGCCTGCTATCCCCCTTTTTATAAACAGGGTATAAATACCCGGTTATTTAGTTTGCTCTTCTTGACTCAGCTTTTTTTGCCTGGTAAGCCAAAGGAACAATAATTGCTGCTAACAATGCGACTACTTCTAATACTACTAACATGGTGTTTTGGGTTTTAAAACTTAATGATTAACTACTTGATTTCTTTACAGGAAGCAAATTTTATAATTCTGATTTACATCCTTTCGTACTGCCTGCGTCACAAAATATGCCATAAAATTTCCGGGGCATTTCATCAAAAGAAAGTCATTTTTTGAAATCATGTTATTAAAAAAATCATTTATAAATGTCAGATTTTAACCAAATAATATTTGCCTTTTAAAGTTGGTTTATAAAAAAAGAGGCGCTTAGAAAATGAAAAAATATTTTTTTGATAAAAAAACAGAATCAGGCTAAAAAAACGCTGACAAATGCAAAAATTGATGTTTTAAGAGCGCTAGAATCGCCAAAATCAGTCAAAAATTGTTTTTGGGATAGAAAATATCTTCATTTTTTAGCTTTTGACCAAAAAAACCCCAACCAAATGCCCTTTCATCGCATCCTTAATAAAATGAAAAAAAAATTCACGCCATTTTGACACAAGACTGACACGACTGCCAAATACTGACAAATAATCCGAAAAAAGAGTTGATTTTGTTGAAAATAACGGCTCATCAGTAAAAACAAGGTACAGAAACCACAAAATCAGGCTATGCCAAACTTCGTTGTGAAAACAGTAGTAAAATACCTGGATTTAATGATCAAGCGCGCGGCGTTTAATTAATCCGCCTTTAACTTCGGATACTGAGTTGGTAACGATAAATGCCGTAGGATCTATTTGTTGCACCCGGGCAACCAGCCGCTGCACCTCGAGCCTGGTTATTACGGTCACAATAATATCCACCTGTTTTTCGCCAATTTCTGTTTTACCAAAACCACGTTCGCCTTTGTAGATAGTAACGCCCCGGTGCAGGTGCCGCATAATGACATGCTTGATCAGTTCGCTTTTTGGGGACACTATAGTGACAGACGTAAATTCATCAAAACCCTGTACAATGTAATTGATGGTTTGTGTAGCCGCAAGATAGGTCAATATAGAGTACAATGCCGACTCTATCCCCAGAAAAAAAGCCGCTACACCGAATATAAATATATTGATAACCAATATGATCTGCCCGATAGATAAGGGTGAACGCGGATTGATATAAACAGCCAGCAACTCAGTTCCGTCAATCACGCTGCCACCGCGCATAGCCAAACCTATACCCGTCCCCAGGAAGAACCCACCAAACACAGCCGTAAGTAATTTATCATGTGTAACCATCGGGAAATTAACCAGGTACAATACAATGGATAAAAGCACAATAGCGATAGTTGTTTTAAACGCAAACAGCTTATCCACCCGTTTATAACCCAACCAAATAAACGGAACATTGATCACCAAAATAAGCACAGATATGGGCCAGCCGATAAGCGAACTGATTAACAGCGAGATCCCGGTAACGCCACCATCAATAAATTCATTGGGGATCAAAAATCCTTTTAAACCAAAGGCGGCACTGGCTATGCCTACCGCTATCATTATTATACGTGTAATTTCTATTCGTCTATAGGCTTGTTTCCTGGTTATAGTCATAAAGTTTTAGTGCTGGTAATACTTAACGGATATTTTCAAAGTAGAATATACCCTTTTTATTTGAAATCACAATATCTTTCAGTTTATCCCTATTCATATCCTGTACTACCACATGCAGGCCCACGCCCGAATCATTATCTATTTTATGCGGCACAAAATAAGGTGGTTTACCCGGGGTATATTCAAACCAATACAAAACAGCCGGTTCATGCGATCCGGGATCCGTGTCGGTATCGTTATGCGCAAACCAGCGTTTACCGGTAATTATATCCGGATGGCCGTCATTATTGATATCTGTTAATGCTACGCCATGCGTTTCAGAAAACGATTTGTCAATTTCATGCCGGTTCCATGATATATTACCCTGTATATCCTTTACCTGTTCATACCACCAAATACCATATTTATGTGCAGACGCGCTGATGATATCATTCAATCCGTCGCCGTTAACATCCAGCACATACATCTCAGAACAGTCGTCGCCAAAATCAGCCGGGTGAAAAATCCAATTAGGTTGTTTCCTGTCAGCCGGGGCTTCCCACCAGCCACCTTTTATGATCACATCATTACGCCCATCCTTATTTATATCACCCAAACCAAGACCGTGCGAGTACCGGTCAGTTCCCGGAGCATCTACAGCACTTATAGGATACCTTGTCCAGGTAGTATCTCCTTTTTTTGTCGGAGGGCTTAACCAAACTATTTGTTTGGCATTGATATCGGCACATAAGATATCTACACGCCCGTCGCCGTCTACATCCACAAAGTTTGGCGACTCGTTCCCTACCCCTACA
Source organism: Mucilaginibacter corticis (assembly GCF_007558865.1). GTDB lineage: Bacteria > Bacteroidota > Bacteroidia > Sphingobacteriales > Sphingobacteriaceae > Mucilaginibacter > Mucilaginibacter corticis. The sequence goes on from NZ_VLPK01000003.1 coordinate 569,906, forward strand.
TTGTCCATTATGGCATGTTTTTTCCAGAACCCGCTTTTGTTTTTAGGATTTTCGTACCATGCTGCTGGTGTACCCGGGTAACCTACTACTACCAGGTCTATCCAGCCGTCCTGGTTAACGTCTATGCTGTAATTTAAAAACGATGTGCTGTATTCCGTACCTGGGTTTAAGGGTTTCGCCGGCGAAATCTCATGTCGTTTCCAATCAGGTGCTTCAAACCAGCAGGTTCCCGCCAAAATATCTAATTTACCATCGTGGTTAACATCACCAACGGCTACACCTTCTGATATAAAATCATTGGTTATAACGTGCTTTTTAAAATGCGTTGTTGATTGCCCTTGGGCATAATTAGCTAATAATACGGCTAATAGTGCCAAAAATGATCTAATATTATTGTGTACCATAACCAAATTATTTTATAGTCGTAAAAAGTGTTTTGTAGTGCAGGTTAGCCGGGATGTAAAGCTCAACATGAATAATTAAGTTGTTGTTTTTCACCCACGTTGGTTATTACGCTTAAAGAACCGTTTAAAGTTCGGCAAAGTTTACATATTTTTAAATTTGTAAGCCATATAACATACAGGCTGATTATTTGGACAAGAAATAATTATGGTGAAACCGGAAAACGCAATATTGCAAACCAAATCATTAAGCATGCATAATCTTTATGATGCTTATGCAGGGATGCTGTTGGGGTATATTTTTGAAATTGTAAAAGATAAGGCGCTGGCCGAAGAATACCTGGTAAAGACATTCAGCGCGATACACAGTAATTTTGATAAAATAAGCTGGGGCGAAACCAGTAACTGGTGCCAGTTGCAAAGTTTTGCCAAAAAGGAATTAATTGCCTTTAACAAATCAGCCGGGTTAACGAAACCGGCCGGCACGCTGCCCAACAGGTACCTTGACCTGATGAGCGAAGAACAAAAACTGGTATTTTGTAATATTTACTACTGTAAAAAAACTACTATTGAACTTGCCAAAGAATTAAATAAGCCGGAAGCTTTGGTAAAAAAATTATTAAAAGAGGCATTTGCCATTATTAGGGACAGACATGAAGATTAGGGAGTATATAGAGAGCGGGGTGTTAGAGTCCTATGTGTTAGGCGCAGCTTCTGATGAGGAAGTTCAAGAGCTAATGCAATTAAAAAAACAGTACCCGGAAATACAGGACGCGTTATTTGAGTTGGAAACCGACCTGGAACGTGTTGCACAATATATGGCAATTACGCCGCCGCCGGGAATATTTACAAAAATTGAAGACGAGATAAATTCGCTTAAATACAGGGAAGAAACTGTACCCAAATTAAAAAGGCGCGATGCGGGCAAGAGCAAATTTGACAGAACGCCGGGCAGTCAATTTATTGAAGTGGAATCTGAGAGCAGCCACATGCGCGTGCATAAAGCCTGGAAATGGATATTTATTGCCGTGTTTGCGCTCAGTAAAATATTTTTAATAGGCTTTATTTATTATTACTTAACCAACCGCCAGGCACAGGATCAGATCCAGGATCTAAAGATTCAGCTTAAACAATACCGTACGGTTAAATAACCGGTTATATCAAATATTTATCATAAAAGCGGATAGCCTGTGGTTAACCGCTTTTTTAGTTTTAACTTGCTGATAGTATTTCAGAAATAGTTAAACCCATTTAATACCAACCCGTTAACTTATTATGGCAACAGTAGCGTTACGCAGTACCGCGGGTAAATGGATCATGGTTTCAACCATCCTGGCTTCGGCTATGGCGTTTATTGATGCTACCGCTTTAAACGTTGTTTTGCCTTCACTTCAAAAAAACTTAAAGGCTACCGGTGCCGATCTGTTCTGGATACTAAATGCTTACCTGTTAATGCTGGCTTCGCTTATTTTAATAGGTGGCGCCATGGGCGATAAACTGGGCCGTAAAAAAATCTTCATGGCCGGCATTTTTATTTTTATTATAGGTTCTGCAGCCTGCGGGTTATCTGCCAGCGTTATTTTATTGGTGATCTTCAGGGTTGTGCAGGGTATCGGCGGCGCTTTAATGATACCGGGCAGTTTATCCCTTATATCATCATCTATTAATGCTAAAGAACGCGGCAAGGCTATCGGCACATGGTCGGCATTTACCACCGTGGTCACTATGGGCGGGCCGGTACTGGGCGGTGCTTTGGCCGATGCCGGTTTATGGCGCTACATCTTTTTTATTAATGTACCAATTGGTGTAGCTGCTTTATTAATGCTTGCCTTTAAAGTAAAAGAGATAAAAGATGAAGACAACAAAGCCGGACTTGATTTCCCCGGAGCGATAACCATTGCTTTAGGTCTCGCGCTGATAACCTTTGGATTTTTACGCGTACCGGCGGTTGGTCTGCATCATATACAGGCTTATGGATCCTTGGCAGCCGGGATGCTTTTCTTAATAGTTTTTATCCTGATAGAGGTAAAAAGCCCAAACCCAATGATGCCGCTTAAGTTGTTTAAAAATTCCACGTTTAGTGGAGCTAACCTGCTTACGTTTTTCCTGTATGCCGGTTTAGGCGCAGGCATGTTGTTCTTATCGCTTAACCTGGTGCAGGTACAAGGTTATAGCCAATTACAATCCGGATTAACGTTTTTGCCGTTTACAGTACTAATGGTAACTATTGCACGATTTGCAGGCAGCTTAGCCGATAAGCACGGGCCGCGTTTGTTTTTAATTGCAGGGCCCGCGATAGCAGGCTCGGGCTTACTTATTTTGTCGTTCATTAAACAAACTACCGGGCCATCAGCTTATTGGACCACCTTTTTCCCCGGAGTATTGGTGTTAGGCTTGGGGATGTCATTTACTGTAGCACCACTAACCGCCGCGGTAATGGGTTCGGTAAGCGATCATTTTTCAGGCACAGCATCGGGAATTAATAATGCCATGACAAGGATAGCAAGCGTTTTTGCTAATGCGATATTTGGCGCATTGGCTGTGTTGTTCTTCTCGGGCGCGTTACAAAAACAGATCAGCACAATACCGTTGAATGCAAAGGACCGGCAAACGGTAATGCAGCAAGCTTCCGATCTGGGTAATGCCAGAGTACCGGCAACGATCAACGCCGCCTATAAAGCGGTTATTGAAAAAGCATATCATACTGGCTTTATCAGCGCTTACAGCAATATTATGCGGATCTCGGCAGCATTAGGTTTTTTGGGTGCGCTGATGGCACTGATCTTTATCAGGAATAAAACACTTAGTCCGCCAGGTAAGTAACAGGTTCAAGTTGCGGTAATTCATCATCAGTAAATAAACGCGACCGGATCATAAATCTATAGCCGGTTGGAATCTCGATAGAAAAGCTTGACCCGCGACCTTTGGTAATATCAACAGTAAGTTGCGTATGCTGCCAGTATTCAAATTGATCATTGCTCATCCAAAACTCGCAACCGTCAATTTCGCCTAATTTGACGTCACTACCACCCAGCTTAAAATCGCCTTTTTCAAAACACATAGGCGACGAACCATCGCAGCAACCGCCACTTTGATGAAACATCAATTCGCCAAACCTGGCTTTCAGATCGGCCACCATAGCCGAAGCTTGGGGTGTTATCAAAACTCGCTTTATCATTTTATCGCTTTTAAAAATAAAGGCACACCTGCAAGGTACGAATACCCTGCAGTATGTGCCCGACTAAACCAAAAGTCTGTTTCTTAAAAAAAGCCTAATTTATTTTTATCGTATGATATCAGCATGTTTTTGGTTTGGCGGTAATGGCCCAGCATCATTTTATGATTCTCGCGGCCAAAACCTGATTTTTTATACCCGCCAAACGGCGCGTGGGCCGGGTAAGCATGGTAATTATTAACCCAAACCCTGCCGGCCAAAATAGCCCGCGGCACCTGGTAAAGCTCGTGTGCGTCCCTCGTCCATACGCCCGCGCCTAAACCATAAAGTGTATCATTTGCTATCGCGATAGCCTCTTCTGTAGTTTTAAAAGTGGTAACGCATGCTACAGGGCCAAAAATCTCTTCCTGGAAAATGCGCATTTTATTATTTCCCTTAAAAATAGTAGGCTGGATATAAAAACCACCTTCAAGGTCGCCATCCATCTTTTTAATGTCGCCGCCGCACAAAACTTCGGCTCCTTCTTCTTTACCTATGTGCAGGTATGACTGGATCTTTTCGTACTGGTCATTCGATGCCTGCGCACCCATCATGGTAGTGCCATCTAACGGGTGGCCCATTTTAATGGCATTGGTACGCTCAATAACCCGCGACATAAACTTGTCGTAAATATTTTCATGTACCAAAATGCGCGACGGGCAGGTACAGACCTCGCCCTGGTTCAATGCAAATAACACCGCGCCTTCAATGGCTTTATCAAAAAATGCATCGTCCGCGTCGGCTACCGATTCAAAAAAGATATTGGGCGATTTACCGCCCAGTTCCATAGTAACCGGGATCAGATTTTCTGAAGCGTACTGCATTATTAAACGCCCGGTGGTGGTTTCGCCTGTAAACGACACCTTGGCAATGCGTGGCGATGAAGCCAGCGGTTTACCTGCTTCCGGACCAAAACCGGTAATGATATTTAATACACCCGCAGGTAAAATATCACCGATCAGTTCCATTAATACCATGATAGATGTAGGGGTTTGTTCGGCTGGTTTTACTACACAGCAGTTACCCGCTGCTAATGCCGGTGCAATCTTCCAGGAAGCCATCAGCAATGGGAAATTCCATGGGATGATCTGTCCTACTACGCCCAACGGCTCATTAAGGCATATACTTACCGTGTTTTCATCATGTTCTGATATCCCGCCTTCTTCGGCCCTGATAACACCCGCGAAATATCGGAAATGATCTATTACCAGCGGCAGATCGGCCGCACGGGTTTCGCGGATAGCTTTACCGTTGTCAATAGCTTCAACAACAGCAAGGTATTCTAAATTCAATTCAATAACATCTGCTATCTTATTAAGCAAACCAGCTCGGTAAGCCGCCGACGTTTTACCCCATGACGGAAAAGCAGCGTGCGCCGCATCTAAAGCCAACTCAACATCTTCCTTGCCTGATCGTGCCGCTTTGGTAAATACTTTACCATCAATAGGCGATACGTTATCAAAATATTCGCCCTTTACGGGTGCGGTAAATTTACCGCCAATAAAATTCTCGTACTTCTCCTTAAAAGAAGGTTTTGAAGCTATGCTCATAATTCTTTAGTGTTTAAATGGTAATACTAAGGTATGTGGCCGCCGCTATTGACAATTTGCATTATGTTGCCAATAAGTAGCACAATAGTGTCAATTTTATTGAAAGCTTGTTAGTGTTACAGATGTTGTATAACTTGCTGTGAATTATGAGGCCATGGATAACAAGAACCTGTTATTACCGCTAAATTTATCGCAAGGCAGAGAGTTACAAACGCTGGTAGAAAACCGAAAGGCTTATACCATGGATACGTGCGAACTGAATGTTTTTGAAACCTACCAGCGCAGTGAATTAGTGCCTTTAACTTTTGACGACCTGGTTATTACCAGCATGTTGCGCGGTAAAAAGGTAATGCACTTGTTTGATAAACCCGGGTTTGATTACCTGCCGGGCGAGACGGTTATCGTCCCTCCTAACATCACCATGACTATTGATTTTCCTGAAGCTACATCGCAGCAACCATCGCAGTGCACAGCTTTAGCCATCAGCAACCAGGAGATAAAAAACACCATTGATTTTTTAAACGAGAATTACCCGCGCGAGGATAAAAACGCGTGGCGGATCAACTACAACCAGTTTCACTTTTTTAATAATTTTGAACTGGCACAGTTGATCAATAAGTTGATCCGTATCAGCACTGGTGATGCCTTAACAAAGGATGTATTAGCAAATTTAACGCTGAAAGAACTGCTCATCCGCGTTATGCAGATGCAAAATTTGCATGAGGTGAGCGATAACCTGCATCAGCTATCATCAAATAACAGGTTTGCTTATGTGCTTGAATATATTAATCTTCATTTAAGCGAAAAATTAAATATTGACGCGTTGAGCCAGTTGGCATTTATGAGTAAATCAAGCTTTTTCCGGGCGTTCAAGCATGAAATGGGCATCTCACCGGTTGATTACATCATTAAAGAGCGGATACAACTGGCCAAACAATTAATGAATAATCCTAAGTACAGTATATCTGATGCCTGTTTCAGGGCCGGCTTTAACAATCTTAATTATTTTTGCAGGATGTTTAAACAAACCGAGGGCATAACACCCGGTATGTTCAAAGCACAGTTTAAAACAACCTGGCTTAATTAACAATAACTTATTTACATAGTAGGCGCCTGCTCATAAATAAACCATTGCTGATCGGTAGTGCTGCGTTTGGCAGCCAATATAATTGCCGAATTTACCGTACCTTTAGAATCAGCAGGAGTTACATATAGGTCTGTTCCTTTTAGTTTGATCAGGTAAGTATCTTTTTTAACATTGATAAACTCGTACTGCTGTTTTTTGTCGCCTGCCGAAAAAGGCTGCTCCTCAAAAGCAACATTGGCTCCGGCCTCTGCTATCGGCTGAAAAGTTTTATTGGTAAGCAAGTTCTGCAGTTGATAGGTATTTGCATCGGTCTTTTTAAAATTCCAGGTCATGCATTTCCAGTTTTCAGGATAGTATGCTACTAAAGGTGTACCATTTTTTGAGGCGGCATCTTTTACACGCAGCAGCATGCCTGTCTGTACATTCTTGATGGCATAGTTGCCTTTAATATCCTGCGACGATGCAAAAAATGAATAGCTTATTAAAGATAGTATCAGAAGCAATCTTTTCATGACCTTATAATTTTAATTGTTTATGGATGTACTATTGTCCAGCCTTCGTTACCACGTATAATGATTTCGCCATTACCGCTTGGTACGTAGCCTATAAAATCGAACAATGTAGCTTTGTCAATTTTTCTTTCTTTGATAGTATTTTCACATTCGGCAAGTATTACACCTTTTGCTTGTAGAGCCAGCAATGTTTCCTGGTAAGGGTTTGATTTTAAAAACATGGTATAACCACCTGCAAATGCTACCAGCTCAATTTCAACTTTACCTTTAATCCTTGGGTCCTCGAGCGCGTTATTGATGTTGCGCAAGGTCATTTTTATTTTGGCTGATGCTGTATCGTCAACAAAATATAAAGCTTTATAGTGCGCCTTTGTAGCTTCAGCACCTTTAAAATCAGAACCCTTAGTTTGTGCCGAGGCTGATTTGAATGATGCAACAGCAATAAGGATGGCAAAGTATTTAAACAGGTTTTTCATAATCATGGTTTTTACAAATATAAGTTAGTTTTTTTTAGTTGTCGATTTTTGGGCGTCTGCAATTGGCTGATAAGGCCCATATTTATGTTGTTGTTCGCTAAACGGATCAGCATAAGGCGCGAACGGAAAATCAATTGGCTTTTTGGTAATATCCTTCCAATCGTCATGCTGATCAAAATGCGGGCGTGACTGCGAGTTAACAAATGCTGCTACATCCCATGCTTCTTCATCAGTTAACTGAGGTGCCTTATAGGTAGTACCAAAAGGCATATTACTTTTAACAAAGGCCGCAAAAGTTGTCAGTCGGTATAATCCGGCCCCATCATTATAACTATCATCGCCCCACAGTGGAGGAAAAGTATAAACCATTTTATCAGGAGCTAACAATCCCTGCCCTGTTACTCCATGACAAGCCTGGCATTTTTGTATAAATACAGCCTTTCCTTTTAAGGGATCAGCCGCATGGTCTAAATAAGCAAGTTTTAATATACCGCTGGTGCCCGGCGCTTTTACAGTTGTTTTTCCCAACCATTTAAGATAGGCTATCATGGCCTTCATTTCTTTACTTGTGGTATCTAACTTTTTACCGTTAAGGCTACGTTGCATACAGCCGTTTATCCTGTCGGCAATGCTCATAATATTATTGGTACGCGCCATATATTGCGGATAAGCGGTAGCCGTTGCAGACAGGTTTAATCCATATATCTTAGCACCCGCATTGTTATGGCAGTTCTGGCAATTCATTCCGTTTGTTAAATGCCCCACCTTGCCATTCGGTCCAAAATAGTAAGCAGTGCGCGCTATCAGATCTTTACCGTACAAGATCTGTTTTTCCGCGCTGCTGGTCTTACCAATGATTCCCTGCGATCTTGCTGCGATCGAGCCCAGTAAAATAGCTATCGTAAGTAAAATCTTTGAGGCCATGCTTGAACAGTAAATTAACGCAAAAAAGCGGATAGCTTAATAGCCACCCGCTTTTTAATTTGTAATTTATTCTTTACTTAATCACTATCGCTGTTCGTTGTATACCTCAAACTCCGCAATTGATGGTTGTTCTTTGTAGCCTATTATCTGCATACGTACTTTATTGGCCCAGATACGGTTAAAACGGTGAAGTTTAATTTTACCTGCTTTATCACCATCAAGTATGGGTTTCCATGAACCTGCTGAATAATATTCCAGTTTGTATTTATTGATATTGGCTTTCTCCTCAGCAATTACTATGGTATTTAACGCTGTTTCGCGCTTAAAGCTAATCTCATACCAAGGTTGCTTAACAACAGGATTTGAGATCCATGAAGAGCCAAAATTGTCATCATTTGCAAAATCGCTGATATTTGAATCGTCGCTCCAGCTTGAATTGGCCGGCTGGTTCTTGGCTAAGTTTGACGATATGATCGGCAGATCGATATCACCTATCGGTGCTACCGGGCCCTCATTTTTCCATAGTTTACCAATAGCATCTAAACCTGCTAAAGCATTAGCGTCAAATAAACCATCGCGGTTTGGTGCAACGTTCAGTATGAAGTTACAACGGTCGTTGTTTAATTTGATCAATTGTTCGTTAACCAATTTAGCAGCGTCCTTAACCGGGGTTGTTGGGAAATCTGTTTTCCAGAACCAGGCGCTTTGGATAGGCAAACATGCTAAAGATGGCATGAAGTTGCTCTCTTTTTGCATCCGCTGGCCTGCACCCATTTCGTAGGTTTTAATATCTGTATAGTATAAACCTTGTCCTGGGTATTTAGCACCGTTCAGGTCCATCAGCAAACAATCAGGCTGTAGTTTTTTTACCAGGTGATAGATATCCTCAAATGGCACGTCATCATAAGAGATCCTTGACCATGGTGCGTCCCAGCCATCAATGATCAGGGCTTCAATTTTACCATATTTTGTAAGCAGTTCTGTCAATTGGGTTTTCACCATTTCGATATGGCTTAGCTGGATCTGGTTAGGCCTTAATTTATGGTGTGTATCCAGTATTGAATAATACAACATCACCTTTAACCCATTTGCCCTGAACGCCTCAACATATTCTTTCACCACATCCCTTTTTAACGGACTGTTCATTACATTGTAATCAGTGCTTTTGGTATCCCAGATACAAAAACCGCTATGGTGCTTGGTGGTTAAGCATCCGTAAGTCATGTGGGCTGCTTTTGCCGCCTTTGCCCATTGATTACAATCCAGTTTGGTTGGATTAAACAATGCAGGCGAAGCTTCCGGATCAGGCCAGTCGGCATCCATATAAGTTGGAATATTAAAATGGATAAACATCCCAAACCGCAGGTCAACAAATTGTTGCTGCAGTTGCTTTAAATGTTGCCTTTGTGCTTCGCTATAATTGTCCGTTGCAGTTTGTGCCTTAGCAGCAAAAACGGTAAGGAAAAAAGCCAGCAATACCAGTTGTAGTTTTCTTGATATCATTTGTTAAAATATTTTTTCAGACTAAATTTTTATAATCAGCTATATCAAAGAAAGCAGATTACCGCCAAATAAAATTTTGCATAATTGTCCAATCATTAATCTATTTTGGCATGGCTTAACCAAGATTTATGCATTAAAGAATAAATCAGATAATTATTTAAATGTGATCAAGTAATAACCATAATTACCTAAATAATCAATATTATTGCCGTTCCTTAATTAATTATTTACAGTCCTCCTAAATATATTAATTTTTCATGTCTGCTAAAAAAACCATTATTGCACTTAGCCTCATAGCAACTTCACTTATTGTTAAGGCACAGAATCACCGGTTTGATCCGCCCTGGAACAAGCCATTAGAAAGCAAAGTTATGTTTACCGTACCCGGTATTGATAATGTACCTGATTTGTATGGCGATATCAGCGACCCGCAATTGGTCATATTTTTTGCAGGTAACCAGTTTATGTGTGTGGATGAATTATTAGCGGCTTTTAAATTAAAGTATCCGCAATACCAGCGTGTATTTGCAGAAACCCTGCCGCCGGGCATATTAGCAAACCAAATTGCAGGTGGATCTGTAACCATTGGCAACATGCGGATCACCTATAAACCGGATATATACACTGCCGGAAAAAACGCCATCGACAAAATGGATATTTTCACCAAAACAGAAGCCTACGCCAACAACCGCTTAGCTATAATGGTAAAGAAGGGTAATCCTAAACAATTAAAAAGCCTAGTTGATTTGGGTGGAAAAGATATACGGGTTAGCATGCCAAACCTGCAAACCGAAGGTATTGGTAAGCAAATTGAAGCTGCTTATGTAAAAGCCGGCGGCGAAAGCTTGCGTAAAACTATCCTTGAGGATAAGGTTAAAGATTCTACCACATATTTAACCAAGATTCATCATCGCGAAACCCCAATGCGCATTTTGTATGATCAAAGTGATGCCGGCCCGGTATGGTATAGCGAGGCCTATTATCAGCAAATGATTGGCCACCCGATTGACTTAGTTGAACTGCCGCAAAATGAAAATGTACCCGCTCAGTACGTTGCCGGATCATTAAAAACAGCGCCCCACCCACAGGCAGCTAAAGATTTTATGGATTTTTTGATAAGCGCCGAGGCTAAAGTTATTTACAAAAAATACGGCTTTTCGACCAATTAACTTTACTAAATCCCGCCCTGATGAAGCGCGAGTGCTTTATCAGGACGGTTATAAGAAAATTTAACCCACCGCCTTATTCAGGGCGATGATAGCTGTTTTAAACTGATCGCGGGCTATTACAAACTGGATATTTACTTTACGCAAAGCTACGCCGGCGCTCACGATGTTGATATCGTCTTTAGCTAAAGCGGCAGCCGCATTGGCCAGTAAACCCGGCTTATCCATATTTGAGCCTAATAAACAAACCATAGCTACTTTTTCAACAGATACTTTTTCAAACTTGGTTTCAAGGTCGGTGATCAGGTCTTGCTTAAAGTCGTTTTCCCAGATCACAATAGTGATGCTGTTGGCGCTGGTGGCTTTAAATGTGTAGCTGATTTGGTGTTGGGCAAACAACTGCATAATTTCAAGGTCACTGCCTACGCTGCCCACCATCAAAGCATCATATATATCTATCAATAACAACTGGTCGGTACCGGTTATCACTTCTACCCTTTTTAATGCCGATACATAATTTTTAGTGATCAGTGTACCGGGATGCGCGGGTTCAAACGTATTTTTTATCCGCAGGTCAATGCCGTTTATTTCTAAAGGTTTTGATGCTTTTGGATGGATGGCTTCCATACCAACATCTGCCAATTGATCGGCAATATCGTAGTTGGTATAACCTACCGGTTTCACATTATCTATACCAACCAAACCCGGGTCGGCTGTTGACAGGTGATATTCTTTATGAATGATGGCCTCCTGTGGTTTTACAATTTCGGCTATCTTACTAAAAGTAACTTCAGAATAACCACGGTCAAACTCGCGCATAATACCTTCTGTGCCTTTAGCATACCCGGTTACTATACAAATACATTTTTCAAGTTCGATATTTGCAAAAGCATCTTTTATACGCTCATCAATAGTTAAAGCACGTTGATCATCAAAGCCGCTCAAGTCAACCAGTTTTGCATTAAGGCCTTTGGCCGTTAAAATATTGGTCAGTACATAAGCGGAGTGCGTTTCGCCTATAGATGCCAGAATCTCGCGTGCGGCGAGCAGAATCCCCTCATTTAAATAGCCTGATGCCAGCATAATGGCGGCACTCTCTAAATAAGTTTGCGCTTTGGCAACGTGTTCTTCGATAAACTTATCGGCTGTTTCAACATCAAGGCCCAGTCTTGCGTACCCGGCGTTGATGGTTTTTAAATGCGCTACAAGCTCTTTTAGCGGCTCGTGAAAATTCTCTTTTAGCACTATCCTGTGGTAAACACCAGGGGCTTTAGTTTTTTTATTTTCTAAAAGTAAATTAGTTACGCCGGAGAAGGCTGATACAACCAAAACACGGTTATATAATTGATCGCCTGTGCGTTCAAAATAAACAATATTGTTAATCACCTCCTGCAGGGCACTCATAGATGTGCCGCCTATTTTCTCTACGGTAAGCATGTCAGATCAAATTAAAAGGGCGAAACTATAGAATTTTAAGGAAATACCATTTTAAAATTCTAATTACTGTCCATTACACATCTGAACCCAATTGTAGCGGCACGATCTAAAGATGGTGCCATCAACAGATATTTACCGTATTTATTTAGTTCTAGCGCCGGCGGGAAATACCAACCCGACGTTTGCGCATGGTAATAGCTGCTGCCTTTTAAAATAGCCGACCTGCTATGTTCATCGGCATATTCATCGGTCCATTGCCATACATTGCCTAACAGGTCCATAACGCCAAACGGGCTTGCACCATTTGGATACGCATTTACGTTAGTTGGTCTGCGCATATCACGGGTTGTATCAGGTTGCGGAAATTTATCTGCTGATTTATCATTTCCCCAGGGATACAACCTGCCATCAGTACCCTGCGCAGCGTATTGCCATTCCCACTCATGCGGTAAACGCTTACCTGCCCATTTAGCATACGCCCGGGCATCGTCCAGAGATACCCATGTAACAGGCTGATCAGCTGTCCCTAAAAGGTATGTCCCGTTAACCCAATCTTTTAAAAAGTTATGATCATCCAGCGGATGATATTTAGTCGCATCCATAAACCGTTTAAACTCTTTATTGGTTACCGGGTATTTGTCGATATAAAAAGATGGGATCTCCATGGTATGTTTTTGGGTTCGCGACGGATGGCATTCCCAGGGATGCTGTACACCAACGGCCAGCGGTAGCTCATTCCCTTCGATCATCACCCCTATCGACTCAAACTGGTAATTACTCGCAGCCGGAATTTTAACCATTCCTTCGAGAGTTTTTACAGGTGGTTTTGTTTTTGCTATCGGGATGATCTGTTGCGGAATAGGTTTCCAATCTGCCGAATAACTTTTAAGCGTACGTTTGCTTAAACCGGACATTTTACTTAAAGTGGCATTCAGGTTAGCTGGTGTCATGCCGTTTTTTGTTACCAAAATCGCGCTGTAGCCATAACCTTCAATAGGAAAACTCAAAACAATTTTGTCGCCTTTGATCTCAGGCTTAATTTCATGACCGTTCCACAGATCATAATATTTTTCACTTTTATGGTAAGGTAAAGTTATTTGAGCACCGTTCGCATCGGTACTGTCACGGTTAATAAAAGTATAAACCGTTTTGTCCCGGTCAGGAAATTTGGAGGCAAATACCCCCCTCTGCAACACCGGGATATAAGGTTCCCAATCTTTACTTGCCCAGATATCCGGAAGGGCTTTATAAATTGACGAGATCCGCCTAATAGCTTCTGCATACCTGTCGGGGATTTGGTTCCATACGGTCCATACATTTTCCCACGAGTTATAGCCTATTCCGTTAAAAAATGCCGTTTGCAGATCATCAGTTTTATTTACAGCCCACCTATTGGTGATATTTACCTGGTGCTTTGGCTCAAACCACCTGTAAACACTAACACCGGGCATATACTCGTAATTAAAGAAATACCCCCAGCTTAGCCTGTTCCACTCTATCATTTTTAAATTGCCCAATGATAGCTCGGGCTGCAATGCAAGCGGATAATTTTCATTCTTACTTGCCTGGTAAAAATCATCAGATACGCCTAACATGGTATCGCCGTTCATACCATCGGCACCCAGGTCTTTCATTTCTTTAACCAAAGCGTTGGGCATTGACATTTTGATCCGGCGTGTTCCATGATCCCAGATCATGATCGGGAAAAACACCCGGACACCGTTAGCCCTAAAATCAGCTATCATTTGCCTTACTGTCTTTTTTCCACCCGGCAGATCGGCCGTCAGATCAAACTGGTTACGGTTATCCACCCCAATATTAGGATACGTTGGCCATATCAATACCGCGTCAATACCGCCGTAACGTTTTTTCAGATCAGTCAGGTAGCGCGTAACGGTATATTTATGATTTACAGGGTCATAAAAATAGCGGTCGTGCGCCATCATCTGTACATAAATGAAAGTATGATTGATCCATTTAAGCTTTGGTTCACCATAAAACGAACTATCATATTTTATGGTTGCTCTCTGTTTATCCCGCCAATCTTTTAAATTAGCTAACCATTTATCCCGCTGTTCGGGGCTATCGGGGCCTTTAAATAATTCTTTCATATAACCGGAGTATGATGGCTCCTGCGCCCATACATGAGTGCTTAATAACAAGATTAAAAACAGGCAATATTTCTTAAGCATAACTTTAGTCGGGTTATTAGTTGGTTGATTTAAAAGTAGAATACTTTTTTCAAATTCAGAAAGCCCGAAGATTTATTAAATTTACACCTGATAAAAACATTATGCCCAATAAGGAAAACCCGACAGAACAACCCGTAGTAATAGATAATACCAACATGGCTTCGGTTATTGAAACGCTGTTGCGGGTTACTGATAATAACGACCATAGGTTAAGTGACATGGCCGATAATAAGGCCCAGATATTGATCACGGTTAATTCCATTATCATATCTGCCATTATCAGCTTGCTGTTAAGAAACCTTAAGGACAACCAGTTTTTGGTGTTGCCATCGTATATCCTGCTTTGTGTTAGTTTATTGACCATGATCCTGGCTATATTAGCTACGCGGCCTTCTATCCCCATGGGGCGCTTTACTGCAAAAGATCTGGCTGATAAAAAGGTAAACCTTTTGTTTTTTGGCAATTTTTATAAAATGAAGCTTGATGATTATGCCAAGGGCATGAAAAGTATCCTGAATGATCCGGAGTTTTTATATGATATACTGATCAAAGATGTTTATTCGCAGGGCGTAGTGCTTGGCCGCAAATATCGCTTACTCAGGGCCGCCTACAGCATTTTTATGTTCGGGCTAATCGTCGCTATAGCTACGTTTATCATATCGTCCATGCGGAATAACGCATTGTAAGGCCCATCTGCTTTAATTTCTTTTTTTCCTCAAAACCGGCTTATTTATCCGGACCATATTTCTATTACCCAAAACTTAATAAAAGGGTAATATCCGCATAATGCTGTGGTACTTAGCTTTATCATAGTTAAAAAAACAATAAAATCTACCTATGGAAGCTAATGCAAACGCGCTAAACTGGTTCGAGATACCGGTTGATGATCTTGAACGCGCACAAGAGTTTTATGAAGAAATTTTTGATATGAAAATGATTGCCCTACCCGAAATGCTTGGGATGAAAATGGCCGGTTTCCCTATCGACATGCAAAGCGGCAAAGTTGGCGGCGCTTTGGCCGAAAGCGAGAACCACATTCCATCAGAAGACGGCGCGATCATCTATTTAAATGCAAACCCTGATATCCAGACCATCTTAGACAGAGTTGAAGATGCAGGTGGCGAAATAAACTTACCAAGAACCGAGATAGGCGAAGGAATGGGTTTTATGGCCCTGATCATTGATATCGAGGGAAACCAGGTAGGACTGCACGCGCAAAATTAATCTTTTACTATTACAGCCGGGCTTTTTAACAATAGGTCCGGTTGTAGTTGTTAACAATTTGATAACCTGCACTTTGGTCTAAGTAAATATGCGTTGTATTTATTTGGCTAATTAACAATCACAATTACCTTATTTAAGATCATGCATTTTATATTGAATGTTATTACGCTCCCCTTTCTTGGCGAGATAGATTTAAGCGGCTCTATTTTGGTCGTTTTTTTTCTTTGTTTACTGGCGGTTGTCGGTTTTGAATTTGTTAACGGTTTTCATGATACCGCCAATGCGGTAGCAACGGTTATTTACACCAGGGCACTTAAACCGGTGGTTGCAATCCCATGGTCGGGATTTTTCAACTTCTTGGGTGTGTTTCTTGGCGGTGTGGCAGTTGCCATGAGCGTATTAAAACTATTACCGCTTGATGCTTTGATGTCACTGCCCGTAAGTATAGGTGCCTGTATGGTGCTTTCAGTATTGGTAGCCTCAATCATCTGGAATTTAGGTACCTGGTACCTGGGTATCCCTTGCTCAAGCTCTCACACTTTGTACGGTGCGCTAATTGGCTCAAGCCTTGCTTTTACTTTTTTTTACGGCGGCCCGGGTGTTAACTGGGACAAAGCAAAAGAAATTGGCCTGTCATTAATCTTATCGCCTGTATTTGGCTTTGGCGCGGCAGCCTTGCTAATGTTCCTTATAAAGGATGTATTTAAATCAAAAGCACTGCTGCATATCCCTACGGGCGAAAATGACCGCCCTCCGTTTTTAGTACGTGCGCTGTTGATCACTACCTGTACCCTGGTTAGCTTTTTCCACGGAAGTAATGACGGACAAAAAGGTGTAGGCTTATTAATGCTGATCCTGATCGCATTTTTACCGGCAAAATTTGCTGTAAATCATAGCATATCAAGCGACAAAATGTTGCTGTCACTAAACACTACAGAGCAGGTATTAAGCAGGGCCACAATTACAGGTGATGCAGGCAAAGCAGAGATCATGAAGACTGATTCGGCTATTGACAGGGCAAAAGGTGAATTAACCATTGCCGAAGCCCAAAAAGGCAAATCTCCTTATAAGATTCGTAAGGAATTAAAATCTGTGATCAAAGATCTTGGCGTAGTTACAGCTGATACGAATATTAAATTTACAGATGCGGACAAAACAATTCTGACCTCCGACTCAAAAAATATTACCAGTATTACAGACTTTGCCCCAATATGGGTAATAGCCACTATATCTATTTCTTTAGGCTTAGGTACAATGATCGGCTGGAAACGTATTGTAGTTACCATTGGCGAGAAAATTGGTAATGAGCATTTAAATTATGCCCAGGGTGCTTCATCAGAGATCGTTGCTGCATCTACTATCGCTATCAGTACATCATTAGGTTTACCGGTAAGTACCACGCACGTACTATCAAGCGGTATAGCCGGATCAATGATGGCTGCCGGCGGAACTAAAAACTTAAATAACGGTACTTTAAAAAGCATCGGTTTGGCCTGGGTACTTACTTTGCCTGTATCAATGCTGTTAGGATTATTGTTATTCGTCCTTTTCCGCCTGTTTATTTAAACGTACCTTTAACCTAAGAAGAAAATGAAACAGATACTTGTTGCTACCGATTTTTCATATTGCGCAGCCAATGCCATGGAATATGCTATGGCTTTAGCAAAACTACTTAAAATGGAAGTTTGCGTAATACACGCTATACACCCTACCGAAGGTGTTAATAACAATATTTACAATGCCATTTATATTGACGATTACTATGACAATAAAAAACAGGCGTTAAAAGAATGGGCCGGTAAATTTACTTCGAGAGAAGAATATAGGGATATTGATGTGATCACTATCTGCGGTGTAGGCTTCCTGAAAAATGTCATCACAAATTATATTGCAGAACACCGCGTAGAGCTATTGGTTATGGGCATAACCGGCTCGACAGGCATAACCGGCATTGTGGGCAGTAACGCCAGCATGATGGTATCGCTGGTTAAAACGCCGACGCTGATCGTTCCGCTTGAAAGCAAGCTATCTGAAAACCCGGTGATCACCCTGGCTACAGATTACGAAACAAGACTGTCTGCCGAGGACGTTAACGCCTTGAATGAAATGGTAGAAGCATTTAAATCTGATAAGATGAACGTATTATACGTTACCGAAGGTGCCCAAAAGAAAAATATCGAAACCATTGAACATAAACTGCAGGACCTGATCAAAAACGCTAAGCTTGAGTTTAACTATATCCAGGACAGCCGCCCGTTAAACGGCATTATGGATTTTGTGGAGAAAAACGAAACCGATATACTTTGCCTGGTAAAACATCACCATAACATAGTTTACCGTTTGTTTACCAGAAGCACCGTAAATCAGGTAATGAACAAATCTGTAAAAGCCATATTGGTTTTACACGAATAGGCATCAGCAATCTTACAAGCTCTAAAAGCGTTGTTATTTGAGTACCATACTTCAAATAACAACGCTTTTTTTATGCTATTAAAACAGGTTTAATTAACATGTCTGTACGCGCTGGGCGATTTACCGGTTTTTGTTTTAAAGATCTTGGTAAAGTGCGACGGGTGCTCAAACCCTAAGCCATAAGCTATCTCACTGATAGAGTTATTAGTGCCCCATAATAACGATTTTGCTTTGTCTACCAGTTCAAGATGGATATGCTCCTGCGTAGTTTTCCCTGTAAATTTATTCAACAAATCAGATAAATAATTGGGCGACAGGTTAAGCTTTGACGCAAAATATTTAACACTTGGCAATCCAACATCGATCAAACTGCTTTGCGAAAAATAATCTTTTAGCAATGTTTCAAACTGCTGCACTACATCCGAGTTGACTTTTTTTCGGGTGTAAAATTGACGATCGTAAAACCGGTCGCAATAATTAAGCAATAGCTCGATATTACTCACAATAAGCCCCTGGGTATGTTTATCGATATTTTGCGCGTACTCCCTTTCTATCTTAGCTAAGCAATCTTTAATGATCTGCTTCTCGTCTTCAGATATATGCAGGGCTTCATTAGCCTCATAATTAAAAAATGAATACTGGTGGATCTTTCTACCCAGATCCGTGCCATGGATCAGGTCGGGATGGATAAACAGCGCCCAACCTTCGTCCACTGTAACATTAGCCCCGGGCGCAATTACCTGCCAGGGTGCGGTAAACATCAACGAACCTTCATTAAAATCATAGTGGCCTTTGCCATATTTTAAGTATCCCTCAAACTTTTTACAGGATATCGTATAAAATCCAAAGCGGTAAAATCCGTCGGTTTTAGGGCGTTTAGCATAAAAGTCGGTATGTTCAATCACGCTGATCAACGGATGTTTGGGCGGCGTGTATTGAACCAGCCTATGCAGGTCGCTTATATTTTCAAGGTCGATATAGTTTTCTGACATATTGTTACAGTAATATAAAGTTACACTAAAAATTTGGCTGCCCCAGATCAGGGCAGCCGTTGATTTTTTAGAAACCGGTTTGCGCGGCCATCATTTTCTTGAACTCCACATCACTCATTTGCCTGCGTGATTCAACAAGATGCGCTGCCTCCTGGCTCGTAGGGTAGCGTAATTTTTCAGTGCCGTCCGTTGCTGCTTCGTAAATCGTATCAGCTACTTCATCAAGGTTTTCAGACATAGGCCAGTTGTCTAACATCTTAATAAAATTATCAAACGGAGCCTGGTAATCATCAATACCGTTCGCATTAATCAGCGTCATCGAGCGGCCTGAAAATTCAGTTTTATAACCGCCCGGTTCAACAATTTTTAAGCGGATACTCAATGGATTTAATTCATATTGAATGGATTCTGTCAAACCTTCTACCGCGAATTTGGTAGCATGATAAAACGATGAGAAGGGAAACGTAACCCTGCCCCCTACTGATGATACGTTGATGATCACACCGTATTTATGTTTACGCATGCCGGGCAACACGGCTTGAGTAACCGCTATCAGCCCAAAAACATTTACATCAAATTGTTTTTTGATGTTTTCTTCTGTAGCGGGTTCAAGCGCACCTAAAGCACCGTAGCCCGCGTTGTTAACCAGCACATCAATTTTGCCGAATTTTTCTATGCCCTGCGCTACCGCTGTTTTTATTGTGGCCTTGTCAGTAACATCCAGTTTAGATACCAATACATCATCAAGATTGGTCAGTTCGGTTTCCTTTTCAGGTGAACGCATGGTTGCTATCACGTTCCAGCCATTTTTATGAAATAAATTAGCTGCTGCCCTGCCAAAGCCCGAAGAAGCACCTGTTATCAATACTGTCTTTTTCATTTGTCGTTATGTTTTAATTTATAAGACAAATGTCCGGCTAATGCCAAAGAGCCATTTATATGTTTCTACTCATCGCTTATACATTTTAAGGATTGTAACCGGATATCATTGCTCAAACAATTCCTCTGCAGTTTTCCGGGTAAGGCCATAATAAAACTTTTGGCCGGGATAGTATTTTTCACGCAATTCAAAATTTTCAAATGCAGGTCCTCCGGGGATATCAACGTATTGCTTTGGGTCTCTGCTGGCAACGATCCAATATTTTGACCTGCCATTTACCCTTACTTCAAGCGACGGATCATAATTCCCCTTGTCCGTACGCCAATATTGCGTTAACTTAAAATCCGGGCGGTATTTCCAGCCCCGCTTGCTGTAATATGCGCTATCCACAGACCATGATGATAGTTCTGACAAGCTTTCGTTTTGTGTTGCTATAGCGATAGGCTACCATCTTTAAGCTTTAAAAATTTAGCTACCGGGTACGGTTCTTTTTCGATAAAATCAATTCCCGAATAACCATTATACAGTTTTCTTGAGTCGATAACTTGATCTGCAAGATGTAGCACCCTTAATCTTGAATAATTGCCCATCGTGGCTGTAAGGGCGCATCTATCCATCTTCGCACTGTTACCATTATTGTATATCTCAAAACCTATTTCATCAGGTTTATCACTGCGGATGCTCACTTTTAAATAAGGATTTGACCTGTTTAAAAATTGCTCGATAAAAATATATACGGATAATTGTTCTACCTCGGGATGGTTAGGGTCAGGATGTGATACCACCCCTCTGCACTGGTCAGCAGGGTTATAAGCATTAGCATTCTCACTATCACCGGCCCAGAACAGCTTTCCCCATTTTCCGTCAATGGCCGATGGTGAGATCTCGCTGTATTCTATTTTGTTATCCACCACTGGTTCAACAGCAATAAAATTTATAAGATATGTCTTTCCATGATACTCATACCCCACCCTTATCAGCCCCCTTGGTCCACCTGTCCCTTTATCGCCGGTTTCAACACCATTCGGCCATAAACTAAACACTATTCCATTGTGAATACCCCATGTTTTGTTGTCTGATCCTGCACCGGGACGGATCCAATCTGTTTTGCCGGTTAAATTTTGTGCATTTAAACCGGTGCCAAAAATCATCAATAAAAATATTGTGCATACAACGCTTGGTTTTGTCAGCATATGAGAAATAAGCTTCATTATATAAAATCAAACTTCTAAGGTACATAGCATAACGTGTTTATCCATCACCTAGACAATTCGTTAAAAAAATAAAAAAATAAATTTGCGTAACCCAAAAGTTACTTATATATTTGAGTAACTTAAAAGTTACCCATTATGGCGAAAATCATAAAACACCAGTATTTCTTCTCCCATCCTGTCGAAACGGTTTGGGAATACCTAACCAATTCTGAACTCATGGGCCAATGGCTCATGAAAAACAATTTCGAGCCCGTGGTCGGCCATGAATTTCAATTCAGGACCGGCGGAAAGGCAAACCTGAACTTTGACGGCATCTTTTATTGCAAAGTATTAGAGATCGATCCGTTAAAAAAATTAGTGTACTCATGGAACTGCGGCCCGGGCGAAGGCAAGATCACGCTCGAATCGGTAGTGACCTGGCAACTGGAAGCTAAAGAAAACGGAACAGAAGTATTTTTAGACCACCGCGGCTTTAACCAGGAAGAGAACCTTGATATGTATCATGGCCTGATGCATGGCTGGTTAGAGAAATTCCAGAATATTGAAAAACTTTTAAACCCGGCAAAAGATGGCAATACCAACGCTTGATACTTTCCAGGTGATTGGCGACCCCAGCAGAAGGAAGATGCTCATGCTGCTATCTGAAGACAGCCTGACCATTAACAGCCTTGCTGATAATTTCGACATGAGCCGCCCTGCCGTTTCAAAGCACGTAAAGATCCTGGAAACAGCGGGCTTTATTTCGATCAAGGACCTTGGCCGAGAACGTTATTGCACACTTAAAAAAGATGGTTTTGATGAACTGAAGGCCTGGCTCAATTATTTCGACCAGTTCTGGGCATCGAAACTGAAAAACCTGGAGACTTTATTAAACAAGAAATTACCCAACTAAAACCCTATAAACATGACAACAGCAGATTTTACTACTACCTTAACGGTAGACCAAAGCCCGGAAGAAGTTTTCGGCGCCATTAATGACATCCGCGCCTGGTGGTCTGAAGACTTTAAAGGCAATTCTGAAAAACAGGATGATGAATTTGAGGTACGCTTTGCGGACATGCATTATTCTAAACAAAAACTAACAGAAGTTATTAAAAATGAAAAGGTTGTTTGGCTGGTTACAGAGAGCCATTTAAGTTTCCTTGAGGATAAAGATGAATGGACCGGCACCAGGATCATCTTTGAGATCGCACAAAAAGATGGTAAAACGCAATTGAATTTCACCCATATTGGTTTAATACCCGAAAGCGAATGCTATAACGACTGCTTTAAGGGCTGGAACTATTTTCTGCACCATAGCTTGTTCAACCTGATCACCACGGGCAAAGGGCAACCGCATCGCCTGGAAGACGCAACAGTAAAAACAGAAGTGTAGTTACATTTCAATAACATAAAAGAGCCGACTTTAAAGAAGCCGGCTCTTTTATGTTAAATTCGTCATTTTTTACTAAAGGCATAAACCATGACGATCTGTTATACGATAGATTTACATATTAGCTATCGGCTTGCCGTTTTTGATCTCCTCACTGCTTTTAGCTACATATAGCGCGTTGACTTTTAAACTTTTTCCGAACACCTCGGCCAAACTGTCGGTCACCCGGCCAAGACGTACCGGCACTCTTTTAGCGATATTTGAAGAATCTTCAATCATAAAGATACCATCGGCCGAGTTAACTACCGCGCCTTTAGGTACCACGAACGCATTTGCATCAGCATCCAACCCGATCACCGCTTCAGCAACCATGCCAGGGGATAATCTACGATCATCATTTATAACATCCAGTTCGATATGTTCAGAACGCAATGACTTGTCCATTACACCGGCCCTCCTGGCAATCTTCGCGCTAAACGGTTGGTCAGGGAAAGCTTTTACGGTAAATTTTACCACATCATTTAATTTGATAAAATTTTTATAGGCCTCAGGAATCTCAATCACCAGGCGCAGGTGTTGTTGCTCTGCAAGTGTAAAAATGGGTAATTCTGAGCCTTTTCCGGCAGGGCCGATATAAGCACCCAGGTTTACATTCCGTGCGCTTATTACGCCATCAAAAGGTGCACGGATGGTTAGATATTGCGCGATAGTTTTGTTTGCTTCATAATCAGCTTTCGCGGCTTGCATTTGTGCAAGGTCTGAGTTACGTTTTGCGCTGGCTATGTCTACATCATTTTTTGATATGGTGCCGGGTGTTTTGCTGGCATCAACAATACGCTCATAAGTTGCATTACTTTGCTCATAAATTGCCTGCTGTGCTTTATATTTTGACATAGATGCTGCTAGTTGCTGCACCAGTTCGGGTGCTTCAAGCGTGGCAAGCACCTGGCCTTTTTTTACTTCAGAACCCACATCAGCCGTCAGGTTTTTCACGTAGCTGTTAACCTTGGCGTAAATATCCACCTGACGGTAAGCAGTCAGCTCAGAAGGTATCTTAAGTTCAGTATGCAATGAGCCTTTTGATAAGGCAAATGTTGCCGGAACAGCTTTGGCCGCAGGCGCTGCCTTTTTCTCGGTTTCTTTACTTTCCCCGTCAGACGACGAGCAGCCTGCCCAAAATAATGAGGCAACGGCAATAGTGATAATTATAGCTTTAGTGTTCATTTTTTTATGCTGTTAAAGAGTTGATATATTCCATGCTTTCCTCGTCGTTAGCTTCAAGGGAAACTGATTTTACAGATGCTTTTTCCTGTGCCCAGGCAAACACCAGCGGCAGGATAAATAAAGTGGCAAATGTTGAGGCGATTAGTCCGCCTACCACGGCCCTACCCAGCGGCGATGTTTGGTCGCCTGCCTCACCTAACCCGCTGGCCATAGGTATCATACCTACAACCATTGCCAGGGCGGTCATTAAAATAGGTCTTAAGCGTAACGCTACGGCTTCGCGTGCCGAAAGCAGCGAACTACTATTGATTAACCTGATCTGCTCGGCATTTGTGATCAATAGTACCGCGTTAGAGATAGATACGCCCACCGACATAATTATACCCATGTAGGATTGCAGGTTAAGCGTAGAACCCGTAATGAGCAACATTACAAGCGAACCTATAATTACAGCAGGCACAGTAGTCAAAATAACGGCCGACACCCGGAACGATTGGAAGTTGGCTGCCAGCATCAGGAAGATCACTACAATGGCAACCAGCAAACCGTTTTGCAGGCTGCTTAGCGTGTCTGTTAATGTTTGGCTCAACCCCACCAGTTCGGCAGTAGTACCGCGCGGTAGTTCACCCAGTGATGCTATTGCTTTTTGTACATCTGCCGATGCCTTACCCAGATCCTGTTTATTCAGGTTAGCAGTTACAGAAAGTATAGGCAGCGCGCCAATGTCGTCATTTTCGCCATAAGTGGTATCCTGCTTAATGGTAGCCACGTCGCTCAATACCGGGCGGCTGCCATTGGCAAGCAAAGGTATTTCGCCGATATCATTAATGCTTTGCATTTTATTTTCGGGCACCTGCACCTGTACGTTATAGCTATTGCCTGATTTTTCATCGGTCCAGATGCTCCTGTCGGTATACCGTGAAGAAGAAGTAGAAGCAATTAATGAGCGCGATACATCATTTACATCAACACCTAATTGTGCCGCGCGCTGGCGATCGATCTCGATATTAATAGCAGGATATTTATTGGATTGCCCTAATTGTACATCACGCAGGTAAGGGATTTCCTTTAGTTTAGCTATCAGTTTGGCGGCGTACAACTCGTTCATCTTTTTATTACGGCCGGCAAAACGTACCTCGATCGGGGTTGGTGATCCCTGGCTCAAGATCTTATCGGTCAACTCGATAGGCTCAAAAGACAGCTTGATATCCGGAACTTGTTTGGCCACCTCGTGGCGTATTTTTTCCTTCAACTCATCAAGATTAGTATGATAACCTTCTTTAAAAGCCACCTGGAGGACTGCCTCTTGCGGACCGGCCATCCAAAGGAAAACCGGGTTGGTAGAAAACAGGTTTGGGTGAATACCCACATAGGCAGACGTGATCAGGATGTGATCGTCGCCCACAATATTCTTAATGATCTGCGTGGTTTGTAATGTTTTATCTTCGGTCCGTTCGATACGGGTACCCTCTGCCGCACGGATCCGTACCTGGAACTGTCCGCCATTTACCTTAGGTAAAATATCCTTACCGATATGGTTCAATAGTAAAGCGCCTATGATGATCGACACTATCAGATAGACCAGCACAACGGGTTTACGCAGCGGCATGATCCGGTCAATAAAATTAAGGAACCGCAAACGTAGGCGATCAAAACTGCTCAGTTTATCTGCAGGTGTATGTTCCAGTTCTTTTACGATCTCTTCTTTTTGGCTCCAGGTATGCTCTTCATCTCCCTTTACCGGTTGGTGCGCTTTTTTAGCATGGCTTTTCATGATCCAGTTAGCCATTACAGGCACAAAGGTTTGTGCAAGGAAATAAGAAGTAACCATGCTGAAACCGATGGCTAATGCCAATGGCAGGAACAACCCTCCCGGTATGCCGCCCATAGTAAACGCAGGTGCAAATACGGCAAGGATACAGAAAAGTATCAGCAATTTAGGAAAAGCTATCTCTTTACAGGCATCCCAAATGGCCAGGCGCTTTGGCTTACCCATATCAAAATGCTGGTGTATATTCTCTATGGTTACCGTACTTTCATCTACCAGGATACCTATGGCCAGTGACAAACCGCTCAAAGTCATGATATTGATGGTTTGCCCGAAAAGGCTAAGAAATAACACGCCGGATATAATAGATGCAGGGATGGTCAGGATAACGATAGTTGCACCGCGCCAGTCGCCCAGGAAAAGCAATACCATCAATCCCGTAAGGATAGCACCTATGGCGCCTTCTGATATTAGGCTTTTTACAGCGTTGATCACGTAAACAGACTGGTCAAAAGAATAGGTCAGCTTTACATCGTCCGGTAATTGCGACTGCATTTTTGGCAACGCTTTTTTCAGTTTCTGTACTACCTCCCAGGTAGAAGCATCGGCATTTTTGGCTATACTCATATAAACAGACCGCTTACCATTTACTAATGCGTAGCCGACAGTAATATCGGCACCATCCTCTACCGTAGCAACGTCGCGGATATAAACGTTACCTACACTACCTTTAAATAAAGGGATATCACCAAAATCTTTGATCTTATGAATCGTGGTATTGGTGGGTGTGATATAGTTTTTATCACCCACACGAACGTTTCCTGATGGAGTTGTCTGGTTATTAATGGCTATTGCCCTTACTATCTGATCCGGCGTAAGGTTATGGCTGCGCAATAAAGCAGGGTCAGGTTTGATTACTACCGTACGGATATTACCTCCGAATGGAGGCGGCGATAATAATCCGGGAATAGTTGTAAACGCGGAACGTACATATACGTTGGCCAAGTCAAGCAACTCGTTGTTGTTGCGTTTATCGCTGCTCACGATAACCTGCCCCACGGGAAGTGTCGAAGAGTCAAATCTTATTATGAATGGCGGATTGGAACCGGCAGGAAACAATGCCTGCGCACGGGCACTAGCGGCTGATGTTTCAGCTTCAGCCGCAGCCATATTAGTGCCCGGGTAAAAGTTAAGTTTGATAAGCGCCAGGCCCTGTATGTTCTTGGTTTCGATACTTTTTACGCCGTTAACATACAGCAGCGTATTGATATACTGCTTGGTGAAAAAAGTTTCCATCTGGTTTGGTGTGAAACCGCCATAAGGGTGCGCGATATATAAAACAGGCAAACCTAGCTGCGGAAAAATATCGATCTTGACAGACTTGATGGCGCTGATCCCGAAAAATAAAAGTGACACTACCAGCACCATGATGGTGATAGGTTTTTTAAGTGCAAATAAAATTAAGTTCATGGTGTTTAAAGGTTACTGGAAAATATATTGAAATCGCCGGTTGCCGCTGCTTTTAGTAGCAGGGCTTGCCAAACGTTGTTATAGGCAATGTCGCGGTCTGTTTCTGCCCTTACCAATGCATACAAAGCTTGGGTAACATTTACCAGGTCGGTAAGGCCGTGGTTATAAAGCACCAGTTTTTGATGATAAGTATCGTTGGCTGCCTTTACCTGCTGCGGCGTTTCATAATAATCTGCAATGGCATTTTTAAGTTTAGTATCGGCAAAATTATTCTGTGTGATGAGCTGCTGCTTTGTAAGTGCCAGCTCGTCTTTTAAGCCTTCGCTTATAAATCGTTGAGATTTAACCTGCTGTTTGGTGCGCAGCGGTTGCGTAATATTCCACGTAACCCCCAGCGCTACGACATAGTTGGTACGGTCAGGACTTAAGCCCGACGACAGGCCACTATCATAATTAGGGTGAGCGGCAGAATAAGTGTAATTAAACCCCGATCCCCTGGTTTGCATAGCTGCACCTAATGTAAACGTTGGCAAAGCCAGTGTTTTATAATATTTAGCCTGGTCATTGCTATACAGAATCCGGTTTTTGTAAAAAGAAAGTACCGGGTGATTAGCCGCCAAAGAATCGTAGGTCAGCGGGAGCGTTTTGGGCAGGTTGGCTATAAAAACAGTGTCAGGCTCTATCTTCTGCGGTTCTGTGCCAAGTAGTTTTACCAGCGCGCTATTTTGATCGTCTTCATAAGTCATAGCGTTTAACAGTATGCTTTTTGAGTTTGATACCTCTGCATTGGCTTGTGATGAATCTACGCCGGCGATCAGGTCTTTTTTTGCTTTCCTTACAATCACCTGCCTGAGCGTGTCTGCACGGTCAAGGTTTTTGTGATAAGATGCGGTTAGCCTGTGGGCGGCCAACAAGTTAAGGTAAGCCGCAGCTACCCGCACTTCGTGCTGAAATATCTCTTGTGAAACGTCACTGGCATCAAGATCTTGTTTAGCGCCTGCCGTTAAGATCTTTTGCTTTGAACGGCCGAACGCGTAAAAATCCCAGTTGATATTGGCCAGGTAAAGCGAACCGAAAGCGGCATTCCAATTTTGGCTGGCCAGCGGTATACCGCCGGATGAGATTCCTGCCGGACCAAAACCATAGGCCGGGCCATTAATACCATTTGCTGTACCATAATCTGCCTGTGCAGATAAATTGAAGTTAGGCAGATAATCTAATTTTGCCTGTACAACAGACGCGGTTGAAGCTTTTACATAAGCCTGTTTGGCTTTTATGATGCCATAGTTGTCAAGCGCTGTCTTAATGGCTTGCTTAAGTGTTAAAGGGGTTTGAGCTTTTATTGTAGTGCTGAACATAACGAGAGCGAGAACAAAAATCCTTACCGGGGAAGTGATGCTTCCAAAAAATAAAGGACGTAAGTATCCTACCCCCGGCATGCCGGAGCTCTTTAATTGTGCTATTTTCATGGCTTTGTTGTTTTTAGATAGCTGGCCTAAACCAGCTTGCGTACAATTTCTTTAGCGTTCTCTAACGATTGATGTGATTTAGTAATGTAAGTAAGGATGAGCCCACCTTCCAGGTGCAGGAAAACGCTTTCTGCAAATTGTTCATCGTTTAACAACCTGTCCTTTGGCCTGTTCATTTGCTTAACCAGTTCAATGACGTGGGCCTTTAGGTTGTTTTTGAATTTAGACGTTCGTTCCAAAACATCAATTTCATCTTTTGGCATTTCTGCGCTAATTTTATTCCAATGGCAGCCGCCGTAATTGGATTTGATCTGCCGGCCAATACGATAATCAAATATGGCGATGAGCCTGTCAAATGGGTCAGTAATGTCCTTACTAAATTCCGCTAGGCCATCAAACCATTTGTCATAGATCCGGTCGAGGTAGGCCAAAAGCAATTCGCTTTTTGAACTGAAGTGATTGTAAAGAGATGGCTTTGAGATACCGGCCTCTTCAATGATCTGATTAATACCGGTAAGATTATAACCTTGTTCATAAAACAACCTATCGGCCGTTTCCATGATCTTATCAAATACTACTACTGGTTTCATAGAGCAAATATACGTACAACAAGTTAACTTACAAGTCTGTTAAATTACTATTTGATTTAATAACATTTTGCTGACATATCCATTTGCCAATAATACCGTGCAATGAAACAGGATGAAGCAGGATCTCACGAAGAACTGAACATTTAAATGACTTGCAGGCTGACTAACGACAACGAATTTATAATTCACTATCTTGCAGCAACCAATAAGCGTATAATTTTAATATGACACATCACTCGTTTTTTAATTTGCATGGCGAAGGTAAAGGCCGCGCGATTAAGCCAGGGCTGGTTTACAACCCTTTTTCTGTTTACAAATTCAGTGTAAAGTGATATGAGCTTTTTAACTTTTGGCGAGATCATGCTCAGGCTTACTCCACCGGTAAGCGGAGAAAAATTGTATGGCAGTTCCGTTTTCGCAGTCAACTATGCCGGTTCTGAATCAAACGTTGCCAGTTCATTGGCAATATTGGGTAATAGCGTACAGTTTATTACTAAAGTGCCCGACAATACAATTGGCGACAACGCTATCCGCTCATTAACAAATTATGGTGTAGATGTTGCCCAAATAAAAAAAGGCGGCGAACGTTTGGGTACTTATTTTGTTGAGTTGGGGTCTTCAATCCGCCCGTCAAGGGTTATCTATGATAGAAAATTCTCTGCTTTTAGCCAGATCGATGTTAATGAATTTGATTGGCAGGAGATCCTTGAAGGGAAATCCTGGTTATTTGTGTCCGGCATCACCGCTGCTGTATCCGATAGCTGCGCGGAGGCCACCATTGCCCTTGTAGCGCAAGCAAAAAAATTAAATGTGAATGTGGCGTTTGATTTTAATTACCGGCGTACGCTATGGAGTGATAATTTAAAAGCCAGGCAGGTATTTGACCGCATACTTGAACATACTGATCTGTTGTTAGGAAACGTTGGCGGATTAATAGATGTTTACGATATGAAGATTAACGGCAGTAATGAAACTGAAATGGCTCATCACGGTATACAATTGACTGCTGCGCAATTTGGACTTAAACAAATTGCCTTTACCATTCGCGAACATAATTCTGCATCAAGCAACAGGCTTGGCGCTGTTTTCTTTAACGAAGGCAAAACTTACATATCACCCAATTACACAGTTGATATTACCGACCGCTTTGGCAGCGGGGACGCATTTGCTGCAAGTATACTTCATGCCTTAAACAAAGGCTGGGATAATCAAAAGATCATCAATTTTGCAGCCGCGGCTTTTGCCTTAAAACATACTATACCCGGCGATCAGCATACCAGCCCGGAACACGAAATAATTTCAATTATGGAGGGTAATACCTCCGGTCATGTTATCAGATGAAATCATCCATTATAAATCATATCGAATCGGCCAAAGTGGTGGCCATTATCAGGTTAGACGATACCGATACTGTTCGACCCGTCATCAAGGCGCTCATTGAATCTGGTATCTCTGTTTTAGAAATCACCAGCAATACACCCTCTTTTTGCGAACATATTACCTGGGCCCGGCAAAACTATCCGGATACACTAATTGGTGCAGGGACAGTAATTACCCCGGCATTAGCCCGGGAGGCTATTCAGGCAGGTGCCCAGTTTTTAGTAACACCTAATACTGATATTGAAGTTTTAAAAGTGGCACAAAACGCCGGGGTGGTTACGCTTATGGGCGCCATGACGCCTACCGAAGTGGCAGTTGCCGTTACCAACGGCGCCGACTTTGTGAAAGTTTTCCCGGCTGGGCCATTGGGTATTGATTACTTTAAGGCATTGCTTGGCCCTTTTAAAGGGGCAAGGTTTTTAGCTGTCGGCAGTGTTAACACAGCAAATGTGGCCGAATGGTTAAAGGCAGGCGCAATAGGCGTTGGTGTTGGCGGGTCATTTACCAGCGGAACGCAAGAGCATATTAAAGAAAAGGTAACCGGGTTATTGGCGCAAGTTAAACAAGCCGCTCTATAAAAAATCAGCTTAAAGATCAAACATGGTATTTCAAGAGGTTTTAAATAAAAAGCGCAGAAAACTTATTCCAGAATTTGATAAGCTTTTGGAGTTATGTTATAATAACCAAACTCATCCCGGTGATTTATTATTAATGCATCAAAATGGTTATTATTATCCAGAGGTTCATAATTGGACTCATACAAGTGAGAAATTATCGCCTTATGTTATGGGTCCGGATAATGAAGGGCATTCTGAACAAACCCACTACGACTTTATAGGTAGATATATAAATTCAAACCTATTAACACAACCGTTATCGGATTATTTGAACAGTGTTAAGTTTGATTCTAATACAACTGAAGAATTAAAAAAACTAGAGGATGACGAAGCTTATAGTATTCAAAACGAAATGCTTATTTATCTGAAAATTTGGGAGTCCGATGCCTTTATTAAAAGTCTTTATCAATTGGCAAGAATTGCAATTGGCGAATCTTATGATTGGCATTTTAAAATAAAGGAAAGCCCTAATGATAAAACAGCTACTGGCACTCGTGGAGAAATATTAAGAAAACAAATTATAGATAAATTTAAGTTGATTTTACCCAATCTATTTAATTCATTCGATGCCGCCTATAAGGCGCAAATTAGAAATGCTATAGCTCACTCGCAATATATCATTTTGGGACGAACAATAACGCTAAACAATTACAAAAAAGGGAGTGATTATAACAATTTGCCAAGTATTTCATTTGATAAATGGACAGAAGTATTTCACGAAACGATTATATTGCATTTTCTCTATAATAAACTCCTTGCCAAAGTGCTAAACATTTATGACCAGATTGCATCGCAGAATAACAATTTCTTTCAAATAAGGATTAATCGTGAAGATCCCATCATATCTACTGAATATCGACAAGTAAAATATGATCCAATCTTTAAATATTGGAGATAACTCCCCACTGGTCGAAGTTTTTAAAACAAAACAGGCTTGCTATTTGAACAAGCTTGTTTCGTTTAAAAAGATTACAAGTTGATAACCACATTGCCTGGCAAGAACTGGGCTGCTGCAGGATAAGTAAACGTATCACCTTGTGAGGCTTCACCATTTTTATCCACCAAAGTAATAGTACCGTTGATATTGTCCTTATCCACCGATAAGGTCATAAAGCCATGATCTTTATCATTACCAAACATTAATTTCGCACCAGTATTGTCATCTACATCACCTGCTGCAGCTGTTAAATGGTGCAAGTGATAATAGCCGCCATTTCCGGCTACGAAGAACGGTGTAACCCGGTCTTCAATAATCTCTTTTTCAATCCGCTGTACATTATGCACATGAGCTGTCAGTACCATATTAGGTACGCGTCTAGAATCATTAATTGCATGTTGCAACGCATCTGCCATTGCCGGGCTGCCACTATGATGATCGTCAAATGAATAAATCGGATGGTGAAGGCTTACAATCAGCGCTTTATCTTTTGACGCAGTATATAGTTCATTAGTCAGCCATTGCTGCTGTACAGAATCTATTGAACCATGTTCCGGAACATTTGTATACATGCCGACTATGGTTACGAACGGGGATATTAAAGTGTAGTATACGTTAGGCAATGACAAGGTTACCCTTGGAGCATCTTTTGAAATTGGATCGACATGCGGCTTTGCTGTCGTAAAATATTGTACCCATCCGTCAAGCGACGTTTGCGAAGCATCTATCGGGTCGCCGTCATGGTTGCCCGGAATTGCGAAGATTGGTACATTATAATGATCGTATGGCTCATAAAACTGGTCATAATATTTATCTATTTCGCCATTGTAATATACCAAGTCACCTAAATGATAAAAAAACGATGGAGCATCGTCCCCTTTATTCAGGTCGCCTTTCATTATACTCGCTACATTGGCCTGGTATTCGGCATTTTTGATGCCACCCGTGTCACCGACTGTATGAAACACAATCTTGCCCAGTGCCGAGGCTTTTGCTGTTATCCCAGGGATTGCATCTTCAATATTGTAATGATAAGGGGGTTGACCCAACGGCGGGGGTAATTGCTGAAAACGTTGGGTACTGTGAGTAAGTGGCGACAATGGGTGTATACCAGGATGTGCCTGTGATTGTTTTCTAGGTGGGCGCTGACGGGTCTGACCCTGCATAAGTGGACTGCTCATAATTGCTTTAGGTTTAATATTTATATCAAAACAAATAATTTACTATTAAATTTCTATTAGATACACATTAAATAACAATCTCATTATCAAAAGATAAAACCAATAGCTGTCCCCCACCACTGGTCGAAGTTTAAAAACTTCGACCTAAAATGCCGCAAGCATTCTGCTTGCATCAATTAAACACAGGCTGAGAGCTTACATTATCCTATATTTGTTGCGGGTGGCGTTGCTATACCGTGCAATTGGTTATACTTGGCTGTCCATGCAAGCATATCTGTTATATTCAGCCCGTCATCAAAATGAACAGGATCGGGCTTGCCAAAGTCGCCACCCCACCTTAGTCCGGCAGCCTTCACTTCATCAATAAACTGGCGTATAACCCCGGTTGCTGTTTGCATTTTTGTAGAGTTATAAAAAGCGCCCGCCAGTTCAAGGTTACAATCAATGGCATGGCCTATCATATGGTTACTATGCGTAGCCGGCGTTACAATAGCCCCCGGCACGTTGGCATCAACCCGGTAAGAAGAGTTTACAAACACGGTGATATTATACTTCTGTGCAATAGCATTCATCTTGATCAGGCTTGGTTCAAAATCCTCATCAATGGTGCAATCGTTTTTAAAATTGGATGCGGTAAATTTTTTCATTGTTGACAGGTATTTAGGTGCTCATGAAAATATAGCTCTGTTACTAACTGGTTTAAAGGCTATTAACGGTTGGAAATAATAATTTAAGATAAAAATAATTCAGCACTTTTCAAAACCGGTAAATTAATTTCCGTCACTGGTCGAAAGTTTAACAAATCGGCCTAAAATGTAGCAGGCATGCTGCTTTCGAGTGCCTTAATAAACGATAATAAAAGACATAATTACAACGAAATTTTGAACATGCGGCTTCTGTACATTATACCACGGATTACACGGAAGTCCATGGTATTAAGCGATATCAAGTTATGCTGAACGTTTCTCCTTCCTAACCGCCGTTCATCAACCGCACGGGTCCGATCAGCCCGGATGGTATGAGTGGCGCGTCTTTTGAAAAATAATTCCAGGTCGTAAAGCCATACCTGCCTTTCGATGGCCTTGGCTGATTATTTAAGAACCAATCCGGGAAAGCTTTTAAAAATTTGCCGCTGTTGTAAAAATAGCCGTTTGGTGACCATTCACAATCGTCCGGATCCTGCTCGTCACCGATGAGCCTGTTCGCCCAGACGTTAGTCACTTCAACGGTTAGGACATTTCCCTTTGTTTTAATCAAAGCTTTAGGTATGGTAACTCCCCAAGGTGCCGTCCATACCACCCCAAGATCTTTTTTATTGAGGTACACATGCGCAATGTGCTTTACTTCCCCAAGGTCCACATACAGTTCATGGCTGATCTCGCTTTCAGGCACATCGAAACTAATGTTGTAGACCGCAGTACCGCTAAAATATTTTATTTTTTTGTCTGCACTTTTTGTCCAATCCTGGAGTCCCTCAAAAACTATCGGTTCTTTGGGACCACCCCAGGCGGGATCAAACCGGACCTGCCAGTTGCCGGTTAATGCCTGCAGCGGTTTTAATACTTTAAAATTGCTACCGGCTAAACCACCAGACCTCTCATATTTCTTCCTAAAGACTACAAAATAGCTCTCCGCATCTTCAAAATTCAAAGCGATCTGCGTATGTGTCCCGTTGTCTTCAAAATTTGGCAGGTCGCGGATCTCACCGGTTACCGGGTTCCATAGTTCCGGTTGCCTGCCGCTAACCTGGAACCGGCAATAAGCGTAGCCACTGGTATGCGCCGTATTAGCGATAAAAAAGATGTCTGTATTTTCTGCCTTGCGGTGCGCGTAATCTATCTTCAGGCCCTCGGGCTCCTCCAAAACCACCAGATCGCTGTCTGATTTCACCGGGATGCCCATTTGTAATAAGGCGCTGCAACGCTGCCAGTACGTAACCGTGGCTTTCGCGGCTTTCCACCACGTTTGCGTCCGGTCAAAATGCGTCCCCCACTGGCCCATAGATGCGCCAGGCAGGTATTTGCTATCCCAGGGCTGGTGCGTAAAACGGTGGATGACGAAACGGTTTATCCCTTCGCAAAAAGCTTTGTCGCCTACAGGCTTCAGCCATGCCGGGTATTCATCCCACTTACTGCTAACCGGCTGTCCGGTGAAGGCTTCTGCCATAATTACATTTTTACCCGTTTTACGGATCGCAGCGATAACAGATTCGGTCATGTAACTGGTGAACTTACCGTCATCGGTCCAGAATTCACACATGGGATCTGATACCTGCGGCGTTATTTCATCAAGGCGCCATGGCCCGCCGTAAGCCTCTGAAAAATAGTCGAGCCCTGCCGCTTTCAATTTCGCGGCTACTGTTTTAAAATATACATCCCTGAACAGGGCTTCAGTCACCCGTTCAAAGTCATACCTGAATTTAATGGAGTCTTCCCGGCTGCCGATCGTTCTACCTGCGAAGGTCGCCAGGTAGGGCACGATATCGTAACCCGTGTATTTGGAGAAAACTTCCCGCATTTTGGGTGTCCAGGTTACGGGATCGATCTCGTAACTATCGTAAAATATACCTGTTAAGGTGTTCCCTACATATTTGCCAACATGCTTTTTGATCTCGCTAAGCATGTGGTCTGTTTGAAAACTCACCGCTTCGGGATCCATCTTATCGCATTCTAACCCGGTTGCCCTCGGCTGCGCGGGTTGTATAACTGCACCGGTGGTCGTATGACCGAACCGATAGATCATCCATTTCCCGGGAGGTGCATGCCAGTCCAGGTTCCCATCCGTATCCATTTTAGCGCTCAGGTCAATGATGCTATCTTTAGCCACGGTTCCTGTAGCCGGCATAGCCAGAACGGAAATGTCTTTATAATACGATTTGCGGGCCTCTATCAGCAGGTTTTCCAGTTTCCCGGTTACCGGGTCATAAGAAGGGAAACGCATATTTGCATGCGGATCGACCACCGGCTTATCCAGTCTTATCGATAACCGACCATTACCTTCGATTTGCCTCGTACTCCAGCAAACTTCCTGCATAGATTGTTCCGGTTTGATCCACGGTCCTCCGCTGGAAGTGTAGCCCGGGCAATTGTATAACGCTATTTTGATATTCAATCGTTTTGCTTCCGACATGGCGAATTCGACCAGTTTCCACCAAGGTTCTGTCCAGGCTACAATTTCAGGCGTCGGCGACCCGGCTATCGTGCCATTCCAGGGCGTGTTAATGTCAGCTAAAGACGCCAGCATGGCCAAGCTAAACCCTTCCTTTTTAAGAGCTTCCAGATCTTTGGTGATTCCTGCTTTGCTTACATTGGAACCCATCCACATCCAAAGGATGCCAGGTTTCGCGGATTCCGGCGGGTTACGAAAAAAGTATTCAGGATCGGGCCGGGTTTGAGACCTTGCGACTAAATTAAATAGTATATTTAGCAGCATGACCATACCGCATACAGCGAAACGTAAGTTTCCTTTTTTCATATCATTAATTTGGTTTAAGCAATTGGCGTGCTATTCTGTAAAAGTAGCTTTCAAGAACCATCTATCTTATACCTATAGTTACTTTTTTTTGTACTTTTTGCGATGATCAAATAGTGTAGAATATGGAAATGGTTGACAGTTACCAAATCCGCTCTGCCATTTTTGCCTAGTTGGAAACATCAAATACTCCGTGCAGGACCAGGCGACGGTTATCGCTGAAAACTTTATCCTCCAGCCATTTCAGGACCAATTTGTCCTTGATTGCGAAATCCCCGGTAATTTGTCTTTTGGAAACAAAGTGGGGAGAATCTATGAATTTCCGATCTCCTTTTTGATAGACGACATACTTTACATTAAAGGTGCCGTCAACCTTTTCATGGTGCGAATAAATTTTTGCACTTACGGTCGTAGCCATAATTTACAGTAATTAAGACGCCAGATCCCGTTACGTATTTGTTACATGGAGGCGTCAAGTTCAACAAAAAATTATGTAAATCCCGTAACAAATATGTAACAGCCACGGTGCCACAGGTGACCCTGACCAGCATATGCGAGACGAAAAAACCCGCTCTACGTGTGTAAAAAGCGGGTTTTTAACGTTGTGCGCCCACCTGGGCTCGAACCAGGGACCAAAAGATTATGAGTGTTGCACCCTCGAACCAACTGAGCTTGGAAAGGGACATATTTGCCTTTATAAAACAGAAATGCGCCAAATGTGCGCCAAATGTATACAGAACCCAAAATCGTCACAACAAATGATTTACAAACAAGATCATACATTACCTTCTATCTAAACAACAAACGAATAAGAGAGTATAACGGAAAGAGCCTTAACTTAACTATTAATCCCAATCGCGCTTCATCAATAGGTGAACGTAACAAACTCCTAAGACAGTTACAGTTTGAGTTACTGAAGGCGCTACAAACCAATAACTACCCAGCTACACCAGCAGTAATTGATATACCTGTCGAAGAGCCTGGAACACAAATATTATTAAAAGCAGCACTTGACAAGAAGCTAAATGCAAGTCTGAGCAAGACCTATAAACGAAACTTAAGATTGATTTATGAGCAATTTATAAGATTCTTATCAGAAGAAGAGCGCAACTCGCCTATAACCAACCTTACGACTATGCGGATTGAACAATTTCTATCAAATTACAATTCGTCAGGAACATATTATATGGACAGACGCAGGGATTTAGGAGTTTTATTTGCTTCAGTTGGCCGTATGCTTGATAAAACGCTTCATGTAGTTAAAAAGACCGAACCAGCAAGGGTCAAAGCGAGGCTGCATAGAGCATACGATAAGGAACAGATTAAACCGATACTTGAATATCTTAAAGTTAAAAACTATAATCTGTATTTATGCTGTCTATTCACTTATGGGGCGTGGCTAAGACCTGATGAAGAAGTAAGATTGCTAACAAAGGAACATTTTAAGAGCGATAACA
Organism: Mucilaginibacter corticis; assembly: GCF_007558865.1. Lineage (GTDB taxonomy): Bacteria > Bacteroidota > Bacteroidia > Sphingobacteriales > Sphingobacteriaceae > Mucilaginibacter > Mucilaginibacter corticis. The sequence continues at coordinate 608,026 of NZ_VLPK01000003.1, forward strand.
CAGAGGTACACTTGTCAGGTTCCGAGAATAAGGGTGGTAAAGTCCGTGTCGTCTACTTACCAGAATACATTAGAGACGAGATTGTGCCGATCTTAAACCAAATTGATAGATCAGATAATATATTCACTGGCAGCACAAAGCCGTTTAACGATGCTTACTTTAATACCCTAAATGAGCTGTTTCCAATAATTTCAAATTCTTTGCACTTCCCTGTACAGAAACAGGTTTGATATAAAATATGGGAATGGAAGAATACATAATTAAGCAAGCAAAGTTAGGACTGGTGCTTTTGAAGCGCATGAAAGACTACGGCATAAACCCTCAACCTCTACACAGTCCATTTATTCCGTTTCCTTTCTTGCTTTATCGCACCAAACCTGAGTGAGTGGCTTATTAATTATGCTTATCTTAGCTTAAAAACTGCGCCAAAACTGCGCCAAATCACAGATTGTTAACCTTAAAAATGAAGCCTATGTAGAAAACAAAAGCAATCACTACAAGAACAAAAATGAAACCCTTTATTTATTAATCAAATTCAAAATCTGCATTTCTGACTTATAAAGGCACTTTTACGCTTATTTGGATATAAAACAATAAGGTCCCACAGTAAATACTGCAGGACCTTTTAAGTGCGCCCACCTGGACTCGAACCAGGGACCAAAAGATTATGAGTCTTCTACTCTAACCAACTGAGCTATAGGCGCGCAGAAACTTTGTTAAATTTCAGGCTGCAATGTTACAACTTTGCCTTCAATTTACAAAGTCTATTTTATTAAAAATAGCATATTTTTGATGACGGCGCTTTTAAGCCTAACTTTTGCCAATTATGAATAAGCTATCACAAAATCGCAGGGAAGCCTTACAAATTATGGGGCTAACTGCCGGCTCCGCCTTGTTAAACAAACCCGCATCAGCTATGACTGCTACAAAAAAGACCGGACCCTCATTTAAATACTCACTGAATATGAGCACCATACGCGGACAAAATTTAGGGTTTATCAAAGAAATTCAGACTGCTGCAAAGGCCGGGTTTACTTCTGTCGAGATCTGGCTGGATACGTTTAATACCTATCTGCAAAACGGTGGTTCAATCTTAGAGGCAAATAGACTGCTTGACGATATGGGCGTGAAAGTTGAAAACGCCATCGGTTTTGCCGAGTGGATGGTGGACGACGAGGCTAAACGAAAAGACGCATTAGCGCAGCTTAACCGTCAGATGGACCTGCTGGCGAAGATAGGTTGTACACGTATTGCCGCCCCGCCGGCCGGCGCTACCGGGTTGCCGTTGATTGACCTGAACATAATTACAGATCGTTATCGTGCTATATTGGATCTGGGCGACAAAACCGGCGTCACACCTATGGTTGAAATGTGGGGAGGCTCACACAACCTTAAGAAAATAAGCCAGGTATTATACATTGCTGCCGAAAGCGGGCATAAAAACGCATTGGTACTTTTAGATGCTTTCCATATTTACAAAGGCGGATCGAGTTTAGATAGTTTGCCCTTTGTAGGCAAAAATGCTATAGAAGTATTCCACATAAATGATTATCCGGCAGATATAGCACCCGAAAAAATATCAGAACCTGATAGAGTTTACCCCGGCGATGGCATTGCCCCGCTGAAACAAATATTGCAAATCATTAAAAACCCCGATAAACCTGTAGTGATTTCGCTGGAAGTATTTAATGAAAGTTATTATAAGCAAGACCCTTTACTGGTTGCTAAAACAGGGCTGGCAAAAATGAAAGCGCTAACAGAAAATTTATAACCTGTTTATATTTTATTAGCTATAATTGCAACGAAACAAAGCACCTTTACTGATTTATGAAACCCATTAAGAATATCATCTTTGATTACGGCAACGTAATTTTTAATATAGATTTTAACCGCGTTGCCGCAGCATGGAAAAAGTTGGGTATTACTAATGCCGATGAATTTTACGGGCACAGGCAGCAGGATGATGTTTTCAATGCCTTAGAACGCGGCCAGATCAGTCCTGCGGCTTTCAGGGACCGTATCAGGGAGTTAACGCACAAACCCGAACTTACAGACGAGCAAATTGACGATGCCTGGAACCAGATATTTGTTGGAATCCCAAAAGGTAATCATGAAATCTTGCAACAGATTAAGGATAAATACCGCACCTTTTTATTAAGCAATATCAACGCAATCCATTACGATTACGTGCATGATTATTTAAAGCGTGAATATAACATGGTTGATAACAGTCATCTTTTCGAAAAAACTTATTACTCGCATCTGGTAGGTAAACGCAAGCCTGATGCAGAAATCTTTGAACAGGTATTGCATGAAAACAACCTCGACCCGGCAGAAACCTTATTTATTGATGACAGTCCTCAACACTTAGAAACTGCCAAAAAACTTGGTCTTCAAACTTATTTAATGACCGCGCCTGATAATTTGCAACAATACTTTAAAACAAACGGCTTACTATAAATGCATAATTTATTATCGGCTCAGTATGATGAAGTAAAGGGGGCGCGGGCAGCATTATTTGCTTATTGTGATACCATCAGTGATATTGATCTATTAAAAGGTATTGCGGAGTTTAATAACACATCCATTTTAAGCCTGTTAACACATATTGCAAATACTTATATGCATTGGCTGGCCCAGTTTGATGAAAATAGCGATTTAATTTTCTTTGATGATCTATCAGTTAGCAAGTTAACTGATGTTATAACAATATATGATCAAATAGATCACGTAGTCTCCGATTTTTTAGATCGTTATAGTGCGGATTATACAAAACCCATCACTCAAAAACTCCCCCGGCGGGATCATGTTTTAACAGTCACGCCGCTTCAGTTATATACTCATGCCATAACACACGAGTTTCATCATAAAGGACAGGTATTGAGCATGAGCAGGTTATTGGGTTATATCCCGCAGGATACTGATGTTATCCGGTTTTAGTCTTACAGTTTTCTTCTCTTCTTTTCCTTTACAATCAAACTTAACTCACGGCTCATTTGGCCGGCAATGGCTGTGTTCTCCTGTGCACGGCGGAAAAGATAGGGTAATACCGCTTTTATCGGTCCATAGGGAACGTATTTGGCCACATTGTAATCAGCATCGGCCAGGTTAAAGCTCAGGTTATCGCTCATACCCAATAGTTGGGCGAAATAGACATGCGGGTTTTTATGGTCGATATTTTTAGCGTCTAACTGTTCGGTAAGCCGGCGGCAGCTGTCCTCATTATGTGTGCCGGCCACAAAGGCAATGGTATTGATATGATCGGTACAATAATCAAGGGCCAGGTTAAAATCCCTGTCGCTGGCTTCTTTAGTCGGTTGTATGGGCGATGGATAACCTTGCTCTTCTGCCCGTTTGCGTTCCTTTTCCATGTAAGCTCCGCGCACCAGTTTTGCACCCAGGATAAAGTTTTCTTTCACAGCCACCTCATTATCGTTCATTAATGATTCTAACTTATCATGCCTGTAAAGCTGGTAGGTATTATATACAATGGCTTTTTGCTTGTTGAATTTGCGCATCATGTTCAGCGCCAGCAAATCAATAGTATCCTGGATCCAGGTCTCCTCTGCATCTATCATTACAGGCACGTTAACCGCGTAAGCTTTCTCGCAAATAGCCAATACACGATCCTGCACTTTTTGCCATTCCTGTTGTTCGGAGGTGGTGAGTGCGATACCGGCGTCAAGTTTTTCTAATAAACCAAAACGGCCAACGCCGGTCACTTTAAATACAGTGATGGGAATGGCTTTATTTTTGGCCGCGCGCTTAATTGTACGAATGATCTCTTCGCGGGTGTCGTCAAAAACCTGTTCGTCGTCTTCCCCTTCAATCGAGTAATCCAATATCGTACCTACCCTTCCGCTTTCAAGAGATTTTATGGTTGCTTCGCATTCGCGGATAGTTTCTCCGCCACAAAAATGATTAAATATGGTAGCCTTGATTAATCCCTTTATAGGCAAGCCTATCTTGATGGCAAAATTGGTTATGGGCGGCCCAATCTTTACAAGAAAATTAACATTAATAATCTTAAACAACCAGTAGGCACGTTTCAGATCAGCGTTTGATGAATGGCGGAAAGCGATCTCCGTGTTCTCAAAAGATAGACTTTGTTTTTGAGTCATAGTAAGTATAAGTGGCTCGTTGTATTACCGCATATCAAACCAATAAGATAAGCAGCTATGAACCGTTAGCGTACCGCAAAATTATAAAATGATAGTTAGATAACTCAATATTCTGCGAATAGTTTATTTTTGCGCCCTGATGATAGAATTTAAAGTTACCGGCGATTATATCCCAATGATACAATTACTAAAAGCTACCAACCTGGTATCGACAGGCGGCGAAGCGCAAATAGTTGTAGATGAGGGAGAAGTAAAATATAATGGCGAAGTTGACTACCGTAAACGCTTAAAAGTAAAACAAGGCGACGTGGTTGAATTTAGAGGTAACACAATTAAAGTGATTTGATTTTTATGAGTACAATAGATACTGATACCTGCACAATTGATGTTATGGACACCATACAAAGCAATAAATACAATATATATTTCGAGAATAGCCTTAGCGAACTGGCAAATTTTATAGAGCAGGGCCGGTATTCGCGTTTTTTTGTTTTAACGGATGAAAATACGGCAGTGTATTGCCTTCCGCGCCTGAGGGAGAAATTAGGCAATCCTGATAATTTTGATGTTATTGAAATAAATGCCGGCGAAGAAAGCAAGGATATTGATTTTTGCATAGGTGTATGGAAAATGCTGATAGACTTTGGTGCAGACAGGCAAAGTTTATTAATTAACCTGGGCGGCGGCGTAATAAGCGACCTTGGTGGTTTTGCAGCATCAACTTTTAAACGTGGTATTGACTTTGTACACGTGCCTACTACCCTATTGTCTCAAGTTGACGCGTCTGTTGGCGGTAAAACAGGTATTGATATTGACAGTATTAAAAACATTATAGGCACATTTACCCAGCCTAAAGCGGTATTTATAGACTATGAATTTTTAAGGACGCTACCTGCTCGCCAGATCTTATCGGGCACTGCCGAGATGCTGAAACACGGCCTTATCTGCGATGCTGATTACTGGAACCTTTTAAAAGAAAGCGACCTGAATAACCCCACTGCCGAGTTAGTTTATAAATCGGTAGCTATAAAAAACAGGGTGGTATTGGAAGATCCGCATGAAAAAAACATCCGCAAATCATTAAACTTTGGGCACACCATTGGCCACGCGGTTGAAACTTACTCGCTGATCAACGATGAAGATTCACTTTCGCATGGTGAGGCTATTGCAATCGGTATGATCTGCGAGGCTTACCTGTCCTACAAAAAAACAGGCTTAAGCCAGGCTGAATTAACCGAAATAACTGAAACTTTAAGCAACCTATACCCAAGATATGAGCTAAAAACCGAGTACAATGATACTTTGTTAGAATACATGCTTAAAGACAAAAAGAACCAAAACGGTAAGATAAATTGCACACTGTTAAGTGCCATCGGACAGTTTAATATCGATAACATTTGCACCAATGAAGAATTGCTGGAAGGCTTGAATTATTACGCAAGTTTGTAAATATTCACAAACTATTGCTGAGGGAGAATTGGCTCTTGCCTGTTGTCCCAAAAAAACAATAGATGTATTGAGGTATCGGTAATTCGATAAAATAGAGAAGTTTGTTTACTAATCAGTGCGATTCTAACATTTTTATCAATCATACTACTCTTAAACATAAAAGGGTATTGCGTAATAAGACTGATTGTTTTCTCCGTTTTGGAAACAAATTTTTCTGCTGACTTACGTCCAAATTTATTATCAATAAAATTATATACGTATTTTAATGTTTCTTTGGAACGAGGAGTATAATAAACATTTAGGCTCATTTATGCCAACATGTCTTTTATACCAGTATAAGGAGTTAATAAGCCGTTATCTGCTTGTTGCAATGATTCTTTAATACCGTTAATTACATAATCAGAATATTCTTCTTCCTGTTGTACGAAAGATATATTCATTGCTTTCATTACAGCTTTTAAGGCCGTGAGCTGATCTGCATTTTGAGGATATACAATTAAAGCGTCCATACACAAATATAAGTATATACTTAGCAAATACAATGCAAGTTGACTAATCAAATAAAACTAAGTCAATTTAAAAATATCATCGTAAAAATTGTTATATCTATATTTTTTTCAAATAAATAAAATATTCTATTGACAAGTCAAATTTTACTGCTACATTTACGCCGTAATTAAAAAAACAGAATGAAATTAACAAGTGCATATTTTTATGGTTACTACTTTTACTTTACCAAGTAAGAGCCGGGACTAATATGCACTAAACACATATAAAAAAATTGAAAAGTCCCGGCATAACAGCCGGGATTTTTTGTTTTAACGCAGTTATGAAAAAAGATAAACCAAGAGTTGCTATACAAGGTATCCGCGCTTCGTTTCACGAAGAAGCAGCTTTTAAATATTTTGGAGAAAACATCCAGACTATTGAATGCAACTCTTTTAAACGAACATTTGATGCCTTAGAAAACAACGAGGCTGATTATGTAGTGATGGCGATTGAGAATAGCATTGCAGGCAGTATATTACCTAACTACTCTTTGCTGTTAAACTACAACTTTCCGGTTATTGGCGAAATTTACCTGCCTATTCAATTACACCTGATGGCATTGCCGGGTGTGGCTTTTGAGAATGTCAAGTACGTAACCTCGCACCCCATAGCCATACGCCAGTGTATCGACTTTTTTGACGAATACCCGCACCTTCAAATTGTTGAAAGTAATGATACCGCGGCCTGCGCCAAACGCATTCATGACGAAAAGCTTACCGATACGGTAGCCATTGCCAATTCGTTAGCGGCTAAATTATATGAGCTTGATATTTTAGAACGCAGGATAGAATCAAACAAGAAAAACTTTACCCGTTTTTTAATACTGACTACGCACGAAAGGGCGGTTAAAAAACCTGCCAATAAGGCTTCATTATGTTTCCAGGTAAGTAACCAGGTAGGCGCGCTGGCAAAGGTGTTAAATATTTTTGCCAACCAGGGCGTAAATATGAGCAAGATCCAGTCTATGCCGGTTTTAGGTAAACGTAATGAGTATAACTTTTATGTTGATGTAGAGTGGGAAGAAACCAAGCAGTATGACAGTGCTGTTAAACAGATTTTAAAGTATACACATAACTTTAATATCCTTGGCGAGTATCAACGCCATGATGATGAGGGAACTGCGGAAAAACCACTTAATATTGCACCTGCCAAACCCGAACGCAAATACATCAGCATAAAAAAATTAGTTAAATAAGAAGCAATCAACCAAATTATAAAGAGATTATAATACTATAAAAAATGAAACTTAATTTAAACATCCAACCATTAGATACCTGGATAACAGCAACTAAAGAACCTCTGTTAATTGCCGGTCCGTGCAGCGCAGAAACTGAAGATCAGTTGGTAGCTACAGCTCATTTATTAAAAAATACCGGCCGCGTTACCGCGTTACGTGCAGGTATCTGGAAACCACGTACCCGTCCGGGCGAGTTTGAAGGTATAGGCAGCATTGGCTTAGAGTGGTTAAAACGCGCAAAGGCAGAAACAGGCTTACCTACTGCTGTTGAGGTTGCTACCGCAAAACACGTTGAAGAAGCATTAGCCGCAGGCGTTGATATTTTATGGGTAGGCGCCCGTTCAACCGCCAACCCTTTTACCGTACAGGAAATTGCAGACGCTTTAAAAGGTGTTGATATCCCTGTAATGGTTAAAAACCCGGTTAACCCTGATATTTCATTATGGATTGGCGCTTTAGAGCGTATCAATAACGCAGGTATAACTAAACTGGCAGCTATACACCGCGGGTTCTCATCTTACGAAAAATCAGCTTTCCGTAATGAGCCAATGTGGGATATCGCTATCCACCTAAAAACACTTGCACCGCATTTACCATTGATCTGTGATCCAAGCCACATCAGCGGCAATCGCGACCTGATCGGTTATGTTTCGCAAAAAGCTTTAGACCTGGATATGCAAGGTTTAATGATCGAGTCACACATCGACCCAAGTGTAGCATGGACTGATGCTAAGCAACAAGTTACTCCGGCTGCTTTGTCTGAATTGATCGATCATTTAACACTACGTAAACCTGAAACCAGCAATGAGCAGGTTAATGATAAACTGAGTGAGCTACGTAACAACATCGATAAAATTGACGACCTGTTGATCCAGAAGATTGCTGAGCGTATGAAAATCGCAGAGCAAATTGGTAATTACAAAAAAGATAACAACATTACTATTTTACAAGTTGGCCGTTGGGATGAGATCCTGACCAAACGCGTAAACTATGGTAAAGCATTAAAATTAAGTCCTGATTTTACAGAGAAATTATTGGAGCTGCTACATAGCGAATCAATCCGCAAGCAAACAGAAATAATGAACGCGGATCAGGCAGCTGGTCAGCAAGCAGAAAAACTTACGCACGTTTAATAAAACCATGAGTCAGAATATTCTGCTTACAAAAACTTCTAAATCAATAACCGGCGAGGTACACTTAACCGGATCAAAAAGTGAGTGCAACCGTGCGCTGGTTATTGAGGCTTTAAGTAATGCTAAGGTGCGTGTTGAAAATATATCAGAAGCTGCTGATACCGTTACTTTGCAAAAGGTTTTAGGCTTGACACTGCAAACCGTAGGTTATGAGTCACAGCCTATTACACAGTTAGCCGAACATAAAATTGTAAATATTGGCCCTGCAGGTACGGCTATGCGTTTCTTAACTGCTTATTATACTTTGCAGGATGAAGAAGTAGTACTGACCGGCAGTGAGCGTATGAAACAACGCCCGATAGCTATTTTAGTTGATGCCTTACGCACCTTAGGTGCCGAGATCAGTTACGAAGAAAACGATGGGTTCCCTCCCATCCGCATAAAGGGTAACATTCAGCAAGCTACGGATAAGATCAGCATAAAAGGCAACATCAGCAGTCAGTATATTACCGCATTGTTGTTGATCGCACCTAAATTGCCGATGGGTTTAGAAGTACATATCGAGGGTGAACTAACGTCTCGCCCTTATGTAGAAATGACCCTGGGAATGTTGGAGCAGGCGGGTATCAGGCATGAATGGAATAATAATGTGATCAGCATCCCGCGTCAGGAATTTAAAGAGACTGTTTTGCCGGTTGAACCTGATTGGAGCGCGGCATCCTATTGGTATTCGATAGCTGCATTGGCTGATGAAGCTGACTTGTTTTTACATGGTTTAACTTCATACAGCCTGCAAGGCGATAGCGTGATCACCGAGATCATGGCTAACTTCGGGATAACTTCACAGTTTAGGGATGGCGGTGTGCATATTAAAAAGGAGCCAAAGCAGATAAACCGCAAGGAGTTTGACTTAAAGAAATGCCCGGACCTGGCTCAAACCATTGTTGTAGTATGTGCTGCACTAAATCATGAAGCTACCTTCACGGGTTTAGAGACTTTAAAGATCAAAGAAACAGACCGTATTGCAGCACTGCAAAACGAACTGGCAAAAATGGGCGTTAAACTGATCGAGGATAACGAAACTTATACACTCGATTGCAGCGGTAAGTTCATTCCGCAACGTATGTTTATCAATACTTACGACGATCACCGCATGGCTATGGCCTTTGCGCCGCTGGCATTGTTGATACCCGAGTTAGAGGTTGAAGACGCGCTGGTAGTTGAAAAGTCATACCCCGCCTTCTGGACCGACCTTGAAAAGGTAGGTTTTGAAATAAAAGACATATAAGCTTAAAGATAAAAGCAGAAAGGTAAAAGCCTTAGTATGCTTTTACCTTTAAACATTCAATCATTCACTAAATCACTCATTCACTCAATATAAAACATGGCAGGCAATTCTTTCGGGCAATTATTCAGGATAACCACATTTGGCGAATCGCATGGCGAGGCCATTGGTGTAATTATTGACGGTTGCCCGTCGCATTTACCGGTTGACCTGGAATACATCCAGGGCGAACTGGATAAACGTAAGCCTGGCCAGTCTAAGATCACTACGCAGCGCAAGGAGAGTGACACCGTACGGATTCTTTCAGGGGTATTTGAAGGTAAGACAACGGGTACACCTATCATGATGCTGATCCCTAATGAGGACCAGCGCAGTAAGGACTACAATCATAATACCGACGTGTTCCGCCCGTCGCATGCCGACTATACTTACCAGACCAAATACGGTATCCGTGATCACCGTGGAGGCGGCCGGTCATCAGCCCGCGAAACCGCGGCGCGCGTGGCGGCAGGTGCTCTGGCCAAGCTACTACTTAAAACGCAGGGTATTGAGATAGTGGCCCATGTAAGTAGTGTAGGCAAGATCAACGCGCCTAATGTCGAGATCAAAAGCGCGCAGGAGTTTATTGATGAACGTGAGAAAAACATAGTACGCTGCGCCGATCCGGCAACGGCCGAAGAAATGATAGAGTTCATTGACTCGGTGCGTAAGGATGGCGATACCGTTGGCGGCAAGGTAAGCTGCCATATACTGAACTGCCCCGTTGGCTTGGGCGAGCCTGTATTTGATAAGCTGCACGCCGAATTGGGCAAGGCTATGCTGAGCATCAATGCCGTGCACGGCTTTGAATTTGGTTCGGGATTTGAAGGCAGCGAGATGCGCGGTTCTGAACATAACGACATCTTCGTTAAGAACCATTTAGGTGGTGTGAAGACTATCACCAACTACTCGGGCGGTATACAGGGCGGTATCAGCAATGGTATGCCTATCGACTTTAAAGTGGCCTTTAAACCTGTTGCTACCATCATGCATAACCAGGCAACGGTTGATGCCGCAGGCAACGCCGCTGAGATATCAGGCAAGGGCCGTCACGACCCTTGTGTAGTGCCGCGTGCCGTACCTATTGTTGAGGCCATGGCCGCGCTGGTTATTGCCGATCACTGGCTGAGAAACCGTAATACCATATTACCTCAATAAGCGCCAGGTGTTCCAACGAGAATGTGATACACCTGGAACACCTGTTTAATTAACCAATTGTAAATAAGCACTTTGACAAAAGTAGTGGAACACTTTGGCACACCCTTGTTCGTCAGGGTTTTTAAGCTTAAATCTCATTTAATTTACTGATAATCAAACGACTTAAAAACAGCATATTTTGCTGATTTTTGACGAGTGAATCACCTAATTTTGCTGAACTCTTCTTATGAAATTTACGCTCAAATTTAATTATGAAACGTGCTTTAATATTAGATCTCGATAACACCATTTACCCGGTTAGCTCCATTGCCGAAAATTTGTTCGTACAATTTTATGCGCTCCTTGAACAAGACCCGAACATAGATACATCGATTATTGAAGCCGCAAAATCCGAAATGACCCGCCGCCCGTTTCAACATGTTGCTGATGATTTCAATTTCAGCCCTGCTTTAAAAATCAAGGGCATCGAATTGCTAAAAAGCATTACTTATAATAGCCCGATGAAGCCCTACGCTGACTATCATCATATCCAAAGCAGCGGCTTAGATAAATTTTTAGTGACAACCGGTTTTACCAATTTGCAGTATAGCAAAATAAAACAGCTGGATATAGTTGATGATTTTAAAGAGATCAGAATTGTTGACCCCGAAGTAAGCTCTAAGACCAAACTGGATATTTTTAAAGAACTGATGGATAAATACCGCTATACGCCTGCAGATCTTTTGGTTATCGGCGACGATCCGCAATCAGAAATAAAAGCAGCAATCACGTTAGGAATCGACACCTTTCTATATGCTTCAGATAACCATCACCCTGATGCTGTAACTACTTATCGTGGTGATAATCTGGAAAAAGTGTTAGCTATACTATAATTTGCTGCGTATATTCGTGTATGCCAGCCACTATCCAATTTTATAAAAGCCTCTGCAAAAGCTTATTTGCTGCGACTTTATTCCTTGCTGCAACTGTAGCCGCTTACGCCCAAATCCCTGCAAACCAACCTGTACCTAAAGGCTTTTCAAAAGCTGACATACAAGCCGTTGATAAAGCGGTGAATAATTTCATGCAAAAATACCATGTACCGGGTTTATCCTTCGCGATAGCAAAAGGCGATAGCTTGAAAATAAGACGCACTTATGGATATGCCGATACCGCCAAAAAAGAAAAAGTAAAACCTTCAAACCGTTTCAGGATAGCCAGTGTCAGTAAACCTTTTACCTCGGCAGCCATCATGTTGTTGATCGAACAGGGCAAGTTGCATTTAACCGATAAGGTTTTTGGTGCAGGCGGTGTCCTTGGTACTACCTATGGCAGCCAGCCGTATAAACAATGGGTAACCGATATTACCATTCAAAACCTGTTAGAACATACCGGAGGTGGATGGAACAGGGATGGCGACGACCCTATGTTTTTACATACCGAAATGAACCAGGCGCAACTGATCAGTTGGGCCGTAGATAATATGCCTGTAACTAAAAAACCAGGGACATACTACTCCTATTCAAATTTTGGTTATTGTTTATTGGGACGGGTGATAGAGAAAGTAAGCGGAACACCTTACGAACAGTTTATCAAAAAGAATATCCTTGCCAAATGCGGTATCAATACCATGCAGATAGGTGGCAATACTTTGGCCGAACAGAAACCGGATGAAGTTTACTACTATGGCAACAAGGGCGATGACGACCCTTATAAAATGGATGAACGCCGGATGGACTCGCACGGCGGGTGGATAGCTACGGCTACAGATCTGGTTAAATTTTTAGTCCGTTTAAATTATAATGCCTACAAACCCGAAATATTAACAACCGCTACCCTTGCCGAACTATATACACCATCGCTACCCGGTTCTGATTATGCAAAAGGTTGGTTAACAAACAGCGACAATAATCACTGGCATAACGGCAGCCTGCCCGGCGAACAGGCATTAGTAGTAAACACAGGCAGCGGGTTTAGCTGGGCCGTACTGGTTAACACCCGCACCGACGGTAACTTTAGCGGCGATCTTGATCAATTAATGTGGCAAATAAAGGAAAGTATTAAAAGCTGGCCTGATGTTGATTTGTTTGGAAATAAGTAATTGAACAATATTTAATCCCCTGCATCTAAGAAAATATATTCCCTCCCCACGGGAGGGGTGTGTCGGAAATACGTACTGGCAGGGAGGGGTTTAGCCGCTTCATTAACCCCTCCCTGCACCCTCCCAAGGGAGGGAATCGCGCTATCCCCGCGTTTTAGTACGGCTATTTAAATACACCATCACTATCCCTGCAACACCCTTGTCGTCACCAACAACTGCCCCACATGCCGCATAGTATGCTCGGCAGCATGAACGTATAAGCCCATTACTGTTGATGGTAGCTGCGCACGGCCCACTCCCCTTTTTTCAGTCAGTGTTAATTCATCTGTTTCGCTTAATTGTTTAATGGCCTCGTCAATCTGTCGGTTAAATATTTCCAGTAAAGTAATCACACTGTAGCCTGTTTCGGGTTCTTTTCCTTCTAAAGCCAACTTGGTTAATTGGTGTGGGGTTAGCGCTTCGGCCCTTGCATAAGTAAATAAACGGTCAAGCACGCCGTTTAAATGCTGTAAATGAAATGCCGGCGAGGCCAAGCCCGCGGGCTTCACCCATAAAAAGATCTCGGGGAAACCGCTCATCATTTCATTAACTTCATCGCGGGCCTGCAGCAAAGCGTGGGCAACCGGCTGTAAAAGCGATGGTATGCCTTCTAAGGGCCCGCGCAGCCATACTTCACGTTTGTTGGTATCTGCCATATTTTAGTTGTAAGTGTTTTAAATAATTAGCCATATTTTAGCGCCCAAATATTATGCCCCCTTTAATAAGTGGTATAGCTATTGCTATTAACCATTTGTATTAATTTAAATGTATGCTAACTGGTACCAAAAAGGTAATTAAAGTAATTGTAATTCTATTTCTTTCTGTCACGGTAATTCTTCAAAGCTGTAAAAAAAAGCGCTCAGATATGGGCAAGATCCTGTTTCAGAAAACCAAAAATAAAGTTTTTAATGACGTTGATCCCGATAGCCTTACCGAAGTATTTAAAAAAGTACTTGCCGAAGACAAATCAAAACTTAATTACCCACAGGTTTTAGCGGCCCATTACAGCAAAAATGGTTACGACCCGGTATTTGTGATGGACCATATCTTTAATAAAGACCTGACATCTGCCGTAGGCTATTTTAAAAGAGCTAATGAACATGGCCTTAATCCTGAACTTTTTAAGGCTGATGAGATAAACAAACTGATCAATAAATTTTTCGACCCGAAACAGATCAAAACCGTCGACGATGCTTACAGGGCAATTGCCGAACTTGAGATCTTTACCGCTAATTCGCTGATCAGGTATTCAAACGCTATTGAGTACGGCGTGATCAACCCAAAATACATCTATGCCCGTTATTATACCGCTACCCAAAGGCCCGATAGCAACGCTATTGCAAAAGTATTTGCCATAACCGATATGAAACATTACCTGGACAGCATCCAGCCTAAGGATTCGGCCTACATCGCTATGCAAAAGCAACTGGCAAGCGGTGCAGTGGCAGAGGGAATGTCGGCAGAAGAAACAAAGCGCTTTATTGTACTTAACCTGGAGCGTTTAAGGTGGAAAAACAAGCCAAAGGAAAAAAGATACGTGATCGTAAATATCCCCGATTATAAGTTAGATGTGATTGACAGCGGCAGATCTGTATTAAACATGAAGGTTTGTGTTGGCCAGGGGCGTAATATGGATGGCGAAAAAACTTTAATGAATTATGTGGATACGGATAAAATGGACAACCCAAATCGCCATTCTACCCCACAGTTGAACAGCATGATCCATAGCGTAGAGGTTAACCCTATCTGGAACATTCCGAAAAGTATTGCCACCAAAGAAATCATCGTAGCCGCGGCCGACGATAAATTTTACCTGGATAACAAAGGCATCAGCGTTTATAAACATGGTAAACTGGTTGACCCGGATGATATAGATTGGTCGACAGCCGAAAAGGAGGATTATGACTTTAAGCAGCAGCCCGGAGATAATAATTCCTTAGGGAAAATAAAGTTCCTGTTTAATAACCAAAGCAGCGTTTACCTGCATGACACCCCAGCAAAAGACGCCTTTAGAAAACGTATGCGCGCCGTAAGCCATGGCTGTGTGCGCCTGGGCGATCCGCAGGGATTAGCGTTAAGGCTGTTTGGAGCAGGTAAAAAGTACGACACAATAGCAGAAGATATGGGGATGGATAACCCCGAACCTACTACCATTAATTTAAGGCCGAAAGTGCCGGTATACATCACCTACGTAACAGGCTGGGTTGACCCCGCCGATGGTTCATTACAGGTAAGGCCGGATGTTTACGGGCTGGATATTGTATTGTATAATGCGTTGGCGAATGTTAAGTAAAAGCAGTGACGCTCTTAAAAAAGGTTGTGATTTCGAAGCATAGCGAGAAATCTTGTAAAAGCGATCCGTGGCGTTGCGTTTAAGATTTCTCATTCGTTCCTCGTTTCGAAATGACAACGGGGGATAATGCGGATAATTTAGTTGCTCGCTAATACGCTGGTACTATCCGGAGCGCTAAAGCTCGAAAAAATATCCTCGCTTAAATATTTTGAGGTGTAGTTAGCATCATTGCCGTTGATGAAGAACACGGTTTTACCTTTGATGGTATTAATAACCTGGTCAACCACGTGCGGCGATACCGCCGGGCAGCCAAAGCTTCGGCCTAAACGGCCCATTTCGGCTATGGCGCCTTCTCCTACATAATCAGCGGCATGTACTACAATGCCACGCGCGCGGGCGCTGCCATTAAAGCCTTCGTCTAAGCCATCCAATCGTAACGAACGGCCGTGTTTGCCCATATATACATCATCAGCAAGGTAAAAGCCTAAACTGCTTTGATGCGAATCATTAATATCTGAAAAAGTGGTGGCCATATCATCGCCGCTTCCTTGTCCGTGGGCCACCCATGTGTTTAATAAAAGTTGTTTGCTTAACAGGTCAATAATCCACATACGTTTTTGGCAGCTTGACTTGGCAAGATCAACCACGGTAATAATAGAGCTGTTTTGCGGTAATTTGTTAGCCGATTTAATGTTAAAATAACCGGTTAACGCTTTTTGAAATACTTCAACATCTAAACCTGTTTCCTGCAGGCGGGCCGTTTGGTAAACGGTATTAACATACTGCGCAAACAACTCTTTTGCAGTAGGTGCGGTTTTAAAACTTGCATTGTTTTTATTTGTCTTTACGGGGGTCCAGCCAATAATAATTATAAACCCTACCAATGAAACGCAGCTTATCCACCAAAAATGTTTTCTCATACTTTGTTGAGTTCTAAGTTAAAAAATTCAATAAAATTAAAGTGTGAGTTGGAAAATTGGTTGTGCAAAAGTACTAATATTAATAAATAATCAAAATTATTAACAATTAATTTAAAATACCCCAACTACCATAACGGTAATTAAGCATACTTGCGTTTTACGAAAAGATAATTAAAAGGTTACACCCATTTAACCTTGTCGGTTAAAGGTATCCGCCTTACTCCCTGCGGATATTCATCAGCGTGGCCCAAATACAGCACACCCATAACTTCGTCCTCGTCGCGCAATTGTAGAAACGCTTTCATGGCAGGTTTTAGTATCATGCCCCCGGTACCCCAGTATGAGGCCAGGCCCAAAGCCGTAGCACCCAATAACACATTTTGAACAGCGCAGGCAGAAGCGGCTAACTCTTCAAACGCGGGGATCTTAGGCAGATCACCCCGGCGCATTACAGCGATTATAACGTGCGATGCTTTATCGCCCTGGTGGGTAAGGTTGTCATAAACGCCCTGCGTGAAGCTTTCGGCGTCTGTGTTACGCTTATACATTTCGGCATGTTCATGGCAAAAATCAGCGGGGTTATTATATACCACAAAGCGCCATGGCTCGGTAAGTCCGTGGGTAGGTGCCCAATCGGCTAAAGCTAATAATTCCTGGATCTGTTCGTCGGCAATTTTTTTGCCGTTCATCATGAAAGGCTTAACCGTACGACGGTTTTTAATGATGGTGGATATGGTGGTGAAGTTGGTGTTCATAAAATAATAAAGTAAAAAACGCCGTCATTGCGAGCGATAGCGTGGCAATCTCTGAACTTTGCATTTCGGGAATGTCCTATGTAGAAATTGCCACGCTATCGCTCGCAATGACGCTCAATAAAATATTAATATATCGGCGGATACTTAGACGGATTACTTTCGCTCATCATTTCATAAACTCCTTCGATAATATCGTCGACAGATGGTTTGCTGAAATAATCGCCGTCCGATCCATAAGGCGGCCGGTGTTCTTTAGCACTGATAGTTTTAGGCGGTGAATCAAGCGCGTAGTAGCCGTTCTGCAGCTCAAGGATCTTTTGTAAGATATATGCAGATGCCGAACCCGGAAGATCCTCATCTACTACCAGCAACTTATTGGTTTTCTGCAAAGAGCTACCGCAGATATTATCTATATCAAAAGGATATAAAGTTTGCGGATCTATAATTTCAATACTGATGCCTATCTTTTCCAGTTCTACAGCTGCTTCCTGCACAATACGGAGGGTTGAACCGTAAGAAACAACGGTCATATCCGTACCTTCTCTTAATATCTCTGCTTTACCCAGCGGCACAGTAAACTCGCCTACGTTTGCAGGCAGTTTTTCTTTAAGGCGATACCCGTTAAGGCATTCTATTACTAAAGCAGGTTCATCACTGCGAACCAAAGTATTGTACATGCCGGCAGCCTGTGTCATGTTGCGGGGTACACAGATATGTAATCCGCGCAGCGCGCCCAACACAATACCCAATGGCGAACCCGAATGCCAGATACCCTCTAACCTATGGCCGCGCGTACGTATAATAACCGGCGCTTTTTGCCCGCCCGCTGTGCGGTAGCTTAAGCTGGCCAGGTCATCGCTTAATACAGTAAGCGCATATAAAAGATAATCTACATACTGAATTTCGGCAATGGGTTTTAAGCCACGCATCGCCAGGCCCATTCCCTTGCCTATTATGGACGACTCACGGATGCCGGTATCGGTTATCCGCAGGTCGCCGAATTTACTTTGCAGGCCGGCAAAGCCCTGGTTAACGTCGCCAATAGCGCCAACGTCTTCGCCGAAAGCTACCAAGGTTTTATCACGCTCAAAATTGGCGTCAAAACAGGCGTTCAATACTTCCCTGCCGTCAATAAGCGGTGCGTCGTCTGCATATTCGGCAGGCACTACATTGATTTTTAACGGAGATGATGCCGAACCGGTAAACAATTTAGCGTTATAGCGGTCGGTGTTCTTTATATTCTCTTCATTAAGCCATTTGCTTAAAGCAGCTCTTTCGGCTGATGTTTGCCCCGCGGTTATCCGTAAAGCCCTGCGTGCAGCGCCTACGGCATCTTTGCGTCCCGGATCGATACAAGCCAATAACTCTGCCGATACTTCGCCTAATTCGTTTTTATAGGCTGAAGTGTTTGCCAGCTCGTTTATCAGGTGAACAGCCTCATCAATATCCGCTTTTATTTTATCGCCCAGGTTGTTCCAGGCTTCACGCTGGCATTCGCGTACATATTTTTTGGCTTCGTCCTCTAAAACGGTGAGATCATCGTCATTGATAATGGCTGATTCGATCATCCAGTCACGCATTTTAAGCAGGCAATCGTGCTCACCTTCCCAGGTCAGGCGGTCTTTTGTTTTATAACGCTCATGCGATCCTGAAGTTGAATGCCCCTGCGGTTGTGTCATCTCAACCACGTGGATCAATACCGGCACGTGTTCTTCGCGGCATACGTTTATGGCATGTTCGTAAGTTTCGCAAAGCGCTACATAGTCCCAGCCGCGTACTTTAAATATTTCATACCCATTAGTACCCTCTTCGCGCTGAAAACCTTTTAGTACCTCAGAGATATCTTCTTTAGTAGTTTGAATGCTGGCAGGTACAGATATGGCGTAGGCATCATCCCAGATAGAAATTGCCATAGGCACCTGTAACACACCAGCCGCGTTAAATACTTCAAAAAACAAACCTTCGGACGTTGCACCGTTGCCTATGGTACCAAAGGCAACCTCATTACCGTTAACAGAAAATGTATCTAAAGATTTAAGTTCTTTATTTTTGCGATATAGTTTTGAAGCATACGCTAAACCTAACAAGCGCGGCATATGCCCGCCGGTGGTCGACATATCAGACGAGCAATTCATGCTGTCAACCTGGTTTTTCCAGCTGCCATCCTCATTAATAAAACGGGTAGCGTAATGACAGTTCATCTGCCTGCCCCCTGATGACGGATCTTCTTCCACATCAGGGTGTGCATAAAGCTGGGCAAAAAACTCTTTAAGGTTGCTCATGCCTGTGGCAAACATAAAGGTTTGATCGCGGTAATAACCGGCGCGCCAATCGCCTTTACGAAACACCTTGGCCATAGCCAGCTGGGCAACTTCTTTACCGTCGCCAAATATGCCAAATTTGGCCTTGCCCGTAAGTACTTCGCGGCGGCCTATAATACTGGCCTGCCTGCTTTCGTAAGCTATACGGTAATCATTAATTACAATGTTCTTGAAATCATCAAAACTTAGTTCAGCAAGATCAATTTTACCGGTACCAGGATTTGTAGTTTCGGGCATAAGCATATGTTTAGCGCGTAAAAATATAAAATTCTATAAAGTTATTGGCATTACAATAACCCAAACATTCACATTAAGGTAATAGTTTTCCACCAGGTTAAAGTTTACCATTTTTAGAGTGCTGGCTGTTAAGGCTAAAAGACCAAATTAACAAGGTTTTTTAATTGTATAAAAAGCGTTACAAATAACCAAAAACCTATATTAACAAGGTAATTCAACCGCATAACCGCCGATTTTATGTTAAAACTATTATGAATTCACATTAAACCTTTTATATTTGTGATATTCAAACAAGTATCATGAAAAAACTAATACTATTGTGCGCCGTGGTTTTAGGCTTTGCCTTTAACGCATCTGCTCAGGATGATCAGAAAGCCGAATTTAAATTTAACGAAGAAAAACATGACTTTGGTAAAGTACCACAAGGCACACCTGTAACTACTGTATTTACATTTACCAACATAGGACAGGAGCCCCTTATTTTAACCGAAGTTAAACCTACTTGTGGCTGTACTATTGCAGATTACACCAAAACCCCTGTTAAAAAAGGCGAAAAAGGTAAGATCACTATCACTTATAATGCGGCAGTAGCGCAACCATTCAATAAAACTATTGTGGTAACATCAAACGCTAAAACCCCGCAAAAATACCTTAACATCATTGGCGAAGTTGTGGCGAAAGCGGCGGCACCAAGTACGAGGTAGCGATTTAAGACTTACACCCTTGATCTCTGCATAAAAGATAAGGGTCATAAAAAGAACAAAAAAAGGCCCGAATTATTCGGGCCTTTTTTTGTTTGCATACTAACCTGTTTATAATATTATATTTTATTATTTTTGCCAAATGCCAAATATATCCCGAAAAGGGCAGCGAATGCCCGCTTCACCAATAAGAAAACTAACACCCTTTGCCGATAAAGCTAAACTTGAAGGTAAAACAGTATATCATCTAAACATAGGCCAGCCGGATATTGAAACGCCCGCAGGCATGATCAATGCAATAAAAAATATCGATTTTAAAGTTTGGGCATATACGCCATCTGAAGGTACGCTATCCTATCGTAAACAACTTACCAAATATTATAATAAAGCGGGCTACAATATTACTCCCGAAGATATTATTGTTACCTCTGGCGGATCTGAGGCAATATCAATAACATTTATGACCTGCCTTGACGCAGGCGACGAGGTTATTGTACCCGAGCCATACTACGCTAATTACAACGGTTTTGCCAGCCAAAACGATGTTATAGTAAGGCCTATTATGTCGTACATTGAGAATGGATTTGCATTGCCTCCCATCAGTGAATTTGAGAAAAATATAACCGACAGGACCCGCGCCATATTTATCTGCAGCCCAAATAACCCTACCGGTTATCTATATTCGCGCGAAGAAATGGAAGCACTCAAGGCATTGGTTTTAAAACATGACCTTTATTTGTTTGCCGATGAGGCCTATCGCGAATTTTGCTATGGCGACCAGCCTTTTATATCGCCCATGCACTTGGATGGACTGGAAGATAATGTGATCATTATTGATACGGTAAGCAAACGTTATAGCGCCTGCGGAGCACGCTTAGGCTGCATTATCAGCAAGAACCGTAAGTTTTGGGAGATAGCCATAAAATTTGCGCAAGCCCGGCTTAGCCCCGGCATGGTTGAGCAAATTGCAGGCGAGGCCGCTATTGATACGCCCGACGAATATTTTGAACGCGTAAAATCCGAATATACTACCCGTCGTAACACCGTAGTAAATGCCCTTAACCGTATGGAAGGTGTGTACTGCCCTAATCCCGGTGGCGCGTTTTACGTGATGGCGCAGTTGCCTATTGATAATTCTAACAAGTTTTGCCAGTGGATGCTGGAAGAATTTAGCTATGAGAACCAAACCGTAATGATGGCGCCTGCTACCGGCTTTTACAGCACACCGGGTGCCGGTTTAAAAGAAGTAAGGCTTGCCTACGTTTTAAACAACGATGACCTTGCTAAAGCCATGAAATGCCTTGAAGAAGCTCTTAAAGTGTATCCGGGCAGAACAGTTGGCCGCGAACATTTAGTGGTAAGCAGCTGGCATTAATACAGTTTGCAGTGGGCAGTTTTCAGTTGGCAGTTGACGCGGGTAGTTGGCAGTTAGCCTATTTACTGAGTGCTAATTAAAATATTGCAAACTGCCAACTAATTACTGCCAACTGAAATGTATATTTGTAACTGCAAACTGCCCACTGGTAACTGCGGTTTCACAAAATGGGGTCGACCGGAATTGACAGGATGGAGATGAGTATGTAAGCATGCAGCGCGTTGGATGAATTAGCGCTTTAATCTGAACGTTCAAACTTACAAATGGCGAAAATAACTACGCCTTAGCTGCCTAATTTAGAATTAGCATAGCTTTTGTCCCGCCGATTTTCCGTTTCATTGGATCGGCAATCGGGGCATCGTAAAATGAAAATAGCCTGCTTAAGGGTGTGCATAGCAGGCGAAACAAAACACCTAAGGAAGACGGTACAGGTAAGCAGCTGACCTTCCCCTTCCCTACAATTAAACAGATGCTAAGCACGTAGAAAGCATATCTTATACCATGTTTGGACGAGGGTTCGAATCCCTCCGGCTCCACCAAGACGGTTAATTTTGACCAAAAAACGCCTAAAATCATCGATTTTAGGCGTTTTTTGCATTAAAACAGCCTAAAACCGCCCATAATCGCTCAATCTGAAAAGGGTCTAAAAAGAGACCTATTTATAATCCGTAATTTTAGGTCTCGCTGAACTCTTAAAAATTACGCGTAACTAACTAATTTTCAAAGAGATGATTACTACTTTTTCACTA
This sequence comes from Mucilaginibacter corticis, assembly GCF_007558865.1. GTDB lineage: Bacteria > Bacteroidota > Bacteroidia > Sphingobacteriales > Sphingobacteriaceae > Mucilaginibacter > Mucilaginibacter corticis. The sequence goes on from NZ_VLPK01000003.1 coordinate 630,467, forward strand.
AATTTTTCAATCAAAAAAAGCAAGATTTCGGCCGATGGGACCGCTCCAATTTATATCCGTTTGACAATAGAAAAAGAGCGTATTGAATTCACCACCCGAAGGTCCATTGCGGTTAATCGGTGGAATGCCAAAGCACAAAAGATGATTGGCAGTAATGAGGAAGCCAAAGCGTTCAATTCTTATTTAAAAGCGCTAGAACAACAAGTGTATGACGCTCATCGTCAACTCGTTCTCAACCAGCAGTCAGTTACCGTTCAAATATTGAAAGAAAAAATTTTTGGGGACGAAGAGACACCTGAAATAATTACGATCATGCCGGTATTTGAAGAGCACAATAAAAAAATGAGGGCGTTGGTTGGGAAAGAATACGCTGAAGGGACAATGAAACGCTATGAAACAAGTTTAAAACACACCTTAGATTTTATCAAATGGAAGTATAAAACCATGGATTTCGAGGTAAATAAAATCGATTATAATTTCGTTTCCAATTATGATTTTTATTTAAGGTCGGAAAGAAAATGCTGCAATAACAGTGCTGTGAAATATTTAAAAAACTTTAAAAAGGTGATTAAAATTTGCCTTGGTAACGGCTGGTTGGAGAAAGACCCCTTTTTAAATTACAAAATCAGGATTACAGAAGTTATACCTGAATATCTGACGAAGAACGAGCTAAAAAAAATCGCGGAAAAACATTTTGAAAATGAAAGAATAAACCAAGTGAAGGACGTCTTCCTTTTTAGTTGTTATACAGGCCTAGCATATGTCGACGTTCAAAAACTAAGAAGGGATGAAATTGTGATCGGTGTGGACGGACAAAAGTGGGTATTTACCAATCGACAGAAAACTGACTCCAGTTCGAGGATACCCTTACTGCCCAGGGCTTTAGAGATATTAAAAAAATATGAAAATCATCCCAAATGCCTGAACGAGAGGAAGCTTTTGCCGGTTTTATGTAATCAAAAAATGAATGCTTACTTAAGGGAAGTAGCAGATTTGTGTGGTATAAAAAAGTCTTTTACTTATCATACCGCCAGGCATACATTTGCGACCACAGTTACCTTGAGTAACGGTGTACCAATTGAAACAGTATCAAAAATGCTCGGCCATAAAAATTTAAAGACAACTCAGCATTATGCAAAGATATTAGACATGAAAGTCAGTGAAGACATGAGGGTGTTAAAGGAAAAATTAGATTTTTAAAGATGGTGTTACCGGTGACAAGTGGTCTAGGATATTACGAAAAAAATTTATGATTGGCCGTTAGGTCCGCAAAAAGCTCGTAATTTAGGCAGGCAATTTAGCGGGCCATAAGTGCCTGATAAGTACTATTTAATTATTAATTTAATTATCCAGATCACCAGCCCCACATTAACCAACCCTAATAACCATAAAATACTTTTTATTAGTTCAAAACGCTTGTTTTTCAACTCAAGGCTGCGGATCATTTCTTCCATTATCCCCAAAATCTTTTCATAGGTCATCTTTTCATTCTGATGGAGAAGATTTTCCTGCTGAAGCTTGCTCAAATCCGCCTGGGCATTGTTGGTGCTTTCGGAAACCATGTACTTAGCTGTAAAACCACCATTTTTGATCAAAAGAATTGCTTTCGGCTCTCGGATGATTAACCCAGGGAGTTCATCTTCTTTGGTGTATTCCAAAGCATTCACCAATTGGGCGTCTAGCAGCAACGTTACAATTGCATGTGCTAAAGGCTCGTCACCATCGAAAATCTTCAATAATTGCTCCCGGCTTAATTTGTCATTGTTACCAAACGCCTCTAATACCGTATCGAGCATCCCGGCCTCATATTCATTAATTTTCATTAAGGTGAATTTACGCAAATTTATATTGCGTAGTTAATTGATTATTTAAAAACGACTTTGAAGCACTACGAAAAGATCTTGGATTTAAAAATTTAGTGCGGGTTCGGAAAGTGTAATGAGAAGCTCGAAATCGACTTGAAAAAAATCAGTTGTCATAGAGATTAAACGTTTCTTTTGCTACTTTTCTTTCGAAAAGAAAAGTAGTGCGAAAATAAAAAAAAGGGCTTTCGCCCTTTCATATATTATATTTCAATTACTTTGCCATCCTGACAATCTTTAGCTTCGTTATCTGCATCCGCTCGTAATTCAAATATTTTATTATTTCCGTTCTCATCGGTGACAATGATGGCGTATTCTGCGCCACCAAATGTTTCAATTACAATATAACTCATGGTTTGTATTGACATTAATTTATTTTATGTTTATTTTTTTTTGCATAGTCTATTACAACCCCACAAGAATAATGTCCATACACCAAAAGCAAGGGCGAAGGCAGGAAATGGATTATGGGCATTTAATGCCCCTAACAATGCACCTGTAGAAATGACACAGGTTATGATAAGGTATATCGCTATTTTCATTAGAATTTACTTTTAAATGTTGAGTTAAATTTTACTGGTTCGTTTTATCTTTCGTGCTGACTTTGATAGTTCTTGCAAGCCTTTCCAGTTTGTTGCCTTTGCTGCCATCAACCATGAAAAGATAGTCGTTTGGCTTTATGGTATCAATAATTCCTTCTTCGCTTGTCAGATATTCATATTCATGCTTGAGCAATTTTAAATAAGCACCTAATAGCAAATCCCTAAAATTCAGCTCATCATCTTCCGTGACATTTGGGCAGTTAATAAATTTGTCGGAGATTTTGTAGGTTTCGGTGTTTTCTCCATGATTTAAACAAATCAATTTTGCGCAACTAATCGCATTTTTAATAAAATCACCATTACAATAATTAGATCTGTATAAGTCAAAGCTATTTAGTTCAATTCCAACCATTTTGGCATCTTCATAGACATTTCGCCACCAATCATCATCAACATTAAAATAAGCGTATTCCTGCAATGCTTTTTCCCTGCCGTTTTCAGTGAGTTCTTCAAACTCGTATAAGGCAATTTCTATAGTTTTCATGGCACATTAAGTAAATAATAGGTCAACCGCATGTTTAAATTTGGGGTCATTGTGTTTACCAAGTGTTACATACTGCAATAAACCATGTGCGACGTATATGCCGTTGTAGCCATCGAATAACTGGTCGGCAAAAAGGTTTGGGCTGTGGTCAAGCTGTTTATTGTACTTTGCCAAGATTCTTTGCACTTCTTCCGCCAGTGCGAACCACATTTCAATGCTGAACATTTGGTCTTTCCAGACCGTTATTAATTTGTCTTTGTTGTTTAACACCGATTCGGTCTGTTCATTTAAAAATGCCAAAAAATTTGGGATTTCGTCAGTCAATAAGCTGTGCAAAAGCCTTGCTTTTTGCACGTTGGTTAATAGATTTAATGGTTGCATAATTTTGTTTTAAGGGATGGTTTAGCACCATCCCTGTTGTGTAGCAAATAATTTGATTTCTTTAATGGTTACCTTATGGCAACCGATGCGGATGAAGTGTTTATTAACTTCATTGATTGAATATCGTTCTAAAAACAACTGACCGCAACTGGTGCAACCGCCTTTGGTATTTGTTTCAACCACAAACTGGTAAAGCTGGCGCCCGGCGGGTAATGGAAACCTGACACCTTGGGTAGTTTCGACCTGACCTGTTTTCGCATTAAAACGTAAGTAATCTAAGCCATCATAAGTACGCAGGTAGTCCCGTTTAAAACTTCTCCAATCTTTTAGAAGTTTATTTTGCGCCTTTAATCGCTTGCTCCGCTCCTTTTTTTCTTTAGCTTCCTGTTGCTCCCTTTCAATTTTTAAATAATCGGAGAATTGGGCGAGGTTTTCAACCATTGCAACTTTTGTGAGTGCTTCGGGAATTTGGAACCCAAAAAAATCAGCATACCTTTTAGCTTGTCCGAAAGCCTGTTGCATTTCGAGTAAGTATTTTTCAGGTTTACGGGCTGTACCTAAATGATGGGCAATTTGTATGATCTGCTCTCTCCAGACTTCAAATAGTTCCTCTTTTGACAAGGTTGGGTCAGGTACAAATATTTTGGTTAAATGCGATGATGCACTCGCAACGATAGAAACGTGCTTACTTGTCGTTTTACTGTATTTTTTTTCAGTAAATAAAATCGCCTTGTCGCCTTGCTGATTACTAACATGTTTGGCTATCATAAAATGCTCCCCGTAGGAATAAATAGCTCCCCCTGCAAAAAACAAGTTTGATGATGTTGCCGATACGTTAACATCAGTACGATTTGCCCATTCATGCGCCACATCGTATATATCCATTCTTCTTTTCATGGTCATTCGTTTTCAGTCAAAATTCAGGTTGTTGGATTTGAAAAGCCGTCTATTACTCGTGTATAGACGGCTATACTCGCTTAGTTAAATTGCTGACTTGGTTGTACTACCTTGTTTTTGTCACCTGCTTGCTTAGGCGCGTTTTTATCACTTTGTGACTTTGAAGATTTGGTTAGCATGGTGATTTCGTCGGTGCGGAATTTCAGGCTTGCCATTGGTTCACCGTCTTTGTTTACCCAAGGTTCAGCGGTCATAAATCCTGACAGGTGAACGATCATTCCTTTTGTTAAATAAGTAGCGATGTTTTCACCCCGCCAATAGGTGCAATCCACAAAGGCGGTTTCTTCTTTTTGCTCGCCTTGTGATTTGTAACGACGATTTACAGCTACCCTGAAACCTGTTACATTTTTGTCTGCGTTTACCGCCCTTACGGTAGCATTTGCTACCAGTCTTCCTGTGATTTCCATAACGTTTTGTTTTTTAATGAATAAATTTTGTTCGTTATTTCTTTCCGCCTTTCCCTTTGCGCGACCCTTCCCCGGGTAGTTTTTTTCAAAGAAAAAAGGGTAAAAAAGAAAGCAAAGACAGGTGTGGGTGTTAAGGCACGGGAGAACTATAAGTCCCGGAGGTTGGCCGCAGCGGAGCGGAGGTCATTATGCGTTCGTACGTGACTGCACTCACGACCTCCGCGTCCTTTTTTGCCCTTATTTCTTGGAAAAACTATATGGACATTCTATTATCGGTTAATTGATTGCAGGGGCCGGCGGCGCCTGCTGCGGGGCGGAAAAAATGGCTGATTTTGGGAAGCGTTTTTTTGCGCATGGCCCGGTTAACGATTGGACCGGAGATCCTTCGGAGAAGATCGGAGGGGAAAGCGTGGCCCCGGGATGGGGTCCCGGGGAAACCGCATGGTTTTTTTAGGTGGTGATTTGGGCGCCGGTCACTTTGTTTTTGCCGTATTTTTCCTGGTATTGCTTGTATAGTTTTCGTTTGATGTCGAGGTAATGTGGTTCTTGCGGGCTGACGTGGATGAGCTGGATGACGGCGATGGGCGGGTTGGGTTTTTGGAAGTGTTTGCCGAGGGACCTGCCGAGGGTTTTGGTGGAGCCGATGTGGTAGTGGCCGGGATATTGGAGGATGTAGATGAGCCAGTTGTCGCTTTTGCCGAAGAGTTGGGGGCAGTTGGGCAGGTAGTAGCATATTTTGTTTTTTTGAGTGTCGTAGTTATATTTTAGTTGTTGGCGGATGTGTTGCTCGTCGGTTTCGAGGTAGTGTCCTCCCCTGACGTTTTGCCAGCGGTATTTTTCCATGTAGTGGAGGGTCATCCAGTTTTCGTATTGGTTGATTTGGCTGATGTGTTCGATGGTGATTTCTTTGATCAGAAGGAGGCTTTGGGGCGGGTATTGTTGTGTCCATTTGGCGCCTTGGCCGGCAAGATGTTGCTGGTAGCGGGTTTGGGGTTGGTCGGCCTGGCCGACGTAGTATTTGTCTTGTTGTAGTTTGAGGAGGTAGAGGTAGGTTTTTAACGGCATGTTCAAAGTTATGTCGTGCTTTAGGTTTTTGGTGGTAGTTAAATCAATCAAACATTGGGCGGGTTCTGTGGTTGTAGTTTATTAAAAAGAAAAGATGGACGACGCTGCTTTCAGAGAACAATTCAAACCGGTGCATGTGCCTGCTGGATTTGATCAGGCGGGCAATTTGCAGGATAAGGTGGTATTTGCTTTGGCAGAGATCGGCGCAGGTACGGCTGATGCGGTTTCACGTAAACTGGAAGCGCTGGAACCGGATATCCCGGAGAAAGAAATCATCGCGAAGGTACACCTGGTGCTGACCGGATTATATAAGAAGGGACTTATAGCCGGGAACGAACATAACAGCGGGCTTGTCTACAATTTGCATAAGATTACCCAGGCAAACGAGGGAAGTGTAAGATAGCTGCCAATATTGCCGTGGCATGTTACTCTGATCAGCGCGAAGGCTGAATGTTTATGCGGGCTTTTAGCGTGTCCTGTTAAAATTCATTTTTTTTTCCGGATTTGGATATTTCGAACTTGTTCCTATTTTTTGGAGATTTGGGGCTATGAAAATTGCTGTACTGGACGATTATCAAAATGTGGCTTTACGATTTGCGGACTGGTCGGGTTTGGAAAAACGGGCGCAGATCACGGTGTTTAACCGGCCGGCTGCTTTGGAGGAACTGGTGCCTTTTGAGGTGCTTTGTGTGATGCGGGAACGGATGCCTTTGAACCGGGAGGCGCTGGAGCAACTGGTGAATTTGAAGCTGGTGGTTTCGACGGGGATGCGGAACGCTTCTTTGGATGTGGGGGCTTGTAAGGATCTGGGGATCGCGGTGGCTTTTACGGAGTATGTCGAGAGCGGGGCGCCGGAGATGACCTGGGCCTTGCTGATGGCGCTGGCCCGGAATATTCCCGTTGAGGCGGAAAACTTTAGGAGCGGCGGCTGGCAGACGACGATCGGTGTGGATCTGAGGGGAAAAACACTGGGAATTCTGGGGCTTGGGCGGATCGGATCGAGGATGGCGCAGTTCGCGAAGGTGTTCGAGATGAAGGTGATCGCCTGGAGCGAGAACCTGACGGAGGAGAAGGCGCATCGTGCGGGCGCGGAACTGGTGAGCAGGGAGCGGTTGTTTAAGGAGGCGGATTTTCTGAGTATTCACTTGGTGCTGAGCGGGCGGTCAAAGGGTATTGTCGGCGCCACTGAACTTGCTTTAATGAAACGGAGCGCTTTTCTGATCAATACTTCGCGGGGGCCGCTGGTGGATGAGACGGCGCTGGTGGACGCTTTGCAGCATGAGCGGATCGCGGGGGCTGCTTTGGATGTGTATGACCGGGAACCTTTGCCTGCTGACCATGTGCTGCGTAGGTTGAGGAATGTGGTGGCGACGCCGCATGTCGGCTATGTGACGGAGTATACGTACCGGGTTTTTTACCGGGATACGGTGAAGGCGGTGGAGAATTGGCTGCGCGACAGAATTTAGTGATAAGCTATTTTTACATTACTTGTTGAGTGCCAGTTGCTGGGTGCCGAGGGCGGCCTGTATCGCGCTGCTTTCTTCCGGGCTTAATTCAGCCAGCCTTAGCGGCTTTAAACGTATGCTGTAGATTTTGATGAGCTGCTTATTCGCCCGTGAGCTGTCGGCGTAGTCTAAATTGATACAAACGAAGGAGCTGCGCGAGATAAAGTTTTTGTAGGTGATGGCGGTTTGTTCCGCCCGGGTATTTTTGGCCGCGGGTACCAGGCTTAAGGAGGTATCCTGGTTTAAGGGAGTGTTTTTGGGCTCAAGGTATACTTTTCCGCGTATATAATGGCCGTAGGTGATGGCGCTATGGATGCTAAACGCGGCGGCGTTGCCGTTATTGGCAAGGGCGTAGCTGAATGTTACGGAGTCTCCTTTAGTGGACCTGGCGATGAGGGGCTGCTGCATTTCGAGCAGTGCGTAACCGGGCTGGTGACGGGCGGGGGTGTCTGCTTTTGGCGGGGTTTGAACGACGTTTTCGGGCACGGCGGCGCTTTCAGCGATGAGTTCGAGGTAGGCGTGGACCAGGTCGTAGGCTCCGGCGCCGGTAAGTACGACAAACCCGGTAAGCAGCAGGGTCTTATACCAGCCCCATTTTTTCTTATTGTACCAATCCCGGATAAACGCAACGGTGATGATCCCGGCACCGGTAAAAAACAGGATTATAGTAATGGTTAAACTCATGATAATGGCATTTGGTACGTCAATATACCATAAAAAAGCGATCCTTTACGCTGATTTACAAATTGCGATTATAGGTGATCGGTTTGTAAATTTATAGCTACCGGGAATACCGGGCTGCTATTTCTGCTGCGGTGATGCTGAACGCCAGGTTTTTAAACAGAACAGGCTTTACTAATAATTAAAGGATGTCGTTGCCTTCGGTTACCAGGCAGCATATTTTGCTGTTTAGCAGACCTTATTCAGCAAGATTTCCCAAATGTGGGATAATTAAAACAATCCTGTTTGAAAAGGACATTTTTGACGCACTCAAATGTTCTTTATCGTCTCTTCATGACGTAAATATGGAGATCAGTTAAGTTAAAATCCTATTAAAAGCGCTGCGTGTGAGTTGCGGCGCTTTTCAACTTGCTGAGCATTTCCCATGTATACTATTTTTAAAGATGCGCGGCAGGCGACCGCGGATATTCCGGACGGCGCCACGCTGATGCTCGAGGGCTTCGGCCTTTGCGGGATCCCGGAAAACGGGATCGCGGCTTTATTGATTTCGGGCGTTAAAGATCTTACTTGTATATCTAATAATGCGGTCTTTGAAGATTTTGATATCGGCTTGCTGCTGCACAGGCAGCGGTTTAAGAAAATGATCACTTCATATGTTGGTGAGAAATATTTAATGCCCCGACACCAAGTGACCTGGTTTGGTTTCGCTTTCTGCTGGAAAATAAATTCCTTGAAAAATTTGGAATTTTACTAAAGGAATTTATTATATTTAGGCGTAATTACCTAATTACTAATTGCTTAAACCTTACAACATGATCAAATATCTTTTTAAAGCCGCTCCACTAATCGCAGCCCTTCTACTCCTTTTAGGAGTAAACAATTTTTCAGTTGCGCAAATTGCTGCAAAGAATCCAGTAAAACTCACGCACGGACAACTTGTTGAACCCCAAAATGAAGCACTTGCAAGAAATAAAATAGATCCGGCGGATTACACAGGGGCCATTCCAATTACTGACATGGACTTCTGTATTGATTTGCAAAAGAAACTCTATGCAAAGCTGCTCGACGCGGCGAATGGCACCCTGGATAGTTTAAGCGATAGTCGTACCGGTTTGAAACAATTTTATCTCGCGTTTTGGGGCCAAAATCAGTACCAAACAAAATTGAATGAGTTAAACGATTTAATCGCAGATTTGGAAAAGCTCAAGTCCAATCCAAAAACTATACCTGCTAGTCCACTTGCTAAAAAAATTGCTTGCACAGCAAAGAAACTGTGCGAGTCCAGCAACTATCAAGCTGTAGCCAAACTTAATGAAAGACAATCTTATCTTCAGGTTGATGTTTACCAAGATGAAGCTGTTCGAAAGTTCGTTGAACGATTTTTCTGCGATGATTGCGATGCATCCTTGCAAAACCTGAGGAAAAGCGATGACTATTTCACGCAGCTTAATGAGCTACGTCAATTGTTCTTGAACCCACCCCAATTAGATGCAGCATTCGAATTTCGCTGTGCCGGCGATGCCAATCCCTTTAATCAGTATTTGAATGAGATAGACAATAATCCATTATATCATTGGTTTGTTCAAAATAAATGCAGCGATGCGCTTTTTTGGATTTCGGGCGGCAGTTTCCGTTTGACCGCATTTTCGGAGTCTGTTAAATATGACTGGCCGAAATTGATTCTTTTTGACAAGATCCTTGATCAGAAAATAGATTCTATCAAGCGCTGTTGCGAAGATGATCCGGAGAAAATACAAACCCTGATTAATGCGCTTAAATCAGGCAAAGTCAGGTATAAGCATTCGGGGGGGTATCTTTTGGGCTTTAAGGACCGAAAGGATATGTTAACTGATGTCTCGTTTGTCAACCATATCCTGATACCTATAATTCAGGATCAGAATTGTTGTGGTACAGGTTATGTTGAGCCCTATAAACGCAAATTTATAATTAATTACGACGCAAGTAACGATTACCGAACTTCCAATTCGTGTTTACGACCATCGGTTTCAGAAGATGAACAAATTGTAATTGCCGTCAATAATATTCCCGCGGAGAAAAATGTGATCATTAGCGGAACCGATATCACAATAGATAATAAGTCAAAAGCACAGATAGCAATTTCCGATATTGGGACGCAATTAGGCTCTGCCTACACAGCAATAAGCGGATTGCCGGCACTTGGTACAGTACTCAACACCAATCCGGTTGTCGTTCCGCCCAATCCAAACATCACCTTAAGTGCAAATTACACCAATGTGCCGCTGCATGCTAATGTACATATGCCGAACTACGCGGGACAAACTCGAAAAATTCTAATTGGCTTTAATATTAAAATAGGCAAACATACCTTGAAATTTCCCGGCGCAAATAAGCGGGATATTCTGGAGGCCTATATAGCTACGGTGGCAGGCGCCGATAGGCCAATTTTTTTACAAGGGTTAACATTCTTTTTGGCCAAATGTAATTCTCAATCAATTAGTATTAAAAACCAATCAGATTTATTAAAAATACAAGAATCGCAAGCGAAACAGGAAGTCGATGATCTAATCAGCCAATTTAAGAAGTTCATGGATGAAAATGCCGAGCGGAAAGCTGCGCCTGCTGTGATCAATAACATGAAGATTGTCCTTGCCTATTTGATCCCTAATCTGGATAACGTGCAGATTAAAGATGCTGAAATCAATGACAAAAGTGAAACGCCTCAATATTCGACAGTCCTTTCAACGTTTGATTTTATTACCGGGCCTAAGGAAAAAGACTATGTATTGACGGAAGAAGCGCCGAAGCCTGGTAAATCAGGCGCAGGGGCTAAGCCATCGGGAGATGCTAGTGATTCAGTCAAAGTCAACAAGTTGAAAGGAAGTTTTAGTGTGGCCAAGAAACACATTGTACAAGTGAGCGGAGGTATCGGAATTACTACCAACGATTATGTGATGAATGACGCGGCAATCGTGAATAATCAGCTTGTGGTCACGCCGAAAGACCAACAAGTCAGCTTTATCATCGGATTGCACTTTTTCCCCGCCGGAGCATTCAATTTGGACAATAGCTTTCTGGGCATTAAAAACAAAAAAAACTTGGAGGGACATTTCTGGAACAGGTTTTCCATCTACACCGGGGTGGGCATTCCCGACCCTTCCAGGAACTTCTATGGGGGGCTAAGTCTTGATTTGGTGCCTGGCATCAGGTTGACCGGGGGTGAACATTTTATTCGTTATACCAAGTATCAAATTACGAACAATGTGATTACCGATCAGGCAGGTGCATTCCGTGGTGCCGGCCCCTTCTTTGGTTTAGCTGTTGATGCAGATTTCGTTGGCAAATTGTTTACCTTATTTAAATAGTGATGAAAGCAATCAAATTTTTAGTTTTATTGGCTCTGCTGTGCGCAGGCTGTAAAAAATATAAAGGATTAAGGGATGACGTAAAAGGTGGCCTATACCTACGCGGAAGATTATTTTACAAAGGTGACTATGCAAAAGCGGATACACTTAGCCCACTGCCACTTGGCGGCAAAACGGTAAAAATCGGGTATTCAGGGGATCATGGAAACAACTATATTAATTCAACTACTACTGACGCAGACGGTTATTTTACGTTTACGAATTTGGGCACCGATAGCACCTATTTCGTATTTGCCCAGGACACCGAAGACTCTATCGGCTTATATGGGAAGCTGATTTGGAAATTAAAGGCTTCATTAAATACAACCCTCGTGATGATGCCTTCTGATTCGCTTCAGAATGGAATCGTATATCATGTCACAGACGGAACCGACGCGGTAAGTAATTGCCAGGTTTGCCTGTTTCGGTCACAATCATTGTCTTCTACAGGAAATTGCGACTTGGCAACCTACACCCTAACAACAAATGCTAATGGAATTGCTTACCTGATGAATATTCCCACGGGAAATTATTATACACTTTTACAATTTAAAATTGATTCGACAAAGAGCCTAAAAGGCTCAGACAATTTTAACGTAGGTTTGGCTGGCATTGCCAAGAGAACGGGGGTAGTAAAGTAAAATAGGGGTAAAACAAAATAAAGAAAACGGGGCCAACTCGTTTTATGTAATGCTACCACTTGACCGGCTCCTTCGACTTCCTGCTGCGGGTGGCGTGCCGGGATATGGATGAAAATAACTTGATAATAGATGAAAATCTGTCTAGGTTGGCCATTAACCGACTTAATGGTTTTTTCGGAACAAACTAGCAAAAGGGTCATCCTGCAATCTGAGAACGGCATATTGGGTATGGGCCCCTATCCTACCGGGGAACGGTATCGGCTGACCTGATCATTGCTGGCAAACTAACGGTTACGTTGCTCCCTTGCGCTTCGATTTTCAATTCGGCGGAGAGTTTCACGATGACCTGAGGCGGGCAAATCGGCCTGACGAAACTCGGCGCCATGGAGGTTTCCATGCGCGGGGATATCGCCAACTGGAAGTTCCCGGGTAAAATGGTGAAAGGGATGGGCGAGGCCATGGACCTGGTGGCTTCGACGGGCCGTATCATTGTCGCTATGCAGCACGGGGATAAGTACGGCGCTTCCAAGCTGCTCCGGGAATGCACTGTGCCGCTGACGGGGTACCGTTGCGTACAACGGATCGTAACCGAACTGGCCGTCGTAGGCGTTCAGCCGGAAGGCGGCTTCCTGCTACAGGAGATTGCGCCAGGCTATACCCCGGAGGATATTATTTCCGCGACTGCCGCCCCGCTGGCGGTCAGCGATCAGCTGGCGCTGATCGCCTGGTAAACAGCATGCGCAGGAAACTTTGCTGCGGATCCGGTAAAAACCGAACAGCGTGCTGAAATTATTTTTTTTATTGCCGGATGGGGACAATACTTCCACATTTGTCCCATTAATCGCCTTCAATTCCCTGCCAAACAGGGTTCTTCATATAGGTTATCAGCAATGGTAAATTTGGTTTTAAAATTTAGTTGGTGGCTAGCAGGGTTCCGCGAGGGAACCCTGTCAAAGCCGGTTCAAACTGCGGCCCGTTTGGGGACGGTCAGCTTGTAACCCAAATCCCGTTTCGCTTCTTTCATTACAAATGTGCTTTGTACCGAGCCGACGATCTTCAGCTGGAACAGCTTTTTCATCAGGAAATGGTGGTAACTTTCCAGGTCACTTACGGCGATCCGCAAAATAAAATCATATTGCCCCGACATGTGGTAACATTCCACCACTTCGTCAAATTGAATGATCTCCTGTTCAAAGGATTCGAGGATGTCCCCTGAATGGTCCTTTAATTGTACATGGGTAAAGGCCATGGTCCGGCGGTCAATCTTGGTATGGTCCAGCACGGCGATGTAGCCGCGGATAATGCCGAATTCCTGCATGCGTTTGACGCGGTCAAATATGGGACTGGAGGTTTTATGTAATTTTTCACCGATCTCTTTATTGGTCAGCCGGGCGTTCTCCTGCAGCAATTGCAGGATCTTGATATCTACTTCGTCGAGGGTATAACTGTGCATAACAGGATTTTTTTCTGAAATTTGATTAAAAACAAGATTTTTTATTGGTTTAATTGGTTGTACTTCAAGTACTTAACGCAAGTTAATGAATTGTTCAAATAAAGCAAGAACGCAGGATAAAATACTGCGGCCGGCCCGCTTAGCAGCATGGTAAACTGAATGTTTCGCGGATTTGGGAAAGTGCCGCCCGATCGGTCAACTTTGATTCCAAATTAGGTTCGTTTGGGGTGGCGGGAGGCCGTCGCCCTTTTTTAAATTTCACAGCATGATCGAATTTCCGGAAGATTTGTATTATTCCAAAGACCATGAGTGGTTGCGGATCAATGGCGATACAGGCAGCCTGTGATTCGATAAGCCCATCGTTCTTTAAAACAATTTGACACTGCTTTAGCAAACGGGAGGCCGGGGCTGCCTTCCGTTTTAAAAAACTCAACGTATCGTTCTTACTTGTAAACCAGATTTATTACGCACAAAAGAAAGTATCCGGGAAGTGGCGTTGCTTCCCGTTTATTTTTTTTCAAAATCCCGGTAAAATTTGCGGAAAAACCACACTCAACAGCAAATAATACTGAATCGGAAAAATATTCTCACGTTTAAATGATTCCGGGCAATTTCGTCCCATGAATAAAAGAACGGTCATTTCATATCACCCTTCACCGGGTATAAATCCACGCTGAAAATTAAAATATGAGAACCCTTGACGCCACCGATATCAAGATCTTAAATATCCTGCAGGAGAACGCCGACCTGGATATCAAGCAGATCGCCGGCATGATCGATAAATCGATTTCGCCGACCCACCAGCGCATTAAGAACCTGTACAAGGACGGCTTTATCAAAAAAAGCGTGGCGGTACTCGATCCGCAAAAGATCGGCCGCGGAACGCTGATGGTCACCCAGGTACGGCTCAATGTACATGCAAGCGAGGGGATCGTGGCCTTTGCCGAGGCGGTAAATGCTTTTCCGGAAGTAAATACTTGTCTCCACTTATCCGGTAAATACGATTTCCTGCTACTCGTATCGTTCCGCAGCCCGCAGGAATATAACCAGTTCCTGAAACATAAACTGGCCGTGCTTCCCGGTGTCGCCAAAGTACAAAGTTCACTGATCCTGGAGGAGTTTAAAGCGAACGGCCCCTACATTGTGGAACCCTGAATCCGCAGCATGATATCCTGCAAAAACCGCCGGTGCAGTATGCTATCCTGAATTTAGCGGCTTTGTTCGGGGTCTAAGCGAAAATTTGAAAATTGCCCCATGTTTAAATTAACCACTCCTACTTTCATCGGGCTTTTCGGCCTGATCAGTTTTCAAAGTTTCGCCCAGGCGCCGGACTGGCAGCACCTCGACCTGCAACAGGACCATGTCTTTGGTATCAGCACGGACAAAGCCTACCGTGAACTGCTGAAAGGCAAGAAAGCCAAACCGGTCGTTGTCGCTATCCTGGACAGCGGCACGGATACCAGCCACCGCGACCTGAGCAGCGTCCTTTGGAACAATCCCCGGGAAAAACCCGCTAACGGACGTGATGACGATCATAACGGCCATATTGACGATACTCATGGGTGGAGCTTTATCGGCGGTGCCAAAGGTGACGTTCAATACGATAACCTCGAACTTACCCGGCTGATCCGTCGTGGTGATGGCAAACAGCGTCCTGAACTGCAAACCGACTTCGACAACCAGCGCAGCCAGGCGCAGGCGACCGTGGCCGGGATCACCCGTTTCCGCGACGTGCTGGATACCATCGTCCATCATATCAATAAACAAGTACCGACTTTAGAAGACTTCCGGGCTTACCAGCCGGAGGGCGCGGCGCAGGCGCATGTAAAAAGTATTTTACTACAGCAGTTGCAGGAAGGTACGTATAATAATTTCAGAAAGCAGCAACTGGAAGAGGGACTCGCGCATTTCCGGGAGCAGGCCGATTACCAGCTGAACCCTGAATTTGATCCCCGTCCTGTTGTCGGTGATGATTATAATAATTCTGCAGAAACAAATTATGGTAACCGGAATGTGTTCGGGCCTTCCGCTTTGCACGGCACCCATGTCGCCGGGATCGTCGGCGCACGCCGGAGCGATACTTCCAAAGTGCGCGGCATCGCCGATCATGTCCGGTTAATGATTGTCCGGGCAGTACCTGACGGCGACGAACGCGACAAGGATATCGCCAACGGGATCCGCTATGCCGCGGATAACGGAGCGAAAGTGATCAATATGAGTTTTGGCAAACCTTATAGCTGGGACAAACCCGCCGTTGACGCAGCGGCTAAATATGCCTTATCCAAAGACGTCTTATTGATCCAGGCCGCGGGCAATTCAGGCGAGAATATTGACAGTACCGCTAACTTCCCTACTCGGGTTTTTGCGGACGGCAGCGGCACCGCCGGCGCTTGGATCGTGGTCGGCGCTTCTGGCTGGCAGGATGACGAACACCTTGCTGCTTCCTTCTCTAATTATGGCAAAACCGCCGTAGATGTTTTTGCGCCGGGCGAACAGATCTTATCCACCGTTCCGGGTAATGCCTATGTCCGCGAGAACGGGACGAGCATGGCGGCGCCTGTCGTAACCGGACTGGCCGCCCTAATCAGGGAATACTATCCCAAGCTGAGCGCCATGCAGGTAAAGGAGATCATCCTGCAATCGGTAAGCAAGGTCTCACATCATGTTACGATCAATAAAAACGGCCAACCCGTCAGCGTTCCTTTCAGCGATCTGTGCCGCACGGGCGGAATCGTAAATGCTTACGAAGCGCTCCGGCTGGCTGAGACCTATACAAAAGAAAAAAAGAGTACCTGAACGAAATAACCGCCTTTCAGGGCTACAACGAAACGCTAAGTTCTTTATTACAAATCTGAAATCTATACAATTTAATAGGGGTAACATTAAGTTGAAATGCGCCGGGAGCGTCCGGCGCATTTATTTTTGTTATGCCCCATTATAATTATATGAGCAACAACACCTGAAAATAATTGCCATATGGAAACCCTATCTCAAAAAATTAGTTCATGACGGCATCGCCGTAGTGAAGCTATAAACTATCTATCCGTTTATAGCCGTTTATAAACGTGTAAATGCTCATTTTCATGGCCAACTGTCCATACGTTTGTACCAACAAACAAAAAAGAAAATGAGACTATTATTTGTATTTGGTTTCTTCGTAACCTATGGAGCGGTATTAACCGCAACCGTAAACAATCCATGGCCAAACTTCAGCGGCGTAATCATCTTGTGGTTTATGATTTATTTGATCACGGCACCTGCCCGCAGGCGCAGGGAATACTGGGAGAACAGAAGGGCGCTCCAGGAGGAATACTGGCGCAGCTCCATCCGCTATCAAAACAGGTATCGGTATTAGGACACAATACCTTATAGATCATAAAAAATTATGGGAACCGGGGAATTGGAATAAAAAAGGGTAAGTTCTATTTTTGAAAATTAAACTTACCCCTCTGGTTTTGTTAACGCCCCCGTGAGCGTTTTATTTCGGAGCCGGTTTGCTTTAAAGTATCGGCTTGAGGTGCGAGGCTCATTTGCAATTCCAATTGTGTGGGGTAGACCGAATTCATTGCATTTCGAAACGTTGCTATCTCAGATTTGCTTGCATTTCTTTTATGCATCATTTCAAGAACGCTCTGACACTGATCATCAAAATAAGCCAGCATTTCAGAGGTCCACTTTTTATCGATCTCTTCTTGTAAAATACGAACTGAGTCAGTTGGGTTAGTTGCAAGTAAAGTCAACCCCTGCATATGTCCATCGGCATCAGGGCGAAAAGACCGAGTATATAATTGCAGTTTGTGATATAGATTTTCTATCTGTACGGCGTATAAGGTTGGAGCAAGTAAAAAGTATCGGGAATCATGTGCAGTTTTACCAACCAGCCTTCCGCTGTTTTCTTTGAATTTCATGTCTTCAAAGCGTGCATGGGTATTAATCAAACTAAACTTTGGGTGAATAGCTAATATTTTGATTTCAACACGATAATCTTTTTCACGGAGATCAGTAATTGTCTGGTTCATTTTATGACCAGATGAAAACGTTGTTTCGAGGATATAGTTCAAACGGTTAGCTTCGCAATATGAGCGTAAACCTTCATTCCATTCTTGTGCGTATTGCGCTGTTATTTCCGGATAAAATTCTTCGAAGTTTCGCTTGATTTCTTGAGCTTTCGGGTGAAAGTCTCTTAAAGTATCTGCATTGCAAACAACTACATTACAGGCAAGTTCTTCAACAGCTAGTATTTCTAACTCGGTTTTACCGGCACCAGGTTGTGCACCGAGGATAATTACTGTAGGAGTTTTTGAAGGTTTGATACCCTTTGTATATAATTCAATAACTCCCCTTTGCAGGATGTTAAAATCAGTAACCGAAAGATAATATTGACCTTTTAAAGCCTTTGACAGATCCGTCGGTACGGTATCGCTCCCAGTTAAAGTTTTTTTTTCTCGTCTTGTAGTATGAGACTATAATTGCTAATTATGGCCTCCATTTTTTCAAGTGATTTAAAGTTTTCAGTGTTGCGCAATTCTTTTATTGCTTCATCACCTAGGGCTTTCAGTTCATTTAGTCGTTTTTGGTCGGGATTTAGTTTCTTGGATTCCAAAAAACTTTCCCGGCCTGCCAATGCGACCAACCCATTTAATATAGAACTGGCACTTTCTGTTAAACGATACCAATCCAACGGATTGCGTTGTTTAATTTCCATGATCTGTCTCATTTCATTCAAATTTAATAAATATTAAGCTGTTAATTGTAGTACAGCTAAATTAATAGCCGGGACGAAAAGTAGTGGTAGATAACTATGGGTGATTTTTATTTGGAGTCCTTGAACGCATGTAGTTTTCGAAGCGTTGTTCAAGCGCGCGTTTTGCGGCTTGTTTTTGGGAGCGGCGCTGCCAGCACCAAAAGAAGAGGATCCAAATGCCAAAGGCAATGGCGAAGGCTGGAAATGGATTGGGAAGATTTAAGGCGCCGAGGAGTGCGCCGGTGGAGATCAGTGTGGTTAAGATAAAATAGATAAAGGTTTTCATGGGCTTGGGAACTGGTTGGATAATGACCGTTGCCGCCATTGCGCAAGGTAATTTTCGTGATCTTTTGGACTGGCGGTTTTGCAATTAAACCGATAGCCGGATAACCGGCTAAAAGATGATAGCCTTAATTCATCTTGTGACATTCGGTAGGCCTTTCTGCGAAAATTGATGATGGCCAGCTCATTCGAAAAACGGATCGTTAGTGGTTGTTGGCAGATCGCGGCAGCCACGATCAGTTCGGTGGCTTTATCCAGCGGGGTGTTTCCAAAAACCAGTATAAAGCTTTTATTTTGCAAGTTTTCATTGATCCATCGGAAATGGTGATTGTTGGGGCGGATGCCCATGGAAAGGAATAAAACATTAGCGGGCTTCGGATGAAAATAATTAAAAGCCACTGCTTCCATTCCGGAAGAACAAATGATGACATTAGAAATCAGGTTGAGGTTTTGGTTTTGGGAGAGCCAGCAGCGTTCAGAAAAGGGGACGCGGTGATACGGGTGATCGTATATCTCCACCGCGTCCCCATAGTCGAACGTCCGGATCTCACCGGGAGGTCCGGGATCGGTTGTAGCCACGGGATTGTTCACTGTTTGCACTGCGTTTGTTTTCCTGTTGCTGCATTTCATTTTGGGCGGCTTTGAAGCCCTTGCTGTTATTGACTTCGGCACTCTTGTCCTGCTTTCGGTTGACGATCGCATTGATCGTATGATAAAGCACAAAGGAGACCCCGCCGTCTACGAGGATCGAAGCCATTAAGTGAATCCGGTTGGAACGAATGCCCTTGGGTTCCGCCGCCGAAAACTGGACCGCCGTCCCATCGCTCATTTCCACTTCCTTGCCCTTTTTGAACTTTTCCTTTTGCTCCTGGGTCAGCGGTTCGTTGTTGATCTTGTCCGGTGCCTGCACGAGTTCCGTATCCGTGACGATAAACTCATTGGTCTCCTTATCATATTCGACCAGCACTTCTGCCAGTTTACCGTCATCATCAAATACGGTCCTTTCCAGGTTCACCTCCTCCCCTCTGATCAGCTTATCCGCGTCTTCAGGCGAAAGCCAGCCGGGACCCTGCACATCTTTATAAATGGGGTGCAGCATGAGCTGCAATTCCCCGTCAGCTCCCGGTTTCAGCGAAACTTTGGCATCCAGCGCAGGGATTGTAAATCCGTCCGAACTGAGGTTTTCAAGACGCAGCATCGCGGTGCGCCTGCCGGATAAAATGGCATCCATGTCTTCCTTATCGAGATTGAGCTTGCCATTTTCCGCCAGGCCGACCTTCTGCAGTTCTTCCAGCGGAAGGTCCTCTTCTTCAAACAATCGTGTCATGGTTTAGCGTTTCATTTTATAACCTGTGGATACTTCTTCCCCCAGCGTGGGTTCCATCTCCTGTTCCTGATCCTGCTGCTGTTGCGGTGCATTTTTTTTGGCTTCCAGTAGCGAGGTATACAAATTGTCTTTGGCACTGAGCTTAAATTTCTCGCCGTCCTTTTCCATTTCAAAGACTTTATTTTTGAGCGGCCTGATCACGGTGTATTGGGCTTCATTGTATTGGATGACATCACCTTTTTCCAGTTGAGCGGGCGATGTTTTAAGTTGCTGTTCCAGTTTGGGCTCAAAATTCAGGACGTAATCCGCCATTTTTTGCGCGTCCGAAGCCGCTTTAAACAGTTCTTTGGGATCTTCCTTGATTATTTGCGCAAATGCCTTTAAGTAGCCTACGTGGTCGCCTAAATCATAGGGCAAGTTCAGCTCACTACTGATAAATATGGACGCTAAGTTTGCCCGCAATTCCTCCTTAATTAATACATCTGTACCATTACTATCGGGTTTGCGGTTGAGGCGATCTTCATGACCTGTCCAATGAGTAAGTTCATGAAGTGCAGCTGCATAATACAATTCAGCCGACGGGAACACGTCTTTAGCCGGAATAAATACGAGATCGTTATGAGAATTATACATTGGTGCTGAGATCTCTTTTTCAAGAAAGGCATTACTGGCATCCATAATTGCCTGTGCCCGTTCTATGGGCGATAGTGTCTGCGGTTCAGGTTCATAGGGCGGCAAATCCTTGAGCTGGCTGCCATTAAACAGCCAGGCATCGACCAATTGGGGTTTGTCAAGCGTTACCCGTTCTGTTTTAGGGTAGCCGTTTTCTTTTTTAACCTGCTCCCCATTTTCCATGACCGGCTGGGTGATGTTACTGGAAAAGAAATTAATGAGCGTCCCTTTTGATTCTTTGAGTACGTGGGTTTTGTTAAAAGAGGCCTGGTTGGCGGTCATCCAGCGGGGATCGCTTTTGTCCCTCATCATCAGGATCAATGCGGCGGGGCCGGTGTACTTTTTACCGGTAGAGGGATTAAAAGGCTGCGCGAACTGGGAGGTTCTCTCCGGGTTCATGGCTTTCTGGAAGATCGATTTGTTTTCTTCGATCGCTTTGATCATTCTTTCGGAAGTCTGTTCCGGCAGTGGTTTGAATTCTTGTTTACTCATGATAATTGTATTGAAATAGTTGAACTAAAAATTTGATAGGATTAACAGCAGCACCATTGATGGTGATGGCGAAGTGCAGGTGCTCGCCGGTCACAGTTCCTGTCGCGCCGGTGATGCCGATGGGCTGGCCTGCGGCAACAGTTGCGTTTGAATTCACAAAAATTTGTGAAAGATGGCCATAAAGGCTTTGAAAGGCACCATGGTCGATTTTGATGTAGATGCCTGATAATGTATTATAATTAGTCTTGGTTACGCGTCCGTTTGTGATGGCATATACTGTGTCCGAATGTGCTTTGAGGTCTACGCCTGCGTGAAAAGTGTTTATTTTGGTGATGGGGTGCAGGCGGTAGCCGTAGCCCGAGGTCAGGGCCAGTTTTTTCAGGGGCAGGCTGATCTGCAGCAGCAGGCCCAGCAATAAAAGTTTCATGTTTATTTCTTTTGGAACTGTTTGATCACGCCTTCCACTTCCTTGTTGATCTTGTTGAAGTTGTTGCGTAAGATCTCTTCCTTTTCGCCGGCAAAATCATAATAGACCGGCAGGTCCCGGTAGCCCTTTTCTTCTGCTTCCAGTTCCTTTTTATCGAGGTTGATCTTACAATTGATCGCGGAGGTATCAAATTTCCCGGTATAGTTATCCTGCACGTCTGCAGCGATCAGCCCTACCAGCTCCCCCGTATTCAAGGCCGCCATTTTCCCGGCGGGGATCAGCGCCTCCAGTTTTTCATTCAGCGAACTGGATACTTTATTGCGGTCAATGGACAGGCTCTCCCCGATTTGTTTGGATTTACCGAACAGGCGCTCCAGCCAGTCCAGTGTCTCTTTGTTTCGAACTGAACCCGCCAGCACGTTCCCGACTACCGAAGTGATGGTCGCCGCGGTATCCTTGCCGTAATGCAAATTAAATTGCGGCAGCTCCTGTAAACCCATCAGGATCGCCACTTTATTGCTCCGGGCCGTCGCGATCAGGTTCTCTATTTTGTAAGTAAACAGGGTCGGGATCTCGTCGATGATCAGCATGGTCGGCAAATTGCCTTTGCTGTTGATGAGCTTGGTAATCCGGTTCAATACGACCGAATAACAGGCGGAATTGATGCTTTGGGTATTCGGGTCATTGGCGAGTACCAAGATCCCGGGATGCTCCCGGCCGGAAACCTTCAGATCAAAATCATCCCCGGAAAACACCCAATAGGTTTCTTTGGTAGCCAGACGGCTGATAAAGATCTTCAGCGTGCCGACCTGGCCCTCTAGCTGGTCGAACGCCTTCGCCTCAAATGCGCTCTTGAAGGGGGAAAGTAATGGTACCAGTTCGGGTTCTGAAAAAAGCGTATTAAATATAGCTTCGTAGGAATGATTCAAAAAGGCCAGGACGTGCGGAAAGCTGGAATATTTGCCGTCAGCATATTTACTGAAGAAATACACACAGGCCGACAAAAAGTTGATGGCCGACTGGGTAAAAAACTGGTCGCTGCCACCTGACTTATCCCCTTTCTTCAACGCTTCCACCAAAGCTTCTGCACTTTCCGAGGCATCTGCCAGCGTCCTTAAGTAATCCCGTTTCCAGGGATTGATCCGCCGGCTCTTTTCGACGTCGTTGAGGTTGACCACATGGAAAGCATGCTGTTTACATTTCCCCTTCTTCCGGACCTCCAGGTACTGGTAATAGGCGATCTTACCCAAATCCGGGAACTTGAAATCATAGACCACCCCGGTAAATTCCTTGGCGATCAGTTGGCGGATAAAGGGATTCACGATCCCAAAGCTTTTACCCGAACCCGGCGTCCCGATCAACAGGGTACCACGGAAGGGATTGACGATATTGACCCAGCCGTTCCGCACCCTGCCTTTAAAATAAAACTGCATGGGGATATTCACGGAATAAGGGGTCTGCACCGGTTTGACCTGCTGCATAAAACTCTCCCCTTCCACGTTCCATTTATCCTTTCCTAAACCCGAACGGATCATCTTGGAAATGTTATCCATTGCCAGGCTGGTGAGTACCGCACCGAAAAAGGAAGAAACTAAATACAGTAAATTAAAAATACTTGTATAAGGTAAAATTAAACCGGAAGGCCGGTTATAGAACCAGAGACTGCCAAAAAACAAAAGCAGGCCCAGGGTCAAGGGATAAACAATATGGTTCTTGGGATCCAGGTCCACCTTCTTTTTTGCCAGCGTGCCGATGCTCACCAAACAGATCAGCAACAGGGTCGAAAGTTTACTATAAACCAGGTTACGGTAAATGACGATCCCATCCAGTTTATGCCATAGACCGGCGAAGATCCCCCAAACCGGCGCTGCCTGATAAATAAAAATACAGGCCTCCAAAGCAATAGAAAGGTAAACGCAGCACTGCAAAAAACCATGCAGTTTCTGCTGATCGCGCGTTTCTTCCATAAAACATATTAAAATAAAAAAGCCCTGAACAGGTCTTTAATGAAAATCTGGTAACAGATTATCGTCCGCGTTTCCGGCTGATAGTGAATTGCGGATGTAAAGTAAAGGCAGGCGCCATTTGTTCCTGTTCGTGTCGCGGAATGCCTAATTCCTGCGCAAGATCACGCCAATTTTCTGTTCCCGACCTCACCTCTTCAATAATTTTATCCATCCCGGCTTCATTCAGTTGAAAATACGCGCCGACACTCCTTGCCAAATCTAAATTCAACGCATTACTGTCCATATCTATATTCAATCCCAATCCGGATTTATCGACTGATGGGTTCAAATCATAGGCCGGTGACAAGCGCCAGCCTTTGTCGCTCAGTAAAAAACCATGGTTCCGTAAATGGTCGTCTGTATTTGAAATGGCGATATTAAAAACGATTCGTCGCCAGAGCTGGTGCAAATCCTCCTTAAGACTAGAACCGTTATTTTGCACAAAGTCGGCAATTTCAAGATAGCTGGGTGTATAATCCCGGATCAAAGTCTCATCGTAATTGGTCATAGTCATTGCAGATGAAAAATGGATTCGCCCTTCGCCTTCCCTATCAAAACGCTTTGTAAAAAAGGTTCGGTACTTTCCAAAAACATGCTCCAGTTTACTTTCAGCCATTTTCACCCCGGATTGTCCCGCCAACAAATAAGCCAAATACTCCCAGGCGGCTTTATCGGTAATATCATTAGCCGAAGGGAATTTAGCAATCCATAAAGCACCTTTTTCATCAACCACATTAGCCTTGGGCCGCGCCCCGCCTAAGGATGATCCAGGCGCCAGTAACAACTCCAGCCATTTTTTCTCTTCTCCGTTGGTATCTTCCTCAAAAACTTCTGCACTGTATTGTAAATCCCTGATGGACGTCCAGGGAGGAGCCGGCTGATGATCGTCATTATCTAAAAAAGGACCATCCTTTTCTAATTTGTAACGCAACGCTCCCATTCTGGTAAAATCATGAACGCCTAAGAGAAAATCAATCTCATATAACGTTTTATTATTCACTTTATCTTCTTTCGCTTTTTGGCTTGCGCGCCTTTGCATGAGTTTTCGGCCCCAGGAATCAGGCATGGAATCTGAGAAAACACCAAAATTTTGTCTTTCTACTGGAAATTGTGGCCCATCATAATGGAGAATTTCCGGATCTATCAATATGCTATTATTTTTTTTCAACCATCCAGGATCATATTGAAAGCCGAATGTCTTATAAGTTTTGGCTTGAGTAGCTTTCAAAGTTCCCATGAACTGTGGGCCACCTAATCCTATCCAATCAGCATAAATATAAATATCTGTTTTACTATTAGTAACCATAATCACATTATAATAGTTTACTATCCTGAAGCTTTCTGCCTAGAACATCATCGGACGCTACTTTTAAAATGTCTTTCTGCAGGCCTAAAACCCTTAGCACATTAACGTAAGCACCAATTGAAATACTTGGGTTACCACGCTCTACTTCCCGCAAGGTGCCACGATCCATCGCGGCACGCTCCGCAACCTGTAACATTGTTAATCCGCGACGCTTACGTGCTAATTTTAGGTTTTCTCCTAAAATCCCTATTATTTGCTCCTGTTTCGGGAAAACTACATGTTTCTTGAGTGCCATGATGCTTATTTTTACCAAATATAAATAAAATGGTCATAATAGGCATCATTTTATATTTCTAAACGCTTATCAGGATTGAAGAGCATATGCTCATTGTATTTCACATAACCCAATTGATTAGTTAATAATTTAGTTGGTCCAATTTCAAATTCAGGGATATTTTGGTGATGGTGCCCGTAAATCCAGTAATCAGGTCCAACTGAACTAATCATTGTTTTCAGCTCAACTGCAAAGGCTTGATTCAGCACGCTGCCTAAATATTCCGGCGGATAATTGGTAAAAGTCGGCACATGATGGGTCGCAACGATAGTAATCATACCTTCTTGTTTGGTTTTTAGCTCATGTTCAATCAGTTCCAAAGAGTGCTTATGTTCTGCTGATAAATGTTCCGCTGTCAACCACTCCTTTTTATATTGAATCAAATGAAAGTCATTCATCGCCTTGGCGATTGGGATTCGTTTTTCAGGGCTGATATCTGTCCAGAGTGTGGCAAAGATCAATCGTACATGCTCATGCCTGATCACAAAATCATTTACCAGGAATACATTGTGCCTGATTTCCTCCTGAAAATGACCTCGCTTTTTAAATAAATCATAATGATAATATTCGTGGTTCCCGGCTATCCAGTACGTAATGCCAAAATTTTCAGACACATAATCGAAGAACCAGTCATATTTTGGAAGTTCCTTAAATAAGGCAATATCACCTGCTAAAACCAAAATGTCGGCACCCGTTTTTAAAGGGTTGTTACGAATAAAATACTCGTTCTCTAAAAATTCCAGGTGCAGGTCAGATGCGTATTGAATAGTCATAGCACAAAAATACCATCAAAATCCTCACATGATGGTAGATAAGCTATATTTTAGAGACTAAGCAGCTTTATCTTTTCCGGCCTTTGTAGCTGCGGTCTTCGTCATGGTCGTTGTCAATGTTATTTTCAAGATCGGTTTCTTGTTCCCGCATCTCCTGAATCCGTTTTAAAGCGATAACGTCAAGCTGATCTTTTGGCCGATCAACTGCTTTTTTGTTGTCGATAAGTTGGCTGATGTGTAAGAATGGGATAATCGTATCTTCAAGTTCTGCGGTGGCTGCCATTTCCAGGCATTCGTCAAAACTATAATTATCAATCCCTTTCATATCGGTCATGATATCCAATCTAACTGAATTATTGAGATGAAAATCGGTCCAGCCTGGCACGAATTGCATAGTTTCGAGCATGGGATAGTCGGGCATATCACAGTCCACAAATGCCTGGCGGAGATTTTTCCTATTGGCAGAAGTATCTTTAAGCCAAACATCAACATCTCCCGTAAAACGGTCATAACCATGCAAGTTGATTGCTAATCCGCCAACAACAATATATAGTACATTATTATCATTCAACGCTGCAAATAACTTGATAATTTCTTCATCGAAAATGTCCATGATTATCTGCGTATAAGAGGTTTGTGCGTAATTTTCGCTTGCTTTAACGTGTGGTGCATTTTGTAAAGCGTGCAAAACATTAAAAACCGCTCCATGTGGGTTCTTTTTAGCCCGGCCTTTAGCTGTGCGGTTAGGGCGGGATCGTTATCCTGGATCTTAGTTTCCATAATTGCTAATGTTAACAAATTTAAGAATTTATTATAAAGGAATTACGTCGGCTTTTAATAAATCCTTATACGGTATTTGAAGCGTGATGACACGACCGGAGATTTGTTTTTCGCGGAGTTCGATGTTCATGACTTTATTTCCGGGATAGCTCAATTTTTTGAATACGATGATGTTGCGGTAGTATTTGCTGAATGCCGGTTCCGTGAACAGGGTATATGCCGGTTTGATCTCCAATGATTGAACATTGGATGCTTTGGTGACTTTTTTTGTCGTCGATCTTATACCGCAGTTCATCGATATCATAGCGGAGATTGGTGTTGTTTTGAAAACTGAGGTCCACGAACAGGTAATCGCCAAAGGTGTAGAGGTGATTCAGTTTCGCGTTTATCCCAAAAGCTTTGGTTTTTTCTTTTGGTTTGGGCGGTTTTTTGGCCGCAATCTCCAGGCATAAGGCTTTTAGCTGGTTGGTGGACAAACCAATATTTTCAAGATCCAGTGGCCGGGTGTCTTTGGGTTCGATATTAATTTCCGTTGGAACATCGCTGCCGCCGATGATGACATGGTACTGGGCGATGAATTTTTCACCGGTGATGGTGACCACCGCGTCGTCTTCCGTTTTTACAGAATCTTTAATTTTAATGCGTAAAACGTTTTTAAGGGGCAGGTCGCCGACGATGTGTCTGGAAGAAATATCCACGTATTGGATCGGTTCGGGAGAAATAAAATGAACCGTTAGGTTTGCGGGTAAATAAACCGTTGGCAGGTTGTTTTGTCCCTGAACACAATAAGTAAAAAGGGATAAGAGTATGGCTAAGATATAGTTCATGTCAGTAGTTTTTTTGAGCGTTTTGCAACGCATCAGGGTCGATTAAATAGATATAAGAATTGTATTTCATGCGGGCCTTATTCTTTCGGATGATACCCGCGATGGCGCTGGAAGTCGATTGAAACATTTTACCCGCAGCGCTCATCACGAAGCTGGTCGTGCCCGAACCGATGTCCACGCCCTGGATAGAACTGCTGCCCAGGTCCTTACTAAAGTCCCGGAACGCGGACGCAGGGACATAGAGCCCGGGCAGGCCGTCGAGGTCGTAAACTTCTAATTTTACGGGCAGGATCTTTCCCGAACTAAGAATGGTTTTGATGGAAAGGGTCACCCGCTGTTCGGAAAAACCGCTGATACTGGCGTAGATATAGGTATCCTTCGGAACTAAGAGCTTACCCGCGACGATATCATCCAATAATCGTAGTCTTAATCTTGAACCTGCATAGCCGGTCATATTCTCGTCGATTACGGCTTTGATAAAGGTTTTGTCCTGGTCAGGCATGACTGTATTAAAGCCTTCGCTGCCGGCGTCCGCTTTGCTGACAGCAAAGATTTTTTGATCAGCTTCCAGTTGCTTTCGTTTGGCCGCTGCCTGTTGTTTTTGTCTTTCAGCTTTGGCAGCCGGGTCATTTTCCTTGTTCAGGCTGTCCATGTAAGCCATTTGCTTTTTAAAAGTTTCCATAGGATCGTCCGGTTTGTCAATGGCAATCTTAGGTTTAGGCTGCCCCGCGCTATGATTGAGCATTTCAACGGCCTGCCTGTCGCCGAATTTTGCATGGACCGCTTTACGAAGCGAGTCCAGTTGCGGAGGTTTCTCAGGGGAGATCGCCGCCACCGGGGAACTCCCATCCGCTTCTTTGAAGGTATTTCGGAAAGCATCCAGCTTATCCTGCAGGTTTTCCTTCCGGACAACAGAAGATACCTGACCAACGGCGCCATTGAGCTCCTCCTGTTTTTTTTCCGCGGGCTTTTTGCTGCCCGGGCCGGAATGCCAGATATAGAAAAACAGGCATAAAAAGGGCAATAAGATGATAGGCAGCACGTATTTGGGCTGCCGGAGATTGAGTTTCATATGCTTTATTTAAAGGATGGGTAAATATGCCGGAGACTATCCAGCGTCCGGATCAGGCGTATACTATCCGTTGTATTCAGCTGTTTTTTAGCGCTGATGCTGTCGACGACTTTTTTCAGCCTGATGGTTTCTTTAAGCCGGGTGCCCGCCTCCAGGATCTTGTCGAAACCGTCTTGAAATGGCGCCGTGATGCCGACAGGTTTTGAGGGAGCAACCTGATGAATAAAATTATTGAAAGCCAGCACAATGGAAACAACAATTAAAATAACCATACAGGCGAAAACGCTTTTCGGGAACCGCCTGAGCAGCGTGAAAGTTGTTGTTTTAACTTTGTCAAAATAGGGTTTGAACTCTTTCCTGATCTCGCTGAAAACGGTGTCTTTCGGGTCCCGGTCAGAACGTATTTTTGTCCACATTTTCAAGGTCTTTATTTTCCAGGGTTTTCCAGCCGGTGATCAGTACACCATGCGGGTTATTGTTACTGCGCGGGATATCCTTCAGGTAACCCTCGGTGATGAGCGAGCGTACTACGGTACTGCTGCGCCGGTCGATTTTCAGCTTGCCGTAATAGCGGAAATATTTCCGGGGGATGTCCAAAGCAATGCTGTCGGTTTGCAGGGTCAGTACCGAACTGGAGGATAAGATCGAATTAAAAAATCCTTTTTCTTTCAGATCGTTATATTGCTGCATCCCGGATTCATCGACCAGGTACATCGCTTTTTTGAGCTGGTATTCCATATACTTATCATCCGGCGTCAGCGAAAAGAAAAGGGAATGATACAGGTCAACATCTGCGCGGTATTCCGCAGGGCGGTTCATTTGCACATCGGTCTGGCGTGCCAGCACCGGGATGTTATTATCCAGGATATAAACGCTCTGCCGTGCGTTAGCAACCTGTTTATAAGCATAAGCGCAGGAGATCGCGGCGATCATAATGGCCGTTAAAAAACTGCCGCCCGCCACGAAAGTGGCCAGGCGGATCTTGGCTTCTATGTTTTTAATGATCATGGTGATAATTTAGAGTAAGGTACTGGCGGCTTTCGCGGCTCCATGGAGCGTACCGGCGCCACGGCCAAAATTGGAAGACGCGGAACTGATCCCCGAAGTGGAAATAATCCAGGTGGAAATACTGGGTACGGTAAACATACAGATGGCGCCGATCACAAATACCACGATGACCGTACCGAAGGACAGGATCCCGTTACCAGCGAAAAAGGCCATTTTCTCAAAATCTGCCTTGGTGCCGTTCTGGCCGACCAGTTCCTGGTATTTGCTGATTTCGGATTCCAGGGCGTATTCCTGCATCAGGCCGCAGAGGTACATGATCAGGTAGGCGATGCCGGAATACAGGTTAACGGACACAAAGCGCGCGATCCAGGTACTGAAACTGTCACGGAACGCGGGCAGGATACTGACAGCAACCGCGAAGGGCCCCAGGATGATTAGGATACTGGAGTAGATGATCTGGATCAGGAAAATAATATACACGGCCAGTCTTAACAGCCAGATCGCCAAAATCTCCAGTAACTGGCTGATCAGTAACTGCATCCCGATCGTGAGCCGGTTCTTGAGTTCCAGTAAGGGTGAGACGACATCGGAGATGCCTTGTTTAACGGTACTGCTGACCGCGTCCCAGGCCCGGTCATACCAGGTATCGCTTTCCTTCGCTGCCACTTCGGTTTGTGCCTGGAAGGTATAGAGTGAATTGGCGACGGCCTGCATCAGGTTAGCGCGGTTAAAGCGCAGGTCGTTGATGGTATTTTGTTCACTTTCGAACATTTGCTCGGTCTGGGCGGAGACCAGATCGGTCGGGAAGGCGACCATTTTTACAAAAGTCCCCCACCAGAGGATGATCATGGCCAGCCCGAAGGGCCGGAGCAGGGGCATGACCTCGAGCTGCTTATCCCCGACCATCATTTCATAGGACCGGATGGCGAAATAGATGATCATAAAGATAGCGGCCAGCGCCTTTGCGTCGGTTATGAACAGGTCAAAGTGGGTCCAGATCGATTCTTTCAGGCCAGTGAGGAAGGTCATGACCCCGGTTTCGTAAACGCCGTCGCCCTGGAAAAACTGCAGGGTCTTCGTCTGGTCGGCGGTTTGCGCGAAAACGGGCATAACAGCCAGTAATAAAAGGATTGAGATAATGGTTCGTTTGCTCATTGTATTTTTTGTAAGATCTTTTTAGCAATGGAGATATCGGTCTGCGGTGTCCAGTCCGGCACGCTGGCGTTATTTGATTTTAGTGTTTGCTGCTGCGCGGCGAGATCAAGTGTGGATTGTGCGGACGAGGTCCGGACCGACCAGACTCCTGCCAGTTTCCTGTATTCATTGAGCAGCCGGTAATAGGCTAAAATTCTTGAACCCCTGTCCATATCGGCGGTATGCGCAGCCTGGATGCGCTGTTTGAGCATATTCAATTCGTTCCCGTACCAACTTAAGGTGCCTTCGGAAACTAATTTGCTGTTGGCTTGCGGGCTAAGGCCCGCCGAAAGTTTTACCGGGTTAAAGTTAAGTACAGGATCAAACTGGTTTTTATAATACAATAGCCAGAGCGGATCGAGGTCACTGACCAAACCTGAGGTCGCTGCGACTTGGGACAATGCCGTGGTTTTGACGGTATCGGATTGCAATTTGTAATGGTTATCTGTGTTACTCATGGCTGCGACAAAGGCAAGTCGCTGGGTTTGCGGGCCGTTGGGGCTCAAGGGCCGGAGGTCCGTCTTATGGTAATCGGGATGAAAAAAGCCCCATACAAGCCAGTAATAAGGATTAAGGCTCAGGAAGCCGGGTGATGGTTTGAATTTGTTTTGGTCCCATTGCTGGTAGACCATCCGCTGTTCCTGGTAGCGGAGCGCTTCGTCATTGACCACAGACTGGCCTAACAGCCGGAAACAACAAAGCAGGCCGAAGCCTGCTAATACAATCGTTTTTTTCATAATAAAATGTAACTAAATGAAAAAAGCAGCGGGTGGCTGCTTTTTAATGGTCTAATATTTAATCCTGTAACCTCGGGTTTTCTTGCGGGGTATATTCACGCACCCATGATTCGTTCTTAAGAATAATGTTACGCGTTTCATCATTTAGCCTCTGGTTGGCGTGGGCGAATTCAGCAAATTTTATCGGATAAGTCAAATCTGACGGTTTGTAACTTCGAAGTGTAGACTTGTCGAACTCCATAACAAGAAGATTTTCGCCTGCCGTTCCGGTATATACAAAGTCAGATCTGTCAAAATAAAAATAGTAGAGCGCTATATTTTTAAAACTTTCATTAAAATTCAGTTTTATATTGCCTGCGCTTATAACCAAACCTGCCTGATCTATTATCCTTGCCGCGACTCTTTTATAAGATTGCGTGGGTGAATCCAGAAATAAGGCGATTAATGACGTTGCGTAGCCCGCATCTCTTGCCTCATCGATTAAATCTTTAAAAGAAGCATCATTAAAAACCGTTTCAAGGATGATACTTTTTTTTGCGGCAATGCTTTCTCTTACATCAGTTTTCGTACTGCTTTTCGATACATCAGTCATAATCATGATGAAATCTTCCAGCTGCGCCATCCTGCTACGGATAAAGCTCGATTTACCGGCGGCATTGCAACCGGCAACCATAATTAATTCCGGCCTGTTCATCGCCTGCCAAGTTTCTTAATGATGGTATCTTTGATTTCAACCGGAATGTTATGATCATTTGTAATCACTTCGATATCCACTAAAAACCGCTCACCGTCGGGCATTTCTTTGGTATAGTATTCTCCGTCACCCGAGTATTGCGCGTAGAAAGGATTACCTAATTCAAAGGCGCGCTGACGCCCTAATTCGTGAATATTGTTGATGTTTTTTAATAACTCATCGACTTTAGTTGGTCTTTCCATAGTGCAATTTACTTTAAATATTTAGCGTTTGAAATAATTTGTTGGACAAACAACTTGTCTTTATAGATAAAGCCGGCAAATGGATTGAGCGCGGCGATGGTGCCTTTTTCCCTAGCCCAGTACATCGCCCGCCAGGCACCGTAAGCCAACCCGTCGAGGACCTGCAGCTGGGTGATCACTTTCCGGAGCAATTCGTCCCGGGCATTGTAATCGGCCAACATATTGCCACCTGAGTTTAAAATAGAGCCGGAAACATCACCGACCAGCGCGGTGGCCTTCAGCTTCATTTGAGCGGAAATATTGGTCGCAAATAACAACAGCGCCGGATCTGATCTTGCCAACGTAAGGCACTGACCGGAATAAGAAGTAATATCTGCAACGATGACCGCAAGATTTTTGACTGCAAGGCCGTTTTTGAGCGCGGAGTTCACATTGGATAAAGCCTCATAGATCATGGTCTGCGCCAGTACAACCGAACCAACGTTCAGGTTGATGTTATCCAGGCTGGTACTGATCTTTCCCAAATATTGCTGGTGCGTCACTTCCGCCGAACTGCGCACCGCGGCATTGGAAAGTACGGACTCATAAACCTTTGGGTCAACAACATATTCCTGCGCAAAGCAATGAGCCGAAAGAAAAAGGCCGGAGATTAAAATCTTTATTTTCATGGCTTAAGATATTTGGCATTTTGAATGATCTCTTTACTGATAGTCCTATCGGCATTGACAAAATTCTGAAAGGGATTCGCGGCTTTCAGAAGGTCACTGAGCGTGGCATATTGCAGGTTATTCACGAGCGTGCCCGAAATATCCTGGATACGGCTCAATTCGCTGAGCACGTATTCAAAGAGCAATTTACGATCCGAGGCTTTTAATTGGTTGACGTCGCCAATACTAATGGTCAGCCCTGCGATATAACCCGCCAGGTCCCTGGCGCACCCGGCAAATTCTATTTCGGTCTGCAAACCCAAAGCGATCAGCGCCGGGTTCTTTTCAGCCAGTTTGATGATCGCCGCCTGGTTACTGATGATGCGGTTGACCATAGGCGTCGCGTAGATGTCGATATCTGCCACGTTGATCGCCGTTCCCAAAGCATTATAGCGTTGCTGTAGTTGACGGTACCTGAGTTTCAACTTATCGAGCAAGGTCAGGTTCGCCTGTTCGTTGGCAGCTGCTGTGATTTGCTGGTTTTTAGCTTTGACTTGTTGTTTATTTTCATCAATGGACTGGTCGATCAGCAGGTGCATGCTGGCTATGTCCAAGGTGCTGCGCTGCGCAAATCCACCAAACGGACCTAGAAAGATGATGATATACAATAGCTTTTTCATGGTTTGAGGTATTTGGCGTTATTCAAGACATCGTTCGCGATCCGCACGTCCTGGTTCTGCCAGGCTGCCCAGGGATTGAGCGAACGGAAAATCCCGTTTAATTTTGCCCAGTACATGGACCGTCCCATGCCGTAAGCGATCCCGCGCAGGATCCGCAATTCATCTGCGATATGGTTCAGCATTTTACTCCGCTCGCCCGAATCCATCAGGTTATCGCTCCCGCCCTTAAGTACAAAGGCGCTGACATCCGCCGCCAGCACAGCCGCCCGGGTCTCGAAATCCCTGGCGCCCTGTTCGGCGAACAGCAGCAGGACCGGATCGGTTTTGGCGAGCTGCACGGCCTGGCCGACATCGTTTACTATATCCGTTCCGCATTCGGCGATCTCTTTAATCGTAGAGAGGTTGTTGATGACGGAGGCGACTTCACTGAGCCCTTTATAAATTTTATTTTGCATGTCGTTAACGATCACCAGTTGTCCCGTCACGGCTAATTGTCCTTTCTGGATCAGGCTCAGCCGGTCATTGGTGGTGCCCAGTTGGCCGTTTATACTCATCGTATTACCGACGATAGCGGCGGAGGTAACCGGGTCGACGACGAGCTCCTGTGCAAAAGCGTTGCCTGCACAAAGGCAGCACACGAGCAGCATTAAATTTTTCATGGTTTTGTTGAATTAACTTGGTTAATAAATGCGGGGAGTGACAAGTTGCTTGCTTTAAGATCGCGGACAAAGGCGTCCAAAGCGCCGGGATAAGAACCGTAATTTTTAGCGTAAATTTCGATCGCCGACTTTTCGGGTTTTTCCGTAGAGAAGGTCAGGTATTGTTCCAGGCTGACTTCAACGCCATAGACCTCGCCAACGGCACCGCGACGCATATAGACCTCTTTAAAACGGCCGCGGCCTTCGGTGTTGTCCAACTGGTTAATGGTAAAGATCTTGCGGCGTTCAATCTCATTGATAGAAAGTAAAGCGGCGATTTCATTATAATTATCCCGGAACTTGGTCTGGTCGAGGAGACAGATCGTATCTGAATTGCTGATGATGCTGTCTTTCACAATCGGGTTACCCAGAATATCGCCCAGTTCCTGGGTGACGACGATGGCCTCACCCCAAAACTTCCGGACCGTTTTATACAGATACACCAGGTAGGAAGCCATGATCGGGCTGGCGATGGCCTTCCAGGCCTCCTCCGCGATCAGACATTTGCGGCGGCCGGTCCGGTAGCGCATTTTCTGGATAAACACGTCCATGATGATGAGCGTAACGATCGGGAACAAAATTTTATGGTTCTGGACATTGTCGATCTCGTAGACGATAAAAGGTTCTTCAAAGAGCGAATCATCAACCGCTTCATTCAGGATCGCCTCAAACTCGCCCCCACGGTAAAACTTTTTCAGCACATAGCGAAATTCCTCCAAGTCAAACGGGATCGCTTCTTCGCGTTTGATCTCCGGGATCTTGTCTAAAGCATATTCATAAAAAGTATTGAAATTGAGCTCCGGTGCATTTTCATTAAATTTCTTTGTGTAATAGGCACTCACTAAGGCCGACAGGACGTCGCGCTCTATGGTTGACAGGGTACCATCCGCCCCTTTCCAAAGTAAGCCAATGAGCGTAATTAAAAAATCTTTCTTTTCAATATTGTACTCGCCTGCTTTGATCGCAAAGGGATTCATCGTGATCGGCTTTTGATCAGTATAAGTAATATACTTCCCCTTAAAATAAGCGCATAAGCCCGAATAGGAATGCCCCACATCAATGATCACCACGTCCATCCGGTATTGGATATATTGCTCCACCAGCGCGTTCATGAAAAATGATTTGCCGCTTCCGCTAGGTCCCAAAACGAATTTGTTCCGGTTATTGATCCTGCCGGTACGCATCGGTAAATCAGCGGGGTCCATTCCTACCGGGATCCCCTGACGATCCGTAAAACGGATCAAAAAATCAGAGGGCTCATCTTTTTGCAGTGATTCTTTAAAAAAGAAACAGGCCGCGGCGTCGCTGGTGGTCAGGAACCAGTCGTATTCTTTCAGTTCCACCGCGTTCCCGGGAATGGCCGAACGAAACAGCTCCAACTGGTTGTACGCGCTTTTGCTGGGCTGGATCCCCAAATTAAAAAGTGAACTTTCGATAAAGTTGGCCGCCTTGTCTAATTTATCCTGCGGGGCAACCACCAGCATATTAAAATGGCAGTTGACCACCAATTGATTTTCACGGGCGACATCATTTAATAACAGGTCGATATCCTCGACGCAGAGATCATTCGCGGGGTCCGGAATGCCGGAATGCCGCTTTTTCTTTTGTTCCAGTTTTCGCAGCATGGTTGGCTGCCCGATGACGTCGATCACCTGGTTGTAAACAATCGAGCGGCAGCCGGGAACTTTAAACAGAAAAGCAAACAGGTCCAGCGGGAAACCCTTCAAACTCTCCTTATCGTGCATTTCGATATGCGTTGCTACCTGCGGCGGGAGGTCCACACTGTCGATATTGACCAGGCTGATGCTTCTTGCAGCGACCTCTCCCATCTGCACTTCGTTGTCATTCGGGCTTAAATTATTAAGGGAAATATTTTCAGAACTAAAGTCCATGCTGAGCACTTGCAATAAAAGCAAATTGATCTCCGCCTCCTTCAATACGATGGCGCCGGTCAAAATATCAAGTACCTTTACAACAGCCTGCCGGAATTCCCTTAACGATTTGGGGTCAAATACATAAAAGGAATTCTTTTTGATACGTTTGGTAATGGTCAGGTAAGTAGTGACCTGCATGAATTCACGGCCTTCAAAATGCGCGTTATAACGTTGCTGTAAATAGCTTTCCGCTTTTTTTGCATGATAATTTGTCCGGCTGATGATATCCTGCTTTTGCAGCAGGTAGCCGTCACCCAGTACTTTTACGACATTGATCAAAGCATGATGGAACTCATCGTAACCGGCAGGGTAAGCTGAATACCGGATCACCGGGTTGGTCATTTTCAGGATCACGGAGTAGTCACCTCCCGCACCGATCAGCAGGTCATATTCCCCTTTGGTATCGACCCCGATAAATGGCATCTCAAATTGTGTTTTTCCGGCCATAATGGTTGATCTGGTTAAGAATATAAATTTTTTTACTCCGGGTCTTGGTGTGCAAACCTTTCTTTTGCCGTGAGGCTGTAAACAACAAGCCCCCGGTAATGCTGCCGATCAGCAGGATCGCGCCCAGCCACATATTGACCAGCGACATCGTCAGGGCGCCGATGACCAAACCCGCCAGCAGGGAGCCGATCCCCCAGTAAATGAATTTGCCGCGGAAACCGCGAAAGATAAGGGGCTTTTGCAGCCCCTTATACACCGGGAATTGCTTTGCCATCAGAGCCCGAAAAACGCTTTGACCACTAAGGAAGAAACCACCAGGAAGACGCAGCTCCCGCCCCAGCCCATCAGTTCCTTATTAATATCCTGGTCGCCGCTGTTCCATTTGGAATAGACGCGAATGGCGCCGATGATACCAACAATCCCGCCTATCACCAAAGTTATGGTGGTCACCGGGTCGATATAAGTTTTTAGGGTGGTGGTAGCGGTGTTCAGGCCGTTAACCCCGCTTTGTGCAAAGGCAGTGATGCTTGCAAGGACGAACAGCACGACTGTCGCCCAGATTTTTTTTAAAGTTTTCATGGATTAAAAAGATAAATAAGATGAATATCAGATACCAAACAGGGCGCGCAGGAAGGCGCCTGAAAGTACCATAAAAATGGCGGCAAAGAACCAGGCGGCCACGTCAGCGGTAATTTCCCGTTGGCCCATCTGCCAGTTGTGATAAATCCTGACCGCGCCGGCAATTCCCAGGATCGCGGCCAGCACCAGGCAACAGTCAAAAGCCGAAAAATAAGTGCTCGTTAAGTCCCTGCTTACCTGGTTCATTTCGTCGATTCCCGGCTGCATGACTAAAAGCTGACGGCACGGGTGTAAACGAGCATATCCTGCCTGGCCAGCCCGAAGGTTTCTTTCAGGCTCCTGCCACCGGAGGCGATCATGGATGGCTGCGGCTTAGCCCGGGATACCGGCTCCGCTGCTTTCAGCACTTCCGGGGAAAAGCTGAGTTCGTTCTCCGGAGTTCCCGCCGGCGCCCTAGCACGGGCGAGGTCCATAAAGATGATGGCGAGGTAATACAGCATATAAATGCCGCAGACCCAAAGGCAGAAATGTAACCAGTTCATAATTCGAGTTTTTGAAGGTATTGTTTAACAATGGTTTTGATCTCGGGGTGCTGTTCGAGCAGCACTTTCACGGAATAACAGATCAGGCGGTTGACCTCAACTCCCGTCGCCATTTTAAAATGATGAAGGGTACGGGCGGTTGCTTCATCAAATCGGGAATGCACCACGCTTTTATGCCCGTTCATATCATAGGCCCGGAGCGATTCAATAACAGGTGCGGTCGGCTTTTCGCCGGGCAGCGGTGTATCGGGTTTGGCCATCCGGTCCCGGAGCTGGTCGGCCAGCGTTTTCATTTTATTCATGTTCTTGGTGGATATGTTCTTTATAGATCTTATCAAAAACCGGCAGGACGATCGGGTAAACCGACAGCGGGGTCTGGAGCGTGCTGGTGCGCTGGAAATCGATGCGGTCCGGCAGGCAGCCGGTAACGCTACCGAACTTTTTCAATTGTTCGTCCACATCGGCCTGGGTCTCATATTTCACATTCGCCTTGATCCGGTTGGGAACGTAAACGATCCTGACTTCAGGATTTATTTTGCGCAAGACGACGGAAAATAAAATGGTTGATTCAAAACTGAACTCATCATAGGCAAAGGGACAGATCACCAGCCCGGCAGATTTAAAAACCGGCAGCAGCCCGTCATCGTCCAGCTTGCCCGGCAGATCGATCAGGGCGATATCACCGGGATTGGCGGCCAGGATCTCTTTCATTCCCGGGTAGGTTTCCAGCTCCAATGCGACCACCTCGTAGGGTTCTTCATTTTCCAGGATCTTTGCTTTTTCGTATTTCTGCCAGACGGATTGCTGGTAATCCATATCCATTACGGTCACTTTGCAT
Organism: Mucilaginibacter corticis; assembly: GCF_007558865.1. Lineage (GTDB taxonomy): Bacteria > Bacteroidota > Bacteroidia > Sphingobacteriales > Sphingobacteriaceae > Mucilaginibacter > Mucilaginibacter corticis. The sequence goes on from NZ_VLPK01000003.1 coordinate 669,170, forward strand.
TTCCGGACGATCGCCAGGTAATTGGCCAGTAAGATCGTCAGGGTGCTTTTTCCGCAGCCGCCTTTTTGGTTCCCGATAATAATGATCATGGCTTTTTATTTTTCTTTTTTCGTTTTTTGCCGTGCACGGCTTCATCATCGGCATCGCTTTGCAAGCTGACCTTAGGTATATGCACCTGTTCATCTTGCGCGGTTTGCGCGGTTTTCCACTGGCCCAGCAATTGTTTCAAAGGCAATACTTCGCTCCCTTTGTATACTGCTTTTCCCGCGTGATCGATGATGGAATAGCCATAAGGCGGTTTGTTTTCCGAGGCGTGAAAGATCAAAACGATACCGAATTTCTGCCGCAGGTAGTCCTCATCGGGGTATTTCAACAGGATTGCTTTCAACCAGGCGACCCGTTTCGGATCAGGTTTATCGGCAGCCAATCCTTCAGTCACCCGTCCTGCCAGCTGATCGGATAATGGCGCGTCATCCCCCATGTTTTTCAGGAGCATCCTGAACTGGGCTACTGTCGAATAGCGATAGGCAAAGGCCTTTTCGATCAGGGTCGTTTGATCCTGCCGCATGATCCTGTTCATCGCCGCTACCGCCCGTAACTTTTCAAAATCGCTGTTGACCTTTTTCCCTTGCCGGTTGACACGGGTCGAAACGATGTGCACATGGTTATTAGCGGTATCACCATGAAATACGATCAGGTAGGGCTGATCACCGTAGCCCATTTCCTGCAGCCATTTTTCCGCGATCGCAGTTAATTGGATTTTATCGTAGCTTCTGCCTTCGGCGGAGATCGTGGCATGGAACTGCGGGGATTTAACGCGCCTGTTTAAGGCAGAAACCGCTTTCAAAGCATTCCGGTAATCTTCCGGCCGCAGATCCTGCAAGCCCCCCAGCATCCCAAATCCGGATACCTTCATCAACTCGCCGAGTCCCCTGTCAATTTTGTCGGTGTTGTAGGTAACCGCGGAAAAAGAGGCGGAAGATGCCAAAATGCGGACGATCATATAGCGGGATACTTGATAGCGGGCGATCTTGTAGCCAGCTACATTATAGCATCGTCCTGATGATTTTTCGAAGGACAACCTCCAGTTCTTTTTGACGGCCGAGGTATTGTTCCAGCAATCCGTTAAACTGCTCAGCTACTTCAGCCGACAATATTTCTTTCAATTGCAGGATGTTCGCATATTTTGCAAGCTGATTGATATTATTACCCGATCTGCCTAACTCCGCCCCTACTTGATCCAGGCCGGCAATGAGCTCCCGGGCATTGATCACAACAGCTTTATTTTTCAATAAGCTATTTCTGACCAAATCACTTTTCCGGATACCTAAAGTCTTTTCCATTTCCAGCACGAGCTTGTATTCTTCCTCCGTGAAACGGGCATCAATTTTCCTGGTACGTTTTTCCGTGTTTTTCATAAAAGAAGGATGGAGTTCCGAGATACTGATTCCCCCGGAGGGCAAGATCCGTTTTGGCTGTCGGACAAAACGACATCTTGCCGTTTGAAAAACCAAAATGTTGCCCGCTATTTTGTAGCAGGGTGCCGGCCTGCGGCGGGACAGCCTGCTACCTTATAGCAAGAAATATTGGGTGCAGCAATATGGCGGCGGGCTACTTTATAGCGGGGAAATTTCGGGCAACAAAAAGGGGGCTTGCGCCCCCGTGTTGACCTTGTTTTTTGAACCATTCGCTGAACTCGAACAAGGGTTTAATATTTTTTTCGGAACTACTCATCTCGGTTTCTACAAACCGGGCTCTCGCCTGCGACCGCGCTTTCGCTGTTTTGCTTCGCGGTATTTCCTATGTTCTGGTAGGATAATACTTCATTCCCGGATGTCAAAGAGCCTTAATTGATGATTCAAAATTGGGGATAGGAAAGGGAGGCTTTTCCCAAGTTTGGGAACTTGGTATGGAATTATTTTTTTCAGGAAATTTGCGTGGTACCTGGGTATGCGGGTGGTATATAGGCCAGGTTTTGGCGTATTTTGTGATCAACGCTCCCTTTTGATCACGAAGCCATTGTCAATTCTGATCATACCGATTTTTTCATAGTAATTGATGGCTTCGGGTGCAGCCACCAAGATCAGCGTCACCGATTCGCCCAGCCGCTCTCTGGTGAGTTTGACCAGTTTTCTGCCAATGCCCTGATTTTGAAATTCAAGATCAACTGCCAAATCTGATAAGTAGCAGCAATAGCAAAAATCTGTCAGCGCCCGCGATACGCCAACGAGTCGGTCCTCCTGCCAGGCTGTAACTACTAAATTTGAATTGGTGTACATTTGCCGGATGCGTGCCGGGTCTGTTACCGGCCTGTTGATCCCCGAGCTGCGGTAAACCCGGATAATTTCTTCCACGGGAGGTATTACGGTTGTCTTGTAAGTAATATTCATTTTAGAAATTGTGCTGAAATTCCCTCAGTTCGGCATAACCTCCGGCTTCATATATGGGACAGGAGGCCGTTATCGCTGTAGCCTCATCGAGGTCCGTAGCGTTCAGCAATAAAAATCCGCCTATAATTTCGCTTCCTACACGATGAATGTTGTTTTGAACAAGGTTGCCGTTACCGGTGAGGAGCCGTCCCTCGAGCGTTAATGCGTCTCCGCCTGCAAGTTTGCCGCTCGTGCGCCATTGAGAAAACCATTCCTCCCAATGCTGCCTGTGCTGTCTTTCAAATTCCGGGCTATGTTCTTCGGTCCGCCCGTCGGGCTCCCGGAATAATACGATAAATTTTTTCATATTTTGTTTTCTGAGCAACAAAACTACATGCCTTTTGGCGTACGGGAATGGTCCACTTTTTAAATATTCGGGGGTCCAATCTGTCTATCTGCCCATTTACATCTATATTTACTCATCAATTACTGAATATGCGAGCCCTGGCGTCCCTGATCGTACTGGATAAATATGCAGCCCAGCCTGTTTACCTGCAAATCGCAGATCAGCTGCTGGTGCTGATCAAAAACGGAACGATCGGTCCCGGGTACCGCTTGCTGAGCAGCCGTTCACTGGCCATAGCCTTAGCTGTACACCGTAAGACGGTGGTAAGGGCCTACGAAGACCTGACCGCCCAGGGCTGGCTGCAATCGGTAAGGGGTCACGGAACATATGTTAACAGGCAGCTTCCGATACCGGATAGCCAAAGCTTTTCCGAACGTCCGGTTCTTAACGCCGACCCAAACAAAAAGGCAGGCTTTGCTTTAGCGCCTGCGGAACACTTACAGCGAACGGTTATAAAAATAGATACGGCCTATCATCTTGACGACGGATACCCGGATCTGAGGCTGGCGCCACTACAGGAACTATCCAGGGCTTTCCAGACCCAGCTGCGGTCAAATCATGCTTTCGGGCGTCTTGGTTACGGGGATCCACAAGGTTCGATCCGCCTGCGGGAGGTGCTTTCCGATTACTTGAATGAAACCCGGGGCTTAAAAACGACCGCCGGAAATATATTGATCACCAGGGGTACCATCATGGGGCTTTACCTGGCGAGCACTGCGCTGCTGAAACCCGGCGACACGGTAGCGGTTGGCGCATCCGGCTGGAAGGCAGCCGATACCAATTTCCTACAGGCCGGCGCAAAGCTGGTGCGGATCCCGGTCGACGAACACGGGATCCTAACTGAGCGCCTGGAAGAAATATGCGCACAGCAAACGCTCCGGATGGTGTATGTGACGTCACACCACCATTACCCCACTACCGTAGCGCTCCGTGCCGACCGCCGCCTGGCACTGCTCCGGCTTTCCGAAAAATACCGTTTTATTATTTTTGAGGATGATTACGATTATGATTTCCATTACCTGAATAAACCCTTAATGCCGCTTGCGAGCGCCGATCATGCCGGGATGGTGCTGTATTGCGGATCATTTAATAAATCGATCGCCCCCGGGATCCGGGTGGGCTATTTGGCAGGATCAGAGAATGTCATCGCCAGTCTTTCCTTATTGCGGCGGATCATTGATCGCCAGGGTGATGTTGTACTGGAAAATGCAATGGCGGAGCTATTGCAGCTGGGCATCATCCAGCGGCATTTGCGAAAAGCCATCCGCACCTACCGGGAGCGGCGTGATCTCTTTTGTAATTTACTTACAAGGCACCTGGAAGATAAAGTGAGTTTCATGATTCCTGAGGGTGGGCTGGCGGTATGGACGGTCTTCGACCCGGCAATCGATTTAAAGAAATTAGCCGCGTCAGCTTTGAAAAACGACATTTTCCTGAACGACGGCTCGGGGCAAAGTATTTCCGGCGCAAAGGCGCATGCGCTCCGTCTCGGGTTCGCCTCGTCCAACGCGGAGGAACTTGAACATATCGTAACAACGCTGCGTAAAATTATCTGATGGCTGTATCGACCGGCATACTGGTGCGCGTTTGGTCTTGAAAATAAGGGTTAAATGGCTTACTTTAGCGATCAGTATTCGCATCGCCCCTTATGGAACACCGTTTTAGCCGCAATTTAAAGCTGGGCTACAGTTTTTCTTTTATCATGCTGGTCGCTGTCGGCCTGCTTTCTTATTTTTTTATCCGGAATTTGCTGCAGAGCGACCGGGCAGTTGCGCACAGCAACGCGGTCATTTTCAATCTTGAGCGGACTTTGTCGCTGATGAAGGATGCGGAAACGGGCCAGCGCGGTTATTTACTGACGGGCCGCGAGCAGTTCCTGACGCCTTACCTGGGCGCTTACCCGCAGGCGCTGCAATTAGTCGGAGCGGTCACCGCCCTTACCCGGGACAACGCACAGCAGCAGAAAAACATGGCGGCGGTAAGGGCGGTCATGCTGCAGCGGATGACCGGTTTGGAAGCGGTCGTAGCGAAAAAGCGGCAGGGCCTGCCGGTCAGCGCATCGGACCTGGATGCGGGTAAAGCGGCGATGGACAGCCTGCGGAAAGCGATCGAGCGGACCGAGCAGGCGGAACAAACTTTACTGGCGGAACGTTCGGGTCTTTTGAACCGTTATGCTGTCTGGACGCCGGTGCTGATCATCGGCGCTATTTTGATCGCCCTGGCGATCGGCCTGTTTTCCTATTTCCGGGTGTCTGCCGATATCCGGGAGAAGGACAGGCTGCGCGTGGAACTACAGCGAAAGGAAGAAGAAACGGCCGCTTTTAACGAGGAGCTGACGGCAGCGAACGAGGAGATCACGGCGGCGAATGAGGAACTGTCAGCGATCAACGGCGAACTGGCGGAGGCCAGGGAAGAGCTGGTTGCTGTCAATGAGAACCTGGAGCAAAAGGTAAAGGAGCGGACAAGGGAGCTGGCTGCCAGCGAGGAAGAGACCCAGGCGCTGAACGAGGAACTGGTAAGTATCAACGAGGAGCTGGCTTCGGCCAACGAGGAGTATATGGCCACGAACGAGGAACTGCTGGAAAACCGCGAGGCGCTGATCGCCAGCGAGCACCGTGCCCGCAATATCGTCGCCGGCGCGCCTTTCCCGATCGGGGTCTACGCGGGACGGGAAATGCGGATCGTCATGGCCAACAAGGCTATTTTGGATGTCTGGGGCAAGGGTTCCGGGGTGATCGGACAGACGTATTATGAGATTTTACCGGAACTGGAAGGCAGCGGCATTTATGAGCAGCTGGACCGGGTCTTTATGACGGGTGAAGCTTTTCATGCCCGTAACCAGCGGGTCGATATTGTAGTGGACGGGAAACTGCAGCCTTATTATTTCAATTACAGTTTCACGCCGCTGCTGGACACCTTGGGACAAATCTATGGCGTGATGAACACTGCCGCGGAAATCACTGACCTGGTAATGGCCAAGGAACAGGTGGAACAGAGCGAGCGCGAACTGCGGGGAATCAAACTGCAGCTGGAAGCCGAGCTGGAGGTGAGCCGGGAACTTCAGCGGCAAAAGGATGATTTTATCGGCATGGCCAGTCATGAACTTAAAACGCCGATCACTTCCCTATCGGCAGTGATCCAGTTGGCCCAGGTCAAACTGAAAAATAACCCGGATCCTTTCCTGGCCCAGGCGATGGATAAGGCCGTCGTGCAGATCAAACGGATGACCGGTATGATCAATGGTTTCCTGAATGTATCCAGGCTGGAATCGGGTAAGATCGAAATCATCAAAACAACCTTCGATATCGGCGGGCTTTTAAGGGAAGTGGTCGATGAGATCAAACTGACGGCGAGCACCCACCCTGTGGTGCTGGATAACTGCCCCTTCCTGGAAATCGCCGCCGACCGCGATAAGATCAGTTCGGTAATTTCCAACCTGGTTAGCAACGCGATCAAGTATTCAGACAAGGGTAAAACGGTCACGGTTAGCTGCAGCTCTTCCCCTGTCAGCGTAACGGTCAGCGTCAAAGATGAGGGTATGGGGATCGCGCCGGAGGACACCGATAAGATCTTCGACCGCTACTACCGGGTCAAAACCGAACATACGCAACACATCGCCGGTTTTGGGATCGGCCTGTACCTGAGCGCCCAGATCGTGCAGCTGCACGATGGCCGGATCTGGGTCGAAAGCGAGACCGGCAAGGGTTCGACTTTTTATTTCAGCCTGCCGCTGGGCTAATTTATTAATCATTACCGGATCCGGAGATTTCGCCCAGGAACGTTGATCCAGTAAATTACTATTTGCATCTGCCGTTATTAGCATCCGCTGGAAGCGTACACGAGGAACAATTTATGCCCGTGTTTCAGTATTTCAGGCCCCTCATTTACATTGACATGCGGGGGGTTCCGGTCGCCAAACTATTCGTGTGCTTAGCGCTTCAGACAAATAACTGCTGCGCCTTAGTATAGTAGGTCGTCCGTCCGCCGATCTTATCCTTTATAATTTCTTCGCCTTTCGCCGTCACTTTTAACGCAGGGTTATGGATAGCCATAAAATCGCGCAATTCCCCTGTAAGTTCATCACCGTTGGCTTCGGCAATATCTGCAATTGCCTTTTCCAATACCACCCGGATACTTTTGAAGAGCCGAACCGCATCCTTTTCGGGAATCGCATTGGCGACCGAAAATGGCGAAATGCGGGCATGATAGAGAATCTCGTCGGTATAAGAATTGCCTATTCCCCGCATTACCTTTGGGTCCATCAGCAGGGTTTTGATCACTGAACGTTTTTTAGCCAATAGTGCCACAAAAGTGGTTTTATCCAGCGCTAGTGAATCCGGGGACTTAGCGGGTTTTGGCTGCAAAGTTGGGGTGGCGGCTTTTTGCAGGTCAACAACCGCAAAGCCCCCGCCACCTTTGAAATGAAAGGCCATGATCTGGAAGCGCGGCGTTTCATCACCGTCCAAACTGATGAGTTCACCCCGGAGCATCAGGTGCAGCCCTAAAACCTGGCCGCCGGAAAAATGAAACTGCAGGGTCTTACCCTCACGGGAAACACCGGAAAGCTCGCGACCTTCCAGCGCTGACTTTAGTTCCGCTACGGTAACATTGAGTTTTTTAGCCACGGTCACCTCTACATGTTCCAGGACTTTGCCTTTGAATTTCCGGGTAAGGATCTGCGCGAATACGGTCAGGTCGGGTAGTTCAGCCATGATGGTCTTTTTAAGGTCAACAGGGAAGCAGCTAAACTGTTCCCGGAAACATAAAAACAATGGCGCCGGGCACTTGTTAACAAAGCATGGAATTTAAAGGGTTTGTAAAAGTTAAGGGAGCGCGGGAACATAACCTCAAAAATGTCAGCCTGGAAATTCCGCGAGACGCGCTGGTGGTATTTACCGGTATTTCCGGCTCAGGAAAATCATCACTTGCGTTTGGTACACTTTACGCTGAGGCGCAGCGCCGTTACCTGGAATCCGTTTCCCCTTATGCACGTCGTCTGTTCAACCAGATGGCCATACCTGAAGTGGATGAGATCGAAGGCCTGCCGCCGGCCGTGGCTTTGCAACAGCAACGCGGCTCGGCCAGCACCCGTTCTTCGGTCGGCAGCGTAACTACCTTATCTAACCTGCTGCGCATGCTCTATTCCCGCGCCGGGGATTACCCCGAAGGACAAGGTATTATCTATGCCGAATCCTTTTCACCCAATACACCCGAAGGCGCCTGCCCCGAATGCCATGGGCTGGGCAAGGTTTACGAGATCACCGAACAAACCATGGTGCCGGATGACACCTTAACCATCCGTGAAAAGGCGATCGCCGCCTGGCCATCAGCCTGGCAGGGACAGAACCAGCGCGACATCCTGACGACCCTGGGCTATGACATTGATCTCCCCTGGAAGGACATTCCCCGAAAAGACCGGGACTGGATCCTATTTACTGAGGAACAGCCGGTTGTGCCCGTCTATTCCGGCTACACCCACGAAGAGATCCAGCGCTTCATCAAAAACAAAAGGCAGCCGGATTACATGGGCACCTTTACCGGGGCCCGACGCTATGTGCGCCATACGTTTGCCAATTCGCAAAGCGCGCTGATGAAAAAGCGCGTCAGCCAATATATGCTGAGCAGCGAATGTCCGCTGTGCCACGGCAAAAGGCTGAAGCAGGAATCGCTCAGCATTAAATTTGCCGGCTATGATATTGCCGAACTGTCGGGACTTGCGCTGAATAAACTGGCGACGATCTTCCAGCCCTATGCCAAGGGGGATGCACCGGCACTGAAAAAGTTGGAAGCGAAAAACCCGGAAAAAGTAATTGTCGCCAGACGTATCGCCGAAGATTTTTTAGCACGGCTGCAGGTGATGCTCGACCTGGGCCTGGGTTACCTGACCATCGAGCGCAGTACGCCGACCTTGTCGCCGGGTGAGCTGCAGCGCTTAAGACTGGCCACTCAGGTGCGCTCCAATCTGTTTGGTGTGGTCTATGTGCTCGACGAGCCTTCAGCAGGTCTGCACCCCGCCGATACGGAAGCTTTGCTTAGGGCCCTGGATAAATTAAAGGCGTCCGGTAATTCACTCTTTGTTGTGGAGCACGAGATCGATGTCATCCGGCATGCCGACTGGATCGTGGATGTCGGCCCCGCGGCCGGCGAAAAAGGCGGCCACATCCTCTATAGCGGATTACCGGAAGGCTTAAAAGAGATTGAGGCTTCGCTGACCCGGCATTACATTTACGGAGCAGCAGCCAAACCGGCTAACGATCCACGGGAACCCAAGGGCTGGTTAAAACTGGAGGGCGTTACCCGGAATAACCTCTACCAATTAAATGCGGAATTTCCGCTGGGGGTATTGACCAGTGTGACCGGCGTATCCGGCTCGGGTAAAAGCAGCCTGGTTAGCCAGGTAATGGTGGAACTGGTGGCCGAACATTTAGGCGTCAAGGTAGATATCACCGATGAAACCGACGCGGACCCCCTCGAACAAACCGAGGTCCAAACGCCCGGGGGACACATCAACGCCGGTATGGATCAGCTCAAACGCCTGGTCGTGGTCGACCAGAAACCCATCGGCCGCACGCCACGATCTAACCTGGCTACCTACACCGGCCTGTTCGATCACGTGCGCAAATTGTTCGCCGCTACACCCATGGCGAAAGCTAAAAAATACGACGCCGGGCGCTTTTCCTTCAACGTAGCCAAGGGCCGCTGCCCGCATTGCGAAGGTGAAGGTTTTGTCATGGTGGAGCTGCTGTTCCTGCCCAGCGTTTACACGCCCTGCCCGACCTGCAGCGGTACGCGTTATAATCCCAAAACGCTCGAAGTAAAATATAAAGACAAGCACATCGCCGAAGTGCTGGCCCTGACCGTAGACGAGTCGGCCAATTTCTTTGATGAAGAGCCCGCCATCAGCCGCGCGCTGGAGGTCGTCCGCGAAGTCGGTCTCGGTTACCTGCGCTTAGGTCAGCCGGCCACCGAACTGTCCGGCGGTGAGGCGCAGCGCATCAAGCTGGCCACCGAACTGCAGCGCGCGCAGCACGGGCAAACACTTTACATTTTAGACGAGCCCACTACGGGCCTGCATCCTTCGGATGTCGAACGGCTCATGCTGCAACTGAACCGCCTGGTGGATGCAGGGAACACCGTAATCCTGGTGGAGCATGATATGAGCGTTATCGCAGCCAGCGACTGGGTGATCGATATTGGGCCGGGTGCCGGTGAAGATGGTGGACAGATCGTCGCCACCGGGACACCTCCGGCTATCGCCCGGCATAACGCCAGCCGCACTGCGCCCTACCTGGCCAAACAGCTAAAATAAAAATCCGGGCCCGACAATGGATTAACTAAAGGGGAACTCAGACAAAGCATGGCTTAATGATCGATATGGATGGTGTGATCTACGCCGGGGAACAACTAATTAAAGGTGTAGACATTCATCGTTTTGTCCAACAACTTTGCAAGAGCCGCGCCAATGGCGTTGACACTTGCGAAGCTGGTGATGAAGGTTACTGAAAAACATATCTTTACCAGCGCCATAGTGACCGCAAAGCCCGGAGAATGCCGGAATAACTATGGTCGATAAAAAACCGCCTCTTCAGGTTTATTTTCTATACAGCTTTACCTGCCTGTTAAACGCCTGTCTGATCTTTTTATATTTTGGTGTCTCAGCTACGTTAATGTTCTCAGCGGGATCCGTTTTGTAATCATATAATTCACGCGCTACAATGGTGTCAGCTTTCAGGTCGATCCATTCCGTATAGCCAAAAGCGTTGGTATGTACGGCATAACCCATTGTCTTAGGATACCCTTTAAACTGCATATCATCCGGGAACTGGCTGAAAGCCATCCCGCTGCCCCGGTATGCTTTTGCTTTCAATATAGCGGCAAAACTATTTCCGTCAGTCTCCGGTTTCGGCAAACCGCATAGATCGCTCAATGTAGCATAAAGATCGATCAGTTGCACCACCGTGTCTGAAGCTTTTGGCTGATACCGCAGGGATGGATCGGAAATCATAAGGGGAACCCGGGTATCCGTTTTTGAATTGGTGGTCTTACCCCACATCCCATGTTCGCCAAGATGAAAACCATGATCGCTGAGTAAAACAACCACTGTGTTTTTGTCCAGTTTGAGCCGGTGTAATTCCGCGAGCACTTTTCCTACCTGTTTATCGGTATAGCTTACAGACGTGTAATATCCCCTGACCAGTTTCGCTGATAATTCTTTGTTGATCGGATCCAGTTTGGGAATATCCGTATATCCGCGCAATTCAACAGAATTATGTATGGAAAATTTGGGCACATTCAAAGCTTTGGCACTGTCAGGTGAAAGCAGGTATGTTTTGTTTTGGTTCCTGCCAGTACGCAAGGGGCACGCTAAAAGGCAAATGCGGCCGCCTGAAACCTACCGCCAGGAAAAATGGTTTTGAACTCATATGCTGTAATTCCTTTACGGCTGCGGCGGCGACCATTCCATCGATGTAAGCGCTGTCAGGCACATCTGCGGCTTCGGAGACGGTTGCTTTCGGCGCATGTACCAGGTTGGAATCCAAAACGTACTTACCCAGATTAGTGGTAACCCCATATAACCCGGGCGCGCTCCATGAAGGCGGATCCTGGGCTGCCAGGGGATCGTGATAAATCTTTCCGATCTGCCGGGCATAATAACCATGGTTCTTAAAGTACTGCGGCAAGGTAACCACATTGGGGAGTGCGGTACGAAAATGCGTTTCCAAATTCCAGACTTTGGTGTGGTCAGGCTTTTTGCCGGTCATAAAGGAGGCCCGGGAAGGCGCGCATACCGCTTGCTGGCAATAGGCGGATCTGAATAGCGTGGCGTGCCTTGCCAGATCATCAATAAAGGGCGAAAAGGCATTCGGGTCACCATAACAACCCAATGCCGGGCGCAGATCATCCACAACGATGAACAATACATTTTTCTTTCGCTGCGCCAATGCTGCTGATGCGAAAAACAGCAGGCACAGTGACACTCCGCTAATTAAGCTGTTAATTCGCATAAGAGACAATGGTACCATTGAATATTTTCAGGGGAGGATAAACAATCTCCGTACATTCCCTGATTTTGAGCTGGTGGACTTTACTTTGAATACCTCTTAACAAAAACATCAACGCATCTTTGACGGAGGCTTTATCTGTACAAATTCGAAGCTCTTCAAACACCTGCCTGGTCAATGCTGAAGCTTTAACCGGATCGCTCAATCGCTTACAGGCTGCCTGGTAGACGGCGGTCCAGTAAACATCATAAAACATCTCAAAGGTGTAATTATCCATGTCGCTTAAATTTTTCTGCAAGGAGCTTATCAATTTCTTCGTTAAAATCTTCTATAAACTGCTGGTAATAGTTCCCCGTAGCAGGCCCCGTAAATCCTGTATAAATCTGATCTACTTTTCCTTTTTTGTCAATAAAAAGAATGGTTGGAAAAGACAGAAAAGTATTCAGCGCCGGAAAAGCCTGCGCCACCGCATTTTTGTCCGCTAAGCCTCCAAAAACTTCCGTGTAACCAATTCCAAAGCGATTCTTAAAATTCTCCATCGCCTTGTGCACGTAGGCTTGATCCATTTTGCGCTCAAACTGTACCCCGACAATGGCCAAACCACGGTTTTTATTTTTCTCATACCAGGGCGCCATAAATGCGGCCTCATCCATACAGTTAGGGCACCAGGTACCGCCAATAGTCACAATAACCACTTTGTTTCTAAATTGATCGTCCTTCAGTGATACGTTATTGCCGTTGATATCCGGCAGGGAAAAGTCGAATGTGGTATACCCATCTTTCAGGTAAGTGAGTTTATAGGGATCCGGCAAAGCTGCATTTACGTTCTTAAGAGCTTTAAAGCTCCTGCCATTAGCCGTACCGGTGACATGGCCGCTATTGTCAAATGTGCCGGTGTAATAAGCGGGGCCGCTGCCAATAAAGGAGGACAGGTAAAAGCTATTCCCCTCAACGATGCCTTCCAGGTAGCGGGAGTCGCCGCTAATGCTCAGAAAGGTAGCATAAAGTTTATTGCCTTCTTGTTTAAACAAGCCTACTTTGTTTTCATCACTTTCGCCGGCTCTCTCAAAGCTAACATCGTACTTTCCGGTAATATCTCCGGCTGGTTTTTTGCCCTTATCTCTAAACCTGTAAGTATCTCCATAAGTAGCGGTCACCGACGTAGCGTGCCCGCTGCCATCCTTTTTGCGCAGCAGGCCGGTAAGCTGTTTACCCTCTATTTTTAAAGCCAGTTCGTTGTCAAACTGGTCAAAATTAATAAACAAAGAATCGTTCACTTTCCGCAGGCCGCTGGCAGCAAAATGTTCCTTACCGTTGATAAAGTAAGCGTTATTATTCTTGATCTCAAAGTTGAAGGGGACCTCGCTCCCATTTGGCAACTTTAAAACGCCCCGGTAAGAGCCTGCGCCTTGCGCAAAACCGGCGGAGGAAATAAAGACGAACAGTATGAATAATTTAAAACCTTTCATATTCTCCAATCTTTAATTTACATCAAACCAAAGTTTGGTAGTAAGCAGATCAGGCCCCTGGTCTGTTATGGCCGCCTTATAGCTGGCACCATTCAAAGACTGCTCTGTCCCCGGATAAATAAACCGAACCGGAATTTTACCATTCAGCGTACCCGCCACCGCAGGTGTTAATTGCGGATAGTCTAATCTTCGCCATTCGGCAAAAGCCTCAAGCCCCTGGCCAAAAAGTGCAATCCATTTTTGATTACCGATAGATTTTTTATAGTTCGAAGCGTCGTATTTTACTGAAGCCTGGGCCAGGTATGTATTAACGGTGGTACTTTCTGTAATACCGTATTGATTTAAAGATGCCGTTACCGCCTGGTTATACAGATCGGCAGCGTTGCCGGTGATTAGGCCACGTGCCACGGCTTCGGCCTGGTCAAACAGTACCTCGGCATAGCTGATAATAACGGCGGGTGCATGCGGTGCCAAAAAATAGACACCCGGTTTAGAAGTTTTAGTGAATCCCAGGTTACTGGCATCGCCAACTAACAAGCCGTTGGGTATCCCTACGTAGGTTTGCGGCGTAGCGTCTTTCGTAGGACTTGCATAAATAGGTAAACGCGGATCTTTTAGTTCAACTAATTTATCGACGATGGTTTTACTGATGCGGTAATCATCACGCGTATCAAATAAGTTGCTGATGGGGTTCTGATTAGGAGAATCCAGGTACACTAGTTCCGCGATGTCCGCATTTGAATTAATATAACCGCTTCCCTCTGTTTGTACGTCGGCTAAAACCTGCCTGGCTTTATCCGGTTCACGGTCGGAAATACGGAGTGCGATTCTTAAGCGAAGCGAGTTGGCAAATTTTTTCCATTGTGTGATATTATTGGCAGATGCACCGTAGATCAGATCACCTGCAATGGCTTTGCCTTTGGGGTCAAGATCAGCTTCTGCAGCTTTCAGATCATCCAGCAAGGCAAAATAAACATCTCTTTGCTTGTCATACGCAGGCGTTAGGTATTGCTCTATATTGGTAGCTTGTTTATACGGAATATCGCCATATTGATCGGTAAGCAAAGTAAACACCCATGACCGTAAAACCAGCGCCACGCCCTTGTAATTAGGGTTTGCCTGGGCATCTGCCAAACTAATGATCTTGTTAAGGTTAACTATACTCTTGGAGTAACCGATGCCCCACAGGTCCTGGAAAGAGGTATTGCTGTAGATATACCTGTCGGGATCTGTGTATTGAATTTTTGCCCAGTATTGTACAAACAGCAGGCTGGCATCCATGTTATTGGCCGTACCCCAATAAGTGTCAGCCGTGTTTTTTATAGCTGCGGTCAACAGGTAGTCCGGCTGTGGGTTTTGTGTTGCGTTTGGATTTTTATTAATGTCTACCAGCTCTTTTTTGCAAGACGCGGCTGTAAGCAACATTAGCGAGCCGGAAAATATTAAGAATATGTATTTAAGTTTCATGATTATTAAAATTTAAGGTTAATATTAAAACCAATGTTGCGTACGGTTGGCAGGGTCAGGTCTTCCAGGCCCTGGCCATTGCCGGTATTGAAGGCAGTTTCAGGGTCTATATTAGGCGCGTTTTTATGAATGATCAATAAATTGCGACCCACTGCCGCAATACTGGCTGCCTGGAAACCTATGGCTTTTGCCCATTGCTGCGGAATGGTATAACCTAATTTGATCTCCCTTAATTTGATGTAAGTTGCATTGTAAACAAACGGCGCATCGGCGTTGGTTAATGCTTTGTAGTACGATTGGGCCGATATTACTGTCGTATTTTTGCTGCCGTCGGCATTTACACCATCAAAGATCATCCCATCGTGATTTACCGTCGTTCCCGTAGTATATGTTAAACCGCCATTTGCAGCTCCCCGCCCCGGCAGAGTAGATGCCAATATGCCGGTGTAGGTACCGGTAGCATTGGTGCCTGAATAGATCGAACCGCGAACATGAGCATCTATCAACACACTTAAATTAATGCCTTTATAAGTAAAGCTGTTGCTAATGCTGCCCAGCCAGTCCGGCGTATACTTACCCAGGTATTGGTTAGTAGGATTAACAGCAGGCGTACCATCTGCACTGATGATAAGCTGTCCGTTCGCATTTCGTTCAAAAGTAGTTCCGTAAATGGAGCCATAAGGCTTACCAACTGCTGCCAGCACCTGCACGGTACCGTCAGAACCTAAAAGATAACTTTGCAACCTGCCTTCAGGGTCAAGCGATACTACCTTGCTATGGTTGCGTGAATAGTTTACGTTAATATCCCATTTAAAATCTTTCAGCTTTACAGGTGTTAAGCCTAATACTATCTCTAAACCTTTGTTATTAATTGTACCGCCATTGATCAGTTTTTGCGTATAGCCGGTTGTCTGACTAACGTTAACACTCAAAATCTGGTTAATACTGTTGGTATTGTAAACACTTGCATCCAACCTTATCCGGTCGTCAAAAAAGTTAATTTCCAATCCGGCCTCTGCAGATGTTGTAGTTTCCGGCTTTAAGTTTGGATTAAGGTCTGTACTGTTTGCACTTTGCTGCGGATTGGTACCGAATGGCGCAGTAAAGTCATAGGTATTGAGCAGTTTGTAAGGTTGCGTATCGTTACCAACTTTTGACCAGCCGCCACGGATCTTCAAATAGCTCAACACATCGCTTTTAATATCCAGCGCCTGTGACAAGATCAAACTTCCGTTAACTGATGGGTAAAAATAAGACAAGTTTGCTTTAGGTAATGTTGATGACCAATCATTACGGGCGGTTACATTTAAAAAGGCATAATCCCTGAATCCAACTTGCCCTGAAGCGAAATAGCTGTAAACTTTATATTTGCTATAGACATTGGATGATATAAGCGGGTCCCGCGAATTGCTTAGTGTGTACAGACCGCTTACCGCTAACTTTGGCGCTTTTTGATCATTTTCTTCATAGGAGTTTACGCGTATGTTACCTCCAAGGAGCGCGTCAACAGAAAAATCACTGTTTAGTTTTTTAGTATATTGTAGCCGGCCCTCGGTATTGGTTTCAGAAACATCATAGCCATCTTCTTCATAAGAGCCAAATGGTGTGCCATTGGTGCCGTAAGCTATCCTGATCTTACGGCGGTCATTATAATAATCTGTACCGGTACGGAAATTTGCAGATAACCCGTCGATGATCTTATAATTCAATTCTATGTTCCCGATAAAACGGTTCTTTGTTTGCCCAACCGTATTTTGATAAGCCAGCCAATAGGGATTACTGTAATAACTGTTATTCCAGTTAAAGGTATTGCCATTAGCATCCAGGTAATTCTTTAATTGAGTTACATCAACCTGGCGGCCAAACCATGTAAATTCAAGCATGGTACTGGTTGACCTTTTACCGCCCGATCCTGGTATATGGCTGGCATCGTCTTTAATATAATTAGCAACTGTTGACAGGGTTAATTTGGGGGTAAGCTTGTAAGTGGCGTTAAGGATGAATGAGTTTTTGCCCTGTTCTGAATTAGGAATCACACCGGTTTGGTGCAGGTTATTGTACCCAAGCCTGAAATCATATTTATCGCCGGAGCCTGCAAGTGAAACGCCATTGTTTACAGCAACACCTGTTTTAAAAAAGCTGCGTACGTTATCAGGATGTGCTATAAAAGGTACAGCAACCCCATTTGAATTAAATTGTGGTATCAGCCTGCCATCCAGCGGCGGGCCCCAGCTTTCATCCACACCGTCATTAACGCCGCCGCCTTTACCGTCAACATAACTGAATTTACCATCTGAGCCCTGGCCAAATTCGTTTTGATATTTTGGTAAACCCAGTAAGTTTGAAAAAGAGGTGTTGGAATTAATGGTAACACCGAAACCTTTGGCGCCTTTGCCGGTTTTTGTTTTAATTAATATAACGCCATGTGCCGCACGCGAACCATACAGCGCAGCAGCGTTGGGGCCTTTCAGCACGGTTAATGATTCTATATCTTCCGCGTTAATATCTGCAATCGCATTCGCAAAATCCCTTGAACCTGCATTGCCCAAAAGCTGGCTGTTATCAACCGGGATACCGTCAACCACAAATAAAGGCTGGTTATCCCCCGCTATGGAAGTTTCACCGCGAATAACGATCCGCGACGAACCCATATCGCCCTGGCTGCTGGTCACATTTACCCCGGCAATTTTACCGGTCAGCGCGTTTACCAGGTTAGTTTCTTTAGCCTCGGCTATGTCTTTGGCTTTTAAGCCTTGCACGCTGTAGCCTAGAGTCTTTTTCTCTTTAGAGATGTTGAGCGCGGTCACCACAACTTCGTTAAGTGAGTTTTGCCCGTCCTGCAAAATGATCTGCAGGCTTGTTGTGTTTTCCTTTATCGTAATTTCCTGCGTTTCAAAGCCAATATAAGTTACTTTTAACAGATCGCCAATATGCGCGTTAATGGTGAATTTGCCTTCGGCATTGGCGATGACCGTGCTTGAATTGGTAACGTCGTTTATGGTTACGCCGGCTAAGGGCGATCCGTCTGATTTGGCGGTCACCACCCCGCTGATGGCAAGCGATTGCGCGGTTGCTTGCCGGGTGACGAAAAATGGCAATAGTAATGCCAACAAAAGTTTGTAATGTTTAAACATGATCAATTAATTAAGGTGTATTAATTCTTTTTAATTAGAGCCGCCGGCAACAAGGGCAGCTACTGTTTTTTGCATACCTGCAAACTCCTGCGGGTCATACAGGCGGGTCAGGTAAACTATCTTTCCGGTTTCGTCAATAACTACATTTCGGGTAACGCCGCTTTTTTTATCCGCGAAGCGCCCAAAAATTTCTGCACCGGGATCAAGTGCTAATGGATAGGTGATCTGCATGTCACGGTGAAATTCCTGAACTGTTTTTAACGGTTCGTCCCTGTCCACACCGATCAATACCAAACCTTTATCCTGGTAAGCTTTCCAGATATCCTTTTCCAGGTGCGGCATTTCTTCCCGGCAGACACTGCACCAGCTGGCCGTAAATTGCAGGATGACAATTACCCTGCAGCTTTTTTAAAGAAGTTTTTGTACCGTCGTTTAATACCAGTTCAAAGTCCGCCGGAGCCTGGTCACCAACTTTAACCACGTAACCGCGGTCATCTGTACCGGTCAAATGCACAACCTGTGCGTTCGCTACCGAAGCGATAAGTAGAGAAAAAGTGAGGCTGATGAGTAAATTTTTCATTTTCATAGGTAGTTTTAATTATTAATACTTGAGGCGTGAGAACGGGATCGAACCGTTGTATGGAGTTTTGCAGACTCCCACCTTACCACTCGGCCACTCCGCCTGGTGTCAGAAAAATTTAGTAACAACAGCCGACCCACATGTCCAGGCGACAGATTTTAAAGATGGAAAGCAGATAGTCTTGTTGAAAAAAATACATAAAAATGACAATACACTATAAAGTCTATCGATATAGTAGACAATGCAAATGTAAGGAATAAATCAATAAGTCAAAATTATTTTTCTTCTGTGTTAGGCATTAGGTAAGCTTCCACTTTGCCTTGGTACCTCAATATCTTCCAACAGTAAGCCGGAACCGTTACCCTGCCATATTTTCTATACTGCCAAAGCTACCACACCATATTTCAACTTTGCGCGCGCTGATGGCAAGCTTACGAGTATGATCTTCGAGTACTTTCCATGTTTGCTCATTCAGATGCTTGGCTTGAGGCGTCATGTTAGAGAAGTAAAAACATTCGCGCATTTGATCAATATCGCAGGCGTTATCAGCGGCGTCCATGTTATGTCCCCGATCATACCTTTCGTTTCCCCGCTTATAATCATCTTTCAAATCGGTGTAATCCGCAAGCTTGGGATCAGCTTTAAAGTCATTGGTACGTTTAACATGGCCAGGTGTCTTGGTATTACAAATGCTTTCTGTACTATCTACCCAATATACTTTTACAGGATAAAGTAACACCTTATCGAATGTCGTGGTGTAGCGTTTGTGATGAATGGTAATAGTATCTTGCGAGTAAGCGAATGATGATAGCAGAAATATTAGCTTTACCTGTTGAACTATCGGCGAAATTGTTAATATCCATTAAATTAACAGCTGTGGTGTCCGGTTCGGAATGGAAATCCAACAAAAGATAGGCACAATAATTCAATTGATGCCTAAGTCTATCGTTTAAAAGGTCTGCTCATGACGCTCTATTTCTTTCTGTAACCTTGCAATTTTCGCTTCCGGGTATAGATATGGAAACTGCAAACTATCTGATCGAACAGGCCCATCTGTATTGCCCCTATTCTAAAGCTATTAAAGGAAACGTAGTTGTAGAAACCGTATTAATTTAAAGTTGTTTTTGATTGATCACGATCAAAACGATCTGGCTCTGGTTTTGTCATAAGAACAGGCGAAACACCATCTTTAATATATTCGAAATTCCTCTTACAAGAATCAACTTTGAATTTATTTATGATGTATTATTCTACTTTATAATTGTAAATCACCCTTCCTATTTGACCGTTGGCATCAATGCCTTCCACAACTACCCTATATCTTCCAGGTCCGTTGGCGTTGTAAAAATCAAATTTTGCTTTTCCGGTTGCATCAGTGTTAATGTATGGGCTCCAGTAAATGGTTGTGCGCGGGTCAGGCTGCTTGTCCTGGCTATTTAATTTGTCATAACGTGGAGAGTAAAATTGGCGCACTTTATTATACCCTTTCGGGCTTATGTTGGCAATACCAGGGTTATACTGCTTACGTTTATATGCAGGTTTGGTGACAATCAATACGATTCCGGCAGCATTGCGTCCACTGCCTCCGCTCCCACCTAAATTACTAACCATAGCCTGGTTAGTTCGTACAATTAATATTTTGGCAACGTCTTCGGG
The DNA here is from genome assembly GCF_007558865.1 of Mucilaginibacter corticis. GTDB lineage: Bacteria > Bacteroidota > Bacteroidia > Sphingobacteriales > Sphingobacteriaceae > Mucilaginibacter > Mucilaginibacter corticis. The sequence continues at coordinate 689,253 of NZ_VLPK01000003.1, forward strand.
TAAAAGGCTACCGGTTAAGAGCCGATCGAATTCTGGCCGGTCGATTGGTCTTCCATCAAGAACTATTTCTATTTCTTTGCCTTCCGATGGGTCAGTCTTTGATGTTGTATGAAATAGATTATCCGATGGCCTAACGCTCACGAGATGATGGTAGCCATTCTGGTCAACTTCAATTCGAATACCTGGCAACCTACTTTGCATGAACATTAATAGCATTGGATAATCTTGAGGATTTGGAATGGTAATTATTTGGTCAGCGGACTGTTCGTCAGGTAGTTTGATCATAGCCTGCGGAGCGACTTCATCACTAACTTGATCTATGTTTATTCGTTGGCTTCTGATATTTACTTGCTTTAAAATATGGTCTGTTAGTTTCGCTGGTCTGCCCTCATCTTCGGCTTTTTTCAGGTTTGCCTTGGTAATGGCAACATCCTCTTGGTTATATTTTTTGTTGACAGCAACCTGTGGTATGCTGTCTAAAGTGATAATGGCATGGTCAGTATTTTTCGAATCCCTGACCTGTACCGCAAACTTAGTGCTATCGGCAAATAATAAGTTATCAAACCTGAATCTGCCGTTAGCATCGGTAATGGTTGTTTTGTTAATGCGGGCGTTTAACGAAACTAATAACACTACAGCGGTTGGCAAAAAGTGGTGACTCAGGTCTGTAACAGTTCCGGCTATAGTAGTCTTTACCCCCTCGGCTTTAAATACGGGGTTAGTCTTCACTACGCTGTCCAATAGCTGCCATCGAAATCGTCGATACCCCTGCGTAAGCATCAGGTTATCAAGCGCCCTGTTCACTTTGTCAGAATCCGCGG
>NZ_VLPK01000004.1 GCF_007558865.1 Mucilaginibacter corticis
TAATATACCCAATTGAAATATAAGGCGCTGTGTAAAATATAAGGACGGGCGTACATACCGCGGCAGTTTCCACCAGATCTTTTTAAACCAGGCCTTACGCTCATTGGGCGATCCCCAAAACGCGGGCTTCTCTGCCTGTAATGCTGGCAACTGCATACGTTCTACTTCCTGCTGCGCTACCAGGTCGCTATAACGGTTATGCTTGTCTATCCAAAAGCTGATGTTGTTTTCTTTGAGATTTTCCTCGAGCAGATAACCATCTTTCCAAACCTCGGTTTTCCCCGGTACAACAAAGCGGTGATCCATTTTTTCGGTGGTGTCAGAGTATCCTATGCCATACCTGAACATCTTTAGCAAATAAAACGGGTAATAGCCACCGTGTTTTATCCAACGGCCTTTGAAAAAGTTTTTGCGGTTAAAGTAGATGCCGTTTAGGCTGGCATGGTCCTCGTCTTTAAAATCGAGTAAACGTCGTTTTAATTCGGGGGTTACAATTTGATCAGCATCAAGGCAAATGACCCATGGCGTTTCTACGGGGCAATTTTTTAATGCAAAATCCCATTGCGAGGGGTGGTTCTCAAAGGCGTTGTAAAGAAGCTTCGCGCCAAATTCTTCACCAATTTTAACGGTAGCATCTGTACTGCCCGAGTCTACAATAAATACCTGCGCATTCAGATCTGCTATGGATTGAAGTAGGCGTGGTAAGTGCTGCTCTTCGTTATACGTTAAAATAATAAATGAATAAGTCGCGTTCAATTTAACCGGGCTTTTAGGATCATTGATTTATAAAAATACGGAACTCTTCCGCAGCCAATAAACTCTACATTTGAAAAGCCTGCATCTGTCAGCGCTTTGCTTAACGTCTTTCTCGACCACATTTTTATATGCCCGCCGTGCCACATGGGGTCCATGTGGGTATCCCACTTATTAAACAGGCTAAGCGCCAGGTTTTTTAAATAGCCGTGGTAGGGAGTGGTAATTATAATTTCGCCGCTGCCGGCAAGCTGTTGTTTGCAGAAATTGATAAACCCCTCCGGGTCATACAAATGCTCAATAACTTCTGTTGATATGATGGTATCAAATTGCTGGCCCTGTAATTCGTCGGGCAACTTACCGGTAGACAGATCCTGCAGGAAAAACCTGTCGGGACTGGTTTCGCGGGCTATGGCTATGCCTTCGGTAGATGCATCTGTTCCGAACGCGTTATAACCCATCTTTAACAGCAAATTGGCTAAATATCCGTTGCCGCAGCCCAGATCAAGTATGCACTTGTTTTTACTTTTATCCAATAAGGATAGTATAGGCTGCTGTAAATAGGAAAAAGTATGCGCGGGGTCACTAACGTAGAAACCGTAATCTTTATAATCAGACATGGTTGATAACTTGCTGGTACATATCTATATATTTTTTGATCAGTTGATCTTCATCAAAATCACGGTGAATTATTCCCGGGGCATCAAGGCTGATCTGTGCTAACTGGTCTGTTTTTGTTATGGCGATATCATTAATGGCCCCGCTTATTGATTGCGGCGTTGTTTCACAGACCCAACCCAATTTATTTTTAACCACATAAGCTGCCAGGCCAACCTGTTCGCTGATCAAAACCGGGGTGCCTGAGCTAAGACTCTCGATAACCACGTTGCCAAAATTTTCATTATAGGAAGGTAATACCAACAAGTCGTGATCGGCAAAAACATCAAACTTGTTTTCGTTTTGAAAACCTATCCAACTGATGTTACTTTCGCTTTGGTTATACCGTGCAATGTTCTTTAATAGGTCAATATAAGCATTGTCGCCATCACCGGCAATGGTTAAATGGTAGGGAATGGTCAGCAATGGCAACGCGTGTAACAAAATATCAAGGCCTTTTTTTTCTTCTATCCTTGAAAAGAAAAGCAGTTTCAAAACCTTACCGGCTGTTTTTTGGGGGATTGACGATGGGGCGATCTTAACAAAATTCGGGATGTCAAATATGCCCTTTGGGATAATAATTTTTGACAGGTCCTTCAATTCAGCGTTAGACGTGGCATGCAGGCATGACCGGCTTAACAAGCGTTTTCCCAGCAAATTATGCAGCAACTTTTTGGCGAGATTATTTTTGTTGGTAAATGAATAACTGCTCAATGTCCCCCGTGGTGAAATGATCACCGGTACATTACGGCTTACTGCCACAAATGCTGACAAGACTGAAACTAAATTCCACCAGAACAAGGGGATTAGCATGTCTACCGGAGATATTATCGGAATACTGAACTCTGACGATTATTTTGCGTATAACGATGTAATTAGCAGTGTTGCAGCCGCTTTTGCAGACCCTGATGTGGATATTGTTTACGGCGACCTGGATTATGTAGATCCAAACGGTAGGGTAGTACGCGAGTGGCGATCGGGAGCTTATACAGAGGGGATGTTTAACTACGGATGGATGCCGCCGCATCCGACATTTTATTGCAGGCGGGGATTGTTTGAAAAATTGGGCTACTATGATCTGCAATATGGTACCGCTGCCGATTACGAATTGATGCTAAGGTTTATGCATGCAAATACGGTTAAAGTGCATTACCTTAATAAGATTATGGTGAAGATGACTACAGGCGGGGCGAGTAATAGAAGCTATTCAAATCGGATCAAAGCGTGGCGGTCGGATTTGAAAGCAATGAGGAAAAATGGGGTGTCAATTCCCCTTATGTGCATAATTTTTAAACCCTTACGAAAAATATTTCAGTATATTTAAAAAAGGCAATATTATTGTAACGCGAATGTTACAAATTGACTTCAAACGTTAACGATTATGCTAACAACTTTACTTGTTGCTATTGATGCAGATGCTTTGGGATTAAATTCAATAATGGATTTTTTTTACCACTACCAGGTCGCTTATTATTTGTGTATTCTGGGCTTTGCAACTCTACTTTCGGCCATCGCTATCCCTTCAATTTTACATGTCGCCCGCGCCCGCCATTTATATGACGATATTGGCCATTTCAGAAAACAGCATGATCATGGCATACCCCGTCTTGGCGGCGTAGCCATCTTTGTAAGCTTTGCCGTTACTGCCTTGGCGGTTAGTTTAATTGATAAAAACTTCCCGATAATTTATATCCTGATAGCCAGTATCGTGCTGTTTATCATGGGATTAAAGGATGATCTTTCAGGCGTGAACTTTAGTACCAAATTCCTGGTGCAGTTTATTGTAGCATTGATATTGGTAGTACTTGGCGATATCCGTTTAACAAGTATGTATGGCGTGTTTGGCATCTATGACCTGCCTTTAGTAATGGGCTCTGCATTAACCGTTATAGTCATTATCATGATCATTAACGCGTTTAACCTGATTGATGGTATTGATGGTTTGGCGGGTGTTACCGGCATTATGGTCAACGGCATATTTGCCATCCTGTTTCTGTACACAAAGCATTATGAACTGGCAGTTATTTCTCTGATTTTAGTTGGTGCCATCATCGGCTTTTTACGTTATAACATCAGCCCTGCCCAGATCTTTATGGGCGATACCGGGTCACTATTTATTGGGTTAATATCCGTGGTAATGGCTATTAAGTTTATAGAATTAAATAAGTTTTCCACACCGGGTGTACCGCAAATTTACTCTGCCCCGGCATTGACGGTAGCTATCATGGTAGGGCCTATTTTTGATACTATGCGTGTGTTTTTTGTACGCATTATGAGCGGCTCGTCGCCATTCTCGGCAGATCGTAACCACATTCATCACCGTATTTTAAGGTTGGGTTTTAACCATACCCAAACTACGCTGATACTGGCCGGGCTTAACCTTGTGTCTGTCGCGTTTGCGCTTATGTTCAGCACGCTTGGTAATTTTACGTTGATCATTATCATCTTCACGATATCCATGCTGTTTAACTGGGGCGTAACTTTCATGATCCGCTCAAAAGAGCGCGAAGGGCTTGCCTTGCGTAACTTGTTTATTTAGCACCTAACTCCCTTAGTCTAATCTGAATGTTTGTTTCTGATTAAAGTTTAGACTTACACACCTATTTTAGTTAAATTTGCGTTCTACCTATTTATTGAACGTAATGAGAATAGCTATAAATGGATTTGGCAGGATAGGGCGCATATTTTTACGCAACATTTTAGCTAAACCCGATATTGAGGTTGTAGCCATAAATGATCTGACAGATACACGTACGCTTGCACATCTTTTCAAGTATGATTCTGTACACCATGGCTTTACGGGCACAGCGACTTTTGATGAGGAACACCTTTTCATCAACGATAAAAAAATAAAAATATTAGCGCAACGCGATCCCGAACAACTACCCTGGAAAGCGCTTGACATTGATCTGGTTATCGAATCCACAGGTAAATTTACTTCAAGGGAAGGTGCTGAAAAGCATCTAAAAGCAGGTGCAAAGCAGGTTATTATATCCGCACCATCAACAGATAAAAATGTGCCTACGGTTGTTTTAGGCGTTAATGACGGCAAGGTTGATCTGCGGTCGGCTGTTTTATCAAATGCATCATGTACCACCAATAACGTAGCCGCCATGGTAAAGATCCTGGACGAAAACTGGGGTATTATTGATGGTTATATCACAACCGTACATTCCATGACCGGCGACCAAAGCCTGCACGATACACCGCATAAAGATCTGCGCAGGGCAAGGGCTGCTTCGGCTTCTATCATCCCTACATCTACAGGTGCTGCAAAGGCAATTACTTCTATCTTCCCGCACCTGGATGGCAAATTAGGTGGCGCGGGTATCCGTGTGCCTGTTTTAAACGGCTCGCTGACTGATTTTACCTGTATTTTACGATCACAGCCTACCGTGCAGGATATTAATCACGCCTTTAAACAGGCAGCGCAGGGTGATATGAAAAATATATTGGAATATACCGAAGACCCTATTGTATCCACAGATATTATTGGTAACCCGCACAGTTGCGTGTTTGATGCCCAGTTAACCTCGATAGTGGGCGGATTGGTAAAAGTGGTTGGCTGGTATGATAATGAAATGGGCTATTCAAACCGCCTGGCAGACCTGGTTGAGAAAATACATCTACTACATGATTAAATTTATAACTGTTGAAGAGTTGTTACCCTTACGTAACACCGTGTTGCGCGACGGAAAATTAACAGCGAATGAGTGTCGTTTCCCTACTGATACTATTGATGGTAATTTCCACCTGGGATATTTTATAAAAGGCGAGCTGGCCAGCATCGGTTCATTTCACCCGCAAAGCTATGGGCAGTTTACCGGCACCGGCTACCAGATCCGCGGTATGGCCACGGCCGAAAAATTTCAAGGGCAGGGGGTAGGCACTAAACTACTCAACTTTGCTATTGCCTACCTGCACGGACAAAAGGCCAATTACGTTTGGTGCAACGGCCGTAAAAAGGCTATCAAGTTTTACCAGGATATAGGTTTCGAGATCGTATCGCCCGAGTTTGAAGTTCCGGCTATAGGCCCGCACCACGTTATGTATGCTAAGATCCAGTAGTTATTAACTGTTTTTGCCTTTATATTCAGCTAAAATTACCTACTAAAAAGACCTTTTTTAATTTTTACGTTCGGAAATCAGAATTAAATGCTGATTTTGGCGGACTTTTAAAAAAGACCATAATAGCATGAAAACTATAGATCAAATAAAATTTACCGGTAAAAAAGCGCTTATCCGCGTTGATTTTAACGTCCCGTTAGATGAAAATGGCAAAGTTACAGACGATAACCGTTTAACAGCAGCTATACCAACTATTAAAAAAATATTGACCGATGGTGGCGCTGTGATATTAATGTCGCACCTGGGCAGGCCAAAAAACGGACCTAATGAAAAGGACTCGTTAAAACATGTTATCCCTAATTTGTCAGATCTGTTAGGTCAGCATGTTGAATTTGCTGATGATTGCATTGGCGAACAAGCTGTTGAAAAAGCCAAAGCGCTGTCAAACGGCGAGGTTTTACTGTTAGAGAACCTGCGTTTTTATAAAGAAGAAGAAAAAGGCGATGTTGAATTTGCTAAAAAATTAGCCGCTCTTGGCGATGTCTATGTAAATGACGCGTTTGGCACCGCTCACCGTGCACACGCTTCAACGTCAATTATTGCACAGTTTTTCCCGGACTCCAAATACTTTGGTTATGTAATGGCCGGCGAATTAGCCAATGCCGAAAAAATACTGAACGGTGCAGAAAAACCTTTCACTGCCATTATGGGTGGTTCAAAGGTATCTGATAAGATCGAATTGATCGAGAAGCTATTAGATAAGGTAGATAACCTGATCATTGGCGGTGGTATGGCTTATACTTTTGCCAAAGCCAATGGCGGTAACATCGGTACTTCATTGGTTGAGCTGGATAAACTGCAACTGGCTTTAGACCTGGTGCAGAAAGCAAAAGATAAAGGTGTTAACCTGTTATTGCCTTTAGATAACGTTACTGCCGACGATTTTTCGAACAATGCCAATACCGGTGTTGCTAAAACAGGCCAAATCCCTGATGGCTGGATGGGTTTAGATATCGGCCCTGAAACTGTAGCGCTGTTTAGCAAGGTTGTTGAAGAATCAAAAACTATCCTTTGGAACGGCCCGATGGGGGTGTTTGAAATGGAGAAATTTTTGATAGGTACAAAAGCCATTGCAGAAGCGGTTGTTAAAGCAACCCACAACGGTGCTTTCTCGCTAATAGGTGGCGGTGATTCTGCAGCAGCGGTATCTAAATTCGGCCTTACCAAACAAGTTAGCTACGTATCAACAGGTGGCGGTGCATTGCTTGAGTACATGGAAGGTAAAGAATTGCCGGGTGTTAAAGCGATAAATGACTAAACACTAAGTAAAACATATTATAAAGGCTCCGATGGATCGGGGCCTTTTTTGTGAATTTAGCCCCGCGCGTCATTATGGGCGATAGCATATTGATTTCTACATAAGCCCATCAAACGGTTTTCTTGTCGCTTGGTGTCGCTAATGGCCTAGTTACTTTACCTTAGAGTGAGTGTTGCGCAACACTCACTCAAGGTAAAAAAACAAAGCCTACCTGCGGCTAAGAGCGCTACGAAGTATCACTGATTCGCAAAAAACTCATCAATAGCCTTCACAGCGCTTTCATACCTGTCTTGCCCGGTACCGCTGATAACTATATAATTGGCATTTAACGCATCCAGTTCTTTGTACCATACATCCATAAAATGTTCGCGGAGGTGTGGGAAATCGCGCAGGGGGTCATCCTGCCATGGCAGGTCGATATTAAGCAGTAGGTAAAGATCATATTTATGATGGGGCAACGCGTCCAGTACTTCCTGTGGTGATTTTCCGAACATCTGGTCACTCCAGATCTTCACGGTGATAAATGTAGTGTCGCAGATCAAAATGCCGTTAGCTTTTGGTAAAAGAGTTTTCTCAAGCACTATTTGTCCATGAAACATATTGATCTCATCCTGCCAGGTAGGGGGGGCGGTTAGTTTTTCACAGTATTCACGGGCATACTCAGGTACCCAAACCGTTTGGTAATGTTCGGCCAGGAAAGCCGACATGGTTGATTTTCCCGTTGATTCAGGGCCTACTATGGCGATCTTTTTGATTTCGGATGTCGGATGTTCGATGTCGGATTTTTGAGTTGCAGACATTTAAGAAATGCAATTAATGATTGCTAATTTACGATATAAATAAATTCGAAATTGAACATCCGAAATTTGATATTAAATACCTTGCTTTTTCCAATCTCTTTTCCAGTCAAAATATCCCATTAAAGCTATTGCCACATAAATGGCATACATTACCGCAGTTAAATGCAGGTCCTTATAAATATAAACACCAACGTATACCACATCAACAAACACCCAGATTAGCCAGTTTTCTAATACCTTCCTGGCCAGGAAAAACTGGGCTACCAGGCTACAGGCTGTGCAAAAGCTATCCAAATAGGGGTACGATGCCGTGGTATATTTTAAAACCGAACCCAACAGGAAAGTAAACAAAATTATCGCAGCTACAGACAGCAGGCCTTCTTTTCTTTTGATGCGCATTACCGGAGTTTTATCTTCTGAAGCCGGTTTTTTGCTCCAGTAATACCAGCCATATATATTGGTAGTTAAAAAGTAAAACTGCAGGCCCATATCGGCAAACAGATGGCTGTCAAAAAAGATAAAAATATAGATGACTACGCTGATGATGGCGAACGGCCAGTTCCAGATAATGTTTTTGGCGGCCAGGTAAACGCATAATAAACCGGTAATAACCCCAATTACTTCAAGTATTGATTGTTGTTGCCACCAGGTTTGCAGCGCGTGTATAATTCCCATTGCCAAATATAAAAAAACAGCCATGTTTTAATGTGGCTGTTTGCTATTATGAGTTACCCGCAGGCTATAATTCTTAAAAGTTTTTAGAAAGATGAAATTAATTTCATTTAAGGCAAATAAAAATAGGTTTTGTTGATTAAAAACTTCTAAATTTATGCCTAAGATTTAAACAAGTCCGGCAGATATGCTTTTTTGTGTGAGAAAAAGCAAAGGCCGGGCACAATACTAAAATTTAATTGTTAATTTTTTTTGTGAAAAAAGCCGTTCCTTTCATAGGGGAACGGCTTTTGTTCTTTAGTGCACGTCGGTAGGTACTTTAACGTTCTTCTTAAACGGCTGCAGATAAAGCAGCGGGATAGAGAACAACATTACCAGCCCCGAAATGTAATAGGCGTCATCATAGGTTAATAATAATGACTGTTTGATCACTCTGCCTTCAATTGCCGCATATGCCATATGTAAGGCATCATAAGCCGACTTACCTTTTGCTAAAAAGGTTTGCTCCATAGCGTTTAAATTTTGTATGAAGGCGTTATTATAGGGGTTAACATTACTCAATAAATTGCTACGGTGAAAGCTGGTGCGTATGTGGATAATGGTAGTTAATACCGCTATACCAAACGAACCGCCTAACTGGCGCATCATGTTATTTAAACCCGTACCCTGGCCAAGCTCAGGCCCTTTCAGGTCGGCAATAGCCAGCGTGGTAAGCGGCACAAACAACAACGCCATACCCACACCTCTTATCAGCAGCGGAACCAATACATCAGCCTGCCCGGTGCTTAATGTCGAGTTGCTTAGCATCGTAGTAAATACAAAGAACAAAAACATACCGCCCGTTGCCATAAATTGCGCCGGGATACCTTTGTTAAGCATCTTACCGATAAAAGGCATCATCACAATGGTACATAAACCGCCCGGGAATAAAAGCTCGCCCGTTTGCTGTGCCGAGAAACCGAGCAGGTTTTGACAGAATACCGGGAACACAAACACCGATCCGTACAAACCAAAGCCCAGCACAAATGAGGTAAACATACCTACCGCAAAGCTTCTGTGCCTCAATATGGCAAAGTTTACAATCGGGAAGTCGATACTCAATTCGCGCCAGATAAAAAGCAATACGCCTAATATAGCTGTTATGGTAAGCACCAGGATATAGGTTTTTGCAAACCAATCTTCCGATTCGCCTTTTTCAAGGATGGTTTGTAAACTACCAACCGCAATGGCCAGCAGTATAATGCCCCACCAGTCGACGGGTTTACCCTTGGCCTCCTTGGGTGTTTCATTAATAAATGTGAAAGCACAGAAAGCTGCAAGCGCGCCTACCGGTATGTTTACATAAAATATCCACCGCCATGAAAAGTGGTCGGTAATATAACCACCAATGGTTGGGCCAACAGTAGGCCCAACTACCGCACCTAAACCAAACAGTGCCGTAGCCGTACCAATTTGCTCGCGCGGCCAGGTTTCAACCAATATCGCCTGTGATGTTGAGATCAAACCACCGCCCGCCAGCCCCTGCAGGATCCGGAATATTACCAGTTCATCTAAACTTGTAGCGTTACCGCACAAGAACGAGGCAATGGTGAATACTATAATTGAAGTAATAAAATATTGTTTACGCCCAAAGCGGCTACCCAGCCACCCGGACATGGGCAGCACAATTACGTTTGCTACCGCATAACCGGTAACTACCCAGGCAACATCCTCAAGGGTTGCACCCAGGTTACCCTGGATAACCGGTAAGGATACGTTTACTATCGTGGTATCTATCAGCTCCAATAAAGAGGCTACGATAACCGTAATAGTAATGATCCATTTTTTAAAGCCAGTTTCAGCCATTATTTTTAATATAAATTTTATTTAGTCTTAAGTCTGTAGTCTTTAGCCCTGAGTTATAAGACGAATAATAAACTTTCGACTAAAGACTACAGACTTAAGACTACGGACTAACGACTAATAATTAATCTTTAGTAATAACAGATACGTTCACGCTCATACCCGGGCGCAGTTTATCCAGAACGTCTTTTGACGCGTTTATTTTAATTTTAACAGGGATACGTTGTACTACCTTTACATAGTTACCGGTAGCATTATCCGGAGGCAATAAAGAAAATTTAGCACCTGTAGCAGGAGAGAAGTTGTAAACTGTTCCTTCAATTTTCAGATCAGGATAAGCGTCAGTCTCAATATCAACCTTTAAGCCGTTGTGTATTTTCTCTAATTGTGTCTCTTTAAAGTTTGCAGTGATGTACAGGCTGTTGTCATTAACAATGTTGAACAATGTCTGCCCGGCTTGTACCAACTGGCCCAACTGCACATTCTTTTTTGACGCGATACCGCTTGCTGGCGATTTTACATCAGTATAGCTTAATTGCAGTTTAGCATAATCAACATCAACCTGGCGTTGGTCAACACCCGTGTGGGTAACCTTTAACTGATCGCGGGTGGTACCAATTTGTTGTACCGCTGCTTTGTATTGATCTTTAGCGGCAGCTAAGCTGGCTTGTGCAACTTCAAGATCTGATTTTGACTGATCAAATTGTTGTTGGGTAATAGAACCGTCTTTTACCAGATTTGCATAACGCTGATAATCTTTCTCAACTTTATCTAAACGTGCTTGCGCAGATACTACACCTGCTTTAGCAACTGCCGAGTTTGAAGCAGTAGTGAAAATTTGCGACTGGCTAACACCTATGCCTGCGCTTGCACCAACCTGTGCAGATTGTGCCTGCTCTAATTTGATCTTGTAATCGCGCGGGTCAATTTTAACCAGTACCTGGTCTTTGTTAACGTGCGTGTTTTCTTCAAAATAAATGCTGTCAACGTATCCGCCAACGCGCGCTACAACCGGGCTGATATCGCCATCAACTTGTGCATCGTCCGTATCAACGTGTTTGCCGTAATATATGTATTCTTTTATACCGAAAATTATACCACCTAAAAGTATAACCCCTAAAATTATAGGTAATACTTTATTAGGTTTTTTTGCTGGTGCGTTTTCGTTTGTGTCTTGCTTTGCCATTTTGTGTTGTGTATTATTTGTTAAGTTTTCCGGTTGATTTTAATAAAGTATAATAAGCCAGTCCAGCATCGGCTTTAGCCAATTCTAAATTGATCTGGGCCTGGTATAGTAAAGTTTCCGCATCGGCCTTATCTGTTGCTGACGCGATGTTGCTTTTGTATTTAGAGGCCAGGATATTGTTGTTCTCGCCGGCTTGCTCTATTGATGTTTGCAGCAATTTGATCTTATCTACAGCGGTCACATAGTTGTGATAGTTCTGGTTAACCTCGTTTTTAATATTATCAATGGTGATGCCTTTATTAATATCAACCTGTTCACGCTGTATACGGGCCTCTGCCAGTTTGTTTTTATTGGTCCATAAAGCACCAAAGTTCCATGACGCGGTTAAGCCTACCGTAACAGGGGTTATAAAGTTGCCGCTCTTAGGTAATGGGTTAGCGTTAACATCAACATAATAACCGCCTACAGATGCTGCCAATGTTGGTGTTGTATTTGCGCCAACGGTTTTGATATTGGTTTCAGCATATTTGGTACGCAGATCAAGCTGTTTAAGCTCCTGCCTGTTGTTCATCGCTGTATCGATAAAATAGCTTAGCGGGCCAAGGTCTTTGTTTGCGTCTACTATCTGGTCAATGTTTAACTGCGTAGATTCTGGCAGGCCCAATAAAATGTCAAGGTCATAAGTAATGATCTTACGGTTGCTTTCAAGGTCTATGCCGGTAAGCTCAATGTTTGAGCGTTGCAACTGGAAACGCAGAACGTCATTTTTAGTAACCAAGCCCTGCTCAAAAAAGCGTTGCGACTGGTGGATCTGAGCATCTATAGTTTCCAAATTTTGGTTAACTACCTTTTTGCTTTGCAGTACTTTATACAGGTTATAGTACGCGTTGATGATCTCGTAAGTGATCTGGTCTTTATCCTTATCAGCGTCAAGGCGTGATATGCTGGTCAATATCTGTGTAGATTGTTGCGCGTATCTTAATTTATGACCGCCAAAAATAGTTTCGTTAAGCGACGCGATACCTAAATAAGCATCGGCACCTTTAGGCAGGTGGATATCGCTGCTGCCAAAAGCTAAGGTATTTGCAGGTATTTCTGCACGGTTATAAGCAAAGCTTAAACTACCTGTAGGCAAAGATCTGTCTTTTGCCTGGTTGTATTGCGAAACCGCCTCGTCAATTTTTGACTGCGATAATTTTAAGGTCTTGCTATTATCCAGCCCTAATTTTATGGCTTCGCTTAATGTAATGGTCCTGTCCTGAGCGGCTGCTCTTTTAGACACCAAAGACATCAGCAATATGGATAGCAAAATTGCTAACAGAGGTATCTTGCAAAGATGTAGTTTGTGAGATGTATTCAATTGTATATTCATATTAGTTGTGTAAGTATGCTTTTAATAAGTTTTTCATAAAGCTTTTTATCTGCGGCTTAAGCTTTGTCTCGATCATGTTGTCATCCTGGATATCGTATCCAAGTAATGGCGATGACATCATGGGTGTATTGATGATATAATTTTTTGTGCCATATAACGTGGCTATTACCATCGGGATATCAATATCTGTTTTAAACTCGCCGTTGGCAATGCCTTCAGTCAGGATCTTATTAAGCTCGGTAACGTTCTTCATTAACATATCCCGCAGTTTGTCAGACAGATCCGTCCTTCTATTCATACCCATTTCCTGGTATAATAGTTTTTGAAAACAGTTGTTATTTACAACCTTTTCACCGTACATATCAATGTAGGTTTGCATTTTCTCCCAGGCGCTTATGCTGTCGTCATTGCCCAGGTTTTGTAAAATATCTTGAAACGATGATATTTTACGGTTAAAAATCTCAAGAAACAATCCCTCTTTCGAGCCAAAATAATAGTTCAGCATCGCCATATTCACACCGGCCTCACTCGAAATTAAACGGGTTGATGCGCCGTCAAAACCTTTTTCTGAAAACACGCGTTCTGCTACGTCCAGAATATAGTCTTTCTTGTCTGTCTTTTCTTTCTCCATAATCTTTGATAGGACAAAGTTAATCAAACGATTGATTAAAGTAAAATTATTTTTATGTTAAATTCATAAGTTGTTGATTATCAATTATAAAAAATTAATCAATCGATTAACTAAGTAGGTAGACTTTATTTTATTTGACTGTTTTCCATATCATCAATTATTTGATAACACAAAATTAGGTACGCTATTGACAACGGTATGTCAGCAGGAAATTAAAAGGATTGGTGTTTACTCACCCCGCCCAGCGCAGCGTCGGCGGGGTGAGTCGCTACGCTGATCACCCCCTAAACCCAAGCGGCGTATCCTTAGTCTGTTTCTTAAAATAATTAGAAAAATGAGCAACATCGTCAAAGCCGAGGGTATAGGCAATCTCTGCTACACTCCAGTTGGTTTGTTTAAGCAGGATGCGAGCCTCCTGGATAATTCTGTTACTGATGATCTCTGTAGTGGTATTGCCGGTTGCTTCTTTTAAAACTTTATTGAGGTGATTAACGTGCACGGCAAGGCGGTCGGCATAATCTGCAGGCGACCTGAGCGCCAGCCGTTGGTGCGGCGATTCTAAAGGAAATTGTCTTTCCAGTAACTCAATAAATAAGGATGAGATGCGCTGAGACGCGTTTTGTGCGGTGCTAAGCGCGGACATGGGCTGTAGTTTCTGGCCATAGTGAATCAGTTCCAGCACCAGGTTGCGTATCAGGTCGTATTTATATTTGTAATCGGCGGATAGTTCTTTCAGCATTTTTCTGAAGATGTAGGCTATCTCTGCAACTTCCTGTTCGTCAAGTTGAAAAACGGGTAATTGCCCGGGCTGGAATATCGGCAGATCTTCCAAATGCACGCCTGATTTTGCGGTCGAAAGGAAATCAGGCGTAAAAATGCAGAACATCCCCGTTTGGTTGCTATCCGCGGGTACCCAATGGTAGGGGATCTTGGGCGTTGCAAAAAGCAGCGCGTCCTGTTCAATATCAATTACTTTATCAGCATACTCGGCCCGACTTTTGCCTTTTAACCAGCTGATCTTATAATAAGCCCGGCGGCTATAAGGCATAACCCGGCTGCCGGTTTTCTTATCAAATAACTTTTCGGCTTCAAAGACATTAAAATGGCCTATCTCCTTACTGATATCATGCGGAAGCGTGCCGCCATGCCGCTGGTAGAAATCATCTAAAGAAGAGTTACTGATCATATTGTGTTTGTAAATATCAAATTTAGTAAAAACTAAAAAGGTTGTCACCCTAAACAGAGGATGACAACCTTACCATATTATACCATCATTCCGCCCGAGATCTCTATGCGCTGACCATTAACCCAGCGCGCGTCTTCGGTACATAAAAACGCGACTACCCCGCCGATATCTTCGGCTTCGCCTGGCCTGCCTAACGCTGTGATATCGCTTACGCGTTTTTGCAGTTCTTCATTTGCCCTCAGGTGCCCGCCACCGAAATCGGTTAACACCGCACCCGGTGCAATGGTGTTGGCCCTGATACCTCTAGCCCCCAATTCTTTCGCCAGGTAACGGGTAAATACCTCGACAGCGCCTTTCATAGAGGCATAAGCTGATGAACCGGGAAATGAAACGCGCGTAAGGCCGCTTGATACGTTAACAATGCCGCCGCCATCATTCAATAGCGGGATTGTTTTTTGCGTTAAAAAGTAAACACCTTTAAAGTGGATATTTAACAATTCGTCAAAAAAATCTTCGGTTGCTTCTGTTACCAGTTTATAACCGCCGGTACCGGCATTGTTAATTAAAAAGTCGATATGGTCTGTGCCGAACTTATGGGTTAACGTATCTGTTAACTGATCAATAAAGGCATCGAAGCTTTTAATATCGCCGGTATTTAGTTGTAGTGTTGCCGCTTTTTGGCCGGTTTGTTCAATTTGGCTTACCACATCCTGTGCTTCCTGCGCTTTGCTGTTATAGGTAAGTATTACATCTATCCCTTTTTCGGCAAGCCTTAAAGCCATGTCCTTGCCCAAACCACGACTGCCGCCGGTTACCAGGGCTATTTTATTTTTTTGTTCCATTTGTACTGTGTTTTGATAGTACAAAGATGGTGGCAAAATAAAGGCCAGTGTTTGTAGCAATCAATCCATTATTTGCAAAATTCAAATAATGGATTGATTATTCGGTTCGTTTACAACAGATCCAATACCTGTTGTGACGATGCTTTGGTATCTACCTTGTCAATAACATTTTTGATATTGCCTTCAGGGTCGATGATAAAGGTAGTGCGCACGGTGCCCATATATTTTTTGCCGTACATATTTTTCTCTGCCCATACGCCGTAAGCCTCAACAACGCTGTGGTCGGTGTCTGCAATCAGCGGGAAGGGAAGGTTATGCTTGGTGATAAATTTTTTATGTGATTTTTCATCATCGGTACTTACGCCTATCACTTCAAAGCCTTTACCCAATAATGATTGATAATTATCCCTGAAATCGCAGGCCTCGGCAGTACAGCCCGGGGTGTCATCTTTTGGATAAAAGTACAAGATCACTGTTTTGCCTTTAAAATCTGATAAAGAAACCGTGTTGCCGTTCTGATCTTTTGCGGTAAAGTCCGGGGCTTTGTCGCCTGCTGTAAGTGTTGCCATTATCTGTTAAAATCTGCTGTGAAAGTTGAATAATTGTTTTTAGCGTCGCCAACGATTAGCTCAAATTTATGTTTGCCCGGCGGCACGCTTCCATCAAAGGTATAACTTAGTACTTTAGTTTTAAAATCCCATTCCATTAAAACCCAGCGGCCGTCTATTTTGCCGTTATAGCTTTTTACTCCCGACAGGTTATCGCCGATCCTGAAGAAAATACCCTTGGCGGCCCCCAGGTTGCTGCCATCATGAATGTTTAACGGTACAATCCGCGGTGCTTCGGTATCCAGTTTAATATAAAAATCGCCAAATGCTTTTGCGCGGCCTTTCACATAACCGTCCTGGTAAATACAACTGTCGCATATGCCGCCGGTACCTATAATTACGGCTTTGTCGGCCTGGCTGCCCAGGTCAACATCGGGTTTTATCCAAATATCATATTTATCATGAATAGGGGTGAGCCGGTTATGAATACGGTGTGTAACCGAATACGCGCCGGGCACTATTGGCAAAGTAGCATATTTGAAATCTACATCGTCATATAAATTGCCCGGCTCAATAATAACTTTTACCTTATCGTTACTAAACTCGTTGCGCTGGTTATAGTGGAAAATTGTTTTCGGATAGTCCGGCTTAACAATGGGTAGGCCAAACGCTTTTGATTTTACCTTTAAAGTTATAGTGGAGGCATTGCCGGCGACATCTTTGACCACGTATTCTATTTCATGTTCTTTATTATCAATGAAATTAATAATGCCACGGTTTATAGATTGCGGGTAAAGCGAAATGTTGCTGCCCGGCGGAATAAAACATTTTTGTATGAAACGATGGGAGGTTAAAAAGGTAGGGTAATCTATATAGCTGTTTATAGCATGCGTTTGGTCAAAGCCAAAGCGTTCAGCTGCAAAAGTATAAACTGTTTTACCATCCAGTTTTAATTCTACAGAATATACACCGTTAGGATTGTTTGAGGCGCTGTTTCTATCGGTAGTTGAAATTCCAAAACCCACATTACCACTTAACTCTATAACCTTTGGGATTTTTAAGTGATAATTGCCTGCTGCGCCGACAGCCGCTAAAAATTGGCGGGAAGTATATTCACTGAATGGTTGATCATCTAAAAATTGATAAATACCTACGGCTGTAATAGTAGGCGGCACTTTATCGGGGATGGTTATCCCAAAAAGCTGCGGATTAATGGTTTGTTCTGATTTTGTATCCCTAATCTCAAAATGCAGGTGCGGGCCCGCAACGGCACCCGATTGGCCTGAAATAGCTATCACATCACCCTTACACACATTCACCTGGCCCGGTGGCAGGTTAAAATCTACATCAAATTGCTGGTGTTGGTATTGGTAATCGCGCAGCACCTTGGTTATTTGCGGGCTAAACTGCTTGTTGTGCATATAAACGGTAGTGTAACCATTAGGATGATCGATGTAAACGATATTACCGCCGCCGCCAAATTGTACACGGATGCGCGATACATAGCCATCGGCAGCCGCGTGTACCGGGTAGCCGCTTTGCTGGTTGGTCCTGAAATCTAAGCCCGAGTGAAAATGGCTCGGCCTTAATTCGGCAAAGCCGCCTGCCGTGCTGGGCGCTATATCAAGCGGATAACGGAAATAGCCTTTTGGATATTCCCTGCTTTGGATGGTTTGGGCTTGAGTGATAAACCGACAGCCAATTATAAGTAAGATGGTAACAAAATATTTATTCATTAAGTAGAGTATACAATAGGGGGTTATGGTTTTGTTTAGTTTATCCGGTGACTCACCCGGCCGACGCTTCGCTGGGCCACCCTCTCTTCCGCAAGCGGAAAAGAGGGTTAAAGTGATTTACTAACCTGTATTACCATCTTTCCGCCAAAGGCGAAGAGAGGGTCGACAAGCGTAGCGATGTCGGGGTGAGTTGTCGCCGCCAGGCAAATTATTTCACGTAAAAGTCAATCAATTTTTGATCTTCTAAATAGCCTTCAAGCCGGTCGCCTATATTTACTTTGGCAACACCCTGCGGGGTGCCGGTAAATATCAGGTCGCCTTTTTTCATGGTGATGTATTTAGAAACAAAAGCTATGATATACTCAAACGAAAAAAGCAGGTTTTGCGTATTGCCAACCTGGCGGCTTTGCCCGTTAACATCCAGATGGAAGTTAAGGTTGTAGATATCAGCGAACTGCGTTTTAGGTACAAAATTGCTTACCGGGGCCGAGCTGTCAAAGGCTTTGGCCAGTTCCCAGGGCAGGCCTTTTTCTTTGTGTCGCGATTGGATATCGCGTGCGGTAAAATCAATACCCAATGCAATTTCATCATAATAGTTGGCGGCAAACTTTTCGCTGATATGCTTGCCTTCCTTGCTGACTTTAAGTACTATCTCCAGTTCGTGGTGTACATCTTCAGAAAAATCAGGATGATAAAAAGGCTTGTTGTCTTTTAGCAAAGCGGTATCCGGCTTTAAAAATATTACCGGGAGAGTGGGGACGGGGTTATTCAGTTCTTTGGCATGTTCTGCATAATTGCGGCCAATGGCGATGATTTTCATGTACGAATTATTGAATTATAGAATTACGGAATTGTAAAGTTAAAAGGAATTAAGTCAATAATTCACTCAATCAATAATTCAATAATTATAAAAGAGATATCCGTTTGATCACCGATTCGGTGCCGGCAACAACGCGGATAAAATAGAAGCCCCGGTTTAGCTTGTTGCTTAACGGGCGGTTAAGTACCTGTTCGCCGGGTTCAACACGTTGCGAGAATAAGGTGATTACATCGTTACCCAGTACGTCAACCATTTTTATGGTAACGTTAGAGTTGCGTGACAGCGTATATTTTACGTTGATCTGGTCGGCCATGATAGGGTTTGGATAAACCTCTACGCTGCTCAGCAATTTGTCGTCTGCCCTTGGCACAACCAGTTTTGTGCTTGATATAATGCCCGGATGGATCGGTGGCAGCGTAAAATTAAGCGGGCTCTTCTTTGCTTTTTTCTTTAAAGGAAAATAGTTGATGGTATCGGTTTTGGGTAATCTCTTTGGCGACTTGGGTGATAAGGCA
Organism: Mucilaginibacter corticis; assembly: GCF_007558865.1. GTDB lineage: Bacteria > Bacteroidota > Bacteroidia > Sphingobacteriales > Sphingobacteriaceae > Mucilaginibacter > Mucilaginibacter corticis. Next base: position 18,947 of record NZ_VLPK01000004.1, read on the forward strand.
AAGGCACAATTCAGGGATATTGCCATAGCAAGTATTAGTATCCATGAAAAAGTGTAAGTAAAGTTTCGCCTCATGCTTTACAATTAGTTTTATTTCACAAAAGTATAAATAAACAAATCACCAAATCCAATTTCGACCCCATAATTGTACGATTTAACAATTTTTAACAATGAAGATTATTTACCTAACAATTAATTTGACTATACGTTTGCAGATTTTTAATCTGCGAGTCAAATTTTTTAATATTTTTGTGCGTTTAAATAAAGATAGTGTCGCATCATAAAGATCTACAAAAACTGACAGCCGCCGGGCTGCTTATCAGTTTAGGAATTATCTACGGAGATATCGGTACCTCTCCACTTTACGTTTTTAAAGAAATCGTCGGTACCCAACATATTTCAGATATCTTAGTTTTAGGTGGCGTATCCTGTATTTTTTGGACGCTAACAATGCAAACCACGCTAAAATATGTTGTAATAACTTTACGCGCCGATAACAAAGGCGAGGGTGGTATTTTCTCTCTCTTCTCCTTAGTGCGCCGAAAAGCTAAATGGCTCATTGTACCTGCAATTATAGGTGGCTGCGCTTTGCTTGCCGATGGTATTATTACTCCCCCAATTACAATCTCGTCGGCTGTGGAGGGCCTTGTGCCCGAGTTTCCTCACCTGCATACCATGCCGGTAGTTATAGCCATTATAGGCGGTTTGTTTTTGATCCAACAGTTTGGCTCATCAACAGTAGGTAAGGCTTTTGGCCCTATCATGTTTATCTGGTTTACCATGATGGGCGTTTTAGGCATCAGCTTTATCGTTCAGGATCCGTCTGTTATAAGAGCACTAAATCCATATTACGCTTTTAAATTATTAACCAGTAGTAACTATCACGCATTTATTATACTGGGCGCGGTTTTCCTGTGTACCACGGGTGCAGAAGCTTTATACTCAGACCTTGGCCACTGCGGGCGTAAAAACATCCAGGTAAGCTGGGTTTACGTTAAAACCTGCTTAATATTAAATTACCTGGGCCAGGCTGTATGGCTGTTACAACATAACGGACAAGTGCTTGACCTTAACCTGATGAACCCTTTTTACAAGATCATGCCGGATAACTTCTTGATATTTGGTATTGGTATTGCAACAGTTGCGGCGGTTATTGCCAGCCAAGCTTTGATCTCGGGTTCATTTACTTTAATTGCAGAGGCTGTACGCCTAAACCTATGGCCAAAAGTTAAAATTCATTATCCGAGCGAGCAAAAGGGCCAGCTTTACGTATCAAGCGTTAACTGGTTATTGTGTGCCGGTTGTATAGGCGTAGTGTTGATATTTAAGCATTCTGACGCAATGGGTGCTGCATACGGCTTAAGTATTACAGTAGCCATGTTAATGACCACCATTCTGGTTTCACGCTTCCTGCGCAGAAAGAAAGTTCCTTCTTATATTGTAAATGTATTCTTGTTAGTTTACCTGCTTATAGAAGGTACATTCCTTTATGGCAACCTGAACAAATTTGTTGAAGGTGGTTGGTTTACTTTATCTATCGGTGCCATCTTGTTTTCAGTTATGTGGACTTGGCACGTTGCCCGTAAGATCAGGAACCGTTACGTTAAGTTTGTAGAGATAGACGATTATTACAACATCATAAAAGAATTAAGTGACGACGAAACCGTACCTAAATACGCGTCGCAACTGATCTATTTAACCAGTGCCAATTTTAACTCTGAAGTTGAATCAAAGATCATTTACTCTATATTGCAAAAGCAGCCTAAACGCGCCGACGTTTACTGGCTGGTACACGTTGACGTAGTTGATGAGCCTTATAAAAAAGAATATGAAGTTGACATACTGGTACCTAATAAGCTGATCAGGATCGACTTTAAATTAGGGTTCCGTGTTGAACAGCAAATTAATTTACTGTTCAGGCGTGTTGTTGAGGACCTGGTTAAAAATGGCGAGGTGGATATTACCAGCCGTTACCAATCATTGAATAAACATAAGATCGTTGGTGATTTCAGGTTCGTGGTAATTGAGAAAGTGCTTTCACGTTCACATAACCTGTCGCTTTATGAAAAAGGCGTAATGGCTTTCTATACTTATCTTAAAAAGATCAGCTTGTCAGAAGAGCGTGGCTTTGGGCTTGACCTGAGCTTTGTTACCATTGAGAAAGTACCTTTAATGCTGGCTGCTCCTGAAACAGTAGATATCACCCGTGTCATTTAGTATATTAAATAGTTATTAAACTCATATTATTTTAGTATTAATACAGATTGTAAAAAATAATTTGCAATTTGTATTAGTACTAAATGAAGAAGATATTATTAGCCCTTTTTTGCCTTATTTCTGTTGAAGCCGGTGCGCAGCAAATTGTCGACACCAGCAGGAGAAATTTGGGCGACACCATCAAAAAAGATCTTTTTACAGCGCCCGATACGGTAAAGCATCTGCACAGCAAAGCGGCGGCATTTGTGGTACCTGCGGCTTTGATCGGCTATGGCGCGCTATCTTTCGCGGTTCATCCTATCCGGCGGTTTGATTACTTTATTCATGATAATGTTACCGAGCATTATCCAACATTTCATTCGGTTTTAGAGAGCTATTTTCAGTTTTCGCCCATTGCGGCGGTATATGTTTTAAACCTGGCAGGGGTTGAGGGTAAAAACCGCTTTGTGGACAGGAGCGCGTTACTGGTATTGTCTTATGGGATAATGGCCGGTACCACAACCATAACCAAGCACCAGACACACCGGCTGCGGCCCAATAACGGTAATTATTTATCATTTCCGTCGGGCCATACCGCCACAGCATTTACCGGGGCCGAATTTTTGGCGCAGGAGTATTCTGAAAAATCTGTTTGGTATGGTGTCGCGGGCTATACGGTTGCCGCAGCGACAGGCGTTTTCAGGATAGGTAACCGCGACCATTGGTTTAGTGATACCGTTGCAGGGGCAGGTTATGGTATCCTGTCGACCAAATTGTCATACCTGATTTATCCTTATATCAGGGATTTTTTAACACATAAAGGCAAATCAGGTAAAACCGCTATGCTCATGCCGACTTACCAGGACGGTACACCCGGCTTATACTTAACTATGCAGCTATAGTTTTATTTGTACCTGATCTTGTAGACCAAAATGATCCCTGCAAATAAAAAAGTTATCGCGTTAGCAACAGCTACCGGCAGGCTGGGATACATAATGCCGTACATCAGCCATAAAAAAGTACCTATAGTAAACACCACGTACATGGACAGGGAAATACCCGAGGTGTCTTTTGTGCGGATGGTTTTTACCGCTTGCGGCAAAAAAGAAATGGTTGTGCTGAAGGCAGCTAAAAAACCTATGATCTCGATATAGTTCATAACTGATAATTGTGCGGAATATGGTTGCACAAATATAGTGTATTATTTACACTATATCATATTTATCTGTTTGTTTATCAGGCTTCTTTACCTAACTTACTGTTTTTGTAGCTATAGCTGAAATATATTACCAAACCTATTACCAGCCATATTAAAAAGCGCAGCCAGTTGGTGTAGCCTAACTGCGTCATCAGGTAAAAACAGCTCATTAAACCTAATACAGGTATCAATGACAGATTCTTTATAAACGCCAATACAGTTAATACCGCAGCCAGTATAATGAATAAAAACATCGGGAAGTTTTCGTGCGCGTTATCGCCGGAGAATAGCTCGATGATAGGTTTCCAAAATACTACCATGCCAATGATAAAAATCACCGGTACAATGTATTTTGAATTAACGTAAGGCAGGTGAAAACGCCCTTTATGGGCAGATTCTCTTGGCAGTAATAATACCCCCCCACAAACCAGTACAAACGCAAATAAGGTGCCTATACTGGTTAGGTCGGTTACTTCTGTTAAATTCATGAATAGGGCAGGCACCGCAACTACAAAGCCTGTAACAATAGTAGCAAATGATGGTGTATGATATTTGGGATGGATGCGTGAAAAAGCTTTTGGTAACAAGCCATCACGGCTCATACTCATCCAGATACGCGGCTGGCCTAACTGGAATATCAGCAACACGCTGGCGGTAGCCACTACCGCGCTGATGGATATGACATAGCTGATCTTATTTAAATGTACCTTGCCAAACACAAACGCCAATGGATCGGCAACCTGCAGGTCCTTATAATTTACCATGCCGGTAAGTACCAATGCCACCAGGATGTATAACACGGTACAAATAATAAGAGAATAGATCATGCCGCGGGGCAGGTCGCGCTGCGGGCTCTGGCATTCTTCTGCAGTGGTTGATATGGCATCAAAGCCGATATAAGCAAAAAACACACCCGAAACGCCCTTCATCACACCGCTAAAACCATTAGGCATAAAAGGGTGCCAGTTGGCAGGTGTTACGTAAAAGAAACCAATAATGATAACCGCTATAACAATAGCTATTTTTAAATATACCATGACATTAGTAGCTCTTTTTGTTTCACGAATGCCTACATACACCAGGTAGGTGATCAGTATGACAATACCCAAAGCAGGGATATTGGCTATTAATTTAAAATCTCCAAATCCCGGAGCTGTAGCCCAAGCCGCGGCCGATTGTTTCATGGCATCGGTTATTTGCGCTACATTGCCAGCGGCGGTTAGCTGCTGCACGTGTTCATGCGCCCTAAATGCCGAATAATAATCCATGGTTAAATACGCAGGCATGTGTATGCCGAAACCTTCTAACAGGTTTAAAAAATAACCGCTCCATGATATGGCTACTGCTATGTTGCCTATGGCATATTCCATTAACAGATCCCAACCAATTATCCAGGCGATCAGTTCGCCAAAGGAAGCATAGGCGTACGTATAAGCGCTGCCGGCAACCGGTATGCGCGACGCAAATTCGGCATAACATAAGGCAGAAAATCCGCAGGTAATAGCTGTAATAACAAAAAGGATACTGACAGCAGGGCCACCATAAAATGAGGCCTCGCCAATGGTTGAAAAAATCCCCGCGCCAACTACGGCGGCTATCCCCATGAGGGTAAGGTCCCTTACGTTTAGTTCTTTTTTTAGATGAGAGGCCGAGTGTTCGGAGTCGCTGAAACCGCTTGCTACGTCGGCTAATATTTTACTGATGGATTTTTTACGGAATATACTTTTCGACATTCTTTTTTATTTGTGTCCCAAACCCAAACATAACCATTTTTTTGCAGTGATTAAGTATATGCTTACTTTGCACCCATGAATATCGGAATAAAGGCTGTTTTATACAACGTACGTTTCTTTTTTATACCATATCTTATCCTGATAGCCGCCTGTTTGATCATCAAGCTAACCTTTACCCGCGAGGAGATCTACTTTGCGGTCAACGCCCGTTACAGCAACTGGGCGGATTGGCTTGCTCCATACCTTACCGATTTAGGCAACGGCTGGACGACTGTCGCGCTTTCTGCAATTATTCTGCTGTTTAGTTACCGTAAGGCATTTATATTGGCGAGCGCTTACGCGGTAACATCTTTATCGGCACAGGTGCTTAAATTTGCTTTTGACGCACCAAGGCCCAAGTTATATTTCCATGACCAGCTTTCACGTATCCATTTTGTTGCGGGTACGGATCAATTGAGTTTACATAGTTTTCCTTCGGGGCATACGGTTACCGCGTTTTCTACCGCAATACTGATCACCTATTGGTGTAAAAATAAAACCTGGGGATTGCCGCTATTGCTACTTGCCGCATTAGTTGGCTACTCGCGGATGTATTTGAGCCAGCATTTTTTTGAGGACGTAACAGCCGGGTCTGTTGTGGGCGTACTGCTAACCGTGATATGGATCTGGTGGGCAGAGAACTGGAAATTTTTAAAGTCCCCTAAATGGAATAGGGGACTGTTAAGCAATTAATCGTTTTCAACAAGTTCAAGTCTTCTTTTACGTTGTACATAAAGTACACCAAATACTATGACCAAAACACCTCCACCTATCAAGCCAACCATTAACACCGGCGACATGCCTTTGGCGTTTGATATATATTGGTCATGACGCTCTAATTCGGGCGAAAGCTTGATAGAGTTTACAAAAGCCTTATAATCGCCGGCGATCATGTCTTTACGGGCATTTGGGTAAACATACTCAAAAACATAGCTTGCCGCATTAGTGTATAACAGCACAATGTTCCTGAACTGGATATCGCCCTGGCCATTATCAGTTTGGAGCGTAAAAGCTTTGGCTTTTAATTTGCCTATTGTGGTATCACGAACAAACTGCGCGCTGGCGTTGCTTGATTCGTCTTGTATACTTTTTACGTTTTCTTTTAACACGTTATCAAGGTCGCGTTCTTTTTGTAAAGGCGCGGTGTTTTTAGCGTTAGGGGTACGCATTACAACCACATAACCCAATGGCGAATTAGAAGAAAATATCTGCTGGCCCAAAGTATCTGTTTTTTGATACGTTGCGGGTAATGATACAGTAACCTTACTGTCAATTGCTACCGGTTTTAAAGCCTGGCTAAAGCCGGAAACGGCAGCCAATATCAATGTTGCGGAAATTAAAAATATCTTTTTCATACCCATAACTGCCCTAAAACCGTACCAAAAATTGATTTATGGGCGTTTTATGACATTGGTATAGGCAAGCCCTATAAACAAAAATTGCGAAGTTTTTAAAACTTCGCAATTTTGAAAAATATTTATATAAATGTGAATTACAGGTAGTTGTGAATTATAACTTTGCTATTTCGCCTTTAATAAAGTCGGCAAGTTCTTTTACGTAAGCGGCGCTAAAATCAAATTTAATACCCGCGGTTTCGTAAATTTCTTTGATGTTTTTGGTGTAACCTAATTTTAGGGCACTCAGGTATTGCTCAAGCGCTTTCTCCGGGTTTTCTTTGTAGTTTTTATAAACCGCGATAGCACCCAACTGCGCGAAACCGTATTCTATGTAATAGAAAGGGATCTCGAAGATGTGCAGTTGTTTCTGCCATAAATTTGCTTCTGCTTCTTCAAGGCCGCTCCAATCGGCAAAGCCGGCGCCAAATGGCTCATAGATCTTTAGCCATGCTTCGGCACGTTCTGATGCCAGGTGGTCGGGGTTTGTATAGATCCAATGTTGAAACTGGTCGACAACAGCTACCCATGGTAATGTTTTTAATACGTCAACTAACTGGTCGCGTTTGGCGCGTTTCAGATCTTCTTCATTATCAAAAAACACGTTCCAGTTATCCATTGAGATCAGTTCCATCGACATGGAAGCCAGCTCAGCAACTTCCGACGGGCAATGTTTAAAGTCATTCAGTTCAAGGTCGGCAGTTAAAAAGGTATGTACCGCGTGGCCGCCTTCATGAACCATGGTAGTCAAGTCGCGGAAAGTATTGGCCGAGTTCATGAAAATGAAAGGTGCCCCGGTTTCTGAAAGCGGATAGTTATAACCGCCCGGTGCCTTGCCTTTGCGGCTCTCCACATCAAACAAGTTATTATCCTTCATGATCTCTAAACGCTCGCCCAGGTAACTGTTGATGTTGCGGAAACACTGGATAGATTTTTCGATCAGTTCTTCGCTGTTATTAAATGGTTTTAAGGCCGGTTTGCCTGATGTGTTCACATCCAGGTCCCATGGGCGCAAAGTTTCCAGTTTTAAAGCTTCTTTGCGCAGTTCGGCATGTTCGCGCAGGATAGGTACAATTTCAAGCTCAATAGCTTCATGAAAAGCATAGCAATCCTGTGGGGTATAATCAAAACGACCCAATGCCTGGAACATATAATCGCGGTAATTCTCAAAGCCGGCATTTAGGGCTACTTTATGCCTTAACACCCGCAGGTGATCAAACAGGTCATTCAGTTTTTCTTTTTCCTGCAGGCGGCGTGCTGTTATCTTTTCCCAAACTTCCTGGCGTTTGGCACGGTCGGTATCTTTTAAAAATACAGCGGCTTGTTCAAGAGTATATTCCTGCTCGCCCATGTGTACAGACATGCTACCGCTGATAGACTGGTACTTTTGCTGCTCCACCTGGATCTCGGTTTGTATCGGGATATTCTCTTCCCTGAACAGTTCCAGTGATTTTTTAATGCCGCGCAGGTAAACAAAATATTTGGCCTTATCTAATTGGTCAAGGTATGGGCTGTCCACCAGTTTTTTATTAAGTTCGTTACTATATGGGGCCGTTTTTGGCTCAATTTCGGTAGCGAAATATTGAAAGCTTTGCAATTTTTCTTGGCTGTTGGTGTCGCAGGTCATACGGATATAGCGCCAGGCAAAATCTTCTTCCAGGGCGGCTTCCAGTTCGCTGCGGTCATGCAGCCAGTGCTCTAATTCTTCAACAGAATTGATAGAACGTTCAACCAAATCCTTGTATAATGGTTCAAGTGTTTCCCATTTAATTTCAAGGTCGGCCGGAATATATGTTCTTGTTTTTTTGTGGATCATGGTATTTGATTTTAGTCCCGATAGTTATCGGGATGCTGATGTGCAAATGTGCAAATTAGTTGGGATGTGCGGAAACAGGAAGATGTAAAATTAACAGTGTGCGGGATTGTGCGCAGCCACAGGGTCCTCTGTCGAGAGACCCTGTGGGGACGATAAAAATATTTATATTTGGAGTAGGCCACCTTAACAAGTAAATCGAAATGAGTATCATAATCACAATCGTATCCATATTAGCGGGCATCATTGCCTTGATCATGATCATTGCCCTTTTTATGAAAAAAGGATATAAAACCTATAGTGAGATTATCATTAACGCGCCGCTGCCAAAAGCTTTTGACTATATAAAACAGATCAAAAACCAGGACAACTTTAATAAGTGGGTGATGGTAGACCCTGATATGAAAAAAGATTTCAGGGGAACTGACGGAACGGTTGGATTTGTTTACGCATGGAACGGAAATAAACAAGCAGGTGAAGGCGAACAGGAAATTAAAGCAATTACAGAAGGGAAAAATATTGAAATGGAAATTCGGTTTATAAGGCCTTTCGCAGGAATTGCTCAGGCAGAGATGACAACTGAATCCCTGTCGGATAATCAAACGAAAGTAAGCTGGAGTACTGCCAGTACCATGAAATACCCAATAAACATTATGCTACCCATGATAGTAAAAATGCTGGAAAAAGATATGGCTGCAAGCTTGACTATGTTGAAGAATGTTCTTGAAAAATAGTCCCCTCAGGGTCCTCTGCTGAAAGATCTTGAGGGGACCTAAATAACTTACCCCTTATACAAAGTCTCCGACATATGTTTCATACCATCCGTATAGCTGGTTGGTTTAAAGTTGAAAGCCTTTTCAAATTTGCTGCTGTCGAAAATATAGTCATTGCTGTACTGGTAATACATCTCAACAGAGCCCATGATCACTTTGTTAAATAAGCCGAGAAGGAACAGCAGCCATTTTCCTACCCTCATATATTTTGGCTTGGTTTTATAAGTATTGGCAGCTAATTCAATAAACTGTTTCCCGGTCATTACAGGCGCGGTTGGCAGGTGCCATACCTGGTTATCACTTTCAGGGTGCTGACCCAGCAGGTACATGGCCTTGCCCATATCGGGGATATAGCTAAAGTTGTGTAGCTTATTAGGATCGCCAAGCCATTGTGCGCTTTGTTTTTTGGCATATTTGTCTAACACCATCATATCAAAAAAGCTGTTCATGGAGTTGGTGCCGTAAAAATCTGCGGCGCGGGCAATGCTGGCCTGTATATTCCCGGCTTTAACCTCGTTCATTAGCATATCGGCAATGCCTGCGCGGATCTTGCCTTTCTCGCTGACAGGGTTGTAGGGTGTTTCTTCTGTCATTAGGCCTTTAACCAGGCCGTACATGTAAACGTTGTCGAAAAATATCAGTCTTGCCTTATTTGCTTTGGCGATGTTAATTACGTTCTGCATAATTACCGGCCACTGCTCGCGCCAGATATTTTTATCATAAACCAGGCCCGCACACAAGTATATCACTGTCGATCCAGCTGTGGCGGCCTGCAACTCGTTGTAATTAAGCAGGTCGGCTTTTTGCCAGGTGGTGGTTGGTTTGGCTGGAGTGATGGGTTTACGGCTTACAAGGCGTATGGTTTCGTTATTGTTTTCTAATTCGCGGGTTAGTGCGGTTGCTACAGGCCCGCCGGCTCCTAATATAGTATGCATGATCTTTCTTGTTTTAGTGTATAACAAAATTAGATCAGCATTGATGGCCAAAACGTTAACTTAAGATAAGAATTTTTGATATCGGATTTCGGATTTTCGATTTCGGATTTATCCTTACCTGCTTTGTCAATCAATAATTCCGAAATCACAATTCCGAAATCCGATATCACTTAGCCAAGATCAACCGCCTTCTTATCCGCGAAAGCGAAACCGGGGTAATGCCTAAAAAATTGGCTATGTAGTGTTGGGGCATGCGTTGCAATATTTCGCGGCCAGTGCTTAACAGGTTAAGGTATCGTTCTTCAGGGCTTTGGGTAATGAAAGATGCTACACGGTCTTCATAACAGCACAGGTAATGCTCTGCAATAAGGCGGCCAAAGCGTTCCATTTTATAGGCCAGCAAGGGGTTGTTCAGCATGGCATCCATATCTTTTTTGCTGATATTGATAAGGCGGGTATCTTCAAGCGCCTGGATATAGGTTAAGCTGGGCTGATTGGTAAGATAACTTTTATAAGAGCTTACCCACTCGTTCTCAAAGCTGAAATAGCCGGTAATATCCTGCCCGTCCTTAATATGGAAATAGCGTACCGAGCCGGTTACGATGAACGCTACCTTGTCGCATACTTTATCATAAGCGGCAAAATATTGTTTCTTTTTAAGGGTGCTGAAGGTAAGGTGCTGTGTAAAGACTATCCACTCGGCCTCGTTAAATACCACAAACTTTTCAAGAGCTTTTCTGAATATAACTAAGGCGGCCGAGCTATCCATGATCTATAATCTTATCCCCAAAAATAAACCATGCACCAGCAATGTCCTATCCAGTAAAAATAAACTGGCAAATACCACGCTGGCAATACCATTGGTGGTCATAAAGGCAAAGTTTACGCGGCTCAGGTCGTTTGGTTTTACCAGCAGGTGCTGGTAAGTAAGCATCACGCAAAAAAACAATATTCCTACATAATACAGTAAACCAACAGTTGTATAAATAGCGGGCAATACAATAAATACGGCTGATAAAATATGCAGTAATGTAGACAGTCGTAACGCGTTTACTTTACCCAAATAAGCAGGGATAGAGTGCAGGTTTTCATTGCGGTCAAAATCTTCGTCCTGCAGGGCGTAGATAATATCAAAGCCGCTCACCCAGCATAATACAGCTAATGAGAAGAATATCGGCAGCAAAGCAAATTCGCCGGTAACCACCAGATAAGCGCCGATAGGGGCAAGCGATAAACCTAATCCTAACACCAAATGGCAAAGCGCGGTAAAGCGTTTGGTAGCGCTGTAACCCAATACCACCAATAAAGCCACCGGCGACAGGTAAAAACAAATAGAATTGATAAACCAGGTGGTGCCAATAAACAAAAGGCAATTGGTTATAGTAAATATTAATGCCGATGTCGCGCTGATACGGCCCGCAGGTATATCACGTACCTTGGTGCGTGGATTTTTAGCATCAATATCCCTGTCCAAATAACGGTTAAATGCCATGGCCGAGTTACGGGCAAACACCATGCATAAAACCATCATCAGCAGTTTTTGCCATTCAAAAGCATGTTGAGTAGTAGTAATCGCCAAAAAAAAGCCGATAAAGGCAAACGGCATTGCGAAGATGGTGTGTGAGAAGGTTACTAATGATAGATATTTTTTCATTCTGTATGTAATAATGAATATCGAATTTTGAATCACGAATGTCGAAGTAGCACTTCATTATTCGTTATTCAAAATTCGTTGTTCGATATTGTTTTATTATTTAGTCAAATGTCTTATAATCAGGCACTTCAAAATTCTGGTTAACGCTACCGATAAACCCTAAGATCTCATCACGCCCGGTATGTTCTTCGGACGAGGTGATGAATACCTGAGGCACTTCATCAAATGTTTCAAGCAGAGCCCTTTTAAACTTGGCGATACTTTGATCTGTTTTTACGGTCGACTGCTTATCTGCCTTGGTAAATACCAACACAAACGACAGTCCTTTTTCACCCAGCCAGTTGCAAAACTCAATGTCTATTTTTTGTGGATCAAGGCGGCTGTCTACCAATACCATTACGCATTGCAGGCTTTCGCGCTTGTCCAGGTATTGTTGGATAAACTTGTTCCAGTCGGCTTTTTTGGTTTTTGAGGCACGGGCATAACCATAGCCCGGCAGATCGACAATATACCAGTTATCGTTTACCAAAAAATGGTTGATGAGCTGTGTTTTACCCGGTGTTTGCGATGTTTTTGCAAGGCCTTTTTTGCCGGTAAGCATATTGATCAGCGAGGACTTGCCCACATTTGAGCGGCCAATAAAAGCATATTCCGGCTTTACCGGCGGGGGTAGCTTGGAGATCTGGGTGTTGCTGCAAACAAATTCGGCAGATTTAATTACCATTTGGCAAAGGTAGTGAATAGTGATTAGAGGTTAGTGATTAGAGATTAGTTATTTAAAATTGATTTAAAGCTTATCATATAAATGTCAACATTAATCAGATATTTATGAATCAATACAAATGTAACTAAATTTAGATGTTTAAACATTTATTAGGATGTATTTATTACTAATCTCTAATCACTAACCTCTAATCTCTAAAATATGGCAGACTATAAAATCCCCGCACAAACCCGCATAGGACACGTACATTTAAAGGTTAGCGATCTGCAACGGTCAATTGATTTTTACTGCGGCTTGCTTGGTTTTGAAAAGATGCTGATGTACGGCGACCAGGCCGCTTTTATATCAGCCGGAGGTTATCACCACCATATCGGTTTAAATACCTGGCAAAGTAAAGGCGCGTCGCCTGCGCCTGAATATGCGCCGGGGCTGTTTCACACCGCCATATTATATCCTGAGCGTAAGGATTTGGCTGCGATCCTGAAAAGGCTCATCGACACCAAATATCCCATAACCGGCGCGTCAGATCATGGCGTGTCTGAAGCTATTTACCTTGACGACCCCGATCGTAACGGCGTTGAGTTATACTGGGACAGGCCGCACGAGGATTGGCCCCTTGATGCCAATGGCCAGCTGACTATGTACACCCGCAGGTTAGATATTGAAGGGTTGTTGGCACTTAATTCGGAAGCTTAAAATTGTAATTCCCATAAAAGATCAAATAAATTATAAAATATATGTAGTTAACTACATATATTTGTACGTAAATAATTTTTTATGGAAAATATAATAACTATCAGGCCAATTTATAATGAATATTGCGAACAGGTAATAGAGCTGATCTTATCTATTCAGCAAAAAGAATTTGGCTTAAGTATTACTATTGATCAGCAGCCCGACCTGCGTGACCTTGACGCTAATTACCACAACGGAGGCGGCACCTTTTGGGGCGCTTTTGTAGGCGAAGAACTGGCAGGTACCATTGCCTTAATAAATATTGGACATAACGCGGGCTGTATCCGCAAAATGTTTGTTAAAACAGCTTACCGTGGCAAGGAGTGGGGCACCGCGCAAAAACTGCTGGATGTATTATTGCAATTTTGTAAGGATAACCATATAAGCGATGTGCAATTAGGTACTGTTGAACCCCTAAAAGCCGCCCACCGGTTTTATGAACGCAACGGCTTTGAGCGGATAGCTAAAGAAGATCTGCCACCTTATTTCCCGTTGATGTTAACCGATACACTATTTTACCAGTTACATTTAAGCAAATAAAATTATGAGTGTAATAGACGACTTAGGTATATTAGCCATTGCCACCCGCATGCAGCGCCTTGCCGAAAGAATGCGCAAGGACGGCCTGTTGATCTACAAAGCGCACGGTATTGATTTCGAGCCAAAATGGTTCCCGGTTGTTTATACCCTGCATTTAAAATCGGCAATGAGCGTGGTCGAACTGGCTAACGAGATTGGTTACAGCCACCCATCCACCATCAGTTTGTTAAAAGAGCTGGAGAAATTAAAGCTCATCAGATCGGCCAAAGACAAAACTGACGAACGGAAACGTTTACTGCAGCTAACCGACAAGGGTAAGGCCCTGATCACACAAATGGAACCTGTTTGGCAGGTAATGATAGCCGCCACCACCCAGCTTATTGATACCCAAAATAACCTCATGAAAGCCATGGAAGAGGTTGAACAGCAGTTAGAGATACAAAGCTTTTACCAGCGCGCCAAAGTTATTATGGCCACTAACCAGGCTAAAGCCTGATTTTTTGAATATTATATCATGACAATAACCATAAGAAATATACAACCCGGCGATAACGTAGAATTAGCCCGGATCATCCGTGCATCATTAGTTGAATTTGATGTGCCCAAACAAGGGACGGTTTACTCTGATCCTACAACAGACAAATTATTTGAATTATTTGACACCACACCCGGCAGCTGCTATTTTGTAGCCGAAGAAGACGGCGTTTTGCTGGGCGGATGCGGTGTGTACCCTACTGATGGTTTACCAACCGGCTATGCCGAACTGGTAAAGCTATATCTGAACGCAGCCACCCGCGGCAAAGGCATAGGTAAATTGTTAATGGACAAATGTTTTGCCGCCGCTGCAGATCTGGGCTATACGCATTTGTACCTCGAATCTTTCCCCCAATTGTCTAAAGCGGTAAGCCTTTATGAAAAAACAGGCTTTAAAATGCTGGATCATGCTTTGGGTAACTCAGGGCATTTTGCCTGTACGATCTGGATGGTGAAGGATCTCGCCTGACGGCGCAGTGATTAGAGATTAGTTAATTAGAGATTAGTTCCGTCAAGTCAAAATTCAATTATCTGATATGCAATAATTTATAACTATTTTACCTATAAATTTACTAACTTATACGCTGGCTCATTTTGTCCCACTTGTTTTTAATAAAAATCTAATAATCAATAGTTTAAATCAAAATGCTGTCCCACTTGTCTCATCTGTCTCACACTCACGTGGGACAAAACACCACTACAATTTATCCCGAAAATCAACCGGTTACTTAACATCAATCTCTAATCACTAAATAACTATCTTTGCGCAATTACTATGAGCAAAACCGTTATCCCATACACCCAGGAGCAGGGCACCAAAAAAGAGCAGGTGGCCGATATGTTTAATAATATATCAAAAACCTACGATTTTTTAAATCACTTTATGTCGTTGGGTATTGATATTATCTGGCGCAAAAAAGCTATCAACGAGTTAAAGAAAGATCAGCCCAAACTGATCCTTGACGTGGCCACCGGCACAGGTGATTTTGCTTTCGAGGCATTGTCTATCCTTAATCCTGATAAAATTGTAGGGGTTGATATTTCGCAGGGGATGCTGGATATCGCCAAACAAAAAATAGCTAAGCGCAACCTAGGCCATAAGTTTGAAATTAAACTGGGCGACTCTGAAAAACTACCCTTTGATGCCGATGGATTTGACGCGGTAACAGTAGCCTACGGTGTGCGCAATTTCGAAAACTTAGAAAAGGGACTTGCCGATATCAACCGTGTTTTAAAACCGGGCGGTAAAGCGGTGGTGCTCGAGTTCTCAAAACCAAAGGTATTCCCGATAAAACAATTGTATAAATTCTATTTTAACTACATCACCCCGGGCATAGGTAAACTTTTCTCGAAAGATTCAAGGGCGTATTCTTACCTGCCCGAGTCGGTAGCCGCTTTCCCTGATGGCAAAGATTTTATTGCCGTAATGGACAAGGTTGGTTTTAAACATACCAAATGCAGGCCTTTAGCGTTTGGTATTTGTTCAATTTACACGGGCGTTAAATGATAAAACCTAAGTACCTTTTAGCTATACTGATGCTTTTTGCAGGTAACTGCCTGCTTGCGCAATCGGTACCAAGCTGGGGGGGCGGGGCAGATCAGAAAGATCTGAGCTTTGGTTTTAGCTTTAGCTATGTAAGCAACTACTTTAAAATAGATAAATCACCCAACTGGCGCGCGCCTTTTTTTGATACCGATGGTACACAGGTAACCAGCCCTTTAAAAACCATCAGCTCGCCAAACTCGCAGGGTTTCGCGGTGGGCTTCCTGGCCAGATACAGGCTTACAGATCACCTGGAAACACGTGTGGCCCCATCATTTGTATTTGCCGACCGTACCTTGAGCTATACTTTTGAAGATCCCTCACAAAATACCCTCAAAACAGTGCAGGCCACAACGCTTGATGTGCCCTTGTCGCTTAAACTAAAGTCTGACAGGATAGGCGATTTCAGGGCCTATGTATTAGGCGGTATCAAGTACTCGCAAAGCATCGGTTCAAAAGCAAATATCGACGCAAATACCGCGCCTATTGACAAGCATGTAAAAAATATCAGCGGCTATGCATCTTACGAAGCCGGGTTGGGCTGCGATATTTACTTCGAGTTTTTTAAACTATCGCCGGAGATCAAGCTATCCAACTCGCTGGGCAATGTTTTGATGCACGAAAATCACCCGTACTCGGCACCTATCGATAAATTATCGCTGCATACGCTGATGTTTAGCCTGTACTTTGAATAAAGGGCGGTTTTAAACTATAAAATATTTTATTCCCGATGAAAAAAACTAATTTCGCATTGGATACTATCGGATACCTATGGCTAAAATAGCACTGATTACCGGGGCCACCGCAGGAATAGGCGAGGCCTGCGCAGAATTGTTCGCACGCGAGAACTATAACCTGGTACTAACCGGCCGCCGGCTTGACAGGTTGGAAAAATTGGCCGGACGCCTTAATAAAAAACACAATACAGAAGTAGCGGTTTGTGCTTTTGATGTACGAGACCGCGAACAGGTGATCAGCAATTTTGAAAATCTGCCCGCAAAGTGGAAAAAGGTTGACGTACTGATTAACAATGCCGGCCTGAGCCAGGGCCTTGACCCCATACAAAACGGTAACCTTGACGATTGGGACACCATGATTGACACCAACATAAAAGGTTTATTATACGTAAGCAAGGTGGTATCGAACTGGATGATAGCAAACGGCAAGGGCCATATTGTAAACATCGGTTCCATTGCAGGTAAAGAGGTCTATCCAAACGGCAATGTATATTGTGCCAGCAAGCACGCTGTGGATGCATTAAATAAAGGGATGCGTATCGATCTGGTGCAGCATGGTATTAAAGTTACCGCCATACACCCGGGAGCTGTTGAAACAGAGTTTTCTGAAGTGCGTTTTAAAGGTGATAAAGAACGGGCCAAAAAAGTGTATGACGGTTTTGACCCGCTGATGGCCGAAGATATTGCCGAAACCATATGGTTTGTAGTATCGCGCCCAAAGCATGTTAACATAAACGACCTGTTAATTATGCCGACAGCACAAGCAAACGCTACTACGATAGTGAGAAAATAATTTGATGTGCAGATGCGTGGATATGCAGATGTGCAAATAATAAATCCGAAATTGAACATTCGAAATCCGAAATAAAAAGAAGATGTCATTAATTACACAAATAGACCAGGATATAAAATTAGCCATGCTGGCTAAACAGCCCGAGCGTTTGCAGGGCTTACGTGCCATAAAATCGGCACTGTTATTGGCAAAAACAGAAAAAGGCGCCGCCGAAGAATTGACGCAGGAAGCCGAGATCAAGGTATTGCAGAAACTGGTTAAGCAGCGTAAAGAGTCGGCAGATATTTATAAAGCACAGGGCCGTGATGATCTTTACCAGATAGAGATAGGCGAGATGCAGGTTATTGAGCCTTACCTGCCGCAACAAATGACCCGTTTTGAAATTGAAGGCGTAGTGCAGGAAATAATTGAACGCATTGGTGCCACTTCTATACAGGATATGGGCCGCGTGATGGGCCTTGTCAATAAGGAGATGGCCGGCCAGGCAGACGGCAAAACCATTTCAGAAGTTGTGAAACAATTGCTGGGATAATTTATTTGATATTATAGTTGCAGGTAAAGTGCAATAAGCTATTTTTATAGCCGATATACAGGCTCAGGCCTACATTTAGGGTTTACATTTACAAAAAAATATATATGAGTTTCGTGCTTAAAGAGGAACATGATTTTAGTTACATCGATGAGGGCGAAGGACCGGTGCTGTTGTTGTTGCACGGCTTAATGGGCGGGCTAAGTAATTGGGAAGAGGTTATTGAAGAATTTAAGCCAAGGTACAGGGTTTTATTACCCATGCTGCCTGTGTATGACCTGCCGGTAATAACAACAGGGGTAAAAACGTTATCAAAGTACCTGCATAAGTTTATCAAGTATAAAAAGCTTGAAAATATAGTTCTTTTAGGTAATTCACTGGGTGGCCACGTAGGTTTGATCTATGTGCTGGCTCATCCTGAAAAGATCCGAGCGCTGGTATTAAGCGGTAGCTCGGGTTTATATGAAAATGCTTTTGGAGGCTCTTTCCCGCGAAGGGAAAGTATGGATTTTGTAAAAGAAAAGGTTGAATACACTTTTTATGATCCAAAAATTGCTACTCCCGAATTAGTTGACGAAGTTTACAAATTAGTGAACGACAGGCACAGCGTGATCCGGTTGTTAGCAATGGCAAAATCGGCCATACGCCATAATATGAAAAAGGATCTGCATAAAATCAATATGCCGGTTTCTATAATATGGGGTAAGAATGATAAAATAACACCGCCCGAAGTTGCTGAAGAATTTCACCAGCTTTTGCCGGATTCTGAATTACACTGGATAGATAAATGCGGCCATGCTGCCATGATGGAGCATCCGCAGGAGTTTAACCGCTTATTAAAAGGGTTTTTAAGTAAAATAGGAGTATAATATGTTTGCAGGCGAATTGATAGCTGACGCGATACCACCGGTACACACCTCTGATAGTATACAGAAGGTGCTTGACCGTATGGTAGAGTTTCGCGTACGCCATTTGCCTATTGTAAACGAAGAGCAGTTTTTAGGCTTGCTTGCCGAAAGCGATATTTTACCCGAGGTAGATAACCAAACCCCCATAGGCGCTTTGGCATTATCGCTGGTTAACCCCTATGTACGAGAAGATCAGCATGTGTATGATGTTATCCGCTTGTTTTATGAGCAGCAACTTAGCGTGGTACCGGTTCTTGATATTAAGAAGAATTACCTGGGCTTAATACCCATTAATAAAATGAACGAGTATTTTGCTACCATCACATCGGTTTCGCAGCCGGGCGGTATCATTATGCTCGATATCAATAATAAAAACAATTCGCTGGCGCACATGGCGCAGATCGTCGAGTCAGACAATGCCCAGATCCTAAGTTCATACGTGCGCACCTTCCCTGATTCGACCCGCATGGAGGTTACGCTAAAAGTAAACAAGCAGGATATCTCTAATATAATAGCTACTTTTTTACGGTACGAATATGATGTGAAAGCCACATTTAACCACACCGATAATAACGATAACTCGATGGACAGGTATGATTCATTGATGAATTACCTTAATCTTTAGCGTTCATTGGTTCAATGGTTTATTAGTTCGTTAATAATAGCTAATAAATTGTATGGCCTAATAAGCAAGGCACCAATAAACTAATGAACAATTGAACTATTGAACTAAATGAAAATAGCAGTATACGGCAGGCAATTTAATGATCAGGCAGTAATCCCTTTTATACAACAGGTGTTTGACGCGTTATCACTGCATAATGTCGAGATCTATGTCCATCGTCAGCTTAATAATTACCTTGCTGATAAAATCAATACTGTTAATTACAGCGTACTTAATGAAGGTGACCAGATAAAAGGCTTTATAGATGCCTTTATAACTCTTGGCGGCGACGGCACATTGCTGGATATGGTTAGCGTGATCCGCGATTCAGGCGTTCCGGTTATCGGTATCAATTTTGGCCGCCTGGGCTTTTTGGCCAGTGTAAATAAAAATGATATCGCGGCGGCGATATACGCGGTTGTAAACGGCAAGTTTACCCTGGATAAAAGGGGGTTGTTAAGCGTAGAGTCTGAACTGAATATATTGGGTATGGATAATTTCGCGCTTAATGATATTACCATCCATAAGCGCGACGATTCGGCCATGATCACCACCAGCATGTACCTGGATGGCGAGTTTTTAAACTCATATTGGGGCGATGGCCTTATCATCGCGACAGCAACAGGTTCTACAGCTTATTCATTAAGTTGCGGCGGTCCAATTATATTCCCGGAATCTAACAGCATTGTTGTTACCCCCGTTTCCCCGCATAATTTAAATGTGAGGCCAATTATATTACCGGAATGCAGTGTCTTATCCTTCGAGGTTGATTCGCGCGGCGCCAATTATATTTTATCCTGCGATTCAAAAACCGAAGTGATAGACAAACCTATGCGCTTTAAGGTTGAAAAAGCAAGTTTTGAGTTGAATCTTATCCGTTTAAGTAATGAAAGTTATTTATCAACGTTAAGAAACAAACTATTGTGGGGCCTTGATGCCCGCAATTACTAAATTTGTTGAATGTCTAAATCGTTACTTTTTATTGTACTGCTGTTCATCTCCTTTAATTTACGGGCACAAACCTGGGAGTTGGGCGGTTTTTTGGGCGGTGCCGGCTACATGGGCGATTTAAACCAGAACAACCCGCTAAAGGTGTCGGGCTTTGCGGGCGGCGCTTTTGTTAAGCGCAATTTCGACGGATACTTTTCGGCTAAATTAGGATATACTTATGGTGTCATCAGCGGTGCGGACAGTACCTCTAAAAGCCAGCAGGCACGCAACCGCAACCTGAGCTTTACCACACCATTGAGCGAGTTAAGCTTAACCGGAGAGTTTAACTTTATGGAATACATTCCTTCAGTTAGTAAAAGTCTTTACACACCGTATATTTTTGCAGGGATAGCCTACACGGGTTATACGCCGAAAGCCAAATACCAAGGCCAGACTTATGACCTGCGCGAACTACAAACCGAGGGTAATACTTATCCAAATAGTACCATAGCCATACCTTTTGGCCTTGGGATTAAATACAACATAGCCGGCTGCTTAAGTTTAGCTGCCGACCTTGGCTACCGCACCGCTTTAACAGATAGGTTAGACGACGTTAGTGGCCTTTATCCTGATAGAAGTAAGTTGCCGAGTGCCATATCTGTTGCCTTGTCCGATCGATCTGCAGGGCAAACAGCTGTAGCCGGCACGCAACGCGGCGATCTGAGACCAAGGGATACCTATTTATTTGTAGGTTTTTCTTTGTCATATACCTTTATATCACAAAAGTGTTATTACTAATTTCAGGGCTGTAATGCCACAGGCGTTGATCTTTCGGATCGACCGCCAGTTCTTAAAAAAGAAATCAACACAACACCCACACACTCATAACTTAAGCTAAAAGACGCCATTTTTTTGTGTAAACTTTCTTTTTGCCTGCATACTAAAAAAGTACAAAGTAAGTTTTACCTTTGTCACCTGAAAAATTGGGCATTATTTAATAAAAGCATTTATTATAGTGCGTGTTATTAAATCATAATCTTTATGAGAAACACACATTATAGCCTATAGTGGCTTTTATTAACCGGCAAAAGGAAATGAGTTATAAGGATCAGATTGATTTGTTAAAATTACCACAGCATATAGCTATCATAATGGATGGTAATGGCAGATGGGCAAAAGAAAAAGGCAAATTAAGAGTATTTGGTCATCATAATGGTGTGGCTTCTGTACGGGATGTAGTTGAAGGCGGCGTAAACCTTGGGGTAAAATACCTTACGTTATACACCTTTTCTTCAGAGAATTGGAACCGCCCCAAGCTGGAGGTTATGGCCATTATGGAATTGATGGTTAGTACTATCCACAAAGAGATCAAAAATTTCATGGACAAAAATGTTCGCCTTAATGCCATAGGCGATCTGGACATGCTACCCAAAAAATGTTACGAAGAGTTACAAAATGCCATTGAAACCACAGCCGGCAACACCGGGCTTGTATTAACACTGGCATTAAGCTACAGCTCTCGCCGCGAAATTGTATATGCTGCTAAATCAATAGCTGCTAAAGTGCAAAGCGGTGAAATACGACTTGAAGATATAGACGAAAAACTTTTTGAAGACAACTTATATACCGGCAATATACCAGACCCGGAGTTGTTGATCAGAACAAGCGGCGAGTTTCGTATCAGTAATTACCTGCTGTGGCAAATTGCTTATGCAGAGCTATACTTTACTACTAAACTATGGCCCGATTTCAGGAAAGAGGATCTTTATGAAGCCATACTTGATTACCAAAAACGCGAGCGTCGTTTTGGTAAGACAAGTGAGCAGGTTAACTAAATTTTTTCTTTTAACAAATTTTAACAACTGTATAAATTATTTTTAGCCCACTAAAATATCCGAATGAATAAATTTCTTTTTGCTATACTTTTCTCCGTAATAAGTACTTGTGCGCTGGCCCAGGTCAGGAATACCGTCCCGACTTACAGGCCGTCGTCATCATCATCATCTGATACTTTAAGCTATTTGAACCCTAAAGAATATATCATTGGTGGCGTAACTATTACAGGTACTGAGCACCTGGATAAAGAAGTATTGCTTCAAATATCAAAAGTAAACAAGGGCGATAAAATGCTGTTACCCGGCGAAGCCAGTGCAGCCATTGTTAAAAATCTTTATAAAGAGAATTT
Source organism: Mucilaginibacter corticis (assembly GCF_007558865.1). Taxonomy (GTDB): domain Bacteria; phylum Bacteroidota; class Bacteroidia; order Sphingobacteriales; family Sphingobacteriaceae; genus Mucilaginibacter; species Mucilaginibacter corticis. The sequence continues at coordinate 41,503 of NZ_VLPK01000004.1, forward strand.
ATTTGACGATGTAAAGTTGTACGTAACCAAGCTAAACCTTGATACCGCTTACATCGAGATAGCCGTAAAAGAATTACCGCGTTTGTCAAACCTGCGTTTATTAGGCATCCGCAAGGGCGAAATAGAGGATATCAATAAGAAATTAGACAGCAAGGGTAAAATTGTAAATACCAATTTAATAAATACCACTACTGCAACCATCAAGCGTTTTTATAATGAAAAAGGCTTTTTGAACGCTACGGTAACTATTAAACAAAGGCCTGATCCCGGAGACGCGAACAGTTTGATATTAGATGTTACTATTAATAAAGGCAGAAAGGTAATGATCAACTCGGTTACCTTTGAGGGTAATAAAGACTTTTCGCAGGCAAAGCTTAGGGGTTTCTTATCTAAAACACGTACCCGTAAATTCTATAACATATTTGGTTCTAAAAAATTCAAGGACGATAAGTACACCGAGGATAAGCAAAACCTAATCGATAAGATGAAAGAGCACGGTTACTTTGATGCTGCTTTAGTAAAAGATACGGTTACCAAACATGATTATGAAACTGTTGACGTAAAGATCAAAATTTACGAAGGACAGAAATATTATTTCGGTAATATTAAATGGTCTGGCAATGCTAAATTTAGTGATGCTTACTTAGCCGCGTATCTGCGTATTAAAAAAGGTGATGTATTTAGTGAAGAGGCATTAACCAAGCGCTTAAGCGGCGGTGGCCCAAGTGGCGACGACATTTCATCATTGTATTTAAATGATGGATACCTGACTTACAATGCCGATCCGGTAATTAACATCCGCCATGATACAGTTGATTTGGATATCAGGGTGTTTGAAGGTCCGCAGTACACCATCAACCGTGTAACGGTTAAAGGTAACGATGTAACCAACGATAAAGTGGTTATACGCGAACTGGAAACATTACCGGGCCAGAAATTCAATAAAGCGGCCCTGATTGAAAGTACGCGTGTAATTGGCCAGTTGGGTAACTTTGATGACACTAAAACTGAACCAAGGCCGGTAAACATTAATCCGGCAGATGGTACGGTCGATCTGATCTATAACGTAGTTGAAAAACCGTCAGACCAGGTTGAGCTTTCAGGTGGTTTTGGTGGCGGCCAGTTTGTGGGTACACTGGGCCTTACCTTCAATAACTTTGCTATAAAAAATATTTTCCACCTTAAAGACTACAAACCACTGCCAAAAGGCGATGGTGAGAAGCTAAGCTTAAGGGGCCAGTCAAGCGGCAGGTCATACCAAAACTATTCGTTTACGTTTTCTGAGCCATGGTTAGGTGGTAAAAAGCCAATTTACTTCGCGGTATCAGCCTACACCCAGTTAAGTTCAACCGGGCAGTATTATGCCAAAACAGACCCTAACTATAACCACTTACGCATAAACGGTGTTGGTGTTACTTTAGGTAAGCGTTTAAAATGGCCTGACAACCACTTCCAGTTAAATTACTCATTAAACTTTGACCACTACGCGTTAGATAATTATCCGGGTTACCTGTTCCAAAACGGTACTTCTTATAATATCAAGTTAACGCAGGAGCTTTCACGTAACTCGTTAGAAGGTTCGCCGGTATTCCCTACAGGTGGTTCAAATATCAAGTTTACATTACAAGGTACGCCGCCTTACTCGCTGTTTAACAGCATCAACTATAAGCTGCCGCCAACACAAGAGCAATTATACCATTTTGTAGAATATTACAAAACCAAGTTTGACGCGCAATGGTACATTGGCCTTGGCGGTAAATTTGTATTGATGAGCCAGGCCCGTTTTGGTTTTCTTGGCGAGTATAACTCTATCGTACCGGGATCGCCGTTTGAGCGTTTTAAATTGGGTGGTGACGGTATGCAGAGCTACCAGTTTTTACAGGGTAGTGATATCATTGGTTTACGCGGTTATCAAAACTTTTCTATCGTGCCGGTTGGGTCACACTACAATGCCGATACCAACCCGGGTAGTGCTATCTACGATAAGTTAACATTTGAAATACGTCACCCTGTTATTACCAGTTCATCTGCAACTATATTCTTACTGGTATTTGCTGAAGGCGGTAACGTTTGGGATAAATTCTCGCAATTTAATCCTTATAACGTTAGAAGATCAACAGGTATTGGCGCACGGATTTTTTTACCTATTTTTGGTTTACTTGGTTTGGATTATGGCTACGGTTACGATCCTATCCCGGGCATACCGTCGGCTAATAAAGGGCAGTTTAGCTTCTCTATTTCACAAAGCCTGAGCGGTGGCTTTAACTAAATAGAAAAAAAATTGATGAAAAAGGTAATTTTAGTATTCGCTTTTACGTTTTTAGCATGCGCAGGCGCATTTGCTCAACGTTTTGGTTATGTTGACTCTGATTACATTTTAAAACACATGCCTGAGTACGTATCGGCACAAAAACAGTTAAGCGCGCTATCAGATCAATGGCAAAAAGAGGTTGACAACCGCTTCCAGGAAATTGACAGGATGTACAAGGCGTACCAGGCAGACCAGGTGTTAATGTCGGCAGATATGAAAAAACGCCGCGAGGACGAAGTGGTTACCAAAGAAAAAGCCGCGAAAGATTTTCAACGTCAAAAATTTGGCCCGGACGGCGAGCTGGAAACAAAAAGCAGCGCCGTGATGAAACCCATACAAGACAGGGTGGCCAAAGCAGTGCAAGCCGTTGCCGAAGACCAGAACCTGGATATGATATTTGATAAAAACAGCGAGGTTATAATGCTGTATGCTAATCCGCGTTACGATAAGAGCGCCGATGTGATAACACGCCTGGGATTAAAGCCCGGAGTATTTGCTAAATAAAATTATTATATATATAATCGCACATTAATTAAATTAAACAGAACAAAAGAACAATGAAAAAACTATTTAAAGTTGCTTTAGTCGCAGTAGGCATGATGTCGATGGGCAACTTTGCCAAGGCACAAACAAAAATTGCATACATCAATACTAACGATTTGATTCAGGCAATGCCCGAACTTAAAACCGTTAACACCCAGATAGACGCTTACAAAAAAACATTTTTAGATGTTTTACAAGGTATGGGCAAAGAGTTGCAGGACAAAAGCGCTGATTACCAGGCTAAACAAGCAACTATGACCGACGCGGTAAAAACTGCTAAACAAAGTGATTTGGCTGACTTACAAAAACGCGCTCAGGATTACCAAAATGACGCGCAACAAAAAGTTGAAGCTAAAGGCCAGGAATTGATGAAACCAATCCTTGATAAAGTTCATAACGCTATTGCTGAAGTAGCTAAAGAAAAAGGATTTACTTATGTATTAGATTCATCACAAACAGCTTTATTGGTGTCTCCACCGGCTGATGATCTGATCGCCCCGGTAAAAGCTAAATTAGGCTTAAGTGCAGGTGCGCCAGCTGCCGGTACAAAATAATTTAAATAACACATTTATAAAAAGCGCCTCATTATACGGGGCGCTTTTTTTATTTTTGGTCATATTTGGGGGATTGCACTGATATAGATCACCAATCTTCAAACTTCAACAACCAATCTTTAACAGAAATGCAGCCCATAGGTATATTTGATTCAGGCATTGGCGGGTTAACCGTTTTTCGTTCTATCGCAGAGCAATTACCGGGGTATGATTATATTTATTTGGGCGATAACAGCCGTGCGCCGTATGGCAACCGCTCGTTTAAAACCATCCATCAATATACCTGGGAATGTGTACAATGGTTATTTAAGCAGGATTGTCCGCTGATCATTCTGGCTTGTAATACCGCATCGGCAAAGGCATTGCGTACCATCCAGCAAAAAGATATGCAGGGCCTTGACCCTTCAAAACGGGTTCTGGGCGTAATAAGGCCTACAGCCGAGGTTATAGGCGATTATTCGGCAACAAAAGAAATAGGCGTATTAGGTACTAGCGGAACGGTACAGTCAGAATCATACCTGATAGAGATCCAGAAATTCTTCCCCAAACTCAAGGTTTACCAGCAAGCCTGCCCCTTATGGGTGCCCTTGGTTGAAAGCGGCGAGTATGAAAAGCCCGGGTCAGACTTTTTTATAAAAGAATACCTTGACCAGATCATGGTGCAGTCTGCCGATATTGATACCCTTTTATTAGCCTGCACCCATTATCCTTTATTGCAGGATCAGATAAAAGCGCATTTACCTGCCAACGTAAATGTGGTAGCCCAGGGCGATATCGTAGCCAAAAGCTTGGCAGATTACCTGCAGCGTCACCCCGAACTGGAACAAAAAATAAGCCGCAGCGGTACCCGTGAATTTTACACAACCGACGACACCACAGACTTTGACCGTCATGCCTCACGCTTCTTTGCCGCGCCGGTAACGTCATCATTTGTATCGGTTACAGAATTTAGTTGTAATAAGTGAAATTGGCTTTAAGACCATACTTTCACCAATTTTAATTAATTCCTACCAGTTTGGTCAACTTTATGGTGGTAATCCAACTCAATCAATTCAAAATTTCTTAAGTTTGCAGCTAAAGCAAACCGGTTGAACTTTTATATTACATATTTCATTATTGCGATAGGCTTATTTGCTTTTGTAGCCGTATTTACATTGTTTGGCGTATATGCCGAACGCAAGCTTTCTGCCTTTATACAAGACAGGCTTGGCCCTACCGAAGTGGGCAAATTTGGTTTGCTGCAAACGCTGGCAGATATCATAAAACTTATTCAAAAAGAACTGATCATACCTGCCCCTGCCGATAAAGTACTTTTCCTGATGGCGCCAGTAATTATTTTTGTGGCAGTTTATCTTGGTTTCGCGGCCCTGCCGTGGGCTCCGGGTCTTGCCCCGGCCAATATCAATATCGGTCTGTATTATATTTTAGCTATTATCTCTATTGAAACATTAGGTATACTGATGGCTGGTTGGGGATCAAACAATAAGTATTCTATTTTAGGTGCCATGCGGTCGGCTGCGCAGATCATCTCTTATGAGATCCCGGCGGGGTTTGCGCTGATATCTGTAGTTATGATAGCGCAAACGCTGAACCTGCAGGATATTTCTTTACAACAGGGAATCTTATCCGCAGAAAAAACAAAATTTTTAGGTTTTTGGGATGTATCAGCGACGGGAGGGATACTGTCATGGAATATTTTCAGGGCACCGCACCTCATCGTCGCCTTCGTGATATATTTTATAGCGTCATTAGCTGAGAGTAACCGTGCACCGTTCGATATTCCGGAAGCAGAATCTGAATTGGTAGCAGGCTTTCATACCGAATTTACCGGGCTGCAGTTCGCGCTGGTGTTCCTAGCAGAATATGCCATGATGTTTTTGGTATCAATGGTTGGGGTGATATTGTTTTTAGGTGCGTGGAATACACCGCTGCCCAACATGGGAGCAGTGCAATTGGCGACATGGACAACCGGAACGGCATGGGGAATATTCTGGATCCTGGCAAAAACCTTAACACTGGTAGTGATACAGATGTGGATAAGGTGGACCTTACCCCGTTTACGCGTTGATCAGTTAATGAATTTATGCTGGAAGGTGCTGACACCCCTGGCGTTTTTATGTATGCTGATATCGGGGATATGGCGGTTATGGTTGATGTAGTGTTGATTTCGAATTTCGGATGTTCGATTTCGAATTTAAAAGTTAAAAATTAGTGAAGTGCAGATCGGTGTAATCAAACAAAGATCGGTGAAATCATAAAATGAATAGAGCAATAAACGGATTTACTACAGCATGGAAGGGCTTAACGCTTACTTTCAGGCACCTGTTTGCGGGTAACGCTAAGCGGGAAGTAATATCTGTGCGCGATGATAATTATTTTAAGCAACTGGACGAACGTACCAATACTATCCAGTACCCGCACCAAAAACTGCCCGTACCCGAAGTGGGCCGTTACCAGCTGGATGTGGAAATGGATGATTGTATTGTATGCGACCTTTGCGCTAAAATTTGCCCGGTTGATTGTATCACTATAGAGTCGATAAAATCTACCACCGGTTCTATTGGCGAAACATCTGATGGTTCAAAGAAACTACTGTATGCCGCTAAGTTTGATATTGATATGGCCAAGTGCATGTATTGCGGCTTATGTACCATAGTTTGCCCCACAGAATGTATTGTAATGACCAATCAGTACGACAAAAGTGTTTTCGAACTGAAGAACCTGAACTACGAGTTTTCTGAAATGTCGCCCGAAGACGCTGCCGAAAAAAGGCAGTTATTAGAAAATCAACTGGCCGAAAGGCAGGCCGCGAAACTGGCTGCCCTAAATAAAAAGGAGGGCAGTGCATGAACATAGCGCAAGTCATTTTCTATGTAATGGCCTTTGTGGTTATAGCATCGGCATTGTTTGTGGCAAGTAGCAAAAATTTGGTGCGTTCTATATTTATGTTCTTTATCACGCTGTTTGGCCTTGCAGGTTTGTATGTACTGGCTTTGGCCGATTTTGTGGCCGTCACCCAGATCGTGATCTATGTAGGCGGGGTATTGGTATTGATACTATTTGCCTTTATGCTGTCTGGCAAAGAAACGCTGGGTATTTTACAACAACAGAAAGGTAAATTTATTAGTGTGAGCAAGTTGCCCGCATTACTATTGGCCGCGCTGTTTTTTGTGGTGATGGTAAATGTAGTGCTTAAAACAGATGTAAATAATTTGCCTTGGATAAAGCAGGTTACCGCGGCAAATGCAGCCATAAAGCCAAATGATCTAATGATAGACAACATCGGCATCAATTTAATGACACGATATCTGCTGCCGTTTGAAGCTATATCCATTTTATTGATGATGGCCCTGGTTGGCGCAGCGCATTTGGCAAGGAAGGAGCGTGGGGCTATATGATCACACTAACTGATTTCCTGATTGTCAGCGCGGCGTTGTTTTGCATTGGTTTATACATGATCATAACCAAGCATAACGCCATACAAATTTTAATAGGAATAGAGTTAATGCTTAACGCCGCTATTTTAAACCTGGTAGCATTTGGCAAATTTGATAAAATAGCCAATGGCGGGCAAGTGTTTGCCTTGTTTGCCATTGTACTGGCAGCAGCCACAACGGCGGTTGCTTTGGCCATTATACTTAACGTTTATAAAAAATACAGAACCATTGATCCGGGTAAGATCGATGGGTTGAAGGATTAGTTATGCGCTCAGGGATAGAAGCAATAAGCAGAAGCACAGGCATGTGCGACTCCCCTCTCAAAAGGGGGAAGGGGTGTGTCCTTTTGCGCGCATCAAGACACCCCTGCAGCCGCACAGTCAAACACGCCCCCTCTCAAGAGGGGAGCTTTATGAATATTATTAAATACAATATTTGAAAACATCCATACCATACCATGATGTATTAACTAATTACTTTGCAGTAGCAACGGTATTGTTGCCGCTGTTTGCCTGTTTGGTAAATTGCTGTTTGCCGGGTAAGCGCAATAAAGTATCGGGTTGGATAGCTACTGCGGCTATTTTGGTAAGTTGCGTGCTGTCTGTAATTGTGTTTACAAAAATATGGAACGGTAATGAGGTTTATGTACAACGGTTGTGGTTTACCATAGGCGATACGCAGTTATACGGCGGTATTTACCTTAATAATTTATCAGTTGTGTTATTGATGCTAGTATCGCTTATTGCATTACCGGTACACATCTATTCGACTGCCTATATGAAGCATGATGAAAATCACGACCGTTATTTCATATACCTCGGCCTGTTTTGTTTTAGTATGCTGGCGCTGGTAGTGGTCAATAACATGATCCTGTTATATGCTTTCTGGGAGCTGGTAGGCTTTTCATCATACCTGCTGATAGGCTTTTGGTTTACGCGCGATAAGGCAGTACAGGCCAATAAAAAGGCATTCCTGATGAACAGGATAGGCGATGTTGGTTTACTTACAGCTATCATGGTCCTGTTTGCACAGTTTCACACGTTTGATATACCTGACCTATTTAGCAATGGCGGCCTGGTTAGTCAATCTACTATACAGAATGGTATATGGGTTACCCAAGGCGGTGGCTTACCGGCCGTTTGGCAATACATTGCTTTCGGCGGGATCTTTTTAGGTTTAGCGGCCAAATCAGCACAGTTCCCGTTACATACCTGGTTGCCTGATGCCATGGAAGGCCCCACATCTGTATCGGCATTGATTCATGCCGCCACTATGGTGGCCGCAGGTGTGTTTTTGTTAGGCCGCTTTTATCCACTGTTTAACACTACCGAATTGGATATACTGGCCGTAGTCGGTTGCTTTACCGCATTTATGGCGGCTACCATCGCGCTTACGCAAAATGATCTGAAACGTATCCTGGCTTACTCAACCATATCGCAATTGGGCTTTATGGTGATGGCCATGGGGATAGGCGCTTACGCATCGTCATTATTCCATTTGGTTACCCACGCGTTTTTTAAATGTGCTTTGTTTTTGGTAGCCGGTATCGTGATCCACGAAATGCAGCATATTAAAGAAGATAACGACCTTGATATTGATCCGCAGAATATTTTATACATGGGCGGCCTGCGTAAAAAACTGCCGCTGACGTTTTGGGTTGCCGTTATTGCCGGTTTCGCGTTGATAGGTTTGCCGTTTACGTCAGGCTATTTATCAAAAGATGGCATTTTGGTCCAGGCGGTCGATTGGTCCGACAGTAAAAGTGCTGTATTCAGGCTTATCCCCATAGGAGCAATTGTTACTACCTGGCTTACCGCTTTTTACGTCATCAGGCTGATAACAAAAGTGTTTTGCGGCGATTTTAGGTTAGAGCAGTTCCATCCCCATGTTAAATACCATGTTAGCGATGGTGGCCTGCAATACAAGTTGCCCTTGGTGTTATTGGCTGCAGCTTCATTGTTCCCCATTTTTTCATTAAACCCGGTGCTTTATGAGCGTGCGTGGTTGTTTGAAGGCTTTGGTTCGATCCATTTAGAGCGGGTAAATATTTACCATACTATTGTGCCTGTAGGTGTAAATATATTGAGCTTGTTTTTAATGTATTGGGCATGGTCGGTTTACTCGGGGCGTAAGTTGATGGTGTTTAAACAGACCGGCTTTTTGTTCCATTTGTCTTACCGCGAGTGGTACATCGATAAATTTTACAATAAAGTAATTGTGGGTGCGGTAATGGCGCTCAGCAGTGCATTATCATGGATAGACCGCAAAGTTATTGATGGATTCATCAATGGTCTGGCAAATTTTATGGTAGCTGTTTCAAAAATAGCCGCCTGGTTTGATTATAACATTATCGACGGAATATCACGGCTGCTTACCTTTATCGTACAAATTACCGGTAATTTTGTGCGCCGTTTTCAGGGCGGTAAAATTCAATATTATTTGTTTAGCATGCTGGCAATTGTGCTGGCGTTGATCATATATTTAACAGTTTAGATTAATAAATGAACATCTTAACCATACTCATATTTATACCATTGCTGTTTGGGCTTATCATTGCTTTGATGCCCTCAAACCTGCGTGGTAGTTTTAAATACATTACTTTACTGGGTACGCTGGTACAGTTGGGTATGAGTATAGTGATGTACCTTAACTTTAAAACCGGCGCGGCATTTGGCGGTATAGCAACCGAGAGCCAGTTTCAATATGTACAGAAAGTACCATGGATAAACCTTGACCTGGGCAGCCTGGGCCATATGCAGATGGATTATTTTGTGGGGATAGACGGTATATCCATTACGCTGTTGGTTATGGCTTCGCTGGTGATGGTTATTGCCGCTTTGGCATCGTGGGAGATAAAGAGTAACTTAAAAGGTTTCTTTGTGCTGTTTCTGATATTAGATATGGCGGTAATGGGCGTGTTTTGTTCATTGGACTTCTTCCTGTTCTATGTTTTTTACGAGCTGATGTTGTTGCCTTTATACTTCCTCATAGGAATGTGGGGCGGCGCAAGGCGCGAATACGCGGCTATCAAATTTTTCCTGTACACACTGTTTGGTTCAGTATTTATGTTGCTGGTGATGATCGGCTTATACCTGTCGGTAACCGATCCTTCAACAGGCAACCATACCTTTAACATGATCCAGATGATGAACCCAGCTAATTACAGCACGGGTTCGATATTTTCGGTGCTGAGCCATTATACTATATTTGGTGTATCCGCGCGTACACTTGGCTTTATCATTCTGTTTATAGCATTCGCCATTAAAGTGCCGGTTGTGCCGCTGCACACCTGGCTACCCGACGCGCACGTTGAAGCGCCAACTCCCGTATCTATTATACTGGCTGCCATATTGTTAAAAATTGGCGGGTACGGAATCATCAGGATCTGCCTGGGTATATTCCCGGAGATAGCCGCCTCAGGTGCTTTCTGGCTGGGATTGCTGGGCGTTGTATCTATTTTATACGGCGCGTTAAACGCCCTTGCGCAGCGCGATCTGAAAAAGATCATTGCCTACTCATCCGTATCGCAAATGGGTTTTGTGTTGTTGGGTATCGCGTCGCAAACAGCCGAAGGTTTAAGCGGGGCGGTGATACAAATGGTAAGCCATGGTTTCTTATCAACCATGTTGTTCTTTTTGGTAGGCGTGGTTTATAATCGTGTGCACGACAGGAATGTTTACCATTTCCGCGGACTGGGTACGTTGATGCCAAAATATACCGTTTTTATCATGATCGCGTTTTTCGCGTCATTAGGTTTACCCGGCTTTTCGGCGTTTATAGCCGAGGCGTTTTCTTTGGCCGGCGCATTTAAATCGCCTACTGTAAACGGACTGCTGCCTTATTGGATGGCGGTTTGCGGCGCGGGAGGGATCTTGCTAAGTGCCTGCTATTTTTTATGGACATTGCAGCGTGTTTTCTTCGGCCAGGTATCCCTGAAAGGTGGCGACATTTGGAAAGCCGCCTTAACCGACCTGAATATCCGCGAGATCATAACTTTATTACCATTAGCTATAGTGGTACTGGCGCTGGGTATAATGCCATCGTTAGTGTTCAGTAAAATCAATGATTCGGTATTGGCATTGGTGCAGTTTTTACATCTAACCAAATAACATGCACGAGTTAATACCCAATATAAGCCAGCAGTTAACCGGTATCCTGGGCGATATTAAATATTTCAATCCCGAGATCTACCTGTCGCTGCTATTTATTGTCGTATTAATTACAGATCTGCTGTTTGGCCGTAACTCCGAACGCTTATGTCGCATTGTTGCTGCCGCGGGGATCTTGCTTATTATCGAAAAAAATATTATCCAGTTGCCACTTGTGGCGGAGCAAGGTAGATTCCTGTTCGGAGGAATGTTGTTGCATACGCATATCTCTGTTATATTCCGGCTGATCATTGATGTATCAGCATTTCTGTTAATATTATATTTTGCCTGGGACGAGCGCCTCAAATCGCACACAAAAAAATTATCCGACCTCTATTCCATCACCATAGCCGCGGTTCTTGGCCTGCATTTAATGACGATGGCTGCAAACCTGCTCTCGGTGTATTTATCTATCGAGATGGTTTCTATCGCTTCCTACCTATTAGTAGCGTACCGTTCAGAAAATGCTTTCAGTACCGAGGCCGGGTTAAAATATGTATTGTTTGGTGCCGCGGCATCGGCAGTTATGCTGTATGGCATCTCGCTGCTTTATGGCTTTACCGGGACGTTAAGCCTGTTTGATCCCGTTTTTATTTCCGGCCTGATGCAGGTTAACGGGGCAGGTGTTGCTTTTGCGCTGATACTGGTGCTGGTTGGTATAGGCTTTAAACTATCATTTGTGCCCATCCATTTTTGGGTGCCTGATGTTTACGAAGGTGCGCCTACACCCATTACGGCATTTTTATCCACTGTACCTAAAATTGCCGCGTTTGCCTTGCTGATCAATTTCCTGACACCTTTTATTAGTTCACAGCAATGGCATAGCTTTAATTTTGAGTTGTGCTTGTCCGTGATCGGCATAATTACCATGATTGCCGGGAACTTTGCGGCCGTTATGCAAAACAATGCCAAACGGATGCTGGCTTATTCAAGCATAGGCCATACCGGCTTTGCGCTGATGGCCGTGGTTACGTTTAGCGCGCAAGGCATAAAAGCTTTGGAGTATTACCTGGCGGTATATGTTCTGGCAAATATTGGCGCGTTGATGCTGGTATCGTATTTTACCCGCATCACCGGTTCTGAAGATGTAAACACTTACCGGGGATTGGGCCTGAAATATCCTGCGGCGTCAATTTGCTTTGTCATTATCATGATTTCGCTGACCGGTTTGCCGGTAACTGCCGGTTTTACCGGTAAATTGTTTGTTTTTTCGGCAGTTTACAGCATCTATCAGCAAAATAACAGCATTTTTTTAATGCTTTTAACCATAACCGGCGCACTTACTACCGTTGTGTCGTTATTTTATTACATCAAGATCCCGCTTAATCTATTTTTAAAACGGACAGAATCTACCGCCGAGCCAATTCCGCAACCAAATTATATACTGATAGGCGCAATTATTATTTCAGTGATGTTGATATTACTTGGAATTTTCCCCAACTGGCTTACGCAGTTTTTGTAAAAACCGCTAATTCGTGCTGTTTTTAGTAAAAATTTAACATTTTTTTCATTTATTTATGATATTAATCATAAATTCAGCCGTTTTTTTAAATTATTCTTTAATTTTTATATGAAGCGCTATTTTCCGTTTTTTCTTATCGTTTTTATTTTAATATTAACCTTTATTTTTCCTTCCGTCGAATTTAAAAATACAGGAACCAGTCATTTTAATACCGGCGACATTGCCTGGATGCTAATGTCAACCGCATTAGTTCTGATCATGACACCAGGCCTGGCATTTTTTTACGGCGGTATGGTTAATAAAAAGAACGTAATATCTACCATGCTGCAAAGCGTGGTTTGTATGGTTATTATTACGGTAATGTGGGGGATATTTGGATTTAGCCTTGCATTTGGCGATAGCTTTCATGGTATTATTGGCAACCCGGCCACCTATTTTATGATGAAAGGCATGCTGGGCGACGCCACCTGGAAATCAGCACCCACTATTCCGCTGTTATTGTTTGCCATGTACCAGCTAAAGTTCGCTATCATCACTCCTGCATTAATAACCGGTGCATTTGCAGAGCGTATCCGTTTTAATTCGTATATCATTTTCCTGGTGCTATTCAGCATATTCATATTTACGCCACTGGCGCACGCAACCTGGCACCCCGATGGCTTGTTGGCTAAATTAGGCGTGCTTGATTTTGCAGGCGGTACAGTAGTACACATGTCTGCCGGATGGGCTGCATTGGCATCGGCCTTGTATTTAAAGAAAAGAAACGAGCCCAGCCATTCACCTGCACGTATCACGTACGTATTAATAGGTACGGGCTTATTATGGTTTGGTTGGTTTGGCTTTAACGCGGGCTCTGCATTTGGTGCAAACCACTTGGCAGTTATCGCATTGGCAACAAGTACTACGGCATCAGCAGCGGCGGGTTTAACCTGGATATTTTTTGATATGCTGCGCGGTCGTAAACCATCGGCAATGGGTACCTGTATAGGTGCTGTTGTTGGCCTGGTAGCTATTACACCTGCAGCTGGTTTCGTTTCTATTCCGCATTCACTAGCAATAGGTATCATATCGGCAGTGATCAGTAATTTAGTTGTCGAGTGGCGCACAGGTACGTCTATCGATGATACTTTAGATGTTTTTCCTTGCCATGGTGTTGGCGGTATGGTAGGTATGCTGCTTACAGGCGTATTTGCTAATCAAAATGTTAACTCGGGTAATACTACCGGCAACGGCTTGTTCTTCGGGCAAACCCATTTGTTTTTGATCCAGTTGTTCGCATTGATACTGGTGTCAATATTCGCTTTTTTTGGTTCATTACTTTTATTAAAGATCACAGATATGATCTCGCCTTTACGTGTATCGGCAGAAGAAGAAGTGATTGGCCTTGACATTAGCCAGCACGGTGAGCGACTTTAAATTTACCACCACTAAACAATCTATAAACCAATAGTTAGAGGGCCGGCTTTTTAGTCGGCCTTTTTTTTGTAGATTTGATTAGAGTACCTGTCTTGTTTTCGCGTTATTTAAAATATCACATTATGGAAAATAACTTTTTCGTTGTTACTGTTAATAATACTGATTATAAAGTTAAGATGAGTTCTGTTATACCGCCGCTTTATGATGTTTTTTGTGGCGAGGCCTATCACCAGATTGGTAAGACCGATGCAGGCTTATGGGTATATGTTGAAACACCTTCGTGTGTACAGCATATGCCGCTACAGGAAATTGGTGAGGCTATAGATATACATTTTAGTCTTGACAGCGAAGAAGTTAATTAGAACAAAGCAGTGCGCGCCTGATTGTTAAATTAATATTATTTTTAATACGATTTAATGACAATTCTCCTGACAACAGTTTAGGATAAAGTTATAACTTTGCCGGCTCATCATCAATCATGAGCGATCAGATTAAACATGAATGCGGTGTGGCATTTATCCGCCTTTTAAAGCCACTGTCTTTTTATCAGAAAAAATACGGCACTGCGCTGTACGGCTTAAACAAGCTCTATCTTTTAATGGAAAAACAACATAACCGCGGCCAGGATGGCGCGGGTGTTGCTACTATTAAATTGGACGTTGCTCCGGGTAAGCGGTACATTAGCAGGCACCGGTCAATGGCATCAAATGCCGTTGCTGATATATTCGAGTATATCCAGAAGAAGTTTGCCGATATACAAAAGGAATCGCCTGAAAAAATGGCTGACACCGAATGGCTCAAAGAGCACGTAAGCTTTACCGGCGAAGTGTTATTGGGCCATTTACGTTATGGCACGCATGGTAAAAACAGCATTGAAAGCTGTCACCCTTTTCTGCGCCAAAACAACTGGATGACCCGTAACCTGGTTATTGCAGGTAACTTTAACATGACCAATGTTGATGAGTTATTGCAACAACTGTATGACCTGGGCCAGCATCCTAAAGAAAAAGCCGATACCGTTACCGTGTTAGAGAAAATGGGCCACTTTATTGATACCGAGGTACAAGGCTTGTTTGACCAGTATAAACGCGAAGGATTGGACGATAACGCCGAGATAAGCAAGCTTATAGCCAAGGATATGGACGTAGCTAAAATTCTGCGTAAGTCTGCCCGTAACTGGGATGGCGGCTACACCATTGCCGGTATGCTTGGCCATGGCGACGCGTTTGTAATGCGCGACCCGGTAGGTATCCGCCCGGCTTATTATTATTATAATGATGAGATCGTAGTCGCTGCTTCAGAACGCCCCGCTATACAAACAGCGTTTAATATCCCTATTGAGGATATCAGGGAGATCCAGCCCGGCCATGCGCTAATCGTTAAGAAAAACGGCAAGGTATCTGAAGATATGTTTAGCGAACCGGTTGAAAAGAAAGCCTGCTCATTTGAGCGGATCTACTTTTCAAGGGGAAGCGACGCGTCTATTTACCGCGAGCGTAAACAATTAGGCAGGCTGCTTTGCCCGCAAATATTGAGCGCGGTTGACAATGATATTAAAAACACAGTATTCTCATACATCCCAAATACTGCCGAGGTGGCTTTTTATGGCATGGTAGAAGGGGTGCATAAATACATAAAAAAATACCAGCAAGACAGGTTGCTTAACCGTGAAGACAAGATAAGTGAAGAGGAATTGACCGAAGTGCTTTGCATGGCACCAAGGGTTGAAAAGATAGCGATCAAAGACGTTAAACTGCGTACGTTTATTACGCAGGATGCTGACCGCAGCGAAATGGTGGCACACGTTTATGACACTACTTACGGCCTGATAAAAAATGGTACCGATACGCTGGTGGTACTGGATGATTCCATCGTTCGTGGTACAACGTTAAAACAGAGTATACTGAAGATCCTGGATCGTTTAGGCCCTAAAAAGGTGGTGGTGGTATCATCTGCGCCGCAAATTCGTTACCCTGATTGTTACGGTATAGATATGTCGCGTATGGGTGAGTTTGTTGCATTTGAAGCTGCTATAAGCCTGCTTAAAGAACAAGGCAAGGAAAATATCATTGCCGATGTTTATAACAAGTGTAAGGCCAGTGCATCACTACCTAAAGAAGAAGTAGTGAATTATGTAAAGGCTATATATGAGCCATTTACAGACCAGGAAGTTTCTGACCGTATAGCGCAGATCATCACGCCAAAAGAAATTAAATGCGAGGTAGCTGTTATTTACCAGACATTAGATAACCTGCATAAAGCCTGCCCGGATCATACCGGCGACTGGTATTTCTCGGGCGATTATCCAACCCCGGGTGGCAACAAGGTGGTTAACCGCGCCTTTGTTAACTGGATGGAAGGAAAGAACCAAAGAGCATATATGTAATTGAGGTTGAAAGGCTAAAGGTAAAAGGCGAAAGGTGTTGAATCTTTCGCCTTTTCTGCTTAAATACATTATCGCTAACATAGTACGGTAACGCACATTTTATTGTATCAAAAGCGAACAATAATTAATTATTTTTTATTTGTAAATAATTGATTATTAATTTTTTAAATCAATGGCATTTAAATGGTTGAACGTACGAGGTGAATTTAATTTATAGCTTATGTTCAAGAATTATATAAAAACGTCATTTCGTTTTTTATTGAAAAACCGTTTCTTCAGCGCACTTAATATTATAGGGCTTGCAACAGGCACTATATGCTGTATGTATATACTATTGTATGTGCAAGATCAGTATAGTTATGACCATCATCATGCAGATGTAAATGATATTTATCGTATCACTACATCAATAACCCATACCGGCGATGTTAAAAATATGGCTACCGCGTCGCCGCCTATAGCAATTGCAATGAAGAATGATTTTCCGGAAGTGTTGCAATATACCCGTTTTATCCCTACCCTGGGCGCAAAGGAACACCTGATAAGCTATAAAGAAAAATCATTCTATGAACAAAACGCGTATTCGGTTGATTCAACTTTTTTTGATGTATTCACCTATCACTTTATTAAAGGTTCGGCAGCAAATGCTTTTAAGGCAGCCAATTCAATAGTGTTATTAAAGCCGGTGGCCGATAAGCTTTTTGGCACCGAAGATCCTATCGGTAAAATAGTTACCATGAATGATGCCGACGGGAAAAATGTTTTCAAAGTTACGGGAGTCGTAGATGAAAGCGCGGGTAAGTCGCAGCTGTCGGCCAATATATTTATCAGAATAAACCGTAGCGGCTATGGTAGTGATTTACTTACTGACAACTCATGGGCGGGTTATAATTTCACCTTATCTTTCGTAAAGTTGCGCCCGGGTGCAAGCGCAGCCGCTCTTGAAAAAAAATTACCCGAATTTTTACGCAAACATGGAGGCGAGCAATTAAAAAGCTCAGGTATGACCAAGATCTTACACCTTCAGCCTGTACAAAACATACATACCACACCGGGTTATGACGCCGAAGGCGGGAAAATAGTAAGCTCAGCCTTTTTATACATGCTGATCTTGATAGCTGTATTGATACAA
Source organism: Mucilaginibacter corticis (assembly GCF_007558865.1). GTDB lineage: Bacteria > Bacteroidota > Bacteroidia > Sphingobacteriales > Sphingobacteriaceae > Mucilaginibacter > Mucilaginibacter corticis. The sequence goes on from NZ_VLPK01000004.1 coordinate 58,892, forward strand.
ATTATCGCCTGTATAAACTTCATGAACCTATCAACCGCCAGGGCTTCAAAGCGTGCCAAAGAGGTTGGGGTACGTAAGGTTATTGGTGCCGGTAAATATGATCTGATCATACAATTTTTGGGCGAGTCATTTCTGCTGGCGTTTATCAGTGTGATCATAGCCTTGCCTCTTTTGTGGCTATTGATACCTTATTTAAATCAGATAACGCAGGCCGATATTCATTTGTCACTTTTAAATAATCCGGCATTATTCATCATGCCGGCTGCGCTTATACTGATTACCGGTTTGGCTGCGGGGAGTTACCCGGCATTTTATATGTCGGCATTTATGGCTATTAAAGTCATTAAAGGAAACTTTACCAACCAGGTTTCGGTTTCGGGTATAAGGCGTTCGCTGGTTGTTTTCCAGTTTGTGATATCTATTGTATTGATTACTGGTGTAATTATTATTTATAGCCAGTTAAATTATGTGAAGAATAAAGATCTGGGTTTTGAAAAAGACCAGCAGATTATATTAACCTTTCACACTAATGACACGAAAAGTAAAATGTACGCCCTGGCTTCTGATCTGCAGCAATTACCTGAAATTAAATCAATAAGCAGAACCAGCAATACTTTTGGTGCCGAAGCTTACTTTGACTGGGGTGTGTTTTTATCAGGTACCAACCCGGCCGATGCTGTTGACCAGCAAGACCTTTACGCTGATGAAAACTTTGTGAAAACAATGGGTATTAAAATAATAAGCGGAAGGAACCTGATGCAAAATGATACCGGTAAAGTGATGATCAATGAGGCGCTGGCAAAACGTTTAGGACTAAGCCCCAATAAAGCTATCGGTACCAAATTGTTTACAGATGGTACGCGTAAATATGAAATTGCCGGCGTAATGAAAGAATTTAATTATAAATCGCTTCATGAAGACATATACCCGTTTATGGTAATATATGCGCCAAAAGCTGATGAGGTTAATAACCTGGTTATTAGCGTCAATACAAAAAATTATGCATCGTTCTTAACCAAAGTAGAATCAGTATGGCATAAAAATCTGCCTCAAACCCCGTTTGATTATACTTTTATGAACGACAGGATGCAAAAAGCTTATGAAACAGATACTGTTTTATCGCAGATCATCAACTCATTCACCATCATAGCAATTTTGATCTCGTGCCTCGGTTTATTTGGCTTGGCCGCATTTAGTGCAGAACAGCGTAACAAAGAGATCGGTATCAGAAAAGTATTAGGGGCAAGCGTAACCGGTATTGTGCAACTATTATCAAAAGACTTTTTAAGGCTTGTTTTTATATCTTTTATAATTGCTTCGCCAATTGCCTGGTGGGCAATGAATAAATGGCTGCAGGCCTTTGTATACCGCGTTCCCATTAGCTGGTGGATGTTTGCCATGTCCGGATTTATAGCGTTGTTAATAGCTGTGGTTACGGTAAGCTTCCAGGCAATTAAAGCAGCGTTGATGAACCCGGTTAAAAGTATAAAGTCAGAATGATTTTTTATACATGTAGTTGGCAGTTTTTAGTTGGCAGTTTGCAGTAATGATATAATGCATGCAAACTGCCAACTAAAAACTGCCAACTAAACTACGCCCCAAATTGCCTTAAATGATGGTCCAGGTGTTTCCAGTTAAGCTGGGCCCATTCGCCGCTTTTAAATGTGCCGAAATAGGGGTGAGGGTATTTTACCAACCCGGCTTCGCCTTTTTGAAGCGCGAGTTGTATTATGGTTATAAATTTTCGTTTTTCGGTTTCAAAGTCGCAGTCATCAGTAACCCTTAATGTTACAAATGCAGGCATATGGCGGTCAAGTTGCTTTACTTTAAGTATTCTCCTTTTAGCGATCTGGCCAAATAGTACGCCTATCCAATGCCTTGAGGCCTTGGTATTGCCAAAAGCCATGTTCATGGCAAGCTGGCAATGCGCCATCATTTGTGCGCAGTCCATACTGCCCCATTGGGCCGGGGAGATTGCACTAAGTTGATTTATACGGTTGATGATCTCGGCATTGTTGTCCGTATTAAATATACTTTTCATTTAAAATTAGGGGGAGAATTACTTAAGAACAACTTTGGCTATGCTGTTGGCGCCGAAAAAACATAATGGGTAACTAATTTATCTAACAACACCAGCGATGCAATAATTAACGCTATACCTGCCACCTCGTTTAAGCGGTGCACTAATTTTTCAGAGATCTTATCGCGTAGCTTATTTGCATAAAACGCCTTGGTGGTATCCAGTCCAAATTGTACGATCAATATGGTCATAAACATAATGGCTATTTTAAACGCCCGGTGATGCACGCCGTTGTGGTAAATAGTACTGGCCGTACCGATAACGGTTATCCAGTGGAATAAAATGGCGGGATTAAAAATGCACATCAAAAAACCCTTCAGGAAATAGCCTGTGCGTTTAAGGCCGGTGGGTGCTACGTTGTCGTAGTTAACTTTTGCCTTTTTGAAAATATAACGGATACCTACTGCAAACAATATAATACTGCCTACAACGCCGGCTATAGTTTTAGTTTCGGGGGTTACCTCAAATAGCTGCGAGCCAAATAAAATAGAACCTACAAAGACAATATCGCTGCATACAACGCCGAGAGCTAAAAAAACACCGGCATGAAAACCGCGCTCGATACTGGTTTTAATTAAAGCAAAAAATACAGGGCCAGTCAAAAAAGTCAGCACTATCCCAATCCCAATCCCCGAAATAACAGCTTCTATCATTAATCTGTAACCTTTGGTCAGTTTAAAGTATGCGAAGATGCGATTTTTATCGCTATACAAAGAAATTTAATGTGCCCTGTTATTAAAATTTGGACTGTGGAATTATAAAAATATGGTTATGTTAGTGGTTTAAAACCAATTTTAAACAAATGGAACAAAACAACACCAAAAATTATGGGTCGGCATTGTATACGCTGGTTACCGTATTTTTCTTCTGGGGCTTTTTAGCGGCTTCAAACGGCATTTTCATACCTTTTTGTAAAACACATTTTCAACTTACGCAGTTTGAATCGCAGCTGATCGACTTTACATTTTACGGTGGTTATTTTATCGGTTCATTGATCCTTTATTTTGCTTCGCAGATAACCCGGGTTGATATTCTGAACAAGTTGGGATATAAAAACGGTATAGTATTGGGGTTAGTAATATCGGCGGCCGGTGCACTGGTAATGATCCCGGCGGTGGCTACAGGTTCTTTTGCATTTATATTAAGTTCGTTTTTTATAATCGCTTTGGGTTTCTCGTTACAACAAACGGCCGCTAACCCGTTCGTGGTAGCTTTAGGCCCACCCGAAACCGGTTCAAACCGTTTAAATTTTGCAGGTGCTATAAATAACATTGGCGGTTTGTTAGGCCCTATCGTGGTTAGTATAGTATTATTTGGTACCGCCAAAGGCGCGGCTGATGCAAGCACAGTTAAGTTATCTTCAATTGACACCTTATATTATATTCTTGCAGGTTTATTCCTGGCTGTCGCTATATTTTTCTACATTTCTAAATTGCCGGTAGTAACCAGCGATGAAAAGATCGAAGCCAGCAAGAAACCAACCCTGCCATTAATTATTATGTTCCTGGCATTTTGTTTGATATTGATCGCCGACCAGTTGGCTGGTTTTACAGGTATAGCAAAAGCAACGTTTATTTATGCTGCGCTGGCTATTATTATTTTAACATTAATAAGTTCGTTATTTGCTGCTCAAAAAAGCCAGGAAGGTTGGGGCGCTATGCAATACCCGCAGTTGATTTTGGGTATGATAGCCATTTTTACTTACGTGGGTACAGAAGTTACCATACAAAGTAATATGGGCGCTTTATTAAAACTACCGCTGTTTGGTAATTTTACCGAGTCGCAGATGTCGCCATTTATCTCATTGTACTGGGGCAGCTTGATGATAGGCAGGTGGACAGGTGCCATTGGCGCGTTCGATCTATCTAAAACGACAAAAAATATTCTTACCATTATTGTTCCGTTTGCTGCGTTTGCTGTAATATTATTAGTTAACAGGTCAAGCGGTGTTGATGTAAGCAACTTATACATTTATGCCATAAGCATCGCGGTAATGATAGCCGCCTTTTATATCGGCCAGCAAAAACCGGTGCGTACGCTGGTATCGTTAGGTGTATTAGGTATGATATTTATGCTGATCGGTTTATTTTCGACAGGTATGGTTGCGGTATTCGCGTTTATCAGCGGCGGTTTATGCTGCTCTATCATGTGGCCGTCTATCTTCTCATTAGCGATTACCGGCCTTGGTAAATATACAGGCCAGGGATCAGCATTTTTGATTATGATGATCCTGGGTGGTTCTATTATCCCGCCGGTACAAGGCTTAATGGCCGATACTATGGGCATCCACCAATCATACGTTGTTCCGGTAATTGGTTTTGCTTACATCGTATTCTTCGCCTGGAAAGTACGTGTTGAACTGATCAAACAAGGTATCAACATCGATCACGTACAGGTAGAAAAAAGCGGGGGGCACTAATTAATAACTAGTTCAATGGTTCATTAGTTCATTGGGGCTGAAAAGCGTTTGACCAATGAACTGATGAACAATTGAACCAATAAACTAACATGAAACCATCCTTCGATCATATCTTCATGAAACTGGCTACCGATCTGGCGCTGCGTTCGCATTGCGTTAAGGCTCATGTTGGCGCGGTTTTAACACAGGATACCCGGATCATCTCCATCGGCTACAATGGCCCGCCTGCGGGTACGCATAACTGTGATGAAGAATGGCCCGAAGCAGGTTGCCCGCGCGACTCGAAAGGAAGCTGTTCGCTTGCCCTGCACGCCGAAGAAAACGCCATATTATACGCCGTTAAAAGCGGCGCACGGTTAGAAGGCGCTACATTATACACTACCTTATCCCCATGTATAGCCTGCGCAAGGCTGATCTTTTCTGCCGGAATTAAACAGGTTTATTTTGATAAATCATATGCCAAATACAAAGGCATAGCGAGCGATGAAGGTGTCGATTTTTTGAATAAGTTTGGTGTGCCTACCATACAGTTGCTTGAAGATTAACCGTATAATTTAGCCCTAAAATTCACTAATCCTATAAACTTTAGTTTAGACAATTAACGGCTTAACCAGATCAAGTGCAAACTGCAGTTGCTCTTCGGGGGTCAAATCGGTATTGTCCAAAATGATCGCATCGTCCGCGCGGGTTAGGGGGCTTTCTTCGCGGGTGGTATCGGCATAATCACGATGTGCAAGGTTCTCAAACACATCTTCCAGGGTCATGTCAGGATTGGTTGGTAAAAGCTCTTTATAGCGGCGCTCTGCCCGTATTTTTGGGTCGGCCGTCATAAATAGTTTTACCTGCGCGTTCGGGAAAACCACGGTGCCAATATCACGGCCATCCATCACTATATTTTTTGATTTACCCATGCGCTGCTGCTGGCGCACCATTTCCTGGCGCACTTCGCGGATGGCGGCTACCGCGCTTACTTTATCGGATACGGGCATCTGCCTGATCTCGGCCGATACTTCCTCATCATTTAAAGTAATATGCGTCTGATAATCGCGCGAGTGGAAATTAAGATGGATATGTTCTAATGCCTTAACAACCTGGTCATGGTTATTAAGGTCTACATTATTACGGATAAAATAGAGCGCGACAGCCCGGTACATAGCACCGCTATCAACATATATAAAGTGAAGTTTTTTTGCAAGGGCCTTAGCTAAAGTGCTTTTTCCGCACGAAGAATAGCCATCAATAGCTACTACAATATTGCTGCTCATATTTAGTACTAAGGTAATAAAAAGTTGGCAGTTTTTAGTTTGCAGTTGGCTTGATCAGGATTAATGACTGCAAACTGCCTGCTGTAAACTGCAAACTTCACTATCTTTGGGCATGAATATCTCTAAAGCCGATCTGCAAAAAGAAACCTTTTATAAGACATCACGCAGTGGGGGTAAAGGCGGCCAAAATGTAAATAAAGTATCCAGCAAGGTGGAGTTATTGTTCTCGGTAAACAACTCGGCGCTGTTTACTGATGATGAAAAGCAACGGCTTAACGAAAAATTACAGGCAAGGCTAAATAAAGATGGCTACGTACAAGTTATCTGCGATGAAGAACGCAGCCAGTACTTAAATAAAGAAAAAGCGCTTGAACGTTTAATGGGTTTGTTAACCCGCTCATTACAGGTGCAAAAACCACGTAAAGCTACCAAGCCAAGCAAAAAAGCTAAGGCAGAGCGCTTAGACAATAAAAAGATCCAGTCTGCAAAGAAAGAGGGCCGTAAAAGAAACTTTGATGTTTAGTTAAATTTATAGTATACCGTTGCAGAACCCCATTGATCTGCATGTGCCATTTCTTTGGTGTCTTTTGAATGGAATATAGCGGTAGCATCAAATAACCAGCGGCTGGTAGAATAAGTGAAACCTACCTGGTTACTTAATACAAAACGCTGTGGTGTACCGGTAATTTCAAGGCTGTTTGGGTCATTATGTTTGCTGAATAAACCACCTTGAATAGTTGCGTCATAACCTACAAAATTGGCAGTAGGCCTGTAATAGAAAAAGAACTCGTGTTTATGGGCCAGTACGGCGTTGCCTGCAATTACAGAACTACCTGTACTGGCCGAGTTAAACAATTGGTTGAATAAGCCTATTCTAAACAACAAACCTGCACCCGCGCCGGTTATACCTGTACCCAAATTGCCGTATGATGTAAATGAAAGGTCGACCAAACTATCCCTGCCGATCAGTTTATTATACTCGCCGGATAGGTTAAGCTCTACATCATTCTTTATTTGGTATTGCCAGCCGCTTGTCTTATAAAAACCAAAGTTATTGTGTACAAAATTTTGAGCCGCTTCGCCGCCTGATGCCGGGCCGACAATGGCAACCTGTGCACCTATTTTAAGGTTACTTTCGTTCTTGTATAAATAATTCATGTTAGCGCCTGCGTACAGAAAACCGGCAAAAGGGCGGTCAACAAAATCGGCAGAAGGCACAGAGCCGCTTTGGGGATTAAATATTTTTTGGCCCAGATCAAAGCCCAGCACTTTATTTTGCAGCGTAGCGCTGCCTTTTACGTCAAGCGCGTGTTTGAAAAAGAAATATAAACCATCTGTATAATAACGGTCATTGCCTTGCCCCAGATAAGAGTCATTATCACTCTGGATCCCAAATTCTTCACTATGATTTTGGGCTAAAGCACAGGTAGTCGAGAAAATTAACAGCAGGGGTAAAAATAGTTTCTTCATCAAAGGGTATTAAGCTCTAAAATAAATTGTCATTTCGAACGAGGTACGAGGAGAAATCTTATACAAGCGATCCGTAGCTTGTAGTTTAAGATTTCTCACTCCGTTTCGAAATGACAATGGGTTTAATTCAAAATTGGTTTAACTTCTTCTTTTACAGTCAGATCAAGGGCATCGCTTACTTTTTCATTGAGCAGGGCCAGGTTAATTACCTCGCGCATTTCTGTCACATAATGAAATTGAAGGTCCTTGATATAACTTTCTTTGATGTCTAAGATATCCTTTTGATTTGATTTGCAAAGAATAATCTCTTTAATATTGGCGCGTTTGGCAGCAAGGATCTTCTCTTTGATACCGCCAACAGGTAAAACACGGCCACGCAGGGTGATCTCGCCGGTCATGGCCAGGTGCGGTTTAATTTTACGCTGTGTAAATGCCGATGTTAAAGCGGTTAACATGGTAACCCCCGCCGATGGCCCGTCCTTAGGCGTAGCGCCGGCCGGCACGTGCACGTGGATGTCCCACAACTCAAATAACTTAGGGTCTATATTAAAGTAAGACGCATGCGCGCGCAGATAAGCCAACGCGATGGTTGCCGACTCTTTCATTACATCGCCCAAACTGCCGGTAAGCGTTAAACGTCCTTTACCGGGGCTTAAACTGGCTTCGATAAATAAAATATCACCACCTACAGATGTCCATGCAAGGCCTGTAACCACACCGGCTACGTCATTACCTTCATAAAGGTCCTTATCAAAAATAGGCGCGCCTAATATCGTTTCAACATCTTGTTTGCTGATAACCGGGTTATAAGGCTCGTCCATGGCAATGTTCTTGGCGGTGCCGCGTACAACTGATCCTATTTTTTTCTCCAGTCCGCGCACACCCGACTCGCGGGTATAATCTTCTATCACTTTTTCAAGCACATCGGGCTTAAACGTAATGTCTTTGGTCTTTAAGCCGTGCGCTTCGCGTTGTTTAGGTACCAGGTGTTGTTTGGCTATTTCTATTTTTTCTTCAATAGTATAACCGTTCACCTCTATGATCTCCATACGGTCAAGCAGGGCAGGCTGTATGCTGCTTAATGAATTTGCTGTCGCGATAAACATGACGTTCGACAGATCGAAATCCATCTCCACATAATGGTCATAAAAGCTGCTGTTTTGCTCAGGGTCAAGTACCTCTAACAACGCAGATGACGGGTCGCCCCTGAAATCGTTGCCCACTTTATCTATCTCGTCCAATATAAATACCGGATTAGCGGCGCCTGCTTTTTTAACGGACTGGATGATCCTGCCCGGCATAGCGCCGATGTAGGTTTTGCGGTGCCCGCGGATCTCGGCCTCATCACGGATACCACCCAAGGCCATTCGCACATATTTACGGCCTAAAGCTTTAGCGATAGATTTGCCTAACGATGTTTTGCCTACGCCCGGAGGGCCAACCAAACAAAGTATAGGCGCTTTCATATTGTGTTTAAGCTTCAGTACTGCTAAATATTCTATAATGCGGTGCTTAACTTTATCTAAACCAAAATGGTCCTTATCCAGCACTTTTTGGGCGCGTTTAAGGTCAAAGTTGTCTTTTGTAAACTCGTTCCATGGCAGGTCAAGCATCAACTCCAGGTAATTGATCTGTACCGAATAATCAGCCGCGGCAGGGTTGGTACGCGCTAATTTTTCAACCTCTTTATCAAAATGGGTTTTAACTTCAATATCCCATTTCTTTTTGGCAGCACGCTGGCGCAGGCTTTCAATCTCAAGGTCGGGTGTATTGCCACCTAACTCTTCCTGTATGGTTTTTATCTGCTGATTTAAGAAATAATCGCGCTGTTGCTTGTCCAGGTCTACACGCACACGGGTTTGGATCTGGTTTTTTAACTCAAGCAATTGCAGCTCGGTAGTTAAATGCTCTAAAACCAGGTTAGCCATGTCGCGGCGGTTGGTTACTTCAAGCAATTTTTGCTTGGCCGACATATCGGCATTCATATTTGACGATATAAAATTCATCAAAAACGACGTGCTCTCGATATTGCGGATAGCTATACCGGCCTCGCTGGGGATATTTGGCGAAAGCTGGATGATATTCATAGCCATATCCTTGATAGAGGATATCATGGCTTTAAATTCTTTATCTTCCTTAGCCTTTTTAACTTCTTTAAAAGGCTCGATAGTAGCTTTTATATAAGGTTCTGACTGTACTTCTTCTTTTAAATAAAAACGTTTTTTGCCTTGTAATATAACGGTGGTGTTGCCATCAGGCATTTGCAGCATTTTTATAATGAGCGCTACAGTACCTATGGTGTTTAACTGGCTGAATGTAGGGTCTTCAATAGCCACATCTTTTTGCGATACCACACCTATCATGCGGGTGCCTTTATTGGCATCGCGGATCAACTTAATTGACTTATCGCGGCCAACAGTAATGGGTATAACAACCCCCGGAAACAAAACAGTGTTGCGTAATGGCAGTATCGGTAAAAACTCAGGTACCTCCTCATTATTCATCTCTTCTTCATCCTCTGACGACATCAGGGGAAAAAATTCCGAATCTTCATTAATCACTGGTAAAGCACTTTTAAAATCAAACGGGTCAAAACTCATCAATACCTCTTTTTTATAAAAATAAACGTCATGTTGTCAGGTCCGGGTGTTGGCCGGGTATTCAACAAAGCTAAAATAGCGGCTACTATTTAATGGATTGCTATATTTCAAGACTTATGCCAAGATTGCGCCATGCTACAACAACAATTAACACAGCTGTATACCGGTTTGATTATATGGCGATTACAAAAATAGCGCTTTTTATTAAATGTGATTAAATTTATTGGTAAAGATGAAAAAAAGTCATACTCTTGGGGTTAACATTTAAAGCTGATCACAAACTTTTATAAATAAAAGTTGTATGCGCCTATAATAATTCATAATTAACGGAGTTAATTATATACAATTTGTTTAACTATTGAGTTTTTAATGAGGTTACCGATCTTAGTATCTTTCCTGATCATATCTTCTGTTGAACATGCAGCATCGCAAAATGCCTATATAAAATTGGGGCAACAGGCTTATATTGAAGGCAACTTTAAGGCAGCCATAGCACAATTAGAAAAAGGCAGGCTTATCGACTCAACCAATGCCAATGCTTTGTGGATGCTGGGCTATTCTTATTATCACAGCGATAATTACGTAAAATCAATAACCGCATTTACTAAAGAGATAGCGCTTGAACCTGCCGACGCGCATGCTTACTATTACAGGGCAAGGGCACAATACCATTTAGGCACAGACAGCCAGATCCCTGCCGAAAAAGAAAAATATCTACTGGGCGCAATAATTGACCTTACCAAAGCTATTTCCATTAATCCGTCTGATGCCAAACTCACCGTTTTTTATCAAAACAGGGGCATTGCTTATAAAGATTATGCGCTATTCAGGTTACAGGCTAACCCGCACTTTTATGATAAGGCAAGAGCCATTAACGCATTAAAAGCCTCCATTGCCGACTTGCAAAAAGTTTTAGATACCGACAGATCAAGAGAGGATATAGCTTCTTTGATAGATGTATCGAAAGAGAAATTAAATTTGGCTACAGCTACGGTAGCCCGCCACTAATTCAAAAAGCCTTTTATCAAATACCTGTTGGCTTTCAGCACACGTACCTTCTGATATTTTTGAATGATATAAGCCGAATCAGGGAAATAGCTCAATGTTTCTGAGGTTTGATACAGCATGTTTTTAGTGTAGTTGTAGATCAGGATCCATTTGATCTTGTTGCCGTTTTTGTTGATCGCTATAAACCGTGTTTTCAGATCGGGCGTTTTTGCGCGGTAAAAAATGGCATTGCCGGTATTTTGCACAGTATAACTATCCCGCCAGGCCGGTTTATTAATATCCGACTGGATAAACAAATTCAATTCTAACTCCCAATTGTTAATAATAACCCTTTTGGTTTCGGTAACATCATTATGCGTTACCGATTTAAGGATGGGATGGTTTAGCTTGCTTAAGCGTTTTATATCCTTATCAAAATAACCCTTCAGGTCAAAATAGGTTGCTTTACCATCCTGGATATTGTCAGGTTTGCAGGATGGAAGAAAAAGAATTAATAGTAGCGAAAATAGAAGGGCGGGGATATGTGCGATTCCTTGCCTGGGGAAGGAGGAGGCAGGGGTTTTGACGATCATTTCATTAATACCCCTCCCTGCCAATTCACAGTCCTTTGCACCCCTCCCAAGGGAGGGAATTAAATTTGTATTTATTTTATTATGGATATTACACCAATACATTCCCGCTCATTTCTTCAGGGATAGTTACGCCTAAAATATGCAGCACGGTTGGGGCAACGTCACCTAATTTGCCGTCTTTTACCTGTTTAACATCCTTGTCGATAATGATGCAGGGCACCAGGTTAGTGGTATGCGCGGTATTAGGTGTGCCGTCTTCATTGATCATGAAATCAGCATTGCCATGATCTGCCAGTATAATGAACGAATAGCCATTGGCTAAACCGGCCTCTACAACGTCTTTAGTACACCTGTCGGCAGTTTCTGCGGCGGTAACTACGGCGCTGAATACGCCTGTATGGCCAACCATATCGGTATTGGCAAAGTTTAATACCACAAAATCAGGCCAGCCGCTTTGCAGTTCAGGAATAATAGCATCGCGGATACCCTCGGCACTCATTTCGGGCTGCAGGTCATAAGTAGCCACTTTTGGTGACGGTACCATCAGGCGTTTCTCGTTAACAAATTCCTTTTCGCGGCCACCCGAGAAAAAGAAGGTAACGTGCGGGTATTTTTCAGTCTCAGCTATGCGGATCTGGTTCTTGCCGGCATCCTGCAGGATCTCGCCAAGCGTTTTTGTCAGATCTTCTTTGGTGAATATTACCTTAACATCTTTAAACGTTTCGTCGTAGGTGGTCATGGTAACATAGTACAACGCAAGCGGGTGCAGATTATATTCAGGGAATGCTTTTTGCGTAAGCGCTACGGTAATTTCGCGCCCGCGGTCGGTACGGAAATTAAAGCAGATCACTACATCGCCTTCTTTTATTACCGCCAGGGGCTGGCCTGCATCATTGGTTTTAACAATGGGCGGCATAAACTCGTCGGTAACATCTTTCAGGTAGTTTTCTTTGATCACCTGCTGTACGTTGTCGGTTGGCTCGCCAATACCGTTTACCATAACGTCATAAGCCTGTTTTACGCGCTCCCAGCGATTATCGCGGTCCATAGCGTAATAACGGCCAATGGCCGATGCCAGTTTAACCGGGGTGGCGGCAATATGGTCTTCCAGGTCGGCGATAAAACCTAAACCCGATTTAGGGTCGGTATCGCGCCCATCAAGAAACGCGTGAACAAACACGTTGCTTAAACCCGAATTAACGGCAGCATCGCATAGTCCTTTTAAATGTTTGATATGTGAGTGTACACCACCGTCGGACACAAGGCCGATAAAGTGTACATCTTTATTGTTTTGTTTAGCGTAATCGAAAGCGCCTTTTAATATCGGGTTGCTTACCAGTTCATTATCGTCGACCGCTTTGTTAATGCGGCCAAGTTCCTGGTAAACGGTACGGCCGGCGCCCAGGTTCATGTGGCCAACTTCGCTGTTGCCCATCTGCCCGTCGGGTAGACCAACTGCCATGCCTGATGCTTCAAGCTTTGAATGAGGATATTTCTCTAAAAGCGAATCAAAAAACGGAGTTTTTGCAGCTAAAATAGCGTTCGACTGATCATTACGGCCGTAACCCCAGCCATCTAAAATTATTAATGCGAGTTTCTTTTTGTTTTCCACGACGCAAATATAAAGGTGAAGTTGTTTATTTCCCGACGTCATGCCGAATTTATTTCGGCATCTCACAGATAGTTGTTTAGCGTGGCTATTGCCTTGCATTATTCTTTTCAATAGCTTTAGCCAACCAATTACCCGCATTGTGAAAAAACTTATTCTTGCTATCTGTTTATTATCTGTCACTTTTGCCCATGCCCAAAACAAAGCCGGCCGCCAGCAACTGGCCTCAATAGGCGATTTTAAACTGGAATCGGGCAAAACTATCCTCGATTGCAAAATAGGCTACCGGGCTTTTGGTAAGTTAAATGCCGAAAAGAATAACGCCGTAGTATTTTTAACCTGGTTTGGCGGAGTATCACAAAACAACGAGGGTGGCGATACCTTTAAAGCCATTGATACCACGCGTTTCTGCCTGATCATTATCGATGCTTTGGGCAATGGCATCTCGTCCTCGCCATCAAACAGTGTAAAGCAACATGGCACAAGTTTCCCGGTTTTCAGCATCAGGGATATGGTAAACAGCCAGCATGAGCTGTTGACAAAGAAATTTGGCATTACCCATGTACGCGCAGTTATGGGTATTTCTATGGGTGGCATCCAAACGTTTCAGTGGGCGGTGAGTTATCCTGATTTTATGGACGCGTTGGTGCCCATAGTCGGCAGTCCGCAGCCCACCGGTTTTGATATGATGTTATGTACTACCTTCCGCCGAATTATTGAATCCGACAGCGATTACAACCACGGTAATTATAAAGTGAACCCAAAGATCACCAATGCCAACTTATTGTGGGAGTTGTTTTTAACCACCCCGTCAGAGAAGGCCCGGAGCCGTCCTCATGACAATTTCCCCGACTGGCTTAAAGGCATGGATGCACAGGGCCATGCCGACTGGAACGACACCTGGTACCAGATCACCGCTATTATCGGTCATGATATTACAAAGCCTTTTAATGGTTCTATGCAGCAGGCAGCGGCACACGTCAAAGCTAAAATGCTCATCATATCCTCAAAGCAGGATCATATGGTGAACCCTAATCCGGCTGTTGAATTTTCAAAACTGTTACCCGCAAAATTAATATTGATAGACAGCGATGCAGGCCACCTGGCCGGAAACTTAGGCAATACCGAGGCGAGGAACGCGGTAATTGAATTGCTGGCTAATTGAATTACAATATCCCTTCTAATTCGTTGTCATTTCGAACGATAGAGAGAAATCTATACAAGACAGGCGGCAAAGCAGTGTATGGATTTCTCTCTTGTTCCCTGCCCACCGGCAGGCGGGCTCGTTTCGAAATGACAATCTTTAAAATAATTAATCAAAAAAATATAATTCCACTGTAGCGAAAGTTGCTTGCCCCCCGTTTCATCGGTAAAACAGGTTTAATTAACAATTTAATCAATTACCATTATTCATTTTTATGAAACATTTAAAATTACTTTTTGCAGCAGCTTTGATCACTTTAACAGCGGTAAGCTGTAAAAAAACTACGCCGTACACCCCTCCGCCCGCAATATCTGCCATATCTTTTTATGATGCCATTCCGGATGCGCCCGCTCTAAGCATTTATTTAGACAATAGTAAAATTTCTCCCGATTCTTCAAAATATAAATCAGTTTTACCTTATGCGACCGCTTATTCAGGAAGCAGGCAAATAATAGCTTATAAAGGCAATGATAAAAAGTTCTCACAAGCGGTTACTTTGAAACAAGGATTGTTTTACTCGGCTTTTTTAACCGGCAAGTATGCTACGCCAGAGGTGGTATTATTGGAAGACAGCTTGACCAACCCGCCAACAGCTAAGGCAAATATCAGGTTTGTAAATATGAGCGTTGGCGCGCCTGCGCTTGACCTGGGTGTAAATGACGGAACTACAGTGGTGAGCAACAGACTGTATAAAGCTAACAGCGCTTACACTGCAATAAACGGAAATAAACAATATACCTTTGTGATCAGAACGCATGGCGAAACTGTTGCCAAAGTAACACTGCCGTCTGTAAACATCAGTACAGGCCATAATTACACCATTTGGGCCCGCGGTGTATACACGGCTACAGATGCCACAGCGTTGGGTGCAGATATCGTGCTTAATTATTAATAAGCCCTGCCTAATTTTTTTTAAAGAAAGCCTTAAAAAGTCTCCCCTACCGGGGAAGATTTAGAGGGGGTTAATCTTACTAAAGCCATTGCTCTTTAAATTGGGCAATGGCTATTAATATATTAAAGGTGCTGAAAATAGAGCCGGCTTTAAAACAACTTATTGAAGGGTGCGCAAAAAAGGACAATAAATGCCAGGAGCTTTTATATAAGGGTTTCTATGGCTATTTGTCTGGTGTTGTTTTCAGGTATGTGAAGGAGCGTGAAGTTATAAATGAGCTGATCAATGATGCCTTTTTAAAGATCTTTAAAAAGATAGACAGTTTTGAGTTTAACGGCCCGCCCGATGAACTGGCAAAAGCATTTAAGGGCTGGATAGGCCGTATAGCCGCCAACGGCGCCATTGATAGCATACGAGCTAAAAAAAGCATTTTATATGTTGATGATATAGCCGACGAAGCGATAATGAACATTGCTGTTGAGACCCCTGATAATTTATCCTACAAAGCTATAGTTGAACTGATTGACGGATTGCCGCCCATACAGCAGCTGATATTTAATATGCACCAGGTAGAAGGGTTTTCGCATGAAGAGATAGCGCAGAAATTTAAGATTCCGCCAAGTACAAGCAGGGTGTATTTAACAAGGGCAAGGGTAAAGCTGGTTGAACTTTATCAAAAAAGCATGAAGACGTATTATGAAAAGTGAAGATAAATTTTTTAGCGGAATAGAGGATACGCTGCACTCGTACGAGGATGCGTATGTTCCCGGCGCGTGGGAAGATTTTCAGCAAAAACGGAAACGCAGGCGCATGGGGATCTTGTTTTTAAGGCTGGGCAGCGCCGCGGCTGTTCTGCTGCTGCTTTCATATGTCGCTTTTCAGCTTTCAACCAAAGCGCCGGTAGCCGTGCAAACAGTTTCCACCAAAAAGAAGGTAACGCCAACCGTTCCGCAACAAATTATTCCTGTTCAGCCACAACAACAACAAAATATTACACAACAACCGGCACAAACAGATCCGGGTGTTGACAGGTCATTTACAGCTAAAAACAGTTCAAAGCCAAGCACACAACATAAAGAACAGGTCGATCCATTTAATAACATAGTAAAAGTTCAGCCGTCACAAAATCCGCCTAAGCAGGTAGTTCTATCCGCCTTTAAAAATAGCGACAGCACCGTTAATACCATCGCGGCAGCAGGTAACCCTGTAAAAAATAACAACCAGGTTTATAAGCCGGTACAAAAGCCGGTAATTGATTCGGCATTAGGCAAACCCGCTAAGGGCATAATTCCTTCGGATGGGGTTATGGCCAATACGCATGTCGATAATAAAAAATACACAGTAACAGGCAGATCTGTTTATGATAGCATCATGAACAGCAAAGTAAATAACCGGGTAACCGCCACAACCAAAAAAGAGGGTAAAAATCTGACATACTCAATGGTGGTACAACCTGCATTGGGTAATCAAAAAATTAATTTGGGTACAGGGCTGCAGGTTGCCTATAAGTTGAGCGACAACCTGTATGTAAACAGCGGTATTGGCTACTCGGCATTAAATGGTACTGCGGCCGGTACCACCAGTGCAGATGCTTTCAGCAAGACACAAAATGTAAACCTGGCCGTGTCAGGCTTTGAGGTTCCGCTTGGTTTGCAATACCGTACCGAGGGCGGGTTTTATGTATCTGCCGGTGTGGTTGGCATGGGGGTGGTAAATAACCACTTACAATATGACCAGGTAGTTGAGAGCACCAGCACTTTTGCTACATCTAACTCGCAGGGTTTGGTGCAGCAGGCGGTAAGGTTAACTGCCGAAAAACAAACACAGGACAGTAAAGAAAAGATCAATAATTACCTTGGCTTTTACATGCTGTCCATCGGTCAAAAGAAAACCATTGGTAATAAAAAGATCAACTTCGGCCCTTTCATGCGTGTGCCTTTTGGCGGCGTATCATCACAAAATGTAAAGTTTCTGCAAGGCGGTATCAGTTTGGGCTTTGACTTTTAATAATTAAATAAAGCGTGGGTAAGGTGCGATTCCCTCCCAACGGGAGGGTGCAGGGAGGGGTTTAGACGCCCGGTTAAACCCCTCCCTGCCACCGCGCATTTCAACCGCACCCCTCCCGTGGGGGAGGGATTTACTTTGCTAATACATCTAATTTAAACCCCCATCGCCATAAATGAATATTAAAAAGCCGGGGAACGTGCGATTCCCTCCCAACGGGAGGGTGTAGGGAGGGGGTTAGACGCTTGGTTAACCCCTCCCTGCCACCGCACTTTTCAATCGCACCCCTCCCGTAGGGAGGGGTTTACTTTGCTAATACATCTGATTTAACCCCATCGCCATAAATGAATATTAAAAAGCCGGGGAACGTGCGATTCCCTCCCAATGGGAGGGTGTAGGGAGGGGTTTAGACGCTCGGTTAAACCCCTCCCTGCCACCGCGCATTTCAGCCGCACCCCTCCCGTGGGGAGGGATTTACTCAATTGGTAATTAACGAAAGCGATTTATGATAACTTAAGCATCTCCACATTACTCATCTGCACTTCAAAACTATGACATCCAAAAAATGTTATTACTTTTGAACCTTCTAAAATATACTTGATTTGGATATAGAATTTGTACGCCCTTTTGTAGATAATGCTATAAAAGAAGATGTAGGCGATGGCGACCATACATCATTAGCCACCATCCCGGCAGACACAACCGGCAAAGCTAAATTGCTAGTAAAAGATACAGGCATTATTGCGGGTGTAGAACTGGCCGAATACATTTTTCATCGCGTTGATAAAGATCTTAAAATAGATATTTTTATAAAGGATGGCACCGAAGTAAAACCCAGAGACGTTGTTTTTGAAGTTGAAGGCAGCGCCGTTAGCATCCTGACAGCCGAACGCCTGGTGCTTAACTGCATGCAACGGATGTCGGGCATTGCCACCAGTACCGATCATATTGTCGACCTGTTGAAAGGTACCAACACCCAGGTATTGGATACCCGAAAAACCACGCCGGGCATGCGTTATTTGGAGAAATGGGCTGTGCGCATAGGCGGCGGCGTAAACCATCGTTTTGGATTGTATGACATGATCCTGATCAAGGATAACCACGTAGACTACTCGGGCGGTATTGCCAGAGCTATTGAAAACGCGCACCAGTATATAGCAACTTTAGATAAAAAACTGGCTATTGAAATTGAGGTACGTAACCTTGACGAGCTGGAAGAGGTATTGCAGAGCGGCGGCGTAGACCGCATTTTACTGGACAATTTTAACTTTGTTGATCTTAAACAGGCCGTTAATATTATTGAAGGGCGCTACATTACAGAAGCATCCGGCGGTATTAACATTGATAACGTGCGCGAATTTGCCAATTGCGGGGTTGACTACGTATCAATAGGTGCAATAACACATTCTGTTAAATGCTTAGACCTTAGCCTTAAGGCTGTCAAATAACAAAAAAAGGTCGTTTTTAACTATAAAGCATTATCAATTGCGTTAAATAATGATTAAACTTGTTAGTACAATAATCAATTTATAATATTGCGTTGACATGATCACTCCTTATTCCATTTCAGCGCTCATACTGGCTTATTTATGTGGTTCTATCCCCACCGCGGTGTGGATAGGAATGGCGTTTTATGGGGTGGATGTAAGAGAGTATGGCAGCGGTAACGCGGGCGCAACCAATACTTTCAGGGTGCTTGGTAAAAAAGCCGGTATCCCCGTAATGCTGCTTGATATTTTAAAAGGGTTTACCGCTACCAACCTGGCTTTTTTTATAGGCGTTACCACTACAGGTGGTGTAAACTCTATACCCTATACTAATTATGAACTGGCGCTGGGTATTGCGGCCGTAATGGGCCACCTGTTCCCGGTATTTGCAGGCTTTAGGGGTGGTAAAGGTATAGCTACCTTATTTGGCATGGTACTGGCTATACACTTACACGCGGCTTTGCTGTGTGTTATGGTATTTATATTGGTTTTGCTGGTTTTCAGGTATGTGTCTTTAGGCTCAATCATGGCCGGGTTTACTTACCTTTTGGGCGTTACATTTGTGTTCCCCAGTAACCGTTCTGTAGTAATTTACGGCATGTGTATGTGCCTGCTGATATTGGTTACCCACCAGAAAAATATCGAACGCCTGCTAAAAGGCACCGAATCAAAAGTCAATCTTTTTAAGAAAAAAACCGCTTAATTACGGCTAAACAATATTACCGTAATTGGGTTATTATTATTGATGATCCCCCTAATGGTCATTATTTTTTATGAAGAAATTTAAATTATTATTATCCCTTATTGCGGTAATCGGCGTGATATACTCATGCGCTACCGTACCCTTAACCGGCCGCAGGCAATTAAGCCTTGTTGGCGATGCACAGATCAATCAATCCGCGGCGGCAAGTTATTCGCAATTGCTGTCCGACCCTAAAACTAAAGTAATAGCTACCGGTACCGATGCCCAGCGCGTTAAGCGCATAGGCGCGCAATTATCGGCAGCTATCGAGCGCTATTTACAGCAAAACGGCTATGCCGGCAAATACCAGTTTAAGTGGGAGTTTAACCTGATAGAAAGCAAAGAAGTTAATGCCTGGTGCATGCCGGGCGGTAAAGTAGCCGTTTATAGCGGCATATTGCCCATCACACAAACAGACGCGGGTTTAGCAACCGTAATGGGCCATGAAATTGGCCATGCCATTGCGCGCCACTCGGCCGAGCGGATGTCGCAGCAGATGGCCGCGCAAGCAGGCGGCGCTGTTGTGGGCACGGCTGCAAGTAACCAGTCGGCCACTACACAGGCCTTGATCGGTCAATTATATGGTGTAGGGGGGCAATTAGCCTTGTTAAAATATTCGCGCGACCAGGAATCAGAAGCCGACCGTTTAGGCTTAACCTTTATGGCAATGGCCGGATATGACCCCAATGAAGCCGTAACTTTCTGGAAACGCATGGCAGCGCAAAGCAAAGGCGGTGCGCCCCCCGAGTTTTTAAGCACGCACCCGGCAGATGCCACCCGTATTGCTGCCATACAACGAGAGATACCCGAGGCGATGAAATATTATAAGCAATAGTAGGTTTGGGCAAAGATGTTTTCTTAAACACTGACGGAAAAATCCAATATTTTAAATTGCCAGTTATTTGCCGAATAACCGATGCTGAATTTTTCTTATCAAATTATTTACCTTACTTAGCAGGCAGAATATAATGTTCTGCCTGTGCTATTATAAAAAGTGCTTGGCATAAAAAACCGTATGCCAATTGGGCTTTTACATTAAAAAAAAATGAATTTAGGAATTAAAAAATATGACTGGGTTGATGCTTTAAGAGGGTATGCAATATTAATGGTGATGATGGTCCATACCGGTCAATTATTTGCAGGATCTTCATTTCATTTAACAGGACTCACATATCTGGGAGATTTAGGTGTGCCATTGTTCTTTATAACGAGTTGTTTTACATTATTTAATTGATACAAAAGCAGATCTTTAGTTGATGGCGAAAACACAAATAAATTTTTTTTCATCCGGAGGTTTTTTCGGATAGCGCCATTATATTATTTAGCCGGATTATTTTATATTTTAGTTGTCGTATTTAATAATTATGTGTCATTTCAATCCAAATGGTACCCCATTATTCATCTTTCTCCAATAAAGCTAATTGCTAACTTTACTTTTTTAAATGGGATTTATTTGCCCGCAATAGATTATTTGCCACCCGGTGGTTGGAGCGTTGGCGATGAAATGCTTTTTTACCTGGCAATCCCATTGTTGTTTTCAAAAATAACATCCTTAAAAAAAGCTTTTTTGATTTTAACCGGCTCAATTATTGTTTCTTTTATAGTTCAAACATTACTATATTTCTTTATAATAAAATACACTCATTATTCCTGGGTTACTGTAAGAGGTTGGCAGTTTTATTTTTGGTTGCCTAATCAATTCCCTGTGTTTTGTTTTGGAATCCTTTTGTTTTTTATTATTAGTTCAGATAAAATAAAATACAAGGAATGGATGATATGCTTGTCAATTGTATTAATCGTATTACTGAGTTTTTATAATTACCAGCTAACCTTTCCTAAAGTCCTGATTCAACGGGAATATCTTTATTCGGCAGCCTTTTGTTTTTTTGCATTCTCGTTGTCAAAAACAAAACTGCGTTTTTTAGTTAGCCCGGTAAACAAGTTCGGGAAAGTAAGTTTTAGTATGTATTTGATACATTTTGTCGTTATAGACGTTATTTGGCAGGCGTTTAAACTAATTTTTCATGATGGAGTTAACAGTGATATTAATTTTATAATTGTTTACGGTCTTACCATTTTCATAACGTATTTAATATCACAAATTACTTACAGGTATATTGAAAGAAAAGGTATATCAAAGGGGGAGACCTACATTGAAAAAATCAAACAGAAAACACAGTTAAAAGAAAACGATATTTCACTATCTTAATTGTCAATAATCTTGTTTCATCACTGGTCGAAGTTTAGCGACAGCGTAACTTCGACCTAAAATAGGTTAAGCTTTCAGCTTAACTGAATAACTACGAAGACTAAGAATAAGTTATTGTAACAGCAAGCAGAATGCTTGCTACATAATAGGACGAAGTTACGCTACGCTAAACTTCGACCAGTTGTAGGAAGGTAATAAACAGGCTATAATTTATTAGTATAATTGTATAGGCACAAGTACGCCACCACACCTGCCGTCGCTGCATACTTGCGCCAGCATTGGGATGGCCGGTTATGACCCCAATGAGGCCGTAACTTTCTGGAAACGCATGGCCGCGCAAAACAAAGGCGGTGCGCCACCTGAATTTTTAAGCACGCACCCGGCAGATGCTACCCGTATTGCCGCCATACAGCGCGAAACACCTGAGGCGATGAAGTATTATAAGCAATAATATACCTGCAAAAATTATCACTGGTCGAAGTTTAGCGTAGCGTAACTTCGACCAATGGGAATATTTATTTCATAATTAATTACTATAGTTTATACTTCGTTGACTCATTAAAACGGGTTTTCACCATTTAGAATCTTTTTCAGTCCCGCACTTATATATTCAGATAAAGATTGATTAAGACTTTCGATAAAATCAACTCCATTTTTTACCGGAAGAAAAGCTTCATACACTACAGGGTCATTAAGGTCTTCATCAAGGTATACAAAAAGAAATTGCTCACTTGCATTATAGACATCAATAACAAAAAAGGGACGATCAATGTCGTGTTTTGACTGTTTTAACCAACTTCTGGATTTTTCTTGCATAGCTGCCTGAGATTCAAATAGACCGAAATCCAAAACATAACAATATTTCCCAGCAAGGAAAAGTAATTCTCGCAAAGCAACCGGAAACGGATTTCTTCCATTATAAGTCTGTTCAAGATTGTTAATTTCAGTTATGGTAATCGGTTGCAAAGTTTTAACAAACCCACCCTTAATCTCTTGTATTGAGGGATTGTTATTGAGTAATGTTAAATATTTAATATCCATAATCTTAATGGCTTTAATTATGAAAGTTAGAAATGATTTTGTTAATAAAATGGTGGCACTATTTTGTCATAATTTGTTCCTGATTTATGATCAAAAAATTGACTAAAAGTGTACCAAATTGTATCATGAAACCCGAAATAATAAATCAACTATTTCATTATCAATTTATTGCAAAAACAGGTGTACCAAGTGTTCCAGCTGTATCACACTCGCCGTGGTACACGCGCCCGTCATAAACTCTGGTCCAAAACCTCTAAAATTGCCTTTGCTTTAAGCAGGCATTCTTCGTATTCTTTTTCGGCATCGGCATGGTAGGTTATTGCCCCGCCGGTATGAAAAGAAAGGTATTGCGCCGTCGAGTTATACAGTAAGGTCCTGATCACTACGTTAAAGTCAAAATCGCCATCAGGGCTAAAATAACCTATAGCACCCGAGTACACCCCGCGACGGCTGCGCTCATATTGCTCCATCAACTGCATAGACCGTATTTTAGGCGCGCCTGTCATGCTTCCCATTGGGAAGGTGTTACGTATCGCCTCTACTGCCGAAATGCCGTCTTGCAACTCGCAAACCACTGTCGAGATCATTTGATGCACCTGGTTAAAGGTGTACACACCAAACAGTTCCTCGGTTTTAACAGAGCCCGGCTTAGCCGAGTGGGTAAGGTCGTTCCGTACCAGGTCTACTATCATTACATTCTCTTGTAGTTCCTTGCTGCTGTTGTGTAGTTGCTCTTTGATTAGCTCGTCTTCCTGCCCGGTTTTGCCGCGCCTGGCAGTACCCTTAATGGGCTGTGATACCAGTTTGCTGTCGCGCTTAGCCAAAAAGCGCTCGGGCGAGGCGCAAAGGATGTAGTTATCCTTCCACTTATAAAACGTACCGAATGGGGTAGGCGACACCCGGTTCAGCTGCAAAAACGTAGCCACCGGATCAATACCCGCCTTATCCGCAAAGAACTCCTGGCAGAAGTTGGTAACGTAGATATTGCCACGGGTAATGTGGTTCTTTATCTTATTTACCGTGTCGATATAATCCTCTTTACTAAACCGCGACTGGAGTTTGATGTCGTTGGCTTCATAGGTGGTCAGTACTTGCAGTTCAATGTCCCTTAATATATACTCAGGGTCATCGGCAATGATCTCGATGTTATCCCCGTTGATCAGTATTAAATGCGCTGGCGCAAAGAAATACAGGTCGGGGAAATGCAGGTGGTCAGGGTTAGCAGACGATAGTTGTTCGATCTCATTCTTAAGGTCATAGCCAAAAAAGCCGGTTAGCCAACCCGGGTGCTTATCTCGAAACTTGGCCAGTTCACGAAAGGCAGAACCGGTATTGGTGGTAATGCTATCCTTAACCCCGGCAGCAATCAGCGTATCGAACTTAGAGTAAGGGTCATCAAAACTGTTTGAATCAAGGTAACAGGCAGCATCAAAAGCCGCCGCCCATTGCAGTGCCTTTTGTTTAAATAAGTTAAGGTCTGTTACTTGTATTGTCACGGTGTAAAGTTAAAGCAAAAGGCCCCGTTTACAGCGGAGCCTTTTATATTATTTGTGTCGATGTGCAAATTAGTGTAATACCAAAGTCTGCTTCCTGTCAGGCCCTACAGATAACCATTTAATAGGTACACTCAGTTCCTGCTCCAGGTAATCAATGTATGATTGCAGTTTTGCGGGGATCTCTGATAATTCGGTAATGCCGGTAATGTCTTCGTTCCAGCCGTCAATCTCTTTTAATACCGGCACCGCATCAACAGAGCAAATGTCATAAGGCATATAATCTATCTGCTCACCTAAATAGGTGTAATGGGTACAAGCGTAGATCTTATCAAAACCGCTTAATACATCAGCCTTAGTCATTACCATTTGGGTAACACCGTTAAGCATAATGGCATACTTCAAAGCAGGCAGGTCAATCCAGCCGGTACGGCGCGGGCGGCCTGTGGTTGCGCCAAACTCGTGACCTATTTTACGCAGCTCTTCGCCAGTAGCATCATTTAACTCGGTAGGGAAGGGGCCACCGCCAACACGGGTGCAATAAGCTTTAAAGATGCCTATCACATCGCCTATAGTGCTTGGGGCAATACCCAAACCTGTGCAGGCACCTGCCGTAGTGGTGTTTGATGAGGTAACAAATGGGTATGAACCGAAGTCGATATCCAGCATAGTACCTTGCGCGCCTTCGGCCAGTATTTTTTTACCTTTTTTAAGGTAGTCGTTTACAAAATGTTCAGAATCAACCAGCGGGAATTGTTTGATCAGGTCTATCGCTTCAAAGAAAGCAGCTTCGCGCTCGCTGAAATCGGCAACCTCGCCATATAGCGCCTGCAGCATAGAAGTATGCTTGTCAACCAGTTTCTGGTAGCGTTCTTTAAAATCAGGCAGGGTGATATCGCCAATACGCAAACCGTTACGGCCGGTCTTGTCCATATAGGTTGGGCCAATACCTTTTAAAGTCGATCCGATCTTACCTTCGCCCATTTTCTTTTCAGAAGCGGCGTCAAGCAGTTGGTGGGTAGGTAATATCAGGTGCGCCTTTTTAGCAATCATTAAATTCTTTTTTGCTAAAAGGTCATGCCCGGCATCCTTTAATTTATCGATCTCTCTTTTTAAGGTTATAGGGTCAATAACAACCCCGTTGCCGATAAGGTTAAGGGTGTTATCAAAAAATATACCTGAAGGGATGGTATTCAATACAAACTTCTTACCGTCAAACTCCAATGTGTGGCCGGCATTAGGGCCTCCCTGGAAACGGGCAATCAGGTCATAACCTGCGCTCAGTACATCAACAATTTTACCTTTACCTTCATCGCCCCACTGGAGGCCTAATAATACGTCAACAGCCATTATATTTTTGAAATATTTATTAACAAGGGGGCGAATTTATACTTTTCTATCGCAAAAACCTTCTTTTAGTTTTTCACAATTACCGTAAAGATTCAACGAATGGTGTTTTATCTCGAATTTTAGCAAGCCACCCATCATGCTTTGGATCTGCTGGATCCGCGGATCGCAAAACTCAACCACCTTGCCGCAATCCAGGCAAATAATATGGTCATGTTGCTTGTAACCGTATGATTTTTCAAACTGGGCCATGTTTTTACCAAACTGGTGTTTGGTCACCAGATCACATGATACCAGCAGTTCAAGCGTGTTGTAAACCGTTGCGCGGCTAACACGGTATTTTTTATTTTTCATGTGGATATATAATGATTCCACATCAAAATGGTCGCTTCGCGAGTAGATCTCTTCTAATATAGCAAAGCGTTCAGGGGTTTTACGTAAGGTTTTATTTTCAAGGTAGGCCTCGAAAATCTTTTTTACCATTGCTATAGTTTCCTGTTGGGACATAGTTTATTATTAAATATCAAAAGTATGAATTTAGAATCAAGAAATAAGAGCCAGGAACCAAGAAGTAAATCTGTTGAATGTAAACATCTTAAATCTTGACTCTTAGCTCTTGATTCTTGTATCTTATCACGACGCTTTCTCTACCGCGTCAAAACGGGTTACCGCGGTTACGCCGTTAACCGTTTTTAATCTTTTTATCAGGTTGTCTAAATGTTCCGTATCGTTCACATAAACCATAATGGATCCTTCAAAGATGCCATTATCGCTGTCGACCGTTATGGACCGCATGTTTACCTTAAAGTCATGTGATATAACGGTGGTTAACTTATTGATCAGCCCTACATCATCAATACCTGTAATACGTAACCCGGTTAAAAATGCCAGTTCCTGTTGATTAGTCCAGCGGGCTTTAACAATGCGGTAGCCGTAGTTTGCCATCAGTTTGGCTGCGTTCGGGCAGTTGGTACGGTGTATTTTAATACCGTCGCTAACCGTAACAAAGCCAAAAACATCATCACCAGGGATAGGGTTGCAGCAATTAGCCAGTTTGTAGTCAATTTTTTGCATATCCTCGCCAATTAGCAATATATCGCTGTCTTTAGCTTTGATGTTGCGTAAAAGGCCTTGCAGTTGCTCATTGTCTATTTTGTCCTGCGGCTTGTTCTCAATTACCTTTTCAGATTGCTGGTAATCTTTCAGGTCCTTCATGTCAATAAGGCCTTTGGCGATATTGAAGAACAGGTCCTGTGTTGATGTCAGCTTAAAATAATAGCTTAGCTTGTGGATATTCTCTGAGTTGTAAGTGATCTTTAATGATTTTAGCTTACGCTCCAATATCTCCTTACCATCTTCGGCAACCTTGCGTTTTTCTTCTTTTAAGGCTGATTTTATTTTGGCCTTCGCCTTGGCAGTCACCACGAAGCTTAGCCAATCCTCTTTTGGTACTTGCTTGCTCGAAGTAATTACCTCTACCTGGTCGCCGTTTTGCAGTTTGTAACTAAGCGGAACCAGCTTATGGTTTACTTTGGCACCAATACAACTTGCGCCGACATCGGTATGGATCTCAAAAGCAAAATCAAGTGCTGTAGCGTTTAATGGCAACTGGATAAGCGCCCCCTTTGGGGTGAATATGAAGATCTCGTCAGAGAACAGATTCATTTTAAAATCATCCAGGAACTCGAGCGCGTTCGAATCGGGATTTTTTAGCATATCCCGTACCTTTTGTACCCATTGGTCAAGCCCGCTATCAGTTGACGATTCTTTGTATTTCCAATGCGCGGCAAAACCTTTTTCGGCAATTTCATTCATTCTCTTGGTACGGATCTGCACCTCAACCCATTGCCCGCGCGGACCCATTACGGTAGTGTGTAATGATTCGTACCCGTTTGCCTTTGGCGATGAGATCCAGTCGCGCAGCCTGTCCGGGTTTGGCCTATAAAGGTCTGTAACTATCGAATAAGCTTTCCAGCAATCGGCCTTTTCACTTTCAGGTGTACTGTCCAGTATCACACGGATGGCAAAAAGATCATAAACCTCTTCAAACGGAATAGATTTTTTCTTCATCTTATTCCAGATGGAGTGGATGGATTTTGGCCGCCCGAAGATATCAGCATCCAAACCCTGGCCCTGTAATACTTTTTTTACCGGCTCAATAAAGTCGCGGATAAATTTCTCGCGCTCGGCTTTTTTCTCGTTTAGTTTATTTTTGATGAATTGGTAAGTTTCTCTTTCCATGTATTTCATAGAAAGATCTTCCATTTCAGATTTAATAGCGTACAAACCCAAACGGTGAGCCAACGGTGCGTACAGATATACCGTTTCTGACGATATTTTCAACTGCTTATCGCGTGGCATTGATTCCAGCGTGCGCATGTTATGCAGACGGTCTGCCAGTTTGATCAGGATCACCCTCACGTCATCGGCAAGGGTAAGCAGCATTTTTCTGAAGTTCTCAGCCTGTAACGAGCTATTGGTATCAAATACGCCTGAAATTTTGGTAAGCCCGTCAATGATCTTGGCTACTTTTTTTCCAAATTCTTGCTCAATATCGTCAAGCGTTACATCGGTATCTTCAACAACATCATGCAGCAAGGCACACACAATAGAGGTGGTACCCAGCCCGATCTCTTCGGCGGCTATTTGTGCAACGGCTATAGGGTGGTATATGTAGGGCTCGCCGGATTTGCGGCGCATGTCTTTATGGCTCTCTAAAGCCATATCAAATGCCTTGCGGATCATGCGTTTATCTCCCTTTTGCAAGGTAGATTTACTTGCACGCAGCAACGCGCGATACCTTTTTAATATCTCCGTCTTCTCAACTTCCAGGTCTATAACTAATTCTTTCATTATTAAGGTTATCAGTATTTATATAAAACCCACAATAAACGTTAAAATTGCAGGTTTATATTAAATACCAAAAAAAATTGCATTAATTTTGCATTAGGTAAATTTATGAAATTATTTGGGCTTTTAGTAGTGTTTTGTTGCTTAATGGGTACCGTAAAGGCCCAATCGCAACACCCTGCGCTACCTACATTAGGCAAAAATGATACCATAAAGACTTATGTGACACTCCTGGACAATGAAATGGTGCCATGGATCGTCGTGCCGGAAGTTGTGATACGAGCAGCACGTATATTCAAAACCGAGGCCGACAGACGGGCTTTTAATTTATTAAGGTATAATGTGGTTAAGGTTATACCATATGCACATGAAGCGGGCGATATCTACCGTAAATTACAGCGGGACCTGGCCATGACCGGTGATAAGGATAAACAGAAGCAATTGATTTCTGACTGTAACGATAAAATTAAGGCACTGTTCAAAAAAGATATCGAGAACCTGACAATTAGTCAGGGTGATATATTAATTAAATTGGTTAACCGTGAAACAGATATAACCACCTATAATTTGGTTAAAGACCTGAAAGGATGGGGCACAGCCATGATCTACCAATCAATAGCCAGGATAGTAGGCCATAATCTGAAAGAGACTTACGATAGGGATGAACAACACGATATAGAGGCGATACTGCAGGAAGCGGGTTATGATTCGTACAGGAATTAAAGATGAACAGCATCTACCAGTTTAATGTCCAAAAAATATCGGGTGAAGAAGTAAGTCTATCCGATTATAAAAACAAAGTACTCTTAATAGTTAACACCGCGTCTGAGTGTGGTTTCACACCGCAGTTAAAGGACCTTGTGACTTTAAAAAACGAGTTTGCCGGTCAGGATTTTGAAATACTGAGTTTTCCGTCAAATGATTTCGGCGGACAGGAGCCCCTTGAAGGTGAGGCCATAATCGCTTTCTGCGAGAACTACGGCGCCAATTTTCCGATCTTTGAAAAAATAAGAGTTAGGGGGCCGTATGCTGATCCGTTATATAAATTCTTCTCTGATAAAAAACAGAACGGGCGCTTAAGTTCAGTACCCCGGTGGAATTTCCATAAATTCCTGATCAATCGCAACGGCGAGTTAACTGATTTTTATTATCCTTTTACCAAGCCTACATCTTCAAAGATCAGGAAGAAGATAAATCGCTTATTAACCGCCAAATAAAACTACCTTTAAAACATGCTTAAATTAGATATATTAGTTGTAGCCGCACACCCGGACGACGCAGAGTTGGGTTGTGCAGGTACCATATTAAAACATATTGCTGCCGGTAAAAAAGTTGGCATTGTTGACCTTACCCGTGGCGAGTTAGGCACACGCGGCACGGCAGAGATCCGTGACAAGGAGGCTGAAGCAGCCGGTAAGATCCTGGGTTTAGCCGCAAGGGAAAACCTGGCCATACCCGATGGCTTTTTTGAAAATACAAAAGAATACCAGCTAAAAGTAATAGCTGCCATACGCAAATACCAGCCTGAAATTATTATTACCAACGCGTACCATGACAGGCATCCCGATCATGGCCGTGCCTGCAACCTGGTTAGCGATTCTGTATTTTTATCAGGCTTAAGAAGGATAGAAACCTATGAGAATGGCGAACTACAAGAGCCCTGGCGCGCAGAAATAGTTTTACACTTTATCCAGGATGAATACATAAAACCGGATATTATAGTTGACGTTACCGATCATTGGGATAAAAAGATTGAAAGTATTTATGCTTATGGATCGCAGTTTCATAACCCGGATTGGGCAGACGAGCCGCAAACCTATATTTCATCGCCCGAATTTATTGCCGTGGTTGAAGCGCGGGCACGCGAGCTTGGTAAAGTTATCCATGTGAAATTTGCAGAAGGCTTTACTTCGCGCAGAATTTTGGGTGTGGATAACCTGTTTAATTTAAAATAGGCAGGTTTAATAAACTCCTATATATTCAAAACGGTTATTATCGTTATTCCGCTGGCGCTTCAGCTTGTTCTCTTTGGCAAGCTTTAACAATATGCCTGATAATTCGGATGTTTTAAAATCAGAGTCATAATGCTCTTTGCAATACTCTGCAATGGCCGATATGGAGTGTGACTGCTTAAAGAAATCGGTAGTTAAAAGTTGGTTTAAAACTTTTGTCGCACCGGGTTTTTTACGGCTTGCCGCGTTATCGTAACCTTCGTTATCTGTTTTGTTTTTATGTACTTTTTTGCTTAAAAACTCATACCCCTCAGCATCGCCTCTTTCAAACTCGATCATTGCGTCTAATAACTTGTCTACAACTTTTACCTGAACGGCTTCTGATCGGAATGCGTTAACAACTTCGGATATTTCTATAAGCTGTTTCTTTAACTTTTCAATGGGTTTGCTCATGATATCATATTAGGTTAGACAATATTATTTGTTAAGAATAATTGGCTATAATTAGGGAAATAGCCTGTTAACAGAAATAATACATATAGATGTAACGCAAACATACGATTATAGTATATTTTAAGTATAATAAAGCGTTATGATATCTTAAAAATCGGTGGAGTGTAGCAAAAATATTACATATTATTGCCAGGGTGCTATTTTTTGAAGAATATGCAAACCTTCGTCAATATTATTTTTTTCAATAATAAGTGCCGGCCTGAACCTGATGGTGTTACTACCACAGCCTAAAAACATCACATTATGCTGAATGCCGTCCTGTATAAATTTATCGCGTATGGCTTTATCCGGGAAATCAAAGGCAGTTAATAAACCTTTACCGCGCACGTTACTAATTACCGGGTTATCCTGGGCTATCTTTGTCAATTGGTCCTGTAAATATTGGCCATTTTCTGCTGCTTTGGCGCATAAATTATCTTCATCAATGATATCAAGTATTTTTGATGAGCGCACCATATCTACCAGGCTGCCGCCCCAGGTTGAGTTTATCCTTGACGATACATTGAATACATTATGCTCAATTTCGTCTACCCGCCTGCTTGCCAGTATGCCGCATACCTGCATTTTTTTTCCGAAGGCTATAATATCAGGGCGGGCTTTTTCTCCAAAATGTTCATGGCACCAAAATTTGCCGGTTAAAGCTACACCCGTTTGCACTTCATCATAGATCAATAGCGCTTCATTTTCGTCAGCTAATATGCGCAGTTGTTCCATAAACTCCTTGCGTGCATGGTTGTCGCCGCCTTCTGCCTGTACGGGTTCTACAATAATGGCGCAGATTTCATCCTGGTTGTCAATAAAGGCTTGTTTTATTTGGGCTATCGAGTGCTCTTCTCTTTTTAAAAGATCAGCAAGGTTGCTTTCTGTCTGCGGATATTTAACTGCCGGGAAAGATACCCTTGGCCAGTCGAATTTAGCGTACCATTTGGTTTTAACAGGCAGTGTATTAGTTAAGCTAAGCGTATATCCAGACCTGCCGTGAAAAGCATTTTCAAAATGCAGTACTTTAAAACCTTTTTCGGTAGAATAACCTTTGGCAAAGTTTTTTTGCACTTTCCAGTCCATAGCGGTTTTAAGCGCGTTCTCAATGGCCAGCGTACCGCCCGAAATGAAGAAAGCATGCGGCAGATAATCAGGGATGCCTACCCGGCCAAACGTTTCTAAAAACTGGGCATATTGTGTGGTATATATGTCTGAGTTTGACGGGTTGGTTAAAGCCGCCAGCATCAGGTTTTTTTTGAATGCCTCGTCATTAAGCATTTTGGGGTGATTATAACCTAAAGGCACCGAGGCAAAGCAGGTAAAAAAGTCAAGCAGTGTACGTTTATTCTTTGAATCATATATATGTACGCCATTGCTTTGTTCCATATCAAAGGTAAGGTCAAAGCCATCGGCCAGGACATGCTTTTTTAAAGAATCAATAACGTTTTCGGGTGCTACAGACAGGTTATACATGGTGTAATGCTTTTAACAAATTTACTAAAAAACCCTCTAATTTGATAAATTAAGCACTTTTTGAACCCGCTAAATAAAAAGTAGGTTTAAACAATTTAAAGTTGGTTTTTGTACTGTTAAGCTAACTGGTATAAGCTATTTAAGAAAAAACAAAGCGATAAAAAACGACGAAACCCGCGCAAATAATCCTAAAATCCAATAAGTCCTGTAAATCTTAGTTAAACTTATCTTTCATCCCCAAAAGCCCCCAAATGCCGCCGCTGTGGATGGCTAAGATGCGGCTGCCGGGCTTGAAATAGTTTTTACCGGCAAGGTCATATATAGCATATAGCATTTTTCCGGTATATATGGGATCTATCAGGATGCCCGTATTTGCCACAAAGCTTTTTATAAAGTTTACCAGTTCGGTAGTCACTTTACCGTATCCGCCAAAATGATAATCGGTGTGTAATTGATAATCTGCAGGTTCCAATAAAAGTTTGTCAATTTCGCTGGCCATGAATGCCCCGTTTTTAAATACGGGTATTGAATGTAATATGGTTGGTAGTTTATTGGCTGTAATACCATTGATGATCCCGGCTGCCATAGTGCCTGTGCCGCTGGCACAAAATATATGATCGTATGATTCTGTCAGTTCATTGATCAACTCGCTGCACCCCCGTGCGGCTTCGGGCGATGCCCCACCTTCGTCTATGAAAAAAGCGTTTTCATCACCGGCAAAATATTTGACAAACAATGCCTGTTTATCACGATAGCTTTCACGATCAGTAAAGATCAGTTCCATGCCGTGCAAACGGCACATAAACAGGGTATTGTTATTAACGTCTTCGCCACGGACTATCCCGGTAACCTTAAAGCCGAACCGGGCAGCCGCACCGGCGGTAGCGAGTAAATGGTTTGAATAAGCCCCGCCGAAGGTTACCAGGTGGGTTTTGTTCTGGCTATGCGCTTCTTTTAACAGGTATTTTAGCTTACGCCATTTATTGCCTGATATGATAGGGTGGATCAGGTCATCGCGCTTTATAAAAACGCATAAGCCCCGATCTGCAAATAACGGGTTGTTAATTTGCTGAACGGGGCTAAATATCTTAAGATCAATATCCATTAAAATTATTAAAAGCCGAAGCCTATACCTGCGTTGGCTGAATTATAGCCACCGCCACTGATGCTGTATGACGCATAGATGCGGATGCCTAAATCTATCTGGAAACCTAAATCGCCGCGTAGGCCACTTATGCTGGTTTGGTTTATATGCACAGGGTCTGTTATTACAACATATTTATCATTCTGGCCCTCGTCTGTTGATTGTACCGGATAATTACCCAACACATTTAAGTTAGTACTGGCTGTTTGATAACCAACAGACACAAAAGGGGTAAAGAACAAGAATTTTTTTGATATGATAGCTTGTAAATTAAACCCGCTAAGGGCAGCGTCAATATGCTGCGTTGAAAAGTCTGCTGACGGACCGGTAGTGCCGTCGGGTTGCACATCAAGCGTTTTGGTATACTTTATACGGTTGTAATTTACCGCGAAGGCTAAATCAAATGGCCGTATAGCACCTTTTTTAATCAGGTATTGCGTAAGGTCATGCTTAATACCGAAACCAAATACGCCTACAGAGCCGGCATCATCACTGATCTTAATAGTAGGGGTGGCGCGTATGGTCAGATCGGTATTTCTAACCAACCCAATGGTAAGCTGCACGTTTGGCGCCGGCACATATTTTATAACCCCTTGCGGCAATTGAAATGTCGTACCTGTGCTTTTACCGGTATTATCATTAATACTCATTACCGGCTGCGCAGCGTTTTTATCACCGGCAAATGTCTGTGCGATGTTTGTTGGCGATGAGTTATCGAGCGTTAAATTCTTTGAAAGGCCAAGCTTTGTTACATCAAAAGTTTTATCAGAGGTAGGTGCTTCTGCAACAGCTACCGAGATCCTGACATCAAAATGCAAAAATTTCTTTGTTTTAGCTGTATTGTTCCACCCGCTGTTTAAGCCCACGCCAAAACCTTTAAACAAAGGGGCGCCGTAGGCATTGAATAATTTGGTAGCATCGCCGGGGCTTGATTTGATCAGGGCGCTAAAATCGTCTTGGGCGTTTGCCGTTAGTGCAATGGTTGTTAAGAATAATAAAGTGATAATTGAGTAGATTTTTTTCATATAAATTAAATAAGGTTCAAGAGTTATAAAAGTAAAATATTTTGGATAATAAATGATAGGATAAGCGCTTAGCCATATTATTTAATATTAATCTAATTGATTGAAAAAACAATTAATTTTGCCCGAATGATAAAAGAGCCGGATGTATTTGAGCAGGACGAGCAAGACTTATACGAGCATTTGCGCGTAATTGTTGACAAAGGACAGTCTCTTTTGCGTATTGACAAGTTTTTGATGTACCGCGTCGAGAACGCGTCGCGCAACCGGATCCAGAACGCTATTGATGCCGGTAATGTACTGGTTAACGACAAGGTAATTAAAGCCAGCTACAGGGTTAAACCGCTCGATGTAATATCGGTAGTGCTGCCGCATCCGCCGCGCGATACCGAAGTATATCCTGAAAACTTACCGATCAATATTGTGTATGAGGATGATGATGTGTTGGTAGTGAATAAAGAGGCCGGTATGGTGGTACATCCCGGGTATAATAATTACACAGGTACGCTGGTTAATGCGCTGGTTTATCATTTTCAGCAATTACCTACATTGCCCGGTAATGATGGCAGGCCTGGGTTGGTTCACCGGATTGATAAGGATACCTCTGGGTTATTACTTATAAGCAAGAATGAACGGTCGATGACATACCTGGCGCGCCAGTTTTTTGATCACTCTATTACCCGTAAATATATCGCACTTGTTTGGGGCGACCTGGAGCAGGACGGTGCCGTGACGGGATATATAGGCCGTAGCGTGAACGACAGGCGGGTAATGTCTATTTATGATGATCCTGAAAAAGGCAAATGGTCTGTAACGCATTATAAGGTGTTAGAAAGGTTAAGCTATGTTACGCTTATAGAATGCCAGCTTGAAACCGGCCGCACCCACCAGATCCGCGCACATATGAAGCATATTGGCCATCCGTTGTTTAGTGATGCTACTTACGGCGGCGATAAGATCCTGAAAGGTGCCGTTTACAGCAAATACAAGCAGTTTGTTGAGAATTGTTTTGAGCTGATGCCACGCCAGGCATTACATGCCCAAACGCTGGGTTTTACGCATCCCTCAACAAAAAAATATATTCACTTTGAAGCACCTCTGCCACAGGATTTTGATGCTGTGCTGCAAAAGTGGCGTAAATATATTGGTGCTAATGCCACACAAAATGGTGAAATTAGCGATTAATTGACCATGGCGCTTTACATCAATTTTAACGGAGAAATAGTACCTGCCGACAGCAAATTGTTATCGGTTGCAAACCGGTCATTCAAATATGGCGACGGTTTGTTTGAGAGTATGCGGATGCTAAAGGGCCAGCTAAAGTTTGCCGACCTGCATGCCGACCGCCTGCAACGCGGAATGAAAGCCCTTAAAATTGACGGCTATTCGCAAATGGATACCTATTTTTTAAAGGAGGTTGCCGAGCAACTGGCGGCTCGCAATAAAGCTAAGCATGGCCGCCTAAGGCTAAGTGTTTACAGGGATGCCGAAGGATTGTACACACCGTCGCAAAATAAGGCCGGTTATTGCCTGGAGTTTACACCTGCTGATGAACCTCGTTATTTTTTAAACGAGAAAGGGTTGATCGTTGATATTTTTACTGATCTGCCCAAGCCGTTAAACTTTTTGTCTAACATCAAAACCTGTAATTCGCTTACCTATGTGATGGCGGCGCTTTATCGGTCGCAAAATAATTTGGACGAGGCTTTTTTGCTGAATCAGAACGGTTTTTTATGCGAGGCCACCAGCGCCAATGTGTTTGTATGGTACCAAAATCATTTATACACACCCGCTTTAAGCGAGGGTTGCGTAGAAGGTGTAATGCGGCAGGTTATCATAAACATCGCCAAGAAAAATAATATTCCGATTACCGAAGCACAGATCAATCCAGAGATCTTATACGAAGCCGATGAAGTTTTTGTAACCAATGCCAGCAAAGGTATCCAGAGCGTAATGGGTTATGGTATAAGGCGGTACTTTAACAAGTTGAGCAAGGGGTTAATGGACGAGTTGAATAAGGCTTGATAGTTACTGATAAACCCTCACATAATCTATATAATATTTAGCCGGTAAGGCGGCATCATCCTGTAGACCGCCCCAATCTTCCTTACTGCCGAGCGCAAGGTTCAATAACAAATAAAACTTTTTGCGAAATACGTTTTGATCTGCACCTTTCATATTTTTGTACTCAAAAGTATAATATTTCAGATCTTCATAATAAAAGGTCATGGATTGATCGTTCCATTCTACCGCGTAAACATGGAAATCATCCGCAGGTTTACCTACGACCGGGGCATTTCCCTGCTGGCGGTGTTTGCCTAACGAGTCGGCATAATGAACCGTGGCATGTACCCTGGCGGAGTCGCGGCCCAGGTATTCCATAATATCTATCTCGCCGCAACGCGGCCAGCCATTTGTATGATGATCATCGCCAAGCATCCATATTGCAGGCCATGAGCCATTGCCGCCCGGCACTTTTGCCCGTACCTCAATCCGCCCATATTGCCAGGAATATTTACCATCCGTATTGATCGATGCCGAGGTATAAGGTGCAAATTCTTGTTTTTCTTCGCGATCGTTTGAACCTGCCTTATATTTAGGATTAGGGTACTGCTCTTTAATACCTTCAATTACCAACATACCGTTTTCAACCCGGCAGTTTTTTAATCTTTTTTCTGTGTAATACTGCGGCTCGGCATCTCTTACAAAACCTTTTTCATATCCCCATTTTGCAGGATCAGGTAGGCCGTTATAGTTAAATTCATCATCAAAAACCAATTTTCTTTTTGGCGCGGTTTGTGCCATCGTAAAAAACGACAGGCAGGACAATGCAATTAACAAAACAGCAGGTTTCATACTACAGAAGTAAGCGTTTATAACTTATTGGTTAAACAAGGTACACACTTCCGCGCAGAAATTAAACCAGTGCCTAAATTAACTTAGGCAAAGGCCATTGACTGTATTTTGATTTTATATCAGTTAAAGAGATTAAGTTTAACTCATCTTCACTCTCCTCATAAGCAATCAAGATTTCCTGTTGCTGTTGAAACGTTAGCAATTGCCAAAGTTTTCCTTCGGAGTTATGCTCTTCAATCATCTAACTACAACTTCACTCCCCTCAAAAATTCAGCTATCTCCATGCGTTTTTTGCCTTCCTGTTGTACATCGGTCACGCTGATGAAGCCGTCTTGGGCAGCAAATTTCAGGTAAGTTTTATTGTCGGTTAAAAAAGCGCCCGGTTGTATGCCCGGTTCGGTTTCCTGGTATTCGGCTCTGTATATTTTGAAGGTTTTGCTGTTTAGCTCGGTAAACGCAGCAGGGGTAGGGCTTAACCCGCGTATGAAGTTATAAACTCCGATCACCGATTGATCCCAGTTTATTTTACAATCGTCTTTATAAATTTTTGGTGCAGTTTTTAGTTCAACATGCTCTTCTAACAATGAAGACTGCGGATGCTCATTATATCTGCCGCTTTCAACAGCTTTAACAGTTTTTACCAGCAGGCCCGCGCCTTTATGCATCAGGCGGTCATGTAATTCGCCCGCGGTTTCATGGCCAGTAAGTGTTACTTTTTCTGTAAATAATACGTTGCCGGTATCAATATCGTGTTTTAAGAAGAATGTGGTAACGCCGCTTTCTTTTTCGCCATTTATTAACGCCCAGTTTAACGGGGCCGCGCCACGATAATGCGGCAGTAATGAAGCATGTAAATTAATGGTTCCTTTGTCGGGCATGTTCCAAACCTCCTCGGGCAGCATCCTGAATGCAACTACCACTTGCAGGTCAGCATCCAATGATCTTAGTTCTGCCAAAAAATCAGGGTCTTTTAGGTTGGTAGGCTGCAAAACTCTTAAGCCATGTTCAACTGCATATTGCTTTACGGCAGATTCAGTTACTTTTTGGCCACGGCCTGCAGGTTTATCAGGGGCGGTAATAACACCGGCAATATCGGCACCGGCTTGTATCAATTCATCCAACGATGCTACGGCGAACTGGGGCGTGCCCATAAATACAATTTTCATCAGTATAATTTGTTTTTTAAAGGTGATGAAGCTGTCATAAGTTGTTAATTATTGCACTTTTAAACGAATGCCTGTGACGGTTTCATGCTGATAATATAGTAATTTTATCTTGTAGTTAATATTTACAATCGGCAAAAGCAGTAAAAATTATTTAATTGATAATACTTACCTAAGCCTGTTTATTGATATAATAAATATTTACGTCTCATGGCCTTGTATTTGCCTAATCCCGGCTCCCAGCTTTGTCTTATTTCAGTTTCCGTTTTACCCGCTTCGATCTGTTTCCGCAGATCTGTGGTCCCTGCAAGTTTTGTGAAATAAGCGTTAAAAAAATGCGCCTTATCCGGAAATGCTTTGTACAATTCAATTAACCATGCTAAATTAATTCGCCCGCTGCTCTTAAGGGTAGCGGTATTGTAATTTTTTAGATCGATTCCGTAGCAAACCAAGTTTTTTTGTGGCGGGTCCTCGCTCATACCGGCAATGCTTACCGGGGTAAAATAGTAGCCATATTTATCCTTCAATAAAGGATGCCCTACTTCTAAAAACGGACTCATTGTACCGCGCCCCAAGCTTAAAGTAGTTCCCTCAAACAGGCACACACTTGGGTATAGTAAGATTGACTGACCTGTATTTAAGTTTGGTGACGGGTTAACCGGCAAAACGTATGTATCTGAATGAGTATAATTCGCCACCTTTATAATTTTGAGCTTGCATTGTACATGGTTTTTCAGCCAGCCCTCGCCGTTTATCATTTGGGCGTACTCGGCAATGGTCATGCCGTGCGATATGGGTACCGTGTGCATGCCTACAAACGAACGGTAGCCGGTATCTAATATCGGTCCGTCAATAATAGCCCCGTTAGGGTTGGGTCTGTCCAGTATCATCAATTCGATATTGTTTTCGGCGCAGGCCTCCATCACATAATGCAGGGTTGAAATGTAGGTGTAAAAGCGTGCGCCTACATCCTGTATATCAAATATCACAAGGTTAATGCCCATCAGATCAGCAGGGGTAGGTTTAAAATGTTTGCCATAAAGCGATATTACGGGCAAACCTGTTTGGCTGTCAATGGCGTCATCCACTGTCGCGCCGTTGCTGGCATTTCCCCTGAAACCATGTTCAGGGCCGAAGATCTTTTTAATATTGACACCCAGCTTTAAAAGACTATCAACGACAGGTGTTTTGCGCTCGCCGATAATAGATGTCTGGTTAACAACCATTGCTATATTTTTGCCTTTTAAGTAATTTAAGTACAAGCCGGTTTGATCCGCGCCGGGAATAATTGTTCTGGCAGCTATATAACGCTGCTTAATAGGTGGGTTAGCTTTACCTGATGCAGTTAAAGTGCAGGGTATTAAAACCGACATTATCAAAAACAAATAGCAACATTTTAGCTTAGTCATAAATATTAATACCCTTTAAATTTAAATACCATTTTAGGCAGTAAAACTGCATATTTGCTAAGTTATAAAAAAACATAAGCATTGAATTTCGCATCCTTTATAGCAGGCCGCATATCATTTAAATCTAAACGTACATTTTCAAAACTGATTGTACGCATAGCCATAGTTGGTATCATGTTGGGTCTTAGCGTAATGATCATATCATTAGCCATCATAAGAGGTTTTAAAAACGAGATTCGCGAAAAAATAAGGGGCTTTGACGGTGATATCAAAGTGGTAAAATATGATCTTAATGGATCATATGAGAACTCGCCGTTTGTTAAAGCCGATACTTTTGTAAACAAAGTAAAAAGCAGCCGTGCGATAACTTACGTGGTGCCGTTTGCTACCAAGCCCGGCATTATCAAGGCAAATGGAGAGATTGAAGGCGTAATACTTAAAGGGGTTGATCATACTTACAACTGGGATTTTTTAAAAGCTAACCTGGTTGCGGGTACTGTGATAAACTTCGCCGATACGAGTGCATCAAAAACGCAGATCATGATATCGCAAACTACAGCTAACCGGTTAAAGCTGAAGTTGGGCGACGCCCTGATGATGTATTTTGTACAACAGCCGCTAAGGCGCAGGCCATTTAAGGTAGTGGGTATTTTTGATACCAGTGTTGAAGAGATAGATAAAGCATACGTTATAGGCGATCTTTCATTAATAAAAAGACTAAACAACTGGAACCCCGACGAGATTGGCGGTTATGAACTCAGGGCAGCCGATTTTGATCAATTAGACCAGGTGAGTTACCTTGTCGATAATAATTTACCGTCGCGGCTAAAGTTTACCACCGTTTTTGAAAATTTCCCACTGATATTTGAGTGGCTGCCTTCGCTGGATGTGAACGCCCGCGTTATGCTTGTGCTGATGTTGGCAGTAGCCATTATCAATATGATCTCGGCATTGTTGATCATGATACTGGAACGTACCGCTATGATCGGCATTTTAAAAGCCATGGGCGCAAGTAACTGGAAAATTCAAAGGGTGTTTTTATACAATGCCTCGTACCTTATCGGCATAGGGCTGTTGTTAGGTAACGTATTAGGCCTCGGCTTGTGTTGGATACAGCATGATACCCACTTCTTAAAACTCGACGCGTCATCATACTCTATGACCTTTGTTCCCATACAATTTAACTGGATGGACGTGGTTATGTTAAACATCGGCACTTTAGTTATTTGCCTGCTGGTACTCACTATCCCGTCTATGCTGGTATCAAAGATCTCGCCAGTTAAAGCCATCCAGTATAAATAAAAAAAGCCAATAACTCTTATCAGCACCGGCTCAAATAAATTGGATATTCAAAAAGCAGGGATATCAATATTTCATTTTTGTGAAGTGATATACACACGATAGTGTATCAGACTTTACGGCATTTTCTATCAGTAAATATGACCTGTTGTAGGTGTAAGTATAAGTACCGGACAGGTGTGTTTTCTTTGCCGTATAATTAACCGGCGATGTAACATCATTAAACCAGATCTTAGTAGTGTCTTCTTTAAAGCTGCCATAGCTGCCGGCATGCAGGGTTGTATCGCCCGATATGTAAAATCCTGTGTTGGTAGACAAGATAAGTTTTAAAGCCGCGGTTACGGTATCAGATTTCATTGTAACCGGGTTTTTATGAATGCGGACGAATGTACCGGCAAACATCCCTAAGGGGTAACCGCTATCGTTCGCCCATTTATCGGGGTCGGTGTATTTTTTGGTGCAACCGGTTAACAGCACCAACAGCATGGGCAACAAATAAATGATCTTACTTTTCATGATTTATTAGTGCTGCACCACCTTTTTATTTAATTATTGTTCGTTTAAATCCTTTTGGCCTCCTCCCAAAAAATGTCCATTTCGGCAAGGCTCATGTCATGTAATTTTTTGCCGCTTTCGGCAGCTTTGCTTTCAAGATACTGAAACCGCTTTATAAACTTACGGTTGGTTTTCTCTAAGGCATCCTCGGGGTTAATGTTAATAAACCTTGCATAGTTGATCAATGAGAAAAGCAGGTCGCCAAACTCGCTCTCGGCTTTTTCATGATCTATCGTGGTTTCGTCCTCTGCATTAAATTCGTTTTTAAACTCCTGCAGTTCTTCCTCAACCTTTGCCCATACCTGGCTTTTCTCTTCCCAATCAAAGCCCACCCCGCGTGCTTTTTCCTGTATGCGCGATGCTTTTACCAATGCCGGCAATGATGCAGGTACGCCGCCCAAAACAGATTTGTTACCTTCTTTAAGCTTTATCTGTTCCCAGTTGCGCTTAACATCATTGTCGTCGTTAACCTCAACATCGCCATAAATATGCGGGTGGCGGTTAATTAACTTTTCGCATATACTGTTAAGTACGTCGGTAATATCAAAATGGTTGCCTTCAGATGCTATCCTCGAATAAAAAACCAGGTGCAGCATAATATCGCCTAATTCCTTTTTTATTTCGGGCATATCTGCGCTTAAGATCGAGTCAGACAGTTCGTAAACTTCCTCAATGGTAAGGTGCCTCAGGCTTTCAAGGGTTTGCTTTTTATCCCAGGGGCAGTTAATGCGCAGGTCGTCCATAATGGTTAACAAACGTTCAAAAGCTGTAGCAGGATTATCGGCGTGGATGGGCGGAGTTAAAGGCATGTTTTTAATTTTTTGATGTGCAAATGTGCAGATATACAAATGTGCGGATTTTTACGGATGTGCAGATGTGCCAATATGCAAATGTGTAAATTGTTTGATGGTAATTAGACAAATGATAAGCATTTGCACATCCACGCATCTGCATATCCACACATTACAAAATCGCTCTCAGCATTTCTCGTTTACCGGCAGCGCCCGGTATTTTTTGTATTTGCAGGCCCAAGCCTTTCAGCATCCGTTTTAAGTTGCCGGTAATAGCATAGGTTACAAAAACGCTACCAGGTTTTAAAAATTTGATGGTATGGCTGATGGAATCCTCGTTCCACATTTCGGGTTGATGTGCGGCGGCGAAAGCGTCGAAATAGATTATATCATATTTCTCTGTCGATTCGAAATTGAGTAGTTGGCAGTTTGCAATTTGCAGTTGACTGTGATCATTAAGTTTTGTGGGCGATAGTAAAGCAGATTGGTAATTGGCCAATAGCGCCTGCCACACAGCCGGCGACACATATTGCTCATAGCCTGTTTGGCCAAGCAGATCGCCGGTAAGGGGATAAGCTTCAATACCGGTATAGTTAAGTTCGATTTGGTGTTCGGTGCAATGATCGGCAGTCAGCAAAAAGTTAAGACCCGTACCGAAACCAACTTCTAATACCGAAACTTGTTTAGCAGAGCTTTTATCTAAAAAATATTGCAAACCCGCGTTTAGAAATACGTGCCGACTTTCCTGCAAAGCGCCATTTTTTGAATGGTAATTTTCGCCAACCTGCGGATTGTAAATGGTGTTTGAGCCGTCGGCAGTTTTTACAAGCTCAAGCATTAGTGTTGCGTTAGGCCGAATGATGTGATCGCTTCGCTCAGATCATAAACCGGGACTGTTTTAATTTTACCTGCTACTATACTGGTTCCGGCTGCCGAGCGGTAACCTGCCGCGCAATGTACCACAATGGGTTTTCCTGTAGGGATCTCGTGTAGGCGGTTGTGTAACTCTGATAGGGGGATAGTCAAAGCGTTCTCAAAGACCTTTCCTTCGGCTACTTCGCTGCGGTTGCGTACATCAATTATGGTATAGTTATCCGGTGATGCTTTGAACGTATCCAGGTCAATTTCGGGCGATGTCTGATCCTGGTTTACCGGGGATAATAAAGCAGCTTTAATATTTTGTTCGTAACCGATTTTGGCGGCTTTCTTTATAACTATATCCAGCGCACCATCAGTAGCGGCTATCAAATAAAACTGTTCATGCGGTTCGATGATTGATCCTAACCAGGTTTCAAATTTACCGCCGTCCTGCAGGTTAATAGCTCCGTTTATATGGCCGGCCACAAATTCGGCTTTGGTGCGGGTGTCAATAATTACAATGCCTTCTTCAAACCCGGCGCTGCCTTTTATAACATTTGCCACACTTTGTTTGAATGCAGGCGCGCCCATTTTATTCATGTCCACATCATAACCAAAATAATGCGGTACAAAAGGCTGGTCGGTAGTTATAACTTTTACAAATTCTGTTTCGTCTGCAATTTGCATGGCATAGTTTTCCTGTAATTCACGGCCTATGGTACTGTACAGGTCGGGGCTCATGTTTTTACCGCAAAGCGATCCGGGCCCATGTGCCGGGTAAACTGTAATGTGGTGTGGTAGTAACATCAGTTTATCGCGCAGCGAATGAAACATTTGCCTGGCCAGTTCTTCTTTTTTAG
Source organism: Mucilaginibacter corticis (assembly GCF_007558865.1). Taxonomy (GTDB): domain Bacteria; phylum Bacteroidota; class Bacteroidia; order Sphingobacteriales; family Sphingobacteriaceae; genus Mucilaginibacter; species Mucilaginibacter corticis. Next base: position 103,061 of record NZ_VLPK01000004.1, read on the forward strand.
CGGTGATATTGCCAAAGTTTTCGCGCAGGTCAGGCCGGCCCACATCGCCTACAAATAAAGTGTCCCCGGTGAAAACGGCCTTGTCATTACCATCCTCATCCACTAATAAAATACAAATAGAGTCGGGCGAGTGGCCGGGGGTATTGATTGCTTTTAGTTTGATATCGACCAAATGGATCACGTCGCCGTCATCAAAAGTTTCATGCGGATAAGCGGCACCAACCAATTTGCTGCAGTATATAATTGCACCTGTAGTTTGGTGGATCTCTAAATGCGAACTTACAAAATCGGCATGCGGGTGGGTCTCAATAACACCTGTAATATCAGCTTCATGCAAAGCCGCAAAATCATAATACGGCTGCGGATCTCGGGCGGGGTCGATAACAATCATCTTGTTATCCCTTATAATAGCATAGGAGGCGTGGGCTAAACCCTTATCGTAAAACTGGTGGATGATCATTGTTTACAAATATAGCAAACGGCTGTAAATCCTGTATTAAATAACAAGCCCCGACTATTTAAATCGGGGCTTGTTAAATCTTCAGAAATCCTGAAATCAGATAAATCTTAAAAATCTTAGTCTACCACACTTTTATCCTGTCCTCCGGCTTTTTATAAAGCTTATCACCTGGTTTTATGTTAAAAGCTTTGTACCAGGCATCAATATTGGTTAAGGCGGCAAAGGCGCGGTACTGGCCGGGCGAATGCGGATCTACCAATACCAATTGTGCCGCGGTTTCGGGCCTTGCGCTGCCGCGCCATACCTGCGCGAACGACAGGAAGAAACGCTGATCGGGCGTAAAACCATCAATTTTAACTTTTGATTTTCCTTCTTTGGTTTTCTTGAATGCTTCATAAGCCACGTTAAGCCCGCCAAGGTCGGCCAGGTTTTCGCCTAAAGTAAGGCGCCCGTTTACGTGCAGGGTATCATTAACCGTATAGGCATTAAATTGGTCGACCACTTTATCGGCACGTTTTTTAAACTTATCAGCATCGGCTTTGGTCCACCAATCATGCAATGATCCGTCGGCATCATATTGGCGGCCCTGGTCGTCAAAGCCGTGGGTCATTTCGTGCCCTATAACCGCGCCTATCGCGCCATAGTTGATAGCATCATCCGCGTTAAAATCAAAGAAAGGGTATTGCAGTATCCCGGCCGGGAAGGTAATTTCATTTTTGGTTGGGCTGTAATTGGCATTTACAGTCGGCGGGGTCATGTTAAAGCGTGTTTTATCAACAGGTTTACCTAACTGGCTTACGTTAAAATTATAACGCCATTGGGCCATACGGCGTAGGTTGCCAGCATAATCGTCGCGCGCTATTACCAGGCCCTGGTACACTTCCCACTTGTCGGCGTAGCCAACCTTTACGCTAAATGCTGCCAGCTTTTTAAGCGCACGGGCTTTGGTTTCTTCGCTCATCCAGTCAAGGTGTTTAATCCTGTCGCCTAAAACACTTTTAAGGTTATTAACCAGGTTGATCATGTAAACCTTCGCGGCAGGCTTGAAGTATTTTTCGGCATATAGCTGGCCCAGCAGTTCGCCCACGCTTTGATCTATCATTGATGCCATGCGTTCGCTACGCGGTGTTTGTACTTTTTGCCCGCTTAAAACGCTGTTGAAATTAAATGACGCGTTAACAAAAGGCGAGCTTAATGAACCGGCCGATCCTTTTAATATGCCCCAGGTGAGGTAAGTTTTCAGATCGTTAACATCAGTAGCGCCAACCAAGGCATCTTCAGCCTTAAAAAAGTCAGGATTATCAACAATCACGCTGTCCTGCCCGGCAGCTTTCATGGCCGGCATCAACTTAACCCAATCAAAATGCGGGGTGATGTTTTTAAAACCAATTACCGAAAATTTGTTATACCGTTTATTAGCGTCGCGCATCTCGGTACGGCTCAATTGCGCTTTGGCAAGTTTGGTTTCAATATCAAAAATTACATCAGCATTTTTTACAGCTTCTTTAGCGTCGGTACCGGTTAGGGTAAACAGGGTTACAATGTACTGCTTGTAGGTGTTCTGGATTTTAATGGTACGGGCATCATCCTTCAAATAATAATCACGGTCAGGCAGGGTAGTGCCGCCCTGCGAAAAATTCACAATATTAACATTGGGGTGCTTTGCATCGGCGCCTACGCCAAAGCCAAAGAAAGGGTTTGTAAGGGCACGGGTACGCTCATAAACCATCTCGTTAATTACATCATCGGTAGTTTTGATGGCGGCAATACGTTCCAGATCGAGCTTTATAGGGTCATAACCCCGTTTTTCAATAGCAACGCTATCCATCGCGCTGGCGTAAAGATCGCCAACCCGTTGTTTAACGCTCCCTTTAGGCTGGCCAGGGGTACGGCTAACTTCATTCAGGATGCCTACCAGGCGATCGATATTTTCCTGGGCTAAAACGTTGAACGCTCCCCAGCGGGTTTGCTTGGCAGGTATAGGGTTGTTTTTTATCCAGGTACCGTTGGCATATTCAAAGAAATCATCACCGGGCTTAACCGACAGGTCCATATTGGCGCGGTCAATGTATTTTTTCTTGGGTTTTGTTTTGTCAATAACAAATGCACTGGCGGCAATGCATATGCCACCGGCTAAAATTACGTGGCTTAATTTTATTTTCATCAGATCTAATAACGAGTTCAGTTGGTACAATATTAGCAATTAAAAAAATAGCGTAAAAACAGTCCCCGATATTGTTACAATAGTGTTGGAGTGATTCAAGTTTTAAAGTGGATCACTTGCAGGCTATAACCGTTCTGTCAAATCCGGCAATCAATCCCCAAACTTTTAAATCAAAACGCTATTTTTGTGCCCTTATGAGTATTGCTAAAACATATTTGCCTAAAGAAGCCGAAGAGAAATGGTATAAGTACTGGTTAGAAAATGGATTTTTCAAATCAGTACCCGATGACCGTGAACCGTACACCATTGTAATGCCGCCGCCTAACGTTACCGGGGTATTGCACATGGGGCATATGCTAAACAATACCATACAGGATGTACTGATTCGCCGTGCCCGCATGAAAGGCAAAAACGCCTGCTGGGTGCCGGGTACAGACCATGCCAGTATTGCTACCGAGGCCAAAGTTGTTGCCATGCTTAAAGAAAAAGGCATCAGCAAGAAAGACTTGAGCCGCGCAGAGTTCCTGGACTATGCCTGGGAATGGAAAGAGAAGTACGGCGGTATCATCCTTGACCAGTTAAAGAAATTGGGTGCCTCATGCGATTGGGACCGCACCCGTTTTACCATGGACGATGATTTGTCTGAAGCGGTAATAGATACGTTTATACATCTTTATAAAAAAGGCTTGATCTACCGCGGTATCCGTATGGTAAACTGGGATCCGCAAGGCAAGACCGCAGTAAGTGATGAAGAGGTGATGCGTAAGGAAGTTAATCAGAAGCTTTATTATATACGCTATGAGGTAAAAGGTGAAAGGCAAAAGGTTAAAGGCGATGAAGAATCTTTAACTTCTTACCTTACAATTGCTACAACTCGCCCGGAAACCATTATGGCTGATGCTGCAATTTGTGTTAACCCTAATGATGAACGGTATTTGCATCTGCATGGCAAGCAGGTATATATCCCGTTAATTAACCGTGAGATCCCGGTGATATTGGATGAGTATGTTACCATGGATTTTGGAACAGGCGCGTTAAAAGTTACACCTGCGCACGACCTGAACGACTATGAGCTTGGCCAAAAGCATAACCTGCCGGTAATTGATATTTTGAATGACGATGGCACATTAAACGCCAAGGCACAGATATTGTTAGGCGAGGACCGTTTTGCCGCCCGCAAAAAGATTGCGGTAATGCTGGAAGAAGCCGGTGTGCTTGAAAAGGTTGAAGAGTATAAATCGCAGGTTGGTTTTTCAGAACGTACCAATGCCGTTATCGAGCCTAAGTTGTCTATGCAATGGTTTTGCAAGATGGAAGATATGGCTAAACCGGCCTTGGATTATGTGCTGAACGGAGAGATCAAACTGATTCCCGAAAAGTTCATCAACACCTACCGCCATTGGATGGAGAACGTAAAGGATTGGTGCATTAGCCGCCAGCTTTGGTGGGGACAACAGATACCTGCTTACTATTTACCCCACGGGCAATACATTATTGCCAAAACGATAGAAGAGGCGCTTGAACTGGCAAACCAAATCAATACTAACAATTCACCACTCACCATTAACGATCTTACCCAGGAAGAAGATGTTGTTGACACTTGGTTCTCGTCATGGTTGTGGCCGATATCTGTTTTTGATGGCTTTAAAGATCCAAACAATGCTGACATTAACTATTATTATCCAACCAACGACCTGGTAACCGCGCCCGAGATCCTGTTTTTCTGGGTAGCGCGGATGATCATGGCCGGGCATGAGTTTAGAGGAAAGATGCCGTTCGAGAATGTTTACTTAACCGGTATTGTTCGTGATAAACAAGGCCGTAAGATGTCAAAATCATTAGGCAACTCGCCCGACCCTTTAGACCTGATAGATAAATATGGTGCCGATGGTGTGCGTGTAGGTATGCTGTTAAGTTCGCCTGCCGGTAATGACCTGATGTTTGACGAAGGTCACTGCGAACAGGGCCGTAATTTTTACAACAAAGTATGGAACGCTTTCCGATTAGTTAAAGGCTGGGAAGTTGACGACAAATTGGAAAATCCTAATAAGGTAGCTATCGACTGGTTTGAAAGCCGCTTTAACCAGGCTTTAACAGAAATAGAAGATACTTTTGCGCAGTACCGTTTGTCTGAAGCGCTAATGGCTACTTACAAGCTGGTATGGGACGATTTTTGTGCCTGGTACCTTGAAATGATCAAGCCGGTTTACCTGCAACCAATAGACAGAGAGACCCATACTAAGACAATTGAATTTTTTTCAAATATTTTAAAACTGCTGCACCCCTTTATTCCGTTTATTACGGAAGAATTATGGCATGACGATCTTTTTGGGGACCGCAAGGACTCCGATTGCTGTATTGTTGCTCAATTGCCAAATAGTGGGGAAATAAATACCCGTTTATTGGCCGACGTTGAAAATGTTAAACAGGTAATAACACAAATTAGAAATATTCGTAACAATAAACAGATCTCGCCAAAAGAGGCTTTACCGCTTTCTGTCAAAGCAATCTCTGGCGTCTCTTATTTATCGTATAAAGAAATATTGGTGAAACTGGCAAATTTAAGCGAGCTGGTTTTAGTTACTGATAAAATGAGCGGTGCCATTAATTTTTTAGTGTCGACAGATGAGTTTTATGTGCCTTTGAAGGAGACCATAGATCCTGTAGCCGAGAAAGAAAGATTGCAAAAAGAGAAGGATTATTTAACCGGTTTTTTAAAGTCAGTTAACGCTAAATTAACAAACGAAAAATTCATGGCTAATGCCAAGCCCGAGATTATTGAGGCCGAGCAAAAAAAGAGAGCCGACGCAGAGGCTAAACTTAAGATCATTGACGAAGGGCTGTCGGGATTGGCAGGCTAATTGCATAAGTAGTAGTAGCAGTAACTTATGTTATTGCTATTTCGCTGCGCAATGTAATGAACAAAAAAGCCAATTTTTTTAACTTTTCTATTAATAAAATTTTATCGGACGATCTATCTGTACTTGACAATGCAAGGTTAAGGTTGCTTTACTATGGCTTAGCCTTATCGTTTTTTACACTGCTTATCATACTAACAAATGTCGTAGTAAAATACCAGGTTATCCTGAGCATTACTACCGGTGTTATGTTCGTTTCGTCAATAGTTTTATTTAAATACCTTACTTACAGACCACGGTGGACACCTATTGCGCACATGGTGTTGATCATTGCCACCCTGGTTAATTTTGCCGATATTTTTGTAGCCATCCATAACATCAGTATAGTAACAGTCGAAGCCGTTATCATGATAATGCTTTTTGGCTTTTACATGCTCGGCAAAAAATATGGCACATTATACACCCTGCTTAATGTAGTGCCGGTATCCATACTTTTAATATTAAAACATACTAATGGTTACCTGATACCTTTTAAGCCTGAAAGTGTAGACCAATCAACTAATTTAATAGCGATGGTTGCCAGTTTTGTGTTGATTGTTTTTATGCACAGTTACTTTTACACCGCCTTTATACGGACAATAAAGGAACTGGAAATAGGTAACAAAAAACAGCGTGGATTAGCCGCCGAATTTGAATTGGCTGTTGAAAAGGCCGAGCGGTCGTCAGAAGCAAAATCGGAGTTTTTATCTACCATGTCGCATGAGATCAGGACACCACTTAACGCCGTTATAGGTATGAGCAACTTACTGATAAGCGGCAATCCACGACCTGATCAAAAAGAAAACCTGGAAGTATTGAAATTTTCGGCAGGTAACCTTTTATCTATTATTAATGATGTGCTTGATTTTAATAAGATCGAATCAGGCAAACTGGTTTTTGAACACATTAAGTTCAACTTACCCGAGTTAATGCAAAATATCTGTGGCGGACAGGTGATGTCGGCAAAGGTAAAGGGCATATTATTTAAATTGGATGTTGATAGCACGTTAAGCAAAAAAGTTTTGGTAGGCGATCCTACCCGCATTTCACAAATCGTTTTTAACCTAGTAAATAACGCTATTAAATTTACTGCCGATGGGACAGTTACGGTTAAAGCAACCTGTGTAGAAGATAGATCGGACAAAGTAATAGTGAATTTTTGTGTAAAGGATACAGGTATCGGGATTGAGCAGAGCCGGTTAGATGTGATCTTTGAGCCGTTTATACAGGAGTCTTTAAGCACAACCAGGCGCTATGGTGGCACAGGTTTAGGGTTAGCTATAGTTAATCGGCTGCTTGAGTTGCAGGGCATAAAAATAAAAGTATCAAGCGTACCAGGTACAGGATCTGAGTTTTCATTTAATATGGAATTCCCGGTATCGGCAGAAGTTGTTGAAACGCCTGTGGCAAGTCGCTTATTAGATATTGACGAGTTTACAGAATCATTAAGCTCTATCCGCATGCTTATTGCCGAGGATAACCCGGTAAACGTATTGCTGATGCAAAAGCTGCTCTCTAAGTGGGACCTTGTCCCGGCTATTGCAGAAAATGGCGAATGCGCTGTTGAACTGGTACGGGAAAATGATTTTGATATTATATTAATGGACCTGCAAATGCCTATTATGAACGGCTTTGACGCTGCAAAGGCTATCCGCAAAATGGACGATCCGCATAAATCAAATACACCGATCATTGCTTTAACCGCATCGGCATTATTTGACATCCGCGAGCGTGTGGAAGAATCAGGGATGAATGATTATGTGTCAAAACCATTTAAACCCAATGAGTTGTTCGAGAAGATCCAACAACTCGTGGTTCATTCATAATAGCGACTAACTTTCCAAATAAGCCGGTAATTCTTCAATAAACCGGTAGTTTTGTTGCTCGAAATTTATGCGGCAATAAAAGTGCTGCAATCCGTTGGTAACGGCTAACAAACCAATTTTATGTACAATGTTGTACCTTGCTACCTGGTCAAAAACTTTTTGATCGATAGTGACGGATGACGCTTTACACTCAACCAGCAAGATCTTTTCGCCGGCAGAATTGAATGCAATGATGTCTGATCGTTTTTGTTTACCGTGCAGCTTATGGCCGCCCTCCAGTTTTATAAGGCTTTTAGGATAATTTTTTTGCCTGATCAGGTATTGTACAAAATGCTGGCGTACCCATTCTTCGGGGGTAATAATGATAGTGCGTTTTCTTATCTCGTCAAACAAACTTAGCTGCCCGTTCTCATCTGTAATTTTAAAAGGATAGGGAGGTAAGTTTAAGGGTTGAAGCATGTGTTAATTAAAAAGTCAAAAGTAAAAATTCGATTAATTTAAAGTACAAGTCTCGCGCATAAATTAGTAATTTAATTATCTTCATTAAAAACATTATTGTAATGATTAAAAAAATATGGGACGCGTTATTTACAAAGTCCGAGCTTTTGCAAGATATTTATCTGATAGCACAATTGAACGATAAAGTTATGCCTATAGATCGGGGTGAGATTTATGAAGATCCGCTCGATAGCTTTTTAAAGCTAAATTTTTATGGTGAAGTAACCGGAGGTGGTACACAACTTACAGTAAATAACGAAATAGCATACTGCGATGTGGAGATAAAATTGAATAAGGAACCCACCGGTTTAATCATTTCAGATATAATAAGAAAAATAGAAAATCTCGGTGCCCCAAAAGGATCAAAACTAATAATAGAGAAAACGGGAGAAAAAATACCATTTGGCAAATTAGAAGGGTTAGCTATTTATTTGGATGGGATTAATTTATCGGATGAAGTTTACAAAAATTCAGATACCGAAGCCTTAGCTCTGAATATAAGGAAACTAATTGGAATAAATGATGATATTATCAGATACTCGCAAGGTAATACTGAAACCGCTTTATATTTTTATAGTACGTCGTTTGAAGATATGAAAAGCAAGATCAGCAATTTTATTGCTACTGAACCTGAATGTGAAAATTCAAGAATTGTGCAAATAGCTTGAACCATCTTTAAAACCAATCTCCTCTTGAAGTTATTTAAATAAGGAAATAAGCATTTTTGCCTTTTGAATTTTTACTTTTGAATTGAAATGAGCGCTGCCGATATTATAAAAGATCTAAAAAACCGTAAATACAAACCAGTTTACCTTTTACACGGCGAAGAGCCTTATTTTATTGACTTGGTTGGCGGTCATGTTGAGCATAAACTACTGTCCGACGCCGAGAAAGGTTTTAATCAAACTGTACTGTACGGCAAGGACACAGATGTAATGACGGTACTAAACGCGGCCAAACGTTACCCCATGATGGCTGACTACCAGGTGGTATTGGTAAAAGAGGCCCAGGAAATGAAGTGGGGTAGTGATGGCGACGATAAAAAAGGTATTAACCCACTGTTGAGTTACCTTGAAAACCCGCTGCCCAGCACTATACTGGTTTTCTGTTATAAATACGGAAAGTTTGATAAGCGAAAAAAGACCTACAAAGCGATAGAAAAGAACGGCTTGGTATTTGAATCGGCCGCATTATATGATAGTAAGATACCTGCATGGATAGAAACATACCTGACCGACAAAGGTTATAAGATCAACCAGCAGACGTCATTAATGCTGGCGGAATATCTGGGTAATGATCTTTCAAAAATTGTAAACGAACTGGATAAGCTAATGCTTAACGTAGCGGCAGGGCAAGAAATCACGCTTAAACATATTCATGATAATATTGGCATCAGCAAAGAATATAATGTGTTTGAGCTGCAAACCGCGTTGGGTAAAAAGGATGTTTTAAAAGTGAATCAGATCATCAACTATTTTGAGGCCAACCCTAAAGCAAATCCGATAGTGCTGGTATTGGGCAATCTGAATAATTTTTTTACTAAAGTGCTTCTTTATCATTACTCAAAAGATAAGTCGCAACAAAACCTGGCCCGCGAGTTGGGTATTAATCCGTTCTTTGTTAAAGATTACGAGCTGGCGGCCCGTAGCTATCCCTACGGTAAAACCATGCAGATCATCAGTTACCTGCGCGAGTATGATGTGAAAAGTAAAGGTGTGGAGTCAAATACCGATCATGGCGGGTTGATGAAAGAGTTAATGTTTAAGATATTGCATTAAGCTAATCGGCCGCTTTTTATTTTATCCCCTTTTTAATAGCTTTACCGCATAACTAAACAGCAATTATGAATTATTGGTTGGTCAAGTCTGAGCCGCATAAATACAGTTGGGAAAAATTTAACCAGGATGGCCGCACCTTTTGGGACGGCGTACGCAATTACCAGGCGCGTAATAACTTACGTGAAATGAAAGATGGCGACCTGGTATTGTTTTACCACAGTAATGAAGGTAAAGAAGTTGTAGGTATTGCCAAAGTTGTTAAAGAGGCCTACCAGGATCCAACTACCACCGACCCTAACTGGCTGGTGGTCGACCTTTCGCCGGTTGAAACCCTAAAGAACCCTGTTACCCTTGAGCAAATAAAAGCCGATGAGTTTTTAAAAGATGTAGGCCTGGTTAGGCAGGGCCGCCTGTCTGTAATGGGATTAAAACGCGAGGAGTTTGATCGCATTGTAGAGTTGGGTAGTTAATGTATGAAAACGCTTAGCCGGTTATATTTACTGTTATTGTTTTTATTGCCGCTAAGCTTGAAAGCGCAATCGCCTTTTAATGGGTTTGAGAACCTGTTTACCGTACCCAAAAATTACATTATAAATTATGTAAAAGTACCGCCGGTTATTGACGGCGATATCAATGATGCCGTATGGCAGCAGGCACAATGGACAGATAATTTTCTTGACATCGAGGGTGATCTTAAGCCAGAGCCAAAGCTGCAAACTAATGTTAAAATGCTTTGGGGCGATACCTGTATCTACATAGCTGCAAAGATCCATGATCTGCAGGTTTGGGCCTATATTAAAAAGCACGATCAGATAGTTTTCCTGGATAATGACTTCGAGGTGTTTGTTAGCCCCACCAATTCAACCCATCAATATTTCGAGCTTGAATTTAACGCGCGCAATACCGTGTTCGACCTGCTTTTGAACAAGCCTTACCGCAATAACGGAAATCCTTTGTTCGGCTGGAACCCACAGGGCTTACGATCTGCAGTTAAAATACAGGGTACTTTAAATAACCCAAAAGATGTGGATAAGGGCTGGACTATCGAGATCGCTATACCATACCGGTCAATAAGTTTGGGTAATGATATCCAAACACCTGTCGACGGGACTTTATGGCGCATTAACTTTTCCCGGGTAGAATGGGATACAAAAGTAGTTAACGGCAATTACGTTAAGCTAAAAGACGATAAAGGAAACAACCTACCCGAGCATAACTGGGTATGGTCGCCGCAAGGGGTTATCAATATGCATTACCCCGAGCGCTGGGGGTACCTGCAATTCAGAAAAACGACAGATACCGCAGGGTTTAAAATTCCCTATGCCGAGCTGCAAAAACAATATTTATGGCTTGTGTATTACAAAGAAAAAAAATGGTATGACGAACATCATACATACAATACCGACCTACGTTCTCTCAATTTAACGCCGGATCTGTCGGTTAGCAACCGGCAAAATAAATTAGCGTTAGAAGCTACATCGCACCAGTTTATGGCGTTTATAACCGACGAAAATGATCATATCACATGGTCGATAAACCAGGAAGGTTTGATAAGTCGTTAGATCATGTATGCTTGCTAAAACTTACCGAAGAAATTAGAGATATCAAAGTAAGTATCTATTGATTTACCATCGGTAGTTGTAACCTTTATAATATCATAAGGTTTTTTATCGTGGTAGGCAAGTGATTGGCCTGCTCTTTTATTGCCGGGATATTTTTTATATAACCAGGCATATTCGGCGCTTATGCCGGTGCTCTCGCTTGTGGCTGTTATTATAAGGGCTTTTTCAAATGATGAACCATCATTAGTTTCATGAACCGGTGGCGGGATCAATACCACATTTGTTGTTTTTGTCAGTGGTTTTTTAGCAGTGCATGAGCTTAACAAAGCCAAGGCAATTAATAGGAATAAGGTGTTCTTCATGATTGGTTTAGATTGGTTTTTATAAAATTAATATTTTTTTTAAAAAATACCAATCATGAGAAAATCTATTTCTGCTCGCTAAAAAACAAGGCTTTTAGTTCGGTGGCATCGTCGGCTTTCATTTTTCCGCTTAATATCAGGCGTAATTGACGGCGACGAAGGGCGCCGTTATAAAGTTCGGTTTCTTCTGCAGTTTCGGGGATCAGCTCGGGCACGGTTACTTTATGGCCATCATTATCCAAAGCTACAAACGTATAATAAGCCTCATTACTTCTGATCAATGTGCCCGATGGTATATTTTGTGCCCAAATATCCAATCGTACTTCTACAGAGGTGCTGAATGCCCTTGATACCCTTGCTTCAATAGTTACCACATCACCCAGTTTAATGGAATGTTTAAATGAAACGTTATCAACCGATGCCGTTACCACGATACGGTTGCAATGTTTTTGAGCCGATATGGCAGCAGCTATGTCCATCCAATGCAGCAGGCGCCCGCCCATCAGGTTATTTAATGTATTGGTATCATTGGGTAATACCAGTTCGTTCATTATGGTTAGCGAGTCCTTTGGCGTTTTTGATGTCATTAGTGTAGATTTAACGTAAATATACGGCTTAACTGTAACTAATGCCGTATAATTTTGTCCAAACGCGGTAAATGCTTTAGCTTTATCCAAACTGATTTCATGATGAAAAAACTATCCGCACAATACCTGTGCATCGCGCTCTGCTTGATAGGCGCAGCCCCTTACGCCGTCAATGCGCAAAAAAAAACCGAATATGCAACCCTTACAGACGCGTTGTTTGCCGGGCAGCGGTTAAATGGCAAACAAGGGCCCCAAAGTGTTAACTGGATAAACGACGGCCAGAAATATTCATACATAGCCGGCGAGGAGATCCGTTCAATGGAACCTTCAACCTTAAAGGACGAACTGATATTCTCAAAACAGGGTCTTAGTTTCCCGGGCACTACAAAGCCTTTTGATTATGAATCGTTCCAATGGTCGCATGATTCAAAGAACCTTGTCTTTCAGTCAGATTTCAGGCCTATCTACCGTAAATCAGGCATATCAGATTATTATGTTTATAACCTGCAAAGCAAACAACTAAAGCTTGCCGCTAAAGATGCGCGCACCGCCGAGCTATCGCCGGACGGTAAAAAGGTAGGAATTGAGCGTAAAGGCAATATGTATGTTTATGACTTTGCAACCGGGCAGGAAAAACAGTTAACTGACGATGCCACCGGTGATAATGCCATTTTTAACGGACATTACGATTGGGTTTACGAAGAAGAATTTGGCAAGCCGCAGGCCTGGAACTGGTCGCCTGATAATAAATACATAGCCTATTGGCAGTTTGACGAGAGCAAAGTACCCGATTTTGAAATGACCAATTTCGAGGGAGATCATAATGATATTGTACATATCTCTATCCCGCAGGTGGGTGATGAGAACCCAAAAGTACGCATCGGCGTAGCCGATGTTACTACCGGTAAAAAGATCTGGCTGCAGCCTGATGAGACAGGCGATTTTTATATCCCGCGTATTTACTGGACAAGTAACCCGGATGTTTTGGCGATGATGACGCTAAACCGCGAGCAAAACCATATGAAGCTGTATTTCTTTAATGTAAAAACAGGCGAACACCATGTAGTACTCGAAGAAAAGAATACCAGCTGGGTAGCCGTATTTGATTTTTACACCGAGGTGGATGATATGGTTTACTTTCCAGAAAAATCAAAAGAATTTTTCTGGGTGTCAGACCGCTCGGGTTATTACCACATTTACCGCTACAGCTATGATGGTAAGCTGATCAACCAGGTTACCAAAGGCGATTGGGATATGATAAAAGTAAACGGCATCAATCCGCAGACAAAAAGTATCTACTACCTGTCGGCCGAGTCGTCTGGCCTGGCGCAGGAATTTTACACTATCAACTTTGATGGCAGTGGTAAAAAGAAACTAAGCACTGTTGATGGATTTCATCGTATCGATATGTCACCAAATACACAGTATTACATAGATACTTACAGTAACCTAAGTACACCAACCCATGTTGATCTATTTGACAATACGGGTAAATCATTAAAAACATTAGAAGATAACCAGGCCGTTACCGAGTTTTTGAAAACGCATTCGTACTCGGCACCCGAATTGTTTAAGGTTAAAACAAGTGATGGGGTAAACCTTGATGCTTATATGATCAAGCCGTTCAATTTTGATCCTTCAAAAAAATATCCTGTTGTGTTTACTGTTTATGGCGGGCCTGAATCGCATTCGGTCTACAATAAATTTTCGGCGAATGGCTGGCAGCAATGGCTCGCACAAAATGGATATATCGTTGTGGACCTGAACAACCGGGGCATATCAAACTATGGCAGCGCGTTTTTAAAGATAGGGTATAAGCAATTAGGTAAATATGAGAGCGCCGATTTTGCTGAAACCGCGCAATACATGAATACTTTACCTTACGTTGATAAAGGCAACATTGCCATAATGGGTACCAGCTATGGTGGTTACGCTACTGTTTATACATTGCTTAACCACCCCGGAGTGTTTAAGGCGGGTTTGGCCAATTCGGCAGTTACCGACTGGCGTTTGTATGACGATATTTATACCGAGCGTTATATGGGCCTTGCTAAAGAAAATGCCGCAGGCTATGATAAAAGTTCAACGTTAACGGCTGCCGGTAACCTGCAGGATCATTTACTGATTATCCATTCTATGAGTGACGATAATGTGCACCCGGCAAATACCATGCAGTTGCTTACCGCGTTAACTACAGCAGGCAAAGATGCCGATGTTAGGATCTATCCCAAAGGGGCACATGGCGCGGCTTATGATCTGGCAAGTTATGTGTTGATAGAAAATGTTAATTTTCAATACCTTGAAAAATACCTGAAGGGAAATAATAATTTGCCAAATCTTAATGCTAAAAAAGCACAATAGACATGCAAAAGTCAAAATAAATGTTTAAACATTTATTTGTTAATGTTATTTTTACTTTTGTTGAAACATAAAAAAACAAATCACAAAAATGAAAAAGATCGTTTTCCTTTTAGCAGCTGCCATATTATCAGTAACTGCTGTATCTGCACAATCTACCTGGAAAGTAGATAAAATGCACGCTAAACTTACATTCACTGTTACCCACCTTGCGGTATCAGATGTAGATGGCTTATTTAAAGACTTTGATGTTACTATTGAAAGCAGCAAACCTGATTTTAGCGATGCTAAATTTACCCTTGTTGCACAAACCGCGTCTGTTAATACCGAGGTTGATAAACGCGATGAAGATTTAAGAAGCGCTAACTTTTTTGAAGTTGACAAATATCCTACAATGAACTTTACCAGTACCGGTATTACAAAAACTACTGCAAATCATTATAAATTAAAAGGTAACCTTACTTTACATGGTGTTACCAAACCGGTTGAAATGGACCTGTGGTACCGTGGTACTATAACTAACCCAATGAGCAACAAGCTTGATGCAGGTTTTAAATTAACCGGTGTTATCAAACGTTCTGACTTTGGTTTCGGCGCAAAATACAGCGCACCTATACTAAGCGACGAAGTACAAATAAAAGCTGACGGCGAGTTCGGTAAAGCTAATTAAGAGATTAGTCATTAGTCATTAGTCATTAGTCATTAGTCATTAGTCATTAGTCATTAGTCATTAGTCATTAGTCATTAGTCATTAGTCATTAGTCATTAGTCTAATTTTGGCTATACAAGTTACTAAAAAGGGCGATAGGTATTGAAACTTATCGCCCTTTTTCATTTAGCCTACGACAGGCCTAATCTCTAATCAACCAATCTCTAATCAACTAACTCCTAATCCTTAACCCGCATAAAACTCATGGTTTTGCCTATAAATTTAAAATGCCAGTAACCGGTAACCTTTAATACGCCGTCTTTGTCAATCTGTACAGACGCGCTCCATTCCTTTCCGCTTTGCGCGTCATAGATCTTGCCATTTTCCCAACTGTCTGATTTGGGTACATAAGTCATGGTGCTTAGTATATCCATGCCTAATAATTTGCGGTTTCTTAAAGCCGGATCAGGGTTATGCTTATCAGTCCACTCATCCATGGTTTTGCTATTATCGACGTTTTTAAACCAAATGGTTTTCCCTCTAAATCCGTTTCCTTCTTTATATACCTGAACTATAATGTCTTTTTTTGATGAGATCCATTTGCCGCAGATCCTGTCGGCATCATTTGTTGTGTATTTAGGCGCAATAGCGGTAAGAAAAAATAGGGTGAAAAATTTAAATAGTAGTTTATTATATAGCATTATACCTTATACTTTAATTCAATTGATGTTAGTACCTGCATCATCGAATTTTATTAACTAAATTTATTGCGGGTTGTTTGTAATTTTCAAACCTAATATTAAAAAATGAAAAAGATATTATTTGTTGTTTTCCTGATGCTGGTTGCAGGCAATTTTGCGTTTGCCGATACCATTACTATTAAACATTTTGTAATAAAAGAAAACCCGTTTGCCGATAGCGAAATAGCACTTGTAGCAGTTGATACGGCAGGAAATATCCAGGAGAATGTTGACGGTGTATTTGCATTTACAATTAACGGTTTCCAGGAACAAATGCGCTTTGAAAAGGGCACGGCTTTTTATCGCCATAAATTAGATAAATCGGCATTTTTTTATGTGAAGCATGTTAATGATGCCGGCACACATTCCATGCTCTATTACATTTACAAACAGGACGGCAAACTGCACCCCATGCACGTAAGCTGGATGCTGTTGGTAATAATTCCGCTGGCTTTAGTGCTGTTAGGTTATATGTTTAAGCGGTTTATCATCATCGCGGTAGTGATCTTCTGTGTTTTCCTGTACTTTAACCACCACAACGGTTTAACTATGCCTACCTTTTTCGAGAGTATATTTGATGGGTTGAAGGGGATGTTTTAGTCATTAGTCATTAGTCATTAGTCATTAGTCATTAGTCATTAGTCATTAGTCATTAGTCATTAGTCATTAGTCATTAGTCATTAGTCATTAGTCATTAGTCATTAGTCATTAGTCATTAGTCTAATTTGAGGCTATACAAGTTACTAAAAAGGCGATAGGTACTGAAACTTATCGCCTTTTTTATTTAGCCCGCGACAGACCTGATCTCTAATTAACTAATCACTAATCTCTGCGTCAAAACGGCATCCCGATACCGAAGTTTAGCTGCATGAAGTTATAGGTATCGCCGGCCGGGTTTCCTTGCGTATCAATACCGGTTCGGTTAGCATTAAAATAGGCTTGTTTAAATGCGCCAGGGTGGAATAGTTCGTTAGCATGTCTGAGTAGTACCCATTGGTCTGCGCCATTAAACTGCGGGTCTTTAAATTTAAATGCGGCATCCAGCCTGAATACGAAGAAACTCACATCAAACCGCAAACCGGTGCCTATACCAATGGCTGTAGACTGCAGGAAATTATTAAGCCTGAACTCGCCGTTAGGGTTGTCGCTTTCTTTATGCAGGCGCCACACGTTACCTGCGTCAATAAACACAGCTCCTTTTAGCTTGGCACCAAAGAAATCGTTGGCCAGCTTATACCGATATTCGGCATTGGTGATAAATTTGATCTCGCCAAACTGGTCAATGTACTTTAAGCGGGCGCGTAAGGTATCACCGGTAGTAGGGATCAAAGAACCCGAAGGGCCATAAGCTGTCCCGCGGTTAAACTGTCCCGGCCCTAAAGTACGGGGCAGCCATGCCCGCATATCGTTGGCGCCGCCGGCATAAAAGTTTTTTTCAAAAATTAGCTGGTCGCTGTTGCCATACGGCAGGCCTATACCGGGGTTAACCCTGAATATAAATTGGCGTTCGCCGCCAAAACTATGGTAAACCCTAAAATCAACTTCGGCTTTGGCATATTGCGCAAACGCGTATCCAAAAATGGTGTGCTTACCCAGGCTATCCTTTGCTGTGTTTAATGCTTTTGTTATGCCTGATAACACATTACCGCCGACATCTAAAGACCCCCTGAAATAAGTAAAGTTTGAATAGCTGTTTAAAAAATTGCCGTTAACCTGGTAGGTATACTGGCTACCTGTTGTAAGGATGGTACGGCCAATTAATTTAATGTATGAGTACCGCTGTTGCGCTAACAGTTGCTGATAAGCCGCGGGATCAATAACACCTTTTGAAAACTCAATATCAATGGGAGTAACACTATGTATCTTGTTGGCCGTCTCCAGGAAATCATAAGTTACTGAATTAATAAAACTGGTGCGTTGAACCAGGCCTTTTTGATAGAACAACGAATAATTGGTTGAAAACGTAGTATGTGGTACACCGTATTTACCCGGTTTTGCAAAATTGAATGGTGTAACTATCCACGGGTATATCAGGCTTGCACCCGCTTTGAAATCTTGATTCTCAATGCCGCTTTTATTTACTGAATTATGATCGTTGTCAAACAATATACTCCAATTTAACTTCAACTGTAACGTAACCGCTTTTTTAAACATATTACGATTGGTAAACGTATTACCAATGTTATACCCATAATTACCCCCACTGAATAAAAACTCACCTTCAACCCGGTCAGACATTTGTTTAAGCGGCACTAATTGTAATACTGTATTCAACCTGTTGGTACTATCGGGAGTTTTTGTATAAGTTGGGTTGGGCACGTTCCTGAAAACGTTGAGCTCTGATAAACGCGAAGTAGTGATAGTTTGAAAATCAGCATTGTAAAGTTCGCCTTTCTTTTGATAGATATAATCTACTACCGGGTGCGGTTTAAATCGTTTTGAATGATCAACAAATTTAAATTGAGAGCCAACCTGTATGGTATCGGCCTTTGCCGTATCGCGCCCGTTACTGCTGGTTATAGTAATAAGCGTGTTGTTAATGGTATAAACCGGGTGCTCGGGTTTATCGGCGGGGTTATCAATGATCATGGTCAGGTCAACCACGCTGCTGTTATAGGTTGAGTCGGATATATAATTAATATACTGTCTGAAAAAATCAAAGTAGCCGTTACGTTTCATCACCTGGAAAAACGCGTCGCGATCATACGCTAGGCTATCGGTATCAAATCGTCCGCCGGGCTGCAGGTGCGAAAACTTAGGACGGTTGGCACGGTACAGGCCGCGCACTTTGGGGTCTGCTATGCTGTCAGAAATTTTCCGGATCTTGAACAAAGGCCCCTCAACGGTGGTGAAAACCAGCTGCGCCCTTTTCTTTTTAATAGCTATACTGTCGGTAACTTTTGCTTTTAAATAGCCCTTGCTTTGTATAAATTTTTCTATCTGTATACGCGAAAATTCAACCAAATTGCTGTCTAATATCGCGGGCGGGTCGCCAATGTTTTTTTTGCCGTTTTTATTGAACAGGTAATAAAGCTGCAGGTTAAAAGCGTTATTGGGTTGTTGCTGCTTATCTACATAATTTAACGCAAGCTCTGTAAACTCTTTATCCATCCCTTTAATGGTAACTTTGCGCACTAACGATTGGTTACCTTTAAGGTTACGTGTTAAACTGCAGCCCGAGCCTATAAAGAGCAGAAGAATACTTAATATTGCAATACGGTATCTATTTGTACTTATATATGCTTTCAAAATCTAATATCAGTTTACTACAGTCTTTACAACATAAAAAATTTCGCAGGGAACATGGCTTGTTTTTAGTTGAAGGCTACAAATCGGTAACTGAATTTATTAATTCGGCCTACCAAATTGAAGCTGTGTACCATACGGCCGCTATTGCCCCAAAAATGCTTAAATTATCGCAGAAAATGAATTTTCAGGAAATTTCATCTGCTATACTTGAAAAAATAAGCGCTTTAAAAACCCCGGCCGATATTATAGCGGTAGTTAAAATACCACAATGGCCGGTTTTAAATTATACTACCCTTAACAAAAAATTCTCCATTGTGTTGGACGGAATTCAAGATCCGGGCAATATGGGCACCATTATCCGTACGGCCGACTGGTTCGGCATAGAAAATATCATTTGTTCTGAAGATTGTGTAGAGGTATATAACCCAAAGGTAGTACAGGCCACAATGGGTTCGCTTTCGCGGATAAATGTGCATTATGTTGATTTGGAAAATGTTTTATCCGAAACAAAGCTGCCTGTGTACGGTGCTTTACTTGACGGGGAAAATATATACAGTACCGATTTTGGCAGTGAAGGTTTGGTGGTTATGGGTAATGAAGGCAAGGGTTTGACAGAAAAAGTTAAGCAATTAGTAACCAAAGCTATAACCATACCTGGTGCCGGTAACGCCGAATCTTTAAACGTAGCAATTGCCACCGCGATATTTTGTTCAGAAATAAACAGAAATAAGCTTAAATAAATGTTGGCAGGCAATAAATAATTACTATTTTTGCAATCCTTTAGAAAAAGGTCGGATGGCCGAGTGGCTAGGCAGAGGTCTGCAAAACCTCCTACAGCGGTTCGAATCCGCTTCCGACCTCATTGGGTTAACATAAAATATTAAAAGTAAAGCATCATGGGCGTAACACGTTTAAAAAGAAAAGATAGAAGGAACAAAACTTTTTCAAGATTAGAAGTTCAGTTTTTAAAGAATGCAACTAACATTGAACCGGGAAGCCGTTCTGCAGAGTCACCTAAAAGCCAGGTAACTTTAAACAATATTGTTTTGGCTAAAGCAGCAGCTGCCAACAACTAATTTTAAAGAAATTTTAATATTTAAGATCCTGCCGGTTTTACCGGTGGGATTTTTTTGTTGAGCTTTTCCGTAGAGACGCAATACTTTGCGTCTCAGGATTGTTTGTCTATAAGACGCAAAGTATTGCGTCTCTACATTAAGGATAATATCTTCTTATTGATCTTCTTTATCAATCCTGGTCCTTCATAAATAAACCCGGTGTACAACTGGATCAATGAGGCACCTGCTTCCAGTTTCTCAATTGCATCCTCTTCCGAATGAATCCCGCCCACACCAATAATGGGGAATGATCGGTTTGATTTATCAGCCAGGTAACGTATTACTTCCGTTGATCTTTTGGTCAAAGGCACGCCGCTTAAGCCGCCGGCTTCTTCTTTTAGTTTGGGATTTGACAGAGACGATTTATCAATTGTAGTATTGGTGGCAATAACCCCCGCTATTTTGGTTTGCTGTACAATCTCAACAATGTCATCCAGTTGCTCATTAGTGAGATCAGGTGCTATTTTTAATAAAATAGGTTTGCTGATATCGTTCTTACGGTTGCGTTGCTGTAGCGTATTTAAAAGTTCCATCAGCGGCTCTTTTTCCTGTAATGCACGTAGGCCCGGTGTGTTTGGCGAGCTTACATTTACCACAAAATAATCAACCACATCAAACAGGCGGTCAAAGCATTTAATGTAATCGCTTGTCGCGTCTTCGTTAGGCGTGTTTTTGTTTTTGCCAATGTTACCGCCTATCAGTAACCCTTTCTGCGCAGGCGAAGCTTTTTTACGATAAGCCGCTATCCGCTCGGCAACAACATCAACCCCTAAATTGTTAAAACCCATGCGGTTGATCAGCGCCTTATCCGCAGGACTGCGAAACATACGCGGCTTGGGGTTGCCGGGCTGTGGCAGGGGAGTAACAGTGCCTACTTCGATAAAACCAAAGCCCATATTGGCCAGTTCGCTTATTACTTCTCCGTTCTTATCAAAGCCTGCAGCCAGGCCAACCGGGTTGATGAATTTAAGTCCAAAAACCTCTTTTTGCAGGCGTTGATCCTTTAAATCCCATACGGCGCGGCTCAACGCTGCGCCACCCGGAAAACGGTTAAACCGTTTTAAATTCCTGGTAACAAAATAATGAATGTTTTCGGGGTCGAACCTGAACAGTATAGGCTTAATTAAAGAATACATGGCGCCAAAGTTAGCAGTTTTAATGCTGACCTTCATATTCGGCTTCAATTTTATGGAATATGATCGCGTAAGCAACTATTTGTAATTGCGGGCGTAATAATAATTAAATACAGCCATATATGTACAACCCACTGCCGGATAACCACAGGTATAAACAATTGGATAGTTTGAGAGGGCTTGCCGCGTTAACCGTTTTTATCGGGCATTCTATAGGTTCTGTTGTAAATACTTCATTATTAACTAAGGTGCAAACCACCCCTCTAAGCATCCTGTTTAATGGGTATGCCGCGGTCATGTTCTTTTTTGTTTTAAGCGGATTTGTACTGAGTTTGCCTTTTATCAATAACGAAAAACCATTAAGCCTTACCGCGTTTTATACCAAACGTTTTTTCAGGATCTATCCTGCATTTTTAATAGCTATGATCTTATCAGTAGTTTTAAAAGAACTGGTGTATAATGAGCATACCATGGCCAATTCACTATTGTGGTTTAAACAATATTGGGCTTGGCATTGGGATCAGGTAAACCTGAAAGATACGATACGCGCGCTCCTGCTGATAGATCCAGGTTTTAACAAGCGGCTGATAGATCCGCCTGTCTGGTCGTTAGTGGTTGAAGTTAAGATGTCCATAATACTGCCTTTTTTTATACTGATAGTTTCGCGTTGCGGAGCTTTGGTGAACGTTGGCCTGTTTTTCCTGATCTCTTACCTGGCTTACCGGCATACCGGTTTACAAGTAAGTGTGTTTTTCCTCGGGGTTATTTTGGCAAAATATCAACAACAATTAAAAGATAACATAAAAGCATGGCCAATGCCCGTATTGGTTGTGGTCATGCTGGTTAGCTTATTGCTGTATAATGCCGGTTTAGAATTTCTTGACTTTCATTTAAAACCGTCCTACGTGCTTTTCTCAAACTACCTGCCGGCGATAGGCAGTTGCATGATCATTATTACCGTGTTGGCCAGTAAAAGATTAAGCAGCCTGTTTGAACGCAAGGTGTTTGTGTTTTTGGGCGTCATATCTTATAGTTTTTACTTAATGCACTTCCCGGTATTAATGACGATGTTCTCCATAATAGTAAACCGGTTTGCTTACGGAACACAGGTTGCGACAGCGGTAGCGTTTGTCATAACGGTATTGATCAGCTATTTTATGACGATATTTATTGAACGCCAATTTCGGCGCCTGGCATCCCGTCTGGTAAAGAAACACAGTATTTTTAATACCTGTAACATTAAAGCTACAGGCAGTTTGAAAGCGGTTTGACATATTTGATTTTTCAAATAAAGCTGTAAATTCGATGATCCCGCTCTGGTGGGGTATGACCAATTTAATGTTTATGGAAGATCAATCTAACAACCGTCGTAGTTTTATAAAAAGCGCGTCAATAGGTGCTGTCGCGGCTATCAGTATTCCGCAAATCGTAACGTCAGCATTAGCCGCAGCGCCTAAAGGCAAGAAAATAAGCATCGAACAAGGCGATGTGATCCTTTTTCAGGGCGATTCAATTACAGATTCGGGCAGGGGAAGACGTAATGATTGGTCCCCCAACGACGCCGGGGCAATGGGCAACGGGTACGCGCTGATGGCTGCCGGGCAGTTGTTGCTGCAAAACCCGGGTAAGGATCTGAAGATCTATAACAAAGGCATCAGTGGCAATAAAGTTTACCAATTGGCCGACCGCTGGGACGCCGATACCTTAACTGTTAAACCAAATATATTAAGTATCCATATAGGTGTTAATGATTACTGGCATACACTTAACGGCAGTTATAAAGGCACCATTGATAATTACATTGCCGATTATAAAAAGCTGCTTGACCGTACCAAGGCCGCCTTACCAAATGTGAAATTGATCATCTGCGAGCCGTTTGGTGTTTTAAATGTAAAATCGGTGACCAAGGATTGGTACCCAACTTTCGACCTGTTCAAGAAAGCCGCTCGCGATATTGCCGATGAATATAACGCCCCGTTTGTACCATACCAAGCTGCATTTGATAAAGCCATAACCCAGGCCCCGCCCGCATATTGGACAGGCGACGGCGTACATCCATCAATAGCCGGTGCAGCCTTGATGGCAGAAACGTGGTTAAAGGCGGTGAAGGCGTAGATTTTTGGAGTAAAAGGTTAAAGGCGAGAGGGAAAAGGTCTTTTCTTTCATCTTTATAAATCTGTTTGTCATTAAATGGCATCTTTGGCCTTTTACCTTTTACCTCAAAGCTTTCAGCTTTCGCCTCAAAAAACGTATCTTTGCGGCCAAATGATAGCTATAAATAATCTTACGTTCGAGATAGGTGCAAGGGCATTGTATGATGAGGCCAACTGGCATATTAAACCCGGTGAAAAAATAGGCCTTATCGGCGCTAACGGAACCGGTAAAACTACGCTTTTGCGGATCATCACCGGTGAGTATAAACCTACATCGGGCACCATATCAATGGCTAAGGACCTCACCATGGGTTACCTTAACCAGGATCTGTTGTCGTACTCGTCTGATAAGAATATTGTGCATGTAGCTATGGAGGCTTTTGAGCGCCAAAACCAGTTGCATGATGAGATTGAAGCTTTACTTAAAAAATTAGAGACAGATTATACCGAAGATCTGCTGCACAAACTAAGCGACAAGCAGCACGAGTTTGAAGCGCTTGATGGCTATAACATAGAATATAAAGCCCACGAAATTTTAGCGGGCCTTGGTTTTAGCGAAGCTGATTGCCAGCGCAAACTAAGCACCTTTTCGGGTGGATGGCGCATGCGTGTAATGCTGGCCAAGATCTTATTGCAGGCACCCGATATTTTGTTACTGGATGAGCCTACCAACCACTTAGACTTACCATCTATTCAATGGCTGGAAGACTATTTGAAAGCTTTCCAGGGTGCTATAATCATCGTATCACACGATAGGTGGTTTTTGGATAAAGTAATTAACCGCACAGTCGAATCGCGCAAGGGTAAGCTTACCGTTTATGCGGGTA
Organism: Mucilaginibacter corticis; assembly: GCF_007558865.1. Lineage (GTDB taxonomy): Bacteria > Bacteroidota > Bacteroidia > Sphingobacteriales > Sphingobacteriaceae > Mucilaginibacter > Mucilaginibacter corticis. Next base: position 127,419 of record NZ_VLPK01000004.1, read on the forward strand.
ACTATTCTTTTTACCTGGAAGAAAAAGCCTTGCGTGCCGAAATTCAGCGTGGCGAGTTTAAAAATCAGCAATCAAAAATAAAGCAGGAAGAACGTTTGATCGAGCGTTTTCGTGCCAAAGCATCCAAAGCAAAAATGGCGCAATCGCGGATCAAGATGCTGGATAAAATGGAGCGTATTGACGATGTGGACGATGATAACCCTGAAGTTAACTTCCGTTTCAAATTCAGCAAGCAATCAGGCCGTCACGTAGTTACGTTGGAACATATCACCAAAAAATATCCGGCCATTGATATTTTGGATGATGCCGAAGCTATTATTGAAAAAGGCGATAAAATTGCCCTGATAGGTGCCAACGGTAAAGGTAAATCAACCCTGCTGCGTATTGTGGCGGGTGCCGATAAAGACTTTAAAGGCACGGCGGTAACAGGCCATAACGTTACGCAGACTTTCTTTGCGCAACACCAGTTAGAGAGCCTGCACTTAGAGAACCAGATTTTGCAGGAGCTACAGGCATTTGCCCCAAAGCAAACTGATACCGAATTGCGCTCTATATTGGGGTCGTTCTTATTTACCGGCGATGATGTTTTTAAGAAGATCAAGGTATTATCGGGTGGCGAGAAATCGCGCGTGGCATTAGCAAAAGCATTAACTGCCGACGCTAACTTCCTGGTACTGGATGAGCCTACCAATCACCTGGATATGGCATCGGTAAATATATTGATCCAGGCCTTGCAACAATATGAAGGTACGGTGATCGTGGTATCGCACGACAGGTATTTCCTGGATAACGTGGCCAACAAGATCTGGTTTATTGAAGATCAAAAGATCAAGCAATACCCGGGTACTTATGCCGAGTACGACGAATGGTATGCCAAACGTAAATTAGAGCCCAAAACAGCTTTGCCAACGCCTCAGCCAAAAAAAGAGGAGAAAAAGCCTGAGCCGGTTAAACAAAGCCAGCCATCTGAAAACAAATTTCAGCAGCTAAAGAAACTGAACCAAGACCTTTCAAAAATGGAAGAGCAGATTGCCGCTTTAGAAAAAACGGTAAAAGACCTGGAAGCTAAACTGGCTGATGATAAGATCTACAACGACAGCGCTAAATTAAAGGAAACCAATACCACCTATGACCAAAAGAAAGCCGAGCTAAAACAAGTTCAGCAGCAGTGGGAGGATCTGGCAGAGCAGATCATGGAGTTGGAAGCATAATACTTACAAAGGCAGCCTTTAAAGCTGCCTTTTTTGTGAACCTTCTATTATGAAAATACATGTTATGGGTGCATCCTGTGCCGGTTCAACCACTTTGGGTAAAGCTTTGGCCGATCATCTGGGGTACGCTTGTTTTGATACGGACGAGTACTTCTGGATACCTTCTGATGTTCCGTATACGATTAAACGCGACCCTGCAGAGCGGAATGCAATGCTTAAAAACGATTTTTTAAAAGAAGATAATGTTATAGTGAGCGGATCATTAGTTAGCTGGGGCGAGGAGTGGCTGACGGCGTTTGACCTGGTGGTGTTTTTATATGTACCCCACCAAATAAGAATGTATCGCTTGCATAAACGGGAAGTGGAGCGCTACGGCGATGCCATATTTACCGACCCGTTAAGGATTAAATTATATAAAGACTTTACCAACTGGGCCACCGGCTATGATGATAACAGTACCAATGGCCGCAACCTTGCTGTGCATTTAAATTGGTTAAGTAAATTAAATTGCGCCGTGTTGAAAATAGAAGGAGATACCACCGTTGCCGAAAGATTAAACATAACCGTTGCTAAAATGAAAGATATCTCATAGCAGACCTGTATGGCAGGGCTGTCCGTCCGCAAGGGAACCCGGACAGATCGGACGGACGGACAGGTTGTTAATGAGGTGTCCGACCGTCCGAAAGGTGTCCGCACCTATCGCGGACGGACACTCTGAGTAATATTGATTTTTTAATTAAATATTTGATAATCAATAAATTATATGTATATTTGTATACTGTTCCAATCAACTGCCATATCCTGTAATATTATACCAAACTGCTAACCCTTTTTTTATTTTATAGAAGAAGAGGAGAAGGGGGGAGTGTATTAAAATTTTTGATAAATTTTATTTTTTACCAATGGGATATATTGATTGATAATTATCAAGTAGATTATATTTTACCATTGATACGATACTGCTTTGGTAGTACCGGTTTTATTTGCGTTAAGGATGGAAACGGATACAGGCCAGCTGGGGGCTTGTTGCAGGGTTGTGGCTAAGGCCTGAAGGCGTATGAGTGTACAGCCTGACCTGACCTTAGGAAGGTAACGCCCATAAAAAAATCGGTATAAAGGTGTCCGTCCGAAAGGGGAACAGGACAAAACGGACGGTCGGACACTCAAATATTGGGAATGTTTAACTTTTGCAAGCTTGTCCGCTTTGTCCGATCTGTCCGCGTACCAAGCGGACGGACACCTTTACGGTGCGATTGTAAATTTTTCATCATATCATAAAAAATTGTATGCCGATACAGGCAGGGGCGAAAAATAATTTTAGCTTTGCGATATAAAAGAAATCAAATACCAATGAGTGTTCTCGTAAATAAAGATTCTAAAGTTATAGTTCAGGGTTTTACAGGTAATGAAGGTAGCTACCACGCATCGCAGATGATAGAGTATGGTACCCAGCTTGTTGGCGGTGTTACACCGGGTAAAGGCGGCCAAACGCATTTAGACCGCCCTGTATTTAATACCGTTGCCGACGCTGTTGCAAAAACAGGTGCCGATGTATCTATCATTTTCGTTCCGCCTGCATTTGCTGCTGACGCGATCATGGAAGCTGCAGAAGCCGGTATAAAAGTTATTGTATGTATTACCGAAGGTATCCCTACAAAGGATATGATAGCGGTAAAAGAATATTTGACAGATAAAGATGCTCGTTTAATTGGCCCTAACTGCCCGGGCATTATCACTGCCGACGAAAGCAAAATAGGTATCATGCCGGGCTTCATCTTTAAAAAAGGTAACGTTGGTGTGGTTTCAAAATCAGGTACGTTAACTTATGAGGCGGTTGACCAGGTGGTTAAAGCCGGTTTGGGTATCACCACAGCTATAGGCATTGGCGGCGATCCGATCATTGGTACACCAACTAAAGAAGCGGTTGAGCTGTTGATGAATGACCCTGAAACACATGGCATCATTATGATAGGCGAGATAGGTGGCGGCATGGAAGCCGAAGCTGCTCGTTGGATAAAAGAAAATGGTACTAAACCGGTGGTAGGTTTCATTGCCGGCCAGACAGCGCCTCCGGGACGCCGTATGGGCCACGCAGGTGCTATTGTTGGCGGTGCCGATGATACTGCTGCTGCTAAAATGAAGATCATGGCCGAGTGTGGTATCCGCGTTGTTGCTTCGCCTGCCGAAATTGGCGCTGCTATGGCAGAGGAGCTGGCTAAGTTAGCTTAAAGCTGAAAGGCTAAAGCAGAAAGCTTTGTAGATATTGAGATCCCGGTCAGGTTTGGCCGGGATTTTTTGTTTGATAATGTTTTGTGCAAGTAACAATTTGACTACAGGTTTGCTCGGCCTTGTCAAATTTTGCTACCTTACATCAACCATTATTTACATAAATTATCGCTTATGAATATCCGTCACTTATCCCGTCGCCGGTTTATTGGCAGTAGCGCAGTTGCGGCAGCAGGTACGCTATTGTTACCTAAAACAACATTTGCCCATTCGTTTTTTGGCATAGCCGATAAGCCTAACTCGGTTGTGGGCGGGGTGCTCATAGGGGTAACAACCTATTCATACCGCGATATGAAGAACGTTACCGCCGAGGATATGCTGCAATACTGCCTTCAAAATAACTTGAGCGGTGTCGAGCTGCGTGGCGATGCCGCCGAGCTATCCGCAGGTGCTCCAAAGCATGAAGCCGGGCAGTCGGGTGCCGATTTTAACAAGGCGATGGCTCAATGGCGAGCCACGGTATCAATGGATGTTTTTAAGCAGATAGGTAAGAAATTTAAAGATGCGGGTGTACAGATCTACGCCTACAAACCCGTAGTATTTGGCGATCACAATACTGATGATGAGATCAATTATGCCTTTAACGCGGGCAAAGCACTTGGCGCCAATCATTGCAATTGCGAAATGCCCGAAAGCGACGCGCAAACCAAGCGCATTGGCGACATAGCCGCGAAACATAAAATGCGTATTGGTTACCATGCCCATACACAGGCCACGCCAACTTTGTGGGACACCGCCATGAGCCAGTCAGAATATAACTGCATCAATCTGGATATCGGCCATTACGTAGCGGGTAATAACCCCAGCCTGGTTGATTTTATCCTGAAAAACCACGAGCGTATTACCAGTATGCACATTAAAGACCGTAAGGTTAATAACGGCCCGAATACCGAATGGGGGCAGGGCGACACCCCGATAAAAGAAGTATTGCTGCTGATGAAAAAGAATCACTACAAGTTCCCGGCGACGATAGAACTGGAATACAAGATCCCGGCAGGATCAGACGACGTGAAGGAAGTTACCAAATGCCGTGAATTTGCAGCCGCCATATTAAGCGCCTGATCTATTTGTCTATCGTCAGAAATTTAAAGCTGTTCTTGTCGGCCACTAAGGCCGCGGGCTTATCTTTTGTGAAAGCTAATTTGATAATGGCTGTTTTTCTGCGCTGTACTTTGGTATTGCTGTAATGTGTGTGCAATACATAATACATTTGCCCGTCTTTACCGGTGAAGATATCGCCATGCCCGGTACCATTAAATCCAACCAAATGACGGCTGATGATAGGATTTGACGGGTTCTTGGTCCACGGACCCATTGGCGATTTTGACATAGCATAACCGATGGCATAGTCGATATTCTGATAATCGTTACTTGAATATAGCAGGTAATACAAACCATTGTGTTTAATCACAGTCGGCCCCTCGCACACAGGCCAGCTTTTGTTGGCTGTGTTTTCCCAGGGGAGGCTTGAGTTTACGCATTCTTTGGCTTTTGCGGTATCAATGTCCGACAGGTCATCTTTTAAGGGAGCAACAAATACCCGGTTACCATTTTGCAGGCGAACAAAGTATAAGTATAGTTTACCATCAGTGTCCTTAAATATAAACGGGTCTATCTGGTGCACCGGCCCCAAGATCTTTTTAACGACCGATTGCTTGAATGGTCCAAGCGGACTGTCACTTTCAGCTATCGCGACATCTTCGTTAGCCGCATAAGCCATGTAATATTTATCCTTGTTCTTAAAGATCTGCGGCGCCCAGAACGATTTATCACCATAACTATCGCCTTTAGCAAGTGCTAAACCGCCATCAGCTTTACCAACCCCTGCCTTCCAGTTTACCAGGTCGGACGATTGGTACACCGGAAAACCTTTATTGCTGCCTGTACCATACAGGTAATATTGGCCGTCTTCATAAAATATAGTGGGGTCTGCTAATTGTATGGTGTCTTTTTGAGATGATTGCGCATTCACGACAGTAAAGGCCAGCAAAGCGCACAACAGGTAAAAGTATTTCATAGCTTACAATTTTATGCTAAGATAAAATTTAGGCAGGTAGGCTATCGTAAAGAATTGGTTATAATCGGTCTTTGATTACCAGCGTGCCCGCAACCTTGTCATGCAGGCATTGTTGCTGCTTGTTAAAAAATGCATATAAATAACCGATAGCCAGTGTGCCTACAGAAAGTACTTTAGCCAGGTTACGGCCGGCAGCATGGGCAAAACTAAGGCGATTGCCCTGCATATCGCAAACCTTAATTTTAATGATGCGCTTACCAAAGGTGGCTTGTTTGGCAGAACTTTCCATCATCATATGATAGATGAGGTAAACTATGGGCACAATAATCAGCAGGGCTAATATTAATGCGAAAACCACCAGCTGTTTCTCAATAAATAAGGATGCTACAAATAACAGCAATATACAGGTGCCGGCTACAAATACCCAGTCCAGCACCGCTGCAGTGGCGCGCTGATCAAACGAGGCATAATACTGCAGGAACACCTCATTCTTAAAGCCTAAAAGTTCACGCAGTTCGGCAACTTCACGGGCTTCCTTGTAGTCGGACATGTCGCCGGTCTTTACAAAGTCGCCGGGTTTTATTTGGCGCGATCTTAATTCGTCAATCGTAAACGGGCCTTCGGGCTTGCCGTTAATTACCAGGATAAATGTGTTTTGGGTAGATGTCATCTGTACCCAAAAATAAGATTATTCTTTTATTAGTGTTATAGGGTTGATATAATCTTATCTATATTTGCTGCAAGTTCTTTACTTTATTTTCAACAGATAGGTTTGCGGTTATAATGACCGCGATTAAAAAGGAACCGTGTGTAAATCACGGGCTGTCGCGCAACTGTAAGTAACACACCACAGTTGATGCCTTAACTCCAAATATGTCCATTGTTTGCCAAAAGCGGATGAGAAGGACGGCATCAACGTTACAAGCCAGGATACTTGCCATTTGTTTAAGACAATGCTTTCGCGTTTTGAAGCAGTAGTCAGAGCACAAAAAGGAATCTTTACGGGTGTTGTATGCCTGTGATTTTGCCTGCGTGTCTTTTATTACCATTCCACGAAAGCATACCGAAAACCGTAAGGAGCATTAAGTCAAATTAATGTTTAACCAAAAAAGTTTTATGCGTATGCTCAAAAACAATCTCGGCTACCCACGTGTGGGTGCCCATCGTGAACTCAAAAAAGCCAGTGAACAATACTGGGCCGGCAAAACCGGTAAACAAGAATTATTTGCCGCCGCCCGCGACATTCGCCGGCAAAACTGGCAGGTACAGCAAGAGGCCGGCATCGACCTAATCCCCTGTAATGATTTCAGCTATTACGACCAGGTATTGGATACCTCGCTCATGCTGGGCGTTATCCCGCAGCGGTACACGCCGGTGCTGAGTAAAAACCCGGACAATAACGAAATTGACCTATATTTTGCCATGGCACGCGGTTACCAGAAAGACGGCCTGGACATTACCGCCATGGAAATGACCAAATGGTTTGATACCAATTACCATTACATTGTGCCCGAGTTTACCGCTAACCAGCAATTCAAGATCTTCTCTGAAAAGGTATTCGAGGAATTTACCCTCGGACTCAATACATTAGGCAAAGCGCCTAAAACGGTATTGATTGGCCCGGTAACCTACCTGCTTTTGGGTAAGGAAAAAGAGCAGGGCTTTGAAAAGATCGACCTGATCAAGAACCTGGTGCCGGTGTACATCGACATCCTTAAAAAGCTAAAAAGCTACGGTGCTGAATGGGTACAATTGGATGAGCCTTTCCTGGCGCTTGATCTTAATCAAAAAGCAAAAGATGCCTATACCTATGCTTACAAGGAGATTCGCAAAGCGTGCGCGGGCTTAAACCTGATGGTGGCTACTTATTTTGAGAGCCTGCATGAAAACACGCCGCTGGCACTAAGTCTGCCGGTTAACGCGCTGCATATTGACCTGGTGCGTGCGCCGCAGCAGTTGGATAAGGTATTGAGCCTGGTGCCCGATAACCTGATCTTATCATTAGGTGTGGTTGACGGCCGTAACATCTGGAAGAATGATTATATCCGTTCATTAAGCCTGATCAAGAATGCTGTTGCCGCTGTTGGTACGGATAGGGTGATGATAGCGCCAAGCTGCTCGTTACTGCATACGCCATTCGATCTTGATTTGGAAACCGCCATTAACCCGGAGATTAAGAACTGGATGGCCTTTGCCAAACAGAAGCTCAACGAGGTTAACGAACTGAGCCTGATCATTGATGGTAACAACGACTTGCTGCAGGCCAATTTAAAAGCCATATCAAGCCGTAACGTCTCTAAGCTGATCCACAGGCAGGAGGTAAAACAGCGTGTTGCTGCAATCACCAACGCGGACGCTGACCGCGTTAGCCCCTTTGCCGAACGGCAGAAGATCCAGCAACAGGCGTTTAAACTGCCATTGTTCCCTACAACTACCATTGGGTCATTCCCCCAGACCGACGATATCCGACAGCTGCGCGCCAAATTAAAGAAAGGTGAGCTTACCCAGGAGCAATATGATACCGAGATTGCCCACGCCACTATCGATGCCATCCGCTGGCAGGAGGAGGTAGGGCTTGACGTATTGGTACATGGCGAGTTTGAGCGCAATGACATGGTGGAGTACTTCGGCGAGCTGCTTGACGGCTTCTTGTTCACCAAAAACGGATGGGTACAAAGCTATGGCAGCCGTTGCGTTAAGCCGCCGGTTATCTATGGCGATGTGAGCCGTCCGGCGGATATGACCGTTAAGTGGACAAGCTTCGCGCAAGCCAATACCGATAAACTGATGAAGGGGATGCTGACAGGGCCGGTTACCATCCTGCAATGGTCGTTCGTGCGCGATGATCAGCCACGCTCTGTTACTACCAACCAGATAGCTTTGGCTATACGCGACGAGGTGGTTGCTTTAGAACAGGCAGGCATTAAGGTGATCCAGATTGATGAACCGGCCATCCGCGAGGGTTTGCCATTGCGCAAAGCAGATTGGGCAACTTACTTGGATTGGGCGGTTAAGGCGTTCCGGATCTCGGCGGCGGGTGTGCAGGACGAAACACAGATCCATACACATATGTGCTACAGCGAGTTTAACGACATTATCAAGCATATTGCCGATATGGATGCCGATGTGATCACCATTGAAACCTCGCGCTCGCAAATGGAACTGCTGGAAGCCTTTGCTGACTTTAAGTACCCTGCCGAGATTGGCCCGGGTGTTTATGATATCCACTCGCCGCGCGTGCCAACTACCGAAGAAATGGTAAGCCTGCTAGAAAAGGCGGCCGACCTGCTGCCTGCCGGCAACATCTGGGTTAACCCGGACTGCGGACTTAAAACCCGCAAATGGCCCGAAACCAAGATAGCCCTGCAAAACATGGTGGCTGCCGCCAAAGTCGCAAGAGAGATCTTTAGCAAAGAACCGGTTTAGTCAATGACCCATGGTAAAGCGTCCGCGCTTTACCATGCACGTTGGGTTATAACAGGTGTACCAAAGCAAATGTGTATTGAAGATACACTTTGGTACACCTGTTTTTGTAACTAATTGATAATAAAAAAGTTGATTCTTTTATTCGGGTTTGATGGTACAGTTTGGCACACTTTTCATGACTTTTAGGTCATTTTTTAGCATGGCGTTTACTGACAATATAGTGTCACCAACTTTAATAAACCAACGCCAGCGGCCCGTCCTTAGCTACCAATACCGACCAGCCCGGTTTTGAACCTGAAGCTACCGACGCGATAAACTTGTCGCGGATATAAATACCTACTTCTATCAGGCCATCGTCTAAAGATTCAGTCCATTCGCAGCGGATCTCGCTTTCTGCCGATATCGGTTTTATCGCGGCTTCTTTTGCCAGGTATTCGGTTGGGTTTAAAAATGGCATGTCCTCAGTCCGCCAAAAAGAAATAGCCGGGGCTTCCTGCCGGTTATATAGCCATACATCGCCAATGGTGTCTTCGCCTTCCAGTAAATAAGCGTAAGCCACGCGGCCGTCGTCTTCTATTTTTAAAAAATAGTTGCGGTCAAATTCGCAGGGGATTTGGGTGGTGAAGGTGGGCATATCGTTGTAAGCCAAACTTACGAAGTTTTTAAAACTTCGTAAGTTTATTGCTTTTTGGTTACTTTTAAAGTACTATTATACGAATGGATAACCAATATACAATTACCTTAAGAAAGCATTACGAGGATCATTTCGGAATTGTAGGAAATAAGCTTAGGTGGAGTATAGATCCACATAAAAAGCTTGATCCATTTTTTCACGTATTGGAATTTCCGCCAAACCCTAAACATAATATGTGGACTTATTGTTCCGTGGGTATGTCGCCTGGGATTGTTAGCAATATCATGGTTGAGCTTTTTATATTTTCACCGAAAGAAGATTTTACTTTAGTTGAACTTTTAACGGTCGCTGCCTCTTATCATAAAAATGCTGAACCATTGGATATACATCATACGTTTAATATTGGAAGACCTTGGTTGGATAACTCAAAATGTGATCATTGCTTTATTTCATTGCCTTATCTTGACGGTGAAAAGTTAGAGTTTTTTGATTTTGGTGGTAAAACCACTCATTGCTACTGGGTTATTCCTATAACCGAATCAGAGCAAAATTATAAAATTGAAAAAGGTTGTAATGCTTTGGAAGATTTGTTTGAAGAAAATGCAATAGATTACATTAATCCGCAAAGAAAATCATTAGTGTAAAATCATACTATCCCCATCGCGTCCCGATACTCCTGTTGCAAGGCCATTAAACAATTCGCACACATGCAGCCTTCATAATTCTCGCTGATGTATTGTACCTCGTTTAAGGTAAGCTGCACTACACTGCACTGGCATTTGGTGTAAGAGTTTGCCTTACATTCAATGCCGGTACCGCAACGGTCGCAGGCAATTATTTCATGTTTAGAGTGGATCATGTTGCTTATCAACAAATATAACGCAAAAAGGCTATACCCATTGTCAGCCTAATTTCTTCTTTTACCCAAATAGAGACACAATACTTTGTGTCTCCCGGAAAATGATTGAAAATAAAAAAGACACCCTGATAATAGGATGTCTTTAAATATTATTTGTAAAAGACGCAAAGTATTGCGTCTCTACGATTAGCTTATGCCGAGCAAGTCACGCAGCCTTCTTCCATTGAGCAGGTTGGGCCGGCTGGTATTTCGTCTGCCACTTGTTGTACCACTTCTGGTATAACTGGGTCCATGTTTTTACCGCCCTGGTTCTCAACTGTAAATTTAACCGCTTGCGATGCCGCTTGTGTACGCAGGTAGTACATACCCGTTTTCAAACCTTTCTTCCATGCGTAGAAGTGCATTGAAGTCAGCTTAGAAGCATTTGGCGAGTTAATGAACAGGTTTAATGATTGCGACTGGCAAATGTAAGCACCACGGTCGGCAGCCATATCTATAATATCACGCATCTTGATCTCCCAAACTGTTTTGTACAGGTTCTTCAAATCTTGCGGAATTTCAGCGATATCTTGGATAGAACCGTTTGCAGTGATGATCTTATCTTTCATGGTGTTGTTCCATAAGCCAAGGTTCACTAAGTCGCGCAATAAGTGTTTGTTTACAATGATGAACTCGCCACTTAATACACGGCGGGTATAAATGTTTGAGGTGTATGGCTCAAAGCATTCGTTGTTACCCAATATCTGCGAGGTTGAAGCGGTAGGCATTGGCGCTACTAATAAGGAGTTACGTACACCATGGTTCATTACATCTAAGCGCAGGTTTTCCCAGTCCCAACGGCCGCTGTCCGGTTTTACTTTCCACAAGTCAAACTGGAACTCGCCTTTTGACAATGGCGAACCTTTAAAGGTTTCGTAAGCGCCATCTTTTATAGCCAGGTCCTTAGAAGCGGTCATGGCAGCAAAGTAGATGGTTTCAAAGATCTCTTTGTTCAGTTGTTTAGCTTCAGGGCTTTCAAACGGCATACGCAGCAATATGAAAGCATCTGCTAAACCTTGCACACCTAAACCGATAGGGCGGTGGCGCAGGTTTGAGTATTCGGCTTCTTTAACCGGGTAGTAGTTATGGTCAATGATCTTGTTCAGGTTTAAAGTAGCCTGGTAAGTCACTTCATATAATTTTTGATGATCAAAAGCGCCGTTGATCACATAACGCGGCAACGCTAATGATGCCAGGTTACATACAGCTATCTCATCAGCAGAGGTATACTCTAAAATTTCGGTACATAAGTTTGAGCTTTTAATAGTACCTAAGTTTTGTTGGTTTGATTTGCCGTTGGCAGCATCTTTATATAATAGGTATGGCGTACCGGTTTCAACCTGGGCGTCAAGCACTGCAAACCAAAGTTCCTGTGCTTTGATCACTTTACGGGCACGTCCTTCTTTTTCGTAACGTTTGTATAGTTTTTCAAACTCTTTACCGTGGCAGTCTGCCAAACCGGGTGCTTCGTGCGGGCAGAACAAGCTCCAGTCTTCGTTAGCTTCAACGCGCTGCATGAACAAGTCGCTCACCCAAAGGGCGTAGAATAAGTCGCGTGCGCGCATTTCTTCTTTACCATGGTTTTTACGCAGGTCAAGGAACTCGAAGATATCTGCATGCCATGGCTCTAAATAGATAGCGAAAGCACCTTTACGTTTACCGCCGCCCTGGTCAACATAACGGGCAGTATCATTAAATACGCGCAGCATAGGGATAATACCGTTGCTGGTGCCGTTAGTACCGCTGATGTATGAACCTGTAGCACGTACGTTGTGGATGCTTAAGCCGATACCGCCTGCGCTTTGCGAGATCTTAGCAGTTTGCTTTAAAGTATCATAAATACCGTCAATACTGTCATCCTTCATGGTTAACAAAAAACATGACGACATTTGTGGTTTTGGTGTACCCGCGTTAAACAGGGTAGGTGTAGCGTGGGTGAACCAGCGCTCGCTCATCAGGTTGTAAGTTTTGATGGCGCTGGCAATATCTTCTTTGTGGATACCTACCGATACGCGCATGAACAAGTGCTGCGGACGCTCGGCAATTTTGCCATCCAGTTTTAACAGGTATGATTTTTCTAAGGTTTTAAAGCCGAAGTAATCAAAGCCAAAGTCACGGTCGTAAATAATGCTGCTATCCAGTTCTTCAGCATTTTTTTCAATGATCTGGTAAACATCGTCAGCCAGTAACGCGGCGTTTTTCCCGGTTTTAGGGTCAACGTACTGGTACAGGTTGCGCATGGTTTCAGAAAACGACTTGATGGTGTTTTTATGCAAGTTAGAAACAGCTATACGCGATGCCAGTAACGCGTAATCGGGATGCTTCGTCGTTAATGATGCCGCGGTCTCGGCAGCAAGGTTATCCAGTTCTGAGGTAGTTACACCATCAAACAAACCTTCAATTACCTTTTTAGCCACATCAACCGGATCAACCAATGAAGGGTTTAAACCATAGCACAGCTTCTCGATGCGTGCGGTTATTTTGTCGAACTTTACTGACTCTTGCTTACCGTCTCTTTTTACTACGAACATAATTTCTTGGCATTTTAATGATTAGTGGTTAGCACCTGCATACTAACCGGTATTATATTATCTATCTCTATACATTGCAGTATCGGTTATCTTGCTAACTGATACTAATAACTGGTTTTCTTAAAAATCCTCGTCTAACGAGAATGATTTGCTTTCCTGAGTGTTTAATACACCGCTTTTTTGGTAATCGCCCACACGTTTCTCGAAGAAATTGGTTTTGCCCTGCAGCGATATCATCTCCATAAAATCAAATGGATTTGAGGCGCCGTATACTTTGTCATAACCCAGCTCGCCCAGCCATCTGTCGGCCACAAATTCAATATACTGGCTCATCAGTTTGGCGTTCATACCGATAAGACTAACCGGCAGCGCGTCGTTAATAAACTCTTTTTCTATCTCAACCGCGTCGGTTATAATGGCTGTAGCCGCTTCTTTTGATAGTTTGTTCTCTAACATGCGGTACAGCAGGCAGGCAAATTCGCAGTGCATACCTTCGTCGCGCGATATCAGCTCATTACTAAAGGTTAGGCCCGGCATTAAGCCGCGTTTCTTTAACCAGAAGATAGAGCAGAAACTGCCCGAGAAGAAGATACCCTCAACTGCCGCGAATGCAACCAAGCGTTCGGCGAACGATCCGTTGTTGATCCAGCGAAGGGCCCACTCGGCTTTTTTACCTACACACGGTACGGTCTCGATAGCGTGGAACAGGCGGTCCTTTTCGGCAGGGTCCTTAACGTAGGTATCAATTAAAAGCGCATAGGTTTCTGAGTGGATATTTTCCATCATGATCTGGAAACCGTAGAAACAGCGTGCCTCCGGCAACTGCACTTCGCTCATGAAATTTACCGCCAGGTTTTCGTTCACAATACCATCGCTTGCAGCAAAGAAAGCCAGGATGTGCGATACGAAATGTTTTTCGCCTGGGTTAAGGTTTTCCCAGTGCTTCAAATCATCAGAAAGATCAATTTCTTCTGCCGTCCAAAAGCTGGCTTCGCATTTTTTATACATCTCCCAAATTGCGGGATACTTGATAGGAAGAATAACAAAACGATCCTTGTTCTCTTTTAATAATAATTCTGTTTCTTCTGCCATGCGCTTTACTATTTTATTTTTTTAACCCTTAATTTTCTTTAGCTACCCCGGTAATTTTAGCCGACAATGCCCCGGCGCAGTTGTTATAAAATGGTGATAAACCAAAATTTATCACATTAAACTACGCTAAACATTCACCCTCACTAATCCCTATTCAACTATGTTAACAGTGTATATCAGCCCACAATTTTGTCGTGGTTTTTCCCTTTTTTACCGGCAAGGACACCGGTAATTCTGGTGCTTTAAAGAACTTATAATCCAAAGATATGAGTTGCTGATTTTAGATGTTAGTGATAGTTTTACACATCACCTATAAGTTATAAACAATATTTTTGTTAAGATTAAAAAGCACTGATTAATAACTTGTTAAATAAACATTACGGGAGTATTAAGATTATCGGCGAAAAAATTGTTATGACCGGGGCACAAATTTCATCGACACGGAATTGACACAATGCCTTACGTTTTTTGGTGTCAGGTATTCGCCCTCAAACACGTGGCCCAGGTGGGCACCGCAATTGGCACAAACAATTTCCGTACGGCGCCCGTCGGCATCCGGAACACGCTTAACAGCGCCCGGAATTTCATCATCAAAACTTGGCCAGCCGCAGTGCGATTCGAATTTGGTTTCTGACGTATACAGGGGTGCGTCGCAGCGTTTGCAAACGTATAAACCCTCGGCCTTGTTATCTAATAATGACCCTGTAAACGGCCTTTCTGTACCCTTATGTAATATTACCCACTCTTCGTCGGGTGTTAAATTATTGTATTTCATCTTAATTATTAATTAATCTGTTTACATTAAATCAAACCATATCTGCTTCGATTTAACACTATACAAAATACGACAAATTAAGGGTATTATTTGTTTTGGAGAGGGATGTTTACACAGGTTTGACAAGGGGGAGACTCCGTATGTCGGTGCTCTATACGTAGCTTAATTTAAAACTTTAAGATTTGCTCAAATTGATGAATGTTGGCCAAAGGAATGCGTGGGAACGGAACCGATTGCAATACATCGAAATGATGGTCATGGGTTATGATGTAGTCTGCGTTTGCGGCAAATGCACAATCCACAAATTTGTTATCGTCATTATCGGTAGTAATCAAGCCTAATTTATAAAATATCGGAACAAAAACTACATTTGGTAGCTCACTGAGTGATCTCAGCACATTTACAGCTACCTCTTTACTCCACTGTTTACCAATAATTTCCTCATATTCCAGTAGGATATCCTGTGATATAGCCATACTAAATTTGCCTTTAAGCAAAGCTTGGTAAAGCCAATGATATTTTGATCTGCTTGATATCGATACTAATAAAACGTTGGTGTCAATAACAACAGTTAGTTTTTTACTGCTTCTCATTTAACCATTTATCCATATCATCATTGGTTAGTCCTTTGTTATCCCACAAATCATCAGCAGCTTTGATAGCCTTATCGGCAAAAAACTTTGACAACAGTTGTTTCATATCTTTCAAATCCTTACTGGACAGATCTGTGCCAAATAGCTTCATCAATTCTATCTGTGCATTATTCAGCGGGTATTTTAAAGTGCTCATGCTTATGTCTTAAATGATGGTAATAAAACAAAATTAATGTTTTTGTTAATGAAAATGATGAGTGTTTTTCATCTCGCAGTAATTGAGTTCAAAATTAATGGCATCGGTTAATTTATCACTACTTCCCCACCACGTCCATATGATAAGCCTGTATCAATCCCGGGTTTTCGGGTGTCAACGTAAATGATATACGGATATTTGCCGTTTCGCCCTGCATGATAAAATACCCGCGCATCTGGTTTTCGGGGATAACGGTGGTTACGTTATTGATCTTGCCCGCTTTGGCGAAAGCATCTGCTGTCGCAATTTTTAGCTGATCGGGGAAATAGTCCATAAAAAAGTTATCGGCAAATATACCGCTGGCTTTGGCCGTGCTCCAGTCGGTGATCACCCTTAGCAGGTCACTTTTGCGCTGGTCTAAAATAGCCGAAGCAGGTAAAGCCCGCGGTTTTATGGCCGAGAGGGCAAGCAAGGTATCCAACACCCGGTTATTGATCTCGCCGGTATTGGCATAGGTTAAATTGGCAAAACAAACCACGCCGATACCGTAGTCAGGCATGATGTTCCACTGGCTGCCGAAGCCCGGCAAACCGCCGGTATGGCCAACGTAAACGCGGTAATCGCAATCCTTTGCCCAGCGCAGGCCATAGCAATAGGCGCTTACATTGGGGCATGGCCTGCCCGTAGGCGTTTTAGCATTGGCCGACAAATAATTTACATCCCAGGGATACTGCATCTCGCGCACCGAACTGCGTTTTACCGGGCCGGTTTCGTCATCGTCCCTCGGCGGCCAGGCGTTGAGGTGTACAGCCATGTATTTACTAAAATCTTCAATGGTGGTTATTAGTCCGCCCATGGCGCCTTACGCGCCATCATGCAGCAGCGGCTGCTCTACCCACTTGCCATCCAACCAGCGGTAACCCAGGGCCAGCTTATCTTTGGGTACTTTGGTATACTCCCAGTAAGTGTGGGTCATGCCCAGCGGTTTTAAAATATATTCGGTGATATAGTCCTCATACGTTTTGCCCGATACCTTTTTAATAATGTAGCCCAAGGTTGCAAAGCCAAGGTTGCTGTACTCGTATCCCTGGCCGGGGTTATTTGAAAAAGAAACGCCCTTTTTATAAAGCGCTACCAAAGCTTCATCAGTGGCGGCCAATTGGCGGTCGCCCCATGGGTTATCTTCGGGGTAGCCGGCGGTGTGGGTCAGCAGGTTTTTTATGGTGACGGGTGTAGCGTCTTTAGTTAAATATTTCATGCCCTTCATTTCGGGGATATAGAGATAGGCGGGGTCGTCCAGTTTTATTTTTCCCTCATCGCGCAGCTTTAAAATAGCCATGGCGGTAAGGCTTTTGGTCATAGATGCAATACGGAAATCAGAACTCGCGTCGGCAGGGATCTTAGCGTTAATATCGGTATAGCCATAGCCGCCGGTATGCACCAGCTTACCATCAACCACAATGCCGTAAGTAACGCCCGGCCAATGACTTTTATCCGCGTAATCTTTATATAGCTGATCAATTACGGCATAGGTCGATTCGATCTTTTTTAACCTGTCGGGATCCGTAAATGCCCCAGGCTTATAAGTTTGTGCCGATGCCCGACAGCAAACAGCCGATACCACAACTAAAGAAATAAAGCGGAGTAAATTTTTTGCGACCATAGTAAAGGGGATTGATACTACAAGATAGGCAAAAAATCCGGGTGATCCATATTTTAAAATGAATCACCCGGATACAACATAACGATGGGTTTTAAACCCATCGTTATAAGAGGCTATTGATTCCCGTCCCCGCATGGCCTCTCGATAGAGTACCCTACGTTGCAAGAGTTCCGCTTACAGCTTCCGCCAAACTTCAGTGAACTTCATTCCCGATTCGACAGTGAAATTGAATGTAACCTGTTTTTGGTCTTCGCTGAATTGATAGTTTATTTTGAAGTCGTTTCCTAAAGGGCCGCCACTCATTTCGGGGATCCGATACAAAGTTCTTTCTAAATAATACCCGTCTTTAACAAAGTATTTTCCACTGTGTGAAATAAGGGCTCCGGTACTGCGCATTTGTACATTGGCAAATGTACCGTCGCTGTTAAATGTTTTCAAAAAGCCATGCGGAGAGTTTTGTAACGGTTGGCCGTTAGCAGATGCTTGTGACAATTCCCAGATGCCGGTAAATGATTTTTTGCTGGCCTGGGCAAATGTGGTTATTGCCAATAATTGAAGGCATAATAATGCGGTGGTAAGTTTTAATATGGTTTTCATGTTTAGGTAATTGGTTTAACCAAATATATAAAAACTATTAACGGTTTGATAACATCGAAAAGGGTTGTCAACAAAATAAAAAGGGTGATCCATATTTAAAATAGATCACCCGGATATAATTAGCGATGGGCTTTAAACCCATCGCTACGAAAGGCTATTAATTAGTCGACTGTCTTATCATCGGCAGGTTTAATAATAACGTTATCATTCGCTGTTTGCAGCTTTTTAAGCATTTCGCTGCCTATCAGCGCATCAATCATGCCGTTACCACCGCCCTCTTTACCGCTTACCAGTATGTCGGGCACCAGTTTAATACCGTGGGCAGCCAAAGCTTCGGCTACACGTACAATGGCGTATTGCTCGGTACCCATGGCCTCGGTTTTTTGCTTGGTTACTTCGGCTTCTGACAAACCAATGGCCTTGATCTTGCTGGCTTCGGCACTACCGTTCACTTCGGTGGCGTTCGCGTCGGCCTTGGCGTTTACGGTCTTGGCTTCGGCATCGGCCTTGGCTATAATGGTACGCACCTCGGCATCCGCTTTAGCGTTAATGGTTTTGGCTTCGGCCTCACCTTTTGACGCGGCTACCTTAGATGCGGCCATCTGTGTGTTGATCTCAACCTGGCGGGTCGACTTCACAACTTCAGGCTGCATATCTGCACCGGCTTTAGCGCTTTCAAATTCCTTACGTTCAATCTGCGCGTTACGCTGTATCTCATAAGTGATCTTTTCCTGTTCGGCCAGCTTACGGTCGGTCAGGGTTTTCATCAAGGCGGGCGGCGGCGTAATGTCACCTATCAGCGTATCAACACCAACTACGTTATAATTATCCAATACCTTGCTGATGTGCTGCTTGGCATCATCCTGCCTTTGGATCCGGTTTGCCAGGAACTCGATCACGTCACTCTTTTGTGCCGAGTTACGGAAGTAGTTGGCAATGGTAGGCTCCAACACCTGCGACACCAGGTTGCGCATGTTACCGAAACGGGCGATAACCTTTGGCGCTTCGTTACGCGGAATGTGGATGATCTGCGACACGTCCAGGTTGAACGTAAAACCGTCAGACGAACGTACGGTGATGGTACACAGGTTCTTATCCAGCTCATGCGCTTCGGTACGGCTGTCGGCCCAGTTCAGCACAATGTTGGTGGTAGGCACAACCTCAACCGCATGGGTGTAAATGTTTACCGGGTGCTTACCGGGGTCGAGCGGTTGTTCCCAAACACCTTTTTCGTTATGTTTTACAATGTTACCGTGTTTAAAGCTGTCGCCGGTGGTGTCCTTACCCTCAGGGCCTACGAACGAGTTGACCACGCCCACATAGCCGATAGGGATGTAAACCATATCCACCTGTTCAACAATTACAAACCAGGGGTTAAGGTAATAAGTACCCGCCAGGATCACATCTTCCTGCAAACCCTTCATACCGCCTGCGTTGATAAAGGCCATAGGGTCCTGGTAGTTTTTGTGCCCTGCTACGGATACACCCGCAATTTCGCCTTTGTCAAGCGGTTCACCGTCAAGCGTGGTTACTATGCCCACCTTGTTTTCATGGATCTGGGTAATAGGCACCATCTCTACCTCAAACAAGAAGGTATTGATACGGTAACTACCCGGCGTTAAGAATGCAGCCTGCGGGCCCTTCTGGCCTTTGTTGTCCAAAAATGCAATAGCATCCTGGAACTTGTCGCAGTCTACCGGTTTACCCAGCACACGGCCCATATCCATAGGCGCGCCGTCTTTGGCCTTTACCAGGCCCAGCTTACCCTGCGGGATGATGGTAAAAGCTTCCATAGTAATGCTGTACTGCCACGGCCACATGCGCCAGTACAGGCCCGGGGCAAGCGCTTTGGCCTGCATACCTGCTTCGCCATGTATGGCGATGATGCGGCCGTCGGGCAGACGCTTATCGCGCGCCAGCACGTACTTTTTAACCACCAGCCCGATACGGTCATCAGGTACGATGATCATACCGAAGAAAACACGAAGTACAAATTTGTACATCACAAGAATAACCACGACGGGAACTACCCACCATAGTGAAAAAATTAAATCAGCCATTATTTTTTTGGTTTTTTTATCCGGAACCCTTAAGGTAGGCGGGCCCTCACAAAACTTACAGCTTAAACTGGTTACCTTAACTGTATAGTATCATTATGATGATGGATTATTTGTTTTGTTACAAAAAATGTAAGATATTTTTAAATATGTTGAGGATATGGTAATAGAGCTTTGCGTAAGCAATATCATATTGGACGATATCAGACATGATCGTCATCGCGAACGAGGTACGAGTGTGGCGATCTCTACACGATAGGTAAACGACATACCTGGCGTGTAGAGATTGCCACGCTATCGCTCGCAATGGCGGTTTGATTTACCCGCCCTTCCTTTCATCAACTTTTCATACTAAATTCTTATCTTCGCTGCCCGAAACTGATTCTGAATAAAGTTTATGAAATTATTAGAAGGAAAAACCGCGTTAATAACCGGAGCGTCAAAAGGTATTGGGCGCAAAATTGCCGAAAAGTTTGCCGAGCACGGCGCTAATGTGGCTTTTACTTACTTATCATCTGTTGAGAAAGGCCAGGCCTTAGAGCAGGAGCTGCAAAGCTTTGGCACTAAAGTAAAAGGCTATCGCAGCGATGCTTCAAAATTTGACGAGGCTGATAAACTGATCAACGATATCATTGCCGATTTTGGCACTTTAAATATTGTAGTAAACAACGCCGGTATCACCAAAGACGGTTTACTGATGCGCATGACAGAAGAGCAGTGGGACGACGTATTAAAGGTTAACCTTAAATCGATCTTTAACGTTACCAAAGCGGCATCAAAGATCATGATGAAAAACCGCGATGGCGTGTTCATTAACATGAGTTCGGTTGTTGGGGTTGACGGTAACGCCGGTCAGTCGAATTATGCGGCTTCAAAAGCAGGTATTATCGGTTTCTCAAAATCAATAGCTAAAGAATTAGGTTCACGTAATATTCGTACCAACGTTATCGCTCCGGGCTTTATCCGCACCGAAATGACCGAGGTTTTAGACCCTAAAGTTGTTGAAGGCTGGGCGGCATCTATCCCGCTTAAACGTGCCGGCGAAACTGAAGACGTAGCCAACGCATGCGTTTTCTTAGCGTCAGACATGGCAACTTACATCACCGGACAGGTTATCCCGGTTGATGGTGGAATGTTGTAATTAGTTATCAGAGATTAGTGATTAGAGATTAGTTGCTTAAACATATTTAAAACAGCATATTTGATATACAAGTATGCTGTTTTTTTATGCGGATATTTTTAACTTTTTTCGCTGCGGTGTTGTTATTAGGCTGTAGTTATCCTAAAAAGGATTACATTATGCCTGATAAAAAAGATATTAATGAAGTTATAAAAGCGGTAATTACTCAAGGTAAATCGTTCCGTGATACATTGCCTTTGTCTGTTGATCTTTATGGGCAGGATGGCCCGGAGAAAGATTTTTTTGCTTTTGAGGTAGATTGGCTTTTAGATGCTAAGAAACCTTTTCATTTTCAAAAGGCAGATTCTGCTTATTTCCTTTTTCAAATTCATCATTTACATCATTTAAAAATTGATACGACTGGCCTTTTAAAGACAAAATTTACTAACACCGCTCAAATACTTAACGAAAGCTGGGACCAACGCAAGCAATACTTTCACAATAGCCTAATGATACCGCTGTTTTCATCAGATCAAAAACAGGCTTATGTGCTGACGGATAGTTATTATGGTATAATGGCTGGTGAGGGCTACAGTTTTACACTCCGTAAAATAAAAGGTAAATGGCAAATTATATATGAAGAGCTTGCCTGGCAAAGTTGACTCGTTATCAATATTATTACACCAAACTTTCACAATAATTTCGCATTTTGCACAATAACGTAAAACAATCCTGATAGCTATCAGGACGTACATCGTTTACCTTTAAAAATGTTGCTATTTTCTATCACGTGGGGAGCTGTTTCGGGATGGTGGGCGTTGGTCTGCCTGTTGCTGGGTTTGCTGTATGCCTGGTTAATGTACCGGCAGCCGGTAAACCTGGGTGATAGGTTTCGTTACTTACTATCGGTGTTCCGAGCTGTCGCTGTGTTTTTGATAGCCATGCTGTTGGTGTCGCCATTGGTTAAGTCGAGCAATTACCAGCCGCAAAAGCCGCTTGTTTTAATAGCGCAGGATAATTCAGAATCTATCAATACATTTCATCCTGCCGGATTTAATCCTGCTAAATTTGTTGATGACCTTGGCAAACTCAAACAGCAATTGGGCGATGGTTACGAGGTGCAGGAATTTAATTTCGGGCATGACCTTGACGGGGGGCTTTCAAAAAACTTTACCGGTAAACAAACCAATATAGCAGCAGCCCTGCGGCAGCTGAACGACAGGTTTGTCAATCAAAATATCGGAGCACTTGTTTTGGCATCCGACGGATTATATAACCAGGGTGCCGATCCGCAATACGAGGCACGCAACTTTAAAACCAACATTTATACCATAGCTTTAGGCGATACCGTTGCCAAACGCGATCTGCTGATAGGTAATGTAAACTATAACAAGACCGCATTTTTAGGGAACGATTTCGAGATAGAGGTACTGGCCCAGGCTTTTCAAAGCAAAGGCGAAACCATGCATCTTACTGTAACCGAGGATGGCAGACAGGTAAATACGCAACTTATCCCGGTTAATAATGATGCTTTTAAAAAGATATTGACCATTAAGTTAAATGCTGATAAAAAGGGTATCCATAAATTTAATATCAGCATCACACCGGTTAAAAACGAGCTGTCCACACAAAATAATACCGAAACTATTTATGTAGAAGTGCTTGACGCCAAACAAAAGATATTGCTGGTTTATGATGGCCCGCACCCCGATATCAGCGTAATAAAACAAGCCATTGAGGCTAACAAAAACTACGAATTAAAGGCCAGCCTGCTATCAGACATCGGGACTTTGAAGTTAAACGATTACAGCCTGGTAGTTTTACATCAGCCTTCAGCAGGTACTTTCGCGGCAATGAAAGACCTGATCGCTAAAGGCAAAACACCATTATGGTACATGCTGGGCGCGCCGGCCGATGTGCCTGATTTTAATGCGGCGCAAAAGTTAACCCGTATCAGTACGGCCCGTGCCGAGATGCAGGAAGTATTTGCACAACCCGTGCCTGATTTCTCCGCTTTTACCTTGTCAGATTCTACACTGCAAAAAATAGCTAAGCTGCCGCCTTTACTGGCGCCGTTTGGCAGTTACACATCGGCGGTAAGTAATGGAATCTTGTTTAAGCAAAAGATCGGGTCGGTAGCCACCAGTTACCCACTGTTGTTATTTGGCGATGATGGCGGCAGGCGGATAGGCGTGCTTACCGGAGAGGGTTTGTGGCGCTGGCAACTGGCCGAGTTTGAAAGCTATGGCAATCATCACGCTATGGAAGAATTATTTAGCCAAAGTGTGCAATACCTGACTGCCAATGCCAACAGGCAGCGTTTCAGGGCCTACCCGGCAAAGAATATTTTTGACGAGGGTGAGAATGTACTACTTAATGCCGAACTGTACAACGACGCGCTTGAACTGGTTAACACCCCCGACGTTAAAATTGAACTAAAAAATACCGATGGTAAAAATTACAGCTTTTTAGCCACGCGCAACGGGCAAAGCTATCAGCTTGACGCGGGCACCTTGCCGGTGGGTGAGTACACCTATACCGCAAATACCAAATTAGGTGATAAGCTGTTTAACGCTAACGGGCAATTAACGGTTAAACCACTTAACTTAGAGATCAGGCAAAGCGCGGCTGATCACCGTTTATTAAAAAACATGGCTAAGCAAAGCGGCGGCGAAATGCTGCAGCCATCAGAGATAAGCCGCCTTGCAGACCTGATCCGCAAAAATGAAAACATTAAAACCCTGGTTTACGAAGACAAGCACTACAGTGATTTGATAGACGTGAAATGGGTCTTCCTGCTGATAGTGGCCCTGTTAAGCACAGAATGGTTTTTAAGAAAACGAGAAGGCGAGATATAGCGAATAATATATAAGCATCCGCAAACCACTAATCTCTAATCAACTGATCTCTCTTAACGCGGTTCCCCATCGGCTAATGCCTTGGCGGCGCGTTTAATGGCCAGCTCTTCTTTCCAGTTCATATAGCGCGATTTAAAGTTGCGTTTCATTACATCGTCAAACTTGCGCTGTATAGTTAAATTGTAAAGGCTTTTTGCTTTAATGGCCCATGAACTATCCCAGGCACGCAGCGAGATAGAGAAAGAACCATCCAGATATTTCATCCAGTGCCAGTAGCCGGTAGGCATAAACAGGGTGTCGCCATGTTCAAGTATCATTTCCTGTCCTTCAACACCGTCTAAGGCCGGGAATTTATTGAAATCGGGTTTCTCTATATCGTAATCCTCCAGCGCGTAAGTAGCAAATGGGATCTGGTACAGGCGTTCGCTCCATTTATTATCAAACAAAATAACATGCTTGCGCCCGTTAAAATGCGTGTGGAAAATATGGGCAAGGTCAATATCGTAATGCAGGAAAGTTATTGATCCGGCGCCGCCGAAAAACATATTGGGGTATTTATCCAGAAAACCACCCATCAGGTCGGTTGGCGAGCGGTAATCGTCCAGTAATTTCGGCGCGTGTTTTATGGGGTCGAATAAAAATATCCGCAGGTCTGTAGGCTCTTTTTGGATCAGGTCAATGTAATCGCCAAACTTCATTTCGGAAGCCGATGCATTGATGGGTTTTGATGGGTCGGCCTTTGAACTGTCATACAGCGGGACTATCTGATCGCCTACGGTTTCCTTTAAATACTCAAAGGTCCATTTTTTTAAAGCTGGCCAGCTTTCAGTTGCTTTGCGTATTACCAAAGGTTTACGCGGCTTTAAATAATTATTAATAAAATCCTCTTTTGTTATACTATCAACCCTGTCAATAGGGGTTAAAATAATGCCCATGTTCACAATTAATTAACACGCAAAAATAATTAATTGAATAAATGTGAAATATGGCATGTTTGTTTTTGATATTTTGCTGACAAAAATAAAACCCGGCGCTTTAGCAACCGGGTTTTTCAAAGTATAGATAATTTATGGCTACGGTTTCCGTCTCTGCCAACGAACATAAGCAAGCCGCTTACCGCTAAAGCCATAAATTAGCTATATTTATTTGGGCATTAATACCGTATTAATTACGTGTATTACGCCATTACTTTGGTTAACGTCTGCAATGGTTATCCATGATTTACCACCTTTTTCGTCAACCAGGTATAATTTCTTACCATCGGCTTTAACCCATAATGAGCCGCCTTGTACAGTCTTTAATTCGGTTTTACCGGCTTTAACTTTTGCCCATAGGTCTGCAGCGCTTAATTTACCGGCTACAACATGATACGTTAATATTTTTGTAAGCGTTGCCTTATTTTCAGGCTTAACCAAAGTTTCTACTGTGCCTTTAGGCAATTTGTCAAACGCCTCATTAGTAGGTGCAAATACGGTGAATGGTCCGGCAGATTCTAATGTTTCAACCAATCCGGCGGCTTTAACGGCAGCAACAAGGGTGGTGTGGTCTTTTGAATTTACCGCGTTTTCAACAATGTTTTTTGTAGGGAACATTTCTGCACCGCCAACCATTTTGGTTTGTGCATAAGCGCCCGGCGCAATTGCAATAGCTGCTAACGCAAGCGCCGTGATAATTAGTTTTTTCATAATTTTCTGTTATATTTTATTTGAATGAAATACGACAGCTTGAAAAAGGTAGTTTTTTTGTTGTTATAACTGAGAGTTATAACTTATTGAAATCCAATAATGTTTTACGTGCGTAAGTACCCGCCTTTTCAAATCCGGGTTTAGCTGTAAGCGTTTAAAAAAACAGCTCGGCGGCAATATGGTCGGCGTAGAGTTTGCCGGTTTGGGTGAGGTGAATTTTATTTTCTGTTTGGATGATCCACTCTTTTTCAAGATAAGGACCGGCCGCTTTTACCAGATCATTGGCGGATGCCGAGGCAATGCTGTTTAACCGGTCAAGGTCCAATCCCCAAATGGTACGTAACGAGGTCATGATGTACTCGTTAAGCCTGTTGGTTTCTGTCAGGATCTCTGTTTCGGCAGGCAGGGTATCGGCATGGATGGCCTGCATATATTTGGCATTGTTGGCAATATTCCATTGCCGGGCCTCGCCGTTGTATGAATGTGCGGATGGGCCAATCCCCAGGTAATTAATGCCCCGCCAGTAATTAGCGTTATGCCTGCTGTAATGCCCGGATTTACAAAAGTTCGAGATCTCGTAATGTTCAAAGCCTTTGGTTTGCATGGCATCCATCAACAGGGTAAACTGGTCGGCGCTTTGCCGGTCGTTCATGGGCGGCTGCTTTTTCTTGCTGATCTGCGATGCCAGCGCGGTACGTGGCTCAACGGTCATGGAATATGCCGAAATATGGGGCACATCCAGCTCAAAAACTTTGGCCAGGTTATGTTTCCATTTTTGTTCGCTAAGCAGGGGATAGCCGTAGATCAGGTCGACGGTGATGTTCTCAAAGCCGAGATCCTGTGCCCGTTTTACCGATGATTCTGCCTCCTGGGCGCGATGCACGCGGTTCATCCATTGCAGATCTTCATCAAAAAAAGACTGGATGCCTATACTGAAACGGTTAACGGGCGTTTGGCGCAGGTCATGCAGTTTGGCCTTGTCCAGGTCGTCAGGGTTCGCCTCAAGCGTTATTTCGGCATCGGTGGTGACGGTGTGCACACCAGTAATGGTATCCAACAGTAAATTGATCTCATTAGCCGATAATATGGATGGCGTACCCCCGCCAAAATAAATGGTTTGGATGCTTTGATTTTGCAGGTAGCTTTTTTGCAGGTGAAGCTCTTTTACCAACGCTTGCAAAAGCTCATCCTTATACTTTAATGAGGTGCTGAAGTGAAAATCGCAATAATGGCAAGCCTGTTTGCAAAAAGGGATATGAAGATAGATGCCGGCCATGTGCCGCAAAGGTAAGGAATTTAAATATACTTGGTTTTATACTCAAAAAAGTATGCCGAGCATTTTGAGGTTTTTAAAAGGTCGTTTACAGCCAATCCAAACAATTTAAACCTATTTTGAGTTATCCTACCACTTATTTTAACCGGTTTGACAAAAAAGACTGCTTGTATTCCAAAACTCATCCTGATCATCGGGCTTGCTGTCCTGTTATCAGCCGAGGGCTTTTTTGCCTGGCGGTTATACACCCTGTCGGGCCAGCAGGAGCAGGTTAAGCAGGATTATACGGATATTAATAATATCACCCTCGGCCTCATGTCTGTTGATAACTGGAAGGACAAGGTGGCCAATATTGTAAGCCACCAGGTTAAACACTTTAAACTAACACCCAAGCAAAAGCACAGTTTACAGGTAGAGGTTGAACAGATCATCAACGCGCTGATAGATAAAGCCGAAGCATTGGTGAACAAGCCCCAAAAATCGCTTGGCGCTAAGATCAAGCAGCTGGCGGTTAAAACTTTTGTTAAAACGGACAAGATCAGGGCCCAGGTGCCAACGTTTGCGCGGGCCATTATTGCCAAGGTGGACAACCCGAAACAAAAGAACCAACTGAGCACGCTGGCTATGACAAAGTTTAACGAAGCGCAACATACCGGCAGTCTGGATAGCACCCATAAAGCCAATGAAACGCTTACCGAAAAGATGTACAGGCGGTACCACGTATCTTCACCAGACGAGCTGGATAAGCAACTCAGCGCCCGTTTGCAGATCTATCGCACAGACACTTTTCTGTATTGCTTCGGTATGCTGATTTGTATCCTTATCGTATTGGCCTGTTGGTGGTTTTTACGAAGCCGGGTAGACTTGCACGCCACGCTGTTTATCATGTCGCTGTTATTTGCCTTTATACTTTTATCGGTAGGCCTTACCGCCTCAATGATAGAGGTGGACGCGCGCATCAAATCGCTTGATTTTGTGTTGCTGGGTGAACATGTGCATTTTCAGAACCAGGTATTGTTTTACGAAAGCAAAAGTATATTAGGGGTAGTCGAAGTATTATTTAAACAGCCTGCGGCAGATTCGCTCGCTGTGGGTTTCCTGATCTTATGTTTCAGCATATTGTTCCCGGTAACCAAACTTACCTCTACGGGGATCCACTTGCTTAGCAAACGGAAACTGGCAGAAAACCGGATCATCAAATTCTTCGCTTTTCAATCGGGTAAATGGAGCATGGCGGATGTAATCGTGATCGCTATTTTAATGACCTACATCGGCCTGAACGGTTTGCTGGACAGCCAGCTTGCCGCTTTAAATATTAAAACAGATGATCTGACTATTTTAACAACTAATAACACGGCGTTACAACCCGGCTATATCATTTTTATCAGTTTTGTACTATATGGGCTGATCTTGTCGACCATACTAAAAGCAATAACCCCTTATGATGCGCACTAAAATAGCTAACATATTGCTGGTTACGTGCCTGTGCATATTGCTGGCAGGCGCAGCTTGGTTTGGTTATAAAACCCATGCATCGGCCAAAGCGCAGCAAGAGTTGAAGCAGGATTACAGCTTGTCAAACAGCGTTACCTTTGGGCTTTTTTCTGTGGATCAGTGGCGCGAGCGCTTATCTGAAGTGATAGACCACCAGATAGATGGCTACAGTATTACCCCCGAACAACAAAAGGCAATACAACTGGCGGTCGAAAAGCAATTGCATTCGCTGATTGCTAAAACCGTAGCCGAAATTGATAAACCTCAAAAGTCTATCGGTGGCAAACTCAAAAAGATGGCATTCCACGCGCTTGTTGATTCTAACGCTTTGCAGGAACAGGTAAGGCCGTTCGCTAAAACCATTGTGCATAAAATAAGCAGCCCCGCCAGCCAGGAACGGTTAAAAGGTATTGCATCCAGCAAGATCAAACAATTAGAAAACCAGACCTACGATAACACCTACGAGGCAAGCCTGAAAGTGACCAAATTTATCAGTCAAAAATATCACATTGCTGATCCCGCCGCTTTTGATAAAGTGGTTAATGATCGCCTTGCCATCATCTGGATGCAGACCATTAAAAATGCGCTGTATATGCTGGGCTGTGTACTGGCCGCCCTTATATTATGGTGGTTTACGCGGCATAATGTGCGTATGCAGGCCGTACTATTCGCCATGGCGTTGTTATTTGCCGGCGTATTACTAGTTGTTGGCCTTACTACCCCGATCATAGAAGTCGACGCGCGGATCCAGTCGCTAAAGTTTGTTCTCTTAGGCGAAAATGTAGCTTTTCAAAATCAAGTGCTTTTTTTTCAAAGTAAAAGTATCTGGGGGATCATCACCGCTCTGCTTGATCAGCAAAAGCCGGATGCCATTACTGTGGGGATATTGATCCTGCTGTTTATTGCGGTTTTGCCATTCGTCAGGTTGATAGCTAAAGGCATACATATTTTTATCAGCGATAACAAAGTAGTGAACTACCTGACCTTTGAAGCCGGCAAGTGGGATATGGCCGATGTAATGATTGTAGGGGTATTAATGACCTATATCGGCTTAAACGGCATTTTAAAAAGCCAGCTGACAAACCTTAACATACACAGCGGCACCCTGACCACAAACACGGTAAATTATACATCGCTGCAACCCGGATACTTTGTGTTTGTCGCTTATGTGGTATTTGAAACACTGCTGTCTTATATTTTGATACGTACAAATCCTGATAAGGTTAAAAAACGCAGATAAAATTTAGAGTCCTGTATCTGATGCAATTGCATAAGCATGCTGCAATTATTAAAAATATGTATCTTTAAGTTCCAATTATAACCAAGACATGAAACCTGTTTACTTCATATTACTGTTTTTTAGCAGTTTGCTGCCTGTTGCTGTTTTAGCCCAGGACGCACCCAAAGGCGGTTCATTTGCTGATATCAAATTTATTGAAGGCCACTGGAAAGCCACAACAGCCGAAGGCCGCGCTATCGAAGCCGTTTGGTTAGGTGCCGACGGCGACAACATGCTGGGCTTTATGCGTATGATGAACGGTGCCAAAGCCGATCTGTATGAAATGTTAGCTTACGAGCAATCAGACCAGGGTTTGGTATCATTGGTAAAACATTTTAGGCCCGGCATGTTAGGGCAGGAAGAAAAAGACAGCCCTAACCGTTACGTGTTTGTTGAGGCCAGCAAAGACCGCGCGATATTTCAAAACCCGGGCGGCGATCTGCGGATCCTCTATGAAAAACGTTCATCTAACCAGTTTGCTATAGCCCGTGGGGGCCAGGAAAACGGGCAATGGGTTTTTAAGGATCTGTTTGTGTTTAACAGGGTGAAATAATATCCCAATTTCTAGATTCTATTCAATAATTTCTTTCGTTTAATTGCTTTAATCGTTTAAAGTAATAACTTTGGCTTAACCAATTATAAATTTTAATGAAAAAAGTAGGCCTCAAAGATATTGCTGAGCACGTAGGTGTGTCAATTGCTTTGGTGTCCTACGTGCTTAACGGGCAGGCCGAAATTAAACAGGTAAGTAAAGAGAATGCCGAAAAGATCAAAAAAGCGGCCGAACTGCTTAACTATCGCCCTAACCAGATCGCCAAAAGCCTTAAAATGCATAAAACCCATACCATCGGGTTGGTAGTGGCCGACATTAATTACCGTTACAGTACGGGTATAACACGTGCCATTGAGGCCGAGGCAAAAAAGAAAAATTATACAGTGCTCTTCGGCAGTTCTAACGAAAATGAGGAGACCTTTGCCGAACTGGTAGATGCACTGATAAACCGGCAGGTTGACGGGCTGATACTGGTGCCGGTTGAAAATTCGCAAGATCAGATCAGGATGCTGCAAAAAGCAGAGATCCCGTTTGTACTAATAGACAGAAATTTCCCGGAGATCAAAACCAACCACATCGCCCTTGATAATTATAAAGCGGCATATACGGCTACCGAATATTTAATTAAGCAGGGGCACAAGCGGATTGCATTTGTAAATTATAAAACCACGCTTTTCCATTTACAGGAACGTAACAGGGGATACCTGGATGCTTTAAAAAATAACCGAATTGAGTTTAACGCGGCCTGGTTAAAAGAGGTCAACAGCAGTAACCGCACTGCTGACATACAGCGGTCAATAGATGAAATACTCGGCCTTGATGATCCTTGCGATGCGGTGTTTTTTGCTACAGATACCTTGTCGATAAACGGGTTGAAATATTTAAATCAGCTTAAAACTAACATACCGGGCCAGATTTCTGTGTTGAGCTTTGACGAGTCGGAAGCGTTCGAGCTTTTTTATTGCCCGGTAACGCATTTACGGCAACCGGTTGAAGCAATGGGAAAGGCGGCTGTAGATACCTTGCTTGAGCTGATAAACCATAATAAAATAAGCAAGCAGATCAGTTTAATGTCAGACCTGGTCACGGGCAGATCGTGCAGGGAGTAAGTTTTTTTAGTCGAAATTTTAAACGTTTAATGTTTTGCATATAGTTAAATATAAACCAGTTATATATACTTAAAAAAAAGGATAATGAAACCAACAAAAACAAGATCAAATGTCTTACTCATTTCTATTATAGCCGCTACGGGCGGGCTATTGTTTGGGTTTGACACCGGTGTAATATCCGGCGCGCTGCCGTTTATGAAAGAGTATTGGAAACTAACCGATGCCAGTTTGGAATGGGTTACCACAACGGTACTGATAGGCGCGGTATTGGGTGCCATCAGCAGTGGCAAATTGTCAGATTACCTTGGCCGTAAAAA
Organism: Mucilaginibacter corticis; assembly: GCF_007558865.1. Classification (GTDB taxonomy): domain Bacteria; phylum Bacteroidota; class Bacteroidia; order Sphingobacteriales; family Sphingobacteriaceae; genus Mucilaginibacter; species Mucilaginibacter corticis. The sequence goes on from NZ_VLPK01000004.1 coordinate 159,083, forward strand.
AATGATCATTATTAACGCGCTGATCTTTGCAGTGGGTGCAGTGGGCTGTACCTATGCAGGCAGCATTGTGTTCTTAATGATGATGCGGGTTATTATCGGTATTGCTATAGGAATAACATCATACGTAGTGCCCATGTACATTGCCGAGATAGCGCCAACCCGCCGCAGGGGCGCCATGGTTACGCTTAACCAGTTAATGATTACCATTGGTATCCTGGTATCGTACATTACAGATTATGCGTTGGGTAATGATGCCAATTTAGAATCATGGCGGTGGATGTTTTTTGTAGGGTTGTTTCCTGCACTGATCTTGCTGATAGGTATGTTCTTTTTACCCGAAACACCGCGCTGGCTCATCAGCAAAAACCGATGGGCAGAGGGCGAAGCGGTGTTGAATAAGGTAGAAGACCCCGATCTGATTCAGCAAACCCTTGCCGACCTGAAACGGGATATCGAACTAACCGCGCAAAACAATACCAACAGCGGCGAGATCTTAAAGCCATGGCTGCGCCCGGCGCTTATTATTACCGTAGGCATCTTTTTCTTTCAGCAGTTTTCGGGGGTGAATACCATCATTTATTATTCGCCCATTATTTTTAAAATGGCTGGGATAGTAAGTAATACCGAGTCTATCATACCGGCCATCATCATCGGTACGGCAAACGTGCTGGCCTGTTTTGTATCGGTTGTTTTATTAGATAAAGTTGGCCGTCGTAAGTTGTATATGGTCGGCATCTGGGGCATGATCCCCTCGCTGGCCTTGTTGGGCACTTGCTTTCATTTTAAAGAAGCATTAGGTGCAAGCCTGCCCATATTCGCGGTATTAAGTATTGTTTGCTATATCATATTTATCGCCATCAGCCTTGCGCCTTTGGGTTGGCTGCTGATATCAGAAGTATTCCCGCTAAATGTACGTGGCGTAGGTATGAGTATCGGCTCACTGTCGCATTGGGGCTTTAACGCTATTGTGGCTTTTACCTTTTTTAAGCTGGTTAACTCGCTCGGTGTATCGGGCACGTTTTTCCTGTATTCGGGTATTTGTTTGATCGGTATGTTCTGGGGCAGGTATTATATCCCCGAAACCAAAGGCAAATCGCTTGAAGAAATAGAAGAACACTGGCGCAAAGGCGGCAGCCCGAGGGATTTGTAATCGGTTTAGCTCCCCTCTTGAGAGGGGCAGGGGTGTGTTAAACGCGCGAACACACCCCTGCAACCGCACTGTCTTACGCGCCCCCTCTCAAGAGGGGAGTTTTATTGTCAATTTTTAAAATCACACACATGAAAAAATATATCATACTATTAACACTCGCTTTAGGCACACTTAGCCTGAGCGCGCAAAAGCTGGGCGTAAAGTACGACCCAACTATCCAAAGCACTAAAAACCTGCAATACTGGCGGCCAAAAGGCAACTTATTTGTGGGCGATTGTATGCCTTTTTACAAAGACGGCGTATTCTCTATGTATTGGCTGCTTGACTCGGCGCACCATGCCAGTTTGGGCGGGCTTGGCGGGCACCAATGGGCGCTTAGCACTACTACCGATCTTAAAACCTGGAAACAGGAACCCATAGTTTTACGTATTGACGAGTCATGGGAAAAGTCTATCTGTACAGGTTCTGTGGTTTATTATAAAAATAAATATTACGCATTTTACGCCACAAGGCTTGTAAACGACGGCAAGGTGAATGAACAGTTAAGTTATGCTATCAGTAAAGACGGTATCCACTTTGATAAACAAAAACCTAATCCGTTTTATACATCGGCACCGGGTTACAGCAAGCGCGATTTTAGGGACCCCAAAGTTTTTGTTGACGAAAAAACCGGCGAGTTTCACCTGTTTGTGGCAAGCTGGAAAGAGAACACACCACTACGCCATGAGGGGGGCAGCCTGGTACACATGGTATCTAAAGATCTGAAAAACTGGACCGTGTTAGACCCTGTTTTGACCGGGCAAGGATCAGTACCCGAGTGCCCTGATTATTTCCTGTGGAATGGCTGGTATTATTTAATTTATGGCGATGGCGGCGATACTTATTATGTAATGTCGCGCAACCCGTACGGCCCGTGGCAGGAACCAAGATACCAGGCATTGAACGAGTCGTGGGTTAATGTGGCTAAAACCGCAGCATTTAAGAACGGTCGCCGCATAGTAGGTGCCTGGATCCCGAGCCGCGACCAGAATAAAGATAATAATGGCGAGCGTTTCGGCGGCAACATGATCTACCGCGAATTGAAACAAGAAGCAGACGGCACACTATCTACCAGTTTCCCGGCAGAGATGATCCCTGCAACTGACGCACCTTTAAGTTTAAATATCAAAACAGATATGGATGCCAAAACAGATGGCGCGGACGGCTTATCTATCAGCACTACCAGTGGCATGGGTTCTGCGCATTTAGAGGATCTACCGCTTAATTGCCGTATTACCATGGAGATCGATCCAACAACTCCAATTGCCGAATATGGCTTTTATTTAAGAGCGGATAATCAGGCCGACAACGGCTATCGTGTAGATTTTCTGGCTGGCGATAAAGATGTTTGGCTGGGCAACACCATGATCCGTGTGGTTGATGGTTTGGATAAACCCATGAAGCTGGATATTATTATGAAGGATGATATCATCGATATGTCCATTAATGGCAAACGCACCGTTGTGAACCGTTGCCCTGAGCAAAAAGGTAAGCAGCTTTATTTCTTTGCCAAACATGGTAATGTTAAATTTAAGTCGATAAAAATTAGCCCGCTTAAAGAAGATTGATATGTTATTAGGTTTTGATATTGGCGGTACCAAATGTGCCGTAGTCTTGGGTAAGTTGACCGGCGATGATCCTATTGAGATAGTGGACAAGGTGGCTATGCCAACTGTGCAACCACCGCTTGGCATGATCAATATCTTATTCATAGCCGCCGAACGCTTGCTGGCCAAGCATAACATCGCCAATGCACAGCTTGACGGCATCGGCATTAGTTGCGGCGGTCCGTTAAGCAGCAAAAAGGGTTTAATATTGTCCCCGCCCAATTTACCGGGCTGGGATAATATCCCTATGGTTGAGCTAACCGAAAAACGATTCGGCAAGAAAACGCTGTTGCAGAATGATGCCAACGCCTGTGCCGTTGCCGAGTGGAAATATGGCGCAGGTAAAGGTTATGAAAATGTGATCTTTTTAACCTTTGGTACCGGTATGGGCGCGGGGCTGATATTAAACGGCCGGCTATACTCGGGTACGTCTGATTTTGCCGGCGAGGTAGGGCATTTGCGCTTGTCAGATATGGGGCCGGTTGGTTTTGGTAAATCAGGCTCGTTTGAAGGTTGGTGCAGCGGCGGCGGCATAGCGCAACTGGCACAGATAAAAGTTAGAGAGCGGTTGCAGGTGGGCGAGAAGGTTTCTTTTTGCGAGAGTTTGGATGATCTGCCTAAACTTACCGCGCGCATAGTAGCAGAAGCCGCACACAACGGCGACGAACTGGCTATTGATATTTATAATACCTGTGCCGAATATCTTGGCCGGGGATTGTCTTTACTGATAGATATTTTAAACCCCGAGGTCATCATCATGGGCAGCATCTACGGCAGGGCAAAATCGCTACTGGATACCCGCATGATGCAGGTAATTGAACGCGAGGCCTACATTGGTTCACATAGCGTATGTAAGATAGTACCCGCGGGGCTGGGCGAAAGTATCGGCGATATGGCAGCGCTTAGCCTGGCTGTATTAAGCAACGATTAAATAGCTAACATGAAAAAGTTTGCAGCTTTAGTATCAATAGTATTGTTTTTTGCGACGGCCGTTATCGCGCAGCAAAAGACAATAACCATTGGCACGCTCTTAAGTGATATGGTAAATAAAGAACTGGATGTATGCTTTCCGGTGCCATATTACACCTCAAAGCTGCAAACCAGTTATGACCGCCGTTCGGTAATACCCAATACGCCCTCATGGCATGCCAATGATGATGGCTCGGGGTTTATCCGTTATGAAGCCAATAATGGCCGGGTTGAGAAAGTATTGTTTGATGAAAAAGGCCCGGGTGTTATCACCCGGATCATTACCACAGGCAAAGCCGCCGGCGCTAACCTGCGGATCTACTTTGATGGCGAAAAGGAAGCAAGTATTACTATCCCGGGATATGATATCTCAAAGCTCCCCATCAAAATACCCGAAGCGCTGTTGATCCTGCATGAACATTATAACACTACGCAGGGCAGCTCTATGTATTACCCAATTCCTTACGCTAAGAGTTGCAAGATAACTGTTGATGATTTGAACCGGGGGTATTATTTTCATGCCAACTACCGTACTTATAATAAGGGTACCAAAGTAAAAACTTTTACGGTTGCCGACGCTGCTAAATATAATAAGCAAGCAGAAGAAACAAGTTATCAATTATTGCATCCGAAAAGTTATAAAGGCGATGAATTTAGAGCTAATAAAGTATTAATTCAAGATTCGATGTATTTGGATTTGCCAAAAGGATCGCAAGCTATTAGGACATTAAATTTGGGAATTGGCATTGTAAATCAAGCTGATTTTGCTCAGATGATGCGTAGTTTAATTGTGAAAATAACTTTCGATGGCAGGCAGACAGTCAGCGCTCCATTAAGTGATCTGTTTGGCGGGGGGATGGGAGCACCAAAGGTTAACAGTTGGTATTTAAATACTAATGGAGATGGGGAATTAACTATGCGCTTTATTATGCCTTATAAAAAAACAGCGCGTATTGAAGTGATAAATATTTCTAATTACTACGCTATTGTTCACATAACTGCAAATACCTCGCCTTGGAAATGGAAACCCAATACGCTTTACTTTCATGCCACCTGGCGGCAGGAAAACAATCTGAAAACCAATGTAGGGTTAGATTATAACATGGCTACGCTTACCGGCAGGGGCGTATTTAAGGGCGATGTTTTATCGCTGTACAATCACACCAAACGCTGGTATGGCGAGGGCGATGAACATATCTGGGTGGATGGCGACAAGTTTCCATCACATTTTGGCTGCGGCACAGAGGATTATTATAACGCTACTTTTGCGCCAATTCACGTGTATCAAAACGTATTTGGCGGGGCGACACGCGAGGATGATGAAGCATCGCGCGGGTATAACACCTTTGTGCGTACCCGCAATTTAGATGTGATCCCCTTCAATAAAAAGCTAAAGTTTGAGTTCGAACTCATTAGTTGGGATGATGGACTGGTTGATTATTCATCTACCGTTTACTGGTATGGCGATCTTAATTCAAAAGCCATAACCGCATCGCCCGATAAAGACGCGTTGTACGTTTTGCCCAAAGCTGTATATACAAGCGATAAATAATTAACAGTTTGATAACCTGTTTTACTATCAAAATATTTAGTTTTATCAGCATGAAAACCAGGTTTCAATTATTATTGGCGGCGCTGTTTTTGCTAACAGGCGCTAATGTCTTTGCACAGGCAAAATATATGCACTCGCATAATGATTACGCTAACAATACCCCTTTTTATAAAGCTTTTTATAACGGCTTTAATTCTATCGAGGCGGATATATTTTTAGTTAATGGAACATTATTGGTATCGCATAGCGATAAATACCTGGAACCTGAGCGCACATTAAAAGGTATGTATCTCGACCCGATATTGTATGCCCTGCGCCGCGATACTACCCGCCGCTTATGCCTTTTAATTGATGTTAAAGACGATCATGTTAAAACTTTGCCCGCCCTGGTAAAAGCACTGGACCATTTAAAGCCTTTACTTTTGAGCAAGGATAATCCGCAGGGCAGGCTAAAGATCCTGATCAGCGGTAACCGCCCTGTTCCGGCTAATTATAAAAATTATCCGTCTATACTATGGTTTGACGATGACCTGATCTATCCGCATACACAGGCCGAGTGGGACAGAGTAGGGCAGGTAAGTCTCGATTTTGAAAAATGGTCTAAATGGAAAGGCACAGGTACAATACCCGATGCTGATAAACAACACCTGCAAAAAACTGTTGACAGCGTACATACCAATACCGGCAAGCTGGTAAGGTTTTGGGGCGCGCCTGACAATATGGAATCGTGGAATACCCAAATAGACTTTGGAGCTGATATTATAGGTACGGACAGGATAGAACAACTGGCCGGTTATCTCACAAAAAAGGCGATGACACAACCTGTTACCACAAGCATCCCTAACAAATTATTGAAATAGGTTTCGTTATTTTTAACGCTATTGGCATAAAACAACCAATAATTCAGGTATTTTTGCAGCAAATTAACCCGGGTTGGTAAATGCGTTTTATTGTTTTATGTTTCTTGTTTATGGTTACCTGCAGCATGGCAGGCTATGCGCAGCAAGATACATCGGCCCAACAAAACACTACTGTTAACCCTGTTCAGCAACCTGCCGGCGTACAGGTGCTTGACTCTGTGATACAAGCCACAGCTGCCCGCCAAAAGTTTATTGAAGATTCCCTTTCAACGCAATACATCAGATATCCTGACTCGGCCATGAACCGAGAGGCGGCGGCAAAATTCGTTCATGATTATCTTTACCATGGGAATGGATTTTTAGATATTCCCTTTAAATCAAAAAGCATACTCAGAAGCGGCCATACCCGCCAAACGCGCGATCAATGGATCATCACCATCATCATAGGTTTGTTGTTGTACACGGCACTGCTCAACATTGTAATGAACAAGGATGTTAAAAATGTTTTTTTATCTTTTTACAGTAAACGGGCAATAGTGCAGGCAAGCAAAGAGGATGCGCAGATAAATTTCTGGGCTTTCATTGGTTTGTTTTTACTATTTGGTTTAACCTTTGGTTTATTTTTATATCAGCTGGCGGCTTACAAAGACATCTATTATAGTGTTAGCGGTTTCAGGTTGTTTATTTCGCTGGTGCTGATCATTTTATTGCTGTTCGCCTTTAAGTTCCTGGTATTAAAGTTTGTAGGTTTTGTTTTTGATATTCAGAAATTGGTGACAGAGTACGTATCGGTGCTATACCTCACCTACTTTAATATAGCCTTTGTGTTTTTGCCGGTTACCGTATGTTTTAGCTTACTTTCGGCTCAGTTAATACCTGTTTTACTCCTGGTTGCTGTTGTATTAATTGTTGTCATTCTAACATGGCTTTATCTGCGCAGCAGCGTAAATATTATTTCTAATTTTCGATTTCATAAATTTTATTTATTTATCTATCTTTGTGCCCTCGAAATTTGCCCCATTTTGATATTGATAAAAGCATTGAATATATAATTTTTAGGTTTTATAAGAAGCGATTTGGAAGATAGAAAGAAAAAGGTTAAAAGTATATTGGTTACTTTACCAAAGCCCGAAAACGATAAGAATCCATACAACGAATTGGCTAAAAAGCTAAACCTGAAAATTGATTTCAGGTCATTTATACATGTTGAAGGAGTGCCGGCTAAAGATTTTCGTAAGGATAAAATAAACCTTGCAGATTTTACCGCCGTTATATTTACCAGCCGTAACTCGGCCGATCATTTTTTCAGGATCTGTGAAGAAATGCGTTTTGAGGTGCCTGTAGAAATGAAGTATTTCTGCCTGTCTGAAACCATCGCCCTGTATCTTCAAAAATATATTCAATATCGTAAAAGAAAGATCTTTTTTGGCAAGCAAACCGCTTCTGACCTTGCCGAGGTCTTAAAAAAGCACTCAGGCGAAAAATTCCTTTACCCTTGTTCTGACGTAGCTGCCGAAGAAACACAAAAGTTTTTGTTGGAGAATGGCTACAATTTTACACCTGCAGTGTTGTTCCGCACCGTGTGCAGTGATCTGAGCGATTTGGCTGATGTTTTTTATGACGTGATCGCGTTTTTCAGCCCGTCAAGCATCCAGTCTCTTTATAAGAACTTTCCTGATTTTAAGCAAAATAATACTCGCATAGCAGCATTTGGCGCAACAACCCATAAGGCAGTATTGGAGGCGGGATTGATTTTAGATATCCCGGCACCAAGCCCTGCTGCACCGTCAATGACCATGGCCATTGAGCAGTATTGCAAACAGGTAAACAAATAAAATTTCAGCGATTTTTGCACTCCTGTGTAACATTTTCATTATTTCGTCGTAATAGTGTAAGTAAATGCTTGATGGTTATTCCGTATGCTTTTACGCAACCCGGTTTTAATTAAAAGATTATTCAACCGTTAATGTATTTGCTTTTTAGTTTAAAGAATGCTACTTTTATTTAGAATATGCATTTTTTAAGATTTGATGAAGCAAATTTTATATATTCGGGGGTCATTTTATGACCGGATTTTTGATTTGTAAAAAATGAAGCAGATATACTTTTTAGTTTTAATTTTAGGTACGGCAATATTAAGCGGATGTCACAAAGGCGACAGGGGAGAGGCAATTGGGGCACCTGCCCGATACACCAAACCCGAAGTTCCTTATGGAATGGTTTACATCCCGGCGGGTACATTCTTAATGGGTCAGACAGACCAGGATATCACTTTTGCTCAGATCGCACAAACAAAACAGGTTACCATACCTGCTTTTTTTATGGACCAAACCGAGACAACAAACAGCCAGTACAAGCAGTTTGTTAACTGGGTTCGCGACTCGATAGCTATTACTTCATTTTTAAATGACCCTAAATACTACATGGGGGCAAACACAAAAAATCCCGCTCCTACCAACGCAAATACGCTTACACGTAACGATAAAAGATACATTAACTGGGATTATGTAAAAAAATATCCTGTATGGGGTGCCGGCGGTAAAAAGAACGCTGCTGCAACCAACAATAAATTGCAGGGCATGTTTTACCAGGGCGATGACCGTGTGTTTGATCGGAATGAAATTGACGTTAGGTTATTAAAATATAACTATGCCATGCCTTTATTGCGTGTGGCTGCTGATTACAGGAACGACAAAACCAAAAAACGTTCAGACTTTATTTTACGTGATACTGTACCGGTTTACCCGGATACATTGGTTTGGCTAAGCGATTTTTCATACGCTGCCAATGAGCCTATGGTTGAGGGTTATTTTTCACACCCATCATTTAAAGATTACCCTGTAGTAGGTGTAACCTGGAGACAAGCACGCGCGTTCACCGTATGGCGCACACGTTATAATGAAGCTTATAAAGATTCAAGACGTTTGCCACACCGCTCGCCTTATATGTTACCAACCGAGCAGGAGTTTGAATACGCTGCACGTGGTGGCAGGGTAGGTACAGATTACCCATGGGGCGGTCCGTACATTAAAAATGCAAAAGGCTGCTTATTGGCAAACTTTAAACCGGGCCGTGGTAATTACTCTGACGACGGCGGTGCATATACTGTAAAAGTTAGATCTTATTTCCCTAATGATTTTGGCCTGTACAATATGGCAGGTAACGTTGCCGAGTGGACCGGTTCAGCTTATGATCCATCAGCATCAACCTTTGTGAATGACCTTGCGCCTACATTTAACTATGAAGCCAAGAAAACAGATCCTGAAGTGATGAAACGCAAAGTGGTACGTGGTGGCTCATGGAAAGATGTAGGTTACTTCCTGCAAAACTCTTCACGTAGCTATGAGTACCAGGATAGCGCGAAATCATACATCGGTTTCCGTTCTGTAACACATTTCCAGGGGCGTGACCTTAGCGACAGGCGCTAATTAATTTAAAACTTAAAACTAAAATATACTTATACGAATTTTTATGGCAGGAAAAAAACAACCATACGGAATTAATAACGTTGTATCCTGGGGTGCAACAGTGGTTATTATTGGCTTATTGTTTAAAATACAACACTTGCCGTTTGGCGGGTTATTTATCTCTATCGGATTAGGTGCAGAAGCCATATTATTCTTTATCCTTGGTTTTCAACGTGAAGAAGTTGAAATTGACTGGACCAAAGCTTACCCTGAATTAGCACACGATTATACCGGCGAATTACCAAAGGCAGCAGCAAGACCAGCTATCAGCGGTGGCGTTTCAACTACAGCTGCTTTAGATAAAATGCTTGAAGATGCTAAAATCGGACCTGAACTGGTAGGCAGCCTTGCTGAAGGTTTAAGAACTTTTGGTGATAAAGTTAACTCGATATCAAAAGTAGCAGACGCGGGTGAAGCCACTACAGCTTTTACAACTAAAGTAAAACAGGCAACTGACAGCTACGATAAGCTATCATCATCATTTGAGAAAGCATCAGGTAATTTATTGGAACTGGCTAACACAAATGTTGATTCAAAAGCATACCATGACCAGGTGAACAGCTTAGCTAAAAACCTTTCGGCATTAAACGCCGTGTATGAATTAGAGTTACAAGACTCAAGTGCACATTTAAAATCAATGAACAAGTTTTATCAAAACCTGTCATTGACCATGAATAACTTTAATGAATCATTAGAAGATTCAAAACAATTTAAAGACGAAGTGGGCCGCTTAGCTAAAAACCTGTCATCATTAAATGCTATTTATGGTAACATGTTAACAGCAATGAACGCGCCTCGCCAGGCATAATTTAGTTAGATAACAGGATTTTTAATACTAAAAAAGATATATAACAAATGGCTGGAGGTAAACAGACCCCAAGGCAGCGGATGATGGGTATTTTATACCTGGTTTTGCTGGGCCTTATTGCCCTTGATGTACCTGATAGCTTGCTTGATGCTTTTAAAAACATCAGCGACAGTTTAACGGCGTCAAAAAGTAACGTGGAAACCGGTATTAACAATACTTTTAGCTCTTTTGAAAAAACCAAGTTAAAGGAACAGCCGGATAGGGCAAAGCCTATTTACGAAAGAGCCGAAAAAGCTAAAAAACTGGCTGATGACCTTAACACTTATGTAGAATCGTTGAAAAAGATGCTTTCTGATGAGACAGGCGGTATAGATGAGGCTACTAATGATTATAAAGGAAGAGAGAACCTTGACGTATCTGTTGACTTAATGGTTAACAGGAAGAGAAATGCGTACGAGTTATCTAAAAGAATTAATGAAACACGTGAAGAATTACTGGCATTGTTAAATGCTAAAGACCGTGCAACAGTAAAACTGCCATTGGTTACGTTACCACCGCCACACAGAACAGGTTTCCAGGATAAAAGCTGGGAACAGGCAAACTTTGGTGAAGGTATGCCAATGGGCGCGGCAATGACCGGTTTAACTAAGATCCAATCGGATATTAAAAATGCCGAGAATGAGGTTGTTAAAAAGATCTTGGGTGAAGTTGATGTAGCGGTTGTTAACCTTGATCAGTTCTCGGCCGTAGCAGTTGCACCTACAAGCTATGTTTTGGTAGGTCAGCCGTACACAGCCGAAGTGTTTTTGACTGCGTCAGATTCTAAATCATCACCAACTATTACTGTTGATGGCAGCAAGGTACCTACAGAAGCCGGCCGTGGTAAATATACCGGCAGTACAGGTAGCGAAGGTGTACATACCTGGATAGGTACCATCTCTGTTAAACAGAATGATGGTTCTATGAAAACTTACACTACAGCGCCGCAAACTTATACGGTTGCAAGGCCATCGGCAGTGGTATCACCTGATAAAATGAATGTATTATACATTGGTGTACCAAACCCTGTTTCGGTATCGGCACCGGGTATTGCTAAAAAAGATCTTAAAGTAGGTATAAGCAGCGGTAGTATTTCGCCGTCAGGCAATGGCTATACAGTAACTGTTAGCTCACCGGGTACTACTACTATCAATGTATCGGGAGAGGTTTCAAAAGGTAAAGTTATGGCTTTAGGCTCAACTTTGTTCCGTGTAAAACGTATCCCTGACCCTAAGGCGCAGTTTGCCGGCAAATCTGGTGGTACAACCAGTGCTGCAAACATTAAAGCGCAGGACGCTGTTTTTGCCAAATTAGAGAACTTTGAGTTCGACGCTAAGTTTAACGTTACCCGTTTTACCTTACTGGTAATAAAGCCACGCCAGGATCCTTTGGTTTTTTCAGGAAGCAGCAATCAGTTAACCAGTGCAATGCATACAGCAATGAGTTCTGTAACACCGGGATCGACGGTAGTATTTAAAGATATTATAGCGGTAGGCCCTGATGGTACGCAACGCGGCTTAGAGAATATTGTGTTATTTGCAAATTAAGAGCATATGAAAAAGAGATTTTTAATAGTTGTACTTTGTTTAGCTTGTGTGGCATCGTTCGCGCAGACTAAAAAGAGAAAAACTACAGCTAAAAAAACTACCAGGACGACCCGAGCAACTCCGCCGCCTAATAAACAGACGTCGATGGTTGATACAACCAAGAAAATAGCTGACGCGCCTATAACTGCCGATCCTGCAAAACCTTTTGACAGGCCTTTGGATGGTTATTATAAAAAAGTAAACATCCAGAACGCCAGGGTAACACCATATCCTGCCGTACGCGAATCAGACATTGTATATTCAAAACGTGTTTGGGAAGAAATTGATGTACGCGAAAAAATGAATAATTATCTTGCTTCGCCAAAAGGAAGATTAATTGACGTTTTAATGAATGCCATAGCCGCGGGCGAGCTTACTGCTTATGACCCCGTTCCAACAAAGGATGATCCGAATGGCGATGGTTTTGCTACGCCTTTGACTCCCGGAAAAGCCAAAGCCAAGTTGGCCGATAGTTCATTGGTAGAAAGCTTTGATAAAAAAACCGGCGAAAAAACCGGCTCAAAAATGGTTGCCGGCGAGTTTCAACCGGATAGCATTGTTAAATTCCGTATTAAAGAAGATTGGCTTTTCGACAAACAGCGTTCTGTATGGGAGCCGCGTATTATCGGTATAGCGCCAATGATCAAACAAAAAGTAGAAGGTTCAACCTTAGCGCTTGATTACCAGCCGGCATTCTGGATCTATTTCCCTGCTGCCCGCCAGATCTTGGTTACTAAAGAAGCCTTTAACCGCAATAATGATGCTACAGATCTTAGCTTTGACGACGTATTCCTGAAACGCTTGTTCCATGGTTACGTAGTAAAAGTATCTAACGATAAAGACGAACGTATAAAAGATTACGCCATCGGTATTGACCGCTTATATGAATCTGAACGGATCAAGAAATCCCTTATGGACTGGGAACTTAATTTGTGGCAGTACTAATTTTGGAGATTAGAGATTAGTTAATTAGAGATTAGTCTTATTAGATATTAAAAGATAAAGCCCCGAATCGGGGCTTTATCTTTTAATATTGTTGCTGTCATCCTGAGCGATAGCGAAGGATGACAATGGGGCCTCCTCGCCGCCATTAAAGTATGCTACAATGGCTTTGGCTTGTTTGGTGTTCACCACTTCCTGCAACACTTCTTCATTTGCCTCACGGATCTTCTTTACAGATTTAAAGTATTTCAACAATTTTTCGGCAGTGGTTTTGCCTATGCCTTCAATCAGTTCAAGTTCGGTGGCCAGTGTGCCTTTGTCGCGTTTTTTACGGTGGAAGGTAATACCGAAGCGGTGCGCCTCGTCGCGTAAATGTTGTATAACTTTTAAAGTTTCAGATTTTTTATCCAAATACATAGGGTACTGGTCTCCCGGGTAAAAGAGTTCTTCCAGTCGTTTGGCTATGCCAATAACAGTAACTTGTTTTTCTATCCCCAACAGTTTTAAACTCTTCATGGCTGATGATAACTGGCCCTTACCACCATCAATGATGACAAGTTGAGGTAATCCGGTGTCTTCATCCAAAACCCTGCGGTAGCGCCTAAAAACAGCCTCTTCCATTGTGGCAAAGTCATTTGGCCCTTCTACTGTCTTTACGTTAAAATGTCGGTAGTCTTTTTTTGATGGTTTACCATCCTTAAACACCACAATCGCTGATACCGGATATTTACCCTGGAAGTTAGAGTTATCAAAGCATTCAATATGGCGCGGCAACTGGTTCATGCGCAGATCCTTCATCATTTGCGTAAGCAAGCGTTCGGTACGGATCTCCGGGTTCAACTTTTCGTACTGATCTATCCGTTCTTTTTTAAAGAACTGCACATTCTTTTGTGACAGGTCAAGCAGTTTTCTTTTCTCGCCCAGTTTAGGTACGGTAAATTTTAAAGCATTGTCCTCAAGGTTGATTTTAAAGGGTACAATGATCTCTTTCGAGTCGCTGTTATAACGGCTGCGGAACTCGATAATAGCCAGTTCAAGCAACTCCTCATCGCTTTCGTCAAGACGTTTTTTTAACTCAATGGTTTGTGTTTGGATGATAGTGCCGTTCATCACCTTTAAAAAGTTAACAAAGGCTATCTTTTCTTCGGATGCTATGCTGAACACATCAACATCGGTAATAGATGAATTTACAACGGTAGATTTACTTTGGTAATTCTCCAATAGATCAAACTTGCGTTTTAAACGGTGTGCAAGCTCATAATTCATACTGCTGATTGCACCGTCCATTTCGGCTTTCATTTTGCGCAGTACCGTACCTATCTTACCATTCAGGATATCTTTTATTTCTTCAATGCTGTTGGCGTAATCTTCTTCTGTTTGAAAATTCTGGCAGGGTCCTTTGCAATTACCTAACTGGTACTCTAAACACACCTTAAACTTGCCGGCCTCGATATTGGCGCGGCTAAGTGCCAGGTTGCAAGTGCGCAGGGGGTAGGTTTCTTTTATCAGCCCTAAAATAGCGTGCATCATGCTTACAGAGGCATAAGGGCCAAGGTATTTTGAACCATCCTTAACTATACGCCTTGTCCAGAATATGCGCGGATAATTCTCGTTTTTAATAATGATCCAGGGATAGGTTTTGTCATCCTTAAGCATCACATTATAACGCGGCTGGTGCTTTTTTATCAGGCTGTTTTCAAGCAGCCAGGCATCAACTTCGGTATCAACAATAGTAAATGTAATGTTGCGGATCTTTGATACCAGCACCCGCGTTTTGGCATTTACATTGGCGTCTTTATTAAAGTAAGAAGTAACACGGTTACGCAGGTCTTTAGCCTTACCTATGTATATAAGCTCTTTTTCCTCATTCCAGTATTGATAAACCCCGGGTTTATGAGGGATGTTTTTTAATGCCGCACGATAGTCGAAAGAGTTCATTAGTTCAATTGTTCATTAGTTTATTGGTCCTGTTTTGCGGGATTAAGTTTACCAATAAACTTGAGGTAAGCGTTTAATTTAAGATGAATGCTTTGTAATTTCTCAAATAGCTCATTAAACTGTTATTCAGATAATAAGTTTCTGTTCTTTGATTTTTTTAGCCAGCCTTTTGTCTCTATTATTGATCCCCTGCTGAATAGCAGAAGTTTCTATTTTCTTTGTAGTGAAACCTGCCATATCCCTCCGCAATATTAGCACTAATGGAATCAGCAGAACGGACAATTTGTTTTCCAACAGTATCTTTCGCAAAATAATCCCACCCATTTACAATGAACCAAATTTCATCGCTGAAACTTTCGGCTAATTGATATACTTCCAGGTCTTCGAGATTATGGTAACTCATAAATAATTTATCGAACTATCCACCAATGAACTAATGAGCCAGTGAACCAATGAACAATATTTAAAAACTCAATTTCTTATCCACATCATTGGTGCTTTTTTGATCCTGGTTATAAACGCCACAGTCAAGTACCATAGAGAGGCCTTTTTTAGGCAATTCAAAATCCTGGTTTGCTTTTATACCCAACGATTCATCAGCATAAACCTTTTTAAGATAATAACCAAAGATAGGCAATGCCGAGTTTGAGCCCTCGCCCATGCGGGTGGTACGGAAGTGAAAATCGCGGTTCTCGCAGCCTGTCCAGACACCGGTAACTAATTTAGGGGTAATGCCAATAAACCAACCGTCAGAGTTTTCCTGAGTAGTGCCGGTTTTGCCACCTATCGGATTAGTAAAACGGCCGTATCCCTCATGCCACCTCAACCTGTTACCGGTAGCGCCCGTCATATCCACTACGCTCCGTAGCATATCCACC
Source organism: Mucilaginibacter corticis (assembly GCF_007558865.1). GTDB lineage: Bacteria > Bacteroidota > Bacteroidia > Sphingobacteriales > Sphingobacteriaceae > Mucilaginibacter > Mucilaginibacter corticis. The sequence continues at coordinate 174,918 of NZ_VLPK01000004.1, forward strand.
ATTACATAGGCGTTTTGCTCGTTCATTACCTGTTTAACTTTTGGCGTGTGGGTATACAACAGGTTGCCGTTTTTATCTTCAATACGCAATAGATAGGTAGGCTCTGTCCACACGCCATGATTAACAAATGTTGAATAGGCCGCTGTCATATCCATTACGGTAGCATCAAAAACACCCAGGCAGATACTTGGATAAGCAGGTACATCATTATGAATGCCCAGTCTTTTGATCAGTTCGGCAACCGGTTCAGGGTGTACTTCATTCATGATGTAAGCCGTCACCCAGTTTTGCGAATGAGCCAGCGCCTGACGCAAAGTAATCTTCCCCTGCAGCGTCTCTAATGGAGATGATCCAGGTGTCCATGGCCCACTACCATACCCAGTAATAGTTACAGGAACGTTGTCTACCGGGAAGCATGGCGAATAACCATTATCAATGGCAACAGCATAAGTGAATGGTTTAGCGGTTGATCCTACCTGGCGCGCACCTTGCTTTACCTGGTCGTACTTAAAATGCTCAAAATTAATACCGCCTACCCATGCCTTAACAAAGCCAGTGGTAGGGTCCATGCTCATTACCGCGTTACGCAACAACATTTTGCAGTAAACAATTGAGTCTACAGGTTTCATCACTGTATCAATATCTCCACGCCAGGTAAACAGGTTCAAAGTGTCTTTGGTATAAAAATTATGCATGATCTCTTCTTCAGATAACCCATCCGATTTTAACTCGCGATAACGGTCAGACTGATGGATGCCCTGATCTATCAACAGCTTATAATTCTTTATTTTTTCTGATAGTTTGACACCATGCCATTGCGTATTAAACTGGTTCTGCAGATCGCGCATGTACTTTTGCTGCGCCTCTTCGGCATATTGCTGCATCTTCGAGTTAAGCGTGGTATATATTTTCAGGCCGTCGCGGTCAATATCATAAGGTGTACCATCTGCTTTGGTTAATGTTGACAGGATGTTTTTAATATCATCCTTTAAAACCGACCTGAAATAGGGTGCCAGGCCTTCGTTGTGATCCGTCTGGTGGTAATCTAAGCCCAAAGGTTTTGCCTGGTATTCGGCCGCTTGTCCGTCACTGATAAAACCTTCGTCCGCCATCCGTTTCAAAGTGAAGTTACGATTGCTCTTTGCCCTGTCGGGATGCCTTACCGGCGAGTTTTTGGTGGGAGCGGTCAGCATTTGGATCAGCGTAGCTGCCTGGTCGGCCTTTAAATTGGCAGGCGTAGTATTAAAATAGGTTTGCGCTGCAGATGCTATACCAAAGGTATTTGAGCCGAAATCAACCGTATTTAAATACATGGTAATGATCTCTTGCTTGGTATAGTGTTTTTCAATACGTACCGCAATGATCAGTTCCTGTAGCTTTTGGATGAACCTTTTTAAAGGATTTTTAGCCCGGGCATGGTCTGAAAAAAGATTCAGCGCCAATTGTTGGGTAATAGTACTTGCACCTTGTTTTTTACCTACAAGGTTATAAGGGATAATAGAAAATGTGCGCCAAAAATCAATACCTGAATGGGCATAAAAATGATTGTCTTCTTTAGCTACCAACGCGTTTATAACATCAGGCGAGATCTCTTTGTAAGTTACGCTTGAGCGGTTTTTAAAATAGTATTTACCGATGATCTGCTTATCAGACGAAATGATCTCTGAAGCCTGGTCGCTTTTTGGGTTTTCAAGGTCGCGCAGCGATGGCAGGGTGCCAAAAACACCAAGCGTTGTAAGCCCTATCAATATTACTACAAATGCAAAACAGCCTATAAAAAACTTCCAGATGTACCAGTTGTATCTCTTTATATCCTGCTGGGATAATTTAGTTATCATTATTTTAATAGGGTTTGTTGATAATATTCAATATAGTCATCCAATATTTTCTTGGCCGCTAATTTATCCAGATTTTCTTGTGTTATGATAAAAAAACTGTATTTATCGGCAGGCACTTTCATTATCTGCGGCATCAGCGGGATAATTGCCCGTGCATAATCTTTGGCGGTTGCTAAACTGTAAAAGCGGCCCACATAGATCAACTGGTTATCAGGCCCGGCATTTTTTAGCTGATGTTTAATGGTGTTTTCCCTGAAATTTACACGATTAAATTGTCCTATCCCAAAACGCGACGACGACAGATCTGTTGTGCTGGTGCTAACATTTACCACAAAATAGTAATTGGTACTGTCGCGATTTGAAAATAGGGCAGATATAACTTTTTTCTCCGCAGGCTTTACCACAACGGTTGCCTGTACAGCAGGTTTGTTTTCAACTATCTTTTCTTCAACTTTTTTCTCCGCAGGTTTTTCTACAGGTTTATCGTTTGCTGCTACAAATTGGCGATGACGGTTAAACACGGCATCCTTTTGGTATTCGACAGGTGGTGTAAAGTATGCGCCTGTTGTGTCGGCATTCATTATGGCAAATTCTTGTGTTGCCAGTTGGGTTGCATTGGTGTCCACATAAGCAAGGTGTTGTTTAACCAGGGGCGTAATTAATTTATCACCGGGATAATTGGTAACCAGTTGCTGCAGTTCGGAACGGAAAGGTGCAACTTTCTCTGAATGCCCGGCAGATATTACGCGTAAATAAGCCAGCTGTGACGTTCGGTTATTGTCCGGGAAACGCTTTAACAAACTGTCGACACTATTAACAACCTGGCCGTATTTTTTTTGGCTGTATAAGTCATACACTTTATTATAAACCTCGTTAAACTGTGCGTCTTTATCATTCAGCTTTTTGCTGTACTCAGGGTCGATGATCACTTTGGCAAAAACAGTTTCAGGATACTCTTTTAATAGCCTGTTTTTATAATCGGCAGATTTATTGGCGTCGATATCAATATACAGCCTGTATAAACTATAATATATAGGTGCCTTATTATTGTCATTTGGGAATTTGCTTAACAGCAACTCATAATTGGCAATGGCTTCTTTTTTATCCTCTAAAATATCGCGGTAAAAATTGGCTATATCCAAATACGCGTTATAGATGCGTGTGTTTGACTGCAGTAACAGCACAGGTGTTAGCGGCAGATCGCGCAGAAGCGATTGTCTATACCCGGCCGCCGATATATCTGCCACACTTTTTTTCATATCGGCCTGTAAAGCATCCGGGTCGTTACCCGAGGATAACGCTACTGTTGGCGCAGGGATATTACTGCTGACTCCTTTATTTGCCCGTCGCCAGTTATCCTCTAGTTTACGGTTGCCCCACTTACGTTTAAAGTCGGTATAGCCCTGGCTTACCGCAGTTGCATTGTAAAAGTAAAAACTGCTGCCCGTAGCGGCTTTGCCGGTTGGGGTGCTTAGGTTATTGGTAAACGCGGCGTTTGCGGCGGCTATGGTATTATTGGCTGCTACGGCTTGTTGCTGTAACGTATGCGCGGTAACCATTGCATCAATGGCTTTTAAGCGGGCAGGCTCATCCATGCCGGCCAAGCGTTGCAGGGTATCCTCTCGGGCAATGATCTGTAATTTATCAACCAATACCTGCAGGTTATTACTTTTTTTGCGGATAGTTTGATACCCCGGGTAATTTACCGACAGGTTAATTAAGGTACTGTCGTAATATTTTTTTGCGTTAACATAATCGGCTTTGGTGCTAAAGTCAATGTCGGCAATGCGCAAATAGGAGAGGCCTTTTTGGTTTTGATTTTTTAAACTGCTGCGTGCCGATAGCTTATAATATTTTAACGCGTTATCAATATCCTTATTTGCCGCATAAATCTCTGCAACCTGGTAATAGATCTGGTCGTTAAAATCTACGTTGTTCTCATCCTTAAATAAACTCAATAATAAATTAATGCGATTGATCTTAATGCCGTTACGCATATCATTGATACGGATGCGGTTTAAATTGGCATTAAAAGCCATCTCGAACGATGCATTACTTTTTACAATGCGGGTATAGCTAAGCAGCGCGTCGTTGGTTTCATTATTCAATTCCTGCAGTTGACCCAGGATGAAAGTCCAGCGTAGTTTATCGTTGATATTACTACTATATTGTATCGCTTTTTTTGCTGATACTTCGGCATCAATATAGTTTTTGGTATTGATATCGTATTGCAAGGCAGCGGCGTAGATAGTTGCCGGCAGGTGTTTTTTAATGGAATCAGCTAATAAAAAAGCCGAATCAAGTGTATGCTTAGCCTCTGTTTTATTATCAAGATAGAGCAAGGAGCGCGTTTTCCAGGCGGCAGCTTCAATTACCAAATTTTTATCCTTGGGGAAGGACCGCATTACATAACTGAAAAACTCGACCGCGTTAAAAAACTTACCACCTAAAAAATTGGCTTTGCCTAATACCAGGTAAGCGTTGCCAATGTATTTGCTTTGCTCTTTCTCATTAATAATAGTATTGGCCTTAAATATGGCGGCGTCAAGATCTTTGTCAGGCGCGTCGGTATGGGCAACGGTGTCCTGGTAAACACTTAGTATGTTGGTATATTGGTCAATATAAGTGCCGGCGTAGGTTTCTTGTTTCTGGCGAAGCAGTTCATTAGCATTATATAATATATTATAATGTGCGGTTAAATTTTGCATGGCACGGTTAAAACCGGTCTTTTTTTCAAAAGAACAACCGGCAGTAAACAAAACTGCTACCAATCCAAAAAAGACAACCTGCTTATTTACAAGGGATATAGAGATGCGCTTCAAATTAAATACTTATTATAAAAGCATTGCTAATTTAGTAAACATTATGCAATAGGATTTAATAAATTTGCGGGATGGCAGAAAATGAACCAAACAATGGCGACAGCAGTAAGGACGCTGTAACCAATTACGCAAAGTTTGTTGGCGTAGCTTTCCAGATGCTGGCTATTATAGGCGTGTTTACTTATGTCGGCTACAAGATCGATCAAAGTGCAGGGCACGCCACTAAATGGGTTACTGCCGTGTTGTCTGTAGCAGGTGTATTCATATCATTATTCATTGTTATCAGATCTATAAAAAATTGAAAATCGCTCTTAAAATATTCCCGTTTTTAATATTTACCATATTATTGGCTGTTCCACCTGTATGTTTAATTTATTTTGGTGATAAAAGCTTATTAATACCACAGTTTTGGATATTATTTGCTTTTGTAGGCGGTTTAACCTTATTGGCCATAGTTGCCATATTGAAAGCCCAGTCTGTTAGCCCCGAATTGGGCACCCAGGCCTACATGGCAGCAACCGTTATCAAGCTACTGGCCTGCCTTGTTTTTGTATTGTTTTTATTTACGAAACATAAGGTTAACAGACCCGTTTTTGTGTACGATTTTTTCTATTTATATTTCTTAAATACGGGCTTTGAAGTTTATGTTTTGTTGTGTAACTTGCGCAACCAAAATTTAAAGTAAAAAACTTTATTTAGATGTATAAAAGTTCAATTTTGAAATCAAAAATTTTTAGAGGTTTACAGATTTTCTGCGTTTTTTTAACGCTGACAGCGTTTTTAACACCGGCATTTGCCCAGGAGAAACCCACCCAAGAACTTGAAAACGGCACTGAAAAGAAATTTGAGCCAAGCGAAGTAATTCTTGAGCATATTGCCGATTCGCACTACTTTCATATCGGTGGCGAGATCGCATTTCCGCTTCCGGTGATTTTATACACCGACAAAGGCCTGGAAATTTTCTCTTCAGAGCATTTTGATCACGGTCATGCTAACTATGCCGGAAAATATCATACTTATAGTTTAGTTAATGATAAGGTAACAATTACTGACGGAAGCGGCTCATTAACTGATCTTTCAATTACCCGTAATATAGTAAGTATGTGGATGTCTATTATTTTACTACTTATTATTTTCTTATCAGTTGCTTCGGCTTATAAAAAACGCGAAGGACAAGCGCCGAAAGGTCTGCAGTCTTTTATGGAGCCTATCATCCTGTTTGTACGTGATGATATTGCCCGCCCTAACATCGGTTACAAATACCAGCGTTTTATGCCGGTACTTTTAACCATGTTCTTTTTTATCTGGATCAATAACCTGATCGGCCTGGTGCCTTTCTTCCCGGGTGGTTCAAACTTAACCGGTAATATTGCGGTAACTTTAGTGCTTTCAGTTATTACCCTGTTTATGGTTAACCTAAACGGTAATAAACATTACTGGGCGCACGTATTTATCCCTGCCGATGTGCCAAAATGGATCTGGCCATTATGGTGGGTTATTGAGTTGGTAGGTATCATCTCTAAGCCATTTGCATTGATGATCCGTTTGTTTGCCAACATTACCGCGGGTCACATTATTGTATTAAGCCTGATCTCGTTAATTTTCGTTTTCAAATCAATAGCTATAGCACCGGTATCAGTAGCCTTCGTAGTATTTATGGATGTGCTGGAGTTATTGGTTGCTGCGTTGCAGGCGTTCATCTTTACATTGCTTACCGCACTGTTTATCGGTACAGCTATTGAAGAGGCGCACCACTAATTAGTAAATAATTATAATACATATATTAACTTTTAAATTTAAAACAATGATTGGAAGTATCGCTGCATTAGGTGCAGGTTTCGCAGTAATCGGTGCTGGTATTGGTATCGGACAAATCGGTGGTAAAGCCGTTGAAGGTATCGCTCGTCAGCCAGAAGCTGCTGCAAAAATCCAAACTGCAATGATTATCGCTGCTGCCCTTGTTGAGGGTGTTGCGCTTTTCGCTGTGGTAGTATCATTCTTAGGCTTGAAATAATCCTGAGACAAAAACATTAACCGTACCTGTAGCGGTTGGCAACAGGTGCGGTTATTTAAATTGATTTTTCACATATACTATATATAACGTAAATGAATTCATTAGTAACTCCGGATTGGGGTCTGGTACTTTGGACCACCGTATCGTTCTTTGTATTATTTCTGTTGTTAGCTAAATTTGCATGGAAGCCAATCATGTCGGCTATCACCGAAAGAGAGCGCAGCATTGAAGATTCATTGCTTAAAGCAGAGGCTGCTAAAGAAGAAATGGCTCGTTTAACCAACGAGAACGAAGCCTTGTTAAAACAAGCACGTGCAGAGCGCGATGTTATTTTACACGAAGCTAAAAAGGTTAAAGACCAGATTGTAAGCGACGCTAAAGAAACTGCACACAAAGAAGCTGCACGTATGATTGAGCTTGCTCGCGTTGAGATCAACAATCAAAAAGCTATCGCGATGGCTGACGTTAAAAACCAGGTTGCAACATTATCATTAGAGATTGCTGAGAAAGTATTGAAGCAACAACTTGCTGATCAGAAAAAACAAGACGAGTTGGTAAGCCAGCTTTTAAAAGAAGTAAAACTTTAATATCGGATTTCGTCCCGATCGCTATCGGGATCAATTTCTGATTTAGAAGTTGAACAAGCGAAATTTGAATAAGTAATATATACGTGAATTAAAGGATAAGTAAATTCGAAATTGAACATCCGAAATCCGAAATAAGAAATGTCAGAATTAACGGTAGCAGCCAGGTACGCCAAATCACTTATTGATCTTTCGCAAGAGCAAAAAGCACTTGACGATGTAAAAAATGATATGGTGTTTTTCCTGAAAACCTTAAAGGCAAACCCGCAACTGATAGCGGTTTTAAGTAACCCTATCATATCGCACATCAAGAAACTGAATATCCTTACAGATCTGTTTGAAGGTAAGGTTAGCAAAGTATCTATCGGCTTTTTTAAACTGATGATAAACAAAGACCGCGGTAATGTATTATATGCTACCTCGCAAGAGTTTATTAACCAGTATGATGTTTTAAAGAACATTACACAAGCTACCGTAGTATCTGCAACGGCTTTATCAGAAGCTAATAAAGCACAAATATTAGCTGAGGTAAAAGCGACAGTTGGCGGCGATGTAGTATTGGAAACTAAAGTTGACCCGGCGTTGATAGGTGGTTTTGTACTAACTGTTGGCGACAGGCAGATAGATACCAGTATTGCAAGTAACTTAAAGAAATTGAAAAAGAACTTTGCTCAGGGCATTGTTTAATAAATACGTAAAATCTCAAAATTAAAATAAACTATGGTAGAGGTAAGACCAGATGAAGTATCGGCAATTTTGCGTCAGCAGTTGGCGGGTTTCAAGTCAGAATCTGAATTAGAAGAAGTTGGTACCGTACTCCAGGTGGGTGACGGTATTGCACGCGTTTATGGTTTAACAAAAGTACAATCAGGTGAGTTGGTTGAGTTTGACAACGGGCTGCAAGGCATCGTGTTGAACTTGGAAGAAGATAACGTAGGTGTTGTATTATTGGGCCAGTCTGACGAAATTAAAGAAGGCGATACTGTAAAACGTACCAACAAAATTGCCTCTATTAAAGTAGGCGAAGGTATGTTAGGTCGTGTGGTTGACACTTTGGGTAACCCGATTGACGGTAAAGGCCCAATTGCCGGTCAAACCTACGAGATGCCTTTAGAGCGTAAAGCGCCGGGTGTAATTTACCGCCAGCCGGTAACCGAGCCTTTACAAACCGGTATTAAAGCTATCGACGCGATGATCCCTATCGGCCGCGGACAACGTGAGCTGGTTATCGGCGATCGTCAAACCGGTAAAACTGCCGTTTGTATCGATACCATTATCAATCAAAAAGAATTTTATGATGCCGGCAAACCGGTTATCTGTATATATGTGGCTTGCGGCCAGAAAGCTTCAACCGTTGCAAACATCGTTCGCGCGTTAGAAGAAAAAGGCGCTATGCCATACTCAATCATTGTTGCGGCTAACGCGTCAGACTCTGCTACCATGCAGTTCTTTGCTCCGTTTGCAGGTGCTGCTATCGGCGAGTACTTCCGCGATACCGGACGCCCTGCATTGATCGTTTATGATGACTTGTCAAAACAAGCGGTAGCTTACCGTGAGGTGTCTCTATTATTACGTCGTCCACCGGGCCGTGAGGCTTATCCTGGTGACGTATTTTACCTGCACAGCCGTTTATTAGAGCGTGCCGCTAAGATCAACGCCAATGATTCAATCGCACAAGCGATGAATGATTTGCCTGAGTCTATCCGTGGTATCGTAAAAGGTGGTGGTTCATTAACTGCATTGCCTATTATCGAAACACAAGCAGGTGACGTATCGGCTTACATCCCAACCAACGTAATTTCAATTACCGATGGTCAGATCTTCCTGGAGTCTAACTTGTTTAACGCAGGTGTTCGTCCGGCTATTAACGTAGGTATCTCGGTATCACGTGTGGGTGGTAACGCGCAGATCAAATCAATGAAGAAAGTAGCAGGTACTTTAAAACTTGACCAGGCTCAATACCGCGAGCTGGAGGCTTTCTCAAAATTTGGTTCAGACTTAGATGCTTCAACCAAAACCGTATTAGATAAAGGTGCCCGTAACGTAGAGATCCTTAAACAAGGCCAATACTCGCCGGTAACTGTTGAAAAACAAGTTGCTATTATTTACTTAGGTACTAAAAACTTAATGCGTAATGTACCTGTAAACAGGATCCGTGAGTTTGAAAGCGAGTTTACAACCCAGTTAGAGCAACGTCACCCGGAAGTACTTGCAGGCTTAAAAGCAGGTAAATTTGATGACTCTTTAACAAGCGTGCTTGAAACAGTTGCTAAAGAACTGTCAGCGAATTATAACTAATTAGATGTGAGACATGAGATGTGAGTATTGAGATAAATACTCACATCTTATAGAGATACAAAGAAACCCGGGATTGTATTTGATGAAATGAGCGAAATCTCAAATCTCAAATCTCAAATCTCAAATCTCAAAAAATGGCTAATTTAAAAGAAGTAAGAAACAGGATATCGTCGGTATCATCAACGCAGCAGATCACCAAGGCTATGAAAATGGTTTCGGCGGCTAAGCTGAAACGTGCTACCAATGCTATTGTACAATTACGCCCTTATGCAAATAAGCTGAAGGAATTATTGTCAAACTTGTCTGCAAGTTTAGAGGATGGTTCATCACCTTTTTTACAACAGCGCGAGCCGGTGCGTGTATTGGTTGTGGTTGTTTCATCAAACCGTGGCCTTGCAGGTGCTTTCAATACTAACGTTATAAAAACAGCTAATAACCTGATCGCTGAGAAATACAGCGACCAGTTAAAAGCAGGTAACGTTTCTATAGTAGCGGTAGGTAAAAAAGCGCAGGAGTTTTATGAGCGCCGTAAATACAACGTTATTGGCAACAATACCGAATTGTATAACGAGCTGAATTTCGCCAATGCTTCAAAGATCACCGAAAGTATCATGGACGGCTTTTTAAAAGGGCAGTATGATCGTGTTGAGATAGTTTACAACCATTTCAGAAACGCGGCAGTACAATACCTGCTCACTGAGCAATTGATACCGGTACCAAAATCCGAAGAGAAAAAAGAAGAGGTTGCTAAAGATAAAAATGCGGCACCAGCTGCGCAGGTTGATTATATCCTTGAGCCTTCTAAAGAAGAGATCATTGCCGAACTGATACCAAAGAACATCAAAATTCAGTTGTATCGCGCGGTGTTAGATTCTGTAGCATCTGAGCATGGTGCACGTATGACAGCCATGGATAAAGCGACAGAAAACGCAGGAGATCTGTTGAAAGCCCTGAAACTTTCATACAACCAGGCCCGCCAGGCAGCCATCACTACCGAGCTTACCGAGATAGTGAGCGGCGCTGCAGCGTTAGCAGGATAATCCCACCAACCCCCTGAAGGGGGAGTTGAATAACATAATTAAAAGGCTTCCCAAACCGGGAAGCCTTTTTGTTTTTAAACCTTTTGTCATTCTGAGCGATAGCGAAGAATCTGTGGACATTGCAATTGCCTCTCGATAGATGCTTCGTTTTTAATCCAACTAATTAATATTGACGTTACATTGGGTTACTTTTTACTCATATCCAGTATTAAATTAAAAACAACATTAGTCCTGGTAAAACCGGCCGGTAAAAAGGGATAGTTAAACCTATTTTAAAATCTTTAAACCTATGAAAGCAAAATCATTAATGATGCTGGCCGGCATTGTATTGTTCGGCGCGTGCAAGGGCCGGAGCGATTACGCCACAACCGACAGTGTGAACACAGGAAGCGCAAAGCTGGTAAAAACAGCCGATATGCGCATCAAAGTGAAAAATGTACAACAAGTAGCCGAGCAGGTCTCGAAGCTTACACAGCTATGCGGCGGTATAGTAATGCACCACACCATGAAAGCCAATGTGGTAAGTAACCAGGATCTGCAATTAAGTAACGATTCCATTAAAAAGCTAACCGTATATAATACCGATGCCGACCTGGTGATCAAGATCCCGACGGCATATATTGAGCCTTTTATGGACTCGCTTAACCATTTTGGTACTTATGTAGATCAGCGGCAAATGGATATTGAGGACCGATCTATCGATTACCTGTCAACAAAATTAAAAGCCGAGAACAGGCAAGCCTCAGTAACCTTACGGAAAAATATAAAACTTACCCAAGGCGGTGCCGACTCTATACTGGCTTTAAAGGATGATATCGTCGATAAAAAGATCAGTAATTTAAAAACTGACGATGCCGTTGAATACAGCACCATCACCTTGAACCTATATCAAAGCAACACCATACACGCAGAAACGGTAGCTAACGACGATTTGAGCAATTACAAAACGCCAATTAGCACCAGGGCAGGTTTAGCCTTCTCACAAGGCTGGTCGCTTTTTTCTGGAATAGTGATTGAACTGTTAAACCTATGGGTGTTTATAATAGCTGCCGCTATAATTTGGTACGCAGTAATATTATACCGGCGAAAAAGAAAAGCAGTTGTATAGTTACCAAACAATAAAGGCTTTGCATTTGCAAAGCCTTTATTGTTTAATTGTTATTCTGAGCGATAGCGAAGAATCTGCAAACTTTGCATGCACCGCGCGGCAGATGCTTCGTTCCTCAGCATGACAAAAGGAGACAATTTATATCAAATCAAACCCAATATCTTTCCTAAAATAACAGCCATCATAATAGATCCGACTGGCATCGGCAGTGGCTTGTTGCAGGGCGTCGAACATATTATCGCGCAGGGCAGTAACCATGAGTACACGGCCGCCTGTAGCTAAAATATCCTCGCCGCTTTGGGTAGTACCAGCCTGGAATACATGCGAACCACGAACGTTTTCAATACCGCTTATGGCTTTGTTTTTTAAATACTCGCCCGGGTAGCCGCCTGCTACGCAAACGACAGTCGCGGCAACTTTGTCAGACACGGCAAAGTCAACTTGATTTAAGTTGCCATTGGCTACACCTAACAGCAGGTCAACCAGGTCGGCCTCAATGCGTGGTAATACGCTTTCGGTTTCAGGGTCGCCCATGCGGCAGTTATATTCTATCATGTATGGGTCGCCGCCAACATTCATTAGCCCGATGAAGATAAACCCTTTGTAGGGGATGCCTTCCTGTTTCAATCCGTTAATGGTCGGGATTATGATCCTGTCCTCAACCTTTTTTATAAACGCGGCATCAGCAAATGGCACCGGCGAAACGGAACCCATGCCTCCGGTATTTAAACCGGTATCGCCCTCGCCAATGCGTTTATAGTCTTTAGCTGATGGTAATATTTTATAATTGTCACCATCGGTTAGTACGAATACGGATAGCTCGATACCGCTCAAAAATTTTTCGATCACTACTTTTGAGCTCGCCGCGCCAAATTTCGCTTCGGTAAGCATTTCTTTCAGTTCTTGCTCGGCTTCGGCCAAAGTAGGGCAGATCAGTACACCTTTACCGGCTGCCAGGCCATCGGCTTTTAAAACAATGGGTAAGCCTATGGTTGGCAGGTAGGCTAAACCCTCCTGCAAGGTGTCGGCAGTAAAAGTTTGTGATGCCGCCGCCGGGATATGATGGCGGGTCATGAATTGTTTAGAGAAATCCTTGCTGCCTTCTAACTGCGCGCCTTCGCGTTGCGGACCGATAACCGGGATATTTTTTAATTGCTCGTCGTTCAAAAAGAAATCATGAACACCCCTAACCAGCGGTTCTTCAGGGCCTACCAATACCAGGTCAATGTTATTGCTTAGTACGGCTTGTTTAATGCCTTCAAAATCATTAACGCCTATGTTTATATTGGTGCCGTACTGGCCGGTACCCGCATTACCGGGAGCAATAAAAAGTTTGTCGCATTTTGGGCTTTGGGCCAGTTTCCAGGCGAAGGCGCTTTCCCTTCCGCCTGAACCGAGGATCAGGATATTCATGCGGGCAAAGATAATTATTTGGTGATAGGTTGTAATATTTTATAAATTCACATTACCAATTTAAACCTGTCAATTCCCATGATCAACCAAATATTAAAATCGTTGTTTATTACCGCTATTTTAACAACGGTATTTACAAACTGCTTTTGCCAGGTTGACCCCTGGATAACTAATAAAACATATAAAGATTCAAGGCTTAAAGGAAGAGTCGACTCATGTGTAACTAACATTGTCTTTATTTCTTATAAAGACAGTACAGCAAAAAAGCAACTTAGTGCTAAAATTGTTGAATATTATAATAAGCATAATGAGATCATAAAAAAAGTTGACTATATGTTCAACGCTGACCCTGATACCGCTGAAGTTATGAAAAGACCTTTAATAACAGCTTACAATTACAACAAAAAAGGGGGTTTTGAAAAAATGTTTTATCGTAAGTCAAAGCCAATTTCAAAAGACATTTTTACTTATGCCGATGATAAAACAGCAGGGATTTTAAAACAATACAATTTACCGGATAATAAACTGTCTGGTATAACAAAAATAAAACTAAATGCCCGGGGCGATATAGAAGAAAGTGTTGAGTATAGAGATACTGCGTACAACGCAAAACCATTTAGAAAGATCAATTATGAATACAACCAAAATGGTTTTTTGACAAAGTATACTGCCAGCTATACTCATACCACACGCACACAACAAATTTTTTATACATATGATCAGGACAATAATATGATACAAGTACGCAGATCAGGAGATCCTGAACCCAGTATCGAGGTTTATACGTATCCTAAATTTGATAAATCACATAACTGGTTAGAGGAAGATATGTATGTGGATGGGAAATTGATTTATGTGTTTGAGCGGCGTATAGTTTATCATAAATAACTAGCAATATGAAGCGCCAATCATTAAAACCCTTTTTAATAATCATATTGCTATTGGTCAGTTCGGTTTCTCATGCCCAGTTTATTAACGGTTTGAACCATAGACTTAATTTACACGGCAAGGTACAATTATGCGTAACAACACAATATAACCACCTTAGGTATGATACTTCAGCCAGATATAAAGTTTCATTTGATAGCCTTATATTCAATAGTAAAGGTCAGGAGATTAAAGGTTTTACAACGAGTGCTGTACGGGGCGCTGATACAAATAAAAAGTATTGCTTCATTCCTAAATACGACAAAGCTGGTAACTTAACGGAAGTGTTATCTTACGACGAAAACGGCAATGCGGAATTCAAAAACGCTTATAGTTACTCGGCCAACAAAAAGCTTGTCACACTTAAAGGATACTTTCTGGACGGAAAACGTTCATACACAAATTCAGAAAGTTATAAGATAGATGCATCCGGCCGGATACTTGAAAAATATCATTACAATGAAGGTTTTGCGCCGGACGTTAAATACCAATATGAAAAAACAGTTTATAAATACAACGCGAAAGGTTTACGGGTTGAAGAGGTAGAATATGATTTGAATGGTTCAAAAACATCGCAAAGGTTTAACAAGTACAATCAAAATAATGACTTGGCAGAAACGAACTACATATGGCTAAAAGACCAGCGCGGTAATGAGCACATCACCTTTACCTATACAAAATATGACAAGCATCATAACTGGCTGATAAAAAATCTGTTTCTTAACGGTCATTTTCATAGTGTTACTGAACGGCAGATTACCTATTACAAATAACCAACAATATGATCCGTCAATTATCAAACTCATTTTTCTTCGTTATTCTGTTGCTAACTTCAACCACTATAAATGCTGTTGCTCAATTCTCCTATAAAGTTTATGCAGGTTCCAAACCCAAAGGAAAAATAGATTCTGTCATAACTACCTTGTCTGACCAAAATAAAACTGTGGAAATTTTTGACAAAAAAAGGCAGTTAGTCGAATTTTATGAATATCGTAATACAATTTATGAGTTTGGGATGGTTCGTGATACTACCAGGACATTTTATTATTATGATAAAAAAGGTCTTTTATTAAAAAGTGTAAACTTCAGGGTATCTTACTTTCCAAGCGCATCACCCAAACATCAAACAGACTCAACCATTTGGCATTTTGTAAAGGAGGGGGCTGGTTATATAGCTAAATTTGATTGGCATAATGGTTCTACAGTTGAGCACATATATAAATTAAATGAAGCATTTCAATTGATTGAAGAAAGCTTTAATCCAATAGGCGATAACCAAAACTGGTTTTATGAATATGATAAAAATGGATATTTAACAAAGCAAACTATGGTTTTGCCTCCCCGATATCATGTAAAAAACGAAAAATATTACGTAAATGATGCAAATGGTAATATTATAACAGCGGATATCCCAAACACAGAAGATACCCTAAGCCAAACTTTTAAATACTTCTACACCCACTTTGATAAAGCGGGCAACTGGTTGGAGAAAAAGATTTACAGATTGATCACTGAAGATTTTGAAGATTATTTGTTGAATAAAGAAGATTATTTATGGAATAAACAAGAACGGCGCATCACCTATTATAAATAACCAATCTTTAATTGTTTACAAATTAGATTAATAAACTTATGATACGCCAATTATTACTGATCTTTGTTTTATCAGTTTCTTCAGCAACTGTATTTGGCCAATTTATTGGCGACTCATATTGGGATTCTAGACCTAAAGGCAAAATAGACAGTGTGGTTGAAACCAAGTATGAATTTAACGATAACGATACAACAGGCAGGCGCTTTTTTGATAGGTTTGTCTATATCTTTAATGCTAAGGGCCAGGTAATAAAATCCACTGAACATTCTATGGATAGCTACTTTACATCAGTTACTTTTTATACCTATGATGAAAGGGGTTATATACAGCAAAAACAAATCGATGAAAAAGACAATAGAACCGGTACGCTTAACCCGGGTTCAATGATATTTTATACTTATACACCGAATTATCAATGGGTTAAAGTTGATCGTCATTGGACCGGTAAAACCAAGCCCGATTCTCCGACTGATTTTGTAGAGGCAATTGACCTTGACCAATCAGGAAAGCCACTCAAAGACAGTAGTTTCTATATCGGAACTTTACAGATGATACGCAGGCACAATTATAACTATAATATCAAAGGTAATCTTGTTGAGCTGGACGACGCTGAAGGGAATTTAGGTATCCTACCTTCAAAAACATACTTTACTTATGATGATAACCAAAATATAATCAAAGACGAATATATGATTCACCGTGGAACCTACAATAACATTAAAGCGCTTATAGGAACGTATATCCGGCAGTACAACTACCCTAAAGTGGACAATAACCATAATTGGCTTCTCAAAAAAGAATATGTTGATGGCAAATTCGAAAGTATAACCGAGCGACAGATTTATTACGCTAAATAGGTTCTTACTTAACAATCTTTAACCTTTTCTCCTTCTCCCTTTCGGCTCAAAAACGTACCTTTGCCTGCCATAATGACCTTAAAATTACAATGGCGTAATTATTGAGTTTGCTGTGACGTATCAATTATAATTTATGTTAAATTTTATAAGTAAGCTTTTCGGAAGCAAATCAGAACGGGATGTAAAGGCAATTATGCCTTTGGTTGAAAAAGTAAAAGCAGAGTTTGCCAAACTTGACCAGATAACTAACGACGAGCTTAGGGCCAGGACGTTAACATTTAAAGAAACCATCAAACAAGGCTTAGCTCAGATTGATGAAGATATACAGGCTATAAAAGATCAAACCGAGAGCAATCCGGATATGGATGTTCACGAAAAGGTTGAACTTTATACTCAGCTTGATAAATTACAAAAAGACAGGGATAAGGAACTGGAAGTGATCCTGTTAAACTTATTGCCAGAGGCTTTCGCGGTAGTAAAGGAAACTGCTCGCAGGTTTACCAACAACCCAACTATTGAAGTTACCGCTACTGATTTTGACCGTACGCTTGCCGCTAAAAAGAGCAACGTTATCATCAAAGGCGATAAGGCTATTCACCATAACAAATGGCTTGCTGCAGGTAATGAAGTTACCTGGAACATGGTACATTATGATGTACAGCTGATAGGCGGTATCGTATTGCACCAGGGTAAGATCTCTGAGATGGCAACAGGCGAGGGTAAGACATTGGTGGCTACGCTGCCTGCTTACTTAAATGCTATTGCCGGTCAGGGTGTACATATTGTAACCGTGAATGACTACCTGGCACGTCGTGACTCGGAGTGGATGGGACCATTGTATGAGTTCCACGGCTTATCGGTTGATTGTATTGATAAACATGAGCCAAACGGCGAAGAACGCCGTGCCGCTTACCTGGCCGATATTACCTTTGGTACCAATAACGAATTTGGTTTTGACTACCTGCGTGACAATATGACACGCAGCCCTGAAGAATTGGTACAACGCAAGCTGCATTATGCCATGGTGGATGAGGTTGACTCGGTTTTAATTGACGACGCGCGTACACCTTTAATTATTTCGGGCCCGATACCTCGTGGAGACGAACATGAGTTTTATGAATTAAAGCCACGTATCGAGCGTTTGGTTAATGCTCAAAAATCTTATATAAACGGTGTTTTAAACGAGGCTAAAAAAGCTATCGCCGAAGGCAAAACCGGCCCTGAAGAAGGTGGTATGGCCTTATTACGTGCCTTTAGGGGTTTGCCAAAAAGCAAGGCGCTTATAAAATATTTAAGTGAAGGCGGCAACAGGCAGACTTTGTTAAAGTCTGAAAACTATTATATGCAAGACCAGAACAAGGAAATGCATAAGGTAGATGCCGAGCTTTACTTCGTGATAGACGAAAAACAAAATTCGGTTGAGCTGGCAGAAAAAGGTATCGAGTTGATCACTGCATCTGGCGAGGATCCTCATTTCTTTGTGATGCCTGACGTAGGTACTGAAATTGCCGAAATTGAAAAATCAGATCTGCCTGCAGAAGAAAAAATCGCCAGGAAAGATGAGCTGATGCGCGATTTCTCCATCAAATCTGAGCGCATCCACTCAGTTAACCAATTATTAAAGGCTTACACTTTATTTGAAAAAGATACCGAATACATTGTTGACGAAGGCAAAGTAAAAATAGTTGACGAGCAAACAGGCCGTGTGTTGGATGGCCGTCGTTACTCTGACGGATTGCACCAGGCTATTGAGGCTAAAGAGAACGTAAAAGTTGAAGATGCGTCGCAAACCTTTGCTACCATTACGCTTCAAAATTATTTCCGTATGTACCACAAGCTTTGCGGTATGACGGGTACTGCAGTAACAGAAGCAGGTGAGTTCTGGGAGATCTATAAACTGGATGTGGTTGAGATACCAACCAATACCCCAACCAGCCGTTCTGACAAAGAAGATCTGGTTTACCGTACCGTACGTGAGAAATATAATGCCGTTGCCGACGAGATAGTAAAACTAACCCAGGCAGGCCGCCCGGTGCTGGTAGGTACCACTTCGGTTGAGATCTCGGAATTATTAAGCCGGATGCTGAAACTGCGTGGTATAAAACATAACGTACTTAACGCCAAAATGCACCAGAAAGAGGCGGACATAGTAGCCGAAGCGGGCCAAACCGGTACGGTAACTATAGCTACCAACATGGCCGGCCGTGGTACGGATATTAAATTAGGCGCCGGAGTGAAAGAAGCAGGCGGTTTAGCCATTGTAGGTACAGAGCGTCATGAGTCTCGCCGTGTTGACAGGCAGTTGCGTGGTCGTGCAGGCCGTCAGGGCGACCCGGGATCATCTCAATTCTTTGTATCGTTAGAGGATAACCTGATGCGTTTATTCGGATCGGAAAGGATCTCAAACCTGATGGTGAAGATGGGTATTGAAGAGGGCGAAGTGATACAGCATTCTATGATCTCGAACTCGATTGAGCGTGCACAGAAAAAGGTAGAAGAAAACAACTTTGGTACCCGTAAACGTCTGTTGGAATATGATGACGTAATGAACTCACAGCGTACTGTTGTTTATACCAAACGTAAAAACGCGTTGTTTGGTGAGCGTTTAGACGTTGATTTGAACAACACCGTATTTGACGTGGTTGAAGACGTAGTGACCGAGTATAAAGAACAAAATAATTATGAAGGTTTCCGTTTAGAGATCATCCGTTTGTTTTCCGTCGATGTAGAGATTTCGCAGGAAGAATTTACAGGCACGCAAATAAATCCGCTGGTTGATAAAACGTTTGCTGAAGTGACCGAGTTTTACAAACGTAAATCAGAAGCTATTGCACAGCAGGCGTTCCCTGTTTTGCAGGATGTTTATAATACACGCGGTAACGTCATCGAAAACATAGTAGTGCCGTTTACTGATGGCGTACATGCGATACAGGTAGCCGTTCCGCTTAAAAAGGCGGTTGAAAATAATGGCATTGAGGTAATTAAATCTTTCGAAAAAAATGTTACCCTTGCCCTGATAGATGATGCCTGGAAAGAGCACCTGCGCGAGATGGATGAGTTAAAACAATCTGTACAAAACGCGGTTTACGAACAAAAAGATCCGTTATTGGTTTATAAGTTCGAGGCATTTAACCTGTTCCGCTCGATGTTGGCTACGGTTAATAAAGAGATGGTGAGTTTCTTGTTCCGTGGCGGTATTGCAGCTCAGCAAGCACCCGAAGAGGTGCAGGAAGCAAGGCCGCAGCCTAAAACGGATATGCGTAAAATGCGTACCTCAAAACCGGAACTTGTTGGCGATGGTGGACAGGGCTTACCTGAGTTTGAGGATACGCGCGAACAGCAAAAACCAACGCCTATCCGTGTAGAACAAAAAATAGGCAGAAACGACCCTTGCCCTTGCGGTAGCGGTAAAAAATATAAAAGCTGCCATGGCATAGGCCAGGCGTAAAATTCTTGGACCTTGATTAAAGGATTAACTAATTACCTTGACCATGTTCAGGGTAATCCTGAAATCAAGCGAATCAAGGTTTAGACAATTTAGAAGCATGAAACACGCACCCGATTATAAAGCAATTTTTAGCAATATAGCCGGGTGCATTTTTTTTATAATTATTTTTATCCCGGTGGCGGTGCATGCACAAACCCGCGGCACGGTCGAGGTGATAAAAGATCCGCGGATAGATACACTGGCGGCAAGGCGTGCCGGCTTAAAGGTGAATGGTACTACGGCTGCCAACTATCAGGTTTCCAACAACGGTTACCGGGTGCAGATCTACAACGGAACAAACCGCAAGGACGCTTACAGCGCCCAGGAAAAGTTTACCAACTTATACCCGGATACACGCACCTATATATCGTACAGCGAACCTAATTTTAAGGTACGTGCAGGGGATTTCAAGACAAGGCTTGAAGCCGAAAAATTAATGCAGGAATTAAAGGGGAAGTTTATCAGCCTCTTTATCATCGAGGGTAAAATAAATCCCTAAAACATCAACAGGAAATGATTAAACAGAAGATACAGCAACTTTCTAAAAATATTTATAGTAATGTGGTAGCTAACCGCCGTCATATCCATTCGCACCCCGAGCTTTCTTTCCATGAGGTAGAAACATCTGCATTTGTGGCCAAGAAACTGGATGAACTGGGTATTGGCTGGGAACGCATGGCCGATAATGGTCTGGTAGCCCTGATAAAAGGCGAGAAGGCATCTGATAAAGTTGTTGCCCTGCGTGCCGATATGGATGCGTTGCCTATCACCGAGGCTAACGATGTACCCTATAAATCACAAAACGAAGGGGTAATGCATGCCTGCGGACATGATGTACATACCTCGTCACTGTTAGGTACTGCCAAAATCCTGACCGAACTGAAAAGTGAGTTTGGCGGCACGGTTAAACTGATCTTTCAGCCTGCAGAAGAGCGTTTGCCGGGTGGTGCGAGCCTGATGATAAAAGAAGGTGTCCTTGAAAATCCAAAACCAGATGCTGTACTTGGGCAGCACGTGATGCCTTTGATAGATGCCGGTAAATTTGGTTTCCGCGCAGGCAAATACATGGCATCTACGGATGAGTTATATGTTACTGTAAAAGGTAAGGGTGGTCACGGCGCTCAGCCACAACAAAATGTCGACCCGGTAATTATTACCGCGCATATATTGATCGCTCTGCAGCAAATTGTAAGCCGCTTTGCGGATCCTAAAAATCCTACTGTATTATCATTTGGTAAGGTGATAGCAAACGGCGCTACCAACGTTATACCTAACGAAGTTAAGCTGGAAGGTACCTTTAGGGCGATGAACGAAACCTGGCGCGCTGATGCCCACATTAAAATGAAAAAAATGGCCGAAGGCATTGCCGAAAGTATGGGCGGCAGTTGCGAGTTCAATATCATGAAGGGCTACCCGTTCCTGATCAACGAGCCTAAGCTTACCGACGCTACCCGCAGCCACGCCGAAGATTACCTGGGCAAAGAAAATGTGGTCGACCTGGATATCTGGATGGCAGCAGAAGATTTTGCTTATTATTCGCAGGTGGCTGATGCTTGTTTTTATCGCATGGGGATCCGCAATGAAAGCCGTGGTATAACATCGGCAGTACATACGCCAACCTTTGATATTGAAGAAACCGCGCTTGAGCAAAGCATTGGTTTAATGGCGTACTTGGCGGTTAAGCAGTTAGGGAATTAATTATTCCAGACTTGTCATTCTGAGCGATAGCGAAGAATCTGTAAACTTTGCAATCGCCGCTGTGCAGATGCTTCGTTCCTCAGCATGACAACCTATAATTTGATATGATCAAAAAATCCCTCATCGCTTTTTGCCTTTTGCTTTCTGCTTTTAGCTTAAAAGCGCAACAGCACCGTTTTAACCCGGATACTATATTGACAGTGGTGATCGATTCACCGGTTAATATCCGCTCGCACCGGTTAAATGCGCAAGATTTTATTGATGCCGTAATTGCCGATACCGGTTTTTACAAGGCTTTCCGCAATATGAAGCGCTACGGCTTCACTGCCGAAAACAGCATCTACACTTACGATAAAAATAATAAGACGGACGGCGAGATCCACCGTGTTGTAAAGCATACCATAGTTAACGGCAAGCATAAAACCGAATACCTAGTAAAGCAGGACAAAGGTAATGTGTACAAGCGCAACGGCAAGTATGAGCTTTACACTGTGGAGATGTTTGATTACATTTTTAACAATGCCTACAATTCTGATTTTTCTGCAAATGATCCGTTGGCAGGCGTGGGCAAAAATGGTTCATACAAGGATAAGCTGAAAACGCTCATCTTTTCACCAGGACGTAAGGTTACGGGGATTCCTTTTCTGAGTGGTAAAACAGAGATCTTTGGCCCCGACATGCGGCAATTTTACAACTACGAATTTGCCCGGGGTAAATACCTCGACTCTATACCCGTTTACCGCTTTAAAGTGATAAAAAAGCCAAGCGCTGCAGATGGTGATGTCATGATAAAAGAGCTGACCACCATTTTTGATATGCGCACTTTTAAGATTTTGGGCCGCTATGTCGACATGAAATACAATAATTTTTTGTTCGACTTTGATGTAAAGATGAACATTGAATTGATCCCTTATAATAACGAGTTACTTCCCGCCAAAGTAAGTTACCAGGGCAATTGGAATGTGCCGTTCCACAAAGAAGAACGGGCCAGCTTTTTGATCTTGCAGAAGGATTATTCGAAATGATATAAATCAAGTGTCTTTGCGCTTAATCGCAGAGGGATCAGCCCTATGCTTTGGCTCTCTTTTTTCGCTATTATTGTGGTATGAAAAAGTGTCTCCTTATTCTTTTTGTATTCGTCACTTTTAAATGCGCTGCTCAACCCTATGCAGACAGCGTTTACAATCCACATATCAAAACCATCGAGTTTTATAATACTAAGAAGCAGGCTTCTTTCCCGGTAATTACTTTACAGTCGGGCGAGCAGGTGCTGCTGACTTTTGACGACCTGCGCGGCGGCAGTATCAATTACTATTACAGTATTGAACATTGCGACAGCAAATGGAACTTGTCGAACATATCGGCAGCCGAATACTTAAAAGGTTTCCAGGAAGACAGGCTGACAGATTATACCTACTCGACCAATACGCTGCAAAAATATACCCACTACGAGCTCAAACTGCCAAATGACATCATAGCGCCCAAAATCCCGGGCAACTACATTCTTAAAGTTTATGAGGACGGCGACAAATCAAAGATCATACTTACCCGCCGGCTGTATGTGTTAAGCAACCGGGTAGGGGTGTCTGCCGACATCGTTTCGTCAAATGACCCATCGCTAAAGCAAACCAATCAGAAGATCAATTTCCAGGTAAATTATTCGGGCTTGAATGTGCAGAACCCAAATGCGGATATCCGGGTGCTGCTGCTGCAAAATGCCCGAAGCGAAACCGGCATCTGGAGTAATACGCCCACCAGTATCAGGGGTACACAGCTGATTTATAATGATGTCAGCATAAATGACTTTCCGGGTCGCAACGAGTTCAGGCGGTTTGATACCCGCAGCCTGAAATTAAACTCTGAGCGGGTAGGGCATATTTACCGAGATACCGCCAACACGGTTGTACTGTTAGGCGACCCGTTACGTAACCAGCCTGGTTACTCTTTTCAGTATGATAACGACGGTAACTTTTTTATCCTGAACACCGAAGGCAGCGAGCCGCGGCGCGACGGTGATTACGCGCATATGTATTTTAGCCTGGCTGCCAATAAAACGGATAAGGAAGGCGCAGCCTACATTGTAGGGAAATTTAACGACTATAAAACCGATGCTGATAGCAAACTGGATTATGACCCGGTTAAAGGGCGTTTCTTTACCAACCTGTTTTTAAAGCAGGGGGTGTATGATTATGAATATGTATGGTCAGACCGTGGTACGGGCAAGCCGGATGATATCCCGATAGAGGGTACCCATTTTGAAACCGAGAACGATTACCAGCTATTGGTTTACTATCGCCCGGCAAACGCGCGCTGGGAAGAACTGGTTGGTTACAGGTTGTTAAATACAGTTAAGAAATAGCTCCGACTAATTATCCTGTTCATGTCATAAAAAGCTCCTAGTCCGGCTTATCCGGCGGGCAATCCTTATTTTTACTTAATAAGGGAGAACAAGTTTGAATAATAATCCGCCTAAAAAGGCAAATACATCATCATTAACATTTAAGGAACGGCTGCAGGCCCTGCGCAATTTACCCGCGTTTTTTAAACTGGTTTGGGAAACCAGCCCGTTAATGACCATCGTTAGTTTTGTACTGCGCATTATCAGGTCAGCTATGCCGGTAGCCTTGTTGTACGTGGGTAAGCTGATCATTGACGATGTAATTATATTGAGCCACAACCACGCCGCGCAGACCTATCATTTATGGCAATTGGTAGGGTTGGAGTTTGTGCTGGCTATTTTAACGGATGGCCTTAGCCGCGCCATTACCTTAATGGATAGCCTGCTTGGCGACCTGTTTAGCAACCATACTTCGGTAAGGATAATGAGCCACGCGGCAATGCTTGACCTTGACCAGTTTGAAGATGCCGTGTTTTATGATAAGCTTGAACGCGCACGCCAGCAAACGGTAGGCCGTACCATCCTGCTATCGCAGATCATGAGCCAGATCCAGGACCTCATCACCATGGCATTTTTAGCTGCTGGTTTAATGGCTTTTAACCCCTGGCTTATCATTATGCTCTTGTTTGCCATTATCCCGGCATTTCTGGGCGAATCATACTTTAACGACCGCAGTTATTTACTTACCCGTGGCCAAACCCCCGAGCGTCGCGAACTTGACTATGTGCGCTACCTTGGTGCCAGCGACGAAACCGCCAAAGAGATCAAAATATTTGACCTGTCGGGATTTATCATCGACCGGTTTAAACAACTGTCAGCCAGGTTTTATAAGGATAATAAACGGCTGTCTATACAGCGTTCGTTGTGGGGTACTTTCTTTGCTATGCTGGGCAGTGTGGGCTATTACGCAGCCTATGTATTTATCATTGTCGGAGCTATTGAAGGTAAGGTTAGTATTGGTCAGCTGGCCTTTTTAGCAGGCTCGTTCAGGCAGCTGCGGTCGTTGCTTGAAGGGATTCTAACCCGGTTCACATCGGTATCGCAGGGCGCAATCTACCTGAGCGACTTTTTTGACTTCTTCGAGATCAGGCCAAAGATCAAATTGGCGGCAAAGCCATTACCGTTCCCTAAGGTCATTCAGCAAGGCTTTGTCTTTGAGGATGTAGGTTTCAAATATGTAAATGCAGAACGCTGGGCCAACCGTCACCTTAATTTCACGCTGTACCCCGGCGAAAAGCTGGCATTGGTAGGCGAGAACGGCGCAGGCAAGACAACACTTGTAAAACTCTTATCAAGGCTATATGACCCAACCGAGGGCAGAATCTTGCTGGATGGCGTAGATCTGCGTGAATATGACCTTACCGACCTGCGCTTAAACGTGGGCGTTATCTTCCAGGACTACCTGCGCTACCAAATGACATTTGCGCAAAATATAGCGGCGGGTAACATCAACCAGTTACACAATGACGCGCTCATTAAACAATCGGCAAAGCAAAGCCTGGCCGATCTGCTGGCGGCTAAGCTTCCGGGCGGGTACAATCAACAGTTGGGTAAACGTTTTGCCGATGGTGTTGAACTATCGGGCGGCGAATGGCAGAAGGTAGCCCTGGCACGCGCTTATATGCGCGACGCGCAATTGCTGATACTGGACGAACCCACATCGGCCCTTGACGCACGGGCAGAGTACGAGGTTTTTCAGCGCTTTGCCGACCTGACCAAAGGGAAATCGGCTATCCTGATCTCGCACCGTTTCAGTACCGTACGGATGGCCGACAGGATCCTGGTATTAGAAAAAGGCGAACTCAAAGAAATTGGCAGCCATGAAGAATTGCTGATAAAGGGCGGCATCTACGCCGAGCTGTTTGATCTGCAGGCAATGGGGTATAGGTAAAGACTGGCTATTTTATCTCCAGATGGGGGACGCTTTATGTGATGTTTTGTTTCACGCGAGTGTGAAACAAATGAAACAGATGAAACAAGACTTTTGATTAAGTTATTGATATTCAGTTTTTTGTTAAAAATCGGTGAAACAAAATGAAACAAAGAATAAGTCAGTAAGATTAGCTGTGAAATTTCTTTATTTTATTGACTTTCAAATGATTGTAAAATAGCTTTTTCGCTGATAACAAAACTCTGCTTACCTTTACCGCTTATATGGATAACCAAAATTCCGCGATTGCTGTTAAATGGCTTTACCTGTTTATTGGTTTAGCTGTTATTGTAAACTTTAGCGGATTATTTGTACCCATCATCGGCCCCGATGGTACGTTGTATGCTTCCATCGCCAAAACCATGGCATTGCGTAATGATTATGTAGACCTGTATGCCTATGGCGCCGACTGGCTGGATAAGCCGCATTTCCCGTTTTGGATAGCCGCTTTTTCCTTTAAACTTTTCGGGTTTACAACCTGGGCGTACAAGCTGCCGGGCATCCTGTTTTTACTGATGGGCGCTTTTTATACTTACCTGTTTGGCAAAGCGCTGTATAATAAACAAACAGGTTTGTGGGCGGTGTTGATCTTGTTGACCGCTCAACATATCATATTATCTGATAATGACGTACGTGCCGAGCCTTATTTAACTGGCCTTATCATAGCGTCGGTTTACCATTTATATAAGGCACACATCAACAATAATTATTGGCAGTTACTATGGGGCTGCCTGTTTGCCGCTTGCGCTATCATGACCAAGGGCATGTTTGCGCTTATACCAATCGGCGGTGCCATTGCAGGTCATCTGATCATTACCCGGCAATGGAAACAGCTTTTTAGCCTGCGCTGGCTGATAGCCGTTATTTTGGTGCTGATCTTTATTATCCCCGAACTGTATTGTCTTAACCACCAGTTTGACCAGCATCCGGAGAAACTGATCTTCGACAGGCATAATGTATCAGGCATCCGGTTCTTTTTCTGGGACAGCCAGTTCGGGCGTTTCTTTAATACAGGCCCCATAAAAGGCCACGGCGACCCAACGTTTTTTGTGCATACCACGCTATGGGCGTTTTTGCCATGGTCGTTATTGCTGTTTGCGGCCATTTACCAATTTATCAAAAAAGGCAGCAAGCAGGTAAACGTTACCGAATGGTATTGCGTTTCGGGCGCATTATTGACCTTCCTGCTGTTCTCGGCCTCAAAATTCCAGTTACCGCATTACCTGAATATTGTGTTCCCGTTTTTCGCCATTACAACAGCGCAGTACTTGTACAACGTGTCCGGTTTAAAGAGTATCAGGGCTATCCGGGTAACGCAAGTAATTGTTATTGTATTACTCATCGTTATAGTATGCCTGCTGCACTATTTTTATCAGCCTGAAACATTTACCATAGCCATTGGCATTTGCTTATTGATCCTGCTCGTGGCTTTGCTTTTTCTGCCGCAGGCGATTGCCTCAGATACCATTGCCAAAACATTTTTGCGGACGTTGTTAGTTTCGTTTCTTATCAATATTTACCTGAATACCGTATTTTATACCTCGCTATTGCATTACCAAGCGGGCAGCGAAGCAGCCATGTGGATCAATCAAAATAACCATGCAAAACTCCCTGTAGTGCAAATGAGCGACGAGTTTGTGTCGGCCACAAATTTTTATATCAATGGACCTATAATTACGGCAGGCAGCGATAAAGATTACCCGCAAAGCACATTTATGTTATACGCCGCCGCGGATAAGGTTAAAGATCTTGAAGGAAAAGGTTATAAGGTCAGGCAATTACAAACATTTCAACGGTATTGGGTAAGCCGCTTAAAACCGGCATTTTTAAATAAAGCCACCCGCGAGAAAGAATTAACACAGACAGCGGTGGTGATTGTTAGCCGTTAATTAAGTTCTTTGAGCGCTTAAAGTAGTTGAACATTACCCTCTTTCCGCCGAAGGCGAAGAGAGGGTCGACAAGCGTAGCGTAGTCGGGGTGAGTAATAGCCAATGTGCAGTTGTAATTCGCTTCGTCAGGACTCACCCGACCGTCGCTTTGCTCGGTCACCCTCTCTTTCGCAAGCGGAAAAGAGGGTTAACCGAAAGAATTATTAAAAGCGATTTTCTTTGGGATTTAGATTAGTCTTAACGCTCGACCAAAAAAATAAACCCTATTTTTGCCGCCCGATGGATACTTCACTAAAAAGCAAATACGACAGCATAATTTTTGATCTGGATGGTACACTTTGGGATAGCTCTGCCAATGTAGTTTTGGCATGGCAGGCCGCAAAAAACCAGGTTGATTATATAAAAGAAGATTTTACACAGCCCATGATCCATTCCATCACCGGGATGACTTATAAGGCTATTTTTGAGACCCTGCTGCCTTACCTTGATGAAACGCAGCGCGAAGAATTTAAAGCCCTGGCCGGCAAATATGAGCTGGAAATACTTTACGAAAAAGGAGGGGAGTTGTATGCCGGTTTAGAAGAAGCGCTGCAATACCTGTCGCAAAAATACAAGCTGTTTATTGTAAGCAATTGCCAGAGCGGGTACATCGAGGTTTTTTTCAAGATCAGCGGGTTTGAGCATTATTTTCAGGGCCATCAATGCTACGGCACAAAAAGTCAGCCTAAATCAGAAAATATTCTTGACATTATAAAAGACCATAATTTACAAACGCCGGTTTACATAGGCGATACTATGGGTGATTATACAGCTGCTACCAAAGCCGGCGTGCCTTTTATTTTCGCAGATTACGGTTTTGGTGTAGTTAATGAAGACCAGGTGGCAACGATCAGTAAGTTGACCGATTTGGTAACGTTATTATAGTTTGGTACTGGACCCGCTTGACCGACGCTTCGCTGGGTCACCCTCTTTCCGCCAAAGGCGAAGAGAGGGTCGGCGAGCGTAGCGAAGTCGGGGTGAGCAATATTCAAACTTTTCCATCTATTTCAGGTTTAAATTTTATAATTATCCCTCGTTATGAAGATCTCTAAATACCTGCATTCCTGTTTAGTTTTTGAGTTGGATGGCTATAAATTATTGTTTGATCCCGGCAAGTTTACCTTCGCCGAAGGCCTTGTAACACCAGAAGTATTTGCTGATGTAAACGGTATCGTCATTACGCATATCCATCCTGATCATTTAGATATTGACAATCTTAAAAAGATCGCTGATATAAGTAAAGCCTCAATTTACACCAACGCCCAGGTTGGCGAAGCACTGCAAAAACACGGTATCGCACATACCGTATGGCATGACGGGCTGCATCAGCTTGGCCTGTTTAAATTACAGGCGATCCCGGTTATTCACGAGCCTATTTTAGATAATCCCTTACCGCAAATGACCGGGTTTTTGATCAATGATAAGGTGCTGCACCCTGTTGATTCGATGGAAGAAGCTTTATTAAAATATCAGGGTGTTGAGTTATTGATCATGGTTACTATGGCGCCCTTCGCCAATGAACTGCGCATAACTGATTTTGCCGACAGGCTGCAACCCAAACAGATCCTGCCCGTTCATGACGGCTACGCTAAAGAGTTTTTCATTAAACAACGGTACGAGGCGTATGGTAAGCATTTTGAAAAGCGTGGTATTAAATTCAATCATATTTATCAAATCGGTGATAATTTGACTGTTTAACGCTTAATCCCGTTCATAACTCCGAAGCATTTTAAAACTGGCCTCAAGCGTATCGAAATATTCCCCGGACATAAAAAACTTGTATATACATTTACTCAAAATTAAAAGTTTACGTTTAGGGTAATTTCACATACTTATTCGTCATTTTTTAGACCACATTTTTGTTACATTGGGCTAAACATTAGTTTATATGGTCAACTAATATTTACCTTTGTTGCACATAACACCCCGATATGTCTAACTACACTTATAAGTATGTCTTCCTGGGCATATTTTTTATCTTATTTTACAACAAGGCTAAAAGTCAGCAAAAAATTTTAAGCCTTAAAGATGCAGAACAAACAGCGCTTAACAACTACGCCAGCATCAAGGCAAAGGCAAATCAGTTAAATGCGTCAAAAGCATCATTAAAAGAAACACGTGCAGAGGCTTTGCCTGATCTGAACGTTTCTGCTCAGCAGGATTACGGCACTGTGAACGGCCAAACCGGGCCCTTGTTTGGGTATCATGGTTTGTCTGTAGCGTCATCAGGGCCTGCCCTTGCAAATCAAAATTACAATGCCGCGTTTGGTTCATTGTATGTAAGCAACATCAACTGGGACGTTTTTGCCTTTGGCAAAGCAAGAGAGAAAACCAAAGTTCAGGGCGCGGTAGTTGCACTTAATGAAACTGATCTGGTACAAGAACAATTTCAACACCAGATCCGCGTAGCGAGTACCTATTTAAACTTGCTGGTAGCGCAACAATTGAGCAAAGCACAGCAGGATAACCTTGACCGGTCTGTACAATTACAAAAGGTTGTAATTGCCCGCGTTCAAAACGGCCTGAACCCGGGTGTTGATTCTTCACTGGCAAATGCCGAAGTATCAAACGCCAGGATAGCCTTAACCAATGCGCAGCAGGTTGTCCAGGATCAAAGCAACCAACTGGCGCAATATTTGGGTATCCCGCCGCAGGATTTTGTTTTGGATAGCACCTTTGTAACCAAAGCCCCGCCAAAGCCAAACGTTAATCCGCTTATCCCTTTAGATGATCACCCTGAACTGCGTTACTATCGTAACCGTATAGGCGTGAGCGATGAGCAGGCGAAATATTTTAGTACGTTCAGCTATCCAACATTCAGTTTGTTTGGTGTTTATCAGGGCAGAGGGTCAGGCTTTAACTCAGATTATGGCAGCAGCAACTTAAACGATTATACTTCAAACTACGGTGCAGGTGTAAAACCAACCCGCTATAACTACTTATTAGGTGCGGCAGTTATCTGGAATATCACTAACCCTTTCAGGGTGCATTACCAGGTGAAGTCGCAAAAATTCACATCAGATCAGTACCGTAACGAATACGAACTGGTAAATCAGCAGCTAAAAGACCAGCAGGTACTAGCAGAAACCCGCATAGCCAACGCTTTAAAAAACTACGACGAAGCGCCTGTTGAGGTAAAGGCCGCTACCGACGCTTACAATCAAAAGTTTGCACTGTACAAGAACGGGCTGTCAAACATTGTTGATTTTACGCAGGCACTGTATGTGCTTAACCGAGCCGAGGTTGACAAGGATATCGTGTCAAACAATGTATGGCAGGCAGTGCTGTCAAAAGCCGCGGCTACCGGCGATCTGAGTGTGTTCATGAATAATTTTTAATAAAAGATACAGGTTTTACAATGGGAATGATTAAAGGTGCGCTCAGAAAGCCAATTACTATACTTGTTATAGTAGCAGGGCTGTTTTTCTTTGGTATAAGCGCGATAAGAAGTATTAAGATTGATATTTTCCCTGATCTTAATCTGCCGGTTATTTATGTTTCGCACCCTTACGGCGGTTTTACTCCCGACCAGATGGAGGCGTATTTCGGCAAGCAATATGTTAACTTATTATTGTTCGTTTCGGGTGTTAAAAGTATCGAAACAAAAAATATACAGGGTTTAACACTAATTAAAGTAACTTTTTATGAGGGTACAAACATGGCCCAGGCGGCGGCGGAGGTCACGAGTTATACCAACCGTGCCCAGGCCGGTTTCCCGCAGGGTTCACAGCCACCGTTTATCTTAAGGTTTGATGCTTCTACCTTACCTGTGGGCCAATTGGTACTAAGCAGCCCGACACGTACCAACAACGAATTGCTTGACTTTGCTACCATATATATCCGTTCGGCGTTTACAACTATTCCGGGCCTTGTGGCGCCGGCTCCGTTTGGTGGTAACCAGCGTACAGTTGTAATCAAGGTTGATCCGGATGCGCTGCGGTCACATAATTTAACGCCGGACCAGGTAGTACTGGCCCTGCGCGACAATAACCAAAACACACCTGCGGGTAACGTGCGGATAGGTAACTTAAATTACCTGGCGCCGGCCAATACAACTATAGCTAAGGTGCCTGATTTTGGTAACATACCGCTCTTTAAAAATGGTGTACAAACCGTTTTTTTACGCGATGTGGCCACTGTTGAGGATGGGGCGGACGTTACACAGGGTTATGCCCTGATAAACGGGAAGCGCTCGGTTTACCTGCCTATCACCAAATCGTCAACAGCTTCGACATGGGATGTGGTTCAAAATCTGAAAAAGGCGATGCCGAAGTTCCAGGCATTGTTGCCTCCTGATGTGAAACTGTCATTCGTGTTCGATCAATCTATTTATGTAATAAACGCGGTAAAAAGCTTGGCCGAAGAGGGTGCCATTGGCGCAGTACTTACCGGTTTAATGGTATTGCTTTTCCTGGGTGACCGCCGGGGGGCATTGATCGTAATTTTGACGATCCCTACCTGCGTAATTTCAGCGATATTCTTCCTTTCATTGTTCCACCAAACCATCAACATCATGACGCTGAGCGGGCTTTCGCTGGCTATCGGGATCCTGGTTGATGAGTCGACGGTAACTATTGAGAATATTCACCAGCATTTTGATATGGGTAAACCCAAGGCCCTGGCCATATGGGATGCCTGTAAGGAGATTGCTTTCCCTAAGTTGCTCATCTTGTTTTGTATCCTGGCGGTATTTGCCCCGGCATTTACCATGAGCGGTATCCCCGGCGCGTTGTTCCTTCCGTTGGCGTTGGCCATTGGTTTCTCCATGATCGTTTCTTACCTGTTAGCCCAAACATTTGTGCCAATTATGGCCAACTGGCTGATGAAGAACGAGCATGAAGACAAGAGCCACAAAGACGGCTACGCCATGGATGACGAAGGAGATCATTGGAAACAAAAAGAACTTGCTGCCGAACATGCGACAAATATTAAAGGTAAAGACCTTAAAGGGTTTGATAAATTCAGAGTTGGCTATCTTAACCTGATAGATAAAATGATGCCGCACCGCAAAATAATTGTGTGCGCATATATTATCGGAGCTTTTGGTCTTGCTTTCTTAGTATTCAACATTATCGGGCGAGACATATTGCCCAAAGTAAATAGCGGCACTTTCCAGGTAAGATTGCGCGGTGCGGATGGTACCCGTTTAGAAAGAACGGAGGTTACCGCTGTAAAAGCTTTACATGTGTTAGAAAACTTGGTAGGGCGTGAAAACGTGGCCATAACCTCAACAATGGTTGGGCAACACCCGTCGTCGTTCTCAACCAACCCGATATATTTATTTATGGCCGGGCCGCAGGAAGCCGTTATGCAGGTCAGCCTTGCAGAAAGCTATAAAGTGAAAAACCTGGATGAACTGAAAGAAAGATTCAGGCTGGCCCTGAAAAAGGCGATGCCCGATGTAGCCATCTCTTTCGAACCGATTGAGCTTACAGATAAAATTTTGAGCCAGGGATCGCCAACACCAATAGAAGTTGCCATTGTTGGTAAGAATAAAAAGGAAAATGCAGACTTTGCCAACAAGATAGTCAACAAGCTTAAAACAATTGACTACCTGCGCGATGTACAGATAGCGCAATCTTACAAATACCCGGCTATCAATATCGACATTGACCGTACCCGTGCTGCCGAACTGGGTTTAAGTATCAATGACATATCACGTACGTTAACGGCATCAACATCGTCGTCAAGGTTTACCGAGAAAAACAACTGGATAGATCTGAAAAGCAATTACAGTTACCTGGTACAGGTGCAGGTGCCTGAATATAACATGGCCAGTATTGAAGATATTAAGGAGATTCCGGTGTTAGCCAATCAGTCAAGGCCTAACATGGGCGACGTAGCTACCATCACTCAAAAAACAACCAACGGCGAGGATGACGATATCGGCGCGGTACCTACATTGTCGGTAACTGCCAATACCTATAACAAAGACCTGGGCAGCGCCGCACGCGATGTACAAAAGGCGGTAGACGAAGTAGGCAAACCACCACGCGGCCTTACTGTTGAACTGCGTGGCCTGGCTAATACACTGGTAGAAACATTAGATAGCCTGCAGACCGGCTTATTGGTTGCGGTACTTGTGATATTTTTAATGCTTGCAGCCAACTTCCAGTCGTTCAAAGTTTCGCTGGTTGTGTTGTCAACTGTGCCGGCAGTATTGTTTGGTTCGTTATTGCTGGTTAAGTTAACCGGCGCTACACTTAACCTGCAGTCGTATATGGGTATGATCATGTCGGTAGGCGTGTCCATATCGAATGCAGTACTGTTAATTACCAATGCCGAAGAATTGCGCATGCACAACGGCGACGCGATAAAATCGGCCCGCGAGGCAGTTGCATTGCGTGTACGCCCGATATTAATGACAAGTTTGGCCATGGTTGTAGGTATGATCCCTATGGCATCAGGTATCGGCGAAGGCGGTGATCAAACCTCACCATTAGGCCGTGCGGTTATCGGCGGTTTATTCGCGTCGACGTTCGCTGCCCTGTTAGTATTACCTTTGGTATTTGCCTGGGTACAAGGCAGTGCCAGCACACAATCTGTTTCGTTAGATCCTGAAGATAAAGAAAGTAAATTTTATGTCCCTTTGCACCACAATGAACATCACTAAAAATAAATCGGTACTTACCCTGATGGCTTTAGCCATGGGTACTATTTTCCTAACCTCGTGCGGTGAGGATAAAAAAGAAAAAGAAGAGCAGGATGCAACGGTAAAACAGGTTAACGCCATTGATACCCCGGCTGTATCTTTAATAACTGTTACAAAAGGTAAGCTAAACTCAAGCATATCTGTACCCGGCGAATTAATACCTTACCAGGAAGTTAACCTGTATGCCAAGGTAAACAGCTATGTTAAAAAGTTAATGGTTGATATAGGTTCCGAAGTTCACAAGGGACAGTTGTTGGCAACACTTGAAGCGCCAGAGATCAACTCGCAACTGGCATCGGCAAAATCAAAAATAGAGCAGCAAAAAGCAGTTTATTTTGCCAGCAAAGCTACTTACGACCGCTTGGTAAATACCAGTAAAACGCCCGGTACCATATCTCAAAATGATCTAGAACAGGCAGAGGCCAAGAAAAACTCGGACGCTGCCAATGTTGAAGCCGCAAAG
Organism: Mucilaginibacter corticis; assembly: GCF_007558865.1. Classification (GTDB taxonomy): domain Bacteria; phylum Bacteroidota; class Bacteroidia; order Sphingobacteriales; family Sphingobacteriaceae; genus Mucilaginibacter; species Mucilaginibacter corticis. The sequence goes on from NZ_VLPK01000004.1 coordinate 209,969, forward strand.
TCAGATTATGCAGGTGTAGCCGCTAACTTGAATTACCTTGAAATACGCGCGCCGTTTGATGGTGTCATTACACAACGTAATGTAAACCCGGGCGCTTATGTTGGCTCGGGTGGTAATGGCAACGTGCCGCTTTTTGTTGTGCAGGATCAAAAAAGAATGCGTCTGGTGATCTCTATCCCTGAAAGCTCGACCGGTGGCCTTAATAATAAAGATAAGGTCACTTTTAGCGTACGCTCGATCCCTAACAAAAAATACACGGCCCAGGTTGTAAGGCTTGCAGGTGCTTTGGATGAAAAGCTAAGGTCTGAACGTTTGGAGATGGACGTTTATAACAAAAATAAAGAGCTGCTGCCCCACATGTTTGCCGAAGTTGATGTTCCGCTGCCATCAAGAGATAGTACGCTTATCGTCCCTAAAAGCGCTGTAGTAACCTCGACAGAGAAGGTGTTTGTTATTACGGTTATTGATCACCATGCACATTGGGTTGACGTTAAAAAGGGAATCCAATCAGGCGATAATACAGAAGTTTACGGCGACTTAAAATCCGGCGATAAAATAATTAAAGTTGCTACCGATGAGATACGTGACGGGCAGATTGTAAAAGACAACTAAGACTGGACTAAGATTCTTTGGATTCAAGGATGATAGGATTAGATATTCTATCATCCTTTTTTTGGGTCATTACTGCAGTAACTTTAATAGCCCAACCCCGGTAGTATCTGTGCTTGCACCTGAGTTTGACAGGATAATAACCGCTATATTCTTTTCGATATTATAAGCCAGGAAACTGCTGCTGCCGTCTGTGCCGCCGTTGTGGAAATAATAATTCACGCCATCTACATTAATGATATGCCAGCCCATGGCCACTTTGGTATCATTACTAAAAGTAATTTGGTGGGTTAGTTCAAATGCTTTTGACAGTTTGGTATCAGCCTTAACCATATTGGCTTTGGTGTACAACAAAAGGTCGTTTATGGTCGATCGTAATGAGCCGCAGGCTGCCAGCGCGTCAAAATCCCAGGCTGGTGTCTGGCTGCCATTCTCATCGTAAACTGTGGTAAATCTTGTTGAAATTAGCGGGTATAAATGTTGTACGGTGCTATTCATACCTAAGGGTTTGCAGATAATATCGCTTACTAACTGCTCGTATTGTTTACCGTTTATACGTTCTAAAATAATGCCCAGTAAGCCAACGGCCAGGTTGGAATAAGCATATCGAGTACCCGGTTCGCTTCTTAAAGTGCAATTCTTCAGATAGCTAAAAAGCATACCCTTGTTATAGTTTTTATAGGGGTTTGTTTCCTGGTAAGCTTTCTGCGCGGTAAAGTTTGAAGGCAGACCGGGTAAACCCGATGTATGATTGGTAAGGTTAACCAATTTAATATTCTTTAACGATGGATTAGTTGCCACAGAGTCTGGCAGGTATTTGGTTATGGGGTCGGTCAGGCTCAGTTTACCCTCGTTAACATACCAGGCCAATAGGGTAGCCGTAAAAGTTTTGGTGATGGAACCAACCTCATAAATCGAACCGATGTTAGGTAACTGCCCATTGCCTTTTTTGGTTTCACCGTAATTATAGGTGCGCGATTGCCCGTCTTTAAAAATGGCTATGCTCATCCCAACCGTATTCGATTTCTGGATATAGCCTCTCACAACCGAATCTACTTTTTTATCCAACGTGGTTTTTAATTCGTTGCTTGACACCACGCGTGCTGACTTATTGCTCACAAATTCTGTAAATGGTTCCAGTTTAAAATAGGTCAGCTTATCGTTGTCGCCAATACTTATGGTGAGCTGCATGGTTACCGCGTCCATCTGCATTTTGTAGGTTGCGGTAAGGTTGTTTACAAAGGATAAGAGCGAGTCTTTTTTTATCGGGCCAAGCGCAAATAATTCACGAAAGAGGTAATCGCGGAACGTTCCCTGCGTAATAGATTGCTTAAACCGGATGGCAGCCAGGTCATAAATTGCGTCAGCATCTTTGATTTTGCTGTACTTTTTTATCAGCCTGAATACTGAATCTGTCTTTTTTAATTGAAGGCTTTGGGCTGATGTATTTACAGCAACAAATAGCCCCAAAATCAATAATATTATCCCCCTCACCAATCTCATGGGCAAATAGTTTATTATGGAGTTTGACCAGCCAGCAGGTAAAGCACCGCCATGCGGATAGCTACGCCGTTTTCTACCTGGTCTAATATGATGGATTGCTTACTATCGGCAACATCGCTGGTGATCTCTACACCACGATTAATAGGGCCGGGGTGCATTACAGTTATTTCCTTATCCAACGAGTCTAAGATCTGCTTATTAAGGCCGTACAGCATCGTATATTCGCGCAGCGAAGGGAAATACTTGATGTCCTGTCTTTCCAGCTGTATGCGCAGCATATTGGCTACATCGCACCAGTTAAGGGCCTTGATAAGGTCATGCTCAACCTTTACGCCCAGTGCGCCAATGTATTTTGGGATAAGCGTTGTAGGGCCGCAAACCATTACTTCGGCACCAAGCTGTTTCAGGCATAATATGTTTGAAAGCGCTACACGCGAGTGCAGGATATCGCCTACAATAACCACTTTTTTACCGGCAACATCGCCATATCGTTCGCGGATAGAGAAAGCGTCAAGCAATGCCTGAGTAGGATGCTCATGTGCTCCGTCTCCGGCGTTTACTATCTGGGCCTTTACATGCTTTGATAAAAAGGTAGCAGCACCGGCATAGGGATGGCGCATTACCACCATATCCACTTTCATGGCCAGGATATTGTTTACGGTATCTATCAGGGTTTCGCCTTTGCTAACTGATGAAGATGAAGCAGCAAAATTTACCACATCGGCAGATAAACGTTTCTCGGCAAGCTCGAACGATAAACGGGTACGGGTTGAGTTTTCGAAAAATATATTGGCAATAGTAACGTCACGCAACGATGGAACCTTTTTTATCGGGCGGTTTAGCACCGTCTTAAAATTATCGGCAGTTTCAAATATCAATTGAAGATCGGATACGTTCAGATCCTTTATTCCTAATAAATGTCTTGTGCTCAGTCCTGCCATGTTTTTTTAAAATATCGAACATCGAATGACGAATATCGAATAATGAGTTATTTAATGTTAAATAATAGAAAGGTGAATTTTAGAAGCCTTTCTGTATGATTTATTTTAGATTATTTTTCTTTGCTGTATCAATACTTTTAACAAAAATTGATATTAGTTGATTGCATTCATCTTTTACCAATACTACCTCGTTAACTGCGAACAGCTTTTTCCTTTCTATAATTTTTTGAGAGATAAAAGATTCTCTTAACTCTTTTAATATGATTTTCATTTTATGAATAAAATCATTTCTTGACTCTGCCGATTGGGCTTCTCCATAATTTAGCGCCGGAGAACATCCCGAACGTACCAGTTGCCCGGCGATATAGTTTCCAAGCCTGGTGTTAGGCAAACCTTCAACAATGTTTGATATTATAACGGCAAAATCTATTAATCTTTCTTCTAAATCAAATTTGTTATCAGCCATTATTATACTTCGTAATTCGAAATTCAAAATTCAGTGTTCGATATTTTGATTTTAACCTACACTATTTAGCTTCTGATAATAAAACTATCTTATCCTCACCATCTGTTTCTTTCCAGCTAACCACAACTCTTTGCGACGCGATGGAATCAACCTCAATACCAACATAATCTGCAGCTACGGGGATGTGGCGCGAATAGCGACGGTCCACCAGCGTTAGCAGCTCTACTCTTTCAGGCCTGCCAAAGGCAAGCATGGCGTCCATTGCCGCGCGTATGGTCCGGCCTGTCCAAAGCACATCATCCATCATGATCACTTTTTTGCCCTCAATAATAAAATCTATTTTGGTTTGATTAGGCACCAGAGGCGATTCGCGCCTGCGGAAATCGTCCCGGTAAAAGGTTATATCCAGGTCGCCCTGTTCAATAGTATGCCCGGGCAGTATTTTGCGTAACTCTTCGGCAACACGTTTGGCTAAATAAATGCCGCGTGGCTGAATGCCAATTAATACAGATTGTGAAAAATCGTTATGATTTTCAATTAACTGACGACATAGACGTTGTATGGTGATTTGAAATTTTTGACCGTCGAGCAGCGTTAGATTTTGCATCGTATGGGTGGATTTGGGCAAAGGTAATAATTTTAGTGATTACTTGTGTACATAGATTTTCTTAGGCAAACGTGGACATGATCTTATATCAAAATGGGTAATTCAAATAAATAATAAATATTACACCTTTCGGGAATATATGTTATATTTACGTTGCTGATAATCAGTAACCTAACATAAATCCTTGTCTAATGTCTGTACGTAACCGCTCATACGAAAACCTGGTGCAATTTGTATTTGGGTTTATGATTGCATTGGCAACGTGGTACTCGTTGGTTATTTTTTTGGGGCATTTAATTTCCCGGTATTTATTAAAGTAAGATCTAATTAATATTTATCATTCAGTCTAGGTTGTTAGGTACTGCGGGGCACTAAACTAATTTTTGAACTTATTCCATACGTTTAGGCCTTTTGGTTTTACATCCACGTTGTACTTAGCTACTTTAGTAATTAAGTACAGGTTAATTTTCGCTGCATTCCTGTTAACGGCATCTATGTCTGCATCTATTTTAAGTCTGTTGATGCTATTGTTTTCTACTTCAAAATATTGAGCATAGGCTTCTAAATAGACACATTTATATAGATAATCATTGTGGCTTTTAATTGTAAAATAAAACCCTTTGCCAGGAAACTGATTAAACAGGCTGATTACTTTTGACAGATCTATTTCTTTTTTACTTAAATATTTTATATATTCTTCACTACGTTTTGATAAAGGCATATAAAATAAGGTATCCTTGTTAAAATCATTGTGATGCTTGATTTGATCTTTAAGATTATCGGCGTTTAATAATACTTTTCCTTCAATTTGCACCGGCAAAAAAAAGCTGGTATGTTCTATATCAGTCATCACAAAAAAAGACTTCCCTTTTTGTTCCCTTAGCTTCTGCTTGTAGTAATTGACAATGTCGGCTTTACTTATTTTGGTGATATAATATCCTTTTATTGATATTAAAGAATCCAAATCTCCGGCTCTAACGCATTGCATCAGGGGCAACAAAATAACTGTTAACCAGATTCTTTTCATCTTTAATTGTTAAGTGGTTTGGGTTGTAATGTACAGACTTTTAGAGTATAACTAAATCTATAAATAAAATCTCAAAAAACAAAAAGCCCCATCGATTGCTCGACAGGGCTTTGAAAAAAATATTGGTTAAAGCTTATTTAGCTTCTTCTTCAGATTTTTTAGCTGCTGCTGCTTTTTTAACAGCTGCTTTAGTTTCTGCACCTTCCATTTGTTCTTTCAATTGGGCAAGTACACTTAAATCACCTAAAGTTGATTTTTCAACCGAATCTTTCACTTTCTTAACCGCGTTAGTTGCAGATTTTGCTTCTTTTTTACGGTTTTCGAAATCTTGTACACGAGCGTCAGCGCGAGCTTCTTCCCAGATACGTGAGTGTGAAATAACGATACGTTTGTTTTCTTTGTTAAATTCGATGATCTTGAAGTCAGCTGTATCTTCAGCTTTTAAGCTCTTACCATCTTCTTTAACCAGGTGTTTGGTAGGTACGAAACCTTCAACACCATAAGGTAAAGCAACAATAGCGCCTTTGTCAGTTACTTTTAACACGGTACCTTCATGTATTGAATCAATAGTGAAGATAGTTTCAAAAGTATCCCAAGGGTTTTCTTCTAATTGTTTGTGGCCTAAGCTTAATTTACGGTTTTCAACATCAAGTTCTAAAACAACCACGTTTAATTTTTCACCAACTTTAGTGAATTCATTAGGGTGGTTGATTTTTTTAGACCATGAAAGGTCAGAGATGTGGATCAAGCCGTCAATGCCGTCTTCCAGTTCAACAAACACACCAAAGTTGGTCATGTTTTTAACTGTAGCTACGTGTTGTGTACCAACAGCATAACGTTCGGCAGCATTTTGCCAAGGATCTGGAGTTAATTGTTTGATGCCTAATGACATTTTACGCTCGTCGCGGTCTAATGTCAATACTTGTGCTTCAATTTCGTCACCAACTTTTAAGAACTCTTGCGGATTACGCAGGTTTTGAGACCATGACATTTCTGACACGTGGATCAAACCTTCAACACCCGGGATGATCTCTAAGAAAGCGCCATAGTCGGCAACGGTAACTATGCGGCCTTTAACTTTCGAACCAATTTGGATTGCTTCGTCAAGTGATTGCCAAGGATGAGGAGTTAATTGTTTCAAGCCAAGAGCGATACGTTTTTTCTCATCATCAAAGTCAAGAACAACAACGTTGATCTTCTGATCCAATGATAAAACTTCTCTTGGATGCTCAATACGGCCCCATGAAATATCTGTAATGTGTAATAAGCCATCAACACCACCAAGGTCAATAAATACACCAAAGTCAGTAATGTTTTTAACTGTGCCTTCCAATATCTGGCCTTTTTCAAGTTTGGCAACAATTTCGGTTTTTTGGTTTTCCAAATCGTCTTCGATAAGCACTTTGTGCGATACCACAACGTTTTTAAACTCGTGGTTTATCTTAACAACTTTAAACTCCATTGTTTTGCCCACGTACACGTCATAATCCCTGATAGGTTTAATGTCGATCTGTGAACCTGGTAAGAAGGCTTCAACGCCCATGATGTCTACAATCAGACCACCTTTTGTTCTGCTCTTAACAAAACCGGTAATGATCTCATCGTTATCCAGTGCAGAATTAATTTTCTCCCATGATTTTTGAGTTTTTGCACGTTTACGAGAAAGTACCAACTGTCCGTTAGCATCTTCTTGTGACTCAACAAATACGTCAACTTTGTCACCGATCTTAAGATCAGGTGTATCACGGAATTCAGAAACAGATACCAAACCATCAGATTTAAATCCAACGTTTAATACTACATCCTTGTTGTTAACATTTACAACAGTACCGGTGATAATTTCGCCCTTGGTGATCGAACTGAAAGTTCCATCATACAATTTCTCCATTTTCTCGCGCTCGCTGTCGCTGTAGTTACCAAATTTTTTGTCGTCAGCATCCCAGTCAAAATCTGCGTTAGGTACTGATGCAATTTGAGATTTGATCTCTTCGATTGATATTGAATCAGCCTCTGACTCAATAGTTTCTTTTTCGCCTGTCGCAGTAACTGTATCCAGCTCTGCTTCTTTAGCTTTTAATTCTTTTTCTGCTTCTTGTTTTTTTGCCATTAAATAATTTATCTCCTTTTCCCAATTTGTTAATTGGGACTGCAAAGGTACGACTATATTTTATTCGAAGAAATTTTATTTAATGTTAAATGCTGATTTTTAAGGCTTTTTGTAAGATAAAGGCTGTTTTTTGCCCATATTACTTACCCACAGCCTATTAAGGTGGTGAAAATGATAGCTATGCCGCTGATAATTTGCTTTCGATCTCGGTAAAAATTGACATAAAATCAGGCAATAAAAAATGCCGGTAAGCAATCAGCACGTCGGTCATCAATGTTTCATGCTGTGGGGTAAAAGGGTTTTCCCATACGCGCATACAAATGCGTTTCAAAGCATAGGTGATCTGGTCGGCCTCGGCATAGGTGTGCAAATATTCTGATCGTTTAAAGCCATCGTAAAAATGAAAGAAGCGGTCGTTATTTGTTAGCCCGGCACTAACCAGGAAATCGTCTATTACATGAATATCGCATTGCTTTAAATGATTGTAAAAATCATCCGCAGTTACTTTGTTAGTGGTAAGCAACAGGTTGTCAATGATCAGCTCGACAGCTATATGTCCCAAAAAAAATGGCTTAACTGGCGACCCGGCAATGGCTGGGATCAACTGTTTTTTTAATCGGTGCGAGTGGGTTGTGAAAAAATCAGCCGAATGAAAATGACGGTCTACCTCTAAATGCTTGTTCCATCCCGCTACTATGCTGTTTACTTTTGGATCGGCATGGTGCAGTTTTTCAGGGTGCAATATGATGGTTTTATCGGCATTCTTTAACAAGTCGGGCAGTACGGTTCCCAATATAAAGTAACAGTCGTTAACGTTGCGGTCAAAGTAATAATGAGATAAAAAATTCATACATGTGCCTCAAGCTAAAAGTAGGAAAAAATACCCGTAGTAACATGTAATTAAGCATTAAATTAATTTTTAATGCTTAATAGTTATTAAATTAACAATAATGCTATTGTTTTTCTTTTCTGCACCAAAGCACATAATCTGTTATCTTTGGCGTCCCGATGGATAACGGGAATGAAAAAGATAATTTACACCAATGAATTTTGTTGAAGAACTACGCTGGCGGGGCATGCTGCATGATATTATGCCCGGAACTGAAGACCTGTTAAATAAAGGTATGACATCAGGCTATATCGGGTTTGACCCGACCGCCGATTCATTACATGTTGGCCATTTAACCCAGATTATGACATTGATCCATTTTCAAAGGGCTGGTCACAAACCTTATGCATTGGTTGGCGGCGCTACAGGTATGGTGGGTGATCCTTCAGGTAAATCCGCAGAGCGTAATTTATTGTCTGAAGATGTTTTACAACATAATCTTGAATCAGTACAGCTACAACTTCAAAAATTTCTTGATTTTAACACCGGGGCAAATAGCGCCCAAATGGTGAATAACTACGATTGGTTTAAAAGTTTTACTTTCCTGGATTTTATACGAGATGTTGGCAAACATATCACTGTAAATTATATGATGTCCAAAGACTCGGTAAAAAAACGCCTTGAAGGGGATACGGGCATGTCGTTTACTGAATTTACCTATCAATTAGTTCAAGGATATGACTTTTATTATTTGTGGAAACATAACGATTGCGTGTTACAAATGGGAGGATCTGACCAATGGGGAAATATAGTAACCGGTACAGAACTGATCCGTCGTAAAGATGCAGGCGAAGCTTATGCTTTAACTACTCAGCTTATTAAAAAAGCTGATGGTACTAAGTTTGGCAAAACTGAAAGCGGGGCGGTTTGGCTTGATCCGGCACGTACAACACCTTATCAATTTTATCAATTCTGGTTAAATACTACCGATGTAGATGCCAAAGCCTACATAAGAATTTTTACTTTGCTTGAACGTGAAGCGATAGAAGCAATGGAAGCCGAACAAGATGCAGCGCCTCATTTACGCGTACTGCAAAAAGCATTGGCAAAAGATATCACTATCCGTGTACACGGTGAGGCCGAGTATGAAAAAGCTATTAAATCATCTGAGTTTTTATTTGGCAATACCGGCATCGAGTTTTTAAATGAATTGAACGAAGCTGAAGTGATTGGTTTGTTTGAAGGTGTGCCTAACTTTAAGATTGCTTTATCCGATCTGCAGGCAGGTATTAACTCTGTCGATTTGTTAGCTGCAAGTACTGCGGTTTTTGCATCAAAAGGTGAGGCTAAGAAAATGATACAAGGTGGTGGCGTAGCTATTAACAAAGTTAAAATTGAGTCACCCGAAAGTGTATATAACGCAGATGCATTAATTGGCGGGAAGTTTTTGGTAGCACAAAAAGGAAAGAAGAATTATTTCTTAATTGTTGTTGAATAATTTGATATTGCGACAAAATGTTTATATATTTGGATAAATGTCTGATATATGAGCGATGATATCAAAAATGACAGTTTAAATGAGCCTATGGCCGTTTATGCTGTGCAATCCAGTAATTTATTTAGCAATCTGTTAGGCAATACTACAGTGCAGTTTAACTTTATGAGCGATTTTGATATCCTTGATACTACGCGCAAGGGTTTGCCTAAAAACCTTTTAATGGCTTTTGCTAAACGGATATCACTAACCTTACAAGAGTTTGCTAACATTATGCATATTTCTGAGCGTACTTTGCAGCGTTATGATGATACCGAGATCATCAAAACTGAGTATGCAGAAAAGGCCGTTGAGTTAGCGCGCCTTTATACCCGTGGCGAAGAAGTATTTGGCTCTTTAGATAAATTTAAAGCCTGGATGAAAACCCCGCTTTATGTTTTTAAAGGCGTGGCACCGGTTTCTCTTTTAGATACATCTATCGGTTTTGATATTGTTTTTAAAGAGCTGGGCCGTATTGAACACGGTATTTTTGCCTAAATGCTGCTTTACAGGATAGTTAAAACCGCTTATGCCGATCTGAGCGGCAATGGCGCCCGATTATACGGCGGCCGCTGGAACAGCGAAGGTAAACCGATGGTCTACTTGGCTTCGTCAAGATCATTGGCCGTGCTTGAGGCGCTGGCGCATTTAAGCCCTACAAACATTCCGGATGATTATTGCATGCTGATAGTTGAATCGCCCGATGATGCTTCGATCACCTTAGATACTAAAACGTTGCCCGAACACTGGAACGAGTATCCCGAACAAAATATTTTAAAACAGATCGGTAATCGTTTTTTGCTGGATAAGCAACACCTACTGCTTAGGGTGCCTTCTGCTATAGTTAATGAGGAATATAACTACTTATTAAACCCGCTGCATGCTGATATGGAGAAAGTTAAAATAATCAGCAAGCAGCCGTTTAAATTTGATGCACGGCTGCTTGCGTAATTTTCTTATAAATCGTTCAGCAATTCCAACTTTTTGTGATTGTATTCTTCCTGCGATATCAGGCCGTTATCAAACAAAGTACGTAGCTTTTTAAGTTTCTCTGTTAATACATCGGGTTTTGGTTCTTCATGAACTACTACCGGCTCGGGTTTGGGCTCAGGAGCAGCAGGTATTGGTTGTTGTACAGGTTGTTGTTGCGGTATATATGCTGCCGCTACAGGCTGCGACGGATTTTCAAACTGCACCGCGCCTGATTCTGCGCGTTTTTCTTCAAGATCGCGTAAACGGCGTGCTTCCCGCTCAGACTCTTTACGCTCTTGAGCGTATTGGTATAATTTACGGGCCTGTACCTTTGGCAGGTAATCAACGCCCATTTCGGCACCGTTGGTGGTTTTTACACTGAATATAGCGCCTATGATCTCTTCTTTAGTATAAACGTCAACAACGTCTTTCCAAACAAAATCAACAAATTTTATAGACAACCCCAGGTTAGCCGGAGTGAAAAATAATACACGTTTATTGGTTATGGCGATGCAATCTGGCAATAAGTTAACCAAAGGTTTTTTCTGAGCTGCTATGTATATTATTTCTTCGCCGGTGGTTAACAGGTCAACCAGGCGGGTATATACTTTCTCAATAGCCTTAGGGTCTTGTTCGTCTTGCAAAAATTTCTCTATCATCGTATCACTTATATTTTGAGCTGCAAAAATATATAAATTCTGTTAGTTGTATATTAAGTTTTACGCTATCAATAAATTACATCCTCGGATATCAGCATTGTCAAATCTGCCCAATACCTCGAAAGATCCATCCTCATAGATCTTCCCCAGATCTTGGGTGGCTATGAATGCGCACGAGTTAATATTTGCCAGATCGATAACATTAATGCCGCCGGCTTTGCCGTTGGTAACTATGCTTAACGGATCATTAGTATCACGGGTAATAATACGCATCCATGGGGGACAGTTAAAAATACCGGATCCTTTTGAATAAGCTTGTGATAACAATTCGGTCATGCCGTATTCTGAGTGAATGGCATTAACGCCAAAGCCTTTACATAACGTATCATGCAATTCTTCGCGGATCATTTCTTTACGACGGCCTTTCATACCACCAGTCTCCATAACTATCAGTTCAGGAAAATCAATCTGGTATTGCTCAACAAAATCAAGCAAAGCAAAGGTTACACCTATCAATAGCGTAGGTTTATTAGCTTGTTGCTGCTTTTTAAGCTGATCAAAAAGATCAGCATGGTTATAAAGATAAAAGCCGCTATCAGCGTTATCTGATTGGGTAATCAGGTCCTGAGCCATGTAAATGAGCGATGATCCCTGTCTTTCTAAATAAGCCGGCAGCAAGGCAAGCACTGTATAATCTTTGATATCGCCATAAAACAATTGGGATGCTTTTCTGAAACTTTCTTCATACCAGCTAACATCTGTTATGTAGTGGCTGCTGGTTATCATACCTGTTGTGCCCGAACTGGTAAAAGTTACCTGTACGTTGTCTGTCGAGCTTAAAATGGTGTGCCCTTTAAAAAATTCGATAGGCAGGAAAGGGATTTGCTTTACCGATGTTACGGCAGCCGGGTCAATGCGCAGCCCCGCGATAAAATCAGCGTAAACCTTACAGTTTTTTGCCTGATGTTGAAAAACCTGCAGGGCAGTGCTGTCAAATTCTTCAGGACTGTTTATTGAAAATACCTGTTGTTTATCGGGCTTCATTGCCGCAAAGATAAGTACCTGTGCAGATATGGCTGTATGTAAATATTGATATAGGATAATATTATGACCAATACTCGTTTAATTGTGTAGATATTCGGCCAAACAACTCGTGGCGTTACGGGTTGTAGCATTAATTAAAAAACGAACAAAAAAAATGAAAACATTAAAGTTATTTATACTGCCGGTACTGTTAAGCGCATTTATTGTATTGGCATCGGCAACGGATGCTGGCAAAGAAACCGAACGGATCCATAATGCGGCAAACGTGTTAAAGGCCTTTGGTAAAATGAAAGAAAGTATCCCCCATCAATTAATAACAGATTACCAGGGAGTGGTGATCATTCCAAACTTGATCAACGCGGGTTTTGTTGTTGGTGGTAAAAGGGGCAGGGGTATAGCTATGGTGAAATTAGCCGACGGCAAGTGGAGCGATCCTGTATTTATTACGTTAACAGGTGGCAGCCTGGGTTTACAAATTGGTGTGCAGTCTGTAGATATGATTTTGGTATTCAGGCATAAAGGTGTGCTTGCTAAAGTTAAAAATGGCGATTTTACCATTGGTGGTGATATCTCTGCCGCCGCCGGACCGGTTGGGCGCAGTTCGACCGCGAGCACCGATTACAAGCTTGAAGCTGAAGTGTATTCTTATTCACGCAGCAGGGGATTATTTGCCGGGGTGACCATACATGGCTCAAATTTAGCAATTGATAAAAGTGCTAATGCCGCGTTTTACGGTAAAGAACTAAGTTCGAGCGAGATCTTCGAAACCGGCAAAAGTACCAATGAGGCCGTGGGAGTGTTAAGAACTACCTTAGGCGCATTGTAATTATTTGACATCATTATAGCGATGGGTTTTAATCCATCGCTACTAAAAACTAACTTTCTGGTAGTTAAAATTATGAGTTTCATAATTTTTGCCAATTACTCATCTTTTCGGGCCGATTATAACTTGATTATTGAATAAAAATCGTTTATTAGCTGTTGAAACAGGCAATAGCCGGCGTGTTTATGCGCATTCACAACTGAAATGTTTATAGGCATGAACCAATAGATTAATATAGTTTTATGGAAGATAATACAATAGATCCAGAATTAGAATCGAACAAAATAGCTGAAGATGATGATACCTTTCAGCATATAAATAACCCCATTGTTGGTATAAAGCCTATTATTAAAAAATACCTCGGCGTACCTAATCATGCAGACCAGATAGGCAACAAATTCTTTTTAACAGACGGCGAAGCCAAAGTTGAAATTACTGTTGTTACCGATCAGATCATCAGGGTAAGGCTGGCACCTCATGGCGTATTTCTTGAAGAGTTTTCATACGGTGTACCTAAATTGGTGCAAAAAGCTACCGCGTTTACTTTATTTGAGAATGATACTGAGTTTAGGGTGTCTACAGGTGTTATAAATTGCCATATTCGTAAAGCCGACTTCTTTATATCATTTTCTGATAGCAATGATAATGTTACCAGTACTGATGCCGTGCCTATGCACTGGGAAGAAAACGTAGCCTTTGGCGGTTATTATGTTTTCTGCACCAAAACCTGCGGCCCTAAAGAAAGCTTTTTTGGTTTAGGCGATAAACCTACCGAACTTAACTTACGTGGTAAAAGGTTTGTTAACTGGAACACCGATGCCTATTCGTTCCAATGGAACCAGGACCCGATATACCGTACCATTCCTTTTTATATCAGTATAAATGAAGGCATATCGCATGGTATCTTCTTCGACAATACGTATAAATCGCATTTTGATTTTGGTTCTGAAGAAAAAAACAAAACCAGTTTCTGGGCTGATGGCGGTGAGTTACAATACTACTATATCCACGGCCCTCACATGATGGACGTGGTTAAAAATTACCATATTTTAACCGGTACACACCCAATGCCGCCGCTTTGGGCGTTTGGCTACCACCAATGCCGCTGGAGCTACTACCCGGAAGCAAAGGTTACTAAAATTGCAAAGACATTCCGCGAGCAAAAGATCCCATGCGATGCTATCTACTTAGATATCGATTATATGGATGGTTACCGTTGCTTTACCTGGAACAAAAAATACTTCCCAGATCCTAAAAAAATGGTGAAGGAACTTGCTGCCGACGGTTTTAAAACGGTAGTAATTATTGACCCGGGGATCCGTGTGGATGATAATTACTGGGTATTTAAAGAAGGTAAAGAGAAACGCTATTTCTGCCGCCGAAGTGATGATTACTTTATGGAGGGCCACGTATGGCCGGGCCGTTGCCAGTTCCCTGATTTTACCAATCCCGAAGTTCGCGAATGGTGGGGTGGGTTATTTGAAGGACTGGTTGAAACCGGTGTGGCAGGTGTATGGAACGATATGAACGAACCTGCCGTATTTGGTACAGGTTCATTCCCTGACGACGTTCGTCACCAGTATGACGGTCACCGTGGGTCGCACCGTAAGGCACATAATGTTTATGGTATGCAAATGGTGCGTTCAACTTACGAAGGTTTGCGTACCATAATGAAAAATAAACGTCCGTTCACTATTACCAGGGCGGGTTATTCGGGTGTGCAGCGTTATTCGTCTGTTTGGACAGGTGATAACGTAGCTACCTGGGAACACCTGAAATTAGGTAACGTGCAATTGCAGCGTTTGTCTATGTCGGGTATCTCATTTTGCGGTACCGATATCGGCGGTTTTAGCGGTGAGCCTGACGGCGAGCTATTTACCCGCTGGATCCAATTGGGAACTTTCGCGCCGTTTATGCGCGCGCACTCTGCAGGTGATACCAAGGAACGTGAGCCATGGAGCTTTGGCGAGCCATATACTTCGATCAATCGTAAATTTATCGAACTACGTTATAAACTGATCCCTTATTTATACTCGACCTTTTGGGAGCACCACCGTTACGGTTTCCCTATTTTAAGGCCGCTGGTAATGCAGGAGCAGATAGAATCTGATAATTATTTCCGCCAGGATGAGTTTACTTATGGCGATAAGATCTTGATCTGCCCGGTATTAGAGCCGGGGCAAAAAAGCCGTAAAGTATACCTGCCTACAGGCAAATGGTACAATTTCTGGACGCTTGAAGTAGTTGAAGGCGGTAAAGAAGTTGAAGTATTAACCCCGTTAGAAACCATCCCGATCTTTGTAAAAGCCGGTTCGGTTATCCCTGAATACCCGGTAATGCAATACGTAGGCGAGAAAGAAATTGAAGAAGTTAAACTGAATGTTTATTACAGCGATTACGTAGCCAACTCTTTCTTCTTTGAAGATTACGGCGAAACATTTGCGTATGAGCAAGACATCTACTCTGAAAAGAAATTTGCGGTAGATGGTAACAAAACCAGCTTTTCTATTCAGCAAAGTCTTGAAGGTTTGTACACACCACGATATGAAACCTATTCGTTCACCGTATCGGGATTGCCGTTTAAGCCATCAAAAATTACAATAGATGGCAAAGCATTTAAAGATTTCGCGGTTAATGCCGATAAGATCCTGGAGTTTAAGTACAGCAAAAACTTTAAAAAGATAGAAATCAGCAAATAATTTTAAAGGCTCCGGAAACGGGGCCTTTTTTGTTTTTATCTGTTAATGTTGCAATTATCAGCCATAACATTTTATTTGCACACCAAACAATAATGATATATTTGATTGTTATAACTAAACTCATTAACTTAAATGAGTTTATCTAAATCGCCCGAAAGGGCTTCCAGCATGGCAAAAAAAACCACCACTACCAAACCCGAAGCTACAGCAGCTAAACCGGAAAAAACCACCAAAGCTAAAGTTGTAAAAGAAGTAAAGAAACCGGCGGAGGTAAAAGCCGAAAAAGCCGTTAAACCTAAAGTTGTAAAAGAAGTAAAGAAACCGGCAGAGGTAAAAGCCGAAAAAGCCGTCAAACCTAAAGCTGTAAAAGAAAAGGCCCCGGCAACGTCAAAAGAAACCGTTAAAAAGGCCGCAGTTAAAAAAGAAACGACTAAAAAAGCAACCGAACCAAAAGCTACCGAAGTTCCTGTTACAACTTACAATGCTGTTATACCTTACAGCCGTTTTACAGATTTTGATATCGCGCTGTTCAAATCGGGCAAGCATTACAAATTGTATGAAAAATTGGGCTCGCACGTGGTTGAGCATAATGGCGTTGTAGGGACCTATTTTTCTGTTTGGGCGCCAAACGCGCAATATGTTGCTGTTATAGCGAATTTTAATGGTTGGAACCGCGGCTCGCACCCCTTATTTATCCGTTGGGATGGTTCAGGGATCTGGGAGGGGTTTATACCGAACGTAGGTAATGGCGAGGTTTATAAATACTTTATAAATTCATCCACCGGCGAGGACCTGGAGAAAAGTGATCCTTTCGCTTTACGCTGGGAAGTTCCGCCGCGTACCGGCTCTATAGTAGCCGATACCTATTATGAGTGGAAAGATACCAACTGGATGGCTAACCGTTACCAACATAACGCGCTAGACAAGCCGTATTCGGTTTACGAAGTACATTTGGGCTCATGGGCGCGTGATTTTAATAATCCGGACGTGTTTTATAATTATGAGGAACTGGCAACAATGCTGGTGCCTTATGTAAAGCATATGGGCTTTACCCACGTAGAGCTTATGCCGATCATGGAGCATCCTTATTATCCAAGCTGGGGTTACCAGGTGAGCGGTTATTTTGCCGCGTCGTCACGTTATGGTACCCCGCAGCAACTCATGTTTTTGATAGAGCGGTTTCACCAGGAAGGAATAGGCGTGATATTGGATTGGGTTCCGTCACACTTTCCGGGCGATGCTATGGCGCTGTACAATTTTGACGGTACACACCTTTATGAGCATGCCGATGAACGTAAAGGCTTTCATCCCGACTGGAAATCGTACATATTTAACTATGGCCGCAACGAGGTAAGGGCATTCCTGATCAGTAATGCCTTGTTCTGGCTGGACAGGTACCATGTTGACGGCTTACGTGTCGATGCGGTAGCCTCTATGCTTTACCTGGATTACTCGCGTAAGCATGGCGAGTGGGAAACCAATATCTATGGTGGAAATGAGAACCTGGAAGCGGTTTCATTCTTAAAAGAATTTAATGAGGCCTGCTACAGCCACTTCCCTGATATTCAAACCATAGCCGAAGAGTCGACATCATTTACAGGCGTAAGCCGCCCGGTATTTTTAGGTGGATTGGGCTTCGGTATGAAATGGATGATGGGCTGGATGCACGATACCATTAAATACTTCCAGGAAGATCCGATCAATAGAAAATATCACCATAACCAATTGACATTTAGTTTGATCTATGCCTTTACAGAGAACTTTATGCTGCCTTTCTCGCATGATGAGGTGGTGTATGGTAAAGGCTCTATGCTACGTAAAATGCCCGGCGACGAGTGGCAGCAATTTGCCAACCTGCGTTTGTGTTACAGCTACATGTTTATGCACCCGGGTGCCAAATTGCTGTTTATGGGTGCCGAGTTTGGCCAGGGCACGGAGTGGAACTTCCAAAACGCATTGCAATGGCATGTGTTAGATTATCCGAACCATAAAGGGGTAAGTGAAACTGTTAGAGCGCTTAACCATCTGTATAAAACCGAGCCTGCTTTGTTTGAAAAAGCATTCTCGCCTGAAGGTTTTGAATGGATCGACGGTGGTAACGCTAATGATTCGGTAGTGGTATTTGCGCGTAAGGGCCATGATCCTAAAAATGATCTGTTGGTAGTGTTGAATATGACACCAGTTCCGCGTCATGATTTTAGAGTAGGGGTAACGGCAGCCGGAAACTGGCAGGAGATCTTTAACTCCGACCTACAGGAGTTCTGGGGTAGCGGCACAACCAACGCCAAAACACTAAAAAGCGAAAAGATCCACTGGCACGGAAAAGACAATTCTATCAATATTACCTTGCCGCCATTAGCAGCATCGGTATTTAAGAAAGCATAAAAGCATAAGGTGTGGGCTATTTGGCCCACACCTTATTTTC
Organism: Mucilaginibacter corticis; assembly: GCF_007558865.1. Taxonomy (GTDB): domain Bacteria; phylum Bacteroidota; class Bacteroidia; order Sphingobacteriales; family Sphingobacteriaceae; genus Mucilaginibacter; species Mucilaginibacter corticis. The sequence goes on from NZ_VLPK01000004.1 coordinate 228,214, forward strand.
AACACTTATACGTACTGTTAGCATAGCCGCGTTAAGCAGGGTGAAAATTATGGCAGTATAGTACAGGTGAAACACCAGCGGGATAATGGCTATCTCGCAAACCACTTCCATATAATTAGGATGTTTGAAGATTTTGTAAGGGCCTTTCTTTACAGGATATACGCCGGGTATGCGGTAGATCCTGGTGTTCCAGTACTTACCTAATGACGATAGCGCCCAGAATTTAAATGACAGCACTAACAAAAAGGCGGTCAGTAGGATCCAGCTGATAGGGGTGCCGCCCCTTAAGTAATACTCGGCAATAATGGATATGATAAACAGCGTGTGCATGGCCACCATGTATGGGTAATGGCTTTGTCCGTATTGTATCGCTCCGTTTTGTAATAACCACTTTTCGTTACGACTGGATATGTACAATTCTGATAGGCGTTGCAGGATCAGGAAAGAGATGAATATGATAAAGTACATATCAATCTTTAGCCAGCTTGAGTAAAACCATCTCGCTTGAAAAACCGGGACCCATGGCCATCATTAAACCATAGCCATCCTCAAAGCCTTCGGTCATAAAACGTTCAAGCACGTATAAAACGGTAACGCTGCTCATGTTGCCATTGTCGTTCATAACAGCGCGGGTTTTATTCAGGAAATCGCCTTCGACGCCTAAGGCATCGGTGTAAGCATCCAACACCTTTTTACCGCCGGGATGAAAGATGAAGTTTTTGATATCGCTTAGCTGTAATTGGTGTTTGCTTAAAAACCCGGTGATATCATGCTTTACGTTTTCATGGATAAATGTGGGAATATCTTTTGAGAACAATACCTTAAAGCCGGTGTCCTGGAAATCCCAGCCCATTACTTCAAGCGAGTCGTAGTATAATTTGCTGCTTGAGGCTACGTAATCTATTTTTTGATCGCCGCGGGTATGATTGTCACCTTTAACAATACAAGCCGCTATACCGTCCGAAAACAGGCTTGAGCCAATGAAATTGCTCTTGCTGTAATCGTTTTTGATCAGGGTGAGTGAACATAACTCTACAGCCACCAGTAACACTACCGCGTCGGGGTTGGCTATGGCCGCCATATTAGCTTTTGCCATGCCCGATACGCCGCCGCCGCAACCTAAACCCCAAAGCGGGCTGCGGTTAATATGCGGGTTAAGGCGCATTTTATTGATGATCAGCGCGTCCATACTGGGTGTGGCCAAACCGGTGGTCGATACAAAGATGATATCGGTAATGTCTTCCTTTTTGATGCCTGATTTAACAATGCAATCCTCAATAGCTTCGACCGAATAGTTCAAGGCATTTTCAAGATAGTCGTTGTTCCGTTCCTCGAAGGTATTGGGCTCGGCGTAGTAGGACAGGGGCTTGCAGAAGTTACGGGTGACGATCTCTGTATTATCAAAAGCAAAGATCAGCCGGTCCGTTTGCGGGAAGTTCACCGAAAACAGGTCATGCGCCTGTTGTTTAACGTCTTGCTGTTTGGCTTTGTAAGGTAGATCAATGGTGGATGTGGATGATATATGGGGCATATAGTAGTTACGTAGTTCTTTAGCGTTCAGTTGCCCTATACTAAGCAGAAAAAGGGATATTTGTTTTACCTCTCCCCAACCCCTTTGATCAGGAGAGGTGCAAACTCCTCTTTACACCCATTTCCAGCCCGCGTAACTCAGCCAGGCCTTTTAGCCTGCCGATAACCGAATAACCCGGGAAGGTGTCATAATTAAAGTCATCCAGCAGCTTATGCCCGTGGTCGGGGCGCATGGGTATAGCAATGTCTGTGCGGCCGGCTTGCTGCCTTTTCTGTTGTTCAAGTACCAGGTTCTTCATTACGGCATACATGTCTGTGCTGCCCTCTAAGTGGTTATCCTCATAAAAGCTGCCATCAACTTCGCGCTTTACATTGCGCAGGTGCAGGAAATGAAAATGCTGCCCTAACCGTTCTACGATTCCCGGTAGGTCGTTATCGCCGCGGGCGCCTAATGACCCGGTGCAGAACGTGATACCATTACTGGCCGACGGCGCGGCGTTCACCACATCATTCAGGTCTTGTTCTGTCGATACTATCCTTGGCAACCCAAATATCGGGAATGGTGGATCATCTGGGTGTACGCACATTTTTATGCCCAGCTTCTCAGCATCGGGGATAATAGCCTGTAAGAAGTAAGCCATATTGGCTTTAAGCCCGTCGGCGTCGGTATCTTCATAACGTTTCAGGAAGTCTTTGAACTGGCCGATGGTCAGTACATCCTTTGTACCGGGTAAACCGGCCATGATGTTATTGATGAGCAATTGCTTTTGGTCCTGGCTTAAACCATCCAGGTATAGTTTGGCGGCTTGCTGTTGCTCGACGGTGAACTCGTCAAAAGCGCCGGGACGCTCTAAGATATACAGATCAAAGGCGGCATGGGCTCTGGCATCAAAACGCAGTGCCGACGCTCCGTTAGGTAAGCGGTAGTCGATATCGGTACGGGTCCAGTCCAACACCGGCATAAAGTTATAGCATACGGTGCTTACGCCTGCGGCGGACAGGTTCTTTAGCGTTTCAATGTAGTTATTGATGTAATGGTCGCGGTCCGCGTCGGCGGTTTTAATGCTGTTGTGCACATTCACGCTCTCAACAACCGACCACCTGAAGCCGGCTGCCTCAATGATAGCCTTACGCTTTTTGATCTCGTCAAAGCTCCACACTTCGCCGGATGGGATATGGTGCAGCGCGTTCACTATGCCGGTAGCGCCGGTGTGGCTTATAGCGGTAAGCGTAGCCGCGTCATTCGGGCCGTACCAGCGAAAGGTTTGTTCTAAATCAGGTATCATGATCAACTAATATAGTACGATGGTTTATAGATTACAAATAAACGTAATTTGATGTACTGTACCACGTGAGTGTGTAACAGTTGGAACATTTGGTACACCTGTTTTTGCAATTTGTTGATAATAAAGCAATTAATTTCCTGCAGGAGATTTCATGATACACTTTGGCACAACTTTTACGTCAGTAAGTTTACAGACAAAAAATCTATAAATTATTGTATATAAGTTTATTGCGCTGTTGAAATTTTTGAAAACAAAAAAGGCGATGAATTTTAAATTCATCGCCTTTTAAAAATTGTTTTATTTCTTACCAGAACATTGAATACAAAGCAACCAGCGCGCCGCCAATTACTAAAGTACCGATGGCAAAGCTTCTTGATGTTTTGAACATGCTTGGGTCAACTTCAAGGCCGTGAACTTTATCGCCTTTGGCATTTTCTATCATTGAAATAATATACATACCCACCACGCAGATCAGGAACACAAAACCCATACGGTCAATAAACGGCATTTCGTAAACGCCATCAGCATTTTTATCGGCAAAGCCTGATGATGCCAAGCCCTGAAGATTGATATAATGCGGCATTACCTTGAATCCAACGGATAAAATAAAACCACCAACGGTAGCAAATAGTGCCGCGCTTGAGGTAGTTTTTTTCCAGAAGAAACCTAAAATAAACATGGCAAAGATCCCCGGCGAAACAAAACCGGTATATTCCTGGATATATTGGAAACCGCCTTTTTTGTCGATGCCCAAATGCTTACAAATAAGTACGCCAAGCAACATGGCTACAACCACGGTTATCTTACCAATAGTTACTGTTTTTTTATCGGTGATGCCCGGGTTAATTTTCTTGTAAACGTCAAGAGTGAATATGGTTGCGATACTGTTTGCCTTACCTGCCAGTGAAGCTACCACCGCAGCTGTAAGCGCCGCGAATGATAAACCTTTTAAGCCTGAAGGCAACAGGTTAAGCAGGACAGGGTATGACCTGTCAGGGTTCACCTCGCCGCCAATAGTCATTTTACTGACAAAGTTAGATACGTCCTGTTTATATAAGATGAATGCTGCAATGCCTGGTAATACCACAATTATCGGCATTAATAATTTTAAGAAAGCAGCGAACAGGATCCCGCCGCGGGCTGTTTTTAGATCGGCACCCAAAGCACGTTGGGTGATGTATTGATTACAGCCCCAATAGTTCAAGTTTACTATCCACATACCGCCAATTAATACGCTTAAGCCCGGCAGGTCAAGGTAGTTAGGGTTATCGGTTTTAAAGATCATGTGGAAGTGGTCGCCGGCTTGTTCTTTCATGGTGCTTAAACCGTGTAGAAAGCCGCCTCCGCCAAAACGGTCAGACACTAAATTTACTGCGATATAGGTGGTTACCAAACCGCCCAGTATTAAAAAGAATACCTGGATAACATCTGTATAACCAATAACCTTCATGCCACCCAGCGTGATGATAACCGCGAATATGGCCATACCCCAGATACAAACATCAATATTAACGCCTGAAATTGCGCTTACTGCTAATGCCCCTAAGAAAAGTATAGAAGTTAAGTTTACAACAACATATAGCAATAGCCAGAAAATAGCCATAATCATAGCCACTGTGCCGTTGTACCGCTGGTTCAAAAACTGCGGCATGGTAAAGATCTTGTTCTTGAGATAGACGGGGATAAAGAACACAGCTACGATTATCAGTGTGGCGGCAGCCATCCACTCGTACGTAGCAATAGCAAGGCCCATTTTAAAGCCCGACCCGCTCATGCCGATAAATTGCTCGGCAGATATGTTTGAAGCTATCAGCGAAGCGCCAATTGCCCACCAGGTTAATGAACCTTCGGCCAGGAAGTAATCGTTTGATCCGGTTTCGGCTTTACGCTTGCGCCAGTAAACCCATAGCCCATAAGAGGCAACTACTACAAAGTAAATAGCAAATACTATATAATCGCCATTTGAAAGCTTATTCATATTGTGTAAAGTTTATTAATTGGAGCGCAATTATAAACTTTATATAACGCTTTATCAAGCTATACGTAGCGTTTGTTACAATTATTTATTAAAAAGTATTATTTGCTTACTGTTATCTGATTAGGCTCTGAAGCTACAATTTCCAGGCTGTTTTTATACAATTCCAAAAGTCCGGTCACGCAAACGTGTTTTCGTTTTAGGTTAACCCAATCCAGTTGCAATTTATTGCCCTTTATCGCTATGGTAAATTTTTGGTTGGGATAATTACCGCCCATGTTTAGTAACGTTAGCGTATCACTGAATATTTTCACACCATAAACGGTATCGCATAAGGTAGCTTCCTTACCAATATGGTCTTTGTATTCGGTTGGGGCAAGTGGTTTTTGCTGGGCTTTGGCAGTAAAGGCAAAGCAGGTTATCAGTAAAAATGAGTATAATAAATTTTTCATAGCAGGTAAGTAAATGTGTTTTAAAAGTAACAAATATTCCTGTGCTATGTTTATGGGCGTTACCTTTAATTCGTAGAACCACGATATCCTGTCCCTGCAGGGTCTCTCAAAGAGGACCCTGCGATGAGAGCTACTTTTAATTCATCGCTCTTAAAATGAAATAAGTTATTACCGTTCCGTTAAATTATTTATAAATTAGTTTTCCAATTTTATAAATAGCCAACCAAACTCCATGAGTGTATTTAAAATAAGTGCAGTTTTTGCAGGTGTTGTTCCCGCGTTGTTTTCCGCGTCGGTATTCGCGCAGCAAAATGTTGCTAAAATGACGCCGGTAAGTTTCTCAAATGTCGAGATCAATGATAAATTCTGGTCGCCGCGTATCAGCACCGTAACCAATGTTACTATACCTGTCTGCATAGAGCAAACAGAGGTTAAAACACCGCGCATCCGTAATTTTGAAAAGGTGGCCCGCGCCAAAGGCGAAAAGCATGAAGGCATTTATTATGACGACTCGGATGTTTACAAAGCCCTTGAAGCTATTGCCTACTCGCTTAAAAATCATCCCGACCCAAAACTTGAAGCTAAGGCAGATGAGTGGATAGATAAAATTGCCGCCGCCCAGCAGCCCGACGGTTACCTGAATACGTACTACACCTTATCGGGCCTTGACAAACGGTGGACGGATATGGAAAAGCACGAGGATTACAACGCCGGCCACCTGATAGAAGCCGCTGTTGCTTATTATAATACCACGCATAAACGTAAACTGTTGGAAGTAGCTATGCGTGTTGCCGATAATATTGACAATACATTCAGGCAAAAAGGCCTGCACTGGGTATCGGGCCACGAAGAGATAGAGCTGGCGCTGGTTAAGCTGTATAAGGTTACCGGCAAGGAAAAGTATCTTGACCTGGCGGATTGGTACCTGCAGCAGCGCGGGCACGGCTATGGCAAGGGCGCTATCTGGAATAATAGGGATATGGGCGCAAAATATTGCCAGGATGATGTACCCGTAGCCGACCAAAAACAGATAGAGGGACATGCCGTTAGGGCCATGTACCTGTACACCGGGGCTGCAGACGTAGGCGCTGCAAAAAATGATCCCTCATATTTTAAGGCGATGAACAATGTTTGGGAAGATGTGGTTTATCGCAACATGTATATTACGGGTGGTATCGGTTCGTCGGGCAGTAATGAGGGTTTTTCGGTTGATTATGACCTGCCTAATAAAAACGCCTATTGCGAAACCTGTGCTTCGGTAGGGATGGTGCTTTGGAACGAGCGGATGAACCTGCTGACAGGTAACGCCAAGTTTGTTGATGTTTTGGAGCGAAGCCTGTACAACGGCGCGCTCGACGGTCTATCCCTAAGCGGCGATAGGTTCTTTTATGGTAATCCCTTAGCGTCAGAGCCTAACTACCAGCGCAGCGAGTGGTTCGGTACGGCTTGTTGCCCGTCAAATATCGCGCGGCTGGTTGAGTCGTTAGGTAATTATATTTACGCGTCTAATAACGACGCGGTTTGGGTTAACTTGTTTGTGGGCAGTAAAACCAGTATCCCGCTTAAAAAAGGCACGGTGCAGTTACAGCAGGAAAGCAATTACCCATGGGATGGCAATATCAAGCTGACGGTAAATCCGGCAGCCAAACAAAGCTTCCCGCTGCATGTACGCATCCCGGGGTGGGCCAACAATCAGCCGGTACCGGGCGAAACTTACCGCTTCGCGGATAAAGAAGAAAACCCTATCAGCATCAGCCTGAATGGAAAACCTGTAAAATATGAGATGCAGAATGGTTATGCGGTGATCAGCCGCGAATGGAAAAAAGGTGATGTGATAGCCCTGAATTTACCTATGCCGGTAAGGCAGGTGCTGGCTACAGATAGTGTTAAGGCCGACCGTAACAAAGTAGCCATACAACGCGGCCCGTTAATGTATTGTGTGGAACAGTTAGCCAATGCCGACCCAAAACAGAATTTCATTATCCCGGACAATGCAACGTTTAAAACTGAATTTGAGCCAAACCTGCTAAATGGCGTTACTGTGATAAAAGCGGATGTATCAGTCATCAAACCGACTGCCAACGGCAAAAGCCTGGAAACACAAAACGGCAGTATCACCGCTATTCCATATTATTCGTGGGCCAACAGAGGCCGGTCGCAAATGGAGGTATGGCTGCCAACCAAGGTTAGCAGTGTAAATATTAAGGCTAATAGTGATGATAATTAATAGATAAGTTTGATAGTTCACTATAATAGGATATGAGCCTTAGAGTAAATTATGATGATTTGGAGATAATTGGGTTTGATGGCGGGGGTATAGAAATGTTTAACTATGAGGGACAGCCGTTTACCGGGATAGTAGTTTCTATGAAAGATGGCGTTGTGTACACCGAGGAAGAATACCAAAACGGGTATAAAGAAGGTTTGCAAAAAGAATATTTCTTTACAAGTGGGGTACTAAGATTTGAATTTACTGTCAGGAATAACAATTTGAACGGAGTTTTTAAAACCTGGGATGAAAATGGGAATTTAGTAAAACAGTCAAACTGGAAAGATGGAGCAAAGATTAGTTAATTCTATACAGGTTAAGTGCAAACTAAAACAACAGAAACTTATTTCGATCTGCATTGTTGAATTTATTACCAAAACATAAATACGATGAAGACTTTAACAGTTCCCGGTGATCCGCATTCAGTAAGCGCAATTATGGTGTCAAAAACAGAAGATTTCCATGATCATGAGATCGTGCAGATCAACTCGTCTGACGGCAGCAAAAGCGTAGAGAAGAAAATTTTCCGCGTGGTAGATGGCGGCGAAGACCATTGGGAATTGCAATTTGAATAACAATTCGCCCTGTAAAGCGTCCACGCTTTACAGCATATAAATGCGAGCGTCCACGCTCGCGGATTGGATTGAGTTTGAGCGCAGACGCTCAAAAAACTTATTGTTAAAGCGCAGACGCTTTAACAGGCGGTGTATTTAAAACCAGCTTTTAAGTTTTCCGGGGATTTTTTCCTCTTCGGGTGTTTTGCCGCATATCAGTTCGTCGATCCCAGCGGATACGCTGAATGCTACGCTTTCGTGTCTTATTAAATTGGTAATCCAATTAGCGCCGCACAGCCATGAAAATGTGGCTATACCTATCCACCATGGCCCTCCGTTTATTAACGCAAATATTTCTGCTAATACAGATAATATGGATGTACCTGTAAATAGCTTACGCATATTAATTTGATAAACAAGGCACCAGCAATTGTTCTTAAAAGCAAAACTGAATATGCCGCTATCGACACTTCCAAACAGTGACCCTCTCCAAATAGACGTAGATCCATTATAACTCACATCTAATTCTGTAACAGTAACATTATCCGCTTTATCCTCTGAGATATATTTTGCTATGAACTGTAATGCTTGCGGTTGATTTTCGGACATTATTTCGGCTTTCAATTTTTTGTTAAATCGTACAGAAAAAGGGAAAATCATTTTGAACGAATAAGCCTAATTCACCTTAAACACAAACACTACAGTACCTACCTGTTGGTCAGGTGCCGACTCAAGCGGATTAAGTTTGGAGTTTTTAACGGCATCCTCGCATTTTTGCAGCAGGTTCGAGTCGGTTATGGTGGTGCCGCGGGCACCTGCACGGGCATAGGTTACGTTACCGTTCTTATCTACACGTAGGTCAACCACTACCTTACCGGTATGCCTGCCGTCATCACTTATGGCCGGTTTGCTGGTAAAGTTACGCTGTGACATCATCAGGCTGCCGCCGTTGCCTGAGCCTGTACCATTATAGTTATTGGTAAGTGTACTGCCGGTTGGTTTACCCTGGTTGCCCGGCGTATTGGTTGTACCGTCGCCTTCGCCCACGCCATTGTTGGTTTTGCCTTTGTACAGCGCGTTTTGATTTACTGTAGGTTTGCTTACCGCCTTGGTTGGCTGGGTGCTGATATTATCGGTTTTCTTTTTTGTATTTGCTGCAACTTCGGGTGCGTCTTCGGTATTTTGGGTGACTACGTTTTTATCGCTGGCATCTACTTTAGTTTTCTCTTCGGTAGGCGGGGCCTTGGTTACTTTGTCGGGCCGGGTATGGTTGGCCTTTTCGGCTACCGACGGCTGCTCGGTGCTCATGTAATCGCTACCCATACCTTCGTCGGTAGTACCGTAATTTACCAGGATCCCACCTGTACCATTCTCTGGCGGCGGCGGATTGTTAAACACGATAAAATAACACATAGCCATCACCAGCGCCAGGATAACGCCTGTCGCCGCAAATGCCTTTGGATAGTTATTTTCTTCCTGGTAGTAATTCATTGTTCAGTTTGCAGTTGTTAGTTTGCAGTTACCAGTTAATAGTTCGGTTTGCAAACTGCTAACTGCCTACTGCCAGCTACTCTACTTAGGTTCCGTTGCCAGTACCAGTTTAATATTTAATTTTTGTGCGATGTCCATTACCGATACTACATCCTGTATGGCTACTACTTTATCAACGTATAAAACGATTGTTACTTCGGTATCCGCGGTTTTATAGGTAGATAGTACAGCATTAAGGTCTGCCACGGCTACGGGTTTTTTATCAACGTAGTAGGTCAGGTCCTTTTTGATCGAAACTATAATGGTTTTCTTAGCGATTGATTTACCCGCTGCCGACTTAGGCAAGCTCAGCTTAATCACATTCGGATTGGTCAATGTCGACGCGATCAGGAAAAACAAAAGCAGGAAGAACATGATATCGTTCATGGCCGAAGTATGTACCTCGGCAGATGCCCCCCTCGTTCTCTTTCTTAAATTCATTATTTGCTGGGCTCTTCTAACAGGTCAATAAATTCAATGGCGTCAGTCTCTAATTGTAAGATCACCTTATCAACCATCATATTTAAAATGTGGTAACCCACATAAGCAATAATACCTACAAATAAGCCAGCTGCAGATGTTACCATCTTTACGTATAAACCACCGGATATTACAGACATACTGTAATTATCGGTCATAGAGATATCGTAAAAGATCTTAATAACCCCGGCAATTGTACCAAGGAAACCAAACATGGGCGCAATACCGGCAACTATACCTAAAATACCTATGTTTTTTTCAAGCTTTGATACTTCCAGCTTGCCAATGTTTTCAATAGCGCCTTCAATATCCTTAATTGGCCTGCCGATACGCAATAAGCCTTTTTGCAGCATACGGCCCAAAGGCGAGTTATTGTTACGGCAAATAGCAATAGCCGATTCCAAATTACCCGAATGGATACTGCTGCGGATCTGCTGCAACAGGTTCGACTCGTTTTTTGATGCCTTGCGGATAGTGAAATATCTTTCAAAGAATATAACCAGTGCCAGCACTGCCAAAATACCAATAGGTATCATTACCAATCCGCCTTTTACTATCAACTCGCCAAAATGAAGTTCTTTTGGGGCCGCTGCTAATTGTTGTGCAGCATGATTAGCTGTATCTGTAATATTTTTTACTGTGTCTGTTACTGCTTGCATTAATTATTGTGTTATTTTTTTTGTGGTATAATTTCTATAGGATAAGCGTCTGTACTTACTTTACCATTTTCCTGCTGTTGTATCCCATAGGCCATTGCTTCTTTTTGTGTTGCAAAATGACCAATGGATATATGGATCAATTTACCCGGGGCATCTGTAACAATGCGCGGATCCAAGCCTTTTTTTCTTAACTTCATACTGTAACGCATAGCTGTAGGCATAGTTTTACAGGCCAATACATAAACTTCAAAACGCCTGGTACCCGTAGCGTCTGATGGTTTTAGCGCGCTTGTATCTAACGCTGCCGCCGCAGTAGTTGTTGCTGCCGGTTTTGTTACCGTTACTGGCGGTTTAGCCGCAGGCTCTTCTTTTTTAGTTGCTACCACCGGGGCTGCTTTTTTCGGCTCTGTTTTCTTAACTGCAGGCGCGGCTTTAACAACGGTATCTCCTTTACTTTGCGGGCCTTCAGCTGTTTCAATCGAATCGGTGTTAGCTGTATCTGCAACCTTAACGGGCACCTCTGTATTAGCTTTAACGGTGTCAGCAGGTTTTGTATTGTCCTGCCAGAAAGCAACTTTAGCAAAAACATCCGGGTAATAGCGGTAAATCCCAAGTATAACAGTATCCAGCAGAAGTATAATAACTACTATTATCAGGAAGATGCGTAAAGGGCTCTTACGCTCATCAGTTTCAGGGGCTACATAGGTGTATTCAGCACCTTCCTGCCGGTTGTAAAATTCTACTGGTTGTGCCTGGTAATGATTTTCAAATACTACAGGTTCACTAACAATTACCGGTTCAACAACCGGCTCAGGTACAATTACCGGTTCAGGGTGATGTTGTACTTCGGCAACTACCGCTGTTTCTTCTGCAACAACTGCTGCAGGTACAGCAGGTACTTCTTCAACAACAGTACCATTTGTTTTGGCTATGCCGACAGGTTCAAGCCCGTAAAAAATGCTGTCGTCAGTTATTTTATCGGCAGGCTTAAAGGTTAGCTGACCGCCATCGGTATAAAACCAGCCGAGGTTACCAACAGCAACTTCACCGGTTAGGGCTTCCTGTTTTAGGTTGGCTACGTACTTTTCAACAAAATATTCTGCAGATGCACCAGAGATGTGTTTTTTTAGCGCGATATAGCCGGACAACTCTTCGGTGCCCGCAGTACCTGCAGTAAATTTAGCCCGGTGATAGGGCGGATAAAATGCGCGTTCATTCTCGTCGTAATACCCACTCATACGCAGCCGCTCAAAGTTACCCAGTCCGGGTATGTCTACTTCGCCCTGCTGCATGAGCAATTCGCTTAAATAAAAGCCTACATCCATTTGCTAAAAGTAACGGTTAATTAGTTAACTTCAAATATAAGTCTTAAGACGATACTGTAAAATGTTAAGTAGTTTAAAAAACTTGCTTAACAGTTTAATCATATAACTTTAATATTAGAAGCTGAAACTGGCACCGCCAAAGATATTAAATCCGTAGTCAGGATAATACAACCAGGTTTGATTTGTTGAATTTAAAATGTTATTTACTTTTCCAAAAATGGAGATTTGTTTGTTAATGCTGTACTCAACGCCTCCGCTCAGGTCAGCAAACTGGCTGATCTGTGATATAGCGGTAGTTGGCGGATTTACACCAAAAGTTTTGTTATACAATGCGTTGTTAGTCTGATCATAAGCTATGCCCCTGAATAATAACGAACCGGTAACTTTAACCTTATCATTAATATTGATAGATGTACCTGCGGTCAGTTTAAACTTAGGCAGGTTCCAGGCCTGTACTTCGCTGGCCATGCTGTAGTTTTTAAATTCGGCACGTCCAAACACACTTACATCACTTGATGCTTTAAAGTCCAGTTCGCCGTTAAAACCGCTTATGGTAGCTGTGCCATTGTCATAAATAACACCAAACCTGTTTTGGCCGGCAGCAAAGTTAAAGTTGCTCACAAACAAAGGCATGTTTTTAACCGTGTTCCTGAAGAAGGTTGCTTTAAAACCAAGCCCCGGTGCCAATGTGCCTTTAAGACCGGCGCTCAGGTCAAGCTTATCAACCGAATTTTTGATATCCAGGTTCTGGCCCAGGAAAGGGTTAAGCCCGTAAAAATCTTTTAATGATGATTTATTTACATCGCCTTTGGCCTCAACAAAAATGCGCACATATTTAGGGATAACCTGTAACTCCGCCTTAGCAGCCGGGAAGATCGAGAAGCGCGATGCAAAGCCAAACTCATCGACAATGTTTACACCTGCGTCAACTTTATAAGCCGTTCCCTGGAATTTGATATAGGGGTTTAACCTTACAATGCTATTGTTGTAGTTATATAAAGAGTCCTTTTGTGTACTCAGATCAAGCGAGGCGCTTAAACCGGCGTAGAACTGGTTAATGGTCTCGTTTAAAAATCCTGACAATACCAGGTTGCTTTCTCTGGCATCAAACTTATCGCTGAAAATATAGCCTTTTAATTTAAGGGCGTAGGTAAAGTCGTTTTCAACGTCTTTGTAGTTTTTAGCAATCTCGCCCTCAGCGCCTAAGGTGCTAAAAGTCTGGCCGGCAACATCAAGCTTAACAGGCGGATGGTCTTTATCATAACCGAAAAAGTTGTTACTGCTGTTGCTGTAATCAATGCGGCCGGTTAACGTATTTTCGTCGCCTATGTTTTTGCCAAAAACGCCTATCTGATCATTACGGGTGTCTTGCTTGTAGTAAGTGGTACCGCCCTGCATTAAATGCTTAACGTAACCGCCCACCTGTAAAGCCTGGTCGCGGCCGTTACCAAAATAGCCTTCAAAAAAGGTGGTTTTTAAATTACCAACCGCGCCACGTACAATGTTGTTGTATGGCAATGTATCCAGCTGGGCAGGCATTTTCATGGCATCCAGTTGTTTTATCTCAGAGTTTTGCTCTAAACGTTTATCAAGCGGCGTATAGGTTAATGGTGCTTTGTATGGTATTTTATCCTCCAGGTCAGGGTTACGACGAATCTTTACAGCATCAGCCAGTAAAGGTTTGTAAGCTGATGTAATTACAATCTCTTCTGATAGGCTGCCGCCGTTAGCGCCATTGGCACCACCTGCGCCGCCGCCACCTTTAGTAGTATCAGCCGCGCTTTTTGCAGCCTGATCGCCTAATGATTTAGTATCGGTTGCTTTTTTTGTACCTGTTGATTTTGCAGCCGGTTTAGCGGTGCTTTTGGCAGGTGCTTTCTTTGCAGTAATTTTTGTTGTCGTCGCTTTTTTTGACTTGGTACTTTTTTGCGCGTCAGCCGGAACAAAGTATAATACCATGATCAAAGTAAACAGCGTATAGGTGTATTTTAATTTCATGTGCTTGTCTTCTTTTATCCTTTGTTAACCGGTTTATTAGTTGTAGTATCTGTTTTACTATTGGTGGAATCAGGTTTGGCTTCATCCGTAGGAGTGGCGAGTGATTTACTGCCAGCCTTTCCTGGTGCAATTTTTTCCATCCTTTGTTGTGCCGCAGGCAATATATCATCATTGCCTTTGTAATTATCCAGTACGCTTTGCAGTGTAGCCTTTGCCTGGAATTTGTCTTTCAGCGCTATATAATCATCGGCCAGCAAGATAAAGGTCTTGGCTATCCAATAATCATAATTAGGCATCTCTTTAGCAATTTCAAAGCAGGTTTTTTGCGATGCTTTGTACTGGTGTTTTAAGTATTGAATGTTGGCGATGTTGTACTTAGCCTCGGCAGCCGCAATGGTTTTGGTATTGCTGATGGTGTAGTCAAACTCGTTTATAGCTGCTGTGGTATCGCCTTTCTGTAAGTGAGCTATACCCGCATATAAACCGGTCTTGAATTTATCTTCCTGCGATGATTTTTCATTTTGCCTAACCAGTTTTACATAGTTCAGTACATCGTCTGATGCTTTCATTTGCGAGTAGCATAGCAGCAGGTTGTTAACTGCAAATGTGTAATCGGCTTTATATTCGGCATTGATCTCCAATTTTTTCAGGAACACCACCGCGTCATTGTATTTTTTCTGGTTCATGTACAGCTTAGCCATCGCGATCAGCGACTGCTCTGTTGACGAACTGGTCCAGTCGTTCAATATCACGTTATAATCCTGTACGGCTTCGTCTGATCTGTTCAGGTTAACTAACGCTTGCGCGCGGATAAACCTGGCTTGTTTTTCGTAGATAGGTTTGGTTGGGAACTTATCAAAGTAGCCATTCACAGCGGATACAGTTCCCTGCCAGTCGCCCTTTAAATATACGTTATTGGCCGCAGTGTACATGATGTTTTCCTGGTCGGCAGCCGAGTAGTTACCGATAGGAGTAGTGCCAGCGTAAGCAATGAAGGTCTGCGCGTCGCCCTTATCTGTATAGATCTTCTCGATCTGTTTAAGCGCTTGTTTAGCTTCGTCTGTTGACGCGTAATCTTTTATCACCTGTTTAAACGACTCGACAGCAAGGTCATCATTACCCGCATTATAGTCTATTAAACCAATGGTAACTAACGCCCGTGGCACATAGCTGCTTTGCGGGTATTTTTGGATCATGGCCTGTAAAAGCGTTTTGGCAGTAGGGCCGTCATTCTTTACAAAGTAAGTATAAGCTATCTCGAAGTCGGCATCGTCAGCATAATCAGAGTTAGGGAAAGTGCTTAGCAGGTCTTTAAGGGTACTGATCTTAGTATCAGGCGCGCCTTGTAAACCCTGAATCATACCGCGTTGAAATAACGCGTAATCCTCGCCTTTTATATGCTGATTAATAATGCGGTTGTAATACTCTAAAGCTTTTTCATAGCTCTTTAATACAAAGTAGCTGTCGCCTATGCGGGTTACCGCGTCATTAATAGTGTTAGGGTCTTTTTCTTCGCCGTCTAAGAATTTTTGGAAGTAAGTTGCAGCAGTTTTATATTTTTCACCATAAAAGGCAGCATATGCTAACGCGTAGTTGGCGTAGTTATAAACGTTAGTTTCTTTAGCTTCGGGCATATCCAGGAAATCCTGGAAGGTTGATACCGACTCGCTGTATTTACGCACCTCATACATGGCCTCGGCCATCCAATAGGTAGTTAAAACTTTAACTTTCGGATCAACCGGATCTTTTAATGAGCGCAAGAAAATACCGATAGCATTTTCAAAGGCGCGTTCGTTGTAAAACTCTAAACCACGGAAATAAGTAACTTTTTGGTAAGCGATCTTGGCACTTTGTGTTTTATTGGGGATAGGCTCTAAGATCTCAACTGCTTCTTTATAGTTATGCGAGTTCAGTAATTCTTCGCCTAATAAAACCTTAACTTCGGTAGTACGGGTCGCTCTTGGGTAATTTTTTAAGTAAAGACGGGTAGCTTCAAGGGCCTGGGTGTTAAAGTCAAGCTCGTATGAAAGTTTTGCATACTGAAACAAAGCGTCTTCCTGTAATTGCTTATCAAATGTTAACCGTGATGCGGTAAAGAACGCGTTACGCGCGCTTTGCTTATTATTCATTTTCAGGAATACCAAGCCTAAGGTATAGCTGCCGCTTTGGCTGTAAGCATCGTTTTGTTCAATCAGTTTTTCAAGTTCGCTGGCAGATTTGGTATAGTTGCCCACTTTATAATAAGCGTAACCCATCTGGTAGCTGTCCTGCGTGTTTTGCGTTCTGCCCTGGTCGCGCGCCTCAAAACGGTCGTAATATTTTACAGCGTTGTCATAATCAACCTTAGCGAAGTACGACGCGGCAATAATGCGCAGCATTTCGGTTTCGTTTTGTTGTTTGGTTGAGTTTACAATGGGTACGGCATAGCTTATTACATCGTCATAACGTTTATCTAAAAAATAAACCGCTGTGATATAGTATGGATAGCTGTTGATGTATTTTTTAGAGTTTTTTAACTTCTCGAAATTCACCAAAGCCAAATGGTAATCTTTGTTCAGATAAGCTATATACGCGAAATAATAAGTAGCGTCATCGGTAAATGGCGAGCGCCTTGTTTTTACCTCGCTAAACAATAATTGCGCATTGGTATAATCGTTCAGCGAGAAATAAGCATAACCTTTGCGGAATTTATACTCGGTATTTTCACTGCCGGTTAATTGGCCGGCGGTTATTTTATCAAACCACTCTAAAGCTTCTTTATATTTCCCCTGAATAGAATAGGCGCGGCCTATCTGATAAACAGCCAGCTTTGCCAACGGATTTTCAGGATGCTCGTTTATGAACTTTAAAAATAGGCTTTCAGAATTGTCATTACCCAGCTCAAGCGCACAAAGGGCTATGTAATATTGCGAGTTTTCTTTTAACAGGGATAATTCACTTTCAAACTGCGGCTGGTTACTTGTTTTTAACGGTGTAGACATAACCAACTGGTACTGCTGCGAAGCGGCAACATACATACCGCGCTGTAAAAGATCAGTAGCCGCATGGTACGTATGGTACACCTTAAACGATTGGTCTGTTTGGGCGTGTAAAGTAAGAGCGGAGGATATAAGTAGTATGAATATGCTGTATTTGAATTTTATCATAATGCGTAACAATGGTGGCGCTAATTTAGCTAAACACAAAAATGTAATTCACAATAGTAATTAACAAACTGTGGAAAACACTTTTTAAACGCACATGTAAAAAGGGATGTTGTTTTTGTTGAAAACTTTAAAGATTGTTAATTAGTTAAGGGGCTTGTTAACAATCTTATAGTATGTTAGGCAGCCAGCTGGCGCTCAACTCGGTCAAGCAATACGTCAATATCAAAAGGTTTGGCAATAAAATCGTCGGGGTTGCCATTTTGTTTCAGACTGTCTGTTATCGCGTGGCTGGCAGACAATAGGATAACCGGGATGCTGTTGGTTTCTTTTTTGGCTTTAACGAGGCGGCAAAGATCGCGGCCGTCTAAATTACCCAACATAATGTCCAGCAAGATCAGGTCAGGGTGGTGTTTCTCTATGCGGTCAAATAAATATTCACCATCGGCAAGTGTTTCTACTTCGTATCCTGAGTCTTCAAGTATTAACTGTAAAACTTCTAAAATGTCTTTGTCATCATCAACCGCTAAGATCCGTTGCATTGTATTAAGTATTAATCCTTTTCAAAATAAAAAAGGTATAGTTATATGTTAAAACAGTTATAACAATTACTATACCAATATTATTTTTAATTATTAATATTTAATTATTAGCCATAATGTGTTGTAAAACAAGCACTAAATAAAACCTATACGTTTTATTTAGTGCTTGTTTTACAACACATTAATTAGTTATTAATAGCCAAATATTTGTTTCAGGTCGGGCTTTATTAATTCGCCATATTTTTGCAGATCGGTATCATTAACCCGTTTAGCCGAGGCTACTATGCAATAGGTATAAGGCTTGTCTTTTAGCTCGCTATCATGAAAAGCTTTGATGGTATTGAAGTCAAGCTTGTTCAGGTTATCAAAAGTGGTTTTACGCAGATCGTAATCAATCCCCAGGCGCCGTGCTGCCAGGTAATTAAATATAATATCATCCTGGGTTATCCGGTCTGTTTCTAACGATTTTCGGATATTATCCTTAGCATCACTCAATCCTTTTTCAGATTCAGGCATATCATTCAACAGGTCGTTCATGCTTTTAACGGCTTCGTTCAGCTTATCAGCCTGCGTACCTACGTAGCCTATAAAAAAGTTAGGGTCGCTCTTTTTAACCGGCGACGCGTACGACGCGTAAGTATTATATGCTAATGCCTTAGACTCGCGGATCTGCTGAAAAACAACCGCGCTCATGCCACCGGTGCCAAAGTAGTTGTTAAACAGTTCGATCTTTGGTGCCTGGGCCGGGTCATAAAGGCCTTCATTACGGATCCAGTAGATCTCTGCCTGTACCATATCATAATCAGCAAATAATACCTGGTTGTGGTCAGCCTGCAGTTTAACAAAATGTTTTTTCTCAGGGTATGGTGTAAACACCACAGGTGTACTATGCAGTTTGGTTAATGCTGTGGCCGCCTGTAAAGCAGTATATGGCCCGTAATATAAAATGTTATGCTTGTAGTTGTTTAACTGGTGCAGAATATTCACCAGGTCTGTCGCTTTAAGGTTATCCAGTTCGGCATCGCTCAATACGTTGTTAAACGGATTTGACGGCCCGTATTGCGCGTAGCTCACCAATCCCTGGGCTATGTTTGTTTTATTGAGTTTAGCGTTTTCACGTCCTTTTCTTATCCTGGCTTTAAGCGCGGTTAATGCTGCTTCGTCGGGTTGACAATTGGCTAACAGGTCTTCATACAGTTTTACAGTAGCGTTAAAGTTTTCCTGCAAGCCACTGATAGTGATGGTGGAGATCTCTGTACCGGCAGATATATTGAATGACGATGCCAGTTTATAGAACGCCTTGCTAAAATCCTCGGCGGTTTTTGTTTTGGTACCCAGGAATTGGATGTATTGGGCAGCAATAGGGAGTAGCTTGCTGTTCCAGCTGCCCATGTCATAGCGATAGTATAGCCTGAAAATACTGTTGTCTTTATTTTGTACTGATAGCAGTTCTGCACGGCCCGACTTTGCCCTTTGGATATCTTTATTATAATCAAGCCATACCGGTTTTACCGCACTGGCAGGTATGGCCGCGACGCTTTGTAAAAATGGTGATTGGGCGGTAGTATTTACATCAACAGGGGTAATGGGTGGCTTAACTACTTTTATTACACTTTTGTCTTCGCCCTGGTGTTTGTAAACTATCACATAGTTGTTATCCGTAAGGTATTTGTTGGCGAATGCCACAATTTGTGCTTTGGTTATTTTTGACAGCTCGTTTATGGTACCCACATCTGCGCGCCAGTCAACACCTGCAGTAAAATCGCTCAACAGGTTTGAGGCCCGGTTCGAGTAGCTTTCGTTTTGTTCGATAATGCTTTTTTTCTCGTTATTAACTATCGATGTAATCAGGTCTTCAGAAAAGTTGCCATTTCTCAGTTTGGCTATTTCATTAAGCATTAAGGTTTTTACCTCGTCTAATGATTGTCCTTTTATGGGGTTGCCAGTTAACAGTAATACGCTGTAATCTTTTAAGGCGTATGAATTTGCGTTGGCGCTTAACAGCAATTGTTTTTTGGTAAGATCAAGATCAAATAAACCGGCTTTACCATTGGTAAGCATTGATCCCATCAGGTCAAGCAGGCGGGCATCGCGGGTGTTAGCCCCCGGGAAACGGAACCCGATGGTTAAAGTTTCAGGGCTTGGGCCATACACATCTTTTTTTACCGGGCTGGTGATCGGTTTTTCAGGTGCGAAACTATAAACCGGGATAGGCTTGGCTTTCATGTAGCTGAAATGATCATCAACCTTTTTGATCATTACATCAGGGTTAAAATCGCCCGAAAGGATAATGCCCATGTTATTAGGCACATAGTAAGTGTAATAATAATTGCGGATGGCTTTTAATGACGGGTTTTTCAGATCCTGAATAGTGCCTATAGTGGTGTGTTTACCATAATTATTATTTGGGAAAAGTGCGGCAAACATGGCCTCGACTGTTTTGCGACCGTCATTGTCCAGTCCTATATTTTTTTCTTCATAAACAGCCTCAAGCTCGGTATGGAAAAGGCGTAATACCGGTTCGCGGAAACGCTCGGTTTGCAGGGTTAAATATTTATCTATGGCAGAGCTGGGGATATCGTCCTCATAAACTGTTTGCTCAAATGAGGTAAAGGCATTGCTGTTTTGCCCGCCCATTGCAGCCATGATCTTATCATACTCATTAGCTATCGAAAACTTTGCCGCCTGGCCTGATACCTGGTCTATCTGCTTGTAAATGTCGGCGCGTTTACCTTCGTCTGTAGTCGAGTTATATTGCTCATATAAGGCATCTATCTGATCGAGGTAAGGTTTTTCCTTCTCGTAATCCATGGTGCCGTATTTGTCAGTGCCCTTAAACATCATGTGTTCCAGGTAATGCGCAAGGCCTGTGTGGCTATCCGGATCTGTTTTGCTGCCTGCCTTTACTGCAACGTAAGCTTGTATGCGCGGTTGCTTATTGGTTGGGCTAAGTATTACCGTAAGCCCATTTTTAAGCGTGTAAAAACGCGAGTGGGTAGGGTCGCCGGTTACATATTTATAAGTATAACCGCCGGATGTGCCTTGTTTCCAGGCAATAACGGTTTGCGCGTGCAGGTTTGATATAAAAGCAGAAAGAAAAATACAGATCAGAAATAACTTGTGTTTCATGGGGCTTGTTTGAACCATAAATGTATTTAAAAATTTTGTTTGATAAAAGGTGGCGATCAGCACAAAAAAATGTCTTTAGCATAGCTGAAATCAGCTATTTGATGTTGTTTGTTAACTGTTGTTACAGTGGTATTTATTAATATTTAACAAAAATATTTCGGGGTAAATAAACCTTTACAAATGTCATCGCTCTAAAAAACATTGTTTAACAATATAAAAATACACTACAATGAAAAAAAATTTCTTCTTAGCTATATTATGTTTGCTAATTGCAGGCTCAGTAAGCGCACAACGACGGTACTACCACTCGCCGCGTAGTGGTTACAATTACAACAATAATGATAACAGCGATTTTTACACACCATCTGTAGGCTTTGAGATCGGTGCCAACGTGTCCAACATGGTGTCGTCAAATTCGGATTATAATACAGGTAGTTTGGCCGGGCTAAACATTGGTCTTACTTTCGACCTGCCCATCATTTACCCGGTATCTTTCGCGCCCGAAGTTTTATTCTCGCAAAAAGGATACACTGCAACCACCACCGATGGTAACTTTACACAGCGTACCAACTATATCGATGTGCCGTTATTGTTTAAATTTAAGGCCGCGCCGGCATTCAATATTTATATAGGCCCGCAATTGTCTTACCTTGTATCAACAACCAATACTTATGATAACGGTTTTGAAACTACCAGCGAGCAATACTATGAAAGCAACAACGGCCATAAATCATACCTTGACGGCGTGTTGGGTATAAGCTTTGATCTGAGCAGGAATGTCGACCTGCATGCACGTTATACCATAGATCTTCAGAAAACAGATTACCAGGGCAATACCTATGTGCCTAACTACCAAAACCAGGTTTGGCAATTTGGTATAGGATTTAAGTTTAAATAATAATAGACAGCGATTAATATATAGCGATGGGTTTAAAACCCATCGCTATGAAAAAACATGAACGAAAAAAGCCGGATCATAATTTATGATCCGGCTTTTTTTATATCATCTGCAAATTAATAGTCAGAATTTTCTTTACCGCCACGGTCACGGTAGCTACCGCCGCCGCTCCTGTCGCGGTCTTTGTTATAACCACCACCGCTGTTGCCACGGTCTTTGTTATAACCGCCGCCACCGCCGCTGTTCCTGTCGCGGTTGTAGCCGCCACCACCGCCGCCGCTGTTGCCACCACGATAACCACCGCCACCGCCGCTTCCGCCACGATAGCCGCCGCCGCCACCATAACCGCCACCGCCGCTCGGTCTGTCCGTTTTTTCTTTAGCCTGGCTCACCGCAATGGTTTTGTCTAAAATTTGTTTTTCGTCAAGGTTGGTAATGGCGTTTTGCGCCTCTTCATCATTTGGCATTTCAACAAAAGCATAGCATTTGCTCCTGCCAGTCTCGCGATCCATGATTACGTTAGCAGAACTTACTTCGCCATAAGGGGCAAAAAGTTCAATAATGTCAGCTTGCTGGTATTGGTACGGCAGCTTAGCGATAAAAATTTTCATCTAAAAAATAAGTTAATGAGTTGTTTTAGTTATAGCAATAGTAAGCATTATTAATTGTAAAAAAACATAGCCATCAGTATATGATATGCCCAATCTGTTTAAAAGACAACATTGGTATGTTTTTATTGTTTGCGCTTTTTAATTATTATAGCTAAAGGGAGAGTGAAGCGCAGCGCCTAAGATATCAGGCTGTTAACTTTTTCAACCAGCTCGCTAAGATCAAATGGTTTGTTTATAACCGCGTCGCAGCCGTAACCAAACAATTCGTCGTCATGATTAATATAAGCCGAGAAAATAATAACAGGGGTATCTTTATATTCGGGGTGGCATTTTATTTGCCGGCACAGTTCGCCGCCGTTTGCACCAGCGACGCGGTAATCCAATATCACCAGGTTTGGTTCAAAGCTTTCAACCAGGGGCATAACCTCAGCCCCCTCAGAGATGCTCTTTACATCAAAGTTTTCGTACGACAGTGTTTCGTGAACGATATCCAGAATGTCCTGGTTATCGTCTAATATTAAAATACGTTTTGACATGTATATAAATTAATACTACTTCGAAAAACTTGTAAATCGTAAAATGTATTGCTTCTAATTAAGCTTAGAGGGTAAAGGCTGATATTTTTTCGAACGTTAATAGCCAAATATACTTATATATTTTTAATATTATTATATCAAACGTAACAATCCGGTTAAAATATTGTAAAAAAGATATTTATGCTTTCAACACTATTTAAAGGCAGTTTTTTGCTTAAAAAGCCTCGCCTAAATTGAGTATCAAAGCCGAATAATTTTTACTGAAACCATAGTCAATACCAATATTGGTGTCAGACTTTTTATTGAACTTAATGCGCAGCCCGCTACCGCCGGCCAGGTTCCAGTATTTAAACTCGCGCAGGTGCGCTTGGCTGGCCGAGTTTGCATTGGCAAATATTACAAAACCCAGTAAACCATTGTCAGTAATATCGCGCCGGTATTCTGTTTCAAAGTAAAAAAGGTTTTCGCCCCGGTACCTGTTTTGCGCTATGCCGCGGCCCGAACGCTGGTAGGGATCATTGCCGATAGAAGGCAGGTTAAGATAAGGTGTACCAGATGAAAGCGAGGTCCAGTAATAGGTCCAGAAAGCGATCATGTTTTTAGTAGGGGCGGTTGTTAACGATAGATATTTACGCACATCAACATATAACGATTGCCAGTTATCATTACTACCCAGCGCCTCCATGCTGTAACGATAAATAATATTGCCATACCAGCCCGGCAGCGGGTTGATGGAGTTATTGCGGGTATCATACAATAAGTTGACACTTGGCCCCGACGAGAATGAACTTTGCCCGGTACCAAACTGGTAGCCGGTAAACTCTTTAAATGTTTTAGATGTACCGTTGTCGCTTTCTACATCCATGTAGTAATCTAAATTATAGCCAATGCCGGCAAAGAAATAGGGCGTTATTTTTTTTAACGCGCTTTGATAAAAGCGGATGTATTGGTAATTGACCAGAAACTTATCAGACGCGTGCTGGCCGCCACCCAGCCCCCAGGTGTATTGCGGATACACCAATACGCGGGTATCGCCCTGTATATTATAGGCATTATTGTTAAGCCAGATACTGGAGTGAATAGGTAAACCATACCGGCCCTTAAAGTTGGCGTAGGGCGTAAAGGTAATGGATGACAGGTAAGTTGTACGTCTGTCGCCAAGGTAAAAACCCGCGGTGGTTGATGTGATTAGCGTTTTGCCATTGGCGATACCTGACGATGAAACCGGCAATACCGAAAAGTAGAACTTCTTTTTTTCATTGGCAGATATGGTACGTGTCCTGATAGTGAAAAGCGACCGGGCGATATCGATTAAATCGACCTTGGCAATGGTATCGGTAGGGCGGTATTTTACAGAACTGCTGTCGTTTTGTGCCCATAACAGGGCGGGTAAAAAGCAAGCAAGAACTGTAAAGAAAACTTTTACCATTAAGATTATAACGTAGTTTGCATTGCTTTAAATATACTAAAAATGAAAAAGCCTGTGGCAAACGCTACAGGCTTTTTCAAGAATCAATAGTTATTACTTTGGTTTTCTGTAAACATAGGCGTTTGGATAATGCCCGTGTTTACGATAATAAGCCGCTCTGTATGCGGCACGTCTCTTTTTCTCAACACTTTTACGGTGCTCGTTACCAATAATATAACCGCCACCGGCACCAATGGCACCACCTATTAAGGCACCGCCCACGTTATGACCTACTATACCACCCACTACAGCGCCACCCGCGCCGCCTATAATAGCACCTTTACCCTGATCGCTTATTTTTTTATGCTGCGCATGGGCCAGGTTGCTGGTTAGCATGAATGTAGATAGTATCCCGATATATGCAATTAGCTTTTTCATAAAAAATAATATTATAATATAACTGTTGTAATAAATAACTAATCAAATAATAAGCCAAAGTTGGCAATCATCAATAAAACAGGTTAGCCATACTTAAAGTTTTAAATTACAGGTATATCTTAAGAAGGATATAATTTCACCGGTGACCTATAATGTATGTTTTAATAGGCAATACGGTTTAATTTACTTAAAAATTACCCGTTATATGACGGCTGTTAACATGGAAAAACGATCTTTGCCGAAACATGACCAAACAACGTTATTTTTTTACCGTACTGATATTAGGAGCATTAACGGCACTGGGCCCGTTCTCTATCGATATGTATTTACCCGGTTTCCCGGCTATAGCCAAATCACTGCACACCACTACTGCTGAGGTATCACTTTCGCTTTCCAGCTTTTTTGTTGGGCTTGCGGCCGGCCAGTTATTGTACGGGCCGCTGTTAGATAAATATGGCCGTAAAAAGCCTTTATATTTTGGTTTATCGCTGTACCTGGTGGCTTCTGTAGGTTGTTTTTTTGCTACCAGTATAGAAACGCTAATCATTATACGCTTTGTACAGGCCATAGGCAGCTGTGCCGCGGGAGTAGCATCAATGGCTATGGTGCGCGATATTTTCCCGCTTGAAGAAAACGCCAAGATCTTTGCTTTGCTGATACTGATATTGGGTGCATCGCCCATGCTGGCACCTACCATTGGCGGTTATGTAACGGTGATCTGGGGCTGGCACGAGATCTTTGTGATATTGGGCATTATGGCATTCCTGATCCTGCTCTCCGTAATATTCTTCCTGCCCGAAAGCTATAAACCCGACCCCAATTACTCGTTGAAACCCGCGCCCATCATCAATAGCTTTTTAACGGTGATAAAAGAGCCGCAGTTTTATACCTACGCTTTAACAGGTGCCTTTTCATTCGCGGGTTTGTTTGTATATGTTTCGGCTTCGCCGATAGTTTTTATGGAAGTTTTTAAGGTAAGTGCCAAAACATACGGCTGGATCTTTGCCAGCCTTTCAATCGGTTTCATAGGCTCGAGCCAGGTAAATAACCTATTGCTGAAAAAATATAAGAGCGAGCAGATCATCCGTGTTTCATTAAGTATACAAGTAGTGACCAGCCTGTTATTTGTTATAGGCAGCTGGTACAATTGGTATGGCTTGGGTGGCACCATATCTATGATATTTATTATGCTTTGCTGTATTGGTATTTCAAACCCTAACGCTTCAGCGCTATCCTTGGCGCCGTTCGAGAAAAACGCGGGAACGGCTTCCGCACTATTAGGCGCCATGCAGTTAGGCCTGGGCGCGACAGCCACTTTTGGCATCGGGATGCTAAACACACATTCGTCCGTACCCATGTCATTAATTATGGAGGTTAGCGCATTTATTGCCTTGCTAATATTATTTTTTGGCAGCAGGCAAATAGTTAACAGGATAGAGGTGAGCAGTAATGCCGCAGCGGGTATGGCGCATTAATATTTACTACTCTACCACAAACCATGTATAACTTTCCGGGCCAATTGTAAATGTCAAATCGGTTGTAAAATCGCGATCAATATTTTTTTCGGTTTTGGTTTCGCCTTTTTCTAAAAATGTGGCGGTTTGGCTAAGGCCGGTATAATACAGCGGTACTTTAATGGTGCGCGTTATTTTTTCTTTAAGCGGATTGTACAACATGATCAGGCCTTTTTCTTTCAGTTGCGGGTTTACGTGCATAATACCATCCCAATCCCTGCCGTCGGCACGCTGTAGGTGAATAATATCTGCATTCAGTATCTCCCTGTATTTCTTATACCAGGATATTACGTCGGCAACTGTTTGACGGGTAGCCTCTGTATCGTACAAGCGTGGCCCACGGTAACAAGCCTGTACGCCCGACCCGTAATATTCCATCATCAGCGCCTTGTAGGCGTCAAGGTGCTCACTTAATGGCTCTAATATGGCCTCGGGGCCGCCTCCCTGGTATTTTGTAAGCGGCACAAAGCCCCAACCCATACTCGGGATCTCGTTCCAAAGGCCGTCATAAATATTTTGCCGGTTAAGAATAACCTGCTGCTCTCTTGAAAGCGAGAAATTTACCTCGCGGTAGCCAATGGCAATTTTATTGGTTCCGTCCATAAAATACCAGTCGGGGGCGTTGATATAAACGCCGCGCTGGTTAAGCCAATGGTATAGTTCTTTTTGTATTTCCATTTGCCGCCACTGGCTGTCGTCTAAATTTTTGTGCCCGGGATGCGTGGTCGACGCGCAGACATCACCGGGGTAGGGTCCGTCGTTCTCCCAGATATCGAACCCTGTCGCTGTAAAAAACTTCTTTATTTTATCGCGGTAGCCTAATCCCCACTGGCTGCCGTAGCATGGGGCATTGCCAAAAAAAGCGCCGCCTG
The DNA here is from genome assembly GCF_007558865.1 of Mucilaginibacter corticis. Lineage (GTDB taxonomy): Bacteria > Bacteroidota > Bacteroidia > Sphingobacteriales > Sphingobacteriaceae > Mucilaginibacter > Mucilaginibacter corticis. The sequence goes on from NZ_VLPK01000004.1 coordinate 255,363, forward strand.
GTTTGCCTGTTTTTGGGTCGACTACATCATCGCTGTCGCTTATCTTGCGTGAGCTGAATAAAGAGTACCCGCCCAGTTTTATGTTTTTACTATGGGCGTATTCGGCCAAACGTTCCCACTTTTTCAAATTTGCTGCCGATGTATCCTCCATATTTAAATGACTGCCGAAGCTCAGTATCAACGCCTCATAGCCGGTTGCCACGCATTGATCAATAGCGGTGCGTACCTCATCATCATTTTTACTTACCAGGTGCATAAAAATGGGGTTGGCAGTTACCCATGGTGTTAAAGTACGGTACATTTTACGTATGGCCAGTCCGCGCCTTTCGCGGTCGTAGTTGTCTAGCAATAGTTCATAAGTGCGTACCGACGTAAAATTGTCGCGGGGTTTAAGTTCCACAGCCGTAACTTTCTCGGGGTAAACCTGCAATAAACATGGCGTTTGGTAATCATAGTTTACCTGCGATGTGTATGTGCTGTCGGCCAGCCAATGCGTGGTTTGATCGCTTAAGCGCGAACGCATGGCATTGTTGAAGGCGTAGTTATTTTCAATATAAAGGCTTTGCGGGGTAAGCATTTCTTTAGTGCTCCCTACCACGGCGCTTTCTTCTTCAACAACACCCATTATTTCATTTACCACCCGCCCTATAATAATTGCCGAAGCTGTTTTGTTGTCAACAGTGACCCATTTACTGATCAATGGGATACCATCATAAATGCTGTAATGCACCGCTACTGTTATACCCTTAAGTTCTTTCAGCTTTGAGTGATAGAAAAAAGAAACGGTTTTGCCTGTTGGCTGATCTTTATTGCTTGCCCACCATCCGTCGCTTTTCCAGTTGATTATTGGCGCAATAGGCGATACCTCGTATCGCTCAAACTGGAAATCTTCAGTGTTAGCAATGAAACTGTCCAGCCAGCCGGGCAGCAGGTAGGCGTTTTCTTTTTGGCCGTACAAGCCGCCAATATTATATGCTTTATTGTTTATAGTTATCCTTGCTTCAGCTTTTACCGAACGGATAAGTTGTTTGCCATTTTGCAGGTTTACCTGATCATAGCAGGCAACGTTAGGCGATATGCGGAAACTACGCCTCACCAAACCATTGTAAAGTATAATGTTTTTGTTATCGGGTGTTTTGTAAACACCGGCCAATTTTGTTTCGGGCTTAACCAGCCAGTCGCCTGTAGCATTTGCGTTCATCTCAGGCTTCCATACCGGCAGGTCTTGCGCCGATGCAAGATGTGAAAAAGCCAGCAATAAAATTACGCCCGCGAAAATATACCGACAGGGTTTGAAGGGTTTTGCTTTCATTGAAACTAATTGGTTAATGCAATATAGTCAATCAAGTCAATATCCGCTACAAGCCTTAATTACACAAAACAGGTGATTCACATACTAAAATGAATCACCTGTCTGATTTTTTAGGTCAACACTTCATCTATCACGCCAAATTCTTTGGCTTCGGCGGCTACCATCCAGTGGTCGCGGTCGCAAACATCATGTACTTTCTGGTAATCCTGGCCACTGTGTTTTGATATGATATCATACAGCTCTTTTTTAACTTTTAACACCTGGTTGGCGGTGATCTCAATATCAGATGCCTGTCCCTGCACACCGCCCAGGGGCTGGTGCAGCATTACCCGCGAATGTGCCAGCGCGCTGCGTTTGCCTTTGGCGCCGCCACATAGTAATATCGCCCCAAAAGACAGCGCCATGCCGGTACAAATAGTAGCAACATCGGGACTTACCAATTGCATGGTATCGTAAATACCAAACCCGGCGTATACCTCGCCACCCGGCGAGTTGATGTACATATGAATGTCCTTCTTGGCATCGGTTGATTGCAGGAACAGCAATTGCGCCTGTACAATATTGGCGATGTTAGCCTCAACGGGCGCGCCCATAAAGATGATCCGGTCCATCATCAGCCTTGAAAATACATCCATTTGCGATACCCGCATTTCTCGCTCTTCAGTAATATAAGGCGTCATGGCGGTCGGGATGGAAGTTCGTTCTACTGTCGAAATGTAGTTATCTACCTGATCTTTTTGGACATGGCAATGCCCCACCGCAAATTTGCGGAACTCGTTCTTGTCAATATTCATGATGTTTTTGGTTTATTGTTTACTAAACAGTCGCCTTATTTTTTGCGCGAAGCCGGTATGCTCATGCTGCGTAAACAGTTGTTGGTGTACTTGTTCTATTTCTTTTTTAAGCTGACGACGGCCAAATTGCTGTATGGTTTCGTAAGTTTTTTGCTGCCAGGTCACTTTGTCGGCCAGGTCGTTATCCAGCATCAGCTTGGCTTCAAATAATAAAGCATCGCCTGTGTTGGCCGTCCCCATGATGTGGGCTTCTATCTGCCGGGTTTCATTCCATGAAGTCGTCATACGTCAACGCTTTTTCTTTAACGGTTTCTCTTACTTTCTCTAAACATTTGTATTTCTGCACTGTGGCGCTGCGAATGCCCGAATAGCCAAATTCGTTGGCTATCTCCGTAAGCGATAGCTGATCATAATAAAAGCCTTTTAACAGCTCCATACACTTTTTACCTGCGGTTTCTAGGAAACGCATCAGGCGGTTGTTTGACAGGTGTTCCTCGTCGGCAAATGCCACATCTACCAGATCAAGCGGTATGTTTTGATTGCTTTGCCTGTACCGCTTTATCCATAAGTTTTTGGCAGTACCAACAAGGTAGGCGATATCATTATTTAACAGGGCAGGCGATACGATAGCCTTTTCATAATAAACCACCAGCGCATCCTGGAAAATATCTTTAGCCTCGTCAAAGCTTCCGCCCATACGGCTCACGTATTTAGCCACAACCGGGAACGCGCTTTTATACAGCCGCACAAAAAGCTCCTGCCGCCTTGCCTGCTGATCTGAATTGCTGATACCTTGCATACAAATGTCTTTTTATAACTATGTGCAAATTATGGGTTAAGTATCACCTTTTATTTTTAATTATTTTACTCCTTCACCGCGGTAACTTCAGATCCATCTGTTCCCTTGGTTGAGAAAATGATCTGTTTACCTGTAAAATCTTCTATATAGAACGGAAACTCGCGGGTTTTGCCGTCGGGCAGGATCTCTTTGTATTGGATATTCCGGCCATCTATTTTGAAGGTACCGTGCGATAATACCTTGCTGTCCCAGTTAATGATCAGGCTGTCTTGCTGCGTAAACTGGATGTAGGGTTTTTCTGCTTGCAGGGTAACAGCACCAACACTATCCGGCGGACTGGCATTTGGGTTACGCACACGGATATATTTCCATTTGCCATACAGATCCTGCGGTGACGCGGATGGTTTGCAGGCAGCAATAGACAAAGTAATTATAACAAGCAGTAAAAGGTTTCTCATAACTTAAATCAAGCCGTGTTTATTAACGGATGATAAAGCTAAGTTATAACAATTAGCCTTGCTTTTTTTGCCCCTGCTGTAATTTCTGTTCCGCTTTTTTTACCTCGTCCTTTTCACTCATCGGGAAATCAGTTTTTATTTCCTCGCGGGATTTAACAACAACCTTTTTAGTACCGGTGTTTACTGTGGGGTTTGGTTTTGCAGTTTTCATAAGGCGTTAAATTAAATGAACAGGTATGAGACCACCTGTATTATTTAAACTTATGAAATAGGAAAGTGTTTGACTAAGATTTACAGGTTTAGAAGATTATAGGATTAATTTGCTGTCTATCCTAAAATCCTCTAATCCAAAAAATCTTAGTTTAGTTTTTGTTAGCCTTCTTAATACTGTCAGCCTTAGCTTTCGCACGATCTTTAAAGAAGCCTTTCAACAGGAAATTATGTTGAGCTGCTTCAAGGTCCTCATTCAATTTGATGGAACTTTGCTGCAGGTTTTGTATAGTGCTTTGTACCTGTGCGGCTGCTTTAGGATCGTTTAACAATACACCTACAGCGTTATCTGTACGGTTAAACTTATCAGTAGTAGCTTTTAAGGTATTGGTAATATCTGTTGTATTAGCGGCCGCTTGTTTAAGCTGGTTAGTAACCGCTTTTATGCTGGCAAATGTCGTGGTATCAGTAAATAATTTATCTGCAAGGCCGCCTTTGCTATTCATTTTTACACTAAAGCGTTGTAACTGCGCGGATAACTGAGCCGCGTTTGCACTGGCTTTTTGAAAATTGCTCATGGCATTTCTAAACTGGATCCCCACGGTGCTATCGGCCATTAAAGTGCCTACCGTACCCTTGCCTTGTAATATTTTACGGCTCAACATTTTAAAATCGCCGGTTATTGATAACAGGTTCTGGTTGTTTTGCTGTAATACCTTTAACATATCGTCGGTCGAGGTTACTTTCTCAGTTTGTAAAACATCGTTATCCTGAATAATAGGTGCCTGCGGGCTACCGCCATCAATTACAATTATCTTATTACCTATCAATCCGTCAGAGCCAATATGAACGCCCGCATTACGGTGTACATATTGTTGTGAAGCTTCGTCAATACTCATGCGCACATCAACCTGCGAGGGGCCGATGAAATGGATCTTGCTGATGCTACCCACCTTAACGCCCGAGAACCAAACGCTGTTACCGATTTTTAATCCCGAAACATCATCGAATACCGCGCTTACATGTATGCTTTTTGAAAAGGTTTTTGACTGGCTGCCCAATGTAAAAACGCCAAGAATAAATACGATCAAGCCGATGGCTAAAAATAGCCCTACTATTACCGCTCGTTTATTTTCTGCTTTTTCCATTATATTTTAATGCTTTTATGAATCTATTTTATAAAATTGTAATCAAAGAATGGTTTTACCCGTTCGTCATTTGTATCAAAAACCTCGTCAAAAGTACCCTGGCGCTGAAACTGCCCGTCTAATAACATGGCTATCCTGTCGCCGGTTTGTTTGGCACATGTCAAATCATGCGTGATGATGATCGATGATGTTTTATATTTTTCCTGAACCTCGTTGATCAGTTCATTAATTTCAATACAGGTAATGGGGTCAAGGCCTGCTGTTGGCTCATCGTACAGCATGATTTCAGGGTTCAGTATCAACGTACGGGCAATGCCGATACGCTTACGCTGACCGCCTGATAATTCTGACGGCATCTGGTTGATGGTTTGTGATAAACCAACCGCCTCCAGTACTTCTTCAACCGCGCTATCTATTTCTTTACGGGTAATGCCCTTGCGGTTACGTACCAATGGAAACTCCAGGTTTTTACGTACGGTCATGCTATCATATAAAGCACTATTCTGAAAAGAAAATCCTATGCGGATGCGTAGTTCCTGCAATTCCCTGTCTGTAATACTGTTGATATCCTTACCCAATACATTGATAGATCCGGTATCGGCCTGTAATAAACCAGAAATGATCTTTATCAATACAGACTTACCCGTGCCCGAACGGCCAAGCACCACAAGGTTCTCGCCCTGGTACAGATCAAGGTCAATACCGCGTAATACATGATAATCATCAAAAGACTTTTCAAGTCCCTTAATGGTTATAACCGCGTTAGTGTGATCAATAGGTGCCTTTGGTTTGTACATAATTTATATTTAGCGGAACCAACTGGTCATTTGTACGATAACAATTTCTTCAATAAAGATCAAAAACATAGCCGTTACCACAGCGCCGTTAGCGGCTTTACCAACACCCTCGGTACCCTTGGTAGAGTAATAGCCCTGGTAGCTGCCCACAATGCCTATAGTAAACCCAAACACGATGGATTTGATAAGCGATGAAGTAAAATCTGTAAACGTAAGCGGGTCAAAAAATTCCTGAACGAACGTGTTAAAGCTAGTGCCCTCATTTACTGCCACGTTGATATAGCCACCCAGCATAGCCACCAAACCTGTGTAAGTAGCCAAAATTGGTATGGTAAGCGTGGTAGCCAGCACGCGGGTACATACTAAAAATTTAAAAGGTTTGGTGCCCGATACCTCCATGGCATCTATCTGCTCGGTTACGCGCATAGAACCTAATTCGGCACCTATGCCCGAACCTACTTTACCTGCTGCAATTAACGCTGTTACCAGTGGTGCCAAAGCACGCATAATAGCTATGGATACCAAAGACGGCAGCCATGACGTAGCGCCAAACTGACCTAATGACGGGCGTGATTGCTTGGTAAATATCAACCCGACTATAAAACCGGTTAATGATATTAAAGGGAATGAGCGTACCCCGGTTTCATAACATTGCCTTACAATTTCTTTAAACTCGAAAGGGGGTAAAAAAGCTTCCTTAAAAAACCGGATAATAAACTTATTAATATTATAAAGGCTTATTAAAAAGGTATTTATCTTGCTTACAGGCTTTTTGGCCTTTTTTTTAAGCTGAATACTTGTGCTGTTTGCAGTGTCCATTAATTGAGGCAAAGGTATTACTTATACCAGATATTTCCTGACTATATTATACAAAAAGTTAATAAACTTGTTTTATACAAGTAAAAATTAATCATTTGATTAAACGTCAAATGTACATTTGTTTATGTTAGGTTAAAGTCAAAAAAATAATATCGCTGTATAAAACCATTGCGCTTATTATTCCTTTCTATAAGATAATCATAACTATTATGAATGCTTATCAACAAAAGTGGCTTGATATTTTGCAGCATGCCAACCTGCCGGGATGGGAAATTAAAGCCGTAGAGGATGGTATTTATGTTGAAATGCCAAAGGTTACCGATCTTAAACTGATCAGGGATAACCTGCCTGAAATCCTGGCGGCTTTGTCGTTAGATATTGAAATACCTAAAATAAGGCTTAAGTTTCATTTTCATAACGGGTATGAAAATTTTGAATATATCTTAAATCCTAACGATGGTGATTTGAACAGGGATAAGTGATGCCCAGTTAAGCGTCCACGCTTAACCGAATGAAAAATGCAAGCGTCCTGGCTTGCATTGTAACAGTGAGAGCAGATGCTCACAATATTTATTAGTAAAGCGAACACGCTTTATTATGCTTAATTTATTTAACAATCCCCGCCAACCTCGCAGCTATCGCCTTCAATAACATCCAGTTTTACAGGTTTGTTTAACGCCCATTCATTATAGGCTTTTTCTAATGTTTGCACAAAAGTCGGTACAGCCTGCGCGCCCGATACCCCGTATTTATTGTCCATTACAAAAAACGGAACACCGCGGATACCTAACTGCTGAGCCTGTGCAATGTCCTGCTGAACATTAATAGCATATTTATTACCCGCCAGCGTATGATAAACCTCGGCTTTATCTAAACCTATGCTTTCGCCAAGATCAGCTAAAACATCATGGTCGGCAATGTTTTTACCTTCGGTGAAGTATGACTTGAACAGGGCTTCTTCGGCTTCATCACCCAAGCCGTTTTGTTTTGCTAAATGCGCGAAACGGTGTGCATCAAAACTATTGGCTACAATAGCCTTATCAAAATCATAAGTTAAACCAACTTCGGCGGCCATTTCGGTTACCTGGTCGTTCATTTGTTTGGCGTGATCCAATGTTATGCCTTTAATATCGGCAAGGTATTGGTTAATATTTATGGTGGGGTCTGTTACCATGTTAGGGTTAAGCTGAAAGCTTTTCCATTCTATCTCTACTTCATCTTTGTGCTCAAATTGCTGCAAAGCTTGTTCAAACCTGCGTTTGCCAATGTAGCAGAACGGGCACATTACGTCAGACCATATTTGTATCTTCATAATGCAAAACTACTATACCGCTACAAAATCAACGTAAGCACAAAGTAAAATTAAGGCTACTTTATAGTGTCTCGTTCAACTAGCTGCATCCCGCATTTGGAGCAGATTCCAGGTTTATCTGCTCCAATTTCGGGGTGCATAATGCAGTAATATTTATATTGCTTTTTCTTAGCAGGTTTATCCTTGCCGGCATTACATGCGCCTAAGCATAAACCTATAAATGCCAGTACTACCAATGCTTTGGTCATTGCTTATTTGTTTTTAATGAATGCGGTAAAGCCTAACAACGAAACTATTAAAACCGTCAACGCCGCTAACATACTCACAATGTCGCGGATATCTTTGCCTGCCCAGGTCATCCAGAAAAATTTATGCAGGAAAATAAAGCTCAGGCCCTCGGCACGGTCTATCCCGGCGACTTCGGCCGCCAGCTTGGCCGATGTGGTTTCGATATACCTGTTACGGCCATCAGCATAGCTAAGCCTTTGTACCGGCAGGCGCTTGTTGATGAAACCGTATTCGTTATCAAACTGACCTATCCTTGTGATAGTCGGATCGCCTATAGTTTTATCATCGCCATAATATTTACCTAAAAACGCGGCATATTGTTTATCACCATCCTGTAGCTCTGTGCCATTTACAGCATCAAAGTACAAAATCTGTTTTTTATTATTGGTTACCTGGTAAAAGGTATGGTTGTTAAACCTTGCAAGCGCTACGCGTTTGATGTTACTATCGGCCAGTGGTAATTGCAGGTTAGATAAACCAAGCTGGTTGCGGTAGATAAGTTGGGCGTATTGTGGCTTATCTTTTTGGTAGCGTAACTGCACCACCAAATGAAACGCGCCGCTGATGATGAATAGTAACAGAATAAAGGATATCCCCAACCCGATCTGCCGGTGATAACGGTGGATAAACCTTTTATCTTCTATACCTTTTTGTTTGCGCTTATCTGTTACGGCTTTAAAGTTTTTCCAGAACAGGCCATACACTATAAGCCCGCTTAGTAAAGCTAAAAACATAATGCTAACCAGCGTGAGCAATACGATCAGTCTGAACGTATTGCCGCCCAGATCTGCCAGAAACTGCCACGTATGAAACTGTTCAAACACCCACAAAAAAGTTTTGCGGGTGTTGTTGTTAAAAGTGCCCATGCGGCTTTGCGCGGTTTCAATGTAAACATCCATGCCATCGGGGCGGTTCAGGGCTATCTTCCATACCGGCAATAGGTGGTTAATGGGTTGGTATTGCCCGTCGAACGCTTTTTGCAACATCGCACTTTTTATGGCCGATGTGCTATCCTGCGTAAAGTATCTCGCCAGGTAAATAGCATAAAGCTTGTCTCCGTCAGGCAATAACCTGCAATTGTTTGCCGAATAATAATTATAAACACTGTCCTTGTCAATAACCTGGTAATAGGTGTTTTTATTAAAGCTGACAAGGCTGAAGTTTCTTAATTCGGTAATATGATTCTGGTCCAGCACCTGCTGAATGGATAATGCAGGTTTTAATTGATTTTGGGTTGGCTGCGCGTACACCTCGACAGGTATATACGGCCTGAACCAGTTTGACATGAACGGGTGCGACAAACCGCTGATGGTCCAGAAAATAACAGGCACTAATGCGGTTAAACCAATTATGCGGTGCCATTTATAAAAACTGCGCTTTGCTGCAGTATTACGTGGTTCGGTACTTGTTTTCATATTTAGTTTTTAGCGAATGAGTAACTAATACCTAAGGTAAAGGTGCGAGGTGGAGCGGCGTTATAAGTGTCGCCGTATTGATTGCTGGTTACCGTGGTGGCGTATAATTTGTTGGTCATGTTTAGCACATTAAACCATATGCCCACACCTTTTACCAGCGTTTGCTTAAAGTCATACCCTAACCGCAAATTATAAATATCATAACCAGAATAAGTTTTGGTATTTGCCGGGTTGGTATAATATTGGTCGATATGTTGCCATTCTGTCGCAATTCTAAATCCCGGCAGGTAATTGGGCTTATAAGTTAACTCGGAATTAGCTATCCAGGCAGGGGCGTTGTTCATGCGTTTGCCGTTGTAACTGATGCTGTAGATGGTATTGGTGGTATAATTGGTGGCAACCTCGCTGTAATCAATGTAAGTATGTTTAGCGTTTGTCCCGTTAAATCTAAAAATTAACTGATTAACAGGCGCATAAGTTATGGCATATTCTATTCCCTGGTGACGCGTAGCACCTGCGTTTTGATTTTGGGTAGTATTATCAGGCAGTAGCTGGTTGATGATCTCGTTATGACCTTCAAGGTCATATAAACTCACTTCTATGTACATTTTCTTATCAAAAGCTGATACCCAGCCCCCAATTTCGTAGTTATTAAAGGTGGCCTGCTTAAGCGGCGTTAACTGGCGGGCACTATACAGGTCGCCGGTTTCAGGTGGCTGAAAACCTACGCTGTAATTGGCATAAAAACCCTTGTTTTCCCCCAGATCATAAGTTAAACCTAATTTTGGGGCAACAATATTAAAATCGTTGATTTCGTGCTGCTTATATTTTGTGTTGTTGGTTAAACCGTTGGTGAAGTTATAATGCACCCGGTCATAACGTAAACCCATCACTACACGCAGCGGTTCAACGGGATTAATCTCATATTGTGTATAGGCCGCGGTATTAAAAAGCTTTATGCGGTAATTGTCAATATAGTTACCCGTATTAGTAAACGACGTATAATAATTATTGGCCACGTCCTTGGTAATATCCAAAAACTGTGCATAGTAAGAGCTCGGGCTATCATCCAAATAAACACCGGCAATTAAGCGCGAATTCAGGAAATCAAAATTACTGCGGTGCTGCACCAAAAAGCCGTAGCTCTGAAACTTCTGGTCATTAATCTGCCCGTTGCTACTCAGGTAAGCGCCGGTATTATCCCGCACGTCGGCAATATAATAGCTGGGTAACTGGGCGGTCGAATTATCCCTGAAGAACGCGGTGAAAAAAGTGCTGTTCTTATCGTTCCAGTTATGTTCAATCTTAGCGCTTGCCCTAAAGGCCTCAACCTTGCGGTAAGTAAAGCGCTGGTTGCTGCCATAGCTTTTGTTATAAAAGTGGGCGCTATCTAAACTGCCCGGCGTTTGGGTGTTTAAGTAATTGTAGGCTGCGCTTGCTGTCAGTTTGGTACGGTCGTTAACGGCGTAGGTGGTTTTAAAGTTGACGGAGTATTTATCAAAATCGGAATAATCCTGCCAGCTATCTTTTTGATGGGCTACGTAGCCGCCTGCATACAAACCGAACTTGCCCGATGTAAAACCGCCGTCGGCATCAACCCTGCGGTAGTTAAAATTGTCGCCTTGTATGGCTAGGTTGCCTGCATATCCGGCAGGCGGCCCCTGGGTAATGAAGTTTACCGCCCCGCCAATTGAATTACTGCCATATAGTGATGATGCAGGGCCCTTGATCACCTCGATATCTTTCACGCCGCTCATGTTGATCTCATAAAGCGAATTGTGGTTAAAGATTCCCGTAGGGCGAATAGGCACACCATCTTCCATATATAGATACAATGCATTATAGGTGATTGGCTGGCGGATAGCCATGGTATGCTGCTCATTACCTAAATTAACCATGTATACGCCTGCTACCTTGTTCAGCAGTTGGTACAATGCGGTGGCTTTGGTATCTTTTATCTGGGCCGAATTGATCTTGCTGATAGCAATGGGCGCATCCTGCCTGGCTTCGCCTTCGCGGCTGGCTGATACGATAACGGGTTGCAGATCGACATTTGATGGCTCTATCGCTATGCTTAATTTATCGCCGGTTACGTCAACTGTTTTAGCGATGTAGCCAACCATGGTAACCGTAATTGTTTTTATGTCTGCGGCGATAGTGAACTGGCCTTTAGCGTTGGTTTGTGATAGGGTAGTGCCAGCTTGTTTGATCATTACGCCGGGTAATGGCTCGTGCGTAATGGCATCAGTAACTGTGCCGGTTATGGTTTGGGCAAATGCAATGGTGGTAAAAAAGTTCAGCAAAAAAAATATATAATATTTTTTCATATTAATGTGTAAGAGAAGTTGCCTTCTGTGGTTAAGAAAAAATTGGATGTAGTAGGGTACAGGATCAGGTATAAAGACGCGAAACCACGTTTATGGCGTAGCGCATATTTACCTGAAAACTGTAAAAAGGAAAACTTAACCTAACTGCGGAGGGCGGAAAACAGCGCCGCTAAAAGCTACAGCAAGCGGACTGTTGTAAGGGGTTGACACGGTACGCAATAACCGGGTGTGGAAGGTAATTGTAGTGGCTGATGCAAAAAATACTTCCTGGAAAAGATTTTTTTGTGACTGGCGCGAATCATTCTTTTCGGCATCCTGCGCAGCCTTGATCTTTTTCATGAAATAGCAATGGCCATTACAATGCATCCAGGGTTTATCGCGGTTCTCGCACAAATTAGTGGCGATGTATTTCTTGTTTAACTCAAATCCCGCGTATACAAAATAGCGCGAAAAGTTGGCCGAAACCATAGTAACAAGTAATAAAATGGCGGTAAAACGCTTTAACATATCGCTGCAAAGGTAATTGCTAAACGATGCAAAAGCAAATAGGCAGAGTATTAAAAACCGGCCATTGCTACAAGTAGTAACAATGGCCGGTTATGTACTACTATTATTTATCTCTTTTTAAAGTGGCGCGCAGGCTTTTGCCTGCCACATCAGCTGCAACTACAACAGAGTCGCCATAATATTTTCCGGTGTGCATTACAACCAACTTGCCTACTTTTACATTAAACGTAAGGTCATTGCCTGTTAAAACACCATCGGTAATAGGCAGGTCATTACCATCTGGTGATTGCACTGTACCGGTTAATTTATCGCCATCAACTTTAAAATTGTAAACCAGGGCGATATCATCTTCAGGGGTGATTTTTACTGAGCCGGTCCATTTGCCGTTTAACCCGGTTATTGCTGCAAGGCATACAGCAAAACTACCTAATACTAACAGCGCGGTTGTTAAGATTCTTGTTTTCATAATCCTGAGTAGTTTTATTTAAAAATACCCGGCTTATGTGAACAAAAAATTATCCTCGATTTAAGTAAACAATAAGTTAAGTTTAACTTACCTGTTAATATTAAATGAAGGTTGCTATAATGCTAACTCAGTTTTTATCAGCCACTTTTTTTAGCACGGAGTGAACTTTTTGTCCGTCAAGCAGGGCAACTACAACAACCGAATCGCCATAAAATTTGCCGGTACTTGGCACGGTCTCATCATTTACGTCAACTTTAAAAGTAAAGTCTTTTTCGTTTATGATCTTACCGTCATAGATCTTCAGCTCGCCGCTTGGTGAAAATATGGTGCCTGTTAATTTATCGCCGTCAACATTAAAATTGTAGGTAAGTGAAATATCGTCACCATCGGCTGTTTTGATCGATCCTTTCCATTTGCCGGCAAGGCCGGTTACGGCAGCAAAACAAATAAGCGCACAGCTTACCAGTAAACTTGTAGTTATGATTTTTCTTTTCATGATCGGTGGTTTTATAATTCATTTAAATTTAGAACTTTTATTTCAACAAACGAAACACAAAATAGTTAGTCTTATTTGTTGATTTAAAAGTAGATAACCTGCCGATCATAACCGTCCGTGATCAAGGGGTGTTATAGTAGTAAATAGGAGCGAAAATACCCTCGCTGGTGGTATAGTAGCCTTTACCCTCGGCTGTAAAGCCAATTGCCTCGCCTTGTCTTTCCTGCTGATAATTTAACTCTTCGGGTTTTTCCTGCATAACTTTCCATACAGGTTCATCCTCATTGCGTTTCCAGTAATAAACCTTCTCATAACTTTTTAGCAGGATCTGGCGTCCGTCTTTTGATATATCGCCGGCAGTTATCCATTTAAATGGCTTAAAGCCGGCAAAAAATAGTTTGGCACGACGGGTCATTACAACCGTATCATTGGCTTTGTAAGCAAGCGGAGCAGTGTAAATACCTACCGTATCATGTCTTTTTGAAACTACGTAGAACAGCTTTTCTAAAGGATCAACCATTAAAGTTTCAGCATCTTTCGGGCCGTCGGGGTATTTTAAGTGGAGTGGGGTAGCTGTTGCATGTGTAACGCCTTCTTTAAAAAATGACGGCTGTTCGGCCATCCGGTAAATGGTAATGAATTTACGCATGCTGTAATTGTCACCGATATCGCCCATATAAACATAGCTTTTTTTACTATCAGGGCCGGGGCCAACGGCTATATCTTCACAATCAACTACACCCTTTTCGGCTTTAGTAGCGCCCTTAAAATAAATCGTCGAGATCAATTTGCCATCAGGTGATATGCTGAAAAAACGACTGGTATCACCGCTGTCGTTATGTACGTAATAAATATCCTTTTCAATGCCCGATGCCGAGATACCCGAAATCTCGTTCATCTCTTTATCCTGTAAATGCCCCGTTATGGTTATCTGTCTTACCATATACCGATGCCTGGCATAAGCCCCTAAAAACAACGCGAATATGACGGGGATGAGTATATTTAATTTTTTAGTCCGGCTCATTGGGGGCTAAGCGTTTTGTGCAAAGGTACTTAAAATGAGTGGGGCGCCCAATTCTAAACTAAACGACTTATGTTAAAAGATGTTAACAGATTTGATTTTCAATAACAAAGGCCCCGTCAGGGCCTTTGTATATATTTAATTATGTGCCATTTCCGCATCGGGTTTTGATACGTCGGTAAGGGCAACTTTGCCTCTTTCTTTTCTCAGGATCCGGTTAAATAACGAGATCTCTTTATCAAACAAAAAGCGGAAAAACAGCTTGGTCCATGATTTATGAGAGTATAAAGTATCATAATATTCAGGCGCGGTTTTCTTTATCTGCGGTAATTTGTTCCATGGGATAGACGGAAAGTCATGGTGCTCATTATGAAAGCCTACGTTAAAGGCAACCAGGTTTAAGCCGCCGTAATAGCTGTAGGTTTCCTGCTCAACACTATGGGTTAAATAGTGTTCCTGTATCCAGCGTGCGCCAAGCGGGTGCAAACCAACAGAAAACATGAAGCTTAATATTAAAAATGCTAACGCGTGCCATCCTAAAAAATAATATATGGCGGCAGTAAATGCTACTTGTACAGCAAGGTTTGCTAAAACCCAGATATCAAAAGGATGGATCTCGCGTAACCTTGAAAGACGGAAGATCTGAAATACCGGGTAAAACAGTAACCACAAGGCTTTTCCTAAAAATGAATTATTAATAAGCTTTGCTTCCCACCTGTTTGGCAAGTCGGCATCTAACTCATGTACACCCTGGAAAGAGTGGTGTTTGATATGATAACGCTCGAAAGAAATAGAACTTGGGAAAATTTGCGGCATATTAGCCAACATACCGGCCCAGCGGTTAGCCGAACGGCTCTTAAACAATAACTGGTGTGCACACTCGTGGATCATTACAAAAAGCGCATGATCTGCAAAAGCCCCTAATAAATAAGCAGCGCCAAATACCAGCCACCATGATTGGTCGCGAAGCAGGTAAGCTAATACCAGTTGGAAAGCAACAAGGCCAATTATCGCAAATATGGTACTTGGATTTTTGCCTATCAGGTTCCGCATATTAGGAAACTGCTTTAAAATTTGTTTGGTGCGTACACGGTGTGGCTCTGCAACCTGCGAGTAGACAAAGTCTGTTCTTTTAGTCATAAAATTTTATAAAAATCAATTTTTTAAGTTTGTATAGGGATATATATTTATAAACTCAATTCTCCAATAATAATTATAAAATTTTACATATAAGTTATAAAAATATTATTCTTGTTTAAAAACTAATACCTTGAAAGTGCCCGGAATTGCTTTACGGGTACCCTGTTCCATGGTGGCTACGCTCAAGTAAATCTTATGTGTTTTAGTATCTAAAGCTAATGTTTTTGCACGGGTTTGTGTAGCTAATGTTTGTACAACGGCATACTTATCAGCGGCTTGTTGTTTAATGATGGTGGTAGTTCCGTCGCCGTTCGAGCAAAAGATCAGCTTGGTTTCAGGATCGAAAGCTACCGCGTCAACACCTGCACCAATGGGTACGGTAGCCACAACTTTGCCTGTTAAAATATTTACTACTTCCATTGCTTTATTTTCACGACAAACAGAAAAAGTGCGATTGGTTTTCGGGTCAAGCGCTATACCGGTAGGGCCGCCACCGGGTGCAAGAGGATAATTTTTGATCACCTTCATTGCTTTCGCGTCAATAACATTCAGGCTGTTCTTGTCTTCCAGGTTATTGTATATTTTGCCTTTACCATCGCTTACAGCAAATTCAGGCCCGCCGCCCAGTGCAATGGTGCCAACTTGTTTAAGCGTATTCGGATCTACAACCGACGAATTGTTGCTTTCGCCGTTAAAGCTGTAAACACGGTCAGTAAAAGGATCATACATAATAGCATCCGGTCCTTTGGCGTCGACAGGGATAGTCGCTATTGTTTTTAAGGTCTTCAGGTCGAAAGCTACAACCGCGTTAGCACGCCCATCACTGATAAAACCGCGATTAGCTTTATTGTCAATAGCTATACCATGTACGCCCTTCATGTTATCAATTACACCTACCTGTTGGTCTGTAGCCAGGTCAACCACGTTTACCATAGTGCCATGCGATACATACAAGCGGTTGTTTACTTGGTCGATAGACAGGTAATCATAGCCGCCATCGCCCGTTAAATTGATGGTTTTGTCTAATACATAAGTTTGGGCATAGGTCATGCCGGCCAGTAATATGGCCGCAGCAGTTAAAAAGGTCTTTTTCATTGCGTAGTTTTTTTATTCAAACATCGTTACCGATTCTGTAGAAAGCTTGTATTATGCAACATGTATTTTTAAATGATCGTGCGGATCAACATCTCCTTTGCGATACAGGATTTTCAACATACTTGGCAACACAATGAGCAACAAAGGCAATGCAGCCAGGAATCCGCCAATTACCGCGATAGCCAGCGGCTGGTGCAATTGCGCGCCTGCGCCAATACCCAAAGCCAGCGGCATTAAAGCAATGATGGCGCCCAAAGCGGTCATTAATTTAGGGCGTAATCGGGTTGAGATAGAATAGATAATGGCCTCGTCTGCTTTACTGCCGTCTAATACGCTTTGTTTAAATTGCAGGAACGTGAATATGGCATTTTCACCAATTATACCTACAATCATGATTAACCCTGTATAACTGCCCACGTTAAGTGGGGTGCCGGTTAGAAACAATGCCAGTAAACTACCTGAAATACCCAATACGGATACCACCAGGATCAACACCGCTATCCTGAACTGTTTGAACAGGAATAATATCACCCCAAAAACCAGTAAACAAGCAGTTATCAAAATAGTCAGTAACTCTTTAAACGATTGTTGTTGCTCGGCATCGGCACCGCCATATTCTATGTGATAACCTTGCGGCAGGTTTATTTTGGCTACCGCTTTTTTAATGGCCGGCATTACCGTACCCAGGTCGCTGCCCTCAATGCGTGAACTTACCACGCCTATGGATTGCAGGTTTTCGCGGTTTATTTCGGCATCGCCGGGTTTTAGTTCTACTGTTGCCAGTCTGCTGATCGGGATCATATTACCCTTTGGTAAAAATATATTCAGATCTTTTACCCCCGATATACTCAATGAGCGATTGCCCGGATAAACCATTCGTATAGTTGATAGCTGTTGTTTATCAAGTAAATTACCAACGATACTTCCTTCCAGAGCGGTTTGCGTTTGTGCCTGCAGGTTAGCAGGGGTTACATTATATTGCGCCAGTTTATCATAATCAGGCACAATACTTACAGAAGGCCCCGCTATTACAATGCCGTTAAAAACATCAGCCGTGCCTTTTACCGTATTTAGCGCGTCGGCAATCTGTTTGGATAATTCTTGCAGTTTATGCTGATCATCGCCGTAAACTTTTACCTCGATAGGTTCGGCGGTGGTGGTCAGGTCGCCCAGCATATCGCCTATAACCTGCCCGAAATCTATCACCAGGGCAGGTTGGGTTGACGAGATTTTTTTACGCAGTTCGCTGATTACTTCATCGGTACTTTTATCGCGTTGCTTTTTTAGCTGGATCAGGTAGTCGCCACGGTTCGGTTCAGTAATAAAGAAACCCATCTGCGTGCCGGTACGGCGCGAGTAGGCTTCAACTTCGGGTTGTTTGATGATGATCTTTTCGGCCTCGCGCAGCATGCGGTCTGTTTCTTCTAACGAAGTGCCCGGAGGCGAGGAGTAATCTAAAACAATACTGCCCTCATCAATATCCGGCAGGAAACCGGTTTTTAACGTTCCCGGAATAAGTACGATCACCACAATCAAACCGATGATGATGGCAAAACTTAACCATGGGCGCAATATGAACCAGCGCACCCATTGTTGTTTGGGAACACGGTGCGGCTTTTCTTTTTTCGCCTTTAACAGATCGGCAGATTTTGGCTTGCGGGTAAGCAGCAGGTAAACAACCGGCAGGCCCATCCACGTTACAAAAAATGAGCATACCAATGTGATGATCATGGTATTGGTCAGCACCTGGAAATAAGCACCTGCAACACCCGTCATCAATAAAAACGGCACAAAAATTACAATGGTACTTATAGAAGATCCTACCATTGCCGGGAACAAATAGTCTACAGCCTTGTGGATCAGTTTGCTGGTCAGTTCGTTTGGATGTTCTTCATGAGCGCGGTGGATCTGCTCGACAACCACAATGGCATCGTCAATAATTAAGCCTATGGCCGCGGCAATAGCGCCCAGCGTCATGATGTTGAAGGTATAGCCCACCCAATACAACACCAGCAAAGTGAGGCTTAGCGTTACGGGGATGGTTATTAATATGGCGATACTTGCTTTTAATGATCGTAAAAATATAATGGCTACAATTATTGCCAACAGTAAACCCACCCATAAGCTGTCGCTCACACTTTTTATAGAATCGTTTACAAAATCAGCCTGGATATAGTAGGGCTTTATGGTGACATCGGCAGGCAGGATCTTTTGCATTTCTTTCACCTTATCAGCCATAGCAGTTGACAGCGATACCAGGTTTGCGTTTGGCTGTTTAATTACAGCTACCAGTACACCATCATGCCCGTTGGCGTTAATGCGAGTGTATTCAATGCCCTCGTTTATTTCCACATAGGCAATATCCTTTAGCTGGATAATACGCTTACGGTCATTGCTCACGATCATGTTTTGCAACTGCTCTTTGGTGGCAATGGTGGCATCGGTAACGGCCAGGTACAGCATTTTATAGTCAGACAGGTAACCGCCCGATTTTACAAAGTTGGTTTGCGCCAGCGCGTTGGTAATAACATCGGGCGTTACGCCCAGGCTGCTCATTTTTTGGCGATTAAGGATAAGCCAGTACTCTTTTATCTTACCGCCTATTATCCTGATCTCTGATACACCATCAACCTGCGATAAAAAGGGCTTAATGGTATAAGTTGCCAGCTGGCGCAACTCGATCGGCGAGCGGTTATGGCTTTCTAAAGTGTACCCGCTAACAGGCAAGATCGACGGGTTCATTTTTTGCACGCTGATATTTACATCGGCAGGCAAATCGTTCTTTATCTGGTCAATAGCCGATTGGATACGTTGCTGGCTCAGGTCCATATCAGCATTCCAGCTCATAAAGGCCGATATTTCGCAGCTGCCGCGGCTGGTGGTGCTGCGTACAATTTGTAGGTCGGGCACCTGTTTAACAACATTCTCCAATGGCTTAGTAACCGTAACCATCATTTTGTCTACGGGTTGCAGGCCCTCGTCGGCAATGATCTTTATCTTGGGGAACGTGATCTCGGGGAAAAGCGAGGTTTGCAGCCGTGTATATGCAAAGATACCCCCAGCAATAATTAATACCAGTACCAGCGCCAGTGGTTTTTTATGCGAAATAAAGAAGTCTTTTACAGGCGTCATTATTTAACTATTTTAATTTTGGCGGTATCTGTTAAGCCGTAGTTACCGGTAACTATAATTTGATCCTGCCGGGTAAATTTTGGCGATAAGATCTCCACCCTGTCGCCAACATCAATGCCCTTGGTAACGGGTACTTTAATTGCCGTGGTAGGGTTGATCAGTTTCATTACCCAAAAATCTGTCTGGGTTTCGTTGGTCAGTACCGCTGTTTTGGGTAATGACTGCGTATTTGATTTTGATGAACGAATGATCCTTGCTTTGGCGATCAGATTTTCGGGGATGGTATTATCGGCTGGTATCTTGATAACTACACCCTGGGTTTGCGAAGCAGTGTCAACCGATGGCATAAACGCGCTCACTTTGCCGTTCATTTTTCTGCCATCGGGTAGGGTAAGCAGTACATCCTGGTCAGGTTTTACAGTCGACCGCATTTCATAAGGTAATTGCATCACGAAGGCAAAACTTGCGCGGTCGCTTATTACGGCAAGCTGTTCGCCGTCCTGTACATAATCGCCGCTTTGGTGGTTCAGTTGGGTAAGGTAACCATGCTCGGGTGCTTTTATCTTGTTGACGCCCGAGAATTTAAACGTGGTATCTAAAATGTTAATGGTATTGCCAATACTTTGTGCTTCCTTTGTCTTGATACTGAAAAGTGCCTGTCCCTTATTGACATACTGGCCCGGGTGGATATTGATATTTTGTACATACCCGTTGGCATTGGCCTTCACAATATTTTTCTGCTGAAAGGTTGATGTAGCGTTCAGGTTGGTATAATCTACCAAAGTACTGTCATTTACGGTAGTCACGGTAACCGGGGTTATGGCTTCTGTTTTCGCATCTGCTTCGTCGCCGGCCGCGTCTTTACCCTTACAGGCGGCCAGCAGCATAAGCAGGCTTAACGCAAAAAAGGAAAATTTATAGGTGCACAATATCTTCATGAGTTATTTGTTCCAGTAATTTAATTGGTTGGTCAGTTGCAGGCCTGTTATGGTAGTTTGTGTAAACAGGTTCTTTACAGCCAGGTAATTGTTTATGGCCAGTATCAGGTCGGCAATTTTAAGATCGCCGGTTTGCATGAGTTGCGTGTCAACTTTTATCAGGCTTTCAATGTATTTCATCTGGTCGGTTACCTGCGCAAGTAAGGCTTCATTCTCCGTGATCTGCTGATTTAACTGCGCCCGTTGCTGGCGGTACTGCATATCAAAAAACGTCTTATAATTTTGGCGGGTATCTTCTTGAAGGTTCAACTTTTTATAGGCCAGTTTTCGCTGCCCGCCGTCATATATCGGGATGGAAAGGGTAAAACCGGCGCTCAGGCCAAAATTTTTATATTCCTGCCCGGTAAAATCGCTGTTAAAACCGACATCCGCAAGGGCGTTGATTTTGGGTTTGTAAGTAAAGTCAAGCAAGCGGCGGCTGTTGATCAGCTTTAAACTATCTACCTTAAACTGGTTAAAAAAAATACTTTGGGCCGGGCTTACCTTTACGGTTTTTTCAATATCGGGCTTGGCTATGGCAATCATGGCCGTATCGGTCACACCTGCCAGGTAATTGAGTGTAGCGTAATCGTTTTTATATTGCGCCCTTGATTGCGATAGCTGTAACTGCGCTTGTTTTAAGGTAACTAAAAATGACAGGTAGTCGCTTTGCCGGTAAACGTTAGCGCGCGTCAACTTCTTTAATACCTCATCTTCTTTTGCAAGCAGGTCAACTATTTCTTTGTTAAAATCATATTGCTGCAAGCTGCCGTAAGCAGTTATGTATTGCGCGGTGATTGATTTTTTCAAATCCTGCTCTGATATTTTTATGGTATTGGTAAACGTTTGCGTTTGTAACGATACGGTAAGCACTTGCTCATTCACATTTTTACTGCCTACAATGGCCTGGTTAACACCCAGCAAACCGTTCAACGTATGCTCATTGGTAATAGCTGCCGAATAGCCATAACCATTAATAACAGGTGCATATAGCCCGGCGCTGTTAACTGCCACTTGCGGTCGCAGGCCGGCTTTTATGCGCATACTGTCTATTTGGTTTGAAGCTATCTGGTTGCGCAGATCCTTTAGCAGGGGGCTGTTTGTTTTGGCAACATCCAGGTAATAATTTAACGAATTGCTTTGAGCCAGCGATGCTGTGTAAGTGAAAATTAGTAAGATAACGCTGAAAAACAATTTCATCAGATGATAGCTATGAGGGTATTACAAGGCTAAAATAAAGATATAAATCTGGATTAAATTTGTAGTAACATAACAATTACTGTTTATTTAACAAAGTGGTGCAAAAGCGAAAGTGCCGCCCAATCAACTAAAAAATGAACAATAATAAGTGGCTTGATATTACGGTAGTAATTGTAGTGCAGGCCGGCTATCATACCAAATAGAAACGTGAACACAAACTCGCGCGCACTATGGTACTTATAATGCATTGCCGAAAATAATACGCCCGAAATAATTACCGGAATATATTCATTCTTGAAAAATGATGTCAGGCGGGTTAAAACATATCCACGAAAAATAACCTCCTCGCAAAAGCCCGCAGTCGCGGATATAAAAATTATCAGGAAAGGTTTATCTGACAAGAATTTTGCCATGGCACGCATCAGGGGGTAGTTTTCAGGAAAGCCCAATAGCTTGGTTATGGCAGACACCATGTTGGCTGCCATAGCAAGTAGAAAAAGAAAACAGATCCATTTTATAATAAAGTTTACGCCCGATTCTTTTTCTTTCCAGATGATGAGCTTTTGGTTTTCGTACTGTTCGGCATACCACCACAAAAAAAGCACCTCGCCCCAAAAAATAAACCGCGAATAAAATAAAGATTGGGTAGGCATAATATGTAACCTGCCAAACAACTCCATTGCTACCGATGGAAAGACGGCTGCTATAATGATACCAATTACGATGACCGTTTTATTAGTTTGTGTGGCAGATAGTTGGTCTTGCAAGGTGCGACAGGTTTTTTTAAAGATAGCGCAAATCAATTAAATACAAAGCGCGCAACAAGTTTTACACAGAATTGTTATTGAACTTTACAGCTTAAAAATAAAATTATGTGGTGGATCTACGCTTTACTTTCGGCACTGTTCGCGGCCCTTACGGCCTTGTTTGCAAAAATAGGTATCAAAGGGGTTGATACTGACCTGGCTACGGCCATACGTACCGTGGTGATCATCATACTGGCATGGGCCATTGTATTTGTTAAGGGCAGCAACAATACCATAGGCAGCCTTACGCGGCAAAACTGGACTTTTTTAATTCTTTCAGGCTGCGCTACGGGTTTATCCTGGATCTGTTATTTTAAGGCGCTGCAACTGGGTAAGGTGTCGCAGGTGGCACCCGTTGATAAATTGAGCGTAGCATTATCTATAATATTAGCAGCCGTATTTTTAGGCGAAAGCATTACGCTAAAAACCGGGATAGCCGCAGCGTTAATTATCGGTGGTACATTTATATTGATATTTTAATATCACTTGCCTGGTCAATGCTTAATTTTGCACATTGACTGCTGCTACTAAAATATCCGCGCCACGTACGCCTAAGCAATTGCGCATTGCCAATGCTGTTTTCTTTTTCCTGTCGGGATTTGGGTATGCTTCATGGGCATCACGCATCCCAACCATAAAACATCAGCTGCATTTAGACGAGGCACAATTAGGCGGCGTATTATTTGCCATGCCCATTGGCTTGTTATTGACTTTGCCCGTAACCGGCCATTTGTTAAGTAAATACAGCAGCCGCCGGGTTATGCTTTTTGGCAGCCTGTT
The DNA here is from genome assembly GCF_007558865.1 of Mucilaginibacter corticis. Lineage (GTDB taxonomy): Bacteria > Bacteroidota > Bacteroidia > Sphingobacteriales > Sphingobacteriaceae > Mucilaginibacter > Mucilaginibacter corticis. Next base: position 278,662 of record NZ_VLPK01000004.1, read on the forward strand.
TTTTAGTGTTGTTTTAGCATTCATAGGTTTGGCTACCAGTGTGTGGCAATTAATACTGGTGCTGTTTTGTTTCGGAGTATCGCGTAACCTGTTCAATATATCAACTAACGCCCAGGCAGTGGCCGTACAGGCTTTGTACGACAGGTCCATCATGGCCAACTTTCATGGCATCTGGAGCCTTGCCGGTTTTGCCGGTGCCGCGGGTGGTTATTTTATGGTGTATTATAATATCGGCACAGGCTATCATTTACTGGGTGTAAGCATATTGCTTATTGTGTTTACACTGTGGTTTATAAAGGGTACTATTTACCAGCAACCTGTTCCGCAGCCTCAAAAAAAGTTGTTTACATTGCCTGATAAATCATTGATTGCTTTTTCGCTCATCTGCTTTGCCAGTATGGCCTGCGAAAATACCATGTATGATTGGAGCGCCATATATTTCGGAAAGGTGATCCATGTTGACAAAGCCACGGCAACCGGCGGCTTTGTGATCTACATGATAGCCATGACCACCGGCCGATTTGTAGGCGATGCCAGTGTGAATCGGTTCGGGATAAAAAACATTTTACGCTTTAGCGGTGTGTTTATCTTTTGCGGGTTGCTGTTGTCGGTATTATTTCCTTACGTTCCCACAACTATTGCCGGGTTTATATTGGTAGGGCTTGGCGTATCGTGCATTGTGCCCATGGTTTTCCAGATGGCGGGTAAATCAACCACTATGAGCAGCGGTACCGCGCTGGCTTCAATATCATCCATTGGTTATTTGGGATTTTTGATCGTTCCGCCGTTTATTGGCTTTATAGCCCAGGCTGCCGGTTTGCGGTGGTCGTTCGGATTGATATCCTTGTTAGGCGCATTAGTTATTGCACTGGTTTACTCCATTAAAGACGATAACGACTAAACCCGCAAACAATTTGGGGTGTTAAGCGTTGCTTCTATACAGTTAAGTCCGTATGAAAGTGGCCGAAAAACATTTTAAGTTTATTAACAGTAAAACAGGGTATGTAATTTATTATTACACCTTAAAAGAGCACCTGGATGATGCTGACACTAAAGCTATGCTCGAAAAAATTAAGGCCGATGTCGCTTCAAAAAACAGCCTGTTTTTAGATACCATTTATTGGGAAGAAGAGAAAGCGTAAATACCTCTCCTAAATCCTCTCCAAAGGAGAGGACTTCAAAAGCAAATTAATAAGCGCTGATTATTTAAGCCCATCTCCTTTGGATAGGGGTTGGGGTGAGGTTATCAAATAAACCTTATCCAGCAGTTTTTCCCGTGTCGCGCTGTTTACAAACGCCGGCAAGATGCGTTCCTGCGAGTAGTTTTGAAAAGATTGTACAATACGAAAAGGTACGTGATTAGCTATCAGATAATTTAGCGAGTATTGCGTCATATAAAATACCGCATTTTGTTTACCATCAAATTTGGCGAACTCTTCGGTAGGCAAATAATTTACCGGCTTATTGCATTCAAACTGGAACACATTACTTTCCATTCGACCTATGTAAACGTGATATTGGTTGTATTGTGGCTGATTGATGAAATTGGCTGCGGTTATCTGGCCATTGTATGAAGCTATGGTTGGGTAAAGAACTGTCGCTAAATAAAAATTGGCAAACAGCGCGGCTGCGCAAACTGTAAAAAATGTTTTCAGTGGCTGGTCGGATACCCGTTTGTTGATCAAGAAAACCAACAAAACAAACACAACACAATCAACCGCGAAAAACGTGTATCCGTCAGGTTTTAAAAAGTAATTTATAACAAAAACAAGTACTATAAATAAAACAGCGTAGATCCATAAGTTGATAGACCTGAATTTACTGCCTGCATTTGATAATTGCTGATAACAATAGGGAGCGGTAATAACGGCAAACAGAGGGAACACGATATTTGCATAAAAAGGCAACTGGAAACGGGATAGAGAGAATAACAGCAGCAATAGCAAACCCCCGCTCAAAGTATAATACTCGGGCAATTGCACCTTATTAAAGACCTCGCGGGCACGTTTATATACCGCGTAGTAAAATAACAGGCACCAGGGTGCAAAGGCCCAAAGCAGGGTATGCACATAAAAAAATAGGTCGCCGCCGCCTTTAGTCCTGCTAATGGGGCCGCTGTTTACAAACCGGCCAAACTGGCTATCCCACAAAAACCATTTAATGCCTGATACATTATGCCTGCCAAAAACCAGTTTCTCAGGATGCAGGTCAAACTGCAGGTACAGCGCGTAAAACTCGGGTAAGGTAAATATCAGCGTGAGCAAATACAGCCCAATAAATTTAGGGCTGAAAAGTGTGGTAAACTTTCCTTTAAAAATAAGCTGCCCCAACAAACTGCCATAAATAGCTATAATCACAAAAATACCTTTTGTCATAACAGCACAAGCCGTAAACAGCGCGGCTAATAACAGGTCTTTTAGGGTAAAGCGTTCTTCAAGATTGGTAATGTGGTATATGCTTGCAATGATTAAGCCCATTAAATAAGGTTCAGCGCGTACGTCGGTGTTTGACATGATAACGTATTGCGACGTCATCAATATTAAAACTGACGTAAAAGCCGCCTCGATTCCATAAAATTTACGCGAGAATAAGTAAGTGTACCACGCACTCATTAAAAAGAAAAGCAGGGCGGGCAGCCGGTATGCCCAAACGCTTATGCCAAACAGCTTAAAGCTCAGCATCGCCATCCAAAATGGGAAGTGAGGTTTATCCAACCAATCGCGGTTGTAGGTAAATAATTGTAAAAAGTCTTTTTTGTAGATAAGGTTCTTAGCAATAGACGCGTACAGGCCCGGATCGTCTGTAAAGAACTTTACATTTATGCCGGCCACATTAACCGTAAACGCCAAAACAAACAATAACAAATAAATGGGTTTGTCTTTATCCTTCATCTATCAAATAAAGTGTAATAATAAGTTTTTTGGCTGTGTGATGCTATAAAGGTGCATAAAAAAACCCTTGCCTATTTTGGGCAAGGGCCAACTCACAACAATTGTTTCACCTCGGGCTATGAACCCCTCAGCTATTCCTAACTGCAATGCGAATCAGTTGTTATAACATTATATGTATAACTTAGTTTTAAGCTGAACGGTAAAAAATGATTTTTTATTGCGGTTGCAGCAATCAAATTTCGCCCTATCTTTATACAGTAAATCAATCTTAAATTTATTATGAAAAAAGCATTTAAATTGAAGGCGATCGCGGTATTTGCGGTTGCATTTTTAATCTCGACGGTTGCCTGCGCACAAATGAAGATGAAAGGCAAAATGATAGCCAGCCCGCGCGATAGTGTATCTGGTAAAGTACACGGAGCTGCAATAAGTATTAATTACGGTTCGCCATCTGTAAAAGGCAGAAAGATCTATGGCGGATTAGTGCCTTATGATCAACCATGGAGAGCGGGTGCTAATGAAGCTACAGTGTTTATTACCAGCAAAGACATTATGATTGACGGTAAAAAATTAGCTGCAGGCAGGTACTCTTTCTTTGCAACACCGGGCGAAAAAGAATGGAAGGTGATCTTTAATTCGGCTAATGCACCTGGCATGTGGGGTGTAAATGATAAAGGCACTAATGATGATCCGGCTAAGGATGTTTTGGTGGCTACTGTTAAACCTAAAACCGTTGCTAAATCAGAACGCTTGAAATATGTAATCACCGCGACAGGTTTTTCATTAATATGGGATACTGTTGAAGTACCGGTAACCATAAAATAATTAATTGGTAAATAATACCGTTTAAATAGCGATGGGTTTTACCCATCGCTATTTTTTTATCAATTAAATTTATATTTTGCCTTATAGATGCCGTCGCGACTCAGTAAAATACAAAAGCAGTTAATTACCATACTTACCCTTGCAATAGCGCTATTCCTGCTGTCGGTATTTGAAGATCACCCGGCGGCGGTCGAAAAATATTACTCACAGGGCTTCTATATTTTTATTTGCAGGGTATTTCACCCTATTTACAACATCATTCCGTTTAGCCTTGGCGATGTAATTTATATCGTTGTCGTAGCTTATCTTATTTATTTATCCGTTAGACTGGTAAAGCTGTCGCTTAAAAAGCAGTTTAAGCTTGCAGGCAGCCTGGTGTTAGGTGTGATAATTGGCACACAGGCCGGTATTCTAATTTTTTATCTTTTTTGGGGATTAAATTATTTCAGGCCCTCTGCCGCAGAGCGGCTCAACTTACGCGACACCAGTTTTACTACCGCCCAACTACAAGATGTTACCTGCATGATCATTGATAGTGCCAACGCCACCCGGTTACGTATTACACATGATGATACGCTGAAAAGTAATGATGCTATTTATCAAACTGCGGTAGCTGCTATGAATAAAATTTCAAAGGATTCTGCAAGTTTTCGGGCTTACGATCCCCACATAAAATCATCGATCTTGACGCCGTTAATGAATTATTTAGGTACGTCCGGCTATTATAACCCTTTCACGTCCGAAGCACAGATGAATTACCAAATGCCGGTTTTTGAGCGGCCGTTCGTAGCTTGCCATGAAATGTCGCACCAGATAGGGTATGGGCCGGAGGATGAAGCTAATTTTGCCGGTTTCTTGGTCGGGATAAATTCTGACGACAGGTTATTACGTTACTCGGCCTACCAGGTTGCATTAGATGAATGTATGCACGCGCTTCGCCGGCGCGATACCGTTGCTAATAATGAATTGAAATTGCATATCTCTAAAGAAGTACGTGCCGATCTGCGTGTGCAGCGTTTATACTGGCAGTCGTTCAGGGGGCAAATAGGAATAATAAGCAGTATTTTTTATGATGATTATTTAAAAGCGAATAATCAACCGCATGGCATGGATACTTATAACGAGATGGTATTATTGCTGATGGCCTGGTATAGCAGGCCGCATCCATAGGGTAGGATGATGGCAGGGCGGTTCTCGGCTGCACGCTCTAAACCGCCGCGTTCAAAATGACAGGTTTAAAAAGAATACGAATAGTGATTATTGATGTGCTTCTCTAACTGATCCATCAACGCTTTTTTTAGCCGGCCTTTATAGCAAACAATTTTCTTTTGTGGCGTGTAGTTAACCTCGCCTAAAACCTGCCCGTGTTTAATTACTCTAAAATTACCGCTTGTACCTGGTAAAACGGTTAGATTTTGTTCTTCATTGGCGTCGTTTATTAAAATATGAAACTGGCGCTGTGGCAAAAATGCTGATTGCTGTGACATGACGATCCGTATTAAATTAACAATAAACCTGTAGGTAGATGATGTATAAAGTTAATAACAAAATAATTGGCAGAATAGTATAAAGCAGTTCAAATTCTGCCTTAAAAGTACTTATACTAAAATATCAGCCCGATGTGAACCCATGGCTAATACAATATTAAGTTTAGCTACAGGTACTGTGTTAATATTTGCTGCAACTGCGGGGCTTGCATAACGCCACTTTGTCGCCACTTGGTTTCGCCTTTTTTAAATATCATTAAAGTGGGTACGCTTTGTACTTTATAAGCGCTTGCGGCTGCCGGGTTTTTATCGATATCTATTTTAATAATGGTTACCTTATCGCCCAGGCTGCTTTTTAGTTGCTGCAAGATAGGGGGCATCATTTTGCAAGGTCCGCACCACTCGGCCGAAAAATCAACCAATACCGGTTTGTCTGATGCTATGATCTCCTGAAAATTTGCCATGTGTTAATACCGTTTATATTTCTATAACCATCAAAAATAAAATGTGTTTAATAAAATATAATATTTACGTGCACCGGCTTAATATTCGTCTTTCTGGCCTCTTTTTTTAATAACATAAAATCCTTTTTTACATTTGGCACAAAAAAACTTGCGCAAAGGCAAGAAGAAAAGTATGTTTCTTACAAACCAACTTCTGTGTAGTTGATAGTGGTGCGGACTGCCACATTTTGGACAGTATTGGAAGGTTGGATTTGGTAGCGGCTTAAATTCTTTCAATTCTCATTAACTAAGTTCAATTGGAATATCTATATACGAGGTTTACCAATAGGGGGATTGCAAAAATACAATAAATTTTCTAATTAATAATCAATTTTATTGCGTCAGCTTTTTGATCTTGTTCAACAAATCATTCATTTCAAAAGGCTTAGATAAGAAGTCGTCTGCGCCGGCCGCCAAGGCAGACTCTTCAATATTATGGCTGGCTGATACCATAATAATAGGTATGTCGCAGGTACTTTCAGCCTGCTTTAGTTTTTTGCAGACATCCCTTCCGTCCTGCCCGGACATCCAGATATCAAGCAATAACAGGTCAGGGAGTTGATTTTCCATATCTGATATGGTATGCCCGTCAAAAGTAGGTATCACTTTATACCCCTCAAATTCAAGCAGCATCTCTATAGCATCAACTATACCCGGATCGTCATCGGCAATCATTATTTTTTTGTAGTGCTGCATTATTATATTGTAGATGTATAATAAACAGGCCTGTTTATTTGAAAATAGGCTCATTATTATTGGTTGGCTAACAATAGCAAAAACCGTACCCTTTCTATAGCTAATTATTAATAGTAGGTATACGTCCTTAACATTTAGCGGTATTTTATTATTAGATTACAGTAACAGAAAGTTTATTTAATTGGCAAATTAAATTACATTTGATAAATAATGTATTCCAACCTAAACATAGCCGCTGCTCATTCTGATAAGTTGTACAAAAAATAATTCCGGAATATAATTTCTTTGATACAAAATCATTTATTTCAAACAATTTAAATATTGATGATATTATAATACCTGATTTTAATATCACCTAATATGTTTTAGCCGAAAGGCCATAATAAAATAGTATTTGAACATGAGCACAGCCCCTAAAAAAAGTAAGTCAGCACCACATTATCCAACCTTACCCAAAGCAAAGACCGGCATTACCGGCCTAGACGAAATAACAGGCGGCGGGTTGCCCTTGGGACGTCCTTCATTAATTTGCGGCGAAGCCGGTTGCGGTAAAACACTCATGTCATTAGAGTTTTTGGTTAGGGGAGCCATACAGTTTAACGAACCCGGCGTTTTTATGGCTTTTGAAGAAAAAGCATCAGAGCTGACCATGAATGTGGCATCATTAGGTTTTGACCTGGATAAGCTGCAAGCCGAGAAAAAGGTTAAGCTGGACTATGTACATATAGACAGAAGCGAGATAGAAGAAACCGGTGAGTATAACCTTGAAGGGTTGTTTATACGCCTTAATTATGCCATTGACAGCATTAAGGCTAAACGCGTAGTGCTTGATACGTTGGAGAACCTATTTTCAGGCTTGACCAATCAGGCCATTCTGCGTGCCGAATTACGCCGCTTATTTCAATGGTTAAAAGATAAAGGTGTAACGACCATTATTACCGGCGAAAAAGGGGATGGTAACGCGCTTACCCGCCAGGGATTGGAAGAATATGTATCTGACTGTGTTATCCTGTTAGATCACCGCGTTATTAACCAGATCTCTACCCGCAGGTTAAGGATCGTCAAATATCGGGGATCTGTACATGGTACCAATGAATACCCATTTTTAATAGATGAAGAAGGAATATCCGTGTTGCCGATAACATCCCTGGGTTTAGAAAAAGAAGTATCGTCAGACAGAATCTCGTCAGGTATTCCGGCAATGGATGCCATGTTGGGCGGTAAAGGTTTTTTCAAGGGGAGCAGCATATTGGTATCGGGCACGGCAGGTACGGGTAAAACCAGTATCGCGGCTTACTTTGCTAACGAAGCCTGTAACCGAAAAGAAAAGTGTATCTATTTCGCTTTTGAAGAATCGCCTAAACAGATCATCCGTAATATGCATTCTATCGATGTCGATCTGCAAAAACATATTGATAAAGGATTATTGCAGTTTCACGCGTCGCGCCCTACTTTACACGGGTTAGAAATGCACCTGGTGGCTATATATAAGATTATTAAAAAATTCAAACCACGTGTAGTTGTACTCGACCCTATCACCAATTTAATTACCGTAGGATCGGTAAGCGAAGTTAAATCTATGCTGATACGCCTGATAGACTTTTTACAGGAAGAGCAGATAACCGTTATGTTTACCGCCTTAACATTAAATAATATAGTTAACGAGCAAACAGACGAGGGGGTATCATCGTTAGTTGATGCATGGATACTGGTGAGAGACATTGAATTTAACGGCGAACGTAACCGGGGTATGTATATCATGAAATCGCGCGGTATGAAACATTCAAACCAAGTACGTGAGTTTATTATTACCGATAAGGGGCTTGACCTGGTAGAGGTTTATTTAGGCCCTGAAGGCGTACTTACCGGATCGGCGCGCGAGGCACAGAAATTGCAGGAACAAACCGGCGAGGTGCTGCGCGATTTTGCGTTGAGCAGCAAAGACCGCGAACTGATCCGTAAGCGTAAAGTGTTGGAAGCTAAAATTTCTAACCTGCAAATGGAGTTTGAATCGGCAGAAGAGGAACTGAACAAAATGTACCAGCAGGAGCAGTTAATTAAACAAGCGACACAAAATGCAAGGGATGAAATTACCAACAGGCGAAGAGGCGAACAGCCTGTTAAAAAAGGAGGCAAAAAATGAGTAAGCAAGAGAAACCGACGGCCTACGAGTTAAGATTGTATATTGCCGGTAAAACAGCAAAATCTGTAACGGCGCTTGCTAACCTTAAAAAGTATTGCGAAGAGCATTTAAAAGGACAATATAAAATAGAAGTGATAGATCTGTTGGTGCAGCCCCAGCTTGCAGAGGGCGACCAGATATTTGCTATCCCTACTTTAGTGCGTAAAGTACCTGAGCCGATAAGGAAAATAATCGGAGATCTTTCAAATGAAGAAAAAGTACTGGTAGGACTAAACATCAGGCCTGCATAAGCAACCTATAAATGACAGAGCAACCACAAGAGCCCGAATATGATGAAGATGAAACCTACCAATTACGTTTGTTTATAACCGGTGCTTCGCCAAATTCTACCCGTGCTATCTTAAATTTAAAAGAGATCTGCAACCAGTTTTTGAAGGATCATTATGAACTTGAAATAATTGACGTTCACCAGCAGCCTTTAATTGCACAGGCAGAGCAGATTATAGCACTGCCGATGTTAATTAAAAAGGGCCCGGGCGCCGAGCGTCGTTTAATTGGCGATATGTCAGACCGTGAAAAAGTATTAAGGGGACTTGGGTTAAGCTGATTTTAAAATGGAACGCGAAAAACTTACATACGATGAGTTACTGAGCGAAGCCAATGAACTTCGCTATAAGCTTGAAGAGGCCAATGACACTATTGAAGCTATTCGTACCGGGCAGGTTGATGCCTTAATTGTACAAGGCGAGGAAGGCCACCAGCTTTATACCCTGAAAACTGCCGACCAAACCTATCGCATGTTCATTGAAAAAATGAACGAGGGCGCGGTTACCATAAACCATGAGGGGCTGATCCTGTACAGTAATTCGCGCTTTGCCGAAATGGTAAATATACCGTTGGAGAAAGTGATAGGATTAGCGTTCGAAAGCTTTATTGTTGAACAATCACGCGATAAATTTAACAAGGTAATAGAAGCAGCCTGGGACAACGAGTGTAAGGAAGAGATAGAGCTGTTAAGCAAGAACCGCAATCCGGTAAGTTGCCTTTTATCATGCAATACACTTGAGCTGGACGAAGGCCTTGCGCTTAGCCTGATCCTTACCGATCTTACCACACAAAAAGATGCCGAGCGAGAGCTTAAGGTACGTAATGAGCAACTGGCCGAGGCACAAAGCGCTACAGAAAAATTAAACGACGAGCTTGAGGATACGGTACGTGACAGGACCGTAGATCTCTTGATTAGCCGTGAGCACTTTAAACTGCTGGCCAACAATATCCCGCAAATGACCTGGACACACCTGCCTGATGGTAAGGTTAATTTTTATAACCAACGGTGGTATGATTATACCGGGCTTGTTTTAGAAGAAGAAGGGTATAACAGGGAGCAAATTATCCATCCCGAAGATTACCCGTTAACAATGGAAAAATTTACTGCGTCATTAAAAACGGGTGGTGTATTTGAGGTAGAGAACCGTTATTTGCGTGCCGACGGAGTTTACCGATGGCATTTAAACCGCGCTGTACCGTTACGGGATGAAACCGGTAAAATACAGTTTTGGGTTGGTACTGCTACGGATATTGAGGAGCAGAAACAACAAATGGAAAAAAAGGATGAGTTTATAGGCATAGCCAGCCATGAACTAAAAACGCCTTTAACCAGCTTAAAAGGATACCTGCAGCTGATCAGTCATAAAAAAGATGAATTGCCGGGCGGTGTTAAACAATATATCGATAAAGCTATCATGTCATTAAACAAACTGCAACGGTTGGTTAATGATTTGCTTGATGTAAGCAAGATCCAGGCCGGCAGGTTAGAGTACGGTTTGCAACCGGTTAATTTAACCGAAGCTGTAATTACGTGGACAGAAAATGCAAGACACGTTTATCCTAATTATAATTTTGAATGCAATGTAGCCGATGGCCTGCTGATTAACGGTAATGATGAGCGGCTTGAACAGGTTTTAATGAACCTGATCAGTAACGCGGTAAAATACTCGCCTGCAAATAATCATGTGATAATTACCGCATCAAAACTCAACAACGATGTGCGTGTTGCAGTAACCGATCATGGTATTGGTTTATCGCCAGAACAAAGGGAGCGTATCTTTGAGCGCTTTTATCGGGTAGAGGATAAAAAATATATGTCCAGCGGGTTAGGTATGGGTTTATACATTTCTAAAGAGATCATTGCTAATCACCACGGCGGAATCGGCGTTTACAGCGAATTGGGCAAAGGATCCACCTTTTATTTTGACTTGCCTTTAGCAGGATAATAAACGGTAAAAACAGCATAAAAAAGGCGATCCATTAGGATCGCCTTTTTTGTTTCCTTATTATTTGCTTTACTATTTGTTGCTAAACAGCGGGGCAAACTTGGTGCTGTAATCTTTAATTTCTGCTTCAAGCTTGTTGTATAACGCTGTTTGATGATAGGTCTTGGCATCATCAGACAGGGAATAAATTAACTGGATGCCGCTTTGTACATCGCGCGAGCTAAACATATTGGTGTTGTTTTGCAACTGGTAATAGCAGTAATCTAATTGGTCTTTAACAAAGTCGTTGATGCTATTAGTGTACTTGGTAGCCAGCTTAATATCATTCAGTTTATAAGCCGCGTGCGCCATGAAGAATTTGCTGCCGGTAATACGCATATCAACAGACAGATCCGGCAATACTTCTTCATATTTATGCAGCACATTTAAAGCAAGATCGTTATGTCCCTCGTCTATCAGGGTTTGTATCAGGTCAAGGAAAGTGGTTATCATAACCGGGTAGAACATCGTAGTCGACTCATGGTCAAGATATTTTGCAGTTTTGATCTGGCCAAATTTAAACTTGTTCATCAGGTTGTTATACATTACCATGCTGTTAACTTTTTCTGACTGATCTTTAGCAGCAGTATCAACTTTTAACGGCATCAGGTGGTACACAAATCCTTCTTTGTATAAGTAAGGCTGTAAGCCTATCAGGTTTTCATTACCAACGGTTATGGCAAAACATATAGGCCTTTTCCAGTTGTTGTGTGCCAATATATCCAGCATCGCCAGGTTATCTTTCATGATGTAGTTTGAAGTGAATTTCCACTTCATGGTATCAGCTATTAAGCTTACTTTACTTGCAGGTACCACGTTGTTTTTTATCACATCGTCATGATTAACCGTGATCTTGAAGTTTTTGGTAGGCAAATAATTGCTTGACTCGCCGCTTTGGTAAGTTACCATAGTACGCGGATCATCTGACGAAATAAAGTCAAATACGTCTTTTACTTCAACAGAACCGGGGATCTTAGCGTCTTTGTAGAATATACCGTCACGCACGCCATCCTTGTATTTATCAAAAGGCATGGTAATAGGCAAAGCATCAGCATCATTCATTTTGCGCTGCATCTGGCGGATATACCAATCGCCTGTAAATAAGCTCAGGTTAACTATCCGCACGTCAGGGCGTATATTTTCAACTTCCTGGTCATACCACACACAATAGGTGTCATTATCGCCATACGTAAATAAAATAGCGTTTGGCGGGCACGACATCAGGTAGTTATAAGCCATATCGTGCGCCATCATTTTTGTCGAGCGGTCATGCGCTTTCCATTCTTCTGCGGCCAATACCGTAGGCACAGTAAGCAGGCAGATAAGTGTTGCGGTGTACGCAGCTGTTTTAGCGTTTATTTTCTTTCTTAATATTTCTGCCAGTGCAATAACGCCCAAACCTATCCATATAGCAAAGGCATAGAACGAACCTACATAGGAGTAATCTCTTTCACGCGGTTGTACCGACGGCTGGTTAACATACACCACAATAGCCAGACCGGTGAAGAACCACAGTAAAGCCACGATCAAAGCATCTCGCTTTTTCTGTTGGAAATGATACCATAAACCCAATAAGCCTAATATTAATGGTAATGCAAATAATGGGGTATAGGTGCGGTCGTTAAGCAAAGTTTTAGGCAGGTGTTTGGTGCCGTCTAAAATACCGGTGGTCCAGTCGCCGTCGGCATAGCCTTTAAAGCCGCCTGTTTGCTGCTGCCCATCCATATCATTCACACGGCCTGCAAAATTCCACAAGAAGTACCTTATGTACATCTGATAGCTTTGCCAGCTTAAAAAGAATTTAATGTTATCTACAAAGGTAGGCGCGTCAGTCTCGCCCATTTGCAGCCATTGGCGGTAAAATTGCGGGTCCTGGCCTTCGGTACTATACACACGCGGGAAAAAGGTGGTATGGTCATACACATAATTTTGCTTTTTACCGGTTATTTCATACTTGGTAGCGCCTTTACGATATAAAGTAGCACCATCTGTCTGGTCAATAACTTTCGCGTCAAAATAAGGGCCTGTTAACAACGGTGTTTCGCCATATTGGATCCGGTTTAAATAACCGTTTAAGGTAAACGCGTTGTCAGGGTGCGAGTTATCAAGATTAGTATTAGCGGTTGCGCGGATAGGGATATAAACGAATGAGCTGTAACCAAAATAGATGAACGCTACGCATAAAAACGCCAGGTTTAATACAGGTTTACTGCTTTTAATACTGTAAACAATACCCCCAACCAAAAAGCCGATCAATAGCAGGAAGAAGAATATCGAGCCCGTTCCAAAGCCCATTCCCAGTGTATTTACAAAGAATAAGTCGAAGTAAGCAGATAGCTGTATGGTCCACTGGCGGATGCCGAACTGTACCAATACCAGTATTACCAAACTCACTAAAAATGCCAGTAAAGCGCTTTTAACGGTAATTGTTTTAGCCCTGCGGAAATAGTAAACCAACGATATAGCCGGTATAGTTAATAAGTTAAGCAAGTGAATACCTATTGATAAACCAATTACGTAGGCTATAAATATCAGCCATTTGTCGGCTCCGGGTTCGTCGGCGTGAGCGTCCCATTTCAGGATTGCCCAGAACACGATAGACGTACATAAGGCAGATAAAGCGAATACGATGGTTTCTACAGCCGAGAACCAGAAAGTATCTGTATAAGTAAATGCCAAAGCGCCAACCAAACCGGCACCCATGATCAGTATGGTGCGTGTTTTATCGTTTTCATCCTCGGTTGCGGGTACCAGCTTCTTAGCCAAAGCGGTAATAGTCCAGAATAAAAACATAATGGTAGCGCCACTTGCCAGTGCCGAACCCATATTGGTGAAATAAGGTACTTTGGCATTGTTGCCGAATGAAAGCAGGGAGAAAAATTTACCCAGCATTGCAAACAATGGATAACCCGGTTGGTGTGCTACCTGTAACCTGAAAGCGCACGAAATAAATTCGCCGCAATCCCAAAAACTTACGGAAGGCTCTAAAGTTAAAATATAGGTGATAGAAGCTATAACAAAGCAAAGCCAGCCTAAAAGGTTATTGATTTTTTTGTATTGCATGGATATTAGTAAAATTTATTCAACCAGTAAATATCAGTATTTTATATATGATTTTTAAAATACCGATAGTGCATTAACATCTTTTAACATTAAATGATCATCAAAATATCATTTGCCGCAAAGATGATAAAATTACTTTAAGGTTTATAACCTATTAAAAACCTTTGTTGAAACTTTAAGCAGGTGTGTAAAAAAGAAACGGATACCTCAGAAAAAAGATATCCGTTTCATGAAACAGCGAGTGAAAATTATGTTGTCAGATCCTGATGATCCTGGTTTCCTTTTTTTGCGCTTCTTCTTTATGAGGCGCCAGCATTGGTAATAATTTTATAATGCTTATCAATGTGCCGCCAATCAGTGCTATAGCCTTAAAACCAAAATGTACAAAAGGTTTCATTACTTCCCAGTTATGTTTCCAGGTGCCTGCACGGTTTTGTGTGGTGTTATATTTTACTGGGTGATTTGCCATGGTTTTGTTTATTTAAACAAAACAAGCTATAATCGGGCCAATTATTAGGCTACTTTCTTTTTGAGAGTTATTACCGTAATTTCCGGCCAGATGCCTAACCTGCCCGAGAAAGCCAGGAAACCAAAGCCGCGGTTTACGTACAGGTAGCGGTCCTGCTCATTAGCCAAGCCGGCCCAGTCGAGATAGCGGTATTGCACCGGGCTCCACCTGAAACCCGCTGTTTCAACCCCAAATTGCGCACCATGGGTATGGCCCGAAAGTGTTAAATGGATATTCGCCGGGTTATGACGCACCTGCTCTTCCCAGTGAGTAGGATCATGCGATAACAATATTTTGAAAGCTTTGGGATCGACACCTTTAAGCGCCTTGTCAAGATCGCCCACCTTAATAAACCCACGCCCCCAGTTTTGTACGCCTATCAACGAGATCTTCTGGCCGTTCTTTTCCAGCTCCAGGTTTTCATCCAACAGCAAACGGTAACCCAGATCTTTATGGTGTTGCTTTAGCTTATCCAGATTTGCGGCTTTTTCAGCCTCGCTGTCCCATTGTATGTAATCGCCATAGTCGTGGTTGCCCAGGATAGAGAACTGCCCGTATGGCGCACGTAGCTTGCTGAAATTGGGAATAAACTTTTCTATCTCCCAGGCAGCATTATTTACCAGGTCGCCGGTAAAGACAAACAGGTCGCTTTTTTGTGATTGCGCCAAGTCTATACCGCGTTGCATGGCATCCACATTGTCAAAACTGCCTGAATGGATGTCTGATAGCTGTGTAATGGTAAACCCGTCAAAAGCATCGGGCAGATCGGTATAATATATGGTTTGGCGGTGCACTTTGTAATCATACTTACCCCTGAACATGGCATAGAAAAAGCCGAAGAAAGGAAAGGCCGCTATCAACACCGCCAGCTCGCTGATAAACTTGCGCCGCGACGGAAAGTAACCCTGGCTAACAGAATCCTTATGCTTATTTATCGCGTTAACTATCCCGACTGCCCCGCGGCCCAGATCGCCCAGTAACAGTACCAATACAAAAAACAGCTTGGTAATAAAAAAGGTAAGAAACAGGCTCAACATCCACTCGTGGAAAGGTGTCATTCCCTTGGCGGTACTAAAACTGCCAAACCCTATCAGGAAAAGTGCTGTAACGCCAATAGATATAATGAGATAGCCGTATATAACGGCCCACCGCGCGCGTTGCGATTGCCAGTCGTTGGTCAATGTTTTAAGGCCGGCAAAAACGTACCAGTCAAATAATAACGTTATGCCTGCAATTACCAGAAAAATAGTCAGGAAGCCGCCTCTGTGCATTTATGATTGAATTAAAATTGCAATTTATAAAAGGAAAGATAATTGGTAAGTAAAAATTTAGGCCCTATATCAAATGCAAAACCCCGTTAAATTTAACAGGGTTTTGTAATGATTAGTGATTATCGTAGTGGTGATCGTCGTGATGGTCATCATGGTGATCATTATGCCAGTTTGGATCATTCCTGTGCATCCGGCGTTCGCGGTACTCAACTGAGCAACTTGAAAGAGCTACCGAGGTAAATAATAACAGGGTAACCAGTTTTATTACATGCTTTTTCATGGTATCTGAGATTTATATACCATATATTATAAAGACCGTGCCAAACCGCAATTATGTTTGTTTTTTAGAAAGCCGGCTTATACCGATATATATCAGCCCGATAGCCAAAAACGTCAATAGTAAAAAGAAAAAGTTAACCGCTATTTGCCCGAGGTTAAGCTTTGTGCCGTCAATAAAACTATATGGATAATACCCTGTGATAACCCCGCGGGCAATAATGAAGATAAAATAGATAAGCGGATATATCAGCCAGCTAAACGCCTTGCTCCATGCTAACTTACCTTTGTCGACAAATATCAGCCAGAATAAAACAAAGAGGGGCGGGCTTAGGGTATGCAATATCTCATCGCAGAATTTGAATAACCCGTGTTGCGTGTGTTGCCTGCGCAGTACAATTTGGTACACTAAACATACAATGGTAATGTACAGTGTCAAGGCGCTTAATACGGATAGCTTTGAAAAAAAACTTCCCCATTTTGATGCCGGCCAAAGCAGTAATACGGTAAGCGCCAATGCTATCAGCAGGTTGTTTTGTATGGTAAAGTAACTTAGTAATTGTACAATAGCCCCGCCAAAAGTTCGGCCCTGCGACATATATTTTTCTGTGGAGATATAAAATTGAACACATAAGCCAATCCAGGTCATTATTGCCAGTATGGCCATGTAAATAGCTTTGGTGTTATTTTTCATATTATTTCTTTGGCGATCTTTTCTTGGGCTTGTCCATTACCGCTTGCCAGCCCTGAGTGATGGCGTCCTGCAGCATGTCTTCGCGCATTTTATTTAACTCAAATAATGTGCAGCCCTGCAGGCCCCATTTGTTGGGTACAGGATAAATAATGGCCGGATCAAAAGCGCAAAATACCGACTGGTCGATAAGCGAAAGCTTTACCATCATCCGCTCATCTGTTACCCACAAAGTTGCAAAAGTGCGGCCGTTAGCCCTGAAGGCGGGGCGGCCAACGTGGTCATACTCTTCCGTCCCCGGCAGGGATAAAGCAAATTGTCTGGCGGTTTCTATGGTTACCATATAATTGATTACCAGCTAAATTATTAAATTATACCATTTAAAATTGCAGGTAAGTTAAATACTTCTGATATTGTTTAAATCTACATAATACCAATACTATGCCCGATAACCAGGACGGAAATATAAGCCTTACGTACTCAGACGCAGGAGTTGCCACCATCAGTTTTTACCACCCGGCCCAAAACTCGTTGCCTGCTGTGTTGCTGGATGCTTTGGCGAAAAAGATCGATCAGGCGGGCCAAAATAGCCAAACCAGGGTTATCATTTTAAAAAGTGAAGGCGACCGTACCTTTTGCGCCGGCGCCAGTTTTGATGAGTTATTACAGATCAAAGATAAAGAGGCTGGCAAAACGTTTTTTTCAGGATTTGCCCGGGTGATCAATGCCTGCCGCAAATCGCCAAAAATTATTATTGCCCGCGTGCAAGGCAAGGCTGTAGGTGGGGGAGTCGGGCTTGCTGCTGCCGTCGATTATTGCCTGGCTACGGGGACGGCATCTATAAAGCTGAGCGAACTGGCGATCGGTATCGGCCCGTTTGTGATCTCACCGGCGGTAACGCGCAAAATAGGCTTAGCCGCGTTTTCGCAGCTGACCATCCGTACGACAGATTTTCAAACCGCGCAATGGGCGAAAGAAAAAGGCTTGTATAACGAGGTTTATAACACCGCCACCGAAATGGACGAAGCACTTGACGCACTATCGCAAAAACTGGCCGCTTATCACCAGGATGCGCTGACCGGCTTGAAGCAAATATTGTGGGAAGGCACAGCTAACTGGGATGAGCTTTTAGAAGAGCGTGCAGCCTTAAGCGGTGAACTTGTTCTGTCAGAATTTACGCAGCAGGCCTTGCAGGATTTTTTGAATAAGAAATAATTAAACAAGAAACCCCGCAATTGCGGGGTTTCTTGTTTTTAATGCCTGTAATATCTTGGATGATAGTAAGCATGGCGATAATATGGTCTGCCATAATATCCACGGTGATAATAAACCGGGCGATAAGCCGGCCTAACGATTACATGCCTGTAAACTACCGGGCGTTCGTAATATACTTCGTGATATACCGGTGGTGGGGCTACGTACACCGGCGGCGGTGTACCAATGCTTACACCAATATGTACCTGTGCGCTTGCAGCCTGGAAACCGCAGGCTAATATGAGTGTTGCTATTGCTAATTTTATAGTTTTCATAATCATAATATTTAATAACCTGTTTTGTTATTGCTGATAATAAGACAATAGCCATGCCACAGGGTTTAACTATTTTGCAGATTATGATGTAATTGATTGATAATTAGCTTTAAAAAATAATAGTGAGGATTTGCGGTTTATTGATGGAAAAGTGTGTAATAACAAATACATAAAGCATGATTTCTGTAAATAATATGCCACAAAAAAGCCCCGCATAGCGGGGCTTTTTCTTATTAGTAATGTCTTCTAACTATTACCTCTCTGTGATGGTGCCTATAGTAATTGTGCCTGTATGGGCGGTGTGCCACGATCACCTCGCGGTGAACAGGGTGGTGTACAACTACTACTCTGCGTGGCGGCGGAGGCGGTGTACCAATGTGAACACCTACTCTTACTTGTGCGTGTGCTGCCTGGAATGTAAAGGCTAACATTAATGCTGCTATTGTCAGTTTTAAAGCTTTCATGATAATTATATATAAACAGTTTTATTGTTGCTGTTCATGTAATTAAGACAATAGCCGTGCCAGTAGGTTTAATAGAGTGCGGATTTGCCGGGTATTGCTATTATTAATAGCGCATAATTGCAAGCATTATAGGTAGTTAGCAATTGTAACGAATATGATAGACTTACCAAGCCTTTAAGACTTGGTAAATCTGTTTAAATAAATGTCTGCTTAATGCTCCATTATTGCCACCACCGGGTAATGATCTGAAGGCAGCCTGCCGTTGAACGAGTTGGTTAATATGGCATAGCGTTTAACGTTAAAATCTTTGGTCACAAAAATATGGTCTATCCGGCTGTCGGTTTTGGTATTGATGTCAAAAGCATTAAATGAACCATTGGTGGCCAGCTTTACCGGGGCAAGGTGATAACAATCCTGCAAAACGCCGGTGCTTAGTACTTCTTTATAACTCTCATTATACTGGTCAACGTTAAAATCGCCGGTGAAAATGGTGGCGCTGTTGCCGGCCATTTCTTTTATTTTCTTCAACACCAGTGTCGCGCTTTGTTTACGGGCTACAACGCCTATGTGGTCCATGTGCAGATTAAAAAAGTAAAATTTGAAGCCCGTTTTTATTTCTTCAAACTGGGCCCAGGTACAAATACGTGGCAATACTGCATCCCAACCCTTGTTTGGCCGGTCTGTGATGGTCGACAGCCAGAAATTACCCTGTTTTAAGATCTTAAACCGTGATGTTTTATAAAAAATAGCCGAATGCTCACCGGCTTCTTTGCCGTCGTCGCGGCCTATGCCTATCCATTTGTATCCCGGCAGGCTATCGGCCAGGTTATTCAGCATGTGGAAAAGCCCTTCCTGGGTGCCAAAGATATCCAGGTCATTAAACTTAACTATTTTAGCAATCACCGGGTAACGTAAACGCCAGCCGTTGCCTTTAACAGAGTCTTCCTGGTTATCATACCGCAGGTTATAAGTGGCTATGTTAAATTGCTGTCCATAACTTTTGGCGCTTAATATAAAGCACGCAATGGCGATGTAAATAATTTTTTTCATAGATCTATTTTGGTGCGATAAATATATAAAAACCTTATTTATTATCTGTTTGATGACGAAAGGCTTAATAAAGAGATAATGTAGATAAGTCGAAATTTAAGTTTTGGTGACGCAATTTCCGATAGCTATCGGAATGATATTGTTACATTTTGTTTTACCGATTTTTATCAAAATGCTAATTTTAAGAGCACTAACTCAAAATCTTGTTTCACATGTTTCATCTGTTACACACTCGCGTGAAACAAGCGCCCTCAATTGCTTTCCCAAAATGTATTGGTTCAATCCCCGTGCGATTTAAGCTCATTTTTTAACAGGCGCATTTCTTCCTGGATATCTTCCATGCGTTTTAATAAATGCGTAATGGCTTCAATACCTGCAACGTTAATATCAAGCTCATTATGCAGCCTGATCATACGTTCAAGTTTATATACATCGTCGTCGGCAATGTATGGGGTTTCGTTAACAACGGTAATTTGTATCAGACCTGCTTCCTGCAGGTCGGCAATGAAAGAGCTTTCTAATTGATGATAAATGCAGAAATCGGTTGCTGTTATTAAATGCTTTGTGCTCATAACAATTTAATTTATGCTCATGACCGGGCCAGTTCTTCAAATAGTTTCTTTTGTTTATCGGTAAGGTTTACAGGTAATTGCAAGTCGTAGGTGATATACAAATCGCCAAACTCGCCATCTTTTTTGTACACCGGCAAACCCTTGCCTTTAAGTTTAACCTTGGTGCCATTCTGGGTTTCGGGCTTTACCTTCACTTTTACCTTGCCGTTTAAAGTATCGGCAGTAATTTCGCCGCCTAATATGGCGGTGTAAATGTCAAGCTTGGCATTGCTGTAAAGATCGGCGCCTTTTCTTTTAAACTTAGGGTCGTCGGCTACAAAAATTTTAATGTAAAGATCGCCGGCCGGCCCGTTATTACCGCCTGCGCCACCATGGCCTTTAATTTTTATGGATTGCCCGTTCTCAACCCCCGCGGGTATAGTAATGCGGATGTTCTTTCCGTTTACGGCAAGCGTTTGTTTATGAGTTTCGCCGGCCTCTTTTAAATTAAGGTGTAGTTCGGTACTGTAATCCTGACCGCGGTACCTGGCCTGACGCGCCTGGCCGGCTGCGCCGCCAAACATCGACCTGAAAAAATCAGAAAAATCACTGCCGCCGTCAAATCCTTCAAAATCAAACGACTGCCCGCCACCCCCATAGCTGCGCTGACGACCTTGCTGCTGGCGAGCCTGCTCATAAGCCTCGCCATGCTGCCAGTTCTCGCCATATTGATCGTACTTTTTACGCTTTTCAGGGTCGCTTAAAACCTCGTTAGCCTCATTCAGCTGCTGGAACTTTTTCTTTGCTTCCTCGTCGTTAGGGTTAAGATCCGGGTGATATTTACGGGCAAGTTTACGATAGGCAGCTTTAATATCTTTTTCGGTAGCTGTTTTGGTAACGCCTAAAATCTGGTAGTAATCAATAAATGCCATGGTAATATGCTTGTAACGACGTTGTAAGTACGTTTATAATAAACTTCAAAAATAAGAGATTGGTTTTAATTTAAAGATATACGGGCTGTCATTTCGATACGAGGAACGAGTGAGAAACCTTATACAAGCGATCAGTTGTATTACGTTTAAAATTTCTCGCGATGCTAAAGGAAATGACAGTTACTAAATTCTAAAAATCCGAAGCCCGGGTGCGGCAGCGTTTAATGTAGTTACGCAGATCAAGTACTATACCCGCAAAAAAGTAAACTATCAGCGGGAAACCTACCGAAAGGAATGAGGTGTAGATAAAGAAAAGCCTGATCTTTGAAATAGAAATATTAAAGCGCTCGCCTAAGTAGGTGCAAACCCCGAAAGAGTACCGTTCAAAAAAGGTGAGCAATCTTTGTAGCATATTTTTCAGGCTAACTTTAGTATCTTATTACCAACGCTGCATTGCAGGCATTTCTTATAATTACAATAATAGTTTTTTAATTCCAATAATGCCTGCGTTTCAAACGCTGAATTTGCTTTTACGCCCAGGTCATTAAAATCAGCAATGATATTATTGTGTTCGCCGGGCAAGTTCTCCAGTAATTTTAAGCTGCGGTCAATAAAATACTGCTGCTGGTTGTACTTGCCATAACTAAACAAAAATAAGGCTAAAGTGTTTAATAACAAAAGATCGGCAGATGCAGGACCCATGTTTTTCGACGTGGGTTTTGAGGGCTTATCAAACTGGTAATGTTCGTCCCAATAAGCGTTTACCTTAATATCTGTAAACAGCTTTTGCAGGCTTTTAACATCTTTAATGTCCAATATTTTTGAAAATAGGTGATTTGAGTTTACCACCAATGCCGCAAACTGCGCCAGCCTCACTGTAGGGAAATTTAAAGGGCGCATCCGCATAAACTTCCACAGGTGGTTATCAATTGGTGTAAGGCTAAACTTCTTTCTTAAAAACTCGTATTCGGTTTTTAATTTCTTCGGATATTCATCTGTAAAGTCGCCGCTTAAAAACCCTGCTTGGCCAAATATCAGCGTCTCAATTTGCAACGGGTTGTTTTTATGCTTGGCGAGGATATTTTGCGGCAATGATTTTGCCATCAGCTCAAAAGGTACAGCGTTTGTTTTAAACCCGAAGTTGGCAGCCAAAAACTGGTAAAAGGTTTCTTCCCAATCGCCGCGGTTAACTTCGAGCGCGGCGATCACGGCGGTCGACTTCTTTTCTAACCGCTCTATCAATATGCGGGTAAACCAGGTTCGTAAGGTAAAATCATCCAGCTTGCCAATGCTTGCTTCGCAGGGGATAACTGTTTGGTTACCATAAATTAGTTTATGATAGCGGTTATACAGTTCATCCGGGATACGTTCCTTTAGCTCGAGCGTAGGGATGTGGCGGCCGTTTGCTAATGTAACAGGCTCGTCGTCGCGGTAAACCACGTGCAGGATCACGTTGTTGTAAGCCTTGTCGTTGGTATGGTTATGCTTTGCCCAGTCGGACGATAAAAGGTGCAACTCTACGTTGCCTGCCCAGGTGGTATCGCCAATTTTTATGCGGGCGTTACCAAAGTCAGGCCCCGAATCGGTATTGTGCATCCCGGCCGATTGGATCTCAATATTTTCACCGCCGGTAGTTTGCAAATTGTCCCTGTCAAACAGGCGGAACTTCCAGATATAATGCAAAAAGTCTTCGGTAAAAAGCATGAATAAAGATATAAAAAATGTTCATTTCGATTTCAGGAAAGAGTGAGAAATCTTGTACATAGAGAAATGTAGTCTACCTGTATCTGTATAGATTTCTCCCGTTGGTCGAAATGACATTTTTATTTAATCACATTCTGCTATATTTAAAAATCCTATAAAACATAAACAACCAATTATGCATCAACAAAATACCACCCACCGCATCAAATCCATCATAGGTGGCTCGTTAGGCAATTTGGTTGAGTGGTATGACTGGTACGTATACACTGCTTTTTCACTTTATTTTTCTGCAGCGTTTTTTCCTAAAAGCAGCGAGGTGGTGCAGTTGCTCAATACCTCAGGCATATTTGCTATAGGGTTTTTAATGCGGCCAATTGGTGGCTGGTTATTTGGTACCTATGCCGACAGGAACGGACGTAAAACCGCGCTTACCTTATCGGTAACGCTAATGAGCGTAGGCTCATTGCTTATTGCCATTATCCCGGGTTACAAGCAGATAGGCATTGCCGCCCCGGTTATTTTATTACTGGCCCGCATGATACAGGGACTAAGCGTAGGCGGCGAGTATGGTACAAGCGCTACTTATTTAAGCGAAATAGCTACGCAAAAACACCGCGGGTTTTATTCAAGCTTTCAGTATGTAACCCTTATTGCCGGGCAGTTGATAGCCCTGGGCGTATTGATATTACTGCAACGTGTTTTTTTAACCGAAGCACAATTACACTCCTGGGGCTGGCGAATACCGTTTGGGGTGGGAGCAGTATTAGCCGTTACGGTAATGTACCTGCGGCGTAGTTTGCAGGAGTCGGTAACGGTAGCCCAGGACGAAAAAGCACGTTCGTCGCGCGGTACGTTAAAAGCATTGGCACAACACCCCAAGGCGGTATTAACAGTATTTGGCTTAACGTTAGGCGGCACGGTGGCATTTTATACTTTCACAACCTATATGCAAAAGTTTTTGGTGATCACATCCGGGTTTTCAAAAGCTACGGCGACGCTTTTGTCGACACTAACTTTAATTGTATTTATGTTGCTGCAACCGTTATTCGGTTTACTGTCAGACAAGATCGGCCGCAAACCATTGCTCATCGGTTTTGGTATCTGCGGCTCGCTGGCTACCGTACCCATACTTGTACTGTTGGGTAATACAAAAGATGTGTGGACGGCTTTCGGACTGATCATGTGCGCATTGATCATTGTAAGCGGCTATACTTCCATAAACGCAGTAGTAAAGGCCGAATTGTTCCCGGCCAATGTGCGCGCTTTAGGCGTAGGTTTCCCGTACGGTGTAGCAGTATCTTTATTTGGCGGCACAGCCGAACCACTGGCCCTATCCTTTAAAAGTGCCGGCCACCAGGAATGGTTTTACTGGTATGTTACCGGTTGCATTTTGGTATCGCTCATTATTTATGCAACGATGAGAGATACAAGGAAACACTCAAAGATAGAGGCCTCTTAAAGTTTTGAATAAGGTGATTCACACTTAGTGATTCACTCCTTTAAAAAGGATCAAAGATGACTGTTTTTGAGTTGTTTGATTATCAATAAGATAAATAGATTTAAACTATAAAAAACCTGACTTTTAGTGGTGATTCAAAGTGATTCACTCAATTTGTTAAGTTGTTTATTTACAATAAATTGAGTTAAAAAGGTGATTCATATTATAAATTGAATCACTTGCACGTTCAAAACGCTATATCATACTCGACACGATATTGATGCTCAAAGCAACGATAGCGGTGTTGAATGCAAACGATATGAGCCCGTGCATCCATGCCAGGCGGCGAATATGCCTGTCAGAGATCTCGACGTCTGATACCTGGAAAGTCATACCGATCACAAACGAGAAGTACACAAAGTCAAGGTAATCAGGTTCCTTTTCTTCGGGGAATTCAAGGCCGCCTACGGGTGTTTTCTGGCCATCGTCGGTATCGGTATCATAATACATATGCGCGTAGCGCATGGTAAACAGCGTATGCACCAGCCACCACGATACGATAACCGATGTCATGGCAAGCACGATATGCCCCGACACGTCAGCCTCGGGCAAACCTTTTGATGATTTGAGTAAAAAGAGTATGGCACCCAGGCTGATCACCGATGCCGCTATAACAAACAGGAATATCAATAAACGGCTCGAATCTTGAAGTTTGGCTATTTTGCGGATCTCACGCGGGTGGGCATTCAGTATGATGACCCAGTCCATTACAATCACAGCAAGGGCGAACGCCACCCAAGTGATCAATGAAACCGCCGGCCAGGTAAAGTGTGTACGTGCAATCAAAAAAGCTATCAGCGCCACACCAAACGAGATATAAACCCTAAAGTTCGCGTCGAATTTAAAGAAGGCGTTATTGGGTAGTCCGATGATCTTAGGTAATGTTTTCCTGGCCATTTTGGGGTAGTGTCGTTGCTATAAATTTAAAGCATTCAGCTTTATGCATTCTGCTTTTAGCTTAAATAATGGCAATATACGCTATTCCTCTTCAATAATCTCGGCGACGCGGCCTATTTGCCCATCTTCTAATCTCACTTTAATCCCCCGTGAGTGAAACGCCGAACTGGTTAGCAAATCTTTTACAAACCCACGCGTTAACTTGCCGCTGCGCTGGTCTTTTTTCAGGATGATATCAACCTCAAGGCCTGGATAGATGTCTTTTCTGTTTTGTCCGTTCATAGGTCTATTTTACCAACTTAGCTACAGCCCATGCTACCGCATCAAACTTAAAGCTGCCTATTAGTCGGGTCATGTTGTCAACAATAAATTCATTACCCAGGTTACCAATGCTGCCCTCGTGGGTATGGTTGACAGTTTTGTCAGGATTAAACTCGCCTTTTTCAATAGCCAGGCCAACTTGTTTGTAGGCGTCGCGGAAAGGTGTGCCGCTTAACACCATTCGGTTAACTTCTTCCACGCTAAATAGGTAGGCATATTTAGGGTCGTTTAAAATATCCTGGTTTACGGTAATGTTTTGCAACATAAACGTTGCCATATGCAGACAGTTTTTTAATTCTGTAAACGCCGGAAACAACAGTTCTTTTAACAATTGCAGTTCACGGTGATAACCAGATGGCAGGTTGGTGGTCATCATGGCGACATCGTTAGGTAATGCCTGTAAACGGTTGCATTTGCCACGCATAATCTCCCAAACGTCAGGGTTCTTTTTATGCGGCATAATGCTGCTGCCGGTAGTTAGGGTATCCGGGTAACTCACAAACGCGAAGTTTTGGCTCAGGTATAATGCCTGGTCCATTGCCATTTTTGCCAGTGTAGCGGCAATAGATGATAGTGCCTGGGCAATGATACGTTCTGTTTTGCCACGGCCCATTTGCGCGTAAACTACATTATAGTTCAGGCTCTCAAAACCTAACAATTCGGTAGTCATGGTACGGTTTAACGGGAACGAAGAGCCATATCCCGCAGCCGAACCTAATGGGTTTTTATTGGTGATCTTATAAGCAGCCAACACAAGTTCCAAATCGTCGGCAAGGCTTTCGGCATAAGCGCCAAACCATAACCCGAACGATGACGGCATCGCCACCTGTAAATGGGTATAGCCTGGCAATAAAGTGTCTTTATGTTTTTCGCTTAACTCAATAAGCTGGTTAAAAAGCTTTTCTGTTTCTTCAACAACCTGCTGCAACTCATGCCTGAAAAACAGTTTCAGGTCAACCAGAACCTGGTCGTTACGTGAGCGGCCGCTATGGATCTTTTTACCTGCATCGCCTATACGCTGGGTAAGTAGCATTTCAACCTGCGAGTGCACATCTTCTACTCCCGGCTCAATGGTGAAATTACCTTTTTCAATATCGGTATAAATGTTCTTAAGCTCACGTTGCACCAGTTCAAGGTCCCCGGCGCTCATCAAGCCTATGCTTTGCAGCATTTGCGTATGCGCCAACGAACCCAATACATCAAATGCTGCCATTTGTGCATCAAATTCGGTATCTCGGCCAACGGTAAAATTCTCTACCAGTTCATTAACATTTGTGGTTTTTTGCCAAAGCTTGCTCATGCTGCAAATATGAGAAATATTTACTGATGAGACATAACGGATGTATAAGCTTTAGCAAGATTACAAGGCCCGTTTAAGTCCTTCCCATTTTATCACCCATTGACCATCTTTCGGAAAACCGGGAGCGTTGCCGGCAGGCGCGCCATCCCAACCTGCGGCCATCATAGCGACAGCGTATAACAACCCGCCATCGCCGGGAAAATAGGGGAACGGACCGCCGCCGCCTACTAAACCATGCTCTTCCAGGTCAAAGCTTTTATAGTTGAGCAGGTATTCTATCGCTTTATCGCCGTGGCCCAAACGTGCGGCGCACATGGCCAGCATCGGGAAATCCCAGCCCCAGGTACGGTCAAAGCGCCAGGTTTGGCCAACTTTGGTAAATGTTTTTTCCATCGTCGGGATGTCAACACCATCACCGGGCAGTAAGCCGTAAGCCCCTGTCAATGCCGGGTGCTCAAAATTGTATTTGGTCCACATATCGGTTATGTTCTCCCATGATTCATACAGGCCATCTTTTACAGGTAATTTCGAGAGTTTGGCCAATACCTCGGCATATTTTGGGTTAGCAGGCATTTTTAAACGCTCACGCCATTTTTGGGCAAGTTTTAAACCGGTACGCCAATAACTTAATTCGAAAGTAGGATTATAGCAAGTTCTTGGGTTGGCATTTTCTGAAACTACTTGCAAGGGATATCCTAATATATAGCGATCTTGTTCTTTATTATAATAAGGGTACGATGCCATAAAATCGGCAGTTTGAATAACTACATCGCGCCATTTTACTAAGGTTTCTTTTGTTGGATTTGTGCGATAAGCTAATTCCGCAAAGAATATGGGATGCGGTTCCTGCCAGATCAGCAAAGGATTTATTTCATTAGGCCATTCCCAATGCTCATTATCGCCCACGGTTTTGGGCCAGCGCGCGCCCTCGTAGCCTTGCCGTTTAGCTCTTTCCTGCGACGTTTTTAAATTAGACGGATAAACCCGCATAGCTCTGTCCATCAAAGGTAAGCGGCCCCACAAAGCGTAATGCGCGTCGTGCCACCATATCATCTCGAAATGATATTTGCCAAACCAGCCGTTATTTACTAATCCGCTTTCCTGGGGTGGTGTTGAACCTGCTTCATTAACCGCCATAATATATTGCGATAATATTATGCGCCTTTCCAATTCTTTCCATCGCGGGTCTTTACTGGCCGACAGATCAATAGCACCGCCTGTTTGCCAAAAGTTAAGCCAATGGTTTTGGCTGGCTGCTTTAACCTGGGCATAAGTTGGTTGAAGGGTTGTTATTGGTTTTTTTGAAAACGATAATACAATATCTACAGCACTTTTGCCTGTAGGCATTAATTCATAGCGATGCAGTTTGGTGTTTTTTATAGCAGCATTTGTCCATTTTAGCGCTGCGTCGAATTTGGTGTCATCTAAAGTGCGATGAAATATGGCGTTGTTAGATTTAATAACGGCTTGTGTTTGGTGCTTATCCGGACTATTAAAATCAGCGCCATTATCAAACTGACCGTGCGAGGCGTAAGGGAATTCTAAGAAAACGCCCACCTGTCCGTTATTCAAATCCGGGGCTTCTATATGTACCGCTATGCCATCCTGGTTAGGGTTGCCAATAGTGGTTACTTTTATCGCCTTTCCGTCAACTTCAAAAGTGCTGGTTGCAATGCCCGTCCACAGATCCAGCTTTTGAACCGGGTTTTGCAGATCATTTATCGATACTACAGAACCGTCTTTTTTCTTTAATATCAATCCTAAACGGCCAAGATTTATCCGTTGCGGGTTGGATATCATCCAATCAGTTAATGCCGGTTGGTCAGGGTTTTGAATGTCATAGCGCACCATATGGCCCTGGGTATCCCATTCCTGTCCCTTAAAATCGGCAGGTGTCTGGCCATTTGGTTCAGCAAATTTATGCCAGCCCCAATCAGACATAGTATTGGCATTATCTTTACCAAATGTTTGCAAGCCCGTTATATCAAACCCAAAGGCAAAGTGCCCGTTACCAACTTGGGTAGGCCCATTTAAGTTTCTGTCGGTGATATTCAGGTTATGCCTTGTTACTAAAGCCTTGCGGTCTATTTTGCCTGTCGGTTGCGCGCTTGCCATCGATCCTGAAAAGATCAGTAATAAAAACAATGCAGTTATTTTTGCAGTCGGAGGTGTTTGATTTTTTATCGTCATAAATGAGAGATTAGTTAAAGACACAGGGCTTTAACTTTTACAGTAAACTTAACAGGTTTATAAACCACTAACCTAAAAATAAATTAAGGCGTAGCTGTCCTGTACTGTCTTATGCTCACATAAATTATGACTAAAACAATAGAACTAAACTTAAAAGAAAAGGAGTATGATTTACACAATCTGCTCCAGCATCTTCACATATAACTCAATACCTTCGCGGATCTCGTCTACGTAAACAAATTCATCAGCGCTATGTGAGCGTGCCGAATCGCCGGGGCCTACTTTGATGGATTGAATATCTAAAAGCGATTGATCTGATGTGGTAGGGGAGCCATAGGTGGTTCTGCCCAGTGCGATACCAGCCTGAACTATAGGATGCTGCCTATCAATTGATGATGGTTTTAAGCGGATAGAACGCGGAGTTACATCGCAACTAACATGCTGACGGATGATTTCCAGTACCTCTTCATTTCGGTAAGCATCAGTCACCCGTACATCAACCGTAAAAGTACAGCTTGCGGGCACCACATTATGCTGCGAGCCGGCATTGATAATGGTAACCGACATTTTGATAGGCCCGAAAACATCACTCTCTTTAGGGAACTTAAACGTGCGGAACCATTCGATATCCTTCATGGCCTTGTAGATGGCGTTGTCGCCTTCTTCGCGGGCGGCATGGCCGGCTTTGCCGTGGGCGACGCAATCCAATACCATTAATCCGCGTTCGGCAACGGCTAACTGCATCAGGGTAGGTTCGCCCACAATACCAAAATCAAGCTGTCCCAATTCAGGGATGATCAGCTCTAAGCCATTAACGCCAGAGATCTCTTCTTCGGCAGTAGTAGCTAAACAGAAATTATATTTGAGATCGGTCTTATCGTAAAAGTAAAGAAATACCGCTATCAGCGATACCAAACAACCACCTGCATCATTACTGCCCAGTCCATATAGCTTACCCTCTTCTGTAATGGCATCAAACGGATCGCGGGTGTAACCCGAGTTTGGTTTAACCGTATCATGGTGCGAATTAAGCAAAATAGTAGGCTTATCGGCATCAAAATGCTTGTTCCACGCCCAAAGGTTGTTCATTTTACGGTGCGGTGTAATGCCGTGGGTTTTAAGAAAATTTTCGATCAGGTCAGCCGTACGGTCTTCTTCTTTACTGAAGGATGGGATAGAAATAAGTTGCTGCAGAAGCTGTACAGCCTGTTGGTATAGAGTGTTTGTATCGGTCATAGTTTAGTAGATGCGCAACTGTTACGCTTTACGGCACAAAAGTAAGCAATTTTGTTATTGCGAGTAACGAGGCAACCGCCACTTTAAAAATCAATCACCAACACTCACCACGATTGCCGCGTCTCGCTCACAACGGTTGTAAGACGTTGCAGAGCGGCAATGGTTTAACCAAATAATCCTTTATCCCTGTCAATAAATTTAGGCCGGTGCAGATTAAGCCCGAGTTTTTGATTTAATTGCTCTGATACATAGTCTGCCAGTTCGGGCGAATAACGCTCATCATGCTGGTGCATAAAGAACCAAACGCTTTGCAGGCCCATATCGCGCCATTGTTTTATGCGGTCAACCCATTCGTCAACCCGCAGGTAATCTGTTTTATCAAGGCTGTTGCCTACAAAGCGAATAAAAGCATGCGGTGTGGGTAAGTTCATGTGTACACAATCGCGCCTGCCTGATGCATCTGTTATCACTGCACCTATATTTAACTCTTTAAACAGGTTGAACACGGTTTGGCGTACCTCATCATTAGCATACCACTCTTTATGGCGCAGTTCTACAAAAACCGGGATATCTTTTGGTAATTGCTCCAGGTATGCTTTTAACTCAGGATAACTTTTTGGCGTGAAATTGTCGCTTAGCTGCAAAAACAGGGGGCCCAGTTTATCGCCGAAGGCCATGATGCCCTCATAAAAGGTAGTAGTTATTTCTTCGGCGTTTTTAAGCCGGCGGATATGGCTAATGCTTTGCGAGAACTTAGGGCAAAACTTAAAACCCGGACTTTCCGCAGCTTTATCCTTCCATTTACCAATGGTTGATGCAGGGTAGAGGTTGTAAAACGTTGCGTTAAGCTCAATGCAATCAAAATGCTTAACATATTCGTCTAAAAAGTTGGCATCCTTGGTTTTTGGCGGATAGATCTTACCCACCCATTCTTTACGTCCCCACTTGGCGCAGCCTACATGCACCTGTAAAGGCGAGCCGTTTTTTGCGGCGCTTAACGTCTTAACGGTCAATTCCGGATCGGGCGGTAGGGTAAAGTCTATCGTTGCTAATTCTTCGGGGGTAACGCGGCCAAATTCCATGTTGTAAATGTTTGCGGCAAGTTAAAATTTACGCGTGATGTTTGGATAAAATAATTTATAATTACATTTGCGTAAGTACTTACGCAAATAATAACACAATGAATTTTTATAATCAAATTGGCAAAATGGCTTTAGGCTCAAGGCTTCGCGCTTTAAGCAACAACATAACTAACGATGCGGCGGACATTTATAAATTATATGATATTGAAATGCAACCTCGCTGGTTCCCGGTGTTTTATGTTTTATCAAAAACAGACGAAAGCTCCATCACCGCTATAGCTAAAGAGATTGGGCAGACACACCCGTCTGTTAGCCAAGTAGTGCGCGAGATGGTTAAGCACGGATTTGCCATAGAAAAAAAGAGTAAAGAAGATCAGCGTAAAAATTATGTAGCGTTATCGGCAAAGGGCAAAGATGCCGCGGTTAAGATCCAGGCGCAATACCAGGATGTTGAGGCTGCCATAGATGGCGCGTTTAAAGAAAGCCAGTATGATCTATGGAAAGCTATTGAAGAGTGGGAATATTTATTGGAACAAAAAAGCCTTTTTAAGCGTGTGCAGGATGAACGCAAAAAGCGCGAAAGTGGAAATGTAACCATTATTGATTATTCGCCGGAATATCAGTCGGCTTTCAGGGAATTAAATGTAGAGTGGATAAGCCAATACTTCTCCATGGAAGAAAGCGATTACAAAGCGCTTGATCACCCTAACGAATATATTATAGACAAAGGTGGATACATCTTCATCGCCCTGTATGAAGGCGATGCCTTGGGCACCTGCGCCCTGATCAAGATGGATGATCATAAATACGAGCTGGCTAAGATGGCAGTATCGCCAAAGGCACAAGGTAAAAATATAGGTACTTTACTGGGCCAGGCAGCTATAGCTAAATGCAAAGCCTTGGGTGCCGATACCATTTACCTTGAAAGTAATACCATACTTAAACCGGCAATAAATTTATACCGCAAGCTGGGTTTCGAAAAAATAACCGGCACACCATCGCCTTATGCAAGGTGCAATATCCAGATGGAATTGAAAATTGTATAAAATAAAATAATGTAGAGACACAATACTTTGTGTCTCCTTTAATAACGCCGCATAAAAAAAGAGGCACAAAGTATTGTGCCTCTACAATTTGGTGGGGGTTACAAAAACATACCGCCTGATGCTTCGATACGTTGCGCGTTGATCCAGCGGGCATCTTCGGTACATAAAAATGCTATTACGCCGCCAATATCATCAGGCACGCCTACACGGCCAAGTGAGGTAATGCTGTTCATGTAATCATGCAATTGCGGGTGCTGCTCGAAAGCGCGTTTGGTGAAATCTGTTTCTATGATACCCGGCGCAACCGTATTTGCCGCAATCTTTCTTGCACCAAGCTCTTTAGCCAGGTATTTGGTGAATACTTCTATAGCGCCTTTCATTGATGCGTAAGCCGCGTAACCCGGCGTAGCAAATCGGGTAAGCCCGGTTGAGATATTGATGATACGGCCGCCATCAGCAATAAGTGGTAGACTTTTTTGAGTTAAAAAGTAAACACCTTTAAAGTGGATATTAAAGAGGTTATCAAAATCCTCCTCAGTGGTTTGTGCGAATGGTGAGGCCGCGTCAATACCGGCGTTGTTTACCAAAAAGTCAAATTGATCTTTGCCGAATTTATCTTTCAGCGTAGCTGATAATTGCGTTATAAATCCGTCAAATGATTTGGTGATGCCGGTATCCAGTTGCAGTGCCGCCGCTTTAACGCCGGTTGCTTCAATTTCGGCAACTACGGCCTCTGCTTCTTCTTTTTTACTGCGATAGGTAATTATTACATCAAAACCTTTTGCGGCAATTTTATATGCCGCGTTTTTGCCAAGGCCCCTGCTGCCGCCGGTAACCAATGCTATTTTATTTTTCTGTTCCATTTTTCTTTATGATTGATGGTACAAAGTTGCAGCCCATCAGCCCATAAATTATGGTTAACAGTTCAGATAAAATGGTGACAGTTTCAGTATTTTTAATGTGCGTATGCCTGCATCAGCATATGCTCGCGGTATTGTTTGGGTGTTACACCCTCAAACCTTTTAAAAAATTTGGT
The DNA here is from genome assembly GCF_007558865.1 of Mucilaginibacter corticis. Classification (GTDB taxonomy): domain Bacteria; phylum Bacteroidota; class Bacteroidia; order Sphingobacteriales; family Sphingobacteriaceae; genus Mucilaginibacter; species Mucilaginibacter corticis. Next base: position 312,164 of record NZ_VLPK01000004.1, read on the forward strand.
AAAGTTTGACGGGTCGAAAGTAAGTTTAAACGCTATTTGCGCTATCGACTGGTCGTTATCCTTCAGCATATCTCGTGCAATAACCATTATCTTTTCTTCAAAGAAAAAGCAGGGTGCTTTGCCGGTAGTTAGTTTAATGGTGTTGCTTAAATGGGTAGGGTGGATGTGTAAAATTTCGGCAAAATCCCGTATCTCAAACATATCAGGCAGATCGTTCTTTAACAGATCGTCCAGGTGCTTGTCAATTTCCTTCAAAAAATCAGCAGTTATTTCATGCTGACGCGCAAGGATCTTTTTTGGTATGGGTGCTGCCATTGCAAAACAAATTTAAGACAATAAATCTACCTTAAACTTTGGTGGGGTTCTTTTTTTTGATGCCTGCTCATAAGCGTAGGCCAGTTTGATTAATTCAGGCTCGCTGAAAGCTGTGCCGAAGAACGACAGGCCCATCGGTAATTCGTTCCAGGCACCCATAGGTACCGTAATGTGCGGGTAACCTGCCATCGCCGCAGGCGAAGAGAATGAAAAACCGTTATCGTAGTCGCCGTTAACCAGGTCAATGCAAATAGCAAAACCATTGGTTGGGCCTATAATGGCATCCAGTTTGTTTTTTTGCAGGATGTTATTGATAGCGGCGCGTGTGCCTGTATGCGATAGCTGCAAGGCGTCCGTATATTCTTTACTGGAAAGGCTGCCTTTTTGCTGGGCCTGATCCATGATCTCCTGCTTAAAATAAGGCATTGCTTTACCGGCATTCTTCCTGTTAAAGTCTATCACATCCTGTAATGACTTTACCTTGGCGTTGCTGTCACTTAGGTATTTATTCAGGCCGTCTTTAAATTCATAAAGCAGCACGGTAAACTCGGCCTTGCCGGCATCTTTCAGGTCTTTTAAAAGTTCTATTTCTATAACTTCGGCACCCTGGCTTTTTAAGGTTTCAATAGCGGCTTTCAGCAGAGCCTGCATTTCTTCATTGCCTTTAAAAGCATCTTTTTCAACACCGAGGCGCTTGCCTTTTAAGCCGTTTTTGTCAAGAAATAGTGTGTAATCTTTTTGTGCCTTGTCTTTACCGGCCAGCGTGTAGGTATCCTGCGCGTCAACACCCGTAAGGGCGCCTAATAATATTGCCGCGTCTTTAACCGTGCGTGCCATAGGCCCGGCGGTATCCTGTGTAGCAGAAATTGGTATAATGCCCGATCTGCTTAATAAACCGATGGTAGGCTTTATACCCACCAAACCATTAACCGACGATGGCGAAACCACCGACCCATCCGTTTCCGTTCCGATAGCGACTGCACAAAGATTAGCTGATGCCGCCGCGCCCGACCCTGCGCTTGACCCGCTGGGATTCCTGTCTAAAATGTAAGGCCCTTTGGTTTGCCCGCCGCGACTGCTCCATCCGCTCGTTGAGTGTGTCGACCTGAAATTGGCCCACTCGCTTAAATTGGTCTTACCCAAAATAACCGCGCCTGCCTTGCGTAGCTGGCGTATAATGAATGCATCCTGCTTGGCGAAATTGTCTGCCAGGGCTAATGAGCCGGCAGTGGTATGCATATTGTCGCCGGTATTAATGTTGTCTTTTATCAAAACAGGTATGCCATGCATAGGGCCACGCACCTTTCCGTTTTTACGCTCTTTATCCATGGCAAAGGCCATGTTCATGGCATCTTTATTTACCTCGATAACCGCGTTTAATTTAGGACCTGCTTTATCAATTGCCGCTATTCGGTCAAGATATAATTGTGTGATGGATTGCGATGTATATTCGCCGCTTTTCATTTTCTGTTGAAGCGTATCAATAGTTACTTCGTTTAAGGCAAAGTCATCTTTTGCATTTTCGGTACTTTCATTTTTGTCTGCCGGCAATTTGTTGCATGATGTCGCGGCAGTGACAGATAAAGCCAAACCGGCTATCGACCCGGTTTTGATGAAATTTCGCCTTTGCATAATTAATGAGTTAGGTACTAAAATTAATAAAAAATGTTTCTGTTTTAGGTATAATTTCACCATATTGCTATTGCCGTTAAACCTTTCGCAACAAACACAGTTTAATATAAAATTGCAGGGGTTATTTATGGCATTAGGGTACACCAGGTTTTCTTTTTTAATATGGATGTTACCCCTAGTATTGTTAAGCGCCTGCAATAGCCATAAAAAAGTTTACACCAGCAATTGCGACCAAAATATTGTTTTTATACACGTTGACTACGCCCACCTGATGGATAGCTTGAAATACTACGATCAGAAATATGTGGAAGTATCGGGCCGTTACACATCTGGCAAAGAGCAATCTGCTTTGTTTAGCGATAGCCTTTATATCATACAACCTGCAAAAGCTTTTTGGGTAAATTTCAGCACCGACTGCCCGCTGTATCTATCAGGCACACATATTGGTTTTTTTGACTTAGACGAAGGTGGTTTTACCAAGATCAACGACAAAAAAATTAAGATCCGAGGTAAAATAGACCTGCATAACCACGGCTATCAAAAGCAATACAAGGGTTGTATTGATCACGTAAGCTTTATTGAGCTTTGATGTTAAGCCAGGATATTGTTGTTTTCTGCAAAGATTTTTAGAACGTTTATAGCCGGATATTCTTCATTTAACTTTGAAGGCCCTGTTTTTGAATCATTCATATAACCTTCCATTTTTTCTACAAAATCTTTGTTTGCTAATGAATAGGCCATGTCCAGCCCCGGGAATGTCCTGGTATCATGTTCACCTTCAACTATAACTACTACTTTTTTGTGGCGGGTATCTGCTGCAATTCTTTTAAAGGTTTCTGCAACGTCTGTTTTGCTTCCTTCTATTATTTGCATGAAAATGCCATCTGAATATAAAAGCAGACCAGTCACGTTATTTGCAGCATTATTTTTTCTGCCTGGAATAACAATGTCATTGAGTTCATCTTCGGTAAATAGCTTGGTTGCTAAACTTATAAATATTAAATAATGCATTTCACAGGATTTTACAACTGAACGGCAAAGCTAACAATACGTTGTTTAAGAGCCTACACCCAATTGGAGTATTGGCAAATAATGCAGCGGGTAATTAAATAGTTAACTGCAGGCCATCGTAAGCCAATTTAATGCCCGGCGGCAGTTCGGCAGCTACATCTGCATGTTTGCCCAGGCGATGGCTGATGTGGGTAAAATAGGTGGTTTCTGCACCAATCTCCCGCGCGAACGCGATGGCCTCATCCAATGTAAAGTGCGAGATATGGTTTTCTTTTTGCAGCGCGTTGATCACCAGGATCTTTGATCCCAGTATTTTTTGTTTTTCGGTATCTGATATGGTCTTCGCATCGGTTACATAAGTAAAATCATTTATGCGATAACCCAGTACCGGCAGTTTATAATGCAATACTTCGATTGGGATAAAATGGATGCTGCCGATATCAAATGGTTCAAGATCTATAGGATGAATATTCACCTGTGGTATGCCCGGATATTTGAACTCGGCAAATACATAAGGAAACTCGCGCATCAGCGCTGCCTGAACCCGCGAATCGGCGTAGATATTCATGGGCTGCTGTTGCTTAAAATTAAAAGCCCGGATATCGTCCATGCCGGCAATATGGTCTTTATGCTCATGGGTATAAACAACGGCGTCTAAATGCTGTACGTCGGCACGCAGCATCTGGTACCTGAAATCGGGCCCGGTATCAATTACAACTGTTTTATCATCGGCCTCGATAAGGATGGAAGATCGTAACCTTTTGTCGTGTTTGTCCACAGATTTACAAACCGCGCAATTGCACGCAATAACAGGTACACCCTGCGAGGTTCCGGTGCCAAGGAAGGTGACTGTCACAGTTGTAATTTGGTTTGTTTAAGTTGTTGTAAAAAGGTAATCTGTTTATCATCAAGCAGGTTATGGTCTATCTCAAGCTCGCGTATCAGTTCGGCCAGCGACAGGATCTTGCTCTCTAAATTTGAGAAACGGTTAACTACAATAATTTTGCTATTTAACAGCATGCATGCCCCGGTTTTAAAGTTACCTTTTTCATAACGCACCTTGTAGCCTGCTGTTTTAAGCAGTATCTCCAGTTTTTCAAGCGTATGCGTAGTAAGCGTTAACATTAACCAAAAGTAAGCATAATGCAGAAAGGAAAAAGGGTTAAGGTTAAAATAGGAGTAAGGAAGTCGCTTTTAAAACACGAGGCTCCGATGGAAGTCTTAATAATAGAAGTCTTAATATTTACTGTTGATGATAGCTATAAACAGGCAGTTCCTCCGTAGTTGTAATATTTCTTTGCGGGTTAGAACGACAATTGAAGACGTCTCTAAATATTAATTTTACGTTGATATTTTGGATGGTCAAAAATTAGTTCCTTGAGTATGTGTAAGGTCGTTGTTCTTTTTTAACCAGGGTACCATCATTACCACTAAGTTCTACAATGTTTATGTGTGTTTTCTCACTATCAAGAAATGTAATTGCCCAACAATATTTGTCCTTTTCTAAAAACTTTTGAATATATGTAGGTCGGCTACTGTAGTCTCTTTCTAACGGGATATTATTTTTGTCACAATAGTTTAAGACATCCGTGATGGTAAACCTAAAATCTTTATCACGGTCAATTGTTTTCAGCAATGAGCCGTCTTCATTATAATAATACCATATACCAAAATCAAATCTAAAGCTACTTTTCCCTCCCTTAACTTTTATTTTACCGCTAGGATAATACCATTTATAAATTCCAAAGGTCAAACTCGCATCTGTTAAATAATCATTTCCAGAAAACTCTTCCGTTGTTGGATTTGCGGATGCTGCACTTGAATTTGGGCTAAACATCCCTTTACTTATCGAATTATAGCCTCCAAATCTTTTATTTTTATGAGCTTCAATTATAACCGATTCTTTTTTTAAAAAATGTCTGATAATGGTATCATTACCCTTAACAATCGTATCAATTTCCGACTTCCTAAACCCTGCAGTATCAATTGATTCCGGTTGAGGCGATATGTCAGGCAATGTCCAATTATAGTGAGCTGTTTTTATATGTTTTTGCGCCATAACAACAGGGCATAAAATTACAACGCAAACAAATAACACAAATCCAAATATTAAAAGGTTCACAGATGTTTTCATGGGATAAAGATTAGTTAACTAAAGTTAGATAAAAATCCTATCATTTATAATTGACCCTCGGTACTCCACAATAAACCTTATGCCCAGTCAAACTCCACTATTTTGCCATTCATTCGCCATTTTTTTGGTTGGATATTTTCCATCCAGTCTAACGGCTCGGCCAGCGGCTGCACTTTTGCCGCCTGGGCAAATGCCGTTTTTATGGCTGCTTTTTGCGCCTCGCCGGTAGCTTCAGGTTGTGCCGATATAAATAATGGCGCGCCGCTTTGGGCCAGCAGATCCAGCCATTGTTTGTTGCGGCCCCAGGCTATTTTAGTGGTTAGGCCCACGCAATCGCCATCCACCGCGTAAAAGCGGTTATGTTGCGGCAGGCGAAAAGCCAGCGTGTTGATACCCATTTTACGGGTGCGTTCCCATTCGTTACCGCTGGTATCATCGCCAATACGGCACATTTCAAAAATGCCCGCGCTTAAATGGCTCATGGTGTTGCAACCAATAATATAAATGCCATCGCCTGCTGCTTCTCGGATATTGCGGTAAAGGTCAAGAATGATCTCGGCAGTGGTTTTAGTGCGGTCGTTAAAGTTCCAGCCCGGCGCGGTAATGCTGTCTTTCATATCAAAACCCCAACGGCCGGTAATATCATAGGTGCTAAAGTCGTGCTTTACCATTTCATAGCCCCATTGCTTATAAACTTCAAAATTGTGTTTAATGCGCTCAATGTTTTCAGGTATGGTTGGGTCAAGCACCGGGTTTTTCGGGTCGTCCCTGCCGGGGATCTTTGGTGCCAGTAAGCCGGCCTTTTCATCATGCCGCGCACAAAGCGGGCGCATCCACAAGCCGGAGCGCATGCCCAGTTTCTTTATCTCGTCGCCCAGCAGGTGCATGTCCTTGAATTTATCGTTGGGCTTTGAAAAATCATCGTTCCAGCCGCCATCGCCCGGCAAATAAGGCGAGTAGGTGGCCCAGCCCGCGTCAATTACAGAAAATGGTTTGTTATTGGTATCGGTTACCAGTTCGCTCATGGTAGCGGTGGTATTCTTTATCAGGTCGAAGTTATTGTTGCCGTAAGCAAAATACCAGTCGTTAATACCATAAATGGGTTGTTTGGGTAAGCGTGGTTTCTCGCACATCAGGCCGCAAAAACGGTGGTCCACCTGGAATGGACTTTCGCCCGGTTTACTTTGCATGGTAATTACATCGGCAGCGTGTAAAGTACGGTTGCCCAGCAATACGCCGTTACCACCCGAATGCGTATCTAAGGTAAGCTCTAATCCTTTATCGCTTAAACCCCACCAGCAAATGGTGTTTGCGCCGGTTTTCACGCCAAAGCAGGCGGTTTGTTTTGTATCACTGATCAATACATACCAGGGGTTTTTAACACCGGTGGTATTTGTTTTCCATTGCAGGTCGCCGTATGACCGTTCCCAGTGGTCACCCAGATACATGGCCTTTGCAGGCATATTGTGCGCCCATTTTAGCCGCACAGCATTTAATTGCTGCGTTGGCGATGTTACATAAATTCCTTTGGCGTTACCATTTGCTTTTACAACAACTTCAATATCCTTATGACTAAACTTAGCGCCGTTGGTGCCTGTAAGTTTGAACCATTCATCGCCGCTTTGCGCCCAAACTTCGGCAGGCAGGCCCATGGCGGTTGTTTGTGCCGATGTAGCATAAGTTAACCTGCTTAATAATAAAGCAACTGCAGATGTTGAGGATAGTTGAAGAAAATGCCGTCTTTGCATAATTAAATGGTTGTTTTTGGTTCGATCGAATGGGGATTCTACAGGCTTTTAGCCGGCCCGCTAACATACAAGAATAATAGCATTTTACTAAATAATATTGGCATTTGGGCCGATTTTTAAGCAAGAAAATGGTAAAGAAACAAGTGTTGGAAAAATATAATATCGAACGATAGATTTTACTTATTAAAAAAATTAATTTGCGCTTGCAATCAATAACCAATTGTAAAAAGTACACTTTAATTCAACCATCTGATAAACAGTATGTTATTATTAGGAATTGACATAGGTACATCGTCGGTAAAAGTATCTGTTGTGGATGCTTCGAGCCAAAAAACGGTAGCCTCGGCACAATACCCCGACACGGAGTCGCCAATTACTTCATTGCACCCCGGATGGGCAGAGCAATCGCCGGATATGTGGTGGCAGCAGGCCCAACAGGCCATCGCTTTATGCAATAGCAGCAAGAAGTATAACCCGCAGGATATAGCCGCTATCGGCATAGCTTACCAGATGCATGGATTGGTGCTGGTTGACAAAGATCAGAAGCTGCTGCGCGATAGCATTATCTGGTGCGACAGCCGCGCGGTTGAGATAGGCGAGCAGGCCTTTGACACCATAGGCCATGAAGAGTGTTTATCGCACCTGCTAAATTCACCCGGTAACTTCACTGCAAGCAAACTGGCATGGGTAAAGAAGAATGAACCTGCCATATATGAGCAAATAGATAAGATCATGCTTCCCGGCGATTACATAGCCATGAAATTAAGCGGCGAGATCACTACGTCGATCTCGGCCTTGTCTGAAGGTGTTTTCTTTGATTTTATAAACAACAGCATATCCAAAGCAATAATTGACCACTACGGGTTTAGTGAGAGCTTGTTCCCGCCGGTGCAACCTGTGTTTTCAAACCATGGCGGAGTTTTAGCTTCAGTCGCTGCGGAGTTAGGTTTAAAAGCCGGTATCTCGATAGCCTATAAGGCAGGCGATCAGCCCAATAACGCTTTATCTTTGAATGTATTTAACCCCGGCGAAGTTGCAGCCACTGCCGGAACATCGGGGGTGATCTATGGCGTGAGTGATGAGCTGACATACGATCCGCAATCGCGTGTGAATACCTTTGCGCACGTTAATTATACCGAACAACAAAAGAGCCTGGGCGTGCTACTGTGCATTAATGGCACCGGTAGCCTGTACCGCTGGACAAAGAACCTTTTTGGTTCGGCGGTGAGCTATAACCAGATGAACCAGGAGGCCACAAAAGTACCTTTGGGCAGCGACGGTCTGCGCATATTGCCATTTGGCAACGGTGCAGAACGGATGCTGAACAACCAACTGGTAGGCGTGCATTTTCATAACATTGATTTGAACCTGCATACGCAGGCACATATATTCAGGGCCGTGCAGGAGGGGATAGCATCTGCCTTTCGTTACGGTGTGGACATAATGCGCGAGAACGGCATGAACCCAACCGTGATCCGTGCAGGCAAGGCCAATTTGTTTTTAAGCGACCTTTTCGCGCAAACCTTTGTAAACGCTACCGGCATCCCTGTCGAGTTATACCATAACGATGGCAGCGTTGGGGCGGCATTGGGCGCGGGGATAGGCGCGGGCATATTTACATCGCCTGCCGAAGCCTTTAAGCAAATGCACCCACTGCAACTGATCGAACCAACATCAACAGCTTTTGAACCCGTTTACCAGGAATGGAAAGGGCTGTTGGTTAAACAACTATCTATCACAAATTAAGAACCACAAAATCTATAAAACAAAATGTAATGGCAAAAATAGTAACAGGCGAAACAGAATTTTTTAAAGGTATAGGCCAAATAAAATATGAGGGCCTTGAGTCTGATAATCCCTTAGCTTTCCGCTGGTATGACGCTGATAAGGTTGTAGCCGGCAAAACCATGAAAGACCACCTGCGTTTCGCAGGTGCTTACTGGCACTCGTTTGTAGGTAATGGTGCCGATCCGTTTGGTGAGCCTACCCATATCTTCGAGTGGAACAAAAAGTCAGACCCGGTTGAGCGTGCCAAGGATAAAATGGACGCGGCATTTGAGTTTTTAACCAAAATGAACCTGCCTTACTACTGCTTCCATGATGTGGATGTGGTTGACTATGGCAATGACATTAACGAAAATGACCGCCGTTTACAGGCGTTGGTTGAATATGCCAAACAAAAACAAGCAGAAAGCGGAGTAAAGTTGCTTTGGGGAACCGCCAACATGTTCTCAAACCGCAGGTATATGAACGGCGCTGCTACCAACCCTGATTTTCATGTGTTAACGCACGGCGCGGCGCAGGTTAAAGCTGCTATTGATGCTACCATTGCTTTGGGTGGCGAGAACTACGTTTTTTGGGGTGGTCGCGAAGGTTATATGTCGCTGTTAAACACTGATATGAAACGCGAGCAGGAACACCTTGCTAAGTTCTTACACTCAGCTAAAGACTATGCACGCAAACAAGGCTTTAAAGGTACTTTCTTTATAGAGCCAAAACCTTGCGAACCTACCAAGCACCAGTATGATTATGATTCGGCTACCGTATTTGGCTTTTTGCAGAAATATGGCTTGCTTGACGACTTTAAATTGAACATTGAAGTTAACCACGCTACATTGGCGGGCCATACTTTCCAGCATGAACTACAGGTTGCCGCCGACAGCGGCCTGTTAGGCTCTATCGACGCTAACCGTGGCGATACCCAAAACGGTTGGGATACAGACCAATTCCCGAATGATATCAATGAGATCACTGAAGCTATGATGATCATCCTGCAGGCAGGTGGTTTACAGGGCGGCGGTATTAACTTTGATGCCAAGATCCGTCGTAACTCAACCGACCAGACCGACCTGTTCTATGCACACGTAGGTGGTATGGACATTTTTGCAAGGGCGCTGATCACTGCCGACAACATCCTGCAAAAATCAGAATACAAGAAACTGCGTTCTGACCGTTACGCGTCGTACGATAGCGGTAAAGGTAAAGAGTTTGAAGAAGGCAAGCTATCATTAGAGGACCTGAGAGCTTACGCTATTGAGAATGGTGAGCCTAAAGCGGCCAGCGGCAGACAGGAATACATCGAGAACCTGATTAATCGTTATATATAATCCGTAAGGATTTAGAAGTTAAAGTCCCGGCAGCAATGGCGGGATTTTTTTGTTTAAAACAATAGGTGATCCACTTAAAAATATGGATCACTTGGATCATCTTTTTTGGTAACATGTTGTAAATAAGTATTTTGGTAAAATGGGTGGATCACTTTGGATCACCATTAAAAGTCAGCATAATTGAGTATAATACTTTGTTAAGATGCTGATAATCAAATTTCTCAAAAATGACTATTTTTTGCCTGTTTTCATGGAGTGGATCACCAAAAGTGGATCACCCCAATTTTAACTATCCCGACAATTAGACAAAACCTTTACTAACGCCGTTTCGTATTTATACACTCCGTCAGGATAAATTAAAAACTTGTTTAGATCAATTAACTTTTATTGTTAGTTTTAACCATTATGAAAAGAATACTCACTTTATTGCTATTATTTGCAGCATTATCGTCAAACGCGCAGAACTATTTATTCATTGGGATTGACAGCCGAAGTAAAGAACTGGCAGGTAATGCTGATATGATCATGATCATGACGGTGCATAAAGAAAACCTTAAAATGGCTTCGATCATGAGAGATACTTATGTTAATATTCCGGGTCATGGCATGGACAAAATAAATGCCTCATACAGGTATGGCGGAGCTAAGTTATTGATCAGCACTATTAACAATAATTTTAAGACCAAAATAAGCAGTTATATAGTTGTAGATTTTATTAACGCGGCAAAAGCTGTGGATATGCTTGGCGGTTTGGATATGACCGTTACAGATGAAGAACGCCAGCAGATAAATAATTACGTTAAGGAACAGGTAATGTATAATAACAACAAATATGTTGAATTAACGGATACCGGGAACGTAAAACTAAATGGCGACCAGGTATTAGCTTATACCCGGATCAGGCATACTGCCGGTGGCGACAGAAAACGTACAGAAAGGCAACGTACTGTTTTTAACATGATCATAAAAAAAATGTCGAGTGATAAGGTGAGCATGGGTACTTTAAAAAGTATGTTCTTATTGTTCAATACTAATATTGATTATCACGCGGCTATGGAAACCGCAGGTTACGTATTGCTTGATCCGCATCATAAATGGCCTGAAACCAAAGTATTCCCGGCAGAGGATTACAGCAGGGGATGGATCAAAAATGGTATATGGTATTTAAAGGCCGATCTGCCAACGATGGGTAAGGATATCAACGAGTATATTAAAAATTAAGCTATTGATGTGTTGCTGTTTGACAGTAATATCTACTTACTGTCAAACAGCATTATTTTATCTTTATACTGATCGCCATAAAAAACCAATAGTTGGTACGGGGCTTTATGCATGCCGAAGGCCATTGTATGTAAACCGGCCGGCAGGTTGGTTAATGTTATTCCCCATACAGGTTTACTGTCGATACTGTTAGTAACCCCGGTAAGTTTTTGCATATGCCATTTACCGGTAGCCGAAACTACACCATTGTATTTAAACTCCGCGTCTCCCGCAAAATCCGGAACATTGGTGGCTGTAAATGAGCTATCTGCGTTTAATGTGATGGACGCGTCTTTAAATATCCCTCTTTTCAGTTTATCATTTACGGTTTGTGTTTCAAAATGATAAACGCCTGTAACATCTTTTAACTTGGGTTGTTTATAAGGCAACCTTATAGCGTATGGATCATAATGGCCTACGCAGCCGGACAATAGTAATGCTAACAACAAACAGGAAATAGGTTTCATAGGACGACTAAGCTACAATTTTAATCAATATTTTATATTTATTATTGACGATAGGGGACTTAATTATTTGTTGGCAATAATAACGTTATTTGTAAAGGAGAGAACCGAATAGAAACCTGACAGGTTAACTTGCAAATGAATCTTGAAAAACGTGATTATGACGCTGTTATAGTTGGCTCGGGGCCTAATGGCCTTGCCGCGGCTATTTTGCTGCAACAACAGGGCTTATCCGTTTTGGTAATAGAGGGTAAAGATGTTATTGGCGGCGGGTTAACCACTGCCGAATTAACGCTACCCAGTTTTAAGCATGACGTTTGCTCGGCCATTCACCCTATGGCCCTTGCTTCGCCATTTTTCAGGACATTACCCTTAGCTGATCATGGGTTGGAATACATCTTCCCCGGGCTGGCTGCCGCGCACCCTTTTGACGATGGTACTGCCGCCATCCTTGATCATTCTATCCAAACAACTGCACTGCATTTGGGCGCTGATGAACGGGAATACACTAAAATTATGCAGTCAGTAACCGCTGCCTGGCCGTTAATAGACGAGGATATTTTAGGCCCGCTGCATTTCCCCAAACATCCTTTAGCTTTGGCGGGTTTTGGGCTTAAGGCATTAACCAGTGCAGGCAGCTTTGTTAACCGGTTTAAAACCAAACAGGCCCGTGGCTTATTTGCCGGGATGGCGGCACATTCCATACAGCCGTTAAGCAATTTGAGCACAGCCGCGATCGGTTTGGTGCTGCTGGCTACGGGGCATATGAAAGGTTGGCCCATTCCCAAAGGCGGGTCATCATCCATAGCCAAAGCTTTAAGCAGCTATTTTACGTCGCTGGGCGGCACTATTCAGACCGGATTATACATCACCTCATTAGATCAATTACCATCGGCACACGCCATATTATTTGATATTACACCCAAGCAATTGCTACAAATAGCCGGGCATAAATTCTCTGTCATTTACAAGTGGCAATTAGAGCGTTACCGTTATGGTATGGGGGTATTTAAGGTTGACTGGGCTTTAGACGGCCCGATACCATTTACCGCTGCCGAATGCCGCAAAGCAGGCACCATACATCTGGGGAATACATTTGAAGAAATAGCCGAAGGCGAGATACTTTCAAGTAAAGGAAAGATAGCCGAAACGCCATTTGTGCTATTGGCGCAGCAAAGCTTATTCGACAGTTCAAGAGCGCCACAAGGCAAACAGACCGCATGGGCCTATTGCCACGTACCCAACGACTCAACCCATGACATGACCGCCATTATTGAAAACCAGGTAGAACGTGTTGCCCCGGGTTTTAAGGACCTGATCCTGGCAAAAAACACCATGAACACCGCTCAGGTTGAAACCTATAACCCCAACTACATAGGCGGCGATATTAACGGCGGCATTATTGACCTTGCCCAGCTATTTACGCGGCCCGCCCTGCGCTGGTCGCCATATAAAACATCGGCTAAAGGTTTGTATATCTGTTCCTCATCAACACCTCCCGGTGGTGGCGTACATGGTATGTGTGGTTATAACGCTGCTAAGAGGGCTTTGAAGGATGTTTTTGGGATATTAGTTTGACAGGTATAAGTTATATCTTATATTAGTGATACCTAAACCTAAATGCCTTAATGTACTACCGCCTAATAAAATATAATTTTGAGCAAAGAATAGACGAAGCTGGTATAATGCTTCGCCTTGTATTTGTTTTGACGCTTTTACTATTGATTGGTCAAATATCAATGGCCCAAATAAAAGTCAATATTAGCGATATTAAAAAAAAAGATTTTGTAGACGCCGAAAGTGCCTTAGGTTTTGGCCGTGAAACAAAATTTGAATTGGCTCCTGTCAACAATCAATGGTTGTGCAATCAAACCAAACAGCGCTATAATGCAGCGTATGCCTCGCCTGGCGAAAAGGCTTATTATGAACGCGAAAACTCTGTGCAACAAAAATTTGTCAAGAAAATTGATGAGCAAACTATCGTAGATTTTTTAAAAAGTATAGCAGTAGTTGAGCCTAAATTTTCATCAGCGGCATTAAATATCACTCCACAAACTATTAGTCATTATGCCGATACCAGCAAATTTGCTGACAAAGCAAAAAACAACCTTTCTGCAAAACAGATCCAAATTGTATTGACAGAGGAATTAAAGCCTGAACATATAAAAGAAGCAATAGATTCTTTGCAACATGACTGGTGGACCGACGATTATCCCTATTACAGCATTCATATCATCCTCAAAAATAACGACACAGTTAAAATTGAAACCAATAGACAACCAGGCTATATGTTACCATGGCGGATAAATAAAATAGAAAGCTATGATCTAAATATTAACAAGTTTTTTGTGGCAGTGATGGGTAGTTACAAGCAATCAAATAAAAATCGCCTGGAAGGTGGTTATCTGCTCAGTCAGATCTGGGATTATTGCTATAGAACTTTTGCCGATAATGCCATTATCAGGGATAATTGGCAAAAACTCGATCCTGTATTCTATAATAAACTAAAAGCTAATTTTAAGATAAAAGATCTGCGTGATTACACTACCGATAACGGTAGACAAGTTGAGGGGATATTGCAGCCTAACGTTCTGCCTGAAAAAGCTGTGATAAAGGTGTGGGAAAATTTTGACAGCACCAGGTTTTTAAAAAAATTAATATTATTTACAGATAGCCTGAAGCGGTATTTTAAACAAAGCAATTTTGTATTTGATTATTATAAACAATTTCCGGCAACCCAAATAATTTTCGGATGGTATCAAGAAAGATCGATGAAGTGGTTTACGCCATACGCAAAACTAAATTTGACCAATTTGTTAAAGCCAATCCTGGTATTTCCATGAAAAATATTACTCGCTTTTCGGTTGAGCGATTGAACCATGAAGAATCGCAATGGATATTATTGCCTGATGGTAAATTGGTTTTAATTGTATATTTTAAAAAAGATGTAGCCGGACTAAAAAACAGTCTTTTGCCCGCAACTAATACTATGCGTAAAGAATGCTTTGTAGTTTTTGATAGAAATGGGAATTTGTTATACCAACTTTAATTGTCCTCTAAAATTAATGTTTTGTTAAAATGTCTATTTCCCATTTTTTTAAGTGGCGAAAATATGTCAATTAGACCAATTGGGTATAAGCTACTCGTGCCTTACCTTACTCTAAACTGATACACTCCAGACTTAAATTCAACCACATATTCACCATTCAGTTTTTTAACAAGTATATTCTTCCCGTCAACACCCTTTGCAGATTTATATTCCCCAGGCAAAGTAAATGTAGCTGATGAGTTTGCGGGCACTTCAACCAATACATCCAAACCTCCTTTATCATCTTTTTTCCATTCTGAACGGATCTTCCCGAACAGGCTGTTATAGGATGATTTGCAGTACGTGAGGTCGGCTACCGGTTTTGGTTCGATCGTGAAATGTTTCCAGCCAGTGTTTGCCGGGTCAGGCCTGATGCCGCCAATGGCCGAATAAAACCAGGTTATTACACTGCCAAACATGGGGTGCGAATGCGAGCCACCGCCTTTCCATTCTTCCCATAGGGTGCTGTTTTTGCTGTCCAGCAAATAACCAAATCCCGGGCTGTCTTTTTGATCCATGATCTTGTAAGCGATATCGTCCCTGCCGTTTTGCGAAAGTACTTTCAGCAACAGCGGGGTACCCAATATGCCGGTATCAAAATGATAATTGATCTTGTTTAGATGATCAAGCAAAGCGTTAAAAACAAAGCGGTATTTTTCTTTCGGTACCAGCCCAAAAGCCAGCGCAAATACGTCTGATCCCTGCCTTCCCTGCCAGTAGGTATTGGTTGAAGCGTTGAAATAGGCCTTGTTAAAATTGACTTGTATCTGCCCGGCAAGGATGGCAAATTTAGTTTGGTCCTCGTTTTTACCTAATATTCCGGCAATTTTAGCCATCAGGTCTGCAACGTGATAAAAGTAAGCGGTATTAACCAGCGGCTCGGGGATCTGGATATTGTCGGGTGTACACCAATCGCCCAGGCACCAGCCGTTTGGTTCTTCGTGCGATATCAAGCCGTTTTTATCGGTTCTGGTTTGCAGGTATTCCACCCATTGTTTCATCCCCGCATAGTGATGTTTTAACAATGTAGTATCGCCGTAATAAGTAAAATAAAGCCACGGCATGATCACATATGCCGACCCCCAGGCTGGGCCACCGCCACCGCCGGCAAATGGCGCGGTATGGGTAACAAAGCCGGTCTTTTTATTCCGGGCATCGTCTATGTCATTGATCCATTTGCTGTAAAACTGCGGCATGTTGAAAGATAATAAGGCGCTTTCCATCCCCACCTGCCCATCGCCGGTATAACCCAGCCTTTCGCGGTGAGGGCAGTCGCTACTCAGGCTGCCGTGCAGGTTTGCTTTCTGCGTTTTTAAATAGGCGGTGTATATTTTATTTAGAAACGGGTTCGAGCATTCAAAACTTCCGTTCGGGATCACATCCGTATGCACTTCTTTAACCCAGATTCTCTCGCCGTCAAGCTGTACACCCGGCGATGTCACTTCAATCCGCCTGAAAGCGTGCCAGGTAAAGCGTGGCTCCCATGTTTCTGTGCCATCGCCTTTTAAGGTATAGGTATCTACTTGCCCATAATCTTCGCCTTCTTCGCTGATATACCTGATCTTTATCTTGTCGCCGGCTTTGCCTTTAACCGTTATGGAGGCCCAGCCTGCTACGGTTTCATCTAACTGATAGTGGTAAACGGCATTTTCTGTGCTTGTTAAGACCGGTTTTAAAACACGGGTTACCTTATCAAACGGTGCAGCTTGCGGATGCAACGCGCCAGTGGGTGGCTTCACAAAAATTGCCGTTTGCCATTTGGCGTCATCATAATTGATTTTGTTCCATTCGCCTAAGCTTAGCCGAGCGTCGTAGTTTTCGCCGGTAAAAATACCGTCTTTTAATAGCGAACCGGTGATTGTTTTCCAGCTATTATCAGACGCTATAACTTTGGTCGTTCCATCAGTATAAGTTATTTCTAACTGGAAGATCAGCTTGGGCAGGTCGTACCACATGTGGCCCTCCACGGTCCTGTCGCGCTGGTTGTACCAGCCATTGCCCAGTAAGATCCCTATGGCATTATTGCTTTGGCTGATGTTGTTGGTCACGTCAAAAGTATTGTAAAGCACCCGTTGAGTTGATTGGTCATCATAAGGGTATAACAGCTTTTTAAGCGTCCGCTGATCATAATTGGTAACGGCAGGCGCCAGCACCTGATCGCCTATTTTTTGGCCGTTTAAATACAGTTCATAAAAGCCCAGCCCGCTTATATAAACTGTTGCCTGTTTTATTTTTTTAGTAGCCGTAAATTCCTTACGGAAAAAAGGGGAAGGGTAGGTGATCGCCGAGTCAGGATACAGGTCTTTAAAAGCGCCTATCCATTTTGCGGTCCAGTCGGTTGGTTTCAATAGACCTGTTGCCCATGAAGCAGGCTGGCTCCAGGCCGAGGGCTGATTGTTCTCATCCCAAATCATTACTTTCCAGTAAACTTTTGTTTTTGAACCTAACGGTTTTCCCCGGTAAATAATCTGGGTTGAATTAGTAGAATGAACCACACCACTATCCCAATAATCACCATTATTTTGGGCGAGTAAAGACAGACTGCTGGCCACAATTACCCGGTAAGCCTTTTGACTTTTACCTATATCTGCAGACATCATTTGCCAGTTTAATGCGGGGTGCGGGTTGTCTATCGTTAATGGGTTGGTCAAATAGTCGCATTTAAGCTGCGCGATCTTTACAGGCGGTTTAGACCATGCAATAGTTGAAACAAGCAGCAACAAGATAATGCCGGCAAATATTTTCTTCATTTATAACTGGGTTAGCAGATTTTTGGGCTTAACCAAATAAAGGTAATATCAATTGGCTAACTATCCTTAACTGTCTGTTTTTTAAATTAAGGCTTGTCGCGCCCTATAAACCGGCCTTTTCCCAGGAGGAAATCAATTGCCCGCGCAATGTTCCTGTCCACACTTTCTTCTGATTTTAGCCGGGCGATATACCTCACTATCTCCAACTGTAATGATGGCCGTAAATTATCAAAAATGGCTTTGGCATCTTTGTTCAGGCTTAATGCTTTGATTAATTTAGGGTGATGGGCTATCACACGTTCATTGGGATCAAATTCTATTTTGACTGCGATAGTTTCACCTACCCGTTTAGGCGAGTTTTTAAGCATGGATGATTAATGTACAACCGCCAGATGCCTTTCATTTTCACTAACCGCTGTAAAAACGGTTTGTCGTTAATGGATCCTTTAACCGGGATGGGGCTTTTATCTTTTTGTGCGTCGGCAAAAAGTTGCGCCAATACCACGTCAGGCAGGGTAACATAGGGGTTGATTCTTATGATCTCTATTTCTGCGTTAAAGGATTGCATGGCAGGTTATGATAATGCTTTGTTTAAAAATACTGGTTAAACAAATAGCCCAAAATATATGAGACAGGATAATCCTTCTTTCATTATTCAAGTAAATGCTAAAACTACTTCATGAAAAAATAGAGGGCTGCAACTAACAGTATTTGCATACAAATCACAGCCGAAAGCCGCTTAATACCATTTAAGGCAAATGGGACGAATAGGTATGCCGCCAAAGATAAACCGTATACAACCAGTGTTAATACGGTAACAATTAAAAGATTAGGGCCTTCAGGGTCATTGAATAAGGCAAAAAGCGTTCTGGAGCAAATAATAGACATTACTGCAAGTATCACTAACGGGATCGTCTTTGATTTAAAATACAGATTTTCGACGCTATTACCCATGGTTTATAAGATGAGTATTTTAACAAATATAATGATAATCTCTGAAAGTGAAATTGCAGAATAATGTAACTACGGATAGTCGTCTTTCAAAACATTTTACATATAATTGCATACACCTACTTATTACATGCCTCAAAAATTAATTGTTTTATTTGCTATGTTATTTTGCATGTATGCCGGCAAATTGCATGCGCAAAAAAGCGTTAATGTAAAGGGCAATATTACCGATAGCACCTCTGCCCCGCTTGAAGGAGCAAATATCCGTATTGTTTCATCAACAGATTCTTTCAAGTTAACCAGTGATGCAAAAGGCTTTTTTACATTCCACAGTATTAAACAGCAAAGTTTTCAGCTTAAGGTAAGTTATTTGGGTTATCTGGATTTTGTAAAAAACGTTACAGCGCCCGATAATGGTGACGAGATAAATTTTGGCACTATTATCTTACTTACAGATGCCAAAAACCTGAAAGAGGTGGTAATAAAAAACAAAGCACGGCCCATAGTTTTAAAAAAGGATACGATAGAATATAATGTAGCATCATACCATAAGAGCGACGAGGAGATGGTGCAGGATCTTTTGAAACGACTGCCGGGCTTAACTGTAGACAAGGACGGGAACTTAACATCAGAAGGTAAGCCGGTAACTAAAATACGCGTAAACGGAAAGGATTTTTTTACCGGTAATGTTTCAGAGTTTATAAAACAGCTGCCGGTTGGCATATTATCAAAAGTTCAGATAGTGAATGATTACGGCGACGACGCGGCTTTTACAGGTATAAAAAAGACATCAACCCAAACGTTAAACCTGGTTACTAAGCCGGGTATGGACAATGGCATGTTTGGCAATTTTTCTACCACCGCCGGAACCAACAAACAATTAGGTACAGGTGCATCAGGCAATTACTGGAGGTCAAGCAGGCAAATTTCTGCTTCGGGCGATATAAGGACCGCAAAGAATACTGTGGGTTCAAACACTTATAATAGTATGGGTTTTGGTTATGGCGATGAGCTGGCAAAAAAACTAAATATACGTGCAAATTACAATTATAACAACACAAAGAGCAGTGCCCAAAACAAAACCTTTACCCAAACTGTAAATTCGATAGGGCAAATAGATAACGATGTTAACAGTATTACGGCATCACGCAACAACCAGCACAATCTAAATGCAAATTTAAATTATGTGCCCGACACCATATCATACATCAGTTTTAACGCCAACATAGGTTTAAACAGAACCAACGACACATCATTTTCAAACGCCCAGCAGACGGGTGTTATAAAGCAGGGACTGATCACCGGTAATTCAGGAAACGCAAAATCGCCAAGGGCAAATGCCGGTTTAACAATTGGCCGTAACCTCAACCGGACTAACCGGCTTACTGCAACCCTGCAATATAGTACGGATAATACAAGCTCCAACAACCAGATCAACCGCAATATCCGTTATTATGATACTTTGGGGACTTTTAAAAAAGATTCGACATTTAATAGCATGGTCATAAATACCGCCCATTCGCAAAATGTTTCGATCAACATAATTTACACTAAAATCCTATCAAAAAAAAGCAATATTGACCTTACATATTCATTTAATAAAAACACGCAAAAAACGGTATTGGAAACAGACCTGGTAAAACCGCTTAAAGGTTTAGCCAGGATAGATTCATTGAGCAGTAATTCAAGCAACTCTTTTAGTATTAGTCGTTTAGATCTTAATTATCGATTTTCAGGCCCAAAGCTCAACATGACCGATGGTATTGCCATACAACGCAATGCAATGTCCGGGTTTTACAAGCAAAATGATAAAGTGAGTATTTCAACTTACAACCTGTCGCCTGTTTTTAATGTTTCCTATTCGCCATCGGTAGAAAACCAGTTTAGTATGTCATATTATGGCTTCAGCCAGTCGCCATCGCTTGAGCAACTGCAGCCTGTACGCGACACCCACGATTTGCAAAATGTTATCATCGGCAATCCAGATCTTAAACCATCTTTTAATCATTCAATAAGCAGTAACTACAGGCACAGCAGTCCAAAAGGTCAATTGATATCTTTTTCCCTGAACACATCTTTTTCACAAAATCAAATTATCTCCAATACCAAAATTGAAAAAGACACGCTTAATTCGCTTAAACAAATAACAACCTATTTAAATGCCAGTGGCACAAATAATGTAATGGGTACTTATGAGTGGTCAATCCCCATAAAAATAGGTAAGAATGTGTTAAGTACCAGTTTTTCGGGCATAGTAAATTTGGGCAGGCAAGTGGTATACACCGATAACCTTAAAAGCTTTAATAATACCCGTAATTTATCGCAAAACATTAGGACGATGCTTAACCTTGATAAATTTGGCACCGATATAGTTGTTACGTACATGCAATCTTACAATCATTACACTGTTGGGCAGGGTTTAAATAATACAACATCGCAACTAACCATTAACTGGGGCGGGCGCCTTAACTTTGCCAATACCTGGATAAATGCAAATATTAGTAAAAGTTATATACATGGTTACACCAATATCGGCGCAAATAACCCTTTAATTGCTAATGCATCGGTACAGCAAAGCCTGTTTAAAAACAAATTGTCGCTTAATTTACAGGTAAACGATATTTTTAATCAAAGTAACATGGTAACGCAGCAAGTTTCTGGCAATAGCATTATCAGCAATAAATCCAGTTATATAACCCGTTACATAACTTTCACATGTGTTTACCACATCAGTAAGTTTGGGATATTTAGAAAGTAATAGATGTTATTCTAAGGGACCGTATTAAAACAAGAAAACCGGTGCTCCGTCGCCAAACATCCGCACCGGTGTTATACAAATCTTTCACTGTTAATCATTGCCAAAGGGTATGAATGGGGGCAATTGTATTAATCAATTCTGTAAAAGTTTGAAGAAATTGGTTGTAGCCCAATTTTTGTGTTAGGGGACGAAATTGGATGGTTGTAAAACAACAACTGGCTTATGTGGGAGTACGGTTAGTTGCCGTTTTATAAAGATTTTAGCAGTTGGATATTGTGCTTTTTTTAAATATAGCCTTAACTTAGAATTTTGGTCCAGAAAATATTGAGAACCTCCACGAGGATGAGTATGATGATGATCAATTCTAACCGGTAGCTATTTCTATATTGTAACAGGTCCTTAAAAAGTTCAAGGTTATCTTTTACAATGTTTAATCCTTCCTGTATATCTCTAAATCTTTCCTGCAGGTCAAACGTGCGCTTTAAATCGCTATGAATTTTGGTCAGGTTCTCATCATCCCATGTTTCCGGCGGCGAATCAAAAATGTAGAGATTTTCAGAGATCCGGTTCTTTAGCACCAATGTTTTGCCTATGTATTTTTTTAAGTTAATGCCTGATATGTTGAGTCGTCCTTTAGCTTCTAATATTTGAGTATGATGATTGGTTTCTTCTATCAGTTTGGTTGTTTGTTCTTCATAATAATCAAGCGCTACAGATTGGGATACAGTCAGCATAATTAACCGTAAAACTTCAATGTCTGATCCTGCTATCTCGATAGAATTGAAACCTATCTTATTTTTTGGGGCATTCGTAAGTATTTGAAACTCTTCGGTCAGATTTTGATCAAAAGGGTTTTTACAATAATTAGATATGATCCTTAAAAACTCAGAGCGTTTTATTGCTTCATAATTTAAAAAGCATACAACGCCAT
Source organism: Mucilaginibacter corticis (assembly GCF_007558865.1). Classification (GTDB taxonomy): domain Bacteria; phylum Bacteroidota; class Bacteroidia; order Sphingobacteriales; family Sphingobacteriaceae; genus Mucilaginibacter; species Mucilaginibacter corticis. Next base: position 334,313 of record NZ_VLPK01000004.1, read on the forward strand.
ATTTAAAAATGTAGATGAACTGTTCGTTATCCGTTTTGTAAAATAATTCGTCCGAATCGCTATAGTACAGATCTGATTTAAAAAAAGATTTAAATGCTTTAATATCAATACTGTCGGCTATTTGATATGATAAGACTTGTTGCAGCATAACAAACTATTTTAAATTGTACAGGCAAAGCATTAATTGGCAGGCACCAACAAACTTTGCCTTAAAGGTATTTAATTGCTGCAAATATTCTTTTAGTTTATGGTGATTGAACACAAATAATAAAATAATCTACTAATTCTATAGAAATTACATTTTTTATTTGAAAAATATATTATGTTTGCATACTCGTAACGGAAAAACAGACAAAACGAAATGGAAAAAGCCCTGACAATTTATACCGGAACTATCCACCCGGAATTAAATGGCAACCAGTATTGTTGTTGCTAAACAACACACCACGTTATATATACGGCAGGCAAACATTTCTGTAGCAGCCTGTCAATCCCGATCAAAACATTTCAGAATCAACATATTTTTAACCAATAAAATATACTTATGACACTCGCTGACGTAACACTCATAGCAAAAAAAATAGGGGTGGGTATAGTAATTACTATCGTACCTTTTGTAATTATTTTTGGCGGTTTGTGGCTTACCCAAACCTTACTCGCCAAAGATCAACAGCCAACTAATGTTCAATCTAAAACAACAACACCTCATGCAACTGGCACCGGAAACTAAACAACGAATAATTAAAAACGTCATATTAAGCCTTTTTATTTACCTGCTGCCCCTGGTACTGATGTTTGGCTCGTTTTATATAACAGGCCAGCGCCCATGGGAAAAGAAACACGTAAAAACTAACACAAAACCATCAACCACTAAAAAGAACGTAAGTAATGACATCAATGATTGATTTTATAGAAAAAGCCGTAAAGAACTTAAACGACTACGGTTTCTCGGTATTAGTATTGATACTGGGCATATTAGAGTTTTCATTCGGACTTTATAAAAAGAAATGGAGTAAAAATGAAAGATGGGTAGACATTGCGTGTTTTACACTGCCAAGATTGGTGGTTAGGCCGGCAGTAGCTTACTTCGGCTTAAAATTTTTACCCTTGATATTACCCGCGTTTAAGAACACGTTTGACTGGGTTCCGTTTTTCTGGGGATGCATTATCATTGCAATCGCCGACGACCTTACCCAATACTGGTACCACAGGCTGCACCATGAGATACCGTGGTTATGGCGCTTTCACCGTACCCACCATTCTGCAAACTATATGGGCATGGCTATGGCCAGCCGTCAAAATGTAATTTATACTATCTTCTTTTCGCAAACATACCTTACTACGGCTTTGGTTTACCTGGGCTTAGGTATACCCGCTGTAATTGTAAAAGGGATAAAAGGTACTATTACCACGCTTGCACATTCAAGTATCCCATGGGATAAACCATTTTACAAATACAAAATTCTGCATCCTTTAGCGTGGGTTTTAGAGCGAACTATATCAACACCGGCTACGCACCACGCGCACCATGCCGCTACAACCGACGATGGGGTTGGTTACTACAAAGGCAACTTTGGCAACATGTTCTTTTTATGGGATATTATATTTGGTACCGCACTTACATCAAGGCAGTATCCTGCATCATATGGTATCTCGCATTATGAAAGCGATCCATGGCATGCACAGTTGTTGTGGCCGATCTTTAAATCGCCGGTAAAGGGCAGCGAACTTGCAGCCGACGGACCGATGGTAAGACTGGACGACCCCGTAACTGAAAACGCGCTGAAAAGCAACCAGGAAGAAAGTGTTCATCAACTTGAACGTAATGAACAACAATTACAGCCTGTAGCGATATAGACTTGATATTACCCATGTTTTATCCTATCCTTCGCCGGTTTTGATATAGCTTTGATCTTTACTTATCTTTGTAAAGATCAAAGCTACCGGTAAAGTGATCGGGTAAAATACATCCCCTTAAAATGAAAACACAATTACTCAGGTTCTCTAATTTACTGTTGATTTCTTTTTCACTGCTCACAGCGGCCTGCCATGAAAAAAGCAAACCGGTTGTAGCAATAGCAACAGGCAAACCTGTTGTGGTTAATACCACTCAAAAACCGGCTATATGCTGCGAATCAAACATACCTAACAGGTATGCACCCTCATTCCAGGTAAAGAATGTCAGTTTGCCCAGCGTTCCGGTAAAACCGGCAGCTAATCATGATAAAATGGTTTGGATCCCGGCAGGTACTTTTCAGATGGGTGGCGATAATAAACAGGCGCAACCTGACGAATATCCCAAGCATAAAGTAACTGTCAATGGCTTTTGGATGGATGCCACTGAAGTAACCAATGAACAATTTGCACGTTTTGTAATAGCTACAGACTATGTAACCACTGCCGAAAAAAAGCCCGATTGGGAAGTGCTTAAAAAACAAGTACCACCAGGCACACCCAAGCCGCCTGATAGTGTATTGGTTGCCGCCTCGTTAGTGTTTGTACCTGCAAAAACCAAGATAGAACTGAACGATTATGCGCAATGGTGGAGTTGGAAAAAAGGTGCCAACTGGCGGCATCCGCAAGGGCCGGGCAGTAATATAAAAGGAAAAGAAAAATACCCGGTTGTACATGTGTCTTATTACGATGCGCTTGCCTATTGCAAATGGGCACATAAACGTTTACCTACCGAAGCCGAGTGGGAATGGGCAGCACGAGGGGGATTGAACAATAATATATATCCCTGGGGTAACGAACCCGTAAATACCGGTAAACCCAAAGCCAATACCTGGGATGGGGCGTTCCCATATAAGAACACACTTAATGATAAATTTTACTTTACAGCACCTGTAAGCTCATTTGCACCTAATGGTTATAAATTATATGATATGGCCGGTAACGTATGGGAGTGGTGTGCCGATTATTATAACTATAAATATTACAGCACGCTTAATCCGCAGGGCGTAAGTAACCCGCAAGGGCCTTCAAAATCGTATGATCCTGATGAGCCTTTGGTTACCAAACGCGTTGTGCGCGGGGGCTCTTTTTTATGTAATGACAGCTATTGCTCAGGCTACAGGGTAGCCCGCAGGATGAAAACCAGCGAGGATAGCGGCATGGAACACCTGGGTTTTAGGTGCGTGCAAAATAATTAATTAATATTCACTTATTTTTTCAAATAAAGTTTGCACAGAGTCAATTAATTAACTATAATTGCAACTTAATCTATAGGATTAGTAGACAATAAAATATAAAACGTGAAAACACACGCTACCCACCCAATAAACATGAAAATAATGGCGCTTTATTTTAACGGCGCTGCACACATGTCATACTGTTGTTGTTATTAATTGTCAGCTGGTATCAGCGTTTTAAACCCTGCGGCCTTTAGTGGGCAGGAAGATCTCTAAAACTTTATGTAACTCAAATCATCGTCCCCCCCTAAAGGTGATGCTGCTTAATACAACAGGAGGCAATATGAAAAAATAAATACATACCCTACAATAAATAAGGGAAAAAGCATTTGCTCTTTCCCCATCACTTAAAACAACGAAACAGGTCTCAATTGGCGTTGCTCCTGTTTCAATTATGTCATTTTAAACAAATCAAAGTTATGCAAAATATTGCAAAATTTGACTGGGCCTATACTTTGCCCCCGGTTAAACCCATCTTTACACCCGTAAAGATCTTATTACTGCTGTTGCTCTTCCTGCCTTTTATTTCATTTGGACAAGAAAGCGAGGCAACTGTTAATTCAAAGCTTTTTGGCCGTGTTTTAGACGCGACAACTAAAGAACCGCTTCCCGGTGCTACAGTTAAAATTGAAGGAACCACACACGCGGTATCAACCGACCTACAGGGTAAATTTAATTTTGTTACCGCGCAAAAATTCCCTTACAAGCTGATCATAACGTACATCGGTTACGAGCAGCAAGAGCTTGAAGTTGACGGCAGCCCTGTGGAGATTTTGTTAAAAGAAGCCGGCGGACAGTTAAACGACGTAGTGGTTGTAGGTTACGGTACGCAAAAACGTAAAGACATCACTGGTTCTGTGGCATCAGTACCGGTAATAGCGCTGCAGCAACCTGCAGCCTCGCTTGACAAGGCTTTACAGGGAACCATCTCGGGTATACAGGTTACGCAAGCTACCGGCCAGCCGGGCGCGGGTGTTACCGTTCAGATCCGTGGTGTAAACTCTGTTAACGCTGTTGCCGAGCCTTTGTACGTTATTGATGGTTTCCCAACCTCTAACAGCAATTCGCTTACCGATGCAGGTGTTACCAACGGGCCAAAGATCAATCCGCTATCTTTTATTAATAATGCCGATATAGAAAGCATTGAGGTTTTAAAGGATGCGTCAGCAACCGCTATTTATGGTACACGTGGTGCCAACGGCGTAATTATTATCACCACAAAAAAGGGAAAGTCGGGCGTATCGTCAATAAATTATGATGGCAGCATAGGCTGGCAAAACGTTACCAAAAAAATATCGCTTTTAAATACCGACCAATGGGAGTCTCTAAGAAATGATGCTTTGGTTAACAGTGGTAAAACCGCACAAACAGATGCTGTACTAAACCCATACAATGTTAATACTGACTGGCAGGGGGCAGCATTCAGACAGGCTATGTCAGAAAATCACAGCCTTTCTATTTTGTCAGGTACAGATAGAACTCGTATTGCATTTTCAGGTAATTACCTTAAACAGGACGGTATATTGAACAACACTAACTTTAAGCGTATTTCAGGTCGTTTAAATGTTGAACACAATTACAATGATAACCTAAAGCTTACTGCCTTTGTTACAGGCGCACATACCGAAGCGCAGGTAGCCCCGCAAGGTGTTGTTCCGGCTATACTTTTAATGACACCAACTACCCCGATTTATAATGCCGACGGAACTTTCTTTTTAAAGAATATTTATGAAGGTGTGTATGGTAACCCTATTAACACCCTTTACAATCAGCTCAATCAAACCACTACCAACCGCATATTAGGTAATTTTGCTGCCGATTACAAAATTTCTAAAGACCTTACAGCAAGAGTATTATTTGGTGTAGACATTATTGATAACAAGCAGAACCGCTATCTTCCTTCTACCGTTTATGAGGGGTCAGGCTTTGGCGGTATTGGCGAAGTGGGCAGTTTATTTTCAACCAACTGGCTAAATGAAAATACCCTGACTTACAAAAAACAGATCGGCAAAAATTCGATCAATGTTTTGACGGGATTTACTCAACAAGCATTTAAAGGCGAAGGCGCAATTGCCGGCTCGTACGGATTTGTGAGCGACTATAGCGCGTACAACAATTTAGGTTCTGGTAACAATACATCTATAAACACAAGCGGTTTTGCAGTAGCACCTTCGTCATCATTAAATTCCTGGGCGCTTAAATCATACTTAGCAAGGGTAAACTATGGTTATGATGACAGGTATCTGGTAACCCTTACCTTACGCACAGACGGTTCATCTAAGTTTGCCCCGGGCCATCAGTGGGCATCATTCCCGTCAGCTGCGTTTGCCTGGAATGCTTCAAGCGAGGATTTTGTTAAGGATATTAACTGGCTTAGCCAGTTAAAGCTGCGCGTTAGCGCGGGTAGCACCGGTAACAGTGATATCCCTGCTTACCAATCATACTCGCAATTAGGTTCTTACCGTTATAATTTTGGTAATACCACTGTTATAGGATTTGCACCTAATAGTTTATATAACCCTAACCTAACCTGGGAAAAAACAGCACAGTACGACTTAGGTTTGGACTTCGGTATATTAAAAAACCGTATCAGTTTTGTAGCCGATGTTTACTACAAAAAAACCACTAATCTGCTTTTATACCTGCCATTACCTGCAACAAGCGGTTTGACAATTATTACCAACACTGCTATTACCAACCCGCAACAGTATGAAAACGTAGGTGCTGTAGAGAACAAGGGTTTTGAGTTTAATATCAACTCGCATAACCTTGTTGGCGCTTTTCAATGGAATACCAACCTGGTGTTTGCTCTTAACCGCAACAAGGTACTTAGCCTTGGCGGTAACGGTGTAAATCAATTTATACCTGATTCATCATTGCCATCTATCTTAAAGGTAGGCCAGCCAATAGGATCATTCATCGGATACAAAACCAATGGCCTAATCAAAGCAGGAGAAACAGCTTTAACTCCTGCTGCAAACACCTCACCAGGCGGCCAGGCTTATGTTGATTTTAACGGCGACGGAAAAATTACCCAGGCGGCAGATAGGACTATATTGGGCAACGCGCAACCTAAATTTACAGGTGGCATAACCAATACCTTTAATTATAAAGGCGTTGACCTATCCGTATTTCTGCAAACCTCATACGGAAACAAAATATATAACCAACAAAGAGCTGTGCTTGAGTTGGGTACAGGTTATACCAATGCAACAACCACTTTGTTGAACAGATGGACCCCTACAAACACCAATACTGATGTACATAGCGCATTCCAGGATCCGGCTGCTACTATTTCTGACCGTTTTGTTGAGGACGGATCATATCTGAGGTTAAAGAACCTGACCATAGGTTACACCTTCCCGCAATCACTTGTAAAAAAGGCTACTATCAAGAAAGTACGTGTGTACCTAAGCGGAGAAAATTTACTTACCTGGACAAAATACACCGGTTACGATCCTGAAGTAAGCAGCAACGAACAATCGTCAATAACATTAGGAGTTGATAACGGCGCTTACCCTAACAGCAAAACTGTTGTGGCAGGGGTTTCCTTATCGCTTTAATTTTTAAATCAGTACAAATTTTTCGATCATGAAAAAAGTAAAATACCTTATATTATTAGCAAGCCTTGGGGCTGCTTCATGCGCCAAGCTTGGAGAAAACCCTAAGTCATTTATACCTGCCAGCCAGTTTTACAAAACCCAAGCTGATGCTGTTGCGGCGGTAACCGCGGTGTATTCGTTACTAAACGCCGGATCAAATACCATACAGACACCTTATAATACTTTGTTTAACACGGGCATGGATTTTATGGCTGATGATGAAGCTCCCGGACCGGGTGCAACCAATGCCGATGTTCGCTCGCAAGCTGTATTGGGGCATGCTTCATCCGGTTTGCGCATCTTACAGATTTGGCAGCAGCACTATGCGGCTATAAAAAAAGCCAATATTGCTATTGATACCATACCATCCATCAAATTTGACGCCACATTAAATAAACGTTTAATTGCCGAGTCTAAATTTTTACGCGCACTATTTTATTTTAACCTGGTGCGTTTATATGGCGATGTGCCTTTGGTATTGCATGATCAAACGTCTATTAAACTGTCAGATTTGCAAGTACCGCGTACTGCATCGGCCACTGTTTACGCGCAAATTGAAAAGGATCTTACCGAGGCGACTGCCGATTTACCCACCTCATATTCAGGTGCTGACGTTGGCCGTGCAACCTCGGGTGCCGCGCAATCTATTTTGGCAAAGGTTTATCTTACCGAGCGTAAATGGCAACAGGCCGCTACAACAGCTTTAGGTGTAATCAATGGCCCTTATGGCTATGACCTGTTTACTAATTACGCTGATGCATTTCTGCCGGCTACAAAGAACGGCAAAGAGCATATTTTCTCAGCTCAATTTAAATCAAACTCTCAAGGTCAGGGTAATAACCAGGCTCCGCGTTCTGTACTTACCGGTATCCCGGGTATTACAGCATCGTATGCAGACCAGGTAACATTTTACACAGTGCCCGATGTCTCAAAACCTGATGGCAAAGATCACTTCTTTAGTGTATATAAATTGTACCCTGCACAGGATAAGCGTAAAGGCGAAACCTTCGTAACCCGTTTCTTAAGCCCGTCAAATGGTAAATATTACGGTAAGTTAAACGACCCGTCTATCCCGCTTGATTCAGTTCCATTTTTTAATAAATATTGGGATCCAAGTGTTGTGGGTAACCTGTCAGAGTCAAGTGCGAACGTATCAATTATCCGTTTTTCGGATGTGCTACTGATCCACGCCGAGGCAGAAAACGAACTGAACGGTCCTACGCCCGCGGCTTATACTTCATTAAACAGGGTAAGACAGCGTGCCGGCTTATCTGCATTGCCTGATGCGGTATCAGGTACATTAACTCAAAATCAGTTAAGAAAAGAAATATACCTTGAGCGCCGTCTTGAGTTTGTATTTGAATACCAGCGTTGGTTTGACCTGATCAGGGAGCGCGACGATAATGACAACGGTATATTGGAATCCAGTTTATTGACGGTAGGTAAAACTAACGTTTCAAAGGGTACAATAAGTTCTATCATTATTAACGGTAAGCCGGTGTCAAATAAATTCTACCTGTTCCCTATCCCTCAGCAGGAAATTGACAACAGTAACGGCAAGCTTGTACAAAATCCTGGCTGGTAAAAACAACAAGATCATATGAAAAAGCTAAGCATTTTATTGATAGGCATAATCGGGCTATTGGGTTCCGTTTATGCGCAGAAGAGTGTAATAAATTCAGGTTCGCACCAAATTGACCCTAAGGTAAAAGTTGAAGTAATTAAAGTATTAGACCAATACCTGGCCGCTTTTAATGCCCGTGACCTTGACGCGTGGGAGCGTACCTACCAGTTTCCGCATTACAGACTGGCAGGTGGCAAAGTTACCGTCCTTGAAAAAGCAGGGCTGCGTGATCCTAAGAAAGTTTTTGGCGAGCTACAAAAACAAGGCTGGGATCATAGCAAATGGGATCACCGCAACATTGTACAGGCATCAGCAGATAAGGTACACGTGGATACCGAGTTTACCCGTTATCGTGCCGATGGCAGCGTAATTGGCCATTATGAATCGCTCTATATTCTTACCAAAGAAAATGGAAAATGGGGCATAAAATTCAGATCGAGCTACGCAGATTAATAACTAAGTCGAAAAAATACTAAAAACATTACTTATCATGATAAACTTAAAAAAACATCGCAACAAAATAAGGCTGTTCCTAACAGTGATTGGGGTAAGCGGCCTGCAAAGCGTAAACGCGCAAAATGCCCAGCCATACCAGGGTGTTGTTGGCAAAACCCTTAACGACTCGAAAGAATGGTGGCCTGAAACCGTAAAAGCACCTAAAGGCGCACCAAACGTAGTATGGATCATCCTGGACGACGTTGGCTTTGGCGCTACCAGTACTTTTGGCGGCATCATCAAAACCCCAAACTTTGATACATTGGCTAATAATGGCTTGCGTTACACCAATTTTCATACCGCGGGTATTTGCGCGCCTACACGGTCGGCATTATTAACCGGGCGTAACCACCATTACGTACATGAGGGCGGATTTTCGCACGTGAATATGTCGGCAGGGTTTCCGGGATATGACGGGCGCATTCCATCAGACAAGGGCACCATTGCCGAGATTCTGCGCGAGAACGGCTACAATACATTTGCCGTTGGTAAATACGGTTTAACACCTGACGAAGAGGCCACGGATGCCGGCCCGTTTGACCATTGGCCAACCGGAAAGGGCTTTGACCATTTCTTCGGATTTTTAGGCTCAGCTACCGATCAGTATAAGCCTGATCTGGTTGAAGATAATGCGCACGTTACCCCGGACGGTCGTCATTTAAATGAGCAGATCACTGATAAAGCCATTAGCTATATCACAAGGCAGCATAAAGTAGCGCCTGACAAACCTTTCTTCCTGTACTATGCGCCGGGCGCAACCCACTCGCCGCACCAGGTTGCTAAAGAATGGAGCGATCTGTACAAAGGCCAGTTTGATTCGGGCTGGGATGATTTCAGGGAAAAAGTAATAGCCAATCAAAAACGCCTGGGCATTATACCGGCTAACGCTAAACTGCCTGATCGTAATACCCGTATCCCTGCATGGAAATCATTATCGCCTAATGAAAGAAAACTTTACGCCCGCTTTATGGAAGTTTATGCCGGTTACCTGACCTATACAGATCATGAAGTAGGTCGTCTGGTAAATTACTTAAAACAAAGCGGACAGTTAGACAATACTTTGGTATTTGTAATACTTGGCGATAACGGAGCAAGTAAAGAGGGGACGCTTCACGGTGTGATCAAACCTAAAACAAACTCGGCTAAATTGGTAACAGAAGGCGCTTACCTTAAAACAAATTTAGAGGATATTGATGATATTGGTACGCCACAGGCATCAACCAACTATCCGCTGGGCTGGGCACAGGCTGCCAACACGCCGTTTAAATACTGGAAACAAGATGCCAACTCAGAAGGCGGCACCCGCAACCCGCTAATCGTTTATTATCCAAAAGGGATAAAGGATAAAGGTACCATCCGTACACAATACGGTCATGTTATTGATGTATTGCCAACCACGCTTGAATATCTGCATATCCAACTGCCTGAATCTATAAGAGGCATTAAACAGGATACTTTACAGGGTACCTCATTGGTTTATTCTTTCGATAACGCCAACGCGCCGTCAAAACATACTCTGCAGCATTATTACATTTTTGGCTCGCGGTCTATTTACAGCAATGGCTGGAAAGCAGAGGCCGCCCACCATCCGGATAACGTAGAGCTGGGCGATTTTACAGTTGGACAGACAGTACCCGACAAAAGCTTTGACGACGATGTATGGGAACTGTATAACCTGAACGACGACTTTAATGAGCGCATTGACCTGGCTAAAAAATATCCTGAGAAATTAAAGGAATTGAAGGCTGTGTTTGATGCACAAGCTAAAAAGAACCACCTGTACCCATTTATCGACTGGTATGATGTATATCATTTAAGGATCCATCAGAATTATAAAAAATAGATTTTATGAAACGGTTAACAATTAGACCCATGAAAGCTGTGAAAATAAATTTATTAGCCCTGCTTGTTGTGGCAAGTGGGGTAGTTAAGGCACAAACTATTGTGGTTAAACCGGGCGAGCTATCTGTAAAAGAGGTAGCTGCCCAAATTAACACGCAAAAGAATCCGCAGATACTTGATGCCCGCAGTAATGAGGAGTACGCGCAGCACCATATCCCCGGGGCAGTTAGCGCAGATGCTAACGCTCCGGGTCATGAAGCGGTGTTTAACAGCCTGTCAAAAGATGAACCGACATACATCTACGCTATTGGGGCTGCCCGAAGTACCATAGTGGCTAACGAGTTGCGCAAAGAGGGATTTAAAAAGGTTTATGTAGTAGCTGGTGGTTTGTCAAGTTGGGTAGGATCAGGGTACCCGGTAACAACCACTAAACAGGCAAATACTTTATCAAAAAATCAGTATGCTGCGCTTAGTGGTTCATCGCCGTTAGTGCTGATAGATTTTGCATCACGGTATTGCCCAACTTGCAAAAAGCTGATCCCTACTTTAGATTCATTGAAGGCTGATAAAAGCTTCAAACCAAAAATAATAACGATTGAGGAATATGACAACCCGGTATTGGCGCATCAATTAGGCATTTACGTATTACCCACGCTGATACTTTACAAAGACAACAAAGAGGTATGGCGCAAATCAGGCCTTTCATCAGCCCGGCAAATTGCCGATGTGGCTAACGACCCAAACAAGTTTAAACCGGCAAGTACAAAATAAATTGATACCCTTTTCTCACGTGGCTATGCCCGGGAGATTTTTCATTTCTGATCTACCATAACATGTTTAAACCGTTCTGCATTTTTATTTTAAGCCTGATGTTGACGGCCAGTTTTTCGCTGGCGCAGACAGCTAAAACCAAACCTAACATCGTCATCATTTTGGCTGATGATATGGGCTTTGCCGATATAGGCAGTTTTGGGTCGGAAATACAGACTCCGAACATAGACCGCCTTGCCGCCAATGGGTTAAAAATGACCCAATTTTACAACGCTGGCAGGTGCTGCCCGTCGCGTACTGCTTTGCTTACCGGTTTGTACCCGCATCAGGCGGGTGTTGGTGATATGGTTGCCAACAAGGGTTTCCCGGCTTATCAGGGCTATTTAAACGAACATTGCGCCACCATAGCAGAATTGCTGAAAGCAGAAGCCGGGTACACCACTATCGTATCGGGTAAATGGCATGTAGGTTTGCAGCCATCGGCGCTGGCTTATAACAGGGGTTTTGATAAGTCGTTCACCATGCTAAATAATGGCAGCAGTTATTTTAACTCGAAGCCATTGTACAACGATGGCAGTAAAATAACCTTCATGCTGAATGATAAAGAGATAGTGCGCAATGACACTTCAAAATACTTAACCCAGGCCATTACTGATTTTGCTATCGGCTCGCTTGAGCAGATCAAGGATCAGAAAAATCCTTTTTTCTTATATGTTGCCTATAACGCGCCGCACTGGCCCATACAGGCGTTGCCACAGGACATTGCCAAATACAGAGGTAAGTACCTTAACGGCTGGGATGCTTTGCGATATGCGCGATATAAAAAGCTTTTAGCCGCAGGCATTATCAAAAAAGAATGGGCGCTTTCACCAAAATATGAAAGCGTACCTGACTGGGATAAACTTAGTGCAAATGAAAAAGATAAGTGGGATACCCGCATGGCCATCTACGCCGCTATGATAGACCGGATGGATATTTGTATCGGCGAGATCTTAGACAAGCTTAAACAAATAGGGAAGGATAAAAATACCATCATCCTTTTTGCGTCAGACAATGGCGGAAGTGCTGACGAAGTTAAATCGCTTTCAACCGTGATCCAAAAATCGGGTACTCCCGGCTCGGTTGAATCTATCGACAGTTATGAAAAGCCGTGGGCCAATGTGAGTAATACGCCTTTTAAATTATTTAAGCGCAATACTCATGAAGGCGGAATTTCTACACCGTTCATAGCTTATTTCCCAGGCGTGATTAAAGCCGGGTCGACCAATACGCAGGTAGGCCACTTTATAGATATTTTACCTACTTGCTTAGACCTGGCGGGTGTTACTTACCCTGAGCAATTTAGGGGTCGCAAGCTTACCCCGGTTGAGGGTAATAGCCTTGCAGGTTTGTTTAAAGGCAAACCTTATAAAGACCATGACGCAATTTACTGGGAGCATGAAGGCAGCAGGGCCATCAGGAAAGGAAAATGGAAACTGGTAGCAGAAAATAATACCCCATGGGAGCTTTACGATATGGAAAGCGACCGCTCTGAACTTAATAACCTGGCCGCGAAATATCCTGACAAGGTGAAACAACTGGAAACAACCTACTTAGCCTGGGCCAACAAAGTCGGCGTACAGGACTGGAATAAAATTAAGTGATCAATGAATTTAGATCGTTGTCAGCTTTAAAAAATATCAAGCCTCATCAGTTTTGGTGCTTTTTTGTGAGTGAGGTGCAGATTTAAGATTTAATTTCCGGCGAAAATATTGTCCGAGTTTAATGGACGGTAATTCTATGATCTTGTAATATAAGTAAGAAACAATAAAAATAATTACAAACGCCGGGATTGCTTTAACGAATGCCAGGTATGACTTAGGAGCCAAAATATTAAACCACAATAGCATTTTAAATAAAGGTGGTTCATGCAGTAAATAGATACTGTAACTGCACAAGCCTATCGCTATTAAAATTTTTAAGGTATAAGCTTTGGTGTTTATTTGTGCATGTAATACCCACTCAAAAAAAGCTAACCATGCTATTACCGAGATCAGGGCGCTTAAAGCAGGCGAAACGTAGAAACCGGCCAAAATTATCAGGACAAAACCGGCAAATGCAATTACTCCTCTGTGTTTTTTGAATAATATTTTGTTGTTAAAATATCGTTCGGCTAATAGTGCGCCCAATGCCCATATACCCCAATAGTTTAAAACAAAGTTTGACTGTGCAACCTTTGATCCGCTCATTATGAAATAAGTTATACCATAAGATACGGGCATGATCAACCAGATTATGAGCGTAGTTTTATTAATACCATATTTTTTCCGGAGCCATAATAACAATGGGTATAAAAGGTAGAGCTGCATCTCGAGCGCCAAACTCCAGTACACACCATTTATGGAGTAATAAAATCGGTCGAATAAATTATGGATTAAAAACAGGTGTGCAAACAGGTCCTTTAAACCTTCACGCGAGTGGGTATAATAATTTATTCCTGCCCCGGTAAAACAAAATATCAAAAGCGATAACAGGTATGGTGGATAGATTCGCCAAAATCGTTTACTGTAAAAAACAGAGAGATTAAATTGCTGATTGCCGGATAAAAATCCCAGGTGGATAACGAAACCGCTGACCAGCAAAAACAATTCAACTCCTGTCCAGCCGTAGGCTGTCGGCAGCAAATTTAATAATCCGGTTTTGCCGGTGTTATCGCCTAATTTGAACTTCGGAAAGAGGAACTCTTGCGCGTGAAATAGAAACACACATATAATTGCAATACCACGCAATATATCAACCCTGTCTATATGTTTTTTAGTTTCGATGACTGTGCAATTGGTAAGTGTGGCCTTATCAAAGATATTAATATTTGTGTTTTGTAAAAATGTACGATACTTAGGGCAGTCGAAGCTTCAGAACCTATTCTTAAATGACAAATAACGTTGCGTATCGATTATATTTTTTTATTAATTACATTTAAGTTTATTATAATGCTTAATTTAAGGTCATTAACTGATGTATGGAGAATCAAGCAAAAGGACAATCGTCCCGTTTATTATCACTCGATGTTTTGCGTGGTGCAACCATGGCTGGTATGATACTGGTGAATAACCCCGGCGACTGGGGCCATGTCTATCCCCCACTGGACCATGCTGAATGGAACGGCTGCACTCCAACAGATCTTATTTTTCCATCCTTTCTTTTTATGGTGGGCGTATCTATTGTATTCGCTATGGAGAAACGGCTTACACAAACCGCGGATCATGGCAAACTGATAGCACATGCTTTTAAACGTATGATCACTTTATTGCTGATCAATTATGGCGTTGATATTTTCTTTACATTTCTTGATGGTAATTTTAATATCCTTTCCATCCTGCACGATATCCGTATACCGGGGGTGCTGCCGCGCATTGCGGTGGTGTATTTTATTTGCACAGTTATTTATCTGAAGACCACGCCTAAAACACGTGTATGGCTATTTGCAGGCGCGCTGGTTGGTTACTTCATTATAATGACCTGCATACCGGTTCCGGGAGTAGGCTACGCTAATTTGCAGCCTGCCATTAACCTGGGCGCATGGTTAGACAGGTTGGTATTCGGCACCAACCACTTATGGAACCAGTCGCACGTATGGGATCCTGAAGGCATATTAGGTACCTTGCCGGCTATAGCTACCGGTTTGTTTGGTATAAGGGCAGGTACGTGGCTGAAGAGCAAAAATATTGAAGACAGTAAAAAAGTGGTCTGGATGCTGGTATATGGCTTGGGTGCTGTATTGATTGCTATTTTTTGGGATATATTCTTTCCTATCAACAAAAAATTATGGACAAGCTCTTTTGTTTTATATACCGGCGGCCTGGCTACAATTGCCCTGGGTACTTTATATTGGCTGATAGATGTAAATAATTATAAACGTGCCGCGCCATTTTTCGTGACTTTTGGTATGAACTCCATCACTGCTTATGTGCTGGCAGACCTTGTGCCGGGCATTATGGGCGCAATAAAATTTAATCATAACGGTAAGCCGGCAAACCTTTACGGATATATTTATCAAACGGTATTTGTGCCCTATTTTAATCCCTTTAATGCATCGCTGGCAGCAGCTATCGCATTAGTGCTTTTGTTGTGGTTGTTAATGTACCCTTTATATAAATACAAGGTCATTATAAAGGTATAGTTCAAAGAAAAGCAATCAGTTACGCTATGAAATGTCGATTCATTATATGAACAATCATAATCATCCTTTCAGATCAGATTGTTTGCTAAAACTATGCTTGACTACAGCATTAATGCTATTTTATTGCACGAGCGTTGTTGCCCAATTACATATTATCCCACAACCGGTAAGTGTTGTTGAACATAAGGGCCAATTTGTATTAAAAAATTCGGCCGTTATAGCTGTTACTTCCGAAAACGAGATCGTTGCAAACTATTTTCAACACTACCTTTTAACTACTTACGGGTTAAAATTAAGGGTAAAACTATATAAAGATGTCCCCGCCAATGCCGCTATCAGGATTTACGCTACTAATGACAGTGTTAAGAGTGCCTATAATTTACAGGTATCGCCAAAGGCAATAATAGTTAAAGGAAATGGTGCCGGCGCTTTTTATGGCATACAATCGCTTATACAATTGATCAACGGTAACCATGGCGAAAAATTAGTTATTCCTTTATGTGATATTAAAGATTATCCCCGTTTTGGTTGGCGTGGCCTAAGCCTTGATGTAAGCCGTCATTTTTTTACCGTTGATGAGGTGAAAAAATATATCGATATCATGGCTCATTATAAACTGGATGTACTGCACTGGCATTTAACCGACGATGAAGGCTGGCGGATACAGATCAAACAATACCCATTGCTGACAGAAGTAGGCTCAAAAATGGCCTATTACTCAAAGATCGGCAAATTCAGAAAGTTAGATAATTTAATAGACGAAGGGCGCGATGGTTTTTATACTCAGGACGATATCAGGTCGGTAGTGAAATACGCGCAGGATAGGTTCATTGACATATTACCTGAAATTGAAATGCCCGGCCATAGCGCGGCCGCAGCGTTTGCATACCCTGAATTACGCTGTAAAGATTCAACAGGACTACGCCCAACGACAAGCATGCTTGACCCGAGTGAATACACTTTTACATTTTATGAGCATGTTTTAGGCGAGGTAATGCAATTGTTCCCCAATAAATATATACACATAGGTGGCGATGAGGCCGAAATGACCGACTGGCTAAAAAGCCCTACGGCTATTGCTTTAATGAAGCGGGAACATTTTACCGATTTGCGCCAAATACAAAGTTATTTCATTAAAAGAATAGAGCGCTATCTGCTGGCGAATAAAAAAAAATTGATAGGGTGGGACGAGATCTTAAAAGGAGGGCTGGCACCATCCGCTACGGTAATGAGCTGGGAGGGCGAGGAAGGCGGGATAATAGCAGCTAAAATGCACCATGATGTTGTGATGACGCCCTTGCCGCAAATGTATTTTGATGCACCGCAGGCCAAAGACGAAAATGAACCTATTGGCTGGAACGACCCCGTAACCTGGCAAATGGTTTACAATTACGAGCCGCAATCTATTCGTTTATCACCGCAGGAAGCAACTTATATATTAGGTGCCCAGGCTAATATCTGGACTGAGAAAATTGGCACTTATAAGCATTTGGAATACATGATATATCCCCGGTTGCTGGCCGAGGCCGAATTGACCTGGTCGCCGGTTGCCGATAAAGATATTAACCGGTTTGAGCAGGCCATGTATGCGCATTATCGCTTATTTAAGTTATGGGGCGTTAACGCGCGTATCCCTGATGTATATGGGCTGGAAGGCGTGCTGACCAATAAAAGTATCTACACGCAAACCCTGACTTATCCTTTGCCCGGCGCCGCTATCCGATATAATCTTAATAGAAAGTTACCGGATACTAACGCCACAGCAAGCGCATTCCCGGTGGCGATCAAAACTCCTGTTGTTGATAGTTTGATCATCAAAGCCTATGTAACTTACCCCGGTCAGCAACGCATTATACAATCTGCTGCTTTAAAACACATCGATATTGCACCACCACTGTCTGTCAACACAGCTACGCTGAATTCGGGACTCAATTGTTTAATTTATAAAACAACGCTTAGTAATTTACCTGCGCTTGATACCGGGCGAAATTTCATAAATACGGTATTGACGGAAAACGGGCATATAAAGCCGTTTGTTGGCTTATACAACACCTGGGTTAAATTTAACGGCTATCTCAAGATCGATACCGAAGGGGATTATAAAATAACCTCGGGCTTTGAAATCAGCCCGATCATGTTCTTGGGCAAGGTCATTATTTTGAGTAATCAAAACAAATATGTAGAGCCGCAAGCTGTCATTTTACATCTGCAAAAAGGTCTGTACCCGCTTTTGGGATATTATTTGGCTGATGATACAAATAGCCGGCAATCATTAATTAACCTAACTACTGCCGATGGCAAATCATTAAACGCAGCCGGCTTCTTGTTCCATTGATCGAATAATGTTCCGGCCTCGTCATGTTTGATTTTTGCAGGATACCCCGGGGCTTTAGTTAATAGTATATTTTTTAATTAAAAAGTTAAATTTTAGTCTGTATTGAGTTTTCAATATTAATTTAATGTTGTAACTTACTATCGGATTCCAAAATCTGCCCCTGATACCTTTATTCTTTTGATGTTTTATCCTTAAAATATTCAAAAAATGTTTTTTTCCTATGGTTAAATTACTCTTTAATTAAAATTCAAAGTATGAAAAAACACCTTTACACAACAAAAGTTAATACCATTTTAAAAGCCGTCACGCTGAATTTAGTGGTCCTATTATTGTTAATTGGCAGGGCTGCTGCACAGGATGGTACACCCATCAGCATAACCGGAACGGTTACTGATGCCGTATCAAAGGAATCTGTGCCTGGTGTAACGGTTATGCCTAAAGGAGCCACTACCGGCGGGGTAGCCTCTGATGCGTCGGGTAAATACACCATCACAGCAAGCAGTACGTCGACCCTCGTTTTCTCGGCAATCGGCTATGAGAGTTACCAGGTTTCCGTGGCTGGCAAAACCCAGATCAACATAAAACTACAGCCATCTGTTCAGGAATTGAAAGAAGTAACGGTCGCGTTGGGGTTCTCTAAACAGCGGCAGGCTGTAGGATATTCTGTTTCACAAGTAAAGGGGGCATCAATTACCGAAGCGCGGGAGAATAGTTTCGTAAATAGCTTGGAAGGCCGCGTTGCCGGGGTAAATGTAAGCGGCGTCGCTTCGGGACCGAATGGCTCAACCAATGTAGTTATACGGGGCCTTACCAGCATGACCGGGAATAACCAGCCACTATACGTTTTAAATGGCATCCCATTGGTTAATAATAACTATGCGCAAACCGGCAACGATGGTTATGGCGGTAAAGATGGCGGTGATGGCATCGGCGATATTAACCCTGATGATATTGAAACCATATCAATACTAAAAGGCGCATCTGCAACGGCGCTGTATGGGTATCGCGGTGCAAATGGAGTGGTATTGATCACCACCAAAAAAGGCAGAGCGGGTACAGGCCTTGGGGTTGAAATAAATTCAAACTTTGTGCGTGAAAATATCATTGATGAAACTGATTTTCAAAATGTATACGGGCAGGGGTATAACGGGGTAGCACCTATCAGCCCGGCAGATGCTTTGGGTTCGATGGAAGCAAACTGGGGCGGCAAACTGGACGGGCATAACGCCTACCAGTTTGACGGAAAAATGAGACCCTATTCAGCTGTTGCCAATGGAAACCTTTCGCGCTTTTACCGTGCGGGCGGCACCTTTACCAATACTGTATCTTTCAGTAAAGGCTTTGGCGACGATGGAGCTACACGTTTTTCCGTAAGCGATCTGCACGACCAAAGTTATGTGCCTAACGCAGGGCTGCAACGTCTTACATTTGGCCAGAACACTAACCTGAAATTCGGGAAGCATTTAACGCTCGATCTTTTTTCACAATACGTATCTGAATATACTAAAAACCAACCCAATCTTTCTGACGCGGTGGGCAACTTAAACTGGGGGCCAATGTTTGTGCCGAGAAATATTAACATCACCACCTTGGCGGGCGTTAACGGAACCGGTACCCTGGCAGATGGCCGCACCGAATTAAATCCCTTTGCCGACCCATATACAACCAACCCATATTTTGCCGCTTATGAATTACAAGGGGCTATTCACCGTAATCGCTTTACAGGTTCGGCAAACGCCAAATATACATTTGACAGCGGCTATTTTATTGGTTTACAGGTTGCTGATGATTATAGCAGTGACCGGAATACAAACATTGAGCCGCCGGGTACAGGTTACCTGATAGATTCAGGAATAGCCGGCGACATGACCGAACAAAATGTAAAGCAAACCGAATTAAACATTGACCTTACAGCCGGAAAGAATTTTAAGTTCGGCGATGTTGGGATGAATATTTTACTGGGTGGTAACTACCGTAAATCCGCACAAGAATATCTTACAGCAGGCGGTAATACTTTCGCTATTCCCAACTTATATAATGTAGGTAACCTTGTCTATCCGTCAACGTCTTTGCAAACCAATAATGAAGAGTATCAATCGCTTTATGCAAGCGCCGACTTTAACTACAAAGACTTTTTGTACTTAACGGTAACCGGCCGTAATGATTGGTATTCAACTTTATCGCCAGGCACCATCAATTATCTTTATCCGTCGCTAAGCGGCTCATTCGTGTTTTCAAACTTGTTACATATTGAAAACATGGATCTGGGCAAATTAAGACTAAGCTATGCCCAGGTTGGTGGTGCGGCCGAATCGCCTTACCAAACCTACCAGTTGTATGGTATCAGCGGCACTTTTACACCTGGTAACGGCGGAATATTCCCGATAGGCACAGCAGGGAACGGAACGATACCGAACTCCTTATTAACACCTTCAAAAAGAAAAGAATTTGAGGTTGGTACGGAAATAGATATGTTTAAAAACAGGCTAAGGTTTGACCTGGCGGTTTATCATAAACAAGTAATAGACGATATAATCCCGGTAAGTATTGATTACACTTCGGGCTATAATTCGGCTTTGCTGAATGTCGGAACGATTACCTATAACGGCGTTGAACTTGCGGTTGGCGGTACGCCTGTTAAAACCAGTGATTTTAGCTGGGATATTGATTTGAACGGCACTTATACTAAAGGTAAGGTAGTTTCACTTGGCGGTCAGCCTAATATTAACTTGGGTTCAGAAGCATCTGATTGGGGATCAACAGCTTACCTGCAGGACATTGTCGGAAAAGAACCCCTGCAAATAATTGCAGAAGCACCCGCGCGTGATGCAAACGGAAAAGTTATCATTAACCCGCTGCTGGGTACGCCGGATCCGGCAGATTCGCAACCCCAAAGTTTTGGGTCGGGAGAAAACCCATGGTACGGCGGTATTACCAATGCTTTCAAATACAAACACTTTACCTTATCGTTCCTTGTGGACGGAAAATTCGGCGGACATGTGTTTTCTAACACTAATATCATAGCTTACCAAGATGGCCTTTCCAAACTTACCGTAAGTGGCAGGGAGCAATTTTACGGAAGTAACAAAGATCAGAACGCCCAAACTTACTACCGCAATCTGGCCTTCTCAAACCAGGGGCAATTTGTGTACAGCGATAGTTTTATCAAATTCAGGCAGGTGATATTCGGCTATGATTTCCCAACAACCATATTCCATGGCGCAATACATGGTTTACGTTTGAGTTTTGTGTGTCATAACGTATTTACGATCATGAAAAAGATACCAAATGTTGATCCTGAATCGGGTTACACCTCGTCTGTATTATCACAGGGGCTTGAAGCGCCTTCTGTTCCTTATTCCAGGACGCTTGGTTTAAACCTTAATGTCAAATTATAAGTAAATGCATGTGTATAAATATTATAAAAACTTCAGCATGAAAAATAAGACCTTATATATATTAGCAATATCAGCCGCTGTTATGATAGCTTTAGGTTCGTGTAAAAAGGACCTGGCAAAAACAAACATAGATCCTGACCATATTGATGGTGCCCAGGTAGATCCTAATTTCTTACTAACTACCGTTCAACTATCCTACACCGGATCTTCAACTCCGGGAGGGAGTTCATGGTCAACCAAATGGGGGGGAGTAGGCTGCTTTGTTCAGCACGTAGCATCAACAGGTGGTTTTTATTACGGCGATAAGTACCAGAATAATACTGGCGGGATGGGTGCGTTTTTTCAGGATAGTTATACCGTGACTGTTCAGCCGGCCGTAGAACTTTACCAACTTACGTTAAGTAAACCCCAGTACAAGAATCTGCATCAAATGGCCCGGATAATGAAAGCCATGATATTTGAGCAATTAACAGATCTTTACGGTGATATTCCCTATTCTCAGGCCGGGCTTGGTTATTATTCACACATATATACGCCCGTGTATGATAAGCAACAGGATATTTATAACGATTTGCTAAAAGAGGTGTCGCAAGCTACCGACAGCCTTGACGATGCCGCCGATCACCCTACCGGTGATGTGATTTATTCGCAGTCAGGCAACCAGATCGCTGAATGGAAAATGTTTGGTAATTCATTATTACTGCGCATGGCCATGCGTCTTACCAAAGTAGATCCCGCAACTGCTCAAAAATATGTAAAACAGGTTATTGGGAAAACAATGGCAAGTAATGATGATAACGGTATTATTCAACACATTCAAAGTTCTAATGCTTTGACAGCAAACCAGGACGCGGCACAAATTTTTAGCCAGGACAGTACGGATATCAGGTTGTCAAGCACCCTTGTGAGTAATATGAAAAAAAATGCTGATCCCCGCTTGCCTGTCGTCGCCTGGATTGCCTATGGCGTAACAGGCGATGATCCTGACAACCTGGTGTTCCCATCGTTTACGGACAGTACCGCGACCGCGCAAATTGGTTTGCCGCCCGGCTATATTATCGGTGGTTTAAGCCCGGCGACAAATTTATTGATCGTTGCTAAAGATTCCTTGCCTGATCAGGTGCTGGGCGGGTATTCACGCATCAGCAATAACTTGCTGTCGTTAAGCGCGCCAAGCCTGATCCTTACTTATGCTGAAACGGAACTCTTGTTGGCCGATGCTTCTTTGCGATGGGGGATTGGCGGCGATGCCCAAACCCATTTCAAAAATGGGGTAGAGGCTGCTATTAACCAGTACTCGGCTTATGGCGATTTTCCGACAATTAGTGACGACGCCGCTGATAATTATTATCAAAGCTTTGTAAATAACTATGGCAGCGTAAATCTTTCGCAGGTTAATATGCAATACTGGCTTGCCTCGCTTATGGATGAGTATGAAAGCTGGAGTAATTGGCGCCGCAGTGGCGACATGCCCCATTTAAAGCCAACTAACTATCCCGGTAATGTAACCGGCGGTACTATACCACGCAGGTTAAACTATCCGGTAAGTCAAAAAAATACCAATTTGGCTAACTACAATAAAGCCGTAGCTAACCTTACCGGTGGCGACAGGATAACCAGCCGGGTATGGTGGGATGTTGCAAAATAAACATAGCAAAAAGAGGCTGCATCAGTATGATCAGCCTCTTTTTAATTAAACTCTTAATTATGCGGTCTACCCTACATTTTACGCAACGTCTGTTTCACGCGAGTGTGTAACAGATGAAACACTTGAAACAAGATTTTTAATTAAATATTTGATAAATAGATATTTAATAAAATCCAGTGAAACAAAATGAAACAAAAAACTGACAATATAGCGCCACCAAAAATATCAGTAAAGTAGTTTAAAATGAGCGGTCTTTATAAGGCAAAAAAAAACGGCAAATGCCCGGATATATGCTTACAGGCGAATTACATAAAAAACAAAAAAGTCTCAAACCTTTCGATTCAAGACTTTTAGCTTTCTGTGATCCCATTTGGATTCGAACCAAAGACCTACAGATTAGAAATCTGTTGCTCTATCCAGCTGAGCTATAGGACCATCACTACCTTCTTTCATGATCATGTAATCATTAGGAAGGATTTAGCGGTGCAAAGATGCAAAAATATGGCTAAAAAATAAATTAGAAAATTACTTTTTATTATTACTAAAGCTGTGGTTATAATTAAAACCTTAACTTAATATTAATATAAAACGTATATCAGCGCATATTTTTTTTGATATAAAGTGCTGAATTACGAGAAGAAATTATACTTTTAGCGGACAATTTCAAAAACTCAAAGCTATGATCATAATTGCTGACGGCGGCTCGACTAAAACGAACTGGTGTTTACTAAACGAAGAGGGTGTAAAGGTGTACTTTAATACAGAAGGATATAACCCTTACTTTTCAAGTATTGCATATATTGTTAATTCACTAAATGAAAATTTACCTACTGATCTTGAAAAAGACAAGATCACCGAAGTGAATTATTATGGTGCAGGCTGTTCTACCGCCGAGAAGCGTAAGCAGGTTGAAGATGCTATGGCTGCTGTTTTTACCAATGCTAAAATAAACATAGGCCATGATCTGCTTGCAGCGGCCCGTGCGTTGCTGGGCAGAAATGCCGGTTTTGCGGCTATTTTGGGTACAGGTACAAATACCTGTATTTATGATGGTAAAGACATTGTTAATAATATTGATTCGGGTGCCTATATTTTGGGTGATGAAGGTAGCGGTTGCTACATCGGTAAAAAATTGTTAACCGACTATATCAGGGGATATATGCCTGAGGTTGTTCGTACGCTTTTCTGGGAAACTTTCCAGCTTACACCTGATGATGTGAACGAGCAGGTTTATACCAAACCTTTAGCTAACCGTTTCTGTGCGGGTTTCAGCAAGTTTGTATATGACAATAACGTTCATATTGAATATTCAAGGAATTTGGTTAGAACATCATTTGAAGATTTCTTTAAAAACCTGGTAACTCATTACCCTGATTATCAAAAATATACTTTTAACTGCATTGGTTCTGTTGGTTATAACTTCCGTAATGTCTTAGAAGAAGTTGCAAAAGAAAACGGAATGGTAGTGGGTAACATCATCCGCTCACCTATAGATAGCCTGGTTAAATTCCACCAGGAATTGGCTACAGAAGCATAATAGTGATTAGAGATTAGTGATATCTCAAGCTATACAAGTAAATAGAAAAGGCGATAAGTTTCAATACTTATCGCCTTTTCTATTTCGCCGTTGACAGGCCAATTTCTAATCTCTAATCACCAATTACGCCGTCAATTCATTCTGAAAGATCTTAGCGTACTTGCGCCTGTCAAATTTGTAAAGTTTTGCTGCGCGATAGGATACTCCTTTTTGTTTTTCAACCAGTTCCTTTAAGAATCCATAACTCAGCATTTTTTTGCGGAAATTACGTTTATCCAGCTTTTTATTCAGGATGGCCTCATATAAACCTTGCAGTTGTGTCAACGTAAATTTCTCGGGTAGCAGATCAAACGCGATAGGCTGGTGGTTTAACCTCCTGCGAATTTTGCCGAAACCATTGTTAAAGATCTCGGTATGATCAAACGCTAATTTGGGTAAATTATTAACCGGGTGCCAAATGGCTTTACGGGCGTATTGATTTATCGGCCTCAATTCCTTTTGTCCGTTAATACGGATCAAGGCATAGTATCCTACGGTAATTACACGGCCCTGCGGGTGGCGGTTTACCTCGCCAAAGGTGTGAAACTGCTTCATCTGCAGATCGCGCAGGCCCGTAAGCTCATATAATATGCGGTCTGCCGCATCGTCAAGGCTTTCATCTTGTTTTACAATATATCCGGGTAGGGCAAACCAGCCGCTAAAAGGCTCTTCATTACGTTCAATTAGCAATATTTTCAGCTCGCCGGCCTCATAGCCAAAAATTAAACAATCAATAGAGAATACGGACTCAAACGTGGGTAATTTCTCTTCCAAAGTAGCGTTATAATTAAGTTTGTAATTTATTAAGATAGATGCTTTCCTGCATCAAAAATAAATAAAAATAAATTTAACGGTGTAATTTTCACACCTTATATTCGTGCAAAATTTTTTGGGAGAAGAAGATGCGTAAAATTTCGAAAATTGGGGTACTTACATCAGGTGGCGATGCGCCGGGAATGAACCCGTGTATCAGGTCTGTTGTGCGTACGGCTATATACAACAACTTACACGTTGTGGGTATAAAGCAGGGGTATAAGGGCATGATCGAGAATGATATGTATGACATGGGCACCCGTTCTGTAAGTAACATATTAAATTTAGGTGGTACCATATTAAAGACAGCACGTTGCCTGCCTTTCCGTACAGATGAAGGTATGGAAACAGCTTATCAGAATATAAAAGCGCAGGGTATTGATGGTTTGGTAGTAATAGGCGGCGATGGTACATTTACCGGCGCGTTGCGCTTTTCACAAAAATATCCCGATGTATCTGTAATAGGTATACCGGGCACTATTGATAATGATCTTTACGGTTCAACCTATACTTTGGGTTTTGATACCGCTACAAACACGGTTATTGAGGCTATCGATAAGATCCGCGATACTGCGGATTCGCACGATCGTTTGTTTTTTGTTGAAGTGATGGGGCGCGATTCGGGCGCTATCGCGCTGCGTGCGGGTATTTCATGCGGCGCGGAAGCGATTTTATTGCCTGAAAAATCAACAGCTATTGATGAGTTGATCGCACAACTGAAAAGCGGAGAATCAAATAAAAAATCATCAAGTATAGTTATTGTTGCCGAAGGCGATAAAACCGGCGGCATTTATGACCTGGCCAAAGCAGTTCAGAAAGAAGTTACCAATTACGATATTAAGGTTACTGTACTGGGCCACCTGCAAAGGGGAGGAGCGCCAAGCAGCTTTGACCGTGTGTTAGGCAGCCGTTTAGGCTTTGCCGCAGTTAACGCGTTAATTGCAGGCCATAGCCAAAAAATGGTAGGTTTAGAAGCTAACCATATTAAACTTACACCGCTTGAAGAAGCGCTTAGCCATCATGACTTTAAATTAGAGGCAGACCTTTTACAAATGGTGGAGGTACTTTCCATATAATGATCGCGGTTGTATATAGCGGATCAAACCATGCAGACTGGCGTTTGTCAGATAAAGGAAAAACTATTGCTTCTTTTAAAACCAATGGTATCAATCCCTATTTTAACGATGAGAAACATATCGTACAACTGTTAAATAAAAATATTAACCTGATCCATCACGCTGAAGAAATGAAGCGGATCTATTTTTTTGGAGCAGGATCATCCTCTAAAGAATTACAAAGCATTGTTTGCAACGCATTTGCTACCTTCTTTAAGTTTGCTAAAATAAGTGTGGCGCATGATATTGAAGGCGCTGCCATTGCCTGTTGCCGCAATACGCCGGGTATTATAGGCATTTGCGGCAGCGGATCAAATGCGGCATGGTATGATGGCCGTAAGGTTAGGCCTAACAATTACGGATTAGGGTACATCCTGGCCGATGAAGGATCAGGTAACTGGTTAGGCAGGCAGTTGATAAAAGGATTTATGAACGAAACTTTGCCTGAAAATCTTCGCAAAAAATTTGCGCATAAATATGAGGCCGACCGCAAGACTTTACTTGAAAAAGTGTATCGCCAAAAACAAACCGCTTTGTATCTGAGCTCGTTCAGTGAGTTTTTTATAGAGAATAACGGCGATGAATATCTGAAAAGCGTCATAAAAGACGGATTTAATAGACTAATATCCACATACTTGTTACCTTTACATAAGCAACACCCGCAGGCACCTTTACATTTTGAAGGTTCGGTGGCTTTCGCGTTCCAGGATCACCTGCGCGAAGCAACTGCCGAAGCCGGGCTTGAAATTGCGGGCATTATAAAAGAACCTATAAATAATCTATTAACGTATTATTCAAATAAAAATTAAAAAATCATGAAAATAGGAATTAACGGTTTCGGCCGTATTGGACGCCTGGCATTCAGAGCTGCAATTGACAGACCAGATGTTGAAATTGTTGGTATTAATGACCTTGTTGAGCCTGATTACATGGCTTACATGTTAAAATACGATTCAACTCACGGTCAGTTTACCGGCACTATTGCTGTTGAAGGCGGCAATCTGGTTGTTAACGGTAAAACCATACGCGTAACTGCTGAAAAAGACCCTGCTAACCTTAAATGGAATGAAGTAGGTGCTGAGGTTGTTATCGAGTCAACCGGTTTATTCTTGACTTTAGAGAGCGCGCAAAAACACATTGACGCAGGTGCTAAAAAGGTTGTAATGAGCGCACCGGCAAAAGATGATACTCCTACATTTGTAATGGGTGTTAACCATAAATTATTAAGAGCTGATCAAAATATCGTATCAAACGCTTCATGTACTACAAACTGTTTAGCACCTATCGCTAAAGTATTGAATGATAAATTTGGTATCGAAGAAGGTTTGATGAGCACTATCCACGCGGTAACTGCAACTCAAAAAACAGTTGACGGCCCATCGGCTAAAGACTGGAGAGGTGGTCGCGGTGCTTACCAGAACATCATCCCTTCATCAACAGGTGCTGCTAAAGCAGTTGGTTTGGTATTGCCTGAATTGAAAGGTAAATTAACAGGTATGTCATTCCGTGTACCGGTTGCAGACGTATCTGTAGTTGATTTAACTGTACGCTTAAAAACTCCTGCTACTTATGAGGATGTTAAAGCAGCAATGAAAGAAGCGTCAGAAGGTGAACTGAAAGGTATTTTGGGTTACACTGAAGATGAAGTTGTATCTGAAGATTTTAAAGGTGATGCACGTACTTCAATTTTTGATGCAAAAGCAGGTATTGCTTTGAACAACAACTTTGTAAAAGTTGTATCATGGTATGATAACGAGTGGGGTTACTCAAACAAATTGATCGACCTTGTTCAGGAATTAGGTAAATTATAATTTTACACATGAATATAGAAAGCCTCCGATGTTCGGGGGCTTTTTTTGTGAAATTAAATAGGATGTCACCCTGAGGTTCTCGAAGGGTGAGCGTCGGCCTTTACCCGCATGCTTCGAGCGCCTCAGCATGACATCCGTCCCTCAAAAAGCGTATATTAGTCATATATATATATTAACTGAAGCCCAATGATTAAAAAAACGTTACTCATTCTGCTACTTGGCATTGCAATCAGTACTAAAGCCCAAATCAATTATCCAGAACCTGTAGAAAGTGACTACATAGCCAAAGATTTTACTTTCGAAAGCGGCGAGAAATTGCCCGAGCTACGTATCCATTGCATAACCGTAGGCAAACAACACAAAAATGTCAATGGACAAACCGACAACGCCGTGCTGATCATGCACGGCACGACCGGCGATTCAAAAGGATTGATCGGTATAGAACGTTTCTCAAACACACTGTTTAGCCCTGGGGCAGTGCTGGATGCTACCAAATATTATATTGTATTTATTGATGGTATTGGCCATGGTAAGTCAAGCAAGCCGAGCGACGGCCTGCATATGAAGTTCCCGAAATATACTTATAACGATATGGTGAAGGCACAATACCTGTTGGTTACACAGCATTTAGGTATTAACCATTTGCGTTTGGTAATGGGTACATCAATGGGGGCTATGCATACCTGGGTTTGGGGCTATACCTATCCTGATTTTATGGATGCGCTTATGCCATTGGCCAGTAACCCGGTAGAAATTGCCGGAAGAAACCGCATGATGCGCAAATTGGCTATTGATATGATAGAAAATGACCCGGCCTGGATGGGCGGCGAATATAAAGAACAACCTAAAGAGGGTTTGTTAGGCGCTACGGCAAGTTTGCTGTTTATGGGCAGCAGCTCTTTACAAATGCAAAAGGCCGCCCCAACCCGCGAGCAGGAAGATGCCCTGTTGCAAAAAATAGAAGAGCGGTACTATAAATCGTTAGATGCCAACGATGTGATCTACGCTTTCGACGCGTCGCGGTATTATAACCCGTCGCCATATCTTGAAAAGATCAAGGCACCCCTCTTCGCCATTAATTCGGCTGATGATGTGATAAACCCACCTGAATTGGGGCTGATAGACAAAGAAATTAAAAGAGTACCTAAGGGTAGGTATATTTTATTGCCGATCACCGATAAAACGTCGGGCCACGGCACACATTCAAACCCCACCATCTGGGGCGATTATCTAAAAGAGCTGATGGCGATATCAGAACCAAAATAAAAAATCAGCAACTGCGTTTAAATGCAGTTGCTGATTTTTTTTAATCTATCTCCAAAAGTTCCCCTTCAGGGGGCGGAGGGGGCTTAAGCTTGCTGAATAGAATCGTTCAGGTCGTCAGCAGCACTTTTTACTTTTGACTTTGCCTTATTAACATGATCCTGGGCAGCGTCGGCAACATCATCAGCTTTTGATCTGATCTCGTCGCTTACACCATCCCTGTAGTTATACAGGTCATTAACAGCATCACTGTATTTTGATTTAACTCGGTCTACCACGTCATTACCATAACCTCTGATATTGTCGCCGGCAGAACGGGCTTTGTCTTTTGCTTTACCAACAAGGTCATCAGCATACCCGGCTATACTTCCACGGGTTTCTTCGCCGCTGTCCGGTGCAAATAATAAACCTAATACCGCGCCTGCGGCTGCACCTACCAATAGTGCTGCTATGATTTTTGATTGATCTTTCATGTGTTTTTAGTTTTTTGTAGCTATTGTAAACAATACAACAACAGTGCCAAGCTAAAGGTAGTCAACTATTTGGTGGTAATTAAAGTTTATTTCCTGAAAAACAGACAATTCAAAAGGACAATTAGTTTTAGGCGGATAAGGGCAAAAAAAAACATCCGCCCATTGGGCGGATGTTTTTGAATACGTCTTAAAAATGATATATTATAATTAAATAACTTTTACATTTACCGCATTAAGGCCTTTTCTGCCGTTCTCTACTTCGAACTCAACTTTATCGTTTTCACGGATTTCGTCGATCAGACCTGTTGAATGAACAAATACATCCTGACCACCATTGCTTGGTGTAATAAATCCGAATCCTTTTGTTTCATTAAAAAATTTTACTGTTCCTTCTTTTTGCATTATTTTATTTATTAAAGCGCGCAAGGTACACATAATAATCTGTAACAAGTGCAATGTCAGCGTAATTATAATTGCGCCGGCTGTAAATGCGGGCTTTAAACCTCTGAATATACGCTTGGCGCCCTGTCACGCAAATTATAGCCTGATGCCATAACTTCGCCGTAAGCACCCGCTGTACGTACCGCTATCAGGTCACCACGGAATGATTCAGGCAGTTCAACATCCTTACGAAAACAATCGGTACTCTCACATATCGGTCCAACTACATCATAATGAGTGGCGCTTTCACTTTCTGACTTCCTGCTTAAATTTTCAATTTCATGATAGGCCTGGTACAGCATGGGGCGCATCAGTTCGGTCATGCCTGCATCCAATACCAGGAAGTTTTTTTTCTGCCCGTTTTTAACGTACAATACCCTTGATATGAGCGAAGCGCTTTGGGCAACCAACGCGCGGCCCAGTTCGAAGTGTACTTCCTGGCCAGGTTTTACATTTAAAAAGTCTTTAAAAACTTTAAAGTAGCTTTCAAAATCACTAATTGTATTAGTGTCCGGATTATAATAGTCGACACCTAAACCACCGCCGGTATTCAGAACTTTTACCTGCAGGCCATGATCTTCAAACCAGGTTTGTATTTCATTTACGCGGATACAAAGGCTTTTGTAAACCTCCATATCTGTTATCTGTGAGCCTATGTGGAAATGGATGCCTAAGAATTGCAGGTTTGGGCATGAGCGCAATGCTTCAACTACATCATTTAACTGCCAGGTGTTAATGCCGAATTTATTCTCATCCAGTCCGGTAGTTATAAAATGGTGGGTATGCGCGTCAACATTCGGGTTAATACGGATGGCTATGCCCGCTGTTTTATTTTTGGCTTTAGCCAGATCGTTAATAATATGCAGTTCCTGAACTGATTCAACATTAAAGCAAAAGATATCGGCATCAAGCCCCAAATTTATTTCCCTGTCTGATTTACCAACACCGGCAAATACCACTTTAGTTTTGCTGAAACCATGTTCTATAGCTGCTTTTACTTCGCCTCCGCTTACACAATCGGCGCCAAAACCAAACGATTGGATCATCTCTAACACTTTAGGGTTAAAGTTAGCCTTCATAGCATAATGCACATGAAAGCCATATTTTGCCGAAGCATTATGACAAGCCTCTAAAGTTTGGCGAAGCACCCCCATATCATAGTAATAAAAAGGGGTGTCTACAGATTGAAAACGGTTTATAGTATCTGGATTAAACATTGTGTAAAGTCAAAAATCAAAAGTAAAAAGTCAAAATCTATCCCGATAACTATCGGGACGGGATCTGATATTAAAATAATCTGCTGTGTAAACTTCTTAAAGCTTCTACCTTATCTTCTGTTTTAACAAGTACAGACAGGTTATGGTTACTGCCGCCATACGATATCATACGCAACGGCAAATGTTTCAAGGCCTCTAAAACGCGCGAACCGAATCCATGCTTATCCGCGGCAAAATCGCCTACCACACAAATAATGGTATGATCGGCATCCACCTCAACATCGCCAAAGGCTTTAAGTTCGCCCAGTATTTCAGCTAAGTGGGTTGTGTCATCAATAGTTAAGGATACTGCCACCTCTGATGTGGTGATCATATCTATCGACGTTTTATAACGTTCAAATACCTCAAACACACGGCGTAAAAAGCCATAGGCCAACAGCATGCGGCTTGAGTTTATTTTTACGGCAGTGATACCATCTTTAGCGGCTATGGATTTGATCTGGTTCTTTTCGCTGTCATTGGTGATCAGCGTGCCTTTGGCCTGCGGATCCATGGTGTTAAGCAGGCGTACTGGTATTTTATATTTCTGTGCCGGGAATACGCTTTGCGGATGCAGGATCTTAGCACCAAAATAGGCCAACTCTGCTGCTTCATCAAATGAGAGTTGCGCAATTGGTTTGGTACCCTGAACGATTCTTGGGTCGTTATTGTGCATCCCGTCGATATCTGTCCAGATCTGCACTTCTTCGCTGCGGATACCGGCACCAATTAATGACGCGGTATAATCGCTGCCACCACGACGCAAGTTGTCAATTTCGCCGAAGGCGTTGCGGCAAATGTATCCTTGGGTAATGAATAAATTATTATCAGGAGATTTTTCAAGCAAAGGGATAAGGTGCGATGTAATGTAATCTACTACCGGTTCATTATCCTCGTCGGTTTTCATAAAATCCAAAGCGGGTAGTAAAACAGATGGCACACCAATCTCTTTTAAATACACATGGTATAGCGTGGTCGATAATAGTTCGCCCTGCGCCAGTATGATCTTTTCTTCAACGGGTGTAAACAGATCGTTGGCTATACTACTTAATAATGAAAAATGGTAATCAATAACTTCTTTACCTTGTTCTAAAAATTCAGGCTTGGCAAATAAGTCCTTTATAAAGATTTCGTATTTGGCTTTTAAAGCGCTGATCAGCGAAGCGGCTTTAGTTTTATCTCCGACTAAGTAGGCTTGTCCAATTTCAACTAAACTGTTTGTTGTGCCCGATACGGCGGATAACACAACGACCTGCCTTTCTGAAGCATCAATAATGTCCAGCAAATTCTTCATTCGCTCCGGACTTCCTACTGACGTTCCGCCAAATTTTAAGACTTTCATTTTTGTTTATGTTTACACAATTGATCGATACGCTTGTATCAAAGATTGAGGCGCTAAAAATAGGGTTTTAGGCCCTATTTATTACATACAAAAATGACAAAAAATTAAATGACTTAAGAAGTTGTTATCGCAATGATATACTGGTTGAAAATCTAAAAATGCTTTGAGTTATGTTCAGTGTCCTAAAATAGCATTAAATTAAAATGTGACTATTAAACAGGTCAAAAAATGACGTATTGGTATGTTTTTCGTAATATTTCTGTTATTAAGTTGCTTGCAAGGAAAATATTATTTTACTTTACCTCAGGTTATTTTAATAGGGGTATTAAATAGCTATAAACGAGCCGCTTGTTTTTTACAAGCGGCTTACTTTTTTTAATACCCCGTACAAATCCTTCTTAATCAGCTTTGATGTATTCTTTTGCTATCAGTATAAAAAGCTCATCATTATCTATACATTCATCAAAACATTCGCGTAATAGTTGTTCAATATGGTCGTAATTAAGCTGGCGTGCAACCACTTTTAACAGGCTGTAGCATGCTATGTTGATATGCTCAAGCATTTGCATATATAAGATCAGGTCCATATCATTTAAGATATTGATCTCATGCTTTTCGTCTAAACAAAATTCGTCTTTGATAATTGCCTTTAAAGGGTTGCAATTTTTGTCAGATGGTATTTCGCCTATTATTTTATAGATCTTATCCATTCGGATAATCTGCTTCTTTACATCTTCCCAAAATTCATTCATCCCAAGTTTTAAGCCTTTAAAAGATGCTATATCTATCAGGTTTGCCATTTTTTTATCAAGGTAGCACTTGGCAAAATATATGCGATTCAAATTATGTACAAATACCTTGTATTGTAATTTCGGATCTAAAGGCTCGGGTTTGCTTATTTTCATGATATTGAAGTTTTAAATACGTTTAAAACAATAATAGTACAACAACAATTTAAACACATATTGTTTGCCGCAATGGCAATATATAAGGTAGCTTTGCACACTATGAAATATAAATTAGGCGACTTTGTACGGTTTGTTGACGAGAAGATGGAGGGTTTTATAACCCGCATTATTGATGAAGATATGATAGGGGTAACCGGGGAAGATGATTTTGAGATCCCTGTGCTTGCCGCTAAAGTAACCCTTGTACATGGCTACAAGCCTGCCGGATCTGAAACTACGGCCGCAGTTGCCGAGCCACAATTACTACAAGGTGAATTTAAAAACAAAGGGGTTTATTTAGGTGTGCTTACCGATGCGAAAGCAAATTCGGTTGTACATTTTAATTTGATCAATGATACTTCATTTCAATTACTGGCCACTTTAGCTACAGAAAAGCAAACCTTTAAAGGAGAATATGCCGGGATTGTAGCGCCCGGCTCGGCCACTAAAATATATTCGGCCCAACTGGCTGATCTGCAATTATGGCCTAAATTTTTGATAAACATATTATATTATACCACGCAGAACTTTGCAGTACCTGCGCCGCTATCAATTACTGAAAAGTTTAAGGCTAAAGATTTTGCCGGCAGTAAAAAGAACTTGCCCGTGCTTAACCAACCGGGATGGCTGATACAATTGGATGAACCGGATTTTGTAATAGATGTCCAGCAACTAAAAGAAAGCTTTTTTAAACCCGCTGAAGAAAAAGTGACCGTTGAAAAACCTAACAGGGAGGTGGACCTGCATATTGAGAAGCTGCGAGACGATTACCAGTTTTTAAGCAGCGCAGAGATCCAAAAAATACAGCTTGCACATTTTAATAAAGCGCTCGACTCGGCAATTGTGCACCAACTGCATGATGTTGTTTTTATCCACGGCGCAGGCAATGGTATTTTACGGCACGAAATTCATAAAGCCCTGAGCAAGCACCCCAAAGTACAAACGTTTATGGATGCCCTTAAAGAAAAGTTTGGTTACGGCGCTACCCGTGTGGTATTGAAATAAACTGAATTTTAGGTGATGCAGGGATAGTTAAGGACAGTTGGGTTTAATTAATGTAATACTTTGCAAATGCCAATCGTAATTAAATATGCCAAACAATCAAAGAAGAGTGTTTATTAAAAACATAGCGCTTTTAAGTGTTGCGAGTAGTGTGTTTACATCCGAAAAATTAATAGCTGCCGGTGAACCTACTAATCAAAACCAATCAAAATCTAAAGAACGCGACCTGGTTTTTTTATTCCAGGGTGATTCCATCACCGATGGAAACCGTACCCGTAATGATGATCTGAATAATAACACCGGCCACGGTTATGTGTTTAGTATTGCCAGCAGGGTAGGTGCTGATTTTCCGGACAGGAACCTTAAATTCATTAACAGGGGCAATTCGGGCAGTGATATTAATGGGATGTCTGACCGCTGGCAGCATGATACATTGGAAAATAAACCTGATGTGTTGAGCATAATGATCGGTATTAACGACAGCAACTATTACCTGCATGCCAAAAAGGAATCAAACTCTGTACAGGCATACGAAGCAACTTACCGTAGTATCCTTGACCAGGTAAAAGCAAGCAACCCGGATATTGTGCTGGTATTATGTGAATCTTTCACTTTACCATATACGTATACAAAAGAGCAACAAACACCACTACAAGCAGATGTAATGTTAAGGCAGGATGTAGTGAAAAAGCTTGCCGTGGATTATAACGCCATATTCGTCCCTTTCCAGGATGTATTTAACAAAGCATTAGAACGCGCGCCTGAGAAATACTGGATCTGGGATAACGTGCACCCTACGGTAGCCGGTCATGAATTACTGGCAAGAGAATGGCTAAAGTGCGTAAGCAAAAAGCTTAAATTCTTAAAAAAAGAAGTTTAATTGCGTATCAGCAAGATTGCAAAAAAGCAATAAATTAACGTGCAACCAACTCGGTTTTATAATAACTGGTGTCGGCAAACTGCTCAAATAGCAAGTCAATAATCTGTTGGGTATTGTCCGGGTAATTTACTTTGATCACTTGCCCGTTTTTTAGCCAATCCAGTATTTTTTCGTCATGCTTGGGTTTAAGGCTTTTAATAACGGGTACGCCCATTTCCTTTAACATCGCCGCGTTTAACTGCTGCTCGTACTGGTTTTTCATGGGTATCACCATCAGTTTCTTTTTCAGGAACAACGCTTCGGCTGGAGTTTCAAAGCCGCCACCACAAAGCACGCCTGCGCTTTGCGCCATACTTTTAACAAAGGCTTTATTGTCAATAGGCTGGATAGAAACGTTTTTGTGTGTAAAAACTTTCTTGTTATGCTTTGAAAAAACGTCCCATTGTATATCCTTAAATTCTGATAGGCGGCTTATCAATCGTTTATCATCATAAGCAGGCAGGTAAACGGTATAGTGCTCTTTGTTTGAAATTTCCTGCTCGCGCACCTGTTGGCGTATAACCGGGGTGTATATGTTTTTATCGATTGATTTGAAGTGAAAGCCAAACTGCGCGGTAACAGGCGCGTAGTTTTTTAATATTAGGCGGCCTATCATGTCGGTATCATCAGGTAGGGGCGCTTTGTCATGAAGTACTGCTGCCTGGTGGCTTAGCCCAATGCAGGGTTTGTTTTTTACATAGCAGGCCCAGGCAGACACCGGCTCAAAATCATTAATTACCAGGTCATATTTATCTATCGGCAGTGAATTAATTTCTTTAATGAATTTACGGAACCGCGATTTTAAAAATGATCGCCACAAATCAACACCACCTGCTTTACCGAATATAAAACCGAAGCCATGAAGTTTATATTTTATAGGAAATGGTAAGTTAAGATCGCCCTGTGTGCCGCTAACCAATACGTCAACATCGCCCATTTTTTTAAGCAGCGGTACTATATCCATCGACCGGCTTAAATGCCCGTTCCCTGTTCCTTGTATAGCGTATAAAATCCTCATGGTTATAGAAGTTGTTAAAATAGAAATGGTTTTAAATAAATAAAGAGAGCTTCAGGCTCTCTTTACTATTAACTGATCTTATTAGTTCAATGAAAAAAGAACGATTGGTTAGTACATCAAATGAATAATGCGACAAAAGTAAAGTCCTGATGTTAAGGCTTAATTAAATTTGTGTTAGTTGTACTTACATTTAATTTAACGCTGTTTTAGCAGAAATATAGTACTTTTAACAGACCGATTTTATTAATGACCGCAACAAAAGCCCAAAATTTAGATTGGATAAATAGTTTAAGATTAATAGCCTTATTTGCTGTTATCGTGCTGCACGTATCCGCCATTCCGTTGGCACAGTACGGGCAGGAACCGGTTTCAATTTGGCTGGTTTCTGATTTTTATAACATGCTTGTGCGTTTTGCAGTGCCGGTATTTGTTATGATAACCGGCTCGTTATTATTGCACCGCGAATACGAGTTTGTCCCTTTCCTGAAAAAGCGGCTAAGCAGGGTAGTAGTGCCCTTTTTGTTCTGGAGCCTGGTGTACATATGGTACTCATGGTATAACGAAGAGATGGTTTTTAACGGCACTACCTGGGTAAATGTTAAGCAGGTTTTGCACCAGTTAAAATACGGCAGCTCATACCATTTGTGGTATGTATATATGCTGATAGGGTTGTACTTTTTCATCCCGATCATCGGTAAGTTTGTGCGTAATGCCAGTAAGCGCGAGGTTGAATACTTTTTGGTGGTGTGGCTGATCGTAATGATACTTACGCAGCCAGTCATATCGTCAATTAACCCGCAGGTTGATGTTCATTACTTTACCGGTTATGCCGGGTATTTGGTTTTGGGCCATTACCTAACTTTTTATGTTAATTACAGCAAGCGCATTGTTTTAAAGATGTGGGCCTTGTTTTTGGTGCTGTTGATGATCGCGGTAACAGGTACTTACCTGCTTTACAAGCACAACACGTTCACTACATTGTTATATGAACCATTATCCCCTACAATAGTAATACTGTCATCAAGCGCATTTTTATTGGGGCGATTTATCAAAGTACAGCTGCCGGCATTCATCCTCAAAGCCAAGGACTTTGCCT
The DNA here is from genome assembly GCF_007558865.1 of Mucilaginibacter corticis. Lineage (GTDB taxonomy): Bacteria > Bacteroidota > Bacteroidia > Sphingobacteriales > Sphingobacteriaceae > Mucilaginibacter > Mucilaginibacter corticis. The sequence continues at coordinate 372,450 of NZ_VLPK01000004.1, forward strand.
GTGAGTATAACTTCGGGATCTATTTATGCCATGCGCTTATCCTTTATTTTTTAGATGAGCCTTTTGGCATCAGCTACAAGCTTTGTACACCGCTCGTCAGCATCCCGGTAACGGCAATTATATGTTTTATGTTGTCATTATTGTTGGTTTGGCTGTTAAGTAAAATACCATTTGCGGGTAAGTGGTTGGCAGGGATTTAACGGCGATGATTACTCACCCCGACTGCGCTCTGCTGGTCGACCCTCTCTTCGCCTTCGGCGGAAAGAGGGTAATAGTTCAATAATTAAAAACAAAACCTCTTTGCCGCTTGCGGAAGAGAGGATGGTCGAGCGAAGCAAAGACCGGGTGAGTGATCACTGCAACATACTTATTACGCAATCGTTTCCGTTGTTTATCTGTCTTAATACCATCTACTATCATTAGCTTAGCGGTAATTTAACCAATTTCAGCAGTTAATATGAAGCAATTTTTGGGTGCCTGTTTGGGGCTTGTCATCTCGCTAAATTCGTTCGCGCAATCAACAATTATAAAATATTTATCGGGTACGGATAAAGACCATACCGTACAATGGGACTTTTTTTGTACCGATGGCCGGTTAAGTGGCAAATGGACAAAAATTGCTGTGCCATCGTGCTGGGAACTGCAAGGTTTTGGCGGCTACAATTACGGCGGCGATAAGAATAAGTTTCACGAAAGCGGCCAGTACAAGCACGAGTTTACCGTAGGTCCTTGGACCGGTAAACGGGTCTTCATTGTATTTGAAGGCTCCATGACCGATACTAAAGTGATGATAAACGGTAAGCAGGCTGGCCCCATACACCAGGGCAGTTTTTACCGCTTTAAATATGATATTACCGACCTGGTAAAATTCAATGCGCAAAACTTACTGGAAGTTACGGTAGATAAAATGTCGGCAGAAGCGTCTGTAAATGATGCAGAGCGTAACCGCAGCGATTTCTGGGTGTTCGGCGGCATCTTCCGCCCGGTATATTTAGAGGTTGTACCTGCTACTTTTATAGCCCACACTGCCGTAAATGCCAAAGCCGACGGTTCATTTCAACTGGATGTTTATGCCCAAAACCTGCACAATGACGAAACCGTTACAGCACAGGTGCAGACACTAAGCGGGCAAAATGTGGAGGCGCCATTTTCTGTACCTGCAAGTGCAACAGCAGATCATCTTGAACTGAAACATAATTTTGACAAGCCCGCTTTATGGAGTTCAGAGTTTCCTAATTTGTACCAGGTTGTAGTAACCATCAACAACAAACAGGGTGTTGTGCATACCATTAAACAAAAATTCGGCTTCCGTACCATCGAAGTGCGCCCGCAGGATGGCATTTATGTAAATGGCGCCAAAACGGTTTTAAAAGGAACTTGTCGCCATAGCTTTTGGCCTGAAACCGGTCGCACACTGAGCCATAAGATCCAGGTGATGGATGTGAAGCTGATGAAGGAGATGAACAACAACGCGGTACGCATGTCGCATTACCCGCCTGATGCTGATTTTTTAGATGTGTGCGATTCGTTAGGTGTTTACGTGCTGGACGAGCTAACCGGCTGGCAGGCAAAATATGATACCATAGTCGGTCATAAATTGGTTAAAGAGATGGTTATTCGCGATGTTAACCACCCATCGGTTGTGTTTTGGGATAACGGTAACGAAGGTGGTTTCAACTTCCAGCTGGATAATGATTATAGTTTGTATGATCCGCAAAAACGTGTGGTGCTGCACCCGTGGTCAAACTTTGACAACGTGGACGCGCATCACTATCCCGATTATAATTACATCACGAAAACGGTAAACACCGGCAAGGATATTTTTATGCCTACCGAATTTATGCATGGCTTATATGATGGCGGGGCAGGCGCTGCGTTAGAAGATTTCTGGGATCAGATGGTGACCTATCCGCACCTGGGTGGCGGCTTTATATGGGCATTTTTGGATGAATCTGTTATCCGTACCGATAAAAATAACACCTATGATGGCACAGGAAACCGCGCGCCTGACGGCATATTAGGCCCACACCGCGAAAAGGAAGCCAGCTTTTATACCATCAAAGAGATCTGGTCGCCGGTATACATTAAACCCAAGCCTATCGATAAGACCTTTAACGGCAAAATAGAGGTGGAGAACCGCTATGTGTTTACCAAACTAAGCCAGTGTAAATTTAAATGGCAACTTGTTAAGTTACCATCGCCCCAAAGCAAAAGCACAAAGGCTATAGCAACCGCCACCGGCGCGCCATTGCCGTTAGAACTGGCTCCGGGAGAAAAAGGAACACTCGACTTGCATTTACCCGCAACATGGGCAAAAAACGATGCCCTGTATTTAACCGCGTATGGCCCTCATGGCGAAGAATTATTTACCTGGAGCTGGGCTATCAAATCGCCGGCAGGTATTGCCAAAGCGCCTGTAATTGCATCAAAAACTATCACAAAAACAGAGGGTGGTAATGATCTGGTGATTAACGCCAATGGTAACAAGTACTACTTCGATAAAACTACCGGGTACATTGAAAAAGTGGTTAAAGGCAAAACTACCATCTCGTTATCAGGCGGTCCTGTATTAGCGGGTGTTAACACCACTTTGAAAAAATTCACCTTTGCCGATACTCCAAAGGCATGGTTTGTTAACGCGGATTACGAAGGCGACGCTACCCTGCATGTAAAGTGGACCTTTGAAGTTGGCAAGCCCGTTAAACTGGATTACACCTACACCCAAACCGGCGATGCTGATTTTATGGGCATCACATTCAATTACCCTGAAGACAAGGTTACGGGCATGAAGTGGCTGGGCAGAGGTCCTTACCGGGTATGGAAAAACCGTGTGCCCGGCCAGCAATTTGGCGTATGGCACAAAGATTACAACAATACCATAACCGGCGAAAACTGGGGTTACCCCGAATTTAAAGGCTACCACGGCGAGGTTAACTGGGCGGTGATTGAAAATAAAGAAGCACCGTTTACAGTTTACAGCAATAATAAAAACATGTTCCTGCAAATGTACCGCCCGGCCAGGGAGCAGGATGCGCTGTCAAACAATAATGTGGAGCCATCGTTCCCTGATGGTAATATCGGGTTCCTGGATGCTATCAGCCCGATAGGTACCAAGTTCCAGGCAGCCAAATCCATGGGTCCGCAAAGCCAAAAGAACCATGCTACCGGGCAGCCGGTTAGTAATACGCTTTGGTTTGAGTTTTAAGGGTGTTAATTAAATAAAAGCAACAACCCTCTTTATCGCTTGCGAAAGAGAGGGTGGACGAGCGAAGCAAAGTCCGGGTGAGTCAACATAACATTAAAAGGACCTTAATGAGTTTACGCTATCAAACGTGCTTATTAAGGTTTTTTCATGTATAAAGATTTGCTATTATTGTAATATTGATCTGCCAATCTCAAAAAGCAATAATTACATGACCGTCACGCAGGATAAATATATTTTAAAGGTTGATGGCCTTGGTGTTACCTATGGTAACGTCGTAGCTGTAAAAAACGTCGGGTTTGGTGTGTTGCAGGGCGAGATATTCGGCCTGCTAGGGCCTAACGGCGCGGGCAAAACCAGCACGCTTAGCGCCATTGAAAGCCTGATAAAATTCAAGACCGGAACTATCGAGGTGGACGGTTACGATGTGCAGCAAAAGCCGCTGCATGCCAGGGCATCAATGGGGGTACAGTTGCAGTCAACCAGCTTTCAGTCCGAGTTGAATGTGATCCAGATCCTGCAGCTTTTCTCGGGTATCTACGGAGTGCCTATGACAAAGGATAAGATCAACCAGGTACTTGACGAAATAGGACTGGCAGATGCGGGCAAGAAGAAATTCGGGCAGCTCTCCGGCGGGCAGCAGCAGCGGGTGTCCCTGGTTATCGCTACCATTCATAACCCTAAACTGGTATTGCTTGACGAGCCTACTACAGGTCTCGATCCGCAATCACGCCGTCAGCTTTGGGAACGTATTGAGGCTATACGCGATAAGGGCCACTCGGTATTACTCACCACGCATTCCATGGAGGAGGCCGAAGCTGTTTGCGACCGCATTGCCATTATCGATCATGGGACTGTTGTGGCAGTGGATACCCCGGAGGCCTTGATCAACAGGCATAAGGATGATCCGGAAGTAATAGCCGTATCGCGCCGCGGAAAAGTAACTTTAGAAGATGTGTTTATAGCCCTTACCGGTAAAACCGTAAGAGCCTAACCAAATATTATGGAAACTATAGTACCTAAATCATCAACTGTATTTGCCACACTGTTTCGGGCTGATCTAGCTACCGCTGTCAGCAACCGCCGTTCGGTTGTTATATCGTTATTAGTGCCGATGATCATATTAATAACCTGGAAAGGTTTGATCAAGCTGATAGGCGGGCCAGCTGTACTGGCTACATCTATCACCATCGGTCTTATTGCCATCGGCTTAATGAGCTATACTTTATCCATCGCCCGCGACAGGGATAAAGGCATCTTCCAGCGGTTAAGGGTTGCACCGGTGCCCACCTGGGCAATCATGGCCAGCCGTATCAGCATCCAGATGGTAATGATCATGGTATTAACCTTGGGGACGTTTATTATAGGATACCAGTATGATGGCATTTCATTAAATGCGCAGGGCTATATACTGACCTTTGCCGTGGCTATTTTAGGCGGCGCGGTATATCTTAGCCTGGGGCAGCTGATAGTGGGCCTGATCAAGAACTTTGAAACCATCAATGCCACCACCCGCATCACCTACTTCCTGTTTATTATGGTGGGTATGGTAGGTGGTATTGATTCAATGAACGCCACTGTAAAGAAGCTTGTCAACTTCTCGCCTTACGGATGTGTGAAGATGATGCTGGCAGGCAGCATGGAGGCATCCAAATGGACCTCTGACACCTCTACTGCTGTTATTGTATCCATCGCCTACATTGTAGTGTTTGGCGGTATTGGTATCAGCAAGTTTAAGTGGAATACTAAGTAAACGTGCCCTAAGTGTAACAGGTGTACCAAACTGAATGTGTCCCAGTGATACACTTTGATATACCAATTTTTGTAATTGATTGATATTTAGTAAATTGATTTTATAAAATTGACCTCGTGATACAGTTTGGCACACAAATCCTGACACCATTTTGCTGAATACTATTATTTAGAGCTTTCAAAAACGAATTTTCTCGGTAATAATTTCTTGACAGGTTTTTCAGTTGTGCATAATAAACAACTGCAATATTTCTTTGGCGTAACATTTGCTTACAATCGTAAGCTATGACACCACAACTACAAGTACAGGAGTTTTTGAACAAACCTTTTCGGTCAAGAAATTCATATTTTGAATTTAATTTTTACTTTAAAGATGACTACAAAGGATTGATGGAAATTGTTTATCTGCTAAAAGAACAGACTGAATTTCTAAAATTTGAAATAGATTATATTGGTGAAAAACCTATAATGAAGTTCAACGATGTTCAAATTATTTTGCCTACCGGGGATAAGATCAAAGGATTTGATAAACCGGTAAGTGACGCTCTGTACTTTTTAACACACGAAATTTCTTATATATCAAACTAAAAAAAGGCTAATCAGAAACGGTTAGCCTTTTCTTTTTTTAAATGTGAACGCTTCTTTCCATTAATTGATCGCATAAATACTACGATGTCTTTAATTTATCTTCTACTTCCCAAACGGAACCAAGCCATTTAACTGGCGATACAAAGGATAATCCGGCAATGGTTTAGCCGACTGATGAAAATTCTTACAATAATAAACCTGCAGGTGTTCTTCAACTACGCCGCCGCGGATGATCGGGATATCGGGTAATTGGGTAATGCTGTCAAAAAATGGCGTGCCGTCGGCTTTAATGGTTTCATCATATGCGTGTGCCTCGCCAATGATCACGCAATCTTTACCCACCAGCGTTTTCGGGTCTACCAAAAAGGCAAGGTTGCGCGGGTCGCGGTTAAAGGCTACAATGTCTTTTTTACCCCTAAGCGCCCAATCTACCTTGCCGGCCAGCCACCAGCGGGTGCTGCCTGCAAAAACGTTGGGGTTTTTTATCCAGCCTTCTTTTTCAAAGCGGGTCATTACATCATCATAGTCAACACCCTGTATGGTGGGATCAATTTTACCGCCGCCAAGGCTGGCCACCCATTTGGGGCCATAGCTTTGCCAAAAACCGGTAACTAAATGCAGGCCCAGCACAATTATGGTAATGGTTGTAAAGCAGATAGAGAAATTTAGCCACCTGCGGGTTAAACGCCGGCGTTCATCGTCGCGACTGTTTAAAGCTTTATCTATGGCAAAACCCAATGGCATAAACAGCATCATGTAACCGGGGGCCTGCCAGTGAAAATGGTATTGCAGATCGGCCCACAGCGTTAGTACGGTAAAAAATACAATAGGCAATACCGACATCCAGAAGTTAAAGCCATATTCGGCCTTTACGCGCTCTTTGTAGGCAATAAACATTTGCCTGATGGTAGGGAACCAGATCCATGGCAATAACCATGCAGCCTGCCCGGCTATACTACGGAAAAACCAGTCGAAATGGATCTTAAATGCCTCGTCGCGCGTGCCTGCCCTTGAGCCTTGCCACACAAACGATACCCAGTTGTTTTTATAGTTCCACCAAATTACCGGTGTGGCCATGATAATGGTGATGACAATAGCCAAATAAGGGCCGGGGTGTGTAAGCCAATGCCGCTGTTTTTTATTGGTGAGGATAAACATAAACACACCCGCGAATAAAAACAACACATGGTACTTGCTTAAAGTTGCCAGGCCCATGCAAATGCCTATTACTATCCACAACCAATAAACTTTGCCTTTATCGGCTTTGGGATCAAGCGGTTTTTCTTCGCCAATACCCAATACCTTAACAATATACCAGGTGCTTAACAGCCAAAAGAACATCAGTGGCGCGTCGGGCTGGTACCAGCAGGCAACGCCTACGGTAAACAGCGCGCTTAAATTCATTACGGTAACGGCCCAAAATCCTGCCGCGGCATTAAATAGTTTACGCGATAAGGCGAACAACAGCCAGCTTGTACCGGCAAACATTAATACATCCGGAAAACGGAGGCCAAAATTAGTTAAACCAAACAGCCTGATACTCGCCCCGCCTATCCAAAAGAACAGTGGTGGCTGGTCAAAATAACTCCAGTCTAAATGTATAGCACCCCTGAAATAATATGATTCGCCGTTACCCAGGCCGGTGTAGGCAGCAATCAGTAAGCGGACAAAAAAAGTAACAATAATTAATACCAGCGTATATTTTGCGGCGTTTTGTTCTGTTATTTTCTTCATCGCGTATTTAATGGCAGATAATTTTTACCGCGACAAATCTCTAAAAAAAATACGAGTATTAAGAATAAGCACAAAGAGTTAGTCAGCCTTGCGCAATTTGATCATTTTTTGCACCAGTATAACAACCATCGCTACAAAAAATACCGAACCAACTGCAGAGCTAAGGATCCGCCAGAATACATGCGTTTGCAAAGCACGCAGAAGTGTGCAAACAGCATATACTGACATAGCCAAATTAATAAAAATTGATGTTTTTACCTGCTTAAGCTGATCTGTAGGTGTTGGAGATTGCATGCTCAAAGCTATAAAATAAATTAATTATTCACCTGCTTTTTCCAGCGCGGCTATATCAAGCTTATCCATAGCAAGCATGGTCTGCATTACCTTATTTGCTTTTTCAGGGTCGCTGTTATGCAACAAGCTGCCCAGGTTTTTAGGTACTACCTGCCATGAAAGGCCAAACTTATCCTTAAGCCAGCCGCAACGGCTTTCTTTGCCGCCATCTGTCAGTTTTTCCCAGTAATAATCAATTTCTTCCTGGTTTTCGCAGGCTATAAACAAGGATATAGCTTCGGTAAATTTAAACATTGGGCCACCATTTAGCCCCATGAATTTTTGTCCTTCCAGCTCAAATGTGGCGGTCATAACAGTGCCCTTCGGGCCGGGGCCGTTTTCGCCGTATTTTACTTCGTAAAGTAATTTTGAGTTTTTAAAAATTGACGCGTAAAATTTTATGGCTTCGTCAAGATTGTTATCGAACCATAAAAACGGGGTTATCTTGCTCATGGTGTTTTGCTTTGGCTGTTTAAATTTTTAACAAATTTAACCGGCCCGGGTTTTAAAGCTAAGGGCTAAGCGAGACATTTATAGGGTTTATTGGAGACAAAATTTAATACTTAACTAAGTTTTACTTCACCGTCGGGAGTTTGCGTGGTTTTCTTTTTGGATCTTAGTTTTATCAATTGATAGATCACCCCGACAACAAAAGTCAGAGTTAATACCAGCAATCCTTTTTGGATCAACGGATCATTTGGGCCGCTTGCCAATGGATTGGAAATAGGCAGCCTGGTTAGCGTTTCAACAATCGCCGGTATGCAAGAAAGAAACAGCGTCATAGACATGACCACTACCTGCACATATCTTGCTATCTTACTAACCAGTGGGATTGATTTGGCATAAATGCCGATAGGCAGCAGTACAAGTACCACCACTCCAAGGCCGTGCGCACCGGTAAAATGCCCGGTTTTCATGATGGGGAAAGAGGTAAGACAAGTAATAATAGTTAATATGATATATAACCGGCCCTGTTTGTTTTCGGGCACTATTTTTCCGTCACTAAATAAACAATAAGCTCCGGCAAATAAGGCAAGTACACTAATGGCGGTGTGGATGATTCCAAGGATCGAAAGATGGTTCGGCATGGCTGTGATGGTTAATGTTAAAGGATATTTAATGTTAAGGAAAATCAGCCATAAATCAAAGTAAAATATTGAATGTCAGATTATTTTGCTGTTACAGTAAACTGCTTTATTACCGCGTTATGCACTTTAGCAAATAGCGTTACCATACAAATGGCGCCTATGGTGGCAAAAAGCATATCAGATTGTGTGTCCCAGATATCGCCTTGCGTACCCAGGAACGAGTCGCCCGAGCTGCCTGAAGTAACAGATACAAACCACTCTAAAAATTCATACAACATACTTATCCCCATACAAACAGAAACGGTTAAAACGGCTATCCATCCTTTCTTTTGGATCACATTCTGGCGGATAAATATTTCGCGCGTGATCATCGCCGGTACAAAACCCTGCGTAAAATGCCCCAGCTTGTCATAGTTATTACGCGATTGATGAAATACATCCTTAACCCAGTTAAACAACGGTACCTGCGCGTAAGTATAGTGCCCGCCTATAAATAGCACGAAACAATGTAATAGAATAAACACGTAGGTCAGCGTTGTGAAACTGAACCGCCTGAAAGTAAAAATTAAAACAAAAAAGCCTATGATAGCCGGAAAAACTTCAAGTATCCAGGTAAAATAATCATGTGGATGTATAGCCGAAACCAGTAAGCCGGCGAAGAACAGAAGGATAAGGATACAGTATTTTTTCACAGCTTAAATGTAAGTTAAACTAAGCTATAAAAAATACGGCGTTAAATATTATATCCTTCCAGTTGTTCGGCTATCAGGTGCAGCGTGTCCTCGGGCAGTATGCCCGGGTTTTTGCAGATGTGCAGGATCTTGTGATGATCGGGTTCAAAGCCTGCAATAAATTGGCCGTCTTTATAGATCTCGTATTTGCATTTTTCGCCATCGTGGTGCATATAATCCCTGATCTCAAAATGCTGGTTCTCATTTTCAATAAGTACAGATATTTCAAACTTTTCCATGGTTGCAAATTAGTCTATAGTTAACAAACTATAAGGGGCAATTGTTGTTATAAAACAAAGCGGTAATTGAGGGATAAATTCTTTGCCTTTTTTGGTATTTTTAATGTCGTAAATATTTTTATTATTGTATTATAAAATAAAGCAAACCAACCCCGGACGCCCTAATTTCAACCCGTACAAAAATATATGACAGAGAATATCCAGGCCGATATTGACGCGGTTAACCACATCCCCATGGTATCGACCCTGTTAGAGGTGATCTGCCGTACAACAGGTATGGGATTTGCCGCCATAGCGCGTGTGACAGATACAAAGTGGGTGGCTTGTGTTGTAAGGGATGAGATCAATTTTGGTTTAGTGCCCGGCGGCGAATTGAAACTGGAAACTACTATCTGCGACGAGATCCGCCAAAGCGGCGAGCCGGTAATAATTGATCATGTTTTACAGGATGTGCAATTTCAAAACCATCATACGCCGGCTATGTATGGTTTTCAGAGTTATATCTCGGTGCCTATCTTCCTGAAAAATGGCAGCTTTTTCGGGACCCTATGTGCTATCGACCCCCGCCCGGCTAAAGTGAATACGCCCGAAGTGATAGGTATGTTCAGGCTTTTTACAGATCTGATAGCCATGCACCTGAATACTTTCGAAAAATTAGCACAATCAGAAAACTATCTTTTAAAAGAACAAAAGCTTTCTAAACTGCAGGGGCAATACAACAGGGAGCTATCTGACGCCAATGCCAAACTGCAGCAGGCTATTGAGGCGGGCAAGATGGGTACCTGGAGCATAGACCCGGTTACGTACCGGGTAACCATGTCTGATTTTATTAAAGAGCTGTTTGGTTTCCCGTTAAATGAGGAGATAGCTATCGAGCGTATTGTCGAAGCTATGGACCCTGAGTATCAGCAAACTTTAACTGATATTTTAACCGATGCTATCCGGAATCATAAAGACAGTGATATTGAATACCCAATAACCAATATCATCACCAAAGAGCAGAAATGGGTACGCGCCACCGGTAAACTCTTTTTTAATGAAGACGGTTCGGCAAGCGAATATTCAGGGATGTTGATGGACATTACCGAGCGTAAACTGGATGAAGAAAAACAAGCCATGCTGGCGGCTATTATCGAATCATCAGAAGATGCCATCATCAGTAAGACGCTGAACGGTATAATTACCAGTTGGAACCAGTCGGCAGAAAAATTATTCGGATACCTTGAAAGCGAAACTATCGGTAAACATATTTCTATCATTATACCTGAGCAGCGACTAAAAGAAGAAGAACTGATCATTGGCAAGGTGAGGAATAACCAGCGTATAGATCATTTTGAAACTATCCGTAAAACAAAATCGGGCAGGGAGATTTCTTTGTCATTGACGGTTTCGCCTATCCGGAATGAGCAGGGGAAGGTAATAGGCGCGTCAAAAATAGCACGTGATATCAGCGAGAGAAAATTGTCTGAAGAACGGTTGAAGAATTATGCCGAGCACATGGAAATAATCAACACCATTGGCCAGGTAATCTCTGCCGACCTGGATACGCAAGGCATCCTGCAAAAAGTTACCGACGCTACCACGCAGTTAACCGGCGCGGCGTTCGGCGCATTTTTTCATAACCAAATTAATGAAAAGGGCGAATCTTATATGCTGTATACCTTATCCGGCGCGCCGCGCGAGGCATTTGAAAAATTCAGTATGCCACGCAATACGGATGTTTTTGCACCGACATTTAATGGTGATGGCATTGTTAGGGTTGATGATATTACCAAAGACCCGCGATATGGCAAAAACTCGCCGCACAAAGGGATGCCGGCGGGACATTTGCCTGTAGTGAGCTATCTTGCCGTGCCGGTTAAGGCCAAAACAGGCGAGGTGATAGGCGGATTGTTTTTCGGCCATCCACAGCCGGGCATTTTTAAACAGGAGCATGAACAACTGGTGGCCGGTGTTGCCGCGCAGGCTTCGGTAGCTTTAGAAAATGCCAAACTGTATGACGAGATCAGGGTTTTAAACGCCAGGAAAGACGAATTTATAGGCCTGGCAAGCCATGAGTTAAAAACTCCGCTTACCAGTATCAGCGGCTATCTGCAAATCATTGAGCGCGGGCTTGCACCCGAAGACCGCAACAAGAACTTTATTGGCAAAGCACTCGCACAGGTAAATAAATTAACTACGCTGATATCTGACCTGCTTGACGTATCTAAGATACAAACGGGCAAACTGCCATTGTCTTATACCAAGTTTAACCTTACAGAACTGGTAAAGGATGTTGCAGAAATGATGCAGCCCAACTATGCCAGCCATAAAATTGAATTACAATATCCCGAAATGCCGGTCATGCTTAATGCCGATCATCAGCGCGTGGAGCAGGTGGTTATCAATTTGATTACTAACGCCATCAAGTACTCGCCGGGCGCTGACAAGATCACCATAACTGTAACAAGCGACAATGAAAAGGCCCGGGTTTCTGTGAAGGATTTTGGAATTGGCATTGATAAAGATCAGCAGGAAAGAATTTTCTCAAGATTTTATCGGGTAGAAAATCTTGCGTCGCATATGTCAGGCCTGGGCATTGGCTTGTACATTTGCCACGAGATCATAGAAAGGCATAAAGGCGAAATGTGGGTGAGCAGCGAATTGGGCAAAGGCTCAATATTTGCCTTTGAACTCCCGGTAAATGCCTGATCTTACAGCTTATTTTTTTAAGGAGAGGAAAAATGTAGTCCCCTCATCTAAAACAGACTTAACGTAAATATTTCCATTTAAAGCATTGATCAGGTCTTTTACAGTTGATAAGCCGATACCCGATCCTTTTTTATTATACCGGTCGGTGATTTTTAGCGTGAAGTTGTTCGAGAAGATCTTTTCATGGTATTGTTCGGCAATACCAATGCCATTGTCGGTTACTTCAAACCTATAAAATTCGTCATCTTCTGCAAACCTTACTTTAACAATACCCTTTTCTTTATTGTTATACCTGATGGCATTGCTTAACAGGTTAATAAAGATCTGCTCGAAAGCTATCAGCGACAAATGGAGCTCGGTTTTTATTTCGGGCAGTTCAACGCTGATGTTTTCAGGAACTGTTAACATGGCCAGTATTTTCTGAAAAATAGCGTCGGGGTTAAACCGCTGTCTTTTAGCGATCAGCAACGATGGCTCTTTTGAGTAGGCCAGCATGTCTTCAACCAAAACCATTAAGTTTTTTGTAGAGGTGATATTCAGGTCTACCAGCCTGATACAGCCTGCGTCCTGTATTTTTTCCTGCCGTATTTTGAGCGCCTGCGATGTCAGCAAGATACTGCTCAATGGGTTTTTGATATCATGCGCCGCCATCGATGCAAATTTTTGGATAAGCACGTTAGAGTTTAGCAACTCCTGGTTTGCGGCTTCAAGGTGCATTATTTTTCGTCGCAACTCCAGCTTATCCATTACTTGTTTGGCCAAAATTTTAAGGCTGGTGGTTTGTTGTGCGGTAAGTGTGCGTTTATTGGTATCAATAACGCAAAGCGTGCCTAAAGCGTGACCGTCTTCTGTTATTAGGGGGACGCCCGCATAAAATGTAATATTGGTTTCGCCTGTTACTAAAGCGTTATCGGCAAAGCGTTCGTCGGCCTTAGCATCTTCAACAATCATGATATCATCAAAAGAAGCAATAGCGTGGGCGCAGAAAGAAACGTTTCTGTGGGTCTCGGTAACATCAACCCCGGTGTGCGATTTAAACCACTGCCGCTCGGCATCAACCAGGCTGATCAGGGCTACAGGTGTCTGGCAAATGGCTGATGCCAGTTCTGTCAGTTCGTCAAAGTCTTTCTCTTCGGCGGTATCCAAAATATGATAAGACCTTAAAGCGTCAAGCCTGTCCGTCTCATTTATATCTTTTGTCAATAAGGGCATCAATATTTAACTGGGATTATTTACTGAAGGTACAATAATGTTTCTATGTTGGAATGATTATTAGATAGTTATACTCGCAAATAAAAAGCGAATGCTCAACAAAGTCATTCGCTTTTTATGAATATTACGCAATAAATTTAATTACGGTTTTTCTACTGTTACATCCTGTGCCAGTACCGCGTCGTCAGGGGTTTTACCAAGGTCAAGATCCAGCGCGTATAAAGCATCGTTATTTGCATTGGCACCGCCGGCAACTTTAATTTTGCTAAGCAGATCCATAGCAAGGGTCTCTTCTTCTGTTTGTTCTTTCACAAACCATTGCATAAAGTTCCAGGTTGCCCAGTCCCTTTCTGCCATACTCATATCAACAATGCCGTAGATCTTGGTTGTATTTTCTACCTCCGACTGAAAAACCTTTTCAAAGCAATCGTTCACATTCAACGGGTCCGGTCCTGGATCAGGTATGGCCGATACCACCACTTTACCTCCGCGCTTTAAAATGTATTCCAGGAACTTCATCATGTGGTTACGCTCTTCATTAGCGTGCCTGAAAAGAAAATTTGCAATACCGTCATAACCGTTATCGCTTGCCCATGAGGCATAAGCAAGATAGATCTGCGCGTTGTGCGCTTCGTTGGTCATTTGGTCGTTTAATGCTTGAGCAAGCGTAGGCGATAATCTGTTGGTTTCCATAAAAGCAGAACCAACTATTTGGGTAATAGTTTTGTACAAACTAAAATTATTTATAAATAACTACCTTCAAATAAAATTAAGGACAGGGCATATGGCAAACAAAGAATTTTTCTCGATAAACGGCGAAAGCCTGCTCAAAAAAGTTAAAGAGCTGATAGCAGAGGGTAACGTAACCCGTATAACCATTGCCGACAAGGCCGGTAAAGAAATAGCAAGCTTTCCGTTAACGCTGGGTTTGGTAGGTGTGGTACTGTTACCTATGTTTGCGGCAATAGGAGCATTGACCGCATTGGTTGGCGAGTGTACCATTATTGTTGAACGACATGATACCGATGAACCTAAAACAGAAGATATAACCAACCAGGATACTTTACGAAACTTAAATCCATCATTATAAGCCTTACCGTTTTTTTGTTGTTTGCTACCGCGATGCCTTTACGGGCGCAGGATAAACAACCCGTCAGAGAAGATATTGAGTGGATAGACGTTTACATGCCCAACACAAACGACCATGCACTGCCGAGGATACTGCTGATAGGTAATTCCATCTCGCGCGGGTATTACCCCGAGGTAGTAAAACAACTGGAGGGTAAGGCTTATGTGGCGCGGTTATCTACCTCAAAAAGTACTTGCGATCCGGCATTGAACAAAGAGATAGCTTTGATCATGAGCTATTATAAATTTGATATCGTCCATTTTAATAATGGGCTGCACGGCTTTGGCTATACCGAGGATGAATATAAAAAGGCGTTTCCCGGTTTTGTTAAAGTTATCCGCAAGGGCGCGCCAAATGCCAGGCTGATGTGGGCCTCATCTACTCCCATGCATACCACTGCTGATGCCAAAATTTTAGACCCAAAATCAGACAGGGTAAAAGAACGCAATAAAATAGCGCTCGACTATATATCCACCCAAAAAGACATTATGGTAGATGATCTGTGGGGATTTGCGATAGACCATCCCGAATACTACCAGGGTGGTGACGGTACGCACCCCATACCTTCAGGCTTTGCCGCGCTCGGACAAAAAGTAGCTGCCGAATTGACTACGCTGCTTAATAGTATCAAGTAATATTTTTAATACAAAAGCATCTTGAGGGTTGTAAAATCTTCGTTTTTAAGTATCCAACTAAAACGTTACACACAGGGATAGTAATTAGGCCTAATTTTATTGGAAATAATGAATAATAGCTATGAGCAAGTACATATTAAAACTTGGGCTTTAGCGTTTATTTATTGTTTTAAAAACATCGACCAATTACCTTAAATTCTTGAAATGAAAAACAAATTTACCCCCTTAAGCAGTTTTGCTTTGCAACTGCTATTTGTTTCATTTGTAATATTAGCCGGTTGCTCAAAAAAGAATGCACCTGGCAATAATGCACCAACCGGTCCCGGCACAACGAAAATTGACAGTACGGCAGTTACCAGCGGCCCGCCCGAAGGATCCACAGAGACAGGCGCAAACACCGATGATCTTGTTGAAAATTCAACATTTACCAGCACAATTGCTATTGCTTTTGACGCTACCGGTGCCACAATTACACCCGCTACAACAAGTGGCGTTACTATTACACAAACTAATGGCGATGTTATTATAACTGCTACGGCCAGCGGTATAGCCTATACCGTATCAGGTACAACAACTAACGGGTCTGTTAAGATTTACAGCGATAAGAAATTTGAACTTACCTTGAACGGCGCCAACATTACCAACCTTGATGGGCCGGCTATCAACATACAATCAAAAAAGACTGCATTTGTTATTCTGGCCGATGGCACAACAAATGCACTTGCTGATGCGCCGGGCTATGTGGCTTTTGGTACCGAAGATCAGAAAGGGACATTCTTTTCTGAAGGCCAGCTGGTGTTTAGCGGTACAGGTGGCTTAACCGTAGCAGGCAATTACAAACATGCTATTGTAAGCGACGATTATATCCGTATCCGTTCGGGTAATATCACTGTAACCAATTCATTAAGCGACGGGATCCACGCTAACGACGCCGTTTATGTAGATGGAGGCACTATAAAAATTACATCAGGGAGTGATGGAATTGAAGCCGAAGAAGGATATATTATTGTTAACGATGGTAATATTAACATCAACTCGATGGGTAAAGGTATTACTGCTTCGTACGATGCCGGCGATACCACCATTATGCCTTATATAAATATCAATGGCGGCACAATAAATATAAAATCATTAGCTGACAAAGGTATTTCAAGCAAAAGTGTGCTTACTGTAAATAAAGGCAATATATTATGCAACAGCAGCGACGACGCTTTTAGCGCGGCTACAGCCATGTACATTAACGGCGGTAACATTTACGCCAATAGCTCAGATAATGATGCCATGGACTCGAACGGTACCTTTACCCTTACCGGTGGCAAGGTAGTGGCGGTTGGTTTTAACACCGGCGAATCGGGTGTTGATTGCGGTACACGCTCGTTTAAAATAACCGGCGGCCAGTTAATAGGCATTGGTGCAACAACAAGCGCGCCTAATACTACCACATCAACCCAGCATTCGGCAATTTTGGGTGCAGGTACGGCCCAGATCATCCACATAGAAGCCGCCGACGGAACGGAAGCTTTAACTTTCCAGGCCCTAATGGCTTATACTACTTTGGTGTTTACAAGTGCTAAATTAAAAGCAAATACTACTTACAATGTTTATACAGGCGGCAGTGTTGCATCGGGTGTAAACTTTAACGGTTTGTACAGCAGCGGTACTTATACTAAGGGTACCAAAACAGCGGCTACCTTTACCACCGGCACATTGCTTAGTCAGATAGGCGGAACGCTTAATACGCAATAATAACTGATCTCATTATTTTTATAACAGGCGGGCAATTATAAATTGCCCGCTTTTTTTATATAAAACCATAAATAGTACTGCTTGAAAAAACTGGTAATAGCCGTATATTGTCGCTCTAAAATTAACTGTTTTATACGCAATGAATAAGTTCTTACTCACCGCTATTCCGCTGGCAATGGCAATAACCGTACATGCCCAGCAGGGAGCGGTTTTAACAGCCAAAGATTACGAGCATGCAGAACGTATGCTGGGCTACAATACCGAACCTTTAGTGAAACGCGACGGCATCCACCCAACCTGGCTGCCTGATGATCGTTTTTATTACCGTACCCCGGTTGCTGCAGGTAACCAGTTCATGCTGGTTAACCCTGCGAAGGGAACCAAGGCCACACCGGCTTTTGATCATCAGAAACTGGCCGCCGGGCTATCCACAGCTACAGGCAAACAATATACCGCGAACGAATTGCCCTTTAAGTCTTTTAATTTTTCGGCAGATGGAAAAGGTGTTATTTTTTCGGTAGATGGTAAGCAATGGAAGTTTGAGAATAACCTGGTTACAGAAGATGCCAGCGCTGTTAAAACAGCATCAACCACCGGTGCGCACAGCCGCCGCGGGGCTAAGCCTGTCGGTAACCCTAACGAGGTATTGTCGCCTAACGGACAAAAGGCTGCCTATATCAAAGATTTTAACTTATGGGTTCGCGATGTAAACACCAACCAGGAAACTCAGTTAACCACAGATGGTGTGAAGGACGATGGCTATGCCACAGATAACGCCGGTTGGGCGCAGGGTGAAGCGCCGATACTGCTTTGGTCGCCCGACTCTAAGAAGATAGCCACCTTTCAACAGGATGAGCGTAAGGTGAATAATATGTACCTGGTGCCTACAGCCGTTGGCGCGCCAAAATTACAGCAATGGAAATATCCGTTCCCTGGCGATAAAGAGATCCCGATGCTGAGCCGGGTAATTATTGATGTGGATAATCCCAAAGTAATTAAGCTGCAGGTTGACCCTGATCCGCACAGGTCGACCCTGAGCGATGATATTAAAGACGGCGACAAATGGGCCGACGTATACTGGAGCGATGATGCCACCAAACTGGTTTTTGTATCAACCAACCGCGATCATAAACAAGCTAAAGTACGCATTGCCGACGCCGCTACCGGCACGGTTCGTGAGGTGTTTGAAGAAACCGTAAAAACTCAGTTCGAATCGGGCTGGGACGCGGTTAACTGGCGCTACCTGAGCAAAACAAACGAGATCCTTTGGTTCTCTGAGCGTGATAACTGGGGACACTTGTATTTATATGACGCTGCCACCGGCAAGCTAAAGAACCAGGTAACCAAAGGCAACTGGGTGCTTACCAACGTAGTTAAAGTTGACGAAAAGAACCGTGTAATATATTTTACTGCCGATGGCCTGGAAGACGAAAATCCCTACTTTACGCAGTTATGTAAAATAGGGCTGGATGGCAAAGGCTTTACCGTGCTAACGCCGGGTGCAGGTAATCATACTGCAAGTTTCTCGCCGAAGGGTAATTTTATTGTTGATACCTATTCAAAACCTGATGTGCCGCCGGTAACCGTGTTGCGCAATTTACAGGGCAAACAAATTATGGAGCTGGAAAAGGTTGATGTCAGCCAGCTTGCTGCTACAGGATGGAAGCCTGTAGTGCCGTTTTCTGTTAAGGCGCATGATGGTAAAACAGACATCTACGGATTAATGTATGTGCCGCAAAACCTTGACCCGAACAAAAAGTACCCGATCATCGACTATATCTATCCTGGTCCGCAGGGTGGTAGCGTCGGCAGTTGGTCCTTTTATAGCGCGAGGGGCGACAATGGCGCTTTAGCTGCGCTGGGTTTTGTGGTGGTTGAGATTGAGGGTACCAGTAACCCGCTGCGCTCTAAAAGCTACCACGATATGAGCTACGGCAACATGGCCGATAATACGCTGGCCGACCAGGTGACCGGCATACAACAACTGGCCGCTAGATACCCGTATATGGATCTGAACAAAGTAGGTATCTGGGGGCACTCGGGTGGTGGTTTTGCTACCGCAGGGGCCATGTTCCGCTACCCCGATTTCTTTAAGGTGGGCATAGCAGAATCAGGCAATCATGAAAACCGCAACTACGAGGATAACTGGGGCGAGCGTTACAATGGTTTGGTTGAGAACAGTGACTACGAGGCGCAGGCCAACCAAAACCTGGCTAAGAACCTTAAAGGCAAGCTTATGCTGGCCCACGGCTTAATGGACGATAACGTACCGCCGCAAAATACCTTACTGGTAGTTGAAGCCTTAGAGAAAGCCAACAAGAGTTTCGACCTGGTGGTGTTCCCTAATAAACCTCACGGTTATGGCGAGTACTCTTACTACATGATGCGCCGTCGCTGGGATTACTTTGTAAAGAATCTGATGGGTGCAGAACCGCCTGTTAATTATAAGATCGGGCAGAAAAAATAAACAGTGCTGAACTAATATTAAAGTGGGTGGCCGGATGGTTATCCGCTTTTTTATTTACACGGGTATAGATATTAATACCGGTAGTAATAGTTGCCGTTTTTCGGGCATCGGGGCTTTTGCCGGTAGTAATATTTGCCGTTTTTCAGGTATCGGGTGTTATGCCGGTAGTAATTTTAACCGTTTTTCGGGTATCAGGCTTTATGCCGGCAGTAGGTTTTATTAATAAATAATTGTAAATGAGGTTTTTAGGTGATTTTCAAAGAGCGGTGCCTCGTTTTTATGCAATCAACAGCTATAATTTTTCGCTCGTTTAATTTGGGCGGGTTATAGTTTGAGGTGATAGCAAGATGCAAAAAACTTGTCGAAATAATGGTGGCGATAGTTTGTCGGCGAGTTTATTGTTAAATAAAATGATAGACTTCAATTATTAATCGTAATATTGCGATATAATAAAATGGGAACTACCAAATCAGAAATATTTACCGACCGTCAGAATGAGCTGGCCGTGTTGTTAAAGGCAATAGCTCATCCCGCCAGGATAGCCATATTGCAGCACATTATGGCTGCAAACGCTTGTATTTGCGGCGATCTGGTAGACGAATTAGGTTTGGCGCAGGCAACGATATCCCAACATTTAAAAGAACTAAAAAACGCGGGCATCATACAGGGGACGATAGAAGGCGTTAAGGTGTGTTATTGTATCGAACCCAAAACATGGAAGCTTTTACAAACACAACTGGCAGATCTTTTTGGCGCATATCAAGGCCAAAATACTTGCTGTTAAAAAAATTTGAGCAAATCAATCGTAATATTACAATGGATAAAATAGATACTACAACCGTAATGAACTGGCAGGATTTCAAAGCAAACCTGCTGTTACATCCTGAATTAACCCTGCAATTTCAATATGCAGCGGATATGTGGGTTGATGCCTCTTATCATATCACCGAGATCAAACAGGCGCCTATCGTATCAGTTGATTGCGGCGGAAAAATGAACAGCTGGACTGAAATTATTGTACAATTATGGGAGCCTTCCGGGAAAAACAATGCCTCTGCAATGGCAGTGGGCAAAGCCTTGTCAATTATTGAACTGGTTGAAAAAACCTTACCGCTAAACCCACTGGGGCAGGTAAAGATCGAGTTCGGTAATTCGCAATTTGATACCAGGCAAATGTACCCGGGCGAAATAGCTATTGAAGGCACAAACCTAATAGTAATGCTTAACCCTGATATCACGCAATGTAAGGCAATAGGACGGGGGCAAAGCTGCGGTACCACTGCAACCGGCGAAACTTGTTGTGAACCGGCTACCGATGAAACTAAACCTAAGATCCAATTAAAAAATCTTGCGGTAGCAGATCCATGCTGCACGCCTGGTGCAGGCTGTTGTTAAATGTTTAAGTTATTAATTAAATATAAAAAGCCGGTAATTATTACCGCAGCCGTATTGGTTTTGCAACTGATATTTGGTTGGGATGCCAAATTCTGTATCATTAACCTGATCTGGCTGTTTGTTTAAAATTAGAATGATGAAAAAAGTATTGGTGCTTTGCACCGGGAACAGTTGCCGCAGCCAAATGGCAGAAGGTTATTTGCGGCATTTTGCAGGCTATAAGGCTATGATTTATAGCGCTGGTATTGAAACGCATGGTGTTAACCCAAAAGCCATCGAAGCGATGAAAAGAGACAGTATAGATATCTCTGCCCATACATCAAACAATATTAATAAGTACATGGATATAGATTTTGATTTTGTGATAACCGTATGCGATAATGCTAAAGAAAGCTGCCCATATTTCCCCACAAAAGCCGTTAAGCTGCACCATAATTTCCCCGACCCGGCAAAAGCCACCGGTAATGATGAAGAAGTGATGCAACAATTTTGCGAGGTTAGAGACATGATAAAAGAATACGCCCGGAAATTTGTCGCGGATTATCTTGATTAAACAAAAAAGCAATGTCTTTTACCTAAATTACACGGCAAACCCTTTAAACATTTCATGCCGCCTGTTAATACACCTACTGCAAACATTTCAGATAAACATAAACTATTAGGGTTAGACCATCTCCGGGCGTTTGCCATATGTTATGTGGTGCTGTTTCATTACCGGCAATTTGGCCACCCGGATTGGGTGAATAAAGTGGGCGACTTTGGCTGGACGGGTGTCGACCTGTTTTTTGTTCTGAGCGGATTCCTTATCGCCGGGCAGCTATTTGCAACAATTGCAAAAGGCGGGGCTATTTCAATGAAGGAGTTTTTTACCAAAAGATTTTTCAGGATAATTCCGCCTTACCTGGTAATGATTTGCCTGTATGTTAGTTTCCCATTTTTGCGTGAAAGGGAACACATGGCCGCTTTATGGCGATACCTTACCTTTACTACAAACTTCGGCCTTGATGTTTCTCAAACCGGCACCTTTACCCATTCATGGTCTTTATGCGTTGAGGAACAGTTTTATTTAATATTGCCGCTTTGTGTTTTACTTTTTAGCTATTTAAAAATAGGCAAAAAATCGGCCTACCTTATCCTTACCTTATTCTTAGCCGGTTTTGCTATACGGTACCTGAATTGGCAGATCTGGATGCAACCTAACTTAAACAGCGATAATTTTGGAGCGCTTTTTAATGAGTTTATCTATTATCCTACCTACAACCGCTTAGACGCGCTGCTGGCCGGTGTAAGCGTCGCGGGCATCTACACATTTTACCCGGAGATAAAAGACCGGATCAGCAAAAGAAGTAACCTGATCATGCAGGCCGGCGTAGTCTTGCTGATCCCTACATATTTTATCTGTACACCCCAGCCGACTTTTAGTACTACGGTATGGGGTTACCCGTTAATTGCTATCAGTTATGGGCTGATCGTGGCCTCGGTTGTTTGTCCCGGAAATATACTGTACAGCGTAAAATCATGGCTAACATCGCAAATAGCGACGTTGTCTTACGGTATTTATCTTACCCATAAGTTAGTTATCCATCTCACTCAAAATCTTCTTGAAAAAGCCGGGGCAGACCGAAACAGCAACCTGGTAATGCTTTGCTGTATATTAAGCTGTATAACCGGCGCGCTGTTGCTTCGGTACCTTGTTGAAAAACCGTCATTAAGATTAAGAAATAAAATACTCAGCAGATAACGGCAAACACTAAAACGATGTCTGCGTATTTCTTCTTCGGATAGCTTCTTCTGTTCTTGGGATAAAATTTTCTCTTACATTTAATTCGGCGGTGGCCTGTACCTTTTCAATAAAGGGGCGAAGCGTATTATTATAATCGCGGAAAGCCGGTTCAAGATCCCCGTTATGTTTTTGCAGCGCGTCTGCCAAAGCCGTAGCGCCTATAACAGACAGCGATGCACCCATGCCGGCAGCCGGCGAAGCGCAATACCCCGCATCGCCAACTAATGCCACGCGGCCTTTGGTCCACGCGGGCATTTTTACCTGGCAAAATTTGTCGAAGTAAAAATTACCGGAATGTTCCACTTCTTCCAGCAATTCGGTGGTTCGCCATTTCAGGCCAGTAAACTGTTCAGCAATGATCTTTCTTTGCTGATCGGTATCGCGGTAATCATAATCAATTTCTTTGTCTGAATTAAAGCAGAAAATAATATCGGTTTTATTTTGGTAAGCATTCAGCATAATGGCTTTATCGGGCTCGCCATACAGGTGCATGGTTTTTTGTTTAACCAATAGTTTGTTTACAATGGTTAGCGAAAAATACGCCCCTAAAAAATGTACGTATTCGGCCTCATGGCCAAACCAGATCTTTCTTACACCCGAATGCAAACCGTCGCAGCCGATCACCAGGTCGAAAGCGCGTTGCTGGCCATCTTTAAAAGTAGCTTGTATATGGTCCGCGGTTTCGTTTAACGCGGTAATGCTGTTGTTAAACATAAATTCAACATCATTTTTCAGGCCATCATAAACAATCCCCATAAATTTATCCCTTTCGATCTCGATCTCATCGTCGGGGAGTTCATTGCTTCCATCATTCAGTGATATCGAGCCTGCTGTAGTATCGTCGGCATTTTTAAACGCGATCATTTCTACGTTCAGGCGGTTGGCTATTAACTGTTCAAAGATGCCCATGCGTTTAACAGCATCTACGGCAGATTCTTTAATGTCAACAGCGGCGCCGGCAGTGCGGAGCTGGCCTGCAATTTCAACAACAGTTACCCGGTAACCTAATTTGTTCATCCAGTAAGCGGTTGACAACCCGGCTATGCTGGCACCCGAGATAAGTATATTTTTAATTTTATTTAGCGATTCCATTTTTATGTGCATTTACTCAAATGAATAATTAATAGCACAAAATTGAAGAATGTCGCAGTTTCAGGATAGGACAAATGCGACAAGATCAGCGCTTACAGCCTCTTTGCCCGCCTTTGCTTTACGCGCGAATGCCGCCGCGGTGGTGCCGCTGTAACGTTTAAATTCCCTGTTCAGGTGAGATTGATCGGCATATCCCAGTTCATGGGCCAGGCCTGCGATATTGGCATCGGGGTAGCACCATAATTGGTTACGCGCCTGTTCAAAGCGCATCAGCCCCGATACATCTTTAACCGTATGCCCCGATGATTTTTTGAAGTTTCTTTCCAACGTGCGGACAGTTGAATGAACAGCTTCTGCTATCCGGCTAACCGGCAGGGTACCATTTGCCTTTCGCATAGCCGCGCCCGCTTTATGTAACAAGGTGTTGGCCGCAACACCCGATCGCGCATCAAGGAAATATTGTTTAACCAGTTCAAGCGCGTCATCAATCTTTCCATCCAGTATAAAAGTATTTAAAGCGGATTGCAAACGGGCTATTGGATGTTCAAATGCGTGTACCCGTTCTTTCCCGGAAGGTAGCCCCAACAAATCAAAAACCGCCCAGGGCAGGCATTTGATCCCGATGATTTCTAAACGGTCCTCCGGGTAAAAAACAACAGGTTCATTAAGCAGACCTACCATAAAAGGGGATGGCAGTGGCTGCAAAGAGCCGTTATGCAGGATACTGCATCCGCTGCCGAAATGAAAAATGATCTCGGCATGCCCGTCTGGCATTACCTCAAAACCGTCTTTTGATTCTTCGCCATCCCACCTTACGTACCAAAAGCCCTGGATAGCATCCTGTAGTTCTTCAGGAGATTCAATGTCTTGATGATGCATATTGAAAGATAGGTTTAATTTTCGTAGCGATGGGTTTTAAACCCATCGCTATGGGGTTATTTTATCCCAAAAACGGCCAGCATTTTTTCAAGCGCGTCATCGCTGTGCATGCGTTCACCATTTTCAAGCGATCGTTTTGCCGCGGCTGATGCTCTTTTGCACATACTTTTTTCATAAAAAGCAATGGCATCTTTTAAAGTATTGTATTTGCCGGATGTTAAACATTCACTTAGTTCCAACGCGTCAAACATAGATGTGTTTGCGCCTTCGCCCGCGAAGGGCGGCATTACATGCGCGGCATCGCCAAGTAAAGTTAAATTGGGCAGGCTTTCCCAGGTTTGATCTAAAGGCATACAATATATCGGCCGCGGAATAGCTGGCATGGTGGCGTTTTCAAACAGTTCATACCAGGCGCTGCTCCATCCTGCATATTCTTTTTTAAACCATGCCAGTACTTCTGCTTTATCCATGTAATCTAAACCACTGTTTGCAGCCCAGTTTTCATCCGGTTTAAAACTTGCATAAAAGCCCAGGCCACCCGTGCCTTTCTGCCCTCCCAATAAACATTTACCATTGCCGAAAGCCATTATCTTTCCGCCGTTCAATAGCTTGTAAATATTGGGTGCAGTTTTCTCTGCATCATCAATATTGATCTCGACCATGGTGACTCCCGAATAAAAACCTTTAATCGGGGTAACATACGGGCGGATCTTAGAGTTGGCACCATCTGCAGCAATAACCAAATCGGCGTAGGCAGATGTGCCATTTTTGAAATGCAATAACCAGCCATCGTTTTGCGCTTGCATCGATAAAAAATGGCTATCCCATACAACTGTATCCGGTTGTAATGATTCCAGGAATATTTTTCTTAACGCACCGCGATCTATTTCGGGCCGGGCAGGTTCACTGCCTTCGCTTTCAACCGGGTTAGTTTTGTGGTCGCTGAAAATGATCTCTGCGCGTTCATTTACAATCACTTTTTTATCTGCGCCCTTACGAACATTCTTTTTAAACACATCTATCAGATCTGCTTCGCGTAAAGCCGCCCAACCAGATCCTTCGTGCATATCAAGCGGCGAACCCTGTACACGGGCATCTTTGTTAAGATCCCTTTCGTAAACTTTTACATTTAAGCCTTTAAGCTGTAATAGCCGTGCTAATGTTAACCCGCCCGGGCCTGCGCCTATAATAGCGATCTGTTTATTTTGTAACAACATACCTTCATGTTTAGATTACAAAATTCAGCAATGCCGATGCGTCAGGCTTGTATAAATGCGACAAAATCTGCGCCCAATTCTTGCCTTTCTTTTTTCGCTTTCCTGGCGAACGCGGCAGGGGCGGAACCGCTATAACGCTTAAATTCCCTGCTTAAATGGGCCTGGTCCGTATAGCCCAATTCATGGGCCAAACCGGCAAGATTGATACCCGGGTTGGCCCATAATTGGTTGCGCACCTGTTCAAACCGTATCAGCCCGGATACGTCTTTTACACTATAGCCCGAAGATTGCTTGAAGTTTCGCTCCAATGTGCGAATGGTTGAATGGGCCGCTGCCGCTACCTGGCCTACAGGCAAGGTGCCGTTTGCTTGCCGCATGGCTATGCCGGCTTTAGCTAACAGGCTATTGGCAGCTATATTCGATTGCGCATCAAGAAAATATTGTTTGATAAGGGCCACTGCTTCATTTATTTCCCCTGCGCGGATCAAATTCTTTAATAATGACTGAAGCTGTGCAATTGGGTGCTCGAAAATGCGTACGCCATCTTTATCGGGTCGCAGGCCAAGCAGATCAAACACGGTCCAGGGGAAGCATCTGATACCAAGAATCTCTAAGCGGTTTTTGGTATGGAAATTAACCGGCTGATTAAGCAAGCCCATCATAAATGGTGATGGCAATGGTTGTAAATTTCCATTGTTGGAAATGCTTAGATCTGCACTGAAATGAAAAATAATTTCGGCATAGCCATCAGGCTGCACCTCGAAACCTGGTTGTAGCTCACCCGATTCTCTTCTGTTGTACCAAAAGCATTTTATGGTATCCCGCAATTCTTCAGGAGATTCAAATTCTTGGTGATGCATGTTTGAAGGTAGCACATTTGCGGAGTATAAAAAATAAAAACCCTCTTTGCCGTTTACGGCAGAGAGGGTGGTCGAGCGAAGTCCCGATAGTTATCGGGATCGGGGTGAGTCCCGCGTTACGCTTTTAAAGCCTTAACCGCAAAATCACGGCATTTTTTAACTTCGGTTACCGCGTCTGATCCGTTTGGAACATCGTACTCAAACTCGATAGTAACCGGAAATTTATATTTTTTGTCTCTTACCACATGTAAGATATCTGCCAGCGGGGTATCGCCCTCGCCCCATGGTTCGTTAGGCCCGTCATGGAACTTACGGTCCTTCAGGTGCATGCTTACTATCTTGTCGTGGTATTTTTCAATAAACGGCACAGGGCTGCTGCTGGTGCCCGACGCATAATGACCCGCATCCAGGTTAATGCAATTGTATTCAGACTGGCTTAGCGCTGTATCCCATAAAGTAGGGGTAGCCTGTGTGTGGGCATGGTAACCTATTTTAAATTTGTGTGCGGTTGCCAGGTCGCCAAGGCGTTTGGTTTGTGCCGCGCTGCCCAGCTCGACAGTAACATGGCTTGCGCCAAGTGCCTGCCCCGCGTTAAAGGCGTAAATTACTTCGTCGTCGGTATTATGATCGTCAAGTGCGCTTGGTTTCCACGCATAGATAGATACACCTGCATCGTTATACATTTTACGGATCTCTTTAAATTTATCCATAGGTACAGATGCGCGCCATTGAGCCACAGCTTTACGATGGTCGTCGTTTGACTGGCCCGACTCATGTTTAGGGATGCCGGCATACTCTTCGGCAGCTTCGCCCATCAGTTCAATAGCGTTGATATTGCAGGCAATACAATATTTTAACATATCCTGGATAGATCCCGGCAGGCTCCTGAAAGAGTAAGTAATTACACCTATCTGCACACCGTTAACAACCGAGTTTGGTTTTTTATCGCTGCTTAATATAGCATGGGCAAATGATGATTTTGACAGGAGCAGAGTTCCTGTAGCGGCAAGCGCTCCGGTGCCAATAAATCGGCGTCTTGATACTTGATTGGTCTTCATGAATGGTACTAATTTAATTTTAGCGTTTAAATGGTAATGCCAAATTTAAAAATTAATATGGTTTGGCCTAACCTGTAGTAAAACTGTTACGATGTGAAATAAAGATATAAACTTCTGTTTGAAGGTAATATTGCAGAATTTGTTTTTGGATAAGCAGAAATGTTTTCATTATAGTTTATTTAAATAATTGTTATCTTGTATTGCCAATTAAAAACTATTACTGATTACATATTGCCGGCTTTTCCCCTGTAAGCCTTGTAGCCTATTACCAATTTTTAAACCATATACACATCGTTATGAAAAACAATTACTACGCCGGCTTATTAGTCGCAATTATGCTGTGTGCTTTTGCCTGCAAAAAAAGCGATAAAGCAAATGGCACAACACCAACCGCCTCTAAACCAAAGTATTTAGTTAAAACTACTGTTGTTGAGACCGGGCCAGCCAGGCTTGGCAGCGTAGTAACAACTTCATTTATTACCTACACTTATGACAACAAGAAAAGACTAAGCACTATAAAAAGCGGAACCACCATTACAACATACGTTTATAGAGATGACGGCAACCTGTTTTCTATTACTACTTCACCGGGCTCGGATGCGAACAGGAGTTATAAAGAATTTACCTATGATAATAGCGGAAAATTATTATCATATAGATTACAGGCATACCAAAATAATGTGTTAAAAAATGAGATTACCTATACCTATGTATATGCAGGTGGCGATAAACCCACAGAACTGCACTATGATATTTATTACGAGAAATTTACCTATGATGCTAATGGTAACCTTGCAAGCATATTTTATTATGGTGATCCCTCATATACTGTAACTTATACCTACGATAACAAAAAAGGCATGTTTGTTAACGCGCCCATGAAGTATCCAATGCCTGGCGATAATCAGCGGGTATCGCCAAACAATATGATCTCTAACACAACGCAGGGACTTAATCCAAATCTTACCGTCACAAATAACTACGTTTATGATACCGATGGCTATCCGACAGCCGGCTCACAAAGTATTAATTATGAATACAGCAGCAGTTATAAATATACTTACGAGTATAGTACGCTTGAATAATTATTTATATAATTATAATTCTAAAAAAAAGAAACATGCTGCTAAAAAACAAAGCTGTCTTAATAGTATTGTTAAGTGCTTCGGTTGCAGGCCGGGCGCAAACCAATCCAAAACCTGCAATCCCGAATACCGAAAAAACAACTTTTCAAACCGGCGGAACGTGGAAGCCGACTACCGACCTGCGCGCTGACGTAGCCATTGTATATGGCGATGGCGGCAAGCCGGGGCAGTTTGAGCAACGCGTAAAATCATTCAAAGACCATGGTTACCAGCTGGCTTTTATGACCGGCATGGCCTGGGGCGGGTACCAGGATTATTTTATGGGCAAATGGGATGGCAAGCAGCATTTTGACGAAGGCCAGAAAATGATGAACGACGACACCGTTTGGCACGGGCACAATACCCCATACGTAGTGCCAACCATGAACTTTTTGAAATACTATAAAGAGCAGGTCATTAAAAAAGCTATTGACGCGGGTGTAGATGCCATTTACCTGGAAGAGCCGGAGTTTTGGGCTAAATCAGGCTATAGCGAGGCTTTTAAACGCGAGTGGAAGGAATATTATGGTTTCGACTGGCGGCCGCAGCATGAGTCGGCAGAGAATACCTATCTGTCAAATAAGCTAAAATACTATTTGTTTTACAGGGCTTTGAAAGAGTCGTTTACCTATGCCAAGGAATATGGAAAAAGCAAGGGTATGAATGTGCGCTGTTATGTGCCTACGCATTCGCTTATTAATTATTCCATGTGGCAAATTGTAAGCCCCGAAGCGAGTTTAGCTTCGCTTGATTGTGTGGATGGCTATATTGTACAATCATGGACAGGCACCGCGCGTGAGCCTAATTATTTTAACGGGGTGGCTAAAGAGCGCTCGTTCGAGACCGCTTACCTTGAATACTGCTGCATGAAATCAATGACCGCCCCAACCGGCCGTAAGCTGTTCTTTGAGAATGACCCGGTTGAAGATACCCGTCGTGATTGGAGCGATTATAAAAAGAATTACCAGACCACTTTTACTGCCGAACTGTTCTTCCCCGATATTAACAATTATGAGGTTATGCCATGGCCCGACCGCATTTTCGATGGTAAATATTTTGTGAGCCAAGCCAGCAACGAGCGTGCAGGTATGCCCAAAAGCTATTCTACCCAAATGATGGTGATGATCAACTCGCTGAATGATATGCCGGTGTCTGCCAATAAAACTTCGGGATCGCAGGGCATCAGTGTGTTGATGGCCAACTCAATGATGTTTCAGCGCCTGCCCACGCATGATGATGGCAAGGCCTGGGCAGATCCTTACTTCTCAAACTTTTATGAAACATCGGGCATGTTTAACCGCGTGCCTACTGATAATAAGCTGATGGATCCGCAATTGTCAAACTTTTTTGGCGAGGCTTTGCCTTTTCTGAAAAGGGGAGTACCGGTAGATATTGTACATGCCGAGAACCTGGGTTTTGAAAAAGCGCTGAAAGACACCAAAGTGCTGCTGATGTCATATTCGAACATGAAGCCGCTTGCCGAAGATGTTCATAAGCAATTAGCTAAATGGGTTAAGGATGGCGGCGTAGTTGTTTATTCGGGCCGTGATGATGACGCTTTTCAGAAAGTGCAGGAGTGGTGGAACAAAGACGGTAAAAAATACAACTGCCCGGCTGATGACCTGTTTGATAAATTAGGCATCGGCACAAACCCTAAAGCCGGAACTTATAATGTGGGTAAAGGCAAGGTTTGTATTATTCGCCGTGATCCTAAAGAATATGTAATGGAAACTGACCGAGACAATGAACTGCGCGATCATGTAGAACCGCTGTATCAGCAAGCTGCCGGTAAAAGTATCGGATACAAAAACAGCTTTTACCTGGCCCGTGGCCCGTATGATATTGTATCGGTGATGGATGAAGGCGTAAATAACGATGCTTATACCATCAAAGGTAAACTGATAGATCTGTATGACCCTACCTTGCCGGTTATCAGCGAAAAGCAGATCAAACCAGGCGAACAAGGCTATTTTTATAATGTCGACAGAGTTGCCAATAAGCAAAAGCCGCAGGTGCTGGCAACCGCCGCCAGGATCTATGATGAAAAAGTTAGCAAAAGTAAATATGCGTTCACGGCTATCAGCCCGCTAAATACCATTAATGCCATGCGGGTATTAACACCGGCAAAGCCGAAAAAAGTTGTGGTTACTGATGCAAAGGGCAAAACTTTAACCGATGTTAAACAATCCTGGGATGCCACCACCCAAACGCAGTTTTTGAGTTTTGATAATAATCCTGAAGGGGTGAAAGTGGCTTTATCATGGTAAATTTTGCAAGCCGGTATTTATTTTATTTATTTGATACCGAATCAACCCATTAAATAAATCTATATGAATACCTTAAAACACAGCCTGTTTTTTGCCTTGCTGCTGACG
The DNA here is from genome assembly GCF_007558865.1 of Mucilaginibacter corticis. GTDB lineage: Bacteria > Bacteroidota > Bacteroidia > Sphingobacteriales > Sphingobacteriaceae > Mucilaginibacter > Mucilaginibacter corticis. The sequence goes on from NZ_VLPK01000004.1 coordinate 403,780, forward strand.
TTTGTTTCCGGCCTGGTATCGGCACAAACCAAAACAAGCGGCCACTATTACAAAGAAATGAAGGCCTTACAGGCGGCTATCGAGAAAAATTTTCACGATAAGAAATCAGGCAACTATTATGTAGAGCTTGATCCCGCAAAGCGCGAAAATAAGAACGGCTACCTGCGCGAGTACAGTTACCTGTGGTCATACTGCGCCATGTACCAGGCAGCTAATGAAATTGAAAAGCTGGAGCCGAAAGCTAACCTGATGGCACCCATGTTAAAGCTGATGTACAGGTATTACAGCCCCGCTTCGCCAAAACCGGGATTTACCGATTACATTATGGCCTTAAAACCCGGCGAGCGCTATTATGACGATAACGAATGGATCGGCATAACCGCATTAGATGCCTACACCCGCACCAAAAAGAAAGCCGATTTTGATTTGGGCAAGGCAATGTATGATTTCATCATGACCGGCCATGACCAGGTTTTAGGCGGCGGGATCTACTGGAAAGAAGGCGACCTGAGTTCGAAAAATACCTGCTCAAACGGGCCGGGTGCGCTGGTGGCATTACAAATGTACCAGGCGACAAAAAACAAAGCTTATCTTGATACTGCAATCAGGATCCTTAAATGGACAGATGCCAAATTACAAACACCCGAAAAACTATACTGGGATAACATCCGCACCAAAGATGGTGGCGTAAACAAAGGGATCCTGTCATACAATACAGGTACACCTTTAGAAGCATACGTTTACCTGTACGAGATCACTAAAAACAAAAAATACCTGGACGAAGCTAACGCCATTGCCGATGCCTCACTGAGCTTTTTTTACGGCGAAGGTAAATTCAGGGACGATTATTGGTTCAACGCCGTACTGCTGAGAGGCTATCAGCATTTATTAAAATATAATAAGGATACCAAATACATCATCGGCTTTAAAAAGGCGCTTGACAACACCCTGCAACACGAAAAGAACGACAAAAACCTGTTTACCGGTAACAATGGCGTACGTAACCTGGTAGACCAGGGCGGTTTGCTGGAGATACTGGCAAGGTATGCCTGGTTGGAAAAGCAGTATGATCTGAAAGGATAAGGGTATAATCCTTTTTATTTCGTTGTCATTTCGAAACGAGGAACGAGTGAGAAATCTTATACGCTTTGCTACTAAGCGCTTGTTGAAGATTTCTCACTACGTTTCGAATGACAGTTTTTTATATGTAGCCAACTGTCCCCGAATTATTACAAAAGCCAACGCCAAAACAACCTATCTTTAGCCTACCAATTAATAACCGGTAATTAATAAAATCTATCGCTATGAAAAAAAATGCTTTAGCCTTAATGCTTTTGCTGTTTACAGGATATACCTTCGCCCAAAGATCAGCCGCGCCAAAACCGTTAACGTCATACGTAAACCCGCTGCTGGGCACCGCCACTTTGTGGGATCCGAAAGACCTGGGTTTTGTGCCGACACACCGCAGTTGGGGTGCCGAGGTTTTTCCGGGTTCGTCAGTGCCTAACGCCATGGTGCAGTTAACGCCGGTAAGCCAGTTTCATAGCGGATCAGGTTATCAGTATGAAGATACGGTGATCTACGGGTTTGCGCATACCAGTAAAGGGCATTGGAATTTATGCTATATCCCGCTTATGCCGGCTTCGGGCAGTAGCTTTACAGGGATAGATTATCAATCGCCCTATAGCCATAAAAATGAGTCGGCTCACCCGGGTTATTACCAGGTTTACCTGCCGCGTTATGGGGTTAATGCCGAAATGACCTCGACCTTACGTTGCGCTTACCATAAATACACTTACAAACCAGGCGCTAATAAAAAATTAATCGCCGACCTGTCCATGTCGAACGAACGCGTGCACGACTGGAAGATCAACAAGGAAGGCGACAATGGTTTCACCGGGTACCAGGCAGCAGGCGAAAAAATGTATTTCTACGCGGTAGCCAATCATAAAATTACATCTATCGATACATTGACATCTGTAACAAACCCAATGGGCCGTCCTGCCGGTGCGCGTCAAAAAAATCTATCGCCTCCCGGCGGTAAAAAGACCCCGGTGGTAAGTTTTGCAAATGGCGGCGCAAATACGCTGGAACTGAAAATAGGTTTCTCTTTTGTGAGCGTAGCAAACGCTAAAGCCAACCTGGAGAAAGAAATGCTAAATAAAACTTTCGCGCAGGTAAGGGCAGAGGCTAACCAAACCTGGAAAAACCTGCTGTCGAAGATCACGGTGACAGGCGGCACCGCCAAACAAAAAGGATTGTTCTACTCAACCTTTTATCGCTCGTTTTTATGGCCTGCGCTGCGCAGCGATGCCAATGGCGATTTTACCGATGCAAACGGTAACGTAGTGAACAAAGGTTATAATTATTACACGCTACCATCGATCTGGGATGATTACCGCAATAAAGACGTGTTGCTGGGCCTGTTACAGCCTAAAGTGATGAACGATGTGATCAAAACCATGATAGATATGGGCAACGCCAAAGGCTTTATGCCCACATTTTTCCATGGCGATCATGCATCGGCTATTATTGCAGGGTCATATGCGCGTGGTTTGCGTGATTACGATGCCAAAAATGCTTATCAGCTGATGCTGAAAAATGCCACAGTTGAGGGTACCCGCAAATATGTGGATGAATACAATACCAAAGGCTATATAGCTGAGGACGATGTTGAAAACCCGGTAGTGAACACAGTACGTAAAGCCGCGGTTACCAAAACCTTAGAATATGCTTATGACGATTATGCAACCGCGCAATTGGGCAAGGCCTTAGGCGATAACGCTAATTATGAGATGCTGATGAAGCGCACCAAGAACTATAAAAACGTTTTCAACCCAGAAACCGGTTTTATGGAAGGCCGTTTGGCAGATGGTAGTTGGGTGAAGAACTTTAACCCTAACTATGTGTACTATGAATATATGTACCGAGAGGCAAATGCCTGGGAATCTACCTTTTTTGCGCCGCAGGATCCTAATGGTTTGATCTCATTGTTCGGTAGCAAAGCGGCAGCCGAGAAAAAGCTGGATGCCATGTACACCACCCCTTATGACGGGCACGAGGCCGATAATATGTCGGGCTTTATTGGTAATTATTGCCAGGGTAACCAGCCTGATCATAGCACCACCTACTACTATTATTTTACAGGCAACCAGCCAAAAGCGCAAATGTACCTTGATAGCATTATGAACCATTATTATGATATGGGCAAAGATAAACTGGCCTATGCAGGTATGGACGATGCGGGCGAAATGTCGGCCTGGTTTGTGTTTAATGCCATGGGCTTTTATACGTTCTCGCCTGCTGATCCGAGCTATATTGTGACAGTACCGTTATTTGATAAAATAACCTTGAAATTAGGCGATAAAACAACCACCATTGTTAAGCAAGGTAAGGGCAGAAAAATAACCAACATAGCCTGGAACGGTAAAAAGGTTAACGGCTGGTTTATCAGCGACGCGGACCTGAAAAAGGGACAAACATTAACTATATCAACGCAATAACACCTAAAACCTAAACCTTATCCAAATATGAAAAAATTTATAACCGCAGCATTATTGTTGAGTTGTTCGGCTTCCTTTGCGCAAAACGGTACAACCACTACGCAAAGAACAATAAAGGGTTCTGATCTCATTAAAATGATGCCTAAGGTAACAGACCCGAAAGTATATGATATGGCCGGGAATGTAATTGATTCTGTTAAAGCGAAGCAAATGCTAAAGACTTTTGATTATAACTTAGGTATGGCTCAGCCCGTGGGCCAAACAGAATTCAAGCATGTTTTAATTAAGGCTAACCATGCTTTAGACGCGCGGATTGACAAGGAAACCCGGGTAAGGTGCCGCCCTAAAAGCCCTAAACTTTGGGAGGGTACTGTACTTGACTTAAAGCCTTTTGCCAAACATACCGATCTGAACAAGCTACAAGGTAAAGCTTTGGTGCTTTTGTTCAGGGCGAGACAATATCCACTTATGTATCCTAAAATTAACGATGTGATAGCTAATTATATCAGCAATAATAAGTTTGAAGTTTTCGCGATCAATAATCTTAGCTATGAAGATGCCATGGCCGCTCAGAAAGCAGACCCGGTTTTAAACGCCCACAATATTATTGACGCGCAGGACATAACAGATTTTTACGAAACCAATAATGAAGCCGTAATTGTAGTAACTAATGCCCAGCATCAAATAACTTACGCAGTGACGGGTGAGGTTGCCGTTACTCCGTGGGTGTTAAACGGTTTGCTTAAAGCATTGTAGTCATCGGTAACGATTGCATAAATATTTAGCTGGTGGTAAGGTAATTTTGCAAGTGTAAAGTGCTAATATCGCTTTGCGTAAAACAAATTTGCCAACCCATTATACCTGTAAATATGAAAACATTACATAAAAGCCTCGCGGTTATTTATTTGCTGTTGGGTTTACTTCATCGCGCGTCGGCCATGAACGGCCCGGTTTACGATGTAAGAAAATATGGCGCCAAAGGTGACGGCAAGGCACTTGACACAAAAGCTATTGATAAAGCCATTAACGAAGCCGCCGCGGCGGGTGGCGGTACAGTATATTTCCCTGCGGGCGATTACCTGTCGGTAACCATTCATCTTAAAAGTAATGTGGGTTTATATATAGATCAGGGCGCTACTATAGTTGCGGCTACCCCTGGCGAAGGCGTACAATATGACCTGCCTGAAAAAGGCGATAATGAGGTTTACCAGGATTACGGGCACTGCCATTTTCATAACAGCCTGATAGTAGGCGAGAACCTGCACGACATCTCTATCATGGGGCCGGGCCGTATCTGGGGTAAAGGTTTGGTGCGCGATGACGGAAAGAAACAGCAGGAAGGCCTTGGCAATAAAACCATCTGCCTTAAATTATGCCGTAATGTGATCTTTAAGGATTTCACCATAGCGCATGGCGGCTGGTTCTGTTTCCTGCTTACGGCTGTTGATAATACCACCATCGATAATATCAAGATGGATACCAATCGTGACGGTATCGACCTGATCTCGAGCAAAAACGTGCATATTTCAAACTGTACCGTTAACTCGCCAAATGACGATGGTATTGTGCTGAAATGTGATTTCGCGCTTAACTATCCGCGCGTGTTAGAGAATGTAACTATTACCAATTGCCAGGTATCGGGCTATAACGAAGGTACTTTACTGGATGGAACTTTTTTAAAAGATAATAAGTCGCCGACAGGCCGGATCAAGTTAGGCACCGAGTCGAACGGCGGGTATAAAAATATCGCCATATCAAACTGTACGTTTGATCATTGCCGTGGTTTGTGTTTGGAGACTGTTGACGGCGCCGATCTTGAAAATATCAGCATCAATAACATCACTATGCATGATATTACTAACGCGCCCATATTTGTTCGTCTGGGTGCACGCCAGCGCGGCCCCGAAGGTTTTCCGTACAGCCAGCTGCACCGGGTGATGATCAGCAATCTTACAGCTTATGACGTCACTGCCAGGCAAGGCGCCATTATTAGCGGCATACCCGGTCATGATATCGAGGACCTGACTTTGAGCAATATCCGCATTTATTTTAAAGGAGGTGGTACCCAAGAACAAGCAGCTAACGAAGTGCCCGCATTAATAAAAAGCTACCCCGAGCCTGATCAGTTTGGCATTACGCCGGCGTATGGCTTTTTTGTCCGCAATGTAAAAGATCTGAAAATGAGCGATGTTGAAGTGAGTTATGATAAAGAGGACCTGCGCCCTGCTATCGCTTTAGACAATGTTGAGGGTGCCGATTTTGAACACATCCGCGCCCAAAAAGCGAATGGCGCGTCAATATTTATGCTGAACAAGGTAAAGAACTTCAAGATCTTTAACAGCGACCAGTTAGAGAATACTAAATTAGCAGAAGTGGATAAAAAGCAGTTGTAATCTGCTGTTATTTGATCAGATGTAGTTCTGTATTCAGTACTTTAGTTTCAAACTCGGTAATGGGGTATTTGCTTTCTATCAGTTTTAAAAGCATCTCAACGGCTATCTGGCCCATTTCAAAAGCTTTTTGCCTTACATAGGATAACGAGGGCTGTAAAAGATCAACCACATCCGAGTTGGAAAAGCCGGCTACTGCTATTTCTTTAGGATTGAAGTTTAAATTTTTTAAAGCCCTGATACAGGAGATACTGATCCTGTCGCTGCTCACAAATATCGCGTCAGGTTTGTCGGGCATGGCTAGTAGCTCCTTCACGGCATTTTCAACTTCATGATAATCATTACCGCCTTTGCTACAGTTGCGGATAAGTTCGGTTCTGAAAGGGATATGATAATCTGCCAGCGCTTTCATGTAGCCCGCCAAACGGGTGTTGGTGATAGACAATTGCGGCGCGTTTGATAATAACGCTATCTTTTTTCGCCCGGTTTTAATGAGCGATTCGGTAGCGTTGTAAGCGCCGCTAAAATTGTCAGACGTTACTTTAAAAGTATCAATATCGTCAATTATCCGGTCAAAGAAAACAATAGGCAGACCGTCGTCATGCAGGTTTTTCAAAAAGCTGTAATCAGATGTCTGGGCTGACATGGAAATCAATAAGCCATCAACCGAGCGTTGTGCAAGGTGGTTTACGTTGATTAGTTCACGCTCTGCCGAATCATGCGTTTGGGTAATAATAGTATGGTAACCTTTTTCATATGCTATAGACTCGACCCCGGCAATAGCCTGCGAAAAGAAACTGTTGGCCAACTCGGGCACTACAATGCCAATGGAATAGCTGCGCTTGTTTTTTAAGCTTAACGCTATAGGATTTGATTTGTAATTAACCTGCTTGGCATAAGCTACCACAATTTTCTTTGTTTCCTCGCTGATCTCGTACCCGTCGCGCAAGGCTCTGGACACCGTTGAGGGCGAAAGTTGTAACGCAAGCGCTATATCTTTTATGGTAGCCGGTTTGTACATTTTAAGTTAAAAAGGAATTAAAATTACGCAAAAGTATCCTTGATTTATCTCTGACAGCGCAATTATACGGTTTATTAAAAATACTTCAGTTTTTAAGTTTTAACCGGCAACGATTGCGTAAATTATAATTAAAAAATTTCAGGATTTTTCCATCCGGATAGGGTGTTTATAATTAAGTATTGGCTCTTTATTGTTAATATTAGCTTAGAGTATGCCAAAATCGTATAATATTTTAATGATAAAATATCACTTTCTATGGCTTAATCTGCTTTCTTTGCTATAACCAATTATAAATTAACTATACCTAAGTTATGTCTAAAAATAAATACCTGTTTCCATTAATATTGGTAACGTCATTGTTCTTTCTGTGGGCATTCCTGCATAACATTAATCCCATACTTATTCCGCACTTAAAGAAGGCGTGCCAGTTAACAGACACCCAATCATCTTTTATTGATTCGGCCGTATATCTTGGTTATTTTTTAATTGCCATACCTGCTGGTTTATTTGTACATAAGTACAGCTATAAAAAGGGTATCATTTTAGGGCTGATCCTTTATGCTACAGGTGCCTTGTTATTCATCCCCGCATCAAGCGCGCAGAGCTACGCCTTTTTCCTGGTAGCATTATTTACTATGGCCAGCGGTGCTACCTTTTTGGAGACTGTGGCCAACCCTTACATATCAGTTTTGGGTGATAAGGAAACATCGGCACAACGTTTAAATTTTGCACAATCATTTAATGGAGTGGGGGCTTTTGTAGCACCCATTATCGGTGGTCAGGTCATTCTTTCCGGTATCGAACATACACCCGAAGAAGTAAAGAATATGTCGCCCGGTGCTTTAGCTGCGTATCTGCAGTCAGAAGCTAATACAGTTAAAATTCCATATTTGGTTATCGGCGTGGCGGTAATTTTATTGATCTTGTTATTTGTATTTACTAATATCCCTGACGTAAAAGAAGACGATAGCGCTGTTGACAGCCATGCGCCAGGGACAGAGTTTTCAGCAGCGGTGTTAAAACATAAACATTTATCATGGGCGGTAGTTGCACAGTTTTTCTACATAGGCGCACAGGTAGGGGTGGGTAGTTTCTTTATTCGTTACTCAAAATTTGTGGCTGATATAGCCGAAAAAGAAGCTGCAATTTTGTGGGGGTCGATAGCCATGGTTGGCTTTATGGTAGGCAGGTTTGCCGGTACTTTTTTCATGAAGTTTATTGATCCGGCTAAATTGTTAAGTATTTATGCAGGTATTAGCATATTGTTATTGGCGGTTGGTTTAGTAACACATGGTAATGTGGCTTTGTATGCGGTAATGGCTGTACCTTTCTTTATGTCAATCATGTTTCCAACCATATTTGCCTTGGGCATTAAAGGTTTGGGCGAAGAAACTAAAATCGCGTCGTCATTTTTGGTGATGTCTATTATTGGCGGCGGTATTGCCCCGTTGTTTATGGGGTTGATATCTGATAAAACAGGCAGTATTCAAATGGCGTACATTGTGCCATTGATCTGTTTCTTAGTAGTATTATATTATGGTATTAAAGGACATAAAGTTGTAAAAGCATAATGGCAAGATATTGTTTAGCATTAGACCTTGTAGACGATCCGCAACTGATAGCGGAATATGAGAAATATCACGAGTCGATCTGGCCCGAGATCCACGACAGCATTGTAAACGGCGGTATTACCAATATGGAAATATACCGGTGCTTTAACCGTTTGTTTATGATCATGGAGACCAATGCAAGTTTCAGTTTCGACAAAAAAGGTGCCATGGATGCTGCCAACCCGAAGGTGCAGGAGTGGGAAAACCTGATGTGGAAATACCAGCAGGCCTTACCCGGTGCTAAACCCGGCGAGAAATGGGTGCTAATGAATAAAATCTTCAATCTATAGAAATACAATGTTTAGTTTAAAAGGAAAATCAGCAGTAATAACAGGCGGGGGCAGCGGGATAGGCAGGGCAATATCTGTGCTTTTTGCAAAGCAGGGTGCTGTAGTGCACATTATCGAATTAAATGCCGATGCCGCGAAAGATACCGTCAGCGAAATCGAAAAAGGCGGCGGAAAAGCCGTTGCGCATGGCTGTAACGTAAGCGACCAGCAACAGGTATTGGATATTTACAACGCGATAGGCGAGATAGATATTTTAGTTAATAACGCCGGCATAGCCCATATCGGCGAAGCTACTACTACCAGTGAGGAAGATTTTACCAGGATCTTTAACGTAAACGTGAAAGGTGTTTACAACTCGCTTTTCGCGGCTATCCCGTTGATGAAAAGTAAAGGCAAAGGCGTTATCCTCAACATGGCATCAATTGCTGCAGCGGTGGGCATTACCAGCCGTTTTGCTTATTCCATGAGCAAAGGCGCGGTATCAGCAATGACACTATCCGTAGCGCGCGATTATATGGCAGATAATATCCGCTGCAACAGTATCTCGCCGGCAAGGGTGCATACCCCGTTTGTAGATGGCTTTATCGCCAAAAACTATGCAGGACAGGAAGAACAGATCTTTGAAAAACTATCAAAAAGCCAGCCGATAGGCCGCATGGGCAAACCGGAAGAAGTGGCATCACTGGCATTGTATTTATGTAGCGACGAAGCTGGTTTTGTTACCGGCTGCGATTATCTGCTGGATGGTGGGTTTGTTAAATTGAATAATTAGACCTCTCCCCGGCCCTCTCCAAAGGAGAGGGGGCATAGGGATTGGTTAGAAAAGAAATTATAATAAAAATATAAAATCAAATTCCCTCTCCTTTGGAGAGGGTTAGGGAGAGGTAATAATGAAACTAATAAGATGGGGAAACCCGGGCCGGGAAAAAACAGGTGTGATCATTGACGATATCAGGTATGATACATCAGCTTTTGGCGAAGAGTATAACGAGCAGTTTTTTGAAAATGACGGACTGGCAAGGCTGGAAGATTTCTTGTCTGCCAACCAGGGTAAGTTGCCGCAGGTTGCTGATAGTGAACGTTTGGGCAGCCCGATAGCAAGGCCGTCAAAAATTCTTTGTATCGGCTTAAATTATGCAGATCATGCAAGGGAAACTAATGCTACGGTACCTGCCGAGCCGGTATTGTTCATGAAATCAACCACCGCGCTGGTTGGTCCTAATGACGATGTTATTATCCCGCGGGATTCTGTAAAAACGGATTGGGAAGTTGAACTGGCCGTGGTGATCGGTAAAAAAGCAAGCTACGTTGAAGAGGCTGATGCCTTAAACTACGTGGCAGGCTATGTTTTGCATAATGATGTGTCTGAACGCGAGTTCCAGATAGAGCGCGGCGGTACCTGGGATAAAGGCAAAGGTTGCGACACCTTTGCGCCGATGGGTCCGTTTGTAGCTACTCCTGATGAGTTGGGCGATATCAACAATTTAAGGCTTTGGCTAAAGGTTAACGGTAAAACCATGCAGGATGGCAATACATCTAATTTTATATTCAACGTGCCGTTTGTGATAGCTTATGTAAGTAAGTTTATGACCCTGCTGCCGGGTGATATTATTTCAACCGGAACACCGGCAGGTGTGGGTCTGGGCTTTAAACCGCCTTTCTATTTAAACCCTGGCGATGTGATGGAGTTGGGTATTGATGGTTTGGGCGAATCAAAACAAGTGGTAAAAGCTTATGCCAAAAATTGATGCACATCAGCATTTCTGGAATTACGACCCGGTAAGGCACGACTGGATCAATGATGATATGGAGATCATCCGTCAGGATTTTTTACCCGATGACCTGGATCCTATTTTGCATGAGTATGGCTTTAATGGCTGTGTTGCCGTACAGGCAGATCAAACCGAAACGGAAAATCATTTTTTGTTAGAACAGGCCATAAATAATGACTTTATAAAAGGGGTAGTCGGCTGGCTTGATTTTAAAGCTGATAATGTAGAAGAACGGCTTGCCTATTACAAACAGTTTGAAAAGCTGAAAGGTTTCCGTCATATTTTGCAGGGAGAGGCCGACAGGGCGTATATGCTTAATGCTGATTTTAAAAGAGGCATCTCAAAGCTAAAGCAGTTTGGCTATATCTATGATATCCTGATCTATACTGATCAGTTGGGTTATGCTAACGAGTTCGCGGCCGCTTTTCCGGATCAGCCTTTTGTGATAGATCATTTGGCAAAACCTAAAATAAAAGACGGTGATATTGATGAGTGGGCAAAGGATATGAAGGCGATAGCTAAAAATAAGAATGTAAGCTGTAAGGTATCGGGCATGGTAACAGAAGCCGACTGGCGCAATTGGAAAACCGAAGATTTTACACCATACCTGGATGTCGTTTTCGAGGCGTTTGGTGCGGATAGGTTAATGTTCGGTTCAGACTGGCCTGTTTGCCGCGTTGCGGCCACTTATGGCGAAACCTTGGGAATTGCAGAAGCGTACATAGCCAAACTTTCAAAAACCGAGCAGGATAAATTCTGGGGCGATAACGCGATAAAGTTTTATGGGTTGTAAATAATATATAAAAGCGTAGGGCATGTGCGATTCCCTCCCACCGGGAGGGTGTAGGGAGGGGTTTAATGAACATGTCTTAGTATTAAAACCCTTCCTGCCATTACACTACCCAACACACCCCTCCCAAGGGAGGGAATTAATTATTGATAATCAAATATTAAAAATCTAAATATGGATCTGCAGTTAAAAAATAAAGTTGTTATAGTAACCGGCGGTGCAAAAGGCATTGGCGAAGGGATTGTGAGATTGCTGGCAAATGAAGGGGCTATCCCGGTAGTGATCGGCCGTAAAGAAGTTGATAATTTAAAAGTGGTAGATGACTTGAAAGCTAAAGGATTTGAAGCTTTCCAGGTTGTTGCAGAGCTTACCGAACCCGGGGATTGCAAGAACGCTATAGACGCGGTTTTAGCCAAGTATGGTCGCATTGAGGGGTTGATCAACAACGCCGGCGTAAATGATGGCATCGGGCTTGAAAAAGGCAATTATGAAGATTTTATGCTTAGCCTTAAGCGCAATGTTGTACATTATTACCTGATGGCGCAGCATGCCTTGCCTGAATTGAAAAAATCAAAAGGTCATATCGTAAATATTGGCTCAAAAGTAGCCGAAACAGGCCAGGGCAATACTTCTGCCTACGCTGCTGCAAATGGCGGCCGTAACGCGCTTACCCGCGAATGGGCTGTCGAGCTTTTACCTTACGGCATCCGTGTAAACGCCGTTATAGTAGCCGAGTGCTGGACACCGTTGTACGAAGCTTACATAGCCGGTATGCCTGATCCTGAAGCAAAGCTGAAAGACATTGTAAAAAATATCCCGCTTGAGCATAGAATGACCACTGCTGATGAAATAGCCAATATGGTAGTATTTCTGTTATCTGATGTATCAAGCCATACTACCGGCCAGTTGATCCATGTGGATGGCGGTTACACACATTTGGATAGGGTGATCGAATAGAATATTTAGCCGCCATGAAATACAGTTTATTAGTCGCTTTTTTGATCGTGTCCTTAACCGGCTTTGCGCAAAACAAGGTAATAAATCCCGGTGCAGTATGGCCCGACGATAAAGGCAACCATATCCAGGCGCATGGCGGCGGCATCATCAAGATAAAAGATACCTATTATTGGTATGGTGAGGAACGAGCGAAAGGACTGGATCCCAATTACAGATATGTAAGCTGCTACTCGTCTACCGATCTGATGAACTGGAAGTTCAGGGGCGATGTGGTTAAAATGTCCGATCCTGAAAACCTTGGCGAAGGCTGGATATTAGAGCGCCCGAAGGTTTATTATAACAAGCCGACCAAAAAATATGTAATGTATTTTCACCTGGATACTAAAAATTACCAGTATGCCAGGGTAGGTATAGCTGTGAGTGACAAGCCCGACGGCAACTATACCTTTGTAAAAAGCTTCAGGCCGCTGGGTCACCAAAGCCGTGATATTGGCCAGTTTATTGATGATGACGGTACCGCTTACCTGGTGTTTGAAGACCGGGAGCTTGGCTTCCACATTGTTAAACTGGCCAATGATTACCTAAGCGTTGAAAAAGAAATGAGCCTGGTGCGCATGCCTTTAGAAGGCGGCGCCATAGTGCATTACAAAGGCTTGTATTATTCAATCGGTTCGGCATTGACGGGTTGGGATCCTAACCCCAATAAATATGCCACCGCCAAGTCGCTTGAAGGTCCGTGGAGCGAGTTTAAGGACATAGCGCCGCCTGACACCAAAACCTACCACTCGCAATCAACCATGATGCTCAAAGTGGTCGGCACTAAATCAACCACGGTAATTTTTATGGCCGATCAATGGAAACCCGATGCCCAATGGGACTCGCGCTACCTGTGGATGCCGTTAGAGATTGGCGACGGGAAACTATGGCTTAATCAACCTAAACCGTGGAGTATTGACGTGAAGACGGGAGAGCATAAATTTATCAAGCAATAGCTGTTCATTATCACAGTCGCGCGAGAGGTGTCATGCTGAGGCTCTCGAAGCATGAGGGCAAAGGCCAATAAATGCGATTTAATTCCTATGCCTACCCTTTGAGTACCTCATTTTTGTAACGGTCTTGTAACCCAAGAGGCTAACCCTTGATATTATCCCTGCCAATCATAGCTTTGTATTAACCAACATACAAACCTATGTTCAGATCCGTAATTGTATGCTTTCTGCTATGTGCCGGTTTTCAACTATTTGCGCAACCAAAGCCGACAAACGTTGATGTTTGTGTGTATGGCGGCACATCGGCGGGCGTTATTGCAGCTTACACCGCGGCTAAAATGGGTAAAAGCGTTGTGCTTATTGAGCCGGGTACACGGCTGGGTGGCTTATCAAGCGGCGGGCTGGGTTTTACCGATATCGGCAATAAATATGTGGTAACCGGCTTGGCGCGCGATTTTTATCGCCGTATAGGTCAGTACTATGGCAAGTTTGAACAATGGACCTTCGAACCTAAAGTAGCCGAGGCTATCTTTTTAGATTATGTTAAGCGCGGCAATTTTGGGGTGTTGTACCGTATTCATTCAATAGGGATAACCAAGAAAGATCATCATATATCGAAAATTGTAGCCATACAAGAGGGCCCTGGCTCTGCCCGTATCATTAATATCAGCGCTAAGCAATATATCGACTGTAGCTATGAAGGCGACCTGATGGCCAAGGCCGGTGTAAGTTATACTACCGGGCGCGAGGCGAACAGCGTTTACAATGAAACAGTAAATGGTGTAGAATTAAGGACAGAACACCAGTTTCTGAATGGGATAGACCCTTATAAAATTCCCGGCAAGCCTGAGAGCGGCCTGCTTTGGGGTATCAGCAATGAAATATTGGCACCTGCAGGCAGCGGCGACAAAAAGATCCAATCATACAATTTCAGGGTATGCTTAACCAATGACCCTGCCAACCGCATAGAAATAACCAGGCCCGATGGGTACGACTCGACCCATTACGAGTTGTTATTGCGGGTATTAGAAAAAAAACCGGCAAAGGACCTGGGCGCGTTTTTAAAGATAGACCTGATGCCTAATCATAAAACGGATATTAACAATAACGGCCCATTCTCTACTGATATGATCGGCGCTAATTATGCTTACCCCGATGCCGATTATACTACCCGCAATGCTATAATTAAAGAACATATTGATTATACTAAGGGCTTGCTCTATTTTATTGGCCATGACCCGCGCATGCCGCAGCATTTAAGGGAGCAGATGCTAAAATGGGGTTACCCGGACGATGAGTACACCAGCACGGATCATTTTACACCGCAAATGTACGTACGCGAAGCAAGGCGCATGCTGGGCGAATATATAATGACCGAAGCCAATTGCCTGCGTAAAGAAGTGGTTGATGATAAGATAGGCATGGGCGCTTATAATATGGACTCGCACAATGCAGAGCGGCTGGTAGTTAACGGAATGGTGAAAAACGAAGGCGATGTGCAGTTGCGCGGAATAAACCCTTATCCCATAGCATATCGTTCCATCACACCAAAACGCGCGGAGTGCGATAATTTGCTGGTGCCGGTTTGCCTCTCGGCCAGCCATATGGCTTACGGGTCGATAAGGATGGAGCCGGTGTTTATGGTATTGGGGCAATCTGCAGCCGTAGCGGCTTGCCAGGCTATTGATAAAAGGGTTGGTGTGCAGCAAATTGATATAAAACAATTACAGGCCGAATTGACCGATAATCCTTTGGTAGATCATAGCGTTCCTGAAATATTGGTTGATGACAATGATGCGGAAAATACAGTTAAAACCGGTCAGTGGAAACGGGGGACAAATGGCGGTTATGGCCCGTCATTTTTGTTGGATACGTCAAAAGTTTCTGCCGAAATTAAGTTTATACCCTTGATCAAGCATGCAGGCAACTATCATATATATGTGTATTGCCCAAAAGTATCGCACAGCACATCGGTTACCCAACTACAAATTTTTGACGGACAGAATATGATCAATAAAACCATCAATAAAAACGATATACAGGTGACAGGGCAAACGTCAGGCGAGTGGGTGTCGATGGGTGTCAGTAAGTTCCCGGCAGGTAAAAAGGCATATGTTCAAATATCTAACCACGGCGCTGATGGAGCTGTACTTGCAGATGCTATATTGTTTGTACCGGCTGATAAGAATTAACTAAAATTCGTCCGCGGTAGATCGTTGCTCATACTCCGGTATATATAATAGCAGGGTATTGTTTTTTATGTCAATGTCAAAGTTCCAGGTTTCATGGTCGCCTGCATCCTTGGTAATATCGGCGCAGCCATAAAAATAATAAATACGGTAGCTGATCTTTACTTGTCCTTTTTTCTTTTCCGCATCATAAGATGATCCTGTTACCCCAAAATCATTGATCTCGATAGATCCGCCGTCAGGGCTATGGTATTTTGTTAAATGATCGATAATAGCATTTCGGGGAATCTCAGCTTTGAGCAAATCATCAAGAAAAAGCATAATGGATAATTCGCCATTTTGTATTTGGACGTAATCTATAGTTTGATAAGTAATTCTTAAAGTCGCCATTTGCCGCCTAAATTAAACAATGTTTTTGCATACTGTGGCAGGCTTATTGTTGCAAACGGATATGAACGATCTGCAACGATTTATTGATGCCCAGGAAGCGGATTTTGCTACCGCGCTGGCCGAAATTAAAAATGGCCGCAAGCACAGCCATTGGATGTGGTACATTTTTCCGCAGTTACAAGGCTTAGGGTTTAGTGAAACTTCAAAATATTACGGTATAAATGATTTGGACGAAGCCGAGGCTTACATCAATCACCCGGTTTTGGGGCAACGTTTAATAGAGATCTGCCTGGAGTTGCTTCGCTTAAAAAGCGATGACGCAAATGAGATCTTTGGTAATCCTGATGATAGAAAACTAAGATCGTCTATGACTTTATTTGCGGCATTGCCTGATGCTTATCCGGTATTTCAATCCGTGCTCGATAAATTCTTTAAAGGAGAGCCGGATGATAAAACATTGAGACTGATAGGTGAGGCCTGATCAATTCGATATAAAGCCCTGTCCGAGCTCCTAACTTAAAACTAAGTTAACATTGATCAGCTACTTTTACCACATAGCTAAATCAACATGAGCAACAGGCGTAAGTTTATAAAATCAGGCATAGTAGGCGCGGTAGGTATTAATTTGTTACCGGCAATCAATTCATTCGCTAACGAACCTCATCCTGTTAAGGGTGGTGGGGCAGATAAATTTAAACTGCGTTTCGCCATAGCGTCCGACGGCCATTATGCGCAGCCGGATACCGACTCTGACGCGTTTTATACCGACCTGGTTAAGTGGTTAAAGAAAGAGCATAACGATAACCACCTAGATCTGATCATTATTAACGGCGACCTGGTGCATAACCGCCCCGACCTGCTGAAAAAAGTCAAAGAAACTTACCTGGATAAACTGCCTGTGCCTTACTACACTATCCCCGGTAACCATGATTTCGCCGATGCCGCGGTTTGGAAAAACGTGTTCGGGTATGAGGATAAATACTCGGTTGATAAAGGCGACATCGGTTTTGTGTTTGCCAATACTGCCGACACCAAGGGCGGCTATGTTTGCCCTGATTATAACTTCCTGAAAGCATCTTTAGATGAGTATAAAAGCAAGAAGATAGTTTTTGTTATCCTGCATATTCCGCCGCACCAATGGACGCCGGAAGAAAAGACCATCTTTGTTGATTGCCCTGAGATCATTGAACTGCTGCACAGCTATCCCAACATAAAGGCGGTTTTTCACGGGCATGATCACACGTTAGATGGTATCCGCTACACGGGGAAACTTCCGCACCTGTTCGACTCGCATTTTGGCGGTAACTGGGGCACAGATTATAAGGGCTACCGCATTGTTGAGGTTGCAGATAACGACCAGGTAAACACTTACCAGGTTAACGCCAGCCAAAACCCAAAGCTAAACTCAAATAAGCTTTAGTCAGCAAATAGGATCTTGTCTTGTTTGTTGATTGTCTTTTTGCTTTTTTGCCTATTCATTTTTAATAGATTGTACCGGATTAGCCAAAGCGGCTTTAACAGTTTGCCAGCTAATGGTTATTAAGGCTATAAACAGCGCGATAAATGCTGTGGCAATAAATATTCCCGGGCTTATAGCAATTCTGTAGGCAAAATCTTTAAGCCATTGGTTCATTATTAAAACACATAGCGGTACGGCTATTACCGTTGCAATTAATACCAAACGCAAAAAATCCTTGCTGATGAGTGCTACAATATTATAAACAGATGCGCCCAATACTTTACGGATGCCTATCTCTTTGATGCGCTGCTGCGCGGTAAATGTGGCTAATCCAAATAATCCCAGGCAGGCAATCAGTATAGCTAGGCAGGAGAATAAGGAGAAAAGATACCCAAAATGCTGGTCAGACTCATATTGCTGGTTAAACGACTGGTCTAAAAAATGATATAAAAAAGGCCTTTGCGGCGCTTCGGCTTTCCATGTTTTTTCGAGCGCAGTAATGGTAGCTGCCGTATTCCCGGCTTTTATACCCACTAAAATACGGTTAAGCGAGTATGGCATACCGTACCGTAGGGTCAATGGTTCTACTTCTGAATGTAAAGACCTGAAATTGAAATTTTTAACCACACCAATTATCTTGCCCTTTCGGCCCCATTGGTCAAACATTTTACCTACGGCATCCGCAGGGTGTTGGTAGCCATATAATTTTGCCGCGGCTTCATTGATTACCATAGCTTGGGTACTGTCTGTGAGGAAAGCGCGCGAGTAATCTCTGCCTGCCACCATTTTGATTTTAAGGCACGATATAAAATCAAAGTCAATTTCATAAATGAGCGGGATCTTACTCACCATTTGCCCGTTAATCCCCTCAATAGCCGTCCCCGCATTAGGTAAAAACTCGCCGGGCACCGCGCGTGCGGCGGCAACCGATAAAACACCGGTCTGACTGGCAAGCGACCGTTTTATTCGTTCGATATTTTTCTGCACCTGCCCATCGCCTTCAAAATTTAAAACCAGCATCTGGTCTTTGGCAAAACCAAGATCATGGTTATTCAGAAATTTTAATTCGGTATATACAATGGCAGTGCCTGCTATTAATGTTATGGACAGCGTAAATTGAAAAATTACCAATGCTTTGCGCAAAGAGATATTACTGTGCGAGGGTTTGAATACGCCTTTCAAAACCGCTGTTGGTTTAAAACGCGACAGGAACCAGGCGGGGTAAATGCCCGCTAAAACACCGGTTGCCAAAGTGAGTATAGCCATCCATGCAGCTAATTGACCGCTGAAAAAAACTTTAGGAGAAAAGTCTTTGCCGGATAAAGCGCTAACTACAGGTAAACTTACTTTAGTAAATAAAACAGCCAAAACAGCTGCCATAACCGAGATCAAAAGAGACTCGAACAGAAATTGCCACCTAAGCGCGGATGGTTGTACACCTAATACTTTTCGTACCCCCACTTCCTTCGCTCTTTCAAGCGAACGGGCGGTAGATAAGTTCATGAAATTAACACAGGCAATGATCAGGATGATGAAACCGATACAGCAAAATAAGTAAATGTTGCTCATGCTGCCCACAGGGCCGGGTTGCCTGATTGCTTTTGAGTGCAGGTAGGCATCGTCCATTTTTTCGAAAGCGATGGTATATCCCGGATCCTGGCTGTTATGGCGTTTTAAGAAAGCCGGGATCTCGGCTTTCATAGATTCGATATTTGTGTTATCCTTCAGCAAGAAATAAGTGTAAAAATCTACATATCCCCACATATTAAAAACATCCCGCTGTGATTTCCTGGCGGTCGTCATAGAGATCAGGCCATTAAAAGTGATCTGCGAATTTGCAGGTACATCGGCAACAACCCCGGTTACATTAAACAGATCGCCATTGTCTACCCGCAGCGTTTTGCCTACGGGATTATCATTGCCGAAAATTTTTGTAGCTACTGTTTGAGTTAACACGATGCTATTTGAAGCAACCAATGCGGTTTTGGGGTTGCCCTGCAACAATTTCCAGCTGAAAACTTTAAACGCGTTAGAGTCTATACAAACCAGGTTTTCCTGTTGTAAACGTTTGTCTTTGTACTCAAGCAGTAAACTCACTGGGCTCATAAACTGCACCACTTCTTTTATCTGCGGGAAATCTGCCGCTAAAGCGGGCCCGACCGGGGCGCTGCCCCAAACCCAGTAATCTTCGGGGGCAGGAGTGGGCGGTTTCTGTCCCTTTTCAACACTGCGAAAGGTTTGCAATACCCGGTAAATATGGTCATGCCTGGTGTTATACCGATCATACGATAGCTCATGCTGTACGTACAGGGCAATAACTATACAACAGGTCATGCCTATTGCCAGCCCGATAATATTGATAAAACTATACAGCTTTCTTTTAAGCAGGTTACGCCTGGCAATGAGTAAAAAGTGTTGAAACATATCGCAGCTATTTACTATTCAAAGACGAATAATATGCCAAAATATAATATATTGAATATCAATTATTTATATTGTTATTCATGTTCGATATCGTACACTTATTGTTCGTTAGTGATCAGATTTGGTGTCCGAATTTGATCAATATTGTATTTTAAAAGTAGCTGTTTGAGTTAACTTATTGTTCTGTTGTAAATCGGCAGGGATAGTAATAGTCAACGCGCCGGCATTGGTACTAAACTTTATTTTTCTGTCAACACCCAACAGGCTCACTTTTTTAACTTTATTGATGCCTTTTAAATGCAGGGTTATTGTGCCGGGCAGTTTTACTTTATCGTTATCAGACAGGCTAAAGGCGTACAGGGTATTGCTTTTTTTGTTTTTAGTATAAAATATGTTTCCTTCAGAGTATGGGGCAACGGCAGTGCTTTCATAGATTCCCTCGCCATTAATTTTCATCCAGTCGCCTATCTGGCTAAGGCGATTGTAGGCTACCGGGTCCCAATCGCCATCAGGGCCTGGGCCAATGTTCATTAATAAGTTACCGCCTCTTGATACGATCTTCACCAGCAATGAAACTATCTGGTTGGTTGATTTATAATGATCGCCGGGTACATAACTCCAGGAATTTCCCATGGTTATACAACTTTCCCAGGGATGATCAAGCGGCTCGTTAGGTACCTGCTGTTCTGGCGTAGTGTAGTTTTCGTATTCCCCGGACACGGTACGATCTACTACGATTAGGCCCGGCTGTTTTTCGCGGGCCATAGCGGCTATTTTAGGCATGTCGATATTCTGGTCATAGGCTTTTTTATATTCGGCAGATTTGCTGTCCATAGAAGATTTTGGCCTTACCCAGCCACCGTCTAACCATAATATGTCTACTTTACCGTAGCCGGTCATCAATTCGCCAATTTGATTGTAGGTAAAGTCTTTGAATTTTTGCCAGCGATCAGGGTATTTAGCCGGGTCATAATTTACATTCCTGTTAGTGGGAGGGAAGTAGGGCCACCAGTAATATTCGCTATGCCAGTCGGGCTTTGAAAAATAGGCGCCTATCATAAAGTTTTCTTTACTGAAAGCGTTAAAGATCTCCTTGGTAACATTACTCCGCGGATTTGACGAGAATGGGTCGCGCGGGCTAGTTATCTTATAATCTGTTTGTTTGGTGTCAAACATCGAAAAACCGTCGTGATGCTTTGTGGTGAATATTACATATTTCATCCCGGCGCTTTTTGCGGCTTTTACCCACTTTTCGGGATTAAAGTTTGTTGGGTTAAAGGTGGTCAGTAGGTTTTCGTAAGCCTTTTTGTACGTGTAGTAATCAGCACCGTACGGGCCTTTTCGCTGCGTCCAGCCTTCATCTTCAGGGCAAAGGCTCCAGCTTTCAACAACCCCCCATTCGCTGTATGGCCCCCAATGCATAAAGAGGCCAAATTTTAGGTCCTGCCATTGGCGCAACTTTTTTTGAACCAGCGTATCAGCGGGTTTTACATAACTTTCATGTTCTTGCGCCTTTAATAAAGTGCTTGCAAACAATAGTAACAGTAAGGCGGATATCTTTTTCATCATGGGATAATTTGTTATTGATAACCAGGCAAATACCCGGTGACAGATCAAATCTCTTTTGCTGCAGGGAAATCAATAGATATCTGCGTCATGCGGTAAGCGTAATTGGTGAAACTCATTACCATGATCAGCGCAAGCAGGTCCATTATTGCGGCTTCATTATAGCCAACGTTGTAAAATTCGGTGAGCAGATCATTGCTTATTTCACCCTTGTTATCCAGAATAGATTTAACCACTTTATAGATTACCTGCCATTTCGGGTCGGGCGATCTGCCTTTTCTTATCAGCAAGGTTTCATCTTCTGTCCACCCAAATTTCAGGGCAGATTGGGTATGCGAGGCCAGGCAATATTCGCAACCGTTTAATTGGGACACGATCAGGAAAATAGCCTCGCGGTCTTTCCCGTGAAATGTCCCCTTTACCTGTTCGGCAGTAAATTGGACATAAGAGCTTAAAGCGTTTGGCGAGTAGCCTATCACCGCGTACAAATTGGGTACAAACCCCAGTGCTTTTTTATAGCGTTCGTAAACAGGTTTTAGTAGTTCGGGCTCTTGTTCGTAGGCTGGTACAGTAAATGGTATCATGAATTTGGTTTTTAGTTGGCTGGATTACTTTATAAATATAAAAATATTGTTGTATTTATTTTATGATCAGGTTATTGATCCGGTTTGTTTGTAAATGATGCCATGCAAAAATTCACATCAAGGTAAAAAAGTTTGGTTTCGCCATTAACAGGGGCTGATCGATCTGTATTCCCGGCTGAAAAAGTTTAACTTTGATATAAAATAATAGCGTTATGAATAAGGAAAAAGCAATATTAGCCGGTGGCTGTTTTTGGGGAGTAGAAGAACTGATCCGTCATTATCCGGGTGTGATCTCAACCGTTGTGGGCTATACAGGCGGGGACGTTGCTAACGCGACCTACCGCAATCACGGTACCCATGCCGAAGGGATAGAGATCGTATTTGACCCTGAGCAACTATCTTACCGCAAACTACTTGAATATTTTTTCCAGATCCATGATCCTACTACGCGTAACAGGCAGGGTAACGATATCGGTACATCTTACCGCTCTGCAATTTTTTATATAGACGAAGCACAACGCCAAACCGCTGTCGACCTGATCGCCGAGATGGATGCATCGGGCATATGGCCCGGAAAGATAGTTACAGAAGTTGTACCCGCAGGTCCGTTTTGGAATGCCGAGGTTGAGCACCAGGATTACCTGCAGAAAAATCCCTACGGGTATACCTGCCACTTTGAAAGGCCCGAGTGGAAGTTAAGTTGATAGGGGACGATAAAGAA
Source organism: Mucilaginibacter corticis (assembly GCF_007558865.1). Classification (GTDB taxonomy): domain Bacteria; phylum Bacteroidota; class Bacteroidia; order Sphingobacteriales; family Sphingobacteriaceae; genus Mucilaginibacter; species Mucilaginibacter corticis. The sequence continues at coordinate 426,435 of NZ_VLPK01000004.1, forward strand.
ATGGTAAGCTTTAGCTAATCGCCAAAGCCAGTTTTGCTGATCGCCTTACAAGGAGTAAAGCAAAACCGACACCAAATAAAGCCATCACCATGCCGACCAAAGCGGGCGAATTATAACCCATGCCCGCTACAATAGGCAACCCGCCGAAAAAAGCGCCTAAAGCATTGCCAATATTGAACGCTGCCTGCGTAACGGCCGCGCCCAGCATCTCCGCATCTTTTGAGGTATTGATCATTAATATTTGGATCGGGGATGCCAGCGCAATAGATAGCGCCCCTGCAATAAACGTCAAAGCCAGTGAAACCAACTGTATACCCGAAAATAAGTAGATCATTAACAGCGTAGAGGCCATAGCAACCAGCAGCCAGGTACAGGCAATAACCGGACTGAAACTATCGGCCATTTTACCGCCGATGATATTACCTACCACCATGCCAAATCCGGCCAGTACCAGGATCGCCGAAACACTGTTTGCCGAAAAATGCGAAACCTGTGTCATCAGCGGGGCTATGTAGCTGATCCAGGCAAATAAACCACCCGTGCCAATAGCCGTGATCAGAATGACAAGCCAGGCTTCGGCGCTTTTAAATAAGCGCAGTTCAGACCGCGCGTTCCCTTTGCGCACTACCGGTAAGGCAGGCATCCACAGCCATAAAAATAATAAGGTGATCAGCCCGATAAAGCCGACAATGCCAAAAGTGTAACGCCATAACAGGTGATGGCCCACCCACGCGCCCAGGGGTACGGTAGCCAAATTGGCAATTGTTAGTCCGGCAAACATTACAGATATGGCCTGCGCCTGTTTGCCTTTTTCGGCCAGGCGGCTGGCAACTACCGCGCCCACACCAAAGAAAGCGCCATGCGGCAGGCCGGCAAAAAAACGGGCCAGCAGTAAAGTGAAATGAGTAGGTGCAAAGGCCGAAAAAGCGTTGAACAACGTGAAGATCATCATTAAACCGATCAACACTTTTTTTGGCGGATAGTTACTGCTGATGATAACCAGCAGGGGCGCACCCACCACAACCCCAAGGGCATAAGCAGAGATCAGGTGTCCTGCCGTGGGAATACTGGTATGCAGATTTGCCGCGATATCAGGCAGCAGCCCCATCATTACAAACTCGGTTGTACCAATACCCAAACCACCCAGCAATAACGGAAACAGACTTTTTTTCATAGCGCAGACCTTTGGCGCAAAGATAAAAAACCTGTTTATACTACTTAAACATGATAGTGTAAAGATTACAATAAGCTACCCCTGACAGAGGCAAAATTAAAGGGTAGGGCCAGGGCCTAACCCTTTACATGATATATTATTCAGCTAATACTTCATTAGCTTTAAGAGTTAATACGGTAATTGGTTAGCAGCGCTGCCTTTTTAGTTTCTTTCCCAATCCTTTTGTCGCGCCGGGTAACCAGTTCGCAAAGGGCTATTGCCGCTTCTTCAAAATCTTCATGGCCATCCTTTAGTTGCAGCCAGTTGGGTTCAAAGGCTTCATCCTTACCAAATTCAAAGTCAGTTACAGCAGGGATCTCGGCTTTTAAACCGGCGTGATCTTCACGTTTGCTTGCTATCCAGATACCGTTATGCTGCGGGTTCTTGTTAACCTTACGGAAAATCAGTACGATCTTGCCTTCAAAGTAAATATAGTACATGCCAATGGCCGGTTTAATAACCACAGTAGCCGGTAAATAGTCCAGCAGGAAATCAAACGGCGTGGGCTTTTTCATATCACTGTTTAGTTTTACGGCTGTTAACAATGCGCTGGCGATGGTTAATGCCCCAATCACGCAATTCATGTAATACTTGTTTGAGCGATTTGCTGTATGGCGTCAGTTCATAAATTACGGTAACGGGGGTTGTCGAATAAACTGTGCGTACCACAAATTCATTCAATTCCAGTTCCTTTAATTCTTTTGATAAGATCTTAGGGGTAATATCGCCCAGTGAACGCTGGATATCTTTAAATCGTTTCGGCCCTTCGGTAAGAGTAAAGATCAGCGGCAGTTTCCATTTGCCGTTTAACACATACACGGCATCCCTGATGCCGGAAACACCTGCGGCGCAGGCGTTTTCACTGCATGGGTGATCTGTTTCCGGTTCTTTTACTATAGCTGCTTCCATACCTGCAAAGATAAGCAGTATCCCAAACGATACCGGTATCCTTTGGGATAGTAATATCTTTTTGATACTCAGCTTACTTAGGTTTGCCGCTGTACAAAATTTATTTTTATGAAAAAGATATTGCATATTATTTCAAGCCCCAAAGGTGGGCAATCGTTCAGCATACAGCTTGGTAATGCCATTGTAGAAAAAGTTAAAGCGGCTTACCCGGGCAGTGTGGTTAAGATTAAAAATTTAACAGAAAGCCCTTATCCCCACCTGGAAGAAGCGACACTTGCCGCATTTTATACTCCTGCAGAAAATCAAACACCTGAAGACAAAGCGGCGCTAAGCCATTCTGATCAGGCCATTGCCGAGATAGCCGAAGCGGATGTTATTGTTATTGGCGCCCCTTTATGGAATTTTGGGATCCCATCCGTACTTAAAGCCTGGATCGACCACATAGCACGGGCAGGTGTTACATTTAAATACAGCGAGGCCGGTATTGAGGGCCTGATAAAAGATAAGGTTGTTTATGTAGCTATGGCTTCGGGTGGTATATATTCGAGCGGGCCAATGCAGCCGCTTGACTTTGTTTCTACCTATTTGAAAGGCTTGTTAGGCTTTTTAGGGATGACAGATTTCACCGTTTTCAGGGTAGAGGGTTCTGCTTATCCCGGCCAGGCCGAAGCCGCACTGCAAAAAGGTATAGCGAGTATTGTACTATAATGTTGGTTTAAAACTCTGCTAAATATTACCGGTGGAGTAGTAGGGATCAATTCATCCTAAACTCCACCGGCGTTTTTCCTGTTTTTTGTTTGAACAGTTTGTTAAAGTATTGCGGGTATTCAAAACCTAAAGCATAAGCTATCTCACCAATTGACTTGTTGGTGTTTAGCAGGATGTTCTTCGCTTCTTCTATCACATAGTAATGAATATGGTCCTGCGCGCTTTTACCCGTTTCTTTTTTAAGCAGGTCGCTCAGGTAATTGGGAGATAAGTTTACTTTATCGGCCAAATACTTTACCGTAGGCAAGCCGTTAACGCTGGTTTTAAAATAATCGGTCAGCACTTTTTCAACTTGCACCACTACGGCGTTATTTGAGCTTTTGCGGGTGATAAACTGACGGCCATAAAAACGCGAACAATAGTTTAACAGCATTTCGATCCCGGAAACAATGATGGCCTGGCTGTGGATATCAATGTTCTCATTAAGCTCTGCATCGATCTTTTGCACGCATTCATACAGCACCTGTTTTTCTTTTTCTGATAAGTGCAAGGCTTCGGACACTTCATAGGTAAGAAAACTGTAGTCTTTGATTTTGTCATTAAGCGATGTTGCCCTGATCAGGTCGGGATGAAAGAAAATGCCCCAGCCCATCATTTGCGGCGATGGTTCAATATCATCATTCATCTCCAACACCTGTTGCGGCGACATGCAGATCAGGCTGCCATCCGTAAAGTCAACCAGCTTACGCCCGTACTTTATATTGTTACGGTTGTAGTTTTTAAATATCAGTGTATAAAAATCGGCTGATACTTTAGTGTCCTCGGTGATTTCTTCCTGTACCCGGCTAAAGTCAACCACGGCTATGAGCGGATGCTTAACCGGCTGTTCCAGTTTAAAGAACTGGAACAGGTCCGGAATGGTATGCATATGGATAAACTTGCTCATTACCCAAAGATATTATAAATTAAACATGGTTTTCATGCCGCCGATAAATGTAGTATCGTCTGTGGCTGCGCGCTGTGCGATAACGGCTTTAGCATCTTCTCCGGCGGTGTAACGCAGTTGATCTGTGCCATCAGTAGCAGCCTGGTAGATAACTTCTGCAACCACGCTGGCAGGTGAGGCCTGGCCGAACATGGTTTCTACACCGGTTAATACTTTGCCAACTATGGGCTGATATTCGGCAAGGCTTTCATCATTACTAAAGTCCATGGATCGGCCGGCAAATTCTGTAGCTATAGCGCCCGGTTCAACAATTTTTACTTTTCCGCCAAATTGCTCCACTTCATAACTTAATGATTCAGAAATACCCTCAACCGCGAACTTGGTACCATGGTAAAGTGCCCCTAAAGGGAAGGTCATCTTACCGCCGATGGAAGAAATATTGATCAGTATACCGCCTTTGTTTTTCCTGAAGTGCGGCAGTATGGCTTTGGTAACATCTAACAAGCCGATAACATTGGTATCAAACTGGCGGATGATCTGTTCGCGAGAGAAAGATTCCAGTACACCATAAGCACCGTAGCCTGCATTGTTTAATAGGACATCTATCTTCCCAAACTTTTCAATGCCGGCTGCTACCGCGTTATTGATAGAATCCTGATCCAATACATCCAGCTTGGTGACAAGCACATTTGCTAACGTATTTAATTCTGTTTCGCTGTCAGGCTTACGCATGGTTGCGATAACGTTCCAGCCTTTGCTTTGAAATAATTTAGCGGTTTCTTTACCTATTCCGCTGCTTGCTCCTGTAATTAATATTGTTTTCATGTCTTTGATTTTTGTTAAACCAAAGGTCCGCCGAAAACAAGAGCAGGCGTTAACACTAATCACTGCACGTTGTATACTTTTTACGGATAAACAAATTTTATCGCCAGCCCAATGCCGGGGCAACGTGTTCTAATATAGAAGACAGCACGTGGACGTTATAATCTACACCCAAAGTGTTCGGAATAGTTAGCAAAAGTGTATCCGCTTCCCGGATAGCTTCATCCTGCGCCAGTTGCTTTATCAACTGATCTGGTTCCGCAGCATAGCTCTTGCCAAACACCGCACGTTTTTCGGGCTCGATATAACCAAAGCTATCGGCCGATTTACCTTGCTGGCCGAAGTAGTAACGGTCCTGGTCAGTAACCAATGCAAAAATAGAGCGGCTAACCGAAACTCTCGGCTCACGCTGATGTCCCGCTTTTTTCCAGGCTTCTTTAAAGATCCTGATCTGTTCTGCCTGTTGGATATGAAAAGGTTTGCCGTTTTCGTCAAATTTCAGGGTTGAGCTTTGCAGGTTCATACCATTCTCTGCCGCCCAAACCGCGGTGGCATTTGATGCGGCACCCCACCAGATCCGCTCGCGCAAACCTTCAGAGTGTGGTTCTAAACGCAGTAAACCCGGCGGGTTTGGAAACATCGGGTAGGGGTGAGGTTCGGCAAAGCCAATGCCGTCAAGCCGCTGCAAAAATTGCAGCGCATGGTTGCGCCCCATCTCGGCATCTGTTTCGCCTTCTGCCGGTTCAAAGCCAAAGTATCGCCAGCCTTCAATAACCTGCTCCGGCGAACCGCGGCTGATGCCCAATTGTAAACGCCCGCCCGAAATAAGATCGGCAGCGCCGGCATCTTCAACCATGTATAACGGGTTTTCATACCGCATGTCGATCACACCCGTACCTACCTCTATTTTGTTGGTTTTAGCACCGATAGCTGACAGTAAGGGGAAAGGTGAGGCTAATTGACGAGAGAAGTGATGCACGCGGAAATAAGCGCCATCAACACCCAATTCTTCTGCCGCAACTGCCAGGTCGATCGATTGCAATAGAGTATCGCCGGCTGTGCGGGTACCATATGATGGATGGTCAGACCAATGCCCGAATGATAGAAATCCTATTTTCTTCATAACGCAAAGGTAAGCAACTGTTAATGCGGTATGATCACCGTTTTGTCGAAATATTGGGTTAAGCAGAATAGTATCAATAGCAAAATTGCAATTGTAGTTACCTGTACAAGCGGAGGCTTAAAATAAACCGGGTATTAATTTGCAAAATTGTTAATACCTTAGCTCGATAGCACGATTATATTTCTCATTTCATGAAATCATACTTGTTCAGGATCAGTTGCTTGATCTTGCTTTGTTATTTTTCTGTAAATGTATTAGGACAAACGCGCCGCCAGGTTAACGCTGTCGCTCCTGAAATTTTTGCTGGTTTAGTCACCGGTTCTATTGCCACTTGCCCGGGTTCCCCTTCCAGCAGCCCGGATATTCAACAATTCGTTGTTGTAGGCAATAGTTTAACGGATCCTGTCACCATTGCGGCGCCCACAGGTTTTGAAGTATCACTTACACCGGGTGCCGATTATGTGAGTCGTTTGATCTTTCAGCCGGTCGGGGGGTTAACCAGCAGTACAACAATTTACGTTCGCGCTGCAGCCGCTACTACACCAGGTAATATATCGGGAAATGTTAGCGTCAGTTCGCCTGGAGCTGCGGCATTAATGATCGCGGTAAAAGGCACGATCAATGCAATTCCGGTGGTTAATGGTGCAGCCAACCAGGTAGTAGTTGCCGGCCAGGCAACAGCCTCGGTCAATTTTACAGGAACCGGCAACGCTTATAATTGGACAAATGATCAGCCCGGTATTGGGCTGCCTGCCAGCGGAAGCGGCAACATAGCTGCTTTCACAGCTCAAAATACTACTAATGTTCCCATAGTGGCAACGCTTAGGGTTACGCCTACAAATACGGGATATGCTTATATCCCGAATTCCGGAGATGGGACTGTTTCAGTGATTGATCCCAATACCAATTCTGTAATTAAATCGATCCTCGTGGGTGCTAATCCAAGCGCCATCGCCGTAAGTCCGGACAGTAAGTACATCTACGTCGCCAATTCAGGATCTAATAGCGTTTCGGTGATCAGCACGGTTACCAACAAAGTTGTTTCAACCATACCTGTAGGGAACGGTCCTGACGGTGTTGCGGTCAGCCCGGACGGCACCAGTTTGTATGTGGTAAATGCTTTTGATAATATATTATCTGAAATAAAATTATCGAACAACACGTTTCCTGGAAATATCCCGGTCGGAGCTTTTCCCTCGGCCGTTTTGGTATCTCCCGACGGTGAGAAAATATACACCACCAGTGGAATCAACAAAACTGTATCAGTATATATACCAGCTCAAGGCACGATAGCCGCAACTATTCGGGTCGGAGGCGGCGCAACCGGTATGGCAACCAGCCCGGACGGGACACATCTTTATGTCACCAACCAAAATGACGGAACAGTTTCAGTGATCAACACGGTTACCTACCTTGTTGAGAAAACAATACCCGTTGGATCGGGGCCAAATTCGGGCCCTTTGGGTATCGTAATAAGCCCTGATGGCAGTAAAGCATACGTAACTAACCAATCAGATAAAACCGTTTCTGTTATTAATATGGTTACCGGCATAGTTACCACCACTATCCCGGTTGGCGCGAATCCGACCGGCCTGTCACTTAACCCGGATGGGAGCCTGGTATATGTTTCAAATAGCGCGGATAAAACAATTTCAGTTATAAATACAACAACCAACCAGGTTACGGCAACTATATATGTAGGTAATAGCCCGAATGGCTTGGGTAACTATTTTACGCGCGGTACAGGCTGTAGCGGGATGCCGGTTCAATTTACAATTACGGTAAATCCGGTTGGTACTACCACGGCCAAACTTACAAGCGGCCCTGTAACCGGTAATATTACGGCTTGCGACGGCATTCCTTCCGCAAGTCCGAATCTCCAGCAGTTTGACGTTTCGGGCCAGGATCTTACCGGAGATATTACCATTAAGGCACCTGCAGGATTTGAAATTTCAACTACCGCAACCGCTAACTTTACCACGCAATTAACACTAACACCAATTAACGGGGTAGTAAATACAACTGTAGTTTATGTGCGTTCGGCGGCTGCCGCCGCGGGTACACCAGCAGGTAATGTTGTTATCAGTACACCGGGTGTACAGGATCTTAGCGTCGCGGTTACCGCGACTATTCATGCTTTGCCTATAGCTGACGCGATAGCAGATCAAACACTCAATAACGGAGATGCTGTCGCTGCTATAAATTTTACCGGTACTGCGGATGTTTTCAGCTGGGTGAATGACACGCCTGCCATCGGCCTTGCTGCCTATGGCTCAGGAAATATTACATCTTTTACTGCTGTTAATAATGGTAGCACACCGGTTATCGCGCATATTACGGTCACTCCGTCGTCAGCAGGAACTGCCTGCGAAGGAACACCGGTCGAATTTACCATTACAGTTAACCCTTTAGCAATTCCGGTAATCTCGCCAGCAGGAACGATAGCATCAATGACTTCGATTTACGGATCAGCCTCATCCTCCGGACAATTTGATGTATCAGGAACAAATATGACCGATGGTATTTTAGTGACGCCTTCCGCGGGTTTTGAGGTGAGTACGGATAATGTTCATTTTGGCGGTTCGGTAACAATAGGCGCGGCCGGTACTATTTACCCGGCCACAGTTTATGTCCGATTAGTAACGACGGCCAACGCAGGAACTCATACAGGAAGCCTGCTGCTGAGTAGCGTTGGTGCAAAGGATGTCTCTGTGCCAATAACTGCAAGTATTGTTGATAAAGCAACATTGACCATTACAGCAAATGATAAGAATAAGCCTTACGGAGAAACGCTCAATGATGGTATAGTTAACAGCGATTATACTGCATCTGGTTTGCAAAACGGTGAAACAGTAGGCAGCGTCACAATGAGTTATGAACCGGGCGGGGCACCAGGCGCTAATGCCGGGACCTACCAAAGTTCGGTCACACCATCAGCAGCTACCGGTGGGACGTTTGACCCCGCGAACTATACGATCAGCTACACATCAGGCAAATTGGTGGTAACGCCCGTTATGCTGTCGGTTATAGCAGATGATCAAACCAAGGCAGCCGGCGATCCTAATCCCGAACTAACAATAACTTATATAGGATTTGTTAACAACGAAGGCCCGGCTAACCTGTCCGCCCAGCCCATAGCCACTACACCTGCTGTAACCAATTCTCCGCCGGGTACTTATCCCATTGACGTAGACGGCGCGCTATCAGATAATTATACTATATCATATACCGATGGTACACTTACAGTTACACGCCCTGTAATACGTATCTCCAACGCTTTTACTCCGAACGGCGACGGTATCAATGACCTGTGGGAGATCAGTTCGTTGAATATTTACCCGCAATGTCTGGTATGTATCTATAACCGATATGGCAACCTTATTTATCGATCTGAAGCCTACGCAAAGCCATGGGATGGTACTTATAAAGATCAGCAGCTTCCCACAGGTACTTACTATTATGTAATAGATCTAAAGGATGGGACAAAACCTTTAGCAGGACCGCTAACGCTGATCAGGTAGCTTTTGCTTTAGTTAAACTATATCGATGGTTTTATACTATAAAATCTATAGTTTAAGTATGATATTTGCCCCTCCTCTTAAATTAAAAAAATAAATGGTATTTTAGTAGGGCAATAAACAATGAATAACCCTGATTATAAGAGAAGAGAAAGCAGATTGGATGGATAAATCATTGTTAGTAAACTTAACTGATCAGGAATTGCTGGAATTGCTTGCTCAAGGTAACCGTACAGCTTTTGATACTTTGTACAGCCGTCACTGGAAACAGGTGCTTAACCAGGCAAATAAACGCTTAGGTGATGCTGATGCCGCGCAGGATGTCGCGCAGGAAGTATTTTTTCAGCTTTGGAAAAGAGGTTCGGGAGAGGTTATCGATAATTTACCCGCTTATTTATTTGTTTCAGTCCGCAACGCTGTTTTCAAACACTTTGAAAAGGAAAGTAAATACCAGTCACTTTCAGATGTCGTTTTCGAGATGGAAACCCTGCATGCAGGAGCCGACGGTAATTTGCTTTACAATGAATTTTTGAAATCTTTTTCCCAACTTATAGATAGTTTACCGCCACAGCAACGCACCATATTTAGATTACGATATGAAGAGGGTTTGGACACGCAGCAAATTGCCGATCAGTTGCAACTGTCAGTAAAAACCGTCCGTAATCACCTGGGCAGGGCCTTAACTACCTGCCGGGAGTCACTTTTATTTGCTCATTTACTCTTTTTTTTGCTTCGTCGCTGAATAATCACCCGATATTTTACGACTTCTTTATCCCTTTGTTAACATCTTTAACATTTTTTTAAAGAAAATTTAAAGATGACTGGGCTTTTTTCAATTTTTCAGATCATTTAATTATAAAAGCTTAACATGAAAGATATAGATAAGCAATATTTCCGTGAAATGCTGGTTCGTTACCGCGAGGGAACGGCATCAACAGAAGAGATCAGGCTATTGGAGTCGTTTTATGATCTGTTTGACGAAAATGAAGACCTGGTCACCAGTGACGAGGATGAAATGTTTAATGAATTTCGGCAGCGTGTTAAGCAGCAGGTTGATGTCCGCATAGATCAGAACTTGGCGCAGCCGAAACCTTTTATATACCGCCGTTTGCTGGTACGGCTTTCGGCAGCGGCTGCATTGCTTCTGTTAATAGGTAGCGGGATCTGGTTTTTTCATAAACCGACAGATCAGTCGGCTTTAGATCTGCAGGCTAAAAATCGAATTGCCCCGGGTAGTAACCGTGCCATATTGCAATTGGCAAATGGTTCGCGCATCGATCTGAGCAGCGCCAATAAAGGGGTTATAGCGCAGCAGGCGGGCGTCGCCATCCATAAAAATGCCCAGGGCATTTTAGTATATACCATTAACGCAGGCAATACAACAAATAACTCCGGTAACCCAACCGGCGAAAATAGCATCATTACCCCAAGAGGTGGGCAGTACCAGGTAATATTGCCTGATGGTACACAAGTGCTGCTTAATGCCGCGTCTTCATTAACTTATCCTGTTGTATTTAGCGGTGGCGAACGTTTGGTTAAGCTAAGTGGCGAGGCCTATTTTGAGGTTGCCAAAGATAAAGCGCATCCTTTCAAAGTTAGCTCGGGTACGCAAACCGTAACCGTTTTGGGTACCCATTTCAATATTAACGCTTACAGCGACGAAACTTCAACAAAAACTACTCTGCTCGAAGGTTCTGTAGAGGTTACATCCGGTAATAATGAAACCAGGATAATACCCGGCCAGCAAGCTCTTTTGGCATCTGATGGTCAACTCTCTAAAAAAACTGTAGACCCGGACAAAGAAGTAGCCTGGAAAAATGGCCTGTTCTCTTTTGATGGTGACGACGTGAAAACTATTATGCGGCAGATAGCCCGCTGGTATAACGTAGATATAAGCTATAGCGGCGCCTTGCCTGATGAGAAATTTTATGGTGAGATCACACGTTCAAGTAAACTTGCGGATGTGTTGCGGATCATGGAAATAAACAACGTGCATTTTGACATTGACGGCCGGCACCTTACAGTTACCTATGTGCCCGGTAAATAAATGAAAACTACTACTAATTAACTAACTAAACTATTAACTGATTAAACCACACGCTATGCAAAAAATCGACTAAGACACTTCAGGAATAACAAAGCCGGGGCATTGGCGTGCCGCCGGCTGTAAAAAAGGTTAGCAGCCCACGTTGACACCGTGCTGCTTTTTTATCACCTCATTCTTCTCAAAAATATGAAATTAATTTTTCTTTGCCGCTCTGTGCGTTTTTCAGAGGAGGCGAAGCGCAAAACTTATGTAGTTATGAAGTTGACTACCATTTTGTTACTGGTCGGCGTTTTGCAGCTCTCTGCTGCTGGCTTCGCCCAAACTGTAACTATTTCCAGGCACAATGCCTCGCTTGAAACCCTGTTTAAAGACATCAAAAAACAAACCGGTTACACATTTTTTTACACCGGTAAAATAAATGTTCATCAAACACAGGACATCGAATTAAAAAACGCGACGCTTACTGATGCGGTGCGTACCTGTTTACAGCATCTTGGGTTAGATTTTAACATTGTCGACAAAACGATAGTTATCAGCCCGGCAAAGACAACAAAAGCAGAAACACCATTGCCGCCATCTGTTATAATGGCCCCTTTGATCATCCAGGGTAAAGTTATTGACAGTGCAACGCGCGAACCTTTAATTGGTGTAAACATCAGCGTTAAAAACAAGCCAATACATGTACAAAGTAATGCTGACGGCGATTTTGGACTGGCGGCTAATGCCGGCGACGTGCTTGTTTTTAGTTATGTGGGCTACAACATCAAAGAAATAGTAGCCTCTGATAAAAAGCCGTTGGTTGTTCAGCTTTCCATGCGTAATAACCATATTAATGACGTGGTAGTAACCGGTTACCAGGTTATCAAAAAGGACAATTATACCGGTTCTGCAATTACGATCAAAGGAGAAGATCTGCTTAAGGTGAACCCTCAAAGTTTGATCAAGAGTATAGCAACGTTTGATCCATCGTTTCGTATTGCGGATAACAACCTGTTAGGGTCAGACCCAAACTCGTTACCAAAAATTACCGTGCGTGGTTCAACAACACTGCCATCGGTAAAAGGGGAAATTATTGATCGTAACAACTTATCGAGCGATTATAACCAACCGGTGTTTATCCTGGATGGCTTTGAAGTTTCGTTGGAAAAAGTGGTCGATTTGGATATGAACCGGATCTCTTCTGTAAATATTCTGAAAGATGCTGCCGCTACCGCGGTTTACGGTTCAAAAGCCGCTAATGGGGTAATAGTGATCACAACCCGCGCGCCTGTCCCGGGTAAACTGCAGCTTACTTACAACTACGAGCTTAAGGTGCAAGCACCTGACCTTACCGGTTACCATGTTTTAAATGCTGCCGACAAGCTGAAATATGAAAAGCTGGCCGGTTTATACAGTACGGTAAATAGTACTGCCGAGAGCCAGGATCAACTTGACCAGGAATATTATGATAAACTGCGTAATGTGGTTAGTGGTGTTAATAGCTATTGGCTGTCGCAACCGCTGCAAAATGCCTATGGCATGAAACATTCGTTATACGCCGAAGGCGGCGACTCTACTTTTCGGTACGGTATTGATCTGCGTTATGAAACCGCGCCGGGTGTAATGAAAGGCTCGGGCCGCGACCGATATACAGGCGGCATGAGTTTCTTTTATAACCCAACCAAAACCTTGTTGGTTAAAAACGAGGTAAGCGTTAGCCAGGTAAAATCGACCAATAGCGAATACGGCGATTTTTCGAGTTATGTCGCTATGAACCCTTATTATCCAATCAGGGATCCAAATGGTAACTATTTACGTGAATTAGCCAACTGGCGTGTAGATACACACCAAAAAGGGCCTGACCAAATTCAAAACGAGCCGGTTTATAACCCGCTTTTTGAGTCGACCTTGGGTAGTTTTGATCGTTCTGCTTATTTGGAGTTCCTGGATAATTTTTCTGCCGATTGGAGGCTTGCGCCCGGTTTACGGTTGATCGGTTTGTTTAGTGTCCTTAATGCCAAAACCACTTCAGATAAGTTTGTATCGCCTTTAAGTAACGCCTTTTATTATGGCCCTACCAGCGATATTCAAAATCGTGGCAGTTATGACTACTCTGCCGATAATTTACTGACATTGAACGGTAACCTAAAGTTGGTGTATAATAAGCAAATTGGAGATCACTCCATCAACGCCGTACTGAACTCGCAGGTTTATACCTCAAACGAAGATTTTAAAGGCTTCCAGGCCCGTGGTTTCTCTAACGACCGGTTCACAAATATAGGTTTTGCACGTACCTATACACCTGATTCGTCCCCCTCAGGCGACGTAGCTACTACAAGAACCATATCGCAGTTCCTGACGGGTAACTATGCCTATAAAAACAAATATTTGCTGGATGCAACGTTAAGCGCCAATGGTTCGTCGGCCTTTGGTTCTAACCAACGTATCGCGCCTTTCTGGGCCGCCGGTATTGGTTGGAATATGCATTATGAGGATTTTATGAAAACTAATTTCCCGTCAATTTCCCGTTTAAAGCTCACTTTTACTACAGGTTTAACAGGTTCGGTGAACTTCCCGCCATCATTGGCTAATACTACATACAGTTATCAATCAGACTGGTATTCAACTGGCGTAGGTGCAGTAGTAAATGCCTATGGCAATCAGGATCTGAAATGGCAAAAAACAACCAACTACGATTATGCTATGGAGTTAGGGTTTTTAAACGACCGTATCGTTATCTCCCCGCATTATTATTATAAGCTTACCAAGGGCTTGGTTAACAGTATCAATATTGCTCCATCCACCGGTTTTACAACTTATGACGCCAACCTGGGCGACATGAGTAACAAAGGGTACGAGTTGTATTTAACCGTTAATGCTTACAGAACCAAGGATCTGAATATCAATATCATTGGCAACTTATCGCATAATAAAAATACAATTGTAAAGATATCGAACTCGCTAAAAGCTTATAATGATGCTGTTAACGCTTACCAGGCAAATACAGCTAACGGTGCGCAAGGGGTACCACTATTGCATTACCAGGAAGGACAATCTTTATACACCATTTGGGGTGTAAAATCATTAGGCATTGACCCGGAAAACGGGAAAGAGCTCTTGGTAAAACGTGATGGTACTCTAACGTATGACTGGAACCCGGTTGACGAACAACCCATTGGCGATATGGAACCAAAAGCCGAAGGTTATATCGGTAGTAATATTACCTATAAGCAATTCTTGCTAAGCTTTCAGTTTCATTACAAGTTTGGCGGCCAGGCCTTTAATCAAACGCTGATTGACCGCGTAGAAAACGCCGACCCGAGATTTAATGTTGACAGCCGCGCGTTAACTGAGCGCTGGCAACAACCGGGAGATAAGGCGCTGTTTAAAAACATTGCAGACCTTGGCACCTCGTACGCCACCTCTCGTTTTGTACAGCGTGAAAATACTATCGACCTGCCATCGGTAACGCTGTCTTACGATGTTAAGAAAACCTTTGCCAAAAAAATAGGCATGCAATCATTACGCGCCACGCTTACCGTAAATGATGCTTTTTATTCATCAAGCATACAGCAGGAGCGTGGGATCAACTATCCTTACGCACGTAGTTTAACCGGTTCTTTACAGGCAACCTTTTAATTATCCGACATGAAAAAATTATTTTACATATCCATTTTAATCGCGTTAACATCCTGCAACAAGTTCCTGGATGTTAAACCCGCATCGCAGATTGATAAAGACGATCTTTTTAAAACCGAGCAGGGTTTTGAAGAAGCGCTCAACGGTGTTTATTCGCTGTGCTCGTCTACTTCATTATACGGCGCCAATCTGACTTTTATGAATGATATCCTCTCGCAGAACTATCAGTTTAACGATGTTATTTTACAGCAGACCGCCAACTTTAATTATACATTGCCATCTGTAGTCAGCAAAAATTATGATACCTGGACAACAGCATACCGTGCTGTCGCCAATTGTAACTATCTTTTAGCAGCTGTTGATGACCCCAAGGTGGGTTTCAGCGGCAATAACCGCGAATTGATAAAAGGAGAGGCACTGGCGCTGCGGGCCTATCTTCATTTTGATCTGTTGCGGATGTTTGCTCCGTCATATGTTACAGGTGCAGGTCAAACTGCTATTCCGTACGTAACGCAAGTTAGTGTCAAGAGCACGCCTAATTCAACAGTTAAGCAAACTATTGATCAGCTACTTGTTGATCTAAAGGCTGCAAAATTATTACTTAAAGACGATCCGATCTTGTCGGCCGGCTATATCGTTGGTTATCCACCGGTAGGTACTCCACCGTCAAACAACTCAACTGAACTGGCCGTTAACGACCTGTTTATGCAGAACCGTCGCCAGCGCTTAAACTATTATGCCGTTTGCGGCGAATTGGCCAGGGTTTACCTATATGAAGGCGACAATGCAAATGCCTTAAGCAATGCGCAGGAGATTATCAAGTCGTTGAAGTTTCCGTTTACTAAGCAGGATGATTTTTTTGCCAGTGATCCGCAGAAACGCGACCGTATTTTTTATCCGGAACTGGTAGCATCATGGTTTATTGACAACAGTAACGAGGTTTCTTTTCTTCAGGACCGTTATACCAATTCAAACCCAAAGTATAGCGCTACTGTCGACCAGGTTTCTGATATCTATGAAACCGGTGGCGATGGTGCTGAAGACTGGCGTTATAAGCAGTGGTTTGTGTCTACCGCGTCAGTAACTGGCGGACCTAACCGTGCTATACTGCAAAAATTTGTAGAGAATCCTGCACCGCTGGCTAACCTGCATCCGTTGGTTGCGCCGGCTATCCGCTTAAGCGAAATGTATTACATAGCAGCCGAGGCCAGTTTTGACAGCAATCCATCAGCCGCGCTTGATTACTACAATACTATCCGGGCCAAACGTGGCATTGGCAATACATTAACTGTTGCACCTGCTAAAGACGCTTTCATCACCCGCTTGCTGGCAGAAGCCCGCAAAGAGTTTTATGGCGAAAATCAGCTATTCTATATGTACAAACGGTTGAACCATGCGGTGGTAGTATCGTCTACGCAAACCGTTTTGCCTTCAAACAGCATCTTCGTGTTCCCGAAACCACAGGACGAACTTACTTACCGGACCAATTAAACGCATAACGACATGAAAAATACTTTTTTGTTATTCGCCCTTACACTGGTCATCATCAGTTGTAAAAAAGAAAGCCTTACCACCTATAGCTCACCAAATGGTAAGGATAATATATACCTGGGCCCGGCAAGCGCTGATACTGCGGCTTACACCTATACGTTTGCCTACTCGCCGGCCCAGCTGCGCGACACTGTTTGGGTGAAGGTTACTGTCTCCGGCGAGCGCACACACCAGCCACGCAGTTTTGTGCTAACGGCCGATCCGAAAAATACAACTGCTGTAGCAGCTAAACATTATGAGCCGCTTAAAGCAACTTATACGATGCCGGCCGATTCAGGTGTGGTGCACGTACCCGTAATTCTGCTTAACAGCGATACTGCTTTGCAAAATAAAACGGTTAAACTTTCTGTAGTTGTAAGCGGGGGGACAGGTTTTACTGCCGATCTGCCGCCGGCTTTGCGCACTAAACAAATCACATTTTCTAATCGCCTGGAAGAACCGAATTGGTGGCCTTATTGGGGTCAATTAGGTGCCTATAGCCGTGTCAAGCACCAGCTTTTTCTGATCTCGTCAGGTACACGCGATTTGGTGCAGCTTAATGGTGCCATAGACCCTAATTTTTACTTGCAGATTCCGCGTTGTTTGTATTATATCAACAACGTGCACGAGTTTTTGCAGGATCCATTTACCTGGGTACAGCAAAATCCGGCTGCCGGATATACGCTAACCAAGCGTACCGATAACAGCGGCGATTATGATTTCTATAACACGAGTACGCCCGACAAAAAGTTCTGGCTGAAATATTTTCCATCGGTGAATAAACTCATTTTCATTGACGAAAATGGTAACCAAATCATCATTTAATTAAGAACCCGGTACAATGAAAAATAAACTTATTTTACTGTTGACCTTGACAATAGTTGTGCTTGGCTCCTGCAAAAAGGACCTGGGCAACTATACTTATCATACCCCAAGCGAACCGATAGTTACTGAATTTAAGGATTCAACTTTTAATGCTTTAGTGGGAGATACCCTTAAACTGGCGCCTAAAGTTACCATAGCGGGAGCCAATTATTTAACGGATTTAAGCTACGAGTGGGAAATTGACGTAGCTGAAGATGCGCGAACCGATACTTATACCGGCTATCCGCTTAAAATCGTATACAATCTTGCGCCTCAACTGCGTGATGCCAAGCTTACCATTACAGATAAGCGTAACGGTATCAAATATTTCTTCCCGTTCAAGATCCTGGGTGGTACGCAGTTTTCGGCAGGTACTGCCGTATTGAGTGTAGACAATGGCGTAACCAAATTATCATTTATCAAACCTGATAATACAATACTGCCCAACTTGTACAGATCTTTAAATGGCGAAGACCTGCCCGCTAACCCGACGCAATTATTTGCCAAGCCTGTGACATATCAGCCTGGAACGGTGGAGAATTATTGGGTGATAGCCCAGGATCCCGTACACCAAAGCGTTATAATAGATGGTAACACCATGCTGCTAAAAAACTACTTTAACCAGCAATTCTTTACAGCGCCGGCTACTATTAACCTGGGTTATTTTGAAGCATCAACAACTATACCCACCGGCGTGATAAATGGCAAACTGTATTTGTCGGTAAACACCACGGCACCGTTCGCGCCTGATTTTGGGAAGTTTTCAAGCGCGCAATCCGGTAATTACACGCTTTCTAACTTCTTTACCCGTACCCCAGGATTTTTCTTCGGTTTTGATCCTGTCGCGCAATCTTTTATCAGTTTTGATGGTGGTGGCAATTACATGGGCAATGACTTCACTGTAGATGGTACTGCCTTTGATCCCAAACATATTGGTACCGGTAATATGGTATTCATGCAGGCTCAGTCAGGCCAGTCTTACGCTTACGTAAAAGACGCTGACAGCCAACTGTATGAGCTGTCTTTTTATGTGGATATGGATAATTACAGCGCACGCGCTATTCATGTTTATGGTAAACGTGTGTTTAAAGGTGCCTCCCTGGTGACTGCCGATACAAAATGGCAAAGATCAGCCGTGAACGTATTTTACTTTACTTCGGCCGATAAGATCTACCGCTACAACCCGCTTAATGAAGACCTGCACGCACTTGATGCCAATTTTAACGGCCAAAAAGTAACCATGATCAAGTTAAGCGCCGATGGCAACACCCTTACTGCCGGCACTTCAGGTAGTTTGTACACGCTGGATGTAAGCGTAAGCAAAAATGGAAATATTACCAAAACCATAACCGGCATACCGGGCGCACCGGTTGACATAGTTATTCGCTAAAACATTATCTATAAAAAACATACAATTATGAAAACAATATTAAGCAGCCTGGCATTAACAGCAATTAGTTTAATGGCTGTGGCGCAGGCACCAAAAACAGGCTTTACCGTTAACGGAAAAATAGGTAACTTAAACGGACCTAAAGTTTACTTAAGTTTTATGACCGACGGGCATGATCATACAGATTCTGCCACATTGGTAAATGGCGCTTTTAAATTCACGGGTCACATGAGCCCCTATAGCTCGGTACGCATGGCTATTGATCATAAAGGCGTGGGGCGCGAAATTTCAACGCATGGCGGCGATGTGATCTATTTTCATTTCGGCGATGAAACATTAAACATTTCATCAAAAGATTCTCTGGCTAATGCTCAGATGACAGGTTCTAAAACTTACGATGAGTATGCGGCCTACGCAAAAGCGGTAGGGCCGATGCCATGGGATATTGACAAGATCTCGAACGCGGAGATCGCGGCAGCACCCGAATTAGGGCAAGACACGGCTTTTACCAACCAGGTAGCCCGCCATCACTTTAAAATGATCGCTGATTTTCAAACAAAAAACCTGGAGTTTGCTAAAACGCACCCGGCATCGTTTTTCGCGCCGGTAGCGCTTTTTGGCACTGCTGCTAATGATAAAACTGTAACTACGGCTGAGCAGATCTTCAAAACCTTTAGCCCTGAGATACAGGCTACTGAAAATGGCAAAACCATCAAGGAGTTTATTGACGCGCATTACCGCCTGAAAGTGGGTGGGGCCGCGCCGGCCTTTACCCAGGTTGATCCGTCAGGTAAACCGGTTTCGCTTTCAGCTTACAAAGGTAAAGTGGTATTGGTTGATTTTTGGGCAAGCTGGTGTTCGCCATGCCGCCAGGAAATTCCAAACCTGGTTACTCAATACAAACAATATAAAGACAAGGGGTTTGAGATATTGTCAGTATCGCTTGACAACAATCGTAACAATTGGTTAAAAGCCATACAGCAGGAAGGCATGCCATGGGCGCAGGTTTGCGATCTGAATGGTCAGAATAACGCCGCCGCCAAACTTTATGGCGTTTCTGCAATTCCGGCGACTTTTCTGGTGGACCGTAATGGCAACCTTATTCAAACCGGCTTACGCGGCGAAGATCTGAATAAGAAATTAGCCGAGCTGTTTAAGAATTAATGATGATAAAACCTTATCGATTGTTTTTGGCTATTGCGCTGCTGGTATCATGGATACCGCAGCGCATAATGGCCCAAACAGCTGAATCGGCCATACAAAAAACAATAGCTAAAGTAAGGCCGGCCTGTGTAAGGCTATGGGGTTTTGATACCTTACAACAAGTACGCACCGGCGCTCAGTTTAGTGCTGTAGTGGCTAAAGATGGTTATATCCTGACTGCTGCCCATGTAAGTGTTCCGGGTAATACTTATAAGGTAATGTTTCCGGATGGCCGCGAAGCTATTGCCGTGGCTCTCGGTAAAATTGAACTGGCTGATGACAAGACCATCCCTGATGTTGCTTTGATGAAAATTGTGACTAAAGGAAACTGGCCGAATGTGGAGATCGGTAGTTCTGCCGCGCTTCAAAAGGGAGAACCATGTTTAAGTATCGCTTATCCTGAAAGTTTAAATCAAACGCAGCCTACGGTGCGTTTGGGCAAGGTGACGGCTTCTTTAAATAACAGGGGCTTTATAAGTTCAACCTGTTTAATGGAGCCGGGCGATTCCGGAGGCCCTTTGATTAATCTGTCCGGCCAATTGATTGGCCTGCACAGCGCCATTGAAATTGCTGAGGATAAAAACTATGATGTGCCGGTTGATCTGTATGAAAAATATTGGACAGCCCTGCAACAACCTGTTGTTTATCATCGTTGGCCTGAAACTGTATCAGCAATCCCGGCAGTGAAAACTTCGCTACATTTAACCAGTTGGCCAAAAGCGGGTAATTATAGCGGTACCTGCGTGAAGCTGACCAGCCACCTTGACGGTAAAGTGCAGACCGTTATGGGTACTATATTATTCTGCAAAGGACAAACTTTTGTCGTTTCCAAAAGTTCCATGGTAGGTAGTAATGTAGCTGCGGGTAACACAACGCTTAGCATCATGGCTCGTGACCCCAACACAGACCTGGTATTACTGCGACCGAACACAAAGTTGAAAGGCGGTATTAAATTAAATGAAACTGATCATCCACTTCAAACAGGCAGCTTTTTGTTTGCGCCTTTGGCGGATACAGCTACGATTACTGGTATACTAAGCGGCGGCCCGCTTGATCTGCCAAAGACCAACAGTGCCGGTTTTCTTGGTGCAACCCCCATGCACAACAGCAGTCCCGCTAAGATATTTTTCGTAAGGGCAGGTTCGCCCGCGGCTTTGAGCGGAATCAAAACCGGCGATGTTGTCACGCAATTAAACGGACAACCGATTGCAGATGCAGGCACATTTGCCGATGTTATGTCCAAAACCTGGCCGGGCGATACTTTGAAAATAAAGGTTAAAAGGGGAGCGGAGGAAAATGAAAGAGCGATAATACTTACCTACCCGCCCGAGATCATACACGATCACCCCGCCGAACATTTTACAGGTGGTAAAAGCCGCCGCCGTGATGGTTTTAAGCAGATCTATACCACCGACCTGGTTTTAAGGCCCGAACAATGCGGAGGCCCTATTTTTGATGCCAGGCATCATTTCTGTGGTATTGTAATAGCGCGCTACAGCCGGGTAAATAGTTTATTGATTAGTGCAGATGGGATAAGGCAGTTTATTTTAAAATGATAGTTGAAAATTAAAGGAAAGATCTTTGTAATGCATGAAATTTTCGTAGGCCAATCCTAAGGCAACACTGCGTATGAAAAAATGCTGATTTAGGTAAAATGATTTGAATATTTGTGCTTTATAATTTATCTGATCGTTAAATACAGAAGAGGTAAATATTGTACTGATGTATAGTTTGGGAAAATATTTGGAAGCGTATAAATGTGTCCCAATTTTTTCGTCGCCATTAAGTAAATAATCTACACCGGCACCAATACTGAAATTATTTTTCAGATTTAAGCCATATTTAATTTGATGATTTTTAAATTCATTATTTGGGTTTTCAATATCAATTTTTCTGTCTTGATAATTATAGGCAATAAAGTCAGAAAACTGCGAATCTTTACTTAGTATATTCCATTTGTAAAGCGCGAAATTCAAATGGTAAAACTTGTCGTTTTTAAAATTGTATTGTAAAGCAATCGCCGAATTTACTTGCGTTTTGCCTATATATGAGGCTTTATATGAAGCATAAAATCCAAACGGCATTTTTGTTGCGCTGCTATATCCTAATTCATAGCTGTTTGAGATATAGCAAGTAGTTGACATTCCCCCTGAATTATAACAACCGTTCCTTGGTAAGCCATTTTTAAATGAGGTATACATTTCGTCTAAATTAAAGGCTTCAGAAATTTTTTTTATAAAACTCAGCATTATTAACGCTTCCGGAATAGAATCTTGGTCAGATGGTTCCCAATATGTTTTTAGCGAGTAATTCTTCTTATCAGCATACTCAACGATATAGGTAATTCCGTCAGCACCCTGTTGCCAGTTTTTTATTTTATTGTCAGACGGCAATTTTAAGATCCCAGAGTTTGTTATGATATTGTATACGCTTTTAGCTTTTTCGGGTGATAAAATCACTTTGTTAGATAAGGTGTCAGTTTTATATCCGTTTGCCCTTTTATTATGATAGGTATAATTCGTTACATAACTATTAATATCAGAGCCATCTTTTGTAATTTCAATTACTTGTCCGTAATAACTAAACCTGAAATCAAATTCATCGGTCGATTTTTCAAAGTCCTTTAATTTTAAATTTCGTTGAAATATTTTATTTGTTTTAAACCAATTAAGGGTGTCGCCGCTTATTTCTTTTGTTTGGGAATAGGCAGAATGAAATGTCAATAAAATTATAACTAAAACTATTTGTGATTTCGTCATAAGGCAGGGGGGGTAATCGCTTTAGGTAATAATCAAACATGAATTTAATTGGTCATCTAATCTAATTAATTACTTTCAATATAGGTGAGTATTGATGTAGTTGACGCAATGGAAAAATCCTGCGCGAGAACCGATTATGGTTAAAATGCACTAACTTTATATTGATGATTACTAAACCGGTTCAAGGCGTTTTTGCTGTTATTGATAGTTTTGCGATAAAAAGCAGAAATGAATTTTATCTGATAGGCGAATTGACCGAAGGTAAAATAGAACCAATGTGGTTCATTAATGTCCCTCTAAATAAATCATTGAGTATCACCGTCAGAATTAAATCTACTGAGGACGTAGATTTTACCCATGAAAAAGGCCGGTATAAATTAATTATTGTTGATAGTGATTCAGAATCTACAGAATTGCTACTTGGGCTTAACATCGGAAGCGAAACTGTTAATATTACCATTGATGGAGAGGATTAAATGCACACAATGAAAAAAGCTGCCTTTTTGTTGGTTGTATTTCTGTTGATCACGATCGTTATTCACGCACAAACAACTAAATCAGATAACGTTATATTGAGGGTGCTGCGCCTAAACCATGTAGGCAAGACCTATAAATTAAATACAGAAGATAGCACTATCACGTATTTACGGTATCTCGGTAAAGTAAGAACCACTAAAGGCAAAGCATATAAAATACTTACTTCCACTTGGATCTGGGGCTTTTCTCATAGGGCAACTAACCGCATATTGGTTTATACGGATAACAACAGTTACCTTGGTAACTACTATTTAACTACTACTGATGATATGCCAAATTATATAAAAAACAATAAATTGGTGTTTTTAAATAAGGGCCAAGATTGTGATTCACGGTTGAGAACCTATGTTGATTTTCACCATGGAATACCAAAACAATTTTTTCGTAAGTGCAAAGGTGATGGTGGAGATATCTATGCCTTTTCTAAAGACTAATTCCTTGAAACCGTAATCTAAACTAATATTCAACTTACGGTAAGTAATTTCGTGGAGCCGGAGGGATAGAGGTTGCTCCAATCATTCATTACTGATTGAAAATGAATATTTTTGATGTTGATACAATCTCTTTATGCAAAACAGAACAGAAGTAATATTAAATCAATTTGCCGATTCATGGATTGAGACAGAGCATTACTTTGAAAATCTCATCAATAACCATTCAAGTTTTGAAAGTTTGAAACCAATTTTGCAATTTATTTTAAGCTTAAGAGCAAAAGGGCAGGATAGCTATTTCCGACTTGGGACGTCAATACACCGATTAATAATTTCACGATCAGTTGACCATGGATTAAGACGAGATCAAAAATATATTATAGTTGAAGCTTATGACAAAAAGCTTGAAGTAACGTTACGTGGTGGAGATAGAACATACCGACAATTCATGGTAGAAAATTTAGTTGATGAAAGAGTAACCAAACTGATTAAAACTTTAAAAGACACTTTAATAGATTAATTAGATTTTCATGAACAAAAAACCGTAAGTCGAACAACGTTCAACTTACGGTAACTAATTTCGTGGAGCCGGAGGGATTCGTACCGAATGGCAATTCCCGCTGTAAATCAGCTCAATATATGGTTAAATTTAAAACAGGTCTCGTTTACGACCCTTTTCCTAAAATCACTAAAAATCGATCATTTCTGATAGAATAAAGTTACGAAAAGCAAGCTAAAATTCAAAATAACTTTACCAAGATTTTGAACTTGGTATGGTAAAAAAAACGAATCCTATAATTTTGACATTTGAAATTATTATGGCATTGCAAATAATCACTAAGGAAGACCTTGATGAATTTCGGGAAAAGCTCTTGAATGATCTGAAGGAGCTGATGACAAAACCGGCGGATACGCCGGTAAAATATCTCAAAAGTTATCAGGTCAAAAATATGTTGAAGATATCTAGCGCAACCCTTTTAACCTTAAGGGAAAAAGGAATAATTTGTTATACCAAAATCGGGGGCACGTTTTATTATAAACAGGAGGATATTGTGAAAATGTTGGAATCAAAGCAGAAGTCAACAGTCAGGGACCACTAATCCCCGCAATTTCAAATTCAGCATGTCGGCCGCCGCTTGCAATAGCTTCATAAAATCAGCCTCTTTAATTTCAAAGTCTTTTGGTAAACAAAAATTATTTCTGCATAATACGATTTCAAATGCGGCGGCTTCCAGGCTGAGTTTCATGATCTGTTTTACATCCGGCAACTGCGCTATTGTAGCCAACTCGCAAGTAGCCAATAATTCGCTGCGGTTATTTAACAGCAGCAGGTAATATTGCGGCAGTTCATTTGGATCAAACAGGGGCTTAATAAATTTGACGATTCCAGCATCATCTTTCAATAATATAGGCGCACAGTTGTGCAGACTTCTTTTGCCGAGCTCGACCGCAGCCAATAATGTAACCGCTTTGGCTACGCCGATGCCGCTTACAACTGAAAGTTCTTCAGCCGTCGTCCTGCAGAGAGCAGTCATGTCATTATTTAGCAAATCAATCAAGCCGTCGCAGATGGCAGCGAGTGGAAACTGTTTTGAACCGGATCCGAGTAAGATCGCCAAAAGTTCTGCATTAGTTAGCTGAGCTGCACCAAGGAAAATACATTTTTCCCTCGGGCGATCGGTCACCGATAAGTCCTTTATATTAATCAATTTCCTTTCCATATCAGCAAGCCGCCCCAAGGTTTCCGCTGGCATACCTGCTGAGCAGCATAGTGATCGCTTCCATAAAAAAAGGAATATCCTCTTCAAAAAGGATGACTTGGCTGCGCCGAATGCTATGATCAATAACAGGGTGCAATCGGGTTATGCAAAGAAAATGATTTGCGTTACTTGCTCTTTTAATATCAATAAAATAGTGCCCGCATTCACCGTCAAAATGCTCGGAGTCAAGGATGTTCTGCAACAAAGCTTTGTTTTCCATCTTCAATAATTTCCAGCAAAGGTCTAATGTGCAAACGTGAATCTTATTCACTTAAGCGTGTATAAACGCTTATAAATGCATAAGTTATCTACCACTAAAAAAGTAAAAGCCGTATTATCTTGACCACCAAAAGAAACGAAATGGAACCAGAAACTTTACAAACCACCCAGCGTAATTGCAAAGACTGCGGCGCAGTCCTCGGGCCGGGCCGGGACGACAAGCTTTATTGCAACAACGACTGCAGGACCAACTACAATAACAAGAAGCGCAAGGAAATGCAAATCTCAACGGACGACCAACCCATTTTGAGTGTCCCGGAATACATCACCAGGATCCAGAATATTATTTTGAATAATCGGAGCATATTGGAAAGCCTGTGTACCGAAGATAAAGTTGGAAGGCTGCGGGAGCGGGATCTGGTTGGTAAAGGGTTCAATACGAAGTACTTTACAAGTGAGGCCGAACCTACCGGAACCGGGAACATCTATCGCTTCTGTTTCGAATACGGTTATCTGATCAATGAAGACAATCGTGCCATTATTGTTTGCAGGAAACGGGAAGTTTACTAAAACGAAAAATATTCGCTGTCAAAACAACGGAATGCAATTGCTTCCGCTAAATGCGTAAGCGTAATCCGCGCCGAATCGTCCAGGTCGGCAATCGTCCGGGCTACTTTTAGTATTCGGTCATACGATCGGGCGGAGAGACGATGTTTTTCCATCGCTTGTATCAACAATTCTTGTTCTGTATTTCCGAGAGTGCAAAATCGTTTGGTTTGTTCTGTAGTCATTTGCGCATTCACAACAGAAGGCAAACGATCGTACTGTAAATTTCTTGCTGAGATTACTTTTTGCCTGATTACTTCACTTGAAACTTCCTGTTTGATAGATCCAAGGTCTGCGTAGTTCACAGGATTAACTTTTACATGTAAATCAATCCTGTCCAATAAAGGCCCTGAAATTTTGCTGATATACTTTCGAATCATCAAACCTGTACAACTACATTTTCGGAACGGATGGTGAAAAAAACCGCAAGGACAAGGGTTCATTGCGGCGATAAATAAAAATCCGGCGGGATAAGTATTATTAAAACTGGCGCGTGAAACTGTAATTGACCGCTCTTCCAGCGGTTGGCGGAGCACCTCGATCACTTTGCGTTCAAATTCAGGAAGTTCGTCCAAAAATAAAACGCCGTTATGTGCCAAGGAAATTTCACCCGGCTGCGCATTCGTACCACCTCCGACCAAAGCGATGTCGCTGCTGGTATGATGCGGCGCACGAAAAGGCCGGGAGCTTGCCAGGTTGCCGCTTTCCAGCTTCCCCGAAATGGAATAAACACGCGTAATTTCTAATGCTTCCTGTAAAGTCAGCGGCGGCAAAATCGTTGGTAATCGTTTGGCGATCATGGTTTTTCCCGAACCCGGCGGTCCGATCATCAAGATGTTATGTCCACCCGAGGCGGCAATTTCCATTGCGCGCTTCATTCCTGGTTGACCCTTGATGTCAGCAAAGTCAACGTTGAAGTCTTCGACTTCAGGTATGGTACTATGTATCAATGTGTTTTTTGCGGTCTCAAAAATTTCTGTTTCCAAAAGAAAGGCGATCACTGTGGTCAGATCCGGCAATCCGTAAACCTCCAGACCGTCGACCATTGCTGCCTCTGCGGCATTTTCCAAAGGGACAATCATCCTGCGAAACCCATCCTTGAAGGCTTGTAAAGCCATAGAAAGCACACCCCTGACTGGGCGCAACTTTCCGTTTAAGGATAGTTCTCCGACCGACAAGAGGTCAGCCAGGTTCTTCTCATTCAACTGACCAGAACCTGCCAGTATGCTCAATGCAATGGGAAGGTCAAACAAAGCACCCTGCTTTCGAATACTGGCAGGGGCCATGCTGATTATGATTTTTTGGCGAGGCATGTACAGCCCGGCGGCATCAACTGCGCTTTCTACGCGTATCAAACTTTCACGGACAGATTCATCCGGTAAGCCCACAATGAAATATCCGATGCCCGGCGTGACTTTTGTTTCGATCCGGATGATCAATGCTTCAATGCCATCCAGCGCTGCACTATTACTGCAAACAGCCATTTAGTTTTGCTCCTTTTTGGTAAGGATGTCAACTTCGTTAACAATAATTACACTTGTATAGCGCTTAATTCCGTCGGCATCTGTATAGTAACGGTTGGACAAACGGCCTTCAAGAGCGACTTTGCTGCCTTTGTACATATATTTTTCCGCCAGGTCCGCTTGTTTCTCCCAAAGCACAATGTGGTGCCAGGTCGTATCGACAATCCTTTCTCCATTATCGTTTCTGCGATAATTGTTGGTGGCGAGGTTGATCTTGGCAAATTTCTTTTGATTTTCAGTGACCTTGATCTCGGGTGCGCTGCCTAAAAATCCGGTAAGGCGAACGCTGTTGTTTAGTATGCTCATTTTTTTATTGCTTAGGCCGGTAAATTCCGGTGGCACAAAACTGGGCAGGAAAAAGTAGACTGACTGCAAATTACACGTTTATAGCCGTTTATAGGTGCATCAATAATTTAAAATCAATTTGTTTTTTTAATTATCTACCACTTCCAAATAAAACACTGCTTAACTTTAAGGCTATAAACCTCTAGCTTAAATACTATGCCTGGAAAACGCAATCCCGAAGACAGAAAAAAGCGCCTCATCAAGGCAGTTGGCGATACACTTGCCGAAAGAGGTCACCGGCACCTGGGTCTCAATAAAATCGCGTTAAGAGCAAATGTCAGCAAACCCATGATCTATGAGTATTTCGATAGTCTCAACGGCTTACTTAAGACCTATATCAGCGGTAAAGATACCTGGATACCTTATTTTCAATCCCTCGTGCTCCCGGAAAATCCGACAATAGAAGAACTACGGGATTGCTTCATCCATATGCTACATGACCAGTTTCACTATTTTCTGGAAGAAAAGGAAATGCAGAAGTTAGTACTCTGGCAGATAAGTGAATACAACCCGCTAATGCGCGCTACCTGCGAGAACAGGGAGCGGGAGGGAATCCGTATTTTGGAACTCGCCGATGATCACTTTAAAAATACGGGCATCAGCCTGAAGGCGGTTATGGCGCTCATGGTCGGCGGCATTTATTTCAACGTGCTGCATGATAGTGCAGGTGCTGGGACAATGGCAGGAATCGACATTAGCAATGACAACGATCACTTTCAGTTACTGAAAACAATGACACAGGTCGTCACTTGGGCTTTCGATGCAGCCTCCAAAGTGAAAGCCATGAAATAATAGGCGTCCATCCCCGCAAAAATTCGTTAGGCCTAAGTCGCTCGGTTTACTTCGATGCAGCTAATTGTTTATTAAAATGCTTCTCCCAAGTTTAAAGATATGGCGTTATATCCCTTGCTGAATCCGTAATCTATCCCAATGTTTGTGCCCGATCCTTTATTAAATTTTACACGAAGGCCCGTGCCTGCTGCCGGATGCCAAGAGGTGAATAAAGAACCCGATCCACTAACTGAATTCACACTGGTAAAAACCACAAAGCCTAATAAGCCATTTTCGGTAATATCCCGCCGGTATTCCGTTTCAAAGTAGAAAAGCGAACGACCCTTATACCGGTTCTGATCCATACCCCGTCCTGAACGGTTGTTAGGGTCCCAGCCGATACTCGGCAAGTCCAGGTATGGAACATTGCCATTAAACGTGGTCCAGAAATAAGACCAAAAAGCTATTGTATTTTGCTGTAGCGGCTTTGCAGGGTTCAGTGGTACATATTTCCGAACGTCGACATAAAGCGAGGTCCAGTAATTGTTACTTCCTAAAAAAGTGGGGTTAACACGATAAATAATATTCGTATAGGCGCCGGGCAGCGGATTGACCGCATTATTGCGCGTATCGTACAATAAATTAAAAGTGATCCCCGATGAAAAAGAGCTACCAGCGGTGCCGTTATTGTACCCAGTAAACTGTTTCAAGTCTGTTGACTGCTCGTCACTGTGGATTCCCGAATGGAAGTCCAGGTCATAACCAACGCCCGCAAATAAATAAGGCCTGATTCTTTTAAGTACACTTTGGTAAAAGCGGACATAATTATAATCAACCAATGTCCTATGATCGTCGTCGGTATTGTTGCCCAAACCCCAGGTGTATTGCGGATATCGTAAAAAACGTATATCTCCTTGGACGGTATACGTGTTTCCCGGCAACCAAACACTGGTATGTAAGGGCAAGCCGAAACGGCTGCCAAGATTCCAGTAGGGTGCAAAATTTGCCGTAGATTCATAAGTTGTCTCACGAGAGCCAAGGTAAGTTCCGGCGGTTGTACTGGTAATCAATGCCCGACCATTACCACCTGGCACATTACCACCAAAAGGCAAAAAAGAAAAGTAAAGCTTTTTGTCTTTTTCAGTTTTCATTTTCTGCGATGGAATCCGAACAAGCGATTTTGCGATATCAATCAGGTCACGCTGGTGTATCGTATCCTGTTTCTTTACGCTGTCCGGAATGATCGAGCTCGCCGTCTGTGCAAACACTGCTATCGGTAAAAAGAAAAATAAGGATAAGGTAAGGCGAGCGAATACTTTTAACATCATACAGGATAATTTGTCCTGATAACCTCTCAGCTAAATTATTGTTTGATTGTCGCTTCCAATCGAAACAAAAAGCTCGTTTTTATCTTCTTCTGAAACGTTGATATAAGATTGCATAATAGCCGCGTTTAAAAGATTATAGTGCATCCTTTCCACAAAATAAAAACTCCAACTAATGTTTATTGCTAAGTGAAATCACTAAAACGATTCATATGGACCTAAAAACTTTTACTAACCTTCCTTTTTATATCAAGCTGGCCGCCGTGTTATTCAGTCTTTTCGCTATCGGCTATCTGGTCATCATTGCCAAAGAGATCCTCTCTCCGCTGATTTTTTCTTGCTTGTTTTCCATTTTGCTGCTGCCTTTGGCGCGCTTCTTTGAATTTAAAATAAGGCTGCCGCGCAGCGCTGCTTCCATGCTGGCCGTATTACTTTTATTGTCCGTTATCGGCGGATTGATCTACGTCATCGGCTCCCAAATAGCAGACCTCGCTAAAGACTGGCCAGAGTTCCAGGCACAGATTAGCCGTTCGCTCTGGGAATTTCGGGGCTGGGTTCAGGATAATCTTCATGTGACCCGCGGAAAACAGCTCCGGGTAGTCAATACGGCAGCTAATAAAGTGCTCTCGCCGGATACGGCTGCTGTAGGCGCAACCGTTCTATCACTATCCTCAATTCTCCTGTTCCTGGTCTTTACCTTTATCTATTCATTTTTCTTTTTGCTATATCGGAGCCTGATCATGAAATTCCTGGAGTCAGTGTTCCTGAAAGAAAATAAAACAATGGTTCATGAGATTATCGAACAAGTCCAATTCATGATCCGTAAATATATTATTGGCTTGATGATCGAAATGGGAATTGTAGCGGTAGGTGTTAGTATTGTTTTTTCCGTACTGGGTGTCAGGTACGCGATCCTGCTCGGCCTGATTGCCGGTTTATTTAATGTCATTCCTTACATCGGCATCTTTACCGCACTGATCATCAGCGCGGTTGTCACTTTGGGTACTTCACCGGATAGTACCAAAGTGATTTGGGTGATGGTCACCCTGGCGGTCACCCATCTGGTAGACAGCAATGTTTTATTGCCGCTGGTAGTCGGCTCCAAGGTTCGCATTAATGCTTTGATTACCGTATTGGGCGTAGTGATCGGTGAAATGTTTTGGGGGATTCCTGGTATGTTTCTGTCTATTCCGGTTATCGCCGCGTTGAAAATTATATTTGATAGGGTAGAAAGCCTGCAGCCTTGGGGAATTATATTAGGTGATGAAGAAAAAAAGCAAAATAAGCTGGCTACCAAACTAATGGTCAGGAATAAAAAGGTGAATGTTGAATCAAATTGAGAGCTGACCCGCCAGACGTTTTTTTTGCAGACTAATTTTTAATAATTGGTGGAGCTTAAACATATAAACATATTTTTGTACTATGCTCACGTTTTACGATTTTAATGCACTTTCTGACGCCGAAAAAGCGGATGCGGTCTGGCAAGGCACATTCCTGGCCGACCGTGAAGAAAATGGTCTTGCGGTACAGTTGTATACTGTGAACAGTTTTTACGTTGAAGTATTTTATGATCAGCTTGAGAATAAACTTGTGCGCTTCCACGCATTTTCTTCCAAAAATTTCCTGGTGCCTTACCTGGCGCACATTAAATTTAACGTCTCATAAAAAATGCACGAGCCTTTTCTTTTAGAACTGACTTTTCGGGGACAGCCTTATGAACTACCTGCAGCATTCCAGCGCTTTGGTTATACATTCCGCATCGTCGTCACCATTGCGGATAATAATTATGTATTTGAGCCGGATGAGGAAGGTCAGTATCGGGTTTTAGCTGGCCCTGATGGGGCGAAACCTGATCTGGATTTGTTAAAGGTAGTAGCCGAGCGATTGCAAAAGCTGGCATAGCAGATAGGGCCCGTTCAAGGCTTTATGAATGTATTTATATCGCTTTTTTCGCCTTTCCTCAGGGCTGGTTTAGATTTCCTGGTTTTACGGAGATCACGCTATCCACTACAAAAACGCTGACGCCGCGCCAGGGGAGCGTATGCAGGTATTCTTTGTAATGCAATTCCATAAACGCGCCTGCGTTCTTATTAAGAATGTCAGCCACATGCGGATCCGTAACCGAAAACATAAACTCGTTAGATTGAATATTACCCTGCACAGGGCTCCGGATTCCGCTTTGGATGAGCCGCCCTTCATACGTTTTGAAAACATACCCTTTGTGAACGAAATAGTTCATCGTTCCTGCTTTTGTACCGTCACCAAATACAAAATGATACCTGTAATAATAGATTCCGGTCAGGAGAACTGCGAAAACCAAAACGGCTATCCAGATCACTTTTTTTAATTTGTTAGGCTGTTCCATTTCCAATGAACAACTAAACATCGAAAATGTAAGAGCAAACAGAAAATTTTCCTGGCATCACAATTTCCTTTCCCGGATCAAGACAATTTTACTCTATAGCGTGTAACGCTCCGATAAAATATAGCGCTACTTTCTTAGATAATACTTTGCAGAGTGTGGGCAGACATACATTTGCAGTGGAGACCAAAACAATAATAGCTTGACTAATCCGGTTTTTGGTATTTGTTCAAGTGCTGCAAATGAACAATTGGGGCAAGAGAGGTACAACTCTTTGGGGGAATTTAAAACTGACATAGGGATTTACTTTGACATTTGTATATGCAACTATCAAGCCAGATTTATAGATAAATAAGTCTAAAAAGATGCCGACCTTCAACATTGTTCTATTGATTTTAGAAATTAGACTTTTTATTTTAGTTATATTAAAGAGACGATCAAGTGGCTGATTATAAAAAAATTATTTCAACAGTTTTAGTTAATATCCGAAAGCGCCGGGGTGAGTTAGGCTACTCACAAGAATATATGGCTCTAAAGCTTCACATATCTCAAAATTCCTACAGTAAGTTAGAATTGGGAATTACAAAGTTAACAGTTCAGAAATTTCTGGAAATTTCTGAACTGTTACAAGTTTTGCCATCTAGCCTAACAAACGATACTAATTATGTGAATGAGATCAGGCATCAATCGAAGGGCTGAATCGTCGAAATTCAAATTTTCACATGAAATTTATTTAAGCACTTCTAGCACCTCTTCCGATCCAAAGGCAGCCAAAACAAAAATCTTCGAACAATTTGCCGTGGGGTTTTGAGATAAGCGTTATACCCACAATCATAACGTTTGGCTTTAGCACTGGAGTTAACTGTTGTAGGTTAGCTGAATGGCTGCTTTAAAAAAGGGTTTAGGAGTCAATCAGTTTTTCTATCGATACTTCTTCATAAGTGTATATGTTGTTTATTGGCTGATAGCCTGACGAACTTTATGTTTCTGGCTATCGGCTTTTAATTTATAAATAGTTGCCGATTATTAATGTACCTTCGCTGCTCTCACACATTTGGTTAATTGTCGATTGCTTGCTTATGTGGCGTTCGTAGGTAGTCGGCACTTAATATCTACCGCATAACTATATTAGCCTCGGCGTAAATAATGCTCTGCGGCGCCAAAAATAATCATCCAGCAGATTGAGCTTATATTTTACATGCCCTGATGTTTGTATTTGTATTATAAAAAAAACAACCAATAAGCATATGGAAAGAATATGTTAGCACATTGGTTGAAGAATTTGAAATTTATTAGGTAGCAAAATAATTATGTCTACGCAAAGTCCTAAGCTAAATTAGATTTCAGCATTCTAAGTGTTGGTTTGCATATCATAATCGATAATTGCCGAAAAAAACCGGGCAGATAAATACATCAAAAAAAGGCTAATCATTTCTGATTAGCCTCATTAGTTAATCGACTTTAAATACCCCTATTTATGAGTCAACTTCTACACAATAGAATTCTCCGGGTATTGTTTTATTAATTAATAAATTGAATGAACTTGCTAACCGAAAAAAGAAGTAAAAATCAGGAAAACTGCTATCACAATAATCAATATTACTGCTAAGGTTGCTATAATCCGCAAATAGATTTTTTCAGAATCCATCAGAAAAAGGCTATCTGTTTTGCAATAGCCCCCCGTAGTTATTGATCTTAAAAAAACACTTCGTTGTGTATCAGTCTATTAATAACATCTATAAGTACCCATTGTTTTTTTCGGATCTGTGATAGGCGTTTTATTTCAGCAAGCGCCAAGTTACCCATTGATTCGTTTTGGGTAAATTTTTCATTTTTATTTCGAGTCTTTGATCGTTCAATTATCGATTACAATTAATTTATTGTTCAGTATGAAAAATAACTGGGCGCGCTAGTGGTAAAATCTTTTGATGGTTTGTTAAAAAAAATTTTAAAAGCTTACAGGATGTCAATAATTAATCCGACCTAAAATCATCAGCGTATAAAGCTCCGGCAACAATCGAAGCTTTGGTTTTCCAAAACGTTGTAGCACTAAAAAGCCCCGGACATGATGCCGGGAACTAAATTGTTAATTGAAAATGCGGGGGTTTTGAATACGTTTAAGTATTCGCGTTTATTTGCCTGATACTTATTTGCGCTTTTAAAGATATCCCGTAAGTAACGTTATTCAGAAATATTTTTGGTAGAGTGCAGCCATACTTTCAGGTTAGGTTGTTTTTGCGAAGCCTAGAACGCCTTATATTGAACCGTTTCTGTTTCCGGGAAACTGTAGTAAATTTATCTTTCAAACTTTTTTTGTTTATTAAAAGCCCCCCGGATTTAAGCCAGTCCTAAAAGGTGTAAATGATATATCTTAAACAAATCATTATAAACGTTTAGCTATCAACATTTTACTTTCTGTGTTATCAATTAGTTTTTGAACAAAGATTTACTTTGGTTCTGTTTTTGTATCAGGCCTTATCATTATGATAAATCTCCCCCTACAAACAGTTATTGACAAAATCAATGACGCTCTTACCGATGGTAACCGGGCAACACTTCACGAAAATTCCATCAGGTTCATTATAAACGAGCCGCAGGATAAAATGATGAAAATAATGGAGTATATGGATTTGGTTGAAGATGTAACCGGAAATTCAGCCAACCTGTACCAATTTGATATCGTTTATAAAAAAGAGCATAACGTCTAAAATTAAAAAACAAAAAGCTTTTATTCACCAGCATATTATACTACGGGCCTGAGAAATGGTTACGCCGGGCTTAAATCCAATTTCTGGTCGAAAGTTAGTTTAACCTGTTCCAGATGTTTTAACTTTTCATTTACTGCTGAATACAAACTCTGCATGATAACTTCTTCAGCTTCTAGAATGTAACTGTAGCTAACAAATGTTATTTTAATGGCATTGCGGGGTATAGTATCTACTGCCGCTTTGAGAACTTTTTCATAAGCGGTCTTTGGTATTCTTATTGTCATATATTGTTTGGGTTTAGAGTGAGTTTTTGACCAGAACTGCTATAAAAGTTTCCGTAGTATCCATTGAAATGGAAGATGTAACTGACTTTATCATAAAACCATCAAAAAATGCTGCCAGGACTTTTAATTGACACTGTAAAGCGTTGGTCTCGATGATTAGTTGAACGGTGGTCATTATATATGTAACTGTAATATTACAGAATAAGTTGTTTGAGCATCTACATTTATTTGCTTGGGACTTTTTAACGGTGGCTAATCATGCTGAAGCTGAAACTCACCGTTATCAAAATTGAATAATATTCCTGTTAGAAACAGTCCAAAAAAATTCTTTGCTGATTATATCTTCTTGATGTCATTGACAGATAGTAGTTGTTTGCGATCAATTTTAGGATATCAGCGCCTTTAAATAAAGCAGATTATTGCATATAAACTTCCAGTTTATGTGCAAGCGATTATACACCATTTCCTTATTTATCGCGTGTTTTTTTGGAAATGCCTTTTTATAATATTGTAATTAAATGCGCAACTTATAATCAAGAATTTACCTTTCATCGGCTTGTTCGGGACAATTATAGCGCTAAATAGAGTACAGTCCATTGTGGGTGGAGCTGTTTTATTGGCTAGTCCCTCCGCGGAATGGGGAGATGTAAACATGGCACCACTTTAGCATAATACCCGTATAGCCCCCTAATTACACGATTAAACTTATCCGAAAGTTATCCGAGCAGGAACTTATTGCAGCTATTATTTATCGGGACCGCCTTGGTGCAGAAGCATTGTATGTTATGTACTCAAAATCACTCTACGGGATTATTATAAAGATCGTAATCAAACAAGAATTGGCTGAGGACGTATTGCAGGATGCGTTTCTTAGAATCTGGAATGAAATTGAAAAGTATGATGCGAATAAAGGCCGCCTGTTTACATGGATGGTGACCATTGCACGCAATCTTTCGATTGTTGTTTTGCGTTCCTCTAAACATCGGCATTACGCGGCCACTTTGCCAATCGATTTACATCTTGACTCAATAGATTCAGGACGTTTTACTGTACTCAATAGGGACGCTATAGGCGTCAGGCTACTATTGGATTTGCTAAAGGATGACCACAAAGTGATCTTTGAACTTATCTATTACAAAGGCTACAAGCATGTAGAAGTTTCAGAGTTGCTAGACGTTCCGTTGGGTACAGTAAAGTCCCGCTGGCGCAGCGGCTTGCTTACACTCAGATCTATTTACGGTGTGCCGCATAACCTTTAAAACGAAAGAAAGCATTGTGTTAACACCGGTAGACTGAACAAGCTGAATTTGAATTTCCCCTAATCAAAATAACATGTCAGGCATCAACAAAGTATTTTTAATCGGCCACCTAGGCAAAGATCCGGACTTGAGAAAGTTGGACAATAACGTTACCAATGTTCTGTGCCCTTTAGCGACCAGCGAATTCATGAACAGGAATGGCGTAAGGGTGGAACAAACGGACTGGCATAACATTGTGATGTGATAAAAAAGGGTGCGTTTGTGTATATCGAGGGTAAGTGCCGTACGAGAGCATATGATGATCAGTCAGGCGTACATAAATACGCTACTGAGATAGTAGCTGATTCATTTAAACTGTTGGGCAGAACAATTGACTTCAATAGAAATCCCTTAGATAATGGAGAAGAATAGGCTTCGTTTGCCAAGGTAAAACGAACAAGGATTTAAAGGCAAAATTCATATTATTGCTAAAGCAGTCAACGGGACTTAAAGGTTTCACAGATTTTTTTTAGAGGTTAAGCAAACATTTATTCCGACAGCAGGTTATAAACCTACTAACTTTCCTGTTTTGTTGGGAATAGGGGCATCGGCTTTGGGCAGCTATATTTAAATAAAGCTGTTTATGGTACCACTATTCTTTAAACTCCACAATGAGTTATCGCTGATGATTATTCCTGATACAGCAGTTCACCTTGACGGTCATACGATCATTACACATACCTACAGCGTATTTAAAGATACCGGCTCGGGCAATCCATTTGTTGCGCGCAGCAAAGAGAGTACTTTACACCTAGAAATCATCAACGATCCCAGTTACTATGGTTATATTACATTCGAAATGCCGGATAAACTTTTCACTTATACCGCCGACGGCACATTGGAACTCACAAGAGACGAAGTGGAGCAGACGATTGAACTGCTTAGTCATATTCGGACCAATCCAGCGCTTTGGAGTAATTTTAAATGATTGAACCAAGATTGGCTCGATAGCTTAACTGTAAAGGCCGCAGTTCTTCGTTAGTGATTAGTAATTTCTGTCCATCAGTAATAGGTAAACCAAACCATCAAACCATCGAGATAGCCTAATCTCGACATGCCAGCATAAACTTTCAAAAGCGAACCATCGCCATGCGGTGGAACGGCTTAGTTTCCAGTCATCTAACAGCAATGGCGATGATGCTGGCATAGCCAACGAACTGTGGAAGACGGACCAACTGCATAAAAAAAAAGCAGGATACTTACGACCGGGGCGATGTACTGGGCAAAAACTGCCGGTTCTTACAGGGCGATCAACGATTACAGGACGGCAGGTTTGAAATTCAGGAGGCTTTACTAAATAATAGTCATTGTGTAGTTGAATTACTAAACTACAGGAAAGACGGTTCAGAATTCTGGAACGAGATCTATATTTCACCAATAAAAAATGAGTCGGGCGCAACCACCCACTATATTGGCATTCAGAATGATATTTCCGACCGCAAATTAAACGAGATCAAATTAAAGTCTGAAGCCGAACAGTTTAAAAACCTGCAACAGCAAAAGAACAATTTTATCAGTGCGGCAAGTCACGAGTTAAAGACGCCGGTGACCAGTTTGAAAGCTTCCTTACAGCTTTTGAATAAAGTAGATGACGCACAGCATACCACTAAAGTTTCCGCTTTGATTACGCAAGCCAACAAGAGTATCGGAAAAGTAGCTAACCTGATCGAAGAATTACTGATTTCAGACCAATTGCTGGAAGGCAGCCTGGAACTTCGTAAAACTAAGTTTGCTTTGGGAAAATTAATCAGTGCGTGTTGCAGCAGCACACGCCTGGAAGGAAAATACAAGATCGTTTTGCATGGAGATGAAGACCTGGAAGTCTTCGCCGATTTTGAACG
>NZ_VLPK01000005.1 GCF_007558865.1 Mucilaginibacter corticis
GAATTGCACGTCGGGTTGTCGCAGCGGTTGTTGTCGTGATGGTTTTAGTGCTTTTTTATCTTTTTCTGTTTGTAAAGGATTGCCTATAGTAAATATCCGGTTAAAGAAATAATCTTCGCCGGCATTGCGCATCCATTGGGTATAGGCCCTTATGCGATAGCTTCCCGCTTTGATCTCATCGTCCAATATCAAGTCGCCCGCAACGGTTCCTGAATCTGCCGGCAATTTCAACGTTTTTACGGCCTGATCCTGATCGTTAATCAGATCTACATAAACTGCGCCGCTCAAAGGTGATAACCGGTGCCTGCTGCCCGTGGTTAGGTATCCTTTAAACCAAATGGTATCGCCGGGTACATAATACGGTTTATCCAAGTGCAGGTAGGCTTTTTCCTGCGGGATGCTGTCCGTCCATTTTTGCAAAGAAACAAGCAAGGGGTTAATAGCTACTACCCGGCGCGGAATGTCTGGCACAGGTGGTTGGTATTCAACCGGTAACTGGTCACCCACCCGGGCCTTTCCCCAATAGCCTTGAATAAAAAAGTCACGGTAATCAGTATAACTGCCTTTTTTGTCGATAATGGCCTGGTCGGTCATTAACCTCAACACAGATCCGGTTGGGTCGATATGAATGGTTTGCAGTATATCATTATTTCGGTCCTTAAAGTGTGCCAATTGTTTTGGTTCATAATTAACATAAATATCCCGCCTGAATTTGAACGAAGCGAAATTGGTGTCAATTGCAGTAAGCAGCGAATCGAACATCACCGGGCGATCTTTTACGATGACCTTGTCGGGGATCTGTACCAACGATTCATCAAATTTAAATGTAAGGAAACCGTCTGATGGCCGGGTAATAAAGCCGTTTTCTAAGGTATTATTAGCATAAACCGAGCGTAAAAAATGCATAAATGACCCTTGATAAGCCGCCAAACGGTTTTTTGCCCATTCTTTTTTTTGTTCGTCGCTCCCGCCCAGTTCTTCAAAGGTGCATTCACCATGATATAAAGTAATTTGCTCGGCATAATTATAAGTAAACCCGGTAAGCAGGTAACGGACGCGGTACCCCAGTCTTGGATTTTCTATGATCAGAAAATCATCGGCATCCGCCAGTAAAAACCCTTTCCTGGTGCTAAAGTTTATCACTTTGGGGTTAACAATAACACATTGCTTAGCATTTTTCGATTCGCCTAAAAAGGTTCTTTTAAACACATTAAAGTTTTTATTCCATGCGTCATTATCCCCTATAACTACCTCTTTAAGCGTTGTAGATTTTGGCTGCAACTGTATATCAACTTTCACCGAAGAATTTTTTATGATAATGTTTCGCGTTGCTGAAGCATAACCAAGCATTTGTACAGAAATTTGAAAGGTCCCGGAAGGTACATTGGCAAAATTAAACATGCCGTTTTCGTCGGTAGGCATTACCCGTTCTGAGCCGCCTATGAAAACAGTCGCGCTTTTTTGCGGCTCACCTTTTTCATTAGTGACCACCCCTGACACAGTGTATCCCTCCTGGGCTAATACCCGGTTACATGCAAGCAATAAAATTGTATAGAAAAACAATTGGCAGATGGTTTTCATAAGATAGGTATTAGGTTGATCAAATATACAATCTAATATTTATAGTTATGAAGCCTGTTATTATTAAATGCTGATTATATCAAAGCCATGACTACAGCTTCATATATCACTCAACTTTATAAGTATATACCTGCCTGCCTAACTCGCCGTTGGCGCTAATACCCTCTACAACTACCCTGTATTTTCCCGGGCTATCGGCATTGTAGAAATCAAAAGTAGCCTTACCTGTAGCATCCGTATTAAGGTATGGCTTCCAGTAGATTGTTGTACGCTGGTCGGGTTGGTTATTGCTGACTTCGGGGTGGTCGTAATGCGGAGAATAAAAAGTGCGCACCTTGTTGAAGCCCCTGGGCGTAATGTTGGCCATATTAGGGTTGTACTGCCTTTTTGAAGATCCTAATTTTGTAAAGAGTAAAACATAGCCAGCATAGCCTCCGCCCGGTTCGTCAGGGCTGTGCAGGTAATTCATCACAGCTACGTTGGTTCTCACTATCTCAATTTTTGCTATATCTTCGGGCAAGATACTGCCCTGCAATATCTCATCAAGTTCGCCTTTGCTTGTTATTTTTCTTCCGTTTACTATCAAGCCTATTTCTTTACCCACATTTTTGTTGGCATTGTTACTTGCATTGAGCAAACTATTTGATGGCCGGGTGCTTACCAGTTCATTATAACCATTCTCATCAATATCAACACGTATCCCCGGTAAATTGGCCTCTAAAGCCCTCGTCAGGTCGATATAACTTTCAGGGTTGGCAATGGTAATGGTTTGATCAGCGCCTTGTTCAGGTACCTGGAAGGTACTCTGGGGTGCTATGATTTTACTTGCTTTTTTTATTTCCTGTGTTTTGATATTGACCTGTTTTAATACGGTGTTTCCTTTTAAACCAACTATTGTTTGCCTGTCCTCGTCATCATTTTTTGGATAAACGCTACTTGCGGTAATTATTTTATTGATTTTACCGTTGTTACCATCGAGCTTTATTTGCGCAATGCTGTCTAAAGTAATGATTACTTTATCGCTGCCCTTGGTATCAAGGGCCTGCACCGCGAATTTAAGGCTGTCACCAATAAACATTTTATCAAACTTAAACCTGCCGTTAGCATCCGTAACTGTATCTCTTTTAAATCCGGCTTTGACTGACGCAATGAGCACATTAGCTTTAGCCAAAGGCTGATGGCTTAATGTGGTAACCAAACCTGATACCGTAGAGCCCAGGCCTTCTGCAGCAAAAGCCGGTTTAAAATTCATATTATCCAGCAACTTCCATTCAAACCTGCGATAGCCCTGTGTAAGCATCAGGTTATCCAGCGCAATATTTACAGTATCTGTATCGGCAGTGAAATAGTAATTAGGTTTTTCTATATAGCCTTTAAGATCTGACTTCAGCAAAATGTTAGAGAAGATGGTACTCTCGCTATTTTCATCAACAAGCACCTTACTTTCATCGGTAACGGTCACAGAAAAATTGCCGAAAGTTGGTTTATCGTCGCTGTCATTAGCATCTAAGTTAAGTTGCACATGCTCCCTGCTTTTATAAGCGGGTTTAGTTGCCTTAACGGTCAGCTTCATGTGATCATCGGTCTTGATAAACGCTTTACGCTCATTAAGGGGCTCATTATTGGCGTTGAAAATGGTAAATTGGGCTATCCCGCTGGGGAAAGCCCTTTTATCCAGCCAAATGGATGACACAGCGCCGCTAAATACTATCGGTAATGCAGAGATGATCTCCCCACTACTGTGTACCACCAGGTAAATGGTTGATGCCTGCAGCGTAGCAGATGCACGTACGCGTACCAATATACTGTCGCGGTTGGGCTGATACACATTAAGTACATAACCATCATTCAAAGCAGTCGGTAACGCAATGGATTTGGTTGATCCGTCAGCAAAATTGATATTGGCGGTATAGGTTTTGCCGGATAAAGGCTTCAATAAAAAGCTGCCCATGCCGGCATGTAAGGTAACAATATCCGCTACTTCTTTATGGTCATTATCGGTGACTTTACCGCTGATAACTTGCCCGAGTCCGCTCACTCCGACCGACTTAAAGCTTACTCTTGAAGAAAGGCCATTTACCAGGCTGCCACCTTCCGGGAAAAATTGTATATCTGTTTTTTGCAGATCGCTGTTCTTATCTTTTTGCATCCCGGTTTTATCCGGATTACCGACGTTTATTGCCTGGTCAAAAAAGTAGTCTTCTCCCGCGTTTCGCATCCAACGGGTAAAGGCACGTATGCGGTATCTGCCATCTTTCAAGGTATCGTCAAGTACAAAGTTGCCGGTCATCATCCCTGAAACAACCGGTAGTTTCAGTTCATTGATCACTTCATTCTGTTGATCGATCAGGTCTACATAAACAGCGCCGCTTAAGGCAGAACGTTCATGCCTGCTGCCAATGGTAAGGTAACCTTTAAACCAAATGGTATCGCTGTGCGCATAACAGGGTTTATCCAATTGCAGGTATAGTTTTTCCTGCGGAATGCTATCCCGCCATTTTTGAAGCTTAGCAACCAGCTTATCGGTAGGGTAATCTTTTTGCCCTAAAGGGATAAAAGGTGGCTGATATTCGACAGGTAATTGGTCGGCCAACCTTGCTTTTGCCCAGTTGCCGTAAATAAAGAAATCCCGGTAATCTGTATAACTTCCTTTTCTGTCTATTACAGCGGCGTCTGATGCCAGCTTCAGCACCGTTGCTTTATTATCAATTATTACAGTTTTTGTTTTATTAGACGCGTTCGAGAAAAAAGCCCGTGCCTTTTGCGGATCATACAGAACGTATAATTGTTTAAACTTAAATGATTTAAAACTGGTATCAATAGAGGCTACGAGCGAGTCAAACTTTACCTGGGTATCGTTTATTACCAGTTTATCACGGTCTTCTATATCCGGGTTAACTCTTTCTGATCCATATCCATACAATGGCCTGGCTATAAAGCCGTTTTCTAAAACCTTGTTACTGTATACCGACCGCAGAAAGTGCGTAAATGAGCCTTTATAAGTATCCAAACGATTTTTTGCCCATTCTTTCTTCTGTTCATCTGTTCCGTCAAGATCTTCAAAGGTGCATTCGCCATGATACAGTGCTATATCTTCTACCGAGTTGTACCCAAAATCTTCCAGCTGGTAACGAAGTCTGTAACCCAGGCGCTTATTTTCTATAATTAAAAAATCATCGGCATCAGCCAACAGCAGCCCTTTTTTTGTGCTGAAGTTTATAACCTTGGGGTTAACAATAACACACTGCCTGGCATTGGCAGACTCGCCCAAAAAGTTTTCTTTAAATATTTTGAAGTTAATTGCCCACGCGCTTTTCTTGCCTATTTGTACGCCTTGAAGTACTATTGATTTTACGCTCAGTTGCAGGTCGACATTAAGGGGCGCTGCTTTAACTATAATATTGCGGGTTAACGGGCTGTAGCCAAGTACCTGCACAGAAAGTTGAAAAGTGCCTTGGGGCACATTGCTGAATATGAAACGACCATCTTCGCCGGTATGGGTAACCCGTTCTGATCCGCCGATAAAAACCGTGGCGCTTTTAACAGGTTCACCTTTTTCGCCGGTAACAACACCGGATACGTCATAGCCCGACTGGGCAAAAACAACAACTGGTATGAACAATAAAAAAACAGACAGTAATATTTGACAGGTAAATTTTATTGGATAGGAAGCAGGCATGACCAAATATACATCAAATTAGCTAAAACACAGGCGCGACGGGCGAATAAATACCTTTCATTCAAGATCAAAAGCCAGCTGCATAAACCCTAAAACTTCTTCATTGATATCATCAGTATTTAAAATCCTAAGGTGGTGATTAAATTGCTGCTGACCGGGCACCTGTCCTACTTTCTGGAAGCACATATTATCGTCATAATGCTGTTTGAACGGGAAAACTACGTGAATAAAATTTTTACCTAATTGAGTTACCCAGGCAATGCGTTTATGTGCGTTAGAGATACCGATCATGGTTTTG
Source organism: Mucilaginibacter corticis (assembly GCF_007558865.1). Taxonomy (GTDB): domain Bacteria; phylum Bacteroidota; class Bacteroidia; order Sphingobacteriales; family Sphingobacteriaceae; genus Mucilaginibacter; species Mucilaginibacter corticis. Next base: position 5,559 of record NZ_VLPK01000005.1, read on the forward strand.
GTGGGCTCAACAGTGACAGGGCCTATCTTTTCAAACTCGTTGATAAAATGATGAAACAGCGCTAAGGTATGCGGCGATTTACCGGTTAAGAATTGTGACATGGAGTTGTCGGGTTGCATATTTCAAATATAAAAAGGGTGTCATCCTGAACTTGTCGAAGGATAAGCGTGAAGGCCTTTGCACACTATGCTTCGACCGGCTCAGCATGACGACGCTCTTAGTGCCTTAACTTTTTACAATATCGAAATAATTTCGTTAGCACCCCAACGTTCTTCAATGCCTAAACCAAACAGGGCAAAATCATATTTAACAGGATCGGCAGGGTCAAACTCACGTAAGTGTTCAGTTAGCTCGATCGCAGTTTGCCAGTCGGTTTGTTTGCGGGTAATGAGGTTAAGTTTACGTGCTACCCTATCAACGTGCAGATCGCAGGGCATGATCAGGTCTGATGGTTTAATTTGGTTCCAGATACCGAAGTCAACACCGTTATCATCCTTGCGTACCATCCAGCGCAAAAACATATTAAGTCGTTTACAGGTTGATTTTTGCGATGGCGATGATACGTGTTTTTTGGTGCGGTGCGGGTAATCCGGCAATGAAAAAAAGTACTTTCTAAAATGATTAAGACAATTCTCCACCACGCCATTCAACTCCTCCTTCAGGGAGTTGGGGGGTATGAACGCATCTTCTAAAGATTCATGACGCTCATAATGGTACCGGAAGAAACTAATAAAATACAGTGTGTCTATATCATTAAAAGTGCGGTGTTTAAAATGCAATAGTTTCTTCAGGTCAATCTCTTCATGATTAATGATAAAATCATAAGGCGCGCCGTCCATTAAAGCGATCAACTCTTTGCACTTATTGATGATAGTTACCCGCTGCCCCCAGGCTAAAGTAGCCGCCCAAAAACCCATGATCTCGATATCCTGTTTTTTTGTGAACATGTGCGGAATGGATACTGGGTCATTTGCAATAAAACCGGGTTGGTTATATTGGGCTACTTTGACGTCGAGAAAGGAACGAAGGTTTTCTATCATTTTTTAAAAAACTTTGTCATTCTGAGCATAGCGAAGAATCCTGTAAGCGCCGTAAGTAAGACGTATAAGATTCTTCGCTATGCTCAGAATGACAAACAAATTTAACAGTTGATCTATTTTAAGAAAGCGCTTGTTTCAAATCATCCAATAAATCATCCACATCCTCTACCCCTACGCTTAAGCGCAGCAGGTTATCAACCACGCCAACTTTTTCGCGCGCTTCTTTTGGGATAGACGCGTGGGTCATGGTAACGGGGTGATTGATCAATGATTCAACACCGCCCAATGATTCGGCTAATGAGAACACTTTAAATGAGGACGCTACGCGGAATGTTTCTTTCAAATCAGCATCTTTTAAGGTAATAGAGATCATGCCGCCAAAATCGCGCATTTGTTTTTTTGCGATCTCGTGGTTTGGATGATCTGCAAAGCCAGGCCAGTAGATCTTGTCTACTTTTGGATGCGTTTTCAGGAATTCGGCTATTTTACGGCCGTTATCGCAATGCGCTTTCATACGCAGGTGCAGCGTTTTTATGCCCCGCAGTACCAAAAAGCTATCCATAGGCCCCGGTGTAGCACCGCAAGCGTTATAGATAAAGAAAAGGCGTTTATAAAGGTCTTCGTTATTTGTCATTAAAGCGCCCATTACCACGTCTGAGTGGCCGCCAATATATTTGGTGACTGAATGCATTACGATATCGGCACCAAGGTCGATCGGGTTTTGCAGGTATGGCGAAGCGAAAGTATTATCTACCACGGTTAGCAGCCCTTTTTCCTTACCGATCTTTGTCACCGCCGCTATATCTACAATCTGCATCGTTGGATTGGTTGGCGTTTCTATCCAGATCAGTCTGGTGTTAGCGTTTGTATGCTCACGGATGATCTCGGGATCTGACAGGTCCAGGAAATGGAACTTGATACCGTAATTAGCAAAGATCTTGGTAAACATACGGTACGAACCGCCATACAGGTCATCACCGGTTATTACTTCGTCGCCGGGCAATAACAGTTTCATTACAGCATCGGTAGCACCCATACCGCTTGAGAAAGCAAGTCCGAATTGAGCGTTCTCTAATGCTGCCAGGCAGTTCTCCAACGCTTTACGTGTAGGATTTGTCCCGCGCGAATATTCATACCCCTGGTGATCGCCCGGCGATTTTTGCCAGTAGGTTGATGTCTGGTATATCGGCGTCATTACCGCGCCGGTTGATGGATCAGGCTCTTGCCCTGCGTGTATTGCTTTTGTCGCGAATTTCATGCCCCCTCAGCCCCCTAAAGGGGGTCCTTTTTGATTAACGTGTCGGAATATGCCGAACACACATTATATATTATTTAACATCTTACCACCCTTTTATTAAGCTCCCCCTTCAGGGGGCCGGGGGGTTAATATGCCCTTGCAAACAAAACCCGTTGCGTTGACGGTTTGCCTGTCAAAATACATTTACCTTCTTCCTGTTTATTATTTAAAGGTATACAGCGTATGGTAGCCTTGGTTTCGTCTTTTATGCGTTGCTCGGTTTCTGATGTGCCATCCCAGTGTGCTGACAGGAAACCCGGTTTTTCATCCAGTAAGCGTTTAAATTCTTCGTAAGTGTCAACCTCGGTAGTATTTTCTGTGCGGAAGTTTGCGGCTTTTTGGTAGATGTTTGCCTGAATTTCTTCCAGCAACTTTTCGATATGACCGGCCAAGCCTTCCTGGCTAACAGTTTCTTTTGTCTTGGTATCTCGGCGCGCAAGTTCTACAGTACCGTTTTGCATATCACGGCTGCCGATGGCTACACGCAATGGCACTCCTTTTAATTCATACTCTGCAAATTTAGCTCCGGGACGATGTGTATCACGATTGTCAAATTTTACAGATATACCTTTAGCTATCAATTCTTTACGAAGACCATTTACATATGTGGTTATGTTAGCTAACTCCTCGTCATGTTTATATATCGGCACAACAACTACCTGTATCGGCGCCAGTTTTGGCGGCAAAACAAGGCCTGCATCGTCAGAGTGCGCCATGATCAACGCACCTATTAAACGGGTTGATACACCCCAAGAGGTAGCCCAAACGTAATCCAGTTTATTTTCTTTGTTAGTAAATTTAACGTCGAACGCTTTAGCAAAATTCTGCCCTAAAAAGTGAGATGTGCCCGCTTGTAAAGCTTTACCGTCTTGCATTAATGCTTCTATGCAATAAGTATCCAATGCACCTGCAAAACGCTCATTTGGTGTTTTACGGCCCTTTACAACAGGTAATGCCAAAAAGTTCTCCACAAAATCGGCATATACTTCAAGCATTTGTTCGGTTTCGGCAACGGCCTCATCTGCAGTAGCATGGGCGGTGTGCCCTTCCTGCCATAAAAACTCGCTGGTACGTAAGAATAAACGCGTACGCATTTCCCAACGCATTACGTTGGCCCATTGGTTTACCAGTATCGGCAGGTCGCGGTATGATTGGATCCAGCCCCTGTAGGTATTCCAGATAATAGTTTCTGATGTTGGGCGAATGATCAGTTCTTCTTCCAGTTTAGCTTCTTCATCAACTATAATATTACCGCTGCCATCATTTTTTAGACGATAGTGGGTAACCACGGCACATTCTTTTGCAAAACCTTCTACGTGACTGGCTTCTTTTGAGAAAAAAGATTTGGGTATCAGCAGCGGGAAATAAGCATTGCTGTGGCCTGTGTCTTTAAACATTTTGTCTAATACGCCCTGCATTTTTTCCCAGATGGAATATCCGTACGGCTTAATGATCATACAACCCCTAACCGGCGAATACTCGGCCATATCGGCCTTTATAACCAGATCGTTATACCATTGCGAATAATCTTCATCTTTACTAATAACGCCTTTACTCATTTGTTTGTGGAATAGATTTTGACTGTTTAATTACTTATTATTGTGGTCAAATTTATAAATTTATACGTTATCAGAACGTCAAATTAAACCTTGCCGGCAAATATTAGTTATATATTTATAACCAACGCTTGAAAAAATGAAAACCATCCTGCCTTTAGGAATTATTATTATCATCGCTATTGCACTGAGTTCCTGCTCATCCATGAACAACCTGGCCAAAACACAAACCATTGGCGATGACGTTTATTACACCAAGGCAAAAGCAGGCGACTCATTCGATCCTCAACCGCAATACGCACAAAATAGCTATACCAATAATGATGATTACTATTATTATGGCGACTATAAATCGCGCATAGACAGGTTTAGCTACCTTACCCCTTTTGATTATAGCGATGACTTTTACTATGACTACGCATCAAATGACTATGCTACGCCTCCACCTGCAAATACATCAGCCACCGAACAGATAGATAATGGTGATGATGATTATGCAGACGCTTATGATGATCTGGGTATATATTCTGCATATGATTTTGGCTATGGTGATTTTGGCGGATATGATAATTATGGTTATGGTGTAGCTTATTCAAGCTATATATACGGTGGCGGTGGCCGCGTCAGTCATAAAAGATCTCACGCAGGTGATAGGTTCAGTCGGGCAAATTCAGGGGGGCTTGTTTTCAATAAAATTGGGGTATCTTCAGGTTCACGGCCATCATCATCTGCCGGTTTAAATTTTAGCCGCGGGAACGGCACATCGACTAATAATAATGGCAATACGGCATTTACAGGCAGCAGGCGTCCCGGCGGCAGCTATGCGGTGTATCCGGGCCGCCCGGGCATCAATTCGACAGCGTACGTTAATCCGACAGGTAATGGCAACCGTATCATCCGTCAGGACAACCCAAGGCCGGTGATCCAGCAACAACAAACTATCGAACGTTACTCACCCCCACCCAGTACAAGTTCATCAAGCAGTTCAGGTAGCTCCGGCAGTTCTGGCGGCGGTGGTGCTGCAAGTGGTGGCGGCGGCAGACCGGTAAGGCCATAATAACAACATCTATGAGATATAAATTTCTACTTTTTGCAATTGCGTTAGCAGCAGTTAGCAATAACGGTTTTGCCCAATATGCTAAAGATGCTATCCGCTTTTCCACATTTCAAACCAGTTCAACATCGCGCATAAAAGCTATTGGTAATGCGGGTACCGCTATTGGTGGCGATTTAAGCTCCGTAAGTGGCAACCCGGCCGGCTTAGGATATTTTACCCACTCAGAACTGAGCATAACGCCCGAATTTGACGGCAATACCAATAAAGCCACCTATTTGGGCCAAGCATCGTCTGCCACCGACAACAGCGTCAATATGAGTAATGCCGCTATTGTTTTTTATAACCGCTTAAATACCCCGCCGGGCCAGGACAAAACTAAAGGTTGGTTAAGCGTAAATTTCGGTATAGCTTATAACCGCACCAATAATTTTTATGAGAGTGTTCAATATGGCGCTAAAAACAACAACAATTCCATTGCGGATTATTATGCTAAACTCGCCAACGACCTTGGTATTGGCTCGGATAATTTACAGGCATGGGCTTTTGATCAAAAATTGATAGACGCGTATGGCGCGGGTGGCGGCTCAAACTATACTTATCAAGGTAACGCAATTCCCGGCGAATTACAGGCAGGTAATATTACAAGGGTTGGCGGCCAAAGCGCTTACGATTTTTCTGTCGGGGCTAATTACAGCAATAAATTGTACCTGGGTTTAGGCGTAGGTGTTACAGAACTACGCTATAAATCAACAAATAGTTTTACCGAAACAGGCACGGCATCGGTATTAGAAAACAATGTGCCGGCTAATCGCGCTTATAATTCAACTTATACGCAATACCAAAACACCAAAGGCGAGGGATTTAATGCACGGTTAGGCATCATGTACAAAATACTGGAAAGCGTACGTGTTGGCGCTGTAATTACCAGCCCTACATTTATAAATGTTAATGATTCATTTAGCGAAGGATTAAGAACCAACATAGCTAATAACGGCAATTTTTCAAACGGCCCGCAGGAGTATCCGCTAACTTACGATTTGCGTACAGCATTTAAGGCGGCAGGTGGGCTATCTGTATTTATTGGCAAATATGGTTTTATAACCGGCGATGTTGAATACATTGACTATGCCGGTACACATATCAGCAGTAATGACAATTATACCAATACTTATGACCAGGGTATTATTGCAAGCAACTATAAGTCGGCCGTTAATTTTCATACCGGGGCCGAGATCAAAATAACCGACGCTTTTGCTTTACGTGGTGGTTACGCCATACAAGGCAGTCCGTTAAAAACGGGCGGAATTGATACAAAAATTGTAACCGGTGGCTTAGGTTACCGTTTGGGTAATTATTATATTGACGCTACTTATGTGCACTTAAATAGCAGTCAAACCATTTTGCCTTATGATATCGGCGATACCACCCCATCTGCAAGCGCAAACGCAACCAATAATAATTTCTTTTTTACTATAGGTTACAGGTATTAAAAGTGCTCACAAACAAAGAACGCCTGCTTAGTTAAGTGGGCGTTCTTTGTTTATATAATATTAAAATGCTTAGTCTTCGTTAACAAATGAGCGTAGCATCCAGGTGTTTTTTTCCTGGAATTGCATAAACCGGTTTACCATATCGTTTGTACCGTCGTCGCCGGCATCAGCGGTAATTTCTAATAGTTCACGTTCAAACTCTATTAGTTTCGCCATATCTTCAATAATCTCTTTAACCATCTTGGTATCTTTTAACCCAATGGTATTGATCTCTTTAATGGTTGATGTTTTTATATAATCGTCAAAAGTACTGTATGGCGCTTTACCCAGGGTAAGAATACGTTCTGCCAGTTCATCGATAGTTACCAAGGCTTCGGTATAAAGCTCTTCAAACTTAACATGCAGGGTAAAAAAGTTGGTGCCCTTAACATTCCAGTGGCAGCCCCTTAGCTTTTGATAATGGATGTGATAATTTGCAAGCAGGTCATTTAAATGATCAACTACCGGTTTTACTTTACCTTCTTTAAGGCTGATTTCTTTCGCGTTCATGGTGTAAAATTGTTGTATGAGTGATAATAGGTACTATGTACTTTTGTTGTGTAAAGATACCAATCCTGCTGATTTTAATAGCATATTTGTACCCTTTATGACTATGCTATTACCATTCATTAATGAGCAGTTTGGCGGGGCGATCTGGCGCATGGAAATTGATAGTTTAACCGATACCGTTAATCTTGAAATAAGGACAACTGACAAACAGGTTTCATTCGCATCAATAGATCTTACGGACAGAAAAATCAATTTTAAAGATTACACTACCCCTGAAAGATGGTTAACCGGAATGGAGGCCGCTTATAATGGCATTTTGTTACTGCATAATTACCAATCAGAAAACGCGCCGGTACATAAAGGGGTTATTGCTGTTGATAGAAACGGCGAAATTGCCTGGAGTAATTATACCTATGCTTTTGATCACCTTTCTGCAAACGGCCCTGTTTTATATCATACCCAGATACAGCCAAGGAAATTATTTCTGGCCGATGTTAAAACCGGCGCGGTTATAAGGCAATTTGACCAGAACATTGACCGCGAGGCGGAAAATTACATCATCGCCCCGCAAATGTTAAATGACGGTGACCCGGGTTTTTCATTACCGGCAAACCCATACGGAAACATTGTACATTCTCTTGATTACAATACTTTCAGAATTGTATCTTTGCACACTTTCATTACGGGACAGTTAAAACAACATTTATATATCATGAATGAAACCGGCCCGGTTTATGAAGATTTATTAAATGCAGATATACAAAAAATGCAACCTGAGTCGTTTATCCTGTATAAAAATTGGCTCGTTTATATAAAAAACAAATCAGAACTAAAGGTTATCAACCTGTAAAGAACTGAATAATATTATATTATGAAATTAAAAGCTTTATTGTTCATAACACCCCTGCTAACACTATCCACATCACTTTTTGCTAAAAATATATTAACAGATTCTATCGGGATTGAAAACCACGATGGAAAAAAAGTGATATTACACAAGCTTGATCCTAAAGATAATTACTACTCGATAGGCCGCCGCTACAATGTAAGGCCGGGTGATATCATAAAATTCAATAACAACGCACCGTTAAAAATAGGTGATGTTATTAAAGTACCCACAGACAGGTCGTTTTTAGAGGTAACCAAACCAACGGTAGTACAGCAAAATAAACCTGCAGTTGTTCCGCAAACCAAGCCGGCGGTTACACCGCCACCTGTAGTGAACCAACAACAGCCCCCTGTACAACAGCAACAACAACCAGCTACAAATAATCAACCGTCTGCTACTGGCAGTGGTATTGTAACGCAGGATTATAAAGTATCAGCCGGAGAAACGCTGTATTCTATTGCTAAAAGGTTTTCATCAACTGTTGAGGATATTACCAAATTGAACGGATTAACCAGTACTACTGTAACCCCCGGGCAAATTATAAAGGTGCAATCGGGTACTGCAGATGCTGCTCCGCCCGCCCCTGAAAATACAGTAGCAAAGCGCGATTCTACCAGTTATGTTTCTGCATCTGATAGTATTGCCGAACGTAAATTCAATGCCAATAAATTTGGCTTATATGAAAAGGATGAAAAAGGTGTAGCTACTTGGATAGATGACGCCAGCCTTGATCCTAACAAAAAACTGGTATTGCACCGCACCGCGCCGATAGGTACTGTTATAAAAATAACAAACCCTATGACAAACCGTACTACTTTTGCCAAAGTAGTAGGCCATATTACCGATAATGAAAGCACAAAGGATGTTATCCTGGTTATGACTAAAAATGTTGCCGAATCTATCGGCGGATTAGATAAACGTATTCATGTAAACATTAGCTACGGCAGCCCTAATGAATAAACCTTACATAATAGGGATTGCCGGCGGAAGCGGGTCCGGAAAGACGTTTTTTTTGAACCGTTTCCTGGATCATTTTTCTGCCGACGAGGTTTGCCTGATATCGCAGGATGATTATTATTTCCCGGTAGCGCATAACATGACTCCCGAGGAAAATAAGCTTTATGATTTTGACCAGCCATCAACCATTGATAACGATCAGTTTGAACGGGATATCAATAAACTGGTTGCAGGCGAAACTATCTATAAGGAAGAATACACATTTAACAACCCTAACATTGAACCCAAAATACTGGAGATAAAACCTGCGCCGATATTGATCATCGAGGGGTTATTTATCTTTCATTTTAAAGGTATTGGCGATCTGATCGATCTTAGGATATTTTTGGATGCTGATGAAGAAGTTGCCCTAAAACGCCGCCTTAAACGCGACCTAATAGAACGAGGCTACTCGCATGATGATGTGATGTACAAATGGATAAACCACGTTGTACCGGCTTATAAAGAGTTTTTGTTGCCATATAAAACCGGCTGCCACAAGATCATTATTAATAATACGCAGACTGCTGATAATATACAGGCAGTAACTGATGAGATCTCGAAAGAGTTGAGGGAAAAGATACTGAGTTAAGTTTGAAGATTTAAATCTCCATCTCCGGTATCTCGCCTTCAATTATCAACTTACCGGCAGTTGCATTTTTTATTTCTTTGACACTTATTCCCGGTGCGCGTTCTAATAATTTAAAACCGCCGCCGGGTAATACATCCAGCACAGCCAGCTCAGTTACTATCTTTTTCACGCAGTTAACACCGGTTAAGGGTAAAGTGCATTGTGGTAAAAGTTTTGACTCACCGGCTTTGTTTACGTGCTGCATAGCAACGATAATATTTTCTGCGGATGCCACCAGGTCCATAGCCCCTCCCATTCCCTTTACCATTTTACCGGGGATCTTCCAGTTGGCTATGTCGCCGTTTTCTGATACTTCCATAGCGCCCAGTATAGTCAGGTTTACTTTGCGTGCCCTGATCATCCCAAAACTCATAGCCGAATCAAATATCGCCGAACCCGGAAGCATGGTTATTGTCTGTTTCCCGGCATTGATCAGATCAGCATCTTCCTCCCCCTCAAACGGGAACGGACCCATACCCAACAAACCATTTTCTGATTGCAGCACCACATCCATATCAGCAGGAATATAATTTGCCACCAGCGTAGGTATACCAATACCAAGGTTCACGTAGTAGCCGTCTTTTATCTCTTTAGCAATGCGTTTTGCTATTCCTGTTTTATCCAACATATCTAATTTAATTTCTTGACGTAATATTTAGGCGAATCAGTATAACCATTACGTTCATAAAAGCGATGTGCATTAATACGATGCCCGTTACAATGAACAAAAATCCGGTCGCATTTTCGCTCTGCAACCAACTCTTCTGCCCGGTCCAGTAATGCGGCACCGATGCCTTTACTGCGAGTATTTTCATCAACACAGAAATATGCAATATTGGCAAAATCGCCGGCCATGGCTATTTGCGGAATGAAATGAATTGAAATAAAACCGATCACTTTTTCATTTTTCTCATAAGCCAATAGTTCATGATCTGCGTTGTCATTTAATAAAACTAACTTGTCTTTAATTAACTGTTCATCTGCAGGGTATCCAAGTTGGCCTAACAGCGTACAAATGTCGGGCGCGTCTGTTATTTTAGCTTTTCTGATCATGTTGACGTGTGGTTCGTTGTTCTATCCTTTTCTCATAGTTGACGCCCTGAAAGATCCGGTGCACATAGATCCCAGGCGTGTGGACATGATCCGGATCCAATTCGCCGGGCTCTACCAACTCCTCAACCTCGACAATAGTTATCTTACCTGCCATTGCCATTACCGGATTAAAATTGCGCGCAGTGGCGCGGTAGATCAAATTACCCATGGTATCGCCTTTCCAGGCTTTAACAATGGCAAAGTCGGCATCAAAGGCCATCTCCATCAGGTAATCCTTTCCGTTAAAATTGCGTATTTCTTTACCTATGGCTACTTCTGTACCTATGCCTGCCGGCGTAAATATGGCCGGCATACCATAACCTGCAGCCATGCAGCGCGTTGCCAGCGTTCCTTGTGGAATCAGTTCAACTTCCAGTTCGCCACTTAACAGTTGACGTTCAAACTCAGCATTTTCACCGACGTATGACGCGATCATTTTTTTAACCTGCCGTTGCTTCAGCATCAAGCCTATCCCAAAATCATCCACCCCGGCATTGTTTGATATACAGGTTAGATCCTTCACTCCTTTTTTAACAAGGGCCGTGATACAATTCTCGGGCAGGCCGCACAAACCAAAGCCACCAAGTAATAGGGTCATCCCATCGGTCACATCATGAATGGCTTCATCAGCATTCTTAAAAACTTTGTTCATCGGTTATAATTGGTACAGTAAAGCTACTAAATCTACAAACACAGAAAAACAATTATACAGCCTGTGCATTGTTATTATAACAACTACCAAACTAAAATTATGTTATACAAAGAAGATGAAATAAAGAATGACAGGGATAATCATTCTGAAGAAAGCAAACCCAACGCGTACAGGGTTGACAATGAAACCAAAGAAGAAAAAAGCGAACCCGCTAAACAAACCAAGCCGGTAAGAGAAGGCCGGCCTATGGGCGGGCAAAACTTCGGGTCAAACAATGTTACACCGGCGGGAGATGACAAAAATAACCCATCACAAAATGCGGGTTATACCAACGAATACTTCAGGCGCACAGAACCGGCAGAAGAGCATACTGAAAGCAATAATTTTAAATCGCAGAATCAGGAAGGCAGGTCAGACTATGATAAAGCCACATCTAAAGAACCCCATCCCGCCAAAAATGGAGATAAGCCGCAACCAAAACAAGGTTATGAAGAAGGCACAGCGGATAATGATGGCAAGAATAACGCTGAACCCAATATTCCCGGCGCTAATGAGTTGCCTGATCAGCAAAAGGTTGGTGAGTAAAACAAAAAGGGGCGTCTTCGCATAATTAAAGACGACCCTTTTTTGTGAAATTATTTCAAATACACATAAGTAATTCCGTCTCCCCCTCTATCCGCATGTTCGTCTTCCATACGATCAACCTGGTCATATTTCTTAAGATACTGACGGATCATTTTACGCAGTATACCATCGCCTTTGCCATGCAGAATTTTAAGATTGCCGAAGCCCATCATCAGGGCTCGGTCAAATAACCTTTCAATAGCAGCCAAAGCGTCTTCCGTACGCATACCGCGCACATCAATTTCAGGGCTAAAGCTGGCAATATCACTTGTTAAACTTGTGGAATTTTTGCGGATACTTTTAGGAACAGACGCCCTTGAAACTTTCTCAACCCGCTTTTTCTTAGCTACCGTACGCAGATCTCCAATGGCGATAATTACGTTATCCTTTACAATCTCCATCACCTGCCCGGTAGTTTCCGAGTCGGTTAGTTTAACCCAATCGCCTACTTTCAGTTCTTCATCTTTTGCTGTGGCTTGTTTTACAGTATCCGGCTTGGCTGTGTTCTTTTGCAGTTCACGGTTCAGGTTTTCGCGCAGGTTTTTGGTTTTCTCCTTATCAGCGTTGTTGTTCTTTATTTCGGCTATGGTGTTTTCAACCAGCTTATTAGCATTCAGGATGATGTTTTTAGCTTCGTCCTTAGCTTCCCTTATTAACACCTTTTTGTTTTCCTCGAGATAAGTTTTTAGCTTTTCATTTTCGGCCAATAAGGCATCTACCTGTCTTTGCTGTCTGTCCAGCCGTACACGCGTATCCAGGATCTCCTTCTTTTCGCGTTCCAGGCCAACCAACAACGTATCCACATTTTTTTGTCCGGCGCTGATCTTGGTCTTGGCCAGGTCAAGCACCTGTCGCGGTAAGCCAATTTTTTGAGCGATCTCAAACGCGTATGAGCTGCCGGGCTTGCCCACTTCCAGTACATATAGCGGCTTCATCTCTACGTTATTAAACAGCATCGATGCGTTTTCAATTCCTTCAGTATTGCCGGCAAATATTTTAAGGTTTGAGTAGTGGGTGGTTACCATACCCCTCACCTTTTTATGGTTCAGTGATTCCAGCACCGCTTCGGCTATAGGCCCGCCAAATTGCGGATCGGTGCCGGTACCAAACTCATCTATCAATATCAATGATTTACCGTTAGCGTTCTCTACAAAATTTTTCATTTTTGAAAGATGGGCGCTGTAAGTGCTCAGATCACTTTCTATGGACTGATCATCACCTATATCCACAAAAAACTGCTTGAACACCCCTACCACACTGGCTTCATCCGCAGGGATCAATAAACCTGCCTGCACCATGATTTGTAACAGGCCAACAGTTTTCATACAAACAGATTTACCGCCCGCGTTGGGCCCCGACACAACTACTATCCGTGTACCTTCATCTATTTGCAAATTAAGGGGCACAACTATTTTATGTTCCTTTTTAAAATTCAGGAACAATAGTGGGTGCCTTGCATTAACCAGCTTTAAACGGGCCTCGTTAACAATTTGCGGCAGCTCGCCCTCAATATCAATAGCAAACAGGCTCTTGGCGCGCACAAAATCCAGTTTGGTGAGCAGATTATGGTACGACAACAAAAGCGGCACATATGGCCTTAATTCATCTGTCAGAAGGGTTAATATCTTGATGATCTCTCGCCTGCGTTCAAATTCCAGGTCACGGATACGATTATTAAGCGTAAAAACTTCTTCAGGCTCCAGGTAAACGGTTTGACCTGATGCCGACTCGTCATGAATATAACCTTTAACTTTTCGCTTATTCTCGGCGAGTAGAGGGATACATAAACGGCCGTCTCGAACGGTTAGCGACCCATCAGCGGTCCAGCCATTGCCTGACGCGCTTTTAAAGATCTGGTCTATTTTTCGCCGGGCCTCCTGCTCTGCTTTGGCAATACCTGCCGATATATCGGCAAGCTCGCGCGAGGCATTGGGTTTTATTTTTCCTTTGGGGTCAATTACATGCTCAATTTTTTTAATAATAGCCTTTTCAATAGGCAAGTGTTCAAATAAAGCTTCCAGATTTGGATATTGCCCTTCGCGCTCATTAAAATAAGCTATAACTGCAAAAACGGTAGTAAGGGATGCCAGTACCTTGAAAAATTCTTCCTCGGATAAAAAAGCGCCCTCAAGCCTGGCTTTGTTGGCCAGCGCCTTGATATCATAAAAATGCTGAATGGGTAAAGCGGCGTCGTTTTGTAAGATGTTTTTAAATTCGTGCGCCTGGCTTAAAAACTTACTTATCTGATCGTAATTACTCATTACCTGTATCCGGTCAACCATTTGTTGACCCATAACACTCAGGCAATGTGCTTTTATTAATTCCTTTACCTCGGTAAATCCCAGCTTATCAATACTATTCTCAGGGTAAAGCATTTGTTTTAGTTGGTGTCTTTTTTAATTTCTTTTTCGATTTTTTCTGATGCTTCTCTTTTGGTTTAACGCTCTTGGCCTTGTCAATCGAGTCCTTTTTAATTTTCAAGGCGTTTTCTTTCGCTTTTATCAGAACAGAATCTTTGCGTAATTTCTCATCCCTTTTACGTTTGTCTTCCTGCCTTTTGCTTTGCAATTCATTTTGCTTTTTGAATATGGCATTTATAGAATCAATCTTAGTTTGAAGACGCTTGGTGATCTCGTCGTACATTTTCAACATAACATCAGGGTGCGTTGAATAATATTTAACGCTCTTTTTAAATTGTGCAGAGTCGGTATGGTATTGTTTAAATAAATACATGTATCTACCCGTACCCTGGGTGTACAAACTATCCAGATTGGGCTGAATAACAAGAGCCCCGTCAATAGTATGTACATCGATTAGCAAGCGTACCATTTCATCTCTCGGGATGACGCCTTTGTTATAATCACTTTGCTGGCAGGCAGACAAAAAAAGCAAAGCTGAAAAAAACAAGATAATATGTTTACGCATTCTGTAATTTAGCGGTTTAATTGAGCAAAATTACGGATAAATGAGCATTGCAGATAATATCAAAAGCTTAAAAAACGAAACTATACCTAAAAAGGTAACTTTAATAGCAGTATCAAAAACAAAACCGGTTGCCGACATACAGGAAGCCTATGATGCCGGTCAGCGCGAGTTCGGTGAAAACACGGTACAAGAGATGGTTGAAAAGCAGGAACAATTACCAAAAGACATCCAATGGCACCAGATTGGCCACCTGCAAACCAACAAAGTAAAATATATTGCGCCATTTATAAGCATGATCCAATCTGTTGATAGCCTAAAGCTGTTGCAGGAGATCAATAAACAGGCCGAAAAAAATAACCGTACTATAGATTGTCTTTTGCAAATTTATATCGCCGACGAAGAAACCAAGTTTGGCCTGGGCTTTGATGAAGCTATCGAGCTATTGAGGTCTAATGAGTTTGCTTCATTTAAAAACATCCGCATAAGAGGCTTAATGGGCATAGCTACCAACACCGATAAAGAAAAACAGTTAAAAGATGAGTTTCAAGAACTGAAAGTGTTTTTTGATGGTATTAAACAAAGCTTTTTCAGAAAAGAAAATAGTTTTGATGTGATATCAATGGGGATGTCATCTGATTATGAAATAGCCATTGAGCAAGGCAGCACCATGATACGGGTTGGCAGCACAATTTTTGGCGGCCGGGTTATTAAACATTGGAAAAATAATTAGCAGATATCGGATTTCGATTGTTCGATATCGGATTTAAAAAATGACACAATGACTAATGACTTAATGACGGTAAATTTAAGAGTAGCCGTAAAAGAAGATTGCATCCGCATGCTGGAACTGGTTAACGAATTGGCGTTGTACGAAAAAGCACCGAAGGAAGTGACTGTAACTCTGGAAGAATTTGAAGCGGCCGGTTTTGGCGAAAAACCTGTTTGGAAAGCGTACGTAGCAGAAGTTGGCGGCCTGGTAGTTGGTTTCGCATTGTATTATATTCGCTTTTCTACATGGAAGGGCTGCCGCATGTACCTGGAAGACTTTATAGTTACCGAAACCATGCGTGGCAGAGGTATAGGAAAATTACTGTTTGATCAGTTGATCATCGAAGCGAAGGAAATGGGCTTTTCAGGCATGGTATGGCAGGTGTTGGACTGGAACGAGCCGGCATTGAATTTTTACGCCAAATACCATGCATCTATTGAGACAGGATGGTTAAACGCGGCATTATCAAAAGATCAACTATTAAATTATTAAGTTATGAAAACAGGCTATTTATTGGTTTTTGGGATGATGTTGGGGCTATGCGCATGCCAATGGGGCGATAACAAAAAGCCTAAGCCTGATATCACAACCGATACGCTTCATTATACTTATAAAACTATAAAACAGCGCGCTGCAGATTGTGGTAATAAGCCGGATAGCGGATGTACTATTGTTAAGATCAAGTATCCTATATTTTCTGAGCAGGATCAACTAAATGACTTTATAAGCCACAGACTATGTAACCTATTCGTGTCCGATAAAATAAACAACAACCTTCAGCAGTATGCAAAGGATTTTTTAGCTAACTACACTGATTTTAAAAAGCATGATAGCCGGTCAGCTATGTATTTTACTTTGGATAGCTACGCGAAAATTATACGACAAGATTCAAGCATTGTAACCATTGAGGTTGGCGGTTATAATTACCAGGGAGGTGCTCATGGCGGCACTGTAACATCTTTTATTAACTGGAATACCAAAGTACATAAAGATATTTACCTTGGTGATCTGCTTGCCGGTAATTATCACAACAAATTAACCGCTATAGCTGATACAATTTTCAGGAAACAGGAAAAATTAAGTGATACCGCATCATTAGCCAACAACTACTTTTTCAAAGACAATAAATTCGCGCTGAACGAAAATTTTTCAATCACGCCGCTGGGTATTAAGTTTTTATATAATCAATACGAAATAAAGCCTTATGCTGCGGGCCAAACGGAATTATTTATTCCCTACGCAAAGATCAAATCACTATTAAAACCTAACACGGTCATAACCCAATATCTTAAATAAATGCTTGTTTTTAAATTCGGAGGTGCATCAGTTAAGGATGCAGAAGGTATCATTAACCTGGCCAACGTGGTCGGCAAATATAAAAGCGAGCAATTGCTTATTGTGGTTTCGGCAATGGGTAAAACTACAAACGCGCTCGAGAAATTAACTAAAGCTTACGCAGATCAAACCGATGATATGCAGGCGGTTTATGAAGGCATCAAACAATATCATTACGATATCATGGCCGAATTGTTTGAACCCGGCCACCCGGTGTTTGATGATGTGGCCAATACTTTTGTCGAGATAGACTGGATGATCGAGGACGAACCGCACGATGATTATGATTTTATTTATGATCAGATCGTATCTGTGGGCGAGCTGGTATCAACCCGTATAGTTAACGCGTACCTTAACGAGGCCGGCTTAAAAAGCCAGTGGCTTGATGTTCGTGGGTATATCCATACCGATAACACCTATCGTGAGGGTGTGGTGCAATGGGACAAAACACGCGATAGTATTAAACTAAGCCTACCTACTCAATTAGAGCGCAGCATTGTTGTAACACAGGGCTTCCTTGGCGGTACGTCTGAGAACTTTACAACTACACTGGGCCGTGAGGGGTCTGACTATACAGCATCTATATTTGCAGCTTGTTTGGGCGCTGATTCGGTCACTACCTGGAAAGATGTGCCGGGCGTTTTAAATGCCGACCCGAAGTTATTTGAAGACACGGTGAAGTTTGACGAGCTGACTTACACCGAAGCTATTGAAATGACCTATTATGGCGCCACTGTTATCCACCCAAAAACTATTAAACCATTACAAAACGCTAAAATACCATTGCTGGTAAAACCGTTTAACCATCCGGAAGAACCGGGCACAGTGATCAAAGACGGCGCGGCGCATGTATTTAAAAAGCCGGTTATTATCATTAAGCAAGACCAGGTATTGCTTTCATTGTCAACCAAAGATTATTCGTTTATTTCGGAAGATCATTTAAGCGATATCTTCAGCAAGTTTGCCAAAAGTCATGTTAAAATCAACGTGATGCAAACATCGGCCTTAAGTTTTAGCGTTTGTTTCGATTATAAGGCAGAGTATTTTAGCAGACTGTTAGATAACTTAAAATCAGATTATAACATTAAGTATAACAACGATTTAACGCTGATTACCGTAAGACATGATAGAGATGGAATTGTCAAAAATCTTACAGCCGGAAAAACTATTTTGTTAGAACAATTAAGCCGTAATACCGCCCAGCTGGTTTTAAAATAACCGGATATTATTTTTAACTTGCTGATAAATTAACCCGCTATGAAAAAACAGATCTTATTATTCGCCACTATATTTTTATCTGCTGCAACCTTAAGTTTTGCCCAGGATGCGCCGGCACCAAGTGATGCCGTTTTAAAACAAGCTTATGTGCAGGCTAAAAAAGAACACAAGAACGTATTGCTCATGTTTCATGCATCATGGTGCGGTTGGTGTAAAAAAATGGATGCCAGCCTGAATGACCCCAGCTGCAAAAAATTCATTGATGATAATTATGTGGTAACCCAGCTCGATGTGCTTGAACAACCCGCTAAAGCAAACCTGGAAAACCCGGGATCTTTAGACCAGTTAAAAGCATTTAAAGGCGAAAAAAGCGGACTGCCGTTTTGGGTGATATTAGATGCAAAAGGTAAATTATTGGCCGATAGCCAGATCCGCCCTAAAGGCGCGTCGCTTGACACACCGGGCGAAAGCATGGGTTGCCCCGCCCAAGAAAGTGAAGTAGCCTACTTTGCGCAAATACTAAAATCAACTTCGAAATTGAATGATGAACAATTGGCTGTTATTAGCAAACGATTCGCTTTGAACAAGCCAGTTCCTGCGGCTAAACCGGTAACATCGCCTTCATCAAAATAAGTAATATTCTAAAGATTCTGTTTAATGCTTCTGAAAGGCTTGTCGGTATCTGAACTGCTGTACATGGTAAGGATACTGTCTTTCAGAACCATATAGTCGCCTTGTTGGCTAACTACCAGTTTTTTGATACCATTTGCCGTAACTTCCATTGGCGCAATAGCTGACACTACTGTGCCTGCACTATCCAGTTCCAAAATGTAGGTCTGGTTATTTTCAGCCTTATCTGTATAAATTATGCTGATGGTCTTGGTATTATCATCAATAAATTTACCTACAATATGTTTATTGGCCATTTCTTTAGGATCTAAAGCCAACAGCTCTTTTGCTTTCTGCGGCGAGAAACCCACAAACTCAAAACTTAGCAGGTTATTGTCTTTATCTGTCACTGTGTCGGCCGGGGCGACAATTGCCTTATCATGATAAGCAGCTGTAGCATAAATTATTATGCCTCCTTTGTTTTGATAACTATTACCGGGTAATATATAATCTACCTGTAGGTTATTGTATTTTGAGCTGTCGCTTTTTATATAAGCTGCAATGTCTATCATCTCTTGCTTGCTGATACGGTTATTCACCTGCACATCTATTTTTGCGCCATCCTTTATTTTTTCAGACTTTAATATTTTAAAAGCAGTTTTAGGTTTGGAGTGACAGGCAGTAAGTACAACCAGGCAAGCAATAAGCATTTTTTTCATATGGCTGCAAAAGTATGGATAATACGGTAAATAACTAAAACGCCCCCCTATTATTAATAGAGAGGCGTTTTAGATTACAATACCGGCTTCCGCCTTTCAGGCTTGTGGGCGCTGTCTTTACTTGAGGTTTGGAAAGACCGTTGTCCACCTGCGTTACTGATACCTCTCTCTTTTAATTTCTCGTTTTGATCATTAAAAGCCCGGTTGGCAGTGCTACTGCCCTGACCGTTGTTGTTTTTGAAATCCTGGGTTTTCATAATTTTACAATTTGGTATATTGTAAATATACAACAACTATACCGATATCTTAATTATTGCTTAAATTCCTTATTCCGAAATTATAAAGGTAATTTCGCGGTTCGATAAAATTGATAATACACAATGGCAGTGTTTGATAAATTAAAGCTGAATAAACAACTCATCAGGTCGGCAACCGAACTTGGGTACACTACCCCAAAAGAAATCCAGCAAAAAACCCTTACCCGGATCATTGGCGGACAAGATATCATCGCTATAGCACCTGAAGGATCCGGGAAAACAACCACCTATGTATTAGGCACCTTAAACCGTTTTAATTACGCCCCTGAAGGTGTACCTAAAGTATTGATACTGGTACCCGAGAAAGAAGATGTATTAGCGGTGATTGAATTATTTGATCGTCTGAATAAAAATAAATCGATAAGTATTGTAGGTTTATACGTTACGCCCGGCACTGAAGCACAACTGGATGCATTGGCTGATGGCGCCGATATTGTTGTAGCCACACCCGACAGGGCACGTGCCATCTATTTGAAGCTTGGGCTTAACCTCAATAAAATGGAACTGCTGATCATAGACGATGCAGACCGTATGATAAAAAAAGGGATGCAATTACCTATTGCAGAACTTGCCAACAGCATAACCAAGGCGCAACACCTGGTATTTACTGATGTGATGCATAGCCGTCTGGAAAAGATGATCGCACCTTTTATGAAGCTGCCGGCTACTATTGAGATAGAAGCTTTGGATGAAACATCTCACTTAACAACTCATCAGCAATTATTGTACAACGTGCCCAATTTTGCTACAAAACTCAACTTACTTAACCTGTTTATGTATGATGAAGAGGTTTTTACAAAGTCTTTGGTATTTGTAAACAATAGTGCCACTGCCGAAAAAGTGTTTCAAAGCCTTAACCGACGTATGCATGATGCTGTAGGATATTTGAACCCGAAATTTTTCGATGTAAAAGGCTTTAAATCTGCAGATGAATTTAAAGCAGATACTGAGGCAAGGGTAATGTTAGTGGTAAATGAGAACAATGAAACAATTGAACTGAACGGAATACCGTTTTTGATCCATTTTGATCTGCCGCAGGATAAAGATCAATATATCAGTCGCGTTATCAATACAAATACCGGAGCCGACGATGAAACACTGGCGCTGACCTTTGCCACCGACCTGGAACTTAGCGAGGTCAAAAAAATAGAACAAGCCACCGGAAATAAAATGGAACTGTCTACCCTGCCCGACGACCTGGTAATTGTAAACGATCCAAAATCAAGGACAGAACCGGCTAAAAA
The DNA here is from genome assembly GCF_007558865.1 of Mucilaginibacter corticis. Lineage (GTDB taxonomy): Bacteria > Bacteroidota > Bacteroidia > Sphingobacteriales > Sphingobacteriaceae > Mucilaginibacter > Mucilaginibacter corticis. The sequence goes on from NZ_VLPK01000005.1 coordinate 26,568, forward strand.
ACCGGCAAAGGTTACCGAACCTGAAACCGGCGCAGCATTTCATGAAAAGAAGGCGGCAAACAGCAAGACCTATAATTTTAGCTCAGGGCAAAAAGCTAAGATGAATAAGAAGAAGAAGCACGGGTAGTTAATTTAATAATAATCCGCGTTTATCATATTGTTCTAATACATTGTCGGCTTCAGTCTTTTTTCCCTGTATTAATAATTCATACACGGGCTTAGCTAATTTATACGTTTCTGTACCGGGATATTTCTTTTCAAGGTATAAATAAGCTTTTTTGAAATATTCGTTCAATTGCCTGTCGTAAAATATCTCTGTGTTATCACTCCCCCTCAATAATACATTAAGATATTCCTTTTTTGTGGCCAACACCTCATCTTTCCAAATAAAATTGGCGTGCTTTGTTTCAAACTGTTCCCACCAAGCTGCACGATCTACAAGGGTATCGGCAGCAATTGTTATACTGCCATCTTCAAGATAAAGCTGTTTACTTTCGATATTTATTTCTTGTAAAAATTCTTTCATCGAAGGTGATACCAGGTCATAATAATATTTAGCCACAAAATCCCAATCCTGTGTAACATATACTGAGCCTTCTTCCTCAAGGATATCAAAGCCATTATCTCTTAAGTTTTTTACATAATCGATAACATTCGGCGGGATATTTTTAGGCCCGTTTTTATAAGTGTAAAATACATCAAGATCAATACTATCTTTTTCATTTACATCTTCTAAAGACTCTGTCATTTTTTTATAAAACTTGTTGTATATCAAAAAAGCAGTATCACAGGTCCTGGCATCCTTTCCCTTAAATAGTTCTACAAATTTTTTAATGGCATTGGTGTTGCTGGCAGCTACCTTGATATCCTGGCTTTTTAAATAGTCAACATATTGACTAAACAATGGGTTTTGATAGCTGATATTAGATTTTTTTACGCTCTTTTTAGCAGTGTCATTTTCAGACCGTTGAGTTGTTTTATTTTTACAAGAAACAATGACCAATACAAACAGTAAACTATAGATGCAATTTTTCATCAATAAGCCTTTCATATATTATGTTTACTAAAAAAGTCCTACCATTTTGGCAGGACTTTTTCTTTTTCTTCTACTTTAAGATAAACTCATAACTACCCGAAGCCACCTTCAACCCATCACCCATAGCTACTTCTTTTCCGTTCAGATAAGCTTTTTTATCGCTTGGTAACACAACTGTACCTGTTGAATTAGCCGGGATCACAACTGAATAGACAACAGTTTTACCTTTTCTTTTCCAGTTAGATACAATTTTACCGTAAGGGCCAATGTGACTCGATTCAAAATGATCTAAGCCTGCAACAAAGTTTGGCGTTAATCTTACATTTTTAAAGCCCGGATTAGCAGGATCGATATTAATACCGCCAATACCTTTATAGTACCATGCCCCTATCTCGCCAAACATAATGTGGTTTAATGAAAGGTCGCTTTTGGCAAATACATCCCAGTTTTCGTAAAGTGTGGTAGCACCGTTCTTGATCCACCAGCCCCATGAAGGATAAGTTTCCTGCGATGCTATCGCGTAAGCCACATCGGCATGCCCGTTGTCGCTAAGCGCGCCTAAAATGGCTTTAGCGCCTAATATGCCTGCATCAAGGTGATTGTTGTCTTGCTTAACACGTTCGGCAAGGTTGGCAGCTACTTTGGCCTTTAATTCGTCAGGTACAATGCCCCAGTATAAAGGCATGCTTAGCTCGGTTTGGTAACCTTTGTCATAGATGCCTGTGGCTGTATTCAGGTATTTAGCGTTAATGGCATTTTTTATCTTCAAAGCTAATGCTGTATATTTTTGCTCATCGTCAGCTTTACCAAATAATTTGGCTGCTTTCGCCAAAATATTAACATCGGTATAATAATAAATAGTCGACACAAATTCAACCGGCGAAACCGACTTAACAGGCACCCAGTCGCCCAAGCCCCAGGTAGTTAATCCAGATGGGTACTGATCGTCAATGTGGTTCACGTAGCGTTTAATGGCGTCGTAATTATCACTTAATGTTTTACTGTCACCATAAAACTGGTAAAGGTTCCACGGAATAATGGCAACCGTACTTGTCCAATCGGGGCCGTTGCCCCACTCATAGCCCCAGCCGTTGGATGGAATGATAGATGAAAGTACGCCGTTTGGTTGCTGCTCGTCCCGATGATCGGCCATCCATTTTTCATAAATAGTGATACCGTCAAAACCGTACAAACCAGTTTCACTGGCTATATGGGCATCGCCTGTCCAGCCGTTTTTTTCGCGTTGCGGACAATCTGTAGGATAACCAAAAAAGTTTGACAGGTATGAAGCATTGGTAGCAGCCCAAATTTTGTTTAACGTAGTATTTGATGAACTCACATCACCCAATACAGCCACATCGCTATGCATAAAGTACCCGGTAAGGCTTTCTTTGGTCAAAGTGATAGGCTTGCTGCTGGTAACCTCAACATATTGAAAACCCTTGTAGTTGAAGCGCGGCATAAAAGTTTCTTCGCCTTTACCGCTTAAAGTAAATATGTCAGTTTGAAATGGGTCTGTATCATCAGTAGGGCGATAATGCACATCAATATTTGACATATCTGCACGGCCATTTTTGTCTAACTTCTCAGTATGTTTCAGGCGGATAACGGTACCCGAATCACCTTTAACAGTGATCTTACTCACCCCAGCAATGGTTCTTCCAATATTAAATAGATAGGTATGGTCATCAATCTTTTTCATATCAACCGAATTGATAGTTTCGATAGCACGAATAGGCTGCATAGCCTGCGATACAATATTTGCAGATGGTGCCGGCCTGATGATCACACCTTTCCAGCCTTTATCGTCAAAGTTTACAGTGTTCCATCCGGGTTGTTCTTTTCGCGCATCGTAATGCTCTGCAGTATAAATACTGTTAAAAACTATAGGGCTTGAAGACGATTTCCAGCTTCTGTCAGATGTTATGGTTTCAACCGTGCCATCTTCGTAGGTCACTCTCAGATCTAAACAAAAAGCCGGACGGTTACGCCATGGTGCTTTATGGAAATCCCAAACTGCAGTACTCTGCATATTGTACCAGCCATTACCCAACAATACGCCAATGGCATTCTTACCGGCTTGCAGCTGCGATGTTACATCATAAGTTACATAAAGTGTCCGGCGATCAAACCTTGTATACATAGGGTCAAGGCGATGGTTGCCCACTTTTTCACCGTTAATATACAACTCATATAATCCGGCCACAGCAATATACGCCCTTGCTGATTTTACTTTTTTCCCAAAATTAAATACATTTCTAAAATACGGCGCCGGTTTAACTTCCGGGCCTTTGTTATCGCTTATCCAGGTGCCTTTCCAGTTTGATTTTTCTACCATGCCTGTTTCAAAACTGGCTACAGATGATTGCGTGATCTTATTCGCATCATCCCAAACAGTTACGCGCCAATAGTATTTTGTAAATGGCTGCAAGGTTTTGCCATTGTAGGTTACAAGACTGCTGCTTGATTCTGTCTTATTACTATCCCAAACACTTCCCTCACTGTTAGCTACAGCTGCAGAATCAGTACCGACAAATACTTCATAAGCCGTTTGTAAAGCGCCGTTCCGTGTGTCGTTCATCATCCAGGTAAAACGTGGGTGGATAGCGTCAATTCCTAACGGATTAACCAGGTATTCACACTTAAGGCCGTCAATTTTTGTAACAGCTTTGGCGGTTGTGAAGCATAAAATACTTGCTGCTGAAATGAGCAAACAGGTAATGCCCTTTTTAAAGGATAAATTGGCCGGTAATAGTTGATTCATTATGTATTGGGTTTTACGGGCTAATATAGAAAATAATGCAGGTCATTTAAATAAAAAACGCCCTTGTATTGCTACAATGGCGTTTTTTATAATTTAAAATGTTACTATATTATTTTTGAACAGGCTTACCTATCAGATCCATAAATTGATCCAATTTAGGTGTAATGATAATTTGCGTACGCCTGTTTTTAGTTTTACCGTCCGGTGTGCTGTTATCAGCTATCGGGTTATACTCGCCCCTGCCACCTGCAGTTAAACGTTTAGGATCTACGTTATAGCTATTTTGCAGTGCCTGTACTACAGAAGATGCTCTTAGCGTACTCAGATCCCAGTTGTTGCGGATATTAGGTTGCTTAATAGGTACGTTGTCTGTGTTACCTTCAACCAAAACGTCATAATCAGAATAATCCATAATGATCTTGGCAATTTTACTTAGGGTTTCGCCTGCTTTGTCAGATATTTCATAACTACCTGATTTATACAGCATATTATCAGATAACGAGATATAAACTACTCCTTTTAATACCTGCACATCAACATCCTTCATTTCGGCCTGGCTTAATGAGCGGGTAAGGTTATTTGTTAACACCATATTAAGCGAATCGCTTTTACCCTTGGCAGCTATCAGTTGTTTGATATATTGGTTAGAGGCTGTGATTTGGTCGGCTAATTTGGCTATATTGACATTACCCTGGTTATTACCTGCTAAACATTTATTTAAAGCATCCTGCAAAGCATCGCGATTAGCTTTTTCTGACGCTATTTGCTCCTCTAAACTTTTAACCCTTGTTCTTGAACCTTCCAGTTCGCGTTGGGTAACATCATAGCTTTGTTTTAACTCGGCCTGCTTGGTTTGTAAATTGTTATAATTTGTTTGAAGCTCGGCATATTTTTTATTGCTTACACAACCTTGCATAAGCGCTGCGGCTACTAACACTAATGGTAATAATATTTTAATTTTCATGATCTTGTAGGTATTTTAATTTATTATAATACTTACCCATAAACATATTATAAGCTATAAGGTTTGTAATATTTACATTTAAGGTATATACAAGCAAAAACGCCCCTCAGTTTCCTGAAGGGCGTTTCTATTATGAAAATATATTTTATGGCATTGGCGCTGCCGATGGCGGTGGCGAATTTACGCCCCATGACTTGTTAGCCACCGGACCCATTACCAGTTCAAGCACACCACCATTAGCGATATCGCTATGTTTAAACCACGGTTGGTTTAATGGTTTACCATTTAATTTGGCTGACTGTATATATTTGTTTGTGAACGAAGCATTTTGAGCTTTGATCTCAAAATATTTACCGTTACCCACATTCATTTTCACGTAAGGAAAACAAGGGCTGCCAATATTATAAGTTGGTGATCCGGGAGTTACCGGATAAAAGCCCATTTCGCTGAATACCACAAACGCTGTCATACCGCCGCCGTCTTCATCGCCGGGAATCCCCATCAGGTCATTACGGTACCATTCGTCTAATAACGAACGGATGCGTTTTTGCGTACGCCATGGCGCGCCGGCATAGTTATAAAGATAAGGGATATGAAAAGCAGGCTCATTAGCCATAGAGAACATACCTACGTTTCCGGTATGATCAGGCAGCGTAGCATAGAAATCCCACCTTGAACCCGGATATCCTTCATTGAACATATCTTCTAACGCGTCAACAAATTTTTCATCACCCCCCACCATTTTAACAAGGTCGCCTATGTTATGTTGCACATCCCAACGGTACACGTAACCATTGTTTTCGTCGTAGTATTGACGTGCGCCGGGGCCGCCATCAATACGGTAATCCAACGGCTCGATAAAGTTTCCGTCCTTATCTTTTGGGTGAAAGAAACCGGTTTTTGGATTGAACACGTTACGGTAATTGTATGAGTTTTTCAGGTAATGAGCAGCCTCATCCGTTTTACCCAGATCCTGTGCAATCTGCGACAAACACCACTCGTCAAACGAAGTACCTAAGGTAACTGCAATTGGCTGGCGTTTTTCCCAGTCGCTTACGTTAGCAACGGTTTCCTTCTCACCGGGTTTTAATGCAGGCAAATAACCGTTCTTTTTAAAGAAGTCGTCCAATTCGCCTGATGGGGCGTAAGACCATGGTAATAACGATTTAGTTTCGATAGAAGCCTTACAAGCTGCATAGGCTCTGGCTAAATCAAATCCTCTTAAACCTTTAGCATAAGCATCTGCAACGCTGGCTATGCCGTGGTTTGAGTTCATGCAATGCTGCTCGCCACTTACGCCGGGGAAAGTCGGGAACCAACCTTTTCCGGTTTGTTCTGACATCAGGATATATGAATTTAGAATATTGTTTTCATCCTGTTTGTTGATCAAAACGCGTAATGGATGTGCGGCACGGTAGGTATCCCAGGTCCAGTCATCTGTTGAAAAAGGATGACCTTCGTCGCTGTGTACTTTGCCGTCAGAAGCACTGAAATACTTTCCATCTTCGCTTATAACAGTAGGGCGCTCATAAGTGCGATATAATGAGGTATAAAATACCGTTGTTTCCTTGTCAGACGCACCTGAAACGGCTATCTTACCCAAAGCCTCGTTCCAGATCTTACGCCCGGCTTCTGCAACCGCGTTCACGTCAAAGTTTTTGATCTCTCGGTCAAGGTTTTTCTTTGCCTGTTCTACGCTGATGAAAGACACGCCATAACGCATGCCTATTTTTTTTGTACCTGCCGGATACGCCACTACTAATGAACCTGAAGCAGGCCCATTCCATTCAACGCCGCCATCTTTAGCCGCTGTACCCGTTTTAGAAGGCGCCACATCGGTTACGGCATAAATATATACCGAGGTTTTATTACCTAATGATTTGTGCCCGCTGATCACGCTTCCGCTGGCTTTTAGCTCACCACGGCCACAATTGAATACCAGGTATGGTGCACCTTGTTTTTCAAAACTTATGCTGTAAACCGCACTTTGGTGTGATGGCGCAAAGTCTGTAGCTATGTTAGCTTCGTCCAGGTATTCTTTGTAGCGATATGGCGTGATTTTTTCCTGATCGTAACTTAAGGTAGTAGTAGGTGTGATACCGCTCTCACTACCCTGGTATGGATAAAAATTAAAGCTTGATTCTTCACGGTGATGCGTAACAATTAATGGTAAACCGCCAATGCGATTAGTTGTATAATCATGACGAACCGGGAAAACACGCATCATACTGTTAGGTAAATGCGTGGTTGGATACGTTGGTACCAGCATATGGCTGATATTACCAATATTAGGATTTACGTAATCAACAGGATCTTTACCAACAGGTTTTTTAGGGCCCGGCCCGTTTGCGGCATAGACTACAGATAATGTACCCATTGCACCGGCTAAGGCCAATAAATGTCTAAGTTTAATCATGGATTGGTTTTTTTGGATTCAATCGTAAAGAAACAAAAAATACATTGAAAACCAATTGTTGGTTATTAAATGAAATACAAAGCAATATAGACAACCAGTAATTCAAATTTAACCGAAATATTAATTACAACGCGTACGTGCTTTTGCAGTTTATTATTTAGAAGCATTGGCTAATGTTGTTTTGTCTACAGTTAATTTAGTAAGCTCACCTCCGCCGGTATCTTTATCTGTGCCTATTTTGTTGTAGTTAAACATAGTTGTCAGTTCTCCATTCTCACTGCTAAGTAACCCAAGGCCACCATATTCATTTATAATATCTTTTTTGCCATCGTCATGAATTATTTGTTGTTTACCGTCCTCTGTAACAACAATAAAATGGGTGCCGTCATCATTCATAACTGAAGTTTTATCATCGTCATTGACTACCAGGATTTCTTTTCCCTTCGAATCAACAATAACCGAAGCCTTTCCTGTGGTAATCATTACAAAGTAGCTTCCATCCCAATTAGTTATTGTTGCGACATTTCCTTTTTTCTCAAATTTAAAAGTAGTACCATAAATGGTTTTCACTTCAGACATATTCTTGTTGTATGAGATAAAATATTGCCCAGCATTGTCAGCAGGATTAGTTGAACTTAATTTATTGATTGTAGTAATAAGCCCACCGGTAGCTTTAACGGTTAAATAATTGCCGTTATCAATAATAATAGATTGTGTACCGTCCGGATGTGTAATAGTAATATTACCGTCACCTCTTAATATACTTGCGCGAAAAGTAGTTGTATCCTTTTTATTATTTTCTTTTACAGCAGCCTCGTTACCGCTGTTCAGGCAATAGCTTATTAGCGTTAAACCATTGACTTTGGATGAAATACCCACCTCGCCCATTGAACCACTAAATTTGGTTGATGTTGAAGTTGCCTGATAAATAGTTTTGGTTTTAGCTTTAATGATGTTGACCTGTGCGAAAGACGAACCTCCCATTAAAATCAATGCTAATGCGATAAGATATTTCATAGTGAATAGGTTTACATGATAAATATAAAGCGTTTTATTAACCAAATCAAATAGTTTATTGAGTTGAACCTCTGATTATTTATTTAGAATAATTACAAACAATATTTGGATTTATTCTAAATAACCTGCACTTTTGTACAAATGTATTCAAATATATCCGATCATACCCACCTGACTGAAGTTTTTTCAACTAAGCATGGTGCTGTTTTTCAAAATGATATTGATAGATGCTGGCAAGTAAATTTTGCCGGAAAGAGTGCCAGCTTTGATTACCGTAACTTGTTAAAGTTGCGTACTGCTGTTTACCGGATAGATATTGAACAGCGATTATTAGACAGCACGCAATCGCCTGATGTTGAAATTATTTTTATTTGCGCCTGCGATCATTGCTATGTTTTAAGCCTTGCACAGATCATTGCTTTAAGAGATCTTTTGGAAGGCACTTTTGTAATGCTGGAACTTAACCAGATCATTTATGACAGGCTGCATCGCGTGCCTGCATATATTTAGACTCATTTCATATTAACCTTATTTTAACCGAATACTAAATAATAGTATTATTATTGTTATACAACCAATTGTTGTTATAAATAATACCACTGTTATGAAAGATCTAGTTCGCGTTAAAACCCTTATTTCTTCTGATATTGAAGCCCTGCTTAACAAGCAGATCAAAATGGAAGCCTATTCTTCGTCTGTATATTTATCTATGGCATCATGGTGCAACCGTAATGGCTATGATTATTCTTCTACCTATTTTTTCAAACAGGCTGAAGAAGAAAGAGAACACCAGCTTAAATTCTTTAAATATGTTTTAGATATGGGGGGTAATTCCGTATCGCCTGATGTTACCGGAATTAAACAGGAATATAATTCATTCCGCGAGGTTTTTGAAGAGGCTCTTGACCAGGAGATCAATGTTACCCAATCAATAAAAAACATTTATGCCCGTTGCCTTAAGGAGCAGGACTTTTTAACTATGGAGTTTTTAAACTGGTTCCTGAAAGAGCAACGCGAAGAAGAATACAAAGCACGCCGTGCGCTTGAATTATTTGAAGTAATTGGCGAAGAAGGTACCGGAAGATGGCAAATTGATAAGCATGTTGGCGATATCAAGTACGATAGCCAGGCTTAATCATTTATCATCAATGTGCTCAATATTTTGAGTACATCTTTCTCTTTATATTCTTTTAACCACGTATTACCGGGTTGAAATGCACAGACAGGGGCGTAATCACACCTGTCTGTGCATTCTGTACGGATCAACTCTATTTGTTTGCCGGGCGGCTGGTGTTTCAAAAAAGATTTAGCTGCTTTATAAGTGTCTTTCCCCCCACGCTTACTGCATTTGCTACCTGTACATATATACAATGTTTGATCAGGTATTGTAAATTTACTCATCACTTAAAATTTATTGAACATCAAAGCTAAGCATTATAATTTAGCATCCATACAAAAACAAAGCGCCAGTCATTTTACTGAACGGCGCTTTGTTTTAAAATATACTAATTGATTAGTGAAATACGTAAGTAGCCGGGAAATAATAGCCGCTAAATGGAATATCTTTAATCAAAGCACCACTGTTAGGGTCATAAAAATCAAGATCATTAACGGCATAGTGAGTGCCGAAGCCTGATTCTACTGTGCTAACAACCAATTGATTGTTAGTTGAATTATAAGCCAAGCCTTTACCATACAACTCTTTACCTGTAGCTATAGTAATGAAAGGTGATGTAAGCGTGCTGCTGTTACCATCAATGTATTTATAAATGGTTTTACCGCCATTATATTGGTCATTATTAGCCAAGAATACAGTGTTGTCTTTAGTAGAAGCTGTGATAGAACCAGGATGCCAAAAGCCCCATGTATTGTTTACTGTAAATGGTAAAGTAACCGACGTAACAGCGAGATTTGTCGGGTTAATTTTATCAAGTGACGTATTACCGGCAACCCAAACTGATCCGTCAGGAGTTACTGCAAAGCCTACTGCCATGCCCGGAATATTCTTAGCTACTGAATAGTCTGATGCATTAAGAATATCTAAGCCATCATTTGCTGATAATACAAAGATGTAATTACCGGCTTTTATCATATCCCCTATTTCGCCACTGATATTAGGGATTTTTGTACCCAATGTTACGCTTGATAAATTAAGCGGATAAATTCCATCGCCTGTACTAACTAAGCCTGTTGTGCTGTTTATACCGATAAACTCACGGTAGTCATTAGTTCCTGCCGCTGGTATCCTACCGGTTTCTTTCAATGTAGTTGCATCTGCAACCACCAATGGGCCGCCAGATTTTGTTAGCAAATAAAATTTGCCATTGTATATTGTTCCAAATTCTAATTCTGAAGTATTCGGATCAAACGTTTTCCCGGGATTTTCTTTCGTAAAAATGCTATCGGTAATTGTGCCTTTAGCGTAATCAAAAAAACTAATTGAACCTGATGCGTTTTTATATGAACCTTCATTAATAATAAAAAATCCATTATCATATTTTCCGGCAACCTTTTCAGGGGCTACTTTTTTATCCTTTTTGCAGGAAGCCAGTATAGACACCATCAATGCTATAGCTATAACAGGAAATAATTTTTGTGTAGTTGTTGTTTTCATGTTCTTATTTTTAAAATATCTTATTTAGTTTTTAGTAAACTCAAATCGGCAGCGCCGCAAAACTCGGTCGACTGTTCACCTAACCAACCCATGTTGAATAATATCCCTGTTTGAACTTTCACAAAGTCTATCCCTTTAAGGTTAACCGAATTACCGTTAGCATCTATAGCGCTTGCAATGTCAATTTTATCGCCGCCTGCGGTATTATCGCCGTAACCATAGTCCCATGAACCGCTGGTAATATAGCTTGGGTCATCCATATTGATCTTGCTTGATGGCAGTAATGTACCGTTATAAGTTGCCGTACTGCCTTTTATACCTTTTGGAAAATAGGCTTGCGTGTTGAATATATTAGTTTGAACTACGCCTGTTTTTCCCTGGTTATCTTTCCAAGGTACGCTGCAGGTATCACATACAGGACGGGTGTAAGTCACCGAATAATTTCGCAGGTATCCCGGTGCATGATAGGCGCTGCCTGCAATCTCATACCAGGTATCATCAGGTTTACCATTACCGTTGGTGTCCTGCATTACCCAAACCACGCCCGGCTCGGCAAAAAGCGAGAATGCATTGCCATAAACCACAAAGTCGGTGCTGTCTTTCTGATTAATAACAGTATGGTCAAATCCAACAACAATATAGCCCCCCCATGCACCTAAGCTCACCAGGCCCTGGTCGGTTTTTAAGGTACCTTTAGCAGCAACGGTATCGCCAAGACCCGTATTTATAAATTGGCCAGGCGCAGGATTAAAGTCAAACAATTGCGTTACATAGGCATTGCTGCTCGCTGTAATTGGCCGGATGGCAGTATCTTGTGGTTGCGTTGTTGGTGCAACCTTTTTATCTTTTTTACAAGATGCCCAAGTGACTGCACATAATGCGATAAAAGAGATTAGTTTAACATTTTTTAATAGTTGTTTTTTCATGCAAATGTGTTTTTAATGATGATTTGAATTATAGAGAAAGGTAAAATGGCCAGGAATATCGCCGGTAGTGACAGAAAATTTCTTCTTACCATCGGTGCCGAAACTATAAAGTGTTCCGGGTGTAACATAATTTTTAGCATCGGTTACATATACTTCGCCTGTAAGCGGGTTAACCGCTATGCCATAAGGCACTTTGATTTGCTGATTAGTACCATCAGTGATATACTGTTTGTTTATAACAGTTTCGGTTTTTACATCGATCATAGAATAGCTGATGGTATTTTGACCGGTTGTATAACTGAAAGCAACAGCATACATATATGCCGTGTCCCCTTTTATATAGAAGTTACTCACGGGCATCTTAAAATCTTTTTTAACAGCATCAGTTTTAGTATCTATCACAAAAAGATCTGGCGGTACGGTATAATAATCACCGCGAGAGGTAACATATAAATTCCCATAAGCGTCCGGCTTAACTTTTTCAAGATTGATACCAACATCTATGCGTTTTATCTCGGTAAAAGTATTTAGGTCTACAACAGATAATGTACGCTCATAATTTGGCGGACTGTATCCGCCGGAATTAGCTACATAGATCTTATTGTTAACTATAGCCAGTTCTTCCGGCTGCCGCCCTACTGTAACTTTCCTGGTGATTTGCAGTGTCGCGGTGTCTATTTCATATACCGCGCCGTTTGGTGCTTTAGGATCCCCTACAACACCAAGAAACGCGCTTACATAAGCTTTACCGTTATTAAAAATTATATTCCGGCAATTCTGGATATTTACCTGCCCTATGCGTTTTACTGTATTAGCGTTTACCACCTCAACCTTATTAGAATTATTTACCACGATATATAGCTTCCCACCATACACGCCAAGGTCGTTACCAACATCACCCAAGCCTTTTACTACAGTAGGATTAGCTTGTTCATAAATGTCTTGATGATATTTACCGGTTTGCAGGTCAAGAAAATCCAACGATGCTTTATTAGACCCCATGTTACCTTCATTGAGTACATACATCCCTTTTAACAGGCCTGTATCGGGGGCACCCACCTGGGTCACTGTTTCAGGTACCGGTTTCTGGTCTTTTCTACAGGCCGCTAAAAACAGCGGCAACAGTATCCATAGTAAATATCTCTTTTTCATAGCTATATATTTGTGCTGATAGTGATCCTGTAATTACGCCCTGGCATAGGGAAATTTCTAATAACTTCGTACTGTTGGTTTAACATATTGTTTACTTCACCGCATAGTTTGATTTGATGATGCTTGAAATTACCGCTGTAAGTGACACTCATATCATGCGTATACCATGGTTGCAGATAGTTTCGAACCGGGGTATTAGCAGCTTCATCATACCGGGACCCTGTATAAATGAAACTGTAATTCAAAACAAACCTGTCCTTTTGCGCGCCTATCAATAGCGAGCCACTGCTTTTGGGTGTATAAGGAATTTCCTGGCCTGTATTATAGCCATCGCTTGTAACGTCAATCCCTTTTTGATAAGTATAAGTAATACCTGTACTCAGCTGGATTTTCGCAGGTAATTGCCAAATAGCAGATGCATCAATATCTAAGCCTGTTATATGTACCTCGTTGATATTGTACATCATCCAGCGCGCCAGGTTTTGGCCGGGCGCGGCTATGATCTTATTATGTATGATATTACAATAACCATCAACCTGCAGAAAAAGATCAGTAAGGGTTTGCTGTTTCCAGCTTTTATTATAGGTAAGGCCGAGATCAGATTGTTTAGTAAATTCGGGCTTTAAAAAAGAGTTACCTATAAAAGTAAAGTAAAGATCGTTAAAGGTTGGGAGGCGAAAAATATCCTTGTAAAATCCGCGTACGTGCAGTTCAGGGTTTTCAAATGGTTGCCACGAAAAAAGAAACGCAGGAGTGTATTTAGTTTTACGCCCTGCGGAAACTAAAGTATCAACAGAGTCATTTACAAATGTTGCAAGCAGATTAGCCTGGATATCCCAACGCTTTAACCGTAATTCTCCTGCAGCAGCTATCAATAGCTGATTGCGTACGGGGCTAACAAATCGATAAGGTATGGTATCGTTTTGAGTTGAATTAAGCGAATTACGCTGATAATCAGCAGAGAGATCAAAAGACAATTGCTTGGTTACCCTGTAACGGTTAGCTACAGAAAAATAGAGTTCCTTTTCTGTGTATTTGTCATTGAGCAATCCGCGTGTGGTAGTAATATCCGGATCAAGATAACTGGTATAGTCGTTACTGTATTTAGCATTGATCTGCCAGCTGTCTCTGTTAGTTGGATTAGTTTGATAAGATGATTGCAGGAACATGTCCCTATCCCATTCGCGTTGGTCTGAGTCAAAATTGTGATTTACAACGGCAGCAGGCAATCCTCGGTCTGAGTGAAATAGGTACCCTCTTATTTTCCAAACAGCCGAATCTTTTGAAGCAATAGCTGCCGCAGCTTCAATACGCTGCGAATTAATATCGCCGTTAGAGCGTACTGCTGTTGTATCGCCACCATCATTTGTGCTGAATTTATAACGCCCATTGGCATGCATAAGCTCTGTACTAATAGTGGCATATCCGTTATTGCCTATTTTATAAGCGGCATTTACGGAAGGATTGATTAAACCAAAAGAGCCAGTCTTTAAAGTTGCTTTCCCGGTAAAATCAGAGCTATCCCTGAATTTAGGCGATTTCGTAACCAGGTATAACACACTGGCTGATGCAAATCCCTTTGCCGGTTGAAAAATACTGTTTTGCTGTGCATCATATAATGCTATCTCTTCAATATTATCCAGCGAAAATTTGCCGAGATCAACCTGCCCGTTTTGCGCATTGCTAAATTCTACACCATCATAAAATACTGCTGTGTGATTAGTGCCCAAGCTGCGTACATTGATAGTTTTAAGCCCGCCAACGCCGCCGTAATCCTTTAATTGAACACCTGAGAAATAACGCACAGCATCAGCTACAGTAAGGCTGTTAATCTGCTCAAGCTGTGCCCCTTTGAGCACTTGTACCGGAACCGGCGAAGTGGCCTGAATATAATTACGGGAAGTAGTTATCTTAACTTCGTTGAGTTTGCGAAGGGTATCGGCTTTTAACTTTTCAGTAGAATCTTTTGTTTGAGCAATTGTAGTAACGGGCAATAAAGAGACAAGGAAGATTGACATCAATCCTTTAATTACCTTACTGTTAAAATCAAATCTCATTCCATCAGGGTGTAAAACCCATAGCTATGCAAGGACAAAAAAATGAAAATACGGACAATAAAGTATCTCATTCCAGCTTCAATCCCCGAAAGCCATGAATTAATATGTTGCTATGGCAGGTATTCTGACTTACTCCCCTTGGCCCGGTCTTCCCATCCTGAAATAACAGGACAGTGACTAAAAGATTGGGCTTTGGTATATAGAGCTTACAGCTGCGGGACAGTCCCGGATTTACACCGGGTTCCCTTTTAATCCCGGATAAAGATCCGGGAACCAAAAGCAGCGCAAACTTACTGAAAATTTATATAGAACTTAAAGAAATTTACAGGCAACAACCTACGTACACAATAAGCATAACAATACCCAGGTAAAAAATAACACACTGCGACATTGCCCAGATCCTTATGTTTGAGTTGTATGGCGAGATCCTTTTTGGCGGGGCCGACGTTTGCAGATTCACAATGTCTGCTCCTTCCAACGTTCCAGTTAAAGCACCGTGGGCCAGAAGTCCGCAAAAAATACTTAGCAGCATCAACCCCCACGTTATAAACAGAATAGCTTTATGTGGTATTGCATGCCCGTCAGGAAGTTTTAAAATATCTTTAATAAAAGTCGCTGTTAAAGCTAATGTACCTGTTGACAGGGTTATCAACTGTTTGATCAGGTCAAGTGCGCCATCAAACGCTTTTTTTAAAGGCTCTTCCATATCCGTTAGTAATGATCAATTAATTACACGGTTCCCTAAAAAACGGATAAAGCGGGCAAAGTTTGCGCCGGGCTTTATCTAATGACCATTCATGCAATTCAAAAACTCTTTGTTCTATAGCATCAGCAGCCATTTGCTTAGCAAGCAAAATAATGTTATCCTGTAATTCCTGCAGTTTAGCTAACGAGCCGTTATGATCAAGGATATCATAGTTTTTCATGGGCACTTCGCCCCTTGCGACAGCGGTCATAACACTGTTTTCGAGCAAGTGAATTACATCTATCCCCGAACCGGATAATGGATATATACCTTTGTCACTAACAATATCTAAAAACGACCGGTACAAAGTGGCGATCAGCTCTCGTTGATTTTCGTAGCGTATCATGATATTCAGGTTGGTTTACTGATAACAAGTTACGACTTTACTATTTAATATTTATATCAATAAGACGATAATATTTTCACAACTAAAAGATATACAGAAAATTAAGACTACCAGGGCCGATAATAATATTGCGCTTATTTATTGAAAAATGTATCCATTAACTGGTAACGGTTCAAGTTTTTTTGTGGTTCAGATTTACTTTCTATACCTACGACCATTACTTCCGGGTTATTACTTTGCAAGCTGGGCCACGTTGGTAAACTTGAGCCATTGGGATTACCAGTCTTAACAAAATTGACAAAATAATTTTGCAGGGTTTCTGATGTTTTATAGTCTTCCGGGGTCCAGGCATAAACTTTATTTGTGGCCAGGTTACCTAATGCATATTCTATATCCGAAGCATGTGCTGCGCCCATAGAGTGGTCAACCGTTCCTTCAAGGGCGCCAACCATAAGCGGACGTTTTTTTGTAAAGAAATAGCGGTAAACGGGCTTTCCACCAGTTTTATATTGCATGTCTGTAAACTTCCAGGTTGCATAGGCAATAAAGCGATCTGACGCAAGATCGGTTGCTGCCTGTGGCACATCTGCATCGCTATTGGCGCGATAAGCTTCAAGTACGTCGTCAGCATGTTCTTTATATAATTTCTGTATAGCAGCCTTATAATTGTCTACAGTTGGTTCAGCATTACCCAGGATATTTCCCGGTCCCCCTTCGGCCGAATTCCACCCGGCCAATAACGGCACATGCATTTGTTTACCAGTGGAAAATATCTGTTGGGGAGATTCCGGTAAAAAATAGCTGTCGACATCAACAGAGAAATAAGTACGTGCAGAAAGTTTAAGCAGTGTATCGGCTGGTATTTTTCTCAAATCGGCCAATGACGCTACGCCGATGCCGGTTGCAAATTTAACCCCGTTTTGTTCGGCATCTGCCAATGGTGCAGGCGAAAGATTGCCTAATAAAGATCCGCTTTCTCCAATGGCTCCAACAAACAGTCCTTTTGACAGCGGTGATGCTACTTGTCCGCAAACAGACATTGACCCGGCAGACTCGCCGGCTATAGTCACTTTATCAGGATCGCCACCAAAAGCTGCTATATTTTTCTTAACCCATGCCAATGCCGCATGCTGGTCCATTAATCCGTAGTTGCCAGACGAATGATGTGCTGATTCGGCAGTCAGTTCCGGATGCGCAAGAAAGCCAAATATCCCTAGCCTGTAATTTACCGTAACGGTAACAATACCCTTTTTTGCTAAAGCTTCGCCATCATAACGATATTCAGAACCATCGCCGGCGCTAAAGCCTCCTCCATAAAAATAAACCAGTACCGCGCGTTTTTCCTTTGCAGATTTAGCACCGGTCCATACATTTAAATAAAGGCAATCTTCGCTTTTTCCGGCACTCCTAAACATCATGTCGCTAAAAATGAAGCGCTGCATAGCCTGCGGCCCAAAGTTATCTGCCTTGCGTACACCTTTCCAGTTTAAAGGCGGCTGCGGTTCTTTCCAACGCAGTTCACCTACAGGCGGTTGTGCAAATGGAACACCTTTATAAGCTATTATTCCGCTTGGCAGGGTCACGCCTTCCAATATACCATTAGCGGTTGTTACTTGTTGTGCAGATACGTGCATCGCCATAAGCGTAAATACAAAAAGGAATATTTTTTTCATGATTTTAATATTAGGTCGGCATTGGTTAACAAATCTAATATTACCTGATACAAGTAACAACCCAAGCTGCCTTTATTTGTGTAATTACAGTCTTATTTTTACAAAGTATGTTAAACTCATAGTCCCAATAATTTCGACTTCCATTTTTTATTTATAAATTACGGTATGTCTGCTAAAGGAAAACTCACCATTTTATTTACCCTGTTTTTATTTAAAATAAGTGTCGCACAACAAAATGCCCCAGCGGTTCAAACCGGGGTATCATTAGCGCTGGCCAAGTACAGGCACAACTTAATTTCAGACATTCAATACAAACTTGATTTTAATATACCAGCCGACAAACTTGCGGACATTAAGAGCACAGATACGCTGACTTTCAAACTCAAAACTGCTGACCAACCGCTGCAAATTGACTTTAAACAAAGCGTTGATCATGTCAGATCAATTATAGTTAATGATAAACCTATCACCGTCAGGCTTGAACAAGAGCACCTGATTATTGATGCAAAGTATTTGCAAACCGGTACTAACAAGATCTGCATTCAATTCATAGCAGGTAATGCCTCGCTTAACCGGAACACCGATTACCTGTATGCCCTGTTTGTGCCTGATCGTGCGCGTAATGTGTTTCCTTGTTTTGATCAACCTGATCTGAAAGCTAAATTTTTGTTGACTTTACGTGTACCGCAGGGTTGGAAAACACTTGCAAATGCGGTTAAAAAAGATTCTGCTGTAAGCAATGATCAAATAATTTATCGTTTTAATAATTCTGATAAGCTACCCACCTATTTATTTTCATTTACAGCCGGAAAGTATACAGAAGCTATAAAGCCAATAAATGGTAAGCCTGTTACTTTTTTGTACCGTGAAACGGATTCGACTAAAATTAAATTTAGCATTGATTCTATATTTAAAGCTCACCGGGATGCTATTAATTTTATGGAGAATTGGACAGGTATCCCCTTTCCTTTTCAAAAAGCCGGTTTTGTAGCTATACCTGATTTTCAGTTTGGCGGCATGGAGCATCCCGGCGAGGTGCAATATAAAGCATCTGTCCTTTTTTTAGATGGCGGAGCTACCAAAGATCAATTTATCAACCGATCAAATGTTATATCGCACGAAACCGCTCATATGTGGTTTGGCGATATGGTAACCATGCAATGGTTCAATGATGTATGGATGAAAGAGGTATTTGCCAATTTTATGGCCGATAAGGTTACCGAAAAACTGATGGGTAAGGAAACGTTTAACCTTAAATTTTTGCAGGATCATTACCCGGCAGCTTATGCTGTCGACCGGACCGCGGGCGCTAACCCTATCCGTCAGCAGCTTTCAAATTTGCAGGATGCCGGTTCTTTGTACGGTAATATTATCTACCATAAAGCGCCTATAATGATGCGCCAGCTTGAACTACTAATCGGGCAGGAAAAATTCAGGCAGGGTGTACAATCTTATCTTAAAAAATATGCTTACAGCAATGCCACATGGAATGATTTGATTGGCATTTTAAGCAAGTACACCAGGGTTGATCTTTATAACTGGAACAAGGTTTGGGTCAATCAACCTGGGATGCCTGCATTTGATTATAATATAGCTTACACCGGGAATAAGATCAGTCATTTTACCTTAACCCAACATGCCGCAAGATTTAATGACGGGCGCATTTGGCCGCAATCATTTAATGTAACCCTTGTATATCCCGGTTACAGTAAAGATATAACCGTAAATATGACCACGGCAAAAACCGACCTGCAACAAGCAATTGGGCTTACAAAACCGGCTTATATTATTTTCGATTCGGATGGTATTGGTTACGGAATGTTTCCGGTAGATAAGAATATGACAGCTGACTTATTTACTATAAAAAGCCCGCTGCAAAGGGCGTCATTGTATATCAGCTTTTATGAGAATATGCTATCCGGCAGGTATTACACACCCAAGGAGTTACTTGATATTTTTTCAAAAGGTATAGTCGCCGAAAAAGAAGAAACAAATTTAAGACTGTTAACCGGTTATATCAGCACAATTTATTGGGAGTTTGTTACGCCTGATGTTAGAAAACAATTATCGGCAGGTCTTGAAAATAATTTATGGGATGCTATGCAACAGCAAACTGCAACCAACAACAAGAAGATACTTTTTAAAACTTACCAGGATATTTATTTAAGCGATAAAGCCAATGACAATATTTACACTATCTGGAAAAACCAACAGGCACCGACAGGAATAAAATTAACGGAAGACGATTATACCTCGCTTGCGCTTTCTATCGCGTTAAAAAACGACACCGTTACTCAAGTTTTAAAACAACAGGAAACCCGCATCACCAATGTCGACCGAAAAAAACGGCTTGAATTTTTAATGCCTGCCTTATCAGCTGATTCTGCGATAAGGGATAGCTTTTTTGAAAGTCTAAAAGATCGTAAAAATCGCGAAAAAGAAGCCTGGGTAACTACCGCTTTAAGTTATCTGCATCACCCGGTGCGCCAAAAAACAGCAGAGAAACACTTGCGCGAAAGCCTTGATATGGTCGAAGAATTGCAAAAAACCGGTGATATTTTCTTTCCGCAATCGTGGTTAAGCGCAATCTTTAGTAACTACCAAGACAAACAAGCGGCAAAAACAGTAAGCTTGTTTTTAAAGCAACACCCTAACTATAATCCTAAGCTTAAAGATAAAATACTGCAAAACACAGATAATTTATACCGGGCACAAAAGCTTTTAAAATAACATCAGACTACAATGAGGCAAGAAATGCCAATACCGCGGTTCTGTCTGCTTTGCTCAGATGTGTAAAATAAGCTTTAGACTGTGCAGCTTCGCCGCCATGCCACATAATGGCTTCAACTACACTGCGGGCACGGCCATCATGTAAATAATAGCCGGGATAATTTACGGTTTCAAATAACCCTAACCCCCAAAGCGGTGCGGTGCGCCATTCCTGGCCATTAGCCAAATAATCAGGGCGATTATCCGCCAGTCCCGGGCCCATATCATGCACCAGCATATCGGTGTAAGGGTGAATCACCTGGTTAGATTGATAAGGCTTTGTTACATCTACCGCTGTAGTAAATGTTTGTTTATGGCAAGTGCCGCATTTAGCCTGCATAAACAAGGCTTCGCCACGCTTTACGGTCGCATCCACAGTGTTACGACGTGCCGGTACTGCTAATGTTTGCGCGTAAAACTTTACGGCATTAAGCAGGCTGTCGGGTATTTCGGGGTCGTCATACCGGTTGTCATATTGACTTTGTCCTTTACTGCTCTCTACCGGCATTACGCTGGTGGTAAGGCCTATATCTTGATTGAAAGCTGTAACAACCTGTGTAAGTATAGTAGCTGTATTAGCTTTCCAGCCAAAACGGCCTAACTGGCGCGTTTGAGTTGTTGCATCCCATACATAATTGGCATGGCCTTTAATTCCGTCGCCATTTGCATCAGTTGGGTCTTCACCCTTAAGTATCTGGCTTTCGGGGATCGCTTCCAGCAAACCAAGCCCGATCATTGGCGGGGCCAATCGCGGCGATAACAGATAGCTGCCGGTAATAGGCGTATACAAATTACTTAATGTATAAGTAGGCGCGCGTAATTCATAAGTTTCACCATCGTCAAAAGCATAAGTTTGATTAGTATAGGCAATATTTATTTTACACTCAGGCGGTACGCCAAACACAGCTTTATCCTGTAATTGCAAGCCATAATCCGGCACTGCTACCGGTCCGCCATTAGGGTCTGTACCCGGCTGGCTGATGCGTACCAATAATGATGATTGCAATTCGCCGGCGGTAGGTAATCCAATACCATCATTATGATGGCAGGATATACATGAATTGTTATTATAAATAGGTCCGAGGCCGCTGTTTACCGGCGCAGGTGCTGTAACAAAAGTACGGCTGAAAACCGCGTCGCCCAAACTATGTACATAAACGTCGTACCCGGAAAGCCCCGGGTACGCGTTACTGAATGATTTGGATGTTGACATAAAGACGGTTTCATCACCCGCAGAAAGCTCATCGTTATATTGTGTCGCTGGGAAAACCGCCGCTTTGCGGCATTCTACCAGCATTACAATTATAACTCCCAGGAAACCTATTACTCTTAACCTCTTCACCCTTGTATTTTAAATTAGTCTTTAACGTTAGCTACAATAAATGCATTCAAGTCATTTTCTATACTATCATGCAGCGTTGCTATTGCTGCCTGCACAGCCTGGATCTGGCTTTTTTGTGTGTAGATAGCCTTTTCGTAAGTAGTAGTAATTGTAGCGAATGAGGCAATAGCTGCATTCATTTGTGTTTGTAATTTATTATCTAATGACGCATTTTTTGATGCTACAAAAGCGCTCAAGCTTACACTACCCGTTTTGCCGCCATAAGTACATAAGTAGGCGTTACGGATACCTGTAATGTTATTTTTAAAATCGGTAACAGAGTTATGTGAAAATGATGACTCATCCAATGTAGAATCGGGCTTACCGCCATTGCTGGTTAACGGTTCTTGCATTTTTGAAGTACCTACTTCATCACATATATCAGCCATTGAACCAACCAGTGCTTTAAACGCGTCAAGACGGGTTTTGTATGTAGTGCTACCAGTTCCTGCCGTCGTAAATTGAGCAGTATAGTTTGATTGTGATGGGTCCCAGCTGTTTTTTAATTGCAGGGTGGTATTATACAAGTTTTGTGATAACGAAGTAAGGTAAACTTTTTCTCTTGCTGTTATGTTAGCGGCCTTCTGAGTGCTGCCCACACCAAAAACAATGTATTCGATTGCGTGAAAACCAATCAGGTTATCATTTTGCAGGTTAGCCAAGTCAGTTGGTGAAAGTGCGTTACTATTATCGGCCAACAATCCATCGATATCATTTTTGCTTACCGGCCAGCTATCCATAGTCGGGTCATAATTAAAATCTTCAACCGGGCCAAACAAGAAACCTTCGCATGATTCCCATGCAGCGCGGGTATCTTTCCAGGCTGTCTGGATGGCTTTTAGGTTAGCATCGGTAGGTGTAGCAACAAAGGTAGCTACAGCAGTATTCATAACGGCAGCTTTTGCATTGATATCAGCATAGTTAGGATTAACTACTGTTGTAGCAAAGCTGGTAAGTACATTAGCCTCTGTTACGTTAGTATTATTATTAGTTGGATTAGAATTGTTTTTGCTGCAACCTGCAATGAAGATTGTTAAGGCACATGCACTAAGTAAAATTGCTTTTTTCATAGTTAAGTAATCTGAATTATTATTTGATTGTCAACAACTTGTGTTGGGTACTTTTTTAACGAACGCTCGGCAGGGCCATTAGTAACCTGCCCTTCTTTGTTAAACTGGCTGCCATGCAGTGTACAACGGTACCCGTTACCTGTAGTTATAAGCTGATTATCATGATGGGTACAACGCAATAACAAAGCGGTATAGGTTCCATCATTTTCCTTACGTAGCCCGATGTTATAAGCAAATTTTTCAGGGCTGATGAGCTGAAAATCGGTTTGAGCAAAAGTGGAAACCGGAACACTAATGCGATTATTAGCAATGGTTGTTTTATACAGCGGTACAGCTGACCCACAGGATGCAAGCATACCCGTGCCTAGTGCCAGGCACATGGTGCATGAATTTTTAACAAAATCTCTTCTATCCATAATTGTTAAAATGAGAATGCTACACCAAGATTTACAAGGTTATAATCTGTTTGATACGGCAATGCCACCGGGTTTGGATTGACAATAAGCGCCGCGTTTTGATCGCCGGTGTGGATGAAACGCACATCAGCCTTAACGGCCACGTTACGAATAGGCAGATAAGTAAACCCGGCCACCACATGGTTCTGATTCAAAGTACCATCGGTAACACCGCTGTTAGGGATCTCTGCATTCAGGTTAAATTTTTCATCGCGCACAAAAACCACCAGTTGCTGATTATGCTGGGTTTTAACATGGCTAAGCAGATCATAACCTACTTCAAGATAGGCGCCATATTCTGTTTTAGGCGTATTGTTAGCATAGGCATGGTTGATTTTTTCAGCATCAGGAATAGATACAGCAGTACCCAAAGCCCGCACCTGGAAACCATCCGCTGCCCATTGCACATCGGCCTCACCTACTGCTACCGGTGTACCAAAAATACCCGAGTTAAGTCCAAGACTATCTGCTTTACGTTTGCTTACCGCAGCAGCACCGCCATAATAACCGGATACCTGGAATTTAAAATCTTTATAAAAATATTGCACCGCAGCAGTTACAGCCAGGTTGTTTGCAGAAGCGTTGCGGCCTTCAAATTGTCCGCCCCTAAGGCCTGTACCGTGCGCAAAACCGCCGGCATTTAAACCATTAACCAACCCTACACTATAAGTAAGAGGTACGCTGGTAAGGTTGCCGTAAAAACCTACACCCAGTTCGCGCCAGGTGGCAGGTATTACCAAAGTTTCTACGTAATTACGCTCGTTGCCATTAAAGGTATTAGGCAGGTGGTTTTCATTAATAATACCTATACGCGGCGTATATAAACCTGCTACCAGGTATTGGTTGGCATTTAAATTAAATTTTAAATAAAGCTGTTCGAAACTGATCTCGCCGCCCGATTCGCCGCTTGCCAGTTTAGCGTCTTCCAATTCAAGTTCAGAAAATACCGAGATTTTATCATTGAACTTATGCCCAATAAAGATTACCCCACGCTCAAGATTAACCTTAGCACTTTGTAAATGCGAGTTGTTCTGATAAAAAGCATTACCATAACCACCTACTGTGGTTGCGCTGCTTGAAAGGTTACGGGTTAATGAGTCTTCTGCACTAAGGGGTTGCTGTGCGTATGCCGCCACGGCTATTACAGAAAGTAACAATGAAAGAGTAAATGTTTTCAGCATGTGATCTAAATTGCCGCAAATTAACAAGTTATTTAGATTTAATCCAAATTAAATTACAATCAAAAAACACATTGTTATTTGAGCCATAGCGATATCGGGTTATCAGTGTTTCGGCTAAACCAAAAGCAGATTTGGCTAAATCTTTTTGATCTGTCCGGACGTTCTTTGTATCAACAAAACAAAATTAATATGCGCGTATTTGTCACAGGAGCCACAGGCTTCATCGGAACTGCCATTGTGCAGGAATTAATTAACGCGGGTCACAGCGTATTAGGCTTGGCCCGTTCAGAAGCATCAGCCGCTAAATTGATTGAAGCAGGCGCAGATGTGCATAGCGGTGATCTGGAAGACTTGGATAGTTTACGGAGTGGTGCTGCTCAATCAGACGGGGTTATTCATGCCGGATTTATCCATGATTTTACAAGATTTAAAGAAGTTTGCGAGGTAGATAAAAAAGCGATAGAAACCATCGGCGAAATACTAGTCGGTTCTGATCGCCCTTTGATCGTTACTTCAGGTACGGCATTGGTTAGCCCGGGTACTTTGGCTACAGAGGATATCATCCCTCCTTTTAATCCTGCCTGGCCGCGTGCATCAGAACAAACAGCAGATGAATTAGTAAAACAAGGTATTCGCGCGGCGGCATTGCGTTTGTCGCCATCAGTACATGGTGATGGTGATCATCATGGCTTTGTACCTATACTGGTAAATACAGCCCGGCAAAAAGGTTTTTCAGCATACATCGGCGAAGGGCTTAACCGGTGGAACGCGGTGCACAGGCTGGATGCCGCTAATTTATTCCGCCTGGCTTTAGAGCAAGCCACACCGGGTACACGTTACCATGGCGCGGCCGAAGAAGCTATAACGGTTAAAGCCATTGCCGAGGCCATTGGAAAGCAACTTAACATTCCTATAAAGTCAATAACTCCCGAGGCAGCAGCCGAACACTTTGGCTGGTTCGCGCATATGGCCGCGATAGATTGCCCTACATCAAGTAAATTAACACAGGAACGTTTGAGCTGGCACCCCACCCACTCAACCCTACTTGCTGACATTGAAAACGGCGTTTACACTAAATAAAAGATGAAAATTATCGTAACCGGATCGTTAGGAAATATCAGCAAACCCCTGGCCGAAACATTGGTCGGCCGGGGTCATGATGTTACAGTAATAAGCAGCGATCCAAAGAAACAGGCAGCAATTGAAACTATCGGCGCAAAACCTGCCATCGGTTCTATCGCTGATGTGGATTTTTTGACCGATACTTTTAAAGGCGCTGATGCGGTTTATGCCATGATCCCGCTGAGCTTTACCGAACCCGACCTTGGCGACTACCTGCGCCGCATGGCACAGAATTATGCCAAAGCATTGAAAGCGGCTAAGACCAAACGTACTGTAGTAATGAGCGGTTGGGCAGCAGACCTGATTAAAAGCGAAAACGTAGAAAACGAGTTTGATGACCTTGATGCTTCAATAACCATTATGCGACCCGGATCGTTCTATACAAATTTTTATCAATCTATGGATCTGATCAAAGGCAATGGGCTGATAGGTAAGTTTCTGACGCTGCGTTATTCCGGGCTTTGGGCGTTGCTGACCGGGAAAACCGGCCTGCTAATGGGCAACTATGGCGGAGAAGACCGTATAGTTTTTGTATCACCCAAAGATATTGCCGACGCGGTAGCAGAAGAGTTATTATTACAGCCTGAAAAAACGACCATCCGTTATGTTGGCAGTGAAGAAATGACCTGTAATGAAGCTGCCCGAATCATAGGCACTGCTGTTGGAAAACCATGGCTAAAATGGATCCTTCTTTCGGATAAAGAAATGCTACAGGGATTAAAAATGGCTAAGGTACCCGAAAAGCTGGCAAAAACTTTAGTAGAAATGCAGGCTGCCATGCATGGCGGTAAGCCGTTGGAGAACTTTCATCGCAACAACCCAAAGATGGGGAAAGTTAAACTTGCCGATTTTACCAAAGAGTTTGCCGTTGCCTATCATCAAAAATAATTACCTTGTATCGCTATGAATAGTTCGCAGCTTTTCCGTTTCAGCACCATTACCGAATATCACCGGGCCGCGGGCCTGCCCAAACCGGCACACCCGCTGGTTAGTGTTGTACACATGGATGATGTTACCATGCCTATTGCCGAAATTCCGTTTAGCCTGATAGGTGACTTTTATTGGATCTCGCTTAAAAAAGCACAACATACCAAATTTAAATACGGGCAGCAGTCCGGCGATTTTGACGAAGGGGTACTGTTCTTTATGGCACCGGGGCAGGTATTCGGTATAGACAGCACCGTTGATATGGCTGATATGAAAAAGCCCGAAGGTTGGATGATCCTGATCCACCCGGATTTTTTATGGAACACGCCGCTGGCAAAAACCATTAAACAATATGAGTTTTTTAGCTACTCGGTAAACGAGGCGCTATACCTGTCTGATAAGGAAGAAAATATGCTTACCGCCATCGCACAAAATATCGAACAAGAATATCATGCTAATATCGACAGGTTCAGCCAAAGCGTGATCATTGCCCAACTTGAACTGCTGCTTACTTATTCAGAGCGGTTTTACCAGCGACAGTTCATAACCCGCAAAATTGCCAGCCATGAAATGCTTACACGATTGGAAGATTACCTGTCAAACTATTTCAAAAGTGGTGCCTTAGCTAAACAAGGATTACCCAGCGTAACAAATATTGCCGAAACTTTGAATATTTCGCCGGGCTATCTCAGCGGGCTATTAAAATCACTTACCGGCCAAAACACGCAACAACACCTGCACAATAAGCTCATTGAACTGGCTAAAGAAAAGCTGTCGACCACTAATCTTACCGTCAGCGAGATAGCTTATGAATTGGGCTTTGAACACTTACAATCGTTCAGCAAACTTTTCAAGACCAAGACCAGCCTGTCACCGATGGAATTCAGGCATTCGTTCAATTAGAAGCAAAGAAAAAGCCTCTCATTTTCATGAGAGGCTTTCGTATGATACTATTCAGTAACCTTTTTGATAAGATTTTGCCTTATCGTTTCTGAAACTTCCAGGAAGACCTTTAATTTTTCTTCGCTGATACCTGTCTGTACCACATCATTAACTTGCTGAACTTTATTTTCAATGTAAGGAATAGCATTTAAAGCATTTGCCGACAGAGACACATAATGTTGCCTCCTGTCCGCCGGGTTTACTTTGACTGTAACCAACTCATTTTGCTCAAGATAGAACACAATATTGGCCATTCTTGATTTGTCTATTTGCAGTAATTCTGCCAATTGATTTTGCGTAATTGGACTTACCTGTCGTGATAATATAAGCAAAACCTCAAAATGATGGCCCGTACTTATTTCAGATAGATCTTTGGAAATTTTCCTGTTATATAAAGTATCTATCTGCCGTAAATTCCTTAATATTAATTGAAAACTCTTCATGCTTTTGGGGTATTTGGGGTATTATTCTATTTGTTTTTATTATGTTCTTTTTGGGCCATGGCGATATCATATTCCAGTTCGGGATCAATATTTTGTTCCTCGGCCTTTTTTGCTTTCTCCATTAATTCTTCGTGGTGATCTTGCAGATACTGAAGCAGTTTTTTACCATAAGACATCCGTGTAAACAAAACATAAAGTACCGGAACAATAAAGATCGAAATGGTTGATGAGGCTAACATGCCACCCAAGACGGTAATACCGATAGTATTTCTTGATTCTGCACCAGCACCAGTTGCCAATACCAATGGCAAAACGCCCAGGATAAATGCAAGCGAGGTCATGATGATAGGCCGCAAACGTAATTTAACCGCTTCAAGTGTTGATTTAACCAATTCTTCCCCCCTGTCAACCCTTATCTTGGCAAATTCAACTATCAGGATAGCATTTTTAGCAGATAGGCCTATAAGCGTGATCAAACCTATTTGCGCGTATACGTTATTTGTAACGTTTGGCGCAGTGGTAAGCGCCAATATAGCGCCAAAGGCACTTATAGGCACAGCCAGCATTACAGAGAAGGGAACAGACCAACTTTCATACAACGCCGCCAAAAACAGGAATACGAAGATGATAGAAAACATAAAGATGTAAATGGTTATAGAACCCGCCTTTATCTCTTCATAACTCAGCCCTGAAAATTCATAAGTGTATCCACGCGGCAAGGTTTTGGCTGCCAATTCTTTTAAGGCTTCAATTGATTGCCCGCTGCTGTAGCCTTCAGGTATTGAGCCATCAACCTCTGCTGAACGGAATATGTTAAAGTGTGTGATTAAAGGTGCTGCTACAATCGGCTTATAACTGATGACCGCGCTTAATGGCAGCATCTGCCCTGCCGAGTTGTGCACGTAGTACTTATTCATATTTGAAATAAGTGCACGGTAACTTGTATCTGCCTGTACAACAACATGGTATGTTCTGTTATATAAAGTAAAGTTGTTTACAAACAAACTACCCATATAAGCTTGCATGGTTGAGAATACATCAGATATATTAATCCCGAGTTTCTCACATTTCTCCCTATCGACATTGAGCAGATAACTTGGCGTATGCGCCGAGAAATAGCTATAGGCAGACGAGGTTGCCGGTGTTTTTTTGGCAGCAGCAACAAACTTTTTCACTACTTTTTCGAACGCGTAAATATCATCTGTCGAGCTTCCCTGCTCTATTTGCATGCTAAAGCCTGCGGCCTGGCCTATACCACGTATCGGCGGCGGCTGTGCTACCACGACGTTGGCATTTTTAATACCTGCTTTAGCTATCTTTTGCTTTAGTACGTTCATGAGTCCGGCAGCCCGGGTATCTTTGGTGGTACGGTCATCCCATGGCGTCAGCATGCAAAACATGGATCCGTTATTTGAGTTAGCACCACCATTCAATATATTAAAGCCTGATATGGCTGTGTAATGTAAGATACCCTTTGTTGAGGCTACAATTTTCATCAGCTTGGTCATCAGGTTTACTGATTGAGTGGTTGATGAAGCCTCTGGCAATTGATAAGTAATGTACAAACGGCCACCATCTTCGGCAGGCACAAAGCCCGATGGCTTGGCCTGGAATAGCAGGTAAGCTCCCACACAAATACACACTAACAAAATGACAATATATCGGGCGCCTTTTATACTGCGATGTACGCCATTGGTGTATTTATTTGTTGTTTTTTCAAAAATGCGGTTAAACCAATTGAAGAATTTATCTAGCCAGTTTGATTTGGCAGTTACTTTGGCGGTTGGCTTTAAAAGCAAGGTACACAGTGCCGGTGTTAAAGACAATGCTATAAATGCCGATAACACCACTGATATTGCTATGGTTATAGCAAATTGCTGATACAAACGGCCCACAATGCCCGGAATAAAACCCACCGGAACAAACACAGATGCCAGGATCAATGCGATGGCCACTACCGGCGCAGAAATCTCTTTCATGGCATGGTAAGTAGCTTCCTTGGCAGACATTCCTTTTTCATCAATATAATGCTGTACGGCCTCCACTACGATAATGGCATCGTCCACAACAATACCAATAGCCAGTACAAAGCCAAACATGGTTAAAGTATTGATAGTAAAGCCTAACGGAATAAAAAAGCAGAAAGTTGCCAAAATTGATACCGGGATAGCTAAGATGGGGATGATGGTAGAGCGCCAGTTTTGAAGAAACAAGAAAACTACCACTGCTACCAGTCCTAACGCCTTAAGTAAAGTGCCTATAACCTCATCCATCGAAACCTTTATGATGGTAATTGACTCGAAAGGCACTACGTAATCGACATCTGCAGGGAATGTTTTTTTCAATTTATTAAGCGCGGCATAAACGTTTTTAGCGGTCTGCAAAGCGTTGCTGCCCGGCGATTGGTAGATCTGTAACGTAGATGCTCTGTTACCGTCAATAAACGCGTTACTTGAAAAAGTGAATTTGCCCAGTTCAACCCTGGCTACATCCTTTAAGTAAACCAGTTGTCCGGTTCCCGGAATAGATTTTATGATGATCTTTTCATAGTCGGATGCTTTGTTCAACATCCCCTTCACCAATATACCGGTTTCCGAAGTCTGGGTTGATTGTTGCGGTGGCGCCCCTACTGAACCTGCGGCTACATATACGTTTTGAGCAGTTAAGGCTGCGGTAACGTCAGCAGGTGTCAAACTGTATGAAGCCATCTTGTCCGGGTTCATCCAGATCCGCATCGCAAAATTATCGGTACGCGCGCTCACATCGCCGACACCGGGTACACGCAGTATGGCGTCTTCAATAAATGTATTGGTGTAGTTATCTAAAAAGGTAATGTTATGCGTGCGCTTTGGCGAATAGATCCCTACCAACATGAGCTGATCAGGATTACTGGCCCGTACCGTCAAACCTAATTTACTTACCACCGATGGTAATGAAGGTGCTGCAATGCCTACCCGGTTTTGTACGTTAAGCGCTGCTATTTGTACGTTAGTACCAATTTTAAATGTAACCCTGATACCCATGCCGCCGCTATTGGTGTTGGTGCTCGTCATGTATTCCATGCCGGGTGTACCATTTACCTGTTCTTCTATGGGGGTTGCAACCGTTTGTTCAACTGTTTGTGCATCAGCGCCAGTGTAAGAACCGTTTACCGATACGCTGGGTGGCGATATATTGGGATATTGATCTACGGCCAGGTTAAACAAACAAACAATACCTGAGATAGATAACACCACAGATATTACAATTGCAGTAACAGGCCTCTTTATAAATGTATTTGCAATCATCCTGGGTTAGCTTTTACTGAGTTCGCGAGATTTTTCAATCTCATATTCCAATTCCGGATCGATGTTTTGCGCCTCTACCTTTTTGGCTTTTTCCTGTAGATTTTCGCGGTGTGCGCGTAAATAGGCCAGCTTTTCTTTACCATAAGAGAAACGGGTGATGACAACGAACAATACAGGTACAATAAATATGGCCAAAGTTGATGCCGCCAGCATCCCTCCCAACACCGTGTAACCAATTGTACGTCGGGCTACTGCACCCGCACCTGTTGCCAGCACCAAGGGTAATACACCCAAAATAAACGCAAGCGAGGTCATAATAATTGGCCGTAAACGTAAACTCACCGCTTCAAGCGTAGATTTGATCAGTTCCTCGCCCATGTCAACTCTCACTTTGGCAAACTCTACTATCAGGATGGCGTTTTTAGCAGCCAGACCAATCAGGGTGATCAAACCAATTTGCGCATATACGTTATTAGTCAACGACGGTACAACCAGCAATGCCAATATAGCCCCCATTGCCCCTACAGGCACAGCTAACAATACTGAAAATGGTACCGACCAGCTTTCATAAAGCGCCGCCAAAAAGAGGAAAACGAAGGTGATGGAGAACATGAAAATATAAATGGTGGTTGATCCCGCCTTGATCTCTTCATAACTTAAGCCTGAAAATTCAAACTCGTAACCCGCAGGTAAGGTCTTTTTCGCCAGTTCCTGCATGGCGTCAATTGCCTCGCCACTACTATACCCTTCTGCGGCAGAACCATCGACCTCGGCCGTACGGAAGATGTTAAAATGTGAGATCAGCGGTGGCGCGTCAACCGGTTTATAACTGATCAGCGTACCCAGCGGCACCATGGTACCTGCCGAATTACGGACGTAATACTTGTCCATGTTCGATACCACTTTCCTGTATGCCGTATCCGCCTGAACAACAACGTGAAACGTGCGGTTATATGTAGTGAAATCATTAATATACAAACTACCCATATAAGCCTGTATCGTTGTAAAAACATCAGAGACATTTACACCCAGCTTTTCGCATTTTTCCCTGTCTACCGTTAAACTGTAGTTTGGCGTATGTGATGTGTAAAAGCTGAAAGCCTTGGTAATAACAGGGTTTTTATTGGCTTGCGCCACAAAGTTATTTACCACTCGCTCAAACGCCTGCAGGTTATCGCTGGTGCTGCGTTGCTCTATTTGCATACTGAAACCAACGGTAGTACCTATTCCCGGTAATGGCGATGGCTGTATCACTTCGACATTAGCATCTCTAATGCCCGCATCGGCAATTCTTTTCTGTAATTCGCCGATAATGCCGGGCACTTGTTCAGTTTCCCTACTTCGTTCGTCCCAGGGAGCCAATTGGCAATATATAGTACCGTTATTGGAGTTGCTGGCATTGGTCACCACATTCAACCCGGATAGTGCTGCATAATGAGCCACTCCGGGCGTTGATCCGATCACTTTCATCAGTTGGGACATTACCTCGACAGAACGTCCTGTAGATGACGCAGGTGGCAACTGGAACGTTACGTATAAGTTACCATCATCTTCCGACGGAATAAAACCTGACGGTTTTCGCTGGAACATAAAATAGGTTCCTACACAAATACATACCAGGATAATGATAACAAGGCGCGATGCTTTAATGCATTTCTTTACACCCTCTGTATAGCCTTGGGTAATACGTTCAAACCAGGCATTAAACTTAAAGAACAATTTATCTATGCCTTTAGCTTTTTTATCAATATGCGATGGTTTTAGTAACAACGTACATAATGCAGGGGTTAATGACAAAGCGATAAAGGCCGATATAATAACAGAAATTGCAATGGTAATAGCGAATTGCTGATATAAACGGCCAATTATACCAGGAATAAAGCCTACAGGAACAAATACCGCCGCAAGGATCAGCGCTATAGCAACTACCGGCGCAGAGATATCTTTCATGGCCGTGTAAGTAGCCTCTTTGGCTGACATACCTTTTTCGTCAATGTAGTGCTGCACCGCTTCTACCACAATAATAGCATCATCCACAACGATACCAATGGCAAGCACAAAACCAAACATGGTTAGCGTGTTAATAGTAAAGCCTAACGGGATAAAGAAACAGAACGTACCAAAAATTGATACCGGGATAGCCAAAACAGGTATTAAGGTAGAGCGCCAGTTTTGCAGGAACAGAAAAACCACAACAGCAACTAAACCCAAGGTTTTCAGCAGCGTACCAACAACATCCTGCATGGAAACCTTAACTACCGTAACCGATTCAAACGGCACACGATATTCTACATCCGAAGGGAATGTTTGCTTTAATTTAGTGAGCGCTGCATACACGCCATTAGCGGTTTCGAGCGCGTTACTGCCCGGTGCCTGGTAAATTTGCAGGTATGATGCCCTATGCCCGTCAACAAATGAATTACTTGAAAAGGTGAATTTACCCAACTCAACACGGGCAACATCTTTCAGGTAAACCAATTGGCCCGTTGCCGGGATAGTTTTAACAATTACTTTCTCAAACTCGGATACCTTGCTTAAACGACCGTTCACTAATATACCCAACTCATAGGTTTGTGTTGAAGCCTGCGGAGGTACGCCTGCCGTACCGGCGGCTACCTGCACGTTTTGCGCGTTAAGCGCGGCGATAACGTCTGCCGGCGTTAAACTGTAGGCGGCCATTTTATCCGGGTTCATCCAGATCCGCATACTAAAATCATCAGTAAAGCGGTTTATACTGCCTACACCCGGTACGCGCAATAAGGCATCCTGGATAAATATATTGGTGTAGTTATCTAAAAAAGTAACGTTGTGTGTACCTTTTGGCGCATAAATGGCAACCATCATCAGCATACTTGGGTTTACGGCACGTACTGTTAGACCCAATCGGCTAACTACTGCCGGTAAAAGTGGCGTGGCAATACTAACCCGGTTTTGCACGTCAAGTGCCGCGACATCAATGTCCGTACCTGTTTTAAAGGTAACGTTCATAGTCATCTGCCCGTTATTGGTACTGTTGCTCTGCATATATTCCATGCCTGGCGTTCCGTTTACCTGCTCTTCAATAGGCGTAGCGACGGTTTGTTCTACCGTTTGCGCGTCGGCACCGGTAAACTGCCCGTTAACCTGTACAATTGGCGGGGTAATATCGGGGTATTGATCTATCGGCAGCAGTAATATACTTACCGTGCCGGTAATGATCAGTACTATGGATATTACTATGGCCGTTACAGGTCTTTTTATAAATGTATTAGCGATCATGTTAAATTCTTCGTCTAAGTAAAATGTTGGTAGTAATAAAGTTAGTGACCACCCTTACCGCCTGCCGATGGACCGACTTTGTTGGCAGTAGTAATTTCTGATCCGTCATGCAATAACTGCACACCGTCAACCACAATACGTTCGCCGCTATTTATACCACTTTTTATGATCATGTTAGCACCTATTGTCTGCCCCACCTGCACCTTCTTTTCTACGGCAACTAACTTTTTGATCTTGTTCTTTACCGAGTCGGCACCAGCTTTTGGGTTGTTCATCATGGTATCCTTTGCTGTGTATATAAAGTATTCGCCCATTTGCTCAACCACTGCTTTACCCGGCACCAATAATTGCGGACCTTTCTCCTGGCTATGCACTCGTACCACGCAACTCATACCTACCCTTAGCATTCCTTTTGGATTAGGGAAAACCAACCTGATGGTAATGGCACCGGTCTGTGAATTAACAGCTCTGTCAATCACAGATATTTTACCGTTAACGGGATATAGGGAATTATCAGACAAAAGGATAGTAAATAATGAGTCTGCGGTTTGGTGTTTTTGCTCTTGTAATTTTTCAAAGCGCGGCAATTGTTTTTCATTGATCACGAAATCGACTGCCATCGGGTCGTCTGTCGATATAGTGTTCAACACGGTGCTGTTGGCTGTAACTACATTACCTAATTTTACCTGGCTAAACCCTATAGTACCGTCAAATGGTGCATAAACAACTGCGTAACCTAAATTGGTTTTAGCGGTTTTAACAGCCTGATCTGATGATTTTACCTGGCTCTTCGCGTTGTCTAACGTAATAACGGCATGGTCATAAAGCTGCTTGGCCACCGCGTTATATTTGTTTAAATATTCATAACGGTCTGCATCTTGTTGGGCCTGTGTAAGTGTTCCTTTGGCTACGTCCCTATTTGCAACTGCGGCATCATAACTATCCTGGTAGATCTTTTTATCTATTTCATATAGTTTCTGTCCTTTTTTTACATGGGTACCTTCAACAAAAAATATCCCTGTTACCGCGCCCTGTACTTGTGGTAATAAAGTAACCTGACTTAAAGCTGCGGTGGTTGACGGGTATGTATCATAATACAAAACCGGCTTTGCATTAACCTTGAATAAGTTAACGGGTATTTCATTACTAACGGGCGGCTGCTTTTTTTTACATGCCGAAAAAATAAGCACACTTATAAAAACGGTGTTTAATATTACTCTGTTCATTGAGTTTGTGTTTAAGGTATTAATATGTGATGTTTCCCATCGCTTTATCCAAGTCGACTTTACTTGACAGCAACTGGAAAAGCGAGTTTGTATAGTTAATTTCTGATGTTATGAGGTTCGACTCGGCTGTGATCACGTTCAGATAAGCGACAATGCCTTGCTTGTATTGCAGATCGACCACAAAATATACCCTCCGGGCCATGGCAACATTTTTTTGCTGCATATTAAAGTTGTACAAGTTGCTTTTGTAATTAGCCAGGCTGGTATCATACTCTTTGGTTAACTGTAGTTTTAAATCTACCGCGTCCCAATTGATCAGTTGTTCCTGCAGTTGCGATTTATGCAGGTTGTGTAACCGGGCAAATCCTGTAAAAATGGGGATGCTCACGGATACCCCTACCAGCGAACTTGGATACGAGGTAGATAAAATATTCGGTAAGTTATTATTGGCAAACTGCAGATCATAATTAAAGAAACCGGATATTGTAGGCAAAAATGCGTACTTATAATAATGCGTTAGCGCAAATTGCAGGTCGCGGCGTGTATTAAGCTCCTGATATTCTATCCGTTTTTCATATTGCAATTGCTGGGTAGTATCAATGCGCATGTTATTCATCATCTGTACAGTATCGATGCTTACATTGAACTGTTGTTGCGGGTCATAACCCATCAACTGTTTTAAGGCAGCATATTCAGGGATGATATTTTCATTAGCCTGCTTAAGCTGCGTGTTTGAATTATTTAGCGTGATACTTGCCTGCAGGTAATCGGTCTCGTCAACAATGCCACCTTTATATTGGTGATAAGTGTCACGCAGATTTCTGCCTAAGCGCGCGGTATCTTCTTTTAAGACGTTTATCTGCTCAAGCGTGAGCAATACGTTGTAAAAGGCTTTACTTACAGATGTAACCAGAAATATTTTGGTACTGTCAGTAAGTTGCTGCGATTGCTTAACCAGTAAAGGCGCGCTTTTTGAAGCATACAGTAGTGTAGGGCTGACAATAGCCTGCGAAACAGAAAGCTCAGGCACAAATGTATTTGCATAGGTAGAGCGTGCGCTGTTTCCCGTCCCGGTTGATGTGGATGTACTGTTGCCGGTGGTACCTACATTGGTTGAGATATTATTATTAGGCTTTTGAATGTAATGGATCAGATCTCCGTTCGCGTTAACCTGCGGCAACCAGGCAGCCAGGTTAACGGCATTTGTGGTACGCGTAATATCAACATTGATCAAAGATTTATTCAGCGCCGGTTGATGCAACATGGCATAATCTATACACTGCTTCAGGGTTAAATAAACACTGCCATTATTACCGGCATTTGAAGCATTGGGCATTATTGGAAAGCCAACTTTGTTGGTATCCGGTACATAATCAGGAATAGGGAATTTACTTTTATCATTTTGTGGCTTGGTTTGAGCAAGCGCACTAAATGACAAACTGGAAATTACTGTCATAAATAAAATGACACGTAACTTATTCATGCCAAAATGGACATTATTCATTTTAAAACAGGTGTTTGTGTTTTATTAAAAAATCAATAAAAAAGACGGATTAGCCATACGCCGGAGGCATATTGGTGGATAGCGAATTAAAGCTCTGATAAACAGAAGTTTTTATTCGGCGCGGAAAAGCAAATGATCAAATAAGGAAAGTACGCAAGCTCAAATAAGTATGAAATTGCGTGACATAGAAAGAGCTTATATAAGCAATATATTGTTTTGTGTGATCCCACAATTTAAACTTGCCAAAAAGAAATGCAAAAAAAAGAATGCTGATCGTTGTGGCCGGTATAACTAATTTTTGCCTAGTTTCAATAGTGGTGCGGATACAACGATGGGCATTATTTCCAGTTGCTCCTCTGTTACTATTTTTGCTAAAAGCATTCAGGTGTGATAATACTTGGTTTTTAACGTTGGCCCGGTTAAGTTGCGGTAATGTCAGAATAAACAAAAATGAAATAAGTAAGTACACAGCTAACAATGAAATTGTTGCCCATGCCTGTATCTTATTTTTTTGTGTACTCACGTTGATGCTAAAACTTGTACTAAGTACGTATTTGTATTTGAAATGTTTTGTAACTATTAAGATACAAGTACAACAGTTTACTATGGCAAGTAATTCAGATTAATTCAATCAGTTATAAATACCCAATGAATAATAAAAACCTAATGATTAATCATTGTAAAAATTTGAGTGCCGAAGATTTGATTAAATCTCCGATCAGGCTTCTA
The DNA here is from genome assembly GCF_007558865.1 of Mucilaginibacter corticis. Lineage (GTDB taxonomy): Bacteria > Bacteroidota > Bacteroidia > Sphingobacteriales > Sphingobacteriaceae > Mucilaginibacter > Mucilaginibacter corticis. The sequence continues at coordinate 64,572 of NZ_VLPK01000005.1, forward strand.
TCTCTTTATCGTCTTTAAATAATGTTGCATAATCGCCATCCATAGCAATCAGTTCTTCGTGCGTGCCTGATTGCGCTACTTGCCCATGCGACATTACATAAATATAATCTGCATGTTTAACTGCCGATACCCTATGGCTAATTACAATTGCTCCTTTATTTCCGATACTTTTTCTAAAATTTTTCAGAAACTCGTATTCTGCCAAAGCATCAAGCGCGCTTGTAGCTTCATCTAAAATAATAAAACGCGACGGGCTGTATAATGCACGTGCTATAGCTAGCTTTTGCCACTGGCCAATACTAATCTCGCGTCCGTCCTCAAAAATCCGCCCCATTATGGTTTCATATTTATTAGGGAACTCTTCAATATATTCATTGGCCCCCGAAGCTTCGGTAGCCTTAACCATGTCTTCAAATGGCCGGTTGCCGTAGATATCCCCAAATCGGATATTATCAGCTACGCTTAAATTATACTTTCCAAAATCCTGGAAAACAGCGCTTATCGTCTTTCTGAAATCTTCTATTTTGAAATTCCTGATATTTTCTTCGCCTAATATTACTGATCCTGATGTAGGATCATATAACCTGCATAGCAATTTAATTAACGTTGTTTTACCCGCACCATTTAAACCCACTATGGCTATAACCTTACCAGGTGGAATACTGAGATTCACATTGGTTAATACAGGATTTGATGAGTTAGGATAGGTAAAATTTACATTTTCCATTTTTAACTCAAGCATATCATTAACCGGCAACGCTGTGGTATCGGTTTTATCAACCAGCGTAGGTTTTAAATCAAAAAATTTGAATAGTTGCGTAAGAAAGATCCCGTTTTGGTATAAACCTGATATACCCTGGGATAGTGATTGCAGGATATTAAATAGCTGAGGGAAAATAATAACGAAAAGAGAAATCTGGCCTATAGTTATAGTGCCTTTCATGGCGTTATAACAAAAGAAGCAAATGCACCCGAAAAAACCAAAGCTACCTAAAAGTGAGGTTACGATATCATGTATTGCGCCGCGTCTTATGATCTTAAGCCGCTGCACCAATAGATCAAGCCGAATAGTAAGATATAATCTTTTAATATAATCACCAAGCCCGAAGCTGCGCACTTCTTTTGCCAAAGTGTCTGCCGTGATCAGTGAACTCAGGTATGCAGCCTGCCGCTCAACAGGTGTTTGTTTTTCTCTAAGCTGATAAAGCTTGTCGGCCAGGGCAACCCTGACCAAAAATGTTGGTATAACGCAAATAATTAATATAGGCAATATCAACCAGTTAATGGTAAATATTACAAAGCTGATACCACAAAACATAAGCGCGTTTTTTACCACGTCTACAAGTGTTGTAACAACCTGGTTAGGCCGTTCGGCACCCGCGTCTTTTGCAAGTTTCAGTGTATCAAAATATTCGGGGCTTTCATAAAAAGCTAAATCCAGATCAACAGCGGCAGCGTGAATTTTATCGTCAATAAACTCACTTACTCTCGATGCCTGTACCTGGCTTACATATTGCGATATTGATTTAACAATAACGTAAAGAGAGATAGCTATAAATGTTTCTAAAAGATACTTTTCAACAAGGACTATTTTTTCGGCATCATATTTAGCGGGACTTACAATTACGCCAAACAAATACTTAAAAGCGTATGCTGTTAAAAAGAATAATAAATTCTCTACCACGATCATGATAAACATAAAAGTGGTGGTAGCCGGCGATAAAGACCATATCAGCCTTAAAGTTCGCGCAAGCTTAACTTCTTTAAGTACCCTTCTTACCTTATCAAAACTATGTATCACAATTATTATTAATGTTTAATTTTTTTAAATGAAAGTGATGTAAATCCTTGTAATGCCCAGTCATGCCTGTGTTGCGGCACCCCCATTTTGAAGGTACGAAGCTCAGGTAAATATTTAAGCGCAACTTTTAATACGGCATTGGCTTCTTCGCGCGCTACACCCATGCCTATACACTGATGTATTCCTGTACCAAAAGCCAGGTGTCTTTTAGCCGGACGGTTCAATATAATTTTATTTGGTTCCACAAAATCCGCCGGATCTGTCATCGCGCTCTGTAAATGCAGTGCTATGGTTGAATTCGGAGGTAAAACCTGACCTGCTACTTCAACCTCCTGGGTAGTTAATCGTGAAATTACAGATACAGAGGTATGAAGCCGCAGACATTCATCAACGAACTTAATGATCAATTTATCGTCGCTTTGTAGCTGTTCTGCAACATGCTCATCAGCTAAAAGATTCATCATAGCAGCACTGATCAACGCGCTTGTTGTAGCCATGCCACCGGTCCAGATAATTTTCAATATGCTAACGGCATCGGCAAAAGGAAATTGATCGTCTTTTACCATCTCCCGTAATTTACCCCATAAACTATCTTCCCTTGACAGTTTACATTGCATAAATTCATTACTGAAATACTCTGCCAGTTTTTGCCAGTAAGCTATATCATTATAATCTTTACCGGTATGCTTTATCATATTGTAGGCATCGTCAGACGACATCCCGAAAAAATTGCAAAGTGCAAGTAAAGTTATCGGGTCTGAAAAATCACCTACAAAATCAAAACTCTCTTTTTGTAACAGATCTTTCAATAGTTTTTCAGCAGTGACCGATGTATACTTACCCACTTCAGTAATAACCGCCGGAGAAAAAAATGGCTGTAACAACATCCTGATTTTGCGGTGCTGTTCCGGCTCGGCACCCAATAGAATAGGATCATATTCTTTATGGAATGAACTCGAAAATATTTCCTGGCGTTTTAAGATATGTTCAACGTTATCATAAGTAAGCAATAACCATGATCGATGCTGATGAAGGTAATGAAGCGGGCCTTTTTTACGCAAATACTCATAAGCGCCATTTGTGCTAGTACGTAATAAATTGGCATTTTGCTTATATTGTTCAAACAAAATATTTTCGTCTGTCTCAGCCAGCAATGAATAATCAAACTTAAATTTCTTTAAGCTTTTTATAGTTTCATTAATATGGCCTACCTCATCAGTTCCTTCCTGGAATGTTTTAAACAGCGTTACCGCTGAACCGTTTGTAGCCATAGTTAATTGTCGTCCGGACATGGCCGGTGGACCTACCTGCAAAAACACATTGTAACCATCATTAATAACCTCCCTTAATGCAGATCCAAACAACACCGGCGAACAAGCCAATTCATACCAATATTCAGCATCAACTACGGTGTTTTTATGAATTAACCTTCCAACCGTCATCGAATAATAGTCACACTTTAATGGCTTTGGCTCAATGTCTTTGGCAAAATCTTTTATTACCTGGTGCGCCCTGGCCAAAGATGTATGGTAAGGCGGATACAATTTATCATTTAATTGTTTGAACGGCAACCCTCTCTCATCGATAAAAGCATGCAGTTTATCAACATCCCGGATGTGACTGGTGATAAGTACCGCACCCGGGTTATCTTCATAAACTATTTCTGCCCATACAGGGCAATCTTCACAAAACTGTAAGGCCTGTTCATAACCCAGATCCAAATAGAAAAAAGCATACTCGGACGAGTGCTTTTCATACAGGGACATGTAACTTACAGCCATTTTCAAAGCTTCTTCCTGCGTAAGTAAACCCGATGCAAACCCTGCACCCAATTCTCCTAAACTTACGCCAACAACCGCATTGGGGTTTATACCATTTTTATGATATAATTTTACAGTTGCTATATGAATAGCTGTAATGCAGCTATACTTTAATTCGTCAACAAAATAATTTTCGTTAAGAGGTTGTTCAAAATAAGACAGTATTTCAACCCCGCCATATTGCACCAACAGATCGTTGCACTCTCGGATGTCGGTGGCAAAATCATTATCTTTATTATAAAGATCCCTCGCTAGTTCAAGCCAACCTTCTACCCTTCCCCCGAAAATATACATGAGCTTTGGCTTTTGCCGGATCAGTCTTTTGGCAATACCTTTTTTGGTACGGTAAACAATAATCCTACCTATCCAATAAATGCTTCTTAAAGATTTATAAACAAAAGTATTCTTCATATGGAATATTAGTATTTGCCAACCCCGCCGAAACTTTATTTAACAAACGAGAAGGCAATTATTGGCCATTATCTATTTATTATCTCCCTAAGTTTTGGGAAAGCAATTTTAAACCATTCGGTATACAAGTCTGGCTTTTGTGTTATCTCCTGTTCTATTTCATCAAGACTTTTATAGCTATAAGCTTTTACTTCTGCAGCATCAGGATTTACAACGCTATCATATTCGCCTATGAATACATGATCATATTCATATTCTGTTAAACCGTTATCCAACCCGGCCTGGTAAATAAAACTGAAAACTTCACTTATGTTGGTAGTAAAGCCCATTTCTTCGTTCAACCTTTTCTTTGCTGATTCAACAATATCTTCGCCTGGTGCCGGGTGGCTGCAACAAGTGTTAGTCCATAGGCCGCTGCTGTGGTATTTTTCATCAGCACGTTGCTGCAGCAGCATTTCGCCTTTACTGTTAAATATGAATATGCTAAATGCACGATGAAGATTTGGGCTAAGGTGCGCCTCCTGTTTCTCCATTACCCCTATTTCATTATCCAGTTCGTCAACTAAAATAACCTCCTTAAACGCCATACCAGATCATAAGTTTTTGTAAGCCCAATATACAACACTTATTGCAGACAATGTTAATTTGAACTTTAAATTAAAAGAATTAAGTAAGGGTACTGTTGGTTTCGGGCTTTTTAAAATAACAGATAAGTAACTGATTAATTACCAATAAGCTTTTTTGCCGGCGTTTTATTAATGAACAAAACAATACTGAGCGTACCTATATAAGCAATTAAGAAAGCCGCTAATTTAAATACGATAAGTTGTGATGGATTTAAGCCAGGTTCGTTAAAATGCCCTAACAATTTTGGCACCAAAAATATCACCAATATAAAGTGGATGAGGTAGATACCAAAAGTAGTTTGCCTGGGTTTAAGGTAACTAACCCATTTAAAAGTTTTTAATTTAAGCAGCAAGGTAAATACAGCTAATGAGTATAAAATATTGCTAAATCGTAAACTGTTGAAGGGATCGACACTATGACCATTCAATTGTACCGACTCATAAATGGCTAAACCAAATGCCACGAATACAAACAGACTAACCATAAAATAAGAAGTATTTGCGATAACCCCTTCAATATAATCCAGGTTTTTGCGCAATTGCGCGCCCAACAATAAAAAGAACACAAAACCTAATATCGCTGTTGTATGCCGGGGCGATACCCATTCATAGTGGATGTTGACCGAATAGAATAAGGTAAAGGCACCTAATATAGCTCCAAGATAAAATGAATAAAGGTATCGCCTGAAGATCAACAATATGCTTATACTGATCAGGAAGTTAATGATGAACCAATAATTGCTATACAGGTAAATCTCCCGTGTAATGTTCAATATTTTAGGAACATCAAAATAATGATCGCCAATACGCATCCTGATTATAACCAATGCCACAAACAGCAATGACCAAAATATCCACGGCCCAAAAGTGGTTGAAACACGACGGCGAAGATATTGAGCAGGCGAATAATCAGCAAACTTCTCTCCCATTAAAAATCCGGCCAGCAAAAAGAAGGTAATCGTGCCAAACTTGGTCAATTGCACCACAGCCAAGTATACCCAATATTTATCCGATCCGAAAGCGTAAGTGTGATTACCGGCTGTAACACAATGCTCGGCAACAATACTCATCATAGCAATACTGCGTATGGAATCAATAAAATCGTAGTTTTTTTTAGGCTTAGGCTGATCAGGCAAATTTTGCATGTGTGATAAGGCAACCGGTTAGGTTGCCATTAATAGTAAAATATTAGGTGTAATTAAACAATACAAGATATGAGTTATAATTGATATACAAATCTATAAAATCGACGATTCGCTAAATATTTTGAAAGTAAACGTGTCGGAGATATCTGTAAACGAAAAAAAAGCAGGCTTTTGAACCTGCTTTTTTGTTTTGGGTAAGTAATCGGGCTCGAACCGACGACCCTCGGTACCACAAACCGATGCTCTAACCAACTGAGCTATACCTACCGTGTTGGGAGTGCAAATGTATAAAAATGAACGCACATGTCAAGCTAAAATTTAAAATTACAATTTGCTTACGCTAATATTTAGAATGGCTCTAAATAATAAGGTAGCTTTGTGTACTATGGCAGAGCAATTAGTAGAATTAAACGTAACAGGGATGCACTGTAACAACTGCGCCCTATCTATACATAAATTGTTGGAGAAGAAAGGCTTAAACAACATTCTTGTTGATTTTGCCGGCGAAGAGGTTAAATTTTCAAACAACAGCACCGTACAATTGCCCGAAATTATAAAAGGCATTGAGCAGTTAGGTTTTAAAGTTGTTGACGACCCTGCGCTGCACGTACCTAAGTTTTATGAGCAAGTTGAGAACAAATTTGTCTTCTGCGCTATCTTCACCGCTCCCCTTTTAATGCACATGGTATTACCGTGGCACGCGCTGCACATGCCCATGGTACAGTTGCTATTATGCCTGCCAGTTTTTATTGTTGGTTGCCTGCACTTTGGCAAAAGCGCCTTCCATTCGATTAAGGGCGGTGTGCCCAATATGGATGTATTAATCTTTATCGGTTCAACATCGGCGTTTATTTATAGTTTAGTTGGTACTATCCAAAATCTTGGCGAGCAATACCAGTTTTATGAAACCTGTGCCACTATTATTACTTTGGTGCTGTTGGGTAACGTTTTTGAGAAACGTTCGGTAAATCAAACTACATCGGCCGTTAAGGATTTAGTTAAATTTCAACAGGTAAACGCTAACCGCATTATTGATGGCACAGTTGAAGTTATTAACTCCCGCGATGTTCGCCCTGGAGATATCCTGATCGTTAATCATGGTGATAAAGTACCTGTGGACGGTGATATTCTTGAAGGAACCGCCGCTGTCAATGAAGCCATGCTAACCGGAGAGAGCACGCCGGTTGATAAGGTGAAGTATGACAAAGTTATTGGCGGCACAATAGTTCAAAGCGGTAACTTCCGGATGATAGCAACCAAGGTTGGCTCTAATACGGTACTATCGCAAATTATCGAACTCATGAAGAAAGCGCAGGCTGCTAAACCACCGGTACAGAAACTGGGTGACAAGGTTGCTTCCATATTTGTGCCGGCAGTTATACTAATTGCTGCAATAACCTTCACAGCCACTTATTTTTTAAGCGATGCCGGTTTACAAAAATCGCTCATGAACGCAATTGCGGTGTTGGTAATCTCCTGCCCTTGCGCTATGGGTTTAGCTACGCCAACTGCAGTAATGGTAGGCTTAGGCCGTGCCGCAAAAAATGGCATCCTGATAAAAGGTGGCGATACCATTGAAGCCGTAGCTAGTACCAAATTTGTGGTATTTGATAAAACAGGAACGCTAACCACCGGCAAGTTCAGTATTAATGATATTAAGGTTGAAGATGGTGTTGACCTGGAGCATATCCGCGGGATCATTACAGCGATTGAAGAACGCTCAAACCACCCTATTGCTAAATCGCTGGTTGACGGATTAAAAGGTTTACCGCAAACTAAACTGATATTAAAATCGGCCACCGAGGAAAAAGGGTTGGGCATGCGTGCCGAGGATGTAAATGGCAATACTTATTTCCTGGGAACCGGCAAAACTGCAAATGAAGACGATTTTAACTTATCGCTATATAAAAACCAGGTATTGTTGGCGCAGATAGCCATTGATGACACGATAAAGCCGGAAGCTGCGACTTTGATAGCCCAGTTAAAAAACATGGGTATAATACCTGTATTATTAAGCGGTGACCGGAAAAACAGATGCCTTAAGGTAGCCAAAACTTTAGGAATTACAGAAGTACATGGAGATACGCTACCTGACGAAAAACTATCAGTAATTGATATTTACAAACAAAAAGGTAAAACCGTAATGATCGGCGATGGTATAAATGATGCCCCTGCCCTTACAAAAGCCGATGTGGGCGTATCAATGAATGATGCCAGCCAGGTTGCCATACAATCTGCCCGGGTAATTTTATTGAATACCGATCTCAACTCGGTTGTTAAATTCCTGCAGATCAGCAAGCATACGTTATTAACCATCAAACAAAACTTGTTCTGGGCTTTTGCCTATAACGTAATAGCCATCCCGGTAGCCGCGTTAGGCTTTTTAAACCCAATGGTTGGCGCGCTTACTATGGCTTTTTCTGACGTTGTGGTAATTGGCAATTCGCTAAGGTTAAAACGCAAGCGCCTCGATTAATTTTCATATTTTTGACCGCAGGCTATGGACTATCGACCATGGTCTATGGACTAACAATATGATCGAAATTTACACAGACGGTGCATCAAGTGGCAACCCGGGCCCAGGTGGATATGGAGTGATCCTGCGTTCAGGACAGCATTATAAAGAACTGTCTGAAGGTTTCCGCAAAACCACCAATAACCGCATGGAATTGCTGGCTGTAATTAAAGGCCTTGAAGCCATTAACAAGCCTAACCAGGATATCACCATTTTTTCTGACTCAAAATACGTGATAGACGCTATTGAAAAGCGCTGGGTTTATGGCTGGCTGCAAAAGGGCTTTAAGGATAAAAAGAACAAAGATCTTTGGCTGCGCTATTTAGATATCAGCAAAATACACAACATTAAGTTTACCTGGGTACGCGGCCATAATGGGCACCATGAAAACGAGCGCTGCGACGAACTGGCAGTAGCTGCCGGCAAACAAAAAAATCTATTGATCGACTCTGTTTTTGAGATGGAAGCAGCTAAGACCAATATGTTTTAATAAACAAAAGGAAATGGCTGTCACTCTGAGGCACTCGAAGAGTGAGCGTGGGCCTCTGCCTCTATACTTCGAGAGTTTCCGTTTTGACACACTTGATTGTTTAACCCTCCATCGTCTTCGATGGTGATTTATTAGCACCCAACTCTATCACCTGCAAATCCTGGATCTTATTTCCATCGATGTTAAAACGCATCAGTGTGCGTACTTTTTGCCAGCCCTGCTTACCGGCAGCACCCGGATTAAGATGCAGGCAATTGATCTTTTTATCATAGATCCCTTTTAAAATATGCGAGTGTCCCGAGATAAATAATTGTGGCGGATTAGCATAGATCTCATTCCTAATCCGTAAGTCATACCTATCCGGGTAGCCGCCTATATGCGTCATCCACACATCAACATCCTCACACTTAAAGCGCAGGTTTTCAGGATAGATTTGCCTTATTTCCTTGTCGTCGATATTACCATAAACCCCGCGTAACGGTTTAAAAGCGGCAAGCTTATCAACCAGTTCTATATTCCCAAAATCGCCGGCATGCCATACCTCATCGCAGTTTTCAAAATGTTTGAATACGGCGTCGTCAAGATAGCTGTGGGTGTCTGATATAAGGCCTATTTTTGTCATTTCGGATTTCGGATGTTCAATTTCGAATTTAAAAGATCGTAAAAAATGGTTTTAGTGTATCGATGTATTGCTGCGAATATATCTTAGGCTTATCATAGATAACAAACCAATTATCCAATTCTTTTTTAGTGCCACGGTCAAATATTAATATTTCACGGTGAGGTTCAGAATCCGGATAGGATAACACATTGATTGCCTGCCTCAGATTCAAACCAATTTCAACAGCTATAACTTTCACTAATTGAGCAGTTTGTAAAGGCAGTATCAACCAAAACTTACCGGTATCGGTCAGGTGATCAGCCGCCTGTTTAACTAAATTTTCAAAGAAGTCAGCATCAGCATGTTTGGCTAATGTTTTCTTCGCACCCGGTGACTCTAATGAGTTAATATAAAACGGCGGATTAGATACGATCAGATCACATTTCTTATCCTGCTGTTTAAAATAACTTTCAAAATCTATGGGGTATAAGTTAAGCCGGTCAGCAAAATTTGAATTTGCAAAATTCTGTTTGGCGGTACTGGCCGCTGTTTTATCTATCTCTACCGCGTCAATATCAGCCTGTGGAAATCTTTGTGCCAGCATTAACGCGATAACGCCTGTACCGGTGCCAATATCTAATATCGTTTTGGGGTTATCTGAGTACGCTAAAGCGCCAAGCAATACGCCGTCGGTATTGATCTTCATGGCGCAACCGGTCTGGTCTACGTTAAATTGCTTGAAGCTAAACATTAGGCTAATCTATGTAAATTAGTTAAGTTTGGATAAACCAATAATGCATATCCCAACCTATTTGCGGCAACAGTCGACACATAATATTTAACAAGAAAAATGAAGGTAACTATAAAAACCATTTGCCTTTTACTATCCATTGTACTGACTGTTAGTTACTGTAGCGCAGCAGATATTTATGTTTCACCTCATGGCAACGACCATAATCCGGGTACTAAAGCAAAACCATTTCTTACTATAAAAAGAGCGCAACAACAAGTGCGGAAAATCAAAAGTGCAACAACTGTATACTTACGGGCAGGCATATATTATTTAAACGAACCCGTAGAATTTTCCTCAAGAGATTCAAGGGAAAAAAATGCAACAGTTACCTACCAGCCCTACCAGCGCGAAAAAGTAATTATAAGCGGTGCAATATCTTTAAAACTTCAATGGCATGATTATAAAGATGGCATTAAACAAGCCCATGTTAGCCAGGATATTGTGTTTGATGAATTGTTTGTTAACGGCCGTTTGCAGCACATGGCCCGGTATCCAAATTATGATCCTGCAATCGCTCATTATGGCGGCTTTGCCGCAGATGCTATCAGTACCGAAAGAGTTAATAAATGGCATGATCCCTCCGGTGGATATGTCCATGCTTTACATGAAAGCGAATGGGGTGGTTTTAGCTACCTCATAAAAGGTAAAGATGATAAAGGCAATTTATCTCTGGAAGGGGGTTATCAAAATAACCGCCCTGCAGCAATGCATAGAGAATTTAGATACGTTGAAAATATTTTTGAAGAGCTGGATACCATTGGCGAATGGTATTATAACAAAGCTACACATACCTTATATTTTTATCCTCCCAAAAACATCAACCTTAATAAAGCTACCATAGAGGTTCCGCAGCTTGAAACCCTTTTCGAATTTAAGGGCACAGAACAACTCCCGGTAAAAAACATCATTCTTGAAGGACTTGAATTTACGCAAACGCTGCGTACGTTCATGAAAACCAATGAGCCGTTGTTACGCAGCGATTGGATGATCTATCGCCGGGGTGCTTTAACTATGGAGGGTGCTGAACATTGTTCGGTTAAAAATTGCTTCTTTAATGCTGTCGGCGGCAATGCCATAGTGTGCTCTGATTATAACCGCCATAATGAAATTTCGGGATGCCATATTGCTGATATTGGCAGCAGCGCTGTTGTTTTTGTGGGTGACCCAAAAGCGGTGCGTTCTGCCTTGTTCAGGTATGGGCAGTTTAATGATCCGAATGCCATCGACCAAACTCCGGGCCCAAAAACCAGTAATTATCCTGCCGATTGTTTGGTTTATAATAACCTGATAGAAAATATTGGCTGTGTTGAAAAACAGGTAGCAGGCGTAGAAATTTCAATGGCTATGAATATTACTATCAGCCATAACACCATTGATAAAACACCAAGGGCGGGCATTAACGTAAGCGAAGGAACATGGGGAGGACATATTATTGAATACAATGATGTGTTTAATACGGTTTTAGAAACTGGCGACCATGGCTCATTTAATTCATGGGGACGGGATAGATTTTGGTACCCCGACCGTAAAATGATGGACAGCATCAATTTGGCTCATCCTGGGATGGCTTTGCTGGATGTTATTAAACCTATCATCATCAGGAACAATCGCTTCAGGTGCGATCATGGCTGGGATATTGATCTGGATGATGGCTCAAGTAATTATGAAATATATAATAATGTTTGCCTTAACGGCGGCCTGAAACTAAGAGAGGGCTTTCATCGTACTGTTTATAATAACGTTATCATTAATAACTCTTTCCACCCCCATGTTTGGTTTAAAAATAGCGCTGATGTATTTACACGAAATATCATCATGACCGATTATTTCCCGATAGGCATAAATTACTGGGGCAAAGAAGTCGACTATAATCTATTCCCTGATTCTGTATCGCTAAATCATGCCAAAGAAAGAGGCACAGATCAGCATTCTGTAAATGGCTCTCCGGGTTTTATCGATCCTTCAAAAGCAGATTACCGTGTTAGGCCAGAGTCGGCAGTCTTAAAAATCGGTTTTAAAAACTTCCCGATGGATCAATTCGGCGTAGTTTCTGCCAATTTAAAAATGATTGCTCATCATGTTGTGATACCGGCATTACATTACAGATCGACAGACAGTAACGAACCTGCTCATGAATTTATGGGAGCAAAAGTAAAAAACCTAAATACACTTGGCGAACGATCGGCTACCGGCATGGCCACAGAAACCGGTGTTATTGTACTGCAGGTTGATTCAAAAAGTAATTTGCATGGATACGTTTTTCCTAATGATGTGATAATATCATTTCAGGGAATACCGGTTGCTAATATTAATGATCTGCTTAAAGCTAAAGATAATATTAGATCAGGTGCAGAAATAAATATGGAGGTGTTCAGGAACCAGATATCCAGAAAAATAAAATTCAAATTGAAGGATTGAAGTAGTGTCTATCCTTAATAATAGAAAGAAACCTTTTATTTCTCGTAAAACTCAATAGGCAAGCCATCCGGGTCGGCAAAAAAGGTAAACTTTTTGCCTGTAAACTCATCTATGCGGATAGGTTCAACAAAAATGCCATCTGCTGTAATTAAAGCTACGGCTTCATCAATATTGTCAACCTCGAAAGCCAAATGACGTAACCCGGCTGCTTCAGGGCGCGATGGTCTTTGCCCAGGTTCAGGAAAAGAAAAAAGCTCGATCTGGTACACGTTGTTCACGTCCAGATCAAGCTTGTATGATTTTCGCTCGGCGCGGTAAACTTCGCGCACTATTTTAAAACCGAGTATCTGCGTATAAAAATGTTTTGACCTTTCGTAATCAGAACAAATAATAGCAATATGATGTACCCGGTTAATCTTTAACATTATTCTCCTAATATAGCGTGTAATACATTGTCATAAACCAATTTGATATCGGTAATATGGCCAAAGGATTCATCGTCGATGCTTAAGCCACCATTGGTAACTGTACCCAATAGGCTAAATTCAACTTCGCTGGTAGCCATCAGTTCAATAAAGCGTTCCTGGTCGGCCGGGGCAACACTTACTGCTACCCTGCCCTGTGCTTCGCCAAACAAGAAAGCATCTTTACGGATATTACTGTCTGATGTTATTTCAAAGCCCAAGCCATTTGACATGGCCGATTCTACCAGTGTAATAAATAATCCGCCATCTGCCACATCATGTGCCGACTGGATCATTTTATGTTTGATCAGTTCTTTGATCACCTGGTGCATATCGTATTCTTTTTCAATATCAAAATACGGCGCAGGTGCAGCCAATATTTTATGCCATGAAGCAAGGTATTGCGATGAAGCGATATCATTTACCGACTCGCCGATCAAATAAACTAGGTCGTCGGGCTGTTTAAAGTCTGATGTCATGATGTTTGATACATCATCCATCACACCCAGCATACCAATAGTCGGCGTAGGGAATACCGGGCCATCATCTGTAGACTGGTTATAAAAACTTACGTTACCGCCGGTAACAGGTGTTTCAAACTTTGTGCCCGCTTCTCCCATTCCTTTAATAGCGCCAACAAACTGCCAATAAACTTCTGGCTTGTATGGATTACCAAAATTTAAGCAGTTGGTTATTGCAACAGGCTCTCCACCGGCGCAGGTAATATTACGTGCAGCCTCGGCAACAGCAATGGCCGTACCTTTCTGCGGATCGGCATATACGTAGCGCGAATTACAGTCTGTAGTAATTACAATAGCTTTATTGGTGCCAATAACATTTACTACCGCCGCGTCGCTTGGACGGTTGGTAGTCATGGTAGCTACACCTACCATTGAGTCATATTGATCAGTAACCCAACGTTTAGACGCGATATTTGGATGCGATATTAAATGCTCGGCCACGTCTAATAAATTAGACGGCTCTTCAACATCCTCAATTTTAAATTTCTGATTTTCTGCAAAGTAAGCAGGCTCTTTGTACTCGCGCTGGTAAACAGGTGCGCCGCCGCCTAATACCAGATCATCAGCAGGCACATCGGCCACTAATTTGCCGCCTGCATAGTATTCAAGGCGTTTGGTGTCAGTAACCTCGCCGATAATGGCGCAGTTAAGGTCCCATTTATCAAAAACAGCTTCTACTTCTTTTTCACGGCCTTTGTGTACCACGATCAGCATCCGTTCCTGCGATTCAGATAACAGAATCTCGAAAGGCTTCATGTTTTCCTGGCGGGTTGGTACCGCGTCAAGGTTGATACGCATACCGTGCTCGCCTTTGGCAGACATCTCTGAGTTTGAGCAGATAATACCTGCCGCGCCCATATCCTGCATACCTACAACGGCACCGGTTTTTATAACTTCTAAAGTAGCTTCTAATAATAGTTTCTCCTGGAACGGATCACCTACCTGTACGGCAGGAAGATCATTTACAGAATCTTCCGTAATATCTTTTGATGCAAATGCCGCGCCGTGAATACCGTCCTTACCGGTTGCCGACCCCACGATATAAACGGGGTTGCCTACACCATATGATGTTGCCGATACAGTTTCGCCGGCCTTAACAATACCGGCAGAGAACGCGTTAACCAAAGGGTTAATATTATAACAATCGTCAAAAAACAACTCGCCGCCAACAGTTGGTATACCAAAGGCATTACCATAATGGCTGATACCTTTAACAACACCTTTAATCAACCACTTGGTTTTATCAAGATTGATATTACCGAAGCGCAAAGAGTTTAACTGAGCGATAGGCCTGGCACCCATGGTGAAAATATCACGGTTGATACCGCCTACACCTGTTGCAGCACCTTGGTACGGCTCTAATGCCGATGGGTGGTTATGCGATTCTATTTTAAAAGCGCAACCAATGCCATCACCTAGATCAACCAGGCCGGCGTTTTCTTCGCCTGCCTTAGCCAGCATGCGGGGACCGTCTTTGGGTAAGGTTTTTAACCAGGTAATTGAGTTTTTATAAGAGCAATGCTCGCTCCACATTACCGAGAATATGGAAAGCTCGGTAAAGTTGGGCACACGGCCTAATATTTCAATAATGCGTTCGTATTCGGTGGGTAATAAGCCTAAATCTTTAGCTGTTTCAACGGTGGTAAGTTCCTGGGTTTCCAATGTTGTATATTTATTTGAAAGGATGGGCAAAAGTAAGGAAAAAAGCCCAAAGGTAAAAGGCTTTTGATTGAAGAGGCGAAAGGTAAAAGGTCAAAGGCGAAAGGCTTGGTCACTCACCAAACAAACCTTACATTACCTAAGTCAACCTTTCGCCCTTCGCCTTTTACCTTAAACCCTTAGAATCAGTCCCCTAATGAAAAAGCTATCGGTAAGAGTAGTTTCACCCTAACTGCCTGTCCGTTTTGCTTTCCGGGGTTCCAGGGTTTGGCAAGTTTAAGTACGCGGGCAGCTTCTTCGTCCATACCATAACCCGGGCCGCGTTCTACTTTAATATTAGACAGATGTCCATCTTTTTCAACAATAAAACTCACCAATACCCTGCCTGTTACCCCATTATCTGCCGCATCTCCCGGATAACGTAAGTTTTTTTGGAGGAATTTTGACCAGGCTGCGTCGCCACCCATTGGTGTCGGCATATTTTCTACAAATTTGTATTCTTTATTATCGGGTGCATCTGCTGTACCTGGGCCGTCAGTAGCAGTTCCTTTTCCGGTACCTGTGCCAATATCTGTTCCTGTTGCAGGGCCTTTTATGTCAACCGGACCTACGGCACCATTTAGTTGGTCTATCTTAGGCGGATCAACCGCAATAGGGTCTGGTGCAACAACAGGCGGCAGATCTTTTGTTACACTTACGGCAGCAGCCGGTTTAGCTGCAGTTGGTTTAACCTTTTCAATCTGCTGTTTAGGCTGTATAGGCTTTGGCGCCGGTGGTATGGTATAAATTGTATTGGTATTTACATCAATGATTCGATCTGTTATAGGCTTTGTTCTGATAGCAAAACCTACAATAGCGGTGGTAGTAATAATACCGAAAAAAGCAAAAGCCATGGCTTTTGTAATGTTTTTTGAATAGTGTTGCCTAAGATCATAAGCACCATATTCTTTGTTTCGGTCAACAAATACAAGTTCGAGCCACTCGGACTTGCACACATTAAAGTTTGAGATAAGCATAGTGAATAAAATTTAAAGTTTTATTCTATAACGCTTACCAAATATAAGTTGTTGCAACAATATTGCTTTTTAGTATTTTTGCAACAATATTGCATTTTAACAATTATAGCTACATCATTTTTCTCATTTTATTGACAAATCATCACACTAACGCAACATTATTGCAACAATAATTAACCTCAGAAATGATTTAAACAAAAAAAAGCTGCCCGATATTATCGGACAGCCCCCAGTTAATTATGAAAAGTCTTTATTCTTGATTAGAAAGCGTAAACTGCAGCTAATAAAAATTGTGAAGCAGTTTTTGTTGGCATACCATTTTTGTCAGTAAAGATCTGATCTTTACCATTGTCGAATCTAATTTCAGGCATGAAAGTTAACGGGCCTGATTTAATGTTAGCAGTTAAAGTACCTGCAAGAATATCTGTACCACCGGTTGGTTTAAAATACTCACCTCTAATACCTAACGTTACAGCTTTAGATACAGCTAACTGAGGATACAATGCAGCACCTTTATAGTTAGTAGCACCGCTACCTGTTTTGTTGGCTGCGTTTAATCCTAATTTAAAGGCATCGGTAATTTGGTAAGTAGTTGTTAAATCTTCTATCGTACCAGATGCAGGGCCTGTTAATAAATTCAAATAAGCAGTCCAGCCTTTAACAGGTGCAACCATTAATTGTGCACCAAAAGTGTTGATTTTGCCAGGACCGGCACTTGTATTTGTTGAATACACATTCCACTGGTCGTTAAATACACCAGCCATTAAGCTAACTGCCGGAGAAAAAGTGTAAGTTGCTTTAACACCTGCATTTTGAAACGGACCTGCGCTAAACAAGTAAGAAGTTGAGTAGTTAAAGTTTCCTGTCGGAGAAATAACTTCGTAACCTACAAATGTTTGCATATAACCACCTGTAATGTTAAAGGCGTCAGTCACATCATAAGATACGTATAAGTTTTCGATGTGGTTAGTAGGAACCGGTAAAGAAGCGTCACTACGCGGACCGAATGACAACTCAGCAACAACTGCTGCTTTACCTACTTTTTTCTTGAAGCCAAAATCGATCATACCTACAGAAAATGAATTTTGGTCAGTTCCGTAATAAGTCGGGATATTGTTATGGCCAGAAAAATCGTACTTGTAATAAGCATCCGCTGACCCGAAAATAACAAGTGGTGAGTCACTCGTGGTTTTTACCGTATCCTGTGCTTTTGATGCCAGGCTAAATGCTGATACAGATAATACTAATAGTAATAGTTTTTTCATGATTTGATTGATAAGTGTTGAATTGATAATTGTTGTGTTTGATTTAATTTATTATTTGTTAATTCTATTGTTATTAAGTTGCAACCTCTTAACAAAACGGCTGCCTTTAATAATAATTTGTTTATATCTTATTGATTTTCATAGTTTTATATTTTATATTTTTCAATCTTATAAAACAATAAAATATCAATCCTACCATTTTGATAGGGTAAACTAACCTTTTTGAAACCCTTGTACAGTTATAAGAAACTATACAAGGGTTATTCAACTAAATCAATTAAGCTGTTACTTTAGTACCTTTATCAAACAGGCCACTTAAGCTGATATCGTCGTCTTGTGCAGGGTATACTTCCATACCGTGATCAAATACGTCAATACCACCAACACCCAGCTCACCATGCTCTTCAACACGTAGTTTCCAAGGGTGTGGTAATATGTTGATGATGTACATCATTACAAGTGTTACTACAAATACCGCGATAGCGATAGTGAATGTACCAATGGCTTGAGCTTCTAATACACTGGCACCGCCACCGTAAAATAAACCTGCTACCGGTGCACTGTTATCAGCACCAGCCGGACCGGTTACACCATATTGGCCTGAAGCGAATAAACCTAATGATAATGTACCCCAGATACCGCAAACACCGTGTACAGATACTGCACCAACCGGATCGTCGATACGTAACCACTCGATAAAGTTCATTGCTGCGTATACTAAGAAACCGGCAACGGCACCTAATGCAAGTGCGCCAAGTGGGCTAACCCAATAGCAAGGGCAGGTAATAGCAACCAAACCACCTAATAAACCATTTAAGGTATAACCTAAATCGAATTTACCTTTGGTTGGGCCCCACCATAATCCGGCTAACATAGCCATCATACCGCCAGAGCAGGCAGCAAGTGTAGTGTTGGCAGCAACACGGCCAATACCTTGAATGTCCATACCTGATAGTGTACTGCCAGGATTAAAGCCGTACCATCCAAACCATAATATAAAAGTACCTACAGCGGCAAGGGCCATGTTGTGTCCCGGTGGCATTCCTCCCTTGGCTTTATCGTCGCGTGCAAATATTCTTCCTAAGCGTGGGCCTAATACAATAGCACCTGCTAATGATGCAACACCACCAATAGTGTGTACCACTGTTGAACCTGCAAAATCACGGAAACCTTGGCCTAAAGATGGCAAGAAGTGACCTGCAGAACCCATTAATGCTAAGAAACCATCAGGTCCCCAAGCCCAGTGACCAATGATTGGGTAGATGAAGCCTGTGATACCTATACTGTAAAGGATATCTCCGCGGAAGCTTGTACGACCGATCATTGCACCAGAAACAATAGTAGAGCAAGTATCAGCGAAAGCGTACTGGAAGATCCAGTGTGCCAGGATCGGAACACCGTAAGCCTCATAAGTAGCAGGGGTATTTTGCAGGAAGAACCAGTTTTTACCATCAGGTCCACCCCATCCGATAAAACCATTACCATGTCCAAACATAAATGCGTAACCTACAGCGTAAAATAAGATACCGCAAAGGCAGGTATCATAAATACACTCCATTAATACGTTAACTGTTTCTCTCTTACGAGCAAAACCAGCCTCAAGCATTACGAAACCAGCCTGCATACCAAATACTAAAAACGCGGCAACCAATGTCCAAACTGTATTGATCGAATTCATGATCGATGTTTCAATGTCAGTTGGTTTTGCAGGAGCTGCTGCAGCGTGAGCTGCGGTAGGCAATAAACCCGGAATTGTGAACATAGCTGCCACTACCAAGCCAAGGCCAATCATTTTTCCAGTTAAAATGGTCGCACCCAGCGCCCATTTCTCCCGCGTCAATCCGCGAAACGCGCTCAGCAGGGTGAATTTTGGTTCTTTTACTTTCATTTTGTTTGTTGATTTAGTGAATTAGTTAAATGTGATTTTGTGTTTTGTATAATAAATATGTGTTGTTGCAAATTTTCAAGTCAAATATTAGCATTGTGATCAATGAAATAACACTTTGTTAATATTTTCATAAAATTATGCATGAATTTTATTAAAAACAAGGATTTAATTAAAATAATTACATTTAATCGCTAATTATTACTAATAATATAAAAAATCACTATTATTTAATATACTTTTTGAATAATTTTTAATTTAAAAACCATAAACAATATAATTTATGTAATTTTTTGAAGCGAAAAAATTTAATTTTCAATTAAAATTGACATTATTTTATCATTTTAAAGAATTAAATGGTACATTTTATTAAAAATTACAGCTTTTTATTCCCTTAAATATCAAACTAACCAAATTTAGCATCGTTTTTTACGCCAATAATCAAGCTTAGAGATAAAAGCCGAAAAAATCCTGAAACATTGATATTTCCTTTAATAATTACACTTTATTTTAAAGGATAATTCTAATTTTGAACAAAACCATTAAAAATAAAACGCAAATCATGCCTAATATTCGTTTTCAAGCCCTACAGGCAGTGCTAACCCGCACAATTCCTGAAACAAAAGCACCTTCACCAAAAATTTCTGATTATTATGGTGCAAATGTGTTCGATATAAAAAAAATGAAGGAGCTTCTGTCAAAAGAGGCCTATAATAGTATAGTTAACTCTATTGAAAAAGGTGAGCCTATCCCCCGTGATATGGCTGAACAGGTTGCAACAGCTATGAAGGCGTGGGCTTTGGGCAAAGGCGCTACACATTATACCCACTGGTTTCAACCGCTTACCGGTACCACTGCCGAAAAACATGACGCCTTTTTTGAACCAACTGCTGATGGCGGGGCTATAGAAGTATTCTCTGGCGATGCGCTGGCTCAACAAGAGCCGGATGCTTCAAGCTTCCCAAGCGGCGGCATCCGTAATACTTTTGAAGCAAGGGGCTATACCGCATGGGATCCATCATCGCCGGCATTTTTAATGGCGCGTACCTTATGTATCCCAACTGTCTTTGTTTCATACACCGGCGAAGCTTTAGATTATAAAGTACCTTTACTAAAAGCAGTGAGCGCTTTAGATAAAGCAGCTGTTGATGTTTGCCATTATTTTGACAAGGGCATTGAGAAGGTAAACGCGTCATTAGGTATTGAGCAGGAGTACTTTTTGGTTGATATTGCTTTATTTAACGCGCGCCCTGATCTTTATTTAACAGGCCGTACCTTGTTTGGCCATATGTCGGCCAAAAACCAGCAATTAGAAGATCATTATTTTGGTTCGATCCCTGAACGTGTATACGCGTTTATGCAGGATATGGAAACCGAATCCTTATTATTAGGCATACCATTAAAGACCCGTCATAATGAGGTAGCACCGTCACAATTTGAGTGCGCCCCTATTTATGAAGAAATAAACCTGGCTATAGATCACAATCAACTACTGATGGACCTGATGGACCGTGTAGCAAAACGCCATAACTTTAAGGTATTGCTGCATGAAAAGCCTTATGCGGGTATAAACGGATCAGGTAAGCACAATAACTGGTCGATGATCACCAATACAGGTAAGAATTTGTTATCGCCGGGTAAAACCCCTAAAAACAACCTGATGTTCTTAACCTTTTTTGTGAATACCATTAAAGCGGTTTATGAACATGCCGACCTGTTACGTGCATCCATAGCGTCTGTAAATAATGATCACCGTTTAGGAGCCAATGAGGCCCCTCCTGCTATTATATCTATATTCCTGGGCAGCCAGTTAAGCGAATTGCTGGATGAGATAGAAACATCACGCATCAGCAAAAAGATAAAAGAAGAAGCCTTGTTATGGCAGGGCATCCCTAAGATCCCGCAGATCTTAAAAGACAATACCGACCGTAACCGTACTTCGCCATTTGCATTTACAGGCAATAAGTTTGAGCTACGCGCCGTAGGTTCTTCTGCCAACTCTGCAAGCCCTATGACTATTTTGAATCTAATTGTTGCAGATCAGCTTAAGAAATTTAAATACGATGTAGATAAACTATTAAAAAAGGGCGAAAAGAAAGATGTTGCTTTATTAATGGTGATCAAAAAATACATTAAAGAATCAAAAAGCATTCGCTTTGAAGGTAATGGTTACAGCGAGGAGTGGGAAAAAGAAGCTGAAAAAAGAGGATTATCTAATTTCAAAACCACACCAAAAGCCCTCGATGCGTTTATATCTGATAAATCAGAAGTATTATATGCGGAGAACGCTGTATTCACCAAACGCGAGGCCCACGCCCGTCATGACATCCTTTTAGAAAGCTTCTACAAAAAATTACAGATAGAGGCACGTGTTATGGGCGAACTGGTAACGAACGTGATCATCCCATCGGCAATTGATTACCAAAGCAAGTTGGTTGAAAATGCAAAAGGCTTAAAAGACCTTGGGCTAAATAGCTCTGTTTACCAGGTTCAGCTGGATATTATAAATAAATTAGCTGAGCACATTAATTTCATCAAGGAAAATGTTGATCAGATGATTGCTGAACGTAAAAAAGCCAATGATATTGAGGACACCCGCGAAAAAGCTATAGCTTATGATGAAAAGGTAAAATCATACTTCCAGCCTATTCGTTACCACGTTGATAAACTGGAGCAATTGGTTGACGACTCGTTATGGCCGTTGCCAAAATTCAGAGAATTGTTATTTATTAAATAATATACAGAGCCCCGCAGTGCGGGGCTCTTTTTTTGACGCTATATTTTTACTTAATGATGGCTCTTCACAAAGCTCCTTTTTGATAAAAGAAGACTTGACCACAAGTTATTAACACTTGGGTTACCTTTTGTAATAGAGTTCTTGTTTCATTCTGTTTAATTGATTTACATTAAATATTTCATTTACAGTATATTAACTTAAAATCTTGTTTCACCTGTTTCATTTGTTTCACACTCACGTGAAACAAGCACAAGCTTGAGCAAATGAATATCGACATTAAGCGTATATTTGTCCATGGTTTCTTCGCAACGATATGATCAGCGAGGCGTATCCGCCTCAAAAGACGACGTACACAACGCAATTAAAAACATTGACAAAGGCATATTCCCTAAGGCTTTTTGTAAGATCATTCCTGATATCCTGAATGGAGACCCGGATTATTGCAACATTATGCATGCGGATGGTGCGGGTACAAAATCGTCACTTGCATATACCTATTGGAAAGAAACAGGCGATATCTCTGTTTGGCACGGCATTGCGCAGGATGCCATTATTATGAACCTTGACGACCTGCTTTGCGTGGGCGTTACTGATAATATCCTGTTGTCATCCACCATCGGCAGGAACAAGAACCTGATACCCGGCGAGGTTATAGCCGCCATAATAAACGGCACAGAAGAAATACTGGCAGAATTGCGTAACGCGGGTATCGGCATATACTCGACAGGCGGTGAAACTGCTGATGTTGGCGACCTTGTCCGTACTGTAATTGTCGACTCGACGGTTACCTGCCGGATGAAACGCAGCGATGTGATATCAAACGACCGAATTAAACCCGGTGATGTTATAGTCGGTCTGGCATCATACGGCCAGGCAACTTATGAGAATGAGTATAACGGCGGCATGGGCTCAAACGGTTTAACATCCGCACGCCATGACGTATTCAATAAGACTATCGCTGATAAATATCCTGAAAGCTATGACGCGGCTATCCCGTATGAGTTAATATTCTCAGGTACAAAGGGACTAACAGATCCGATAAACATCGGCGACGGAAAATCTGTAAATGCAGGTAAGCTCGTGTTATCAGCAACCCGTACTTATGCACCCATCATAAAGCAGATCTTAGATAAATACAGAAGCCAGGTACATGGCATGGTACACTGCAGTGGTGGTGCGCAAACCAAAGTACTGCACTTTGTTGACCAATTGCATATTATTAAGGATAACTTATTCCCTATCCCACCCCTGTTTAAACTAATCCAGGAAGAATCAAAAACAAGCTGGCAGGAAATGTACAAGGTATTTAATATGGGTCACCGCATGGAGTTGTATGTACCGCAAGAAATAGCCGAAGAATTGATAGTCATATCAAAAAGCTTTGGCGTTGAAGCACAGATTGTTGGCCACGTTGAAGCTGCCGAAAATAAACAAGTAACTATCCGGTCTGAATTTGGAGAGTTTATATATAATTAACCTTTTACATAAAACAGAAAACCCCGGTCAAATGACCGGGGTTTTCTATTTATTATGGCTATTGCAGATTAAAACAACGTGAATTCTACACGACGGTTTAACTGACGACCTTTTGCTGTTTTGTTTGATGCAATAGGTTGTGTTTTACCATAACCGGTAGCTTCTATGCGTGAAGCATTGGCACCTTTACTTACTAAGTAAGTTTTGATAGATTCTGCACGGTCCTTAGATAATTTAAGGTTAGCAGCATCAGAACCTACATTGTCTGTATGGCCTGCCAGTTTCAAGC
The DNA here is from genome assembly GCF_007558865.1 of Mucilaginibacter corticis. GTDB lineage: Bacteria > Bacteroidota > Bacteroidia > Sphingobacteriales > Sphingobacteriaceae > Mucilaginibacter > Mucilaginibacter corticis. The sequence continues at coordinate 88,504 of NZ_VLPK01000005.1, forward strand.
TAAAGTTTTTATCAATTAACAATTGAGCAACCTTATCAAGGCTTGGCAATGAATGGTCGCGGATTGTTGCTTTACCAAAATCAAACTCGAGGTTCTTAATGGCTTCTTTAACTACTTTTTTATCTTCTTCTGTAACATATATTTTTGTTGTAGCTACAGGCAGCGGGCAGCCGGAACCATCTACTTTAGTACCGGCAGGTGTGCCAGGACATTTATCATAGAAGTCAGGAACACCATCGCCATCACTATCAGTAGTGAATTTAGCAAGGTTAGCATTAGTTGTGTTCAAAGCATTTTTGGTAGCATCTAAATCGCTACGTAACTGATTGTTTGCTGCTTTTTGCGCGTCAACTTGTGTTTGTAATCTTTGCTCATCTAACAAGTATTCATGACGCATTGACGAAACAGGGTTATGTGTAGCCAATTGTGGTTTTGACGAACCGCCTAATGCAAATTCCAAACCGATGTGACCATATGAAAACTTGTCATTGTTAGAGCCAAAATTAAAACCATCTAAGTTATCGCCATCAACAAAAGCAATCTGGTAACCCAGATCAAGGTTTACACCTTGCGACAAGTTGATTTTAAAACCTGCACCTACAGGTACGTAACCGTTTTTAACAACATGGCCAAAATCCTTTGGTTGCCCATTAGCAAAAACAGTAGTAGGAGTATAGCCCATCATACCGAAACCGGCAGTAAGATATGGCTGAATAGCGTTTTTGTTATTTCTCCAGCTGATATTTGCCAAGGTAAAGTTAGCGCTAAGGTCAACAGCATACTTCAATTTCGTAGAATAGCTGGTTAGCGAATTATCTTGTGATTGATTACCGGAGATCTTTCCGCCAAGATAACTTAATTGTAAACCAAATGAAGGTAAGATCTGATCTTTAATGTAAGCGCTGTAACCAATATCGGTACCAGCATGAACAAAATCTTCTCTTCCACTTCTAAAAGGTGAATAAGGGGTTAAAAGGCCACCGTTAATACCAATTGACCATGTGCGAAATGAAGACACCGGTGAGAATGGTTGGACGTACTCTGTCTTTATAGAGTCGGTGGTTTGGGCAAACGTAGCACCGCCAACCAATACTCCTGTCAGGATAAGGGCGGTCTTTTTTAGATTTGTTTTCATAATTGTTGTTTTAGTTGATCTGCCTTAAACAAGGCACATGTTGACCTGAATAGGCAATTGCAATGCCACCATGAAAAAACAACTTAATAACGCTGTGTTACAATCAAATAACGATTATTTACCACAACAAGAAACTGACCTGAAAAATATACAACTGTATGATATGAAATAGATTTAAAGTGAAGTGTTACTCTGCACTTTTCTCTAAAGCCTGAAGAATGTCAGCTATAATATCGCGATCTTTTTCTAAACCGGTAGATATGCGGATCAATCCTGGGGTAATGCCTACGGCTAATTGCTCTTCGCTGCTTAGCTTGGAGTGAGTAGTACTTGCCGGGTGTGAAGCAATACTGCGCGAGTCGCCAAGATTAGCTGTTACGGTTAACAGTTCTAAAGCGTTCAGGAACTTACGGCCGGCTTCTACCCCACCTTTTAATTCCATACAGAACACGCCACCACCCAATTTCATTTGTTTTTTAGCGATGTCAAACTGCGGATGTCCTTCTAACAACGGATATTTAACCCATGCTACTTCCGGATGATTTTGCACGGCCTTGGCTGTGGCAAGCGCATTCTCTGAATGGCGGGTAATACGCACATCTAAAGTTTCTAAGCTTTTGCTTAATACCCAGGCATTAAACGGCGACAATGACGGACCTGTATTACGACAGAAAAGATAGATCTCATTGATCAGGTCCTGACGGCCTAAAATGATACCGCCTAATACACGGCCCTGGCCGTCTATCCATTTGGTAGCTGAGTGCACAACCAAATCGGCACCAAAATCAACAGGTCTTTGCAGCAACGGTGTTGCAAAGCAGTTATCTACGTTTAATATCAGGTTATGTTTTTTTGAGAATTTACCTGCCCATTCCAGATCCAGCACTTCCAGTTGTGGATTGGTTGGTGTTTCAAGGTAGATCATTTTAGTGTTTGGCTTTACAGCGGCTTCCCATGCAGCCTCATCATTAGCAGGCACAAGCGTATGCTCAATGCCAAAACGCTGCAAATACTTGGTAACTATTGTATAAGTGCTGCCAAATACCGAACTACAGCAGATCAGGTGATCGCCTTGTTGCAATAATGCAAAGAATGACCCGAAAATAGCAGCCATACCACTTGCAGTAGCAAATCCTGCCTCTGCACCTTCCAATACGCACATTTTGGCGATAAATTCATCGACGTTTGGGTTACTGAAACGACTGTAAATATTATCGTCTGATTCGCCGGCAAAGGCGGCGCGCATGGTATCAGCATCTTCAAAAGTGAAGCTGCTGGTTAAATATAAGGGTGTAGAGTGTTCGTGATGTTGCGTTTTTTCACTCTGTATACGTATAGCCTGGGTTACTGGGTCTAATTGAGATGACATGGGTAGTATTTATATAAATTACTCGGCAGGATGAACAAACACCTGCGTTTTAATTTCGGCACCGGCTTTTTCTAAAGTAGCCGCAACCGAACAATATTTATTAACAGAAAGTTCGACAGCACGATTTGCTTTGTCCTGATCTATGTCGCCATACAAATGAAACTCAATAGACACATCTTTCCATAAGGAAGGTTCCTTTCCCGCTTCACGATCACCATTTACAACCATTTTATAGTTCTTCACTTCCTGACGTTGCTTTTTTAAAATAGCAATTACATCAATAGCCGAGCAACCTGCAAGGCCCATCAACAGCATTTGCATTGGGCGTACGCCAAAGTTTTCGCCGCCACTTTCGGGGCTGCTATCCATTTTAACGGTATGTCCGTTCTCATCACTCGCGGCAAAGCCAAAATCGCCATGCACACGTTCTAAATTAATTGTAGCCATAGTGTAATATGTAAAACAAGTGTGCTAAGTTATGATTTTTGAACAAGGAAAATTAGCCAAAAAGCAAGAATAGTGTAATTTTAAACAGATCAGGCTATGACTTAGATAATGTATTACCGACGATTTTTTACCGGAATGACCAATTTTAAACCCGACCATACTTCGTCAACCGCGCAAACTTTAACATCAACCAAACCAATACTGATAGCATAGTTCCGGATAATATCCTCGGTAATATCAGTTAACACCTTGGATGATTTTTTTGGCCAGGATACCCATATCATACCGTTGGATTTGATCTGCGACATAAGCTGTGATAATAGTATTTTAAATTCTGCCTGATCCTTTGTAAAATAATGGATCAAATCCTTATTGACTAATTGATCATCACTCCATTCAATATCCCCAGGCAGATCAGTAAATAGTTCAAAGTAATGCTTTGGCTCATTTATCAATCTGACTTTAAAATCCGGTTTAATACCGAGCTTTTTAGCTAATGGTGTGCCTGAATATCCTGCTGATTGAGCCATGCTAATAAACTTTCTTCAAATGACCTTTCATATGCTCAACATAATCGGCAGCAAGCCATTCAACCGAATGCATACTTACTTCAGTTTTACCATTATCGCATTGCGCAGTTAGTCTATCCATAGGATAATTTTTCCATACGCGGATGATCTGAAAGTTAAGTAATCGCCACAATTCCAGTATTTCGTTGATGTCCTCATTCTGGTAGTGCTGTATTTCTACCCACTCAACCTGGTCATAAGTCAACTTAAAACCTTCCTGGTAAGTGCACCTCACAAAGCGTTGCAGATTTACTTGTGCACTATCAATTAAGTGACCCATAATTTCTTTACGCGACCACTTATCAGGCGCCGGTTTGCTGTCCCAATCGATAGCCTGCAGGTCGCGAGTTAACAAATCATCAATTATTGTAGCTAATTGTCTGATGGTATCCTTCATATCAAGGTAAGTATAATTAAAATTGAGTTAACAAAAATACACAGCAATCAAAATCATTTACATAATTTCACATTTGCATATCTGTAAATAAACATATGGCTTTAAATTATATCTGGGTTACCTTCTTCTTAATTGCGTTTGTTATCGGCCTGATCAAGCTGATATTTTTTGGCGACACAGAAATATTCAGGTTAATGGCCGAGGGCACATTTGATACGTCTAAGGCAGCCGTTATGGATATAGCCCTGCCGCTTGTAGGTATTATGTCATTATGGTTGGGCATCATGAAGATCGGCGAAAAAGCAGGAGCGATCAATTTTTTATCACGCATCGTCGGGCCGTTTTTTAACCGGCTGTTTCCTGAAGTACCTAAAGATCATCCGGCTGTGGGACAAATGATGATGAATTTTTCTGCCAATTTATTGGGGCTTGATAACGCGGCAACACCTTTCGGCTTAAAAGCCATGAATGGTTTGCAGGAACTTAATAAAAGTGACGATACCGCGTCAAACTCGCAGATCATGTTCTTAACACTTCATGCATCCGGCCTAACTATTTTACCCATAGCTATTATAGCGCAACGGGCTATTTATCATTCTACAGATCCTACAGATGTTTTTATACCATGCATTATAGCAACCTATGTAGCAACGTTGGCAGGATTAATTGTAGTTAGTATCAAACAAAAAATAAACCTTTTTGATAGAGTAGTTATTACTTGGTTGGGCGGTATTACGGCTGCAATTGGTTTAATGATATGGTATTTTGTGGCCTTTTTAAACAAACAACAAATTGGCGAATTTTCAAAGGTGTTTAGTAATATAGTGTACTTAACCATACCCGTCCTTTTCATTTTAGGCGGATTAAGAAAGAAGATCAATATATTTGAAGCGTTTATAGATGGCGCTATAGAAGGGTTTGAAGTATCTGTTAAAATCATCCCCTACCTTGTTGGTTTATTGGTAGCGGTAAGCCTTTTCAGAACCTGCGGAGCGCTTACCTACATTGGTGATGGCTTTAAGTGGGTATTTGGCCATTTTCATAATATGGATACGCGTTTTACTGACGTGATACCAATTGCATTTATACGGCCGTTAAGCGGATCGGGGGCACGGGCGATGATGCTGGATAATTTAAAAACTTTTGGGGTTGATAGTTTCACCGGCCATTTATCAAGTGTGTTATATGGTACAGCCGATACCACCTTTTATATAGTCGCTCTTTATTTTGGCGCGGTTGGGATCAAGAAAACGCGCTATGCTATACCTGCTATGTTAATAGCCGATTTTTTTGGCATACTAACCGCTATATTAATATCATACTTGTTTTTCGGCTAAATCGCTTATAACAAAAAAGCAGGCTAAAATTTAACTTTTAACCTGCTTAATCACTCTAAAACAATCACCTCTTAACTTTAGAAGTATTTTTGATAATTGATATATAAAATATTAATTATATCTAATTAAATATATTCTGCAAAGGTATCAATAAGTTACCCTGTTTAATTGTAAATCAATCTTTTTTACTGCGAGGTGACAGTAGACTTAAGCTAATACATTAACCCTTTTATAAATATATCAAGCAGCAATAAACGCTTGGTATGGATCTCGTCAAGATGCTCTTTTTTAGGGAACATTACCTTTTTATGCGATACCGCGCTTACACTTACACCATGCAAAGCATCCAGAAGCAAGTCAACTATTTCTCCAGGATCATTAACAGGTTTAATATTACCTTTTTCGACCTCGGTTTTAATAGCAGCACTTAATAGCACCATTTCTGTTTGATGGATCTCCGTAATGATCTCCCAAATGGTCTCAGGTAAATTCTGTTCATTCACCCTGAAGAAGTCAAAGAAATTATAATTTTTTACAATGAAATCATGCTTAATATCTATTTGAGAAACATATGCTTCTTTTAAATTCTCAAACTTGTTAAGTTTATTTTGCAGGTTGTCTATATATTCGCCGGCAAGCTTACGCATAACCGCAATATATAATTGGCTTTTGTCAGGGAAATAATAGTACAGCAGCGCTTTAGAAAGTGAAAGATCGCTCGCTATTTCGTTCATTGTGGTTTTTGAGTAACCATAATGCAAAAACCTTTGGTATGCGGCATCTAAAATCTTCTCGCGTTTAATATCCTGCTGGTCGCTTCCTGAGCTCATTTGTAGACTAATTATTGCAATTACTGACTATTTAAACAAAATTATCAAAAATTCTATACAATTAGCCTCACCCAGCGTCATAAGTGTTTAAACGCACGAAATTTATATATAATCTTACATTAAGATTAAAAAAGCTTGTAGACACAAGTGAAATTTATACAAATTTTGCCAAACCAACGCCTGCACCTACTACAAGCGCGTCTTCAATAGCGCCTATTACAGGATCGATAATTCCTGATGCCTTAACCGTTACCTTACGCAGGAAGAAACTGCCAAACGTCGACGCAAAAGCAGCCGATCCGCCTAATATGGCGCCAAGTACCGCGTTGCCGCCACTCGCTTTTAAGATCCCAGCTCCTGCTAATGCACCTGACAGACAACGTGCGGCTAATACTACCGGTTTGATCCTATTAGGTGCCGATGGTAGTTTATCGCCAATAAATTCGGCCAGGGCCATGTATTTTAAGCCGTTAGCAACCGCGTTTGATTGGAGAAAACCCAAACGCGATTTAGCAAATTTTTTAGATTGATGATGACTTAATATATACCCGGTTATCGCAGGAGCGGATGCTGACCGCATGCCTGCCAATACACCTATACCTAATGCCTGAAAAATTGGCCTTTCTGCTTTTAAATCCATTGTGGCTATTTTAATATTGCGATAAAGTGCAATAATCATTCCTAAATAGCATGTAACGTAATGCACTAAGTATTAATTCTAAAAAATGCATACAACACAAAGGCCGGCACTGATAACAGGCCGGCCTTTGTGTTATATTAATATATCCTACCTAAGCGGTAACAGCTTCAACTTCTCGTTTATGTTCCTCTACCTTACCATTTTTACTAAATCTTGCTTTGATACGGTAACGGATCAAATACATACAAGGCACCAATATCAAAGTAATGATAGTTGCAAACCCTAAACCGAATATCATTGTCCACGCTAACGGTCCCCAGAAGGCTACGTTATCACCACCGAAGTGGATATGCGGTTGGAAATGGGTAAACAACCCTACAAAGTCTATATTAAAGCCTACAGCCAACGGGATCAAACCTAATATAGCCGATGTCGCGGTCAATAATACCGGTGTCATCCGGGTGTGACCTGCTTCAACAACAGCATCATGAATATTCGCTCCGCCTTCCATTAACATATCCGTAAACTCAACCAGTAATATCCCATTACGTACCACCACACCCGCAAGTGCTATAATACCCACACCGGTCATAACAATAGAAATGGTCATTTTAAATATACTAACGCCCAGCAAAACGCCTATGATACTAAACAATATCTCACTTAAAATGATCAACGTTTTACCTGTCGAGTTAAACTGGATCATCAATATGATCAATATCAATCCGAATGATGTTACCAACGCACCCATCAGGAAGTTTGCTGCTTCAGCCTGATCTTCCTGTCCGCCACCCATCTTGATGGTAATGTTAGCCGGTTTTTTGAAGTTATTTATCGCTCTTAAAATATTAGCATTAACCTCGTTAATGTTATTCGGTTTAATAACGTTAGATCCTAATGTTAAAACACGTCTTTGTTGTTTGTGTTTAATGTTACTATACGTTGTGGTATACCTTACATCGGTAAAAGCTGATATAGGCACCTGGCGTATAGCGCCACCTGTAGCCAAGTCACGGTATGTGATCTTTAAATTCTTTAAAGCGTCAAGATTACTGCGCTGGCTTTCTAATGCACGTACCTTTATCTGGTAATCGTCCTCACGTGTATTTCTGAAATCACCCGCCTTTGCACCAAATACCGCTGTACCTAAGTTTTGCGTTATCTGGCCGGTGCTGATACCTTCACGATTTGCACGCTCACGGTCCACATCAAATACAATTTCCGGTTTATCAGTTTGTACGTCGGCAATCAGGCCTTCAATACCGGCAATGTTTTGTTTGGCAAGGTAGCTCTTTAAATTATTGGCCGTTCTTACCAAACTATCAATGTTGTCACCGGCAATTTCAATACTGATATCTTTTTGCACCGGTGGGCCTCCGTTTTCTTGTGCTACGGCTATTTTTGCTCCGGGCACTACCCCTTCTACAGCTTTACGCACATTTGCCAGTACTGCCTTGGTGTCTTTTCCGTTACGCTTGCCAAATTCAACAAAGGCAACGGTTATCTTACTCTTATTTTCATAATCGCCCTGATCTTCATCACTTGGATCGGCAACACTGGCTGTAACGTTTGATATAATAGACGAAACGATGTCCTTATCCGGCTCAACCGCTTTTGCAACGCGTTTTTCTAATACTTTAGTAACCTCATTAGTATAAGCCTGGTCTGTACCGATAGGCATGGTTACATAAACAAACGCAAAGTTAGGGTCACCCGCAGGGAAAAACTCTACTTTTGGCGAACGTGCTACCAGGAAGAATATCGTAAATATAAATAACGCAACAGTGCCACCTAATACCACCCATGGGGCTTTAACCGCGCGTTCAAGCCATCTGGCATACCAATCCTTAAATCGTGGCCATAGGTTGTTTTGGAAACTATCTATCGTTCTTAATAAAACAAAATGATTAAGCGTGAATAATACCACAACCAATACCATGAAATTACCGAAACCAAAATTTATCACGTAACCTACAACTGTAGCTATACCTAAATAGATCAATGAGCGTCCGAATTTCTTATCAAACTTCGGATTATCATGTTCACCTTCGTGGTGCGGTTTCATAAAATCAACCGCGAACACCGGGTTGAATAAATAAGCCACAACCAATGATGCCAACAGTGTTATGATCAGCGTAATTGGCAGGAAGAACATAAAGTGGCCGATCAAGCTATTCCAGAATGCTAGTGGAATAAACGGAGCCAATGTAGTCATGGTACCTGAAAATACAGGTAAGAAAACCTCGCCGGCAGCCATTTTTGCCGCTTGCTTAATCGGTATAGCGCCATTATTAAAGATCCGGTGTGTGTTTTCAATTACAACAATAGCATCATCCACCACAATACCTAATGCGAGCAGGAACGAGAACAACACGATCATGTTTAGCGTAAAGCCGATGGCCGGCATCACCAAAAACGCGATGAAACAAGATAACGGTACAGACAGCGCCACGAAAATGGCGTTAGTAGTCCCCATAAAGAACATCAGGATAATGGTAACCAGTATAAAACCAATTACAATGGTATTGATCAGGTCATTTAAGGTTGTACGTGTTTTGTCAGATTGATCGCCTGTCACGGTTATCTTTAATCCTTTGGGGAAAGTTGTCTTTAGTTTTTGTGCTATCAGGCTGTTTATTTTATCAGATGCCTCAATCAGATTTTCGCCTGTACGTTTGCTAACGTTAAGGGTAATTACATTTTTAAAATCAGCACCTTCATTTGTTTTCAAACGCGCGTAGCTTTCCTGCTCTAAAAAAGCGTCTTTTATTTCGGCTATATCACGCAGGTAAATGGGCTGTCCCTTAGGGTTTCTTACCACCATCTGAGATACTTCATCCGCGCTCTTGTAATCCTTTTTTATATCGATACTTCTGCGGATACCGTCAGTGGTAACATTACCTGCAGACGCTATAATATTTTCATTGCCAATAGCTTGCGTGATATCATTAAAGCTTAACTGTACTGCCGCCATTTTATTCATGTCGACATTTATCTGGATCTCGGGCGTTAAAGCACCAACTTCCTCAACACGCGATATTTCTTTAAAGCTTTCGATATCATCCTTTAAGTTATCGGCATATTCCTTTAGCTTTTTCAGGTCGTAATCGCCTGAAATATTAACATAAAGAATAGGAATATCAGCAACGTTAATATCAGATATAATAGATTCCTTAAGGTTAGCATCATTTTGCGGCAGATCCTGTTTAGCTTTATCAACAGCTTCCTTAACATCAATTTTGGCATCGCGGATCTTCACATCAGCGTTAAATTCGGCCGTGATAACCGATATATTTTGCTTTGAGTTTGATGTTACCTTTTTTAATCCCTTAAGTGATTTTAATTGTTTTTCCAGCTGCCTGGTTACCAGCAACTCAATATTTTGCGGCGACTGGCCTATATAGGGCGTGCTCACAAACACTTTTGATTGTGCTATATCCGGAAAGTTTTCTTTAGGCAAGTTGTTGTAGCTAACTAACCCCAGCACCGTAATTAAAAATATAAGTACGTATATGGCGGTTTTATTATCAATAGCCCAACTTGACGGCCCAAATTCTTTGTTAAGATCTTTCATTTTAGATCAAATTAGTTGTGTGTAATTAATTAGCAGACTGTAAAACATTCACCTTGTCGCCATCATTCAGATCGCTGGCGCCGGCTGTTATCAACTGGTCTCCATTTGCAAGTCCTGATGTAATTTCGGCCTGACTGCCATAGCTTGCGCCAACCTTTACATTTTTACGTTTGGCTGTGCCATTATCATTAACATAAACATAATCGCCCTGCTCTGATTTTTGAACAGAATTAACAGGTATTACAATAGCTTTGGCGTTGTTATAGTCGGCTATTTTAATTAAGGCTGTCATGTTAGGGCGCAATGTTTTACGGGTAGGTAAAGCAATTTCAATAGCGAAACTGCGTGATGTAGGGTCGATAGCCTTGGCAGCAAAAGTTAATTTAGCGGTTAATGAATCGTTACCGTCAGGTACAATAATTTTTACGTTGTCACCCTGGTTTACACGGCTTGAATATGACTCGGGCACATCAGCTTTTACTTTCAATACATCAGCATTTACAATGCGGATACCTGTAGCGCCTGGTTGTGCAACCTGGCCCAGTTTAAGGTCCATCTGGTCGACAGTACCGCTTATTGGCGATATGATGCGGTACAGATCAGCCTGCTGGCGTAATCCGTCTACTTGCTTTTGAGCACTTTGCATTTGTGTTTGCGCTTGTAAAAACTGCACTTCGGTACCTATTTTCTGATCCCAAAGATTTTTTTGACGTGCAAACAATGTTTTAGCCAATGTTGCCTGTGACTCGGCCTGTGCTATATTTTCTCTTAACACACTGTTATCCAACTGAACTAACAACTGGCCTTTGCTAACATGCTTACCGGGCGCAGTATAAATTGCAGTAATTACACCTGGAGATTGCGGATATGCGGTCACATTATCTTTAGCATCAATTTTACCCTGGATATCTACATAATGGGTAAACTTACCTTCTGCAATTTTCAGTATGCTTACATCAGTACTTTTTGAAGAATCCTGACCTGCGCCAGATCCTTGTAAAGCCGCGATCTTTGAATTAATATCTGCCTGTTGTTTTTTTAGATCAGCTAATTCTGCTGCTTTGTCTTTCGGCTTGTTTGAACAAGCTGCTAACAATAATAGGACTGGTATATATATTAATTTTTTCATTGTGTTTATGGTGATTTTAGTTTTAGTTGATTCGTGCATATGCTTTGTCCAGATCTACTTTGCTTATTAAAGCGTTATATAGAGCTTGTATATATTGATTATCTGCGCTTTCAAAGTCGGTCTGAGCCTGAGTAACCTCGATGCTTGAGCCTACACCTTGTTGATATTTAATTTTAGCCACTCTTAATACTTCCTGTGCCAATTCACGGCTGCGTTTTTGATTAGTAAGCGATGCCAGGTTGTTTGTAAAAGTTATCTGTGCGGCATTAGCTTGTAATTTGAAACCATTAGAAGCATTATGTAAATCGTTTTGTGATTTTAATACAGTTATTTGTGATTGACGCAATTGATTTAAATGCTGGCCGCCACTAAAAATCGGTATATTGATATTCAGGCCAATATAATTATTGAAATAACTACGATCATATAAATACCTTGTATGATTCTCTTGATATACATCCGCTAATCCCGCAGTAAAAGAAACAGTAGGATAAAAGTTTGCTTTTTTACTTTTTGCATCTAACTGATTTAACATTATATTAGTTTCCAATAATTTATATTCAATGCGATTACGATAAAACGACGTATCAACAGAGTTTTGTGCGGTTTGCTCTATATTCACGTCTGCCAGTTTATCTGTCAGTGTAAGATCCTGTTCAATAGGCATACCCATTTGGAATTTCAACATTTGGTAGTTAAGCACCAGAGCACGCTGTACGTTATCCCTATTAGTTACTAAGTTATTATATTGTACAGCTAAACGATCGACGTCTATCTTCTCAACAAATCCCTCTTTGTTTTGCTGAGTAGTTTGATCAAAGGTTTGTTTAAGCTGAGCGATATTAGCATCAAGCAACTTAATTTGCTCATTGCTAACCAAAGCCTGATAGTAAGCTTTAGTAACATTTACATTGGTCTCAATCTTTGAACGAACTAAACTGCGCTCTGATAACTCTTTAAAAGTTTTAACCGCTTGTAAACCCACTAAAAAAGTGCCGCTATATATAAGCTGGCTTAATTGCAAACCAAATGTATTATTATATTTTACTGGTCCAAAAGGCAATGCCACTAAAGGTCCGTTAGGATTTACTATTTGAAAATTAGCATTAAATTGAGGAGCGACTTGAGTAGGGATTTTCAAATAATCCTGAAAATTAACAGAACCATTTACCTGCGGCAGACCGGAACCGATTGTTTCTTTCACCTTATATTCCGCGCTTTTTATATCAAGACCGGCGTTTTTTACCGAATCCTGGTGTTCATAAGCATATTTTATACAATCTGCCAGGCTAAAACTAACCGGCGTATTGGGTGGCGGCGCCTGTTGCGCATAGCTGCTTAAAGCTATAGTGCAAATTAAGGTCGCGGTTAAAAAAATATATTTCATTGTATTGTTGTGTGATTAGTTTTACTATTTATTAATTGTCTTTCAAATAAACATCCCGATTATGACAACCCTATGTCAACAGGATATTATTGGGCAGTTACATTTTTATATTCATCTAATAATTTAAACCCTTTAAGTGTACAAATGCCGAAGTTAAAGTGCTCTAAAAGCTGATATTGAACTTTCCAGGGACTAAACTCTGATAAAGGAAACATGCTGGTATTGAAACCCATTTCAACCTGCATTACCCGCATACGCGCCATGATCTTTACATCTATATCCGGCCTGATGTAGCCTTGTTGGATTCCTTTTGTTAAAAGTTCTTCCAGCGTGTGAACGATCACTCCTGCTTTAAAATCCTGGAATTGCTGCCATGCTTCAGGATGGTATTTCTGCATATCATGTATTACAATCGGGTTGATTCTCGAAAAAATCTCTTCTGAACATTTCATCATGTTGATCATTTCCTCAATTACGTTACCGGATTTGCTGATCAGTGCACACATCTGATCTTCATCTTCCTGCAGCTTCTTTTTTACCAAAGCTATTACCAACTCATTCTTATCCTTAAAGAACTGGTAGATGGTTTTTTTTGACATGCCTAAGTGTTTAGCTATGTCGTCCATCGTTACACTCTTGATCCCCGCTGTTAAAAACAGGTCCTCTCCGCCTTGTATTATTCTATCTATTTGACCCATTGACTTGATTGGTCAAAACTATGGAAACATTTTTAGATTTCAAAGTTTCCATTTAAAAAATGTTTTCCACATCCGTTTGCTAAACAGATAGATAGTCCTTTCTAATTTATATGATACCGATTTTGTTACCTTTGCAGAAAATTAAAATCACCAATAAACATGACACTTACTCCACTTTCTGCAATTTCACCTATTGATGGCCGCTACCGAAAAACAACTGCCGATCTTGGCGCTTACTTTTCGGAATATGCATTGATCAAATACCGGGTATTTGTGGAGATTGAATACTTTATAGCATTATATGAGCATCCGTTACCACAATTACAGGATTTTGATAAAAATTTGATAGAAAAGTTACGGGATATTTACAAAAACTTTAATGAAGCTGATGCCCAAAGCATAAAAGACATCGAAAAAATAACTAATCATGATGTTAAAGCTGTTGAATATTTTATCAAACAAAAATTCGACGCACTCAATCTGGATGTCTTTAAAGAGTTTATCCATTTTGGTTTAACATCGCAGGATATCAACAATACCGCTATACCTTACACTTTTAAATTAGCGCTGGATGAGGTTTATTATCCTGCTATTGATGAGTTAGTTAGCATTTTAAAACAATACGCCGGCGATTGGGATAAAGTACCAATGCTTGCCCACACGCACGGACAAGCGGCATCGCCTACCCGTTTAGGTAAAGAGATCCAAGTGTATATTGAGCGATTAGAGAACCAGTTGCAGTTACTAAAACAAGTACCTGCATCTGCCAAATTTGGTGGTGCAACGGGTAACTTTAACGCGCATCATATCGCCTACCCTCAAATTGACTGGAAAGCTTTCGGGAACAACTTTGTAGACAACATTCTTGGATTAAGCAGATCACAATACACTACTCAGATAGAGCACTACGATAATTTTGCAGCACAGTGCGACGCTTTGAAACGGGTCAACAATATCCTGATCGATCTTGACCGTGATATGTGGACCTATATCTCAATGAATTACTTTAAACAGCAGATCAAGGCCGGAGAAGTAGGTTCATCAGCTATGCCACACAAGGTTAACCCGATAGACTTTGAAAACTCTGAAGGCAATTTAGGCTTGGCCAATGCTTTATTTGAACACCTGGCTGCTAAATTACCTATATCAAGATTACAACGCGACCTGACCGATTCCACCGTATTACGTAATATCGGCGTACCTGTGGCGCATACGTTGATAGCTATTAAATCAACCGTAAAAGGTTTAGGAAAATTATTACTAAATGAAAATGCCTTAAACGCGCACCTTGAAGCTAACTGGGCTGTGGTTGCAGAAGCTATACAAACCATTTTAAGGCGAGAAGGCTATCCGAATCCTTATGAGGCATTAAAAGAACTTACACGGACTAACACCCAGGTTAACGCACAAACGATTGCTGAATTTGTAGATACTTTACAGGTTGGGGATAGCGTTAAGGAAGAGATAAAACAAATAACACCGAGTAATTACACGGGAATATAAGTTAAAAAGCAACGTCACCAACAGGTCATAACTAATTTAGTATAGTATATTAATCAAAAAGCTATTTAACTTTGTTAATCAAATAAAAGAGAGATCAAGATGAATATCAACGTATATACCGAATCAACGCCTAACCCGGCAACAATGAAGTTCATTGTGAACAAATTGCTGATCAATGGCAGTGCCGATTTTGCCACTAAAGAAAGTGCAGAGAAATCGCCTTTTGCTAAAGAGTTATATAAATTTTCGTTTGTTAACGGCGTGTTCTTCGCCAGCAATTTTATTACGGTTACCAAAGCCGAAGGCACAGACTGGGAAGATATTGAGCCGATACTAAAAGAGTTTGTTAAGGGTGCGGTTGAGTCTGAATTGAAAGTGCAGTTGGAAGAGCAGGCAGAAGATGTTGCTTTTGAAGGCACAGACACAGAAATAAAGATCCAGCAGATCTTAAACGATTACGTTCGCCCGGCTGTTGAGCAGGATGGTGGCGCTATCTCTTACCGTTCATTTGAAGAAGGTGTGGTTACTGTTGAGCTTCGCGGCTCATGCAGCGGTTGCCCGTCATCAACTATCACACTAAAAGCAGGTATTGAGAATTTATTGAAACGCATGGTTCCTGAAGTTCAGGAAGTAGTTTCGGAAGCGCTGTAAGTTAGTTATTAGAGATTGGTTAATTAGAGATTAGTTAACCCGGAAAAGGATTATACAAATTGTTTAATCCTTTTTTATTGCTTAATCTGTGATTCAAACAAAGTATTGTTTTATCACCTGCAACATTTCGTCGGTTATTTTGCCGTTAGTCGCCAACAGTTCGCGTGTATCCAAAACTTCATCGCCACCGCTAAAATTAACGATGTGCCCTCCTGCCTGTTTTACGATCACAATTCCTGCAGCTACATCCCAGGCATTTAGATTGTACTCATAGAAAGCATCAAAACGGCCCGCAGCAGTGTAACACAGATCAACCGCGGCAGAACCCAGCCGACGCAACCCGTGGCAATTTTTCATGAGGTAAGTAAATAATTCAATATATTGAGGCTGCTTGGTAAAATCGTAATACGGGAAACCGGTAGCAATTAAGCTATCTGCTATTTTAGGCGCTTTACTAACTTTTATTTCCTCGCCGTTAAGATAAGCAGGCGAGCCTTTCCACGCATAAAAACATTCGTCAAGGTTAATTTCATATACAACGCCTATTACCAGTTCATCATATTCTTTAAGCGCAATACTTACAGAAAATGAGGGCACGCCATGAATAAAATTTGTAGTACCATCAAGCGGGTCTATGATCCAGTTATATTGGTCGGCAATTTTATTTTTAGTTTTTTCTTCGGTGATAAAACCGGCTTCGGGTAATATTTTTTCTAAACCTGTAACAATTATACCTTCAGCAGTCTTATCGACATATGATACCAGGTCATTTAAACCTTTATATTCTATTTTATCCGCGTTAAAAGTTTTTCTTTCCCGACGGATAAAATCGCCGGCTTGTTTTGAAACTTCAATTACTTGTTTCGTTATCTGCTCCAGTTGCATGATGATGTCGTAATGATAAGCTGAATGAAAAGAATTTATGGATGAAAAAACTGGCAAAAAACAAGCTTAGCGCAGCCGCTATACGCGCCACAGGCGGATAGATTTGAAACGAACGGATAAATATATCTAACAGCGTAAGGTTAGCAAAAAAACCAATAATAGCTACAGACACAAAACGAAAAAATTGTTTAGCCGGAGACGAAACAGACTCATTAAATACCATGTATTTGGTAATTAAAAAATTAACTATTACCCCTAAAAAGAAAGAAATTGCCAGCGAAAGTGTATAATTATCAAATCGGTAACTAAGAACATAATAGTTTGGCTGCTCCAAAAAGTTATGATAGAATAGATAAAATGCAGCGATATCAACCAAAAAGCCCATCCCGGCAGAAAATATAAACCTGACTACCTGGTTGCTAAATATTTTGTTTCTTAATACTGCATTAACCATGTTTAACGGTTACTTTTTTCTTATTATTTAATCCGTTAACTATTAATGCAATCCCTCCTAAAGTCATAAAAACTGAAATCATTTCTGCTTGTGTGAATGGAATGCCAGCTACGTGATATTTTGTATTTACACGTATTAACTCTATTAAAAAACGTTCAACGCCGTTCATGATCAAATATATTCCGAACATTACTCCGGGCAGCTTAATTCGATCACGGATACTCCATAAAACCAGGAATAGTAATATACATACTACTGATTCATAGAAAGATGTAGGATATACCGGTAATTGTAATTCGTTGCAGTATTTGCCAACACAATCGGGAATTTTAACGCCTTCCATTCCTACGTTATGCGGGAATTTAAAAGACCACATCCAATCCGGGGCCCAGCTTAACCAACCCGGTTTTGGGGCTGTATTAGGGATGCCCCAATCTCCATCGCCAGACATTTGACAACCGATACGGCCAATGCCATAAGCCAGCATCATTCCCGGCCCGCCGATATCCAACATAGTTAACGGCTTTATACCATGTTTATTAGCAATGTAAAGAACAGCCGCGCCGCCGCAGATCAATCCGCCATAAAAAGTAAGGCCGCTAAAACCTATTAGCATACCTACCGGATCGGCCATAAAGTCGTTCCAGTTTTCAAGGGCGTTAAATAGTTTAGCACCTGCAAAACCAAATACTGCCGCCCACAATAAGATAGTCCCCATAAGTTCACTGGGATGAACTTTTACGGTTTTAGTTACCGGTTTATCTAAAACGTGTTTTTTATTTTCGGCGTAAGCCCAATAGCCAAATGCTGCAGCTAAAATAATACCGCCTATAAAGTTACCGCGGGTGGATAATAAGAAGCCCTGCGGATCATCGATCATGGCATGGTAGTTAAACACCATATCCAGTAACTTGTAACCCAACACAAAGCCAAATAAAGCATTAGCCAATAATTCTAGCGAGCTTGCCGGCTTGCCTATAGTTACGGTCCTTTCAAAAGAGTGAATATATCCCAGCTTTTCTTTACGCTTAAATTCTTCGCCAAAAGCCCAGTAAGCAGCCATAAAAGCAATCGCCACAAAAAAACCAAAGGTTTGAACAGGCAGCAGGATATCTAAGCCGGTAAGATATTTTATAAGCGAGCTAATGCTTGGAAACATAGGTAAGTAATTTGCTGCGAATATAGAGTTAATGTACCAATATTTCTTCGCTTTCAGTTATTTCAACATCCCCGTCGGCAGATACATTTGCAAGGCGGACAGCTTTTAATTCGTTTACTAATACAGGATCAAATTTTGTTTTAACTTTAACGTAATTACGTGTAAAACCGTGCATAAAACCCTCTTTTATATCGCCTTCAAACAATACTTCTTCTGCTCTGCCCAACTGGGTCTGGTAAAATGCACGGCGTTTTTTATCTGATAAGATATGCAGCATTTTGCTCCTGTCGGCCCGTGTTGAGCCTGGTACAACCCCACTCATTTCAGCGGCAAGTGTATTTTCCCTTTCGGAGTAAGTAAACACGTGCAGGTACGAAACCTCAAGCTCGTTTAAAAAGTTATAAGTATCTATAAAGTCTTCCCTGGTTTCACCCGGGAAACCTACTATCACATCTACACCAATACAACAATCAGGTATCAACTGTTTGATTTTAGCAACCCTATCGGCATATAATTCTCTTTTATACCTGCGGCGCATCAAGCTAAGTATCTTATTAGAGCCTGATTGCAGCGGAATATGAAAATGAGGCATAAACCGCTTTGAGGCAGCTACAAACTCAATGATCTCATCGGTCAGTAAATTAGGCTCGATAGATGAGATCCTGATCCGGTCAATACCTTCAACTTCATCCAGCGCTTTCACCAGGTCAAAGAATTTATTTTCGCGCTTGCCATTGATAATGCCAAAATCGCCCAGGTTAACTCCGGTTAAAACAATTTCTTTTACACCAGACGCAGCAATTTGCTTTGCCTGTTCAATAACATTTTCAATGGTATCACTTCTGCTTGCGCCCCGTGCCAATGGTATCGTGCAAAAAGAGCACGAATAATCACAACCATCCTGAACCTTTAAAAAAGTGCGGGTACGATCGCCAAAAGAATAAGCAGGCACAAATTCATTAGCTTCAGAAACAGGCTGGTTATAAACAACCGCTTTAGGCTTTTTAGTAAGGTCAGAAATATGATCTATGATCTGGAATTTTTCTGCCGCACCCAAAACCATATCTACACCCGGTATTTCGGCTATTTCTGTCGGTTTTAGTTGTGCATAGCAGCCAACAATAGTAACGTAAGCGTTAGGTGATACTTTTAAAGCTTCCTTAACTACTTTCTTGCATTTCTTGTCGGCATTATCAGTTACCGAACAGGTGTTGATAACAAACACATCGGGTTTGTCCGTAAAGTCGACCGTGTCAAAGCCGGCATTACTAAAAAGACGGCCAAGTGTTGACGTTTCAGAATAGTTGAGTTTGCACCCTAATGTGTAAAAAGCTACTTTCTTGTTCATTATCGCGGCGCAAAGATAGGATTTTTAATATTTAGTTAGTACCTGTTGCTATTGGTAGGTTAACGTTACTGTCACTTTTTTAATATAAAAATATTAAATATAGCTATACAACTAATTGGAATGTTTTTCTTGTAAACCTTTCTATTTAACTTTTCGTTAATAAAAATATCTATCGAACTATGAATAAAATGAACAACAACCTTA
The DNA here is from genome assembly GCF_007558865.1 of Mucilaginibacter corticis. Taxonomy (GTDB): domain Bacteria; phylum Bacteroidota; class Bacteroidia; order Sphingobacteriales; family Sphingobacteriaceae; genus Mucilaginibacter; species Mucilaginibacter corticis. The sequence goes on from NZ_VLPK01000005.1 coordinate 108,220, forward strand.
CCATTGCATGATAGCTGTTGCCCGAAAAATACCCATTTTGCGCTATTGTCTTGTAATAGCCCTGTTTAGTTTGCTCTTTGTTGGTACCGAGTATTTGTACCTTCATTATAAAAAAGCCCAGTTACTTAGAAGTAACATTGAGCGCGTTATCAGTTCACACCAAAACTCCGCTTTAATTGATAGTTGTATATACAAATTATATAGCGCGGATAATAACAGCCGCTTGTATACCATCACCGGGAACAGGGTCTACCTGCATAAATATTCAGCTGATATTGACAATGTGTTGATCACTATCAACAAGGTAAAATTTAGCGATCAGGACATCCCTAATTCAGAAAAATTTTTAAACCTTGTACTCGAGAAAACGGTAAAAACTAATAAATATATTAAGCTACGCCGTTTAACCGATAGTTTAATCAGGTCATCAAAAACTATCAGCAAATCGCTTGACCGTCTTCAAAAATCAAAGCCGGTCGTTGTCGCTCAACATATTACTACGTTTGATACGGTAAAAACCCCCGCTCCTGCAAAACATAAAAAAAGTTTCATCGGGCGTTTGTTTGCCGCTATGGCAAAGAAGAAGGAAGAAAAAACCAAACCGGTTATTGTAACCAAGGATACAGTGATCTATTCGCATGAAATAGCTAAGAGTACTATACAATCCGGCAAAGAAGTTTATAACTATTATAAAAAGCTTTCGGTAGCCAATAATAAACTGCAAAAAGGCGAATTACAGATACTTGAACTAAACAACAAACTTGTCGATGAAATAGTCACCGGTTTAAGAAATTACAAATCAATAGAACAATCATACATTGATCATAGTAAAACTGAATTACGGGATAATATGGCTGATGTGTTCGCTGATTTCAATAATGGGTCGACGATTAATTTTATTCTGCTGACATTACTGTTGATCATCGTATTTTATAATCTATGGAAGATATTCAGAAACGAGCAGCAAATTATTGATTACAGTAACAGCGCCGAAGAATATGCCCAGTTAAAAAGCAATTTCCTGGCAGGTATGAGCCATGAAATACGTACGCCGCTAAATTCGGTGATTGGTTTTTCTGAACAGCTGAGCCAGGAAAGCTTGTCATTATCACAAAAAGAACAGGTATTGGCTATTCGTAATTCGTCTGAAATGATATTGGACCTGGTGAACGAGATCCTTGATTTTTCTAAATATGAAACCGGAAAGATGAATTTTGAGAGTTCGCCATTCATGCTTGATCAAACCATTGATGAGGTATTTGCCACGGTTAATATCCACGCATTAAAAAAACATATCCTGCTTGAGCGAACAGGCAGGATTGACGAAAACATTTGCTGTGAAGGCGACAAAATGCGCTTAAAACAAGTGTTGATGAACTTGTTAGGTAACGCTATCAAATTTACACGCCAGGGTAAGGTTACCCTAAATGCCAATATAGAAATGACATTGCCGGACAAGATTATTTTATTGGTAAGCGTTACTGATACCGGCATAGGTATTGACAAGGAAGACTTACCACACGTTTTTGATGAGTTTTCGCAAGTAGCAAAAGCGCAAAATGTAACCCGTCATAAAGGCACGGGTTTAGGCCTTGCCATTTGCAAAAAGATAGTCGAGCTGCAGGGCGGCAGTATTGAAGTGGCCAGTACGCCGGGCGTTGGTTCAATATTTAGTTTTGAGCTGCCGCTTAAACAATTAGAAAACAATGATTGTATCATTGAATCGTCAATGAGTGATGATTTAATAGGCGACTATGTTAAAGATAAATTTGTATTGCTGGTTGACGATAATAAATTAAACGTATTACTTGCCAGAACCATATTGAAAAAATGGGGAGTTAAGTGTGATGTAGCTTATGATGGTAGTGAAGCGTTTGAGCTATTTAAGCTTAAAAATTATGACATGGTGCTCACTGACATACAAATGCCTGTGATGGATGGCCTGCAGCTTATTACGCATATCCGGGAGTTTTCTGATCCTGTAAAATCTAAAATAATTATAATGGCTTTAACTGCTAACGTAATGAAAGAAGACAGGGACATCTATTTGAGTACGGGGGCTAACGATATTATACTTAAGCCATTTTTAGAAAAGGATCTGGTAGAAAAAATAGCCGTTGCCATACAAAATAATACTACGGCGTTACGGTTTATTGCCTAAAGAGTAAACTTGGATTATTAAGTCAATTATTTATCCTTCTCTCCCCATCTGTAGCTTTCATTTTCTAATCCCATCAAATCAATAACACGGTTTACAACCGTTAAGGCAACTTCTTCAACTGTTTGTGGCTTGTTGTAGAAAGATGGCACTGCCGGGCAGATAATGCCCCCTGCTTCGGTAATTGCAGCCATATTACGGATGTGGATCAGATTAAGTGGTGTATCACGCGCCACCAATATCAATTTACGACGTTCCTTAAGAATAACGTCGGCAGCACGGCTTATCAGATCGTCAGATATTCCGCCGGCTATTCTGCCTAAGGTACCCATGGAGCAAGGGATAATTACCATTGTATCAAATTTGGCTGACCCGGAAGCAAACGGTGCCATAAAATCATTTTTAGCATAGAATTTATAAGGCAGGTTATTATAATCTTCATTATCCAATTCAAATTGCCATACCTGCTTGGCATTGTCTGACATCACAACCGCCACCTCCGCTACTTGACTATTCAAGTTTTGAAGCGCATCTAACAACAACTTAGCGTAAACAGAACCACTGGCACCGGTAATAGCAACTACGATTTTTTTCTTCATGATTATTGGTTAACAAACCAAAGGAATTAAAGTTACAGGCATAAAAAAGGGTCGAATACAAGTACCCGACCCTACATCTACCTATGAAAAACATGCCCTTTGAGAGGGCATTACAAATGTAATAACAGTTTTTTAATTATTAAACAATTAATTGAAATTATTTTAACGCCGTTTTCACACGATTTTCATCTATCAGTGTTTGAATGATCCCGTCAACCATGCCCACGCTTGGCACATAAATACTTTTAATGCCGGCCCATTTCATTACAGACAGATAAATTTCGCAAGCCGGAATGATCACATCTGCCCTATCCTGGTTTAATCCCAATACGTTAATACGGTCTTTTAAAGAAAACGAATCCAAGTAATCATAAAGTGATTTTAGCTTTACAAATGTTAAAGGGGCGTTGTTTTTTTCTTCGGATAGTTTATACAGTTTATTAATATTTCCCCCTGTACCGATACCAAATACGCCTTTAAAATGCCTGGTATGTTCGCGTATAAAGTCGCGCATGGTGTTCCATGATTCTTCGGTATCCTGGTTATCCAAGATCCGAATGGTACCAATATTAAATGATTTTGAAGCTATCAGCTCACCGGCAGAAAAAAGCGAAAGTTCTGTACTGCCGCCACCTACATCAATGTATAAATAGTTTTTAGTCCTGTCAATGTTTTGCTCGGCGTGGCTGGCATAAATTATCTTGGCTTCAACCTGTCCGTGAACTATTGTAAGGTCGACATTGGTTTCTTCCTTTATTTTTTTAACTACTTCTGCCCCGTTTTTTGCTTCACGCATGGCAGAAGTGGCGCAGGCCATGTATTCTGTAACCTTGTACACATCCATCAGGTTATGAAAGGCATGCATAGTTTTAACCAGGTCAGCAGCTTTTTTATCTGAAATATGTTGATTTAAAAACGCGTCATCTCCTAAGCGTAACGGCACCCGGATCAGTGTATTCTTTTTAAACGAAACCGATCCGTCATTTTCAATTATATCGGCAATAAGTAACCTTACGGCGTTTGAACCTATATCTATAGCTGCGTATCTCAAAATTATTTTATTTTATTCTTTAGGTAGTTGTATGTATCTATTTGCGCTCTCACAGGTAGCTCTGACCCCGTTTTGTGATATTTATTGGTATTTTGACTGTTGATCTCGCGCGATTTAGTATTATCATTTAACTGGATATCAATAATATCGCGGATCTCTTTTTTAACCTTCGGATCATATATCGGGAAACCAACCTCAACACGGGTATCAATATTACGCGACATAAAATCGGCAGAGGTTAAATAGACCAGCTCTTTACCCCCGTTGCAATAAATGTGTACACGGGCATGCTCCAGGTATTTATCAACAATACTAACTACTTCAATATTCTCGCTAAAGCCTTTCATTCCCGGCACCAGGCAACACATCCCCCTGATGATCATTTTGATCTTCACACCCGCGTTACTGGCCTGGTACAGTTTAGTAACCAATTGCTCATCGGCAAGGCTATTCATCTTCAAGATCATGTAAGCAGGCTTGCCGGCTTTGGCATTTTTGATCTCGTTATCTATCAATTTATAAATAGCGGGACGAGAATCAATTGGCGATACGATGAGGTGCTTTAAACCTTTGGGTAAGATACCTTTGTTTATAGCTTTGAAAACATTTACCAGATCAGCAGTTATTTTTTTATTAGCAGTAAGCAAGGTATGATCAGCATACATCTTTGCCGTCTTTTCATTGTAGTTCCCGGTAGACAGGCAGGCGTAATACGCCAACTTATCTTTTTCGAAACGGCTTACCAGGCATATCTTTGAATGCACCTTATAGCCATCAATACCGTAAATTACATTAACCCCTTCCTCTTCTAAACGGCGGCTCCAGGTTATGTTATTCTGCTCATCAAAACGTGCCCTTAATTCAACCAGGCAATTTACCTTTTTACCGTTTTTGGCCGCATTGATTAAGGCGTGCACAATACGTGAGTTCTCAGCAAGGCGATATACTGCTATGCTGATCTCTTGCACCTTTGGATCAATAGCAGCTTCCCTTAAAAAGTGAATAACATAATCATAGGTCTGGTATGGCGTGCTAATCAAAAAGTCCTGTTTGGCTATCATAGCCATTAAACTTTTATCAAACGTAAGCCCGTTAACCGGCAGCGACGGGTATTTGGCATATTCCAGTTCGGGTGTACCAACGTTTGGAAACGCGATGAAATTTTTAAAGTTATGGTATCTGTTACCCGGGATCAGGCTTTCGCCATGCAGGCCCATTTTGCTTACCAGGTACTTTAACATATCCAACGGCATCTCAGAGTCATACAGCAAGCGCATGGGTTTACCCTTTTTGCGTTTTTGTAAGCTCTTTGATAAAGCGTCGATGAACTTGCCGCTTACTTCTTTATCCAGGTCAAGCTCGGCGTCGCGGGTAAGCTGAATGGAGTATGCTTCAATGCTGTCGTGTTCAAAAATGAAAAAGATATCTTCTAAGCTATACCTGATAATATCATCCAGCAGAATTATAAACTTAAGATTATTGGTTTCAGGCAGTACAATAAAACGCGAAAGATTATCCGGGATCTCTATTAAAGCGAAGGTTTGTTTTTTGTCTTTTGTTAACTTAACAAAAAAGTAAATAGAACGGTCGCGAAGTTCGGGCAGTACGTTGGTATTATCCAGCATAATAGGCACTAACGTAGCCAGTAACTTTTCGCGAAAGTAGTTCTTAACGAAAGCGCCCCTGGCAACATTTAACTGCTTGTCGTTTAACAGGAAGATCTTTTCTTCGGCAAGCTGTTTTACTATGATATTTTCATACAGATCATTAAACTTACGTTCTTGTTTTACAACTATGTTTTTGATCTGGTTTAATATCTTTTTAGGGTTGTAGCCTAATATTTCTTTGGCTTTCTCGTTCAAGTTGGCCAACCGGCTTAAAGTAGCTACCCTTACACGGTAAAACTCATCAAGGTTTGATGAAAATATGGCTAAAAACTTGATGCGCTCAATTAGCGGGACTGTCGGGTCTGCAGCTTCCTGCAAAACACGTTCGTTAAAATACAACCAGCTTATTTCCCTGTTAATTAAAGGCGCTTTTCTATTATCCATATACTTGAATGCAGAACTGCATTGCTGCAAAGCTGCTTATTTATTTGTTAAGTTAATATTAAGATATTGCTACATCCGCTTGTTTTAACATATAAAAACATCTATTTGATTTTATATGTTAATAAACTGTAATTTTGCTCTTCAAATTATAAATCATATACCTTATGCCAACTTTTGATATAGTAAGTAAGATAGACGGCCAGACGCTTGACAACGTTATCAATATAGCAAAAAAAGAGATACTGAACCGTTACGATTTTAACGATTCAAAAAGCACTATAGAGCTTGATAAGAAAACTAATATTGTAACCATAGTTACCGAAAATGATATGCGCATAAAAGCTATCCAGGATTCCATCATCAGCCGGATGGTAAAGCAGCAGCTTGATCCTAAAGCCATGGATTTTGGTAAAGAGCAAGCAGCCTCAGGTAACATGATCCGTAAGGAGATAAAGATAAAACAAGGGCTTGACCAGGACGCGGCTAAGAAAATAGTTAAGAAGATAAAAGATAGCGGACTTAAAGTACAGGCAAGCATCATGGACGACCAGGTGCGTGTACAGGGCAAAAAGATTGACGATCTGCAATCGGTTATAGCTCTTTGCCGGAAAGAAGATTTTGGCCAACCGCTGCAGTATATTAACATGCGTGATTAATCGCTTAAACTCAAATCACATAACGAGTAAATCATCGGCGTTCACCTGACTACTGGTTTAGCAACTTCTTTTTCTGTGCGTCGTATTCTTTTTGTGTTATAGCTCCAGAATCAAGCAGTTGTTTTAATTTCTTTATTTCATCGGCTACAGAATTAACCTGTGCTGGCGCGGTATCGGCTGTTTTGCAGGGCTTAACCTCGCAGGCTTCAATGGCGTCATCAACAAATACGGTATAGCGCATAGGTCCGCCGGGATTCACGGTAAAAACGTATTTATCTATGCCATTAATAGTTGTTTTACGCATACTTTTAATAACAGCACCAACATTGGCAAACTCCTTTGGCAAGCTACGTGCGGCCCGCGGATTAGGTATCAGTCCGTGATCTTCCAGGTATAAAAACGAGCCGTCCGCCTTGGTGCCTCGGCCTAAACGCAGGGTATCGCCAACGTGATAGGTTACACCGTTTGATGCTTTATATTCTTTTACCTGGGCATTACTGAAAAATGGTACAAGCAGTACCAAAACAAATAATATTTTATTCATGGGTTGATAATTGGTTTAAAACAAGGTAGCTAAATCCGCAGAAATTTAGCAATTTATTGCCTAAAAAAACTACTTTTGCAGTTGAATGAAGCACATACGCAATTTTTGTATTATAGCACATATTGACCACGGTAAAAGTACGCTTGCCGACAGGTTATTAGAATACACCAACACTATTACTCAGCGCGAAAGCCAGGCCCAGTTGCTTGATGACATGGACCTGGAACGCGAGCGTGGTATCACCATAAAAAGCCATGCCATACAAATGGACTATGAGCTTGACGGACAAAAATATGTCCTTAACCTGATCGATACGCCCGGACACGTGGATTTTTCGTACGAGGTGTCACGCTCTATTGCAGCCTGTGAAGGCGCATTATTGATAGTTGATGCTGCGCAGGGGATCCAGGCACAAACCATATCAAATCTATACTTAGCTTTAGAGAACGACCTGGAGATCATTCCGGTATTGAATAAAATGGACCTTCCCGGCGCTATGCCAGAGGAGGTTAAAGACCAGATTGTTGACCTGATAGGCTGCAAACGCGAAGAGATATTAGCCGCATCTGGTAAAACCGGTTTGGGTGTACATGATATATTACGCGCCATTGTTGAGCGTGTGCCTGCCCCTGTCGGCGATCCTGAAGCACCGCTACAAGCGTTGATATTTGACTCGGTTTTCAATTCATTCCGTGGTATTATAGCTTACTTTAAAGTGGTAAACGGCGAGATCAGGAAAGGCGACAAAGTAAAATTTGTAGCAACTGAAAAGGAATACATTGCTGATGAGATTGGCACGTTAAAACTAAAACAACTACCTAAAGACGTTATTAAAACCGGAGATGTGGGTTACATCATATCCGGCATAAAAGAAGCGCGGGAGGTAAAAGTAGGCGATACGATTACTACAATTAACCGGCCGTGCGAAGAAGGTATACAGGGTTTTGAGGAAGTAAAGCCAATGGTATTTGCGGGGATCTATCCGGTTGATACCGACGATTTTGAAGAGCTGCGCGAGTCGATGGCTAAATTACAGCTAAACGATGCGTCGTTGGTTTTTGAACCGGAATCATCTGCCGCGTTAGGTTTTGGTTTCCGTTGCGGTTTCCTGGGCATGCTGCACATGGAAATTATCCAGGAACGTTTAGAGCGCGAGTTCAACATGACGGTTATTACTACCGTACCCAACGTATCTTACCTGGCCTATTCTACCAAAGGAGAGGAAATTGTTGTAAACAACCCTTCTGACCTGCCCGACCCAAGTAAAATTGACCGGGTTGAAGAGCCGTATATAAAAGCTACTATCATTACCAAGTCTGACTTTGTTGGACCGGTAATGTCGCTTTGTATCCAGAAACGCGGCTTCATTAAAAATCAATCGTATTTAACGTCCGACCGTGTAGAACTGGTTTTTGAAATGCCGATGGGCGAGATCGTATTTGATTTTTACGATAAGTTGAAAACAATTTCAAAAGGTTACGCGTCTTTTGATTACCACCAGATAGGTTACCGCCCGAGCGACCTGGTACGTTTGGATATTAAACTAAACTCGGAGCCTGTTGATGCTTTATCGTCATTGATCTTCCGCGGTAACTCTTATGATTTTGGTAAAAAGATCTGCGAGAAGCTGAAAGAACTTTTACCGCGCCAGCAATTTGAGATCATTATACAGGCATCAATTGGTGCCAAGATCATAGCACGCGAAACAGTAAAAGCCATGCGTAAAGACGTTACCGCCAAATGTTATGGTGGCGATATATCGCGTAAACGTAAATTGTTAGAAAAACAAAAAGCAGGTAAAAAACGCATGCGCCAGGTTGGTAATGTGGAGATACCACAGAGTGCGTTTATGGCGGTATTGAAGTTGGATTAAGCGGGGATGAGAAAATATCTCCAAATAAGTTATTATACTTTAACAGGTATTAAAAAACGAATTGATTTGGGTGATATAACTTACGGTGAATGGATCATATATGACGTTCAAACGCCCAGGTATCATGTTTGCGTTTTTGAAAAAGATAACTCTAATACTCTCATTTATTCTTTGCTCAATAAAAAGCAAGAAACAATGGATAGCATTATAAAAAAAATAAATCGACAACAAGGAACTAAACTATCTTTTGGAAAAAGGCCTTTAATTGAAATAATAAAAAAGGAAGAATCAATTAATTTAAATCTTACTCCACTCCCAGAGCATTGGGTACAAAATATATTGTAATGCAGCTTTTAGACGGAAAATACGTATCAGAAAAACTTAAAGGTGAAATAGCACAACAAGCGGCTGATTATTTGGCTGCAAGTGGCCGTAAACCTCACCTCGTAGCCGTATTGGTTGGCCATGACGGTGGCAGCGAAACCTATGTTGCCAGCAAGATCAAAAATTGCGAGAACGTTGGTTTTAAATCAACCCTGGTGCGTTATGAAGATACCGTTACCGAAGATGAGTTACTTAAAAAAGTAGAAGAGCTAAATGCTGATGCCGATATTGACGGTATTATCGTCCAGCTGCCTTTACCAAAGCATATCGACCCTGAAAAAGTAACAGAACGTATTGACTACCGCAAAGATGTTGACGGCTTCCACCCTATTAATTTGGGGCGTATGCAGCGTAATTTGCCATCATTTATTCCGGCTACGCCTTATGGTATTACTTTAATGCTTAAAGAGTACGGCATTGAAACGGCAGGCAAACATTGCGTAGTTGTTGGCCGCAGCAATATCGTTGGCTCGCCCATGAGCATCCTGATGGCGCGTAACACCACTCCGGGTAACTGTACGGTAACTATTTGCCACAGCCGCACACCTGATATCAAAAAATTCACGCTTGATGCTGACATCCTTATTGTGGCTATCGGCAAAAAGAACTTTATTACAGCCGATATGGTAAAAGACGGTGTAGTGGTTATTGACGTAGGCATGAACCGCGAAACATCAACCCTAACCAAATCAGGCTTTAAGCTTTATGGCGATGTTGATTTTGAAGGCGTAGCACCTAAATCATCATGGATAACCCCCGTACCGGGCGGCGTCGGCCTGATGACGATTATCGGTTTGTTAAAAAACACATTGGTATCAGCTAAGAAAGAAGTATATAAATAGAATATAGAATCAAGGAACAAGAGTCAAGATTTAAAGTTACCAGTCTTGTTTCTTGTTTCTTGACTCTCCAAACTATTTAAACGCCTGCTTTAACTTCTCTAAAAAAGAAGCTATCCCAATATAAATCCCATCCTCCCGTACTTCAACCGGGTAAGTATCTACAAAATCATTCTGACCGTGATCACCTTTGCCCGTGTGTATGTCATACGAGTATCTATGGAACGGACAGATCAGTTTCCCATCTTTACACCAGCCGCCGCTTAGTTCTGCACCCGCATGCGGGCAGGTTGACGACAACGCGTAAACATCGCCCTCATAGCTTACCAGGCAAATGCCTTTACCATTTACCTTAACTTTTTTAATGAATGGCTCTTTAGTGTATTGAAGATCAGGAACCTTGTACCAATTCATATCAATTAAAAATCGATCTTAAGGTTCATTACCGATGGGTTTTTGATCATATCATCCATTGTGGTTACCAGTGTAATATGCTTCCTGTCAGCAGATACAATAGCTTTGGGGTTATTCACCTTCTTAACTGGTTTGGCAAAGTTTAAGATTACCTTATAAGGCATATCGATCAGCATGGCTTTGGCCATTACCAGTGTATTTTGCGTTTTCTTTAAAAAAGCATTAAACTTTGTTTTGTCAATTATGCGGTAAAATTTATGCGGGGTAACTTCATACTGGTAATAATCCTGCCCGGCAACTAATTGCTGCGCATCAAAGCCGCTGGTTTGTTTGTTTTTTTTGGTAACCGCGTCCAGTTGACTTCCCATAGATATTTTTGAAAGATGATCAAGGTAATACTGCAGGTCTGTAGCGTTTTTGGCCGTGTGTGTAATGCTCATCTTCATAATATTTTTCTGAAGATCCATTTTGATGCTTAAATTACTGTTGTTGGCCATGGCCAATTCATCTTTACTTAACTTATGCTCAAGGCTATCCGGCATAGCCGCCAAAAAACTCATGGTGGTATCTTTAACCAGGTTAAACTGCGGCGTTTGCTTTAACGAGTCGGACATCAGGTTTTTAAATACAGACACCGCCCTGCCCATATCAAAACCATAAACCACGTTGCACGATCCATCCAATTTAAAGTCATAATGCTCCTCTATATCCACGCATGATGTGAAGCAAAATATGATCAATATGAAAACCGGAATGTAAAGTTTCTTCATGTGTATCAAACTTAAATAAATAAGCTGAAAGGTAAAAGCAAAAAGCTGAAAGCATTTATTAACAACATACTTTCCCTATTAATAAGTCATAGCTAAGTAGCTTTAAGCTTTAAGCCTTCGGCTTTCGGCTCAAAAAATTTACCTTTGCGCCCTATTATGGCACACCAGGTTCCGGAAGATGGCACATTGCTTCCTTTAATGGAAGAGTTTTACACGATACAGGGAGAAGGATATCACACCGGTAAGGCCGCGTATTTTATCCGCCTTGGCGGGTGTGACGTGGGGTGCCATTGGTGCGATGTGAAAGAAAGCTGGGATGCCGAATTACATCCACTAACACACGCCGATAAGATCGTTGAGAATGCCATGTTATATCCCGGTAAAGCAGTTGTAGTGACCGGTGGCGAGCCATTGATCTATAACCTGGATTACCTCACATCGCAGTTACAAGGCAAAGGCATTAAGACATTTATCGAAACATCTGGCGCTTACCCTCTTTCAGGCCACTGGGATTGGATCTGTCTGTCACCTAAAAAATTTAAAGGCCCTACACCTGAAATTGCCAGGCACGCCAACGAGTTGAAGGTAATTGTATTTAACAAATCAGACTTTTTATTTGCCGAGCAACATGCCGAGCTAGTACCTGTAGGCTGCAAATTATATTTACAGCCCGAATGGTCTAAGTCGAAAGAAATGACCCCTCTTATTGTCGACTATGTGATGAATAACCCGAAATGGGAAATTTCATTACAAACGCATAAATATTTAAATATTCCCTAATAATTGTAACTTAGAGGATAATCTGTTTTTATCCGCGGGATGAAAAATATAATTCTTCTTTCTTTGTTGCTTTGTCTGTCTGTATTTGCCTATGCTCAACAGCAATACAGTACGACCAATGAGGATGCCATAAAATACTTCGCGCAAGCCAATCAAAGTATTGACGAACACCAGTACGACCAGGCAATACAACTATTACAAAAGGCCATTAAAGAGGACGGCAAGTTTATTGAGGCCCATGCCCAGCTTGCCGACATGATGCACGTTAAGCATGACAACAAAGGTGCTATAGAGGAACTAAAGAAAGTAATTGCCATAAGTCCTGATTTTAGCCGTGCTGTATATCTTAAAGTTGGCGATATGGAAATATCAGAAGCCCTTTACCCCAACGCGCTTGCACACCTGCAAAAATATTTAAGTTATTCAGGCATAACAGAGCAAAATAAACTGCATGGCCAAAAACTGATAAAGGATTGTGTGTTTAGTATTGAGGCGTTGCAGCACCCGGTAGCATTTAAACCCATAAACATGGGGGCCAATATCAATACAGCTGCCGATGAATATTCTCCGGTAGCGACTGCCGATGATAAAACGATCATCTACACCCGCCAGATAAATTATAACGAAGATTTTTACCAAAGCAGCAACGTAAATAACGAATGGCAAAAAGCAACTTATTTAAGCGATAAGATCAACACGCCTAACTATAATGAGGGATCAGAATCAGTGTCGCAGGATGGCAAGTTTCTTTTCTTTACGGGATGTAACCGCCCTGATGGCCGCGGTCGTTGTGACATTTACGTAGCCCAGAAAAAGGGCGACAACTGGGGCAAACCATTTGATCTGAGCCCCCCGGTTAATACCGGTGGCTGGGAGTCTCAGCCATCTATCAGCGCGGACGGTCGGACGCTGTATTTTGTAAGTAACCGTGCCGGCGGCTATGGCGGGTATGACATCTGGAAATCAACTTTAACCGACAAAGGCTGGGGCGAACCTGAGAATCTCGGACCAAACATTAATACTTCTTATAACGAACAATCGCCGTTTATACACCCTGACGACAGCACCTTATACTTTTGCTCGAACGGTTGGCCGGGCATGGGTAACCAGGATCTTTTTGTAAGCCGCTTAGGCAAAGATGGTAAATGGCAGGTGCCTAAAAACCTGGGCTACCCTATAAATACCAACGGCGACGAAAGCGGGCTAAGTCTTACCGCAAACGGCAACTATGCCTTTTTCTCGTCAAACAAACTGGAAGGTTATGGTGGCTTTGATATTTACACCTTTGAATTACCGCCAAATCTGCGGCCGCATCTGGTTACTTATGTTAAGGGCTTTGTAAGCGACGCGCAAACCAAACAGCCGCTTGAATCGGCAGTGGAGATCATTGCGCTTGAAACCAATAAACCCGTTTACCAGGATTACAGTTCGCCTGAAAAAGGCGACTTCCTGGCGACCATTACCGCGGGCAAAAACTATGGTTTAAATATTTCAAAACCAGGATACCTGTTTTACTCAGAAAACTTTTCGCTGGTGGGCCATACATCCGGCAATCCGTTTAATATTATGGTAATGCTTGAACCTATTGAAGTAGGCAACAAGGTCATATTAAAAAATATATTTTTCGATACCAATAAATACCAGTTGGAACCCGAATCAAGATCAGAACTTCAAAAGCTGATAGAATTTTTAGCGCTTAACCCCACAGTGCATATAGAAATATCAGGCCATACAGACAATGTAGGCAATGATGATCTGAACCAAAAACTATCAGAAAACCGCGCGAAATCTGTTTATGATTTTCTGCTCAGCGGCAAGGTTGACCCGGCCCGGATGGTTTACAAAGGCTATGGCAAAACACAACCCATAGCGCCCAATGACAATGATGAAAACCGCGCTAAAAACCGCAGGACAGAATTTAAGATAACTGTAAAATAACGACAATAAAAAAAGGGAGAATTTAAATCCTCCCTTTTTCGTCAGTTTCCTAACTCAGACATAAATTTTATCCGCATCAGCTGTACTTCTTCGCGGGTATAATCATCGCTGCCAAGTTCGGCAAGCGCGTCGTCTATCGAGTCGACCTCGGCGGTGCGGAAGTAATCAAATACTTCTTCCTGTTTATCCTCGTCTATAACCTCATCAATATAATAATTAAGGTTAAGCTTGGTACCCGAGTTAACAATGGTTTCTACTTCTTTTAAAACCTCTTCGTAGGTTAATCCTTTTGAGGCTGCTATATCGTCCAGGTTTAAATGCCTGTCAATATTCTGGATAATGAATACCTTTAACGCCGATTTATTTGCAGCGCTTTTGATCACCATATCGATTGGACGGTCGATATCATTATCTTCCACGTATTTCTTGATCAGATCAATAAACGGCGCGCCAAATTTCATGGCTTTTCCCGCACCCACGCCCGAGATCTGTTTCAACTCGTCCTGGCTGATAGGATAATGCGTACACATTTCTTCTAACGACGGATCCTGGAACAGTACAAACGGAGGCAAACCTTTTTGCTTGGCTATCTTCTTGCGCAGATCTTTCAGCATTTGCAATAGCTGGGTATCCAACGCGCCACCGGCTTGTTTTGGCCCGTCTTCAGAATCATCGTCATCAGCGGCCTCAATCACCCTGTTCAGGATAAAGCGGATGCTGTGCGGGTTATCTAAAAACGAATGACCTAATTTGGTCAGCCTTAATAAACCGTACTGGTCAATGTCTTTTGACAGGTAATTGTTTAACAAAGCCTGGCGCAATAACGAGTTCCACAATATTTCACCATCGTTTTTACCTGAACCGAAAAGTTCCAGCAAATGATGTTCATAGTTATGGATCTGCTGGGTCTCTACCCCCATCAAAATATTAATAATGTGATGGTCGTCAAACTTCTCGCCTATTTGTTTGATCAGGTTAAGCGCTTTATGCAATTGCTCTTCGGCATCGAAATGTGTTTTTGGCGCACAGCAGTTATCGCACATGTTGTTACAGCCAGCTTCATTAAAGTTCTCGCCAAAGTAATGTAACAGCTGCTTGCGACGGCATACAGATGATTCGGCATAATCAATTACTTCCTTCAATATCTGGGTACCGATTTCACGTTCAGAAACCGGTTTATCCTTCATAAACTTTTGCAGCTTGTCAATGTCCTTTTGCGAATAAAACGCCACGCACACACCCTCGCCTCCGTCACGGCCGGCACGGCCTGTTTCCTGGTAGTAACCTTCCATGCTTTTAGGCACATCATGGTGAATAACGTAACGCACATCGGGTTTGTCAATACCCATACCAAAGGCTATGGTTGCCACAATAACATCCACATCTTCCATCAGGAATTTATCCTGCGTATCGGCCCTTACTTTTGGGTCAAGACCCGCATGGTAAGGCAATGCTTTAACGCCATTTAAAGAAAGCGCTTCTGCCACCTCCTCAACCTTTTTACGGCTCAAACAGTACACAATACCTGATTTTCCCTGGTTTTGCTTAACATACTTTACAATCTCTTTTATTACGTTACGTTTGGCACGTACTTCATAAAATAAATTTGCCCTGTTAAATGATGATTTATAAACCGTGGCGTTATTCATCTGCAGGTTCTTTTGGATATCCTGCTGCACTTTAGGGGTAGCTGTAGCGGTTAAAGCTATGATGGGTATATCATCGCCAATGTTGCTTATTACCTGACGGATTTTACGATATTCGGGCCTGAAATCATGGCCCCATTCTGAGATACAGTGCGCTTCATCAACCGCAACAAACGATACTTGATTTAAGCGTAAAAAATCTACATTTTCTTGTTTAGTTAACGACTCGGGTGCAACATAAAGTAATTTGGTTTTACCGCCCAGCACATCTTCCTTAACTCTTATAATATCTGCCTTTGTTAATGATGAATTTAAAAAATGTGCAATGCTGTCTGATCCGCCAAAAGCCCTTAACTGGTCAACCTGGTTCTTCATCAAAGCAATAAGGGGCGAAATTACTATAGCAGTGCCTTCACTCATTAACGCGGGCAATTGGTAACACATGGACTTACCACCACCTGTAGGCATAATAACAAACGTATCATTACCGGCCAAAATGTTGGTTATAATCGCTTCCTGTTCTCCTTTGAAGTTATCGAACCCGAAAAAGTTCTGGAGATTATCAAAGAGCGACTTCTTTGTTTCTATCATTGATATGGGTATTCGTAATTGTTTAAAAGTTTAAAGTAACAAAATTTAAAGAATAAACGACAGATTTACTTTAAAATTTTATACAAAAATGATTATTTGAAATAAAACAATTTGTTTATTTAATCTTTTATATCCTGTGGTATTTTTACTGTTAATTATTTAGTGTTGTTTAATTATTATTTAACAGATAAATACCCACTTTTGCTACGGATAATACCAAACTATATTTTCTACAATTTAAAATGAATAAAAACTATTATGCCATAATTATGGCGGGCGGTATCGGAAGCCGTTTCTGGCCCATCAGCCGCACATCCTATCCAAAACAATTTATTGACATATTAGGTACAGGAAAAACTTTAATACAAAATACATATGATCGTTTTTTGAAGGTATGCCCAAAAGAGAATATTTATGTGGTTACCAATGAAAATTATACCGGTATTGTAAAAGAGCAGTTGCCTGATATGGCCGACAACCAGATACTTACAGAGCCGGTTATGCGCAACACCGCCCCTTGCGTTGCTTACGGTTCATTTAAAATTGAAAGTATTAACCCTGATGCAGCTATTGTTGTAGCGCCTTCAGATCACCTAATATTAGATGAAGCCGCGTTTATAGCATCCATCGAAAAATCATTACAGACCGCTACCAAACACCAATGCCTGGTAACACTGGGCATTATGCCGTCAAGGCCTGATACCGGTTATGGCTATATCCAATATACAGACAACACTATTGACGGTGATTTTCATAAAGTAAAAACATTTACTGAAAAGCCCAACCTTGAAATTGCAAAGACCTTTTTGCAAAGCGGCGATTTTTTATGGAATGCAGGCATATTTGTATGGTCTGCAAAGGCTATTGTTAAGGCGTTTGAACAATACCTACCTGAAATGAGTGATATTTTTGCCGAAGCCCGCCCGCATTACAACACCGAAAACGAAAAAACACACGTAAACCAGGCTTATTTGCAATGTACCAATATATCTATTGATTATGGGATCATGGAAAAAGCTAATAATGTTTACGTGCTGCCATCAGAATTTGGATGGTCTGACCTGGGTACCTGGGCATCAATTTATGAATTGGCCCATAAAGATTATGTAGGCAATGCCGTTATCCCTGCCGAAAAAGTGATCATGTACGATTCATCAAACTGCATGGTTAACATACCTGAAGATAAACTGGTTATTATACAGGGGCTACATGATTATATTGTGGTTGAATCAAACAATACATTATTGATCTGTCCGCGCGACCAGGAACAAAATGTAAAGAAAGTAGTTGCTGACGTTAAGCAGCAATTTGGAACAAAATATATATAAGCTTTTGTGAAAGTTTGTAAAAAGCGCCCGCCACACCGGGCGCTTTTCTGTTTCTAACTGCTACTAAAACAGAAAAAAACAGCTGCTAACAAAAAGCACATTACCAACTACTTGCGTGTTTCATTTATCTTAAAATTGCTTAAAGCCTCTCCTTTTTAACAATTTATTAACCCAAAAACAAACCATTTGCTATATTTGCTCCGGGGTAAGTCTTTTACGGCCAGCTCCTCTTGAACTCCCCCAGGGTGGGAACGCAGCAAGGGTAGAGAGTTGAGCGGCGCGATAAGAGTAGCTTACCCTTTTTTATGTCTTTTTTTTCGCAAAACCCTTGCAAATCACCACCTTTTATAGTTAAATTTATATAACAATTTCTTTAAATGTTAATTTCAGGAGGAAGTGATCATGAAGAAAAAAATTACAATGGTTTTAAAGTCTGATAAGACTGAAACCGATAGCTCAGAGTTGTTTATCATCCGCACTGCTAACCCCAAAATGTACCGCGACCACAAAATTGCCGATTACCATATCCATGGTCGGGCTAATAAATTTCCGTTTGGGAGTGGCCATGGGCCTGAGTGCTTCTAAAATTTAATTGATCGGGTGTTTATTAATTGCTGTGAGTGTACCCACAGTGTGATGTTTTTTGTCCGTTTAAAAACTATTATAACCTCAACATAAAACTTTAGCATAAGTCATTGTAAACTCATTATTCGGCATTTAAATGAGCCTATTGATTAATCATTGAACTTTAATAGATCAAAACTGATTATTATTGCACAAAGTTCAATTAAATGCTCGATATACTCATTATAGGTGGCGGACCTATCGGAATAGCATGCGGCCTTAAGGCACAAAAAGCGGGATTAAGCTTCGTGATCATTGAAAAAGGCTGCCTGGTTAATTCTCTTTACAACTATCCGGCTACCATGACTTTTTTTTCAACCTCAGAAAAACTGGAGATTGGCGGCATTCCGTTTGTCACTATCAGCAATAAGCCCACCCGCGCCGAAGCGTTAGAATATTATCGCCGTGTAGCTACATCCAATCATCTGCCTATTAACCTGTTTGAAGAAGTAACCGCAATTGAGCATACTGATAGCTACACAGTTACTACCAGCAAAGCAACTTACGAGGCCAAACACATCATCATTTGTACCGGCTTTTATGACGTGGCAGTCAACCTGGATATCCCGGGCGAAGACCTACCCAAAGTACAGCATTATTACAAAGACCCTCACTTTTTTGCCATGCAAAAAGTAGTGGTTGTAGGTTCAAGCAACTCGGCAATTGATGTGGCATTAGAAACATATCGTAAAGGCGCTGAGGTAACTTTGGTTGTGCGTGGCGATGAGATAAGTCACAGGGTTAAATATTGGGTTAGGCCCGATATTATCAACCGCATAAAAGAAGGTAGCATAAAGGCCTATTTCAATTCAAATTTAAAGGCCATCCGACAAACTGAGGTGGATATTGATACCCCTGAGGGTACGCTGACTACCCCTAATGATTTTGTGATGGCCATGACCGGTTACAAACCCAATTTTGACCAGTTAAAAAAATGGGGATTGATCTTATCTGACGATAAATTTATTCCGCAATATAATGCTGAAACGATGGAAACCAACCTGCCTGGCCTATATCTTGCGGGCGTAGTTTGCGGTGGGCTTGATACTCACCTTTGGTTTATAGAAAACTCGCGCATACATGCTGATATGATAGTTGATGATATTGTTGCTAAACGCAACAACCAGGATTAACCCAGCAGCCTGGCTATGTTATCTTTATGTAAACTTAATCAGCTGTACACCTGATCATCTATTTGCGCTGTAAACTAATTAACTTTTCTCTTGCATAAGTTAAAATTAATGCAAACTTTTGCATCAAATTTAAATAAAGCAACAATCTATCAAAATGATACTGCAAACCTTAAATATGCCCACTGTTAGAGCAGCTATTGCTCCGGTTGCCGCTGCTTTGGTTTCAACTGTTTTATTTAGTCCGTCACGACGAAGACTATTCATCCCCCGGGTTTAATTGTCAGCACACCTACTGCCCGTCAACAGAAGTTCTTTTTAAACTTCTTCAACAAAAACAATCTAATTACTTAGGCATAAAGCCATTTTTTAACGGTAATTTTTTCTATTTACAATGACTATAAAAGATTTTGATATTCAGGTTGCTACTGCCCAGCATGTAGACTATGCACCACTCATTACTGATGAGATGGCCGAGTCGGCAAAAGCTCGCGGCACCGGCATTGCGCAACGCTCGCCTGAATATGTAGCTACTAAAATGCTTGAGGGCAAAGCTGTAATTGCCTTACATAAAGATGGCACCTGGGCGGGTTTCTGCTACATAGAAACCTGGAGCCACGGCGATTTTGTGGCCAATTCGGGTTTGATCGTATCACCATTATTCAGAAAAGCAGGCTTGGCAAAAGCCATTAAACATAAAATTTTTGAGTTATCAAGAACTAAATATCCTGATGCCAAGCTTTTTGGTTTGACTACCGGCCTGGCTGTAATGAAGATCAACTCTGACCTGGGTTATGAGCCGGTTACCTATTCTGAATTAACACAGGACGAGGATTTCTGGAAAGGCTGCAAAAGTTGTGTTAATTACGATATCCTGACCATGAAAGAACGCAAGAATTGCATGTGCACCGCCATGTTATTTGATCCTGTCGAGAAAGCCAAAGATGCCGAAAAACAGAAGCAGGAAAATCTTGAAAAAATGACTAAAAAGGCTACGCTTTTTCAACGCATTGAAAGCGTCATTAAAAGTTTCGGACAATAAACTTGTAGAGACACAACACTTTGTGTCTCCTGAACATATTTAAAAAGACGCAAAGTATTGCGTCTCTACATTAAAATAAACAATGGAAAAGAAAAAAGTAGTATTAGCGTATAGCGGAGGCCTGGATACCTCATTTTGTTGCATCTATTTAACAAGGGACTTAGGTTATGAAGTACACTCGGTAATTGTAAACACCGGTGGTTTCAGCGCTGAAGAACTAAACACTGTTGAAAAACGCGCTTACGAAATGGGCGTAACATCACACCATGTGGTTGATGAAACCGAAAACTTTTATAATACCTGTGTTCGCTATTTAATATACGGTAACGTGTTAAAAAACAACACTTATCCATTGTCGGTAAGTGCGGAGCGGGTTAGCCAGGCCACTGCCATTGCCAACTACGCCAAAGAAATTGGTGCCGAGTTTGTTGCCCACGGCAGTACAGGCGCCGGTAATGACCAAGTTAGGTTTGATATGATCTTCAATATCCTAATACCTAATGTCGGCATCATCACCCCTATCCGCGATCTGAAATTGAGCCGTGAAGCTGAGATCGAATATCTTAAAAAACATGGTGTCGACATGAATTTTGAGAAAGCAAAATACTCTATCAACAAAGGTATCTGGGGTACGTCTGTAGGTGGTAAAGAAACTTTAACATCAAACTTAGGCCTGCCCGAAGAAGCATGGCCTACACAGGTTACCGAAACAGAAGCAAGAAATATCGAGCTAACTTTTGAAAAAGGCGAACTTGTTGCGCTTGACGGAAAAAGATATGATCACCCTACACAAGCTATTCAAGACCTGCAGGCTATTGCGCAGCCTTACGGTATTGGCCGCGATATTCATGTTGGCGATACCATTATCGGTATTAAAGGCCGGGTTGGTTTTGAAGCTGCTGCACCAATGGTAATTATTAAAGCGCATCATACTTTAGAGAAACACACGTTAACCAAATGGCAACTAACCTGGAAAGATCAATTGTCTATGTTTTACGGTAACTGGCTGCATGAAGGACAATTCCATGATCCTATTATGCGCAATATGGAAGCTTTCCTTACAGACACGCAGAAAAACGTTAGCGGCAAGGTATTTGTACAATTGTTGCCATATCGTTTCCAGGTAGTAGGTATTGAGTCAGATCATGATCTGATGTCTAACAAATTTGGCAGCTATGGCGAAATGAACAATTCATGGAGCGGCGAAGATGTAAAAGGCTTCTCTAAAATATTTGGCAACCAGGTGATGATCTATCATAAAGTTAACAGCGAAGGATAATGAATACGGTATTTTCAAAAGGCGAATGTTTAGCACATTACATCTGGGGCGATGATTGCCACGGCTGGACCTTTGTTGATACCGAATCGCTGTCTGTTAAACAAGAGCTAATGCCGCCCGATACAGCCGAAAAGCTGCACTATCATGAAAAAGCTACCCAGTTCTTTTATATTTTAAAGGGACGTGCAAAGTTTACAATTGATGGTGAAGTGGTTGAACTGAAAGAGCAACAAGCTATTCAAATAAATCCGGCACAGCGGCACTTTATAGCCAACCATCAGAATACCGACCTGGAATTTATTTTGTACTCTTATCCATCTACCAATTATGACAGAGTTAACTGCTGATGAGCTTAATCTTTCTGTAAGACAGATAGATTTTGAAAAGATAGACGAGGTTATTGATCTTTTTGATCAATACAGGATGTTTTATAAACAAGCCAGCGATCTTGAACTGGCAAAACATTTTTTAACCGAACGTTTACAAAATAATGAGTCGGTTATTTTTGTGGCCTGTATCGAGTTTAATGATACCGCCCTTTCTGTTGGATTTACGCAACTGTATCCAAAATATTCATCTGTAAAAGCTGTAAAAAACTGGATCCTGAATGATCTGTATGTCAACCCGGCTTATCGTAAACAGGGTATCGGCAATAAATTGATAGACGCCTCAATTGATTTTGCCAAAAACGGTGGCGCTAAATATGTACAAATAGAAACAGCCACTGATAATTATACGGCTCAAAGTTTATATGAGTCGGTAGGATTTATAAAACAGGCACCTGATGCAGAATTTATTGTGTATCGGAAAAGTGTCGACTAATAATATAAAGCAATGAAAAAGATAAAAGCAGGAATAATTGGTGGTGCAGGCTATACCGGCGGCGAGATGCTGCGGATATTGGTTAACCATCCTGATGTAGAGATTGCTTTTGTACACAGCAATAGTAATGCGGGTAATTTTATTCATGACATTCATACAGATTTGCTTGGCGATACCGATCTGAAGTTTACGGATGAACTGTCAACAGCGATAGACGTATTGTTTTTATGTGTTGGACATGGCGATGCTAAAAAGTTTCTTGATGCTAACGCCATTCCGGACAGCGTAAAAATAATTGACCTGAGCCAGGATTTCAGGCTGGCTAAGAATGCAAAAATCGGTTTAAAAACATTTGTTTACGGCTTGCCTGAATTAAACAGCGAAGCTATCAAATCGGCACAAAACATAGCTAATCCGGGTTGTTTTGCTACCTGCCTGCAATTGGGTTTGTTGCCTTTGGCATCAAAAGGATTGTTAAATAATGAAGTTCATGTATCGGCCACAACAGGTTCAACCGGTGCAGGGCAAAGTTTGGCCGCGACTTCGCACTTTACCTGGCGTAATGATAATCTTTCGGTTTATAAAGTATTTGGCCACCAGCATTTAAATGAGATAGGCGAATCATTAAAGCAATTGCAACCTGCTTTTAACCAGGCAATCAATTTCATTCCTTATAGGGGCGATTTTACCCGGGGGATATTTGCTTCTATTTATACCGACTGTGATCTGTCTGAAGAAGATGCTTTAAAACTATACCAGGATTTTTATGCCGATGCACCGTTTACACACATAACCAGCAGAAACATAGATCTTAAACAGATAGTGAACACCAACAAGGTATTTATACAGGTAAAAAAATATGATAATAAATTATTTATTATCAGCATGTTAGATAATTTACTTAAAGGCGCTTCAGGCCAGGCAGTTCAAAATATGAACCTGTTGTTCGGCCTTGATGAACGCGCAGGACTTTGTTTAAAAGCTAACGCTTTTTAAGTTAAAAGGTTAAAGGCGAAAGGTAAAAGGTTTTTAAACAATGAGAGATTATAAAAAACTTGAAGTTTGGAAAAAATCGCATTTGCTAACAAAGCAAATGTATAAGACAATATTGCCTTTAATGCCTATTGAAGAACGATTTGCTTTAACTAGCCAACTCCGACGATCAACTTATTCAATCCCATTAAATATTGTGGAAGGCTGTGGTAAAAATACAGATAAAGATTTCGCGCACTATTTAGACAATGCTTTAGGATCGGCTCTTGAAGCAGAATATACCTGTTATCTGATTTTTGATCTCGAATATATAAATCAGGATCAATACGACCCTATTAACTTATTAATCAACGAAGTAAAAGCAATGTTAATTTCATTTATAAACTTTTTGAGAAATGAAAAATAACCTTTCACCTTTGTCCTTTTACCTTAGCCTCTTTAAGAATGAAACTTTTTGACGTATATCCAATAAACAACATTAATATAGTAAAAGGTCAGGGCAGCCACGTTTACGATGACAAAGGCCAGGAATATCTTGACCTTTACGGTGGTCACGCCGTTATTTCTATCGGCCATACCCATCCGCATTATGTAAAAAGATTAGAAGATCAATTACACCAGTTAGGCTTCTACTCTAACTCTATCGAGATCCCGATACAAAAACAATTAGCCGAAAAACTTGGCCATGTTTCTGGCAAAGAAGATTACCAGTTGTTCCTGGTTAACTCTGGCGCCGAGGCAAATGAAAATGCCTTAAAATTGGCTTCATTTTACAATGGTAAAAAGAAGATCATAGCTTTTACAGGCGCGTTTCACGGCCGTACCTCATTGGCTGTCGCGGTTACTGATAATCCAAAGATCATTGCCCCGGTAAACGAAACTGACGATGTGATCAAGCTGCCATGGAAAGACGAAGCCGCTTTAGAGCAGGCTTTTGCTGATAACGAGATCTCATCAGTGATAATCGAGGGTATCCAGGGTGTTGGTGGTATCCAGGTAGCTCCTGAAAGCTTTTTACAAAAGATCAGATCGCTTTGCGATACCCATAACGCGGTTTTCATTGCCGATTCGGTGCAGTGCGGGTATGGGCGTACAGGTAAATTTTATTCGCATGATTTTGCGGGTGTTGACGCGGATATTTATACCATGGCTAAAGGCATGGGTAATGGCTTCCCAATTGGCGCCATCAGTATATCGCCTAAGATACAGCCTGCTTATGGCATGTTAGGAACCACGTTTGGCGGTAACCACTTGGCATGCGCGGCCGCTTTAGCTGTTTTAGAAGTGATTGAGCAGGATAACCTGTTACAAAATGCCGCCGAAGTTGGGGGATACTTGATAGACGAGCTCAAAAAGTTTAAACAGGTTACCGAAGTAAGGGGCCGTGGGTTGATGATTGGCATTGACCTGCCTGCCGAATATGCAAACGCCAAGAAAGATCTGTTATTTAAACACCATATCTTTACCGGCGAAGCTAAACCAAATGTGATCAGGCTATTACCTGCTTTAAATTTAACCAAAGCACATGCAGATCAGTTTTTAGAAGCTTTTACAAACGTACTTAATAATCAATAGTTGTCACTTCGATCATAGCGAGATGACAGAGAGAACTTAACATTATGAAACTTTTTACTTCCGTAAACGACGTAACCGATATAAAGGCGCTTGCAGCCGAAGCATTGCAGCTAAAAAAAGATCCGTATGCGCATCAGCATTTGGGTAAAAACAAAACTTTGGGTTTAGTTTTCCTTAATCCAAGCTTACGTACCCGCATGAGCACCCAAAAAGCGGCGCTTAACTTGGGTATGAATGTTATGGTGCTTAATGTTGATAAAGAAGGATGGGCTTTAGAGCTGCGTGACAACGTTGTAATGAACGGAACCACTGTAGAGCATATCCGCGAAGCGGCCGCTGTTATGGGCCAGTATGTGGATATTATCGGCGTACGTTCTTTCCCGGGTTTAAAGGATCGCGAAGAAGATTATACCGAAGTGGTGTTTAATAAATTTGTAGAGTTTTGTGGTGTACCGTTGGTTAGTCTTGAGTCGGCCACCCGCCACCCGCTGCAAAGTTTAGCCGACCTGGTATCTATTGAAGAGTTAAAAACCAGGGAACGGCCTAAAGTTGTTCTGACCTGGGCTCCGCATATTAAGCCATTGCCGCAAGCGGTTCCAAATTCATTTGCCGAATGGATGTGCAAGGCCGATGTTGATTTCACCATCACCCACCCTGCCGGCTATGAATTGAGCACAGATTTTACACAGGGCGCTACCATAACACACAACCAGGATGAAGCCTTAGCTGACGCTGATTTTATCTATGTAAAAAACTGGTCGGCTTATGAGCCTTACGGAAAGGTACTACCCGGCAATGAAGAGTGGATGCTAACAAACGACAGGTTAAAGATTACCAATAATGCTAAGGTAATGCATTGCCTGCCCGTACGCCGCAATTTAGAGCTTTCTGCCGAGGTTTTGGACGGACCGAACTCGATAGTCGTACATGAAGCGGGTAATCGCGTATGGGCCGCGCAAGCGGTTTTAAAGCAGATGTTGGAAGCTTTGTAATAGCATCATGTACATCCCCAAGCAAAACCTGATGACCGACAGGCAGGAAGCGATCAACTTTATGCAGAGGTACAGTTTTGCTACCATAGTTACCGTTAATGGCGGCGTTCCATCTGCTACGCATTTGCCATTTGTTGTTTCGCAGCACGATGATCAGATCATATTGACCTCGCATTTTGCCAAAGCAAATCCGCAGGCTGATGAATTACTTACGGACAATCCATTGGTCATATTCGCCGAGCCCCATGCTTATATTTCTCCGAAACATTACGAAAGCGAAAAAAGCGTGCCTACCTGGAATTACATAGCTATTCATGCTTACGGCAAAGCCCGATTAATTGACAGTCCTGAAAGCAAGGCGCAATTATTAGCGCAAACCATCAAATTTTATGAGGCTGATTATCTGAACCAATGGGATAACCTGCCACAAGATTTTAAGCTGAATATGATGAAAGGAATAGTCGGTTTTGAAATAGTGGTCGAGGACCTACAAGCCAAGAAAAAGCTGAGCCAAAACAAAAGCGAAAAAGAGCGCGAAAGCATCATTAACGAGTTAAGCAATAAACCCGATAGTGTAGAAAAGGAAATTGCAGCTTATATGTCGCGCCTGAAATAATACAGCCAAGGATCAACCTATTTTTCTGCAGGTACAGACGCGTTGATAACCCTGTTTAAGGTCAGCCCTTGTATCACCACAGAAAAGATCACAATAAAATAACTGCCCGCCAGTATGATATGCCGGTATGGGGACGCGGGCAATGACAGCGCCAGCGCGATAGAGATCCCGCCGCGCAAGCCCGCCCAAGTTAGTATGTTTATGTTTTTAAAATTGATATTTACAATTTTCCTGAAAAACGTTAAAGGTATCAGGATACTAAACCATCTGGATACCAGTATAATAACTATCCCTATTCCACCTATCAGCCAGTAGTTTTCAAGGTATGGCAGGTTGATCATCTGGAAACCGATCATCACAAACAGTATGGTATTAAGCATTTCATCTATCAGTTGCCAGAATTTCTCGAGCGCCTGGTGCGAGTGTTCGTTGTTGTCTATGTTGATCGACCGGTTACCTGCAAATAAACCCGCTGATACTACGGCCAAAGGGATAGAAAAATGCATATAGGACGACACTACTGATATGCTCATTACCAAAGCCAGCGATACCAGTACAATGGTTTGAAAATCGGTAATGGTTTTCATTAAACGGAAAGCGATAAATCCAAACAACAAGCCAAGCATTATCCCGCCAAATACTTCACGTACAAACAAGAGCGCTGTTTTAATAAAATCAAGATGGTCATCGCCCGATTCGGTAAATTCAAGGATAGTGATAAACAACACCAATCCTATCCCATCATTAAATAATGATTCGCCGGATATGATGGTTTCTAAATTTACTGGCAGTTTTGAGTTTTTGATGATAGCGCCGACAGCTACGGGGTCTGTAGGCGAAATCAAAGCCCCAAACAAAAAACAATAAACCAAAGGTATATGGATATGAAACATCAAAGTAATACCGTAAAACAACCCACCGAAAACCGCAGTCGACAGGATAACACCAATGGTACTTAATACAAATACGGGCCGCATTTCTTTTTTTAAGCGTTTGGTATTTAATGAGAACGACCCCGAAAAAAGCAGGAACCCCAGCATAATATTTAATACCGTACCCGAGAAATTAATATTTTTAGCCAGCACGGTAAGGTAACGCGCTATACCCGGGTCAAGCCTGTCTACAGTTATAGTAATTATTGACACCGCGATAGCAATGGTAACAATACCGATAGTGCCGGGCAGCTTAATATAACGTGCGTTTAAATACGAGTAAAACGCGCTGACAATAACCAATAAAGCAATTATTACAAACAGATCCATGGGTTATTCATGAGTATTAGGTTTATTTCTCGGGTTCGACAGTACGAGTACTGCGGTTAAAGCTGCGGATTATTAATCGGTTATCACTGTTCTTTGTAAAATAATTGATCACCCAGGTTAAAATAACTGATGTTTTGTTGGAGAAACCTGCCAGCGAAATAATGTGAACAAATCCCCAGAGTATCCAGGCAAAAAATCCCTGGAAATGTATTTTCCCCAGATCAGCAACAGCTTTATTACGGCCGATGGTTGCTAGCGTACCTTTGTCTTTATACTTAAACGGAACGGTAGGTTCACCCTTGATTAGATGTACCAGGTTTTTTGCCAGCCACGCGCCCTGCTGTATAGCAGCGGGTGCCACGCCAGGATGCCCGTTAGGGTATTCCTCACTGATAATTGCCGACACGTCCCCTATCGCGAAAATATTCTGATAACCAACCACCCGATTGATCTCGTCCGTACGGATGCGTGAGCCGCGCGCCACGCTTGCGTTGGTCATTCCATCAGGCACCTCGCCCATTACCCCCGCCGCCCAGAACACGTTGCGACTTTTAATGGTCATGCCATCATCTATCTTTAACGTCAGGCCGTCATAGCTTTCAACGTGTACACTGTTGTATATCATTACATCATTGGCGGTAAGAAACTGCTTGGCTTTTTTTGAAGCCCCGTCAGACATCGCTGCCAGCAACCTGTCCTTACCTTCAACAAGGTAAACCTTCATATCATTTTTGCTCAGGCCATGATAATCCTTTTCCAATATCAGGTGCCGCATTTCGCCAAGGGCACCGGCAAGCTCAACACCTGTAGGGCCACCACCTACCACCACAAAGGTCATTAAGGCGTCTTTTTCTTCTTTATCCGTTGTGATAAGCGCTTTTTCAAGATGCTGTAGTGTAAGCCCCCTAAGGTTCAATGCTTCGGGCACATTCTTCATCGGCATGACGCAGCTCTCCAGGTCCTTGTTCCCGAAAAAATTGGTGTTTGAGCCGGTCGCTATCACCAGGTAATCGTAGTAGATATCGCCAATGTTTGTTGCTACTTTATTAGCTTCGGCATCTATACATTCGACATGGGCTAAACTGAAACTAAAATTATCCTGGTAAGTAAATATCCGTCGAATAGGGAAAGCGATGGAATCTGCCGGGATAGCGCCCATAGCCACCTGGTAAAGCAGGGGCTGAAAAGTGTGGTAATTATGTTTATCCAGCATCAGTATATCAACCGGCGCGTTCTTTAGCTTTTTGGCTAAATTTAAACCTGCAAACCCTCCGCCAATAATTACTACCCGGGGCTTGGTTTTAGTATTTTGATCCATGTGTTATTTTGTGATAAACTTAGCTTTTAAACAGGGTTTGTTATTCATAAAAATGTAACCCCAATTTGTTAATTTTAGCTTTACAAAAATCAAAATGAAAAAACTTTTTCTTATTGCCTTAGTATCGCTGTTTGTCAATTTAACCAAAGCACAGGTTAAACCTGTTGACAGTTGGACTGACGGTAAATACGTTAACATTAATAATGCCAAATTATGGGTAGTAACCGTTGGCGAAGGCGACCCCATCATATTTATAGCAGGCGGGCCGGGCGGCGCGCACACAGGTTTGCGCAGCTTTGACGCGCTGGCTAACGGACACCACCAGTTAATTTATTTTGATGCTTTTGGCAGGGGCAAATCAGACACAGCAAAAAATGTTACCGAATATACGTTGGAACGTGATATAGATGATATTGAAGGTTTGCGCAAGGCTTTAAAATTGGATAAGATCACCGTGCTGGGCCATTCGTACGGTGGCGTGGTGGCACAGGGTTATGCCATAAAATATCCCGGCCATTTAAGCCATTTAATCTTGGCGGATACCTTTCATAGTTTTGTAATGTGGCAGGAGAATGACGATAGCTCGAACCGCGAGATCAAAAACAGTTATCCCGAAGTATGGGATGAGTTAATGAAGGTACGAGAACAAGGTGCTGTATCAAGCGACGCGATCCACCAGGAAATTTATGGCAAAGTACCTTACGGCTTTCTATATGCTTACAATCCAGATAAGTTTGCAAGCCGCGGAAGTAAGCCTTACCCTAACGCTTACAATTCAAAGCTATACTACCAGATGGTTGGCAAAGACGGCGACTTTATTGTTGGCAGCGACATAGGCACTTTTGATTACCGCAAACAATTAAAAGATCTGAAAATGCCGGTACTGATCGTAACCGGTCGTTATGACCGTGTAGCCGTACCGTGGATGGCTGTAAAATTTAAAGAATACTGCCCGCAGGCGCAATTTGTCATTTTCGAAAAATCAGGCCATAACCCGCAGGTAGAAGAACCCGAGAAAGAGTTTAAGATCATTAATGAGTTTTTAGCTAAATAAAAAAGGGACGCTGTTTAGGCGTCCCCTTTTTTATTTTTCAAGGTTTAGGTTGTGAGTACTTAATTGATACTATCATTCACTGACCGTTTCAGTTTTAAAACTAACCGAAAAACCATAGTTATCAGGTAAGTTTTCCTGTTTAGTATCCGACTTAAAACTAAATCCTAATGAGGCTACTTTCTGGGGTGTTAGTTTATTCATTTCTTCTTCAGTAAAAAATTTACCATCAATAAAAGCACCTGCTTTTACATTACTATCTAAAGTAGCTGTTACTATATGCGTTGCCGTATCCCTAAGTT
Organism: Mucilaginibacter corticis; assembly: GCF_007558865.1. Lineage (GTDB taxonomy): Bacteria > Bacteroidota > Bacteroidia > Sphingobacteriales > Sphingobacteriaceae > Mucilaginibacter > Mucilaginibacter corticis. Next base: position 138,848 of record NZ_VLPK01000005.1, read on the forward strand.
TTCTTATTTTAAAGGTAATTAAGTCAATTCCCTTACTCCCCGGACGATCAAAATGATATCTTTTAAAAAATGGACTTCCTTCTTTGGAAAGATTCTTTTTTATTAATTGATCTTCTTTTTCGGTTGTTAAACTTGGGCCATCATCAGTACTCGCCTTTGCATTTTGCTTTGCAGGTCCTTGTTTAATAACGGGCGTAAGTTTTGTTTTTTGTTTATCCTTTACAGGAGTTGCAGGAGTTGTAAATTTATTTGTTTTAAGGGCAAACGGTACCGCATAATTCTGCTCTTCTGGAATCTTTTTAGCATCATATCCTTCTCGTGTTATCTCTAACGATTCTGCTTTTTCCATACTGATTTTTTTGATCGCATCCTCATTATAAAATTCACCATCAATAAATACCCCTACTTTATCCTCCGGGCCAAGGTCTGCTGATACAGAACCGTCTGATAATTTAAAAGTTATTTTATCGTGTCGTATGCCATCAGCATCCTGAAAATGTTCCCTCTTATAAAAATATGCCGATGGTGTAGCATCCATTAACTTTGAAAGCTTTTGTTTTTCGTCGGCAGTCATAGATACGACAGGCAACGGTTTTGCGACAGTATTCGGAGTTAAGTTGGGCTGATTTGTTTTAGATACGTTAATGGTTTTTTCATTTTCAGCAGCCACCGCGGCATTTGTCTTAAATTTAAAGAAAGCGTGATACTGATAATTTTTTGCTATAGAAGCAGGCTGTATATTAAACGTTACCTTAATCTCGCCAGATATACTGTTTATTTTTTCAGCAGAAAGATTTTGGATTTGCTCTTCAGTATAACTGTCATCATCAATATCAAAAGTTGCTTTTTCTTTAACTCCTAAGTCTGCAGTTGCTATGCTACCATTCGTCAGTTGGATAATAATTTTGTCATAACTTTTACCCTTTTCGTCTTTTAGAGGTAACCTGGTATAAAATTGTCCGGCAGGTATGCTTCGCACTTTTATCAGATTTTCTTTTTCATTTGGTGTCATGTAAATTATTTTGCCGGCCTTGGTTTCAATATTTACTGTCCCATTATTTGCTGTATTACCATTTGGCAATTTCGGCTGGTTTTCTCCAGAGATTGTTGAGTTTTTGATGCATGATGAACTTATTTTGTATAAAATATCTTTCTCATATCGTTTCCCATCTATTATAACCTCAATATTATTGCCCATTTTTTCGACACCATAAATAACGCTATGTTTATTAAGTTCAACGTTATTTTCAACCTCAGCAACAGGCAGAATGTTGGATACATTTTTCTTGATGTCCTTTTTTAATTTAGTAAAAACCGAAGCGCTTGATCCGTTCTTCTTGGCATTGTTTTTAAACTTGGCAAATGCCAGGCAGCTTATCATTACCACAGGTATAGTAAGCAGGTAGATTACTTTTTTCATATGATTTGTAGGTTTAGTAAATAACATCGTAATCCTGCGTTTTAGCGGTACTTTACTAAAACTATTATAAAGTGTGCCACCCCGTGCTACCGACAAATGCAACAGCATATCAGCATATATTCTTTTATCAGCCTGCAAACCCATTTCGCGGTCAACCTCAAACTCATGGTTCTGCTCAATCGCTCTTGAATACAGGTATACAAAGGGATTAAACCATAATACCACCTGTACCAGACTGGCCAGCATTCTGTCTGCCGAATGGAAGCGTTTAACATGTATCAATTCGTGTGCTATAATTTGCTGTATCTCTGCTGCGCTTAGTTCATCATCGTTTAAGATGATATAATTGAAGAAAGAGCCGTTATCAAGTTTTTTATCGCCATGGATTACTTCAACATTATCAATCTTTGTACGCCGCTTACCTTTTATTTTTAAAAAGAACGCGACAACTACAGCCAATAACCGTATCAGCAATATCAATGAACAGACTGTGTACAATGGTATAATCAGGCTTCGCCAGTTAAAGGTGGGGGTCGTATCTTTAACAGGGTTAAATTGCATCTGTACAACCGGTGTATTTTGCCATTGATTAATATTTACTACTTGTTGTATAACGGGTGCGGGCTGTTTACTTACCGTTATCGTAATCAATGGGATCATAAAACTTAACGCCAGCGTAACTACCAGGTACCACCTGTTAATGGTAAAAAACGTCATCCTGCGTAGCAGAAAATAGTAAAACCCATAAAATATGCTGGTGCCGGCACTTACCTGTAGCAAATAAATAATTACTCTCATGTTATTTATTTTTATTGATGATGTCTTTTATCTTATTGATATCGTCTTCGTTCAACTGCTCCTCTTTCACCATAAATGATAACAGGCTCTCAACCGAATTATCAAAGTAGCCGGATACCATTTTTTTGAAAAATATTTTACGGTACTCGGTCTTTGAGATCAGCGGAAAATATTCATAGGTTTTTCCGTAGGCTTTGTAACCTACATACCCTTTCTTTTCCAGCAGGCGCACTACAGACGATATGGTGTTGTAAGGTGGCTTGGGGTCGTCAGGCAAAGCGTCAATAATATCCTTTACAAAACATTGTTTCAGCTTCCACAAAACCTGCATTACCCGCTCTTCTGTTTTTGTTAAATCTTCCATACTCAAACCTATAACTTATTATTCAGTTATACAACTATTTTATAAGTTATATAACTTTTTTATCAGTTATATCTATTTTAAAGCAATTTGTTATCAAAAGCGAAGTTTATTGACCGATAATTAATTAATTTTGCAACTAATTATCACTTTGTGAGCATGAAATCATTACATATTATCAAAATCGGTGGAAATGTTATAGATAATTCAAAAAATCTGCACCATTTTCTGAAAGATTTCACCGGTCTTGATGGATATAAGATACTGGTACACGGAGGCGGCAAGGTAGCCACACAACTGTCAGAAACACTTGGCATTGAGGCAAAACTGGTTGACGGGCGCCGGATAACCGACATTGAAACACTACGCGTAGTAACCATGGTTTATGGCGGGTTAATCAATAAAAACATTGTGGCACAGCTGCAACGCTTCGGCAATAACGCCATGGGGCTAACCGGTGCCGACGGAAATTTTATCCGTACCAAAAAACGCCCGGTAAAAACCATTGATTATGGCTTTGTGGGCGATATAGACGAACGATCAATTGACAGCAAAGGGATAGGTAAATTACTTGAAGCAGGCTTTACCCCTGTTTTTTGCGCGCTGACACATGATGGCGAGGGGCAATTATTAAATACCAATGCCGATACTATAGCGTCTGCCCTGGCAGTCGCCTTGTCTGATCTGTTTGAAACCACTTTGATATATTGCTTTGAGAAGAAAGGCGTATTGATGGATGTGAACGATGACGATTCGATAATAAGGGATATTGACCCGGTTAAATACGAGGAATTAAAAATAAAGCAAATTATTCACAGCGGTATGTTGCCAAAACTCGAGAATGCTTTTACGGCAATAGCTTGCGGGGTTAAGGCAGTTGTTATAGGCCACTCTGATGATCTGGGCGAACTGAAGAAAAATAAGCCATTTGGAACACGATTAAGTAAAACAGTATGAATTCACAACATATTGCCATTTTAGGCAGCGGAAACATTGGTTTATCATTAGCTAAAGGCTTGGTAAAATCGGGCATTTGCAGCCCGCAGCAAATTACGCTGACAAGACGTAATATTGACGCGCTTGCCGAGTACGCTAATGAGGGCTATTTGACTACAAACAATAATACCAAAGCGGCTAAAAAGGCCGATATAGTTATTCTGGCTGTATTGCCGCAGCAACTTAACAAACTGCTTGACGAAATAAAGCCGGCCATAAAATCAGAAAAGCAATTCCTGGTATCTGTAATATCCGGTGTTAGCTGTAATGATATCCGCCAGCAATTAGAAATGAATGTGCAGGTTATCCGCGCCATGCCTAACACCGCTATAGCCATTGGTGACTCCATGACCTGTATCGCTACTGATAATGGCACACCAAAAAACGTCAACATTGTAAAATCCTTGTTTGACACCGTTGGCGTTACCATTCAGATAAATGAAGAATTAATGACTGCCGCTACCGCGCTTTGCGCTTGCGGTATCGCATTCTTTTTACGCTCAGTACGTGCTGCCTCACAAGGCGGTACAGAAATTGGTTTCCACGCGCACGACGCGCTTAAAATGGCTGCACAAACCGCAAAAGGCGCTGCAAATTTACTATTGCAATTAGCATCACACCCCGAACAGGAAATAGATAAAGTTACATCGCCAAAAGGTTGTACCATAGCCGGTTTAAATGAAATGGAACATAATGGTTTCAGTTCGGCAATGATAAAAGGTATCAAGTTATCGGCAGAGAAGGCCGGCGAGCTTTACAAGGGAGATGAATAGTTAGGTTTTTAGCTACGCGATTTTAAGTAAAATCAAGACAGATCAGGCTGGCTAAAATCAGCAAGCTCAATTATTTGATTAACAATTTTTTATAGATTTTTTAGCTATAAATTTACTGACTTATCCGCTGGCTCATTTTGGCCCACGTATTTTTATCAACTTATTTGTTTTCAAACAGTTAAATTAAAATCGTGTCCCACTTGTCCCAGGTGTCTCACACTCGCGTGGGACAATTGGGACAACAAGTATTACTTAGGCTGGTTAGGCAATTTATAACCTTGCCTTGCATAAAGCAGCCACTTGTTGTTTATCTTTTTCCAAACCTCAAGCGCGCCTAAGGCAATTGTCATTGTTTTGCCTTTATCATTGGTATCAGCAAAGATCTTGTGCCTTACAATAGCAGTATTGCCATCAACGCAGATCTTTTGGTCTTTAATGTCAATTTTGGTAAATGCAAACTTACCGGTCGCAAGTCCGTCAATAAATTGCGCTTTGTTTTGAACCATATCAAAAGAATGCCCATAGCTTAACTGATCTGAAGTAACATCATTAAGGCTGGCCTTATCCCCTGCTATCATTGCTTTACGTAACGTTTCTATCTGGCTTGCAATAGCTTTTTCATCGGCGCTTTGGGCAAACGCGCTACCTGCAAATACAAAGCAAATCAATAAGGTCCCAATCAGTCGTTTCATTTCAGATGTAAATAAAAGCGAAAGTAGTTTGCCAAAAGCAGATATGCTATACTCTATCAAATAAGTTACGAAAGGTAGTAATGCCGTATCCTGTTCAGGCCCTCATCCAGCTCGTAAACTATAGGTGTAGCAGTAGGGATCTCTAATTGAGTAACCTCTTCGTCAGACAGGTTATCCATGTATTTGATCAGTGCCCGTAAACTGTTGCCGTGGGCACAAATAATAACCTGGTCGTTTTTACGGATCCTGGGTACAATGATCTCATTCCAGAACGGCAGTACCCTATCCATGGTTTGCGTCAGGTTTTCGGTCAATGGCAGTTCGCGCTCGGTAAGGGCTTTATACCTGATATCGTGGCCGGGATAGCGCTCATCCTCTTTAGTCACCGGGGGCGGGTCTTCATTGGGGTCACGTCGCCATTTTTGAACCTGCTCTGCCCCGTATTGGGCAATAGCCTGGTCTTTATTCAACCCTTGTAATGAGCCATAAAAGCGCTCGTTTAAGCGCCATGATTTCTTAACCGGGATCCACAGATGATCAAGCTCTTCTAACACGATATGCAGCGTTTTAATAGATCTTTTTAGCACAGACGCAAACCCTGCATCAAAGTTATAGCCATTCTTTCTCAAGAGCTGTCCCGCACGTTTGGCCTGTTCATATCCTTCGGCTGACAGGTCGACATCTGTCCATCCTGTAAAGCGGTTTTCAAGGTTCCAAATACTCTCGCCGTGTCTTATCAATACTAATTTCTGCATACTGAAGGGTTAACGGTAAAGTTATAATTCGGTTTTAATATTTGTAAATGATTATAAATCATTTAAATTGCATACATAAACCAATTATAAACTTATACTTTATGACAACAATTGCTCCAGTAAAGGATGGCATTGCCAATCCTGCGCCGTTAGGGTTATGCGCATTTGGCATGACCACTGTTCTGTTAAACATCCATAATGCCGGCTATTTTGAAAACAGCTCCATGATATTGGGCATGGGTATTTTTTACGGTGGCCTGGCACAGGTTATAGCGGGGATAATTGAAGCTAAGAAGAACAATACCTTTGGCCTTACCGCATTTACATCATACGGATTCTTTTGGCTATCACTGGTAGCTTTATGGACATTGCCCAAATTAGGTTGGACAACAGCACCGGCAGGTAACGCTGTTGTAGCCTATCTGGCAATGTGGGGGTTGTTTACCTTTTTGCTGTTCTTTGGCACATTAAGGTTAAACCGGGCACTTCAGTTTGTATTTGGATCACTTACTATTTTATTTGCTTTGCTGGCTATCGGCGATGCTACTGAAAATAAAAGCATTACCCATTTTGCGGGCTATGAAGGTATTATCTGCGGCGCGTCTGCCATTTACACAGGCATTGCACAGGTATTGAATGAGGTTTATGGAAAAACTGTATTACCAATTGGCCCTGTAAATAGCTAAATTGCGCAGGTGAAAGATTTTAAGAAATATTATATCATACCGGCAACGCCCGACGAAGTTTATTTAGCATTAACAAACCCACTTACCATTGAATTGTGGACCGGCGATGCGGCAGAAATGTCGACAGAGCCCGGCTCTGATTTTTCTATGTGGGACGGAAGTATTGTGGGCAAGAACATTGAGTTTGAAACCGGGAAGAAAATAGTACAGCAATGGTACTTTGACGGGCAACCCGAAGAGTCAATTGTTACTATTAAACTCCACCCGGATAAAGCCGGCACATCCGCCGAACTAAGGCATACCAACATCCCGGATGCTGATTATGACGATATGGTTGAGGGCTGGAACAACAGCTATTTTGGCGCGCTGATAGACTTTTATCACTGGTAATATTTACCCATCATTTAACTCATAAAACGACGAAAGCTGCTTCAGTTGAAGCGGCTTTCGTCGTTATTGAGTTTACTTTTTATTTAGGAATAGCAAAAGTTGTTCCGTCAAATACAAATGTTTTGGTGACAGAAATTGTTGAGCCATTGTATACTGCATAAGTAATGACAAACTTTTGGTTTGCAACAGCATTCGGATAATCATGAGCCAATATTAAAGCTATTACAGAATTAATGTCAGCATCGCTCCAACCGATAGTTGCCGAAATTGGAGTAGTGATATTAAAATCGCCATATTGAGCAACATTATCTCTCGCGGTTGAAACGCCTACAGTAGTAGTTTTTATAAAAGCATAATCAGCACTGGTCAATTTATAGTTAACAGTATTATCTGCAACCCAGGTACCGTTTGTTTTTAAGAATGTAAGTGCTGTTGAACCTATTGGTGTGGTTACCCAGTTAGTTCCGTCAAATGTTACAACCTGAACACGCTGGTAAGTACCTTTGCTTGTACCACTGCTGATATAATAGTTATAGCTTACATATTTTACATCGCCAACTTTAGCAGTAGCCGCAACTGTTGGATCTGATTTAAGGAAAGTATTGATATAACCTACTATCGTAGCAGGAGCATCTGCAGTGACAAACTGATTATAATTACCATGACCGGCTGAAGCATATTGTGCATTAGATACGGTGTAGATCTTTACCCACGCGCCGTTAAGATAAATAAATGAATCGGTAGCGTTTACACCTGATGATGGGGTAATTCCTGATGCATAATAGGTATAATTTAAAACCACAAGCTGGTTATCTACAGGTGTAGGATATTTAAATGTCAGAAACAACAATACCTGGGCGTCTGAATAATCTTTAAAAGTAGTGTTGGTGATCCCTTGAGCCGCTACATAATCATCCGGGGTTACAACGGCATAATATACATGTGAGTAAAGGCTGTCTGCCGGTTTAAACGTTGGGTTGGTAATACCATAAGTTACCAACGCTGATGATTTATCGCCAGCAGTGGGAAATTTGGCAGCCAATATAATCGGTATGCCGGCCTTTGCAGAATCCAAAGTTTTAAAGCTCAATGTTTTTGTAGCTGTGTTGCTTTTGGGTAACAAAGCATAATCTGCTGCAGTTAGCGTAATTGTTGTAGATGTAACCGGGTAGATAGTTGTAGGTGCCGGCAAACTTCCAAGATCTTTGTAAGTTTTATCTAACGGATTACAAGCACTAAAAGCTGTAATAGCTATCAATGCAATAAAATAATAAATTTTCTTCATGATAATATTTTTTACAATTATTAGAAATTGATTTTAAGAGTAGTCATATACAGTCTGCCTATGCCATAGTTTACGCCAAGTGTACTTAATCTTGTAGTGTTGCTTGCATTTGATGGAGCACTTTCGTAGCCTTCTCCAAGATAAGTAGCGTTTAACAAGTTATAAACGTTACCAATAAACGAAGCGTCAAGACCTGCAAATTTAAACCTGTAAACAATGTTCAAATCAATTGTTTCATAATTAGGTAATTGAACTGGTTTGTAAGTAGTAGGATCAAATGCTGGGGTACTACCATTTGCAGGAGTAGGAACTAACTTTGATGGGTCATAAGAAGCGAAGAAACGTGCATAATAATTGGCATTTGCACCTATCCTAACCTGGGGTAATACATCAATATCCAAACCAAGTGCAGCAGTAGTTTGTGCATTTGAAGCAGCTGAACTACCAAAATCACCTATTGGCTGTCCTTTTAATATTAATGATTTTATAACAGTTGCAGTTGCGTTTGGCTTGTCACTGCTGATTAAACCTGAACCTGAATTTGAAGTATAGTGGTAATCACCTATAGAAAGCATACCGCTTAAAGTCACTTGTTTTACAGGACGGAATTTACCATCAATCTCTATACCCTGGTGCAATTCATTAATGCCATTTACGTTAGCATATGGATATGAACCATCTTGATTTTGCTGGCCTTGAATATTTTTCGCCCTGTCATTATATTGTGAACGGTATAAGTTAATGTTTACATTAAACATAGCATCTTTATAACCATAACCTAATTCATAGCTAAATAACTTTTCAAGGGTTTTGGTGTCATTAACATCTGTACTTTTGTTATTAGGGAAAATAGTAGCAACCAATGGCGGTTTTTCTACCATACCTATGTTGGCAAAAATATTGTTATGAGCATCAAGATTGTAATTGGCACCGCCCTTTACCTGGAAACCAATAAAGTTAACCCAAGGCGACTGACGCTTAGAATTTGATGTCAGGTAATCAAAATAGTCAATCTTTCTATTGCTTGTGTTATTACCGCCAACTGTAATAAATCCAGACCATGCATCTTTAACATATTCAGCCTGGGCAAAAACGCCTTCAGAGAAAATATCTACGTTATAATCCTGGTTAATCTTATCACCTACGACAGTATGCCTGCCCGGGTTATTTACATCTGTGTTATCTAACCAGTATGAACCCCCTAACAAGTTATTCATCACATAATAGTTTTGCCTATGATAACCTCTTAAATCAACACCGGCAAGGAAATTAATATCATTTACGGTTTTTTTGAAAGTACTGATTAAACCATATTGCTGGTGATTGTTTTGAGCCTGATTGATGTAAGTTGCTGTACTTCCGTCAGTACGGGCTTTGTTGGTAGCCACAATAGCATCAAAATCAATAGGTGAATATGCGTCACCAATTCTTGGAACTGTAGGATTTACGTTAGTATTAGATACTATTGAACCTTGTGCACCTGTTAAATAAACTGCCGCGCCGGTACCGTACGAATCATATAATATGGTTGACAATGACGTGGTTTCATTTATTTTCCAATCATGGCTAATTGATAATAATGGCTTGTTGTAACGGTTAATTTCTGCGCTATAAGTTTTACCGTATAAAGTACCCCAGTCAGAGTTAAACCTGTTTTCGCCTTGTGGAGCTGCACGATAAGTATTGATAGTTTGATAAGTATAACGCTGACCGTGGCTTTGCGAAGCACCCATAAAATTGATAGACAGGGTTTGGTTTTTGCTCAAAATTTTTGAAATGTTGGCAAAATAGCTGTAGCCTGTGTAGTATAAGCCTTCTGCGTTACCATCGCCTGTGCTTTTTGACAACAGGAATGATGCAGCCCAACCGCTTGGCGTTAAACCTGTAGCATAAGAAAAGCTGGTTTTTGAAGCGCCATAGCTACCTATAGATTGTGATACTGTACCACCTTCCTGGCTTTCAAGGCTTTTTGTAGTAATGTTTATAGTACCACCCAATGACGGCACAGCTACACGTGAAGCGCTTAAACCACGTTGCACCTGCATTGAGGTAGTAACGTCTGCTAAACCGGCCCAGTCATTCCAGAATATTTTACCTGCTTCAGGATCCTGAACCGGTAAACCGTTAATTAATAAGGCAAGGTTATTACTGTTGAAACCACGTATAGCTATACGTGAATCACCATAACCACCACCGGCACGGCTAACAGCCACACCCGGGGTAGATTTCATCAATTCCGGAAATTCAGCCAGGGCACCTTTTTCTTCTATGAACTTGGCGCCTACTGAAGATACTGCAATAGGCGTTTGCCTGTCAATTGCAAGTGATCTGTTTGCAGAAACTACCACCTCTCCTAACGAACCTGACGAAGGGTCAACAAAAATATCACCTAAGTTATTGCTTGTTGCCTGTACTTCTTTTGATACATAACCAATGTATGAAACAACTAAAGTACTGCCATTTGGCGCAGTGATCTTAAATGTACCATCAAGCGACGCCGACGTGGCATTGGTTGTCCCTTTAATAGTTACGGTTGCGCCGATAAGCGGCTCTTTTGTTTGCGCGTCAAGCAGCTTGCCTTTTATTACAGTGCCGTCTTGTGCAAGCACAACCCCGGTTGTAAAAAGGCTGATAAATAGTAATAGTAAATACTTCCTCATTGGTAATTTGTTTTTCTTAAGTGTATGTAAACTAAAAATTGCAGGTGCAAATATAAATCTTACTATGCGGTAGCGTGTTAACTCTGTGTTAACAATACCAAAATCAATTTATGTTTTTATCAACACATTACCTATAAATAGCCCAAATACCTAAAAAAGTATCAAAAATATTACAATAACCTCATTTACTTTAATTTATTTACCTATGAGTTAATCCATATTGTTACTATATCCTATTGATATTATATGATAATTTGATGATCCAAATATCATATAACCCGTTTTTTGCTTTCAGCCCTTTTACTTAGCTTTGGCTTTCCAAAATTTAAAATAACAGATCTAAAGAATATGAACTACGATGTAATTGTTATAGGGTCTGGCCCGGGTGGCTATGTGGCTGCAATTCGTGCCTCACAGCTTGGTTTAAAAACCGCCATTGTCGAAAGAGAGTCGCTTGGTGGTATTTGCCTTAACTGGGGCTGTATCCCAACCAAAGCATTATTAAAAAGCGCGCAGGTGTTTGAATATATTAATCATGCTGCCGACTACGGCATCCAGATAAATGGTGCAGGCGAGGTTGATTTTGAAAGTGTTATTAAAAGAAGCCGCGGTGTTGCTGATGGTATGAGCAAAGGCGTTCAGTTTTTAATGAAGAAAAATAAAATTGACGTTTTAACCGGTACAGGTAAATTAAAAAGCAAAGGCGTTGTTACCGTAACAGGTACTGACGGTGCTAAAGAATACTCGGCAAAACATATCATATTGGCTACCGGCGGCCGCTCACGCGAATTGCCAAATCTTAAACAGGACGGTAAAAAAGTTATAGGATATCGCCAGGCTATGGTTCTTCCTAAAAAACCAGCTTCACTGATCGTTGTAGGTTCAGGCGCTATAGGTATTGAGTTTGCTTACTTCTACAACTCAATAGGTACAAAAGTTACGGTAGTTGAGTATTTAGACAACATCGTTCCTTTAGAAGACGAAGAAGTTTCAAAACAACTGGGCCGTATCCTTAAAAAACAAGGCATCAACATCATGACAGGTTCAAATGTTGAGTCGGTTGATACAAGTGGCGAAGGTTGTAAAGTAACTGTTAAAACCGCTGCCGGTACGGAGATTTTAGAGGCCGAGATCGTATTATCAGCTGTAGGTATCTCTACTAACATTGAAGGCATCGGCCTTGAAGAAAACGGTGTAAAAACTGATAAAGGCAAAGTACTGGTTGATGATTTCTATCGTACCAATGTAGAAGGCGTTTATGCTATTGGCGATATTGTAAAAGGCCAGGCACTGGCACACGTTGCATCAGCCGAAGGCATTATTTGTGTTGAAAAAATTGCAGGTTTAAAACCTGAACCATTAGATTACAACAACATACCGGGATGTACTTATTGCAGCCCTGAGATCGCATCTGTAGGATATACTGAGAAAGCGGCAAAAGAAGCGGGCTATGAAATTAAAGTGGGCAAGTTTCCATTCTCTGCTTCGGGTAAAGCAAGTGCTGCCGGTGCAAAAGATGGTTTTGTTAAAGTGATATTTGATGCTAAATATGGCGAGTTCCTTGGAGCCCACATGCTTGGGTTTAACGTTACCGAAATGATTGCCGAAGTGGTTACCGCGCGTAAGCTTGAAACTACCGGTCATGATATCATCAAATCTGTACACCCTCACCCAACAATGAGCGAGGCCGTAATGGAAGCCGCTGCCGAAGCATACGGCGAGTGCATCCATTTATAATTCAAAATTAAAAAGTCAAAATTAAAAAAGCCGGTCGCTATTAGTGATCGGCTTTTTCTTTATTATAGAATTACTCTATCTATTGATTTTGACTTTTTAATTTTTACTTTTGAATTAACCAGATGAACCTACACAGCATTGACACCGGCTTTTTTAAATTAGATGGTGGCGCCATGTTTGGCGTTGTCCCCAAAACCATCTGGAATAAAACCAACCCGGCTGATAGTAATAATTTATGTACCTGGGCTATGCGTTGTTTGCTGATCGAAGATGGCGACAGGCTGATATTGTTCGATACCGGGATTGGGGATAAGCAAGACGAAAAGTTTTTCAGTCATTATTATTTACACGGCGATGCTACCATAGACAGTTCCTTAGCCGCACTCGGCTTTCACAGGGATGATATAACCGATGTATTTTTAACCCACCTGCATTTTGATCATGTTGGCGGGGCCATTAAACGCGAAGGCGAAAAATTGATACCTGCATTTAAAAATGCCACGTATTGGAGCAACGAAAAGCATTGGGATTGGGCCGTAAACCCCAACGATCGTGAAAAAGCATCCTTTTTAAAAGAAAACATATTACCGATACAGCAAAGCGGACAGTTGAAATTTATTGATGCTTATGACAATGTCGATTTTACTAATGATATAGCCATACGTTTTGTGTACGGGCATACAGAATCAATGATGCTGCCGTTAATAAATTATAAGGGCAAGCAAATATTGTACATGGCTGATCTGCTTCCATCTGTAGGACATTTACCGCTTCCGTATGTAATGGCCTATGATATGTTTCCGCTGCAAACTTTAACAGAAAAGAAGATTTTTTTGAATGAAGCGCTTGAAAAAAACTATGTTTTATTTTTTGAACATGATCCGGTAAACGAATGTTGCACGTTACAGCAGACTGAAAAAGGGATACGTTTAGGTGAAACTTTCAAACTCAATGCGTTATAAGTACACTAGCAAAAATCATGCAATTAATTGCTGATTATGAATAATATATAATCTTTTTTTTATACTAAAATATAGGCAAAACTTTTTATACCTTTGCACGTTCAATTCTAAAACTAAGAATCGAGGTTTATAAAATAAATGAGACAACTCAAAATAACACAATCCATTACCAATCGTGAGTCACAATCACTTGATAAATATCTTCACGAAATTGGTAAAGTTGACCTAATTACAGCCGAAGAAGAAGTAATTTTAGCACAAAAGATCAGGGAAGGCGACCAGGCCGCTTTAGAGCGTCTGACAAAAACCAACCTTCGCTTTGTTGTTTCTGTAGCTAAACAATACCAAAATCAGGGCTTAACCCTGGGCGATCTGATAAACGAAGGTAACCTGGGTTTGATAAAAGCCGCCAAACGTTTTGATGAAACCAAGGGCTTCAAATTCATTTCTTACGCCGTATGGTGGATTCGTCAATCTATATTACAAGCTATTGCTGAGCAATCTCGTATAGTGCGTTTACCTTTAAACCAGGTAGGTTCATTAAGTAAGATCAGCAAAGCATTTTCAAAACTGGAGCAAGAGTATGAGCGCGAACCTTCACCTGAAGAGTTGGCTGACATGCTTGAAACCACAGTTGACAAAATCTCTGACACATTAAGTAACTCAGGCCGTCATGTATCTATGGATGCGCCATTTGTACAGGGTGAAGAAAATACATTGTTAGATGTATTGGAGAACTCTGAACCAAATACCGATTCGATCCTGATCAATGAGTCATTGTCCGAAGAGATCAAACGTTCGCTTTCAACTTTAACAGAGCGTGAGCGTGAGATCATTGTATTATTCTTTGGCTTAGGTACTAATCACCCGCTTTCATTAGAAGAGATAGGTGAGAAATTTAATCTTACCCGTGAACGTGTTAGACAAATAAAAGATAAAGCCTTACAACGACTAAGACATACCAGCAGAAGTAAAATTCTGAAATCATATTTAGGATAACGATCATCCCCCGGTAAACAACCGGGGGATTTTTTTTGTTAGCTTGTTATGCAACCATCCGATTACGAAAGCCTCACTCCTACCCAGGCAATTGCTTACCAGCACGAATTACGAAAGCTAATCAACATCACTCCGCTTGATAAACCCATAAAAGTTATTGCCGGCGCAGATATCTCTTTCAATAAATATTCAGACATTGTTTATGCAGGCATCGTTTTGTTTTCTTATCCTGATCTGAAAATTATCGGACAATCGACAGCCATCAGCAAAACAACATTCCCGTATATTTCAGGCTTATTAGCTTTTCGCGAAGTGCCTGCTTTACTTGATGCCTGGAATAAATTATCCGACAAACCGGACGTACTGGTTTTAGATGGCCAAGGCATAGCACATAAACGTCGTTTAGGCATTGCCACGCATTTTGGATTAATTGCCCATACACCAACCATCGGCAGCGCCAAAAGCCGCTTAACCGGCAAATACGAAGAACCCGGAGATGAACAATTCGCACAAAGCCCGATGTATGATAAAGGCGAATTGATAGGAGTAGCTTTACGAAGCAAGAAAAAGTGCAATCCGATCTACATATCGCCGGGCAATATGGTGAGCATGGAGCAAAGTGTGGAAATCATTAAGAACTGCATCCGCGGTTATCGAATCCCTGAACCTACAAGACAAGCGCATTTACTGGTAAATAAAATCAGGATAGAAAGCGGCGAAAACAATAATATGCAATTTAATCTGTTTGATTAGTTGTCACAATTATTAATTGAAACGTTTAAGTATCCTGATCATTCAATTTTATCAATTACTGTTGCTATACAACATAGCATTCACCCTTTTGGCTATTTTAATTTTAGTATTAGAAACAGGGCAGCTTAATTCGGGGGTATTCTTATTTGCCAAAATAATAGGTTTCTTTTCGGCAATCGGCCTTCATTATTACTCATCAAAACAAAGCTATTTCTACTTTCGAAATGCAGGTTATCACGTTATAACTATTTTTATCGGTGCTTTTGCAGTTGACACATTAATATACATACTCATAGCAGTTTTACCTTCACCAATACAACATGCAGCCGCTTACCTTAAAAATAGATAGCGTACAGCTTGCGTTTAACGAACGTAAAATACTACAAGACATTTACCTTGAATGTAAACAGGGCGAGGTTGTCGGCCTGCTTGGCCGTAACGGCAGCGGTAAATCTTCGTTACTGAAAATAGTTTTCGGCACACTAAGATCATCTTTCAAACATGTAAGTATTGATGGTAACTTTATTCAGCACGGTTATCTGCAAAGCCGGATAGCCTATTTACCGCAACATAACTATCTGCCTAGGGGCATCAAAATAAGCAGGTTGGCAAATATTCTTATCGACGAAATTTATTGGAATGATTTTTCAAACCTTTCCATCTACCAGGATCACCGTCATAAAAACGCTGAACAGCTTTCGGGTGGCGAGCTAAGACAGTTTGAGATGCTGATGATATTATACAGCAAAGCTGATTTTATTTTACTAGATGAACCCTTCACCCATGTCACTCCTGTACAAGCAGACTATTTTAAAGGTGTAATAGAAAAAGTTGCCCAAACAAAAGGCATTATTATAACAGATCATCAATATCAGGACGTGCTGGATATAAGTGACAGGATAATTCTTTTAAAAGATGGCTGTACAAAACCTATTAAAAATATAGATGACCTAATTACCCATAATTATATTGGCAATTTCAGATAATTTAATAAGCCACGGTCATCTGTTCTCTGATATGCAGCGGGTTTTCGATCTCGTCAATTATCGCGACAGCAAAATCTTGCATTGATATAAAGCTTTTGCCTTGTTCGTCTTTTAATAATTGTGTACCGCCTGTCCTGAACTTTCCGCTTCGTTCGCCGGGCGCTATTTCTGCGGCAGGGCTTACATAGGTCCAGTCTAACTCTTTCTCGTTCTTAAAGATCTTTAAAGCATCTCGGTGCGCCAAAGCTGTTGATTTATATTCGACCGGGAAATTAGGCGTATCTACCAATTGTGTACCCGGCGCCACCTCTAAACTTCCGGCCCCTCCTACTATGATCAATCTTTTTGTGTGGGCTTGTTTTAAACCTTTTATCAGCGGTATGGGCAATTCGGCAATTGTAGATGCAGGGGCACCTTTTGTGTTACTATAAGCACACACTACAGCATCCTGGTTAAACGCACCTGTTTCCACATCCTGCGCATCAAATAGGTCGCCTTTTGCCACTTTTAAATGATCATGTATAACAGTATAATCTTCGGGATGCCGGGCAATTGCTGTAACATCATGCCCGCGGTTTAATGCTTCCTGTACAATACGGCTACCTATGCGGCCACTTGCTCCAAATACTGCTATTTTCATTGAGGTAAAAGTTTTAAAGGTAAAAGGCAAAAGGTGGTATTTTGTTTGATAAAAAGTTAATTCAATAGTTCTGCCAACCTTTTACCTTGCGCCTTTTACCTTTAACCTACACTCATTGTCTTTTTGCTTAAAAAATATTCTAAAATCATTTTTTTATGATTAATTTGAACCTTGGAATTTATACAGGGTATCACCATTAAATGCAGCTTACACAGTTAGAAATCAAAGGGTTTAAAAGCTTTGGCGATAAGATCACCATTAATTTTAATGAGGGTGTTACCGCTATTGTGGGGCCTAATGGCTGCGGAAAATCAAATGTTGTTGATGCAATACGCTGGGTATTAGGCGAACAAAGTACCCGGATGCTCCGCTCGGAGAAAATGGATAACGTGATCTTTAACGGGTCAAAAAGTCGTAAGCCTGCCAATCTTGCCGAAGTTTCATTAACTTTTGATAATACTAAAAACATACTTCCTACCGATTATTCGCAGGTAACGCTTACCCGTAAGCTATATCGCAGCGGCGATAGCGAATACCGGTTAAATGATGTGCAATGCCGTTTAAAGGATATTACGGACCTTTTCCTGGATACGGGCATAGGTTCTGATTCGTATGCTATCATTGAGCTCAGAATGATCGAAGAGATCATATCAAACAAAGAAGGGTCGCGACGCAACCTGTTTGAAGAAGCATCGGGTATCTCAAAGTATAAACTACGCAAAAAACAGACATTCAATAAGCTAAAAGAAACCGAAGCCGACCTTGAACGCGTAGAAGACCTACTTTTCGAGATCCAGAAAAACCTGAAGATGCTTGAGAATCAGGCAAAAAAAACAGAACGCTATTATCGCATAAAAGAAGAATATAAAGTACTTAGCATTAAGCTGGCGTCCTTTAAAATTGCAGCTTTTGGTAATTCGTTAAACACCATTGAGCAGCAGGAGCTTAAACAACGCGAAGAAAAGACAGGTGTAATAACCCAATTAGATACGCTGGAAGCCGCGTTACAGCAGGAAAAACTGGATAGCCTGACTAAAGAAAAAAACCTGTCGGTTCAGCAGAAAGCTACTAATGAGTTTGTCAGTAAAATACGCGCATACGAAAGCGAGAAGAAAATAAAGAATGAGCAGTTAAAATTTCAGCAGGATAAAGAGACCCGGTTAAGCGAAGAATTAGAACGTGATAGGAACCAGTTAAACCATGTGCTTTATAATGTTAAACGCCTTAACGAAGAAAAAGCACAGGAAGAAGAAAATCTGCAAACTATAGCCGCTAAAGTTGCCGACCTGAAACTTACCGTTGATGAATTGCGCCTGCAGCAATCAAGCGCACGTAACCAGTTGAATGAATTGGTTACTGCAAATAACAATTTACAAAACCAGGCCTACAAAGCGGAAAAAGACATTGATATCCTGCAGATACAGGAACAAGCCCTTGAACAGGAAAGCCAGCGCAATATGGAAGACGCTACCAATAAAAAGGTAGAGCTTTCACATTTTAACGAAGTGGTTGCGGGCTTACAAAACAAAACAGAAAATTTAGAGAAAGAATACCAACTTGAGCTTAAGCAAGAGAAGGACCTGCAAGACCAGATAGGCACCTTGGAAACTGAAACTGAAACCGTTAAGGAAACCATAATTACAGAAAGCCGTAAGCTTGATGCCAAACAAAACGAATACAACCTTACCAAAAGTTTAGTTGATAATCTTGAGGGTTTCCCGGAGTCGATCCGTTTCCTGAAAAACAATAACGAGTGGGCAAAAAACGCTCCCCTGTTTAGTGATGTTCTCTTTTGTCGCGAACAGTACCGGGTGGCTATAGAGAATTACCTGGAGCCTTTAATGAATCATTACGTAGTTGATACTTATAATGAGGCAGTAAAAGCTATCAATTTGCTAAGTAATTCATCTCGAGGCAGGGCACAGTTTTTTATTCTGAGTAATTACACGGAAGAAACGGCGCTCAATTTCAGGGACGATATGAGTAATTCACGCATCCCGGCTTTAAATGTAGTTGAGGTTGATAAGAAATACCAGCCACTGGTAAATTACTTACTAAAAAACGTTTACCTGGTAAATGATGAAGCTGAATTAAATACAGCCGGATTAACAGAAGGCCTGGTAGTGATCGCGCAAAGTGGTAAGTTCAATAAATCAAAGTATACTATGGCCGGCGGTTCGGTAGGTTTATTTGAGGGGAAAAGAATCGGCCGCGCTAAAAACCTGGAGAACCTGGCCAAAGAGATAAAGAAACTTGAGGTAGAATTATTTGAGTTTAAAACCCGCTCTAACGAATTACAGACGAGGTCTGCATCCCTAAAAGCTGCCGGAAAAGCGCAGGATTTGGTTCAAAAACAAGCAGAATTAAATCGCTTAAATACCGAACTGATAACCGTTAAAACCCGGCAGGAACAGTATGAAACTTTTATTGAGAATAGCCTTAACCGTAAAGATGATATTGCTCAAAAAATAGCGGGTATAAAGGAAGAAATTACCCGTTTGCAGCCCTTGCTAATCGAACTGAAAGCGGGCAAAGAAACTCAAAATGCGCTGCTTGCCGATAAACAAGCCGAGTTTAATGAGCTGAACGAAATGGTGTCGGTACAGTCTAATACGTACAACCAGGAAAATATCCGTTTCCATCAACAGCAAAATAAGGTATCCGGCTTAAATAAAGATCTCGACTATCGGTTTACACAGCAGGAAAGCCTTGAGGGTCGAATAAAGCAAAATAGCGGGGAGCTTGAAAAAGTAAAATTGGCTATACAGGAAAACCTGCAATTGTCAGACACTTCGGACGATAGCCTGCTTGAAATGTACAGCCAAAAAGAAGAGCTTGAAAAAGCTACGCAGGAGGCCGAACAGGAATACTACAAATTACGCGGCAAGATAACTGAAACCGAAGATACTATAGGCGGACTACGCCGTAAAAAAGACCAGGCCGAAGTAATTGAGAATGAATTAAAAGACCAACGCAATAACCTGCGGATAGAATTAAATGCATTAAAAGAGCGCTTATCAGTGGAGTTTAATGTAGATATCTATGAGCTACCTGAAAATGAAACAACCGCCAATGAAAACGAGCAGGAATTGCGCGAAAAAACAGATAAATTAAAGAAACAACTGGATGAGTTTGGTGCCATTAACCCAATGGCTGTCGAAGCTTACAAGGAAATGAACGAACGCTATGAATTTATCCAGACGCAGAAGAAAGACCTGGGCGAGGCTAAAGCTTCATTAATGGCGACCATACAAGAGATAGATGATACCGCGAAAGAAAAATTCATGATGGCATTTACCCTTGTCCGTGAAAATTTTATCAAGGTGTTCCGCTCGTTGTTTAATGAAGAAGATTCCTGCGACCTGATCCTGAGCGATCCGCAGCGGCCGTTAGAATCAGAGATAGATATTATGGCTAAGCCGAAAGGTAAACGACCGTTATCCATCAACCAGCTTTCGGGCGGTGAAAAAACGCTGACAGCAACTGCTATCCTGTTCTCTCTTTACCTGTTAAAACCCGCCCCTTTCTGTATTTTTGACGAGGTGGACGCACCGCTTGATGATACCAATATTGATAAGTTCAACAATATCATCCGTAAATTCTCACAAGATTCACAGTTTATCATCGTATCCCATAATAAAAGAACCATTGCCAGCACCGACGTAATTTACGGTGTAACAATGGTTGAGCAGGGAATATCACGTGTTGTCCCGGTTGATTTAAGAGAATTGGCAGATTAGATGTGCAGATGCGGGGATATGCAGATGACTTTTCAATCTTTATCTGCACATCCGCATATTACATATCTGCACATCTATTTAAGCTTCAGCTTTTTATTAAATACCATTCCGCTAAATTTATTCCTGTTTAGCTCGATAGCCGCAGCGTTTGACTGCTCAATCGAGAACGTTTTTTGTTTGGTTGATAAACTTTGGATCCTTTGCGATGGTAAAGCATAAGTTCCCAGTTTTACGTAATGTATTGCATGGCTTAACAAGGTTTCGGTAGTATCGCCAAAATCCTTGGTTGGATCGTCGTAATCGTTTACACCGGGATAATCTGCCGTACCCGGTGCCATCCCGGTATAGTAACCGCCTTGACTTGCTGAATTTTGTGTTTCAAATTCAGGAATATACATTTCATATTTATTAATATCTATATCAAAAAAACCAACCGGTTTGCCATAGCTGGTGGTACCTATCAATTGTACGTCTAAATGCGGGCGCAAATTATTTATAGTCAATTCACTTGCAGATGCTGTTGATCCGGTTACGATAAAGAAGACACGGGTTATAGCTAATGATCCTTTTTTGGTGAAAGGCACTGTGTTACCTGCAACAGTATAATCAAACTGGCCATAGTTGTAAAGCTTTTTGGTGTCAGGGTCTAATCTTACCTGGTTGTAAAGCAGCTTTTGTTTACCGGCCACTAACAGATCATTAAAGTGATAGGTGTACATGGTAGTATTATTTTTAGCAACCGGAACTATAAGATTGTCTATATATTCTGCAGTTGATACAAAACCGCCGCCATTGTACCGTAAATCAACAACAAGATCTGTGATCCCCTGCGATTGGAAATAATTAAATGCTGCGTCCAGTTTAGGATCTGCATTGTCGTCAGATGTAAATGAATTAAAAACGATATATCCTATTTTTTTGCCATTACCTGCATCAACTGTTTTATAGGTTAATACCGGGTTTATACTATAACTGGCGGCGTTTAGCGTTACGGTTACGGGAGTTAGGTCAGTATCACTTCTTTTCAGCACCAGGGATATAGTAGTACCGTTTGCCCATGCGTTAATAACAAATTGCGTATTTGTACCGTTGGGGCCGTCATAAGTTATATTTGAATTCCCATTTATGGACAATATTCTATAACCGCGTTTTACGCCGGCCAAATCAGCGGGCGAACCCGGATATACATATTTAATACGAAGATCATTGGCATCATTAAACAGTGGTGCAAACCCAAAATCCTTGTTAGTACCATTCAGTTCTGTCGAAACCTCGCCCTGATCGATGAATGAATACTTTGCCTCGCCGGCTGATGGAGCATAATACTCGTAGGGCTTACCTGTTGCTGGGTTAATTTTGTATTGAGATATTGCATTTACTTCTTTTGTCAAGGCAGTTAAATCGTCGGTACCGGTAAATGATCGTGGGTTAAAAGCATCATATGTTGGCAGGCCATCATACCAATAATAAGCTTCTTTAGCATATAAGAAAACAGAATCCCTTATCAGATCCAATGTAGAGCCACTTTTTGGAGGAGTATCAACATTTTTTTTATCTTTTTTACAAGATGCTAAACAAGCAACACCAAGCAAAGCCACCAATATTGTTTTTTTCATATTATTCGATGTATTTTTCATTAACGAAACAAACTGTAATTATTTTACAATCAACACTATAAAAATTTACTAACGTTATAATAATCAACCCCGCAGGCTTCGGCACAAAGTTCCATAGCTTCTGATTTGCCGATCAGTATCAGATCCCTTCTGTTCAGATCATGTTCCTTCATTAATAAATGAAGAACATCGGGTTCCGGCATCGATAAAGTTTCTTCGGCGAAATAGCACGTCAAATAAGCTTCAAGCCCATGCCATTCTGTTTGTTTGATCTTATTTAATTGCAAAGCCGGGTTACCATTGGCTACAATAAATATTTTCTTACGGTCTACAACAATATCCTGTAACAGATCAAGCACGGCTTGAAAAACCAGTAACTTTAATGGAAGCCTGGCAGTAAGCATCAAATGCAGAAAATTGACGCGATACTTCTCATCAATGGCAAACTTTTCTTTTAATTTATCAAACACCTTTTCGGGTCCTTCTGTATGATAAGTATTAACCATTAAATCGGTCATCACCTTAGCATCAAACAACTCGGTATATTCTAATAAGCTGGCAAACAGATAATATACCTGAAAAAGGTAATCTTTTTCGGGATAGATAACATCATCCAGCTCAAATACAAAGGCGGTTTTATTTCTGTCCAGGTCACTATATTTCATCGCCCGATCGTATATCTATATTATATTCTGTAAACAATTGTTTTGATTCCATTAAAAGCACTGCTTCTATATTATCCAGTACGTAAATAACATCAATAGCGTTGTCAAGGCTTAGTGTAAGCATTTCATGCGCATATGCTATCGAATTAGGATCAGGCAATTTCAGCATTTTGCCTGCAGATAACATAAAACCGGGCAACTCATGATAATCTCCTAAAATGACATTGTCAACTGTCAGCCTGCTTTTTAAACGGTGCGCCTGTGCAGATACAGCCGAAGTAATTAATACATTCATGTTATTGAACAATTAAACCGTCAACCATTAAGATCTTTCTATCTGATATGTCTGCCAGGTCTTTATTATGAGTAACAATCACAAATGTCTGGTTAAACTCATTACGCAGTTTAATGAAAAGCTCATGCAGATCACGCGCATTGGTAGAATCAAGGTTCCCGGATGGTTCATCTGCGAAGATTAGCGCAGGGTTATTTATCAGCGCCCTTGCAACTGCTACTCTTTGTTGCTCGCCACCTGATAAGGTATTTGGCTTATGATGAAGCCTGTGGCCTAGTCCCAGCAATTCTAAAAGTTCAGTAGCCCGCTTTTCTGCTTCAGCTCGTGAAGTACCTGCTATAAACGCGGGGATACATACATTTTCAAGCGCGTCGAACTCAGCCAGTAAATGATGAAATTGAAATATGAATCCTATTTCCCTGTTACGGAAACTGCTCAGGCTTTTATTGCTTAACTTATTTAATTCTACATTGTTAATAAAAAGCTGGCCGGAGTCGGGCTTATCTAACGTACCCAGTATATTA
Organism: Mucilaginibacter corticis; assembly: GCF_007558865.1. Lineage (GTDB taxonomy): Bacteria > Bacteroidota > Bacteroidia > Sphingobacteriales > Sphingobacteriaceae > Mucilaginibacter > Mucilaginibacter corticis. Next base: position 162,581 of record NZ_VLPK01000005.1, read on the forward strand.
AGCAGCGTACTTTTGCCCGCGCCTGACGCGCCAACTATTGTTACAATTTCTCCTTTTTCAACTTCAAAGTCAACCCCTTTTAAAATTTGAAGCTGTCCGTATGATTTATTAATAGCTGTTGCTTTAAGCATGCGGTAAAAATAGTAATTAGAGATTACAGATCAGTGATCAGTTGTTGAATTTCACAGAAATGATAAACCTATTTCGCAAATTTTTGTTTGATTTTGGTTGATGCTTCGTGCTATACGGTTAACTCATCATATCAAAGTAAAACTAATCATCAATCTCATATTACTAAACACTAACTTTCAAAACAAAATCTGTAGATTTACCGCAAATACTTCGAAAAAGCACATATGAATATTCACGAATACCAGGGAAAACAAATATTAAAAAGTTTTGGTGTTAGGGTACAGGAAGGCATTGTTGCCGATACGCCTGAACAAGCTGTTGAAGCTGCTAAAAAACTAAAAGAAGACTACGATTCGAGTTGGGTAGTAGTTAAAGCACAAATACATGCAGGTGGCCGCGGTAAAGGCGGCGGCGTAAAGTTGGCTAAAAACTTAGATGAGGTTAAACAAAAAGCAACCGATATTTTAGGTATGCAATTAATTACCCCACAAACCGGCCCCGAAGGTAAATTGGTACGTAAAGTTTTGGTTGCCCAAGATGTTTATTACCCGGGCGAGAGTGAAACCAAAGAATTTTATATCAGCGTATTGCTTGATCGTGGTAAAGGACGTAACATCATTATGTACTCTACCGAAGGTGGTATGGATATAGAAGAAGTTGCCGAGCATACGCCGCATTTGATATTTAAAGAAGAGATCGATCCTAAGGTTGGCCTGCAAGGTTTCCAAACCCGCAAGATTGCTTTTAACTTAGGTTTATCAGGCGAGGCATTTAAAGACATGACCAAGTTTATCGCTGCATTATATAAAGCTTATGATGCTACGGATTCTTCAATGTTTGAAATCAACCCGGTATTAAAAACATCTGACAACAAAATTTTAGCGGTTGATGCTAAGGTAAATTTAGATGATAACGCTTTATATCGCCATGCTGATTATGCCGCTATGCGCGATACTAACGAAGAAGATCCTACCGAAGTTGAGGCAGGTAAATCAAACCTTAACTATGTAAAACTTGATGGTAACGTTGGTTGTATGGTTAACGGCGCAGGTTTGGCTATGGCTACCATGGATATTATTAAATTAGCCGGTGGCGAGCCTGCTAACTTTTTGGATGTTGGCGGTACTGCTAATGCGCAAACTGTTAAAGCCGGTTTCAACATTATCCTGAGCGATCCAAATGTTAAAGCCATATTGATCAACATTTTTGGTGGTATAGTACGTTGCGACCGTGTAGCGCAAGGTGTTATTGACGCATACAAAGAGATTGGCAATATACCAGTACCCATCATTGTACGCTTGCAGGGAACCAATGCTAAGGAAGCAAAAGACTTAATAGATAACTCCGGTTTAAAAGTTTACTCGGCTATTTTATTAAAAGAAGCTGCCGAAATTGTTAAGCAGGTTTTAGCTTAATTATTATTACGTAAGACATAAATATAAAAGGGAGAGCAATTAGCTCTCCCTTTTTGTTGTTATCTAACTATGAGTTTGATTCGGCGGAATAAGCGCTGGCTTCTGTGGCATTTACCTGGCTTATCTTGGTATAGTCTGGTACAAAACTTTCTGCACTGCTTATAGCCATATCCATTTCAAATATTAAAGGGTAAGGTGTATTCAGCAAACTGCCTTTAGGAACGTAAGGAAACAACTCGGCATAGGTTTGGATCTGACTATGGCTTATTCGCCGGTAAATAAACATACGGTGAATATCATTAGGATGCTGCAGGCCGGCTGCCCCTATCATTTGTATAGCGCTGCTTACCGTTTGTTTCTGAAAGTTGGCTACACGCGTTTTTTTATCATCAACAACTAACCCTTTCATTAATGTTTTATCCTGTGTGGCCACGCCTGTAGGGCATCTATTGGTATTACATTCCAGTGCCTGTATACATCCCAGCGCGAACATCATCCCGCGGGCACTATTACACATATCTGCACCCAGGGCAAAGTTTTTTACCAGGTCAAAACCCGTTGCTACTTTACCCGATGCAATTAATTTGATATGCTTTTTAATATCAAATCCCGTTAATGCATCATATACAAAAGCCAGCGCCTCACGTAATGGCATGCCTACCGAGTTTGAGAATTCTAACGGCGCTGCACCGGTACCGCCTTCGCCCCCGTCAACGGTAATAAAATCAGGATAGATACCTGTTTTAAGCATTGCTTTGCATATGGCTAAAAACTCGCTTTTGTGACCTACGCAAAGTTTAAAGCCAATTGGTTTGCCGCCTGATAGTTCGCGCAGCTTTTTAATAAACTGCATCAATTCGACAGGATTATTAAAAGCAGTATGATAAGGAGGCGATATCACGTCCTCGCCCATTTCTACCAACCTGATCCTCGAAATTTCAGGCGTAACTTTAGCCGCCGGTAAAATACCGCCATGCCCCGGCTTTGCACCTTGCGACAGTTTTATTTCTATCATCTTAACCTGCGGCAATACCGCCCGTTGGGCAAAAGCGTCAAAATCAATAGTGCCGTCTTTGTGGCGGCAGCTAAAATAGCCGGTACCTATCTGCCAGATAATATCACCGCCCGGCTGCAGGTGATAGTCACTTAAACCACCTTCGCCGGTGTTATGGGCAAAGCCGCCTATCTTTGCGCCACTATTTAAAGCCAGTATGGCATTTTGGCTCAGCGAGCCAAAGCTCATGGCCGATATATTGAACACACTGGCCTCATAAGGCAGCTTGCACTCGGGCCCGCCAACCTTTACCCTTGGCGATAAATTAAGTTTACTGTGATCAATTGCAGATATGCTATGGTTTAACCATTCATACCCGTTTTGATAAACATCCAGCTCGGTACCAAACGGGCGCGTATCATCAACTTTTTTTGCACGCTGATAAATAACACTCCTGTTCATCCGGTTAAACGGCGTTCCGTCAATATCGCTTTCAATAAAGTACTGGTATATTTTAGGACGAAGATCTTCCATCAAAAAGCGTAATCGGCCAAATACCGGGAAATTACGTTCAATAGTATGCCGGGTTTGCAGCAGATCATAAATACCCAGGGCAAATATGGGTACAACTATCACAAACGACCACACCGCCGGCGGCCAGATAAAGGTCCACCCTATGAGTAAACCTAAGATAATTATAGTGGATGCAATAAATAGTTTTCGCATAGATAGAATTGTATGATTTATGTAAATCTAAAAAATTGAAGTAAACATAAACCCATTTTTCAAGTTAATAATCGGACATTGTCGACATAATGTAAATATAATAATTAATTTACATGTTTAAACACCTATCTTATTATCTTTGTCTCACTAAAATAAAACAATCAATATCATGGCAGCAACAAAATGGGTATTAGACCCAATGCACTCAGAAGTGCAATTTAAAGTAAAACACTTAGTAATATCAACAGTAACAGGCAATTTCAAAACATTTGAAGGTGAATTGACTACCGAAAATGATGATTTCACCGATGCAGAGATCAGCTTTTCATTAGATGTTAACAGCATTGATACTAATCAAGAGCAACGCGACGGACACTTAAAATCAGGTGAGTTTTTTGATGCTGAGCAATACCCTACCATCACTTTCAAATCAACATCATTTGATGGCGAAGAATTGAAAGGCGACTTGACTATAAAAGGTATTACTAAACCAGTTGCTTTAGAAGTAGAGCACGGCGGATCTGCAACAGATTTTTATGGCAACACTAAAGCTGGTTTTGAAGTAACCGGTAAAATTAACCGTAAAGATTTTGGTTTAACCTGGGATGGCGTAACCGAAGCAGGTTCTGTAGTATTAGGTTCAGATATCAAATTATCTATTAACGTTCAATTTGCTAAACAAGCGTAATTGATACTGCGTTTCTGATATCTAATTTCAGATCTTAGAAAAACTATTAGCATTTATAATGCTTATAACAAAAGCGATTGTACTAATGTACAATCGCTTTTGACGTATATTGCAAAAATTTAAACCCGAAACTGAAATTCAGCAATTCGAAACATCTATCTAATGCTAATCAAGATCTACCCCGAAAACCCTAACGAAAAATCAATTGAACAAGTAGTACAGGTGTTACGCAAAGGCGGTATAATCATCTATCCTACCGATACGGTTTATGGTTTGGGTTGCGATATCACTAACCATAAAGCAATTGAAGCCATTTGCAAGATCAGGAACATCAAGCCCGAAAAAGCTAATTTTTCATTCGTATGTTATGATCTTAGCCACATATCTGATTATATAAAACCTATTGATAACACTACCTTTCGCGTTTTGAAAAAGGCACTGCCGGGCCCTTTTACTTTTATTTTCAATGCCAGCCATAATGTACCCAAATTGCTAAGCTCAAATAAAAAAACAGTCGGTATCCGGGTGCCTGATAATAATATAGCACGCTGCATTGTAAAAGAGTTGGGCAACCCTATCCTCTCCACATCAATAAGGGACGAAGATGATATTATCGAATACTCGACAGATCCGGAACTGATTCACGAAAAGTATAAAGGTATGGTTGATATAGTGATAGACGGCGGTTATGGTGATAATATTCCATCGACGGTTGTTGATTGCACATCGGGCGACTTTGAGATTATCCGTGAAGGTAAAGGAGAACTGGAATTGTACCTGTAAAGAAAGATTTATATAATACTTGTTTCATCAAACCTGTTTTTTACCAGGTTAAACATTTTATCAAACAGCTCTTCTATATTGAAAGGTTTAGGCACATAATCATTCATTCCCATTTCAATACATCGTTCGCGCTCGCCTTTTATAGTGTGTGCCGTCATGGCAACAATTGGTACACCTTTTTTATTATTTTCTAAATTGCGAATAAGGCGTGTGGCTTCATAGCCATCCATCTCGGGCATCTGCAGATCCATCAGGATAATGTCGTATTCTTTTCCTTTAAGCATATCCAGCGCCGTCATGCCGTTATCTGCCACATCGATTTCAAATTCGCGCTTTTGCAGAACCTTTACTATAAGCATTTGATTGATGCCATTATCCTCGACCACTAAAACACGGATGCCTTTGCCGCTCTTGCCGGGCGTATGTATAATTTCAACTCCGTTTTCATGATCAAGCGCGCGCTTTAACTGCCCGTTTTTGGCTTTTAAGAATGGTAGTGTGAAATGAAACTCAGAGCCGGAACCAAGTTCGCTTTTCACAAAGATTTTACCACCCTGCAATTCAACCAGTTGTTTTGAAATACTTAAACCAAGGCCTGTACCGCCGAATTTACGTACGGTATCGGTTGTGGCCTGCTCAAAGCTTTCAAATATTTTTGCCTGTTTTTCAAGCGGGATGCCAATGCCGGTGTCTTTCACTATACACTCAACAACAATTTTATCAGCATCCTCATCTATTGTTGCGATAGCTATACTTATTTCCCCGTTTTCAGAAAACTTGATAGCGTTTGATACCAGGTTCAATATCACCTGGCTCAACCTTACAGAATCGCCGATAATTATTTTAGGGATCTGCTTATCAATTGTCGATTTCAACTTGATCTTTTTTGAAAATGCTTTTGGCTCCATCATGGTTACGATAGAATCAATCGTATTTTTCAGATTAAAAGACTGCATTTCAAAATTCACCTTGCCCGCTTCTATCCTTGAGAAATCAAGGATATCGTTCAAGATCACCAGCAGATCATCACCTGACTTTATGATTACCCTGATATACTCCTGCAATTCTTTATCAGTAAGCGATTCCTCCAGCAGCCTTGCGAATCCTAATATCGCGTTCATCGGTGTACGGATCTCGTGGCTCATATTTGCCAGGAAAAGCTGTTTTACCTTTTCTGATGCTTCTGCCCTGTCGCGTTCTTTCTTCAGACTTTCTTCCGCACTTTTCAATTCCTGTATTTTATTTTCAAGCGCAACCGTCATATCGTTGAAGGCGCTTGCAAGCACTCCTATCTCATCGTTTGAATAAACTTGAACACGGGTACTAAAAAAGCCTTGCTTAATTAAAGCGGCACCATCTATTATGGCCTTTATACCTTTTTCAATACCCCGGCTAACGGATATGGTAATTAATATACTTATTGTACCGATGGTAAGTGACAAGGCCAGTAAAACCTTTAATACAGTTCGTTCCAACCAACGCGATACCTCGCCCAACGTATAGGAAAATCCATCAACCATTTGGCTCAACTTACCATTAATGGCTTCGATCTGGTCCATTACCTGGTTAATTTCGGATTGCGACGCGTTTTTTGACCTAATCATATCATGCATCTTGTCTGCAAGAGGTATCAACTGCTGCATTTCAACATCAGCATGCTCCCAGATATCAAAAGCTTTGCGCAGGTAATAGTAATCAGAAAAGCGCATAATCAGGTTGATCATTCCATCTAAATCATCCGGATGATTACGGCCGGCCAAAAGGCCTTCTTTTGCAATTTTGAAATCAGGCTTACCTTTTGATAATTCAATCAGGGCCTTTTTATCGCCAAGCGGGACAGCTAAAAATTGCCTGAAAGCTTGAAAATCCTTTTCGTTATGTGAGGATGAGTAGATCCTGATGCGATAAACAGCGTCTTTTTGTGATTTTGACCATAATGCCTCACCTTCAACAAATGACCTTACCGCAGATAATGTATTAATGGCAACACCTAACGTAGTTAATTCAACAACCACAAGCACCGCCATGATTCCAATTGTAAAATACAATTTCCGGGAAATGGAAGTATCCTTTAATTTTTTCCGCAGAGAAGAGAAAATCATATCAGGGTTAGGGTATTAAATTAATTTTTCACCAGTACGCGCACCAAACTAATGCATTAATGCAGAAAGATAAGAAAATAGTTTTAATAAGAACTACTACTTGTTTTTAGAAGATATAAACAAGTTAAAAGCTGATAAAAAAATATCTATAAGTTAATACAAATTAACCTAAAAGGAAAACAACATATATCCACACAAAATTTTAACTCCCTTTGCGAATAGATTTGATAAAATCGGGAATTTGATCCATGTAATTTTCACTTTCAAGCAACTTTACAAACTTGCTTCCAACTATAGCGCCATTTGCATATTCACAGGCTTTAGTGAACGTGGCGTTGTCAGATATACCAAAGCCAATTATGGTTGGATTTTTCAGTGCCATAGCTTTAACGCGGGTATAATACGCCTGGATACTGTCAGACACATCTAAATTACCACCGGTTATTGATGATGAAGAAAGCAAGTAAATAAAACTGTTACTCAATTCGTCTATTTTGCGGATTCGCTCGGGTAATGTTTGAGGGGTCACTAAAAATATATTGCTCAGGTTGTTATCCTTAAAGAATCCAGCATACATGGTTTCATATTCATACATCGGCAAATCCGGCACTATAATCCCGTCAACTCCTACTTCGGCGGCTTTTTTGCAGAAAGCCTCAACCCCATATTGCACTATCGGGTTAACATAGCCCATTAACAGTATTGGTATAGTAACACGTTTACGCAGGTCTTTTAGTTGATCAAATAACACATTAAGCGTCATTCCATTATCTAATGCCTGCTGCGAACTGTTTTGTATGGTAGGTCCATCGGCTACCGGGTCAGAATACGGAAATCCAACTTCCAAAAAATCGACACCGGCTTTTTCTAAAGCTTCGGCAATGTCAACAGTGGTATCAATTGCAGGATAACCTGCTGTATAATAGATGGATAATAAATTATCTTTTTTTGTGTCGAAAAGATGGTTTAGCCGGTTCATAGTTTTTCTGTCCATAGTCCATGGACGATGGCCCATAGTCTGTTATTAATTTGTTGTCCATTTATGTATATACCATGGTCTGTGGACTATCGACCATGGACTTATTAATAGTTAAAATATTTAATGTAGGTATCCAGATCTTTATCACCACGTCCTGAAAGGCAGATCACTACATTATCATCTTTTTTGAATTTCATTTTCTCCAGTTGGGCTAAAGCGTGCGCTGATTCTATTGCCGGGATAATTCCCTCTAACTGGCAGCATAGTAAACCTGCCTGCAGGGCTTCATCATCAGTAACACTTGCATATTGTGCACGATTGATCTTATATAAATGCGCATGCTGGGGGCCTATACCCGGATAATCCAATCCGGCCGAGATAGAATAAGGTTCAACAACCTGCCCGTCCGGTGTTTGCATTAAAATTGTACGACTGCCATGCAGTACTCCTTCTTTACCCAAAAATGTGGTAGCTGCAGAATGGCCACTATCAACACCTTTACCCGCTGCTTCAACAGCTATCAGCTTTACACTTTCATCATCTAAAAAATGGTAGAACATACCCATTGCGTTACTACCGCCACCCACGCATGCCATTACATATTCAGGCAATTCTTTGCCGGTATGTTCAAGCAATTGTTTTTTAGTTTCTGATGAGATGATAGATTGAAAGCGTGCTACCATGTCAGGATATGGGTACGGGCCAACTACCGATCCGATGATATAATGTGTGTCAACCGGGTTAGCTATCCAGTCGCGCAGGGCCTCGTTGGTGGCATCTTTTAACGTTTTACTTCCAGAAGTTGCCGGAACTACTTTAGCGCCCAGCATTTTCATCCTGGATACGTTTGGTGCCTGGCGTGCCATATCTATCTCGCCCATATAAACTACGCATTCAATGCCTTTAAGCGCGCATACTGTAGCTGTGGCTACACCATGCTGGCCTGCACCTGTTTCTGCTATAATGCGTTTCTTGCCCAAGCGTTGAGCAAGCAATATTTGGCCTATGGCATTATTGATCTTATGTGAACCGGTATGGTTCAGGTCTTCGCGTTTTAAGAAAATATTAGCGCCGTATTTCTCAGAATATCGCTTTGCGTAATACAACGGAGAAGGCCTGCCTACATAATCTTTTAAAAGCTGATCAAATTCGGCTTTAAAATCAGCATCGTTGATGATGGATAAATATTGCTGCCTTAATTCTTCAACATTAGGGTATAGCATTTCGGGCACGTATGCACCGCCAAAATCGCCATAATACCCTTGCTCGTTAACTCCGTATTTCATGCGTAGTATATTGTTTTATCTGGCCAAAGGCCTTTTTTAGTTTTTCAATGTCTTTTAATCCCGGTGAAACCTCAAACTTACTGTTCAGATCAACACCATAAAATTGTGGATGTGTGATCTTGGTAATCTGCTCAATATTATCAGGACTTAATCCGCCGCTTAAAAAAAACGGTACGGGTAACTTATAGTTATTTAAGATATCCCAATTAAATGTTTTGCCTGATCCGCCATGTGTATCGGTTTTGGTATCAAATAAAAAGTAATCTACTTTACCGGCATAATCATTCAATTGTTCAAAATCAAAATCCTCATTAACGCCAAAGGCTTTGATTACCTGAACCCTGTCTTTAAAGGCATTTGCAAAGTCGGGGCTTTCACTGCCATGAAGTTGTATAGCATTGAATCCAAGTTTATTTATCAGCCGGTTTATCTCGCTTTCTGTTTCATCCACAAAAACGGCAGTTTTGATAATTGATGTCGGTATATTGTTTAAAGTATCAGCAGCGATATCACCCACAAACCTTGGCGAACGACCATAGTAAATAAAGCCCACATAGTCCGGAGCCAGGTCTGTTACATCGTAAATATTATCAGGGTATTTTAACCCGCAAACCTTTATTTTCATTTTAATTTCCAACCAGGTTCTTAAAGCCTTCAAGCGCCCTTTTACTTACCAGCGATTCTTCGGCTTCATAAAAACAATCGGCAAAGCTACTTTGCGGCTTTATTGTTTTAATAGCCAATGCCGCGTTTGCCAGTACGACATTGCTTTGTGCCGTTGTAGCATCGCCGCTTAATACCCGCATAAATATACCTGCCGACTCGGCCACTGTACTGCCACCTACAATTGTTTGCGGATCTAACCGTTCAAAGCCCAGGCTTTTTAATGTATTTAGCTTTTCGCCGTCAGGGGTAAATGTTTTAAAATCGCAAGTAAGCGAGATCTCATCATAACCCTCAAGTGCGTTCAATATGGTATATTGCTTGTCAGACCGCTGGTAAAGATAGGCATACATTCTTGCCAGCTCTAAATTATAAACCCCAACCAATTGATTTTTAGGCATAGCGGGGTTAACCATTGGCCCCAGCATGTTAAAAAATGTTTTTACACCCAATTCGCGGCGAATAGGTGCAACTGTTTTCATAGCCGGGTGAAATAAAGGGGCGTGTAAAAAACAGATATTAGCCGTTTCAATTGTTCTTTTAAGATCGTCTATGTTATTGGTAAACTTATAACCCAAGTATTCCATCACATTTGATGATCCGCAACCTGATGAAACACCGTAATTACCATGTTTAGCCACCTTATAACCCGCACCTGCAACTACAAATGATGCCAGTGTTGAGATATTGAACGTATCCTTACCATCGCCACCGGTACCACATAAGTCTATCAGATCATCAGTACCCAGATCAACGGATAAACAAAGTTCAAGCATGGCATCCCTGAAACCCTCCAGCTCGGTCACAGTTACCGTTCGCATACAATAAGCCGTCATAAAAGCGGTCATTTGCGAATTGTTGTACATGCCTTGCGATATAAGCGTTAAGATATTTTTAGCCTGCTCGCGTGATAAAGTTTTGTTCTCAAAAAGGTGGTTTAGTATTTGTTTCATATTAGCTCCCCTTTGGGGATTTTTAATTACAGATCATTAAACGTTTTTAACAAAAAAGGGTTACCGTACGGCAACCCTTTAAATATGATTTATAATAACAGGAGTTTGCCTTACGATTAATCGTTAAGCCACCACCAATTATTATTTAAACTTTTAATTATCATTATGCAGCAAATATGGAAATAGTTTTTTCTAAAAGCAAGCAGAATGATAAATTTACAAGGGTTTGTTTTACTAATTGACAAAATCAACCAATTCATTTAACTTATCTGTTACTAAATTTAATTAACTATTATCCAAACCATGTCCATACATAAAAGAAAATTCAACCCCGAAGATGACCTGGGATTTGGCACACAGGCTGTTATGAAGAGCCAACGCCTGGTAAACCGGGACGGGTCGATCAACGTAAAACGCAAGGGTTTATCTTTCTTTAATACAGCTAACAATTACCATACACTGATCACCATGAGTTGGGGCAGGTTCTGGTTGATTGTATTATCCGGGTACATGGCTGCCAATATTGTATTTGCCTTTATTTATGTGTCATTGGGGCCGGGTACATTGGATGGTGCTGTGGGTAACACCTTTTTCTCTCGTTTCATGGATGCTTTTTTCTTTTCGGCACAAACCATATCCACGGTTGGTTATGGCCACATCAGCCCAAGGGGAATGGCGGCTAACTCTATAGCGGCATTAGAATCAATGGCGGGTCTTTTAGCATTTGCTTTGGCTACAGGGTTATTGTATGGGCGTTTTTCAAGACCATCAGCCAAAATAAAATACAGTGAACACCTGTTAATTGCCCCATACCTTGAAAACAGCCGGGGATTAATGTTCAGGCTAACCAACCTGCGTCGCAATACATTGATAGACCTGCAAATGGAAGTTATATTTTCATACAACGAAGATGTTAATGGCAAGAAGGTACGCAGGTTTTTGCCACTGGAATTAGAAAGAAAAAAGGTAAGTATACTCACATTAAGCTGGACGGTAGTACATCCGCTAAATGATGACAGCCCGTTGAAAGACATTACGCCAGAAGACCTGGCAAGCACGGAGGCCAGCTTCGCGGTATTACTAAAAGCTTTTGACGATACATTTTCGCAAACTGTACACTCACGGACATCTTACCAATATGATGAAGTGGTATGGGGCGGCAAATTCAAACCTACTTTTGACCGGGACGATGACGGGCGCTTTATTTTAAATCTGGATAAGATAGATGATTTTGAGTCGATAAGTTTATAAGCTGGTCAGATCCTATTTTAACAGCGCATCTTTTTCCTTGGCAAAAACATTGTAAACCAACTTATCCAATCTGGCAGGGATAAGTTTACTTAAAAGCACAGTCAGCTTACCCTGCCCGGTCATAATTAAAGTGCGTTCGCGCTTTTCAACACCATCGGCAATGATTTTTGCGACTTCATCTGAAGTCATCATTTTTTCTTCATGCAACGTACTTTCCCCCTGCTGGTTACCGTCTTTATTTAATGCAGTATTTCGGATGTTTGATGCTGTGAACCCCGGGCAAGCGGTCATTACGTGTACGCCAGTTTTTAAATTCTCGACTCGTAAAGCATCCAAGAAACCATTCATGGCAAACTTTGAAGCTGAATAACCTGTTCTGCCTGGCAAACCTTTATAACCTGCTATAGACGACACCCCTACCACAGAACCTTTTGTTTTTAAGATCTCGGGCAACGCGTATTTGGTACAATACACCGTGCCCCAAAAATTCACGTCCATTAAGGTTTTTAATACCTGCAACTCTGCATCTCTAAACAAAGCACGCATGGAGATGCCCGCGTTATTTACCAATATATCAATTTTTCCGAAAGTAGTAATGGTTTGTTTGATCAAATGATCACAATCGCTTTCAACGGCGACGTCACATTGTACCGCTAAGGCTTTAATTTGATATTGATCCTGTAATGACTGTGCAATTTCGCATAAAGTAACATATTGGCGGGCAGCCAAAACAAGGTTAGCGCCACGGAGCGCAAATTCTTCTGCTAATGATTTACCAATGCCCGAAGAGGCACCGGTTATAATTACTATCTTATTGTTCAACTTCATACGCTGGCGGGTACAGTTGTATGCCTTCTGTTATTTTTATTTCAGGCAGTTTAAACATGTACTTGGCGGCGAAGATAAGCATAGCACCATAAAAATTCTTTACGTATTGCCAGCTAATTTTAGGCGTATTGTCGCTTTTAAAGTTGATAATATAAGTTTTGGGGAAATAATAATTCTTAAAACCAGCCAGTCGCATCCGGTAAGACAGATCGATGTTATGGCCATATTGCACAAAACGTTCATCAAACAAGCCCGTTTCATTCAATACCGGCCTGCGTATCAGCATAAATGCATCGTTCAGGATATCTATCTCTGATGTTTGAAACTCCTCCACCCACTCTTTGTGGTTACGGTTTGAAATGCGTGATTTGGCAAAATGTTTAGCAAAACCTATCAGTTTAAAAAAGCTGATCCATGGTTTTGTTAACCCCCGATTAGACTCGGGCAGAAAACTGCCTTTAGCATCAACCATCCGTACCCCTAAACCACCGGCATCAGGGTGAGCATCCATAAAACCAATGATCTTATCCAGGGTTTCTTTGCCGCAAATAGTATCCGCATTGACTAGTAAAACATACTCGCCTTTAGACACTTCTATCCCCTGGTTATTTGCTTTGGCTACACCTTCGTTAATGTTATTGGCAATCAGGCGAATTGCGGGGTAATCGGTATGAAGCATTTCAACTGAATTATCGGTTGATCCATTGTCAACTATAATCAATTCATAATCAATAGCATTACCTGCTTTAACTAAAGAATTTAATGCGAGCTTTAATAAATCACAACGGTTATGATTTACTATGATTACCGATAGTTTCATACTTACCTGGATAAAGAATTTTCATACGGAACACGCGTAGCGATAGACCGCCCGAGGGTGATCTCGTCTACGTACTCCAATTCTCCACCAAAGGCTATGCCACGGGCTATTGTTGAGATACTTATATTGAATTGTTTTAATTTTTTATGCAAGTAAAAGATGGTAGTATCGCCCTCCATAGTAGCGCTAAGCGCAAAGATAACTTCTTTTACTTCGTCATTGCTTAAACGTTCAACCAACGTGTCCACCTGCAAGTCCGACGGCCCAATGCCATCCATCGGCGATATTAAGCCGCCCAATACATGGTACACGCCATTGTACTGGCTGGTATTTTCAATGGCCATTACATCGCGGGTGTCTTCTACAACACATATCAGGCTCTGATCGCGTTTATGCGATGAACAGATCTCGCAAAACTGCTGATCAGAAATATTATGACAGGTGCTGCAAAACCTGATCTCATTACGCAGTTTACTTATCGTTCCGCTAAATTTCTCAACATCTTCCTTCTCCTGATTTAAAAGGTGCAACACTAAGCGTAACGCCGTTTTCTGCCCCACCCCCGGTAATTTTGCAAACTCTGCAACCGCATTTTCCAACAACTTCGACGAAAAGTTCATATTGCGAAGATAGTTAATAGTCAGGAAGTCGGAAAGTATGTAAAAGGCCTTAATGTTTATTTTTTTGTTTAATAAATCTACTATACATAACTTGTCAGCAAGAATTAATAAATCACTTTGTCATTTCGAACAAAGTGAGAAATCTTATACGATTTACCTGCCAGTCGCATAAGATTTCTCCTCGTACCTCGTTCGAAATGACATATAATTTTATAACATGTCACCCGGATTACTGCTTTCATTTATAATTGGTTATTTCTTAGTCTTGTTAGTGATATCATGGCTAACCTCAAGAAAATCATCAGACAACGATACTTTCTTTGTGGCTAACCGCAATTCTAAATGGTACCTTGTAGCATTTGGGATGATTGGCACTGCTTTAAGCGGCGTAACGTTCATATCGGTACCCGGTAAAGTTGGCTCGCCCGGTGGCGATCAGTTTGCTTACTTTCAGTTTGTACTGGGTAATGCCGCCGGGTTTATTATCATAGCAACGGTATTGCTGCCTTTGTACTACCGCATGAAACTGACCTCAATTTACAGCTACATTGAACATGCTTTAGGCACATGGAGTTATAAAACAGCGGCAGGCATTTTTCTGATCAGCCGGGTAATTGGGTCGTCGTTCAGGCTTTACCTGGTGGTGATTGTATTGCAGAAATTTATTTTTGATAGTTATGGTGTACCTTTTGCCGTTACGGTATTGATATGCCTGGTATTGATCTGGGCCTATACTTTTAAAGGCGGGTTGAAGACAATTATTATTACAGACAGTTTGCAAACCTTGTTCCTGGTATCGTCTGTTTTTCTATCGATATTTTTTATTTGCCGCAGCATGAACTTTAACCTGTTTGAAGCGGCAGACGCCATTAAAAACAGCAGTTATTCCAAGATATTTTTCTTTGATGATTTCATGACCAGTCACTTTCATATCACTAAGCAATTTATCGGCGGCTTATTTATTACCGTGGGCATGACAGGGCTTGACCAGGACTTGATGCAAAAAAACCTAAGCCTTAAAAACATCCGCGAAGCGCAAAAAAATATGTTCAGCTTTACTGCCGTGTTTGTGGTGATCAACATTTTCTTTTTAAGTGTCGGCGCATTGCTGTATATGTACGCAACACGTTATGGCATCACGGTTACAAAAACAGATTACCTCTATCCCACAATCGCTTTAAAATACCTGGGCGTTATACCAGCCGTAGTATTTATGTTGGGTTTAACTGCCGCCACATTTGCCACTACCGATTCGGCCTTAACTGCCTTAACCACATCGTTTTGTGTTGATTTTTTAAACTTTAACAAAGGGAAAGATATCAACAGTAAAAAAATGGTAAATGTGCGCCATTATGTGCACATAGCTTTTTCGGGATTGTTGTTTCTAACCATTATTATATTTAACGCCATTAATAACGATGCCGTAGTAAGCGCCATATTTAAAGTAGCGTCATACACCTATGGGCCTTTATTAGGTCTTTATTCGTTTGGGTTATTTTTAAGCGGCAGGCAGGTTAAAGACAAGCTGGTGCCTTTTATTTGTGTGCTGTCGCCGGCTATTTGTTTTTACTTAAGTGCAAACTCTACAACTTTATTTGGTTATACTTTTGATAATGAACTTATCCTTGTAAACGGGATCATTACATTTGCAGGATTGCTGCTTACATCAAAAAACAAAACAAAAGCGGCAGTTGCATAATTACACTACATTTAAGACACGATATGACAGGCGAAGAGAAAATAAGACACGCGTTTGAAAACAAAAACTGGCAGGAAATTAAGGTAACCGACTCCTGGCAGATCTTTAAAATAATGGCCGAGTTTGTTGACGGCTTTGAGAAACTGGCTAAGATAGGCCCATGTGTATCCATATTCGGTTCAGCACGTACCAAGAATGACAACCGCTACTATAAACTTGCCGAAGATACTGCCCGTTTGCTAACAGAGCGCGGCTACGGCGTAATATCAGGCGGCGGGCCGGGTATTATGGAGGCTGCCAATAAAGGCGCTTATGAGGCCGGGGGTAAATCCGTAGGGCTAAATATCGAACTACCTTTTGAGCAGTTTCATAATAAATATATCGACCGGGATAAGGTACTTGAGTTTGATTATTTCTTTATCCGTAAGGTAATGTTCATGAAATATTCGCAGGGCTTTATTGTATTACCTGGCGGATTTGGTACTTTGGATGAATCATTCGAGGCGATTACCCTGATCCAGACCGGTAAAATTGCACGTTTCCCGATTGTGTTTGTGGGTGTAGAATACTGGGGCGGCTTATTTAACTGGATAACTGAAAAAATGTTAAACCAGGAACATAACATCCATCCTGACGACCTTAACCTGTACAGGGTTGTTGATACTGCCGAAGAAGCAGTTGAACATATTTTCCGTTTTTACGAGAAGTATGTGCTGAAACCAAACTTCTAAAGAACTCGATTATTTATTCATGAAAAAACCTGCTGTTCTGATTGTAACGTTATTTGCATGTACAGTCGCGCTGTGGATAACGTTAAGGGCAACTCATATTTTGAATTTTTATTCGGTACCGACAACGGCAAATGAGCCAACTTACATGCCTGGTGATTGGCTGATCGCATCTAAATTAAAAAAAGTAAATAACAATGATTTTGTAGTCTTTAACGGTCCTGATAAGGGCGTTTGGATATTTAGGTGCATTGGAAAAGAAAATGATATAGTAGAGATAAGAAAAGCTGTGGTTTATTTAAACGGCAAACCATTGAACGACTCTTTTGCCTGGAATGAGTATTATATTTCAAAAAAACAATTATTAAGTATTGCAGGATACATAAATAGAAACAAAAACACTGTAGAGCTTATTAATGATAGTTTGGCTATTGGTAATTTTACAACATCTGAATTAAAACAATATCATCTTAATTTAAAACCCCGTTTGGCAGCTGACACTGTAAATCCAGCTATTTTTGCTGATTTTAGAGCACGCGGTTACAATGAGGATAATTTGGGACCTGTAAAAGTTCCAAAAGACAGCTATTTTTTATTGGGGGATAGCAGGCATGATGCGTTCGATTCACGATATTTTGGGTTTGTAAAAAGTGATGATATAATTTCGACAGTTATAAGATAAGACACAATAAACATTGATTAAACCATATTATTATAGTTTATACTCAATATAATGGACAAACCTGCCAAGTCAAAAAAAGAAGCCGCTTTAGGATTTATATTTATTACGCTGCTGATCGACGTAACCGGTTTGGGTATTATTATACCTGTATTACCTAAGCTGATAGAAACCCTGATACATGGCAACTTAAGTGAAGCATCGCGCTACGCGGGCCTGTTAACATTTGCCTACGCTGTGATGCAATTTATTTTCGCACCGGTTTTGGGCAATTTAAGCGACAAGTATGGCCGTCGCCCTGTTTTACTGGGATCGTTGTTAGGATTTGGTGTTGATTATCTTTTCCTGGCTTTCGCCCCCAGCATAGGCTGGTTGTTTTTGGGCCGTGCCATAGCAGGCATTACCGGTGCCAGTTTCACCACCGCATCAGCCTATATAGCAGATGTAAGCACGCCCGAAAAACGCGCCCAGAATTTCGGGATGATAGGTGTTGCATTTGGTTTAGGTTTTATTATAGGGCCGGTAATTGGTGGCATACTTGGTAAATACAATACCCACTACCCTTTTTTGGCTGCCGCTGGATTAGCTTTACTAAATGCCACATACGGGTATTTTGTATTGCCTGAATCTTTAGATAAAGCACATCGCAGGCCTTTTGAGCTCAAACGGGCTAATCCGCTGGGGTCATTGTTACAACTGAATAAATACCCTGCTGTTTTAGGTTTAGCCGCATCGTTATTCCTGGTTTATTTTGCGGCACAATCCGTACAAAGCGTGTGGACCTTTTATACCATGACCAAATTTGGTTGGAACGAGGCCTGGGTAGGTTATTCTTTAGGATTTGTTGGCTTAAGTATTGCCGCCGTTCAGGGTGGCTTGATCCGGATCGCTATCCCAAAACTGGGCCAGCAGCGGGCCATTTGGATGGGGCTGTCGTTTTATGCTATCGGGTTGATATTATTCGCTGTAGCCACCAAAGGCTGGATGATGTTTGCCTTTATGATACCTTATGCACTTGGTGGTATTGCAGGCCCTGCCCTGCAGGGAATTATGACCGAACAGGTACCCGCCAATGAACAAGGCGAATTACAGGGCGCGCTTACCAGCCTCGCCAGCTTAAGCTCCATCTTTGGCCCGTGGATCATGACCTATCTTTTTTACAGATTCACGCAAAAGAATACGCCTGTTTATTTACCTGGAGCACCTTTTATTTTAGGTGCCATACTGATGCTATTGAGTGTATTGTTGGCAGTTAGAAGTTTTAAAAGAAACACAAACTAAGATTATTGGTTATACAACTGCTAAGTTCACATTTCTATCTTATATGGCCGAAGAGCAATCATCTTTTTCTAACATGACCGGGCAGGTCACCAAAACAAAACGTTCTGCTGCATTAGGCTTTATTTTTATAACCATATTTGTTGATGTTTTAGGTTTGGGTATTATCATACCTGTAATGCCCAAGCTATTACAAACGCTGGGGCATTTTGACCTGAGCATGGCATCTAAATATAACGGATGGCTTACGCTGATTTATGCGTCAATGCAATTGATCTTCGCATCTATCATGGGGAGTTTAAGTGACAGGTATGGCCGCAGGCCGGTACTCCTGATCTCGCTTTTTGGCTTTAGTATCGATTATTTATTTATGGCATTTGCCCCATCAATTGCCTGGCTGTTTGTGGGCCGGTTTATTGCCGGTGTAACGGGTGCCAGTACAGCTACTGCTACGGCTTATATAGCAGATGTAAGTACAGGGCATAAACGCGATGCCAACTTTGGCTTAGTCGGTGCGGCTTCAGGCATAGGCCTGATATTGGGTGTCGGCCTGGGTGGTTATTTGGGCGAGCTTAATATTAAATTCCCGTTTATGGCGGCAGCGGGCTTTGCTTTTTTAAACGGCATGTACGGTTTGTTTGTATTGCCCGAATCACTTAAACCCGAACATCGCCGCAAATTTGAATGGAAACGAGCCAATCCATTGGGATCGTTGATAAGGGTATTTACCAAACACGTTGGCTTAGCCGGCCTGATAGGCGCTATCCTGTTAGTTTACATCGCACAAAAAGCTGTAGAATATTTAATGTCATTCTTTCTATATGAAAAGTTCAATTGGTCTATGCACAGCGTTAGTTGGTTGGCACTATTTATTGGCGGGTTGCTGTTTGCCATACAAGCAGGTTTGATCCGTTATACCATACCCAAATTTGGCCAACAGAAAAATATTATAGCAGGTATAATTTTTTACGCTATCGGCCTTACCCTTATCGCATTTGTAAATCGTGGGTGGCTGGTATATATATTTATGATCCCTTATTGTCTTGGAGGTATTTCAGGCCCGGCTTTGCAGGGATACGCCACCAATAAAGTCGCTAAAAATGAACAAGGCGAGCTACAGGGTGCCATTACCATTTTGAACAGCATAAGTGTAATAGTAGGGCCGTTTATATTCAGCTTTTTATTTGCGCATTATACTAACAAAACTTCGGGAATTTACTTTCCGGGCGCGCCGTATTTGCTGGCCGCAATACTGATGATCATCAGTACTTTTTTGGCGATAAGAAGTTTCAAGAACCCGATTAAAAAGACAAGATCAGTCAAGCCCGCTCACACCGCCTGATATTACAAACTTCATCATGTCTGCGGCATTTTTGTCAATCGGTTTAACCTTATCCGCAGCAATAATAACTACCTGCCCTGCAAATGAATATGAATACGGGAAATAAACCGCGACCTCGCCGGGTAAGCCCAATTTAGCAAGGTCCTTTTGCACCAGGAAACCGATTTTTTTCAGACCAAATTCATTAACCTCAACAATAACCGCCTCGTTAAACTTTTTTTCATCGCCAACAAAGGCTTCGGTAAGGTCTTTGATTGAAGAGTAGAGAAAATTAAAGAATGGCAACTTATTCAGCCATCTTTTAAACCAGCGCTTGATCGGGTCGGTAATTACGTTGGTTACCAGCACACCGGCAATCATGATCACTATTAGGACGTTTAAAATCCCGACTCCGGGTATGTGCATTGGCCGGCCTTTACTGTCTGTCCATAAAACATCGCTTAAATTTAAGGCGCTGTCAATGCTCGAAATTGCCCAAAAGATCAGGAAAGCAGCCGCGCCTATCGGCACAACCACGATCAATCCTTTAAAAAAATAATTTAATAACGCCCTGGCTACCTTGGTCATTTTGATCTGCAAATTCTGTGTGTAAAAGTACGTTCTTTTAAACAGGCACAGAAATTTTTATAAAATGCTCGATTACACGTTTGAAATTTGAAATAAGCATTTACCCTTTCACATAAAACTTATTGAAGCAGCTATAGCACCTATATCTTTGAAGGGGTAACCAAAACAGGAAAATCTTAAACATTTCTCCGTTAGGTATCTTGTGATGCGATACTGTAGAACAAGTGGGGCAACGAACAATTTTTCGTTTAGGATCATTTATATTGTTCATAGGACAGTGTTTAAATTTCTTGTTCTTTACTACTCAATTTGAGAACTGAAAAGTCCCTGGTTTGTGTAGGTGTCCATATCACGAAGTGCAGATCATATTGCCGCTCACGTACCCTAAAGATCTTTTCAGTAATTAGCTCTTGTAACTCGATATAAATTTCATTAAGGGCTTTGGTAAACTGATTTAACGTAATGATTATCTTATTATTTTCAACAGAAATAAAGGTCCAGTATTTTGTCGGCAATTCCTGTTTAAGGAAGGTACAAACCCTTGTAAGATATTCGGTCATTATGTTTTCGGCGGTAGTCATACCACAAATTTATGCTAAAAATATTAGTAAATCAACAGGTATTAAAAAATTTAATACACAAAATTACATCCTTTAGCAAACTGTTTCTACCGTATAAATACGCATTTTGATACGTTTAACTACTGATATTGGATAGTTGAGTTATCGCTTATTCGTAAAAATATACCCTTTTTACGCGCTGCGAAATATTGGTCAGTATTTCATAAGGGATTGTCCCTATCTGGCTTGCTAATTCTTCTATGCGGTGTTGCTCGTTAAACACAATAACCTCATCCCCTTCTTTAACATCAACAGCACTTACATCTATCATGCACATATCCATTGATACATTGCCAATGGTGGGTACCACCACCCCATTTACCAGCATATTACCTACCCCGTTACCAAACGCACGCAGATAACCATCGGCATAGCCAATACGTACGGTGGCTATCTTGCCATCTTTCGGCATTACGCCGTTGCGACCGTAGCCTATGGTGTCGCCGGCCGCTATTTTCTTAACCTGCGATACACTGGTTTTTAAACTGGTGATGGGCTGCAACGCACTATCATCAGCAGGAACCGCGGCATCAATACCGTACAAACCGATACCCAACCTTACCATGTCAAACTGTGCCGATGGCCAGCGCGTAATACCCGAGGTGTTTGACAGGTGTTTGATTACTTTATAACCCAGGCATTTTTCTATCTTTTTAGCGGCCTTTTCAAAACGGCTGATCTGTGTTTGAGTAAATTCATCATGTTTTGCAGCTTCGCTGGCTGCCAGGTGCGAGAACATGGATAAGATCCGTACATATTTATTCTCTTCCAGCAAGTCGCATAGGGTTTCTATCTCGAAAGGCTCAAAACCAAGCCTGTGCATACCTGTATCTATTTTAAGGTGTACCGGGTAATTGGTGATATCGTTTTGCTGGGCATATTTTATAAAATCATCAAATAAGCCAAAACTGAATATCACAGGTTCAAGTTTGAACTCAATTAACTTATCAAATGCGGATTGCTCGGCATTTAATATCATTATAGGCATGGTTATGCCTGCCTGTCGTAATGAAATACCCTCATCGGTATAAGCTACCGCCAAATAATCAACTTTGTTATATTGCAGCATATTGGCCAACTCAAAAGTACCGCTGCCATAGCTAAAAGCTTTCACCATTGCCATCAACTTTACGCCCGGCTTTAATTTTGATTTATAGTAGTTCAAATTATTCAGCATGGCGTTAAGGTTGATCTCCATTACCGTCTCGTGCGTTTTTTGAACCAACGCCCTGCTTACCCTTTCAAACTCAAAACTCCGTGAACCTTTTATCAGGATGGTTTCACTTTTAAAGCCAAGCGCCAACAGGCTATTAAGCAGTTCGGTGGTATCTTTGTAGAAAAACTTTTCGGGAGGCTCGAAATAATCCTGGTGTTTCACCAGCGCCTCGCCGACGCCAATAAACTTGTCGACCTTTTTTGATCTGATCAGTTCGGCCACCTGTTTATACAAAACATCTTCCTGCAGGCCCGATTGAAAGATATCAGACAGCACCAATGTCTTTTTCTTATGCTGATTTTGCTGATTTAAAAAGTTAAGCGCTATCTCCAGCGATTGGATATCTGAGTTATAAGAATCGTCAATAACTGAACAATCGTTGATGCCGGTTTTCAATTCTAACCGCATACTAACCGGGTTAAGGCGCTCTAAACGTTTATCAGCTTCGGCAGATGGATAACCTAAATATAACAACGTGGCCCAGCAAACAATGGCATTCTCAATTGATGCCTCATCAAGAAAAGGGATCAGGCATTCTATTTCCTTTCCATCAAACCTGGCGCGCAGGTAATAATTTCTTTTGATGATAGTTTCACTGAAAACATATAGGTCGGCCTGCTTAAAATTGCGGCTCCAGGTAAAGGTTTTTAAATTGGCAATGTCCTTTTTATAATCAAGCAACTGGTCATAGTTGTGAATAAGCAGTTTACAATTCTTGAATAGCTTCAACTTTTCTAATACCTTTTCCCGCGTGTTTTCAAAGCCTTCATCGTGCGCGGTACCCAAATGCGTAAGTATTCCGATGTTGGGTTTTATGATGGCTTCCAGGTTATCCATTTCGCCGGGAAGGGATATACCGGCCTCAAAAATACCCAGGTTGTTTCTATCATTGATCTGCCATACAGACAGAGGTACACCAATTTGCGAATTATAGCTTTTTGGGTTACGTACAATATTTTTATCGACCGCCATTAATTGGTAAAGCCACTCTTTAACAATGGTTTTGCCGTTACTGCCGGTAATGCCTATCACGTCTAAATTAAATCGGCTGCGGTGATGCTGGGCCAGCTTTTGCAGCGCGCTAAGCACATCGTCAACAATCAAAAAGTTGGCGCCGGGCAGTTTAATTTCAGGGCCTTGCTTTACTACAAAATTGCGCACCCCTGCGGCATAGGCTTCGGCAATGAACTCGTGACCGTTGCGCCTGCCGCTCAGGGCGAAAAACAGGCCTTCGGCCGCGATATTGATGCGGCGGCTGTCTGTCAATAATATACTGATGAGATCATCTGTTACGATATCACCCTGCGCGTTTATAATTTGCTTAACTGCTGTAATTGAATATTGGTTGCTTAGCATGGCGATGTAAAATTGCTAATAATTTAGCCTATTAACACAATAATCGGCAATTTGATTTTAAGCGGCATCATATCAAATTTATCCTTACATTTATGTAACCTTATCTCAATAAAATGTTCAGATCATTATTTATCATATTACTACTGGCATTATGTAAACCGGCTTTTTGTCAAACTGCTACAGATTTTAATGATCCTGATTTTACATTATTCCCAAAGTATAAAGAGGATGCCAAATATTTTGCTAACGTTATACCTGATTCTACCTATCTATACTGGCGGTGCGTTTTCAACGCCGGTCCTTATTTTCGTAAGGCTAAAGACCGTGTAATTTTTGAGACGGGAGATAAAAAATACGCTAAGCTTATAAAAAAATACAAGGTTGGAAATGGTTTTATGCGTGGCTGCCCCCCCGCATTTTGTTCATATTATATTATCGCGGTCAGATCCGACAAAACGATACTTCAAGTTAATAGTCCTGAGACATTTAAAATCTTTTTAGGTAAAATTGACAACCTTGATGAAGTGCGACTTGTAGTAAAAGATCATAGTTATACTATCTACAATAACTCGTTAAAATCTGGTTCCTACCGGGAGCGTAAAGACGATTATCTTTTACTTTTAGGAGGTTACAGCAGTGATTTAATTAGCAATACACCAGTATCCACAAAGGCGGTACTAACTAAAGCGGGCGACTTTCGCATAATTGAAAGCGGCACATATTAGACATTTGTCTAAGTGATCTATATCCCATAAGTTTGGGCAACAGATATGGACCTGCCCAAAAAACAAAAAATAACCGACCCAAAAGTTGCCCTTACCAAAGCAGAGCATTATTGCGCCTACCAGGACCGGTCGCAACAGGAAATGCGGGACAAGCTGTACGAATGGGGATTATGGCCCGAAGCGGTCGAAAATATCATTACCGACCTGGTAACCACCGGCTTTTTAAACGAAGAACGTTTTGCAAAAGCTTACGTACAAGGTAAAT
Organism: Mucilaginibacter corticis; assembly: GCF_007558865.1. Taxonomy (GTDB): domain Bacteria; phylum Bacteroidota; class Bacteroidia; order Sphingobacteriales; family Sphingobacteriaceae; genus Mucilaginibacter; species Mucilaginibacter corticis. The sequence continues at coordinate 187,296 of NZ_VLPK01000005.1, forward strand.
TTAACCAAAAAGCCTGGGGCAAGATCAAGATAAAACAAGGACTAAAAATTAAGAGAGTGCCTGACGTATTGATAAAAAAAGCTCTGTTACTGATTGACGGCGATGCCTATTTACAGGCTTTGCTACACATTTTAACTAAAAAGGCAGCTTTATTAAATGAAAAAGATGCCGACAAGCGCCGGTACAAGCTGCAACAGTACGCTTTGGGCCGCGGATATGAAAATGATTTGATAGCAGACGTTTTGAAAAACAGCGACTTATAAAAACCTTTAAAAAAAGTGAAAATTTTCCTTGCAGAAACTTCAATTCTGTCTATATTTGCACTCCCGCAAACGAGATAGGCACACAGCCAACTTCAAGCAGGAAAATAACCAACGCGAAAGTAGCTCAGTTGGTAGAGCACGACCTTGCCAAGGTCGGGGTCGCGAGTTCGAATCTCGTCTTTCGCTCAAATCCCTTTCACAAGAAGGGATTTATTGTTAAAAGGTTTATGTAACTTTACTAAAACCTTACCTTTAGCCAGATGCCGCGGTTCGACTCCGGCGCTGGGTACTAAACACCGGCTCAGATGGTGGAACTGGTAGACACGCAGGACTTAAAATCCTGTTCCCGTAAACGGAGTGCGGGTTCGATTCCCGCTCTGAGTACAAAAGCCCCAAGCCCGGGGCTTTTGTTGTTTTATAGCTATATTCATCTAATGTTTTACACCTATATCTTACAATCAATTAAGAGTGTCCAATATTATATCGGGCATACATTTAACGCCATATTTATTTCATGATATTTACAGATCCCATTACAAGGCTAAACCATATTATTGAGTTGTCTTGGTACATACTTTTTGAAAAAATCGTATCGGAAAAGTTAAAGATTAATAAAGAATCTTCATTGCAACTCCACCTGTCTAAGCTCATTTTTGATTTAGGAAATATATATTGTATCCTCCCTGGCGAAAATTTTGAAATTGAAATGGAAACAAATCACCAAGACAAAAGCATTGATATTGTCTGCATCTTAGGTAATGTAAAAGCCGCAATAGAGTTAAAATGCTTTATGAAGATTAGCAACCGTGCCAAAGATTTAGACTCTTATGATGCTCTAAAAGATATTGAACGATTACATAATTTCTCAGGTTTTGAGGTAAGAAAATTCATCTGTCTAACAGATAATAGTTATTATCCAAAAACAACGTTAACAGGCCATGGTAAATCAGTAATGCTTAAACACGGAACTATTTATCCCTCAAATACAGAAATTATACCAGGCTGGGCAGGAAAATGGAAAGTCGACCGTGATAGGCCTATTATCTTTCCGAATGATATTATTTGTAATTGGATTTCAAAAAAAAACTGGCACTATTGGATGGTGGATGTTAAATAATTAATATATGCCAATTTACGGCTTAAGTGATAATTCAGTTTGTGGTCGGTGTTATCACCGCACAACTTTTGATATTTTACGCTGATTTACATAACGCATTTCAGCAAAACATCAGAAAAAGTGCAATAAGTTGTTTCATTTTTGTTTAACCAAAACATCAATTTATTTATTTACAGAATGTTAAACCCAAAAGCTTGTTTCAGGTGTTTCATCTGTTTCACACTACTGCGAAACAAGCGCTATGTAGAAGCGCCATAGTACTTTCGTCTACGCAGGGCATCTACGGATGCCCTGCGGGAACATTAATAATTTCTATGGAGAAAATAAACCCCTGAGGCTAATCATCCACAATACCGATCGGTTTATTTGGATAACTTAACCTTTACCGCAGTCGGCCCTTTTGCGCCGGGCTCTATCTCAAAGGTCACTTTATTATTTTCTTTGATAGGTTCTGTCAGGCTATTGGCGTGAACAAAGATGCTTTCCTGGGTCTGCATATCTTTAATAAAACCGTAACCTTTAGCTTCGTTAAAAAAACCAACTATACCTGTACGTACAATTTCCTGTACGATATCCTCCTGCTTTGGGATAGAGATCTGGATATCGGCCGAGTTGACCTTCAATTTACGCGAAGGATCCGGAGGTGTGGAAGTAATGTTGCCGTACTCATCGGTATAGGCCAGCATGTCTTCCAGGCTTTTGCCCTTTACCGCGTTAGCTTTACGCTCTTCGGCTTTTTCTAATTTTTCCTTAGCTTTTTTTAGCCGTTTCTTTTCTTTTTCCTTTTTACTGAATGTTTCTGTTGATCTGGCCAAGCTTAATTTCTTTTTACGTTAACTGCACTCGGACCCTTTTTACCATCTTCTACTTCATACGTCACCTCGTCACCTTCGCGGATCTCGTCTTTTAAGCCGGTTACGTGTACAAACACTTCTTTTCCGCCTTGATCCGGGGTAATAAAGCCGAAGCCTTTTGTTTCATTAAAAAATTTTACTGTTCCTGTTGCCATGATTTGTTTTGAATAAGTATGCAAGATACGTTTAATTTCCGGTTAGACTCAATTAAATTACCGGAAGCCTGCCGGGTGGCGATATTAATTAAATATTGACAGGTGTTTCAGTGCGATAATAGAACGTTCGGTTTGGTCTCTCAGATCCTGATCTTTATCATTTTATTTTACTGTTAGTTTTAATGTTTATACAAACATTAAAGCGGTAAACTAACTACAATACTAATGTATTATTATCGTGCGCAAACCGTACGAAAACGGACAGTAGGCTCATTTAATAAATTTATAATTACTTGATAAACAATCAATTAAAATAAAGGCATATTTTTAAAGGTAATGCACAGATACTTAGGCAAGTTTCATTACGGCATTGATATATCATGATAAAAAATTATTTTAAAATAGCACTACGGCAACTGCGCAAGCATAAGCTTTACACTGCTATCAAGATCGGTGGATTTTCTTTCGGCATTGCGGCATGCCTGCTAATAGCCTTATATATTAAGTTTGAGTTGAGTTATGACCGTACCTATCCCGATGGCGACCGTATATACCGCGTTGTTCAATATTATACGGGCAATGGCAAACTGCAGCAAGGCCTTGCTTTCCCCGCACCGACATGGAAGGTTATAAAAGCCGACTTCCCCGAAGTAGAAAAATCAGGCAGGTTAATGACAAGCCCATTATTTGCAGGGGCCGGAAACAATGAATTACGCCGGGCAGACCAGGTACAAAATACTTTTGAAGAAGGTTTTGCCTATATAGACCAGGAGACGCTTAATATACTGCAATTGCCAATGGCTTACGGCAGTAATAAAAACGCCCTTGCAGCGCCACGATCAATGCTGATATCTAAACGTAAAGCTGATAAATACTTCCCCGGGCTAAACCCTATTGGTAAGGTAATGTACCTTAATGACGATAAAAGCCAGCCTTATACCATTGGTGGCGTTATGGAAAACATTCCGCAAAACTCGCACCTACGATCATTAGATTTCTTTTTAACATTAACCGATAAAGAGTTGTGGCATGGCGAACAAACGCAATGGGGAGCATGGAATTACACCAGTTATATCAAGCTGCGCCCGGGTACAGAACCTAAAGAATTCGGTAAGAAACTTACTACAGACCTGCTTCATAATTACATTATCCCCGATATGAAGCGTGGCGGAAACGTTGGTGCCGAACAAATGGAAAAACAAATGTGGCTTGAGCTACAGCCTGTAGCAGATATAAACCTTAAATCATATAACATAGGTGACTTTACTACATATGGCGATATTCGTTTTATCTGGCTGTTTGGCGCGGTAGCTCTATTTATCCTTACTATCGCGTGTATCAATTTTATCAATCTTTCAACCGCACGATCAGCAAACAGGGCTAAAGAAGTGGGTTTAAGAAAAGTTGTCGGATCTCAACGCGGCAGTTTGATCAACCAGTTTCTTACGGAATCGCTGATCTACAGTGTCATCTCTTTTATTGTGGGTGTTATAATAGCACGGTTGTTATTGCCTTACTTTAATACATTGGCATCAAGAGAGCTGGCCATGCCATGGTTATCCTGGTGGTTTGTGCCGGCAATCCTGTTATCCGCTGTAATTGTGGGTATTGCTGCCGGTTTATACCCTGCGTTTTATCTTTCGGGCTTTAAACCAGTACAGGTGCTTAAAGGCTCTATCAGTTCGGGCAGTAAAAGCTCCGGGCTTAGAAATGGCCTTGTTGTGTTCCAGTTTGCAATTTCTGTTGTCCTGATCATCAGTACCATTGTGATATATAACCAGATGCAGTTTATTTTAAACCGTAAGGTTGGTTTTGACAAAGACCAGGTATTGTTGGTGCAGGGAACTAATACTTTAAGCGATGATAATGTAAAGGCGTTAAAGAATGAGCTTTCAAAACTATCCATAGTTAAAAGTGTATCTATAAGTGACTACTTACCTATTACCGGCACTAAACGCAACGGCAATACATTTTATAAGGAAGGCCGTGCAAAAATTGACCGCGGCGTGGGGGGACAGTTCTGGCAGATAGACGACACATACCTAAAAACATTAGGCATAAAATTGCTGGCAGGACGTACTTTCTCATACGCTACAATAAAAACTGATGAAAATGCGGTGATCATTAATCAAAGCATGGCTAAAAAACTGAACCTGAAAGATCCTGTGGGCAAACACATTACCAATTCAACCGACGGCGGCCAGGCGTTTACAGTAATAGGTTTGATAGAGGATTTTAATTATGATTCTATGCGTGAGGATGTAGGCCCTTTGGCCCTGCATTTTGGATTGAGCCCTTCTATAGTATCGGTTAAAATAGCAGGCAGCAATGCTAAAAATGCCATTGAAGAAATAACACGTACCTGGAAAAGTTTCTCGCCGGCTCAGCCTATCAGGTTTTCATTTATGGATCAGCAGTTTGCAAACATGTATGCGGATGTGCAACGCACCAGCCATATATTTACCACCTTTTCGGTATTGGCTATTGTGATAGCCTGTTTAGGATTGTTTGCATTATCAGCATTTATGGCCGAACAACGTCGCAAAGAGATCGGGATCAGGAAAGTATTGGGCGCCAGTATCCAGGGCATTACCGCTATGTTATCTTATGGTTTTATCAAACTGGTGCTTATAGCAATAGTCATTGCTTCGCCCATAGCCTGGTGGGGCATGAACAAATGGCTGCAAGACTTTGCTTATCGTGCACCTATTGATTGGTGGATCTTTGTGCTCGCGGCTGTTTTAGCAATTGTAGTGGCTATATTGACCGTGGCATTTCAATCTGTAAAAGCCGCCATGATGAACCCGGTAATAAGTTTAAAATCCGAATAATTAACTGGGATAAAAATACAAAATACAAGTATTTTATATTTAGGTATTTATATACTTTTTAGCTATAAATTAACTAACATAAAAGTTGTGCCAAACTGTATCATGAAATCTACATCAAGAAATTAATTATTTTATTATCAATACATTGCAAAAACAGGTGTATCAAATGTTCCAACTGTCACACATTCACGTGGTACAGACGGGATACATAAACTGAACATACTTATTGTTTATTTGGTATGGTTACCGCGCAGCAAACCTGGCTTTTAACCACCGGCCAGCCCTTATCCCAGTCCAATTGATCAATGATCACCCGTTCATAGCTGTCTGTATAGGCGTGGAACGCCATATAGTCAACTCCGTCAAAAGTCTCGACAGAGTTATGGCCTAAGGCGTAAAAGGTCTTCTTAGGGCCTGTGTCACCGCCAAGCACCAGCGTGCCGCCACCCTTTGCCATATTAACGCCCTCTTTATCCACGTAGGGGCCAGTGATCTTTTCAGACCTGCCTACACGGATGTTATAGGTACTGTTAATGCCGTCGCAACACCTGTCCCATGAGGCAAAGAGATAGTAATACTTGTCCTTTTTGAATATGAACGCGCCCTCTATCCTGCCGTCGCCGGGCTCGGCATCGTTGTATTTATAGTCGCGCGGGCGGCTGGCTATGGTGTGCCATTCTTCGGGCTCGGTTATTGTTTTCAGGTCGGGGTTAAGCTTAACCAGTTTCAAACCATCCCAGTGCGAGCCGAAGCTTAACCAGGGCGTACCCGCCTCATCTATAGCAAGGTTGGGGTCAATGGCATTCCAGTCATCACGCCCGGTTACCGATTGCACTACCATCCCGACGTCGACCCATTTATAGTCCTTTGATTTTGGGTCTAAGGTCTTGTTGGTAGCCACACCGATAACCGAGGTGTTCTTGCCAAAGATTGAGGTGGCATAATACAGGTACCACAAACCGTTATGAAAACTGATATCGGGCGCCCAAAAGCCAAGGCCCTTAAAGCTGGGCAGCTTTTGCGCAACCCATGCAGGAGCAACCGAAAAGACCGAAGGCTCTTTTGTCCAGCTCTTCATATCTTTTGATGACCAGACCTGGATGCCGCCACCGGTAGAGTAAATGTAATAGGTATCGCCTTCTTTGGCCATACATGGGTCGTGCCCGCCGGGTTCGGTAGTGATATCACCTACCTGGAAACGACCATGTTCGCGCCCGCTACCGGCAGACTGTTGTGCCTTTGCAAACAGGTTAAGGCAAACACCCGCAATGATCAAGATATACTTTAAAGCTTTCATAAATTGGTTTATGGCAGTCAATGCGTCAAATATTGGCTTAAATTAGTTGATTGGTGATAATTATGATAAATTTAGCCGTAATATTTGCATTACATAATATAGACCAGATTTTCGTTATCACCTTGAAAAGTATGCTTAATTTGAAAAACCTGTGCCGTTTGGGCTGTACGCTGATTGGTATAAATAGCTACGGGCAAACCGTTCGTAAACCTGCTGTAAATGACGCGTTACGCCCCGCTGCCGAAGTACACTTAAATGGCTACCTGGCTGACAAACTAAACGGATCGATAGAAAACCGGCTGCTGGCGCAGGATGTGGATAGACTGATAGCACCGTTCAAATTAGAGAACCGGACAGAAACCTCATTATGGCAAAGCGAGTTTTGGGGTAAGTGGTTCACGTCTGTAGCATTGGCCTACAAATACAAACCCGACCCGAGGTTAAAAGCAACGCTTGATCGAGCCGTTGCCGGGCTGTTGGCCACCCAAACGCCTGATGGATATATTGGTAATTACGCAGCAGCGCACCGGTTAGAGGGCTGGGATATATGGGGCAGAAAGTATTGTATGTTAGGCCTGATGGCTTATTATGATATCACAAAAGATAAGAAGAGCCTGATCGCAGCTGCGCGCGTGGCTGATAACCTGATAGATGATCTGAAGAAACAGGACGGCATCATTGTTACCAAGGGCAATTACAGGGGTATGGCCGCGTCGTCGGTGTTAGAACCGATATGCCTATTATATAACCGCACCGCAAACAAAAAATACCTGGACTTCGCGCTGGAGATCGTTAGACAATGGGAAACCCCGGAAGGCCCGCATCTGATCAGTAAAGCCAATACCAACGTGGCCGAGCGATTCCCCAAACCTAAGAATTGGTATAGCCCCGAACAAGGCCAAAAAGCTTACGAAATGATGTCATGTTACGAGGGATTGCTGGAATTTTACCGCATTACCGGCAACGAAACCTATAAAAAGGCGACTGAAGACACTTGGGCCAATATCAAAAAAACAGAGATAGACATTGCGGGGTCGGGCGCGTCAACCGAAATGTGGTTTGGCGGCAAGGCGGTAGAAAATACGCCGATCAATCATTTCCAGGAAACCTGTGTAACTGTAACCTGGCTAAAATTTACCCAGCAATTACTCCGCCTTACAGGCGAAGCTAAATATGCTGACGAAGCTGAACGCACCTATTACAACGCCTTGTTAGGAGCTATGAGCGATCACGGTGCCACCTGGGCAAAATACACACCGCTAAACGGACAACGATTACCGGGCAGCGAACAATGCGGCATGGGCCTTAATTGTTGCGTAGCCAGCGGCCCGAGAGGTTTGTTTGCCGTCCCTCCATTTATGGTAATGGAAAAACAGGATGGCTTGCAGGTTAACTATTTTGCCGATGGTATGTTTAATTTAAAAAGTCCGAAAGATCAGAATATAGCTTTAGCGCAACATACAACCTATCCAAGATCCGGAGCAATAGAAATAGATGTCAACCTGCCGAAAGAGGAAGACATGGAAATTGCAATACGTATCCCGGAATGGAGTAAGAAGACAACATTAAGTATAAACGGCAAAGCTGTTACCGCTATTCTACCTGGTACCTACGCAAAGATTAAACGCAGCTGGCATACAGGCGACAAAATAGCTTTACAATTAGATATGCGGGGCCGCGTAATTAAAACAGGTACAGCCATACAAAGCGAAGCTATTGTACGCGGCCCAATTGTTTTAGCACGCGACACACGATTTGAAGGATCAGGGATTGCCGCTGTGCTGAAGCCTGTCGCTGATAAAAACGGTTATATCGATCTTACAGAGATCCCCAACAAACCAACAGACGATGGCATGATGCTATTTAAAGCCAATTTTATCCCTGAATCTTATACGGAAGCGGCTAAAGGACCCATAGCTGTTACCTTATGCGATTATGCATCGGCAGGTAATGACAGTGAAAACTCGTTTTTTAAGGTGTGGTCTGCTCAATTATTTCACCCGAGTGATGAATTTTAAACTATAGTCCTAAGATGAAACCGATCTTACGAAAAGTTGACAGCGGCAATAATTCATTCAGTATTCGTGAGGATATTTACCCATTCCTGTATAATCACTGGCATTATCACCCGGAAATTGAACTTACATTTATAAGAAAAGGCACCGGCATAAGGTTGGTTGGCGATAGTATGGCCCCGTTTGAAGATGGCGACCTGATCTTACTGGGTTCAAATCTGCCCCACATGTGGCGCAGTGATTCCATCTACTTTAAAAATATCCCAACCCTAAACATTGAAGCGATAGCCATACATTTCAGAGAAGACTTCTGGGGATCAGCTTTTATGCAGTTGCCTGAATTACGTTCCATAAAAGAAATGCTTGACATAGCAAAACGCGGGCTTAAAATAACCGGTAAAACCAAAGATATTGTTATTGATGCCATGGAGAAAAACATCCATGTAACTGGCTCAAAACGGGTTGAATTTCTGTTAGGCATACTGGATATAATAAGCCGCACCAACGAATATTCTTTGCTGGCCACACCCGGGTTTAACAAGACTTACGATTTAACCACTACCGATAAGATCAATCTTATTTATACATACACTTTCAATAACTTTAAGAATAACATCTCCATTAAAGACGCTGCCGAAGCCGCAAGCCTGAGCCCAAATTCTTTTTGTCGGTATTTTAAAACAAGGACGTTGAAAACTTACTGGCAATTTTTACTTGAGATCCGCATTGGTTACGCCTGTAAGCTGCTGATAGAAAATGAAAAATCAGTATCGCAGATCTGTTATGAATGCGGGTTTAATAACCTGTCGAACTTTAACAGGCAGTTTAAATCTTTGCTCAACATCACTCCTCTGCAATACGCTAAATCATATACCGTACACGTACATACGTTTGTCGCATAAAAAAGTCCTGTCTTCATTATTTTGAAAACAGGACCGTATTAAGATTTAATTGTTAATTTAAAAGTTCTTCGATCGTTAAAATACAGATTCAACTTCGTCTAATGAAACACCAAGCACGGTTTTGGCTATAACACTTAAAGACGCCTTATCGCCGGTAAAATGATATACCTGATGACGGTGGTACATCACTTGCTTCGGATTTAAAAATGCTGCCGGAGAAACGCTTTCTATTTCATAAAAAGGCCCCATCTGGCTGCCGTCTGTTAAAGGGCCATCGTTGTAAGCATTAACCGCATCACCGCTTACCGGGTCCCTGTCGGTTCTCCATTCCTGGTTTAAATATTGTGCGTTATTATCTACATCAAACTTGGCTATGGTTAAAACATTGTTTTCGGCATCATAACTGCCTATAACCGGTTTTGCTCGTTTTGGAGTTATGCCCAGTTTACCGCGCGATTTTCCATCAGCTTTAAAAAAAAGAACATTGTCTTTGTACACGATACGGTCTGGAGGTATTTGCCCAAAATAATCGGTAGTGGCTACTTTAGCTGTTTGAGCATTATTATACGGTATAATGATCACTACTTTAGGCGACGGAGTTAACATATCCAGATTCCATATACATGGTGCGCCTGTTTTTAGATCCCAGGTAAAATTGCCAGTATTAGTTAATGAATTTACCGTTTGAAAGCCTACTGCTTTAGTTTTCGCATCTAATTTTATACCCAGTTCAAGCTCAATGGCTACGTTTTCAAGAATTGCTATATCACGATCAACCTTTATTTTAAGTTGGGTCCCCGCATAATTTTGCAGGTCCATATCTTTGCTCATCATTATCCTTTTTTGGTTAGCAAGTGTAACCTTCCAGGGTTCAGTATCAAACGCCTTAGGGGTGTGCCAGTTAGCAAACTCCATTTTGGCGCCCGGTTTAAAAAACAAGGAATATTTTCCCCCTTCAGGACCTAACCATATACGATTCTCACTACCGTAGCCATTCATGTGTGCATCGGTATCAGCAGAAAATGCTTTATAATTTACCCAACCAAAGCTTTTTCCGGATAAACCATCAGCAGTTGATGTAAAGACCTTTGCCTGGTATTTAGCAGACACAATAACCTGACCGGATCCATCAGCATTACTTAATATCATCACGCTGTCTTTCTTTTTCAAAAAATCCAGGTCGTAGCCAAATGTTCCCTTAGCATGTGTTGAAGAGATGCTGGTATCGATGGCATCCTTTTTAACTTTGCTTTGGCAAGCCGAAAAAATTGCGGCAAACGCAATTGCCGCATAGTTCAATTTTAATTGAGTACTCATTTCATCAGGTTTATAAGGTATAAATAAATATTTTATTGGTTATAAGCTACTGTGTTTATCAAAACTCCTATCCCATCTATAGAAATTTCAACAACATCAAGCGGCTGTAAAGTAAAATCATTTGGCGGTACCAGGCAAGTACCTGTCATTAAATAAACGCCATTAGGAAACGTCAACTCCCGAAATAAAAAGCCTGTCAGTTCTTCTAAAGAACGTTTCATTCTTGAAAGTGGTGTCTTGTCCGAGTAAAGCGCCACATCGTTGCGCTTAATTACTATACTAATAACAGTTTCCCTGCTGATAGGTTCGGCCAATACGGTTAAGCAGGGGCCTATCGCAGCGCTTTTGTTGTAAGTTTTTGCCTGCGGCAGATACAGTGCATTTTCGCCTTCGATACTACGCGAACTCATATCATTACCGACTGTGTAACCCTGAATTTTACCATTTGAATTTACAAAAAGTGTCAATTCGGGTTCGGGTACGTTCCATAACGAATCTTTACGGATGCTTACATCCTGTAAATGCCCCACTACCCTTTGTGGTGTCGACTTAAAAAAGATCTCGGGTCGCTCGGCATCATAAACACGCTTGTAAAGATCAGATCCGCCAGAACTTTGCGACTCCTCTACCCTTGCATCGCGGCTTTGTAAATAGGTTACACCCGCCGCCCATACTTCCTGATTTGCTATCGGCGGTAACAATCCGTTTTGCCAATCATCGCCGGCAACTTTTGACGCAGTAGTAGTAATATCTGATAAATACTCATAAAGATCATCACGGTTTACCACCTCATCCCATTGTTGTTCTAACTTGTAAACGGATTCGTTATTCTGTAAATAGATGCCGTTTACTGTCTTAAATAATTTCATGTATGTATCTTATGTTTTAAAGGGATATACCTCTTTTCCAAGGAATAAAATCGTCATGGCCTGACGCTACTGCTTTGGCCTTTTCTTCGCCACTCGCAATTCGGATAATATGTTCTAATATCCGCTCGCCGGCCTGATTAATAGTTTCTTCTCCGCTGATCACTGTACCTGCATCGATATCGATTATGTCCGTCATTTTTTGATACAGACGTGTATTGGTTGATACCTTAACAACCGGTGTAATAGGATTGCCAGTTGGCGTACCCAAGCCGGTAGTAAATACTACGATAGTCGCGCCTGCCCCAACTTCGGCTGTGGTTGACTCGACATCGCTGCCCGGCGTACATAACAGTGTGAGGCCGGGTTTTCTTACCTTTTCGGGATAATCCAGCACATCTGCAACGGGTGAAGTACCGCCTTTTTTTGCCGCCCCGGCAGATTTTATAGCATCGGTGATCAATCCATCGCGAACATTGCCGGCAGACGGGTTTGAATCAAACCCCGAACCTAATGCCTTAGCCTTATCATGATACGAACGCATCAGGTGGATAAATTTTCCCGCGGTCTCTTCATCTATGCAACGGTCGCTTAATTCTTGTTCAACACCGCATAGTTCCGGGAACTCAGAAAGTATAACAGAGCCACCCAATTCTACAATAATATCCGATGCATGGCCTAATGAGGGATTTGCTGAGATACCCGAAAATCCATCAGAGCCGCCACACTCTAAACCCACACATAATTTGCTTAGCGGGGCTGGTCGCCTTGACAATTCATTTGCCTGGATCAAACCGGCAAATGTCTGTTTCACTGCCTGGCTCAATAATTTAGATTCGCTGCCAATCTGTTGTTGTTCAAGCGTGTATAATGGTTTTGAAAAGTTGGGATCACGTTTAAAGACTTCTTCTTTCAGCATGTCTATCTGCGCATTTTGACAGCCCAGGCTTAATACGGTAGCACCCGCAACGTTGGCGTGGGTTATGTATCCTGCCAGTAAGCCGCAAAGGTCACGCGTATCCTCTTTTATACCTGCACATCCCAGTGAGTGGTTTAAAAACTTAATGCCATCTACATTAGGGAAGATCCTCTGATCTTCGGTTAGCACATCGGTTTCTACAGAAAAATCAACTTCTAAGATCTCGCTGGCTTTTTTCCCTGATTTGTATAGCTTGATCAATTGTTTTACCTGATCACGTTCGGTTGAGATATCATTTTGATAACCCAACTCTTTTGCGAAGGCATCCTGGATAACCTGAACGTTCCTGTTTTCGCAAAAAACCAGCGGAATAACGAGCCAGTAATTAGCTACACCCACAGAACCATCAGCACGGTGATAGCCCATAAATGTGCGATTCTTCCACGTGGAGGTGTCAGGGATAAGCCACTTAGTTTTGCGATCGCCCAATTCATAATCACCTGAGGCATGTTTAATATTTTTAGTGGTTATTACTTCGCCGGTTTTGATAGCGTGCATTGCTTTGCCTACCAAAACACCATACATAACAATATCATCGCCGGGATTAAAATCGTTTAGCGCGAATTTATGCTTAGCTGCAACATCGGTTAATAATACAATCCGGTTATCGCCTGAAGCTATTTCCTCCCTGGCTTTCAGATCGGCCAATGCAACCTCAATGTTATCCTTTGGATGGATCTTTAATGTTTTAGCCGGCATAATTAATCTATTTTTATTTTTGTAAGCTCGCCATCAACCTTACGCCAAATATTGAGCGGATTGGTATTTTGCAACTCGGCAGGCAGCAGCTCTTGCGGAAAATTCTGATATGCCACCGGCCGCATAAACCGGTATATGGCCTGCGAACCTACCGATGTACTGCGGCTATCTGTGGTTGCAGGATACGGGCCGCCATGCTGCATGGCATATGTTACCTCAACACCTGTAGGTACATTGTTGATCATCAAACGACCAGCCTTTTCCTCAAGGATATCGAACAAACCTTTAAACTCTGCAAAGTCACTTTGATCTGCCCAGATACTTGTAGTAAGTTGCCCGGGGATATGTTCGGCTATCTCTGATAATTGTGCTATGTCGTCAGCAATTACATGTAAAGCCACCGGGCCAAAGTGTTCTTCAAATAATGATCTGTCTTTTAGAAAATCTGTCCCTGATACTTTGAAAGCATGCGGCGTAGCGGTATTTGCATTACCGCTCACCCCATTCCCGACAGATTTTAAAACATGTGACGATTCTAATTCAGCTATACCCTTGACGTAAGCATTGTAAATAGATTCAGTAAGCATTGAGCCGCCCGCTGCCGCTGTGAGCGACGAGGTGTATTGTGTTAAAAATTGTTCGGATTCTGCACCTTTTATCATCAATACAACGCCCGGATTGGTACAAAACTGGCCAACTCCCAGGGTGTTTGATGCAACAAGTGATTTGGCAATTCCAACCACGTCTTCTTTTAATTTGCCTGGCAATAAAAATACCGGGTTAACGCTGCCCATCTCCGCATAAACAGGGATCGGTTCTTCACGTTTAACCGCCAGATCAAACAATGCACGTCCGCCGGCTAATGATCCCGTAAATCCAATAGCTTTAACAAGCGGATGTGTCACCAGGGCCTTGCCTGACTCTGTTGATCTTCCCTGGATCAGAGAGAAAACGCCATCCGGCATTCCTGTTTTCCTGGCAGCTTCTATGATACAGTTACCTGTTAATTCAGAAGTTACCGGATGGCCAAAATGTGCTTTATAAACAACCGGGCACCCGGCCGCTAAGGCAGATATGGTATCGCCACCGGCAACAGAAAAAGCAAATGGAAAGTTGCTCGCTCCAAATACTCCAACAACGCCTAAAGGCCGTAGCATTTGGCTAATGGCTGGCTTGGGCAATGGCTGCCTTTCGGGCTTTGCCGTGTCGATAATTGCATTTACCCATGAGCCTTCTTTTAAGAGGCTTACAAAAGAATTTATCTGGTTTATGGTTCTGTCTATTTCACCGTTTAACCTTGGTTGTGGCAAATGGGTTTCCTGCATCGCTACAGATACTAAAGTATCACGGATGTTGTTTATTTCGGATGCAATGGTTTCTAAAAATTTCACCCTATCTGCAACTGGTAATAGTTTATAGCTTTTAAATGCAGCCGATGCTTTTTTTGCAGCCTGGTCTACATTCTCTGCCGATCCTTCCTCAAAAATATACGGCCCTGATCTTTCATCCGACGCCACTGTACTTTCAAAAGAATCCGCGCCACCATCAACTATACTATACCCAATAATTTGTTTTCCTGTAATTTTCATAAGTAGTTTTTTTAGCAACTAAGCCAGTTTCTTTAACACGCCCGAAACCATAACTTTATTAACCGGGATATTGCCGTATGCTACGTTGAGCGACGGCACTCCGGCCTTTAATGTTACTGTTCCAAATCCGCTCGTGGTTGATAGAAAACTGGTAAAATCGCCTATTTTAGAATCAATATGTAAGTCTTTGTTTACAGCGTCATACCGTACGCCGGTTAACCCTTCTAACATGCCGTAACTTGACATGGCCCGGGCATACCAGTGGCCGCATTCATATTCGTTAAATGGGTTACGCACCTCGCCATCATAACGATCGCGGCAGGCACGTACAATATCCAGTCCCTTTTGTACCTCGCCCATCAACATCAGGTGTGATGCTACCTGGTATTCAATACCTGTCCAAACTTCGTTGCTGTAAACAAATGGCAATGATAACATCCCGCCTTTCGGCCATGAACAAAGCAGTAAACCGCCCTCGTTCCCAATGGCATAAGTTGGCCGTTGCGGGTTGGAATGTTCGTGCAGGTTAGTTTTGAAATTGTACTGATGTACAGATTTTAAATGGCTCTTGGTTTTATCTGGATCCAACGGATTACCTAAGCCACACATCCGCGATAACCAGGCACCCATTACACCGTCTGACAAACAGCCGGTACCATATTGGTACTTCGGTCCTTCTTTTAGTAATAGATCTGCTGCCTCTGGTGTATATTGGGTATTAAATGATTGTACCTTGGTTGGATCAGCAGCCCGCAACTCTTTCCATTCTATCTTTTGAGCGAAGTACTCACCATTGTACAACTCACTCTCCATGTACTTTTTGCCTTTGGCATATAGCGTCTCATACTTCTGCACATCTTTCTTCAAAAACTTACCCATGGTAATGATCGAGTTCAGCGCACCTAAGTAAAAACTGGTGGCAAAACCGGTTGAGCCCCAAAATTCTATATCGTAAGTATTATGATGTGGCTCTTGTATAACGCCGTTTCCCTTCGGGTCCCAGGTTTTGATACAATAATCTAAACTGGCCTGCACTTTTGGGTAGATATTTTTAAGCCACTCGTTGTCACCGCTGATCCGCCACTCGCGGTGTACTTTCATGATGCCACCCATTTGTCCGTCGGATGCTGCATGGAAATTATGTAAAACCGGGGTGATAGGTAAATTCGACCTGAACATCTGATGGCCCTCGGCGTTTTGGCTTTCGTTAAACTCAGTATCTCTCAGGCTGCGCTCAAGCGACGGAAATAAATGCGACACAGCCTGCGCGTAATTCCATACGTGGGTACATGATCCATGACAGCTCCCCCAGCTATCACCGCTACCTTCCCAACACCAAAACCGGCCATCATATTGCCTTAGCACCGTCGGCGATTTTAATATGGTCAGGTTTGCGGCTACCGCTTCTATAACCTCGGCGGGCAATGTGCTTTTATAAAAGGTATCTGTAAACAGTTTAGTTTTCTTTTGCAGATCGGTGTAATTAGTATCCCAATACTTAGCTACCTCCTCTACATTTTTAAACTTGCTGCTATACCAGGGTTTATGAAATTGCAATAGCGGATCTTTATCTACCCTTTCTTTATCCGAAGGATTAACCTCCCCCATCCGTAATTTTGTATTCGGCACATACCAAGTCATCATTAAACGGATAGTTTTTTTCTCGCCCGGTTTTAGGCTGAAAGGCACAAACAATGAAGCACCGGGCGCATCACGCTCAACCGGCGGGTTAATTTTTGTTTCGCCGCTGGCGATAGTTTTCCAGGCCATTGTAAGCCCATCAAACCATCCGCCCCTAAACCAGCAATGATCTACGACAGTATCCGTATCATCGGTGTAAACAGCAAAATCACCCTGCTTTTGAGGGTCTTCACTAGTTCCATCAGCAGAAAGAATAAAGCCGTTCTTGATTGATTTAATAGCGTTTTTAGTACCCGGTTGTTCCATGAAATTGCGGCTGCTGTACGAGAAAACACATTCCTGTGCTTTAGCACCTTTATTTTCAAAATGATATTCTAACCCTGCAACAGGCAAACTTGCGTTATCTGCGTCTGTGGGGATAAAAGGGCTCCATCCTGTTATCTGTATTTGTAAAGGAATGTCTTTGTCTTGTAGCGCTACATCTCCAAAAGGAAACCTTGCGGTAAATTCGGCATTTTCAAAACGGGGCAAACCCCATGTAGCGCCGCCGGTGCCACCAAGGCCTGAGTCGTGATTACCAAATTTCTTCCAGGCAGGTACTTTAGCCTCTAAGACCTTAGCGCTGTTTTTTTCACCTTTTATGTTGATGGCAGCAAACATGGCAGGCTCATTAAAAACCTCGGGATTATTACGCACAGACAAGTGCGAGATAGCACCTGTGCCTTCCAAACAAAACATGCCCGCGCCTATACCGCCGATAGGAAAAGCCACCCTGTTTAAATAGGAGCCGTTATATGGTGCGTTATATTTTCGTTTGGCTGTATCAATTACAGGTGCAATGCTTTCAACCTGTTTATTGTCAGATGCTTTTAAACTCCCAATAGGTAAGAATGCTGCAGCACCGCCAACCCCTAAATTTCGGAGGAATATACGCCTGCCTGTTCCATTTTTCATAAGCTGATATCAGTTTATATTAAATGATAAAACTTAGTATTAATTGATCTCCAATTCGTCTTTTGATGGCAATTTAGGATACTCGCCATGCAGACCTGCCTGGTACCAGAAAGCAACTGATATGATATCAGAATGCTGTGCCAGGTATCTGCCGCCTGATTTCCAACCCAAATCCTGAATGGTTACTTTCAAATCTTTTTCAAACCTGATAGGGTCCTGTATATGCCACCTGTATAAGCCAAAACGCTGCCTGATCTGGTAGTGTCCGTCTCCCCTGATAACCTGCGGCAAACCAGTGTACGCGGTTGAAAATTCTGTATAATTAACATCATCAGTGCTTGTTGCTAATTTATGACGTGTATCAAAATCATATGATCCGCAGAAATAATCCTCTGTGCCTGTACCCACTATCGTAGCAAATTTAGAGTCGCCATCCATATAGAATTTGATCTCGCCTTCGCCCCACCAGCCATTGTTGTTTATATCTAAACCCATGTAAACACCAACATACTGGCCTTTACCTTTAACACCATCCAAAATGGTATAAACCGAATTGTCTTTAGGTGTTGATTTTCTGAACTGTGCATGAAAATAGCCCTCGTTATCCGGAACTTTGGTTAGCGTATAATCAACCTGGTAGTACAAGCTCATCTCCCTGTCGTCTATGTTTTCCATTGTAATGCGGCATTTTTTACGGAAAGGCATTTTCCAGTAACAGTTAAAAGCACTACCCGGATTTACCGTAACAGGAAGTGAATTTATAGGCGCATAAGCGTTCCAGCCCATGCCAAAGAAAGCGCCAACCGGGGCTTCTACAGACGGCGTGGTTTCATCGTCCCAATAAATGCGGAGTATAGATAAACGCCAGTTGCCTGTAGGCGTCATCCAAATATGTTGTACAGCGCCAGGGCCTTCCATTTCGGCAATGGTAATTGTTTCACCAGGCTTGATAAGGATGTATGGGTTAACTTTCCATCCCTGCCCTAATTCGCGGGCCGCGCCTGCCGCGTTGGCGACATTACGTTTTCCTTTATCTTTTTCCGGATCGGCCATTCCGCCTTTTCCTTTTTCACCTGTAAAATTCTCAGGGCTAATGGAACGCGATTGCGCGTCTGATAGTTTTGATAAATTGCCCAGGTTCATATCAAGGCCGTTAAACTTTTCGTTTTGTTGCGCGTAACAATTAAAAACTAACAAAACAGCAGTCAGGATAAAAAGTAACTTTTTCATCGTTTTATTTAGGTTTACAATATTGGTTTATAATATTACTACAAAGAAAGTACAATGCATAATTAAAAACTTTCAATAAATAGCTAATTCTGATACTATATTGGCTTCATGGCTAAAATGACTGACAAAAGCGCTATAAATTGTATTATTTAGTATTCTTTATAAAGACAACATAGTACTGTTTAATCTTAGGCTGCAATGCTTAAATTGTAGCCGGTTGTGATCTATTTAGTTTTTAATGGATGTAAATTTTAAAAACAAAATTCACTAAAGTTGTATATACAAGATATATTTTTTTAATCTATATTTATCGCAGATTGTTCGATATATCCTGTCGGGCGCAACCAATTAATCCTGATAAAACCATATTAAATGAAAAACTTTAACACAGTTTTTATTGCTTTAATGGCATTTGGCCTTACCGCTGCTGCCCAACAAAAAAAGTCTAATTTAAGCTATGTCGATCCGTCCATTGGCGGTGTGGGGCTTATATTAGAACCTACACGCCCTACTGTGCAATTGCCAAATCAGTTGATCAGGGTATTCCCGGTTAGGAAGGATCAGTTGGACGACCAGGTTTCTTATTTCCCGCTAACAGTAGCATCGCATCGTGTAGTATCCCTATTCAGCTTTATGCCACTTAACGGACCTGATAAAGCTGAACTTTGGGATAAAAAAGAAGTTTATAATTATGAAGTACTTACCCCCTACTATTATAAGTCTGAATTAGGCGATGTTGGTAATTTAATAGAGTTTGCTCCATCAGAAAAAAGTGGATTTTTCAAGATCGCCTTTAAAGAAAATGCCAATAACTACCTGCGATTAGGCATTTTGAATGAAGACGGGCAAATTACCATTGCCGATAAGCGCACACTTACAGGCACAGAAGTTTTCAGGGGCATGAAAGCCTATTTTTACGCAGAAACAGATGGAGATATAGCCGAAGCAGCCAGTAAGGCGTCTGCCAATAAAAAAGATATGCTGGTTAAAGCACCTAAGAATGTAAGTTTTAAATATGCTATATCTTACATCAGCATTGAGCAAGCGCGACAAAACTTGCTGAAAGAAATACCAGGCTGGGATTTTGCCAAGGTTAAGAACACCGCTTACCGTGAATGGGATAAAGTAATGTCGCAAGTAAATGTTGAGGGTGGTACACTTGCGCAGAAACGGGTATTTTACACATCGCTTTACCGCTGTTATGAGCGTATGGTTGATATTAACGAACATGGCCAATATTACAGCGGATATGATCACCAGGTACATAAAAGCGCTCAGCCATTTTTTGTAGATAACTGGATCTGGGATACTTACATAGCCTTAGGCCCGCTGCACATGATATTGGATCCTAAAAAGGAACAGCAGAAGATAAACTCTTACATCACTATGTACCAGCAAGGCGGGTGGATGCCATCATTCGCGTTAATTTTTGGCGACTGGCCTGCTATGACAGGTAACCACGCCGCCTCCTGGATGGCCGATGCGTGGTTTAAAGGCCTTCGCAGCTTTGATTTAAAAACTGCTTATGAAGGGTTGAGAAAAAACTCATTAGATGCCACTTTACTACCCTGGAATAATGGGCCTGCTACCGTTTTAGATTCGTTTTATAATAAACATGGCTATATGCCGGGCTTACATTATGGCGAAGCCGAGACAGTTCCGCAGGTAGAAAACGTTTGGGAGAAACGCCAGGCTGTATCAGTCACTTTAGAAAATAGTTTTAGCGACTGGAACATTGGCCGCTTAGCTGCCGAGTTGAACTTGCCTAAAGATGAAGATTTGTTTATGTCACGCTCTAAAAATTACCAGAACGTGTTTAGAAAAGACAAAGGTTTTATGTGGGCCAAGGATAAGGATGGTAACTGGATAGATAATATGGACCCGAAAAGCGCTGGCAGGGAGTTCTTTACTGAAAACAACGCGTACACCTATAATTGGGTTGTTAAGCACGATCTGAAGGGTTTATTTAACCTGATGGGCGGAACCAAACAAGCCGAAAACAAATTGGATAACTTATTCAGAGAAGACTTGGGTACAGCGAAATTCATTTTCTGGAAAACACAACCTGATGCTTCGGGATTAGTGGGGCAGTTTGTTATGGGTAATGAGCCCAGCTTTCATATCCCCTATCTATACAACTATATGGGTGCGCCATGGAAAACTCAAAAACGCATCCGTATGCTGCTTAACACCTGGTATACTGACAACTTGTTCGGGATCCCCGGCGATGAAGACGGCGGCGGTATGACCTCATTCGTAGTATTCTCCATGATGGGGTTTTTCCCTGTTACGCCGGGTATCCCGGTGTATAACATCGGCAGCCCAGTGTTTACAAAAGTCACCATTAACCTGCCGAATGGTAAAAAATTCACCATTAACGCGGCTAACAGCTCGTCAGATAATAAATATATTCAAAGCGCGACTTTAAATGGTTCTGAATTAAACAAACCATGGTTTACACATACGGATCTTGTAAACGGAGCAACTATCAATTTTAAAATGGGTAACAAACCCAACCGTAATTGGGGCAGCACGATTAAAGATGCCCCGCCGTCAGATGGTAATTCGCTTTACTTAAATAATAAATGGTAGGATGATGAGAAATTATAAAAATTTAGCAGCGACTGCCCTTTTATTAATTGCGACTAGTGTAAGTAGCTTTGCTCAACAGAAAAAATCAACAGCATTAACACCGCTTGACTATGTCGACCCCAACATCGGTGGATCGGGTATAGTTTTGCAGCCAACCCGCCCGCTTGTTCATTTGCCAAATTCTATTCTACGGGTGTTCCCGATGAAGCAAGATCAGTTGGATGATCAGATCAGCTTTTTCCCGCTGACTGTGGTTTCGCATCGTACAGAATATGCGTTTTCTTTTCTGCCGATAAAAGGTAAGCAAGACGATGGCTTTTGGGGTAAGAAATTTACCATAGCATCCGAAAAAACAACCCCTTACTATTACCAGGCCGAAGACGAGGATAATGGCATGGTTGTGGAATTTACCGCCAGTACAAAAAGCGGCTTTTTTAATATCGATTTTAAAGACAAAAGCAATAACTACCTGCGGATTGGCTTAAATGGTAACGCCGGGAATGTACAACAACAAAGCAAGCGGGTAATAACCGGGTTTGAAGAAATCACCGGCCTTAAAACTTATTTCTATGCCGAGGCAGACCAGGATATCAGCAGCTTAAAATATCAGAATGATGCTGATAAAAAACGTATGCTGGCAAGTTTTGACAATCAGCAGGTAAAATTCAAATATGCCATTTCATACATCAGTATAGATCAGGCAAAGGCTAACCTGGGCATTGAAATACCTGCATGGGATTTTAACGCCGTAAAAGAAAAAGCAAAAAGCATCTGGAATAAAAAACTAAGCCAAATTGAAGTAAAGGGCGGTACAACCGCTCAAAAACGCACTTTTTATACTTCGCTTTACCGTACTTATGAAAGAATGGTCGATATTAACGAGTACGGCCAGTACTATAGTGCCTACGATCACCAGGTGCATAAAAGCGATCAGCCGTTTTTTGTAGATAACTGGATCTGGGATATGTACATAGCCGATGAACCATTGCACACCATCTTAGATCCAAAACAGGAAGTACAAAAAATAAATTCATACATCACCATGTACAAACAGAGTGGATGGATGCCGACATTTGCTTTAGCTACCGGAGATTGGCCGGCCATGACAGGTAACCATGCCGCATCATGGATGGCTGACGCCTGGGCAAAAGGCTTACGGTTTGATGTAAAAACCGCGTACGAAGGCTTAAAGAAAAACTCGTTAGAAGGGACTTTACTACCATGGAGAAACGGGCCTGCAACTGCTATCGATTCATTTTATAACACACATGGCTACCTCTACTCTACCCACCCCGAAGAACGCGGCAGCAAAGACGGTGTGGACATGGATAAATGGTGGGAAGGACGTGGCAATGAAGGTGTTTCCATCACGTTAGAATGGAGTATTTGCGATTGGGCCATAGCGCAACTGGCAACACCTGCAGGTTACGCAAAGGATAAACCACTATTTCTGAAAAGAGCCGGATGGTATGCAAACGTTTATAACCAAAAAGAAGGCTTTGTTTGGCCTAAGGACAAAGAAGGTAACTGGATCTACCCGTATAACACCAAATTACTGGGGCGCGAATACGTGACAGAAAATAACTCATACACTTATAACTGGACACCTAAACATGATCTGACAGGATTATTTGAAAAAATGGGCGGCCGCCAAAAAGCAGAAGCTAAGCTCGATCAATTATTTAGAGAAGATTTGAGTTTACCCAAGTTCTTATTTTGGTTAAACCAACCGGATGCTTCGGGCCTGGTGGGCCAGTTTGTAATGGGTAATGAGCCAAGTTACCATATCCCTTATTTGTACAATTATATGGGCGCGCCCTGGAAAACGCAGAAACGCATCCGGATGCTGATAGATACCTGGTACCCTGATAATGTATTTGGTATCCCCGGCGATGAAGATGGCGGCGGCACAACGGCTTTTGTAGTATTATCAATGATGGGGTTCTTTCCTGTTACACCGGGTGTGCCGGTTTACAATATCGGCAGCCCATCGTTTAATGAAGCGACTATTAAACTATCTTCAGGTAAATCGTTTACTATTAATGCGGTAAATAACTCAAAAACAAACGTATATATTCAAAAAGCTACGCTAAATGGTAAACCTTTAGATAAACCATGGTTCACACATTCAGAATTACTTAAAGGCGGTGTTTTAACATTGCAAATGGGGCCACGACCAAATAAAACCTGGGGTAGCAAAATATATAATGCTCCGCCATCTGCAATTAATGTGGATCCTGAGAAATATGAGTAATTACAACGCTTTTTTTATCCTGACCAGGCGGTAATTCCTGCGGTATTTCTGGGATTTCCTTTTCAGGTATCTCTGGTTCCTTCGGGTCGGCAGGTTGCTTTATTTCCGGACGCTCGGGTTCGAGAGGCATTTCCTCTGGTTCGTTAGGTACGGTATGTTTTTTCATAAACGATTAAACTGATTTCCAGATCTTAAACACATTTTCATAACGTGCATCAGTGTCACGGATGATGATAGACAAGTGTTCATCTCGGGTTGGAAAATGCTGATCGATAACTCTGTAGATCTGCTGTAGCATATTGCCCAGCCTGAACTCAAAATCCGTCTGGCTGATCTTGATGAGTACCTGGTTACCTAAGCCGGCAACTGTTCCCTGGTCGCCTATTTCATTTTTTAATATATGTATAACGTCTGTTGTAAATGTTTTTGCTGCAATTTCTGCAAATGCAATAATCTCGTTCATTGTCTGATAAATCTTAATCGTGTGTCCTTCTTACCCCACTTACTTACCGGGCCGGCTTTTCATTACCATGCTCTCGATTTTTTAATTCTGATGCCACGCTGCTTTCATCACCTGATGCTGACGCGGCCTTTTTTCGGACACGCACGGCTTTATCGTTACTGTTTTTATCCAACTTCTTTTTCATACCTGCCGTTTCCATACACTACTTCTTTATTAACTATAACAACATATAAGTTTTAGTAAAGTTTCTAAAAACAATAAAAAAGCCCAACAGATCGCATAATCCATTGGGCTTTAAATAGTTTCGTTATAATTAAAAGAGACGGTGAGTATCTTATTAAAATCCGCTATCGTCTAATGCAAATGTATTTTTCCGGGTTTTCCATTTTCCCTGGGTAAAATCAGGGAATTCTTGCGGAGCGTTTCCTTCCTTTAAGGACTTTGTTGATAACGGTGTAATTACACTCATAGTTACCGAATCATAAACATCAATAGGGGTTTGTTTCTTTTGCTTTACCGATTCTACAAACGCGTTAAACACAAACCAATCCATACCACCATGACCGGCACCCTCAGCAAATTTTTCATATTTTTTCCATAGCGGGTGGTCGTATTTATCAAACCAGGTTTGCGCCGGATCCCAGGAATCATCTTCCTTCGATTTATGGTCGATATACACACTATTAGCTACGTCCATCCACAGCCCTTTCGTACCCTGTACCCTAAAACCTAAAGAATACGGGCGTGGCAGATGCGTATCATGACTTAACAATACGGTTTCGCCATTTGCGCAGTTGATCATTGTGGTAGTTACGTCGCCATTTTTATAATTGATCTTCGCATTTTTATTACCGGGTGATAACTCTTCAACATAAGCAGCTAAGCCCCTCGCTTTAGAGCTAACTGACACCAAATTGGTAAAACGGTTCCCTGCATTGATATTGGCATAATGCATACATGGGCCCGCGCCGTGCGTCGGGTAAATATCACCATCAACGTCAATGTTAAACTGCGTGCGCCATTGGGCCTCGCTCAATGCATTCGGGCCAAATTCTACACCGCCGCCGTAATACTGCTTGCCGTTGTTAAATAGTACACCACGCAGGTTATGCTGATACCCCCCCTCAAGATGCACTATTTCGCCAAAAAGATCCTGGCGCGCCATATTAAGTGCAGCCATTACATCACGACGGTAACATACATTTTCGAGCGTCATATAAGGCATTCCCGTTTTTTCGGACGTATGTACAATATCCCAATGATCTTCGACTGTAAGGCCTGCAATAACCTCACAGCCTACGTATTTACCTGCCTTCATGGCATCAATGGCCTGCGGATGATGAAACTGCCATGGCGTAGCTATTATAACTGCATCTATATCTTTGCGGTCAAGCAGTTGTTTATAGGCGTCAAGGCCACCGGTATATTCTTTTATCGGGGCATGCCCTTTCTTGGCTACGTATTCCCTGAAAATCTTTAATGAACTTTCCTGAATATCGCATACAGCCACAATTTCAACGTCATCGCGCAATAAGCCTTCGCTTACGTGACTCATGCCGCGTGCACCAACGCCGATGTATCCCATTCTTACTTTTTGTGGCGCAGATGCAAAAAGACTACCTGATGGTAATATTGCAAATCCAGCAGCGGTTATCGCGCTGTTTATTATAAATCTTCTTCTTTCCATATTTAGTGTATAATTTAATATATCATCCATTTAGGGCGAATGACATTGTTTGGTTTATTATTAAAGGCTACCTGGCCGTATCTTTATGACCTGAGATAGCATAAAAGCATATATAAACATAACAAGGCAGCATACAAATTAAAAATGCCAGTTGTGTTGGTATTGACTTAGCTAAAGCAGCGTATATCTGCGGTAACACAGCACCACCTGCTATACCCATGATCAGCAAAGCTGAACCCAATTTAGTGTATTTACCAAGTCCTTTAATAGCCAACGGAAATATTGCGGGCCACATTAATGAATTTGCAAAACCAAGCAATGCAATAAATACAATACTTAAATAACCATGTGTAAGATATGCTGCAATACTGAACAAGATACCAACAATGGCCGAGATCATTAAAGCTTTTTCCTGGCTGATGTATTTAGGTATGGTTGCAATGCCAATGATGTAACCTATTACCATTGATGCAAGCGTATATGATGTAAATATCTTGGTTTGGTCGAGGCTCATACCTAACGATTTTCCGTAAGTACCAATTACGTCTCCTGCCATAACTTCAACCCCTACATATAAAAATAAACAGAGTACTCCAAGGTTAAGATTACGGTATTTGAATATACTGCTTTTTGAAGCTAAGACTGCCCCATCTTCATTTACGTGATCTTTTTCGGTATTTATCTCTGGTAGTGACGAATATTTGATCAATAATGCCAAAGTGATCAATACAATAGCAATAATCACGTAAGGTAATATTACCCTTGCGGCCAACTGGCTTAATAAAGCTTCTTTTTGCGTAGCATCTGTAATGGTCTTTAACTGATTTTCAATCCCCTGTGCACCTTTCAAAACCAATGCACTTAATATCAACGGGCTAAGTGCTCCTGCTGCTTTATTGCAGATGCCCATAATACTGATACGTTGGGCGGCGCTTTCAATCGGCCCCACAATAGCAATGTAAGGGTTTGATGCTGTTTGCAATAATGATAAGCCCATACCCTGAACAAACAAGCCTATAAGAAATAACGGGAATGTACGGGTATTAGCGGCAGGTATAAATATTAACGCCCCTATGGCCATTACAAATAATCCCAGTGACATGCCATTTTTAAAGCCTGTTCTTTTTAGTATGTGCGACGATGGTATCGACAAAAAGAAATAAGCCATATAAAAAGCTGAAGTTACCAAAAGGGCCTGCGACGTATTAAGCTGACAGGCTAACTGTAAAAATGGAATAAGCGTTCCGTTTAACCAGGTTACAAAACCAAAAACAAAGAATAATGAACCAATAATTACAATTGGGTTTAGTGCTTTTTTAACTTGTTGAGTTGAGAGTTGGGCTGTTGTCATTTAAATTGTAAGCTATTTTTTAATTAAAGTACCCTAATATATTCAAACTAATTTTAAATATGGCTTATCAGGGGTACATTAACCCGTATCAAACCAATGTTTTTGGCTGATACGGGTTAAATATGATGAGATGTTACAATTTTACTTGTAAAAAGCCTGATGCAGCTGTATTATTTGCAGGGATAGAACCTAATTGCGCATAACCGGATGTGCTTTCCACAATACAGAAATTGATAGCGCTTTTTAACGTTCCAAGTTTATCTTTCTTAATAGAAAACTCTATTGCATTTTTACCGCTTACACTTTTAATAGCCGAGTAATGTAACACATCGGCAATGTCAAATATGGGCGAGAATGAAAAGGCTGCAGGGTCACCTGTGTGAGTATACAAACTCCCCCAGCCGCCAACTAAGCTGCCTTCAAATAAAAATTCGGCACCTGATCCTAAAGGATATTGTCCGGTTGTAAAGCCTGTTTTAGGATTATTATCGGCATCAATATACATATCAATAATGGCAAATTGCATATCCGGCGTACCTTCCAGGTAAAAGTTAATATCAGTTGGCGATGCAAAGGTTTTTATACCAAGCAAAGTGCCCCCATTCGTAAGATCGGTGTTTGTGAACGAATAATCAACATATTGCCAATCGGTAAAGTCGCCATCAATTTTGATATTGGGGCCTATTATACTAACCGTATCGGTAAACGTACTTACCGTTGAGCCCTGTTTTGCCGTTAGTGTAACCAGGAAATCTCCCTTACTTTTAAAAATATGCTGCGGCGATTTTTTTGTTGATGTTTCGCCACTATTATCTCCAAAATTCCAACTGTATTCTGAAGCGTTTCTTGAAAAATTGGTAAAATTAACGTTAAACCCGTCGGCAACGTAACTAAACACAGCCTTGGTGCCGCTGCCCTGGTCATTTTTCTTACAGGCGCTTATGCAGAGCATAATTAGCGCTGCGCAGCATAGATATGTAATATTTTTTTTCATCGTTTTTAATATTTTAAAGATTTACATAATTTTTAAAGTCGATTTCAGATCATTCATTCCGCCGTTATCCTGAACCCAGGTGCCCACATTAGCCAACCTGATAGCATACTCTACCCTACTTTTTAAGCCGGGTGCCTGGTCAGCAATACGCATATAAAGTGAATAGGTACCTGCAGGTATGCCACTCAGACTAACAGATTCATCAAGCTTAACAGTTGCTGCCGGTTTTACTCCGCGGATATCATACGCAAGCGGAGCTTCGTAATAAGTGCCGGTAGTTGTATTTTTTAAGATAATGCTGGTTGTTTTCTTATTGTAAAGCGGCGCATAACCCACGTTAGTAATATTTATGCCCAGTTTTAAACTTCCGTTTACGGTAGCCTGAGCGGGTAACACCGCATTAACCAGCGCGAGGCGATAACCCAGGTTTCTGACAAACTCATCAAAACAACCTGACGTTTTCCAGCCGCTTAATGTCGGTTGATAATAGTCCATGTTCAAATAGGTCCATCTTAACAATTTCATTTGGGTACGCCCCTGGTCGCAGCTGCTTGAATAGCCACCAAGCGGCGGACAAGTTTCGCCACCTACAGGCACATACAAAGCTTCGTCACTGATGTATTGTTTCTCAAGGGTCGCGTTTACATAAGTACCGTAATCATCGTCGCTTGATAAAAAGCAGTCGTTATGCTGCCCTACCCGGGCAATATCGGTGCCTGAATATCCTTGTGCTGCTGTGATAGCTACAGCAGTACCAAATACTTGTTGCTTTTGTAACGGCGTACGTACCTGTACCATGATATCTGCCGGCACTACACTTAACAATTTTGTAAGTATTGTTTTTTCGTTATTAGCAGTAGCTAAGCCATTAGTCGAGTCATGCCATTCGCCATAGTCACCAATAAAACCTGCCTGAACAAAAGCTATCACATCTTTATTAGCCTCGAAAACGGGCTTTAGCTGGTCCATATGCTGTTCAACTATAGCAAGTGAGGCATCGCTATCTGTTTCTGTGTAAGCAAAGCGTACAACGCCTTTAAGGCCCGCATTACGGATAGTATTCAGATCTGTTTGAATAAAATTAAGATAGGTTTGATCAATTGCTTTGTTTTTATAGTCTGACAGATAAAAAACCCTTACTATAAGCGTTGTATTTTGATTTACACGAAAAGTATTTAATGATACAGGGTCCAGAGGTGTATTTGTAGTATATGTTTTTGTAAATCCCCGCTCCGGATTTGGGAATATATCTGTTGACAGGTCAAACTTAACGCCATCATCCGTTGTAACTACCGGAGGGTTATTGGTACTACCACCGCCGCTGCTTTTTTTACAGGCCACAAATATTCCGCAGCATAGCAAAACAACTAATGCACCAGCCCCAATCAGTTTATTAAAATTCTTAATCTTCATCATCTTATAGTTTTAAGTTTTCTAATTATAATCACTTAAAGCAATCTTAATTATAGCCGGGGTTTTGAATAAATTTGCCTTTACCCTCGGCAACACGTGCCTGAGAAAAAGGATATAAAACTTTATATTCATTGGTCAAGGTTGAATGTTTAACCTCCTGGCAGCGTGATATAAATTTGCCCATACGAATCTCGTCTGCCCTGTATTGCCCATTTTCGCACCAAAATTCATGACTTCTTTCCAAAAGGATCAGATCATTGAACTGTGATAATGAACTGTATTGAGCCAATGGTTTTGCCTGCAGACCTGCCCTTTGCCTGATTGTTGTCACCAAGTCCATAGCTTCCTGGTTAGGGCCTGAAATGTTGGCAACAGCTTCTGCTTTTGATAATAGTACGTCAGCATAACGGTACATGATGATGTCAACTGTTGTCAAACCGGTAGTACGGGCTGCATCCTGGTTTATCTTTAGTGGTATAGGGCCATAGTTGATAAGTGTCCCCGGATTGCCCCTGTTATACGTAATACCATCACTGCCGGTAAACTCAGTTATCAGCATAGTTTTACGTTTATCATTGCTTTCAAAGCTATCGTAGAAATACCATGTGCTTTGTATAGTGCCAAAACCGCCTTTAGGGGCAAATACAGCAGGAAGCACCATCAACTGCCATTGGTTTTCGCTTGTGCCTGCATAATCACATGGTATTGCCCAAATCACTTCTTTACTGTTTTTGGCACCTTCAAGGTCCCACATACCTACATAATTAGGATCAATGGTGTAATAACCATATGCAATGATATCATTACAAAGCGTCAACACCTCAGCCCAGTTCTTTTCATGAAGGTCAAGCCTGATCTGGATCATTTTTGCCAGTGCTTTATTAAATCTGCCATATTCGGCTTCTGCCGGTGAAGGCAGATCGGCCGCTGCGGCAACCAGGTCGGCTTTTATATAATCAACCATTTCCTGGTTTGATAAACGGGCAAGGGTTACTTCCTTTAACGGATTTTGTAAAACGTCAAGCGGTGCAATTACAAGCGGTCCATACAAATCAAATAAGGTATAAGCTAAAAGCC
Source organism: Mucilaginibacter corticis (assembly GCF_007558865.1). Classification (GTDB taxonomy): domain Bacteria; phylum Bacteroidota; class Bacteroidia; order Sphingobacteriales; family Sphingobacteriaceae; genus Mucilaginibacter; species Mucilaginibacter corticis. The sequence goes on from NZ_VLPK01000005.1 coordinate 217,836, forward strand.
CGCGTGCGCAGCGCACTTCTGCAATAGCTTTCTTTTTCACCTCATCAGTCACAGTTGATTTTTGTATCTGGTCAATCGTAAGTGTCATTTGGCTTATCTTATTATAATAATCATCATAATAATGAGTAAAAGCAGCATCTTTTGGCAGGTAGCTTTGCAGTGTTGCTGTATTTTGGTCGCCATAAGGTCCCCACAGTATTTCTGTAGTAGCGTCCGACAAAAACATTTCACCTCTTTCTGAGGTGGAAAAAATACCATTACTATATGATCCTCTTAGCGGGTAATAGGCTGCATTAACCAAAGCTTCAATATCCGCAGCTGTTTTGGGGAAGATACTTGGGTTGATGTCTGAATAATCAAGAGTTTTAAGGTTTTTCGTACAACTGCTTAGCAGTACTGCAACCGACGCAATTATTAATCTATATCTTTTCATCTTTATATCTAATTAAAATGTAACGTTTACACCAGCTAAAAATGACCGTATGTTTGGATAAGCAGCTGTATATGAATCTGTTTCAGGATCAACCCCTTTATATGGTGTTATCACAAACATATTCTGGCCATCTATATGGAAACGGATCGAAGAAATTGTTCCTTTTGCCCATTTAACTGGGATATCATATCCCAATGAAACGTTTTGCAGCCTGATGAACCAGGCATTCTCTACAAAGAAATTACCTACTGGGTATGGAGAAAATCCATAAAATGAACTTGGTTGCGAGTTAGTTGGGTTTGTTGGTGTCCACCTGTTTTTAACGGTTTTTAAAGCATTGTAGCCATTTGAGTAGATACCGTAAGCGCTTACACCATAAGATACATAATTAGGATCTTCCATTGAACGGCCAAACAATCCGTTAAAATCAAAATTAAGCGAGAAACGTTTATAGGTAAAAATATTGGTGATGCCCGCCATTGCGCTTGGGTCTGTGGAACCAAATAATTTTTCATCCGCATCGTCAATTATACCATCAGGTTTACCTGTTCTTAAAAACCTGCCGTTAGCATCAACAACCGGGTGACCTGCAGCATCGCGCACGTAGCCATTAATGTCTTTAATTTTTATCATACCCGGTAATAACAACGGTTGTGAAACAGGCGCTTTTTCTCCGATCTGTAAAATACCGTCAGATACATAATTATAATTTGCCCTAAGAGGATCATTGGGGCTTTGATAAACAAATGGTTTCCAATCAGGTGAACGCTCTTTCCAGTTGTTTTTAACTGTCGAAAAAGTATATAAAGTTCTCCATTGGAAATTATCTGTTTTAATATTACGGACATTGATGCTTACCTCAATACCTTTACCTAATGTTTTACCAACATTGTATATTACGGTATTTACCTCCTGATATGAATTAAGGTTTTTAACATCCAAGAGATCCGACACGACGTTCCGGAATACTTCTATAGATCCGTCAACTTTGCCATTAAATAGTGAATAATCTAAGCCCAGGTTTATGCTACTTGTAGTTTCCCATTTAAGGTCAGGATTTTCAAGTCTATATAAAGAAACACCTATAAGCCTGGTATCTGAACCCGATAACCATGCTGGATAAGAGCCATAGGCCGCGAAAGCGTTGGCATACTGTGAAAAACTTTTTCCAATATTGGCATTACCGGTTTGTCCGTAACTAAGCCTAAGCTTAAGTTGCGATACCGTATTTTTAATTTTAGAAAAGAATGATTCTTCGGCTACATTCCAGGCAACCGCGGCTGATGGAAAAGTACCCCATTTGTGATTTCTTGCAAAAATACTGGCACCATCCGAGCGAAGGGTTGCAGTAAAATAATACCGGCTATCGAAATTATAATTTAAACGTCCAAAATAAGATGCTATTTCACTACTGGAGCCTGAAGAGGTGGGGGTCTGGATGTTTGCTCCTGCACTTAAATTATTCCAAAGAAAACCATCTGTGATAAAACCTGTGGCACCGGCTGTATTACTCTGATCGTTGAATTTTTGCTTAGAAGCCCCCCCGAGTAACTCAAAGTTATGTAAATGTGCGATGGTCTTTTTATAAGTTGCAGTTGCTTCCAATAAATAATTATCACTATTTTCATCGCCTATAAAAGCACGGCCACCTTCTAATGCACCTTGTATGGTTGATGTGGGTATATAGCTTTCTCTTAAAGTATATCCATGATCAACCCCGGCTTTTAGGCGGATAACCAAGTCTTTCATCGGCGTAATATCAAGATAAGTATTTAGCAACATCCTATCTATTCTACCCTTATCTGTGATAGTAAGTAATGAATAGGGGTTTGGTTGTAACACTAATTGCGGATTGATGGGATAGTTACCATCTTCATCAATTGCCTGGATATGCGGTCCCTGCTGAATGGCGGCCCTGATAACACCCGAGTTTTCGTACTGATCGCCACCTAATTGGCTGTTTAAATTATCAATACGGCTGGCCGTTAAATTCACACTGAATTTAAATATTTTGCTTAGCTCCTGGTCAAGATTTGCACGTAAGCTATAACGGTTTAAACCAGAGTTCTTAATAACGCCATCCTGGTTATAATAATTGGCAGATATAAAATATTTTGTTGCTTTAGTACCACCTGAAATAGAAACATTTTGCTGCAAAGTTGTCCCATTACGTGTAACCAAACCTATCCAATCCGTTCCGCCCCCCACATTATCAATTGCTTTTTGCGTGTAGAGCTTACGGTAAGGTTGCACTCCGCTTGCAATAACTTCAGACGCTATTGCAGTTCCGTATGGCGCTATGTGATTATCGAAATTCCACTGTTCCTGGCCTTGTTCGTTCCGTACCTGCATCCATTGATCTAATGGCAACACATCAAACGGGTTTTTAAATTTCTGATAGGTATAATTTACATCATAACTGACTTTGGCTTTACCTTCTGAACCGTGTTTAGTAGTTATTAAAACAACCCCGTTAGCCGCACGCGAGCCATATATTGCTGTCGCGCTCGCGTCTTTCAGCACCTCTACTGATTCAATATCATTCGGATTAAACGAGGCTAAAAAACTTTGCGTACCGGCGTTATACCTGCCACCTGTTTCTGGTTGCTGTAATTCAGAAATCAAAAAACCATCAACAACATATAAAGGTTCTGAATTACCATATACCGAACCACCATAACCGCGTACCAAAATATCTAAACCACCGCCCGGCTGTGCGCTGTTTTGCCTGATGGTTACACCTGCCAATTTACCTTTTAGCATGTTACCTATTTCAGGACCTTGCTCAAGCACCAGGTCACTTGTTTTTACGGTTGAAACAGCGCCGGTGAGGTCTTTCTTCTTTTGTGTACCGTAACCAATTACCACAACCTCATTAAGGCCAGTATTTGATTCTTCAAGGGTAACATCTAAAGCGGCATCACCAATAACCGGGATCTCCTTAGTAGTAAAGCCAATCAGCCTGATCACTAAAACATCACCAACTTTAGCCGTAATGGAAAAGTTTCCTTTTACATCGGTAGTAGTACCTGTTGTACCGTTTTTAATGGATACAGTAACACCGGGAAGTGGCTCCCCTTTTGCATCGGTAACTGTTCCGCTGATGGGACCCTGCCAGCGTTCATCAGCTACGCTCCTTACTTTGCCTTCAGCCATTGCGGGGAGATACTGCAAGTTTAAAAGCAATATCGCCGCAAAAAAGAGCTTCATTTTGTGTAAAAAATTGTTATACATACTTGGTTTTTTAGGTGGTACAGTAAAAATTAATTCATTAATTATTTGATAGTTGTGTATTTATTCCAGTTGAAATATTTTGCGCAGTTACGGTATCTGTAATTATCTGTCGCAACTTCGGGCTTTGTTCATGCAATTTTGTAAATAAACTAAATTGTGCTTTAGCCCGCACCAGGTTGTGCTCCGGATAGGCTATTTTAAAGTAAGTGTCATCTTGAAGGTAATCGGTTAAAAATCTTACCCCCTGCATATAAGGCAGCAATAGCATACCCCATGAAAGTGATTCAATTTCTTTCTCTGTAAGAAAATTTCCGGTTGTTTTAATATATCCTTCTGTGTATGCAGTGAATAAATCAGTATTAACCTGTATTTTTTCAATATCGGCCTCGTCTTCGGCTGCGGTATTGGTAATTGTCCTGATGGCGTCACCAAAATCATAAGCGACGTAACCGGTCATAACCGTATCCAGGTCTATCACACAAATAGCTTTATCATCGGCATCAAGCAATACATTGTTTAGTTTAGTATCATTATGGGTAATTCGCTTGGGTATTAAACCGGCTCGCCCCCATTGATTTATGGTACACATATCTTTTTCATGCCGGGTAATAATTTCTATCTCAATAGCTACATCCGCAAGTCGTTTAACTTTGTCCGCCTGCACCGCCTCATGAAAATCTTTAAGTCTTTTCTCGATATTATGAAAATCAACAATTGTTTCTGATAGTAATGCCGGATCCATATCCGACAACATTGATTGAAAACGACCAAATGCTATCCCAGCCTGATAAGCCTGCTGTGCTGTTTCTGCAATATCATAACTCCTTGATCCCGGGATAAAAAGATAGAGCCGCCAGTAATTGCCATCAATATCTTTGTAAAAGGTATTTCCGTTTTTTGTATCAATAAGGCTTAATAACTTTTGATTGCTGTCCGGGCTAATTTTACCTTCAAGATGATCTGTTACCCTAGCGATGTTTTCCATCAAGCCAGTTACATCTTTAAACACATAATGATTGATGCGCTGCAGTAAATAATCAGGCTGAGTCGGGTTGCTATTTTTCAAAAGAAAAGTATCATTTATGTGCCCAGTACCATAATTGCGTACTTCGGCTATACTTCCTGTTACCTGAAACTTAAGCGCAATTGCGGCTATATCAAAATCATGTGTATTCATTAAAATATTTTGGTTGTTTGGCTGATATAAAAATATTATGTGTTCGTACACTTAAATACTAAATACCAGTTTGTTATATATTTCCTAAATATAGTGTGTTCGCACACACAAATGCAAATTAATTTTAAAAAAAAGTTAACATTAGGTAAAAATAATTCTCTTAATGATTGGAACAGGCACAATTTAATATCAAATTGAACTTAAAACCTTCACGTACCCGAACACATAAATAAATTTACACAGGTCTTTAAGTTTAAAACGGTAAGTATAGAGGTATTGCAAGGAAACAGGCGGTAGAGAACCACTGATTTAAAACAAAAGAGGCTACTGAAATTAATTTCAGTAGCCTCTTTTATTAATTTGACAATTATCAGGGCATTAATTATCTAAATACTGCTCAATATCTTTTATGATACTTTGAGCCAGTTCATCTGCGCGTTGCATCGAATCTGATTCGCTATAAATCCTGATCACCGGCTCTGTATTTGATTTGCGCAAGTGCACCCATTGTTTTTCGAATTCAATTTTCAACCCATCAATAGTACTGTAAGGCTGGTGTTGATATTTAGCTTCTACCCTTTTCAGCAAGCCATCTATATCCATACCCTCATTTAAAGTGATCTTATTTTTTGAGATATAATAAGCGGAATAATCTTGTCTTAAAGCAGAAATACTTTTCTTCGATTTAGCCAGGTGAGTTAAAAACAATGCAATACCCACAAGGGCGTCTCTGCCATAATGCAGCTCTGGATAAATAATTCCGCCGTTACCTTCACCGCCAATTACCGCGTTAACAGCTTTCATTTTTGTTACCACGTTAACTTCGCCAACAGCCGAAGCTTCGTAAGTTCCGCCTGAACTCTCGGTAACATCACGTAAAGCACGCGTTGATGACAGGTTTGAAACCGAATTACCAGGCGTATGCTTTAATACATAATCGGCTACTGCCACCAATGTGTACTCTTCGCCAAACATAGTACCATCTTCATTTACAAAGCATAAGCGGTCAACATCAGGGTCTACAACAATTCCTAAATCAGCTTTTACTTCTAAAACCTTGTCTGAAATAGCAGTAAGATTTTCAGGTAAGGGTTCAGGGTTATGCGGAAACTCTCCGTTTGGCGTACAGTATAATTCCTCAATTTGAGTTACACCCAAAGCCTTAAGTAATGGTGGTAAAAAGATCCCGCCTGTTGAATTTACACAATCAATAACCACTTTAAAATCAGCTGATTTAATTGCAATAATATCTACCAACGGCAGGGCTAATATTTTATCGATATGTTTTTGCAGGTAAGAGTCATCATTGATTACGTTACCTAGTTTATCTACCTCAGCAAATTGCCATTCAGTATATTCTGCAAGTTCAAGCACTTTTTTTCCTTCGTCGTCATTAATGAACTCACCTTTAAAATTGAGCAGTTTTAGCGCATTCCATTGTTTAGGATTATGGCTGGCGGTGATGATAATCCCCCCTCCGGCTTGTTCAGCTGGCACCGCGATCTCCACAGTAGGTGTAGTTGATAAACCGAGATCCACGACATTGATACCCATTCCGATCAATGTGCCGATTACGAGGTGATTTACCATTTGGCCCGAGATCCGTGCATCGCGACCTATAACTATTTTATGGTTACCGGTAGTTTCAATAACCCAACGACCGTAAGCCGCGGTATACTTTACAATATCTGAAGGTGTAAGCCCGTTACCTGCTTTACCACCTATGGTACCTCTGATTCCTGAAATTGATTTTATTAGTGTCATAGTTACAGGATATCATTAAGTTTAAATCTTACAAATGCTTCCATCGCTTCATATTCAGCAAGGCCAAGCTGGTTATAAATACGCGCGGTTTCGCTGGTACGGTCTTCTGCCCTTACCCAAAATTCTCTTGCGTCATCACCTGGAAAAACAGGTCTGTCTTTTTGTGATTGGTGTTTAAAAATAGCTTCGCGTTTACGCTCTACTTCTTTTGGCGATAATGGTACACACATTTCAATTTCATAGGTTTCAAACTCATGCCATGCGCCGCGGTATAGCCAAAGCCAGCAATCTTTTACCCACTCTTCGGTTTTACCAAGACGCTGTAATGATTCATGCAAAATGTCGAAACATGTTTTATGGGTTCCGTGCGGGTCGGCAAAATCACCTGCCGAATAGATCTGATGTGGTTTAACTTGTTGCAGAAGCGCCATAGTTTGTAGGATATCATCCTCATATGATATTTCCCTGCTCACTTTGCGCCTATCATAAAACGGTAGGTTTTGAAAATGAATATGCGCATCGTCAAGGCCTACAAACCGGGCGCCTGCTATAGCTTCACCTTTGCGAATTAAACCTTTTATGGTTTCAATTTCCTGCGGATCTCTTTGATTGGGTTGCTTTGCCTGCAGGAAACCACGCATGTTCCTGTAAATATCTTCAAGCTTTTTATCTTCCAAATTTTGAGACCGAGAAAAGTCGATAGCGAACTCAACAAAACGTAGCGCATCATCATCCCACACTGCGGTGTTGCCTGATGTCTGATAAGCTACGTGTACATCATGCCCCTGATCAGCAAGACGAATAAATGTGCCGCCCATTGAGATCACATCATCATCAGGGTGTGGTGAAAACACAATAGCGCGTTTTCTTGCCGGTTCTGCCCTTTCGGGGCGCTGACTATCGTCCGCATTGGGTTTCCCCCCCGGCCAGCCGGTTATAGTATGCTGAAGTTTATTAAATATATGAATATTGATGTTGTATACCGGCCCTTTTTCAGTTGCCAATTGAGCCATACCGTGATTGTTATAATCATCATCAGTTAGCTTTAAAATAGGCTTATTAAGCGTTTTAGCCAACCATACAACCGCTTTTTTAATTAATTGCTCATCCCACACACAATCTTTTACCAGCCATGGGGTATCAAAACGGGTAAGAGCTGATGCTGCATCAGTGTCCAATACAAATTCTACGTGATCTGAATGTTGCAGGTAAGTTGCCGGTATATCAGCAGATATCTCACCTTCTACCGCTTTTTTTATGATTTCGGCCTTCTTGGCATTCCATGCCATCAAAATAATCTCACGGGCCTTAAATATGGTACCTATGCCCATCGTTATGGCTTTGACAGGCACATTGGCCTTACCACCAAAATCATAAGCCGCGTCACTGCGGGTAAGCTCATCTAATGACACCAAACGCGTTCCTGAATTTGGTGCAGACCCCGGTTCGTTAAACCCAATATGGCCGGTACGGCCTATGCCTAATATCTGGAGATCCAATCCACCGTAAGCAGTGATTTTTTTTTCATAATCCAGGCAAAAAGCTGTTATATCATCCTGTTTTAACGCCCCGTCAGGGATATGAACATTTTCCGGATCAATATCTACGTGACTAAACAAATGCTTATACATAAACACATTATAACTTTGCAACGTGTCCGGGCTCATGGGATAATATTCATCCAGATTAAAAGTGACCACATTTTTAAAACTCAACCCCTCTTCGCGATACAGGCGCACCAATTCATTATAAACCGCAATTGGTGTCACACCTGTTGCCAGGCCAAGTATCGTGTTTTCGCCTTTTTGTGTCTTTTGTTTGATAATGGTAGCAATACGTTGTGCTACAGTTTTTGACGCTGTAAGCATGTCAGGATAAACTTTGACGGGCAGTTTTTCAAATCGTGTTTCTTCTAAAAGATTTAAGCGTGGCATAGTTTAAAATATTGATAATTAGGTAATTTTAAATACATTAGCCGGCAACTACTGCTGACTCTGATTTAAGTGTGTTTTTAAGATTTAACCATTCGTTTTGAATAATACCGCTTAACTTTTCTTTATTCAATTCCAGCATTTTAAGCAATTGTATCTGCGCACGTGTGCGCTGCAGGTTATGTTCTGCAAACCGGGTTTTATAATACACATCGCCCTGTAGATAATCCGTTAAAAAACGAACTGCCTGCATATAAGGCAATAAAAGCACACCCATCATCAGTGAGCTTAATTCGGCATCCGTTAAAAACGATATGGTTTGACTTAAATAGCCTTTAGCAAAAGCTTCAAACAAAGGAATATTTAATTGTATCGCATCAAGATCTTTTTCATCCTCGGGTGCGGTATTTATGATACTGCGGATCGCATCGCCAAAATCATAAGCTACATAGCCGGGCATAACTGTATCCAGGTCAATAACACATTGAATTTCATCTGCCTGATCAAGCAGGATATTGTTAAATTTTGTATCATTATGGGTAATACGCATGGGAAGTATCCCTCCTCTGCCCAAGTGCAGAATTTCGCTCATGCTCCCTGCCCGACTAAGCAAAAATTCTACTTCTTTCATCACATGCGACAATCTTTGGGCGCTGTTATTTTTTATCGCTATACTAAAATCATTTAGGCGTTTTTCAATGTTCAAAAAATCAGGAATAGTATTTACCAGCAGATCGGGATGCAGATCGCATAACAAGTATTGAAACCTGCCAAATGCCACCCCGCCTTGTTGTGCTTGTTTAACGTTGGTGACCAGGTCATAACTTTTTGTGTTATGCAAAAAATTGGTCATGCGCCAGTAATTACCCTGTTCGTCCTGGTAATAATATTTGCCGTTGTTACATTTGATAAGCGTTAGTACTTCTTTTTCGGGATTGCCCGTTTTGGCTATTTTTTGCTTTAAGTGATTGGTAACGTAAACCATATTATTCATCAGGCTATCTATATCCTTAAAAACAAAATGATTAATTTTTTGAAGCAGAAAATCCGGGCCATTATTAGCTTTTGACCGGATCATAAACGTATCATTGATATGACCCGAACCGAAATTTTTTATTTCAAAATCTCCTCCGCCTGTATTGAATTTTGCAATGGTATCAGCAAAATTATTAGTCGCTATATTATTATTCATTATAAAGAATATGGTAATTCAAAGTTTACTCTACAAATGTAACACATTTTTGCGTGCACGTACACGCAAATTGATAATTATTTTACTTTTTTTCTAATTCGTCGTTTTCACATAGATGTGGCGTTCATTATCTTAACCTCATAAGGCGCAAGTTTCACAGTGATAGTGCTTCCTGAATATACTTTTTCATGAGATTGTGTGCGGGCATTGTAAAAGGTGTATGTATTATCTGAATCTGAAGGTATTTCAAAAATTTGTGTGGTACTGATGCTTATAGATTTTGGTGTCGAACCAGGGTTGCGTAAAGTAAGCACTCCTTTTTTTTCAGCCCATCCGGCATAGCCGTATATCTGGCCCTTTGCAGGGTCACCTCCTACCCAATGTATGTCGGCAAGCTGTTTTTTATTGTCTTTAGACCAGTTTGCCGCATCGCGGATACAATTCCAGTCGGCACTATTTAGCTTATGCGGGTTAACATATAACTCCTGCAAACCTGTGCCTGTACCAAAAAATGCCCAGATCTCGTCGGCCACATCCTTGTCGTCCATTTCAAGTTTGCCCGGAAGACCATTATCGGCAATACAAATACCATGATACATAATCGAATTAAGCGGGAAAAGCGGCGCACGTTTAACTATATTTTTATAAGCCTGTGCATCTTTATAAGTTATCCATTGCTGTCTTTTGGTACCATCACCAGCTAAGCCGGTATCATCGCCTGCACGCCAAATGGCATCACCATATTTAAGCCAGTAAACAGAAGGCCATGTGCCTACAGTAAGACTTAGGTACAGGTCAGGTTTGTTACTTCTTAACTCTGTAATCAATTTTAAAAATGCTTCAATGTCCTTTTGATAAGTTATACTGGCCCCGGCAGCGCAATTGCCGGCTCCTACCCCATCAAACTTAAACATAGATACATTGTAGTTTTTTATGAAAGACAGCGTAACATCCCTGAAACGGTTATAATAAACCGGCCCGGTCAGTGAAAACCCATTCTCATTAGTTTCAAACGGAGGACTTTGCTTTTTACCAAATGCCAGCCGCTGTTCCTTTGGCTCGTCATACCCTCCCCATGGCGAGATCCATACACCTAAACGTGCTTTTACGGCTTTAGTAGCTTTACTTAAATTGGCAAACCCATCAGGAAAACCCGGGTTAAACTGCCAAAGAGTTTTATTATCATCCCAGCCATCATCAAACAAAAAGGCGTCCAGCTTTACGGCCCTTTTGCTGATGAGACTGTCGGTAAATGCTTTAATTCGGTCAAGGCAAACACTATCGCTTAATTTCCTGTCAACCCATGACAGGTCGAACCATGAATTGTAATGCAATATCTGCCTGTAAGGATGCGCGCGTTCATTTTCTACATAGTATAAAAACCCTCTGCGCAATTGGCCAGCAGGCACTACGCCAAATACCGAAGATATGGTTAGCGGGTTGCCTGAATTTAAGGCTTCTAAACGGGGCAGATAAATTGCTGCACTACCTTTATTTTCTGATACCTGGCTCATAGGGTGCTCGACCGCAAAGAACATATTATGATAAACTAATGGCGAACCATCAACCGTACCGATCTTTTTGGCAGCAATTGAAGCAGATAATTTAATAAGCGTGATTTTATTTATTTTGATAGAATCCTTAGCTTCAAAGCTAAAAACCTGCTTTATATAGTTGTCATTGTCTCCTAATACTGCTTCCCAATGGATCTTCAAGCCAAGTTTGGCGTTTTCCAGGTCGGTTGTAATGCTTTTACATTCTGCTATTTCGACTGAATTACCTTTGGTAATTCTAAGGTCTTTAGTGACCAGATTACCGGTAGTAGTAAAGTCGTTTGAACTGACAATACTACCATTAGCCATGGTAAGTTCAAAAACAGGCCGGCTGGTCAACGCTAATTGCTGACGTGTTTGTTTATCTTCAAAACCGGCAAGCGATAATTTATTAGCTGTGTTTTTAAAACTCAGTTTGATAACCTTGTTCTCTAGTGATAAAATACTCCCCTCTTTTTTAACGATTGCTGCACCGGGCGCAATACCCGGATATACTACCTGTGCATAGGTTAAAGAAACACAGGCAATTAAATAAACAATGGCAGATAGCGCGCATTTTTTAAAATATAAATGGATATTACTTTTTATAGCGATCATTGATATGTGTTATTTTATTCTGATGGTAGCGTTCAATTTATTGTAGCCGGTTTCGGCTTCCCAGGTATCATCATTAGCTAACCGGATACTGTATTCTGGCCTTGAGGAAATACTTGCTGCTGCGTCAGGCAAGTTCAGGTATAACTCGTATTCGCCTGCTGTTAAATTTGCCGGTAAAGCCAGCTTTTGCTGCAGATCAACTTCACCTGTAAACCATTTACGGATATCTGTTTTAACCAAAAGTGTTGTTAAGGTACCGCTCGCTTTGTTTTTTAATATCAGTTGCACCGGCCTTTCATTATATGGTGATGCGTAGCCGACATTCTCGATATCTAAAGCAAAATTGACCGTACTGCCCTTTAATGTTACGGTAGGAAACACCGCTTTGCGAAGCACCAACCGGTAACCCATTTTTTGTTTGATCTCGTCCATACAACCACCGGTAACCCAGTCGTCATTTACATTGGTATTATAACCTGAGTTAAGAAAACTATAATGAAAAGCGGCAAACTCCTGTTGTGCCCTGCCGGTGGGGCCACAGTCATTTTGAGGGCTAAATGCATCGTCGCAGGTTTCGCCGCCTACTACGGTAAATTTGCTGTCGGCCATCTCAAATTTACGTAATTCGGGGGTTGCATCTTTTTGGGGCGATGATGAATTGCCATAATCATTATAAGTACCATAATCTGTGGGCCCTGACAAAAAGCAATCATTATGGAAACCTATTCGCGACTTATCTGTGCCGTTAAATGCTTCTACCTCATTAAGCGCTGCAGACTGTACATTTGCCGAAACACCATACACATATCGCTGCTTCAGTTGGGGAACGCGCACCTGAATCATCCTTGATTTTGGTAACGCGTCCAGCAGCGCTTTAAGAACAGATGTGCGATCACACCAGTTGCTATCAAGTACACGGCCATTCCCGGTTTTAGATGCATCGCCAAAATAATCCGAATAATAATTTTCGCCCCAGATACCTATAAAACCCATTTGCATACAGGCAATAATATCTGCATTTTGCTGTAAATAAGGCTTTAACTGTTTAATATGGTTAAGCACTATAGCCTTGGGCGCATCGCCATAAGGGGGACAAATACCGTCACCACAATCGCCACCATGTGCTTTATTAACATAACAAAACCGTACAATGAGCTTTACACCTGCAGCACGGGCAGTTGCACAGTCGGTATTGAAATTTTTTAAGAAAGTATCAGAAATGGGCGAACCTTTAAAGCTATCCAATATATACTCTACATAGATCAAGCTGGATGATACTGAATATAAGGCTTTATTTATCTTTTGGCTGGTTCGGTAACCAATCAGCGTATTTTTATCAAGCGGGATATAGTTTGATGCAAATATATTTTGCTGCCTGTAAAACCCTCTTTCCGGATTGACGATATCCTCTTTACTTTCAATATAATTTATTGTGGTGTCGGCCTGTATGGCTACCGCTTTTTTGACGCTACCAACAAGGCATAGCAATGCCACTACTGCTGAATATGGCTTCATAGCTTAAGTGATATTTAGCCGAACGGTGTATTCCGCAAGGCGATTTTATATTGGATTTTTTTTTAAATTTTGATGAAGATCTTGTTGCGGCTTAACCAGTAACAGATACCCCACTCTGCAAATAATGTAACTACTCCTGAAATCAACGCTACCACAGGCCCTGCGATACCCAACAAGCCCAGGCCACCTTTTACAAAAACGCCTACTGCGCCATTGAACCACTGCCCGCCAACTGTTTCAAAAAACAGGTACAGAAATATGGCATTCATGCCCACTACCGTGAATATCCATACTTGTTTATTTACCTGTTTAATATCTATCAGCCAGTATAAAAATGCCATTAACAGCAATACCCAACCGCCTGATGCTAAAGCAAATGAACTTGTGCTAATCCTTTTTATAATGGGTGTGATATTCAAAATATCTAACCCAAAACCTAAAACCAAACCTGTTACGCCGGCTATTATTAAATAAGAAATTTTCTTTTGAGCTGCTATGGGCGATATCAATAACTTACCAGCCAGTACTCCCCAAATAGTATGTGCAGCGGTTGGAATAATATTGATGGCTACCCATCCATCTGTATTTGTTTTGCCCATCAGAATGGTATCAAAGTATGCACCAAAATTATGGTACTCCACAAACGGCTGATCAAAACCCGGCATAAGTATGGTTCGGTATAACACTTCGGTTATCAATAATAATACAACCGTAAACCCAACCTGGAACCAAAAAGACCTGTTAATGATCAGATAGGCTATTACAGTGGTAAAAGAAAGCTGTGTAAGTACGTTCCATAGCTCGAACACTAATTTACCCGCATAAATACAATGAAGGCCTGTACCTAATAAAAATAGTTTTACAGCCCTGATGGCAATGTGTTTGAAATTCTGTTCCCAGCTGATACCTTTTTTTAATTTAGATTGATACGATATGTACATAGCAGAGCCAGCCATTAACATAAAGGCAGGCTGCACCAGATCCCACAGGTGCAGGCCATGCCAAGGATGATGAAAAAATTGATCTATAACCACATCCGCCCCCTTGCCTATGTGCATGTTCCTTAACGATTCCCAAACCGCGCAGCTTTCGCCGGCAAGCAGGATCATAATAAGGCCACGCATCACATCAAGTGAAACCAGGCGATTAGTTGGCATTTTAACCTCTTTTTCCATGTACTAAATCAAACCAATCAACAAATTATCTTTAAATATATATTATTTGCAAATCCCTACAGATCAATAACCAACATGTTATAATATCTTAAAATCAAATATATTAATTATTTGCGTGTTCGTACACATTTTTGAAAAAATATTTTTCTTAACCTAATTTTAACAAAATTGGTATTATGTATTTATAGTTTTATAAATACGCAACATTAGGTAAGCTATACAAATTTCACCATCCCAAAAAACTCAGGCACATGGAAATTAGGTTCATCGCTTAGAATATTATTCCAGCTTAAATAATGCGGCTCGGGGGTTTCATCGCCGCACTTATAAAAATTAGCCTTACATTCAGTACCTTTTAGTGAGTCTATATCATCATAAATAAATACGCTAAATGGTATGCCAAGAGTAATCTCCCATTCAGTAAACCCCTCATCGTCAGCATTAATTACCTGTGTATCAATTTTTATCTGCTTTACAACATTGGCAGGTAGCTCTGCCCTGTAAGGTTTAACCGAACCATATGCACCATAGGGCGTACCTATACAATTAAACTCAAGGTTATAATAATTACTACCATTATCAAAAGACAAAAAAAACTCTACGCAACTGTCTTTATATACCAGGTCATTAACCTGTGTATGTCTGGCCATTACATACTTCTCTTTTACAAAATATTTTAAAAGGATACCATGATCGGTATAAGCCATACTGAACTTTACTGTTGGAAAATAACCGTTGCTACTCCACAAAAGGTTATCAATTACTTGTTTCGAACAATCATCCAGGAATGACGCATAGCCTGCTAATTTTTCGGCAGGAATAAATTGACAATCAAACTGTTTGGCCATAGTCTTGAATTTAGTAAACTACAAGGAAGCAAACACACCACAAATGCGTGTTCGCACACAAATTTAATCTTGTTTATGACACAAACAAGTAATTACGTAAAAAATTAGATTATCAGTTAAATCTCGATAAAAACCTGGTCTTTTTCGTCCAGAAAGTAATTCAGGTTTTCTTTGGTAACCACATCTAACGGCAGGTACTTAATAATAGGGACCTCCTTTTTAAACACCAGGTGTTCGGCCAGTTGGTAAATTCCCCAATACCCCTGCCCTTTCGGGTTTTGGTTGATCAGGAAACTTATAGCGCCATTGTTCAGGTAATGCAGGTTAGGTGGTATCAAATCGTAACCTATAAGCTTGATATGATTAATATGCCTTTGTTCAAGATACTTTGCAATATCATACGCCTGCGATGTCGTGACAAAGATCTGTTTTAGATCAAATGTATTTTCAATCAAAGTATCCAGGCTTTTAATAAAACTAGACTGGCTTGAACGTGTTAACTCAACGTTCAGGATCTTATATTTATGATCAAGGTTATTTTGAGCAAAATAGTTTCTGAACCCCTGCTCCTTTTTAACCAAATGCTGGGCATTACTTATTTTTTCATCAATATGCGCAATAAGCATACTGCAGGCATCTGGGTTACCATAATGTGCCAGCTTAGCTGCCAGCAATCCGCTTTGATAAGAGTCCTGACCAATGTAGCTTAAAGGATCAAAATCTGCTATCTGGGTATTAAACAACACGAAAGGAATATTATCAGCGTTCCATTTTTCAAAAAACGGCAATGTTTCTTTATAATAAATAGGGGATAATAAAATGCCGTCAGGTTTTTTGCGCGTCAGTTCAGTAGCTTTTTTTATGTAATCTTTAACGTCTTGCGGATTGAATACATATTGCTCTACAAATACGTTGTATTGTTTAAAATCCTGTTCTGCTTTTTCAATTCCTGATTTTGGCGCGGTCCAGAATGCATCATAACTATGATCAGGAAATAAAGCGGCAAAATGATATTCCTTTTTCGACCCCAGCATACGGGCCATCAGGTTGGGCTCGTAATTTAGTTCTTTAATGATCTTTAATACCCTGTTCTTTACATCTTCTGCAACCCTGCCCCTGTTATGAATAACCCGGTCAACCGTTCCGGTTGATACCGCGGCTTTAAGCGCTATATCTTTAATGCGGACAATGGTGTTTTTTTGCGAACGCTCTTTTTTCATTTGATGGTATTAAAGTCTAACGCTTGGGTTTAGCTGGTAATATAACTCAGGATGATTAAACATGCCTTAATAATTATCCAATAATTCTTGCGCTAAAACCCGACAAAGTAATGAAATAAATATTGAAAGCAAGTTTGTACGTTGCTAAAATATTGATTAACTTTTTTCGTATCAAAATTTGATTTAAATTAAGCTGATCCAGATTCCGAATAAGTGCATTTGACCTTAAAATAACCCATCAGAAAAACTTACATCGTTTTTACTAATTGAAAGATCGCCTGAATTCAAGAGGAGAAAGATTAGTTTTTGTTTTAAATAGCTTACTGAATGATTGCGGGTGTTCAAAACCCAACTCGTAAGCTACTTCGCTTACCGACAAGCCGGTTGTAGACAATTTTTCCTTCGCTTTTTCAATAAGTTTATGATGGATCAGATGCTGTGCATTTTGCCCGGTAAGTGACCTTAGCATATCGCTTAAATAACTTGGCGATATATTTAGATTGCCGGCAATGTACTGAACGGTAGGGATACCCTGTGTTAAGGAAAGCTCATTATTAAAGTATTCGTTTAAAACTTCTTCTAATTTTTGCAACAGGTTGTTGTTTGCAGCTTTGCGGGTGATAAATTGACGTCTGTAAAACCGGTTGGCATAATTTAATAAAAGCTCAATCTGTGAAATGATCACATCCTGGCTAAAATCATCTATCCGGCTGTTTAATTCTTCTTCGATAATTTTAAAAATAGAAAGAATGGTTACCTTTTCCTTGTCCGACAAATGCAGTGCCTCGTTAGCTGAATATGAAAAGAAGCCATACTGCTTGATCTTTTTAGCCAAAGGATAGTTAAGCAGGAAATCAGGGTGGATAAGCAGCGAGACAACGGAACAGCCCGCTACTTCTTCATCACTATTATTACCACCAACTATTTGCCCAGGTGCCGCAAATAATAAACCACCTTCGTCAAAGTCATAATAATCTTGCCCATACTTTAGTTTACCGCTAAACTTTGGCCGGTATGAAATTTTATAAAAACCCAACACATGCGGAACGCTTGGCCGGATTATTTGCAATCGCTCGCTGGAGTCATTGATCAAGCTGATGAGCGGATGCGTAGGTTTAGGAAAACCAAATGCCCTATGCGCATCTGATAGCGAAGCAAATTGAAGCGGGATATTTTTATCTTTTTTCATAACGCGTTTAATAAAGGTAGCCGATAATATTTGCAATTATCGGCTACCTTCAATTCTTTACTCACAGATTACTTGGGCTCGCCTTGTGCCGATTCTGAAACAGATTGCCAGGCTTCCCAGGTAGCCAGTCGCTCAGCATATGCGGCTTGCACCCAGGCTAAATTATGCTTACCTAAATTAAACCGTAGTGGTGGATTTTCGGAATCAACTATTTGGAACAATGCTTGCGGCGTAGCATCCGGGTCTCCCCTCTCTATACCTCTTAGGCGGCCAACAAATTGCTCTTTAAAATCCGTATAAATATCCATGCCTGCCGCAAATTTTAATGAGTCTTGGCTGCCGAACTCTGTAGCATATGCTCCGGGTTCGATAATAGTTACTTTGATACCGAAAGACTGAACTTCGGCTGCCAGGCTTTCGTGAATAGCTTCAAACGCCCATTTGGATGAAGCGTAATAACCAATTACAGGCATGGTTACATGGCCAAGCCCGCTTGATGTGCCAAGAATGTGTCCGCTACCTTGTTCACGCAGTAACGGTAAAGCAGCTTTAATAACCGCTAACGGCCCAAAAACGTTTGTTTCATACAATGCCCGTACATCTTCTGCGTTGGCTTCTTCAATAGTACCAACTAATGAATAACCTGCGTTATTAAAAACGATATCCAGTCTGCCAAAATGCGCATGGGCTTGCGCTATTGTAGCTTTTACCTGCTCGGGGTTTGTAACGTCTAACTGCAAAGTCAACACGTTATCGCCATATTTTTCTTTTAGTGCTGCAATACTTTCTAAGGAACGTGCAGTAGCGGCCACCTTGTCACCGCGCTCAAGAGCAGCTTCGGTCCAAACGCGCCCGAAGCCACGGGAAGCGCCGGTAATAAACCAAACCTTATTTTTTTGTTGTGTCATGATTTTATATTTTAAATGATTAACACAACAAAGGTCAAAGTAAACCAACTGCTGCTTGTAGCCTAATTGAGGATTTCTGTAGGCAAAATGCGGAAGTAAACACCTCCCCGGCATTAAATATTAAGGCTTTAAACAATCCTGATAAAGCAAAAAACCCTGTAGATCAATAATCTACAGGGTTTTGATACTTAAGGTATCGCTTTTGTCGGGATGGCAGGACGAGAACCTTTTCCTATAACCAGCTGATATTAAATCAGTTAGAAGACACATTTTAAACCAGGTATGCAGTTTGGTATTGACCACTACTTAAGCATTAACAAATATACATAAATATCTTAATGTCAGATACTTATTAGTAATTATTTCAATAAAAAATACTAACTTAAAAACATCACTAAAATTAGGAGTTATTTGTGGTTTTCAACCTCTGTACAACCTAATTTCTATCGGCGCTATCCGTTGATTTGCTGTTGATAATAAATAGACATGGCAGCTGAAATCATAACAAAAGAAGATTTAGAAATATTCGGACAAAAATTACTCATTGAGATAAAAGCATTATTAGGTAAATCGAGCGACGAGCCAAATAAATGGCTTAAAAGTTACCAGGTGAAAAACCTATTAAAAATATCGCCTAATACCTTGCACAAACTGCGCCAGGACGGAACTTTAACGCGCCTGATGCCCGTACGTCGGTCCAGGGCATGTTGGAACTTTTCATCTCGGTTTCTACAAACCGGGCTTTCACCTTCGACCGCGCTTTCGCTGTTGTGCTTCGCGGTATTTCCTATGTATGATAGTTTAATACTTTATTTCCGGATGTCAAAGAGCCATAATTGATGCTTCAAATTGGGCTTATTAAACGGGGGGATTTCCCAAGTTGCGGAACTTGGTATCGATTTTTTTAAATTGGAACCTAGGCTGTTTTATCAATATTTACTGTATAATCAGATTGCTATCTCTGGAGCAAAGGAAATTACCGGTCATCTTATAAAAATCAGCCAGGGAGTACGATAGAAATTTTTTCGATATTTTGATGAAGCAATTGGTCGGCAGACGCATGGATGCAGATTTTGTTAAGTTTCCGGGCGCGGCTTACACGGAAGAAAAGGAAAAGACGGATAAATGATCTTCCGGGACATGATCCTGTTTGACAATGTTTTGATCGCCGCGGACCCGAAAAAGATCCGCTCGCAGAGGATCTTCAAAAACATCTGAGAGGACAAAGCTTTCGACCAGGTGCATTAATCTAATTTCTTTTCCTCTTCAACCAAATCAGCCGGATGAATATTTAATGCCGTAGCGAGATCAAATAGCGTTGAAATACTGGGATTTGAGAGTCCACGTTCGATTCTCCCGATTTGCGAATAATCAGTATCCATTTTGTTCGCAAGCTGCATGATAGTTAAACCGGCGGCTATCCGGTATTTGCGAACGTTTTGAGCAAGAATCAAAATTGCCGCCTCATTGCGCCTGCCTTTGCTGCTCTTAATCATACCACAATAAAAAGAAAAATAAATTTGGATAATAGGTCATGTATGACCTATTATTGTGACATCATTTTATCTAACAAGCCTAAACCCTACGTGGAAGTAAAAAAAACAAAAAAATATAGCTATTTCGTCGGGATCGATATATCTAAAAACAAACTGGACATTGCCGTGTGCCATGAAAGAAACTTTCTTTTTCATACCGAAATTATGAACGATGACCAGGCGATTCGTTCATTTGTGAGCAAGCTCAAAGAAATGCCCGGCTTCAAATTATCCAAAGCAGTGTTTGCCATGGAAAATACAGGATTCTATGGGAATCATTTGCTTAGCGTGCTTTTCAAACTCAAAGCAAGCATCGTTCAGGATCACCCCTTAAAAATAAAAAGATCAATGGGCGTTACAAGAGGGAAAGATGATAAGAATGACGCAATCCGTATCGCGGAATATACCTGGAAAAACCGCGATGAAATCAAGTTGTGGATGCCCAAAAGAAAGATCATGACAGAACTCGCGGGCCTGATGACGCTGCGAAACCGGTTGATCGGCGTAGCTGTGATCCTTAAAACCCCGCAAAAAGAGGAAAAAAGCTTTATCCCCGGGAAATATCATAGCGGTAAGGTCATGGCTTGTAAAGCAAGTATCGCGGCTATTACAGGTGACCTGGAAGCCATTGAACTAGAGATCAGGTCACTGATCAGCGCTGACGACCACCTGGCCAGGTTGCTGGAAATTATTACGTCTGTGCCTTTCATTGGGTTTGTTACTGCTGTAACGATGATTATTTGTACGAACGAGTTCAAAGATATATGCGATCCCAAAAAATTTGCCTGTTATTCAGGTATTGCACCTTTTCCCAGGGAATCAGGAACTATAACCCGGAGACGGCGCATATCACCCTTCGCGAACAGGAAAATGAAAGCATTGCTGCACGTTTGCGCAGTAGGTGCTGCTACCAGGAATGAAGAGCTGAACAATTATTACAAACGAAAATTGGAGGAAGGAAAACATAAATTATCCATTTTTAACGCGGTACGCTATAAATTGGTCCTCCGGGTTTTTTCCTGCGTCAAACAGGACCGTCTTTTTATCAGGGAGATCCGATGCGCTAAAACGCTGGTTATTGTACCAGTCGAGAACTGCGTGATATAATCAAACTCATTAAGCCGGAAAGCGAATTAAATTCACGCGTAAGCCAAGGGCTTGTCACCAGAATAAATCTTTCCGGCTTTTATAACATTCTGGCATAAAATACAGCGGCCGGATTAGTCCTTTGTTTAAGCATAGACTTAAGCTCATGATACGAATCACCGCCTGTATTTTTTATAGAATAAGCCGGGGAGCGAATTAAGTGCACGCGTAAGCCAAGGGCTTGTCACCAGAATAAATCTTCCCGGCTTTTAGAGCCGACAAATATAAAATACAGCGGCTGGATTAGTCCTTTGTTTAAGCATAGACTTAAGCGTATGAAACGAATCGCCGCCTGTATTTTAGATGATATGGGCCGGGGAGCGAATTAAGTTCACGCATAAGCCAAGGGCTTGTCACCAGAATAAATCTTCCCGGCTTTTTACGATCACCATTTTTCATTTAATATCTGCGTATCTATCATTAAATTCGCCTGCATTTATTTTTTACCAGGCGCTTGAAGATTTCCTTAATTACCGTCACTTTTAATGCAGCCCGAACGATCCAGGCCTGTATAGAATCTGTTATAGCACAAGATTATAAAAATATAGAATATATTTTTATTGACGGCGGTTCAACAGATGATACACTAGCGATAGCCAGCCTTTACCGGTCTTCGATCGATTATTTGATCACCGGCCCGGATAGAGGTATCTACGACGCTATCAACAAAGGTATCGCGCTTGCAACCGGCGAAATTGTCGGGTTATTAAATGCGGACGATGTATTTGCAGCAAATGATATACTGTCTGTTGTCGTCCGCGCATTTGAAGGAAAGCAGGTAAAAATCGTGTACGGTGATCTGGATTATGTCCGCCAGGATGGGACTATCATTCGAAAATGGCGAAGCGGCGAAATGAAAGCAGGTAGCTTTGATCGTGGGTGGATGCCCCCCCACCCAACTTTTTACTGTCGGCGGGGATTATTTGACCAGTATGGTGTGTACAGCCTGGATCACGGTACTGCGGCAGACTACGAACTGATGCTTCGATATTTGCATGTATATCGGTTACCGTCAGCCTATTTGCCAGTGGTCATGGTAAAGATGAGAACGGGCGGGGCCAGCAACAACAGCCTGGGCAGCAGGTTAAAAGCTTTAGGGAATGACTACAAGGCGATGCGGTCAAATAAGATCAAATGGCCCTGGCTGGCCTTATTATTTAAGCCTTTGCGTAAAATCAAACAGTTCTTTTAACGCGGGATCTTCGTGTACAGCTGAGGGTTCAAATCAGGGTCATTATACATTTTGAACTGCCTGTAGATTTTGAGGGTGAGTTTGCCCTGTTCCAGGCGGGAAAGAACATCTGTTAAACAAGCTGACAGGTCTGTAATTTGTTCTTTCAGGATGATCACTTTTTCTTCACATTGTGCTTTATGCAGCAGGGAAGCGCCCTGTCTTGTGGTCTCTTCCTGCATGTGGTATAATTTAAGGTTGAGGATAGATAGCCTGTCGATCATCATTCCCGGTGTTTCCGAGTGCAGCGCCTTGCTTTGATTTAATTTTTTTGAGGTCAAAAACGTCAACAGCCATTCATCGATCTCTTCGATCGAATTATTTCTTGACTGGTTATACCGGTCAATATTTCTTTTGACGGCAAGCATTTTTTCGGGTTCAATATCGGGGATCCGCGCTATATCTTCTTCGTGCCATAAAAGAAAATTCCAATGATTATTTTCCTGTACAAACTTCATTGGAAGACTGTTTGCATTGATCATGATCTGCTTGTGCCAGTGATTAATTTCTTCAAATTGTTTTTGTACGATATCTTTTACGTTCAACATATCCGGTAAATATTAAAGGGGGCTTGCCCCGATGGCCCTTTGGCGAATCTTTGTCGCCGGGTTGCCCTGGTAAATTGAATAGGGTTCCAAGTCTTTTGTGGCGACGGAACCTGTAGTCAGCACTGCATGCGATGCAACGGTGATTCCCTGGTTAACAACGGCTTTGGCGCCTATCCATACACCGTCTTCCAGTACAACCTCGCCGGTTATTAAATTAAAAGAAGTCTTTTTATAATTGTGGCTGCCGGTAAGTATCATGGCCCCTTGTGATATACAAACGTTCGATCCTATGGTCACCATCACTAAACTGTCAACCCAAACATCTTCGCCTATCCATACCTCATCAGCAATGTTAAGGTTCCAAGGGTATTTGATATTTACGTTGGGTTTTATTTCAACCTGTTGGCCAATTTTGGCACCAAACAAACGCAACAGTGC
>NZ_VLPK01000006.1 GCF_007558865.1 Mucilaginibacter corticis
GCACGGTTTCTTCCCAAATGGCGTATTTACCACCGGTTGCAGATTTAGGAATTAAGAATGTTATGAGGATGGACAATACCATCAATTGCTCGCGGTTTTCTTTAAAATGATTTGTTTTCATATGCTTTATGTTTTTTGATGTCACAAAGAAACGGCAGGATGAGTCCACCCGCGTTTGATTTAAATCACAAACGATTTTCAAATCTGTTCAAGTAATTCCTATTAAATAAATAAAACGATCTTGCAATTGCTAATATTTTTAGCATAACTTTGTGTCAAAGAAATTAAATCATGGAAGCTTACAACGTCACCATCATTGGTAGACAAACCATCATCAAACGTCGAACAGACGACTTTAGAATGCAAGTATTTCAGGCAGAGGACTATGTATTGCATGAAGGAACGGTATCATTGGAAGCTACCTTATATATTGAGGATCGTACGTATATTCCACTTCGAAGTTATGTATTCGAATTGATTGATGACCATGAAAGACCATTAATCAGCTATCATGATATTGACCTGTTTAAGGCAGCAGTTGCATTTTACTTTCATGCGATACTTGATACAGATTTGTTTGTTGTCAGTGTGCCTTTGACCTCACACTTCTGCCCTGCAGAACGGACAGGCTATGTGTATCTCGCAGTATAAACAAACCGGCATCAAACCCATTGGTACCGAATTTATAGGCACTACTCAGGATCCCGAAACTGTTTGCGGCAGCGTAAAATAAAATACAGAACCATTTCCCAGTTCACTTTCCGCCCATATGCGTCCACCATGGCGTTTGATGATCTCGGCACTCAGGTACAAACTAATCCCGAACCCGGAAATATACTGCGTCTGGCTATGCTCGACCCGGTTATATCGTTCAAATAAGCGGGGGAGATCTTCAGCCTTGATACCCACCCCGCATCGCGTACGCTGACGATGATTTTGGCCTCAGCCAAGCCATCAATTCTTCAGGCCAATGAGCCTACCAATCTGTTCCTGTTTTGTTTTAAATTAATTTGAATTTAATTTTTTTAATTAGAAGTAAAAGGCATTGTAATTGCTAAGTTAACGAAGAGGATTAATCTCTAACATTTTAACCATTAAAAAATAACAATATGTTTCACCACGTAAAAGATCTACAATTCAACGCCAGGGTATCCCGCCCTGATCCGCGTTTTGCCAACCTGTTATTGGAGCAATTCGGCGGCGAAAACGGCGAACTTGCTGCTGCCATGCAGTATTTCACCCAGGCCTTCGGCGCCAAACAGCCGCACCCGGATAAATACGACATGCTGATGGATATCGCAACCGAAGAATTCAGTCACCTGGAGATCGTCGGCGCGACCATCCAGATGCTTTTAAAAGGTGTCAACGGCGAATTAAAAGACGCCGCTGAGCAAAGCGAGATCATGGTTTCTATGAACGGCAAAGCAGCCAAAGAAAGTGTTATTCATGCCGCGCTTGCAGCAAACCCGCAGTTCCCTATCATTACCGGCGGCGGCCCGACACCAAGAAACAGCCAGGGCGTGCCCTGGTGTGCGTCCTATATTCACTCCAATGGCGACCTGACCGTCGACCTGCGCAGCAACCTGGCTTCAGAATCAAGAGCAAAATTAGTTTACGAGCATTTGATGAAGTTTACCGACGATCCTTATGTAAAGGAAACACTCTCCTTCCTGATGACCCGTGAAGTAACCCACTACAAAATGTTCGAAGCGGCGCTGGACACGATCCAGCCCAACTTCCCGCCGGGCGTACTGGCCGCTGACCCGCGCTACTTGCAAAACGTGTATAACCTGTCTGAAGGGACAGTTCGCGGCCCATGGAACGAAGGCGAGATCAAAGGCATGGGTAAGCAATTTGTCTATGTAGAAAATCCGATCGCCCAGGCAAAAGAAACTAAAGGTCAAATAATTTTAGAAGATGATTTTAAAGCTGAATTAAAAGATTCCGAAAAACTCAACAAAGAGCTGAGCGAAGTGAAAAGCGCAGAAGTCAAAAATGCTGAACCAGAAGGCATCGCGCAATGGAGTACCTACACTAAAATCTAAGGCTATGAAAAAAATAATCATAAGCGGGTTATTCGCGGTCATGCTGATGGCGCTGAGCGGTTGTTCCGCTATTGCCGGTATTTTTAAAGCAGGTGCTGTTGTAGGCATCATCGCCGTGGTCATCATCATTGCGATCATTATCTATATCATTTCCCTGTTCCGGGGTAAAAACTAATGCATCACATTAACAAATTACAATAACACAACATGGCAGATATCAACGTCCAACCAAAAAAATCCAGCCCCTGGTGGCTATGGCTTTTAATCGCAGTGATCGCAGTGGCGATTCTCTATTTTATTTTCCATGGCCATTCCGGTCAGGGGACACAAAATAATGCTGACACAACAACCAGCGGTCAGCATAATAATTAATCATCAAAAACAAAAGAAATGGCATTTGAAGAAGAAGAAAACCAGCCCGCTAAGCGCACGCTGGAAGAATTGAGCAACAGTGATTATGAAATCAGAGAGGGCGAACCGGATATCACCGGCTGGAACGTGGTGGGAAGCAGTGGTATAAAGGTCGGCGAAGTGAGCGACCTGCTGTTTGACGCGCAGGCACAAAAAGTACGCTACCTGATCGTGGAATTACAGGCCAGCGAAGAACACGAGATCAGCGACGAAGACAAACGCGTACTGGTACCCATTGGCCTTGCCGAACTGTCAACGGATGAGGAAACACTTACCATCCCGATTGGATCGGCAGAAGAATTAGCGGGCTTGCCTGCTTACCAAACCGGCGAACTGGATCCGCAAGATGAAGTATTAATCCGGGAAGTATTCGGCGGCAGCACCGCGCCCTATGAACAACCGCAGTTTTATGCGCACGAACATTTTAACGATGATAAATTCTATAACCGTGCGCCTTCACCGGACAACAATACGATAATCGCCGCCGAAGATATGGAGGAAGGTGGCAGCGAGGCCCGCGCGGAATATGCACACGAAATCGTAAACCGGCTAAACCACTCGGACGAAGAACCTGCATCAACGGAATTTCCCCAGGGAAAGATCGTTGGCGAATACGAAGCGGCGGGTGAAGAAAATGTAAACGCCGAAAATAACGACTTCCAGCTGAATGAAGGTTTTATCCCGGAACCTGAAAGTGTGGAGCAGGAAGAAGCCTGGCAGGATGAACAGGCTGCTGATGAAGGCACGTCTAAACTCATGGAATTTTTCGTCAATGAACTGAAAGACCTGCTTTGGGCCGAAAGGGAACTGGTGGAAACCTTGCCGGACATGGCCGATGCCGCCACTTCGGAAGAGCTGAAAAACGCCTTTGAAATGCATTTATCTGAAACTGTAACCCACGTAACCCGGCTGGAGCAAATCTTTAATCTTTTAGGGCTGGAGCCGGAAAGCCGAAAATGCGATGCCATGGCAGGCATTATCGATGAAGGCGATGAGATCATCAGCGCTACGGAAGAAGGTACTGCGCAGCGTGACGTGGGCCTGATCTTTGCCGGTCAGAAAGCGGAACATTACGAGATCGCTTCTTATGGCGGCATGATCGCGCTGGCCACGACCCTCGAGAAAACGGAGATTGCCGAAATTCTAAAATCAACCCTTGATGAAGAAAAACTGGCTGACGCCAAACTAACAGAAATTGCCGAAGACCGGGCAAACCACGACGCAGGCAGGGAATTAGCGGACGATTAAAATAACCACGATATCTAAAAAAGCCGTTTATGATAACGGCTTTTTTTAGATACAAGGCGGTAACATTTCGCTATTCACTTTGTAGTATCAGCATGAGAACACATAACAAACATGGCTTAATGATCGATATGGATGGCGTGATCTACGCCGGCGAAGAACTGATTGAAGGGGCAGACCGGTTCGTTAAAAGACTGCTCGACAAAAACATCCCGTTCACTTTTCTTTCCAATAACAGCTCCAAAAGCCGGGCCGACGCCGTAGCCAAGCTGGCGAAGCTGGGCATTGAGGTTACAGAGGACCATATTTACAGCAGCGCGATGGCAACGGCTACCTTTCTGACTGAACATTACCCCGGCTGCACCGTTCATGTACTGGGTGAAGGCGGCCTGCTCAAAAGTCTGAAAAATGCGGGCATCCGTATGGTCGACAAAAAACCCGATATCGTCCTGTTAGGCGAGGGCCAGGAATTCAGCCTGGATAAAGTGCATGCAGCAGTCGATATGATCATCGACGGGGCGCGTTTCCTTGCCACCAACCGTGACCCTTCGCCGCGCCGCTCCGGCTGGAACAACCTGGGCATCGCCGCTACCGCCGCCATGATCGAGGAAGCCTGCGGCAGGGAGCCGTTTGTCATCGGCAAACCCAGCCCCGTTATGATGCGCTCGGCAGCTGCTTATATGCAGCTATCGCCCGGGAACGTTACCGTCATCGGCGATACCATGGAAACCGATATTATCGGCGGGATCTACATGGGATTCAAAACAATCCTGGTACTGTCAGGGATAGCGGATGAAAATGGCTTGATCCGTTATGGCTATAAGCCGGACCTGGTTGTTCGTTCGATCGGAGAAATTAAGTTTCCTTTGAAATGGTGGAAGTAACGGATCTGTTAAAGCAAAACCCGTACGGCAAATCAAAGTATTGACCACCTATTACTGTACTTCCAGCCGGCCTGGACGCCGAACACCAGGCTAAAAGCGACAGCCTAAGTAAGCTGAGCGGCTCCGCATTTGACAAAGCCTACGTCGCAGCCATGGTCGAAGGCCACCAGAAAACATTAGCTTTAATGCAATCCGAAGCTTCCGGCGGTAAAGACGCGGACCTGAAAGCTTTCGCCACCAAGACGGCACCGGTAGTGCAACACCATTTAGAAGAGATCCAAAAGATCCAAACCAACCTCAAATAAGTCAAAAAAATGAAAGCCGCCTTAAGGGGCGGCTTTCATCAGGCTCCTTTTTTAGCGTTCAGGCTGCTCATCAGCTGATCGTAAAGATCATCGCTTTTGGCCTTCACCGGTTTCAGTTTCTTGATGGTCGGACGTTTACCCTTGGCCTTTTGCTCGATGATACTCATCAGCTCGGTATGGTATTCATCTTTATATTTCGATAGATCCAGCGGCTCGGCATACTGCTCGATCAGGGCCAGGCCCATTTTCAACTCTTTATCGCTCACCTTGATATCTTCATCCAAATTAAGATCCTCCTGGCTGCGGATCTGCTGGGCGAAACGGATACGGGTGACCACAATAGCGTCATCCACCGGATGTACGATACATAAACTTTCCGTGCTGCGCAGCACAAACCTGGCCAGGCCCGCTTTACCCGATTTCTTCAGCGCTGCCAGCAGTAAAGCATAAGCCTTGTTCTTTTTCGTCGCCGGCTCGGTGTAATATGAAGTCTCATAATACATCGGGTTGACCGAAGCGACGTCCACAAAGTTTTCGATCTCGATGACCTTGGTCTTTTCCGGCGCTGCCGCTTCAAAGTCCGCTTCCTCGATGATCACGTAATCATCATCGTATTTATAGCCTTTAACGATCTTATCATAAGGGACTTCCTTTTTCGTGTGCTCGTTTACCCGCTGAAACTTGATGTGGGCATGGTCGCGGCTGTCCAGCATGTCCAGGTCCAGCCGGGTTTCCTCTACCGCTGAAAACAATTTGATGGGGATGCTCACCAGGCCAAAGCCGATGGAACCTGTCCAGATACTTCTCATAGTTTTAATTTTCTAATGTTGTCATTGATCCCCTGCGGATGATGAGCTTCGATCTTATCAGCCAGCAAATGCAGCACCGCTTCCTTAATTTCACCCGGGTTCTGGCAGATGTGCAGGAAATCCTGCGCATCCGGCTCAAAGCTGGCCACATAGACCCCATGTTCAAACACCTTATACTTGCACTGCTCTCCATTATGATGCGGGTATTCGCCCACCTCAAAATGATGCACTTCCTTATCCACGCTGATAATGATCGGGTAATTTTCCATACAGTTACAACTGTCAGACAACCCTATTGTTTCAGGCAAAGCTGCCGAGCTGTTCTTTCATGATTTTATCCAGGTCGCGGTCGACGCATTCCCATACGGCCGCAAGCCCGTCACTGTAACCGGCCTTACGAAAGATAAAATACAGGGTCTCGCCCGGCATGTCCAGATGACGGTAACTCCAGCCGCCGCGTTCACTTCCGGCAGAAAGGATCAGCAGTTCGGCAGCGATTTCAGCAGTCCCCGGCAGTATGCCTAACACCGCGCGAAAGTGATCCAATCTCGTCAACATTAATTTGTCGTAGCCCATAACCTAAAAACCATCAAACCCTGGCTTTGTTTATAAAAAAAATTGAGATAAAAGCTGTTTTTCAATAGCTATTTGTTATTATTGGTAAAATATTTAACCAGAGGCTATTTAAATTTAAGTTTAAAAGAAAATGAGTGCATTTGTCTTGATCATCGAAATTTTATTTAGCGTAGCTGCATTTCTACTGATTATCGTAACCATACTGGCCGGTTTAAAATCCCTGAAAAAAGACCATTTTCCCAACTGGAAGTTTCTCGACTATTTCAGTGTTGGGTATGTCGAATACCTGTTTGCTAAATTCTTCAAAAAGGACAGCAAGTAATTCAGTCATTCTATAAGCTCACCTAATTGCAAAATCTTTTATTTTATTTACCAGGTAGTTTATTTCAAAAGGCTTTTCAATAAAGTCGTTAGCCCCTGCTTCGGTAGCGGCCCTTTTTTCTTTTTCAATTACGGAGGCTGAAAACGCTAGGATGGGAATATTTTTTTTGGGATCAGGCATTTCTTTGCGTATCCAGCGTGTAGTTTCATAACCGTTCATAACGGGCATATGGGTATCCATTAAAATCAAATCAAAATTATTTTCTTTCAATTTTTCGATAGCCTCCCATCCATTTTCGGCAATAGCTACAGTGATATTCCATTCTTTCAGCATTTCGACAATGATGTACTGGTTTGATTCATCATCGTCCGCCAGCAATATATTCAAGTTATCCATCTTTCCGGGCACAGCTTGCTGCTGAGCACCTTCCACCTGGGCATGTTCCGCTAAATGGAACCAATTTTCAAAAGTGAATGTTGTGCCCACGCCAATTTCACTTTCCACGTGCAAGGTTCCTCCTTTGAGTTTAATCAGCCGCTTGACTATGGAAAGGCCAAGCCCGGTACCTCCGAATTTTTGCCAGGTCTTATCTTCGACCTGTTCAAAACGGGTAAAAATTTTATCTATGGACGATTTGGAAATACCAATGCCGGAATCTTTTACCGTAAATTGAAGCAGGGCCTTATCCTCATTTTTTTCGATCAGTTTTAAATTTACAGTAACACTTCCGCGAAGGGTAAATTTGATGGCGTTGTTGATGATGTTTATTAAAATTTGATTGATCCTGAGGGAATCCGCCATCATCATTGCGGGCACATTATCGCCAATCTCACAGACCAGGTCAAGCCCTTTTTCTTTGGCCATGGGTCGCGTCAGGTCACAAATGGTTTCAACTAAATTGACCATGTCCGTTTCTGTACGCACGATTTCAACTTTACCCGCGTCAATCTTGGCGCTTTCCAGTATGTCATTGACAATACCCAATAAGGCCTGGGAAGAATGTTCCATCAAACGGATCATTTCCTGCTGCTCTTCATAATTTTCGGTATCTTTCAACAGATGGGTCAACCCTATGATCGCGTTTAGCGGTGTTCTTATCTCATGGCTCATATTAGCCAAAAAGTTTTCTTTGATAATTTTGCTCTTCTCCGTTTTCCTGATCGCTTTAAAAAGTTCATGCTGATAAACTTCCAGCTCCTCATTTTTCTTTTTTATTTCTTTTTGGTAGTTAACCAGGGTGATCAGCGAGTTGACTTTCGCAATGGTTATATACAGATCAAGTGGCTTAAATAAGTAATCAACTGCCCCGTTACTTAATCCTTTAACCACATGTTCCGAACTCATGGAGTAGCCGGTAATAAGAATAACCATGATGTGCGCTGTTAAGGGATCACTTTTGATCATCTCCAGTACCTGGAAACCATCAATATCCGGCATTTTCACATCGATAAGTGCAATAGAAATATCGTTT
This sequence comes from Mucilaginibacter corticis, assembly GCF_007558865.1. Classification (GTDB taxonomy): domain Bacteria; phylum Bacteroidota; class Bacteroidia; order Sphingobacteriales; family Sphingobacteriaceae; genus Mucilaginibacter; species Mucilaginibacter corticis. The sequence goes on from NZ_VLPK01000006.1 coordinate 8,069, forward strand.
TCCGCGCAAATTTTCAGGACATTTCCTGGGGATGTCGTGCTGAAAATAACGACGTTATCCCGTTCCAAAGATAGCTCCAAGGCGTGTAGGTTATCTGCGTTATCGTCTACGATAAGAATATTTATCACTTCCATTATAAAAATTTAAACTCAAATTAAACGTCAATTAACACGTTGAAAAGCCATGACAGTTAAGTATTGTTTTTGAGAAAAAAAATATTTTTAATTTGCATCTTTTTTCAAAAAATCCAGTTTTTCCCCAAATTTGGCTGTGATATTTGCGCCTTTTTTGCCATTAGGACTGGAAAATATTTTCAAACCAAGTTCTAAAGCTGTTGTTAGAGGCATATGAAATTTTTTACCACCGCCGAGCTCAACTACCAGGTAAATGGCCCGGGTACGCTGATCCTTAACGTGCACGCTTTACGGACTTCACAGCAGGCGGTTTCTTCAGAGACGCTCATCATAGAGCCGTACCACAAATTAGAAGAGATCTGCGCTGTAAACGGAGAGAACCGGCTGATCCGCCTCAAACTGACAGAAAACGGACCGCTCCGCATCTCCTACCAGGCCATCGTAGATCATACGTATACTGCGAAAAATCCCGCCGAGCTGTTTGAAACGCCGGTTGACCAGTTGCCCCCCGAGATTTTGCCGATGCTTTATCCCAGCCGCTACTGCCAGTCGGATAAACTGGGGCGATTGGCAGGCCACCTGTTCGGGCACCTTGGCAGCGCCTACGAAAAGGTCGTGGCTATAGTGGACTGGATCCATACCAATGTAGAATACCGCAGTGGGTTTTCCAATGTAGAAACCTCTGCCTATGATACCGTAACACAACAGGCCGGGGTATGCCGGGATTTCGCCCACCTGGGCATCGCGCTCTGCCGCGCATTATCCATACCGGCACGTTACTTTACAGCTTATGCCTATTTGCTCGTGCCACAGGATTTCCATGCTTGTTTTGAAGCCTATCTCGGGGGTGAGTGGATCTTATTTGATGCCACTAAACTGGTGCCCATCAACGGCCTGATAAAGATCGCGAGCGGAAGAGATGCTGCAGATGCTTCCATTGCAAACATTTTCGGCGACATCCAGTTCAGCAGCATGGCGGTACGCTGCGATCTTGATGATTCAAATTTTGTCCCGCTGTATCAATAGCTAGGCAAAAGTTTGACTCCAATGGCAATAAAACAATTACTGCATTTAGACAAAGTATATTAACTGGCTATTGCCAACCCTTTCTGATAATATCTCCTCAGCCGATTGACAGCCATAGTGACCCGAGTCTTTACGGTACCCGGCGGTATGCCCAGCGCCTCTGCCGCTTCAATATGAGTATATCCACAATAATATATCAGATCGATAATCTGCATTTCTTCCTGACGCAAGCGCATAACGCCTGATCGGATTAGCCTGTAGTCTAAACAGTCTTCTATAGTAGTTGACTTGTGCTCGATAAATTCACTATTCTCCAGGCCGTGGCATTTGAGTCCATTCCGATAACTCTTGGATCGCAGGCTATCGATAGCGAGATTCCTGGCGATATTTACCATCCAAGTAAACAACCTCCCTTTCAATTCGTCATACTTGTCTACCGATTGCCAGACGCGAATGAATGTTTCCTGTAACAGATCTTCGGCGAGCGCAGAATCAGGAATGATCCGCGAGATGATCCCGTACAAAGCGGTGCTGTACATATCATATAATGCCCGGGCCCCATTTGGATGGCGTTCCCGCATTGCACGTATTAATATTTCCTCAGGTAGTTTAAGTTTTCGGTTCGGCATAATAGCAAATAATCGATTTACGGATTAAGTGTATTGCCGGTTTGTAAATTCTAGTTAATATTCATTAAATAATGAAGAAATTCGCCATAGCATTGTTCTACCTGCCATAGAAAAATCTAAATTCGGCCAGACTGTGTTTTCCTAATAATAATCTAACAACGGCGTGCGTTTATTAATTTAATATCTTTTCTGAGGTCATTAGTGACACTGACCACGAACGTGAATTAACAATTAAATGCTGCTTCCTTTGTAGTAGTTTACCCGATCGCCTACTGATGTAGGATGTGGTTGCAGTCAGTTCAGGCAGTCATTCTATTTGTCGCCATTTTCCACTTTCCTGGCGAAAAATCACTCATTCTGAACCTTTTAAGGCATCCTGCTGGATTTTGAAAAAATTGGGCAAAATTTTCAAAGGTAGCTCAAATGCTGTATTTTAAAACTTTTTTTGTTTTCTTTCGTAAAAAAAAGTTATTTTAAAATTAAAAAACTGTTTCAGCATTAATGCACACCCAATTCGAACTTTATCAACTTGTGGAGCCATTAGCCCGTCTCGGCATTTGGGAGCGTAATTTAAGTACCGGGGAATGTTTTTGGAACAGTACAGTTTATGAGCTACTTGAAGTCGGTCCGGAATTCACTGCCAGCCAGGAAGAGGCGCTTCACTTTTATAAAGAATCCGATCGTCTCCGGAAAGTTTTCCGCAGAGTCGTCGACAGCGGCATGCCAGAAACCACGGAAGCCGAATTGATTACTGCCACCGGCAAAAGCCGCTGGCTCAAAATAAGGGCAGCAGTCCGGCAACAAAATCACACATCTGTCTTATACGGTACACTGGAGGACATTACCGACGAAGTCATTGTTCGGCATCAGCTGGAAGAAAGAGAGGAACGATTGGCCCAGGCTTTTCGATTTGCATCGATCGGCAAGGCACTGGTATCACTCAATGGCCGCTGGCTGGAGGTGAACCCAAGCCTGATCCGTATGCTCGGCTATGGGGCAGCAGAGCTCCTTGACAAAACCTGGCCGCAACTGCTCGTAAAAGAAGATTTGGATACCGGAAGACGGATGTTGGCCGAGCTGCTGAGCGGAGAGATAGAATACTATAGCATGGAAAAACGCTTTCGGCATGCTTCTGGGATTCTGATCTGGACCCTGGTCAATGTGTCGCTGGTACGTAATGAAGGCGGAAAGCCGTTATATTTTATTGCGCAGATCGCTGACATCAGTCAGCAGAAGAAAAATTCGGAGATTATTGACAGTCAAAACAAGCGTCTGCTGAATTTTGCTAATATTGTCTCCCATAATCTGCGCACCTACAGCGGGAATATCCAGTTGCTGAGCCGCATGATACGGGAAGAACAGGAAGCTGCGGAACGAGACGTCCTTGTTGAAATGCTTGATAAAACGTCAGGAACCCTCCTGGAAACGCTGGCCCATCTCAATGATGTCGTGACTGTTCAGCAGCTTGAGGTGAGCCGCCGGAATTTGAATTTGTTGACTGAGGTTCAAAGAGTCAGCGATGTGCTCCTGCCCTCGCTTAAGGCTGTAGGTGCCTCGTTGTCCGTTGAGATAGATCCGGATGTGCAAGTTTTGTTTAATCCCGCTTACCTGGAGAGCGTTTTGGTTAATCTCATCAGCAATTCCATTAAATACCGCTCGCCGGACAGGCCGCTTTCGGTGACTGTTAGATCATGGCGAAAGCGCGGGCTGGTTATGCTAAACATTGCGGATAACGGTTTAGGAATCGATATGGCGGCAAACGGGGATAAAATTTTTGGTTTATATAATACCTTTCATCAGCATATTGATGCACGGGGAGTGGGTTTATTTATGGTCAAAAGTCAGATTGAAACTATGGGCGGCAGCATAAATGTCAGCAGCCAGGTTGCTGAAGGCACCACTTTCACCATTGAGTTTATGCCAGCTGAGCGAGAGTCCGGCGTCGTAATTTTGACGAATTAAAAGAACCTAAGCTCAAACCAAAATTAGCAAGTAATTACAATACAAATTGTGGGAGAACGGCAACCCTAAAAGCCTGCTGAAGCCAAAAGCCTGGAAATCCGGCAAGGCTTGATCATACAATAAGGTCACGGTAGGTTTCTCTGAAATGCATATACAATAACCCCTTTATGCGATCGTCGACATACCGGTTTGGATATTCGACTTATTTCCAAACAATCCTGCAGCTACCTTTTGTTTCACAATCGACTAATATCGTGCATAATCAAAACAACAAATTGTGGCTTCTGCTCAAATGTGTCTATCTCTGCCTGAAATACACGTTGATCATATCCGGTACTCATCCTGTAGATGATAACTTTTCGGAGGCCGTCTTGTGCGACATCTGTCAATGCCCGCAATAGTTCCCCATCAGTAGTTGTCCATAGCGATTGCGCATACATTTCGTTGGTTATATGTTCTCCCCAAAGTTCGGCGAACGATCTATTGATGTAGCAAATTTTTAAATCTGATATCCTGAAAATCGCAAAAGGTGGTCCTGCTAAGTTTAACGCCGCCAAAACCTGGCCTGGAAATATAATATGTTGAATTCTTTGACGATGTTTTTCACGCGAAGTGACGTAGGTAACCACTATTAAAAAAGTGGCAAACAGCATAACCAAAATGGTTTGAATTAAACCATGGAAAGGCAGATTAAGCTGGCATAATGAATTCAGGTAGGATTCCATTTACAACTAATAGGAATGCAATATACACATATTAACTCATTATGTAGTTTTTACAGAATATAAAGTCCCACTTAAAAAACAAGAAGCAATTTATAATTTGTTAAATTGGAACCGTGTCATCAATGGAAGCAAATTGGATCAATTTTATAGATCATGGCGATCAACATTACATGTGCGATCTGATTATTTGTAATGTCATCTTTGGTTACCACGAAAAAGAACTTAAGGTACTTTTACAACGTCCCTCCGGCTCGCCCAACTGGACGTTGCCTGTAGGGTTTATGAAAAGGACAGAAACCCTGGAAGAGGCAGCTGCCAGTGTCGTAAAGAGGCGCACGGGTTTGGATAAACTTTTTTTAAGTCAGTTCAAGTTGTTCAACTCCTGTAGCCAGTATCTTGATGCCAACATCAATGCCGATTCATTTTATAAGACCACGGGCCGGCAAATACCCAGCGATCACTGGATGTTCAAGCCTAAAATTGCCGTAGGTTTCTATACCCTTATAGAATTTTCAAAGGTTACTGTACATGAAAGCGGATTTTTCACGGATTGCCGGTGGTGGGATATAGACCGCTTGCCGTCGCTTTTATTTGATCCGGGCCATGTCATTGATGAGGCCAGGAAATCCTTATGCAAACACTTGTATTTCTATCCTATAGGATATGAGCTTTTAGAAGAAAAGTTCACATACCCCGAAATACATCATCTTTATGAGAGATTGCTGAATCGAAAGCTAGATGAACGCAATTTTTTGAAAAAATTATTGTCTATGAATTTAATTGTCAAACTGAAAGAACAAAAAAAAATTGGCCCTCACCGATCACCCTACTTATATTCATTTAACCGGGAGGTCTATCAAAAAGCTATTAAAGAGGGCGTTTTTTTATTGTGATGCAATGATCTATCTGAAGAGGTTATTATTTAAGTTAGGAATTTTTTTTCTAGTTTAATTGAGGTTGTTTTTCTTAAAAAAATCAGACTGTTAGGTTAGGGTAATTACCCTGGCAAGTAAAACTAAACTATTATCTCATAATCCTTATATCAGATACAGCCGCAGTCTTCATGCCATCAGTCGCCACAAATTCGACATACAAAGGACCGACCTGACCCGCCGGTAAAGGGTATTCTTTGTTTGTAAAAGTATTTTCCTGCGACTCTTCCGATACGATATGCGCAACTTTAATTTTATTGACCAAAATATCGAATGAGCAATTTTTATCGCTTGCATTATAGGCTATCCTTAAAAATTTTGCTGCCGGATTATACCGCATTTGATAGCTAAATTTTCCGGTAGCCGAACGCCAGTGTATATTGCGTGTCAAGCCTGTTTGGCTGATGTCAAATAGTAAGTGGTGATCATTCTCCGGCTGTTGCTCTCCAGGTGATACCTGGTCAATAGTAAGGGGAGCTAGTTTTAAATAAGTTTCATCAAGCGCCGCCAATTCCGCTTCTTTCTTCTGTATATTATCTTGTGTGGTAATAGGCCAATAAAGCATATATCGTGTATCGTGTACTTTATAAAAAGGGATAAGTTTAAGGTTTTTAAATTGAGGCTGTTCTGTGATGTCGCCGATCTTGAATTCCATTTCCTTACCGGCAACTTTTTTTAGTTCGGCAGCAGGATCAGTGCCATTTTCAATCAGCAAAGGCGACCTCGTCAATGCATACAGCGGGCCGCTGGCAATATGCCCCCAACGGCTGCCACTCGCAAAAAGCCCGGGCATATTTGTCGTATCAGTCGGCGCTGCCAATACAATTGGGCCATGTAGGAAAGAAACCCATCCCGAATGGTCGGGCAGGTATTCTGCAGAATTTGTCATCGGCAAAGTAATGGTAACTTTATCACCCTTATGCCAAATGCGATTAACTCCGGCACATCCGCCCGAATAAGTCAGGTTGTTTATCTCTTTTCCATTAATTCTTATCGCAAAGGCCGCTGATTTTACCCAAACCGGCTTTCTCACAAATAAGGTAAAACGTTTTGAGCCAGCGGCTTCTATTTTTATGTTTGTTTGTTCTTCATCAGGGAATTTATTTTGTTGAATAAGCTTGATGCCATTTTCTTTCCAGTTTAGGGATGATGGTATAAAAAGATTGACATAAATATTATCGTTTTTATGGGTATAAATCAGTTCGCCGTATTTACCGTGGTTTTCCATACCGGTACCTACACAGCACCAAAAGCTTTCATCCACGCTAGAGTAAACTCTGTAGTGTTGTGGATGTATAGGGGTAAAATACACAAAACCTCCGGTTACAGAATGCTGTGATGAAAGTATATGGTTATACAACAAACGCTCATAAAAATGCATATACTCAGGTTTACCCTCATCCACAAACAACATTTTTGATAGCTTGAGCATATTGTTGCTGTTGCAGGTCTCGGGGCCCTGTTCTGATTCGATCATCGAAGAAAAATCGTCAGATGGGTTAAAATGCTCTTTAACGCTATTTCCACCGAGCGATATCGTGCGGTTATTAACTACCGTTCTCCAAAAAAAACTGGCTGCAGATGAATAGCTCGTATCATTTGTTAATTCAGCTATGCGTTCAAAACCGATAACTTTTGGAATTTGTGTATTGGCGTGTAAACCGGTAAGCTTGTCTTCGTGAAGTTTTAACGCATCAAGCACTTGTTTATGACAAAATTTCTCTGCCAATACCAAATATTTATGATTGCCGGAAAGGGCATAAGCATCAGCGAGCACTTCGTCCATTCCTCCATGCTCCGTATTCAACATATTTTGCATTTGCTTTTCTGCTAAACCGGAAATTTCTTCATTGGCCCAGTCAGCAAGGTGCAAAAATATCGCTTTAGCCTGCCGATTTCCAGCCAACAAGTAACAATCCCGTAACCCGGCAAACAGTTTATGAAGGTTATACCATGGCACCCATTTTTTATTGAATTCGCTAAAGTCGCCTGCTTTCATCTGTGCCCACATATACATCCCGCCGGGGATACCGCCAACGTACCCATTTCTATTATTTAGCTGGCAGCGAGCCAATTCGCCCAACATATAATCCATCCTTTTTTTACATTCTGCCGAGCCGGTAGCGGCATACATTTGTGCTAAAGCTGTTAAATAATGCCCGCCAGTATGCCCGTCCAGCCCAGTATTTTCCCAGTTACCGTAACTTTGCGCTTTTGGTGCCAATCCTGCTTCCCTCAAGAATGGTGCTAATAACCTGTCAGGCTCCAGTTTAAGCATATACTCGAGGTCGGTTTGCTCTGCCGAGAGAAACGGGCTTTGCAAGAGTTGCACTTGGTTTAGCCTAAACATTTGCATTTTGTTTGGCTGTCCTAAAGCCAGCTTAAAACTGCCGGTTGCTACCAAAGTAATAAAGGCTTTTAAGAAAAGATTGCTCATTTTATCTGTTATAATTTCCTATATATCTATAAAAGTGCATCTTATTAATAATTCATATTATTTACCTACCCATACTTTCAACAATACCACGCCGTGCGCAGGTACAGTTATTGACGTTCTGTTAGCGTTAAATTTATCAATATCCTGCTGTCGCCACAAATCACGCGCCTTTGTAATGCGACCGGATACACCGAAAAAGCCCGCCTTATTTAAATTGGTAGATCTGGCAGCATCGCCCCGGTTAAACGCAGCAATTGCATAAGCTCCGTCAGCCAAAGGTTTTACAAAAATGTCTATGGCACCATTACTGCCTACTCGGGTAGCCTGTTTGCCTAATTCATCCTGGTTTACATCCAATACTTCATCATTTGTCAACAGGCCAATGGTAAAATCATCCAATTTATCCAGGTCGCAACCCAATATCAGTGGAGCAGATAGCATACACCAAAGGGTAATGTGGCTATATTGTTCATCCGGCGTTAAACGGGTAGGTTTTACTTTAGGCCCCCATCCTAATTGGCCGACTACCAACATATCCAGGTCGTTCCAGTGGCCTGGCGCAGCGAAAGTAGCCCATTTGTCTTGAGAAAAACCTATTTCGGATACCGAAAAATGCCAAAATGCATCCCCGTCCTGCCAGGCGTCATAAATATCGCCGGTTGTGCGCCAGCTTTCTGCAAGTTTACCATAGGCTTCTGCATCGGCTATTTTTCCGCTGTTGGATAAACTAAAAACTATATCACGCTTATTTGAATGTAATGCTTTGCTCATTTCTTCGGTATGTAATACATCTATAGGCCAGTCGTATTTCAGGTAATCGATACCCCATTCGGCCCACTGATCAGCATCATTCTTGGCAAATGATATTGCCCCGAACTTGTTGCCAATTTTTTTCCATTCGCCACTTGCAGTTTCAGCACTGCCACCGGCAAACTTTGCATACGATGTTTCCCATGGCGTTGAATAAATACCAGCCTTCAAACCTAATTTGTGAATGGTATCAACCAGTGCCCCCATGTTCGGAAATTTCTCATTTCCCTGCAAAGCCATATACTTACCCTCACGCTTACCCTGCCATCCATCATCCATATTAATGTAAGTAAAACCATGCTGGCTTAATCCGCTTTTTACCATTGCCCGGGCTGTGTTTGCAATTTTTTCCTGCGTAATGGTCGCACCAAAAGCGTTCCAACTGCTCCAGCCCATTGGTGGTGTCAGTGCAATGCGGCTACCTACAATTATTCTGAACTTTTTTTGCGCATTTCCAAACTTGTTGCTTGCCTTTAAGATAACTGCATATTCACCAGCAGTGTTAAGCGTACCGGTTATCATACCAGTAGCAGCATCAACTGTCAACTCTTCCGGCAGGTTTTCGGCTGCAAAATTAATTGGGCGCGTACCCGTTGCAGGAATGTTATAAATTATTGGTGAACCGGGCCTCACACCAAAAACTGCCGGTCCGTTGATACGCGGCGCGGGTGGCGAAGGCGGGGTTAAACTAACGGGCGCGTTCTGCGCCAATAAGGCTGTACCGCTGGTATTAAATAGGAGGCAAACTGCCAATAGACCTAAGTATTTGATCATATTTTATTTATTTGCTTATAAATTGATTAGCCTGAGCAAAGCAGCAAAGCATTTTGCTCACTCTTGCAGTTGCCTTACACATTAAGTGTCTTTATTATTCCAATTTCCTATCAACTTTGCAGTGTTCAGCGAACATTCATTTCTGTTGTGTTGAACTTGTTACCATATTTGTTCATGAGGTAATTTTTTCTATAAATTAACCTTTTCCCCTTTGCCATCGTATGTAACCGATTTAAACGCTTTTAAATCTGCGGTCTGGTTTCCATCTGCGGATGCAACCGAAATATTAAATTTGCGGTTTACAAGCACTCCACTAAAAGAACCTATACGATCAAATATTTTTAAGGTGCGCTTCCTATCATCCCAGTGGAATTTGATCTCGGTATATTTACCTTTCTCATAGTTATAATTATCGTTCTCGTCTTCGTACAAGGTAAAATCGCCGTCTGCGCCTGGGTAAACCCTTATCTCCAGATTGTCCCATTTTTTCTCCATTGCATACTGCACCTGCGGTCCAAAAGGCAAAATCGAGCCGGCTTTAACATATAGTGGTATAATATCCAGTGGTGTTGGTTTGCTAACTTTTTGGCCGCCTTTTAATTTTTCGCCTGTCCAGAAATCGTACCAGTCAGCACCGGCGGGCAAATACACATGCCTTGATTTAACCACGCTAAAGTCCTCTTCTTTTACCGTATCCTTACCTTCAAGCGTGTTACCGGGCTTCGTATACATCGGGCTGGTGGCAGGGCTAACCAATAATGATTTACCGAACATATACTCGTCATTGGTATCCCAAGTGTTTTTGTCATTGGCAAAATCCATTTCCAATGCCCGCATCATGCTCGACTGATGGCTGCTAACCTCCCAAGACGCAGAATAAATATACGGTAGAAGGCTGTAACGCAGGTTAATAAATTTGTCGATAGCATCATATGCTCTGTCTCCCTTACTGCCAAACTGGTAGATTTCCCTTGGCGCATCCGCCCCATGCGAACGCATCATTGGACAAAAAGCGCCAAACTCGATCCAACGGACGTATAATTCACGATAGTCCGGATCTGCCAGCTTCCTCCTGAACTTGGATAAGAAAAACCCGCCTATATCACTGTTCCAATAAGGTATCCCGCTTAATGAAAAGTTTAAGCCGGTCGGAATTTGCTGCTTGAGCGCTTGCCATGACGATGTAACATCGCCCGACCAGGTATTAGCACCATAACGTTGCTGGCCCGCAAATGCGGAACGGGTAAGAATGAACACGCGTTTATCTGAGCTTGCTGCACGCTGATGATCGTATACGCCCCCCACGGTCATCAACGGAAAAGCATTACGCACTTTGCGGAACGAACCGAGATAGGTTTTAAGGTCAAGGTCGGTGGGTTTGAAGTGCAGATGATCCGGTTCGGTAGAATCCATCCACCACCCATCTATGCCAACGGAGAACAGCCCTTTATTCATATACTTCCAGTAAATATCTCTCGCCTCCGGGTTATACGCATCATAAGGCCTTACACCTGAAGGGTAGTCTAAGTTTGGCGGCCACTTGTCAGAACCAGATTCGGGCCAGGTGTTAAAGTCAAGCAGCATATTTTTTGCTTTCAATTCTTTATAAGGCAAGGTTTGCGGGCCGAAAGATGCCCATATTGAAATGATCATGTGGGCATTTAGTGCGTGCACATCGTTAACCATTTTTTGCGGATTGGAGTAATCGGCATTCAAAAAATCCATAGCGTTCCATAGATAATTGCCCCCCCAGTATTGCCAGTCCTGTATAATACCGTCTATCGGAACATTCAAATCCCGGTATTTTTTCACAACACTCACCAACTCATCCTGGCTTTTATACCGCTCTTTGCTCTGCCAGTAGCCAAATGTCCATAACGGAAACATAGGGGCCTGGCCGGTAAGGTCGCGCATATTCGCGATCACGCCGTCCGCATTTTTTCCATACATAAAATAATAGTCAATGCCATCGCCAACATCTGATTTAAAGCTGGTTCCATCTGCGCTATCGTCAAACGAAGTGGGTGAATAGTTGTCCCAAAAAACGCCATAGCCTTTTACCGATTGAAAAAAGGGCACTACGTCTTCGGTATTTCCCTGTATCATGTTATCATAGCGCTGGCCCCGTTGGTTCAAGTTGCCGCGTTGATGCTGGCCCAAACCATAAATAGATTCTTCTTTGTCCAATAAAAAACTTTGTGAAACGGTGTAGGTATGACTTCCCGCGTCATTAAATGGGATAAATGCCATCCCGTTTTGCTTTTCGCGCAATAGCGCCTTTCCATTACTGCTCAAAAATGCGATATCGCCCGTCTTAACGTTTAAGCTAACGTCAAGTTGGTCGCTTTTTAAATGAAGAATATCGCCCTTCTGTTTGTAATTAACCACCACCTGGCCGGGCTTTTTTATTACAGAAAGGCTTTCCCTGGTAAAAGCTTTACCGGCAGGTGCTTTGATTAAACGTACAATCGTAGCGCTATAAAACTCTACTTCCAAAGAAATATCTCCGATAGTAGCCTTTGCGCCTGATTGGGTTTTCTGATAGTTTTGCGCATTTGAAATACTCGAACCAATCAGAATAAAAAATGAAATAAGTTTTAAAATTTTCTTGTGCATAATGAAAGTACCGGTTATCTAAATGAAAAATTATTGCATGTATTCAAAATCCAAAACCGACCGCCCGCTTTGCGCATGCACAACAGCTGATAAACTGATCATAAATAAGGGAACTCTTTGCCATCATTGTAATCATCTGTGGATGCCTTTTAAGGTAGGTATTACTCTTTTTACACTCCCGTCTGCGTTAAATTCCAGTTTATCTATACATACCTCCCGGTGGAAGCCGGCTGCATCGCCCATGGTAATACCCCTGGGGCGATTGAAACGATGATAAACGATATACCATTCGTCTTTACCAGGAATTTGTAACACTGCGTTATGACCTGTTCCAAAAATCCCGTTCTCAGGGTCCTTTGCTAAAACAAGGTTATCAGCCGGCACATTGATCGGCCCGAGCGGCGAATCAGACGTACCATACCGTACCTGATAATTTTCGCTGCGGGTGTCATCCTCAGACCACATAAAATAATATTTCCCTTTTCGGTAAAAGACTTCTGTTCCTTCCCTGAAAGATTTATCAGGCGTGAGCACTTTGATCGCGGAGGTATCTATAGAAAGCATATCCTCGTTCAATCGGGTACCTGCCATGTATCCATTGCCCCAATATAAATAATACTCACCCGTCCTGGGGTCTCTAAAAACATCAGGATCTATTTGTTGACCGTTAACTCCTGCCGGATGTTTATCTATGAGGGGATGGCCACTATCCTTAAAGGGGCCGGTCGGATTATCCGCGGTGGCCACACCTACCTTTTGAGCGGCGCAGAAATAGTAAAAGTATTTGTATTGGCCGTCGATTTTCTTCTCGGCTATGGTGGGCGCCCAGGCATTGCGTTTGCCCCAGATCACGTCTTTTGGCAAGTCCAAAATGACACCTTCGTCCTTCCATTTAACCAGATCTGATGAAGAAAAAGCTTTAAAGTAAGTTCCGCTCCAACCGGTAAAGCCATCGCTTGTCGGATAGATATAATATTTGCCGGTTTTTTGAGAAAACAGCACCTCGGGATCGGCAAATTCTCCTTTTAAAGCCGGGTTATGGTCGTCTGCGGCTCCCCATTTGGCTGTCAATCGTTGATATTCTTTTTCAGTGATCGGCAATACTGTGCCATGTCGGGGGTGAAAATCCATAGACACATCCTGATCAATCACTTTAAAATTTTCAAGATCGCTACTTTTGGTGAATTGGTATTTACCTTTTGTATATACATCATACATCAAAATATAGTCCTTTCCCTCATTTAGTTTAAATACGCCTGCCCCTTCTACCGGGTCTGTTGTTTGCTGTAAATATTTATCTTCCTGAACATAACCCGAAGTAAGCGAACCTGATACTGCCTTTTTTATACCATTACCCGAACCTTCAGTTTTAAAAAACAGGTTAAACTTTCCGTCTTTGTATATGATGTCTGCATCGATACATGATTTGTTACCCGGACTAAAGAACAATTGCTTAGGCTCAGATATAAAGCCGGTAAAATCCTTATTGGTATAAGCATAATAGATAATATCAGCCTGGTTACCAATTCTCATAGACCAGTACAGCATGTATTTCTTTTCATTTTGATCATAAATGGTTTGTGGTGCCCAAACCCTGTTAACATCTGCAAACTGTTTAAAAATTGATGGAATGTTAACTACTACAGAACTCCAGTTAATCAGGTCGGTTGATTTCATTAAAACCATGGCCGTATTAGGTCCCCATCCATTTTTTGCCACCTGCATATCTGTGGCAACCATATAAAATGTCTTTCCATCTTCTCCTCTCAAAATGTGTGGGTCGCGAACGCCGCCTGTCGAACTGATCTTAACGGAATTTAGAATGGGCGCATCCTGGTTAAGCGCTTTAAAATTATAACCATCTCTGCTGACAGCAAAGTGTATGGCTTCTTCAGATTTCCCGTTACCTGTAAAGTAAGCAAACAGATAGGCTACCTTTTTTTGCGCCGTGGCAGCAGGCATTGAACTGACGATCATTGATACGCAGAGAAGAACCCGATGTTTGTACGATATTTTTTTCATGAATTTGTAAAATAGCGATGTAAAATTATTTCTTTATGGAGAATCTATACTCGGTAACTGTATGACAAGTTTGGCCCGGATTTAAAGTGGTTGATGCAAAAGCAGGCTGATTAGGAGCGTCGGGGAAATGCTGGGTTTCCAGACAAAAGGCCGAACGATAGCCATACGCCTTACCGCCTTTACCATCATGCGTTTTACCAGTTAAAAAGTTACCCGAATAAAATTGCAGACCTGGCTCATCGGTATAAATGTCCATTACTATGCCCGTTTCCGGGCTCATTACGGTAGCCACAGCTTGTTTTATTGTATGTTTGGTCAGCACGAAGTTGTGGTCATAGCCCTTTCCATTTTTTAACTGTTCGTTTTGATTATTTATATCTGCGCCTATGGCTTTGGCTTTTGTGAAATCAAACGGCGTATTTTTCACAGTCTGGAGTTGACCAGTAGGGATAAGCGTAGTATCGACAGGTGTAATCGCATCCGCTCTGATCGTCAACAGGTGGTTCAATATCGAACCTTTACCTTCTCCATTCAGATTAAAATAAGCATGGTTTGTCAGATTTATAATAGTAGTTTTATCTGTTGTAGCGGTGTACGTAATTCGCAGAGCATTATCAGCTGTAAGGTTGTAAACGACTTTTACATTTAACGTGCCGGGATAGCCCCCTTCTCCGTCTTTTGATGTATAAGTTAATTCGAGCGAGCTGCTGTCGGGCTGAACAGCGTCAAATACCTGACCATAAAATCCTTTGAATCCCCCATGCAGCGTATTAACTCCGTCATTGATATCCAGTTGGTAGGTCTTACCTGCCAGTGTAAATTTTCCTTTGGCTATCCGGTTACCATAACGGCCGATGATCGCGCCAAAATAATTCTCCGGCTTGGTTTGATAGCCTGTTAAATCATCATGCCCCAAAACGACATCCTTTAAAGCACCATTCTTATCGTGTACCATTAAACTCACGATACGTCCGCCAAAATTAGTTATTGCCAAACTGGCGCCAGTACTGTTTTTCAGGGTGTAGAGCTTGACTTTTTTGTCATGGATAGTTCGTTGAAAGTTGGCCGCCTTTAATTTGACTGCATCGGCCACGGTGGTATCCCTGGTCGTTTTTGTTCCTGTTGGTCCATCACAGCTGCTTGCGATGAGCAGTAGGCTCCATAATAATAAATATTTGTGTTGAGGCCTTTTCATAAATTATCGGTTTTAATAAAATAATTTGGTAGTTATGGTCGATGCCGGATCGGCTGTCGTGCCATGAAATCAAAGGCTAAGGTATAATATTTATTTTTAATTGTTAAAACAACACTTAAAAATAATAAAATTAAAACCGTCACGGGCCTACTCAAACACCTCAGATCATGCTTAAAAAACCTATATTTGCCGGCGTATTAACCCTATCAAATGCAGAAATATTCCAAACAGACCCGGCTTTTATTGGCAGTAGACTGCATTATCTTTGGATTTGACGGTGAGACATTAAAGATCTTGCTGATCAAAAGAGACTTTGAACCGGAAAAGGGAAACTGGAGTTTAATGGGTGGATTTGTACAAGCTAACGAAAGTGTAGATCAGGCCGCTAACCGCGTTCTGACACAACTTACCAATCTGCAAGGGGTATACCTGGAGCAGCTTTACACCTTTGGCAACACCAAACGTGATCCTTTAGAACGCACAGTTTCAGTCAGTTATTTTGCCCTGATAGACATCAACAAATACGAAGCTCAATTAAGTAAAGATTATCACGCAGACTGGTTTCCACTTAAAAAGGTGCCTAAACTTATTTTTGACCAGCAGGATATGGTCGAAGCAGCAAAAAAAAGGATCAGGTATAAAGCGGCGCTTCATCCTATTTTATTTGAACTCTTGCCTGAAAAATTTACGTTACCCCAATTGCAGGTGCTCTATGAAAGTGTTTTTAACACCAGCATAGACAAAAGAAATTTCAGCAAACGCGTCTTAGCCACCGGACTGTTAATCAAACTGGACGACAAAGATAAGACAGGATCTAAACGCGGCGCATTTTACTACCAGTTAAATAAACAGAATTACTATACTAAGTTCCAGTCGTTTATCAACATTCTTCCTAATCCGGACACATTGCAGGTTTAACAATTCTTACCAACCGTTTCACTAAATCAATCTTTTTCACAAAAATTTTTTGTTTTGAAAAAATAAGTGTTAATTAGACACTTATTATAAACCAAAATGAGAGAAGATAAATTTGTAATCGGGGTCGATTATGGCTCAGATTCCGTTCGCTCTGTATTGATCAATGCGTTTGATGGCGAGGAAGTAGCCTCGTCGGTATTTAATTATCCCCGCTGGCAGCAAGGCACCTATTGTGATCCTGCTGAGAACCGTTTCAGACAACACCCCCTTGATTATATAGAGGGTTTGGAAACTACGATCAAACATTGCTTAGAACAAGCCGGGGGTCACGTAGCTGCGCAGGCGGTGAAAGCTATCTCTGTAGATACGACAGGATCTACACCAGTAGCCGTCGATAAGACCGGAACGCCGCTGGCATTAACCAAAGGATTTGAAAACAATCCCAACGCGATGTTTATTTTATGGAAAGATCATACGTCGGTTGTTGAGGCTGCCCTGATCAACGAGCACGCAGCCAAATTCGATATCAATTACTTAAAATATGTCGGCGGGATCTACTCTTCTGAATGGTTCTGGGCCAAGTTGCTGCATATTATAAGAGTGGATGAACAAGTGAGAACATCACTACATTCCTGGGTGGAGCACTGTGATTGGATACCGTTCTTATTAACCGGCGGTACAGATGTAAAGGATATCAAACGCGGCCGTTGCTCAGCCGGGCATAAAGCTTTATGGGCCGAAGAATTTGGTGGCTTACCGCCCGATGATTTTTTCGCCACACTTGATCCACTACTAAAAGGCATTACCAATAAACTATTTACCGAAACCTATACAGCAGACCAGGCTGCGGGTAAATTAAGCGCCGAGTGGGCAGGAAGACTCGGCCTGTCAACTGATGTAGTTATCGGAACCGGTGCTTTTGACGCTCATATGGGCGCGGTTGGCGGACAGATAGAACCCTATTATTTAAGTAAGGTCATGGGCACCTCCACCTGCGATATATTGGTTGCCCCTACCGAAGAAATCGGTGATAGATTGGTTAAAGGCATTTGCGGGCAGGTGAACGGCTCTGTTATACCGGGTATGACAGGACTGGAAGCTGGACAATCGGCCTTCGGCGACACGTATGCCTGGTTTAAAAATGTTTTATTATGGCCGGTAAACAACGTCCTGGATGATTCAAAAATCGTCGACAGCAAAACCCTAGCTGGATTAAAGGCGGAAATAGCCGACCAGATCATCCCGGAACTAAGCCGCCAGGCAGCTTTATTGCCTTTGGACATTGATAACGAACTGTCTATAGATTGGTTAAACGGGCGCCGGACACCGGACGCCAACCAGGAATTGAAGGGCGCAATCAACGGCCTGGGGCTGGGAAGTGATGCACCACGCGTTTTTCGTTCGCTGGCTGAGGCAACCTGTTTTGGCGCAAAAAGCATTGTCGACAGGTTCATCAGCGAAGGTATCCCGGTAAAAGGGATTATAGGTATTGGTGGTGTTGCCAAAAAATCGCCGTTTGTGATGCAAATGATGGCAGATGTGTTGGGAATGCCTATACGCATTCATCAATTCAAACATACCTGTGCGCTGGGAGCGGCGATGTTCGCAGCTGTAGTAGCTGAGATCTATCCAACCGTTGCCGATGCCATGCAGGCGATGGGACGAGGTTTTGATGCCGAATATTTACCTAATGCAAACCTTGCGGCAATTTATGCTTTGCGTTACCAAAAATATCAAACGCTTGGCAACTTTATAGCCGGGGAAATTAAAGCAAAACCGGCTGCTGCGACAATTGAAAAAAAACCCATCATCAGCAAATATCAGGCTATTAAGGATGAGGCCTACGAGGCGAATATGCAGTTACCTAAATTGGGGCTGGTGCTGTTTACCTTTGGTAATGTCAGTGCGGTGGACCGGGAGCTTGGGGTATTTGCAATCAAACCAAGCGGCGTTCCCTATGAAGACCTTTCTCCGGAAAAAATGGTGATCGTTGATTTTGATGGCAACGTTATTGAAGGCGACCTGCGGCCATCATCCGATACCCAAACTCATGCTGTTCTTTATAAGCATTGGCCTGGTATAGGCGGTATTGTACATACGCACTCTACATATGCTACCGCCTGGGCGCAATCGCAGCGGTGCATCCCGATCTTCGGTACCACGCATGCAGATCACTTAACGGTTGATATACCTTGCGCCCCGCCTATGGCTGATGCGATGATTGAGGGAGATTACGAATACCAGACCGGTTTCCAGATTATGAACCATTTTACACAAAATGGGCATGATTATAACGAGGTAGAAATGATACTGGTTGGAAACCACGCGCCTTTTACCTGGGGTAAAACTGCTGCCAAGGCGGTTTACAATAGCGCGGTGCTGGAAAGTGTAGCACAAATGGCGCTTTTAACCGAACAGATAGAAAGCAATGCGCCACGTTTAAAAAATGCGTTGATCAAAAAACATTTTGAACGCAAACACGGACCGCACTCCTATTATGGGCAGTAAAAACCGGTTAAGAAACACAATAATTACCGCACTATAGCATCGAATAATAATACAAACTTATAATACATGATAGATTTAAAAACATTTGAAGTTTGGTTCATAACCGGAAGCCAGCATTTATACGGTGAGGAAACCTTAAAACTTGTCGCTGAACATGCACAGCAAATAGCTGCCGGAATTGATGGCGCAGCAAACATACCAGTTCGCATTGTATATCAACCGGTGGTTAAAAGCACCGAAGAAATTTATGCGACCCTGCAAGCGGCAAATACGACGGAAAACTGTATCGGCATTATTGCCTGGATGCATACCTTCTCTCCTGCCAAAATGTGGATCAGGGGTTTAAGCATTCTAAAAAAGCCTATGCTTCATTTACATACCCAATTTAACCGGGACATTCCCTGGAGCAGTATTGATATGGATTTTATGAATCTTAACCAAAGTGCGCACGGAGACCGGGAATTTGGTTTCATGGTTTCGCGTATGCGTATGAACCGTAAAGTAGTAGTAGGTCACTGGCAGGATCCTGAGACACTGGGTCAAATGGCCGCCTGGACCCGTGCTGCCGCGGGCTGGCATGACTGGCAGGGCGCAAAGTTCGCCCGCTTTGGCGACAATATGCGTTTCGTGGCGGTAACTGACGGCGATAAAGTAGAAGCCGAGCTAAAATTCGGATTCGCGGTGAATACTTACGGTATCGGCGATTTGGTGGCGGTTATCAATACCGTAAATGATACCGATATTAAGACATTGATCAATGAATACGAGGCAAATTACACTATAGCCGCTGAGCTAAAAAAAGGCGGTTCGAAACATTCATCGGTTTACGAGGCTGCAAAGATCGAACTTGGATTGCGCAAATTTTTAACTAACGGTGGCTTTAAGGGCTTTACTGATACGTTCGAGGACCTGCATGGCATGATCCAATTGCCTGGTATCGCTGCGCAACGCTTAATGGCTGATGGTTATGGCTTTGCTGGTGAAGGCGATTGGAAAACTACTGCCCTGGTACGGGCATTCAAAGTGATGGGTGCCGGCCTTCCGGGTGGTAATGCATTTATGGAAGATTATACTTATCATTTCGATCCAAATAATTCACTTGTTTTAGGATCACATATGCTGGAGGTCGACGCGTCGCTGGCCAGTGGTAAAGCATCTTTAGAGGTACATCCATTAGGTATAGGCGGCAAGGCCGACCCGGCGCGCCTGGTCTTTAATGTAGCAGGTGGCCCGGCTTTAAATGCTTCGCTGATCGATATGGGCAACCGGTTCCGTTTACTAATAAATGAGGTCGAGGCTGTCGAGCCTGTTGCAGACCTGCCTAACTTACCTGTAGCCCGTGTACTTTGGAAGCCATTGCCTGACATGAAAACAGGCTGTGCAGCCTGGATCTATGGCGGCGGCGCACACCATACGGCCTATAGTCAAAATCTCACTGCGGAACATTTACAGGATTTTGCAGATATGGCCGGCATCGAATTTTTGAGGATCGGCGAAGGAACTACCATACCACAGTTCCGGAATGAATTGCTATGGAACGAAGTGGCCTATAAATTATAACCAGATTGCATTCAGGGGGATCAAAGATGGGTTTTGATATCCCTGATTATTGTTACGCTAAAGCAACACCTTTAAGAAACCAATAAAACATTGTTATGAATAGATTTTCAACCATTGACTACGTAATATTTGTAGTCTATTTCATCGTTGTATCCACCTATGGTTACTGGGTGTACAGCCGCAAAAAAATCAAAGGCGTATCAGACAGTAAGGACTTTTTTCTTGCTGAAGGATCGCTTACCTGGTGGGCTATCGGTGCGTCTCTCATCGCCTCTAATATATCCGCCGAACAGTTTATCGGGGCCAGCGGGCAGGGTTTTGCTGTGGGCTTAGCCGTAGCAGCCTATGAGTGGGTCGCTGCCATCGCCCTGATTATTGTGGCCGTCTGGTTCATACCGATTTACCTCAAGAATAAGATCTTTACTATGCCGCAGTTCCTGCATACCAGGTATAACGAAACGGTAAGTTTTGTCATGGCTATTTTCTGGTTATTCCTGTATGTATTTGTGAACCTGACCTCTATCCTGTTTCTCGGCGCGCTGGCACTTAACAATCTTTCGGGCGGCGATCAGGATTCGATGCATTATATTATCATCGCCCTGGCCGTATTTGCCCTGTTCATTACGTTGGGTGGTATGAAGGTTATCGGCTTTACCGATGTAATCCAAGTACTGGTATTAGTTATCGGGGGGCTGGCAACAACCTATATCGCATTAACTTTAGTTAGCGACCATTTTGGTTTAGGAAAAAGCGCGTTGGCCGGTTTTAACGCCATGATAAAGGACGCCCCTGATCATTTTAAAATGATATTGCCTAAACCTAAAGCGGGTACATCACAGGTGGAGATCAATAAATATCTTGCTTTACCCGGAATTGCCATGTATTTCGCCGGACAATGGATCGTCAACCTGAATTACTGGGGTTGCAACCAGTACATCACCCAACGCGCATTAGGCGCTGACCTGAAAACCGCACGCACGGGTATCTTATTTGCAGGTTTAATGAAATTGGCTATGCCCATAATAGTTGTCTTACCGGGTATAGCAGCTTATGTTTTATACAAAAACGGCGCACTGCAACAAGAGATGCAAACTGGCGGGCATTTCAATTCGGACAATGCTTACTCGGCGGTGTTAGGTTTCCTTCCGACCGGTTTGAAAGGACTTTCAGTAGCCGCGCTTACCGCAGCGATAGTCGCATCTTTAGCTGGCAAGGCAAACAGTATCTCTACTATTTTCACTTTAGACATCTATAAGAAACACATTGATAAACAGGCGAGCGAAAAGAAGATGGTGATCGTCGGAAGGGTTACTATTTTTGCGGCATTGGTTTTTTCTATACTGCTAACCTGGAAAGATCTGTTAGGTATCGGTGGCGAGGGTGGTTTTACCTTTATTCAAAAATATACAGGCTTTATCAGCCCGGGAATATTCGCCATTTTTATATTGGGTTTCTTTTGGAAGCGTACAACGGGAGCCGCAGCTATCGCGGGCATCCTAACCGGCTTTGCTATGTCAGTACTGTTCAATAACTATGCGCCTGCCTTATTCGGTAGCGAAACTATTTTATATACGGCTTTTCCTAATGGCAAGGGTGGTTATGAAATCCCATTCCTGATCTGCATGGGGCTTTCGTTCCTCTTTACGATCATTGTTATGGTCGGCATCAGCCTGGTCGGGCCAAAAGTGAATGCAAAAGCTTTGGCGATAGATAGCAGCATGTTCAGGGTAGAACGTTCCACCCTGGCTTTGATCATATTGACGCTATTGTTATTGACGATGTTGTATGTTAAATTCTGGTAATGTAAGATTTTATTAACCGCGTTTTTATGCTAAAAGCAATTTTCCAAGTGGCATTCATCCTGCTGTTGTTCGCCTCAGCGCCGGATACTATCAAGGCTCAGGCACATAATCCCATTATCGATGCAGATGTACCGGATATTTCGATAGTGCGTGTTGGTACTACCTATTACATGAGCAGCACCACCATGCACATGAGTCCGGGCGTACCGATCATGAAATCGACCGACCTGGTAAACTGGAAAATCGTCAGCTATGCTTATGACACGCTGGCCAATGTGGACGAACTCAACCTTCAAAATGGAAAAAGCACGTACGGGCGCGGGTCCTGGGCAAGCAGCCTTCGCTACCACAATGGCCTCTTCTATGTAAGTACGTTCGCCCAAACTACGGGTAAGACCTACGTTTATACGACAAAGGATATCGAACGGGGCCCCTGGAAAGCCGCTGCTTTTAAGCCGGCTTTACATGACCACTCGTTATTTTTCGATGATGATGGAAAGGTCTATATGATTACGGGCAGCGGGAAATTAAGATTGGTAGAGCTTAACAGCGATGCTACCGGAATCAAACCGGGCGGTATTGATCAGGTTGTTATAGAAAATGCCAGCCTGCCTTCCGGTGCCAATGGCGGTTTAGGGGCTGAAGGTTCTCAGTTGTTTAAAATAAATGGCAAGTATTACCTGTTCAATATCACCTGGCCGCGCGGCGGCATGCGGACGGTTGTTATTCATAGGGCCGATAAAATTACGGGGCCTTATGAGGGCAGAATTGGTTTTCAAGACCAAGGAGTCGCACAAGGCGGACTGGTAGATACGCCCGATGGCGCCTGGTACGCCTATTTGTTTCGCGATTTTGGTTCGGTGGGCCGTGTCCCTTACCTCGTTCCTGTAAAGTGGGAAGACGGCTGGCCCATTTTAGGCGAAAAGGGGAAGGTGCCGGAGACATTGAAACTCCCTGCAAGCCGCGGATTGATACCGGGGATCATTGCATCAGATGAGTTTAGCCGAAAAAAAAGTGATCGGCCGTTGCCATTGGTCTGGCAATGGAACCATAACCCTGACGCTGCCTTGTGGTCAATTGGTGAAAGGAAGGGTTTTTTACGGTTAAAAACAGGAAAGGTGGACTCAGATTTTCTGATGGCCAGAAACTCCCTGACCCAACGAACGATTGGCCCGGTGTGCAGCGGGTCAACCGCGCTGGATGTTTCGCACATGCATGACGGTGATTTTGCGGGTTTGGGCCTTTTGCAAAAAAATTACGGATTGGCGGGTGTGAAAGTAGAGGGTAACAGTAAATCGATCGTTATGGTCAACGCCGGCACCGGCAAGCCTGTAGAGGTGCAAAAAATACCGCTCAACCAAAAAGTAATTTATTTTAAAGCTGAGTGCGACTTTACAGAAAAAAAAGATGTGGCTGATTTTTATTATAGTCTCGACGGCAAATTATGGACGTCATTGGGTAGCCGGCTGAAAATGGCTTATACTATCCCTCATTTTATGGGTTACCGGTTTGCCTTGTTCAATTATGCTACAAAAGCGGCCGGCGGCTGGGCGGATTTTGATTTTTTCCATATCAGCGACCGCGTAACTGCTGCTAACTAGTTAAATAAAACACAAAGAATGATACTAAAAGAAAAACCCACGCTAAGGCTGACCATTATTGGTACGCTTTATTGGTTATGCCTGGTAACAAACGTGAGCGGTCAAATGCTGACCCGTGACGAAAACAAGGGCTTAAAGGATTATTACAAGGCATATTTTCCAATCGGCGTGGCGGTAAATATCCGCGCGCTGAAAGGCGATGAAGCCAAACTTATCATTCATGAGTTTAATAGTATTACTCCGGAGAACGATATGAAAATGGGGCCGATACACCCGCGTGAAGATTTTTACAATTGGCGGAATGCGGACTCCATCGTAAACTTTGCCATTAAACATCATATCCGCATCCGGGGTCATAACTTGTTATGGCATGCCCAGGCCCCGGCCTGGATGTTTAAAGACAGCACCGGCGGGCAGGTAAGTAAAGAAGTTTTATTAAAGCGTCTAAAAGATCATATTACCGCGGTTGTTACGCACTTTAAAGGCAAAATTTATGCCTGGGACGTGGTCAATGAAGCGATTGACGATAAGCCCGATAATTATCTGCGCAATTCATTATGGTATAAAATCTGCGGCGAAGAGTTTATTCCCAAGGCATTCGAATATGCACATGCGGCTGATCCGTCGGCGGCGCTTTATTACAATGACTACAACAGCGAAAACGAATCGAAGCGTGAAAAGATATTCAAGTTATTAAAAAGTCTCGTGGATGCCGGGATCCCGATCAACGGGGTAGGATTGCAAGGTCATTGGAAATTGGATAACCCGTCTCCCGAACTGATCCGTGAGGCTCTGGACCGTTATAAATCCCTTGGGCTAAAAATACAGATCACCGAGTTGGATATTACCGTCCGAGGGCGAAACCATAATGCGCAGGCAAATGCGGACTCAGGATTAACCCCGGCGCTGGCGGACCGGCAGGCGGCGCGCTATAAAGAATTGTTTGAAATATTCAGGGCCTATAAAAATGTGATCACCGGTGTTACTTTTTGGAATGTCTCCGACCGTTATAGCTGGCTGGATTCCAGAAACGGCGGTCTCGCCGGCGGAGCCGCTGCCAGCGACCAAAGTAACCCGGTTATAATAAAAGCTTACCCCCTATTATTTGATGAAAATCTTCAGCGAAAAAAGGCCTATTGGTCAGTAGCCAATTTTTAAATTAACAGAAGGAAATTAATATTTGCATTATGGATAATTACCGTTTTTTAAGCATCATACTTCCGCTCCTGATCAGTGTGTCAGTTGCCAGGTCCCAGTCGGTTAAGACTCCCGACTCTACCCTTAGGTATCAGCGGGTACAGACCTACGTTAATCCGGTCTTGCCGGGCGATCATCCTGACCCAACGCTACTTAGAGTAGGAGATGACTTTTATCATTGCGGTTCAACTTTTCATTTTAATCCCTATCTGCCCATTTACCATTCCAGAGACCTGGTTCATTGGGAAGTCATCAGCCGGGTTTTACCTGCAGCAAAGGCAACTTGGGTGAACGACCAGCCATCGGCCGGGATCTGGCAGGGAGCCATCACCTATTTTTACGGGTCTTACTGGATCTACTTCTCGGCTGGCGGACAATGGTTTTGTAAAGCCAGTTCGCCAGCTGGTCCCTGGTCCGATCCCGTACAGGTTAAATCCAATCCGGCCACGGGCAACCTGGGCTATGATAATTCCATATTTGTAGATGATGACGGCAAACCTTATATGGTGATCAAAAATGGCCAGAAGATTAACCGCTTACAGGCCTTGGGCCGGGACGGGCAATTAACCGAAAACGTCATTAAGCTGGACTGGATCAATGCCCGGCTGCAATATAGCTGGGCCGAAGGCCCGGTGATGTGCAAGCGTAACGGATTTTATTATTATTTCCCTGCCGGTGATGTTACGGGCGGACAGTATGTTCTAAGAACCTCCGCACTGACCAGCGACTCGACCAAATGGGAGCGGTTGGGCAACTTCTTTAAGCCGGTAACCGATCCTAAGGTTCGGTTTCGCCGCCCAAACCATATCTCCGCACCATTTCAGCTGGCTGACGGAACCTGGTGGACGATTGGCCAGAGTTACGAAAATTACGAGGGAGATGACTGGTCCGGAATGGGTCGTCAAACCTCGCTATTTCCCGTCACCTGGGAAGGTGACCGCCCCTGGGGAATGGCGCCAACTACCCAACCGATCATTAAACCAAATCTGCCACAGTCGGGCATTCCCTGGAGGAGTGTTAAAACCGACTATTTTAACGAAGAAGTACTTGATCTGAACTGGCACTTCCTAACTAAGAAAGCAAGCACAAATTATTCCCTCACCGACCGAAAAGGCTGGGTAAGGTTAAAGCCTGATACAGGACGAACCCACCTGGTACAAAAAGAGACCGATCATTTTTATGCAGCAGTTACCCGGGTTGACCTGAATGCCAGCTCAGCGACAAGCCAGGCCGGAATATACTTAACCAACGGAAACCAAAAAGTAGTTGTGAAATTATTTACCGGCTACGACAACGGCAAAAAGATAGTTTTCGAACTAGATACGGCAAAGCGCAGCATTCCCAATACTTTAGGTAATATCGTATGGTTGAAACTGGAAAGGTATCAACATTTTTTAAGCGCCTACTGCAGCAGTGATGGTAAAACCTGGATATCGCTTGGCGCTCCTGTCAACGCAGCAAACCTGGACAAAGCGCAACCCGCTTTCAATTCTTGGGTAGGGACTAGTATAGGTTTGTTTGCCGAAGGGCAACCGGCCGACTTTGATTGCTTTATTTGTAAAGACGGCGGTTCGGCATTACCAGCGGTCGGCTACAGCAATTATTACGGGGTAACGAGACACCCTTATGGGACGGAGGCCGGCGTTACTAATACCACCGTTTACGGTGGCTGGTTTATGCTTTCCGGCGTTGAAACAGGACACCAACCGAAAGCGGTCAGTGTCACTGTGAATGCGAAGGTCGGGGGGCAACTTGAAATATGGCTCGATGATCTGGAAAAAGGAACCCTGATCGCCAGGATTCCGCTGCAGCGGTCGACCGGGTGGAAATCTTATAGCAGTGCGCTAAAGAAAGTAAGCGGCCAGCATGACATCTTTGTTAAGTTTCCTGCCGGAACAGCCCGGGATATCTCCGTAAAAACTATTCAATTTTTGGATTGACGGATATGAAAAAATTAATATTAGCTTTAACGCTATTCGCTGTATTGCCTGGTATATCCATCGGTCAGTCTAAAAGAGCGAGCATCCGGAAAAACACCGGGGCGGCAATCGAATCGGGGATTTATCCCAATATATTTAAAGCCGCCGGCTACAGCCAGGCAGCCATCGACCGGAAAATTGCAGATGCTTATCAAACAATATTTGAGGGGCCGGACCGGGTTTATTTTACCGTAGGCGATTCTATGGCCTATATATCAGATGTAAAGAATCACGATGCAAGGACCGAAGGCCTGTCTTATGGAATGATGATCGCGGTACAGTTGGACAAAAAAGAAGTTTTTGACCGCATATGGCGGTGGTCCAAAAAGTATCTTCAGCATCAGTCCGGGCCGCGGCAAGGGTATTTTGCCTGGAGTATCAACCCGCAAACCATGAAACGTAATTCTGAAGGTTCGGCATCCGATGGTGAGCTCTATTTCATTACCGACCTTTTATTTGCTGCTAACCGCTGGGGAAATGGTACCGGCATCAACTATTACGCTGAAGCCCGAAACATACTGGATGCCATGTGGAAAAAAGACGGGACCGGAAATATTTACAACCTGATTAACATAACACATAAACAGATCAGTTTTGTCCCCGAAGGGGGTAACTATAACTGGACCGACCCATCCTATCATCTGCCGGCATTCTATGAAATCTGGGCGCTGTATGCCAAAGACGGCCACAAACAATTTTATAAAGATTGTGCGGACACATCGCGTGCTTTTTTGCATAGCGCCTGCGACCCTGTTACTGCGCTGAATTCTGATTATGCCGAATTTTCCGGAAAGCCGCACCCCACCAGCTGGATGCCCGCCGGTTTCCGTTATGACTCCTGGCGGGTTCCTATGAATATCACCATGGACTATGTCTGGTTCGGCAAGGATAAAAGCTGGCAGGAGTCTTACGCGACCAGGTTCCAGGACTTCCTCAGGTCCAAAGGAATAAACTCCTTTGAAGATCAATTCAATCTCGACGGTTCACGTCCGGAATTTATTCTTCAGGCGGGAATCGTTAAAAAACTAAGGCATTCTATCGGGCTGGTAGCAACGGCGGCCACCACTGCACACATCAGTCGCAATTCTGCCGGTCTTGATTTTGTCCATGCACTTTGGAATGCTAAATTGGAACCGTATGAAGACGGGTATTATGATACCTATTATGACGGCTTGCTTTACCTGTTCAGCTTGATGCACCTTAGCGGTAAATATCAGATCATTAAACCAAAGTTCATTAATCCTTATTTATTAATAACATGTCTATCATAAAATCACGATTGCTGACTATCAGCCTGCTAATGCTGATGACATTTTGTTCGACTGTATTTGCGCAAGCGCCGGTTGAGCAACCATTACCGGGATTTGATCATTTACGCACAGATATAACACACGGTAACATTGACAGCATTAGCTATTTTTCCCAAGCTGTTGACACTATGCGCAAGGCCATGGTATATACACCGCCGGGTTACACAACAAACAAAAAGTATCCGGTGCTTTATCTTTTGCATGGCATAGGCGGCGACGAAAAAGAATGGTTAAAAGGCGGCAATCCTCAAATAATCCTTGATAACCTGTACGCGGAGGGTAAAGTCACCCCTATGATTATTGTGATGCCCAATGGCCGCGCCATGAAGGATGACCGCGCCACCGGCAATATCATGGCGCCGGAAAAGGTTGCCGCTTTCGCGACTTTTGAAAAAGACTTGCTTAACGATCTGATCCCATTCATTGAGCAAACTTATCCAGTTTTAAAGGATAAGGACGACAGGGCTATAGCCGGCTTATCTATGGGCGGCGGCCAGTCGCTTAACTTCGGTCTGGGCCATTTGGACAAATTTGCCTGGGTAGGCGGTTTTTCTTCTGCACCGAATACTAAGGTTCCGGAATTACTTGTCCCCGATCCGGAAGCAGCAAAAAAACAATTAAAACTGCTCTGGCTATCCTGCGGGGCCAGCGACGGCCTGCTCAGCTTTAGCAAACGGACACATGAATATCTTGAAGCAAAAGGTGTACCTCATATTTATTATATAGCGCCCGGCGTACATGACTTTAAAGTTTGGAAGGACGGCTTGTATATGTTTGCGCAGTTGATATTTAAACCTTAGCTATTTCAGTTTTGAACTCATTTCATGACTATGAAAAGATATTTTTTACTCTTCGCTTTGTTGCTGACCGCCGGAAAGGGTTTTGCGCAAGACTCCAAGTTCTATATATTTTTGTGCTTTGGTCAATCCAATATGGAGGGGAACGCCCGGTTCGATGCTCAGGATACGGCAGGGATCGATCCGCGGTTCAAAGTATTACAAGCCGTGGATTGTCCGGATCTTGGCCGGATGAAAGATACCTGGTATACCGCCGTGCCGCCTTTGTGCCGGTGTAAGACCGGATTAACTCCTGCTGATTATTTTGGCCGGACCCTTGTTGCGAATCTACCTAAAAGGGTAAAAATAGGTATTATCAATATTTCTGTAGCCGGTTCGAGGATCGAGCTATTTGAAAAGGACAACTTCCAACCCTATGTCACAAGTGTACCCGGCTGGATGAAAAATATGATCGCTGAATACGAGGGTAACCCCTACGCAAGGCTGGTTGAACTGGCCCGACTAGCACAGCAAAAAGGTGTTATAAAGGGTATTTTAATCCACCAGGGAGAGTCTAATACGAATGATACCTTATGGACCAGGAAAGTAAAAGGTATCTATGATAATTTGATGACTGACCTTAAACTTAAACCCAAAGCGGTGCCTTTACTTGCCGGAGAACTGGTAAGTGCTGATCAGGGCGGCGCCTGCGCTTCCATGAACAAAATCATCGCCCGGCTACCGGAAACCATTCCTAATTCCTACGTAATTTCGTCCGAAGGCTGCAGCGCATCCCCGGATAAATTACATTTCACCGCTGAAGGATATCGCAAATTAGGTACCCGTTATGGGGTCAAAATGCTTGCATTGTTAGGTTATCCTGTCAAGGCAACAGATTAAATTCTGCCGCTATATGAACGACAATACTTAATTATACAAGATTTTATTATAAAATTCACCCGTAAAGTCACCGGAAAAGTGCAATATGTTTGTTAAGCCATCAAACTCAGGTGGCTGATGAGTAGTGGTAATGATAACCGCTTTCATGCCGGCGTTAGCGGCCGCTTCTGCTCCTTTGGGCACGTCTTCAAACACCAGACAATTTGCGGCAGGTACTTGTAAGCGTTCAGCGGCTATCAGATAAGTCTCCGGGTGTGGTTTACTCAGCACCACATCGTCGGCGCTTACGATAGTTTTAAAATAGTGCCGGATATTCAAATTATCCAATACATAATCAATATTAAAAGGTATGGCCGCCGAACCGATGGCCATTGGGATATTTTTTTGATAGGCAGCTTCCAAAAACTCATGGAGACCCGGTAAAAGTTTGAGATGGGGTAGAAATTCCGCCTGGTATTGCTTTTCCTTTGCTATCGATAAACTATTTATTTTTTCCGCAGTAAAGCGCTCCGGACCAAAAATCCGCACCAAAACTTCAGGGTTTTTACCATACATCTCCTTTTTAACTTCTTCCCAGGTAAAACTGCCCCCTAATTCATTGTTTAACAACCGAAGCCATGCCGAGGTAT
The DNA here is from genome assembly GCF_007558865.1 of Mucilaginibacter corticis. Taxonomy (GTDB): domain Bacteria; phylum Bacteroidota; class Bacteroidia; order Sphingobacteriales; family Sphingobacteriaceae; genus Mucilaginibacter; species Mucilaginibacter corticis. The sequence goes on from NZ_VLPK01000006.1 coordinate 38,511, forward strand.
GATATTCCATATCATCGATCATGGTTCCGTTAAGGTCGAAAATAAAAGCCTTCATTTAAAAGAAATTAATTTTAATTACCGGGGTTAATATATAAACTTCAATTCTATTCATCATAAACGGGATTGAAAAATTCAGGGATTCTTTTCTTCTAAAATTTTCTTTTTTATTCTTTATTGTTTATCACAACTCTACCATGGCCTTAATTACTCCATTAGCGGGATCGAGCCAACTTTCAAATTCTGCCCCGATCTCATCAAAATTTACACGGTGCGTAATGTAGTTGTTTGGATCGACTAATCCTTTTTTTATAGAAGCGATGACATGCTCAAAATCGGCACGGGTAGCATTGCGGCTACTCATCAGCGTCGCTTCACGCTTATGAAATTCCGGATGACTGAAGCTAATCTCGCCTTTCTGCAGGCCAACCAACACATACCGTGCTCCGTGCGCCATATACTGGAATCCATTATTAATGGCACGTTGGCTGCCGGTACAATCAATAACCACGGTTGGCATATCACCTCCCGTGATATCGTCTAATTTGGCGGTTACATCATCGGTCGTGACATTAATAAGATGGTCGACCTTTAGGCGGTCGCGGCAGAAATTCAGCCGGGCCTGGTTCATGTCCATTGCGATCACCTTACCACCGGCTATCCGGGCAAATTCCATGGTGCCCAGGCCTATCGGGCCGGCGCCTATTACCAGTACATATTCGCCTGAACGCACTTCTGCACGCCGTACGCCATGGGCACCAATGGCGAGCGGCTCAACCAACGCCAGTTCATCAAAACTCAACCCTTCACCATGCACCAGCGCATATTGCGGTACCGACAGATATTCAACCATACCGCCATCGATATGCACGCCGCTAACCTTAATGCTGGTGCAGCAATTAGGCTTGCCGGAGCGGCAGGCAATACATTTACCGCAATTGAAATAGGGTATGAAGGTAACTGCTTCACCTTTTTCAAAGCCTTCGGCACGATTCGGGTCTGCCAGTACACCGGATAATTCATGACCCAAAATTCTCGGATAGCTGAAAAAAGGTTGGGTCCCTTCAAAAGCATGGAGGTCGGTACCGCAAATGCCGATGCGTTTGATTCGGATAAGCGATTCGTCAGTGTCGGGAACGGGCATTTCTTTTTCTCCATAAGCCAGTTCGCCGGGCTCTGTGCAGGCTAATATTTTCATCATCATTACAGTTGAAAAATCTTGTCCATCAAAACCCATTTTTCGCCATCGCCCGCCCAGGGAAGGGGTTGCTGGAAATTAGACATCAATTCTTCCCATTCCTTTACTTTTGGGTTCTGGGCATCCTGTTTTGCTTTCTTGGCAGGATCGAGGGTCTCACCGGTCTCCATTACCATAAACAACCGGTTTCCTGTACGATAGATCTGCATATCGGTGATGTCCGCGTCCAGGATACTTTTTCGTATTTCCGGCCAGCCGTTGCAGGCTTGATGCCAGCGTTCATATTCCGCAATTAATTGTGGGTCATCTTTGAGATCAAGTGCCAAATAGTATGTTTTCATAGATCAATCTTCGTTTAAATATTCGTAAGGATAGGATTCATCCATTAGACCCTGCGTTCTCATTACTCTCCAAAATTCCGGGGGTATTTTGACCGCTGCCATGGCAATATTATCGGCCACTCTTTTGGGATTGGTAGTATTGAGCGCAATACTTTTTACACCAGGTGCTTTCAAACCGAAATAAGCAGCTACTTCGGCCGGTCTTAACTGATAGGCTAAACACAACTGATCAAAAGCGGTGCGCCACCTGTAAAGCGCCGCATGATTTTCCGGATCAACAGCCTGGTAGTTATAGTAGTCAGAGCCCGTAAGAAATCCCCCGTTGAAAACGGCAGAATTGATAATAGCTACGCCCGAACTTTCCAGCTTTTTCATAAAAATCACCAGTTCGCGCGGATGACTGTGTACGGTCATGCTATTGGCGATCATTACCCAATCCAGCTGAACGTCACGGCTGATCCTTTCAATTACCCGCCAATCTTTAGAGCCGATGCCGACAGCTTTTACCTTGCCGGATTCTTTTAATTCGGCAAGTGCGCTGTAAGCACCAAGAATATCCCGGTAACGCTGTTCTTTGTCTGCCTGATCGGCGGCTCCCGCCAGGTATTCATCCGGATCATGCACTGAAACCAGTTGTGCCTGATAACCGTTCAATAGCATGTTGCCTTGTTCGAAGCATTCCAAAATCCCATCATAACTGATCTTTTGCCGGGCATCATACTGTAGTTCTTTCCAAACCCCGGGTTCAAAAGTGGGCTCAGAGGTAGTCAGTTCAGTACGTAGCCAGCCAAGTTTATTGCTGATCAGTACTTCGTCCGGCGCCACCCGCAATCGCCTTAAACATTTGCCCAAAGACTCCAGAGCCAAACCTGCGCCGTATTTACCGGCCGAGTCGAATACGACAGGCTTTTTTGAATGCCTGATACATTCGGCAACAATATCCTTTTTATCCGTATCGCTGAGCGCGACATATAGATTTCCAAGGCCGCTTGTACCAAATAAAATTGGTGGTAATTCTAAATTTGTCACACGCTGCTTGCCTTATTGATTAATTTTGTTATCGGGATTTAACTGATAGGATAAACTGCTTCATGCTTATTACAACATCATACATACTGTAGGGTGCCCAAGTTATGGAATCTCCAAAACTTATGCGATTGCTCCTTCTATTTTTAGGGCAAATGCATTTTTGCCCGGCGCTTGTTCCGGTAAATTTACTATTAAACCGTCAATCTTTTGCGCAAATTCCAACGGTCGAGGATACCCTAATAAGCTTACCTTTTCTACTTTTCCAGCATTCCCGTTGTTCAATGTTTTGATCACAGCGGTTTTGTCAGCGGGCCAGGCTAACAGGGTAGCATATAAAGTTTTATCTTTTTTAACAAAGCGTATATCTGCCGCTCCAAATGGCTTGCCCTTACCTTCATTAAAACCCTGTGCACTTAATGGTGCCGCAGATTCTATCGCCGGCCCTTCGCCAAACAGTTTCCATGGCCGGGTGCCATAAATACTTTCGCTGTTAATTTGCATCCAGGCCGCTATATCTTCCACTACCGCACGTTCTTTATCATCTATGGTCCCATCGCCCCTTACCGGGATATTCAGCATCAAGTTACCATTTTTGCTCACTACATCAATGAGCGTGTGAATAACGGTTTTGGCGCTTTTGTATTGGTTGTGCTCATAAATGCGACGGTCATAATGCCAGCCACCTATGCAGGTGTCGGTTTGCCAGGGTTGGTCTTCGATCTGGTTGCTTTGACCGCGTTCAATATCCCATACCATACATTTACGCTGCTGCTCATTCAAGATCTTACCGAAAATTAGGGCATCTAACTTCCCATGCTTTTTTATACTTTTATTGTAGAGGTGTGCCGCTATCCGTAAGCCGGCATCACTAAGGGGCCATAACGGCAAAGCGGTATCATCAAAATACACCACGTCCGGGCCGTACTTATCAATCAGGTCAATAGTACGCTGATAAAATTTTTCACAGTAATCTTTTGACGGCGGAGTTACACCATTTCCCCAATTCCACTGGCGATGGATCATTCCATCATCTAGACTATTTTGACTTAAAGGGTGGTTTTGCGCATATAATTCCTGCGGATCTTCCCCGTTCCACCATTTACCGGTACCATTGGCTTTGGTCACTTTACCATCGTACGGAATGCCCGCCATTGGCCCGTTTTTATCTGCCCGTTGCGCCGTTTCCATCCAGCTCCAGGCATGCGCGGCATGCACGCTGACGCCAAACCGTAACCCATGATGTTTGGCAGCTTTGGCCCAACCACCTACCAAGTCTTTTTTGGGGCCCATACGCGTCGAGTTCCATTGCTGGTACTTGCTGTTATACAAATCAAAATTATCGTGGTGATTAGCCAGCGCCATAAAATATTTGGCTCCTGCTTTTTTATAAAGACCAATTAATTCTTCCGGGTCCCAGTTCTCTGCCTTCCATTCATGAATAACATCTTTAAAGCCAAACTTAGACGGGTGCCCGTATTTGTCGCAGTGATATTTGTATTGATCACTGCCTTCCTGGTACATGCCGCGCGCATACCAGTCGCCACGTTCGGGCTGGCACTGCGGCCCCCAATGCGCCCACATACCAAACTTAGCATCGCGAAACCAATCTGGCACCTGGTATTGTGTCAACGAATCCCAGGTGGGTTTAAAAGGATCGGTATAAGGCGCTTTTAATAAGCGGACCGCGTAACTCTTTGAAAGATACAATGAAGACAGCCCGGCTGCCATTCCTTTTATTAAGATTCGTCTTTCCATATACATTTTATTGCTTTCGACTAATAAGATAAACGCTCATTAACCATCAGCTGATGATAAATTATTTTATGTTATGATTGGTGGTCGCTTTATCATCTAAATATTCGCGGCTGATGAGCAAAATTAATAACCGGCGGACGAAATCATTTGATTTAATTAGACTTTGTTTTATACAAAACCGACATTTACTTAAAATGGTTTTCTTATCTTTCTTGAAATTTAAGACATGTTTAAAAGGGTTTTAAAACACAATTTTTCTTTACTGAATGTTGACCACGCCGATTTGGATATAAAATGGAACTATAAAAATGTTATAAGCCCTTATTACCGATTGTATTACATTGATGCCGGTGAGGGCGAGCTCTCCGACGTTACAACCACCTTGCAACTGGAACCTGGTTATCTGTTTATCATTCCAAGTTTTACGCTATGCAATTTGAGCTGTCAAAACTATCTGAGCCAATATTTCATTCAGTTCTTTGAAGAATCATCTGATGGCATATCATTGTTTGCTAACAACCGATCGATAATGAAAGTGAAAGCGACTGATGTAGATATCCAAAACTTCATTCGGTTGCTGCAGATCAACCCGGGTCGGGGAATCAATCGTTCTGACAATCCAAGCATATACGAAAAGGATATTTTTTACAAGGAGTATAGGGAACTCAATAACCAGCAATCTATGTCAACGTTTTTGGAGACACAGGGAATCATCTTACAATTGGTATCTCGTTTCTTAATGCAAGGCGTTTTTAAACATAATGAGGAAAATCAGATCCCGGTCAAGATATTAGATGCTATAAGTCATATCCAACTAAATCTTCATAAAGCTCTGTCGGTAAGCGAATTGTCTAAAAGAGCTAATCAAAACAGTGACTATTTCTCTCGCTTGTTTCAGCAGCATACCGGCGAACGGCCAGTAAATTATATCAACGAAAAAAGAATTGAAAGGGCGCAGTATTTAATCGTGACCACTCAAATGACATTTGCACAGATCGCCGCAAGTACGGGATTTGAGAATGTATTTTATTTTTCAAAAATATTCAAAAAGATCACCGGTATGGCTCCTGGCAAATATAAACAGCAATCGGAAATAGCACATCTTTAAAGTTTTCGATTGATGAAATACCTCATTTCCAACGAGCGATGTTATCCAACTAACCGTTTGCCAGGTGACGCTGTCTATTTATACGTCGTTATCACGCTGTCGGGATATTCGGCCGCCGCCTTTTCACTTAAGAGTTTTGCATTATTTTACCTCAAAACTTCCGCCAGAACTAGCTATAGGTAAAAGAAAAGCAATAATTTTTGCTACCGAGCCCTTTACTTGTATACAATCTTCTCCAAAAGAAACTGGTGATTGATTGATTAACGATGTCACAAACTTTCGTTTAGCAGACCATTAGGTTTAAATGGTCCGCAAAAATACAAAGCGGCCTTCTCGCTCAGTCGCCCTTGGCATCGTTTGAATCAAGTGAAATCAATGAAACAGTCTAAATACGCTTACAGTTTTGCGAAAGCGCTTCGTGATATCGATATAATCTTGAATGGCAATCTGTATTGGATATATTTTCAGCCCCAAAATAAGGTCCTTATTGCGGTTGCCCGATCGGCGTGAATCATCGTTTACTGTAATGAACGTTTACAAATGCGCCGCTGGTGATGTTGGTAATGTTACCGCCGAACGCCAGCGTTGCCGTAAAGGTCCCGGATATCGTCTGATGAACCGGGTCAAAGGCGGTCACTTTGATCAGGCCGCTGCCGCCGGCTGAATTGCTTTCCCAATTCAGAGGGTAGTCGCTATGGCTGTCGGTTGCCAGGGTGATGCTTGATCCTGTTGTGCCGTTGCAGATGTAATCGCCGGGGGCGGTAACATTATTGAGCGTCAGGCCGAAATACGCTCCGTGAATGTCCCTGGGCTGCGCAATCGTGAGTTGCCGGGAAACCAGATCAGCCGTTACCAGGGGGATGGAAACAGTTTGATTATCCCGGAAATAAGAAAGCTGAGGCAGCGCCGGCGAGGAGGTTAGTTCCAGATTACCGAGGTCCATATCCTGCCCGCTTGGTAAAAATATTCTGATTTTAACCGGCGCATTCAGACTGCTGCCTGCGGCAGGATTGACGCTGATGTCGTAATAATAAGCTCCATCCAAATCGCCCAGTCTGAAATGGCCGGCAGCATCCGCATTGATGGTAAAGGTTTGTACCGGACCTAATGCGGTCAAGATTGCGCCTAGTCGCGCGATCGTAATGCTGGAAGACGCATTTGCCGGTATGACCGTGCCGCTGATACTACCCGTCTTCGCCTTTTCAAAAACGATGGCGCCCAGGTCCGTCGTTTGACCGTTGCTTACTTTGATGGTTTGAGCCGGCGGCGTGATATAACCCCATACATCGCTAAAAGTGATGGTGTAGGTGCCAGGCGGGAGATTGGCCTGGATGGTGCCTGATGTGGTGAGCGCGTTCGACAGCATAGACCTTACGGTACCATCACTGGTAGTATAGCTGATAAATATGCCGGTGGTCAGCCCGGCCGGACTGAAGGTACCCGTTATTTTTCCTGAGCCAACATAGGTATAGATAGTGCCCAGGTCTATATTTTGACCGGCGTAAATTGTGGCTGTCACGCTACTTGCTATTAAAGCCCCTCCCGGTACAAAATCGATAGAATAAACGCCCGCAGGCAGTCCGCTAAACTTAAAACTGCCGGAGGCATCGGCCTTTGTTGTGTAATTTACCGGTTGACCGTTAATCGTGGCACTGGCCGTGATACTACTCATGGAACCCGGCACCTGGAGCATCCCGCTGATACTGCCTTTGGCTGGTTCGGGCGTTTGCGTTTGCGAATCTTTTTTACAGCCTGCAAAAGTAAGAAGCAGCAGGCAGGCGAAGTGCAGTAGTTTTTTCATAAGCATTTAACCACAAAGCTAAATCACAAGCTCGCGCAGGACAATCCCCCATTTTGCGGTATTTTGAGGGGAACAGGCACGGTTCGCTATGGGATGTCTTAACTTAGCACGATGACATTTGATAAAGCCGTTGATTTTTGGATGCCGCCCGCCTATCGCGGTAAACCCGATCATGCCCGTTACCAGGAGTTACGGGGGGTTGTGAGCACCGCATTGATCGGGATCCCACTCATGCTGCTGTTTCCCGTTTTCGCTCATTATATGGGTAAACCGATTAGCGGTTACCTCGTCAACGACCTGTTTAATGTCATTATGCTGCTTACCATCCGTTGGTGGGGGCATTACCGCGTTCCGATGACCATCTCCGCGCTGACCTGTTACTGGATCATGTATGGCCTCGTTGCCGATTCTGGGATTGTCTATTCTCCAAATGTAGCAATCATTCATATGTACCTGCTGGTTTCGATCTGGACCGATAAAAAGTGGGGTTGGTTAGCCATCATCGGTAACTTTTGTTTTTTTGGCTTTTTTTATTACGCTACGCTGCGCTCCCATTTGCCGGCTGCAGTAGGATCCGTTTTGGGGGAACCACTTTATGCCTTTGGCATGAATGAGCTGATCACCTTGTTTTTCGGCGGCTTCCTGGCTTACCTGCAGATTGACCAGGAAAAGGCCCGGCTGAAATTCAATGCCTTGCAGGAACAAAAGATCACGGTGCTGGACGAAGCAGTAAAGTCGAGGACAGATCAGCTCAACAGCATACGGGAAACGATGGCCACTGACTTTCATGACCAGACCGGGAATATGCTCTCGGCCATCACGCGGCAGGCGTCCCTGCTCAAAATGAAACTGGAGCAGGATCACGAGGTCCAGCCGCTGGTGGATAGTATTATCAGCAACAGCAACGGCCTTTATGCCAGCAGCAAGGATTTTCTCTGGCACCTGAATCATCACAGTGATGAACCAGCTACCCTGTTTGATTACCTGACCGGGTACGGACAGCTATTTTATAATCAGTTTGATATCGCATTTTCCGCCGAAGCAGAAGCGATTGAGCAGGTACAACTGGCCCCCTCTGCCGCGCTCCATATCATTTTTATCTTTAAAGAAGCGATGACCAACGTCGTGAAGCATGCCGGTGCCAGCGAGGTCCGGCTCCGGCTTTGGGCGACACCGGGCAAGCTGGTTTATCGGCTGTCTGATAACGGTTCCTGGAAAGAAGCCGATCCGGCGACAACGCATTATGGTTTGAGTAATATGGAAAAAAGATGCACCAGGAATCATTTCCGGCTGACTGTCCACAAGCAAGCAAGCGGTACCGCCGTAGAAATCACAGTTCCCGTACAGTATTTAATTTGATTTTTATGAAGAAACGAATAGTCATTGTGGAAGATAATCCAAGGATCAGCGAAGGTTTTGCTGCCGTTATTGACCAGACCCAAGATTACCAGGTTATAGGTAATTATTCCGATTGCGAAGCTGCGCTGAAAAACCTGGCGGCCGATGCGCCGGATTTAGTCCTGATGGATATCGATCTGCCGGGCATGGACGGGATAGCGGGTACCCAGCGGATCAAAAAACTACGGCCCGAATGCATTGTGCTGATCATCACTGTCTTAGAAGACAGCGAAAAGGTGTTCCGTTCTTTGTGCGCCGGAGCAGGCGGATACATCGTTAAGAATTCCGATAGCGGCAATATCCTCCAGGATATTGCGGAGGCCCTCGCCGGCGGAGCGCCGATGAGCCTGCAGATCGCCAAAATGGTCGTCCGTTCGTTTTCCCGCGCTGCGGATTCACCGCTATCCGGCCGGGAAACCGAAGTATTACAGGGGATCGCTGCGGGTAAAAGTTACACCAAGATCGCGCTGGACCTGTTCATCAGCAAGGAAACCGTACGCAGCCACATTAAAAATATTTATCAAAAACTGGCCGTCAGCAGCAAAGCCGATGCGCTGAAGATCGCCGGAACAAATAACTGGCTCAACTGACAACGCCGGTTTTTACTGGATCAGCGCACCGTATCCCTTGCCTCCCGCAAAGACACAATTGTGCACGAAACCGTCATAACCCTCCAGTATTTTGCTGGCATCCCATTTAACCTTTCCGGTTAAGAGATCGATGGCATACAGGAAGCTGGCATTGGTATAGTCTCCCGGCGAAGGTGAAGGCAGGCCATTCAGGGTCGGGGTGGATCGTTTCTGGAGATAGAGGGTATTGTTTAGGATAAAACCGACCTCAGTGATACCTTTCCCGCCATCATTCAGGTTTAATGTTAAAGCGCCTGTATTCATATCTGCCATCCAGTGGTTTTCAGCCAGGGTATAGCCGTATTTCCCCGCGCCGGTGATGACGGTCTTGGTGATGAGCAATTGATTATGCCATATCTGATTCACGACATTAGTGGTATCATAGGAACCGATACCCTCACCATAAGTTCTTCGCCACTTTTCCGCTCCGCTGCTTTTTTGCACCGCGCTCAGGTAGCCCCTGCCGTAATGAGAGGGCCCATAATGTCTTGTACTGACAAAAGAAAGTTCCATTGTCGCGTAGTCCAGCGTTGGATACGATACATCCTCATCTGATTTAAAAGGGATTAGGGGCGGTGTAACGGTGCCTAGTTCGTTGCCGCTGGTCGCGTCGATCGTCATCAATCCGGAAATGATAATGCCGCTGTTCAATGCCCCCAGCGCATAAGGGCCATTACTCAGACCCCATTTTTCGGCACCCGTTTTAGCGTCCAGCGCGACAATGTGCTTATCCTTGCAGACGTACAGGATGCCGTTCGCATAGCGCAGATCAGCGGGCCCGCCAGCCATCGCATACGTCCACAACGGTTTAGCGCTGGCTTTGATCGCGTCCATTGCATAAAGTTGAGAGCCTGTAAACCCAAAAAAAGTGTCTTCGTGCAGAATGGGGACGGTTGCATTATCCACGGCATCCGTCCATAGCTCCGTTCCTGTTTTCGGATCGATGGCCCGGATCTGGTGGTCTTCCAGGCTGTACAAAAGTCCGTTGCCCGCGGCCGGGTAGCACCAGGTGGTGTTAGGGGTCGAAGGATAGTTATATTTTGTATTCAATTCGCCGTTACTGGCGTTCAGCACGAATATATTGATACCTTTCGTATCAATTGTTGTGACAAACACGGCAGAATCCGGGAGCGGCACTGCTCCTAACGAACGTTCTTTCGGGCGCTCTTTTTCACAGGCCGATAGGGCAACGATGGAAGTGATGATTGTGATTAGGACTTTGATTTTCATGATTTTAGTGTACAGTAAATTTCAGGATTACGCTGCCGGTGTAAACTGGTGGTTCATAAAAACGACGGCCCCAGCCCGTTGTAGCGCTGATATACAAATTGCCCGCCGGGTCGAACGTGATACCGGTATAGTTAATCGTGATAAAGTAAAATAATACATTATTGAGCTCATAGAAAACGGAAGAGTTCAGCGCCTCGTCGGACATAAATATCGGGCCGAAGGTACAGCAGCCGCCGGATGCCGTAGAACCGTTGTTATAGGAAGATCCGGGTAAAAACAGGTTGCCTGCGGCATCTGCCGCTAGCAGCGATGTGAAGGGCAAGCTCATTGGGCCTTGATTGGCCCAGGGCGCGGATTGTATCGGCAACGGCCCGAGCGTAGTGACATTGCCGGTTGGTGTTATCTTGCGAATGTAAAAAGCCTTGTTTTGGGCGTACCGGGATCCCGGATCGTCATCGCTTACGTACACATTCCCGCCTGGATCTGTGGTAATATGCTGCAGAGCCCCATAGCTGCCAAAGCTGGCAGCGGTGCCCTGTCCGTCTGCCTTTCCCGCAGTCGCCTTACCTGCAAAAGTACTCACCTGACCTGCAGGCGTTATCTTACGCACCCGGTAAACATCGGTGACGAATAAGTTGCCGGAAGGGTCGTTCGCCATCCCCGAAGGCGCTGTGAACTGTGCCGAAGCCCCTTTTCCATCTGCATAGCCCGAAACACCGCTACCCGCAAAAACACTTACAGCACCCGCGGACGTTATCTTATAGATCTTAAAATCATTGGTGCCCACTGCGTAAACGTTACCGGCTGCATCCACCGATGTCCCGCCTAAGGTGGTGCCGCCGCTGCCGACTTTGGCCAGCATGGTCTTCACCGCGAGGGGAGATATTTTAAACACCGTATCTGTATGCGCGTTGACATACAGTGTTCCGGCCGCGTCTGCCGCCAGGTCCGTAATAGGGTTTCCGTCAAACACATTAGGCGGACCTCCGGCACCGACATCAACAGGGATTTTGCTGACCGCGACCGATCTGAACGTAAAGCTGGCCGAAAAAGGCAGGGAGGTATTATTATTCATCACTGTTATTTCGCCACTTCCTGCGTTTTCCGGAACGACCGCTACGATTTGGTCAGCGGCCACCGATTTTACGACAGCAGGCTGACCATTTATTTTTACACTGGTTTTGCTTAACACGGTATCAAAGCCGACACCGCTGATGGTCACCGACGTTCCCGCGATGCCCTGTAAAGGACTGATGCTTTTAATCGCCGGAGTAACACGCGAATCGTCCGGACTGTTCTTCTTGCAACGCAGGCTGGTTAAGGTGATCAGGCTGACCGCGGCTACCCTAAGGAAATAACATAAGCTTTTCATAGTATTTCAAAGCTACTCTATCTGCACTACCATCGCAATCCCCCAGTATGGGGGATTTGTACCCCCCCTCCCAAACCGAGGGATTAACCGGCAATTAAATTTCTTTTTACCTTGCGAAAACAAAACGTCTCCCGGAACTCTCCAGGCCTGGTTGCTCCTGCTTCGGGCTTTCCGGTATAGGAACAGCAGCACGGAACTCACCCACCAGTGCCAACACAACCATATGTGCTATACTCGTCCTTGCCGCAATATGATGAGCTAAGTATAAGCCTGACGGCTTTCACCAAAAAGTGCACAAATAGCTACCAGGGTGTATTCTGGTTACTTTTGCCGCATCCTTAAGATTGTTTGGTACCTCGCCTTTTTCGGATCTTTATATAAAGGTCACTTTCCGCTAATTCGATATTTGTTTCCAAAGCAAGATTCTTCAATTGGGATAATTCTAATGCTTTGGTAAGCTCATTTATTTTCTTGATAAGTAACTTTGATTCCTGACTTTGGGTCATCCCTGGAAGCGTTGAAGAGTTTTCTGCACTCAGCAAAGTAGTCAAATTAAGCTTACCAGCCCATGCTTTTATCGTGTTTCTCGGAACCCGGTATTTGCGACTTGCCCCCAGGCAACTGATCATAACGGTATTTATCTCTTCAACGCTCTCTATTTTAGTCTGTTCGTCGAACTTTTCAAATGGCTTTCGTTTTACGACAGCCGCAACTTGCTTTTTCTTCCACGGAATTGCTTTCGTATTCTTTTCTTTAGTGACAAGCTATATCAGGAATAGACAGGTCACTTCGCAAACTTGTAGACTTAATTTTTTTTGTTTTAATATTGGCTTAACATTTGCTTACAACTTTTAGCTATGACGCCGGAAAAACAAACACAAGAATTTTTAAGTAAATCATTTGGGTCAAAAAATTCTTTATTTCAATTTAATTTCTATTTTAAGACAGATAGTCTTGGGCTGATGGAAGTAATCTACCTGTTAAAAAAGCAGGTAGAGTTTTTTCACTTCGAAGTTGACTATAACGGTGAAGCACAGCCTAGAATTATCATTGCAAGTGTGGAAACTTTAACTAAAAATAAAGAAACTAATTTTGGCATTGATATGATAGTAAGCGATGCCATATATTATTTAACACACGATGTTGATGCAATATGGCAATTAAGATTTCAAAGAAAATAACTAATTAATCCTGATTAGCATTAACAGGTTAACTTTTGATAAGAGTTTAATGATCCGAAGTGAATAATTCTATAATATTACTGATAAGGTAACAATAAAGGCAATAATCCACAGTATATATTATAATAAGACTATAAAAAAAGGCTATTCTGATTTAAAAAAGCATGCACAATAATTAGTGTTTGAATACGCTTATCTCTACGCGCTCGTCCTAATCCTCGAAATGGTTTCGAAATGAACGGTTAGAAAGTGGATTGTTTGTATCAATTCTAAGCAATTGCTTAATTCTTCACCGCGTTTTTTTATATTTTTTGTCGGGCCAAAGAATTTTGGAGACATTTCCCACAGAAACCAGAATGGATTGAATAGCAAACAGGTTTCCAAGTGATCAAAATGTCCATGTGTCTCCTGCAATCGTTCAGCAGCCCGCTTCGCTATTTTAGACTGTAGGACGATCTCGCTGATCAGAATCACTTCTTGAAGTCCGTTCATTTTCTGAATATTTAAAATGTAAAATGCTTAAGAGGTTAACTTTGTCAAGTACAAAGTAAAAGCCTGCCTGCGCAGCCTATTTGCGCACTACTAAATTGCCAATCTTTTTAAAAAAAATATCCGCTGAACAGTCAAGGCGAGATTTTCATGTATTCGAACGATGATACTAGATGCAGCAAATAACCAATGAGCAGGCCTAACACAACGGCGATGATCACCGCTATCCAGTTTACATTGCTCTTTTTATTCAGTTCAGCGATCCGCTGCTCGTACAACGCCTGTTTTTCCAACTGCAATTGGTTGGGACCACTGATCTTCTCTTCGTAAACCTTTTGCATATCTGCCGCACTTTGCTTTTTGAGTTCTTCCAGGTTTTTGACCTGCTCTTTGAGGTTGTCAATTTCCTTTTGGTAACCGGCAGACAATTAATTAGTCACCGATTCCACCAGTTGTGCACGGGAATGCTGCGCTTCTTCCACGGTGTGATTATACGTGTCATTCAGGAATTGCCCGAATTCCGACGGCGTAATGAATGCTTTATCTGCCACCTTTTGCAAAAGCGTTACGTCTTCCTTGTGACCGATGGCTGTGACCAACAATGCTTTCAGCTGTAAGGCCCGTTCCGCGATCGACGGCTTATTGAAGATGTCGAGGTTCTCTCCTCCCCCGCGCGAAATCACGATAATATCCGTATGCGTGTCGAGCTGGGTCATCGCCGCTATGATCTCCGTCTCCGTACTCAAGTCGATCCTATAGAATTCCAGCTCGTAAAAGCCGATAGATTCCCGCAACTGATGTTTGATATCGCTGTCGATGATGGCCGTTTTTCCAATGATCACCCCGATCCTGAACGGTTGCTCATGGATGATCTTTTCCTTGATCCAGCTTTGTACGTCCCGGAAGTCTGCTGCTGCCTTGTCCTGCTGGAGTTCGATCCGTTTGAGTTCTTCCTCCGAATACTTGTTTTGCGTTTGCCCGACCAGCTCGGTTACCGTTAATTGGATCTCGATCCGGCTGGCATTGTTTACCACCCGCCTGGTAATATAGCCATTGATCGTTACCGTCTTATGGTGTTGCAGCTCGTTCCGGATCAGTGCCGGCACCACCAGCGTGATCTGCGCATTAGTCGACTCATCCCGCAAACTATCATAATAGCTGCCGTTATAAAAAGCGCCCTTCCCCATCACGAAAATACCGCGCAGCTGAATAATCCGCTGCGTCTGTTTCAGCGAGATCGAGTTATTAAAAATATTAAGTACCGCTGCCGGTGAGTAAATAATCGGTTCCTGGCCTTCCATAAACTGTAAAAATACCAAAATTATTTCTTGGGAAGTGCCCTACCGGGCCCGCGCTATCCGCTATATCTTCCCCTGCCGGGGAGGATGCCGCTCCTACCGTTACTTCGGCCATGCCGCCGGTCAGTTTTATTTTCATTTCACCAGACCAACCGCCCGCGCAGCAAGAGCCAACCTGTTGGTTGCGCCTGGCCGCAGGCTAAATCTCATGCTGTTTCCAGCTCCGCATTGCTGCGTTCCAACTCCATTCAATTTCCCGCGCACCCAACAGGCTGGCACTTGCTTTAGCCGCAATCAGGCTGTAGTGACACGCTTTCAAAGCTGCAATTCGCACTGGCTCCACATAATCGGCAATCAAATATTTGACTTCATACCGGTCGGCGGAAATGCTGATAGCCTCGAAGAATTGTAGTTCTTTAAGCAATCGGTCTAGTCCGATGGTTTTTGTTTTGGACGGAAGCAGCGGCGCGGCGCCGATCTTTAGGGCTTCGTAAT
The DNA here is from genome assembly GCF_007558865.1 of Mucilaginibacter corticis. GTDB lineage: Bacteria > Bacteroidota > Bacteroidia > Sphingobacteriales > Sphingobacteriaceae > Mucilaginibacter > Mucilaginibacter corticis. The sequence goes on from NZ_VLPK01000006.1 coordinate 53,832, forward strand.
AGGAAAGGATGCCGCCGCAAGCTTTGATGGCGCTGAGCAGGCGGAACAGCTGTTGCCGTCTTGTCCGGGTAATGCCCAGGAGATCTTCAAAAGTGACCACTTTATGTAAAGCGTAATGAGCGAAAGTGCCCCGACCAAAAGAGACCGGGCTTGAGCTTTTAACAAGGCCCTTGCCTGCAAAATGTTCAATGATATTTCTGGCTGCCGCCGGTGTCTTACCTAGTTGCTGACCAGTTTTTTCTTGAGTTCGTCGCCTAAATAAATTCTGTTATGCTTGCTGAATAGCGAAAGCAAATATTTGTCCGGATTTAATTGGTTTGATTTTTACACACTGCCCTGATATTATTTTAATTTCTACAGATAATACATATTTATATAAAGCTATTAATAATTGTAAATCTAATTTATGTTCATTATATTTGATTGTTCATGATTCATGAACGCTTTAAATTTTTGAACATGAGGGAAACGGAAATTCTGGATCAAGCAATAAATGCGTTTACGCTGATTACCGGGGCTGATCTGAAAATTACTGCCTTAGAAGATAGAAAGACAAATGCTGATGCTCATTTGCTACTTAATTTTAAGGATAAGCAGCAGAATTTTTTTGCGGAAGTCAAAAACGAAATTCGCAGCTTTCAATTGCCCCAAATTATACAGCAGTTCAAAGACACAAGTTCAAACTGGATGTTGTTGGCACAATACATTCCTTCAACTATAAAAAGTGAGTTAAAAGGTCGGCGAATCAATTACCTGGAGGCATCCGGCAACTGCTACATCGAAACTAAAGACTTCTATTTTTATATCAATGACAGAAAAGTAACAGAGACCCGATTGGTTAAAGAAGGCAAGCTTTGGAATCCAACAGGCCTCAAATTCTTATTTGCCCTCTTGGCGGACAAAGGCCTTTTGAACGCTAACTACCGCACAGTTGCAGCTGCGGCGGGCATCGCATTGGGAAACGTTGGCCCCTTGTTAGCAGAACTGAAAGAAGAAGGCTTTTTAATTCAAGCTGATCCCACTAAAAATGCCGCTTACTTTTTAGACAATGAACAACTCCTGGAAAATCGCTGGATAGAGTTGTACAGCAGCATTCTTAAACCGAAAATACGAATCGGGCGTTTTCGCTGGATGCAGGAAAAAGAGGACTGGCAAAAAATAAATAATAAGCACATCATCTGGGGCGGCGAAAATGCCGGAGCAATATTAACGACTCACCTCCGGCCAGAGATATTCACCATCTATACCAGGCTGGATAAAACCAACCTCATGAAAGACCAAAAGCTTATTCCTGATCCTAAAGGCAAAGTCGAAGCAATAAGCCAATTTTGGTCTGACGATTTACAACAGGCACAGGAGCACCGGAATGTTGTGCCGCCAATTATGGCATACGCAGAACTAGCCACCAGCATGGACAGCCGCAACCAGGAAACTGCCGAACGCATTAAAAATCAATACCTGATCTGATATGTCGGAAATATTAGAACCCGCTTTGCTCGAAATGTTGGCCCGAATAGAGCCAATCCTCATTTCGTTAAATATCGACTTTTACATGGTTGGCGCTATCGCCAGGGATATACAACTTGGTGACCATCTCAACACCCGGAAAACTAAAGATGTTGACATTGCCATCCAGGTTGGGGATGAAAGCCAATTTCTCGCGTTGAAAAACGCACTGGTCAGGTCTGGCGATTTTGAGGCTCATCCCAGTGAAGCGATTAAACTATTTTACAAGTCAACGCTGGAGATCGACCTGTTGCCGTTTGGCGACATCGAGAATGATCAACGGGAGATCAGCCTTTCGGACCCAGCTTTGTTTGTAATTAGTATGCCTGGATTTCGAGAGGCCTATCCTTTTGTAACCGAAGTAAACTTGCAATCCGGGCAAAAACTGAAGGTGTGCAGTTTGGAGGCCTTGGTCATGCTAAAGCTGATTGCCTATGGCGATAAACCTTCACGAACAAAAGACGTTGCTGACATTGATCATATCATCAACAATTACTTCGACCTGTTCCAGAACAATGTGTATGAGGACCATTTTGATACGATGGACATGTATGACACAAATAGCCTGGATTACCTTGCCCTTGTGGGGGCGACGGTTATTGGCAGGAAGATTAAGCTGATTGCAAATGGGGATGATGAACTTTTAGTACGCATCACCTCTACATTAAAAAAGAAACCGACGGCAACTTGGGTGGCACTTACTGCAGGAATAATCGATTAAAACCTATCAATGTTTTGCGTTACTGATAAACAAGCGGTGCTTTCTAAACCTTTAAAAATTATAAAAATACCCATCAAATTTCTTCATATAGATATAGCCATCGCCTTCTGTCTTCCAATGTGCGGATACCTGTCAAATCGATAGCGGGCTGAAGGGTTTTTTGTATTGCATTCGGGTCGCCCACATTAATATTATTTATTTGATCAAGCATTTCTTGCAATTCTCCTCTCGAGCCTACAAACTCAGCCCTGATAATTTTTTCGCTATAGAGTTTGATCAAATGTAACAGTACGTATTTATCAACGCCTCCGGCCTTGCCGTAAACTCTTTGCAGATATGGTATAAAATTTAGCAAAATCCTACTCAGCTCCGTTGCTTGCCCTGTAATAAAGGCTACACCCAACATGCACAGCCGATTAATCTAAATTTAATTCTTCGTTTCTGACCGCTCTTTCAATACCCTCACCGGGCGCATCTACCATTTCATAAGATAGATGATACTGGCCGTTTGTAATCAACCATTGATTGTTGTGTTTTATCAAGTCGACATTACCTTTTTTTGCCGGAACACGGTAAAACTTCTCAGGTCTATTACCTTTAATAATAATCTTATCAAAGGTAAGCTGATGCTGCTTACCATTAATCTCAAATGATACCTTTAGCTGCCAGTTAAACATCATCGCCGGGGCTATTTAAAGATGCTAAAACTTCTTTCCTGCGTTGGTGACCAGATACTAAAGTTAAGGTCAAATTGTCGCTCCCTGACCTTATATATGCGTTCAGTAATGTACTCCTGTAATTCCAGATAGACATCATTAAAGGTTTAGTTTAATTGATTAAGCTTGATGACAACTTTATCATTTTCAACATTAATCAAATTCCAGTACTTAATTGGCAATTCACGCTTCAAGAAGGCGCAAACACGGGTTAAATATTCGTTCATAGCCTGGTCGGCGGTAATCATAACACAAAGCTATTGCTAAAGTTATTAGCAAACAAGTGTTATGAAAAAATTATTGGTTTCTAAAATATTTGTATTTTAGTTGTGCCGAATGACCTTATTCTAAGTACACTATCAATGCAAATATTAAAACCAGTTGTTTTTTTATTTTTAATTATCAGTCCCACTTTGACAAAAGCACAACAAGAGGTAATTAGATGGGATGAAAAAAGACCATTGGTTTGGAGCGATTTCAAGGGCAAACTCGGATTTGGTTGGAGTGCTTCAACATATTCTCAGATTGATTACACATATAAGGTACTAAATCTTGATTGTGAGTATATTGTTACTTTTGATATAAATAATGATTTTTACCCTAAAAATTCAATGAGTTGGAGTCATTACAATGGGGATGATGATTATCTTTTACATCACGAACAATTGCATTTTGATATTACAGAGCTTTTTACACGTAAATTTGCTACTGCTCTTCACTCCGCAGTTTTTACAGATAACTTTAAATCAGAAATTGCAGAAATTTATAATAAAAATTGGGCAGAATGTGAGGCTATGCAATCTAAGTATGATGCCGAAAGCGAACATTCAAGAAATTCAAAAATGCAATATCGATGGCAGTTGTTTATTTATTTACAACTCAAAGCCCTGCCAAGAAATTATTAATAACGATATTTTAAAACATCTTTTTGAAGCCGGATAGCTAAGATTTATTAGATATTTCAATCATAGTCCGGGACATAACTTAATAAATGGCGTAACATTTGTTACAACCTATAGCTATGACACCAGTGAAAGATGTACAAGAATTTTTAAGTAAGCCTTTCCGTTCAAGAAATTCTTTATTTGTATATAATTTCTACTTTACTACAGAGACCCGGGGATTAATGGAAGTAATCTATCTGTTAAAAGACCAAGTTGAGTTTTTCAGGTTTGAAGTTGATTATGCAGATAAAGAACCAATATTAGACTAGATGATGTGGAAACCGTATTAAAAAACAAGGATAGTATTGTTGGTATCAATATGGTGTTAAGTGAGGCTTTATATTATTTAACGCATACCGTTGAAGCGATTTGGCGATATGACCCAACTAATGCTATCAACTAATAAAAAAGACTAACCTGTATTTCAAAGTTAGCCTTCATTTAAAAACAACAATAACCAATGGTGTTATGAATCACCAGTTAATGAACGTGAGCTTATTCAGAATGTTCCGAATATTGTAATTAAATAAAAAGGCTAACCATTTCTGATTAGCCAATTAACATACTTACTGATTAATTGAATTACCCCTAATTGTATAATCAAGTATTTATAAAATATAAGTTAGTTAAATTTTGTTTTATTGGTTAATGAATATTTCCCCCGGGTTTTTTTTTCACTTATTATTATGGAAGGTTACTTTTATGGTTGCTCAGAAACCATGTTTAAAATTTATTGGCTAAATCTGTTATACAAAAAAGGCTAACCTTATCAAAAGATTAGCCCTAACTTAATTAACTGATTGATTAAAGCACCACTAAAGCCAACCAATTGTATTTATAATATCAGACTGTACAAATTGTTTGATTTTCGGAAATAATTTTGTAATATTTCTGCTTTATTTTAAATTTATCAATCGAATAATTATGGAATGATTCATTTTCAAAAAGACGCTCTCACCTACTTAACTTTAAATAATTCATCAGCAGAAGGGAAACCGATTATCAATGTAGGCGATTTAATAATTTTTTCGGAGGAAAATTCATCAAGTAACTCATTTATTGCCTATGATGTTTTCTTTGCTTTAGTAGGTTTATACTTTGAATATTTTGAAATTGGAACAAGGAGACATCAAGTTATTAGAGTAACGGGCTTACTTACTAAGTTCCAAAATAATATATCTTCAATTCAATAATTCTGCTACCGTAGTACGTAGAACACCTGCAATTTGATAAATCTTTCTACAGATAATTCATTCACTCCGGATTCCATTTTACTATATCCGTGTGTGTAATTTCTAAAAATTCCGCCATATTGTATTGACTGTATTCTAATTCCCCCCGACGTTTTTTTATGCTAATTAATACTTGTTCTAATTTGAGTAATTTTTGCTCCATTCCTGTAGGTTCTAGAATGATTAACAACATTATTTTGCTATGTATGTTCATTGACCACGTATTAAAATAATTAGCTAAAAAGAATGCGGGAACCAAATCGAGGATCTGTTCTGTTGTTTGGTTTATCAAGTTCATCCCTTATAAATTTTACTACTTGGTATCATAATTAACTAACATCTATACTGAATGGCAACCTCATTCGTTAAATACGGTTATTGTTTGATTAAACCATAATTTCTTGTTTAATGAGCTTTTCTGTGTCTCGCTCGGCTCAGATCAAAATGACGGGACGGCGCCCGCCGGGCATGTCAAGTGACCATAATCCAGCCAGGTCTTCCAGCCTGACCGGGATGGTTTCCACCCTGATCTTACCCTGGGCGGCCAGCTCGAACATTTCCGGCAGGATATCACTGAACAATAAACCCACCTGCTGGCGTGTCCAGGCCCCAAGTCCGGAGCCGGTCAAAGCCAGGTTAGTGCTGCGCAGGAGCTCGGCGGATAACTGGATGTATTTCCCTGACATGGCCCCCACCGAAACATAACGCACGCGACGGGTGAATGCGCCCTTACCCTGCAGGCAGCCCAGTATCAATCCGGCGCTCGGCCCCCATAAGTAATCGAGCACCACGTCAAAAGGCGTTTCCGCGTTTAATCTAGCCAAATTTTCTTGGAGCATTGCCTCCTCCTGATCGAGCGACAGTACTTCATCCGCGCCAAGCGCCAGCAAGTCCTGGAGCGATGTCTCGTTCCGGCCGGTCGCGATCACCTTTTTGGCCCCATAGTGACGGGCAAGCTGCACGGCTACCCGCCCGGTAAACCCAGTGGCACCGTTGATCAGTACCACATCACCGGTTTGCATGTCGGCCTTAAAGAGAAGTGCCATTGCTGCGCCGATCACAGCGTTTGGCAATGCCGCCGCAGTCTCATCATCCAGTTGCTGAGGTACCGGTACGATCCGGTCCCGGTCGACCAGGGCCAGTTCGGCCATCATCCCTTCACCCATCGCATAGACCCGGCGGCCATCCGGTAGCAGGCAAACGCCATCCCCGCCGACGATCCTGCCGCCCGCTTCCGGTGCCTGGCTGGAATAATGGCTGCCGGAAGCGCGGGCTTTGTCCAGGTGTTTAAGGGCGACAGCTTTTACGCTGACCAATATTTGTTCGTTATTAGATGGGACGGGTACGGGCCATTCCGTCACTTGGGGAAGGCTATTCGAAGTGGATATTACAGCTGCTTTCATACTGCAAATTTAGCCCGGATGTTGTCCGCGGACGATAACATATGTTACCAAATGCTCAGAAATGCCGCTTGCCCTTGGCCAGTTTGCTTTTGATCCGGCTCAGGTGGACCTTACTGATCCCAAGGTACGAAGCGATATAATGTTGCGGTACGCGAAGGATAAGCTGGGGTCGTTCGGTCAACAATTGTTGATAGCGCTGTTCGGGCGTGTCGCGGATAAAGGAAACGAATTCGTGCATATAATGTATCTGGCGCTGCACCAGCAATGGCACCAACTGCGCACCGAGTCGGGCCACCATTTCCAGCACCTGCGGCTTAGGCAAAAGGTACAATACCGAGGGCTCGATGGTTTCAATGGCAATGGGACTCGGCGCATCGTTCATAAAACTTTCAATGGCCATCAATCCTTCACCCTCGAAAAAGAACTGCACCGTTTTGTCCTCACCATTATTATTAAAATAAGTGCGGACAGCCCCCTTTTCGATATAGATATAGTGCTCAGAACGCTGGCCTTCTTCCAGCAGCAGGGTTTTGGCACCCACATCCAGCCGTCGCTGAAAAGACTGGTACTGTTCCCAGAGCTCGCGAAATTTATATAGCATGCTCCTAAAGATAGTTATTTATCTGTTTTATTGTATAACTGGTCCGCCTAAAAGAACGGGTTACCGGCCCCGTTCTTTTAAGTAATGGCCCGTGGGCCTTGTTAAGCTATCCGATTACCAATACGGCTTTACTGCCGTCGGCAGCAGTATAGGATAAAGCCGCTTCGATCTCTTCCAGGCTGAATTGTTTTCCCGCGTTGAATTTGAAGAACGACAGGTGGATCACCTGGCTGATCGCTTCCAGCGCCTGCGCTAATTGCTGGGGGTCTTGCACCGTTGCTGTTTTGAAGTTACTGAAGCCCTTGATGGTGATCCCTTTGGTAAGCATACCGGTATGAAAAGATACCGGGGCCGGGCCGCCCAGGAAACCATAAGCGTAAACTGTCGCGCCGGCGGGCAGTACGGGTATCAGCTGACTAAGCAGTTCGCCGCCGACACCGTCAAATACCGCGGTCGTTTTCAACGCTGTCGCTATCGTCATTAATTCCTGCGCAAATTGTTCGGTTCCCTGCACCAGGATATGCTTTGCCCCCAGTTTTTCCAGTTCCGCTTTACTGCTTTCGTTCCGGACGATCGATAGTACCGGCAGCTTGGCCTCAAGGGCGAAACCCAGCATTGCTTTGCCCGTATCTGAATTACCGGCTGTGATGATCACACCCTGGTGCCCTACCTTTAAGAATTGTTGCATGGCCGCGTACGCGGTAATAATATTGACCAGCGACCCTGCATGATCAGCCGGATCAGCATCATCCGGCAGGATAGCGCATTGGAGGTAAGGCAGGTGGGCATATTCGCTCCAGGTGCCGCTAATGTTGCCGTCGCTCAGTGACCGGTAAACGGTCACCAGTTTGCCCAAATACTTTTCGGGCACTCCTTCACCGATGGCGGTCACCTGGCCGGCACCTGATACACCGGCAATATCGTACCGACTTTGCGTAAACATCCCGGCGGGAGCATTCCCGCTGATCAGGAATTTATCGCCGGGGTTGATCCCCATCGCACTCATTTTGATCAGGAGATGTCCTGCGCTGACTTGTTCTGGTTTTGGAACTTCGGTCAAAGCCACCTGTCCTTTACCGGTCATCGTTATTGCTTTCATTTTTTCTTTCGTTTTGATTACGGAACAAAAGTATATTTGTACTTACGAAGTATCAAGTACCTACCAAATAGTATGTATCATGGCTGTAAAAGAAAGCTCTACCAATCAATATAATAAACGGCTCGTCACCACCCAGTGCCCCATCACTTTCATTGCCTATAAAATGGGCAACCGCTGGAAACCGCTGGTGATCCGCCAGTTGTTCTCCGGTACCAAACGCTATGGCGAATTAAGGAAGGCCATCACGGCTGTCTCAGAGAAGATGCTGATCCAAACGTTAAGGGAACTGGAAGCTGACGGCATCATCAACCGGAAAGCCATGCCGGTCATTCCGCCGCATGTGGAATATAGCCTGACCGAAAGCGGAAAGGACCTGGAGCCGGTGATCTCCGAAATGGTGAAATGGTCGTTGAAACATAACCGTTCACACGAATCGACTACAAACTGCTAAATCTTTGTTTATTAGAAAAAAAGACCTATAAAAGTATTTGGTAACGGAGCCGCAGGCTTCATCGGAACTGCCATCGTGCAGGAATTATTAAGTGCAGGCCAGGAGGCGCCGGGGCTGGCGCGCTCGGAAGCATCGGCCTAAAAGATAATTCATGCAGGCGCAGAAGTGCTGCGCGGCGATCTGGAAGACCAGGAAAGTTTGCGGACCGGCGCCGCACAGGCAGAAGGCGTGATCCATGCCGGTTTTATTCATGATTTTACCCGTTTCGCGGAAGTCTGCGAAGTAGACAAGATAGCCATTCAAACCATTGGCGCTGTATTGGCAGGTTCGGGCCGCCCCTTTATCGTCACTTCAGGCACGGCATTGGCCAGCCCGGGACAAATGGCGACGGAGAATATCAAACCGCCGGTCAACCCGGGATGGCCGCGGGCTTCGGAGCAAACAGGTGATACTGTTGGTGCAGCATCGGTGCGATTGTCGCCTTCCGCACGCGGTAAGGGGGATCATCATGGCAGGGTTTAAGGAATAAGTGTGGCAAGGGATCCCTGCTAAACTTATCGTGTTACTGGTTTATTTTTTCACGGTCCCTGTTTATATTTGCCCTATGACCTCAAAATTATTCGTAGTGGGTTTTCCGCGGGAGATGACGGAGACCACTTTGCTGGATGTGTTCAGTATGCACGGGAGCGTAGTAGCTTTGAATATTGTGAAAGACAAAGCGGCAGGGTTTAGTTTGGGCTATGGTTTCGTGGAGATGAGCGTACGCCCTTTTGATAAGAGGCCGGCTTTGAAATACCATGCCAAGGAAACGGCCGAGACGGCAAATGAGTTAATTTACAAATAACCAGCAATGCCGAAATTCCACTTTATATCGCTCCTGCCGCATCCGCTACTACAGCCATTCCTGGCAAAACTGTGGGTATTCGAGAGTGAAGGGCGGATGCCCGAGAGGGAAGTAAAACTGATCGTACCCAACGGCAATTTTAAAATGGCATTTGCTTACCGCAACGGTATCGGCACAAACATCGCTGGACAAAGCTTCGTCATGCCTGAATACCAACTCACCCTTTCCGGCCTGATCGATGAACCCGTGCGCCTGGACGCGCAGACGGATGCGCAGACGGGCACCATTGGCGTGGAATTCAAGCCGCTGGGTGCTTACCGTTTTTTCCGGCTGGGTTATGCGGATCTCAAGAATCAGATCCTGCCACTGGAAGACCTGGCGGGCCAGGCAGTCACCGGGCTGCGCTGGCGCATGGCCGAAGCCGGTACGTTAGCGGCTAAAGTGCAGCTCTTGCAGGAATTTTTGTTAAGCAGGTTAGCAGCGACAAGCAGCGACCCAATTTTCGACTATTGCACCCAACGAATCACGGCTACCCAAGGCGTCGTGAGCATCTCCCAACTGGAAAAAGAAACCGGATATAGCGCTCGTTGGCTGAATGTCAAGTTCGCGGAACGCTTAGGCACGAATCCCAAGAACCTGGCGGCGATCACTCGCTTTGGACCCTGCTACGAAGCGTTTATCAGCGGGAATCTCAAGGATGAAATGTACCGGCATTACCACGACCAGTCTCATTTCCTGCGGGCTTTCAAACGTTTTACTGGGGCGACGCCCACCGAATTGCAACGCAGCCTGAACGAACTCGGCAGCCAGGCTTTCCGCGCCTGACTTCCGATTTGTACAATACCCACGTCTGGCAACCGTCCATCTTTGCAGGATGGAAGAAAACTTTAGCACCAGTATAACCGTACCGCTCCACGCTGCAGCAGCGCTGGAAAAGATCTGCCAGGTACCCGCCTGGTGGGGAGTCACCATTGAAGGCCCTACCGAAAAACTCGACGATCAATTTGTGATCAGGATGGGCCAGGAAGCCTATTTTAATTGCGCCATTACCGAACTGATACCCGGCAAAAGAGTGGTTTGGTCGGTGGGTGATTGTTTTATGCCGTGGTACGAAGATAAAACCGAATGGAGCGGCACCCTCATGATTTTCGACTTGGACGAAAGTGGCAGTGAAACGGAGATCAGCTTTACGCACGAGGGAATAACGCCGGAATCCGAGTGCTACAAAGATTGCCAGCCGGGCTGGACCCACTGGATCAGGAACAGTTTATTTTCTTATCTAACAACCGGGAAAGGAGATTTTAAGCAGCGATGAACACAGTCTATACCACCACGGTCGCGGTGCCCCGGATACCGGAAGCTGTTTTTGATGTGCTGATCCATCAGGTCGAAGACTATTGGCCTGAAGCGATGGAAGGGTCATCGATCCGCCTGGATGATGAATTTATCTTCCGGTCAGGCGAAGATCATTATTCCAAAAACAAAGTAACCCAGTTTGTTCCGGCTAAAAAGCTGGCCTGGCTGGTGACGGACAGCATCCGAAAAACCGACTACTTTAGCTGGACGGGGACGCAAATGATCTTCGAGTTGGAACCCCAGGGACGCGGCACCCGGCTGACTTTTACCTATGACGGCGAAGTGATGGAACATGAACAAGATCGGTTGGCAGGGCTTTGTGACCTTGTTGTCAAGGGGAACCTGAACAAGTTATTACATAGTGACAGCGTCAGCGTGACTATTACAATAAGCGCGGCACCAGAACACGTATTCGAGGCCTTGCTAAACGTCAAAAAATGGTGGGGTTTTGAGGACCTGGAAGGCAAGAGTAGCGCTTTATATGATGTCTTTACGATCAGGCACCCGGGTACTCACTATTCGAAACAACAGGTCACCGAGCTGGTTCCCGGTAAATACCTGGTCTTTGAAGTGATCGAAAGTAATTTAAGCTGGCTGAAAGATCCCGCCGAATGGACCGGCACGCGGCTGGTCTTTGAGCTATCGCCCGGTCAGCTCCGTTTTACCCATGAGGGCCTGACACCTGCCAAAGAATGTTACGCGCAGGTCAGTGAAGGCTGGCGCAGCATTATCAGTGATAATTTTCTTAAAACAGTAAATGATATGAAAAAAGTGAGCATTAGCAACCACGCTTCTGTGGTGGTCCAGCGCAGTGAACGCGGTAACATCCGTAAATTCTACCTCGAAACCCTGGGCGGTGAACTCCGCAGCGATGACCCGGAGCGCGATTTGATCCGGCTGGGCGACGACTTTTTTATTGCATTCCTGTACGACGACGTACCGGACGAAAGCGAGATCGGCCGCAAAGCGCGGTTCCTGTGGCTGGAATTGAAAACCGGCGATGTGCCAACCATGACCACAAAAATTTTGACTGCCGGCGTACGGAAGCTGGATATACCCGACCCGCATTTATACTTCCAGGCCCCTGGTGGCCAGGTTTGGCGCCTGGTCGGCGCCGATGAAGATATGTCCTTCTATGAAGGGCGCGGCGACGGCCCGGATGTCAGCCGGGTAAAAGCGGCGCTTTAACGCCGCTGAAATTATTTATAAAATTTCCTGAAAACTTATTAACCAAGGTCACTGCCTGGCTTTAACGCAAACCTCCGGTGGGTCTCGGCTTATACATCTCGGCGGAGATCATCCGGCGTCATAGCGGGCAGACCGGCGTGGACAGCATGATCGGCAAGGGCTCGTCTTTTTGGTTCACCTTGCCGGATCGTCAGACCGGCCAGTAATTGCTACTTAAACACACTTTGTGCATTTTTTAAGGTATTGGCCAAATCTATGCCCTCTCCCAGCACTCCATGAAAAAGGTCGCCGGTCTCTTTGAGGCGGTCAAGCGCGTTATGGATGTTGAAATGCTGTATGGTCAGGCCGGGTTTTACTTCATCCCAACTCAATGGCATGGATACCGTCGCTCCGGGTTTGGGGCGCAGGGAATAAGGCCCGGCAATAGTGGCGCCCGGACGGTTCTGCAAATAGTCCAGGTACATTTTGCCTTTGCGGGCGGCAATGCTGCGCTCCAGGCTGGTATAGTCCGGTATCTGTTCGTGGACATGTTTAACGATGATATTGGCAAAGAGCTGGCTTTGCTGATAAGTGTATTTACCGGCCAGCGGGACATAGATGTGCATGCCGGTCGAGCCCGAAGTTTTCGGGAAACTGGGCACATCGATCGAGTCCAGAATATCTTTGGCGATGCGAGCCGCTTCCACCACCTGGTCATAGGTATGTTTATCCGGGTCCAGATCGATTACGCAATAATCGGGATTGTCCGGTGTTTCGGCCCGGCTGAACCAGGGGTTGATCTCGATGCAACCCAGGGAGTTCATCCATAATAAACTAGCTTCGTCTGTGCCGACCAGGTATTTGGTCACTTTACCTTCATCGGTCACATGGTCGAAGGTTTTAGCCCAATCGGGTGCTTTATCGGTGACGTTTTTCTGGTAAAAGCTTTGGCCGTGGATACCACCGGGAAAGCGGTTGAGCGACATGGGCCGGTCTTTCAAATACGGCATCATGTATTCACCGACCTTATAGTAATAATTGAGCATATCGCCCTTGGTCACTTTATCCTCGGGCCAATAGAGTTTGGTGACATGGTTGAATTTGAGTTCGTGACCACAGATCTTTTTGGTTTGGGTATCTTCGGTCGGATTGAGCAGCGTTTTGCGCCCGGTGCTTTTTACCGGTTCCAGTTTCAGATCTGCTTTCTTCGTTTTGGATGTTTCCTTTTTGGCTGGTTCGGCAGCATCAGATTCGGCTACCGTTTCTTCCGTATCCACCGGTGTTTCCAAAACCACGTCTTTGGCTTTTTTATCGGTACGCATGCCCTTAAAGGAAGCTTGCCTGAATACGCCATCGCTAGTTACCTCGGCAAATCCGACTTCGCAAACCAGTTCGGGTTTGAGCCAGGTTGGCTGGGCGCCCATGCGTTTGGGGCGGAAGCGCGTCGGTTTATCGACATCTACCTCATAGTCAAATGGGCTGTCTTTGGTGATGAGCGGCTCGAATTGGGCCATCATTTCCTTTTGCAGCTTATCGGAAAAACCCGTGCCTACCTTACCCACAAATTGCAGGTCGCCTTTGGCGTCATAGACCCCGAGTACCAAAGCGCTGAAGGACTTGCCGGTGCCTTCATTTTTAGTGAAGCCCGCGATCACCACTTCCTGCCGCCTTTGTACTTTAACTTTCAGCCACTCTTTAGAACGCAGGTCGGAGGTATAAACGCTGTCGGCTTTTTTGGCGATGATGCCTTCCAGGCCCATGCGTTCGGCGGCCGCAAAGAAGTCAATGCCATTCGCATCAAATACTTTGCTCTGGCGGATATGATCGTTGTCAGTTGGTAAAATGGATTGTAAGATTGCCTGGCGATCGCTTAGGGGCAGGCCCATCAGGTTTTTGCCTTCGTACCATAAAATGTCGAAGATATAGAATACGAGGTTGCCGTCGGCTTCGCTGCGCCAGTTCTGCATAGCACCGAAATCGGAGATGCCTTTGTCATTCAATACCAGCAGCTCGCCGTCGAGCACTGCGTTCATGCCCCATTTTTTGAGCGCATCGTTGATGGGGTAATATTTCTCAAAGGGCAGGTTGTTGCGGGAGATGAGCGAAACCTCATCCTTTTGGATATTGGCAATGGCGCGGTAACCGTCCCATTTAACTTCAAAGACCCAGCCCGGCTCGTCAAAAGGCTCGTCAACAAGCGTGGCTTTCATGGGTTTGATATTGGCCGGTACTTTGGATTTAGGAGCTGCCTTTAAAATTTTTGCAACATCTGCTTTAGTGGTTTCCGGTTCTGCTGTTTCTACTTCTTCAGCCAGTTCCTGGTCAGGTACCACATCTTCTTCATGCCCATGCTGCCAGACCTTTTCACTGGTCTTTTCCATGGTTTCGATGGTTTTACCAGAGAGTACAGACTTATCTTTTTTTGTGATATCCTCGCTGGTCGCAAATTCGTCTTTGTGCTTGATCATCAGCCAGCCGTTCTCACCCATGCCGTGGGTTTTGACCATGGCGAATTCACCGTTGAGTTTTTCACCGTGCAGTTTGATCTTCAGCTGACCTGAGGCCAGTTGCTTGAGTAAATGTTTTTCCTGGGCTTTCTTGCCTTTGATCGGTTCGATCGGTTCATAGGTACCTTCGTCCCAAACGATCACCGTGCCGCCACCGTATTCGCCTTTGGGAATGATACCTTCGAAGTTGAGGTAGTCGAATGGATGATCTTCGACCATCATGGCAAGGTGCTTTACTTTCGGGTCCAGGCTGGGGCCTTTCGGCACGGCCCAGCTTTTGAGTACGCCGTCCATTTCCAGCCGGAAGTCATAATGCAGACGCGAGGCATCATGCTTCTGCACCACGAAAATCAAATGGTCTTTATCCTTGCTGGCCCCGGCTTTGGGTTCCGCGGTCTTTTCAAAATCCCTTTTCTTGACGTATTCCTTTAAGCCCATCCCGTTTTTTTTTACTTTGATCTCCTGACAACAAAGCCCCTTTCGGGGCTCATGCAATTAATCACAATTACTTACTATTTGATCTTTTTTTCGACCGCTGATCGTTGATTGCTGCCCGCAGCCTTTTTGGCGTCTTCCACCTTCTTAGGCGTTGTTCCCGTTTTCTTTGCTTCGTATTTCAATTCATGTGGTTGCTCGGATACCGAATGCCTTTCCACTTTTGTCCCTCTTGTTGCCATAGTTTTGATTGATTTTAGATGTACCTGATTAACAAGCTTATTCCGGTATAGTTTTAACTTGTAACTAAAGAATTGTCTTAATTCAATATTTGCACAACTAAAAGTCCCGGCGCTTGTTGCACTAACAAAATAGCTCCTATGAAAAACCCATTCCATAAAGAAAATAATACCGGCCTCATCGTCGGCGCCATCGTTGCCGGAGCCTTAGCGGCCGGTGCAGGTATCTGGTTCTATCTGCGCGGCAAACGTGCTGCCGAGGCAGAAGCTTACCGCCACGAGCACGCCCAGGATTACCTCAAAAACAAACAAAAGAAAAAGAAAAAGCATAAAACGGGCCTGGATGAGCTGGAGGATATCGTACAGCACCAACAGGCGCCGCACGAAGCATAAATGAGCTGGACCTGCCCGAAATGTGACCGTGAACTTCCCTGGGCTGACTACCGGCATTATTGCCGGCGGGTCAGCCTGGATAGCTTATTTGAAGGACGTTCACCGGAGCTGGTATTGGTATTTGATAAGATATTGGCAGAAGTGGCCGACTGGCCAAAAGTGCTTATCGGTGTGACCCCGAACTGCATCGTCTTTACCCGGCGCGTCGGTTTCCTCATCATCCGGCCCATGAAAAAATGGCTGGACATTAAATTCTATTCGGCAGTAGCACACCCGGAGAAACCTGTTATCAAAAGCGTGGCTGTAGGCCGGAAATTTGCTAACCATATCCGGCTGACCACAACGGAAGACCTGCGGCCCGGCCTGTTCAAATATATTCGCGAGTCATATGAACTGAAGTGATTACAGTTAATGTTTTCTTTGCTAAAGCCATAATTCTTTGGTTTCCCGTGCCTTGTCGTCGTACCATTGGCTAACTTTATCTTCTGGAAGTTCCATAGGCGTATCACTACCCGATTCCAGTTGCATCATAACAATTAGGCAATAGTCGACGATACCAATGTATTCCCCGGTAACATCTTCATCGACCCTGGCTAATTTTATCTCTTCCAACGTGCGGATACGCTGCGCTTTGATAAACACCTGATCGGTGATGGATTCCGGTAGCAGGATGCGCCAGGAAGTGCCGTAATCATGGGTTTTCTTTAAGAAAAGCCTTTACAAATGGCTATTATAGCATCGTATTTAGCAGAGGTATTGTTAAAATCCTGATATATAAAAAATACAGGATAAAACTAAGTTATATTTGAAGTCCAGACAATCGATGTTGAAAAGAAAGCTGCGCGGTGCGGCTTGTGGATAATTCTCATGTGTGTACTTTGTCAACTAACGTTGATGGACATACCGCCGTCGATGACATAATCACCTCCGGTGATATAGGAGGCATCTTGAGAGGAAAGAAATGACACCAGTTTTCCGATCTCACCGGGTTCCCCGTACCTTTTCAATAAGACTTTCTGGGATATCGTATCCGCAAATTTTTCAAGTGCGGCAGCCGGGGCACCGCTTTTTCCAAAAATCGGCGTGCTGAACGGCCCGGGCGAAATGGCATTTACACGGATGCCTTTAGGCGCTAATTCAATGGCGGCAACCCTTGCCAATGATTTCAGCGCCGCTTTGCTGGCGCTGTATACGGACCTGTTTTGCGTACCCTGTGTAGCGCTGAGTGCTAATATGAAGATCACGGAAGCACCACTTTCCATGAGCGGTAAAAATTTCTGCAAGGTGAAAAAGGCACCCTTAAAATTCACATCCATGATTTCATCGAATTGCGCTTCAGTTGTTTCCTCAATAGATGACATATACATGATGCCTGCTTTAATGACCAGCATATCAACGTGCCCGAATTGTTTCTTTATTTGATCTGCCAGTTGGCTTAAGTCTGCGATATTTGATTGGTCGGCGACAATACCTGTGGTGCCCGGGCCTAATGTCTGCTCAGCTTCTTTAACAGCGTTTTGACTTCTGCCGGTGATCACTACTTCGGCCCCTTGCGCGATCAGTTCCTTTGCTATTCCATAACCGATGCCGCTATTTCCTCCGGTGATGACGGCAACTTTATCTTTATGTTTTTTCATTTTTGTCAGGCCGTCTTGCGCACGGCGCCGAAAACGACAAATAGGATTGTGCAATCATGGCCGGACCGGTTACGCCAGCTGTGAAACGTTCCGTTCGTTACCATCAGGTCCCCGGTGGTCATCATTACTTCGTGTAATTTGCCAT
This sequence comes from Mucilaginibacter corticis, assembly GCF_007558865.1. Taxonomy (GTDB): domain Bacteria; phylum Bacteroidota; class Bacteroidia; order Sphingobacteriales; family Sphingobacteriaceae; genus Mucilaginibacter; species Mucilaginibacter corticis. The sequence goes on from NZ_VLPK01000006.1 coordinate 71,228, forward strand.
CTTCGCCGGGGTATCCGGCGGTAACTTCGCCACCGAGAACTATGGCGAGGTCGATACTGTCCGTGCGGTGCATCCCTTCGCCCTCGCCGGGAATCATTGCCGGCGTACCCATATCGATCGGGCCTGAGGTCCTGAGTTCGCCCGGCCCTTTTTCCGTTTCAGGCGGGAGCGTAAACAGGTCAATCCGCATACTGCCGGGCGGGCCAAAAATGCCTAATTTCTGGAATTCGCCTAAAACTTCCTCCTGCCTGACCGGCAGATCGGGAACCCGGTCGAATCCCCAGAGATTGGTGAGGAAGTCAATGGCGGAGGTGTCGAAGCTATCCGTCCTAGTGGCTACGCCGTTTTGGCCTTCTGCCGTAATGATTCTTTTGATTTGCATGTTTTTAATTAATTTTTTCCAGGCTTGCTGCAATTTGTTTTTGCATTTCCTTTTTAAGATCGTCGTCAAGTTGTGTTACCTTGATGAACTGAAATTTATGAATCAAGTCATTGATCATGATGCTTTGTTGTTCGTAAACCCGGCATAAGGAACAACAGGCCAGGTGAAGTTGTAATGCCATCTCCTCGCGCATAGTGATGCCGCCGATCTGTTTTTTCTCGATCAGAAACGTCGCCTTTTTACAGTTGGAGATAATTTCTTTCAAGCTTATCTGATGAACCGGTGAATAGCTATATCGGCGTTATCCTGATAGGTAGTATTTTTCAGATCCGTGTAGAAAGTGCTTTGGTCAACGACATCGCCTGATAACTTACCTTCTCTGCTTGCATAAAAAACGCCGCTTTTATACCGATCGTCCGAAACGCCATCTACCAGGCGTTTTACCCCTGTTTCCAAGCTATGCACCATGTCTCCTAATAAAGGAAACACAATAGGCATCATGATATATTTCAGCATAAAGCGCATAGGCGCAGGCAAACTGTCCGGAGCCCCTGTTCCTTTGGTGTTCCCGGGACTCATCACCACAAATTTGAGGTCGGGATGTTTTCTGGCCATGGCTAAGGCCCACATCGTTCCAGCATATTTCACGTAGCCGTAAGCCTGCGTTACATCGAAATGTTTGCCGAAATAGGAACCATCCAAAACGCCGGCAAATTCATTAATAGAAGAATTCTTCATGGCAACCGGTTTCATGCCAAGGCTTTTTACGCCCGGTACTGCTTCGGCACTTACGAATAACACCGTTTTTCCTAACAGATCACGCTTGATCAATTCTTCAACTAACACAACATTACCTAAGATATTCGTGGCGGCCAATTGATTCATACCGGAAGGGGTGATTTGCGAAGCAGTCTTTCCAACCATTCCACCTGCATTTAAAATTACGGCATCGATAGGTTCCTTTATTTTTTCTACGGCATTTCTTACCGAACCTGCATCCGAAACATCGCCTATCAAGATCTCAAAGATCTTCTTTCCCGTTTGCGCCTCCAAGTCTTTTTTTGCTAACTCGGCTTTTACCTGGTTTCTGCAGAAAAGAATGACCTTTTTGGTTTCTTTTTTTAAGGCCAACTGGCGGGCAGCTTCTTTACCTAGCCCGGCATTCGCGCCGGTAATTAAAATACTTTCGTTCATATTTATATTTCGATTATGCAATAGTACGGATATCGAAATAGTATTCTAATATGAATCATTTTTTTTAGATTCAAATGACATTACTTGTATTTAAAAACTGTCCGGACTTCTTAATATTCAACTAAAAAATCACTTGTTCATCGAAGCGGTGAGCTGCATGAGATTAGTGATCAGAATTCCTTGTTCTACTTCGCTCAAATGGCCTAAGACCTTATTGGCCATGATCTCCTTCTGGTTGTTGAATTCTTTATAGGATGCCTTTCCTTTCCGGTCAAGCTCAACTTTTACGACCCGCCGGTCATCACTAGAATTATAGCGTAAGAGGAATTTATTGGCGACCAGCTTATCGACGATAGTGGTTAGTGTGCTCAGGGGAGCTTGCAGAAAGTCTGCGATGTCACTCATTTTGACACTTTTTTTTCCGCCTATAAAATCGATAATGAATAATTCTTTCTCATTTAGATTACCGCAGAGCTTGCAACAATGCTCGGATTCAGTTTTTATCGCACTGCTCAAATTGTACATGGCAGATATGAATTTTTCCGCATTTGTCGCTTCTGCTTTCATAATTTTCTGAACTATATTTAATTTAAGCTACGAAAATAGGGGATTAAATCAAAGATCACGCGATCCTTCGTTGGATATTCCGGATAGCTTGACCATACGATTTCGTAAGATATAGACTACCAATTTGTGTAATTACTGTGGAAAAAATTCATATTATAATCAATGAATTAAGACGGTCAAAGTTTTTCGGAATTGATTGTATGCAATTCCGGAACGAGATGATCAATGGCTTCGGATTATCCCTATTACCTGCTTAAACCACAGTTTTTCTACTCGCATAAAAAATCTTACCAGCGTGAGGCCTTAACTTACATAGATCAACATTACCAACCAGGCGACGCGGTTTATGTATACTGGAATAATTTATCAGGTTACAGGCTTTATAAGCTGATGTACAATTTTAAGTATAACGCCATTGAGGGTACCGACCAAAGGCTAAAGTCAAAAGATTACGCCGACTATTATCACAACCTTAGCCCCGATTTTAATAAATTTAAAAAGGCAAAAAGGGTTTGGCTGGTTTACAATACCGAGTTTATCACAGATATAGGTGATATGATAGATTCTCCGGCCTGGTATTACCGTGTCAGCCCGGATGCCCGTCTTGTACAGGAATTATCAAAAACTTATCAGCCATCACTTCAATTTTCGGGGACAGATGTAACCGTGCAATTATTGGAATTAAAGTAAAAAACGAATTAATTATGATCTGCCCGATCTAAGTATGTGAATCATGAGTAATACGATTTTGATATGGCTAACCATCCCTGCGCTTTTAAAGAATTGATCCGAGCATAAAAACACTGAAGCAATAAGTATCAAAACCGACCCGGCAACAGCAACATCCATAACTTAAGCTTGATGGTTATACCCCAAAGTAAATGCAAGTTAGGGTTTTTATTCGGGACGGCGGCACCTGAAAATTTGACACCGGCGCTGAAAAATTTTCAGCGGGAAACTGCAATTTTTTCCGCGTTAACCGGCTGGCACAGGGTTTGTTGTCTGGGCATTAGTTTAATTAATTTTATTGTTAACTTTTAAAAGAGAAGGCCATGACCTTAGTTAAATTCAACAACAACCGTAACAACACATTAATGCCAGGCTTTAGTGATGTTTTTGATTCCATCTTTAACGACACTTTTTTCAGCGACCGCATGATCACCCGTGTTCCCGCAGTGAACATTAGCGAAAGCGAGAACAACTATCATGTGGAACTGGCAGCGCCGGGCTTGAAAAAAGAGGATTTCAAACTGAACCTGGAACGTAATCAGCTGAGCATTTCGGTGGAAAAAAGTGCTGATCAACAGGACAATCAAAAGAACTACAGTAAACGCGAATATAGCTATAGCTCGTTCGTGCGTTCATTCACGCTGACAGAAAGTGCCGACCATGCTAATATCAAGGCCGCTTACACCGATGGCATCCTGCGCATTGATATCGCTAAACGCGAAGAAGCCAAAGCGGTTCGCCGTCAGATCGAAATTAAATAAGTGCGATAATAGTTTCTGACCAGAGAGGCTCCTGCTTATGCAGGAGCTTTTCCAATTTTACACGCTATGAAAACACGATTTTATATCTTGCTCAGCCTGAAAACACCGCAGGGTTTTACGGACTACGGCCAGTATTTTTTCGGCAACGACCGTGATGTAGCTTATGGCCTCTTCGCTCAATTGAAAGGCAGCGCTGACATGAAGGACAATTGCCTGCTGCACATCGACCTGATGGAAACGGTTAACGAACTCCCGGTAAGAATAAAAACGATTTGTTGTACCCTGGACGAGTTAGGCGCGAACTGTAAACTGATCGCGCGTGAAGTGTTCCGTTTAAAAAACCTGAAGGAAATGGTATGAACGATAAAGTATATATACTCCGGTTATTGCTTTTAGCTGTTGTAATGGGTGTGCTTTGCCTTGATACTATTTTATTGCTGACCGGGCACGGACATCAATTGGAACATCGTAACACTTTGCTGACTTGTGCATTATTGTGGTTTGCCTCGTTGTTTTATACCCGAAACAGCGACGACGACTGGGCAGGTCAGTTTTAATGCCCATTGTAGACTGGATCCCTACCAATGTGAAATACCGCATTGGGTTTTCGAACGTAGAAATCTCTGCCTATGATACCGTTACGCAACAAGCCGGGGTATGCAGGGATTTCGCCCACCCGGGCATCGCGCTCTGCCGCGCCCATTCCATACCGGCGCGTTATTTTACAGCTTATCACTGATACTAAAAATTATTATCGGCAGCTAAAAACATAAAGATCACCGGATTGTACTAAGGAGACATTTATATAAAAGAAATGTCAGACATTAACAATCATTATCAGGAACACGTCCATTGTCCGAAATGTGATGCCATCACCTACCGCAAAATTCCACGGGGCGAACTATTTGAGCGGTTTTTATACTGGTTACCATTTGACAGATATCGCTGCTATAAATGTCTCCATAAGTTTTTTGTCAAAAATTAAAACGTCCCAAAGCTATTTACTATGAAATCAATCTACTTTTTTTTAACGCTTGTTGTGTTGGTCCTACTGGGAACGTACTATTACGGTGGATTGCGATTGCGGCCATAGATGGCGTGCACTACTTAAAACAAATCTACGCGCTAAACAATGGCTGTCAGTGGTCTGTTATATCAGACGTTTAATTCGATCCAGACCGGGGCATGATCGCTGCTGTGGGGCCAGCCCCGCACATCCGCATCCACCGCGCCCTTGACCAATTTATCCTTTAATTGCGTATTTAATAAAAAATGATCCAGCCGCAGCCCGGCATTCCGGCCATAAGCATCCCGCAAATAATCCCAAAAGGTATAAATTCGTTGATCGGGATAAAGCGTCCGAATCGCATCTGTCCAGCCCTGCTCCAGTAACAAACCAAACAGTTCCCGAGATTCTTTTCGAAACAGCGCATTATTGCGGTATTTTTCAGGCTTGTAGGTATCCAGTTCCGTCGGCATCACATTATAATCCCCTACCAGCGCCACCGGCAGATCAAATGCTGACAACTTGCGTGTATGCGCCATCAGCCGCCGCATCCACTCCAGTTTGTAATCAAACTTCGGCCCCGGGTAAGGGTTGCCGTTCGGCAAATACAAACAACCGATCACCACCCCATTGATAAAGGCTTCAATATAACGGCTATGGGTATCATTTTCATCACCATCCAAACCCCGCCGCGTTTCTTTGATTTCGTGTTTGGATAGGATCGCTACCCCGTTCCAGCTTTGCTGGCCCTGCCAGATGGCGTTGTAGCCAAATTCTTTCAGGACGTTTTCGGGAAAAGCCTGGTCGGTGCATTTAAGTTCCTGCAAACAAACGACATCCGGCCCGGCCTCTTCCAGCCAGCGGAGCAGGTTGGTCAACCGGCCATTAATGCCATTGATGTTATAACTTGCGATCTTCACGCCTGTTGAACAGCCGCATTGAAGATTAGTTTGAATAGGAAGTATCAGGGCGGTTGCCGGATCGTGGCACCGTATTCGTCTGTACTGCTTAGAACTAATCTTACAGACTATGGGCAAGCGGATATTGGTGCTGGATGATGATCAGCATATTTTGGATATTTTAACTTACATTTTAACGGAAGATGCTTATGAGGTAAAGGTGCTTGCCGATGGCCACCAGGTTGCAGCGGCCATTGAGCAGTTCGATCCGGCCCTGATTTTGATGGATGTGATGCTGGCCGACCTGGATGGATGGGTCATTTGCAGGCACTTAAAGGAAAGGCCGGAGACCAGTCACATCCCGGTGATCCTGATCTCGGGCACCCATGACCTGGCTGCAACGCTGCACCAGCAGGGTGCGCCAAATGATTTCATGACCAAGCCATTCGACCTCGATGTTTTGCTTTCCAAAATAAAAGCGCAGCTGGTGTAGCCCTGTTTTTAAGGCAGTCGTTCGTCCTGGCACGACATACCGGCAAAAATAAAACGGGGTGATATTCTACTTCTAATTTATATTTTTAACTTTGGAAGTAAACCAGGCCCGCCAAAATGCAGCAAACCGACTTTCAAAACCTTCAAAATATGGTACTGCAAGCGCCAATCGGCATTTGCCTGCTGGATGCCACAACAATGGTAGCCGAACTGCTGAATGATAAATTCCTCGAAGTTGCGGGTAAGCCCAGGGAGACGATCATCGGTAAATTTTACTGGGAGCCTTTTGCTGAAGTGCGGGAACTGTACGAGGATGCCCTGAAAAATGTGGCGCTGACGGGCGAGCCCTATTATGCCAACGAGGTGGAAATGACCCTGATCCGCAATGGCAGAGAAGAACAGGTGGTGGTAACCTTCGTCTATAATCCCATTAAGGATGAAAAGGGAATAGTGGTCAAGATCGCGGTTTGGGTGGTTGAAAATACGATACAGGCAAAAGCCCGGAACGAGATGGGCGCGCTGAACAAAAAACTGACAAGTTCGAATCTCGACATGCAGACCGTTAATACAGATTTATCGAGATTAAACAGCGAACTGCTGCTTTCCAATAAAAATATTCATTTGCTCAACCTGCGTTTGCAGGAATCCGAAACCGATTTTAAACGGCTGGTCGAACAGGCACCGGTAGCGATACTGGTTTTCCGCGGGCCGGATATGGTGATCGACCTGGTCAACCAGGCCATGCTGGAGATTTTAGGAAAAGACGCTTCGCTCATCGGTAAACCGCTGCTGGAAGGCTTACCGGAAATTAAAGGTGCACCGGCCGTCGACCAGCTTTTTCATGTTTTTCAGACGGGCGAGGCTTCCGACGGCAACGAAGCACCGGTGCCGATCAAAACCAATGGCGTGGTGGAAACGCGGTATTTTAATTTCAGTTACCGGCCCTTACTCGATAAGGGGAAAATTATCGGTGTGATGGATGTGGCGGTCGAAGTGACGGCACAAGTACTGGCGCGGAAAACGCTGGAAGCGAACGAACAGCGTTTGCAAAGTATCCTGGATACGATGGCAGAGGGCGTTGTGATCGTCAATGCTGCGGGACAGCCTACCTATGCGAATCCCATGGCGCAGCAGATCATGGGCATTTCGGAAGAACAATTCAAGGAACGCGATTATAATGATACCAAATGGCATAACGAACGGCTGGACGGAACGCCACTGTTAAGGGAAGACCATCCGATGTATGTGGTGATGCGAACAGGGCAGCCGGTATTCGACCAGGAAATCGCTATTGTACAGTCAGACCAGGAAAAAATATACATATCGATTAATGCCGCCCCGCTTCGCGATGGTGGCATTATCAGCTTCACGGATGTGACCAGTCGCCGCAAGCAATTACAACAAAAAGAAGACTTTATCAGCGTAGCCAGCCATGAGCTGCGTACGCCCGTCACCTCGCTCAAAGCCGCGCTGCAATTACTCGACCGGATGCAAGGCAACATCAGGCCGGAGGTACTGGCCAAATTATTAGGGCAAGCCAACCGCAGCCTGAATAAGCTCAGCGACCTGATCACCAGTTTGCTGAATACCAACCGCATCAGCCAGGGCCGTTTCCCGGTCCATAAAACCACCTTTGCTATCGGGAACCTGCTCCGGGGCTGCTGCCAGCACATCCTTTCGGCCGGCAGCCATGAAATTATTCAGCAAGGCGATCTGGAACTCCAAGTTACCGCCGATGAACAGCAGATCGACCAGGTATTGGTCAACCTGCTCAATAATGCGGTCAAATACGCGCCGCAATCCCGCCGGATCATCCTCCAGGTCGAGCAGCAAACCCATGCGGTTAAAATAAGCGTCACCGACCAGGGACCGGGCATCCCTGCCGATAAAGTCAGCCATATTTTTGAACGCTACTACCAGGCCGACCGCAGCGGCGGTGAGCTTTCCGGCCTGGGCCTGGGTTTATACATCAGCGCGGAGATCATTGAAAAGCATGGCGGCAAGATCGGCGTAGAAAGTAAACCTGGTCAAGGCAGCAGCTTTTGGTTTACGCTACCGCTATAAATAACAAGCATGAAAAAAACCACGACTACACCCAGGGACCGGCTAAGTGCCCGCATCACTGACCTGTTGGGCAGCCTGCGATTTTTGGGTGCCTGCTTCGCTTTTATCCTGGTTTATTTGCTGTGGAATGCGGGCCTGCTGGGACTGCAAGCGATCGAGCCTTATCCCTTTGGCGGCCTGGAGCTGGGGGTATCCATCTTTGCGATCTTTCTTACCGTTACCGTGCTCATCAGCCAGCACCGCCAGCGGCAGATCGAAAAAGTACGCGAGGCGGTAGAATTTGAGATCAATGTCCGAGCGGAAAGCGAGATCACTAAAATCCTCCATATGCTGGAGGTCATTCAAAAAAAACTAGGTATTGACGAGCCGGATGCCGAACTGGAACAAATGAAACAAAACACCGACCTGGAAAACCTGCACCGCGAAGCAAAAAAAGATTAAATCAGGCAGGCAGGGTAAACCAGAACGTACTGCCTTCACCCAATACGCTTTGAGCACCTATCTCCCCGCCATGTTTCCTGATGATCTCGGCACAAATGTACAGGCCAAGCCCCAAACCAGAATATTGGGCGCTTTGGCTGCTCACCTGGTAATAACGTTCAAATAAATGCGGGAGCTTTTCCGGCGGAATACCCGGCCCGCTATCGACAATTTCCAATAATATACCTTGCGGCGTCCGGGATAAGCGGATCACGATTTGCATACTGTCCGGCGCATATTTGATCGCATTAGTGATCAGGTTGCTCAAAACCTGCTCCATTCGCCCCTCATCGGCCAGTACCGTAATGGACCTGTCGCCTTCGGTGATGATCTCATATTGCCGGTCGATCCGGATGTGGTGTACATAGTCGCCGATCAGTTCGGCAAAATTGAATTGACTTTTATTTAAGTGCAGCTGGCCGTCATTCAGCTGGCTGGCATTCAGCAAATCGGCCACCAGGTTATTGATCCGGTTGACATTGCGGTTGCTCTTGTCAATCAAACCGGGAACCATCTTGTTTGACAGATCGCCCTTCATCCGGTCCAGTATCTGGAGCAGGCCTTTTAAACTGGTGATCGGTGTTTTGAGTTCATGACTGGCAATATTGATGAAATCATCCTTCTTCTTCATATCCAGCACATGCTGCTGGATATTGGCGCAGGAACCGAACCAGTTGGTCAGTTGACCTTCCTCATCCAAAAACAATGCGGCCTTCAGCAGGTGCCATTCGTACAGCCCGTCCCGGTCAACCAGTCTGATCCTTTTTTCAAAAGCTTCCCCGGTCCGCATGCTTGCGCGCCAGTCTGCCAGTAAAGCCCTGCGGTCATCCGCATGCACCTTGGACATAATGAAAGACACCCGGGTATCCTGGCCGTTGCAGTCAAAATACTGGCAAAAGCGGGCGTTGACATAGTCGATGTAACCGTCAGGCGTTGCCGTCCAGATGATCTCGGGCACCAGGTCGGCCATAAATTGCAGGCGCTTGTGCTCGTTCTCCGCCGATTTTTTAGACAACAACAACTCTTTCTCAAAACTCTTGCGTTCAGTAATATCCGTCAAAACGACATTAACGGCTACCAGGCGCTTGCTTTGATCCAATTTTGCTGAAGCATTTAATAATACGGGTAATCCTTCGCCATTTTTTTTCAGCACCTCATAGCTGAATTCTTTGACGCCTTTATTAACCGTCGCCATCGGCCAGAAGAACATCTCGAAATGCATTTGCCCGCCTTTGGACAACAGCCCGGAAAACTTGTGATCCAGCAATTCCGCCTGCTCATAGCCCAGCCAGTCCAGCAAAGTCCGGTTGATCTTCATGATGTGTCCTGAAGGTGACAAGGAAAAATAGCCGCAGGGGGCCTGCTGGTACAGTTCCTCCAGGTCGATGATCGCTTGTCCCGCCATTAGTTACGCTGAATAAAGGCGCGGATCGCGGCGATGGTTTCTTCGGGTTCGCTGATATGCGGACAATGACCGGCGGCATTCAAGCGCAGGAATTCATTACCCGGCGTATGCCGGTGCACATATTCGCCCACGGCCAAAGGCGCGATGATATCATTCGAACATTGCAGGGTCAGGCTTGGCACAGTCAGTTTGGAAAGATCAGCCCGGTTATCCGACATAAAGGTCACCCGTGCGAAGTCCCGCGCTACGTCCGGATCGGTCGAGCAAAAGCTGCCGGTCAGGAACTCACCCAGTTCCGGCCGGTCGGAATTACCCATGATCGCCGGCGCCATCGCGCTTGACCAGCCCAGGTAATTGTTTTCCATGAATTCAAACAACACTTCCAGGTCCTTTTGTTCAAATCCGCCGGTATAGTTTTCCGTATTCAAGTATCTTGGCGAAGGCCCGATCAGTACCAGTTTGACGAAATACTCCGGGTGGCGGATCGCCGCCAAAATACCGGTCATACTGCTCACCGAATGACCCACGAAAATGACATTCCGGAGATCCAGCGCCTGGCAGACATCCAGGATATCCTGGGCATAACCGTCTATGTTACTATATTTAGCAGGATCATATTGCGATAAATCTGAGCGGCCGGAGCCCGTATAATCGAAAAGAACAACTTTGTAATCTTCCGTAAACGCATCAATTACGAACTTCCAGGCATGCTGGTCACAGCCAAAACCATGGGCAAATAAGATGACCTGCTCACCATTACCAATCACGTTCACATTATTTCTTTTGATAATGGCGTCCATATTAGGGGGTTAAACACGCAAGATACGAATTATTTGATGATGTGATTAAGGCTTTGCGCTTTACCTCTTTATTCTTAATAATTTTCGATGGTATCGCCGGAGCGCATTTTCGCCCGTTCGGGATCTGTCAGATCCGGCTTGCTATACAGTACTTCCTCTTTTCGGCTGATTGCTGCATGTGATTTTTCCATGATTTGCTATTATCCCTAAACAAGCACTCACCCCGCTTAATGTTTCCACCGGCCCGATATATTTGCCAACAAGTGAAACTAAATCACCATCCGATGCTTGTACAGGCCTATGACAACCATCAAAAATGTAAAGCCGCTCAGCGCGGAAAAATTATTCGACCTGTTGAAAACAGAGTTTGCGGACTATATCAACGAAAAATTGGGCTCCAACCTGGCCATTGAATACGCGCATGTATTCGACGAGATCAATATTTCCTTCCCGGAAGTGATCGAAGGCCCGGCGCTGATTATCATAGTAACGGGTGACGAACTGACAGTTACGTTATTAGCTGCCGGCTCAGACTACAATACCGGTTTGCTGGAAGAACACCTGAACGGCTTTCTGGAAGAAAAGGCAGGCTAAAATTAGTTCGCTATTTCGTGATGTATTTGGCCGCGATCAGCAGCAGCAAGGTACGATCGGCTTTGGCCTCGTCGTAGTTTTCTTTAAGCAATTGGGTAACCTGTCTGTTTTTGAGTTTGACGGCGGCCATTTGCAGTACCTGGAACGAAGCCATTTCTACGCTCTCGATATTTTGCAGGTAGAAGATGATCGACATATCCCGCAGTTCTGCATCAGCCGCCTGTTCGCGGATCGCCTCGAAAGCATCGTCTACCAGCCCGGTTACGCCATTGATGCTGCCTTTGGAGATTTCAGCGTCCAGCAGTTCGTAGATCAATTCCATCCGGGCGATCTGTTTTTCTACGTCCTCTACGGTCTCGCCGATAGCATGGCGGAGATCGCTGAAGCGGGCCTCATCCCGGAGTTTTGGCAGCCATTCTACCAGATGCGCCTTGGCATAATAGATCCGGTTCAGGTGGGTCACAAAAAATACCTTTAATTTTTTTGAACCTAACTGGATGGACTTCCCCTTTTGCTCGCTCATGCGGCTAAGATAGGTATTCTTTTACCTGCGCAAGCAATTCATAAATATCAAACGGTTTGGGAAGGTAAGCATCTGCTCCACATTCCTGCGCGATGATCCGGAGATCGGATTCCGCGGAGACCAGCATGACCGGCAAATGCCGGGTTTCCTGCTGGGCCTTGATCTCTTTGCAGATTTCCGGGCCATCTTTCACAGAACCCACGATCCGCACATCCAGCAAAACCAGGTCCGGTTGTATGACCTGCAAATGCTCCGCAGCTTCCCCAGTATTGGACAAAACGGTGTCATAACCGTTCTCCTGAAAGATGATATTCAATATCTCGAGGATGTCTTCATCATCATCGATCACGAGCACGCGTTTCGCCATGATTTAGTTTTAAACTACGGCGCGTCAAAAAGCGGTCCAAGATCGTGATCCAGCTGATTTAAGCCAATTAAAAGCCCCGGAAGTTAACAGATCACCTGTTCTGTATACAACTTGTAGTTTATAAACGAAATTTAAAAGCAGGCGCTGCAGGTCCTGGTAATCCCGGAAGGGTTTCAGCAAATAGCCATCTGCTTCGCAAAGCGAGGCATGGTGTTCCAAACAATTATCGGCGAAGATGAGGATAACCGGTACCCGACAAACTCAGGTCAGCTGCCTTCCGCAACGAAGGAAACCTTTTCAGGTGCTTTCAATAAGGCTGCGATCACCGCTTTAACAATCTTACTCCGGGTTTGCGAGGACTGTTTGGGGTTCACGATATAGATCAGTAAGACCTCCACCCAGTTATTCTGATGTATCCGGAAATTAACAAACGGAAATTCTCTGATCTCGATATCTTCTACCAGGATCTCCGAGATCTGGTCACGCATCGCCTCAACGTTCTCTTTCGTTTTTTGATCCAGCTGCTGCAAGCAAGCCTTGCGGACAGTTTGCTCTACCCAATCCAGATCACTATTGAACGTAATGTAGAAAGATACTTCATTCCAAACCAGCGGGATCTTCTGCCAGGAATAATTGTACACCTGATTCTGAAAGATCAGGCTGTTCGGAAAGCGGATCAGCCGCCCGCTGGGCAGATCGCTGCTCATCAGGCTGCCGGCAAATTCCCAAAGGGTCGTGTCCAGAAAATTGATCTCGACCACATCGCCGTGAAAGCTGCCCACCTGGACCCGGTCTCCTACTTTGAACGGCCCGCGAACGATAATATAGAACCAGCCAATCAGGGAAGCGATCGGCGTTTGCAGCGCAAATCCCAGCAATAAGGAGATCAGACCGAGCGAAACAGCCGCCGTATACCAGTTCGCATTTAAAAAGGAGATAAATATAAATACAATGATAATAAAGCTGAGCAGCCTGGTAAACTGGATCAGGTTGTAAACCAAACCCTTCTCCAGCGATGTCTTGGCGATCTGACCCTGCACCAACCTGGATAGGATGGAAAGACCGAAACTACAGGCACCGGCAAACAGCAGGTTATCCGCCAGATGGTGGTAAGTTCCGATAAAGTCGAAGACCTTTAATTTCAGCACAAATGTTGCAGCGATACAGACTACAGCGCCGATGATATAAGCACTGATCTTTGATTTTCGGACCTCTTCGTTATGCAGTTTCTTGATAGCAGCCTTTTGTTCCGGTGTAGCTTCCTGGTCTTTTATTTCCATTGTATCGTGGTATTCATCACAATTACGAAAAACAGCTCCGCATAGTTTGAAAAATGGAAACCCTTCAGCTGTAATCACCGACGAAAAGCCTTACTTATAACTGTTTTCTATGCTTTGCTTTACTTGTCCTGCCATTTCCTCTAAAAAACGTGTCGGGCTGATCACCTTCCGGCGTTTGATGTCGATGTTCATGCGGTAGGCGGCATCGCCAGTGATGGTGATGTTGAAAGCATTTGACAATGCTTCGACGATTTCGGAGACTTCGGCTTTGATTTGATGGGTGTGGTAAATACCGTAGGCCAGTTCAACGAGGTTTACCTTGTCACCGGTCCACACCAGCTTTTGAACAGCCGGCTTTTCGCTGAGCTGTTCAATCAAATAAAACTGAATTTTTTCGTAAGCGATGAATTTCGCAAAAACATAATCCATTTTATAGGGTACCGGGTCACTGTCGTGCAGGAAGTAACGCTCATCCAGTTCAGTCAGGTGATTGGTGAGTTAGAAAAAGCCGCAGATATTGACGAAGTTCATGCATCATGGGAAAAGCATAAACCGGACTTAGGTGATGATCCAGATTACCTAAAAGCGGTAAGGGATAAGCTCTCTTCGTTTAAACTTTCCGAACGTCAAACAGCAGAATGTATCAATTGGCTGCCAAATCCGGCACAAAGCCTGAATATCATTATCGTACCCGATCTATGCGGCCGCATAAATAATACGGTCAACAACCCGGGGTAAATAACCAATGACACTTCCTTAATGAACGAGATCTGGAAGTCTTTTGAATCGGCTACCCGTTTAAAAATGAATGCGAACGATTTACTGGAGCTATTTTAACCATGACCTCAGGCGTAATTTAAAGACTTCCACACTTTACACCGACTATCGGAACATATTGATCATTTTGACAGATGGCCATTTAGAGGCACAAACAAATCAGGCCACGGGTATTGCGTTTTACACCGGTACTTACCAGCAACGGACTGCCGTTTTTAATCAGCTCAAAGCGGGTAATTCCATTTCCGGAGCAGTTTCATCGATAGTGCCGATCATGGATTGTACCGATCATTTTCCAGATCTGGAAGTCGAAGTATTGGAAGCTAAAGCACGGCACGCGACCAGTCCGCAGGAACCTTATGACCCCGGTACGCCCCGGGATTTTGATATACTTAATAAATTATGGAAAGATTGGTTTTCGAAACTGGAGATCAAAAATGCGGGCGAAGATTGTTTTAACGAACGTGTGGTCGCAATAGACCTGACCAGGCAAAAAATAGAAAATTTTATAAAAGGTAACAAAGAATTTTAGACAATCAATTTATCACGATGGGTTGGTGAGATTTTAAAGAACAAATCTCTAATAATCTCCATTTTCAAGGTAAGCCTTTCGTGAGATTAAATGTTTTGATGCAGCTGGTGAGATAATTCTCCCCATCTTCGCGTAAGGGAATCTTTTTAAGTGCAAAATCTTCAAAGGTCGGCTGGGAATCTATATGATCGTTGATTTCACGGGTTAGGTCGGCTTTTTTCCTTTTGGAATTGGCATGGGCGTGAAACTGGCTGATCAACTCCATAAGCGAATATTGCTTGTGATCGAACGCGTCAAACTTTTGGATAAGAAACGTGATATTGATCATCGTGATGGGCATAATGGTTTTAAAGTGCCGTCTTAAACCGCTTGCGGCTAGTTGTTTTTTAAAGGCACGGTCGAGGTAATCGTTGATGCCCGGCATACCAAAGACAAGATCGCTATAAACCAGTACCGGGTAGATGGTCAGGTTCTTAGTGTTTTTATAAGCCGGGGGATTTTCGAAAGGTTGCTGACTCAGGTATTGCAGCTGCTTGATGATTTGGCCGGTTCCTTTTTTCGAACTATTGAATTTCAGATCGATGGCTTCGGTGATCGCTTCATAAGAGTACGAGCCGATAGCTGGGGCGGGGAAATAGGCATCCTTGATTTCGATTAACATCACATTGTTGCCCTGCCGGTAATAGGCATCCGGATGACCTTTTATATCAAGATCGTCAAACTTGAGCACCTGGTGCTTATTTTTAAAACAGGCGCCCAGTAGTTTTTGAAATAGATATTTTTCAGTGACTTCACCACCGATATGTTTTTTAAAATCCAGAAATGTCCTGAACTTGGTGTCTTCATTTATCCCTGAATACTGGTAAAAATCAAATACTAATCCATCATACATTTTACTGATCAGGAATGGCCAGCTTAAAACCAGGTGACTACCATCTTCCAGCTTTAAGAGGGGCTTGGATCTAATGCCAGTGTAATTGCTTTTTCCGGCGGAAAAAGCAGCCTGGTAATCTTTAATATTGAGGTCAAACTGTTCAAAGATCGTTTCAAAGCCATCCGATGGAGCAAATGAACAGCTCGCCCACTGGTCCGGACTTTTGTTCTTGAATTTTTTATAGCCCAAAATCAGCAGGTTATAAATGTCCAGTACATAATTGAGCGCGGTAGCTTTACCGTGCTTTTTTAAATAATTATCAACATAGACCGCATAGGGCGAATGGTATTTTAAATAGTTAAGGAGTACCGCTCCCCGCAACATGATTGGAAAAGGATATATCTCACTGTTGATTTCAAACTGGTCGATAAAAGAGGGCCAGGTCGTCTTTGCAAAATAATCCGCATCATAAACGGGGGTCTCACGAAGTGTATTTCGTATTGACTCGTTGACTTTTTCCACGATTAGAAAATAGGCTTTGAACAGGCGTAAATCTTGATCTTGGTTTATTTCTTCATCAGGCAGCTCACGGTAATTGACCAATTCATAATGCAGAAACTCCAAGTTATAAATCACAGAGAAAAAATGAGTTTTCGCATCGGGGTTGCGGTTAATTTTTTTATTGACGTTTTCAATAATCGCTTTGCGTGTTTCAGGTTGTTGCCGGCGCAAGAGCAAATCAAATATTTTATATTGTGCCGGCCCTTCATTACTCCTGTGATAATAAAGTTCGGCGTTGGCCATGGCAAGGAACTGAACGACCAGTAAGGATGGAATGTCTTTCAACAGTTCTTCTAGCGTATCGTTTTCACCCGGAAAAAGGTCGTTGAATTCGGGTGTTAGGATCATTTCCATTTTTGTCTTAATGTTTGTTTGCCGCGAATGATTTCATTTGCTTGGTGATTTTATGTACTTCTGTTTCAATGGCGCGCAATTTCGCCTGGCAAAATTCGATCAGTTCAGCGGCGCGTTTTACCTTTGGGCAAGGACGTCCACGGTGATGGTATCCTTTTAAATTCCCTGGGAGATCAATTTCAGTTCCAAGTTGGCTATATAATAGTCAATTTAGGGTTCAATATGTATGGTTCGAAATTCGCAAAAGGCATTTTGATCCGTCAAGCAAACCCAAACACCCAACTCATTTTATCAACTAAACAAAAAAAAATTAATCCTCCTGACTGAAAAAAGCAAGTCTTCACGGGCTTTTTATTAACCCGGATTTCTCGGATATTTATTTAAAATATAAGCGGTCAATGGCAATAGCCGCCGGTCCGGATACAAGGGCGGCGCACCTGGAGCAGTATAATATTCTACTTTTCCATTAATTTTAATATACCAGATTTTCCCTATCGAACTCGCCGTAAGTGTATCCGCCCTCGTATCTCTCTTAAAGTTTATCATCTTATCGCTATCTTTTGCAATTACCTGAGCATCAGAGTCTCCTGGCTTTTCATTACAACTAATCGGCTTAAACTCCGCTCCGTTCCAATACATACATTTTTGAACTTCGTTTTCAATCCCACGAAGCTTAAAAAAAAGTATAAATGATAAAACCGTTATTGACAAGAACAAAATACCTAAAAGCATCTTATTTTTATTTTTTGATGGTTTTCTAGCAGCAGCAGTTGTCGCAAATTCAGCAGATTTCGGTTCAACTTTTTTATCCTCCTTTTTGATGGCTACGGCTGGGCTTATCTGATCTCCGTTCGGAACATGATACATGTCTTTCACCCGATGTGGTCGCGGATGATAATCAATCAGCCAGGCCAATAGTTCCACATGCTTGGAATGCGGGTTCTGTACCGTCCCGTTCATAAAGCGGATAAGCGGCTTAAACAGATCGATATCGATAGCTTCAATCGCATCAACATAACCCGCCAGATCGTCTTGATGCCCAAAAAAAGAACTTAAAATTTCGCGGTCATCCTTCGAAAACCTCCGCTCTATGATGGCCCCACATTCGTCACGCAATTTAGCAGGTGCAGGCAGTTTTAGGTTTTCTGAAAGGGGCCCCGACGCCTTCAACAGACGATAACTCTCCAGTACATTTTTCTTGTGTTCAGCGAACATGGTGATAAAAATTTAAAGGTAAATCTAATAAATCTACCGCATTACACGCGCCCAATCAGCCTCCCGGCGGAATTATTCCGGACTAAGCGGACTTATCGGAATGATCTGCAAATAAGCGGGTTAACCGAATCTACATTTGCTCACCGTTTCGGTCACGACGTATGGCCGGAATTAATTAGCAGTAAATGCGGCGGCCCCAAAACCGGCTTGGGAAGCAGTCAAAAGCTTCCGCATCCAATGCTTCCACTTCCCAAAAAATGTAAGAAGCGCTTCTTACACGGTTGGCAGCAACACCTGGAACAAGGTCCCGGGCGACTGCCGGATTTATTAACCTTTTAAAATTAAAAAAATGTTAGAGATACTTATAGCGCTCTTTATGGCATGCTCATGCCCTGCGCAGAACAATAATAATGGCAATACAGATCATACCTCGACAGTTTCCACACAAGACAATGGTGGCGGAACCGGGCATATCCCTCCTGGCACGCCGCCTCATTTGTAGTCGGCTATTTTAAAACCGGTAAGGCAAGAGCGATCTTGCCTTATCTTTTTCAGGAAAAATTCAGTTAGCTTTACATTTAGCTAAATATTTCACTTGAAAAAAACCTGCCACCTTATTTGGGGCTGTCTGATCCTACTGATTGCCTGCAAGCAAAAAGAGGTTGTACTACCCAAAACCAATTATAGCAAAGACTATAATAAAGCTTCCGGCTTTATCTGGCATCAAAACGACTCCGCCTTTTTTTATTTCAATAAAGTTGCCAACACCGTCAAAGACAGTTTAGAAATAGCCATGGCTTATAATCAAATGGGCCAGATCCAATCCGATGCGGGTGACTTTTACGGAAGCCAGGAAACCTTACTGCAATCTTTAAAATATCTCAACGAGCAATTGCTAAAGAACCGCAGTTGCCTGGCATCAGATTATAACGAACTGGGCATATCCAGCGCAAATTTACAAAACCGCGAAGCCGCTGTTCTTTATTACCATCGTTCTTTGAGCTATGCGGATGACAGTAGTTTAAGCGCCGTCGTAACCAATAACCTGGCCTACAATTTCCAACAAATGCACCTTTATGATGAAGCTATAAAGCTCTATTATCCAGCACTGGAGGCGACAAAAAATC
This sequence comes from Mucilaginibacter corticis, assembly GCF_007558865.1. Classification (GTDB taxonomy): domain Bacteria; phylum Bacteroidota; class Bacteroidia; order Sphingobacteriales; family Sphingobacteriaceae; genus Mucilaginibacter; species Mucilaginibacter corticis. Next base: position 90,211 of record NZ_VLPK01000006.1, read on the forward strand.
CTGCCGACAAATCAAGGACCCTGACCAACCTGACCTTTACCAAATGGCTGCAAAATCATCAGTACCATGCCGCTCCAATACTCATTGCCGCCCTTAAGTCCAGCATTTCCAGAAACGATTTATGGGGTCAAAACCTGAATTATGATTATTTAGCCCAAATCTACCGCGGACGCTTGCCCGATTCCGCTTATTTTTTCGGCAGGAGCATGTACGAAGTGGCTTTAAAACTGCAAAACCCCGTTGAGCAACTGACGGCGCTTAACCATCTTATCCTGAACGGAAATCCCGCTACGATCAGAAGTTATTTTGCGAAATACGAGCACTTGAACGACAGCATCACACTCGTAAGAAACAACGCCAAGAATCAATTTGCCTTGATACGTTATAACGCGGCACAAGCCAAAAATGATAATCTTAAATTGCTAAAGGATAACAGTGATAAAAAGTATCAGATCCTGCTCCAATACTTGTTTATGGCAGGCATCTTTGTCTTTCTCATCTTATTTATTTTCCTAGGCAGATCCTGGTACAAAAGGCGAAAACAGGAACAACAAGCCGCAACGTTACACGCTGTTCAGGAAACGCAGCAGAAGGATTCAAAAAAAGTTCACGATACACTCGCGGGCGATATTTATTATATCCTGAAAAAGGTGCAGAGTGACCCGAATATCGACCAGAGCTGGCTGATCAATCATATTGACGAAATCTACGAACGTGCCCGTGACCTCTCCCGGGAAATCATCGCGAATACCGGTGAAAATTTTCACGAATATATTTCCGCCCGGCTGACAGCATTTGCCACAGACCTGACTCAGGTTTTGCTGGTTGGAAACGACGAATCCCTATGGCAGAAAATCAGTCCCCTGCGCCGTGCAGAAATTAAAATTGTACTTCAGGAATTAATGGTCAATATGCATAAACATAGCCAGGCTGCCAGCGTCGTCATCAGGTTTGAAGATATCGGAGACCATTTTATAATCCGCTATTTTGATGACGGCATCGGGATTTCTGAAAATAAAAACGATGGTCATGGTTTGAAAAATACGGAAATCCGTATCCAGGCAATTGGCGGTAAAATTACCTTTGAAAATGTAGATCACGGTGGTTTACAGATTACCATTATATTACCATTCTCGTAAGTCATGTTTGAAAAAGTACTGATCGCTGAGGATCATCAAAGCATAAAAATTTCGGTAACGCAAACCTTAACCAATTTGGGCATAGAAGCGCGGGATAATTATGCTTATGATTGCGATAACGCACTGCAAAGGCTCAAAAAAGCGTTGCAGGATAACGCGCCCTTTGAGTTGCTGATCACAGATCTGTCATTCGACGACCGGGCGATATCGATCATTTCCAGCGGAAAAGAGCTCATTGATGCTGCAAGGGCTTTGCAGCCTTCCTTAAAAATAATCGTATTCTCAGCGGAGTCCAGCGCGTCGGTGATCGGCAAGTTGTTTGAGGAGCAAGGTGTTAATGGCTATGTAAAAAAAGGCAGAAGCGATACAGAAGAACTGCAAAAAGCGGTTGAAACAATTCACAAAGGTAAAACCTTTATTTCGCCGGGTCTTCAGCAAGCCGTTAAAGCAAAAAACGCACACGATTTTACTCCGCTTGATATAGCCATCATTACCCAACTGGCCAAAGGAATGCTGCAAAAAAACTTACCAGCCTATCTTCAGGAACAAAACCTTAAGCCATCAGGCCTGAGTAGCGTGGAGAAACGTCTGAACCATATTCGTGAGACACTCCATATTTCCAGCAATGAACAACTGGTTGCCTTTTGCAAGGATAAAAAAATAATCTGATGCGGTTTTACATAACTAAAAATCAGGATATCGCAAAATACCAGCTACATGCCGAACACTGAACAATGTTGATCTTCATTACAGCGCACATATATATCGGTGAATTCTCATCCTGCAAGCCTGCGCTGGATGAAGCAAGAAAATCTTACCCCGGCGCCGGGGCGTGTAAAACATGCTCACCAAGTTGCCAGGAACGATAAATAGTTATTCATATCATTTTGCTATATTTAAATAAATTTTAATTAAGCCTACGTACTTTAAAATGAAAGCTTTGCTACTTCTGTCATTGCTTCTGGTTGATTGCAGAAATATCACCCCGCCGGCAGACACCGCCACCGTCTACATTTGCGACAGCCGAGGTTCCAAACGCTATCATTTAAGCCCAAATTGTAAAGGATTGCGTACTTGCAGCCACCGTGTTGTAAAACTCAGCCTCAAAGAGGCGAAAAGCCGGGGAAAGACCCTTTGCGGCTGGGAGAAATAGTTCACCTATATTTAGCCGATACGGATTCCCGTAAAAATTACGCCCCGCGACCCTTTAATTTTGAGTCAATCAATCACTTAAATTAAGATCATGGCAAGCAGACATCAGGTGCACTGCATCAACAAAAGAAACCATTCATCAGCACACGAGCGAATAGCGTACATCGGCGGTATAAATCCGGACCGCAGCCGTTGGAAATTAGCAGAAAATGAAGCGATACTGTCGATTGAACAAAAGAAATACGAATTCTTTGTCTCCGTTAACGGAAGGAGCGTTAACGTGGTCGTTGCTACCCACAACGGCCGCAAGTATCTTAAAACCGAAGCCGATGGCTATAGTCCGGACAATCTCCTGTCGTTGCCTGAATGTCCGTGACATTTTAATAGACTTTACCCGAACCTTATCACATATTTTATATTCAGTCAAAACTTCTTTGGCCGCTCAAAAAGGTCAGTGCAATGCCACTGACCTTTTTGCTTAGGGATCACTTTATCCCCTTAAACATTTATTCTATACATTTTTACTAATTTTGCTCCATATCTGGGTGCACATATTAATTACGGGTTGTACTGATATCTGAATATCCCAGCCTATTGAGAACGGTCTTATAATCGCATAAACTTTCGATGCAGCGTGCTGCATGGCGTAAGCCATTAAACTTGAGCGTCCTAAGAAAACTATTTACCGCAAAAAACAGAATTAACACGTGCCAGGCTTGCGGCAAGCTATAATTTAGCGACGTCGCCGATTTTCGGCAAGATCTGAATGAGAATGCGTTGATTTTTATTTTCATCCGGGTCCCTGCCTACACCACCGATCCCCGAACCTGAAATTTGAAGTTCACAAATCGCCGGATCAAACTTGATATGGTGGCGTATCCACAAAACCCGGATCGACTGGGCGCGGTCATAACTAAGCTGAAAATTCTTAATGTATTGATCCTTGGAGGACATACCCTCAACGATGACAATATAACGTGTATCTTCTGTGCCGGTGAGCTGATGAAGGTGCACCAGCAGCTTGCTGATCGACATGCCCGCATTAACCAGGTAAGTCGTGTCTACAGGACTGATGACCGCGGCCTGGGAGCTGTAGTGGATATTCCTGGTTAGCTGGTAACGTTTGAATACCGGGTCGTATCTGAAATAATTGGTATCCAGGGCCTTCACGGCAGCGGTGATTTGTTTTATCTTATTCAGCTGTTGTTCGGTAACTTCCTGCTGAATTTTCATTTTGATGAAAGTCAGCACGTACAGGACCAGCATGATAAAAAACAAACTGGTCATCAGGTCTGTAAAACTTGGCCAGAAAAAACCGTCCTGCGCTTGTTTTTTCATTGAATTAATTTTGACGGCGGAAAAGGCGCTTGACCGCGCCGCCGATACCGGAATTTTTATCTGCCATCCAATCGGCGTGCACCTGCTCCACTAATTTAACCGCTTCACCGATGCTGCCATTTAGCTCTTTTAATAAAGCAGTGGTCTGCGTCTGGAAAGCCGCGTTCTCATTAAAAGTCGCCACCCCCTTATTGATCAATTTAAGTTCTGACAATTGTTTAAGTTCATCCAGGTCGCTCAGGGACTGCAAACTACCCAGTTCGTCCAGGCGTTTCAGGCTGGCCAGTTGCTCCAATTGGTCAAGTTGTTTTAAAAATTCCAGGTTGGACAGGCTGGTGCGGCTGTCCGCGAGCGCGGCTTTCAGCGCAAGCAGTTCCTCTGTCGTATGAAGTTTTAATTCCTGGCCGGACTGGCGAAAATGCGCCTGCAGTTCCCTGAACAAATTGGAAACAAATACCGATGTGTCACCCACCGCTGTTACAACGAGGTCTTTATGCTCGGACAACGTTTCGAAATGGTCCCCCAGGAATTTTAATAGTTTTTCACTCGTGTAGAGCCGGTCCTGAAGGGCTTCGGCGATTCGTTCGAAATTTTCAGACCGTTTCATCAGGTCGGTTACGCGTTCGGATAACATCTTGGACGAATCCACAAATTCATTCAGGTTTGACATACCCAGGTTGAATTTTTCGAACTCTTTTACGGACCGCTCTACTTCCCGGAACATATCGAGGTTGAAGCGTGACAATTTGACCATATCCAGTTCGTTGATCTCCCTTAAAATATTTTCCTGCATGACCAGGGCATCGTAATTCTGCCTGAAAATACCCGATAGGCTTTGAAGATTTTCAGCAAATTCATCATTAAATCGTAACAAGTTGTGCTGTAAAGAATTGAGCGATGCGCCGATGCTCTGGTTCATCACGGGAAGCAAAGCAGTTTGGATAAAAGAATAAAACGCGTTTTTTCGGTTTTCAACCTTGTTTCGCGAGCCTTTAAACACCCAGCCGGAACTTAAAATCGTGAGCCCAAGGCCGACGAAACTAGCGATCATCGCGATCCTTACACCGCCTATCAGCATCGTGATCCCTTGATTCAGCAAGATATCTTTCCCGGTCGGATCGACTGCCACGTCCAGGTTGGGCATTTTAGTAAGCCCGATGATGATCCCGATCATCGTAGACATCAAACCCAGGTAGAGTGGTATAGAGATCGTTTGGTTGATGTCTTCTTCCGCCGCGTCCATATTTCGCTCGGTAATGTCCTTGATCAAATGAAAATCAGCCGCCGCCATATTGTTGTGTATTAAATAGCGGTTAATTGCGGCAAGAATGTTTTGAAGCGATTTCGAGGCATTCTTACAACCAATCAGGTTGACGCTTACTGGCTTATGTTCGTCCGTCAAATGATATTGCTGTACCCCGATCTCGTCGGCATAGAAATCCCGCGACTCAGCGTCAGCGATAAGGCTATCTGTTACATCGACCGAAATTAAGCGAAACACCGCGTTAGCAGCAATAATATGTTCATAGTCGAAGATCTTCCTGATGTTCCAAAGAAATACCGATCCCTGGAATAGCAGGAAAAAAGCCAGAATGAGGTATTCTATGCCGTCATTATTCATAAAAAACTTTTGCTTTTTGGGTTACTACCCATTTATCATCTAGTAAGGTTGCCTGCCCGTCGCCTCCCGTAGGCGTTTTTACCTTTTTAGCATTCCTGCTGTAGGCGTTGACTGGTTCGCATACCGGGTCAATATTTTTGTCGGAATATTGCAGTGCCAGTTTAACCGCATCCTCGCGTTCATCTATCTTGAACATGGCCAGGTTGGGTGCAGTCTTTTTAAATCGATAAATGGACGCGCCCGGTTTGTAATTCATTTGTGCCGAACTCACATTAAAGCTGCCATCAGCGTTTGGGGTCGACAGGTAAAATATCTCTTCCGGGGTTTGCACCTCCTGTGGTTCCGGCGGCGTCGGTTCCCGCAACCCCGTTATTTCTTCAACAACAGGCAAACTTGGTTCTAGGGGCGCTTTGATCGGATCTGCCTGTAACAGCTGTAATGCGATCTTTATCTCTGCTAACTGATCCCCGAGTTTCGCGATAGCAAATTCATTGTCTGTACCCGTTGCGGAATGTTGGCGCCGGTTTAACGTGCGTATCTCATTTTCTGTATCCGCAACCGATCGCTTCAACCTTTCATGTCTTGCGTTTTGTTTCGTTTCGAACCTCGATTGTTTAATGATAAAAAAAATGACCAGCAAAAAGCATAAGTAAGGCAAAATTGCGCTAATAAGCGCGATATAGCTATGCGAATCTTTATTTTCAACATTAGGTTGGGCGTATGCAAAATCGTAAACCAGCAAAATGATACCGGTTAAGGTCATGGCTTTTTTCATTGCAGACTGCTTAAGTAATTCGTCATATTATAAATCACGCCGATTAGCGGCAAAAAGAAAAGGCTTTCTTCCAGTACCTTATCACGATCCTCTTCGGCATTCAAATTCATATTAAACTGAATGCCGTCAGCCAGGTAGTCGCCGAGCGCATCATTCACATGGCCTTTGAAATAATTAAATGAACGGCTGGAAACACTGAATTTGTCGAACAAAAATCCGTCATCATTCAGGTGAATAAAAATATCGTTAAATGCCGCCACTTCGCTCACGACAGCCTTCTTAATTGTATCATTAACTTCGTCGTAACGTAGTTTTTTGACCGAGGGGCCATTCTCGTCGTAATTTAAAACCCGCTTAACAGCATCAAGTTCAAATTCCGCGGTTTGCCCCATACTGAGCAGCCCCCCTTTGCTAGTCGCTTCTTTCGGGATTTTAGCATCAGTAATGATCTTTATCTTGTCAGGTGAATTTGTATGGTATACCGCCGCGAATAACCTGGATACTAATTGTTCGACATAACTTTTATCCGGAGAAAGAATATTGAGCACCTTTGAACCCGTTCCGCTCATAAATACATAAGTCGGCATTTCCACCCCACATGTCTTCATCCAGTCCGCGACATGATAAATGATAGCTGAAAAGAAATACAGGAAAACAATTTTTAGTTCCTCGTCATTGTTCAATAGCATATCATAAGAAAACAACGTCCGGTCGGCTATTTTCGGGTTACCTTCCAACGAAAACAAAAAGGCATTGATATCTGCCGATTTTCCGCGGAGGCACACCTGCTCTAATGCGGAAAGGACTTGTTTATAATCATTGTTTGCTCCCAGTTCCTTTTTAAAATGCGGCAAATGTTTTCCGAGCATCCCCAGATCGTCCTTGCGCAGCGACAAAAATGCGTCACCGAATAAGGTATTGGCGGCAAACTTGAAGGAAGTGAGGAAAAGCGGGGCGTTATTTTTAAAAATAACCACGTCCGATGTTCCGCCACCGATGTCTATGGATACCGCCGGGGTATGATTGCCCCCGGGAATAATATTCGAAAACTTGTAATAATAGAAAGGCGCCAGGGACTCCGGCATGTTAAAAACGGAAACGCTCGGCGGGAAATAAATTGCTATCGTTTTTTCCCAAAGTTGCTTTAGCGTCGCTACCCGGCTTGGCTGCATACTCGTAGGGTAAAACCACGTAATTTTAGTTTCGCTCAGCCTTCCCTTATTGATCAGGATCTTATTCCGGATCAAAAACAGGAGCTCTTCAAAATAAGCTTTAACCTTATTGAAGTTTTCCGTGTTATGCTTTGACCACTTCAGGTCAGTTTCAAAATCGCTATTATAACGAAAATCATTCTTTTCATAAATAAAAGGGATATTGTAATCCGCAAGTGCGGCCGTCTCATTACTGCCTAAGTTCGGCGTTAATGCCAGTACGGTCCGGTGAGGGAAACTAAACTCTGATTGGGGGCGCCCGATCTGGAAAGGAACGAATTCCTCCAGGATAGACTCACGGATCGCGATAGCGCCGCTGCCGGAAAAGTCTTCGCTGGTGGTGTCCGGGTCAAAAAGCGTTGCGATCTGGATTTCATTCGGCCCGATGTCAAATGGCCGGGGTACCGGATTTTGAGAGGTACGGTACTCCATATGGGTATTCGTCGTTCCAAAATCAATTGCAAAATCATAGGTCACATTACCCTGGTGGAACGGTTGCCAGTCGGGAATGATCAGACCGCTAGCGGCAGGAGATTTGACACTTACAAAATCAAATTCTTCATTTACAATATAATATTTCGTGCCCAGATTATGGACACGTTTATTACTGCGCGTTTTTTCTTTATTTTCGATTTGACGATACCCTTTATCCGTGTCCGCGAAAAATTCGAGCCGGTAATCCAAAGCCGCGAATTGGTTGTTCGTATTTCTGTCTACCAATTGAACCCGGTACAGCGCTGACAATTCAGGGATGCGCGTCCTGAGGAATGGGAACAAAGTGATCCCGACCTCGTGCTCCCGGATCAAGCCGCGGTTGGTCTGCTCTATCTCTAAAACCGGTATATCCTTTTCAGTATCATAATAAGTCCGTTCAATGGGCACATAGCTGCCATTGGCTAAAGGGATTTGCAGTTTGACAAGCACAGCGCCAACATGCTGCCTGATTTCGATCTTTGGCGCTCCTGCCAGGCCTGACTTTAGTTGATCAACGGTAAAGTACTCAAAGAATTTAGGTTTCAGCGGTATTAGGTATCCCTTATTTGCAAACCCCGCGTCTGCATGGTAGTTCCCGTTAAAAAATCGTTTACTGACCGGGTAAACCAAACGGATCAACACCGGCTCCAGTAAGTCACTTACCACCAAATGAGGATAAATTACGCCGGAACCGGGTAAAGGGCGATCATTAACCGGTAAATGATAGACGTTTGGTACCTTTGTGTCATTGTTCCATGGCCCATCCAAATACAGGTGCCCCTCCTGTAAGTCATTTCTAAGGATCAGTGCAGGATTTTCCTGATCCTGTTTCGCGGAGTCGATACGCAGCGCGCTGCTTCTCGCCTTGGTTTTTACGGCTTCTGTCTGGGCTCGCTGCCGGGCATCAGCTGCCCTTTGCTCAATTTCAGGATTTAACATCATTAAGGGCAAATGCTCCCCGGCCGCATCGAAGATTTTCAGGCCCCCAATACTGGCATAGGACATTTCCGCCATAGCCGGGTTATCCTCAATTTGACTGATCATCTGAAAGAGCGACCTGGCCCCTTCCGTACCCATATTTTTTAACGCGGCTTTGCTCTTGGAAACATAAGCTGAAAGCCAGGGCATAAGATTGTTTAAAGCAGTGTACTTTTTAAAATAAAAATGAACGAATCGTTGAAATTGCTCCGATCGCAAATACAAAGGCTTGGGCTGGCTGAACAATTGCTGCCCATCCACACGGATATCAAGCGCTTTGAGATCATTCTCCCCTGGACAAAACAACGTGACAGGCGAAGTCATGCCAATCACATTGTATTTATACTTGATCAGGTACAAGTTCGCTGTCAAATCAAAATTGTAAACCCTGGCATCCTGCTGGATGAAAAGCTTAAGCGCCTCCCCAAAGTCACGTGTATCCGCGTTGCCTACCAGCGAACTGATGTCATTAACCAAATTCCAGGGAATGACCTTAAAATCTTTACTAAAATCAGCGTAATGAAAAAACAATTCCAAAAAGTCAAGCGTGCAGGAAACCAGCCGTTCATCTTCAGCGCTTGCGATGACCTCGCCATCCGTCTCTGACATTTGAAGTTTTGCTGTCCTGTTGATATGCTCAAAAGCGATTCGGATCAGATCAAGCCGTGCGAAAGGACTGGGTATCGCTGTCGGCAATTGCACCTGCCCCCCACCTTCCGGATCTTTGATCTTCTCGATGATATTTTCATCATAGATAACTGAATTGAACCAGTGCCTGCCGTCCTGTCCGGAAAAACCAAATATTTCGCTCATAAATCAGGATTTTATCTTAAAGTATTTTTGAAGAGTATCTTGTGTAGCCTGGTGGAAAATATGCACCAGTTTTTCTTTATTGTCTGCATAGTCACGCTTTTTAGACGCAGCGTTTAAACTCGCGTTCACGTGTTTGTAATTAAACTTTTTAAAAGAATACCAAGGCGTTTTCGCAGGATGTTCCGTAATGAAAGTCCGGACATCGGCTTTTAAATTAAACGGATCAAAGCCCCTCCCGTTTTCCGCCATTTCGTCAAGCCATATGGCAAATTCGTCTAAAAACTCCCTGAGATGGGTATTGTAAAATCCATCCCGCAATAAATCCGGCTCGACCTTAGGTGTCATAATGGCCCAGGTGGTTTTTTCCATGGCGTTGGATAACTCCTCATCGAGATATTTTTTAAACAGGGAAAGTTGCGCCAGGCTTTTACGGATCTTACTTAAAGTTTCATCCTCCAGGTCCTTGAATTTGAGCTTATCCGCTTTCACCTTTACTCCGAATTCTTTATAAACGGAACGCTGTACAGTTCCATTTGAATTTTTGAGCTGCGTGTCATTCATCGATAAAAAGTCAAATATTCCCAAGGCCGAAGCAAGTTCGGCAAAGTGTGCGTTATTCTTTTGACCGCCATTTCCCGGATCATTTTTATACGCTTTGCCATTCAATGAATCCGCGAAGTAGTACATCACGTTGATCACCCCATCCAGGTTGCTTTGATAATAGGAAAGCGCCGCCCGGGTTTTAGCGATAAAAACCGACTTTTGTATAGGTGATTTGGTGTCTTTGGCGATATTAAAATAAGGAAGCACCGTCACCGCGCCGATTTTGGCATCCCTCAGGAAGCCCGCGCTATCCACGTCTGCCTGCATAGCGTTGCGGATATTTTTTACAATAATTGGCGCACCGGCCGCTCCTGTTCCCCCGAAAATCGAGCTGATCACCATTATCCGGTCCTCATTTGTAAAACTCGAGGCGAATTCCCTGAACTCAGCAGAATCTTTAAATTGATTCAAGACCACGCTGCCGATATTCGGGTTGCCGATAAAACCGATATCCATTTCAATATCAAGCAGGTCAATGGGCTGATTTCGCTTATCCACCGTGGTACCGGAAAATAAGACCTGCGCCAAACTTTGACTGGCTTCATTCATTTGGTTAAAACCAATATAATCTTTGAACTTACTTCCCGATACTTTCTTCAAATCGTAAGTAAATGTATCCGGAAGCGCCGACGTTTTGGGGTTCAGCCCCCGCAAATTACTAATCGCGGTACCAAAAAAACCATTTCCGTTCCTGATCGCTTTGGTAATCGCCATATAGTTTTCCAGCAGCGTGGTCGTTCTTTGAAAATCAAGATTTGTACTATGGGGATCCATTATAATGGGCACGATTTGATACGCTTCACCACTATCTGGTTTCACACCGGCTGCTAAAAGCATCGTAAAAGCTTTCAGCACGCGCGACCCTGTTCCGCCAACTGCGAAAATGTAAAGTTTCTTCATACCTTAGTTATTTTTATAAAATGTGGTAAAAACGTTATTGGTACTCATCCGTCGGATCCAGGGCAGCCCGGTCACTAGCATGGCAAGTATCAACCCGCACAGGACATTAAAAAAACAGACGCCGATCACATCCAATCCATTCAGCATCAAATCCTTACAATGATGTCCCGGAGAAATTGATGAACCTATTACAAAGTAAGCGGCAATGAAATTTACGATGGCGATGATCAGTTCGACGAACCACCAGGTCGCTACAGGACGTTTTGGCGGGCTATCGATCGCAAAATACTGCATGCCTATCCCACCAAGTGTAATTATTAAAAACGATATCGCCAGGTAGGTCGCGTAAGGCGTGCCGTAATACCCGGAACAGCGAATATCAAAACCTTTTAAGTGGGTCAGCATATCGCCCGTGATGAAATGGATGTCTTTTCCTATAGAATAAAGCCAGTCAAACATGATTTACTTCTTTACGGTGATTTGAACTTCTGTTGATTTATTTTGATGAGGAGGGGCGTAAAAAGCGTCGTAAACCCCCTGTATCAGGTATTGTAAGCCAAATGTCTTGCGCATTTCCAAGGGGTCCCTGATGTTACGGTCATCCATTGAACTGCCCGCCATTACCCATCTCGGCGGTTCTGCTTTGGTATAGACGTGAAGATCCTGGTCATCCAGCGCAGTTGTCGACAAATGCAACCGGTGGGTATAGCTCGCATTTGCCGGATCTTCACCAGCCGTCAAACGATTTATCGTCAGTTTATAATTATGATCATGCACGTAATTAGCCGTATCGTCATAAAAAGCCAGGTCTTCCATATCTTTGCTGTAGTCAACCAAAAAGTCAAAGGCAAAGATGTTATTTGTCTCGCCCGGTTTGGCGCCATGAATATCACCAGACGCCCCATCAGTCATTTCAAACTCCCCCTGTTTATTGGTGTACAACAGCTTATGTGCATGGATAAGCGGGACAGCTTGTTTATAAACCACCAGGCTATGATCGACCCCGCCTTTAATATTGTTTAAAAGACCATTTTTACGAATGGCATTGATCTCCGCTTTCGGGCCAAACAACCAGATATAAAAAGGGCGGTTGCCGGAAATAACAGTGGGCCTGTCATTTTCATCAAAATATTTTCCTGAAACATTAGACCGCAGCTGAATAACCTCGACCGCTAAATCAAAATGTTGTATTTTTTGAGCAAAGGAGATTTTGATACCGGTACTCTGCTGTTGCAAAGAAAGGGCCGCGTTTTGACCCCGGCCCGGAGAAAAAACGAAATCAGAGACCAGCATATTGACGTGCCGGTCATCGGTACTGTCCAATACTTGCTGAAACAATCTGCGCATATCCGATGAGCTCCGGTTACCCCCATTTTTCCTGAAAGTCTGCGGGTCCAGGTTCTGGATAAATTGCAATAACGTATTCGAACTTGCATTTTGTTGCCTGAACGTGATTTGATTGTTGATATAATAAAGATTTGTACCTGTAAAAGCCCCGTCCGAATTGATCACGTTACCTAAAAGCGAATAGACCGCGTCTTTGAAACCAGTCTGGCCATTGACATAAGCATCCATACTTTCTGAATCTTCCATGTAAACATTGAAGCTTGGCTTTCCTTTGGGTGGTATAGGTTTTACGCTGCCCGAATATACATCCTCTTTATTGATCCTGATACCGGCAGCTTCACAGGTGCTGGTAATAAAAGTGATCACCTTATTCGTGTCAATTTTATTTGCAGTGTAAAACTGGGGATCACCATGATCTGTTTTATCTGAAACCAAATTTATAAAGTCCCTGAGTTCTTCCTTTTTTATTTTTCCGTCCTGGCCCAGCTCAATCGCCTTATCCTGCAAATTCTGCCCGCAGGAACTGAAAAAAAATAAAGCTGCAAAAAAGCCTGGCAAGTACAGGATACTCCTACGACGTAAGTAAAAATTATTCATGAAAATAAATTATAGATCAATTAGTAAACCCGGGCCGCTACGGCCATGATTTTAATTTATTGAAAAACGGGTTGCGTATGCAGGATCATGGGATAAGGTTATTGGTCAATAATTTGTTTAAGTCCGCTGAATTTAAAGAGTTAAATTCATAAATACAAGAACTAATTCATTTTCAGTAATTTTAGCTATTTCAAGGTGGTGATACGTTAAAAATCCTCAGCCATGATCGCATTCCCGCGAACAATAATAACAACCGTCAACTTTTGTGTAATATTTTCCGGCCTCTTCCACTGCCGCGTGACAATCATTAAATTCACCTAAATAGGTACGATTTTCGACATTTGGCAAGAAAGAGCAAGCCTGGTTGTGAACTTCATGATCGCCGCTGGTTTGGGCGATATCATGAACATAATATTTTTGTGCCATATTAAAGATTTTATTTCAAATCTAAACCTAAGTAAACATGAATTTTTACGGGAAACCGTAATGATGAAAATTTAGTCTACGCGTAATTTTTACTTATATTTCTATCCTCTAATCACTTAAGCTATGCGTTTTGCATTAATCAATAACAAACGGGTGGAAGCTGAACCAAACCTGACCGGGATATGCGCGGGTTGCGGGATGCAGGTAATTGCCAAGTGCGGAACACAACGTATTCATCATTGGGCCCATCGCAGTAAAGTATGTGATCCCTGGTGGGAGCCTGAAACGGAGTGGCACCGCAACTGGAAAAGCAATTTCCCCCTTGAATGGCAGGAAGTCATCCTGAAAGATGATCAAACAGGAGAAAAACATATTGCTGACGTTCGTACTGCAAATGGCCTGGTCATTGAATTTCAGCATTCAGCCATTAGCCCCCTGGTGCGCTCATCCCGTGAAGCCTTCTATAGAAATATGATCTGGGTCGTCGATGGCACCCGCTTAAAACGGGAACATCAGCGATTCCTTTTAGCCAAAGACCAGTTTTTCGAAATAAGCCAAAATAGTTTTCTGCCTGGCGATCCTGGACATTGCCTCCCGAAAGCATGGCTGGCCAGTCCTGTGCCGGTAGTATTTGATTTCAGGAGTGATCTATGGCTATCGGGTTCATTCATGATTCGGGATCATTTGTATTGCCTTTTTCCGGTAAGTATCGGGCAGTCCGTATTGCTTGAAAAGATCCCGGTCAAAAATTTTATCGATGACGCACTTAATGGAAAATCTCCCCTTCGTCTCCGGAGTTACCTGAATGACAAAAGCAAATTTCTTATCAATCTGCAAAATCAACTCGCCATGCTGCAGCAAATGCCCCAAAGAAGGTCAACAGTAAATTTTCCACCCCTGATTTTCAAATAACACCGTGGTTTTTAAGCAACAATGATGACCGTCCCGAGTTATAATAAGTTTTTACTATCTAATCATCCCCAATCGTTGCGCGCTTACCTTATCAAGCTCCAAAATTATTTCCCCATTCATTATTTTATACTTTGTAAACGTTTATAACCGTGAGACTGTGCAAAAACCCACGTTTATAAATGCATCAATAAGCCATCTAATTATTAAATTAATAGCATTCCCCGCAGTTTTTGCATAGCTAGCGCAAATTCGTGTTTACGAAGGTCTTCAGCATGGTAAAAACCGGGTGTTCTAAATCTGAGGGCCAGTCTTTAATGGATTGCGGATCGGTATAGGCTTGCAGTTGCGCGGCTTCCTCGCCGTTCGCCTGGTGAAATCCCATGTTCCAGTTAGCAAATATCCGTTCTTCCAGCTCCCCTTCATCGATTACGATAAGGTTCTTATGCCGGTTGTCGGTCTGAATGCGGCTATACGTGTCCGCCAGATCCGACGGCTCGCCTTCGAGCAGCTGTATAAAGCTGCCATCATGATACAGCAATAAACCGGTCAGGTTATTTTTGACATTATTGATCCTGCTGATAGCCAATATTTGCTCCAACTCTTCCCCGCTGAACAATTTGACGGCTGTACTGAGATAAACGAGGTAATTCATCCAACGAAGATACAGTTCAGCCCTGAACTTTCTGCTATACGACCAGCAAGCCAGCTTAAAGTTCTTTAGCTTGTTGTCAAAGTGTTTAAATTTTTAATTAACGGTATTGTTGGTTTTAGTTCCGATTGCTTTACTATGTATTAAATTAAAAATCAAGAAATCAGAAAGGATGTTCCAAAATATAAGAAACAAATCCGCTGACCGATGAATTTAGGTTTTGATGCGCCGTTAAGAGGAGATTTATTTAGTGCTTTTGAGGTCTGATATGACATTAGGAACACCGGCTTTAGCAATAAAGACCTTAGCCTGGGCTATTTTCCTGACAACATAAGCGTCATTTGCATGGCTTTTGCTGTTTTTTGTAATTGCTTTTTTAATTGACGCCATTATAATTTTCTCACCTATCAATTCAGATATAGCGTAAACTAGCTTTTTGATTATTTGGAACACTACATCAATTTATTGTGCGGCCAACAGTTCAAGGGTCTCTTCATTTATTTTAAGATCCGGATTGATCTTATGGACCGTTGCCACAACTTTATTTCTTTCCAAGGCAATGCGGCTCGTAGGAATCAGGTCTTCGAAACAGATATTCAAAAGTCCATGAATAAGCACAAAATCACGCATAGAAAAAGAGCATATTCCATTAATTAATTCGGAAATGTAGCTTTTGCTGGAATGCCCTAAAATTGTTCCAAAATCCTGTTGTGTTAATGACAGTTCTTTTAATTTGTGTTTGATCAGTTCTTTGCGTTTTGCAAAAAATATACGTTCCTTTTCAATTATTGCTTCGGCCGCATCGCTTTCCGCAATCAATTCATCGGAGACATCCCCGTTCATCCAATTTTTTTCTTCGTAAGCTTGAATCAGCCCTTGTAATTCGGTTCGCTTATGCGCTAATTCAGGATGTTCTTTTACAATCAAACGAAGTTGACGATAAAACATAATTGCACGTTCGTGCTCAACTTCGGAATTGATCTTTCCAATTTTTAAAATAGCATCCAAATCTGCCTGGATATTCAATCTTGTATCTTTCATATAAGTCCTCTGTTTTTAAGCCATTTAGCAATTGTATTCTTATCATTTTTAAAAATCCGCTCATAAGCTTCATGGTCATCAGCCCAAACTGCGTCAGCTGTACCATCTTCACCCAGCTCTATTAACACCAATGTTCTATGAACATTAATATCGAAAAAATAAAAGCCATCATTATGAACTTGGTCTGCATCAGGCCTGCTTGCTATGACTTCTTCTTTACTTTTCCAATCGTTTTATTCGATATCAGCAATCAATTCATCAATCGCTTCACACAGCAACCTGTTGCCTATGTTCTTTGATTTTAGCTTTAATAACGGTTTCTTACTAACAAATTTCATATTTAATGATTAAACAAAGTTCGGTAAATTTCCGAACTTTAGCAAGTGTACTACTGATTTTTAAATTTTTTAATTAATGCATTTGCTGTGAAGCGCGTTAAGCAAGGATTATGCAATTGTTTAAACGTTGAATTGTAAAAGATGCACAGCCTTAAATGGTCTTTGTAATCGAAAATCAAGGTATTCACCTCTGGACTTTTTACGTTTGATTGTGATTACTGAACTATTCATTTATCAGACAAAAATAAATGTAACGAGGTTTTGGAGTGGTAGATAATTGCGGGTTATTTTGTTTTTTTAATGCTGTAGCTGTCTTCTATTTGTTGCCTGACGGTTGCGGCCATTTGGTCGATGTAGTTGGTGGGGCTGATCACCTTCCGGCGTTTGATGTCGGTGTACATGCGGTAGGCGGCATCGCCGGTGATGGTGATGTTGAATGCATTTGACAGGGCTTCGACGATATCGGAGACTTCGGCTTTGATCTGATGCGTATGGTAAATACCGTAGGCCAGTTCAACGAGGTTTACCTTGTCACCGGTCCACACCAGCTTTTGAACAGCCGGCTTTTCGCTGAGCTGTTCAATCAAATAATATTGAATTTTTTCGTAGGCAATGAATTTCGCAAAAAGATAATCCATCCTATAAGGTATGGGTTCGCTATCCTTTAAGAAATAACGATCGTCTAATTCTGTACAGTTATTCCGGTAATACTGGTAATGAAAAGCGTGATTCCTAAAAAAACGGATGATAAAAACCAGTTCCTGGTGAAAATAGGTTTTGCGTATTTCCAAAGTGCCCAAAGGCATATTATTGAGGATATTGAAATATTCAACCTCATAAATGCGCTGCGCATATAAATTTGGTTTCGTGACTTTATAAAACTGGATCTCGGCGTCCCGGTTTTCGAATACCGGGACTTTGAGGTCATTAATTTGTTCGTTGATGGCGATGAGTCTGGTGCGTAATTCACCGATATCATAACCAGAGGAGGGCTTGTTCATGTTCATTGAGTTCAAAGGGTAAATGGAGGGCGATCCATTGGTCGATCAGTTCGCGGTAAGGGCTGTGGCTCAGTTCCGGATACCGACCCGCGGAGATGAACCAGAGCACCATAAAATCTTCCTTGACGTTCCAGGCTTTTTTTCGTTTGATGGTATTGGTACTGATCTCCCGCAGGAGTTTCAGGAACAGTTGTTTTTCTTCCGGCGGCAGGCCCAGTTCCCTGCAGGCCTGCCGGTAAACCTGGGCAATAGAGTTCATAAAGAAAATTCTCGTTTGATATCCGACCAAATGTTCAAAACCTCATCCATCTGCGCCTTGCTGTGCCGCGCCGTAATACCCATCCTGATCCTCGCATCCTTCATCGAAACTGCGGGATAATTGATCTGGTTGGCGTAAACGCCTTTCTGCTGCAAAGCGTAACAGATCTTCGCATTTTTGATCTTATCACCCACCCTGACCGGAAAAATAGCGGACTGGGTATTGCCGATATTCAAACCCAATTGCTGCAGGCCATGCCGGAAGTATTTACAGTTATCCTTTAAGACCGACATCCATAATGGTTCTTCATCTATTAACTCAATTGCTTTAACAATTGACAATGCTGCCGGCGATAAGCTGGCAGAAAACAAATGCTGTTTACTCTGATACTTCAAATAATTCACCATCTCCTTACTCCCCACCACATAGCCGCCAATATGACCAAAAGTTTTACTGAAAGTACCCGTAATCAGGTCTACATCGTTCCAGGCATCACAAACTTCAATCAAACCACGACCCGTTTTTCCGATCACACCCGTACCATGCGCATCATCTACCATCAATTTAGCCCCATATTTCTTACACAAACCAATAATCTCCCGCAAAGGTGCCAGATCCCCATCCTGAGAATAAACCCCATCAATGATCACCAAAACCAATGGATGTTTCTTACCCGCCATTTTCAAAACATGCTCATAAGCATTCAAATCATTATGCTTCACCGTTTTCCGGTTAAAACACTGGCAGCCCTCCATCACACTCGTATGCACACCGCTATCCATGATCACCAAATCATCTCTCGTCAAAATAGCCTGCAAGGAAGCGCTATTGGAAGTATAACCCGTGGTATAAATAATCGCATGCTCTTTTCTAAAAAATTTTGCGATTGCCTTTTCTAATTGTTCAATATAATCATAATGCCCGCCGATGGCCGGGCTTGCGCCAGCCCCAGTGCCGTATTTATTTATACCGTCCACTGCCGCTTTGATTACGGCCGGGTGCTGTGTGAAACCGAGGTAATCATTCGAAACAAGGCTTATCAGCCTTTGGCCGTTCATGCTGATGACGGGGCCACAGCCGCTGTCAACCTGTAAGCGGTAATTGAGCTGGTGTTTTAAAGTTTGATCATCCAAATAAGCCTGAAATAATTTCGCCCTTGCCCAGGCATCCATACCGGCGATGTATTCGAAATCCCGGAAACTGTTGTTGTCAAAATTCTGCTTCATGTTTTCTAATAATTTCCGACAAAGAAATCACGAAAAACAGGCACGAATCAAGTGGGAAAATGGTAGTACTACCATCTTTATTTTCTTTTAAAACGTATTAAAGCTAGTTGAAAAATTAATTTTCCAATAATTGTGCAGGTTCAATTTCTAGGGCTATCGCTATCAAATAAATCATACTAACTGATGTATTGATTTCACCCAATTCTATACGTGCAATTTGGCTATAACTGACGCCAATTAAATCCGCGAGAACGGTTTGACTTATATTAGCTTTGGTGCGGTACTTCCGAACATTCATGGCAAGCAGTTCAATTGCTTTAGGTTCAGATATGTGCCGTCTTGCCATAAAGGCAAAACTGCAAACAGTATTATTAGGAAATATAGCATAAATGCTATATAATTGTTTTTGAGTAATCGATTGCTATGAACGAATCCATTCTGTTGAAATCTATCCATCAATTGCCACTTAGTATAGAACTAAAAAAAGCCTGCTTATTAAACAGGCTTGGGAATTTGAGTGACTTGTTAAATTTACACATGAACGATATTTTGGAGCTGCCGTATTTTAATCATCACTTGTGGAATGAATACGTGGCCTTCCTGGAACAACATGGTTTAGGCTACCATCTCAACTAAGAGCTTGTCCAGATACTCCAGCATTTGCTGCACGAATTTCCTAAGTTTACGTATGATGCGTTCATCTTTCAAATGAAATTTTACACTTAAACTATGGGCCGATAAATCCACTGCCCGTTTAGTCGAAATATTATTGACCAGCTTTTCCGCCAAAACTTCCAGGTTCGGTTCATCATAAAATTTCAGGTCATATAACATCTTATACCATAAGCCTACGCAAAAAATATTCATTGTATGTAATAACTTGAACGGGTTGCCGAATTTATCATCCGGTTCGAGCGCAGCGATCATCGGCAGTTCCGCATCAATCCAGTTACAAAGCTGAACACTGATTTTCTCCGATTTAGGTTCAAATCGATGGTCAGCCAAATGGGAGTCCTGAAGGACAAGTGTTTTGCAGTGTAAGATCTCATTCAATTTTGCTTTCTTGCTTGTATGAGCATCCAGCTTGCTTTTGACCAAGCGGTAGCAATAGGCGAAAAAACGCTGGTGATTAAAGTCCATCCGGATGAGCTGGGACACGACAGCCTCCTGTTCGGAACCGCAGGGCAGGTTTTCCCAATCAATCGTTTCCAGAAGCGCGAAGAATCGCCGCAACCAGGTATAATCACTCCATGTTAACCGCCGGCCTTTGTTGTTGAAGTTGCGTACGGGGATATGGGACACCTCTATTAAGATTTCATCAATGCCCTTTTGGGCAAAAAGATGATGCAGCTTTAGCCAACGTTCTTCTAATAGCACTGATTGCCTTTCGATAAAGGCCATTGGTAATAAAGTTTTTTTGCTGATGCGTAAGGGCAGGGTATTTCTCAGACTAGCCAGCAGCTCTAACAATACATTCATTTCTCCCCTATCACTATCCCTGACCTCGTACAATTTGTCGGCACATAGTCACCAGCCTGTTCATCAAAATATCCTGAAAGTTTCGGATATGTGCTTTGCGGTCAAGGGTGGTCAGGTGCCTGGCAACAATTTGTTGCGTGCGTTTACATTCCAACGCGAGTAATTTAATGGATGTTTCATTGGAGCTATGGTGTTTAGCATTCGCAACAATCTCGTTCACCAGGTTTTCAAGGCCTTCAGTTGCATAGTTGATCATAGGTATATTTAGGTTTTAATTATCGCCAAAAAAGGTGCACGCCGAAACCCGGCTGCACCTCCATTTTTTACCGCTGACGCTACCTGCGGCTTGATTTACATTTAACTATTTCTGATCTAAAGAACGAGCGTAACATTTTTAAACCCTGGCCAGTACCCGGTGAGCGATCAGCTTTATATCCTTAGCCAGGTAATGGTCTTTTACAGGTTCCGTTTTAAAGAGGTCGGTACTCAAATATTTTTTATTGTCATCCGGGAAGATGGTCACTACAGGCTTGCCGCCATAAGCTTGTTGTAATTTGATGGCCCCTATCAAGTTAGCGCCTGAAGATATACCCACCGATAAACCGAGGTTTTTGGTGAGCAACTGTGCCATCAATATCCCGTCCCCATCATTTACCTGCACGATGCTATCCAGTTTTTCCAGCTCGACAATGCCGGGGATAAAGTCGTCGCTGATCCCCTGGATACGGTGGCTGCCGCATTTGACGCCCGTAGAAAGTGTCGGACTTTCTGCAGGTTCGAGCGGATGGATCTTAATATTCGGAAATATGGTCCGCAAGTAATTGCCGACACCCATTACCGTTCCGCCGGTTCCAACGCCGGCAACAAATGCGGCTGGCTTGAGTTCTTCCAATAATAAGGAATGACCTATTTCTCTGCCCGTCGTTTTTTCATGCGCTTCCACATTGTACTGGTTATCAAATTGCCTGGGCAGAAAAACCCCGTCTAACTTGCTCATCGCCTCAGCGATCCGGATGCTGCCGGGAAATCTACCTTGCTCTTCACTAACCAATTGTATCTCTGCACCATAGCCTTTGATAATGGCCCGTCTTTCCAGACTCATCCAGTCCGGCATGATGATTTTTACTTTGGCACCGATCGCTTTGCCTATGGCCGCAAATGCAATTCCTGTATTGCCGCTGGTTGCTTCCACAATCGTATCTCCCGGTTTGATCTTTCCCTGTTCGCAGGCTTTCTGTAAAATGTATAAAGCCATCCTGTCCTTAATACTGCCGGTTAAGTTATATTGTTCGCATTTCACCAATACTTCCTGCGGCGCGCCGCCACGATAACTATACGAGATCGCGATAAAGGGCGTATTCCCGATGAGTTTCCATAAGCTGGCCACCTGGGTACTTTGGCTCAATTTGCAATTATCAGTGAAGGTCGGTTTCATGCGGTTAATGCTTTAAAAAATGCATAAGTTTAAATGTCCTGAATAAAATCGCGCGGATTATTATTATTTTACCTACCGTAAAAATTAGCGTAAAACCCGTTCACACTAAATTTTTAAGGGTATCGCGCCATAACTCTTCCCCTCTTTCAATAAAAACAAACTCTCCACATTGCCTACATTAATCTGCGAATTGATATTCTCCAGCAACCAGACCGCATATTCCTGTGGTGTCCGGGCCGCCACCTGCAACACAAAGTTCCATGGCCCGGCAATATTCAAACAGGATAATACTTCCGGCATCGCGCAAGCCAAAGTTTCAAATTCGTCTAACAAGGCAGTGTTTTGCTCCTTCAATTTAACCAGCAGCATCACCAATACCGGCATTCCCGCCTTTTCCCGGTCCAGTACCGCCATAAATTTTTTGATCAGCCCTGCTTTTTCCATCCGTTCGATCCGCGTAGACAGCGGCCCGCCGGTAATGCCCACCAATCCCGCCAGCTTTCCCAAATTCATCCAGGCATTATTTTGCAGATACCGCAAAATCTTCAAGTCTATTTCATCAGGTTTGTTTCCGTTCATGCGATTCTCTTCATTAAAGTTTCTCCTTCACAGCGCTCTCACCTAACCATCAAACAATTTTACCCCGTTCAGCTCTACGCACACCCGGTATTTTCGCCGCCGTGCTCTTGTACTGTTCAATCGTATCGCCCAAACCCATCAATTGATCATGATAAGCCGCCAGCAATCCTTCCAGTTCCTTTTCAATTTCAATCCTTGACTGGTACATTTTTACATTACTCAACTTATTCAAATTGCGCTCATGTTCAGCCGCCGTAATTGCAGATAAAGCCATCGAATTTTATTCTTTTCATAAAATATCTTTTTCTTTTATTTGGTCATTTTTGGGTTTGTAGCGCAAAAGTTTTTGATTATCCCTATGCCACTTCCCATTTTCATACAAGACCGAAGCGGAATGCCCTTTGTGCGTATCAACATCAATACCAATTACTTTGCCCTCGTAATAACTCGCCACATTCCATTTAACAATAGTGTGCCCCACTACAATATATTTACAAGCATACTGCTGTAAAGTACTGTCCAGCCCTGCCATACTAATTTTAGTTTCCCTGAAATAAGCCCTGTACCAAAACGGTGAGGATTTATCAAACAGCACTTTGAAATCAGCCGGGATCTGATTGATTTTTACATCATAGTAGGGCCTTGCTTTATGGTTCAGTTGCTCAAGCGACAAATTGAGTCGGGCAACCTCAGGTGATAATCCCGCATGCATTACCAAGACATCACCAATCTTTTCAACAATATTTTTAGAAAGCAGCCAGCGGCCCAGTTCAGTATCCTTACCGAACAAACCCGTTGCATCCGTACCCATTAACCAGGCATTTTTAAAGTATTTCCCATCCGTATACCGGTGGTCGCCATCCAGGTTCATGATATCATGATTGCCCAGTAAAACATGTACACTGCCGCCTTTCGCCTTCGCTTCATCTTCCAGTTTATACAACAGCCAGAGTTCAGGCACCACATCCTTACCCCTGTCAAACAGATCGCCCGCGATCACCAAATTATTCGCACCATAGATCCAGTTATACTCCTGATCGATCACTTTGCTTTTCAGCAATAATTCCCTAAAAACTTTAAACTCCCCTTCTATGTCCGAAACAAACAATGTTTTGCCCGCCGCCGGATATTCACCGTAAGGAATTTCAATTTTTTCTTTAAGACTCACCTTAAATGCCCACTCCGGGTGCCCTTCGGGCGTTACCACCATCTGTTCACCCGGCAAAATCAATTCCGATTTTGCCAACGTTAAATTATCATCTTTTTCAATTGTGATAGCAACTGCTTTTTGGTCTTCATAACGCACATAAGGGCCGTCAACCGTCCATACCTTTTGCGCGAATGTCAGAAGACCTGTCAACATCAAAACCAAAATCAGCAAGTACTTCACTATAGGCTCTTTAAATATTCTCCAACAGCTCCCTGATTAAACTTTTCCGCATAAGTCAGCGGTGTCATACCGGAAATATTTGGATCATCACCATCATATTTATAGTCCTTTTTAGCACCTTTCGCGATCAGTATTTTTACCATTTCCAGCCGCCCGTATTTGCAGGCATGCATCAAAGGCGGCACATAGCCATTGCATTCTTTGTTGACATCCGCACCTTTTAAGATCAACTGATCGAAACATTTTTTAGCATTCGCCCTAACGGATTGTGACAAGATGCTATAATTGCCATAGCACTCGTTAATGTTTTCCTTATTAACAATTTTGTCCAATGCCGCAACATCATCGGCTTTAACGATGGCAGCCAGGTTTGCCGGGAAATCTTTCAAACCGTTATTGGCAATGGCCTGTGCTTTTGATTGAAACGCTGCGAAAAGGATGCAGCAGATAATGGTTAATGTTTTCATGAGTAATTATAAATTGTTTATGGTGTACTGATAATGGCCGGGCCCTACTTTTTTAACTTTTTGATTCGGAAGTTCAATACTGGCAGTAGTTCCTTTGGGTATGCTGATCTCATAATTTGTTTGATTCCCTTTGGTGTGCCACTCTGAACTGATCATCCCATAGCTGATCTGATAAGTCGCCTTTGCCCAAGTCAGATTTCCGCCAGGAATAGGTTTGATCAGGACCTTTTTGTAACCCGGCGCGGCCTTGCGGATGCCAGCAACATATTCATAGAGCCAAAGCCCTACAGCGCCGTAACTATAATGATTATAACTGGTCTCATTAGCCGCACCGTCCGAACCCATACCATTCCATTTCTCCCAGATCGTGGTCGCGCCCATCGTAATAGGATAAAGCCAGGATGGCATCGTCTTTTGATTTAATAATTTGTATGCGACATCCGCATAGCCATAGTCGGCCAGTACTTTTAATAGAAAGGGCGTCCCTAAAAACCCGGTAGCCAAGTGATCGTCATTCTGTCGGATCAATGTCACCAGGCGATTTGCAGCATCCGCGCGTTTGTCTTCTGGCAGCATGTCAAAAGCCAATGCCAGCACGTAAGCAGTTTGCGTTTTAATTTTCAGGCTACCATCGGCATTGACATAGGTTTTCATAAAATTGCTTTTTACCGTTGCTACCATTCCGGCATATTTTACAGCGTCGGCTGTTTTACCCAATACCTTAGCCGCGGCAGCGAGGATTTGCGCCGAGCGAGCCCAATAGCATTGATCGATCAGGGGAAGTTTTGTAGAAGGCCCCATTGCGTACCAATCTCCGTAACCATTTGCTTCCCAAAGCCCGTCATTGCTTTGACCTTGTATATAATCCACCCAGGCTTTCATGGATGAATATTGCTGTTCTAATAATTTTTTGTCTGCGTAGGTTTCATATACTGTCCAGGGAACTATAGTTGCAGCGTCACCCCAGCCTGCAACACCTTTGACCTCGGGTTTGTGAGGTTCAACTGTTGGTATGTAAGTTGGAACCCCGCCATTTTCACCTTGCTCACCTGCCAGGTCATTGAGCCAGCTGCTATAGAATTTTTTGGTATTGCGCAGAAAACAGGCTGTTGGTGCAAATACCTGCGCATCGCCTGTCCAGCCGAGCCGCTCGCTCCGTTGCGGACAATCTGTAGGGATCTCGAAAAAATTACTGTTCAGGCTCCATTCGATATTTTTCTGCAAACGGCTGATCACCGGCTCAGAACACGCAAATGTGCCTGTGTGTTTAAGATCGGTGTAAAGTGCGACCGCTTCTGCGCTCCATCCTGTTTCCGGAATAGGTATATTCTTTTTGTCCCTGATCCAGGTCAGGCGCGCATACCGGAAGCCATGATAAGTAAAATGCGGATTAAGTATGCTTTGTATGCCATTCAGCACATAAATGTCGGTAGCAGTAGCATTTCGTAAGTTAGCGGTATAAAAACCACCGTCCTTGTCGAGCACCTCGGCATGTTCAATTTTCAGGCTGTCGCCTTTCAGGCCTTTGCATTTTAACTGTACCCATCCTGCCAAATTTTGTCCAAAATCGATGATGAGTGAATTATCGCCACCATCCCAGGTACTTTCAGGCGCGAAATGCTCATGTGCCCGTACCGGCTCTTTTGAAGAAGGAAATAACGAAGCTTTGCTGTGATCAAGTATCTTAACGGCTTGCTTTGGGGTGGCAATAATATTTGCGTCAAATAGCTCCCCTTCATAGATCCCGGAATAAAAAATAGGGCCATAAGCTGACTGCCAAGTTCTGTCGGTCACTACATCCTTTTTTGTCCCGTCTGTAAAGACCAAATGCAGACAGGCAATCAGGCCTGCTTCTTTGCCGTAATGGTCACCCTCGTTGTCGCTGGCGCTGCCACGAAATATCCCACGGTACCAGCCCTCGCCAACGGTAACGCTTAATTCATTATCCGCTTTTATTTGCGTTGAAATATCATAAACCTGGTAAGGTATACGTTGATTGTAATCCACAAAGCCTGGTGTGAAATAATCACTACCGATCTTTTTTCCATTTAGTTTTGCTTCATACAGGCCCAAGGCTGATATATATAGAATAGCTCTTTTAACAGGTTTATCGAACCTTAACGATTTGTAAAATATTGGTGCTTGACGATGCGCACCATTTATATAGTCCGTTGTTGTGATCCAGGTAGCATTACTTAGCGGATTCCCTTTTTGTTTTGTCTGGGCATGCCTTGCAAGTCCATTACAAAGGCACAATAGCAGTAAAAATTTTTCCAAAATGAATAATATTGTTCTTCAGTCTCTATAAATCCTCAATTTATTTTAAGTCCATTATCCGTCCCCTTCATTGAAGCCGGGATACCATATTTTAACCATTTCGGTGCTTGCTTTCCCATCAGATAATAGTCAAAGAATTGCATCACTCTTTGAGAAAAATCGACCTTATTTTGATCGTCTGACATTACGTGGCCTTCATTATCATATTGCAACATCCAAACTTCTTTCCCAAGTCGCTGTAAGGCATTAAACCAAACGTACCCCTGGGTCCAAGGCACTGCTACGTCATTAGTATTATGCATTATTAATAAAGGTGTATTGACCTTCGCAGCTTCGAAAATTGGAGAATTGTCGATGTACCTTTTTGGATTTTCCCAGAAAGAAGATGCCATGCGGCCTTGACCCGTCTCGTAGTAAAAACCAATGCGACCCATCCCGTCTTTCCTTCTAGGTTCTAAATAATCGTCAATAACATTGCATATACCTGCGGCCTCAAAGGCCGCTGCAAAAATTGACGTTTGCGTAAGAATACAGTTCGTTTCGTAGCCACCAAAGCTATGTCCTGCTAACGCCATTTTATTTTTATTTATCCAAGGCAACTTAGATAAATAATCTGCGGCTGACACAACGGCGTTATACGCGTTTTTTGAAGGATATCCTGCTATATAATGATAAATATCGGGCACACATACAATATATCCATGACTTACCAACCAGGGAATACTTATAGTTCCATCACTTAAATTCGGCGTAATAAATGAATTCAAATAATCCGATTCCCTTTCATAATAGTAAAATATAACAGGATATCTCTTAGTATTATCAAAATCCTCGGGCTTATAAAGGATGCCAGAAGTTTCATTTCCATTTGGCAGCTTCCAATGTATCAATTGCTCTTTATACCAGTTATAATCTTTTTGAGGAGATAAGGATGTCAGTTGCGAAAATGAAGTAAAATCACTGGTATAATACAGATTAGAGTATTCCCCTCCACTCATTATCCTAGTCAGAAAAACATTATTGTTTGTTGCCCTAACTGGCTTAAATTGAGCTTTTCCAAGTATAGAGCTACCATATCTTGGTGGGAAATAATATCCTTTGTCAGCCATTACTAATTTCCGAAGATTATCCCTCCCGAGTGACACACTAAAAAATCCGGCCTGTTTAGTCTTTGTATTAAATGCGGAGAGGATTATCGTGTCATTCAAGTTAAAATGATTTGTTCCAAAGTCAAGGCGCCTAAAACGAATATTATGCGCTTTCCCATATCCGTTAGTTACATTAATTGGTTGCTTTTCTCCTTCTGGGTCTATTGCCCAAATGTCATTTCTATCATAAATCAATAGCAAATGATCATTTCCCAACCATCCCGCAATGCCTTCACTGATCGATGAAAGCGCATTTGCGTCATTTTCCGCATCTATTCGGGATTTTAAATTTGATGTAATGTTTACTGTATTTTCTGTACGAACATTATAGGTAAACCAAGCATTAAGTTGATTATCATACCAAATTACATACTTACCACCGACAGAAAATCTAACATCAAATCCTCTTAAGCGACTTTTTATCAATTTTCTACTTCCATCTTTAGTATTCACAATATATATATCGGGTCGAGCAGTAAGTCGCCAACTATTTTCTCTAGAGTCACCGTTGATATTAGCTGTAAACAAGGCAAAGTCTTCTGTTGCGTTAAGCCCAATCAACATCATGTCACTTACTTGTTGAAGCTGAATTACCTTCTCTGAGTTTTCAACATCGATTACCGAAAGACAGAGTTTTCTGGAAATACTACGCTCCTGTATTGAATTCAATTGGTCAGATTGTAATTCCTCATCCTTGTAGTTCCAAACGTTTACCATTGTACCTTTTACTGATTCGTCCTCTGATTTTCGCGCGACACGATTTCCGCTGTAAAAAAATAGACGTTTTCCTTGTTTGTCAAAAAACATTTTTTTTTCTCCCACATAACTATGTGGCAGGTCTTCAACAACACTATCAATCAATATTTTGGCTCCTTGCGTACCTTTTTTATAATACCAGATTTTATTTCCTCGGTAAGTACTTTCTCCATTTGAGCTTATAAAGGCGAGTTGTTGATCATTAAAATCAAATACTACGTTTGATAACCTATTACCCTTGTAAATTTGAATTTCTTTATCATTTTCCAAGTTAAGCCAACTCAATACATAGTCAGCATTTTTATTTTCTTGAGAACCGGTTTTATAGATTAAAACATCTTGACCAGTATGAGAAAAAAAACATTCCACAGCGGTATTATATTCTCCTTTTTTACCTGAAATTGCATTGTAAATCGTCCAACCCTTTGATTTCGTAGGTTTATATATCACCCAATTACTATTGCTGCCAGGCAATTCTAAATATTGACCTTGATCAACAAATTCCAATTTACCACTATATAATTCAACCTTCCAAATACTATCGGCCGTCGTTTTAAAAAACAAGAAATGTGAGTCGTTTGTAAATTTTGATTCCTTTCCATTACCTAATTTAATTTCTCTATGAGTTGCTATTGATTTGACAACTAATTCATTTGAGCCATCTGTATTTTGAATATTGTAAGCAATAAAGACTCCATCGCGACTTATAATTTCATTATCAATTTCTGGCCATTTTTTTATTGATTCTAGATCGAGTGTTTTCTTATGCGCAATATCCGGAACTTTACCACTTTGACAGAGTGCATCACTTGCAAATCCCCATAGGGAAAGGTATAAACAAACTTTGATTAGGTAATTCATTTATTCTTAATTGTTGGTTGAATTGATGTTTCCGGTTGGGGCCAAGTCTTTTCGCCCTTTTTCATTTTGTTTAAGGCGGCAGATATATCTCCCAGATCATCAGGGTGTTTTTCTGCATTTTTTTGGGCTGCCTTGTATGCAATTTCTTCATATTGAATTGCACTGTCCCGGTTTCCCGCCTTATACAACAAATTGGCATAGGTATCCACTATTGTTACATCAACATATTTACTGAAATCCGCACGATCAACAAAAGCCTTTTTAAACCAGTTGATGACAGCCTTTAACGCGTTTATATTCTCCGAGTGCAAAAAAACACCGTCCCAGGCAATATCATTAGCAAAGGGATAAGGAAAACTTTTGGTAAAACGGGGCCGGTTCAAATACGTTCCTAACTCTATTACGGAAGCATCGAATTCTGGCCACATCTGGCGATTTTTATAATATCTTGCTTTATGAATTATCGTTTGATTCTCCAGATCCTCTCGGCTGATATCCGGAAACTTCTGAGCCGCTTTATTGATTAAATCATTCCAATCAGGATTAACCTTTCCCAAACCATCTACCTTCGCCCTTATTAGATACTCATACGCGCCCGATTTGTAGTAGTCTTTAAGACTAGTCATAACACTAGTGCTTATTTGTGGATATTTTTCCAATATTTTCTTTTCAAAATCTGACCATGTTATGCCTGGGTTATTGGCAGCATAGTAAGGCATCAGATCTTCATTCTGAATAATGTATGCAATTCTTCCTTCGGCCATATATGTGTTACCAAGGATTTCATTGATTTTCTTTATATTTCTAAAAAAAAACGTAAAAATTTCCTGGTCACTGGCGACTATGATCTTACTGTTAAATTCGAGATTGTTCTTTTCAAATGGATGAGTAAGGGTCTTAAAGTATGCGTTAACAGCCAACTTTGCATTATTTTTGTCAAACCGGATTGTTTTTAAAACCAATTCTCTTAGAAACACTGAATCTGATTTGTGTGCATCCAGTTGTTTTAAAATTGTATAATACTGTTTATTAGGATCGAATGAATTTGTTGCGATAGCAATAAAAGAACCAGCATTTTCAGGTGTTCCAACAAATCGGTGAACTGCATTCCCGTTCCAATCAAAAAATAAATAGGTAGGATAGGCTTGAATACTGTATTGCTGGCCAATTGATCTTGAGTCGTTATACCACAACTTTACAAAATCATCATCGTTTTTAGTTCTGTCCATTTGGAGTGCAACATTGATGAAATGGTCATTGAAATATTTACCGACCGTGTCATTTGGGAAAATGTTATTTGCAATCCATTTGCATGGTGCACACCAGGTCGCATAGCAGTCCATGAAAATGTATTTATGTTCAGTTTTGGCTTTTAGCAGCACATCTTTCCACGCTAGGTTTTTTTCGAAATTGATGCCTTGAGCTGAAGCCGTAAGGGATAAGGCCGCAAAATATATAAGCAGATATTTTTTCATATATAATTTTTTAGTGAATTGACAGCAACCATAATTATTTCACTATGGTTGCTGTTGATATTAAAGTAGACTAATAGCCCGAGTTATTTGGCAGTAACGCAGGATTTAGATCAATTTCAGTTTGAGGGATTGGAAATAGAGTTTTGTAGTCAGCCCAGGTTACGCCTTTGGATACTGCTACGGCCGACATGACTGAATTTACTTGCCCAGATCTTTTTAGATCAAACCAGCGATCGCCCCATTCTCCAAATAGTTCAACCTGGCGTTCCTTGTGTATGGCATCAAGTATATCTGTCGTGGTAACCGGGCCTAATCCTGCCCTTTGACGAATAGCCATTAAATCTGATTTTGCACCATCAACGTTACCTTGCTGAAAGCGCGCTTCTGCGCGAATCAAATATTGTTCAGACAAACGCAACACTGTCATATATTCTGTATTAGGTTGAACGGTGAGAACAGATTGATATTTATTCGCATAATAGTAGGTGGTGGCATTGGCCGTGTACTGCCCTACCCAGGATGTAAAACGTTGTCCGCCGTTAGTTTGTAATGCATTTTGCAATTGTGGGCTGATTAACATTAGTGCGGCATTATTTGTGGGCGTATAATTAGGTCGGATAATCAAATATTGAGTAATCAAGTTCGATGTATTAGGAACATTAACAGCCTGTATCTGAAAAATTGATTCATTCGAATTCTTTTTAAAAACAGCATTCAAAGTCACCAATGAATACAAGCTTGTATTAGAAATTACACTTGTTGAAGCGACTTCAGCATTATTCCAATCGCTTTTATACAGGTAAACTCTGGCTAGCAGCGCTATCGCTGTACTTTTGTTGGGACGTATGCGTTCTACCGATGCAACACCTCCACCAGTCCGATATTCATCCTGTAAGCTATTTTTAGCTACTGTCAAGTCTTTAATAATTTGATCATATACCTTATTTTTATTTGTGCGTCCGATTTTGCTATTTATACTAGGGTCGCCGGTTAGCATCAACGGCACATCTCCGTATAAATTTACCAGGTAGAAGTAAAAAAACGCCCGCATAAAACTGACTTCACCAATGAGCTGAGATTTAATTACCGGCGTAAGGGTATTTGATGCGTTTAATCCACTTAATGCTGTATTAACTTGATAAATCCGTTGGTACATTTCCAAAAAACCGGGTGAATTGCCTTCCGGTGCATCTTTACAGTAAGGAGCCCAAGCGCCATAGGAAGAATAATTTACATATTCGTCAGCATAGCCGCCCATGAGCAGACTAAGGCATGTGGGGCCGTCTGTGATTCCTTTTGCCGACATATTTGTGTAAATACTTGTTACAGCAGCAGCAGCAGAGGCGTCATCGGCAAATACTGATCCGGATGATAGTTGCGTTGGCGGTGGGGGTACTTCGACAAACTTTCGACATCCTTGAACTGCTAAAAATAAAAGCAGGGCCAAACATACCCTTATTATATTTAAGATTGATTTAACTTTCATAATTGTAATTTTAAAAAGTTGCCTGAATACCCAATGTATAAACTCTTAAAGGCGGTAAAGAAACCCCTTGTGTTTCCGGATCAAGTCCTTTATAAGAAGTGATCGTCAACAAATTTTGCCCTTGGAAATAAAATTTCACATCATCCAATTTTAGACGGGCAGTCAAGCTACGTGGAACTGACCAAGATAATGCTAGGTTTTTGAGCCGGATATAGGATGCATCCACGTAAGTAAAGTCACTATTTATAAGGCTGCTGTAAGCCCGATATGCATCTGTAGAATAATCTTGGGTAAAGCGCTGATAAATATTGCGATCACCATTATTTTGCCAACGATCAAGCACATATGTGGGTTGGTTTACCATCCAATCACCTGGAGGGTTACCAATTCCGGAAAATATACTACGCCCTGTTTGCTTAACAAATGAAAATAATATATCCAACGAGAAATTTTTATAACTGATATTATTATCAAAGCCCCCGTATAGTTTTGGTGCGGTATTCATATAAGCAGTCGCAGCAGCAGAGGTACTGGTTGTCCCCCCATTTCCATCAGAAAAAATATAAGCCCCGGTAACTGAATCAATTCCGACCAGATGTGGAACTTTAATCTGTGTTATAGGCTTTCCGATAGTGAAATCTCCTAAGGTCAAGTAGTCCGGAATTCTTAATAATTTATTTTGGGGCATAGTCAAATTAAAATTGCTCTGCCAATGAAAGTCCGGGGATTTAACATTTACAGTATTTAAAACTATTTCTAAACCGGTATTTTGTACTGAACCATCTATATTAGTAATTATAGTACCAAAGCCTGTACTTATTGGAAGAGGTTGATTTAATAACTGATTACCCGAACGATTCCGGTAATAATCAACACTTAAATTAATGCGATCATTAATAAACCCTAGATCTACACCAACCTCTAGTTTTTTGGTCGATTCCCAACCTAAGACTGGATTATAAAAACGTGTTGGTTGTAAACCCTTAATTTCATCGTAAGTTTTGCTAACGGAACTATACAAATCCATAAAATAATAATCAGAGATTTGATCACTACCAGTAATACCATAACTACCTCTTATCTTTCCCAGACTCAACCAAGGAAATAAATCTTTTGAAAAATTTTCATTCGAAAATATCCAGGCCGCTCCTGTAGAAAAAAAATTCGCGAATTGACGATCTGGGCCGAACCGACTGCTGGCGTCGCGTCTGGCCGTAATATTTAAAACATACTTGTTGTCCCAAGTCATGCCAATACGGCCATAAATTGCACTATACCGGTAAAGCGCCTGACTTGAGCTGTTAATAGTAATTACTGAAGCAGCAGAAAGATTGGAGAGAAGTGCATCACTACTGAAATTAGTTCCTGTTGTTTGTAATCTCTGGTTTTCCTGTTGTTGAAACGTACTGCCGATCAGTGTATTTATTTCTGCTTTACCGAATGTATTATTATAGTTTAGCTGAGGTTCTACTATCCAGGACCTATTATTTGCGTTGCCGAAAGTTGACTGATTACCGGTTGTGAAATGATAACCAGGGTCATAGTATTTTAGCGGTAACTGTCTTTTTTCATCAGTCCTGGTGACAGTGTAGCCGCCGCTCGCCTTAATGGTCAATCCATTGGTTAGCTGGTAACTCATTATGACATCTCCAACTAGATTGTCGGTGATGGCACTATAGTGACTATATAAATAATGAGCCAGGGGATTTGTCCATGTTCCAACGCCACCCGGCGTCAAGGGCGCCCAATTTAAGGTACCATCAGCATTATATAGAGTGGGCGCATTGGGCGGTAACAGCAAATCGCTAAAACTACCTAGTGATTGAACTGTATTATTGTCATTTACATAGTTTCCGAAAAAGCTTATCTTAAATTTTTGGTTCGAAGAAGCGCTGTTTAGGCCGAAATGGAAAGCGGCTTTAGTGTCGGCACCTGGATCATTATAAACTGTGGCTTCCCGATGCCAGGTACCGCTTATTAAATATTGCGTGTTGTTATTTCCACCTGAAACAGATAAGTCGACGTTTCTATATTGTGCGGCACCGCCCCAAAAATATTTGGCCCAGTCGGTATATCTGTCCTTGCTCCAGGCCCCATCAATATCATAATTATAATCGGTTGGATCTGTTGTAATTGAAGGTATGGGAAGGCCATCATTTTTAAGGGCTTCTTCACGCATACTAATATATTGTTGTGTATTCAGCAGTTGCGGGAGCTTAGTTACTTTTCCGTACCCGCCGTAGACATTGGCAGTAATTTTTGTAGCACCTATTTTCCCTTTCTTAGTTGTAATTAAAACCACTCCATTCGCTCCTCTACTTCCGTAAATAGCGGTTGCATCGGCATCTTTTAGTATATCTATGGTTTCAATATCTTGTGGATTGATATAATTGAGTGGGTTACCACCGCTCAAATTTGTATTAACGAGTCCAAGTGTTTGATCCATATAAGGCACGCCATCAATAACAAAGAATGGATTTGTATCCTTTACCAAACCGTCGGCTGGAATCGCATTCTGGCCACGAACTAACAAAGAGAACGAACTACCTGGAAGTCCACTTCCCTGTGTTATGAATGCGCCAGTTACTCGGCCCTGCAGAGCTGTTAATGGATTGTTGATAGGTTCCTGTGCAATTTGGCTAGCGTTAACGGATGATACTGACCCTGTATTTAATAATTGGGTGGTAGTGTAGTAGCCTTTGTTGACTACGACTTCTTTGAGGTTGGTGTTACTGGCTTTGAGGGTGATGGTTTTGATCTTGGTCAATTCATTTGCTGTATATTCCTGGCTTTCGAAACCGATGAAGCTGAAGACGATGGTTGTTTTCTCGTCTGGGACAGTAATCTCATAAAAACCTTTGTTATCAGTTAAAGTAGCCGTATTTAAATCTTTAACACGTACGGTAACTCCAGTCATTGGCTGACCGGTTTCATCGATTACTTTGCCAGTAACAGTAACTTGGGCCAAATAAACCCTAGCTTGGTCAAATAAAGATTGCTCCTTAAGCTGCAAGATGATGTTTTTGTCTATTATTTTAAAGCTAACGGGTTGATCCTTGAAGCATTCATCAAGCGCCTTTTCTACAGAGGCATTCTTTAAATCTACCGTTATGGGCTTTGTTTTTATTTCCTGGTCACTGTAAATAAAAAAGTAACCGGTTTGCTCTTTGATGGCTTTGATAGTTTCTTCGAGCGACGCATTCTTTTCCCTGAGGGTAACCTGGCTGTAGGTCTTTGCACTCACATTGAGAAAAGCGATGAACAGGATAAGAGTCGTCAGCTTCATAATCAAAAACGATTTTTTGAAGTAGGGCCATGCCTTGGGCAAGGCACGGAGATTCGTGTAAAATTTCATTACATTTGCTAGTGTTTGGGTTAATACTGTATCAATCTTAGACAATTGTTTATTCTCCCTGTCGCGATCTGATCGGGACGGAGAAAGGGTAAACCCAAATATTTACCGTGGTCGTGCTTCCAACACTTCCGCGGTTTTTTTTGGCCCTACCTAATTCCGGTTTTACTGTGTTTCGTTTTGGGTACGGGTCATAGCTGTTTCATTAGGGTTGGCATTTATTTAGTTATTATGATTTTCTTTCCTTCTATTCTATAATGGATATTCAAGTAGCTTAATATCTGCAGCGCCTGCGACGCATTCACGTTACGGTGTACTTCACCAGTAATGGTCTTGTTGGGTATTTCTCCTTCATAAGCCACTTCCACATCATACCAGCGTGCTATTTGCCGCATCATCACCGGTACCGGCGTCTTTTCAAAACTGAAAGCACCGTTCTTCCAGGCAATTACCTGGTCA
Source organism: Mucilaginibacter corticis (assembly GCF_007558865.1). Classification (GTDB taxonomy): domain Bacteria; phylum Bacteroidota; class Bacteroidia; order Sphingobacteriales; family Sphingobacteriaceae; genus Mucilaginibacter; species Mucilaginibacter corticis. The sequence goes on from NZ_VLPK01000006.1 coordinate 126,175, forward strand.
ATATCGGCACGTTTTACATTTGTAGTGGTAGATACCGGAGAAATAGCCGTATAACCAGGTTTTAAGAGCTGCTCGTTAACTTTTACTGAGCCTTCGACCAACGTAGTAGCGGTAGCCGGTTCGTCGTTATAAGCGCTGATATTAAATCTGGTGCCGATATCTTCTGTCAACTGGTTATTGGTTTTTACTTTGAAAGGCATATGGACGTTATGCACCACTTCAAAATAGGCTTCGCCTGTTAATTCTACGATTCTTTCGCTTACGAATTTGGTCGGGTATTTTAATGATGATGCCGCGTTGAGCCAAACTTTGGTTCCGTCCGGCAATACTACACTGTATTGATGCCCTTTTGGCGTTTCCAGGATATTCTGGCCAATTTCTTCTGGCTGGTTATAAGTTAATAAACTGTCGTTGGATTTGTTGATACCGGATGCGATCGCCCCTACTCTGGTTTTTTCAAGAACGATCTTTTTGCCGTTGGCTAAAGTCAGGATCGCACCGTTTGTTCCAGGTTTTAAGTCGTTTTCAACCTTTACTATTTGATCTGTTGCAGGTTTAGATTTTATATAGAAATATAATATAGCCGCTAAAGCCAGCAATATGGATGCAGCTATAGCAATTAATGGCATTAAGCGTCTAATCGCTGGTCTTTGATTTGGATTGATCGATGCCAAGACATGAGCGTACATCCGGTCGCGTACCGCGTCCGGACCTTCCGAATCATCGGATAGTTCCATGATCTCATCTCTTTGTGCCTGGTCCCATTGCGCCAGCCTGTCTGCTTCCTCTTCGGTCAACGTTCCCGTTTTCCATTTGTAAGCCAAACGGCGTAATTCTTCTTTTGAAGGCATTTCTTCCATATTGCCTTTATAGACGGCAATTTAAAAGACAACCCTATGTCGCTTTGAAAAAAAAATTAAGAAATATTCGCGATGAGTAAAATAACGGCCGGCAGCGAAGCGCTTAGGCCCTTGATGGCGCGGGTCATGTGGGCTTCCACCATTTTTTCAGAGATCTCCAGTTCGGCGGCGATCTGCTTGTTGGCCATCCCTTCTTCGCGGCTCATGCGGTAAACGATCCGGCATTTCTCCGGCAGGTTTTGGATAGCATCTTCCAGCTTCTCGGTCAATTCTTTTTCCAGCAGGGCAGAATCGGCCAAAGTATTTGAAGTGAGGATTTCAGCTTGGCCTGTCAGTTCGACGGTTTTAATTTGTTTGCGGTACTGGCTGTCTAACAGATCCAATACCCGGTAGCGGGTCGCAGCCGCCAAATAAGTATATAAAGTATAACGGAGTTCCAGTTTTTCCCGCAGGTTCCACAGTTTGATCAGGACATCCTGCACGCATTCTTCCGCTTCTTCCAGGTTATTTAACCTGTTTAAAGCGACTGCTAATAATTTATCCCAGTAACGTTCAAATATTTCCTTCAGCGCCCGCTGATCGTCCTGTTTTAACAGGGCGACAAGTTCTTGATCAGTATAGGTATTAAGGGCGCGCATGATCGGGGATTCGTATCTATCTAAAAACGAATGTACTAAAAGTATTGCGCAAAGAAAAAAATTGAGTATTAACTGAGTGTTAAGTACAATAAAAAGCCCGCAGTTTCTTGCGGGCTTTTTGTATTAAGGCCTTGTTTTGAGCAAGTTTTTTATAAATCATTCCTCGATCAACTGACTTGGATTTATCTCCAACGCTTTCGCGAGCGCGAAAATCATAGAAATGCTGGTATTGATCACGCCACGCTCGATCCGGCTAATCTGACTGAATTCTATCCCAACCAAATTTGCTAACGCTTCTTGCGCAAGATTGCGCTGCAATCGATACTTCCTGACATTGTTTGCAAGGATTTTAATAGCATGATTATCTCTAAGCTGTGGCACATTCCAAAGCTTAGGTTAATTTTGATTTTGAATTAAGGCAAATTTGCCTTAATTTTACATGTACGTTTTAACCTTCCAATATGACGGGTAATTTAGGATCAGAATCCATTCTCCTCAAACCGATAAATTTATTACCTGTTAGTCCAGAATTAAAAAAAGCCTGTGTGTTAAACAGGCTTAGCAATTTAAGTGACTTATTGAAGTTGTCGATGAACGAGATTATAGAATTACCAAACTTCGACCATCGTCTTTGGAACGAGTATGTTGCTTTCTTAGAAGCGCATGGATTAGGCTACCACCTCAATTAATTTATCCAGGTAGTGAAGCATTAGCAAAACAGCCTGCGAAGTTCCCAAATCAAACGTCCATCCTTCAAATGAAACTTATTGGCCACACTAACAGCACTTAAGTCAATCGCACAATTCGAGAATATATCACGCATCGGGATGAAAAATTATGATATAAGCCTAGAAATAATTACCAGGTACAATTCGGCGAAAGGCCGTTTATCTCCTGAATTTAACAAAGTGGTGAGCTCCTGGTCTGTCCGTGCCTGAAGTGTAACCATTTGGGAAAATTGGAATACGAATATAAGGAAATGTTAAAGGATGCAAAATGGTGATAATGAATATTATAGCTAAATAAATTTGAAATAAGGATTTTTATGAAGCTGGGTCGCGATGATCTTTTTGTCCAAATAAGTGCGAAGTCGGCCTCCGAATCAATGATCAAAACCGTGAGCATGTTCCTTACCACTTTGACTCAACTCATTCGTTGCGTTCTAATTGCCATGTTCAATAATTGATTACACAAATCGGAGCGCTATATCCTACCGAATCGTATGGTCACGCATTGCGGAATTTCTACACCTCGTAACTCGAAGGTCGTAGGTTCAATCCCTGCTACAAATACCTCATAATTAGGCAGTTACTTTGAGTCGTAGCTGCCTTTCTTTTTTCTGTTAACGTATTATTAACGGTTCTTAGCTATTTCTTTGGCTTAATTAAAAGTACGACATTTTGAAAAAATTTCAAATTAAATGTTGTATCACCGAGGGAATTCCTCGGGAAGAAACTCGTTAACTTTTTTGTTGAGTTCAACCACTTCATTCGAGCATTTAAGAATTTTTTCAAATAAGTCCTTCAGTTCCTGTTCTGTGTAATTTAAGGTTTTCGCGCCGTCACGTAAAGATATCAAGGAAATATCGTCGGTGTCTAAACGAGCAATCTGTACGTAATGAGCAAAGAAATTTCGTTGCTCTTTGATATATCTTAGTTCGCCAAATAGTTTCCCATAAAGTTTTTTAAAATTAGTGCCAGCTGACTTTTTGACTAATACCTCCATTGTGGCGATCTTGCCATCAAAATGGAAGCGGTCTAACAAAATTTCCCGCATCATATCCCAACGCGTGCCACGCTCTCCAACAAAGAAATCCAAAATAAAAACTTCAATGTGTTTTTCGAGCCAGCTGCAGGCATCAATAATGTGGCCTCGATGATTATGACCTACAAGGTTTCGTTCTTCTACAGATCGCGACATTACTAGAAAGTTTATTACGAACTTACAAAATCTCAGAATAAAATTTATTCAGATTGATTTCAAGAATTCTAATCCAGCATTATAGTATCAATTTGGTAATTCGTAAAAACAACTAGGTTGCAACGTTTTGATAATTAATTATATTTGGTTTTGTTTAATCGTGTCAAACCGACTTTATCCAACCTGGGAGCAACTTAAAGATGCACATAATCCACTAACACCGGGGGAAGAAGCGCTGCTTTCATATTTGGATAAATATCTTCCCAAAGACAGCAACTGGACGAAAGACAAGCCACTTTCTGCTTATCGCGGGTGGCTAATTTTTGCTCAGCCTTTTTTAAATGGTAGCCGGCCGGATATTATTATATTTCATCCCTTTGTTGGCGTAGTCATTTATGAGGTTAAAGATTGGGACTTGAATCTTTACAGTCGTGAAAAAGATGCCAATGGCCGTTGGGGAAAACTGTATGGTCGGAATGGTTCTAGTTCATATCAGGTAAAAAGCCCAATCAAACAGGTAAATCACTACAAAGAAAAGATCATTGGCCAGCTTGTACCAGCAATAGGCGAAAGAATGGATAAGGATAAAAAGGCTTTTGGTTTAATTAAAACAGCCTTGTATTTCCATAAGTCACCGGAATGGAAAGCTGAAGAATTATTTGTAAACCCTGAAAAAGATAGTTCATATTTACCAATTTTGGGAAGTGATTCGTTAATGCCGGGCAATTTGGAAAAGGTTGTACCTGACGTAAATTACAGTAATAGTTATTTTTGGGACATTGCTTGGAATGAAGAGTTGCTGTTTTGGTTTAATCCACCTTTTCATTATATCGAGCAAGGGGGACCTTTAACATTAAAGGGTAATCAAGAGAAATTAGCAATGCCTGCTGTAGGACATCACCGTGCGAGGGGCGTGGCCGGGAGCGGAAAAACACAGGCATTAGCATATCGTGCTGCGAATTTAGCATCATCAGGGCTTAACGTTTTAATTATCTCATTTAACATCACACTATGGCATTATATTAAGGATATGATCGCCAGAGCGCCCTTTAAATTTAAGTGGGATAAAATTACGTTCAGCCATTTTCATGGATTTTGTAAAGATAAACTAAATGAGTTTGGTGAAGAATGGCCGAGATCGCCCGAACCAACCGTATTTGAATTTCCTTTCGAATATGAAAATGCCATTGAAAACTTTTTTAAGGCAACTGTGCCAAATTCAGTTAGACAGGCAGTAGCAGGTGGTGATTATGACAAATACGATGCGATCCTGATCGATGAAGGGCAAGACTATCATGTGGAGTGGTATGGGATGCTAAATGAACTTTTTCTTACTAAGCGTGATGAACTGTTGGTAGTTTGTGATAAAAAGCAAAATATCTATGACCGGGAAATGGATTGGATCGATAAACGTGTTACCCGTCAAGGCCTTGAAAAATTTGTTTCCCCTTTCATTGATTTAACAGTGAGTTATCGTATGCCGCAAAAAGTAGCCGAACTATCTAACGAGTTCAGCGAGCTATTTAATTTGAATCAGGATATTAAGCTCTCAAAAATTGATATTCTGCCTGTACTATTGCACTCCCAGCACATTGTTTGGCTTAACATAAGGGATTCTGAATGGCAAGATATGGTTTATCACGCATTCCGCCGCTTGAAGAAAGCTCAATACAGTCCTTCTGACATAATTTTACTATTGCCCAGTCATAAACACGGGCAGGATTGTATAAATTTGTTTAAAGAAAAAGGCATTGAAGTTAATCATGTTTTTGAAGACAATTCCGAAGCTCGTTATCATCCGCATAAGAAGGCATTTTGGATGGGTGATAGCCGCCTGAAAATGTCAACAATTCACTCGTTTAAGGGCTGGGAGTTGCTTAATATTGTTTTGTATATCCCACTCGGAATACCGGACAACCCCAAAAAACTTGATGCTATTGTATACACCGCGATTACGCGAACTAAGGAAAACCTGATCGTTTTGAATTCAAATCAGAGATACGTTGGTTTTGGTGAAAAGTTCCCAAAAAAGTGGAACGAACAAGATGTGTGACTTTTGTTGCTAATTCTATAAAACATCAAAAGCTTCAGTATAAGCTTTAATGAAAAGTTTCGCCGCGATTTCAATTTCAGAAATTGTGTTAAAACGACCAAGTCCAATTCGCAAAGTGTTAAAGGCATCGTCCCGCGGAACACCAATAGCTAATAGAACGCGCGAAGGTTCAATGCTTCCGGATTCACAGGCTGAACCCGTACTTGCAACTATTTCCGGTAGGTTGGCTAGTAACAAATCGGCTTCCGTATCAGGAAATGTTAAGTTGGAGTTGTTTGGTAAACGATTGCTAAGGTTACCATTAATTAACAGATCTGGTATGCCTGCCTTTAATAAGCTTTCAAAATGATCCCGTAATAGCGACAAATAATGTGTTCCTTCTTTTAATTCCTCGGCACATATTGCACACGCTTCTCCAAATGCTACAACGAGCGGAACGGGTAAGGTACCTGGACGAAGACGGCTACCCGATTCTCCCCCGAACATGATCGGCTGAAGTTTATAAAGCAAATCCGGGTCTTGGTTGATCCAGATTGCGCCTACACCTTTTGGTCCATATAATTTATGTGCGCTGAAGGTGAGCAAATCCACTTGACTGTCTGCAACATCCACAGAGATCTTCCCAACCGCCTGTGCTGCGTCTGAATGAAAAAACGCACCGGCGCGGTGCGATAAGGCAGCCAATTCTTTTATCGGTTGTATCGTACCAATTTCAGAATTAGCTAGCTGGACCGAAACCAATACTGTTCGTTGATCAATGATCTCGCGCGCTTTTTCCAAATCAACCGTACCGGTAATATCTATCGGCAAGTATTCGATCTGCCAACCATCATTTTCGAGGTACGAAAGTGGAGATAATATAGCTTTATGTTCGATACCAGTAGTAACAATCTTACCTTTCTTTCCGGTTCTTTGGTAGTGGCCCTGCGCCAGCCCGATTAAAACAATGTTATTGCTCTCCGTCGCTCCTGAGGTAAAAACAAGCGTTCCATGTTGCCCGTTAATTAAATTATAGATTTTTTTCTCGGCTTCATTTACAGCATTTGCAGCGATCTCACCATAAAGATGATTGCTAGACGCATTACCATAAAATGTGGTATAAAATGGCACCATGCTTTCTATGACCCTTGGGTCACAGGCAGTAGTTGCATGGTTATCTAAATAAATCATCCTTATATTTGTTAGATTATTTTTATAAATAGGCCGAAAATAAAGATTATTTTTGATAGCTTGGACGTTGCCTGGCAGTTTTGTCGGGATCGTCCGGCCGCCTTATTACAAATACTGATAGATGAAATTTAGATTTTCCGGACACGAAAGTTTTCCCGCCCGTTATACTTGGCTTCCTAAAGCCTATAAAGCTATTTTACACAATCCGGAAATATTCGCTGATGACAACAACGCGATGGTAACATTGGGCGTTGGTAAGAATATGGTTAAATCCATTCGTTTTTGGGTTCAAGCCTTCAGCGTGGCCCAACCATGTCAAAATGGCCCAGGGCTATCCATTACTGATTTTGGTCACCAGCTATTTGGAGAAGAGGGCTACGATCCTTTTCTGGAAGACATCCAAACACTATGGTTATTACACTGGAAGCTTTCTAGTATTAAAGATGATCCGCTTTTCGCATGGTACTTCTTACTTTTTCGCTGGCCTCAACCACAATTTACGCGCTCCGAAGTATTAGCGCAATTCACAAAGGAATCCGACCAAATGGATCGCCCGCTGGCTGATTTTACTAAAGATCAGCATTTTGATATCTTTCTTCACAGTTATGTACCTGTACGGTCGAAAAAAACCAACGAGGTATTGGAAGACTCCTTAGATTGTCCTTTAAATGAATTGCAATTTATTTCCCAAGCGGGTGAGCGCGTGATGGGAGAAACCGGCCGGCGGGAGCCAGTTTATGAATTTAATAGCGAAAATGGCAGAACCATTTCAAATGAGCTTTTTACCTATTGCTTATTAGATCATTGGCGAAATTTTCACGCAGCCGAAAAAACCTTATCATTTCGTGATGTCTCATCAATGCCGTTTAGTATTGGACAGATATTTAAACTTCCGGAACCCGAACTTCGTCTTCGGCTGGAACGTATTAACGCAGATTCCCTAGGTTTGTTCGAGTATGTCTCATCTGCTGCAGTACCCCGTATTGTTAAAAATATGGAATTAAGCGACGAAATTGTGATGGAGACGTTGAGCAGGATTTACCAGAAGGTATTATTTAACTAAATTAGAAGAATTAACAGGAACGATTATAGTGAGTATAGCTCAAGAGATACATATATTTAAAACACATCAGCAATATCTGAGGTCGACCAATCTTGAACGCGATTGGCATGATCCGGAGGCTTTAAATAACTACTTGGTCACTCCTCAAAGTGAGCAATCCTTACATAAGATCCTGGCCGGCTTGAAACCGCAGTCAAGTTTACGCGCCTGGCGTATCACTGGTGACTATGGTTCGGGCAAATCATCGTTTGCATTATTTGCCGCAAATGTGTTGGATAAAAGAGACCTGCCAGGTCATATAAAGGTCTCAAATTACGGTGCGGAAGGCGCTCGCATAATACCGTTACTCATTACCGGTTACCGCGGTTCACTTGGCCAGGCAATCCTTCAAAGTATGGTAACTTATCTAACTGAAAAAAGTAAGGGTGAAAGCTTACTAAAGGAAGTAGAACATATTTTGACGGAAACGGCCAAGCCCGACGATTCGGTGGTTTTAAAAATGACCAAACGTTTTCATGACTTTATTATAAAAAGCAAGACCGGTTTTGGCATTTCCATTTTTATAGATGAGGCGGGAAAATTCCTTGAACTTGCTGCCTCCAAACCTGAACAGGAAGATATTTTCCTTTTACAATCTCTAGCGGAGATGGCTGCTAGAAGCGGTAAGCATCCAATAATCGTCGTAACAATTTTGCATCAGGGTTTAAATGCCTATTCAGAACGCCTTGCCAAAAGCCAGCAAAGAGAATGGGAAAAGGTAGCAGGGCGCTTTGAGGAGATTCTATGGCACCACCCCTTAGATCAGGTAGTATTGCTGATCGGCCATGCTTTAGACGTTGATTCTGAGGCCATACCGTCAAATTCAGGTGAATTTATGACAGTGTTGATGCATAAGGCTCTAACTTTAGGCTGGTATGGCTACACCGTAAGCTCAGACCTTCTTGAAGAACTGGCAAAAAGACTTTACCCGCTTCATCCAACCGTAATACCTATATTAGTAAAACTCTTCACTACTTTCGGGCAAAACGAGCGTTCCCTCTACTCATTTTTATTGGGTCAAGAGTCCTTTGGTTTGCAAGATTTTGTTCAGCGTACAGAGGGTATGCGGTTGTACAGATTGCATGACCTATATGATTTTGCGCGGGCCGCTTTCGGCACGAAATTGGCTGCACTAAGTTATCATTGGAAAGCAGTAAATGACGTCATTGCAACTTTTCCCTATTCGAATGAGGAGCAATTGCAGCTGTTGAAGACCATAGGGCTGATCAATCTCATAAACTCCGATGCTTTAATTGCATCTGAAGCGCTTTTGTCGTTAGCTAATGATTCGGATATGAGAGAAGTGTTGGATAAATTGAATCGGGACAATATAATACACTTCCGTGGACACGCAGGTGGGTATTGTATTTGGCCGCATAGCAGTGTCAATATCGAGGATTGCTATGCACAGGCAATCGCAGCTGTCGGACCTCAAACAAATGATCTAAAGAGTTTACTTAAGGATAGATTATCCACCAGACCAATCGTTGCCCGCCGCCATTATATCGAAACAGGGAATTTGCGATACTTTGGGATTGACTATATTGATGCTTCGGAGCTTGAATCATCATTGAACCGTCCTTTTGATTCAGATGGTCTTATACTTGTTCCATTGTGCGAAACTGAACAGCAGGTGCAGCTAGCCATTAGCATTATCGAGGCTGCGGCTGATAATATGCCACCCAGTGTTATTGTCGTGATTCCCGGTCAATTGCGCTTTCTTAGTGAATTTTTGGAAGAGGTCCGCCGTTGGGAATGGGTCGAAAGGTCGGTTGGCGACCTTCGTCATGATAAGTATGCTCGTGATGAAGTGTCACGACAGTTAGCAATATCAAATTTGGAACTACAAAAACAATTGCAAAGAATAATCGGCTTTAATTCACTAAGCGCGGACAGTGCGCTCGCATGGTATCACCTCGGACAAAAGAAGGAAGCCCTTATAGGCAATCGGGCCATGATGGGTTTTTTAGCCGATGTTTTCGATGAGCTTTTTCCCTATGCACCGCGTATCCATAACGAACTTGTTAATCGCAGGGATATCTCTTCAGCGGCAGCATCCGCGCGTTTACGGCTTTGTGAACGACTGTTTGAATATTCTGATAAGCCATTCTTAGGCATGGATCCCGAGAAACATCCGCCGGAAATGTCCATGTATTTATCGGTTTTTCATGCGGCAGGATTTCACCATGAAGCGGGTAATGGAAATTGGCAAATCAGATTGCCTGATGAGGCCTATGATCTTGATAACTGCAACGTTATCCCGGCGATGCAGCGTATTAATGAGCTTCTCAATGACCAACACAATCAACGCGTAGAGGTGCCTGATATATTTGAAGTACTGCGATCAAAGCCTTTTGGTGTCCGCGATGGAATGATCCCCGTCCTGTTGGCGGTATTTATTGTAATGAACGAGCAAGCCGTAGCGTTGTATGAAGATGGTTCTTTTATACCCCGGATAACTGGTTCGAACTACCTCCGACTTATTAAGGCCCCGGAAACGTTTCAAATACAGTTTTATCCGATCACTACGTTGCGTACTTCACTTTTTTCCAAGTTAGCACAGGACCTTGGATTTGTCAATGAAGTCGTAGATCAGGTAGATCTTCTTGACATTATAAAACCGCTCTATACATTCATGGGCAAGTTGCCCGAGTATGTATTGAATTCAAATAGCCTTAATTCAATTACCCAGCGTGTTCGCAATATATTACGGAAAACGGGAGACCCGGTCAATCTTTTATTTACCGATCTACCAGAAGCATGCGATATTGGCGACCTGAAAAACGCCAGTCTACAACCTGAAGTGATAGCGGAATTCTCAAAAAAACTAAAAGAGGCTATAGACGAACTTAGGCAAAGTTATCCTGCCTTACTTCACCGCCTACTTGAAGATTTGATGAAGGAATTTGAACTTACGGGGTCTTTCGAAAAAAACCGTCTAGCGCTATCTAAGCGCGCGACTTCCGTATTGCCGTTTATTACTGAAATTCGTTTGAAAAGCTATTGTTTACGTTTAGCGGATCTCAACCTAAATGCAGACCAATGGGCGGAATCCTTGGCCAATCTATTGTGTTCAATGCCAGCTAATAAATGGCGTGAAAAGGATATTTATAAGTTTGAGCAGGAACTACACCATCTAACACAGCAATTTATTCGCGTTGAAGCGACCGTTTACAGCAAGTCAAAAAAAGACGGCGAGGGAATATCCTTAAGGGTTGCGCTGACACGACCTGACGGGCAGGAAAGGGGTCAAGTTATTCATTTTAGTACTTCTGAGGCCGAAGTAATTGACGGCTTAGAGAAAAAAATATCGGATTTGCTTGAGCAGTATGGCCAATTAGGTATGGCTGCTGCATCAAATGCCTTATGGAAGATGCTAGACGATGCCCAAAATAAAAAAAATCAAAACTGATGTATGTCGTTTAAAATAACAGCCCGCACAATATTACAATTAGGATCAGAGCTAATCAGCACTGATGCGATTGCTTTTTACGAGTTGATTAAAAACGCATTTGATGCGCAATCCAGATCTGTAGAAGTAAGAGTTGTTGTAAGAATTGACTTTGAACTTTTAGTCATGCTAAAAGAACAATGCTCATTACTTGTTGAAGGAAAGAAAACTAATGCCACAATCTCAAATATAATAGATACGGCATTATTAAATATAAACGATGAGGCTCACCAGGCAAGCGAGTTAATTGAGGAATTAGAGACCATAGATGACCCCATTTATCTCTTGAGTGTCCTTAAAAAGGCCAATTATATACTTTTTAAGGATCTCGGAGATGGTATGTCTTTAAAGGATTTAACAGACATCTACCTCACCATCGGTACCAGAAATAGACGGAAACAACGAGAAGAGGAAAATAATAAAGGTCGGCCTATATTAGGTGAAAAAGGACTAGGAAGGCTTTCAGTTATGCGATTGGGCGAAGGATTAAGAGTTGAGACTACACAAGCTGGAGAAAAAAATTTTAATGAGTTAGAAATTGACTGGTCAATTTTTTCACACGATTCCGACGCTTTACTAGATTCGATCAAGCTTGAACCTAAACTTGGCAAAGTAAAAAAAGATGTTTCTCTAAAAGGTACCAGAATTTTTGTATACGATTTAAATAATGAATGGACCTTTGACAAACTGTTTAAGATAGCCGAAAGTGAGCTTAACCGTTTTATTAACCCATTTGAATCTAAAAACCGAGATTTTATCAATCTTTGGTTTAATAGACAAACGGTACCTTTGCCGGGCATAGATAAAACGGTTTTCGATTATGCCCATGCTAGAGCTGCGGCTACGCTTTTGATAGATAAAAAAGACGGACCTATATTTTCTGGAGAAATCGATTATAAGTCCTACAACAGGCAGAAAACTTTCTCACTTTCTGGTACCCATTTGGCGGGTATTATCGCGTCCCCTCAATACCGAGAAATATTAGAAGCACTGGGACCCTTTAAAGTGGAACTTTATTGGTTTAACAGAAAATTACTGACCCTTAAAGAAGGTGTTTTTGATGCTGCAAATATCAAAAAGCTAGTTGATAACTGGGGCGGTGGTTTAATGATGTTCAGGGACGGTTTTAGAGTTAATCCTTATGGTGGGCCAGATGATGATTGGCTACAGATAGATAAGAAGGCGTTATCGTCCGGCGGATATAAGTTAAACAGAAGGCAATTAATAGGAAAAGTTGAAATTTCATCTGCAGGCAATTCTGTACTATTAGATCAAACCAATCGCGAAGGACTGCGTGATAATGTTGAGAAAAAAGCGCTTGTTGCGCTGTTACAATTTTTCATCTGGAAGGAATTGAAAGTTTATCTCGATGAGATAAAGGAAATGGAAGATGAAAACATAGCCGCACTTGAGTTGGATGAAATTGAAGAACGAATTGAAAAGGGACAAGCTGACGTTCGTCAAGCAGTACAATTACTTCGTGAAAAATATCCGGAATTAGAGAATGAACAAGATGCACTTTCAATAATTGATGACGTGCTTTCTGAAAGCAATGCTTTAGTTAAAAGAGCGAAAGATACTGCATCCGTCTATGAAGATCGATTAAAGACTACTGTCGATCTTGCCGGGCTTGGTTTAATGGTTGATGTAATCGCACACGAACTTAATAGGGCAACTCAGCATGCAATGAAAACAATAGATACCCTCGGTTCAAATCTTCCAAGTAATTTGAGCGGCACAATGTCGACACTAAGATCACAGTTGAAAACACTTCAAACCCGCTTAAAAGTGCTTGATCCTCTCGGTCCTTCTGGTCGTCAACATAAAACACCAACCGATCTTAAATATTTGATCAAGGAAATTTCAGACAATCATCGCGAGCAATTCAAGCGCCACCACATCAATTTTTCAGTAATTGACAATGACAATAATCCGCAATGGATCGTTCGTGCCGTGCCGGGAATGATTATTCAAATATTAGAGAATCTCATTAGCAATTCGGTTTACTGGCTAAAACAGCATCATAACATTGATCGGAATTTTAAACCCGAAATCTTTATCAAGGTTGATCGCACAAATTCGCAATTGCTTATTTCTGATAATGGGCCTGGTATTTCAGTAGATAAAAAGGAAGAGGTATTTAGGCCGTTTTACAGTACAAAACCACCGAGCGTGGGTAAAGGACTGGGGCTTTATATATCTAAAGAGCAAGCAAAATATCATAATGCATCCTTGTACCTGTTAGATGACGGCACTAAAGACCATTTGAACACATTCATTTTTGACCTAAGTAAATGTTAATAATACGATAAACCTGAATATCACATTTTATGACCGAAACTTCACCCACCACTGAACAGGAGATGAAAGTAATCAAAGCTGTTGTGATTGATGACGCTTTTGATGATATCTATGCCAGCGAAATTCCTATCGAAGATTACCGTGCGTTTTGCTCCGAAGCAAATGGAGAAACTGATGCTTTTGATAAAGTGTTAGAAGCCCTTAATATAGACCGGCCAGCCTTAAACGATTGGAATGATGACTCTGTTGATTACGAAAATCATTTACGTGTTCTTTGGGAACGACACGATGATCCTGAACTTAGAAAATTCGTTTATCATACATCAGTCTTTCAAAGGCGAATTGATAATCTCGATGAGTTAAAACGACTTTGTTCCAACTTGAAGGAAAAAAACTTTGAAATCAAAGAGCAAAAATCCTTTATTGAAGATTGGACTATATTTAATAGTAATGAATACGTTTATGTGTTCCTTGATTATAACCTTGGGGTCCAGGAAGGGAAAGAAGCTGTAGCAAATGCCCAACGTATTGCGAAACAAATTTATGATGCGTGCCCAAAAGGCAGTAAACCAATTACAATCCTTATGTCTTCGGACTCAAGAGATGAAACACTAATTGAAAAATTTCAGGAAGATGCCGGTTGGGTAGAAGGGGTTTTTCGATTCTCGCAAAAGAAAGACCTATCTAATCCGGAAAAAGTTTCTCTATTAATACGAGCTTACCAGGAGGAGTTTATATCTAACGGTAAACTTCAAAGTTATTTGGACACATTGATTAATGCTGCCAAGGAAGCACAAGATCAATTCGGTGTTGAAGTCAAGAAATTAAAAGTGGAAGATTATGAATATATCTACAGTAGCATATTAAGAGACTCTCAACAACCTTTAGGCGATTACTTGAAATGGCTCTATGGCGCACATTGGCAAAATTTGATGTTTAAAAACACGGAATTGATTGCAATTCAAGATACTTTGGATCAAATCATATCTGACAAAAAGCCCTTGCATCATACTACGCCATCTAAAAATCTTTCCAAAATCTTCATGACCGCCTTGTACGAGCAGGATTTTGATACGCTCGCCCATAAATGGTATTTAAACGATGAAACGCTACCCGATGCTCCACATTTACACTTGGGAGATTTGTTTACGTCAACAGGTAGCAAAAACGTCCATATGATTATCAATCCACAATGCGATTTGGAACGGCCGTCCAAAATGGATAAGGAGATGAGCATTTTTGTTATACCAGGAACACTAGATGAAATTGAAAATCAAATAAGCAACGACAAGCTTAAAACTGAATTTTTTATTTTCGAGGAAAAACAGTATCGAATTTATTGGAATATTGAGCGTGTAAAAACTATTGAATATAAAGACTTCATAGATTGGGTAAAGAAGGATCAGCTGAATAGAGAGCATCGATTACGTTTACCTTTTGCTTTAGAAGTGCAGCGTCGCTTCACTTCTAATCTGTCCCGTGTTGGATTACCTGTTTCGCCACCACTATACGGTTCGTTGAGCATTCGTGTTGGATATAAATCTTGGGATGGAAAGATTAATAGGGATTTCTTACCAGCGAAAGATAATTACGGCTTCATGCAAATAAAGAATCTTTCCAGGTATGATAAAGACGATGAAGAAAAAGATAAGTATCGTCTTACACTCCAGTTTGCTCTAGACTTTAAGGAAGCTTTGATAGAAGAAATAAAAAATTTGCGCCCCCAAGAGCATGACACAGAAATAGACCCCAAGCAAAAAAGCCTACTGGAAGAATTGGAGAAATTTAATTTAAAGTTCGATGATTGGTTTTTTACTAACAGAGCTTTCAAGAAGCCTAAGCCCGGTGATGACTTTACAATTGTTGAAAATAAAAAACTAAGTTCGGGTTATTCCACTGTAGATGTCAAAAAATTGAAGACATATTTCTGGATTGAAATTGTGAATACAGAAATAGTTAAAAAAGACACTATGATTGATAATCTTCCGGAAAGTAAGTGTACAAGTTGATACATTTGTAATTGAGGAAAAAGCGATGAATCAAAATGGTTTTAGACATATATTAAGCCTATCAGGAGGTAAGGACAGTGCCGCCCTAGCAATTTATCTTCGTGACCGTATTCCGGACATGGAATACGTATTCCATGATACTGGTAAGGAACTACCTGAAACCTATGAATACTTAGGACGATTAGAGGCTATTCTCGGCAAAGAAATTCATAAAAGCACCGTCGAAAATGGTGATTTCATTGGATTTGACCAACTGCTGAAAGTATATGGCGGGATGTTGCCATCAAGTCACCGCCGTTGGTGCACAAGAATGATGAAATTGCGACCTTTCGAGCGCTTTATAGGGTCTGGTAAATGCTACAATTACGTCGGGTTACGTGCGGACGAAGACCGCACAGGGTATATTAGCAGTAAACCTAATATCATCCCAATCTATCCATTTAAAGAAGATGGTTTAGTTAGGGGCGACATTGTAAATATTTTAGAAGAGTCGGGATTGGGAATGCCACCGTATACCGAATGGGGAAGGACACGATCCGGATGCTTTTTTTGCTTTTATCAGCAAAAAATTGAATGGGTACGTTTAAAGGAGACTTATCCAGATCTATTTGAACAAGCTAAGGCCTACGAAAAACCAGGAAAGAAAGCTACTACAACTTTTTATTGGTGCGGTAACGAACCCTTAGCAGAACTCGAAAAACCCGAGCGAATGGAACAAATCAAACGTGAACACGAGTTAGTGAAAGCTCGTAAAAAAGCTAACTCCGCAAATAAAAGTCTCATGAATATCTTAGGTGGAGTTGATGATTACGAGAGCAATGAAGGTTGTTTAATTTGCCAATTATAGGCACCGTTTCGAAAATTACGGTAACAGATAGGCTTTACCAATTATTTAGCCATCAATATAAATTAAAAATTCCAGTTTTTGCCTTCCCTATATAATACCCTGTTTATACCTGGATATTCCGAGCCTGTTAATCACCCCATTGCGAGATGGAGAATCGAAAGTTTCGTAACACTTTAACCATGCTAATTCATTCATTTTCAAATGCCACGTTTAATAATTGATTACACCAATCGTGCTCTATATCCTACGGAATCATATGATCAAGCCTTGCAGAATTTCTACTCAAGGGTCCTTTCTGCGTCAATCATGAAAAGCGATCAGACAAAGGAGTTGAAAATCGTCATCAATTTTTGGAATTAAAGACAAATGTCTTTAACTTTGAGGACACATGACATAAAGGTATGAAAACATTAGATATCAGATCACTTACCGAAGGAGTGGATGAGTATAGCCGGGCGTATTGGTATTTCTTACCCGATGATCATCAGAAAAATGAAAACCGTTGCAAAACCCGCTTAGATGTGCTGGACTGCATCCGGCATGGTGTTCCCTACGATGCCATCGAAATTATTTTGGACCGGACCTCGGTTTCCCGGAAAGTATTAGCGCAGATCCTGCACCTCAGTGTCCGCCAGATGAACCGTTACGATAAAAACGACCTGCTCCCGGTAGAACAATCCGGTTTTATCTATGAGTTTAGCCGGCTGTATATCCGCGGCCTTGATATTTTCGGCGATGTCGAAACATTGGAAAATTGGCTGAACAGACCTCAGCTGGCTTTGGGCAACCAGGTCCCGCTTGAACTGCTGGATACCGCTGAAGGCTACCGCCTGGTCCATGATGTACTGGCCCAGATCGAATTTGGTTTTTACGCGTGAAGCTTTACCGGATCGCCCGCGAAAAATATGCTTCGGACCTGAGCGGCCAGGGCGGCCTTTTTTCCGCCGCGCGCTGGCATGACCGTCTCCCGGTCATTTACACGTCCTTAAATTCTTCCACCTGTATTTTGGAAAAACTGGTCCATCTGCGGCCCGAAGAAATCCACCATGACCTTGTCCTGACGATACTCGAAGCCCCCGACACCGTTAGCCAGGAGGCACTGGATGCCACGCAACTACCGGCTGACTGGGCGACTTACCCCGCCCCTGCTTTTCTGCAATTGATCGGCAATACCTGGCTGCGCAACCGAAGCGCGCTATTATTGTTCGTCCCCAGTGTCATCGACCCGCTCGCGCAGAACGTACTGATCAACCCGTTGCATCCCGAAGCAGGCGGCGTGCAGGTAATTCATCAACAGCCATTTTATTATGATGAGCGTTTGTTCAAGCGATAAGCCTTATCGCCTGTCTATCTAATCAGGCGTTCTGCCATTTGCCCGGATCATAGGGCAGCCGCTGCTGTTTTTTCCCGCAGCGTTTACAGTTGCGTGAAGACGGGTTCCGGCTGCGCCATTCATGAAAACCGATCAGACAAAGGAGGTTGAACATAGGGAACAATATACCCTAAAATTTTGATGAAAAAAAACGGGGCCGCCTCGCGCGGCCCCTAAACCACCTATTAAACTAAAATTGCTTTGTGAGCCTCTTTGATATGTTGCAGCATGTCTGCTGTCATATTTTCTAAATTAAACGCCGGTTCCCATCCCCAGTCCGCTCCCGCCTGCGTATCATCTACACTCGCCGGCCAGCTCTCCGCGATCGCCTGGCGAAAATCCGGCGCACATTGCATCGTAAATCCCGGGATATGATCGCGGATCGCAGCGGCAATATCACAGGGCGCGAAACTCATCCCCGCGATATTGTAGGAAGTGCGGATACTGATCTTTTCCTTCGGCGCCTCCATCAGTTCCAGCGTGGCCCTGATCGCATCCGGCATATACATCATCGGCAGGCAGCAATCCTCTTCCAGAAAACAGTTAAAATGACCGTCCCGGATCGCTTTATGATAAATATCCACCGCGTAATCCGTCGTGCCGCCGCCCGGGGGCGCGGTATGCGAGATCAGCCCCGGGAAACGGAGACTCCGTACATCTACCCCGAAGTTCTCGAAATAATAGTTGCAGAAATGCTCCCCCGCTTTTTTACTGATCCCGTAAACGGTAATGGGTTCCGCGCGTGCATGCTGGCGGCAGTTATGTTTGGCAGATGTAGGGCCGAAAATGGCGATGCTGCTGGGCCAGAAGATTTTATCCAGTTTATGGTCGCGCGCGATCTGCAGGACGGACATCAGGCTTTGCACGTTGAGTGTCCAGGCGGCGTTGATGTCTTTTTCGCCATTGGCGGAAAGCATCGCTGCCAGTAAATAGATCTGCGTGATGCCTTTGTCCAGCACGACTTGTTCGATGCGGTCATGTTGTAAGGCGTTCAGGGCGATGTAATTGGGCTGCTCGTTCTCCCGGGCGATATCGCTGGGGAAAACGTTGGCTTCGCCATATTTGGCGCTTAAGGCGGTGGTCAGTTCGGTCCCGATCTGGCCAAGCGCGCCGATAATCAGTATTTTGGGTTGTTTAGTCATAATGTAATGCGGATATATCTTTTCCTTCGAAGCTGTGCTGGTACATGAGTAAACCATAAGGTACTTTCGGATCGACCCAGGTCGATTTCGGCGGCAGGAGCTGGCCCTTTGCCGCAGCGGCCATCAGGTCGTCCACGCTCATGGGCTGTAATTTAAAAGCGATCGCTTCGGGATGTAATTTTAATAAACTGTCTATTTCAAGATCGGCGCTTTCACCGCCGATACATTTTAAACGGCTGTCGGTTCGCGGATCGGTGATCCCGAACAACGGGGCCAGGATCTGTTCCTGTAAGGAAACGACATCCAATGCTTCACTGTTATTTAATTGGAGTTCGTACCAGATGCCGTCTACGTATAGCTCAAAACTTCCTTTGCTGCGCCTCTTAAAATCTTGTTTGATTTCACAAATTTCGGCGAGGCGTTGTAATAAATAGGTCTTATTGATGGGGAGTTGCGGGATAACAACACGGTGATAGTCGATGATTCGGAGCTGATCGGACGCGATGTACAAACTGGAGATCCAGGAGTCCGGGTTGTTCCTGACCGTTCCGGCCAGGCGGTGGTGCCCGTCGGCCAAATATGATTCCTCAATTCCTTTAAATGCTTTGATCAATTCATTCACGGTTACCGGATCTTCGATCTTCAATATCCGATTTGTTGCTGCTTCAGGATGAGCATTGCAGGCTTCCCCGATGATTCGGTTAATCGTTTCATCAGACGGGTAGGTCAATACAATGGGACTGCCTTCCAGGCCAGTATGCCTGCGGTAATTACAGATCCGACGCTCGCTGTCCGCCAGCGTCTGCTCATGCAATTTGATCCTGCCCTCCACATAATCCTGCACCGCCGTGAGGGTCCAAATCCCCGTTTGCCGGTAACCCGGCTGAACGATCTCGTAAATATAAATACCTGCCTGTTCGTCCAGGTGCAAATTACCTTGCGCTTTCAGCAGGTCGATCCTATTCCGGATCTCCGCATAAGCGGCCATTTGCCGTTCCTCCGTTTCCGGACGGACCCGCGCCGGCGCTTCCAACAGGTCCTTCAACTTGCCTGAATATGAGGGTTCGGGCCGCAAGGCGCGGAAAGGTTTAATTGTTGCCATAGTCCTGCATACCTTTAACCAATGCCTGTACACTTTCATACGGCAAGGCGTTATACAAAGAAGCCCGGAAACCGCCTACCGTACGGTAACCCGCTATCCCGACGATCCCGCGCTGCTCACAAAAAGCTAAAAAGTCTTTTTCTTTACCGGCGTCGTGCATTTTAAACGTGACGTTCATCACCGAACGTTCCTCTTTTTTTGCCAGCCCGTAAAACAGTGGGTTACGGTCGATCTCATCATACAGCAATTGCGCCTTGGCCCGGTTCTCCAGCTGGGTAAACTTCACCCCGCCCCTGCTTTTCAGCCAGCGCAAGTTCAACATAGCCGCATAGATCGCAAAAACAGGCGGTGTATTATACATCGAGCCATGCTCCCGGTAAACCCGGTAATCCAGGATCGCGTGTACCTTGTTCCGGATACTGTCCAAAAAGCTGTTCCGGGCAATGACCAGGGTCATGCCCGCCGGCCCCATATTCTTTTGCGCCCCGGCATAGACCAGGTCGAATTGCGTGATATCGACCGGGCGGCTGAAAATGTCCGAAGACATATCGCAAACTAAGGGCGCCAGTGTCACCGGGAAAACAGGCAGTTGCGTACCTTCTATCGTATTATTGGAAGTGATATGAAAATAAGCCGCTTCCTTGGGGATCAAGGCATCGGCTTTATCTACTACCTTTACCTGGCCTGTAACCTTTGCCTCGCTGATCGCCTTTTTCCCGAAATAACCGCCGTCCAAATAATAAGCGGTTTGCTCTGATCCCAAAAAGTTCATCGGGATCATGGCAAACTGCATACTGGCTCCACCCTGCAGGAAAAGCACGCTGTAGGTATCGGGGACTTGCAAGAGTTCCCTGACCAGTTTTTCGGTTTCAAAAATGACCGCGCTAAAAGCTGGTGAACGGTGCGAGATCTCCAGCAGGGATAAACCCGAGCCGTCCAGTTCCCGTACCGCCTCAGCCGATCCTTCTAATACGACGGGCGGCAAAATGCAGGGCCCTGCCCCGAAGTTGTGCTTTGTTTGTGACATGAATATAATTGGTGTATTTGAAGATGTAAATCTGGATAGTTTTGGTTTGAAGTACTATAAGTAACCTTATCTTTGGGAAACAAAACCAAAAACTCGCATTTAAAAGCATAAAGTAACAATTAAATTGTTTTAGAACTATTTTTTTGGTTTTAATAACCAGTTTCGATACAATAAGTAAAACGGTTTACCACATTTCCGGAGCCTGTCTATTTGTGATTTAAGAAGATAAGCATGTATCTTGCCAAAAATCCAATACACTAAGCCTATGACAAAAACCATCACTTTGGGCCAATTTATTATCGAGAGGCAGGCGGACTTTCCTTATGCCAAAGGCGAGCTTTCCCGCCTGTTGCGGGACATCGGCATCGCCGCCAAGATCGTCAACCGCGAGGTCAATAAAGCCGGCCTGATGGATATCCTCGGGCAGGCAGGCAGCACGAATATCCAGGGCGAAAGCCAGCAGAAACTGGACGTCTACGCCGACCAGCAATTTATCGCGGCCCTCAAATCAGGCGGCGAATGTTGTATCGTCGCTTCAGAAGAAAACGAAGAGATCATCCGTTTAGATTCTGACATTTCCAAAAACGCCAAATATATCGTGGCGATTGACCCGCTGGACGGCTCGTCCAATATTGATGTGAATGTGCCTGTCGGCACCATATTTTCCATTTACAGGCGGCGTACTGCAAGCGGCCCCGCGACACTCCATGATGTCCTGCAGAAAGGTACCGAACAGGTCGCCGCGGGCTATATCATCTACGGCTCCTCTACCATGCTGGTCTATACCACCGGCAAAGGCGTGAATGGCTTTACGCTTGATCCGTCCATCGGTGAATTCTGCCTGTCACATCCGAATCTCAAAATTCCCGAGACCGGTACGCTATATTCCATCAATGAAGGCAATTACGTGCATTTCCCGCAGGGCGTAAAAGACTATATCAAATACTGCCAGGTGGAAGATGCCGCGACACGGAGGCCCTACGCCTCCCGCTACATCGGCTCCATGGTAGCCGACATTCACCGCAACCTGATCAAAGGCGGCATCTTTATCTACCCTGTAACCTCTTCCGCTCCAAACGGAAAACTGCGCCTGGTCTACGAATGTAACCCGATGGCGTTCATCATCGAACAGGCGGGCGGCAAAGCCACCAACGGAAGCTCCCGTATCTTAGATCTTGATGTATACGAACTACACCAGCGTGCCCCTATCTTTATCGGTTCCAAAGCGATGGTAAGCGTAGCTGAACAATTTATGCAAAACACCTATGAAAGAATTAGACAAAACTGACCAGGGCATTTTAAAGCTCCTGGAGCAGGACTGTACCCTGACCCATAAAGAGATTGCCTTTCGTCTCCATAAATCCGTCAACGCCATCCATACCCGCATCCGCAGCCTGGAAAACACGGGCTACATCAAGCGATACCGAGCCGAAGTCGATCATAAAAAGGTCGGCAAGGGCCTCATCTGTTACGTACAGGTACAACTCAAACAACATTCCAAAGAGAGCCTCGCCGCATACCGCAGCGAAGTCGTTAAAGTAGCCGAGGTCATGGAATGCTACCACCTCACCGGCTCCTTCGATTTCCTCCTGCGCGTCGCCTGCCGGGACATCGATGAATACGACCATATCCTCAACGAGATCCTCTCTGCTTTGCCGGATGTCGGCAATATGCAGAGCTTGTTTGTCATGTCAGAAGTGAAACATGAAACGGGATATATGTTTTAAACCAAAACAGAAAGACCGGAAGCACGGTCTTTCTTGTTTTTTACTCATTTCAGCGTACTTGATTATCCACCAATGGTTAGTTTTCACCAGGTTGGCTGGCCTGCCTTCATTTTTTCCAAGGTCTTTTTTAATTCAGGATCCTCGCTTGTTGCGATCGCTTTATTTTCCCATTCTATTGCCTCCTCTTTCCGTCCCAGTTTGTACAGGATGTTAGCGTATGTATCGATTGAACCGCCGTCTTTGTATTGTTCACGTCCCAATACGATCTTTTGCCAGTTTAAGGCACTTTCCAATTCGAACTTATCGACACTTTTAAGAAATATGGTCCAGGAATCATTGTTAATGTTCAAACCATTCACATCGGCATCAAATTTTTTGTAAATAATATTCTTATATTTTACGAATAGCGGCCAGTTCTGCTTGTTCCAGGCAAATCCGGCGATGGCATGAGCCGATGCACGTTCACCAATTTTGCCGTACTTTTCTGTTACTTTTTGGGCTACAGTATCAAGTATTGCTAAATTAGTCTCATTATCTAGTTTGGATAATATCTCACTCATCAAAATATTAACGGCAAAATTTTGGCGTTGCGGATTGTCAGATTTACTGAAAAGTTGAAATCCTTTATCCTTACTAGTCCTAGTAATCTGGGAAATAAAAACGGCATTTTGATCAATGTCAGGATATTTTAACTTATCAATATAAGCATTCCCGATCTTCGTAAGGTTTTCCTGGTCTTTTTTATGTAGCGCCATTATTGTTAACCCTCTTAGGAAGGTTGAATCCTGGTTCGGATTTTGATTGAACTTATCTAAAAGAGTCTGATATTGTACATCAGTTTGGATATTATTAGTATTACCGATGGTGGTCGATAAATGATATGGCGCGGTTCGTATCAATTGGCTATTGATCTCTTTCAGCCTGGTCAACGGCACTTTGGCTATTTCCCGATCGTAGGTGATCAAACCGTTTTCTTCTCCCTCCACGTCAAACGGTTGGGTATAGATACTGCCTGAAAGGCCTTGTTCTTTTAATTGATAGAGTTTTTTGATCATGTGATCGTATCTACTTTCCAGGTCCTTTGGCAAAACCTGTACATAACCCCATCCAGTAATATCGTTCCATTCATGTCCCGTTACCGATACGCCTATACCGCCAAACTCACCGCAGACCATTGCCTTGTTGTTTTGATTTAACGAAATCATTGGATTCGGATAACTATGAATATCCGTGATATCTGCATTAACGTAAGATGTATCTGCGCCCTTAGCCTTTTGGTTATTGACATAAAGAATGCCGCCTGAATGGCCGTTTACCAATCTAGTTGGATCCGATATTTTTAACCAATTTGTCATTCTCGCCTGGTCATAGGCTCCCCATTCTTCATTAAACAGAACCCAAGTGGTTATACTCGGATAATTATGCAACTGATTAACAATCTCTTTGCTTTCTTTTTCAAATTCGACTTTAGCTCCAGGTCTAAGCTGTTGATCGGGATTTACCATATCTTGCCAAACCAATATTCCCAATTTATCGGCGTAATAATACCACCTGGCAGGTTCAACCTTTATATGTTTCCTAATCGTATTAAAACCCATAGCTTTAATAGCTTCGACATCAAATTTCAGAGCTGCATCCGTTGGAGCGGAATATAAACCGTCGGGCCAGAAACCCTGATCCAGGGTGCCTAAGTTATAATACGGTTTGTTGTTTAAACATATCCTACTGATTCCTTTAATGTCTTTGGCTACACCAATTTTGCGCATTCCAAAATAGGATTTAACCTGATCCTTACCCAATATGACAGTCAGGTCATACAAATGCGGATTTTCCGGCGACCAAAGTTTCATGTCTTTGACCGGAACGTTGATTACTGTATTCGCTTTACCCGCAATGATACAGTTATCCGTTTTAAGTTTAACAGTGCCATTTACGTGTGAATGTACAATCACGCTAACTAGCTTTTTGTCAATATCTGGTGTAATCGTTAAGCTCTCGATATAGTTTTTCTGAACAACCTCCATCCAAACGGTTTGCCATATTCCGGAACTTGGTGTATAGTAGATATTCGCAGGATTCAAAGTTTGCTTTCCATGGGGTTGAATACCAGCATCTGTCGGATCAAATACTTTTACCTTTAACTCATTGCTCCCAGCTTTAAGTTCACTTGTGATATCGACTGTAAAAGCTGTATAGCCGCCTTCGTGTTTGACGACTTCTTTGCCGTTAACGAAGACTGTAGCTTGCCAGTCTACTGCTCCAAAATGTAATAACACCCTATCACCAGTTTTGGACTTTGGTTTTAATACTTTTCTTTTGTACCATAGTTCCTGATCAGGCAACAAGCTCTTCTGCACTCCCGACAACGCTGATTCTATAGGATACGGCACCAAGATCCGGCCGCCAAAATTTTCTTTTGGCTGTTCACCTTTGTGAACGATTGCGTAATCCCATAGCCCATTCAAATTTATCCAGTTCGTTCTCATTAATTGCGGGCGCGGATAGGCATCATGGTTGTGCAAAGCGGTGACTTCTTTTGCCCATCTCGTTTGAAGAACAGCGGGTTGCATTTTGTAACTGTGTTGAGCTATCGTTTTGCCAACTATTAGCAAGTACACTGCAATCAATGTATATAATCTAGTTTTCATTATTTTTGATTTGATCATCATTAGCTATTAACACATTAGCTAACATTTTTTGGTTATAAATTATTTTCAGAATTTGAAGGAAAATCAGACTTACTATGCAGCCACTCAGGTTCAGGTGAGTTTTTTAAATAATGATCGAAAAATTGTCTCATCCTAATGGTTAAGTCCAGCGCATTTTTCGGCTGTTCAATAGTGTGCCCCTCTTGGTCATACTGTAACATCCATACTTGTTTACCTGCCCTTTGCAATCCAATGTAAAATTCCAGCCCCTGCGCAAAAGAAGCCGCGCCATCATCCCTATTCTGTACGATCAACAGTGGGGTGCACACTCGAGAAACATTCATTATCGGTGAGTTTTTTATATAAGTGGAAATATTAACTGAAGGACTTACCCCAAGTCTTGATTGTCCGGTCTCAAACCAAGAGCTGCCAAGCCTTCCATGGTAATTGACCAAGCCTTGCTGACTATAGGCGCTAATCATGTCGACACAACCAGATACGCTGCAAGCGGCGGCAAATATCGGAGAATCTGTGACTACGCAATTAACTTCATATCCTCCGAAACTATGGCCCTGAAGACCCATTTTCGCGCTGTCTACCCATGAAAACGTCTTTAATTTTTGGGCTGCAGAAACTATGGAATTTGTAATATTCTCTCTTGGACTGCCTACAACATAGTGAATATCAGGGATAAACACCAGATATCCGTTACTCACATAAAATGCTATATCAACATTTGCAGCAGACAGGGCCGGCTCGGGAAATCTGTGTAATTCCCCACTTCTTGTTTCATAAAAGTTGAATAAAACAGGATATTTTTTTGATTTATCAAAATTCTCTGGCTTGTACAATATACCTTTTGACCTTTGTCCGCCAGGCAACTCCCACGTAACTAATTCTGAAGTCATCCAATTAAGATTGGCAGGAGGAGTTTTTGAAAAAACAGGGTTGAAAGTTTTAAAATCGTTTGTCAGCATAGTGAATATGCCGCTTTCTGATGACTCTCTTGAAACTATATATTTATCGCATCCAGAAAGCTTGATTGGTATTTGGCCTGCTCCATTGTATGGCCCGGAATTATCGCCATACATGAGGTAGTCTGGCAACCAATAAACAAATGGTCCCATGGTAAAACATACGGGTTTACCAGCAAAACCTGTATTTATTTTCCAAAAACCATTGTCCATAGTCCGTTCATCTAAAGCGATTAATAGCAACTCTTCGTTTTTTTTTAAACTTGTCTCTATTATGGTCCGGAAATCTGTCGGTCTTCTGAACACAATTGCATTTTGCCGACCGAATCCTACTGTAAGGTTATGAGCTTTAAACGTTCGCTGACAATCTACTTTCCAAATATCATAGCGATCATAGATTAGAAAGTATTCATCACCGGGACCCCACCCTGCAAATCCAAAGTTTCTTCGTCTATCCGGAGCATTACCAATGGCGTCGTCGTAAAGCGGGACCGGTATAAGTGACCGCAAGCGCGTCAGTTTATGTGACTGTAAATTGAAATAAAAGGCATCTTTGGAACTGTCATCAAAGCCATACAAAAATTTTCCGGCAGGAGAATAAAAGATGATTGATCTTGTTTCGTTGACACCTGTATCAACAAATAGCTTTTTTTCCAAAAGATTAAACAAACATAACTGATTTCGAATGCCACTTTTCAATATCAAAAAATCATGCAAAACATTTCGTCCCTCATCTACCCCATGATCTATATTTTTACGATCCATGATCAATTCGCGATTCCCGGATGCCAGGTTAAAAACTATAAGATGCTCATTCTGCCGATTTTGTAAAGGCAACCCTTTTGACGCTTGAGGTTGTGCGCCGTCGACAAAACTATATAAATCAGGTCCGTCGTTAGTTTTTTTCGGTGGTACTGTAATAGTATCAATTATTTTTCGGACAATTCCAACCCTGCTTTCTTCCTGGTTAAAAACCAAGTTGCTATAGGTAGTTTGCATTCCATTATGATAACGGTCCGAATCAGGTAAATTGATTAATTTGAGCGCCTCGGTAGCGAGATTTTCATAGCGAAGGGTATATTTATGATTGGAGATTATGATTGCACCAAATCTACCCCCGTTTTGACTGAATGCTAATTCTGAAACCGCACCGGATAAGGTCTCTGTTCGCGATTTTAATGTTCTCAGATTAATGATTATTAATGATTTATCAGCTGTCAAAACCAAGTACGATTGTTGTGGATTTATAAAATAGTTATTACAATCAGGTTGAGTACGGACGACGGCGAGTACTGACAAGCTTACCAAAATGACTGTGTCTTTATTTTTGGTCAGCAGAATGTTTCCGACTGGATGGAATTCATCACCCTTCAGACTAAATTCTTTACCGTCGGCAAAACGATAGATGAATATTTTACCATCTGATTTGTAATACACACAGTTTCCTTCCGGGCCAAAGCCGGGGTCCTCTCCGTTAAATTGAATAACGCGATGCTTGGCAGATACTTCCGTAGGTTTTATTGTGAAATAGGACTTGCCACTTTTAAACGTATAGGAAATTATGGCAAATTTCCCGTCCGGACTTACTCTGCAACTACTGTCTTTGTCTTGCCAGTGACCGATGTCATCAATCGTCATGGCATGTTTCAGCGTACCCGGCTGCGAAAAGCTTGCTGCAGGAAACAAGAGAAGTATAGCTAATTGAATTAAACGTTTCATAAGTTTGATTAATATCCGGGATTTTGTTTCAGGGCTGGATCCTTTACAATGTCATCCTGAAGGATGGGCCAGAATTTATCCGTGCTTTTCCAGTTTTTTTTGACTTGTGATAGTTCTTCATCTGCCAGCGAAATAGATGGATTGGTTGCGCTTGGCCATCTTTTCAAGTCAAAGAAACGATTTCCCCATTCACAGAACAACTCACATTGTCGTTCCCTTTCTACTGCCTTCATTGCGTTTGCGGCTGACATGCCTATTGGTAACGGAGGCAGTGGATTGGGATTCTGAGATGTGGGAGCTACGCGTGCACGGCCTCTTAAAATATTAAGGTCCCCTACGCCCGCATCGATTTTATGCTGTTTTATTCTGGCTTCTGCTCGAATCAGGTATTGTTCGGCCAATCTCAATACCATTGAATATTCAGTCGTTACAGGAGCTTGAACTACTATGCCGCCAACTTTATACTTGGCATCAAAGTAAAATCCAGAAGCAATGTCGATCCATTTAGTTCTACGGCCATCACCCACATCAAATACATTGAGTTGTGTATCCGACAAATAAACGGGTTGCCCCATCCCCGGGCCTCCTGGAGGTAATACAAAAAACCTTCCTTCCTGGGTTGCGGTAACCAATGTGGGTTGTATTTGCCAGATAGCTTCTTTACTATTTTTGAGAAAAACATTATCCAAAGGCACTAATGCATATGTCGAATCGGCAATGAGCTTA
Organism: Mucilaginibacter corticis; assembly: GCF_007558865.1. Lineage (GTDB taxonomy): Bacteria > Bacteroidota > Bacteroidia > Sphingobacteriales > Sphingobacteriaceae > Mucilaginibacter > Mucilaginibacter corticis. Next base: position 154,963 of record NZ_VLPK01000006.1, read on the forward strand.
GAGGCGTAGATTTCAGCCTCGGCATATTTTTGCTGATATAAATAAACCCGAGATAATAACGCAGTAGCCGCAGCCTTAGCCGGACGCACACGTTCTGGAGATCCACCATAAGGTTTCAATGTACCATCAAGGTAATCCGAGCTTAGATCAGCTTCTGCGTTTAACAAATCATTTGTGATCTGTTGATAAATTGAGGCTACAGGGCTTCTGCTCAGAACGGAATTGACTTTGTAATCCGGTGTAACTACCAGCGGAACGTCACCGTATAGATTTACCAAATAGAAATAGCAAAAAGCCCTGATAAACTCGGCTTCACCCTTTAATTGTGTTTTCACAGCAGGACTAAGCGTGGCTGAGTGGCCAAGACCTGAAAGAACGGTATTCGTTGTAAATATCGTCGCGTAATAATTACCCCACGGACCGGTCACCGTCGGATTTAGCGAATTGGTATAAAATAAATTCAACCCGGTATTAGTAGCATCAAACAAATTCAGTTCGTCAGCATACAGTCCTCCGATGGCTGACAGTGACATTAGCGAACCGTTACCTGATAAATCTTGTTGGCTAAGCGACTCATAGATGTTTGTCACCACCGCGATCGCGTTATCATCTGTAGAAAAAACGGAGCCTTCGGTCGTACGGGTAATTGGCGGATCTACTTCCACCAGCTTTTTACAGGAATAAAATGCTATAATCAGGATACCCGACAGAATATATGATAGTTTCTTTTTCATACTCATTTATTAATCAGAATTAAAATGTTACCTGAACACCTAGCGTGTATACCCTAAGTGGTGGCAAAGTAGTAGTAGATTTTGTTTCCGGGTCAAGACCCAAGTAATTGGTGAACGTCAACAGGTTCTGCCCTTGAAAAAAAATGCGAGCATTTTGCATTTGAGCCTTCGTTTTCCACAATTGTGGAAGATCCCAGGAAAGCGACACATTTTTTAACCTCGCATAAGATGCGTTTCCCCACACTGAATTATTTGGAGAAGGAAAGTAGGGATAGGTTGTCGTGAATTTTTGATAAGTGGCTACGTCTCCAGCCTTTTGCCATCTGTCAAGAACATAGGTGGGTTGATTATATCCCACTGCGCCCGGAATCACATTTCCGTTTTGTGTTGAATAATAAATCGAGCCTTGCTGTTTGACAAACGTGATAAGCATATCCAGTGATAAAGATTTATAGCGTAATCCCGGGGTCACACCTCCGTAAAACTCAGGATCCGGATTTTGAAGCAAAGTCATATCGTCGGGATAAGACGGAAAACTAACAACTGAACCATTTTTGGCCAAAAATTGGCGAACTCCAGTCGCGGCATCTACCGGTAATAAATTATAGGCTTTCTGGATATTGATAGACTGCCCGATGATTAGTTGTGTTGCATACGACGATGTTGCGAGCGTTTTGAAAGACACCAGTTTATTTTTCGGAATGGTCGCGTTAATTCCCAGCGTAAACTGAAAATCTTTATTTTTTATAATCTGACCATTAATGGTTAACTCCAGTCCGCTGTTTTGTATTGTGGCAGGAAAATTTTCCGCGATTGAACCGGCACCGGTAATACTGGGCAGCGGGTAATAAAGCAGTTCATTGGATGAGCGGTTCCTGTTGTAGTTAGCATTAATGGTTAGTCTGTCCTTAAAGAGTCCCAGATCCAGACCAAATTGCAATTTTCGCGTTTCTTCCCATTGCAGGTAAGGGTTGGATATGCCAGTGGAAGATAGCGTAGTGATACCCTGGTAAGGAATTGGTTCTGTACTGTTGAAATACAAACTATAATATGAATAATCACCAATCTGGTCACTTCCTGTTGTTCCGTAGCTCCCCCTTAATTTTCCAAAACTGAGAAATTCAAGACTATTCTTAACAAATGCTTCATTAGAGAAAACCCAACCGCCAGCCATGGACCAAAAATCATGATAGTGATTGTCAGCCCCAAATCTGCTGCTGCCATCTTTACGAATATTGAAACTAGCAAGATACCTGTCTCCCCAATTATAATTTAAGCGGCCAAATATGGAATTAGTTTTATATTTCGATATGATACTGCTGTTTGGAGGAATAGTGATCGTTGTAGCCGCACTTTGATTCAGTAGCGATTGATCGTTTGCAAATCCGGAAGTGATTAATTCCGACCGGTTATCGTTTTCCTGGTCAATAGCATTACCGAGAACGGCATCAAGTGTACCTTTGAACAACGTCGTAGTGTAGGTCAATTGCGGTTCGATCTGCCAGGAAGATACGCTATTCGTCCCATACATAGCCGTCCGGTAGCTTGGCAACACGGGAATAAGTGGACTAACTAGCGTGCCGGGATATAAGCCTTGTTCATTCCCCTCTAGCTGTGAATAACTAAAAAGCGTTTTGGCGTATAAACCTTTCACAATTTCGTAACTAAAAGTCATACTGCTAAGAAGATTGTCCGTTTTCACATGGTAGTTTGCATATAAAAAATTGACAAGAGGATTAGCCTGGAATATCGTTTTTGCACCCGTACTCGGGTCAGTAAAGATATTATAGTTTAATGTTCCGTCAGGGTTGTGCAAAGACGGGGCATTGGGAGGAGTCGTCATCGCATTTACCGTAAGATCCGCCAATGGTAAATGATTATCATCAGCCATATAGTCTCCAGTAAATGTCATTTTAAATCTTTGATTTGCCGAAGCACTATTAAGATTGAAATGTATAGATCCTTTTTGATCATTGTCTGCCCCGGGAAATACCGTAGTTTCCCGATGCCAGTTACTGCTTACTAGATAATTGGTATTATTTGACCCGCCTGATACGGACAACTGGGCGTCATTGTACTGAGCTTTCTTACCAAGGAACACTTTCTGCCAGTCAGTATTTGCATGCTGATCGTATAATAAAAGATCAAAATTACTACCATTAACAGGTTGGGTAGTATAGTCTATTCCATCATTCTTATACCCTTCTTTACGCATTGCGACATATTGATCTGTATTCATGAGACGCATTTTCTCGCCGACTTGTCCTATACCGGATTGAATATTGAACGTAACAGCAGTTTGTCCTGATTTCCCTTTCTTTGTGGTGATCAAAATCGCCCCGTTTGCTGCCCTGCTTCCGTAAATTGCAGTTGCATCCGCGTCCTTAAGCACATCTATACTTTCAATGTCGGCAGGATTGATAAAACTCAGCGGACTGCTGGCGTAATTGCCTGATGTACCCTGAATGTTGCTTAGGCTTGGCAACAATTGCGATATATATGGCACCCCGTTAACGACAAATAACGGATCATTCCCATTAAGAATACTGTTCGTTCCTTGAATGCGTACTTTTACTCCGCTGTTAGCAAAACCAGTTGCTTGCTCGATAAACACACCAGGAACTCTGCCTTCAATCGCCAGTAAGGGATTTTGTACAGGGGCTTTTTCAATATCAAGGGCTTTTATAGTTGAAATATTCCCTGTGCTCAAACGCTGAGAAGTTATGCCATAAGCTTGGACTTGTACTTCGTCCAATTTCGAAGTACTAACCTCCATTTTGATATTATTTAACTGTCCGTCTGCTTCGATCTCATAGGGTTTGTAGCCAATAAAAGTAATAGATAGTATAGCTTTGGGGTCTACCCGTTTAATGCTAAATTCACCTTTAGCATCCGTAATCGTTGCACCATTACCGTTCTTAACGCGAATGCTCACCCCCGCCATCGGCTTCCCCGTCTCATCAACCACCCTCCCATGCACATCAATCACATTAAAAAATGACGTAATCTTATCAATAATGGAGGGTTCTTTCTTTTTAACTACGATAGACTTATCCTCAATCGTATAAGTCAAAGGCTGCCCTTCAAACAGCTTATCAAGGACATCCTTCAATTCCAGGTCCTTCACCTCCAGCGTCACCGGCTTCACCGATTCCAGCGTCCTGGTCTGATAAGCAAAATCATAACCCGTCTGGCTATGCAACTCCTGGAACACCCTCGCCAGCGGCGCATCATGCACAGCCAGGCTCACCTTCTGCGCCAGGCTGCTCGCGCTCACCTGCAAAATAAACAACAACAACAGGAAGGTCGTGATCCTCATGACCAGGAAGAGTTTTTGCGTACGGCCATGCCATACGGATTGTTTGTAAAAATCGTACATTCGTTCAGTTTGGATTTTAATGCCTTTGCCGTTAGTTTACCAGACGCAGCGGCTCAGGCGGTTCATAAATTCATTCCCGTCATCCCCATCCCAATGGGGATGACTTTTTTATTTCGGGGGTTATGGCTTTTCTTTTACTGCGAGACCGTGACCCTCCTTCCTGTGATCTTAAAGTGTACGCCCCCCGTCCTTTCCAGCAGCTTCAGCACACTGCTGATATTGTGCTGCCGCGAGATCAGGGAGCTGAAACCGTCGGTACTGATCGTTCCCTGGTAGTCCACATCCATTTCGTACCAGCGGCCCAGCTGGCGCATGATCGTACGGATATCGTTGTTCTCAAAATCAAAATCCCCGTTCTTCCAGGCTAAGTATTGGGAGGTGTTCACTTCCGTTATTTTCTCACCATCCGTTTGCTGGCCCGGTTTCAGGACTTTATTATTGACTTTCACACTGCCTTCTACCAGGGTGGTTAGCGTCGCTTTTTCATCTATGTAGGCGCTCACGTTAAAGGCCGTCCCTAAATCTTCGACCGTTTGGTTAGCCGTTTTGACTTTGAAAGGCTGCGCCGCGTTATGCTTTACTTCGAAATAAGCTTCGCCTGTTAATTCGACAATCCTTTCCTTGCCGTTAAAGACGGTCGGAAAGGTCAGTTTGGATTGGGCGTTGAGCCAGACCTTGGTGCCGTCAGCGAGTACCAAAGGGAAAGGCGAAGCTTCGCCCCTGGCTGTAGACAAAGTATTGTAGCTGACCATGTTTTCTTTATCAACAATAGTATAAGTGACAGCCCCGCCACCTGCAATAATGGTCGTGGCCCCTTGAACCGCTAATGTCCCGTTACTCTTTTTTGTTAAAGCGATCTGTTTGCCGCCGGCGAGTGTCAGGGTCGCGCGGTTATGACCCGGGGCGATATCGTGCTGGGCGATGATGACGGGCTTCGCCTGTTTTTGAATAATTAAAAAGGCGCCAGCCGATAAGATCAGCAAAATTGACGCTGCTGCAGCGATGCGCGGCCATAAGCGGCGGATTTTCGCGGGAGGCGCAAGCGGCAGGCGTCCGCGTAACAGACTTTCAGTTTCGGCTAAACCGGCTTCATCGAGCTCGTCTTTGCTTTCTTCACCATAACGGTTATACCAGGCATCCAGCAAGCGCCGTTCCTCCGCGCTCAAAGTGCCGTTCTGATATTTTTTTACTAATTCGAGGAATTGCTTTTTCCGTGTCATTGAAGTAAAGACGGACAAGCAGGCCCCGCGTAATAAAAAATCGTAAAAAAATTGTTAAATAATTTTAAGCTCTCTTTTTTGATGAGACCATTTCCCCTCTTTTATGGATACAAATCAACTATTGTTTGTTAACGGGAATACAGATCAGGCGGGAATCTTGATGCACTGTTTAAAAACAAGGCAGCCTGAGATTGCCCGTTGATTTCCACTTTGAGATCAGCAGTAGGGCCAAAACCGACTTCATCCCGGTCGTCGGTAAATAAGCCCGAAAACACCTGGTTGCAAAAAGCATCCAGCGATGCACCGTGATCCAGGCCGGGCCCTGCAAGAGCGGTCTGTACCGCGGGCGGGATCAATTCAGCAACCCGGCACCCGGTAGCAGACAGGGCATGCCGCAGGATCAGCGTATAATGGTGTAAAGCCGCTTTACAGGCGCTATAAACCGGAGCGAAAGCCTGCGGGATATAGGCGCCTCCCGAGGTCACATTAACAATCAGCGCATTTTTACCATCCGCTAACAGCACTGGGATCAGCAAGTGGTTTAGATGGATCGGGCCGGACAGTAAGATATCGATTTCAGCCTGTCGTTCCGACCACGAAGCGTTATCTGCTGCCAGCCCAATACGGCGCTGGATACCGGCGTTATTGATCAGGATATTTAAACCGGGCAAAGTTTGCTCGAGATACATGGCCAGTTTTTCGCGCTCCTCCGGGTTGCCGATATCATTCTGATAGATTAGCAGGCCGGGCAGTTCGGCCGCCGCTTCCTTGAGTTTGGCTTCGTTTCTACCCGTTACCATCACGGTACAGCCCGCCGCCAACAGGCGTGCGGCCAGCCCTTTACCAATGCCCTCACTGCCACCGGTGATCAGAACTTTTGCATTTTTCAGTTTCATGTTGATTTTTTTTCAAAGGTCGGAGCCGCCAGACGATAAAAATGGTCATGATTTAAGTATTTTGCTTTGTCGGAATTCTTTTGGCGAAACGCCGTTAAAACGCCGGAACCATTTGGTGAATTGAGAGGGCTCAAAATCCAGCGCAAGCGCGATGTCTTTGATGCTTAAGGCCGGATTAGTCAATAAAGCGCGTAACAGTTGCGTGATCTTTTCCTGGTAGATACCGCAAGGCGAAGTGCCGGTCGCGTCTTTGATCGTGTTACTCAGATGCGTGGGATGTATATGCAACAGCTCGGCAAATTGCTCGATTTCCAGCATTTTAGTCGCCCGCAAATTCACAAGGTCGGCCAGGTGCTGGTCAACTAATTGTTTGAAAGCTTCCGTAAGTTGCTGGGGACGGGTCGTCATGATTTTCAAAATTACAACAAAGCCGACGTATCAGGTCTCATCAAAAAAGAAAACCTACAAATAATTCTAATTGTTATTATTCACAGCTTATCATACACCTTTTTTAATGGTTGTGAATTGGCGAACGAACGCTTGTAATAGTTAACTTAGCTATTACAAATGACACTAATTATATGGGATCAATATGGTCTTGGCTGTAAATTCTAATTACTAAATCTTCAATAATGGCTATAATGGATTCAAAAAAAATTATTGCTATTCTCATTTTACTGATCTGTGTTAAAACTACCCTGGCCCAGGATCTCAGCTTATATCAAAAGGCGCTGTTTATCCAAGGCAAAGACACCCTGCGTTACCGGATACTCTATCCTGAAAAGTACAATTCGAAAAAAGTCTACCCTTTGATCATTTACCTGCATGGCGCCGGTTTCAGGGGAAATAATAATGAACGTCAACTCGGTATAGGCAGTAAATATTACGGGGTAGCCAAGGATTTTTTAAGGGATTCCGTCCGCAAAAAATACCAGGCCATCATCGTTTTCCCACAATGCCCGACCGACAGCACCTGGAACAAATTTCCGCCTTCGCCTCCATTTGATACCACCGTAGCGGTTAACCACCAAATGAATACGATGGCACTTACGACACCAGAACGGCTGGTCAAACTATTAATGGACAGTTTGGCCGGGCATCATATCGCGGACCCTAAAAGGATTTACCTGGGCGGCACTTCACTCGGCGCTTTTGGCGCGTACGATCTGGTGATTCATTATCCCGATTATTTCGCGGCCTTTTTCCCGTTGTGCGGGCAGGCCAATGTCGATTTATATCCTAAAGTAGCAGCTAAGGTTCCAATCTGGATATTTCACGGTGCGATCGACGATGTGATCAACATCTGGCCCGACCGCGCCCTGATCAAAGCCCTGCGGCAAGACGGCGCCAAAAATGCCAGGTACACGGAACTCCCAGGTTTGAAACACGATATTGAAGCCCGGGTGTTTGCGGAACCGGCTTTATTTTCGTGGCTGTTTTCGTTTAAGAATAACTCGAAAAAGTAAAACGATCTGCAAATAATGAATCACCTGATCATGCAAACTCGTTTAGAAAAGCATCACGGTCAGCAGGTCGGCGAGCTTGAGGCGGAGCAATTTGACGGCATTGTAGACCTGCTGTTTAGCGGCAGCTTCGGAGATCCCCAGCTGCGCGGCTACTTCTTCATAGCCCAGCTCCTGCTGCTTCCGCAGGATAAAAGCCCTGCGCATATTCTCGGGTAACAAGGCGATCTCCTTTTCCACGAGCGCGAACAGTTCCTTTTCAATTACCAGGTCATCCGAAGGGCAGCGCCCCTGCTCCACGAAAGCCATCGCCGAATCCACATAACGTTCCACGACTTCCTGGTGCGAGATCTCATCGAGGATGCGGTTGCGCACGGCGCGGTACAGATAACCCGATAAGGTGCCGGATAGTTGCAGCGATTCCCGGTTCTGCCAGACTTTGAGGAGCACATCCTGCACGACATCCATGGCGCGGTCACGGTCGCCGAGCATGCGGTAGGCGTGTGCCACGAGTACACGGTTGAAGCGCAAAAAAATCTCGGTATAGGCGCCGGCATCACCTGACCTTAATAGGCCGGCAAGTTCGCTGTCCGTCAATATTTTCAGGTGTTGTGGCATAATGGCAAAACGAATATAAAAAGATTTTGGGGGGAATGCAAAAAGCGGGATTGCTTTATCGTTCACGGTGCTGCCTTGATCGACGGATGATTGATTGAAACTTAAGAATGTTTTGGGGTATGGATTTTTTGCAACATTGCCTATCATTTAATGTGCGCCGGAGATGATAGGCCGCTGATCAATTATTAAGAATGTTTTATGACTAAGAATTTACGGTTTGGAAAAACATCCGCTCACCGCCCTGACTAATTTTCTCAGCTTGCGCAAAGTGCTTCGCCCCTTGCTGACCTTCGAAAATTAGTCATGACGGATCGCCGTGAAAATTGGTGAAGCATCGTTGTTCATCATCGCTTATTGACCTATCGGTGGCTGATAAATTGCTAAAAATATTTTTATGATTAAGAAATTGAGGATTGATCTCTTTTAAATCAACCGTCTTTCTCAATTCTCGCTTCCTCACACCGCATCCGGTTTTCAACCCATATGCGGGGTTCATCTACAGGTTTGCTACAGTGAGCAACGTCTTTTTTCCCTCCAGCTTACTCTCTCTCATTTTTACGCTTAAACACCCCTTAATTTTTGAAAGGAATTTGCAAAGGGCAGCCGGGTGCATGTCTGTGCAGTTGGGGGCTGTTTATATACCCTTTGCGGGTTTCTTTCAAATTTACTTTTGTTGTGCGTAAAGATGAATCATCACGTGAGTTTTGGGTTGAGATAAAAATTCAACTTAGAGATCAAATTTCGTAGAGTTGTAAGCCAATTTTAAATTCCGATGTCATTTATCGTCTCATTCCGCGAATGCAATAGATTGACTCCGTAACACTTCGACCACGCTAACTTATTGATGGATAGCAGTGACTTGAAATATCCGACTAAACTAATCAGTGCTTTATAGCCAACGAAATTTGCTGGTCAAGAATCTCTGAATTTCCAATCTTCTAAGAAAACTGGAAATCTTCGAATCCTTTTTACAGGGGAAGATAACAATGTAATTGGGGGCTATTGGTTAATTGTAAATTTGTAGATATCAGAAGTGGAGGTATTACCTTTAGAATCTGTAGTGATAATTTTCCAGTAATATGTATTCCCGGGGCTTACCGTGATATTGTTCAAAAATTGATCGGAGAGACCGCTTTTTAATAGCGGTGGATCCGCGGCTGTACCCAAATAAACATTATAACTTGCAATATCGTTATCCGCGTCACTTCCGGTCCAGCTTAAGTCAACTGTCTCCGTACCTGTGGCGAATGTTTGCGCAAAAGACGGCGTGAGCAGTGTGGCAGGGAACGGGCTGTAGCTGGTTATGCCAGGTCCGGCAACATAGAATTTCCAGGTATCACTGCTTGCTGTTTGCACATTTTTTTCAGATTTGGATACTATTGACCAGGCATAGGGCGTGTTTTTAAGCAGGGTTGCTTTAAACTGATTAGTTGTGCTGCTTTGCTTGCTTACCGTACCCGTAAGTAGATCTTTGATATCAATTTCATAGCTATCGGCATTTGCGGCAGCGCTCCAGGTTAAAATAATGTTAGTTTGGGTGTCTGAAACGACGTCACCCGCATTACAAAGCGAGTTTTGCGCGGGAAAAGTGAGTGTAGCCGCAGCAGGCACCGGCGCTTCCGGGACGGGTTTTGGATCCGGCGACGAGCTTTTCTTTCCGCAGGCTGTAAGTAACAGGACACTTAAAAGGAAAATATATTTTTTTACTTTCATTGCTTCACCATTTTAAAGACGCTAACCTTATCATCAGCAGAGAGTTTCAGGAAAAATACGCCGCGTTTCAAATTGCCAGCATCTATCGTAAGGACACCCGATGCGTTTTTAAAGCTACCCGAGTAAACCAGCTTGTTCATTTTGTCATAAAGCGAAATGAAGGCGTTTTTAACAATATCATTTCCCAGGTTCACATTGATCGTATTTTCAAAAGGATTTGGAAAAGGTACCAGGCGGTCCGCGGTAACAATTGTCGTGCTTTTTTCTCCCTGGCAGGGTTTATCTGAATTCACAACGAGCTTGTTTACGCCGTTTTGAAGTTTTAAGGTAAGCTGACTTTCCGTTGTGGAATGCGTTACCCCGTTCAGCGTGACGTTGTAAGCATTGCCGCCGTCCAGCGAAACAACCACCTGATTCGTGTTTTTAATTACCGCTGTATACAATGACAGGTCCTTCGGCTCGCTGATCACTGCTGTAAAACATTGTTTGTAGTTTGCCTGGCCTTCCACTGTGATACAGATATCGTAATTGCCCGGAGCGAGGTTACCAACCGTAGTGGCCGTATTAAAGGGATAAACATTAGATGTTCCATTTGCTGTTATAGTAGCGGTGTAATTGAAGTTTTGGGCAGCTGTGATACCAATACTTCCATTTGCAGAACCCTTACAGGTGACGCTGGTATTCGTAATAGTGAAGTTCGTAGCGGGCAGGTCAAAAGCGACATGGACAGTCACCGGCGCAGAGATTTGCTGCAACCCGTTCAAAGCTATGCCGGCCGTGTATGAACCGCTTTCTGTCGCGGTAAAGCTTGCGCTATTAGCTCCGCTGATGGCTAAGCCGTTTTTATACCACTTAAATGTATATCCCGCTTCCTGATTTGCCGTTAAAACTACGCTTCCTCCCGATAATAGCTCCAGGGGACCTGATGCTGTTATCGTTGCCGCCGGTAAGAAACTGAAGCCGTCGAATGTAACGGATCCGCCGGGAGCAGAAACAGACACCGTTCCCCCTGCACCTGAACCGACGATGGCTGTGATACTGGTCGCAGAATTGATGGTGAAGGAGCTGGCGGGAATACCACCAAAGCTTACCGCTGTCGCGCCTGTCAATCCGGTTCCCGTTATCGTTACAGTAGACCCCGGCTTTCCTGTAAGCGGATCAACAGAGGCTATGCTGGGCTTTGGCAGGTAAATGAAACCCGGCATGGTACTGGAGCCTCCTGGTGAAGTTACGGAAATACCACCGCTGGCACCATTACCAACTACCGCGGTGATCGAAGTAGCTGAAGTTATTGCGTACGAGGTTGCGGGGGTATTGCCAAAATTGACTGCAGTCACGCCTGTGAAGCCGGTACCTGTTATTTTCACGGTATCCCCGCTTTTCGCTTCAGAAGGCTTAAATGCCGTGATAACCGGAACAACGACAGGTGCAACAATTTTTATGGTTGCTTCTGCACCATTCTTAGCATTTTCTGTATTGCCCGCATTGTCCGTAGCTATGCAGTAAAAACTATAGGTTGAATCTCTTTTGCCTGTAAATGCGCCGGATGTCGCGGTTGTATGAACGTTCCACAGGAAGTAAGAACTATTATTTACCGCATAATAAATATCGTAATGTCTTATTCCGGACAAATTATCGGTCCCTGCCCAGTTGACGGTAAATGTCGTGTCCGAACTCGTGGCCGGCAATGATTTTATTTTGCTGAGCGGTGATACCAGGTCAAAAACATTGTTCCAAGTATTCGTCGGGATTACCGGGTTATGGTCAAATGTTATAAAAGCCTGGTTGTTTAGCTTTGAGCCAGTGTTATAGCCTGCCTTTGCTGCAACCTGGTAGGAAACTAATCCCTGTCCTTGTGGAGCGGATATATCCGGTGGTAAAAAGCCGGCAAGGGCATTGGTGGTAACCTGGTTAGTCGCCGGGTCGATACTGAAAAATTTCCACTGGGCGATACCCGACAACGTGTCAAAGCTTGCCACTACACGGGCTTTTACACTGTATTTGCCCACGAAATCAAAATCGTGTATAAAAGATTTGACCGGTGCGGAAAATTTATAAGTAGAGTCTCCTATGGTAACCGAAGTAAAGCCAAAAGTATTCAAGTCATAGTCGCTTTTCCTGAGTGTATCAAGTACGGTGACCGTTTGTGCATTTAAATTTGAACTGGGTTTATTTTCAAAATTGACGGTGTAATCAAGTACTGGCTGATTGGTATAATGCTGCGCGGACTGATCCCCGGGACCGTAAAGCGCGTTAGGGTCGAACGCGTTTCCCACGATTACGCTTAAAAACCTGCTGATCTTAAAATTAAAGGCTTCATCACACTCTCTCAGCGTTTGCAAAACTGTAAAAATATTAGCTTCCTTATCCGCAAATTCTTGCACTTCGGTAAGTTTAGCGTCGATATTGATGGCCGCTTCTAAAGGTGCACTATTCTTTGCTAAGAACGCAGAAATAACACCGGCTGCGGTAGTGACCACTCTGGTACAACCCAGAAACCGTTTGATTACGGCAGCGTGTATGGTTCCGAAATCAACGAATTTGCCATATGTAAGCACTTTAGGGTCTTTTGCTGACTCATCAACAAAGCGGTTATATGCCGGGCTTAAATCGCTTGGGCCAAAGCAGGAAAAAATTCCTGTCAGGTCTTTATCTTTACCAAGTCCGTATTTCTCAATAACGTAATCCAAACCGGCTTCAGCTATTTTTATGCCACATGTTGCAGCACTATTAATAAGCGCGGAATAATCCGTGTTACCTGATGGACTATACGATAAATACGGTGTACCCATGCTGCAAACGATTTCCGGCGTTGAATGTAACGAAGTGGTATCAGGCAGATGGAATATGACATCCATAGTACCGCTGCTATTGGCCGGTATCTTGGGCAGGAGAACCATTCTGTAACTGGTATTCGATACATCGTCATTGATAGTCGTCGGATGTCCGTCATTAGCCAAACCAAGGTTTTCAAAACCCGGCACACTTTCTATATCAAAAAGCGGGCGCTGTATATCGATATTTGTCCCTTTCGGTAGTCCGCCGATAAATATCGGAACTAATCCGACATCAGTATTACCGCTATTTGTATAGGTCACGGTATAGACCTGGTTAAAACCGATACGCAAGATGCGGTCGCCGGAGATGGCTACTGAAAGATTGACTGGGCCACCCTGTTCGATAGTGAAAGCTCTGTAAAGTGTATCGCTTTTGCCCCCGGGAAATATAGCAACAACATCCCACAATCCGGGAGTTTGCTTGCTCAGATCGAATGTTGCAACCGCCAGGCCTACATCTTGAATATTCAGGTTTTGTGTCGGTATGTGCTGGCCGTTATGATTTAAAAAAACCTGTGTGCCAGTGATAAAGCCTGAACCCTGAAGATTAACTGTAACCGGACCAGTATTGCCGCCGCGATTCGCATAAATGCTTTTTAAACCGTCAACGCTAATAGTCTTGACAACCGTATCGGAATTGCAAAAATTGGTCGTGATCAGCTTTACCTTATAATTGGCCTGTGCCGCATATTGGTGCAAAGCCACCGGTATGCTGTCTTTTGCTCCGTCTCCAAAATCCCAGCTATATTTGTAACTGCTGTTTTTTGCGCTATCCGCTGTAAAGTTTACTTTAAAATCGGATTGCACAAAGCTAAAGCCTGCGTCTGCCAATTTTTGGCTGCATACTTTTACTGTAGTGGTTTTAACCAAGCTTTGCACGCCGCTTACACTGACCGCATAAATCTGCATGGTGTACTGCTGGTCCGCCGGGAGGTCGCTTAAATCGGCTTTAAAATTAAGATCGACCGAAGTCGCAGGCGTCGCGATAGGATAAGTATGTAAAGGCGATTCAAAACCAGCCCTGACAAAATTATACTTGATCGCGGCTATTTTCTCCAATCCGGATGGTTTTACAAAAAACAACTGTTGGCTGCTTACCGACCAGGAACCTTTGTTGTCGAGCGTACGCACGTAAATGATATGCGTACCGGTACTTAACCGGGTAAGATTGACGTTGAAATTAGTACTGAGTACGGTCTGTCCAGCTTGTATGCTTACAGCTGTCCCCATACCAATTCCGGGATCTTTATCTATGAAATATTCTATTTTCGATATCGTAACGTTTTTTGTGCTGATCGCTGTGTTATAAAAGGTATTGTAACTGCTGAGCGACCAATGCCCGGCTGCATCCCTGGCCCTGACATAGAGTGTATGTAATCCCTCCTGAATATTAGCCAACGGCACATTGAACCGGGTTGATACATCATTCCCAGTCGTAATTGTTATCGCCGATGCCTTTCCAAAACCAGGATCTGTATCGATAAAGTATTCTGCTTTATTGATCTGTGCTATCGCCGGGAACCAAATAATGACCAGCAATAGCAGCGTTAATTTGCCGCGCATATTTTACAGGTTATTGGTTGGCCCTTGCTTTGATCGTTACGTTCAGCCCGTCAGCTTTACTGGCTACCGCGTCGGCCTGTAATTCATAAACTGAGGGAATGGGCGGAATACCGGATAATACGTAAGGAGCGGCACTGCCGAAGACGCCGGGCTCCTCCCCATTATAACCCGCCTTTGCGAACGCGGACCCCGCTACAATTTTGTACTGTCCGTCGGGGCTGTTATTTGAAGCGGACACACCAACAAATAACTTGTCACTGCTGCCATAACTCTGATTGGTCGCAATGCTGTTAAATTGCGTGCCCAGCGTAAGGTTATTTTGAATAGCGCTGGAAGTGATCGTAGGGACAGCCGTACTGGTCAGTATATTGCTTCTGAAGGAGGATGTCGACAAGGTAACAACATTGGTAAAAATATTATGCTCAACTATGGCGAACACTCTCGGCACTGTCGGACTGGAGCTCACATTGATCCCATTATCAATGATATTGTTTTTTAAAATGGCACCGCTGAGCGTCAGGTTAGAGTTGTAGACATTTATCGGACCAGTGATATAATTTTGTATCACAATTAAGCTGGTAATATTGCCCGTAATGAGTATGCCATTGGCAAGGTAACACCGGATAATAGAAATTCCGTCAACTGCCACATAAGGACAATTATTAGAATTCGTGTTCAAAAATAAAAGACCTATAATAGCTGAACCTTCTGAACCTGAATTGAAATTGATCTGGTTAACGACGGCAGACAGCGCATTGGCCTGGCCCCCGTTTTGTGTCAGGAAAAAGCCTGTGCCAATGATCACCAAAGGTTTGGAGCAGTTTAACAACGCATATGGTTTAATGGTGCCTTCTACCAGTAAGGTGTCCCCTCCGGCCGCGGCATCATGCGCTTCCTGAAGTGTGGCAAATATATTTTTGGTTTTATCCGTGGCCAGGGTATTATTAACTCTTTTGGTTCCGGCCAGAAGAGCCGTGCTTAAAAAGATAAACAGCAATAAAAAAGCAAATTTTAATGAGGTATAAAGATTCATGTGACAGGAATTAGATGTTTTAAAAATAAAATATTTTTCTATAATAAAAAAATATTTTCAGCGTTATGGGGCACTGCACTTCGGATTTAAATAATTATTGATGGAACTAAATTGACTTTACTGTGCCCTGAAGGTCAGCACAACGAGAGAGAGGATATCGATGAGTCGTTTCATAGGTCTATTGATCAGTAAGTTTGTATAATAGCCAGGTTGCGATTTGTTCCGTCGCAAGCCAGCCGCGACAGCAGGGCATCTCAAAATGCGATATGTCCGCAGGTCGTATCCCTCGTATCCGGGTGAAGACGTGCCTTAACAGGAGATTCCAAAAAGCTTGACCATGCAATTCCGTTGCCTATAGACCACAGATTTGTGTAGTTGGATTTTTCAGTTGTTTCTTTAAATAGATAAGTCAGCATAGTCAAAGGTACGGAGTCAATTCTTGCATTCGCAGAATGAGTTGGTTAATGACCTTAAGCGCGTTGATCGATTAGTTTCATAAAAAAGCTGCATTTATTTCTTGCTGAAAATCGTTAGAGGCATGTATAGACCCCAGATCAATAGGTCCTGTTTGTCATTGCTAAAGCTTTTATAGGCTATAGTTCCTGCGGCGGGGTAATTCTTGGAGTATTGCAGATGAATGGCCATTAAGGAAAATGACACCTAGGCTTCGTAAGTTAAAATTTGGTTGTCACGGGGTTTAAAATAAGGAATACTTTCCTTGGATACTGAAAATTCTATAAAATTATCATGCCCGGAGAATCCGTAATAAAGGCCAGTGCCGTAGCTAAATTTCTCGTAGGTGTAGTTTATTGTTGATTTCGCGTCTAAACCTGCCTCGGCCAGATCACTTTCACCCTGCCCTTGGTAATTTGCATAACCGCCTTTGAGTAATAGTCTCAGTTTTTTACCGATCGCGATGGCGGTATTAGTTCCGTATACAGTATGGGTTCCTGTCCTGTTGTTGGAAAAGGCGTTCAATCCATAGGAGCCAAAGGGTGCGAAAGTAAAACGGACGGGCTTATCGTTAAAAAAGGAAAATAGCAGTGACGCGTTGGCATTGATGCTATTGGTTGTCGTAGTCGCGCTAGAATAATTTTTACCATCAAGAATGCTGTTTTCAATGACAGGCAGGTCATACGAATATAAGCCAAGGATTCCTTTCAGATAAAAGTTCAGTTTTTCATCTTCGTTGCCGTTGTCTAAGTTTGCGGTAAGCATGCTACCCATACTGGCTGCCATAACACCACCGATCGCTGCAGCGGCATTGTCCTCTGCCTGATCTTTGCTCGTTTGGATCGCTGCACGTTTACTCATCTCTAATTCTTTTGCCGAGGGGGTATAATTGGCTGCTACAGGCTGTTCGCGGATTTCATTGGCCCGCTGGGTGCTGTCGCTCTTTGACTTCTTTTCGGATGCTTCCCATTTTTCCAATTTGGGTATATCTTCTGCCAGTTCCTTATCACTCATTTCCAGCGAGCTCAGTTCATCATCGATCTCAAACAATGCTGTTTCTGATAAAGGTGGGCTTGTATAGCTCTTGTTCAATCTTTCTGTCACGGCCGCTAAGCGGTCCTTAAACGCTTGATCTTTATTTTGCAACTCTGTTCTTCTGCTGCCGGTCAGGTCCGGTGAGGAGTGTACGAGGTTGGTATGGTTGTTTCTTAATAACTTTGACCGTTCGATAAAGCCGTCTATTTTGGGTTTCTGGTCATCTTTGGGTGTTTCCCGGTTATAGCTGACGATTTTTACGCCGACTACATTAAATCCCTTCTTCCAGATTACTTTTGCGTTTTCGGCGCTCATGTATTTTACCTTTCCACTGACGTCGGGCTGTTCAGTGATGAGTTTATCCCAGTTAGGGGATCCAGCCAATGCGTTCTCCGACCATTGATTATTGCCGGATGCCACCTTCATATCGGCTGAGCCTCCTGCGTCTAAGTATCTGGAAAAACCGCCGGCACTAATGTTAAGGAAGATCCCGAAGCTTTGTCCGGACAAGCAATCGCTGTTGCTGGTAACGCCTTCCCATTTCAGGGTAATGTAAACAACGGGTTCGCCAACGAGGGTACTTAGACGGTAGCCGACATCCATTGTCCTAATCGCGCAGCCGCCGATATTACTTTGGGTAACACTTTGAGTTCCTTTTAACATGGTTTTATATGGAGCTTGCGCATCGACATTTTCAAAAGCCAGGCAAGATAGAAACAGGAACAGGATTTTTTTCATGATGAGTTTTTTTGACAAGGGCGGTGTAACAGCATGGAACGACTATCTGGCTGCGATAGCGATGGCGTTCGCCTGAGCGCTGGTCCCGCCATTGCCGAGGCTGAAGTTTTCTGCTGTGCCATTTTTCCAGATAACGGCATAGCTGCCCCTTAAGCCTACAACGTAAACGTCGTTCCCGGCGACCGCAATCCCATTGGCCTCTCCGCTACCCAAGGTGACGACTTTGCCGTTTTTCCAGTATTCAGCGGTTTCTGCTGTAGCTGAGGTTTCGAATCCAGCTACATAAACGTCATTTCCTGAGAGGGTGATCGAGGTGGCGACTGTGTTAAACTTACCATCACTTAAATTCACGGCTGTCCCGTTTTTCCAGTATTTAGCGATAAAGGTAAATCCGCTTTTTTCATACCCGGCTATATAAACGTCATTGCCGCGGATGGCAATCGCAGTCGCGTAAGCATCATTATTGCCGTTAGAAAGGCTGATTCCCACGCCATTTTTCCAATATTTAGCTACGCTGTAAGATCCATTGGTTTCGAATCCGGCTACAAAAACATCGTTACCGCTTACCGCGATGGCGCGTGCAGCGGTCGTTG
The DNA here is from genome assembly GCF_007558865.1 of Mucilaginibacter corticis. Taxonomy (GTDB): domain Bacteria; phylum Bacteroidota; class Bacteroidia; order Sphingobacteriales; family Sphingobacteriaceae; genus Mucilaginibacter; species Mucilaginibacter corticis. The sequence goes on from NZ_VLPK01000006.1 coordinate 173,238, forward strand.
TCGGATCGCTACCGGCGGAGGTGTTCAATTTAATGATGCTGCCGTTTTTCCAGTAGGCCGCTGTACCTTTATTACGATCGTAGCCACAGACGTAAACATCGCCGTTACTGACGGCTATCCCATAAGCGCGTGAAGTTGGCGCAGAAAGATTGGTGAGCTTATCGTTCTTTAAATAACCCGCGTTACTGGTATAAGCGCCTGGCGTAGAAGTGGGACTGCGTACGGTACAGGCCAGATAAATATCTTCTCCTGATAGGGCAATATTGTTTCCCTCGGCCGATGGGTTACCCAAATCAACGGAGGTGCCATTCTTCCAGCATTTGATAATGGATGATAATCCGGTACTCGGTCCGCTATATTCGGTACCAACAACATAAATCGTGGCGGGCGAACTTGAAGTGTTGGTATCACCTGACGAGGTTGTATTAGAGGTATCATTAGTTGTTTTTGGAGTGCCTTGTTTTTTGCAGGAAAGGCAGATCCCCAAGCTAATAAAGATGAGTAGGTTTATGGTGTGTGTTTTCATATCAAAATGGGATGATGATCAATTGGCCTTAAGGGTGATCGATTGATTTTGGGTGAACGGCAGCGCCAGCGAATTCCATGACCAATAGGTGTTGCCGTTTTCCGCTCTTACATTGCTGTTGGTATATCCTTTATAATAGCCGAGGTTATATATCTGATGGTCGTTCGGAATCGTAATATTGTCAAGGGTTTGACTGACTAACTGATAATTCACATATAAACTGGTGATCGACAGGGCGGAGTTGTTTTGTATTTTCAGGAAAAAGGTATCCGAAGCGATATTGAGAGCGTAATCCAAATTGCCTGCCGAAGGAAATGAGGTATTGATCGTCCAATTAATTGCGCCACCGACTTGGGCACCCTGGCTGGTTTTTCCGGAGGTGCTTGCGGTGCCGCTGGCGCTTGCGGAAGCCTTACCCGAGTACTGCATTTTACCTCCTGTAGCGATTGTTTGGGTGGTGCCGTTAATCGTGATGCTAATTGGTGTAAACGTTTTGTTAAAAAAATTAATGGTAGTTGTAGCAGTATTATTTCCGGAGGAGTTGGTGTTTCCAGACGAATTGCCATTGCCTGAAGCAGTTCCCGTAATTCCTGAATTTTCACCGGCTGGGTCACTAGCCGGGGCGGGATCTTGCTTTTTGCTGCATGAGGGTAAAAAAAAGAAAAGTACGGGTATTATAAAAATCAAGCGTTTCATTTGATCGTTCGGGCTATCTGAATAAGTAAAAGAAGAACATTTCATGTGTATCAATCAAATTGACATTTAATTATTTGCATAAAAAATCCCCATTAATAGGGATTTTTTTTCTATGAAATTTCTTTTTAAATTGTCTTACAAAACCGGGTATAAGCTTTATGAAACTTGAACTGTTCAACAATAAGATCAATAATGTCTGGAAAAAGATGCCCTTGGGGCAATATGAAAGCGCGCTTCCGGTAGAATTGGATTTTTACAAAAAGCTTTTAAATTTCTTTCAGGTTGGAGATTACTACTATTACATCTTTAATTTCGAAATACTGGGTTTTGAGTTAATGAGTGATGGTATTGAAGGGTTATTGGGCTTTAAACCTGAATTAGCTAATATTGACTTTTTTCTTGAATTGATGCACCCGGAGGACCGGCCTTATATTTTAGCTTTTGAGGAAAAGGTCGCAAATTTTCTGTTAGGCCTACCGACGGATAAATTAATGAAATACAAAGTGAGGTACGATTACCGGTTAAGAAAAGCTAACGGTAATTTTGTACGTATTTTACAACAGGTGGCAGTGATTCAACACGATAATGACGGAGGTATATTACGAACCTTGGGTATGCATACGGATATAAGCCATTTGAAGAGTTCGGGTAAACCGGTATTGTCGCTGATCGGGCTGGAGGGCGAACCTTCTTATATGGACATTGACATCAGGCAAAATTTTTTAAAAGTTAAAGACCTGCTTAGTAAGAGGGAACGGGAGGTGTTACGTCATTTAATTGATGGAAAGTTAAGTAAGCAAATCAGTGATATTATGCATGTTACCAAGCAAACTGTCGACAGTCATCGGAAAAATATGCTTCGTAAAAATAACGTCTCCAATACTACTGAACTAGTGGCGAAAGCAATAAAAAATGGTTGGGTTTAATAGTGTAAGTAATTGCAGAAGAGTTTAAAAATAAAAAACCGACATACTTATATAGGTTCCATACGAAAAGCTAAGAATACATCCTTCTTTCCACTACGGGGATATGATTTTGAGGGGTTCCTTTTAAAAGAGAATGATTTGACAAGTACATCGTTAAAAAATCACGGAGGAGATTATATCGCACTATTGATTAAAGACTTTGGCATACAAGATGACTGTCTTTCTCAGGATGCTTTGACCAGTTTGTTTTAAGGGCAAAGGTTTCATCGAACAAATACAGGGGAAATTGCAGGGATTAACAAGCGGATGATTTTTTTTCATGTATATCTGGTGATAATAAAATATCTTTATATCAAATCATGTCATGAAACCTTTTGTTTATAATTTCCTGGAGAGACCTCATTCAGATAATTTTGATTTTTTAGCTGCGATCGAGTATTCTCCTGAGCAGAATCTTTCTGTCCTTACCGGCAGTAAAACGCCGGCGATCGACCAGGCGGCGCTTTCTACTCAAACAACAACCAAGGCAGGCCTGGAAGGCGCAGACAGCGACAGGCAGGAAATCCAGTCGATGGGAACGATGACGGTAACACGCGCCAATGTGGAAGGTACAGACCATGACCACCACCGTAATCTCAGTATGTATTTAGGTACGCAAACTTTGACAAGGCTAAACAATGAGCAAGTTGATTCCGATGATAACCGCTACCAGCAAAATTACTCAGCCTGAAGCACAGAATGATTCTGATTATTACGCATAAACTGGACTTTACCGCTGATTTTGTCATCAACAAGTTGAACGGGCTGAATCTCGCTTATCTACGGCTTAATTGTGAGGATCTTTTAACTACTCCCCTGTATGTCATTGATACAAAATCCGGTTTAGAGATTGAATTTGAGCAGCTTCCTCCGGTAAACAGCATTTGGTTCAGGCGTACGCAGATACCTGATCTTCCGGGGCTGTCAATGGAAGAGCGATCTTATTTCTACCGGGAATTCGACGCGCTAATCGACAATATCAGTTGCTCACTGTCAGAAAAAAAGTGGCTAAGTAACCCTTTTGCGTTGCGGCAAGCAGAAAGCAAAACATTACAATTACGTTTGGCCCAGATAACAGGATTTCTGATTCCGGCGACATTGGTCACGAACAATAAAATTCGGCTACAGGAATTTTTCAATAAAAACACGCAGACGATTATAAAACCAATGTACTCCGGACGGGTCGTCGGCCCGGACGATAGCAATTTATTTTTCACCAGTTTAATAACTCAGGATAAAATAGACCAGTTGGCAGATTATTTTCTGACTCCCTGCATTTACCAGGAGTATATTGAAAAAGAATACGAGCTCCGGGTAACTGTGGTCGAGAATGACATTTATACGGTAAAAATCCACTCCCAAACGGATCAGGAAACCGAAACGGACTGGAGGCGGGGCAAGCCTTTGCTGACCATTTATGAGTTGCCGGCTGACATCAAACAGAAATGTCTTGATCTCTGCGCGGGTTTGCATATTAATTTCGGGGCGATCGATCTCATCAGATCAAAAACCGGCGAATATATATTTCTCGAAATAAATCCAAATGGCCAGTGGGCCTGGATCGAAATGGCAACAGGATTACCCATTAGTAAATCAATCATCAAATATCTAACAGATGAGCCCGCTTAAAGATAAAATTGACTATCTCAAAAACATCTATGACGAAGAAAACGCGCGACAGCCGGTTTTAGAAGGCAAATGTTCACAGAATATTGCAAATTCAGGCATTTTCCTGACGTTGATCGGCTTGTTGATTGGTATTTTATCCAATACGCAATCGGACTTGAATGTCGTCGTCAAATGCTTGCTTGTCGCTGTCATTATCGCGATTACTGTTATGAACGTGTTTTGTATCATTAACGCGTTGAAAGCGCTCGATCCTGTCAATTACCCGTATGCCAGGGGAAATCCCAATACGGTAAATGAATTTTCTACCACCACCGCATTCGAGGAAGAGGTTGTGAAAGATTATATTTATTGTATCGAAAAAAACATGCTTTTAAATAATAAAAAAGCCTCGTATCTGATTGCATCCCGTAAAGCTTATGTTTCAGGGATTTACCTTACCGGATTTTTTACAATTTTTTTAGTTTGTTATTTAACCTTTTTTATGCCTGCGACACCGGAAAAAATTCACAAAGTTGAAATTTTAAAACCGGTAACACTGGAAATGAAATCAAACGCCCTTCTTCAAAAGGCCCAAGGTTCTAAATAAACCACTTGGGTAAAAGTGTTTTTTATTCGCCATTCTCGATGGGTTACATTTGGATCGCCAGTTTGGGCTTTCAGATGATTACAAAGTATTCTGCATTAATATAATGCTTGGCTTAGCAGTCAGGCACTATTTCAATCAATTAAGGAATACATCCTTAACCTTAACGATTTGATTTTATATAAGAATTATTATATTTAGCCAACCAAATATTAAGCCTTATGAAACTAAACCTATTACTACCCACGATGGTAGGCATCCTTATTTCAACAACCATCTTCGCACAATCAAAAAAGAAAACGTCACAACCGTCGACTACAAGCCCTATTGGTTCCTGGAAGCTCATTTCACAAAAGGTCACTTACCCTGACGGTCAAGTCTCCATGGGTGATAGTTCAAATATATTTCAACACAAAATACTAACTCCTACGACCTTTGTTGTCACGATAGAGAAGAAGATTCCTAACTACGACAATAAGAAATTAGCGGTATCGGTGGCCGGCGGTCATTATACCCTGGTCAACGGTGATTACGAAGAGTTAACCGAATACGCATCCTTTAAAGGATTTGAAACAATGAAAGTTAACTATAAATTGACTATGGAAGATGGTAAACTTCACACGGTAGGTACACTCAGCGGATCCGGACTTGATGGTAAACCGACCATCTATGACGAGGTTTACGTAAGAGAGGACTAGACTTTAAATTAAGATCAGATTGTGCTCATATGCAATCCCTGGCTTGATCAGCCAAACGTCGCTCCGATACAATTACGTTGCTAAAGCAACTGTTTGGTTTGCTGATTATTATAATTACGTCACCTCAATTGAACCTTATGCATCACAAGTATAGAGTGTTAGTAATGTTAGCCTTCCTTCACGACTAAATGCTTTCGTATATAGTTTAATAATGTAATCATTTTTTATATGCAATTACATATAATTATTTATATTTGAGATATATTATATGCAAATACATATAAAAACATGGAAAAACTAGCTGTTTTTGTAAAGCGTAAGCGGAAAGAAGCTTCACTTACACAGGCTGATTTTGCGCTTAAAGCCGGAGTAGCCTTAACCGTTATACGTAAAATTGAACAGGGAAAAGGAAATTTGAACCTGGAAAGAGCAAATCAGGTTTTAAAAATGTTTGGCCACGAATTGGCACCGGTAAATAGCAAAACGCTGTTGTCACCAGATAGGATTGAAAAACCATAAGAGCAACAAAAATCTTTATCAGGATATCCAAGCCGGAATATGATGCTCAATATCCAAAACAATTTATAAATTTTCGACGCCAGTAGTGGCCTACCCTTACCTTTGCGGGGGTACTTTTAAAACATTACCGGTGATGGCACGTATCCGCCAATTTATCGTAAATAGTTAATCTCCGTAACAAAAGTTCCCTTTGCCGGTTGTCTAAAAATGGATCATCAAATATTATTAGCCGGCGCGACGGGTGACCTGGGCGGACGGATCGCGAAAGCGTTGATCAGCAAAGGCGCGAAGGTAAAAGCCATTGTCAGGGCGAATAGCAAAAAAGAAGCAGTTGAAATATTAAAGACAAGCGGTGTTGAAATCATCGAATTGGATATTAACAATCAGTTTGGATTACCCGAAGCCTGTAAAGGTGCGACTTGCGTGGTGTCTGCTATGGCGGGCCTGCGTGAGGTTATTGTAGATTCACAACTCAAATTATTAGCGGCCGCGGTTGAAGCAGGTGTTCCAAGATTTATCCCTTCCGACTATTCGACAGATTTTACCGCATTACCTGATGGCTCTAACCGTAATTTCGACCTGCGGAAAGAATTTGCGGTAGAATTAAACAAGGCGATGATCACCCCTACTTCTATTTTCAACGGGGCTTTCGCGGAATTGCTTTCCTATAATATTCCATTTCTCGATCATAAAAACAAGACGATCGCTTATTGGGAAAAGTCCGACTGGAAAGTTGATTTCACCAGCAGGAATGATACAGCAGCCTTCACTGCCGCAGCGGCGCTGGACGTGACCGCACCCCGCTATTTACGGATCGCCAGTTTCCAGGCAAGCGCCAATGACCTTGCAGCTGCTACGGGTTATGAACTAAAGGACATGGGCAAGCTTGCGGAGCTTAACGCTCGGAATCAACGGGAACGTACTGCCGATCCCGATGGGGAGCATGAACTCTATGCAAAATGGCAGCAAAGCATGTATATGCACAGTATGTTCAGCGCGCATAATGAGTTGCTGGATAATGATCGTTATCCGGGCTTAGTGTGGAGCGAATTACAAACTTTTATCAAAGCTCCTCAAAGATAAAACCAAGCAACACGATACTTTTCCGAACAAAAAAAACGGAAACGCCGGTACCACCGAAAGGTTCTTCCATTTTTATGCTTTTTAAAGATAGCTGTATGAATTTAACTGCACCGGGTACGTTGACGAGGTAGTCAGTTAAAAATATTAGTGCGCCAGGTACAGTATTACCTAAATAGCAGACATAAAATTTTCAAAAGCTGCTCATCGCTTTCTAAACCTGTCTAAGATATGATTTGGCTATATTTTTGGATATGAAATAGCAGCTACTTTTTAATAGCTTCCCTATTTAATGCGAAAGCCCCTTACCGAAGCTCAATTGATTCGGGAAATTAAAAAACGTTCTGAAAAAGGATTTTCGGTGTTGTATGACCTTTATGCACCTCTTCTTTATAAAATTATTTGGTTATCTGTTAAAGACAAAGAATTAGCAGACCGTTTATTGGAGGACACGTTTCTTGCGATCGGCTACCAGATCAATGAATTTCCATTCCAGCATAAAGGCTTCAAGCTTTGGATGGCAGGTATCGCCAAGCGGATGGCCCTTCAGCATGTTAAACAGCCATTGTCTGATACCGTTCAGGTAGATCTTCCCGACTTCCCACTTCCTGACTTTCAATTCGAATTTTAGTATCTGATTATGTTGAAAGGGATTATATTTTTTTCCGCAGGTAGAATGTACTCATGCAATGCGGACAAACATATTTTTCATAAGGCAACCAAAACAAGAGCTTTTTGGCGAAACCGTTTTTCTGTACTCTTTTAAGTGCAGCATAGGAACAATTGGGACACGGTATATCGGTTTCCTTGCTTGGGATATCAAACTCTGTCATAATTATTTGTATATACAAATCAGAAGCCAACTATTTACAAAAGCGTAAGCCTTACTTCATCTTGTTAATATACCTGAAATTAAACCTGCCTGACGGCGCTACATCGCCGTTTATTAGAAAATCGGTGATATCGCCATCTGTTTGCATATTGTCAGACCATTTAAATTCAAAATCTGCAGGGCCGCTTACTCCCAATAGTTTTTTGTCTATTTTAAGTTCAAGTACATTGTCTTTTATACGGTAACCGGCATCCCCTACCTTATTCCATTTCCAACCGTTTACTGATCGTTCTACTGTACCTTTTGCCGTTGGGTTAAGCCGGTTAATTACATAGTCGTACCCGTTCCAACCTGTTTGGTTATTTTTGTCGATGTTTATAAACAAGCGCATCCACGCCTTGTCTGTCGCCGGTGATAATTTATCCTGCGTTTGCACATAGAAATAAACAAACTGCTTATCAACAGCTACTTTTGATAGCACTAGATCATTACGCCCCGTGTTATTTACGTAATGCGTACCCTTCCATCCGTCAAAGTCGCGGTGTAGGGTGTTACCCTTGTAAGCAACAAATTCAGGCTTTACTTTATCCCAGTCGACAAACGACCCGTCTGCGTTAGCCTTTACATATCCGCCAGCCTCGGCAGGTGCGGCCATGCCTTTAAATTTGCGGATATTACTCACCATCTGGTAATAATAATTATCGCCGTGGCCGCCTTTCATGGGTTCAATGTCACGGCTGCCTTCTTCATTGAACTCGTCGGGGAAAGCGTTAACCTGGTTTTGCCATTTCTTTGCACGACCGGCAATCCACTCATTCCAGCCGGTAATAAATATAAAATCGGGGTCAATTTTTAGCGCCCGGTCCCACTGCTCCTGGAAATTATAGCCATAATTTATGGCGCCGGGTTCCGTATGCTGTCCGTCTTTATCGGTGTAATTTCTGCCGAATGCCCCTTCAGCGTTCATGGCGGTCAAGCCTTCTTTTTTCGACCAGTTTTGTGCCACACCTACAGTAACTTCTTCAAACGCACCATTGGGCTTTGGGCCAAAACCATGCTGCGGGTAGACCTCAAGCCAGCCCCAATGATCTTTATGCTGTGGTCCTTTATTGTAAACGGGCTGGCCCGGACGGAACGTAAAAAAGTTTTTAATAGCCGCATTTAAGCCGGTATCGTCCGGCGAAGAAACCATTTCGGGATAAGCCATGATCAGCGGTTTGCCCTGCCAGTTAAACCACAGGTCTTTATACAGACCGGGCTTGTATAGGTCATTATACAGCTGCACGAGTTCGCCTTTGGCAGATTCGCTTGGGCCAAAGGGTAAAATGAAGGCAATCGCGGGCGCTTTTATCCCATCTTTCCGCGCTTCGTCAAAGGCTTTGAACAGGGCTTCGTATGATTCTTTAAAGTTAGTTCCGTTGGTCGAGTCCAATATGATCACATCAACCCCGGCATCGGCCAGCATTACGGCCTGCCTGCGCAAAACCCAGGGATCTTCGTCGCGGTAATAACCAAATAAGGGCTCGCCCCAGTAAAACGTGGTGCCATCTGCCGGGCGCCATACCGGGTTATCGTAGTCATATACCGCCTCCGGATGTTTAGCCAGTATCTCTGAAGTATTAAGCGGCACCTGCGATGCAAAATTGGTATGCCATACCCAGTAAAACAGCCCTACAAACTTGTTCTTTCTTGGCGGGCCAACATCTTTAAAATCCGGAAGTTTACGGCCCAAAGCATCAACCGCGGGATAATTGGGCACAACAAATTGCGCGAATAATAAATGAGGCAACAGCGCCAGACCAAATAAAAGTTTCTTCATGCTGAATGCAAGTTAACAGGATTCTTTAGAATATTGCACAATTTAAACTGCCTGCAGTAGTCCTGTAGTACCATGACGGCGGTCGCCTAAAACAACCAGCTTGATGCGGTAAAGTTCCTGATCGCCTCCGGCGCCGATGTTAACGCAGTAGACTCAGCGCGGGTGCAAATCCAAATTTGCGGCATGGAACGGCAATTGGGATATAGACCTCGCAAAACGCTTCGGGCAGGGATAACATCGTGGATCTACTATTAAAAACAGGGTTGGAAATTGAATATGCTGCAAAAAAAGGCTAACCCCGGAAGATTAGCCTAAACATACAACTGCAACATTTTAATGATACTGAAATAACTAATTACCAGCTATTAAACGATTATTTTACAGATAATGTTCAGTTTAACCTCTACAAAAAATGTAGTTACAGTTTTTTACTTTTAATAAAATATTTATTTATCTTGCATGCTGTCAATAATTTAAATCGACCTACATCTTATCGCAGTGTAAAGCCTTGGTAAACCTACCGAGGCTTTATTTTTGAGACAGCGTGCTCACCGACTTAATTGATGGATTAATAAAAAGCTGACTAATGGGAACCAGGCAATCTTACTTCAGGATGCCATTTATTTTCTGAATGATCAATCGAAAAATAAAATGATCGCTGAAAAATCGCAATAATGCCCTGCAGTCAATAGATACGTTTTGTAAATTAAAATAAACTGAGGGTTCGTCAAAGTCTTCGTTTTTATAGCCGGGCAATTGCCCGGGTATTTTTTTAAACAAACACAAGGTTTGGTTATCGATAACTATGATAAGTTATTTATTAATTAATTAGAATTTCTTAATATTTTCTCAATATCTTCTTTAAGGTAATACTTCGCTGTCAGGTCATAATATGTCCCATATACCATCTTGTTTTCAATGACCGGTGGCTTATGTTCATCCAACAGTTTACCAACGTTAGAGGGGCTTAAATCAAATCTTACTTGTATTTCGGTCAGGCTGTAGTAGTTGTCACGGTCAAAGCTCATTATATCAAATTTTGAATTTGATGTTTAAACCTAATTGCCATTAGATTTGTTTTGTCGGCACCTAAAATATTTTCGATATTAAAATATAGCGGAAAATCTATTTTTGGGATGGGTATTTGAATAGACGTAACTGCTATGATAAAACTCTCCTTGCAAACTGTGGTTGATAAAATCAATCAAACCCTAACTGATGGTACCGGGCTACCCTACATCCGGAATCTATCAGGTTCATTATTGATAAAAAACAGAATAGATATTGTTTACCAAAAAGAACAAAATTCTTGCCCCCCGCCATCGGCAGGTTAGCAGCTCATTCAATTAGTAATTAATGGAATTTAAAAGTTCGTTAAATGTATTAAACGGAATATATGTTACTGCATTGCGAATGGAAATGAAGTTTCTATTTTCCAAATAGATTCGATATCGTGGGTTAAATAATATATGGCATCACTTAAAACCATATTGATACCACTTACACTTTCTTTATTTTTTAATACAGTTTCCACATCCTCAATGGACATTTGCGGTTCTATGTTTATATGATAATCAATCTCAAATCCAAAAAACTCTACTTGTTCTCTCAATAAATATACAACCTCCATTAACCCACGGCTATCGGAGGTGAAATAAAAATTATATTCAAATAATGAGTTTCGTGACCGGAAAGGTTTGCTTAAAAATTCTTGCACTTGTTGTTCTTGCGTCATAGCTGACGGTTGTAAGCAAATGTCAAGCCATAATACCACGCCTTAAAAGTGTGCGGGGTAATTCAATACCCAATCAGAATCTTTTTTAACTGGTGTAGCTGAAGGCTTTATTACTTTACTTGTATGGAAACTGTAAAGGATAAGAATAAGCCCCATGATCATCGGAAACAGATAAATCCAAGAGGATTTATTGATTAAGTTAAGCTTTTTCATTTTAATATCTTTATAGGGTTGTTTCGCAAATTTAACCCATTCAAGATGTGCTTGTCTGCATATTCTGGTAACGAATTTGTTATCATAATCCCGGGGGGACAATTCGTCGTTATGATGAAACAATTATTTAATAAAGATTTCATAAGTGTTGACTGTTATCAGCGTTATTGTGTTCAACTTATTATAATTAGGGAATTGACTGGTTTAACCAAGCGTTTTCCGGTAAAACATGGCGCAAGCCATGTTAAATAGATTGCAGCAATTCCTGCGGGATGTTCACGGTTTAGCTTTCTTTTTGAATATTTTTGAGGCCGCCGTAGTAATCTTGGAAAAGATAGATTGATCTTTTTGCGGCTGTACAGCAGGGCCGATACCGGCGCAGGCTTTGATCCCGGTAAATAAGGTTTGCCACAGGGTCTTGAAAAAGGGATAAGATGCCGGTCTCCGGAAAACAATATCGGCATGCCGCGGTACTTCGCCCGGGCTGTCGGGATTACTATGTTTGATCACAAAAGCATTCACGGCAATGGTAGGGACCAATTTCTTTTGGCCCTGGTCATTCAGCAACCGGACCTCCAGGTCGTTATAAAGCATGTGCATCACGCCCTTGCTGACATAACGGTTACCAGCAATAGCGAAGTCTAGCGACTCCAGCCGGCCCCTGGTTACATCCACCTGCGCCAGCGGCCGGGTTACCGGATTAACCGCGTCGGCCATCATGCCCTCCAGCGTTCCTTTATAGTCATAACTGTATTGCTGATCGCTAAGGTTGAAACGCAATGAAAGTTTGAGCCGCACTTTTCCTAATAGCAGGGTGGACAGGTCAGCGGTACAATAAGGATACTTTTTAATATCCTCGCTCCGATTACTGATGTGCAGAAAACGTCCGGCAGTTTTTTGAAAAGCGATGGTACCGGTCTGTCCGCTTTGCGGATTGTACTCGCTGTAGCTAACGTTAATGTCCGTCAGCTTAAGCGTATCCGCCCTAAAAGCAACGGGGAGTTTCCGGGTGATGTAGTTGGGAAAGCTGACGATCCGGTCATTGTGTTTGGGCCGTCCGTGCGGATTGCCAAAAATAGCGATCGACCCGTCAGCCCCGCTGAGCCTGGAACTGAAGAAAAACTGCTTGTCAACCAGCTGGGTATAGTTAACGTTCGAGATCTCCAGCCTTTCGAGTTTAAAGTCAAAGCGGTCGTTACGGGAAATTTTAAAGAATTGGGCAGCGGGTAAGGGGGTAACCGACAACCCCTCCAATTTAAGCTTTTTATCGGCGGTTGAAAAAGATGCACCGGACAGCTGATAATGATACAGGCCCCCGGTCGTGCGTCCGTCGAATCGTCTGATACGGGTCTTGATGCTTTTACAAAACAAGGTTCGGCTGGTATCCTGCTGCGTGGCTGAATCGATCAATAACTGTTGGGCGTCGAGTTCCAGTTCCTTCAGCCTTAAATACGGCGCGCTAGGGATGGCTAAATCCCGGTAAGCCAATACGGCACTTTCAAAGCGGATATGCCCTATGGCCAGGACGTGCAAAGTGCCTGAAAGCTTGTCATACATCGATTTGGGATTTTGCTTAGCAGCGGTGCGCTGCCGGCGGCAATACGCAAAGACCGGCTTTTCCAGCCGGATGCTGTCGATCCGCAATTCTTTGCGAAATAGATAATGCAAAACCTGGACGCCGCTGATCTTTAACGATTGCGCTTGTCCACCCAGACTATCGGCCGATTGCATCAATTTACCGGTGTCAGCGATCAGCTGAACAGCATCCAACTGTAAGGTGCCGGTAAAGACATTTAAAGACAGATGGGAAAAACGCAGGGTATAAACGTGATTCCCGGCTTTGTCCACGGCCGCTTTCAGCCGCCGGGCAACAACCGGCGCCAGCAAGGAGTTGATACTGAATAAGCCGATGAGGATGATCAGGGCAAATGCCCCAAGACCGTAAACCCACCAGCGGCGTTTAGTCGTCTGCGCTACGGTCATGTCTACTCAACCCGAAAGCAGCCAATAAGTTTGCGCTAATTATAAACGCACAGGCAGAGCGCTCCTTAAATTCCCCTCAATTAATCGCTTTTCGATCTACACTGCGGTCCGATCCTGATCGGCCTTTAATCTGTCTTGTCTGATATGTCTTTGATCACCCCGTCGAGTTCGCCGGCGCTTTTTTCCAGCATGTTACAAAGATCCTTTACCCGCTCTTCGGTTGATTCCTGCCGGATCAGGCTAGTCAGACCGATGATATTAGCCAATGGTTTACGCACCATATGAGATTGAATATAGCCGATCTCGGTAAGCTGGTGGTGCGCTGAGTCCAGACGGCTGCGCGTGTCCACAAATTCGGTGATATTATAGCCGATGCAGAAAACGCCGTCCGGTTTTCCCTGCTCATCGAACAGTGCCTGCATTTCCCATTGCGTGGTCACGTAGCCGCCACGGCCGTCATGTTTGCGGAGGGTGGCTGCGAACAGTTTACCCGGCGACTGAAAACAGGCGCCACCGGTCTGCTCGCAGATCACAATATCTTCCGGATGCAGGGTTACGCTGAAATGCTCGCCAAGCAGGGTTCCTCCGGAAAACTCAAAGTTCCGGTCATAATTCTTACTTACGTAAGCATACCGGCTGTCCATGCCGATCACGATGGTGTAGAAAAACAGGGAATCTTTCAGGAAATGATTGATCTGCGGATAATGGTTCATCCTTTGTTAACACGGGTAGGTGAAATAGGTTTGTGTATTTCGATCTTCCTGCCGGAAGCACAGCAGAGTATATGACCTGCAGGAAACATTAAACGTGCGTAGATACCGACAATGCCCTGTTCATAGGTTGATTATTCAGCCGACCCGGCAATAATGGACTATGGCGTATTATTCCTTCTTTGCCGGTACTTCTTCCGGGTGGTTCTTAAAATGAGCCCGCGCCTGCTTCAATCCGGTAGCAATAGCTTCACCCTCGTTTCCGGTTGTTTTTAAAACTTCATTAGCGATCTCTACCGCTTTTTCGCGGAGATATTTCGGCTGGTTTTTATAGGATGGCGGATAGTCGCCTTTTGGCCATGGCATAGTTGTAAATTTTGCGTTAAACTTCTGTCTGATTTAATCCGGAACCACCTTGGTCCGGCTGCTGCGGTATTTCCTGTGGCTGGTTCCCGGGCGCTTCCTGCGGAAACGTTGGTCCTTGCGGGTCATTTGGCTGCTGTATTTCAGGCTTTGGTGACTGAACGGGCGCTTCCTGCGGTTCGTTCGGTATGGTATCGTGTTGCTTGCCCATAATTCAAAGTTGGTTTATTAGATAACCAATTGCAAGCCGGCTGGTTTCAATTATTATTTAGCGGGATAAACGCGGCCGTTTCTTTTTTACCGAATCCGTGCCTCGTTCCACTCATGGCTGGCCGGATACCTACAGCATATCGAAAGACGGCCATTTTTACATTACCACTTCGCAGATCAATAAGCAACCGGACAAGTCCTTACATGGTGTTTAAAGTTAAGCTCCCATAATTATAAATCATCATGGTTAATATCAAAATAACCATCAGCCACGATAAGAAACTTCATCAGCGCTTGCAAATACCAGGTATTTGAAACGGAAAATTTGTCGCCAGCCATCTGTTTAAATGTCATTTTGAGGCTGAAATTTTTTCAGTTGCCGAAACCTGTTTTGGCTTTGGCACAGGTCTTGAAATAAGCTAATCAGTTTAATTAATTATAAGTTTCAATCATTATTAAATTAAGGAGGACAGACCTATGACACTGGTTAAATTCAATCCCGCTCAAAAAAACAGCTCATTATTGCCAGGCTTTAATGAAGTGTTCGATTCCATTTTCAATGACACCTTTTTCAGCGACCGCCTGATCAGCCGTGTGCCGGCGGTGAACATCAGCGAAAGCGAGAACAACTATCATGTGGAGCTTGCTGCGCCCGGTCTGAAAAAAGAGGATTTCAAGCTGAACCTGGACCGCAACCAGCTAAGCATATCGGTAGAACAAAGCGCTGATCAGGAAGACAACCAAAAAAACTACAGCAAACGCGAATATAGCTACAGCTCATTCGTGCGTTCGTTTACCTTGCCTGACAGCGCCGACCACGCCAATATCGAAGCCAGTTATACCGATGGTATCCTGCGGATCGATATCGCTAAACGCGAAGAAGCCAAAGTGGTTCGCCGTCAGATCTTAATCAAATAAATGTAAAGAAGTTTTGAATCAGGAAGGCTCCCGTATGTGCGGGGGCTTTTTTAATGTGATGTGCTATGGAAACGCAATTCTATATCTTACTGAGCCTGAAGACGGCGAAGGGGTTTGTAGATTATGGTCAATATTTCTTTGGGAATGACCGCCAGGCAGCCGAGGGTTTGTTTGCGCAATTACAAGGCGGTGCTGATGTAAAAGTTAATTGCCTGCTGCATATTGACCTAATGGAAACGGTGAACGACCTTCCCGTAAAGATCAAAACGATTTGTTGTACCCTGGATGAACTGGGCGTAAACTGTAAACTGATCGCCCGTGAAGTTTTCCGCATAAAGAACCTGGAGGAAATGCCATGAATAATAAACTATTTTTTCTTCGGGCAATGCTGATCGCTGTTGTGCTGGGTATTTTATTTGCGGATACGATTTTATGGCTAAAGGGCATCGGGCAGCAGTTGGAACACCGCAATGCCCTGCTTATCTGTGTTTTGCTGTGGTTTGCGTCTCTATTTTACACCCATAACAGCGACGATGACTGGGCTGGAGAGTTTTAATTAAAAACATTTTGCGAATGGATTGTTGTAGCTTAACACTACCTACCATACACCGGACCGCTTAAGTTTCTGACACGCTCTTACCCGTAACCCCGCTATTTTAGGTTAACACTAAGGGTTTGAATAAACGTATTTTAATTTTAGACGACCACCAGGCGATCCTGGAGGTCGTCACCGAAGCGCTCCGCTACGAACAATATGATGTTCTCGATATAACGCTGGGCAGCCAGCTATTTGATGCGGTAAGGGATTTTTCACCGGACCTGATCCTGCTGGATTATAAGCTGTCGGACAACAACGGCGGCGACTTGTGCCGGCTATTAAAAGACACGCCGGAACACCGCCACATCCCGGTGGTTATCTTCTCTGCCTATTTTACACGCGGGGATGCCGCGATGCCCGGCGGTTGCGACGATATTTTGTATAAGCCGTTTGACCTGGAATCTTTGGTTTCAACGGTAAGCGGGTTGCTTGAGCATATTGGAACGCGCTAACGGCTGGAAATATTCCGAAACGAATCCTATGTGGGAATATACTTTCGTACCTCCAGATAAATTGGTGTTTGAATTACACCCGCATGCATTCTTCCCCTTTTAAACTAAATCCAGTATGGCAGCGGGTAAACGTCAAAGCCGCCTTCCTGCAAAACATAAGTAAGTATGTCCTGCACCCCGCTGCCCGTTTCCTGTACAATAATTTTACGCATGATCTGATTTCGAACTGAAAGCCAATAGAGACAGACGTGTTAGGCTTGATGCGGTCGTTGGGGTCCGCTCGAAGGTACTGTCATTTAATGATTAACCAATTAAAGCTAAACTAACAAGTTGGGTCAGGGCGAAAAGGCTATATTCGAACCACTTGGATTATCGAAATGCGGTCAAACCCAGGATTGATATCGAAATTCATTAGTTTTACAACTTATAGGAGTTAAATACGTATAAAGAGGAGTAGATATGGTTCGTTTTTCCGCGTTTAAAAATCCGGCTTCAATTATCGCGGCGGCGCTTGCCTGGGCTTTCATCGCCGATCCGCTGATCAGCCGGCTGGCGCTGGCGTACGCGCCGGCTCACCGGGATTTATTCCGGAGCCTTAACGATCTCATCGTCATCTTGCTGGTGAGTTTGATCCTGTATCGGCGGATCAGCCGCCAGGCCACTGAGGTCCGCCAGACCCGGGATGATTACCGCCGCCTGTTCGAAGAAGTACCGGTCCCCATGTTTATTTTCGATAGCCGGGATTTTCGTTTTTTGGCGGTCAATACCGCAGCGACCGTACAATACGGTTACAGCCAGGCCGAGTTCTTACAGTTGAAGATCACCGACATCCGGCCGCGGGAGGAAGTGCCTGCTTTTTTAGCAGCTGTTGGCCAGGTGCCGGACCGCTAAGCCGACGCGGGGCGATGGCTGCACCAGAAAAAGAACGGGGAAACCTTTTTCGTGCGCATTTTCTCTCACCACACCGTCTTTGAAGGCCTGGAGGCCAAACAGACCCTGGTGGTAGATATCGACCAGAAGGTCCGCACTGAAACAGCGCTGGCCGAAAAGAGCGCCGAATTGGAGAATATGCTCGATAGTATCACCGATGGGTTTTACGCGCTGAACAGCCGCTGGGAGGTGTCCTATTTCAATAAAGCAGCTGAAAAGGCCCTGTCCTGTACCAGAGCAGAGATTATGGGCAAAAACCTGTGGGACTTTTTCCCAAATTCCCGGGAAGGAAGATTCTATGCGGAATATGAACGGGCCATGAACGAAAGGATCAGCGTACAATTTGAGGGGTACTATGCCCCGCTGGGGGTCTGGGGCTCGATGAGCGTTTATCCCACCAAAGAAGGCATCGCCGTTTATTTCGTAGATATCACTGAACAGAAAAAGATCCAGGAAAAGATTTACAATGATGGTCAGAACCTGCGCGCGATTATCAATAACACGCGTGACCTGATCTGGTCGGTCGACCTGCAGTCCCAGATCATTACCGGCAACCAGGCTTTTTGGAAACGCGTCAAAGAACTCACCGGCAAAGACGAGGAGGAAGTCAGCAACGCCGATTTTGTACAAGAGCGTGTAGCCGTTTTTTTTGAAAGCTATGAGCGTGCCTTTAAGGGCGAGGCCTTCAGCCTGGTCCGGCAACGCGAGCTTGATGGCCGGCAGGTTTTCGAAGAGCTCAGCTTTAACCCGATTCGGGACATCCATCAGGCGGTCATTGGCGTGAACTGTTTCCTGCGGGACATTACCGAGGCACAACAGTACCTGCACCAGATCGAAGAACAAAACAAACGGCTGCGGGAGATCGCCTGGATACAGTCGCATCGCGTTCGCGCGCCACTGGCCAGAATCCTCGGACTTGCCCAGCTTTGCGACCCAACTGATTCGCCCAATGCCGAGATTATCCCTAAGCTGAAAAAGTCGGCTGAAGACCTTGACCGTGTAATCATGGAGATCACTGCGTTAACGCAGGACCTGGATAAGCAACAGTAATTTCCGTTTTACGGGCAATAAATTCCGGAAGGGGGTTAAAAGAGCATTTAATCGATATCGTGGCACAATTAGTGTGGCATTACCAGCGGTGGTAAATTGCTGCCGATACATCCTGCATAAAAAATAATCAAATGGAAAAATTAGCATTACTGGCCCGCCTGGAGGCCAAACCCGGTAAAGAACAGCAGGTTGCTGACTTGCTTAAAAGCGCTTTGTCATTAGCCGGTGCCGAGCCAGGCACGATCCGCTGGTATGCACTGCAAATCAGTCCCTCCACTTTTGGCATATTCGATACCTTTGCCGACGAAGCCGGCCGGGACGCGCATTTAGGCGGCGAAATCCCTAAAGCGCTCGCGGCTGTCGCGAATGATTTATTGGCTGTGCCACCGGTAATCGAAAAAGTAGATTTGCTGGCCATTAAATAGGCTATCAATAAAAGGTCTCCGGCGTAATCCGGCGGAGACTTTGAATCTCATTTATTGGCAAAACAAAAACAACCGGTTTAGCTGTTTAAGCGGCAGCAATATTCCGGAATTGGTTCATGGAAACCGGCTTGGTGATGTATTCCTTTATAAAAGGATAGGCGGCTACCCTTTCATGATCCACCTGCCTCACCGAAACGGTTACGACATAAATACTGATCTCTTTACACAACGAAGGGCGCAAAGTAGCGAAGGCGTCTAAAAAACTATAACCATCTCTGACCGGCAGGGCAATATCAACGAAAATCACATCAGGGAGGAGCGCGGCTGTACACTGATTTTCAAGCAGGTCACTGATCAGCTCTCCTACCTGATCATAATGAATGACCTCTTTAAAGAAATTTGGTTTATTGGCCAGTTTCATGAGGTGGTGAAAAATATCATCATCATCCAGTACCAGCAGCGTCTTATTATGCAAATCGTTAAATTAAATGTTTGGCATTACAGGTCAATAAACGTACCATTAAAACAAGCCGGGAATAACAACGACAGGTTGTGCGGCAATGAGAGGTTACGGTAAAAATCGCCGGCCTAAATTAAGTGCTGACTGTCCCCGGGAAACTAATTAATGCTAATTTTAACCATGCCGGCCCCGGACAGTTCTATCATTGATGGAAAATGGCACAATAATTAGCAGGGTTTGACCCGTTATGCCATCGAAAATTAAAGCTTTTTTTAAAAACCTCGGCCCGGGCCTGGTAACCGGCGCCAGTGATGACGACCCTTCGGGCGTTGCTACCTATTCACAGGCAGGCGCGGGTTTCGGACTCGCGACGCTATGGACAGCGCTGATCACCTTTCCGCTGATGGCTGCCATACAGGAAATGTGTGCGCGCATCGGGACGGTAACCAGCAGCGGGCTGCCCGGAACGTTGAAGGCGCATTACCCGAAATGGGTGCTCTATGCTTTACTAGTAATTACTGTTCCTGCCATCGTATTGAATATCGGCGCGGATATCCAAAGCATGGGCGCGGTAACCCACCTCATCATCCCTGCCGTCCCGGATTTTGTGTTCAGTATATTTTTTACAGCATTGCTGATCTTTGTGATCGTGCGGTTTGATTATGACCGCATCGCTTCCATCTTAAAATGGCTGTGCCTTGTTTTACTGTTATACCTGG
>NZ_VLPK01000007.1 GCF_007558865.1 Mucilaginibacter corticis
TATGGACCAGGTTGTTTTAAACATGGTCAATAATGCGGTTAAGTATGCCGCCGGCTCGAAAACGATAAATATTCATATCTCAGCTACTGCCCAAACAGCCAAAGTTACGGTAAGTGATCAGGGCGAAGGCATCCCGGCTGAACGTCTGCCTTTTCTGTTTGACCGCTTTTACAAAGGGCAAACGGACGATGAACAAACTTCCGGACTTGGGCTCGGCCTTTATATCAGCGCCGGGATCGTTAAACGTCACGGCGGTGAGATCGGCGTCGAAAGCGAATTGGGCAAGGGATCTTCGTTTTGGTTTACCTTGCCTTTGAAATAATAAAATGTAAATAAATAATACTATGAATAAAGAAGCAAACATCGCCGCACAGACCAAATTTGGTGAAGCAGTGAACACAGGGAACTACGAATTATTTAACGGCCTGGTAGCTGCCAATTGCATTGATCATGACCCTGCCCCGGGACAAGTACCAGGACCGGAAGGTTACGCGAAATTTTTCGGCAAAATGCGCACGGCTTTCCCGGATATGAAACTGGCCGTGGAACAACTAACTGCCGATGATGACACCGTCTCTTTCGCCTACCGGGTTACCGGCACGCACGAGGGCGATTTCATGGGACATCCCGGTACCGGTAAAACCATCAACGTCCGCAGAATGCAGATCAGTAAATTTGTTGATGGTAAAATGACCGAACGCTGGGGCATTTCTGATGAACTGGGAATTTTGAAGCAAATAGGTGCGAGGATAAATTAGTCAATTTCGATAATTAAGTTTTGCAACATGCTGCCGATTCTGACCAAGGCCCAAGATTAGGGTACCGCCTGGTTTTGTTCGGCGAGTTGAAGATTTCGATGTTCTCCTCCATCTATCTTTAACTGAAGAGATGAGAACCCGGCCTCCCCGGGGGATCATCGCTGCGAATTATTATAGCAATTGATTATTATAAATACCGTCCGCCAATCAATCTCTACTATGTGGCGTTGATCGACATTCGGCTCCGAAATAGGGCGGAGGGCACGTCTTGACCTCGCCTAATTGAATGTCGAGTTGCCTGGCAATTCAGGTGGCTGTAGCCAACGACGGACGATGTTATCTCCAAAATAATAAATAGGAAATTTAAACGATTAATTTGTCGTAAGTTGTTCATCGATTATGAAATTAGCGATCAGACCAGAAAAACTATCCAGTGCTTTTAGGAAGCACCATATCGAAGGCTTACCCTTTGCGGCTTCACTGAATGAATTTAGCGCACCGGATAATGGCGACCCGCACGATCATCCATTCGACTTTATAACACATATTTTAAGCGGAGGTTATACGGAACGCGTTTATAGTATTGATAGTGCCGGAGGCTTCGCGTTCAGGGATATTGAACGCGAGCCAGGTACGTCACATTTTGTCAAGGCTACGGACATTCATCAAATTATTTTTTTGCCTGCGGGCCACTGTATTACGCTAATGATCCCACAATCAGGTCATGCACGGGAAACCTGTTTTTACCGTTTTTCCGAGGGAAAAGCATACTACAGGCTTTGGAACAAACGGAAATTCATTCCTGTTACTTGATCAGTTAGTCATCCCTTAAGCGGGTGAGCAAATTATTTCGAAACTTTAAAGTTATTTTCTATAAATAAAATTTTTTAATTATAAATCAACAACAAAACCCCTTGCTGTTTGTCTGATAATAAAAAACTAATGGATTTAACGATTACTGAGACAAATGAAACTCATTTACCCCGGCTTCCGGAACAGCTGATTATATTTTCACATTTAAGATGGGATTTCGTTTACCAGCGTCCGCAACATCTTGCCAGCAGGTTGGCCAAACTTTCGAATCTGTTTTACATCGAAGAACCGATATTTGACGCATACGAGCGAATTTATTTCGAAAGCGTCGTTAAAAACAAGGTCACGGTTATGGTACCGCATCTCAAACCTGGCTTAAGTCATGAATTTACTATAGCCGGACTATCCAGTCTCTTTAACGTATTTATTGCTGGATTTGACCTGGCGTATACCGCGTTTTGGTATTATACCCCAATGGCTTTGGAATTTTCAGCCAGCTATGAACCACAAATCATCATCTATGATTGTATGGATGAACTGTCCGCCTTCAAATTTGCTCCGTTAAACATCCGGACACTTGAAAAAGAACTAATGCTTAAAGCTGACCTGGTATTAACAGGTGGCAGATCGCTTTATGAAGCGAAGAAAGCAAGTCATCATAATATTCATGCTTTTCCAAGCAGCATCGATATGGTACATTTTACGCAAGCTCGAGCCAAAGGTGATTTACCCCTTGACCAGGTAAGCGGTAATATGCCGATATTAGGTTTTTATGGGGTGATCGATGAGCGCTTTGACATCGCCCTGATTGCCGATTTGGCTGAAGCCAGGCCTGATTGGCAGATCGTACTCATAGGGCCGGTCGTAAAGATTGACCCGGACAGTCTGCCGAAACAGGTCAATATTCAATACCTTGGACCTAAAACATATGAGCAACTGCCCGGCTATATGGCGGGCTGGGATATCGCAATGATACCATTTTTACTCAATGAATCGACACGATTTATAAGTCCAACCAAGACGCCTGAGTATCTGGCTGCGGGCTTACCTGTGATTTCGACGCCGATCTTCGATGTGGTAAACCCTTATGGCTTAAACGGTTTGGTAGACATCGGAAAAAATGCAGCCGAATTTATAAAACTTGCGGAAGACATTCTGGCTGACAAACTGAATGAGCCAGATCGCCTGGCTATTGCAGATGGATTTCTCGCGCTCAATTCCTGGGATAAGACATTTGATGGAATTAAACAGGAAATGCTTAAAGTAATCGCGCAGAAAAATCAACCTTTAGCCTCGGACCGTTATGTTTGATTACTTAATCGTAGGTGCCGGATTTGCCGGAAGCGTCCTGGCTGAGCGACTGGCCGCAGTTGAAGGAAAGAAGGTATTACTGATAGACAAACGAAATCATATCGGCGGGAACGCTTACGACTTTTATGATGAAGCGGGTATTCTTATTCACAAATACGGCCCGCACATATTTCATACCAATAGCGCTGAGGTGTTTAATTACCTGGCCAAATTTACGGATTGGCGGAATTATCAGCACAAGGTCTTAGCCCATACACACGGGCAGTACGTCCCTATACCGATTAACCTCACGACGATCAATGATTTATACGGAAAAAACCTGGACTCATCGGGGGTTACTGATTTTTTCGCCGCAATAAAAGAGGACGTCCAGCAAGTAAAAACGTCGGAGGATGTGGTAGTGAAAGCCGTGGGGCGCGAGTTGTACGAAACGTTTTTTAA
This sequence comes from Mucilaginibacter corticis, assembly GCF_007558865.1. GTDB lineage: Bacteria > Bacteroidota > Bacteroidia > Sphingobacteriales > Sphingobacteriaceae > Mucilaginibacter > Mucilaginibacter corticis. Next base: position 3,324 of record NZ_VLPK01000007.1, read on the forward strand.
GGGATATACAAAAAAGCAGTGGGACCTCGATCCCTCCGAGCTCGATGCGTCTGTCGCCTCCCGTGTGCCGACACGTACCAACAAGGATGACCGCTATTTTACAGATACCTATCAGGCGATGCCTTTGCACGGATTTACTAAAATGTTTGAGAAAATGTTGTCACACCCTAACATCAAGCTTATGCTCAATACCGATTATCATGAGATCATGCATGAGATCAGCTTTGAAAAAATGATTTTCACCGGACCGGTAGATGAGTATTTTGACTTTTGTTTTGGAAAACTACCCTACCGGTCCATCAATTTCAAATTTGAGACATTAGACCAAAAAACTTACCAGCGCACAGGGACCATCAACTATCCAAACGACTACGATTTCACACGGATCACCGAATTCAAATACCTGACAGGACAAAAGCATAAAAAGACCACCGTAGTATACGAATTCCCAAAAAGCGACGGAGACCCATATTACCCGATACCGAGACCGGAAAATAACGAACTTTACAAAAAGTATCAGGCGCTGGCATCCCAAAGCGAGACGATTTTTGTCGGACGTTTGGCGACTTATAAGTATTATAATATGGACCAGGTAGTCGCGCAGGCATTATCAGTCTTTAAAAAAATAAAACAGGAAAATGAGTTAAACTTGGATCCTGAGCGGGTCGCAAGCAATTCCAGCCTCTCTAATGAATAATCCTTTAAAATCTTTCTGGATGGGCGGGTTTGAAAGCGCAGACCACTTGAACGCTTTCGGTGATCGGGTTGATTTTCTGGAGCTTACCCGGCATTTACAGAACATCGACAGTGACTACGAATGCCTCTCTGATTTCGCAATCGGCACGGTTAGGGAAGGAATCAGGTGGAGCCAGATCGAGCGGGCACCCTATCGATATGATTTCAGTGTGGTTAAAATCATGCTGCGCAAGGGGCGTAAGCATAGAATCCAGCAAATTTGGGACATTTGCCATTTTGGTTTTCCCGATGATTTGACACCGCTTCACCCGCATTTCACAGCAAGGTTTACAGGTGTTTGTAAGGCCTTCGTAGAGCTGTTTTTACAGGAATGCCCGGGCGAGATACTGATTGTCACCCCCATTAACGAAGTAAGCTTCATTTCCTGGCTGGGGGGGGAGGTTAAAGGCACCTCACCTTACGGCGTTTGTATGGGTTGGGAGGTCAAATACGCTTTAATGCGGGCCTACATCGCCGGCATTAAAGCGATGAAAGAAATCATGCCGGTGATCCGTATTCTCAGCACGGAACCGCTGGTGAATGTAGTACCACCACTTTTTTGTTCAGCTGCAGAAAGATCATTGGCAGAAAGCGCCCATTCGAACCAATTTCAGTCCATTGATATATTAACCGGCGCTTTATGTCCCGAATTGGGCGGTTCCCCCGATCTTTTAGACATATTGGGCTTCAACTATTATTACAACAACCAATGGATATTTGGTACAGGAGAATTTTTAAAATGGGCTAACGAAGATCTGGATCCCCGCTGGCAACCTTTCAGTCAATTATTAACGGAAGCTTTTCTACGCTACAGGAAGCCGGTTGTACTTACAGAAACGAGTCATCCGGGTAAAGACCGTCCCAAATGGATCGAATTTATAAGCAAGGAATCCGGAAAAGCGATCTCGGATGGCGTGCCGTTGTGGGGGATCTGCCTTTATCCGATCATAGACCGACCTGATTGGGACGATACCAGTTATTGGCATCATAGCGGTCTGTGGGACGAGCATTTCCTAGCGTCCGGAGAACGGCAGCGGGTGCTTGTCCGGCCTTATGCGGACGCCTTAAAACAAGCGCAAAAAATGATTTTCCAATATGAAATTTGAAGATATACAGCTGCCGGCATTTCAGCGAAAAATGCCTGAACGGGATTTAAGCATCTGTGTGATCATTCCGGTTAAAAATGAGGCCTTACATTTAAAATCGACGCTGGAATCCCTGTTTACGCAATTACATGAAAATGGAAACAGGATTGATCACCGATCTTACGAGGTTTTATTGTTAATCAACAACAGCAATGACGGGTCACTACAAATTGCATCAGATTTTAAATTCAACAACCCATCGTTCCGGTTAATCATTTGTGACCTCGAACTCCCTCCGCCATTAGCTAACATCGGCACAGTTCGCAGGCTGCTTATGAATGAAGCCAGCCGGCGCTTTAATATTTTAAATAAACAACGTGGCATTATAGCATCGATCGATGGAGACACAGTTGCCGATAGCCAGTGGCTCTACTATATTGAACAAGAGATCAATGCCGGTAACGATGCGGTCGGGGGGCTTATAACGATTAGAGGCAAAGCAGGATCGGCGTACCGTGCTTACCTGCTGGATTTGCAATACAGAAATCTGCTAACAGAAGTGGAACAAATCTTGTTTCCGCAAATCCATGATCCTCTTCCCCGGCATTTTCATTTTTTTGGCGCTAATATGGCGGTTACTTCGGAATATTATCACAAATCCGGCGGTATCCCTGCAGTCGATTCTTTGGAAGACATGGCTTTTCATGCTGCCCTGCTCCGATGTGATGCCCGCATCAGGCGAAGCCCCCGGGTAAAAGTTATTACTTCGGCAAGGTTTGACGGGCGTGTGGCAGTCGGCTTTTCAGAGCAACTTAAAAAATGGTCGCAGGAGCATAGCGAATGTGTACCACAGATCGTAGAAAGCAGCGAGTTGTATATTTACTCCTGTTTTATGAAAAGTCAATTATATGCCGTCTGGAGCGGTAAAGAATTTGACAGCAAGTCCGCTTTTATGGTAGATCTCGCAAAATCGCTTGCTGTATCTGCCAGGTGGCTGGAAACCTTACTCGGATCGCATGAATTTTTTGGCGCTGTCTGGGAAGCCGCATGGCAAGCCAGCAAGATCCGTCAACAATACCAGACGACCTACGAGCCTATCGAGCGCGCGATCAGAAAATTGCGAAAGTTCACGCGAAATCCGGTTACTAATGCTTTTCAAACAAATCTAACCGGTATTTATCAGCGCGAAAATGTTTCAAATGCTTAAAGGGTTTGTTATCTCCGGAGCATTCCATAAAAAAGTCATGGACCTGATCGCCGGTTAACGGGAAATCCGGCACAAATGGGGTCCAATGCACCAGTAATAACTGGCCATTTGTTTGGAGATGTTCTACGATTTTTTTCTGAAGCAGCGTAAGATCCTCCATAGCGAAAAAATAGCCCACTTCGGACATCACCACAAGGTCAAATAATTCTTCGGGAAAAAAAGCAGGTATCTGCATCTTTTCGATCCGCGCCTGAGGATAATTCCGCAAACGGTTTCTAGCCTGGGCAATAGGGGCGTCAGCGATATCTACTGCCAAAATCCCGCGGCATTTCCGGAGTAATGCCTGCGTCAAAACCCCGATCGAGCAGCCTATTTCCAAAGCGCTGACATAAGATAATTCCGGTAGCGCCCCGACCGTAGTGTTGTATTTTTCTCTTTCGTATTCACTGGTCGCCAGATCCCAGGGATCTTCTCTTTGATGATATAACTGGTCAAAGTAGTGCTCTGATAATGTTTGGTTCTTATTTTCCATTGCGGCTGTTGTGTTGATAAAATATTCTTTGTAATGATTAAAATGTTCCAGCATCTCCGCTGATAATCTAAAACCATTTATATCGTCATGGATCAGTTCCGTAGTTTGCGAGATGTGTGCTGCTATAGCTTTTGTTTTTATTGCCAGTACGGAAGAGACATCTATAAAAAATAATTCTCCCTCCCCATCCAGCGGCATATCTTCGGGGGCTGCTCTTTCCAATAGCCATATAAAATATTCGAATAATACGGGTGTCATGCCCGTTGAACGCAAGGCCGAAATAACGATGGCCCAGGTGGCACGGTGATCCCTGTGCGGGTCCCGCCGCCATGGAAGCAGTATCGTTGCTGGCCTGATGACCTTTATAAGACCTTTCATCAATGATGCGTATAGCTCAAAATCAGATTCAGATTGACCTGGCAATTGCCCATCCGGCAGTCTCATGAAATGAATATGACTATCTTTGACACCTAATGTCGCGAGGGCTTTAACCGCCTCTTCTTCTCTTAATGCTACCCGTATTTCGAAAGGATAAGCTTTAGATTCCGGATGTGAACGGCTTCCATCCGTGACAAAGATAACCCGCACATCTATTCCTGCATTTACAGCCAAAGCGACTGTTCCGCCACAGCCCAGAGACTCATCATCCTGGTGGGGAGCAATGACAAGAAGTACTCCAGTATCAGAAATGATCTCGATAGCACTTTGTTTTACATTAGTAAAAAATTCACTCATCTTTCAAGTTCCATAAATTGATCATATCGGTTTGATCAAAAGCATAAGCTCCGATGCTGGTTAACACTGCATCCGGGCCGGGTTGTCGTAAATAAGTAGTCAGGTCGCGATGTAATTGTTCCAGTGGGCTAACTTGCATAAACGCTTGCGATCCAATGCTCTTTTCTGCTAGCTGCATAACTTTTAAACAAATTCTCTCAATCACGGTCCGGGTCATATTTGCATAAGCAACTAATTTTGCGCTACCTGAGTCATTTACAAAAGAATCATCTGCCAGGCTGCCGGCTTTTGTCAACCATAAACGACCAGTCTCGACTAAAAAAGTCATTTCTGCGATTCGGGATTGCTGAAAAGGATGACCGGTACGGTTTGAAAGCTTTAACACGCGTTGCGCCTCCGTTAAAATCGCTTCAGCACCGCCAAGTTGTACCGCTGCAAACCGTATCGCGCCACCACTAAATAACGGCTGACGGTAATAATCACCTGGTTGTCCAAGCAAATCCTCACCGCTTATAAGTATCCCTGTAAAATTCATGCGGTAACTTACCGAGCCCTTCATACCTAAAGGATGCCAGAATTCAGGGTCGGATTTGACCAGCCTTGCTTTTTCACCCGATAAAATAATCATTTGCCAACCTTTACGAGGCGAATCGGTCCATTGCGCCGTGATCAGCGGGCGATCAATAAAGTCAGCACCTGAACAAAATGTCTTGCAACCCGTTAAACGAAAGGTGCCATTGCCCTGGTCGGTTATCTCAACTCCGTCTGTTCCCTGGGTGTTCCAAACGCCAAATAGTTTTTGTTCAGCCAGGTCTTCGGACCATCTGGATAGCTGTACGGAGCTGGCAAAGGCCTTGATCAATTGTACCACATTGAAATGGCCCTCTAATATTCGCCCGCCCGATAAATGCTTTCTTCCTACTTCTCTCAGCAGATTCAGTATCAAAATGGTTCGAATATTTTTAGCGGGCAGATTAAATTTTAAAACATCGTGATCCCGAAGAAATGTAAAAAACTTTAACGGAAAATGATCTTCAGCATCGCTATTTATAAAAGCGGAAAGGGAAGTAAAAAATTGAGACATTCCATTTCGTGTAGTCATAGCTGTGCACCTTTGACCGCAAACGTTTTTTCATCGTATCTCATATTTTTTATTTATTTATGGTGCCCATGCCCTATATCTTTGGATGCAGTGACAAATAAAGGGAAGGACCTGAACTGCTTAGGTCCTTCTTCTGTATTAAAGTATCGCATTCAGGTCATATGTATCATTGTCTATAACCGATTTTTAATCTGTCAATTACAATGCCACTTAATTTTAGGTAGACTTATCTTATAAGCAGGACATGCGGTATTAGCGTCTTTACTGAAGATGTCCCGAGGCCATGCGTCATCTTTCCGATCACGAATATAGCTACCCATTATATTTGAAACATTTGCATCTTTCATTGCTTATATTGAAGTATTTAAATTGGTGTTATGTCAGGGATTAACAAGGTGATATTGATTGGGCATTTGGGTAAAGATCCTGAACTTAAAGAAACTGAGGGCGGTGTATCATTGGTTATGTTCACTTTAGCTACCACAGAGTATATAGGCAAGCATGGGTCAAGGCATGAACAAACTGAATGGCACAATATTGTGATGTGGCGGAGTGTGGCAGAGAGAGCTATGAAACTGTTAAAGAAAGGGATACTTATCCATATAGCCGGAAAGTGTAAAACAAGGTCTATTACCGACAGTAGCGGAACGCACCAATATATTACGGAAATTATTGCCGAATCTTTTACTTTATTGGGAAGGCCAAATGATTTTATGGCTGATGCGTTAGTAACCGACGGTCCAAAAATCACGCCGACAATCATTAGCTGAAGCCAATATTGCTTGAATATGGGTAGCAAAGACCAACCGGTCATTGGGATGATGGTTGTATCTATTGCGCGCAAATTTGGTGTTTCCATACTGCATACAGTATTTATCACGATGAAATATTTTTCTGCCCGGCATAATTTTTCAAAAAATCATCGTAAGCCAGTTTGATACCGTCGTTTAATTCGATAGTATGTTTCCAGCCTTTACTGTGTAATTTACTTACATCCATTAATTTTCTTGGTGTACCGTCGGGTTTGGTTGTATCAAAGTTAATATCGCCGGTATAACCCACTGTATCTTTAACCAGCATTGCCAATTCTTTGATCGACAGGTCTTCGCCTGTACCTACGTTTACCAAGCCCTCTTCATCATAATTTTGCATTAGGTAATAACAAGCCTCTGCAAGGTCATCAGCAAATAAAAACTCACGTTTGGGCGTTCCGCTTCCCCATATCGTTACTGTTTCAAGCCCCTGCTCTTTTGCTTCATGAAACCTGCGAATCAAAGCTGGCAACACATGCGAGTTTTGAGGGTGATAATTGTCATTGTAGCCATAAAGATTAGTAGGCATTACAGAGATATAATTACAACCGTATTGTGCCCTGTAAGCATCGCACATTTTTATACCGGCAATTTTTGCAATAGCGTAGGGTTCGTTAGTTTCTTCAAGCAAACCTGTTAACAAATATTCTTCTTTAAGCGGTTGCCGGGCAAGTTTTGGATATATGCAGCTTGAACCCAAAAACATCAGCTTGTTTACGCCGTTAACGTATGATGAATGGATGACGTTATTTTGGATCTGCAGGTTCTCATATAAAAAATCGGCCCGGTAGGTGTTGTTTGCCACAATGCCGCCAACTTTTGCCGCGGCTAAAAAAACAAATTCAGGCTTTTCCTGTGCAAAAAAATCGGCCACGTTTTGCTGATTACGCAGGTCCAGATCAGCAGGTACCCGGGTAATAATATTAGTAAACCCTTCTCGCTCCAGTTTACGGTGTATAGCCGATCCAACCATACCGCGGTGACCCGCTATGTATATTTTGGAAGTCTTTTTCATGAATTATTCAAACTGGTTTTTGATAACATAACCCGATTCCTTCAATAGCTTCTCTTTCTGGAACAGCTCAATGTCAGCGGCAACCATTTCCTTAACCAATCCCTGCAAATCATATTTGGGTTTCCAGTTTAATTTTTGCTGACATTTAGTAGGGTCGCCTATTAAAAGTTCAACCTCTGTAGGGCGATAATAACGCGGATCAACCGCAACTACTTCCTTACCGAAAGGTAACTGATAGTCAGGATTATTACATGCTGTTACATAACCTATCTCATCTGCACCGCTTCCCTTAAATTCAACAGTAATACCTGCTTCCAAAAAAGCCAAACGTACAAATTCACGCACCCTTGTGGTTATACCTGTGGCAATTACAAAATCCTCAGGCTCTTCTTGCTGCAAAATTAGGTACATTGCCTCAACATAGTCCTTGGCATGCCCCCAGTCTCGCTGTGCATCCAAGTTACCCAGATAAAGTTTATCCTGCATTTGCATCGCTATTTTAGCCACTCCCCGTGTAATTTTACGGGTAACAAATGTTTCACCGCGTAATGGGCTTTCATGGTTAAACAATATTCCGTTGCAGGCAAACATGCCGTAAGCCTCGCGATAATTTACAGTGATCCAATAGGCGTATAATTTTGCAACGGCATAGGGCGAGCGCGGGTAAAAAGGTGTTGTTTCTGATTGTGGTACAGCCTGAACGAGCCCATAGAGCTCTGAAGTTGATGCCTGATAAACCTTGGTTTTTTTAACAAGCCCTAATATCCTTATGGCTTCTAATATCCTTAACGTCCCAATACCATCCGCATTAGCCGTGTATTCGGGCGTATCAAAGCTCACCTTAACATGCGACATTGCACCCAAATTGTAAATCTCATCCGGTTGTACCTGTTGGATGATCCGGATCAAATTTGTACTATCGCTCAGATCCCCGTAATGTAGAATCAAAGATTTATCATCATCGTGCGGATCCTGGTACAAATGATCAATTCTGTCGGTGTTGAATAAAGAGCTTCGTCTTTTGATCCCGTGAACTTCATACTCCTTAGAAAGCAATAACTCTGTTAAATATGCACCGTCCTGACCGGTAACACCGGTGATTAAGGCTATTTTTTTTTCCATAACTATTTGACGTAATGCCTTGATTGTCAATTTTATTGGAATAAGACTTGTTTTTATAAAATGTTTGGACTAAATGCAACATTTTTTAGGATATACCAAGACTTGTTAAACAAGGTTGGAATAAATGCGATCGTAAGAATGTAATGGATGAACATTCTTTAATTTACTAATCTGCTAAAGCGATTTCTTAGTCAATTCTGCTTGAACGGCTCATTAATATAACCGATACGCCAAGGGAAACGATTACGCCGACCAACAGGGCCCCGAACAGCCGTCCGGAAAAATCCTGAGAGCCATTTTTGCTCCCGAAAAAGTTAACATACATTATTCCTAGAAAACCTGCCAGAAACCCGGCAACCAGCAATATCTTAAAGCATTGCAAAAGCGCCTCGAAGAAGTTGATCTCGTTATGTTTTTCGTTTTTCTTGTAACTCAGGACGCCCAGGAAAACGCCGGCAACAGGGATAATTACTACCCCATATTCAAATCCGGAAGTCTGCCCCTTCGTCGTCGTAACCCCGGTCCAAAGCAGAATAAAAAGCCACAATGCGCTTAATGCGCCAATTACGATCCCGCTGATCAATGCATTTTTCATAATTACTGGTAAGTTTTTAATGAAGTTATTAAGCTATAGGTAGCCGTTTATCAAAAAAGCACCGGCTAATTGCCAGTGCTTTTTTTAATTCTTATTTTAGGTCACCCTTCACTTTTCTTGCTGTAGATTTGCCGGGAAGATAGATTTGAAATCCAAAAGACAGGTTAAGCTTGCTTTGATAACCCTGATCTCCAAACCCTCCAAGACCGTTGTATTTTAATAAGGTCTCCAGACCGATGCTCGGTGTTATAAAATAAGCAAAACCGGGCCCAAAACTGAAATCTATACCATTTGTATTGCCTCCACCGTCGCTTACGTTAGTGCCGCCAATTCCTAAAGTTGCCTCACCGAAAAGTCGGCCGTGACGTAGTACTTCTACGTCCTTGCCGGTGTAATAGCGGCCCAAAGCACCCACGCCGTACGTAGTCGTTGTACTGGAGCCTTGTGCTGTCTGGATGCCCAGGTTAACATAACCGCCAAGTGCAACATTATCAGCGACAAACCAGGCCGCCTTTGGAGTAATATCTAAACTAAAAACCTTAGGCCGGTTTAGACCAAGATTAAGGTTGGCAAAATTGCCGCCGACCATGACGTTTCCTTCCTGTATCTGTGCGCTGGCATGAAGGCCGATGAAAAAAATTGCAGTTAATGTAATGGTAATAAACTTTTTCATAGTGATTTTGAATTAATTATTTTGTCAAATGATAAATGAAGTTTCGATAATTTTACAAGCCAACTAGGCCAATGAATTATTCATTGGGGTATTCAGATGGCTTAACTTTTGGGGTTTCAGCGTTAACTCCGACGACATTCCTGTTCCTAAAAATTTTACTAAAGAAGAGGCTGATGAACACCTTTTGCAAACGAACTTTTATCAAATGTCCCGAAAACGAAATGAGGATATATAAAAGCGTTACACAACCAAATCCGGCCCAATATGACTTTAGGAAATATCCAATTAGCAGTGCTAAACTGATACTGAAAAAAATAAAAGCGAGCAGTCCTGCGATGCCGAGCGCTACATCTGTTACGACATCGGCAATGACCTCACCTGCTTTATCAATGCCTTGGTACTTAAGCAGTTTGATCTTAATTTCCAGGTACTCTTTAATCTGTTTAATAATTGCGGTTTGCTGAGCTGGTCGATTCATAGGCTTTTATTTTAAGCGATTCAGCTTTTAACCTAAAAGCTTATCCAGAAAACCAGGGTTTTCAATAATCTCTACTAGCTCGCCATCCGGGCCGCGCAGATAGGCAAAGGTGTAACCGTTCATTTCCCCGTAATCCCTGTTCATGTATTGTGGCTCGGCGATGAAATTATAACCTTCTCCCGCCATTTGTTCGTATATGGCTTTGGCATTATTCACTTTAAAGGCAAAATGCATCGAACCGGTTGCGTTTTGGCGCGGGTTGGTCTGTTCACCCTTTTTATTAACAAACTCGATGAGTTCCAACCCTGTACTACCATTGTCAAATTCCAGGAACACGATTCGCATAGCGGCGCCCTGTATTTCGGTTTGTTTCCAAAGTGCAGGTCCGCTGATGGTGGTATCTTTTTTAGGAGTTACTCCCAAAAGACGGGAATAAAAAGCTTTGGATTTTTCCATATCGCTGACGACAATACCAACATGATGCAGGGTGTTGAGATTATTGCTCATTTGCCTTATCATTTTTGTCGTGACCTTCAAGTTTCACGATTTTGTTATAGACGCCCAATAATAAAAAAGGCGCTGCCCATTGGCCGACAAATAAAGCGGTATGCTGTTTTGATTTAAAAAATTTCAAAGTAAGTGAAACGGCCATCGAGCCTAATGCTGCCCAAAGAAATAAATCCGACGGAATCTTAGCCGTTTGTTCCTCTATTGCTGTAGCTACCTTGCCTTCGGTTTTGTCATTGTTTTCTAAATTCATGTTCTTTTGTTTTTATAATGGAGCAACACAGTACGGGACACTTTGTTATAACCTTTAGTAAATAAATTTTATTTTAGCAATATTAATTATCAAAATTGTTAAAACTGAATTCTGATCCATTGTAAATCAATAGTATTCGGGGACCCCTAAAACAATCATTTTCGCTCTTTATCAAAGGGCGCTGGCTGGTGCTGGAATTAGAATAAAGCATGTAGCTTTCCGGATTTAGGGCAAATAACCGCGCCAGATTTTACACATCGATGAAATGTGTAAACGGCGTATCAAGGGCTTCTGCTATTGCCATAAAGCGTTCAATGCTTAACTGTGAAAAACCGTTTTCGATTTTACCGTAGCCATGTTGGCTCATGGACAGTTTATCTGCCATATCATATTGCGTTAAATTCATTTCACATCTGCGTGCACGAATGTTCCTGAGGACTTTCTCAACTTTAAATAATATCGTTTCCATCTTTTTTATTTACGTGGGTTAACAGTGGATAGTTTTTGATCGATAGCGATCAGTATTCCGCTGATGTCACCTTAATTTCGGACAGGCAGCCCTTTAATTAGCACAACTGTTTTCGACTTAGGCCAGGCATTAAGCAAGCCAACTCCATGGTACGATTGTTGTTTCTGGCTAATTGAACACCTCCATAAATAAATACATGTTTGCAAACTAAGACCCTCCTTGTTTTGGATGATGATGATTTGTTTCACCGCATTCTTACTTTCGCCAATAAACCCAATTTCTTCCATCATATTTATCATCACTTTGAAGTTGAGGCGCTAATAGATTACCTATCTTTAAATAAACAATTGGCAGCCAATTTACCGGATGTAATATTCGTCGACCTTTCCATCCCGGTAAACGACGGCTGGAATTTCCTGAATACTTACGAAGAAATCAGGGCTTCCTTGTGTAAAGAGATCAATGTGTACATTTTAACAGCATCTGTTAGAAAATCCGATCGGGAACGCGCTTCAGGATACACTTTTGTCAAGCAATTTATTTCCAAGCCTTTTACCATGGATCAGTTCCGGGAAATTGCAGGCTTCAACGCTTTAAGATCCTAAGCTTATTAGACGAAATCAACCGGGCTAAAGCTTCCCGAAAAAGAACTGGTCGCTGCTATATTGGAAAAAGAAAGGATGGGTGCGGAAGCTTTGTACCATATGTACGCGACAACTTTATATGGTGTGATCGTGAAAATTGTGATTAATGAAGAAGCTGTTGAGGATTTATTGCAAGAGACTTTTGTCAGGATCTGGAACGCTATTGAGCAATACGATGCAGAAAAGGGCCGTTTATTTACATGGATGGTTACTATTGCCCGGCATTTGGATAACGCGGATGCATGTAATCAGACCGTGATTAACACCGATAGTATTGGTGTAAGCTCGCTGTTGAATCTTTTGACGCCGGAACAGAAAATTATCTTTCATCTTATTTATTATAAAAGCTACAAACATATTGAAGTGGCCGAGTCGCTTAATATTTCATTAGGAACGGTGAAAACCCGTTGGCGGCTGGGCAACCTGGCACTCAGAGCGGTATATGGCACGGGTAGCGATGACACCCGGTTGAAAAAGCTGGCTGCTTAGAAACTATGAGGTTATATTAATATTATATTATAAAATTTGCCTGGACTACGTGTTTTAAATGGCTTTTGTATTCCGATTGACCGGAGGTTAGATTGCCGGAAGTCAATTTTAAAGCCGCACTGAAAGTAAACTGTTTGAATAAGTTAAAAACTAAATGTCCTGCAATCGGTTACAATTATAGGCATTAGTTCATGGCCGAATCTTTTTGATCATTAGATTTTAATTTGAAAATTATGAGAAATACCAAATATATCGCCATCATGGCTTTGGCGCTCGCGGGTTGCAGCGGATCAAAAAAAGACAGTACTGCCCGGGCGGACAGCACAAACATGACCAGGGATTCAGGGGCAAAAATGCACGTCGTACCCAACGCGTTAGAAATCAGTAAGGATGATGCAGACTTCGCCGTGAAAGCTGCTGCCGGCGGCTTGGTTGAAGTTGAACTGGGGAAACTAGCCCAGGAAAGAGGAAGCAGCCAGGGAGTCAAAGATTTCGGCGCTATGATGGTTAAAGACCATAGTGCAGCCAATGTGGAACTGGCACAATTAGCCAAAGACAGAAAGATCACCCTGCCGCAACAACTGGGTGAGGATGGTTTGAAGTTAAAAGCCGAATTGAGTGGCAAAACCGGAAAAGACTTTGACAAGGCTTATGCTGACGCGATGGTCAAGGACCATAAAGAAGACATCGAGGAGTTTGAAAGAGGAACAAAGATTGTGAAAGACACTGCTATGTTGGGTTTTGTGAAAAAAACACTGCCAATTTTGAAAATGCACCTTGACGCGGCACAAAAAATGAAATCAAATGAAGTATATGAAAAATAACAGGCATCCTATTTATCCGTTAACGGTCTTACTGATCATGTTCACAATGATTGCTTGCGATCAAAGCCGTAATAAAGCAACCATCAGCCGGGATACGACCAGTATGAACCACGGTGGGCCGGTAAACTTGGACACCACTGCTAAAGACAGCGCAGACAAGGATTCAGCTAAAAGTAACAAAGGAAATGCCAATCCCTCCGGCCGTATAAAATAATTGGTCAGATTTAAAGTATTCAGTTATGGAAAACCAACCACGACAACCAGCGACCGCGCTAAATCAAGATGACCTGCGGCATTTTTTGCTAAGTCACCTGCACCGAATTTACTGCGCGAAAACCCAGCTGGTTGAAAAGTTGCCGCTGCTGGAAAAGATTTCGCATTTTCTTGACCTGAAGCAAGCCATCGCTGAAACGACCGAAGCAGTTCGCATGCAAATAATGCGCATGAAAGAAATCTACATTGCAATGGATGCCTGGTACCACCCGGAAAGTTGTACCGGCCTGTTGGGCTTGTTAGACGAAGCGTTTCAATCAACTGGAGTAGCCGGTGATAGTCCGGCTTTACGGGATATGTCAGTGCTATTTTATATGTATAACATTGAAAGTATTGAAACCGCTTCTTTTAAGACGATGTTGCTGGTAGCCGATGGCCTCGGCCTGCCGGAAGTAAGCCAATTACTACTGGAATGCTATGATGACGCGTGCGAAGACAAAGCCCTGTTCCACGAAATTACCGCGCATTACTTATAGCATTTTAGGTAAAAATTAGGTATTTCGCCTGTAATTCTATTAATACTTATAAAATCGCTTCATTGTAATTTTTTCTCCATATCCGTTCAATTTGGTTGGTAAAACAATACACTGCCTCATTTACGGAAAAGTTGATCTCTGATATGATTTCTCCGGTTTTCAGTGTTATTTCGACGTCCTCAAATTTTATTTCAGGCATATAACCATTTGATTCTATATCAAATTTAAAGAATCACCTTTTCTCTCAGCAGGTAGACTACTTCCATCAAGCCCTGGCGGTCGGTTTGAAAATAAAAATTAAATTCCAAAAGACTATTTGTTGATCGGAATGGTCTGCTCAAAAACTCGTGTACTTGCTGATCGTTTGTCATTATCAGTTGACATGCAAACGTAGTGCCAACAAGCTTCTATAAGCAACATGCTAAATACGGAATTAATATTGCTGTCCCACGATGAAAAAGAATTGTTAGATTGATGGAGAAAGGCAGCAACTTTTTGGCAGCTCCTGGTTATATCCAAGTGTGCTGTGGCATATTATTTGTTTATTTGTATGGGCAAATCCTACTGATAATGACAAGATACGAAGCGGTTCATAAGGCATTAAAAGAAATAGAAGAAAAGTATTTCGAGTTTTTTGAAATCACAAAATCCTATATTACCCAATATGTGCTCATCGAGCCGAACGAAACGAATGATTGGATCAATGTAAGCATTAAGGGCAATTCAATTTTGCCCGAGCCTATCGCCACAGACATCAGGGCTGTCTTCAGCGTGCAAGACAGTCATAAAAAATAAAGATGGGATTTACGAACAAGCTGATACTGCGGAACTGAATTTCTTTCAAATTTCCACAACATCAGCTTGTCAACAACATTAAGTATTATTTTCCGGGATATCGGCCGAATCGTCATCTAAATCATCGCCGTTTTCCGAGTCTTCCAGATCATCATCTGTGTCAGTTGTTTCGAGATCATCTTCTGCGTCGGTGGCATCTAAATCATCATCTTCACCTGGCTCATCCAGATCGTCAGACGCCCTGATTTCATTTCGATCATTGGTGGCTTCTGTCTCCTGGTGGTGATTGGCAGATCCGCCTTCTTTTTTCAATTGTTCCAGGTTGAGGTTTGTAGCACCGCCCAGGTCATTTTCGTTAGCTGTCATCATGGCTTTAGTTTTCTTTACTCAACAGGTATTTAAGGCGCGTTGTTTCGATTCATTTGTTATAAAATGATCAGCGAAATTTTTCTTCTTAAAGAAATTTTATTTGCCGGATATCCGGGCTGACTTCATTAAAGCGTATTTATGCATAATATGCCGGTTAATTCAGGTGCCTTCCAGCATGTACCGCGCATTTCGGAAAGATATTTCCGGTACATCGAGGTGATAATAGACTTGCCGCATTGATAATTTATTTCGAGGACTAGCGATCTTTCCAGGATGATTTCAGTAGCGATCACCCCCTTTAGCTTTTAGAAGGGGGCCGGTTTTTATAAGATGGCGGGTAATCTCCGTGGAATAAGGGCATAGGGCTCAAGCCGTGCCTCAGGTAACGTCATCTTCTAATCTGAACAGTAGTAGTGTCTCTTTTCAGGAAACGCTCCACTAAAGAAATGATAGCGATAACCAGCAATATGTGGATCAGGCCGGGGGCGGGGTAGGCAAGTGTTTCAATCGCCCAGCCTATGATCAGGATGACAGCGACAATGTATGGTTGTAATCTCATATTATAATTCCTTAAGTGAATAATAATGCGGGTGCAGCAAAGGTGTTACCAGTAGGGTTTGGCGTTTGCGTGCCTGCTACTAAACGTTTTTATGTAGCAAACCGGCCCTCCTTCGCTTATTAAAGTGGACAGCTGATATTACAATGCCGGGGGCATTATTCGCATATGACAATGATAGATCGAATCCGGTCACACCGCGCTGCTAGTAATAAGTGAGGGCTTGAGGCAAGAATTCATCCGTTTAATCATCAGTGGCATGATATTAGATTAAAGGTTTACCTATCTAAAAAGAAAAATATTATGTCAACTACAGAAAATGCAACAGGCGTTTTGAACGACCTGATCGAAATCAACAATGACCGCGTAGCCGGTTTTGAAAAAGCTATTGCGGATATCAAAGATGAAAACATCGACCTGAAAGAATTATTTCAGGGTTATGCAGAGCAAAGCCGTAAAAACGGCCAGGAACTGGCTGCCATCATCGGAAATACAGATGAGGTAGTAACCGGAACGAGCGCCAGTGGTAGTTTGCACCGGGCCTGGATCGATGTGAAATCAATCTTTGGCGGCAGCGACCGTGCCGGCATTTTATCAGAAGCCGAAAGGGGAGAGGATGCGATCAAGAAAGCTTACCAGGATGCCTTAAACAGCCAGGATCTACCGGCTGATGCAATTGCCACGGTACAAAACCAGGCGCAGGAAATCAATTCCGCACATGATCAGATCAAGGCTTTG
The DNA here is from genome assembly GCF_007558865.1 of Mucilaginibacter corticis. Lineage (GTDB taxonomy): Bacteria > Bacteroidota > Bacteroidia > Sphingobacteriales > Sphingobacteriaceae > Mucilaginibacter > Mucilaginibacter corticis. The sequence goes on from NZ_VLPK01000007.1 coordinate 19,808, forward strand.
CGCGATACTGCAAAACAGTAATTTATCAAGCTATCAATAGAAGCCGCCTCCAAAAGGGCGGCTTTTTTTACTATGGAAAGAAGAGATTTTATAAATAAAGCAGGAACCGGTCTTGCCGGCGCAGCATTGCTTGGCGGGCTTCCTGCCGGCGCAGCAACGAATATGAAAACAAATAAAAACATCGATGATCTGATCACCGTTAAACTGCCGCCGCTGGAACAAGCGACGGAAAAGGAGCAAGCGGTTTCTTCTATCGCTATGCCGAAGGAGAAACGGATCGGTTACGCTATCGTCGGTTTGGGCAATCTTTCCCTGGGCCAGATCTTACCCGGCTTTGGCGCAAGCAAATATGCGAAACCGGTGGCCTTGGTCAGCGGTGATGCCGGAAAAGCAAAGAAGATTGCCGCTCAATACGGCATAGATCCTAAAAATATTTACAACTACCAGAATTTCGATCATATCAAAGATAACCCGGAGATCGATGCGGTCTACATTGTGCTGCCCAACAGTATGCATGAAGAATATGTTGTACGCGCCGCCAAAGCGGGCAAGCATGTACTTTGCGAGAAACCTATGGCCACATCGGCCCAGGCCTGCCAGCGAATGATCGATGCCTGTAAGCAGGCCGGTAAGAAACTGATGGTGGCTTACCGCATCCAGTATGAACCGCATAACCGCCTGGCCAAACATTGGGTGCGCGAACAAAAATTCGGCAAAGTTAAGCTGATTGATTTGCACAATTCCCAAAATATTGGTGACCTTGCGCAATGGCGGCTGCATAAGGCGCTGGCCGGCGGCGGCGCCTTACCCGATATCGGCCTGTATTGTTTAAATACCGCCCGTTACCTTTTAGGAGAAGAACCACATACGGTGACCGCTACGTTGTATAGCACGCCGGGCGACGTTCGGTTCAAGGAAGTTGAGGAAACCGTATTATGGCAAATGCAGTTCCCGGGTGGGGCATTGGTAAATGCCTCAACCAGTTACGGTGTCCACCAGTCGCGGCGCTACCGTTGTTTCGGGGATAAGGGTGGCTATTTCGGTCTCGATCCGGCTTTTGATTACGAGCGCTTGCAAATGGAAGGTGCATATGCCGAAGGAAAACAAGAGGTAAAGATCGCTCCTTCCATCAAAGAAGCACAACAGTTTGCGCTGGAGATGGATCATTTTGCCCGGTGCATCCTGGAAAACAAAACACCTTACACGCCTGGTGAAGAAGGACTGCAGGATCAGAAGATCATGGAAGCGATTTATGTTTCGGCCAAGAGCGGCCAGCCGGTAAAATTGGAACCAATCACCACCCTGGACACCTTTCGCGGAACTCCTCCGGAAGAAGATGCTTAAGCCATGCTGCACGAAAAAACAATCGACCATCTGCTGACCATTCATGAGATCTATCATGAGCCCAACGTCCTTGAATTTCCGCGCGGCAGGGAAATACTGGCCAAATATCCGGACGCAAAACTAATCGAAGTGCCCTCGCATAACCAAATCCCGGAGCTTTTTGGGTTTGAGGGATCCGTAGAAGATTGGCTCTGGAACAAAAAAAATGTTTTGATACTGGGAACCAAGAAAGCCCTGAGTGCGCGCCCCAACACCCGCAGCTCTCACTGGGTTGCTCCCAGCCAGTCCAATGGCTGCACCATGTCCTGTTCCTATTGTTACGTCCCGCGGAGAAAGGGTTATGCCAATCCGATCACTACCTTTGTCAATATCGAGCAGATCATGGGCTACCTCACGAGGCATGCAGGACGCCAGGGCAAAAAATTATTGCCTGACGCGATCGATCCGGAATACTGGGTATATGAGATCGGTGAGAATGGGGACTGTTCAGCAGACGCCGCTATTTGTGATAATGTCAAAGACCTCATCGCTTTATACACCACGCTGCCCAATGCCAAGCTTACCTTCGCCACTAAGTTTGTGAACCGGGAAATGCTGAATTATAACCCCCAGCGCAAAACTCGGATTCGATTTAGCCTTATGCCGCACACGATGTCCAAACTGGTCGATGTCCGAACTACGCCGATCAGCGACCGGATCGCCGTGATGAATGAATTCTACGAAGCCGGATATGAGGTGAATGTCTCATTTGCTCCCGTTATTTATTACGATGGCTGGCTGGAGGACTGGCGCAGGTTGTTTACCGAAATGAATGAAGTGTTGAGTGAAGGGGTCAAGCGCCAGCTGGCTACCGAAATTATCTTCCTGACGCATAACGAAGCGCTGCACAACGTTAACCTGCTTTGGCATCCCAAGGGCGAAGAGGTGCTGTGGCGGCCGGATATCCAGCAGGTCAAGTACAGCCAAACCGGTCAGCGTAACGTACGGTACAAAAACAACCTGAAGGGGGAGCTGGTGAATGAATTGGTCAATCTATGCACGGAACTGATTCCCTATTGCGTGATCAGGTATGCGTTTTAATCGTGAAAATCAGCTTTTACCGATTTTGATCCTGATCGGTCCCTTAAAGTGATCGGGATCTACTGCTATTCCTTTTTGTGTAAGCTTAACTTTTCCACTTTTATGCAGGTCAATGGCGGCAAACCTGATTTCAGCCATATGTTTTCGCCAGTCTGCCGGGTATAGTTCGCGGGCAATTTCTGACGGGCATGTACTTTTGAGCGCGCCGCGTTCCTTAGCTTTTTCAATAATAAACTGCGCGATGTTCGCTTTATTATTCATGTTGTTTACGTAAAAACGTTTTTAGGATAAAATCGATTTTTTCTTTAATGTAACAGCCCAGCAACAAGGACGTTTAGACCAACTATTTCATCTTAATTATTCGGTCGCCCTGTGCTTTAAGCGGATACTGGCTGCCAGACCCGCCAGAATCAAAACCCCCGCCAGGAAAAACGGCATTTGCAAGGAAATAGCTGCAGCCAATCCTGCAATGGCAGGACCCACAGCTTGTCCGATAGATGTATAACTTTGGTTGATCCCCATAATTTCACCTTGCTCACTGACCTTACTGTGATCGGCTATGATCGCATTAAGCATCGGGTTGCGCAGCCCGTTGAAAAACCCATAGGCACCGATACCGATTGCAAAGGAAATCATTCCCGTAGCTAAACCGGAAAAGAGCATTGCTGCTGCACAACATATTGTGGATCCCAATAAAATTAATGCCCGCGATGAAATCCATTTATTGATCAGCGGAACGCCCATTTGCATCAGGATTCCTGTTAGGCCAAAACCGCCGTAAAACAGACCGGTCTGTGTCGGCGTTAATTTCAATTTATCGCTGGAGAAGGTCTGGAAACCGATCAGCATCACAAATTGCGCCGTGGTCAAAAGGAACCCGGTGAGAACAGCCGGACCGGCCACCGGGCGTTTAAAAATGGTAAAGAGTGAGCGGTAAATGAACCTCGCTTGTTTAGTGTTCTTCTTGGGATGGGTTTCTTTCAAAAAGATCAGACTGAGCAAAGCGCCGGTTAATGATAGGGCGGCCGCAAAAAAGAAAGGGACCGTAATTCCAAAACCGCTGAGTAAACCGCCGATAGCCGGCCCGATCACGTAACCCAGACCAAAAGCGGAACCTAAGATGCCGAAGTTTTTTGCGCGTTCCGATGAGGGTGAAATGTCCGCAACCATCGCCTGGGCCACCGAAATATCGCCACCCGTCAGTCCGTCAAGTATACGGGCAAGAAAAAGCATGGTTAAACTTCCTGCCATTCCAAATAACACAAACGATAAACAGGTGCCAAACAGGCAAATCACCAGCAGAAGTTTGCGTCCGATCTTATCGGACATGCCTCCTAATATCGGCGTTGCAAAGAATTGCGCTAATGAATACGCTGCCGTTAATAAGCCAAGCGTTTCTTTATTCAGTCCGAACTTTTTACCGTAACTATAGATCAGTGGGATCATTATACCAAAACCAATGGAATCGATCAGGCAGACAAAAGCCAGGATCCATAAGATCTTACTTGCCTTCATTAGCTATCGCTTCGTCTTCCTGCGCGTCCCGGCCAAGAAATTTTTCCAATTGCGCACTTAGCTGTTTGCGCAACTCCGCGCCATCCTCGGTGAGTAATAGGTACGCGGCTGCGCCAGCGGCAACTGCACCGATTATAACGCCTGCGATCAGTATTTTGTGATCATTTTTTTCCAATGGATTTTTCATAATGTATGAATTGTTTAAACGCAACAAGCAGCAGCTTGCATTGTTAGTCATTTGCCAAATTAAATGGGATACAGCTTTTTTGATCGCACACTGTCAAAACCTGCCCAACTGTAAGGCAATATTAAGGATCAATAATTATTCAGTATTTGTGCTTCTCGAGCGCTAAAAAATTGTTTTTCCTTTGAAACAGAATCAAATGAATTCACAGAATTTACCCGCTTCGTGTGGTTCGGTCAGCGAATTGCTGAAGCTAATCTGGATGATAAAAAAAGTCCCGGCGATAGGCTCGCATTCCTGATCACCGATACCTTCGGCAGTTTACGTTTTTTATGCCTCTGCCACACTTTTTATGAGCTGGATCACATGGAACACGAGCTTATTACTTGATGTAAAGCCGTTTGACCGGTACCCCTTTGCAGGGTTGGAAATGGTGGTTTCCGTATTCGACGTTATCCTGTCCGTCTCCGTATTGATGAGTCAGAGACGGCAGAACAGATTGGAAAAATTGCGCCAGCAGGTAGAGTTGAGGTAAAGGTATGCGCCGTACATGAAATAACCAAAATCCTGCACATGCTGCATAAAACGCAAAAAAAATGGGTAACGATGAACAGGATGGTGAGCTGGAAGACATGAAGGAAGATATCGATCTGCAAAAGCTGCATCGACAGGTAGACAACATCGAACCGCGGGACGCCTCCTAAATTAAACGTGGCGAAAACCGTATTGGGATCTTCCAGACTCGAATGCAGTTTTTAGAAGAAATCGGGTAGGCGCCTGTTGGATTGCCTGTTAAGCAAATTATTGATTTTATGAATTATCAACTATTCCAAAACTGTAGGGGCTAAGTATTGTAGTATGATTATGACAATGGAAAATTTTCAAACGCTATCCCGCGACGGGTTCAGGGAAAGCCCCTGGCAAAAAAGTTTATTGATTAAAAACAGAATCGTAAACGCAATACCAGGTCAGACCTGTGATATACTGATTGTTGGGGCCGGCATTACCGGTCTGACAGCCGGACTGCTGCTTCAGCAGGCAGGTAAGCAGGTAATCATAGCCGATGCATATACACCGGGCTTCGGCACGACCGGTGGCACCAGCGCACACATCAATACGTTTGCCGACACAACCTATCCGGAAGCTGAGCGCGCTTTTGGTGCAGCGGGCGCAAAACTGTTTAAGGAAGCCATCGCTGAGGGTCTTACACTGATCAGAGACCAGTCGGCGGCGCTGAAGATTGACTGTGACTTTTCAAGCAAGCCGGGTTTTTTGTACGCGGAAAATGAGGACGAGGTAAAACAGCTCGACGAAATCTACGAGGGCGCGGTGAAAGTGGGTGTAGCGGTTAATTATACCACCGACGTACCTACGCCGGTTCCTTTTCAAAAAGCATTGGTTTGGGAAGGGCAGGCTCAGTTCCATCCGCTGAAATATCTGCAGGGCTTGCAGGAAGCTTTCTTAGCTTCCGGTGGCAGGGTGCTTCAAAATACGCTTGTCTCTGGCGTAGAGACCAAGGATGGAATACATTTTGCATCATCTGCCGCGGTCACCATACAGGCGAATGCGGTGATCTACGCTACGCACATGCCGCCCAATATTAACCTGTTCAATTTTGAATGTGCCGCTTACCGCAGTTACGTCATGGCGGTAAAACTCAAAAGCGGCAAATATCCCGACGCGCTGATCTACGATTCGCAGGAACCGTATCATTATGTGCGTTCCCATACGATCGATGGCCAGCAACTGTTAATAGCCGGCGGCCATGATCATAAGACGGGCCATGAAGACCCTGAAAAGGCTTTCGCTGATCTGGAGAGGTATATCCGGAAATACTACAGTATATCCTCGGTGAAATACCGCTGGTCATCACAATATTATGTGCCGGTGGACGGGTTGCCATATATCGGGCGATTGCCCATGAGCGTTGAAGGTATCTATTGTGCAACGGGGTACAATGGTAACGGCATGATGCTAGGCAGTATGGCCGGCAAGTTACTGTGCGACCTGATAACCAGTAAAAAGAATAAATACGAAGCTTTATTCAGCCCTTCACGCCTCAAACCCGTTGACAGTTTTAGCGAATTCGTCAAAGAAAATGCGGATGTAGTCTATCATTTCGTGGCCGACCGTTTAGGCATCCACGAAAGTGATTCTTTGAAAAGATTACAGCCGGGAACCGGAAAAGTGCTTGATGTCAACGGCGAAAAGATAGCGGCCTATTGTGATGAGGCCGGATTGATCCACGCGCTCAGCCCTGTTTGTACGCATGCGGGTTGTATCGTTAACTGGAACGGCGAGGAAAGGAGCTGGGATTGTCCTTGTCATGGCGCGCGCTATGACATTGAGGGTAAGGTTTTAAACGGCCCGGCGACACGCCCTTTAGCAGTCATTGTTCAGGATGGAAAATCTGCTTCATGACTCCTTAATTTGTTGAATTACAAGACCAGCTGATACTATTGGTGCCGGCAACTCGCTGCTTAGCCTGGATCAGGAAAGAACCCTGAAACTGGTAAATATAGGCGACCCGGAATATTACGGCTTCATCACTTTCGAAAAACGAGGGTGCATTTTAGCTACATCGCTTATGATCAGTTGGAATTGGACAGTTGTCACGTGCACGACTGATTGGACAATTGAGCGATATCTTCGACAACCCTGCCTCATGGGATCAATCGCAGAATAATGATTAACATAAATATCCTATCGCCAACCGCTTAAGTCTATGGAAAATTACCTGTTGTTTTTTGCTATGGATCAGCCAACGACAACCGCAGTACACAGTATACGGGCTGGCCTGAAACCGTATAGCGTCAATAAGCAGCGTAAGAAAAAAACGCTTTTAAGTTATAGTTAATCCTGCAGACGAGCAAATTTATGACTTGGCCAGGACATCAAATTGATCATCGTGCTCAGCCGGCTTTCCTGATTATTGGCTTTGTTCATAGAAGTAGCCAAAACTTAACTTCGCTGCTTTGGAAATAAACCTGAAGTAGCATATCATTTTAAAAAAACAGACGCCTTTTTTGTTGAACTGATGACCGCTTTTCCATTAAGATTCGATTAAAGCAGAAGGTCTTGTTAACAGGATGTCAGAGATTTCACCCAAACGCCTTAGCGTAATTTCGGTCACTCCGCATTCAATCTTACTGTAAGCATGTTGGGTGAGTTTCAATTTGGATGCAACATATTCCTGGCTATATTGTAAGTTTTCACGGCGTTGTCTGATGTTCAACAAAGTTTTTTTAATATTCAAAGGCATATAAGATGGCAATATTGTTACGACAATTACGCAAAGGCAATTTATAAAGTTTTTTCTATTTTCTTTAAATTTAAATAATTAAATTAGAACAAAAATGATTTATATTTGAGGCTGATTCATCAATTACATTTGTTGCTTTGAAAAAAATATTGATTATAGAGGATGATGCCGATACCGCAGAAGTCGTCACGCTTATTTTTGAAAGCGCCTTTGAGATTATTTCTGTTAATGACCTGATTCCCATAGAACGTGTCATTTACATGAATCCCAATATTATCATTTTAGACAACCGTTTGAATTCTGGTCTTGGAAGTGCTTTTTGCAAAGAATTAAAGGCAAATCCATTTACCCGGTACATTCCTGTTTTGTTTTTTTCGGGAGAAATGGGTTTAGAAAAAATTGCAAATGAAGTAGGCGCAGATGCTTATCTGGAAAAGCCATTTGATTTGATCGACTTAGAAAATGTAGTCAGAAAGTTTTCAGGTTCATTACCAACAAGTTAACAAAAATTCATTACAGATGCTAAGTATCGAACGGCACCAGGAAAACAGGGTGGAATTCACTGGCATGGTTTAGAGTTTTAGCAGTCTTTCGGCATTGCCATGAGCAATCATTTCCCGCTGATGATCACTTACCGGCAGCTTATCCAAAAACTTGCGCGCAGCTTCCATAGATGCGTAGGGATAATCCGCCGAGAATAAGATACGCGATGGTCCGACTTCGGTGAGTAAGGTCTGAAAAGGGGCTGTAAAGTTAAAACCGCTTATGCTATAATGTACATGGTGCTTCAGGTAGTAGCTGATGGGCTGCTGTAAGCCGGTTGTTTGCTGGGCGAATATTTTGTCCATGCGCTCCTGCATAAAGGGAAGGGACTCACCCAGGTGTCCGATGATCAGTTGCAGATCGGGAAAACGGTCAAACACGCCGCCAAGGATCAGGCGGATGATGTGTACCCCAGTCTCGATGTGCCAGCCATAGCCAGCCCGCGCAAACAGGTCGTCTACCTGTGGCGAAAAGCCGCTGTAGTAGGTCTTCGTGATTGCTTCCGGTGCTTTGGTCGGGTGCAGGTAGATCGGCACCTGAAGGCGTGAGGCGGTTTCAAAGACAGGATGGAAATAAGGGTCATCCAAATACCTTCCGTTCACATGTCCGTTGATCACCACACCCTTAAAACCAAGACCCTGTACGGCGCGTTCCAGTTCGGCAACGGCCGCCTTTACATCCGGGGTTGGAATAGCTGCCAAACCCGCAAAACGATCCGGAAAAGACGTTACGGCCAGCGCCAGCCGGTCGTTGGTTTCTCTTGCCAGTATGATGGCCTCGCCTGCCGGGCATTGCTCAACACCTGGCGCATTAATGGACAACACCTGCATATCGATGCCGGCGCTGTCCATTTCCGCAATGCGTTTCTCACCCAGTTCGAGCAATTTTTCTGCGATCTCTGGTTGTTTATTAATGTCCTGGCCCGGGCCACTGATAAAAAGCGGCGTGGCGAAATGTTCTTCTAATGTGATGGTACGCATGTATCGTTATTTCATTTTTTCCTCGATGGCTTTGATCTCCGCTAAATGCTGTTTCAGTTTCGGCAACATTTCCTGCGCAAAGGCTTTCACAGCAGGATTTTTGCCTACGGTCGCGTAATTTTCAAAAACTTGCACCGTATTACCGTGCCCGGAAACCATGCCATGTACGAACAGTTTGTCGAATTTGTCTCCTGCGTTTACCAGTTCTAAATCAGGCTGGATGCCGCCGGTTGAGGCGGACGGCAAAGTCATGTCCAGGTTTTTAGCCAAGGCCAGCAGTTTTTGTTCGGCATCGCCGTGATCTTTCTCCATCATCTGCCCGAACATTTTTACATCGGGGCGCATCGCTTTTTGTGCGGCTTGCCGGCCCGCGCTGACCTCCTGCAAGTTCTTGATACTCGCGACAATCAAAAAATGTTTGGCCGTAGTATCCGGATCCGGTTGCGGGATCTGGGCTTTGGCCATGGTACCAAAACCCAATAAAGTTAGTAGCAATACTTTTCTCATGGCTGTCCGACCCCTCCTGAAGAACCATAAACCTGCCCGCTGGCAAAGCTGGCATCAGCTGCCGCCAATTGCACATAGATAGAAGCCAGTTCAGCGGGCTGTCCCGGCCGTCCGAGCATTGTCCAGCTGCCAAACATTTGCTGTTTTTCCGGCTGCGCGCCGCCGCTGATCTGCAGCGCTGTCCAGATCGGACCTGGTGCAACACCGTTCACCCGGATGCCTTTCGGCCCTAATTGTTTCGCCAGCGATTTCACATAATTCATAGTGGCCGCTTTCGTTTGTGCATAGGCATAAAGATCCGGTGAAGGATCGTAAGCCTGCTCGGAAGTCGTGCCGATAATGGCCGAACCGGCGGGTAAATGCGGCAATGCTTCGCGTATGATCCAGAATGGCGCATAAATATTCGTTTTCATCGTCGAATCGAATTCTTCAGTAGTTACATCCACAATCGAATTGATCGACTGCTGGCGTCCCGCATTATTCACGATAATGTCCAGACCGCCCAAACCGGCAATGGCTTTCTGTACCAAAGATTTACAAAACTCTTCACTGCGCAGATCGCCGGGAATAGCAATGGCTTTACGGCCCTCCTTTTTGATCAGTGCGATCACTTCCTGCGCGTCCTGCTCTTCGGTAGGGTAGTAATTGATCGCGACATCCGCTCCCTCACGTGCGTATGCGATAGCAGCAGCACGCCCCATGCCGGAGTCGCCGCCGGTGATCAGTGCCTTCCGGCCCATCAAACGACCGGAGCCTTTATAACTGGTTTCCCCGCAATCCGGTACCGGGTCCATTTTACTTTGCAGGCCTGGCCAGGGCTGGGGCTGACTTTTAAAGGGCGGTTTGGGATGCAGGGTAGTGGGATCGCTGATTTTTACGCCATCTGCCGGTTTCAAATTCAATCCGTTCCCGGCGAATGCGGGTACTACCGCTGCTGCTGCCAGCGTAGTCCCTAACCCGGCCACCACCTGGCGCCGGGTCATTTTACTTTCTTCTTTCATAGGTTTTTTTTAAGCACCCAGCTCTTTTAAAATCCTGCTGGTAATGGCTACGTGTTCTTTAAATACAGCCAATGATAATGTAGCCAGGTGTCGTCCCTGGTTTTCAGCCGCGCCGGCCATTTTCCCTTTGCTGATGTAATTTTGTGCCAGATCGCGGAGAAACTCATGGTTCTCCAACTGCGCCTGGATGTAGACCTTGTCAAACTCGGGTCCTGCCGGGGTAGATTTAATTTTTTCCAGCGTGGCTTTTGCCTTGGCATCCATGGCCGGCACGGGTGTCCCCAGGTCTTTCAGCACACCGGTCACAGCAATTGCTTCGCCCAACTCAAAACCGGCAAATTCTTTCGCGTTCTTGTTGGTAGCTTTGTTCACTGCAATTTGGCTGGTCGCCAGCGATAGTTCGGCAGGGCCGATAACCCCCATCCGGAATTCCTTTTCATTTGCTGCCATAGGATGATCGACAACAGTTGCTGCCCCGGCATTAAATGATTGTAGCATACCGCCTGCTAATGTCAGGCCTGCGCTTAATGCCATGGATTTTTTTAAAAAATCTCTGCGCTCAATGGTGTTGTCTTTCATTTGATTTTGTTTCTAAAATTTATATTCAACTTGTTAATAATGCACTTTACATGAGATTAGCCGTTGACCACTTCGCCACCGTTGACGTGAATCACCTGCCCGGTAATAAATGAGGCGTCGTCAGCAGCCAGGAAAACATAAGCCGGTGCCACTTCGGAAGGCTGACCCGCGCGTTTCATGGCCGTCTCGCTGCCGAATGATTTGATCTTTTCCTCGTCGAAAGTAGCCACGATCAGCGGCGTCCAGACCGGGCCGGGCGCAACCGCGTTGACCCTGATCTTTTTGTCGGTCAGGTTGGTTGCCAGCGAACGGGTAAAACTGGTGATCGCCCCTTTGGTCGAAGAATAATCGATCAGGTTGGGGGAGGAGCGGTAAGCCGTAACTGAAGTGGTATTGATGATACAATCGCCTTCCTGCAAGTATTCCAACGCCTCGTTGGCAAAATGGAAATAAGCGAAGATATTGGTTCTGAAGGTATTTTCCAGTTGCTGTTCATCGATGGATTTCGGATCCTTTTGCGGGAACTGCATCCCCGCGTTATTGACCAGGATGTTCAGCTTACCATATTTCTCTACCGTGGCCGCCACCGCTTTTTTACAAAATGCCGCTTTTTTAACGTCGCCTTTCAACAGCAGGCATTTCCGGCCTTCGGTCTCAATTAAGGTTTTGGTTTCATTGGCATCGGTATCTTCATTGAAATAAACGATAGCGATATCCGCGCCCTCGCGGGCGTAATGGACACTGACCGCGCGGCCGATCCCGGAATCACCGCCGGTGATCAGGGCAACCTTATTTTGTAATTTTCCCGAACCGGTATAGCTGCTTTTGATGTATTCCGGTGCCGGATCCATCCTGGCCTCGATACCCGGCTGCCTGTTTTGTTTTTTTGGAGTCTTTGCCATGATCTACTGTTTCGTTACCCGTTTTTGTTGTTCATAAAGCTGGTGGGCGACCGTACTGTCCGGCATTAAGTTGGCAGCATGAACCTCCGCGCTGTTTTTCCAGCCGGCAATCACGCGGTCTCTACCTGCCATCAGCGCATCGTAGCCTTCTTTCGCAACCTCAGCCGGATCGGCCATAGCATCTTTATCCTGCACGGCTTTACTGTCGTTCATGCCCGCTTTGTTAAAGAAATCCGTATCCGTTACACCCGGCATCAAAGCGGTCAGTGTTACGCCGCTGTCTTTAACTTCCTCCCGAACCGCAGTGGTAAAAGATAAAACAAATGCTTTGGTGGCATGATAAACTGCCTGCCAGGGGCCGGGCAATTTACCGGCAACCGAACCAAGGTTCAATATTTTGCCATTGCCACGGTTGACCATTTCTTTTAAAAAATGTTTGGTCAGGATGACTGTGGCACATACATTTAGGTGGATAATTCCCAGTTCGCGTTCCAGGTCATTTTCGGTGAATAAACCGTAAACCCCTTGCCCCGCATCATTAACCAGAACGTCAATCTGCTCAGTAATTTCGGAACACAGCGCTTTCGCCTGCTCCATATCGGAAAGATCTTTTGCGATTGTTGTTATCTTCACATCGTCTGACCCCAACTCAGCGGCCGTGCTGTCCAGCTCAGCCTGGTCGCGTGCGACAATAATCAGGTTGTATTTATCTTTGGCAAACAGTTTTGCCAGTTCTTTGCCGATTCCGCTGGTGCCCCCGGTGATCAACGCTGTTTTTTGATTTTCCATTAGTTCTCTATTTTAACTGGTTCTGTATTGGTTTCCTTGCGCTGTTCCCAGGGTTTAAGCACCACTTTCACGCAGTCCTCTTCTTTCTTGTTAAAGATTTCGTAGCCATGGGTAACTTCACTTAATGGCAATGTGTGGGTGATGATATCGTCCAATACTACCTTTTCGGTTTTAACCAGTTCGATCAGGTGATCGATATAGTTCAACACCGGCGCCTGTCCCATTTTTAAAGTAATGCCTTTATCAAAGACCCGGTGCAATGGGAAGTTGTCATAAGTTGAGCCGTACACGCCCATGATAGAAACCGTACCCATCCGGCGCACGGCTTTGAAAGCCATATCGAGTACCTTCATACTGCCCACTTCGAAATTAAAAAGCGCCTTGGCCTTATCGAGGATATCACGTTCAGGTTCAAAGCCGACTGCGTCAACACAAACGTCGGCACCGCGGCCGCCGGTCATTGCACGAATAGCTTCCACCACGTCAACTTCATGCGGGTTAAGCGTTTCTACCTTATTGACGGCTTTAGCCTTTTCCAGGCGGTAGTTGAGCGGATCGATCGCGATCACCCGGCTGGCGCCATTGATCCAGGCCGCTTTTTGCGCCATTAGACCTACCGGTCCCGAGCCGAAAATAGCCACCACTTCTCCGCCTTTAAGCTGCGCCCAGTCGATTGCTGACCAGCCGGTGGGAAATATGTCTGTCAAAAACAGAACCTGTTCATCTGTCATGTTTTCTGGCACTACCCTCGGGCTGATATCGGCATAGGGAACACGGACATATTCGGCTTGTCCGCCGGAATAGCCGCCGTACAAATCGGTATAACCAAATAGCGCCGCTCCTTTTTGGTCGGCCATGTCCCCATCCGGTCCATAGTGCTTGTAATTCGAGTTTTCACAGGCCGGCGAGGCATCATGCTGGCAGAAAAAACAGTGCCCGCAGGAAATAGGAAAAGGTACGACCACCCGGTCGCCTTTCTTTAAGTTTTTTACACTCTTGCCCACTTCTTCGACGATACCCATAAACTCATGGCCCATCACCATTGGTTTGGGCTGCGGCACACCACCACTTAGGATGTGGAGGTCCGAACCGCAGATCGCCGTTGAAGTCACTTTTAAAATAACATCCGTGTCCTGCTCCAGTCGCGGATCTTCAACGTTATCATATCGGATATCGCCGGGTTTGTGAAATACTGCTGCTTTCATAAGTAGATTTTAGTTTTGATATATCTATTTAACCTGAAGTAAAATAATTTGTTTAATAATATGTGAGATAGTTCAAACAGTGCGGCTATGTCTTTGTAGTTATACTATGGCCATACAAAAAGACCTCGCCCGGCGTTTCCCGGAAAACCCCTTGTTATTACCGAAGGACCTAAAGCCAAGCGTCGAAGGCTTTCAAATCATCAGCCTGCTTAACCCTGGCGTATTTCGTTTTGAAGACAGAACCTGGCTATTGGTTAGGGTCGCTGAAAGTATTGCGCAAAAAGACGGCGTGATTTTTTTTCCGGCACTCAATGCCACCGGTAATACCGAAATCGTCGAGGTGCCATTGAATGACCCTGATCTGGTTGCGACCGACGCCCGGGTCATCAATTATAAAGGGCTGGATTATTTAACCACAGTATCACATTTGCGCTTATTGTGCAGCGATGACGGTGTGCATTTTACCCAGCCTGCGGTTAATGCAGCACTGTTCGGCAAAGGCTACCTGGAGCGTTTCGGAATCGAAGACTGCAGGGTAAGTCAGATCGACAATACTTACTATTTAACCTATACAGCTGTTTCTGATAGCGGGGTAGGCGTGGGATTGAAAATTACGAAGGACTGGCTAAATTTTGAATCCGGCGGAATGATCCTGCCTCCGCATAATAAAGATTGCGCCATATTTGAGGAATATTTTAATGATAAGTACTATTGCCTGCACCGACCCAGTAGTAAAGAGATCGGTGGCAATTATATCTGGCTGGCCGAATCCTCAGACTGCCGGCAATGGGGAAACCACCATTGCCTGATTAAGACCCGGCAGGGAATGTGGGACAGTGCCCGGGTTGGGGCAGGGGCAGCACCCATCCGCACGGAGCAGGGCTGGCTGGAAATTTATCATGGCGCAAACGCTGAAAATCAATATTGCCTTGGCGCATTTTTGATGGACCTGAATGATCCGTCAAAGGTGATCGGACGTACCCAAGAGCCAATCATGGTACCGACGGAAGCTTATGAACTTAGCGGTTTTTTTGGTTACGTGGTATTTACCAACGGGCATGTCGTGGACGGCGATGAGCTGACCATTTATTACGGCGCGGCGGATGAATTTGTCTGCGGCGCTCGTTTCTCCATCCGGGAAATTATGACGAAATTAACTTAAAATGATCATAACATACAACTGGCGCTGATGATTGTCAGTTATACAGAAAATGGCTGGGAGGTAATCACACAGCGGGCCCATGGCCTGCTGGCGGCACAATTTGCACAGCAATGGAAAAGTTCATTCCGGCACAAACGCTGGACAGAACTGTTGGTTGCCATAGCCGATCACGATGATGCGCAGGTGGAACTGGAACGTGATAACTTGCTTACGCCGCTTGGCGGCCCGGTCGATTTCAAAATGAAAACATTTGAGGAGCGGCACTGCACGCAGACCATGGACTTTGCTTTGTCTAAGAGCCGCTACATCGCGCTCCTGTGTTCGATGCACCTGGATTTTGTTTATGGCGCTCAATGTCAGCATAACAGCAAAGCCCTTAGGTTTTTGCAAGGACAAAAAATTGCACAAAAAGGCTGGCGAAAAGAATTGGGACTGAGCCGGGAAGAGGCAGAAAAGGATTACCGTTTACTGGAATGGTGTGATGCTTTGTCCTTGTTATTATGTCAACACGAAAACCAACCGGAAGCCAGGGTCATCGAAATCAGCAACGGACCGGAGGATAAAGCCTATCATCTGGTCGAGCTCGCTGCGGACACACTAACCGTCCGGCCATGGCCTTTTGAGCGCAAGCATTTTCGAATTTACTTTGAGGTCAGGCTGATTCCACAACTTACTTTCGCTGATGCTGCTGAATTTTGGGCTGCATTCAGGAAAGCGGAGGTAACAGAAAGGGGATGGATCCTTAAAAAAGACGGCCATGCGGCCGCCTCTTAACACACACACCTATTATTAATTTGCTGCACGCTCCGTGCTCGCGTCATAATTCGCCTGGTTTTCAGCAATCTCGGTAAGTTTGGCATCTGCAGTTTTTTCTTCATCCAGCGTCAGCACGAACAATTCCGCCACTTCATAATAACCCAACGTTTTTGCCAATGCGATCATGCCACCATAAGAGGCTATTTCGTAATGCTCCGCCTTTTGACCTGCAAAGATCAAGCCTACATCGCGCTGCGCGGTGCCTTCCTCGGTGGCACTAATGATCTCATCGCCCTCATCTATTATCCCCGACATTGCCTCGCATTTTCTGCTTTCCGGTTCCAGGCCCAAAATGCCAAATACTTGCTCAAGACGGGCAACATGGGTTTCCGTTTCCGATAAATGCAGCTCGAAAGCATTCTTCAGTTCCGGGGAAGTTGCTGCTTCTGCCATATCAGGCAGGGTATCGATCAGTTCACGCTCTGCCCAAAGCAGGTCCTTTAACTCGTTAACAAAGAATTCCATTAATTTGGATTCACCGCTTTCCTGTTCTTCTTCCCAAGCTTCTTCCTGCTCAATGCTTTCCGGTTCAGGAATAAATCTTTCCCGGTCTTGAAATTCCCTTGCGTCACCTTCAAAGGCTGGCTGATGGGTGAAATCATCATCTTCAGTTGCGGCTCCGCCCGGCGTATAAACATTTTCTGTTTCACCGGTTGCTTCCGTATCGACCTGGTCCCGTAAAGACTTAATGGTATCATGTGCCTGGTTTATTCCCTGCTGCTGGGTGCGCAATAAAGATTCTACCTCCGGATCCAGTTCGTATTCCGGATTCAAGGCGTCGAGGTAAGCGGTTTTAGCCGCATCTTCCCCACGTTCGCATTCGTTCAGGATGGACAGCAGGTCATTGCCGGTAAATGTTGCCTTAATTCCGATCCAGGCACGGTGCAGGTCGCCTGAAGTACTGGTACCTTCGGCAACCTCGCCGTCATGCTGCTGCGCAACTACAGTCAGTTCAGCTACGTACTGGCGGCTTTCGTCGGCCAGTTTGGTAAATACCGGTACGATGCCATTGTCATCCCCTTCGAGATCTGATGCTGCTTTTTCAAAACCCGCAATGCGGTCATTGTTGATTTTGATAAGATCATTGATCACATCAACTGTTTTTTCATTAAATTCCATAGGTAGTATTTTTTTATTCGATTAAGTTGATTTGCGCTTCAGCCTGCGCTGTTATTATCATGCACATCATTCGAAGAGAAAGTCTGCGTAGTACCGTTATCCAGTTTAATGACGACCTTATCGCCAATGGCATCGGCAACCTCCCCTTCACCTTCGGGGGTGATTACCCGCTGGCCCTTTAAGAACAAATGCTCATCCATCTTATTTTTCCTTTTCGTTATAAGTGCTCCACTGTGCCACACCATCCGGCTCCGCATTTTTAACTTCAGCACTTTTGATTTCACTCATTTGCTTATCCGTTTTATTAGTGGCTTTTAACTCTTTGCTAAAATCATCAGGTAATTTTGTCTGGCCTTCCGTTTTCCTGGCCTGGGCAATCGGGTCTTCTACATAGACGAAATCTTTACCCATTCCTTTGATCTCGCCTTCATTCCATGGGCCGCGAACCGTGCCTGCAGACAAGTTATAGGTGTTTTGCAGGAAGCGGGGATCGGCCGCCAAAACGCCCGGCGGGAAATTAGGCTGGATGCTGTTCAATGCCGCCTCGAACATCTTATAGTGCGTCACTTCCCGTGTCATCAGGAAGGCCAGCGTCTCGTGAATATAAGGGTCATCCGTAAATTTCATCAGGTGTTCATAGACCAGTTTGGCACGTGATTCAGATGCCAGGTTGCTGCGCAGGTCAACCGTCAGGTCTCCATTGGAGTTAATATATGAGGCGCACCACGGTACGCCCTGGCTGTTGCGTGGCGTCGGGCCCCCGCCGGTAATTATCGGGAACTGCGGGTTGGCGGACAATGCAGCGTGGATGACGCTTTCTTTTTCGGCCTTTCCGTTCATGGCAACCATGATCTCGCTTTGTTCGGCGGCATCCTTCAATTCGCCATTTACGCCTTTTAACAGCATTTGAATTGTCGCTCCGACGATCTCCAAATGGGAAAACTCCTCGGTAGCGATATCCATCAGCATATCATATTTATCCGGGTGCGGCACTTTGGCGCCGAATGCCTGGGTGAAATATTGCATAGCCGCAGCCAGCTCGCCGTTCTCACCGCCGAACTGTTCTAATAATAAGTTGGCAAAACGCGGGTCAGGGCGCGATACACGCGCATTGAATTGTAAGTCTTTAACGTGGTGAAACATATTAAAATGAATTTAATGGTAAATGAATAGTGCGGAAAGCGGCTGGGTAGAGAAGGATCGCATTCATATAACCCCAGGGGAGACGCGATGTTTTAAATTAAAATATTTAATTCAAAGTAAATTTAAAACAAAAAAATTTAGCATCAGTTATTAACACGATTCGACTAACCCTTACAACATCGCTATGGACGGACTTTCACCCTGGGCTGCCGCAGCCCTGCATCTTTTTGCCACAAAAAAACTGTCCGCCATTTTCAAGCGGGAATTAGGCGATTACAGCATTGCGGTTCATCATGCTGAACAGTCCTTATGGATTTCCATTACCTGCCCCGGCGATTCCCAGGTGCTGCTTCGCCCGGCCTATGCACCAAACGATAGACTGGAATTAGGAACGCTAACCGAGGACGAGACAGGCGTTACGGTGCAATTAAAAGCGGCCATGGGTGATTACCGGGTCCGACTGGAATTTGCGTCAGAAAAGACTGCCATTATTCGCTACACGACGACACTCAAAGCGAATACATCCTTGCTGGTGCCTTTCTGGCCGCGCGATATGGTCTTGAGAGGACAAAAAGAAACCGTGCACATCAGCCAGGCAGGTACGCGTTCCGGCTTGCTGTATCTCACATTCGATCAGCCTAAAGACGGTACCTTACTTTATTTTCAAAACCTGACCGCGCTCAACGATTATGCGCAGGCGACCGAAACTTCAATGGGTAATACCGTCGGCGGTAAGTGGCCGGAACTGGGTTTTGCTTTGCCGCCTACCATCAAAGATAAACCGATACCGGCAGGCCAGGAGCTGGTTATTGCGGATGCCTTTCTGGCTTTCAACAAAGACTATCCCAAAGATGAAGCTGCGCGAGCTAAACAATTTCTTAATCTGCTGGCTGATGTTTATCTCGTATTGCCAAAACCTCAAACTAGCTATTATAGCTGGCCCGACATGGTTGACCAGGGGCTCCATGATTTGGAGTTTAGTCATGGCTGCTGGTCGCACGGCGCTGAACAGGACTATTTGAACGCGTATGTTGCTGATTATAAAACGCCGCCTGAACTGATGGTGCAGCTCGCCGTATTATTACCGCTGATCGATTATTATGATTGGTGCAAGGCAGACCTTCCTGCGATCCGGAAGATACAAAACGGACTGGACGCATTTTATAGCGAAAAGCTCAAAACCGTCGTGCGTTTCCTCCCGGCACTGGCACAGGAGCTGAGCGGCGATGAAGAACAGCTTAAACCTAATGTCATGGATGCTTGGTATCTGCATCACCCTTTACTTAACCTGGGAAGGATGGCTTTGCGCGGTGATAAACAAGGTAAAAAACTATTTTTGGACTCGCTGGATTTTACCATCCGTGTAGCGCACCATTTCAATTATGAATGGCCGGTATTGTACAACATGGAAACGCTGGAACCAGTCAAAGCGGAAACGCAACCCGGTAAAGGCGGGGAAAAAGATGTAGCCGGACTATACGCCTCGGTGATGCTGCATGCCTGGGAGCTGACTAAAGATAACAAATTTCTGCTGGAGGCTAAAAAAGCGGCAAAGACCCTGCATGGAAAGGGCTTCGATCTTTTTTACCAGGCGAACAATACTGCTTTTGGTGCAAACGCGATGCTCTGGCTTTACAAAGAAACTAAAGAACAGCAATACCTTGACCTCGCCTACCTGTGCATCGCCGGCATTTTTAAAAATATCCAGCTTTGGGAATGTGACTACGGTTATGCGAAAGATTATCCGACATTCTTCGCCATGTTTCCCCTGAACGACGCACCCTATACAGCAGCTTACGAAGAACAGGAGGTATTTGCCGCACTACATAACTTCCTGTTGTATGCTGAAGATGAGGATATATTGCCGTCCGTGAAATTACTGATCCCGGAATTTCTTAAATACGTGGTTAACCGTTCTCCATATTATTATCCGCCGAACCTGCCCAAAGAAATGCTTTCCGATGATGTCAAGACAGGCCAGATCGATCATCAACTTTGGATTGCCATTGAAGACATACACGATGGCTGGGAACAATCAGGCACAGTGGGCCAGGAAGTTTACGGTGCAGGCGTTGCTTTCGGCATTATTCCGCGGCATTTTTACCAGGTGCCGGGTGAAGAGTTTATGATCTATCTCGACTATCCAACCGGAAGTTTTAAGCATAGTAGGGGGGAAATTTACCTGAAGGTGAAAGGCGACGAAAGGTTGGAATGCCGCTTGCTGGTCATTAAAAACGGCAAAAAGAAATTGCCCGAACTGAGCGTGAAAAATCAAAACGCTGAACTGCCGGGTAAGAAAGTAAAAAACGGCAATATTGAATATACAGTGCCGGGTAACAGCAGCTTAGCTATTAAATGGAATTAAAATGAAAAAGAAAAAAAGTTTTTTTGAGCGTTTCTCCAACTGGGCGACCGTCGCCACCGGGAGTTCTGCCGCATTTATCATCGCCGCGGCAACCGTTGTGGTCTGGGCGGTAAGCGGGCCATTGTTTCATTATTCAGAAACCTGGCAGCTGGTGATCAATACCGGTACGACGATCGTTACCTTCCTGATGGTATTCCTTATTCAGAAATCCCAAAACAAGGATTCCAAAGCCATTCACTTAAAATTAAATGAACTATTGGCTTCGCACGAAGGAACCAGTAACCGCATGGTCAATATCGAAGACCTGACCGAAGCTGAGCTGGACCATTTGTATAAATTTTATATCCGGCTTTCGGAGCTTGCTGAAAAAGACGCCGATCTGACCCGGACCCATTCCATAGACGCGGCCGCAGAAAATCAAAAACGGAAGTCGGGGCAGCGGCCGAATCCTTCAAAAACCAGTTAAGCCTATGAAGAACTTGTTTACCTATTCGCTCATACTTTTGGCTTTTTCCGGCTTCGCACAGAAACCCCCAACGGCACCCATCATAGCCAGAGCCGCTTTGACCCATCACGATACAACTACGGAAGCCGATACCTCTAAGGAGAATAAAGAGCCCAGGTATTATTACCTCTCGGTCAATACGAATGTATTTGTCAACACCCGGGGCGGTTTTGCCAAACGCTTTGCTCCGGCCATAGAGTTTGGCCGTACTTACGGTATTTTTGATATCGGACTGGCTACGGGTTATACCAACACGCTGCGCGGGGATACTACTCATTACCTGGAATTCCGTCCGACGATCAATGTTTTTTCCAAAGGGCGTTTCGCGGAAGCCTTATGCCTCGGAGGAGGTTATGTCTTCGGGGCCAAACAGGCGCTGATGACCGAGATCTGCAACAGCATCAATTTTAATATTTCCGAAAACATCGCGGTTGCGGTAACACAGGGCTATGTCTTTTATGATGGTACCAATGACAACCGGAGCACGCAATATATGGGTTTGGCTTTGACCTACAATTTTTTAAAGCCTCATAGTGTAAATAAACAACGCAAGAAAAAAGCGCTCGTGAGCGATAACTAACATCAACTTAAAAATGTCCGAATTGTACCAAAGACTAACCGATTTTAACAAAGACCTGCTGCCTGATAAAGTACAGCTGAAATACGAAGCCATGTCGGAAAATGCCTTCCGTTTTTTCAGAGGTACCTGCCACCTGTTTTACGAAGACCTGGCAGCAGCGGAACCACTGCCTCTATCTCCGCTGGCCTGGATTTGCGGCGATCTCCACATTGAAAATTTCGGCAGTTATAAAGCCGATAATAAACTCGTCTATTTTGACCTGAATGACTTTGACGAGGCGCTGCTGGGGCCCGCCAGTTATGAAACGGTGCGGATGGTCTGCAGCATTTTTATCGCTTTTGATAACTTGGGCTTTGAAGAAGAAAAAGCGCTCAAAATGGCGCAGCTGTTCCTGAAAACATATTCGGCGACGCTCGCCAAAGGTAAAGCGATCAGCATTGAGCCGCGTACTGCCAAAGGCATTGTTTGTAATTTTTTGACGGAGGCAACGAAAACCACCTACAAGGACCTGCTCAAAAAAAGAACGGTCAGCAAAAAGAAAAGTATCATGCTGGCTTTATCCGATGAACGCCATTTTAAGCTGGAAAAAAGTCTTCGCCGCGAATTAAAATCGCATATCAACGACTGGATACAGACCAGCAGTGACGGTCCCTATAATTACAAGGTCATTGGTTCGGTTTTCCGGCTGGCCGGAACCGGCAGCATTGGCGTAAATCGTTACCTGTTTTTATTGAAAAGCACGAACACGAAGAATCATTATTTGTTACTTGATATGAAGCAGGCGCGGCCCTCATCGGCGCAACCCTACGTCCATGTGCAACAGTTGCAATGGGAAACGGAAGCGCAAAGAGTAATCAGCGTACAGCAACGAATGCAAAACGTGCCCGCGGCTTTGCTGAGCACAACAGTTTTTCGGGACAAGCCCTTTATCATTCAGGAACTGCAGCCGGTAAAGGATAGCATTAAATTTAAGTTGCTCGATGATTACCGTGACATGTACCAGGTGATCGATGATATGGCAGCGCTGACGGCTTCGGCACAATTGCGCAGTGGTGGCATGCAGGGCTCGGGTACGCTTGATGACCTGATGAGTTTCGGCGCGGATCAGGGCTGGCAGGAGGCAGTGATCACTTATGCACAGCATTATGCGGTTACGGTTAAAAAGTATTACCGGGAATTTTTGAAAGATTTTAAAAAGGGAAAATATGGTATTGACAGTGATGGTAGAAAGCCCGAAGGGATTTAACCAGAAATTTGATTATGAGCCCGAAAGCGGGCGATTGAAACTGAACAAGATCCTCCCGGCAGGATTGGCGTTCCCATTCGATTTCGGGATGATCCCCGGCACGAAAGGGGAGGACGGGGATCCGCTTGACATCATTTTGGTGGAGGAACATGGCACTTTTCCGGGCTGCCTGGTAGATTGCCGCCTGATCGGCGCATTTGCCTGCGAACAAACGGAGCGTGACGGAAAGACCATGCGCAACGACCGTTATGTAGCGATACCGGGCGTTTCGCAGTTATTTTCAGAGGTCAATGATTTAAATGAATTGCCGGACGCCATTTTAAATCAACTGGAACACTTTTTCAAAAACTACAATGAACAGGCAGGTAAAGCATTCCGGGTAATGAAAAGACTAAACGCTGCAGAGGCAGCCAAACTTTTAGATCATGGAAAATAAGCCGTTCAGCATGGTTGGGATTGAAGAACTTTAATGTATCATGGACTTATTATTAAAACTTTTTGGAGAGGGCGAACAATTGAATGCCCTCCAGATGAGCTGCCGGGGAATCGTCATGTTCCTGGTTATGCTCTTATTGATCCGCATTTCGGGCAGGCGCTCATTTGGCGTACGCACCGCGCTGGATAATATCATCGCTATTTCGCTCGGTGCTATCATGAGCAGGGCCGTGGTCGGCGCTTCACCATTTATTCCGGTGGTAGTCTGCTGTTTCGTTATTGTGTTGCTGCACCGCGGGACCGGCCGGCTGATTGCCGTTAGCAAAAAGTTTAGCCGTGTGGTGGAAGGCGAAAAGATTTTATTGTATGAGAATGGTGTATTTCTAAAAGATCATATGAAACGTGCGCTGGTCTGCGAAGAAGATCTGATGCAGGGCGTCAGGAAATCGGCCTTAACCGAAGACATGAGCCAGATCAAAAAAGTTTACATCGAACGCAACGGCGAGATCAGCGCGATCAAAAAGTAACTAAAGCGCGCATGATAAATATAAGATGGCAAATTTCCTACTTCTTGTTCAAATGTAGCGAAAAAAGGAACAATTGACCTGTAGCGGCGAAATGGAACAGCAATTGCCTGGCGGATCGTTGACGGCACGGATATTGTGATTTATATGCCATGGATCAACTCAGCAAGACTGCACTGACCGGGCTGGCCGGTACTACGGTTATGACCGCCGGTAGTGAATTGATGTCGCTTATCTTTCATGAAAATTTCCGGGAGCCTGAACATTTGGAAACACTGATCAGCCGGTTACTGCCGCACCTGTCGAAACAAGCTAAGCAAATTGCTGGTTGGGGCGCTCATTTTGCCATGGGTCTGGTCTTCGCGGCTATCTATGTCGAACTTTGGGAAACCAAAAAGGTCAGGCACAGTATCAGAAACGGAATCATTCTGGGCGCCATTAGCGGCGTTTTGGGATACCTGATTTGGAAAGCGACATTTAAAGCGCATCCGCTGCCGCCCTGGCTTAATTATAGCCATTACTACCTGCAGCGCATTCCGGCACATATTATTTTTGCCGTGGCTGCAACCATCACCTATCGTTTAACTAAACACCCGCAAACACTTGCTTAACCAACTTTACCCTTACCAGGCACGTGACCTGGACATCCTGTTTGAACGGCTGGAGCACGCTGATGAACAATATCGGCTACTTTACCAGTTGCCTACCGGCGGCGGAAAAACCCGGATTTTTTCCGAGATTGCGAACCGCTACAACCGACAGTTCGGCAAAAAAGTGATGGTCCTGACACATCGGGAAGAACTCTGCAGCCAAACCTCATTGACTTTAAAATCGCTGGGCATTCGCAATAAAGTGATTAACAGCCAGGTTAAACAACTCGCCGCCCGCGAACGTTATGCCTGTTTTGTTGCGATGGTCGAAACGCTGAAAAACCGGATGGAAAGCGGGATTATCAATACCGATGATGTGGGGTTAGTGATTATCGACGAGGCACATCATAACTCCTTTCATAAACTATTAGGGAAGTTTAAACGGGCTGCGATCATTGGCGTCACTGCAACGCCTTTCAGTTCAGATATTAACCTGCCCATGAATAAACATTATCGCGAGCTTGTCGTCGGCGAAAGCATCGGTAACCTGATTGCAGAAGGTTACCTGGCTAGGCCGTCAACCTGGCGCTATGACGTTGAACTAAACACACTGCAGACAGGCATCAGCGGCGATTTTACGGTGGCCACCTCGGATGCGCTGTACAGCTCACCGGCCATGCTAGAATTACTGCAGCACGCTTATCAGACTCACGCAAAAAATAAAAAGACGCTGATCTTTAATAATGGGATTTTTACTTCCAAAGCCGTGCTGGCACGATTTCGCGATGCGGGTTACCCCATCCGTCATTTGGATAACCATACGCCTCCGGCCGAACGCGCCGAGATCCTGCAATGGTTCAAAAGAACAAAAAGCGCTATTTTGACATCAGTGTCAATTCTGACCACCGGTTTTGATGAACCGACCGTACAGACGGTAATCCTGAACCGGGCGACGACTTCGCTGACCCTATATCATCAAATGATCGGTCGTGGGGCCCGAAGACTCCCGCAAAAGAAAACATTTAATATCATTGACCTGGGCAATAACACTGAACGTTTCGGCGAGTGGCAAACACCCATCGACTGGCAGGAAGTTTTTGAACGTCCCGAGGCTTACCATGAAGCGTTGCACAGCAAAACCGAATTTGAGGCACATCACTTAACGGGTGAGCTCCGCCTGCATTTTCCGAATACACTGCAATTATCCTTCGATGTGCAGGAAGCGCACCAGCGGGCCGTAGCCAACCAGCTAAAGTCAAAGATCGTGATCCGCGACGCCATTCGTCAGCATGCGCTCATGTGCGCCGACAATAGCGATAACGTAACTGAAGCCCTCGCATTAACCGAATTACTGGATAAAGAAATTGCCTGGCGTGTTAAGCAATATGCGAAGTGCCTGGGCAGGGTCACTAAGAATTATACCGAATGGCTGCAGGATGATTACAAAGCGCGATTGAACATTCTGGTTGCCAAGATCATGAACCGCCGCGCATTGCATCGACTGGCTGGCTAAAGGAATGGACTTAATCCTTCATCCAAAGATTAACGGACCAATAATTGCACTATGACTTTGTGCCTGATACGGGCAATCAAAAATTAATCAAACACCTTAAATTATTTACACTATGGCTACAAAAACAAACAAAAAGTCGACTGCAGCAGCTGCAGCCCGTACTCCGGAAGCGGAAAGCGCTTTAAAAGAATTATTCGTTGATGAATTAAAAGATATTTATTGGGCGGAAAAACATTTGGCTACAGCGCTTCCAAAAATGGTGAAAGGCGCTACTTCGGAAGAACTGAAGAAAACGATCAGCACTCACCTCGAGGAAACCAAGAACCAGATCACCCGTTTGGAAAGCGTTTTTGCCGCTGTGGGCGAAAAAGCGGCGGCAAAAAAATGCCTGGCCATGGAAGGTTTATTGAAAGAAGCGACCGAGCTGCTCGAAGATACGGAAAAAGGTACCGAAGTACGCGACGTTGCCATCATTTCAGCCGCTCAAAAAGTGGAACATTACGAGATCGCCTCGTACGGCACGCTGCGTACGCTGGCTGGTACTTTAGGATTCGGTGAAGCGCAAGGTTTATTGGATGAAACTTTAGCTGAAGAAAAAAATGCGGATACTTTGCTAACCCAGGTTGCAGAGAATTACGTGAATGAAGCTGCGGCGGCAGAAGTAGAATAAGTTCAAAAATTGTGATTGGAAAGCCGCCGCAAGGCGGTTTTTTTTATGCCCGAATGCTGACTCTATCAGCCACCAACTCTTACTAAAAATAGTTTTTTATTATCAATCCTTATGAGTAGCTTTCCACCCTAATTCAACTTGCCAAGTTTGGATAATATAGCTTATCAATTTTTAACCTGTATCTCTCATTCATGTCACAAAAAGCAAATCAATTGTTAAAAAACAAGAAAAAAAATATTCTGGAGCTTTGGATGAAGAACCAGCTGGCCGATGAAGGCTTAAGAGAAGACCTGATCAGTAATGACGAACTGCGAAGCCAGTCGGAAGAACTAATCAACGCGTTGGTAACCAATCTGTCCGGAGAGAATTTTACCAACCTGGATGCTGATGAATGGAGTCCGGTCATCGAAATTTTAGGCGGCATCGCCATCACGCGGGCACGACAGGGTTTTAGCCCGCGCGAGACCGGAAATTTTGTATTTTCATTAAAAGAGGCTATCCTGGAAGTCCTTCAACAGGAAATTACCGGCGATCAGTCCAACCTGTATACGGAAAGTCAAAAGATCAATCGCCTGATGGATAGCCTGAGCGTTGTCACCTTTGAAACGTTTATAAAAGGCCGAGAAGAGGTGATCCTCCGCCAGACAGATGAGATCACGGAAATCTCAACACCGGTGATCCGGGTTTGGGATGGAATATTAGCGCTGCCGATCATCGGCACTTTGGATAGCGCCCGCACCCAGATAGTAATGGAGAACCTGCTGCAGGAAATCGTGGAAACCGGTTCGAGCATTGCAATTCTGGACATTTCAGGGGTACCCGCGGTAGATTCTTTGGTAGCGCAACACCTGATCAAAACCGTTAGCGCCACACGCCTGATGGGTGCTGAGTGTATTATCAGCGGTATACGTCCCGAGATTGCGCAGACCGTAGTTCATCTCGGTATCGATCTTTCCAATATCATTACCAAAGCAAGCCTCGCCAGCGCGCTGGCTTATTCTTTTAGAGTGATGCGCCTGGAGGTTAAAAAGATCAGCACAGTTTCTAAACCTTAATCATTAAGCAATGGATAAAATTCCTATTCTAAGGATGGGTGCCTTTTTGCTGGTGACGATCCAAGTAGACCTTTATGACCGGCTGGCGCTAAACTTGGAGGCCGACCTCGTACAGATGGTCAACAAAACCAGCGCAAAGGGCGTTTTAATCGATATTTCGGCGGTGTCTATCGTCGATTCTTTTATGGGCCGAATCATTGGAAATATTGCCAGTATGTCTAAGATTCTGGATGCGGAAACGGTAGTTGTAGGCATGCAGCCGGCAGTAGCAATTACTTTAATCGAGCTGGGTTTGCCGCTGAAAGGTGTGCATACGGCCTTGGATATGGAAAAAGGCATGAAGTTGCTGAAATCTATGATCGACGAGACCGAAGAAGACGCAGACGAAGACCAGACTCATGATGACTTTATCGCTGAGTAAAGATACCATACAGGTATTGAAAGAGCAGGATGTGGTTTTTTTAAAGAATCGTATTAAAGAAACTGCTGTCAAGATAAAAATGGGACTGGTAAACCAAACCCGATTACTGACTGCAGCCAGTGAATTAGTGCGGAACATGATGCGCTATGCCGATGGCGGCGTTTGTATTATTGAAGTGGTTTCCAGCGGCAGAGTTAATGGTGTTCGCCTGACGTTTTCTGACCGGGGGCCGGGTATACCGGATATCCAGGCCGCTATGCGCGATGGTTTTTCCACCGGCAAAAGCCTCGGTCTGGGCCTGCCAGGCACCAAACGATTAGTGAACGAATTTGATATCAAAAGTAAAGTGGGTCAAGGGACAGTAGTAACGATTTTAAAATGGGCCAATGGTTGATGCCACGCATATCAGTTTTGCGGCCGACGACCGCAGCTATTTCTCGCTGATCAAAAAAGAAATTCACCGGATGGCGACCGAAGGAGGCATTGTACCCGCACGGATCAATGCGCTCGACCTGATCGTGGCCGAAATGACGTCTAATCTATTTAAATACAGTGACGATGGCGAATTGCTGATGGGCGTATTTCCCAATGGCGGCAATCCCTACGTTGAACTCATTAGCATCGACAATGGACCTGGGATGATCAATCCCTCCAGGATGATGCAGGATGGCGTGTCTACCTCCAATACGCTGGGCCATGGATTAGGCAGTATGAAAAGAATGTCAGATACTTTCGAGTTGTACTCTCAGATCGGCTGGGGTACTATCGTACTCAGCCGGGTTTACAGCGATCCTGAAAAGATCAAAAATAATCACCAGGTCGTCATGCGGCCCATTGTGGTTTTCAAACCCGGTGAAAAAACCAGCGGTGACGCTTTTATTTATAAAAAGACCGATAAATATGTAAAAATGATGCTGGCCGATGGTTTGGGCCATGGCCCGGAGGCTAACCTGGCAGTAAACGAAGCGGCGGCAGCCTTTAAAGTCTTCCCGGATTACAGCCCGACCGAAACTATCCGCTTTATACATAGCACCATCAAAAAAACCCGCGGCGCAGTCATTAACGTATTGTGTTACGACTTTGCACGTAAAATATGGACATCCGCGGGAGTAGGCAATATTGCCGCCCGGATGTTTGGGCCGGTGAACTTCAAGAACCAAATGTCCTACAATGGAATTGTCGGGCATAATATCCCAAATACCATGAACGACCAGGATTATCCTGCGGAGGAATTTAACCAGGTGATGCTTTGTTCGGACGGAATCAAGACGCGGATCGATATGGCGCGTTATCCGCTGATGTATAAATATGATTTAACTATATTAGCTGCAGCTATTTACAAAGACCACGCCCGCCGGAATGATGACATGTCGGTGGTAATCGCAAAAGCAAAATGATCAATATAGTTGCTATCTCTTTGGAAAATGAGATGGACCTGGTGTTGGCACATAAACGGTCCATGAAAGTCGCAGAGCGGCTTGGCCTTACGGTGGCCACTCAAACGACGTTTGCGACCGCGGTATCCGAGATCGCCCGCACGGTGATAGAACATACTGATGACGGACTGCTGGACATTGGCTTGGTACAAAACAAGACTCGGTACAGTTTGATGGCTACGGTATCCTTTGACAAAGAGATCCGCTTTACCAACGCGGATGCCGGCTTTTACTATGCACAAAAACTCGTACCCGGTTTCGAATTAACGGAGACAGAGTTCCAAAATACCATTATTATGCAGATCGGGCTTCCGCGTTCATTAAAACTGGACCCGCCCAAAATAGCCGCATTAAAGAAGAGCTTTGATGAAGAAGCTCCGCTAAACGCATATGAAGAAATCAAAAAGCGTAATGCCAGTCTGAACCGCATCGCCAGTGCCCAGGAAGAGGAACTTCGGCAGAACCGATTAATCGATGAAAAGAAAACGGAATTTATCTCTATAGCAAGCCATGAGATCAAGACTCCTATGACAGTATTGAAGGCTTACACCCAAATGGCTAAGGCAATTAACGAACCGGTCAGCGATAAGCTTCGTAGCCTTCTCGATAAGATTGACCTGCAGTCTAATAAGTTACTTACGCTGGTTCAGCAATTACTGGACATTTCCAAAATAGAGAACGGGAACCTGCAATACAATGTACAGGTGGTTAGCTTAAACGATTTTCTCAGTGGTCAGGTAGCTATCATGCGTCATATTCTGCCCTATCATGAATTTAATACTGTCTTTGATGAAAATGTAAACGTGCTGATCGATGAGCTGCGCATGGAACAGGTTATGGCCAACCTTTTGGGAAATGCGGGTAAATATTCAGAAAAAAATACGGGGATTACTGTGGGTACCAGTTTGACGGAGAATGGCATGATTATGATCAGCATCAGCGACCAGGGAAGAGGCATGAGCCCTGAAACAACGGCTTCGGTCTTTGAAAAATTCTACCGGGCCCGCGATGTAGTTAAAAGCCATACCGGCCTGGGCATGGGTCTTTACATCACGTCGAAGATCGTCACTGACCACCAGGGCAAGATTTGGGTTGAAAGCAAAGAAGGCAGTGGTTCCACTTTTTACTTTACCCTACCGCTGGCATGAAAAAAGTGCTGATATTCGATGATGATGAGGATATTTTGGCGATTTGTACTTATGTTCTGGAGGATGCCGGCTGGGAAGTAATTGCTTATACGGATTGCCGGGATGTCATCGCCAGAACAGCAGCATTCCGCCCCGATGTCATATTAATGGATAACTGGATACCTGATGAAGGGGGCATCGTCGCTACTCAAATCTTGAAAAAAGACCCGGTACTTCAGCGAATTCCAGTGATTTATTTTTCAGCCAACAGTAATATCGGGGAGTTGGCAATAACCGCAGGTGCTGATCATGTGTTGGCCAAACCTTTCGACCTGGAAGATCTCCGGCTAACTGTTCTAAAAGCTTTAAAATAATTTATTGATCGTCTTTTCTGGGGCCATAGGTCGCTGGTTTAGTAGAACAGGCTCTTTGCATTTTTATTTCCAATTTTTAGTAATTGTTAAACTTTTTAATTTATGATTTAAATAGAACAAGGTTTGCTTTGACTTGTTAAAGAATGATTATGGAAGAAAATAAGGTTAGGGAAATATACGCATACAGACAAAGCATCTGGCTTGATTTTATAGACCGCGCCATCATGCGCACGGGTAAGTTGCAGCGGATGATTGAGGAGGATGGTTTAAGGGGCGTGACCTCTAATCCGGCCATATTCGAAAAAGCGATAGCGTCAAGCGCGGATTATGATGAAGATATCACAGCACGCGCCGACAGCGGTCTAAGTGACGAGGAATTATTTTACGAGCTCGCTATAGGTGATATCCAAAAGGCAGCCGACCTGTTTGATGTCGTTTACAATGATAAGATTGTTGGAGCCGATGGATTTGTAAGCCTGGAGGTGTCCCCCGAACTGGCCCTGCAAACGGACGATACGATCAGTCAGGCACTCGACCTGTGGAAGAGAGTTGACCGGAAAAACGTTATGATCAAAATTCCAGGCACAAAACCATGTTTACCTGCGATTCAAAAAGCGATTGCTGCCGGATTAAATATTAACGTGACTTTATTATTCGGCCTGGAGCGGTACGAAGCTGTTACTAACGCTTATATCTGCGGACTCGAAGATAGGTTGAGTCAAGGCGAGCCTGTAAGCGGAATTGCTTCAGTTGCGAGCTTTTTTTTAAGCAGGATTGACATCCTGGTAGATCCTATGCTGGAAGAGAAAGGGCTGAAAGATCTTAAGGGAGAGACAGCAATTTCATTAGCGAAAGCCGCCTATATTATTTATAAGCGTATGTTCAGCGGAGAAAGATGGCAACGTCTTGCTGAACAAGGC
The DNA here is from genome assembly GCF_007558865.1 of Mucilaginibacter corticis. GTDB lineage: Bacteria > Bacteroidota > Bacteroidia > Sphingobacteriales > Sphingobacteriaceae > Mucilaginibacter > Mucilaginibacter corticis. The sequence goes on from NZ_VLPK01000007.1 coordinate 51,700, forward strand.
GCCAAACCGCAACGTTTGCTTTGGGCAAGCACCGGCGTCAAGGACCCGGCGATAAAAGATACCAAATATATTGAGGCCCTGATCGGTCCCGACACCGTTGATACTGCACCACTCGATACCATTAATGCATTCCGTGATCATGGTATTGTTAATGCGACTCTGGAAAGCGGTTTAGAAACTGCCGGCATTACATTACGACAAGTGAAAAATGCCGGTATCGATCTGGAAGCGGTTAGCCGCCAACTGGAAGCTGAAGGCATCGAAAAATTTAAGGAACCTTACCAAAAAATGTTGCAGGCGATAGCTGCTAAAAGGAAAAAGAAGTAGCGAGTGATTAGCTACTTAAACAAGCTCTGCGCTTTGTTCAATGTTATTTCCAGATCGATGCCTTCACCAAGGGCTCCCCTGAAAAGATCGCCTGTTTCTTTGAAGCGGTCGATTACATTTCGAATGTTAAAATGCTGGATAGTTAAGCCGGGTTTAACTTCATCCCAACTCAAGGGCGTCGATACGGTAGCGCCGGGTTTTGGGCGAAGCGAATATGGGCAAGCAATAGTTGCACCCGGGCGGTTCTGCAAAAAGTCGAGATACATTTTACCTTTTCTGGCGGCTATACTCCGTTCGAGACTCGTATAATCAGGGATCTGCTTGTGCACCAGCTTAACGATAATGTTCGCAAATAGTTGTGATTGCTGATAGGTGTACTTGGCCTCCAGCGGGATGTAAATATGCATTCCTGTCGAGCCGGATGTTTTGGGATAGCACGGTATGTCGATGGCATCCAATATTTCTTTGGTAATACGGGCCGCTTCCACCACCTGGTCGTAAGTATGTTTGTCCGGATCCAGGTCGATGACGCAATAATCTGGGTTGTCCGGTGTCTGGGCACGGCTGAACCAGGGGTTGATCTCTATGCAGCCGAGTGAGTTCATCCATAAAAGGCTGGCTTCGTCTGTTCCTACCAAATATTTGGTAACTTTTCCTTCACCGGTCACATGGTCAAATGTTTCAGCCCAATCAGGGGCTTTGTCAGTCACATTTTTTTGATAGAAACTTTGTCCGTGGATTCCCCCCGGAAAACGGTTGAGCGACATGGGCCGGTCTTTAAGGTAGGGCATCATCAGTTCACCAACTTTATAATAATAATTAAGCATATCGCCTTTGGTCACCTTATCCTCCTGCCAGTACAATTTAGTGACGTGGTTGAATTTTAAGTCATGCCCGCAGACTTTTTTGGTTTGGGTGTCCTCGGTCGGATTAAGCAGGGTCTTTCTTTCGGTGTTTTTGATGGGATTAAGCTTCAAATCCGTCGTTTTAGTTTGTGGCGCTGCCTTTTTATTTTTCGCATCTGCTTTCCGATCTGTTTCCGCTATGGTTTCTTCCGTGCCTGATGCAGTTTCCAGGACAACATCCCTGGCATCTTTGTCGGTACGCATGCCTTTGAACGATGCCTGACGGAAAACGCCGTCCCCGGTAACTTCAGCATATCCTACTTCGCAAACCAGTTCTGGCTTTAGCCAGGTTGGCTTTGCACCCATGCGCTTTGGACGGAAGCGTGTCGGCTTATCCACATCTACCTCGTAATCAAAAGGACTCTGAGCTGTAATTAATGGCTTGAATTGCGCCATCATCTCTTTCTGGAGTTTATCCGAAAAGCCGGTGCCGACCTTGCCGGCGAACTGCAGTTCGCCTTTGCCATCATAAACGCCGAGCACCAATGCGCTGAATGTTTTACCCGTCCCTTCATTTTTGGTGAAGCCGGCGATCACCACTTCCTGGCGTCGCTGAACTTTAATTTTCAGCCATTCTTTACTCCGCAGATCAGAAGTGTAAACACTATCGGCCTTTTTCGCAATGATCCCTTCCAGGCCCATTCGTTCGGCCGCGGCAAAAAAGTCTATTCCGTTGGCATCAAAAACTTTACTTTGACGAATGTGCTCATTGTCAGCGGGAATGATGGAATCCAACACCGCCTGCCGATCGGTCAGGGGTAGACCCATCAGATTCTTACCCTCGTACCATAATATATCGAAGATATAATAAACCAGGTTGCCGTCTGCTTCACTCCGCCAGTTTTGCATGGCGCCGAAGTCAGAAATGCCCTTATCATTCAACACTAACAATTCTCCGTCGAGCACCGCATCCATTTGCCATTTTTTCAGCGCGTCATTGATCGGGTAATATTTTTCAAATGGAAGGTTGTTCCTGGATATAAGGCTCGCCCCGTCTTTCTTGTCAAGTAAAGCGATAGCACGGTAACCATCCCATTTCACCTCAAAAAGCCAGCCGGCTTCATCAAATGGCTCATCCACTAATGTGGCTTTCATAGGCTTGATATTGGCGGGTATTTTAGCTTTTGGCGCAGTTTTTAAGATTTTAGTGACATCCGCTTTTGAGGCCTTAGGTTCCCGGTCGGGAACAACAGCTTCTTCATGACCATGCTGCCACACCTTTTCACTGGTCTTCGCCATTGTTTCGATGGTTTTTCCGGAAAGCACTGATTTGTCTTGTTTCGTTACGTCGTCGCCGGTAGCAAATTCGTCTTTATGTTTGATCATGAGCCAGGCATTTTCACCCATACCATGCGTTTTCACTAAAGCAAATTCACCATTCAGCTTTTCACCATGCAATTTGATCTTTAATTGACCGGATGCCAGTTGCTGGAGCAACGCCTTTTCCTGTGCCTTTTTTCCTTTGATCGTTTTGATGGGTTCGTAGGTGCTTTAGTCCCAGACGATTACGGTTCCGCCACCGTATTCACCTTTTGGAATAATGCCTTCGAAGTTCAAATAATCGAAAGGATGATCTTCCACCATCATAGCCAGATGTTTTACTTTTGGGTCAAGCATCGGGCCTTTCGGAATTGCCCAGCTCTTTAAGACGCCGTCCATCTCCAATCGGAAATCGTAATGCAGGCGGGAGGCGTCGTGCTTTTGAACAACGAAGATCAGATGATCTTTATCTTTACTCTTTCCTGCTTTTGGTTCGGTCGTCTTTTTAAAGTCCCTTTTTTGTTCGTATGCTTTCAGGCTCATCCTTCATTTATTTAATTCCCGCTTGACATCAAGCGCGTTGGTAGCTGTCAGTTTAATATGCGACAATTTAACTGTAGCATGATAACAAAAAAGCTATACAGGGGGTTTTTAGGTCGGGAAAGTTTAATTACTGTCAGTTACAACAAAGCTGAATAATCCAAACAAAATCACTTGAAAAATTTAACTTTACAACATATCCTCCTAATGAATATCGAAATGAAAAAATTTAACCTGACTAAAGACAGTAATTGGATCTACCTTTTTCCAATTGTGATGGGTTTAATCCTCATCCTTTTTAGTTTTCATGTTTTTAAAGTATAATTTGGCATAGGTCTTAAAAATATTACTTTAAGTGTTTTTTAACAAGATTAGCAGCAATCAGAACTGCGAACACAATTATTGTTGTCCAAATGATCGACCAAGTGGTTGATCCGATAAAAAATTTCATTGTTACAAGACCGAGGTTTATGGGTTTATTTGACTAGTTGCAATTTCCGGATACTTCAAAACAATTTAAAGGTAAACAAAAACTGCAAATCTCACCTCCCTCGGATAAGCTCCATGATGGATAAATACTAAACGTATAGCGATGGCTCTAACCCGGAAGGTTAGAGCTATCAATTTGACTGAGACATTGTCTGGTACTATTATTGAGCGCTTAGGGGCATGAAGCTTTTCCAGTTATTATTAGGGGCGGAGGTACCGGGTCGGGTAGTCGAGCAACATGATTACTTTTTCGGCATCGCCGGCAGTATCGCCGAACTGGTTCCGCAGGTCAAAGCCTTTTGGCCGGAAGCCGGCGCGAGCCTGCACATTGACGGCTGGCGTGAGGTAACTAAAGTCGATAGTTATGGGCTTAAGATTCTCCCAAAGGATGAGCCTGATCCTCATCCCGAACGAAATTTGTACTTTCTTAACCTTGGCGGTTATACGAGCGGTAAACTGGAAGAACAGCATTATACCATACTTACGGTACAGGCAAGCCGCCTTAAAGCCGTCCAGGCGGCCAAAAATAACCTGTTCTTTAAAACTAATTCGCTGAAGGGTATCGCTACAGCCCACATTGATGAAAAGTATGGGATCGACGTTGATAGTGTCCATGCGATCGGGGATTTGTTATCCCCTGCGGCAAAAGCACGTTACCGGATTATATTTGAAGAAGCCCGGGAAGCGCCGGAAGATCGTATTCATCTAGGCTATTTTAAATTGGATAAGATTTGATGAAGCGTCAAAAAAGGCTCCTGGAGTGGATAGCGATACAGCATGCAGGTCAGCTCATCCGGCGCACCCTGTCACCTTATGCCAGTCACCTAAAGGCGGTGGCGGAAAGGGCGAGCCTGATACCATTGGGCTACGAGATCGGGCTTTGTCACGATCTTTTCGAAAAAACGAACGTTACAGAAAAGACGCTGCAGACCGCTTTACTTTTATTTGAATACAATTCTGATGAAATTCAATTGATCACCCGTGCGGTGACTGAACTTTCCAATGAATTTACCCGCATCGCGTATCCGCTATTGGAAAAGGCCGATCGAAAAAAGCGGGAAGCAGCACGATTTGCAACCATCAGCTCGCCGGCACAGACAGTTAAATACGCAGACCTGATGTATAATATTAACTGGATGCAAAAACATGATCAACCACATTTGAGAAAGTACCTGAAAAGAAAAAAACAACTTGTAAAAAGTATGCAGGGCGGCAATGCAGTTTTACGCGACCAGTTACTGCAGCTGATCAATTCCTGCCTTGGTCACGAAAAATAGTTATGGTTTCCATTATACATCGGTGTGTTAAAATCCATACAGTCTCTTGCGCTCTTATTGCCGGTCGCAGCTGTCATTGCGCGTGAATGAACCAAACCGGACCTTTTGAACAGAATTTTGCAGGGCTGGCAAAGCTTTTGCATAATGGAGAAAAAAACTGAAAGGACATGAATTGGACAGCTTAAATCAGGGAGAGTTTTCATTTTCCAACGACACCATAAAACAGGATCTTTCCCTGCTGATCCAGGCATTGGATTCCTCCATATCAGGGATTATCTTAACCGATAATCAGCAACCTGATAATCCGATCATTTATTGCAATAAATCGTTTGAGCGCATGACCGGTTACGCACGTCATGAAATTATCGGACATAACTGCCGCTTTTTACAAAAAGAAGATCGTAATCAGAAAGAGCGGCTATTACTTCGAAAGGCGGTGGAGGACGGCGCAGAATGCGTTGTTGAAATCCGGAATTACCAGAAGAATGGTACCCTTTTCTGGAATGAGCTTTACATGTCGCCGATCAAGAACGAACAGGGTGTCGTGTGTTATTTCATTGGTGTTCAAAACGACATCACCCGCCGTAAAAAAGCCGAAATGGAATTGCTGCATCAACAGGAAATCATGGAATCCCAGATCCGGCAACGCACCAAAAGTCTGAAAGAGAGTGAAGATTACCTGTCCAGTATCGTTCAGACGGTCAGGGAAAGCCTGGTTGTTCTGGACCCGGCGTTTAAGGTGCTGAGCATCAACGATCATTTTCTGAAGACTTTTAAAGTATCTAAAGAAGAAACCGAAGGTAAGTTGCTGTACGAATTGGGTAACGGTCAGTGGGATATCCCCAAATTAAAAGAATTGCTGGAAAATATTCTTCCCACCAATAATCCTGTAGAAGAATTTGAAGTGGAGCACGATTTTCCCCATATCGGAAAAAAGCTGATGTTGCTAAATGCCCACCGCATAGAACTCGAAGGCCAATACAAGGACAGGATACTGATTGCGATCGAGGATATCACGGACAGGAGGGAAATCGAAAGGCGAAAGGATGATTTCCTGTCGATTGCCAGCCATGAACTAAAGACACCACTGACCACTATCAAAGGTTATGTACAGATCATGCAGCGGCTGATGCCGGACAGCGCTGATGATAAGTTTAAGGATATTCTAAGGAAAACAGGGATTTATGTGGAACGCCTTAACAGCCTGATTGCTGAATTGCTCGACATGTCCAGGATCCAGACGGGCAACATAGAATTACACAAAGAGGAATTCGATTTTGACAAAGCCATACACGAAGCCGTAGAAAATATTCAGGCGGCAACGAAAACCCACCGGATTATTATTAGTGGAAAAGCCACCAATAACTACGCCGGCGATGAATCACATATCGTGCAGGTGATCAACAATTTATTATCGAATGCCGTTAAGTATGCGCCAGAATCCAATGAGGTGAAAGTTTACCTGTCCAGGGTGAGCAACTTTCTGAAAGTAGCGGTTACGGATGCCGGGATGGGCATAAAAATCGAAGATCAAAAAAGAATATTCGACCGCTTTTTTAGGGTAGGCGAAATACAACAACGCTTCCCGGGCATGGGAATCGGCTTGTATGTGTGCGATCAGATCATCAAGAATCATGGTGGTACATTATGGGTGGAAAGCGAACCTGGTAAAGGATCGACATTCAGTTTTACATTGCCCCTGGAGGAAAGGAATACAAATGAGCGATAAAACGATATTGATTTGCGATGATGATGAAGGGATTTTAGATATGCTGGAACTGGTGCTCGAAGAGACGGGTTACCGCATCGTCCCGGTTAAAAACAGCCTTCACATCTATGATGAAATAGAAAAGCAAAATCCGGACCTGATCCTGCTCGACCTGTGGATGCCGGTATTGTCAGGAGATCAGGTATTGCGCACGCTCCGCAAGAACCCGGATACCAGGGCATTACCGGTAATAGTTATTTCGGCCAGCCGGGAAGGCGAAAGGATTGCCAACGAGGCTGGTGCGAACAGCTTCCTGGCCAAACCTTTCGATTTGGAAATGCTGGTCAACCGGGTTAATGAAATGATCGCCGCATAATTTTTGTTTTTTACGGACAAGCTATGAGAAAACGCATTGTTATTTTAGAAGATGATCCAGACCTGCTGGAATGTTTAACCCTGATGTTGGAAAGCGCCGGCTGGACGGTCATCCCGATGAATCAAACCGCTTCACCCGAAGTACTCCTGGCTCAAAACCCCGATTGCATTCTACTGGATGAAAAGCTTCCTCATATCAGCGGACATACCATCTGCATCATACTCAAAACACTTTATAAGGAAATACAGATTCCCGTTATCCTAATGTCGGGCATCCCGGACCTGCATGAAAAAGCAATGTTGTGTGAAGCCGATGCATTTGTGCCGAAGCCTTTCATTAACAACCAGGAATTTTTAAACATCGTTAGCGGGGTAGTCAATTAAACGGATCTGACCTGACAGGAAAGCGCATCAGGAAATTACCACTTAATATAAACGCTATTTAAATTATGGTGTTAATGATTTAATGAAAGAGCTCATCGACATTGTCGCCGCTTATGAACGGGCGGTTAAAACCGGTGTAAAAACCGCGCTGGCCACGGTCGTCCTGGTGGAAGGTTCAGCGTACCGCAGGGCCGGGGCGAGGATGCTGATCACAGAAGACGGGCAGTTAACCGGCGCGATCAGCGGCGGCTGCCTGGAGGGGGATGCCTTGCGTAAAGCCAGGATGGTGATCCTGCAGCAGGAACCCTTGCTGGTGACTTACGATACCATGGATGACGACGATGCGAAACTGGGCGTCGGCCTGGGCTGCAACGGGATCATTCATATCCTGATCGAGCCCATTACCGGGGGACTAACTAATCCCATTTCGCTGCTAAAAGCAACTATTGCCAATAAAAGTTACGCGGTGTTCGTCACTTTATTTAACCTGGAAAACAGGAAGGCGCGCCAGCCGGGTTCCTGTTTATTTATCGCGGATGGTCAAATCATTTCCGCCGGCATTGAAAAATTACCTTACAAAAATGAATTGCTGGAAGACGCGAATAACGCGTTGAATACCCAAAGATCTGTGGTTACCGGTTATGAAGGCTGCACGGCATTTATAGAATGTGTTAAACCCTTAATTTCCCTGGTGATCTTAGGTGCAGGTAATGACGCGATCCCCTTGACCGAGTTCGCCGCGGTATTAGGATGGCATATAACGGTTATAGACGGACGTCCGAATTATGTCACTGCGGACCGCTTTCCGCTTCCGCATCAATTGTTGGTTGCCAAACCCGGGCAAATCGTACAAAATATCGCCATAAACGAATGGACCGCATTCGTGCTGATGACCCATAACTACAATTACGAATTCAGCTTTCTGAAAGACTTGCTGCCCTTGGACCCTTCCTATATCGGTATTTTAGGCCCGAAGAAAAAACTGGAAAGAATGCTAAGCGAACTGGAAGAAAGCGGCACGAATATTACAGAAAGAAACCTCGAAACCATACATGGCCCGGTAGGTCTGGATATTGGTTCAGAAACCGCCGAAGAGATCGCACTTTCCATCGTAGCCGAGATCAAAGCCGTATTTTCCGAAAGAAACGGACATCCTTTAAAATATAAAACGACCGTAATTCACAGCACATGATGACCGCCTTAGTAATTCTCGCCGCCGGAGAATCATCCAGGCTCAAAAAACCCAAACAAAACCTGGACTTTAAAGGCAAAACCCTATTGGAACTTTCCGTTGAAGCCGGCCTGCAATCCGATTGCGCAACCATAGTTATTATTTTAGGAGCCAATGCCAAGCATATCAAGGAATTCCCGGAAGTTGCGATCCTCTATAATGAAAACTGGAAAGAAGGTATGGCATCTTCAATAAGGCTGGCGATCGGGGAAATCGATAAGGACAATACTTTCGACAATGCGATCATCATGGTTTGCGACCAGCCTTTTGTTGACGCCGGATTGTTAAATGCATTAATTACAAAACAGGAAACTACAGGTAAGGCTATTGTCGCTTGTTCCTACAACAATGCGATTGGCGTACCCGTATTGTTTAACCGCAGTCTGTTCCCTCATTTATTGCGACTGTCAGGAAAAGATGGAGCAAAAAAAATACTCAAAGATTATGCAGCGCAAGTAGTTACGATTCCCTTTGACAAAGGAGCTATTGACATTGATACCGTCGAAGACTATGCCCGCTTATTGAAATTAAACAATTAGTTTATCCGGCGTGATCGGCAGGTCCCTGATTCGTTTACCCGTTGCGTTATAGACCGCGTTGGCAATCGCCGCCGCCATACCGGTCACCCCGATCTCGCCGATTCCCCTCGCGCCCAAAGGGGAGATATATAGATCCGGCCGGTCAATGAACTGCACCTCGATCTCCGGGATATCCGCATGCACGGGTACAAGATATTGCACAAGGTCACGGGTCACGATCCGTCCATTGTTCGGGTCATATTGTAAATTCTCCATCAAAGCCATCCCCAGGCCGAAGATCATCCCGCCCTTGATCTGGTTAACAGCCGTTTTCAGGTTCATCACTTTGCCGATATCCATTACGCCGACGATCTTGTCCACTTTGATCGTTCCCAGGTCCGGGTCGACCAATACTTTGACAAATTGTGCCCCGAAGGAATGGAAGGCATAAGCAGACCTGTCCGTATTTTCGTCTTCCTGTACGGCCATGTTGGTTTTACTTTCTTCTTCCGTTTTTGCTTCCGGGCTTCCTGCCGGTGCCGGTGCCGGCAATGAAGGCCGCGTGGAAACATTAGTTTTGGCATCCGCCTCGATTTTGTCCAATCCTTTCCGGCTGAGCACAGCAACCAGCGGTTCGCCTTTGTTTGCGTCGTCCTTTAAAAAAATGCGCCCGTTCCCGGTTATGATATCTTCCCTCTTTTGGTTATGCAGGGGAGAACCCGGATCTGCGATCGCTATTGTAATCAGCTTATCGACCGCGCCCAAAGCTGCCGCTCTTATCGGAGGGCCAACGCTGGCGGTCACCTGCGAACCACCGGACTGCGCGCCTTTAGGGTACATACTATCCCCTAATTTAACGGTAACCTTGTCAACCGGCAAACCGAAGGCATCTGCCGCGATCTGTGTCGCGATGGTGTAAGTTCCTGTACCAATATCCTGGGTTCCGCAAAGGATCTCCGCGTGACCGTCTGCGAATAAAGTGGCTTTCGCGGATGAGGCGCTCCGGTTAGCGGGGTAGGTGGCTGTCGCCATACCGTAGCCTACCAGGTATCTGCCTTCTTTTGTCAGCCCTGGTTTTGCCGGGCAGTTCGACCAGCCTATCGCTTTTGCGCCGCGCTCATAGCATTCTTTCAGGCTCTTTTCAGAAAACTGTTTTTTCTTTTGCTCTTCCGTATCGGCGTGATTGATCAGGCGAAGCTGTAGCGGATCTATATTCAGTTTTTCAGCCAGCTCATCCATAGCCACTTCCAGCGAATAAGTGCCAACAGACTCACCCGGCGCGCGCATCGGGCAGGGGGTACCCCGGTTCAGCCGAACCAGTTCATGGCTGACATCCACGTTTGGACTGCTGTAAAGCATCGGCGTAGCGACGCCTGCTGTTTCTACAAATTCGTCAACAAAAGAAGTTTCGGAAATCGTCGCATGTTTGACAGCGAGCAACTTACCGGAACGATCTGCACCCAGCGCGATCTTTTGTGAAGTTTGGGTACGGCGGCCGGCAGTGGAATATACCTGCTGGCGGGCCAGGGCGATCTTTACCGGGCGGTTGAATTGTCTGGCCGCCATCGCCGCTAAAAAGGGGTTTGCCCAGGTAAAACCTTTGGACCCGAAACCGCCGCCGATATAATGCGCGATTACCCTCACTTTTTCAGCGGGGACACCCAGCATAGCTGAAAGCAATGCTTTTACACCCATTACAGATTGGGTAGCGTCGTAAACCGTCAGCTGATCGCCTTCCCAAACGGCAAGGCTGGCATGCGGTTCCATCGCGTTATGGCTGAACACCGGCGTGGTGTATGTGGCATCCGTTTTTACAGCCGCGGTTTGCATCGCCGCATCTGCATCGCCGCGTTTTACCTGGGTTTCGGCACCACCCAAACCAGAGGCGGGTTTGTAAGCTGTCAAGGCGTTTTTTTCAAACCCGACAACAGGCGTTTGTTCCGCGTATTCAACTTTTACCATCGCAGCAGCATGTTCCGCCTGTTCAAAGGTTTCCGCGACGACGACCGCGATATGCTGGCCACCATAAAATACTCGGTCATTCTGCAAAGGCAACAGGTCTTTCTCCGCATATTTACCTGCGCCGGGATCTGATCCTGCGGGGAAATGCAGCTGCATACAATTCTCGCTGGTCATGATCCCGAGCACACCCGGCATTTTCCCGGCAGCGCCGGTATCTATATTTTTGATGCGGCCTTTGGTTATGGTACTGGTGACCGTTACGCCATAAGCAACATTTTTGACAGGGAACTCTGCCGCGTAGGTTGCTCCCCCGGTAACTTTCAGCCTGCCGTCAACCCGGTCTATTGGTTTTCCTGTGAGCTCGTTCATGATATTTCTCCGGTTGTGGTCAAGGCGCGTACCAGTGTACGTTTGGCCAGTTCTATTTTATAGGCATTATCTTTATTGGGTTTCGCATCCAGCATAGCCGTGTCTGCCGCTTTTTGATAAGAGGCGGTATTCGGCGGTAAACCGGTCAATACCTGCTCGGCAGCGATGGAACGCCAGGGTTTGGTACCGACACCGCCCAGGGCGACCCTTGCGGCTTTGATGATCCCGTTTTGGATATCAAGTGCAACGGCGGCCGAAGTTAAAGCAAATTCGTAGGAGGCCCTGTCCCGTACTTTCAAATAATGTGACCTGGCCGCGTAAGCTAATGGCGGTAATTCCACATGCGTGATCAACTCGTCAGCTTTCAGGTTATGTTCCAGGTGAGGTGTCTGACCCGGCAATAAGTGAAAATCCGCGAAAGGTATCGCTCTAGTTCCTTTTGCGCCCTGCACATGGATCACAGCCCCTAGGGCCGCCATGGCCACGCACATATCAGAAGGGTGTGTAGCGATACAATGATCGCTGGTACCTAATACCGCGTTCATACGGTTATAGCCGCTGATCGCGGCACAACCTGAACCAGGCACCCGTTTGTTGCAGGCAAAATCGGTGCTGTAAAAATAAGGGCAGCGTGTGCGCTGCATCAGGTTGCCGCCCGTGGTCGCCATATTGCGTAACTGCGGTGAGGCCCCCGAAAGGATCGCTTCGGACAAAAGCGGGTAATTCTTTTTGATGGCCGGGTTATAGGCCAGGTCGCTGTTCTTAACCAGCGCGCCGACTCTTATCCCGCCGTTCTGCAGTTCTTCGATCTTGTATAGGGATAATTGGTTGATATCGACCAGTTGCCTGGGCTTTTCGATATCGAGTTTCATCAGGTCAAGCACATTCGTGCCGCCAGCGATAAATTTAGCCTGGTTGATACCGGCAGCACGGATTGCCGCGGGGGTGTCCGGTACCTTTATATATTTGAATGGTTGCATTTCTTCTCGGTTTAGGCTGTTTGAACTTCTTTGATGGCATCCAGGATATTGTTATAGGCACCGCAGCGGCAAATGTTGCCGCTCATCTGTTCGCGGATCTCTTCGTCGGTATGCGCATGACCTTCCCTGACGAGCCCGACGGCGGAACAGATCTGGCCGGGCGTACAGTACCCGCACTGGAAACCATCATGTTTGAGAAAAGCAGCCTGCATCGGGTGCAATTCCTCACCTTTGGCCAGCCCCTCAATCGTGGTAACTTCGGTTCCTTCGCACATCACGGCCAAATGCAGACAGGAATTGATCCTGCGGCCGTCGGCCAACACCGTGCAGGCACCGCATTGCCCATGGTCACAGCCTTTTTTGCTGCCCGTCATTTGGAGTTTTTCGCGGAGCGCGTCAAGCAGCGTGACGCGGGTATCGAGTGTTAGGGTCTTCCTGCTGCCATTGACCATTAAACTAACGGTAACCGGTTCAGCTGGGGCCGCTTCATTGTCAGGCAGCATACTCCCGGCTTTAGAAAGCAGGGGGACGAGCTGCAGCCCGGCGCTTGCCAAACCAACTTGTCCCAAAAACTGGCGCCTGGTCGTACCCGTTTTTTGCGCTTCCTGATCTTCCTGTGAATTGTCCATGTGTTCCACGATCTATTGATTTACAGTAGAGAAACACATCGTTTAACGCAAATGTTTAAACAATCAGGAAATAAATCAGCTTAATTAAAAGTGAAACCGTAACTATCCTTATTTCGCACGTCAACATTTATTTCCAAACCCTGTATCTACCTTAAATGCTATATAGTACAGCATGACAAATCTGGAATATACAAACGAACCGGTTGAAAAACTGCGGCTTACGAGAGCTACAACAGAACAATAAACTGCTATAGATATCGCCTGCCAGGATTTAGTTGATAAGGCGGAAAAGTGATGCAGGAACTGCTAAACGGAGTCCTCTACCCGTTCGAGCTAAGTGACTAACATTTCATCTCTAAAATAATTTTACGATATTTGATCCTGTAGCTATTCTCATTTAGCCCTTCCTGATATGAATGTGCTTGGAAAAAAGATCAAATTATTACGTCAGCAAAAAGGCTGGAACCAGCATGATATTGCAAATAAGCTAGCGATATCCATTCCTGCGTTATCCAAAATTGAAAGCGGGGTTACAGACATTAACCTATCCAGACTGGAACAAATAGCGGCGATTTTCGGCTTATCGGCAGCACAATTACTGGACTTGGATGTATTGGCGGAAAGGAGCATGACTAAGGTTGAGTTTGCGACGGTAAATCAAAAATTAGCGAAAAGAGAAGCAGAAGTGATGACCCTTCAAAAAAGACTGATCGAACTTTATCAGGAATTGAAAAACGCCGAAGCCAGGCAAGTTAAATAAGGCACTTTACTTAAAGGTCATTCCTGCACAGTTAATGAGATAAAGGTACACCCGAGTTTAAATTCTTTACAGATACGGTTCTTTCTAAAACCAGTGATATGTTAACGTTATAATTGAATATTTTAACAAGTAGTAAAATATACCAAATTATATTCGTACCTTGCGGACTTATTAAATAAAATATAATGCAAAAAGAAGGAACCGTGAAATTTTTTAATGCTGAAAAAGGCTTTGGATTTATTTCACAAACTAATGACAGGAGTGACATATTTGTACACTCATCTGGTTTAATTGACGAGATCCGTGAAAACGATCAGGTTCAATTTGATACCGAAGAAGGCAAAAAAGGCCTTAATGCGATCAATGTTAAAGTAATCTAATTAGCCTGCTATAAAATTATCGTAAAAGCATCCGTTCAAGGACGGGTGCTTTTCTTTTTACCCGATACCGCCGGATCCGGCGACCACCCTCACCCAATCCCTTCCCAATTTTTACCGCAACAGTCCTGGAAAAGCCATGCCTGTTATTTTACTGTTAAAGCTAGTTTTATGCTGATCATATTCATCTTTTTTATAGCTCACTGGTTTGGCTCTTTATTTTTTCAAACCTTTTTCCAGCACCGCTATGCCTCGCACCGCATGTTTACCACCAGTAAAGCCTGGGAGCGCGTGTTTTATTTATTGGCCTACCTTTTCGAAGGCGCCTCTTTTTTAAACCCGCGCGCTTACGCGCTCATGCACCGGGCGCACCACGCTTATAGTGATACCGAGCAAGATCCGCATTCGCCGCATTTCTTCGTTGACGTGTTTCAAATGATGAAACATACCGTCAGTACGTTTAGCGACTATGTCAAAAGGGTTAAGGATCCGGAGGCACAATTTCCCGGACATTATCCCGAATGGCCGCTGATAGACCGCATGGGTTCGTCAATTTTATCCAGGATTCTTTTTGGTGCAGCTTATACGACCTTCTATATCTTCTTTGCTGCACATTGGTGGCTTTTCCTGTTATTACCCATCCATTTTATGATGGGCCCGATCCACGGGGCCATTGTGAACTGGTGCGGCCACAAATACGGCTATACCAATTTTGATAATAAGGACAAGAGCAAAAATACGACACCCTTCGACTTCCTGATGCTGGGCGAACTCTTTCAGAATAACCATCACAAGCATCCCAACAGCGCCAATTTCGGCAAACGCTGGTTTGAGATCGATCCGGTTTACCCGGTCATGAAAATGATGCACTGGCTGAAGATCATTAAAATTCGAAAAGTTTATTAAACAACAATTATGACAGAAAAAACAATAGAGTTCCAGGCCCGGGTTTATGTTTACGACCTGCAGAACTGCGCACGCGAATTCGGTTTTAAAGCTGATGAAAACTGGGAAGTTACCCTGGCATCGGCACACGGAAAAACATTGCTGGAAAAACAATATTTCCCGGCGGTGTCCTTAAAAACCATGCCCGAAAGTCTGGTGGAACTGCTTGGCCTGATCAGGTTGGAACTGCGTCAAAAAATAAATAATGAAACAGCGCCGGATGCAACAACGATCCGTCAGCAAGAGCTGCAATACGTTGTCGCCTACAATGCCGGCCGTCAACGCAGCTGATTTAATATTAAAGCAATTCATCATGCCATTTTTAGATTACGTACTACAAACCCCTTCCTATGGCTGGAAGGATGCGCAGCAGGCTTTAGTAAAGCCTACCGCCAAACAAATTTTTGCAGAGTTCTTTTCCCGCTTGAATGTTTTTAAAACCAGGAAAAACTGGCTGCCTTTTTTCAGCTGGCTGAAAGTGATCTGCCTGTCCGCCTTCTTTATTTTGTTTTTGATCAGTTACCAGTATTGGTGGACAATACTTGCCGCCTTTGTTTACGGTATGATCGTCATGGGTACGCATGGGACCATCTGGCACCACCGCTATTGTACGCACGGTGCATACACGTTTAAAAATAAGTTCTGGCGATTCATCACGCAAAACCTGACCATTAACGTGATACCGGAAGAGATCTATGTCATTTCACACCACGTGCATCACTCCAAATCTGATCAGCCCGGAGATCCTTATAACGCGCAGGCAGGTTTCCTGTATTGCTTTTTGGCCGATGTCAATCATCAGCCCATCGCCAAGGATCTGGGTGAAGGCTGCTATAACCGCGTAAAATTGTTAATGAAACATACAGGCGTAAAAGCCAATACTTATCAGCAATACCAGCGCTGGGGATCCTATGTCAATCCCTGGCGGGCCTTATTGTCCTGGCTGCTTAACTGGTCATTTTGGTTTACCGCATTTTATCTCATTGGCGGGACTGCTTTAGCAGTGAGTCTCTTTGGAGCAGCGGGATTTTGGGCGGTAGGTGTACGGACCTTTAATTATGAAGGCCATGCCAAAGGTAAAGAAAAGCAAAGACCGGGTGTCGATTACAATCACGGCGACCGTTCGATCAATCAGCTATGGCCGGGCTATGTAGCCGGTGAATGGCATAACAACCACCACTTATACCCTAAAAGCGCCCGCAGCGGATTCAAGCCGCATCAGCTTGACCTGGCCTGGTGCTACATCAAAACCATGTACTGGCTTGGCGCGATCAGCGCTTACCGGGATTCCAAAAAAGATTTTTACCGGGATTATCATCAACCATACCGGCAAAACCGGTCATCGTAAACGGGTTATTCTGGCTCGTCAGTTTGAGCAGGCTTTATTAGTTTAGGCCAATAAAATTCGATAAGTTAAGGGATTAACACAATCGCCTATGGACCGCGCGCAAAAATCAGCTGTGATTTATCTATATCTGTTACCTGCGCTGGTCGCTGCAGTCGGATTTGGCATCGGGCATGTAAGTTATCATGTTTACCTGCCTTTGTGGTTTCTCAATACCTGCCTGATGATTTTTGCCATCCGGCAGCTTTTTAAACGTGGGGCAAATGCAGGGGAAACACCATCCGGCGGCTGGAGAAACGCGGGCCTGCTCCTGATTTTTCCATGGATTTTGTTCGCCGTTTTTGCCGGTATGGGGCCGCCGCCCCCGGCGATGTCGGCCTGGCTGGCGACAGCGGCAGAACAGGAGGTAAGATACAGCCTGCTGATCTTAGGGGGTATCCTCGCTTTGATGGGCTTTTCTTTAATGAAAATAAAGTTAGCTGATCAGGCGGAGTGCAACTATGCTGTGCTCGGTTTGATGGCATTCAGTATTGCGCTCCCATTATTTATACTGAACATGGCTTACTGGGGGTATTTTTTAACAAGCGCCTTCCGCTTGTTCATTACTTTACCGGCCGGTAAAAGACCGGATTGGTACCTACCCGTCAGACAATTTTTCTACGTAGTTTCCGTAGTTGAAGTGGCCTTGACCAATCTCGCGACCTTACTGTTCGTGCTTTCCCTTAAAAAGGCAAAGTTGATGTCTCCGCGCAGCAGCAGCTGGTTCCTCGCTGTAGGTATCATGTGTATTGTTTTGGTTATTCTTCCGCCGTCTGTACCTGAGCCTTTCGCTACCGCCGGCTATCTGGCTGCCGTTCCCGCTATCCCTTTTATGATGCCCTACCTGATCGGCCTGCGCTTATTGCGTTTAAGGTACAGGCATCATCATTGAAAGCCAAAGAACAGGTCATCAACGAATTAAACGGCTAGAGGATCATGAGCCTTGTCGATCAACTCGCTGATTTTTAAGGCTAGCTCCGACAGATCAAAAGGTTTGGCAATAAAAGCGTCCCAACCATAATGGCCCAGGGATTCGATAACCCGCTGATGAGCCGATAACATAATTACAGGAATATGTTGCGTGCCGGCATTCTTTTTTAATTGGGCACAATACTCTCCGCCATTGATGCCTCCCAGTAAATAATCCAGCAGCACCAAATCGGGGGAAACTTCTTCCGCCAGGGTAACAATATCTTCTACCTGCTGAAAAGTAATGACCTCATAATTCAGCGAACTAAGCCAGGTCCTCAGCATTTCCGTGATGTCCGCATTATCCTCTAAAAGCAAAATCTTGTGTGTCATTGCATTATTTCTTGCCAAATTTTCAGGCTGTATTTAGATCTCTACCTGTCTTCGTCAGCGGACTAATTCCATGCCAGTAATCCGCCTGGCAAATTAAAATAATTAATCTTTGCGTTTGATACATCGTCCCAAAACCGGAAACTTAATTATGCTCCTGAACTGGTAAAATATTCGGTAGGATTGGCACGGTATTTCGATAAGTCGGTCATGAACAAAATAATCAGCAGTTGCATCGGCGGACTTGCGGGCGCACTTGCCCTGAATGTTTTACACCAGGCCGTAAAACATTTTGCCCGTGATGCGCCCCGCGTTGATCTGATCGGTGAAGAGGCGCTATCGAAAGGCTTGGACAAAATCGGAATCGAGCCGCCCGGCGGCAACGACCTTTTTATGGCGACGATGGCCGCTGATCTGTTGAGCAATGCGGCCTATTATAGCCTGATCGGTCTGGGCAAACAAAAAAAACTTTTGCTGGCGGGCGCCGCCAGCGGACTGGCTGCTGGTATTGGCGCTCTGGAATTGACAAAACCTCTGGCCTTGAATGATGCGCCGGTGACGCGTACCCCGCAAACCAAAATAATGACAGTGGCCTGGTACACCGCCGGGGGTCTGATTGCAGCTGCGGTCATGTTGAGTCTCAGACGAAATAAAGTCGATAAGCTGTAAGTAAATCATCACGACCCATCTGAGCATTACTAATTTAGCAAAGCATTTTTCCCTACAAACAAATTTTCTTTTCCTAATACAAATTCAAATTCCCCAACGACGTGCTTACTGATGCTGTTCATCTGCTTTTTCGTGATTTTCTTATTGTATAACAATTGGTGATAAGCTTTAGCTATCTTTTTGTCGTCATAATAGAAAATCTGAAACGTTTTGATTTTAGTCGATTTGTACTTCCCCCAGAGTACCGGATTGATTTTTTTTATCAGGGACATTTTAGAAACATATACTGATAAGCGGTTTATTCTGCCTTTACTATCTTTCCCTCTCGATACCACTTCAAACTTTGATGCCTGTCCTTTTGCGATTAAACCGGAAACAGATAATAATAGGAAAATTACAAATTTCTTCATTTTCAGGTTTTTACTGCGAAGATAAGAGCTAAACTCGGTGCAAACAAATTGCATCACCTTGCCTTATATTATAAGATAAACAATAACGCATATGTCCGCTAACAACGAAACAACAAAAATCATAAAAGAAGGACAGCCAAACGGTGGTGAAAACTTTGGTAAAAACAACATCACCCAAGCTGGTAATGATGACAACAATCCGGCTCAAAACGCAGGCGAGGATAACGCTTACTTTAACCGGAAGCAGCCTGCTGAAGAACATACGGAATCCAACAATTTTAAACCGCTTGACCAGGAAGGAAGTCCTGATTATGCCAAGGCGCAAACCGGCAAATCCGACAATGACCCGAAACGCGACCCGTCTAAACAGACTTATGAGGAAGGCACTGCTGACGATGATTAGCTGGTCAAAAATTTGAGTTTGTTGAATCATTCAATCGATATGGCTACAGGCAGCCGACTGGTCAAGTACATTGCCAAAAAACTTAACAGGGAAAAGAAAAGCGCGGAAAATGAGTTTGTCTTGCCGTCCTATGATCTCCCAAAAAAAACTTAGCCCTTTCCCGGCAGCTCCAATTTTATGGAACGGTTATTGGATCAAATACAAAAATCAGAATCATGGCAACTAAAAAGAAAAAAGATCCCTGCTGGTCAGGTTACAAAAAGGAAGGGATGAAAAAGAAGGGCGAAAAAACAGTGCCCAATTGCGTGAAAGACACCAAAAAAGACAGCTAATAAAAAAAAGTCCGAAAAGGAGTACTTCGGAACGATCCTAAAAACGAAACGCTGGACGATGTGCGATTTATTAAGGAAACAAAATTGCGCAGCGGGCTTGAATGTCAACACTTTATAGCTTAACAGGTGCAATGCCCATGCTTCGCAAAGAAATACAAAATTCTTCAGCTATTGCGAATTGGAATTTGTCAGCAACGTGTTTCATCTTACTTGCAACTGTGCTTCTTGGTCTATCATTTTGTATTAAAGAGTGTTACATTTACAATTCAAAATAAAACATGAATAAATTAAAACTCTTTGGAGCATTCCTGCTGGTCATTTTATGCTTTTTAGCCCTACCACCGGTATATGCCCAGTCATTACCACAAAATTTATCAAACTTTAATGTCGACGATTACGCTGATGCACAGATAAGGCAGCTTTTGCAAAACGCACAATCACAGGGAATTTCAGACAGTCAATTGATCCAGCTTGCACAAAGCAGAAATTTACCGGCAACCCAGGTACAGCGTTTACAGTCACGCATAGCCGACATACGCGCAAAAGATGGCGGCAGCACCAACTATAATAGCGGTGTTACAGATACCGGTACCCAATCGGCCCGCAGGGGAAATAATCAGCTTAACGATACGTTAAGGCAGTTAAGAACAGACTTGTTTAAAGACATGCAACCAAAGATATTTGGCGCAAGTCTTTTCAGAAACAGTAAAGCAAATACCTTTCAGCCTAATTTAAAGTTAGCTACCCCGGTAAATTACATAGTGGGCCCTGATGATAAATTAGTTGTTAATGTTTATGGTAATTCTGTAGCAAACTGGCAGCTCACGGTTACACCTGAAGGCAATATCAACATTCCTGGTATCGGTATTTTAAACGTTGCCGGTAAAACTATCGAGCAGGCAACGTCGGCCATAAAAAGTAAACTGGCTGCAAATAATTATGCCATAGACAAGGGTACATCTGTGACTGTTAGCCTGGGCGATATACGTACAATTAGCGTAATATTGCAAGGCGAGTTGGTTAAGCCGGGTACTTATTCCTTATCATCATTATCTACCGCCTTTGATGCTTTATTTGCAGCCGGAGGTCCCAATGATATTGGTTCGTTCAGGAAAATCGACGTGATCAGAAATAATAAGGTAGTGAGTCATTTGGATCTGTATGATTTTTTGGTAAAAGGCGACCGTAAAAATAATATCGTACTACGTGACCAGGATGTAATTCATGTACCGACATATGGTATTCATGTCGAGCTAAAAGGAGAAGTTAAAATACCCGCTATTTTTGAAACCATACCCGGTGAAAAGTTGCAGGACATATTAAACTACAGCGGTGGTTTTACAGACCAGGCCTATACAGAACGTATTAAAGTTGACCAGGTTAACAATCAGCAACACAGGTTCAAGGATATCAGCGAAACGGAATTTGGTACTTATACCCCGCTTCGCGGCGATAAATATACAGTATCAAGGATCCTGGACAGGTATGAGAACAGGGTAACCATTACGGGTGCAGTTTTCAGGCCGGGCCAGTTTGAATTGCAGAACCAGTTAACACTGTCTCAGTTAATAAAGAATGCGGGCGGATTAAAAGAAGATGCATTTACCGGCCGAGGGAGCATCACCAGGCTTAATGCTGATAATAGCACGCAGCAATTATCTTTCAGTGTACAGGATGTATTAAGTAAAGCTACCTCAGATATTGCCCTGCAAAGGGAAGACAGCGTTTCTGTAACATCAATGTTTGATCTGCATGATAAATATAAAGTAAGCATTAAAGGCCAGGTAAGAAAACCGGGAGATTTTGCTTATGCCGACAGCATGAAGGTTGCCGATCTGATCATCAAAGCCGGTGGCTTTGCAGAGGGCGCCAGTTCAAAGCGGATTGAAGTATCGCGTCGCGTATTTGATAGTGACCCAAATCAAAAAAACAGCATTGTAGCACAGGTGTTTAGCGTAAATATAGATCAGAATTTGAAATTTGAAGATATGAATTTTTCGCTCAGGCCGTTTGATATTGTATCGGTATATAGTCTGCCCGGATATGAAACCCAAAAGGTGGTCAAAGTTGAGGGAGAGGTTATTTTTCCGGGTAATTATACCATTCAAAAAAAGAATGAAAAAATATCAGATCTGATAAGAAGGGCCGGAGGTGTTACGCAATCAGCAGATGTAGAAGGTGGAAGTTTAAAAAGAGACAATGCTGCGGTACTTGGTGTCGATAAAACTAAGTTAGATACGGCTGCTTTAGTTAAAGAACAAAACGCAAGGCTGAAACATTTACAGCAGTCATACAAAAACGACGATGCAAACGCGGGTAATACAGATACTACCCAATACAGAAATAATTATGTAGGTATTAATCTCAAAAAGATATTAGAAAAGCCGGGGGAAGATGGCGACCTGATTTTAGAAAATGGCGATGTTTTAAGAATACCCAAGCAACAACAAATCGTACGCGTGAACGGCGAGGTTCTTTATCCAAGCGCGGTAGTGTACAGTAGCGGAAAAAGTTTTAAAGGCTATGTTTTAAATGCGGGTGGTTTTTCGCCAAGGGCATTAAGGCGTGGTGCTTACGTAGTATATCCGAATGGGACTGTTAAAGGAACATCAAAATTCTTGTTTTTTAACAGCCATCCGAAAGTTAAGCCTGGCAGCGAAATATATGTGCCTACTAAGCCCGAACCTAAAGGCAACACAGCGCAAGAGATTCTGGGATACACTACCGGACTGGCATCATTAGGCGCTATAATTCTTGGAATCATTAGCCTCCACAAATAATAAATTTTCTTAGTTTAAAATGAATGGCGTTATGATTGACTTTTTTGACAGAGGTGCTATCAGATAATTATAGTCCAATTCGATTTGGCTAAAATCAGCTGTTTCCAATACAAGATTGGAAACCTTTTTGAGACCTATAAATTGTTCTTTGGAATTGATGATGATTTTATAGAAACTATAATTAATTTCTTCCATGATGCGCTGCATTTCGGCTTTTCGTTCATTCGTTTTTACGATAGTATCCTTATTAATGATTGGAAGTATTTCGGTAATGATCATTGGCTGAAACTGGGCAATAGTTTTCAGTCCGCCTTCAAAAACTTCGAGTTCCCCATTTTCGACATCTACTTTTAAGATATCAATTTTTTTATCTTTCAGGTAAGTGTCTTTAAAATGATCCAGGTCGAAAACAGGTATGATATCAGTTGTAACCGGCGTTTTTCCAAAAACATCTTCAATAGTCGAAGCGGCCGACGATGAAATATCATCCTTTTCAAAAATATAGAATTGTTTAAATCCTACCGCGTTTCCTAGCCCTACCGGAAATAATTGACAATCTCTCAGCCCATTCGCTTTGATCAGTTGTTGTGTATAATAATTACATACGGGATTGGGTTCAAATCCCATGTAGGCAATTTCCTGGTCGATACTCCGTATTTTTAACAGTGTCTGGCCGATATTAACGCCCACATCTACAAAAGTAGTACCTTTACTGGTCAGCAGGTGGCCCATCAGTTGCACCATCCATTCTTCATGCGATCGCACATTAAGTGTGCCGACAGCATTCAAAATAGGTAATTTATACTTAACGTTGTTAATTGTTTTATAAACATGGAAGTTGAATCTGCTGATAATTTTTTTCAGAAATTTATTGAACGTCATAACGGTTTTCTTAGCCCTTTAAGAACGTAAAGACGTCAACAGTGTTTTTCTTTAATGAATTTTATGCTACTTAAAACTTTCTTATGTCCGCTTTGTAGTTCACTTGCTGGCATTTTTTAACATTAAATATGAACGAACCAGGCACGCCACTTCCACGTGAGACAGTGATAAAGCAAATATCTGTTATTGAGCTGATCAAAAAAATCATATTGGTGATCAGCGATATTTTAAAAAAATGGAAATTATTGTTGACGTTCACCTGTCTGGGGGCGCTGGGAGGAGTGGTTTTATCCCTTGTAACGATGCCAAAATATACCGCCGTGTGCACCTTTGTCCTGGATGAAAATGATAAAAGTAGTGTTTTGGGGGAATATGCGGGTTTAGCATCCCTTGCGGGGCTTGACGTAGGCGGCGGAGGAGGCATTTTCAAAGGTGACAACATATTGGAACTTTACAGATCCCGTTTGATGCTTAAAAAAACATTGCTTACCGACGTTGCCATCGGAAACACGAGACAACGCTTGATTGATCGTTACGTAAATTCAAAAAAATTAACTTTAAAATGGAAAAAGGATCCGGAAACAGGCGACGTGAATTTTATCGGACCTCCGGAAAAATTCAACCGGAAACAAGACAGCTTAATTACGGACATCATCGAAACTATCAATAAGGATAATTTGGAAGTCGGTAAACCTGACAAAAAATTGGGCGTGATCAGAGTCGCCTTTACGTTCAAAGATGAAATTTTTGCCAAACTGTTTACAGACAATCTGGTAAACAATGTCAACGACTATTATGTCCAGACAAAAACCAAGCGCAGTGCGCTGAATGTCGCGATATTGCAACGACAATCGGACAGCGTGCGAATAGCGCTTAATTCGGCATTAACCGGTGTAGCTTCTTCTATGGATGCTGCACCCAATGCTAATCCTGCCAGGCTTATGCTCAGACTGCCCTCTCAAAAAAAACAGATTGATGTCCAGGCCGGCAACGTGATTTACAGTGAAATGATTAAGAACCTGGAACTGGCGAAAATTACATTGCGGCAGCAGACCCCTTTGATCCAGTTTATGGATCAGCCGGAGTATCCTCTTAAAATTAGTCATATAGGCAAAATTAAAGGCTTAATTATCGGTGCTCTTCTGGGGTTGATTGCGATACTTTTAGCACTACTTGCAAAACGCTTTTTTTACAAATTATACGTTATTTTATCATGAAGATCGGTATCATCGGAGCAGGAATATCCGGTTTAAGTATTGGCCAGTTACTGAGGAAAAATCATCAGGTAGAACTACTTGAAAAAGCTCCCCATTTTGGGGGTATAGCCCGAACCACGACAATAAACGATATGACTTACCATTTGACGGGCGGGCATTGTTTTAACTCAAAGTTCTCTGAGGTAATGGATTTTGTTTTCAATGAAATTTTACCAAAAGATCAATGGCATTTAGTCAGGCGGAACGCAAATATTAAGCTCAATCAATATGAAGTTTCATATCCTATCGAGTTTGCGGTTAAACAAATTTTCCAGATAGACGAGGACCTCGCTTTAGATATTACCAAGGCTTTGCTAACAGCTCATGACGATGCAGATTACTCAGATTTGGAGGACTGGTTTAGGAAAAAATTTGGCGACACGTTAGCAGAATTGTATTTCATCCCCTATAATTCCAAAATATGGGGCATGGCACCGAAAAATATGAGTCCTTCCTGGGTCAATGATAAATTACCTGTCCCCGACAAAAGGTCTTTCTTAAAGGGACTGCTCAGCGACGCAAGGGATAATATGCCGCATGCCTATTTTTATTACCCCAATTCCAACAATCAAAACAGCTTTATTGATGCGCTTGCTAAAAACCTGTCCATCACCACTGATTTTATGGTTCAAAGAATCGAAAAATTGCCGAACGGGAAATGGCTGGTAAATAACGATCGGGTTTATGATATATTGATTTCCACCATGCCATTAAACTTACTGCCTGAAATGATTACCGGCAGTGATGAAGCTGTAAAAGAACAGGCAGCAAAGCTGAAATTTAACCGGGTTACTACGATGTTCTGGGAAACCAAAGGTACGGAGCACACCTGGACGTATGTACCCGGACTCGATAATATTTTTCACAGGTATATCCATATCGGAAATTTTTTTGAACCTAAAGCGAACTATTCTATTACAGAGACTGTCGGCGAGAAAACTTACGAGGAAATGCATGAGAATGGAAAAAAAGATCCCTTCCTGGTGCGCCCGTTAGCTTATCATGTATCTGACCATGCTTACGTCGTATTTGACGAACATTATGCAACAGCGACACAAACGGTGAAAAACTATCTAGATGCTATAGGTCTTCATACACTGGGGCGTTTTGGTGAATGGCAATACTATAATATGGACGTATGTATTAAAAGCGCTATGACGCTTGCCGAAAAAATCAATTCCGATACTGCTTAATTATGGGACTTAGAAAGAACATGATCAGCAATCTGCTGTTATCATCCTCGGCCGTATTATTTCCATTAATTACCTTTCCTTACGTTACGCGAACTTTGTCAAGTGACGGCTTGGGTAGTTATTTTTTTTATGACGCGTTCACGCAATATTTGATCTTATTTTCAGCCGTTGGTATCCCTTTTTACGGCATCAGAGAAATTTCAAAATTGAAAATTGATGAACCGTCACGGTCAAAACTAGTTGTTGAACTGCTGACGATCCAGGTCAGCCTTGCCTTACTATTTTCGATCATTCTTGTAGGCGCATATTTGTTAATACCCGGTCTCAACGGAGATTTTAAGATGATTAAAATCTCTTGCCTGAACTTGATAGGCAGTTCTTTTTTAATGGAATGGTTTTACCAGGGAATTGAAAAATTTACCTACATAACCGTTCGCTCGTTAATCATCCGTAGCCTTTGTGTGCTGGGTATTATCTGCCTGGTGAAACATGCCGGTGACAATGATATCTACTATTTGCTGCTCACGCTTGCAGTTATCGCTAATGCGCTGCTGAATTTTATTTATTATCTGAAAAATTATCATCATCCCTACACAGGGCAGCTGGAATTAAAAAGGCATGTTAAGTCACTGTTGATACTTTTCAGTATCAACGTTTCCGTCAGTGTTTACGCGGTAATTGATACGATCATATTGAAATTTCTTACCAGTAATGTGGATGTAAGTTATTATAATGTTCCATTCAAATTGGTGAAAATCTATTGGACCTTAATGAACGCGGTAGGCCTGGTACTTATCCCAAGAATAGCAGCATACTTTTCAAAGAACGACATGCAGTCAGTTCGTTCAGCACTGGAAAAATCCTTGAATGTCGTCTTGCTGCTTGGTTTGCCATTTTCGTTCTTTTGCATAATGTTTGCCGGCGATATCATCAATGTTGTGGCCGGTCCCAAGTATGTCCTTGCTGTTCCTGCATTAAGATTATT
This sequence comes from Mucilaginibacter corticis, assembly GCF_007558865.1. Classification (GTDB taxonomy): domain Bacteria; phylum Bacteroidota; class Bacteroidia; order Sphingobacteriales; family Sphingobacteriaceae; genus Mucilaginibacter; species Mucilaginibacter corticis. Next base: position 78,329 of record NZ_VLPK01000007.1, read on the forward strand.
ATCTTTCATCCCGTTTATAATCGCTGTATGTAATGTTTTTGGTGCGCAATTTTTATTGCCCGCCGGTAAGGAAAAAAAAATTCTGCATGCGACTCTTGTGGGTTTAGCCATCAGTTTAGCCCTGAATTTTTTGCTGATCCCCCATTTCAGATTCATGGGAACGGCAATCGCCAGCGTAACGGCGGAAACCGCTGTTTGTGTATACATAGTGGCTGCAGCAGTAAAGGAAATAAACATTATTTTAGATTACAGGTTAATCGTACAAATCATAATCAGCGCGGTGGCGACGGCAATTATCCGCTATGGCTTTTTGCCTGCCTGGAACGGAATACCGATACTGTTTGTTGCCGGAATAACATATTGCCTGTCCTTCCTGGCTTTGCAGCTGTTTTGGTTTAAAAATGCATTTATTTACTCGCTGGTCAATTTTAAACATCTATAAATTTATGAAGAGCGAAATCTTGGTTAGTGTAGTCACTGTAACTTATAATGCCGCTGATGCTGTGGAAAGAACCATTAACAGCATCATCCCACATCTTTCTGACCGGGTAGAATATGTGATGGTAGACGGCGGGTCCACGGATGGAACCCAATCAGTAATTTTGAAGCATCGTCAACATATTGACTCTTTTATAAGTGAACGCGACCGGGGTATTCCGGATGCCTTAAATAAGGCAGTTAAGTTATCAAAAGGTAAATATTTAATCTTTATACTGGCGGGTGATCTATTAAACGAACTGCCCTTAAAAAAATTGTCCGAAAGTAATGCCGACGTGATTTGTTTTCCTTCAACCTACACGGGCAATGGCAAGCAATATCCTGAAGTTAACAACTGGCTCAAAATAAAAAATACCATTCCTCATCAAGGGGCATTCTTTAAGCGTGGCCCGGACCTGGTACATGATGAACGGTACCGTTTCTTTTGCGATTTTGACCTCTGTCAGCGTTACTATCTGGCTAAGAAAGTAATGGAAGTGCACCGTTCGCCGTTTGTCGCTTTTCACGGTCTCGACGGAGCTACCAGTGACAAAAAAAACTTTCATGAAGTATTTAAAATTGTCAGGCGGAATTACGGTCTTGTATATCAATTACTGTCTTATGTCTATTGGAAGTTCGACGGCCTCAAAAACAGGCTGGGAATCAAAAAAAATGGAGGTGATTAATGGATTGGTATGCATTCGGTTTACTGCTGTATGAGCATCTTCCATTATATCTTTTAATTCTGGCAGGCGCGCTGTTGCTCTATTATTTTATTTTTAAGACAACCTACCTTTCTTTGTTAGACCCGCTGATCTTTAATTTGCTCTATTCGGTTTTTGGATTTTCCGTGGTTATTTTTCTGTATGCCACCCAAAGTATGGATATCAAATATTTGTACAGCTATCTGTTAACACAACTGGCATTTTTCGGGGGGCTATTTTGTTTTGCGCCCTTAAATACCCGCCAGCTGGTTGATTTGGATAGCGGCAATGCGGTTTTTGAAGAAGAGGGAATGTTCGTCAAGATTTTGTTTTTCATCACTTCAGGCTCATACGTTTTAATCCAGCTTTTGAGCTATAAATTGGTGGGAATTCCGCTATTCATGGAATCCAGGACCGGCGCCTATGCAGACAGCGGGGGACTGGGCATTTTGGGGCGGATCATTGATGTTTTAAGACCGGTTGTAATTTTCTTGCTGATTTATCTATTATTCAAAAAGTCCAATTCATTAAAGTTAAATTTTTATTTAGCTGGATTCGGACTATTCTTACTAACCAGCCTGATATTGTCGGGTAGTAAAAGCCTTTTTATGAACATAGGCTTTGTTCTCTTTATTTATCTTATTTTAAATGCCGGGAAACATAGCGGTAGTTTTTTCAATTTACGCAAATATGAAAGATATTTGATCATCTGCGGGCTGCTGTTAGCTTTCCTGACTATCTTTATTCAATCACAACAAAATAATCCCGGTGAGCAAAACAGCCTTGGTATATTTTTATACCGCTTAGTAGCGTCGGGCGACACTTATTACTTTTCTTACCCCTCTCATAATATTGAAACCATTGATGGCTCAAAAGGCTTCCTGGCATTGTTTGGTGATATATTCAGCGTATTACGAATAGTTCCAAGGGAAAACCAGCCGGGTGTTTTAGGAGTTCAGCTATTTCAACTGTACTCCGATTCGGATCTGATTACAGGGCCGAACGCAAGGCATAACGTTTTTGGATATGTGTACTATGGCTTTTATGGCAGTATAGTATTTTCATTTCTGATCGGCTGGAGCTTGAGTTTTGCACGGAATAAATTACTATTTGTGCTGAAGCGAAACATCATTGGCCAACTTGCATTTTTATTTCTTTACCTTAATCTTACTTTTATTGAAACTGATCCACCCGTCGCTGTTTCAGGCTTGGAAAATGCATTACTGATATTTCCGGTTTTCCTCGTCATCGCATTACTGCTGTATGTACCCCTTTTTGATTTTAAATCCAGATTCTTTTCGCTAAAAATATTAAAATGAACGACGAACCATTGATCTTAATTTTAATGGCTTCCTATAATGGAGAAAAATACATCGAGGCACAATTAGATAGTGTCATCAACCAAACTTTCCGAAACTGGAGATTGCTGATAAGGGATGACGGCTCGACTGATTTGACCCTTGAAATAGTGAAAAAGTATCTTAAAAAAAATGGAAAAATAAATTTAGCGATTAATGAAGGAGAAGAACATGGCTCCGTTGCCAATTTTGCGGCATTATTTGATTTAGCACGCAAGGATTTGGAGGCTGCATATTTTATGTTTTGTGACCAGGATGACGTTTGGCTACCTGAAAAAATAGAGGCTTCTTTGAATCAGCTACAAAAAATGGAAGACGCACATCCCAATGCCCCCGTTCTGGTATATGGAAGTCTCCAAATGATAAGTGAAAACGGGGAGGAAATAAATCAAGCTATCAAACTACGGCCTCAGCTGGGGTTTAAGCAAACGCTCGTGCAAAATTTCGCCTTTGGATGTACCATGATGTTTAACAAATCTTTGCTCGACCTGGTCCGCGTGATCCCGCGAACCTCCGTCAACCATGATCATTGGGTTGCATTGTTCACCTCTGCTTTTGGATATAGCGGATTTATAACTGAACCAATGATTAAATATCGTCAACATCAACAAAATGTAACCTCCCAGGGCTCCAGCTTTCAAAAAAGATATGGGCGCTTCACAAAAGGGTTAAATGATCAGCTCCTAAACTATAAAAGGCAAATGACTATGCTCATTCAGTTTAATCAAAATTTTGGGGCGCAATTAAAAAACAACGACAAACAACTGTTGACGGAGTATCTAAATGGTTACTACAAAGGACGATGGGCCATGTTATATCAGATACTCAAACATAAAATATTCAAGTTGACTTTTTTCCAGAACGTTGGTATGGTATACATGATTGTTTTTTTCTACGCACAGTTCAAACAAATAGAATCTGATATGCTTAATCAATAAGTATGTTGACAATCGTTGTTTCAGGCGTAAATATGGTAGAAGGGGGAATATTGAGCATTCTCAGGGATGTCATGAAGTCTTTGTCCCATCTGAAGAACGAAGTCGAGCTGTCTGTAATTGTGTTGGTACATGACGAAAAACTGATAGCCGGCGTTGCTGACGGTTTTACGATCTTGCCATTTAAGGATATTAAAAGTTCCTGGATGAAAAGACTTCGCTTCGAGTATGTTACCTCAAAAAAAATAGCTGCTTTTTACCGGCCTGACATTTGGATCTCCTTACATGACATGACACCAAATGTCGCCTGCGATTATCAGGTAGTTTATTGTCACAATCCATCCCCTTTTTATCAGTTGTCTTTTAAGGAAATTTTTTACGATTCAACTTTTACTTTATTTACGATTTTTTATAAATATTTATACCGTATCAACATCCGTAAAAATGCTTTCGTGATTGTTCAGCAAAATTGGATAAGAAGGGCCTTTAAAAGCATGTATGGCGTCGATTGTATTGTTGCCTACCCAAAATTCGCGAAAAATCTTAGCAGTCACTCTGGTGATCATGCGGCGTTGCCGTTTCATCCGAAACCAGGACATATTTTATTTTTTTATCCCTCATTTCCAAGAGTATTCAAAAATATGGAATGTGTATGTGAAGCGGCGGAAATTCTTAGCCACAACTTTAATAATTTTAGTCTGCTCCTGACGATGAATGGCAGCGAAAACAAATATGCTGCTAAAATTCACCAGGCATACAAGCATATCAGCCAGATTGAATTCTTAGGAATACAGCCCCGGGAGATGATAGAAAAATATTACAGAATAGCGGATTGTCTGATTTTTCCATCAAAGTTGGAAACATGGGGATTACCCGTATCGGAATTTATACCCTATGAAAAACCCATATTAATTGCTGATGAGCCTTATGCGCATGAAACGGTTGGCAATTATAGCAAAGTAAAATTTTTTGATGTAAATGATCCGGGCGCATTAGCTGAAGAAATGGCTAGGTTGATGGACGGGCAATTTGTCCCTGATCACAATTTTGACAGGCAGCCAGCTGAACCGTTTTACGACAACTGGGACGATCTGTTACGTTTTTTAATTGATAACCGAAGAACTGAATGAATACGCTGGTAAGTTTGTTAATTCCGACCTATAACGGTGGTTCTCTATGGTCAGATGTATTGAAAGGCATCGCCGTACAGGATTTGACTTTTTACCGGAAGATTGTGGTGGACTCCGGTTCTACTGATCAAACCGTTGATTTGGCTTTAAAAGAAGGTTTCGAAGTCAAACAAATTCCTGCATCGACTTTTAACCATGGCGCTACACGTCAGATGATGGTCGATCTTGCTGCGGGCTCAGACATATGTATTTTTCTTACCCAGGATGCCATACCCACTACAGAACAAAGTTTGTCTAATCTGGTAAAAGCATTTGATGACCCCAAAGTTGCGCTGGCATATGGAAGGCAGTTGCCTCACGTCAACGCTGGACTGTTAGAAACACATGCGCGCCTGTTTAACTATCCTGCGCAGTCTTATAGCCGCAGCTTCGATGACAGGCTTCAATTTGGATTTAAAGTTTTTTTTTGTTCCAATTCATTCTCAGCCTATCGGGTATCGGCTTTAAAAAACATGGGTGGTTTTTCATCGGACAGCATTATGGGCGAGGATGCTATTGCTTCAGCGAAACTGTTAATGAATGGACACAAACTAGCTTATGTGGCCGGGGCAACGGTTAACCACTCGCATACTTATTCCTTTTTAGCTGAGTTCCGGCGTTATTTTGATACCAGGGTTTTCCATGAACAAAACAAATGGTTGATTGAAACTTACGGCAAGCCTACTGGTGAAGGATTAAAATACGTAAAGTCTGAGCTCTCGTATGTAGCCGAACGGGATCGATTTCAGCTGTTCTCCGTTTTTCGTTCTTTAAGCGGAAAATGGCTTGGGTACACTTTTGGAAAATTCTACAAGCTCATTCCCCGTTTTATCCTTAAGCATGTTTCGATGAATAAGGGTTACTGGACTTCGTCATAATTGTAGTCTAAAATTTACAAGTTGTTTCTTTTAAAGAACAATATTTTCTAAATTATATTTAAATCAAAACAGCAAATGATTTCTTAATCCTTTTGGCAGGGCGTTTTTGTATTGTAATATAATTAATATATTAATAATTAAATTATTTGAGATTATGGTTTGAAATTTGAGCAAATGAACTGATTATGCTTTACTCAAGCATTTGAAATTATTCAAACCTAGTTCATATGAGTAAAAACTTTTACCAGGCCATCAAACAAGGATGGGCTTATTTTTCGGATGCTGACAATGCGACGGAAATACAACAAGAATTCACTCATCAAAAAGTTGGGACCAATGTGCAGGTTGCATTAAAGGTCATACCAGGCGGATTGTTAGCGACAGAAATTCAGCTGGCTGAAAATGATCCGGAAAAGGTATACCCGGAAAATTCAGTTGCAGCTAAACGAATTTTTGACGTTTGTTTTTCCATCCTGGTAATGATTTTGGGTTTTCCGGTGTTTTTTCTTATCTTGTTGATTACATGGTTGTCCTCCCGTGGACCTGTGTTCTATAGACAGGAGAGATTAGGCATTAATCAGCGCAAGTTCTATATGTATAAATTCAGAAGTATGCATTGCAATGCGGAGTGTTGCGGCCCGCAATTGTCCCGTGCAGATGATCCGCGAATCACCAAATGGGGCAGGGTCATCAGGCGCACCCGGCTGGATGAACTTCCGCAATTCTGGAATGTATTAAAAGGAGACATGTCTGTTGTTGGTCCTCGCCCGGAAAGAGAGTTTTTTGCAAAAAAGATCCTGGAAATAAGACCGGATTATCAACATTTGCAACAACTAAAGCCGGGCATTACTTCTATTGGGCAGGTCAATTTCGGTTACGCAGAAAATATTGAGCAAATGTGCGAAAGGCTGGACCACGATCTTGCTTATATCAAACGTTTCAATATAAGATATGATATTACGGTCATCCTAAAAACCGTTGGTGTAATGGTTGGCGGTAGGGGAAAATAGTTGTAAACATGAATTAAAAAATCCCATTATGCTTAGCTTAGTCTTTCCATCCGTATTTACGTTTGTTTTGTTCACAGGCGTTTTATTAGTCATAAGTTTACTCGTTTGCGTTTTTTGGGTGATATCGTTTTTTAGCCAGTTGTAATATATGAGAACTGATGGGACCCATCATAAATAAACTTTTACTTATTATAGCTTTTATCTGGACGACTGCTTATGGCAACTCTTTAGCAGCAAAGACATACTATATCGATCCGCACGGTAGCGATTCCAATGACGGCACTTCTGGCAGGACACCCTGGGCGGATTTTGCACCGGTGAACGCACGAACATTTCATGCGGGAGACGAAATTCTTTTAAAGCGGGGCGGCATATGGTACACCCAGCTTACGATTAACGGTTCGGGAAAGGCTGACCAATTTATCAGAATCGGGACATATGGAAAGGGCGAACGGCCGAAAATTCAACGTTCCGGGAATCCGGCCGACAGGTGTATTCGTCTTAATAATCCGGCGTATCTTCTGTTATCCGGCATTGAAGTCTGCAATGGGGGAGCCGGTATTGTTTTATTTTACGATCATTCCTACCATAACCGGTCAGTTTATATAACAGATGTCGTTGCCCATGATTTTAAAGGTTTGCCGGCAAAATTGCAGGGAGACCGGGTAAGCTGGTCTTATGGTATTGGAATTACAGGCGTTGAAGATACCCCAAACGATCAGACCCGGGTGTTAACTGATTTTAAAATAACACATACGGAAGTATACCGGACCGGCGCAGGGATTGCGATTGACTGGGGAAATCACCATTGTGTCGATGGAGCGCAGGCCCTTTCAAATAAATTTGCTGAAATCCAGTATGCCGATTTAAATATTCATGATAATACGGTTGATCCCATATCCTTTGTAAGCTTATTTATCACAAGCACAACTAATTGCACTGTTAGAAATTCTGTCATTGAGAACGGAACCAAATATGCAGCTTCGGGCACGGGTGCCATTCAAGTGATGTACACTAAAAATGTGGTATTAAAAAATGTCACCGTGAATAATACTGCCTTCAACTCCTGCCCGGACAATGTTGCTGTGGACTTCGAATGCGATAATGAAAATCCGACGATTGTAGACTGCACTTTTAAACATAATGCAGGACCCGCAATAGAGTTCCTGGCGACACCGGGAAATTTAAAATCAGCGACCCGCAATGCCGTAATAACTAACTGCACTTTTATCGGAAATGACTGGGCCGGTAAGCAGGGGGGCTATCAGATTGCTGTAGTCGATTGGGAAAAAGGACAAACCCCGACTGCAAAAATTTTGAATAATAAATATAATAATTCAAAAGGTACCCGGTTTTTCGGTGGAACAGGAAATACAACCAAGATTGATTTAATCGGCAATTTGAATATGGGTGATCCTGAAAAGAAACCGGAAATCATCAAAGACTGGAAATTTGATGATCCTGGTAATTTTCAAAATTGGAAGAATGGAGCCTACAGTAATGGAATAGGTATGTTACAGGTCAGCCATGGTCTGTTAAGGGGTGTTATCACTGGTGTCGACCCCAGCATCGCCTGGGCAGACCCAAATGGGCTGCGCATTGATTCGGCGACATTTTTAAGGATAATTTTAAAAAATTCCACCGCTGCGCGTTACGGTCAAATCTACTTTTTAACAGCAATGGACACGATTCCGGATGAAAAAAAACACCTGGACTTTTGGTTATTTGAAGACCGGGAAAAGTTTCATACTTACGATATATACATGTCAACCCTCAAAAACTGGAAGGGAAAACTTATTCAACTACGAATCGATCCTGAACAGGGAAAATCCGTTGGCTTTTTTGAAATCAAACAAATAAGTCTTCTTAGAAAATAATCGCTCCGGAATCCATTCGTAATTTTCGTGAACCCCCGACCCACGATGATAGTGGTTTGAAAGTCATCTTAGGGTTTCCGGAATTTAAATCGACACAAACGCAGTCGGGATGAGTTATATTGCTAGCTATGATAAAGCAACAAAACTACGCGAAGTATTTCCGGGTTTTCCGGAACGATACTGCGATAACCGAAATATCAACAAATGATTTTCATCGCGCCGGACTTAAACCCATTGGCCCGCTGAGATTGCAACCTTTAGGAAAGTTGTACTATGGCTATAAAAGCCGGGAACTGGCTATTCGCGGCGCTAAAGCTGGTGCTCGTTCCTATATCAATCAATTGATCGCATTGGGGGATGAAGGTAAAGAAAGACTGATTCAATACCGGATGGACCATTACGATGACCTTAATTTTAATTTAATTAAATAAATAAAACATGAGTAAGGATAAGAAAAAAATGCCAAACCCGGTGGGTAAAAAAGGACCATCAGATTACCAGAGCAGTAAAACGACTACGGCTAAAACAGAGATTGCCGCTGTGCCGAAGAAAAAGTAGTAAAACATGAATTAAACCCCGATAATGAAAACCTTAAATTCCTGAAAATGTCCGTTAACACAAATAACCTGATGGTGATCGCAGCAAAAGAAGGCGATATTCCCGTCCTGCTGGATCTCCTGCAAGGGGGTGCGAACTTGAACGACACGGATGATAAAGGAAATTCGCCCCTCAGCATTGCTGTCTTTAATCACCAGCATAATGCGGTGGCGCTTTTGCTCTCGTCAGGTGCCGATGTCAATGCAGCTGATAGAGGCGGGAACACGGCTTTGATGGGTGCGGCATATAAAGGTTACACGGATATTGCCACCCAGCTCATTGACGCTGGCGCCGACCTGAACGTAAAGCACGCTAACGGTAGCACTGCGCTGGGCTTTGCTGTCCTGTTTGGCCAAAATCATATCGTTGAGCTTTTATTAAAACGCGGCGCTGATCGACATTAATGCTTGCGTTTTATTGGGCTCCGGCCGGCTTTTGTGCCGTTAACTCACTGCTCAGGCTTTCGTGAAACGCGTGTACGAAGGCATTTCTTAATATGCCCACAAAACTCGCCCAGCCGCTGGTTTTAGGGTCTTTGATATTGCCTTTGATCGGAACGACGGTAGCGATCTTTTTGGTTTTAGGGTTGGTAACTACTTTGGCAAACAAACCAACCACCGCTTTTTTAACGACCCGCAGTACACCGCCTTTCTTTTTGATGTCTTTTTTTACATCCAATACCTTAAGATCTTTGATGAATGGTTTAATATAGCCGCTCATTTCACCGTCTTTTAAGCTCATTTTGCTAAAGATATCGATACCGCCGCGCTCGATATCCATTTTGGCGTTCGCTTCGAAAAAAACATTCAGGCTGAGCAGGTTCGCCCCAGTAAGCTGCATGCCGGCCTCAAAATCAGGAATGGTTTTCAATACATTTACTTTCGCATCCAGTTTGAGATTCCCGTTTCCGATGGAAATCCCGGTGAAGTTAACCTGTGAAGGTAAAGGATCGCTGGCTTTTTGCACGTTCGCCAAATTAAGCGCCGTAAGCTGCATCTTTTCAATATGCAGATCGGTGTTCGGCTGTTTGTTGAGGTCGCGGTAATCAAACCTTCCATTGGTGATCGTAAGCCGGTTGATGGTCATGGGCATCAGGGCTTTCACGGTTTTTGTCCAGCTTTCCTTTGATGGCTCTCTGGCTATTTCTTCCGTAGTCAAAATATTGATCACGGGCCGGTCAAGCGCCACTACGCCAACCAGCCTGCCTTTAAAAATTGCTCCCCACTCCAAGGCGAGGTTTGCCCGGCCTATCTGTAAAAAAGGGTAGGGTGCAGGATCTGTCTTTTTCCTTAACAAAAGTCCCTGAATCACATAGCTACCCCGCAATAGGTGGATATCAATGTCTTCGACATGCCCCGTATAACCGGGAAGCTCATTCAGTTTTTTATTGACGTAATTTTTGACGATACCCGGTAAGGCCAGGCGTACCACGATCACAGCAATGATCAACAGGGCAATGACCAGGTAGCGTAATTTTAACCCTTTGATCCATGTCCGGTAATTCTTCCTGCGTTTTTCCATCAAGGCTATAACTGTCCGGCGCCTGCATTGTTTCCGTTAAAATTAGGTGGCTCCTGCTTTCCGCCGTTTATTCTGTACGGAGTGCAGTCAATAACAGGCATATCTTTATAGGATAATTAATTTCTCTGAATGAAAATACGGTCAGGATGGGGCGATTATATTTAGGAATGATATATGTATTAAGCTTCGCAATAAGAATCGTATGAAAACTGAGAATAAATTAATACAAATCCAATTATTTGACCGCAAGATCATTCTTGATCTGAAAGCGGACCTGAAAAAATGGAAAGCGCGTAAGCGAAACAGGACCTTAGCCGCAGCTGCTTAGTCATGCGTATAGGGATTGTAGGGGGTGGCCCGAGCGCAATGTTCATCCTCAAACGCCTGGTGGATACCGGCCGGTCGGATTTCAGCGTGGATATTTTTGAAAAGACAAATAAGCTGGGAGCAGGGATGCCTTACAGTGAGGAAGGTGCCTGCCCTGAACATATCACTAATGTATCCGGTAACGAAATCCCTGAGCTGGTCACCACCGTTGATGACTGGGTAGGCATGAATTATCAGGCCGCCAATCGTTACGATGTATCTGTAAAAAATTTCAATGCGTATAAAGTACTTCCCAGGTTGCTTTTTGGTGCGTATCTGACCCAGCAGTTCAGTTTTCTCCTGATAAAGGCGGAAAAAATGGGATTGAAAGTGAAGGTGCATTACCAGGCGCAAATCAGCGACATCAAAGATTCGGTTTCCGGTAACCAGGTCGAACTTCGTTCCGCAAATGATGCGGTATACACATTTGACAAGATCGTGGTATGCAGCGGGCATTACTGGCCAAAACACAATGAAGGGATCGTGCCCGGCTATTTTGACTCGCCTTACCCGCCGCAGAAATTGACCAACCTGGTTAATCATACGATTGCCATTCGTGGTTCTTCACTCACGGCAATTGATGCCTTACGCACGCTCGCGCTGAATAACGGATCATTTTCCTTAAATGCCGAAGGAAAAAAGGTGTATCATTTGCGTGAAGACTGCCCGCAGTTTAAGATCGTATTGCATTCGCGGAATGGTCTGTTGCCCGCGGTACGGTTTCATTTGGAAGATTCCCACTTGTCCAAGGATTCCGTTTTGGACGCCGGCGAAGTGGCCCGGATCCAGGCAGCACATGACGGTTTTTTGCCGCTGGATGAGGTCTACCGCCGCAATTTTCTGGAAGGAATAAAAACGAACAGGCCTGATTTCTATGAACTCATCAAAGACCTCAGCCTGGAGGACTTCGTGGAACTGATGATGATCAGGCGTGAAGATACGCCGGCGTTCGAGTTGCTGAAGGCGGAATATGCGGAAGCGGAACGCTCGATAAAGTTAAAACGCTCCGTTTACTGGAAAGAAATGCTGGCTGTGCTGAGTTTTGCGATGAATTATCCTGCGAAGTATTTTTCAGCGGAGGATATGCTCAGGTTACAAAAGACATTAATGCCACTGATCGCCATTGTCATTGCATTTGCACCGCAGGACTCGGTAGAGGAAATGATCGCGCTCTATGATGCCGGCGTTTTAGAACTGGTCAGGGTAGGAGAAAACAGTAATGTGGAAGCCAGGGAATCGGGCGGCATCAACTACCACTACACCAATGAAGCAGGAGAAAAAGTAGCTGTAAGCTATGAAACTTTTATCGATTGTGTAGGCCAGCCGCATTTGAATTATGATGAAATCCCATTCCCCGGTTTGATTGCTGAAAAAACGGTTTCAGCTGCGAAAGTAAAATTTAAGGATCCGCTCATTGCGGAGGCTTATTTAAAAGACGGGAATCAGCGTGTTTTTCGTAATGACAAGGGGGAATATTACTTGAACGTACCGGGCATTACCATTGACGACCATTTCCGGATCATCAATGATGCCGGAGAGATCAATGAAAGAATTTATATGATGGCGGTGCCTTTTATCGGCGGTTTTAACCCGGATTATTCCGGACTGGATTTCGGTGAAGCCGCTTCCATGCGTATTGTCGGGAAGTTGATTTAAATAGCAGGTTTTTTTGGATCAAAAAAAGCCCCGGCAGATCTGCCAAGGGTTCGTACTCTGATAAGGTATAGGTTCGATCAATACGATTGACTGCCGTCAAGATAGTCATTATATATTTGTCTAAAAGGAAAAAATCAGTTCGGAACTTGATATCGAAAAATTACATTTGACATAAAATGGGTATAAAATTATTTATCGGGGGATATCCATTGGAAATGGATGAGATGGGGCTCGCGCAACTGATCGCGCCGCATGGTGACATTGTGGAGATGAAGCTTGTTAGGGACAAAAAGACGCGCAAAGCCAAAGGTTATGCCTTTGTGGTAATGGCTAGCGAAAATGATGCCATTGCGGTAATTTCGGCCCTGGATGGAACTAAGACAAGCAACCGTCGCTTGATTGTTAGCTTAGCGCCTGTTTTGGATAAGTAATCAAACGCCAGCTGACAGTTATACATAACGGAAAAGATTGTAACCGATAACCCGTTTTACCAGTCTAATCACGCAAAAGAGGATCAAGATGAACAGATGCCATAAATTCACCTGGTATACCACTGCTTTCTTACTCGTATTTAGCGTAACGTTAACGAAGGGGCAAACTTTAAAGCCCGTTCAAATGCCGGCCGGTTGTCTGGATAGCATTCCTGATTTGATGAAACGCTATAAAGTACCAGTTGTAGCTGCAAGTGTATTTGAAAACGGGAAAATAAAGGAGACTAAAGTTTTCGGCCGGCTAGCTAACGGAAGCCCGGCCAATATCAACACGCTTTTTAACGTAGCTTCGTTAACCAAACCTGTTACCGCATTGCTTACATTAAAATTAATCGATGCCGGCAAACTGGATTTGGATGAGCCACTTTATAAATATTGGATAGACCCGGATCTGAAACCGGACGAACGCTACAAAAGATTAACTGCCCGCATCATCCTGAGCCACCAGACCGGCTTCCCAAACTGGCGCTCACAAAACCCGGATAAAAAGCTGGCGTTTATGTTTGACCCCGGCACAAAATACAGCTATTCGGGTGAAGGCTATGAATATTTGCGGCATGCTCTGGAAAGCAAGTTTCATCGATCTTTACAGCAATTGGCCGACTCGGTTTTGTTTACTCCGCTGAGCATGAAAAACACCCGCTATGGCTGGAGCGATCGCTTGGATTCTGCTCGCTTTGCCGACCCGCATGATACAAAAGGGGAACGGATCAAAATGGTCAAAATTACGCAAACCATTGCGGCAGATTGGCTGGTAACAACAATCAGCGACTACACCAAATTCGGTTTGGCGGTATTGACCGGCACGGCCTTATCGCCTGAAACCTTTGCGCAAATGGTCAGCCCGCAGGTGGAAATGAAACCCGGGACAGTTGAAAATATGGGTCTGGGCTGGGAAGTAATGACCCCTTTGGAAAATGGCGAATACCTGTTGATGCACACCGGAGCAGACGACGGTGTAAAAACGCTGATCATTTTATTACCACAATCCAAACGGGGAATCATCTTGTTTACCAATGGTAATAACGGGTTTGAGCTGGTAAAAAATATCATCAAAAATGCCTTTCACTTTAAAGAGCTTACGCCCTGATGCGATGATATGCTTCCTATAGATTGCGCTTTTGATTATTGTCCTGCCTTAAGCTATCTTTAAATATTCAAACCATACCATGAGCCTGTTAAAACGTGTCCTGCTATTTTGCTTATTTATTTATGCCTGTGCGCCCGTTCTTGCACAGAAAAAGGCGCCGATAGATTATGTTGATCCTTTTATCGGCACATCAAACAGCCGGTGGATGCTGTTCCCCGGCGCTACCATGCCTAACGGGATGGTAAAGTTAAGCCCCGATAACCAGGGCAATGTATGGCAGGGCGGTTATGAATATTCGGTAGGCAGCATTCATGGCTTTACACATATTCACGGCTGGATAATGGCCGGCTTGCTCACCATGCCCGCCAACGGTGACCTGGCCCTGAAACCGGGATCGCCGGACGAACCATTTAAAGGTGCTAATGCCGGTTTTCATTCAAGGTTCAGGCATGACCAGGAACATGCATCGCCGGGATATTATTCGGTTTACCTGCTTGACCCGCATGTGAAAGCCGAACTAACCGCCACCGAACGTACCGGCGTACAACGTTACAGTTTCCCTGCCGATAGCTCAAACCGCATAATGGTGCAGCTAAGCGTGCCCTCAGAGTATGGTCTGGAAATTAAGGACGCCGTGATCACCAAAAACAGCAGTACCGAGATCCAGGGCTATGCTAAATCATCAACAGCAGGGTTTAATGATTACACGCTTTATTTTGTCATGCAATTTAGCAAACCCTTTGCGCAGTTTCATGGCTATGTAAATCAGCAGGAAACCAACAATGATCATGAGGTAAAAGGCAGTAAGGATGTTGGCGCGTATGTAACTTACCCAACTTCAAAGCCCGAACAAGTAATGATCAGGACGGGAATCTCATTTGTAAGTATAGACCAGGCCCGTATTAACCTGGATAGCGAGTTAAAGGACTATAACTGGGATTTTGATAAGCTGGTTAAAGCCAACCGCGCCACCTGGAGCAAGATCTTAAATACCATTACGGTCGAGGGCGACTCAGAAACCGAGAAGAAAAAATTTTACACCAACCTGTACAGGTGTTTTACCAGTAAAATGATCATGAGTGATGTGAATGGCAAATACACCGATGCCTGCGAAAATGTACAGCAATTGCCATCAAACCGGAAAGCTATGATAGGCGGGGATGCTTACTGGAACTCTTTTTGGAACCTGAACCTGCTTTGGACGCTGGCATCGCCGCAAACGGTTGAAAAACTAGTTGGCACCCAGTTAGAGATGTATGAAAAAACCGGCTGGCTATCAAAAGGCCCTACGGGTATTGAATATTCGGGCATTATGGAAGGTTCGCATGAAATGGCGTTGATCACCAGCGCTTATTTAAAGGGCATTATGAAGAATGATGCCGAAACCGCTTACAAAGCCATGAAGAAAAACGTAGAGGTTGAGCCGCAGCCAACCTGCGGCGGATATCCGGGCAATCCGCAGATCTCGGCTTATGCCAAGTATGGCTACATATCAACAGAAAAAGGCGCGACCTCAAAAACACTTGATTATGCTTATGATGATTGGTGCGTAGCGCAGATGGCTAAATACATAGGAAAGCAGGATGATTACCAATTCTTTTTAAATCGGTCTGCCAACTGGAAAAACGTGTTTGACCCTGTACGCAAATATGTGGTACCTAAAAAGGATAACGGACAGTTCATTGATAATTTCGACCTGTTTTCAGTTGATCATTTTGTTGAGGGTAATTCGTGGCAATATTCGTTTTATGTGCCGCATGATGTGCCCGGCCTGGTAAAGTATATCGACAAAGATGTATTCCTTAAACGATTGGAGATAGGCTTTAAAAGATCAGAACCGCACCAGTTTGCCGCCCACGCGTTGGACAGGACCTGGGGCCAATCTGCAGAATATTATATTAACCAGGGTAACGAGGTAAATATGCAGGCCGCTTACTTGTTTAACTATACAGAGAAACCCTACCTTACCCAATACTACACCCGCAGGATACTGGATGTTTTTTATGACGATTCGCCTTACGTGGGCTGGAACGGTGATGAGGACGAAGGGCAGATGGGGGCGTGGTTCGTTTTAAGTTCGATGGGCCTTTTTGAAATGAACGGCGGCACATCGCCCGACCTGCGGATAGACTTGACCAGCCCTTTGTTTAACCAAATCAGGATCACCCTGAACCCCGGTTATTACAAGGGGAAATCGTTTACCATTAATGCCTACAACAATTCGGCTAAGAACATTTACATCCAATCTGCCAAACTGAACGGCAAAGCTTTGAGCGGTAATTTTATCAGCTTTAAAGACCTGGTAGCAGGCGGTAAGTTGGAAATGAATATGGGGCCGATGCCGGTGAAGTAGGAAGCTTTCACGTCTTATTTTTTGTGCGAAATATAAATATTAACTATAGGGGAAACATAAAGGCATGTTTCTGACTTATAGCCATACGAAATGAGCGCAGAAAACAAGTCAATTTACGCAGCACTGCTGGCAAACCTGATGATAGCAGTTATCAAATTTATCGCGGGTGCCATCAGTCATAGTGCAGCCATGATCGCTGAAGGCATACATTCAGTTGTCGATACCATCAATCAAATGCTTTTGCTCATGGGCTTGCGCCTGAGTAAACAAAAACCGGATAAACATCATCCGCTGGGCTATGGTAAGGAATTGTATTTCTGGTCCTTTGTCGTGTCCATACTCATCTTCGGTTTAGGCGGAGGCATATCGTTGTACCAGGGCGTTACGCATATTTTGCATCCTGTGGAAGCGGGAGATCCAAATTGGAGTTACATCGTTCTCGCCCTGTCGCTTGTCTTTGAAGGGACCTCATTGATAATCGCAGCTTTGGAATTCAATAAGTTACGTGAGGGGCAATCCTGGTGGGGCGCCTTTATCAACAGTAAAGATCCCTCAACTTTCCTGGTGTTATTCGAGGATAGCGCTGCCGTCGCTGGATTAGTGATTGTTGCCGTTTGTCTTTTTCTTAATCATCTTTTAAATGCGCCGTACCTGGATGGGGTAGCATCATTGCTGGTAGGATTGATCCTGATCGTGATATCGCTTATACTGGCACGCGAAAGCCGGAGTTTACTTATGGGCGAGGGCATACAAGACAAAACGAAAAAGCGCATCCGGCAAATTGTTGAAGAAGATAAAGATGTAATTAGCCTGATGCACCTGATGTCTACCTACCAGTCGCCGGATGAGATCTTAATGATGCTCATTGTGGCATTTAAGCCTGGTCTTGTCACCGCCGAAATCACTCAGGCGACGGACCGCCTCCGGGAGGAGATAAAATTAGAGTTTAAAAGAATCAGGTTTCTGATTATTCAGCCTGATGTATATTTAGACAAGATCGATGCTAACGTACAAGCCTATATCTGAAAGTTCAGCTCTTGACGCAGCTTTTTTGTGAAATAAGATAAAGTATGAATGTTCGATACTGTACGGACTGTTGTAACAATACCGAACAGTTAATCACAGTATTTTGAATTTAAGTATTTGATCTTTAGATATATATGATAATGGCATTGCAATTGGCACAACCAAGTTGTTAAATCCGATCCGTCCTTTTTCAGCTGTGTGGGCTGCAGGTTCAGGATCATCTCAGAAACGGTATCCAATTCTTTTAGAGGCTCACTGTACTGGAAATTCCGAGGCAATTGCCGACCCTAACCCGCGAATGCAATAAATTGATTCCGTAACACCTTGACCTTCGTAACTTATCGATAGAGAAAAACAATTTACAATATCCGACAACACAAATCGGTGCCCTAGAAACAATGGAATTGCATGATCAAGCGTTTCGAATATCCACCCCAATGCTCGTCTACCATATATATGCGGAAAAAAATCACACCCGTTATCTTACTCATAAAATGATGATATAATTTCCGGCATGATTAAATTTTTATTAAATTAGTATAATATTTAAATTATATTGATCCCGCTGACTGCTATTTCTGATCACGATTTAGTTTCCCTGTTACAGGAAGGGGACGAAAATGCCTATGTTGAAATTTATAACCGGTATAAGTGGCTGTTGCATACGCATGCGTACAAAAAGTTAGGAGACAGGGACGCGGCTAATGATATCGTACAGGATCTGTTCACCAGTTTATGGTCAAAGCGTGAAGATGTTTTTATAACAACTACACTCTCTGCCTATTTATACACGGCGGTCAGAAACAGGGTACTTAATATTATTGAGCACCGGACAGTTGAAACGAAGCATATAGACTCCTTGTTAAACTATGCAAGCGGATATGTGGCCGCAACTGATTATTTGGTGCGCGAAAAGCAACTTGCAGCAATTATTGAAAAAGAAATTGCCGCTTTGCCGCCTAAAATGCGCGAAGTTTTTGAATTAAGCAGGAAATCTCATTTAACTCATCGTGAAATTGCCGAAAAATTGGATATTTCTGAAGAAACTGTAAAAAAACAAGTTAAAAATGCCCTGAAAATATTGCGTGTTCGCCTCGGTTTGCTTATTTATATTGTTTTAATTACCCAATTGTAACTAAAATTAGAATAAAGTTTATTTTATTTAGATTTTATCTAACCCCTGGATACTTTTCGCCTGTCATAGTATTAATTAAAGATGGAAATCTTAGAATTATTTTATGCAACGGCAAGATATCATACAATTACTTCACAGATATAATACAGGTACCTGTAATGAACGCGAGAAAGCTTTAGTAGAAGACTGGTACCTTCAATATGAACTAAAGGAAATTGATGACCTTGGCGATCACGATTGTGAAGCCGACCTGGATAAAATTTTCAAAAATTTGCCTGTCCGGCCTCGAAAAGTAAGGTCTCTTAAAACATGGTATAAAGTAACAGCGGCCGCAGCTATCTTCATCTTTATCACCATAGCGCTTTACTTTAATTATTCCCCGCAGTTACAGCAACAAAGGATCATTCAAAAAATTGCCAGTGCGACCACCCCGGGCAGCAATAAGGCGATCTTAGTTTTAAATAATGGTAAGCAGCTTGTTTTAACAGGCGCCAACAACGGGCAGCTTGCCACCCAGGGCAATGCCGCTATTAATAAAACCGCAGATGGCAAAATAGTTTACCGGGCAACTAAAAAATCCCAGTTAGCTCCGGTTATTGATTACAATACGATGCTAACGCCCGCCGGTGGCACGTATAGCCTGACCTTGTCCGACGGAACAAAAGTCACGCTCGACGCGAGCTCATCCATCCGTTACCCGGTAACGTTTACCGGTAATGAAAGAAGCGTTGAAATTACAGGGCAGGCCTACTTTGAAGTAGCCCATAATAAGGCACAACCATTCAGGGTAAGCACTAATGGCCAGACGGTTGAAGTGTTAGGTACACATTTCAATATTAACGCTTATACGGATGAAGGTGCTACGCGGACAACACTGTTAGAGGGTAGCGTTAAGGTATCAAAAGGAAACCGTCTGGCTATGTTAGTGCCCGGGCAAGAGTCGGTTATCCTCTCAAACGCGGCCGATATAGCAATAAAAAATGCTGATACAGAAACAGTGGTAGCCTGGAAAGACGGCCTTTTTAGATTTAAACGCGCCGACCTGCAAACCGTCATGCGGCAGTTTGCACGGTGGTATAATGTTGAGGTGGTTTATGAAGGTAAAATATCAGAAACCGCCATAACAGGTAAGGTGCAGCGGAACGCTAACGCGTCGCACGTTTTGGAAATACTGGTTAAACTGGGTATCAAATTCAGGCTCGATGGTAAAAAGATCATCATCATGCAAAACAGCTAAAGATAATTAACAGATCATTAACCCCTTAATTAATTAACTATGGTATATTATTTACGACAACAGGTTTAACCACCACAGGTTATTGCAAAAAAACCGTGGCTGTGTTGACGCACAGCCACGGAAAGCTTTTTGGACTAACCCTTCCCGGTAAACGGGATAAACAAAATTTGAGCTGAGTTTAGTGTATTAATCCAAACATCACAAATGTAATGAAATTCCGTACTATTCCGATAGTCATGCATGCCGCATGCCCAAACTTTAAACAACTCCTACGCATTATGAAGTTGTCAACGTTACTCCTTATTATTGGTCTTGTACAGGCAAGCGCCAAAGGTTACAGCCAGGTAACCCTTAATGAAAAACATTCATCACTTGAAAATGTGCTGCAAAAAATTGAAAAGCAGACCAACTATATCTTTATATACGATGAAGATAAGCTGAATATAGCTGATATTGATGTGCATGTAAGCAATGCTTCTTTAACCGAAGCGCTGGACGCGTGCTTTAAAGATATGCCGGTGTCCTATTCAATAGTAGGAAACAATATTATTTTAAAACCTGCGGCCCCCTCATTAGTTGAGCGGATAAAGAACCTGTTCGACGACCCCATAACTGTCAGGGGTATCATTACCGATACCACCGGGCGTCCGCTTAGTCACGCCACAGTTTTTTTTATAAAACGGAAGAACCGCCCGGGTGGCTATGGAAATGGCACTGCGGCCGCGGGTCTACCTGTAGCGGTACCCGCTACTTCAAATGCGAACCAGGCAACAACGCAATCTTTACCACAGGCAACCGCCCAGGTCGCTGTTGTATCAGAGGTAACGTATGTTACAGATGATAACGGTTTGTTTTATATAGATGCCGAAGAAGGGGATGAATTAGGTATTTCTTTTGTCGGCTATAAAACATACACATTCAAGGTGAAGAAAAACATGCCTTTTCTGCGGGTTGAGCTCCATGCGGTAACCTCAAAATTAAGAGAAGTGTTTGTACAAACAGGTTACCAGAAATTATCAAAAGAACGCGCCACTGGTTCATTCTCAAAACCCGATCTGAAAATAATAGCGAACCGCTCGAGTACGCTGGACCTGATAGGAAGGCTTGAAGGGCAGATCCCGGGAATGATCGTAGCGCCGTATTATGAAAACGGTTATAATTACAACCAGGCGACCGGCACCCAAACCCAAAAGTCGGTGATCCGGGGTGAAAGCAGTATCAGGTTGACCACCGAACCTTTATATGTGGTCAACGGGGTGATAGTTCCCGATTTTAGCTCGGTGAATCTTGATAATATAGCTGATATCACCGTACTAAAGGACGCTGCTGCTGCTGCTATCTGGGGCGCACAAGCTGGTAACGGGGTTATCGTCGTAACAACTAAAGCCGGCAGCCGAAATCAAAGAGTAAAGATTTCCTATAACGGCTTCATGAATTTTGAAGGTAAGCCTGATTTTGACTATGCCCGTAAACGTTATATGAGCAGCAGCCAGTATATCGCTGTTGCCAAACAACTTTTTGACCCGGCAGACTTTCCGTACAGCGACATTAACAGCCCGTACAATTATAATACGATCGCACCCAGCCAGCAAGTCTTGTATAACCAGAACCAGGGGCTCATCACAGCCGCCCGTGCCAATGCCCAGCTGGACAGTATGGCACAAATTGATAATACCAAACAATTTAAAGATTTGTGGCTGCGTAATGCCTTTACCACAAGCCATACCTTATCGGCATCCGGCGGTAGCGGTACATATGCCATCTACGGTTCTTTAGGATATACTGATTCGCATGGCAGTTCTATAGGCCAAAACAGCAGTACTTATAAAATAGATCTTAATCAGTCTTTTACGCCGAACGACCGTTTTTCTTTTTCGTTAGACGCGCAACTGGCCGATAATGTCAGTTCATCAAAAAGCCCGCTCGCGATCGAGCCTGATATTTTGCCCTACCAGCTGTTTAAAGACGCTAATGGGAACAATATCAATTTACCCTACCTGTCCGGCTGGACACCGGATGTGATCAAACAATATTCGACAGCCAGCGGCATTGACCTGGGCACCTACCAGCCTTTGGACGAATTGGATTACACCAACAACAGGATTAATTCCTATGCGATCAACCTGGTCGGCAATGCTGCGGTCCGGATCTGGAAGGGCTTGCAGTACCTGGGTACTTATGGCTATTCTGTATCGCCAACCGAAATGCTGTATACACAAAATAACAAAGCGTACAGCTATCGTAAACAATTATTGAACAATACCATGCCGGGCGACCCGCCAACTTATTTAATTCCGGTTGACGGCGAGTACTACCAGCCCTCAAATAATAACCAGCGCAGCTGGACGGTACGTAACCAACTGGCCTATACCTATTCCGGCAGGGACGGAAATGACCTCCTGTCATTACAGGCAGGCCAGGAAGCCAATGAAAGGAAAGCAAATACCCGGCAGGAAACGATATATGGTTATGATCCGCAACTGGAAAGTTACCCGCTGCTTGATTATTACACGCTTAACCAGGGTGTTTTTGGTACGGTTGGCGGATACGGTGGTTATGTTCAGCAGCCATTTCGGGAAACGGAGACAGTAACGCGTTATAATTCTTATTTCGCATTGGCCAGTTACACGCTGAATCGTAAATATAGTATTGACGGAAGCTGGCGCAGGGATCATAGCAACCTGTTTGGCAGCGATGTATCCGCACAAAATAAACCATCCTACAGCATGGGCGGTAAGTGGAACGTAAAGGGCGAAAATTTCATGTCGCCTGCAAAATGGCTTGACGCGCTGGCTTTAAGAGGTACATATGGTATTACAGGTAATTCTCCCTACCTGAATGCGGGTACGGTATATGATGTTTTGGGTGCAGAACAAATCCCCAATTATTATTATCCTGTAATCGGAGGCCCGGCTTATAATCTTTCAAGTCCTCAGAACAACAAATTAAGCTGGGAAGCTACCCATACCACCAACCTGGCGGTTGATTTCGGCGTATTGAATAATCGTTTAACAGGTTCGATCGAATATTATCATAAAAGCACGACCGACTTACTGGGAAGCGCGCCGGAGAATTACTTTACAGGATCAACAAGTGCGACCACCAATATTGGCGACCTGGTAAATAATGGCATCAATATCAGCCTGAACAGCACGAATATCACCACTACAAATTTTACATGGCAAAGCGGTTTTGTTCTGGGGCATAATACGAACAAGCTGGTTAAATACCAGGTACCGCAAAGTTATGAGAACTCGCCCTCTTACAGATTATTTAGTTCATACGCCGTGGGGTATTCCAGCAATTCACTTTTTGCCTACAGATACGCCGGATTAGATGGAACCGGTGACCCATTGGTGTATTTGGCCAACGGCAAAACCACCAAAAAACCTGATGTACCCCTGGGCACGGACCTTAAATATATGGGCACCACGACCCCTAAGTTTAACGGCAGCATTAATAACTTTTTCAGGTATAAGCAATTTGACCTTTCTATTAATATCACCTATAACCTGGGTGGGGTCATGCGCCGCGATGTGAACACATTTTATTCCGGTATGATCACTACCAGCAATGATCTTGGCGGGAACTTAAACGTTGATTTCCTCGACCGCTGGCAAAAGCCGGGTGATGAGAAAAAAACAAATATCCCGCGTTACCTGCCGGTGGAAAACTACGGCGATAGAAGCACTACATTTTATCAGGATGCGGATATTAACGTAGTAAGCTCATCCTACCTGAAGTTGAATGAGGCTACCCTAAGCTACAACCTTGACGCAGCAGCCTTACGCTGGTTAAAAATACAAAGCGCATCCTTAAGACTGCAGTTGAATAATGTGCTTTTGTGGAAAGCCAACAAATATGGCATCAACCCGGAATTTGCGGCAGCGCAATATGGCGCAAGAGGGATACCGGTTGGCCAGCATACCATCACGTTAGGCGCCAATATTAATTTCTAATCATCAAAAAAAAGAAAATGAAAAGATATAAAAACATAACAGCGGTAATTTTTATGCTGTGCGCAATGACACTTACTTCCTGCAAAAAAAGCTTTTTAGAGGTCATTCCCAAGCAGGAAATAGTAGCGGTCACCTATGACGATTATAATAAGCTGATGAATGGTTCGAACTTTTATATGCTTGGCGGCGGGGGCATAGGCATGTGGCAGGCCGCTGCACTGATGGGTGATGAAGTGTCTGCCGAAGCATACGCGTATAATCTTCCGAATTCAGCTTACCCGGCAGCCCGTTCTTTGTTTCAATGGGAAGACGATGTGTTCCCGTTAAATGACCCGCCGAATGATTACAGCAGTCCCAGTAAACCTGCTTTTCTGTCGACCTTTTTATCCAATATGTACACGCTCAACAAAATTATTAACGAGGTGAAAAATGCCCAGGGCGGTACTGATCAGCAAAAATTGCAGTTACAATCAGAAGCCCAGGCAGAACGTGCCTTTACCAATATACAGTTAGTTAATTATTTTACCAGGCCGTACAATGCTGCTACAGCTGCTACAGATCCCGGCTTCCCGGTAATCAAAACGGCGGATATTACCGTGAAAACATTCAGCAGGGGTACCGTGCAGCAATCATATGATTTTATAATCAGTGATCTTACCGGCGCGATCCCAAATTTGCCGGTGCAATCTGTTTTTCAAACACGGGTCTCAAGGGCGGCTGCAGAAGCCATGCTTGGTAAGGTCTACCTCTTTATGGGTAAATACAGCGATGCGCTTGTCCAGTTCAATAAGGCATTTACTGATATGGCAGCGATGAAAACACCTCCGGCCTTGTATAATTATAATCAGACGCTTGCCCCGGGCGGTTCTTTTTTACCGGTCGATGCCACGAACGGGCCAAACTCGCCCTTTACCAATTCGACCGATGTTACGGAATCATTATGGTCTGTATTTACTTACGCCGGGCCATACGGGGGTAACCAGTTTCCTACTGATTTCCTGACCATACCGGCAAAAACCATCAACCTGTTCTCGGCGAATGATTGGCGAAAAATGTTCTATACCAACCTGGAATCAGATCGCAGCACCGTTATTCCTGGCGGCCGCTTAAGAAGAAATAACCTTAAATATATCCGCATAGGGGTTGAACTGCCTGACCTGTTATTACTTAAAGCAGAGGCGGAAGCCCGCACAGGTGAGCTGGCCAGCGCGATTGCTGATGTTACCACATTACGCAACAACAGAATACCGCCCGCTGAAGCCGCCGTGCCGGCTAGTGCCCAGGCAGATGCGACCTCATTAGTTAAATTTATCATAGAGGAACGTGTCCGGGAGTTTGCGGTTGAGGGGCATCATTGGTTTGACATGCGCCGACTGTCAACTGACCCTATTTACTCCGGGCTGCCCGCTGCACAACACCTGTTATACCAGGATGCCACAAACAGCACCATTTATACTTTAAAACCGGAAAGACTCACTTTACGCCTGCCGCCGGCTTATATTAATCAAAACCCCGGTATGGTAAATAACCCATAAACACCCTGATCTTTTGCAAATTAACCTGACGGGATGGTCAAAAAACCATCCCGGATAGGAAAGCCACGTACTTAAAACTTAGAAATAGTGAAACAAAGCATTGTAAAAATTGAAAACCTGTCGCACCGGTATAGCCGGGACTGGGCCATCCGCGACATTAATTTTGAAATTGATAAGGTTGGTATCCTGGGCCTTTTGGGCTCGAACGGCGCCGGCAAATCAACCACCATGAATATCCTTTGCGGCGTATTGAATCAAACCGAAGGGAATGTGTATATCGACGGAATAGACATCAGGCAGGAGCCTGAAGAAGCGAAAAAACTATTGGGGTTTTTGCCCCAGAATGCGCCGCTGCATCTTGAATTGACGGTAGAAGAGTACCTGGTTTATTGTGCCGAGATCCGCAACGTGCCCAAAGATAAGATCAAACAGGCCGTTGCCGAAGTGATGGAGAAATGCGGAGTAGCTCATTTTGCCGGCCGGCTATTGCGCAACCTGTCCGGGGGATACCGCCAGCGGGTGGGTATTGCCCAGGCAATTATTCACAAGCCCAAACTGGTTGTACTGGATGAACCCACTAACGGACTGGATCCAAACCAGATTTTAGAAGTACGTAAGCTGATCCGCGAAATAGCCGAAGAACACGCGGTCATATTCTCCACGCATATCCTTTCCGAGGTGCAGGCCATTTGTAAAGAAATTAAAATGATTGAGAGCGGCCGTATGGTATTTGCCGATACCATGGACGCTTTCAATAACTACATTATGCCTGATACCATGCTGGTATTTATGGACAACCCGCCGTCAACCGAAGTATTAAGCGCAATCCCGGGTATCACCGGTGTCGAGCCCCTTAATGACCGCAGTATCAGGCTACGCTTCAAGGCATCACCGGATATCTCTAAAAAAATAATAGCCATGAGCGTAAAACAGGGATGGGAACTAAAAGAGATCATGCTGGAGAAAAGCTCGCTGGATGAGGTATTTGCACAATTATCCAACAAAACATCAAAATAAAAAACAGATGAGAAAGATTTTAAAAATTGCCAGGTTAGAACTAAGTATTCTATTTTATTCTCCTGTGGCCTGGCTGGTACTGGCTATCTTCATGGTACAATGTGGTATCAGCTTTTTAGAGAATTTACAAAATACCCGTACAACTTTATCACTCGGTTACCAAACCATGCCGATCACCGGTACCCTTTTCGGCGGTTACAGCGGTTTATTCACGGTAATGCAGGGCTATATTTATCTTTACCTGCCGATACTGACCATGGGGCTGATGAGCCGTGAGACCAGTAGCGGTTCTATCAAACTGTTGCTTTCATCGCCGGTAAAACTCAGGCAGATCATTTTAGGTAAATACCTGGCCATAATCGGTTATGGGCTGGCGCTGATCGGCGTGCTGATCATCTTTGGGTTTATAGGCGCGGTTTTTATCAAAGATGTAGATCTTGGTATGATCTTTTCGGGTTTGCTTGCACTTTATTTACTGATCTGTACTTACGCGGCCATCGGCTTGTTTATGTCATGCCTGACGACTTACCAGGTCGTTGCCGCCATTAGTACGCTGGCCGTATTTGCTGTATTACGTTACGTGGGTACGATCGGGCAAAGTATTGATTTTGTAAGGGACCTTACTTATTTCCTTTCCATTAACGGCAGAACCGAAAAAATGATAGCCGGCATGATCACGACCAAAGATCTCTTTTATTACCTGATCATTATTGCCTCGTTCCTGTCATTGTGCGTACTCCGTCTGAAAAGTGAGCGGGAATTAAAGCCCTGGACAGTTAAGGCGGGGCGTTACTTGCTTTTGGTTTGTTCGGCTTTGGGGCTGGGTTACCTCACTTCAAGGCCTGTGTTTACCGGCTATTGGGATACTACCGATCTTAAATCCCTTACAATTACAAATAAAAGCCAGGATATAGCGGCAAAAATTAAAGGGCCGTTAAAGGTTACCACCTATATAAACATGCTGGCCCCGAGCATTTGGTATGTATTACCCGAATCGCGCAACGCGGACCTGGGAAAGCTGGAAAATTTTAAAAGGTTTATTCCCGGCATGGACGTAGATTACGTATATTATTACCAGAAACCGGTTGATACCAATTACCGTGACTACAGGTACAACCCCAATACCAAAGGAATAAATGATGTAGATGTCCTTGCCGACAAAATGGCTACTGCAAGCGGTATTGATAAAGACCTGTTTATAAAACCAGCAGAAGTAGCCAAAAAAATTGATCTTGAGCCTGAAGGATATTTATTGATAAGAAAGCTTGAATATAATGGTAAAAGCACATTCCTGCGCTTTTACATGGGCGAAAATAACCCCTATGCCAGCGAAGCCGAAGTTGATGCTGCTTTAAAACGTTTGCTGATCAAAGCACCTAAAATTATTTTCCTGACCGGAAATAATGAAAGAGGAATTGACAGCAAGGCAGACAGGGATTACCAACAGATCAGCGCCCTCAAAACCAGGCGGAAAGCGTTTGTTAACCAGGGTTTTGACGTGGATACACTTGATATCAATCAGAAAGACATCCCGGGCGGTACGGATATTGTTGTATTAGCTGACCCAACCGTCCCGCTTAGCCCTGTTGCACAACAGCGACTAATGGCTTACATCAGCAAAGGCGGCGATATGATGATAACCGGCGAACCGGGGAGACAGCAGATACTGAACCCCTTACTGCAGCAAATACAAGTGCAGTTGAAGCAAGGCATCCTGATCAGGCAGGATAAAAATACGACGCCGGGTTTTGTAAACGCGCAAATTTCTGATAAAGCGCTGGGTGTTGATTCCAACCTGGCACGGATGAAAAAAGCGAATATCATGGTAACCATGCAAGGTGCCGCCGCTATAGAATCTATTCCCGGTAGTTTTAAGGTCGAACCATTATTAATGAGCCCGGTAAACGGCTGGAATAAAGTTTTTTCAGGAAATACGCAAGAAGAAGCGCAGAAACCGGTTATTAAGAAAGCCCCGGTAAAACCAGTCAAGCCAATAAAACCTGTAAAACCAATCACTACCGCAACAGTAGTTAGTGCGGGTGCGAGTTCAGCAGGAGCTGTGGTAGCCACTGCCGCCCCTGTAGCTGTCGCGACCGCGGGCGTTTCGGTTGGCGATGAAGGTGTTTATATCCCTAAGGTCCATTCGGCGGGATCAACAAAATTAGGTTCGATAGACCTGACCACAGCTGACTTGAGTTTTAATGCAGCAGAAGGTGATCAAAAAGGTGCATTCCCGATATCGGTAGCGCTTAGCAGGACAATTAATGGCAAAAAACAGCACATTGTTGTATCCGGTGATGCTGATTTTATCAGTAATGGCGAATTATCTCGTTCCCGCAGCCAGTTTAACGAATATTACCTGCAGGGACTATTAAGATGGTTTAGTAACGATAATTTTCCGGTTGACGTTACCCGGCCGCCTGCAAGAGATATGGACCTGAAAATATCGCGAAAACAAATCACTGCGCTGATGTGGTTGCTTAAAGGCATTATCCCGGCATTAATAGCCATCTGGGGGGCTATAACGTTATTTAAAAGAAGAAGAAAATAATTTTGTTTGTTAGTGAATGCAGCAAGAAAAATATGGAGATGGCTATAATTGGTTGGCCGTCTCCAAATTGCTGTACACCTTATAAAAATAGCTATGAATTTTATTACCGATAAACAGACGCTTGACGATTTGAACATCCTGGGTAAACCCGGCACAGACTCTGTTTATGCGTTATATAATAATACCTATACCCGTGGCGGTGCAGATATTCTTGAACAAATGTTCCTTTATCCGCTGGCAGAGGTTTCGGCTATCAACAACCGTTGTAAAACGTTTCAGTATTTCAAATCCATCAATGTGAAATTTCCGTTCCGGACTGAAAACCTGGATAGCGCCGAAAACTACCTGGGCATGACCGATAAACGCACGATGCTCTCTGAATCCGATAAGAGCCTTGCGCGGAAATTTAGCCAGCTGATCGCAGCTGATGGCGATTATCAGGTCATTTTTAACGGCATAGCGGCAATTGCGGAGATCTGGCAAACCATGCAAATCTTTGTGGTAAAAATAAAATCGTCAGCCGCTTCCACACCATATGCCCTCAACATAGAAGAAATAGAAACCTGGCTGTCAAAAGACGGTTTGAGTGTGATATTGGCCGAAAAACAGGTTGATAAATTATCGTATCAAAAAATAGCTCAGCTTGATAAATTATTGCGGTTTGAACACCGGGCCACGCTTAAACAACTGCTTACATTCATCTATCAGCTCGATGTATTCCTGTCCGTTGCAGAGGTCGCCTTAAAACGCGGTTATGTTTTTCCAAAAGCATTACCCAAAGATGTGAACGTTGTAAAGTTAACCGGAGTTTATCATCCGCTGGTTAAAAATGCAACAGCCAACAGCCTTAATATTACGCCTGATAGCAATATTGTTTTTTTAACCGGTGCCAATATGGCGGGTAAATCAACATTTATGAAATCATTAGGTATTGCGCTTTATTTGGCACATATGGGTTTCCCGGTAGCCGCCCAAGAGATGGAGTTTTCGGTAAGGGATGGTATTTATACGACCATCAACCTTCCGGATGATCTGAACTCGGGCAACAGTCATTTTTATGCTGAGGTACTGAGGGTGAAAAAGATAGCAAAAGAACTGGGAGTAGCAAAGAACCTGTTTGTCATTTTTGATGAGTTGTTCAGGGGGACAAATGTAAAAGATGCCTATGAAGGGACTATTGCCATCACCCAGGCGTTCGCGGCTAAACGAAATTGCATGTTCGTGGTATCAACGCATATTATTGAAGCCGGAGACGTACTTAAGCAACGCTGCAGCAATATCAATTTTGTATACCTGCCCACCCGAATGGATGACAACAAACCTGTTTACACTTACCGGCTTGAACAGGGCATCACAGCCGACAGGCATGGAATGATCATTATAAACAACGAAGGGATCCTGGAAATTCTCAGCAGCAGAAAAAACAAAACGACATGAACAAAACCTTTTTTGCAGATAAACAGACATTGGAAGATCTAAATATTCCCGGCAGGCATAAAAACAATTCAATTGCCAGGATTTTTGATAAAGTAGTGACGGCAGGCGGCAGAAAGCTGATGGATACGATGTTCCAGTCACCGCTCACGAATGCAGACGAGATCAATCAGCGCAGCGGTATATTTAAGTATTTTACCGGTAAAGCGTTTCAGTTTCCTTTTACTGAAAGTGAATTTAGTGTAATGGAAAACTACCTGGGCCTGGGTAGTGGCAGCAATAAAGTAACAGTCGGCCTGGGTATTTTATCCAAAAAAGTAATGCAGGCCGCCGCCCAGGATACGCAATATGAACATCTGAATAAGGATATATGTAAAACCATTGACGTGCTCAATCGCTTTCACGACTTTATGGGGCGCTTTGATGATAAGGGATCGCCTTATAGCAGTCAAATAGCACAGATAGGGCACATTTACAACAATCCAAAACTAAAATGGTTAAAGCAGGAGCAGGGAGTGAAGGTTCTGCCGCTGTTCAAACTGATCAGGTATGACCATCTCTTACGCACCGGGCTGCACGCGGAAATGAAACAGCTTACCGGGCTGATCTTTCAATTAGATGTATATATAGCTGTTGCCGCAGTTGCCTGCGCAAAAGGATTAAGTTTTGCTCTTGCCCTGCCGAAAGATAAAAATGTACTTACTGTTAAGGGTGTATTTCATCCGGCTATTGATCATGCCGTCGGGAACTCAATTGCTTTTGACCGTGAAGCTAATGTTGTTTTTTTAACCGGGGCGAATATGGCAGGTAAATCAACTTTAATGAAATCATTCGGGATCAGTATTTACCTCGCCCATATGGGTTTCCCGGTGGCCGCGACGTTTATGGAGTTTTCTGTAAAAGACGGACTTTATTCGTCTATCAACGTTCCGGATAATTTAGACCTGGGCTACAGTCACTTTTATGCCGAGGTTCTGCGCGTAAAAAAGGTTGCCGAAGAAGTAGCGGCGGAGAAAGACCTGGTGGTCATATTTGATGAGCTCTTTAAAGGTACCAATGTCAAAGACGCCTATGACGCGACGCTTGCTATAACGGAGGCTTTTTCTGAAAACCGTAATTGCTTTTTTGTGATCTCCACGCACATTATTGAAGTAGGGGAAACGCTTAGGGAAAGATGCAGTAATTTCAGGTTCACTTATTTACCGACAGTAATGGATGGTCTTGTACCACAGTATACTTACAGGCTTACAGAGGGAATTACCACAGACCGGCATGGTATGATGATCATAGAAAATGAAGGGATCCTTGATATTATCAGAGGGAATTAAATAATAGTGTAATAATCAATCAAATCAAAATGAAAAAAATAATAACATTGGCTTTTGCGGTTTTTCCCGCTTTAGTTTGGGCTCAGGATAACAGTTTTGTGGTAAAAATAAAAGTAGGTTCGGCAGAACCAGCAGCCAAAGCATATTTAAACTACCTGACGGACGGTAAAATAGTCAAAGATTCGGCTAAAGCAGTTGACAATGCTTTTCTATTTAAAGGGGTGATCGCAGAGCCGGCTATGGCGCAGCTGGTACTTGACCATCAGGGAGCAGGCCTGTCAAAACTGGGGCGCAATGCGGACGTAAAGATGATGTTTCTTGAGAAAGGGCACATTGACCTCACTACAAATGATTCTGTAAAAAACGCTGTTTTTACGGGTTCTAAATTAAACGAAGAATATGTAAAGCTGGCGGCTTTTACCGCTGCACCGGATAAAGCGATGGTGCAGGTGAACATAGATTATAATGCCGCCACGGCTGATCAAAAAAACAACCCGGATTATGTAAACGGCCTGCAGGCACGTTTCACTAAAGCGCAGGAAGATAAAAAGAGCGTGTTACTGCAATTTGCAAAACAAAACCCGAGCTCTTACATCAGCCTCATGGCATTAACGGAGGCGGGCGGACAGGATATCGATGTTGCAGCGATTGAACCCCTGTATAAAAATCTGTCTGCCGATGTGCGCGGTACATCATCAGGAAAAGCTTTTGAAAAATCGATTGACGCGGCACGTGCTACATCAGTTGGAGCTATGGCACCCTTATTTACCCAAAATGATGTGAATGACAAACCTGTTTCACTTGCTGATTTTAAGGGCAAATATGTATTGCTTGATTTTTGGGCATCATGGTGCGGCCCCTGCCGGGGCGAGAACCCTAACGTTGTTACGTCCTATAAAAAATATAAAGACAAAAACTTTACTGTATTGGGTGTTTCTTTAGACAGGCCAGGTAATAAAGAACAATGGCTATCGGCAATTAAAACCGATGGGTTGGAGTGGACACAGATATCTGATCTAAAATTCTGGGACAATGATGTTGCTAAACTTTATGGGATCAAGGCGATTCCGCAAAATTACCTGATTGACCCCAGCGGAAAGATCATCGGGAAAAATCTCCGCGGCGATGATCTAATGAAAAAACTCGCAGCCATTTTGGATTAACCGTATGAAAAAAGAACGAAGCGTATCAATTTTTATCTGAAATAACTGGAAAAAGTAATAAAAAAACATAGATAATCTGTAAAATTTACGGATAAAATTAAGTGTACTTGTAATTAATTATCCTAATGCTGAATTTGGCTTGCTTCAAAGAATACCATTAAAAATATGACCTTAAAAATAAAACTACTCGCGGTACTCGCAATAACACCATCGATCCTCTTAGCTCAAACCTTACCTTTTGACGCGGCAGTGCGAACCGGCAAACTGGCCAATGGCTTCACGTATTACATCCGCCATAACGAAGAGCCAAAGAACAGGGTAACGTTTTACCTGGCCAATAAAGTAGGCTCTGTGCTTGAATCGGAGGACCAACGAGGCCTGGCGCACTTTATGGAACACATGAGCTTTAACGGCACTACGCATTACCCGAAGAACGAGTTGGTGAACTACCTGCAAAAAACAGGCGTGCGTTTCGGGGCCGATCTGAATGCCTATACCAGTTTTGATGAAACGGTGTACCAACTACCTATCCCGTCAGACCAGCCCGAAATCGTACAGCACGGCCTGCAGATCATGCGGGACTGGGCGCAGGAAGCCACGCTTGACCCGGTTGAGATCAATAAAGAACGCGGCGTAGTACTGGAAGAAAAACGATTGGGTAAAGGTGCCGGCGAGCGTATGAGGCGACAATATTTCCCGACATTGCTCAACAACTCTATCTACGCGGAGCGGATGCCTATAGGCACAGATGAAGTACTGAATAACTTCAAGCCCGAAACCATTAAACAGTTTTACCATGACTGGTACCGCCCTGACCTGCAGGCGCTGATCGTGGTGGGGGACATTAATGTTGACGCGATGGAAAAAGATATCAAAGCTAAATTCGGCGATTTGAAAAATCCCGCGAATGAAAAGCCAAGGTCAACATACAGCGTGCCATTAACAGGAAAAAACCAGTTTATCGCGGTAACCGACCCGGAGATGACCGCTACCGCGGCGCAGGTGATCATGAAGCAGCCGGAACTTAAGCTGCATACGACTGAAGACTACAGGACAGGCATCATCCGTGAATTGTTCAATATGATGCTTTCAGACCGTTTTGCCGATCTGCAGCGGCAGGCCGATCCGCCGTTTTTAAGCGGCGGGGCAGGCACAGGCGAATTCTTGGGTGGCCTGGATAACTACGCGGTATCGGTTACTGCCAAACCCGGCGAACTGGAAAAAGGCTTTAAAGCCGCCTGGCGGGTTAATGATCAGGCCATGCGTTTTGGATTTACCACTACCGAACTGGAACGCGCCAAAGTAGCCTATCTGAACCAGTATGAAATAGCCTTAAAAGAAAAAGATAAAACACCGTCAGACAGCTACGTAAAAGAGTACCTGCAATACTTTTTGCATGACAATGCCTCGCCGGGTATAGCCTATGAATATAACCTGGTAAAAACAGACCTGTCGGGTATTAACCTGGAGGAAGTAAATGCCTATGCCAAAACAAACTTAAAAGCGACAGACCGGGACGTACTGATCATGGCACCTGAAAAAGATAAAGCAAGTTTACCAAACGCCGATGTATTTAACAGTTGGATAAAAGCGGTGGATGATGAAAGCATGACGGCTTACCATGACGAAACCAGCAAAGAAAGCCTGCTGAAAACGCAGCCGGTTGCAGGGAAGATCGTAAAAGAACAGCGTGACCCGAAACAGCACATCACCACACTTACACTAAGCAACGGCATAAAAGTGTTGTTAAAGCCTACGGATTTCAAAAACGACGAGATTCTGTTCAGCGGCTGGTCTGCCGGGGGCACCTCGCTGTACAGCGATGCCGATTACCAGTCGGCAAGCGCGGCTAATATCGTTCCGTCGTTTGGCGCAGGTAATTACAACAATACGGTATTGTCCAAATACCTGTCAGGCAAGAAATTCAATGTACACACCTCTATCGGTGAAAGATCGCAAAGCGCAGGCGGCTCAAGCACGGTAGCCGACCTGGAGCCGGCCCTGCAAATGCTGTACGCCTATATTACCGAGCCAAGGAAAGACAGCGTATTGTTTGAAGGGATGATCTCGCGCTCAAAGGCGGGATTGGCTAATCGCTGGGATAACCCGGCAAACGTTTACTCGGATACTGTTGCAGCTGTTTTAAGCAACTACAATGTGCGTAGAACAGGCCCATCCATCGAAAAAATAAACCAGGTCAATTTAGAAAAAGCGTATGCTGTCTACAAAGAACGCTTTGCAGATGAGTCGGGCTTTACCTTCGTGTTTACCGGCAGTATAGATTCAGCGGCTATCAGGCCATTGCTGGAGAAATATATAGCAAGCTTACCCACCCTGCATAAAAACGAACAGGCAAAAGACCTGCATATCAATATCCCGGCAGGGAAAATAACAAAAACGGTTTATAAGGGTACCGAACCTAAAGCCACCGTTAACCTGGTTTTTTCAGGACCGTTTGACTACAGCTTTGATAATGACTTGAAGATGGATGCCTTGAAGGAAACGCTCCAGATCAGGCTGATAGAGCGATTGCGTGAAGACGAGAGCGGGGTATACTCGCCGTCCGTTCGTGCCGGCACAGCAAAATATCCCGAAGCCAGGTTCAGCCTGAACGTATCGTTCGGTTGTGCGCCTCAGAACGTAGAGAAACTCATCGCATCGGCACTGGATGAGATCAACAAGATCAGAACCGACGGCCCCTTGCCGGTAAACCTGGACAAGTTTAAGGTAGAGAACCGGCGTGGTATGGAAGTGCAGCTAAAAACCAACGGTTTCTGGCTGGGCTATATCAGCGGGCAACTGCAAAACAAAGAGCCCTTAGATCAGGTAGATCACTATACCGAAAGTACCGATAAGATCACACCGGCAAATGTGAAGGCAATGGCGGGTAAATATTTGGACGGAAAAAACTATATCAGGCTGGTGCTGATGCCTGAAGCCAATAAACAACAATAAATGGTCTGTTAAAAAAATGTCGTTTTAAGATGGAGACACTTAGCCGGATAACTGTAATTGGTTTATGGTTACTCATCATCTTTTTGATCGCGGTGATCTTAAAAATGCTCCGTGATAAGAATGACAAAGACGGCCTGTTTTAAGATCCTCCCTGTTCTTTATCGTTCCTCATTACGATAAATGAGATCAGTTAAGTTAAAATAGTTAAAAGCCTTTCGATGGAGCGAAAGGCTTTTTTATTGCTGTTGAACGCTACATCGTTCAGAATTTAACATTTCGCGGCATTTTTGTTATATTGCCTGTTGAAAGTGTAAAAGATGCCCCTGAAAAGTCTTGACAACGAAAAGGATTTGCTGATGAAGATCGCCAAAGGCGACCAAAAGGCTTTTGCGGTACTTTTCGAAGGCTACCACAACCCCTTAGGGGAGTATATCATGACCTTTTCAGTGCCGGCTGAAATGGCTGAAGAGGTGATATTGGATATATTTGTAAAAATCTGGATGAACAGGATTGAGCTGATCCGTATTGAAAATTTCTCTTCCTACCTGTTTATACTTACACGCAATCATACCCTTAACGCTATCCGTAAAACTGTCAATAACCGGAAAAAACAAGACAGTTACCTCCGGCACTTAGCCAACGAAGATCTGTATGCTGCAATTGGTACTGCAGATCATGAAAAGGACTATACCGAAATAGTGGAAAAAGCCGTCGCGCAATTACCCCCTCAGCAGCAGAAAGTCTTTATCTTAAAAAGAGAAGGTAAAAAAAACGGGGATATTGCCATGGAGCTCGATATTTCTTCTGAATCTGTAAGGAAATATTATCAATGGGCTGTGAAATCCGTATCCGGATACGTAAAATCTCATATTGAAGCGGGTATTATACTCGCTTATATCGCCATTTATTTAAAATAGACTTCATTTTATCCTAATCTGCCAGCTCAATATCCTGTGATTTGTGATTTTTGTTAAATAATTGTAAAATCCATATCCCGTTTTTTAAATTTTTGTGTCTTTAGTATAAACCAGCGTGTTTAAAAAGAAAAAAAATGGCAAATGCTAGATTAAAAGATTTATTTGACCGTTCGGTCGCAAAAAAGTTAAGTGCGGCTGAAAAGGAAGAGCTGCTGGAACTTATGGGAGCCGAAGAAAATGAAGAACAAGTTAAAGCATTGTTTCAATACTCATGGAATAATTTTACGCCCGCAAATCCTGTATTCCGTAAGGCAAAAAGTGAAGAGCTTTTACACCGGTTGGAGCAGCGGATAAAGCCGGTTAAGATCATCCGCTTGTGGCCCAAAATCGTTGCGGCTGCATCTATCTTAGTGTTGTTCTCTGCCGGAGGCTATTTTATTTACCATAAAAGCACTTCCGTTACAAATTCTGAAGCCGCGGCTGTAAACATCGGCCCGGGCAAAAACAAGGCAATACTGATCTTGGCAAATGGCAGGCAAATCATTTTGTCCGCTGCGGGTAGCGGAAACATTGCCAGGCAGGGAAATATGACTATCAGTAAAGTCGCCGCCGGCGCAATCGCTTACAATGGGGCCGGCGCAGGCAAAGATACGCCAGCCTATAATACGATCGTTACGCCACGCGGAGGCCAATACCGTTTAACCCTGGCAGATGGCACGATGGTGTGGCTGAACGCTTTATCATCGTTGAAATATCCGGCCAACTTTACCGGCAGGGACAGGACGGTTGAGCTGTCCGGTGAAGGCTATTTTGAAGTGGCTCATAACAAGGCCATGCCATTCAGGGTAAAAACACCCGGCCAGATCGTAGAAGTTCTGGGTACCCACTTCGATATCAATGCCTACCAGAACGAAAGCGCGACTAAAACCACTTTATTAGCAGGGTCCGTGAAAATAACACATGATCAAACAGAAAAATTATTAGCACCGGGAGAGCAAGCCAGCGTCAATGCCCGGTCATTTGATATCGTTAAGAAAAATACCGAAGAAGCGGTGGCCTGGAAGAACGGCTATTTCAGGTTCATTGATACGCCGCTTCCAATAATTTTAAGGCAATTTGAACGATGGTATAACATCACCGTCGTTTACGATGGGCCGGTCAGCGACCAGTATTTTAGTGGTAAGATAACCCGGAGCGCCGATCTGTCGCGGGTATTGAAGATTTTAGAACAAGGCGGTATCAGATATGAACTCAAAGACCGGCAGTTAACCATACTGTCAGCTGACAAGTAACGAATATAAATCCTAAGATTTAAACTAAAGAGAGGAGGAAACCGGAAAAGATAATTACATACCCCCCCCCAAAAAAAAAAGTTATCCTAAAAAAGAACCGGAAGTGCTGGTAACACTCCCGGCGAATGATTGGGCTAACCGTAAAAAAATCGAGTTGAAAGAAGTTTAACCATTTAACCCAACACTGCAAAAGTATGCAAATAAACTTACGTGCTAAAACGCCCGGTAAACAGCGGCGTTTTACGTCAAAATTATTCCTGGTGATGAAAATAACGACATTTCTGATAATCATCGCTAGCCTCCAGGTATCGGCTGCGGCATTTTCACAACAAATAACGCTGTCAGAAAAAAATGCCCCTATTGCTGTCGTATTAAATAAAATACAGGAGCAGAGCGGCTATCAATTTTTTTATAACAGTAAAGCCCTTAGCGAAGCGGGTAAGGTAACCGTCCGCGTTAACAATGTATCCGTGCAGGAAGCTTTGGATCTGCTTTTCAAAGACCAGCCATTTACCTATGCCGTCGAGCATAATACCATCGTTGTTAAGGCCAGGGAACCATCGATCGTGCAGCAAATTGCCGGTTTACTAAAATTGAACACTGAAATTTCGGGAATGGTGACCGATAGTTTAAGACAGCCGCTGATCGGTGCGACCGTAAATTTAGCGGGACCTCAGAACTACCACACCTCTACAGATTCAAGAGGGGTATTTAGGTTTCCATCCCTGCCGCCGGGCGATTATCAGATTGTCATCACCTATGTCGGTTATCAGCCGCTGGACAGATCGATCAAGGTTTCGGACACGAAACTGAAATTGTTGTTTATCATGCGCATGAGCACCGGTAAACTGGATGAAATTTTGGTGACCGGATATAATTCGACGACCCGTCGCCTGAGTACCGGCGCGATCAGCAAAGTTTCCGGCGCACAGATCGAGCAGCAGCCGGTTTCAGACCCCATACTGGGTCTGGAAGGCCGTGTGCCCGGCCTGTTTATTACACAAACAGCAGGTAACCCAGGTGCTACTTTAAATGTGGTCATCCGGGGACAGAACAGCTTATCAGCTTTATCCCAATCCCCGCCGCTTTACATTATTGACGGGATACCATTTGCAAGCGGCCCGGTGGAAAACGCCATAGGCGGCCACGGCATCCAGGGTTTTAACCCGCTGAATACCATTAATCCTTCAGATATTGAAAGTATCGATGTTTTGAAAGATGCGGATGCCACCGCTATATATGGTTCGCGGGGCGCCAACGGCGTGATCGTGATCACGACGAAAAAAGGTAAAATGGGCGACACCAAAGTTAACCTGGAACTCAGCGATGGTTTTGGCGAAGCTACGCACCTGGTACCGATGGCCACTACCGCGCAATACCTTGCCCTGAGGCGCCAGGCCTTTGCAAATGACAATGTGACCCCAACTGCCGTAAATGCGCCTGATTTATTTACCTACAGCCAAAATGCCTATACAGATTATGGTCACCTGCTTATCGGAAATACCTCACATCAGCGAAACGCAGCCGTTTCGGTGTCAGGAGGCGACGCGTTCACTCAATTTTTATTTGGCGCTAACCTGCGGCACGAGTCCACTATTTTTGATGCCGCTAATGCCAATAATGCCGAGCAGTTTCACTTGAACCTGCAGCATAAAAGCCATGACAGTAAATTTAGCGCAGGTATCAACGTAAGTTATAACCTGGATCATAATTCTCTTCCCGCGTTCAGCCTGACAGCGAACAACTACAGTCTGCCGCCCAATTACCCGCTTTACAACAGCGATGGCAGTTTATATTTCGGTACCGGTTATACGAACCCGCTTGCGGGATTCAATGCCAATTTTGATGTCAAATCAAATAACCTGATCGCAAACGCCAACATCCGTTATACAATTATTCCCGGACTGGATCTTTCCGTAAACGCAGGTTACAACCTGGATAACGTTTACAGTTCCGACATTACACCGTCAAATGCGAACAACCCGGCCTTCAACTACAGCCCAAGTGCCATATTTGGCAATAACTATATTAAAACTTATATCGTCGAGCCTAAGCTTAATTATACTTATGTCTCCGGAAAATCCAGGATCACCGCATTGATTGGCGGCACCTGGCAGGAGACCCAAACGGTCCAGCCCTATTGGATATATACTTTTTACACCAATCCTCAGCTGGTTACCAGCTTAAGTTCAGCGAAAATAT
Organism: Mucilaginibacter corticis; assembly: GCF_007558865.1. Taxonomy (GTDB): domain Bacteria; phylum Bacteroidota; class Bacteroidia; order Sphingobacteriales; family Sphingobacteriaceae; genus Mucilaginibacter; species Mucilaginibacter corticis. The sequence continues at coordinate 118,562 of NZ_VLPK01000007.1, forward strand.
TGTTCGGATCGTCCGGTTATTCTGATTACCGTTATGATTCCGGCTATGGTCGTTTAGAATATGCCTGGAACGATGAGTTTTTAGCCAGTGCTAACATCAGGAGAGACGGCTCTTCCCGCTTCGGGGCAGATAAGCAGTTCGGCACATTCGGCAGCGGGGCAGCCGCCTGGATCTTCACCAAAGAAAATCTGGTGAAAGAACATTTACCCTGGTTAAGCTTTGGTAAATTCAAGGCCAGTTACGGCACCGGCGGGGAAGATGGCAGCGCCGTTGACTATGCTTACGAATCCACCTATTATGCAGGCGGCCTTTACGGTTCGTCGCCCACCATAAACCCCACGCTCGGTAACAATTTGCTGCAATGGGAACTCACCAAAAAGCTGGATATTGCTATGGACCTGGGTTTTTTCCAGGACCGAATCTTATTTTCCATCGCTGCTTACCGCAACCGTACCAGCCACCTCTTAGGCAGTACGCCGCTGCCGTCACAAACCGGTTTTGTCAGCCTGAATGCCAACTTACCTGATGGAGCGGTCGTGCAGAATAAGGGGCTGGAGATGGAACTGACCACCAATAATATTAAGAAGAAAGATTTTAGCTGGACGACTGCTGTCAACTTTACGCTGCCGCAAAACAAGCTATTATCATTCCCTGATCTGTTAAGCTCTACTTATGTTAACAATTATGTTGTTGGTAAGTCGCTTAATTCGATTTACGTCTATCATTTTACCGGGTTTAAAAACGGATTGGCAACAGTGCAGCAAGCCAACCCTGCTAACGGGCCCGTTCAGGGCATTGCCGCGAATGGTAAAGGTGACTGGATCATCGCAGGAAATACAGATCCGCGGTTTTACGGAGGCTTTAACAACATGATCAGTTTTAAAGGATTCCAGCTGGATATTTTGTTCCAGGCGGTCAGCAGGAAAGCACCGAGGTCTGATACCTACTTCTCCGCTGTACCTGGCATGGGGTACAACGTACCTAAAGCCATACTGAATCTGCCCTTTAAAGCTACCACCAGTTATGGAAATGCCGCCAGCAACGCTTACTTCAATTACATAGGCTCTGATGCCGCTGTAGAGGATGCTTCATTTGTACGGTTGAAAAACGTGTCGCTTGCCTATAACTTTCCGGCATCAATAACGGGGCCGCTGAAATTGTCCGGCCTGCAGGTATATGTCCATGCACAAAACCTGCTTACGTTCACCAAATTCCAGGGCCTTGATCCGGAAACACTTTCAAACGGCTTGCCTACCGTCAGGATGATCTTGGCCGGTTTAAAAACCACATTTTAAAAATTGATTCCATGAAAAAGCTTACAAAATATACCACCTCCGTATTATTATTCCTTTCCGGGATTTTGGTTTTAGCGCCGTTAAGCAGCTGTAAAAAACTGATCGTTGCCAACCCTTCCGGAACAAAACTATTGACGTCCACCGTGTTTACAGACTCTTTAACTGCGCAGGCGGCTGTTGCAGGCATGTATAACAGTATGTCCTATTCGGGTAGCTATAATTTCGATATGGCTGTTTTGCCCGGCTTCAGCGCCGATGAATTAACCTTCATAGGTAATAATTATAACCAATATCTCAACAATACCATACCGACAAATGACCCTGGAAATTCGGTTTGGGCCGCCAGCTATGGCATTATTTACCAGGCCAACGCAATAATTAACGGTGTGCCCGGCAGCGGTAAGCTGTCAGCAAAATTCAAGAACCAGGTCCTGGGCGAGGCGCTTTTTGTTCGCGCTTTTTGTTATTTCTACCTAACCAATTATTACGGGGATGTGCCGCTGGTTACAACAACAGAGCTAAGCGTCAATCAGGGACTCGCGCGCGCGCCCGCAGCCGCTGTTTACGCCCAGATCATAGCCGACCTGAAACTTGCCCAAAGCTATTTGCCGGCAGATTTCACCCCTTCCGGCGGTACTGACAGGACGCGGGCGAACCGCTTTGCCGCTACAGCCTTGCTTGCCAGGGTTTACCTTTATCAATCAGATTGGGTCAATGCCGAAGCGGAGTCTAGCGCCGTGATCAGCAGTTCCATGTTTGTGCCGGCGACAGACCTCAGTAGCGTATTTAGCACAACCAGCCATGAAGCTATCCTCCAGCTGTACAACCAGGCAGGTGGTTATGTACAGTTTGCCTACAGCGTGGTTCCCAATCCCGTTACACCTGTACCTGCTTATGTTTTGACCGCGCAGCAGATTGCCGCTTTCCAGGCCGGCGATAAACGTTTCACTGCCTGGACAGCTTCCCTGGCCTACAGCGGTAATACTTATGTCTATCCTTATAAATATAAAAATGTAAGTGGCGGAAACACGGAATATTATACCTTGTTAAGGATCTCCGAGCAATACCTGATCAGGGCGGAAGCCCGAGCGCAGCAAGGAAATACCTCGGGCGCCATTACGGATTTAAACGCCATCCACAACCCTTCGCGGGTCAACCTGCCGGTATACGCGGGGGCTACTGACCAGGCTTCGGTCTTAAGCGCCATTATGAATGAACGCCGGGTTGAACTCTTTGCTGAATGGGGGCATCGCTGGTTCGATCTGAAGCGTACCCATACTGCCGATGCGGTGCTCGGCGCGGAAAAACCAACCTGGACCCCGGCGGCTGCTTTATACCCCGTTCCGGTCAGTGAAATTAAACTAAATCCAAAACTGGTGCAGAACCCGGGATATCATTAATCTATTCAAAACACGTCATCATGAAAATCAGACAAATCGTGGCATGCATGGCCCTGATTGCAGGGTATGCTCACGCAGCTGCACAGCAAAAATATGTAATAACGGGTAAGGTAAACGGCCTGAAACAGGACATGAAGGTGATGCTGACTTACTTCCCTTCCAGGGAGGTCATGGTCAGCGATTCGGCTATTGTAAAAAATGGCATCTTTCACCTGGAAGGTAAAATTGCAAGGCCTTATATGGTTAATCTGTATCTGCGGTCATTCAACCCGCCGCCGCCCCAAAAACTGGTGATCGGTCAGGTTGTTCCTCCGCAGGACGGCCAGTCATTTTATCTGACTGCAGGCACGACAACCTTAACCGGCAATAGCCTGGCCTCGGCTGTCGTCAATAATCCCGTTCAAGCGGAATACATGGACTTGCAAAACAGGCTGCAGCCCCTGGAAAAATTATCGGGCCCCAACAATCTCGCTTTGTTTTACACGAAAAATCCTGATTCTATTGCCTTGTTCAAACAAAGACGTATGGTATTTGAAAAACAATACGTCAAGTTGAATGCTGATTTCGTCAAAAGCCATCCGGACTCGTATGTAGCCTTTGACCTGGTAAAGAATTATGCGATCGTTATTGAAGACCCGGAAGCTTTCGGGGATATGTTTAATGCCCTGTCACCGCAGTTTAAAAACTCGGATGAAGGAAAAAAAATGTCTTATAACCTCGCGATGGTTAAAAAATTTGCCATTGGGCAGCCCATTATGGATTTTACGCAAACCGACCCGAACGGTAAACCGGTTTCGCTGTCATCTTTAAAGGGCAAATACGTTTTGGTTGATTTTTGGGCAAGCTGGTGCGGCCCCTGCCGGATGGAATATCCGTTTATCCACAAGGCCTATGATGAATTTAAAAACAAAAATTTTGAAGTGATAGGCGTTTCACTGGATAATAACAAAGACCTGTGGTTGAACGCCATCAAAGACAATCATTTTGACTGGGTGGAGGTATGCGACCTGAAGGGCCGGCAGAATGCAGTGGCGGTAGCCTATGGTATCAGCGCAATTCCGCAAAGTTTACTGGTGGACCCAAATGGTATCATCATCGCAAAAAACCTGAGAGGAGAGGACCTGGTAGAAAAATTAAAAGAAGCTATTCAAACAGATAAATAAACGTTAAATGAAAAAACTAATTATTGCGGCTTTAGCCATTATGCCCTTTGCGGGATGGGCCCAAAGCGTCTCTTATACAGTTAAACTTAAGGACGAAAGCGCGCCCGCGTCCGAAAAGGCCCTTTTACTTTATGATATCGATGGTAAATCCTACCTGGATTCGGCGCGGATGGTTAATGGCGTATTTACCTTCACCGGTACGGTGCCTTCCTACCCGGTGATGGCCAGGTTATGGGGCCATAATGCGTCCGCAGGTTTTGAAAACGGCCATTTGCCGGACGAGCTGTATTTCTTCCTGGAAAAGGGTACCATAAGGGTCGATGTGAAGGATTCGTTGAAATACGCCATAGTCACGGGGACAAAAAACAATGAGGATTATAACCGCTTCCAAACATTTATGGCCGGCCCAAGGAACGGTCTCATGGAGATGAATAAAGAAGGTATACTAGCGGTGATGGCCAAAAAGAACACGCCGGCATTTGAGGCTGATTACAAACCGAGGTATCAAAAGGCAGTAGAAATATACAAAAACCGCCAGTTAGCCTACATTAAGGCACACCCGAGCTCCTTTTCAAGTGTGATCGCGTTGAATGAATGGGCCGGGTCAAAAATTGACCTTACGCAGGTTGAGCCATTGTATCATACTTTGGACGCTGATGTACGTAACACAAAAGCGGGACAGGACCTTTTAAAACGGATGAACAGCGCCCGGTCCACGACTATCGGAGGTCTGGCACCATTATTTACCCAAAGTGATACCAGCGGAAAAGCGGTTAAGCTAAGCGATTTTCGCGGCAAATATGTGCTACTTGATTTTTGGGCGTCCTGGTGCGGGCCCTGCCGTGCCGAAAACCCCAATTATGTTAAAGCGTACGCCCAATATAAAGCAAAAGGTTTTGAAATGCTTGGCGTTTCGCTGGACCGCCCGGACGCCCGGGCCGCGTGGCTCGCGGCGATCAAAGCCGATGGTTTGACATGGACGCAAGTTTCTGATCTTAAATACTGGACCAACGACGTCGCCAAGCTTTATGACATCCGGTCTATCCCGCAGAATTTTCTGATTGACCCGCAGGGAAAAATTATTGCTATAAACCTGCGCGGAGAAGAGCTGGATAAAAAATTGTCGGCATTGTTTAAATAATATTGCGCTGCCATTCCCTGAAAAAGCCGCTGAACATCAGCGGCTTTTTCAATCACAGACCGTTTCCGTGTTTATTAAATTATAACGCTAAAATCGTAGCGAAACGGGCTTGTTTCATATCGAAGGGCCAACGCGTTACACCATACAAGACGTGGCAAATGCATTCGTCAAGCTTTAAACAAACCGGTCAATGTTGCGGTAACACCGGCAGCGGATATCTTTATGCCCTGTTTTAGAATAAATTTTCAGGTCCAGCCATTTTTTCATCGGCCGGATAATCAAAAATGCGGTCCGCCGGTAAAACATGATACAGTTGGGCGTGGTGCTGATGACCACTTTGTTCCAGTCGGCTACCTCCGCAAGGATCTTATCAAAAACCAGTACCAGTTCTTCGGACCGGCTATTCGAGAATTTGTTGTAAACCCTTTGCACCGGCAAACCCGAATGTACGCCCGAAATGCTTAAAGTCTACTATGATGGCGAACTCTTACAGGTACATCGTGAATTTAAAATAAATCCCATTGCGTACGCTTGTTATAATTTTTTGTCCGTCCGGCCCACGATTTTCGCATTTTTTAATTACTGTCAAAGTTTCCATAACCTGAAGATTTAAATGATTGAATGATTTGATATTTGTTTTGGAGTAGCGGAATCTGTCATCTCAAAACTATTTTCGCGACTGAATGTAGTTAGGATACAAGATCCAAACCATAACCTGTTATGCCCGCAAAAGACTATCCCTTTTACATCAAAGCCCCGGCAGTGCTCATCGGCCTTTATTATTTGGTGAGCATCCTGACTATTTTGAACGGTGTCCTGATCCCTTTTGCTTTCGCAATTTTATTTGCGGTCCTGCTTAACCCTTTGTACAACCGTTTGCTGGATTACAAATTGCCAAGGCCGCTGGCTGTTCTGCTGACGGTACTGAGCGGCGTCGCTTTCATGGGACTGATCGGTTATTTAATGAGCAGCCAGATCGCGCAGTTCAGCCAGTCTTTTCCTGTTTTAAAGATCCGTTTCGTGCAGATGACGGACAGCCTGGAGCTTTGGATCAGCCAGCAATTCGGCGTATCGATCCAGAAACAGGTTTTGTTTGTTAAAAACGCCCTGGACAGCAGCCAGGCGGCTATTGGCAGCGTGATCGGAACGGTTTTCGGTACGCTCAGTTTGATGCTGATCATTCCCATTTATATATTTATGCTGCTGTTGTATAAGAACCTGATCCTGAATTTTTTATACGAAGTATTTTCTGAAGAACATTCCAAAAGTGTTGGCGAGGTATTGGCGCAAACCAAGTCAGCCATCCAAAGCTACATCGTGGGCCTGTTGATCGAAATGATCATTGTTTCCGCGCTCAATTCCCTGGCGCTGTTTATCATTGGCGTAAAGTACGCCATCCTGCTGGGCGTCATCGGCGGGGTCATCAATATCCTGCCCTATATCGGCGGATTTGTATCGATCCTGCTGCCGGTCATCATCGCAACGGTCACCAAAGACGGTTATTCCGCGCAACTGGCCGTGATCGCCTCTTACCTGCTCATACAATTCGTGGACAGCAATATCATCTTCCCGCGTTTTGTATCTGTAAAGGTCCAGATCAACGCGCTGATTTCCTTAGTCGCTGTTTTCCTGGGCAATATGATGTGGGGCATTCCCGGCATGTTTCTGATGCTGCCGATGGTTGCTGTCATGAAGATCATTTTTGACCGCGTAGATGACCTCAAACCCTGGGGCAAACTTTTGGGCGATGAAATACCCATCCGCCATATGGGACAGATCTGGGGCAGGCCCGGGCGGCGCAAAAAAACTGACAGCATCAACGTACCGTTGAAAGAAGCGATCAAATAATCCTCGTTTGCAATTGATAACATAATCATAACAAACCAAGACCCGCCGAAGCTGTTGCTTTGATATGGCAAACAACAAACAGGTGATCTTAGCGGTCAATGGCGGCTCTTCCAGTCTGAAGACCGCGGTCTTTGACAGCGATACGCTGGAAGAACTTTTTACTGCAAAAGCAAAAGGTTTGAACGCTGAAAAAGCTGTCCTGGAGATCAAAGATGCGAACGGCAAATCCATTCTTGAAAAAGAAGATCAGCTGGATAGCCGCCAGGCTGCAGAAGCGATCATTCAATGGCTGAAAGATGCTGCGCTGACCATCACCGCCATAGGCCATCGGGTCGTGCACGGCGGCCTGCAGCATCGTGTACCCGAACAGATCTCCGCATCTTTACTGGCTGACCTGGAAGCGCTCTACTTTGTTGATCCGGAACATTTACCCGCTGAAGCCGAACTTATCCGGCAATTTGAAAAGGCTTTTCCAAAAGCCAGACAGGTCGCCTGTTTTGATACCTTTTTCCACCGTGATCTGCCTGAGGTTGCCCGTAATTTTCCTATCCCTGAAAAATATGCAGAACATGGGTTGATCCGCTTCGGCTTTCATGGGCTATCCTATGAATATATCTGGGAAACGCTGCAACAGGAGATAGCGTGGCTGGATGATAAAAAGTTAGTGACCGCCCACCTGGGCAGCGGCGCGAGTATGACGGCCGTGGCCGGCGGTAAGTCAGTTGACACGACGATGGGCTTTAGCCCGGCGGGCGGGCTGGTTATGGGTAACCGTACCGGTGACCTGGACCCGGGCGTTTTATTATACCTGTTAAAAAACGAGAACCTTGCTGTTGCGGACCTGGAAGAGCTGCTGAATAAAAATTCCGGCTTAAAAGCGATTGCCGGTAACAGCGATGTGGAAGCGCTTTTGAAAAGCAGGAACCGCAGCAAAAAGGCCGCAGCGGGTCTGGAACACTTTTGCTATAGTGCCCGTAAGTTCATCGCTGCGCTTGCCGCAGCGATGGGCGGCATCGATCTCCTGGTCTTTACCGGGGGAATCGCGGAGAATTCGCCGGACATCCGGCAACTTATCTGTAACGGTCTTGAGTTTATGGGCATCGAAATTGATGAGCGGGCCAATGAAAAGGACACCGTGATTTCCGCCACACAAAGTCGGGTGGAAGTACGGGTGATCAAAACCAATGAGGAAAGAATGATTGCAAAACACGTTAAAGCTATACTCCAGGAATCATGATCAATGAGCAAACCCTTGCAGGACTGCATGCCTACTGGCAGGCAGCCAATTACCTGGCAGCAGGCCAGATCTATTTATTGGATAATCCCTTAATGAAAGAAGCGTTGCGCCCCGAGCATATCAAACCCCGGCTGCTGGGCCACTGGGGGACTTCACCGGGTTTAAACCTGATCTATGTGCATTTGAACCGTTTAATCAAGGATACGGATGCCGATATATTTTTGATTTGCGGGCCGGGCCACGGCGCGCCTGCGATCGTCGCCAACACTTACCTGGAAGGAACCTATGCTGAGCTATACCCGAAAGTTACCGAAGATGAAGCAGGCATCAAACAGCTTTTCCGCCAGTTTTCAACGCCGGGCGGTATCCCCAGCCATGTCAGCGCGCATACGCCGGGCTCTATACACGAAGGCGGCGAACTGGGTTATGCACTGGTACATGCTTTTGGTGCCGTTTTCGATCATCCCGACCTGATCGCTGCCTGCGTCATCGGCGACGGCGAAGCCGAAACGGGCCCGCTGGCAGGCAGCTGGAAATCGATCAATTTCCTGAACCCGGCGCGTGACGGCGCAGTATTGCCGATCCTGCACCTGAACGGTTATAAAATTTCCGGACCGACCGTGCTGGGACGAATGGCCGATGACGAACTCGAACAATTTTTTGACAGCCAGGGTTACCAGGCTTATTTTGTCGAAGGAACAGATCCTTTGGATGTGCACCGCAAATGGCCGCCGCGCTGGATAGCTGCTATGTCAGTATCCGGGCTATACAGGAAGCCGCACGAAAAGGCGAACCGAGCGAAGCGCCCTGGCCGATGATCATTCTCCGAACTTTAAAGGGCTGGACCGGGCCCAAGTCATGGGACGGTCAAGCTATCGAAGGTACGTTCCGTGCCCACCAGGTGCCATTAACCGGAGTCAAGGAAGATCCCGATAAATTGAAAGCTGTCGAAGCATGGTTACGCAGTTACGAACCTGAAAAGCTATTTGACGAAAACGGTAAAATTCCGGCGGCTATAAAAGCAATGGCGCCTCAAGGCAACAAGCGCATGAGTGCATCGCCCTACGCAAATGGCGGCCAATTGCTGAAAGATTTGGTGTTGCCTGACTTTAATGCCTATGCCATCCAGCTGGACGAACCGGCTGTTAGCGAAGCAGGCAGCACGAAAAAGCTGGGCGAATATTTGCGTGATGTTTTCCGGCTTAATGAAGAACAAAAGAACTTCCGGCTGTATTGCCCGGATGAAACAGAATCCAATAAACTGGAAGCTGTTTTTGAAGCCACGGAACGCTGTTTTATGGAACTGATTTTGCCAACCGATGATAAATTATCACCGGAAGGCCGCGTGATGGAAGTGCTGAGTGAACATTTGTGTGAAGGCTGGCTGGAGGGTTACCTGCTCACCGGCAGGCATGGGATCTTCCCCTGTTATGAAGCCTTCGTGACGATCATCGATTCCATGTTTAACCAACACGCCAAATGGCTCAAATCCTGCGAGGAGATCCCCTGGCGCAAGCCCGTAGCCTCGCTCAATTATCTGCTGACCTACCATGCCTGGCGCCAGGATCACAACGGTTACAGTCACCAGGGGCCCGGTTTTATCGATACCGTGGTCAATAAAAAGAGTAAAGTGATCAGGATCTACCTGCCGCCGGATAGTAATACCTTGCTGGCCATCGGGGACCATTGCCTGCGCAGCCGGAACTATGTGAACGTGATCATCGCCGGCAAGCAGCCCGCTCTGCAATACATGAATATGGCTGACGCGGTAGAACACGCCAAACGCGGTGCCTCTGACTGGAAATGGGCCGGGAATACGAATGGCGAAAAGCCGGATGTGATCTTAGCTTGTGCCGGTGATGTACCCACACTGGAAACTGTCGCTGCCGCCTGGCTGCTGCAAAATCACCTGCCCGGTTTAAAGGTACGTGTAGTGAACGTCATCGACCTGATGGCGCTGTCGCCTCATGATTATCACCCGCATGGCATGTCTGCAGGACTCTTCGCCGAACTTTTTACAGAAAGTTCAGACGTGATCTTCGCCTTTCACGGCTATGTGCGCATCATCCATGACCTGATCCATGGCCGTCCAAATCCCGGGCGCTTTCATGTGCGTGGCTATATGGAAGAAGGCACGACCACCACGCCCTTTGATATGACCGTCTTAAACCAGATGAGCCGCTATCATCTGGCAGCGGACGCGATCCGGCGGCTGGCCGAAAAACCTGAAGGGGGAGATGCTTTCCTGCAATGGTGCGATAACCAACTTGCCGCACATACGGATTATATCCATGAGCACCTGGATGATCAGCCCGAAATCAAAAATTGGAAATGGACAAAGCCGTAAATGACCCTGGTTTTTCAATCTGAATTGGATAATTTCATGGTCGTTTGCATCAGCTTTTCAGGGGTAGTTAAGAGAACTGAAGCGATGTCGTATAACCTTTCAACCGTAATGGCAGATTTGCCGGTCTCTATTTTGCTATAGGCATTTTGAGACATGTTCATTTTGAGCGCCACATACTCCTGGGAGTAACCTAAAGATTCCCGTTGGTTTTTGATATTTTTTAATAAGAATTTGATTTTCTTAGCCCTGTCAGCCATTATTTTAAAATTCGAGTTGGGATTATTGTCGTCAGTTACCGGAAAATAATGCGAAAAGATATGGCAGCGGAAAATATTATATCAAATTTTATAATTGCACCGTAAAATAGCAGAAACGGCGCGAATTACCAAAAATAGAATTAACAATTTGATCATCAAAAAGTTAAAACAAAACACTGCGAAAAATATTGTTTATATAACTCTATGAGTTCTCAAATATACCTGGGTTGCTCGTTCAGCGTCTAAATGCCTATTAACACAAGTTTTATGGTACTGATATCTGACGAACTGTTCGCAGACCTGAGAAATCAGCGCTGCAAAATCCACAAAAAACAACCTCATATAGAGCTTGTAGACAATAAACTGGAACTGGATTGCTGTTGCGATGCCTTCAAACTCTTTTGTTATAAAGAAGTGATCGCAATTTTAAATGAGCAGAAAAGTCATCTGTTACCACCTAACCTGATCAATTAACCAAATATTCTTTATGTCTGATATCAACAATCACAATCTGAAAAGTATCCATTGTCCGAACTGCGATACGATATCGCATCACAAAATTTCAAGGGGAGAAATATTTGAAATGTTCTTTTTTTGGCTGCCCGTCGAAAAGTACAGGTGTTATCACTGCAATAATAAATTTTTTATCATCACCGGATTTTAAGAAATAGTAAAATTCAATTTCAATAAAACAAAATCTGTGTTTATCTATTATTTATTTAATTGTTTAATAATAGGGGTATTATTAATTAATCAGTCAGTTAATTGGTTTTTAGGCTAATCAGGAATGGTTAGCCTTTTTATTAACCTCTTACCAATTTTGGTAGTATCCTTGACTGATTATAACCACATTTTAGGTCAACTTATCATAATTGAAAAAGCGGGCCGGTTTTAGACCAGCCGTTGTTTCCGGTCTGCGGGGCTAAGCTTGAAAAAGCTTAGCCCTTTTTGTTGACATTAATTCAGCGAGATCCTGTTGCATTAAGGGAATTTACGGCAATCACTTTATACTATAAATTAAATAATCGCTACCTGTCGTTCTTTTCTTCCTATTCGATCAATCTGGTTGGTAAAACAATACAGTGCTTCGCTCAAAAGCATTTTCAGATTAGCGATAACTTCTCCGGATTGTAAGGTGATTTCCAGGTCATCAAATGTTATTTCAGGCAGGGAATCCGCATAATCAATTTCAAATCTGAAAAATTCTACTTTTTCATTTAACAGGTAAACCACTTCCATTAATCCGCGGTTTTCGGTGTGGAAATAAAAATTAAATTCAAATAAAGTATTTCTTGATCGAAATGGTTTGCTTAAAAATTCATGTACTTGTTCTTCCGGAGTCATCATTTATAAATGAATGCAAACCTGAAGCCAATAAGCCTCTGTAAGAAGAAAGTTACAAATCAGGATGCTTGTTTCAATTTTGCTTCCATGCTCAGCGTCGTATGCGGCACAGCACGCAGGCGTTCAGCCGGAATGATCCGTCCGGTCTCCCGGCAAATGCCATAGGTTTTATTGTGGATGCGGATCAGCGCGGCTTCCAGTTGTTCGATAAACTTTTTTTGCCTTGCCGCCAGCTGGGTATTTTGCTCCTTTTCATAAGTGGCCGAACCATCTTCGAGGGTTTTGCCGGCGATGGCCGCGTCGTCACCATTGCTGTTTGATGAACTTAGCGCAGCCGTTAATTCACCCAGTTCCTCCCGGGCCATCCTGATCTTATCTTCTATCAACAGTTGGAATTCCTTTAGCTCAGAATCGCTATAGCGTGTTTTTGTGTTTTCGTTTTTCATGTTGCTTTCAACAAATCTGCTCCGTAATGGTTTGTTCAGGTATATTTGCTTTTTATGCACAGTACGACCTACTTTCTTTCTGATGAAGCTAATGACCATGTGATCGTACATGAAGTGACCGGACTCCGTGTTCAAACTTTCAGCCTGGAGCAGGAGCCTTTCTATCCGCAGGAAAATGAGATCCATTTGTTCGGCGATGATCATGGTGAATGGCTTGCCTTTGAAACCATTGGCTGGAAGGGAGAACCGATAAGCGTTTTAGAAGGCGCGATGATCTGGTATGCCCGTTACCTGGATTACCCGGAAATGCTGATCACCGAGGAAGATCCAAGACCGGTAAATCCGATGTGGCTGAGTTAATGAACTGGTCCTTTAATGATTTTACCTGGCATTTGTGTATCTTGTTTCGATGAAAAATTTCTTTGAAGTAGTTTTCTCCGGTTTCGTCTTTCTGACCAGCCTGCTTTATCTTTCAACAGGTTTGATTGAAAAAAGCGACACTAGCCAGGACAAAACTTTTATACAGTATTTCAGGTTTCTCATCGCTTTTTTTATGATGTTGGCGATAGGCTGGCTTTGTCTTAAAACACTATATCCTCATGAATATAATTTTCCTGTATTTAGGAAAATTTAATTGAGAAACGCCTGATCTGCTGTACCGGTGCAGTTTGAAATTTGTCGGCCTTTAAATCTTAAACAGCCGCAGTTCCTGGATGCCTGTTCGAATGGTGATTAATCCAACTCGCAGCATTTATTTGTATTCGCTTTCGATCCTGAAGCCGATCTCTTCAATAATTGCGTCGGGCAGGATCACGCCTGATTCCTGGATCCAGGTCCAGTCGTCTGTATGGGCGATGGTCGCCATGAAGCGGCCGTCAAAGTGAACGTCGTAGCCGCGGTCTTCCATGACGACTCTACAGTCCACGGTTTTACCCGCATAGTCCAGGTTAAAGGAAAAGGTCGGATTCTGCATAACGTCCGGGGATTTTAAGCTCCAATCCTAATTGTTTATTGAGCTTCGGTATCAGGTAATTAAACAGGGTGAGTTTTGGCGTATCACCTGCATGGATAAAAAAATATAGCGAACGGAGGCCCTGCACCTTCCAGCTAACAAGGCGATCGAGCCATTCATCCAGCCGCTGAAAGTCCAGGCGTTCATCGCCGCTGTTGACAAAACGGACAAAAGCATCTGGTGTGGTCAGTTCCATGTGGAGGCAGTCCCGCCTGCCTGGGGTATCTGAAATAGCCAGGCCTATTTTCAGTGCTTTAAGCAGGTCAAATAAATTACTACGCTGCTCCGGGTCCGCATACCATTTTTTATTTCTGAGTTCGACAAAATAGCTGATATCCTGCGGCATATTTGTAAGATAGGCTTTCAGGTCAGGAAATGATTTGTAGGTCAGATTATCTGCGAGCTGAATAAACACCGGCCCGAGATGTTCTTTTAAAACGGAGATACTGCGGTAAAATTTATCGCTTGGTTCCTGCGAATTCTTGAACCTGCGGATATGCGTGATGGCCTGGGGGAACTTGGGACAAAATTTAAAGCCGGGCGCTGCTTTTACCTTTTCTTTCCAGGTCAATAACAGTTCGGGGGACGGAATATTATAAAACGTAGCATTCAGCTCAACCGCGTTAAAATCCGCTGCATAATATTTCAGAAAGTCCGTGTCTTTGGTTCCCTTCGGGTAAACTTTTCCCAGCCAAAATTTATTTCCCCAACTAGGCGCGCCGACATAGGCTTTAAACTGGCTATCACGTTCGCCGGACAAAGCCAGTGCTGTCAGCGGCCCGTCCGCGGGCAGACGGTGATCAAAGTTTGATAAGTCGATTTCTTCTCTTCCGAATTGCATTGCCGAAGTTACAGGTTCATTGTTAAAAAAAGAAAAAAGGGGTTTTCAATTGCTAATAGCTAAATTGCTTAATAATCCCAAGCCATGACTAACCTTTTCGAGTTGATACAGACCGTTTTTTACCCGTTTGGGTACTTTCTCTTGTTGGGGCTGGTTTATGCGATATCCAAATTTGTCACTTTGTTTTTGGTGACAGCAGGCAGGCTGAAGTCTTTTCACGCGATCGAAAATTACTGGATCTACCTTTTAATTACGCTTTTTTGCTTGCTGATCGGCATTTGCGCTGCAGGCGGACACTGGTTACCTTTCTGGCGCTGGTTTCTTTGCAGCTGGTTGGCAGCTTTAATCGGCATCCATTTTGGTTTTGAGAAAGGGAGTGCCGTTAGTGATAAGGACATGGAAGAATTCGAGAACAACATCAATGACCATATCAGGAATAAAGAATAAGTTTTTTTAAAAATTATACCGGTCAGCGTTTCAGCGTTTTTAACAATTCATCCATTTCCTTCTGGTAGCCGCTGATCGCGCCCGCTGCTTCTTCCTGCTCATAAACATTGAGTAATTCCCCGTCATAGACCCAGTTACCCGCTTGATCAAAAAGGATCCTTCCCATTTCTTTTTCTTCCAGTGGGTCAAAGAGGCGGTAGCCCTCACCGCCATCCGGAAAAATATGCAGCCAGGTCGCGCTGCTGAGTTTCAGCGATTTGGGGAGGTCATCGAATAACTTTTTTCTCATAAAAACAAAAGTGGAGAAAAAAATGTAAAAAAGTAAAAGAAAATGCTAAAAATATTAGCATAACTTTATAGTCCCAAAAAGAACGGATATGCAAGCGACAAAACAGGAAATTATAGAAAAACTTCGCGGGGAGCTGCTGACCTGGGAAGGCTTCAAACCGCCGCAGCCGGGCGAAAGTCAACACTTTGGCCTGGGAACGATGGAAACCGCATTTCCAAACGGCATATTCCCGACCGGCGCTATTCATGAGTTCATCAGCAGCAGCCCGGAAGATACCGCCGCCAGCGGCGGCTTTATTGCCGGTCTGGTTCAAAAACTGCTTTCAGGCGGCGGAGCCTGCCTGTGGATCAGTTATACCCGGCGCATTTACCCGCCCGCGCTAAAACTGTTCGGGGTGGACCCGGACCGGGTGATTTTTGTCGATGTCCCTTTACAAAAAGATCTGTTGTGGGTGACGGAGGAAGCGCTGAAATGCGAAGGGGTCGCAACGGTGATCTGCGAAACCAAAGAGCTGAGCTTTACAGAATCCCAGCGGCTGCAGCTGGCCGTGGAAAAAAGTCATGTTACGGGTTTTGTGCTGCGCAAAGACGTCCGTAAGATCAACACGACAGCATGCGTCACCCGCTGGCAGGTC
The DNA here is from genome assembly GCF_007558865.1 of Mucilaginibacter corticis. Classification (GTDB taxonomy): domain Bacteria; phylum Bacteroidota; class Bacteroidia; order Sphingobacteriales; family Sphingobacteriaceae; genus Mucilaginibacter; species Mucilaginibacter corticis. The sequence goes on from NZ_VLPK01000007.1 coordinate 134,263, forward strand.
CGCTCCGTTCGCAGCCAATTGAGAGCGGGTATGCCCGGTGTCGGCCATCCGCGCTGGCAGGTCGAACTGCTGAAAGTACGCAACGGCAAGCCGGGAAACTGGACCGTGGAATGGAAAAAGCAGGATTTTCAAACGATTGTTAAACCGACTATAGCGGAAGCCGCCCGTCGTTATGCCTAAACGTTTTGCCGCTATATGGTTCCGGCATTTGCTGACGGACTGGAAGGCGATCCGCCAGCCCGGTCTGAAAGGGACAGCCTATGTCTTTGCCGAACACGACCATGGCCGGATGCTGATCACGGCGCTGACAGAAGAGGCACGCCGTTACGGCGTAAGCGAAGGCATGACGGTAACCGATGCACGGGTCATTGTACCTGACCTCCAGGTGTTCGACGGCAAGCCCGGACGTAACCTGAAACTACTGACAGGCCTTGCGGAATGGTGCCTGCGCTATACGCCGCTGGTGCAACTTGACCCGCCCGACGGCTTATTGCTGGATGTCACCGGCTGTACCCATCTGAAAGGCGGCGAAAAAGCTTATTTGCAGGAGATCGTTTCCCGTTTAAAAACGCTGGGCTATGAAGTCCGTCCGGCCATTGCCGACACGATCGGCACTGCCTGGGGTGTCGCACGCTGCGCCACATCGGGACTGATCGTTGCTGAAGGCGGTCATCGCAACGCGCTCATGCCATTGCCGCCCTATGCCCTGCGTTTGTCAGTTGACCATTTATTAAAGCTCCGGAATTTAGGACTGCACCAGATCAGCAGTTTTATTCATATGCCCGATACGGTGATCCGCCGCCGTTTCGGGAAATCGATGGTTTTACGTTTGCAACAGGCACTGGGACAGGAACCGGAATACCTGTTCCCGCTCAAAGAGCCGGTGCCTTACAGCGAGCGGCTGGAATGCCCGGAGCCCGTCAGAACCCGGCCCGCCATCGAGATCGGTTTAAATAATTTGCTGGAAAGACTATGTAAAAGGCTTTACGGTGAGGGCCTCGGCCTGCGATCTGCCGCGTTCACCTGGTACCGGATCGACGGCAAGAACGGCAATATCACCATTGGAACCAACCATGCCAGTAACCGGATGCAGCATATTTTTAAACTGTTTTTTATCAAGCTGGACACTGTCGCGCCGGGACTGGGCATTGAGCTGTTTACGCTGGACGCGCTGAAGACCGAACCCGTCAGCGACAAACAAAGCGAATTGTGGTCATCGAAAGGCGGTGTGGACAGCGAAGAAGTTGCCGAACTCCTCGACCGGCTCGCGGGCCGCATCGGCAATGCAGCGATCAGCCGTTATTTGCCGGGCGAACATTACTGGCCGGAACGCACGCCCAAACCGGATATTAGCCTAAAAGAAAAACCCGGGAGCGAGTGGCGCACGGATAAGCCGCGCCCCATGCAAATACTGGATAAGCCCGAACCCATCGAGGCGATGGCGCTCACACCGGATTACCCGCCAAGGCTGTTTATCTGGAAAGGGGAGCAGCATATTATCGTTGGTGCGGACGGCCCCGAACGCATTGAACGCGAATGGTGGCTGGAACCGGGCGAACACCGGGATTATTATGTCGCCGAAGATGAACAGGGGCGCCGCTACTGGCTTTACCGCTCAGGCCACTATAACGCAGAAAACAACCAGCACTGGTACTTACACGGCTTTTTCGCATGAGTTACGTAGAATTACAGGTAACCAGCAATTTTAGTTTCCGGCGCGGCGGCAGCCATCCCGAGGAACTCGTCGACCAGGCAGCTGATATCGGCTATGATGCGATCGGTATCACCGACCGGAATACCTTCGCGGGTGTCGTCCGCGCCTACCAGGTAGCTAAGGACCGCAAAATCCGCCTGATCCCCGGCGTGCGCCTTGACCTGCTCGACGGCCCGGGCTTACTGGCCTATCCGACCAATAAAACCGCTTATGCCCGGCTTTCCGCTTTGTTAACGCTTGGAAACCTTCGGGCAGAAAAGGAGCAATGCCATATCACTAAAAAAGATGTTTACCGGCACGCCAAAGGGTCGTACTTCATCATCATCCCGCCGGACAAGATCACCCAGGATTTTGAATTTGAGCTGGTTTTTACGCAGCACGTCAAAGACTACCGGGAGAACCTGCCTAACCTGTATATCGCGGCGACAAAATATTACACCGGTGACGATGCCAAGCGCCTGTTCCTGTTAGCCGAACTGGGCGTCCCCCTGGTGGCAACGAACGATGTGCATTACCATGACGTCAGCCGCCGTGAATTGCAGGATATCCTGACCTGTGTGCGGGAGAAATGCACGATTTTTAATGCGGGTTATAAACTGCACCAAAACGCCGAGCGGCACCTTAAAGAAAAAGCGGAGATGGACCGGCTATTCCGCAGCTATCCCGAAGCCATTGCCAATGCCCGCAATATTGCCGATGCCTGCCGCTTCGACCTGAAGTCACTGAAATATAAATACCCCGGTGAGCTGACGACCGATGGCCGTACGCCCCAGCAGCAACTGGAATACCTCGCCTGGAAAGGGGCCAACCTGTATTACGCCGGTGACGTCCCCGAAAAAGTAGTCAAAGCTATTGAAGAGGAGCTCGGGATCATTGCCGAACTGGATGTGGCCGATTATTTTCTGACGGTTGAAGATTATGTGACCTGGGCCCGGAAACAGCAGATCCTTTGCCAGGGCCGTGGTTCCGCCGCTAACTCCGCGGTGTGCTTTGTATTGGGGATCACCGCTGTACCGCCGGATAAATCCAACCTGCTCTTCGCCCGTTTCCTTTCCAAAGAACGTAACGAACCGCCCGATATCGACGTGGACTTTGAGCATGAACGGCGGGAAGAAGTCATGCAGTATGTCTATAACCGCTTCGGCCGTGACCGGGCAGCAATCCTGCCGACGGTGTTCACGCTGCATTATAAAGGTGCCGTCCAGGATGTCGGCCGTGCAATGGGGCTGTCCGTAGATGTGGTCAGGCAGCTATCGGACGCTTACGGCGACCTGTCAGACGATGAGATAACAGCGGAGCAAATCAAGACACTGGGACTTAACGCCAAAGACCCGCATTTACTCAAAGTCATTGAACTGACCGGCCTGCTGATCGGGTTCCCAAGGCAGCTGGGCCAGCATACCGGCGGCTTTGTCATCACCGATGGCAAGCTCAGCGATCTGTGCCCCATCTTTCATGCCCGTATGAAGGACCGCACCAATATCGAATGGAACAAGGACGACATCGACGCGCTGGGTTTTATGAAGGTGGATCTCTTGTCTTTGGGGATGCTGACCTGCATTCGCAAAGCTTTTGATTTGATACAAAACCATTACGGGATCACCCTGACGCTGGCGAATATCCCGCAGGATGATGCCAAAGTCTACGAAATGATCACCGCAGCGGACACCATCGGCGTATTCCAGATCGAGAGCCGTGCGCAAATGTCCATGCTGCCGCGGATGAAACCCACCTGTTTCTATGACCTGGTCATCGAAGTGGCCATCGTAAGGCCGGGGCCGATACAGGGCGATATGGTACATCCCTACATCCGCAGGCGAAACGGCGAAGAAGAAGTCGACTATCCCAATGACGAAATAAAAGGAATATTGGCACGTACACTCGGCGTTCCCTTGTTCCAGGAACAGGCCATGGAACTGGCCATCGTAGCAGCCGGTTTCACGCCGGGCGAAGCCGACCTGCTGCGGCGCACCATGGCGACCTTTAAATTTAATGGCATGGTCAGCAAATTTGAGCATAAACTGATCACCGGCATGATCTCCCGCGGCTACGACGAAGCATATGCCCGCCGCATATTTAAACAATTGGAGGGCTTTGGCAGCTATGGTTTCCCGGAAAGCCACGCGGCCAGCTTTGCGCTGCTGGTCTATGTTTCCTGCTGGCTGAAATTCTATTACCCGGAAGTCTTTTGCGCGGCGCTGCTCAACAGCCAGCCGATGGGCTTTTACCAGCCTGCGCAGATCGTACGGAACGCGCGCGAACATGGCGTTAAAATACTGCCCATCGATGTCAACCACTCGCAATGGGACAGCACGCTGGAAGCCAGGCAAGGTAAATATTTCGCGATGCGATTAGGCCTCCGGGAGATTGATGGCATCCGTGAAGAAGAAATGGAGAAACTGGTAGCGGGCAGGACAAGGCATTATACCGCCCCGCACCAGCTTTGCGATGCCGGTGTGAGCGTGGCGACCATGGAGACATTGGCCAATGCCGATGCGTTCCGTTCCATGGGCCTTGACCGCAGGCGCGCCCTTTGGGAAGTTTCGGCGCTGCATGACCGGCCGGTACAATTGATGCAGGGCCAGCCATCGGCAAGTGTTCATGAGCCGGAAGTAAATTTACCTGCCTTGCGGCTCTCGGAGCACGTCGTACAGGATTACGCAACGACCGGGCTTTCGATCAAGGGCCACCCGTTGACCTTTATCCGGCATCAGCTCGAACTGCTGCATATCATCACTGCCAAAGAAGCCAACGGTACCGACAATAAAAAACTGATTAAAATTGCCGGCCTGATCCTGATCCGCCAGCGGCCGGGCACCGCGAAAGGGGTATGCTTTATCACCCTGGAGGATGAAACGGGAACCGCCAACCTGGTCGTCTTCCCCAAACTTTTTGACAAATACCGTAAAGAGATCCTGCACTCCCGTTTATTGATGGTAGAAGGCGTCGTCGAACGTACCGAAGTAACGCATATCATTGTACGGAGGGTATTTAATATCACCAAATTACTGGGTGACCTGACAGCCATTAAAAACGAAAAGCAGCCCGTAATGACGCTGTCCCGTGCCGATGAAAAAGCCGCACCGTTTGTGCCGGCGGATAAACCGCTCAAAACCCTGGACAAGGAATCAGCGGATTACCTGCATAAAGGCAGGAATTTTAAATAAGTGTGTTAGCTATTCATGCCCGGCGGGTAAACGGTCCTGAGCTGTTCCACTACGACCGTCGATCCCCCTTCATGGTGCAGCGCAGGCTCCAACGCTGCCGACCAATAATCAAATTCGAGGTTTTCCCGGTCAAGATAGGTCATATCGACCGGCGGCAATTCAGGATAATCCTGCGGCGTCGCGGTTAAAGTGGTCCGGTAATCGCGGCCGACCGTGCAAAATTCCAACAAACGGGAAGGTATTTGTGTACGCGCTATTTGTGAAAGACGTTCCTTGCCGGGTCTTTCCATCAGCCACTCCCAGGCGAGATCTTCCGTCAGGATGGCCGGCATCCTTTGTTTGGAGTTGTGGATCTGGTCCATGACGATATTCGAGCCGGTGATCCCGAAGGCAACAGTATTCACAAATTCGCTGGTCTCGGGGTCCAGCCATTCGTTATATAGACCGGGCATATAAAAATACTCCTGTTGCTTAACTGTCACCAGGTAGGGATACTTAATGGTTTCCTTTAATGGCTGTCCCTTTTTGCCGGTTTTAGCGACATGCCGCGATTCGACGATACCCGTGGACAATACCAGGCACCGGCGGTTTTTAGCAGCATCCGCCCACATGGAACGTTTGCCGTCCTCCTTAAGGAAAAGGTTCTCAGATTTAAAGTTGAGGGTGGTGTATTTTTTCCGGAAGATATTGGCTTCCGCGCGCGTTTTAATAAAGCCGGGCACATAGCCCCATTCCGCCTGGACGATGTCAAAGTCTTTGCCATCCGGACTCGCCACCAATATCGCGCAGGGGGCATAATTAAAACCATTATGTACACCCACGTTCAAAAAGTTATAGCGGCTGACCGCTTTTTCGAGGGCCTTCAGCTTGATGAATTCCACCCGGGTTACTTTTTGTCCGTTGTAGTAGCACATAATTAAGTCCTTCTTTTTGACCTGATAAAGTTAGCAATTAATTTCCCATAATGTTCCGCCTCCGGCTGACGGCCTTCCGGGATGGACGTCCAAAACTTTTCATCCGTTCCGCGCCGTTCAGACACGGTGATGGTCAGCGGTTTACGGGTGCCGGGGAAAACGATGTAAAATATGCGGCTGCCTTTTACCTCATGTTCGGTAACCCGGATGGCTGCACCTTCCGACGGTAATATAAATGGCGGTTCGATTGGACGGGTTGTCATGATTAACTTAGTATAAAGATAGCAAGATGGTTTGTTGCGATCAAGCAAGAAAGGAAACGGAATAAATTGACTGTGTAGAGGCTGTGGGTTTATGCCGTAGTCTTTCGTGCGCTTCAGAAGCACCAGTCCTAACTTTGCTTGCTTAATTATGTACTTCCGTTTATTACCAGGCCTTTAATCTTCGGTGGTCAATACATAGCCTTACGATGTGGGTTATCATAAATCGTTCTTATGACGATTGAATCCAAACTTTGGGTCACTGATCGCACAATACTTCCATCAATTAACAGCTTTGTCATATCTGTCATAGTCTCTCCATCAATCACTAAAGGTGAGTTCTCCAGTTTACCAATTATATTGTGACGACTGTAAAATTCTCCAATTGTAGACAGGTTAACGTCGGGCTTGAGCACCATTCTTAACACAATAGGATTGTCAGCTGCCTTTCCTATAATTCTTCTAATTTCTTTGTCCGTTAATTGATGCAAATGAACGATGTTCTCATTGCCAACTATTGCGTGATGCGTCACAACTTCTTTGGCATTGATATTTGGTTTTACTATGCATATAACAGTCGATTTATGATCAGGTACTTGAGAAAATGACAGTGCTGGAATGGCTATCAAACTTAGGATGGCAATCAACTTCATAGACCAGTAATAAGGTTTCATTGGTGCCTCAAATCTAATGATTGCTTTCTAATTCAAGAAATTGTTATTTTCTTACTTTATAAGGTTGTATAAACTTATGGTCCAAATCCTGCGGAATTTCATGGTCAAGCCTTCCGGAATCTCAGTTAGACAAAAAAGCTGACAGCCAGAACCACAACGTCCATAAGGCTATCAGCCAATAAACAACATATACACTTATGAAGGAGTATCAACAAAAAACTGACCGACCGCTAAACCCTTTATAAAGCAGTCAGCCAGCTAACTAACAACAATTGATTACAGTATTTAAATCTACATTAATGAATTCCAATTAAAAAATTAAATTAAAAAGAAAATAAAAGTACTTAAACATGGCAAGAATATTAGATTATAAATTTTTTTGATTCGGTGCTGCTTTTCAATTACCTCTGCAACGGCTTTTACCTGAGACATATGCAAGATATGGGTATGACTACTATAAAATGTGTGGCAGTTTGGTTCTTGGTGTGAATTTGCTATTCAACTTCAAATAGTTTAGGTAAAGGCATTAACTAATGATTACCAACCTACGATTTACAAGGGGATACTTCGAAACTAATACCATCACAAACCACCACATCCACAGGTTGGATCAACAGGTGGATCAACTATGGGCAATGCCATGCTGGCTTTTTAGTAGTATTTGGGCGTATGTATGGAAATTCCTTAATGCGTGACCATACGATTGCGTAGGATTTAGAGCACAGATTTATGTAATCATTTGTTGAATATGTCAATTAGAAATCAACGGATTAGCATGGTCAAATTACTACGAAACATACGATTTTCCATTTCGGAACTGGGCGATCAACGGCCCGGAATATCCACTTATATCACTCCGGTCATTTATTCCAATAGGCAAAATAGCTTAGCTTTACGGTTATCTAAGGATAAAAGCAATGCCTGAACAACTAAGGGAACATATTGAACGGATCTTACCGCTCACTGACGAAGAATATGCGTTCGTTATTTCTCATTTTAAAAGCCGGAAGTATAAAAAACACCAGTTTCTGATCCAGCAGGGTGACCCGGTGCCCTGCCATTACTTCGTATTAAAAGGCCTTCTAAAATTAGTCTTTACCGATGATACAGAAAAGGCGCATATCATTTCGTTTGCCATGGAAGACTGGTGGGAAAGTGATTTCTATGCTTTTTATACGCAGACCAAAGCAACCATGTCGCGGGAGTGCCTGGAAAATACGGAGGTGCTTTGCCTGTCTTTGGAAGACTACAAAAAGCTTTGTGAAGGCTTACAGAAAATGGAGCGCTTTTTTTTGGAAAAAGCAACCTTCGGTTTTCTGGGTGCTCAAAGGCGCATCATCTCATCGCTGACCTCCAACGTTAAAGAGCGTTACGAACAATTACTCAAACAATATCCTTCCCTTATTCAGCGCGTGCCCAAAAGCATGATCGCTGCGTACCTGGGCGTTTCGCGCGAAACCTTAAGCCGTTTGTACGCCTGATGTGACCTGGCTCACACCAAAATCGTGAGGCAGGTCAACAGCCGCTACCGTTTCTTGTGTTTAATTTTGGAATAGCAATACAAACTAAAAAATTAAAGCAATGGAGCAATCAAATACGACCGCTAAGGTCAAAACTTTCAATCTCGGCGCAGCATCAGAATATGCCAACATCCTCATCAGCCAGGGTTACAGCGTTAATGGCATGATATACATTTCGGGGCAATATGCTCATGATACGTCTGATGCTGTTACGGGCGTAGGCGATTTTGCGGCGCAGGTCCGTCAAACCCTGAAAAACATCGATCTTGTGCTGGCGGGATTCGATGTCACCAAAACCAACATCGCGGATATGATCATTTACTTAACCAACCCGCCGGAGCAATCGGGACCGTTAGTACCGCTGCTGCAGGAATATATGGGTGAGCACCGTCCAGCGGCGACTGTTATTGGTGTGACGGGTTTGTGGTACCCCGAGCAACTGATCGAGATCAGGGTCGTAGCGCACGCAAACTAATCATTTCTCAAAAAGACAGAAAGATCGGATAAACGATCTTTTTGTCATTTCGAACAGCCATTAAATTGGCAACCAAACAAAATAGTTTAGCATCAGATGTTGCTGATCCCGCCGTCCACCACCAGATCAGATCCGGTCATGAACGAACTTTCATCTGAAGCCAGGAACAGCGCAGCGGCTGCAGCTTCTTCGACACGTCCGAGCCTGAGCATCGGTACATAGTTTGCGTAATGCGCATGAAGTTCAGCCAGTTTCTCCGGAGTTTCAGCCTGACCTTCCATGATGGCGGTTGGAAACGGCCCGGGGCTTAAAAGATTAGCGCGGATACCATTATCTTTAAACTCAGCTGCCCAGGTGCGGACAAAACACCTTAACGCAGCTTTGGCACCTGCATAGGTGGAATGATTGGCAAGTCCCATATAGTGCATCGCCGAAGAAACCAGGATGACCGAACCGCCGCTTTCCATTAACGGGAGCATTTTTTGAGTAAGGAATAGCGGCCCTTTAGCCATCAGGCCGAACGTACGGTCATAATGATCCTCTGTGATCTCCGTCAGGGGCACCTGCTCGGTAAACCCGGCATTGGATACGACAATGTCTACCTTACCTTTGGCCTCCCTGACAATAGTCGCTACGCGATCAAGGTCTGTTAGTTTTGATGCATCCGCCTGAATGGCGGTGACATTGCTGCCGATCAGCTTCACGGCTTCATCCAGCGCATCCTGTCTTCTGCCGAAAATGAATATTTCCGCACCTTCGTCTACAAAACTTTTGGCAATGGCCAGGCCGATGCCACTGGTTCCGCCGCTGATAACGGCTATTTTATTTTTTAATCTCATGATTTTACAGAATTATTTACCCGACAAATTTCAGTGAAGCCGGCCGGTCTGTACAAGGACATTTGATATTAAAAACCCGTGATAATTGTCACACTAACCGGGAACAGTATTCCATAACTCACGCTAAGAATTGGTCACCTGCTGACCATTTTTAACAGGCGAAAGCGCGATCACATGAATTTTAAATAAATTTGTTTGATAGGGGTCAAACATGTTCGAAGCATTTACAACATATCTACAGGAGAAAGCCGGTTTGGACGCGGAAGAAATTGATGCCATCCGGACGGTTAGTATTCAAAAGAAATTAAGAAGAAGACAATACATCCTGCAGGAAGGTGATGTATGCCGCTATAACTGTTTTGTTGAGAAAGGATGCCTGCGCATGTACACTGTAGGAGAGGATGGAGCAGAACATATGCTCAGGTTCGCCATTGAGAACTGGTGGATCAGTGACCGGGAAAGCTACAATAATGCAAGTCCGTCCAAATGCAATATTGATGCCCTGGAAAATTGCGAGGTGATCCTGATCGAGAAGCAGGATTTCACACAGTTATTGGAAACGATCCCCAGGTTTAAGCATTATATCGACGGACTTCTGGCCAGAAGTTACGATGCTTTTCAAAACAGGATCATCGGTGCGATCAGCTATACCACCGAGGAAAAATATCATCACTTTATCAAAAAGTTTCCGGATATCTTTAACCGGGTCCCTTTACATATGATCGCCTCTTATCTGGGTGTGACGAGGGAAACTTTGAGCCGGGTCCGAAGCCAATCGCTTCAAAAATGAAAAGCCAAACGAAATCAAAGATCTTTTCTTCTGGCGATCTGTTGAATACGGAAGCAATTGCAGATAAGTAATATCGAATACATTTAAATGAGGCTGCCTTTGCGTAGCCTCATTTTTTTTGGTGATTTTCGTTTTTCAACGAATTACTGTGTGGTAAAAGGGGCTATTCCAACTGGTTTTTGATTTTTGCCAGCAGTACTTCAAGATCAAATGGTTTCGCTAAAAAATCATTGGGCCCGCCTGCTTGCTGCAGGGATTCCTAAAGGTTATGAGTTCCCGAGATCAGGATCACCGGAATATGCAGGGTCAGTACATTAGCTTTTAAGTCCCTGCAAATGAGCCGTCCATCCATTCCCGCCAGCATCACATCCATCAGTATCAGGTCGGGCTGAAAACCGGCGATCACAGCAGATATCGTTTTACCGTCCGCCTGGGTTTGTACGTCATACCCGCTGTCGGTAAGCAGGTAAGAAACGATGTCTAAAATGCCCTGGTCATCATCCATCAAAAGTATTTTCTTGCCCATCTGTATTCGCTTAGGTTACGGACTTTGCGAATACGGTGCCAGTAATTGGCGTTATGGCGTGGCGGTTACGATAACCCTGAATTAAAGCGTACCTTTACGGCCTCGATGGGAAATGAAAAAGTGTTGCCGGTACCGGAAAATGAAGTTGAACGACTGGTCGCTTTGCAGAGCTATGATATCATCGACAGCGGGGAGGAGAAGGACTTCGACGCCATTGCTGCCATTGCTTCCGCTATCTGCGGTACGCCCATCTCCTTAATCACCTTTATCGATGAGAAGCGCCAATGGTTCAAGTCGCACATCGGAACCGATCTCACCGAGAATTTTCGTGACCTTTCTTTTTGCACCTATGCCATTGCCGGTCCGGATGAGATCATGATCGTGCCGGATGCGCTGCAGGATGAGCGTTTCGCTACTAACCCTGTAGTGACGGAGGCCAACGTGACCTTTTATGCGGGTGTGCCGCTGATCAACGAGGATGGCTTTGCTTTGGGTACCTTATGCGTACTGGATCAGCAAGCGCATGAGTTCAGCCAGGCACAGGTGGATGCGCTGAAGGCGCTGGCTAATCAGGTGGTAGATAAGATAGAACTGCAACGCAAAGTTTCCATGCTGGAGAAAACCAACCAGGAGCTGATCAATGCCAATGTGCTCATCCAGAAGTTCGCTTCCATGGCCGCGCATGATATCAAGAACCCGCTGAGCAGTATCAAACTGACCTCGCAGGCGCTGCGTACCCGGCAGGAGATCACGCCGCATGAAAGCTGTATGCGAATGGTGAACATGAATATTGCGGCGGCGGATAATTTACTGGTGCTGGTGGATGAAATGATGGCCTACTCCAAAAACCCAACTTTGTTGCTGGAGAAAAAGCAGGATTTTGACCTGAACCACCTGATTCGCAAAATTGTGGGTTTGCTGATCGTTCCCGCTGGCATCCGGATCGATTTGCCGGAAGGAAAACAGCCGGTTCATTTTTCGCTGATCGCGGTAGAACAGATCCTGATCAATTTATTAAGCAACGCGATCCGTTACAACGATAAGCCGGCTGGAGTGATTTCGATTCGCTTTTCGGAAAACGAGACTTATTATGAACTGGAGGTGGCCGATAACGGCAGGGGTATTCCCAGGGCTTACCTGGATAAGATCTTCGCCAATAACTTCACCTTAAAAATTGCTGACCGCTTCAACAACCAGGGGTCGGGTATCGGCCTCTCCACAGTCAAGGACTTGCTTTTTTTACTGGAAAGCAGTATTTCTGTCCGCTCCGTGGTGGGTGAAGGTTCGGTCTTCCTGGTCACCTTAAAAAAGTAAACGGTCAGCCGGTGTTTGTGCCGCTTGATTATTCACTGATTAAATTCATCCCCACTAAAAACTTTTCCTTATCGCTCAGGTCGCCGACCAGCACGCGCATCGGGCTGGGCAGTTTTTTGATCAGGGTAGGTATGGCAATGATCTGTTCGCCTTCAGCAAGGTGCGGGTGCTCCCGCAGGTCGATGATCTCCAGCGTATAATTGCCCTTCAGGTCTTCCTTGCAATATTTTTGCAGGTTCTCGATGGCTCGCTGCGATTTCTGCGTTTGGCCTGCCACATACAGGTACAGTTTATAGTGCTCCTTTTTCATATCGTCCAAGGGCTGAATAGACTGTCCTCGCATGGATAACCCCTAAGGTACGTTTATGTTTTTGATTATAAAAGGCTTACCTTAGTCGAAAATTACCGGATAGTGGAAAAGAAGCGTGTACATTTTATTATTTCAAAGGCAAGGTAAACCAAAACGAAGATCCCTTGCCCAATTCGCTTTCGACGCCGATCTCACCGCCGTGACGTTTAACGATCCCGGCGCTGATATAAAGCCCGAGCCCAAGTCCGGAAGTTTGTTCATCGTCCGTTTGCCCTTTGTAAAAGCGGTCAAACAGAAAAGGCAGACGTTCAGCCGGGATGCCTTCGCCCTGATCACTTACCGTAACTTTTGCTACTTGGGCGGTGGATGAAATATCAATGTTTATTGTTTTCGAGCCGGCGGCGTACTTAACCGCATTATTGACCATGTTTAAAACAACCTGGTCCATC
>NZ_VLPK01000008.1 GCF_007558865.1 Mucilaginibacter corticis
CCAGGTATAACAGTAAAACAAGGCACAGCCATTTTAAGATGGAAGCGATGCGGTCATAATCAAACCGCACGATCACAAAGATCAGCAATGCTGTAAAAAATATACTGAACACAAAATCCGGGATGGCCGGGATGATCAGGTGGGTCACCGCGCCCATGCTTTGGATATCCGCGCCGATATTCAGTACAATGGCAGGAACGGTAATTACCAGTAAAGCATAGAGCACCCATTTTGGGTAATGCGCCTTTAACGTTCCGGGTAGTCCGCTGCTGGTTACCGTCCCGATGCGTGCACACATTTCCTGGATAGCAGCCATTAGCGGAAAGGTGATCAGCGCTGTCCATAGCGTAGCGAGTCCGAAACCGGCGCCTGCCTGAGAATAAGTAGCAACACCTGAAGGGTCGTCATCACTGGCGCCGGTTACCAGGCCGGGGCCCAGGTTTTTAAAAAAAGCTTTAATTTTTGATGGCATAACGGGTCAAACCCTGCTAATTATTGTGCCATTTTCCAGCAATGGTAGAACTGTCCGGGACCGGCATGTTTAAATTAGCTTTAATTAGTTTCCCGGGGACAGTCAGCACTTAATTTAGGCCGGTGATTTCTACCATAAGCTTTTATTGCCGCACAACCTTTCGTTGTTATTCCCTGCTTGTTTGATGGTATGTTTATTGACCTGTAAAGCCAAACATTTAATTTAACGATTTGCATCATAAGACGCTGCTGGTACTGGATGATGATGGTATTTTTCACCACCTCATGAAACTGGCCAATAAACCAAATTTCTTTAAAGAGGTCATTCATTATGATCAGGTAGGAGAGCTGATCAGTGACCTGCTTGAAAATCAGGGTACAGCCGCGCTCCTCCCTGATGTGATTTTCGTCGATATTGCCCTGCCGGTCAGAGACGGTTACAGCTTTTTAGACGCCTTCGCTACTTTGCGCCCTTCGTTGTGTAAAGAGATCAGTATCTATGTCGTAACCGTTTCGGTGAGGCAGGTGGATCATGAAAGGGTATCTGCCTATCCTTTTATAAAAGAATACATCACCAAGCCGGTTTCCATGAACCAATTCCGGAACATCGCTTTAGCTAATTAATTAAAACTCATCTTCCCTTGCTTTCAGGTTGGCCCTGATCATCTCGTTAATCAGTTGCCGCCTTAAAGATTTGAACATCATTGGCTTCAGCAGGTTCACGGCCTTTAACAAATTGATCTTCTCTTCATCCGTTTTCTCCGATGCAACTATTTTCTCCTCAATATTGGCGAAGCGTTCCATGACAAAATCCACCTTGTACTGGTATGACGCGTTTGCTTCCACCATTTCAATAAAAGAATCGTCCATCTTTTTCAGGCAACGCTAATTTTTACTACTCAAACAACAAATCTTCCTGACTTATGTTGGACTAATGTGCTAAAAAGCGCTTGTTTTTATTCTGCCAGTAAATCAGGTTTAAGCTGATGTGGTGCGCATTGGCAAGCAAAACGCGTTTTACCTCCAGTTTTGCATTTTTTTCAGCGTCACTCAGGTTTCCGGGAAGGGTCGCATGTGCAATAGTATTGCCGGTTTGTGAATTGATGAACTCATAATAATCATTGATACTAATCACAGGCATCGCCGGCGCGGCACCGGAAAATAGCGTTTGGTAATGGAGCTGATCAAGGGATGCAGTCAATTCTGCCTGATAGCCATCCGTAATTTTAAAGACGGTAACGGTTTGCTTGTCGTGGTCTATAGCCGCCGAAAAATCTTCTCCAAGTTTGAGGTTCATCTGGTCAACGACAATGAACACAAATCTTCTGGTATCCTTACTAATTTTCATCCTCGGTAAGGTACGCTTAATTATCGGCCGTTTGGCGTTAATGCTATAATTTCATAGCCTGTGCTTTGCGCACAATTTCCTTGAGTGCATCCAAATCAAATGGCTTTGGGAAAACCAGGTCGGCGCCGGCTTGTCTGGCCAGCGTTTCTATATCACTGTTGGCAGAGAAGTAAATCACCGGGATACGCTTTAAGGCATCTACGGACTTGATCTCCCGGGTCGCCACTACGCCGCCCTCATCGGGAATCCAGTTGTCCATGATAATCACATCCGGTTTGAATAAGGAGATCTTACTGACCAGGTCTACGCAATCCAAATTGGATTGTACCTGCCAGCCTTCCCCTTCTAATATGTATGTGCAAATAGAGAGAATGTCTTCGTCATCATCAAAGATCATGATCTTTTTCATTCCCTGATGGCTATCGGTATAGTGAAATAAAAAGTTGAGCCGCGCCCTTCGAGACTTTGCACCCAAATTTTGCCTTGGTGATCGGTAATGATCTTTGATGTAATGTATAAACCCATTCCCAAACCGGTATGACTTTTCAGAACATCTTTGGCCCGATAGAATTTATCAAAAACCGATGACATGGTTTCTTCGGTCATACCGCGTCCCTGGTCGCTAACGCTAACCGTTATCGTTGATGGATCCGTGATTACAGTTGATAGCTGAATAGCGGTATTGCGGTCTGAATATTTTCCGGCATTACCCAGCAAATTGGCAAATACCTGTTCCATCCGGAGTTCATCGATCAACACTTCTACATTATCAGCAAAACTCGTGGTAAAATGATGGTTCGGCAGGATGTGCTTCATCACTTCAACCTGCCGTGTCAGGAAATCGTTCAGCGACACCGGCTGAATATTGTATTGCAGGTTTCCGTTTTCGATCTTTGAAATATCCAGTAACTGCTGAACCAGCGCCATTAATTTGTTGGACTGCGCATCAATTTTAACAAGCAATTCATTTAAATGCGCGCTGACCGGCTCTTTGGTACTCCTGGCCATCTGTGTATACGCTTTCAACACGGTCATTGGCGTCTTCAATTCATGGCTGGCCGTTGAAATAAACTCGGTCTTCTTCTCATCGATCAGTTTAGACTGCCGCAGTTCTTCTTCCTTTTCGGAAGCCAGCCGGTGCAGCGTAGCATTACGCTGTTTGATCTCCTCGTACGCATTAAGCGGCTGTTCCTCTTCAAAGTCTTTTTTCAGCGCATTGATCTTTATGGGATCAAGTTTCAGGGAGCGGGGCAGCCCGATCTTCATCGTGATCCTGTTCAGATCTTCCAATTCCGACAAATCAAACTCAGGCACCAGTTTCTGGGCATAATAAAAGCCCGCGTCTGCGTTGGTAAATCGGATCTCCTTATCAAAGCTCACGGTAGCCATCAAACTGTAGCGTGTTTTATTTTGTTCCAGACCGATATCCAGTATGCCATCGTCCGTGTGTTCAATGACCGTACGGGCAATTTCAGAAACAGCGGTAGCAAAAGTGGTCTGTGTGGCTATGGTCAGTCCCAGCCGTTCTGCGACCTTCATGGACCGTTTATGCGCCAGCACCAGGTCCATCTCGTTTTCTAAAGAGATCGATACAACTTTTATCATCATTTCACTTTTGCTATGATTACCGACATATCATCATTCCGGCGGGCGTGGTCCTTATAAATTGCAGCTGCTAAGATAGTTAAATCATATTTATACATTTGGGGGTAGCGGGCCATATCGATGCGCGTTTTGATCCCGTCTGAACAAAGCATGACCTGGTTGTATTCTTCTGCCGGGTATTCCTGGTCGTTCATGGTATTGGGTATGTTGTGACCCACGATACCGTTATACGACATTTGATTTTTAAAACTCACCGGGCCAAAAAAACGGGCCGCGATATTGCCTATACCGGCAGAGGTCCATACCCTGCGCGCCAGGTCATAGCCCACCACGTTTATGACAGCTCCCCTTGTTTTTTTGACCGCGCTGTGGATGAAACGCAGCGTTTCGGTCGGGCTGTAATCAGGGAATATTTTAAAAGCCGCAGCCGCTTCGTTCACCGCCAGGTTGGCTTCCGGTCCGTGGCCCAGGCCATCGGCCAGCATGAGTTTTAGATATTTATCCGTTTTTTTATAGACGAAGCCGTCACCGCTGGTTTTTTCTCCCGGCTTGTAGACAACAATAGGCCGCATGATCACCGCATTCTTTTCATTTACTTTTTCGGGGTCGCTGTAGACCCGGCTTAGAACGATCGTACCCCAGCCAATTTGTGAGTACAATTCAAAAGTATCGGACAATCTTTTCATACTTCCCAGGCCATGCCCAAGCGTATTGGAAGTAGAAACCCCGTCCTGCATCATCCGCGAGGGATTCATCATCCCCGGCCCGTTGTCGATACTGATGAGTTCCACGTAGGGGTTTCCGCCATTGGCGAATACACCCATCAGCAGTTCACCGTCATCGCTGTATTTAAACAGGTTGGATGTCATCTCAGCGACGATAAGGTCCAGCTCGTTGATCCGGGATTCTATGAGACCGCCCTCTGTGGCCAGGCGATGGATCTCTTTTTTGATCAGGGAAAAATAGCTCCGGTCATCTGCTGTAAAACTAATATGTGTCGCATCAACCATTGGCCCATTTTAATATAGTCACTACTGTACCTTCGCCCACTTTGCTTTTGATCTCAAATTCATTGACCAGTCTTTTGGTTCCCGGCAGTCCGAGTCCCAGGCTTTTCCCGGTGGAAAAACCGTCACGCATCGCTGCCTGTATATCAGCGATACCGGGACCGCGGTCGGAAAAGGTTAACCGAACCCCGTTGTTGCGGCCGCTGGATACCACCTCGATGATGCACACGCCGCCATCGGCATAACGCATCATGTTACGCACCAGTTCACTGCATGCGGTCAAAAGGCGGGTCTGGTTGACCAAGCCCATCTTGATCTTCACCGCGGTTTCCTTGACGCGGTTCTTCAAAAAGACCACGTCCTGTTCTTTTAAGACCTGTATGGTATCTTTACTCAGTGATAAGGTCATCAGCTGTCTGGTCTTCGTCTGCGTCGTCTTCTGTGGAGTCGATCATGGACTTCAGCAAATTCATGCCTTTTTCCATATCCAAAGCGGTGTGCACGCCTTTTAGCGGCAAGCCCAGCTCAATTAATGTGATCGCCACCGCAGGCTGCATACCCACGACAACGGTTTCTGCATCCAGTATTTTGGACATACTGGCAATATTGCCGATGATCCGGCCCATAAAGGAGTCCACGATCGAGACGGCCGAAATATCAATTAAAACACCTTTCGCACTGGTCTTGTTTACCATTTGCACCAAATCAGCTTCCAGGTTGAGGGCCAGGCGGTCGTAAAGGTCAACTTGTATGGTTACCAGCAGGTAGGCTCCCATCCGGAGAATAGGAATTTTATCCATTTGCTATGACGTTAAGATTTTGAAACTGTACTGATCTTTTTCACTTCCAGGCGCATGACCTTAAACGAATAAGCCAGGGCGCTGGCCAGCGTAGCCTTGGTGATGATATTGGATAGATCGATTCCCAGATGCACGACCGTTTGCGCGATCTCGGGACGAATGCCGCTGATGATACACTCAGCACCCATCAGGCGGGTGGCGCTGACGGTTTTGATCAAATGCTGGGCGACCAGTGAATCGACCGCCGGTACACCTGAGATATCAAGGATAGCGATGCTCGAGCCGGTCTCCACGATTTCCTGTAAGAGATTTTCCATTACGATTTGCGTACGGGCGCTGTCCAGCGTGCCGATGATCGGCAAAGCCAAAATGCCGTCCCAAACACGGATCACCGGCGTAGAGATCTCGGTGATCTCATCCGTCTGGCGCAGGATCACTTCTTCACGGCCTTTGATAAAGGTCTCAAAAGTCACCACGCTTAAATTGTCCATGATCTTGTTGACCTTGGTGCTTTCTTTAAAAAGCGTCAGCGGATCGTCGGTGATCTCCTGTTGCAGCACATCCAGGATGGCTTCTTTTAAAGAAAATACAAAGTTTCCGGTCTCGCGCGGGCTGAAGCCCTGACGGGCACGGGTGATGGCAATGCCGCCTAAAATTTCGATAACGGGGCTCCATTCGTCAGACTCAAGATTATTGAAATTTTCTGAAGACAGGTTATTGATCAGCGAATTGATCAGTTCCTCCGACTGGCTGCGCAGTTCGTCGTTGCTGATCAGGTCTTCGCGTAAGCCTTCATCAGCCAGCTGGTTCTTCATCCAAAGCTCCAGGATATTCTTTTTTTTGTTTTTTAACAATTGTTGTGTGTTTTGAGACATGAGTGAAGGATACAGGTTAAAAATTGATAAACTATATGGTCCAAACTTGGCATTTGAAAATTAAAGCGGAAAGGTAAAAAATAGGTTTTGGATAAAAAAATTAATTCGAATTGTATTTATTTGGCGGCCCAAACCGAAACTGAGGCGGCCATGACCTTAAATTCGGCCCAGCCGTTTTCAGCTAACGCCACTTCTTCCGCAACGTTCCCTAAAAGATCAAGCAGGGTCTTCCCCGCGAGGCGATGCCCGTTTCCGTGTGCTTGATTAAAATTTATAAAGAATCTGTTTAACCCACATCTGCCCGTTCGCTTTCAGCGTACATAAGGTACATGAAAAATAACAGGTTGATCCGGTTCCTGATCCGGCAGGAAAAAAAAGCCGTGGACTGGAAAGCCCGGAACGGCCTGAATATTTTAAGAGTATCCCTCGGACTGGTCTTTATCTGGTTTGGTATCCTCAAATTCTTTCCCGGCGTAAGTGCCGCGGAAGTCATTGCCGGCAAGACCATCGCTAAACTTACTTTCGGGTTTGTTCAGCCGCGGTTTTCCATGCCGGTGCTGGCAATTTGGGAATGTACGATCGGGCTCGGTTTGATCTCCAAGAAATGGCTCACCCTTACCCTGGCTTTATTATACCTGCAAATGGCCGGCACTTTTCTGCCGCTATTCTTTTTTCCTCACGAGACATTCACTTCCTCTGTCCTGGTTCCGACCTTGTTGGGTCAGTATATCATTAAAAACATCGTTTTGATGTCCGGCGGAATTGTGATCGGTGCAACGGTTAAGGGCGGACGTTTGACCTCAAGACCGGATGTGCCTTTGAAGCCTGCAAAAGCTGGCACGCTTATCGTATCAATAAACCGTTGATTATTAAACCCTTTTCATGAACCCATCTTTACTTGCCAAAAATGAACTACTTAAACTGATCCGGGCCAAAAGCAGGGTAGGTGCTGAAGGCTTATATGACCAGTATGCCGTAGTTTTGCGGCTGGCCATTTTCCGGATTACCGGCGACAGGGACCTGAGCAATATCGTACTTGAAAAGACCCTACATAAAATATGGGACAGCGCCGCCCTCTATAATGAGCAGGAAACGCCTTTGCTCACCTGGATGCTGGTGATCGCCAAAGGGCTTGCTTTAGAAAACCGCGTTATGCCGGCGGCAACACTAAGCGCCTGATACAAAATCACCTTTACGTGTAATCAGGATTTCTGTTATATTTACAGACCATCATCTGATTACACCATTATGAATATTGTAATTTCTGTTTTATCCGCATTGGTATAAATTACGAGGCCATTGACCACCTCATTCCGCAAATTCAATGAATCGATTCCGTAAAACTTTGACCATGCTAACTTATTGATTGCAATAAATAAATCGGAGAATCTAACGACACAAATTGGTGCTCTAAAGCCTACGGTATTGCATGGTCAAGCCTTTCGGAATCTCCTCTATACAATAGAACAATTAATATTTTGAAAAAAAACGTTAATTTTAGTTGAAAAGTTTAATTACGAAATCGAACTGGCCCATCGAGTTTTCGTTGAGGAATATTAAACCATTTGATTAAAGTACTGAGGATGAAAAATCTGACAAACGATTCTAAGAAAAGCTTAATCAAATTATTGGTTAGCGGTGGCATTAATTGCATAACGAACGAAGGGTTTAGAAAATTTTTGGATGCGCATGCAGTAACAATTGCAGGCGTAGGTGCTTCAGCTACCGGACTTGGCATTGTGGCCCCGATTGTCGCCGGAGTCGCGAATTCAATTTCTTCAAATATTGCAAGTAATCATGTCAACAAATTAGCCAATGTTGACGATTTATTGAGCTGGATAGAAAACAGCGATCCCGGTAGCATCAATCATGACTTGGAAAAGTCCATCATCCGCGCGGGCATTAATGCTTTTAAGTTTATTGAAGTCTTATATATCAAAGGCATAAAGCAAGATGAGACCTTTTGGCTGTCCTCTGAACCTGACGAAAAAAAAGAATTTTTAAGTAAACTTAAAAAATTTTTCCGACAAGCGAATGAAGACCTGAAAAGAGAAATTACCTACATTAAAATCCAGCGCAAATTTATCCAAAAACCCCAGCCTTTACTAAAAGCCTTGTCGGATTACATTCTTATAGGGCCTAATGGCAACCTATCACCAGCAGATCTCAAGAAGTTCAAGGATTTTTATATTTATAAAATGCCTTATTGTTTCGATCTGGCCTTTAAGGAAGAGTTAAAAAGTAATGACCGGAGTTATAAAGCTTTTCAAATGTGGATCGCAGAAGGGATTCAAAAGCAAAATATTCATATTCTACATCTCCAGGAAAAAGCGCTCAAAGTGGAGATTCCGAAAGGATTGACCATGCAATACCTTAGGCTTTAGAGCACCAAATTGTGTAGCTGGCTTTTCCGATTTATTTATTGCAATCAAGAAATTAGCATGGTCAAAGTGTTACGGAATCGATTTACTGCATTTGTGGAATGAGGTGGTCATTGGCCTCGGAATTTCCACCTGGCAATCTTCCGCATATTTTTGCGTATCCAAAATGTGTTGATGCCAAAAGAGGTCAACCAAACGGTTAGGTACGATTTCTTTGTCCGGATATGTCCTTTTCAAGGTTAAAAACTTTTTATATTCGGCTTCTGCATATTCACATTGAACTTTTGTCCATCCGGGACCTTCTTCCTTGTCCTGCATTTTAAGTTTTACCATCGAAAAATCAATAGCATTTATATCAGACATGAATAAAGGAGATGTTATTGTAAATGTTTCGCTCATAATTGTTTACAGTTTTTACATTTCAAAAGTAAACAGGTCTTATCAGTGATTTTTACGGGAAACCGTAAAGCAGGAAATTTTTAGTGATGCTTATTTTTCATATCTGCACAGCGTTTTGCCGCGCTTTTTGGCTTGCTCGAGGGTGAGTTTAACGATCTTGTGGCTGCAGTTGTGCAGGCCTTTGCAGTTTTGGCTGAGGTGATACTTTTTTCCGCCGGGGCTGTCGCAGATGTATACATAGGTGGAATCTGTCGGGAGTACCGGGTGTTTACAATCACTGAACAGTAAAAACAGCAGCAGTAGGGTTTTCATGACAGGTCGTGTTAATAGATCTTTATTTATGAATAAATATAGAAATTTTCCGGATCTTTTACCAGGTGTGACAGCTTGGCGAACAGGTTTTGCAGCCATCTGCGGTGGGGAAAGTTTTTTTGGCCTCGTCTACCGCCGGTTTGCAGGAGGGATAATCCCCCAGATATTCCCGGTTAATTGGAAAGTAAGGGCAATGTTTGGTGTGCACTTCATGGTATCCATTGGTTTGGGCGTGTTTGTTTACGTAATACTCCATGAAACTAGATGATTTTATTGTCTTTGCAGTAGGCGACCAGTTGCTCGTTCTTTGAGAAATCCAGGGTTTCTTTAATGAGGTTCAGCCGTTTTTCAACGCTGCTCAGGCCTGCGGGTTTGATGTTGTTTTCCAGGAAATAAGCAGGGATGTCCTTTTGGAGCGTACCTTTGGCGAGTTGCGAAATAATGGCGATTTCATAGTTACTGAAATCATGCGCGTTCTTTGTTCTTACGGTTTGCTGCAGGCTCGGGGAGATATACTTTCTCCCTTTAAAGATCGCCTCAATGGCATCTTTTAGTTCGATAGCGTCACTTCGGCCTTTCCGTACAAAACCATTGATCTGCTGGTCTTCGAAAAGTTTGTGAACCACTGCTCCGCTGGATTCGGCAGAAAATACGAGTATTTTTAAGGCTGGCTGCATTTTTCTTACCGCTTCGATGAGGTCCCTGCCGGTAGTGATCTTTTGCTCCCGTCCGTCCTCATCAAAGGAAAGGTCGGTAATTAACAGTTGGTAGGGGTTGCTTTCCAGTAAGGCGGTTTTTAGCCGGAGCAGCGCGTCATCACAGTAATACGCGTAGTTATGGACGGTTATCCCCAATGTATTCAGGGTTTGTTCCACGGTGAGTTTTATGCTTTGGTGATCTTCAGCGATGAGTACATTTTCAAACATATGGACAGGTGATTTTAATTTGCAGGCCCGTACCTGAGCTGCTGTCAAAAGTAATGGCACCGCCGATCGTTTTTATACGGTTTCCCGTATTTTTCAACCCGTTGCCTTCAGCCGTACCTGCCGCCATACCGATGCCATTGTCTGTGTAAAGGATCGTAGCCTTATCGCCACTGGGTTCAAACCGGATGACCACGTTGGTGGCATGGCTATGTTTGCGCATATTGACCATCAGTTCCTGCAAAATGTATTTGAGCTCTGTCTTGTACAGCGGATCTATATGGTCCCAGAACTCAAGACTGTTACCGACCAGTGAAATCCTGGTTGTATCGGTCGCAAATGCTTTCAGCCTTGCGGAAAGGTTCTCGTGAAAATGCGCTTCAGCAGCCGGCGTGATCTCGTAGGAAATGTCCCGTGCCCGTTCATAGATTTCGTCGATATGATTGACCAGCCAGTCTTTATCCGGCACATCGTCATTTTGAACTTTTTTTAACAGGTAATAAATATCGTTGGCCAGCGTATCGTGTACTTTTTTTGAATCTTTCAGCTGGGTATCCCGGACTGCCGCCAATGTAGCGGCCTGTTGTTCCTGTTTTCGTTTCCTGTACCAGAAAAATAAAGCGATAAAGGTTCCAATTACAGCTGCTATGATCACCCCGATGATCACACGCTGCCCTAAAATCTGGTATTTGGCATTTGTATTGTCTTTTTGTAATCTCAGGTTATCTGTTTTGGCTTTTTCGGTATTATACCTGATCAAGGCAAACTGATTTTTGGCGGCACTGCGCGCGGTTTCCAGGCTGTCACTCAATTTTTGATAACGGGCAAAATAACCTTTCAGTTCTTTTTGGGGGCCTGTACTGATCAGTTTCTCCAATGCTTCCAAAACGTCGTCAGGACTGCCGAGTTTACTTGCTACAGTATACATTTGATGTGAATACCACAAGGAAGAATCGGGTCTTGAGCTTTTATAAAAATCAGCCAGGTGCGCGTAGCTGGAATTTTGGCCCCAAAGATCTTTTTCTTTTACCCGCATGGCCAGCGCCTTTAACAATTCAGGCGCCGCGTTGTACGAGGGATGATACAGCCATCGGGCGGTAGTGCTATTGGACAAAATACGGGCATAAGTTTCGGGCTCTTTGGCCTTCAATAGGGTTGAATCGTAGATGCGGATCGCTGGTTGGTATTCCTTGTTTTCCCGGTAAGCCAGGGCTTTGTTATTGAATAGAACAAGTTTATAACTCGGCCCGTCGGAATATTTGATGGCCAGATCAAAAAAGGCAATGGCGGCGCTATTGTTCCTTAAACGGATACTGGTCAGGCCTAATTCATTGTAAGTTGAAGAAAGGCATTGCCGGTCTTTTTCTTTCAGCGTATCTAAATATTTTAATGCTGCGGAAAGACTTTCCTGGCCTCCGAAATAATCCCCTGCATCAGACTGGATCGATGCCATATAGTTATAAGCAAAAGCAGCTTGCAAACTGTCTTTCACGCGCGTGGCGACCTTATTGAAATAGTAGAAGGCTGAATCGTCCTGATGGTAGAGAAAGGTCTTCGCTTTTTTGTAATCCGGGTCGTCTGCCACAGTAGCAGCCGGGCGCGGTTTGTTGCACGAAAGCAAAATGTTCAGGATCAGGATTGCCGGCAGTAGAAATTTTCCCAAGGTTCGGTTTTTTGACCTAAAGATAAAAATAAACCGGCACTTAAAAGTAAGGCAGGGTATACCTGCCTTACTGAATTAAAATGATCGCTTAGTGATGTGGCGGCCCGTCCGGTGGAATATGGCCGCCGTCACCGCCTGTTCCACCACCTCCGGGCGCTGTAGGGGTGTCCTGGGTAGTAACTGTACCGCCGCCATTAGCAGGCGTATGTTTATCTGCCGGGCATGACAATGCCAGGAAGAGCGCTAAAAAGATCTCAAACATTTCAAAAAAATTAAAGGGTTAATAAATCCGGCAGCTACCCGGAACCTTGTCCCGGGCATGACTGCCAACCGCGTAAGAAGCGCTTCTTACATTTTTTTGGGAAGTGTGAGCATTGGATGCGGAAACCTTTACCTGCTTCCCAGGCCGGGCTCGGGTCGCCGCATTTACTGCTCTTCATGATCGCGGCCTGAACGTCCTGACCGAAATCGAAAGCAAATGTATAGGGCTGTAATCCGCTTGTTTGCAGACAATTCCGATAATTCCGTTTTGTCCGTAATAATTCCGATGAGGGTCCGGTCGGGCGCGGAAAATGCCGCAGATTTGTTAGATTTACCTTAAAATTTTATTATGACCTCCGCCGATCACAAAAAAAATGTACTTGAGAGATATCGTGAATTAATGTTGAACGGGCCGCTTTCAGAGAACTTAAAGCAGCCTGCGCCGGCCAGGATACGCGATGAAAGTTTGTCGGTTATTGAGCGCAGGTTTTCCAAAGATGACCGGGAGATCCTAAGCTCGTATTTTGGATACCACGCTGATATGTTAGAATACGTTAAAGCGATTGAAGATGTCGATATTGATTTATTTAGGCCTTTGATCCGGTTTATGAATGACACGGTTGCGAATCCACATTCAAAACATGTGGAACTTTTGGCCTGGCTTATTGACTATAAGCCACGGCCTAATCGGGTAAAGGATATGTATGATGTATCAGGTGATGATCAAAACAAAACACCCTCAATAAATTTGGTTGAAAATGATCAAACGCAAAGCGAAGATGTTGAAATCTCACTGGTAGCAGGCAATGCGCCGGAACCACCCAAAATTAACAAGCGTGTAATTGCCTTATCAGCTTTGTCACTACTGGTGTTATTTGTTGGACTTTTTTTTGCGTTTAGGGGAAGGAACAATATTGTTCAGAAGTGTATGTACTGGAATGGTGAGGAATTTAAGCCAATTGCCTGCGATGAAAAGCCCGATGATACAAATGCAGTTGTTATCGCAAAGGATAGTGATAAAATGGTGCATTTCAGACGAGATACCCGTGCAGATACCCTAACCGCAAGTTCGATTGGAAAAATTTGGTATATCA
This sequence comes from Mucilaginibacter corticis, assembly GCF_007558865.1. GTDB lineage: Bacteria > Bacteroidota > Bacteroidia > Sphingobacteriales > Sphingobacteriaceae > Mucilaginibacter > Mucilaginibacter corticis. The sequence goes on from NZ_VLPK01000008.1 coordinate 13,140, forward strand.
AAATCAATGGAAGGGTCGAATACTATACCGCACCCGGCGCGCCGCCATTATACCCTGACCGGCGGTTGTTGCCTTTGACGGTCTATATCCTAAACAAATACCCGAGAAGCCCCGGTTAACGAGAAAAGCCCGCTTAACGGGCTTTTAAATAGGAAGGTTATTTTCCTTTGGGTTTAGGTGGTAAGTGCGTCGGGAGCGTTGGGTGTTTTGGTTTGTTTGGCGGATCCACATGTCTTCTCCGGTCGTCGCTGCCATCTTCCTTTTTAGGTTTAGGCCCTGGTTTGATCGCTTCTATTTTTTCCATTTTGGTGCTGATTTTATGAATATCCGAAGTTCGAAATTCGTAAGGTCTGATTCTTACGGTTTTCCGTAAAACCGGTTTTTAACACCGGATTATTATCTTCGCCGTAAATGAAGCTATTCCTATACCTTATAATTTTGTGTTCCTCGGTGGTTTACGCCCAGGACACTGTTACCATTCATCACAAACGATATACAACCACCTTCGACAGGGTTTTGCTGTACCCGGTTAAGGTGTATTGGGTGGATAGCGCGGAAAATATTTGTACGGCCAAGGCGCCGGGTCATGTGAAGCGAACGAATGATTTTAAGGCGGATCCTTTGCTGGCGGGGGTTACGGAGCTGAGGGAGGATTATAAGCAGGGGAGCGACCGTTATGACCGGGGGCATAATATGGATGCGGCGGATAATGCCTGTGATGTTGACCAGATGCACGAATGTTTTTATTATTCGAATATGACCCCGCAGACAAAGCATTTGAATGAGCAGACGTGGAAGGCGTTGGAGGAGTATACGCGTAAACTGGCTTTAAGCGCTCGCAGGGTAGAGGTCTGGTGCGGGAGTTATGGGAGTACGGAAAAGATTGGCCGGGTCACCGCGCCGGCTTTTTGCTGGAAGATCTTGCGGTACCAGGGGAAGGTCGAGGCTTATCTGATGCCAAATACGGCGGATGTGAACCTGCATCCCTATTATTACTATAAAAGCACGGTCGCTGAGATCCGCGCGGGTTCGAAGCTGGCCCTGGGGGAAATAAAAAGGTAAACAAAGATTTAACTTTGTTTACCTTGATCGTGATGGTTCAGGCGGGTTAATAGCCTGGGTTTTGGGTCAGTTTGTTGTTGATCTGGATCTCCCGGAAAGGGATCGCGTAGATGAGCCTGTCCGGGGTTACGTTAAAGGTGATGGGCAGCAGCCAGGGGTCGATCGCTTTTAACCTTACGCCTTTGGCGTTGAGGACGTCGACGGCGGTGCCGTTGCGTACCAGGTCGGTCCAGCGGTGGTTCTCGAAGGCCAGTTCGTGGCGCATTTCATTGGCTACGTTTTCTTTGGTGGCGGCTGCCAGGTCCGGCAAACCGGCCCTTTTCCTGACCTGGTTGATATAAGGCAGCGCTTCTGTGTTTTTATTTTCGTCGACCAGGCATTCTGCCAGCAGCAATAACGCGCCGGAGTAACGGTAAACCGGCCAGTTATCGTCGGTATTGTACTCGACCTGGTAGGGCGGGTGCAGGTATTTTTTGATGAAGTAATAATAACCCAGCCCGGCGGTCGGGGTATAGTTTACCGGGCTTTTTACGGCGGTGGTGGTCAGTACCTCGTTGGCGACGGTACCTTCGGCTACGGCGATGGAAATAGGCAGGCGCAGGTCGCCTTTTTCGTAGGAGTCAACGAGTTCCTGGGTGGGAACGTTCCAGCCGCCGCTGGCCAGTCCGCCACGGGCATTGGTACCGTGCAGCCCTAAAATGGCTTCCGAGTTGGTGGTTTTAGGGATGAAGCGCCAGATGAAATCACTTTGCTGGCCGTCATTGCCGGCTTTGTATTGGACCTCAAAGATCGATTCCTGGTTGTTTTTGTTGGCGGGGTCGAATACCGTCGCGTAGTCGGGGAGCAGGATATAGTTCATTTTGGTGATATCCAGCAGGGCTGTTTCCGCCTTGTCATACTCTTTGGTCGGTTCGGACATATAAGCGTAGGCTAAAAGCATTTTAGCCGCGCCCTGGGTCGCCCTGCCACTTTGCGGGAAGGTTTTAGCGACGGGCAGGACCGGGATGGCCGCGTTCAGGTCGCTGATGATCTGCTTGTATACGTCTGCCGCGCTGCTGCGGGGTAAGAAGGCGCCGGTAACATCGGTCACTTCAGTTAATTGCAGGGGCACGCCGCCGTAGTGCTGCACCAGGTCGAAATAATAAAACGCCCTTAAGAACAGCGCTTCCCCGGAGATCTGGTCTTTATCCGCCTGCGCCAGGGTGGACTTAGGCAAGCGGGTCAGGATGGTGTTGACCTCGGAGATGCCGGAATAGTCATTGCCGTAGCGGTTGCCGGGATTGTTGGGTTCCTGGCTGGAAATATTATTATCGATGAATTCGGCCATCGCCTCCGCGCTGGTAGAAGTGCCCCGGTCGGCGGAATAGATGGTGAAAAATGTATTGTCCGAACGCATTTCGTCCATATAGATCCCGATAAAGGCGACGCCCCTCAGGTTGGCGTAGGCCCCGGTCAGCGCCTGATTATATTCTGCCGCGTTCTTAAAGAAGGTGGCGGAGCTCAGCTGTGTCTGCGGAACAAGATCGAGCGTGTCCCTTTTACAGGCGGCCAGGCTGCAGATGATGAAGAGTAGATATGATAACTTTTTCATGTGAATTTCTTTTTGTTTTAAACTGGTTTAAAAACTCGCGTTAACCCCGGCGGCGAATACCCGCGGAACCGGGTAACCGGTAAAGTCACGTCCCTGGTTCAAGCCATTTAAGCCGGCAAGGCCCGCTTCCGGGTTCATGCCTTCATAACCGGTGACGATAAAGGCGTTCTGCGCGGATACGTAAACGCGTAAGCTTTTAAAGTACTTGCTTTTTTGTACCGGCAGCGTATAACCAAATGTGATGTTCTTGGCGGCCAGGTAAGTACCTTGGAAGACCTGCCTGCTGGTAAAGTTCCTGAAATCAGCGGTCGTTCCGCTTCTTGTCCTGGGGTAGATCCCGTCACCCGGGTCAGCTTCCGAGCGCCACCTGTTGGCCACGCCTTTGCGCACATTGAAAACACCGTCCAGGTTCTCGGTCGACTGAAAGGCGTCATCGGCGATATCATTGCCTACGGTACCTGCCAGTACGATGCTCAGGTCGAAGTTTTTATAAGAGAAGGAGTTGGTGATCCCGTAAATGAAGGTTGGGTTAGGGTTACCGATCCAGGTACGGTCATAGCTGTCGATCTTACCGTCCGGGACACCATTGGGTCCGCTGACATCTTTGAAACGCGCGGTTCCGACCATAGCGGTAGCGTCATGCGGCTGGGTGTCAAACTCCTGCTGGGTCATATACACCCCGGTATTGATATAGCCATAGAATAAGCCGATCGGGTGGCCGACAGCGGTACGGTTATCGTCCCAGTACTCGCTGTAACCGCCGATAGGCGCGTTATTGGTGCCGAGTTGCTTGACGATGTTCCGGTCAAATGAAATGTTGAAATTGGTGTTCCATTTGAAGTTACCGGTGAGGTTCTTGGAGGCCACGGTAAACTCATGTCCCCAGAAATCAAAGCGGCCGATATTGGAAGTGATCGAGCTGAAGCCGGATTGTACCGGGATATCGATGCCGTAAAGCAACCCGTCGGTTTTCTTCCAGTAATAATCATAGGTAAAGGAAATACGGTGGTCGAGGAACTCCGCGTCCAGGCCGAGGTCATAACTGGTCGAGGTTTCCCAGGTCAGGTTATTATTGCCGATCCCGCTGAGCACCTTACCCGGTGTTACCTGGTTGCTGAACACATAGTTGCTGCTGTTCACGGAAGCCAGGTAGGTATAATCACCGATGTTATTGTTCCCTACTTTACCATAGCTGGCCCGTACTTTTAAGAAACTGATGGGCTTGATGTCCTTCAGGAAGCTTTCATCGGAAACGACCCAGCCCAAAGACAGGGACGGGAAATTACCATATTTGTTATTAGGCCCGAATTTGGACGACCCGTCACGGCGGAACGCGAACGATAACAGGTATTTACTGTCATAATTATAGTTAAACCGACCAAGGAATGATAATAACGACCATTGGTTCGCGTCCACGTTACCGATGCGGGTAGTGGCGGCATTGATCCAGGTGATGTTATCATCGGGGAACTGGCTGCCGTCGATCTCGCTGCTTTCGAACGAATATTTCTGGACGGTGTAACCTGCCAGGACATCGAAATTATGCTTGTCCGCGATCGTCTTTTGATAGTTCAGCGTGTTCTCACTCAACCAGGTCAGGAAATGGCTGGTGGAATAACTGCCCGAAGCAGGGTTCGGCGGCGCGCTGCCCAGGCCGCCCTGCGCGGTAGAAGGGGTGAACTCCCGGTTGATCATATCATTGGTATTCACATTGATGGTCGATTTGAATTTCAGGCCATCCACGATCTTCAGTTCCGCAAAGCCGTTGGCGATCACACGCGTCGCCTTGGTCTTGTTGGTAATCTGGGTGAGTACCAGGTAATAGTTCGGGTTCGGGAACATCCCCGGTTGTGAAAAGGAAGTAGGGTAGCTGCCGTCAGGATTTTTATAGTTCAGGGTAGGGTCCATCAGGTAAGCGTTCTCGATGATATTACGGCCGTTATCCAGTCCCGGTACGACCTGGTTATTGCCATACGAAGTTTCCAAATTGATGCCGAGGGTCAGGCGGTCGGATGCCGTGTAGGTGTTATTGGCCCTTGCGGTGAAACGCTGGTCGTAGGAATTGAGCATCACCCCGTCCTGGCGGTTATAATTGATATTGACCACGGACTTGAAATCCTTGTTACCCGCCGCGTAATTCAGATTGTAGTTTTGGGTAGGGGCGTTCCTGAGCAAAATGTTGAACCAGTTGGTTCCTTTCTGCCCGGCATACTGACTGGGGTTCTGGTAAATGGCCGGAACACCGCCCGTATAACCTTCATAGGTCGCCTCATCCTCGTAATACTCCTTTTTATATTCGGCGAACTCTTCCGGGTTCATCAGGTCGGGACGTCCCCTGGACGGCACGGATTGCACGCCGGTATAGGCGGTAAAGGTCAGGCTTTTCTGGCCGATCTTGGCTTGTTTGGTCGTCACCAGGATAACGCCGTTGGCGGCACGTGAACCATACAAAGAAGAGGCCGAGGCATCCTTCAGTACCGATATCGACTCGATCTCGTCAGGGCTCAGGGTTTGCAGCCCGCTTTCGGTCGGGAAGCCGTCGATCACGATCAGCGGGCTGTTACCGGCATTGATGGATGCCGCGCCCCGGATGCGGAAGGTCATTTCAGCCCCGGGCGTGCCCGAGTTCTCGTTGATCTGCACACCGGCCAGTTTGCCCTGCAGCTTTTGCCCTGCATTGGCTACCGGCAGGTCCTTGACCTCCGATTCATTGATCTGGCTGATCGCGCCGGTCACTTCGCGTTTGCTCTGCGTGCCATAACTGACAACGACCACCTCTTTCAGGTTGCTGGTCGCTGAAGCCAGGCTGACATTAATGGTCGTCCGGCCGTTCAGGGCGATCTCCTGTGTTTCAAAACCAAGATAGGAGAACACCAGCGTCGCTTTTACCGTATCCACCAGTTTCAGCAAATAATCGCCGTTGGCATCAGTGGTCGTGCCGACCGCGGTATTTTTTACCGTTACGTTAACGCCGGCCAGGTCTTCCCCTTTATCATTGGTTACCTTTCCTTTGATGGTAATGGTCGCGGCCTGGTTTTCCCTGCCGTCGAGCATCCGGATCTCCGGCTGTGCTTTTTCAACGATGATGATCTTGTTCTTCTTTTCAATATAGCCCAGGTCGGCAGCGGCAAAAATGCTTTCCAGGAGCGCGGCTACCGTTTGCTCCCCCTTACTGACACTGATGTGCTGGTACTTATTGATCAGGTTCTCATTATAGGTGAAGCGGATACTGGTACGGTTCTCAATATCCTTGAGTACTGATTTCAGGCTTTGATGATCCGCCTGCATATTTATTTTCGTTTTTTCTAAGATCTGCCCGGAGGAGTCGCTCGCCCAGATCAGCTGGGTGCCCGATACAACAAACAGGAACATATAGAAGGTAAGCTTCATGGTGCGTAAAATTAACGGCATGAGGAGGTTGGTATATTTTTCCATACCTTTGAATGTGGTTAAGTGAATAAAAATGTTTACTAACTCGCATTGATGATCAGTGAGTGATTGGCGTTACAGAACTGATTTTTCAATTGATACAGCCGGTATGATTTCAAGCTCATACCGGTTTTTTGTTGTGGTGGCGTGTAATTTTTTTAACTCATAGGTTTTGGTTTTTAAGGTTTGCTGATCGGGCTCAGCATGACGGCCTGCCCGTTGATGGTATAGGTTAATTTATTGGCATTGCAAATAGCGAACAGCAGGTCCTCCAGTTTATCCGTACTGTCGAACTCAGAACTGAACCGGATCTCCTTCATGTCATCCGCCGCGAAGGTGATCCTGATCTTATAATAGGATTCGAGCATCCCGGCGACATTACCCAGGGTCTCATCGTCAAATTTATATTTACCCTTCACCCAGCCGGAAAAGTCGTTCGCGTTGATATGGCGCCTTGAAATTTCCCCGTGGGCCTTTCCGATGCTCACCTGTTCATCCGGTAATAAAATGACATTGGCGGCGGTTTGCGGGTTGTTCAATGACCGCACGGATACCTTGCCGCGGCTGACAGTTACCTGTACACTGTTTAAGAACTTATAGGCCCTAACGTTAAAGGCCGTGCCCAGGACATTGATCTGGGTCCGTACCGCGTTGACGATAAAGGGCCGTTTGGGCTCATGCCGGATATCAAAGAAACCTTCCCCTTCCAGGAGTTCCACCTGCCTGGTCTTCGCGTTGAAGTTTTCCGGGTAGCGTAACCTGCTGCCGCCGCTGAGCACGATCGTTGAATTATCGCTCAGCGTAAGTTTCCTTTTTTCCCCTAAGGGTACATAAATTTCGGTATAGTTATCCGCGGCTTTGGGTACCTGCCTTTTAAGGAGCCAGCCCATGCCGATGCACAGCAGCAGGGAAGCCGCCGCCAGGAAAAGCCTGAACGGGGTAATAAGCCGCCGGGGCGGGGCGATCTGCTGATCGAGGGCATTTTTCAGCTCATCCCGGATGCTTTGCTTTTCAAACGGGTTCAATTGCAATTCACCGGTCTGCGCGAGCAGGTCAAACCAGGCCTCCAGTTTTTCTTTTTCTTCAGGTGTGCAGTTGCCGTTATGGTAACGGTCTAAAAGTTCCTTTGCTTCTTGATGGTTCATGATGGTGCTGCTAATGATAAGTCTCTATCCGGGCGCTCTGGTAGTAGGGGAAATTTGGAAAAAGATCTAAAGGGCTGTATTACAGCTGTAAAAAATTATTTTTCCGCGAGCTTTAACCGGAAATGCTTCAGGACATTGTTGATCTGTTTTTTTACGGTCTTGTCGGAGATCATCAGTTTTTCCGAGATCAGCTTATGGGAAAGCTGTTCCGTTCTGCTGAGTATGAATACTTCCTTCATTTTAGGCGGAAGTTTTTCCAGCTCCTGCTGGATGATCAGGTTTAACTCATCGGCTTCTACCTGCCCGGCAACCGAGGCGCATTCCTGCTCAAAAAATAAGCTGAGCGATTCCAGGTACTTGTTTTTATGGCTGTTGTTTTTGATATAGGTCAATCCTTTGTACCGGGCAGCCGTAAACAAATAAGCCTGTAAAGAGTTGATCGGGTGCAGGCTGCCCCTGCGGTACCAGAGGGAAACGAATACTTCCTGTACGATATCCTTGGCCTCGTCACGATCTTTTACCGCTTTGGCCACATAAGTAAAAAGCGGTTCCCAATAACGCTGATAGATCAGGTCAAATGCTTTTTTATCATCTTCTTTTAACAATTTCAGCAAATGTTGATCCGAACAAAGAATGTGATCTTTATCAAGCATAAATTATAGGTTAGTCTAGCTTTTCCTGCTCCGCTGCTATCAAAACATAATGGCTATGCGTTTGAAATAACGATGGGTCAGGAGGTATAATTGGTTTAATTTCCGGCACTGCCGGATCTGTTGACCGACAATGCCGCAATTACAAAATTAACAATTAGTTTATCCGAACTATCCTGAACTGTCTTACCCGGGGCGGATGCCGTGGAAATTCCTGTTTCCCGGCAATCCTGCAGTGGGTTTTCACAAAGCGAAAATAATCAGTCCCGGTGCCCTGTTAATTGTGAACCTTTAGTTCATAATTATAAGCGATCTCTTCAGGAGGTTTCATTAGTTTATTTGGTTTTAGTTCGTAAAAGTGTGCCGGCCAGCCGGCACACTTTTGAAATGGTCAATGTCTACACTTCTCATAAGGTAGTATCATAGGTTGGTAAAAAAGGTGCCGGATGTTCCGGTGCCTTTTATTCACAGATGGTACGCCCGGAGATCAGGATACTCAGGCGTTCTTTATCGTTTTTTCATACCGTTAAATGAAATCAGTTAAATAGTTAAAACGAAGCGTGCCTCCCGCCGGGTCGGGAGGCTTCTTTTTAAACTTTATTCTTTCATGAACAAGATCTTAGTCATTGGTGCCTGCGGGCAGATCGGTACCGAACTGGTTTCGGCTTTAAAAGCAAAACATGGTGATGAGGCGGTTCTTGCGGCGGATGTAAGGCTGCTGGATGATGTGCCATTCGCGCTTCGCCCTTATGTCAGGCTGAACGTCCTGGACAGGACGGAACTGCGCGGGCTGGCGCTGAAGGAAAAGATCGGAACGGTCTATCATTTGGTGGCCATGCTTTCGGCGACAGGGGAGAAGCAGCCGCTCGCGGCCTGGGACCTGAATATGCAGGGTTTGCTGAATGTGTTGGAGATCGCTAAATCCGACCGGATCAGGGTATTCTGGCCAAGCAGTATCGCGGTATTCGGGCCTGCGAGCCCGGTATCATTCTGTCCGCAGCATGCGGTCACCGAACCCGCGACCGTCTACGGGATCAGTAAGGTTGCCGGTGAGCTTTGGTGCAAGTATTACCATGACCAGTACGGGGTCGATGTCCGGAGCATCCGTTACCCGGGCCTGATCAGCTACACGGCACAGCCGGGCGGCGGCACCACGGATTACGCGGTGGATATTTTTCACCAGGCCCTGAAGCATAAACGTTACCAATGTTACCTAAAGTCCGATACGACCCTGCCAATGATGTATATGCCGGACGCGATCCGCGCGACACTCGAACTGATGGATGCCCCGGCGGACAGGCTGACGGTAAGGACAGGCTATAACCTGCATGCCTTAAGTTTTACGCCGGATGAACTGGCCCGCGAGATCCAATCCCATATCCCGGAATTTAAGATCACTTACCAGCCGGATTACCGGCAGCAGATCGCCGACAGCTGGCCCTCCAGCGTCAACGACCGTGACGCAAGGCTCGACTGGGGCTGGCAGCGGCAATTTGACCTTCACGCGATGGTGGCGGATATGCTGTCGCACCTGAAATAGGCGGGTATCCCGGTCGGATACATCAGGTTCAGGGCCTGTACCGTATTGATCAATGCCGTCCGCGTTCAAAGAACAGGCAGCAGACCGTTTCCAATGAGAAAATTTCATAAACCTAATGCAAGCTTGATTGTTAAATTGATATGAATTGGAATATACGACCCCTATATCCCTTAGTTGTGCTGCTGATCATTTTCGCCATGATCGCAAGCGACCAAAACCGGGACAAAGTGACGATGGGCAATGATACCGCCAGTATGCGTAAAGACGCTTCCACGATAGCAGATACCACAATAGTAATTGATCATCAATTGCGTTCGCCACGAAAGTAATGGCCTAGCCTTACTATAGCAAAGACCAGCAATCCGCCGATCAGGCCCAATAACAGTTCCATGATAAAAGACGGTAAATGGGGAAAAAGCTGAAGTAAGTGTTCCGCATGGTGCAGGAAGATCCCGCCGGCGACCAGGATCAGCGCTACGGTGCCCACGATCCCAAGCAGTTTGATCACGAGGGGCAAGGCTTTTACCAGTACATTGCCAAGCGCGAAAAGCAATCCTTTATTTTTTGAACTTTTGATCAGGGAGTAACCTGCGTCATCCATCCGGACGATCAGGGCCACGATACCGTAAACACCGATCGTTGCCAGTATTGCGACTAAAGCAACTGTAATGATCTGTACTAACAATGGCTCATCCAGTACGGTGCCCAGCGCGATAATAACGATCTCGATGGACAGGATAAAGTCGGTCGTGATGGCGGCCTTGACTTTTGCGCTTTCTTCCTTTACCTCAGGTGCTGTCCTGCCCTTGTGAAAAAAGAATTCGATGATCTTTTCGACCCCTTCATAAGCCAGGTAAAAGCCGCCCAGTACGAGGACGATCGGGATGATTGCCGGGAAGAAGGCATTGAGCAGTAAGGCGATGGGGACAATGATCAGTTTGTTCAGCAGCGAACCTTTCGTGATGGCCCATAGCACCGGCAACTCGCGGGAGGCGACAAAGCCGGTCGCCTTTTCCGCGTTGACCGCCAGGTCATCGCCCAGGATCCCGGTCGTTTTTGTTGCCGCGACTTTCGTTGTCACGGCTACGTCGTCCATTAAAGAAGCGATATCGTCGAGTACCGCGAAAAATCCTGATGCCATTTAAAACAAATTTATTGTTAAACCCTTAAATATAAACTTGTTTAATAACAGGGGTCAGTTAATTAGTTTTTTAGGCTAACCAGCAATGGTTAGCCTTTTTACAAGATGCAAAGCAGGATAACAACCAGGGTAAGCACGATCACGTAACAAGAAACCTCTATGCTGTTCCGCTTAAAAATAGCTTTGAAATTCAAATAATCGCTTCGTTCTGGTTTTGTTTCCATATCCGGTTGATCTGATTTGTTAAACAATACAGCGCTTCACTTAACGGCATTTTTACCTGGTTGATGATCGCTCCGTTTAGTAAGGTGATTTCCAGGTCCTCAAAAGTTATTCCGGGCAGGAAATCCGTATATTCAATTTCAAATCTGAAAAATTCCACTGTTTCACTTAACAGGTAAACCACTTCCATTAATCCGCGGCTTTCGGTCTGGAAATAAAAACTAAATTCAAATAAAGTGTTGCCGGACCTGAATGGTTTACTTAAGAATTCCTGTACTTGTTGTTCGGGAGTCATCGTCATCAATTGGTCAAGCAAACGTGAAGCCAATCAGCTTCTGTAAGAAGAAAGTTACAGATCACGATGCCTGTTTCAGTTTGGCTTCCATGCTCAGAGTGGTATGCGGCACGGCACGCAGGCGTTCCGCAGGAATGATCCGTCCCGTCTCCCGGCAGATCCCGTAGGTTTTATTATGGATGCGGATCAGCGCGGCTTCCAGTTGTTCGATAAACTTTTTTTGCCTTGCCGCCAGCTGGGTGTTTTGTTCCTTTTCATAAGTGGCCGAACCATCTTCCAGGGTTTTACCGGCGATGGCCGCGTCGTCACCGTTGCTGTTTGATGAACTTAACGCAGCCGTTAACTCACCCAGTTCCTCCCGGGCCATCCTTATCTTATCTTCTATTAGCAATTTAAATTCCTGCAGCTCAGGATCGCTGTAGCGTGTTTTTGTATTTTCGTTTTTCATGTTGCTTTCAACAATTAGTCACAGGAATGGTTTGTTCAGGTAGCGTTGCTTTTTATGCAGTTTTATCAAATAGTTTTTTGCAACTTTCACTGCAACCTCATAGCTTTATAAGAAAAACCAATCATGAGAAAACTACTTGCTATGCTAACCGTTGCCGCGTTAGCCTTCACGACAACATTTAAAAATGTTCAGGCATCACCGCTGGCTGTTGCCGTATTTCAGCAACATTTAAAGAAGGACGGTACACCTGACAAGCGCTTTAAGGAAAACAAAGCAACTAAAGGCCCGCTCAAGAAAGATGGAACACCTGATATGAGGTACAAGGCTAATAAGACTTCGGCATCTAAAACGACTACGGTCAAAAAGACCAAGAAATCTTAACATTCAATTATAGCAATGCCTGGTTTGGAAAGCCGGGCATTGCTATATAAGCATGATGTAATGCTGAATGTCGCGTCTAATCCTCTCTTACGTATACTTCGTCGTATATGGTAGGTTTACCGTCAAGTCCTGACCCGCTAAGTGTACCTACCGTATGAAGTTTGCCATCTTCCATCGTCAGCTTATAGTTAACTTTCATTGTTTCAAATCCTTTAAAGGATGCGTATTCGGTCAACTCTTCGTAATCACCATTGACCAGGGTATAGTGACCGCCAGCTACCGATACCGCTAATTTCTTATAATCGTAGTTCGGAATTTTTTGTTCTATGGTAACAACGAAAGTGGTAGGGGTGATTATTTTATGTTGAAATACATTTGAACTATCTCCAATGGAGATCTTGCCGTCGGGATATGTTACCTTTTGTGAAATGAGCTTCCAGGAACCGATGTGGCTGTACCCGAAGCCTGGGACGTTTTCTTTTTAGATTGTGCGAATACAGTTGTAGAAATACAGATGCATACCATGGCGAGTGGCAATAGGTTTAGTTTCATAAGGTTATATATTTGGTTAGGCTAAATATAATTAATATTCTATCAAATCAAACCACTGCCGCAGCTATTATAAAATATGCTGCGCCGGCTTTTTTTGTTGATAATAAAAATTACTAAAAATATTAGCATTTTAAAATTAATTGATAATTTTGAAGGCTATGCTGAGGATCAGGAAACAGTCGACGAAAAGGGATGTGCTGGGCTTTCGTTTGCCCGCGCAGACATTCGAGGAACCCGCGCTCGATATCTCCGACATTACGGTCATCGACCCGGATAATACGTATTATATGCGGATGGGCAGCGGCGCGATGCGGAGCTATCATATTTTGGAAGATCATATCCTGGTCATTGACCGCTCGTTGGCACCGGTGAGCGGCTGTATCGTGGTCTTTTTTCATGAAGGTGATTTTTATGTAAGGGAGTATTGCCCGGGCGGCGCGGTATTGCTGTTAAAAGCGGATACGCCCCGGGAGACGATCACCATTACGGCTGCACAGTGGGAATGCTGGGGCGTGGTCATGCTGACCTTGAACCCTTTGCTGCAGCCGGCACAAAAAACAGGGAGGTACGGCCGTGTTTGCGCATGTTGATATCAATAACTGCTATGTCAGCTGCGAAACGCTGTTCAACCCGGCGCTGCGCGGCCGTGTCGTTGTCGTGTTGTCTAACAATGATGGCTGTGTGATCGCGCGGAGCAATGAGGCCAAAGCGGCAGGGATCAGGATGGGCGACGCGGAATTTATCGTCCGCAAGCGGCTCAAAGAACTGAATGCCGTCATCTTCAGCAGCAATTACGCTTTTTATGCGGACATGAGCGCCCGTATGATGAACAACCTGGCCCGTTATACTTATCTGCTGATGGTGTACAGTATTGACGAGGCTTTCCTTGCGATGGGGAATTTGCCCGTGGACCTGGAAGCGCATGTGGCCATGATCAGCCGGAACGTGATGCGGGACACCGGGCTTTCGATAACTGTGGGCGTGGGGCCCACGATGGCACTCGCCAAACTGGCGAATAAAGCCGCCAAGAAATTAAAACGCAATTACCTTGTGCTCGACACCACCGCTAAAGTAAATGAGGTGGTCAAAGATTTTTTGATCGAAGACGTTTGGGGCATCGGGAAACAATATTATGAAATGCTGCGGGAAATGGGGGTCACGACCGCCGAAGATTTCCGGCAGCTGAAACCGGACCTGGTACGGCAGCGGATGACCGTACAGGGCTGGCGGTTGCAACAGGAGCTCTGGGGTAAGCCATGCAATGTGATCAAAGATGTAGCCGACCGCTCGAAGGGGATCGAAAGCAGTCAGAGTTTCAATAGTTACCAGACCGACCTGGAACAGCTGGAGGAAGCGGCGGCGATGCACGCGGCAACCATTGCATTTAAACTCCGGCAGCAAAACAGCATGGCGCTGCTGCTGACGGTTTACCTGCGGACAAACAAGCACAATATCAGCCATGACCAGCACTACCCGGTGATCACGGTCAAAGTACCTTTCGCATCGAACAGTACCCAAAATTTGACCAGGATCTGCGTACAGGCTTTGCGTGCGATTTATCAGCCCGGTTACAATTACCTGAAAACCGGCGTCCGTGCGACCGGCATTATCCCCGCCGGCGAGGTGCAATACAATTTATTCAGTAACTATGATAACAGCCGGCGGCAGGCGCTGAGCCATTTAATGGATGAGATCAACGCCCGCTACGGCCGCGGCGCACTGCGTGTGGCGGCGGAGGGTTATAAAAAATCCTGGAAGATGAAACAGGAATTTTTGAGTAAGCGGTACACTACGGACTGGCGGGACATCGTGGTAGCGCGTTAGATTATTGGCGTAAAAATTTTTTTAACGGGACGATAAAGCGGTCAAAGGCCTCGATCTGCGGCAGGTGTCCGACGCCGTCAATAATGACCAGTTGCGCGCCGGCGATTTGCTGCTGTGCCTGTCTGGCAAGTTTAGGATATTGTCCCATTTGCGCTTTAAGGGCCGGGTCTTTGACCAGGTCCCTGTTAATGGCCGTACGGTCCAGGCTGCCGATGATCAGCAGGGTAGGCGCTTTGACCAGGTTGAATTCGTAGACCACCGGTTGGGTAAAGATCATATCGGAAGTGAGCGCGTTGTCCATGGCCACTGTCGGGTACTGCGGGTCGCCGAACCAGGCAGTCTGCAGTTTGGCCCATTCGTCATATTCGGGCTTCCAGTTGCCGTGGTAATAATTTTCCTGCTGGTATTTTTTGGCGGCGGCAAAGTCGGTTTTCATTTCTTTTCGGTAACCGGAGTCGATTGGGGCGTAAGGCGCGACCCGTTTCCAGTCTTCGAGGCCGAGCGGGTCCAGTAATACCAGTTTACTGACCATCGCCGGGTACATCAGCGTGAAACGAACGGCGATCATCCCGCCCATGGAATGCCCGAGCAAATAAACTTTTTGAATATTTAACTGGTCTAGTAAGGATTTGGTGTTTTGTGCCAGTTGCTGAAAAGTGAACTGGTAGCCGGCGGGTTTGGACGATTTGCCGAAACCGACCTGGTCGGGCGCGATCACGCGGTAGCCTTCCCTGTTCAGCGCCCCGATGGTGGTTTTCCAGTAGGCGCCGTTAAAGTTTTTTCCATGGAGCAATATTACTGTCTTTCCATTTGGAGTTTGCGGCCGTAAATCCATATAGGCCATTTTTAGTTGCTGATGCTGGCTGTTCAGCTCCAGGTAGCTCACCGGGAAGGGGTAGGGATAGGTACTCAGCAGAATATCCTGCTGTGCCCTTGCCACCTGGCTAAAAAGGGCGAGTATAAAAATAAGGCGTTTCATACCCTTAAAAGGATCGAACGATTAAATCGTTTTAGTTAATAAATTAAATTAATTACTAAAATAATTAGTATTTTTGTGCGTTAAAAGGATCATATGTGCGGAAGAGTATTAATAGGAGAACAAAAAGATATCGTAATTACCGGCAGGGACGGACAGCAATTCAAACCGAAGCCCAATGCGGGCGGCAATCCGGGTTCGATGCTGACCGTTGTGACGGATGCGATGCCCGATAAGGTCCAACAGTATCGCTGGGGCTTACTGACAGCGGATGACGATAAGATACACGCCAGGCACAAGCATGCCAGGATCGAAAATATCCATACGGTCTGGCGCAGGCAATTGGGCAGGAAACACTGCGTGATCCGTATCCAGGCATTTTTTGAATATAACAAAGACCAGAAGAAATCTTACCGCGTTGAAAGGGCGGACGGGAAACCGTTTTATATCGCGGGCTTATGGGATATCTGGATGGACGTGGACACGAATGTTTTACTGCCGACCTGCCTGATGATCACCATGCCGCCGAACCGGGCGATGGGAGAGATCCATGACCGGATGCCGGCCATGCTGGAACGCTGTGATGTAAAGACCTGGCTGAACGGGAATTTGACGGGCCAGCAGCGGACGGCATTTTTGCAAAGTCATCCCTGTTTACCGGAAACATTAAAGATCACCGTGGAAAAAGAGTTTTAATGGTATGATTGTTGTCATTACCGGCACGAAAGCTAACACTTAATAGATTGCAAACGAAAACCCTCCTCGTGCTGGATGATGATGTACAATTTCATCGCATACTCACCTTAGCCAATAAACCCAACTTTTTCCATCATATCGATCACCACTACGAAGTCGACGCGCTGATTCGCTATCTTACTGCAAATCAGCAAAGTAAAGCTAATTTGCCCGATGTGATATTTGTGGACCTTTCCTTGCCGGTCAATGACGGCTGGAGTTTCCTGAATGCCTTTGAAGTCATCCGCAGTTCGCTCTGTAAACAGATCACCGTGTATATTTTAACGGCTTCTGTACGAAAAGCCGACCGTGAGCGCGCTTCAGGCTATACTTTTGTAAAACAATATATTTCTAAACCTTTCACGATGGATCAATTCAGGGAGATTGCAGCCTGATTTACCGTGATTTTATAAGTTACACAAACCTGGTGCAACTTTTATTGTTAGTTGAATATGAAACCGAACATAGAACCCTTTTATCCTTTACTTGTGCTGCTGATCGTATTCAGCATGATCGCCTGCGAACAAAACCGGAACAAAGCGACGATTGGCAAGGATACCGCCAACATGCATAAAGACGCTTCCACGATCCTGGATACCGCTAAGAGGGACATGGTTCAAAAGGATTCTGCCAAAGCCAGGCAGGCCAGGAACCCGGACTCCACAAACCATAGCAATTAAGCATGGACGGCGCAGAGGGCCGGGTTAACCAAACAGCAGCCCGCTCAGGCTATATTTAATGGTAAACTGAAGTAAAAAACAGAACCTGCACCACGCTCGCTTTCTACCCATATCTCCCCATTATGCCGGTGAATTATCTCCGCGCTGAGATACAAACCAATACCAAAACCCGCGATTTGCTGCGTATCGCCGGATTGCACCCGGTAGTAACGCTCAAACACTTTGTCCCTGTCCTGCGGTTTTAAACCCATACCTTCGTCTTTTACACTGACCTGCACGTGGCTGCCGATCACCTCGCATTTGATATAAATATCTTTACCTTTTGGCGAATATTTGACAGCGTTACTGATCAGGTTGGTGATAACCGAACCAATCTTATCATGATCCGCATGGACGATCACCGGATCGCAGGGTTGAAAATGGATCGTGTGGCTGCTAACCGTCAGTTCCGTTTCCTGTATGGCTTCATTTATCAGCTTCTCCAGGTCAAATTTACGCTTGTCAATGATCAGCTTAGCCGCTTCCAGCCGGGACACGTTGAGAAAGCCATTGATCATATTACTCATACGTTTGACCTGCACGCGCGCCTTTTCCATTGCCCCGGATAAGAAGGTATCTTCGCTGTTCTTCAATTTTAAATTGGCGACCTGCACAATAGCTGTTAAGGAGGTCAGCGGCGTTTTCAGCTCATGGCTCACCATCCCGATAAAATCATTTTTACGGAGATCGTCTTCTTTACTCTCCGTTATATCCAGGATCGTGCCGACCACTGAGATCACTTCGCCTGCACTGTTCAGCTCCACTTTCCCGGTAGAATTCAGCCATTTTCGCTTACTGCCATCGAAAGGTTGTATCTGGTAATCCTCACTGAAACTCCCCTTGTTCTCCACCGCCTGCATAATCGCCTGCGTAAAACGCTCCCGGTGTTCCGGTACGACCACACTCAGCGTCTTATCAAAAGATAAGACCTCATCCATGGGTATGGCGTGGATCTGCCGGGCTTTAGGGGACACTTCCAGCAGATCGCTGCCCCAGGTTGTTTTCCAGATCCCCATGCCCGAAGCATCCATGGCCAGGCGCAGTGTACTGCTTACTTTCTCCAGTTCCAGGCGGGCGTTTACCTGCTCGGTCACATCCGCCGCTACAGCGATCATCCCGTTGACTTGTTTCTTATCATCCACCAGCGCCTCCATCGTCAGGTTGAGATAGACCATTTCCTCTTGTCCGAACCTATGCAAAGTGACCGGCGTTTCTGAAGAAACAAAACGTTCACCTGTTTGAAATACAGCATCCATCACGCGGCGGAAACCCTGGTCTTCCAACTCCGGTATCGCTTCAAAAAGCGGTCGTTTGACCGTGACCTCTTTTGTGCGGCCCCAGTAAGCCAGCATCCGGCTATTGGCCAGTTCTACGATATGGTTCGGTCCGCGATAGATCGCCATCGCTACCGGCGCTTCGGTCAACAGGTTCCGCAGTTGTTCTTCCGCATGCCCGCGGGCCTTGCTGATATTGATCTGAGCGCGGACCTTCGTCAACAGTTCCGCCGCCGAAAATGGTTTCACTAAATAATCATCCGCGCCGGCCTCCAGGCCGTCGATCCGGGCTTCTTCCCCCGCACGGGCCGACAGAAAGATCACCGGCAGCCGGTAAGTATCTTCATCATTGCGGATCTGCTGTAATAATGCCTTGCCGTCCATCACCGGCATCATCACATCGCTCAACACCATTGAAGGTACATCTTGCCGGATCAGGTCCAAAGCTTCCGCACCGTTGACCGCCGTTTGAACCGTAAAGAAAGGTTCCAGTAAACGCTTCAGGTACGCCCGCATATCGGCATTGTCATCCACAATCAAAATACGCGTCTCTTTGTTGACGCTATTGTCTTCGCTGATCACCTGGTCATTTGCCGTGGCGGCAGCGGCCTCCTCCTGTAACAAACTGTAGGCCTCCCGGATAAACGGGGCCGCGGTAGCAGCAGTATCACCGGCTTTGCTGCCGGAAATTACATGCGCCTCAGGCAGGTGCACCTTGCCGGACGGTATTTTCACCGTGAACGTGCTGCCTTCTCCTGCTGTACTCTTTACATCAATTTCACCGCCATGCAGCTGTACCAATTCATTTACCAGCGACAAACCGATCCCGGTACCTTCATGGGTGCGTCCCGCCGAATTTTCCACCCGGTGAAAACGCTCGAACATATGCGGCAGTTCCTTTTCAGGGATACCCACACCGGTATCGCTCACTTCCAGCACGGCAAAATTGCCTTCCTGCCTCAGGCCAACGGTAATGCGGCCCATCAGCGTATATTTAAAAGCATTGGATAATAAATTCAGTACGATCTTTTCCCACATCTGCCGGTCAACGAAAAAAGAATGATCCGGCAGGTGACAATCCACCTCCAGTTCCATCCCGGCTTTTTCGATGATCGAGCGGAAACTGCTCGCCAGGTCAGCGGTCAGCTCACAAAGATCGAGCTGTTGGTAAACCGCCTGCACGCGCCCGGCTTCCACACGGCTATAGTCCAGCAGGTTATTCACCAGCTTTAACAAACGCATCGCGTTACGGTGGGTGGCTGCTACCTGTGTCTTTTTACTTTCGTCCAGTCCGCTTTGCAACAGATCCTCCAAAGGCCCGAGCATCAGTGTCAGCGGTGTCCTGAACTCATGGCTGACATTACTGAAAAAAGCCGTCTTCGAACGATCGATCTCCGCCAGGGCCTCGGCGCGCTTTTGTTCCTGCGCGTAGGCATAAACATTGGAAACCGCCGTATTATAGGTTCCGGCCAGCTGGTCGTAAAAATTATAATAAGCCGTGTCCAATGCCCGGCAAACACTGACACCCGCGATGATAAAGCCAAAAGGTTCGCTTTGGCCGGTGATCCTCACCGGCAGGATCATCGCCGTATGCGGGGCCTGATCATAGGGGCCGCTTTTAAATTCCCCAAACAGGGACTGTAATTCCTTAACCTCGATAATTTCGCCCGTATCGCTAACCTTTTGCAAAGGCCAGCGGTTATCACTCAGTTCAATGATCTCCGGTGCCAAAGCCGCCGAATCCATGCCTGAGGCGCTGATCAGCTTTGCCTGCTCCCCTGAACGTTCGTAGAAAAGCAGGAAAGGGATATCCAGTTGAAAACTATCATACTGGCTGCCGGTAAATTCCGCGATCTCCGCTACCGATTTGGACTTGCCGATCGCTGCACCCAGGTCGCGTAAGACCTGTGTACGTCTTCCGGCCAGCATTTTCTCCGTCGTTTCCGTGATCGGGTGAAATATCCCGCCCACGCCGCCGCTTTCATCCCGGATAGGGGCGAAAGAAAAGGTCATCCAGGCTTCTTCCAGGTAGCCGTAGCGTTCCAGGAACATGCGCTGGTCGGTAATATAAGTCCCTTCTCCCTGCTGCCCGCGGGTAAATTTATCGCCAACCACAGAAAGTGCCGATTCCCAGCAAACCCGGAAGTTCATGCCCATCGACCGCGGGTGCATTTCACCGCAGATCGGGCGGTAACTATCGTTATAGATCTGTATGGTTTCCGGTCCCCAGGCAATGAGGATCGGGAAGGTAGAAGACAGGCAAAGACTTACCGAAGTCCGCAAACTTTGTGGCCAGCTTTCTACCGGGCCAAGCGCGGTCTTTGACCAGTCCATCGACCGGATCAGTTTGCCCATTTCGCCACCGCCGGATAAGAATTGTTCGCTGCTTTCTGTCATGGTTTAAAGATGAGGGGTGAGGGGTAAAGTAAACCAAAAAGTACTGCCGGCTCCCGGCTCACTGATCACACCGATCTGCCCGCCGTGGCGTTTGATGATCTCCGCCGAAATATATAATCCCAGCCCGAGGCCGGTGTTTTGTAAACGTTCGCCCTGGTAATAGCGTTCAAATACATGTGCCTGCTGTTCCGCTGAAATACCGGGACCGTGATCACTCACCGAAATTTTGACACTCGAGCCCGTCTTTTCGAACCGGACCCCGATATCTTTGCTGCCCGGCGCGTATTTAAAGGCATTGTTGAACAAATTGATCAGCACCTGTTCCACCCGGTCGCGGTCGGCTTCGACCCGCAGCGCTTCATCACCCTCCAGTACCAATTGATAAACCGCCGAGAGTTTTAAAAAAGCGGCAGCCTCCTGGATGAGTTCCGACAAATTGAATTCCGTTTTGTTCAGGCGCAGCTGCCCTTCAGCGGTCCGCGAAAAGTTCAGCAGGTCTTCTACCAAACGGGTGATCTTATTGATGCTGCGGTTGGCCTGCTCCAATAGTTTCGGACGAACGCTCTCACTGGGATCGCGGTTCAATAATTGCAGCGCGCCTTTCAAACCCGTCAGCGGCGTCTTCAACTCATGGCTCACGACACTGATAAACTCATCCTGGCGCATGATCAGCTTGCGGCGCCGCGTCACATCCATAAAAGTGCCGATACCCCCGGCCAGTTCTCCATCGGCATCAAAGATCGGCGCGGCATTGATACTGATGTAAAAGCGTTCCTTATCCGGCGGCTGCACACCGATCTCCATATCATACACCGGCTGACGGGTAGCCATCATGATCGCCATCGGGTGTTCTGCTTCCGGCAGCGCACTGCCGTCCACCCGCAGGTTCTCCCATTTCGGGTCATGATAGGTACGGCTCTTGATCTCATCCTGTGCCAACCCGAGTATTTTTTGCGCCATTTCATTGGCATAAGTCAATTGCCCGTCCAAACCGATCATACCCACCCCTTCGGCCATCGTATCCAAAATACTTTGCAGGCGGGCATTGGTCTGCTCCTGGACATCGGACTGCTGATAATTAGCCAGCCGGAGCTCCACCTGGTCCATCACTACGGTTGCCAGTTCACGAAGTATCTGCTGTTCATACAGAGACAACGACCGTGGTTCCCGGTCCACCAGGCACATTGTACCAATGACATAATCGTCGGGGGTGATCAGCGGCGCGCCTGCGTAAAAGCGCAATCCGAAACCGCCGTGAACCGCCGGATGTTTATCCAGCAAGGGTTCTTCCAATGCGTTTTCAATTACCGTTACCTCAGGGCTGAGCACCGCCAGCGCACACAGGCTTTCACCCCGGTCCACCAGCGGCATCGGCGGTAACCCGGCAGAAGCTTTCACCGCCTCGTGCGTGCCATCCAGGAAAGAAACATGCGTGATCGGCATCCGGAAAATCGTCTGGGCCAGTTTACAGATACTGTCGAAGGCAGGTTCACCGGGCGTATTAAAGATGCGGTAACGCGCCAGCGCGGTTATCCGTTCGGAATCGTTAACAGGAATGATCCCGATCGGGTAGCTGTTTTTCATTGTGCAATTTAATCAAATTTTAACTGAACTTTTGTCATCACGCAATAACCAAACCAGTGCTATAAAAATGGAAAATACTTTTGGAATTGACATCATCCCTAAAAACGCTTAGGCGATACCAAATTCTGAACACACCGCATGAAAATGCATTTGATAATGTTGCCCGGTCAACGATCCCAATATTTGCTAAAATAAACTGACCTGCTCGGTTCCGGGATTTTGGTAATTACGGATCAGGGTGATCAGTTCAGCGCCATATTGGGTAGCCTTATGCGGGCCAAAGCCTTTGATAGCGCCCAGGGCTTTCAGTGTCGCCGGCAGCTTTTCCGCGATAGCTGCCGCTGTTTTTTCAGAAAGGATCATATTCGGCATCACTTTTTCGGCCGCAGCCCGGGTTTCCCGCCATTGGAGGATCTGTTGATAGAGTGCTTCGTTGGGTACGGCGTTAAGGGCCTCAAGATAAGAGCGCTCCCGGTTATCCTGTTTCTTTTTGCGCAGGGCCAGGTAAGCACCCGTTTGGAAAGTGTTGGCCGAAAAATGCTCCAGTAAGGTGATGCGGTTCATCAGCCAGCTGATCAGCTGATCGGCTTTGGCCGCCTTGTCTTTGGATTGACCGATCAGCGCGGGTAATTGCCGGTGAAGGTTTTCAACTGCCCGGCGTAGTTTATCTAAAAAATAAGCCGAGGCGGACCGGCTGCGCCCGGGATCGAGCTGCAGGTTAAATTTTGCCGCCACATCCAGTACTTCCTGCTGAAAACCGGGCAGCCCCGGGTCGAAACCCTTGAGCCTGTTTTGAAGCGGCAGGAAATTAAACAGTTCGCTAAGCAGGAAAAGACGGTATTTTTCACGGTCACGTTCGAGGGTTAGCCGATCAGGCCGCAGCGCTTCCGCCTGTTCGTTAAAACGGATGACCGCCGGGTCACCGATGATATTTCGCGCGCTGACAGGCTTGCGTAAAACCATACCCGGCAAACTGCGGCAGCGGCTCAGGGCGACATAAGCCTGGCCATGCGCGAAAGATTCGGACACATCAATGATCGCCTGTTCAAAGGTCAGGCCCTGGCTTTTGTGGATGGTAATGGCCCAGGCTAATTTGAGCGGGATCTGCGCGAAGCTGCCCGCATTGGTTTCTTTGATCGCTTCTTCAACTGCCTCGTATTTGACATTCGTCCATTCCTGTGGTTCGACCGCGATCTCCCGGCCGTCCTTATCTGATACATAAACGGTATTATGTTCGATTCGGCTGACCGTGCCGATCTTCCCGTTATAAAAGCGTTTTTCGGCCGTGCCGTCGTTTTTAACGAACATCACCTGCGCTCCCGTTTTCAGCTTAAGGCTGGTCTCGGTAGGATGGGCATCCTTTGGAAAATCACCCCGGATGGTGGCGGCGAACACTATTTCCTCAGCGGCTAAATCATCCAGGCGTTCCGTGTTGATCTTTTGCGCGATGCTGTTATGGGTGGTAAGGGTGATATAAGGATCTGCTTCGCCGGGTTTAAAATCCGGCAGGTAGCGGGCATTAAGTATGGCCAGACTTTCGGCGCTGATGTGCTGGTTCCGGACCTCGTTCAGGATATCGACAAAAGCCTGGTCTTTTTGCCGGTACACCCGGTCCAGCTCGATGCGGACGTAAGGCGCTTTTTGCAGCACCTGGCTGCTGAAAAAATAGGGCGTGGCGTAGTATGGGCGCAAAATGTTCCACTCGTCCTCGCGGATGATGGGGCTGAGCTGGGCCAGGTCGCCGATCAGTAACAATTGTACACCGCCAAAAGGATGTGCCGAAGCTTTTATATTTCGCAGGACGAGGTCGATCTGGTCGAGGGTGTCCGGCCTGACCATACTGATCTCGTCGATCACCAATACTTCCAGGTTTTGCAGCAGATCGCGTTTTTCGGCGCTGTAAAAGCTGTCCTGCCCCAACGAACCCGGTACGGATGGGGCAAAACTTAACTGGAAGAACGAGTGGATCGTCATCCCGCCGGCATTAATGGCGGCAACCCCTGTCGGGGCCACTACGGCGAGGCGCTTTTGGCTGCTTTGACGTAAGTTTTGTAAGAAAGTGGTTTTGCCCGTTCCTGCCTTACCTGTTAAAAAAACGATGGTATTGGTGCTGTCCAGGTAGTCGGCAGCCAACTGAAGGGTAGGGTTATTCATGTTCACTGCCAAAATTATTAGTAAAAAACTAAAATTGATATAATAATCTTAAGTCTTTAAAGCTTCTGCCAGTAAACGGTAAGATTTTAAGCGGGCGTTTTGATCGTATAAGTGCGAAGTGGCCATGATCTCATTGATCCCGGTACGACTGATGAAATCCTTCAATTGGGTTTCAACCGTGGGCTTGCTGCCGGTAAAGGAGTAGGTCAGCATCTGCATAGCGGCATCGCGTTCAGCGGGGCTCCAGATGTCGTCCATTTTTTCGACCGGCGGCGGCAGCAACTGGCGCCTGCCGGTGATGATCCCGCGGAAAAGCTGTTTTAACGAGGTGGCCAGGTATTCGGCTTCATGATCTGTATCTGCGACGACTACGTTCACACAGGCCAGGACGTAGGGTTCGGCTAAGTATTTAGACGGTTTAAAGGTCTGACGGTAAAGTTCGATGGCAGCTAAAAAATAGGTAGGCGCGAAGTGGCTGGCAAACGCGTAGGGCAGTCCTTTGGCCGCGGCGAGGCGGGCGCTGTCGAGGCTGGAACCGAGGATCCAGATGGGGATGTCCAGTCCTTCGCCCGGAACGGCACTGATGTTGTTCGGATGGTCGCCGGCAAAATAGTGCTGCAAGGACTCCAGGTCCTGCGGGAAATGAAAGGCCGCGTTCATGTTCTCCCCGCGGATGGCAAAGGCGGTGGCCTGGTCGCTGCCCGGCGCACGGCCCAGGCCCAGGTCGATCCGGCCGGGATACAGTGTTTCCAAAGTACCGAACTGTTCGGCGATCACCAGCGGGGAGTGGTTGGGCAGCATGATCCCGCCGGAGCCCACACGAATGCCTGACGTATTAGCAGCGATATGCCCGATCAGTAAACTGGTCGCGGAACTGGCCACATTGATCATGTTATGGTGTTCAGCGAACCAGTACCGGGTGTAGCCTAAAGCTTCCGCTTGCCTGGCATTCGCCACACTATATTTGAATGTGTCAGCGATCGTATGTCCTTCGATAACCGTCGCCAGGTCGAGCACGGAGTATTTGAAGTTTCCCATAAGGCAAAAATAGCAGAGACGGCGTGAGCAACTGTCAGCCGTTTCTCCTATTCTGCGCTTAACTGATCATCGCAAAAAGTACAAAAAAAAGTGCCGATAGGTATAAAAATGATGGTTCCTGAAAGCTACATTTACAGGTTAGCGCGCCAATCGCTCAAACCAAATAATGATATGAAAAAAAGGGACTTATGTTTCGCCATAGGGTGTTTGCTGATGCTGCTAAAGACGCGCCGCTCATTTCATCCGGACTGATCGGGCCCGTACGGCTGATGAGCGGTCATTAGGATGCAAGCGAATTTACCGGCAGTTCCACATAGAAGGTAGTACCGCTTTCCGGCGCGCAAGTGAACCAGATGCGCCCGCCCATGAGCGTGGTATATTCCCGGCAAAGCACCAGGCCCAAACCCACGCCGCTTTCGTTGGCTGTACCTTTGGCGGTCGATGAACTGAATTCGAAGATCGCGTCGCTTAGCCCCGCGGGCTGCCCGTTGCCGCTGTCTTTTACAATGAGCAGGCAGGTTTCCGTATTGCAATTGGCGCTTAACCGGACATTCCCGCCCGGGGAGGTGAATTTAATCGCATTATTGAGCAGGTTGCGAATGATCAGCTGCAGCATATCCGCGTTCGCGTAGATCATGGTACTTTCGGCAAAGACACCATCCAGCTCGATCTGCTTCCTGGCAGCGATGGCCCGGAACAACTGGATCTGCGGCTCCAGCAACTGCGCGATCGCCAGGTTTTCTTTCCTGATACCGGCCCCGCTCATCTGGCTGGTCGACCAGTGTAAAACGTTATTGACCATATCCAGTGTGCCGCGCGTGGATTGCAACAGCTGCGCCTTGATGTCCCGCCGCTCGCTCTCAGACAGGTCAAACTCTGCCAGCAGTTCCAGGTAGTTCTGGATCAGCGATAAAGGGCTGCGCAGGTCATGTGAAATGATCGAAAACAGCTTGTTCTTTTCCGCGTCCAGCTCCTGCAAACGGGCGGCCGTTTGCTGCGCCTGCTGCCGCTCGGCGTCATAGCGCCTGCGGATGATATAGAAACAGGCCAGTACGATCACGACGACCGTGGTATAGGCCGAGGTCATATCCAAATACCTGTCAGCCTTGTTATGATAAGTGAACGGTACCCAATCCGGGTACAAATATTGTATATAATGTAAAGTAAATACCACCAGTAAATTACTGATGATCCAGAAGGGGTATTGTTTCACGGGCATGATCGCCACAATGATGACCAGTATCAAAATAAAAAAATACCCCGTGGGCCCGTCGACACCCGAATTCAGGAAGAAATTCGCGATGAACAACCCCGTACCGGCCAGGCAAAAGATCACCCGTGCAGGCGCGGTCGCGTCCCGGTAACGCGAAAAATAATACAGGGAGATCACCAGCAGCAGCGAAACGATGCTGGCGATAGCTACCGCCGGGAGGCCCACCATGAAATTCAGCGGGATATTATAGACCAGGGCGGCCATGCAAATGACCAGCACGGAATGAAAAATGCGTACGGTCAGTGGGAAATGTTCCCGCTTACCGCCCACACGCTCACTGACCTTCCGAAAAAAACTCATCATAGGACCCACCCAGGGCATAAAAATAGCGAAATATTTTAATACGGATGGCAGGCTAATGATAAGTGTTAATTACTCAGGCGGATGCTGTTACGCCCTTAAACTTTTGATGATGATGGCGGAGGCTTCTTCACTAAAGTCGAGCCCGGAGTAGTCAGGGTTATAGCCGCCAATATAAGGAACGGCCATTACATAGATCCGGTCATTCAGCGCGCCGTAAGCGTCTGCGACCTGGAAGTTATCGTTGATGGTAATGCCCGGCACCCGGAGATAATAATCGCCA
Organism: Mucilaginibacter corticis; assembly: GCF_007558865.1. Taxonomy (GTDB): domain Bacteria; phylum Bacteroidota; class Bacteroidia; order Sphingobacteriales; family Sphingobacteriaceae; genus Mucilaginibacter; species Mucilaginibacter corticis. The sequence continues at coordinate 40,153 of NZ_VLPK01000008.1, forward strand.
TGATCATCTTGCGTCACCGCTAAGCCTTGTTGCTGGTCTTTCAGACCGATATTCGGATCTTTATATTTGAGTTTGGCAGGAGTGATGGTACGATCTTTTATTAAACTTTTGAACGGAAATTCCTCAAACTTCAAATGCGGCTGCCCGGTACAATTGATATAGGTTTGAAAAAATACATGCCGGTTATCATAGTGATAAATGGCGCCGCCGCTTGCCACGGGTTCCACTTCGCTGTCTTCGCCGACCGGGATCAGCTCCAAAACACCCGCAGCATGCAGGGCCAGCAGTTCCTCGCTTGAACTTTGGGGAATATAGGCGATCACGATCGAGATCAGCGGGGTCAGCGTTTTTTGCAAACGCTGCATATCTTCGGCGGATAAATGTTTGGCCGGGTAGTTCAGCGCGAAACTCAGCACACCCAGCATTTCCTTCCAGTAAATTGATTTTTTTCGTTTGATGGATTTTGCGGCTTCGGCATATTCGGCTTTCAATAACTGGAAAGGATCCAGTTTTTCGCGCAGGTCCATCATAGCGGCCACAAATTCTTCCATGCGCATATCCTTGATCTGCTCATAGAATTCGGGCTCCTTTTCCTGGATCGGCAGTTTAAAATCCTTTTCGAAAATATAGTCGAGCGAAAGGAACCCACCATTGGCTTTGATATGCGCTTTGATCTCCTCATCGCTCAACAGGCTGTCATTTTCCAAATGGGAATCATCCAAGTGAAAGCGGACCGCCGGCAACATCCCGTTCCGGGTATGCAAAACCATTTTAAATTCCGGGCTTTCTGCTGACAACTCATAGTTAAGTTCGCCATCCTCTTTTTTTACAAAAGTGCCGTTATGCCGTGCCAAAGTCCGGATCGCGTCAACGGCCGTAAGTGACGAACCTGTAATAGCGACCGCATGGTTCAGTTGCAAACCTAATTTGGACGGGGGATAGGGCGAATCAAAAAAGCCGGGGATCATACCTTCGTGCTTCTTCGGCCAGTTATGCCCCGTACAGATCACCACATGATCAAATTCAAACTTTTCCGAGCCATCAACTTCAACAAGGACAGTGTTGCCCCGGTCAATCACATCCGTCACCTCAGTATTGTAATAAACGGTAAATTCCAGTCCGATCTCTTTAGCCCGCTTCTGCAAAAGATCAAACTGTGCTGTCAGGTACTGCCCGAACAACAGTCTTGGCAGGACCTTGAACTCATTAAAGCGCTTAGCCTCCAGGTGGTACTTATCCAGTGTATCCTTCGGCACATGTTGCACCCATTGATCCAAAGCTGTCACCAGCTCGGGGATCTCGTTTCCTGAAACATTTGTAATATGCTCATCACAAGCGCCCTCCGCGCTATACGGCATGCCCGCACCCAAACGGTTCTTCCGCTCAAAAACCGTCACCACGAAATCCGTGTCACCGCTTTCTACCAACCGCTTAAACATAAACAAGCCACTCGGCCCACCGCCCAAAATTGCGACCCTCTTTTTAATTTCCAATTCTCAATGAATTTTAATGATTAGAAAAATTTCTTTAGGTTAGTAGAAAAATTTCTATATTTGTGTATGATCGATACATCAATTTACATGCCATTATACGCCAACCCGGTTGCGCTGCTAAACAGCTCCAGGAACGGCCTGGCCGCTAATGCCGCGATTGATTTTCTTAACCTGTCAGGATTTACCCATTCTGAGTTTCAAACCACGTTTAAAACTACGGTCAAGACCATCCAGAATTATGCGTCGCAAAAATTGAAGCTGGATTCGGTATTAAGTGAAAAACTGTTAAAAGCATTTGCTTTATTTGAAAAAGGGGCGGCTGTATTCGGTTCACCCGAAGCCTTCCATGACTGGCTAAACAGGCCGGCATATGGTTTGGGCGGACAATTACCCTATGAGTTGATGGATACCATTACCGGCATTATGCTGATTGAAGAAGAACTGATCCGCCTGGAATACGGAGACCTGGCCTGATCATGATCGTCAGCCGCATTGCTTTACGAAAATACGCGAACGACCTGCAGGCTTCCGGCAGGGCCGCCCGCTGGAACCCCAATGACCTCTACATGCTCTATACTGCCGCTTCGCGTTCACAAGCCTGCCTTGAAAATGTAGTTCACCGCGACAGGGTAGGACTTACACAGTTATTCAACGTGATGACCATTGACATTCCCGACAACCTGGTCACCCATCAAATAACTTTAAAACATCTGCCGGCTGACTGGAAACAATTCATCAATATGCCGCTGACACAGCAAATGGGAGCGGACTGGATCAGGTCAAATCGCTCTGCTGTCTTAAAAGTCCCCTCATCCATTATCGACGGCGAAGTAAACTACCTGCTCAACCCGGCGCACCCCGACTATAAAAAAATTCGCCTGGTCAGTTCAGAACCCTTTACCTTTGACCAAAGAATTAAGGCTTAATGGGCGCAAAAATCAGGAAGGCTAATTCCAGTGCCACAGCCTTTAATAGTGTTTGTTCAATTTATATTCGAAATAAGTAACTTTCTTCCGGATGGCATCTACCCATACATAACCGCCGTTCATGCCTACGTAAATATGCTTAAGGTCCTTGATCGCCACTGAGTTGGGTGAGAAAAAGCCCCAGGTCAATTTATCCAGGAGGAGTTGCTTTTGCCATTTCCGAGTGCGGTACAAACCTCTAAACGTGGCGATATATAATTCGTCCCCGTAGTTGCTGAACGCCATCGGCCCGTCTTCCAATTTCTGGACCTCCCTGGTGATCACCGAATCGCCTTTTACCCCGACATAATTTACCGCACCATAGCTATATTCCATAAACACCAGGCCCTCCATCATGAACAGACTGTCCCTGAATTTAAAGAGCCGCTGCACGTTCCCTCCTTTTAAAAGGAACGTTCCACGGAGTAGTTCGTCATATTCATGGGTATTTGCCGAAATGGCACCCCGAAGCGGGCTGAATGGCGGTTCCATCGGCTGGGATTTGCCGTTCACATATACTTGTCTGATCGTCGTATCATTAGGCTTGAAAAAAAGCCCTCCGCCAAATTCACCCAGGTGGATCGCGATGAGCTTACCTTCCGGTACCCGATATTCACGGATCGTCGAGTCCCTCGTTTGATTGATCCTTAACCGCCCATGCAACATGGACACCGCAAAAGCGTAACGCGACGCGTTGAGGGCGTAAAACAATTTGCTGCTCAGGGCAGGAGCGGGAACCTGTTTAAAATCACTGACAGCATAACGCTGCGCATAGCCATTCGACCACAAGCACGCGCATAAAAGGAAAAGCAGGTAAGTAATTGGCTTCATACTTGCTGTTAAAGATAAAAGGAAAATTAAAATAAACCCGGTTATGAAAAAAGATAAGGAAAGCGAAGATTTAGAAGCCAAAAAAAATGCGGAAGAAGAAGCCCTGGAAGGTCCTGCACCGGCTGAGGATGAAACTGAAGTAAATCCGGAAGACGCTAAAATAAGCAGGAGCGAGTAAAATGAAAATATTGCTGACCGGCTCGACCGGCTACATCGGAAAAAGGATCCTGCCCGCGCTTTTGGAAAAAGGGCACGAAGTCGTTTGTATGGTGCGTGACAAGGACAGGCTGGATATTAAAAAATACAAAGCCGGGCAAGTAAGCGTCGTAGAGGCCGATCTAATGAAACCCCCTACGCTGAAAAAACTGCCCAAAGATATCGATGCTGCCTATTACCTGGTGCACTCCATGAACATGAGCGGCGGCGATTTCAGCAAGGAAGAAAAACGTTCCGCCGTCCATTTTGTGGAATTCATGGATTCGACCGATGCGCAGCAGATCATCTACCTGGGCGGGATCGTCAATGAAAAACAGCTCAGCAAGCATTTGGAAAGCAGGAAGGCAGTAGAGGAGGAGCTGCGGAAAAGCAAGGTGCCCGTTACCGCTTTAAGGGCGGGGATCATCGTCGGCTCCGGCAGCGCATCATTTGAGATCATCCGTGACCTCGTGGAAAAACTGCCCGTCATGGTTGCGCCTCGCTGGCTGAAAACCAAATGCCAGCCCATCGCCATCCGTAACGTGGTACAATTGCTCACCGGCGTGCTTCATAAAAAGTACACCTATAACCAGCATTTTGATATCTATGGCCCCGATACGCTCACCTATAAGCAAATGCTCCTGCAATTCGCGCAGGTGCGGAAACTCAAACGCAGGGTTTATGTCGTTCCCCTGTTCACGCCGCGCTTATCCTCTTACTGGTTGTATTTTGTGACCTCGACTTCCTATCCGCTGGCGAAAAACCTCGTGGACAGTATGAAGGTGGACGTCATTGCGGGAAAAAATGAGCTCTCCGGACGGTTGCAAGTCGAGCTGATCCCTTATAAGGAAGCGATCAAAATGGCCTTCGAAAAGATCGAACAGAACATGGTGCTCTCCAGTTGGAACGACGCCGGCGACAACAGCATCTTCGCCAAGGGCCTGGCGACCCATATCGAGATCCCTAAATTCGGCGTCTTTAAGAACCGGCAAACCCGGGAAACGAAGGATCCCAAAAAGGCGCTTGACCGCATCTTCGCCATCGGCGGCCGCAACGGCTGGTACTATGCCAACTGGCTCTGGGGATTCCGTGGTTTCCTGGACCGTCTGTTTGGCGGGGTAGGTTTAAGGCGCGGACGTAAGAACGCTGCTGAAGTTGCGCCCGGGGATGCCCTCGACTTCTGGCGCGTCATCTATGCCGGCAAAGAAGACAAACGGCTCCTGTTATATGCGGAAATGAAGCTCCCCGGAGAAGCCTGGCTTGAATTTAAGATCGACCAGAAAAACTGCGTTGAGCAAACCGCGACCTTCCGCCCGCTGGGCATCGGCGGCCGCCTATACTGGTACGCCATGCTGCCCTTCCACCATTTTATCTTTCGCGGCATGCTCAAAAAGATCGCCGATCCGGGGCAAAATCCTGAAACTAAAAACATCTTGAAACCCACCCCATTATAAAATCATGAACAAAATCTCCAACAGACTTTTGCTATTCACCTGCCCGCCGGCGGTTGCGGCAATCACACCCATACAAGACAAGTTTCCAAAAGATATCGCAGGCACCATGCAGATCCAGGGCATTTACCTGGATACTCAGACTACTTAACTGTAACCCGGACAACAGGGTACAAATTGATATCACCAGCCAATATATACTTATCACCTTGCTGAAAAATCCGGACAACTGTACTGCCTAAATAGCCCAAATCAAATTTGTCATCATGCGTTCCGTCACTCTGGTAAAGTGAAAGATAGGACGGACCCGATCTGTTAAGGTCCTCATAACCACCCGCTAAAATACGGCCATCAGCCAAAATGCCCATTGTCCACAAGTTTCCCGTGGTTGCAGACGTTTTGAATGATTGGTCAAGCGAGCCATCGGCATTAAAACGGGCTACCCGGCTATAATTATGAAAGCCATCCCTGACGCCGGGATCGGTGATACTTATAAAATCACCGCCGACCACCACCTTATTGTCGGGCTGCACAACGATCGCGTTAATGCTCCCTCCGGTACCGGGTAAGCGCCCGTCTATGGATTGTTTCATCTCAAACGTTGGATCTATACTGCCATCCGCATTTATACGTGTTAAACTATGCCTGGTAATGGATCCGCTGCCCGCAATTAATCCACCCGCAACATACATTTTACCGTCGTTCAGGACCTGTACAGCGCTCACGCCGCTTGAACCGGTCATATTCAACCTGAAGTCTGTGTAAAGCAAGCCATTGGCCGTGATTTCGATCAGATCATCATAAGCTGTACCGTTGGTGATCACCGTATTAAATATGCCCGCGATCAACAACCGGTCGGTGCCTAAAACTGTGATACGATTGATATATGGCAGAGATTGACCCATATTATTGAAATTGGGCGAGGTAAAGGTGTTATCGAGCGCTCCGGTAGCCGTAAGACGTATCAGGTATTTTTTTACACCCTTAACGGTAAAATCCCCGGCTGCCAGTATCTTGCCGTCGGACAGGATAGCCATCGCGGAAAAATTGTTGATGAGCCATGTCTTATCCACATCTATATTGAAACTGTTATCCAGGCTACCGTCCGTATTCAGACGATATATACCGTCTTTAGCGTTAAGCGTCCCCCCAAATACGACTTTGCCATCCGCTTGAATTGCGGCAACCTCCGCTCCCCCTTCGGGGCTGTTATATGTTTTGTCAATGACTGGATTTGATACGGTGGTACCGGAACCATTGTTATTCGAATTATTATTTGTGTTGTTGTTTGGACTTGGACCGCCACTTTTGCTGCAGGATCCCAACAATGCCGCTGTTGTTAATAAGATCAGGATAGTTTTTTTCATATTGCAGGTAGAAATTTATTTCGCTTTCATTTCAACTTTGCCGGAGTCGAACCCGGTTACTTCATACTTGACGCCTATTTTTTTGCTTATTTCGTCTAAGAAAGCATCGGCTGTGCCGCCATAGCTTACTGTGAAGCTACCAACGCCCGACGATAAAGCTTTCTCCATTGATTTATATCCGGGCATCGTTGAGATCATTCCTGCCAGACCGTTAAATGAAGCATAATTAGCATTTGTAAGTGATATCTCAATTTCGTTTACACCCCCGTTATGACTGGTGTTGCCCGGGATATTATCTGAGGTGATATTTAATGAATCGCGCACATGAGCCATATATTCCACGGCATGGATCACCCCGTCTTCCAAAACCGCCGCGATAGCCGGGTCGCTGTTATCGGTTGACACCAGGCCCAACACCGAAACGCTGTTACCCGTTTTCGACTGTACCCGGATCACTTTCGAAGTGATCACATCGCGCGTTTCCGGATTAACCAGTTTCAGGTTGAAGCCTATTTTTACCAGTTTTTTACTGGCGCCCACACCCATTACATTTACCCCTTTGCCTTTAACACTATATTCAATGATCTCGCCGGTCGCCACGATTTGCGCGCCAAGTTGTTTACCCGCTTTTGGTGCCTTCTTGCTGCTCAAACTGGTTGTACCCGCATTGATTTCCTGGGTAAGGTCGTCGTTGTTCTTCAGGGTTTCCAACACCCTGAAGCAGCTTACGCCCTGTAATGCGTTCGTCAGCATAGCAGCCATGTTATCACCCAGGGTTGGTGGTATGGCATCAGCTTTGGGCGCATTACCACCGCCACCCGTAAGCATGGACAGGGCTTTAAGTGTATTATTTGCATTAGCGGTTCGCTGCGCCGCTGCATCATTAACGCTGGTCGTGGTTACATTGAACCGGGTCACGCTGATGCGAGCCCTTTTTTCAAGCGGCATCGCGGCACATTGCTGTTTCACTTCCTCGTAGGTGATCTTTTCGTCTTTTTGGGCGTATGCTGTCACCGTTACCAGGGTCAACAACAAAACCATCATATTTCTGTTCATCATGCTATTTGATTATTTTGGTTTTTACTTCTTTACTGAAAAGCTTGCTCATCAGCCAATGTGTTATTCTGATAAGTATTTGATTGAATAACTATTCCAGCTAAACCTTTTTTATAAATAATACCGTATCCGCCGCTATTTGAAATCGTACAATGCGTTATGGAAGCGTTGGTGGCCGTTAAACCATATTCTATGTAAAGATTAACAGCACATTTCAAACCCAAGCCGCTGGGGAGTTTATTTGAACCCGCGCCATCGATTACACAATAATTCAAAGCAATCTCTGGGTCAGTGTTGAGTAGTGCCAGGCCTCGCCAAACACCGATACCAGGCTTATAGCCGCTGAACTTGATCGGATCTGATGCAGTTCCATTAGCAATCAGGGTTCCCGTTCCAAGTATAAATCCCGCATCAGTTAAAAATTGCATTTGTACGCCTGCATTAATCGTTAACTTTTGGTTCAGATTGATATAGTCATCAATTTGGTAGGTGGCATCCAACTTTTGCATAATCGTGTTTTTTGTAAGCCCATGATTAAGTCCATCAAGCTCGATGTATTTTTGACCGTTATTGACATAAGTACTTTTAGTATCGAGTTTACCCAAGGCATCCATGGTGATCCGTAATGCGGAAAGCTGATTATTTGAAAAAGTATTACTTTCAAAATCCTTAAAAACGACTCTGCCATAAGAATAATTTTGATCATAATCCCAGAGACCATAGCCCGAATTATTTAAGAAGCTACAATTCTTTACCGTAAGTTGCGTACCCCCGTTGCTGACGGCATAATTATCGGCAATTAATACCCCAGCCTTATTAGCGATGGCGCCCCCTGCATCTTTAATCGTAACATATTCCCAATCGTTGAGAAGATTACCGGAGGCTATTTGAACGCCGGTCCACGAGCCGGCAACTGCTGTTTTACCTTCCAGCACAATAGGTTTGTCTGCCGTTCCGATCATCTGCAATGCACCGGAACCGGTTACTGTAAATCCTGAAGCAGCCCCGTCGAATTGTATGGTAACCCCCGGCTCTATGATTAAAGTTTTAGTGATGGGTATATTGCATTTTACAATATAATCCACTCCGCCGCTTACATCTTTCCAATCCGCCGGTATCGCGCCGGTACAGTCAACAACAATCGGTTGTGGCTGGGCCAGGGTAGCAGTTACCTGGTATACCTGTGTGCTGCCATCTTCTGCTGTAACGGTGTAATTAACCGGTTTGCTGAAATCTGCGGCAGCGCCCGATGCCGGCGATACAGTCGCCTTCGCCGAAACCGTGATGGTCGGCGCCAAAGCGGTCAAAGGGGTGCCGTAGGGAAGTGTCGCGGTTATTTTTTTTGTAGTATCGTTAACAGACGCGGTAATCGCGGGGTTCAATGTGCTAAATGAAAAACCCGTAATAGCTTTAGCAGGGCTCTTGCCCACGATCACAGTTATGGTAAAGGTCTGCGTGCTGCCATCCTCGGCGGTAACCGTATAAGTTACCGGGCTGGTAAAATTCTGCGGCGTGCCTGATTTTGGCGAAACTGCCGCTTTGTCAGATGCGGAGATCGTAGGCGAAAGAGCAGTTACATCAGTACCGTACGGAACGGTGATTTTAATAGAACTGCCATCGACAGTGCCATTGGTTACTGTCCCGTTTATGGTCACGCTGAAAGCTGAAATACCCTTCGCTGATGATTTTGAAGGAGCGGGGTTGTTATCCTGCTTTTTACCGCAGGATTGAACAATCACTAAAAAAAACAACACCGATAAGGTGCGAACAATCATGTTAAAGTGTTTCATATTAATCAAATTGTGATAAGGTTTAGTATTACTGTTTTCTGAATATTTTTAAAGTATCGATGAATTAATTTCGTTGTTCAAATTTAGCGCTTGCCTGGCGGCACGCATCTACCTGTTTACAGGTAGATAACTGGAAATGAGGATAGATTAACGTAGTTTAGTCGTAATTATCAGGAATACCTTAGCCGAATGCACTAACAATGGGATTACTAAAATCTATAAACATTTATTTATTGCTCTGTACAATGGCACTGGTTCCTGTTTGTGCGCGGGGACAATCAATAAAGGACACGCTCATGATTAATGAGCCGGACGGGGAATATCCAATCAACCGCCATTTGCACATCTATGGAACGGACCGCCGCTTAAGTCCTGATTTTATAGCCGGCTCCTTAGCGCCCTCAGCTTTTACAACGCTATTCCCGGAAAAATCATTTAGTGCAAGGCTAAAAGTTTATAAGTATTATTGGCTGCAAGTGACCGTTAAAAATAATTTGCCCAAAGTGGATTTTTTTTACTTTCAGCTGAATAGCCAAACCCTGGATGTAGTAACTGCTTATCAGGAAAACCCAGGCGGTCATTTTACCACACTCGGAATTACCGGTACAGATATCCCGTTCAAGTTAAGGGCATACCGGTATTGTGATCTGGTTTTCCCTGTTATGTTAAAACCAGGCGAGGTTATTCATTTATTATTAAGAATTGATAATAATGACCCTAATGACGGCGATGACATTCATTTTCTTCCGCAATTTAGTGCATCCAATATTTTCAAAGCAGAAGAAGAAAAGTTCTACATTGTTACAGGATTGATAACAGGAGTGATGTTAACGGTTTTCCTGTTAAATATATTTATAGGGTTTGCGCTAAAAGAGAAAATCCATCTTTATTATGGCTTATACATCCTGGTGGCGCTATATGAAATATACAGCATATCAGGTACCGACCTGCAATATATTTATCCGCAGCGTCCCGAATTTTCAGGATACCTGCAATATCTGTCGCCGTGCTTGCTGGCAATTTTAATGACGATGATTATGCAGTTCTTTTTAGATCAAAGAAAAACCAACAGCAAAATTAAGCGATATGCTGATATTGGCTTTTGGGCAATTATAGGCATGATGCTGGTCAACCTGTTTATCTTTTTTGCTTTTCCCGAAAACAGGTCATTAATAGGCGTTTACGAGATAGTATTAGCTGTTTTGCTGCTTTTTCAATGCCTGGTGTTTGTTGCCTCCGCCGTTGAAAAGATCCTTCAAGGGTTTAAACCTTCCTGGTTTTACCTGGCCGCGATCACTGTATTCATCATCGGCCTAATTGAATTTATAGTAATGGTATTATTTGGCAGTAACCAGGAATTGGTTTTAAAACGATATCCGAATGATTTGCAAATAGGAATAGTTGTTGAGGCCATAGTGGTGTTTTTAGGGATCGCCTATCGGTATAATTTATATAAAAAAGAAAAAGAGCGGCTAATGATAGAACTGAGCATACAACAAAGGAACCTGATCGAAAAAATTGTTGAAGCAGAAGAAACTGAACGCAAACGAATAGCCGAAGACTTGCATGATGATGTTGGCGCAACACTCAGTATTTTATCCATGCATCTGAGTAATGTCCCGAAGGGAACGGGTGGTGAAAGTCACGAACAGCAGAGCTTAAATTTAAGTGTTAAAGCTTTTAATGATATTAGAGCCATAGCGCATAACCTGTTACCCAGGGATTTTACAGAAACAGGCTTGTTTTTGACCTTAGAAGCCCGCGTATATGAACTAAATACGACCGGACCCATCCGTTTTGTTTTAATTACCGAAGGCGATGAAAAAAAATTAAATGAGCTGTTTTCAATCACGATTTACCGCATTGTTAACGAGCTTTTAATTAATATCCGCAAGCATTCTATGGCGGCTGAAGCCGCGGTACAAGTTTTATTAACTGAAAATAATGTGCAAATAATGACAGAAGATGACGGCATCGGTTTTAAAAGTGACTCGGTTATGAGCGGTATAGGTTTAAAGAACATTAAGGGAAGAGTTGAACTTTTAAATGGCACGATCCATATTGATAGCAGTAAAAATGGTACCCAAACAATTATTCATATACCTTTAACATAATGCCCTCCGATTTTATGCATAGTGAAAAAACAAAAGTCATCATCGCTGATGATCATGCATTATTTGCTGACGGGCTGGAGCAGATAGTTAACAATATGCCTGACTTTCGGGTAATTGCCAAGGTGCCAAACGGAAAAATGCTTTTACAATCTTTTAACTGGCTGCAACCAGACCTCATTTTGCTGGACATCAACATGCCCTTGATGGATGGTTTGGAGAGTGCGGTAGCTATCAAAAAAAAATTTCCCGCGGTCAAAATAATTTTCATTAGTATGCATTATGATTTCAGGTATAAAACCTTCATTAAAGATCATAATATCAGTGGTTTTGTTATTAAAAATATCAGCGCGCTTGAGCTAAGACAAACATTGGAGCAAGTAATGGCCGGCGGTAAGGTTTTTATGCCTCCACCCGAAACTACAGTGCCCGCCAGAGAAATGCCGGAGACAGGGTTTATGAAATTGTATAAATTAACGAAGACCGAGACGGAGATCATCGAATTGATCGCGGCAGGCTGTTCCACGAAAATGATCGCGGACCAAAGAAAGCTAAGTCATCTGACCGTGGAATCTCACCGTAAAAACATATTCAGGAAGCTTAATGCAAAGAATATGGCCGATGTGGTTGCGTTTGCTGTGATACAAGGTATTTACAAACGCAATTAATGGTCTAAAATATTTCCCCTAAATTAAGAAAAAGTCCATTGGAGCCATAGCAGCCCACCGCGTAATCAATACAAATATTGGTATTTGAATGTTTGTTCACTTTTACCCGTAAGCCTGCACCTGCCGCCGGAATTATTTTTCTAAAACTATTACCCGCTAATTCGGTCAGACTTTCGCCATTAGCAAAAACAACGCCGCCCAATAAGCCGTCCCGCGAAATACCAAACCGGTATTCACCCTCCGCGTATATCATGTTTTTACCTATAAATCTTCCATCTATATAACCCCTGCCCGTATTATTAAACATATCCAGCCCGGTTCCCGGCAGGTCTAAATAGGGAGTATCACCGTTAGTCAGCCAAACCATTGTCCAAAAAGCAAGCACATTATTTGACCTTGCGGACAATTTAAAATAACGCCTGAGGTCTAGCTGCAAAGATTGCCAATTACTGTTACTTCCCGTAATCTTCGCATTGTCCCTGTAAATTAAACTTGCATAAGCACCGCCTGTAGGGTTGATCGGGTTGCGCCTGCTATCGTATAACAGATCCAGATTGATACCTGATGAAAAAGAGCCGGACGAAAAGCCGTATTTTTGAAAATCTGTAATAGTGTGTAAAATATTGCCTTTTTGCGTAATGTCAAAATGATGATCCATGTTGACACCGGTACCTGCGTAGAGATCCGGTAACAGTTTCCGGTAGATCGTTAAATAAGTTCTCACATATTTAAAATCTATCGGGTTAGCCTGCGCTTCTGTGGTCAGCGTTCCAAAGCCATAAGTATCTTCCGGGAATTGTTCGAAGCGTGTATCGGTTACGATCTTATAATGATCAGCAGCTATCCAGATCTCAGAACGTGCTACAAATTCTTTTTGATTTTTTGTATCGTACGTTAAACTTCCATCTATTTCTGAAAGATTTTGTTGATATTTTGCCTGGGTAAAAAAGCCGACGTTTGCGCTAATGTCCCCGTTAAACCCGGTTGTCAGCGAATAACCAACCGATGGTATAAATGAAAAATCCGCCTTTTTTGAAGATTCATGCTCATCTTCGTTTTCTTTAATATGCAAGAGTTTTCCAAAAAGGTCCGCAAGGTCACGCTGCTTTACAGAGTCGGTCAATTTTTCATTTAAAACGGCGGGCAATTGAGCGAAAGCGTCGCAAGAAGTCATGAACACTAAAATAGTAAATAGACCCCTGTAAGATTTCAAGATAAGGAATTAAGCTTTACAAAGATAGTAATAAAACGCAGCTGTAGAATGCGAATCGTTTACAGTTCAAGAGGTCATAAAACGTTTAATTATATGGTAATTGGCAGGCCTGTCAAACCATACGATCTTAAAGCATCCAGCTACGCAGTTTTTAGCACAAAACGTTTTCTTTATGTAAGTTATCCCCAATTTAGAGTGATGCCTTGGCGTGATACAAAACCCCGGGAATCTTCAAGGTTTTTAAATGTTTTCAAGTCGCCAAGATAAGCGTAGTTAACAAAGAAAAATTAAGTTCTATTGAACATATGTTCAATTTTTGCGTTTTTCAAAGAATAATGTTTAATTTTGTATCAGATGAAAGCATCAATGGGACAATTCGTAAAAGAGCTATTATCGGGAGACCAGTCTGCCCGTTTGCTTACTGCTGCCGTGATTTCCGGTTCCCGCCATTCTGATACGATTAAAGTAGCTAATGCTTTGCCGAACGGGCAGGTACTTACGCTTAAAAGGATCAGCCTGAAGGATAAATGAATTTAGCGCTTGGGGTGCTGGTTATATTTATTATAGCCATTCCCGGTATCGTTTTCCGCCTTACTTATCTTTCCAGTCCGTATTCCAAACGCACGATCAATACCACAGCGATCGACGAAATTTTCAACTCATTAATTCCTGCCTTTATATTTCACGCGATATTTATCCTGGTCATCGACGCTTTTGGTAAACCCGTTGACTTCCAGTTTATCTTTAATCTGCTGATCGGCAACGCCACCGCCAAAAACATCGATCAGCTAAATGGCTATCTCGGCGGTTTCATGGTGTATATCCTGGTTAATACCCTTGTCAATTTTCTCGCTGCCTCTGTCTTGAGGTATGCTGTACTCAAATACAAGTGGTACGATAACCTGCCATTCCTGGCCATCTACAACCGCTGGTACCAGATCCTTAAACCGGAGCCGGACGCAAATGGCCGCATCTCGGTTTGGGTAGACGTATTGGTCGAGACGAAAACCTGTGACGTGCTATACAGGGGCTTTTTGGCCGATTTTTGGCTGGACAAAGATGGCGGGCTCAGCCAGCTTCATTTTGAAAATGTCCGCAGGCGGGTCTTTGAAAATAAACAAATCACGGCAAGGACTGAAATTACAGAAGATGCCATCGAGGACGTGGACCAGCGCTATTACTATATCCCCGGCGAACTCTTCATTATCAAGTATGAGGATGTCCGCAACATGAACATCACGTATTACGAGGAAACCATCGCTTCGGAATAGCGCTCTTTACAGCGGGGATAATGCAATTTCCCGTAATGATACTAATCAGTGCCGCTTAAGGCTCCAAAGCTTTCGTTCAGCTTTATAACAATAGTTTAATCTGCAGTTTACATGGAATGCCCTCTTTTGCACCATGAAAAAGGGCTGGCTTACTGTGCTTATCTTACTGTTCAGTTTGCAACTTTCCGCACAAACCCGAAAAGTTACGCTTTTCGGTCAGCTTGCACCAAAGGCAAATTGGGTACAGGAAAAGAATTACTATTTACTGCATTTAATTCAGGAAGATAAAGTTGTTGAACAACAGCTGCAGGCCGATCCGTGCCTGGCCAGGCTCACACAGCAAAAGCTAAAAGACCTTCGCTCATCCCTGGAAGATTGTAAAGAGCCTGCCTGTTTTACGGACCGGCTAAAATTCAGGGACGATGAAATAAAAGAAGTAAGCACCGCCCTTGCACAACTTTGCTTGCCGGGGAGCGCCTTGGAGAGATTGGTTAAAACAAAATTGATCCCTTCTTATGCCTATAGTTTGTACAAAACAATTGTACCTGCAGAGATCCTGGTAAAAGCCTGGGAACAGGATGCTGCCGGGATCAATTATACCATTGCCGTTTACGCGGAGGGCAAAAAGCCCAATTACCCGCTGATCGATTCCATCAGTTTCAATACGAGGGCAAAAATGTACACCACGCTGCTCTATGATGCGAATGAAACCTTGATCAGCGAGCAAAAGAACACCCGCTTGTTTTTTGAAACGGCGATGCAGGCGGCTTTACTATACCTGCAACTCAATGAAAGGCAGGATCCCGCAAATTACGAACCGATGATCTCAACCGTTAACAAAGCTGCGGTCGGCCGGATAGGCCGGCTCAACTGGGCCCAATATCCTTATTCGGTGATCCTGGTACCGGGAGCCGGCCCAGAAGAGCCGGAAACACCGCTGAGCGCGGAAGGCATGCTGAGGTGCCGTTTAGCCGTACAGGCATACCGCGCGGGCAAGGCGCCTTTTATCATGCCTTCCGGTGGTAAAGTACATCCCTATAAAACCAAATATTGCGAAGCGGAGGAAATGAAAAAATACATGATCTCCATATTGCATATTCCGGAACAGGCCATTATCCTCGAACCGCATGCCCGTCATACCACGACGAATATGCGGAACGGCGTAAGGTTGATGTACCGCTATGGCTTTCCCGCTGCTAAACCCGGCCTGGTCATTACTGACCGCTCGCAGACCAACAGTATCCTGGTCATGGCTGCGCGATGTGAAAAGGAACTGAAATATGTGCCTTATAAATTGGGCAAACAACTTTCTGCTACCGAAGTTGAGTTTTTTATGGTTCCTGAAGCCATGCAGATCAATTCGTACGAACCCCTCGATCCTTAGAATTATGAAAAAAGTTATCCTTGCCCTTAGCAGCATTGTCATTATATTTTTCGCCTTTAAAGCGGCCACCATTGATACCAACCTGGTTCGTTCCATCACCATTGATTCTTTAGGCGCCTGCCAGGGAATTTCCTACCAGCACGGACGTATATTTTTATATGGCGACCGGGAGGTAGGCATGATCCGGGAATTTAAAATGGTGGGCGACAGCCTGACCTACCTGCATAAAGAATACCAATTGACGCAAAACGGAAAGGATGTGATCAGTCACCCAACCGGAATTGCTTATAATGGGGCAGGGCCAACCTTTATGGGAAATTCTGTTAAGATGAACGCGGAGGGCACCTTGTGGAAAACCAACATCTATTGTATTGACTGGAAGGCATTACTGGAAAAAGGAACGCTTGACGGCCCGCTGCTGAACACGATCGACGATGACGCCTGCATCCAGGGAACCCGCCCTGAATATGTTCAGTACCACCATAAATGGTACGTAGCGACGGCCGATTACGGCAACCATGGGAACGAAGTACGTTTATATGATCCGGAGAAATTAAGCAAGTGCAAAAAAACCTCCGAGCCGGGTGTGCTCTTTAAAAAATTCACCTGCACGCCCTGGGTGCAAAACCTGAACTGGATCGCTGATAAAGGGATATTGGTGCTCCTACAAAATAAACTGGAGGGCCGCCAGTGGCGCTTCACTTATCTGGACCTGGAGAGATCCGTCGACTCGGGTAAACAGGTTGTGATCAGCCAGGTCGACCATATCGGCCGGGCCGATGAACTGGAAGGCTTTGCATATACCGGTGATGACCGGCAAGGCATTGCCGTGACTTCCTCGCGTGCCAACAATGTTAATTTTATAAAAACTTCCTGGTAAATAAGTTACTTATCGCGCTATTGGTTAATTAAAACTTAATATTTAAGTAGCATACACTTTAACTTACCCCAATAGCTTTGTTGCAAATATTTCAATAATTCTACCGAATATTTTGGCTATTTTTCATAAGTAACGCTTTTTTTTATAAAAGTGTTAACAATTGTTAATTACTGCATAAATAAACGCCTATGTAACAAACCCCCTTTAAGCTATCGGTTCCGGCGATCCATGAAGAACCGGGGAATGCGCTAACATTCACCCGGTCCGGTAAATTGTCAAATAACTCATAAAGCGCTTGCAAGCTTTCATTCGTTCTCAACAATCAATATTTAAAAGTATGCATAAAAAGATTACGCATAAGCCTTTAACAGGATTTTATGTTAAACTTCACCTGATCGGCTTGCTCTTGCTCGCCCTTTGCCAGCCGCTCGCCGCGGCGATCTTACCAGTTAACGCACATCATGCCTTAAAATTATCCGGTACCGTGGTTGATGAAACCAACCAGCCGTTACCGGGCGTATCAGTAAGGGTAAAAAACACCGATAATGGTGTAGCTACCGGTGTCGATGGTAAATTCAGCATTAACGCTGACCCGGGTTCAACACTGGTCTTCTCCTTTATCGGTTATGAAACGCAGGAGATCGTATTAACGAATCAAACCGAACTGAGCGTTAAGCTGAAGCCGGTAACGAATATTTTAAATGAAGTGGTCGCTATCGGTTATCAAAAGGTCCGTAAAAGTGATTTTACGGGCGCGGTAGCCAGCGTAAAAGCGGATGAGCTGAACTTAACAGCGCCGACCGCCGGCCAGGCCCTGGTGGGTAAGGTCGCGGGGGTACAGGTTTCGCAGATCACGGGCGCACCATACCAAAGTACCAAGATAACCGTACGCGGTGTCGGTTCCTTCAATGCCAGTTCTGATCCCTTGTACGTGATCGACGGTTACCCGGCAGGAAACGACCTGTTTATCAATACCGAAGATATCGAATCGATCGATATCCTGAAAGACGCCGCCTCTGCCGCCATCTATGGTTCAAGAGCTGCAGGTGGTGTGGTGCTGATCACGACCAAGCATGGTTCAAAAATAAACAGCCCCGGCAAGTTTGAGTATGACTTCCAGGTTGGTATGAACCAGATTGCTAAAAAAGTTAATTTATTAAATTCGGACCAGTTCGCACAGCTGGTGATCGATGGGCGGAACGATACTTACCACGATCTCTGGGTAGCCGCCGGGCATACCTGGAACGACGCGATGTATTCGGACCCGAATGCTACCCGTATCGCCAATGTCGGCAATGCGGCATCCGTAAGTATCCCGCCGGGATTGTATAATTTTACGACCCAGTCGCTGATCCACCAGACGATCAACACCGACTGGCAGGATGAACTTTACCGTAACGCGTTTACACAAAGCCATAACCTTTCATTCAGTGGTAATTCCAACGGGACCAGCTATTACTTCAGTACCGGTTACCAGGACCAGCCCGGGATCATGCTGGGTACCGGCCAGCAAAAGATCAACCTGCGCGCCAATGTAGATGGTAATATCGGGAAGCGCCTGAAAGCGGGCGTTAATATTTCATTTACGCAAAACACCAACCAGGAAACACAGGATGGCCGCTGGGACCACAGCCCGGCATTCGGCGCGCTGATCTATATGCCTTTTTTCCCGGCTTATAATGCGGACGGCAGCATAGCTACCAACTTAGCGGCCGCGCAGTCCACGGCTTATGGTTACCAGTCGATCGAGAACCCGATCGCTACAGCGACCCTGATCAAGATCAGCCGCGTAGGGGACAGGGCCACTTACAATGCCCATGCCAGCTATACCATATTAGATGGTTTTACCTTTAATGCCAACCTGGGGATGCAAACCTATGGGGAAAATTATAACTATTACCTGCCGACCAGCATTAGTAACGGCGCTAACCCGCCTTATTCGTCACAATCCATAGCGGCTGCCAAAGCGGTTCGCCAGGTGATCGATTACCGCGACGAGTTAGGTGAGTTTACCCTGAACTACACCAAACAACTGGGGGACCACCACATCGACGGTTTGCTGGGTTATACCGCTCAAAAAACAGTGAATAACGTACTTACTGAACAAGGCATCGGGTTCCAGAATGACAATGTGCCGAACATCACCGGCGCGGCCCCGAACCTGATCACCCTGATCACACCCAGCAGTACCCAAATAGAAGGCGTTCAGCCTACGCAGGATCAAACGTATACCTTGTTATCTTACCTGGCCCGTGTTAACTATAATTACGCCGGCCGTTATTTCCTTTCCGGATCCTTCCGTACAGATGGTTCTTCGCGTTTCGGCGAAAATAACCGCTATGCCGCTTTCCCTTCGGTATCCGGCGGCTGGAACCTGTCCGATGAGTCCTTTTACCACAACTGGCTCGGCGCGGGATCTACCGTTAAATTTCGCGCGAGCTGGGGTTTAAGCGGTAATAATAACGTAGGTAATTATAACACCCAGCGTGTTTATAATTCGCCGACCAACGCCGTTTTCGGCACAGGCAGCCTGGCACCGGCGCTTACCGCCGGCAATATTAAAGACGGGAACCTGGGCTGGGAAACCACCTCGCAGTATAATTTTGGCACGGACCTGGGCCTGTTCAAAGGGCGCCTGTTCATTATTGCCAACTATTACCTGAGCCATTCTTATAATTTATTGTTCAATGAACCGATATCTGCGGTTGCCGGCAGTTCCACGATCCTGACGAACCTACCGGGTTCTAAGATCAGCAACAAAGGATTTGATTTGCAGGCGGATGGTAAACTGATCTCCAAACGTGATTTTGTTCTTGGCCTGAGCGGTAATATCTCCCTTAACCGGAACAAAGTATTGTCCCTTAGCGGTAACAATACCATCATCAACGCCGGCGCGGAGCGTTCTTATCTGACCAGCATCACCGAAACCGGTTATCCGATCGGGATGTTTTACGGCTATAAGGTAGCCGGGATCGTCAGCCAGGCGGACCTCGCTAATATCGCGGCGGATAACGCGGTCTACAACCCGGTTACCCAATCTTACCCGGCAGGTTATAAACTGAAAGGGCCGCCGCGTTCCTCTTTTTCGACTACCGCACTTTCACAAGGCGATCTGTATTTCAAAGATGTTAACGGTGACGGGATCATCAATTCAAAAGATGCCGGTATCATCGGTAACCCGTACCCAAAATTCACCTATGGTTTCGCGCTTAACGCAACTTATAAAAGCTTCTACTTCAGTACCGCATTCGCAGGCTCTTATGGTAACCAGGTACTCGACGGCCAGGATTACTACCTGTACAACATGGAAGGCTCGGGTAACCAGTATGAAAACGTGGTTGATCGTTACCGTTCGCCCTCAGATCCCGGTAACGGAACAGTTTACCGTGCTTCACGCGGCGGTACCCAAAGTAACAGTACCCGCCTATCCACCTTTTACCTGCAGGACGGCTCGTTCCTGAGAAATACCAACACGACGATCGGTTATACCCTGAAATCAAAATATATCGAGAAGAACCTTGGGTTGACCTCGCTTAAATTCTACGGCTCGGTAAACAATGCGTTCACGATCACTAAGTATAAGGGTTATAATCCTGAGGTGAACTATGACTATACCTACGGCGGATCACAGGGCGCGAACCTGTCACCGGGCATCGATTATGGTGTTTACCCGCTGGTACGTTCTTATAACCTGGGCATCAAAGCTAATTTTTAATGGTATTCAATTTTAAAAAGATGAAGAATAAATATTTAATATCGATGTGCCTGCTGGCTTTGTTGGCCCTGGGCTCATGTAAAAAAGATTTCCTGCAGCAGACCGACCCGGACGCGAACGCGATCAGCAAATCTTTTAAAACTGAAAATGACGTATTACTGGCCGTTAACGGCTGCTATTCCTTATTAAGAAGCGGTAACACCATCGGGGAGGGCAGCGACCTATGGACGGACCAGCGCTCGGATGATACCGGTACGAATGATAACCAGTCCAACGCCGGTGAACCTTTCCAGTTCAATAACTTTTCGCTGATCCCTACTAATAGTTATATGTACACCCACTGGCTGGCCATGTACACCGTGATCGCCAATTGCAATATCGTTTTGTCGAATGTCGATAAAGTAACTTTTGCTAAAGCGGCGACCAAACAAAACTATGTAGCGGAAGTCAAATTTATCCGCGCGCTGATCTACTTCCACCTGGTGCGTGAATGGGGCGATGTACCGCTGGTTACCAAACAACTGACCAGCACCGAAGATGTTGCGGCCAGCACCGGGCGTACCCCGCAGGCACAGGTTTATGCCCAGATCGTGGCAGACCTGAAAGATGCGGTAGCCAGCCCGCTCCCCGCGACCCAATCCGCCGGTGTGATCGGCAGGATCTCGCTGGCTGCTGTAAATACCTTACTGGGCCAGGTCTACCTGACCATGGCGACCACCGGTGACCAAAGCGCTAGGACAGCCAACCTGAATAACGCGTTAACTTACCTTACGGCGGCTTACAACGCGAAGACCTTTAATAACTTAAGCGACATTCCTTATACCGACGTATTTGATGTGACCAAAAAATCAACCTGCCCTGAACTGATCTGGCAGATCGTTAATATCCAGGGTGACCCCGTGTATAGCTCGAGCATCGCGGCCAACAGCCAGGCGATCGGGGAAACGACCGATTCGCAAAAACCATCAACCAGCGTGGGTGATAACGTGACGCATGACCTTGTGAATGATTATGAAACGGGGGATGCCCGCGGTACTTTTTCGATCAAGTACGCCGCAGCGGCAACGGTCAAGGACTGGTATGTCACCAAATTCAGGGATGTCAGCGCCGGTGCGGGTAAAAACGGCTATGGCGGGAACGACTGGATCCTGATGCGTTACGCGGATGTGATCCTGATGCTGGCCGAAGTAAACCAGTACCTGGGCAACAACACGGCGGCTATCCAATACCTGGACATGGTACGTACCCGTGCGGGTATGCCAACTTATGAGGTATCTTCACTTGACCCGGTTTACAATGCAAAATATCCGGGTTTAAAACTGGCCATATTGCATGAAAGGCGCGTGGAACTGGCTTTTGAGCACCACCGCTGGTTCGACCTGTTGAGGACCTTCTCCACAGATGAACTGGTCGCTTATTTTAAAGCTAAAAACCAGGCAGATTTTGGTTCGGCGCTCCTGAGCAATTTTTCGGCCAAGGACCGGTATTTCCCGATACCGTTCAATGAAACCAAACTGGATCCGGCCAAAGTTTATCAAAACCCCGGTTATTAATCACTATTTTACAGGGAGCCGTACTACGGCTCCCTTTTTTCTTATGAAAAAAATACAAGTATTCCTATTACTGGTTTTTGCCGGTTATGCGTCTTTTGCCCAAAACAAAATAATGGTCACCGCGCACAGGGGCGACTGGCGCAACGCGCCGGAAAACTCCTTATTGGGCTTCACCTACGCAGCTAAGATGGGCGTGGATATGGTCGAGCTGGACCTGAAAAAAACAAAAGACGGCGAGCTCGTGATCATGCATGACGCGACCATTAACCGCACAACGGATGGTAAAGGCGAACCGGCTGATTACACGCTGGCTGAACTCAAAACATTTCATTTAAAAAACGGACTCGGCCGGGTAAGCAATAACCCGATACCGACGCTGAAAGAAGTCATGCTTGCCCTTAAGGGAAAGCCGGTAAAAGTAAACCTGGATAAAAGTTACCCCTTTTATCGTGAAACTTATGCCCTGTTAAAACAGACCGGAACGCTTGAACAGGCCGTTTTTAAAGCAGAAGTGCCTTTTGACAGCCTTAAGCAAAAATACCCGGAACTTATCGGCAAGATCACCTATATGCCGGTAGTAAACCTGGATAAACCCGGAGCCAAAAAGACCATTACGGACTATCTCGCTCACATGAAGCTCTATGCAGTTGAGCTGACCTTCAGTAAAGATACATCGGACATCCTGGCCCATAATGAATTCATCCGGCAAACCGGCGCGAAGGTATGGATCAACTCCCTCTGGGCATCGCTCAACGGCGGCCATGACGATGATCTGGCAGTAGAAGAAAATAACAAAAAGGACAGCTGGGACTGGATCATTGCGCACCATGCGACCATTATTCAAACGGACCGCCCGCAATTGTTATTACGCTACTTAAAGCAAAAACACCTGCATCAATGAGCGTACAGCACTTAAACTCCGGCTATAAAAGCCTTGCTGGTCTTCTTTCGATTCATGCGCCTTCAACAAAACAGCCCATAGTTTGTTGTACAACCATAAAACAAGCTCCTATGGAATGGTCCCATTACCTCGCCGCGTTTTTCTCCGGCGCATTCTTATCCAACGCCGTGCCGCATTTTGTCAACGGCGTATCCGGCACCCGTTTCCCAACCCCCTTCGCCAAACCACCCGGCAGGGGCCTGTCCTCACCGGTAACTAATGTCCTCTGGGCCGCCTTCAACCTGCTCATAGGCGGAATCCTCTGGCAAGTCTCCCGCCTCAGCCTGGGAAACACGACCGCTTTAATTACGTTTCTCGCCGGCTTCCTGGCTATGGGCATTCTGTCCGCTCTAAACTTTCAAAAAAAGGAACGCCTGTCATGATCCTGCTTTAAATTGATAAAAGGCTATATTTGTTTAAAATAACCTTTTTGAAGCCTGTATATCTATTCTTCCTTTTTCTTTTTTGTGTTTTGGCCGGTGATGCACAGCCTTATTACTTCAGGCATTACCAGGTAGAGCAGGGGCTTTCCCATAATACGGTTTATTGCTGTTTGCAGGATAAACAGGGCTTTCTTTGGTTCGGCACAAAGGATGGACTGAACCGTTTTGACGGCTATAATTTTAAAGTCTACCGGCATAATATTAACGATAAAAACAGTATCAGTGATAATATGGTGCGTTGCCTGCGCCTGGATCATAATGGCCGGATGTGGGTGGGCACCAACCAGGGACTCGATCTATTTAACGCGACGAACGAAACCTTTATCCATGTAAATTCCTCAAGATCGCATATTGTGTGGACCATGCAATTTGACCAGCATGACAATTGCTGGTTTATAGCGGGCACTTCACTCTTCAGGTATAATCTGAAAACAGGCAAACTGACGAATTTTACACCCATGCAGCATTTTGAGGCTACCTTCATCGCCCAGAATGATGACGGGTATATCTGGGTGTCTGCGACCTCCGGGAATATGGAACGGCTGGATACATTACACAACACCTTTAAAAGTTATAACGTATTTAACCATTCCCCGTCGGTAGCTTCCAATTATATTGAAACGATCTACCAGGCCGGTCACAATAAGATCTTTGTGGGGACGACCAGCCAGGGCTTTAAAGAATTTGATTGCGCGACAGGTACATATAAAGACCTGCTCACTATAAACGCGGAGCATACCGGGATTTATGTGCGGGATTTCGTTCGGTATGCCGGGGATGAATACTGGCTCGCCACCGAATCGGGAATTTATATTTACCATGCCAAAAACGGTACCTTTTCGAACCTGAAAAAGCGTTATAATGATCCTTATTCTGTATCCGATAATGCCATTTACGCGCTGTATAAGGATGGACAAGGCGGTATCTGGGCCGGTACTTATTTCGGGGGTATCAATTACTATACCGGGCAATATGCCGCCTTTAATAAATATTACCCGGGATCCGGCAAAAGTTCACTGATGGGTAATGTCGTTCGTGAGATCTGCAAAGACGGCTACGGTAATTTATGGATAGGCACGGAAGATAACGGGCTCAATAAATTAAGCCCGGATAAACATACTTGGGTGCATTATTACCCGGGAATTAAAAACGGGATCACCAATATCAATATCCACGGCCTGGTCGCCAATGGTAACGAATTGCTGATCGGCACCTTTGAGCGCGGGCTGGATATTTTTAATATTAAAACCGGGAAAGTTGAACGGGTGTATGTGGCCGCTAAAGAAAAGAACGCTTTGAAAAGCAATTTTGTGATCACCTTTTGTAAAACCCGTTCCGGAACCATATATGTCGGCACAACCTGGGGACTATACCGTTATAACCCGCAAAGCAAGGATTTTACGCTGATAGATAAGCTGCCTTTTAATGATTACATCTATTCGCTGGCAGAAGACCACCGGGGAAAGATCTGGGTGGGAACGACCTTTGACGGGATCTATTGCTACGATCCGGTAAAAAATACAGCGGACAAACTGAATTACCGGTACAAGGTCAAGAATGCGCTGGGCACCTCCAGTATTAACGGGATTTTTGAAGATAGCGCGCATATGCTCTGGTTCTCGACTGAAGGGCTTGGTTTATGGCGCTACGATCCGGACCGTAAAACCTACCGGTTTTTTGACCTGGGTAACGGGTTTCCCAGCAATTATGTATTTAAAGTACTGGAGGACAACCACCGGCATTTATGGATAACAACAACCAAAGGCCTGGTTTCCCTGGATATGGGGACGCAAAATATAAAGGTCTACACGCAGGCTAACGGTTTGTTAAGCGACCAGTTCAATTACAATTCAGCCTATAAGGATACGGACGGTACAATGTACTTTGGTTGTCTGAAAGGAATGATCAGCTTTAATCCTGACCTGTTTTCAGAAACTCATTTTGTGTCCCCGGTATATATCACCGGTTTCCAGGTGCAAAACCGGGAGCTGGCAGTGAGTGGCAGCGACTCGCTGCTCCGTAAGTCAATCATCCACACCAAACAGATCGATCTGAATTATAAACAAACTTCTTTCAGCATCGATTTTGCGGCCTTAAATTATTCATCCCCGGAAATGTCGCAATATCAGTACATGATGTCCGGACTGGATAAGGGCTGGACCACCCTGAAAAGTAACCGCCGCGTTTATTTCACGCAGCTGCAGCCCGGACATTACCGGTTTATGGTTAAGGCATCAAACAGTAACGGGACCTGGTCGGGGCAGGAGGCCAGCCTCGCCATCATCATCGCCCCGCCTTTTTGGGAACGTCCCTGGGCCTACCTGTGCTATGCGCTTTTATTGATTTTGATACTGTACTATCTGTTTGACCAGTACCACCGGCGCAACCGGGCTGCAAATGAACGCTTAATTGAAATGCTGGAAATTGATAAAGAGAAACAGATCTACCATGCTAAAATAGAATTTTTTACTAATGTCGCCCACGAGATCCGGACCCCTTTGACGCTGATCAAGGGCCCGATGGAAAAAATGATCCGGAAAGTTGAAAGTGTACCCGAGATCCACCATAATCTGAAGATCATGGAACGGAACACGAACCGCCTGCTTGACCTGGCCAACCAGTTACTGGATTTCAGGAAAGCGGAGACCAATGGTTTAAGCCTGAATTTTGTCCGTACAGATAT
The DNA here is from genome assembly GCF_007558865.1 of Mucilaginibacter corticis. Taxonomy (GTDB): domain Bacteria; phylum Bacteroidota; class Bacteroidia; order Sphingobacteriales; family Sphingobacteriaceae; genus Mucilaginibacter; species Mucilaginibacter corticis. The sequence continues at coordinate 66,162 of NZ_VLPK01000008.1, forward strand.
CGTTGCGTCGCTGAACGATATCGTATCCGGCTTTGAACCCATAGCAGAGCAAAAGAACCAGGATTTTACCTTTCTGCACAACGATCAGCATTTTTACGCCTATATCGATGTGGAAGCATTTAACAAAATTATCAGCAACCTGGTGATCAACGCGATCAAATATGGACGCTCCGTCATCGAGGTGGAATTATTAAAAAGAGAACCCGGCGACCCGACCTTTGCAGTGGAGATCAGGAATAACGGGGAGCTGGTGCCCGATGAAATGCGTGAGCGGCTTTTTGAACCGTTTTTCAGGATGAAGGAATCTGAAAAGCAGGTGGGTACCGGGATCGGCCTGTCCCTGTCCAGGTCACTGGCGGAATTGCACCGCGGGCAATTGGTATTGAAAAAACCGGTAAACCAATTGAATACTTTTAATGTTACCTTACCCGTGCACCAGGAAAAGGAATTTGACCTGGACGGTTCAAAAACGGAGTATGAAATTGCCGGTACGGTAAAAGATGATAAATTTGATTTTATGAAACCCCACCTCTTATTAGTAGATGACAATCCTGAAATTCTGGACTTTATAGCGGATGAGCTGAATGAGAAATACGCAGTGATCAAGGCTACCGGGGCCCAGGAAGCCCTGGACATGATCGAAATGGAACATATCCAGCTGGTCATCAGTGACGTGATGATGCCGGGCATGGATGGTTTTGAGTTTTGCAAACGGATGAAAACCAACTTCGATTACAGTCATATTCCCATCATCCTGCTGACGGCAAAAAACACCATACAAAGCAAAATAGAGGGTTTGGAAGTAGGAGCGGACGCTTATATAGAAAAGCCTTTTTCACCGGAACATTTACAGGTACAAATTGCAAACCTGCTGGTCAACAGGAGCCGGATCATGGATCATTTTGCCAGTTCGCCCCTGGCGCATATCAAGACCATGGCGTACTCCAAGCCGGATGAAAGTTTTTTGGATAAGTTAAACGCGATCATTAACCAGCATATGGAAAATGAAGCACTGGATGTGGAACAAATCGCCGGCTTAATGAATATGAGCAAGCCCACGCTCTACCGTAAAGTAAAAGCCATCTCCAACCTGACCATCAATGAACTGATCAATATTACCCGCTTAAAAGCTGCCGCCCGCCTGCTGGAGCGCGGTGACCTTAAAATCTTTGAGGTAGCCAATATGATCGGCTATAGTTCCCAATCCCAGCTGGGACGCAATTTTTTAAAGCAGTTTGGCCTAACCCCTTCGGAATACCAGCAAAGTAAGCGGGTGTGAATTAACCTTTACTAAAATTACAGCGCCAATTTTTTCTTTGAATGATACTTTTTGTAGAATTATTGAGACGATCTGCCTAACGCTTGCCATTTAATTCCTTTTCCTTTGTTAGACCATTATAATTCCCGGTTGCCCTGTAGCAGCGGGTTATAACCTATAACAAACATTTATGATCAAGCTGTATCCAACTTAAGCGGCTTGCCGGCGGCTAAATTCCGCCCGCAACGCACGAGCACATTATCTGATTTTTTAAAAAAGCTAATCTATTCAATTATGAGTTTTTCTTTACTAATTCCAAAGTCCTGGTATAAGATCACGAGAGCAGTACTGGGACAAGTATGCCTGAGCCTGGCCATAATGGGTATGGCCAAAGCACAGGCCGGGCAGCAGGTTGCCGTAAGCGGGACAGTGAGCACCGCGGCAGGCGAAACATTGCCGGGCGTAAGTGTCGTCATCAAAAATTCCGGTACCGGCACGACCACCGATGTTAACGGTAAGTTTTCCATTAATGTAGCTGACGCTAACAGTACGCTGGTTTTTAGCTATGTTGGCTATTCATCACAGGAGATCGCCCTGGCGGGTAAGACGCAACTAAACGTGGTACTTGAACCGTCTAAACAAACCAACCTGGAGGAGGTGGTGGTTATAGGTTACCAGTCCGTTCGTAAAAAAGACCTGACCGGCGCGGTGGCCAGCATCAGTCCTCAGGATGCTAACCGGGTCACTTCGAGCTCGCTGGGCGAATCCTTACAAGGTTTGTCCCCGGGTGTGACCGTAAGAACCAGTGGCGCACCGGGAGCAGGCGCTGAAATTGAAATCCGGGGCATCGGCAGTTATCTTTCTTCGGCACCGCTATATGTGATCGACGGCATGCTTTCTGACGCTAATGTTACGGTAAATAATAATGATATCGAATCCATTCAGATCCTGAAAGATGCCTCTGCGGCGGCGATCTACGGTTCCCGTGCGGCAAACGGCGTGATCATTATCACTACAAAACAAGGAAAGAACGGTCCGCCAAAAATTACTTTTTCGGCAAAGTACGGCAAACAATACATTCCGAAAAAATGGGATGTGATGAACAGTACACAATATGCGGCGATCAAACGCCAGGAGTATTTAAACTCAGGTACAGCCGCTGATCAGATCCCGGCAAGCATCGCCGCTGGAACTTTTAATCCTTCGATCAATACCGACTGGCAAAAATTAGATGAACGTGCCGGCAATGATCAGGATTATAACGTGACGATATCCGGTGGTACTGATCATTCCAAATACCTGGTATCCGGCAGTTATTATGATAACCAAAGCGTTTTGTTGGCAAACTCGTTCAACCGCGCCAGTTTGCGTATCAACACTGAGTCAAAAAAAGGGATACTGACTTTTGGTGAGAACGCCTTATTGACCAATACCAATACACGTGTGCCTAATGAAGGCAGCCCGTTCTTTGACCTGCCCACTTCATTACCAACCGTTCCGGTGAAGGATCCTAAATGGATCAATTCTACGAATCCCCAGGGATTCACCAACGGTACCAACGACCAGGGACAAAATGTGGACCTAAGCTATGCCAATAATATATTGGCCGGCAACCAGGTAAGCAGCCAGTACACCAATAACGCGAAGCTGATCAGTAACGCCTTTGCACAGTTACAATTGACCAGCTGGCTGTATTACAAGTTTAATATCGGCCTGGAAACCAGTTTTGATTATACCCGTAACTTGTTTGACGGTATTCCTATCCGGTATGGTACGCCTTCGGCATCAAGCGCTGTGAATGAAGTACGCGGCCAGTTTACCAACCTGCTGATGGAACATACACTTAATTTTAACAAGTCTTTTGGCGAACATACGATTAACGGTGTTTTTGGGTTTACCCAGCAGCGCGAAAAGGATACTTTCACCGGTGGCGGAAGAACAGATCTTACGTTTATAGATGGCGCCTATCAAACCTCCATCAATTCAGCAACAGGTGATCCGACTTCGTTAGGTGGCACCGGTACTGATTTTAAAATTATCAGTTACCTGGGAAGGGTGAATTATACCTTTAATGACAAATATTTATTTACGGCAACCGGGCGTATTGACCAGGATTCCAGGTTTGGCGCTAATTTTCAAACCGGATTCTTTCCTTCACTCGCGGCAGCATGGCGGATTAACCGGGAAAGCTTTTTTAAAGCGGATTGGATAGATGATCTGAAATTAAGCGGGTCTTATGGCGTATTAGGGGTGAATACCATCCCGCAATTTGCCAATATGGGCTATATCAATAACGCCCCAAGGGCGGTTTTTGGTAATGACGTGATCGCGAATGGTGCTTACCAGGCATCTTTGTATAACCCCGATGTTCACTGGGAAAGCCGCCATGAAACAAATATAGGCCTTGATGCAACTATTCTGAACAACAGGTTAACGGTATCGGCGGCGGTATACCGGAATGTTTCTAAAGATGCTTTGCTGATCGAACAGCTACCCGGTTACCTGGGTGCCAATAATAATCCATATATCAATGCCGGATCCATCAGTAATAAAGGGATTGAGTTTTCAGCAACGTATCGCGATAACAGCCGTCAATTTAAATGGAGCATTTCAGGCAATGTAACCACCATTAAAAATAAAGTATTAAGTGTAGGTGACCAGGGTGGTGCAGATTACCTGGTACAGAACCCGGATATTACCCGTGCGCAGGTCGGTCACCCGATCGGTTCCTGGTACGTACTCAAAGATATCGGCCTGTTTCAAAGCCAGGCAGAGATCAATAATTACAAAAGGTCAAACGGCGATCTGATAGAACCCTTCGCAAAACCGGGTGACATCAAATTTTACGCAGATCCAAACGGTACGGGCCAGATCAGTAATAATGACCGTGTTTTCAACGGTTCGGCCTTACCGAATTTACAAACCGGTTTACAGTTTAATGCGGCGTATAAACAATTTACCATGAATATTCAATTGGTTGGTGTATTTGGTTCAACCATATTTGATGCCGTTCGTCAAACTTTAGACAGCTATCAAACCAGTAATTTCCGGGCCGACATAAACCCCTGGACCCCTACCAATACACATACTGCTGATCCGCGCCTGGGGCTTGCAGGAAATGATGCGGGTATCGTGAGCAACAATACTTATGCAAGTTCACGCTGGCTGGAGAATGGTTCCTACGGCCGTATCCGTAATCTTGAAATAGGTTATGCCTTACCTAAAAGCCTGTTGACCCAATGGCATATCGATAATGCAAGGATCTTCATCAGCGGCCAGAACCTGCTGACCGTAACCAGGTACAAAGGGCAGGACCCGGATGTAACCGGTAACCTAACCCAGCCAGGTTTTGACAATGGCGGCTGGCCGCCAAGCAGGATCCTTTCCCTTGGAATTAACTGTGGATTTTAATTAAGATTTTATTAAGATGAAAAAAATAATCATAGGCTTCGCCGCAGTTTTGACAATGGGGCTGGCCGGTTGCAAAAAATCATTGAATATTGTGAACCCGGATGCCGTGACGACGCAGCAGTTTTGGAAAACTGCTGCTGACGCGCAATCGGGCGTAAATGCCATTTACAGTACTTTTCACCGGACCGGGCCATGCCGATGGTATTTCTTTGCCACCATGATCCGTGCAGACGAAGGTTGGAGCAAAAGTGGCGACCCGAACCTGATCGCTAATTTTGACCAGTTTGTGGTTAGCGATTACAATTACGGTAACGTTTATGGCGGGCTTTGGACCGATAATTATTTTGGTGTTAACCGCGCCAACCAGGTTCTGGATAATGTGCCGAATATCAATATGGATGCCAACCTGAAAGCGCGGTATATAGGCGAGGCAAAGTTTTTAAGGGCCTTATTCTATTATCACCTCGCTACCTTTTTTGGCAATGTGCCTATTTTGTTAAAATCCTCATTGCCTTCAGATAAGCCGGAAACATCACCGCAAGCCGCAGTCTGGGCACAGGTTGAAAAAGACTGCGCGGACGCCGCAGCGGTGTTACCCGCAAGTTATACCGGCAGCGACATTGGCCGTGCAACTAAAGGCGCAGCCAACGCGCTGATGGCCAAAGCCTACATGCAGCAGCGCAATTACCAGGCGGCCTTGGCACCCTTGCAAGCGGTAATACAAAGTGGTACATATGCTTTAACAGCTAATTACCAGGATAATTTTCTATCAACTACAGAAAATAACAGTGAATCCGTTTTTGAATACAATAATGCGTTAAATCCAAATGATACCCATGACGATGATACGGATGTCGGTGCTGAGGACAACCTGAACTATGGTTCATCCATACCGCCATTTTTTGCACCTCCGCAGCTGGGCTTTACAGATGGTGAAGCCAGGCGTTGGCCGGTTGCCGAATTTGAGCAAGAGAAAACAACTACAGGCCAGCGCGACCCGCGATTAGCAGTTACGTTCCTGTTTGATTCGACCGATGTGCGCGGCCCGAACTTTACGCAGATCTACGGACAGACTTTTGCGTCAAGATATGGCACGAACAACGTGGCTAACGATAATTTTATTTGGTTCGCCAAGCTGTTGGATTATAATAATGGCACCAGTGCGGCTCCGGGTAATTTTGAAATTTTCCACTCGCCGAATAACTATCGTTTTATTCGATATGCCGACGTGTTATTACTCTATGCGGAGTGCCTGAATGCAACAGGCGCTACATCAAGTGCCTATCAATATGTAGATCAGGTAAGGCGAAGAGCCGGCCTGGCAACTTTGAGCGTAGCCAAACCTGGTTTGAGCCAGGACCAGTTTTTGGTACAGCTTAAACATGAAAGGATCACAGAGCTTACCGGCGAAGGCCATCGCTGGAACGACCTGGCGCGCTGGGGAGACCTCGGACCTGGCCTGGCGTCCCGCGATGCAGGGTTCAAAAACTTTAAAACCGGGAAGAATGAATTTTTTCCGGTACCGCAGCGGGAAATTGATGTAAATCCAAAACTGAAACAAAACCCCGGCTACTAACCGGACCAAGGGGGCAGGTTTGCCTGCCCCCTTAAAATACCATTCTATGATCCATTTAAAAAACAGTCTCTATTTGCTGCTCGTATGTATCGTATTTTCATGCGGTAAGAACGCTGAAAAGACCACCGGCACTACCGGCACCACGGGCACAAGCACAGGGTTGTCGTATTTTACGAATCCATTGCTTAATACAGGGCCGGACCCCTGGGTGGTACAGTCAGGTGATAACTATTACTTTACGGCTACAACCGGGAATAACATCACGGTTTATCAAACGTCAAAAATGTCGCAACTCAGCAAAGCGCCAAAACAGGTAGTTTGGACACCGCCGGCAACCGGTCCGTATTCGGGCGATATTTGGGCACCCGAGATTCATAACCTGAACAATAAATGGTATATCTATTTTGCGGCTGATAACGGCAACGATACAACGCATCGTATTTACGTGCTGGAGTCTTCAGCGGCAACGCCGGAAACAGGCTCCTGGACCCTAAAAGGCAAACTGGCAGCAGCTACGGACAGGTGGGCGATAGACCCAACCATTCTTTCTTATAACAATCAATTATATTGTATCTGGGCCGGCTGGCAAGGCTATAACCAGCCGGGTACAGAGCAACTCTATATCGCTAAAATGAAAGATCCTTATACGATCGAAGGGGATCGTGTGATGTTATCGCAGTCCACCTATTCCTGGGAGAAAAATGGCGCTCTCATCAATGAGGGGCCGGAGATCCTCACCAATAAAAATGGCAATGTGTTTTTAATTTACTCAGCCAGCAGCTGCTTCACCGACGATTATTGCCTGGGCATGCTCAGCCTGCGAAACGGGGGGGATCCGATGAATCCGGCGGACTGGACTAAAAAAGCGGATCCGGTATTCGCCAAGAACGCGGCTGGCGGGAGTTTTGGCCCGGGCCATTGCAGCTTTTTTGTATCAAAAGACACGAAAGAAAACTGGATCTTATACCATGCAAATTCCTTCAGTGGTCAAGGCTGCGGGGATACCCGCAACCCGCGGATGCAAAAATTTACTTTTAACGCGGACGGTACGCCTGATTTTGGCAACCCGGTAGCCGTTGGCAATCAAATCGTTCCATCAGGAGAATAACATGAAAAAGATCTATTTTAGTTTCTGCCTGTCACTGACTATAGCAACAAATGTCATGGCCCAGGCACACCAACCCAAAATATTCAAGAATCCACTATTGAACTCAGGTGCTGATCCCTGGGTAACTTACCGGGATGGGTATTACTATTACACTAATAGTACCGGCAAAGACCTTCAACTATGGAAGACGAAAGATATGACCGACCTGAAAAATGCGCAGCATCAGGTTATATGGACCCCACCCGCAGGTAAGCCCTGGTCAAAAGAATTATGGGCTCCTGAAATTCATTACATCAACCATAAATGGTATATGTATTTTGCCGCGGATGATGGTGAGAATAACCACCATCGTTTGTATGTGATTGAAAACAGTTCTGCTGATCCGATGCGGGGACGTTGGGCTTTTAAGGGGCAGATTACAGATGAAACCAATAAATGGGCCATCGATGCATCTGTTTTTGAAAACAAAGGGATGCTCTACATGATCTGGGCAGGTTGGGACGGGGATACCAATGGCGAGCAGGACATCTTTATCGCCAGGCTGAAAAACCCCTGCACCATAGGAAGTAAAAGGGTTAAAATATCATCACCTACCTTCAATTGGGAAAAATACGGGGATTTGCATGACCCGGGAAACCCGCCGCATGTCAATGTAAATGAAGGGCCTGAAATATTGAAACACAACAATAAATTGTTCCTCGTGTACTCTGCCAGCGGATGCTGGACTGATTATTATGCTTTAGGCATGTTAACGGCAGATGCAAACAGTGATTTACTGGATCAACGTTCCTGGGCGAAATCTCCGGATCCGGTTTTCAAGCAATCGCCGGAAAATAAAGTCTACGCTACAGGCCATAATTCCTTCTTTAAATCGCCGGACGGCAAGCAAGACTGGATCTTATACCACGCCAACCCGCAGCCCGGCATGGGCTGCGGCGATGACCGTTCGCCGAGGGCCCAGCAGTTTACCTGGCATAAAGATGGCACACCCGATTTCGGAAAACCGCTACCCACTGGTATCGCATTAGCAATACCTTCCGGCACCCCTTAAAATAGGGATGTTCAAAAACCAGCGATCGGTGCCGGGCTTGTTGTCGGCAATTAGTGATGTTCAGGTTTAAAAAAGGCACCGCGCTTATAAGGCGGTGCCTTTTTTTTAACCGATATCGAAGCGGTCCAGGTTCATGACTTTTGTCCAGGCGGCGACAAAGTCTTTCAGGAATTTGTCACCCGCGTCAGCGCTGGCATACACCTCCGCGATTGCGCGCAGTTCCGCATTGGAACCAAATACCAGGTCAGCCCTCGTGGCGGTCCATTTATGCGCTCCCGTGGCCCGGTTACTGCCTTCGTACAGTTCCTGATCCGGGCCTGCCGCTTTCCAGGCGGTGCGCATGTCCAGAAGGTTGACGAAGAAGTCGTTGGTCAGCACGCCTGGCCTTTGCGTGAAAACACCGTGCCCGGAACCGTCATAGTTGATATTCAATACCCTTAAACCACCGGTCAGTACCGTTAGTTCCGGCGCGGTGAGGGTCAGCAAATTTGCCTTGTCAATAAAGGACGCCTCTGTAGACACCGGTAATTTAGATTTCCGGTAGTTGCGGAAACCGTCGGCGGCCGGCTCCAGGTAGCCGAAGGACTCCACATCCGTTTTTTCCTGCGAGGCATCCGTACGGCCGGGAGTGAAGGGAACCGAAAGCGTATGACCGGCCTCTTTTGCTGCCTTTTCGATCCCGGCGTTACCGGCCAGCACGATCAGGTCCGCAAAGGAAATTTTCTTGCTGCCCGCGTTAAATTCCTGCCGGATCCCTTCCAGCACACCCAGTACTTTTTGCAGCTGTGCGGGGTTATTTACCTGCCAGTCCCTTTGCGGAGCCAGGCGGACCCTTGCGCCGTTGGCCCCGCCGCGTTTATCGGAGCCCCTGAAAGTTGCGGCAGACGCCCATGCCGTTCCGACCAGTTCGGATACGCTCAATTCGGAGGCCAGGATCTTTTCTTTCAATACAGCACCGTCCGCAAGACCGATCAGGGGATGGTCAAGTGCCGGCAAGGGGTCCTGCCAGAGCAGCTCTTCCTGCGGAACGTCCGGGCCGAGATAACGGGAAACCGGTCCCATATCCCGATGTGTTAATTTGAACCAGGCGCGGGCGAAAGCGTCCGAAAATGCGGCATGGTCTTCGAGAAAATGCCGGGATATCTTTTCATAGGCTGGGTCGAACCGCAGGGCGAGGTCAGTAGTGAGCATCGCGGGCAAATGTTTTTTAGTACCGTCATAGGCATCAGGAATGATCGCGTCCGCGTTTTTAGCGACCCATTGTTGCGCGCCTGCGGGGCTTTTGGTCAGCTCCCATTCAAATCCAAACAAGTTCTCAAAGAAATTATTACTCCACCGGGTAGGGGTGGTCGTCCAGGTCACTTCCAGCCCGCTGGTAATGGTATCCGCGCCCTTACCCGAACCGTAAGCATTCTTCCAGCCAAAACCCTGCAGCTCCAGGTCAGCGGCCTCGGGTTCTTTACCCACGTTGTCCGCCGGGGCGGCCCCATGGGTCTTGCCGAAGCTATGACCGCCTGCGATCAGCGCGACGGTTTCTTCATCGTTCATGGCCATGCGGCCGAAAGTATCACGGATATCCCTGGCTGCGGCAAGCGGGTCAGGATTTCCGTCCGGCCCCTCCGGGTTGACGTAGATCAGGCCCATCTGCACCGCCGCCAGCGGTTTTTCCAGGTAACGGCTATGGATATCCCCATCCGCGTCATCATCTGATACCAAAACGCCATGGTTCTCCACGACGCCCTCTGAACCATGCGCGTAACGCAGGTCGCCGCCCAGCCACGTGGTTTCAGCACCCCAGTAAACCGATTCGTCCGCTTCCCATACATCTTCGCGCCCGCCGGCAAAACCAAAAGTTTTAAAGCCCATGGATTCCAGCGCGATATTTCCCGCGAGGATCATCAGGTCCGCCCAGGAGATCCTGCGGCCGTATTTTTGCTTGATGGGCCAGAGCAACCTGCGCGCCTTATCCAGGCTCACGTTATCCGGCCAGCTGTTCAGCGGGGCGAAACGCTGCAGGCCCGCGCCGCCGCCCCCGCGGCCGTCCGTGACCCGGTAGGTGCCGGCGCTGTGCCAGGCCATCCGGATGAATAAGCCGCCGTAATGACCGAAGTCCGCCGGCCACCAGTCCTGTGAATCCGTCATCAGGGCGTGCAGGTCTTTCTTGACCGATTCCAGGTCAAGGCCCTTGAAAGCCGCGGCATAATCAAAATCACCGCCCATCGGATCAGCCAGGGAAGAATGCTGGCGTAAAATATTCAACTTCAGTTGCTTTGGCCACCAATCATGGTTGCGGGTGCCACCGCCGGCGGTGTTTTGTTTACTGCCGCCGTTGTGGAAGGGGCATTTGCTGATGTCATTTGATTCGTTTTCCATTTCTCAAATTTTTAGGTATCCAATGATTTAAAGTTAGATTATTTAAAAGACAATCCGGCGGCTTGCCTGATCCCGGCGACATTGGGGTAATCCCGGTATACTTTGATTTTATCACCCTCTATATACAGCAGCGCTACAGACGAAGGAAAGTGAAAGGATTGTCCGTCTGCCAACCGTTTGCCCTTAATTTCAAAAGAAACAAACACCGTCATCCCGTCCGCGCCCGGGATGGATGAGGCGGAAACACTTTCTATCTTCATCGCTTTGTTGATGGGGCTTTCGGTCATTTTCGCGAAATGGGCGCCGATGGCGGCAATCCCTGCGATTCGTTTATTCTCGGTGGCAAAGGGCGTTTCATAAACGCCGTCAGCCGCGAACAGCGCCACGAACGGATTGAAGTCGCGGGTTTGAAAAGCGTTGCGGATGGTTTCTATTACGTTCTGTATCATTTCTTTTCAGTAAATAATTACAACATTCTGATCAGCTTTTTTGTGTCTGTTCTATCTTCATACTTGATTCACATGGACACACTTCTTTGGTTACGGATTAAAGAAACTATCCATCAACACATACCGTTTTGCATTTTTTTCAGGCTGTGATTTACTCTCGGTATCGATCACCATTACTTTCGGGATACTGCTTTGCAGGCCGTACCAGGTGGGTAAGCCGGTGCCGTTCGGATTTCCGGTCTTTACAAAGTTGACGAAGAAATTTTGCATCGTTTCTGATACCTTATAATCGTCGTCCGTCCAGGCATAAACCTTGTTGGTTGGCAGGTTTCCAAGGGCATATTCTATTTCTGAGGCGTGTACCGCGCCTAAAGCCTGGTCAGCATTACCCGGGCGTTTTCTGGCAAACAAATACCGGTAAACAGGGTGTCCGTTAGTTTTGCTATGCAGGTCAATAAACTTCCAGGTGGCATAGGCAATGAATTTGTCCGATGCCAGGTCGGTCGCGGCCCGCAATACTTCAGCGTCGGTATTAGCCGGATAAACCCGGAGGATCTCATCGGCGCGGTTGCCGTATAGCTGATGAACCGCTGATTGATAGTTTTCAACCGTAGGTTCAGCCTTACCCAGTACGTCGCCCGCGCCAACCTCGGCCGTATTCCAGCCCGCTAATAAAGGCACGTCCATTTGTCTGCCCGTAGCGTAAATGGCTTGTGGGGATTCCGGGAGAAAATAGCCGTCAACAGTAGTCGGGAAACGATTATTTGCGGCCAGCTTTAATAAGGTATCTGCCGGGATTTTACGCAACTCCGCGATAGATGCTGCGTTGATACTTTTAGCAAATTTTAAGCCGTTTGCTTCGGCTTCCGTCAATGGCACCGGCGAACGATTACCCAGGAAGGAGCCGCTTTCACCTATTCCGCCTACAAACAAGCCTTTTGATAAAGGCGATGCGATCTGCCCGCATACAGACATCGAGCCTGCCGACTCGCCGGCGATGGTTATTTTATCCGGGTCGCCGCCAAAGGCTGCAACATTTTTCTTCACCCAAACCAATGCTGCGTGCTGGTCTAACAAACCGTAATTGCCTGAAGCATGGTGCGGCGATTCCGCCGTTAGGTCCGGATGCGCTAAAAAGCCAAAAATACCCAGGCGGTAGTTTACAGTGATCGTAATGATGCCTTTTTTAGCCAGGGCTTCTCCGTCATAACGGTATTCTGATCCGTCACCGGCATTCAGTCCTCCGCCATAAAAATAAACCAGCACCGGCAATTTCTCCTGTGCTGATTTTGCAGGTGTCCAGATATTCAGGTATAAACAGTCTTCGCTTTTGCCGGCGCTTCTGAACAGCATATCGCTGTAAATTGGGCGCTGCATGGCTTGCGGCCCAAAATGATCCGCTTTGCGTATGCCTTTCCAGTTTAAGGGTGCCCGCGGTTCTTTCCAGCGCAAATTGCCAACCGGTGCCTGTGCAAAGGGTACGCCTTTATAGGAAACGATACCGCTGGCTTCGGTAACACCTTGTAAAATGCCGTTTGCTGTTTTAGCTTCCTGCGAATAGGCCTGCGCAGACAAAAGTACTCCTATCAAAACAAATATTTTTTTCATCATAAATCTAAATTTACCAGACATAAGTAGCAACCGATGCCGCGCTCAAGTGCGCAATCACCGCCTTGTTTTTATAAGCTATTTTAAAGGTTTGTGCCGAGTTACCTTTATTTGCAACCACCAATACGGTCTTACCGTCTGGCGTGGCAAAGGCTACATCTGACAGGCCATCCGGTAAAGAACTTTCGATCCGGACCGAACCGGCCGGAACAAATTTTGACACCTGCCCGATGGTGTAATAAGCCAAATTCCGACTCACCTTGTCCCCGTCAATGGTAATAGCCCCCTGGCAGCCCGCACAACCGCCGTTATCGGTATGCGGTTTGTTTTGCGGGTCGGCGGCTATATTCCATAAGATCACGTTACGGCTCCAGTTACGGGTAGCGCCAATAACGATGCGTTCTTCAGGATTAGCCACATTAAAATCACTATGGCTTACGGCCATCATCTCGGTAAAATAAAGGTTCTTGTCCGGGAAAGCATCATGCACTTTACTTAACGCGGTTACCGGCCCGGCGTATAAGTGAAAGCCCGAGCCATCCACATATTGATTAGCCATCGGGTCGGTCATAATAGAGATTGGGTATTCGGGGGCGTCGCAATTATGATCATACAGAATAATCTTAGTTTTAATACCATTTGCTTTAAATAAGGGGCCCAGGTTATTTTTAATAAAGTTCAGCTCCTCTTTAGCCAGGAACTGGTTGCTGGGTGTATTGCCGTCATTAAATGGTTCATTTTGTATAGTGACAGCGTCTATCCTGATCCCGTGCTTTGCCATCTCCTGGACGTATTTTACAAAGTACCGGGCGTAAACGTCATAATATTGGTCCTGCAGCCTGCCGCCCTGGATATTATGATTTGATTTCATCCATAACGGGGGCGACCAGGGCGAACCTAAGATCTTAATCGCAGGGTTAACGGCCAGTATCTCTTTCAGCACCGGTATGACGTCCCGCTCGTCCTCCTTTAGCGTAAACTTTTCCAGCTTTAGGTCCGTTTGTCCCGCAGGAACATCATCATAAGAAAAAGTGTGGTCGTTTAGGTCAGATGAACCGATACTTAGACGTAAATAACTGATGCCGACATCATTTGGTCCGTTGCCAAATAATTCCCGGATGATTTTATGGCGCTCGCCTGCAGACATGCGGATCATGTTTTGGGCGCTGCCACCGGTAAGCGCAAAGCCAAACCCGTCAACCTGCTGGTATTTTTTCGCCGGATCAACCGTAATGACCGGTAACTTTTCGTCAACGCCCGTGCCAAAGGCCAGGGGCGATTGTTTGCTGAGCAAGGCCGACTTTTCGTTATTGGTCAGCCACCAGCTGATCGTATTTTGCGCGCAGCATGCGGTATTCAGCAGTATGGCGGTAAATAAGACTGTTAGGAATTTCATTGGGTCATGATTTAGTGACAAGATAAAGATATTACACTAAAAAGAATATTTAATAAAGCTCTTGTTTATAAGGATTAGGGGTTTGCTTCTTCATGAAATTTGTTTTGACTTTCCGGAGTGATCCCGGCCCTGGTAAATCCCGGAGCGGTGCCGTATAGCTGACCGGCTTATTTAACGATCACTAAATCAATTCAGGGCTTCAGATTTTAACGTGTAAATCAATTGGATACACTTTTTTCAGCACTGCGCTAATCCTTGTTTTGCTCCATCATCAATAAATAAGATGTAAAACGGGGGTTACCCCATTACCGTCATGGATTTATATTAAAGCAATTATGTACAATCAACGTTACGAAAAATGCCTGCAGGACCTGCAGGCAGAAATCAAACTATTGGACGAAGCCGGCATTTCACCGGCAGACCGTATCCGGCAAAGTGTACCCATCATCAGCCGGGTCACCGCGGATGTAAGGGAGCAGGTGTTACAGGATGGCTTTGGCGACGCGGCGCAGGAGATCAGTTTTTTCAAACAAGTCAAACCTCAAATGCTGGCTTTACGGCTATTTGAAACCTTGTTTTACAATTTATGTACCGGCAAGCCCGAAGGAACGCCAGAAATGCTGAAAGCTTATTATGAGGCGGAACTCTTACAGGTATTCCGGGAATTTAAAGTCAACCCGTTCGCCTATGCTTACTATAAAGCCGGTGCCTGCGAACTTGACCATTTCTACTTTATCCGCGACGCGAAGCTCCATGATTTGCCCATTTGTGAGCTCATCGATCCCTCACCCGGTTTCTCCACCGCCATGGATTATTCCTTCGCAAAATTTATCGCCTATGAAAAGCTCCGGGATCATCTTTTGCAGCAATTGACCAATGAACTGATCCGGGAGAAAGTTTCAGGCGCCGCGTTAAACGAGCTGCCCATGATCCGCTGGACCGGCGACTCGATCAACCTCGCTGAACTGGGTTACGGGATCTGGCTGACCGGCCAGGTCAATAACGGTCATGCCACGATAACCGAGATCCTCGCAGTCCTGGAATCAATATTTAATATCAGGATCGGGACCGCCTTCCGCAGGTGGCAGTCCATCAGCCGGAGAAAAAGGCTGAGCCAGACCAAATATACCGATGAAATGAAAGCGGCGCTGGTGAAAAGACTGGATGATGAGAATAGCTGAAATATCAATTTTCGGGATTTATGCGATTTGTGGGAAGAACCGCATTTAGCTGGCCTTGGTAAGCGTTTGATCTCAGTGCCGTTAGAACATCCTTTTAATGGACGATTTGGGAGAAATCCCTGTTTTTCGACTGCGACGCCGTAGGTTTTCACAAAGTAAAAATACCCGGCACTGATCCGCCATTTAATCTCAACCTTTAGTTCATAATTATAAGCAATGTCTTCAGGATGTTTCATTAGTTTATTTGGTTTTAGTTCGAAAAATGTGCCGGTTAGCCGGCGCATTTTTGAAATTGTACATGTCTACGCTTCTCACAAGGTAGAATCATAGGTTGGTTCGAAAGGTGCCGGGTCCTCCGGCACCTTTTATGAACAGCTGATGCGCCGGGAGATCATGATACTCAAACGTTCTTTATCGTTTTTTCATTCGTAAAATGAGATTAGTTAAGTTAAAAAAATGATGGTACCTAACACCCACCAGGAGCAGGTGGGTGTTTTTCGTTTACTCCGAACGTATTTAAATGATCAAAAACAACATATTGTTAACTGGCGCGCCGGGACAGATCGGAACCGGTGGCCGCGCCGTTTCTAAATATGTCAAACTGAGCGCGCCTCCGGGAGTAGGGGGGCTTCTTTAAGTCAAATTATATGAAAGAATATCCTGCAAATTTAAAATACACGGCAGACCATGAATGGGTAAGCCTTAATGGCAATGAAGTAACTGTCGGCATCACCGCCTTCGCCGCAGGTGAATTGGGCGACCTGGTCTATCTTGACCTGCGCGCTGCCGGAACGTACCTGGAGGCTGGTGAGGTATTCGGGACCATTGAAGCGGTGAAGACCGTATCCGACCTGATCATGCCTGTGAGCGGCACTATTACCGCTGTAAACATCCTGGCGATCTCAGCCCCTGAAGAAATCGCAGGTGATGTTTATGGCATGGCAGGCTGGCTGATCAAGGTGTTGCTAGAAGACCCGGCTGAAACCGAAGGCTTGCTGGAAAGGGGCGCTTATTATAAACTTATCGCTTGATTTTTATGTACAAAACTTTACAGCTGCAACCGATCACTGATTTGCTTCCGTGCAGTGAGATCACCCGGGAAGATGGCCGGCAGGTCATTGCCTTCTGCGCGAATAACGAACCCGTCCCGTCCGGGCGGCCGGCTGATGTGGCAGCACAATTTTGAAGGAACAGATATTTCCGCACAAACATTTCGATCAAAATAACATGAATACACTTTTAGAGCAGGATCAGATACGCCTGGATAATTATATCAGCAAAGTAAAAGAGCGCGCGGCACAGTTCCTGGGTTACCCGATCGCGGTGGATTTTAATTACGATGAACTGCTGCCGCTGCTGCGCTACCCGTTAAACAATGTCGGCGACCCTACGGTCGAATCTACCTATGATTTGAACTCCCGTTCGCTGGAAATGGAAGTACTGGCTTTTTTCGCGGATCTTTTCCGCGCCAGGGCAGGCGAGTGGTGGGGCTACGTGACCAACGGCGGTTCCGAAGGCAACCTGTACGGGCTTTATGTCGCCCGTGAGTTATACCCCAAAGCGATGGTATATTATTCAGAAGCGACGCATTACAGCATTCAAAAGAATATCAGCCTGCTCAACATGCCCAGCATCGTCATCCGCACTCAAGAGAACGGCGAGATCGATTATGAGGACCTTTGCAATACCATTAAGCTGAACAGGCACCTGCCCGTGATCATGGTGGCCAATATCGGTACCACGATGACCGAGGCCAAGGACGATATCATCCGCATCAAAAGCATTTTCAAGGAGAACGCCATCGCAGCCAGTTATATCCATTGCGACGCCGCCCTGACCGGTTGTTACGCCGGTTTCCTGGAACCTAAGCCACCCTTTGACTTCCGGGACGGCGCGGACAGTATCGCCATCAGCGGGCATAAGTTCCTGGGCTCGCCGATACCCTGCGGCGCGGTGATCGTAAAAAAGATCTACCGTGACCGGATCGGCAGAGAGGTGCCCTACATCGGCACGCTTGATACCACCATTTCGGGATCTCGTAACGGCCACAGCCCGGTATTCCTTTGGTACCGGATCAGGCAATTGGGACTGGACGGGATAAAAAGGCGGATCGAAGAGAGTCTTGAACTGGCTGCTTACACCATAACACAATTTCAATCTATCGGTATAACGGCCCGGAGAAATGAAAACGCCATTACGGTGGTCTTCCCCCAGCCATCGCAACAGGTCATTTTGAAATGGCAGCTGGCGACAGACGCCGGCCGGTCTCATATTTTATGTATGCCCGGCGTAAAGAAGCAACATATTGATCTATTGATCGCAGATATAAAAACAGGAATTTAAAGATGAAAAAAGATCACATATTGATTATCGGCGCGCTCGGCCAGATCGGTACCGAACTCACTATCGCGCTCAGGGAAATCCATGGCGAAGCCAACATCTTTGCCGCGGACATCCAGGCCACAGGCAGCGGTCCCAATTATCTGTGTCTTGACGCGCTCGATCATCAGCAGCTGGAGAAAGTGGTCAAAGAACACGGCATCAACCAGATCTATTTACTGGCAGCCATGTTATCCGCCAACGGGGAGAAGGATATCAATGCCGCCTGGCGCCTGAATGTCCAGAGCCTGATGTCTGTCCTGCAGATCGCCAAAGAGCAAAAGCTGGATAAAGTTTTTTGGCCGAGCAGTATCGCTATCTTCGGCCATAATGCTGCCAAGCATAACTGCCGCCAGCACGCGCGCGCGGAACCGGTCACGGTTTACGGCATCAGTAAAAAAGCCGGTGAACACTTCTGCAATTACTATTTCGAACATTATGGGGTGGATGTACGCAGCCTGCGCTTTCCCGGCCTGATCTCGTATACTGCGCCTCCCGGGGGCGGAACAACGGATTACGCGGTGGATATATACCACCAGGCAATCAAGAATCAGCATTATTCCTGCTTTCTTAAAGAAGATTGCTGCCTGCCGATGATGTATATGCCCGACGCGATCCGTGCGATACTCGAACTCATGGACGCGCCCAAAGAAAACATCACGATCAGGACCTCTTACAATATCGCGGGTATGAGTTTCGCCCCCTGCGATATCGCGGCCGCGATCAAAAAACATATCCCGGATTTTACCATGGATACGCAAGTCGATTTCCGGCAGGCCATCGCCCAAAGCTGGCCGGCCAGTATTGATGACGCGCAGGCCAGCGCGGACTGGGGCTGGAAACCCGGGTATGACCTGCAAAGTATGACCAAAGACATGCTGGAAAATCTGCAGCGATGAGAGGTATTCACATTACCAGCTCGATCACGGACAGGGGAAGCCAGGCGGTCGAGCTATATTTTAACGATATTTCAAAAACTGCGCTGCTGAGCGGCCAGGAAGAAGTGGAGCTGGCGCAAAAGATCCGCCAGGGTGACCAGGCAGCGCTGGATAAGCTGGTGAGCGCCAATTTACGCTTCGTGGTTTCTGTTGCCAAGAAATACCAGTACCAGGGCCTGCCCTTAAGTGACCTGATCAATGAAGGTAATCTGGGCCTGATCAAGGCGGCCAAACGGTTTGATGAAACCCGCGGCTTCAAGTTCATTTCTTTCGCGGTCTGGTGGATCCGCCAGAGCATTGTCGCGGGCCTGCTCGAAAACGCCCGGATGATCCGTTTGCCATCCAATATTGTTGCCGATATCTCTCAGATCAACCGTGCCGCGGGGGCGATCGAGCAGGAAACCACACGTGCGCCCACACAGGAACAGATCGCTCAACTGGCTAAGATGAGTCTGAACAAAGTCAGGGACGGCCTGCACAGCGCGGCATGGACCTGTTCGTATGATTCCGTTTTAGATGAAGATGGTTATACTTTGCTGGACCGTTTGAGTAGCCCGGATCATGAAACTGATAAGCACTTGCTGGCAGAATCGCGGCAGCAGGAAATGCAAAGCCAGCTCTGCCGTCTGTCTGGAAAAGAACAGCAGGTGATCCGTATGACCTATGGTTTTAATAACACTTACGAAATGTCGGCCTCTGAGATCTCCGGGATCTTAGGTCTGAGCGCCGAGCGGATCCGTCAGATCAGGAACAGCGCTTTGGATAAGTTAAAAGCCGGCCTGGTAAAATAAATTAATTTCGGGCTTGTATGGCCCTGGTAAATTCATCCGCACCGCCTTCTCGTCCGCAGCCAAAGCATTTAAAGATCTCTTTGGAGGGATAGACCATAAAGGAGGATGTGGTGTCGTTGTGAAACGGGCAGTTGCCTTTAAGGACCTTTCGGCCTTCCTGCAGCCTGACGTATTGCGTAATTAAACCGATGAAATCGTTTGGATGTAGTTCTGACAAGTTAATATGCGTATAGCACAAACATAATAAAGCTGCGCTATGAGCAGCAGCGGTGTTGATAAATTACATGTTGTGAATAAATTTCAGCATTCGTGTGCAAAAACAAATTGATGACAGGCGCTGATCAGGTACCTGTGGCGGGAACAATAAAGATGAACCCGAAAGCTTTTTCATTATTTTTTATTGCTGTGGCCGTTCAAAACCGACATTATTTCATCGTAGCTATAATAAAGTATACCGCCTATTTTTGATGGCGTCAAAGTTCCGTCCTGGCGCAGTTTGTGCAAGGTATTAGGCGATATTTTTAATAGGTTTTTCACCTGGTAACTTTTAAGCCATTTCTTTGGCTCGTCGCTCGATTTACCTAATAATGCTTTTATCTCGGTGAGTAATTTTTGTCCGAATATTTCTAAATCCTCTTTTGTTATGATTTCAGCTGCCATGTTTTATTTATTATCAACAGCAAAGCAACGGATGGAGCCGATAACAATTAGGTTGTTAAGAGGTTGGAAACCACAAATTATTGCTAATTTTCAGTGATGTTTTAAACATTTTATTAAGCTCAATTAGCAGCGGTTATCATGCTGTACACTTGGTTTCATAAAATAAAATAATTATTTCATTTTATTTGAAATAAAATTATTATTTCATTATTTGTGATATATTATTGACATTTTCACTATATTTGAAATATGAAAGAATATATCATCTTAATGGCGGATATCATCGGCAGCCGCAAGCAGGAACAGTCCGAATTAATGGCCGGGTTTAAAGAGATCGTGCAAGCGGCAAATGCGCAGGCCGGCTGGTTCGTTTCACCATTAACGATCACACTGGGGGATGAGTTCCAGGGCGTGCTTACTGATCCGGGCACAGCCATCCGGGCGATCCTGTTTCTGGAGGAAATGATCGTGAGCAGGGAGATGGCGTTCAAGCTGCGCTATGTGATCGTCGAAGGGTTGATCGAAACACCCGTTAACCGGGAGATCGCGTACGGGATGCTGGGAGACGGTTTAACGCGGGCCAGGCAATATCTGACCAACCTGAAAAAGGAAGAATCCCGTTTCTTTTTTTGGCTGAAAGACCAGGCGAAGAAAAAAGCGTTAAATAATGTTTTTATGGCGCTGCAGGATGTACTCGACGACTGGCGGCCGGAGAAAGATTTTTACCTGGTCAGGGAGTTCCTGGCAGAAGAGAGCTATCGGAAGGTGGCTGATAAACTTGGCAAAGAACCGTCCCTGATGTGGAAGCGGCGAAAAAGTTTGCGGATAAATACCTATCTTGCCCTAAAAGAAACCAGTGATTATATCGCCTATGCCTAAATTCCTGATCTTAGCTATCCTTTTCGTGGTGACAGAAGTCATTATCGCCTTTTTGTTCGCGGTCATCGCCCAGATCTTCTATAAACGGGTAGGCCTGGACTTTAAAGCGATCTTTAAGGGGATGGCCGAACGCGTTTTTTTATTTATCCTGCTGGCGAACGGTTATAGCAGCGCCCTGACTTTTTTCAGCGCGCTTAAACTGGCCACCCGGCTCAAACATGAAGAGCCTAAGCAGACGCTGGACGGTTTTAACGACTATTACCTCCTGGGGAATTTACTCTCCGTCGCAGTCGCCATCGGTTATGTCAACGCCTTCCAGCATATACAATAAACAATGAAAATTCCGGGAATTACGGTCCATAACAAATATTTCTATTACACTGGCAATGTGCTGATGGGAATAGGGATCTACCTGGATTTAACCAACAAAGCAAGCTATAATGCGATCAGTATATTACTTGTTTCAGGATTCTTACTGATGTTATTAGGCGTAAAAAAGCCAAAACAAAATAAGGATATGGTTTAAAAGTCAGGACCTTACCTAATTTTTCCCTTGTTATATTTAAGCTTTTCTTTTATTTTAAGGAAATACCATTCATATTGGTATGAAAAAAAGGCAATAACAAAAACAACCCCAATTTTAAATATAACTAATTGCCACAGCGGTAATCCGTGCAAATAACGCATCCAGGGCTGCCAGGTATTTGAGCCTATAAACAGCTGCTGCCATATATAGAGGCTATAAGAAAGAATGCCGATGCGCATCAATATTTTTGATGTTAAAATTCGGATTAACGGCCCTTTTTGCCCGAAAGAAAAAATAATAACAAAAGCCATCAATATTGCAGAAATGTACTCGCTGGCATATTTTGTATAAAGCTGGAAATTACGTGTACGAATAATAATTGCAATAACTAATAAAATAATGTCCCCAAAGGCATATAACCGCGAAGCTTTTAGTGTGATCATTTGTTTGAAAACCATTATCGCACATACGGACCCGATCAGGATGATGACCGGTCCCTTCCAGAAAGCATACATACAGGATTTTACAAACAATCCTCCTCCAGCAATAGTCGGAAAACAGGTAGCTGCTATACACGTGAGCGGTACAACGGTTATCAGCAGCAGCCCGACAATAAAATAACATTCTAAATTAAACACTAACAACAATGGGAATACCAGGTAAAATTGTTCTTCGACAGCTAATGACCAAAAATGCGCGGTATAATAGGAGCCGCCCATGGGTAAATTAGTGATAAAAGTTCCGGCTCCGATAAAATCAAAGGCGCTAAGATGTAGCCGGAATATAATGTTCAATATGGCCAAGACGACAAGGAACAGATAGGCGACCGGCAATATCCGAAGGGCGCGACGGATATAAAAATATTTGAGTGATATCTTTCCGTTCGTCACTTTCTCTTTAAGCAGCAAGGTGGTGATCAAAAAACCACTAATAATAAAGAATAAGTGAACCCCGGTATCGCTTTCGATCAGCATCCCGGATGTGTGGTATAAATATTTATTTATTCCAAAATGGGGCAATAACACCATTAATATCGCCAGGCCCCGCAATCCGTCTAAAAAAGGAAAATAATTCGCTGTTAAAGGCTCAGGTATAGTGAGGATGGGCGATTTTATTATTTTAATGAGTCTTTTCAAAGCGGTAATTTACAATAATCTTATTGATAATCCCAGGCGCTTTGGTAGCCGCCCAGTTTTTCTGCATAGGCGATCAATTCCTCGAAGAAGGGCGTTTGGGCGAGGGTGGTACTGTCACCGACCAGAACGATTTTGAGTTTGGCACGGGTCATGGCGACATTAAGACGGCGGTAGTCTTTAAGAAAGCCTATCTGTCCGTCCGCGTTACTGCGGGTGAGTGAAATATAGATGATGTCACGTTCCTGTCCCTGGAAGCTGTCTACAGTATTAACTTCAATTGACGTAGCTAACAGCAATTCTTTCAGTAGCTTAACTTGTTCCCTGTACGGTGCGATAACGCCGACGCTGACCCTTTTGTAGTTTTGTTCGCTGATATGACGAACGACAAAGGAGGCTTCTTCCGGGTTGCGGATACTGTTGCCTTCAATCTGCTCCTGGTAACCGGTACCTGCGGTGTCTATAAAGGTAAAAGGCAGGTCATCCGGCCGCCATAATCGATTGGCCACTAACATATTTGCAGTTAATAGGTTATTGTAAAACTTTAAGGATGAAAAACCCATGATGGCCTTGTTCATCCGGTATTGTTCATTCAGCAGGGTAACAGCTCCGGGATGCAGCTTTACGGCTTTCTCCAGCAAAGTGACTTTTAAGCCATTCTGCTGCGATTTAACGGTCGGCGGGAGCTGGAGGTGGTCGCCAGCCAAAACAAGGCGCTGTGCCTTTAAAATAGGGATCCAGGCTGCCGGTTCCAGTGACTGGCCGGCTTCGTCGATCACGACTGTTCTGAACTTCAGTTTTTTGATGGTATAATGAACCGCACCGACGAGGGTGGAGGTGATGACCCGGGCTTTGCTGATCACATCTTCGGCCACAAATTCTTCGATCCGGGCTACATCGCGCATGATCCGGTGTGCTCCATCGAAAAGCGCTTTGCGCTGTTCTCGTTCGGCATTTCCGAAGCTGCGTTTGTACTTGTGCGCCATGTTTTTGAATTCGGCGGCTTGTTTTTTAAGTTTTTTGGCGGCTTTGAGCTGTTCATGGGTACCCATGCGGGCATCCAGCGTGAGATTTTGCAGTTGGTCACTCACA
The DNA here is from genome assembly GCF_007558865.1 of Mucilaginibacter corticis. Lineage (GTDB taxonomy): Bacteria > Bacteroidota > Bacteroidia > Sphingobacteriales > Sphingobacteriaceae > Mucilaginibacter > Mucilaginibacter corticis. The sequence goes on from NZ_VLPK01000008.1 coordinate 89,971, forward strand.
CGCACAGGGTTACCGATGCGTAAAACATGAATTCCGCTGTCAGCTAATTTTTCACTCAGCAGGTCTACAGCGGTATTACTGGGTGCCACCACCAGAATTTGCGGTTCACCGGCTGCTATCAGCGCATGGATAGCGGCTACGATAGTTGTCGTTTTGCCGGTGCCCGGTGGACCGTGGACTATGGCCAGTTCCTGTGCGCCTAATATATTTGCTACGGCCGTTTGCTGTGAACAGTTCAGACTTTCGTTTTGGTAGATAGGTGACGTAAAACCCGGACTCGCGCTTCCGGTAAGGACCCGGATCAATTGACTGTCTGATTTTTCTGCTTGTCTGAGCGCGTCCCGCATTTCGTCATAACTGTACGCGTCGAAAAGCAAATCTATCCCTAATTTGCCCTGGCCGGCCCAGTCGGGGAGCTCTTCGGTTAACAAGGTGATGCGCATGCGGTCATTTCCAATGTAAGTCACCGTGCCGTTGACCCGGTCCAGGGTATTGTGGTTGGAAAAAAACGCGACCGGGCTGCCGAAACGAAACTGGTGATCCAGCTCCTTATGCGTGGTGCGCTCGACCTCGATGCTCAGGTAATCCCCCCGTACGGCTTCGGTATGGCGGATCGCGACAGGGTACCAGGCCTGCCCGTTATCGCGGCGCCGTACCACGCCGGTGCCTTCTGTCAATTCCTTAAACGCTGCTTCGTCCGCTGCGCGTTCTGCGGCCAGTAATTCTGCTAATTCGCTGAAATAACTCATGGTTTCTTGAGCAGGATGATGGTGGTCAACACGGTGGCCAGGTCGGTTACAGCAATGGTCATAAAAACGGTGCCGCTAAGGCAATACAATAATAACAAAATTTAATTTGGCAATGATTAATGCCTGATCGATCCAATTACAATTTTCATAAATGTTAATTCTTATATTTGATTATGGTTTAAATATCAATGTTTAATATATGTTTATCTAAAGTGATTATTGAAGAATCAGAATCATAGCTGTTTCAACTATGGTGAAATCAATAATTAACAATTGAGGCAAATCAGGAAACCGGCTTGTTTGTAATGCAGATATGTTCAGGGCCTCATTCGCGTAATCAAAACATCAGTATTTGCAAGAAACCGTTTTAGAACAAGGCAAAACTTTTTTGATATTTAATCAACAATATTGTGCGACAATTGTAGATAGATCACGTGTGTTCCGAATGTAGTGTACCGTTTCCAACTCGATATTGAAAAAGCCAATATTTTACGCCGCCGGTTTATCGACGGGGACTACCATTCGTGGGCGCTCGCTAAAGAATTAAATATCTCGACGACAACCACCTGGCGTTACCAGCGCGAATTTGAAAAGATTCGCGCTGAATATCCGGAACGATTAAAAGACTTCGGCTTTTACCCAAAAGAATCGCCAAGGCCACATTGGCAGACACCAAAATATACGGAATTTGTATTGATCGTGACCGCGCTGGCCGCCGAAGAAAAAACGTCCAAAATGAATACCGTTGCCATGTGGGAGAAATACCGCCTGCGCAGCGATAATGCCTATACTTTGCCAACCTTTAAACGCGAGTTTATCCAATGGCTCCGGACAAGCGTAAAATTTGACCCGGTAAAGCTGCTGGACCGGATTGAACCTAAAGATATGTCCACACTTAAACATTGGCGGCAAAGCAATGACAAACGGCTCTGGCAGATCTCAAAAGCACTGACAATGGCCCAGCAGGGAGCTTCACGGATGGAGATTATTGACAAGGTAGAAACGGTTTACCACACCCTTACTTCGTGGATTGCCGGCTATAAAAAAAGCGGCCTGAAGGCATTTGATAAACCAAAATGTATCCCTAATAAAATCGGGCCTGTCCTGGTTAAGGCAAGAAAAGAAAAATTATTCCGCCTGATTCACGAAACGCCAAAGGCCCATGGCCTGAACCGGACAAGCTGGAGCGCAAGAGCACTTACACTGGTTTACAACCGCCTTTACCAACCGACGCTCAATTATGGCCAAATCCGGTACTGCCTGGTCCAGATGGGTTATAAATATCGAAAATCGAAGGAAATGCTGAGCAGCCCGGATCCTAAATTCCGGGAAAAGATCAAAAAAATTCAAAACATACTGCAAAAGCTGAAGCCGGATGAAAAGTTCTTTTCGATTGACGAATACGGCCCGGTTTCCATAAAGATCAAAGGCGGACGGACTTTAAAGCTTAAGACGGAAAGTCCGGATGTTGTGCCGGAAAAACAAAAGGTAAAAGGCATGGTCATTTGTACCACGGCACTTGAACTTTCGACCAACCAGGTGACGCATTTTTATTCGCCGAAAAAAAACACTTTTGAAATGACGCGGTTAATTGACGTATTGATAAACCAGTACCCTGACCAAAAAACGCTTTATCTATGCTGGGACGCGGCTAGCTGGCACAATTCGAAAATCCTGATGACACATATCAACGATCATAATAAGTTAAAACAGGTGCAGATCAGGCTGGCGCCCCTGCCGGCAAGTACACAATTTTTGAATGTGGTTGAATCCGTATTCGCCGGCCTGGCAAAGGCGGTCATCCATAATAGCGACTACACCTGTGTGGATGAATGTAAACAAGCTATTGATCTGCATTTTTCGGCTCGTAACGCTTATTTTAAAGAACACCCTAAAAGGGCCGGCAAAAAAATTTGGGGAAAAGAGATCGTCAAAGCAAAATTCAGTGAGGATCATCATTGCCTGAATAGGCCAGCGATGAAAGGGAACAAATGAGTCTGAATTTTATGAATTATATTTATTAAAAGCTTATTTTTGATCGACAGGACCGGCACAATAATGAATAACACTATCGACGTTATAACCACAGTTATATATTTATCAGTGAATCTTTCTGTCGGTTTTTTTGTCGGCAGGAACAGGAACTGCGGCTGGCAAATCGCCTGTTCAGCTGCATTTTTGCTGCCCGTACTTGGCCTTTTGCTCGTGTATTTTTCCCCAAAAAAAGAAACCATAACTGCAAGGCGCTTAAGACATATTACTCTATATGATAAGGGTCTGATTGATGAAGAAGAACTGGCTTTGCTGGAAAATGCCGGTAATAGCTACGGTCATTAAAAGGACCCGATTGGTTTAAGTTTTCGCATTATCACTTGTTTAATTACCTTTGTTTAGATCCAAATCAAGTTTTCATGAACAAGCAGACCGAAGGTCATTTATTAAAAAAAGGCGTGATGTATGATGATCCGTTTAAGATGACGATCGCAGAGGAACGCGACTGGCAGGCCATACGCCAGGCCCGGACAAGGGAACGTGTATTTGCGGCAGGACAGGCATTGGTTTATGAATGGCGCGGGCGAATGGTCGCTGAATACCCGGATAATATGGTTGATATTGTATCGTAATGCCTGAATTATTTGTTATCGCGGGACCACCGGGGATCGGCAAAAGCATGAATGGTCAAGAATTCACCAGGGCCGGCATCGAAATCATCAATGAAAATGATAACTGGGTTGACGATCAAAAAAACGGCTTCAGCGACAGTGTCAAAAGGCAGCTCCGCGCCGGAAATGATTTTGCTTATGAGCTCAGCTTAAGTTCACGGGAACATTATGACTATATCAGAGCAGTTAAAGCGTTCAATCCGGGACATAAATTAATCGTCAACCTGTTTTTTACCGATTCTTTGCAGTTATGCTTCGACAGGGCCAGGAGCCGGCATGAAAACGGGTCACATTTCGTACCACCAGAGCGTATAGCGCAAATGTACAACGATATCATTCCTTTGTTGAAAAGCAATTTTGAAGTAATAGACACCCTACGATTGATTGATGCGAAGAAGACGGGACAATTTTCTCCGGCTGCGGAATACACCAGGGCCGGAAACCGTTTTATCGTGCGTGACTGGGAGCCAAAATGGTTACTGGACAATTTGCGGCCCTTTCTCGAACGGCGGCCCAAGCCTCAAACGAGCGGCTGCTAGTCACTTGTTAAAGTTAGAATTTTTACGAAGTTGTCAATAAACCGCCTGCCTGTACAGCATTTGTGGATAATTTTTATGGCAATGTCAATTGTGTTATCTCCGATTAGCCTAAATTCGGGACTTGTTTTCCGGGTTGCCCAGTTTAGAACATTTACTGTGTAAACTCACAATTTTATGTAAATTTGGACTTGTTCCTAATCTAATAAGACTAACAGACCAGTGCGTATGCGTAAATTATTTTATCTGTGCTTAATCCTTTTTTTTACTTTGGGAATTACTTCTTGCGGAAAACAATACCAGGCTTTGTTCCAGCAGAAGAGCGCTTTGGAAAATGGCAATTATACAGATACCGTTAGTGACTACCGTATTAAACCACAGGACCAGTTGCTGATCAGAAATTTGCAGGATATCAAATATATTGTCAGCCAGCCGGCAGATAGTCACGGGAACACCTCGGAAACGTCAGGACAGGGGCAAACCTTCGAGGTGAAAACAGATGGGACAGTCACATTGCCGGTCATCAATACCGTTACCGTCGCCGGACTGACAAGAATCCAGGCAAAAAACCTGATAGAAGATCTTTACCGGAAAAGTTTGCTTAAAGACCCGATAATTGATCTTAGGATCACCAATCTTAAAGTAACCATTTTCGGCGAAATAAAAACGCAGGGGAATTTTCCGTTGCTTAAAGACCGTACGACTTTATCCGAGGTCCTGGGCGACGCAGGCGGCATTACGGAAAGTGCAGATGAAACGAACATAGAAATCATTCGCGGAACTGAGAAAAGACCGAAGGTTATCAAAATAGATCTGAGTAATATTAATTCGATCAACGATCCCCGGGCGATCGTGCAAAACGGCGATATGATCTATGTTTCAAAAAACAGACGCGCGATCCGTAACGACAAAATACAGAATTTTTCAGCTATTTATCAACCGGGTTTGATCGTTCTTAATACGCTATTGCTCATCTTTACGCTTGCGCGCATTAAATGAAGGAAACAGAAAACATACCGCATAAACTGCCCAGCCAGGAAATAGATTATTTTAAGATCGCTAAAATATTACTGAGCAGGTGGTATTGGATCGTTGGTTCGGTTCTCCTGGCAGTGCTGTTTTCAAATGTTTACTTATGGTATACGCCGAAAACCTATGCGACTTCCGGTACCATGAAATTTGAAGAAAAAAAGTCCGAGATCTCAGATATCGCCGGGGCCGTAACCACATCCGATAAAGGCCCTTCGAAGGTCCAGACAGAGACCATGGTACTGCAGAGCAGAAATGTCGTGATCAGCGCGATCAGGGATATGGATTACCGGGTCAGTTTTTACGTTGTGGGCAGGGTGCTTAACCGTACGAATGAATTGTACCCGCAAAAACCACTGGACATTGAGTTCCTGAAGTTTGATACGGCGAATTTTTTTCATGACCTGGTTAGCTTTAAGCCGGTAAATAATTCTTCTTTTTCGCTCAGTTATCCCGAATATGGAAAACAAGTTGAAAAGGTCATCAGTTATAACGCGCCGTTCACACTGGGTAGTACCGCCTTACGCATTAAACGCCCGGCCGGCCTTTTGAAAAATGTGGTCTACCAGTTCAAATTCAATGCCCCGGAAGATTTCCTGGACAGGGTAAGGGGCGGTCTGCATACCAGCGAGATCATCAGGAATTCCAACATCGTTTCTATCCAGCAAACGGACGCTAATCCGCAATTCGCGGCCGATGCTTTAAACGCGGTAATGACGGAATACCTGAATTATGACCGGTACCAAAGAATGCAGTCAGCGACTCAAATGATCAGTTTCATTGACACGCAGCTAAAATATCTTTCAGGACAGGTAAAAGGATCCGAAAAATCGATTGAAAAGTTCAAGCAAAATTTAAAGATCATGGATGTCGGCTCAGCTGCCGAAGCGGCCCTAAGCAAAGCCAAAGAACTTGAATCGCAAAACTCTTTACTGAAGATACAGCTGATCGCCCTGGATCAGTTAAAGGCGGATATCCTTAAAGAAAAAAATAATGTCACGCTGAATTTTAATTTGGAAGGAGTGGTTGATCCGCTGTTGCAGACTTCTATTGTCAAACTTGACGCTTTAATTGCCGATAAATATTCTTTATTAAAAACTTACACAGACAACTCCGGCCCGGTCAATGATATCAACCAGCAGATTTTACGTATTAAAAATTCGGCGTTAAGCAACATCGAAACTTCTATCGCCCTGGTCAAAAAAAACATGGCGTACATCACTGATCAGCAGAAGCCCCTTGCCCAACAAATAGCGCAGTTCCCGGTCGCTGAAAACGATATGGCCGGCCTGAAAAGAAACTTTGAGGTCAACGATAAGGTTTACTCTTTTTTGTCAGAACGGAAACTAAACGCACAGATCAGCCGGTCGGGGATTTTGCCGGGCGCGACCATCCTTGATGTCGCTCAGCCAAATTACGCTCCGGTTGCCCCGGATGAGCACAGTATCCGCCGCTCAGCGATCATAGCTGGTTTACTGATAGGCTTCGGATTAATCATCCTGATCCGCGTGTTAAATCCCTATATTTATGATAAGGAAACGATCGAGAGCCTGACAGCGATCCCTATTTTAGGTGTGATCCGCAAATTTCCGGAGCCGATAGATGAATACAGTTCCCAAATATTGGCGATCAGCCGGCCTAAATCTATTTTTGCCGAATCGGTAAGATCGGTCCGGACAAATTTAAATTTTCTTGCCGCTGACAAAACGCGGAAAGTGATCTGCGTAACCTCGGAAGTTGCAGGGGAGGGTAAGTCCTTTGTTGCTGTAAACCTGTCAAGCACTTTATCGCTGATCGATAAAAAGGTGATACTTATAGCTGCCGACCTGCGCCGCTCGAAATTACATAAGACCTTCCAGGTACCTAATGATATCGGTTTAAGCAATTACTTGGCCCATCAATGTACCGCTGATGATATCATTAAAAACTCATCACTGTCTAACCTTGATTTTATCGTATCCGGGCCCGTTCCTCCTAACCCGTCCGAATTATTGCATTCGGCCAGGGTCGGAGAATTGATCGCTTTATTAAAAACCAGGTATGAAGTGATCATGATCGATACGGCCCCGATAGGACTGGTTTCAGATTCCATACCACTGATCAGGCTGAGCGATATCAATCTGTTTGTGATACGTTCGGGCAAATCGAAATTTTATTCGGCAACTGTTCCCCAGCGTATCGCGCATGAATACCAGCTGGATAACACAGTGATTGTGCTCAACGCCTACGCAGAAGACCTGCTGCATTCGAGGTATTACAATACCAAGTTCACAGGCGAAGGCAATGGTTCAAAATATTACTATTATTCCGATTATACGGGTTACGGAAATTCAGAATATTATGTGGATGATCCTAAAAATAAATGGTGGAACGTCCGGAGATGGTTTAAATGATTGCAAGTACTGTTCAAATAATGCCAGTAAAGTCAGCCGCGGGCGCGCCTAAATGGTATCCGGTAAGTACCCATCCGCGCTCAGAAAAAAAAGCGTACGACGCGTTGACAAAAAAAGGGATCGAAGCTTACTTACCCCTGCAACGCCAGCTTAAGCAATGGAGCGACCGGAAAAAGTGGGTAGAGGAGCCTTTTATAAAATCTTATGTATTTGTACGAATCAGGGAAAGTGAGCAGGCAGATATCCTGATGACACAAGGTGTAGCACGGTTCATCTATTTCTCAGGCAGGATCACCGCTATGCCCGACCGGCAGATCAAAGAACTTAAGTTATTGATCGCAAGTCCGTTTGAGCTGGAGGTTACAGAGGAACACCTGCAGCCGGGTGAGCCGGTTTTGATCAAAGCAGGGCCTTTGAAAGGACTTAAAGGAGAGGTGGTCTCTTATAAGTCTCAAAAACAACTCATGATACGTTTGGGGAATCTGGGGCACTCCATCATTGTAAATGTACCGGCATCGTTGATTGACAGGTTACAGAAAAGGGCATTTTAGCGATAAAAGTGCCCAAATATAAAAATAAAAATTAGTGATTAAGTCGCTGATTAATAATAAGTTGCAATTTTAAAATGTGACTTAAGCGGCGAAGCTTTGAAAATACTTCTCATATGTGCAGGATAGCTGGAATAATAGCTAAGAGGATTAGTCATCATGAGCTTACAGAAAAAGTAAGCTTAATGTGCGATGTGCTGAAACATGGAGGTCCTGATGACGGTGGTATTTTTTCAGATGAGCATGTAAGCCTGGTGTTCGGGCACCGGCGGCTATCCATCATAGACCCGGGTATAAACGGGCACCAGCCAATGGCCGACGTTAACAAGAGGGTCTGGATCACCTTTAACGGTGAGATCTATAATTACCTGCCGATAAGGGAACAGCTTTTAGCTGTCGGAGTCGTATTTCATTCCTTTACAGACACCGAAGTGATCATCAACGCCTATTTGCAATGGGGGGTATCCTCCTTTTCAAAACTGCGCGGCATGTTTGCATTCGCTTTATACGATATAAAAGGCGGCACCACGTTTCTCGTACGCGATGCTTCAGGGGTAAAGCCCTTGTATTATTATGTGAACGGCAAATCCTTGAGTTTTGCCTCCGAGGTCAGGGCATTTAAATCAGCAGGTACCACGCATGAAACCGATCACTCATGGCCGGTAAGATTTTTGGCGTTTGGGCATATACCTGAACCGTTTACCACTTTGAAAAATGTGCTTAGCCTTCAGAAAGGTCATTACCTGGCCTGGCAGCACGATTCCTGCACTTATCAGATCCGGCCGTTTTACCAGATCACTGCAAAGCCCGGTATTATCAGTCTTGAGGATGCTAAAGCGCAGATCAGAGCCGGTTTACAAACCGCTGTTAACCGGCAACTGATGGCCGACGCGCCGATAGGCGTATTCCTCAGCGGCGGTACAGACTCCAGCATCCTGTCCCTGTTGGCGAACCAGCAAACGGAGCAACAGATCAAGACTATCTCGATCTATTTCAACGAGAAGAACTACGATGAAAGCGCCTACCAAAACAACGTATTGCAACAGATCAGCGGTGAAAAATACACCCATTTGGTTAAGCAAAAAGATTTTGAAGAATATTTTCCGAAAATCATCGCAGACATGGATTTGCCTACTACGGACGGGATCAATACCTGGTTTATCAGTAAATATGCGCACCAAGATGGTTTAAAGGCTGTACTTTCAGGCGTAGGGGCAGACGAGCTTTTCGGTGGTTACCCTTCCTTTAACCGCATGAAATACCTGCGGTATCTCCGCAAACTGCCATCTTTCCTGTTTAAGGCCGCAAACTATTTCCAAACGGACCGGCATAGAAAAATATCTTTTTTAGCCAATGAGCACTACCTGGGCGACTATTTACTGTTAAGGGGCTTGTTTGTGGCATCAGATATTGCCCGCATTCTGGACAGGAGCGCCGGCGAGGTGAACGAAATCCTGTTCAGTGAACAGAATTTGAATCATTTAAACCGGTATGATGAAGAACACGCTGCCTGGTTTGAAACGAATTTGTATATGCAAAACCAGCTGTTACGGGACACGGATGTCATGAGTATGTCACACGGGCTGGAAGTAAGGGTTCCCTTTTTGGATGAAGATTTTCAGGAACTGGCGCTTAGCCTTGCACCGGGGATCCGGTTTGATAGCTACCAGCCAAAGAAAATTTTAATCGATAGCTTCCGGGATCTTTTACCGGAACCCACCTGGAACCGGCCAAAAATGGGTTTTACGTTCCCTTTCCAGGAATGGATGAGCCGGCACGGGGAGATCAGCAACGAAAAATTGTATAAAGGCAGGTTCGCCAAAAACGAAGTTTTAAAATTTAAAAACGGGCAGATCCATTGGTCAAAGATCTTCGCCCTCTACCAGATCCAGCAGCATGTCTAAAAGGTTGATGTTATTTACATTGCAGACTTTCAGCACGACCGGCGGGATCCAAAAGATGACCCGGGCGCTGGCGCATTCGTTGTCCGGCTTATCTTACGGGAACGACTGGGATTTTAGTTTGTGGTCAGTTTATGACGCTGATAGAGATTTGATGCCCCAGTATGTTCCAAAAGGAAATTTTCTCGGATTTAATCATAACCGGATAAAATTTATCCTTAAAACGATGATAAATGCCAGGAAAATAGATGTGGTAATATTAAGCCATCTCAACCTTGCACTTGCCGGTTTACTGCTAAAAATGATAAACCCGAAGTGTAAAGTTTTTCTTGTCGCACATGGTATAGAGGTCTGGAGGCCGATATCGGTTTTAAAAAAAATATTTTTAAGACATTGCGATAAAGTTATCTGCGTCAGTAATTTTACGATGCAGCAAATGATCAGCCGGCATCACTGTGCCCCCTTCAAATGCACCGTGCTGAACAATACGATTGATCCGTTCATGGAATTCCCGGTTGCATTTAACAAACCTGATCATTTAATAAAAAAATATAGTATTGATAACCACAACGAAGTTCTGTTTACGCTTTCGCGTCTGGCTTCAACGGAGCAATACAAAGGACACGACCAGGTGATCCGGGCCCTAAGCCGTTTGAAAGAAAGGTTCCCCCGCATTAAGTACATATTGTCTGGTCAATACGACGAAAACGAAAAAATACGGATAGAAAAGCTTATTGCTGATTACCAGGTTGGCGGACACGTTATTCTAACCGGGTTCCTGAAAGAAGAAGAACTGATCCCACACTTTCTGCTGGCGGATCTTTTTGTTTTACCCAGTAAAAAGGAGGGTTTCGGTATTGTGTTTATTGAAGCCATGGCTTGCGGCGTGCCGGTGATCTGTGGAAATGTCGACGGTAGTATTGATGCCGTTTACAGCAGCGAATTAGGAACGGCGATAAATCCCGATGATCTTGTACAACTGGAAGCAGAAATCGCAGGTTATCTAAAGAACAAATTAACCGTGGATGCTAAAAAGAATATACAAACGCAATGTTTGTCGCATTTTAATGAAAAGAACTATATGATACAATTAGCGGAGATGATTAAAAATGGCTGAGCAAAAAGAAGAGGCCTGGGATATTGAAATTACAGCCCGGGATACGCTCTTTGACCTTAAGCTGAAAGATGTATGGCATTACCGGGATTTGCTCGTGCTGCTGGTGCGCAGGGATTTTGTTTCCTTTTACAAGCAAACCATCCTGGGCCCATTGTGGTTCATTATCCAGCCCTTGTTCACGACGATCATTTATACTTTTGTTTTCGGAAACCTGGCGTCAATACCTACCGATGGCTTGCCACAACCGCTTTTTTACATTGCCGGGATCACTTCATGGAATTATTTTGCGGATTGCCTGACGAAAACATCCACCGTTTTTACCACAAATTCAGCGCTTTTTGGAAAAGTTTATTTCCCCAGGCTCATCGTTCCTTTAAGTATCGTTGTTTCCAATTTAATCCGATTTGGGATACAAATGTTACTCTTTTTATTGATGATGGCCATTTACTGGTTTAAGGGAGCCAATTTCCATCCTAATGCCTGGTTAGGGTTATTTCCGCTGTTATTGTTATTGATGGCACTTTTGGGTCTTGGTTTAGGGATGATCTTTTCCGCCATGACTACAAAATACAGGGATCTGAGTTTTTTGCTCCTTTTCGGTATTCAACTGATGATGTACCTGACTACGGTGATTTACCCGCTTTCGGTTGTGGAAACGAAATACCCTTCTTATAAATGGCTGGTGGAATACAATCCGATGACTTCAATTATCGAGGCTTTCAGGTATGGGTTTCTGGGACAGGGCACGTTTACGATGTTGTCTTTAGGAATTACGTCAGTTATCACCCTAATGACGCTTTTAATTGGAATAATTATTTTCAACCGTGTTGAACGCACGTTTATTGATACTGTTTAGATCATGCCTTCAGTTATAAAAGTAGAAAATCTTTCAAAGGCCTACCATCTGGGTGAAATCGGTACAGGGACAATTTCACGGGACCTGGAACGCTTTTGGGCGAAGGTACGCGGGAAAGACGATCCGTTTTTGAAAATAGGCGAAACTAATGATCGTTCAAAAAAAGGCAAAAGTGATGTGGTCTGGAGCTTAAAAGACCTTGATTTTGATATCGCGCAAGGCGACGCGGTCGGGATCATTGGCCGCAACGGAGCCGGAAAAAGCACCCTGCTTAAAATTTTAAGCAGGATAACATCACCAACCAGTGGTTCTGTAAAGATAAAGGGGAGGATAGCGAGTTTACTGGAAGTGGGGACCGGCTTTCACCCGGAATTGACCGGACGGGAGAATATTTATCTCAACGGGGCGATACTTGGCATGCGTAAAGCGGAGATCAAAAGAAAGTTTGATGAGATCGTTGATTTTTCAGGGGTTGAGCGCTATATAGATACGCCGGTGAAAAGGTATTCTTCGGGTATGTATGTTCGTCTTGCCTTTGCCGTAGCGGCACACCTGGAAAGCGAAATCATGATCGTAGATGAGGTGCTGGCTGTCGGCGATGCTGAATTTCAAAAAAAATGCCTGGGCAAGATGGCCGACGTCAGTAAAGTCGGAAACAGAACGGTTTTATTTGTGAGCCATAATATGGGAGCGATCAATCAATTATGCAACAACGCGATCTACCTGCACAATGGATCGGTCGCCGCCTATGGTGATAAATCAGCTGTAATTGAAAATTATCTCACGAACAATACCTCAAATTATAACCGGGAGCTATCAGTGGCGTTTGACGAGCAGGAAAGCGACGAGGATACTTGTTTAAATTCTTTCGAGATATACCCGCATTTTGCCGATGTGAATGATTTCCTGACGCATAAAGACATCGAAGTAGCCTATGACGTGCGGATCATCAAACCCGCGCCCGGCCTAAGGATAGGCTTTGAAATCATGCACCATGCAACCGAGCAATGCGTTTTCAGGTCTTTTCATGATGATTCCTATGAAACGGCTTCAACGCTCGAACAGGGAAACCTGCGTTTGTCAGGCATCATACCGGCCAATCTTTTAAATAAAGGTGAATACATTGTTTATCCGATAGTTGGTTTACATAATGAAAAATGGCTTTGTTTTCATAGATATAGTATATTGATCAACCTGGTTAATATCGGTGGTGTCAATAAATTATATGCTGAAAACCGGCCGGGCATTATGGCTCCATCTATAGACTGGAATATTTTATATGAAACAAATTGACGTAACGGTTGCACAAAAAGTAGCTAACTTGCTGAACCGGTATATTACCTTCAGGAAAGGAGAAGTGCCCGACGGATGGGAGAAACTATTTGCTGATGGCCGGCAACACGTGGAATACCAGCTTAACGACCTGTTAAAAATCAACCTGTATAAAGACAGTAAGCTGGCTAAATTAATTTACGAACAGTTTGAAGAAGCTGAAAAGCAGTTTATCAGCAATTTTTTAAGGCCCGGAGATGTTTTTTTTGACATCGGCGCCAACATCGGGCTGCATTCCTTATACGCCGCTGAAGCGCTTAAAGATTCCGGGGCCATCTATGCATTTGAACCGACACCTGTTACCTTTAACAGGCTGAGAGAGAATGTCACGTTAAACCATTTCCAAAGCATGGCCAATACCTACAATATGGGGCTGTCGAACAAAAAAGACAAGCTTAATTTCCATATTTCAAACAGCGGTTACGATGCCTGGAATTCATTTGCCAATTTACAGCACGTGCCCCTGGAAACGAGCATCCAGGCGAGTGTCTTACGCTTTGATGAGTTTGTCACGGAACATGCCGTTAATTACCGGCAAATTGCCCTCATTAAAGTAGATGTGGAAGGCTGGGAACTTCCGGTGCTGGAGGGCATGGGAGATTTTCTTGAACAAGAGGATTTTAAAACCTGTTTCATGATCGAATTTACAGAAGAAAATGTATTCCGGGCGGGGTATTCCTGCCGGGACCTGTATAATTTTATGACAGATAAAGGCTATGAATGGTTCGTCTACGATACAGCCTCTAATCGGCTGGTTCCGAGCCCGATGAAGGCTTACTATCCTTACGAAAATTTGATCGCGGTCAAAAAAACACAGCTGCAACCTATCCGTAACCGTATCGCCATAGCGCCGTGATGCATATCAGTATTGTAACGGTTTGCCTGGATAACCCGTTTTTGGAAAGGACGATCGCTTCGGTAATCGATCAAAGCTACCCCAATTACACGCACCTGATCATTGATGGTGGTTCGAAAAATCCGGTCACGTTGGATACCATTGGTAAATACAGGAATACGGAAAAGATCAGCATCCTGGCCGAAAAAGACGACGGGATTTACGATGCGATGAATAAAGGCATCCAAAGGTCAAATGGCGATTACCTGATTTTTTTGAATGCGGGAGACGCTTTCTATTCCGGCGAAAGCCTGCAGTGGTTTGTAAACAACTATGACAACCATGATATCGTCTATGGGGACCTGGAATTTGTAAACCCGGAATCAAATTTTAAAGTAAGCTTTCCTGATAAACTGAGTTTTAGTTTTTTTATGAAAAGCTCCCTGCCACATCCGGCATGTTTTATTAACCGAACAGTTTTTGAAAAGGCAGGAATGTATGATACTTCCATGCGGGTCGCCGCTGACTGGGCCTTTTTTTTGAAAGCGATCGCCTTGCACCAGGCTTCCTATAAACACATCGCTTTTGTAATATCGGTCTTTGACCATGGGGGGGTTAGTTCCCAGCCGCAAAACCAGCCTTTGATTGAAGGAGAAAAAAACGCGTTCCTGAAAAGGTATTTTCCGCTTTTCACCGACGACTATGCCACCTATGAGAAAGCAGAACAAAAACTAAATAATTTTAGAAACTCCAGGCTCCGGAAATATTTATCCTTTGTTTTCAGCGTATTGAAATTTCCTGAAAATTGAAAAAACAGATCATTTTCAACCGGCTTTTTGAATATGGCGGAAGCAACACGCACCTGGAAGCCCTGATCCTTTATTTTGGAAAAGAAAATATCGTCTTGATCCTCGAAGAAGAAAGTCAGCTCACCTACCTGCCAAATATAAAAGGCGGCAGTGAACTCAAAACGATCGTAGATGCACGTTTACACAAGTTCGCACACCTGGTATATCCTTCTGTTTTTTCAAACATCAGGGAATTTGTAAAAATCCTCCGGTCACTTTGGCGGGTTGGATCGCTGGCCATTAAACACGGCACGAATGAAATAACGCTTTGCGTAGTGGACCCTGAGAAGTATTTATATTTACTCTGGCTGCCGTTTTTCAAGGTTACCTATATATTGCATTCAACACCTCACGAGCGCTATACCCCCTTCACCTCGTTTACCTGCAACAGCCTGCTGGGCAGGCGAAAAAGGATCGTTACCGTTTCTAACGCGAATAAAGAAGCGGTTATGAGAAACTGGAGCATTTCAGCGGCCAGGCAACTGTCAGTTAAGGTAGTCTACAATTGTGCAATTGCTAATCAAACTACTGAGCCGCAGGCCGGCATGTGGGCGAAGGGCCTGCAATATATTGTGACCATGGGTCATACGGTCGCTTATAAAAATCCCTCCTTTTGGCTGGAAGTCGCCAGGTCGGTCACAGCGGAGCGGGAGGGCGTTCGGTTTCTATGGTTCGGTGACGGCCCGCTGTTGCAGGAGCTTAAATCGGCTGCAATTGATAATCCTGCAATCGTATATTATGGCTCGGTCAACGGCGCGCAGGCTTATTTAAAAAATGCGACGATCTATTACCAGCCCAGTTTGTATGAAACGCATGGAATCGCCGTAGTGGAAGCCATGGCAAACCGATTACCTTGCGTGGTGGCACAGACAGGCGGCCTGGTAGAATCTATAGAAGACGGTTATAACGGGATCGTGGTCAGCACGACCGATATCCTCGAAAATAAAAACGCGCTGATCAGCCTGATTGACGACCCGGCATTGCGGGAAAGTTACGGCATACGCTCATACGAAAAATACCAAAGGATGTTTAGTTTTGAGGCATTCAAGACTAGAATGGACACCATATACAAAAACTGAATTTATTGTCGGCAAAACCAGGGATTTCGGTGATCGTTTGTTGTTATAACAGCGCGGAGCGCCTGCCCGAAACCCTGCGGCACCTGGCGCTGCAGCAGGTTCCTGCTGCGGTTCCCTGGGAAATTATAGTGATTGATAATGCATCTACGGATGCGACGGCAGTTGTTGCCAAACAAGAATGGGATAAATACGGGGATAAAGCCATAGCATTTAACATATTATCGCAGCCGGTCGCCGGTAAGAACCATGCTTTTAACATGGGATTGAAAGCCGCCGGGTACGAGTTCGTGCTGACCTGTGATGACGATAACTGGCTGTACCCGGATTATATTGCCAGGGCGTACCGGGTCATGGCTGGCGATCCGAAAGTCGGCGCGCTGGGCGGATGTGCGTTCTATGAACCACAACAACCCGCAAACAGTGAAATTGCGGAGTTTTCGTATTATTATGTGAACGGGCCGCAAACCTGGGCCGAGACAGATCATTGGGTCTATGGGGCAGGCTCTACTTATAGAAAAAGTATATTAACGGGTCTTTTTGACAGCGGCTGGGATCAAATAACACCGGGGCGTAAAGGAAAAAGTCTGATTAGCGGGGAGGATACAGAGTTTTGTTTTATGATTTATTTAAGCGGCTATAAGATCATCGCGGACGATGAGTTAAAATTCAAACATTTCGTTCCTTTAAAACGTCAAAACATCAGCTATATCCTCGGCCTTTCTTTTTGGCTCAGCTACTCGCATGTGCTGATGAATACTTATTATCCGATTTTAAATGCCGATGAAAGGCCGATCAGCCAGATTATAAACGATTGGTTTTTTGGCGCGACTAAAACCTACCTCAAGAACCTGTTGCTCTTAACGCTAAAAAAAATGAAGTTTTGGGATAAACTTACTGTAGCCGAACAAATTAAATTTAATAAGATCTACGGGACCTGGTGTGCGCTGTTAACAAACAGAAAAAAGGTCATCGCGCATCATAAGCGTACCAGGTTTGTATTGTCAAACAAAAACTGATGCAGCAAATAATGGAAGCTAAAATAGATAACAACCTGGCACCGGTGATCTTGTTTATCTATAACCGGCCGCATCACACCCGGGAAACACTGGCGGCTTTAAATCAAAATTTACTTGCCGGTCAATCTGTATTATATGTTTTTGCGGATGGCCCGAAAGAAAATGCGACAGCTGCTGATCTGGATCTAATTCAACAAGCCCGCGCGGTTGTCCGTGAAAAACAATGGTGCAAAGACGTGATCCTGATCGAAAGGGACAAAAATATGTACCTTGAGGATAACATTATAGACGGAATAACCCAGGTGATCAACAAACATGGGAAGGCGATCATGCTGGATGATGATCTGATCACCTCGCCTTATTTTCTGCAATATTGTAATGATGGTCTGCAGGTTTACGAACACGACAAGCAAATTTTTTCGATCAACAGTTATATGCTCCCGATCGATTTTGAAACAGGGCCCGAAACATTTTTGTGCCCGGTGGCGACCAGTTCTACCGGGTGGGCGACCTGGGCAGACAGGTGGAAGCTATTTGAGGCCAGTCCGGCAGAGATCCCCGAAATCGTTGCAGACATGTATTTACAAAACAGGTTTAATGTAGGCTTAATGGATAAAATGTATATGCTGACACAAATGCATACCTGGGATATCCGATGGTATTATACGGCATTTATCCGGAACGGGCTTGGCGTATTTACGACTAAGTCGCTTATTTTTAATATTGGTTACGACGGGAGCGGGACACACAAAGGCGGGGAAGACTTCATTCAGGAACTTTACACCGAACCGATGCAGGTGACCTACCAGCAGACTATCAATTTAAAGCATTATTCTAAACTATTAAACTTTGTAAAGCCTGACCTGGTTTCTAAAAAACAAAAGCTCAAAAACATCGTCAAACGACTGATCGGCTATAAGCCATGAAATCACTTACTGGAAAAATCAAATTTGTATTGATCCGGGTGCTTGCGCCCGCGATCATTAAAACAGTGTTTTTTTTCGTCCCGAGGAAAGAAAAAACAGTGTTGATCGTCCGAAGTGATGGTGCAGGTGATTATATTTTATTCAGGAACTATTTGTACTTTTTAAGAAACTCGGCTAAATATAAAGATCATCGGATCTACATTCTTGAAAATTCGGTATGTAAGGAACTGGCGACTTATTGGGACGCTGAAATTGTCGACGGATTTATCTGGTACACAGATGGTAATTTTTTAAAATGGGAACTGGTTAAATTGTTGTACGATCTTCAAAAGTTAAGGATTGAAACCATCGTTTACACGAACTACTCCCGGAAATTTACCGTCGACTGGATCATCGGCAAGGTAAATGCAAAATACAAAATCGCCGTCGACGGTGATTGCATCAACGCATCGCCTGAATTGAAAAGCAGGGGAGAAAAATACTACACGGAACTGCTGAAAGTCAATGATCAACCCTTGCATGAATTTGTAAGGAACAAACAAATCTTTGAGACGATGACCGGGGAAAGATGCGACCTGAAAAAACCATTTATCGTGGGTCATCAATTACGCCTGCGACCCAATGGCAGTATTGTTATTTTCGCAGGCGCGGGTCAAACTCATAAGCGATGGAACCCTGTAAGATTTAACCGGTTATGCTTACGGATCGCAGAAAGGTTAAAGATAAAGATCATATTGGCGGGGGCAAAAGACAACGCGGAACAGGAACTGGAAATTAGCAAGGGGCTATCTGATGAACAGCTATCACACCAAACCGGGCTAAACATGATCAGCCTTTGTGAACTCATCGGCGGGGCGGATCTTTTAATCTCCGGTGATACGGTCGCCATCCATATCGCGGCATTGCTTGGTATACCGGCTGTTTGTATTGCGAAAGGGGATCTTTACGGCCGGTTCATTCCTTATCCCCCTGAGCTGTCAGCGCGTATCAGGTGCATATTTCCGGTAAACTTTATCACCACAACCGAGAACTATGACCAATGGTCGCCTTTTGCCATTGATGAGGTTTCGGTCGAGGATGTATTCGATGCGGTTGCAGAAATATTAAATTACGAAGTACAAAATAAAATTGAACCTGCCTGACCTAAAACAATATCGGCTGGCCCTGGAAAAAAAAGGCGCTTTCTGTCCACTAACGAACGTGCCGGTAGTTAAAGAAGGGTTATTAAATGTCTTACCGGAAGCGGGGGAAAGGACCGGCTGGCCCTGGACAACAGAAACAGATCCTTCCATTTACACCGGCAGGAGAAACTGGCCCAAAATTACAATCGTTACGCCGTCTTATAACCAGGGGCAGTTTATTGAGCAAACGATAAGATCTGTGTTATTACAGAATTATCCCAACCTGGAGTATATTATTATTGACGGAGGCAGTTCTGACCAGACAAAAGAGATCTTGCAAAAATATGCCCCATGGATCAGTTACTGGCAAAGTGAAAAAGATCATGGACAGGGCCACGCAATTAATTTGGGCTTTAGCTTAGCCTCGGGAAACTATTATGCCTGGATCAACAGCGATGATTATTATTTAAGTAATGTCTTCCATAAGGTGGCCGATCTTTTTATTAAAAAGAAAACTGATTTCGTGTATGGCTATGGTTATAGTTACCATAGTGACAGCAAGGAATTTGAGCTGATAAAAGTCTTACCTTTTTTGGATTTTTTTATGAAGATCCCGAGCCTGATACAGCCGTCCGCCTTCTGGAGTTCCAAAATACACCAGCCTGTTTGGGAAAAATTGAACTGTTCACTGGATTTTGAGTTATGGCTCCGGCTGGTAAAGGGAAATAAACGGCAGCTGATCAAAGCGCCGCTTTCTGTAGCGACTGTGCATGAAGATGCGAAAACACATGATCCTAAGATGGTTGCAAAATGGCAGGAAGATCATGAAAATATATGGTCAGCAGAAGGGCATGGGGAAGTGTTCGAATGGAAAAGAATAAATTTCCTGAATAGATGCCGAATGAAATTATATAAACTGCTCAGATTGATTTGAGTCCAATGACAAATGCTTTTTAATTCGCTCCTGTTTTTAGTTTTCTTTTTGATCGTAACCTCCGGTTATTATTTATTGCCGCACCGGTTTCGCTGGGTCTGGCTATTAATGGCGAGCTGTTACTTTTACATGTATTTTAAACCTGAATACCTGTTAATCATTCTTTTTACGATTATTGTTGATTATGTCGCGGGGATATTGATAGAAAGGGCGGCAGGCCATACCAAAAAGATCTTTTTGCTCGCCAGCATCATTACCAATGTCGGTGTGTTGGCATTTTATAAATATTTTAATTTTTTTGCAGAGAACCTCAACTTCCTTTCCCGGTATTTTCATGCACCGCAAATTCCTTTGCTAAACTTTATTTTACCTATTGGTCTTTCTTTCCATACCTTCCAGGCCATGAGTTATACAATTGAGGTGTATCGCGGGAACCAGAAAGCAGAAAGGCATTTCGGGCTTTACGCGCTGTATGTAATGTTTTATCCGCAAATGGTAGCCGGCCCCATTGAACGGCCCCAGCACATCTTACCGCAATTGCACCGGGCGATCAGCTATAATAGAGATACCTTTATTTCAGGGGTTTTTTTAATGGCCGTAGGTTTTTTTAAAAAAGTAGTCATCGCCGATCGCTTAGGGCTGTATGTTGATCCTGTTTTTTCCAACCCACATGGCCACTCTGCCATCGAACTGCTTTTAGCCGCCTATTTTTTTGCCTTCCAGATCTATTGCGATTTTAGCGGTTATTCTGATATCGCCATCGGAGCCGCCTTGACTTTAGGGATCGAGCTCATGAAGAACTTTAATTTACCTTATCTTTCCCATAACATCGCGGTGTTTTGGCAGCGGTGGCATATTTCGCTGTCAACCTGGTTCAGGGATTACGTCTATATTCCGCTCGGAGGCAACAGGGTCAGTTTTTACAAGCTTTGCCGCAACCTGCTGGTCGTTTTTCTGGTTAGCGGATTATGGCATGGGGCAAACTGGAAATACCTGGTCTGGGGCCTGATACATGGTTGTTTACTGATTCTTTACCAGGTTTTAAAAAAATTAAAAATAACAGTGAACGGGTTTACTTTCCTGAAATGGCTGATCACTTTCAATTTAGTTTGTCTTGCCTGGATATTTTTCAGGGCAAATACCGTAGGCGAGGGGATGTACATCCTGCTGACTATCCTGAAGTTCAAAAGCCTTGAATATAGCGCGACCAGCCTGATGCCGGTAAAAGAGATTTGGTACTGCGTGTTAATCATCGGGGCCTTGTTAGCAGGCGAATGGTACCTGAGCGCCGCCGAACTTTCAACAGGCAAAAAGATTTTTATGACGCTGACGTTGGGCATAGCCTGTTACCTGCTGGGCATATTCAACGAGGCACAATTTATTTACTTTCAATTCTGATGCGGAAGACCATCTGCCTGTTCCTGCTCATCTCCGGTGTCGCCCTGTTGTATTTAGCCATGAACCAAACCTTGATCAATAAGATTAAACAGGACAGGTATTTTGACCATTTGAACCCGCCGGCAGCCTATAACAAAACCTTATATTACAGGATGTTTGTGAGATCGGACCGCTGGCGATACGGCGATCTTTACGGGTTATGCTATTTGCCCTGGTTCAAGGCCAATTTGGAACCTTTCAAGAAATACGGTTACAACAACCGGCAGAAATTGACCAATCGCATACTTTATATTACAGGTGACAGCTTTTTGGCTGACAAAACGATGGAAGGCGCCTTCAATGGCTTTGATAACGTAGTCTTCTTAGACCAGCGTTTTCCCTATGGGCCGATAGCATTGGATAGTTCCAAGGAAAACTACCTGATCATGGAATTTACGGAAAGGAGGTTAAACGGATTTGACTTTTATAAAACAGACGAAGCAAAATGGGCAAAAGCTGAAATTTCGGCCAAATTAAATTATTCGAAAAGAACGGCACCGGGGACCGACAGTAAATTACCTGCAACTATTTGGGAAAGAATAAACAACGCCTTTTTTAATAAAGATCTGAGCCGGAACTTGGCCTTGTTGCTTTTCGACGACAGGATATTTACGCCGGTCAAGGAGCTAAAGGCAACCCTCAATTACAGATTGCTTGGCTGGTTGCCTCAGGAAGTGGCGATCAGTACGGATGAAAAGCGATTGTTGTTGAACATCACAGTCGATTCAAGTTACCAGCAATCTGCTTTTAAAAATATATCCGGCTCGCAGCTTGATCAGATCAATCAAAATCTGATGGCCGCCAGATCCTATTATGAATCTATTGGTTTCAAAAAAGTATTTTTATCCCTGATACCCAATCCTGTTTCGATCTATGATGCGAAAAGAATGCCCTACAATCATCTTCTTGAGCGCGTAGAAAAGAAAACAAATTTGACGGTGATCCCTTTGTATAATACCTTTAAAAGTTACCCGGGTAATCTTTATTACAGGAATGACGCACATTGGAATCCCAACGGATTTGATATTTGGATCAGCAAAACAAACGAAATCCTTAATGCCGGAAATTAAATTCGTGTGAGGCCTTTTTTTTCAATTATCATTCCGGTCTTTAACAGTTCGCCTACGCTGCCCCGGCTGCTGGAAAGTATTGTTTTTCAGCATTACCGTAATTACGAGCTCGTTTTTGTGGATGGCGCGTCAACAGACGATACATTGACGCAACTCGCCGATTTCGTGCGCCTGAACCATGAGCTTTCTGTTGTCATTGATTCCCGGCCGGACAAAGGGATATATGATGCGATGAACCGGGGCGTTGAAAAGGCATCAGGGGAATGGCTATATTTCATTGGGGGTGACGACCTTTTTTGTGATGCAGGTGTGTTGCAGTCGGTCAAAGCAGCAATCGAAACGGAAAAGCCAGACCTGATCTACGGGAATGTGGAAGGTATTTCCAGCAAAACCAGGTATGTGTATGACAGCAAGGCGAAAGTACTGGCTAAAGGGATACACCACCAAAGCGTATTTTACAAGCGTTGCATTTTTGACGAGCTGGGGAAGTATGACTTGTCATATGCCACTGCAGCGGACTATGATTTTACACTTAAAGTGTTTTTTAACGAGGAATATCAGATAAAATATATTGACCGGGATATCGCCTGCTTTGGAGAAGATGGGTTCAGCGCGTCCAACTTTGACTATAAATTTTTTAGCGGACATTATCGTTTGCTCAAGCGCCACAAGGCGCTGGACAAGCTTGCTGACCCTGCAAAGTGTCTTACAGACTCCATTTATTGCTGTTATTACCTTGCTGGGAGAAAGAATGACAACGCGATAGCCTGGCGGAACCTGTTATTTTACGTGTCCCGCGTCAAACGGGCTTCACTGGCTTTCAGAGCGGCAACTTTTTTACATATGTTAAAATGGACGGTGAAACGTCCCTGGATGATTTAAGTGTCAATTAAAAGCACTTTCCGAACCATTTTTGAAACATTGCGCATGTTCTGTAAGAATGGCGTGCCATCGCATATTTTGTATTTCGGGGACTCGCTCGGGGATAATCTTTTATTGACGACCCTCTCGAAAGCGTTATATGAACGCGGCTATCAAAATATCTGGATAAAATGTGATCACCCGGACCTTTTTAAAAATAACCCCGTCGTAAAACTGGTTATCCCGTTTAATACCTTGCTTTCATCTTATTTACTGAAGCTGGGTAACGTGAAACTGGTGCGTCCGGCTTATACAACATATCAGCCTGAAGAAGACAGGGACTTAATTCCGGAGAAGCACATTCTCCTAAAAATGGCAGATTGGCTTGATATAAAAGGCACCATTGAAAATAAACCTGTTCTGGACCTCGAGGTTGCCGAAACGGCGAAAGGGCTTATTTACGACAAACAAATTGTTATCGTCACCTCAACGGTAAGCGCGCTGATACCTATGAAAAACAAGGAATGGTTTGCCGGGCGGTACCAGCAAATTGTCGACAAGTACGCCAACCAGTATCAGTTCATCCAATTGGGTTCAAAATATGATGCGCCACTCACTAATGTGCTTGACCTGAGGGGTAAAACGACCATCCGGGAGAGCGCCGCCATCTTAAAAAATGCGAGGCTGTTGATTACGCACGTCGGGTTTATGATGCACCTGGCCAGGGCGGTGGATTGTCGCGCGGTGATCATTTATGGCGGCCGTGAAAGTCCGGATCAATCAGGCTATTCCGTTTTTCGGAATATCTATAGTGAAGTAGCGTGTTCGCCCTGCTGGTTTCACAATAAGTGTGAACACGACAGAAAATGTCTGACCAGGATAACCTCTTCGGATGCAGAACACGCGGTACTGGAACAATTACAGCTCTATGGGACACCGCTAACGACCGACCTGCTCATTAACATATAAAAATTCTAATTTAGTAAGTGATGAACCTGATAAAAAGAATGATCCCCAATAACATCAAACAGGAAGGTAAGTACTTTCTGATGGATTTATTGAAAATCCCCTATAACCGCTTTGGGGTACCGGTTGAGATACAGGAATGGCTGCCGAACAATAGGCCGATCACGTTTATTGACATCGGTGCTTCATACGGCCAGTTTTCAACAGCCTTATCCCAGTATTATAACATCGAACGCGCCATTATTGTTGAGCCATTAACTAACCATATCCCCATGCTCCGGTCCAGATTTGCAGACCAGGCAAAATATTCCATTTTTAATTTGGCTGTTGCCGAGTCATCCGGGGAAGCTGATTTTTATACATTCGGGGATTATGATTACAACAGTTCTTTTTTGAAGGTTAAGAGAGAGTTAATGCGCTTGCCGGGTTTTGAAGAGGCAGAAGAAGTGACTTTGAAAGTAAAAACAGAGCCGCTTGACCGAATCACCGCTGATTGCAAGATCGGCAGTATTGATCTGCTAAAAATTGATGTACAAGGTGCGGAGCATATGGTACTTCGATCGGGCTATGAAACTTTAAAGCGTACCCGGCTCGTTTATATTGAATTTTCGTACAGGCCGATATATGAAGGGTCATCCACCTTTTTTGATCTTTATAAAATACTGACCGACCAGAATTTCCGGATGGTCAGTGTCATGCCTGGTTATAAAACAGAAGAAGAAGGTATATTACAGGGCGATGCTTTATTTGTCAACAATCTGATATAGTGAATATTCCTTTGTTATCAGTCATACTCCCTACTTATAACCCTGATTTGATACGATTGGGTCAAACGCTCGATTGCCTGAAAACGCAGACTTTACCCACAGAATTCTGGGAACTGCTTATTATTGACAATAATTCTGACAGCCCCGTAGCCGGCCAAATTGATACCGGCTGGCATCCCGCGGCCAGGGTAATCCGTGAACCAAGGCAAGGGTTGACATTTGCACGCTTAAAGGGATTTCTGGAAGCAAACGGGAATGTTGCGATACTGGTTGACGATGATAATTTATTAAATGAAAACTATTTGAAGCTTTCGTTGGAAATTTTCGAGGACCATCCTGGACTGGGTGCGGCCGGCGGGAAATCGCTCCCCTTATTCGAGTATGAACAACCGGCATGGTTAAAAGAATTTTACGGAAATTTGGCCTTGAGGGATCTGGGGGAACAGGTCATCATCAATGCCTGGGAGGCGACATATCCCATAACCGCTCCGGTCGGTGCCGGCATGGTTATCAGGATGGATGCCCTTAAAAGCTATATTAAAAAAATCACTTCCCAAAAAGAACCGATATCGGACAGGACAGGTAACTCCCTGAGTTCCGGCGGAGATAACGATATCGTACTTGAAATATTAAAATCCGGCTGGCAAACCGGTTATTTTCCGATGCTCAGCCTTATTCACATTATCCCGCAGCAAAGGACGAAGACCGAATATCTGGCGAGATTGATCAACCATACCAATAAATCCTGGATCCGTTTACTGGAAAGCCACCAAATCAATCCCTGGAAAAAAGTTGCTGATTGGACGGTCCCGTTAAGAAAAATGAAGGCCTGGTTGACTTATAGCTCATGGAAAGGCCCTGTTAACTATATCAGGTGGCGGGGCGCCTGCGGCACCTTTGACGGTTTGGCCAGAAGTAATTATTTAAAAAAATGACAAAAGAGAAAAACGGGTTTGACCTTCTGCGGATATTGCTGGCAGTGATGGTATTGTCGGTCCACTGCCTTTTGATCGGCGGGTATAACTTATCCGATCCGCTTGCCGTTTTTTCAAAAAATCAGATCAATCTGGCCGATTTGGGGGTAATGGGTTTCTTTGCTTTGAGTGGCTACCTGATTACGGCAAGCTTTCTGCGCTCAGGAAATGTAGGTGTCTTTGCCACCCATCGCCTGCTCCGGATCTTTCCCGGTTTCTGGGCATGCCTTGTAATCACCGCGTTTGTGCTTGCGCCCCTTATTTTTCTTTCAGGCGAACAGCCTTTGTCCCGGTTTAATTTTACCGGTCCGGCCGGCGCCCTGAGTTTTATCGGGCATAATTTATTTTTAAAGATCAATCAATGGAGCATTAAAGGTTTACTAGACCGGGCAGCTTATCAAGGTTCCCTTAACGGCAGCTTGTGGAGTCTTTTCCCCGAAATCCAATGCTACTGCCTTACACTCGTCGCCGGTCTCTTCGGACTTTTTGAAAAAAATAAATTCCTTTACCTGCTAATCACCGTTATCGTGTTTTTCTATTATGCGATTAACGTCAATTTCTCAAAAAATTTCGGGCCGACAGTACTGATATTATCGCCGGCGTTCAAACTATACGCGGCATACCTGGCAGGATCGGTTGTTTTTCTGTTCCGGGATTTTGTAACGCTGGACATGAAAGGCACTGCGCTGTTATTCTTGTTTATATTGATGCTGCTCAAGTTTGGCGGATTTAATCTCGTTTCTCCTTTCCTGATCGCACTGTTACTGATCAACTTATTTCAGTCGTTCAAGTTCAGCATCAAATATGATGTCTCTTATGGTATTTATATCTACAGTTTTTCGATTCAGCAGGTATTGTTTCACTTTTTCGGTAAAGGCCTTGATGTGTGGGTATTCATTTTAATGTCTGTTTGTTTTTCGACGTTCGCCGGGTTTTTGAGTTATGTTGGGGTAGAGCGGCCATTTATGAACTTAAGGAAGAAAACCGACAAAACTCTCAATAAATAAGTTATGTCGCTAGCAGGGAAGTTACTATACAAATTTTATTACCAGCCCAAAACTCAAAAGGAGGTGGTCCGGAAATTCGGAGGAAAGCAGCGTTATCAGGAAATGCTGGCTGCCGAAAAGGAAATGGAAAGGTATGCCCTGGATATTTTGACTATTAAGAGCGACTTTAACCCTGAAGGCCGGTTTAAAATTAATTTTTTAACCGGCGACCGGTTTATACACCAAAGCCTATTTTGCGTATACAGCTTCTTTAAATTTTTAACCCCGGGGGAGTCAGGACAGTTTTCGGTAAATTTCTACAGCGATGGCACGCTGAGCGATCAAGTTTCCGCGATTTTGCGGCAACGGTTCCCGCAGATACGCCTAATCTCCTCTGCGGAAACAAAACAGGCATTAAAAGAATGCCTGCCGGTAGCCACTTTTCCTAAACTGAATGAAAAGACGGCCGTTATGCCCCTTTTTAAAAAGTTGATCTACCCGCATTTAAAGCAAACCGGGGGTGCTGCATTTTTTGATTCAGATATGCTTTTTTTGAAAAAGCCTGTTGCTTTTCTAAATTGGGTCGGGCAATATGAAGAGAATCAAAACGCTGCTTTTGGTATCTCAGATGTCCAACGCAGTTATGGGTACCAGGAACAGGAGATCCGGAAAATATGGTCGTCTGGTGTTTCGCACAACATCAACTCCGGGATGTATGGCATCGACAGCAGTAAAATAGATTTGCATTTTATCGAAAACCTGGTTAGCGACTTTGAAAAAAATTTCGGATCCCAATACTATCTTGAACAATTAATTACCGCTATTATCCTGGAAAGGACCGGGAATTTAGTAGTGGCTGATCCGCAAGAATATATCGTTCTGCCCGGAGCAGCGCAAGTCCGGTCACAAACCGGGACACTTCATCATTACGTGAACGAATCGAAAGCGCTTTATTTTATCGAAAGCTGGAAAAAACAAATTGTTTGAATTGAACGATTTAACAAAAAATGAGCCATTGGTGTCGGTTTGTATGCCGGCATACAATTGCGAACGGTACATCGGAGAAACCTTACGCGCGCTTTGCAGCCAAAGCTATTCAAATATCGAAATCATCGTTGTCAACGATGGTTCCGCCGATGGTACGCAAGCCGTCGCCGCCGATATCGGCGATAACCGGATCCGGCTCATCAATGTCCCGAATGGCGGTGCGGCCAGGGCGAGAAATATCGCTTACAGGCAAAGCAAGGGTGAGTTTATTGTTTTTTTTGACGCAGACGACCTGGTAGGGCCTGATTTCATTTTTAATCAAATGCAATTAGCTATGCAATGGCCTGAATGTATGATCGTTTCTGCCTGGGGCCGTTTTTACGCAGACATGAAAACTGATTTTATGCTGTGTAACGAGCCATTGACCACCCCGCATACTTTAGAGCAATGGGTTATCATTAACTGGTATCATTCGCGGCATAACACACCGCCCGGCAGACTGATGCTGCCCAGGGTAATTGTGGATAAAGCCGGGCCCTGGAACGAAGAGCTGACGCTCAATGACGATTTTGAATTTTTTACCAGGGTAGCTTTACAGGCAAAAATGATTGTTCCTTGCATGTCAGCGGTTTATGGTTACCGGACAGGGGTTAACGGACTTTCCTCTCAAAAAAATGACCCGGCATATCTTTCTTTATTCCGATCGATGTTGCTTTCATTTGAACCTGTGCTTGCGAAGTACGGGGCGAATGAAAAAGTGCAACGATCGTGTGCGAACTTATGGAAGGCCTATATTTACGAGGTTTATCCGCGGCTAACAGAACAAAGAAACTTCGCAAAAACGCAAATAAAAGTGTTAGGAGGCACCGATTTTAACTATCCTGCCGGCGGATTGACGAGTATATTGATCAAGTTCGCGGGATGGCGAATCGTAAAACAACTTAAAATACTGGTAAAAAAATGAATCCATTGCTGCTGGCAAATAAAGTCTGGAATAAGTTATTTAAAACGAACCTCAACTTGTCCTTTTCGCAATGCGGCGAAGACATAATTTTGTTGTTCCTGATCAATTCCCTCGGTCTCAAGGGTGTCAAATACCTGGATATCGGCACGAACGATCCCCGGGAAATGAATAATACCTACTTGCTCTACCTAAAAGGGCATCAGGGCGTATGTGTTGAACCGGATCCTGCTTTTCACCGGAA
The DNA here is from genome assembly GCF_007558865.1 of Mucilaginibacter corticis. Taxonomy (GTDB): domain Bacteria; phylum Bacteroidota; class Bacteroidia; order Sphingobacteriales; family Sphingobacteriaceae; genus Mucilaginibacter; species Mucilaginibacter corticis. Next base: position 119,107 of record NZ_VLPK01000008.1, read on the forward strand.
AATCAGCCGTTGCAGGCCCAAAGATATGTTAATTAAAGCGGGTGTCGCCTTGACAAACCAGGATAATGCAGATTTTTTCCTGATGGATGACCCTGTACTAAATACATTTTCCCTCGCGGAAGCTGAAAATATGGTAGATAAACACCATCGAAAGATCAGAAAAAAAATCAGCGTGCAGCTAGTCGCCATCAACGAAATCCTCGAAACGCATTTTACTTTTGAAACACCGCTGGTGATATCCCTTGACGTGGAAGGCCTTGACTTTCAGATTCTCGAATCAATCGATTATTCACGTTACCGGCCCGGCATTATTTGTGTTGAAACGGTTGAATTTTCCAATAACCTAAGTGGAAAAAAAGATGTTGCCATCGCAGAATTTTTAAATAGGCGCGACTATTTATTGTACGCAGATACGCATATTAACAGCATTTTTATTGATAAATACCTGCTCCCTAAGGCCTGAATGAATATACTCTTAGCTTTCTTGCAGGATTTGACTGAACAACCGCATCCGGTGCCCGGATATCGGTTTTGGAGCTATTATATGAAAAACGGTATCGAAGAATCCGGAATGCAATGGCAGGAGGTTCCCGGCGTGGACTGGGCGGCGGGATTGGTTCCTCATGAAAACGAACCCGCGATTAATGCATGGAAAGACCAGTCCTGGGAACGAACGCTGAAGTACATTAAAGCCAACCGTAAACGCATCGATTTTTTCCTATGCTATCTTTACCCCAAGCAGATTGATATGGTCGCAATAAAAGAAATCAGGGCGCTTGGACTACCCTGCGTTAACTTTTACTGCGATAACGTCCGTGAATTTTCTAAACCGCCGGCAGAATTTAAGGTGTTCGACCTGGTATGGGTGCCTGAATATGAAGCTTTGCCGATGTATAAAAAGGCGGGAGTGAAACACATTCACCTGCCGATGCCGATGTGGGTCTCGCCCGCATATCGCAATCTTCCTGTTCATGAAAATGGAAAAATATCCTTTATCGGCTCAAAAGACGCGCTCAGGGAAAAATTGCTGGCGGATGTCATTGAAAGGGGATTGCCGGTGGAGGTGCGTGGCGATGGCTGGTTGGCCGCTTCGGGCCTTGCAAATCCTGAACCTGCAGCCGGTTATGGGACAAAAATAAAGAACCAACTGAAAGTGCTGGGCAGAACCGGGCTAAAACGATTCCTGATCTACCATCTTAACCGTTTTCCTGTCAGCCCTCACAGCGCAGTTCCGGTACAAAATATTTTCGCCAGGCCAGATTTTGACGGATACATGGATCTTACAAGGAACAGTAACATTATGCTTGGGATCAACCGGGTGCCTGTTTTTAATGAATTTGGCCAGAGATCGACGGTCTACAGCAGGTTACGGGACCTGGAAGCGCCGATGCTGGGTGCCTGTTACCTGACGGAACACACCGCCGGGTTAAAAAGTTTATATGAAGTGGGGAAGGAGATCGAAACTTACAGTGATACCGATGAATTGATGGCCCGGTGCCTGGAATTACTCGGTTCCTCTTCCCGAAGAATGGCGTTGCGGAAACTAGGACAAGAAAAGGCCCTGACCTTTCTATCCATACCGCAAACACTCGGGAAAATAACTCAGGTTCTGTTTAGCGGGGGAGTCGCATGAAGGGACTTACAATCGGGATCGTCACGCAGTCGCATCTTTGCAGGAACCCACGCGTACTCAAAGAGGCTATCGCCGCAGCAAGCGCGGGGTATGAGGTGATCATCCTGAACACTGTTGTCTCGCAAGCGTTGTACCGGGAGGATCTGTCAGCGGTTTCCGATCATCCCCATATCCGGATCAGCCCGGTTGCCGACCTCACCCAGTCAGGTTTGCGGTCTTTCACAGACCGGGTAGTTCTTAAATTGGGGATGTTCTTTGTCTCCAGGTTGAAAGTTCAAAGTTTTTTAGCACTCGGCTACGGAGCCTTGCGGTATTTTAGCTGTTGTAAGGGCATCAGGGCGGACCTTTATATTTGTCACCAGGAGCTGGCGACCTACACAGGCTCCAGGCTTTTGAAAGCCGGATTTAAGGTGGCATTCGACCTGGAAGACTGGTACTCAGAAGACTTGCTTCCCGGGGCCAGAGCGACGCGACCGGTTAATTTACTTCGTACAGCAGAGTGTAAGGCGCTACGGCAAGGGGTATTTTGTATGACAACATCTTATGCCATGGCGAAAGAACTAGCGAAGCGCTATGATAGTGCAGTTCCTGCCGTTATCTACAATATTTTTCCGCGCAATAGCGAAAGCGCACCAAAGAAAAGCGCATTTACAACGCCGTTGAAACTATTTTGGTTTTCGCAAACCATTGGTCCCGGCAGGGGAATTGAAGAGTTTATCCGCTTATCTTCCAGTTTCCGTCAGGGTTACGAACTGCATTTGCTTGGGAACGTCGATGAATATTTCCGGGAACAATTAACAGCATTGATGACGGGAGTGCACCGGTTGTTTTTTCATCCGCTGGTCACTGAACGGGAATTACCCGACAGGATCAGGGATTTTGATATCGGTCTTGCACTTGAGCTCACCGAACCCTTAAGCCGAAATTACACCATTACTAATAAATTTTTTCAGTACCTGGAAGCCGGTCTGCCGGTTATCGCAACCGCGACGGCCGGCCAGCGGGAGGTCTTTGAACAATTCAAAGCTGGTTTCATGTTACCGACTGCACCCGGACCAATAGACCTGGAGGACCTGGAAATTTGGTTAAATAACCCCTCAACTTTGCGCAAAGCACAATTTACGGCACATCAGGCGTCAGCCTTTTACACTTGGGACAGCCAGATGAAGACCATGTTGACATTAATTCAGGGAGCCATTGGATAAAGTCAGTTTACAGATCAACCTTGCGCCCGGTGATTTTTTATACGCAAGGCACATATTAAAGCACCAGCTCAGCATTTTGGCGCCGCAAGTTGATGAAATTATTTTAACGGTCGAAACCAAAGCCAGTAAAGGACGGTTTAGCGGTGACTGGGCGGTGTATCGTGACCAGCTTACGAATTTCATCGTTAATGAGGTTCAGAACCAGTTTAATGCACGGATAGTTTGGGTGGACTACAGCACATCGGCAAAGCGGCTGGTCGGCAATTATTTCTTTGGCGGTGAAGACGTTCCGGAAAAGGATTTTAGGGGAGGACCTTACTACGCTTATTTTTATGGCCTGCTCATGGCTACAAATGACCTGGTTTTGCATTTGGATGCCGACATGTTTTTAGGCGGCGGCAGCCAGACCTGGGTGGGTGAGGCGAGGGCGTTTTTTAAAAAAGATAGTTCTTGTTTTATCGTTTCTCCATTACCTGGCCCGCCTCATCCTGACGATATTTTGATTAACCAGGATGTCAAGCTGAAGCTGGCATCTTATACCTATTCATTGAATGGTATGAGTACCAGGATCTTTATGATCGATAAAGCCAGGTTCCGTACCCATAAATTAAGTCTGCGCAAGCCGCCGCCACGAAACCAGGCAAAGGCAATATTCAATGGAAATCCGAACGCGGAACTGCCCGAAAATATACTCTCCGGTTACATTAGCAAGCATCAGCTGACCCGCATCGACTTTTTAGGTTCAGGAGTTGGTCTTTGGTCGTTACACCCCCCTTATCGTACACAGACTTTTTTTGATCATTTGCCCGCACTGGTAAGGCGAATAGAATCCGGTGACTTGCCGGATGCTCAGCGGGGATTTTACGATATCATCGATGAAGTCTGTGACTGGTCAGAGGCCAGGTCAAAACTGAAGCATAACCGTTGGTGGAAAAGAAAAAAGATATGATAAAACTAATTAAGCGATTGACCCGTATCCTGCTTCCGGAACAAAAGATCTGGGAGTTTAAAAACAAAAACAATATCCCTTCAATGGAATGGAGTCTTTTGCAGCTCAAAAGACTTGGGTTTTCCCCCAACTTCGTTATCGACATTGGCGCCTTCGAAGGAGAATGGAGCGTTATGTTTAAGAAAATATTTCCGTCAGCTAAAATATTAATGATCGAGGCCCAGGCTGAAAAAGAAAACAGATTACAGCAAACTACCGGCAGTCTGAGCGAAACTGCATATTATATCGGGTTATTGGGTTCAGAGAGCGGCAGGCAGGTTTCTTTTCATGTGAATTCGACGGTTAGCAGTGTGCTTAAGGAACATAAACCGAATGACTTTAGAACCGAGCCGCGTCGACTGGAAACACTAGACGGCATCCTGGCCAAAAATAGATTCCATTCGACGGGACCCGATTTCATCAAACTTGACGTCCAGGGATATGAACTGGAGATATTGAAAGGAGCAGTAGCATCATTAGCGGAGGTCCAGTTTATATTATGTGAGGTTTCTTTACTGGAAATAAACGCGGATGCGCCTTTACTGGCCGATGTCATCCGGTTTATGGACCAGTCAAGCTTTGTTACTTATGATATTTGCTCATTTATCAGGAGGCCCCTGGACAGGGCCTTATGGCAAACCGATCTTTTATTCATCAGAAAAGGGCATCCTTTAATTCAAAATAAATTTTGGAGCTAAAAAAGGTACTGATCATTTCCCCTTATTTTCCGCCTTCCAACACGGCCGATATGCACCGCGTCCGTACGAGCCTGCCTTATTTCAGGGAATTTGGCTGGGAAGCGGAAGTCGTCCGTGTTGCTGACCAGTTTTCTGCAGCTGCCAAAGACGAGCTGCTGTTGCAAAGTATTCCTACGGAAATAAAAATACATGTCATTCCTGCATTTGATGGAAGGATTTCTGCCAAATTGGGCCTGGGCAGCCTCGCGCTGCGCGCTTTATGGTTTTATTTTAAAGCAGTGAACGCATTGCTGCGGCGCGGAAAATATGACCTGGTCTATTTTTCGACGACGGAATTTCCACTGTGCATATTGGGGGCCTACTGGAAAAAACGCTTTCAGGTGCCTTATGTGATCGATATGCAGGATCCCTGGCATTCTGAATATTACCGGGATAAACCGAAATCACAGCAACCGCCAAAGTACTGGTTTTCCTACCGTTTGCATAAGTTCCTTGAACCTATAGCAATGAAAAATGTAAGCGGATTGATCAGTGTGTCGGCGAAATACCTGGACGACCTTTTCGAGCGTTACCCCGGATTAACTGGTACACCCGCGGAAACCCTGACCTTTGGTGCTTATCAACCGGATATCAGGATCGCTGCGGAAAATCAGCAGCGTTTCAGCCGGCTGCTGGGAAACGGTTTTGTAAATATCGTCTATATAGGCCGGGGTGGTGTGGATATGCATAAAGCTGTCCGGCCCGTATTTGCAGCATTGAAAAAAGGTTTACAGGAACAGCACGAACTATTTAGCAATTTAAGGTTTTATTTTATCGGTACCAGTTATGCCCCTGTTGGCAAAGGTATTCCGACCATCCTGCCCCTGGCCACGCAGTATGGTGTAGAATCGAGCATCATCGAAATTACGGACAGGATTAGTTATTACCATACGCTCGCGACGCTGTCCCAGTCAGATGCTTTGTTCATCCCAGGCTCTGATGATCCCAAATACACGGCTTCAAAAATCTATCCCTACATGATGATGGAAAAACCTTTACTGGCCATATTTCACAAAAGAAGTAGTGCAGTAGAGATATTGAATGACTGTACGATGAACGCCGCTGTCTTTACCTTTGATGAACATGACGAGGACATCAGTAATATCGTACACAGCTTGTTGGCTGATTGGGCTAAAAAGCTGTTGGTACCGATGGCGCTTACCGCTGGTTTCGAGAATTTTAGCGCAAGGCAACTTACCTTTTTACAAACCCGGCTTTTTCAAAAAGCAATCGCTCATTTTGAGAACGAGAATACAAACGCTTGACGGTTTAAGGTTCCTGGCGGCGCTCGGCGTGCTATGGATCCATGCCTGGACCATACATGGCAACCCGAGATATTATATTGGCCGGCTCGATATCGCGAGCGTTTTAGCAATAGGTGGGAACGGGGTAGACCTCTTTTTTGTCATCAGCGGATTTTGCATGTATTACTTTTACGGGTCGAAAACTATTTTTACTCCTGCTGATTTTTATCGGTTTTTGATCAAAAGGTGGGTAAGGCTTTCGCCTGCATTTTACACGGCGGCACTGATTTACCTATTGTATAATATCTTTGCCGGGCACCAGCACGCAAATATTCCGGCGAATATATCAACCAGTATATTTTATCTTAATTCCATATTTCCGCAATTCAACATCGCCCCGCATTTCTGGACACTAGGGGTGGAGTGGCAGTTTTATTTGATCATTCCGATATTATTGATGTATCAATGCCGGGCGGGTTTTGATAAAATATTTTTTTACCTGTTTGGCGCGCTTTTTTTATCGGCGCTGGTTTCTGTAATGGTATTTAAAGCACACTTTGATTTGTTGACTGATCAGCTCATTTTCAGGGGAGTGGAGTTCGGGGCAGGGGTTTACGTGGCAAGGCTTTTATTAAAGGATATATTTTATTTAAAGAAAAGAAAATTATGGCTGCCCGCTTTTATATTACTAAGCTATGCCGGCAGGGTTTTGATCTCAAAACCTGTATTAGCCCTGTCAGCCGATTTTTACAACGTATTTAAATTGTTTGGCTTTACTTTGCTAAGTAGCGGATTTGCCGGGATCTTGTATCTCTCGCTGACATCCGCTAAATGGTTAAAGCTCATCCTGGGAAGCCGGCTGCTCACGACAATGGGTAGAATATCGTACAGTTTTTATCTTTGGCATGCGATGCTGGTTCCGGTTATTGCCGGTTTTACCGTAAAGTATTTTCCTTTCATAAATGGTATCCTTGCGCCGGTAATGACAACCTGCCTGTGCGCTATCATTTTATTCCCGATTGCCGGTATCAGCTTCGCATTCCTGGAAAAACCTTTTTTGTCATTCGGAAACCTGACTAAGAAATGAGAAAACTGGCTATTGTTACAACACACCCGATACAGTATTATGCGCCGCTATTTCAATTATTAAATTCCCGCGGTAGGATCAACATAAAAGTTTTCTACACTTTAGGGAAACCAGGCAAGCCAAGAAACGACCCTGGATTCGGAAAACCGGTAAGCTGGGATATCCCGCTATTAGAGGGTTACGATTTTGAATGGATCCAAAATACAGCCGCCAAGCCCGGTTCCGATCATTTTTGCGGTGTTGTTAACCCCGGAGTGACGGATCGTATCAAAGAATGGGCGCCGGATGCGATCTTAATCTATGGCTGGGCATATCATGGACACTTACAGGTCATGCGCTTTTTTAAGAATAAAGTCCCGGTATATTTCCGGGGCGATTCCACCTTATTAAACGAAAAGCCCGGACTAAAACAGTTATTCAAAACTTTATTTCTGCGCTGGGTTTACAGACATGTCGACCACGCTTTTTATGTCGGACAGCACAATAAAGCTTATTTTAAAAAATATGGCTTAAAGGAACACCAGTTAAGTTTCGCACCGCACGCGATCGACAACAAACGATTTGAAGAGAAAAGGACCGATGAAGTGAAAGAGTTGCATGCTTCCCTGAATTTGAATGCAGAAGATATACTCGTACTATTCGCCGGTAAACTTGAGCCCGTAAAAAACGTAGCGACGTTGTTGTCCGCTTTTATCAACTTAGACCGGGAAAATCTTCATTTGCTCCTGGTTGGTAATGGTGTTAATGAACCGGAATTGAAATCAATGGCGCATGCCAGCAGCTACTCCTCCAATATTCACTTCCTTGACTTTAAAAATCAGTCATATATGCCTGTTTTATACCAATCCGCAGATCTGTTTTGTCTGCCTTCTAAAAGTGAAACCTGGGGCCTCAGCGTGAATGAAGCGATGGCCTGCAGTAAAGCCATCCTCGTTTCTGATAAGGTAGGCTGTGCGCCTGACCTGGTCAAAGAAGGGCTTAACGGCGCGGTATTCGAAGCCGGCAGTGTCCCTGACCTTTCGGCAACCTTAGATAGAATCACCGGAAGTAAAAATCAGTTAGGCGAATTGGGCCGCCGGTCTGCCCTGATGATCGGGCACTGGGACTTTTTCCATATTGCAAAAGAAATCGAACATAAAGTGTTAAATGGATAAATGATAATTTAGCTGATTCTTTCGTAAACTGAACTATGCAAAACACGCCATCGATCGAGCGATATTTACTACTTTTCCTGCCATGGGGTATTTCGTTATTGTTTATTTCCGATCCTATAGTATCGTATTCTATCGCCTGGCTGGGTTCCTTCTTTATTTTCTATCTTTCTTTGTCCGGTTGGGTCAGGTCCTTACCATCGGACCTGCCTGTTTCCGAACAACTTATGCGCCCTGTTTTCCTGGTTCAGATCATATTTGCAGGTTATATGGCCTGTACTTCTATTTTTTACTTCTTTAATGTTTTGGGTTATTATAATTTCGAAAAGGTCAATTATTACCTTGTCGATTTTGAAAAGTTAAGAATAACTGCGCAGTGTCAGCGCTATTATTGCCTGGGGCATGCCGCTTTTACTTCCGGGATAATCGTTTTTATGAAATATCCCAAAAAAAAGAAGTATGCGATCCAAAAAGACAAACTGGCAAATTTGCTATTGATGACGGCGCTTATAAGCGTTCCCGTAGCTATTGTTTTTTTAAGGATACCCGGACTGTCACAGTTTTATTTCCAACTCAACTCTTTAAGTTTTATCGCCGGCACGCTGGCACTGGCGCTTGCAATACCATTGCGAAAGATCGGGAATACCCTAATTTGCTTGTTTTTATACCTGTTTAATTTTTACCAGGCATTTATTTCAGGATTTAAGGAACCGATTATCATTAGTATTTTAGTATTGGGTATTTTTCTATATCCAAATTATAAAAAACTCGTGCTGCTGACCTTTGGCCCTGTGTTGCTTTTACTCTTTGTGTTTTTGCCAACTTATGTCAGTACATTCAGACAGAATGCCTGGTCAGGAGACGAAAATGCGGAAGACGCTTCTCAGATCGCGCTCGACGCGGCGCTGAATAAAGACGAGGGGGATGACACCAACTGGGGTTTTTTAGCTTACCGTTTAAGCGAGATCGACATGTTTACGACTTTTGTACAGTCAACGCCTGCCAAAATAGACTATTACGGAATTACGCTGCTGAAACAATCTACCATAGCGATCATTCCACGGGTATTTTGGCCGGACAAGCCCACTACTGAGGACTTGATCATGGAACGGGTCTACCAGGCAGGCGTGGTCAACCGCGGCTCAAGTGTGTCTGCGAAACCTGCCTATGTCGTCGACGCTTATTTGTCCGGTGGTCCTTTTGGTATATTTTTGGCCTTGTTTATCTATGGAGCAGTTGCCCAGATTATTTCTGTAAAAGCTGAAACGCTTTTCGGCGGCTATACCCTTGGCACTGCTTTGATATTTAGCGGTCTATTCCAAATCTTTTGGCGCGGGTTGAGTTTTGAATTTCTGATCAATTCTGTTTTCTGGAGTTATATCAGCATGATCGTCATCTTCCGGATTTTTAGGTCAAGAAATTTACTAACGGAGATTTGAAAATATTACAGATCAACGCATCCTACAAACCGGCTTATATTTATGGCGGCCCTACTATGTCCGTTGCCAAATTATGCGAGCAACTGGTAAATGCAGGTAATTCGGTTACGGTCTTCACCACTACCGCTAACGGCAAGGATGAATTACCGGTAATGGCGAACAAAACAATTATTGTAGATGGCGTTGAGGTAATTTATTTTAAGCGGAACACTAAAGACCATAGCCACTTTTCGCCTGCGTTATTGACCAGGTTGTGGAAAGATGCGCCCAAATTTGATGTCATTCACATCCATGCCTGGTGGAATTTGGTTTCGGTCTTGTCAGCATTTATCGCGGTAAGCCGTAATGTACCGGTGATCATTTCGCCACGGGGAACATTGAGCAGTTATTCTTTTACCAACAAAAATAATCTTGCCAAAAAGTTGCTGCATAATTTATTGGGTAAACGCTTGTTAAGACAGTCGTACTTACATGCGACATCGAATGCTGAATTGAAGAATTTGGCAGAAATTATTACCCCAAAGGGCATGTTTGACATCCCTAATTTTGTTAAGATCGCACCGTCGTCAATCCCTAAAAAACCAAGTGGCAAGGTTTTAAAACTGCTTTTCTTTTCAAGGATAGAAGAAAAAAAAGGGCTTGATATTTTGTTACACGCGTTGCCATTGCTGACCATTCCCTACCATTTAACCATTGCCGGTGATGGCGACAATGCTTATATTGACCTTTTAAAAAACATTGCACGGTATAACCAAAGCGAAAGTAACATCAGTTGGATAGGTTTTCAAAACGAAAACAAGTTTGATGTTTTTGTCGATCATGATCTGTTGGTATTACCTTCATACAATGAAAATTTTGGCAATGTGGTTATCGAGAGCCTTAGCGCGGGCACTCCGGTTTTGATCAGCGAACAGGTTGGCCTTGCAAATTATGTGGTTAAAAATGAATTAGGCTGGCTGTGCGAAACAACGCCGAGATCAATAAGCGATGCTATTAATGATATCGCCACAACAAAAACAGACCGGTTGGCGCAGATCAGCCTTGATGCCCCGGGGATAATTCACCGTGATTTTGATGAAGATCAACTGATCAAAAAATATATAGATATGTACCAGCAAGTTATCAACCATGTCTGATTATAAAGATTACGGTTTCTACGTTAGTGACCCCGCGCATACTTTTTCCTATTTACAGCAGCCTATACTATCCTTATTGGATAAAAGTAAAAACAAGTGCATACTTGATCTGGGCTGCGGCAACGGATATTTAGCCAATTTGCTGTTAAAGATGGGTTATAACGCGTTTGGCACAGATGCATCCGCCGAAGGCATAGCCATAGCCCGTGAAACCAGTCCCGACAGGTTTTTCCTGCAGGATCTGTCTACCGGTAAGTTGCCTGACGAGTTACAGGGCCAGAAATTTGATACCATCATATCAACAGAAGTTATTGAGCATTTGTATGACCCGGAAGGGTTTATCAATTTCTGTAAACAACAGCTTGCAGGCAGCGGCGAAATCATCATTACCACCCCCTACCACGGTTATTTAAAAAACCTGGCGCTTAGCTTGTTTAATAAGTGGGATAGCCACATGGACCCCATGTGGCATGGGGGTCATATTAAAATGTGGTCGAGAAAAACATTAAGCAAAGCGCTGACAGATGCAGGCTTTTCAAATGTCGAATTTATTGGATGCGGAAGAGTTCCGTATTTTTATAAGTCCATGATCCTTAAAGCCCGGTTAAATTGAACGCGACTTATTCCTTTATCGTTTTAACCTATAACGAAGAGCAGCACCTACCGCGCTTATTGCAATCAATTGTAGATTTGAATGCGCAGGTATTTATTGTAGATTCGGGCAGTACAGATGCTACCGTTAAAATTGGTGAAGAATTTGGCGCAAAGTTTCTTTACAACGCCTTTGAGAACCACCCCTCGCAATGGGATTTTGCATTAAAAAATTGTCCGGTGCAAACGCCATGGGTCATTTGCCTTGATGCCGATCAAACTGTCACCCCCGAGTTAAAACAACGTTTAATTGGTTTCAAAGACGAAGACCATTCAGGCTTAAACGGTATATACTTTAACCGTAAAAATTTTTTTAAGGGCCGCTGGATAAAACACGGTAGCTATTACCCATTTTATCTGCTAAAGATGTTCAGGTATGGCACAGGATACTCTGACACCACTGAAAAAATGGACCATCGTTTTGTTGTACCGGGGAAAACAGAGGTTTGGAAAGATGGTTATCTGCTCGAGGAAAATCTCAAAGAAAATAACATCAGCTTTTGGATCGATAAACATAACCGGTACAGCGACCTGGTAGCGCAGCAGGAAGTAGAACGTATGCAGTCGCCAGTATTGCAAACAGAGAAGCCAGCGTTTTGGGGATCGCCCAATGAGCGTAAGGCCTGGTTTAAAAAGATCTGGTGGAAACTGCCGCGGTATGTACGCCCGTCCTTATATTTTACACAGCGCCTTATATTTCAATTGGGTATATTA
>NZ_VLPK01000009.1 GCF_007558865.1 Mucilaginibacter corticis
AGCCATTAGGGGCCCGGAATATTCTTTATTTGATGTTGCGAAACAAGATATAGAGCTGGCACGTAAATTCGGACTACCCATCTCTATGCACGTTGGTTGCGGAACATTCGCCGATAAATACAAGGCAGTACAACAATTGGCCAAAGCAAATTTATTAGGCCCGGATATGAATTTTGCACATTGTAATTTCCTGACCGACCAGGATTTCAGGCTGCTGGCTGATCATGGTTGCTCGGTGTCCGTCACGCCCGAAGTTGAAATGCAAATGGGTTTAGGTTTTCCGGCTACCGGTAAAGCCATTGCAGCGGGTATGGCGCCATCATTAGGCGTGGATGTGGTTACAGCTGCAGGCGGCGACCTGTTTACACAAATGCGTATCGCGCTGCAAACTGAACGGGCACTGGCTAATGATATAATGTTGAGATCAGGTGAGATGCCGCAAAAGATCAACTTGAATGCTGCAGATGCTTTAAAATGGGCAACCATTAACGGAGCCAAAGCATTGCAGCTGGACAAAAAAACCGGTTCCTTGTCGCCCGGCAAACAAGCTGACCTGATCCTGCTGCGAACAGACTTGTTAAATATCGCGCCGCTGGTCATGAACCCGGTTAATTCTATTGTTTCTCAAGCGAGCTCGGCCAATATTGATACGGTATTTGTAGCGGGTAAAATAGTCAAAAGAAACGGCAAGCTGGTAGACCGGGATTTGGCAGCGCTCCGTGCGAAAGCCAAAGCAGCAGCCGGCTACATTTATGAAAAAGCATTGGTAAACAGCCTTCACGCCGGTTAATTTTCGCAAATTATAGTTTATCTTTAAGGATGAGGATACTTTTTAATATCGAAAGACTGATCAATCCCTCGCAGGAGGAGAAAGCAGCGCTGGAGCGTATTGTTAAAACCAGGTTGCTCAAAAAGCATGAGCACTTTCTGAATGAAGGCGATCTGTGTGAAACGATCGCCTTCATCGAAAAAGGAAGCGTCCGGTATTATTACCAGTTAGAGGACCGGCAAGTTTGCAAGGACTTTCTGCTGGAGAATGGCCTGGTTTGTTCTTTCGGCAGCCTGTTTTCGCAAGAACCGTCAACGACCTATATCCAGGCGCTGGAAGATACCGAACTGGCAGAGATCAATTACGAGGATATACAGGAATTGTGTAAAAGCTATCCCATTTGGAACAAGCTGGCCCGCATTATCATCCAGGAACAGGTGATCCGCGCCGAAAAACGTGAAGGCGCCTTTTTGAAAGACCTGCCCGAAACCCGGTTTCAGTCGCTTGTTGCTGAACACCCCACCATTTTTAAGCGTGTCCCCTTACAATATATTGCCAGTTATTTAGGCATGACACGGGAGACCCTGAGCCGTTACCGCAATAAACTAAATAAATAGCAAATTTTGGAAGAAAATAATGATCAATCTAACCTGCTGGTAAGTCTGAGGGTATTGAACCAGATAGGCGCATCCATTATCTCTGAACAAAGTATTGAAGAGATGATCGATACCGTGTATTACAACGTTAACAGGTTAATAGATGCCTATTCGTTTGCGATTGGTATTTACAACCCGGTCTCAGAGCGGATCGAGTACATAGGCGCAAGAGAAAACAATATAAAGCTGCCTGCTTTTTCCATCTACGCCCATGACCGGGAACGATTTTCAGGATGGATCTTTACGCATAAAAAAGAAGTCATCATTAATGATTATGCAACTGAATATGCCTTGTATGTACCGCGCCCGGTAACGCCGCTTCAAGGTATGGTTCCTGCTTCTTGTATGTATGTCCCCTTATTTGTTCAAAAAGAAATTATTTGCATTTTATCTGTAAGAACCATGGTAAAAAATGCTTATGCACCACAGTCTCTTGAATTTTTAAAGACGCTGGGGGTTTTTATCTCCAGGGCTATTGAAAATAACCGCACAAGTTCTCCAAAACTGGAAGCGGTCCGAAGCGTACCAGCCCATTATCATTTGAATCCGCTATCGGCAAGAGAAATAGAAGTATTGAACCTGCTGGCGAAAGGCTTTGCTAATAAAGCTATTGCCGATGAGCTTTTTGTAGCTGCGAGTACGGTAAAAACGCATACGCTCAAAATCTATCAAAAGCTGGATGCTGCCAATAGAACGGAAGCAATTGTAAAAGCAAAAGAATACGGGTTAATCAATTAAAATCCACCATTTGGTTGAGAACGCCCCTAAATATCCCCGTTAACTTTGTTTCATAATTAAAAAGAAAGATTTATGAACAACTTATTTAACAACACCGCTTTACATGTCCATAGCGAAACAATGCTGGAACGCTCCCGCTGGTATGGCCCTAATTTAATGACATTTTTAACTACAACTGCCGAAACCAACGGCCAGTTTTCATTGATCAAATGCGTATTGCGCAAAGGCTTTGAACCACCGCTTCACGTTCACAGCCGTGAGGACGAAAGCGTTGTGATCTTGTCGGGTGAAATAAACTATGAAATAGGTGAAAAAACCGTTCTCGCTAAAGCCGGCGATTATGTACACTTACCCAGGTCCGTACCGCACACTTTTAATTTGGTTAGCGATACTGCGACATTTTTATTGCTGATCACACCCGGCGGTTTCGAAGAAATGTTTCTTCAATTTAGCCGTCCGGCAGTAACTATGGAGTTGCCGCCGGTCCCGACAGAGAAACCCGGTCCTGAATTTTTTGAGCGCATGGAAAAACTAAACACGCAATTAGGGGTAACCGTATTACCCGCGCTTTGACCTTCTCTTTGTGATTTGAATCAAATGCCCTGACTTTAATTGAGCATACCTTTGTTCCAAAATAATAAAGGCATGAAGCGCATTTGAATTTAAACCATTACTTCTACCATTAACCGGGGCCCCGGTTAATTTAAAAGTACCAAAACAATTCAGTCAACAGGAATTACAGTTCATCCATACACAGCTATGGCCGGACCGCCCCCCTGTGCACTTTCGTCTAAACTTAAACAACAGAAAAAACGTCATGAAAAATCAAATTTTAACAACAGCAGCTGTATTGATGATCGCTGCAGCATCCTGCAAAAAAGAAAAAGTTACACATTTACCGGGCCAGTTTAAAGGCACCGCGGTGGCTTTGGGCAATGGCCACGCATGGTCATGGGTCGAAACAGACGCCCAAAATAAACCTTTAAACGTAGGCATCACTTTTGAAAAAACTGCTTTTACAAATTTACCTTCTGACGGAGAGGAACAGGAGTATGTATTAACCATGCCTGCTGAAAAAACTGCTACTCCTTTTCAGACGATAGTTTTAGACTGGAACCCGCACGGCCATCCACCAGAACATGTATATGACAAGCCACATTTTGACATGCACTTTTACATGATGCCTGAAAGTGATCGTTTGCAAATACCTGATTTTGAAACCGACTCGACCGGGTTTGTCAATTATCCTGCGTCGGCTTATTTGCCACAAAATTATGTACCTATCTCGGGCGGTGAGCCTGAAATGGGAACCCACTGGGTTGATGTTACTTCGCCCGAACTTTCACAAACCAATCCGCAGCCGTTTACACAAACATTTGTATATGGCAGCTATAATGGCAACGTTACTTTTTACGAGCCAATGGCAACATTGGCATTTTTAACCGGCACTAAAACTTTTGAACGCACAATACCACAACCTGCTAAGTTCAGTCGCGATGGTTATTTCCCGACTAAAATGAGCTTTACCGATAAAGGAACCACATTTGAAGTTACCCTGCATGACTTTATTTACCATTCAAAATCATAATAAACCAAAAAATATATAACAATGGAAAAGAAAATAGTAAACCCATGGACCTGGCAAGACAACTTTGTTTATGCCCAGGCGGTAGAAGTTAAACATAACCAGGGTACTCTGTATTGTTCAGGACAAGCAGCCATGACCGCCGACGGAAAACCGGCCGGTGGCAGCATGAACGACCAAATATTATTAAGCCTGCAAAACCTGGAGAAGGTAATTCACCAGGCAGGTTATAAATCTGCAGGCGTTGTACGCCTTAATTTGTACACTACATCAATAGCCGATTTCTTTGGTTCGTATGGTGTATTAGCCGGCTGGATGCAGCAACACAAAATAGTACCATCAAGCACGCTGCTTGAAGTTAAAGCGCTTGCCTTCCCCGAACTGTTGGTTGAAATAGAAGCTACTGTAGTCGGGTAATTATTGTCAAATTTCAGAGAGCCCCGCCAATTTAGCGGGGCTTTTTAAAATTCATACATCATCTTATTTAAAAACCAGTTCCGCTTTTCAGTGTTTATTCAGCATGCAAAACCAAAACAAAACAAAATACAACGATGCGGAACTACAAGAATTTCGCTCACTGATCGAGCAAAAAATAGCTATGGCCCGGGAAGAATTATACGACCTGGCAGGATCATTGAGCGCTTCCAATTCGAACGGGGACGATGCTGCCATCGCCGGCAAGACTTTGGAGGATGGTTCGGCTACGTTGGAGAAAGAACAGACCAACCAGCTGGCCGCAAGACAAAAAAAGTTTATCGAACAACTTGAAGCTGCGTTAATGCGGATACAGAATAAGACTTACGGGATCTGCCGTGAAACCGGTAAACTCATCCCGGCAGAACGCTTGCGCGCTGTGCCGCACACCACCCTGAGCATGGAAGCCAAACTCAAACAAGCCTGATGCGGCCGGGCGATTTCTATGGCGGAACAAGCGGACTGAAAATAGCGGTACCCAAACGTGATTTCCCGCCGGAGCATGCGGCGCTTTCCAGGCTGGGCTATTACGCTTTGCAAGAGAACAGTTTAGAGATCAACAGTTCTTTTTATAAAATCCCTCAAGCCAAAACCATACAGCGCTGGTCGACAGAAGTACCGGCCAGATTTCGGTTTACCTTTAAACTATGGAAAGGAATCACCCATCAGAAAAACCTGTTGTTTAATCAGGATGACATCGGCCGCTTTATGCAGGCGATCAATCTGCCGGAGGCGCAAAAAGGCTGTCTGCTCGTCCAGTTCCCGCCAAGCCTGCAGGTCAGCGCTTTGCCGCAACTGGCGGAACTTTTGGATAATTTAAGTCAATTTGATTGGCGCATAGCTGTAGAATTCCGACACGATTCCTGGTACAACGATCCCGTATACGCGCTGTTAAACGGGCAACAGGTCGCTATGGTCATCCAGGATATGCCCAAGTCCGCTACACCCTTTGAAACTACCGCAGATGACCTCGTCTACCTGCGTTTCCACGGCCCGGGCGGTAATTACAAAGGCAGCTATACCGACAGCTTTCTTTCCGAATACGCTACCTTCATCCGGGAATGGCAGGAGGAAGGGAAAACCATCTACGCCTACTTCAACAATACCGCCGGCGACGCCTTAGCTAATCTGCAACTGCTAAAAAGCTTTAACTAGTTTGGTACAGTCCGGGATAGGGGCCGGCTTTATAGCTAGCTCTGCTGCCGCCAACTGCATCAAATCAAAATATTATCTGTCACCCACCCTTCGGCATGGAATACCGCCGTGGATTCGATTTCATCATCCCTTCTCCCATAAAAAGATAGACAACTTAACCATCCTACGCAGCCTCCCCATCGGAATTCGCTTCGACTACTTCCAAACCTCTTAAAGCCCCTTTTAAAATCAGCAACAACTACGAAATCTAAAACGAATTCTCCGGCAAACCCGGCAAACAAAGAAACATCTTTGTTAATCTCAAC
This sequence comes from Mucilaginibacter corticis, assembly GCF_007558865.1. Classification (GTDB taxonomy): domain Bacteria; phylum Bacteroidota; class Bacteroidia; order Sphingobacteriales; family Sphingobacteriaceae; genus Mucilaginibacter; species Mucilaginibacter corticis. The sequence continues at coordinate 5,683 of NZ_VLPK01000009.1, forward strand.
AACGGATTCGGCTACAAGATCAAGCGCCAAGAGTAGGAATTCAATGGTATATATACTAAATTAAATCCCTTTTAATGAACCGAGTATTGGCGTTAATTTGTTTGAAAAATATGCCCTAATCGCATAAAATAACTATCAATAAATTATAAATCGATTATGGCTTTTCAACGACTTTACTTTAGAATATAAAATGGATATTTGCAATTACATTATTATAAAGGTCGGATAATCAACGAATTCCAAAATAATTAAATATTTATTTATTTAATAAAAATAGTATATTCGACTGCTGATAAAGTGACCTAATCTATATATGCCTGTAAATACACATTTGGAAGTAAAATCATTGGCATTTGTTATGCTGGGGGATTTTAACCCCGCATTAATACAGCCTTTCTGGCTGGCAAAAAAAGAATTAATTAGAGAATCAGAAGCTCAACAAACCAAAGTAGAATTAATTCATAATGAATTAGTCAGATTTGATCTTGGTTGGGCGAAATTTGATGTAAAGCCTGATAGATTTGAAATTAGTACGACCTCGGAACCACATTTCGGATTGGTCAGGGATTTGATCATTGGAATTTTTACGTTTCTGAACGAGACACCCATCAAGGCAGTCGGAATTAATTTTGTTTACGATATTAATCTTAAAACAGCTGAAAAATTCTATTCATTTGGAAATACTTTTGCTCCGTTAAAAAACTGGGATTTTCTTAACGAAGCACGAGTTGTTAACCTAGAGTTTTTTGAAAAAGACAGATCGGACAAACTTCCCGGTCATTATAGAATAAGAATTCAATCTTCTAATGCCATATCGTCTTTTGGCGTAAATATTGTTATTACAGATCATGTTGATGTTGATACTTCACGGTCTGAAAAAGATAATGGTTTAGTCAAACTCATCAACAGTTATTGGCCCACTGCGCTTGAAAAGGCAGATCGGCACATGGATAACCTTTGGAATAAATTTGAGCAGCAAAATGGATAGTACAGTTATTGAAAAAATCACCTCATCGGATTATCAATTAAGTGATACCAGACTATCAACAAAAGTTGTTGACGAAGCGATCGAGACGATTGATCTCAAGCTTATAAAAAACTCTGAAATTAAATATGAGGATGGCTATGATTTCAGCTTCCTTGACAAAAAAGATTCAGACATTTTATTTAATAATAAGCTTCATGCATTAAATAATCGAAATTTCAATACTTACCGGGAATATTATAAAGAAGCCCAAAATTGGGTGGGTCATATTATCGAGCTAAAGGAGGACAGTTTTGTCGCTAAATTAGAAGACCTTCACCATCCTGCTACATACGAAATTGCATCATTTGATTTTAATGATGTGTCTCCTGAAGATAAAAAGCTAATCGGTTTGGGGAATGTTTTTTATTGGAGCGTGGGATATGCTGTTAGGAACAGCCAGGTTATCAAAGAATCATTTATTAGATTTCAGCGTTTGCCTTCGTGGACTGTTGCACAGTTTGATACGATCGCAGATAACGCAAGGTCGTTAAGTAATAGTCTTAAATGGGATTAGAAGACTTACCGCAAATTCATATTGGAGAGGTTACACTTATAGGAACTGGAGGTGGTTACGGAGAAAGTTCGGTAATCCATATTGGAAATAATGAATGGGTGGTTATTGATAGTTGTATTGATCCCAATACTAGAACTTGCTTACCATTAGATTATTTACTTGCTCTTGGCGTCGACGTTAAAACTCAAGTAAAAGTGATTATTTGCACGCACTGGCATGATGATCATATTTTAGGAATGTCAAGTCTTTTAGGAGCTTGCGAATCTGCCAAGTTTTATTTTGCACGCAGTACAGACAAAGACAAATTTTTACTTTTGCTATCTCTCGATGTAGCGAAAGCAGATGACGGCGTGTGGAGTTCGTCTACAACAGAATTTTTTAATTGTGTTAAGCTAATTGCTGAAAGAAATGAGATCCCTCTTAGGGCTTCGCAAGATAGATTACTGTACAAAACAGAGGCAAACGGAGTGTCTAACGAGGTTTGGGCTCTTTCGCCTTCTGATTACACTTTAGACAAATTCGATCAAGAAATTTCTAAACTAATTGATGTCATAAAACACCGGAATAAGAAATTTATAAATGAGTCTCCGAATTCTAAATCGGTAGTAATTTACATTAAAATAAACGATCATCGCATCCTATTGGGGGCCGATCTCGAAATTTCCCGAGATAATAAAGAAGGTTGGGATAATATTTTAGAAAATTGTTTGTCGATAGATCGAAAAGCTTCTCTTTTTAAAGTTCCTCACCATGGATCTGAAAATGGTTACCACACAAAAATATGGTCTTCTTTATTAATTGATAATCCTGTTTCAAAAATTACACCTTGGAACAGAAACCAAAAACTACCTCAAAAAAGTATGTTGCAGAAATATGCAGGACATAGTAGTAATTTATACTTGACCACCAGTGTTTTGACTTTAGGAAGTAAAGCCAAAAAACGAGAGAAATCAATCGAAAAACTTATTTTGGAAAAAAACCCGAGCTTGCAGGAAATAAAATATAAACACGGCATTATCAGGTCCAGAATCGACTGTTTAAAAAATGACGTGATATGGCAGGTTGAACTTTTTGGAGCCGCAGTACAAATTGATCAATCCTATATTGATAAAATGGCTTGATCCATTAATTACATTTAATGCCTTCAATTTTGTCCATAGGTGTTTTAAATGAGTCGCTTTCTATTTTTAAGGACGTGACAAAAACGATAACGTCGTGCTATTAACCTTGCCATTCTCAGGAAGGTCCATGGCTTTCTGGAATTTCTTTACGGCAACTTCAGTTTGTGCGCCAAAGTAGCCGCTAGTGGGAACGGTGTAACCTTTACCCTTAAGCAGTTCCTGCATCCGTTTGACGTCTTCACCCGTCATTCCTTTGACTAGCATCCGAGAAGTATCAACAGTTGTTACCGATTGAGAGCTAGATCGAACCGGCCCAACTGGAGCCACGGGTTCGGGAGTATAAGATGGGGTATAAGTCGGCGAAGAAGATGCGTGAGAGGCATGGGATGCGTGTGAAGCATGCGAGGCATGAGAAGTGTGCATCATGATTTTGCTGGCATCGGGTTTTGCCATATTTAACTTTAGTACCAGATTAGCTTTTAGGCGGTTTTTTGCGACCGATATATTAGCATCGCTCTCATCAGGTTGCACATTCACTGATGTTGTAGCTTTTGCCCGGTTACCTGCTAATAAGGCTACCGATGCCAAGGCCAGTGACATTGCCTTAAATTTTTTTGAGTTGGGATTAGGTTTCATATGATCAGGATTAAAATTGAAGTTAAGCAATTATTTTTGTTTGTTTTTACCCAATTGATACGCACCGTAAGCCAAGGCGCCGCCAACGACCAGCACGCCCAGGCCACCGATACCGCCGTCGTCTCCGCCGCCACCGTAATGTCCGGAAGCGTGAGAACTATGCGAAGCATGTGAACTGTGAGAACTATGGGAGCTATGCGATACAAAGCGAGCCCCATTGGCTTCAAATCGCCGAGTGAATTTTAATACCAGTTTTGGTTTTAACTTCCGAATACGGGTAGCTATGGGTTCAAGTCCGGCGTTAATAATGCCTGATGAAGATGCTGCGATTACCGGTTGGCTCCGTAAAGCCGTAGCTGCAGCAAATACTAAAGCGGTTTTTTGTGCGAGAATGGGGAACTTTTTCATGAGGTTAATAGGTTTACGTCTTCAAAAACCGGTTGAATATGTGCGCTGCATTTTTTTAAATTCCAGGTGAATAATCCGCCACAGTCATGAAGCTTACTGCAAGCTTGGCAAGCTGGCAGATAATCATTTTTCCAATCAGAAATGGATTTGCGCGCATACCCCCAAAGTCTTTCAGGCATGACACATAATTGCGCATTGTATATAGAAACGTGCATGCCTTGGCCGGCAAGAAATTCTACCGCTTCAGTTAGTTCTTTATTATAGTCGTAAGGGTCTATCCATAACTTTTCGATATTGTGCGGGGTGTAACCGGTATATTCGAGGCCCATAAAAGTAACATGCTCGGCAAATGGCAGATTTTTAAAGATGTAACGTGCCAGCCGGCTGAGTCGTGGAATAGATTGCTGATGCAGAACTACGCGGATTTCTAACCGAATACCGTAACGGGCCAGGTTGTGTAAACCCAATATGGTCTGATCAAATGCTCCGCGTGCCTGGACAATGTAATCATGCACCTGATAATAGTCAGCGTAAACCGGGATGCCGAGCATCATGCGGGGGTTCCCGATCTGTGCCAATCGTTCGGCGAAATGGTTCCAGGCAAATGTCCGTCCGTTCGTCAGGATGTGTATATCTGTTTTCGGCAGTTCGCGGGTGATTAATTCCAATAGTTCAAAAAAATATTCACCCATCAATGTGGGTTCGCCACCGGATATCGTGAGTTCTAAACAATCTTTTGGGATCAAGGGTATTACCCGCCGGTATAGTTCGAATAGGTAAGGGATATCATTTCTATCCTTAGGTGGTTGTGAGCACATTAAACAGTTGCTGTTACAGCGTTCCGTAGCCAGGATCGTATTGTAAAACGAGTTGACACGATATACGGTGCGGACAATTCCGTCCTGTCCGATAGAAACAATGTCCCCATCTGATAGATGATCCAAAGCCTGGATGTTAGCTATGGTTGGCACAATACTCGCCTCAATAGACTGGCAACTCAAATGTGCGATATAACTGCCGTAATTAAATTCATCTCCAACCCAGATAAGACTTTCACCATGGTGATCAGGATTGCGGGTGATCACTCCGACAATAAGGTCATTCACTCCTGTCGGGATACCTTTGGCTCGAAAAATCATGAGGCCCTCCTTTGTGAAATCCAACCTTCAAAAATTTGCCTGGTTTGCGGATCTCCATCCATCAACTCGATCAGGTACCGGATGAGCTCCATGTTTTTTTGGCAAAAAGTACTGGTTGGGCGATAACCCCAGACAGAACCCTGGGTAGCGTGATTATGTACCGGATCCGCCCCGCAATAGGATTGGAACGCACATTCTGAACATCCCGGAAGTGTTTCGTTTACCATAACTTCGGATAAAGCCTGTGCTTTTTCACCATAAAATATATCCCCGTAAGTGTCGGTGTCCAAATGACCTAAACGAAAAGTGAAGTCACCTGATTCAGCTAGCATCCGGCTTTCATCACTGGCGTAAACGGCACCATCATAATTAAACAGGATCACGTTGGTGATAGCACCTGCAGGCGAATTAAGGTCGACATAACCAACCGGAAAAGGGGTAAGGATTTTCTTTAAAATGATCGTGGCATATTCTTCCCTGAAAAATTCGCCTCTTTTATTATAATCAAGTATATGATGTAAAGCTTTTTTGTAGAAGTTGATAAAGCGCTCGATCTCATATTTGTTTTTTTTCTCGTTTTTTAACGCAAAGCCGTAAGGTGAAACAGGACGCAAAAAAATACTGCGAAAACCTTGCTGAAAGTATTCGTCGACGATTTCCGTTGGGTGATCCAGGGATAGATTTGTAGTGGTCATTAAGGCCGAAAGGTTTCCGGTGCCCAGCCATTTTCTGGCTAGTTCTATGCCTTTGATGGTTAATTCGTAACTGTTGTTACCGGGGCGGCGACGATTTTGATTATGGATAAATCCCGGACCGTCCAGCGAAGTTGATAATAAGACATTATTGGTTTTACAGTAGGCCAGGATATCCTCGTCTAAAACGGCAAGATTGGTGCAAATAACATAAGTGACTTGTTTTTCCAGTTTAGCTGCGAGCGGTTTGGTGCGTTCGATAGCATATACAATTTTATCAAAAGCCAGTAAGGCTTCCCCGCCCTGAAATTCCATGGTTAAATAATCACTGGGCGATTGCAACATGAGCTCAATTCCTTTATTGATATGTTCATACCGCATATCAAATTCATCTTTGTTCGTGGTTACGCGGGATACCTGGCAATAATGGCAAGTATGTTCGCAACGAAGAGTGATAACAAATAAATGCAGGCTGGTAAATTGATCTAAAAATGATTTCTTGGTACGATAACGCGTGGCTAAGACATCTATTAATGCCGGAACCTCTTGTTCTGCGATAAAGAATCCGGCAACCAAATCTCCATAAAGATCTGCGTCTTCTTCGATTGAAAGTTGACGCTGTATGATACGTCCCGCGGTTCCGAGAGGTACAACCAGATGGTCGCCAACTTCATTGACTAAAACTTCTTTGTCATCATTCAATCGATGAAACCGAAAAGGCAGCAGGAAATAATTTGATTGTTGTTCTGCATAGTAGCCGATATCTTTGAACTTTCGGTTAGTACGTGGGCTTAGGGTTTCCATTTACTTATATTTTAATCAATATTTTTGCCGAACCCCGGCTTTCTATATTATTTGGGTGTTTGCAAGCGCGAAAGCGATAACTTAACAGCTCTTTTTTACCCAATATTTGTTTTAATTCTTGTTCATTAGGTAGCGTCCTGAAGTTTTCGCCGTGGCAGGCGGGTGACTCAATTAAGAGTAAAGCACCCTTTTGCATTTTTTTCAGGAGCAATTCGATGAAGGCTACTGTATAATAATGAACGACACAAACCAAGTCGTAACATTTTAGGTCGAAGGCTGACAAGTGCTCTAAATTCAGTTGCTTCGTTTGAATATTCAGGCCTTGGGCATCTTGCTCAATATGTTTTAGTGCCGTCTGGTCAATATCGACGGCCAGCACCTTGCAAAAATGTTTAGCCAGGAAAAAAGTATTACGTCCACTTCCGCTGGGAGCATCCAGGCAATAGCCATCACCCTTCCCTTGGTATTTGCTAAGCACAGTTTTAACGAACGGCGAAACGTTACAGAAATCATCCTTTATTTTCATATACAGAAAATCCAACTGGATCGCTGATTTCACCCGGTGGATCTTCATCCAACTCGCCATTTGAAAATGCTTTTGCAATCAGCAGATCCCGAACGTTTTGGGTTTCTTTACTGACCATGTCTCGCAAATTAAAATCAATTAAGTCCCTTTCTAATTTTTGAAGGAATAGTTTCAATTCTTCCCGTGAAATCTCTTGAGCAGTTGTTAATTGAAGCTGATAGTAGCCATCATTGATGTTCACTGTTGTGTGAAAATGATCGCCGTACCAATACAGACATTTGAAGATGGCTTCTTTCGAGAATAGCCGTTCATCCGCATAAGCAAAAATGCTATTGCCTTCAATATGATTTTGATTTTCCATTTTAGCGATGACGTGAATGGTGTGAGTGATGAGAAACATGCGAAGCGTGAGAAGCATGATTGGATAACTGTACTTTGGCATCGGGCTCGCCGAAGTTTAGTTTCAAGATGGGCATCGTTTTAGGCTTCTGCGCTACAATCTTAAGTGACTTCGTGATGGATTTTTTAGCAAATGACCCAATTTCCGTTGATCTGCTCGCTAATAAAGATGTGAGGTTTGGTTGTGTGTTTGACATGATCTGTTAGGTTGTTTGTTTAAAGTTAATAATAAATTAAATATAAACAATTTAGCTCTAAAAGTTGATGTGCTGTCGGTGAAGCAAAGTAATTAGATTTTGATGTATCGCTGCGCTGACCGCGCCAAAGTTTCCTGCCTGTTAGCTATATAATGATTTATAAGTAAAGGACTGGTGATTAACATTTTCATAAGAGCCGGTAACCGCAAAATAAAATCGGCTGTCTTTGTCCAGTTTAGGGTTTTTTCCCTCCAGCACACTCCAGAAATTGAGTTTCTTACTGGTTGGGATATCGTCGTCAACGATAAAGTTATCCTGGAAATTAGATAGGCATCAGGAGTTAAATAAGCGTTGCCAAAAAGATTTTGATTTTTGAATTACTTTTGGTTCTGGCTGGTTTAGGTTGATATAGACAGGTATTTCTTCGGGTGCTTTTACTGTGTTTACAGGCTTTGGAGCAGGCGCCGGTTGGGTAGGTTCGGGATACGGCGGTTCTCCATTTAAAAAGCGCATTAAGGATGTTTCGTCAGCAAATAATACTTCGCGTGCTTTACTGCCATCAAAGGCGCCGACAATGCCCGCGCTTTCCAACTGATTCATAATCCGTCCGGCGCGGTTATAGCCTAATTTTAATTTGCGTTGAATAAGTGAAGGTGAACCTTGCTGATACATAACAATCAGACGGGCTGCTTCTTCAAAATATGGATCCCGATCGCCGGGATCAGTATAAGGTGTTGAAGCATCTTCAGATTTGGACTCGGGCAGGAGCATGGCTGTGGGATAACCCGGTTGTAAACCGACAAAATTGGTCAGGCTTTCAATTTCATGGGTATCGATTATGGCGCCCTGCAAATGAAAAACATCAGCGCCATGCCTGAATAAAATATCTCCGGGATGATGTAAAGATTCAGCCCCCTGGATATCCAAAATGGTTTTAGAGTCTGTGGTCGAAGCTACTCTAAAGGCTAAACGGCAAGAGAAATTAGCTTTAATGTTACCTGTAATGACCTTTACAGATGGCCGTTGTGTTGCAATAACCAAATGAATACCGACAGGTCTGCCTAATTGGGCTAAGCGGTTGATGACAGTCTCGACGTCATGGTTGGGATTGAGCAACTCTGCAAATTCATCAATTACTATAACAAGATACGGCAAGTATCGGTGCCCGGAATCTGTTTCGAGTAAACGCGTTACGAATCGCTTGTTATATTCTTTGATGTTCCGTGCCCCGGCTTTTTTTAATAACCCATAGCGCTGATCCAACTCAAGACCCACACCTGCCAAGGTGTGTATTGCATTGTCTAAATCGCCCACAATGGATTTTCGCGAATGCGGAAGTTTAGCTAAAAATTGACGTTCAATCCGGGTATATAAGGCCAGTTCTAACTGACGAACATCAATAAGGATTAATTTAAGTTCTGAAGGATGCTTCTTATATAATAATGAGGCTAATATAACATTCAGGCAAACAGACTTACCCTGGCCGGTAGCGCCACCGATCAAGATATGAGGCAGTTCAGCTAAGTCAATCGTAAATACTGAATTATCTATGGTTTTTCCGAGCGCTATAGGCAACTCCATCTTGGTTTTTTCAAAAGGTTCGGTATTGATTACCGAACGAATGGTCACTCGATCCGGCATTGCGTGAAATACTTTAATTCCTACGGTTCCTTTACCGGATAACTGGCCGATCACTTCAACTTTTGCCGCCAAAGCTAAAGCCAGGTCCGGTTCAAGGCTTTTGATCTTAGCTATCCGCACACCTGGGGCTGGTATCACTTCATATAAGATTATCGTCGGTCCTATTGTAGCTTTAATCCTATCGATTTCAACACCGCTAAAGGCTAAAGTTTTGATAATACTATTTTTTTCGGCATCTAATTTTTGGGCGGTAATCGAGAGATTTGATGGCGGTGAAGATAATAATGCTGTTGGCGGATATTTATAATCAGTCAAATCAAGTTTTGGGTCAATCTGACCAAAGTCTTCTTCTGAATTTTCCGCGCTCATACCATTATTTTGAAATAAATATATAAAAACAGAAAATCATATTAAGTTATTCAATCAAATTCTACTAATTAGCAGTTGATAAAGATTGTTTTCGGAACGCTTATATCGCCCTTTTTTAAAATGGCTCCGAATTAAAACTATCCAACATTGCTTTTCCAATTGATGCTAATTCCTGATCCAGCACCAGTTTGTTTTTAATTTCCAATACACCAAAAAGCTGACGCATCAACATTAGCAGCTGTCCTAAAGTATGTTGATAGATCGTAATATCCTGATCGATGTGTAAGGTTAAAAGGTGATGCGCTTGAGGACTGAAATGCTGATATTGCGAAAGATATTTAAATAACGATTTTAGCTCATCGTGCCAGGGGAGATCACGGGCTTTCAAAAATGCTAATTTTTTGGCTTCTGAAATAAAGCCGCAATTTTCGTGCTGATTAAGTTGCTTTTTGATGTCGGGATGAGTTGTCGAGCGTAAGTCAGCATTAGTTTGCCATTTTCCGTTTCTATCAACCAAATCTGGATTTCCTTTTTTAAAATACGCCTCAACATCAACCTCAGCAATGGGAGTATCGCCTTTGACTGTACTGACAAATGCCCGGAACTGTTGTTCAGCTTTGATCCCGTCAATCACACTTACAGTAAATTCCTTATGTAAAATTTTCAGTTCATTTCTCAGGGCTTGTTGTTCCGGGTCATTCATTACAACAGTACCCCACAAATAATAACTATTAATTATATCATCGACCATTGTGCGGTAAAGGACATTGATACTCGTTTTGTAGCGATAATCATCGTTCATTAAGTGCATCAGGGCATTAGCTGCATCAAGATTTAACCTGATTTTTGTCAGTAACTTTAAAAAGGCTTCGCAACCAGTCCTTTGTCGCTGATCTTTGGTTTCGTCTAAAAACCGGCACAAATACCTAATCAGTTCGTCCTGCCAAAATCGCAAGATAGAAAGTCGTTTTCTAAGTTTGATATTTAGTTCAGCTTCAAAATGCTCATCGTTATATACCATTCGTGAATTTCTTTTGATTTAAAGTAACAAATTAAAGTAGCTATTGCGCAGCCTATTTGCGTAGTAAATTTTAAAAAATAAATTTATTATCTACACAGGTTTCGTCACAATGTCTAGTTTTAAAGATTTATTTAAATATCAACTTCATGAAAGTACGCCCACTTATGCAAAACATCCAGGTAAGTAATCGACTTCCCCTCTGAAATATTGGCGCAGGGCTGATCCATCGGCGTATGGCCGACAAACTGGTGATAGCCGTCGAGCGCGTCGTCCCAGGTGACCTTCGCGTCCGATCAGACGGCGCTGCCATCGCTATCTTGCCCGGTGCGAACGCGGCAGGGTGTGAATAGGGCAGGGGCGTGGGCGTTCCTGCGCATGGCGTTCATCGTGTCAGCGATGGGTTTATTGCCGTAGCGGTAGCGGCGGTATACCTCGTCACATTTCAGTTGCCGGAACCAGGTGTTCGTCACCCCGGCATGCGTAAATAACATATTTCTGACCTGGTAGGCATAAGCAAAATGATGGTCGTTGGCGCGGAATAATTTCGTTAAGGCAGGCTGCGCGGACGCGCGGAACCCCGCACAACGGTAATGCGGATAGTACATATATTGCGCGTCAAGATTGCCCGTCAGCAGCACCACCCGCCAGGGATACCTTGCTTTGAAGGCGATAACATCCCGCAAGTTCTCCAGGATCTCCTGATCGCTTTTTCGCAGACTGTCCACATAGTCCCCCAGGAAAATAAATTTAGATTGGTCATCCATGGGTGCCTCTTTCCAAATATCCCGCCCATGCAGATCGCCGATAATCACATGTTTCATACCCCAAAGTTATCAGCAAAAAAGCCCCGTGGTGGTAGATATTGTGTTCTTAATCAAGAATGTTAACTCAAATGGGTGTTTAAGCCCGGGTTTCTGTTACATTTTAGCAAGATAATCGCTTTATTACCGATTATCTTGTTGTTTTTTTACACTGCTATATCAAATTGGCAGGCTGAAATAAAAAGTCGACCCCTTGCCGGTTTCGCTTTCCACCCAGATGCGGCCACCGTGCAGCTGCACGATCTGGGCGCTCAGGTACAGGCCGATCCCAAAACCGGCGATATGTTGCGTATGTTCGGTTTTGACCCGGTAATAGCGGTCGAAGATCTTATCGGTATCCTCCGGCGCGATCCCCATACCCTCATCTTTGACGCTGACCGTTACGCTGACAGGGGAAAAGCTGCAGCTAACCGTGACCGTTTTGCCCTTGTCTGAATACTTGACCGCGTTGCTGACCAGGTTGGAAATTACCGAACTGATCTTATCCCGGTCGGCCGCGATTTCCAGGAAAGGGCAGTTACCCAGTACAACAGGGTGGGTGCTCGCAGTCAGTTTGATCTCATCGACCACTTCCCTTAGAAGTCCGCCGATAAGTTTTCATATCTCCTCACTTAAAACCTAAATCTTACCATACAATTGTGAAAAAGAAACTATCGATTGTTATCCCGGCTTTCAACGAGGAAAGAAACATATGCCAGATTGTTTTAGAGATATCTAAAGCTTTGAATGAAACAGGCTATCTATTTGAATTTATTTTTATAAATGACGGTAGCTTTGATAATACTTTAAACGAAATTAAGCTACAGTCAAAAAAATATGATAATATCTTTTACATAGATCTATCGAGAAACTTTGGCAAAGATTATGCACTTAAAGCTGGTATTAACCTGGCAAAAGGTGATGCCATAATAACTATAGATGCAGACTTACAACATCCAGCAAGTCTTTTGCCCAAAATGCTACAGTACTGGGAAACTGGTTATGAGATTGTCTATACCTATCGTGACAAACCTAATCCCTATACCAATATATTGTCCCGTATTTCTTCAGCCTTGTTTTATAAAATTATTAGTATTGTTTCTGATAATACGCTGGAAAATGGACTTTCAGACTTTAGGCTTGTCGACAAGAAAGTTGCTGATGAATTAGTAAAGATCAATGAATATGAATTTTTTTTCAGAGGCATGATCAAATGGATTGGGTATTCGCAAATTGGCATTCCATACACTCCCTCTGCAAGACTTACCGGCACTCCAGCATATTCTTCTTTTAAATTAATCAAACTTGCTATTGGAAGCATAATGGCCTTTAGCGTGAAACCATTATATCTGGCCACGGGGATCGGTTTGGTTTTTTCATTGTTAGCTTTATTTTACATACCCTACATCCTAATTAGCTATTTTTGTGGTTATGATGCACTTTCTGGGTGGGCATCATTGATTGCAACAGTAGCTTTTTTTGGCGGTTTGCAATTATTGGTTTTAGGCATCATAGGCAGCTATTTAGGAAGTATATTTTTGCAAACGAAAAATCGCCCGAATTACATAATTCGATCAACCAACCTAATCCAAATTGAAAATGATCCTGTTGAGTTTTGATATCGAGGAATTTGATATGCCGATAGAATACGGCCAGCCCATAACATTTGAAGAACAATTAACTATTTCAACAAATGGAATATTGTTGATTTTAGATTTGTTAAAAAGTTTCAATGCAAAAGCGACCTTTTTTTGTACAGCCAATTATGCTTTAAATCGTCCAATTATAATATCTGAAATAATCAATGAAGGGCATGAGATCGGGTCTCATGGTTATAATCATTCAGACTTTAAAATTGAACATTTGTTGTCATCAAAAATAGCATTGGAAAAAATAATCGGATTAAAAGTGATTGGTTTCCGAATGCCAAAAATGATGCGGGTTAATGAATATGAAATACAAAAAGCGGGTTATATTTATAACTCATCGCTTAACCCAACCTTCATCCCAGGTCGATATAACAACCTAAATAAACCCCGTAGTTGGTTTTATGAATATGGCATTTTACAATTACCTGCATCAGTATCCTCTTATCTTCGTTTTCCGTTATTTTGGTTAACCTTCCACCATGTGCCATTATTTGTTATAAAAGAATGTGCTCGGCAGCCCATAAAAGGGATGGTTATTTAAACTTATACTTTCATCCATTGGAGTTTGTTGATTTAAGGCCACTAACGAATGTTAATTTACCCAGTTACATAACTAAAAATTCAGGAGATCGTTTTGTGAAGAGGATTTCTGATTTTATCAGTTGGGCAAAATCAGAGCACTTTTTTTTGAGAGAATTAAAGACTTTGTAGAACACTTAGCTTAATAAGGCGACATAAAAGATAGGAAACGTTAGTTTTTGTTGATAATAGTAAAAATATATTTACTATTAGTTAATTAAGTAATTGTGATTCTAATTATATCATTTATTTAACCTCTGTATTTTTATTACTTTTGAATTACCTAAAACCTATTCCGTGAAAAATCGCTGCCAATCATTTCTCATTATTATTTTGTTATTCGTGTCTCATGGGATTTTTGCCCAGACAGGCTTTACAGTATCTGGAGTTATCGTAAATGAAAAGGGCGAACCGGTTAAAGCTGCAACTGTTTTTATAGGCAGCTCTGAACGCGTTACCTCAACGGACGAAAATGGGAAGTTTAGTTTTACCGGCATGCCTTCAGGAACCTTTCAGCTATCTGTACAGTTATTAGGTTATAGCTCAGAAACACGCACAATTATTGTAAAAGACATATCTCTCCATATTCAATTACAATTAACACCAAAATCTATTCGTCTTGAAGAGGTAGTGATAGGAAAGAAAAACGCATGGGATAACAATTTCAAATTATTTAAAAAAAACTTTTTAGGTGAATCAGAAAACGCTAAGCAATGTGTTATCACCAACCCAAAAGTGATAAACTTTAGCACAAAAAAAGGTATATTAATGGCTGACGCAGATGATTTTCTGATTATCGAAAACAAGGGGCTGGGCTATCGTATCCATTACCAACTAAAAGATTTTGGCTACAACGCTGTAGACGATATCGCGCTTTATCATGGCGAATGCAGTTTTGAGGACCTTGATGGGACAGATGAAGAAAAAAAGCGATGGACACAAAATCGTTTAAAGACCTACCAAGGTTCATTTATGCATTTTTTGCGCTCGGTTTATGCAAACAACACATCTGAAAATGGATTTATCACGAAATCTATTGATGGATATGCAACAATGAAAAATCAAGATGAAAAGACGACTCTTCTAATTGATAGACCAATAGTGAGTAATCGAACAATAAGTTTCGACTCTTTAATTACCGCACTAGATACAAATTTTATGTCCTTCAAATTCAGGCAGCAATTATATGTTACATATAATCCTGGGACTGCAACCCGTATTAATGGAAATCAAGCTGATTTTCAACGAGGCATCACTATTGATCCCAAGGGATCAATATTAAAACTAGTGACAGACCGGGCCGTAATTGACAAAAAAGGAAGTTATACAAATTATAGTGATTTTTTCATCCACGGCTATTGGGCAAAGGCCCGGGTGGGCGACCAGTTACCGGTTGAATACCAACCGCCGGTACCCGACCTTCCGCGCCGGATGATTGCTATTAACCCACTGCTTGTTTCTTTGCAAAAATGGACGGACAGTATCCCGCAGGAAAAAGCCTATCTGCACCTGGATAAACCATATTATGTACCCGGCGATACCATTTGGTTTAAAGGATACCTAACCACCGGCAGCAGGCACCGGCTCGCCGTTGAGCGGAGCTGTTTATGTCGACCTGATAAACGAACAAGATCAACCTGTAAAAACGTTGAAGTTGCCTGTTGATTCAGGAACCGTTGCCGGCGACCTGATACTGGACGATGAAATTAAAGCAGGAAGCTATCGCATAAGAGCCTATACCCAATGGATGCGCAACGCCGGCGAAGATTATTTCTTTAACCGGATATTTACTATAGGCAATCCTTTACAAACAGAAAAAGATAAAAAAGCACTAAAACCATCACGACAACAACCGCTGCGACAACCCGACGTGCAATTC